>NZ_CP108012.1:0-4800000 GCF_036136635.1 Micromonospora sp. NBC_00330
CCGCGTAACTTTCTCTCTGCACGGGGGAGGCCGGACAAACGGGCCGAGAACGGGCGCCAGGCTCGTGGCGGGAACGCCGAGCGAGACTGAGGATCGGGCGGTGCGGAACACTCCGGAAACGGGGTTGCGAACGCGGAGCCGACCGGGTAGAGTTCTGAAGCCGGCAGGAGCCGGGCGGAGAGCCGCGAAGCGGTGATCGGCCGGTCTGCGGCTTCCCACGACAGAAACGAACGTCGGCAACGACGTGCGTCATCGTGGACTCGAGCAAGCAACACTATCCGCATTGTCGGGTGAAGCACGACGAACCGCGAAATATCGGTTTGACACGGCGGAAACGAGCGGGTAACGTAGTAAAAGTGCCTGGCGCTGGAAAGCGCTAAGGGCGCGGTACGGAATACCCCGGTTGGGGTTCCACGTGGTGGGGCTTCTGGTCGGTGTGTGGTTGTTCTTTGAGAACTCAACAGGGTGCTTGTAAAGCCAGTGCCAATTATGATTTATACCCCGGACTGGTCAGTTTTTGCTGGCTGGTTGGGATTCCTTTGGCAACATTTGTTTGTTGTCAGGATGCTGTTCAACTAATTTTTTGTTGGAGAGTTTGATCCTGGCTCAGGACGAACGCTGGCGGCGTGCTTAACACATGCAAGTCGAGCGGAAAGGCCCTTCGGGGTACTCGAGCGGCGAACGGGTGAGTAACACGTGAGCAACCTGCCCCAAGCTTTGGGATAACCCTCGGAAACGGGGGCTAATACCGAATAGGACTGCTGGCCGCATGGCTGGTGGTGGAAAGTTTTTCGGCTTGGGATGGGCTCGCGGCCTATCAGCTTGTTGGTGGGGTGATGGCCTACCAAGGCGACGACGGGTAGCCGGCCTGAGAGGGCGACCGGCCACACTGGGACTGAGACACGGCCCAGACTCCTACGGGAGGCAGCAGTGGGGAATATTGCACAATGGGCGGAAGCCTGATGCAGCGACGCCGCGTGAGGGATGACGGCCTTCGGGTTGTAAACCTCTTTCAGCAGGGACGAAGCGAGAGTGACGGTACCTGCAGAAGAAGCACCGGCCAACTACGTGCCAGCAGCCGCGGTAAGACGTAGGGTGCGAGCGTTGTCCGGATTTATTGGGCGTAAAGAGCTCGTAGGCGGCTTGTCGCGTCGACCGTGAAAACTTGGGGCTCAACCCCAAGCCTGCGGTCGATACGGGCAGGCTAGAGTTCGGTAGGGGAGACTGGAATTCCTGGTGTAGCGGTGAAATGCGCAGATATCAGGAGGAACACCGGTGGCGAAGGCGGGTCTCTGGGCCGATACTGACGCTGAGGAGCGAAAGCGTGGGGAGCGAACAGGATTAGATACCCTGGTAGTCCACGCTGTAAACGTTGGGCGCTAGGTGTGGGGGGCCTCTCCGGTTCCCTGTGCCGCAGCTAACGCATTAAGCGCCCCGCCTGGGGAGTACGGCCGCAAGGCTAAAACTCAAAGGAATTGACGGGGGCCCGCACAAGCGGCGGAGCATGCGGATTAATTCGATGCAACGCGAAGAACCTTACCTGGGTTTGACATGGCCGCAAAACTCACAGAGATGTGAGGTCCTTCGGGGGCGGTCACAGGTGGTGCATGGCTGTCGTCAGCTCGTGTCGTGAGATGTTGGGTTAAGTCCCGCAACGAGCGCAACCCTCGTTCGATGTTGCCAGCGCGTTATGGCGGGGACTCATCGAAGACTGCCGGGGTCAACTCGGAGGAAGGTGGGGATGACGTCAAGTCATCATGCCCCTTATGTCCAGGGCTTCACGCATGCTACAATGGCCGGTACAATGGGCTGCGATACCGTGAGGTGGAGCGAATCCCAAAAAGCCGGTCTCAGTTCGGATCGGGGTCTGCAACTCGACCCCGTGAAGTCGGAGTCGCTAGTAATCGCAGATCAGCAACGCTGCGGTGAATACGTTCCCGGGCCTTGTACACACCGCCCGTCACGTCACGAAAGTCGGCAACACCCGAAGCCGGTGGCCCAACCCTTGTGGAGGGAGCCGTCGAAGGTGGGGCTGGCGATTGGGACGAAGTCGTAACAAGGTAGCCGTACCGGAAGGTGCGGCTGGATCACCTCCTTTCTAAGGAGCACCTTCACCTGAAAGGGTGCAAGGAGCCCGCGGCCCACGAATGTTGGGTCGGGGTGCTCAGATGGCGGAGACACTGGCAAGTTTTTCCTCGGCAACGGTCGGGTTCACCTAGTACAGCTGCTCTTCGGGGTGGTGGGAACGGTTGGTCTCGGTGCGGCTGAGAAGGAATGTAAGCACCCTGTTGGGTCCTGAAGGAACAACCGTTGTGTTGTTGTTTCAGAGACGTGGCTGGCCTCCTGTGTGGGGGCTGGCAGTCTGCCAGGCATGGCCTGGCCCCACATACCGCCAACTGTTGTTGGGTTTGGTGTGGGGCGGATCGGGTTGTGGGTTGGTCGTTTGTTGAGAATTGCACAGTGGACGCGAGCATCTTTGTGGTCAAGTTGTCAAGGGCGAACGGTGAATGCCTTGGCACCAGGAGCCGATGAAGGACGTGGGAGGCCGCGATAGGCCTGGGGGAGCTGTCAACCAAGCTGTGATCCCAGGGTGTCCGAATGGGGAAACCTGGCACCAGTCATGTGGTGTCACCCACACCTGAACACATAGGGTGTGTGGAGGGAACGCGGGGAAGTGAAACATCTCAGTACCCGTAGGAAGAGAAAACAATTTAGTGATTCCGTGAGTAGTGGCGAGCGAAAGCGGATCGAGGCTAAACCGGCTGCGTGTGATACCTGTCAGGGGTTGCGTGGTCGGGGTTGTGGGACCCTGCTGAACAAGCTGACACTTGTTCGAGAAGTTACAAAGTCAGTGGCTAGTCGAACAGTCTGGAATGGCTGACCGTAGACGGTGAGAGTCCGGTAGGTGAAAGTTGCTGACCTTCTGTGGGTGTTCCCGAGTAGCGGCGGACCCCTGAAATCTGCCGTGAATCTGCCAGGACCACCTGGTAAGCCTAAATACTTCCTGGTGACCGATAGCGGACAAGTACCGTGAGGGAATGGTGAAAAGTACCCCGGGAGGGGAGTGAAATAGTACCTGAAACCGTTCGCCTACAATCCGTCGGAGCCTTGCGGGGTGACGGCGTGCCTTTTGAAGAATGAGC
The DNA here is from genome assembly GCF_036136635.1 of Micromonospora sp. NBC_00330. NCBI lineage: Bacteria > Bacillati > Actinomycetota > Actinomycetes > Micromonosporales > Micromonosporaceae > Micromonospora > Micromonospora sp. NBC_00330. The sequence continues at coordinate 3,144 of NZ_CP108012.1, forward strand.
CTGCGAGTTAGTGGCATGTGGCGAGGTTAACCCGTGTGGGGGAGCCGTAGCGAAAGCGAGTCTGAATAGGGCGATTCAGTCGCGTGTCCTAGACCCGAAGCGGAGTGATCTAGCCATGGGCAGGCTGAAGCGCGGGTAAGACCGCGTGGAGGGCCGAACCCACCAATGTTGAAAAATTGGGGGATGACCTGTGGTTAGGGGTGAAAGGCCAATCAAACTCCGTGATAGCTGGTTCTCCCCGAAATGCATTTAGGTGCAGCGTCGCGTGTTTCTTGCCGGAGGTAGAGCACTGGATGGTCTAGGGGGCCCACAAGCTTACCGAAATCAGCCAAACTCCGAATGCCGGTAAGTGAGAGCGCGGCAGTGAGACTGCGGGGGATAAGCTTCGTAGTCGAGAGGGAAACAGCCCAGATCACCAGCTAAGGCCCCTAAGCGTGTGCTAAGTGGAAAAGGATGTGGGGTCGCATAGACAACCAGGAGGTTGGCTTAGAAGCAGCCACCCTTTAAAGAGTGCGTAATAGCTCACTGGTCAAGTGGTTCCGCGCCGACAATGTAGCGGGGCTCAAGCACACCGCCGAAGCTGTGGCATTCACATTTTATCCTCGCTTGGACTTGATTCCTTGTGCAGGTGTGTGGATGGGTAGGGGAGCGTCGTGCCGCGAGTGAAGCAGCGGGGTGACCCAGTTGTGGACGCGGCACGAGTGAGAATGCAGGCATGAGTAGCGAAAGAAGGGTGAGAAACCCTTCCGCCGGATGACCAAGGGTTCCAGGGCCAGGCTAATCCGCCCTGGGTGAGTCGGGACCTAAGGCGAGGCCGAGAGGCGTAGTCGATGGACAACGGGTTGATATTCCCGTACCCGCGAAAGAGCGTCCCTGATGAACCTCGTTGTGCTAACCACCCGAACTTGGTGAGGTCTTCGGACTGAGCTGAGGGAGCGTGGGAACCTGATGGGTAGTAGTCAAGCGATGGGGTGACGCAGGAAGGTAGCTGAGCCCGGCCGGTGGTTGTGCCGGGGTAAGCGTGTAGGCCGTGTTGTAGGCAAATCCGCAACACATGAAGGCTGAGACGTGATGCCGAGCCGATTCAGGTGAAGTCAGTGATCCTATGCTGCCGAGAAAAGCCTCTAGCGAGTTCTTAGCGGCCCGTACCCCAAACCGACACAGGTGGTCAGGTAGAGAATACCGAGGCGATCGGGCGAACTGTGGTTAAGGAACTCGGCAAATTGCCCCCGTAACTTAGGGAGAAGGGGGGCCGGAGACGTGAAGCCCCGCGCGGGTGGAGCGTTGTATGGCCGCAGAGAGCAGGGGGAAGCGACTGTTTACTAAAAACACAGGTCCATGCGAAGAAGTAATTCGATGTATATGGACTGACGCCTGCCCGGTGCTGGAACGTTAAGGGGACCTGTTAGCTCTTCGGGGCGAAGCGGAGAACTTAAGCGCCAGTAAACGGCGGTGGTAACTATAACCATCCTAAGGTAGCGAAATTCCTTGTCGGGTAAGTTCCGACCTGCACGAATGGCGTAACGACTTCCCCACTGTCTCAACCACAGGCCCGGCGAAATTGCAGTACGAGTAAAGATGCTCGTTACGCGCGGCAGGACGGAAAGACCCCGGGACCTTTACTATAGCTTGACATTGGTACTCGAATTAGCTTGTGTAGGATAGGTGGGAGCCGGTGAAGTCCATACGCCAGTATGGGTGGAGGCAATCTTGAAATACCACTCTGGTTGATTTGGGTATCTAACTTCGGACCGTTATCCGGTTCAGGGACAGTGTCTGGTGGGTAGTTTAACTGGGGCGGTTGCCTCCTAAAAGGTAACGGAGGCGCCCAAAGGTTCCCTCAGCCTGGTTGGCAATCAGGTGTTGAGTGCAAGTACACAAGGGAGCTTGACTGTGAGACTGACAGGTCGAGCAGGGACGAAAGTCGGGACTAGTGATCCGGCACTTGCGAGTGGAAGCGGTGTCGCTCAACGGATAAAAGGTACCCCGGGGATAACAGGCTGATCTTCCCCAAGAGTCCATATCGACGGGATGGTTTGGCACCTCGATGTCGGCTCGTCGCATCCTGGGGCTGTAGCAGGTCCCAAGGGTTGGGCTGTTCGCCCATTAAAGCGGTACGCGAGCTGGGTTTAGAACGTCGTGAGACAGTTCGGTCCCTATCCGCCGTGCGCGTAGGATACTTGAGAAGGGCTGTCCCTAGTACGAGAGGACCGGGACGGACGAACCTCTGGTGTGCCAGTTGTCCTGCCAAGGGCACGGCTGGTTAGCTACGTTCGGAAGGGATAACCGCTGAAAGCATCTAAGCGGGAAGCCTGCTTCAAGATGAGGTATCCCACCCACTTTGTGGGGTAAGGCCCCCAGCTAGACGACTGGGTTGATAGGCCGGAAATGTAAGCCCGGTAACGGGTTCAGTTGACCGGTACTAATAGGCCGAGGACTTGACTACTAAGCTGCTACGCGTCCACTGTGCAACTCTGAACAAGCGAACACCCGTGAAATTGTGCCGGGGTTGTTTGATATGTTCATAGAGTTACGGCGGTCATGGCGGAGGGGAAACGCCCGGTTACATTCCGAACCCGGAAGCTAAGCCCTCCAGCGCCGATGGTACTGCACTCGTGAGGGTGTGGGAGAGTAGGACGCCGCCGGACAATCTTTCAGAAAAGGCCATCCCCCAACGGGGATGGCCTTTTCTGCGTTCGCCCTTTCCTGCGTTTACCTGCCTGGTTGATCGGCCCGGGTTTCCTGACACCGGGGTTACCCGGACGGCCGGTTAGGCCGGGTCAGGGGTCCGAGCTGGCCGAGGCCGGCAAGGTCATGCTCGATCCTGGTTGTAGTGGTGTTCGCACGTCGTGAGGCCACTACATCCAGGATGTTGCGCGATCTTGGTGCCGGAGGGTCGGGCGGGATGGGGGATGGGCGGGGATGGCCGCGGGTTTCGCGTTGCCGATCGGTCGGCGTCCACTTGGGCGACCTGCGTGTTCGGTCAGTCTCGGGTCTGCATGCCGTCGCGGAGGTTGCGCAGCAGCCCGCCGGCGTCGCTGACCGACCGGCCGGGGAACATCGCCATGACCACGCTGCCGTGATCGGCCCAGCCGCACACCGCGAAGTCTCCGCCCTCGCCGCTGGTGCTGCCACACTTCAGCAACCCGCCGAGATCACCCGCGGGCAGCTCCCGCAGACCGTTCACCGCACCGGTCTCGTCCGACATCAGGCGGAAGAGGCTGTCCAGGTCGCGTTCCGGCTGCCAGAGCAGGGTGGTGCCTCCGAAGATGAGCACGGAGCGCTTGTCGTCGGCCGGGTCGCGGTAGACGGTGCCGAAACTGCGGTCCAGTTCGATGTTCGCCGCCAAGCCGCTGCGCAGATAGTCGGCAGTGCTCTTCGCCCGCTCACTGTCGTCGCGGGTCAGACCCGCCACCCGATCGGGTGAGGCCAGTTGGGTGTCCTTCTGCTGCGCCACCCGCCACCCACCGACACCAAGCACGCCGGCACCCGCGAGACCGACCACCAATGCGACCGTCCAACCGATCTTGCGCCGGCGTGACCAGCCGCTGGACCCCTCGTCGGGGTCGCCTCCGGAGTCCCGGGTGCTCAGCTGGATCGGCTCTTCGGTCAGCTCGACCGGCTCGCGGCCGCCGTCGCGCGACCGCTCGGTGAGATGTGCGTCGGACATAGCCGACACCGTACGCGAACGGCAGGTGGCGCACGTCAGGTCTGCGGAAGCCCTCCGTAGACTTGTCCGGTGACCGAGAGACTGGATGCCCGACGCCCCGACGCCCCGACCCTTGCCGGCCAGTACCAGCCCGGTGAGGTAGAGCAGCGACGGTACGAGCAGTGGGTAGCCGGCGGGCACTTCCGGGCCTCCGCCGACAGCGACAAGCCCCCCTTCACCATCGTCATCCCGCCGCCGAACGTCACCGGCTCGCTGCACATGGGCCACGCGTTCGAGCACACGCTGATGGACGCGTTGACCCGGCGTAAGCGGATGCAGGGCTTCGAGGCGCTGTGGCTGCCGGGGATGGACCACGCCGGCATCGCTACCCAGAACCTGGTCGAGCGTCAGCTCGCCGCCGAAGGGCTGTCCCGGCACGATCTCGGCCGGGAGAAGTTCGTCGAGCGGGTCTGGCAGTGGAAGGCCGAGTCCGGTGGCGCCATCCTCGGCCAGATGCGCCGCCTCGGCGACTCAGTCGACTGGGACCGCGAGCGCTTCACCATGGACGAGGGGTTGACCCGCGCCGTCCAGACGATCTTCAAGAAGCTCTTCGACGACGGCCTGATCTACCGGGCCAACCGGATCATCAACTGGTGTCCGCGCTGCCTCACGGCGCTCTCCGACATCGAGGTCGAGCACACCGACGACGACGGCGAGCTGATCTCGATCCGCTACAGCGACGAGGTCGTGGTGGCCACCACGCGGGCCGAGACGATGCTCGGCGACACCGCCGTGGCGGTGCACCCCGACGACGAGCGCTACCAGCACCTGATCGGCACCGAGGTCGAGCTGCCGTTGACCGGCCGCCGGATCCCGATCGTCGCCGACGCGCACGTCGACCCGTCCTTCGGCACCGGCATGGTCAAGGTGACGCCGGCCCACGACCCGAACGACTTCGAGATCGGCCAGCGGCACGACCTGCCCGCGCTGACCGTGATGGACGAGCGCGGTGTGATCACCGTTCCCGGCCCGTTCGAGGGGTTGGACCGGTTCGAGGCGCGACCGGCGATCGTGGCGGCGCTGCGGGAGCAGGGCCGGATCGTCGCCGAGAAGCGCCCGTACGTGCACGCGGTCGGGCACTGCTCGCGGTGCAAGACCACAGTCGAGCCGCGGCTGTCGCTGCAGTGGTTCGTCAACACCGCCCCGCTGGCCCAGGCCGCGGGTGACGCGGTGCGCGACGGCCGGGTGCGCATCGAGCCGGCCGAGCTGTCCAAGCGCTACTTCGCCTGGGTCGACAACATGCACGACTGGTGCATCTCCCGCCAGCTGTGGTGGGGGCACCGCATCCCGGTCTGGTACGGCCCGGCGGGTGAGATCGTCTGCGTCGGCCCCGACGAGGCGCCGCCGAGCGGCGAGGGCTGGCACCAGGACGAGGACGTCCTGGACACCTGGTTCTCCAGCGGCCTGTGGCCGTTCTCCACACTGGGCTGGCCCGAGCAGACCCCGGACCTGGCGAAGTTCTACCCGACCAGCGTGCTGGTCACCGGGTACGACATCCTGTTCTTCTGGGTCGCCCGGATGATGATGTTCGGCCTCTACGCGATGGACGGCCGGCCGCCCTTCGACGTGGTCGCGCTGCACGGCATGGTCCGTGACCAGTTCGGCAAGAAGATGTCGAAGTCGTTCGGCAACGTGGTCGACCCGCTGGACTGGATCGACCGGTACGGCGCCGACGCCACCCGGTTCACCCTGGCGCGGGGCGCGAACCCCGGCCAGGACGTCCCGGTCAGCGAGGAGTGGTGCCAGGGCTCCCGCAACTTCTGCAACAAGCTCTGGAACGCCACCCGGTTCGCCCTGATGAACGGCGCGCACACCACCGGCGACCTGCCCCCCACCGAGCAGCTCTCCACCGTCGACCGGTGGATCCTGTCCCGGTTGGCGCACGTCACCGCCGAGGTCGACGAGCAGTTCGAGGCGTACGAGTTCGCCAAGGTGTGCGACCTGCTGTACCACTTCGCCTGGGACGACGTCTGTGACTGGTACGTCGAGCTGAGCAAGCCGGTGCTCGCCGAGGGCGGTGAGCGCGCGGAGGCCAGCCGCCGGGTGCTCGGGCACGTGCTCGACCAACTGCTGCGGCTGCTGCACCCGGTCATCCCGTTCGTCACCGAGGAGCTGTGGCTCGCGTTGACCGGCGGCGAGACGGTGCAGGCCGCCGCCTGGCCGGTGGCCGACCGGTCGCTGGTCGACGACGCCGCCGAGGCCGAGTTGGTCGGTGTGCAGCGGGTGGTCACCGAGATTCGCCGGTTCCGTTCCGACCAGGGGCTGCGCCCCACGCAGCGGGTGGCTGCCCGCCTGGACGGGCTGTCCGGCGCGGGTATCGCTGCCCACGAGCCGCTGATCCGTTCGCTGGTCCGGTTGGATCCGGCCGGTGACGACTTCCAGGCCAGCGCCACGTTGGCCATGCCCGGCGCCGTCGGTGTCGCGTTGGACACCCGGGGGTCGATCGACGTGGGCGCCGAGCGGGCCCGGCTGACGAAGGACCGCGCGGCAGCCGAGAAGGAGGTCGCGCAGGCCCGGGCGAAGCTCGACAACCCTGCCTTCATCGGCAAGGCCCCCGAGCCGGTGGTCGCGAAGATCCGCGACCGGCTCGCCACCGCCGAGGCCGACCTGGTCCGGATCAACGCTGCTCTGGAGACACTGCCCTCGTGACCGACCGTACCGAATTCGCCGCCGTCGAGGCCGAGCTGAACGCCCGTGGCTTCACCCGCATGGTCTTCGAGCTGGACCGGATCGAGTCGCTACTCGACCTGCTCGGCAGCCCGCAGCGGGCGTACCCGGCGATCCACCTGACCGGGACCAACGGCAAGACCTCCACCGCGCGGATGATCGACTCGCTGTTGCGGGCGCACGGGCTGCACACCGGGCGGTACACGAGCCCGCACCTGGAGACCGTCCGGGAGCGGATCAGCCTGGACGGGGAGCCGGTCAGCGAGGAACGGTTCACGTCGGTGTACCGGGAGATCAAACCGCTGGCCGAGCTGGTCGACGCACGGTCGGACGAGCCGCTGACGTACTTCGACATGACCACCGCGCTGGCGTTCGCCACCTTCGCCGACGCGCCGGTCGACATCGCGGTGGTCGAGGTGGGCCTCGGCGGGGCCGAGGACGCCACGAACGTCCTCCAGGCCGGGGTCTGTGTGATCACCCCGATCGGGCTGGACCACACCGAGTGGCTCGGTGACACGCTCCAGGACATCGCGCTGGCCAAGGCCGGCATCATCCACCCGGGGGCCACAGTGATCTCGGCGGCCCAGGAGGAGGAGGCCGCTGGTCCCCTCCTCGAACGCTGCGCCGAGGTCGGGGCCACCATCGCCCGGGAGGGCGGCGAGTTCGGCGTGCTGGGTCGGGCGGTCGCGGTCGGCGGTCAGGTGCTCACCCTCCAGGGGCTGGGTGGCGTGTACGACGACGTGTTCATTCCGCTGCACGGTGCCCACCAGGCGCAGAACGCGGCAATGGCGCTCGCCGCCGTGGAGGCGTTCCTGGGAGCGGGGGCTCGGCGTCAGCTGGACATCGAGGCGGTCCGGGAGGGCTTCGCCTCGACCAGTTCCCCGGGCCGGCTGGAGCGGGTCCGTAACGCCCCGACCATCCTGCTGGACGGTGCGCACAACCCGCACGGCATGAAGGCCACAGTCACCGCGCTCCAGGAGGAGTTCGCGTTCAGCAAGCTGGTGGCCGTGATCGGCGTACTGGCCGACAAGGACGCCGAAGCGCTGCTGGAGCTGCTGGAGCCGGTGGTCGACCAGGTGGTGGTCACCCGCAACAGCTCGCCGCGGGCGATGCCGACGGAGGAACTCACCGCGCTGGCCGCCGAGATCTTCGGCGAGGAGCGGGTGGCTTCGGCCGAGGAGATGCCGGATGCGATCGAGCTGGCGGTGGCGATGGCCGAGGAGGACGTCCCCGGTGAGCTGAGCGGGGTCGGGGTGCTGGTCACGGGGTCCGTGGTGACTGTCGCCGACGCGCGCCGGCTGCTGAAGCGATGACCAGCCCGGAGCGGGACCCGCACCCCACCGAGGACCCGGCCGGCCCGCCGGTCGAGCAGCCGGTGGGGGAGGAGCCCACTGCTGGGGAGCCGCGACGCTCCGGGTTGCGCAACCCGGAGCGGGCGGTACGCGGTCTCGGTGCCGGCACGCTCAGCTTGGAGGCGCTGGTGCTGTTGCTGGCGATCCAGCCGATCCGGGTGGTCGGCGGTGACCTCGGCGGCGCCGCGATCGGGGCGGTGGTGGCACTGGCGGTGGCCGCAGTGGTGCTCGCCGGCATGATGCGTCGCCAGTGGGCCTGGAACGCCGGCACCGTGCTCCAGGGCCTGCTGTTGCTGGGCGGCCTGCTGCACTGGTCGCTGCTCGGGCTGGGCATCATCTTCGCCCTGGTCTGGGCGTACGCGTTGCACGTTCGCCGCGTCATTCTCGGCTGACGCCGGGCCCGGCCGGCGCCGTCCGACGGCGGGCCGGGTCAGGCGTCGGCGCGTTCGCGCCACTGGGTGAGGGCGACACCGTGGCCGTCCGGGTCGCGGAAGGCAGCCGCCCACCCCTCCAGCTTGGTGCCCCGGTTGACCACCCGCGGCGCGTACGTGAAGCGGACGCCCGACCCGCGCAACCGCTCGTACGCCGCCTCGATGTCGCTCACCTCAAGGTTGACGTGCACGAGTCGGCGGCTGATGGGCGCCGCCCCGGTCACCTCGCGCAGGACGATCCGGGTCGACCCGGAGGCCAGGACGGCGTTGTGGGCACCCTGGTCGACCTCGCTGAAGCCGAGCACGTCGCGGTAGAAGTTGAGCGACCGGGGCAGGTCGGTGACCAGCAGGGTGAGGCCCACCCCGCTGATCGGCGCGGCCGGGTCCGCGGCCGAGCCGGCGTCGAACCCGAAGATCGCCTGGTCCAGTTCCTCGTCGATCACCGTCGCGCGTGCGGCCCCGGCCGGGGAGGGATCGTCCAGCGGAAGATCGAGTGGGTCCAGCGGGTCGGCCGCTCCCGGGCCGGACCGCTGCACGGGCGGCGGGTCGAAGCGCTGCGCGCCGGGCTGCTCGAAGCGCTGCGCGCCGGGCTGGTCGGCGGGGTCCTCGGCGGGTGGGGCGGTACTGCCGCCCTCGTCGGAAGTGTCGAACCGGTCGGCGGCGGGCTCGTCGAAGCGCTCCTCGGCGGGCGGGCGCGGCGCCGGAGTGGTTGCCCGTCGGGGCAGCCCGCCGGCCTGCGGCTCGACGACGACGCCCTCCAACACCACCGGGCCACCCGGGCTCTGGTGCATCACCACGGGCTCGCGCTCCTCGGGCACGACGCCCGGATCGTCGCGCCGGAGGTCGTCGCGCCGGAGGTCGTCGCGCCGGAGGTCGTCGCGCGAAGCGTCGGTGCGCAGCGGGTCACCCAGCGGGTCGCGGAACGGGTCACCGACCGGATCCCGGAACGGGTCACCGACCGGGTCGCGGAAGTCGTCGTCGGGTGCGCGGTCGGCCCACGGCGGCGCGTCCTGCTGGATCAACAACTCGTCCATCGCCTCCGCGTCGGCGAACTCGGGCGGAAGGTCGGCGACGGCAGCGGCGGTCTCGGCATGGGTCGGCACCTCGTCCCAGAGGACCTTGACGTGCCGCTGGTCGTCCAATGCGACCCGGATCGGCAGGGTCTGGCCCAGCGACGGCCACTTGGAGACCGGCACCCTCGGCTCAATGATCTTCTTCGAACGGGGCGGTAGCCCAGGGGCGTCAATCACCAGTTGCAGTTCGCAGCGGCCGAACGCGTACTGGGTGGGTGGTTCGGAGGCGCTGTGCACGTGCCCGACGCCGACGACCCACGTGCGACCGCCGCCGCGTACGGTCGCCAGCGCGATCGCCAGCACCAGCAGGGCGACCCCGAGGGCCACGATGGCCCAACTCGTCATGCCGAGCCCGAACAGGACGACGAACGTGGCCACGGTGCCCAGCACCGCGCCGATCAGCTTGCGTACCGGCGCGATGGGTCGGTTCCCGCCATTCGCCACAGTGGACCTCCCAGGGTCAGGACCAGGCTAGGCCGGATCGGCCACCGGGGGAAAGACCGGCCGCCGCGCCGGCGCCGGGACCGGGTCGCTAGGCTGACCGTACCGATCCCAAGCGTTCAGCGCGTACAGGAGGAACCCAGCGTGTCCAGCAACAGCCCGGATGAGCGCAGCCTCGTTCTGATCAAGCCCGACGCGGTCCGCCGCGGCCTGGTCGGCGAGGTCCTCTCCCGCTTCGAGCGCAAGGGGCTGCGGATCGACGCGATGGCGCACCGGACGATGGATGCCGCGCTCGCCGACGAGCACTACGCCGAGCACGTCGACAAGGCGTTCTACCCGCCGCTGAAGGACTTCATGACCGGCGGCCCGCTGGTCGCCCTGGTGCTCTCCGGCGACCAGGTCATCGACGTGGTCCGCGGGCTGGTCGGCGCCACCGACGGACGCAAGGCCGCCGCCGGCACCATCCGGGGTGACCTGTCGCTGTCCAACCGGGAGAACCTGGTGCACGCCTCCGACTCGACGGACAGTGCCAAGCGCGAGATCGCGCTCTGGTTCCCCGAGCTGGGCTGACGCCCACCGGCCCGGGGCCGACCGACGACGCCCGGATTCAGTCGACCGCCGGCACCTTCGCCGGGTTGCCGACCACGTAGATCCCGGTGATCCGTCCGTCGGCAGCGGCGATGGTCAGCGTGTACCGACTGCCGTCCGCGCGGGTGATCAGCATCGCCGGTTCGCCGTTGAGCTCGACCGGATCCATCGCCACCCGGTGACGCGGGCCGTAGACCCCGGCGTAGAACCGGGCGATCCGGTCCGCGCCGGTGACCGGGTTGAGGGCGGCCCGCACCCGACCGCCGCCGTCGTTCCACGCGGTGGCGTCGGCGGCCACCAGGCCGGTGAGCCTCGCCAGGTCACCGTCGCGGGCGGCGGCGAGGAACGCGTCCAGCAGCCGCTCCCGCTCCGGGCGGCTGGCGGTGAACCGACGCTGCTCGTGGCGTACCCGCGCGGTCGCCCGGTGGTGCAGCTGCCGGCAGTCGGCGACGGACCGGTCCAGGATCTCGGCGATCTCCGCGTACGGCAGGTCGAAGGCGGTGTGCAGGACGTACACCGCCCGCTCCGGCGGGGTGAGCCGCTCCAGGACGTGCAGCAACGCGGTGGAGAGCGAGTCGCGCAGCTCCACCCGGTCCAACGGTCCGAACGGCGAGGGCGCGGTCGGCACCGGCTCGGGCAGCCACGTCCCGACGTACGTCTCCCGGGCCGCCTGCCGGGCGCGCAGCCGGTCCACTGCCAACCGGGTGACCACCCGGGACAGGTACCGGCGCGGCTCCTCGACGCGGGCCCGGTCCACACCCAGCCAGCGCAGGTACGCCTCCTGGAGCACGTCCTCCGCGTCGTGCCGGCTGCCGAGCAGGCGGTACGCGAGCCCAAGCAGCATCGGCCGGTGCGCCTCGAGCGCACCGGCCGCCTCCGCTGCCGCCCCGGTGGTCACGCCTCGGCCGGAGGCTCCAGCCGCATCGTCACCCCGATCCGATTCCACACGTTGATTGTGGCAATCGCGATGACGAGGTCGGCCAGTTCCTTCTCCGACCAGACCTTCGCGGCGTCATCCCACACCTCGTCCGGCACCCCGTGCTCGCCGAGCCGGGTCACCGCGTCGGTGAGTGCCAGCGCGGCCCGCTCCCGCTCGTCGAAGAAGGGCGCCTCCCGCCAGGTGGCGACAGCGAACAGCCGCCGGCTCGACTCGCCGTCGGCGAGCGCGTCCCGGCTGTGCATGTCCACGCAGTACGCGCACCCGTTGATCATCGACGCCCGCAGCTTCACCAGCTCCAGCACTGTGCGGTCGACGTTCGTCTGGACGTACTTCTCCAACCCCAAGACGGCCTTGTACGCCTGCGGCGCGACCTCGGCCGGGTTCATCCGTTGCACGACTACCTCCTGATCGGTCCGACGCCGGTACGACGAGTGGGCCGGGTCGGGTCGTGACAACCGGGGATGTGATCCCGCTCATGCCGCCGAGGTGGGCGGGGTGGGCGGCTCGAAGGCGTGGTGGCGGGCGCGTCGAGTATCGTTGGACCCCGTAAGGCGACGACCCGGCCATCACCGGTGAGCCTCCGGAAGAACAGCCGGGCAACCGGCCCAGTAGAACCGGACGGGTGCGGCCCGTCACAGCCGACAATGAGCGGGCGGTCGATCCTGACCGCCAAGCGGGGTGGTACCGCGGGCCACCCGGGAGCGCCGTTCGAGGCGTACCCCGGAAGGTTCGTCCTCGCAGTCCCACGTTGAGTGAGCTGCATGAGGAGAGCGACCCCCGATGGCCTATCCGTTGCACGACCCGACCGCCGCCGGTGTGCCGGCGAGCCCGGACCTGCCCACGGTCGAGCGCCGGGTGCTGGAGCACTGGACGGCCGACAAGACCTTCGAGGCCAGCATCGAGGCCCGCCCCGCCGGCACGGACGGCAAGAACGAGTACGTCTTCTACGACGGCCCGCCGTTCGCCAACGGCCTGCCGCACTACGGTCACCTCTTCACCGGCTACGTCAAGGACGTGGTGCCGCGCTACCAGACCATGCGCGGCCGGCACGTCGAGCGGCGCTTCGGCTGGGACTGCCACGGACTGCCCGCCGAGGTGGTGGCCGAGAAGCAGCTCGGCATCACCAGCAAGGCGGAGATCATCGACCTGGGCGTGGACCGGTTCAACGAGGCCTGCCGTACCTCGGTGCTGGAGTTCACCCAGGACTGGGAGCGGTACATCAACCGGCAGGCCCGCTGGGTCGACTTCACAAACGACTACAAGACCCTCGACCTGGACTACATGGAAAGCGTCATGTGGGCCTTCAAGACCCTGCACGACAAGGGTCTGATCTACGAGGGCTTCCGGGTGTTGGCGTACTGCTGGCGCTGTGAGACGCCGCTGTCGAACACCGAGACCCGGATGGACGACGTCTACCGGGACCGGCACGACCCCACCCTGTCGGTGTGGTTCGAGCTGACCGCCGACGAGTCCGCGCCGGAGCTGGTGCGCGGGCCGGTCAAGCTGGGCGTCTGGACCACCACGCCGTGGACCCTGCCGTCGAATTTGGCGCTCGCCGTCGGACCCGACATCGAGTACGCGGTGCTCGAACACCGGGGTTCCCCCGACAGCGAGCGCAGTGGCGACCGCTACCTGGTGGGGGCGGCGCGGCTGGCCGCGTACGCCAAGGAGCTGGAGGGCTACGAGCAGGTCGGCACGGTGTACGGCCGGGACCTGGCCGGGCGCCGCTACACGCCGCTGTTCGACTTCCTCGTCGAGCAGGCCGGGGAGAACGCCTACCAGGTGCTCGGCGCGGAGTTCGTCACCACCGAGGACGGCACCGGGATCGTCCACCTGGCCCCGGCCTTCGGTGAGGACGACCAGAACGTCTGCAACGCCGCCGGCATCCCCACCATCGTCACAGTGGACGACCACACCCGGTTCACCGCGCTGGTCCCGCCGTACCAGGGTGAGCAGGTCTTCGACGTCAACAAGCCGGTGATCCGGGAACTGAAGGACCGGGGGGTGGTGCTCAAGCAGGACACCTACACCCACTCGTACCCGCACTGCTGGCGTTGCGACACCCCGCTGGTCTACAAGGCGGTGTCGTCGTGGTTCGTCGCCGTGACGCAGTTCCGGGACCGGATGGTCGAGCTGAACCAGGAGATCAACTGGACGCCCGGCCACATCAAGGACGGCTCGTTCGGCAAGTGGCTGGCCAACGCCCGGGACTGGTCGATCAGCCGGAACCGGTTCTGGGGCTCGCCGATCCCGGCGTGGAAGTCCGACGACCCGAACTACCCGCGTCTGGACGTCTACGGTTCGCTGGCCGACATCGAGCGGGACTTCGGTGTACGCCTGACCGACCTGCACCGGCCGGCGGTGGACGACCTGGTCCGCCCCAACCCGGACGACCCGACCGGTCAGTCGATGATGCGCCGGGTGCCGGAGGTGCTGGACTGCTGGTTCGAGTCCGGGTCGATGCCGTTCGCCCAGGTGCACTACCCGTTCGAGAACGCCGACTGGTTCGAGCACCACTACCCGGGTGACTTCATCGTCGAGTACATCGGGCAGACCCGTGGCTGGTTCTACACGATGCACGTGCTGGCCACCGCGCTGTTCGACCGGCCGGCGTTCCGCAACTGCCTGAGCCACGGCATCCTGCTCGGCTCGGACGGGCGCAAGATGTCCAAGAGCCTGCGCAACTACCCGGACGTCTACCACGTCTTCGACGCGTACGGCTCGGACGCGATGCGCTGGATGCTGATGTCCTCGCCGGTGCTGCGCGGTGGGGACATGGCGGTCACCGAGGCGGGCATCCGCGACGCCGTCCGGCAGGTGCTGCTGCCGCTGTGGAACGTGTGGTACTTCTTCACGCTCTACGCCAACGCCGACGGGTATCAGGCGCGGCGGCGCACCGACTCCACCCACCTGCTCGACCGGTACGTGCTGGCGAAGACGAACGAGCTGGTGTCGACTGTCGGCGCGCAGATGGACGCGTACGACATCTCCGGTGCCTGCGCCACCGTCCGGTCCTACCTGGACGCGCTGACCAACTGGTACGTGCGCCGGTCCCGGGACCGGTTCTGGTCCGGTGACGCCAACGCCTTCGACACCCTGTCGACGGTGCTGGAGACCCTCTGCCGGGTGGTGGCGCCGCTCGCGCCGCTGACGGCGGAGGAGATCTGGCGTGGCCTGACCGGTGAGCGTTCGGTGCACCTGACCGACTGGCCGGAGGCGAGCGAGTTCCCGGCCGACCACGACCTGGTGGCCGCGATGGACAACGTGCGGGCGGTCGCCTCGGCGGCTCTGTCGCTGCGCAAGGCCAAGGGGCTGCGGGTGCGACTGCCGCTGTCGAAGCTGACAGTGGCCTCACCGGCCGCGGAGCAGCTGCGGCCGTTCGCCGACCTGGTCGCCGACGAGGTCAACGTCAAGACAGTGGAGTTCAGCGCGGAGCTGTCCGCGTACTGCGAGCAGGTGTTGACTGTGGTGCCCCGGGCGCTCGGCCCACGGGTCGGCAAGCAGGTGCAGCAGGTGATCAAGGCGGTCAAGGCGGGCGAGTGGGAGCTGGTCGACGGCGCCCCGGTGGCCGCCGGCGTCACCCTCGCCGAGGGTGAGTACGAGTTGCGCCTGGTCGCCGCCGACGCCGAGCACTCCGCGCCGCTGCCCGGCGGCGAGGGCGTGGTGGTGCTGGACACCGACGTCACCCCCGAGTTGGCCGCCGAAGGGCTGGCCCGCGACGTGGTGCGGGTGGTCCAGCAGGCCCGGCGGGACGCCGACCTGGACGTCTCGGACCGGATCGTGGTGTCGGTGTCGGCGTCCGAGGAGGTACGCGCGGCGGTGTCCGCGTACGTCGACTTCGTCTCCGCGGAGGTGTTGGCCGACTCGGTGGACTTCACCGAGGGTCCGGGCGGCTCCGCCGACGGCGCCGTTGTCGAGGGCTTGGAGGGCTTCGCCGGCGAGGTCGGCGATGGTGAGCGGGTAACTGTGGTCGTCCGCCGGGTATAACGGACCATCGCCAGGGTGCGGGCGCCTCACCACCTCCGTCCGGGAGGTGTGGAGGCGTCCGCTACCGTGACACCGCCTGTTCGCACCTCATCTGCCGGAGGACCAGTGCCCCTGCTCTACACCATCGGCAAGCTCACCGTGGCGCCCACGCTGCGGTTGGCGTTCCGCCCGACCGTGGAGGGGCTGGAACACCTGCCGGAGACCGGTGGCGCTGTCTTCGCCGGCAACCACCTCTCGGTGGCAGACGAGTTGTTCCTCGGCACGGTAGTGCCCCGGCACCTGGCGTTCTGGGCCAAGTCGGAATATTTCAAGGGCACCGGCGTGAAGGGTGCGATCTCCAAGTTCGTCCTCACCGGCCTCGGTGCGATCCCGGTCGAGCGGGCCGGTGGCCGTGCGGCGCTGTCCGCGTTCGACGCGGCGATCCCGGCGCTCAAGGGCGGTGACCTGGTGGTGGTCTACCCGGAGGGCACCCGCTCGCCGGACGGCAAGCTCTACCGGGGGCGGACCGGCGCGGCCCGGCTGGCGATCTCGGCCGGCGTGCCGATCATCCCGGTCGGCATGATCGGCACGGACAAGGCGCAGCCGATCGGTGCCCGGGTGCCCCGACCGGGCACTGCCAAGATCACGGTTCGATTCGGCAAGCCGCTGGACTTCACCGGGCGACCGGACGACCGCACCTCGCTGCGGCAGATGACCGACGAGCTGATGAGTGAGATCCAGAAGCTCACCGGCCAGGAGTACGTGCCCCGCTACGCCCCGCCGCGCGCTCACCCGGACCCGACCCGCGACGCCTGATCCCGCCGGGCGCACCCTGCCCGGCCCTTGGCCTCCCGGCCGTGCCGCACGGGCGAATGCCCGGCTTGTGGACCACAGCACCCCGGCCGCCCGGGGTGCCGCTCAGCCCCGCTCGGGCTGGACGATCTGGGCGCGCAGGGTGGCCAGCAGGTCGGCACTGTCGGCGACGGAGAGTCGGGTGAACACGCCGGTGGCGATGCTGCCGTGGTCGACCGACGTGCAGACCACCACGGCACTGCCGTCGGCGCTACCCACCGCGCACCGTTCGTGCCTGCCCCGCACACCGGTGTCCACGCTCTCCGGGGCATCCAACGCGTACCGCTTGGTGAGCCGGCTGATCTCGGCCTCCGCGTCCGACTCCGGGCTCAGCCGGAAGCCGGTGCCGCCGAAGACCGTTACCCGCTTGCCGCTCGTCGTGGCGTAGACGCCGGCGAACGTGTCCTCGGCCAGCCAGTGCTCCTTGCGTACCTCGTTCTCCAAATTCTGGGCGGCCTCGGTGCTGCGGCTGTCCTGCCGCAGGCTGAGGTCTTCCACCTGGGCGGGCAGGGCTGCGCGCGCCGGGTACTGGGCCGAAATCGGGAACCCGTAGTAGGCGGGGCAGCCACAGCAGCAGGCGAGGGTGAGCAGCAGCAGCCACGGCCAGCGGCGTCGTCGGCGGACCGGTACCGGCACGTACCCCTTGGGGGCCTGCCAACCGGGCGGTGCCGATGGCGGTGGCGCTGTGGATCGCCGACCCCGGCGCTGCTTCGGCACCTTCGGCGGCGCGGGTGGTGCGGGTGGCGACATCGGCCGGGCCGGCACCATGGGTCCGACGGCCCGGGGTGCGCTCGGGGCGGCCGGCGGCGGCACCTGGTGCGACCCGGCCGGGGGTGCGGGCGGCCCGGACCACTGCCGGGTGTCCCGCGACGGGGCCGCAGGAGCGGGCGGCCCGGACCACTGCCGGGTGTCCGGCGGCCTCGGATACGACAGTGTGGGCGGCAGTGGGGGCAGTTCGGCGGAGGGCAGGTCCCAGCCACCGGTGTCCACGCCGGCCCACGGGTCGACAGGGGTCTGGTGCTCCGGCGGCCCGACGGCCACCGGCGGGGGAGGGGTCGGCTCGGCCGACTCGCCCCAGGCGGGTCGGCGGGGCAGCGGCGGCGGCACCGGGGCCGAGCCACTCCACCTGGGCGCCGGGACCTCCGCGGTCGCGGCAGGCTCCGGCTGGTCCGGGGGTTCCGGCTGGTCCGTGGGTTCCGGCTGGTCCGGTTGGCCCGAGGGTTCCGGCTGGTCCGGGTCGTCCGTGGGTTCCGGCTGGTCCGAGGGTTCCGGCTGGTCCGGGGGTACGGGTGGGGAGGTCGGCTCGTCGGCGACCGCCCGGTCCCGCTCCGGCTCCGCGCCCGGGGTGCTCCCGTCGGCCGGCCGTGCTCCCGGCTGGGGCTCCGGCATCGCGGCAATCTCCTCTCGCGCCGAACCGAGGTTAATACCGCGCCGCCACCACCGCCGATCGGGCGTGCGCGCGATCGCCGTCGGAGGAACGCGTACCCTTGGGCATCATGAGTGCCCCGTCCACGACGCCGCGCGCGGCCGCGACCAACTCCGTGTGGTCCCAGCTCGAGCCGCTGCTACCCCAGATCTCCAAGCCCATCCAGTACGTCGGGGGCGAGTTGGGTGCGGTGACGAAGGACTGGGACTCGGCGACCGTGCGTTGGGCGCTGATGTATCCCGACGCCTACGAGGTGGGCCTGCCCAACCAGGGCGTGCAGATCCTCTACGAGGTGCTCAACGAGCTGCCGGACACCCTCGCCGAGCGGACGTACGCGGTCTGGCCGGACCTGGAGACGCTGATGCGCACGCACGGCGTGCCGCAGTTCACCGTCGACGCGCACCGGGCGGTGCGCGGGTTCGACGTGTTCGGCATCTCCTTCTCCACCGAGCTGGGTTACACCAACATGCTCACCGCGATCGACCTGGCCGGCATCCCGATGCTGGCAGCCGACCGCACCGACGCCGACCCGGTGATCGTGGCCGGCGGGCACGCCGCGTTCAACCCGGAGCCGATCGCCGACTTCATCGACGCCGCGGTGCTCGGTGACGGCGAGGAGGCGGTCCTGGAGATCACCGCGATCGTCCGGGAGTGGAAGGCCGAGGGCTCCCCGGGCGGCCGCGACGAGCTGCTGCTGCGGCTGGCCCGCACCGAGAGCGTCTACGTGCCGCGCTTCTACGACGTCGACTACCTGCCGGACGGCCGGATCCAGCGGGTCGTGCCGAACCGGGCGGACGTGCCGTTCCGGGTGCACAAGCGCACGACGATGGACCTGGACGCCTGGCCGTACCCGAAGAAGCCCCTCGTTCCGCTGGCCGAGACGGTGCACGAGCGGTACGCGGTGGAGATCTTCCGGGGCTGCACCCGGGGTTGCCGGTTCTGCCAGGCCGGGATGATCACGCGTCCGGTGCGGGAACGGTCGATCACCACTGTCGCGCAGATGGTCCGCGAGGGCCTGGAGTTCTCCGGCTTCAACGAGGTCGGCCTGCTGTCGCTCTCCTCGGCGGACCACTCCGAGATCGGCGACATGTGCTCGGGCCTCGCCCAGCAGTACGAGGGCACGAACGTCTCGCTGTCGCTGCCCTCGACCCGGGTGGACGCCTTCAACATCGACCTCGCGCAGGAGCTGTCCCGCAACGGGCGGCGTACCGGCCTGACCTTCGCCCCGGAGGGCGGGTCGGAGCGGATCCGCAAGGTCATCAACAAGATGGTGTCGAAGGAAGACCTGATCCGTACGGTCGTCACCGCGTACACCAACGGGTGGCGGCAGGTGAAGCTCTACTTCATGTGCGGCCTGCCCACCGAGACCGACGAGGACGTCCTCGAGATCGCCGAGATGGCCCACGAGGTCATCAGGGCCGGCCGGGCCGCGACCGGCTCCAAGGACATCCGCTGCACGGTCTCCATCGGCGGGTTCGTGCCGAAGCCGCACACCCCGTTCCAGTGGGCCGCGATGGACCGTCCGGAGGTCATCGACCACCGGCTCAAGATCCTCAAGCAGGCCATCAACGCGGACCGCTCGCTGGGCCGGGCCATCGGCTACCGCTACCACGACGGCGAGCCGTCGCTCATCGAAGGGCTGCTCTCCAGGGGTGACCGCCGGGTCGGTTCGGTCATCCGCAAGGTCTGGGAGAACGGCGGCCGGTTCGACGGTTGGAGCGAACACTTCTCGTACCAGCGCTGGGTGGACGCGGCGGCCGAGACGCTGCCCGCGTTCGGGGTGGACCTCGACTGGTACACCACCCGCCAGCGCGACGAGCTGGAGGTCCTGCCCTGGGACCACCTCGACTCGGGCCTGGACAAGGACTGGCTCTGGCAGGACTGGCAGGACTCGTTCAGCGAGTTCGAGCAGGACGACTGCCGGTGGACGCCCTGCTTCGACTGCGGCGTCTGCCCATCGATGGACACCGAGATCCAGATCGGCCCCACCGGCAAGAAGCTGCTGCCGCTCGCCCCGGTGGGTGGCAACGGCATGAAGGTCCCGTCGGGCCACTCGCACTCGCACCCCTGACCGAGCTGCCTTCGGGAAACGCCGGCTGGTGGTGACCCACCACCCTCCACATCCGACATGTCGCCCAACGGGCCCGCGTCTCGCGGGCCCGTTGGCGTTGTTCGGGCTCGGCCTGCACGGTGGCCCGCACCGGACCTTTCCGCGATATCGGCCGCCATCTGTACCACGTGCTGGTGGCTGGGGCTGCCTCGACTAGGTCAGACTCGATACGCTGCGTCTGACATGGACCGACCCGGCGGGTCGGGGACGGGGGAGGAATCGCATGGGGAGCATCCCGCCGCCGAGCATCGGCGATCTGCACGTCAGCGTCGAGGACCTGGACGCCGCCGCCACGTACGTCGAGCGGCTCAGGCAGTACATCGACGACACCATCAAGTACGAGATGGAACGCATCAAGACGCGGATGAAGGGCGACAGCAACAACGCCCAGACCGTCCCGAACGGGACCCCGTTCGGCGCGTACGAGGACGCCGTCATGCAGTGGCGGGCACTGGAGGCGTCAACGGTGAACATGGAAGCGCACCTCACCACGCTCTCCCAGAAGCTTGCCGCGCTCAAGGAGGGCACCGAGGAGATCGCCAAGGCGTTCCGCGACACCGAGGCGCGCAACGGCGCCAACGGCAAGGAGATCGAGCGGCTGCTGGAGTCGGCGGCGCCGCCGCCCACTGCCAGCGGCGCACCCACCTACCCGTACACGGCCTGAGGGGGACGTCATGGCTGGAGGAACCTGGGAGCGGTGCGTCCGTGAGGTGACGCTCTCCGCGGACCCGGAAACGGTCGGATCGGTCGGAGCGGGCTGGAGCAACCTCTCCAGTGGCCTTCAACAACTGCGGGACGCGCTCGTCGGCCGCTCGTTCGTCGGTCCGATCGCGACGGGCCAGGAACGCCCGCACGTCGGCGGTCTGCCCGGCATGCTCGCCGGCTGGAAGGGCGGCGGTGGTGACGCGTACCGCGAGCACCTGGGCAAGATCGGCAAGCAGATCGAGGATCTGATCACCGACGCGACGAACGTCAGTGGCGCGTTGACGCGGATCGAGGGCGACATCCGCAAGTCGGTCTCCACGATCCCGATCCCGCTGATGGACGACTTCGGTTTCAACGAGTGGAGCCTGCCCAACGGCACCGAGCTCGACGATGCCCGCGACGGCGAGAGCTCGTCGGGGTTCCTCGCCGCGCTGCGTAAGGACTACCAGAGCAATCCCGGCTCGTACGCCGACGGCGCGTTCCGTGACAAGGCCGACGACCTCGAAGCGACGATGAAGGTCGACGGTCAGGCCGGTGACCAGAAGCGGGGCGGCTGGTGGGACACCGGAGCCCACCTGGACAACTGGTACCGGGACAATCAGAACGCGGCGAACACCGCGATGGCGCCGCTGCCCCAGGCGGTCTACACCGAGCGTCCGAAGCTCACCGTGAACAGGCCGGAAAGTGGAATCGTCGAGGATGACCTCCGTCGCGACCCCCGGGTCCCGCCGTCGGGGCGGCCGGACATCGGCAGTGGCGAAATCGGCGGGAAGCCCGACATCGGTGGTGGCCCCACGATCGGCAGCAGGCCGCCGGGCATCGGTGACACGGGTGGTCCGACGTCCACCGTCGACCCGTTCTCCCCGACCAAGCCCGGTGGGCTCGGCGATGGCTCGCCCACCGGCGGCACGGGTCAGTTCACGCCCCCGTCGACGGGCTCCAGCTTGCCGGGCTACGCGGACGGCGACGCCGGCTACAGCAGCGGTCTGGCTGGCGCCACCCCGGGCGGGGTCGGCGGCCTGGGTGGCGGCATCGGCGGCGGCGGGGTCGGCAGCGCTGGTCTCGGTGGCGCCGGCGGTGGTTTCGGCGGCGGTGCCGGCGTCGGCTCGGCCGGCGGGATCGGCGGCGGTGCCGGCGGTGGTCTCGGCGGCGGTGCCGGGATCGGCGTGGGCGGCATCCCCGGCATGGTGGGTGGCGGCAACGGAAAACTGCCGCCGATGACGAGCGCGGCGAACGCGTTGCGCACGGCCCAGGCCGCCGGCGGCGCCGGGATGGCGGGTGGCGCGCGTGGTGCGGGCGTCGGCGGTGCCGGAATGATGGGCGGCGGCATGATGGGCGGCGCGGGTGGCGCCGGGCACGGTGGCGGCACCGGCTCCGAGCACTCGTCGTGGTTGACTGAGGATGACGATCCGTGGGGCCCTGGTGACGGGGCGTCCCCGGGTGTCCTTCGATGAGGATGGACGGATGAGGGTGAACGTCGGAAGCCTCCGGCCAGTGACCGCCTGCCTGCTGGCGGGGCTCCTGGTGGTGGGGGCCGCTCAGCCGGCGGCCGCCGCGCCCCGACGGGCCGAGCAGTGGTATCTGGACGAGCTCCGGATCGATCAGGCGCACAAGATCTCGACCGGTCGAGGCGTGGTCGTGGCCGTGATCGACACTGGTGTCGAGGCCGGCCATCCGGACCTGCGCGGTCAGGTGCTCGCAGGTGGCCGCAGCTACGGTGCCTCCGGAGATGGTCGAGCCGATGAGGACGGGCATGGCACACACATGGCCGGCATCATCGCGGCCAAGGGCAGCAGCGACGGCGTGACTGGCATCGCCCCCGGTGTGAAGATCCTTCCCATCAAGTTGCGCAAGGAGGATGGGGTCTACAAGAGCGCCGGGATGGCTCGGGGCATCCGGATGGCCGTCGACGGCGGCGCCAAGGTGATCAACATTTCCATCGGTGGCGCGGGCCTCGCCAACCCCGTGGAAGAGAGCGCAATCAAGTACGCCCTGGACCATGACGTCGTCGTGGTCGCCTCCGCGGGCAACACCGCCAGCGGCCGCACCGCCGTGGGCAGCCCCGCCAACGCCCCGGGCGTGATCGCGGTGACCGGGACGACCAGGGGTGGTGCGTTCTGGTCCGGCTCGGTCCAGGGGCCGGAGGCGGTGGTCGCCGCTCCCGGCGACGGCATCTACAACGTCGCCAACGAGGGGGGCTACGGCTGGGGCGACGGGACCTCCGACTCCAGCGCGATCGTCTCCGGTCTCGCTGCGCTGATCCGGTCGAAACATCCGGACCTCAGCGCTCCCAACGTGATCAACCGGATCATCCGGACCGCGCGGGACGCCGGTGCGTCCGGGCGGGATCCGCAGTACGGCTTCGGGGTGATCGACCCGACCAAGGCGCTGACCGCGAACGTGCCGCCGGTCACCGCCAACCCGCTGCTCGGCCCGGCCGCGGCGGCGACCGACCCGGGCCCGGCCCGTGCCGGAGGCGCGGACGAGGAGTTCGACGTCACCCAGCACGGCGACCGCGGTGGCCCCACCGACCAGCAGGTCATGGTGATCGGCATCGGCATCGCAGTGGTGCTGGTGTTGCTGCTGGGTCTGGTGGTCTTCCTCATCTGGAACCGCCGTCGGTACCGGCGGGAGGCGGCCCGGGCCGCCGACATCCCGGACGAGGTGCTCGACCGGGCGGCCCAGGGCGCGTACCCGCCGCCTGCCGCGGGTTACGCGCCACAGCCGGGCTATCCGCCCCCGCCCGGCTACGCGCCGCCTTCCGGGTATGCCCCGCCTTCCGGCTACGCCCCGCCCTCGGGCTACACCCCTCCCTCCGGCTACGGCCCGCCGCCGGGTGGGTCGCCGCCCGCGCCGCCGAGGGAGCGGTAACCGGTCCGTTCATGGTGGCCGGCCGGTGACCTCCACGTCGCCGGCCGGCCATCGGCCTTCGCGCCGGGTGGTCGCGACCCCGGCGACCGTTCTGTACCCGTCTGTCTGGCGATTCGGCCGCCCCGGCTGCGTACCGTCACGAGCCCTGCGCCAGGATGGGCGGACACGCAGGTACACCCGAGGAGCCCACGATCGCCAGAAAGCCTCAACCCGAGGGCGGCCAGGCACCGGTCGTCCAGCGCGTCCGCATCCGGTACGCCAAGCGCGGGCCGCTGCGATTCACCTCGCACCGGGACTTCGCCCGGGCGTTCGAGCGCGCGCTACGCCGGGCCGCCGTGCCGGTCGCCTTCTCCCAGGGTTTTCACCCGCACCCGAAGATCTCCTACGCCAGCGCCGCCCCGACCGGAGTGGCGAGCGAGGCGGAGTACCTGGAAATCGCCCTTCAAGCGGCCGTCGACCCGGAGGCGTTGCGCGCCGCGTTGGACGCCGCGCTCTCGCCGGGGCTGGACGTCCTGGACGCCGTGATCGCCGAAGGGGGCAACCTGCCGGACCGGATCGAGGCGTCGCACTGGCACATCGAGTTGCCTGAGGTCGACACGGCGGTGCTGCGCGCCGCTGTGGATGCCTTCGTCGCGGCCGAGGAGGTGCTGGTCGAGCGGATGACCAAGCAGGGGCGACGCACTTTCGACGCCCGAGCCGCCGTGATATCTATCGATGTCCAACTGCCTACGCCGACGCCTTCCGGGGCGCCGGCCGTACCGTGTGCGATACTCGAACTGGTCGTGCGGCAGGTCACCCCGTCCGTACGGCCCGATGACGTCCTTTCCGGCCTCCGCGTGGTGGCCGACCTGGAGCCGCCGGTTTCGCCGAGGGTGACACGGCTGGCTCAGGGCACGTTGACCGCGCAGGGTGCGATCGTGGATCCGTTGGATGCGGACCGCGACGGGGCAGCCATCGTTGGGCACTGACCGACGGTCGGTGTTCTGGCAGGCAGACTTCGGCGGTCGCGCACCACGCGCGCCCGGCGGAAACACTTTTGCGGCGACCCTGCGTGGCAGCGCTCACCCGCGCCCGGGCTAGCCAGAACTGGAGAACGTCCATGCTCGAGAACGAGCCCGAGGGCGGCGAACGGACCGGTTCACAGCCGGCCGGTGACACCGCCGACCAGAGCACCACGGCCGACGGCGCCGCCGTCGAGACCTCCACCACGGCTGTCGGTTCGGCCTCGGTGGAACCGGCCGGCGCGGAGAGCGCTCCCGCTGAGGCCGTCGAACCGGCCGCGCCGGTGCGGCGCGCCCGGGCGACCCGTCGTCGGGCCGCCCCGCTCAACCAGCCGGAGCAGACCGACGCCCCGATCGAGGCGCCCACCGGTGGCGCCGGCAACGTCGAGTCCCCGCAGGCGGAGGTCTTCGCCCCGGTCTCCGGCGACCTGGACGTCGCACCGAAGACCCCCCGGCGCCGCCGCAAGGCCACCCCCGTCGAGACGACCGCCGAGGAGCCGCTGGTCGCCGCCTCTGCGGAGGCGGCCTCGGCCGAGGTGGTGCCGCCGGTCAAGGTGACCCGTACCCGGCGCAAGAAGGCCACACCGGCAGCCGTCGAGGAGCCGCCGGCCACCGAGCAGCCGGCCGTCGCCGACGAGTCGCTTGCGGTCGAGGAGCCGGTCGTCGAGGAGCCGGACGTCACCGAGGAGCCGGCGGAGTCCGACCTGCGCGAGGCCGAGGCCGAGTTGAACGACTCCCCGGCCCTCCCGGGCACGTCCGCCGCCGATCTGGCCTGGAGCAGTGGTGCGCAGGACCGCTCCGGTGAGGTGCCACCGGGTGTGGCCGTCTCCGGCGTGACGGATGAGCCGAACGAGCCGGCCGAGATCGAGCCGGAGCAGCCGCGTACCCGTCGTCGGCGCGCCGCGCTCTCCGCGCCCACAGTGCTGTTCATGGCACCCCAGCCGGACGCCGTGCCGGTGACCCGACCGGTGGAGCCCGCCGCAGCGACCGAGGAGCCGGCCGTCGAGGAGGCCGCCGAGCCGTCCCGCCGCCGTCGGCGTGGTCGCCGCGAGGTCGAGCCGGTGGAGCCGATCGAGGCCATCGAGGCCGAAGAGGAGCCGACCGAGGAGGCCGACGAGGCCGCCGAGGCGGATGAGGACGACGAGGACAGCGCCGCCGCGCGCCGCCGCCGCCGGCGTGGTCGCCGTGGCCGTGGCCGTGGCAAGGGCGGGGCCGACGACGCCGAGGACGAGGAGTCCGAGGAGGCGGCGCAGGCCGACGAGGAAGAGACCGCGGAGGCAGAGGCCGAGGCCGACGAGGACGAGGAGTCCGAGGGCGGGGACGGTCTGACCCGTCGTCGTCGCCGCCGTCGTCGTCGTGGCGCCGGTGACACCGAGGGCGCTGCGGATGACGGCGTGCCGACAGTGGTGAAGATCCGCGAGCCGCGCCGGACCGTCGACGAGGTGCAGGGTGTGTCCGGCTCGACCCGGCTGGAGGCCAAGCGCCAGCGCCGCCGGGACGGTCGTGAGCAGCGCCGTACCCGCCCGCCGATCCTCAGCGAGTCGGAGTTCCTGGCGCGCCGGGAGGCTGTCGACCGGGTGATGGCGGTCCGCCAGCGCGGTGACCGCACCCAGATCGCCGTCCTGGAGGACGGCGTGCTGGTCGAGCACTACGTCACCCGCAACTCCTCCGGGACGATGGCCGGCAACGTGTACCTCGGCAAGGTGCAGAACGTGCTGCCGAGCATGGAGGCCGCGTTCGTCGACGTCGGTCGGGGCCGCAACGCCGTGCTGTACGCCGGTGAGGTCAACTGGGACACCTCCGGGCTGGAGGGGCGGGCCCGCTCGATCGAGCAGGCGCTGCGCTCCGGCGACTCGGTGCTGGTCCAGGTCACCAAGGACCCGATCGGGCACAAGGGCGCGCGGCTGACCAGCCACATCGCGCTCTCGGGCCGGCACCTGGTCTACGTACCCAACGGCAACGCCTCCGGGATCAGCCGCAAGCTGCCGGACAACGAGCGCAAGCGGCTGCGGGACGTGCTCAAGAAGCTGGTCCCGGACGGCGCGGGCGTGATCGTCCGGACGGCAGCCGAGGGCGCCACCGAGGACGAGCTGGCCCGCGACGTCAAGCGGCTCCAGGCGCAGTGGGAGGACATCCAGGCCAAGGCCGCAGAGGGTGGCGCCCCGGCGCTGCTCTACGGGGAGCCCGACCTGGTCATCCGCGTGGTCCGGGACCTGTTCAACGAGGACTTCCGCGAGCTGGTGATCGAGGGCGAGCAGTCGTACGACATCGTCGAGTCGTACCTGTCGCACGTCTCCCCGGACCTGGTGGACCGGGTGCGCCGGCACGTCGGCACGAGCGACGTCTTCGCCGAGTACCGGATCGACGAGCAGATCATCAAGGGCCTGGACCGCAAGGTCTTCCTGCCCTCCGGCGGTTCGCTGGTGATCGACCGCACCGAAGCGATGACTGTCGTCGACGTCAACACCGGCAAGTACACCGGTTCCGGGGGCAACCTGGAGGAGACCGTCACCCGCAACAACCTGGAGGCGGCGGAGGAGATCGTCCGTCAGCTCCGGCTGCGGGACATCGGCGGCATCGTGGTGATCGACTTCATCGACATGGTGCTGGAGTCGAACCGTGAGCTGGTGCTGCGCCGACTCACGGAGTGCCTGGGCCGGGACCGCACCAAGCACCAGGTCACCGAGATCACGTCGCTCGGCCTGGTGCAGATGACCCGTAAGCGGATCGGCGCGGGCCTGCTGGAGGCGTTCAGCGAGACCTGCGAGTGCTGCAAGGGCCGGGGCGTCATCATCCACACCGAGCCGGTGCCGGAGAAGCCGCGTCCCGCCGGTGCGGGGGAGAAGGTCAAGGCGGTCGCCTCGGCGGTGGCTCCCGCTCCGGCGGCCGAGCCGGCTGTCACCTCGTCCCGCCGCCGGGCGCGCAAGAACGCCCCGGCCGCGGCCGAGCGGACCGCGGTCGAGGTCGTCGACACCGACACCACGGCCGAGCCGGGCGCCGACTACCAGGACACCATGGGCTACGACCTGTCCCGCTACGAGTCGGACACCGCCGCGGCACCGGCGATCTCCGACGCTCAGCAGGGTGAGTCGGCTCGGCTGGCCGCGGCGGACGACCCGGACGCGCTCGCTGACGGTGAGGGCGACGAGGAGACCACCGAGGGCGGTGGCGGCCGTCGCCGGTCGCGTCGCGGTGGCGCCCGTCGGCGGACCCGCCCCTGAGCGCCTGACCGGCCACGTGTTTGACGAGGTCCCTCTCCCGGCAAAGTGACGGGGGAGGGACCTCGTCGTTGTGGCCACCCGGTCCTCGATCGGCCGTCCCAGGTCAGGAGAAGAAGATGCGCCGTCTGCTCGCGGTCACCGCGCTGCTCACCATGCTCACCGTCGCGGCCGGCTGCTCCACCGGTCAGACCGCCGAGGGCGCCGGCTCGGCGGCCGCTGGCACCCCTACCGGCCCGACCGGCGTGCCGGCCAGCGGTGGTGTGGCCGGCGGCAACGCCACCCAGGTCTGCGCCGCCGCGCAGGAGGCCAGCACGACTGCCGTTCGGACGTACGTGGGGGAGTTGGGTCGGATGCTCGCGGCGGTGGGCGCGGGGGACAGCCGTACGGCCGAGGTTGCCCGGGGACGGGCCGAGGCGGCGCTGGCGGACTGGCGGACCGTGCTGCGGGAGCAGTCGGAGCGGACCGCCGATCCGCAGCTCAAGACGCTGCTCACCGACCTCGGCACCGAGGTTTCCGCGCTCGGTGCCGATGTCGAGTCGATCGACGAGACCGAACTCGACCGGCTCCAGCAGCGCCTCGACCAGCTCTGCGCGCGCTGACCAGGGCGGGCCGGTTTGGGGTCCGGGCCAGCGATGGCGTACTCTTGCCTGCGGCCCACCTTTGGTGTGCCGAGTTCCCGTGTGCCCGCGCCGCCGTGCACTGCTACCCGGCGAGCCGCTGCGGGAACGACCGCCAGCAGCCTCAACGACAGGGAGTCCGCCTCCGATGTACGCGATCGTCAAGACCGGCGGCAAGCAGTACAAGGTCGCCGAGGGCGACGTGATCGAGGTCGAGAAGCTCACCGGTGCCCCCGGTGACGCGGTGAAGCTCACCGCGGTGCTCCTCGTCGACGGTGACGACCTGGTGACCGACGCGGCGAAGCTTGCCGAGGTCGCGGTGTCCGGCGAAATCGCCGCGCACACCAAGGGCCCGAAGATCCGGATCCACAAGTTCAAGAACAAGACTGGCTACCACAAGCGCCAGGGTCACCGCCAGCCGTTGACCCAGGTCAAGGTGACCGGCATCTCCAGCGGGAAGTAGGTCGTCCTCCAATGGCTCACAAAAAGGGTGCGTCCAGCTCGCGTAACGGTCGTGACTCCGCGGCCCAGCGACTCGGCGTGAAGCGCTTCGGTGGTCAGGTCGTCAGCGCCGGTGAGATCATCATCCGGCAGCGTGGCACCAAGTTCCACCCCGGTGACCTGGTCGGCCGTGGCGGCGACGACACGCTGTTCGCGCTGTCCGCCGGTGCGGTCCTGTTCGGCACCAAGCGCGGTCGCAAGACCGTCAGCATCGTTCCGCAGCAGTAGTTCTCGGGCTAAGCGGGCCGCGGACCTCCGGGTCCCGGCCCGCTTAGCCTTTTTAGCGAAGTGCGAGGTCGAGCCTCGCTGGAAGGATTGACGCCGTGGCAACGTTCGTTGACCGGGTCGTTCTGCATCTGCAGGCCGGCGATGGCGGGCACGGTTGTGCCTCGATCCACCGCGAGAAGTTCAAGCCCTTCGGTGGGCCGGACGGCGGCAACGGTGGGCACGGGGGCAGCGTGTCCCTGGTTGTCGACCCGCAGGTGACCACGCTGCTCGACTTCCACTTCCACCCGCACGTCAAGGCCGACAACGGCAAGGGCGGCGCCGGCTCGAACCGGGACGGGGCCAACGGCCACAACCTGGTGCTGAAGGTGCCCAACGGCACCGTGGTGCAGACCTCCGATGGCACCGTGCTGGCCGACATGGTCGGCGCCGGCACCACCTTCGAGGTCGCCCGTGGTGGGCGTGGCGGGCGGGGCAACGCCTCGCTGGCCAACGCCAAGCGCAAGGCGCCCGGCTTCGCCGAGCTGGGGGAGCCCGGCGACCAACTGGACATCGTGCTGGAGCTGAAGAGCGTCGCCGATGTGGGCCTGGTGGGCTTCCCGTCCGCCGGCAAGTCGTCGCTGATCTCGGTGATCTCCGCCGCGAAGCCGAAGATCGCCGACTACCCGTTCACCACACTGGTGCCCAACCTCGGCGTGGTGCGGATGGACAACCACACCTTCACCGTCGCGGACGTGCCGGGCCTGATCCCCGGCGCGGCCACCGGTAAGGGCCTGGGCCTGGAGTTCCTGCGGCACATCGAGCGTTGCGCCGTGCTGGTGCACGTCATCGACTCGGCGACCCTGGAGCCCGGCCGTGACCCGGTGGCTGACATCGACGCCATCGAGGCCGAGCTGAGCCAGTACGGCGGCCTGACCGACCGTCCACGGCTGGTCGCCATCAACAAGATCGACGTGCCGGACGGCCGCGACCTCGCCGAGATCGTGCGCCCCGACCTGGAGGAACGCGGTTATCAGGTGTTCGAGGTCTCCGCGGCCACCCGGGAGGGGCTCAAGGAGCTGACCTACGCGATGGCCGATCTGGTCGACGCAGAGCGTAAGGCCGCTCCGCCCGCCGAGCCGACCCGGATCGTCATCCGCCCGATGGCCGTGGACGACGACGGTTTCACCATCACGGCCGAGGCGGACGGCTCGTTCACGGTGCGCGGTGTCCGGCCGGAGCGCTGGGTCAAGCAGACCAACTTCGACAACGACGAGGCGGTCGGCTACCTGGCTGACCGGCTGGCCCGGCTCGGGGTGGAGGACAAGCTGGCCAAGGCCGGCGCGCAGCCCGGTGATCTGGTGCGGATCGGCGCGCGCGAGTTCGACTGGCAGCCGACCCTCTTCGCCGGTGTGGACTTCGTACCCGGCAACCGGGGCACCGACGTCCGCCTGGAGGAGAAGTCGAACCGGGCCTCCGCCGCGGATCGACTCGCCGCCCGGAAGGCTCGCCGGGTGCGTTCGGCCGACGATCTGGGCGCGGACGCGTCCGACGACGATATCGACGACGAGGACGACGCCGAGTAGTTCGTTGCGCTCCGTGGTGGGGTTGATTTCCGGAAACCTCCCCGAAATCCACGCCTCCTAGCGTGGGGTGATGCTGATCGAGTCCCGGCCTGCCATCGATCCGGAGATCGCCGCCATGGTCATCGCGCAGCAGCGTGAGCTGCGCGAGGCCGATGGTGGGTTGGACGGGCAGGTTTTCGTCCCCCATGACGACGTCCGCTACCTGGCGGTGGTGGTGAACGGTCGGGCGGTCGCCTGCGGCGGGCTCCAGGCGCTCGATGCCGAGACCGGCGAGGTCAAGCGGATGTACGTCCGGCCCGCGTACCGGGGGCGGGGGATCGGTCGTCAGTTGCTCGCCGCGCTGGAGGAGTGCGCGTTCCGGCAGGGGCACTCGGTGGTCTGCCTGGAGACGGGCACCTACCTGCCGGCCGCTATCGCCTTGTACACCGCGTGTGGCTACCAGCAGATCCCGGTCTACGGCGAGTACGTGGGCAACCCGTACAGCGTCTGTTTCGCCAAGCGGCTGCCGGTCGCGGCCTGACGGCCGCGTCGCCGCTGCCGCGTCGCCGGCTCAGGCGCCGGTGCTGGCATGTTCGACGGTCACCGGCTTCGACTCCGGCGAGGCGTGCTGGCGCAGCACGATGCTCAGCAGGATCAACGCGCCGACCGCGAGAAACTCGCTCTGCCAGTTCTGCATGGACTGGAACCAGAAGTCGCTGGTGCGGAGGAACTCCCACACCCCGATCGGCGGCGCCCCGCTCTGGAGCGCCTGCTCCTGGTTGTACGCGGCGGTGCCACCGAGCAGGTGACCGACGAACGAACCGGCGAAGATCAGCAGCAGCGCGAGGGAGAGACTGTTCCGGTAGATCACCAGCGGCAGGCCGCCGACGCGTACCGGCCAGGGTGACTGCGGGGTCGCCCGGCGCTCGTCGTCCTCCGGTCGGTCGGTCTGGTCCATCGGCTTCGACTCGGCCGAACCCCGCTGCACCAGGTACGCGGTGAGCAGCACGTACCCGCCCATCTGGAGGAACTCGGACTCCCAGTTCTCGAAGACCGACTCGGCGAAGTGCCCACTGGTCAGGTACGCCGGCCAACTCAGCGGCGCGGCCCCGAACTCGGTCAGCTCCTCATTGTGGGTCTGCCAACCGAAGACGCTCTGCAGAACCAGGAACACCAGGAACGCCCCCAGCATGGCGACGGCCAGGGCGTTGTCACGCAGCCAACGAGGCATGATCGCACCTCCTTCGCCGGTCGATTACCCCTACGGGCGTGACCGCGAAACCACAAAAGTCCAGTTCAGTGCCGGTCGGCAGGGCTGTCCAGGCGTCCGCCGGTGCCGGCCTGGTTCGACAGCAGCAGCCCGAGCGCGAGCATCCCGAAGCCGAGCGCGAGGTGCAGCCAGTTGTCGGCGTCGTTCACCGGCAGGATGTTCGCCCCGCCCTCCGGGTTGACCGCCTCGATCGCCAGGCCGTACAGCCAGAGAGCGAGGTAGATCGCGCCACCGGCGGCCAGGAAGACGCGGGCCCCGGCGACGCTGCGGGCCAGCACCAGGCCGACCAGCCCGAAGAGCAGGTGCACCACGTTGTGCAGGATCGACACCTGGAACAGCCCGAGCAGGTGCGCGTCCGAGTGGTGCCCGGCGAACCGCAGCTCACCGTAGTCGGTGGTGATGCCGGGGATGAAGCCGAGGACGCCGATCAGCAGGAAGACCCCGGCCACGACCAGCGCGGCGAGTTGGACCCGGGGTCGAGGACCGGCCGCTCGGCCGCCCCGTGCGCCTCGTGCCATCGCTGCCCCCTCCGTGGATCTGCCAACCTTCGCGAACCTCACTGTCCGCAGCGGCGACGTGACGCAGCCCGACGATCCTCCATTTTGAAGACCAACCGGCGGGCCGCGCAGATAAATGCACGAAGAGGTATGGAAGCCGAAACGCAGGGTAGGTGAATGGTCAGCGGCGGTGGCAACGCGCCGCATCCCCCCAGCACAACCGCTACGACTTTCTGAGCGGAAGGGAAATCATGACTTACGATCTTTCACCTACGTCTTCCACGTACGGGCAGCAGTCGACCAACGGCGGTGGCGTCCGCGACCAGGCGCGCCAGGTCGGGTCGGACGCCGCGCAGGCTGGTGGCGCTGTCGCCCAGACCGCCAAGGAGCAGGGCACCGAGGTCGGCCGTGAGGCGGCCCGGCAGGCCCGCAACCTGTACGGCGAGGCCCGCAGCCAGCTCGCCAGCCAGACCGGTGAGCAGCAGCGCCGGGCCGCCGGTGGGCTGCGTTCGCTGGCCGACGAGATGCGCTCGATGGCCGAGCAGGGTGGCCAGGCCGGCCCGGTGACCGAGCTGGCCCGCCAGGCCGCCGACCGGGTGCAGGGCGTCGCCGGTTGGCTCGAGCAGCGCGAGCCCGGCGACCTGATCACCGAGGCACGCGACTACGCGCGGCGTAACCCGGGCACGTTCCTGGTCGGCGCGGCGGTGCTCGGTGTGCTGGCCGGCCGGCTGACCCGTGGCATCTCGGCCGCCGGCGACGACTCCGGCAACGGTTCCTCGACCTTCCGGGGCGCCGGGGCGTACGACCCGGAGGAGACCGCAGTGATCCCGACGCAGCCGCCGGCGCCCCGCGAGGTGCCGGACGCCGTTCCGCCGGGCGGCTACCTCGACCCGACCCCCGGTACGCACACCCCGCCGACGTCCGGTGGCTACACCGACCAGACGCCCGGTACCTACGCCGACCCGGCGCCCGGCGGCTCCTCCGAGCCGGGCCGGGGCGACTACCCGGAGCACTCCGGCACCGGCCAGCCGCTGCCGCCGGTGACCCAGACCGACCCGCTGCCGGGCGTGCCGTCCAGCGGCAGCCCTCGCCCGTGAGCCGCCGAGTCATCCGAAGGGAGGCGACGGCATGAGCATGCCGACGCAGGGGTCCGGACTGGACTCCGGTTACCACCCTGACGCGGGTGCCCCGCACACCGCGTCCGAGGTGAAGGGCAGCTCGCTGGGTGATCTGATGCGTCAGGTCACCACCGACCTGTCGACGCTGATGCGCCAGGAGGTCGAGCTGGCCAAGGCCGAGATCCGGCAGGAGGGCAAGAAGGCCGGCAAGGCCGCGGGCCTCTTCGGCGGTGCCGGCTTCGGCGGCTACATGGTGGCCCTCTTCGTGTCCATCGCCATCTGGCAGTTCCTGGACAACGTCATGGACTCCGGTCTGGCCGCGCTGATCGTGGCCGTGATCTGGGCCGTGGTCGCCGCGGTCCTCTACTCGATGGCCAAGAAGAACGCCCAGCACGTACGCGGGCTCAAGCAGACCAACGACAGCGTGCAGCGGATCCCCGACGCGCTCAAGCCGCACCCGGAGGGAGTCACCCGATGAGCACCGATCCCGATCAGATCCGCCGGGAGATCGAAGCCACCCGTAACAGCCTCAGCTCCGATGTGGATGCGCTGGCGTACAAGGTCAGCCCCAGCCGCATCGTCGACGACCGCAAGCAGCGGGCCCGTTCCGCTTTGCAGAATGTGAGGGACAAGGTCATGGGAACCGCGTCTGACCTCGGCCACGGCACCGGCCAGGCCGCCCACTCGGTGGGTGACCGCGCCTCGTCGGCGGCCTCCAGCGTCAGCGACGCCGCGCACTCGGCGGCGACCACCGTCAGCGACGCCGCGCACAGCGCGCCGCGCGTGATCCGGCAGAAGTCCCAGGGCAACCCTCTCGCCGCCGGCCTGATCGCGTTCGGGGTCGGCTGGCTGGCCTCGTCGCTGATCCCGGCCTCCCGCCGCGAGCAGCAGGCCGCCTCCCAGGTGAAGGCCAAGGTCAGCGAGCACAGCGGCGCCGTGAAGGAGAAGTTGGGCGAGGTGGCCAGCGAGCTGCGCGAGCCGGCCCAGCAGGCCGCCGAGTCGGTGAAGTCCACCGCTCAGGACGCCGTGCACGCGGTCAAGGACGACACGAAGTCCGCCGCCCACCAGGTCAAGGACCACGCAACTTCCTGACCCACCCCAACCAGCACGACAGCTCGCGGTCACCCTCGGGTGCCCGCGAGCTGTCGCGTCGGGGCCAGCGCCGATCTTGCGGTTTCGGCTGGAGTTCTATGGGTCTACCGGCGGTTCTGTCCCAACCAAAGATGCAAGATCGCGGGGAGTCGTGGGTTGCGCGGGGCGGGGTTGGCGGCTCGGCGGATTCGGGTGTCGCCGTAGCGGACGCCGCCCAGCAGGAGGCGTTGGCTGACCGCCAGCCAGCCGCACAGCCCGCGTTCCAGCAGCCAGAGTGGTGCCGCCAGCGCCGTGGCCGGCGGGAACACCCGGGTGCCGCCGGCGCGGCGGCGACCCGTCTCGGCCAGGGCGACGACACCGGCCACCGCGCCGAGCAACAGCCTGGGGCGGCGCGCCGCTACCGCCGCCGCCAGCGCCGGCAGCACCGCGAGCGCGGTCAGCAGGCGAGCCGGCTGCGCCAGATCGTCGTACGCCTGACGGACCCGTTGACCACGGAAATGCGCGGCCTCCGGAGGCAGCCGGCGGACGTACAGCCAGGCCGGGGCGGCCTCGGTGCCGCCGTACCCGCGCACCGTTCGGATCAGCTCCAGGTTCTCGAAGAGCACGTCCGGGTCGTACCCGCCCATGGCGAGGAAGGTGCTGCGCCGCACGGCGAGGGTGCCCGGGTAGTCCGCCCCGAGCGCCCGGTTGAGCAGCGTGCGGCCGGTGTCCCACCAGGCGTGCCAGGGCAGCGGGTCGAAGTAGTTCTGCGGTCGTACCAGGTCGGCCCGGTCCAGCAGTCGGTGTACCGCGCTCAGCGTGGACTCGTCGTACCGGACGTCGTCGTCGGCGATCACCACGTGCTCGTGGCCGGCCGCGCGGACGCCTGTGTGAACGCCCAGCACCTTGCCGTTGAGCCCACGCTCACCCGGATCCGGTGGGAGCTGCCGGACCAGCCCTCGCCACGCCTCGGCGTGCCGGGCGAAGAGGGGCGGAGGGGAGCCGTCGACCACGAGCAGCTCCACCCGGTCGCCCAGCCAGCGCAGGTAGTCGGTCAGCTCGGCCAGGCCGGTGTCGGCGTGCCAGCGCAGCGGCAGCACGTACGTCATCGGTAGGCGGACCGGCGACGTCCCGGCACTCTCGTGCTCGACCTCCCGCCGGCGGGTGGCGGGCCTGGCGTCTCCAGTACTGCTGAACGAGGACATGGCAACTCCGTGGCGGCCAGGGTCGCGGTCGGTGCTGAGCAGCATCTGCCCGCATTTCCGTCGATCAAACAGCGGCTCGTTTCGACCGCCGGGCCCCGGGTAGCGCTGCCCTCAAGAGCTGTCCATGCCCGGTTGTCCGGGTGGAGGAGAGAGCGTGATGACAAACAACGGAACCAGGTGGGCGCTGCTCGGCGTCACCGCGGCGACGGCGGTCGGCGTCGGGCGGGCGGTGGCCCGCCGTCGGCATCGGCATCAGCCCGAGCGGCAGGACGGTTGGTACGTGGTGCGTCGTGGGGTGACGGTGGACCGGTCCCGGGACGAGGTGATCGGCTTCTGGACCGACCGCGAACGGCTGGACCGCGCGCTGGCCGGATGGGCCACGTTGCAGCAGCTCGACGAGCGGCGTTGGCGGTGCGTGGCCCGCGACCGGGCCGGCGGGGAGACGCAGTGGCAGGCCGAGATCACCGTCGAGGGGGCGGGCACCCTGCGGTGGCGGGTCGAGGACGGGCCGATTCCGCAGCTGGGACGGATCGAGCTGACCGAGGCACCCCAGGGCCGGGGCACGGAGATCAGGGCCGAGTTGCGCTACCGCTCCGGCCCGGTGCGTCGCTTGGCCGGCCTGGTCGGCGGCGACGAGCCGGACCTGGCGTTGCGGGACGCGCTGCGGCGGGTGAAGGCGCTGATCGAGTGTGGCCAGGTGGTGGACACCCGGGACGACCCGTCCGGCCGGAGCCCCGCCCAGGAGAAGTCGACCGACAAGGTACGGGAGACGCTGATGACGGGAGGACGGGCGTGAGGGCGCTCTGCTGGGAAGGCGTCGGCAAGCTGGCCGTCCGGGACGTGCCGGAGCCCCAGATCCGCGCCGAGGGGGACATCATCGTGCGGGTCCGGGCCAGCAGCGTCTGCGGCTCCGACCTGCACCTGATCAACGGGTACCTGCCGGCGATGCGGGAGGGGGACATCCTCGGCCACGAGTTCATGGGCGAGGTGGTGGAGACCGGGCCCGGCGTACGGCGGCACCGCGTCGGCGACCGGGTGGTGGTGGGGTCGGTGGTCGCCTGCGGTGGCTGTTGGTACTGCCGGACCGAGCAGTACTCGCTCTGCGACAACTCCAATCCGCAACCGGTGTTCACCGAGAAGCTGTGGGGGCACTCGCCGGCCGGCATCCTTGGCTACTCGCACGCCGCCGGCGGTTACTCGGGATCACACGCGGAGTACATCCGGGTGCCGTTCGGCGACATCGGCGCCTTCGCCGTACCCGACGGGGTGCCGGACGACTCGGTGGTGTTCGCCTCCGACGCGATGCCGACCGGGTGGATGGCGGCGGACTTCTGCGGGTTCACCGGCGGCGAGGTGGTGGCCGTCTGGGGCGCCGGTGGAGTCGGTCAGATGGCGGCCCGTTCGGCGCAACTCCTGGGCGCCGAGCGGGTCATCATGATCGACCGATTCCCGGATCGGCTCAAGACCGCCACCGAACGGATCGGGGTCGAGACGATCAACTACGCGGAGACCGACGTGCTGGAGGCGCTGCGTGAGCTGACCGCCGGGCGCGGGCCGGACGCCTGCATCGAGGCCGTCGGGATGGAGTCGCACGACGTCGGACCGACCTACGCGTACGACCGGGTGAAGCAGGCGGCGCGGTTGCAGACCGACCGTCCGACCTCGGTCCGCCAGGCGATCATGGCGTGCCGCAAGGGCGGCACCGTGAGCATCGTCGGTGTGTACGCCGGTCTGGTCGACAAGTTTCCGCTCGGCGCGGCCATGAACAAGGCCCTGGTGCTGCGGATGGGCCAGATGCACGCGCAGCGCTACATCCCGATGTTGCTCGACCGGCTCGCCGCCGGCGAGATCGACCCCGGTTATCTGGCCACCCACCCGCTCTCCCTGGAGCAGGGGGCCCAGGGATACGAGCTGTTCGAGAAGAAGGAGGACGGCTGTCTGCGCAGCGTCCTGCACCCCTGACGGCTGGGCGTACCCGCCTCGCCGGTCGCGGGGATCGGCGGGGCGGGGTCAGCCGGCGCGGCGCACGTTGGTGATGGTCAGCCCAAGGGGCGGCAGGGCGGGCATCCGGTGCAGATCCAGGGCCAGGTTCTGAACGGGAACGTCGTAGCGCATGGTGGTGACGAGGTTGGCGACCGCCCGCTTCATCAGGTCGATGGTGATCCACTCACCGGCGCAGCGGTGCCCGGCCCAGTGGTCGCCGCCGCCCTGCGGGATCAGCTCGAACGGGTCCACCCGGCGGCCGGCGAACCGCTCCGGGCGAAACAGCTCCGGTTGCGGCCAGAGCGTCGGGTGGTGGTTGGTGCCGTAGAGGTCGAGCAGCACCCGTCGGCCGCGCGGGAAGTGGTGGCCCTGCCAGTCGAAGGACCGCCGGACCCGGGCCGCCGCGATCGGGAAGAACGGGTAGTAGCGGCGTACCTCCTGGACGAACTGCTCGGTGGCCTCGTCGTCGTCACGGACCCGTTCCCGCCAGGCCGGATGGTCGTGCAGGGCGAGCGCCGCGAAGGCCAGGTACTGGTCGACGGCGACGACCGGGCGCAGCACGTTGAGCAACTCCACCGCCGCGATCCGCCGGGGAAGGAGGTTGCCGCGCCCGTCCCGGTGTTCGGCGATCACGGCCAGGGCGCTACCGGCCGGTGCCGGAGCGAAACCGACCCGGGTCCGTTCGATGAGGTCGGCGAGCCAGCGTTCGGCGCGGTACCGGGCCAGCCGTCCCCTCCAGTGCCGGGGTCCCAGCACGGCCGGCGCCTCGATCATGGCGTGCAGCTCGACGGCGCGGCGCTGGACCTGCGACGCGGGCAGCGGCACCCCGGCCCAGGCGCAGACCACCCGGGTCAGTATTCGGCCCAGCTCGTCGTAGAGCGGCACCGGTCCGGCGCCCTCCCAGGCGGCGACCCGGGTCCGCCACTCGTCGTCGAAGAGCTGACCGAGCCGTTGGATCGCCGCCGGTGTCATGATCGACATGAACATGGCCTTGCGGTCGGAGTGCTCCGGCCCGTCCAGTCCCTGCACCCCGCCCCGCCCGGTCAGCGTTCGCTGCACGCGCAGCGGCATCGCTGTGGCGCGTTGGAAGCGGTCGTTGTCGTAGAACAGCTCCGCCGCCGGCCGGCCGCGCAGGCAGATGGTCGGGGCGAGCAGGATCCGGGTCTCGAAGACGTCGCTGCCGTACCGCTCACAGCGTTCGCCGATGAACCGGTAACCGGCGCGGAGCAACGCGAGGGTGCTGTCCGGGCTGCGGTCGGCCGGCATGGACGCCATCGGGTCTCCTCACGCGCAGGTGCGGCTGATCGCCGTTTGCCGCTGCGCTTACCCCCGTCCACGCCGCTGAACCCCGCCCGGCTGGCCCCTCCCAGGGGCGGCGGAACCTGGTTTGCTGCTGGTGGGACGAGCACGGGGGAGGGCGGATGCGCGACAACAGATCACCGCACTGGCGGCAGCGGCGAGCGGCCGAGGCACTCGGCGGAGGCCGTGACGGGCGGTCACTGATCGGGCCACCACGGCGGCCCACCCGCCCGCACCGGTTCTTCACGGTGCACCTGGGCTTCACCGCGCCCAGCCCGGCCGAGGCCCGCGAGCTGGCCGTGGCGTACGCGGAGGCGCTGAGCCTGCTCCGCTCGGAGGTGGCACTCGGCGCGGCGGCCCTGTCACCGGCGGACGCCTGGCAGCGGGCCGAGCGGCTGTTCTGCGGCGCGGTCGGCCCGGACGGCGAACGCTGCGTCGACGTGACCGACCATCCGGGCTTCCACCACGCCCCGGGCCCGGGTGGCCTCGGCTGGGGCGACGGCGACGGCCCCGGCGATGGTTGACCACCAGCCCCGGACAGCCGGTCCGAGGGTGCGCCGGCCGACCCGCCAGCGTGGCGGTGCCGGTGTCCCGACTACGGGCACCGGCACGGCGTTCCACCACCGACGGGTCGGCGGGCACTGTCAGTCCAGGTCGAACTCGCCGTCCTGCGCGCCGGCCACGAAGGCGTCCCACTCGGCCTGGGTGAAGACCAGCACCGGCCCGTTCGGCTCGGCCGAGTTGCGCATCCCGATCAGGTCGTCGACGAAGGCGACCTCGACGGCGCTGTCGGAGGTGTCCCCCTCGGCCCGCTGCCAGACCGCCCGAGAGAGGTCGAAGTCGCCCTTGGGGTGCTGCGCCATGGTTCTTTCCTCCAGTGCCGAGGGTCGTGTGGTGACCGGTTGCCGATCCCCATCGGGCAGGATAAGCGGATGCCGAGCCTGACCCGTGTAGAGGCGACCGCGCGTGGCGCGGCGATTACTGTCGAGTCCTATCAGGTGGACCTCGACCTGACCGGTGACGGTGACCTGTTCCGCTCCCGCGTCGAGATCCGGTTCCGGGCCACCGTCGGCGCCGCGACCTTCGTCGAGGTCAAGCCCGCCAAACTGCGCGGTGTACGCCTCAACGACCGCGACCTGGACCCCGCCCTGCTCACCGACGACCGGCTGCCGCTCGACGACCTGGCCGAGGACAACACGCTCGTCGTCGAGGCCGAGATGGCGTACTCCAAGACGGGGGAGGGGATGCACCGCTTCGTCGACCCGGCCGACGGCGAGACCTACCTCTACGCCCAGTCCTTCCTCGACAACGCGCCGCGCATCTTCGCCGCCTTCGACCAACCCGACCTCAAGGCCCCGTTCACGCTCTCGGTCACCGCGCCGCCGCAGTGGATCGTCGCCGGCAACGCCGAGCTGGCCGCCAACCCCGCCCCCGGGCGCTGGGAGTTCGCCCCGAGCGAGCCCCTGGCCACGTACTTCTTCTCGCTGATCGCCGGGCCGTACCACGTCCGGCGGGCCGAGCACGACGGCATACCGCTGGGCATCTACTGCCGTCGGTCGCTCGCCGAGCACCTGGACGCCGACGCCGAGGAGATCTTCACCGTCACCCGGCAGTGCCTGGACCGGTTCCATCAGCTCTTCACCGAACGCTACCCGTTCGGCAAGTACGACCAGGCGTTCGTGCCCGAGTTCAACGCCGGTGCGATGGAGAACCCGGGCCTGGTCACCTTCCGCGACGACTACGTGTTCCGTTCGGCGGTCACCGACACCCAGCGCGAGCAGCGGGCCGGCACCATCGCCCACGAGATGGCCCACATGTGGTTCGGTGACCTGGTCACCATGAGCTGGTGGGACGACCTCTGGTTGAACGAGTCCTTCGCCGAGTACCTGGGCACCCGGGTCACCGCCGAGGCGACCCGCTTCGATCAGTCCTGGACCACCTTCGCCATGCGGCGCAAGGCTTGGGGCTACGCCGCCGACCAGCGGCCCTCCACCCACCCGATCGCCCCGCAGGAGGTCGTCGACGCTGAGGCGGGCCTGCTCAACTTCGACGGCATCTCCTACGCCAAGGGCGCCAGCGTGCTGCGGCAACTGGTCGCGTGGCTCGGCGACGAGGCGTTCCTCGCCGGCCTGAACGCGCACTTCGCCGCACACCGCTTCGGCAACGCCACCCTCGCCGACCTGCTGGCCAGCCTCTCCGCCAGCAGTGGGCGGGACCTGTCCGACTGGGCCGAGCTGTGGTTGCGCCGCCCGCAGGTCAACACGCTGCGTGCCGAGGTCGCAGTGGACGCCGGCGGTCGCTACACCGAGGTGGCAGTGGTGCAGACCGCGCCCGAGTCGTACCCGGTGCTGCGCCCACACCGGATCGGCGTGGGTCGCTACTCGATGGACGGCACCGGGCGACACGACGAGGTGGACATCGACCCGAACGCCGACGGAGGCCGCACAGTGCTCGGTGCGTTGACCGGCGAGCCGGCGGCCCGGTTGTTGCTGCTCAACGACGGTGATCTCACCTTCGCGAAGGTGCGCCTCGACCCGGCGTCGGCGGACGCCGTCCCGCTGGTGCTGCCCGGTCTGGTCGACCCGCTGGCGCGAGCGGTCCTCTGGCGCGAGGCACTGGACGCGGTGACCGACGGCGAGCGCCCGGTCGCCGGCCTGGTCGACCTGATGGCCGCCGCGCTGCCCGCCGAGACCGAGGTGATCATCGCGGAGGACGTGCTGACACTCAGCCGGTCCCTGGTGGACCGCTACCTCGACCCGCTGACCCGCTCCGCGGCGCTGGCCAGGGTCGCGGGGACGTGCCAGCGGCTGCTCGACGGCGCGCCGGCCGGTGAGTCGCTGCAGCTCGCCGCCGCACGGGGTTGGATCGCCGCGACCACCGACGCGGATCTGCTCGTCGGTTGGCTCGCCGGCCGGGACGTGCCCGCCGGTCTGAAGGTCGACGCGGAGTTGCGCTGGGCGGTGCTGCGTCGCCTGGTGGTGCTGGGCGCCGCCAGCGAGGCGGAGATCGCCATCGAGGCCGCCGCCGACAACAGTTCCGCGGGCGCGGAACGGGCCGCCCACTGCCGGGCGGCACTGCCCGACCCGGTGGCGAAGCAGGCGACCTGGGAGATCATCGTGCGGGACACCGCGCTGTCCGGTCGGCTGCTGGAGGCGATCAGCGAGGGGTTCTGGCAGCCCGAGCAGGCCGACCTGACCGCCGCGTACGTCGATCGGTACTTCGCGGAGATGCCGGCCGCCGCGCACCGGCGTACCCCCTGGACGGCCGATCGG
This sequence comes from Micromonospora sp. NBC_00330, assembly GCF_036136635.1. Classification (NCBI taxonomy): domain Bacteria; kingdom Bacillati; phylum Actinomycetota; class Actinomycetes; order Micromonosporales; family Micromonosporaceae; genus Micromonospora; species Micromonospora sp. NBC_00330. The sequence goes on from NZ_CP108012.1 coordinate 45,099, forward strand.
GTGGCCGCCCTGGCGTTCCCCCGCTACGCCGTGGCGCAGCCCACCCGGGAGGCGGCCGCGGCGCTGCTGGCCCGCGACGACCTGACCCCCGGTCTGCGCCGGGTGGTGACCGACGCCGACGACGACCTGCGTCGCGCGCTGGTCGCCCGGACGGCGGTGGCCGCCGCCTCGGCCTGACCGCTGCCCGGCGTGGCCTGGCCTGGCGTGGCCTGGCCTGGCCCGGCGTGGCCTGGCCTGGCCCGGCGTGGCCTGGCCTGGCCTGGCCGCTGCGGGGTGGCTGGCCGGCCACCCCGCAGCCACGCTCAGCGCAGGGCGGGCTCCGCCGTGACCGGCGCGTCCCAGTCGATGACGTAGCGCTGCTCGTCGGCGACGGTCTTCTCCGGGTCCAGCACCGTGCGCACCATCAGCGGCATCAGCAACGGCATCAGCGTCCGCGCGACCGCACCGGGGGCCTTCGCGTGGTTGATCCGGGCCGCGCGGGCCGCGACCTTCTCCACCCGGCTACGACGCAGCCGCACGTACGCGGCGAACGCCGCCTGGACGTCCGGCAGGTCGCGCAGGCAGCGGGCGAGTTGTACCGCGCTCTCGATGGCCAGCGACGCGCCCTGCCCCGAACTGTTCGACGGTGCGTGCGCCGCGTCGCCGACCAGCACCATCCGGCCCCGATGCCAGTGCGGCACGGGCGGCATGATCTGCAACGACCCGACCACCTGGAGGTCGTCGGCATTGCTGGTCGCGACCAACTCCCGGCCCGGGTCGTCGTCGCCGTAGGTGGCGCGCAACGTGTCCAGCCACTGCTCCGCCGGCACCGCCCGGGCCTCGACGAGGCTCATCGGCCGCTGCTGCGGCAGGTTGGCCCCCCACCGGGTGCCGCCGCCGGGCTCCGGCCAGTACAGGTAGTAGCCGCGTCGGCCGAACGCGAACGTCATGGTGCCCGGCTCAGCGTCCACCTCGTGCCGGGCGACCGCCTCGAAGCCGAGCAGCCCGGTGAACCGGGGACCGGGCGCGGACGGGTCGATGAGACCCCGGACCGTGGAACGGATCCCGTCCGCGCCGACGAGGATGTCGGCGGTCGCGGTGCTGCCGTCCTCGAAGCGTGCGGTCACGCCGTCGCCGGTCTGCTCGGCGTCGACCAGCCGCTTGCCGTACGCGAACGTCACGCCCTCGGCGAATGCCTGGTCGTGCAGCAACTGGTACAGCTCCGCCCGGTGCACCACGTGCAGCGGCGGCACCCCGGTCAGCGTGGGCATGGCGATGCGGCGGCGACCGACTGCCAGAGCGCTGCGGTCGATCGGTGTGGCGATCGCCGTCACCGCCTCGTGCGCGCCGACAGTACGCAGCGCCGCCACGCCGTTGGGCGCGAGGGCGAGGGTGCCGCCGATGCCGCTGGCAGTGGTCGGGTACGCCTCGTAGACGGTTGCGGTGATGCCGGCGCGGCGCAGCGCGAGCGCTGTCACCGGCCCGGCGATGCCACCGCCGATGACGATCGCGGTTCGTACAGTGGTCATGCTCTCTCCCTGGGTGCGGTCGATGCGTGGGCGCGCGGACCTGGTGTGGTCGGTGCGCGGGCGCGCGGACCTGGGAGGGAGCCCGGTTATCCTCGTGGTTGCCGCTTCGGGCCGGGTGCCTTCCCAGGCGTCGGTTCGGGGTCAGGGCCCCGGTGAGGTGTTGGCGCACCTCGCCGGGGCCGCTCTTCAGCCGGTGGTGTCGGCACTCCGGCTGCTGCTGTCGGGGCGTTCGGCGCTGTCGGTGCTGGCCTCCGGGGTGTGGGTGGTTGGGGTGTCGGGGTTGGCCTTCGGGGCGTGCGACTTCTCGGCCAACTCGGTCAGTTCGGCCGGCATCTCGCCGGTCTCGTGGAAGGCCCGCCAGGTGCTCAACCCGGGGTAGCTCCCCGCTGTCAGCTCCGCGAGCAGTGCCCGCAGCCAGGCCGCCTCCGCGTCCTGCATGGCGAGGTCGTACTCCGACTCCACCAGGAACAGCCGAGGGATCTCCCGCAGGTGCGCGTCGAGCTTCTCGCGGTCCTGACGGATCGCGGCCTCCAACAGGTCGAGCCGTTGCCGCAGCAGGCCGGTGGCCTCGTCGGGGTGCAGCGCGGCGAGCACTGACAACCCGGCCCGGAAACGGGGATGCTCCGCCATCGGGGTGGAGACCAGCTCGCGGGCCCAGTCGACCAGCTCCGCCCGCCCCGCGTCGGTGATCCGGTAGACGGTGCGTTCCGGGCGTCGGCCCTCGCGCACACTCTCCACCGCCTCGATCAGGTGGTGTTTGTCCAGGTTGCCGATCACCGTGTAGAAGGACCCCCACTTGAACTCCATGTCCTGGTCCTTGCCCCAGGCCCGCAGTGCGGTGGCGATCTCGTACGGGTGCATCGGCCGCTGGACCAGGGCGGACAGCACTGCCAGCGCCAGCAGGTTGCCGACCTTGCGCCGCTTCGGCACGATGACCCCCTCGCTCGTCGACGGTTACTCGTCCACGAATATACGCCGACGGTCAGGATGCTGCGACCCCTTGCGTGCGACCCCCTGCGTGCGGCGCCCCCTCGCTTGATCGACTCGGGTTTCGTGAACTCGCGGTGTCCGGGTCTCCCAGATGGGCCGACTTTCAGGAAGTCGAGTTGATCACGGTGCCGGGCCGGGACGGTCGGCCGCGACGCTCGGCCTACGATCATTGGGTGGAGGAAGATATCCGGCGGATCGGGATCATGGGTGGCACCTTCGACCCGATCCACCACGGGCACCTCGTCGCGGCCAGCGAGGTGGCGGACCGGTTCGGCCTGGACGAGGTGGTCTTCGTCCCCACCGGGCAGCCGTGGCAGAAGGCCGATGAGCCGGTCAGCCCGGCCGAGGACCGGTACCTGATGACAGTGATCGCCACCGCCTCCAACCCTCGCTTCCAGGTCAGCCGGGTCGACATCGACCGTAGTGGGCCGACCTACACGGTCGACACGCTGCGTGACCTTCAGGCTGAGTACGGCCCGAAGGTGCAGTTGTTCTTCATCACCGGCGCGGACGCCCTGCAACGCATCCTGTCCTGGAAAGACCTGGACGAGATCTTCGAGTTGGCCCATTTCATCGGTGTGACCCGGCCCGGTTTCCCGCTGAGTGACAAGCACCTCCCGGCGGACACCGTCAGCCTGATCCAGGTGCCCGCGATGTCCATCTCGTCGACCGACTGTCGCGCTCGGGTCGCCCGAGGCGAGCCGGTCTGGTACCTGGTGCCCGACGGTGTGGTGCAGTACATCGCCAAGCGGAGCCTCTATCAGCGCTGAGCGCACCCGTTATGCCCAGGTTCGTGGCGCTAACCGACCAGAACTGGACGATCGGGGTGCCGCCGGGTATGAGACGCTTGGAGGATCGCACGCTTGATCGAAGGAGAACGGTGACGATTTCCGAACGCGCTCACGAGCTGGCTATCGCGGCCGCCCAGGCCGCCGCCGACAAGAAGGCGCAGGACATCACGATCATTGACGTCGGCGACCAGCTCGCCATCACGGACGCGTTCGTGCTCGCTGCTGCCCCCAACGAGCGTCAGGTGCTGGCCATCGTCGACGCCATCGAGGAGAGCCTGCTGGAGCTGCCGGACAAGGCGAAGCCGGTGCGGCGCGAGGGCGAGCGTGGTGGCCGCTGGGTGCTGCTCGACTACGTCGACATCGTGGTGCACGTCCAGCACACCGAGGAGCGCGAGTTCTACGGGCTCGACCGCCTCTGGAAGGACTGCCCCACCATCCCGTTCGTCGATCGCGACCTCGTCGAGGCCGACGCCAGCGGGTCCGCCGCCGCCGAATGACCCGACTGATCGTCTGGCGGCACGGCAACACCGACTGGAACGCCGCCAACCGTGTTCAGGGGCAGACCGACGTACCCCTCAACGAGCTTGGCCGCGACCAGGCCCGCGCCGCCGCCCCGCTGCTCGCGGGGCTGCGGCCCGACGCCATCGTGGCCAGCGACCTGAGCCGCGCCGCCGACACCGCCGCCGCGCTCGCCGCGCTGACGGGTCTACCGGTACGCACCGACGCCCGGCTGCGCGAGCGGCACTTCGGCCAGTGGCAGGGTCTGCACCTCACCGAGGTCGCCGAGCGCTTCGGAGAGGAGTACTCGCGCTGGCGGGCCGGCGACCCCGACCCGGGCGCGGATCTGGAGCCCCTGCACGACCTCGGTGAGCGGGTCGGTGCCGCGCTACAGGAGGCGGCCGACGCGGCCCCGGGCGGCACAGTGGTGATCGCCACTCACGGCGGCGGCTCCCGGCAGGGCATCGGTCACCTGCTCGGTTGGGACACTGCCGTGCTGCGCACCGTCGGTTCGCTGGCCAACTGCCACTGGACCGAGCTGCGCCACGACGACGTCCGCGGATGGCAGTTGCGGGCGCACAACGTCGGCCTGATCACCGCCCCGGTCGCCGTCGACGCGGTCTGAGCACTCGCGCCTCGGCGTTCGGGGCCTCGATCGGCTAGCGTGCCGGGCATGCCCGTCGCGGTTGTCATCGACTCCACCGCCTACCTTCCGCCCGAGCTGGTGCAGGCGCACCGGCTGACCGTCGTGCCGCTGACCGTCGTGCTCAACGGGGCGGAAGGGCTGGAGGGGGTGGAGACCCAGCCGGCCGACGCCACAGTGGCGCTGAGCGCCCGCCGGGTCACCGCGACCACCTCCCGCCCGGCGCCCGAGCAGTTCGCCCGGACGTACCGCCGACTGCTCGACGCCGGCGCCGACGGGATCGTCTCGGTGCACATCTCCGCCGCGCTGTCCGGCACGGTCGAGGCGGCCCGGCTCGCCGCCGCCGACCTGGACGGCCGGGTCGAGGTGGTGGACAGCCGCTCGACGGGCATGGGGCTTGGCTTTCCGGCCATCGCCGCCGCCACCGCCGCCGAGGCCGGCGCCGACCTTGCCGCCGTACGCGACGCGGCGCTCGCCGCCATCGCCCGCACCACCGTCTGGTTCTACGTCGACACGCTGGAGTTCCTGCGCCGGGGCGGCCGGATCAACGCGGCCGAGGCGTTGGTCGGCACCGCGCTGTCCGTCAAGCCGATCATGCACATGCCGGACGGGGCGATAGTGCTGCGGGAGAAGGTTCGCACCGCCAGCCGGGGAGTGGCCCGGCTCGTCGACCTGGCCGTCGAGGCGGCCGACGGCGACGACGTGGATCTCGGCGTGCACCACCTGGCCGCGCCGCAACGGGCCGAGGCGTTGCGCGCCGCGCTGACCGAGCGGTTCGGTGACCGGCTGCACGACACGTACGTCTCCGAGGCGGGTGCCGTCGTCGCCGCGCACGCCGGGCCGGGCCTGGCCTGCGTGGTCGTCCACCGCCGACCGGAGGGCTGAGCCGTGCCCACGTCGTGCGTGGTGACCGGAGGCGGTCGCGGTGTCGGCAGGGCCGTGGTGGAACGGCTGCTGGCGACCGGCGCCACCATCGTCGTACTCGAACGCGACGCCGACGCGGTCGACTGGTTGACCGACCATCCGGCCGCCGACCGGCTCGTCGCGGTGGTCGGTGACGCCGCCGACGAGCAGGTGGCCGAGCAGGCCGCCGAGCTGGCCGACCGCGCCGCGCCGCTGACCGGCTGGGTGAACAACGCGGCGGTCTTCCGCGACGCCACGCTGCACACCGCGTCGGCCGACACGGTGCTGGAGCTGATCGGGCTGAACTTGCGCCCAGCCGTGGTGGGCGCCGCGGTCGCCGTCCGCCGCTTCCTGGCCCGCGCCGCCGGCGGCGCGATCGTCAACGTCTCGTCGCACCAGGCCCGCCGACCGGTGTCCGGTGCCCTGCCGTACGCGACGGCGAAGGCCGCAGTGGAAGGGCTGACCCGGGCGCTGGCCGTCGAGTACGGGCGGCACGGCATCCGCGCCAACGCGGTAGCGCTCGGCTCGATCGCCACCGAGCGGCACGCCGAATTCCTCGCCACACAGGAGCCCACCCAGGCCGAGTGGATCGACGCCGAGTTGACCCGCCTGCACCCGGTGGGCCGCATCGGGCGGGCCGAGGAGGTGGCCGAGGCGGTCGCGTACCTGCTGTCGCCCGCGGCGAGCTTCGTCAACGGGGTGACGCTGCCGGTGGACGGCGGACGGGCCGTACTTGGCCTCGACCCCGAGGCCCGCTGACCGTTCTCGTCGCGCCGCAGCCCCGCGCCGCTGTGTTAGCCTCCGTGTGCGCCCCAGATGGGCCTACCCCCCGGAGGTTCTGGCTACTTCAGCCACCACGCCGAGATCGATGCGATATACGCGTCTCTCGTGCGGGATCCGGGGCGTCGGCGCCCTCGGGGCTTCGTCATCTGTGTGGCTGGGTGAACGCTGTGGGCCTCCGGTCGGGTCTTCGGATCGACCGGGAAGAAGACGGTACGGATGACAGTCACGTTCAACCACACCATCATCGCCAGCAAGGACAAGAGCGCCTCGGCCGCGTTCTACCGGGAGCTGTTCGAGCTGCCGGAGGCGCCATCGTGGGGGCCGTTCGCCAACGTCCAACTGGACGAGGGTGTGCTGCTCCAGTTCGCCGAGCCGCCGGTGGACATCCAGATGCAGCACTACGCGTTCCTCGTCGACGACGAGTTGTTCGTGCGGTGCCTGGCGTTCGTCGAGGGACGCGGCATCACGTACTGGGCCGACCCGCAGTTGAAGCGGGAGGGGGAGACCAACACCGAGCACGGTGGCCGGGGGTTCTACTTCTTCGACCCGGCCGGCCACGCGATCGAAATCATCACCCGGCCGTACCTGTAGCAGGCCCGTCGGCCGGTCCGGCGAGGTTGCCTGACCGGCCGTCAGCCTCGCTGCTGAGCCTCGTGGGTAGCGGGATCCGGGACTTGCGTACCGGACCCCTACTCTGCTGCCCATGAGGCCGCGTGGTCGTCGTCGATTCATCAACCGACTCGCCGACATCGCGACTCCGTCCGGCGCGACACCGAACGAACTCAGCGACGGCGCGGCCTTCATTTCGCTCACCGCCCTGCGCGCGAGCCTCCGGGAGGGGCCTCCGTGACGAAACCGCGGCCCACAGAAACTTGGGCGCCCCGTGCAGCCGAACAAGGCGAACTGCACGGGGCGTCGTCGTTGCCGCTCAACCAGGACTCGGCCGAATGCACGTCCACTCTGCTGAATCCGACGACCGCTACCGATAGAAGCGATTCACCGGACACGTTCGGCGAGCCTCAGCTCAGTCAGGTAGCGCTTGACGACTTGGCCCCCGTAGTTGACGTCGATGAGCCGCGCGATGGAGTTCAGCAATGCGCTCTGCTGCGCGTCCGGCAAGGCACGGTGGCCGGAGTAGGTCAACAGCAGGTCCAGGTAGTCCGCTGTCGAGTACGGCAACTCCCACTCGTATCGGTAGAAGCTCGCAGGCCCGAACCGCTCCGACGAGGTCAGCTCCCCATCGTCCTCCGGAATGTCTTGAACACCTTCAAGACGCAGGCCCGGTGGGGTCGACGGATCGAAGCGCTCGTAAAGCTTCTGAATCTCAACGAAGAACGCCTCGGTCCAGGTGCCACCGGCGACGTGGTGGGTTCCCACGGTGGCCAGCAGACCACCGATACACAAGGCGTCAGCAGACTTCGACACCCGCACGGCCGGATCGATCCAATGAAACGCCGTCGCGGAGAAGACCACGTCGAACGGTTCCGCAGGCAAGGGCCACTCCTCGAACGCTGCCGTCACGACCTCCACCGAGTCGGAGCCGGCAAGGTTTCGCCGAGCCACAGCAGCCATGTCTGCGCCCAACTCGACGGCCACGATCCGGTAGCCACGTTTTGCCAGCGGCACGGTCGCCTGCCCAGTGCCACAGCCGATCTCCAACACCCTTGCGCCGGGCGCTACTCCGGCCGCAGCGAGATCATCGAACATCTGTGCCGGGTACCGGGGCCGCGCACGGTCATACCGTTCAGCGTCCTCGTTGAAAGTTTCTCGCAGCCTCACGTAGTCATTGCTCTCGCTCACTCAGAGAGAGTACGGATGCCGCTCCTACGGCAGACACTCAATTGTCAGTGCCTGGCTCGCCGGGGTGCTGCAGCTCGCCCGCCTGCCCGAGGAGACCGCCACCGGCCAGGGCAACCTGATCCTCCTGCCGGTCGTCTTCGCCGTCCTCGCCGCGTTCTGCATGCTGGCCGGTCGGCCCCTGCCCGACGTTGACGCCCCGCGATCGTGGCGACCGACCAGCCCGATGCCACCGACCCACAGCCCACCTGGTGAGGCGGAGCCCGCAACGCTGTCGCCGACGACCAGACCCGTCGCCCAAGGCCACGCGCCGACAGGCGACGCCCGCGTAGCAGATCCGAGCATGATCAGGGCGTTGTCCACAGTGCCGGTGGTTGTCCACAGGACGACGCGGTGACCCTCCACCGTCCCGGCCGCCGCCATAGCGTCGCGCTGTGTCGCACGACGAGGAGACAGAGGTACGCCAGCGCCTGCGCCGGCTGACGGAGACGGCCGCCGCGCCGCCGCCCCGGCCGGAGGTGCCGCTCGCGGGCGTACCCCAGTCGTCTCTGGCCGGCGCGCTGCCGGCGGACGTGCTGTCCTCGCAGCCCGCCGCGCAACCGTCGTCGGCGGGCCTTGCGGTCCCGCCCGAGTCGCGGTTGCCCGGCCCGTCCGCGTTCGATCCTGGGCGGCGGGGCGTGCGGGCGTTGGCGGTGGTCGCCGTAGTGGTGGTCGCGGGTGCGGCAGGTTGGGCCTGGCAGGCCCGGCCGCAGTCGGAGCCGGTCGCCCCGCTGGCCAGCGACGCCGCGTCGGCCGCACCGGCGGGTGATCCGAGCGTGTCCAGCTCCGCCGAGCTGGTGGTGGCGGTCGCGGGCAAGGTCCGAAAACCCGGTTTGGTACGCCTGCCGGCCGGGTCCCGTCTCGCCGACGCGGTGCAGGCGGCCGGCGGCGCGCTCCCGGGGGTCGACGTGGCGCTGCTCAACCCCGCCCGCAAGGTCACCGACGGCGAGCTGATCGTGGTCGGGGTGACGCCACCGCCGGTGCCGGGCGGTGCGGCCGGGCCTGCGGCGGGCGGTGCGGCAACCGCCGCCGGGCCGCTGAACCTCAACACCGCGACGCTGGCGCAGCTCGACGCGCTGCCCGGGGTCGGGCCGGTGCTCGCCCAACGGATCCTCACCCATCGAGATCAGCACGGCGGGTTCAAGTCCGTCGGCGACCTACGTCAGGTCGACGGGATCGGCGACGCACGTTACGAGCAGCTCAAGGACCTGGTGACGGTGTGAGCGGGTTCTCCGTGACCGCTGACCCACCGGCCGGCGGGGCTCAGCCCGGGCCGCCGGCTGGGTCGGCTCAGGCCACGCCACCGGTTGGCGGGGCCCGGTCGGAGCCGCCGGATCTGCGACTGGCTGGGCTCGCCGTGGCGGCCTGGCTCACGGCGCTCGCCGGCCTGCACCTTGGCAGCCACGCCACGCTGCTGGTGGCCGGCACGGGGGCCGGTCTGACGGCAATTGGTGCTGCGCATCTGCTCGGCCGCCTCGGCCGTCCCCGAGCCATGGTGCGGCGCTACGGGTGGGTGGCCGTGGCGGTCGGCCTCGGTGTGGTCTGCGGTGGTGCGGCCACCGCCGCCCGGCTCGCCGTTCGCGACGCGCCGGCGATCCGTGCCCTCGCGGAGCAACGCGCTCCGATCACCGCCGACCTGGTCGTCCGGGACGACCCGCGCCCGATCCGGAGCGCCGGGCGGCCGGGGATGCTGCTGGTGCCGTCCGAGCTGGTCCGGCTCACCGGCCCGGATGGTCGCCGGATCCACGCGTCGGTGCGGCTACTGGTCCTGGCGACCGATCCGGCGTGGCGGGGCCTGCTGCCCGGGCAGCGCCTCACCGTCGACGGCCGGCTCGGCGTTCCGCGCGGCGGCGACCTCACCGCGGCGGTGCTCAGCACCAACGGTCCGCCGCAACGGCACGGCGCGCCGTCCTGGGCGCAGCGCGCCGCCGGGACGCTGCGTACCGGCCTGCAACGCGCCTGCGCGCCGCTGCCCGACGACCCCGGTGGGCTGCTGCCCGGTCTGGTGGTGGGCGACACCAGCCGACTGCCACCCGCCGTCGAGGCGGACTTCCAGGCCACCGGAATGACCCACCTCAACGCGGTCTCCGGCTCCAACGTCGCGATCGTTGTGGGTGCGGTGTTGTTGCTGGCCCGGTGGTCGCGCGCCGGCCCGTGGCTCGCCGCTGCGCTGTGTGGGGTGGCGCTGGTGGGGTTCGTCATTCTGGTCCGCCCGTCGCCGAGCGTCGTACGGGCAGCCACGATGGGAGCGATCGGGCTGGCCGCGCTCGCCGCCGGGCGACCTCGGGCGGCGCTGCCCGCGCTGGCCGCCGCCGTGACAGTGCTGGTGCTCGTCGACCCCGAGTTGGCCGGGGATCCCGGGTTCGCCCTCTCCGTGCTGGCCACCGGTGGCCTGCTGCTGCTCGCGCCGCGTTGGCGGGACGGATTGCGTCGGCGAGGCGTCCCGCCTGGGCTGGCCGAGGCGCTGGCCGTTCCGGCGGCTGCCCAACTTGCCTGCGGCCCGGTCGTCGCCGGGATCTCCGGCACTGTGAGCTTGGTGGCGGTGCCGGCGAACCTGCTGGCGGTGCCGGCCATCGCGCCAGCGACAGTGCTGGGCGTGTTGGCGGCCATGGTGTCGCCGATCTGGCCGGCCGGCGCCGAGTTCGTCGCGTGGCTCGCGAGTTGGCCGGCCTGGTGGCTTGTGCTCATCGCCCGCCAGGGTGCTCGACTGCCGGGGGGCACCCTGCCGTGGCTGGGCGGGGTGCCCGGTGCACTGCTGCTGACCGGGCTGACCGTCGCGCTGCTGATCGCGGTGCGCCGGCCACTCGTACGCCGGCTGGTGGCGGTGGTCGGGGTCGCCGCCGTGCTGGGTGCCCTGCCGGTTCGGCTGGTGGCCGCCGGCTGGCCACCAGCCGGGTGGGTGGTGGTGGCCTGCGCGGTGGGGCAGGGCGACGCCCTGGTGCTCCCGGTCGACCCCGGCCGGGCCGTGGTGGTGGACGCCGGGCCGGAACCGGGTGCCGTGGACGGTTGCCTGCGTCGGCTCGGCGTACGGGAGGTGCCCCTGCTGGTGGTCAGTCACTTCCATGCGGACCACGTGGGCGGGGTGGCCGGGGTGTTCCGGGGGCGGCGGGTGGGTGCCGTGCTGACGCCGTCGTCCACCGACCCGGAGAGCGGTCGGGACCTGGTTCGGGCGGCGGCCAACGGCGGGCGGGCTGCGCTGCTGACCACCGTGGCCGGCGCTCGCCACCCCGTGGGCGGGGTCGACCTGTTGGTGCTCGGCCCGCCGTACCCGCTGGCCGGGACCAGGTCCGACCCGAACAACAACTCGCTGGTGCTGCGCGCCACTGTGGCCGGGGTACGGATCCTGTTGGCCGGCGACGCGGAGACCGAGGAGCAGCACGCGATGGTGGCGCGGGCGGCCCCCGGCCAGTTACGGGCGGACGTGTTGAAGGTCGCGCACCACGGGTCGGCGTACCAGGACCAGGGTTTCCTCGACGCGGTGCGGCCGACGGTGGCGCTCGTGCCCGTGGGCACGGGCAACACCTACGGGCACCCGAGTCCGGGGCTGATCGCCCAACTGGGCAGGGGCGGCGTGCGGGTGCTGCGCACCGACACGGACGGCGACGTGGCGGCGATCCGAACGGACGGCGGTCTGGCGGTAGCCCGGCGAGGTGTGCCCGCGGGCCGACGGTCTTGAATAGGCCTCCGATTAATCGGCCGACTTGCGGTTTAAGCGAGTAATTGAGTTGGATGTCTGGATTTGCGCTGTGTGCGGGCTGCGCCGATCAAGCAGTGAATGAGCAGGCACGATCCCGCCGCAGGCCGTGCGAATATGGGCGGCGTGACCCCCGCCAGCCTCGCCCCCATTCTGCTCGTCCTCGGTGACGAGGAACTGCTCGCCACGCGCGCGGTCACCGAAGCTGTCGCGAAGGTTCGCAGTGTGGACCCCGAGGTGGACGTCCGCGAGTACCAGGCCAGCGCGCTCACCGTCGGCGAGATCGCCGAGATGCTCAGCCCCTCGCTGTTCGGCGGGCGGCGGCTGCTGATCCTGCGTTCCGGCCAGGACGCCCGCAAGGACCTGGTCGCCGCGCTGTTGGCGTACGCGAAGAATCCCGACCCGGAGGTCCAGCTGCTGGTGCTGCACCTGGGCGGCGCCAAGGGCAAGGCGTTCGCCGACGGTCTGCGGGCGGCCGGCGCGACGGTGGTCCCGGCCGCCAAGCTCAAGGGGCACCGCGACCGGGTGGCCTTCGTCCGCGACGAGATCCGCCGGGCCGGCGGAAAGTGCACCGACGACGCCGCCGAGGCGCTCATCGCCGCTGTCGGCAACGACATGCGTGAGCTGGCCGCCGCCTGCTCCCAACTGGTCGCCGACACCGACGGGCGGATCAGCGCCGAGACGGTCTCCCGTTACTACCGGGGCCGGGTCGAGGTGACCGGCTTCACGGTGGCGGACGCCACAATGGTCGGCGACGTACCGGCGGCGCTCGAGGCGCTGCGCTGGGCCCTGCACGTCGGGGTCGACCCGGTGCCCATCGCCGATGCCCTGGCCGACGGGGTGCGCACTGTGGCCCGGGTGGCGTCGGCCGGGCGGGGTAGCGCGTACCAGCTCGCCAGCAGCCTCGGAATGCCCGCCTGGAAGATCGAGCGGGCGCAGCGGCAGGGGCGGGGCTGGACGCCGGAGGGCCTGGTCCGGGCCATGCAGGTCGCCGCCGAGTGCAACGCGGCCGTCAAGGGCGGCTCCGACGACCGGGCGTACGCCCTGGAGCGTGCGGTCTTCTCGGTCGCGGCGGCCCGGCAGGGCAGCGTCAGGTGACGGGGGCGAACCGCCCAGCGTGGGCCACCATTCCCGTGGACGAGGAGCGCTACCGGCCGCTCTACGCCCGGCTCCTCGGCCTGCGGTTCGTCAACCCCGGCGGCGTGCTGTGCTTCCTCTTCTTCGAGGGTGCCATCGCCCTGGCGGTGCTGCTCGCCCTCGCCGAGTTGGTCAGCTGGTGGGCGGTGCTGGTGCTGCCGGTAGTGGTGGCCGCCATGGTGAAGCTCAACGACATGGTGGCCGCGATCGTGGTCCGCTCCGCCGCGCTCGTGCCCGAGCAGGAACGGGACCGGTTTCGCCGGCAGATCGAACCGGTGGTCGGCCGAGCCCGGGTGGAATGGGTCTCGCACAGCGTTCCCGGCGTCGTGATCACCGCCGACCCGGTGCCACCGCCCCGGCGGGCCAACCCGTCAGACTGAGCGCCGACCCGTCAGAGCCCACGCACAGGGACGGCCGGCCGGAGAAGACGCGGCCGGCATCGCGCACGGAACGGCCGGCCTCTGGACACACGGAAACCCCGGGCCTGGGGCCCGGGGTTTTCCGAATCAGTCTGACGGTGAAGTCGTCAGGCGGAGAGCGACACCACGCGCTTCGCGATCGCGGACTTGCGGTTCGCGGCCTGGTTGGAGTGGATCACGCCCTTGCTGACGGCCTTGTCCAGCTTGCGCGAGGCGTCCAGCATGAGCGCGGTCGCCTTCTCGACGTCACCGGCCTCGGCAGCCTCGTGGAACTTCCGGACGGCGGTCTTCAGCGACGACTTGACCGACTTGTTGCGCAGCCGGGCCTTCTCGTTCTGCCGGTTGCGCTTGATCTGGGACTTGATGTTCGCCACGCGACAGCCTCGTCTTGATAGCTCGGGTTGGTCAGCTTATTGCGCGTGATGACGAACGTGCGTCATCGCTGCGCGAAGAGCCAGGTTACCAGGTCGCCCGGGACGAGCCAAAACGGCTCGGCCTTCGCGCGGACGGACCCGGCCCGTCGGGGACCAGGTTACGCCCTCGACCACGCTGGCGACTCACCGCCAGTCCGGACGGCAGGCCAGCCCGCGTCACCGCCAGCCCTGGCGGCGGGCCAGCCAGTGGAGCGACTGCTCGCCGCTCCACCGCTGGTGGGCGGGCAGGTGCGGCGAGGCCGTCGGCGGTGCCGCCGCAGCGCCGGTGAGGTAGTAGCCGGCCAACGCGGCCAGTGTCGCGTCCAGCGCGTCCGCTGGCGCGCCGGCGGTGGCCGGGTGCGCGGCGAAGAGCCGGTCCGCGTCCAGCCCGCTGGCGTACGCGGTGAGCAGCAGGCCGGCCAGGTCGAACCAGGCCGGCCCGGAGCAGACCCAGGTCCAGTCGCAGAACCAGGCTCGGCCGTCCGGGCCGATCAGCACGTTGTCGACCCGCAGGTCGCCGTGGATCAGGCCGGTCGCGCCGGCGGCGTACCGGGGGAGGAGGGATTCCAACTCCACCAGCTCGGGCAGCCGGTTCAGCAGCGGCGCGGGCAGTGGTGGGGTCGGCTCCCGACCGGCGGCGACCTCCTCCCACCACAGGATGTCCGACCGGGCAAGGTCGGCCAGGTGCGGCAGGCCGAGCGCGGTCAGCTCGGCCGGCGGGTCGGCCAGGGCGGTGGCGATTCGCGCGTACCCGGCGAGGGTGGCGTCCAACTCGGCGGGCACCCAGGGCAGGTGTGGGGTGTGCCCGTCGACGGCGTCGGTGCACAACACGAACCAGCCGGCTGCGGAGAGGGTCCACCGGGGGCGGGGCGCGGGCAGGTCGGCCGGTAGCCGGTCGAGGATCGCGGCCTCTCGGGCGTACCAGTCGACCAGATGCGGTTGCTCGGCGGCGGGTGCGGCCTTGACGAAGGCCCGGCCACCGTCGGCGGTGTCGAGCACGGCGGCGAAGCCGCGGGTGAAGCCCGCGCCCGCGACCCGGGCCGTGACCACCGGCGCGCCGAGCCGTTCGGCGACCGCGGCCCGCAGCGCCGCCGGTAACGCCGGCCACGACGGGCGCAGGGCACTCGCGTGGTAGGGCACCGGCGGCAGCAGGGAAGGGGACATCCCACCATGCTGCCCCGGGGTACGTGCGCGACGCACGGCGACACTGCCAGACTGCCAAGCCATGAGGACCGAGGACTTCTGGCAGCTGATCGACGAGGCGCGGGCCGGCGGCGGGGGTGAGCCCGGGCCGGTCGCCGCACGGGCCGTGGCGCTACTCGCCGAGCGCGACCCGGAGGACATCATCGGGTACGCGCGGCACCAGACGCGGGTGCTGGCCGCCTCGCACAAGGCGGATCTGTGGGGTGCGGCGTACCTGATCAACGGTGGTGCCTCGGCCGAGGGCTTCGAACACTTCCGGGGCTGGCTGATGGCCCAGGGTCGGGCCGTCTTCGCCCGTGCGGTCGCCGAACCGGACTCGCTGGCCGAGTTGCCCCAGGTGCGGGCGGCCTCGCTCAGCGGCGAGGAGTTCTCCGCCGAGCAGATGCTCTCGGTGCCGTGGGACGCGTACCGCAAGGCCACCGCGACCGAGCTGCCGGCGGACCGTGACCCGGTGCGGACGCCGGACCTCAACGACTTCTGGGACTTCGACGACGAGGACGAGGCGCGTCGCCGGCTGCCCCGGCTGGCCGCGCTCTTCGTCGAGCCGCCGATGGAGTGAGGGGTCCTCGGGCCGATCCATCGCCCGCGCAGCGGGCGCACCCCGGCGGCGTGGGAACATAGAGGGGGTCGGCGGCGCGCCGGCCTGTTCACGTCAGCCGACCAGAACGGACCGCTGTGCCACCGAAGCTCGATCCCGGCGCGAACGCCCCTGGTTCCACCGACCCCGGTCGCATCCGGAACTTCGGCATCATCGCCCACATCGACCACGGGAAGTCGACCCTGGCCGACCGGATGTTGCAGCTCACCGGTGTGGTCGACCCCCGGCAGATGCGCGCCCAGTACCTGGACCGGATGGACATCGAGCGCGAGCGCGGCATCACGATCAAGAGCCAGGCCGTTCGCATGCCGTGGACCATCCGTGAGGGTGAGCGGGCTGGCGAGCACGCGGTGCTCAACATGATCGACACCCCGGGGCACGTGGACTTCACGTACGAGGTGTCCCGGTCGCTGGCCGCCTGCGAGGGCGCCGTGCTGCTGGTCGACGCCGCGCAGGGCATCGAGGCGCAGACCCTGGCCAACCTCTACCTGGCCCTGGAAAACGACCTGCGCATCATCCCGGTGCTCAACAAGATCGACCTGCCGGCCGCGCAGCCGGAGAAGTACGCCGAGGAACTGGCCCACCTGATCGGCGGTGACCCCGCCGACTGCATCCGGGTCTCCGGCAAGACCGGCGAGGGCGTTCCGTACCTGCTCGACGAGATCGTCCGGCAGTTCATCCCACCGGTCGGTGACGCCGTGGCGCCCGCCCGGGCGATGATCTTCGATTCGGTGTACGACGTCTACCGCGGCGTCGTCACGTACGTCCGGGTCATCGACGGCCGGATCAGCGCCCGCGACCGGATCAAGATGATGTCCACCGGTGCGGTGCACGAGCTGCTGGAGATCGGTGTCATCTCACCCGAGATGGTCAAGGCCGAGGCGCTCGGCGTCGGCGAGGTCGGCTACCTGATCACCGGTGTGAAGGACGTCCGGCAGTCCCGGGTCGGTGACACTGTCACCATCAACAGTCGGCCGGCGGCCGAGGCGTTGGGTGGTTACAAGGACCCGAAGCCGATGGTCTACTCGGGTCTCTATCCGATCGACGGGTCCGACTACCCCAACCTGCGCGAGGCGTTGGACAAGCTCAAGCTCAACGACGCCGCCCTGGACTACGAGCCGGAGACCTCCGGCGCGCTGGGCTTCGGCTTCCGCTGCGGCTTCCTCGGCCTGCTCCACCTGGAGATCATCCGGGAGCGGCTGGAGCGCGAGTACAACCTCGACCTGATCTCCACCGCGCCCAACGTCGTCTACCGGGCGATCACCGACGACGGCGAGGAGATCGTCGTCACCAACCCGAGCGAGTACCCCACCGGCAAGATCGCCGAGGTGTACGAGCCGGTGGTCCGGGCCACGGTGCTGACGCCCAACGACTACGTGGGCGCCGTCATGGAGCTCTGCCAGGGTCGGCGCGGCACCCTGCTCGGCATGGACTACCTCTCCGCCGACCGGGTGGAGCTGCGCTACACGCTGCCCCTCGCGGAGATCATCTACGACTTCTTCGACCAGTTGAAGAGCCGTACCAAGGGCTACGCCTCACTCGACTACGAGCCCTCCGGCGAGCAGGCGTCCGACCTGGTGAAGGTGGACATCCTGCTGCACGGCGAGCCGGTGGACGCGTTCAGCGCCATCGTGCACAAGGACAAGGCGTACAACTACGGCGTCACCATCGCCGCCAAGTTGCGCACCCTGATCCCGCGCCAGCAGTTCGAGGTACCGATCCAGGCGGCCATCGGCAGCCGGGTCATCGCCCGGGAGACCATCCGGGCGATCCGCAAGGACGTGCTCGCCAAGTGCTACGGCGGCGACATCAGCCGTAAGCGCAAGCTGCTGGAGAAGCAGAAGGAAGGCAAGAAGCGGATGAAGATGGTCGGCCGGGTCGAGGTGCCGCAGGAGGCCTTCATCGCCGCCCTCTCCTCCGACTCCGGCGACGGCAAGGCCACCGGCAAGAAGTAGTTTCGCGCCGCCGTACGCGCCCGGGTGTCATCCGCACCCGGGCGCGTCGCGTTTCCGGGCGCCCCGCGTGCCTCGCCCGCCCTGCCCCGTCAGGTCCGTCGGGCCGCCGAGACTGCCGGCTGAGCGGGCCGGCGCGGGGAGTGTGACCGCCGGGTGCGGAAAACTTTTCTGTCGCTGTGGTGGGGCCGACGGGTCGACGAGATGGGCTCCTACCTGTGTGGACGTACTCACGCGTCAACCGACGCACCTCCGAAACATCGACGACTGGCGTTGTCGATTGAGGTGAGTCGGTTTGGGCTTTCGGTGGGTCGGGCACTTAGCCGTCACGACAGGAAGCACACAACTCGTGTGTCAGACATTCTTTGAAGGAGGGCGACCGTGGAGTTCACCGTGTGGGGCATCATCACTGCGATCGTTGTTGGTCTCATCGTCGGCGCGCTCGGCCGTCTGGTCGTCCCGGGCCGGCAGAACATGCCGATCTGGCTGCACATGCTGATCGGTATCGGCGCGGCCCTTCTGGGCACCGTCCTGGCGCGGGCCATCGGCATCGCGACCGAGACGAGCGGTATCGACTGGGGCGAGCTGCTGGTGCAGGTCGTGGTGGCCGCGATCGCTGTCGCGCTGGTGGCCGGTGTGGGTGGCCGCCGCCGCGTGACCCGGTAACACCACAGCACCAACTCGTACCACCGCGACACCTCCGATGGGCGCTCGGCCGACAGGCCGGGCGCCCATCGGCGTTCTGCCCGCCGCGAGGGTCGTCGCCGGTCCTTGCTCGACGTCCGGCGGGTCGGATCGTGCCCGTGCCCCCGGGTGGGCCTGCGGTGGAACGTGCTCTTGTCGGCCAAGTCGTGATCGTTTGGTGACCGAAGTCGGTTTGGATTTTGGGTGGGTAGGGCAATTAACGGTCACGACAGGAAGCACACGCACCGTGTGTCAGACATTCTTTGAAGGAGGGTGGCCGTGGAGCTCACCGTGTGGGGCATCATCACTGCGATCGTTGTTGGTCTCATCGTCGGCGCGCTCGGCCGCCTGGTCGTCCCGGGCCGGCAGAACATGCCGATCTGGCTGCACCTGCTGATCGGTGTCGGCGCCGCGCTGCTGGGCACCGTCCTGGCGCGGGCCATCGGCATCGCGACCGAGACGAGCGGTATCGACTGGGCCGAGCTGCTGGTGCAGGTCGTGGTGGCCGCGATCGCTGTCGCGCTGGTGGCCGGTGTGGGTCGCCGCCGCAGCGTCACCCGATAACGACCCGGCATCATCTGGCGACACAGCACCACTGCTAGGACAGCACGACTGGAAAGAGCGCCCGGCCGAGAGCCGGGCGCTCTTTCGTGCTGAAAGGCCCGACTTTGGCCGGATGTTGGAGTGCCGGTCGTCGGGCCGCTGCGGTACGGTCGCCACGCTTCGGCCAGTCCCGCCCACTGTCGTAAAGGAATTCTCCGTACTAGGGTGCGGCGGAGAAGGTTAGTTCCAAGCGGCGCGAGGGGAGAAGTGGCGTGAACAGGTGGAAGCGGCTGGCCCCGGTCACCGCCATGGTGGCCTCGGCCGCGATGGTGCTGACCGGCTGTGGAGGCTCCGGCGACGACGCGGCCGACGACAGCAAGCTCACGGTCTGGATGATGGGCGAGGGCGGCGACGCGCAGAACTCCTTCCTCGACGGGGTCGAGGCCGAGTTCCGCCAGAAGCACCCCGACACCGACGTTGTCGTGCAGTACATCCCCTGGCTGGAGGCGCCCAAGAAGTTCCAGGCGGCGCTCGCCGGCGGTGAGGGACCGGACATCACCGAGCTGGGCAACACCGAGACTCAGGGTTGGGCCGCCCAGGAGGCGCTCGCCGACGTGAGTGGTCGGATGGGCGGCTGGGCCGACGGCAAGGATCTGCTGCCCGACCTCGTGCGCAACGCTCAGCTCGACGGCAAGCAGTACGGCGTGCCCTGGTACGCGGGCGTGCGCGCCATCTACTACCGCACCGACTGGTTCGCCGAGGCCGGTGTGCAGCCCCCGAAGACCTGGGAAGAGCTGGTCACCGTGGCCAAGGCGGTGCAGGCGAAGAAGAAGGGCACCTACGGCATCGCGCTGCCCGGCAACTCCGAACTGCCCTTCTACTCGTTCCTCTGGGGCGCGGGCGGCGAGATCGCCAGCAACCAGGGCGGCACCTGGAAGTCCGGCTACACCACGCCCGAGGCGCAGCGGGCCGTCAAGTTCTGGACCGACCTGGTGACAGTGCACAAGGTCGCCCCGCCGGCGGCGGCGGGTTGGAACGAGATCGACGCGCGTACCCAGTTCGCCACCGGCAAGGCCGCGATGGCCTTCGCCGGTAGCTGGCAGCAGGGCGCCATCAAGAAGGACAACCCCGAGATCGAGAAGGTCTGGGGTACGTTCCCGATCCCCGGCCCGGACGGCAAGGCGGCACCCGGTTTCGCGGGTGGCTCGGACGTGGCGATCTGGAAGGACAGCGAGCGGCAGGACCTGGCCTGGGACTACCTGACCGTGCTGCTCAACAAGAAGAACGCGCAGAGCTTCGCCAGCAGCCTCGGCTTCTTCCCCGTCTACCAGGACCTGGTCTCCGGTGGCGCGTACGCGAACGACAAGGTGATGGCGTCGTTCGCCACCACAATGCAGAACACCAAGCTCACGCCGCTCACCCCGAAGTGGGTGGAGGTCAGCCGGACGAAGACGGTGACCCAGGCGATGAACAGCTCGGTCATGAAGGGTCAGAAGACGGTCGAGAAGGCTACCGCCGACGCGGCCGGTGAGATGGAAAGCATTTTGAACAGCAAGTGAGCTCACAGACAAAAAACCCGGAGACGGTCGCCGCGCGGGAGACCCCCGCGCGGCGGCGTCGCCGGGTGGACCGCCTGCCCTACCTGCTGCTCCTGCCCGCCCTGCTGATCATCGGGGTGCTGCTGCTCTGGCCGCTCGGCCAGGTGGTGGTGATGTCCTTCTACCGGCTGAACAGCGTCCGGCAACTGCGCGGCGATCGGGAGTGGCCGTGGGTGGGGTTCGGCAACTACGTCGACATCCTCTCCGACCCGTTCTTCCTGACCGTGCTGCGCAACACGGTTCTGTTCGCCGCGGCCAACGTGCTGCTCACCATGGTGCTCGGCACCCTGGTGGGGCTGCTGCTCAACCGGCTCGGTCGCAAGATGGCGACGTTCGTGGCCAGCTGCGTGATGCTCGCCTGGGCCACGCCGGCGCTGACCGGCACCATCGTCTGGAAGTGGATCTTCGACGACACGAGCGGCCTGGTCACGTGGCTGTTCAACGCGTTGCCGGACGGTCTCTCGAACAGCCTGTTCGGGCGCAGCGACTGGACCGGCTACGGCTGGTTCAACTCACCGCTGCTCTTCTTCTCCATCCTCACCCTGGTGGTGGTCTGGCACTCGTTCCCGTTCATCGCGGTGAGTGTGCTGGCCGGTCTCAAGAGTGTGCCGAGTGAGCTGCACGAGGCGGCCCGGGTGGATGGCGCCAGCCCGTGGCGGGTCTTCTGGAAGATCACCTTCCCGTTGCTGCGCCCGGTCTTCGGGATCCTGATCGTGCTCTCCACGATCTGGGACTTCAAGGTCTTCACCCAGCAGTTCGTGCTGGCCGGCGGCACCCAGGACCGGCCGACGTTCATGCTCGCCATCTACTCGTACGCCGAAGCCTTCTCCCCGCCGCCCAAGTACGGGCTCGGCGCGGCCATCGCGGTGATCCTCACGCTGATCCTGCTCGTGGTCACCGGCTTCTACGTACGGATGGTGCTCAGGCAGGAGGACGAGTCGTGAAGAAAATCGCCCTCAATGGCGCCGGTCTGCTGGTCGCGCTCTTCGCGGCGTTCCCGGTCTACTGGATGATCTCCACCTCGCTGAAGCCGAGCAACGAGATCTTCTCGGCCACCCCGCAGCCGGTCCCGACCCATCCGACGTTGGCGCACTACCGGGAGATCCTGACCGGCAACCTGATCCCCGGCGTCAGCTTCCTCGACTTCTTCCTCAACAGCGCGCTGGTGGCCGTCTCCACAGTGGTGCTCAGCGGTCTCGTGGCGTTGCTCGCCGCGACCGCTGTGGCCCGGTTCCGCTTCAAGCTGCGGACGAGCTTCCTGATCATGCTGCTGGTGGTGCAGATGATCCCGCTGGAGGCGTTGGTCATCCCGCTGTTCCTGATGATCCAGCGGCTCGGGCTCTACAACACCCTGCCCAGCCTGATCCTCACGTACCTCGGTTTCTCGCTGCCGTTCGCCGTGTGGATGCTGCGCGGCTTCGTCGCGGCGGTGCCGAAGGAGTTGGAGGAGGCGGCGGCGATCGACGGGGCCAGCCGGGCCCAGATCTTCCGCCGGGTGCTCTTCCCGCTGGTCGCGCCCGGCCTGGTGGCAACCAGCATCTTCTCCTTCATCACCGCCTGGAACGAGCTGATCTTCGCGTTGACGTTCATCAACGACCAGGGCAGCTACACGCTGCCGGTGGCGATGACCTTCTTCTTCGGCCGGGACGACACCAACTGGGGGCCGGTGATGGCCGCGTCCACCCTGTTCACCCTGCCGGTCATCATCTTCTTCCTGCTGGTGCAACGGCGGATGGTCTCCGGCCTGGTGGCCGGCGCCGTCAAGGGCTGACCCGCCGGCCGCCGGGGCTGGTGTGGTCATCCGCCGGGCAGGACGGTGAACCCTGACCGGGCGACGATCTCCTGCAACGCCGCCACGTGCCCGTCGAACGCCGCCCGACCGGCGCTGCTCAGGGTCACCGAGGTACGCGGGCGCTTGCCCACGAAGCTCTTGCGAATCTCCACGTACCCGACCTGCTCCAACGTGGTGAGCTGCTTGGACAGCGCCGAGTCGGAGAGCCCGAGCTGCTCGCGCAGGTAGCGGAACTCCGCCCACTCGGTGGCCGCGAGCAGGCTCACCAGGGACAGCCGGGTCGGCGCGTGGATCAGCTCGTCGAATCGGGAAGTGCTCACCTGCCGCCGCCAAGCGGTCGAGTGATCATCACCCGGCGAAGGTAGCGCATCAGCGGCAGCCCGGTGGCTGTCATCGCGCCGGCGGTGGTGATCGCGCCGATCGTCGCGGGCCAGGCCAGGCCGGCTGCCTCGGCGGCGAAGCCGGTGCCGAGGCTGAGTGCGACCAGGACGAGCACGTAACCGGCGATGGTGATCGCGCCGTGTACGCCGATGAGGCTGGCGCGGACCTGGGCCCGGTGCCGCACCACGACTCGGCCCACGACGGCGGCCAGACCGATCGCGTACGCCGCCGAACCGACCGCGACCGCCCACGGCCGGTGGGTCTCCACGGCGGCGGTGAAGGCGACTATGAGCCCTCCCAGCGCAGGCCAGTACCAGTGGGGAATGAGCGTGGCGGTGACCACCTGGTCGCGGCGGGCGTGGATCTCGGCGAGCGCGTCGGCGGCTGACGCGGGAGTGATGCCAGGCTCGGTCATGGCTGCTCCTTGAGGGTTGGGCGAGTACTTTCCTGCTAGGCAAGTAGAGCATGTAGTTGCCCAGTTGGAAAGTACTTTCCTCTTCGGGTGCGCGGTGACCCCTCCGGACGGCGAGGCGCCGTTAGGCTGGCGGTCATGACGGGCAGGGTGGCAGCGGTGAACCTCGGCATCGTGACCGAGGCTGGCTGGGCCGGCGACGCGAGCGGTCGCAGCGGCATCGACAAACGGCCGGTCGACGGCCCGGTGTCTCTGCTCACCGGCGGCCTGGCGGGCGACTTCATCGGCGAGCGGGCCCATCACGGTGGCCCTGACCAGGCGGTCTACGCCTACGCGGAGGAGGACGCCGCCTGGTGGGTGGCCGAACTGGGCCGCGCCATACCGCCCGGCGGCTTCGGCGAGAACCTGACCACCTACGCGGTCGACGTGACGGGTGCGGTGATCGGCGAACAGTGGCAGGTCGGCTCCGCCCTGCTCCAGGTCACCAAGCCGCGCACCCCCTGCACCACCTTCGCCGGGTTCTGGGGCGTACCGGATCTGATCAAGCGGTTCACCGTCCGGGCATCGCCCGGGGCCTACCTGCGGGTGCTGCGTGAGGGGGAGGTCGGCGCGGGCGACCCGGTCGAGGTGGTGGACCGGCCGGCGCACGGAGTCACCATCGGCGAGGTGTTCCGGGCGAACAGCCTGGAGCCGGAGCTGCTACCTCGGCTGCTCGACGCCGAGGACCTGCCGGCGTCGATCCGGGAGAAGGCCCGCCGACGCCTCGCCGCCCGGGGCTGACCGGCCGCGACGGCGTCCGCCGCGACGCCGCGACGAGCGCCGACGGCATCCGCCGCGACGCCGCGACGAGCGCCGGCGGGCTCGGCGGATCCGACCCGGAAGAACCCCGATGACGGGCCCAGCGCCGGACTTGCCCGTATCGTCCCCACGGAGGGCGTGCGGCGGGGACCGGGTGGAGCGCGATGTCGATGACGACGGACGGCGGTGCCGCGGCGGCGTCGCCCCCCGATCCGGGCCTGGAGCGTCCGGCGTTCCTGGAGCTCTTCTTCGACCTCGTCTACGTCTTCGCGCTGGTCACCTTGGCGACGGTGCTGGCCGACGACCTGACCTGGACGGGTGTCGCCAAGACGCTGGTGCTGCTGCTCGGGTTCACGATGATCTGGGCGCTGACAGTGTGGACGGCGGACAGCGTCGACCTGACCCGCCCGGCCGGGCAGGGGCAGTTCATCTGGGTGGCGGCGGCCAGCCTGCTGTTGGCCGCGCTCGCGGCCGATGCGTACGGCGATCGCCGGCTGCTCTTCGCCACCACATACGTGGTCATCCACCTCAGTACCGCGGCCTACTACATCCTGGTTGTCTCGCTCAGGAGGCCGCCGCGTCGCAGCATCCGGATCCTGATCTGGGAGGCCGTCGCCGGTATCGCCTGGATCGGTGGGGCGCTCGTCGGCGGTTCGGGGCAGTTGGCGATCTGGGTGCTCGCTACCGTCGTCGAGTATGGCGCGGCGGCGTTGGGCTGGCCGGTACCCGGGATCGGCCGCTCACGACCGCGCGACTGGCGGCTGGTCGGCGCGCGGGTGGCCGAGCGTTACCGGCAGTTCGTCATCGTCGCGCTCGGTGTCTCGATCTTCGTGACCGGAACGACCTTCAGCATGAGCGAGTACACGCTGGAGCGAGCCTCGGCTCTACTCGTGGTGTTCACCACCATCGTGTTGATGTGGCGGATCTACATCTACCGCGCCGGTGAGCTGCTGACCGACGCGATCTCCCGGTCGTCCAACCCGGCGCTGCTCACCCAGTCCGCAGCGGTCACCCATCTGATCATGGTGGCCGGAATCATCGGCGCGGCGGTCACCAGCCGGCTCGTGGTGAGCCGCCCGCTGGGCGAGACCCCGCCCTCGTGGGCCGCGGTGATCCTCGGCGGACCCGCGTTGTACCTGGTCGGCCGGGGCGTCCTCGACTTCACGGTGTTCGGGCGAATCTCGCGGTCCCGATTGGCAGGTCTGGTGCTGCTGGCGGGCGTGGCGCCGGCCACGCCCCTGTTGCCGCCGGTGCTGGTCGCCCTGCTCGCCATGACGGTGCTGCTCCTGATCGCCGTGGCGAACCTGGCGAGCACCCGGCGACACGCGCGTGCGCCGGCGCCGCCGATGCTGCGGTGACTCCGCACTGCGGTCGCGGACGGTAGTTCACCCGACGGGCGCGGCCGCGCCGACCGGGCGACTGCGCGCGGCCAGCCCTTCGCCGACAAGGGTGATCAGTAGGACCAGGTTCGCCAGCATCAGGGCGGCCAGGGGCGGAAGCATGATGGTGGCGGGTGCTATCAGGGCACACAACACCACGATCGCCAGCACCCGGGACCAGAGGGTCCGGCCGGTCACCACGGCATCGAACAGGACGCTGCCGAGCAGGAACAGGACCGGTCCGCCGAGGGTGGCGACCATCAGCTCGGCCGGGGCGCGGCCGAACGGCCGGTCGACGATTACCGAGGTGCTGGTCGAGACCAACACCACCCCGGCCACCATGACCAGATGGCTGTACGAGGTGGAGGTGCCGGAGCGGACCCTTTCCACCATTGTGACGCTCGGTGGTGCCAGGATCCGCTGGACCCGCTGGAAGTAGAGCTGGAACACCAGGACCGCGCTGAGGAACGCGACAGCGCTGGTGGCCAGCGCCCCGGCCGTGAATTCGCTGCCGGCCAGCCCCGTGCCGGTGCTCAGGATCAACTCGCCGAGCGCGACGATGAAGATCGCCCGATGGCGCTCGGAGAGGTGGACCCCGGTGAAGATCTGGCTGGCGAGCTCGGTACGCCCCAGTCTCGGCGTCGGCCAACCGACCCGGGCCGAGCCGAGGTCGACCGCCACCGCGAGCGACCAGAGCGCCAGTCGGGCCGTCCCGTCCACGAACACCCCGGCCACCCAGGGCGTCACTGTGACGCCGAACCAGAAGAACACCCGGATGCTCCTGGCCTGGATCGGACGGTTCACCCGGGTGCCGGGGATCAGGACGGCATCGCGGACCAGGTGGATGCCGAAGTAGGCCGCGACGAAGAGCCATCCGTACCGACCGAAGGCGAACGGCGTCGCGATCGCCATCAGCAGGGTGCCGAGCATGACCAGCAGGGCGGTCGCCTGGATGATCGGCAGTCGGGGGTTGAACAGGTCGGTGAGCCAGGCGGTCAGCACCCAGACCCACCAGGCGGCCAGCAGCAGGACGGCGGTCTGCGCCGCGCCCCGAAGTGTGAGGTCCTCGGCCAGGCTGGCGGCGAGCCGGGAGAACATGAAGATGTAGACGAGGTCGAAGAAGAGTTCCAGGAAGGTCGGGTATTCCGGCTCGCCGCGGCGGCGGAGGATCCGGGGGAGCGGAGCGGACGTCACTGCGCTGCCTCCTGTGCCACCCCACGCCCTGGGCGGGGGCGCCGCGCCCCGACCTGCGCACCCGCCACGCTACCGAGAGTGCGGGCTCCGGTGGCCGGAACGGGCTCGGCCCGAACGGTCGGGGCCGCAGACGAGGAACGGCCCCCCGCCAACGCTGAGCGTCGGCAGGGGGCCGTCCTACGAGCAGTGGATCAGCGGAGCCAGGGGATGTTGCGGTCGAGCAGACCGCGCTCCTTGAGTTCCTTGCGGAGCGGGATCTCGTCGTCGACGTACCCGTCCCAGTTGATGCCCCAGTAGTTGGCGGTGTGGGTGCCCTCACCGATCAGCTGGCGCTGCACTGGGGTGCGGTTGCGGTACCACTCGCCGTTCACGTCGGGGTGCAGCTCGTCCAGCGGACGAATCCAACGGTAGGTGTAGCCGACGAAGAGCATCTTGCGGGTGATGGTCGACAGGTTCGTCGACCGCGAGTGCCACTGCCGGCGGTCGAAGATGAAGGCGTCGCCCGGGTTGGCGGTGATCTCCACCGTGCCCTCCGGGTCGGGGTTCTGCACCGTGAGGTCCGCCGGCCGGGGCAGCGAGTTCTTCAGGTGGCTGCCCGGGATGACCTTGGTGGCGCCGCGGCCGGTCTCGGAGAGGTCCGACAGCACGTACGCGACCTTCAGCGAGAACATCGGCCGAGGCAGGTTCGGGTCCATCGTCTCCGGGTCGGAGTTCTGCCGGTACCCGTCCTGGTGCCAACCCCAGTACGGCTTCTCCGGCTCGGCGGCCGGCGGGGTGACGTCCAGGTGGTTGTGGTGGGTGTAGATGTTCCAGCCGGCCAGCCCCCACATGTACGGGAAGGCGATCGGGTGGGTCAGCAGCTCGCCGAAGAGCTCGTCGCGCTCCAGGAAGCCCAGCAGGTGCAGGGTGCCGTCCTTCTTGGTGGTGCCCTTGGCCTGCTCCTCCGCGTAGACGCGGTCGACCGCCGCCTCCAGCGCCGCCCGGTGGTCCTCCGTCAGGACGTTGCGCAGCAGGAGGAAGCCCTGCTCGTGGAACTCCTTGCGGTCAGTGTCGCTGATCGGTTCGTAACCGGTCCGGTCGCCGTAATCGAACACCGCGTCGTACCCCTCCCCATGAGGTGAAACCTTTTCTGGCACAGGCCGCCGATCGTAACGCGGCGGCCCAGGCATCGGGGAGGGTGTGGTGCGGGATTGGGCCACGGCGGGACCCCACGCAGCGAGAGAAACGCACAGAGTGAGATCTGGGTGATCAATAGTGCGATTCGGTGGGCATTGCCCGATTGTGCGGTGACTGCCGGTTAAGAGATCCGGGTCGGTCAACCCTCGTTGAACACCTCGGCGACCACCTGGCCGGCGGGGTTCTGTCGGCCGTCCACCCGACCCCACGAGCCGTCGCGGGCGGTCCACTCCAGATCGCCGAAGCGGACCCGCTTCACGCCGTGGTCCTGGGCGTGCGAGACCAGCCAGTGCGCGTACCGCCAGCCGTCGCGCTGGTCGCCCGGAGTCACCGCCAACCCGGTCGGGTCGGTCGGGTCGGTGCCCTTCAGCCCCCAGTCAAGCACCAGGTTGCGGGTCAGTTGCGCGGCCGCCGCAGCGCCGTGCATCGCCGGGGTGCGCCCGACCGAGCAGGTGACCGCGCCGCTGGCGTCGCCGAGCAGGGCCCTGCTGAGCACCTCGGAGTCGTCGGCCCACTTCTGGTACGCCTCGGGGAACGCCGAGCGCTGCACCCGCTGGGCGGCGTCGGTCACCCGCATCTCTTCCCAGCCACGCACCTTCTTGAGGGCCGCGTAGAACCGGTTGGCCGCGTAGCGCGGGTCGCGGATCTGCGCCGGAGTGCCCCAGCCCTGGCTCGGCCGCTGCTGGAACAGGCCGAGCGAGTCGCGGTCGCCGTCGGCGAGGTTGCGTAGTCCGGACTCCTGGTACGCGGTGGCGAGCGCGACCACGACGGCTCGCTCGGGCATTCCGCGCTTCGCGCCGATCGCCGCGATGGTCGCCGCGTTGGCCATCTGGTCGGCGTCCAGCGCGACTCGTCCGTCGGCCTGCACCGTGCACTTGCGTGCCATCAGTGGCAACGTCAGATTGTCGCCGACCTGCCGTACGACGAGCCAGATCGCGATCACGGCGATGAGGATGAGCACCACTCCACCCGCCACGGTTGCCCGAGTTCGCACCCACACCCCCAGATCGACAGTCTGACAAGCGTACGTCCCCGCAGGCCCCCTCCGGGTCGTCCGAGCGGTTCGGGCCCGACCTGGTCGACTCCGACCGGTTCGGGGTCGGCTCCGCTGTCGCGTGCCGGTTGGCGACGTTCCCGCTCCGGTCGCGATCTCACCTGCCACGTCGTTCCGTCGCTCGCCCCGGCGCAGGGCTGTCGTGCGCGTCACCGGGTAAGCGATGTCGGGAAGCGATTGATCGGTCAAGGACTTAACCCAGTTGACATGTCAATCCGACCTACCGCCGCATAGCCGGACGCGTTGGTCACCGAACGAGGAGGAGTTTCATGGGAACGCTCGATGGCAAGGTCGTGCTGATCACCGGCACCGGCGGTGGGCTGGGCCGCGTCGCGGCGCTGACCTTCGCCCGCGAGGGCGCCAAGGTCGTCGGGGCCGACCTCCAGGTCGCCGGTAACGACGAGACCGTCGAACTCGTCCGCCGCGCCGGCGGCGAGATGACCGGCATCGCGCCGGTCGACCTCACCGACCCCGAGCAGGTACGCAAGCTCGTCGACGACGCCGCAGCCGCCTACGGCGGGCTCGACGTGGTCTACAACAACGCTGCGGCGCTCCGCTTCGGCCCGATGCCCGACTTCTCCGTGGAGGACTGGCGCTACACCATCACCGGAGAACTCGACATTCCGTACTTCGTGTCGAAGTTCGCCTGGCCGCACCTGGTCCGGCGCGGTGGCGGTGTCATCATCAGCGCCGCCTCCATGGCCGGGCTGATCGGCGGCCACGTCCCGCCGATGGTCGGTCACACCGCCGCGAACGCCGGCATCATCGGCATGACGCGACAGCTCGCGCTCGAAGGGGCGCCCCACGGGATCCGCGCGGTGGCGGTCAGCCCAGGGCCCACCCTCACCCCGGCCAGCGAACGCGACCTCGGTGACAACCAGGAGGCGCGCGACGCCATCACCGCCAAGACGCTCCTCAAGCGCTTCGCGCGCCCCGAGGAGGTCGTCGAGCTGGTGGTCTTCCTCGCGTCCGACCGGGCGTCGTACATCACCGGGGCGAACTACCCGGTCGATGGCGGCGCGACCGCCTGGTGAGCCGGCAGGAAACGGGGGCGCCGCCGAACGACGGCGGCGCCCCGATCATCAGTCGTCGAGAGCGGGCACCCAGCGCGCCGGTCGTTTTTCCCGGAACGCGGTGACCCCCTCACGCCCCTCGTCGGAGAGGAAGAAGCCGGTCGAGACGGCGGAGAGTCGGGCCAGGTCGGCGCGCAACTCGGCGGTGCCCGGTCGGCGCAGCAACTCCTTCGCGCCGGCCAGCGCCCCGGGCGCGCCGCGCACCAGCGAGTCGCAGTAGCCCCGTACCGCGTCGTTCAACCCGTCCGCCGGGACCGAGGCCGTTACCAGGCCGATCTCGGCGGCGCGGCGACCATCGAAGGTGTCGCCGGTCAGATACAGCTCGGCGGCGGCGCGCGGGTGCAGCCGGGGCAGCACGGTAGCCGAGATCACCGCCGGGATCACCCCGATGCGCACCTCGGTGAACGCGAACGTCGCCTCGTCGGCGCAGACCGCCAGGTCGGCGGCGGCGATCAGACCCAGCCCACCGGCCCGCGCCGGCCCGCCGACCCGGGCCAGCACCGGCTTCGGGCACTCCCAGAGCGCCGCGAGCACGTCACCCAGCATCCCGGCCGGAACCGTCCCGCTGGCGTACGCCGCGGCGGTCTCCTTCAGGTCCGCGCCCGAGCAGAAGACCGGGCCGGTGTGGTCGAGCACTATCACTCGGACCGCCTCGTCGGCGACCGCGTCCGCCAGCCCGGCCAGCAGTTGGGTCATCAGACCGGTGGAGAGCGCGTTGCGGTTGTGCGGGCTGTCCAGGGTGAGGGTGGTCACCCCACGGGCCGTGGCGACCCGCACGAGGACGTCGGGAGAGGTCATGCCGGGCACACTAGTGGCCATGCCCGGCGTCCTTCCAGATGGTGAGACCGTCCCCGTCGACGGATCGTTGCCCGCCACCGCCACCGCTGCGGTCGGCGCGCGCGGCTTCGGCGTGTACGTGCACGTGCCGTTCTGCGCCAGCCGCTGCGGATACTGCGACTTCAACACCTACACCGCCGCCGAACTGGGCGGCGGCGCCAGCCGCGAGGGGTACGCGGACACGGTGCTGGCCGAGCTGACGCTCGCCGCCCGGGTGCTCGGCGACACCCCGCCGCCCCGGGTCGACACCGTCTTCGTCGGCGGCGGCACTCCCACCCTGCTCCCCGCCGACGACCTGGCCCGCATCCTCGACGGCATCGACCGCACCTGGGGGCTGGCCGCCGACGCCGAGGTGACCACCGAGGCCAACCCCGAGTCGGTCACCCCGGAATCGTTGAAGCTGCTGCGGGCCGCCGGCTACACCCGGATCTCGCTGGGCATGCAGTCCGCCTCCCCGGGGGTGCTGGCGATCCTGGACCGCAAACACAGCGCCGGACGGGCCACCGCCGCCGCCCTGGAGGCGCGCGACGCCGGGTTCGAGCACGTCAACCTGGACCTGATCTACGGCACCCCGGGGGAGCGGGCCGAGGACTTCGCCGCCTCGCTGGAGCAGGTCGTCGCCGCCGGAGTGGACCACGTCAGCGCGTACGCCCTGATCGTCGAGGACGGCACCCGGCTCGCCGCCCGGATGCGGCGCGGCGAACTGGCGTACCCCAGTGACGACGTGGCCGCGGACCGCTACCTGGCCGCGGAGGCCGCGCTCGACGCGGCCGGGCTCTCCTGGTACGAGGTCTCCAACTGGGCCCGCACCGAGGAGGCCCGCTGCCGGCACAACCTGCTCTACTGGACCGGCGCGGACTGGTGGGGGCTGGGGCCGGGAGCGCACAGCCACGTCGGCGGGGTCCGCTGGTGGAACGTGAAGCACCCCTCGGCGTACGCCCAGCGGTTGGCCGCCGGCGCGTCTCCGGGCCTGGCCCGGGAGGTGCTCACCGTCGACGAGGCGCACATGGAGGACGTGATGCTCCGGCTGCGGCTGGCCAGCGGCCTCCCGCTGGCGGTGCTCGACGCCACCGGTCGGGCCGGCGCCGAGCGCGCGCTGGCCGGCGGTCTACTGGCCGCCGACGACTACGCCGCCGGCCGGGCGGTGCTCACACTGCGCGGGCGGCTGCTCGCCGACGCTGTCGTCCGCGACCTGCTGCCCTGAGTGGCCCACCGCCCCCCGACCGGGACAGCGGTGATCCGGACCGGCCGGGGGAGCGGCCGGCCCGGTTCACTTGATGAAGTTGGCAGTCATCGGGTAGCGGTACGGGGTGCCCTCGTTGGCCTTCATGCCGGCGATGATCCCGAACAGGATCTGGATCACCACGACGGCGATGCTGGGCAGGAAGAGCAGGCACCAGCTCACGAAGAGCAGCACGAACGCGATGATCGACCAGAGGATCTGGAAGTTCAGGGCGGCGAGGGCGTGCGCCCGGACGGTCGGCGACTGCTGGCCGCGGGCCAGGTAGGCGATCAGCGGGGCGACGAAGCCCAGCGGACCGAAGCTGACCAGCGCGCCGAGGGCCCCGCCGAAGTGCGCGACCAGCGCCCAGGTCTTGTCCTCGTTGTTGGCGTAGCCGCCACCGGGGCCGCCGTAGGCCCCACCGGCCGGGTAGCCGCCGGGCGAGGGGTAGCCCCCTGGCGGGGGGTAGCCGCCTGCCGGAGGGTAGCCGCCTGCCGGAGGGTAGCCGCCTGACGGCGGTTGGTCACCGGTGGGCGGCGGATAGCCACCGGGCGGGGGATAGCCGGCCGGCCCGGGCGCCCCGGACAGTGGTGCGGTGGGCGGCTCGGCCGACGGGAACGGGCCTGGGGAGGTGGGCTCCGGCGGGTAGTTGCCGGGGTCGCCCGACCCGGGAGGGCGAGGAGGTTCAGTCATGGATGTCACGGTAGGTGCCGGTGGCAACGCCGCACCAGAGCGACACCGCCCGGCAGTGTGGGCCGATCGGCCCAGCAGGGTGGCGTGGGCCGCACCGACGGGTGGCCGTTGATCATCGCGTCGGCGGGCCTGCCGACGTAGACTGGCACTCGTTACAGTCGAGTGCCAGGACGGCCCGGCCGGCCCAGAGCGCCGGCGGCCGACGTGCGACAGGAGGTGCGGAGGATGGGTCTCGACGACCGGAAACTCGCAGTGCTCCGCGCCATCGTCGAAGACTACGTCTCCACCCAGGAGCCGGTCGGCAGCAAGGCGCTGGTCGAGCGGCACCAGCTCGGGGTCTCCCCGGCCACTGTCCGCAACGACATGGCCGTGCTGGAGGAGGAGGGCTACATCCGGCAGCCGCACACCAGTGCCGGCCGGGTGCCCACCGACCGCGGCTACCGCCTCTTCGTCGACCGGTTGTCCCGGGTCAAGCCGCTCAGCCCGGCCGAGCGCCGGGCCATCGAGCGCTTCCTGGTCGGCGCTGTCGACCTCGACGACGTGGTGCACCGCACTGTGCGGCTGCTCGCCCAGTTGACCCGGCAGGTCGCCGTCGTGCAGTACCCGAGCCTGGCCCGTTCCTCGGTGCGTCACCTGGAGCTGGTGCCGATCTCCACCACCCGGCTGATGCTCGTCATGATCGCCGACACCGGGCGGGTGGAGCAGCGACTCGTGGAGCTGCCCGGGCCGGTGCCCGCCGACGACGTCACCGACCTGCGCCGACTGATCAACGAGAAGCTCGCCAACGCCCGGCTGTCCGAGACGCCACCGCTGGTGCAGGCGCTGGTCGAGGAAGCGCCGACCGGCCTGCGTCCGACGATGACCACGCTCGCCACCGTCCTGCTGGAGACGCTCGTCGAGCGGCACGAGGAGCGGATCGCGCTCGCCGGCACCGCGAACCTCACCCGGGGCGGCCTGCTCGACTTCCAGGGCTCCCTGCGGCCGATCCTCGAAGCCCTGGAGGAGGAGGTCGTGCTGCTCAAGCTCATCGGTGAGACCGAGCCGAGCACGACCCGGGTG
The DNA here is from genome assembly GCF_036136635.1 of Micromonospora sp. NBC_00330. NCBI lineage: Bacteria > Bacillati > Actinomycetota > Actinomycetes > Micromonosporales > Micromonosporaceae > Micromonospora > Micromonospora sp. NBC_00330. The sequence continues at coordinate 78,362 of NZ_CP108012.1, forward strand.
CTGATCGGCGACGAGAACGAGTTCGACAACCTGCGCGCCGCCTCGGTGGTCAGCACCGGGTACGGCCCGGGCACCACCATCGTGGGCGGCCTGGGGGTGCTGGGGCCCACCCGGATGGACTACCCCGGCAACATCGCCACGGTGCGCGCCGTGGCACGCTACGTGGGCGAGTTGCTGGCCCAGAACTGATTGGTCAGGGCCGATGCGGCCGGCTGCGGCCGCCGACCGGCGCAACGCGAGACGAACATGAGGACACGGAACGCAGTGGCCAGGGACTACTACGGCATTCTCGGTGTGAGCCGGGAAGCCTCCGATGACGAGATCAAGCGTGCCTACCGCAAGTTGGCGCGCCAGTTCCACCCGGACGTCAATCCGGACCCGGAGGCTCAGGAGAAGTTCAAGGACATCAACGCCGCGTACGAGGTCCTCTCGGACGACCGGAAGCGGCAGATCGTCGACCTGGGTGGCGACCCGCTCGCCCCTGGTGGTGGCGGTGCCGGCGGCCCGGGTGGCCCCGGAGGCGCCGGCCCGTTCGTCGGTTTCCAGGACATCATGGACGCGTTCTTCGGCGGTGCCGGAGGTGGCGCCCGTGGCCCACGGCCGCGTACCCGCCCGGGCGCCGACGCGATCCTGCGGCTCGAACTCGACCTGCACGAGACGGCCTTCGGCGTCGAGGCCCCGATCACCGTCGACACCGCTGTGCTCTGCACCACCTGCTCCGGCGCCGGCACGGCCGCCGGCACGCACCTGGCGACCTGTGAGGCGTGCGGCGGTCGGGGCGAGGTGCAGTCGGTGCAGCGCACCTTCCTCGGCCAGGTGGTCTCCGCCCGGCCGTGCACCGTGTGCCAGGGCTACGGCACCACCATCCCGCACCCCTGCCCCACCTGCGCCGGCGACGGCCGGGTGCGGACCCGCCGTTCGCTGACCGTCAAGATCCCGGCCGGCGTCGAGGACGGCATGCGGATCCGGCTGGCCCAGCAGGGCGAGGTGGGCCCCGGCGGCGGCACCGCCGGCGACCTCTACGTGGAGATCCACGAGCGCCCGCACGACGTGTACTCCCGCAAGGGCGACGACCTGCACTGCCGGGTCACGGTGCCGATGACGGCGGCGGCGCTGGGCACCCGGCTGACCATCAAGACGCTGGACAGCGAGGAGACCGTCGACGTCAAGGCCGGCACCCAGCCGGCCAGCACGCTGCGACTGCGCGCCCGGGGCGTGCCGCACCTGCGCGGCACCGGCCGAGGCGACCTCTACGTCCACCTGGACGTGCGGACGCCGACCAAGCTCGACCCGGACCAGGAGAAGATGCTGCGCGACTTCGCCAAGACCCGTGGTGAGGAGGTCGCCGAGCTGTCCAAGCAGGGCGGCTTCTTCTCCCGGATGCGCGACGCGTTCAACGGGCACGCCTGAGGTGTCCGCACCGCTGTTCCTGGTCGAGGCGCTGCCCACCGGTGACGCGCTGACCCTGGACGGCCCGGAGGGGCACCACGCCGCCACTGTGCAGCGGTTGCGCGTCGGCGAGGAGCTGCTGCTCGCCGACGGCCGGGGTGGCACGGCCGCCGCCGTGGTCACGGCCGTCGGCCGGGGCAGCCTGGAGGTCACCATCACCTCCCGGGGGTACGCGGACGCGCCCGTACCCCGGTTGGTGACAGTGCAGGGCATCGCCAAGGGCGACCGGGGTGAGCTGGCCGTGCAGGCGATGACCGAGGTAGGGGTGGACGAGATCGTGCCCTGGGCGGCCTCGCGCTCGGTGACCCAGTGGCGCGGCGACCGGGGCGTACGCGCCCGGGAGAAGTGGGTGGTTACCGCCCGGGAGGCGGCCAAGCAGGCCCGCCGGCCGTGGCTGCCGGTGGTGGCGGGCGCGCCGGACGAGTCCACAGCCACTGTGGCCCGTCGGATCGCCGGTGCCGCCGCCGGTTTCGTGCTGCACGAGGAGGCCGAGGACCGGCTCACCACCGCCGAGCTGCCCTCCACCGGCGAGATCGTGCTGGTGATCGGCCCGGAGGGTGGCATCGCCCCGGCCGAGCTGACCGCCTTCGCCGAGGCCGGCGGGCGACCCGTACGCCTCGGGCCGGCGGTCCTGCGTACCTCCACCGCCGGGGTGGCGGCCCTCAGCGTGCTCGCCGCCCGCCTCGGCCGCTGGTGACAGTGGGCCCTGGCGCGTTTCAGGGCCGGGGAAACACCGGCACCACCTCTTCCTCCGGCCCCAGGTCCAGCCCGGCCGGCCCGATGATCTGCGGGTCCGGTGTGCCGACCACCTCGGGGTCCTTGCCGGTGTAGTCGAAGCGGTGCAGCACGTGCCGTATCGCCTCCAGGCGGGCCCGCTTCTTGTCGTTGCTCTTCACCACCGTCCACGGCGCGTCGGCCGTGTCGGTCCAGAAGAACATCGCCTCCTTGGCCTCGGTGTACTCGTCCCACCGGTCGAGTGAGGCGATGTCCATCGGGGACAGCTTCCACTGCCGGACCGGGTCGACCTGGCGGATCGCGAACCGGGTGCGCTGCTCGTTCTGGGAGACGGAGAACCAGAACTTGACCAGCCGGATGCCCGAGCGCACCAGCATCCGTTCCAGCTCCGGCGCCTGCCGCAGGAACTCCAGGTACTCCTTGCGGCTACAGAAGCCCATCACCCGCTCCACGCCGGCCCGGTTGTACCAGGAACGGTCGAACAGCACGATCTCACCGGCCGCCGGCAGGTGCGCCAGCCACCGCTGGAAGTACCACTGGGCGGCTTCCCGCTCGTCCGGCTTGGCGAGCGCCACCACCGACGCGCCACGCGGGTTGAGGTGTTCCATGAAGCGTTTGATGGTGCCACCCTTGCCGGCCGCGTCCCGGCCCTCGAAGAGGATCACCAAACGTTCGCCGGACTCCTTGATCCAGTCCTGGAGTTTCAGCAGCTCGATCTGGAGCAGCCGCTTGTCGTGGTCGTACTCCTCGCGGTCCAGCCGCTCGTCGTACGGGTAGTCCTCACGCCAGGTCTCGACGGGGGTGCCGTCGGGGCGGAGCAGGACAGGGTCGTCGTCGTGGCCATCGGCCACCCGGTAGTCGGCGGTGAGGTCCAGCAGCGCGGAGTCGGCCATGTCGGTGGGACTTACCCTCCCGCGAACCGCCAACCACCTCCCCGGCCGGGTGATCCGCCGGTGGTCACCAGGAAAGCCCGCCGCGACCGTGCGAACGCCGCGGCGAGGGCGGTCCAGTGGCTGACAAGCGATCGATCCTCGTGGACGGTCACGCGTACCCTGGCGCGGTGCTCGCTGCCGAGGCTCCGAAGATCACCGACTGGATGCAGGCGTGGGGAAGTGTCGTCGGCCTGCTGCTGTCGGGTCTTGCCGCAATGGCCACCTGGCTTCTGTTCCGCCATGAGATCCAGGTGCGGCGAGAGGAACAACGCGACAACGAGGCCGCTCAGGCGCGGCTGATCGTTCCGGTGTTGAACGACCTGCCTCGGGGTCTTGATGAGGTGCGAAGCTTTACGATTGCAAATTACAGTGGCGTGCCGTTCTATGACCTTCGGGTCATACTCCTCTGGAGGGAGCGGTTGATAGGCACCTATCCGTCCGCTCTCCACGTCCTGATGGAAGAGGTCGCGGGGAGCTTCTCCTATCTGGCGGTGCCAGGGGTTGACGTCGCGGGGATCGCCAAGACCGGCGATCTGGCCATCGGAATCTATTTCACCGACGCTTCTGGTTTGCGCTGGAGCAAACTCAACCGTGAGCCACCGACTCGGGTGCAAAGCGATGACCGCTGGAGCCAAATTACTGGTCGTGAACAGCAACGTGCAGCGGCGAGAGCGAGGCTGGAAAAGGAGATGACGCTGCGGGCGATGGCCCGTCGAAACAAATCAAGGTTCCGGTTTGCAGCCTCGATCGCCGCAGTTGTTGCTGTGGCGGTCTTCTTGGCCTTCCTCATCTACCGGTAGGCGCGCCTACCACGTCACTGTCACCCGCTTCGCCTTGTCGGGTCAGCTACGCAGGTAGGAGGCGCCGTTGAGGTCGACGATCGTGCCGGAGGCCCACTCGGCCTGCGGCGAGGCCAGCCAGTGCACGGCGGCGGCGATCTCCTCCGGTTGGCCCACCCTGTCGAACGGGCTCTGCGCCCGGATGGCCGCGCCCCGCTCGCCGCGCAGGTGCTCGGTGGTCATGTCGGTCGCCACGAAGCCCGGCGCGACGGTGGCGACGGTGATGCCGTACGGCGCGAGCGCCACGGCGAGGGACTGGCCCAGCGCGTTCAGCCCCGCCTTGCTGGCGCCGTACGCCGGCTGCTCCGGCTCGCCGCGGAACGCGCCCCGGGACGAGACGTTGACGATCCGCCCTCCGCGTTCGCGCATGTGCTGGGCGGCGCACCAGGTGGCGTTACCGGCGCCGGTGAGGTTGGTCTCCAGCACCTGCCGCCAGCGCTTCTGCCACTCCTCGTACGAGGCGCCGAAGATCGGGTGCGGGTCGTCGCGGTCGCCGTACGTCCCGGCGTTGTTGACAAGCACGTCCAGCCCGCCGAGCAGTTCGGCGGCCCGGTCGACCATGACCCGGACCGAGTCCGGATCGGTGAGGTCGGCGCGGACCACCACGTGCCCCGTGCCCGGCAGCTGCGCGCGCAGTTCCTCGGCCGCGTCGGCGGAGTCGCGGTGGTGGATGGCCACCCGGTCGCCGCCGGCCGCGAACGCCTTCGCCACGGCGCGGCCGATCCCGCGCGAGGCCCCGGTCACGAGTACCGCCCGATCCGTCATGCCGGCCATCCTGCCTCAGCCGTGTCTTCCCTGCGAACGGGCCGGCGGCGCATGCTGCGCCGGAGCGCCCCCGACCCGATAGTCCTTACACTGCCCCGATGGGATCCGACTGCCTGTTCTGCCGCATCGTCGCCGGGGAGATCCCGGCCACGGTGGTCCGGGAGACCGATACCACGCTCGCCTTCCGCGACATCGACCCGAAGGCGCCGGTGCACGTCCTGGTCATTCCGAAGGAGCACTACGCCGACGTCGCCACGCTCGCCCAGGGAGACCCGGCGTTGGCCGCCGACGTGCTGGCGACGTCCGCCGCCGTGGCCGAGGACGAGGGGCTGCTCGGCGACGGCTTCCGGCTGATGTTCAACACCGGCGCGTACGGCGGGCAGGAGGTCTTCCACGTGCACGCGCACCTGCTCGGTGGTGCGCCGCTCGGCCCAATGCTCGCCCGGGACCTGACGTGACCCCAGGTGCGGCGCCTGGCTCCGGGGTGCATGAGCACCTGGACCGGTTGGTCCGGCGGGTGCAGGCCGAAGCCCGGGTGCCGGCGGTGTCCGCGGCGCTGCACCGCGCCGACCGACCGCTCTGGAGCTGCACCGTCGGCGAGACCGGCACCGACAGCCCTCTGGGCGCGGGCACCCAGTTCCGGATCGGCTCGATCACCAAGACGTTCACCGCGGTGCTGGTCCTACAGTGCCGCGACGACGGGCTGCTGGACCTGGACGACCCGGTGGGCCGGCACCTGGACCTCCCGGCGCACGGCGAGCTGACCGTACGCCGGTTGCTGTCGCACACCGGTGGCCTGCAACGCGAGCCGTTCGGCGATGTGTGGGACAGCCTGCGCGCACCGGACGACGACCAGCTGGTCGCCGAACTGGACCGGGCCGAGCGGGTGCTGCCGACCGGCCGGCGGTTCCACTACTCCAACCTCGGCGTGGCAGTACTCGGCCAGCTCGTCGCCCGGCTCCGGGGCGGCAGCTGGGCGCAGGCGCTCACCGAGCGGATCCTGACGCCGCTGGGGCTGACCGACACCACAGTGACCCCACGGCCGACGGCGGCCACCGGGTTCCTGGTCGACGCGTACTCCGACGAGGCGCACCCGGAACCGCCTACCGACTTCGGCGCGGTCGGCCCGGCCGCCCAGCTCTGGAGCACCGCCACCGACATGGCCCGCTGGGCGGCGTTCCTGGCCGACCCGGCGGCGCTGGACCCAGCCGGCGCGGTCCTCGCCCCGGCCACCCTGGACGAGATGCGCTGGCCGCTGACCACCACCGACGAGACGCTCTGGGGTGCGGGCTTCGGGCTCGGGCTGATCCTGATCCCGCAGGGGGAACGGGTGATGCACGTGGGGCACGACGGGGCGATGCCCGGGTTCCTCGCCGGGGCGTACGGCCGCCGCGGCGGTGACGGCACGCCCGGGGCGATGGGCGCCGCGGTGCTCGGCTCGTCCGGCACGGCGAGCGAACTGTTCGACCTGTCGCACCGGCTGCTCGCCGCGGCGGTCGAGCACGATCCGGCCGAGATCGAGCCCTGGCGGCCCGGCGCACCCGCGCCGGCGGCCCTGCGGGGTGCGCTCGGTCGCTGGTGGGGCGAGGGCTCCGAGTACGTCTTCTCCTGGCACGACGGGACCCTGCGGGCGCGCGGGGTCGGTGACCCGACCGGACGTCCGCCGGCGATCTTCACCCCGCTGCCGGACCAGCCGGACGTGTTCCGGGTGGTCTCCGGTCGGGAGGTCGGTGAGCTGCTGCGGCTGACCCGGGACGAGGCCGGCGCGGTGGTCCGGATGCACTGGGCGACGTACCGGTTCACCCGCCACCAGGAGACCTTCGACCGGTACGACTTCCGGGCCGGGAGTTGATCGCGGCCAGCGGAAATGGGCGCGATGCGGCCCGCGTTGAACCGATACGATGGGTGTAACGTCCGCACGCCAGGCCAGGAGGCCGGCGCCGAGATCGAGAGCAGGTGGCGCAGGGCCCTTCGGCCCAACCTATGACCGGCACCCCACCTCCCGGCCCGCCCCGGGTGCAGACCAGGATCACAGTGCCCGACCCGAAGATCATGGTCAATCTGCTCGGCGCAGGCGACGAGATCCTCAGACTCGTCGAACGCTCGGTCACCAGTGACGTGCACGTCCGCGGCAACGAGATCACCATCACCGGTGAGCCCGCGGACAACGCCCTCGCCGAGCGGGTCTTCAGCGAGCTCCTCGAACTCATCGAGAAAGGCGAGACCCTGACCACTGACGCCGTCCGGCGTACCGTCGGCATGCTCGAGCAGGGCAGCGCCGAGCGGCCCGCCGAGGTCCTGACACTCAACATCCTCTCCCGGCGCGGGCGCACCATCCGCCCCAAGACGCTCGGGCAGAAGAAGTACGTCGACGCGATCGACACCCACACCATCGTCTTCGGCATCGGCCCGGCCGGCACCGGAAAGACCTACCTGGCGATGGCGAAGGCCGTCCAGGCGTTGCAGGCCAAGCAGGTCAACCGGATCATCCTCACCCGGCCGGCGGTCGAGGCGGGCGAGCGACTGGGCTTCCTGCCCGGCACGCTCAACGAGAAGATCGATCCGTACCTGCGCCCGCTCTACGACGCGCTGCACGACATGCTCGACCCGGAGACCATCCCGAAGCTGATGGCCGCCGGCACGATCGAGGTCGCCCCCCTCGCCTACATGCGGGGTCGGACGCTCAACGACGCGTTCATCATCCTGGACGAGGCGCAGAACACGACGCCCGAGCAGATGAAGATGTTCCTCACCCGACTCGGCTTCAACTCCAAGATCGTCGTGACCGGTGACATCACCCAGGTGGACCTTCCCGGCGGGACGAGCAGCGGCCTGCGGGTGGTTCGGGAGATCCTGGAAAACGTCGATGACGTGCACTTCTCCCAGTTGTCCAGCTCCGACGTGGTCCGCCACCAGCTGGTCGGGGAGATCGTCGACGCGTACGCCCGCTGGGACGCCGAGCGGGAGAACCAGCAGGCGCAGGGCGTTCACGCCGTGCCTGGGCGACCCGCCCAGGGCGGCCGGGCCGCCCGCCGCCGCTAAAGCAGAGGAAAGCAGTTGTCCATCGAGATCGCCAACGAGTCCGGTGTCGACGTCGACACCGACGCCGTGCTCGCCGTCGCCCGGCACGCCCTCGACGAGATGGGGGTCAACCCCCTCGCCGAGCTGTCAGTGCTGCTGGTCGACATCGACTACATGACCGAGCTGAACCACCGCTGGATGGGTGGCGACGGCCCGACCGACGTGCTCGCCTTCCCCATGGACGAGGGCAGCGTCGACCACGGCCCGGGTGAGTCCGCACCGGCCGGCGGCGAGCCCGCACTGCTCGGCGACATCGTGCTCTGCCCGGAGGTGGCGGCCAAGCAGGCCGCGACCGCCGGGCACGCGCCGGCCGACGAGCTGCACCTGCTCACCGTGCACGGTGTGCTGCACCTGCTCGGCTACGACCACGCCGAGCCGGAGGAGGAGCGGGAGATGTTCGCACTCCAGGCTCGGCTGCTGGCGAGCTGGCGGTCGACCCGCACCCAGTGATGTCCACTCCTCCGTTACTCGCGGCCGGCGCCACCGCCGGCCTTCCCGACTTTCAGCTGATCGTCTTCGCGGCCGGTCTGGTGGTGCTGGCCGGCCTGATCGCGATGACCGAGGCGGCCCTCGCCGCGGTCTCACCGGCCCGAGCCGCCGAGCTGGCCCGCGACGGCGTGCGCGGCGCCCGCACCCTCCAGGTCGTGGCCGGCGACGTCGTCCGGCACCTCAACCTGCTCCTGCTGTTGCGGCTGCTCGCCGAGCTGACCGCCACCACACTGGTGGCGCTCGTCGCGGTGGACAGCTTCGGCGCCGGCTGGCGGGCCGCGCTGGTGACCGCCGGCGCGATGACGGTGGTCAGCTTCGTGGTGGTGGGCGTCGCCCCGCGCACCATCGGCCGGCAGCACGCCTACGCCGTGGGTCGTGCGGTGGCGCCCCTGGTCCGTTGGCTGGGCCGGGCGCTCAACCCGCTCGCGTCGCTGTTGATCCTGATCGGCAACGCGGTCACCCCGGGGCGCGGCTTCCGGGAAGGTCCGTTCGCCACCCAGGTGGAGCTGCGGGAGCTGGTCGACCTGGCCGAGCAGCGCGGCGTCGTCGAGCACGGCGAACGCCAGATGATCCACTCCGTCTTCGCGCTCGGCGACACCATCGCCCGTGAGGTGATGGTGCCGCGCACCGAGATGGTGTGGATCGAGGAGGGCAAGACGCTCGAACAGGCGCTGGCGCTCTTCCTGCGCTCCGGTTTCTCCCGCATCCCGGTGATCGGCGAGAGCGTCGACGACGTGCTGGGGGTGCTCTACCTCAAGGACCTGATCCGGCGCTCCCGTGGCGGGGACCCGAGGGCCGAGCAGTTGCCGGTGGCCGAGCTGATGCGCCCGGCGACCTTCGTACCGGAGTCCAAGCCGGTCGACGACCTGCTGTCCGAGATGCAGGCGGCCCGCAACCACCTGGTCATCGTGGTCGACGAGTACGGCGGCACCGGCGGTCTGGTCACCATCGAGGACATCCTCGAGGAGATCGTCGGCGAGATCACCGACGAGTACGATGTCGAGCGCCCGCCCGTCGAACGTCTGGCGGACTCCTCGGTGCGGGTGACCGCTCGCCTGCCGGTGGAGAACCTCGGCGAGATGTTCGACACCGACCTGCCCACCGACGAGGTGGAGACGGTCGGCGGTCTGCTCGCCCAGTCGCTGGGGCGGGTGCCGATCCCGGGTGCCGAGGCCGAGGTAGCCGGTCTCCGCCTGGTCGCCGAGGGCACCACCGGCCGGCGCAACCGGATCGACACCGTCCTGGTCAGTCGGGTGGAGCCGGGCGATGAGCAGGACAACGCGGGGCGCGGCGAGCACGCCGACCCCGGGGACGACACTGGCAACTATCGAGACGACGAGAGGCAACCCGCCGATGCCTGACACACCCGCCGCGCCTGTCGCCCGGCCCACCCCCACCGCGTCGGGCGCGCTGAGCGCCGAGGACGGCAAGCTCGTCGTCCTGGCCCGGGGGGCCCGCGCGCGGGTCGGCGCCGTCGAGGGCGCCGCGGTCCGCGACCAGGACGGCCGGACGTACGCGGCGGCCAGTGTCGCGCTGCCGTCGCTGACGCTCACCGCGTTGCAGTTGGCGGTGGCTTCGGCAGTGGCGGCAGGGGCGAGTCGGCTGGAGGCGGCGGTGGTGGTGACCGAGGCGTCGACGCTGGATGGTGCCGGGCACGCGGCGGTACGGGACCTCGCGGCGGACGCACCGGTCCACGTGGCCGCTCCGGACGGCACGGTCCTCGGCACGGTGACCCAGTGAGCCCGGTGCAGGATCCGGAGGCGCGTCCGTACCGGGCCGGGTTCGGCTGCTTCGTCGGTCGCCCCAACGCCGGCAAGTCGACGCTGACCAACGCCATCATCGGCACCAAGATCGCCATCACCTCGAACAAGCCGCAGACCACCCGGCACGTCATCCGGGCGGTGCTGCACCGACCGGAGTCGCAGCTGGTCCTCGTCGACACGCCGGGCCTGCACCGCCCCCGTACGCTGCTCGGCGAACGTCTCAACGACCTGGTCCGGTCCACCTGGACCGAGGTCGACGTGATCGGCCTGTGCATCCCCGCCGACGAGCCGGTCGGGCGCGGTGACCGGTTCATCACCGGCGAGCTGGCCGAGTTGAAGGCGACAGTGCTGGCCGTGGTCACGAAGACCGACCTGGTGGACAAGCGTCGCCTGGCGGAGCAGCTGCTGGCGGTCAGCAAGATGGGGGAGTTCGCCGAGATCGTGCCGGTGAGCGCGGTGTCCGGGCACCAGGTGGACACCCTCGTCGACGTGATGACCAAGTACCTGCCGCCGTCGCCGCAGCTCTACCCGGACGACATGCTCACCGACGATCCCGAGCAGGTGATGGTCGCCGAGCTGATCCGGGAGGCCGCCCTGGAGGGGGTCCGCGACGAGCTGCCGCACTCCATCGCCGTGGTGGTGGAGGAGATGATCCCCGAGGGTCAGGTCATGAAGATCTACGCCGACCTGTACGTGGAGCGGCCCAGCCAGAAGGCCATCGTGCTGGGGCACAAGGCGAGCCGGCTCAAGGAGGTCGGCACCAACGCCCGTAAGCAGATCGAGGAGCTGCTCGGCGGTCGGGTCTACCTCGACCTGCACGTGCGGGTCGCGAAGGATTGGCAGCGCGACCCGAGGCAACTGCGCAAGCTGGGCTTCTGACCCACCTCGTCGGCGGTGCCCGACCGGCGGCGCTATCGCCTTCGGTCGGGCAGCCGGGGATGTTCACGCCCGGTTGAGGTAGCTGTCGTTTGGTGCGGGCGCCACGCAGGGTAGGAAAGTTGTGCCCCGCGTCCCCGACCGAGATGCAGGCTGATGCGCAACAGGTACCTCGACGTCCTCCGTGCCCTGGCCATCGTTCGAGTGGTGGTCTACCACGTCACCGGATGGGCGACCCTCACCCTCGTCTTCCCCGCCATGTCGGTGATGTTCGCGCTGGCGGGCTCGCTGATGGCCGCGTCGCTGACCCGGGTCGGACCGGCGGCGGTCGGGCGTCGGCTGCGTCGACTGCTGCCGTCGCTGTGGGTGCTCGCTGTGGTCTTCGTGCCGGCCATGCTGTTCAGCGGGTTGTCGGTGAGCCCTCGGGTGCTGCTGTGGCTGTTCCCGATCGCCGACCCGCCGGCCAATCACTGGGGCGCGCTGGCGCTGAGCATCATCTGGTACCTGCGCGACTACCTCTGGTTCGTACTCGCCTCGCCGATCGCGTTCTGGCTGTTCCGGCGTGCCCCGCTGATGACCCTGCTCGCCCCGTACCTCCTGCTGGTGACGATCGAGGTGGGGATCTACCCGGCGCCGCCGGTGCTGCGCGAGTTCGGGCTCTACTTCGGCGCGTGGCTGCTCGGCTTCGCCCACCACGCCGGGATGCTGCGCCGACTCTCCGGCCGGCTGCTGTACCCGGTGGCGCTCGCCCTCGCCGTGGGCGGCGGCGCCTGGATCGTCGCGCATCCCGGTCCCCGCGGGTACGACCTCAACGACAATCCCCTGGGCAACGCCCTCTGGTCGGCCGCGTTCGTCCTGATCGTGCTGGGCCGGGCGCCGGCCGGGGTGGCCTGGCTGAGCCGGAGCCGACTGGCCGACCGGGCGGTGACGGTGCTCAACCGGCGGGCGCTCACCGTCTACCTCTGGCACATGCCGTTCGTGGTGGCGCTCACTCCGCTGGTCGACGTGGTGGGCTGGTCCCACCAGGACCCGGTGGGCCTGGCCGTCCGGGTGCTGCTGGTCTTCGCCCTGGTCGGGCTGGTCACCCTGGCCGTCGGTTGGGTCGAGGACGTCGCCGCCCGCCGCCGTCCGGAGCTGATCCCCGGCGGCCCGGCTCAGTCCGCCGACGCGGCGGTCCGGCCGGGTGCCGACGCGGCGGTCCGGCCGGGTGCCGACGCCGCGGGCCGTGCCGGGGCGACAGTCGGACGGGCGGTGGTGCCGGCGCAGCGGACGGCAGGGGAGACGGCCAACGTCGAGATCAACGCTCGCTGATCGTGAGGTTGCCGCTGTCGGCCGAACCGTCGAGCACCAGGGACGCCGCCGGGTTGTCGGTGACGGTGACGGTCTTGTCGCCGGAGTCGGCGCTGGACCGGACCCGGTAGCTGCCCTGCGGCACCACAAGCGTGACGTCACCACTGGAGGCGTGGACCCGGGCCGAGGCGGGCTTGTCCAGCTCCACGTTGACATTGCCCGAGCTGGCCTCGGCGTCGACAGTGCCGCCCAGCCGACGTGCGCTGATGTCTCCGGACGAGGCGCGCAGCCGTACCGCCGCGGCGGCCTCACTCACCTCGATGTTGCCGGAACGGGCCTCCACCCCGACCGCGCCCGACGCACCGGAGATCCGCACGTCGCCGGAGCTCACCTGTAGCTCCACGGTGCCGACCCGGCTCAGCTCGACGTTGCCGGAGCTGGTCTCGCCCTGCACCGCCACACCCTCCGGCACCGTCACCTCGTAGGAGATGCTGCACCGCGAGCCACAGTCGGTGTTCAGCACCAGCTCGCTGCCCTTGATCTCGTAGCGGGTGTTGTCCGGTTCACCGCCCTGGTAGCGAACCACTCGCTTGATCCGCACCTCGGACGCCGGGCCGGTGCCGCGGACCACCACGTCGCCCGAGCCCCCGGAGACCCGGACCGTGGTGATCCGGACCGCCTCGGTGTTGTCGTAGTCGAGTCGACGGAACGACAGGTTGTCGCACCCGGCGAGCACGATGAGGGTGGTGGCGAGCCCTAGCGCGACGGGAGCGGCGACGCGACGACGGCGGGGGGTGGTGGTCAGGTGCAGTGCCATGACCAGCACGCTACGGCCGGGCACGAGGCGGCCGCATCGGGGTTCATCCGCGCTTGCACCCCGAACCAACCCTGATTTCACACCCCGAGGGAGAATGGCCCGATGGCCGGGTATCGCCGACAGCTCTACCGCGACGACGCGGTGGTGCTGCGTGTGCAGAAGCTCGGCGAGTCCGACCGGATCATCACCCTGCTCACTCGCCGGCACGGCCGGCTGCGCGCGGTGGCTCGAGGGATCCGCCGCACCACCAGCAAGTTCGGTGCCCGGCTGGAGCCGTTCGGCCACGTCGACCTCCAGCTCGCCGGTGACCCGAAGGGCAACCACGGCAGTTCTCTGCACACCGTGAGCCAGGTCGAGGGCATCGAGTTGTACGGCAAACGGTTCCTGGGCGACTATCCGCGCTACACGGCGGCCAGCGCGATCGCCGAGACCGCCGAGCGGCTGACCCCGGTGGAACGGGAGCCGTCGCTGCGGCTGTTCCAGCTCACCATCGGCGCGCTGAAGGCGTTGTCACGGGGCGAGCACGCCACCACCCTGGTGCTCGACGCGTACCTGCTGCGCGGGATGTCCCTGGCCGGGTGGGCGCCGGCGCTGATCGCCTGCGCGGTCTGCGGCACGCCCGGGCGGCACCGGGCGTTCTCGGTTCCGGCCGGCGGCGCGGTCTGTCCGGATTGTCGGCCACCCGGGGCGGCTCATCCCGCACCCGCCACCATCGATCTGATGTCCGCGCTGACCTCCGGCGACTGGGTGATCGCCGACGCCACCGACACCGCCGTACGTCGGGAGTGCAGTGGGCTGGTCGCGGCTCACCTGCAGTGGCACCTGGAGCGCGCGCTACGCTCGCTGCCGCTGGTCGACCGGGGTTCCTCGGCGGCCGGCACGGCCCCGCCGCCGGAGGGCACCGGGGCCGTGGTGCTCCGGCCACGCGGTGACGTCGAGGCCGGGGCGGACGGCGCGAACAGGGAGTGACCGAGTGATCCGATCGAAGAAGGCGGGCCGGCGCGAGCCGACGCCGCCGGTGCCACACCCGTCCGGGGCCCGCCCCCCGGCGCTGCCCACCGAGGCGGTGCCGAAGCACGTGGCGGTGGTGATGGACGGCAACGGCCGCTGGGCCAAGGACCGCGGGCTGCCCCGCACCAAGGGGCACGAGGCGGGGGAGCACAGCCTCTTCGACACCATCGAGGGCGCCATCGAGATGGGCATCCCGTACCTGTCGGCGTACGCGTTCTCCACCGAGAACTGGCGGCGCTCGCCCGACGAGGTCCGGTTCCTGATGGGGTTCAACCGGGACGTGATCCGTCGCCGCCGTGACCAGCTGGTCGACCTGGGCGTACGGGTGGTGTGGTCGGGCCGGCCCGGTCGCCTGTGGAAGAGCGTCATCTCCGAATTGCAGACCGCCGAGGAGATGTCCCGCGACAACTCGACGCTGACCCTGCAGTTCTGCGTCAACTACGGCGGGCAGGCCGAGATCGGTGACGCCGCCGCCGCGATCGCGCGGGACGTGGCGGCCGGCCGGCTGGATCCGGCGAAGGTCACCGAGAAGACCGTGGCGAAGTACCTCTACCACCCGGAGATCCCGGAGGTGGACCTGTTCCTGCGCCCCTCCGGGGAGGAGCGGATCTCCAACTTCCTGCTCTGGCAGACCGCGTACGCCGAGTTGGTCTTCCTGGACACGCTCTGGCCCGACTTCGACCGCCGCCACCTCTGGTACGCGTGCGAGTTGTACGCCCAGCGGGACCGGCGCTTCGGCGGCGCGTTGCCCAACCCGGTCGCCCCGGTTATCTGAGCCGACGCGCTTACCCGCACGTCACTCTGGGTATCAGAGACGTCAGAAGCCACTGACGGAGGTGAACCCACATGATCCAGAAGCGCATTGCCCAGTGGGCGGTGATGGCGATCGCGGTGCCGCTGGCCGCGGCCGGTGCCCGCCGGCTCAGCCACACCCTGGAGGCCCGGCGTGGTCCCTCCGGGGCGACGCGGTTGCTGACCAAGGGTGCGGACCTGATCCGTCCGCAGAAAGCCAAGCGCCGCCGCTTCTTCTGACCGACCCTCAACT
The DNA here is from genome assembly GCF_036136635.1 of Micromonospora sp. NBC_00330. NCBI lineage: Bacteria > Bacillati > Actinomycetota > Actinomycetes > Micromonosporales > Micromonosporaceae > Micromonospora > Micromonospora sp. NBC_00330. Next base: position 93,454 of record NZ_CP108012.1, read on the forward strand.
GTCCCCGGCGCCCCCCGCACCCCTCGTGCGGGGGGCGCCGCTGCACCCCCGCCCCCGCCCTGCCCTGCCCTGCCCGCCCCGCCCCGCCCCGCCCCGCTCGTCGATCATGGAGTTGTGGTGGCCGGGTTAGGCTCCTTTGTGACTTATGTTCACCACCACAACTCCATGATCGACGCAGCCCGGGGGCGGGCGCGCGGCCGGTGGGCGGGTGGGGGTGATGCGCTCGTTTCGGGGTCCTGCGCAAGGGCGGCGGGTAGGGTCCGGAGGTGGTGGGACGACGGCGGTTGGGGGGCAGATGCGCGATCTCCGCTTTAAGATGATCATGGCGTTGAACGCCGCCGACCTGGGCGACCCGATGTGCGAGCAGGTGGCCGAGATCTGTGCCGAGATCGCCGAGCAGCACTGCGCCGAGTTCGGCCACACACCGCAGCTGCGCACCGGTGAGATCGCCGAACTGGCCACCGGCGAGCCGGCCCTGACCTGGGCGCCGTCGACCCCCGACGCCGGGCAGCGTGCCTGGTGACCGCGCCTGCGCCCGCTGTCGACATCCGTCGCGCCGATGATCGCTTCGCCACCCGGATCTCCTGGCTGGACTCCAAGCACTCCTTCTCGTTCTCCCGGCACTACGACCCGGCCAACACCCACCACGGCCTGTTGCTGGTCAACAACGACGACGTGGTCCGACCGGGGGCCGGCTTCGAGACCCACCCGCACCAGGACATGGAGATCGTGACCTGGGTGCTGCGTGGTTCCCTGGTGCACCAGGACTCCACCGGGCACTCCGGGGTGATCTACCCAGGTCTGGCTCAGCGGATGAGCGCCGGCACCGGGATCCTGCACTCGGAGAAGAACGACGCCTGGCGGCTCAACAACCAGGAGCCGCACACCGACCCGGTGCACTTCGTGCAGATGTGGGTGCTCCCCGACGAGCAGGGTGTCGACCCCGGCTACGAGCAGTTGGAAATCGAGGACGAGCTGCTCCGCGGGGGCCTGGTGCCGATCGCCTCCGGGATGGACCGCTACGACGGCGCGTCCGCGATCCGGATCCGCAATCGGTACGCGACACTGCACGCCGCCCGTCTCGCCCCCGGCGACGAGGTCACCATCCCGGACGCGCCCTACGTGCACGTCTACGTGCCCAACGGCACGGTGACCCTGGAGGGCAGCGGTCCGCTCGGCAGTGGCGACGCCGCCCGGCTCACCATGACCGGTGGCCGGCGGGTGACCGCCGACGAACCGGCCGAGATCCTCGTCTGGGAGATGCACGCCACGGTCGCCTGACCGTCACCCGCGCGGCCTACCCCATGATCTCGCCCGAACATGGATGTAGTGGCCTCCCCGCCGGGGGAGACCACTACATCAAGGGTCGAGCACGATCACGGTGGCGCGCAGGGCGCCACCCCGGCTACGCCGGCGACTCGGTGCGGTCGGCGGCCCAGGTGGTGTGGAACGAGCCCTCGCGGTCCACCCGCTGGTAGGTGTGCGCGCCGAAGTTGTCCCGCAGACCCTGGATCAGCGCGGCGGGCAGCCGCTCCGCGCGCAACGCGTCGAAGTACGCCAGCGACGACGAGAACGCGGGCGTCGGCACACCGGCCCGGGTCGCATCGGTCACCACTCGCCGCCAGCTCGGCACGCCAGCGCTGACCGCCTCGGCGAAGTACGGCGCCACCAGCAGCGTCGGCAGGTCGGGCTGCTCGTCGTACGCCTCACGGATCCGGTTGAGGAAGCGGGCCCGGATGATGCAGCCTCCCCGCCAGATCGTCGCGGTGCCGCCAAGGTCGATGTCCCAGTTGTATTCCTGGCTGCCCGCGCGGATGTGGTCGAAGCCCTGCGCGTACGCGACGATCTTGGAAGCGAGCAGCGCCCGGCGGACGTCCTCGACGAACGTGTCCCGGTCGGTGACCTGCCACTTGTCACCCGCGTCGGGGAACGCCCGGCGGGCCGCCTCACGCTGGTCGACGTGCCCGGAGAGCGAACGGGCGAAGGTCGCCTCGGCGATCCCGGTGATCGGGATGCCCAGGTCCAGGGCACTCTGCACGGTCCACCGGCCGGTGCCCTTCTGCTCGGCCCGGTCCTGCACGATGTCCACGAACGACCGGCCGGTCGCCGCGTCGGTGTGCGCGAGCACGTCGGCGGTGATCTCGATGAGGAACGACTCCAGCTCGCCGTTGTTCCACTCTCGGAAGATCTCCGCGATCTCGGCCGGCGTCGCGTCCAGGCCGGCCCGGAGCAGGTCGTACGCCTCGGCGATGAGCTGCATGTCGGCGTACTCGATGCCGTTGTGCACCATCTTGACGAAGTGCCCGGCGCCGTCCGGCCCGACGTGCGTGCAGCACGGCACGCCGTCCACCTGGGCGGCGATCTTCTCGAACATCGGCCCGAGCTTCGCGTACGACTCGGCGGAGCCGCCCGGCATGATGCTTGGCCCGAGCAGCGCGCCCTCCTCGCCGCCGGAGACGCCGGTGCCGCTGAAGTGCAACCCCTGCGCCCGCAGCGCCTCCTCACGGCGACGGGTGTCGGCGAAGTGGGCGTTGCCACAGTCGACGATGATGTCGCCCTCGTCGAGCAGCGGCACCAACTCGTCGATCACCGCGTCGGTGGGCGCACCGGCCTTCACCATGACGATGACCGCGCGGGGTCGTTCCAGTGACGCCACGAAATCGGCCATCGTCTCACCTGGCAGGAACGTGCCCTCGTCGCCGTGCTCGGCGACCAGGCTGCGGGTGCGCTCCGGCGAGCGGTTGTGCACTGCCACAGTGAAGCCGTTGCGGGCCAGGTTGCGGGCCACGTTGCGACCCATCACCGCCAGCCCGGTCACACCGATTTGTGCCCTCGCCTGATCAGCCATTCGTGCCGCCACCTCTCGTCACACCACTATCAGCGCTTGGAAACTTACCGTGATGTGAGCCGATACGGACCAGTGATCGACGTCCCGTTACTGCACGTAATGTGGACGTTGCCCCTGGCGGCTCGGGCCCTCCGCGATGGTCGGTGAGCCCCGCGCAGGGAAACGTGTCGTCATCCCGCGCCGCGCGCGTCAGCCTTCGGCGAGACGGGCTTCGATTCGGGCGATCTTCCCGGTCAGCGCGTCGGTGACCCCGGGCCGGACGTCGGCCTTGAGCACCACACTCACCCGCGGCGCCCGCGCGGCGACCACGTCGACCGCCTGCTTCACCACCGCCATCACCTCGTCCCACTCGCCCTCGACGGTGGTGAACATGGCGTCGGTCCGGTTGGGCAGGCCGGACGCACGGACCACCCGCACCGCCTCGGCGACCAGGTCACCCACGGAGTCGTCACCGCCGAGCGGGGTGATCGAGAACGCGATCAGCATGTGCCGATCGTGCCAGTAAAAACGGATGCGTGTCGGTCCGGCGGTGGCTACGGTACGAACATGCGTAACTGACGCCCCACTTCCGAGCCGGCCCGCCATCCCGCGTCGCGGTCCGTGCGCTCCCGGGCGTTCCGCATCCCCTCCCCGCCGTTCGGCGGCGATGGCCCTGCCTGGCCCCGGTGAGCAGTCCCTTCCCCGCTCGACCGTCGCGCAACGGCGGTCACCAGCCGATCCGACCGACCGCCGCAGCGCGGGACCGGCCGTGCCGGTCGGCATTGAAGGAGGCCCGGATGCCTGCCAGGCGTAACCCGAAGAAGACCCGTACCCCGAGAGCGACGCCGCTCGGCGTCGACCCGGCTGCCGGCCACGGCCCGCTCCCCACCACCCTCCCGGCCCTCGACCTCGCTGTCGAACCGGGCCTGCCGGCGCTGCTTGTCGAGCCGACGCTCCCGGCGGCACTTGTGGAGCCGGCGCTGCGGGCCGAGCCGGCGCTGCGGGCCGAGCCGGCGCTGCGGGCCGAGCCGGCGCTGCGGGCCGAGCCGGCGCTGCGGGGCGGTTCGGCGCTGCCGGCGGCACTGGTGGAGCCGGCGCTGCCTGCGGCCGCCCCGGACGAGTTGGCGCTGCCGGACGAGGTGGCAATGCCGGCGCCGGTCGATGTGCCGGCAGTTGTCGACGCGCCTTCCGTGGGCGATCTACCGAAGCCGACCGGCCGACCGAAGGCGCCGTCGGCCGGGCCACCGCAGGGCGGCGGCAACCGCTCCGGCGGCGGCCGCAGCCAGCAGGCTGGCCAGGCCCGCCGCTACGCTTTCCGCCGCAGCTGACCGAGCCACCCCCCGCCTCACCAACATGCCGCCCCGCCCCACCCGGCCTCGCGCTGCACGGTCCAGCCCCACTCGCCCCGCCGATCTTGCACTTATTGTCCTCGCATCACGGGCATACCGGGATGAATCAACGACAGAAACCGCAAGATCGGCGGGGCAGCGCGCGGCGGGACGGGGCGGGGCGGGGCGGGGTGGGGGCGCTGGGTGGTGACAGCAACATCAGGGATGTAGTGGTCTCCTTCGCCAGCGAGGCCACTACATCCCTGATGTTGTGCGGATCTTGCGGTGGGCGGCGAGCAGCGGGCAGCGGGCTGCGGGCGGCGGGCGGGACGCGGGGCGGACTCAGCTGATCAGGGGGCGGAAGGTGCCCAGGACGACGCTCGTGGTCAGAGCGGCTGCGGCGAGTACGACTGCCCCGGCGATGAGGAGGACGTCGGCGCGGGTGAAGTGCTGCTGGCGGGCGACGGTACGGGGTGTGCCGGCGTCGAAGCCACGCGCGTCCATCGCCACCGCCAGCCGGGTGCCCCGGCGGATCGCCCCCACCAGCAGCGCGAACGCGGTGGAGGCGAAGAGCCGCAGCTTCGCCACCGGATTGCGTCCCGCGTCGACGCCCCGCGCGCGTCGAGCCATGCTGATCATTTGCCACTCCTGACCGAGCAGGGGCACCAGCCGGAACGCGGCCAGCGCCCCGATGGCGAACCGGGCCGGTGCCTTCGCGTTCTGGATCAACGCGTCGGCCAGGTCGGTGGGGTCGGTGGTCGCGAAGACGATCACACCGGGCAGGGCCACCGCGAACACCCGCAGCACCAGGCCGAGCGCGGTGAGCAGGACGCCGGTGGTCACCAGCACCGGTCCCGCGTCCAGCAGGACCCGTCCGGACCGGTCGGCGGCGAACAGCACCAGGGTGACCAGGATGCCGGCGGCACTGAGCAGCAGCGGCCAGGCCCGTCGGGCCAGCACCCGGTAGCGGATGCCGAACAGTGGCAGGACGGCCAGTTCGAGGGCGATGGCGATCGCCGGGGCCACCGGGTCCAGGGTCGCCAGCAGGGTGAACGAGAAAACCAGTGCGGCGGCGACCTTCGCCACCGGGTTGCGGCGGGCCAACGGCGCGTCCGGCGCGGCGACCGGCTCGATGCTGATCATCGGGGATCGTCCGGTGCACGGTGCAGGGTGACGGTGCGGTCGGCGAGCGCGGCGACGAAGTCCGCGTCGTGGGTGACGGTGACCACGCCGTGCCCGGCGTCGCGCAGGTCGGCGAAGAGGTCGACCAGCTCCCGCCAGGTCCGCCGATCCTGGCCGAAGGTGGGTTCGTCGCAGATCAGCAGGCGTGGCGCGGTGGCCAGGGCGGTCGCCACGCTCAGCCGCCGTGCCTCGCCACCGGAGAGGGTGTACGGGTTGGCGGCGGCGAGCCGGGCCAGTCGCAGCCTGTCCAGCAGCCCGGCCACTGTCTCCTTGACGGCCGCCTCGGGTTGACCGGTGCGGCGTGGGCCTAGCGCCAGCTCGTCGAAGACGGTGCTGGTGACGAACTGGTGCTCCGGATCCTGGAAGACCGACCCGATGCGTCGGGCCAGCGCAGGCGCCCGCCACCGGTGCGGGGGAGTGCGGTGGTCCGCGCCGGCCAACTCGGTGGACGCGGTGACTCGTCCGCTGCCCGGCCGGAGCAGACCGCCGAGCAGCAACGCCAGGGTGGACTTGCCGGCACCGTTCGGTCCGCGTACGGCGAGTGCTTCACCGGCGCGTACCGCCAGGTCGGTGGAGCCCAGCCGGGGCGGCAGGCCGAGCCGGTCGGCGGTGAGCAACAGCTCCCCGGGGCCGGCGGTGGCCGGCCGGGGCGCGATGGGGTGACCGGGCACCCAGACCCCCTCGGCGGCCAGGGCGGCGCCGTGGGCGGCAAAGACCGCCTCTGGTGTGCCGTCCGCGCGGACGCCGCCACCCGGTTCCAGGACGACCACCCGGTCGACGAGCGGCAGTGCCTCGGCGACCCGGTGTTCGACCAGGATCAGCGTGGTGTCGGCGTCCAGCGCGCCGGCCACCGCGTGTCGGACCAGCTCGGCCCCGGCCGGGTCGAGGTTGGCGGTCGGCTCGTCGAGCAGCAGCAGGGCGGGGCGCAGGGCCAGGGCGCCGGCCAGGGCGAGGCGTTGCTGCTCGCCGCCGGAGAGCGCAGCGGTGTGGCGGTCCCGGGAGTACGGGAAGCCGACCCGGTGCAGCGCCTCGTCCACCCGGGGCCAGATCTCGTCGGCCGGCACTCCCCGGTTCTCCAGCCCGAACGCGACGTCGTCGCCGCAGCGCGCCATCACCAGTTGGGTCTCCGGGTCCTGGAAGACGATGCCGACCCGTTCCCGTCCCTTGCGTGGGTCGAGCCCGTCGATCTCGACGGTGCCCTCCTGCTCGCCGGAGTCCTCGGGGAGCAGCCCGGCCAATGCGCTGAGCATCGTGCTCTTGCCGGCCCCGGAGGGGCCAAGAAGCAAAACCCGCTCCCCAGCCTCGATCCGCAGATCAACCCCGCGAACGGCCCAGGCGCGCCGCCCAGCGTGCCGCCACCCGAACCCCCGCAGCAGTACCCCGCCCACCGAACCCACCCCCTCCCGGCCGCCCGCCCCGCCCATCCGCGGTTGATCAAGAGGTTTGCGTCAGGAAATCGCCTTCCGCTGACGCAAACCTCTTGATCAACATCATCGACCAGGGGGTTAGATCAGTGCTCGGTTTCGGCCTGCGGGAAAGCGGTCCAGGACGCCGGTGTTGGCCAGGGCGTTCGTCAGCAGCCAGCCGCCCAGGCCGGCGATCACTGTGGCGCTGACGATGGTGAGCAGCGCGTACGGGATGCGGTAGTCGGTCAGCGCGTAGTCGACGTTCCAGACGAAGAAGTCGAACAACGCGGCGCTGAGGCCGGTCAGCGCGCCCGCGAACACAGCTGTCGGCAGCCGGAACGACCGGTACCGGAAGGCGGCGAAGGCCAGCTCGGCGCCGATGCCCTGCACGATGCCCTGCGGGATCACCGTGCCGGCCCACTGGCTGCCCAGCAGCGCGGACAGGACCGCGGCCACTGTCTCGCAGTAGAGCGCGGCGCCGGGCTTGCGGATGACCAGCCCACCGATCACCGCCGGCATCAGCCAGACGCCGTAGAGCAGCGTCTGCGCCGGCGGGAAGAAGGCGAACGCGCCCTCGGTGGCGCTCCAGACCAGGCCCCAGGCCCAGAAGATGACGCCGAAGGCGACAGCGATCACCGAGGCGACCACGATGTCGATGGTGCGCCAACGGTGGGTGTCGGTGGTGGAATTCATGTGTTGCTCCCAGTTCGTGAGTGCGAACCAGGAGAAGACGCACGCCGCGTCCGGTGGCACCGGACTGCGGCGCGGCTGGAGGTCGACCGAACTCCCTGCGCTGGCATTACCCAGATCAGGTTCGAGGGTCTGCGGGCGTGCCCGCACTCTCAGCGCTGTGCGCTCCCCTGTCGGATATGAAGTTGTCTCGCTGACGCTAACACCGACCAGCGTCGCGGGCCCAGCAGGGCATCCGCCTGACCTGCGGGAGCGACCGGCCGACCGCCGGCTGGGTACGCTTCCGATCATGCGGGTTGACGCGCGAGGCTTCACGTTCGAGGTGACCGTCGGCGGTCCGACGGACGGCGTACCCGTCCTGCTGCTGCACGGTTTCCCACAGCACAGCGGCGAGTGGGACGACGTGGTGCCGGCGCTGCACGCGGGTGGGCTGCGCACGTACGCGCTGGACCAGCGCGGTTACTCACCCGGCGCCCGGCCCACGGAGGTGGCCGACTACCGGATCCCCGAACTCGTCACCGACGTGGTGGCGGTGCTCGACGCGCTCGGGCTGCACGCCGTACACCTGGTCGGCCACGACTGGGGCGCGATCGTGGCCTGGGCGGTTGCCGCCCGGCACCCCGACCGGGTCCACACGCTGACAGCGGTGTCCGTACCGCATCCGGCGGCCATGGCGCACGCCCTGAGCACCGACGCCCAACAGAAGGCCCGCTCGTCGTACATCGCGCTGTTCCGCAAGCCCGACAAGGCGGAGAAGGTGCTGCTGGCATGGCACGCCACAGCGCTGCGCAAGCTGCTCGGCGGGGTGGGCGACGCGTCCCGGGTGAACCGGTACGCCGACCCGATGCGTGAGCCGGGGGCGCTCACGGCCGCGCTGAACTGGTACCGGGCGATGTCCCGCGCCGACCTGGCCGGTGTCGGCCCGGTCGCGGTGCCCACCACGTACGTCTGGAGTGACCGGGACGTCGCCATCGGCCGGACCGCCGCCGAGGCATGCGCGCAGAACGTCACCGGCGACTACCGCTTCGTGCAGTTGCCCGCTGTGAGTCACTGGATCCCGGACGCGGCGCCGGCCCCGCTCGCCGAGGCGATCCTGGCCCGGGCCGGCGGGACGGCCTGAGTCGTGCGGGTCCGCGAGGGAGAGCCATCGTGACGACGGACGCCGGCGGGCCGGGCAGCCGTCGCTCGATCGCCGCGCAGCTGCGCGTGCTGGGCGTACGCCCCGGCGCGACGCTGCTGGTGCACGCCTCGCTGCGTCCGCTGGGCTTCGTCAGCGGCGGCCCGCACGCGGTGGTGCTCGCCCTGCGCGACGCGCTCGGCCCGGACGGCACGATCGTCGTGCCCACCCACACGCCCGACAACAGCGACCCCGCGCAGTGGCGCAACCCGCCCGTGCCGGCGGACTGGTGGCCGCTGATCCGCTCGGAGATGCCGGGCTTCGACCCGGCGGTCACCCCGAGCCGGTTCATGGGTGCGCTCGCCGAGACGGTCCGCGGCTGGCCCGGCGCGCTGCGCAGCTCCCATCCGCACGTGTCGTTCGCCGCGCTCGGCCCGGCCGCCGAGCAGGTGGTGGCCGGGCACACCCTGGCGGACATGCTCGGCGAGGGCTCACCGCTGGCCCGCCTCTACGACCTCGACGCCGACGTGTTGCTGCTCGGCGTGGACCACTCGGTGAGCACCTCGCTGCACCTGGCCGAGTACCGCCGCCCCGGCTCGCCCCGGGAGCGGATCGGTGCCGCGGTGCGTACCGCCGACGGTGGTCGGGAGTGGGTGTGGTGGCAGGACGTACGACTCGACGCGGACGACTTCGCCGCGTTGGGCGGGGACCTGGAGGCGACCGGGGCGGTACGCACCGCACCGGTCGGCACCGGGACCGGCAGGTTGATGCGCCAGCGGGCGGCTGTCGACTTCGCGGTTCGCTGGCTGGCCCGTAATCGAACGACGGAGGACGTATGACGGTGAGTGCCGAGGACTACCTGGCCGTGGTGACCGAGACGATCGGCCGGGTGGCCGCCAGTCAGCGGGAGGCGGTGGGTCGGGCTGCCGACCTGATCGCCGAGGCCGTCCGAGCCGACGGCGTGGTGCACGCGTTCGGCACCGGGCACTCGGAGGCCCTCGCCATGGAGATCGCCGGACGGGCGGGCGGTCTGGTGCCGACCAACCGGATCGCGCTACGCGACCTGGTGCTGCTCGGTGGCGAACCGGCCGACCGGCTCGGCCCGCTGCTGGAACGGGACCCGGCCGTCGCGCACCGCCTCTACGAGCTGGCCCCGGTGCGTCCCACCGACGTCTTCGTGCTCGCCTCGAACTCCGGTGTCAACGGCGCGATGGTGGAGTTCGCCACGCTGGTGAAGGAGCACGGCCACGGGCTGGTGGCGATCACCTCGGCGCAGCACTCCGGCCGGATGACCTCCCGACACCCGTCCGGGCGCAAGCTGAGCGACCTCGCCGACGTGGTGCTCGACAACGGCGCGCCGTACGGCGACGCGACGCTGCCCCTGCCCGGCGGTGGCGCGGTCGGCGCGGTCTCCTCGATCACCGCAGCGCTGCTGGCGCAGCAGGTGACAGTGGAGGTGGTGGCGCGGTTGCTGGCGGCGGGGGAGCGGCCCCCGGTCTACCTGTCGGCGAACATCCCGGACGGCGACGCGCACAACAACGAGCTGGAAGCGCGGTACGCGGGCCGGATCCGCCGCGGGTCCTGACCCGGTGCTGGGCGGCCGACGTGCGTCGCCGAGATGAACGGCAGATGTCGTGAACCAGTTTCGCGCTCGGCCGGGTGGGGCATTGGCGTTGCTGCCGGCGGCCGGGACCGCCGGCAGTAGCGTCTCACCGGAGGTAGCGCGTGTCCAAGGAGACCGAGAAGCAGCGCTGGCAGCGCAACTTCGCCGACCTGCTGCAGGAGTTGCGGGTCGCCCAGACCGGCGTGCAGATCCTCTTCGCCTTCCTGCTCACCCTGCCGTTCAGTAACGGGTTCACCGAGACCACGGAGTTCCAGCGCGACGTCTACATCGTGGCGTTGCTCGCGGCGGCCGCCGCCACCGCGCTGATCATCTCGCCGGTGGCGTTCCACCGGGCGCTGTTCCGGCAGGGGCGCAAACCGGAGCTGGTCCGCTTCGCGCACCGGATGGCCACCGGCGGGCTCGCCTTCATGCTGATCGCGATGGTCAGCGCGGTGCTGCTGATCACCGACTTCGTGCTGGACCGGCCGATCGCGTTCGTGCTCAGCGCCCTGGCCGGAATCTGGTTCCTCACGTTCTGGGTGGCCCTGCCGTTCGCCCGACGCAACTGGGGTGAGGACGACATCGACGACGATGACGACGACCCGGACACCATCAACGGTCGCTGACCGCGCCGATCTTCACGCAGCGCTACCCCTGGGTAACAACCGGGGGTAGCGTGGCGGTAGTCGCGCACGTCGACGCAGCCGCACCGAGCTTCGAGGGGGCAGCCGTGACCACGACGCAGGATGGCCGACCGGCACCGGACGGCCCCGACTCCGCCGGTGCCGCCGCGCCGCTGCCCGCGGAAGCCGGGCAGGTCACCGAGAAGGAGGCCCGGCAGGTCGCCGAGGCCGCCCGCGAATCCACCTGGGACCGGCCCAGCTTCGGCAAGGAGCTGTTCCTCGGCAGGTTCCGGCTCGACCTGATCGACCCGTGGCCCCGATCCGATCCGGACGACGTGGCTCGCGCGGATGAGTTCCTTGGTCGGTTCCGCGCCTTCCTCGCCTCCGAGGTGGATGGTGAGGCCATCGAGCGGGATGCGTCGATACCCGACTCGGTGTTCCACGGCCTGGCCGACCTCGGCGCGTTCGGCATGAAGATCGACCGGAAGTACGGCGGGCTCGGGCTGAGCAACCTGCACTACTGCCGGGCGCTCATGCTGGCCGGTTCGGTCAGCCCGGCCATCGGCGCTCTGCTCTCGGCGCACCAGTCGATCGGGGTGCCGCAGCCACTGAAGATGTTCGGCACCGCCGAGCAGAAGCAACGCTTCCTGCCCCGGCTCGCCGCCGGCGAGGTGTCCGCGTTCCTGCTCACCGAGCCGGACGTCGGCTCCGACCCGGCCCGGCTGGCCACCATCGCCGAGCCGACCGAGGACGGCACCGGTTACCGGCTCAACGGGGTGAAGCTCTGGGCCACCAACGGCATCGTGGCCACCCTGCTGGTGGTGATGGCCCGGGTGCCGGCCACGGAGGGACGTCGGGGCGGCATCACCGCGTTCGTGGTGGACGGCGACAGCCCCGGCATCACCGTCGAGCGGCGCAACGAGTTCATCGGCCTGCGCGGCCTGGAGAACAGCCTGACCCGGTTCCACGACGTGATCGTCCCCGCCGAGAACGTCATCGGTGGCGAGGGCAAGGGGCTCAAGATCGCCCTGACCACTCTGAACACCGGCCGGCTCTCACTGCCGGCCATGTGCGTGGGCGCCGGCAAGTGGGCGTTGAACGTGGCCCGAGGGTGGGCCGCCGACCGGGTCCAGTGGGGACGGCCGGTGGGCGAGCACGAGGCGGTCGCGCAGAAGCTCTCCTTCATCGCCGCCACCACGTACGGCATGGAGACAATGCTCGACCTCTGCTGCCTGCTCGCCGACGACGACCGCAACGACATCCGCATCGAGGCGGCGCTGGTCAAGCTGTACGCCAGCGAGATGGCCTGGAAGATCGCCGACGAGCTGATCCAGATCCGGGGCGGGCGCGGCTACGAGACGGCCGACTCACTGGCCGCCCGCGGCGAACGCCCGGCCGCCGTCGAGCAGATGCTGCGCGACCTGCGGATCAACCGGATCTTCGAGGGCTCCACCGAGATCATGCACCTGCTGATCGCGCGGGAGGCGGTCGACGCCCACCTGTCGGTGGCCGGCGACATCATCGACCCGGACGCGGGGCTGGGCCGCAAGGCCCGAGCCGGCGCGCGAGCGGGCGCCTTCTACGCGAAGTGGCTGCCCACTCTCGCCGTCGGTCGGGGGCAGAGCCCCTCGGCGTACGCCGAGTTCGGCCCGCTCGCCGCGCACCTGCGTCAGGTCGAGCGTTCGTCGCGCAAGCTGGCCCGGTCGACGTTCTACGCGATGTCGCGCTGGCAGGGAAAGATGGAGCGTAAGCAGGCGTTCCTCGGTCGGGTGGTGGACATCGGCGCCGAGTTGTTCGCGATGTCCGCGGTCTGCGTCCGGGCCTCCGCCGAACGGGACAGCCGCCCGGAGAACGTCGAGCTGGCCGACCTGTTCTGCCGGCAGGCGCGGGTGCGGGTGGACGCCCTGTTCGCCGCACTCTGGGACAACACCGACTCGGTCGACACCGCCGCCGCCAAGCGCATCCTCGCCGGCCGCTACGCGGGCCTGGAGGAGGGCGTGCTCACCCCGTCCGAGGAGCTGCCCTGGGTGGCCCGCTGGTCGCCCGGCCCGTCCACCGCGGAGGACGTCCGTCGCCGCATCCCGCCGAAGCCGTAAACCGCGTCACGCGGGCCGGCGGTGTCGGTCAGCGGGAGACCGCCCAGGCCAGCACTCCCGCCAGGATCAGACCGTTGAGCCCGGCCAGGGCCAGGTACGCAGCGGGTGGAATCTTCTTGCCCCGGCGGAGGAAGGAAACCAGGACTGCGGCGTAGCCGAGCAGCAGGACGGCGATGACGACGAGGAAGTAGAACACCCGACGACCTTAACGACACCCTCGTCGAGCTGAGCCTGCGCCCGGCCGGGCTCACCGCTGCCTGCTCCGCGATCTTGCACTTGCTGTCCCGACACAACGGGCATTCCCCCCATGTCGGCAACCGAAACTGCAAGATCGGCGCCACGGGGAGCGACCTCAGCGGCCCCGGCCGCGTAGGCCGAGTTGGCGCAGCTCCAAGGCGGCCAGGGCGTCGACTGTCGCGTCGTCGCCGCGCCGCCACGCCTCGGCGACGTCCGGACCGATCCGGGTGAGTTTGCCCAGTGGCTGGGTGGCCAGCGCGCGCAGGGCGAGCAGGTCCCGGCCGGCCGGCCCGGCGGCCAGCTTCGTCGCCGATCCGGCCCGGCGCATCCAGCGGACCCGCAGCGGCAGCCAGCCGAGCAGCACGATGCCGAGCGGGAAGATCAGCACCGCGATGGCGAGGGCCAGGGCGAGCTGGTCGACAAGGTGCTGCTGGTCGCGGCCGGCGTCGGCGAGCCCCCGGGCCGCGTCGGCGGCCCGCTGGAAGGGTGCGGTCAGCTCGTCGCCGACCAACGGGACCCGGCGAACCTTGCCGCCCGCGTCGGCGAGGTTGTCGGCGAGCCCGCTGCCGGCGCCCTCCAACTTCTGCCCCGGCACGGCGAGCTTCTGCACCAGGTCGTGCAGCCACAGCGCGCCGCGGATCGCCACGTACACCCAGGCGACGACGAGCAGGTCGGTGAGCAACTGACGGGCGGCGGTCGGGAACCGATCGGCATAGATTTTCACGCCGGCCAGCGTGCCACGAACACCTCGCCCGGTGTAGCCGTGACATGAGCCCGGATCGCGATCGACCGGGTGCCGGTGGTCAGCGCGGGCAGGTCGGGCAGGTGCCGAAGATTTCCAGGGTGTGGCTGACGTCGGCGTAGCCGTGCTGCGCGGCGACCCGATCGGCCCAGCTCTCCACGGCCGGGCCGGCCACCTCGACCGTACGCCCGCACACCCGGCAGACCAGGTGGTGGTGGTGCCCCTCGCTGCACCGGCGGTAGAGGTGCTCGCCGCCCGGCGGACGCATCACGTCGATCTCACCGGCGTCGGCGAGCCCTTGGAGGGTGCGGTAGACGGTGGTCAGGCCGACGCGCTCGCCTCGCTGCCGCAGCATCGCGTGCAGGTCCTGAGCGCTGTGGAAGCCCTCCATCTCGCCCAGCAGCGCGCTCACCGCCGAACGCTGCCGGGTGTTGCGCACCGCGGCGCTGCTCTCGCTCATGATCCCTCCCCGGCGTGGCTGACCGCGTCCGCCACGATGTGCGCGACGTGCTCGTCGACCAGGCTGTAGGCGATCTCCCGGCCTCGGCGGGAGCCGCGCACCACGCCGGCCCCGCGCAACACCCGCAGGTGCTGGGAGACCAGTGGTTGCGCCGCGCCGAGCTTCTCCACCAACTCGTGCACGCACCGCTCACCGCCGGCCAGCTCACTGACGATGGCCAGCCGAATGGGAGCGGACAGGGCGCGGAGCAGCTCGCTGGCCCCGTCGAACCCGTCGTAGCCCGTCGCGCTGGTCATTCTGCAACGGTAACCAATACCACCGAGGTCGCGCTGACCAGGCTCAGCTCAGCACGACCTCGTGAGGTTCCGGTGTCGGTGCGGCGGTCGGCGTCGTCCGGCGGCGCACCACCCGCCAGACAGCGCCGGCCACGGCCACCACCAGGAACGAGGCGATCGCCACCAGCACCACCGAGGCGCCCGGCGCGGTGTCCGCCGTGGCCGCCACCCAGACACCCGTGCCGGCGGCGAAGAGCCCGAGCGCCATCGCGGCGGCCATCGTGCTGCGGAAGCCCCTGGTGACCTGCTGGGCGGTGGCGACCGGCACCACCATCAACGCGCTGATCAGCAGCACGCCCACGGCCCGCATGGCGATGGTCACGGTGACCGCGGTGGCGACCGCGATCAGCAGGTTCAGCGTGCGGACCGGCAGGCCGGAGACCCGGGCGTACTCCTCGTCGTGACTGACAGCGAAGAGCGCCGGCCGCAACGCGATCATCGTGACCAGGATCGCCGCGCCGAGCACCGCGATGGTGGTCAGGTCGGCGGGCGAGATGGTGGTCAGCGACCCGAACAGGTAGGCGTTGAGGTTCGCGCTGGTCGCGTCGGAGAGACCAACAAGGAGTACGCCGCCCGCGATGCCGCCGTAGAAGAGCAGGGCCAAGGCCAGGTCACCGGACGTACGCCCACGGGCCCGGACGATCTCGATGGCGACCGCGCCGATGGTGGCGGCGATCACCGCGACCAGCACCGGCGAGCGGTTGAGCAGCAGCCCCGCCCCGACGCCGGTCAGCGCCACGTGTCCCACACCGTCGCCGATCAGCGCCAGCCGGCGCTGCACCAGGTAGATGCCGAGCGCCGGCGCGGCCAGGCCGATCACCAGCGCGCCGATCAGGGCGCGCTGCATGTAGGGGTACTGGAAGAGTTCCATGGGTCAGTTGCTCCACAGCCCGGCGGGCTCGTCGTAGCAGTGCGGGTGCACGTGGTCGTGGTCCGGCTCCGCGTGGTGGCCGGCCGGGTCCGGCACCGCGCCGTCGTGGGCGATGCGACCCTCGTGGACGACGACGGCCCGGCTGATCACCGGTCGCAGCGGGCCCAGCTCGTGGGCGACGAGAAGCACAGTTCCGCCGTCGCCGACGAAGTCGCGCAGCGCGCCGGCGAACGCCTCCTGGCTGGCCGCGTCCACCCCGGCGGTGGGCTCGTCGAGGACCAGCAGCTCCGGCTGGCCGGCCAGGGCGCGGGCGATCAGGGTGCGCTGCTGCTGACCCCCGGAGAGCGTGGACACCGGGTCACCGGCCCGGTCGGCGAGCCCGACCGCGCCCAGCGCGGCGTCGACGGCGGACCGGTCGGCTCGACCCGGCGGACGCAGCACCCCCCGACGGGCCAGCCGGCCGGAGGCCACCACCTCCCGGACCGTCGCCGGTACGCCGCCGCCGGCGCCCAGGCGTTGCGGGACGTACCCGATGCGTGCCCACTGCCGGAACCGGCGCAACGGCCTGTCGAAGAGGGTGACCGAGCCGGCGCTGATCGGCACCAGCCCGAGCACGGCGCGGATCAGTGTGGACTTGCCCGAGCCGTTGGCGCCGAGGATCGCGACCACCTCGCCGGCGGTCACGGTGAGCGAGATGTCCCGGAGCACGGGGCGGCCGTCGTAGCCGACCACCCCGTGCTCGACGGTGATGACAGGTGAGGTCACGAGCAGCTCAAGGCCGTCTGCAGGGTCCGCAGGTTGGTGCGCATCACCGAAAGGTAGTCCCCGTTGCTGCCGGCGGCGAGCCCTTCGATCGGGTCGAGCACTGCGGTCTTCGCGCCGACCTGACCAGCGATGGTCTCGGCCACCTTCGGGCTGACCAGGGTCTCGAAGAAGATCGTGGTGGCCTGGTGCTCCTTGGCCTCCTCGATCACGTGCGCGAGGCGCTGCGGCGACGGCTCGACGTCCGGGCTCAGCCCGGTGATGCCGACCTGGTCCAGCTGGTAGCGGTCGGCGAGGTAGCCGAACGCGGCGTGGCTGGTCACGATCTCCCGCCGCTGGCAGGTCGCCAGACCGTGCGTGAACTCGCCGTCCAGTGTCGTCAGGTCGGCGCGCAGGGCGGCCGCGCGGGCGGTGTAGTCGGCGGCGTGGTCCGGGTCGGCCTTGCCGAGCCGCTGGGCGAGCTGGTCGCCGATGCCGGCCAGCCGGGTCGGGTCGAGCCAGACGTGCGGGTCCTTGCCGCCGCTCTCCTCGGCGTGCCCCTCCTCGCCCTCGTGGTCGTGCCCACCGGCGGACGCGTCCAACAGCGGCTGCACGCTGGTCACGTCGAACGCCCGGTCGCCGCCGTTCTGGGCCACGGCGTCGTCCACCGCCGGCTGGAACCCCTTGAGGTAGACGATCAGTTCCGCGTCGCTGACCTCACCGACCTGGCTCGGGTTGAGTTCCAGGTCGTGCGGCTCGGCGCCGGGCTTGGCCAGGTTGGTGACCCGGACCGCGTCGCCGCCGATCCGTTCGGCCAGGAACTGGAGGGGATAGAACGCGGCAACCACGTCGACTCGCTGGGGGTCGGCGCCGGCGCCGCCGGTGGAGCAGCCGGCCCCGGCGCTCAGGGCGAGGAGGGCGGTCGCGGCGGCCAGGACACGGTACGTGGCGCGGTTGGTCATGTCGTCAACTGTCCGTGGCAACGATAATGATTGTCAAAAACGCATGATTGCATGTCAGAGGAGCTTCGCGAGGCCCACCGCCACCAGCAGGGTGAGCATCACCAGTCGGATCAGTCGGGTCTGCGGCGCCTGAACCGCCCAGGTCGTCGCCAACAGGGCGACCAGGACCCCGGCGAGCGCGAGCGTGAGCAGCCCGCCGATCACCCCGGGCGTGAAGAACGCCACCAGCACCACCACCAGGGTGAGCAGGAACACCGACGTCGGGTTCGCCCCGGCCAACCGGGCGAGCAGAGGGCGCTGCGTACGCTGCATCCCACAGACTCTACGAGGAGGAACCCCCGGTGCTGGTGACCAACCGGTTCGTGGTCGACGTCGATGCCGCCGACGGCTTCACCGAACGGGCGCACGCCGCCCTCACCGCGCTGGCCGCCCGGCCCGGTTACCTGCGCGGCCAACTGGTCCGGGCGCTGGACGACCCCCGGCACTGGTCACTGGTCACCGAGTGGGAGTCGGTCGGCACGTACCGGCGGGCGCTGGGCGCCTTCGAGGTCAAGGTCAGCGCCGTGCCGCTGCTCGCCGAGTCCGTCGACGAGCCCTCCGCCTACGAGCCGCTGGCCACCGCCGCCCCCGGCGGGGCCGTGGTCGTCGCCGAGAGTGATCGGGCTGCGGGTCCTTACCGCTGAGCCGCCGGACACTACGCTGCTCCTATGACCGCACCCGCCCCGCCACCCGGTCCCGGGGTGGCTCCGCCGTTCGCCGCGCCACCCACCGAGGGCCGCCGGACTCGGCTCTGGATCGGCCTAGGCGTCGGCGCGCTCGCCGTGGTGCTCTGCTGCGGCGGGGGTGGCACCGCCGTCGTCGGCCTGGCCGTCAGCGGAGTCCAGGCGATCCGGGAACAGGCCCGCACCGTCACCGGCGACTACTACCAGGCGCTGGTCGAGCGGAACTACGGGCGGGCGTACGACCAGCTCTGCGACGACGCGCAGCGGCGGGAGTCCCGGCCGGAGTTCGAGCGGCGCGCCGCCGCCGAACCGCAGGTGACCGCGTTCCGGGTGGGTGAGGTGGACACCACCTACCTGACCGTGCCGGTCGACGTGACCCTCGACGGTGGCGACCGGGAGCGGCAACAGGTCAGCCTCGGCCAGGACGGGCAGAGCGGCGGCGTGGAGGTCTGCGAGGTCAGCTGACCCGTCCCCGGTATTCTGCTGGGCTCGGGGCGACGGTGGTCGTACCGTTGTCCCGAACCGACCGTTCCATCCACATCTCGCCCCCGCCGACCGCCAGCCGGCGTAGGAGGAAACATGCCAGCCGACCGTATCGATGCCGTCGTCAGCCTCGCCAAGCGCCGAGGCTTCGTCTTCCCCTCCAGTGAGATCTACGGAGGCACCCGATCGGCGTGGGACTACGGTCCGCTCGGCGTGGAGCTCAAGGAGAACGTCCGCCGGCAGTGGTGGAAGACGATGGTCCAGCAGCGCGACGACGTCGTCGGCCTGGACTCCGCGGTGATCCTGTCCCGCAAGGTGTGGGAGGCGTCCGGCCACATCGCCGAGTTCGTCGACCCGCTCACCGAGTGCCAGTTCTGCCACAAGCGGTTCCGGGCGGACCACCTGGAAGAGGCGTACGCCGAGAAGCACGGCAAGCCGCTCACCTCACTGGCCGAGCTGAACTGCCCCAACTGCGGCAACAAGGGCACCTTCACCGAGCCGAAGATGTTCAACGGCCTGATGAAGACCTACCTGGGCCCGGTGGAGAGCGACGAGGGGCTGCACTACCTGCGCCCGGAGACCGCGCAGGGCATCTTCGTCAACTACAAGAACGTCGAGACGGTCGCCCGCAAGAAGCCCCCGTTCGGCATCGCGCAGACCGGCAAGTCGTTCCGCAACGAGATCACCCCGGGCAACTTCATCTTCCGGACCCGCGAGTTCGAGCAGATGGAGATGGAGTTCTTCGTCGAGCCGGGCACCGACGAGCAGTGGCACGAGTACTGGCTCCAGGAGCGCTGGAACTGGTACCTCGACCTCGGCCTCTCGGCGGACAATCTGCGCCTGTTCGAGCACCCCAAGGAGAAGCTGTCGCACTACTCGAAGCGGACTGTGGACATCGAGTACCGCTTCCAGTTCGGTGGCACCGAGTTCGCCGAGCTCGAGGGTGTCGCCAACCGCACCGACTTCGACCTGTCCACGCACAGCAAGCACTCCGGCGTCGACCTGTCGTACTTCGACCAGAGCAAGAGTGAGCGCTGGATGCCGTACGTCATCGAGCCGGCCGCGGGTCTGACCCGCGCGGTGCTCGCCTTCCTGCTGGAGGCGTACGACGAGGACGAGGCGCCGAACACCAAGGGCGGCGTGGACAAGCGCACAGTGATGCGGTTCGACCCGAGGCTCGCCCCGGTCAAGGTGGCGGTGCTGCCGCTGTCCCGCAACGAGGCGCTGTCGCCCAAGGCCAAGGACCTCGCGACGTTGCTGCGCAAGCGCTGGGTGGTGGAGTTCGACGACTCGCAGGCGATCGGGCGTCGCTACCGCCGGCAGGACGAGATCGGCACCCCGTTCTGTGTGACCGTCGACTTCGACACCCTTGACGACAACGCGGTGACGGTGCGCAACCGGGACACCATGGCCCAGGAGCGCGTCTCCCTGGACCAGGTCGAGCGCTACCTGATCGAGCGTCTCCCCGGCTGCTGAGACTCTGCGCACGGGGCCTCGGCCGACGCGATAAGCGCCGGTCGGGGCCCCGTACACTTGTCCGGTGACTGCCTCGACCGTGCCCGCGCTGCGCCCGCTGACTCTCGGCCAGCACCAGGTGTGGCCGCCGGTCGTGCTCGCGCCGATGGCCGGGATCACCAACATCGGGTTCCGTCGGCTCTGTCGGGAGCAGGGCGGCGGCATCTACGTCTGCGAGATGATCACCACCCGGGCGTTGGTCGAGCGCAACCCGAAGACGCTGCGCATGATCGCTTTCGGCGACGACGAGAAGCCCCGCAGCCTCCAGCTCTACGGCACCGATCCGGAGATCACCGCCGCCGCCGTGCGGATCGTCGTCGAGCGCAACCTGGCCGATCACATCGACCTCAACTTCGGTTGCCCGGTCCCCAAGGTCACCCGGCGTGGCGGCGGCGCCGCGCTGCCGTGGCGGCGCCGGCTCTTCGCGCGACTCGTGCGGGCCGCGGTGGCCGCCGCGTCACCGGCCGGGGTGCCGGTCACCGTCAAGATGCGCAAGGGCATCGACGACGACCACCTGACGTACGTCGAAGCCGGGCTCGCCGCCCAGGAGGCCGGCGTGGCCGCGGTGGCCCTGCACGGGCGTACGGCATCGCAGCGTTACTCGGGCACCGCCGACTGGGACGCGATCGCCACCCTGAAGCAGGCCCTCGACGTGCCGGTGCTCGGCAACGGCGACATCTGGGAAGCCGACGACGCACTGCGCATGGTGGCCCACACCGGCGTCGACGGTGTGGTCGTCGGGCGCGGCTGCCTGGGCCGACCGTGGCTCTTCGCCGACCTGGAGGCCGCCTTCAACGGTCGGTCGGAGCGGCGGCTGCCCACCCTCGGCGAGGTGGCGGTGACCATGCGCCGGCACGCCGAGCTGCTGGTCGACCAGTTCACGGCCGGCGCCCGCAACCCGGCCCGAGGTGAACGGGACGGCTGCACCGACTTCCGCAAGCACGTCGCCTGGTACCTCAAGGGCTTCCCGGTCGGCGGCGAGCTGCGGCGCTCGCTGGCGATGATCGAAAGCCTGGCCCAGCTCGACGACCTGCTCGGCAAGCTCGACCCGGCGGAGCCGTTCCCGGTGGCCGCCCTCGGGCAGCCGCGCGGGCGTACCAACTCGCCCGGCAAGGTCTCCCTGCCGGAGGGCTGGCTGGCCAGCCGGGACGACGACACGGTCCCCGAGGGTGCCGAGATGGACGACTCCGGCGGCTGAGCCCCCGGCGGTCGAGCAGAGACGCCCCGCGATCAACAGCCCTTCGGAACGCGGCCTCGGGCCTGGAGGCTGGCATATGAGTTCGGCGCCCTGTCGAGCTGATGTCGTGAACGAATCACCGCTCGGCTCAACTCGGCTCGGTCCGCTCTGCCAGGCCCTGATTCGTTTACGACATCAGCTCCAAAGGACCCGTGACGCAGCCAGCGGGGTGGCCCGCTGTGTTCTGGACAGTGATCCGGTCATGCGTCATGCCGAAGGGCCGGACCCCGTGGTGGGGTCCGGCCCTTCGGTCATGTGCTGCGGGTGTGTGCGGGGTCAGCTGGTGGCGTAGCCGCGGGTGGCGATCCAGTCCGCGAGGTGTTCGACGCTGATCTGGTAGGCGGCTTGGTTGGGGTCGGCGGAGTCGGCGATGGTGACGGTGTTGCCGTTGTCGCGGTAGCCGACGACGCTGATGTAGTGCCCGCCCTCGTAGGAGTGGGTGGTGCCGTTGGTGTCGGTGCTGGTGCCGGCGATGTTGGC
The DNA here is from genome assembly GCF_036136635.1 of Micromonospora sp. NBC_00330. NCBI lineage: Bacteria > Bacillati > Actinomycetota > Actinomycetes > Micromonosporales > Micromonosporaceae > Micromonospora > Micromonospora sp. NBC_00330. Next base: position 115,111 of record NZ_CP108012.1, read on the forward strand.
CACTACGGCGCGGCCGTCCTCGACGGTCTTGACGATGTCAGCCCGGAGGGTGTCGGTCTGCTTCGCGTCAGCGTCGGGGGTGCTGATTTCGACGGACCGGTAGGCGTTGGTCTTGCCGGTTTCCTTGTTCAGCACGGGGGTGATGTCGTTGATGGAGTTGGTGCCGGCTTCGGTGGTGCCCATTTCCTTGGCCATGTCGTCGACGTTGATGTTCTTGCCCTGCACGGACAGGGCGTTTCGGGTGGCGGCGGGTCCGCAGTAGTAGAAGTTCGGCTGCGCCTCGTAGCGCACGCCCAACTCTCGCTCGCCGTGGCTCTTGCGGTCGGTCTGGGTCTGGGTGGCCGGCTTGGTGGTGGTGGGTGCGGCGAAGGCGGTGGTGACGGGGCCGGCGATGGCGCCTCCGGTGAAGGCGAGGCCGGCGGCGGTCAGGGCGGTCTTACGGATCAGATCGGTACGCATGATGGCGTGCTCCTCTGCATCGGGGGTATCCCGCACGGCACTCGACGGGGGGTAGTGCGACCGTGCGGGGAAAGTTCACGGGGGTTCTGCCCGGCGACCCACGACAGGGGGGGTCGGCGTCGGGACAGGGTGCAACGGGTGCCGGTGGCGGATCATTCCGCCTACCCGTCGGCCGTTGTGGTGCTCGGCCGTTCGGGGGTGTAACCGGGGCGGCCGGCCGGGTGTTCCCGGCGGCTGCGATGCCCGGCCGTTGTGGTGCTCGGCGGCGCGGGGGGTGTAACCGGGGCGGCCTGGCGGGTGTTCCCGGCGGCTGCCGTGCCCGGCCCTTGTGGAGCTCGGCGGCGCGGGGGTGTAACCGGGGCGGCTTGCCGGGTGTTCCCGGCGGCTGTTCGCGGCGGGAGGGCCTGGCGGCGGTTCCCGGCGGGGTCGGCGCGCCTTGACCCGGCCTGTTGCGGTGCTCTGCCAGGTATAACGACCCGGCCCGGCCGCCGATTCCGCCGTCGGGGTGGCCCCGACCACCCGACACCAACGGTCAAACCCGACAACCCACCCACCGCGCCCGCCCGACGATACGGACCCGGCGGCCGAGGCGGGGTGATCGACTCGGGTTCCTGAAAGTCGCGGTGTCCGGGAGTCGGGGATCCCCCGACTTCATGAAACCCGAGTGGATCATGCCGGTCTGCGCCGTTCGTGCGCCCGGAGCGGCCCGCGCCTCGGAGCGGTCCGTGCCTCGGACCGGCACCCCGGACCGGCACCCCGGACCGGCCCGGCCCACCGGGCAGAGGTCGGGTGGACCGGTCCAGCGCGGGGATCAGGGCTTGGCGGTGTCGGTTTGGGGCGTGGTGCGCTGTGTCGGGACGGTCGGTGCGGTGGGCCAGGGGATCTCGGGCGCGTGGTGGAAGGTGATCCCGGCCGTCGTCCAGCGCGGGCCCTGGCCGGCCAGGCGGTCGCGGAAGTCGGCCCAGTCGTGGCTTGCCCGGGTGGACCAGCCCAACTCGGCGATGGCCGGGAGGCGGGGCAGGAGCAGGAGTTCGATGTCGGCCAGCGAGGTGACCGATTCGGTCCAGAGCGGTGCCTCCACGCCGAGAACCGCCTCGGCGGGTACGCCCACGACGTGCGTGCCCGGATCCCAGTCGTACGACTTTCGCACGTCGATGAGGCCGGCCCAGTCGTGCCCGATCGGAGTGTCCGGGGCGTACTTCATGTCCAGGTAGGCGTGGTTGCCGGGGGAGACGATCAGCCGAGCGCCCCTGCGTACGGCGTCGACGGTGGTGGGGTCTTCGCCGTTCGTGCCCCACCACTGGAGGACCCGCCCGTCGAGGTGGGCCGCCGGCGCGAGCTGGTGCCAGCCGACGACGGTCTTGCCGAGGTCGGCCACGATGCGCTGGACCCGCTCGACGAAACCGGTGTAGACCTCGCCCTTCACCTTGAACGCCTCGTCGCCGCCGATGTGCAGCCAGGGGCCGGGGGTGAGCACGGCCACCTCGCGCAGCACGTCGGCGACGAAGTCGTACGTCCGCTCGTCGGCCGGGTCGACGTAGCTGAAGCCGACCTCGGTGCCGGTGTACGGCGGCGGTGCGGTCTTGTCCGGTGCCAGCTCCGGGTACGCGACCAGCGCCGCGTTGGTGTGCCCCGGGAGGTCGATCTCCGGGACGACTGTGATGTGGCGTGCGGCCGCGTAGGAGACGATCCGCGCGTAGTCGGCCTTCGTGTAGTGCCCGCCGGGGCCGCCGCCGACCTCGGTCGTCCCGCCGACGGTGGTCAGCTTCGGCCAGGAGTCGACGGCGATCCGCCAGCCCTGGTCGTCGGTGAGGTGCAGGTGCAGGTGGTTGAGCTTGTAGCGGGCCAGGTGGTCGACCACCCGCAGCACGTCCTCGACGGCGAAGAAGTGCCGGGCGACGTCGAGCATCGCGCCCCGGTAGGGGAACCGGGGTGCGTCGGTGATGGTCCCGCCGGGCAACGCCCAGCGTTCGGTGACCGGAGTCGGACTCTCGATCGCCGCCGGCAACAGTTGGCGCAGCGTCTGAGCGCCGTAGAAGAGGCCGGCGGCGGTGGCGGCGGAGACGCGTACCCCGTCGGTGGCGATGTCGAGGCGGTAGCCCTCGGCGCCGAGGTCGGCGCTGTCGTCGAGCACCAGCGCGATGCCACCGGCGGGCTCCGGCGTGGTGGCGTCGGTGACCGGCAGCGGGTAGCCGGTGGCCGGACGCAGGAGCTGGGCGAGATGCTCGGCGACCGCCAACGCGGCGGGTTCGGCGCTGGACACGATGACCGCTTCGGCCGGCAGCGCCCAGTCGGCGGTCGGGTCCGGCTGAACCTGCTGTGGGGCGGGCACGACGTCGGTCAGCCGGTGCGGGGCCGCCGGGGCGAGCAACGCGCTCGCGGTCTGCTCGGCCGTGCGGGCCAGAGTGGCCGCGTCCGGTTCCCCGGCCGACAGCGGCGTGGGGACGGCGGTGGGGCCGGGGGAGGGGGTGGTCGGCACGGCGGCGACTCCGGGGGTGTATTCGCGTCGGTTATGGCAAAAGTGAGGTTCACCGGCTGGCGTGGCGTCAAGCGTACGACGCTCGGCCGGGATGCGTGATGGTGCGCATGGAAGCGTTCCCAAAAACCGGTACGAACACGGATAGTCGTGATGGCTGTGCCAATTGTCACCGAACGGTCCCAGGTCACTCGATGTTCGCTTAACCTTCGCCCACCGATCGACGTTGACCCCGGGATTACCGGCGGTCCGTCCCGGGGAAGAAGAAAACTGAACCTTCGTTAAGTGTCAATCCGGCGCGTGTGTTGTGGAGGCTCTGGTGGCAGCGCAAGAGACCGTCGATCACAAGTACGTCTACGACTTCTCCGAAGGCAACAAGGAACTCAAGGAGCTGCTCGGTGGCAAGGGGGCAAACCTCGCCGAGATGACCAACCTGGGCCTGCCCGTCCCGCCCGGCTTCACCATCACCACCGAGGCGTGCCAGGCGTACCTCGCGACGGGACGGGAGCCGGACGGGCTCGCCGGCCAGATCGAGGCGCACCTCGAATCGCTGGAGCGCGCGATGGGCAAGCGCCTCGGTGACCCGCAGGACCCACTGCTGGTCTCCGTCCGCTCCGGTGCCAAGTTCTCCATGCCCGGCATGATGGAGACCGTCCTCAACGTCGGTCTCAACGACGAGAGCGTGGTTGGGCTCTCCGCCCAGGCGGGACAGAACGACAGGTTCGCCTGGGACTCCTACCGGCGACTCATCCAGATGTTCGGCAAGACCGTCTGCGAGGTGCCGGGCGAGGAGTTCGAGCACGCGCTCGACGAGGCCAAGCGCGCCAAGGGCACCCACAACGACCTGGATCTGGACGCCGACGACCTGCGTGGGCTGGTCGACGCGTACAAGAAGATCTTCTTGAAGCACACCGGTCGGGAGTTCCCGCAGCAGCCACGCGAACAGCTCGACCTGGCCATCCGGGCGGTCTTCGAGTCGTGGAACGCCGAGCGCGCGGTGCTCTACCGCCGCCAGGAGCGCATCCCGGCCGACCTGGGCACCGCTGTCAACGTGGTGACGATGGTCTTCGGCAACCTCGGCCCGGATTCCGGCACCGGTGTCGCGTTCACCCGTGACCCGGCCAGCGGCGCGCAGGGCATCTACGGCGACTACCTGGCCAACGCCCAGGGTGAGGACGTTGTCGCCGGCATCCGCAACACAGTGCCGTTGCAGGAGTTGGAGCAGCTCGACAAGGCCTCCTACGACGAGCTGCTCGGCATCATGGCCCGGCTGGAGGAGCACTACAAGGATCTCTGCGACATCGAGTTCACCATCGAACGCGGCAAGCTGTGGATGTTGCAGACCCGGGTCGGCAAGCGCACCGCCGCCGCCGCGTTCGTCATCGCCGGGCAACTCGTCGATGAGGGTCTGATCGACCTGGACGAGGCGCTTCACCGGGTCAACGGCGCGCAACTGGCCCAGCTGATGTTCCCGCGCTTCCAGCTCGACCACGAGTTCCAGCCGGTCGCCAAGGGCATCGGCGCATCGCCCGGCGCGGCGTCCGGCACTGTGGTCTTCACCTCCGCCCGGGCCGTCGAGCTGGCCGCCGAGGGTAAGTCGGTGATCCTGGTGCGCCGGGAGACCAACCCGGACGACCTGAACGGCATGATCGCCGCGAAGGGCATCCTCACCTCGCGCGGCGGCAAGACCAGCCACGCCGCTGTGGTGGCCCGGGGCATGGGCAAGACCTGCGTCTCCGGTGCCGACGAGATCGAGGTGAACGTGCCGGCGAAGCGGTTCACCGTCGCCGGGCAGACCGTCAACGAGGGCGACGTCGTGTCCATCGACGGCACCACCGGCAAGGTCTACCTCGGCGAGGTGCCGGTCATGCCCTCCGAGGTCGTGCAGTACTTCGAGGGCAGCCTCGACCCCGAGCACATCGACAACGCGCTGGTCCGGGCCGTACACCGGATCATGACGCACGCCGACGGGAAGCGGCGGCTGGCGGTCCGCACGAACGCCGACACCGGCGCGGACGCCGCCCGGGCCCGGCGCTTCGGCGCCGAGGGCATCGGGCTGTGCCGCACCGAGCACATGTTCCTCGGCGACCGGCGGGAGTTGGTCGAGCGGCTGATCCTGGCCCGGGCCCCGGGCGAGCGGGAGGCGGCGCTGGCGGCGCTGCTGCCGTTGCAGCGGGCCGACTTCGAGGAGATCTTCCGCGAGATGGACGGCCTGCCGGTCACCGTCCGGCTCATCGACCCGCCGTTGCACGAGTTCCTGCCGCCGTTGGAGCAGCTCGCCGTCAACGTGGCGGTCGCCCAGGAACGCGGCGAGGACGTGGCCAAGGAGGAGGCGCTGCTCGCCGCCGTCCGGCGGATGCACGAGGAGAACCCGATGCTCGGGTTGCGGGGCGTACGCCTCGGCCTGGTCATCCCCGGCCTGTTCGCGATGCAGGTCCGGGCCATCGCCGAGGCGGCGGTCAGTTGCGCCCGCAACGGGAGCGTGGCCAAGCCGGAGATCATGGTGCCGCTGGTCGGGGCGGTGCAGGAACTGGAGACGGTCCGCGCCGAGGCCGAGAAGATCATTGCCGAGGTGGTCGGGGACAGCGGCGTCGAGGTGCTGATCGGCACCATGATCGAGGTGCCCCGGGCGGCGCTGACCGCCGGGCAGATCGCCGAGGCCGCCGAGTTCTTCTCCTTCGGCACCAACGACCTGACCCAGATGGGCTGGGGCTTCTCCCGCGACGACGTCGAGGGCGCGTTCTTCTGGCGCTACCTGGAGTTGGGCATCTTCGGCATCTCGCCGTTCGAGTCGATCGACCGCGACGGCGTCGGCCGTCTGGTGCGGATCGCCGCCGAGGAGGGGCGGGCCGCCCGCCCCGGGCTGAAGCTCGGTGTCTGCGGTGAGCACGGTGGCGACCCGGACTCGGTGCACTTCTTCCACGAGGTCGGCCTGGACTACGTGTCCTGTTCGCCGTTCCGGGTGCCGGTGGCCCGGCTGGAGGCAGGTCGGGCGGTAGTGGAGACCGGCGGGTCGGACAGCCGCTGACGCACGTCGGCGGCGGCCTGGTCACCCGGCCGCCGCCGGCGCTCAGATCGGCGGACGACGCCAGGTGGGTCGGGACGAGCGGCGCAACTGCGCCGGCAGGGTCGCCATCGGGGTACGCGTGGCCAGCGGGGCGTGCGCGTCCGGTACGGAGGTCGCGCCGATGCCTCCGCCGCGAACGTCCAGGAACGACCCCGCGCGGTGGGCCACCGCTCGGGCCTCCTCGTGCAGCGCCTCCAGGTCCCCCGCCGCCGACATGGTGACGAGGGTCAGCAGGGCGCTCCGCCCGGCCGGATAGGTGACCACGCAGCCTGCCGTGGTGCACACGACCGACTCCCGGAACTCACCCTGCCGGACGGTGTCGGCCACCCGGTGCCCGAGCCCGAAACTCGCGGCGGCGAGCGCGGCGAGATGGGTGGCGTCGGTGCTGGGCAGGTCGCTGGAGATGAGCAGGCCGTCGGTGCCCGCGAGCACCGTGCCGGCGACGTCGGGTCGGCGCTGGCGCAGCAGGCGTAGCTCCGTTCCCACCACCGTGTCTGCGTCCACGAGCGTCACCCCTCACCGGTCGGCTCTGCGTGTCAGTCGGCTGGTTACGTTCCGCGCTGGGAAGGCTACCGGTGGCGACTTCCGGCCGCGAGCCCGTAACCCTCGGCGATCGGTCGGCAACTGGGGGCCAATCGGTGGTTGTGTGCAGTTCGTCGATGCGTCGTGAGCCTGTCGAGCAGTGGTGGCGGGCGTAATCTTGGCTCGCTCGCACACGGCCGATTGGGCGCCGCGGCGAACGGGAAGAGGTGACTGCATGACCAGTGTCTGGGAGAGCCTGACTGTCGACGCCCGCGATCCGGCCCGACTGGCCCGTTGGTGGGCCGAGGCGCTCGGCTATCACGTCGTCACCGAGACTCCGAGCGGCGTGGAGATCCGCCAGTCCCCGGACCAGTTGCCCGCCCTGTTCTTCGGCCCGGTCTCCGAGGGCAAGGAGCGCAAGAACCGGCTGCACCTCGACCTGCGCCCCGCCAACCAGGAGGCTGAGGTCGAGCGCCTGGTCGACATGGGCGCCCGGCACGTCGACATCGGTCAGGGAGACGTCGAGTGGACGGTGCTGGCCGACCCGGAAGGCAACGAGTTCTGCGTTCTCCGTGAGCGCGAGGAGTGAGCCGGTCCTGCGAGCCCCGCAGTCGCGAACGACGGCGGCTGCGTGAGCGCGAGGAGTGAGCCGGGGGCGGCGGACGCGCGGTTGGTCGAGGAGCCGCCCAAGGACACCGGGCATCGCCGGTCGCCGTACGAGCGCGACCGGGCCCGGGTGCTGCACTCGGCGGCGTTTCGCCGGCTGGCCACCAAGACCCAGGTGCACACCGCCGGCACCGACGACTTCCTGCGTACGCGGCTGACCCACTCGTTGGAGGTGGCCCAGATCGCCCGGGAGATGGGTGCCCGGCTGGGCTGCGACCCGGACGTGGTGGACGTCGCGGGGCTCGCGCACGACCTCGGGCACCCGCCGTTCGGGCACAACGGCGAGGCCGCGCTGGATCTGCTCGCCACGCCGTGCGGCGGCTTCGAGGGCAACGCGCAGACCCTGCGGGTGTTGACGCGCCTGGAGGCGAAGGTGCTCGCCCCGGACGGCTCGTCCGCCGGGCTGAACCTGACCCGGGCGTCGCTGGACGCGATCGGCAAGTACCCCTGGCCGCGCCGGCCGGGGGAGCGCAAGTTCGGGGTGTACGCCGACGACGCGGCAGTCTTCGACTGGATCCGCGCGGGCGCGCCCGGTGACCGGCGCTGCCTGGAGGCCCAGGTGATGGACTGGGCCGACGACGTCGCGTACTCGGTGCACGACGTGGAGGACGGCATCCACGGTGGCTACGTCACATTGCACCCGCTGCTCACCGACGCCGACGAGCGGGCCGCGCTCTGTGCCGACGTGGCTGCCGCCTACTCCGGGGAGTCCGCTGCGGACCTGGCCGAGGTGCTCGTCGACCTGCTGGCCGGTCCGCTGCTCGCCCCGTTCACCGGCTACGACGGCAGTCATCGCGCGCAGGTCGCGTTGAAGGCCACCACCAGCGGTGTGACCGGGCTGTTCGTGTCCGCGGCGGTGGCGGCGACGGAGGAGCGCTTCGGTCCGGGCCCGCACCGCCGCTACGCCGCCGATTTGGTGGTGCCCCGCCTGGTCCGGGCGCAGTGCGCGCTGCTCAAGGGCATCGCGTTGCGGTACGTGATGCGTCGCAGTGGCTTCCGGGGCCGCTACGAGCGGCAGCGCACGATGCTGGCGGAGTTGGTAGCCGCGCTGGTCCGGCGTGCCCCGGAAGGGCTCGACCCGATCTTCGCCCCGCTGTGGCGGGCCGCCCCGGACGACCGGGCCAGACTGCGGGTGGTGATCGACCAGGTCGCCTCGCTCACCGACCCGGCGGCGGTGACCTGGCACACCCGCCTGGTCGGCAAGGGGACACCCCCGGGCGACCACGAGCCAGCTTAGGCTAACCTAACTGACATGACGGAACGCTCCAGGAACGTCACCTCGGCCCGGGTGCTGCGCACCGAGCGGCCCACCCCGCACCTGATCCGGATCGTCCTCGGTGGGGACGAGCTTGTCGGCCTGCCGGTGGGCGAGTTCACCGACCACTACATCAAGGTGGTGTTCCCGCAGTCGGGGGTCGCGTACCCCCAACCGTTGGACCTCGCCGCGATCCGCCGGGACCTGCCCCGGGAGCAGTGGCCCCGGCTGCGCGCCTACACGGTGCGGCGCTGGGATCCGCTGTCCGGCGAGCTGACCGTCGACGTGGTGCACCACGGCGACGAGGGGTTGGCCGGCCCGTGGGCCGCCGCGCTGCGCCCCGGCGACCCGGTGCACTTCGTCGGCCCCGGCGGCGCGTACGCCCCGAGCCCGGACGCGGACTGGCACCTGCTGGTCGGTGACGAGAGCGCCCTGCCGGCGATCGCCGCCGCGCTGGAGCGTCTCCCGCTGGGTGCCCCGGCCCACGTCTTCGTGGAGATCGCCGACCCGGCGGAGGAGCAGAAGCTGCTCAGCCCGGGGGCCGTGGAACTGACCTGGTTGCATCGCGGCGACCGCCCGGTGGGCCAGGCGCTGGTCGAGGCGGTGCGGGCGTTGGAGTTCCCGGCCGGCCGGGTGCACGCGTTCGTGCACGGCGAGGCCGCCTTCGTCCGGGAGTTGCGCCGGTTGCTGCGCCGCGAGCGGGGAATTCCCCTCGACCGGCTCTCCATCTCCGGCTACTGGCGGCGCGGCATGGACGACGAAGGCTGGCGCTCCACCAAGGCCGACTGGAACCAGCAGGTGGCGGCCGAGGAGACAGCCATCCCGGAGCCCGCCGCGGCGGCCTGAGCACCGCTCATCCTTCGGGGGTGTTCATCTCCCTGCCGGCCCGGGCGAGGCGCCGGCTGAGCAGGACGGCGTACCCGACGACGGCCAGGGAGAGCAGCGACAGCATCAGCCTCGGCTGGTGCACCGCCGCGGTGATCAGGCTGACCGAGACCACCCCGTAGGCGGCGATCGCCAACCGGGCGGCGCTCGGTCGTGTCCACAGCCAGTACAGGGCAAGACCACACAGCGTCCAGATCACCATCGATGCGCCCAGCAGCAGCCGCAGCTCCAGCGGCAGGTGGTTCGCGTTGTCGTCGACCAGCCGGACCACCTGCCCGAGCGACCAGCCGAGCAGCAGCAGCGCACCGCCCAGCGGAATGTGCAGGTAGCTGTACGCCTGCCCGCCGCGCAGCCGGCTCTGGAGCAGCCGGGTGGTCACGAAGGTGGTGTAGACCCACCAGACGGCCGCCGGGATCAGGAAGGCCATCGCGGCGGTGAGGATCATGTGTGGCGGGGGGTGGTCCGGCACGGCGAAGAGCAGGCTGGCCAGCGCGCTACCCAGCACGATGATGGTGAACTGGCCGATCCGTTCCGGCAGGTGCCTGTTGTCCACCGGCCAGCGGTTGAGCCAGCGCACCCCGACCCAGGGCGTGGCCAGCTCGATGACCATCGCGACGATCCACAGGACCGGGCGCAGCTCGGTGGGCACTGTCAGCGACACCAGCCAGATCAACCAGCCCGACCCGAAGCCGATCAGATAGACGGTCGTCACCATGCGGGCCTTCGCGCTGGTCGGCCAGGCACGCAGGTACAGCAGGAGCAGCACACCCCGCACGATCAGGTACCCGACCGGCAGGAGCACGCTCTCCGGGACCTCGTCGACGCCGAGGGTCATCGCGCCCGCGCCCACCAACGCGACAAGCACCAGCAGTCGGTGCAGCGCGTCGTCCGGATCGAACCGGGTGTCGTAGTACACCTGCCCCATCCAGGCCCACTGGATCACCACGAAGAGCCCGATCACGGCCAGCACGGCGCGCGGGGACGGGGTCGGGTCGACGCCCAGCCGGGCCACCACCGCCGCCAGCGCGTACACGAAGATGAGGTCGAGGAAGAGCTCCAACCAGGTGGCGTGGCGGTGTCCGGCCTCGTCCGCTGGCGGGGCCTGTCCGCTCAGCCCGATCCGACCGGCCAGCCATCTGGGCAGGCGGGGGACGTCGGGCCGTACCCTGCGCATCTGGTCATGGTCCCCGTGCGGACCCGGCCTGCGGGCCGGAACCGCCCAGCCGGCAGCGGCCGCCGCCACACCGGCGTCCCCCGGCCGGCGTGTCGTCGGTCCGGCAGGGCAGGATGTACGGCGAGGGGGTGGCGCATGGCTGGGCGGATCCGGGACGAGGACATCGCACTGGTCCGGGAACGCACCTCGATCGGGGATGTGATCTCCGAGACGGTCACCCTGAAGTCCGCAGGCGGCGGCAACCTCAAGGGCCTGTGCCCGTTCCACGACGAGAAGAGTCCGTCGTTCAACGTGTCCCCGGCCCGCAACGTCTGGTACTGCTTCGGCTGCGGGGCCGGCGGGGACGCGATCAAGTTCCTGATGGATGCCGACCACCTCAGCTTCGTGGAGTCCGTCGAGCGGCTGGCCGGCCGCGCCGGCATCCAACTGCGCTACATCGAGGACGACAAGGGCACCCCGCGCCCCCGCCCGCAGCAGGGTCAACGGCAGCGCCTGGTCGCCGCGCACGCCGCCGCCGTCCAGTTCTACAGCGCGCAACTGAGCACCGCCGGCGCCCGGCCGGCACGGGAGTTCCTGGCGCGACGGGGCTTCGACCGGGCCGCCGCCGAGCGCTACGGCTGTGGCTTCGCGCCGGAGGGTTGGGACCCGCTCACCAAACACCTGCGCCAGCAGGGCTTCACCCACCAGGAGCTGGTCACCGCCGGGCTGTCCCGGGAGTCCCGTTCCGGCACCCTGATCGACAGGTTCCGTCGCCGGCTGCTCTGGCCGATCCGCGACCTCGCCGGCGACGTGATCGGCTTCGGCGCGCGCAAGCTCTTCGACGACGACGACGGCCCGAAGTACCTGAACACCCCCGAGACGCCGATCTACAAGAAGTCGCACGTGCTCTACGGCATCGACCAGGCCAAGCGGGAGATCGCCAAGCAGGGTCGGGCGGTGATCGTCGAGGGTTACACCGACGTGATGGCCTGTCACCTGGCCGGGGTGACCACCGCGGTGGCGACCTGCGGCACCGCCTTCGCCGCGGACCACATCTCCGTCCTGCGTCGGCTCCTGTTCGACAGCGACGAAGTGGCCGGCGAGATCATCTTCACCTTCGACGGCGACGCCGCCGGGCAGAAGGCCGCGCTGCGCGCCTTCGAAGACGACCAGCGGTTCGTCGGGCGCACGTTCATCGCGGTCAGCCCGGACAACATGGACCCGTGCGACCTGCGGCTGGCCAAGGGCGACCTGGCGGTGCGTGACCTGGTCGCCCGCCGCGAGCCGCTCGTCGACTTCGCGCTGCGACACGTGATCAGCCGCTTCGACCTGGACACCGTCGACGGCCGGGTCGAGGCGATGCGCCACGCCGCGCCGCTGGTCGCGCGCCTCAAGGACCGGGAGAAGCGCCCGGAGTACGTCCGCAAGCTCGCCATGGACCTCGGCATGGAGATCGAGCCGGTGCAGCGGGCGGTGCTCGCCGCCGGCAACACCCCGCCGCCCAGCGCCCGCGACGCGGCCCCCGCCGCCCGGCCAACCTCGGCCCGCCCCGAGCCGGCGGTGGACAGCCCACAGTCGATGGTCGAGCGGGAGGCGCTCAAACTCGCCCTCCAGCAACCGGTCCTGGCCGGGCCCATGTTCGACGCGGTCGAGGCCACCGAATACCGCCACCCGGTGCACGTCGCGGTGCGTACGGCCATCGCGGCGGCCGGTGGTGCCGCGTCGGCGACCGGCGGCGCGGTCTGGATCGAGTCGGTCCGCGACGCCTGCGAGGACCTGGCAGCCGCGGCGCTGGTCGGTGAGTTGGCAGTCGAACCACTGCGGATCGACGGCGAACCGGACCCGCGCTACGTGTCGATCACCATGGCCCGCGTGCAGTTCGGGTCGGTGACCGCCCGGGTCCGGGACCTCAAGTCACGCATTCAGCGGATCAACCCGGTGAACAACAAGGACGAGTACTTCGCCGCCTTCGGTGAGCTGCTGTCCCTGGAGCAGCACGCCCGGGCGTTGCGCGAGCAGGCTGCGGGAGGCCTCTAGATGGGACTGTTCAGCCGCAAGCCGAAGCTGCCGCCGGCCGACCGGCCGCCGCTGACCGCCGACGAGCGGGTGTTGGCCTGGGCCGCCGCCGGCAACGGCGAGGGCGACGGGGTGGTGGTCGCCACCAACCTCGGGTTGTGGCTGCCCGGTCGAGGGCACCGGTTCGGTTGGCACACCATCCTCAAGGCGGTCTGGTCCGGCCGGGAGCTGACGGTCACCCCCGCCGAGCCGCTCGTCGAGCGGGACGGCTACACGGTGGTCGCCGACGGTCCGGCCGAGACGTACCTGCTGCTCGACCCGGGGGAGTTGCCGCACCAGGTGCGGGCCCGGGTGACCCGTTCGGTCGCGTACACCGAGCACCAGCCGGTGCCCGGCGGCGCGGCGCGGGTCGCGGCCCGGCGCGTGGCCGGGGTCGACGGTCTGACCTGGACGGTCCGACTCGACCCCGGCACTCCGGCGGACGACGAGGCACTGCTCACCGAGACCGACCGGCTGGTCGGTGTGGCACGCGCCGCCACCGCGCCGGCCGACGTCTGACCGGCCGGATCAGTTCGCGCCGAGGTCCTTCAGGGCCTTCTCGGCGCCGCGGTGCAGCGGCACCGGCTCGGTCTTGCGGGCGGTCTCCAGCGAGATGCCCCGGGCCGCCGGGTTCGCCTGGGCCAGCGTGTCCCGCTTGTCGAAGACCGTCCGGGTGATCGCGCATGCGACGTTGGCGTCCAGGTCCTTACGGACCAACAACACGTTGGGTACGACGATGGTCGGGGTGTCGGTCGCCGTCCGGTACGCGTCCCGGCCGATCGTCCCGGCCTGGTAGGCGGGGCTCAACGCTGTCATCTTCGGCAGCAACGGCGAGATGTCGACGAACTTCACCGAGTCGCCGGCCGTGGTGAACAGGTCGGTGAGGCCCCCGGTGGGCAGACCGCCGGACCAGAAGAAGCCGTCGACGCTGCCGTCCTTGATCCCCTCGACGGTCTTGGTCAGGTCCAGTCGCTGCGCCCGGATGTCAGTTGCCGGGTCGAGGCCGGCGGCCTCCAACAGCCGGTTGGCGATCACCTCGGTGCCGGACTTCGGTGAGCCGGTGGAGATCCGCTTGCCCCGCATGTCGGCCACCGAGGTGATCCCGGAGTCGTTGCGGACCACCACCTGGGTGTAGTTGTCGTAGATGCGGGTCAGCGCCTGCACCGGCTGCGGCGCGGTGAAGCTGCCCTTGCCCTCGACCGCGTTGACCGCCGTGTCGAACAGCGAGAACGCCACGTCGTACTGGCCACCTACCAGTTGCTCGACGTTCTGCACCGAGGCGCCGGTCTCGGCGGCGGTGCCGGTGAGCTTGCCGCCGGTCGCCCCGGACAACTGCCCGGCCAGGGCGTTGCCGACCACGTAGTAGACGCCTGTCGCGTTGCCGGTGGCGATGCCGACGCGCGTCTCCTTCGTCACCTCGCAGGTGACCTCGCTGGCCGTGTCGTCAGTGGCCGCGCCGCCCTGCTGACCTCCGCAACCCGCGGCACCGACAGTGACGAGGGCGAGCACGCTCAGGCCCGCCGCGAGCCGTACGTCGATTCGTCTCACAGTTGTTCCTCCACAGGATTGGCTGGTGATCCGGACGATGAACGGTCGGCGGCGCCGCGTCGGACGAACACGCCAGCCGCCGCGACGACGGCCAGCGCCACGCCGACAGTGACCGGCACGGGTTCGAGCCAGAGCAGAATGACGCCGGCGAGGGCGCCCAACACCCGTTCCGGGGCACCGGCCGGGCCCACGCCGGGCAGCCAGCCACCGGCGGCGACGGCGAGCACCGCCACGCTGAGCGCGGTGACTGCGGCGGCGAAGGCGATCCGTTGGACACCACCGATGCCGAGCAGACCGAGCCCGGCCGGCGTGATGACGAACGCGATCGGGGTCAGGTACGCCGGCAGCGCGTACCGCAGTGTCTGCCACATGGTCGGCACCAGCCGGCCGCCGGTGACCGCGGCGGCGGCCACCGCGGCGAGCGCTGTCGGCGGGGACACCTCGGACAGCACCGCGAAGTAGAAGACGAACATCGCCGCCGCCGGCGCGGTGACGCCCAGGTCGAGCAGGGCCGGACCGACGATCACCCAACCGATCACGAACGACGCGGTGACCGGAACGGCCAGGCCCAGCAGGGTGAGCGCGACGGCGGCGAGCAGCGCGGTGAGCACCAGCACCAGCGTCGGGTCAGAGGTGGCGGCCTGCGCCCCGCCGATCAGCAGCGCCGCCGCCTGCGGCCCGAGGCCGGTCTTCGTCGTGGTCGCCGTGATGATGCCGGCGGCGGCGCAGACAGCGGTGACGGCGAGGACGCCGCGTACGCCGGTGACGAGCGCGGTCACCAGCCGGCCCGGGGTGAGTCGGTGAGCGGGGTCGTTGCTGGGGGCGCGGTCGTTGCTGGAAGCGCCGTTGTTCTTGGGGGCCAGGAACGACAACGCGACGGTGAGCACGATGGCGAAGACGACAGCCCTGGTCGCGGACACACCGATGGCGAGGAACACGATGATGGCGATCAGCGAGGCGAAGTGGTAGCCGAACCGGGCCAGCAGCCGCCACGGCGAGCCGACGTCGATCACCACGGGGCGTACGCCGGAGCGGCGAGCGTCGATCTCCACGGCGAGCAGGATGCCGAGGTAGTAGAGCACCGTCGGTACCGTCGCCCAGCCCAGCACCTGGAGGTACGAGACGCCCAGGTACTCGGCGATGATGAACGCCGCCGCACCCAGTGTGGGTGGGGAGAGGATGGCGCCCACCCCGGCTGCGGCCAACATGCCGCCGGCCCGCTCCGGCGGATAGCCGGCGCGGCGCAGCAGCGGCCAGGTGACCGCGCCGATGCTCACCGTCGTCGCCGCGCCGGAGCCGGAGACGGTGCCGAGCAGGAAGCCCGAGGCCACCGCCGTCCGGCCGGCGGCGGTACGGGAACGTCGGAACGCCGCCGCCGACAACTCGACGAAGAACCGCCCGGCCCCGGACAACTCCAGCACCGCGCCGTAGATGGTGAACAGCACGATGTACGAGGCGGCCACGTCGAGTGGCGTGCCGTAGAAGCCGCTGTCGGAGTTGTAGAACGAGTCGACCAACTGACTGAAGTCGAGCCCGGCGTGCGCTACCGGCCAGGACTGCGGCAACAACCCGCCGTAGTAGCCGTAGCCGAGGAACAGCAGGCAGACCGCGGGCAGGATCCACCCGGTGGTACGTCGACACGCTTCGAGCAGCAGGAGCAGCAGGACGGTGCCCAGCACCAGATCCGTCGGCGCCAGCAGGCCCTGCCGGTCGAGGAACGCGTTGTAGCCGCCGCCACCGCTGCCGATCCGGATCGGCAGGACGGGGTAGAGACAGGCCGCGACCGCCAGGACGACCAGAACCCAGTCGGTCACCGTGGGCCCCGACGACGCGAGTGCCGGGGTACGCCTGTCGCTGTCGGTCTCGCTGTCGCTGGCGGTGGCCTCGGCGTGGTTGGCGCGTCGTCGCCGGGCGCGTAGGCGGGCCGGCAGCCGCAGGTCGGCCGGGTAGGCGAGGAAGACCAGCGGGAGTACGCCGGCCAGAAAGATGATCAAGTAATATTTGCTGCCCTGCGACAGGGGGCGGAACACCTGCCACAGGGCGAGAGTGCCGACCGCCAGCGCCGCCGTGGTGAGGAGCAGACCCGCCGGCCCGGAGAGCACCCGTCCCGGTTTCTCGTCCTCGAACTGGGCGGCCAGGTCCCGAGTCGCCCGCTCGGCCACGCCCGGCCCGTTCGGCTCGGCTACGGCTGGCCCGTTCGGGTCTGCCACGCCCGGCCCGGTCGGCTCGGCCACGCCCGGCCCGTTCGGCTCGGGCTTGCTTGCGTCGGGCAGATGCGCGTCGACGGGTTCGCCGGGCTCTGTCGGCTCGGCTTCCGGTCGTGGTCGGGGTGGCCCGCCGCCAAGGCTCGCTGCGGGCCCGTCAACGGGAGAGTTGGCTGGTCGGGCAGGTGATGGCGAACCATCGGGCGAGCTGATGGGCGACACAAAAGGACGATACACGTCGATTGGCTGACCGGTGGGGCATCGATCGGCGTTTCGTCGCCGGTGGTACGGACACGATGGCGACCGGCTGGTCGCCGGCGGATATTTGCGTGGAGGGCTGTCGGACCCGGCGGTTAGGGTCGGGCGGTGACTTCGGAGCGACCACTCATTCAGGCTCGCGGGCTGGTGAAGCGGTTCGGCGATTTCACCGCCGTGGACGGCATCGACGTCGAGGTTCACCCGGGTGAGGCGTTCGGCTTCCTCGGGCCCAACGGCGCGGGCAAGTCGTCCACCATGCGGATGGTCGGCTGCATCTCCCCACCCAGCGGGGGTGAGCTGCGCATCCTCGACATGGATCCGGTGGCTGACGGGCCGGCGATCCGGGCGCGTCTCGGGGTGTGCCCCCAGCTGGACAATCTCGATCCGGAGTTGACCGTCCGGGAAAACCTGACCGTCTACGCCCGCTACTTCGGCATCTCCCGCCGGGCGGCCCGGGAGCGCGCCGCCGAGCTGCTCGACTTCGTCCAGCTCACCGAGCGGGCCGACAGCAAGGTCGAGCCGCTGTCCGGTGGCATGAAGCGTCGGCTGACCATCGCCCGCGCGCTGGTGAACGATCCGGAGATCGTGCTGCTCGACGAGCCGACCACCGGGCTGGACCCGCAGGCCCGGCACCTGGTGTGGGAGCGGCTGTTCCGGCTCAAGCAGCAGGGCGTCACGTTGGTGCTCACCACGCACTACATGGACGAGGCCGAGCAGCTCTGTGACCGCCTGGTGGTGATGGACGGCGGCCGGATCGTCGCGGAGGGCTCGCCCCGCGCGCTGATCGAGCAGCACTCGACCCGTGAGGTGGTCGAGCTGCGCTTCGCCGCCGAGTCGCAGGAACCGTTCGCCGGCAAGCTCGACGGGCTGGGGGAGCGGGTCGAGGTGTTGCCCGACCGGGTCCTGCTGTACGTGCCCGACGGCGACGCGGCGGTCGCCGAGGTCACCGCGTTGGGGCTCCAGCCGGCGAACGTGCTGGTCCGGCGCAGCGGTCTGGAGGACGTCTTCCTGCACCTGACCGGCCGCACCCTGGTCGACTGACCGCGGGCGAGTGACGTTGGCGGGTCGGTCCCGAGACGTCTCCGGCATACCGCCCCACACTCACGAAGATCCACTCGGCTTCCTGGAAGTCGGGGTGTTGCGGCCGCACGGACCGCCCGATTTCCTGAAACCCGAGTCGATCAAGCACCGGCCAGGACCGTAGGGTGACGGCGGTCTGTCGTAACCCGGGGGAGTTTCATGTCTGATCTGGTGATCGCCAACCGACGTCAGGCCGGGCTGACCGCCCTCTACCTCGGCGTCTTCGCGATGGTCTGGTTCAGTGTGCCGGCGGCGGAGCAGCCGCTGCGTGCCCTGCTCGTGGTGGGCAGCATCGCCGCACTGCTCACCGCCGTGCTGGGCGGTGTGCTGGCCTCCCGCCTGCGGGGTGCCGGCAGCCCCCGGGACCGGGCCGCCGACCGCCCGTACCTGCTCATCGTCGTGGCCGAGTTCGCCGCCGCCGGCCTGGGTGCCGCCGTGCTGGTCGCCGCCAACTGGTCCGAGTACGTGCCGGTGCTGGTCTGCCTGGTGGTCGGTCTGCATTTCTTCCCGCTCGCCCCGCTCCTGCGGGATCCGTTGCTTCGTCCGCTCGGTGCCGCGCTGTGCCTAGTGGCGGTGGCGGGCCTCGTCACCGGCCTCGCCTCGGCAGTCTCCGCCGGGCTGGTGATCGGCGTCGGCGCGGGAGTGCTGCTGCTCGCTTACGCCGTGCAGGCGTTGATCCGCGGTTACCGACCGGCGCTGCCCGCATAGGTCGACCCGGTCCAACCATTGACGGTTCAACCGTCCGATCGTTGGCAGCTCAGCAGCAGCCGTTCCCGCGCAACCTGCCTGGGCTGGTGGCCGTGCGTGACTCCAAGGACCGGCTGGCCCGTCTAGATCTACTCGGCTTTCAGGAAATCGGGGCATCAGGGCGGCTCTGACACCGCGACTTCCTGAAAACCTGGTCGATCAGGCACGACCCCGCCCAGGGCGACGCCGCGAAACCCGGGCGACACGTCGCCGGGGTCGTCGTAGGGTGACCGGCGGTCTGTCGTACCCCGGGGGTAGACAGGTCGTGGTGGTCGGCGCGGTGGGCGGGGTGATCGGGTGAGTGTGGCGGGATCGGCGCGGTTCCCATGGGTGCCGGCGTACGCGGTGTTCGAGCACTACCTGGTGGGTCTGCGGCGCACCTGGCGGGCCGGGGTGTTCTCCTCGTTCCTGCTGCCGGTGCTGACCGTCCTCGGGTTCGGGGTCGGCGTCGGCGCCTACATCGACCAGGGCGTCGGCGGGGTGCGTTACCTCGACTGGCTGGTCCCCGGGCTGATCGCCTCGACAGCGCTCCAGGTGACCGTCGGTGACTCGACCTGGCCGGTGTTCAGCAACTTCCAGTGGGTCAAGACCTACTTCGCGCAGGGCGCGTCGCCGCTGCGGGTCTGTGACATCGTGGCCGGGCACCTGGCCTTCGTGCTGTTCCGGGTGCTCACCACGATTGCGGCGTTCCTGCTGGTCACCGGGCTGTTCGGGGCGTTGCGGTCGCCGTGGGCGGTGGCCACCCTGCCGGTGGTGGCGTTGCTCGGGCTGGCGGTCGCCGCGCCGACCTTCGCGTACGCCGCGTCGGTGTCGAGCGACAGTTGGCTGGCGATGCTGTTCCGGTTCGCGGTCATCCCGATGACGCTCTTCGCAGGGGTGTTCTTTCCGGTCGAGTCGTTGCCCGAGGCGCTGCGCTGGCTGGCGTACGCGACGCCGTTGTGGCACGCCGTGGACCTGTGCCGCGCGGCCACGCTCGGCGTCGCCGCACAGTGGTCGGTCGTCGGGCATCTGCTCTACCTGGCCGCCTGGGCGGTCGCCGGCTGGTTGCTGGCGGTGCGCGCGTTCCGTCGCAAGCTCGTCGTCTAACCGAGCAGGCCCGGCGGCCGAGCAGGCAAGGGCGACTCGTCGTCTGAACAGCAACCCGAAGAGCGAGCAGAGAGGGTGTCGTGGTCACGCTGATCCTGCCCCGGCTGGTCGACGTCTCCGCCGCGTCCCGGCGGTCGGCGTCGGTGGTGGGGCGCAACGTCGCGGCGCTGAAGTCGGTCTACTGGCTGCTGCTGCTCTCCGGCTTCGTGGAGCCGCTGCTCTATCTGCTCTCCATCGGGGTGGGCGTCGGCGCGCTGGTCGGCGACCTGCCGCTGCCCGACGGGCGGCTGGTCTCGTACGCCGAGTTCGTGGCCCCGGCGATGCTCGCCTCCTCGGCGATGACCGGGGCGCTCGCGGAGACCACCTTCAACTTCTTCGGCAAGATGAAGTACATGAAGCTGTACGACGGGATGATCGCCACCCCGGTACGGCCGTTCGAGATCGCAGTCGGCGAGTTGGGTTGGGCGATGCTGCGGGGCAGCGCCTACTCGGCGGCGTTCCTCGGCGTGATGGTCGCGCTGGAGTTGACAAGCGTCACCCGCGCGTTGACCGCTCTCCCGGCCGCGGTGCTGGTCGGGTTCGCGTTCGGGGCGCTCGGCATGGCGATCTCCACCTTCATGCGTAGCTGGCAGGATTTCGACCTGATGGGCTCCGCGCAGTTCACGCTCTTCCTCTTCTCCGGCACCTTCGTGCCGGCGCAGGCATATCCGACAGTGCTGCACTGGCTCGTCGAGATCACCCCGCTGTACCGGTCGGTGCACCTGATCCGGGGGGTCGCGCTGGGCAGTGGTGGTTGGCTCTGGCTGCTCGACGTGCTCTACCTGCTGGCGATGGTGGCGGTCGGCCTGCTGGTGGCTTCTCGCCGAATGGCGAGGTTGCTCTACAAGTAGGGGTTATCCGCGCCCGCCGACGGGGCATGTCCGGAGGTGACACCGCCGACCAGGAGGAGGGGCGATGGCCTCGGACGAGTCTTCCGCCCAGCGTGAGCGTGACCCCGCCACCACGCCGGTCGGGCCCGATGCGGGCCCGGACAGCCCCACCGACCTGCCCGGCAGCGGCTGGAAGGCGGCGATGCGCCGGACGATCACCGAATTTCAGGACGACAGCCTGACCGACTGGGCGGCGGCACTGACCTACTACGGGGTGCTGTCCATCTTCCCCGGCCTGCTGGTGCTGATCTCCCTGCTCGGCCTGCTCGGCGAGAGCGCCACCGAGGGCGTCAAGGACACCGTCAACCAGGCGGTGCCGAACGACAGCATTCAGCAGATCATCGAGGGCGCGATCAATACCGCCCAGCAGAACGGCGGCCTGGCCAGCATCGCGGCGATCATCGGTCTGTTGGCCGCGTTCTGGTCGGCTTCCGGCTACATCGGTGCGTTCATGCGAGCGTCAAACACCATCTACGACGTGCCGGAAGGTCGGCCGATCTGGAAGACGCTGCCGATCCGGGCCGGTGTGACAGCGGTGATCGGCGTGCTGCTGCTGGTGTGCGCGGTGATCGTGGTCTTCACCGGCCGCCTCGCCGAGTCGGTCGGTGACGTGATCGGGCTCGGCTCGACGGCGGTCGCGGTGTGGGACATCGCGAAGTGGCCGGTGCTGCTGATCCTGGTCAGCCTGATGTTCGCGATCCTCTACTGGGCCTCACCGAACGCGCGGCACGGCGGCTTCCGCTGGGTCAGCCCGGGCGGGGTGCTGGCCGTGGTGATCTGGCTGGTGATCTCCGGCCTGTTCGCCTTCTACGTGAGCAACTTCGGTTCGTACGACAAGACGTACGGGACGCTGGCCGGGGTGATCATCTTCTTGGTGTGGCTCTGGCTGAGCAACATCGCGATCCTGCTGGGGGCGGAGTTCGACGCGGAGTTGGAGCGTGGCCGCGCCATCTCGGCAGGTCACGCGGTCGACGACGAGCCGTACGTCGAGCTGCGCGACGACCGCAAGCTCAAGAAGAAGCGCAACCAGCGCGGTTCGGTCGGTTGAGGCGACGCGTCAGTGGCTGCCGGACCCGTGCCGGCCCGGCAGCCACTGACGCGCGCATTTTTGGAGCCAATCGTCAACTGCAGGCTGAGGTGAGACACCAGCCGTTGAGCGTGACTACCTGGAGGTCGTTCACCTTGTGCCAGCCGGGGTAGTATTTGTTACCCACGCTGTCGTAGTAAATGTAACCGCTGGGCACCTGGAAACCGTCGGTGTCCCGGAATTCGTAGTAATACCTCGAGTCGGATGCGCTGCCCTGGCCGGCCGGCAGCCACATCGTCTTGCTGTTGGTCGGCCAGTTTCCGGAGAGCTTGATGGATCGGCCGAGCCGGTTCTTCACCTCGCCGCAGAAGATCCCGGCGGTGCAGTTCCCGAGGGTGCCGAAGTCACCCTCGGCAGCGCTGGAAGCGGCCTGCCGGACGGGCGCCGCAGCCGCAACACCGACGTCGGAGCTGGTCGCCGACGGCGCCGCCTGGGCTGCCGATGGGGAGAATAGCGCGACGAACGCTACTGCGGAAACGGCCGCGACAAAGCGCGTCGGTCGATTCATTGGGGTCCTTCCCGTCGGGGTGTTCGGGCACGCCAGAACGGAAGGTCATCGCGATTGGAGAATTGCGGTGCGCGACTCGCCCCGTAGCTGCCGATGCCCAGGAACGTTAACGACCATGTAGACGACTGTCAACGTCCTTTGCAATTGCGGCGACGGTGGATCCGACGATTCGGGTGGGCTGCGGACGTCCGCCTCGGTGGCGTAATCGCTGCTTGAGCGCATCGATACCGATTAACACCCATGATGGCTGATGGCGACGACATTCGCCCGTCGGGAGCGCGTGGAGGTCGGCGTCGCCGCGGTGGTGGTCGGGGCCGGCTCACCCGGTCGGTGGATGCCGGTACGGCGAGGGTGCACAGCGAAGCCGGTCCATCCCGTCGCAAGCGCGACCGAAACTTCTGTCCGTTTGAGCAAAAGTTAGCGTCGGAACAGCCGAAGCTCTGGACAGGCGATCCGACCGCTCTTACTGTGTCGGACACAACACATCGACATTGCGTCGATGTGAACGCTGCCAAAGAAGAGGGGGACCCGGGTGCGTACCGTCGACCCCCTACACGTGCGCCTGTTGCGGCTGCTCCGCGACGAGGGCGCCGTGTCCCGGGCCGAGCTGGGCGACCGGCTCCAGATGCCGCGTCCGCGCATGCTGGCCGAGCTGGACCGCCTGGTGACGCTGGGCTACGTGGCCGAGGCCGGGCTCGCCGCATCCCGAGGTGGGCGTCGCTCGACTCTTGTCGAGCTGAACCCGAAGCTGCGCTTCGCCGCCGTCGACCTCGGCGCCAGTTCGATGGACGTCGAGGTGGTCAACGGCCGCCTCGAACCGGTGGCCCACTACGCCGAGGCGGCCGACATCCGCAACGGCCCGAAGGTGACCCTGCAACGGGTCAACGAACTGCTGCACAAGGCCCGGGTCGACGGCGCGTACGAGCGCCTGGACGCGGTCGGCATCGGCGTACCCGGCCCGGTCAGCTTCCGCGACGGCACGCCGGTCTCACCACCGATCATGCCGGGCTGGGACCGGTTCCCGGTGCGTGAGCTGCTCAGCCGGGAGCACGGCTGCCCGGCGGTGGTCGACAACGACGTCAACATCATGGCGATCGGCGAGCGGCACGGTGGGGTCGCCCACTCGGTGGACGACTTCCTCTTCGTGAAGATCGGCACCGGCATCGGGTGCGGCATCTACCTCACCGGCGAGGTCTACCGGGGCACCGACGGCTGTGCCGGCGACATAGGCCACATCCAGGTCGACTCGCACGGTCCGATGTGCTCCTGCGGCAACGTCGGCTGCCTGGAGGCGCTGTTCAGCGGCGCCGCGCTGGCCAAGGACGCCGCAGCCGCCGCCCGCAGTGGCACGTCGCCGGCGCTGGCCGAGCGGCTGGCGCTGCGGGGTGTCGTCACCGCGCTGGACGTCGCCGAGGGCGCCGTCGAGGGCGACGTGACCTGCATCCAGTTGATCCGGGACGGCGGACGGCGGGTCGGCGGAGTGCTCGCCGGTCTGGTCAGCTTCACCAACCCGTCCATGATCGTGATCGGCGGCGGGCTGGCCCAGTTGGGCCACATCCTGCTCGCCGAGATCCGCAGTGTGGTCTACCGCCGGTCACTGCCACTGGCCACCGGCAACCTTCCCGTCGTCCTGTCCGAGCTGGGCGGCCGTGCCGGTGTCACCGGCGCGGCGGTGCTCGCGAGCGACGTCGCCTTCGGGGAAGCCGCATGAAGCTGTTCGAGATTCCGTCGTGAGCGAGGAGGAGACTGTGGCTCTGCCCGAGGATGACCCCGCCACCGCGTCGGCCGAGGCCGTCGCCGAGGCGCCGCTGGTCGAGGCTCCCGCCGACACCGTCGCGGGCGAGGTGGTCCTGCGCCTCACCGACCTGGTGAAGACCTTCCCCGGCGTACGCGCGCTCGACGGCGTGCAGCTGGAGGTGCGTGCCGGCGAGGTGCACTGCCTGCTCGGGCAGAACGGCGCCGGCAAGTCCACCCTGATCAAGGTGCTCGCCGGTGTGCACCAACCGGATTCCGGGCAGGTGGAGTGGCGCGGTGAGCCGGCCACGTTCGCCAACCCGCAGGCCGCCATGAAGGCGGGCATCGCCACCATCTACCAGGAGCTCGACCTCGTCGAGGATCTGTCGGTGGCGGAGAACGCGTTCCTCGGGCACGAGTACCGCAACTTCGGTTTCGTCCGGCGCGGCCGGATGGCCCGGCACACCCGGCAGATCCTCAGCCGGCTCGGCCACGGTGAGATCCCGCCGGGGCGGATGGTCCGGTCCCTGCCGGCGGCCGGTAAGCAGATCGTCAGCATGGCGCGGGCGCTGTCGCACGAGGCCCGACTGATCATCATGGACGAGCCGAGCGCGGTGCTGGCCCACGACGAGGTCGGCAACCTGTTCCGGATCATCCGGGAGCTGACCGCGCAGGGCATCGCCGTCATCTACATCTCCCACCGCCTGGAGGAGATCCGCGAGATCGGCGACCGGGTCACCGTACTCAAGGACGGCCGGACCACGGCGGCGAACCTGCCGGCGCGCGACACCCCGACCCGCGACCTGGTGAGCCGGATGACCGGCCGCACCATCGAGTACGTCTTCCCGGACCGGCCGACCGACGACTCCGCGGGCGCCGACCTGCTCCAGGTGCAGGGGCTGACCCGCACTGGCGAGTTCGCCGACGTGTCGCTGAACGTGCGTGCCGGGGAGATCGTGGGCATCGCGGGGCTGGTCGGCTCCGGTCGTTCCGAACTGCTGGAGACGATCTACGGTGCCCGCCTCCCGGAGGCCGGCACTGTGCAGATGGACGGAAAGGTCCTGCGGCCCGGCGTCGGCGCGGCGGTTCGCGCCGGCATGGGAATGGCACCGGAAGAACGCAAGAGCCAGGCGCTGCTGCTCGGCGAGCCGATCTACCGCAACGTCACGCTGGCCACCTTCGGCCGGTACGCGCGGCTCGGCTTCACCAATGCCGGCAAGGAACGCGCCGAGGCGGACCGGATCGCGGAGACCCTGGAGCTGCGGCCCCGGGACGTCGACCGGCCGGTACGCACGCTGTCCGGCGGCAACCAGCAGAAGGTGGTGGTCGGGCGGTGGCTGCTCGGCGGCACCAAGTTGCTGCTTCTCGACGAGCCGACCCGGGGTGTGGACGTGGGCGCCCGGGCCGAGCTCTACCAGGTCATCCGGGGATTGGCCGCTCAGGGCGTGGGGGTGCTGCTGGTCTCCAGCGAGGTGCCCGAGGTGCTGGGTCTGGCCGACCGGGTGCTGGTGATGCGGGAAGGGCGGGTCGTCCGCGAAGCCGCGGCCGGCGAACTCGACGAGAACACTGTGCTTGACCTCGTGATGGCGGGGTCCTTGATGGAAGGCGCACCGGCATGAGCGACGCGACTCCCACTCCCACCGCGACACCGGAGCGCCCGCAGCTTCCGGCGCAGTCGCCGCCGGTGGACCCGGCGGAGACGGCGGTGGCCAATAACAAGGCTGGATCCGGGGGCAAACTCTCCTGGTGGCGAGGTGACGGTGGCGACGGCGCCAAGCGCAACCTCGGCCTGATCGGGGTGCTGGCCGCGCTCATCGTGGTCGGCGCGGTCACCAAGCCCGACCTGTACGGCGACCCGAACTGGGTCTGGAACAACGTCCTGGCCATTCTGCAGTTGGCCTCGGTCGTCGGCGTGGTCACTGTCGGGATGACCTTCGTGATCATCGGTGGTGGCATCGACCTGTCCGTCGGCGCGATCGTCGCGCTGGCCGGGGTCTGGTGCACCACTGTGGCCACCCAGAGCTACGGCGCCGGCGGCATGATCTTCGCCGCTCTCGCTGTCGGCATCTGCGTCGGCCTCGTCAACGGTGTGCTCATCTCGTACGGGCGGCTGGTCCCCTTCATCGCGACGCTCGCGATGCTGGTGGCCGCGCGAGGGCTCGCGGCGTCGATCTCCAACAAGCAGACCCAGGTGTCGAGCAGCACCTTCATCAACGACATCGCAGCGCGCAAGGTGATCGGGATCCCGATCCTGGTCTACATCCTCGGCGCGGTAGTGCTGGCCGGTTGGGTGGTGCTCAACCGCACGACCTTCGGCCGGCGGACCATCGCCGTCGGTGGCAACCCGGAGGCCGCCCGGCTGGCCGGCATCAACGTCCGGCGGCACACCATGCTGCTCTACGCGCTCTCCGGTCTCTGCTGCGGTATCGCCGCCATCATGCTCACCTCGCAGGCGACCTCGGCGCAGGCGGCGATGGCCAACCTGTACGAGTTGGACGCGATCGCTGCGGCGATCATCGGCGGGACGCTGCTCAGCGGCGGCCGGGGCACGATCGTCGGTTCGCTGCTCGGCGTCATCATCTTCGCCACCATCACGAACCTCTTCGCCATCAACGGCCTCTCCATCGAGGCGCAGAACATGGTCAAGGGCGGCATCATCGTCGCCGCCGTCCTGGTCCAGCAGTTCCAGTTCAAGTCAGTCACTCGGCTCCTCGCGCGGAACAGGGTCACCACCGCAACCTGACGCACCGCACCGTTGTCCTGGCGACGTCGAGACATTCGACGCTGGCCGGGCCTCGCACACCCTCAATAAGTCACATCCCGCTCCCAGGAGGTCATTCATGACCCAGCACAGTCGCGACCTGTCGCGCCGCCGGTTGCTCTTCGGTGGAGCCGCAGTGGGCGCTGCCACCCTCCTCACCGCCTGCACCAGCAACGAGACCCCGGCTGCCAGCACCCAGACCAAGGCCGCCGGAAACAGCGAAGGCAACAACGCCCCGGGCAAGAAGGTCGTCATCGGCTTCTCCGCCCCGGCCGCCGACCACGGCTGGATGGGCGCGATCCACGCCAACGCCAAGGCCCAGGCCGCTGCCTACTCCGACGTGGAGTTCAAGGAGGTCGACGGCGGGTCGAACTCCGAGGCCCAGCGCTCCACGCTCGGCACGCTGGTCGCCCAGAAGCCGGACATCATCGTCGTGCTGCCGCACGACGGCAAGGAGGTCAACGCCGTTGCCCTCCAGGCGATGCAGGCGGGCATCCCGATCGTGAACCTCGACCGGGCGTTCCCCGACGCGCTGGCCTCGCGGCTGGTCATCAAGGGCGACAACTACGGCATGGGCGTCTCGGCCGGGCACTACATCGGCAAGATGCTCAAGGACAAGGGCGTCACCAACCCGGTCATCGGTGAGATCGCCGGTCTGGAGATCCCGCTGACCGTCGAGCGCAGCGCCGGCTTCAAGGCCGCCCTGGCGACCTACGGGTTCACGGTGCGCAACCGTCGCTCGGCCGAGTTCACCTCGGACAGCGGCCAGCGCGAGGCGTCCCAGCTGCTCCAGGCGCTGCCGAAGATCGACGCCATCTGGAACCACGACGACGACCAGGGCATCGGTGTGCTCGCGGCCATCAAGCAGGCCAACCGGTCGGAGTTCTTCATGGTCGGCGGCGCGGGCTCCAAGCTCGCGATCGACGCCATCAAGGCCGACAACACCGTGCTGAAGGCCACTGTCACCTACAACCCGTCGATGGCCTCCTCGGCGGTCTCGCTCGCGCGGCTCATCGCGCAGGGTCGGGGCCTGGGCGACCTGACGGAGCTGCAGGTGCCCAAGGAAGTGACCCTGGCCTCGGAGACGATCACCAAGGAGAACGCGAGCAGCTACGACAAGCTCGGGTTCTGACATACCGGGGGGAGACCCACCTTGTCCACGACAGACAAAGAACTGCGGGTCGGCATGGTCGGCTACGCGTTCATGGGCGCCGCGCACTCACAGGCATGGCGCACCGTGAACCGCGTCTTCGACCTGCCGGCGCGGGCCCGGATGGCGTTGATCTGCGGCCGAGACACAGCGAAGGTGGCTGACGCCGCCGACACACTCGGCTGGGACGCGTACACCACCGACTGGCGTGACCTGATCAACCGGGACGACATCGACGTTGTCGACATCTGCACCCCGGGCGACAGCCACGCCGAGATCGCTCTCGCCGCGTTGGCCGCAGGCAAGCACGTTCTGTGCGAGAAGCCGCTGGCCAATTCGGTGGAGGAGGCACGGGCGATGACCGCTGCGGCGGACGTCGCCCGGGCCAACGGAGTGCGGTCGATGTGCGGGTTCAACTACCGCCGGGTCCCCGCGGTCACGATGATGCGCCAGTTGGTCGCCGACGGACGGCTCGGGGTGATTCGACACGTCCGTGCGACGTACCTGCAGGACTGGATCGTGGACCCGCAGTTCCCGCTGGTCTGGCGGTTGCAGAAGGACAGGGCGGGCTCCGGCGCGCTCGGTGACATCGGTGCGCACATCATCGACCTGACCCAGTTCGTCACGGGTCAGCGGATCAGCGGCGTCAGCGCGGTCACCGAGACCTTCGTCAAGGAGCGGCCGTTGCCGGCCGAGTCGAGCGGTCTGGCGGCCTCGGTGGACGGCCACACGGCGCCCACCGGGACTGTCACCGTCGACGACGCCGCGGTCTTCGTGGCCCGGCTCGACGGTGGCGCCCTGGCCACGTACGAGGCGAGTCGGTTCGCGACCGGCCGTAAGAACGCGCTGCGCGTCGAGATCAACGGCTCGCTGGGCAGTGTGGTCTTCGACCTGGAGCGCCTCAACGAGCTGGAGTTCTACGACGCGACCCGCCCGGCCGTGGAGCAGGGCTTCAGCCGCATCCTGGTGACCGAGGGCGAGCACCCGTACATGTCGGCGTGGTGGCCCCCGGGCCACATCATCGGCTACGAGCACTCGTTCACGCACGAGATGCGCGATTTCATCGAGGCGGTCGCCACCGGTGTCGACCCGACTCCCTCCTTCGCCGACGCGTTGCAGGTCCAGCTGGTGCTGGACGCGGTGGCCCGCTCGGCGGATCTCGGCTCCTCCTGGGCCGCTGTGGAACCGACGCTGACCGCGGCGGCCGTCTGACCATTGACCATCCGCGACGGCGGTGTTCGCACCGCCATCGCCCGACCGGCTTTCCGAAGCCGACCGGCGAGGGACCAGCCACGGATTGCGCCCCGTGGCCGGGACAGAGGTCGGCATCGGAGAGCGTGCAGCCGGGCCCCACGGCCCGGTGGCGCACGAGCAGGACGGTCGTCCGGTGCGACCGGACCGGGATTCCCCGGCCGCACCGGAGGACCGCCACCACCGGTGACCTCCGGAGGACCTGATGACACCGCCCGCCGCCGTGCCCACCCGTACCGCATCCGCTCGCCGGTTCCCGGCGGGTAGTGGTTCGGTCGGTGTTCCGGTCGGCGCGGCGGCCTGAGACGCCCGTCTGGGGCATGCCAATGCCCCGGCCGGCCGGATGCGGGGGAGGCAGGGTCGAGACGCCGACCCGACCCTGCCTACCAGCCCCGTCTGCTCGCACCTGCCGGGATCCGGTCCGGCGTCGTCGCCGCCGACGCCGACGTCGGAAGCCGGTGCTGTTCCGGTGCGGGGCGAGCGGACGGGGCCCATCCACCCGGCCCGAAAGTTTCCGAAACTGGGCCGTATCTTTCCGAAACATATTCTGATATTCCTATATTTAGCGGTACCGACGGTTCCTCGTGAAGGGGAAGGAGCACCATGCGAACAGGTGTCTGGCTGGTAGGAGCGCGCGGGTCCGTCGCGACCACCAGCATCGTCGGGGGGCTCGCGCTGCGGGCCGGCCTGGCCGGGCCCACCGGCTGCGTCACCGAGCTTCCCGAGCTGCGCGGCCCGGCCCTGCCGGCCTTCGCCGACCTGGTCTTCGGCGGACACGACCTGGCCACCACCCCGCTGTGCAAGCGCGCCGAGGCCCTCGCCGACGCCGGTGTCATCCCCTGGCGACTGGTCGCCGCGCTCCGCGACGAGCTGGGCGTGGTCGAGCAGGAGCTGCGCCCCGCACCGGTCGGCGACACGCAGGCCGACCGGGCCGAGGCAGTGGTCCGCGACCTGACCAGCTTCCGCGAGCGGCACGAGTTGGACCGGGTGGTGGTGGTCAACGTCTCCGCCACCGAGCCGGCCCCCGAACCGCACCCCGCGCACGCCGACCCGGCCGCGCTGCGCGCCGCCCTCGACGGCCCGAACGAGGTGCTGCCGGTCAGCTCCCTCTACGCCTACGCCGCAGTGCTCGCCGGCTGCCCGTACGTCGACTTCACCCCGTCCACCGGGCTGCGGCTGCCGGCGCTGGCCGCGCTGGCCGAGGAGGCCCGACTGCCGTACGCCGGGCACGACGGCAAGACCGGGGAGACCCTGGTCAAGTCGGTGCTCGCGCCGATGTTCGCGATGCGCAACCTGGCCGTGGGCTCCTGGTCCGGTGTCAACCTGCTCGGCGGTGGCGACGGCGCAACCCTCGCCGACCCGGCCGCGAACGCGGCGAAGGTGCAGAGCAAGCAGCGGGTGCTCGGCGAGACGCTGGGCTACGTCCCGCAGGGCGGCACCCGCATCGAGTACGTCGAGGAGCTGGGCGACTTCAAGACCGCCTGGGATCTGATCACCTTCAGCGGTTTCCTCGGCACCGGCATGCGGATGGAGTTCACCTGGCACGGCTGCGACTCGGCGCTGGCCGCGCCGCTGGTGCTCGACCTGGCCCGACTCACCGCCGCCGCGCACGCCGCCGGGCAGGTGGGGCCGCTGGCCGACCTGGGCTTCTTCTTCAAGGACCCGCTGGGTGCGCCCACCCACTCGCTGGGCGAGCAGTGGGCCCGGCTGACCGCCTTCACCCGGCAACTGCACGACGGCCGGGACGGTGATCATGACAACGTTGGCTGATCTCGCCGAGCTGGTCCGGGCGCCGGCCGCGCTCTCGGTGCCCGGCGACGTGATCGCCGGGGCCGCGGCGGCCGGCGCGTTGAGCCCGCGTACCCCGGCCCTGGCCGGCGCGTCGGTGCTGCTCTACTGGGCCGGCATGGCCGCCAACGACTGGGCCGACCGACGCCTGGACGCCGAGGAACGGCCCGAGCGGCCGATCCCCAGCGGGCGGATCACCCCGGCCGCCGCTGTCGGTCTCGCGGCGGGCCTCACGGCCGCCGGCGTGGGCCTGGCCGCCGCCGTGGGCGGTCGCCGCGCCGCCGCACTCGCCGTGCCGCTGGCCGCCACCATCTGGGGGTACGACCTGCTGGCCAAGAACACAGCGGCCGGCCCGGCCGTGATGGCCGCCTGCCGAGGGCTGGACGTGCTGCTCGGCGCGTCCGGCGGCCGGATCACCCGGGCGTTGCCGGCGGCGGCCACCGTCGCCGCGCACACCTGGACGGTCACCGCGCTGTCCCGCCGGGAGGTCTCCGGCGCCGACGCCACACTGCCGATGCGCACCCTCGCCGGCACCGCATTGGTCGCCGCCAGTGCCGCCGTCGCCGTGCCGGGCGCCCGACGCGCATCCCTTCGAACGACGAACCAGACCGGGGCCGTCGACCGGGCCCACACCGTCGACGAGATCGGCGTGCGCGCGGGTCGCAGCCGGTCGGCCACGATCGCGGCGGTGCTGCCCGCAGTGCTGGCCGGCTGGTACGCCGCCCGGTACGGCGCGGCCCAGGCCGAGGTGGTCCGGGACCCGTCGGCCGGGCGGGTCCGCGCGGCAGTCGGCGCCGGGATCACCGGGTTGCCGGCCCTCCAGGGAGCCCTCACCGCACGGGGTGGAGCGGGTCTGCTCGGGGTGGCCGTCGCGGCGGCCGCGCCGCTGGGTCGGCGACTGGCCCGGAAGGTCTCCCCGACATGAGCGTCCCCGAGCCCCGGCCCGGTGCGTCGGCCGCCGACGCCACCACGCTGCGCCTCGGGTACGGCACGAACGGCTTCGCCAACCACCGCCTCGACGACGCGCTCGCCGTCATCGCCGACCTCGGCTACGACGGGGTGGCGCTCACCCTGGACCACGACCACCTCGACCCGTTCGCGCCCGGGCTCACCCGCCGGGTCGCCGCTGTCGGTCGACGGTTGGAGTCGCTGGGCCTGGCGGTGGTCATCGAGACCGGTGCCCGCTACCTGCTCGACCCGTGGCAGAAGCACGCACCGACGTTGCTGCACGACGACCCGACCCGGCGGATCGAGTTCCTGCGCCGGGCCGTGCGGATCGGCGCCGACCTGGGCGCGGAGGCGGTCTCGTTCTGGGCCGGTGTCCGACCCGAGGCGGTGTCACAGCAGTGCGCCTGGGACCGGCTGGTCGCCGGCTGCGCCACAGTGGTCGACGCGGCCGAGACCGCCGGCGTCACAGTCGGCTTCGAACCGGAGCCGGGCATGTTGGTGCAGGACATCGCGGACTGGCGTCGGCTGCACGCCGCACTCGACAACCCGGCCCGTTTCGGCATCACCCTCGACATCGGCCACTGCCGGTGCCTGGAGCCCTGGCCGGTGCCGCAGTGCGTCGCCGAGGTGGCCGACCACCTGGTCAACGTGCAGATCGACGACATGCGCCGAGGCGTGCACGAGCACCTGGAGTTCGGCGTCGGCGAGATCGACTTCCCGCCGGTGCTGGCCGCGCTGCGCGACGCCGGCTACCGCGGCCTGGTCGCCGTCGAGTTGCCCCGCGACTCGCACGCCGCACCCGCCGTGGCCGCCCGGTCGATCGAGTTCCTGCGTGCCGCCGCACTGGCCGGCCGCACGAAGGACGAACTGCCCGCAGACATTCCTGGGGTGCCTGCGTAGCAACAAGGGGAGGAGACGGGATGACACCGGATTCACTACGGGCCGCGCTGGGAGGCGTACCCGATCCCGAATGGCTGGACACGGCGCTGCGCCGGATCACCACCGAGCCCACCGCGATCACCCGGCTCTTTCCCGCCGCCGGCCGACGCTGCGGCCGGGCCGCGCTGCCCGACGCCCCCGGCTGGACCGCCGACGACGCGGCCCGGGTGCTGCTGCTCACCAGCCTGCCCGGCGAGCACGCGACGTACGCCGAACGCCTCTACCAGCACGGTGACGCGGCCGAGCGACGCGCCGTGCTGCGCGCCCTGCCGCTGCTGCCGATCGGCGCCGACGGGGTTCCGCTGCTGCACGACGCGATCCGGACCAACGACACCCGGCTGGTCGCCGCCGCGCTCGGCCCGTACGCCCGGCACCTCGACCAGGCCGCCTGGCGGCAGGCGGTGCTCAAGTGCGTGTTCAGCGGTGTCCCCCTGGCCAACGTGGCCGACCTGGACACCCGGGCCGACGGCGAGCTGACCGCGATGCTGGCCGCGCTCGCCGCCGAACGGCACGCCGCCGGCCGGGAGTTGCCCGCCGACGCCAATGACCTGCTCCACCGGCTCACCGCCGCACTGCCCCGGGAGGCGTGAATGCGCATCTTCGACCCCCACATCCACATGACCTCACGCACCACCGACGACTACGAACGGATGGCCGCCGCCGGAGTGCGCGCCGTGGTGGAGCCGGCGTTCTGGCTGGGTCAGCCGCGCACCAGCGCCGCCTCGTTCACCGACTACTTCGACTCGTTGATCGGCTGGGAGCCGTTCCGGGCCGGGCAGTTCGGGGTGCGCCACTTCGCCACCATCGCGCTGAACCCCAAGGAGGCCAACGACCCGCGCTGCCGTCCGGTCCTCGACCTGCTGCCCCGCTACCTGGACAAGGACGCGGTGGTGGCGGTCGGCGAGATCGGGTACGACTCGATGACGCCCGAGGAGGACGAGGCGTTCGCGGCGCAGCTCGCCCTCGCTGTGGCGTACGACCTGCCGGCGCTGGTGCACACCCCGCACCGGGACAAGGCGCGCGGCTGCGAGCGGACCCTCGCCGTGGTCGCCGAGTCCGGCATCGACGCGGGTCGGGTGGTCGTCGACCACCTCAACGAGGTGACGGTGAAGCTGGTCCGCGACAGCGGCTGCTGGCTGGGTTTCTCCATCTACCCGGACACCAAGATGACGCCGCAGCGGATGGTGGAGTTGCTGCGGGAGTACGGCACGGAACGGATGCTGGTCAACTCGGCGGCCGACTGGGGGCGCTCCGACCCGCTGCTGACCCGGGCCACCGGCGAGGCGATGCTCGCGGCCGGTTTCAGCGACGACGACGTCGACAAGGTGCTGTGGCGAAACCCGGTGGAGTTCTACGGGCAGTCGGGGCGGCTCGACCTCAGCGACCTGGACGTCGCCGCCGCGGTGGACCCGCAGACCGGCAACTCGATCCTGCGCGGCGGCAGCTGATGCGGCTGCGACATGCCGGCGGTGAGACCGTCCACCTGGGCTACTGCACCAACGTGCACCCGGCCGAGGACCTCGCCGGCATCCTCGGTCAACTGGACACCTACGCGGTGCCGGTGCGCGAGGCGCTCGGCAGCGACCTGCTCGGGCTCGGCCTGTGGCTGGCCGCCCCGGTCGCCGCCGAGCTTGCCGCCGACCCGACGCTACGCCGTCGGTTGCGCACCGAGCTGGACGCGCGCGGCCTGGAGGTGGTCACCCTCAACGGCTTCCCGTACGCGGCCTTCCAGGCCCCGGTGGTCAAGCAGGACGTGTACCACCCGGACTGGACCACCGAGCAGCGCCTGACCTACACAGTCAACCTGGCCCGGGTGCTCGCCGACCTGCTGCCCGACGACGCCGCCCGAGGTTCGATCTCGACGCTGCCGCTGGCCTGGCGTCAACCGTGGGACACCGGCCGGGCCGACGCGGCCCGACGCCGGCTGGACGAGCTGGCCGCAGGGCTGGCCGACGTGCAGCGGGACACCGGGCGTGAGGTGCGGATCGCCTTCGAGCCGGAGCCCGGCTGTGTGGTGGAGAGCACCGGTCAGGCGGCCGAGCTGTTGTCCGGAATGGACACCGACAGGCTTGGTGTCTGCCTCGACCTGGCCCACCTGGCCTGCGCCTGGGAGGAGCCGGCCGAAGCACTGGAACGGCTGCGGGCGGCCGGACTGCCGGTGGTGAAGGTGCAGGTCTCGGCCGCTGTCGAGGCCGCCGACCCGGAGGGCGGGGCCGAGGCGTTGCGCCGCTGGGTGGAGCCCCGCTTCCTGCACCAGACCCGGGGCGCCGGTTGCGCCGGTCTGGCCGACCCGGCCGACCCGACGTACGCGGCCGACGACCTGGACGAGGCGCTGGACCGGGCGCTGCCCGGCCCGTGGCGGGTGCACTACCACGTGCCGCTGCACGCCCCACCCGAGGAGCCGCTCGGTTCGACCCTGCCGGTGCTTCGCGCGGCCCTGAGAGCGCTCTTCGACGGCCCGGCCGCCGGCTGCGACCACCTCGACGTCGAGACGTACACCTGGGGGGTGCTGCCGGCCGCCCGACGGCCCGGCACCGACGCGGAGCTGGCCGCCGGCATCGCCGCGGAGCTGGCCTTCGCCCGTGACGAACTGGTCGGCCTCGGCCTGACCGCAGAACGAACCGCGAGTATGGGAGCGACGCGATGAGCCGGCGACTGGTGGTCCTCGACGTGGTGGGGTTGACGCCCCGACTACTGGCGCACATGCCTCGACTGCGGGGTGTCGCCGACGGCGGCTTCCGGGCCGAGCTGGGCACGGTGCTGCCCGCCGTGACCTGCTCGGTGCAGTCCACCTTCCTCACCGGCGAACAGCCCAGCGGGCACGGGATCGTCGGCAACGGGTGGTATTTCCGGGAGCTGGGCGAGGTGTTGCTGTGGCGGCAGCACAACGCGCTGGTCGGCGGGGACAAGCTCTGGCAGGCCGCCCGTCGGGCCGAACCCGGCTACACGGTGGCAAACGTCTGCTGGTGGTACGCGATGGGCGCCGACGTCAACTGGACGGTGACGCCCCGCCCGGTCTACTACGCCGACGGGCGCAAGGAGCCGGACTGCTACACCGACCCGCCGGAGCTGCACGACGCCCTCACCGGGCGACTGGGCACCTTCCCGCTCTTCACCTACTGGGGGCCGACGGCCGGGTTGCCGTCGTCGCGGTGGATCTGCCAGGCGGCGGAGCAGATCCTCGCCGACGTGTCACCAGACCTGACCCTGGTCTACGTTCCGCACCTGGACTACGACCTGCAACGCTTCGGTCCCTCGTCGGCCGAGGCCGCCGCGGCGGCAGCCGAGCTGGACACGGTGCTCGGCCCGCTCCTGGACGCCGCCCGGGCCCGGGACGCCACGGTGGTGGTGCTGTCGGAGTACGGCATCACCGACGTGTCCCGCCCGGTGGACGTCAACCGGTTGCTGCGCGCCGAGGGCCTGTTGCGGGTGCACACCCAGGCGGGCATGGAGTACCTCGACCCGTGGACGTCCAAGGCGTTCGCTGTCGCCGACCACCAGATCGCGCACGTCTACGTCAAGGATCCGGCCGACGTGCCGGCGGTGGCGAAACTCTGCGCCGGGCTGCCCGGGGTGGCCGAGGTGCTCGACGCCGAGGGCAAGGCCGCACACGGGCTGGACCATCCGCGCGCCGGTGAGCTGGTGCTGGTGGCCGAGCCGGACGCCTGGTTCACCTACTACTACTGGCTGGACGACGCCCAGGCACCGGACTTCGCCCGGCTCGTGGAAATTCACCGGAAGCCGGGCTACGACCCGGCGGAGCTGTTCTTCGACCCGGCCAACCCCGGTGCCGCGAAGGCCCGGGCCGGGCTCGCCCTGGCCCGCAAGAAGCTCGGCATGCGATACCTGATGAGCGCCGTCGGCCTCGATGCCGGCGCGCGGGCGGTACGGGGCTCGCACGGGCGGTTGCCGGACGACCCGGCGGACGGCCCGGTGCTGCTCTGCTCCGACCCGACAGCGGCCCGGGACAAGATCGCGGCGACCGAGGTCAAGGCGCTGCTGCTGGAGCTGGCCGGGCTGAGCCCCGGCGGTGCGGTCGGGTCGGGGGAGGTTTCATGACGGTCACCGTCGCGCCCACCGACGCCAGCGAGCTGCGGGCGCGCTTCGACGCGGAGCTGGCCGGGTTTCTCAGCCGGCAGGGCCCGGACTGGCCGGACGGGGCGCCGCGGGGCGTGTTCACCGCGCTGCAACGGTTCGTGCTGGCCGGTGGCAAGCGGTTACGACCGCTCTTCTGCTACTGGGGTTGGCGCGGCGCGGGGGCGGCCGACGGCACCCCCATCGTGGTGGCCGCGGCGGCCCTGGAGCTGTTCCACGCGTTCGCGCTGATCCACGACGACATCCTCGACGGCAGCGACCGCCGCCGGGGTGAGCCGTCGGTGCACCGGCTCTTCGCCGACCTGCACGCCCGCTCGTCGTGGCGCGGTGACCCCGAGGCGTACGGCCGCAACACCGCGCTGCTCTGCGGGGACCTGTGCGCGGCCTGGTCGGATCAGATGTTCCACGAGTGCGGGCTGAGCACCGAGCAGGTGCACCGGGGGTACGGCGTGTTCGCGCTGATGCGTACCGAGGTGATCGCGGGGGAGTACCTGGACCTGGTCTCGGGCGTGGGTGACGGCTCGGTGGCCAGCGCGCTCACGGTGATCCGGATGAAGGCTGCCCGGTACACGGTCACCCGGCCGTTGCAGATCGGTGCGGCCCTGGCCGGCGCGGGGCCGGAGCTGATCGCGGCGCTGGGCGAGTTCGGTGACCCGCTGGGTGACGCGTTCCAGCTCCGCGACGACGTCCTGGGCGTGTTCGGTGACCCGGCGGTCACCGGTAAGTCCGTCCTGGACGACCTGCGGGAGGGCAAGCCCACAGTCATGATGGCGCTGGCCCGCAGCGCCGCCGACCGACCGCAGACCATCCGGCTGCGGGAGCTGTTCGGCAACCCGGCGTTGGACGCCGAGGGCGCGGCGGAGCTGCGCGACATCATCGAGGCGACCGGTGCGCGGGAGCGGATCGAGCAGATGATCCGTGTCCGGACCGAGGCCGCGCTCTCCGCTCTGCAGAACGCCATGGTGGCCGATGAGGCCCGCGCGGCCCTGGTTGCGCTGGCCGGGCAGGCGATCGACCGACGCGCCTGACCGGCGACTTTCGATCAAATCGACAAAAGTTGGTGCTGAACCGCCGGAAGGTATGGACACATCGACATGTGCGACTTAGTGTCGTGACCAACACGACAATGTTTCGTCGAGGTGAACCGGCGGCGCGGTAACCCATCGACCCCCACCATCACCGCTACGGCATCCGGCGCGACGGCGCGCGCCCGGCCTGGCAGTCACACGTCAGGAAGGGACAGCACAGATGTCCATGAAGGACGCTCCCAGACAACGGTCCCGACGATGGTTCTCCGCCGGATCAGCGCTGCTGCTGGCGGTCGCCGCCGGCACTGTCACCTTCGCCGCCGGCTCGGCCCCCGCCCAGGCACACACGATCGTCGCCAGCGACTTCCAGCAGGTCGAGCTGGCTCGCGGCGTGACCGACATGGGTGAGCCGATGTCGCTGGCGGTGCTGCCGGACCGCTCGGTCCTGCACACCGCCCGCAACGGCACCCTGCGCCGCACCGACGCGAACGGCACCACCTCCGTGGTCGGCACCCTGTCGGTCTACCAGCACGACGAAGAGGGGTTGCAGGGCGTCGGCGTCGACCCGGGCTTCTCCTCGAACCGTTACATCTACCTCTACTACGCTCCGCCGCTCTCCACCCCCGGCGGCGACGCGCCGGCCACCGGCACCGACTTCTCGGCCTTTGACGGGGTCAACCGCCTCTCCCGGTTCACCCTCAACTCGGACTTCACGCTCAACCAGTCCAGCAAGGTCGACGTGCTCGACGTCCCGGCCAGCCGTGGCATTTGCTGCCACGTCGGTGGTGACATCGACTTCGACGCCGCCGGCAACCTCTACCTGTCCACCGGCGACGACACCAACCCGTTCGAGTCGTCCGGCTACTCACCACTGGACGAGCGGACCAACCGCAACCCCGCGTACGACGCGCAGCGCAGCGCCGGCAACACCAACGACCTGCGCGGCAAGATCCTGCGGATCAAGGTGAACGCCAACGGCACGTACTCCGTCCCGTCGGGCAACCTGTTCGCCCCCGGCACGGCCAGGACCCGGCCGGAGATCTACGCGATGGGGTTCCGCAACCCGTTCCGGATCAGCGTGGACAAGGCCACCGGCGTGGTCTACGTCGGTGACTACGGGCCGGACGCCGGCTCCACCAGCTCCACCCGCGGGCCGTCCGGCCAGGTGGAGTTCAACCGGGTCGCGGCACCGGGCAACTACGGCTGGCCGTACTGCACCGGCACCAACACCAGCACCGAGACGTACAACGAGTTCGACTTCGCGACCAGCGCCAGCGGCGCGAAGTACAACTGCACCGGCGGGCCGACCAACAACTCGTTCCGCAACACCGGCCTGACCACCCTGCCGCCGGCCCAGCCGGCCTGGATCCGGTACGCCGGCGACGCCGGCACCCCGACCGAGTTCGGCGGCGGCTCCGAGTCGCCGATGGGCGGCCCGGTCTACCGGTACAACGCCTCGTCGACCTCCACCACCAAGTTCCCGCAGTCGTTCGACGGGCAGTTCTTCGCCACCGAGTTCGGCCGGGGCTGGATCAAGCCGATCCACGTCAACTCCGACGGCTCCCGGGGCACCATCGACACCTTCCCCTGGGTCGGCAAGCAGGTGATGGACTCGGCGTTCGGCCCGGACGGCGCGTACTACGTGCTCGACTACGGCACCGGCTACTTCAACGGTGACGCCAACTCGGCGCTCTACCGCTTCGACTACGTCGGCGGCGGTAACCGGGCGCCCACCGCGAAGGCCAGCGCCAACCGCACCTCCGGCGCGGCCCCGCTCGCTGTGACGTTCTCCTCGGCCGGCTCGGCCGACCCCGAGGGCGGCGCGTTGACCTACTCGTGGGCGTTCGGTGACGGGACCACCTCGACCGCCGCCAACCCGACGAAGACCTACAGCGCCAACGGCACCTACACCGCCACGCTGACGGTGCGCGACCCGCAGGGCGCCACCGGCAGCAGCAGCGTGCAGATCAGCGTCGGCAACACCGCGCCCACCGTCACGATCAACAACCCGGGCAACGGTCAGCTGTTCGGCTTCGGGGACACGGTGGCGTACAGCATCACCGTGACCGACCCGGAGGACGGCACCATCGACTGCACGAAGGTCAAGATGACCTACGT
Organism: Micromonospora sp. NBC_00330; assembly: GCF_036136635.1. Taxonomy (NCBI): domain Bacteria; kingdom Bacillati; phylum Actinomycetota; class Actinomycetes; order Micromonosporales; family Micromonosporaceae; genus Micromonospora; species Micromonospora sp. NBC_00330. Next base: position 154,908 of record NZ_CP108012.1, read on the forward strand.
GCTCGGGCACGACCAGCACGGGCACCAGATCACCTCGAAGACCGGTTGCTCGGGCTCGATCACCATCCCGGTCGACGGTGAGCACGACGACGCGGCGAACATCTTCGCGATCTTCGACGCCGAGTACACCGACGCCGGTGGGCTGACCACGCACACCCAGCACACGCTGCCGCCGCGGCACCGCCAGGCCGAGTTCTACGGCACCTCGTCGGGGGTCAACGTGTTCAGCAAGACCCCGGCCGAGGGTGGCAAGACCGTCGGCGACATCAACAACGGCGACTGGATCGCGTTCCAGCCGTACCGGCTGGGCAACGTGACCTCGTTCAACGCCCGGGTCTCCTCGGCGGGCGCGGGCGGCACCCTCCAGGTCCGGGCCGGCTCGGCCACCGGCACCGTGCTCGGCTCGGCCACGGTCCCGGTGACCGGCGGCTGGGAAACCTTCGCCACCGTCACCGGGACGATCAGCAACCCGCCGACCGGCACGACCACGCTCTACCTGACCTTCGCCGGGTCGGGCACCGGGGCGCTCTACGACCTGGACGCCTTCACCTTCGTGACCGGGACGCCCCCGGCCGGTGGGGCCGGGGCGATCAAGGGCCTCGGCGGCAAGTGCCTGGACGTGCGCAACGCCGCCACCGCCGACGGCACGCAGATCCAGATCTACACCTGCAACGGCAGTGCCGCGCAGACCTGGGCGGTCACCCCCAACTCCACGATCAAGTCGTTGGGTAAGTGCCTGGACGTGTCCGGCGGCGCCACCGCCGACGGCACCAAGATCCAGCTCTGGACCTGCAACGGGACCGCCGCGCAGAACTGGGCCGCCCAGGCCGACGGCACGCTCCGCAACACGTCGTCGGGCAAGTGCCTCGATGTCTCCGCCAACAGCTCCGCTGACAGCACGGTGGTCCACCTCTGGACCTGCACCGCCGCCGCCAACCAAAAGTGGACCCTGCCCTGAGCTGGCGGGAGGGGCCCCTCGACAACGCCTAGTGTGAGGCGAGGGGCCCCTCCTAACCGCAATTAGGAGAGCGATATGCGCAGACGCCTGCGACCCGTCCTCGGTGCGGCCATGGCCGCACTCGCCGTCATCGCCTGCACCACCCCGGCCACCCCGGCCAGCGCCGCCGACGCCCCCTACGACGTGCTGGTCTTCTCCAAGACCGCTGGGTTCCGCCACGACGCGATCCCGGTCGGCATCCAGACCATCCGCGACCTGGGCGCGGGGAACAACTTCACGGTCACCGCGACCGAGGACGCCGCCGCGTTCACCACGAGCAACCTCAACCAGTACGAGGCTGTCGTCTTCCTCAACACCACCGGCGACGTGCTCAACGCCAGCCAGCAGACCGCCTTCGAGTCGTACATCGGCTCCGGTCGCGGATACGTGGGTGTGCACGCCGCAGCCGACACCGAGTACGACTGGCCGTTCTACGGCAACCTCGTCGGGGCGTGGTTCGCCTCGCACCCCGCGATCCAGCAGGCCAACATGAAGGTGGAGGACCGGGGCCACGCGGCCACCGGGCACCTGCCGCAGACCTGGACCCGCACCGACGAGTGGTACAACTACCGCACCAACGCCCGGTCGAGCGCCCACGTGCTGGCCACCCTCGACGAGTCGTCGTACTCCGGCGGCGGGATGGGCGCCGACCACCCGCTGAGCTGGTGCAAGAGCTACAGCGGCGGCCGGTCCTTCTACACCGGCGCCGGGCACACCCAGGCGTCGTACGCGGAGGCGGGGTTCCGCAACCACCTGCTCGGCGGCATCCGGTACGCCTCCGGTCGGAGCAAGGCCGACTGCCGGCCCGAGACCGGCTACACCCCGCTGTTCAACGGCTCGACTGCCGGTTGGTCACAGGCCGGCCCGGGCAGCTTCACCAACACCGACGCCACCCTGACCTCGGTCGGCGGCATGGGGCTGTACTGGTACAACGCCAAGCAGTTCACCAACTACTCGCTGAAGATGGACTGGAAGCTGGCCGGTGACGACAACTCCGGCATCTTCATCGGGTTCCCACCGTCGAGTGACCCGTGGTCGGCTGTCGACAACGGGTACGAGATCCAGATCGACGCCACCGACGCGGCCGACCGCACCACCGGCGCGGTCTACACCTACAAGTCCGCCGACATCGCCGCCCGCGACGCGGCGTTGAACGCGGCGGGGGAGTGGAACACGTACGAGCTGCTGGTCGAGGGCGAGCGGCTACAGATCTTCCTCAACGGAGTGAAGATCAACGACTTCACCAACACCAACCCGGTCCGCTCGTTGGCCGGTCACATCGGCATCCAGAACCACGGCACCGGTGACGACGCCTCGTTCCGCAACATCCGGATCAAGGAGCTGGGCACCACGCCGCCGCCCACCGGCACGATCCAGGCCGAGGCGTTCAGCTCGGCCAACGGTGTCTCCGCGTTCACCAAGGAGGGCGCCAACGGTGGGCAGACCGTCGGCTACATCGACCCGGGCGACTGGGCCGCGTACAACGGGGTCAACCTGGCCGGGGTCACCTCGTTCACGGCCCGGATCGTCTCCGGTGGCGCCGGTGGCGCCATCCAGGTGCGCACCGGTTCGGCCACCGGCCCGGTGCTCGGCACCGTCGCGGTGCCCAACACCGGCAGTTGGACGACCTACGCCAACGTCTCCACGGCACTGTCCAACGTCCCGTCCAGCACCCAGAACCTCTACCTCACCTTCACCGGTAGCGGCACGGGGCTCTTCGACCTGGACGACTTCACACTGGTCAAGGGCAGCGGCGGCGGCACCGGCGTCGGCCCGGTCAAGGGCCTCGCCGGCAAGTGCCTGGACGTGCGCAACGCCGCCACCGCCGACGGCACCCAGATCCAGCTCTACACCTGCAACGGCAGCACCGCGCAGACCTGGACCGTGACGCCGAACTCGACGATCAAGGCGCTCGGCAAGTGCCTGGACGTCTCCGGCAGCGGCACCGCCGACGGCACCAAGATCCAGCTCTGGACCTGCAACGGCAGCGGCGCGCAGAACTGGGCTGCCGCGTCCGACGGCACCCTGCGCAACCCGTCGTCGGGCAAGTGCCTGGACGTCTCCGGTAACAACTCCGCCGACAGCACCGTCGTGCACCTCTGGACCTGCCTCAACGCGGCCAACCAGAAGTGGACCCTGCCCTGACCGACTGACCCGGAGGGGCCGCGACTCACGTCGTCGGCCCCTCCGGCCCAGCCGGCCTGACCGTCGCCGTGCCCGGTCGCCGTGCCCGGTCGACGTCCCCCGCCGACCGGTCGCATCGTCGAAGCGCGACGAGCGGTGTCTCCAACGAGCGTGATGCCTCTGAGTCATCAAGATGACTCAGAGGCATCACGCTCGCACCGCTTCGTCCGCCGGTCGCCGCCGTCCGCCGGTCGTCGCCGTCCGCCGGGTCGCCGTCCGCCGGGTCGCCGTCCGCCGGGTCGCCGTCCGCCGGGTCGCCGTCCCGCCGGGCGCCGCGTGCGGAAGTGCGGGGTTGTCGGGGAGGCTGGGCCTCGGTGTAGGGCTGGCCCCCGCGCCGCTGCCAGGGCATGCGGATGCAGGCACATCGCGCCCGCTCGTCGGCGGCGGTGGCCTGCCGCTGCGCGTGGACGCCGCCGACCGGCTCACAGCGGGCTGCCGTACCTTGACCTGCATGGGGTTGTTCGCGCAGTGGCGTGGGACGGTGCTGGCGCGAAGCCATCAGCTGCTCGGTGCGCTCGGCCGGGCCGATGAGCCCGACGACCCGTCCGAGCCGGCGCCCAGCCTGAACCGGCTCGACGCGCTGGTGGAGGGCTTCACCGCCGGTCAACCGGTGCGGTGGACCATGGCCGGGCAACCCCGACCGCTGCCCGGCCCGGTCGACGTGGTGGCGTACCGGATCATCGAGGAAGCGCTGACCAACGCGTGCCGACACGCGCCGGGCGCTCCGGTCGGGGTCCGCCTGCGCTACGACGCCGCGGGCATCACCATCGAGGTCCGCGACGAGGGCGCCGGTCCCGCTCCGTCCGGCGGCGGCACCCACAGCGCCGGTCGGGGTCTGCTCGGGGTACGCAGGCGCGCCGAGCGGCTCGGCGGCACGTTCTCCGCAGGCCCGCGCGCCGGTGGCGGCTTCACCGTACGGGCTGTCCTGCCCGCGCCCGAGGAAATGATCGGATGATCGGCCGACCGCGGGGCTTCCCCGATGGGGCACTGCGGAAATAGGGTGGGGGTCGGCGACCGTGCTGGTGGCCGGTGACCCGGTGGGAGGCGCAACCCGCCGGGCTCAGGTGTGTTCCGCACCCACCGGTGACCACTCGGGTGCCGTGCACGTCCGGTCACCCTCGCCCCGGTCCGCACAAGGAATCCCCATCACACTAGGGGAGAAGGACAATGGCGCGACCCATCACGCTCTTCACCGGCCAGTGGGCCGATCTTCCGTTCGAGGAGGTCTGCCGGCTCGCCTCCGAGTGGGGCTACGACGGTCTGGAGATCGCCTGCTGGGGCGACCACTTCGAGGTCGACAAGGCGCTCGCCGACGACTCGTACGTCGAGCGCAAGCGGGAGACCCTCGCGAAGCACAACCTTGAGGTCTTCACGATCTCCAACCACCTCGTTGGTCAGGCGGTCTGCGACCACCCGATCGACGAGCGGCACCAGGACATCCTGCCCGGCCGCATCTGGGGCGACGGGGAGCCCGAGGGGGTTCGTCAGCGGGCCGCCGAGGAGATCAAGGACACCGCGCGGGCGGCGGCGAAGCTCGGGGTGAAGACGGTCGTCGGCTTCACCGGTTCGTCGATCTGGCACACCCTCGCGATGTTCCCGCCAGTGCCGCCGTCGATGATCGAGCGCGGCTACCAGGATTTCGCCGACCGGTGGAACCCCATCCTCGACGTGTTCGACGAGGTGGGAGTGCGGTTCGCGCACGAGGTGCACCCCAGCGAGATCGCGTACGACTACTGGACGACGAAGCGGACGCTGGAGGCGATCGGCAACCGGCCCGCGTTCGGGCTGAACTGGGACCCGTCGCACTTCGTGTGGCAGGAGCTGGACCCGGTGAACTTCATCTTCGACTTCGCCGACCGGATCTACCACGTGGACTGCAAGGACGCGAAGGTGCGTACCGGCGATGGCCGGCGTGGCCGGCTCGCCTCGCACCTGCCCTGGGCCGACCTGCGGCGCGGTTGGGACTTCGTCTCCACCGGCCACGGCGACGTGCCCTGGGAGGACTGCTTCCGCGCGTTGAACGCGATCGGCTACACCGGCCCGATCTCGGTCGAGTGGGAAGACGCGGGAATGGACCGGCTGGTCGGCGCCCCGGAGGCGTTGCAGTTCGTCCGCCGGCTCGCCTTCGACGCACCGAGCGCCGCCTTCGACGCGGCGTTCAGCAGCAAGGACTGACAGCACGTCGGACAGACCACGGGCCGGTCGCCCTGCGGCGACCGGCCCGTCGACGTGCGATTGGTCAGAGCGTGCTGGCGTTCGTGCCCGAGCCGGACGGCTTGGTGCGGGGGTTCGTGGACGACGGCGACCCGGAGGTCGTGCCGACCGTGCTGGTGCCCGCCTTGGCGCCCACCGTGGCGGGCGTGCCGGCGAACGCGTCGTCGGCGGCGGTCAGCTCCTGCTTGCCGGTGCTGCCGTTGGTGGTGCCCAGCTTCTCGCCCAGTTTGGTCTGGCCGAGCTTGTCCTTGCCCTCGCTGTAGAGCTTGTTGGCTTGGGCCTGCGCGACCCCGGCCGCCTCCTGGACGGTCGGGTGGTCGAGCACCTTGCGGCCCTTGACCACGAGCTCCTCGTACTTTTCCCGGCCGGCACGGGCGCCCAGGACGAATCCCGCAGCCAGCCCGCCAAGAAACATGATCTTTCCGCGCATGGCGGCTCCTTCCGTACCTGACGCGCCGTCACCCCGGCGAGTTGCCCCGTCGAAAGGCGACCTGTTCGCGCCTGCGTCCTCTGTCCGCAGCTAACTACCCATCCTGCTCTCCGCTCAAGCATTGTTGTGCCGGGATGGCGATTTACCCCTATTGTCAATGCGACGGCGGGGAGGCAACCCACTGGACCACCACCGGGGGATGTCCTGTACTCTTGTCCCGTCGCAAGGCGTCGGGGAGATCCGAAGTCGGGCGGAGCACGATCCCCTGTAGCTCAATTGGCAGAGCAGCCGGCTGTTAACCGGCAGGTTATTGGTTCGAGTCCAATCGGGGGAGCTTTTCCACGTACGCCCGTCAGCCACCGGCCGACGGGCGTTTTCGTGTGTGTGACCCGGTTTCACCCACCCTCGACCTGCTTGCCCGGCAGGATGGTCGATGTCGACTGAGGCTACCGCTGCGTCGATTGATGCGTCGATCCTTGGGGTGAGTGCGGATGTCCGGACGAGGCGGCAAGGCCACGCTGATCGCGGTGGCGGTCGTGCTGGCCTGGTTGGTGATCGGCGGCGTGTCCGGCCCGTACGCGGGGCGCCTCAGCGAGGTCGCCACCAACGACAACGCCGCCTTCCTGCCCACCGACGCCGAAGCGACCCGCGCCCAGGACCTCGCCGGCGAATTCGTCGACCGGCAGACCATCCCGGCTCTGATCGTCTACGAGCGGCCCTCCGGGATCACCGACGCGGACCGGCAACGGGTGAGCGCCGACGCCGCCCGGTTCGCCCAGATCCCCGGCGTGGTCACCCCACTGCCCCCGCCCATCCCGAGCGACGACGGCCAGGCACTCCAGGTCGTCGTACCGGTGGACGACGCCGAGGGCGAGGAGATCGGCGCTGTCGTCGAGCAACTGCGCGACATCACCGGCGGTGACCGCGACGGCCTCACCGTCGACGTCTCCGGCCCGGCCGGTCTGCTCGCCGACCTGATCGAGGTCTTCTCCGCCATCGACGGACCACTGCTGCTGGTCACCCTGGTCGTGGTGCTGGTCATCCTACTGATCGTCTACCGCAGCCCGGTCCTCTGGATCTTCCCGCTGCTCGCCGCCGGGATGTCGTACGCCCTCGCCTCGGTCTTCGTCTACCTGCTCGCCGACGCGGACGTGGTCAAGCTCAACGGGCAGGCCCAGGGCATCCTCACAGTGCTGGTCTTCGGCGCCGGCACCGACTACGCGTTGCTGCTGATCGCCCGCTACCGGGAGGAGCTGCACCGGCACGACCGCCCGTGGGATGCCATGAAGACCGCCTGGAAGGGCGCCGCGCCGGCCATCATCGCCTCCGGCGGCACCGTCATCGTCAGCCTGCTCTGCCTGCTGCTGTCCAGCCTCAACTCCAACCGGGCACTCGGCCCGGTCGCCGCCATCGGCATCGCCGCCACCCTGCTGGTGATGCTCACCTTCCTACCCGCGCTGCTGGTGCTCGGCGGACGGTGGGCGTTCTGGCCCCGCCGGCCCCGAGCCGACCAGGCCGACCCGCGGGCCGAACACGGCATCTGGAGCCGCGTCGCCGGCTTCGTGGCCCGGCACGCCCGCCCGATCTGGCTGAGCACCGCCGTCGTGCTGGCCCTGCTGACCCTCGGCCTCACCCAGCTCGGCACCACCACGCTCGGCCAGTCCGACCTGTTCACCCAGCGCACCGACTCGGTCGACGGCCAGGAGGTGATCTCCCGGCACTACCCGGCCGGCACCGGCAGCCCGGCCACCATCTTCACCACCGAGCAGACCGCCCGGCAGGTCGCCCAGGTTGCGAAGGACGTGCCCGGGGTCGCCGACGTCCGCCCGCTTCCGGCCGGCCCGCAGACCGGCCCACCCGAGGCGAACGCCGCCCCGAAGGTCGTCGACGGGCGGGTGCAGCTGGAGGCGACCCTGGCCGACCCACCCGACAGCGACGGCGCCGAGCGGACCATCAGAGAGCTGCGGGTGGCCGTACACCAGGTGCCCGGCGCGGACGCGGTGGTCGGCGGCTTTACAGCGATCAACGTGGACACGTCGGACGCCGCGAAGCGCGACCAGAACGTCATCATCCCGGTGGTGCTGGTGGTCATCGCTGTCATCCTGGCCCTGCTGCTGCGGGCGCTACTCGCCCCGCTGCTGCTGATCGCCACAGTGCTGCTCAGCTTCGCGGCGACCCTCGGCCTCTGCGCGCTGCTGTTCCGCCACGTCTTCGACTTCCCCGGCGTGGACTCGTCGTTCCCGCTGTTCGCTTTCGTCTTCCTGGTCGCGCTCGGCATCGACTACAACATCTTCCTGATGAGCCGCGTCCGCGAGGAGTCGGTCAAGCGCGGCACCCGCGCCGGGGTGCTCGCCGGCCTCGCCGTCACCGGCGGGGTGATCACCTCCGCCGGCGTCGTGCTCGCCGCGACGTTCTCCGCCCTCGCCGTCCTGCCGCTGGTGATACTCGTCGAGTTGGGTACGGCGGTCGCGATCGGGGTACTGATCGACACCATCATCGTCCGGTCGCTGCTGGTGCCCGCACTCGCGTACGACATCGGGCCGAAGATCTGGTGGCCGGGCCGGTTGTCCCGGGCGAACGGTGAGCGGGAGGCGCGCGGTGCTGGCTGAAACCGATGTGGTCATCGTCGGCGGCGGCCTGGCCGGCCTCGCCGCCGCCCGCCGGCTGCACCGCGCCGGCGTGCCCTGGCGGCTGGTGGAGGCCGAGGGTCGGCTCGGCGGCCGGGTCGCCACCGACGTGGTCGACGGTCACCTCATCGACCAGGGCTTCCAGGTGCTCAACACCGCCTACCCCCGGCTCGGCACGCTGCTCGACATCGACCAGCTCAACCTCGGCTACTTCACCTCCGGTGTGCTGGTCCGCAAGGGCGACAAGCTGCTGCGGCTGGTCAACCCGCTGCGCGAGCCGACCGGCGGACCCGGCACCGCGCTCGCCGGGGTCGGCTCCCTGCTCGACCGGCTGCGCTTCGCCGCGCTCGCCACCGGCTGCGCCACCCTCCCCGCGTCCCGGCTGCTCGCCGCGCCGGAGACCAGCACCGAGACGGCGCTGCGCCGCGCCGGTCTCTCCGACGCCATCATCGAGGAACTGCTGCGACCGTTCCTGTCCGGTGTGTTCATCGACCGGGAACTGTCCACCTCCAGTCACGTGCTGGCGATGGTGCTGCGTTCCTTCGCCCGCGGCCGGATCGGCGTGCCCGCCGAAGGGATGGCCGCGCTGCCCCGGGCCGTCGCCGCGCCGCTGCCGGCCGACCTGCTCGACCTGGACACCCCGGTCGTGGAGGTCACCCCCGGCCGGGTCCGCACCCAGGCCGGCGACATCCGCTGCCGGGCCGTCGTGGTCGCCGTCGACCCGCCCGCCGCGGCCGCGCTGCTGCCAGCCCTGGCGACGGTACGCATGCACAGCTACACCACCTACTACCACAGCGCGCCCGAGCCGCCGCTCACCGAGCCGATCCTGCTCGTCGACGGCGACCGACGCGAACTCGTCGCCAACACAGTGGTGCTCAGCAACGCCACCGCTACGTACGCGCCCGCCGGACGGCACCTGATCGCCACCTCGGTGGTCGGCCCGACGGCCCCACCCGAGCCGACCATCCGGGCCGAGTTGACCCGGCTGTACGGCCGCTCCACCGCCGACTGGACCCACCTCACCACAGTGGCCATCCCCGAGGCGCTACCCGCCGCACCGCCGCCGCAGGGACGACTGCGCAAGCCGGTGGCGCTGGGGGAGGGCCTGTTCGTGGCCGGTGACCACCGGGACAGCCCATCGATCCAGGGCGCCCTCACCAGCGGCTGGCGCGCCGCCGGCGCCGTGCTGGACGAGCTGCGCGCCGGCTGACAGGCGTACCCGAGCACGCTGTTATATTCCTGTTGCCCATCGTGCTGGCGCAGGCGTGGGCGCCGGCCGGCTCGATGCTGGCTGCTGACCGCCGAGCGGGATAAGATCCGGCGCGGTGTTCGGGGCGGTAGCTCAGCCGGTTAGAGCAGGGGACTCATAATCCCTCGGTCGCGGGTTCGAGTCCCGCCCGCCCCACCAGCCGTTTTCCTGGCGATGCTGCCGAGCAGCGCCTCGCGGAGCTGGCCGAGGCCGCCGCCTGTCCGCTCGATCGCGTCCGTGGTCACGAGGTCGTCGGGGCGCGGCCCCGACGGGCTGCTTCCGGAAGCACGCCGGGCGGGATGATGCCGAACCAGGCTCCGGTGGCGACCATCGAGGCGACGACGTACGCCACCCACCACCCGAGCAGCGCCCACGCGCCTTGGGTGACGGCGCCGGCCAGGCCGGGCGCGACGAACAGGAGAAGAAGGCAGGCCAGACGACCGTGCGAGAGGCTGTTCTCCTTCGGCAACCTCTGGGCCTTGCGGAACGGAATGAGTCTGACTCCGTAGGGACGACGGCGCAGCGTGAGACTCGCCGGCCAGAGCCGCCCGTACCCGGCCACGTCGACCACGCTGACGCCGGACCCGTGCCGGACCGTGGCCTGACGAGGCCTGGTCAGCTCGCGCAACCACGGTTCCCAGACGACGCGTTGGTGCAGGACACCGCCGTCCCGGCCGCTCACCGTCAGCCACACGGAGTATCCCTTGGGACCGGCGTCGATCCCGCCGGCGGCGCTCACGGCGCCCGCCGCAGCGGTGACCCGCCCCGCACTTCCCGGCTGCGGCGACTGCGCCAGATGCGCGGTCACCATGACGCGCCTCGCGGGAGCACGAGCGGCACCCCACCACTGCACAAGGCGGACGAGCCAGGACAGCACCAGAAAGGTTCCCGGAGCCAGCGCCACGAGGATGTCGCCCTCTCGCTGCTCGACCCGCGGGTCGGTACCCAGCCGGTACCCCAGCGCGATGAGGGCGGCCAACGCGACGACGCTGCCGATCACGACCATCGGCGCGCGAGCACGCCGATTTGCCAAGGCCGCTGCACTCCCGCTGCTGGCCACAGCGTCGTCCTCCCCGTTGGCCCCTCCGGACGTCGCCCCGACGTTAGCAACGCCGAGCAAGGCTGACCTCGCGCGTCCGTTCCAGATTTTCACGTCTAACGGCGGTGGCAGGCTCCAGTGCAGTGCAGTGCAGTGCAGTGCGGTCGCGGACGGGCCCTGGACCGATCGCTTCGAGCGAGGGCCATCGAGATCACGCAAGTTCTGACGGAACCCGCTGTCGTCCGACAAGAGATGCGCGACAGATCTCCGCCAGTCGAAGTGCGACGGCTCCACCGAACTGGAGCAGCAGGCCCTCGGGCGTGGACGCACGAATCTGTCAATGATCGGATGCCTGGTCGCTACAACGAACACTGGCTTGGAACCGTGGCCGGACTACCCTCATTGGCGTGCCCGTTGATGATCTTCCGTTGCCTCCCGCGTTCGAGGCGGTCACGGCCTGGGCCGGTACTGGGCGGGTGGTGCGTGCTACGGAGCTGGACGTGGCGACGTGGCGGCTTCCCGAGCCGCAGAAGGCCGCGCTGGTCTCCTCTGGCGTACCGCTGATCGATGACCTCGTGAGTGCGGTGTCGTTCCAGGCAGAGCCGACGATGTACCGGTTGGCGAACGCCGATGACCTGGACTGGGTGTACGGTGCCGCGCCGGGGACCGGCGAGGTGCAGATCTGGTCGTCGGACGGCAGCAGCACCGGGTTCGTCAACTCAACGATCACCCACTGGCTGTGTTCGCTGCACATGGTTGGTAGCTGGCTGACCAGCTCAACCGTCATCGACCGCTGGGACGAAGACGGACAGGCCGAAGACGAAGCACTCGCGGAGCTCGCCGACCTGTTGGAGCGGATCAAGGCCGTTGACCCGCCCGCGTTCGGGGACGGCGACCATACAACCCACTTCTGGCCCGGAGTGCTCGACCGGTGGCTCTACTGACCGACGCAGGCATCCTCTTCTGGCCGGACACCGATCCTGGCCCAAGTCTCCAAGTAGCCGCGATCCGCGCCGGCCCGGCCCTGGCCTGCTGGCGACCTCCGGCCGCCATCGGCCGGGCCGGCCGGCCGCGCTCCGGCCTACCAAGCCCTCTTGCCCGATGAGGAGAGCCGCTCCAGCGCTGGGGGCCTTGGTCTGTTACGCGTCAGCCCACCGCGAATATGCCTGAACACTTGCTCAGAGCATCGCGCTCCCAGTCGTCTCCTACGAGAGCGACGGGGTAGCTGACCTTCCTGCCTTGCTCGTCATCGGTCTCGACGGATAGCCCTAGCGGCAGCGGCTCTCGCTGGAGGCGTGCGACCGAGCACTCGAACCACAGCTCGACCGCGAGCTGACCGGTGCTGCCAGGGGGTAACAGCCGGGGCGCTCCGATGCTGTGTATAACGACGCCCGGCCTCTCTGCGTGAACCCCACGAACGGTGCTCGGCCCGGGACCGCCGTTGGCCAACGCCAAATACCCGGACAGTCGGACGGATCCTTCGGAGGCTGCGCTTCCGGAGTCGGCCGATTGAGGGAAGGCCACGAGTGCGACCACGGCGTTCCGGTCCCGCTGATCACGCGAGTCTCGCAGTTGGCTGAAGCCGAAGCCGCCAAGCACAACGCCGACCGCGAAGGCGGCGAGGAGCCGCAGCGGCACCTTCTGTCTGAGCACGGAGCGGTCATGGGCGGGGGTACCCGACTTCGCCGACTGGTTGTTGCGCTCATCCAGGTCGATCACTGCGTGCTCCCCAACATGGGCGTCAGCCTAGGGCCCCTTCACTCCAGCAGGTCGCCCGGCCGTAGAGCTGCCCTTAGGCCCAGCACGGCTGTTGGTCGAAGCTCAAGGCATTTGCCTGGGCCCGTGGTTCCCGTCGTAGTCGCCCAGATTCACCGACGACAACCGCTCGTCCCAGCTGTCCCAGTACGCCTGCTTCTTCGAGCCCCAGTAGTAGTTGTGGAGTCCCAACAGGTCGCCGTAAGCCTCATTGCGTTCGACGCTGTCGGGTGTCCCGAACTCGGTGAGGAAATCCTCGTACGACCGCAGCGAATTGAAGTAGGCCAGGGGGCCGCGCTCCGCACCGTAAAACGCGAAGCCGACCACTGTTCCGCCCGCGACCTTGTAGCTGATGTTGCCAGCCACGTGCAGCATGCCCCCAGCGTCGATAACGCTGCCGACCACCTCGTCGAGAGTGATCCGCCGGCCGCCTGCATCGTAATATTCGGGCGTGGTGCCATCACCGCTCTTCTGCGTGTGAACGATCGGGGAGAGGGTGACTTGCTCGATCCGCTCTCGGTCGATGGTGTCAGCTGCGTTCGATCCGTAGTGGACCCCGGCGAGGGCCAGCGTCCGAAGATCGAGGAAGGGCTGGGCAAGGACATCGAGGTTGTCCAGGATCTCGATCACCGGACCAAAATAGTCGTGGCATACAGCCATCCGTACAGCCAAGACTGCCCGCAAACGCCGACGTTGCCCGACAACCACGGACTTCCCGCCGTCTTCCCATCGAACCCTGGGCACTGTGGGGGTGACGGCGAGTGGTCACGCGCTGAGGGGGAAGTCCTTACGCTTGATCTTGGCGCGCCGGCCATCCGGGTGGTGGAACACGATGCCCTCGGCCAAGTGGCCCGGCGCGAATCGGCTCTCCAGCGCGGCTAGATAGCCCCGCAACTCGGAGTAGCTACGGGGCGCGTCCGGCAGGGCGGGCACGCGGAGGTTGAACGGCACACATGTGTGCTCTTCCAGACCGAGCGGGTTGCCTTGGACGCGGGGACCGAGCGCCTCGCACGCGTGCTCGCCGTCGGGCCAGTTCGACACGTCGGTGTTGCGGGCGGCGACCAGTATCCACTTGTCCTCCGCAGCGTGATCGTCGGTGTCGACATACCACCCATCGACGATGCCTTGCTGCTTCTGCACCTTGCTGGGGTTGCGGCGCTTCTCCACTCGCACCAGCTGTCCTGAGCGGACGGTGAGGCGCACGTTGGAGCCGTCGAGCTTCTCGGTTGGGGCGCCCTCGCCGTCGAACACCCAGGCGCAGTCCGGCCTGGGGCGGTCGACGACCCGGAAGTGCTCGTCGCGTTCGAACAGCGTGGGGATCTTCTCCATGACCTGGGCCCCTCTCCTGACCTTTGCGATCAGTTCCTCGGCGGTGATGGCACCGTCGGCCAGGCCGCTGGCCAGCGCACGGACCAGATCGGCCACGGCCACGTCGGCCTCGACGGCGACGTGCTTGAGCGCCCTCTTCTCCTCCGGCGAGAGCCAGGCGACCAAGCGGGACCAGCCCTCCGGTGGAGTCCACCGGGCGAGCTGGCCGGGGGTCTTGCGAGGCCGTCCGGGCCGTCTGACCTCATCCATGTCAGAGAATCTAGGAGCTGCATGATGTTGTGTCAATTGGCATAACAGAAATAGGCAAAGTGGATCATGGTGTACAAGCGCACGGCTCCGTACCACTAGCTGCGCTGGTGCCGGGTCAGTCCGACAGTGGTGGCGAAGCGAGCCACGTCGGCCGCACCGGCAGCGGCGTAGAAGTTGGCTACGTCAGGTGCGAAGACCCGGCACGTCCGCTGTCGCGTGGCCGATACCTGACGAGGCCGACGGCGAGGAACACGAGCGCCACGCTCGCAAGCGTCCACGTTGTTGCGGGTCCGAACGCGCCGATGAGACGTCCGAGGTATCCCACTGCGAGTATCGAGAGCGATAGTCCAGTGCAGATGAACCACATCGCTGCGTCAACCGGTCGCTTCCACCTTCTCTGGGCGAACTGCGACATGCGGCCGGTCAGCAGGAGACGGACACCGTAGCTGGCAAGGACCAATCCGCCGACGCCCAACAGCATTTGGAACAAGGTTCGGGGGTCCATGGATTTGCCTCTACCCGGGGGATCTGGTCGGCAACCAGGCCGGGGCAGCCCGCTGTAGGCCAGCACGCGGATGATCAGCCATGCGGCGACGCGCGATTGTCAGGTGCGTCAGGACCAGTTGAACATCCGCACTGGTAGGAGTACGAGAACGACGGTCGCAGCGACGGCCAGCAGAACGCGTACCGTGCGAAGACCTCGCCACCACGGGATTACCCAGAGCAGCAACCACATGGCGCCTGAGAGGGCCACATGTACCCCGATCACCCGGAGGCTGGTCTCCTCGCACATGTTTTCGGCAATGGCCTCCTTGCACAGCGCCGGCGGGCCGTTGTGGTCCACGAGGCTTCCCAACACCCCGACGAGGCCTGCCAACACTGGAGCGGCCACCAGGGTGAGCAGCGGCGTCACCAACCACCCGGCGAGATCACGGTGCCGGTCCACCAGCCGTTCCACTGGCAGAACGCTACAGCCGGACATCGATAATTCTCAAGCTGATGGGTGTAGACGGCGGATCACTCAGATGGGTCGTAGAAGTAGACGGTGCCGGACCACCAATCGCCGTCCGCGTCAGCGGTGATCTCTTGGTGCAGGACGACGTCCGCAACCTCGACGTCCCCCAGTTCTTCGATGCTGTCGGCGAGACGGCGAAGCAGCGCGGGAACGCTGTCCTGACCAGGGCCGGCCGGGTTGGCCTGCGCGAAGTGCCTGACCGTGGAGAACCGCGATACGTCCGTCACGGGCGAAGTCTGTCATGCCGGGTCTCACCGGCCAGGTGCCTGCACAGCGCCTTGACGAGAGCGGTCCGCATCCGGAAAGGGGATTTGGCTTACCGCGTCAATCCGATGGTGGCCGCCAGGCGCGACACGTCGGCCGCGCCGGGCCCGGCGCGGAACACAGCGGTGAGTGTCAGCGTGTCCGGCCGACGGACGAGACCCTCGAGTCTACGGAGTAGCGGCGGACGACGTCGTCGGCGTCGCCAGCGGTGGCACCGGGATCGAACATCACCTCCAGGCAGGGCGCTTGCGGCCCTTCCGACCCAAAGCCCGCAACCACGTGGTTCGGGTCGAAGCGGTGGTTCTCCAGCACCAGCTCCTCAGCGGACTGCCCCTGCCGCACGCACACCGTCGCCTCGGGCTGACTGCCATCCCAGGCCAGTGCTGGGGCCGACACGCCGATGGTGAGCACCACTGCCGTCCCCACGCCGATCACTGTCGTCCGGCCAAGCCCTGGCCGGCTGGTCGGCGAAATCACCGCCACCAGGGCGGACAGCGCGTACACCCAGAGAGCCCGCTTGTCGGCCGAGTCATGGAGGGCCAACGCGACGACGCCGGCTCCGACGGCCTGTGCGACCAGGCTGACCGGCCGGAACCTTGGCGAGTCGACCAACGCCGCTGGTATCACGGCAAGCCCACCAAGCAACAGGAGAAGCATGACAAGCCCGTACGCACTCCATTCACGGCGCGCGTCCAGGACGAGCAACACCAGGGCAACCAGGTGTCCGCAGACGACAAGCGGCGGGCGGAGGTGCGCCAGGATCCGTGCGACCATCGGAAGACCCTACGTGATGTGACCGACTTCGATGGGGGTACCAATCCGGCCCGGCAGCCGCGCGGTCCATGTGAAGAGGAGCAGGACATGGTTCAAGGCACGCGTGACGAGCTGCTCGAGCGCTTGGCTGAGGCGGTTGACGCCGTCACTGTCGCCCACCCGACGCGGGTTGCCGTCGACGGGCCGCCCGCCGCCGGCAAGACCACCCTCGCCGACGAGTTGGCCGCCGTCCTGCGTGAACAGGGCCGCCACGTCATCCGCGCCACGATCGACGATTTCCTCTTTCCCCGGGCCCGGCGCTATCCGCGCGGCGAGTACTCGGCCGAGGGCTGCTACCACGACACCCACGACAAGGAGGCGCTGAACCGGGTTCTGCTCGATCCGCTGGGCCCGGGCGGAGATCGACGCTTCCAACCCGCTGTCTACGATCGCGACGCGGATGCCGTGCTGTCCCCGCCGGTCACGGCCGCCCCCGCCGACGCCGTGCTCGTCTTCGACGGCGTCTTCCTCCTGCGCCCGGAACTGATTGATCGGTGGGACCTGCGCATCTTCGTGTCGGCGGCACTGGAGAAGACAGTGGGTCGTGCCGTGATCCGAGAGCGCCGGGTGTCGACTCGGGTCGACATCGAACGACGCTGGCGCGAGCGTTACATCCCCTCGCAGGAGCTCTACTTCGCGACGGCCCGCCCGACACAGCACGCCGACATCGTCGTACAGAACGACGAGCCCCAGCGGCCGGTCTGGGAGAGCGCCCGGTCCTCCGAAGTCCTGGCGGCCGGTGAGTGACAGTGCTTACGGGTGGTCCACGTACTCGCCGAACGGCTCGACGGACCCATCCCAACCGTTCCAACCCTGTTGGGTGACCTGCCCGTTCGCGTAGGTGTACGACCAGCGGGCGCCGTCCTCGCCCTCGATCTGGACGGTTCCGGAGCGAACGAACGGCGCAATCGCGACGTAGAAGGCCGTTGTCTGGTTCGACCACTTGGGGTCGCCCTCGTCGTCGTGCCCGAACTCGATCCAGTCTCCGTCGCGGGTGATCGTGGCCCTGGCCGGATCCGCCAGGTCGATCAGCGTGCCGTCCGACGGAAACTCATCCGGCCCGTACCAGCCGCCTCGTTCTGCCAGGGCGGCCTGGACAGCGGCGACCGCAGCGGCGTCCTCCGACTCCGGGAGGTTCAGTCGGCCTGAGGGCATCACCGTGTATCCCACGTCGCGCACCCTACAACGGTCGATGTCACCACGCCGCAGGAGTTGGCGCTAGACCTATGGGTCACCCTGACTCTGCGCGCGGGTGCGCTGAATGCTGCCGACCTCGCCTTTGATCGGCAGCCAGTAGAAGGGGATGAACGCGATGACCACGATGAGGCCCACGACCGGATGAAGAGCGCCCAGAGCGGTCCCGACGGCGATCCAGAACGGCGCGGGGCGGAAGCGTCTGCTGATCGCTCGGGCGGTGTCGTTGTCGGTGGCGGAGGTCAGCAGGCGACGGCCGTGCCTGGCGTACTCCCAGATCACGTTGAAGAGGATGGCCGCCACCTCGTAGGTGGCTCCGTAGAAGATGAGTGCGGTGCGCTTGCCGTGGCCGGACTCGAACGCGTGGGCCAGGAGGGACGAGGCGAACGGCAGGAACGCGATCACCATCAGCAGCAGGGTGTTGAGGAAGAGCAGCATGCGGTCGGCGGAGCGGATGTGATCGAACATGACGTGGTGGTTCACCCACATCTGCCCGATCAGCAGGAAGGTGATCGCGTACGCCACGTATGAGGGCCACAGTTCGACGAGGCCGCGGAGCAGGTGCTCGGTGTCCTCCGGCGGCTGGATCTCCAGGACGAGCAGGGTGACGGCGATGGCAATGACCGCATCGCTGAAGGTGACTGCCCGCTTCGGGTCTCGCTCCGCACCGATCGGGTTGCTGGATCTGGTTGCGCCCTCCGTGGAGGCGCCGCGAGCCGCGCGGAACCAGCGCATGAGCCTCCCCCACTGTGAGAGCGCCCGGTCACGCACCGCGGGCAGGGCTGCCCACGGTGCTCATCCAAGAGCCGTCCGGTGCCGCGGGTTCCCGCCGTCTCATGAACCAAACCGGCTTGCGGCTGCCGTACCAGCCCCTGCTGCCGTCACCGTTCCCTGATCCGTTGCCGCCACCACGCCTGCGCGTGCCACGGACTCAGCTCGGCAGCTCGCGGGTCGGGCAGCGTCTTCCGGAGAAACTCCTCGTCCAGCGGGTCGACGACACGTCGCAACTCGCGGGAGGCGGCCGTTGGCAGTCGGCGCATCGCGTCGTCCAGGACGTCTCGCTGGTACAAAACATCGCAACCCGGACAGGGACAGTCATCCCCTAGATCCAGCCACCGTCCCGAGCGTCGAATGGCGCGACGGTAGCCGGCCAGCGCGGTCGCTACCGGAACGAAACCCGGATGGGTGCCTTCGAGCCTGACGATCGCCGCGTTCGCGCCGTTCGACAGACCATCGATGGGGCGGAGCTTGCCCGCATTCCGCCCGGCCGACTTCAACAGTGCGCGCAGCGCACCAGGTGACCTACGCGCCATGGACCTTTCGGGGCTGAGTCATGACGAGCACCCTGCCACACCACGGCCAGGCCCTGCCAACCCATTCGCGCGGTGGTGACACCGCCTGGATGAGTCGGTCTCAGCCGATATTGATCAGCAACACCTGGTCGTCGCGAAGGTCGGAGATGGTGTCACGCAACAGCCTCAGTGTGTCCAGACCGGCCGCGCCGCTCTCCTCGAAGTCCATCCCCATCTCCTCGAAGTGGCCAACCAGCTCCTCCGCGCGGTGCGCGCCGGGGTCGAGCTGATCCAGCAACCCTGGCGCTCGAGTGATGAGCGTGGTCAGGCCGTACGCGCTGTTGATGGCCTCCGACTCGGCATTGAGCTCCGACTGGTCCAGGTCGATGCCGCGCTCCTCCAGATAGGTCAGGACGTAGAGCATGCAGTAGCCGGACCAGTCGTACTCCTGCCGCGTCTTGCTCCCGTGTTCGGCCAGGTACGTGCGGAACGACGACGGCGATGTGCGGGCCAGGCGGGCCAGCTCGGTGATGCTGTCCCTGCGGACCACTGTCAGTGACGCGATAGCAGACAACGCATCCTCCGTCGTACGACTCTGCCGCTGCGGCTTTCCGCCGGCTCGCCGGGCAGGTTACCGAGAGGGAGTGACGAGCACGCGGTAGGTGACGTGCAGGACCGTGCTCGCCGCCCGCGCCGTCACCTGTTCGAGTGTCAGCGGCGGGACGCCCTCGAACAGCCGCACACCGGTGCCGAGGGTGAGCGGCACGATGTGCAGCCGCAGTTCGTCGACCAGACCGGCGGCGAGGTACTGGTTGATGGTGGTCGCGCCGCCGTGGATCAGGATGTCGCCGCCACCGGCTGCCGCCCGCGCCCGCGCGAGCGCCGACTCGATCCCGTCGGTGACGAAGTGGAAGGTGGTGCCGCCCTCCATCGGCTGCGGCTCCCGTGCGTGGTGGGTGAGCACGAACACCGGCTTGTGGAAGGGCGGGTTGTCACCCCACCAGCCGTTCCACTGCCGATCCCACTCGCCGCGCACCGGGCCGAACATGTTGCGCCCCATGATGATCGCCGAGGCCAGTGTGGTCTGGTCGAGCTCGGCCTGGTTTTCCTCAGCCGCGTCGAACATCCAGGCGTGCAGCCCACGGCCCCAGCCGTCACCGCCGTCGTCGCCGAACGGGCGTTCCTCGCTCTGGTTGAGCCCGGCCGAGTACCCGTCGGCGGAGATGGTCTGGTCGACGATCACCTTGCCGTTACGTGTGGTCACAGCGCTCTCCATTGGCGACTCGTAGGCGAGTGGCCAGCCTACGGCCACCCCTGAACGGGCTGCGCTCCAACGAACATGAACAGCAGCGCGGCGGCCAGCACCACGGGGGCCAGGGCGCACGCGACACTCACCACCACCACAGTGACCCGAGAGCTGGGCTCGGTCTCCCGTTTCGGGAAGGCATACACGCCCACCAGGAGGAGAACGAGCCACAGGGGCACCAGCAGGGGAGCGAGAGCGGGCCAGACGGGCCAGATCGGCTCGACGACGATGCCCGGACCCAGGACCATCCAGGTGAGGGCGACGCCCGGGAGGAGGCCAGCCGTCACCAGGGTGCAGACCAGCAGGGGTACGGGTCGACGTCGCCGTGCCACCCACCCGAACAGCGCCGCGCCGGCTGCTGCGCCGACGAGAGTGCCAGCGACAGTGCTGGGTAGGAACGTGCCGGGCGCGGCCGGTGCGATGGTCAGCTCCGTTCCGCTCGCAGAGTATTCGAGCGCGACAGTCATTCCGTCGCGCTCGGCGCGCCAGCCGTCGCACAGGTAGCCAGGAACGCGGCGGAGGCCCTGCCATCCCTGCGTCCCGGCGCTGCGCCGGAACTGCTCGGAGAGCCCACAGTCGTCACCATCGTCGTACCAGAAGGACTCCCGGCCGGAGCCCAGGTCGTCGGCAGCGAGGTGGACGCCCCACCGGTAGCCACGCACGACCCGGCCCGAGTCGCCCGGCACCGCACCAGGAAGCAGTTGCGCTGCCAGACTCTGCGCCTGGTCGCCGCTGGGCGGTGTGACGCCGCGACCGCCGTACCAGGAGCCGAGACTCAGGCCGACAGTGCCCAGCAACACCGCACCGAGCAGCACCAGCGCGACGCGCCGCAGCCGATGGCCCACCGGCGTACCTCCCTGCCGTAATGCGCTAGACGGTAGCTCCCGGAGTCCGTTCCCGATGCCCCGTGGATCGTGTCCATTACGCGACGAATAGATCGAGTTTGCTGGGCTGGGGACGTTAGTTTGATTCGGTGATGTCGATGGTTGGTACGGCCGTGCGGGTCAGGCTGCTCGGGCCGGTGGAGGTGGTCGTCGCCGGCAGTCCGCAGGCGGTGAACGGCGTGCGCCGCAAGGCGGTACTGGCCACGTTGGCGCTGCACGCGGGCCGTGTCGTCAGCATCGACCGGCTCATCGACGTGGTCTGGGGTGACCAGCTACCGGCCACCGCGGCGAACACGTTGCAACGCCACGTCTCCTACCTACGCGGGGTGCTCGGCGAGCCCCTGTCGATCGTGGCGCGGCAGCCCGGATACCTGCTCGACACCGGGCCGGACTCCACCGACGTCCAGGCCGCCGAGCGCCTCATCGAGCTGGCCCGACGCTCGACGGACCGCAACGAGCAGGTGAGGCACCTGACGGCCGCTGTGGCACTGTGGCGGGGCCCACCGCTGGCCGACGTGGCCGGGTCGGCCTGGCTTGAGGAGCAGGCCGAACACCTGGCACGCCTACGGTTGGAAGCCGAACGATCGCTCGCCGAGGCTCGGCTGTCCGTCGGTGAGCACGCCGGGCTCGTCCCCGGGTTGGAACGGCTCGTCCGACAGCACCCCTTCGACGAGCACCTGCACGCGCAGCTGATGCTCGCCCTGTACCGCGACGGCCGCCAGGGGGAGGCGGTCGCCACGTACCGGCGGCTGCGCGACAACCTGCGGGAGAACCTCGGCCTCGACCCGGGTCCGCGGCTACGCGACCTGGAGTGCGCCATCCTGCGCCAGGACACCGCTATCGCCGCACCGGCCACGGCGGCACCGACGCGGGTCGCGGCGCAACTGCCTCCCCCCGTACCCACGTTCACCGGACGCGACGCGGAGCTGGCGGCCCTCGACGCGCTGGTCGACCGGGGCGGCGCCGTCGTGGTGTCCGGAACCGCCGGCGTCGGCAAGACCGCCCTCGCCGTGCACTGGGCGCACCGCGCGGCCGAACGCTTCCCCGACGGGCAGCTCTACGTCAACCTGCGCGGCTTCGACCCGGCGGCCACACCCACCGAACCGGCGCGAGCGTTGCACGGCTTCCTGGAGGCGCTCGGCGTTCCGGTGGCCCGGATGCCGCGCGACCCGGACGCGATGGCGAGCTTGTACCGCACGACGGTGGCGGGCAAGCGACTGCTGGTGGTGCTGGACAACGCCCGCGACGCGGAACAGGTCCGGCCATTGCTGCCCGGCTCACCGGACTCCCTTGCGATCGTCACCAGCCGCGACCAGCTCATTCCGCTGGTCGTCACCGAAAGCGCCCAACCGGTGCCCCTCGACCTGCTGAGCCTCGGCGAAGCTCGCGACATGCTGGTCCGCCGGCTCGGGGAGCGCCAGGTCGCCGCCGAACCCGCCGCTGCCGACACCATCGCCGACCGGTGTGCGCGGCTGCCCATCGCCCTGGCCATCGTGGCCGCCAGAGCCGCCACCAACAGGCACTTTTCGTTGGCCGCCGTCGCCGGCGAACTGGGCGACCTGGACGCCTTCCGCGCCGGCGACGAGGCCACCGACGTACGGGCGGTCTTCTCCTGGTCGTGCCGGACGCTCAGCCCACCCGCGGCCCGGCTGTTCCGGCTGCTGAGCCTGCATCCCGGCCCGGACGTCTCCGCCCCGGCCGTGGCCAGCCTGGCCGGCCTCGACGGGCCGGCGACAGGCCCCCTGCTCACCGAACTGACCCGGGCGAACCTCTTCACCGAGCACACGTACGGGCGCTACGCGTTCCACGACCTGCTGCGCGCGTACGCGGCCAGCCTCGCCGACGAGGCCGAGCCGCCGGCCGAGCGTCGGGCCGCCATCCACCGGCTGCTCGACCACTGTCTGCACACCGCTCACGCCGCCGACCTGGCACTGCACCCGCACTTCAGCGCGATCAGCCTCCCGCCACCCCGGGCGGGCGTGACGCCGGAGCGCCCCAGGAGCCGGTCGGCCGCCGCGGCGTGGTTCACCACCGAGGTCCCCGTCCTGCTCGCCGCGGTGCCGCTCGCGGCGCGGTCCGGGTTCGAGGGACACGCCTGGCGGCTCGCCTGGGCC
This sequence comes from Micromonospora sp. NBC_00330, assembly GCF_036136635.1. Taxonomy (NCBI): domain Bacteria; kingdom Bacillati; phylum Actinomycetota; class Actinomycetes; order Micromonosporales; family Micromonosporaceae; genus Micromonospora; species Micromonospora sp. NBC_00330. Next base: position 177,863 of record NZ_CP108012.1, read on the forward strand.
ATGGCCGGCTTCCTGCACCGGCAGGGGCACTGGCAGGACTGGCTCGGCACCCAACAAATCGCTCTGGCCGCCGCGTCCCGCATCGGGGATCAGGCGGGGCAGGGCCACGCGCACCGCAGCCTCGGTCTCGCCTGCTCCCGGCTCCGACGGTACGACGAGGCCGACGACCACCTGCGGCGCGCACTCGACCTGTTCACCGACGTCGACGACGACGCCGGACGGGCGCACACCTGCCTCAACCTTGGTCAACTGGCCGAGCGGCAGGGGCAGCACCAGGAGGCGCTGCGCCATTCCCGCCGGGCGCTGACCCTGTTCCGGGGGACCGGGAACCGGGCCGGGCAGGGGTACACCCTCAACGCTGTCGGTTGGCAGGAAGCGCTGCTCGGCAACTACCACCACGCCCTTGAATCGTGCGGTGAGGCGCTGCGGATGTTGCAGGAGGTGGACGACGTCCAGGGGCAGGCCGACACCTGGGACAGCCTCGGCCACGCCCACCACCAGCTCGGGGACGACCGGCGCGCGATCGCCTGCTACGAGCACGCCCTCGAACTCTTCACGCAGGTCAACGACCGGTACGCCGAAGCGAGCACGTACGTCAATCTCGGCGGCAGCCACCGGGCGCTCGGCGACGTCCCCGCCACCCGTGCCGCGTGGCGCCGAGCCCTGACCATCCTCGACGAGCTCGGCGACGCCGACGCCGACTCGATCCGCGCCGACCTCGAACAGCTCGACGCCACGCGGCTGCACTGAGGTACCCGCTTTCAGCGCCGTTTCCGGGCCGCTTCAGCGTGCCCCGCCACTCTTCGGACACCAGTTTCTTCCGCATCAGGAATGGAGCGTTCGATGAGTCGTTTGGCACACCGCCTCGCGGTGATCGGGGTGGTCAGCGGGACGGTGCTGGCCATGTCCTCCGCCGCCGTGGCCCAGACCGACAAGCCGCCGCAGAAGGGCGCCGACTGCGTGGTCCAGCACGTCGACGAGCGCGGCAAAATTCTCCGCACCGAGACCGCGCCCGAGGGCCGGGAGTACGACCAGTTCCGCTGCGTCGCCGGGCAGTGGACGTTCGCCTGGGCGCCGTTCGGAGCGGACGACCTGATCACGGCCGGCGAGATCCAGATCAACCCGGCGGGTGACGCCTCGGTCCGGCGGTTCACCGGCCCCGCACTCGGCAACGACCTCACGGTGGGCGAGATGACCGGCATCGCCCAGGCCGTCAGCGGCAGCCGTGAGGTCCTGATCGACCGCGCGATCGTGGCTGTCGACGACGGCAAGGAGCGGACCCCGGAGCAGGTCGAGGCGCTGCTGGCCGGCAAGGACGACACCGGGGTGCGGGTGCTGGACATCATCGAGAAGCCCAACGCCGCCATGTCGACGAAGGACGTCATCGACGAGGCCGGCGGCACCCCCGAGACGACAGTCGTCTACTTCAGCATCTGGGGCGCGATCAAGTCCGTGTTCGCCTGGATCGTGGACACGATCGGCGAGATCGGTGAGTGGATCGACGACCACTGCGACGTGGGGTCCCCGAACGACTTCGGCGACATCGTCACGTGTCAGTGGTAGCCCGTCCCACCCCGCCGACACCGATCACCGAGATGAGGACAGGATGACAACTCTGCGGGACATCACCAGGCGCGCCACCATCGTCACGACCGCCCTGATCGTCGGGCTGACCGCTTCGTACGCTCCGTCGCAGGCCGCCGAGGGGGAGGCCCGGACGACGATCACCGACCATCCCGGTGCCCCGGGCACGATGCTTCGACAGTTCGAGGACCTGACCGGCCGACCCGTCGGCGACCTGGACAAGGTGCTGGCCGTCGACACCGGTGGGCGGAACCTCACCGGCGGCCAACTCGCAGCGCTCGCCGCCGGTGAGAAGGTGGACGGGGTCACTGTCGTCGGCACGATTCCGGGCAGCCGGGACGTCCTCGGCACGACCATGGCCGACCTCGCCGACGGCGCGTACGACGGCAGCGGCGACAGCGGGACGGCGACGTCCCTGCTCTTCGCCTCGTCCACCGCAGACGGCCGGGAGTGGTGCCTGACCATGTGCGTCGCCTCGGGCAAGACCATCTGGGAGTGCCTGTTGTCGCGGCGAACGGGCGACCTGATCCTCACCCTCGACCTCGCCGGCACCACCACGGTCGGTGGGACCAAGGCTGCCTTCGAGAAGGCCAAGGGCGTCGCCGTCGACGGCCCGGACACGGTGGAGACGCTGATCGGCGATCGTGAGCCCTCGGCGGACGAGATCAAGATGCTCCTCGACGGCAAGGACATCGAGTCGATGCGCCGGGTGGCGACAGTGGACGGGCCGGACCCCGGGTGGGCATTGGCCGACATCGCGGAGAAGTCCGGCGTCGTGTACTCGAAGAACAAAGGTCACCTCTTCACTTTCACCTTTCCGGTCCTCGGCAAGGTCCTCTTGTTGTGCGACTCGAAGGATGGCGGGAAGACCTGGAAGTGCTCGGCCCTTTGATGGGGGTTCTGACGGGTAGACCGTCAATGGTCCCGCTCCGCATCGACCTCCCCGGTCGAGAGGAGCGGGATCCCGCGCTTGAGCGAGCCGGTTCATACTCGGCGAGTGATCAGCAATGACCATCGCGTCCCGTGGTCGACTCGCGCGTCCCACCCGGCAGACAGTTCAACCCTGCCGCTCTACATGGTCATCTTCTTTTTCCTTGGCCTCGTTGGTTTCGCTGCGCGCGGAATGGCCGACGGCGGGGAAGGGCTCGTTCTCGCGAGCATCGTCTCGGGAGTGTTCTTCGCCTGCTTCCTGATCCTCTTCGCGATCTACTGGATCGGATACCTGCTCAAGGGCCACGCCATCTGGCAGGCCGAGCGTCAGGCTCAGGCCGATGGGCCGTCCGTGGGTCAACAACCGGAGGGCTGAGCCCGGCGCACCATCCTCCACTCAACCCCGAAGGCTGTCGGTGGCGTCTCACTCTGCGTCCGCAGTTGGACGCGAGGTGGACGCGACCTGGAGGTGGAGTGAGTCGGCACGAGGACGACGAAGAGTTCCGGCTGTTCGTCCAACGACAGTGGGGATCGCTGCTCCGCACGGCGTACCTGCTGACCGGTGACCGGGGGACAGCCGAGGACCTGACGCAGTCGGCGTTGGAGAAGACCCATCGGCGTTGGGGGCGGGTGCTGCGCCGGGACGCGCCCGAGGTCTACGTACGCCGGGCGATGGTGAACACGGCGATCTCCTGGCGGCGTCGGCGGCGGCCGTTGGAGGTGCCGCTGCTGACCTCCGACAGCCAGCCGGCGCATGACGCGTACGTGCAGGTGGAGCAGCGGCAACTACTCCTCGCCGCGTTGCGGCGATTACCGCCCAGGACGCAGGCGGTGCTGGTGCTGCGCTACTTCGAGGATCTGAGCGAGGCGGACACCGCCAAGGTCCTCGGCTGCTCCGTCGGCGCCGTGAAGAGCCAGGCGTCGCGCGGGTTGGCCCGGCTGCGGAGCGACTTCGTCCCGCCCGCCGCTCAGTCCCCGGTACGGCTCGAGGAGGAACTGGCATGACCGGAAGCTTCGCCAATTCGACGCTCAGTCCCGCGCTGCGGCAGGCCGCGCACGGCGTCGACGTACCCGAGGACCCCTGGCCCGGGTTCGCCCGCCGCGAGCGACGGCACCAGCGGACGCGGCTGATCCGCACGGCGTTGGCCGCCGCGATCGGGGTCGCGCTCGTCGGGGTCCAGACCAACGTGGTTCCGCTGCCCGGATGGGCACCGGGCATCGCTGTCGCCGCCACTCCGACGGCGCTGCTCGACGCGCCACCGCGGGGCGCGCTCGCCGGGGACCGGGCCTGGCTGGACGCGCTCCGAACGCGGATCAGCGCCGATCCGCCGGTGCGAATCGACGCCCCGGTGGGTGAGTGGAAGATCGGCGATCGTGACCGGATCCGTCTGATCTACGGCAGTGACCAGCCGGGCCACCGGGTCGCGCTGGTCGCTGTGCCGCTGCGGTTCGGCCTGCTGACCAGGGAGGCACTGGTCTGGTACGTGGGTCCGGCCGGGGCCGGCGCCCAACAGATGCGGTACGGCGGCCACAGTGAGGGTGACGACGACCCGGTGATGACGCTGATGCAGGCCTACCCCGACCGGGCCGGGTTCGCGGTCGCCGTCGGTCCGCCCGAATCCACTGTGACCATCAGTGGCGACCCTCGATACACGTCGAGGGGGACTGTGGAGTACCAGGACATCGCCAGGGCGGACGGAGGCGGGGTCGGGTTCGCCGTGCTGCCGCCCGAACCCCTGCCGCACGAACCCGTCGTCCGGGTCGGCCGCGGCGACCGGGTGTACTTCCAGGGCGGTCTGGGCGGCGGCCCGTACGCCGCGCTCGATCCGACCGGGCCGGAGATGGACGCCCTGCTCACCGGCGCTCGCCGACCCGCCCGAGGTACCCCGCTCGACGACGCCAACCTCCGCAACTTCGTCCAGACGGCACTTCAGGACAGCCACCTCCCGGCCGTCGGCACGACGGTACGGGTGCGGTGGTCGGGCCGCGAGCACGGCCAGGCCGCCGCGCTGCTCACAGTGCAGCCGGCCGGCGGGGGAGTGATCGCGTACGCCATGCACGGCGACGATCGGACCGGCTGGTCGATCGACCTGCGGCTGCTGTTGCCGGCGGAGGGCGTCGACAAGCGGCCGATCGGCTGGCGGGTCCGGACCGAGGACGGCGCCCGTCCCGCCACGGGCCAGGTGCAGGTGATCGCCCCGCAAGACGCGGCCCGCGTCACGGTGACGGTCGGCGGCGCACCCCCGGCCACTGTCGCCCTCGACGCGTCGAACGCCGGCACCACCCGGGTACCAGCGGACCAGGCGGCCACTCTCACCGCGTACGGCAGGGACGGTGGCGTCCTCGGGACCACCCCGTTGCCGCCCGTGGAGAGCGACAGCAGCGCGGGGGGACTACCGGGCGACAGCCCGGCCACCAGGGTGACACAGTGACGCAGCGGCAGGCGGGCCGAACCGTCCCAGGACGGCTCGGCCCGCGTCGGTCTCTAGGATCGACAGCCGTGACGACGAAAACGGCCTGCGGGAGCGCATGGTGACGACCGAGGCAGAACGGCCGACGGACCGGCTCGCCGACATCACCGAGCGGGCCGAAGTCGTCCTCGTCGACTTCGACGGTCCGATCTGCCGCCTGTTCGGCAGCAGGGCCGCCCCGCGTATCGCCGCCGACCTTCGTCAGCTGATCCTCAGCCGGGGCGTCGTCCTGCCCGACGAGCTGCGCGACGGGGACGACCCGCTGGAGCTGTTCCGCGCGACAGCCGTGTTCGCGCCCGAGCTGGTCGGCGTCGTCGGTGCGGCCCTGGCGGCGGCGGAGGTCGAGGCGGCGGCGTCCGCCGAGACCACGATCGGAGCCTTCGACGTGGTCGCGGCATGCCTGGCGACCGGGCGCCCCCTCGCCATCGTCAGCAACAACTCCGCCGCCGCCATCGGCGCCTACCTCGGGCGCCGCGACCGGGCCCGCTACTTCGCCGCCGTCATCGGGCGAGGCGAGCACCCCGATCTGCTGAAGCCCAACCCGGCGCCCGTTGTGCGGGCCCTGCAAGAGCTGAAGATCCCACCCGAGGCCGCTGTTCTGGTCGGTGACTCGGTCACCGACGTCGAAGCCGCCCGAGCAGCCGGTGTCGCCTGCATCGGGTACGCCAACAAACCCGGCAAGGCCGAACGCCTCGCCGCCGCTGGTGCCGACGCGATCGTGACCGACATGACCGACCTGGCCGGCGTCCTCGCTCGTACGCGCACGCCGGTCAACCTGCTGCCGTGGGTCGATTCGGGCGGCGGGCCGCTCATCGTCGTACCGACGACGGCGCTCGGCGAGTGGAAGGGCGCGTCGGATGACGACGATGACTCCTGGGGTGACTACGACCGGGCCTGCCAGGTCGACGGTTACGTGGGGGTGCTTGACGTCGGTGCCGCCCAGGCGCTCGTTCTGGCCGACGAGCCGGCTTCCACCACGTACCTCCCGGACCGGCGGATCCTCGTGCGGTGGCTCTACGCCGCCTCCGAGGCAGACGTCGTCCGCCTCATTCCCCGGGCGGTCAAGATCGCTCGCTGGGAGGACGCGGGTACGTGGACGACCAGCGGGCCAGCCGAGTTGTTCGACTCCGGCTACACCGGCGACGGGCTGGAGCACACCACCCACCTCACAGTGGACCTGGCTCGTGGCACGTACCTGATTCGCACCGCGTTCGTGCAACCCGACAGGAGGACGGCGCTGATGCTGGTCCACCTGGTCGAGCAGACGCCGTTCCAGCTATGAGTCGAGCCGGGGCTCGCACAGGCGCAGGGCGTCCTCCTCCCAGGCGCTCCCGACCAGAGCGACCGGGTAGCGCACCTCTCTGAGTCGCTTGTCCTCGGTCTCGACGGAGAACCGCACGGACAACGGCTCCAGCTCGAACGCCGTCGCGCACTCCAATTGCAGATCGACGGGGATCTGGCCGGTGCCACCCGGGCGGACCTGCCGGGCCTGGCCCATACTCCGTACCTGGACGCCCGGCCTCTCTGCCTGCACCCCGCGGATCGTGATCGGCGCGGGACCGGTGTTGATCAGTGTCAGCTGCCCGTTCAGCAGGACGGTTCCCCTGCTGTTGAAGCCTCCCGAAAAGCCCGACTCGGGTAGGGCCACGAGCGAGACCACTGTGGACCGCTCGCGCTCTGCACGAGAGTCGCGCAACTCACCGACACCGACGCCGCCGAGCACCACACCGATCACGAAGGCGGCGACGAGCGGAAGGAGAACCTTCCGCCTGTTCGCGACGTTCCACCGGACGATGCCGCTCCGTTCGGCCGGCTCATGACCGTGTTCGTCGAGGTCGATCACCACATGCTCTGCCGCCATTGCGACAGCCTAGGGCTGGCACATGTCCAGTCTCATCAACGTGATCAGGCGGTCACCAGCGCGGCGCTGAAGTTGGGCAGGCGGTCGTTGATGCGGCATCTCCAGAGGAACGCGCCAACGGTCAGCCCGTGAGGACACTGACGCGGCCCGCCTGGTTCGGCTCGCTCTCGGAGCACCGGAGCCGGGCGCTGTGCCTCAGGCCTGTCAGGACGCCGCCGCGCGGATCTCCGACCGGTTGGGGACGACGCGGTGGCGGCGGACCGGGTAGAGCACCGGATGCGCGATGCTCCAGGCGGCGCCCGCGCAGACGAACTCCTTGTACCGGGCCGCCAGCTTCCCGGTGAGCTGGGCTGGCCTGGCCCGGTCGTCGGCGGTCACGTACTGGATGATGCCGTCGCGGCGACCGAGGCTGATGCACTGGTTGAAGTAGCGCAGCGGGGCCTTGGGGAACTTCGCCCTGCCGGTCAGGCGTGCGGCGATGGCGTCGGCGGCCTGCCAGGCCATCGGGATGCCCGAGGCACAGGACATCCGCAGTGGCTTGCCGCCCGGTCCTTCGGCGATCGCGGCGTCGCCCACCGCGTACACCTCGGGGTGTGAGACCGACCGCATGCTGGAGTCGACGATGATCTGTCCGGTCGCCGCGACCGCCAGGGTCGTGGCGGCGGCGATGGGGTGCACGGCGAAGCCGGTCGTCCACACCGTCACCTGGGCCGGGATCTCCCGACCGTCACGGGTGACAGCACCGGTCGCCTCGACCCGCGCGATGTCGGTGTGCTCGTGCACTGTGATGCCGAGCCGGTCGCACACGCCACGCAGGTGCTGCTGCGCTTTGCCGTTGAGCCAGTCGCCGAGGCCACCGCGGGCGGCGAGCGCGACATCGAGGTCCGGCCGGGTCTCCGCGATCTCGGTGACCGCTTCCAGGCCGGTGAGGCCGCCGCCGACGACGAGCACGGTCCCGCCGGCCGCGAGGTGGGCGAGGCGGTCGCGCAACCGCAGCGCCGAGGGCCTGCCGGCGATGTCGTACGCGTGCTCGCCGACCCCGGGGACGCCGTGGTCGGCGGTGACGCTGCCGAGGGCGTAGACGAGCGTGTCGTACGCGATCTCGTCGGTGCCGTTGTCGTCGGCGAGCGCGACGGTCCTGCGGTCGACGTCGACGGCGGTCACGTGCGCCCGCCGAGGGTTGACGCCGGTGCCGGCGTAGACCTTGCTCAGCGGGCGTGGTGTGAGGTCCTGCCCGGCGGCGAGTTGGTGCATGCGGACCCGCTCGACGAAATCCGCGTCGGCGTTGACGACTGTGATCTCGGTGTCGTCCGGGTGCAGCCGCTTGGCGAGGCGCCCGGCGGCCATGGCTCCGGCGTAACCCGCTCCGAGGACGACGATGCGGTGCTTCATGGTGGCACTCCTGTCTCGGTGGTGGTCGCTTCCTGAACCGGACAGCGGCTCGATTCCTGACAGGCCACGGCTATGACCTGGGTCACCAGCTTCCGATCTCACTCGCTCGTGCGAGGGAGGCGCTCATGCGTGCGGGGGAGTCGCCGGACCGCGGCAAGATCGCCGGGCGGAGCGATGTCCGCGCGGCGGCGAAACGGCAGGCTCAATCACGTCGAACACCCGACGTGAACGCCTCCCAAGGAGTCACCACGATGCAGTTTCGCCCCGCATTCATTGCCGCCCCGGTCCTGGTCATGGGCTACGGCATCGTCCGTCTGATCGACGGCCTGGACGGTGTCCGTGGTCCCGGCCCGGCCTGGACCATCGGGCACCTCGCGTTCCTCGGCGCGCTCGTCGCGTTCATCTCGGTGTTCTGGCAGATGCGCCGCATGGCCGGCGGCCGGACCCTCGCGACGGTGAGCGCCACAGCCGGCACCTTCGGGGCACTGGCACTGATCACCCAGTTCTCGATCGACCTCGTCGCCGGCTTTCTGGCCACCGACAACTACGGCATGAGCATGATCATTCACGACGTGCGCACCCTGCCCGGCATCTCGCAGCTGGCCTACGACTTCGGGCCCTACGCCTTCTACCTCGGCCAGCTCGTGCTGGTCGTCCTGCTCGCCGTGCAGCGCCGGGTCAAGCTGTGGACGCCGATCCTGGTGCTGGCCGACCTCGCCACGCCGTTCATCGACAAGGACCTGATCCCGCTCGGCTCGGCCCTGCTGCTGGTCTCCTTCCTCCCGCTGGCCCGGGGCATCGCCGCCACCCCGACGCAGCCGGTGCCCGTCCTCGCCTGAGCGGCGAGTCCCGAACCGATCCCCCACCACCGGTGGGATCGGGTGCCCGTGGGGGAGGAGTTCAGGGGCTGTGAATACTGTCGCGATGTCGCTTGCCCGCCTCGTGCGTACCACCAATCCGTACGTGGTGGATGCGGCGATCACCGTGTTCGTCCTGATCGCGGTGTCACTGCCGTTCGTGCTTCCCGGACCGGGTGGCGAACCCGGGCCGCTGGCCTACCTGCTGACCGCCGGTACGGCGATCCCGCTGATCTGGCGCAGAACGGTGCCGCTCACCGTCCTGCTGGTGGTGGCACTGGCCACTATCGCTGGTAAAGCGGCGGACGCGCCGGGGCAGCCGCTCGCGTACGGAGGGCTGGTCGCCCTCTACACGGTCGCCGCACTCGGCGGTCGCCGGCAGCGCTGGTGGGCACTCGCCGCGACGTTCCCGGGGGTGGCCGCGGGGGTGGCGTTCAACACCAACCGCGTCAGCGAGTACTTCTACACCTTCCTGGTCTTCTTCACCGCGTACGTGCTGGGTCGGCTCGGCGCCGCCCGGCAGGAACGCGCCACAGCACTGGAGGACCGGGCGCTCCGGGCCGAACGTGAGCGCGAGTTCGAGGCCGATCGGGCCGCCGCACGCGAGCGGGCCCGGATCGCCCGGGAGATGCACGACGTGCTGTCCCACGCGGTGAGCCTCATGATCGTGCAGGCCGAGGCCGGGCCGGTCGCGGTACGCACCGCGCCGGACCGGGCCGAGGCGGCGTTCGACGCGATCGCCGACGCCGGCCGGGACGCCATGGTGCAACTGCGCGGCATGCTCGGCCTGCTGCGCTCCGAGCCCGGTCCCCGCAGCCCGCAGCCCACCCTGGCCCAACTGCGGTCGCTGATCGACTGTGTACCGGTGGCCGGCCTGCGGGTGACCGGGGAGCCGCGCCCGGTGTCCGCCGACGTGGAGTTGGCCGCGTACCGGATCGTGCAGGAAGCCCTCACCAACGCGCTCAAGCACGCGGCGGCCAGCACTGTCGACGTACACCTGGACTGGTCGCCCGATGCCCTCACTGTCACGGTGACCGACGACGGTGCCGGAACCGGCGGCCCGGGCGGCGGACACGGCCTGATCGGCATCCGGAACGCGCGATCGCCTGCGGCGGTACGGCGAGAGCCGAACCGGGGACAGGTGGGCGCGGGTTCACCGTCGAGGCTCGGCTACCGTTCCCGGCGTGACGATTCGGGTGGTGATCGCAGACGACCAGGAGCTTGTCCGCAGCGGATTCTCCATGATCCTCGACGCCCAGCCGGACATCACAGTCGTCGCCGACGTCGGCGACGGGGCCGCGGCCGTGGCCGCCGTCCGGGAGCACCAGCCGGAGGTGACGCTCCTGGACATCCGCATGCCGACGATGGACGGCATCGAGGCCGCCCGCCGCATCTGCGCGCAGAGCGCCAGTCGGGTGATCATGCTGACCACCTTCGACCAGGACGACTACATCTACGAGGCGCTCTACGCCGGCGCCAGCGGCTTCCTGCTCAAGGACGTACGCCGCGACGACCTCGTCCACGCCGTACGGGTCGTGGCCGCCGGCGACTCGCTGCTGGCCCCGTCGGTGACCCGGCAGATCATCTCGGACATCACCGGCCGCCACCGCCCCGGAACGCCCCGGTCGGCCGTCGCGCCCGACGCCCGCCTCGACGTGCTCACCACCCGCGAACGGGAAACCCTGCACCTGCTGGGTCGCGGCCTGGCCAACGCGGAGATCGCCCAGACCCTGGTGGTCAGCGAGCACACGGTGAAGACCCACGTCAGCAACGTGCTGACCAAGCTCGGCCTCCGCGACCGCACCCAGGCCGTGATCTGCGCGTACGAGACCGGCCTGATCACCGCCGGCGAGAACTGAGCGGCATCACCGCACGTCACCAGACGTGGAGGGTGGGCTCCTCGTGCTCGGAGGCGGACCACTGCCTGGTGGCGCGGACGAGCTTGTCGGGGTTGACCTGGTTGTGGATGGCCGTGACACCCTCGGGCGTCACCTGCACCGACATCACGCCGATGACCCGGTCGTCGATCACGACCACCACCGCCGGGGCGCCGTTGGCGGTGGTGACGTACATGGCGGGGCTGCCACCGACCAGGTCCCGTTTGACGTCGGCCGGCTTGAACAGGCCACGCAGGAACTTCGCGACCGCCAGCGCGCCGACGATCGGCGCGGACCGGGCCGGGATCTTGCCGCCGCCGTCGGCCGTGCTCGTCGCGTCGTCGGTCAGCAACTCCACCAGCCGCTGGATCTCGCCGTTGTTGGCCGCCGTGAGGAACTCCGCGACGATCTTCCGGGCGGTGGCCCGGTCGACCTCCGCGCGGGCCCGTTCGGCGGTGACGTGCTGCTTGGCACGCCGGTAGGTCTGCTGGCAGTTCGACTCGGTGATGCCGAGGATCTCGGCGATCTCACCGTGCGAGTAGCCGAAGGCCTCCCGCAGCACGTACACCGCGCGTTCGTTGGGCGACAACCGCTCCAGCAGGGTGAGCACCGCCACCGAGACCGACTCGCGCTGCTCGGCGGTGTCGAGCGGGCCGAGCATCCGGTCCCCGGCGAGGACCGGTTCGGGCAGCCACGTGCCCACATAGGTCTCCCGCCGGGCCCGTGCGGAGGTCAGCTGGTTGAGGCACACATTGGTGAGGACCTTCGTCAGCCACGCCTCGGGCGTCTCGACATGCTCCCGGTCGGCGCCCTGCCAGCGGAGGAAGGTGTCCTGGACGGCGTCCTCCGCGTCGCTGGCCGAGCCCAGCAGGCGATAGGCGATCGCCTCCAGGCGGGCCCTGGAGTGCTCGAACAGCTCGACCTCGTCCGGACTGAGCGGCATGGTTCGATAGTCAACCACGCGTGCGACCTCGCCGACCGGTCGAGTTCGTACATCGAAAGGGTTCACCTGGCAGTGCGTGGTGGTCGTACCCTTGCCGCCGTGACGTCCGAATCGTTGCGCCGCGCCCTCACCGCACCCGCGGAACCGCCGCTACGGCCCCTGCCCGACCGGGTCGTCGCCCTGTTGGAGGTCCTGGACGCGCCGCCGCGCCTCGCCGCGCACCTGCGGGCCGTGCACGACGTGGCCGCGCAGCTCACCGACGCGATGGCGCACCGGTTCCCGCAACTCCCGTTCGACAGCGAGGCGGTGCTCTTCGGCGCCGCCACCCACGACATCGGCAAGGTCCGGCACCCGGAGGAATTGTCCGGGCCCGGTTCCGCGCACGAGCCCGCCGGTTACGAGCTGCTGCTCCAGCACGGCGTCGCCGAGTCGTGGGCCCGGTTCGCGCGCGACCACGCGTCCTGGCACCAGGACGGGGTGGGCGTGGACGACCTGCTGGTCAGCGTGGCCGACAAGGTGTGGAAGGGAAAGCGGGTCACCGACCTGGAGGAGCTGCTCGTGGACCGGCTTGCCGACGCCACAGGCCGCGAGCGCTGGTCGGTCTTCCTGGACCTGGACGACATCCTCGACCAGATCGCCGCCGACGCGGACGGTCGACTCGCCTTCCAGGCGGCCCATCCGGTACGCGGGTGAACCCGGTCAGCGGCTCGCCGGACCCGTTCCGGCAGTTCGGCGCGGCGGCGGCGCGGTCGGTGTCTCGTCGTGCGGCGTCGACCGGCTGTGGAACGTGGTCGCCACCACGGCGGTCAGGCAGATCGCCGCGGCGGCCATGAGCGGCGGGCGGGCGCCGAGGTGGACGGCCGCGGAGCCGAGCGGGATCGCGACGACGAGCGGCCCGAACATCGCGGTGTTGGCCGTCGCGGAGACCCGTCCCAGCAGCGCCGACGGCGTGTGGGTCTGCACGGCGGTCACCGCCGCGACCAGGGTCCAGGGCAGCCCGACGCCGGCCACCACCGCTCCGACGACAGTGGCCGGCCACCACGGCAGGCAGCGCGCGAGGCAGCCGACCGCGAACAGCGCCGTCCCGGCGACACCGACGGCAACGGGACCTCTTGTCGCGATGAGCCGGCCGACGATCAGGCCACCGAGAATGGAACCGGCGCCCTGCGCGCTGGCCAGCACACCCAGGAACGTCGTCGGCAGGAGCAGCTCGGTGACGACGATCGCGTAGATTCCCGCCGTCGTGAAGCCGGACATGGCGATGGACACTGCGGCGAGCACGACCGGCAGACGTGTCGCTGGCTGTCCGAACAGGACCACCAATCCGGTACGCGGGCCGTCGCCGCGTTCGGTGGGTCGGTCGGTGGGCGTCCGGTTCAGGCGAAGGAGCGCGTACAGGGTGGCGACCAGGACCGGCGCGGCCGCACTGAGGACGGCGACCGCGTGGCCGCCCCGCCACGCGTAGAGGCCGGCCCCGGCCAGGGGAGCGACGAGCTTCATGCCCTCCTGCGCGCTGGAGCGCCACCCGTTGACGTCGCCGAGTTCGGTCGGCGCGAGTGCCGACGGCAGCAGCGCCGTCTCGCCGGCGTCGATCAGCACGTAGCTGACGCCGTAGGCGCACGAGACGGCGAAGATGAGCCACGTCTGCCCCGGCCCGCGCACCGCGAGGAGCGCCAGTAGGGCGGCCGCCAGCATGAGGTTGACGGCGATGACCAACGGCCGCCGGGGTGCCCGGTCGAGCAGACCGCCCAACCACGGGCCGGCGAGCACCGGGGCGTAGACGCAGAGCCCGGCGAGGGCGGCGAGGCTGGTGGAGCCGGTGAGGTCCAGGATCCAGATGCCGGCGACCAGGGACATGGCGCTGCTGCCGAAGCCGGACAGCAGGGAGATCGTCACGAACAGGCCCGCGTTGCGACGCATGAGCACTCCGAGTTGAGTCGAGGTGACTCACATCCTGAAGCTTGAGCGAAGCCCAGGCAATGCCGCCGGATACTGTCAACGATTCATTGACAGGGCGGCGTCGATTTTCGTGGCGGCGGTCCGAGCCGGCGCGGGCAGTCGCGCACCCGCCTCGGCGAGATCGCTGGCGAGGAGCGCCGCCAACGCGTGCAGCGATCCCGGGGCGGCGTCCAACGCGGCATCCACTGTGCTCCGGACGAGCGCCGCTCGACGAAATCGGCTGTCCCACCGCTGGTCGGCGCCGATCCACCGGGCGAGGTCGGCCACCGCCGCCCGCAGCGCCGCGATCTGCGCAGGCATCCGGAGGTCGAGCTGCTGCCGCCGCGTCCATCGCGCCGCCACCAGCCGTTGTCGACGCTGCTCGGCGGCCTGCCGGCTGCCGAGGCCGAGCGCGGTCGCGATCTGGGCCCACGTCGCGCCGTCGTGGCGCGCGCGGTCGATGATCTCCAGCTCCTGCTCGTCCAGCCGCACGCGGGTAGCGCGGACCTCCGCCAACCGGGCCAGCTCCGACGTCATCCGTCAACGTTACATTGACACCGTCGGGACCTCGGCGGTGATCGTCCTGGGGGCGCGGACCATGAACACGTCCACCGGATCCTCGCTGTCGACAGTGAAGCCGTGCCGCTCGTACAGCCTCCGGGCCGGGCTGCCCCGCAGCACGTTCAGCCGCACCGGCGTGCCGGCGCGATCGCACCGGTCCAGCAGGTCGCGCAGCACGGCCGTGCCGATGCCACTGCCCTGTAGCCGCGGGGCCAGGTAGAAGTGCTCCAGCCAGTGGGCGTCCGCGTCGGGCCGCAGCGCCACGCAGCCGGCGAACGCGCCGTCCACCTCGACGACCCAGGTGTACGCCGGGGCGAAACCGTCCCGCAGGCGCTGCCGCACCCGCTGATCGTCGTACCGGCCGAGCCGCTCCAGATCGGCCCGCAGCACCACCGCCCGCAACTCGGCCACCGCCTCGACGTCCGCCGTCGAGGCCGGCCGAAGCTCCCAGTCCGCCATGATCAATAAGCTATCGCGGCCCGGTGCCCTGGTGTTCGCGCAGCCCTGCGACGAGGAGTTCGACCATGCGACGCGCGTCGTAGCGGGGTTCGCCGGCGCCGATGCAGAGATTGCCGACCCCGCGCAGCAGCTCGAATGCCGTCACGTCGGGGCGGATCTCGCCGGCCGCGGCGGCGGCGTCGAGGAGTTGGGCGCACACCGGCACGAGGCGGTCGAGGAAGTAGGCGTGCAGCGTCTCGAAGGCCGCGTTGTCGGACTGTAGCGCCTCGGCGAGGCCGTGCTTGGTGACCAGGAAGTCGACGAAGAGGTTGATCCATTGGGTGAGGGCGGCGTGTGGAGTGCCGCTGTCGGCCAGCAGCGTCGGGCCCGCCTCCGCGCACGCCTCGACCTGGTGCCGGTAGACGGCGACGATGAGGTCGGCGCGGGTCGGGAAGTGACGGTAGATGGTGCCCACACCGACGCCCGCCCGGGCGGCGATCTCGCGTACGGGCGCGTCCACGCCCGAGGTCACGAAGGCAGCGGCGGCGGCGTCCAGCAGTGTCGCCTCGTTGCGTCGGGCGTCGGCCCGCTTCCGCGGGGTCGACCTCCCCGATTCGCTGTCGATGTCGGCCACCGCGCCGTTACCTCCGTCACTTGGCAAACGGAACGCTGTTCCGTATCGTTCTTAGCGGAACGTGGTTCCACTTACTCAGGATGCCAGAGCGAGTGGGCCAGTGTCACCTCACCCTTCCGTGGAGGAACAACCATGCAGTACCGCACCCTGGGGCGCACCGGCGTCCAGGTCAGCACCCTCGTGCTCGGCGCTATGAACTTCGGCAAGCTGGGGCACACCACCCAGGGCGAGGCGACGGCGATCGTCGACGCCGCGCTGGAGGCCGGAATCAACCTGATCGACACCGCCGACATGTACAGCCAGGGCGAGTCGGAGGAGATGGTCGGCAAGGCCATCGCCGGCCGCCGCGACGACATCGTGCTGGCCACGAAGGCCGGCATGCCGATGGGCGACGAGCGCAATCAGCGGGGCGCCTCGCGCCGCTGGCTGGTCACCGAGTTGGACAACAGCCTGCGCCGCCTCGGCGTCGACCACGTCGACCTCTACCAGATCCACCGGTGGGACCCGACCACCAGCGACGAGGAGACCCTGTCGGCGCTGACCGACCTGCAACGGGCCGGAAAGATCCGCTACTTCGGCTCCTCGACCTTCCCCGCGTACCGCATCGTGCAGGCCGAGTGGGCCGCGCGGGAGCACCACCTGGGCCGGTACGTCACGGAGCAGCCCAGCTACTCGATCCTGCAACGGGGGATCGAGGCGCACGTCCTGCCCGTGACCGAGCAGTACGGGCTCGGCGTGCTCGCCTGGAGCCCGCTCGCCTCGGGCTGGCTGTCCGGTGCGATCCGCGCCGGCCGGGAGATCACCACCAGCCGCTCGGCGCTCCTGCCCGCCCGCTTCGACCTCAGCGTCCCGGCCAACCAGGCGCGGCTCGACGCCGTCGAGCGACTGGCCACCGTCGCCGACGAGGCGGGGCTCACCCTGATCCAGCTCGCCCTCGGGTTCGTCACCGCGCACCCGGCCGTGACCAGCGCGATCATCGGCCCCCGCACCATCGAGCACCTGCACGCCCAACTCGCCGCCGCGGACACCGTGCTCCCGGCCGACGTGCTCGACGCGATCGACGCGATCGTCGCACCCGGGGTCGACCTCGCCGCAGCCGAGAAGTTCGACACCCCGCCCGCGCTGCTCGACCCGGCGCGGCGGCGTCGCTGAGCCAACGGGTGCGGTGATCGGCGCCGCTGGTCACCTAGGATGTGACTCATGAGCGCTGAGGCTGTCGGCATGCACATGCCCGCCGTTGTGACGCTCGACGACGTGGCGGCGATGAACGCTGCCGATCCGAACGGTCACCGCTACGAGACCAGCCCCGAGGGGGTCCTGTCGGTCATGCCGCCGCCCGATTCGGAACACGCCATGATCGCCAGTCGCCTCTTCGCCTGGTTGATCGTGGCGGGTTGGCCCGCCGAGCAGGTGCTCCAAGCAGTCGGTGTGCGCATCTCCGGACCGGACGGTGACGGTGGCCGCATCCCCGATGTGAGTGTCTGGCGTAAGCCGCCGTCCCGCAGCGTCTGGGCCGCAGTCGCCGACGTCGTACTCGTCGTGGAGATCGTCTCGCCGGGCTCGGAGGCGATGGACTCCGTGACCAAGGTCCGCGAGTACGCGTCGGCGGGGATCCCGCAGTACTGGGTGGTCGATCGGGACGGCGCGCAGACGGTCACCCTGCACCGGCTGGGCGGGGACGGCAGCTACGAGACGCGGGCGCGGATGCCGTTGGCCTGGCTGCTCCAGACCGCCCCCGCCGACCATCTCGACTGAACGTCAGCACCGACGGCCTGCCCAGGCCTGTCGTATCGTTCCGGGATGGTGCAGCCGGTGTGGGCGAACGGTGACGCGTACGAGGCGTACGTGGGTCGGTGGAGCCGCCTGGTCGCTGTGGAATTCCTGCGCGGCTTGGCCGTTGCGCCGGGGCGGCACTGGCTCGACGTGGGCTGCGGCACCGGAGCGCTGACCTCGACGATCCTCACCCACGACGATCCCGCCGAGATAACCGGCATCGACCCGTCGGAGGGGTTCGTCGCTGTCGCGCGTACGCGGGTCACCGACCCCCGGGCGGCCTTCCAGGTCGGTGACGCGCGGGCGCTGCCGCTGCCCGATCGCGTCGCGGACGTGGTGGTCAGCGGACTGACGCTCAACTTCGTGCCGGAGCCCGCGCGGGCGGTGGCGGAGTTCGCCCGGGTGGTCCGGCCGGCCGGGGTGGTGGCCGCCTACGTCTGGGACTACGCCGAGGGGATGGCGATGATGCGGCACTTCTGGGCCGCCGCCGCACGGCTCGACCCGGCCTCGGCGAAGCTGGACGAGGGGAACCGCACCACAGTGTGTCAGCCCGACGCGCTCCGCACGCTCTGGGAGCGGGCCGGGTTGCGGGACGTGTCGGTCTGGCCGGTCGACGTGCCGACGACCTTCACCGACTTCGCCGACTACTGGACACCGTTCCTCGGCGGTCAGGGGTCGGCGCCGGGGTACGTCGCGACGTTGGCCGAATCCGACCGGGCCGCGCTGCGGGAGTCGCTGGCCACCCGGCTGCCGGTCGAGCCGGACGGCTCGATCCGGCTCACCGCGCGGGCCTGGGCCGTGCGCGGGACGCCGCCCGAGTAACCGCCGCGCCGAGCCCTTCCGGGCCCTTGTCGCAATTCGGACAAGACGGTAAAGCCCCTGGTAGAGCACCCTTGGGGCAGGTGGAGGTAGACGGGTGGCGGGCCACATCCCGATCCTCCGGTCCGGTGGGGACAACATCGTCCACACCGGTGCCGCCCTCACCCAGCCCGGCCTCGAAGCCGTGGCGGTCACGGCACAGCCGCCGTGCCGATCGCGCGTACGACAGGCCGTGGCTGTCACCGACACCCCTGCGGGCGCCCGCAGCGGTGCCTCCGCCCATCGGGACAAGGACGTCAGCACCACCGGCAGTCAGGCAGCGCCGTCCGCCGGTCGTACCTGCCGTCCCCGTGCCCCGCCGGCCTTTCGCACTGTGGACCCCGCCGGGTCCGACGTCGCTGAACCGCGCGCCGAGGCCCGGCGACCGAGCAAGAAAGGGCCCGACATGGCCGCTCCCACGGCAACCGCAGCCTTGAACGCATCCGTCTTCGCGCCGGGTGACCAGATGCTGCTGACCGTCACCTACTCAGACGCCGACACCAAGCCGCTGACCGTCACCATCGTGGTCACCGACGCGCAGGGCAACAGCAGCGCGCCGGTCAAGGTCACGGCGATCATCGACCCGCTCAGCGTGAGCGTCACCGACAACTCCGGGCGTACCTGGACCCGGGTTTCCGACAACGGCTCCGTGGCCGTGTATCGGTCGGTGGCGTGATGCCCCGGGTAACCGTCCAGGTCCGCGACGCCGCCGGCAACACCGCGACGGCCACCGCCGACTACAGCCTGGGCCAACCCGTGCTCGGCGGCTACTACCTGTCCGGCGGCGCCGATCCGACCGCCGACATGGCCGGCGGCAACTTCCGGTCGCTCACCCAGTACCGCAGCTTCGCCGACGGCTACATCTTCCCCGGCTACAACCGGCCCTGGCTGGTCAACCTGGGCAAGGCCGGGGTGCAGATGAACATGGTCCTGGAGCTGAAGCACTACGGCGCTCCGAACTACGGGCCGCAAAGCTTCACTGTGGACGGCACCAGCTACACGGTGCCGGCGCCGACGATGACCATCCAGCAGCGTCCCGGCACGACCTGGCCGAAGGCGTACGGGTACGGCCAGGTGCTCAAGGGGCAGTGTGACGGGTTGTTCGCCCGCGCCCTGTCGCAGTACCGGACGCTCGGTTTCGGGGTGAACATCCAGCTCGCCTCGGAACTGGACACCGATCACGAGTTCGGCACCACCGAGGACGGCAAGGCGTACACCTGGGCCGAGTCGGACGCTCGGGCGGTGCAGGCGATGAACTACATCCTCACGTGGTTCAAGGCGCGGACGCTGCCGGTCGGGACGACCTTCTCGGTGGGGCTGGGAGGCTTCGACCGGGCCTGCTTCCAGCGCACCCACCCGGAGTCGCTGATGTCCCGCCTCGACTATCTCCAGTGGAACGCGTACGGCACCAACGCCAGCCACACCGCGCTGGCCCGGTTTCGCCGGACGAAGGACTGGGCAGTGGCGGATCTCGGCCCGGTGGCGCTGTCCCGACCGGTGATCATCGCCGAGTGGGGGGTCAGGTCGGCCGAGATCCCGGACCAGGCGGCCTGGATCGCCACAGTGCCGGCGGCGATCGCCCAGCTCAACGCCGAGGGTGGGCCACGGATCGTGCGTACCAACTACTTCAACTCCGGGTGGGGCACCCTGACGCCGAAGGCGGTCGGGTTGGCCGCGCTCCGCGAGGCGTACGCCAAGCGGCCGTACGTCTGACCGGGTTCCGGCGGCTCCGGGCTCCGGGGCCGCCGGGACTGCACCGGTCAGCCCTCACCGAGCCGTTCGGCGTACGCGTCGCGCAGCTCGGGCCAGCCGTAGTCCTTGGCCTCCGCGCCGCGGATGGGGCCGACCGGGTCACCGTCGAGCAGCAGGTCGGCCACGTCGAGGCAGAGGTGCCAGCCGGCCGCGACCATCGGCAGTATGCCCCGGTCGGCGACGGTGTGCCGCAGTGTGAGCCGGGTGCCGCTGCCCAGCGGGCTCAGCTCCCAGCGCAGCAGGTCGTCGCCCCAGGTGTACTCCAGCAGGTGCGGGGGCTCGGCCCGGCGTACCGTCGACGGGTCCTCCTGGGTGGTCTCGCCGTCGACGAGGGTGAGCACGGCGGCGCCGGCGTTGCCGAGATCGCGGTCGGCGAGGAACGGCGCCCACTGCGCGAGCTGGGCCGGGTCGGTCAGTGCCGCCCAGACGGTGGCTGGCGGATGCCGCAGGTCGCGGACGAAGACGACTGTCGCGCCGGCGTCGCTGGGCTCGGCGCGCACGTCGGCGGGTGGGCTCGGGCGGAACGCGTCGCGGTCCATTCACTGCTCCTGACTGTCGAGGTGCCGTTCCAGGGCGTCCAGGTGTCGGGCCCAGAGCCGCCGGTACGGGTCGAGCCAGCCGTCGACGTCCCGCAGTGGGCCGGGGTCGAGGCGGTAGATCCGCTGTCGGGCGGCCGTCCGGCAGGTGACGAAGCCGGCGTCGCGAAGCACCCGCAGGTGTTTGGAGACGGCCGGCTGGCTGACCCCGAGCCCGTCGACCAGCTCGCCGACGCTGCGTTCGGCGTCGCGGAGCTGATCGAGGATCCGGCGCCGGGTGGGCTCGGCGAGGACGGTGAAGGCGTCGGTGGACACCTTCCCAATATGCCTCCTCCGTCATATGACTGTCAAAGCATACGACGGCAGCCGCCGTCCCGACGCGGCACCGCCGATCGGCTGCCTATGCTCGGATCATGGAACTTCGGATCTTCACCGAGCCCCAGCAGGGTGCCAGCTACGACCAGTTGCTCGCCGTCGCCCGCTGCGCGGAGGACGCCGGCTACGGCGCGTTCTTCCGGTCCGACCACTACCTGAAGATGGGTGACGTGAGCGGCGAGCCCGGCCCCACCGACGCGTGGACCACTCTCGCCGGCCTGGCCCGGGAGACCAGCCGCATCCGGCTCGGCACGCTGATGACCGCCGCCACCTTCCGGCTGCCCGGCCCGCTGGCGATCACCGTGGCGCAGGTCGACCAGATGAGCGGCGGCCGGGTGGAACTCGGCATCGGCACCGGCTGGTACGCCGAGGAGCACAGCGCGTACGGCATCCCGTTCCCGCCGCTGGCCGAGCGGTTCGACCGGCTGGAGGAGCAGCTCGCCGTCATCACCGGGCTCTGGGCCACGCCTCCGGGGGAGCGGTTCGACCACGACGGCCGGTACTACCCGGTCCGGAACTCGCCCGCCCTGCCCAAGCCCGTGCAGCAGCCGCGTCCTCCGATCCTGCTCGGCGGGACGGGTCCCAAGCGCACCCCTCGGCTGGCCGCCCGTTACGCGGACGAGTTCAACCTGCCGTTCGCCTCGGTGCCGGACACCGCGGCGCAGTTCGACCGGGTCCGCGCGGCCTGCGTCGAGATCGGCCGGGACCCGGCCGAGATGGTCTGGTCCAACGCCCTGGTGCTCTGCTGCGGGCGCGACGACGCCGAGGTGGCCCGACGGGCCGCCGCCATCGGCCGCGAACCGGACGAGCTGCGGGCCAACGGCCTGGCCGGGACGCCCGCCGAGGTGCTGGAAACCATCGGCCGGTACGCGGAGATCGGCAGCGAGCGGCTCTACCTCCAGGTGCTGGACCTTGGCGACCTGGAGCACCTGGAGCTGGTCGCCAGCGAGGTGATGGCGAAGCTCTGAGTCGACAGCGCCTCCGGGTCAGGCCCGGTGGGCGCCCGTCCCGACCGCGTTCGGGTCGCCCAGCACGGTGTCCAGCCGCCCATCGCGGTCACTGTCCACGTAGGTGATGTCCGGGATCCCGTCACCGTCGACGTCGATCTGGACGACGTCGGCGACGCCGTCACCGTCGAGGTCGGTGACCACCTCCACCGAGCCGTCCAGGTGACGGGTCACGATCGACTGTGCGCCACTGGCGCGCGGCGGCGGGCCGGGTGCCGGCACCGGCGTCGGGGCGGGCGCGGGCGCCGGTGTCGGTCGAGGACCGGGAGTGGGCGACGGGTGGCTCGGAAACCCGCCGGCCGGCGGCGCGCTGGCCTGCTCGACCTCGGTGCCGGTGGGGTCCAGCTCCTCCTCCGAGGGGAAGACGTCACCTCGTGCGGCCGGATCGCGGTAGCTGCTCATGGGCGTAGGGTTCCCCGACGACGACGAGAACAACCGTGCCCGATCGACCGGTGTCCTTGGTGCCCGGTCTGGCGGAAGATGTCGGGACCGACGCCACGGTCATGAAACGGGGGTCCGAGCGTGGAACTGCGCCGGAATCGGGGGGCCCGTGTGCTCGCCCTGGTGTGCGTACTCGGTGGAGTGCTCCTGCTGGTCTATCCCAGCGACGGCGCCCTGCTGCGGACGATCATCGCGGTGGGGGCGATAGCGCTCGGCGCGGTGGCGCTGGTCAGCGCGATGCGGCCGTTCCGATTCGGGATCCACGCGGACGGGCTCACCATCCGGCGGCCCGGCCTGCGCCGGGACGTCCGGTGGGCGGAGGTCGACGCGCTGGTCCTCGACGAGCCGCCCCGGCGCGACGGCCACCCGGAGCCGCCGCGACTGCTGTTGGTGCCCGTGCCGGGTGTGACGATTGAGCTGACGGCCCGCCATCCGCTCGACGGCCGACCCGCCGTCGAGTTGCTCGTCCTCGACCAGGTCCGCGAGCAGCCCGAGCAGGTGTCCGCCGCGCTCACCCAATATGCCGGCGGCCGTTTCGTCGACCTGCTCGCGCTGCGTCGCGCCGCCTTCGAAGCCCCGGAGATCCCGGTCGGCCTGCGTGGCTACCAGATGGACCGGGTCGACCGGTTGATCCGACGCGGCCAGGACGCGCTGATGTCCGGGGACGCGTCGGCCCGGCAGGCGGCCCGGGGAGAGATCGAACGCGCCACCACTGCCGGTCTGCCGATCGCCCAACGTGGTTACAGCACCTTCCAGACGGATACGGTTCTGGACGCCCTCGTCACCGCGTTGGCCGACCACCAGAGCACCGATCGGGAGACCGCCACATGACCGCGCAGGGATCGCACGCCGCGTCGACCACTGACGTTCCGCGCCGCAACTGGGCCGGCAACGTGCGGTACGCCGCGAAGGCGTTCCACCGCCCCACCTCCGTCGACGAACTGCGCCGGCTCGTCGCCGGCAGCGGCCGGATCCGCGCGGTGGGCAGCGGGCACTCCTTCAACCGTCTCGGCGACACCGACGGTGACCTGGTCAGCCTCGCCGGGCTGCCGGCTGTCGTCGAGGTGGACCACGAGCGGGGGCAGGCCACAGTCAGCGGCGCGCTGCGCTACGGCGACGTCGCCCGACAGCTGCACACCCAGGGGTACGCGCTGGCGAACCTCGCCTCGCTGCCGCACATCTCGGTGGCCGGCGCGGTGGCCACCGCCACTCACGGCTCCGGCCAGACCCACGGCAACCTGGCCAGCACTGTCGCCGGCCTGGAGCTGGTCACCGCCGACGGGGATCTGCTCCGCGTCGACCGCGACACCGACACGTTCGCCGGCATGGTGGTCGGCCTCGGCGCGCTCGGCCTGGTCACCCGCGTCACAGTGGACGTCGTGCCGACCTTCGCGCTGCGCCAGTACGTACGCCTCGACCTGGACCGGACTGCGTTGGACGAGGCGCTCGGCTCGGCGTACAGCGTGAGTGTCTTCACCGACTTCCGTACGCCCCGGCTGCGCGAGGTGTGGCGCAAGCAGTTGGCGGACCAGCCGCCACCCTCGGCGGACTGGCTGGGCACCACTGCCGCCGACCAGCCCCGGCACCCGGTGCTCGGGATGCCGGCGGAGAACTGCACCCCACAGCTCGGCGAGCCGGGCCCGTGGCACGAGCGGCTGCCGCACTTCAAGCTCGGCTTCACACCGAGCAGCGGCGACGAACTGCAGTCCGAGTACCACGTCGCGCGTACGGCTGCGGCGGACGCGCTCGCCGCGCTGGACGACCTGGCGGACCTGATCGCACCGGTGCTGCTGGTGTCCGAGCTGCGGACGGTCGCGGCCGACGAGCTGTGGCTCAGCCCGAACTACCGGCGGGACAGCTTCGTGCTGCACTTCACCTGGGTCGACGACACCGCGGCGGTGCTGCCGGTGGTGGCCGCCGTCGAGGAGCGGCTGGCGCCCTTCGCGCCCCGCCCCCACTGGGGCAAGGTCTTCGTCACCGACCCGACCGAGCTGTCCGCCCGCTACCCGAGGTACGCCGACTTCGCCGCGCTCCTGGCCGACCTGGACCCGAAGGGCACGTTCCGCACCGACGCCCTGGACCGCTACTTCCCCCGGTGACCGAGCGCGTGCCATAGCGCTGTGGCATGGGGCGGCTGGGATTGGTGGGGTGGAAGACACCGGACAGACACTGATGCATGTCGATGAGTCTCATCGTCCGGTCCCCGTCCCGGGACCGTCGGCTCCACCCCTCGGAGCGAGACATGCAGCCCGTACCCGCCATCACCCCCGAACCAGTCGCCCCTCGCCCCCGTCGCGGTCTGCGCTGGGCGCTCGCCCTGGCCGTGCTCGGCGCCGGACTGGGCGCAGCGCCGGCCGCCCACGCCGCCGCCAGCCCGTACGAGCGCGGCCCGGCCCCCACAGTGGCCAGCATCGAGGCCAGCCGGGGCGCGTTCGCCATCGCCCAGAGCACCGTCGCCGCCTCCAGCGTCAGCGGTTTCCGGGGCGGAACGATCTACTACCCGACCAGCACCGCCGAGGGCACCTTCGGCGCGGTGGCGATCTCACCCGGCTACACCGCCACCCAGTCCAGCGTGGCCTGGCTGGGGCCGCGCCTCGCCTCGCAGGGCTTCGTGGTGATCACCATCGACACGTTGTCCCGCTACGACCAACCGGCCAGCCGGGGCACGCAACTGCTCGCAGCCCTGGACTACCTCACGAACACCAGCGGCGTGCGTACCCGGATCGACCGCAACCGGCTCGCCGTGATGGGGCACTCGATGGGCGGCGGCGGCAGCCTCTCGGCGGCGAACTCACGACCGCAGTTGCAGGCCGCGATCCCACTGACCGGCTGGCACACAGTCAAGAACTGGTCCGGCGTACGGGTGCCGACGCTGGTGGTCGGCGCGGAGAACGACTCGGTGGCGCCGGTGTCGTCGCACTCAAAGCCCTTCTACACCAGCCTGCCGTCCACGCTGGACAAGGCGTACCTGGAACTCAACAACGCCAGCCACTCAGCGCCCACCTCGACGAACGTGACCGTCGCCAAGTACAGCATCTCCTGGCTGAAGCGCTTCGTGGACGACGACACCCGCTACGACCAGTTCCTCTGCCCCGCACCCCCGGCCTCGACAACCATCCAGGAGTACCGCAACACCTGCCCCCACTCCTGACCCGCGCCCCCTCCGTTGATCATGGGCTTGGCGGTGCCGAGGTCGGCGTGTCGCGCCGTCAACTCCATGATCACCGGGAGGGGGTGGGGGTGCGGAGGGTGCTGCGTTGGACGGCTCGGCTGATGTCGCTGGGGGAGACTATGCCGGTCAGGTGGCCGTCTTCCGTGACCACCAGGGCGCGGCCGTCGGCGCACTCGGAGAGCCGGGGGAGCAGGTCGTTGAGCTGTTCGTCGGGCTGGGCCAGCACCAACTGGTCGGCTCGACAGGCCACCTCGGCCAGCGTTGTCGACGCCCGCCGCTCCGGCGGCACGCCCCGCACCCGGTCGACGGTGACCAGGCCGGTCGGCCGGCCGTCCTCGGTCAGCGGCAGCGCCGAATGCCGGTACGCGAACAGGTAGTGGTCGACGAAGTCCGCGACAGTCATCTGCGCCGAGGCGGTCTGCGGCTGCGGGGTCATCACATCGCCCACCCGAATCCCGCGCAGCGCGGTGCCCGTGCGGGCCTGCCGCTCCTCCATCCCGGCCGCCCCGATCAGGAACCAGCCGATCAGCGCCAACCAGAGCCCCCCGAAACCGACACCGGACAGGAACTGCCACAACCCCAGGCCGATCAGCAGCACACCCAGCACCCAGCCGGCCCGGGCGGCGACCACTGACGCCCGGGTCCGGTCACCGGTCGCCTTCCAGACCGCGGCACGCAGCAACCGGCCACCGTCCAGGGGCGCGGCCGGCAGCACGTTGAAGATGGCCAGCAGCACGTTGATCCCCGCCAGCCAGGCCACCGCCCCGAACAGCAGCCCGCCCTGCCCGGCCAGCGCGAGCAGCGCCGCGATGGCACCGAAGAACGCCCCGATCAGCAGGCTGACCAGCGGACCGACGCCCGCGATGCGCAACTCCGCGCCCGGGTCACGCGGCTCGCCCCGCAACTCGGCCACGCCGCCGAACAGCCACAGCGTGATGCCGTCGACCTCCAGCCCGTTGCGCTTGGCCACCACCGCGTGCGACACCTCGTGGGCGAGCAGGCCGACGAAGAAGACCACCGCCGCGGCCAGCCCGGCGCTCAGGTACGCCAGTGACGAGCGGTCGGGGTACGAGCGGGGGAACTGGTTCGCGGCCAACCCCCACGCGATCAGCGCGAAGATGACCAGCACGCTCCAGTTGACGCCGACCGGCACTCCCGCGACCCGGCCAAGCCGGAAACTGGCCCTCATCCCACCGGGATACCCCGCCAGACCGTGGACATGCCGAGAATCAGCCAGACCGTGTGATCCACTCCGCTTTCGTGAAGTCGGGGGGTTTCGGCGCCAGGGTTACCGCGATTTCACGGACGTCGAGTGGATCATGCTCGGCTGTATGGTGGCCGAGCCCCGGTCAGCGGCGGGGGGTTTCGCTGGCGATGGTCATCTCCCGGGGCAGGGCCGCCGCGCGTAGTGCCCAGTCCAGCGCGTAGTCGGCGATCTGCTCCCAGCCGTCCTGGCCGACGGTGAAGTGTGACCGGCCGGCGAACTGCTCGTACGCGGTGAGGGCCCGGGACTTCTGGTAGAGCCCGGCGTTGGCGCGGACCACCGACGCCGGCACCACGTGGTCGACCTCGCCGGCCATCAGCAGCAGCGGCGCCCGGTCGGTACGACCGACGTCGACGCGGGCCGGCGAGCGCGGGTCGAGGTTGGCGAACGCGCCCTCGAAGAAGACCCGCCCGGCACCGGGGACTGCGTAGCGCCGCCAGGCCCGGTCGGAGTCCTCGCGGCTCATCGTGTTGCCGAAGGCGTAGGCGAAGTCGTCAGGGGTGAACGGGACGGCCTTGCCGCGGTTGGCGGGGCTGCGCAGGATGGGAAAGCCCGAGCGCAGCTGACTTAGCGGCACCTTCAGCACGCCCTTCACCGCGGCGGGGTGCACTCCCACCACTGCCGCGCCGAGACCCCGGTCGGCGAGGACCTGGGCGAACAGGCCGCCGAACGAGTGCCCCATGATGATCGGCGGTCGGGGCAGCGCCCGGATGATCCGGTCGTAGTGCGCCACGATCGTGGCCATGCTCTGCTCGGCGATCGGGGCGGGGTCGTCGCGCAACTCCTCCACGGACCGGTCCATGCCGGGCCAGGCGGGGGCGATGACGTGCATGCCGCGCTCGGTGTACCGCCGGGTCCACCCCTCCCAGCTGCGCGGCGTCATCCAGAGCCCGTGGATCAGTACGACAGTGTCGACCTGACCCTGCGAGTTGGCACCCATCGCGTCCTCCCGGTGTCGCGGCTCGGCCCGGCGGTTACCCGCTGTGCCCGTCCGGAATCCGGCCGCCCTGACAAATGTCACGGTCGGAGCGTGACGACCGCTCCGGGCATCGGGGTACGCGCCGCCGGAGCATCAGTGGCATGACCAGTACGCATCCGGCTGTCGAGTTGGACGGCCTCACCAAGAGCTTCGGCGCTGTCACCGCTGTCGACGGGTTGAGCCTACGGGTGCAGCCTGGCGAGGTGGTGGCGTTCCTCGGCCCGAACGGCGCGGGCAAGACCACCACCATCGACATGCTGCTCGGGCTGTCCCGTCCGGACACGGGCACCGTCCGCGTCCTCGGCGGCACCCCGGACGACGCGGTGGCCCGAGGTCGGGTCGCCGCCGTGCTCCAGACCGGCGGGCTGCTCAAGGACCTCACAGTGGGCGAGACGGTACGGATGACCGCCCACTTCTACCGGCACACCCGCCCGGCGGCGGAGGTGCTGGAGCGCGCCGGCATCACCGACATCGCCGATCGGGTGGTCGGACGCTGCTCGGGCGGTCAGCAGCAACGACTGCGCTTCGCGCTGGCCCTGCTGCCCGACCCGGACCTGATGGTGCTCGACGAGCCGACCACAGGCATGGACGTCGAGGGTCGGCGCGACTTCTGGCAGGCCCTGCGCCGTGACGCCCGGCGCGGACGGACAGTCATCTTCGCCACCCACTACCTCGACGAGGCGGATGCGTACGCCGACCGGATCGTGCTGGTCCGGCAGGGGCGCATCGTGGCCGACGGCACCACCGCGGAGATCAAGAACCTGGCCGCCGGCCGTACGGTGCGGGCCACCCTGCCCGGTGCCGACCAGGCCGCACTCGCGGCGCTGCCCGGCGTGGACGCCGTGGAGGTGCGCGGAGACAGCGTGCTGGTGCGGACCGGCGACTCGGACGCGATCGCCCGGCACCTGCTGACCCGGACCGAGGCCCGGGACGTCGAGATCACCTCGCAGAACCTCGAGGACGCCTTCCTCGCCCTGACCACCGCGCAGACCGGAGCCTGAGATGACCACCCTGCCGGCCACCCCCACCCCCACTCCCGTCCGCGCCGACGAGCCGGATCGTCGGCTGCCCGCCCTGGGCGGGTTCTCCCCGGGCGTCCTGCTCATCGAGTTGCGCCGGGTGCTGCGCAACCGCCGTACCCTCGCCTTCACGCTGATCATGCCGGGTGTCTTCTTCCTCATCTTCGGCCTGCCGCAGGGCGGACAGAACCTGGACAACGGCCGCCCGGTCACCGCGTACGTCATGATCAGCCTGGCCGTCTACGCGGCCATGGTGGCGACCACCAGCGCCGGCGGCGCGGTGGCCACCGAGCGGGCGTTGGGCTGGAGCCGGCAGTTGCGGCTCACCCCGCTGCGCCCGACCGCGTACGTGGCCACCAAGCTGGTCACCGCGATGACCCTCGGTCTGCTCGCGGTCGTCGTCGAGTTCGCGGTGGGCGCGGTGGCCGGGGTCCGCATCCCGGCGTACGTCTGGCTGCTGTCCGGGCTGGCCGCCTGGATCGGCTCACTGGTCTTCGCGGCGTTCGGCCTGTTCATCGGCTATCTGGTGCCGGCCGAGAACGTCATGCAGTTCATCGGCCCGATCCTCGCCATCCTGGCCATGTTCGGCGGGCTGTTCGTCCCGGTCGAGGTGCTGCCGCACGTGCTTCAGCAGGTCGCGAAGTTCACCCCGGTGTACGGCATGGGCGAGTTGTCCCGCGCCCCGCTCACCGGCGACGGGGTGAGCATGGCCGGCGTGGCGAACATGGTCTTCTGGGCGCTGGTCTTCGGCGTCGGCGCGGCCCGGCTGTTCCGCCGGGACACCGCGCGGGTCTGACCACCGCGACCGTTAGCGTGGACCCGATGGACTCCCTGACGGGTCAACCCCGACCGGTGAGCCGCCGATGGCGGTTCACCGGTTGGCTGCTGGCCGGGGTGTGGCTGTTCTTTCTCAACGTGCCGCTCTCCACAGCGCTGCACCAGCCGCAGCCGTGGCGGCGGATCGTCGGCGTCGCCACCCTGTTCGCTTTTGGCCTCGGCTACGTGCTGCTGTTCCAGTGGGCCCGTAACCTGCGCGAGCACCTCCGACCGATCCCTCCAGGCCGCGCCGGGCTCGCGCTGGTGGGGCTGGTCGTGCTGGGTTTGGCCGGCATTCCGGGCACCGCCGGGGACTGGACGGCGACGCTGGTGTTCGTGGCCGCGTCGGCGGTGTTCCTGCTGTCGGCGGTGCAGGCGCTGATCATCGTGGGGCTCTGCGCGCTGATCCCTCTCGTGGGGGCCTGGCTGGTGCCGACCTGGACGGGGGAGAGCACTGTCACCTTCGCGGTGCTGCTGGCCTCGTTCGCCATGTTCGGGGTGTCCCGGCTGGCGCAGCGCAACAGCGAACTCCGGGCCGCCCAGCAGGAGATCGGTCGGCTCGCGGTCGCCGAGGAGCGGGCCCGCGCCGCCCGCGACCTGCACGACATTCTCGGGCACTCGCTGACAGTGGTGGCGATCAAGGCCGAGTTGGCCGGGCGTCTGATCGAGGTCGACCGGGAGCGGGCCGCCGCCGAGATCGCCGAGGTGGAGGCGCTGGCCCGGGCCGCGCTGGCCGACGTACGACAGACGGTCGGGGCGTACCGCGAGGTCAGCCTGGCCGCCGAGCTGGCCGGCGCCCGCTCCGCGCTGGCCGCGGCGGGCATCGCGGCGGACGTGTCGGCCGAGGTGCCGGAGCTGCCGGAGGAGTGGGACCGGTTGTTCGGCTGGGCGGTACGGGAAGGGGTGACGAACGTGGTCCGGCACAGCGGGGCGCGGTGCTGCGTGATCCGGGTGCACCCGGATCGGGTCGAGATCAGTGACGACGGTCGTGGCCCGTCCACTCCCGACGCGAACGGGCACGGGCTGGTGGGCCTGCGGGAGCGGGCGCGGCGGCTGGACGCGGTGGTGACCGTGGGTCGTCGACCGGCGGGTGACGGTTTTCTGCTGCGGGTGCACGCGCCGGCGGGAGCCCGGTGAGCGCCGTGCCCACGCCGATCCGGCTGCTGCTCGCCGACGATCAGGCGCTGGTCCGGGGTGCGCTGGCCGCCCTGCTCTCGCTGGAGGAGGACCTGACAGTGGTCGCCGAGGTCGGCCGGGGCGACGAGGTGGTGCCCGAGGCCCGACGCAGTGGCCCCGACGTCGCCCTGCTGGACGTGGAGATGCCCGGCCTGGACGGGATCGCCGCCACCGCGGCGTTGCGGGCCGCGCTGCCGACCTGCCGGGTGCTGGTGGTGACCACCTTCGGCCGACCCGGCTACCTGCGCCGGGCGATGGAGGCCGGTGCGAGCGGTTTCGTCGTCAAGGACACCCCGGCCCGGCAGCTCGCCGACGCGGTCCGCCGGGTGCACGCCGGCCTGCGGGTGGTCGACCCGACGCTGGCCGCGGAGACGCTGGCCGCCGGGGTCAGCCCGCTGACCGAGCGGGAGACCGAGGTGCTGCGCACCGCCCGGGGCGGTGGCAGCGTCGCCGACCTGGCCAGGGCGTTGCACCTCTCCGAGGGAACGGTACGCAACCACCTGTCCTCGGCGATCGGCAAGACCGGTGCCCGCAACCGGGCCGACGCGATCCGGGTCGCCGAGCAGAACGGCTGGCTGCTCGGCGAGTGACAGGGCGCTCGGGCGCTCAGGCGGTCGGCGGCGGGGCGGCCAGTTGGTCGACCACGACGACGCTGCTGCCGGGACGGACCTCGGCGAGCAGTTCCCGCTGACCGCTGCGGGTCAGCCGGATACAGCCGTTAGTGGTGTTCTCGCCCAGCTCGTCGTCGTGCTGCCAGGTGTGTACCCCGATGTGCGCGCCGCGCAGCCCGGACGGCACCGACTCCGGGTCGTCGGGCACCGAACCGAGGGCGTAGATGTCCACCCCGCCGTAGACCTCCTCCGGCGGTGGGGTGCGGCCCAGGATGAAGGTCCGCCCCAGTGGAGTCTCCTGGCCGGACTGACCGAGGCTGACCTCCCAGGAGCGCACCGCCTTGCCGGCCCGGTACCAGGTGAGCCGGTGGACCTTGCGTTCCACCACGATCTGGTCGCGCAGCGGCACCGTCTCGAACCCGCCCGGCGGCAGCCAGGCGAGCCGGCGGTTGGCCGAGGGCAGCAGGACGGCCGTCCAGCCGGCGCGCCGCTGGGCGATCGGCATGGTCAGCTCGACACCGCGGATGCTCGGTTCGAGGAAGGCGCGCGGCCGACCGCCGGGCGCGTCGTACGCGGCGATCCGTGTGGTCGGGTGCACGCCCTCGGTCAGCGGTGTGACGTCCAGGGTGTTCGGATCGGCGGGGAACCCTCCGGGCGCGGGGTCGTAGTCGACCACCGGCAGCCCGTCCGGGGCGGGCGCGGCCGGAGGGATCGACTCCTCCGGGCTCTGCTCCACACTGCTCGGAGTGGGGTCGGCTGCCACCACGTTGCGGTCGTCGGGGGCCGTCGAGCTGGGCGTGAGGGCCTGGCCGACCAGCAGCGCGGTCACCAGCAGCGCGGGTACGCCGATCGCGGCGGCCACCCAGACGCCGCGACGACGGTACGGAGTCTTTCGGTCAAACGGCACGAAACCACTCTATGGTGGCGGATGCTTCGGGGCCCCCGGTTCGGCGAGACCCGCCGTCCGGAGGCCCCTGTCGCATCAGATTCGCGCGCCGATGTGGATGGCCACGGCGTCGTGCGCTGGCACGTTCGCCGCGAACCAGCCGCTACCGTCCACCGTGATCACCGGTCCGCTGCACGTGCCGCCCGCGTACGTGCCGTGGATGACGTCGCAGTATCGACCGGCGGGCAGCCCCGTGTAGTAGGTGCGGCCGTTCACAGCGGCGTCCTCGTCGTTGACGGTGATGAAGCCCTTGCCGCTGCGGCTGAACGCGATGTGGTTGTTGCCGTTGTCGTACCAGTTGGCCACGCTGGCGCCCTCGGTGGCGTTGCGGAAGCCGACCATGTTGGCGATCACCGGCCAGCGGTGCTCGCATTCCCAGCCGGAGTAGCAGGTGGCGTTGAGCGTCTTGTTGGCGCCGTCCGACGGTGGGCCGGCGTCGCGGTTGCTGAAGGTGTAGCTGGACATGACGGTCGGGGAGCCGTACGGCCAGGCCAGCATGAAGGCGTTCGCCAGCGCGTAGATGCCCCGGTCGCGGTAGGTCAGCACCCCACCGGAGTCGCGCTGGGTGTCGTGGTTGTCCACGAACACCGAGGCCGGGCCGGTGGGCAGGTGCCCCCAGCCCTCGCCGAAGTTGCGCAGGTACGCCAACCGCTCGGAGCGGAACACCCGGGCCAGGTCCTTGCCGTAGCGGAACTCGTGCACGTCACCGTTGCCGGTGTACTCGGTCGGCTGCACCGGCTCGCCGGCGCCGTGGATGACCTCCTGCACGATGTACGCGGAGCGGGACAGCTTGCCCCTGATGGCGGCGATGTCGGCGGTCGGCATGTGCTTGCTGGCGTCCATCCGGAAGCCGTCGACGCCGAGCGAGAGCAGGTCGTTGAGGTACGAGGCGATCTTCGTGCGGACGTAGTCCGACTCGGTCTTCAGGTCCGAGAGGTTGACCAGCTCGCAGTTCTGCACCTCGTACCGGTCGTTGTAGTTGGCGATGTCGTCGCCGCCGTTGCGCCCGCAGTGGTGGAAGTCCTGGGTCTGGTAGATGCCCGGGTAGTCGTAGTGCGAGTAGGACGAGCCGGCCCAGCCGGTGCCGCCGTTGTCCTGACCGGACATGTGGTTGACCACCGCGTCGACGATCACCTTGACCCCGGCCGCGTGGCAGGTGTTCACCATCGACTGGAACTGGGCCCGGGTGCCCTTGCGGGACTCGATCCGATAGCTGACCGGCTGGTACGCCAGCCACCACTGGTTGCCCCGCACGTGCTCCTGCGGGGGTGAGACCTGCACGAAGCCGTAACCCTTGGGGCCGAGGGTGCTCTGGCACTCGCTGGCCACCGAGGGCCAGTTCCACTCGAAGAGCTGGACGATGACCTTCTTGCCGCCGGACGGTGCGGCGACGGCCGGGGGTGCCGTCACTGCGGTGGGGACGAGCAGGCTGGCGATCAGGCCGAGGGCGAGGAGCGCCGAGCCGCGTCGACGTCGGTGCATGGGGACTCCTGACGGGAGCGGGGGTGGTGGTGCGGTGGGGGAGTGCCGGGTTGCCGGAATCTTGCAAGCCTGGCTGAAATTTGCTGAAAGGTTACAAGCGTGTTGCGGCGACTGTCAATGCATGCATATTCGTCACTGTCCTGATCGGTGGGTGGAGGCGGGTGCAACGCACGGCCGCCCCCCTCGGTTCGATTTCGGCAGAGAAATTTCCGTCGGCGGGTGATCCGCGCGCCCCGCCGGTCCGTACTGGATGGGGGAGCAGGGGTCGGCCGGTGGTACGCCGCCGCGAGACGATCGAGGAGCAGATGGCCCGGGCACAGCAGGACAAGAAGGCGGCGACGGTCCGGACCAGCGCCAGCAGTCGGGGGGTGCGCACCCCGACGCGGTCGGCGACCGCCCTGCTGATCGCGTCGTTGCTCGCCGCGCTCTGGGCGGCGATCATGCTGACCGGCGTCGGTCAGACGGCGTACGCGTACGGCTTCTTCTTCACCGAGTTCTTCGCCGGGGTGGTCTCCCTGGTGGCGTTGAGCCTCACAGTGATGCTCGGCCTGCTCGCCACCGACCGGCTGGTGCTGCGCATCGCGCACCGGGTGCTGATGCAGTCGGCGCACCGGGCCACCGGCGTGCTGGGCGTGGCCGGGCTCGGCTTCCACGTCCTCACCAAGATCGCCACCGGGCGGGCGGCACCGACCGACGCGCTGGTGCCGTTCGTCGGCGGCCGAGGGCTCTACGTCGGGCTCGGCACCGTGGCCGCGCTGCTGATGGTCAGCGTGATCTGGACCGGCATCATCAGGGCCCGCTTCGCCGGCGTCGGTCCGAAGTGGCTGTGGCGCACGCTGCACTCCACCGCGTACCTGGCCTGGCCGTTCGCCATCTTTCACGGCCTCAACGCCGGTCGGGCCGCAGCGCCCTGGGTGATGTTCAGCTACCTCGGCTGCATGTTGCTGGTGGTGCTCGCCCTGCTGGTCCGGTTCTCGGTCACCATCGGTCGGCGCAGCCGCGAGCAGCACCAGGCCGCAGTGCGCAACGCGGTGATGGCAGGCCGGGCCGAGGAGGCGAAGACCGCCCGATCGCTGCTGGCCGGGTTGGGTCGGCGCAGCAAGGCCGCGGACAAGCGTCCCGCCTGGGCGGAGACCACCACCGCCACCTGGGCCGCACCGGCCGCGCGACGTGACCCGGAACGGTTCACCGTCCCGGTGGTGCCCGAGCCCGGTTCCCTCGTCGAGCCGACCCGGCCCAGCCGGCGTCGGCGGGAGGAAGAGCCGGCGGCCCGCCGCGACACCGAACGGTCCTCGCGCAGCCGGCGGGTCGAGGAGACCACCACCAGCCGATCGGCCCGCCGCAGCGTGGAGGACACCGGCACGTTCCGACGTGACGAGGAGGAGCTGGAGCCGGTGACCCGGCGGCGCGGCTCCCGCACCCGCGACGAGGCAGTGCCCACCGGCCGGCGGCGCGCCGACGAGCAGACCTCTGAGCGGTCCCGTCGCCGGTCCCGCAGCGAGGACGACGGCAGCCGCTACTCGGCGCCACCGCAGGCGACAGTCGACGACGCCGAGGAGCCGTGGGACAGTCCACGCCGGTGGCAGGCCGACGAGCCCATCTCCGCCGGCCCGATCTCCGTCGAGCCGATCTCGGTCGGCCCGATCTCCAGCAGCCCGATCTCGTCGGCGCCGCGCAGCGGCAGCGGCCGGCACAGCGCCGAGGACGACCTGCCCGAGGAGCCGGACTACTGGCGTCCGCCGGCCCGGTACGTGCCGGACGAGGTGGCGCCGCCCGTCGACGACACCCCCACCCTTGTCGACCTGGCGTCCCGCCGTGCCCGACGGGCAGCCGGCGAGGGCAAGTCCAAGCGCCGCAAGGCCAGCGCCGACGCGGTGGACGGGGCGTACTGGGCCGGGCTGCGGGGTGAGGCGAAGTGATGCGGACCGTCGTGCCGCCGGTCGCCTGTGTCGGCGAGCCCCGGCTCACCGCCGGCTTCGCCGAGTACGGCCGGCTCGACCTGCTCGCCCACGAGGAGGTGCACGGACCGATCGGCCCGATGGAGCCGGCCCAGCTGCTCCAACTCGCCGAGGGCATGCAGCTCAAGGGCAAGGGCGGAGCGGGTTTCCCGTTCGCCCGCAAACTGCGCGCGGTGCTGGAGTCCTGCGAGCGGCAGGACCTCGCCGCCGTGGTGGTGGTCAACGCCACCGAGGGGGAGCCGGCCAGCTGGAAGGACAAGGTGCTGCTGACCCGCGCCCCGCACCTGATCCTGGACGGGGCGGCGCTGGCCGCGTACGCGCTGGACGCCGACGAGATCGTGATCGGCGTGGCGGACGACGGGGTCGGCCGTGACTCCCTGATGGACGCCCTCGAAGAGCGCCGGATGCCGGTGCAGACGACGATCGTCACAGTGCCGCACCGGTTCATCTCCGGCGAGGGCGGCGCGCTGGTCAACGGGATCAACGGGCTGCCGCACATCCCGCCGGGCACCAAGAAGCGTTCCAGCGACTCCGGGGTCAGCGGCCTGCCCACCCTGCTGTCGAACGCCGAGACGTACGCCCAGCTCGCCATCGGCGCCCGACTGGGCCCGTACGAGTACGCGGCGCTCGGCACCGACGACGAGCCGGGCACCGTGCTGCTCACAGTGACCGGCGCGGCGGGCCGACCGGCAGTGGTGGAGTGCACCGCCGGCATGCCGCTGCGCGACGTCCTCGACCTGTGCGAGGTCCCGGACGTCCAGGGCATCCTGATGGGCGGCTACCACGGCAAGTGGATCACCCCGGAGGCGGCGGAGAAGGCCGAGGTTTCCCGCAAGGGGCTGGCCGCTGTCGGCGGCACCCTCGGTGCGGGCATCATCATCCCGCTCGGTGTCGACACCTGCCCGCTCGGTGAGGCCGCCCAGGTGGTGCGCTACCTGGCCGGCGAGTCCGCCGGCCAGTGCGGGCCGTGCAAGATGGGTCTGCCGGACCTGGCCCGCGCCGTGGACCTGGCCGTCGCCGGCAGCCAACCGGCGGACGTGGTGCGCGCCGCTGCCGGCGAGGTGAAGGGCCGGGGCGCGTGCAGCCACCCGGACGGCACCGCCCGCTTCGCGCTCTCCGCGATCGAGGTCTTCGCCGAGGATCTGCGGCTGCACAGCACCGGCGACGGCTGCGGCCGACGGGTCAAGGGCATGATGGGGCTGCCGGGCGCACCCG
Source organism: Micromonospora sp. NBC_00330 (assembly GCF_036136635.1). NCBI lineage: Bacteria > Bacillati > Actinomycetota > Actinomycetes > Micromonosporales > Micromonosporaceae > Micromonospora > Micromonospora sp. NBC_00330. The sequence goes on from NZ_CP108012.1 coordinate 214,729, forward strand.
ACGCGAACCCGCAGAAGCTCACACTGGACTGGTCCCGCTGCGACGGGCACGGCCTCTGCGCGCACGTCGTACCGGACTTCATCCGGCTCGACGCCAACGGATATCCCGCCTTCCCGGCCACCCCCGTACCGACCTGGCTGCGCGAGGGCGCGTTGAAGGCGGTCAAGGTCTGCCCGGAGTTGGCTCTCCGACTCGCCAAGGCCGAATAGCGAAGCCTCAGGCCCAGCAGGGGTCCCTCCCGGACCGGAACGGAGAAGCGGATGCGGATCAGCATGGCGTGGACAGGGGCCGGGCAGCTTCGCCGTGCCGCCACCGCCGGGGCGCTCGTGGTGGCCCTGCTGGGTGTTGCCGCCTGTACCGGCACCGCGCCGGGTGGGCCGGCCGCCGCCGGATCGGCCCCGGCCTCGACCGGCGCCCCGCCCACGCCGACCGACGCTCCGTCCACCCCGACCGGCGGACCACCCTCGGCGCAGGTCCCGGACGTGCTGCGCTTCACCGGGACCACGCTCGGTGGGGCCGCGTTCGACGCTGCACAGCTCGCCGGCAAACCGGTGGTGCTGTGGTTCTGGGCGCCGTGGTGCGCCACCTGCGCCAGCCAGGCCTGGACGGTGGCCGAGATCGAACCCCGGTACCGGGACACCGTGCCGATCGTCGGCGTCGCCGGGCTGGGCGAACGGAAGGCCATGAAGGAGTTCGTCACCGAGTTCGACCTCGGCGCGACGCCACAGATCGAGGACAGCACTGGCGCGCTCTGGAAGCGGTTCAAGGTGACCGAGCAGAGCATCTTCGTGATCATCGACCGGAACGGCACTGTCGTCCACCACGGCTTCCTCGACGGTGAGGCGCTCACCGCCAAGGTCGCCGCACTGGCCGGGGCGTGACCGCCACACTGCTGCTCGCGCTGACCGCCGGCATGCTCGGCGCTGTCAACCCGTGCGGCTTCGCGTTGCTGCCCGCGTACCTCTCGTTGTTGGTCGCCGGGACGTCGGACACCCGCGGCGCGGTCGGCCGCGCGCTCACCGCGGCGGCCGGGCTGACAGTGGGGTACGTGTTGGTGTTCGGCGCGTTCGGCCTGGCGCTCGCGCCGCTGGCCGGCTGGTTGCGGCCCCGGCTGCCGTGGCTGACAGTGGCGCTCGGCGTGCTGCTGCTGGCGGCCGGCTGCTGGCTGCTCGCCGGTCGGCGGCTGCCCGCCCCCGGCTGGTCCGCCCGGGCGCCCCGGCTGACCCGGTCCTGGCCGTCGATGGCGCTGTTCGGCGCGGTGTACGCGCTGGCGTCGCTCGGCTGCGCCATCGCGCCGTTCCTGGCCATCGTGGTGACCAGCCTCCAGGCCGGCTCGACAGGTCAGGGGTTGGCGCTGTTCGGCGCGTACGCCCTCGGGATGGGTCTGGTGGTAGCGGTCGCCGCGCTCGGGGTGGCGCTGCTGCGCGACGGCCTGGTGGCCCGGCTGCGCGTCGCCGGCGCGCTGGTGCCCCGCCTCAGTGGCCTGGTGCTGCTGGTCGCCGGCGGCTACGTCGCCTGGTACGGCCGCTACGAGCTACGTCTGGCCGCCGGTCACCGCGAAGCCCTCGACGACCCGGTGATCCAAGCGGCGTCCCACCTACAACAAACAGTGTCCAACACCCTGGACACCCTGGGCCCAACCCTGCTGCTGGCCGCCCTGGCGGCCCTCCTGCTGCTAACCGCAGCCCTGGCGAAGCGCCGCCCCCACCCCCGCGATCTTGCAGTTTCTGTCACGGCAAAAGCCGCGGAGCCCAGCACTGCGGAGACCGAAACTGCAAGATCGACGGGGTGAGGGAACGGGTCCGAGCTAGCGGGGGGTTAGGCGGTCGGTGCCTAGGCGGTCCTGGAGGACCTTGGGGACCAGGACGCTGCCGTCGGCCTGCTGGTACTGCTCCAGGATGGCCGGGAAGAGCCGGCTGGTGGCCAACGCCGACCCGTTGAGGGTGTGCACGAAGCGGGTCTGCTTGCCGCCCGGCTCGCGGTAACGGATGGCCGCCCGACGAGCCTGGTAGTCACCGGCCCAGGAGACCGACGACACCTCCTTGTACTTGCCGGTGCTGGGCATCCACACCTCGATGTCGAGGGTCTTCTTCATCGAGGCGCTGGCGTCACCGGCCGAGAGCAACGTGCGCTGGTAGTGCAGACCCAGCCCCTCGACCAGGCTCTCGGCGTGGGCGAGCATCTCCTCCAGCGCCGCGTCGGCCTGCTCCGGCAGGGTGAACTGGAAGATCTCCACCTTGTTGAACTGGTGCCCCCGCACCGTGCCCCGCTCGTCCGAGTGCGAGCCGGCCGACTCCCGCCGGTAGCACGGGGTGTAGGCGAACGCCTTCAGCGGCAGCTTCGGGGTCTCCAGGATCTCGTCCTGGTAGGCGCCGAGGATCGCCGTCTCCGACGTGGGCAGCAGGAACTGGCCACGCGGGGCGGACGCCGAGTCCAGGTGGTAGACGTCGTCGTAGAACTTGGGGAACTGCCCGGCGGCGAAGCCGGCCGAATCCAGCAGCAGGTGCGGCGGGAGCAGGAACTCGTAGCCGGCCTTGATGTGCTGGTCGACGAAGTAGTTGAGCAGCGCCCACTCCAGCCGGGCGCCGACACCGGTGTACATCCAGAAACCGGACCCACCGAGCTTGACCCCGCGCTCGTAGTCGACAAGGCCCAACGCGCGGCTCAGCTCCACGTGGTCGCGGACCTTCTCGATCACCGGCGGCTCGCCGAAGGTCTTCACCACCCGGTTGGCTTCCTTGCCGCCGGCCACGACGTCGTCGCTGGGCAGGTTGGGCAGCTCACTCATCGCGTCGCGCAGCCGGGCCTGCACCTCGTCGAGCTGGGACTCCAGCTCGGCGAGCTGCTTACGCTCCGCCTCCGGCGCGGCGGCCTGCGGCTCCTCGCCGGCCCGCTTCGCCTGCGCGTACGCCCGGGCCTCGGCCTTGCGGCGTTGCCGCTCGGCGTCGATCTCCGTGATCAGGGCGCGGCGTTCCTGGTCGAGCCGCTGGATCTCGTCCAGGGCACGGGTGACCTCGGCGGGATCCAGACGCTTCGCCAGCGCGGTTGCCACCGCCTCGCGATCCTTCCGGATCAACTCCATGTCGAGCATGCTGCTCCGTACGCCTCCGTCCGGGGTTCACTGGTGAACCATCAGATGTTACCGTCGCGCACGTTTCCACCCGGGGACGGGGAGCGCGAGGGATTTCTACAGCCGGATCGGCATGAGCACCGAGTAGGTGTCCGCGTCGTCCGGTCGGCGTACGGCCAGCGGTGCGATCGGCCCGTCCAGCTCCAGCACCAGTTGCGGCGCGCCGGCCGCGTTCAGCGCGTCCAGCAGGTAACCACCGTCCACCCCGACCCGCAGCGCGTCGGTGCCCAGGTCGGCGGCGGGAAGCAGCCGCAGCCCGCCCTGGTCGTCCACGCCGAGCACCGTGACCTCACGGGTCGTGCCGTCGTGGTCGAGGGCGACAGTGGGGGCTGCGGGGTCGGCAAGCGCGGCGCGCAGCGCTGCCACGTCCACCGGGATCCGGCGCGCGGTCGGCCGCTCACCGACGGACTTGCGCAGCAGCCGGTGGTAGTCCGGGAAGTCGTACGGCAGGGCGGCGCCGGTCAGCGTGCGGTCGGCCACCCGCACCCGCAGGTCCGCGCCCGCCACTGTCAGACGCACCGGCCAGGTGTCGGCGGTGTCGAGCAGTGGCCGGAGCTGGTCGGCGAGGGCCACCGGCAGGAACACCCGCACCGGCGGTCCGTCGACGTCGGCCCCGGCCCGAGCCAGCGCGAGCCGGTACCGGTCGGTGGCGACGAGCCGGACGCCGTCGGACTCCACGTCGAACAGCACACCGGCGAGCATCGGCAGCTCCGGATCGACGCCGACGGCGAAGCGCACCGCGTCGAGCGCGGCGGCCAGGGCGGCGGGGGCGACCAGGAGTGTGGTGGCGGTCGGCGGGGCCGGGTCGACCAGGGCCCGGAGACGGTCGACCTCGCGGCGGGCGTCGCTGAGCCCGTCGGCCAGCCGGCGCAGGTGCGCGTCGAGCAGTTGGTGCACCACTGCCGGCTCGGCGCGTACCGCGGCGGCGATCTCCGGCACCGGCATGCCGATCCGACGCAGCCCGGCCACCAGCCGGGCCGGGGCGATCTGGCCCTCGGTGTACCAGCGGTAGCCGGTCACCGGGTCGACCAGGGTCGGCTCCAGCACCCCCGCCGAGTCGTAGAAGCGCAGTGCGCTGACGGTCAGGCCGCTGGCCCGGGCCAGCTCGCCGATGCTGTGCAGGTCGCTCACGCTGGGCATCCTGCCCCCTCGACCCGGTTGAGGGTCAAGCCGCGGGCTCCCGCGTCTCCTGCTTGAGGACCCGGAAGGTGAGGCCGGCCCGGACGAGCCGGTCGAGCAGCGCGTCACCCATCGCGGTGACCGGGGTGAGCTGGCCGGCGGTCGACGGCAGCTCGTCGAGCGCCAGGCACAACGCCGACTCGGCGAGCATCTTCGCCGTCTCGTCGTAGCCGGGGTCACCGCCGGCGACCTCGGTGACCACCCGCTGCCCGCCGCCGGTGCCGACGAACCGGACCCGGAACCAGGACGACGCCCGCTGCTGGGCGGTGGGCCCCTGCCCGGACGCGAGCCGGCCGAGCAGCCAGCGTCGGCTGGGCGGCAGCTTCACCAGCCCGATCAGCGCGCCGAGCCCGGCCGCGCCGGCCAGCACCGTGGGCAGCCGCTTCACGGCGGCGAAGTGCCGGTAGCGGAAGTCCGGGCCGTACTCCGGGCGGGCCGCGGCCGAGCGGCGGACCACCTGCGGGTCGATGGTCGGCAGCGGCACGGTCCAGATGCCCAGCTCCGCCGAGCGGGCCAGCCGGCCGGGCACCGCCCGGACCCGCCGGTCGGTGGGCCGCGGCTCGACCGCCCGGCGGTCCCGGGCGGCCTGGCTGGCCTGCCCGGTACGCGAGAACGCGGTGAGCGCCGAGTGGTAGGTGCCGGCGGAGAACCGGCCGCCGGCGCGCACGTACCCGTCCACTGTGATCGGGACGTCGGCGGGCAGCTGCTTGACTGTGAACCAGACGCCCAGGTCGTGCGGGACGGAGTCGAAGCCGCAGGCGTGCACCAGCCGCGCGCCGGTGCGTGTCGCCTCGGCGTGGTGACGCACGTACATGCTGTCGACGAACTCCGGCTCGCCGGTGATGTCCAGGTAGTCGGTGCCGGCCCGGGCGCAGGCCGCGACCAGCGGCTCCCCGTGGTGGATGTACGGGCCGACAGTGCTGGCCACCACCCGGGCGCTCTCCGCCACCGCCCGCAGGGAGTCGGCGTCGGTCACGTCGGCGGTGAGCAGCGGCAGGTCAACCAGGCTCGGGTCGATGGCGGCGAGCCGGTCCCGTACGGCGGCGAGGCGCTGCGGGTTGCGCCCGGCCAGCGCCCAGCGCAGCTCGGCCGGCGCGTGCCGGGCCAGGTATTCGGCGGTCAGGCCGCCGGTGAACCCGGTCGCTCCGAACAGCACCACGTCGTACGTTCGCTCGCCAGTCATCCTCAGAGTCTGCCATTCGTGGTCGCCGATCAGCGATCACGAGCAGGCGGTCACGGCGTGAACACGGCGCGTACGCAGCCGTCGACCCGGTCCCGGAACAGCGCGTACCCCTCGGGGCCCTGCGCCAACGGCAGCCGGTGGGTGGCCAGGTGCTCGGTCCGCAACTCGTCACGGGCCATCCGGTCCAGCAGCATCGGCACGTCCCGCAGATCCGGCCGACCGGCACCGCGCAGCGTGAGCCGCCGCTCGGTCAGCGCACCCAGCGGGAACGCGTCGACGAACCCGGCCGTCCCGTCGAGCACCACCACCACGCCGCTCTTGCGACACGCGTGCACGGCCTCCCGCAGCGCGTCCGGTCGGTCGGCGTGCTGGCCGCCGAACCGGTCGGCCCTCGACCGGGCCGGCGGCGTGCCGACCGCCACCACGCACACGTCCGGCCCGCGCCCACCGCTACGGTCGCGCAGCTCCGCCGTGACGTCGGCGTGGCGGTAGTCGAGCGGCTCGGCGTCGAAGTGTTGCTCGGCCATCCGCAACCGCTCCTCGTGCCGGTCCACGACCAGCACCCGGGCGGCCCCGCGCAGCGCCGCCGCCCGGGCGGTCAACTGACCCACCGCCCCGGCGCCCCAGATCGCCACCACGTCGCCGGGACGCACCGCACCCAACTCGGCGGCGAGCCACCCGGTCGGCGCCACGTCCGCGGCGAACACCGCCCGGTCGTCGTCGACGGCGTCCGGCACCCGGAAGGCGCTCACGTCGGCGTACGGCACCCGCACGTACTCGGCGTGGCCGCCCGCGAAACCGCCCGCCGCCCGGGGCCTGCCGAAACAGCCGGCGTCGGAGCGGGCCCGGTCGGGGTCGGCGCTGGGCAGGTCGGCGCTGGCGTTGTCGCAGCAGGAGTGCAGGCCCTGGCGGCAGTACCAGCAACCGCCGCAGGCCACGCTCGCGCCGACGACCACCCGATCGCCGGCGCGGTGTCGGCGGACCCCGGGGCCGACCTCCACCACCTCGCCCAGGAACTCCGCGCCGAGCACGTCGCCGGGCCGCAGCAGCGGGTGCCGGCCGGCCAGCAGCGGCAGGTCACCCCCGCCTGTGGCGCTGCGCCGAACCCGGACGATCACGTCACGCTCATTGCGCAGCTCCGGGTCGGGGACCTCGCGTACGGCCAGCTCGCCGGCGGCCACCCAACACAGCGCTCTCACCAGTGGACCTCGGGGCGGTCCAGCGCGGAGCGGTCCGCGCGGAGCACCTCACCGGCCTCCACCCGTTGCTTGATCTGGAGCAGGGTTCGACGGACCAGCAGGCCCGGGTCGTCGCCGACCAGATGCGCGGCCAGCCCGGTGGGCGGGGTGACGCCGACAAGCGGCCGGGCGGCCAACTCGGTGCCCCGGTCACCGGGCGCCGGGCGCACCCGCACCTCGACCGCCCCGTCCAGGCGGCGCAGCGGCTCGGGCCAGCGGCCGTCCGGCAGCACCTGCTCCGGCGGCCGGTCGACGGTCACCACCTCCCACCGGGCCGGCGCGGCAGCGTCGCCGTCCGCGCCGGGCCGGGCACCCCGACGGGGTACTCGCAGCAGCCGCGCCGCCCCGGCCAGCGCCGCGCCGCCGAGGGCGGGTCCCGCCCGCGCCAGCCGTCCCATCGGTACCACCCGTCCTCCCGGTTCACGTCCCCCGATCGTCTGTCGCACCCGGGTGAAGCGCGCTCGCCCGGAAGGGGTGAACCGGCCCGTGCCGGGTAACCGCTCGCCGACCGGGGGCGGAGCGCGTGGTGGGGGTGGGGCTGGGTGCCGGAACAGGATCACGTACGGGTCGAACCGGCACCGGGGCCACGGCTGTTGGCGTCCCGACTGACGCCGGCCGTGCCGCCGGAGCCGGTGGTCGCCCGGCCCCGCCTGCTGCGCCGGTTGGACGAGGGCAGCGCGGGACCGGTCACCCTGGTGGCCGCCCCCGCCGGCTGGGGCAAGACGACACTGCTCGCCTCCTGGATGCGGCTGGGCGGGGCGCCACCCGACGTGGAGCCGGGGGCGATGGTGCCGGACTCCGGCGATCTGTCGGTCTCCTCCGCCGACGATCCGGTCTCGGCGTGGATGTCGGTGGAGGCCGGCGACGACTCCGACCGGCTCTGGGCGTACCTCGCCGCGGCGCTGCGCTCGGCGACCGGGGCGACGGAGGGCGGCCCGGTGCCCGACCGGCCGCCGCGCCCCGACCAGTTGGAGGCGCTGGCCGCCACGCTCGCCGCCGCCGACCGGCCGGTGCTGCTGATCCTGGACGACCTGCACCGGGTCGCCGACCCGGCGGCGTTGACCGGCCTGGAGTTCCTGCTGCGGCATGCCGGGGGGCGGCTTCGTCTGGTGATCGGCGCGCGGGCCGGACTGCACCTGCCACTGCACCGGCTCCGCCTCGCCGGCGAGCTGACCCAGATCGGCCCGGACGAGCTGGCGTTCACCGACGACGAGGTGGCCGACCTGCTCACCGCCCACGCCGCCGCGCTGCCGGCGACCGCCGTGCACCGGCTGCGGGAGCGCACCGGCGGCTGGCCGGCCGCGCTGCGCATCGCCGCCCTGGCGGTACGCGGACAGCCCGACCCGGAGCGCTGGGTGGGGCAGTTCGGCGGAGACCAGCCGGAGATCGCCGGTTACCTGCACGAGGAGGTGCTGGCGACGCTCGACCCGGCCGAGGAGGACCTGCTGCGTCGTACCGCCGTCGTCGACACCGTCTGCGCCGACCTGGCCGAGGCGCTGACCGGCCGCGCCGACGCCGGGCAGGTGCTGGCCGACCTGGCCGGGACCGGTGGTCTGCTGCACCGGGAGGACACCCGGCCGCCCTGGTACCGGTACGAGTCCCTGGTCGCCGACCTGCTCCGCGCCGACCTCGCCCGGTTGCCCGCCGAGGAGCTACGCGAGCTGCACGTCCGGGCCGCAGACTGGTACGCGGGCGACGGCCGACCCGCCGACGCCCTGCGGCACGCCCTGGCCGCCGGCCGCTGGGACCTGGCCGGTGACCTGTTCGTCGCGCACTGGCCGGAGCTGACCCGCTACGACCGGGACCCGGTGCACGCCCCGCCACCCACCCCGCCGCCGGCGGAGGTGATCCGCGCCGACCCCGAGGTGGCGTTGGCCTGCGCCGCCGAGCGCGCGTACGCCGGTGACCTGCCGGCCGCCACCGGTCACCTGCGGGCCGCCGCCGGGCACGCCGCGGGGCTGCCGGTGCCGCGCCGGGACCGGTTCCTGCGGTTGGTCACCGCGCTGGAGCTGACAGCGGCCCGGCTCGGCGACGACCGCACCGAGGTCCGGGCCGCCGCCGCTCGCCTGCTGCGCACCCGCCCGGCGGAGGCCACGCCGACCCGGGTGCCGACGGAGGTGACCGGTTCCGCCCCGACGGCCGGTGGTGGCGGCGCCGCCGACGACCTGGATCTGCGGGCGTTCACCGGCACCGCGCTGGGGCTGGCCGAGTTGGCCGACGGGGCGCTGCCCACCGCCCGGTTCGTGCGGGCCCGGGCGGCCGCTCGGGAAGCCGGCCGGCCACGTACCGAGCTGGTCGCCGCGAGCCGCGCCGCGCTGCTGCTCGCGGTGCGCGGCGAGCTGCGGTCGGCGGAGCAGGCGGCCAGGGACGCGCTCGGCATGCCGCCCTGTCGGGGCTGGTCCTGTCGGCTCGACTGCGGGCACGCGTACCTGGCTCTCGCCGTGGTGGCGCTGATGCGCGACCAGCCCGAGGAGGCCACCACGAACCTCGCCCTCGCCCTCCCGGCGCTGGACGTCAGTGGCGGCTGGGCCGGCGAGCCCGAGGTGGGCGGCGACTGGCTGGCCGCCGCCTCCGACGAACCGGTGGCGGCGGCGGTGGCCGCGCTGTGCCGGGCGCAGCTACGCAGCGACTCCGGCGACCCGGCGACCGGCCAGCGGCTGCTCGTCCGGGCCCGGGAGGCGCTGGCCGACCGGCCGTCCGCCGACGAGCTGACCGGTCTGCTGCGGGCCGCCGAGGCCGAACTGCGGGCCGCGCGGGGCGACCTGGACTCCGCCCGCGACCTGCTGGCCGACGCCGCCGACGAGGGGGCCGACCCGGTGCTCGCGGTGACGTTGGCGAAGGTGCAGCTGCGAGCCGGCGACGCCGCCACGGCCGAGCGGACCCTGCCGGACTGGCAGGCGCCGGCCGCCACGGCCTGGCCGCTGCCGGTACGCCTGGACGCCGGTCTGCTCGAAGCGATGCTGGCCCAGCGCGCCGGGGACGGGCGTCGGGCGGGTCGGATCCTTGAGCAGACGCTGGACCTGGCCGGCCCGCAGGGCTGCCGCAGGGTCTTCACCCGCGCCGAACCATCGGTGCGGGACCTGCTGGCCGCGCACCTGGACGCGGGCACCGCGCACTTCGCGTTGGTCAGTGACCTGGTGCGGGGTGCGGGGCAGGGCGCCGACGGGCCGGCCGCCGGGCCGAGGGGCGCGCTCGACGAGCCGCTCACCGAGCGGGAGCTGACCATTCTGCGCTACCTGCAGAGCATCCTGTCCAACGTGGAGATCGCCGGCGAGTTGTCCCTCTCGGTCAACACCGTGAAGACCCACGTCCGCAACATCTACCGCAAACTCGACGCGACCCGCCGGCGTGAAGCGGTCCGGCGGGCGCGCGAGTTGCGGCTGATCTGAGCGGGTCAGGCGTTGGCGGCGGCGTCCGCGGCCGTCAACAGGTCGGGCAGGTCGTACCCGCCGTCGTGCCGGATGCCGTTGACGAACAGGGTCGGGGTGCCGTTCACCCCGCTGCGGATGCCCCCCACGAAGTCCCGGCGCACCCGGTCCGCGTGCGCACGGTTTTCCACCTCGGCGTTCAACTCGTCCGGCGGCAACCCGACCTGCTCGACGCCGAGCGAGAGGTGCACCGGGTCGAGCTGGTCCTGGTGCTCGTAGAGCCAGTCGTGCATCTCCCAGAACCGGCCCCGAACCCCGGCGGCCTCGGCCGTCTCGGCGGCCCGTTCGGCGTACGGGTGCACGTTGGCGATCGGGAAGTAGCGGTAGACCAGCCGTACGGTGTCGGCCCGCTGCCGCAGCAACTCGTGCAGGTTCGGGTACGCGGCACCGCAGAACTGGCACTGGAAGTCGCCGTACTCGACGATGGTCACCGCCGCGTCGGACGGCCCCCGGATGTGGTCGTCGGTGGTCACCGGGTCTCGAAGTCGGGCGGTGACCTGCAGTGGCGTACTCATCCGGCCATCACCTTCCGATCGGCGGCGAGTTGGTCCAGCGCGTCGAAGATGCCGTCCGCGCCGGGGTTGACGTCGGGCGGCGACAGGTAGCTCCAGGTCACCTTCCCCGCCGGGTCCAGCACCACCAGCGCGCGGGCCGCCTCACCGTTCGGCATGTACGCGCCGTAGCTGCGGGCCACCTCGCCCTTGGGCTCGAAGTCGGCCAGCAGGGGGAACTCGATGCCCCGGCTCTCCGCGAACGCCCGGTGCGACCAGATGCCGTCCACCGACAGGCCGAGCACCACCGCCCGGTACTGGGCGAAGACGGGTGCCGCCGACTGGTAGAGCGACATCTGGTCACCGCAGACCGGGCTCCAGTCGGCGGGGTAGAAGGCGAGCACGACCGGCTGGCCACGGAACTGCTCGGGCCCCAGCAGAGCCCCGTCCGGGGTGGCCGGCAGTGTGAAACCGGGCGCGGTGCGTCCCGGTTGGATCAGCCCGTTCGGATCACTCATGCCGCCAGCCTGCTCCCGGGGTGGGTGAGACGGGCTCACCCACCCCGGGTGGTTCCGCGCGCGTTCAGCGCCCGCTGGCCGGGCGTCCGCGCCCGCTCAGCGCAGCACCGGGGCGACAGCGATGTGGTTCTGCACCTCCCGGATGCCCGGCGCGGACCAGGCCACCTGCTCGACCTCGGCCCGTTCGGGCATCGAGTGCACCAACCCGGCGAGTATCGCGGTGTCGCCGTGCACCCGGACGCTGATCCGTTCGGCCTCGGTCGCTCCGGCCCGGGCGAGGGCGTCGACGATCCGGTCGGCCAGGTTGCGGGCGTCCGGCGCGGTGGCCGGTCGGACGGTGATGCCGTTGCTCACCCCGCGTACGCCGGTCAGCCGGGCCACAGCGCGTTCGGCGGCTCGACGTTGGTACTCCCACTCGACGTCGCCGTGCAGCGTCACCCAGCCGGCCGAGACGGTGACCTGGAGCTTCTCGATGGGCACGAACGCGTCCCACTCCAGCCCGTGGCTGGCCGCCGCGGCCAGGTCGCTGTCGGCGCGCTCGGTGCCGTTGGTGAGCTGCACGGCCACGTCGTTGGCGACCGCCCGGACCGAGGCGACCCGGTGGGCGGCCCGTTCGGCGGCCCACTTCTTGGCGTAGCTGTCCACGCGGCCGGTCAGGGTGACGACGCCCTCGGCGACGGTCACGCCGATCTCGTGCGGCTGCACCCGCGGTTCCCAGGTCAGCTCGTCGAGCACGGCGGACTGGATGTCCTGGTCGGTGCGGTTGATCTCCGCGATGGCCATCTGTCCCTCCTCCGCTGTTCCGATGGCGGACCGGGTGGTGGCCGCGGCCTGAGGTCCGCCGTGCTGCGATCCTGCCGCCGCCCCGGGTGAGCCGCCCTCGCCCGGACCGGGTGACGGCGGGGTCCGACCTGGGCGGCACGGGTGGGAAACGGGGACCAACATCGATGATGGGAGCGCTTCCAAAGCGAGCCGATTTCGGTTACGGTAATCGCGTTCCTCGATCGCGGGAGCCGTCGCGTCGGGTGGTGGAGCCAGGGCAGCTCTGCCCGTCCCCGACGTCGTGCTCGTCCCCCGGGCCACGGCGTCACCCAGGCGATCGACCCCGTCCCCCGGGGCTCCATCCGAAAGAGGAACCGCAGATGCGGAGAAGTCTCGCCGGCACTGTCGTGTCCGTGTTGGCCGCCGCCACAGCCGTCGTGGTGGTCCCGTTCACCGCCGCTGGGTCGGCCCCCACCCTGGCCGCAGCGGAGGCGTACACCTGGCGGAACGTCCCGGTGGGCGGTGGCGGCTTCGTACCCGGCATCGTCTTCAACCCCACCGAGAAGAACCTCGTCTACGCGCGCACCGACATCGGCGGGGCGTACCGCTGGGAACAGACCAGCCAGTCCTGGACGCCGCTGCTCGACTGGGTCGGCGCCGACCGGTGGGGCTACAACGGCGTGGTCAGCATCGCCACCGACCCGGTCCAGACCAACCGGGTGTACGCCGCGGTCGGCATGTACACGAACGGCTGGGACCCGAACAACGGCGCGATCCTGCGCTCGGCCGACAAGGGCGCCACCTGGCAGGCCACCGAGCTGCCGTTCAAGAACGGCGGCAACATGCCGGGCCGGGGAATGGGGGAGCGGCTCGCCGTCGACCCCAACCGGAACAGCATCGTGTACTACGGCGCCGAGGGTGGCAACGGGCTGTGGCGCAGCACCGACCACGGCGTGACCTGGGCCCGCGTCGCCGCCTTCCCCAACGTCGGCAACTACCGGGCGGACCCGAGCGACCCGAACGGCTACAACGGGCAGAACCAGGGCCTCACCTGGGTCAGCTTCGACAAGAGCACCGGCACCGCCGGCTCCACCACGCAGACCATCTACGTGGGCGTGGCGGACAAGGAGAACCCGGTCTACCGCAGCACCGACGGCGGCGTCACCTGGGCGCGCATCCCCGGTCAGCCCACCGGCTACCTGGCCCACAAGGGGGTCGTCGACCCGGTCGGCGGTCACCTCTACATCGCCACCAGCGACACCGGCGGCCCGTACGACGGCGGCAAGGGCGACGTCTGGAAGTTCACCCGGTCGACCGGGGCCTGGACGCGGATCAGCCCGGTGCCCTCCACCAGCGCCGACGCCTACTTCGGCTACAGCGGGCTGACCATCGATCGACTTCGCCCGAACACCCTGCTGGTGGCCACCCAGGTCTCCTGGTGGCCGGACGCCATCTTCTTCCGCAGCACCGACGGCGGGGCGAGCTGGACGCGGATCTGGGAGTTCAGCAACTACCCGCAGAGGTCCCGCCGCTACACCATGGACATCAGCTCGGTGCCCTGGTTGACCTTCGGTCTCAACCCGGCACCCCCGGAGGACGCGCCCAAGCTCGGCTGGATGAACGAGTCGGTGGAGATCGACCCGCACGACTCCAACCGCATGATGTACGGCACCGGCGCCACCATCTACGGCACGACCGACCTGACCAAGTGGGACACCGGCGGTCAGTTCACCCTCCGGCCCATGGTCCGGGGGCTGGAGGAGACCGCCGTCCTCGACCTGGTCAGCCCGCCCAGCGGCGCACCCCTGATCAGCGCGCTCGGCGACGTCGGCGGCTTCCGACACACCGACCTGGACGCGATTCCGTCGATGCTGTTCACCCAGCCGGTGTTCACGTCCACCACCAGCCTCGATTACGCCGAGAGCAAGCCCGCGGTGCTGGTGCGCGCCGGCAACTTCACCGACGCCGACCGGCCCAACGACAGTCACGTCGCCTTCTCCACCGACGGCGGCGCCACCTGGTTCCAGGGCACCGAACCGTCCGGGGTCAACCTCGGCGGCACGGTGGCCGCTGCGGCCGACGGCAGCCGCTTCGTCTGGGCGCCCGGTGACGCGGGCCAACGCGTCGTCCACTCGGTCGGTTTCGGCAACTCCTGGGCAGCGTCGACAGGCATCCCGGCGAACGCCACGATCGAGTCCGACCGGGTCGACCCCACCCGGTTCTACGGCTTCAGCGGCGGGCGCTTCTACCTGAGCACCGACGGCGGGGCCAGCTTCACCCCGACCGCGGCGACCGGGCTGCCCACCACCGACGTGCGGTTCAAGGCCCTCCCGGGCCGGGCCGGCGAATTGTGGCTGGCCGGGCCGGGTGGCCTGTGGCGTTCCACCGACGCCGGCACCAGCTTCACGAGGCTGGACGGCGTCAGCGCTTCCGGCAACGTCGGTTTCGGCAAGGCGGCACCCGGGCGGACCAACCCCGCCGTGTTCCTCTACGGCACCGTGAACGGTCAACCGGGCGTGCACCGCTCCGACGACGCCGGCGCGACCTGGGTACGCGTCAACGACGACCGCCACCAGTACGGCAATCCGACCGAGGCGCTGACCGGCGACCCGCGTGTCTACGGTCGGGTCTACCTCGGCACCAACGGCCGAGGCATCCTCGTCGCCGATCGCACCGGCGGCGAGCCCCCGACCACGCCACCCCCGACGACCCCACCGCCCACCACGCCGCCCCCGACCACGCCGCCCCCGACCACGCCGCCCCCGACCACGCCGCCCCCGACCACGCCGCCGCCGTCCGCCGGCTGCGCGGCGACCTACCGGGTGACCGGCTCCTGGTCCGGCGGTTTCCAGGCCGAGCTGGTGGTCCGTAACGCCGGAAGCGCCCCCATCGCCGGCTGGACGTTGGGCTGGACCTTCACCGACGGCCAGCGGATCGACCAGCTCTGGGGAGGCACCCACACCCAGACCGGAGCCGCCGTGTCGGTCCGGGACACGGGCTGGAACGGCGCGCTCGCCGCCGGGGCCAGCACCACAGCCGGTTTCCTCGGCTCGTGGGCCGGTAGCAACACGTCCCCGGCTGCCATCACCTGCACGAGTCGCTGAGCGGGTGATCCGGGTCGGGACCCCGGATCACCACCGAACACCGGTCCGCCGGGCCGCCTGAGGGGTCCGGCACCCGGCGGACCGGGTCCACCCCGGCACCACAGCGGGCCCCGCTCGACCTGAGTCGATCGGGGCCCGCTGTGGCGCTGTCGTTCAGATGGCGGGGGAGTTGGGGCGGTCGACGTCGACGAACTCCACGTCGTCGACGGCACTGTCGTCCCGGCTGCCGGCGGCCCGCGCGGCGGAGCCGACGGCCCAGCCGACCGCCGCGCCGACGAGCGCGGCGCCGATCAGGAGCGTCCAGGGCAGTGCCGGCTGGCGGCCGGCGAGCGCGTCGAAGGCCAGCGAGGCGCGGCGTCGCGCCTCCTCGGCGGCGGATCCCACCAGGTCACCCGCCCCGTCGGCGAGATCGCTGCTGTTCTGGCGGGCCGAGCGGGCGGTGTCCCGCACACTGTCTCCGGCATAGCTGACGGCCGAGAGCAGGTGCTCCCAGGCCTGGTCCGCGATCCGCTCCGGCTTGCTGCGGCGGTCCAGCAGGTTGGTTCCGAACATCGTGGTTACCTCCTCGGGTACCGAAGCCGCCGGCCACTTCGGACTTCGGCGTCTCTCCAGCGCGTCACGGTGTCGCCTACCCCGCAGTGCCCCGCGTCAGCCGGACGCAAACCCCGACCTCCGCGGAGCACCGGTAGCTCGGCGCGCCGGAACCCGACGCGCCACCGGATCAGCGCACCGCTGACACGGCGACACCCCTGGCGAAGTCGTCGTCGTCATCGTCGTCATCGTCGCCTCCGCCACCGAAACCGCAGGCCAGGACGAGGGCGAGCAGAACACCGACGCCGGCCAGCCCGGCAAGTCGCTTGATCATCGAAGATCCTCTCCGTCGCGGTGGTGTCCCGGCCGATGCTAGGGCGCGTCGGCAACCCGGGACGCGGATCGCGCCGGACGGCAATGGGCGACACGCCGACGGCACACGGGGCAGGCGTACGTCATGGGCCGGTTGTCGGGCGTGCCGGGTCCGGACCGCTACCCTGGTTCGGCGGCGCGTCGGTCACGACCGATCGTCGATGGTCAGATAACGAAAAGTCTTGAGTAATCAGATACTGAAAAGTACGGATATGGGTGGCTTTGTGGGCCCGGATCCGCGAATTGCTCATCCCGAGGGGTGGCGACCGAGGCCGTCGGAGGAATACTCTCGGTCGCGGCCCGCGTACTGATGAGGCGCCCGGGGGACGGGCGGGTGGAGGTGCTCGCGTGAGCCTGTCGATCGTGAAGTCGGTTCTGTCCGGTGGTGTCGTGGAGATCGCCCCACGGGGTGAGATCGACGTCGACACAGCGTACGAGGTGCGCGAAGCGATCGCAGAGGTGCTGGCCAAGGGCCGCCCTCTACGCATCGAACTCAACATGAGGTTGGTCACCTTCATCGACTCGGTCGGCATCAGCGCCATGGTCGCCGGCTTCCAGACAGCCGAGGTCAGCGACGTCAAGCTGGTGGTCACCGAGCCGAGCCGGTTCGTGCACCGGCAGCTCTGGGTGACCGGCCTGCTCGGCCTCTTCGGCGCCCCGGAGCCCTACTTCGCCGGCGCTGCCACCCCCGAGGTGCTGCCCGGCGCCTGAGCGCGCCGGGCGTCCCGTCAGGGCTGCTCGTCCAGGCCGGTCAGGTCGATGTCGGTCGCCTCGGTGACCGCTCGGATGGCCGTCACCGACGCGTACCCGGCGGCCAGCAACGCCACGTCCGTGCCCGGCTGTGCGGCCTGCCCCGGCTCCTCCAACGAGGTGCGGACGAACCCGTGCCCGGATTCGGCCACCGTCATCTGCACCTGACCGAAGCTGGCCAGGGTGCCGCGCCGCACTCCGCGCAACTGCCCGTGCGGCAGGTCCGGGGTGTTCACGTTGAGCACGCTCTCCATGGGCGCGGAGGTCAAGCGGGGGAGCAGGTCCAGGGCGACCCGCGCGGCGGTGCCCCAGTGCCGCTCGGCGTCGCGTACCCGGGCGGCGGCGTCCACTGCGGCGCCACCGCTCGCGGCCGTCGCCTCGCCGGCGGAAAGCACGTCCAGGGAGACCGCCATCGCCCGGCAGCCGTTGGTGGCGGCGGTGAACGCGGCGCCCACGGTCCCGGAGTGCAGCACCGCCCGGCCGGCGTTGGCGCCCCGGTTGACGCCGGAGAGCACCACCGACGGCGGTGGGCCGAACGCCCCGTGAAGGGCGATCAGCGTGATGAAGCCCGGGGACCCGGCAACCCCGTAGGCCGGCACACCCGCCAGATCCGGCAGCGGGTGGTCGTTCACGACGACCCGCCCGTCGCGCTCCATGGCGCTCATCGCGGCGCTGGTGCCGCTCGCCTCCTCCATGGGCGCGGCCACGACGACGTCCAGGCCCCGCTGCCGGGCAGCCCAGGCCAGCGCCTGGATCCCCGGCGCCGCGATCCCGTCGTCGTTGGTGATCAACACCCGCACCGTCATCGCTCGACCACCCGGCCGGCCAACTCGTCCGGGGTGGTCCGCTCCTGCTGCCGGCTGTCCGCCGGCACCAGCCGGACCCGGTCCACCAGGCCGGTGATCGAGTCCAGCCGCCCGGTGCCCAGGCCGTGCCGTGTCACGTTCAGCGCGCCGGCGGCGGCGCCGGTGCGGATGGCGGTCCGAATGTCCCCGCCCCTGGCCACGACGGCCGCCACTCCGGCCGTCATCGAGTCGCCCGCGCCGCGGGGGTCGGCGGCCTCCAGCCGGGGCATCTCGACCTGGAACAGCTCCCCGTCGATGAGTGCCAACGCCGGCTGGTCGGCGCGGCTCACCACCACCGTCTCGGCGCCGCCCGCGTGCAACTCGTACATGGCCCGGGTCAGCTCCTCGGTGTCGTCGCTGCGGGCGCGGCCGTCGCGGATCAACTCCTCGTGACTCACCTTGAGGAAGAACACCCCGCTCTCCAACACCGAACCGAGGTGATCGCCGGAGAGGTCGACCACCACCCGGCCGCCGTTCGCGCCAAGGTCGGCGGCGAAGCGTCGGTACAGGTCGGCGGGTACGAGCCACGGTTCGTTCGGCCCACTGAGGATGCTCACCGAGGCCCGCAGGCCCTCGCCGAGGGCGAGGTTGTACAGCTCGTCGATCTCGTGCCGGCTCAGCGGCTGACCGGGCACGTCGGCGATCTCCTGGCGGGTGCCCTCGCGGCGATCGTGCACGTACCCGCCGCTGCCGGAGTCACGGACCACCACCTTGAGGTCCACGCCCTCGCTGACCAACAGCGGCTCCAGCACCTGGCCGATCTCACCGCCGAGGGCGGCGCAGAGCACCACGTCGACTCCGAGGGAGATCACCATCCGGGCCTGCCAGACGCCCTGCCCGCCGGGGTGCAGGTGGAGCTCGGGGTGGTCGTTGGGCTGGTCCACAGTCACCGTCAGCTGTGGAGTGGGCGCGAAGACCATCACGTGCCCACTCATCGGTCGTCGCCGTTCATGCTGGCCGCCCTCCGGCACCTTCGGAAGATTTCGTACTAATCGACCTTAATGGCGCAGGTGGTGGCAGGTCGTCGCATCGCCCCGGTCCGGCGCGGCGCTGACGGCCCAGGGGCGTTGCCAGCCAGACATCGGTACGGGACGATCGGGCGACCAACGACGGCGGGAGACGGTGTGCTCAGCAGCGATACCTTCAGCTACACCGTCCAGGCCCGGTGCTCACCCGCCGAGGCGGCGGCGTTGCTCAGCGACCTGACCCGGCAGGGCGAGCTGCATCCGCTGATCGTCCGGGTTCGCCGGGTGCCGCCCCGGCCCGGCGCCCAGGCCAGCTACACGATCAACGACCGGTTGGCGGCCGGTCCGCTGCGCTTCCGGACCACCTACCACGCGGACGTGCTGATCAGCGAGGCCGACGAGATCGTCATGGTGGCCCGCCAGTGGCCGGCGACCACGGTGCGAAACCACACCCGACTACGCGCCGAGCCGGACGGCCTGGTCCGCATCGACGTCGAGATCACCCTGACCGCGCCGACGCCACTGTTCCGCTACGCGTTCCGCCAGGCCCAGGCCGCTCACCTCGCCCTCGCCACCCGCCTGGGCGCCGCCCTCGACCGCACCGGCAACCCCCCGCCCACCTGACCCGCGCCGCGGCGGTGGCGTCTAGATCGTGGTTGTGGCGCGATCACGGCTCGTGCGGGCCGGTCGGGTGGCGGGACGCCGTCCCCACGGCTTGTAGGTGGACAGCACCGTCGCGATGATCATCAGGCTGGTCGACACCGCCGGCGCGATGACCAGGTCGGCGCGATCCCGTGCGGGTAGGGCGGCGCCGACCGCTCCGGCGTGACGCAGGTTCGGGGTGAGCAGGAACAGCACCAGCCCGACCATCACCGTGGTGAGCACGAGCTTGACCAGCACCCAGCGGTGGCGCAGCAGGCCCCACGGGGTGAGCAGCGAGCTGGTGACTCCGATCAGCCAGACCAGGACGCTCAGCGGCGCGAACAGCACGGTGCCGACGAGGGCCGTGACCGGGTAGACCACCGCCGGGTCGGCGCCCCGCTGAACGGCGATGCCGAGGGTGAGCAGCACCAGGTCGGTGCCGAGCCAGCCGAGCGACGTGACGAGGTGCAGGGTGAGCAGCGCCTTGCGGGTGGTGGGTCGGATCCGAGGCATACCGCGATGCTGCCCGCCGACCGCGGCCGGGTCGTCCGACGAGCGACGACATCAGGGGTACGCCCGGCGACGTAGTCCGGCCCCGGACGCACGTGATGCCTGTGAGTCATCGGCGACTCACAGGCATCACGACGCGTGGGTCAGTAGACCGACAGGTGTACGTGGTTGGTGTGGTCGGTGGACGGGGTGCCGTGAGCCCCGCTGTACGACTTCCACCCGCTGCTGGGCAGCCAGATCTGCCTGTACCAGATCACGTAGAGCACGGCGAGCCGGTCGGCGTTGCGGATGAAGTACGCGGCCAGGTTGTTGCCGTACGTCTTGTCGCCGCCGGTGGCGTCCCCGCCGAAGCCGCCCTTCTGCGCCGCGAAGTCGCAGGCCCTGCCCTTCGGGTGTTCACCGGAGCCGCTGGGGCGGTGGCACGAGACGTACCTGGTGAATCCGGCGGCCTTGGCCTGGTTGAGCGCGTGCAGGGTGCGGGGGGTGATGCAGCCGCTGGCCGGGGTGGGGTCGTTGATGCTGCACGACTCGGAGGGCCAGGAGCCGTCGGAGTTGCGCGGCGCGGCCTTCGCGTTGGCGCTGGAGGTGCCCCGGTTGGAGCCGGCGTCGGCGGTGGTCTGCGGTTTGGGTGTGGTGGCCACGGTCAGGGCCCGTTCGGCCTGCTCCTTGCGCTTGGCCATCACCGCGACCTGCTTGCGCTGTTCGTTGATCTCGCCGTCCAGGGCGACCCGGGTGCGGTTGGCCTTGTCCTTGCTGTTCAGCAGGTCGCGCAGCACCCGGTCCTCGTTGGCCGCCACCGCGTCCAGCGCGGCCGCCCGGTCCATGAAGCCTTCCGGAGTGTTGCTGTTGAGCAGCGCCGACATCGCACCGAGCCGGCCGGTGCGGTAGGCCACCTCGGCGATCTCGCTGACCTTGCCGTTGCGCTGGTCGATCTCGACCTCGATGGTCGTCAGCTGGGTGGCGAGCTGCTTCTGCCGTTGCACTGAGGTGTCCAGGGCGCGCTTCGCGTCCAGGTAGCCCTTGCTGGCCGCCTCGAGTTGGGCGCGCAACGCCGGGGTGCCGCCCTCCTCGTCGGAGTCGGGTGCGGCGGCCCGCAGGCCGGTCGGGGGAGCGGCCGAGGCGGTGCCGGCCGGAAGCGCGACGCCGAGGGCGAACATCGCGACGATCAGGGCCGCCAGTCGGGCGGCGGGTGGTCGTGCTGGTGCCACTGCGCATGTCCTTCCGTCAGCCGCCGACCGGGTTAGCTGACGGGTTCGGGACGGAAGATCCCTACCGCTGACGCGGATACACCCCAGGAACATGGTTCCCCGGTTCGCCCAGTTGGGCGATTAGGCGGCGACCGCCACCGGCGCCGGGAGGGCGCCGCCTGGTGGAGGCCGGGACCGAGCCTACCGGTGCGGATGGGGCGGCTGCAGCCAATGTGACGGACGGTGCGTGCGTCACCACGGAAAATGACGGCCCCGTCACCATTCGATGGAGCCACAGGCTCCAGAAGCGGCGCCGGGCTCGATCTGCAACGTCGCGTGTTCGATGCGGAAGTCGTCGTGCAGGGCGGTACGCGCCGCGGTGAGCACCGCGCCGACCTCCGCGTCGGGTGCCATGGTCAGGTGAGCGGAGGCCACCTCCATGCCCGAGGTGAGCGTCCAGACGTGCAGGTCGTGCACCTCGACGACACCGGGGACGGCGGCGAGCCGGTCGTGCACGGCGGTCACCTGGAGGTGCTCCGGGGCGGCCTGCACCAGGATGCGGATGGCGGCGCGGGCCAGCCGCCAGGTGCGCGGCAGGATGAACACGCCGATGGCGACCGCGACCAGGGGGTCGGCCCACCACCAGTCGGTGACGGTGATGAGCAGCGCCGCGCCGATGACGCCGACTGAGCCGAGCAGGTCACCGAGCACCTCCAGGTAGGCGCCCTGGAGGTTGATGCTCTCCCGGGCCCCGGCGCGCAGCAGCGCGAAGGCGGCGATGTTCGCGAGCAGGCCGAGCACTGCCACCGCGAGCATCGGGCCGGCGATGACCTGGTGCGGGTCGCCGAAACGGCGGATCGCCTCGATCACCACGTAGATCGCGACGCCGGAGAGCAGGACGGCGTTGGCCAGCGCGGCGAGCACCTCGAGCCGGTAGAGCCCGAAGGTGCGTTGCGGGTCGCCGGTGGCCCGCCGGGTCGCCGTGATGGCGGCGAGCGCCATCCCGATGCCGAGCACGTCGGTGAACATGTGCCCGGCGTCGGAGAGCAGGGCGAGCGAGCCGGTGTGCAGGGCGGCCACCGCCTCGACCACCATCAGGGTGGCGAGCAACCCGAATGCCGCCCAGAGGCGACCTCGGTGCTGGTGTGCGGCATTGGCGACGGACCCATGGTGGTGGTCATGACCTGCGCCCACGAGAACCACCTTCCGCCGCTGGTCGGGACCCGGTCAAATGTATGCTCACATCGCTATGTGTGCAAGTGTACGGGCGGCGCCTTCCGTTGGCGGCAGTCCGCGCACGTCAGCCGGTCGGGTCGATGGTGGTGAGCCGCTGGGTGGCCCGGGAGAGCGCCACGTACAGGGTGCGCACCCCGGCGCCCGGATCCGCCCGGATCTCGCTCGGGGCGACCAGCACCACCCCGTCGTACTCCATGCCCTTGGCCTCCAGGCTGGTCACCACCTGCAACCTCGGCGCGCCGAGCGCGCCGAGCCAACCGGCGACCTCGTCGCGGCGGGGGACCGGCGTGATGACCCCGACAGTGCCCTCCACCTCGGCCAGCAGGCCGGTGGCGGCCTCCACCGTCGCGGTCTCCAACCCCGTCGGGGGCACCACCAGCTCCACCGGCTCGACCCCGGTGGAGCGGACGGCAGTCGGCAGCGGCAGGTCCGGGTAGAGCCGACGGATCTCCGCCGCCGCCACCGCGAAGATCTCCGCCGAGTTGCGGTAGTTGGTGGTGAGCGTGAAGTCGTGTCGCTTGCGCCGGCCCAGCGCCTGGTCGCGGGCTCGGGTCAGCTCCTCCGGATCGCCGGTCCACGCGGTCTGTGCGGGGTCGCCCACAACGGTCCAGGAGGCCAGCCGGCCGCGTCGACCGATCATCCGCCACTGCATCGGCGAGACGTCCTGCGCCTCGTCCACCACCACGTGCGCGTACTCCCGGTAGTCCTCCGGACGCTCCCGGGCCGCCGCGCGGGCGGCCCGCTGCCGTTCCCCGAGGGTGCTCAGCTCGCGGACGCCACCGGCGAGCTGGAACGGGTCGCGTCGCGCCTTGGCCGGCTGCGCGGGCTTGCCGAGGAGCGCGTCCAACTCGTCCAGCAGCGCCACGTCGGCGATCGTCAGCCCCGCCGAGTCCAGATTCCGGTACGCGGCGTTGAGCAGCCGGATCTCCGCCGAGGAGAGAATCCCCCCGGCGTACCGGCGTAGCCGGTCCGGCTGCGCCAGCCAGCCGAGCACGTGTCGGGGGTGCAGCCGAGGCCACCACGCCTTGAGGAACTCCCGGAACTCCGACCGCTCGGCGATCTCCGCCTCGAAGGCCGGTTGCTCCGGCAGCCGACCGCTGCTCAGCTCACGGGCCTGCGCCCAGAGCGCGGCGAACACCCCGTCGAAACCGGCCCGGCGCACCTCGTTGCGTCGTGCGCCGCGTTGCAGCGCGCGGTCCCGGATCCGGTCCAGCGCGGCCCGGTCCAGCCGCAGCAGCGTGCCCCGGTAGAGCAGTCGCAGCTCACCCGGGCCGCCCGGCACCGCGTCGCGGGCCGCCCGCTCCAGCACCCGGCGCATCCGCAGCGAGCCCTTCACCGCCGCCACCTCCGGCGGGTCGGGGCGGGTGGCGGTCATCCCCGGGAAGAGGGTGCCCAGCGAGTGCAGTGTCGCGGTGTCCTCACCGAGCGACGGCAGCACGGAGCCGATGTACTCGACGAAGACCGACGACGGGCCGACCACCAGGATGCCGCCGCCGGCGTAGCGGCTGCGGTCGGAGTACAGCAGGAACGCGGCCCGGTGCAGGGCGACAGCGGTCTTGCCGGTGCCGGGGCCGCCCGCGACGATCGTCACCCCGGAGCCGGGCGAACGGATCGCCTCGTCCTGCTCCCGCTGGATGGTCGCCACGATGTCGCGCATGCCCCGGCCGGTGGCCTTGGACAGGGTGGCCAGCAACGCGCCGTCACCGACGACGGTCATCCCCTCCGGGGCGGCCGTCGGGTCCAGCAGGTCGTCCTCGATCCGGGTGACCCGCTCGGCGCGGGACTGGATGGTGCGGCGCCGCACCACGTCCAGCGGCTGCGCCGGGGTGGCCTGGTAGAAGGCGGCGGCGGCCGGCGCGCGCCAGTCGACGACGAGCGTGACGGCGTTCTCGTCGCGGATCCCCAGTCGCCCGACGTGCAGCACCTGACGGTCGCGCAGGTCCAGCCGGCCGAAGACCAGCCCCTCGTGCTCGGCGTCCAGGGTGTGCCGCCGCTGCGCCGCGTGGAAGACCATCGCGTCGCGCTCGACCAGGGCGCCGTGCGTGCCCACCCGGGCCATCCGGTAGCCGTCACGCTCGGCGCGGACGGCTGACTGCCGCAGCTCGGCCAGTCGGGCGTACACCCGGTCGAGGTGTCGTTGCTCGACGGCGATCTCCTGCTCCAGGCCGGTCTGGTCGGTCAACGCACGCTCCTTCAGAGGTCGCCGGCAGGCGGCGGGAACCGCGCGGGCCAACAGAGAAGAGTACGGCCCTGGGCCCGACCCGCCGCGCCCGAGGTGCGCGAACGTATTCAGGCACCCGCCTCGGCGGGGGTCGCGCCACGGTGAGCCGGCGACGATGCGCCACGGTGGGCCGACGGCGATTCGGCGAGCACCCGTCGTACGACGCCGGTCAGCGCGGCGTTGACCTCGTCCGGACGTTCCATCATCAGCATGTGCCCGGCACCCGGGCAGACGGTCAGCTCGGTGGCCGGCAGAGCCGCCGCGATCGACTCGGCGCACGGCGGCGGGGTCAGCCGGTCCCGGTCCCCGACCAGCGCGGCGGCCGGCAGGTGGGCCAACGCGGCGAGGGTGTCCAGTCGATGCTGGGTGCCGATGGAGGCGCGGAACCCGCCGATCGAGCGCAGCGAGGCCCGAGCCACCGCCGACGTCACCAGGCGGATGTCGGCCGGCTCGCAGCGGTCACCGAAGAGCATCCATCGGATGCTCGGTTGCAGCGCGTTCAGCAGTGCCCGGGGCGCGCGCCACGAGCCACACCGGGCCAGCACGCCGGCGCCGGTCGTCTCGGCCAACCGGATCAACCGGGCGATTCGCGGCGAGAGCCCGTAGACGGTGTGCGTGTGCCCCTCGGCGGTGGTCGAGACGAAGACCAGGCCGGCGGTACGGGCGGCGAAGTGCGCGGGGTGGCGGTGGGCGTACTCCATGATCGTCATGCCGCCCATCGAGTGCCCCACCAGCACCACCGGGCCGGTCGGCGCGACCGCGTCGATCACCGCGGCCAGGTCGTCACCCAACTGGGCCACTGTGGCAGTGGGCAGCGCCATGCAACTGGACCGGCCGTGCCCCCGCGCGTCGTAGGCGACCACCCGCACGTCACCGCCGAACGGCGGCGCCGTGAGCGCGTCGACCTGCCGGTGCCAGGCGCGCCCGTCCAGCGTCCAGCCGTGCAGCAGGATGGCGGTGACCTGGGCGTCCGTCGGACCCGTCGCCTCGACGTTGAGCCGTACGCCGTCCGGCAGACCGACCTCGAACCGCTCCGGCATCGCCACCTCCCCAGGGCCGCCCAGTACCACCAGCACCTCCGATACCCGGCGGTAACACCGGCTACCCGCCATGACACCACGCCAATCGCACCGTGGCGAACATTCCCGACCTCGCCCGTGCCGGACGGCGGCGGGCCAAGCTGAACGGCATGGGGTCGTCGGGAGCGCCCATGGGTGCGACGTCGGGGCAGGGGCGGCAGGCCGGCGGTACGCCCCGCGCCGCGCTGGCCGACCTGCTGGCAGGCAATCGGCGGTTCGTCAGCGGCCAGCCGGTGCACGGACACGACGTCACGGCCGCCGCCGCGGCCTCCGGCGACCAGCAGCCGTACGCGGTGGTGCTGGGCTGCATCGACTCCCGGGTGCCGTTGGAGGCGATCTTCGACCAGACCTTCGGCGCGATCTGCGTGATCCGTACCGGGGGGCACGTCCTCGATCGCGCGGTCTGCGGCTCGATCGAGTACGTGGTCGGCCAGCTCGGCGTACCGCTGGTGATGGTCCTCGGCCACGAGCGGTGCGGCGCGGTGCAGGCCACTGTGGAGGCGCTGCGCACCGGGCAGCGTCCCGGCGGGTCGCTGGCGCACCTGGTGGACGAGATCGCCCCGGCGGTGACCGAGGTGGGGCTGGACGATCCGGCGGTGCAGCCGCTGGCGATCCGCCGGCACGTCCGGCGCACGGTGCGCACCCTGCGCGAGGACGATCTGCTGGCCGGGCCGGTGGCCGCCGGCCGGGTGGCAGTGGTCGGCGGCCTCTACGACCTGGCCACCGGCGAGGTCGCCCTGCTCGATCCGGGCTGACCCGGCCCCGGCCCTCCAGTCCCCGGACATGCGAAAACGCCCGCCGGGAACTCCCGGTGGGCGTTTTCGTTGGTGCGGTGGGGGAGGGCTCAGCCCTCGAAGACGCCGGCCGCGACCAGGCGCTTCTCGGTGGCCTCCCAGCCGTCACCCGGGTGGGTGGCAGCCAGGTTGTTGATCTCCGCCCGGATCTTGGCGGCGTGGCCGGCGGCGGCCAGAACGCGGATCTCCTCGACGAAGGCGTCGGAGTCCGTGCGCAGGTGCGCGGTCTTGCCGTTGGTCAGGTTCCGCACGTAGGCGTGCTTGCCGCCGTTGAGCGGGATGAGGTACTTGAACTCGCCCAGCACGCTGAGGGCGCCACCCTGGCCAGCCTGGCCGGCCCGGACGGACGCGCGCGCGGTCTTAGAGGTGTTGCTCGCCACGGAGGTACTCCTTGCAAGACGTACGGGAGGACTGGACGTCCGGGGGCTGTGTGCGGGTCGTACGTGACTCGACCCGCGAAGGTGTAACGCGGCATAAGCCGCCGGTGGAACTGTACAGGACCACGACATCATGCTGGTCGTCGCGGTGTCCTGAGAGGCAACGGCGACCACCCGTCCGGCTATTCCACCCGGCGTTTTTTCCGATTCCCTGGCGCACCACCTGTCACAGGAGTCATCATGTGTTGCAGCAGCCACCTGGGTGGACGAGGTCGTAGGGGAAGACGCACCTCGCTCTCCGGGAGGTCACCGTGCCAACGCGTGGCGTCGTATACGTCCATTCGACCCCGCTCGCCGTGTGCTCACACGTCGAGTGGGCGATCGCGCGCGTCCTAGCCGCGCCGGTCAACCTGCAGTGGACGGCTCAGCCCGTCGACTCCGGCGCACGCCGGGCCGAGTGCGGGTGGACCGGTCGTCCGGGGACGGGCGCCGAGCTGGCTGCTGCCCTACGGCAGTGGCCCATGATCCGTTTCGAGGTCACCGAGGAACCGAGTCCCAATGCCGACGGTGAGCGCTTCATGTACGTGCCGGCCCGTGGCCTGTTCCGGGCAACGGTCGGCGTGGCCGGCGACATCCAGCTCGGCGAGGACCGCCTTCGGGCGCTGATGGCGGCCTCCCGGGCCCCCGAGGCGCTGGCGCACGCCCTCGACAAGGCGCTCGGCACGGCATGGGACGCTGACCTGGAGCCCTACCGGTACGCCGGCGACGGCGCCCCGGTGACCTTGCTCACTCGGGTCGGCTGATCCGGCCGGCGGGCCGCTGGCCGTACGCCGTCGCGCCGGTGACGACCGGTAAGGTCAAGTTGCCCCGATAAGGGAGAAGCTGGTGGGATGGGCGGCGTGTCGAATCGCCCGTGGCGCGCCAGTGTCGCTGTCGCCGCCCTGACCGCCCTGCTCGTCTCCGGCTGCTCAGGTGACCCGGAGCGCCCCACGCCGACGCCCAGCCCGGTCGGCACGTCCGCGGGCCCGAGCGCCCCGGCCGCGCCGCCGGCCAGCGACCCCGCCAGCCGCGCCGCCGCGCTGGTGGCGACGCTGTCCGACGAAGACCTGGTCGGCCAGGTGCTGATGCCGTACGCCTACGGCGACTCGGCGACGAAGGTCTCCGCCGGCTCGGCGGCCGGCAACCAGGCCCTCGCCGGGGTGGACACCCCCGCCGAGATGATCGCCAAGTACCGACTGGGTGGCCTGATCCTGGTCGGCTTCAGCGCCGACGACCCGACCAAGGGCAACCAGGAGACCACGAACGTCGACAACCCCAAGCAGGTGCACGAGCTCACCACCGGGCTGCGTACCGCCGCCGGTCGGCTCGCCGCCGGTTCGGCGCCGCTGCTCATCGGCACCGACCAGGAGTACGGCGTCGTCACCCGCGTGACCGACGGGGTCACAGTGCTGCCCAGCGCCCTCGCGGCCGGAGCGGCCGGTGACCCGAAGCTCACCGAGGCCGCCTGGCGGGCCGCCGGCGCCGAGTTGGCCGCGATGGGCATCAACATCGACTTCGCCCCGGTGGCCGACGTGCTGGCCACCCGCAGCGCCGTGATCGGCTCCCGGTCGTACGGCGCCGACCCGAAGCAGGCCGCCGCGCAGGTGGGCGGCGCGGTCCGGGGCCTCCAGGCGGTCGGGGTCGCGGCCACCCTGAAGCACTTCCCCGGGCACGGCCACAGCGCCGACGACTCGCACCAGGACCTTCCGGTGCTGACCCAGTCCGCCGCGGCGTTGCAGAGCGGCGCGTGGCCGCCGTTCACCGCCGGGATGGACGCGGGCGCGATGGCGGTGATGTCCGGTCACCTGGACGCGCGCGCGATCGACCCGGGGACCCCGGCGACGTTCTCGCACAAGCTGCTCACCGAGGTGCTGCGCGGCCAACTCGGCTTCAAGGGCGTGGTGATCACCGACGGGATGAACATGCCGCCCGCGAAGCGCTGGGCCCCCGGCGAGGCGGCGGTCCGGGCGCTCAACGCCGGTAACGACCTCATCCTGATGACCCCGAACGTCGGTCAGGCGTACGACGGGCTGCTCGCCGCGCTGCGCGGCGGATCGCTGCCCCGCACCCGGCTGGTCGAGGCGGTCACCCGGGTGCTGACCATGAAGTTCCAGCTCGCGGAGCTGCCGGCCGCGCAGATGTCCACGCTCAACACCCCGCAGCACCGGGCGGCGGCCGAGGCGCTGGCCGCCGCCGCCGTCACAGTGCTGCGCGGCGCCTGCGGCAAAGCGGTACGCGGGCCGGTCACCGTCACCTCGTCCGGCGGTCGGGACGGCACCCGGGCCACGTTGACCGCCGCGCTGACCGCCGCCGGGGTGCAGGTCAAGCCCAGCGGCGGCACGATCGTGCACCTGGTGGGCTACGGCGACGGCGCCAAGGACCTGAGCCCCGACGCGGCGGTCACCGTCGCCATGGACACCCCGTACGTGCTGGCCGACGCGAAGTCACCGACGCTGCTGGCGACGTACTCCTCCAGTCGGGCGTCGATGACCGCCCTGGCCGCCGTGCTCGCCGGCAAGGCCCGGCCGGGCGGTCGGTCCCCGGTGGCCGTTCCCGGACTGCCCGCGACGACCTGTCGCACCTGACCGGTCGGCGCGGACGCGGTCAGAGCCCACCCTCAGCCGTCGGCCGGTCGGTGATGTCTCCGCCGGCCGGCTCGGGGCACGATGGCGCGTCCGCCTCCGGCCGCCCAGCCGGATGGCGGGTCGCCGGTGGGCGCAGCAACCGCAGCGGCGTGCCACCGACGGTGGCCGGTGACGTCGGTGGCGGATCGGCGCTGGCCACCGTGCGGCCGAGCAGTGCCGCCAGTCCGGCTCGGGTGGCGACGACCAGCAGCCGATCGGTGCGCACCAGGGGCCGGCGTTGCGGCAGTGACCAGATGGTCTGCCCAGCCCGCCCAGTCCGCATCGCGATCACCCGGGCCTCGCGCGGGCGGCTGACCTCCGGGCAGGAGCGCCCCTCCAGATCCGAGCCGGCCCCGACCGGCAGCTCGGCGACCAGCAGCACCCGCCGTCCCACCGAGATCGTGTCGATCACCTCACGGCCCATCATGGCCGCCGCGAACGCCGGCGCCGCCAGGTACGAGACACTGCGCGAGTGGTTGATCCCGAAGGCGCGCTGCACCCGCTGAGCGAACCCCTCGTCGAACAGCCGCAGCACGACCCGCAACGGAGTCGCCACACCGCCGTTCGCCACCCTGTGCAGCGAACGGCCGAGCAGCGCGGTCTCCAGGTTCGTCACGTCGTCCGCACAGAGCACCACCAGCGCCCGGCAGGTCGACACGGACGCCGCCCGCAACATCTCCGGGCTGGTCGCGTCGCCGATCAGGAACGGCAGGCCCAGCTCGCGGGCCACTGCCACGCCACGGGCCGTCGGCGCTCGGTCCACCGCCACCACGGCCACGCCGAACGAATGCAGTTCCTGGATCACCCGGGTGCCGATGTTGCCCAGCCCGACCACGATCACGTGGTCGTCGAGCGGTTCGGTGAGACGACCGGCCGCGACCGCCAGCCGAGCCCGTACCACCGAGTCGACCACCAGTGCGGTCACCGTGGGGACCAGGGCCACGCCGATGATCACCAACAGGAGCGCGGTGAGCTTCTCCACCGATGACCCGGCCGGATTCGCTTCCGCGCTGCCGAGGGCGGTGAGCAGGGTCAGGTAGCCGGCCTGAATCGGGTCCAGGTCCCGAGCCTGGCCAAGCAGCACGCTACCGACGGCGAGCAGCGCAGCTGAAGCGCCCAACGCCCAGCGCAGGCGTCTGCTGAGAATCAGCCGGGCGGTCTGCAGCAGTTGGCGGCGAGGTCGGGCACGAACAGGACGCTGCCGACCGTACGCCCGCACCAGCACGAGATCGGCGGAGTCCTCGTCCTCTGGCAGCGTGATCGGCTCGCGCCCGCTGGTGTCGGCGAGTGCGCAGACCACGTCCGCGGTGGCCGGGTCGAGCGCGTCCCGGCTCGCTGTCCGTAGCAATTCGTCGTCGGGCAGCCGGAGAAAGGTCGGCGTGTCGTCGCCCAGGGTGGCCGCGACGAACGCGGGCGCGGCGATCTCCGAACCGGACAGCACCGCGCAGTCGCCGAGCATGGTGGCCACGCCCTCGCCGAGCACCGGGTTGAACAGGCGAACGACGATCCGTACGTCCGGGTCGAACTCCCGGATGATCAGCGCGGCATCCACGTTGGCCACATCGTCGGCGCTGACCACAGCGACCGCCGCCGCAGCCCGTACGCCGGCCCGCTCCAGGACCTCGGCGGTCAGCCGGCGAGCCACCACCACCTCGGGGCGTGAGCCCTGCGCGTCAGGGTCCGACGCGAGCTCGGCGATGTCCGGTGCGTGGTTGTCGGACAACGATGGCAGGAGGACGGTGACCGCGACGCCGTGCCGGTCGACCAGTTCGGTGATCAGTCGGCGGGCCAGAGCGTTGTCGCCGCAGACCACGAATCGTCGACCGGGCTCCGGCTCGATGCCGTCCGCGCTGTCGTCGGGCACGCCCGCATGGTAGCTGGCGCTGACCAGGCGACCGGTCCGCGCGACCCCATGCGGAAGGATCGTCGGGAGAGCCGATCGGATCGGCGGGAACAATCGCCCTCGGATGATTTACTCGCCCTTCGCGAGCCCCCGCACCGCGAGCCGGTACGCCGGCAGCACGTCGGTCCGTTCGGTGATCAGCCCCTCGTTGACAGCGAAGACCAGCGTCTGCCCCGCCGACTGGACGGCCAGCGCCCAGTTCCGCGACTCGTCCTCCTCCTCGACCAGCGGGTTGGTGGCGAGCCAGGTCATCTCGGTGGCGTCGAAGCCGCCGGCGCGGAGGTCGCGGAACTGTTGGCCGGCGACCGTCTCGCCGGCCCCGGCGGCGAAACTCTCCAGCGCGGCGCGCGGCGTGACGGTCGGCGAGTCCGCCGCCCAGATGCGCAGGAATCCGCCACCGGCCGGCCGGCCGTCCACCTCGCAGCGCACGGTGCTGCCGCCGCGCTTGGTGAGCACCTCGCCGACCAGTTCGGCCAGCTCACCCTTGGGAGGCTCGATCGCCTTCGCCGTCCAGCCCTCGGCCAGCGGAAACGTCACCGGTACCGGGCAGGGGGAAGCCGCGCCGCCGGCGGTGCCGCCGGGCGATGCCGGGGTCACCTCGTCGTACCAGGGCTCGCCCGTGGCCTGTGGGGCCGGGCCGCCGGCCGCGGGCCCGGCGGGAGCGGCGGCGTCGTCGCCGCAGCCGGCCAGCAGGCCGAGGGTGAGCGCCGCCGACACGGCGACGCGGGCACGAGTGTCCATGATGGTGATCCCCGTCAGTCGATCTTCAGTCGGCCCATCTAAGCCGTGCGGTCTTTCGACGTCAATCGGGATCGTGGGCCCCGCACGACGGAAATCCGGTCGCCTCCGTGCCGGTCGGTCTGACAGCCTCAGCCCCATGGGAGCGGCAGCAGGATTCCGGCACGAGCAACGGGCGGACGGCACCGTGGTGATCACCCACCACGGCCGGGTCGCCGGCACGCTGCGCGGCGCTCGGGCCGCGGAGTTCCTGGCCGAGGTCGACGACGACCCGCAGTTGGTGATGGCCCGCTGGACGGGCAACTACCGCCACGGCAACGAGCGCACCGCGAAGCAGCACCCCCGCAACCGAGGCTGAACGACGAAAGGGCCCCTCCTCTCGACGAGGAGGGGCCCTTTCGCGGGATCTCAGGGGCGAGCGAAGACGAGCGCCACGTTGTGGCCGCCGAAGCCGAACGCGTTGTTCAACGCGGCCGGGATCTCCATGTGACGGGCCTTGTGCGCGGCGACATCCAGGGTGAGGCCTGGCTCAGGGTCGTCGAGGTTGATCGTCGGAGGGACGACGCTGTCGCGGATCGCCAGGATGGTGGCGATCGACTCCAGCGCACCGGCCGCACCGAGCAGGTGACCGGTCATCGACTTCGTCGCGGACAGCACCGGGTGGTCGCCGAGCGCCTTGTGCAGCCCGCTGATCTCCAGCATGTCCCCGACCGGGGTCGAGGTGGCGTGCGCGTTGACGTGCACGATGTCCCGCTTGGCCACGTCCGCGTCGGCGATCGCCTTGGCGATGGCCCGGATGGCGCCCTCGCCCTCGGCGTGCGGCTGCACGATGTCGTACGCGTCGGAGGTGATGCCGGCGCCGGCGAGGCGCGCGTACACCCGGGCGCCCCGGGCTGCGGCGTGCTCGGCCCGCTCGAGCACCACGATGCCGGCGCCCTCGCCGAGGACGAAGCCGTCGCGGCCCCGGTCCCACGGGCGGGAGGCCCGCTCCGGGTCGTCGTTGCGGGTCGACATGGCCCGCATCGAGCTGAAGCCGGCGATCGGCAGGGGATGGATGACCGCCTCGGTGCCGCCGGCCACCACCACGTCGGCCCGGCCGGAGCGGATGATGTCCAGACCGAGGGCGATCGCCTCGGCGCCGGTGGCGCAGGCGCTGGCCACCGAGTGCACGCCGGCCTTGGCGCCCAGCTCCAGCCCGACCCAGGCGGCCGGACCGTTCGGCATCAACATCGGGATGGTGTGCGGGGAGACCCGCCGCGGCCCGGACGCCTCCAGGATGTCGTCCTGGGCGAGCAGGGTGGTGGCGCCGCCGATGCCGGAGCCGACGCTGACGGCCAACCGCTCGCCGTCGAGGTCGGAGCCGGCGAGGCCGGCGTCCGCCCAGGCCTGCTGCGCCGCGATGATCGCGATCGCCTCGGAACGGTCCAGGCGGCGCAGGCGGACCCGGTCCAGCACCTCGGACGGCTCCACTGCCAACTGGGCGGCGATCCGGACCGGCAGTTGCTCGGCCCACTCCTGGGTGAGGGCACTCACCCCGGAGCGGCCGGCGAGCATTGCGTCCCAGGTCGACGCGACGTCCCCGCCAAGCGGGGTCGTCGCGCCGAGCCCGGTGACGACGACGTCTGGACGACTCATGATCAGGACTGCGCCGCGATGTAGCTGACAGCGTCGCCGACGGTCTTGAGGTTCTGCACCTCGTTGTCCGGGATCTTGACGCCGAACTTCTCCTCGGCCGCGACCACTACCTCAACCATGGAGAGCGAGTCGACGTCGAGGTCGTCGGTGAAGGACTTCCCCTCGGCCACGTCGTCCGGGTTCACCCCGGCAACCTCTTCGAGGATCTCGGCGAGGCCGGTGGTGATCTCGTCACGGGTCATTGCGGTTGGTTCCTTTCATCGGGGTTCTCCGGCGGTCGGCGTCGCCGACCGCCACTCCTGGACGCGTACGCGCCCGAGGGGGCATCAGGGGCAGCGGACGACCTGACCGGCGTAGGTCAGGCCACCGCCGAAGCCGAACAGCAGCACCGGTGCGCCCGAGGGCACCTCCCGGCGCTCGACCAGCTTGGACAGGGCCAGCGGCACGCTCGCCGCGGAGGTGTTGCCGGACTCGACGATGTCCTTCGCGATGATCGCGTCGGGGATGTTGAGCCGCTTGGCGATGCCGTCGATGATCCGGGCGTTGGCCTGGTGCGGCACGAACGCGGCCAGCTCGGACGGGTGGACCCCGGCCCGCTCGCAGGCCTGTAGCGCGAGCGGCGCGATGGCGGTGGTGGCCCAGCGGAAGACGGCCTGCCCCTCCTGCTGGATGTACGGGCGCCAGCCCTCGATGCGGACCGCGTCGCTCTTGTCCGGCACCGAACCCCAGACGACCGGGCCGATCCCGGTCGGCTCGTCGTCGGCGGTGGCGGAGACCACCGCGGCGCCGGCCCCGTCCGCGAAGATGATGCAGGTGGAGCGGTCGTTCCAGTCGGTGAAGTCGGACAGCTTCTCCGCGCCGATGACGATCGCGTTGCGCGACGCCCCGGCCCGGATGGCGTGGTCGACGGTGCCCAGCGCGTACGCGAAGCCCGAGCAGGCGGTGTTGAGGTCGAACGCGCCCGGGGCGGTGATGCCCAGCTTGGCGGCGACCCGGCAGGCCACGTTGGGGCTGCGGTCGATGGAGGAGCAGGTGGCGACCACTACCAGGTCGATGTCGGCGGCGGTCAGGCCCGAGTTGGCCAGCGCCTTGCCGGCAGCCGCGGCGGCCATGTCGGCGACGGTCTCACTGTCGGCGATCCGCCGGCTGACGATGCCGACCCGGTCGCGAATCCACTCGTCGTTGGTGTCGACGAGCTGGGCGATGTCGTCGTTTGTCACCACCCGGGAGGGCTGGTAGTGCCCCATCGAGACGATGCGACTGCCAGTCATGAACGACCTCCGATGCGGGCGATCAGGTCCCGTGCGGCCGGCAGGTCGTCCGGGGTGTTGAGGGTGACGATCTCCGGGGCGCCGTCGCCCTTGAGTTCCCGCTTGACCAGGCCGGCGAGGGTGCCGGCCGGGGGCAGCTCGATCACGCCGGTGACCCCGAGGTCGGCCAGCGTACGCATGCACAGGTCCCAGCGCACCGGCGCGGTGACCTGACGGACGAGGCGCTGCACCATGGCCGCGCCGTTGTCGACAGCGGTGCCGTCGAGGTTCGACAGCAGGGTCCGGGCCGGGTCGGCGGGGGTGATCCCGGCGGCTTCCGCGGCGAGCGCGGTCTCGGCCGGAGCCATGTACGGGGTGTGGAACGCGCCGGCCACCTGGAGTCGGATGATCCGGGTCCGGGCGGGCGGCGCGGCGGCGAGCTTGTCGAGCCCGTCCAGGGCGCCTGCGGCGACGATCTGCCCGGCGCCGTTGCGGTTGGCCGGGTAGAGCCCGTTCGCCTCGATGGCGGCGATCACCTCGTCGGGGTCGCCACCGAGCACCGCGGCCATTCCGGTCGGCTCCAGCGCGCACGCGGCGGCCATCTCCCGGCCGCGAACGCCGGCCAGGGTGATCGCGGCGTCGGCCGACAGCACACCGGCCAGGGCGGCGGCACCCAACTCGCCGACGCTGTGGCCGGCGGTGAGCGCGACGCCGTCCAGCGGCAGGTGCTCGGCCGCGAGCAACGCCGCGGCGACCAGCAACGGCTGGGTGCGGGCGGTGTCCTTGATCTCGTCGGCGTCGGCGTCGGTGCCCAGGTGCAGCAGGTCGACCCCGGCCAACGCCGACCAGTCGCGCAGTCGCGCCTCGGTGCCGGTCAGGTCGAGCCAGGGGGTCAGGAAGCCGGGTTTCTGAGAACCCTGGCCGGGACTAAGTACGGCGAGCACGTCTATGACTCTCCCGGATAAAGGCGGGTAACGCGGTGCCGCCTTCGACCAAACCACACTAGGACCTTTAGAGGTTTCCTACAAAGATCGGCGAGGATCATCCTCGGTTTGGGCGGATTTCCGGGTAGCCGGGGTCATTGTCTGAGTCGGGACCGGCGAGGCCAGCGGGGCGACCGGATCCAACCGACCCACTGTCAGCGCGACCTGAAGGGCGAACGCGTCGCGCGGCGACAGTGGCGAGAACCCGGTCACCTCGGCGATCCGCCGCAACCGGTAGCGCACCGTGTTCGGGTGCACGAACAGTGCCCGGGCCGCGCTCTCCAGCGTGCCACCGGCGGCCAGGAAGGCGTCCAGGGTCGCCAGCAGCTCCCCACCGGCGCGCACCAGCGTCGCGTACACATCGTGACGCAGCCGCCGACGGGCCTCGGCGTCGCCGGCGAGGGCCCGCTCCGGCAGCAGGTCCGCGGCCGGCACCGGCCGGGGCGCGCTCGGCCAGGCCGGTGCGGCCCGAAAGCCGGACAGCGCGGCCCGCGCCGACTCGGTCGCCTCGTCGAGGCTCGGTACGGCGGGACCGACCACCACCGGGCCGTCCCCGAACGCGCTCAGCAGCTTCGCGGTGGCGGTCAGCGGGTCAGGTGCGCCGCCCAGCACGATCACCAGCCGGTCGCCGTGCACACCGCCGATCACCTCCACGCCGATCCGGCGGGCCTGCCGATAGACCACGTGCAGCACCGCGGAGACCTCGCCGCCGGGCGACCGACCGACAGCCACCGCCACCGGCGGCGCGTCCGCCCAGCCGAGCGCGGCGGCCCGACTGGCCAGGACGTCCGGCGAGTCACCGCGCAACAGCGCGTCGACCAGCAGCGCCTGCAACCGGGCGTCCCAGGCGCCGCGCGACTCGGCGGCCCGCGCGTACACCCGGGCGGCGGAGAACGCGATCTCCCGGGAGAAGCGCAGCACCGCCTCGCGTAGCTGCTGCTCCTCACCCTCGGCGGCCAGGTGCGACACCTGCTCCTCGACCACGTCGATCGTCACCTTGATCAACGCCACGGTCTGCTGGAGGGTGATCGACCGGGCCAGCGCCTGCGGGGCGGCGGCGAAGACCTCGTCCGACACCTCCTGGGTGCTGTCCGCCGTGCCGCCGCCCTCGCGCAGCCACTGCACCAGCGAGCTCGCGCCCGCCTGGGCCACCAGCATCACCCAGGAACGCTGGTCGGCCGGCAGCGCCCGGAACCAGGGCAGCGTCTCGTCCATCCGGGCCACGCTGGAGGTGGCCAACGCCCCCGCCGATCGTTCGATCCGGCGCAGCGTGGCCGACAGCTCCCCACCGCCCGGCGTGCTCACCGCCCTAGCCTGACACGTCGTGAGCAGGCCAACCACGCCGGCACCGGTCCGCCGACCACCGCCGGCGCCCGTCTCACGGCTGCGGGGGAGCGGGCAGGCCCACCTCCTGGGCCAGGATCGCGGCCTGCACCCGGCTGCGCAGGTCCAGCTTCGCCAGGATCCGGCTCACATGGGTCTTGGTGGTGCTCTCCGCCAGCATCAGTCGATCGGCGATCTGCTGGTTGGACAGGCCCAACCCGAGGCAGGCCAACACGTCACGCTCACGCGGGGTGAGGGTGCCCAGCGCGGCCCGGGCGTCCGCCGACGCACCCGGCGCGGTGGCCGCGAACGCGGTGATCAACCGGCGGGTGACTGTGGGCGCGATGAAGCCGTCGCCCCGCGCCACCGTCCGCACCGCGCTGACCAGGCCGTCGGCATCGGTGTCCTTCAGCAGGAACCCGGCCGCGCCGGCCCGCAACGCCCCGAAGACGTACTCGTCCAGGTCGAAGGTGGTGAGCACCAGCACGTCGGCGAGCCCGTCGCCGACGATCGCCCGGGTGGCGGCGATCCCGTCCCGGTGCGGCATCCGCACATCCAGCACCGCCACGTCGGGGCGCAACTCCCGGCACAGGCGTACCGCGGCATCGCCGTCGGCCGCCTCGCCGACCACCTCGACGCCCGGTGAGCCGTTCAGGATCAGGACCAGTCCGGCCCGTACCGCCGGCTGGTCGTCGGCGAGCACCACCCGTACCGTCGCGGGGCCCGCGTCGTCCGTCGGCCGCGCCGGCGCGGTCACCCGCCCTCCCCGGTGGGCAGGGCCGCCCGCACCTGCCAGCGGCCGTCGTGCGGCCCGGCGGTGAACCGGCCGGCCAGCAGCGTGGCCCGTTCCCGCATGCCGATCAGCCCGGCCCCGGCGCCCGGCAACCCGGCCCCGGCCTGGCGCACCGGGTTCTCCACGGTCAGCACCACCTCGGCCGGCCGGTACGCGATCGTCAGCTCCGCCTCACCCGTACCGTGCTTGAGCGCGTTCGTCAGCGACTCCTGCACGATCCGGTACGCGGCGAGGTCCACCCCCACCGGCAACGCGCCCGGCGTGCCATCGGTCCGGACCCGCACCGCGAGGCCGGCCGCCCGGACCCGGTCGACCAGTCCGTCCGCCTCGGCCAGCCGCGCGGTGACCACCTCCGGCGTGGCCGGGTCGGCGCTGGTCCCGGGCTCGCGCAGCACCTCGATCATCTGACGCATCTCGGCGAGGCCCTGCACGCTGCTCTCCCTGATCACCCGCAACGCCGACTCCACCTGACCGCGATCCAAGCCCGGCACGGAGAGCACGGCGGTGGCGTGGATGGCCACCGCGCTGAGGTGGTTCGCGACCACGTCGTGCAGCTCCCGGGCCATCCGGGCCCGCTCGGCGCTGACCGCCTGCCGACGGTCCAACTCGACGAGTCGGGCGGTCTGCTCGGCCCGCGCCCGCTCGGCGGCGGCCTGGTCGCGGTACTGCCGCACACTGATGCCGGTCAGGACCGGCAGCACCCCGGCGAGCACCACAAGCACCCCGAGCGCCGCGCCGCGCCACTGGCCGTACCCGAGCACGCCGACGACCACCCCGACCAGGCTCAGCGCCACGGTGATCCGCAGCAACCACCGCCACAGCCGGGGCGGGCCGTACACGCAGGCGTCGTAGAGCACCTGCGTGTAGACCAGGACCGTGCCCAGCGAACTGCCCAGCGCCGTGTCGACCACCAGCGCGCCCGTCCCCACGGCCAGGCTGGCGCGTGGCGCGACCCGCCGTAGGCCGACGGCGACGCAGACCGCCACCAGCGGCGGCAGGAACAACGCCGACGGCACGTTCCCGTCCGGGCGGACCTGCGGTTGCCAACCCAGGGCGTGCAGCACCAGGCCACCGGCCAGTGACGCGCCGGCCAGCACGAGGTCGCGGCCGAGGGTGCCGGAGTCGAGCCACGGTGGCGCACGCATGCCCCGATCCCACCACAGCCGTCGCCCGCAGAACTCCCACCGGGGGAGGACCTCGGCCGCACCGCCATGCGCCGAAAGGGGTACGCGGGCCCTTACCGACCGCCGGTACGCCAGCGGCCGGAACGCCCCGGGTGAACGGCACCAGAAGAAGCTGTGAACTGCGTAACCGGCCCCCGCGCTCAGCGGCGTCTTCGAGGATCGGCCGGTCCGGACCACGGGTACGCTGCGCGCGGCCCGTCGGTCCCGGCCAGTACGGTGACAGGGCACCTCGGGGAGAGCACCCGAGGGTGAGGCGAGCGTGAGGAGACCGGGGATGGCGCACGGGGAGGCCGAGCACGGCTGCGCCCAGGGCGAGCCCTGCCGGCCGGGGCACCACGACCCGCAGGCGGCTGGCAAGCATCGCCGGCCGGTCGGCGGCGCACCATCGCACCCGGTGGAGCCACTGCACGGGCGCGTCGATGACGAGCCCGTGCTGCCGCGTCAGCGCTCCGCCGAGCCCGCCGGTCTCGCCGAACCCGACTCGGACGTTCCCGCTGGTTGCCTCAGCGAACTTCCCGGTTGGGCCGGGGCACATCGGCACGGCGCGGTCCGACCACGGCCGCGGGCCACCCGCCGGGAGCGCCCACCGCGCCGCTGGTGCTGAGCACCGCCGACGCACCCGCCGAGAAGCGAGTGCGTCGGGTCAGCGCGTGAGCCGGTTCAGCGCGTGCGGCGGCGGATCAGCAGGGCGATCCCGGCGAGGCCGACAGTGATGGTCAGCATCACGCCGACGTTGAGCAGCAGCAGGTGTTGCAGGTCGCCGAGCGCCTCGTCGAGGTCCTTCGCCGGGTCCAGCGTGTCCTCAGGGAGGACACGCTCGCCGCCGCCCGCGCCGCCACTGACAGTGTCGAACTGCCGCTCCAGCGGCACACCGGCGGTGCGCAGGGTCTCGGACATGCTGAGCCGACCCAGGAACCAGCCGGCGCTGGCCTTGCGGCCGTCCGGCTGCTTCGCCGGCCGGAAGACGCGGGGGCCGCCGATCGCCTTGGGATAGAGGTCGTAGGTCTGCTTCGGCGTCTCGCCGGCGAGCACCACGACAGTGTATTTCGGACCGAGGTTGGCTGCCTTCGGACCGGTCGGCATGCCGGTGCGAGCGAGGAAGTTGACCTGGTCGATGACCGCGCCCACGAGGGCGGGCTCCTTGTCCGCGTGCAACCGCAGCGGCGCGGACAGCCCCGTGCCGGTGATGTCCACTCCGGCGGGTGCCGGCTTCGGCGCCGCCGAGGCCGAGCCGGCGGTGCCGAGCGACAGCAGTGCCACCGCCAGCGTGCCCGCCAACACGGCGGCCAACCGCCTCATGTGTCGGACCATCCCGCCTCCTCGCCCCGTTCGATGGATGGCTTCGTCGTGACGTCTGGACCGATCTGCCGGTGCGGCATCGACCGGATGGTCGCGTCCACTCCTACAGACTCCGCAGAACGTCGATGAGTTGCAGCTTTCGGAACAGTATTTGGAACTATCTGCGATCTCTGCTCGACTAATGAGGAGCCGTTTGATCAGCGGGCGGATCGTACCCTTACGGAGGGGTTCATGGGGGGCAGGGTTACACGTACGGTGCGGGTCATGCCAGTGGTGCTCGGCGTGGCGTTCGGTGTGTCGTTTCTGGTGCCGGCGACTCCGGCCGCCGCCCACAACGAGCTGACCGGCAGCAACCCGCGCGACGGCGCCCGCGTGGCGTCGGCACCCGCCCGGGTGGAGCTGCGGTTCCTCGCCAAGCCGTCGCCGACTACGACGAAGATCACAATAACCGGACCGGACAATGTGGTCGCTGGCGGGACTCCCGCCTTCGACGGCACTCGGGTGCGGGTGCCGTTCACGCCGGCCGCCGCCGGGCTCTACATCGTCGGCTACCAACTCGCGTCGTCCGACGGGCACCCGGTGAAGGGCGAGGTGCGGTTCACTCTCACCACCGGCACCGCGGCCGATCCGTCCGCCTCGCCGTCGGCCGCCGCCAGCACCAACCCGGCCGGTTCGCCCTCGGCCGTCGGCGCACCCTCCGCCGGGCCTACGTCGGCGACGCCGGGCAGCCCGACGGCCTCCACCGTGCCGGCGGCGTCGGAGCGGTCAGACTCCGGCGGTCGCTGGTGGATCTGGGCGCTCGCCGGCCTGCTGCTGCTCGCCGCACTCGGTGCCGGCCTCGTGTTCCGCCGCCGACGCAAAGCCCACTGACCACCGGGCTGGCCCTGCTCTGCCGATCGTGCACTTACTGTCCCGACACAAGGGGCATCCCACTCATGTCGACAACAGAGAGTGCAAGATCGGCGCGGTACTGGTGGTGGTGGGTCAGACCAGACGCAGGCGGGCGGCGCGCATCCGGGTCAGGGTGCGCTCGCGACCGAGCACCTCCAGCGACTCGAACAGCGGCAGACCCACGGTGCGGCCGGTGACCGCGACCCGCACCGGCGCCTGCGTCTTGCCGAGCTTGAGGCCGCGCTCGGCACCGACCGCCTCCAGCGTCGACTTCAACGACTCGGCGTCCCAGGACTCCAGCGCCTCGAACGCCGCGACGGCGTCGTCCAGCAGTGCGGCGGAACCGTCCTTCATCGTC
Source organism: Micromonospora sp. NBC_00330 (assembly GCF_036136635.1). Classification (NCBI taxonomy): domain Bacteria; kingdom Bacillati; phylum Actinomycetota; class Actinomycetes; order Micromonosporales; family Micromonosporaceae; genus Micromonospora; species Micromonospora sp. NBC_00330. The sequence continues at coordinate 256,291 of NZ_CP108012.1, forward strand.
TTGGTCCAGGCGGCCTCGTCGATCAGCGGTGAGGCCAGGAAGAGGAAGTCGACGTTCGGCACGATCTCGCTGAGCACCGCGATCCGCGTCTGGGCCAGCGGCGCCACGGCGGCGAACGCGTCGGCGTCGAACTCCTCCGGCTGCCACGGCGGCGGCGCGATGGTCCCCGTGCCGGTCAGCCACGGCTGGCAGGCGTCGATGAACTCGGCCACCGGCAGCGCACGAATGTATTCGCCGTTGAACGCGCGCAGCTTCTTCTCGTCGAAGAACGCCGAGGAGAGGTTGACCTCGTCCAGCCGGAACTCGTCCTCGATGACCGACCAGGGAACGATCTCCCGGTCGCCGGAGGGGGCCCAGCCGAGCAGCATGAGGTAGTTGCGCATCGCGCCGGCGAGGTAACCCTCGTCGCGGTACGCCTCCAGGGCGACCTTGTCCCGGCGCTTGGAGAGCTTCTGCCGCTTCTCGTTGACCACCACCGGCACGTGTGCCCAGATCGGCGGCTTGGCCCCGAGGGCTTCCCAGAGCAACTGCTGCTTGGGGGTGTTGGGCAGGTGTTCCTCGGCCCGGATCACGTGGGTGATCCCCATGGTCATGTCGTCGACGACGTTGGCCAGCAGGAAGACCGGCGAACCGTCGCCCCGGGCGATGACGAAGTCCTCGATGAGCTTGTTCTCGAAGGTGGGCTCACCACGGATCAGGTCGACCACCACTGTCGTGCCCTCGTCGGGCGTACGGAAGCGCAGGGCGTGCCCGGGGCCGGGGCCGAGGCCACGGTCGCGGTGGTAGCCGTCGTAGCCCTGGTACTGCGAGCCGGTGCGGGCCTGCACGTCCTCGCGGGTGCAGTCGCAGTAGTAGGCGCGGCCCGACTCGTTCAGGCGCGCGGCGGCGGCCCGGTGCTCGCCTGCGTTCGCCGACTGGAAGTACGGGCCCTCGTAGCTGCCCCGGGAGATCCCGATCCAGTCCAGCGCGGAGAGGATGCCCTCGGTCCACTCGGGCTTGTTGCGCGCCGCGTCGGTGTCCTCGATGCGCAGCACGAACACGCCGCCCTGCTGCTTGGCGTAGATCCAGTTCTGCAGCGCCGAGCGGGCGCCGCCGACGTGGAACATACCGGTCGGGGAAGGGGCGAAGCGCACACGTACTGTCACGTCCCCCAGCCTACGGCGGGGGTCGAGCGCATTCCGGCCAGGGGCCTCGACTCAGGGAACCGAGCGGATCTTGACGACCAGCGCGCTGCCGAGCAGGGTGACCACTGCGGTGACCGCGTAGAGCGTGGGATAGCCGCCCAGATACACCACGAGCGGGGCGGAGAGCGCCGGGCCGAGCACCTGCGGCGCCGAGTTGGCGATGTTGATGACGCCCAGGTCCTTGGCCCGGTCGGTGGCCCGGGGCAACACCTGGGTGATCAACGCGGCGTCCACCGAGAGGTAGACGCCGTAGCCGGCGCCGAGCAGCAGCGCCGCGACGATCGCCATCGGCCAGACCGGAGCGACAGCGAGCAGCAGCGCCGCCACCGCCATGATCAGCCCGGAGACGATCACGTAGATCTTGCGGCGGCCGGAACGGTCGGACATCCGGCCGGCGACCACTGCGGTCAGCATCATCCCGAGCGTGTAGAGCAGGATCAGCACCAGCAGGCCACCCTCGGGGTCGGGGTGGCGCACCCCGTCGCTGAGGAAGTACAGCAGGTAGAGGGTGCCCAGGGCGTTGCCCAACTGGACCAGGAACCGGGTGATCCAGGCCCAGGCGAAATCCGGGTGCCGGCGGGGGCTGATCCACATCGAGGCCAGCAGCGCCCGCGTCCGGATCGCCGGCCGATGGGTACGCGGCAGCGGTTCGTCGGGGGTGAGCAGCGCGAACGGCAGCGACAGCAGCAGGATGGCCACGGCGATGGCCAGGTAGCCCGCGGCGTTGCCGGTGACCACGGCGGTGACCAGCACCGCGCCGAGCACCAGCCCGAGCGCCTGCGGGATGCCCACCCACCCCGAGACCCCGCCGCGCTGGCGCACCGGAACCCGGTCCGGGATGGCCGCGCTCAGGCTGGCCAGCATCGCGTTGAAGCAGACCTGCGCGGCGACCCAGCCCAGGGCGACCCCGAGGATGGTCCGCTGCTGGGCCAGCAGCACCAGGGCCGCCGCGCCCAGCACGGCCCCGCCCGCCGTCCAGACGTGGCGACGACCGAACTCGCGGCCGGCGATCCGCAGGCAGGTCCGGTCGGAGAACGCGCCCGCCAGGGGGTTGGCCAGCACCGCGGCCAAGGCCCCGAGGCCGGTGACCACTGCCAGCATGTTCTCCTTGTCGCCGGGCGCGATCTGCTCGATCTGTTGCGGCAGCAGCACCTGGATGGGCGTGAAGAATGCCATCCACACGCCGAGGTTGGCCGCGAAGATCAGGCCGATCCAGCCGCGCCGCACCGGCACCGTCGGCTCGGCGAGCGCCGCCGGCAGCGACGCCGGCGTCGGGTCGAGGGTGGTCACCGCGCCGACCCCGGCCGGCTGGCCGCGATCACGTCGCGCAACCAGGTGTACGACGACTTCGGCGTACGCCTCTGGCTGGCGTAGTCGACGTGCACCAGACCGAAGCGCTTGGTGAACCCCTCGGCCCACTCCCAGTTGTCGAGCAGCGACCAGACGAAGTACCCGCGGACGTCCACCCCGTCGTCGATGGCGGCCCGTACCGCCCGTAGATGCCCGTCGAGGTACGCGATCCGCTCCGGGTCGGCCACCTGCCCGTCGGCGTCGGGTGTGTCGTCGTACGCGCAGCCGCCCTCGGTGATCTCGATGGGCGGCAGCGCGTCGCCGTAGGTGTCGCGCAGCCAGCCGAGCAGCTCGCGTAGCCCGTCCGGGTCCACCGGCCAGTCGAAGGCGGTACGCGGGTAGCCGTCCAGCGGCACGAGGTCGAACGGCAGGGGCGAACCCTCCTCGGCCACCCGTACGCCGGTGGGGTTGTAGTAGTTCACCCCGAGCACGTCGATCGGCGCGGCGATCGTGTCGAGGTCGCCGGGGTGGATGACGCCCGGGTCGAAGCCGGGCAGCTCCGGGTAGCCGCGGCCGAGCAGCGGGTCGGTGAAGAGCCGGTTGTGCAGTGCCTCGTACGCCGCCCCGGCGGCCCGGTCGGCGTCGCTGTCGCCGAGCACCCGCACCGGCGAGTAGTTGTTGGCGATCGCCACCGGGCTGGCGGTGTGGGTCCGCAGCGCGGCGACGGCGAGCCCGTGCCCGAGCAGTTGGTGGTGGGCGACCGGGAAGGCGTCGAACAGCAGGATTCGGCCGGGGGCGTGCACACCCATGCCGTAGCCGAGGCTCATGTGGATGAACGGCTCGTTGAGGGTGATCCAGAGCCGGACCCGGTCGCCGAGACGGGCGGCGGTCTTCTCGGCGTACTCGGCGAAGCGGGCGGCGGTGTCGCGGTGCATCCAGCCGCCGGCGTCTTCGAGGGGTTGCGGCAGGTCCCAGTGGTAGAGGGTGGCCACCGGGTCGACGCCGGCGGCCAGCAACTCGTCCACCAGGCGGTCGTAGAAGTCCAGGCCGGCCGGGTTGGCCGGGCCGGCGCCGGTGGGCTGGACCCGGGGCCAGGCGATGGAGAACCGGTACGCGGAGACACCCAGGCCGGCCAGCAGCGCCACGTCCTCGGTGTGCCGGTGATAGTGGTCGCAGGCCACCTCACCGCTGCTGCCGTCGCTGATCCGCCCGGGAGAGCGCGCGAAGGTGTCCCAGATGGACGGAGCTCGGCCGTCGGCAGTGGTGGCGCCCTCGATCTGGTGGGCCGATGTGGAGACGCCCCAGCGGAAGCCGGTGGGGAACTGGGGCATCGGTGCGGTCGACATGCGCCCTCCCGGTCAACGTGAAACGTGCTCGGGACTTTAGGGCGCTCTCGATGAATGCGCCATAGGCCGGCCTGGCGCATTCCGCAATGGTTGATCGGCGTGTCTTTTTCCGAACCCGTCCAGGTAAGTCCGATTTAGCGCATAGAGTGCCGATATCGTGGGATGTCCTCACCGGAGGAAAGACGGAAATGATCCTCGTGGAACGCAGTGCGCACGTGGCGGCGCCAATTGAAGTGGTCTGGGATGTCGTGCAGCGGGCCGAGCAGTTGCCGGCCTGGCTGGCCGGGGTCCGAGCGGCCGAAGTGCTCTCGGGAGAGGGCTTCGGGCGGCGACAACTCGTCCAGGCTGGGCGCGGCTCGGCGCATGAGGCCGAGGTGATCGCCTACCAGGAGCCGACGCTGATCGGCTGGCGGGAACGGGCCAGGGGTGCTGGATCTCGGGCGGAAGCGCGCACCGAGATCTACGTCCAGCTCACCGGAGACGAGGAGGAGGGCGGGACCATCGTGCGCCTCATCGTGGTCCGCTGGCCGGCCGGCCCGGTCAAGGCGGCCATGCTGCGCCTCGGACTGCGTCGGGTCGGCGCCGACCTGGAGGACTCGCTGGCCCGGCTCACCGACCTGGCCGCCGTCGGCTGACGAGCGCCCATCCTCCCGGCGTCACCCGCGACGGCGGTGGTCCGGATCCCCGCCAGGGCCCCGGACCACCGCCGCTCCGTACACCGAAAAGGGCCCGGCGCTGATGCGCCGGGCCCTCCTCAGTGGTGCTGGATCAGCTGTCGCCACCGGTCTCGCCGACCGGGGCGGCGTTGACGTCGTCGATCGCGTACTTCTTGGCGGCCTCGGCCGGCACCGTGGTCGCCACCGCGCCGCTGCGGGCGAGCTGCCGCAGCGTGGCCACCACGATCGACTCCGCGTCGACGTGGAAGTGCCGGCGCAGCGCGTGCCGGGTGTCCGACATGCCGAAACCGTCGGTGCCGAGCGACGTGTAGTCGCCGGGTACCCAGCGGGCGATCAGATCCGGTACCGCGCGCATGAAGTCGCTGACCGCGATCTTCGGCCCGTCCGCCTCGGCCAGCTTCTGCTGGATGTACGGAACCTTCGCCTCGGCGCCCGGGTTGAGCAGGTTGTACTCCTCGGTCTCCACCGCGTCGCGGCGCAGCTCGGTCCAGGAGGTCACCGACCAGACGTTGGCGCCCACCCCCCAGTCCTGGGCGAGGAGCTGCTGGGCCTTGAGCGCCCACTGCATCCCCGTGCCCGAGGCGAGCAGGTTGGCCTTCGGGCCGTCGACCTGCGGTGCCGGCGAGTAGCGGTAGATGCCCTTGAGCAGGCCCTCCACGTCCACGTCGGCCGGCTCGGCGGGCTGAAGCGTCGGCTCGTTGTAGACCGTCAGGTAGTAGAAGACGTTCTCCTGCGCGTCCCCGTACATCCGGTGCAGACCCTGCTCCAGGATGTGCGCGATCTCGTACGCGAACGCCGGGTCGTACGCGACGACGGCCGGGTTGGTGGCGGCGATCAGCAGCGAGTGCCCGTCCTCGTGCTGAAGGCCCTCACCGTTGAGCGTGGTCCGACCCGCTGTGGCGCCGAGCAGGAAGCCCCGGGCCATCTGGTCGGCCGCGGCCCACAGCCCGTCGGCGGTCCGCTGGAACCCGAACATCGAGTAGAAGATGTACATCGGGATCATCGGCTCGTCGTGCGTGGCGTACGCCGAGCCGGCAGCGGTGAACGAGGCCACCGAACCGGCCTCGTTGATCCCCTCGTGCAGGATCTGCCCGGAGGTCGACTCCTTGTACGACAGGAACAGCTCCCGGTCGACCGAGGTGTAGCGCTGGCCGTGCGGCGAGTAGATCTTCGCGGTCGGGAAGATCGAGTCGAGACCGAAGGTGCGGGCCTCGTCCGGGATGATCGGCACCCAACGCTTGCCGAACTCCTTGTCCTTCATCACGTCCTTGAGCAGACGGACGAAGGCCTGCGTGGTGGCCACCTTCTGCTTGCCCGAGCCGCGCTTGATGTCGGCGAACCGCTCTGGGCCGGGGATGGCCAGCCGCTTCGTGCTGGTCCGCCGGGACGGCAGGTACCCGCCGAGCTGCTCGCGCCGCTCCTTGAGGTACGCCAGCTCCTCGGACTTCTCGCCCGGGTGGAAGTACGGCGGCAGGTAGGGGTTGTCCTCCAGCGCCGAGTCCGGGATGTCCAGGTAGAGCCGGTCGCGGAAGGTCTTCAAGTCCTCCAGCGTCAGCTTCTTCATCTGGTGGGTCGCGTTGCGGCCCTCGAAGTGCGAGCCGAGGGTCCAGCCCTTGATCGTCTTCGCCAGGATGACAGTGGGCTGACCGGTGTGCTCGGTGGCCGCCTTGTAGGCCGCGTAGAGCTTGCGGTAGTCGTGCCCACCCCGCTTGAGGTTCCAGATCTCGTCGTCGCTGAGCGGCTCGACCATCTTGCGGGTCCGTGCGTCACGGCCGAAGAAGTGCTCCCGCACGTACGCGCCGGACTCCGCCTTGTAGGTCTGGTAGTCACCGTCGGTCGTGGTGTTCATCAGGTTGACCAACGCGCCGTCGGTGTCCGCGGCGAGCAGCGGGTCCCACTCACGACCCCAGACGACCTTGATCACGTTCCAGCCGGCACCCCGGAAGAACGCCTCCAGCTCCTGCATGACCTTGCCGTTGCCCCGGACCGGGCCGTCCAGCCGCTGCAGGTTGCAGTTGATCACGAAGGTGAGGTTGTCCAGCTCCTCGCGGGCGGCGACGCCGATGGCGCCGAGCGTCTCCGGCTCGTCCATCTCGCCGTCGCCGAGGAACGCCCAGACGTGCTGCTGGGAGGTGTCCTTGATGCCGCGGTGCTGCAGGTACCGGTTGAACCGGGCCTGGTAGATCGCGTTCAGACCGCCGAGGCCCATCGAGACGGTGGGGAACTCCCAGAAGTCCGGCATCAGCCGAGGGTGCGGGTACGAGGGCAGCCCACCACCGGGGTGCGACAGCTCCTGGCGGAACCCGTCGAGCTGGTGCTCGCTGAGCCGCCCCTCCAGGTACGCCCGCGCGTACATGCCGGGGGAGGCATGACCCTGGTAGAAGATCTGGTCGCCACCGCCCGGGTGGTTCTTGCCCCGGAAGAAGTGGTTGAAGCCCACCTCGTAGAGCGACGCCGAGCTGGCGAAGGTGGAGATGTGCCCGCCGACGCCGATCTCCGGGCGCTGCGCCCGGTGCACCAGCATGGCGGCGTTCCACCGGACGTACGCCCGGATTCGCCGCTCGACGTGCTCGTCACCCGGGAACCAGGGCTCGCGCTCCGACGGGATGGTGTTGATGTAGTCGGTGGTGGTCAGGGGCGGAACCCCGACCTGGCGCTCACGGGCCCGCTCCAGCAGGCGCAGCATGACGTAGCGGGCGCGTTTGGCCCCGCGTTCGTCGATGACACCGTCAAGCGACTCGACCCATTCGCTTGTCTCTTCAGGGTCGATGTCCGGAAGCTGGCTCGGTAGGCCGTCGCTGATCACCGGGCGCTTGCGTTCCGTAGCCACAGGCGTTCCCTCGGTTGTGTGTGGGATAGGTCTCTAGCGCCATCCTGCCCCCTGGTGGCACCCGTCGTCACGTCTAGGTCCCCCCGACGCGATGCTGAACACAGGTACTCGCCGGTAACTTAGCGCGACGACAGTGTGGAACCTGAGCGGTTTGACCGTCACTCCTACCGTTGCCGCCATGAACGGACGCCGTGTCGCGGTCGCCGCGAGCATGATCGTTGTGGGGGTGGTCGGCCTGGTCATCGGCGCTGTCACCCTCGCCGCCGGCAACCTGCCGATGGTCGGACTGGTGGCCCTCGGCGCCCTGGTGGCCGTGCTCGGCGCGGGCCTGCTGCGCGACGCGATCCGCGCGGCCCGTCCGAGCGGCCAGGACGGCCGTCGTCGCCGTCGCCCGGACTCGGACGGCGGCGGGTACGGCTTCTACCCGATGCCCGCCGGGGACGCCGGGAGCGGGCACGTCGGCCGCCAGCGGGACGGCGACCACGACAGCTCCGACGATCCGGAGCCGGCCAGCGGCAGCGGCGACTCCGGGGGAGGCTGGTCCGGCTGGGGCTGGTCCAGCGGTGACTCGGGTGGCGGCTGGTCCGGCGGTGACTCCGGTGGCGGCTGGTCCGGTGGCGGCGACTCTGGCGGCGGTGGCGGCAGTTCCTGACCGCACCCTGCGGCAGAATGCGACGTATGCGCAGCGACGTGATCACCGTCCAGACCGGGTCCCGGCCGACCGTCCGGGACATCACCGCCGAGGCCCAGCAGTTCGTCTCGGGCGAGGGCGACGGCCTGCTGCACGTCTTCGTGCCGCACGCCACCGCCGGCCTGGCGATCATCGAGACCGGGTCGGGGTCCGACGACGACCTGCTCAGCGCCGTGGACGACCTGCTCCCCACCGAGGATCGCTGGCGGCACCGACACGGCTCGCCCGGCCACGGCCGCGACCACGTGCTGCCGGCGTTCATCCCGCCGTACGCCACGCTGCCGGTGCTCGGCGGTCGACTGGCGCTCGGCACCTGGCAGTCGATCTGCCTCGTCGACACCAACGGCGACAACCCGACCCGCCAGGTCCGCTTCTCCTTCCTCCCCGGCTGATCACGTTCCCTGTCGGGCGCCGCCGCCGTCCCGCCTCAAGATCCGCACAACTTCCCCGAAACTGCTGCCTCAGCGCGTGGCGAGGCAACACGTTCCCTGATGTTGCGCGGATCTTGAGGCGTAGGGCGGGTTACGGGCGGGCGGTCTCCTGCTGGACGGTCTGCTGGCCGGGATCCGCGGATGGCGTGGCAGTGCGGGCCGCTGACGGAAGCGGGTTGTCCGCCGTCTGGTGCAGGCCGGGCACGCGGTCCTCGATCACGAACGAGGCCCGCGTGTACGCGGGCGCGTCCGGCCGAGTGACGTACGGCAGTACGTCGAAGTCGGCAGTGAGCTGCCCCGGGGTGATCGTCGTGCGGACGTACCCCCGCAGGTTGTTCTGGAAGCGCAGGTGCGGGTTGAACGCGAACCACGGGTGCGAGCCGGAGACCGAGTCCGCGCCGTCGCCGGTCGAGGTGATCGACGAGCAGACCAGCTCGGTGCCGACGGTGCGTGAGGTCGGGTCGGCGTAATCCAGCTTGAGGTCGCTGGCCCAGTGCGCGTGCACGTCGCCGGTCAGCACCACCGGGTTGCGTACCCCGGCGCCGAGCCAGCCCCGGGTGATCCGGTCCCGGGAGGCGACGTAGCCGTCCCAGGCGTCCATGCTGGTGACGGTGAGCGGCCCGGCGTTGTTGTCCCGCTGGGCGAAGAAGACCTGCTGGCCCAGGATGTCCCACCGGGCGTCCGAACGGCGGAAGCCGTCCAGCAGCCACGCCTCCTGCTCCGCGCCGGTGATGGAACGGCCCGGGTCCGATGCCGCCGCGCAGTCCCGGTAGCCGTCGCCGCAGGCCTGGTCGTCGCGGTACTGCCGGGTGTCGAGCATGTGGAACGTGGCCAGCCGCCCCCAGCGCACCCTCCGGTAGAGCTGCATGTCGATGCCCCGGGGGATCGAGGCGCGTCGTAGCGGCATGTTCTCGTAGTACGCCTGGAACGCCGCCGCCCGACGCGCGGGAAACTCGGGGTCCGGCGCCTCGGGCACCTCGTCGGCCCAGTTGTTCTCCACCTCGTGGTCGTCGAACACCACCACCCAGGGCGCCACCGCGTGCGCCGCCTGCAGGTCGGTGTCGGTCTTGTACTGGGCGTGCCGCTGCCGGTAGTTGGCCAGCGTCCGCGTCTCCGGTCCCTCATGGTCACGCGGGTTGCCACCCGGGACGTTGTACGTGTCCGGGGCGTATTCGTACTGGTAGTCGCCCAGGTGCAGGATCAGCTCCGGCTCGGTCTCGGCGAGGCGGCGGTAGGCGGTGAAGTAGCCGTGCTCGTACTGGGAGCAGGACGCGAAGCCCATCGCCAGGGCGGCCGGCATGCTCGACGGCGAGGGAGCGGTGCGAGTGCGCCCGATCGGCGAGAGGTGTCGCTCGGCGCGGAACCGGTAGAAGTATTCGCGCCCGGGCAGCAGGCCGGCCAGTTCCACGTGCACGCTGTGCGCCGAGCGGGTGCGGGCGACCGCGACCCCACGGCGCACCACGTGCCGGAACCGCTCGTCGGCGGCCAACTCCCAGTGCACCGGCACGTCGCGGTCCGGCATGCCGCCGAGGCCGTCCTCGGCCAGAGGTTGCGGGGCCAGGCGGGTCCACAGCACGAACCCGTCGTGGTCGGGGTCGCCGGAGGCGACACCGAGGGTGAACGGGTAGGTCAGCGGCCGGTGGGCCGCCGCCGCGCCGGCCGCCACCGGCAGCCCGGTAACCGCGCCCGCGGCGCCGAGTGCGGCGCCGGACAGCAGGATGGTACGTCGGGACAGTGACACGAAATCCTCCCCAGAATCCGATCTCTCGTGACCAGGGGAGCCTCGCGAGCGTTGGTGGCCGGGAGGTGACGGCGAGGGCCCCGGTCCGTCGCCGGCAGTCGAACACCGATGATCGCGGTCGATCCGTCCCTGCCGGGCTCCGGTCCTCGGCGAGGAGTGTGATCGCTGACCTGGGCGGCCAGATGGCGTGCGTACGATGTGGCGGTGGCGCAGCAGGTCGGTCCCGCAACAGGTGAGCCGGTGGACCGCGCCGGCCTCGCGGTCGACGTGGTGCGGCGGATGGCGCACGTCACCGCCGCGTTGCGACACCGGCAGGATTCCGCGTTCGCCGAGTTGGGGCTCACCCCGGCGGCGGCCCGGGCGCTGCGGGAGTTGGACCCGGACCACCCGCTGCCGGCCCGGGACCTCGCCGGTCAGTTGGGTTGCGACAGGTCGAACGTGACGGTGCTTGTCGACAAGCTGGAGCAGGCCGGGCTGGTCGAGCGCCGCACCGACCCGACGGACCGGCGGCAGAAGACGCTGGTGGTGACCGAGGACGGTCGCGTCGTGCGGGCCCGGGTGATCGAGGTGATGTCCGACTCCCGACTCCTGTCCGGGCTGAGCGACGAGGAGCTGAGCACCCTTCGTGACCTGGTCTGGAAGGTGTCCGACGGCGGTTGTCCGGAGTCCCTCGGGCCGGAGTGAGCGCACCCCCGCCGGCCGTGTCCCACTGGGCGAGCAGGGCTTCCGTCGGTAATGCTGTCCGACGTGACCACCCCGCAAGATCTCGACGACCGGTTCCGGGAGACGCTGGCGGCGCTGCCTGCCGCCGAGCGGCGGCGTGACCCCGCCGACCCGGTCACCGACGATGCCCCGCTGACCGGCGCGCAGATGCTGGACCTGTTCGACGCGCAGGTGACCAGCCGGCAACTCGACCTGGCCGGCCGCTGGCTGCGCAGCTTCGGGGAGGGTTTCTATACCATCGGCTCGGCCGGGCACGAGGGCAACGCCGCTGTCGCCGCCGCGCTGCGTCCCACCGATCCGGCGCTGCTGCACTACCGCTCGGGTGCCTTCTACTGCCTGCGTGCCGCTCAGTTCGCCGCCGACCCGACGCTGGCCACCGACGCCGAGCCGTCCGCCGTCCCGGCGCGAACCGTCGACCCCGACCAGGACGCCGACCGAGAGCGGGCCGTTGGCGCCGTGCGGTCCGCCGACGGTGAGTCGACAGTCGACGACGCGTCGACCAGTGAACCCGAGTCGGCAGCCGATCCGCAGGTGTCCGAATCGGAGCCGGCCGGCATTGAAGCGACATCGGCGACCGGGGCCGCCAACGGGTTCGCGGCGTACGCCGACGCGGCCCGGGACGTGCTGCGCGGGATGGTCGCGTCCAGCCTCGAACCGATCGCCGGGGGCCGGCACAAGGTGTTCGGCCGTGCCGACCTGGCCATCGTGCCGACCACCTCGACCATCGCCTCGCACCTGCCCCGCGCGGTCGGAATGGGACTGGCGGTGGAGCGGCTGCGCCGGCTGGACAGCGCCGGACGGCGTACCGGGGCCGGGGTGCGGGTCGGCAGCGGCGCGGGCGCCACGCACGCCCCCTGGCCACCGGACGCCATAGTGGTCTGCTCCTTCGGCGACGCCTCGGTCAACCACGCCAGCGCCACCGCCGCCTTCAACACCGCCGGGTGGTACGACCACGCCGGGCTGCGGATTCCGGTGCTCTTCGTCTGCGAGGACAACGGGCTGGGCATCAGCGTCCGCTCGCCGGAGGGCTGGGTCGAGGCGACCCTGCGGGCCAAGCCGGGCATCCGCTACTTCAGCGCGGACGGCGCCGACCCGGTGCGGACGTACGAGGTGGCGGCGGAGGCCGCGGCCTGGGTACGCCGCAACCGGCGGCCGGCCGTGCTGCACCTGCGCACCGTACGGCTGATGGGGCACGCCGGGGCGGACGCGGAGTCGGCGTACCGGAGCCCGGCCGAGCTGGCCGAGGACCTGGACCGGGACCCGGTTGCCGCCACCGCGCGGCTGCTGGTGGACGCCGGCGTGGCGACCGGCGAGGAGCTGCTGGCCCGGTACGACGAGACCGGCTGGCAGGTACGCCGGCTGGCCGAGGAGGTGCTGGGCGAGCCGAAGCTGGCCTCCGCGGCCGACGTGGTGTCGGCGCTGGCCCCCCGACGTCCGGTGCGGGTGGCGCGGGCGGTGGCCGACGCCGCGGCGCGGGCCAGCGGACCGGGCGCGGGCGCCCGGGCGGAGGCGTTCGGCGGGAAGCCGCCGGAGCTGGCCGGGCCGATGACCCTGGCGCAGAGCATCAACGCCGCGCTCGCCGACGGGATGCTCGACCACCCGCAGATGGCGCTCTTCGGCGAGGACGTGGCGGCCAAGGGCGGCGTGTACGGGGTGACGAAGGGGCTGCGCGACCGGTTCGGGGCGGCCCGGGTCTTCGACACCCTGCTCGACGAGACGTCGGTGCTCGGGCTGGGCCTCGGTGCCGGGCTGGCCGGGATGCTGCCGGTGCCGGAGATCCAGTACCTGGCGTACCTGCACAACGCCGAGGACCAGCTGCGCGGTGAGGCGGCGACCATGCGGTTCTTCTCGCAGGGGGCGTTCCGCAACCCGATGGTGGTACGGGTGGCGGGCCTGGCGTACCAGGAGGGGTTCGGCGGGCACTTCCACAACGACAACTCGGTGGCCGTACTCCGGGATGTGCCCGGTCTGGTGGTCGCGGTGCCGGCGCGGCCGGACGATGCCGCGCCCATGCTGCGGACCTGTCTGGCGAGCGCGGCGGTGGACGGCAGTGTCTGCGTGTTCCTGGAACCCATCGCGCTCTACCACACCCGCGACCTGTACACCGATGGTGACGGGGAGTGGTTGGCCGGCTATCCGGAGCCGGGCGGGTGGGTGGCCGGGCACGTGCCGATCGGGCGGGCCCGGGTCTACCGGGTCGGCTCGGCGGACGACCTCACCATCATCACCTTCGGTAACGGGGTACGGATGTCGCTGCGGGCCGCGGCCGTCCTCGCGGAGGAGGGGGTGGGCACCCGCGTGGTCGACCTGCGCTGGCTGGCTCCGCTGCCGGTGGCCGACATCATCCGGGAGTCCTCGGCGACCGGCCGGGTGCTGGTGGTGGACGAGACACGCCGCTCCGGCGGGGTCGGCGAGGGTGTGATCGCCGCGTTGGTCGACGCCGGATATGTCGGTGCCGCACGTCGAGTGGCAGGAGTTGACTCGTTTGTACCATTAGGTCCGGCAGCACGTCACGTACTGGTCTCCGAGGAAGCCATTACCGACGGTGCCCGTACGCTGCTGGCACGGTAAATTCCGTTCCACCCGGTGCGCCACTTGCGCGCGGAGGCACAACTGTGTGGACTTTGCCTGACGGCGTCGCAGCGACGTCGCGAGCAGGGACGAGATGAGGAGGCACGCGACAGTGAGCGCGACCGCTGGTCAGGCCGCCGACGGGGTACGCAGCCTGGCGGACCGGTTCGGAATCGAACCGGGGATGGTCGTCATGGAGATGGGGTACGACGACGACGTCGACCAGGATCTCCGAGACGCCCTGACCGACCGCTGTGGAGATCTGGTCGACGAGGACACCGACGAGGTGGTCGACGCGGTGCTGGTCTGGTACCGGGACGGCGACGGTGACCTTTTCGAGCTGCTCGTCGATGCCCTCGGCCCGCTGGCCGACAACGGCGTCGTGTGGCTGCTCACCCCGAAGGCGGGGCGTGAGGGGCACGTCGAGCCGAGCGAGGTCGCGGAGTCCGCGCCCACCGCCGGCCTCCAGCAGACCTCGACCGTCAACGCCGGCCGGGACTGGAGCGGCGCCCGTCTGGTGCTGCGTCGAGGGGCCAAGGCCAAGAAGTAGCCAGCGCCGCTCCGCTCGCCCGACGGTCCGCCCACCGCCGGGTAGCAGGCTGACGCCGTCACCCGACTCGACGCGAGGAGAGTTCGCATGCCCATCGAGGTTGGTGCCGAAGCACCCGACTTCGTGCTCAAGGACCAGAACAACCAGGAGGTCCGCCTCTCGGACTTCCGGGGCAGGCGCGCCGTGCTGCTGGTCTTCTACCCGCTCGCCTTCACCGGCACCTGCCAGGGCGAGTTGGGCGAGGTGCGCGACAACCTCGGCGAGTACGTGAACGACGACGTCCAGGTGCTGACCGTCAGCGTCGACTCGGCCTACAGCCACAAGATCTGGGCCGACCGCGAGGGCTACCAGTTCCCGATGCTCGCCGACTTCTGGCCGCACGGTGCCGTCGCCCAGGCGTACGGGGTCTTCAACGACGTGGCCGGCTTCGCCAACCGGGGCACCTTCGTCATCGACAAGACCGGGGTGGTCCGCTTCGCCGAGATGAACGGCCCGGGCGAGGCCCGCGACCAGCACGGCTGGCGCAAGGCCATCGCCGAAGCGACAAACTGACCGGGGTACGCCGTGCGCCCGGGTCGGTGGCGGGCAGGTAAACTTGCCAGCCACCGGCCCGCCACACGGGCGATCCGGGCGCGTAGCTCAGTGGGAGAGCACCCGCCTTACAAGCGGGGGGTCGCAGGTTCGAAACCTGCCGCGCCCACAACCCCCCTCCGACCAGGCAGGACGTCGAGGGCGTGCAGCCTTGCGGGCACGTTCACGGTGCCGGCCGGTCCGGCCACCCTGTGCCTCGGCTCCGATGCCCGCCGCACGCCAGCTCGCCTCGGGTCGAAAGGCGCCGCCCGTGCCGTCCGACGGTTCCGTAGCCACGCCACCGCCGACATCAGCAACGTAAGCACGACAACCATCCGCAGCGTGGTGATGACGGACTGCGGGCCCGACCCGTACAGCAGGGCACACTGCCCGAGCCCGACGGCGAACACCACCCGGACGGTGCTCATCGACCGGAGCGCGAACAGTTCGGCGGCCCCCATTGCCGCGCCAAGGAGCAGGGCGATCAGCAGCAGCCCCACTGGCCCGTAGTAGGCGACCACTGTTCCGAGGATCGTCGGCAGCCAGTCGACGTGCTGACTCAGCCCGTGCGCTGAGTCGATGTACGACTCTTCGCTGCGCTGCTCCAGGCTGCGGTTCCCCAGCTTTCCGGGGGCCAGGAAACTCGGGACGAGCATCGCGAGGTTGTTCCCGACGGTTTCCAGCCCGACGGGTTGCCCGGCGCCGCGCAGTCCGTCGAAGACCAAGGCACCGAAGGTGTTGCCGTCGAACCGGTAGACAACATCGTTGAGGATCGCTTCGCGGCTTTCCTCGGTGTGGATTCTCGCCGCGCCGTCGATGAGGGCCTCCGCCCGCTCACCGCCGCCCTGTCCTGCGTTGAACACTTCTCGGCCGGCGACCGCGCGGGTGGACGAGATCAACGCCGTGAAGGCGGCGACGACCACCAAGACCAATGCCACCTGCCGCCGGGATGGTCGCAGGCCATGCACGGCCGCGCCGACCAGCGTGAGAACAGCAGCGAAAACGATCATCGAGCGGGTGCCCGCCAACGCGAGTAGAGCCCCCTGTACCGCCAAAACCGGCACAAGCCACCGCATGCCCCACCTGACCACAAACACCGCGCCAATGATCGCGACCACTGGCACCAGGAACTCGCCGGCCAGGTCCACGAGGACGCCACCGCGTTCGGGGACGTCTCCCTCAGTGGCCCCCGGTGCGAGGGGTTGCAGCGCACCCTTTCCCTGGCTGGTGGCCACGAGCAGCGGCATCGCCAGCAGCAGCAGCCACGGCAGGCGCAACCGCGCCAAACCGACCTCATGGTGGGCATGGGCGGCCGGTTTGACGCGCCGCGACCGGACCACGAACAGCCCGTACGCGAGCGCGTAGCAGGCGACGGCGGCGGAGACGAGCAACATCCAGTCGTCGATCAGCCGTTGGTCGACGTAGGTGCGGAAGAAGTTGCGGCCAGGCCACACCGCTTGCATCACCTCTGTGACCCCGTGGAAGACGACAGCGGCCAGCAGCATCAGGGCGCCCGGCCGTCGCAGCCACTCACCCCGGATAGTGGCGTGGACCCACGCCACTGCCACCGCTTGGACGAACACGCCCACCATCACTGACACGGTCACGTCTGGTATCCCCGCTCCTGGCACTCCACGGCTTTGGGCGGCACGCATCAGCTCCGAGCACGTGGCCGCCGCACTACCCAACGCGCAGTCCAGCGGTGACGTAACCGTGGCGGGACATTTGGCGCATATCATCCCCCATTCGTGCCGCGTGGCGTCCTCGACACGGCGAGTTGAAGAGGGAGGCCGGTACGGAACGGATGGTCGGCCCGGACGACGCGTACCGCATGGTGGTGATCACGTCTGGCACCCAGAAGGGTCGCGGTCACGCCCCGCCCGGTACCCCGGTGCCGCTGTACGCCGACAGTCAGCTGGTGAAGCCGCCGTCCACGTTCACCACCGCACCGGTCACGTAGCCGGCCTCGGGGCTGGCCAGGTGCGCGACGGTGGCCGCGATGTCGGCGGGGCGCGCGTACCGGCCGACGGCGGTGAATCCGCTGATCGCCGCCGCGTTCGGTCCGTCCGCCGGGTTGGCGTCGGTGTCCGTCGGCCCGGGGTTGACCAGGTTGACGGTGATGGCCCGTGGGCCCAGTTCACGGGCCAGGCCCCGGGTCAGCCCGACCAGGGCGGTCTTGCTCATCGCGTAGAGCGTCAGCCCGGGAAAGACCGCCCGTTCACCGACGTTGCTGCCGATGCTGATGATCCGTCCGCCGTCGCCCAGGTGCCGCAGGGCCGCCCGCGCGGCGACGTACGGTGCCCGGATGTTGACCGCGATGGTCTGCTCCATCTCTGCCGAGCCGAGCTCGTCCAGGGCGCCGACCAGGAACACCGCGGCGTTGTTCACCAGGATGTCCAGCCGACCCAGTTCGGCGGCTGCCCGGTCGACCGCGCCTCGCACGGCGGCCGGGTCGGCGCCGTCCGCCTGGATCGCCAGCGCTCTGCGGCCCAGCGCCTCGATCTGCTTCACCACTGTCGCGGCCCGCGCGGCGTCCTGCCGGTAGGTCAGCGCCACGTCGGCCCCGTCCTGTGCCAGGCGCAGCGCGATGCCGGCTCCGATGCCCCGGGAACCGCCGGTCACCAAGGCGACCTTGTCGTTGAGTGTCGTCGTCATGCAAACGATCATCTGGCCGCGCAGCCCTCCCGTCTGGCGGCCATCGGACGTCTCGTTCCGACCGCAAGGTCCGATACCCGCGATCGCTCGACGGCCTGCGGACCCCGCGGGCGCCATGATCCGCGCAACGTCACGGATCCTGCTGCCTCACCAGGCGACGAGACAGCAGGATCACCGAAGTTGCACGGATCTTGCGAGGTGGGGGAGGGTGGGGCGAGCGATTCGGGGAGCGTGGTCGTGGAATTGGCAGGCATTGGCGCGGTGCTGTTCGACATGGATGGCACCCTTGTCGACTCCGACGCCGCCGTGGAGCGGGCCTGGGAGCGGTGGGCCGCCGAGTACGCCGTCGACCCGGCGTCGGCGTTGGCGATCGCGCACGGCAGCCCTGCCGACCGGACCATCCGCCGGCTGCTGCCCGCGCTCGACGAGGCCGCGGTCGCCGCCGCCGCGGCACGACAGCTCGCGTTACAGTACGACGACCTGTCCGACGTGACGGCCACCCCCGGGGCGCACGAACTACTGAACACGCTGGCCCGGCTGGGGTTGCCCTGGGCGGTGGTGACCAGCGCCGACACGCGGCTCGCCGAGGCCCGGCTCGGTGCCGCCGGCATCAAGGCGCCGGTGCTCGTCACAGTGGAGGACGTCAGCGTCGGCAAGCCGGACCCGGAGGGCTACCTGCGGGGCGCGGCGCTGCTGGGCGTACCCGTGGCGCGGTGCCTGGTCGTCGAGGACGCCGAGGTCGGCCTGCGGGCCGGTCGGGCGGCCGAGGCGATGACCGCCGCGCTGAAGGGCCTCGACGGCGACCTGCGTCTGCACGACCTGGCCCAACTGGCGCACCAACTGGAGTCGACGCCGTCGGCACCCTGACCACTGTCAACCAATGCGCCGTCGGGTGAGGCGAACCGCGGTCAGGGCGATCAGCAGCACTGTGACGCCGAAGAGCAGGGCGTTGAGGGCGACGGTGGGATACCCGAGTCGGGGTACGTCGAGGAACGGGTAGAGGTAGCGGCCCTCGCCGAAGGCGCCCCGGACCAGGATCACCGTCAGCCACAGCAGCAGGTTGCCGGCGTCGGAGACCAGCCCCCGAGCCTCGGGGGTCGCCACCATGGCGTAGCCGCTCCACGGGTTGGCCAGTACGAGGACGAAGACCACCGCGGTGCCGACGAGGTAGACGGTGACGAGCAGCCGTGCCCGGCTGGCGCCGGGTCGACTGGTCGCTGCGACCCGGCCCCCGCGTCACCTCGCCGCGCCCCGGGAATGGCAGTGCCTCCCGCTGGGCTGACGGGCGGCAGCGACGCATACAGCTTGACCAGTTCGGCCAGGTAGCGCTCCGCGGACCAGTCCGTCGCGGCCGCCCGGCCGTCCCGGATCACGGTCCCGCGCAACTCAGGCTCGGTCAGCAGCCGGATCAGCAACGCCCCGAACGCCGCCGGGCTGGGCTCGGCGACCGGTCGGGTGGTGCCGGTGCCCGGCCGCTCGGCGAGCAGAGTGTCCACCATGGCCACCGGCAGTCCGTACGCCTCGGCCTCGGCGAGCACCAGGCCCTGCGTGTCGGTGGTGGAGGTGAACGCGAGCACGTCCGCCGCCCGGTAGTGGGCGCCGACGCGGTGGCGTGGCACCGGACGGAGCAGGTGCAGCGCGCCCGCCACGCCGTACCGGCGGGCCATCCGGCGAACCGCGAGCCGGTGCCGTCGGGCCCCGAGCAGCACCAGCCGGGCGGCCGGCAACTCGCTGCGGACCTGGGCGAACGCGGCCAGCAGCAGCTCGGGGTTCTTCTCCGGCGTGGCCCGTCCCACAGCGAGCAGCACCGGCGCGTCCGCCGGGATGCCGAGCCGGGCCCGCAGCCGCCGCCGGTCGTCGGCGTCGGCGAGCGGCGCGGCGGCCGGGGTCGGCAGGACCACGACCGGCGTACGCCCCGCCATCGTCGCCATCATCTCCGCGGTCTTCGCCGAAGGGGCGATCAGGACAGTGGTGTGGGCCAGCAGGGTTCGCCCGAGCGCCGCCAGTCGGGCCTGTCGACCCGGTCCGGGGTGGGCGAGCGCCCACAGGTCGCCCACCCGCCAGCGCAGGCCCAGCCGCATGCCGGCGTACGCGGCCCCGATCGGGATCTCCGGATAGTGCGCGGCGTACGCCACGAGGTCGGTGTGCCAGGTCAGCACGGTCGGTACGCCCCGGGTGGCGGCCCAGCGCAGGCCGGCGACGCCGAGCGGGCCGGTGGTGTGCACGTGCACCACGTCGACCGGTGCGCTGGGTGGCCGGGGCAGCGCCAACCGGTACGGCCGGGTCGGCACCGACAGCGAGGGCACCTCGCCCGGTCGGCGGCGACACCGGAACAGTGGGCCGGGGCAGTGCAACACGACCCGGTGCCCGGCGGCGCGCAGCAGCGCCACAGTGGTGCCGACCGAGGTGGCCACCCCCTCCGGGTTGGTGAGGTGGCTGTCGCTGACATGGGCGATCCGCACGTTGCCATCGTCGCCCGCCCGCGCACCCCCGGCCGTCCCGTCCGCCCCGGGCGGAGAAACAGTTGGCGTGGCCGGGCCGGTTCTGCTGCACTACCCGCTCGCGACGACGAGGGAGACGCGGTGGAGTTGACGCTGACGCCGATGACGGCACAGGAATTGGCCCGCCTGCTCGAATCACTGGAGCAGGGGTACGCCGACGACCTGGTGGCGCACCGGGGGATGACCCCGGAGGCGGCCCTCGATCGGTCGGTCACCCAGATCCGGGAGTCGCTGCCGGCGGGCGCGGCCACCGAGGGGGCCCTGCTGCGGGTGGGCCGGGTCGGCGACACCGAGGTCGGCTGGATCTGGGTGACACTGCCGACGGCCGCCGCCCCGGACCAGGCCTGGATCCACAACATCGAGGTGCACGAGGGGCACCGGGGACACGGGTACGCGCGGCGGATGATCCAGCTCATCGAGGCCGAACTCGCCCAGCTCGGCGTGGCCGAGCTGGGTCTGAACGTCTTCGGTACGAACACCGTGGCGATCGGCCTCTACCGCAGTCTGGGCTTCGAGGTCACCTCGCAGCAGATGGCAAAGCGCCTCACCCCGGCGGGCTGAGCCGGCGGCGGCCTGGGACGGGTCCCCTCGGCAGGACTGTTCACCTGCCCAGCGGGAAACCGGCGCGGACCGCACCTGGGGAGGAGCGACGGATGACGCATGGCGCCGGACTGACCATCGGTGTGCTCGGCTCGTACGGCGGGCGAAACCTCGGGGACGAGGCGATCCTCACCGGCCTGCTCACCGATCTGCGTATGCAGGAACCGAACGCCCGGATCATCGTCTTCTCTCGGAACCCGGAGCACACCCGGGCTGCACACCCGGATGTCGAAGCGGTGCCCTGGGAGGGCGTGAGCCGTACCGACTCTGCCCTGGTTCTGGCCCAGCTCGACCTGCTCATCCTGGGCGGCGGCGGCATCCTGTACGACCGGGAGGCCCGCCGTTACCTGCGGGTGGTCCGGGTGGCCCAGGAACGCGGCCTGCCGCTGATCACGTACGCGGTGGGGGTCGGGCCGCTCAGCGACTCGGTGGACACCGGCATGGTCCGGGAGACGCTCGCCAGCGCGACCCAGGTGACCGTCCGGGACCAGGAGTCCCGGATGGTGCTGGAGGAGGCCGGCCTGCTCAACCCGATCACGGTCACCGCGGACCCGGCGTTCCTCCTGAAACCGGAGGAGTTTCCGGCCCACCTGCTGGCCGAGGAGGGTGTGCCGGTCGGCAAGCGCCTCGTCGGGATCAGCGTGCGGGAGCCGGGCCGGGCCGCCGAACGCCTCGACGTGGACGGCTACCACCGGCTGCTGGCCCAGATCGGTGACTTCCTGGTGCACCGGATCGACGCGTACGTGCTGTTCGTGCCGATGGAGCGCGACGACATCCGGCACTCCCACGGGGTGCTGTCGCACATGGTCGCCGCCGAACGAGGTCGCATCCTGCACGGCACCTACTCTCCGCAGCAGGTGCTGGGGCTGATGCGCCACTTCGACCTGGCCGTCGGCATGCGCCTGCACTTCCTGATCTTCGCGGCGATGGTCGGTACGCCGTTCCTGCCCCTGCCGTACGCCGGCAAGGTCTTCGACCTGGCCCAACGACTCGGCGTGCCGGCGCTACGCGGCGTGGAACGGGAGGTCGAGGGCCCGCTGCTGGCCGAGGTCGACCGGCTCTGGGACGAGCGGGAGCAACGCGCCGAGGCCACCGCACGACGGGTGGCGGAGGTGTGCGATCAGGCGCGGGGCACCTCGGAGGTCACGCGCGGCGTGTTGGAGAGCCTGCGAAGCCAGGCCCTCACCCGCGTCTGAGCGGGCGGTCACACCGCCGGGCCGGTCCACCGGTAGCGCCACTCGCGGGCCTCCTCGCGGGCGGTCTCCAACTCGTAGATCTGCGCGTCGGCCAGCCCACCCGAGCCGAGGTGATGGTGGGTCAGCGGCGGACGACCGTTGCTGTCCAGTTCGACGGTGATGGTCTGCCCGTCCGCCGTGCCGCCGACGAGAAGGATCTGCACGGAGGAAGCCATGCGCCCATCCTGCCCGGCCCAGCGCCCGCCCGCAGCGGATAGCGGGGCAGCGGGGCGCCCGGCCCGTGGCTAGGGTCGGCGGATGGAGCAGACGATCGATCCCACGCTCGGTCCGGTGCTCGCCCGCACCGGCGACGAACGCGCCGTCCTGACCTCGTTCCTCGACTTCCACCGGGCCGTGCTGCTGCGCAAACTGCGCGGTCTCTCCGACGCCGACGCCCGACGCCGGCTGGTGCCGTCGGCGACCACGCTCGCCGGGCTGGTCAAGCACCTGACAGTGGTCGAGCGGAACTGGTTCCCGACCCTGTTGGCCCCCGAGCCCGGCGACGTCTACCTCACCTCCGAGGAGGACGCGGTCGCCAGCTTCACGCTGGGCGACCAGGACAGCATCGTCGGGCTCACGGAGGCGTACGAGCGGGCCTGTGCCCGCTCCCGGGCGGTCGCCGCGAGCATCGACCTCGACCACGTGGTGCCGCACCCGCAGCTCGGTGAGGTGTCGCTGCGCTGGATTCTGGCGCACATGATCGAGGAGACGGCTCGGCACGCGGGCCACGCCGACATCCTGCGCGAGCTGACCGACGGCGAGGCCGGCGCGCTCTGAGCCCCGGTCGGCCGCACCCCGTCGGCCGTCAACCGGTGGGCAACAGGCCCGGCGGGTACTCCATCCCGTCATGCGTACAGGCCGCAGCGGCAACCCGCGCCGCGTACCGGGCGGCACGCGCCAGTGGCTCGCCGCGCAGCCGGGCGGCGATCAGGCCGGCCGCGAAGGCGTCGCCCGCCCCGTTACTGTCCACCACCGGCTTTCCCGGGGCGGCGGGTGGCACGGGCACCGCAGTGCCGTCGCCCGGGTACAGCTCGGCGCCGTCCGCGCCGCGGGTCACCACCACAGTCCGGGGCGCCAGCGTGCCGGCGATCGACGCGGCCCGGTCGCCCAACCGCACCCCGCTCAGCAGAACCAGGTCGGCGACCTCGGCGAACGGCCGGTGGTAGGTGTTCTGGCCGTCCCAGTCGTGCAGGTCGGTGGAGAGCGCCACGCCCGTCGGAACGGCAGCCCGAACGGCGGGCAGCAACGGCACCGTCCAATCCATGATCGAGAGGTGGACGTGCCGGGCGTCGCGGACCAGTGCTGCCAATTCGCTGGCGACAAACGGTGGACCGCCCTGCCATGGGCGCGGGTCGTACAGCGACGTGCGCCGCCCGCCCGGGTCCACCAGGTTCACCGACCGGCGGGTGCCGCCCCGGTGCTCGGCGAACAACGCCGGCACCTCGGCCCGGGTCAACGCCGCCCGGACCAGCTCACCGGCCGGATCCGCACCGAGGGTGTCGACCACCAGTACCCGCAGGCCGAGCGCCCGGGCGGCCAACGCCACCCCGGCACCGGTGTTGCCGATCCGCAGCTCGATCGGCTCGACGGTGTGGGAATCGGCAGCCGGGAGAGGCAGAGCGGGCACCCGAACCCGTACGTCCACGCCGAGCCCGCCGAGAACAAGGAGATCGACCACAACGCCGACGCTAGTCCGTTGCCGCTCCCACCTCCAGCGCCCGCGATCTTGCACTTTCTGTGGCGACAAAAGGTGCACCGTTCGCAGAACGCCGACACGAACTGCACGATCGCGCAGGTGGGCCGGTGGGTGCGGACGCCTGGTCGGGCGGGCCGCCTATTCTGGGGGCGGGCGGCGACTAGGGGGAGCAGGTGCTGGTCATCCACGGGCTGTGGTTGCCCGGCGGCAGCTCGACCGGCGGCCTCGCCGTCTGGGCCGAGGACAGCGCCGCACCGATTCCCGCTGCGCGTTCGGGCCGGCCGGCCCGGGAGCGCCCGCACCCCTTCGCCGCCGGGCACACCAATCTGGCCGCCGTCCTCGCCGACGCCGCCGAGCCGAGCCGGCCGGACACCGCGCTGCTCACCCTGCCCACCCTGGCGGGTGCGCCGACCGACTCACCCGAGCTGATCCGGACCACCGTCGCACCTGCGGCCCGCGGCCGGCTCACACTGGCCGGGTGGCGGGTCCCCACAGTGGTGTACGCCCCGGACGACGCCCTGTCGCTGCTGCGAGCCCTGGACGACATCCCGGCGGTGGCCGGGGCCACAGTGCGGCACCTCGCCGAGCTGGCCGACTTCGCCGCCGACCTGGTGGCCCGCGGCCGCGTCCTCCCCGGCGTGCGCACGACGACGGCCGACCAGATGCCCGGCGCTGGAGCGACGACGGCCGACCAGACGCCCGGCGCTGGCGCGACGACGGCTTCGGGCGGCGCCGGGCAGGTGCCCGCGCAGGCGGTCTGGCGTCCGCTGCTGACCGGCACCGACGCCGCGTGGGCGCGCTCGCTGGCGCTGGCCCTGCCACCGGCCGCCCGAGCCGCCGTCCAGCCGCCCGCCACCGCCGCGCTGCCGTCCCCCGTCGCCGCTCAGGGGCCCACCGGGAGCGCCGTCACCTCCGCTGCGGCGAGCGTTGGTTCGGGCGGGCCTGAGTTGACCGCTGCCGCTCTGGTCGCGGATGCGCTGGACGCGTTGACCGACGCCGCCGCGAGGGCTGCGCTGGCGACCACCACGCTGGCCCGGGGGCTGCGCCCGGGTGGTCCGGCACCGGCCTGGCTGGCCGCGCTCGCCGGCCCGCAGCGGGACTTCACCATCGACCCGGCCGGGCTGGACACCCTCTCCGCCGAACTGGACGCCTGGCAGCGCGACGCCGCCGGTGGCCCGGTGCGGGCGAGTTTCCGCCTTGTGGAACCAGCCCCCGACGAGGTCACCGAACCGATCCTGGCCACCCGAGCGGTCCCCGCCGGCACCGCGCCGGTGCCTGCCGGCAGTACGCCGGTACCGGTGTCCGCCGACGGTGCGCCCGCGCCGGTGCCCGCCGACAGCGCGCCGGTGTCGGTCGGGTCGATCGGTGCCGGGCGCTGGCGGTTGGAGTTCGGGTTGCAGGCCGCGGACGAGCCCGGCCTGCACGTCGACGCCGGGGACATCTGGCGGGCGCCGCAGACCCTCGGCGGCCTGGTCGGCCGGACGACCAGCCCGCAGGAGACGCTCCTCGCCGAGCTGGGCCGGGCCAGTCGGCTCTGGCCGGACCTGGACGCCGCGCTGCGTACCGCCGCGCCGGAGGCGATGGAACTCGACGTCGAGGGGGCGCACCGGTTCCTCAGTGCGGGCGCCCCGGTGCTGCACGCGGCCGGTTTCGGGGTGCTGCTGCCGTCCTGGTGGCAGCGTCCGTCGGCGCGACTGGGCGCCCGGTTGCGAGCGCGCAGCCGCACCGCGCCGGGCACTGTCGGTGGTGCCGACGCCGGTGTCGGTCTGGACGCCCTGGTCGACTACCGCTGGGAGATCGCGCTCGGTGATCACCCGCTCTCCGCCGAGGAGTTGGCGGCGCTGGCCGAGACGAAGACCCCGCTGGTCCGGCTCCGCGGCCGGTGGGTGGAGCTGGACCCGGGGCGGCTCGCAGCCGGACTGCGCCTGCTCCGCTCAGCGGGCGAGCTGACCGTCGCCGATCTGCTCCGCCTCGGGCTGGCCGACGGCGAGGCCACCGGTGAGCTGCCGGTGCTGGAGGTGACCGCCGACGGGGCGCTGGGCGACCTGCTCGCCGGCGCGGTCGAGCGGCGACTCACCCCGCTGGACCCGCCACCGGGCTTCCGGGGGACGCTGCGGCCGTACCAGCAGCGGGGGCTGGCCTGGCTGGCCTTTCTGCGCTCACTCGGTCTGGGCGGTGTGCTCGCCGACGACATGGGGCTGGGCAAGACCGTGCAACTGCTCGCGTTGCTCGCCGGGGATTCACCGGAGGCCGGGCCGACCCTGCTGGTCTGTCCGATGTCGCTGGTCGGCAACTGGCAGCGGGAGGCGGCCCGGTTCACCCCGGAGCTGCGGGTGCACGTACACCACGGTGCCGAGCGGGCGCGGGGGGCGGAGTTCACAGCGGCCGCGCACGGCGCGGACCTGGTTCTCACCACCTACTCGGTGGCCGCACGCGACGCCGCCGACCTTGCCGGCATCGACTGGCACCGGGTGGTGGTGGACGAGGCGCAGGCGATCAAGAACGCGTCGACCCGGCAGGCCGAGGCGGTGCGCGCGCTGCCCGCCCGGCAGCGGGTGGCGGTGACCGGTACGCCGGTGGAGAACCGCCTCGCCGACCTCTGGTCGATCATGCAGTTCGCCAACCCGGGTCTGCTCGGGCCGGCCGCGACGTTCCGCAAACGGTTCGCGGAGCCGATCGAGCGGCACGGCGACGCCGAGGCCGCCGAGCGGCTCCGCCGGATCACCGGCCCGTTCGTGTTGCGCCGGCTCAAGACCGATTCGTCGATCATCTCCGACCTGCCGGAGAAGTTGGAGATGGAGGTGCTCTGCAACCTCACCGCGGAGCAGGCCGCGCTGTACCGGGTGGTGGTCGACGACATGCTCGCCCGGATCGAGACCAGCGACGGCATCGAACGACGCGGCCTGGTGCTGGCCACCATGACCCGCCTCAAGCAGGTCTGCAACCACCCCGCGCAACTGCTGCGCGACGGCTCACCGCTGGAGGGCCGCTCCGGCAAGCTGGCTCGGCTCACCGAGATCCTGGAGGAGGTGCTGGCGGCGGGGGAGCGGGCTCTGCTCTTCACCCAGTACGCCGAGTTCGGTGCGATGTTGCGGGGTCACCTGTCGGCGCGGTTCGGCCGGGAGGTGCTGTTCCTGCACGGTGGCCTCGGCAAGGCCGAGCGGGACGCCCTGGTGCAGCGTTTCCAGTCGGCGGAGGGTCCGCCGCTGTTCGTCCTCTCCCTCAAGGCCGGCGGCACCGGGCTGACCCTGACCGCCGCGAACCATGTGGTGCATGTGGACCGGTGGTGGAACCCGGCGGTCGAGGACCAGGCCACCGACAGGGCGTTCCGGATCGGGCAGCGCCGACGGGTGCAGGTGCGCAAGTTCGTGTGTGCCGGCACTGTCGAGGAGAAGGTGGCCGCGATGATCGCCGACAAGCGCAGCCTCGCCCAACGGGTGGTCGGCACCGGCGAGCAGTGGATCACCGAGTTGTCCACCGGCCAGTTGCGGGACCTGTTCGCCCTGGAAGCCGGCGCGGTGGTGGAGTGAGCGAGCGAAGCGTTGGCGCGAGCACCGACCGGTTCGCCGACTACGGGCGTCCGCGTCGGGTCGACGGGGGTCTGCGGGCGCGCAGCGCCCGGGGCGCGATCGGCCGGTCCTGGTGGTCGCGGCGTTTCCTGGAGGTGCTGGAGTCGTTCGCGCTCGGCACCCGGCTGACCCGGGGCCGGTCGTACGCGCGCGCCGGCCAGGTGCTCACGCTCGACGTCACACCCGGGCGGGTCGACGCGGTGGTGCAGGGCTCCCGGCCGCAGCCGTACCAGGTGTCGATCGCGCTGAAGCCGTTCCCGGCGGCGCTGTGGTCCCGAATCGAGGACGAGCTGGCCGGGCAGGCGTTCTTCAGTGCCCGGCTGCTCGCCGGGGACCTCCCCGACGAGTTGGAGGAGCTGTTCGCCGCCGCCGGCGCGCCGCTCTTCCCGGCCGCCGTCGACGAGTTGACCCAGCGCTGCAACTGCCCCGACTTCGCGGTGCCGTGCAAGCACCTCGCGGCGACGTTCTACCTGCTGGCCGAGGCGTTCGACGCGGACCCGTTCGAGCTGCTGCACTGGCGCGGCCGGTCCCGCGCGGAGTTGCTCGACGAACTCCGCGCCCGGCGGGCCGCGACCACCGGTGCCACACCACCGCCCCCACCGGTCGACCCACCGTCCGGACCGGACGGTGCGGTGTCGACAGTGGACGTCGTGGCGCCGGTCGGTGCCGCCCGCGCGCTCGCCGGGCTGTCGGCGACGCCGCTGGCGGATACGGCGGACCGGTTCTGGTCGGCGCCGGTGCCGCTGCCGGATCGGCCGCCCCGACTGGTCACCGGCACCGACCTGCTGTTGCGCCAGCTCGGAGCGCCGGCCCCGGCCATTGGTGGGCCGGGACTGCTCGAACGGTTGCGCCGCGCGTACCGGGCGTTCGGTCCGGCCGACAGGTGAGCTGTCACGTCCACCTGTTGAGCCGTCCCGTCGAGCGGTCGAGTAGTCACGTCCAGCGGCGGCGGAACCGCCACATGATCGCGGCATTGGCCACCAGCACCACCGCGCAGATCGCGCCGGTGAGTCGACCGGCGAACACGGCTATCGCCGGCAGCGACGCCCACAGCACGATGGTCAACAACATCAGGTAGCGGCCCCTGCGGGCTCGGGCCCGATGGTCCAGCCGGTTGAAGAAGGCCGGGTCACTTTCCCGGAGCTGACGGGTGATCTGGTCGAATCTGCGCTGATCCTCTTTGCTGAGCATGGCGCTGCCTTCCCCTCACGCGTTCAGCGGTTCGGCGGCATACCCGCTGCGGTGGCGGCTCACGCTCACCCGCTGCTGCTACTTTTCCTCCACGCGAGCGCGCTTCATGTCCGGCTTACCTGAACCTTAAGTTTGCCTTTGGTGGTGAACGGCGCCGAAACTGTCGCGTACGGCGGCGTGGTCCGATCCGTGCTCGGCTGCCGCGCGTACGCCCTGCTGGGAAGGTCTGCGGGCAGATCCATCCCAGCGCCCACCGCCGAGGTTGCGCTGAGCGCTGTCTTAAGTGCCCTCACGAGTGGGTTCCGGCCACCTTGAAGGGCCCTGGGGCCTTGGTTACCTTGCCGTAGCAACCCCCTCAGGCAACAGTCGCCGCACCTGCCGCACCTGCCCGGTAGCAGCTTTCGGCGCTCATCAGAAATCGGGATTGGTACATGGCCGACCAGAATGTGCCACCACGTCGACCGCGGGACGACCGCGGTTGGGACGGACATCAGCACCCCAGCGCTGACGGCTACGGCGACCCCCACACGCCGGCGCCCTACGGCTACGACTCGCCCCACCCCTACCAGGGCGGCTACGCCGCGCAGGCCGACCCGCGTGAGCAGTACGCCGGGCAGCCCGCGCCCGCCCCGCGCGGTCCGCAGTGGGTCGGCCCGGAGGGCCTCGGCCGTCCGGCCCCGGCACGACCGGCCGGCACCGGACTGCCCACCCTCGACGATGACAACGAGCCGGGTCGCAAGGTCGGTCGACGTAAGGCGATGGTGGCCCTCGGCGGCACCGCCGCCGTCGTCGCCGGTGGCGCGGCGCTCGCCATGACCCCGCAG
Organism: Micromonospora sp. NBC_00330; assembly: GCF_036136635.1. NCBI lineage: Bacteria > Bacillati > Actinomycetota > Actinomycetes > Micromonosporales > Micromonosporaceae > Micromonospora > Micromonospora sp. NBC_00330. The sequence continues at coordinate 285,166 of NZ_CP108012.1, forward strand.
ATCCGTGGCCTCTTCGGCGACGACGCGGTGGCCGGCGACGCGACCGGCAGCACGGTGACCGACGGCACCGCGGCGCGGCCCAGCGGCCAGCAGCCCAGCACCGTGCGTACCTACACCGAGCAGAACGAAAGCTACATGGGCTCGCGGGCCGGTGAGGCGCTGAAGAAGAACGCGCCGGCCGGTGGGCGGACCTTCTCCGGTCCGGCAGCGGCCGCGGCGGCGACCACTGTGACGGTGAAGACGGTCCTGGCCAAGGACCCGATCCTGCACCTGGCCCGGCGCGCTACCTTCGGCGCGACGCCCGCGGTGATCGCCGACATCAAGCGCGAGGGCATGGACGCCTGGATCCGCGCCCAGCTGGACCCGGGGAAGTTGGAGCCGAGCAAGGGCGAGCTGAAGCTCGCCGAGCTGCCGACCCAGAAGCTCTCCGTGCAGCAGTTGCGTGACCAGCGGGACAAGCTCAACGAGCAGGACGCCCAGCCGGAGCGGGAGATGGTCGACGCGACCATCGCCCGGCAGATCTGGTCCAAGCGCCAGCTGTTCGAGGTGATGGTCGACTTCTGGAACGACTTCCTGCACGTCGCAGCGGACTTCGACGGCGGCGAGGTGTACCGCAACTCGTTCGACCAGGACGTCGTGCGCAAGCACGCGCTGGGCAGCTACCCCGAGATGCTGGTTGCCGCGAACAAGCACCCGGCGCTGCTGATCTACCTGAACCAGAAGGACTCCCGCAAGGACGCGATCAACGAGAACCTCGCCCGGGAGAACCTCGAGCTCTACTCGGTCGGTGTCGACGGCGGCTACAAGGAGCCCGACGTCCGGCAGGCCGCCATGTTGCAGACCGGCCGCGGTGTCGACGACAAGGGCAAGTACGTCTTCCGCCCTGAGCAGCACTACGTCGGCAAGGTGAAGATCCTCGGCTTCACCCACCCGAACAGCTCGGCCGACCCGAAGAAGGCCGAAGCGGCGATCGACGCGTACATCACCTACATCGCGACGCACCCGTCGACGGCGAAGTACGTGGCGCAGAGCCTGGCCACCCGGTTCGTCTCGGACACCCCGCCGAAGTCCCTGGTGGACCGGCTGGCCAAGACGTACACCACGAACAAGGGCATGATCAAGCCGGTCCTGATGACGCTGTTCTGCTCCTCGGAGTTCTGGGCCGGTGTGGGCCAGAAGGTGCGCCGGCCGATGGAGTACCTGGTCGCCACGTACCGCACCCTGGGCGTCTCGCCCGAGGCGTCGCCGAAGCACAACAACGGCGACAACAAGCGCACCGCGTACGCCCGAGGGCTGCGCCAGATCCACGACAAGATGCGCGAGCTGGGCCAGTCCCCGATGGGTCACCCGACCCCGGACGGCTACCCGGACGTCTACGTCGCGTGGACCTCGGCCGGCACGATGGTCAACGGCTGGAACGAGGCGGGCGAGATCCTCGCCGGCTACCGCACCACCTTCACGTACACGGCGCCGGAGAAGCTGGTCGCCAAGCCACCGGCGACGGCCGGGGCGTACGTGGATGCGCTCTCCCTGCGGCTGGTGGGCCAGAAGTTGAGCACGCGGGAGAAGAACCTCATCCTCGGCGTGGCCGGTGTGGCGGCGACCACCAAGGTCGACGCCACGTTCAACGGGGCCATCACCGCCGTCGCGCGGGCGATCCTCGCTTCCCCCCAGCACCACCTCCGGTGAGGCACCCGATGGAGAAGACTGTGTACAACTCTTTCCCCCTGCACCCCGAATGCCCCGACGTGCGACGGCTGGCCGACAACCCGGCCGAGGCGTTGCTGCGTGCCGAGGCGGACATCGTCGCCGCCGAGAACGCCGCCGAGTTCGACAGGTACCGCACCCTGGAGGACCTGGAGGAGGCCCAGCAGGACGGTCGCGGCGTGACCCGGCGGACCTTCGTCGCCGGTGCCGCGGCCACCGCCACCGCGCTGGCCACCGCCCAGTTCGTCACCACCTCGGCGTCGTTCGCGGCGACCAAGACCGGCACCCTGATCCACGTCTTCCTCTACGGCGGGCTGGACGGCCTGAGCCTGATCGCGCCGGACAACGACGCGGTGCTCAACAAGGCCCGGCCCGACCTGCTGCTCGGCAACGACTCGCTGTCCCTGGGCCGCGGCTTCAAGCTGACCAGCGCGTTCAAGCCGCTGGAGAAGTGGCTCACGGCCGGTCAGCTGGGCTTCATCCCGGCGGTTTCCGACGAGCGGCTGTCGCGCAGCCACTTCCAGGCCGCCGACGCCTGCAACCTGGGCGGGCTGCCCAACGAGACCGGCGGCCGGGGTTGGCTCGACGGTCTGGTCGACAACCTGGGCAAGGGCACCGCGTTCCGCAGCGTCGGCATCGGCAGCACGCTGCCGCGTTCGCTGGTCGGCAACAACGGCGCGCTGTCGCTGAACAACGTCGGCTCCCTGCGGCTCAACGGTGACGAGCGGTTCCGGGCCGCCACCGAGAAGGCCATCAAGGGCCTCTTCACCGGGATCAACCACCCGGTCGAGGAAGCCGTGCAGGAGGGCATGGGCGCGCTGGCCACCGCCCAGAAGCTCGCCGCCAAGCCGTACCAGCCCGCCGAGGGCGTCAAGTACGAGGGCGTCGGCAACGCGTTCCAGCAACTCGCCCAGTTGATCAAGGGCGGTGCCAACGTCCGGGTCGCCACCGTCGGCATGGGCGGCTACGACACCCACGAGAACCAGGGCACCCGCGAGGGCGGCCAGCTGCACCGCCGGCTCAACGAGCTGGCCAGCGCCATGGCCGCGTTCTTCACCGACCTCGGCCCGAAGGCCGCCGACGTGACGATCATGGTGTCCAGCGAGTTCGGCCGTCGGGTCGGCTCCAACAACAACGGCACCGACCACGGGCACGGCGGCGTGGTCACCCTGCTGTCCGGCAAGAAGCTGGCCGGTTCGCTGCTGGGCACCTGGAACGGTCTGGACAAGCTGGACTCCGGTGACGTGCCGGAGTACAACAACATGTTCAACGTCTACGGCGCCGTGGCGCAGGGCCGGTTCGGGCTCACCAACGCGGAGGTCGACAAGGTCTTCCCCCGCCAGAAGTACGCCCCGATGAAGCTGTACGCGTGACGCATTCGCACACCCACGCCGCCGGCCGTCGTACCGGGACCTCGTCCCGGCACGGCGGCCGGTCGGCTGCGCCCGTACCCCCGCAGATCCCGGACCGGCGCGGACCCGGCGGCCGACGGCTGCTCGGCGTGCTGCTCCTGGTCGGCCTGCTCGCCAGCGTGCTGCCCTGGTGGCTGGGCACCCCGGCCGGATCGCTGCGGACCACCGCGGCCACCGTCACCTCGGCCGGCCGGATCACCGGCCTGGTCGCCGGCTACCTGCTGCTGGTGCAGGTGCTGATGATGAGCCGACTGCCGGTGCTGGAACGGTGGATCGGCGGCGAGCACATGGCCCGCTGGCACCGGGACATCGGCGCCACCCTGCTGGTCGCCGTGCTGGCGCACATGTCGCTGATCCTGGTCGGCTACGCCGACCTGCGTAAGCAGTCGATCCTCGCCGAGGTCGGCACGTTGCTCGGCGACTACGAGGACATGGTCTCGGCGTTCGTCGCGGCCGGCATCATGATGCTCGTCGGGTTCAGCAGCATCCGGGCGATCCGGCGGGCGTTGCCCTACGAGATGTGGCACCTGCTGCACCTGTCCAGCTACCTGGTCCTGCTGCTCGGCTTCGGCCACCAGTTCACCCACGGCGCGCAGCTGTACCGGCCCGGCCCGGTGCGCACCGGCTGGATCGCGCTCTACGTGCTGGTGGTCGCCGCCCTGCTCTGGGGCCGCGTGATCGCGCCGCTGGCGTTCAACCTGCGCTACAAGCTGCGGGTCGCCGACGTGGTCGCCGAGAGCCCCGACACCATCTCCATCTACCTCACCGGGGAGCGGCTCGGCCGGCTGGCGATGCTCGGCGGCCAACACTTCCGCTGGCGGTTCCTCACCCGGGGCTGCTGGTGGCAGTCGCACCCGTTCTCCGTCTCCGCCGCCGCCAACGGCCGCTGGCTGCGGGTCACCGTCAAGGTGGTCGGCACCCACACCGCCGACCTGCGCGACCTGGAACCGGGCACCCGGGTCTGGGCCGAAGGCCCGTCGGGCACCTTCACCGCCGCGCACCGGCTCGGCGAGCGGGCGCTGCTGATCGCCGGTGGCAGCGGCATCACGCCGATCCGGGCCATGCTGGAGGAGTTGCCGCCGGGCGCCGCGCTGATCTACCGCGCCCGCACACCGGCCGACGTGCTGCTCAGCCGCGAGTTGGACTGGCTGGCCCAGGAACGCCACACCTCCGTCTGGTACGTCATCGGCTCCCGCGACGACCCCGGCCCCCGCCAGTTGATGAGCCCGGACGGGCTGCGGCAACTGGTGCCCGACGTGGCCCGACGCGACGTCTACCTGTGCGGGCCGCCCGGTCTGGTGGAACAGTCGGTGCGGGCGCTGCGGCGGGCCGGCGTGCCCCGACGGCAGATCCATCTGGCCACGTTCGAGCTGTAGGAAGGGCATCCCCATGCGTCGCGCGCTCCTCGCGATCACCGGCCTGGCCGCCAGCACCACCGCGCTCGTGGTGTTCAAGGGCTCGCCAGGCACCAGTCAGGTCGCCCAGAACCTGCCGACCGCCCAGCCGGTCAACCCCTCCGGGCCGGGCACCGACCCCGGTGCCCTCGCGGATGCGCCGGGCACCGACCCGGCCGGCGGCACGCCGACGTCATCGGAAAGCGCCAAGCCGTCGACGTCGCCCAAGCCCGGCAAGACCACCGCCCGCCCGTCGGGCACCAAGACGACGAAGGCCCCCAGCGCTCCGCGGACCACCACCAAGGCACCCCAGTCGACCACCCGGCGGATCGACGGAGCCGGCTTCGACGCGACTGAGGGCAGCCAGAAGTACGGGTACGTGCTGGTGCAGATCGTCGTCTCCGGTAACCGGATCGTCGACGCCGTCGCGCTGTCGCTGCCCAGCGGGGGTGAATCCGACATCCACAGCGGCGACGTTCGTACCGCCTACGACGGCAGCGGCGCCGAGGTGGTGCAGAAACAGAGCGCCAACCTCAACACCGTCTCCGGTGCCACCGCGACCAGCGACGCCTACAAGAAGTCCCTGCGGTCCGCCATCGAGAAGGCATTCTGACGTGCGGGCCACGCTGACCCGACCCGGGCTGTGCCGGGTCGAACAGATCATGGGTACGACGATCACCCTGGACCTCGCCGACGATCTGCCACCGGCGACAGTGCGCGAGCTGGCGGACGAGGTCTTCGCCTGGATGCACGAGGTCGACGCGCGGTTCAGCACCTACCAGCCGGACAGCGAGGTGTGCCGCTTCGACAGGGGTGAGGTGCTGCTCTCCGAGGCGTCAGCGGACCTGCGGTACGTGCTGGAGACCTGCGCCGACCTGTGGGGCGCCACCGACGGGTTCTTCGACGCGTACGCCACCGGTCGGCTCGACCCGTCCGGCTACGTCAAGGGCTGGGCCGCTCAGGTCGCCTCGGACCGCCTCGTCGCCGCCGGAGCCGTCAACCACTGCGTGAATGCCGGCGGCGACGTACGGGTGCGGGGCCTGTCGCCGTCGGGGGAGCCGTGGCGCATCGGTATCCGGCATCCGTGGGACGCGATGGCGGCCTGCCTGGTGCTCAGCGGGACCGACCTGGCCGTAGCCACGTCCGGCGTGTACGAGCGGGGCCGGCACGTGCTGGACCCGCGCCGGGGCGCACCGGCCAGTGGGCTGCGCTCGGTGACGGTGGTCGGCACGGACCTCGGGTTGGCCGACGCGTACGCCACCGCCGCCCTCGCCATGGGCACCCCCGGCCTCAACTGGCTGGCCCGCCTGGACGACCACACCCACGCGGCGATAACCGACAACGCCCGCCAGTACCACTCCGCCGACCTTCCCCTGACCGACTAGACCCCGCGCCCCGCGCGGCCCCTCCGCTCCCCGCGATCTTGCGGTTTCGGTTGCTGGTTTGTCCCGTTGTATGGAGATTGTCGGGACAGAAAGTGCAAGATCGCCGCAGAGCCGGGTGGGGTCGCGGTGACCGGCTAACGGATGGGGCGGTGGGTGCCGGCTGGGCGGGAGCCGGTGGGGCGTGGGCGGCCGGGGCGGGACCCGGACGGTCGGGTGCCGGCCCAGCGGCGCCCCGGGTGGCTGCGCCGGGGCGGCTCGGTGCCGCCGGGGTGAGGCGCTCTGTCGTTGCTGGACATCGTTCCCCCGTTCGTGGCGCGCGTTCGCACCGTCCCCCTGTCAACGAGGACCGACGCCTCGGCGACGCTGTCGGGCACCGGATCGAATCGTCGACCGGGCCGGTCTCACATGCCTCGTCGGGGCAGCGGCAGGTGACCGGGGAGCAGGTCGGGGGCGAGCGTCACCCCGGCGGCGCGCAGCGCCCCGATCAACGTGTTCTGCACGAGGTACGAATCCGGAAGCTGCCAGCGCGCCTGCTCCGGGGCGACCGCCCAGCGGACGGTGCCCTCCGGCAGCCGGGTGGGCGGCGCGGGGATCCACGAGCCCGGCCCGTGCCGGACCACGTGGAAGCAGTGCTCCAACTCCGGTCGGAGCGGGTCGCCGGGGCGGACCAGGAACATCCACCGGCCGGTGGGCGTGACCAGCACCGGTCCGCGTACGCCGGTGCCGGCCGGGTGGATCTGGACCGCGTCGAGCACGTGCCGGCCGAGGTGGGCGGGCACCTCCAGCACGTCGAAGGCCCGGCCGGTGGGCAGCAGCACCCCGTGTGGTCGGCTCCGCCACCAGGTCGCCACCCGGGCCGGGTCGGCGCTGGCGGCCAACTCCCAGTTCTCCAGGGCGGGGTGGCAGCCCACTGTGGGACAGCCGGCCCGGCCGCAGACGAAGCGGCTGCGGGCCAGACAGGCACCCGGGGTGACCTCCCAGCCGTGTACCGCGTACCGGATGGCGACCCGGCGCAGCCGGACCCGTTCCAGCGGCGACAGTTCGGCAACGCGCGGTACGACATTCCCCCACATGTGTGCCAACTCCTCTCGTCGGGCCCGGCGTTCGCCAGGTCGCATGTCGAGCACCGTCACTGCCGTAACCCACGATCGTTGAGGTTGACGAACGGCTCGTGCAACTTGCACGAAAAGTACGAGGACCAGCTGTACGGCTGACGTACATCCTGTGCGACCAGCGAAAACCTGAAAATGAACGGCAGTCGCCGCACCCGCGGACATCGCCGCGACTCGATTGGTCGTCGGTGGCAGGGGAGGATGGGGAGATGGACGAGCTACCCATAGGACGGCGAGTGGCCTACTGGCGGGGGCGACGCAAGATGTCGCAGCAGGTCTTCGCGGACCGGCTGGGCAAGTCCAAGAGCTGGGTGGACAAGGTCGAACGCGGCGTCCGACGGTTGGACAAGTTCTCCGTCCTGTACGAGATCGCCGACATCCTCCAGATGGACGTGCAGCTGCTGATGGGCAAGGACCCGGAGCGGCGCGCTGATGCCCTCAACTGCATCGACCAGGTCGAGGTGCAGGAGATCCGGGCGGCGCTGGAGCGCTACGACTCGATGAGCGCGTACTTCGACGCGGTGCCGTACCCGCCGCCGATGGACGACATGCGCAAGGCCGTCAACCACGCCTGGCTCACCTACCAGTACGGCCGCTACGGGATGCTCACCCGGGCGCTGCCGAAGCTGCTGCGCGACGCCCAGGCGGCCGACGCCGCCTACGGCGGTGAACAGGCCGCCGAGGCGGCCCACCTGCTCGGCCAGGTCTACCAGATCGCCTCCTCGGTGCTGCGCAAGCTCGGCGAGTGCGAGCTCGCCTGGTTGGCCGCCGACCGGTCGATGGCGGTGGCCCAGCGGGCCGACGACCCGCTGCTCGCCGGGATCGCCACCACCCGGGTGTGCAACGCCCTGGTCGCGATGGGCCGGGCCCGCCCCGCGCTGGAGCTGAACGTCCAGATCGCCAACCGGCTGGCGCCGGGTGGCAGCAACGAGGTCTCGCCGGCCCGCCTCTCCGTCTACGGGATGCTGCTGCTCCAGGGCGCGATGGCCGCGTCCCGCATCGGTGACTCGGCCAGCGTCGACGACCTGATCAACTGCGCGCAGGAGGCCGCCACCCTGCTCGGCGGCGACCACAACCACTACTGGACGTCGTTCGGCCCGACGAACGTCGAACTGCACCGGGCCGCCGCCGCTGTGGAGCTGGGCGACGGCGGGCGGGCCGTGGAGGTGCACCAGCTTCGCATCGCGGAGCCCTCCTTCAACGCGCTGCTGCCCGAGCGCCGCGCCCACCACCTGCTCGACATCGCCCGCGGGTACGCCCAGATCGGTGACGTGGCGAACGCCGGCGAGATGCTGCTGCTCGGTGATCGGCTCGCCCCGTCGGAGATCCGCTGCCGGCCGATCGCGCACGAGGTGATGTCCGACATCCTCCGTCGCACACGTGGTGCGCCGCCTTCTCCGGTAGCGGAGTTGGCTGAGCACATGGGAGTAGGGGTATGAGCGCGGAGCCGGTCTGATGGCCGGTGCAGCGCACAACAGCGGGCACCGCGAGGTGCTCTACGTCATCGCCTGCGGTTCGCCGCTGGCCCGGCACGTCGGTCGTCTGGTCGACCTCGCCCAACAGGACGGGTGGGACGTCTGCGTGGTCACCACGCCGGACGGTGCGAAGTTCGTCGACCAGTCGGCCCTGATTCGGCAGACCGGCCACCCGGTGCGGACGCACTACAAGAACCCCGGTGACCCGGACGTGCTGCCGCCCGCCGACGCCATGATCGTCTGCCCGGCCACGGTCAACACCGTCAACAAGTGGGCGGCCGGGATCACCGACACACTGGCGCTCGGGCTGTTGGTCGAGGCACAGGGCAAGGGCGTCCCCATCGTGGCGGTGCCGTACACCAACGCGGCGATGGCCTGCCACCCGGCGTTTCGTGCCGGGGTGGCCCGGTTGGCCGAGTGGGGTGTCACAGTGCTCTTCGGCGACGACGTGATCGCTCTGCATCCGCCCGGAACGGGGGAACAGCACCTGCACGCCTTCCCCTGGGCGATGCCGCTGGCCGCATTGCAGACCGTCTCCTGGAGCGCCGCCTAGCGCGTCCGGCAGATCTTCCACACGACGCGGCCGGGCCGGGTGTCACCGCCCGGCGGCCCCGACGCCGGTAAGCTGGCCCGCCGTGAGCACAAGCGGATCCGCCCCCACTGTCAGCGACGTGGTGGCCGCGTTGGAACGGCGCTTTCCGCCGGTCTGGGCGGAGGAGTGGGACCGGGTGGGCCTGGTGCTCGGCGAGCCGGCCGCCCCGGTCCGCCGGGTGCTCTGCGTGGTCGACGTGGTGCCCGAGACTGTCGACGAGGCCCTCGCCGCCGACGCGGACATGATCGTCGCGCATCACCCGCTGCTGCTGCGCGGGGTGTCGTCGGTCGCCGCGACGACCTTCAAGGGGCGGATCATCCACCAGTTGATCCGGGCCGGGGTGGCGCTCTACGCGGCGCACACCAACGCCGACGTGGCCTCCCCGGGCGTCTCCGACGCCCTCGCCGCCCGCTTCGGGCTCACCGGTCTGCGCCCACTTCAACGACCCGCGCCCGGCTCGCCCGCCCACGGCGACGACAGGGGTTTCGGCCGGATCGGCGAACTGCCCCAGCCGATGACCCTCGCCGAGCTGACCCGGCACGCGGCAGCGGTGCTCCCCGTCACGTCCTGGGGAGTTCGCGCGGCGGGGGATCCCGGGCGTATGGTTCGTACCCTCGCCGTCAGCGGCGGGTCGGGGGACAGCTTCCTCGGCGCCGCGACCGCCGCCGGGGTGGACGCGTTCCTCACCGCCGACCTGCGGCACCACCCGGCCGGCGAGCACCTCGCCGCCGATGGTCCCGCCCTGATCGACGCCGCCCACTGGGCGACGGAACGACCGTGGCTGGACGACCTGGCCGCCTTCCTCCGGGAGGCGCTGGACGTCGAGACGCTGGTGTCCGACCTGGACACCGACCCGTGGACCGTGCACGCCGCCGCACCCGCTGTGGACGACAAGGAGCCCGACCGTGAAGGCTGACCCCAAGGTGCAGCGCCGCCTGCTCGACCTCCAGGCGATCGACACCAACCTCGCCCAGCTCGCCCACCGTCGGCGGACGCTTGCCGAGCGGGCCGAGCTGGAGTCACTGGCCCGGGAGCTGTCGTCGATGGAGGACGAGCGGGTCCGCGCCCAGGTGGCGGTGGACGACCTGGACCGGGACATCGCCCGGTTGGAGAAGGACGTCGAGCAGGTCCGCGCCCGCAAGGAGAAGGACGAGAACCGGCTTGCCGCCGGCACCGGCCCGGCCCGCGAGCTGGAGGCGCTCCAGCACGAGCTGGTCTCGCTCAAGCGCCGCCAGGGCGACCTGGAGGACGCCGAGCTGGAGCTGATGGAGCAGCGGGAGACCGCGCAGGGCGTACTGGACGGCGTGGAGCAGCGGCTGGCCGAGACCCGGGACAAGCGGGCCGCTACCGAGCAGCGCCGCGACGAAACGCTGGCCGAGATCGCCAAGGAGGAGGAGTTCAAGCGGGGCGCCCGTCAGCCGCTCGCCGCCGACCTCCCCAGCGACCTGGTCAACCTCTACGACAAGATCCGCGAGGACACCGGGTTGGGCGCCGCGCTGCTCACCGGTGGCCGCTGCGGCGGGTGCCGCCTGGACCTGTCCGGCGCCGACCTGGCCCGGATCCGTAAGGCCGCCCCCGACGACGTGGTCCGCTGCGAGGACTGCCGACGGATCATGGTTCGCACCAACGAGTCGGGCCTGTAGGTCGTGGCGCCGCGCGTGGTCTCCATGGAGGCCGACGGTGGGTCCCGGGGCAACCCCGGCCCCGCCGGCTACGGCGCGGTGGTCCGTGACCCGGAGACCGGCGAGGTGCTCGCCGAGCGCTCCGAGTCGCTCGGCACCGCCACCAACAACGTCGCCGAGTACCAGGGCCTGATCGCCGGGTTGACCGCCGCCGCCGAGCTGGGCGCCGCCGAGGTGGACGTCCGGATGGACTCCAAGCTGGTGGTCGAGCAGATGTGCGGCCGGTGGCAGATCAAGCACCCCGGCCTGCGGCCTCTCGCCGCCCAGGCCGCCGCGCTGGTGGGCCGGTTCACAGCGGTCCGGTTCAGCTGGATTCCACGCGAGCAGAACCGGCACGCCGACGCCCTCGCCAACGCCGCAATGGACGCCGCAGCGGGTCGTCCCTCGGCGACCGCGGCCCCCGCCCGCCCTGCCACGACGACGCCCGCCGCCCCGATCATCGGCAGCGACCCGGCGACCGCGCCGGCCTCCTGGGAGCCACGGCCGACCTTCACCGCCACCCGGCTGATCCTGGTCCGGCACGGCGAGACGGCGTACACCGAGCAGCGGCGCTACTCCGGGCGCGGCGACGTCCCGCTCTCCGACCGTGGCCGGGCCCAGGCCCGCGCCACCGGCACCCGGGTGGCCGAGCTGGCCCCGTCCGTCGCGGCAGTGCTCAGCTCACCGTTGTCCCGGTGTACGGCCACAGCGGCGTCGATCGCCGAAGCGCTCGGCGGCGACGTGCCGGTCCGCACGGAGGACGACCTGATCGAGTGCGACTTCGGCCAGTGGGAGGGGCGCACCTTCGCCGAGGTACGCCAGCAGTGGCCGGGGGAGATGGACGCCTGGCTCGCCTCACCCCGGATCGCGCCCCCGGACGGGGAGTCGTTCACCCAGGTCGCCGAACGCGCGCACCGGGTCATCTCGGGGCTGCTCACCGCGTACCCCGGTGAAACCGTGGTGGTCGTCTCGCACGTCTCGCCGATCAAGCTGATGCTGCGCGACGCCCTCGCGGCCGGCGACGGCTTCCTGCACCGGCTCTTCCTGGACGCGGCCGGCATCTCGGTGCTCGACATGTGGCCCGACGGCGGCGTGGCAGTGCGCACTGTCAACGACACCGCCCACCTCGCCACCCTCGACTGAGCCGCCACACCCCTCGTTGCTACGGCCGGTCGGCCGCGCCGTTCGGCGCAGCCGACCGGCCGTTCGGCGCAGCACCCTCCGAACGGGTCAGGTGACCGCCATCACAGAGTCGTAGCCTCCGGCCGTTACATCGAGAGCCACGACTCCCCGGAGGTGTGTCAGATGGCTGCACCCGAACCGGAGGCGCCGCCCACGGCGCCGACCAGGGCGAAGGACCACAGCCCCTGGAACTGGTTGCTCTTCATCCCCATCGTGGTGCCGCTGATCCCGGCGTTCTTCAATGGCGACTCGCCCCGGGTCTTCGGCTTCCCGCGCTTCTACTGGCTGCAACTGGCCTTCATCCTGCTCGGCGTCGGCACCACCACATTGGTCTACCAGATGACGAAGAAGCGGGGAGGCCGCTGATGTGGCGCGACCATCTCACCGAGATCATCGTCTTCTCCCTGCTGTTCCTCCTGGTCAGCGTGATGGGCTTCGTGGCCGCCCGGTGGCGGGCACCGAAGGACATGGCGCACCTGGACGAGTGGGGGCTGGGCGGGCGCAGCTTCGGCGGCTGGATCACCTGGTTCCTGGTCGGCGGTGACCTCTACACCGCGTACACCTTCGTGGCGGTGCCGGCGTTGATGTTCGGTGCCGGCGCGGCCGGGTTCTTCGCCGTGCCGTACACCATCGTCATCTACCCGCTGGTCTTCCTGGTGCTGGTGCGGCTCTGGTCGGTGTCGCACCGGCACGGGTTCGTCACGCCTGCCGACTTCGTCCGCAACCGGTTCGACTCGCCGGTGCTGGCGCTGCTGATCGCCATCACCGGCATCGTCGCCACCATGCCGTACATCGCGTTGCAGCTGATCGGCATCGAGGCCGTGCTCAAGACGATGGGCGTCACCGGCGACAACGCGCTGGCCCGGCACCTGCCGATCATCATCGCGTTCGCCATCCTGGCCGCCTACACGTACCAGTCGGGGTTGCGCGCGCCAGCGCTGATCGCGTTCGTCAAGGACAGCCTGATCTACATCGTGATCCTGGTGGCGGTCATCTACCTGCCGTACAAGCTGGGCGGCTGGGGTGACATCTTCGCCGCCGCGGACGCGAAGTTCGACGCCTCACCCAACCCCAACGACGGCATCCTGCTCAACGGCAACAACCAGCTTCAGTACGTGACGCTGGCGCTCGGCTCGGCGTTGGCGCTCTTCCTCTACCCGCACAGCATCACCGGTGTGCTGGCCAGCAGGAACCGTGACGTGATCAAGCGGAACATGTCGGCGCTGCCCGCGTACAGCCTGCTGCTCGGGTTGATCGCGCTGCTCGGCTACATGGCCATCGCGGCCGGCGTGAAGCCACTGCCCGGCGCGAAGGAAGGCACTGTCGACAGCAACACCGTCGTGCCGTTGCTGTTCGACCAGCAGTTCCCGGACTGGTTCGCCGGCGTCGCGTACGCGGCGATCGGCATCGGCGCGCTGGTGCCCGCGGCGATCATGTCGATCGCGGCGGCGAACCTGTTCACCCGCAACATCTACAAGGAGTACCTGAAGCGGGACGCCTCCGCGGCCCAGGAGGCCAACGTCTCGAAGATCACCTCGCTGGTGGTGAAGGTCGGTGCGGTGGCCTGCATCGTCTTCCTCGACCCGCAGTTCTCCATCGACCTCCAACTGATCGGTGGCGTGATCATCCTTCAGACGCTGCCGGCGGTGGCGCTGGGCCTCTACACCCGCTGGTTCCACCGCACCGGTCTGATCGTCGGCTGGGTGGCCGGCATGGGGCTGGGCATGTGGATGCTCTACCAGGTGGCCAGCCCGACCCGGAAGCACTTCGGCGGCTCGGCGTTCCCGCTGTCGGAGTTCGGGTTCGACACCACCCGGACGATCTACGTCGGCATCGTGGCGGTGGCTGTCAACCTGGCCGTGGCGGCGCTGGTGACGCTCGTGCTGCGGGCCGCCAAGGTCGAGGAAGGCGTCGACGGCACCGAGCCGGACGACTACTTCGCCGACGAGGGCGACCCCCGGGTCACCCCGGGCGCCGAGCGCGACGCCGACTCGGCCCGCGAACCGGTCGCCTGACCTTAGGCACGAACGCCCGGGTGCCGACGTGAGTCGGTGCCCGGGCGTACCCGTATCCGAGCCCCTCGCGTGCCGCGCGTGCGTGCGCCGATCTTGCAGTTATGGTGCCCGTTCGGTGTCGATTCGCCCCTGTTTCTTCCGACAGTAAGTGCAAGATCGGCGAAGCTGGCGCCGATCTTGCACTCGTGGTGTGCGATATGTGGCGACTCACGGCTCTTGTGCCCCACCATAAGTCCAAGATCGACGAGCTGCGGGCGGGCGGGGTGAGGCTCGGGGCTGGGAGGGCCGGAAGGCGGGAGGGGGAGAGGGCGTAAGAGCAGGGGTTTGGCGGGTTAGCGGGGGCGGTTGCGGTTGATCAGGGCCTGGTTCAGGCGGCCCAGTAGGGCTGCCAGCGTGCTGCGGTCCTCGGGGGTCCAGTCGGCCAGCATGTCGCCGTAGAGCCGGGTACGGGCGGCCTGGACGGCGGCCATCCGTTGCAGGCCGGCCGGGGTGGGGGAGATGACAGTGCCGCGGCCGTCGGACGGGTCCGGGGTGCGGGTGATCAGGCCGTCGCGCTGAAGCGCGGACACCTGCCGGGTGACTGTCGAGCCGTCCAGGTTGAGTCGGGCGGCGAGCGCCGAGACGTTCTGCGGGCCGGCGTCGGCCAGGTGGCGCAGGATGACGTACGCCGCGCGGTCCAGCACCCGGTGCTCGGCGGTGCCGGTGGCCCGCCGGGTGGCCTCGCCGAAGCGCATCAGCAGGGCCACCTCGGTCTCGATCCGGCCGAGGGTGCTCTCGTCATGGTCGTCGCTCATAGCTGTATGATACAGAATAAGTACCTGTACGATACAGCTATCTGAGGAGTCGGAGTGGATCGGCGTTCCGAACCGAACCGCAGTGCCATCTACGCCACCACGCTGGTGGCCTTTCTCGCCATCGCCGGCATCGCCGTCGTCGACCCGATCCTGCCCGCCATCGGCGAGGCGATCGGCGTCACCGCCTGGCAGGTCGAGCTGCTGTTCACCGCGTACATCGCGGTCATGGCCCTTGGCATGATCCCGGCGACCCTCGCGAGCGGGCGGTTCGGCTTCAAGCCGGTGCTCATCACCGGCGTCTCAGTCGTCGGCCTCGCCGCGATCCTCGCCTCGTTCAGCGACAACATCGTGCAGCTCTCCGTGCTGCGCGGCGTCTGGGGGTTGGGCAACGCGATGTTCTTCGCCACCGCCATGGTGGTCCTGGTCAACCTGGCCGTCGACAGGGAATGGGTGGTGGGCCTCTTCGAGACCGCCCTGGGTCTCGGCTTCGCCGTCGGACCGCTGATCGGTGGCCTGCTCGGCGAGGTCAGCTGGCGGCTGCCGTTCTTCGTCTGCGGTGTCTTCATGGTCCTCGCCCTCGGCGTGGCCTCCCGCAAACTCCGCGAGCCCACCAACCGCCAGGCACCGGTACGCGTCGGTCAGATCTTCGCCACCTACCGCCGGCCGGCGTTCATCGCCCTCTGCGTGGTCACCGCCGCGTACAACTTCGTGTTCTTCGTGGTGCTCGGCTACACGCCGCTCTTCCTCGGCCTGGACGTCATCTCGCTGGGGCTCGCCTTCACCGGCTGGGGTCTCGGCCTGGCCGCCGGCATCATGGTGATCGGCCACCGGCTGGCCCACCGCATCGGCGCGGTACAGACCGTCGGCGTGGCCATCGCCGGGCTGCTGGTCTGCATGGTCCTCTTCGCCACCTCCACCAGCACCGCCGAGGCGCTCGTGGTCCTGGTGCTCGCCGGACTCTGCATGGGGCTGGCCAACGCCAACCTCACCGACCTGGCGCTCGGCCTCGGCTCCAGCGACCGGCGCGTCGCCACCGGCGCGTTCAACCTGGTCCGCTGGGGTGCCGCCGCGCCGGCACCGATCATCTCCGGCAAACTCGCCGAGCAGTCGCTGTCGCTGCCGTTCTGGGTCGGATTCGGGGTGCTCGCCGTCGGCGTGCTCGTCTACCTGGCCTTCGCACACGTGATGGCCGCCGGCTACGGCGAGCGGGTCCTCTGGTCCCGCTGGAACCGCGCCGCCGCGGAAACCGAGCACGCCGCCGAGGAACCGGTAGGCGAGGCCTACTGACCGTCCCGGCCCCGGCCCTGCCGCTCCGCGATGCGCCGTCCAAGATCCGCGCAGTTTCAGGGAAACTGCTGCCTCGCTGCCGGTTGAGGCAGCACTTTCCCTGAAGTTGCGTAGATCTTGGACGGCGCGTCGGTGTTTGCGGGCCGGGCGCCCTTAGTTCAGGGCGCGCCAGAGCAGGTAGAGGCCGATCGTCGTGCCGAACACCACGATCACCGTCTTGAGCACCACCGGCGGTAGCCGGCGGACGAGCCGGGCGCCCGCGTACCCCCCAATCAAGGTGGCGGGCGCGACCACCGCGACCGCCGCCCAGTTCAAGGGGCCGAACAGGGCGAACACCACGAGCGTCGTCAACCCCACCACCGCGGAGAGCAGATTCTTGATCGCGCTCACCCGGGCCAGGGTCGCGTCCAGCACCAGGGCCAGCCCGGCCACCAGCATCACCCCGAGCGCCGCACCGAAGTAACCGCCGTACACCGCGCCGAGCCCGACCATCGTCTGCACCGTGACCGTCCGCCGGCGTGGCGACAGGTCCCGGGGGTGACCGACCAGCCGGCGCAGCGGGTCCTGGAAGGCCAGGACCGCTGTCGCGCCGAGGACCAGAAACGGTACGACCAGCTCGAACGCGCGGGCCGGAGTGGCCAGCAGCAGCAACGCCCCGAGAATCGTGCCCACGATGGTGGTGGGCACCAGCGTGGCCAGCGCGCGGGGGCGCGGCAGGTCCTGCCGGCTGCCCGCCACGCTGGCCAGGTACCCGGGGAAGACGGCGACGGAGTTGCTGACGTTCGCCGGCACCGGGGGCAACCCGATCGCGATCATCGCCGGAAAGGTGATCAACGAACCGCCACCGGCCACCGCGTTGACAGTGCCAGCGGCGAGACCGGCGGCGAGCAGCAGCGCGGCGTGGGAGAGATCCATAGCCCCACGAGGCTAGCCGTTGCCCTACGGCACGCATTCGCCGGATCGTCCGTGAGCAGCGCGATCTTGCCCGGGCGGGGCGGCAATACCGGCAGCACGCTCGTCGTTAGGATGAGAGCGCGACGGACGAGTCGACCGGGCGGCCGCGTCGGCGGGCTTCGGCCCGCCGCCGAGGAACGTCCGGACTCCACAGGGCAGGGTGGTTGTTAACGGCAACCCGGGGCGACCCGCGGGACAGTGCCACAGAAAACAGACCGCCGACCCCAACGGGGACGGTAAGGGTGAAACGGTGGGGTAAGAGCCCACCAGCACCCCGGGTGACCGGGGTGGCTCGGTAAACCCCACCCGGAGCAAGGCCAAGCAAGGGCCGTCACCGCAAGATGACGACCCGGCGCAGACGCTTGAGGGCTGCCCGCCCGATGTCTGCGGGTAGGCCGCTGGAGCCTGCCGGCAACGGCAGGCCGAGATGGATGGCCGCCGCCGGCGCAAACCCCTCGGGGTACGCGCCGCGCACAGAATCCGGCGTACAGGTCGACTCGTCCGTCGCCCACCAGCTCAGAGCCGTGATCATGGTTCTGAGCTGGTTCTATCTTCGGGTGTCGATGGTCGTTCATTATCAACATTGGGCGGCGTTTGGCACCCTGACGACGCCCTGGCGCCCTGGAGACGCCCTGAGCGTCGGCTCAGCTGACCTCGTCTCGGGCCGGGGGTCGGTTGTGCTGTCGTGGGCCATCTTCCCGCCGGCGCTCGATGGGTCCGGTGTCGAGCTGGCGGGCTGCGGGGAGGGGCGCGTCTTGGCGGTGGAACCGCTGGAGCGAACCAGCGACTCGGTGGCAAGCTAGTCCGAGGCCGGCCTGGCGCGGTAGGCGGAAGCCCCAACCACGACGGCGGTTCGGCGTGCTGACTTCCGTACCGCTCGCTGACAAGCCAGCCATACAACCCGTCCGTGCCGCCCCAACCGTATGTCCAAGTCTCGCATGATCGCGCCGAGCCGTCCGCTGGTCTCGGTGTCCATGTGCGGGATCGGCCTCCCTGTGGTGCCTGATGCTCGTCCAGTCGTGCAACGCATTGCGAAGGTCCTTGGCGGTGGCAAGTCGAGTCGCAGCTCGACCGGGCCGTCCATGCTGCGATCGTAATGCTGCCGGCATCCGGCGTAAGGGTGGTGGCCCGGCGACTGTCGTGGCTCACCTCCCCGTGCCGTAGGCAGCCGGGGCGGCTTGCCGCCAGCCGGACTTGCCCAGCCCAGCATCGCGCGGAGTGCGGTGCTTTGATCCAGAACAGAAGAAATCGGTAGTAGAACATGACGACCTAAGATCTGTCGGTGTCACACAATGCGTTGCCTGTAAGCAGGCCGTAAGTCTGGACTAATCTGCGGGAGGCTGGAAGTTGCCGTAGATGACACATTTTCTGCTCTAGCGAGTATGTGAAGAGAGGCGGAGATTTACATAGAAGGCTAGTTCACGACTCGTAGGTCCGCGATACCCTCTTTGCCGCGATAGTCAACGTAACGCGCCCCGTGCAAGACCACCAGCAATTGTTCCATTCCATGCAGTGGGCTTAGGTCGACAACTCCTCTCGCGAAAGTGTGCAACTCTAGCCTCCTCAAGCCGGTCATCTTAGATACCCAGGGCAGCGCTCGATTCACATTCTCAGGTGCCCACAGCGCAAGTTCCAAGCGGCGAAGATCCGGGAGTTGTGGCACCAGTGTCAGATCTATATCCTCACGGGACGTTATGCTCAGTGTGGATAGACGAGAGGAATTCCGCAAAAACGTCAAATCAGTGGGCGTCTCGACCGTCAGTCTAAGCTCCATAATTTGTCCGATGCATTTATGCGTAAATGCCATATCTGGCGATTTTACAACAATCTGCAAACGGCGCAGCGCGGGCAGATCGAAGCGCGCTGTGAGCGTCTCAAGGGCAGCGGAAGAAAGGCCAAGCGATTCTAGTCGGGGAAGTCTCCCCAATGCGTCAATGTTCGAAACGTTGCAGTGAGGTAGGTGAACACTGGCTAGGTTCTGATTTAGTCCAAGGGGGCCGACATCAACCACTAGGTCCTCCCTGTAACCGCCAGTAACGGCAAGGAACTTGAGTGATGTCCTTGCGACAGGACTTAAGTCCTGCGAATATGGGACTGATAGCGATATCAGGCTGGGCAATGTCTCAAGGAACGCAAGGTCGACGCTGTCCGTTCGATTTCGATCGCCCACTACTAGTGCCTTTAAATTCTTTAGATGGCGGGCCGCCGGCAAAAGTTCCAAGCTCGTCACCGAGGCGTGTCCATTATGCTCAAGAGGTGAATCGGCGAGGACTTTCCGGGCGAAATCGTCCGGGTCAAAGTACTCCCAAGCCATGAGTAAGCTCGCCACGACTAGGCTCCTAGAGTCCGTCCCGAATCTACTCGCCATAAATGGAATCGCCGCAGCATCTCCTATCAAGGCCAAAGTCCTGATCGTCAAAGCTGCGTCCCGCTCGTCGGTAATCGGTGACTGCATCAAGAGGTCGAGCGAGAGTGCTCCAGCACGGGCGAGCGCTTCCGCAGCTTCACCAGATGCCGGCGGCAGTAGGCCCGCCGTTGCGGCAAGGACACGTTCTTGAATGTCGGGTTCGCACTCGGGCGAGGTCTCCAGACATGCAAGCGCAAGAAGGTGCAGGGCGGTCTGCACCTCGATTCCTTCCGAGTCCCGGCTGCCTCTGTCCAAGATGCCTTCGAGAAGAGTTCGACGAGCAGCGGGTCCAGCGTGGCCAGCCGCCATCACAATGGTCTCCTGCCATTGATCGAGATGGGCGTTGATAACTAGCACTCCAATGTCGTTTTCATTCACAGCTTCTTTTGCGGCGAGGTACTCCTGAAATGTTCGGTGCACGAAATCGGCTCGGTTGTAGACCGGCTCCCGGAGCAAGCCGCTCCGCTCGAGGAGGACCTTGTAGGCGTCCTCGGGGCCAATGTCGGCCCGTGGCATCTTATTTATTCTATTGTGGATTCTTTCGATCGCAGTTTCTCGGGGTGCGTCGGATTGTCCATTCCGTATCAACCAGTACGCAAGGTCTTGAAGAAGCAACGTCTTTTGCGTCCTGCTCAAGGTGTTGATAGCCTTTATTTCACGTTCTTCGTCGCGCCTTTCAAGCAGCATGTGGAGAGCCACCTCATATAGCTCCATACGGCTGCTCGGAAGTTGGCCGCGTCTGTCCTGGTGTAGGGCACAAGTCAGGGCGCACAGAAGTGGGTACCTAGCTAGCTGTCTTAGGTGTCGATTTTGATCAAGCGCCTCGTTAAGGCGACGCTCGTATGCCGAGATTTGGTCTCGTTGAGCATCGGTCCGGGCTTGACCCCGCATCGCTTCATGCCAGCGACGGACAAAAACGGAAATATCATTACGTTCCATAGGGGCGAGCTCCGCGACGGTAAAGTCTTCATCGCCGAGCCACTCAGCGGGGACGGCTCCAGGGCGCGAAGTTACAATGTAACGAGAGCTGGGGAAGGTCGATACTAACTCCGCGATCCAGGATCGAGCTTGACGGCGTCGACCTTCCGGAAGCTCGTCAATCCCGTCTACCAACACAACGGCTTGTCCAGACCGCAAATGGGTCTGAACCCATCCTGCTGGCATTTCGTCGGCGATGTGCCTTCCAACCTCGCGCAAAAATGATTGAGGGGTGGGTAGATCTTCGGCTGCATAACGCCTGAGCGTTACTACAAATGGAACGGTCCCGTTCCAGCTTGCAAGATCCGGCGGAAAACTTCGACGCGCACTGTTCACGGCTATCCACTGCAGCAACGTGGTCTTTCCGATTCCCGCATGGCCTCTGATGAAGATGCGGTCTGAACTCGCGAGTAGGCGCTCAATCCGGAATAGCTCCCCTGCGGCTGCCGTGGCAACTGGAACCTCGCAGTCGCTCATGGGTTCAACCGAATTGATGATATGGCTGCCCACGTTCAGGCTCAGGTAGGCGACGGAAAGCGGGTAACGTTTACTTCCCTCAGATAATGTCGCACCATACAGTTCTATCTGGTCTAGTCGATTTGCGACAAGCTGCCGGTAATCACGTTCGAAATCGACCCCGGCCCTGAGTGTAGGCAAGCGCCGTAGGACCTCTGCAAGCTCATCGAGAATCTGTCGAGACCGTGACAGCAGTTCGGACAATGCGATCATGTTCCCACGCGGCAGCGTTCGAACGACCTCGATTGCGTAAGCGCATGACTCCCTGAGTAGACGGTCATACAGGCGCGACCCTCCATCGGAGAGAAGGGCCTGCGCAGCTCGATCGGGGTCTTTGCTGCGAAGAAATCGGTCTAGGAATCCCGCGTCCAAGTCGCGTCGGAAGAGGTCCTCTTCGCTAAGCGTCGCACTCTCGAACGTCTTGCTTACCGCGAGGGCTGCTGCTTCCCGTTCGTGAGCCGGGACATCTGGGAATTCCGTCTCGATCAGAGATTCGATACTGTCGGAAACAACATCAGCAGTTTCAGTCCAGATCTGACGAAATCTTCGCTGCTGCTTCGAGCTCGGAAGTTGCCCCGCGATGCGATCGATGACGCTATTGCCTAATTCTTTGCCAAACTCGTTATTCCCGGCCCATAGCCCACACGCCGTTTTCGCAATTGCTGTTCCGAGCACATATGCAATTGCCTCCAATGCGGGCATCGATCCTCCTGAGTCTGGGTAACGCTAAATGGTGAGATGTGGATGGTGTGCAGGGCGAGGGCTTGGTCGTGAACGAAATCACAATCGTAAGGCCTGCCGAGTGCGGGCTCAATACCTCGAGGAGTCTCTAACCCCGTCTCATTTGTGACACCAGTGCTGGTCGTTGTGGAGGACGTCGTCTGCATCCTCGGCAGGCTCTTGGCCCTGCCAGGCAACAGGCGCTTTGGCCGAGTTGCCGAGGTCTCGGGGTTAGCACCGGTGGTGTAGGGCTGTCACGCCACGCCGGGAAGCGCCAATAACCTTGCGAGGCGGCCCCGCACGCCGCTCCGCGACTTCATCAGGACCGGCGGTGACCCCCGCCCAAGTCAACTGCGAAAGGGCTGCGCGCTTCCGGATCGGCGGCACCTGACGCCGTGGGCACCTACTCGGCTCGAAGTCGGCGATTCGGAGCCTGACACCCGCTTGCCGTGCTCCCGGTTCGTGGCGCCAACGTAAGGGGCGCTGGCCTTTAGATGTAGAGGTGGAACTTAGACGGCAGCCCTGCTGTGATTCTGTAAGGGTTTGCTCGGCATGCTGGTCTCGTTCCGGTCGTAGCGGGTGTTCTCCACCCCGCCGCTCACGGCCGCTCGGCGATCTGGGCGACGAACGCGGCCCAAGCAGCAGGAGCGAAGGTCAACGCCGGTCCGGTGACGTCCTTCGAGTCGCGGACCGCCACAACACCGGGCAGGTTGCTTGCTACCTCGACGCAGTTCCCGCCGCTCGCGCCGCTGCGGGTGGACTTGCGCCACCGGGCGTTACTGAGGTCCATGATGGCTCTCAACTTCCTTCAGCAGGTCGATGGACTGCCGGCGCGGTAGAGCCTCGTTTCGGACGCTCTCCCACCTTGCCTGAAGCGTAGCTACATCATCGTCCTTGTCGATGACGTCCCCGCCAAGCTGGTTTTCGAGGTGGCCGACCCACACGCCCTCGCTGGACCGAGCCAGCGCGAACGGCCCGGACAGCCCGATGTGCAGGCCGCTGCCGATCGGGATGACGTGGACGTGAACGTGGGGGAGCTCGGCCATCGCGACCAGGTGAGCGACCTGCTGGGCCATGATTCCGCCCAGACCATCACCCGTGCGCCGGATCGCGGCTTCGTCCAGCACGGCGACGAACTGCGGCCGACGCTCTCCGGTCAGGATCGCCTGCCGGCTCATGCGCCCCTGCACGCGCTGCTCAACCTCGTCATCGGTAAGGCTTTCGACTGTTCGCAGGACGGTGCGGGCGTAGTGCTCCACCTGTAGTAGACCGGGAATCAGGTTGGGCTCGAAGTAGCGAAGCTGTGTCGCTTCGCGCTCAGCGTCCAGCCAGGGCAGGAACCACGACGGTGCGCCGAACTTCGTCGCCAGGCGCTCGAAGAGCCCACCGTTGTTGAGCCCTCGATCGGCACCCTTGATGAAGTCGATCGTCAGCGCTCGCGTGCCGCTCTCCACGGCGCTGACGTGTGAGGCGCTGAAGCCCGCAGCGCGGCCGAAGGACTCTTGCGTCATGCCGGAAGCCCCTCGGGCGCGGCGGATCTCGCCAACGATGAACGCCGATAGCGGCCCTGGTACGTCAGCCATACAACGCCCCTCAACTCAAAGATCGACTACCCGAGGTGCCACACGCCTGGAGCCTGTTCTGCCAGCTCCGGCCCGGACACCTGGAACGCCTTCCGAGCGTAATGGTCTCCACAGCAGAGTGTCACCAGGCGGCGCGGCTGGTAGGCCCACGAGATCCGGCGGTCGCGTTCGTAGCGGGGCCGCTCCCGACGGGCGTGCACTCACGGGAGCGGCCCCTTCCCAACGGCACCAAGGGGAGACCGTGCCCGACGACAAACCCGAGACGATCGGGAAGATGAAGGCCGGCGACGTGGTCCACCTGACCACCGCGGCGAGCGTGCAGTTCCTGCACCCGATCTTCGTTCGCGTCATCCGCGAGCTGCCCGAGCGGCACACGTACGACGGGTGGGTCTGGATTGAGGGTTACCAGCTGAACGCGGCGGGCGACGCGGTGGCGCGGCGCGAGTTGTACGTGATGCGCGCGGGCGTGCGTTTGCAAGCCCTGCCCGTCAAACCGACCAGGCCAGCCAAACGCCGACGGCGTCCGGTGCGAGTCGGATGACCGCGCGCCCTCGCCCGCACCTGCCGATGCGCCCGGCGTGGCGGTGCCGCAACTGCGCCGCGCCCTGGCCGTGCGGCCCGGCGCAGCTCGCCCTCGTGACCGAGTTCTACGGTCATTCGATCGCGCTGGCGTTCTACCTGGCCGCGTCGATGCAGGAGGCCATCGACGACGTGTACGGCCTGGGGCTGTGCCCGGACCTGCCCGCGATGCACGCCAGGTTCCTCGGCTGGCTGTCGCTGGCCCGCCGGCCCCACCGACGGTGAGCCCAGCCAAGCAACGAACCGGCCGGGTGGGTTGCCCCACCCGGCCGGTGTCCGGATCCCTGCAAACAGGCTCTAGTGCTTCTTGAACACCGGCATGGTGTCCAGCGTGGTGGTGATGTTCTGCGTGGTGCCGCCCCGGTACGTCTTCCCGGTGAAGATGTCGGTCCAGCTGTTGCCCGGCGGGAACCACACCGACGTCGTGGCGGTGGTGCCGGGCGTCGTCACGGGTGCCACCAGGTAGTCCGGGCCGTAGAGGTACTGCGAACCGGCGGTGGCGTACGCGGCCTGCTCGTTCGGGTACGCCAGGTACATCGAGCGGACGATGGGCGTACCCGTGCGGGTGGCCTCCTTGGCTGCGGCGTAGGTGTACGGCAGCAGCTTCTCCCGCAGGTTCAGGAACTTCTTGGCCGACGCGTTCGCCGCCGGGCCGTACTGCCAGGGCAGCCGGTCGCTGTGGTTGGAGTGCAGCCGGTCGATCGGCTGGAACGTGCCGAACTGCACCCACCGGGCGTACAGGTCGTCGGGCAGCTTGGTGCTGCCCGGTTCGCTGCCCGGCTCCTGGAGGCCGCCGGTGTGCCCGCCGATGTCGTGGCTGACAGCGGCCAGCCCGGTCGCTGCCGACTCGCCCGGCGTGTAGCCGACCTCCATCTGCAGGGTTGACCAGTCGGAGGTGGTGTCGCCGGTGAAGTGCAGCGTGGTGCGCTTGTCGGCCCACGGCCCGGTCGACACCGGGGTCGGGCTGCTGTAGCCGCCGGCCTGCAACGAGCCGTACGCCCGGGAGAACGCGAAGCCGGTCTTGTCGGCGTACTGCTTGTTGATCCACGCGTCGGCGGTCACCCCGGCGAGCGAGGACTTCGTGTTGTCGCAGCACCAGTCCAGCCACCACAGGTCCGGGCCCTTGCTGCCCTTCGGGATCATCCCGTCGTGGAGCTGCATGTACGCGGTGAGCTGGTCCGGGTCGCCGAAGTCGAACGCGTAGCAGTCGGGGCCGCCGTTGCAGCCGACGCGCTGGAGCTTGCCCTTCGCGGTGGCCTGCGCCTGCGCGAACTTCGGGTCCGAACCGAGGATGCTCGGGTGGATGTTGATGCCGGTGTGCAGGCCCTGCTTCCTGGCCCAGTCGAAGAACGCCTTCGGGTCGGGGATGCGGGTGGGGTCGATGCTCCAGCCGTTCCACTTGTCCGGCGCCTTGACGTCGGTGTCGAGGACGAGCACGTCCAGCGGCACGCCTTCGGCCTTGGCCCGGGTCACCAGGTTCTGGAACTCGGTGGCGGTGCGGTCGTAGTACTCGGAGTACCACACCCCGTACGCCCACTTCGGCAGCAGCTTCGTGGGCCCGGTCAGGGTCGACAGGTCCTTGAGAGCGCGGGTGAAGTCCTGCCCATACGCGAAGACGTAGCCGTCCTGTTCGGCGGCGGGCCGGGGCTTGGTGGTGCTCAGGGCCGAGGCCGAGTCGTCGAGCAGGTACCAGCCGTCCTGGTAGAGCAGGCCCGGAGCGGTGAGGGCGGAACCGGTCACGCCGTCCAGGCCCCGGCGGTAGCCGCCGAGCGGCGCGTGCGGGGCGAGCAGCGGGGAGCCCTTGCTCGTGACGGCGACCGTGTCGACGTTGACGTTGCAACTGGCGTCCGTGGGGCACCCCAGCGTCACCGTGTTGGTGCCCTTGTTGAGGTGGACCGGGACGGAAACGGTGTTCCAGTAGTCCCATCCGCTGGTCGGCGGAAGGGTCGCCGTGACCGGCGCCGCCGTTCCCGCGGTGACCGACATGGTGCGCGTCTGGCTCGGCTGGGCGCCGGCCTGGCCGTTGGCGTAGCGGATCTGCACCTGGTAGTCACCGGCGGACGGAACATCAGTCACGGTGAGCGCGTCGGCGGAGCTGGTGTTCTCCAGGCCGGCCAGGAATCCCGTACCGGATGCGCCGTTGTGGTCGTTCGCGGGCCTCGCGCCGCCGGTCAGCGCGCCGGTCTCGGCCTCTGCCAGCGTGCCGAACCGCAGGGGCTGCGGCTGGGGCGGGGTCGGCGCCGGGAACGAATCACCCGGGTTGACCACCGCGAGGCTGTCGACGTTCACGTTGCCGGAGTCGTTCGGACCCCGCACGACGCTGATCTCGTGCCGGCCCGCGGTGAGGTCGACCGGCACGGTGGCCAGGCCCCAGGTGTCCCAGTTCGCGGTGGGCGGCAGCGTCAGCGTGTTGCCGGCGTCGCCGTCGACCTGAACGGTCAGGGTGCGGTCCACGTTCTGGCCGTCGCCGCCGGTGCTGTTGGCGTAGCGGACGGCGAGCTGCTTCGTGCCGCCCTCGGGAGCGTCCAGCGCGAACGTGACCGAGTCGCCGGACGAGGCGAAGCCGGCCGCGAAGCCGCGTCCGGTGAATCCCTTGTGGTCGGTGGCCACGCCGGGGCCGTTCAACTGCAACGACTCGGCCTCGCAGAGCGCGCCGAACGCGCAGGCCGGGGCGGTGTGACCGGCCCACGGCTGGCCCTGCACGACCTGCTTGCCGGCCTTGAGCTGCACTGTGAGGTTGTCGGCGGTGAACGCGCCCGAACCGACCCGGTAACGCAACGTCATCGCGCCGGTGTCGATGGTGAGCCAGCCGTGGTCGACGTGCTTCGTGAAACGCGTACGGGGGAAATCGTCGCGCCCGATGGCGTTGAACGTGGCGGCGTCGGTGAACCTGCCGTCCTTCTGGTACTCGGTGCGGATCAGGGTCGGGGACAGCACCTCGAAACGTGCGTCACCCGAGCGTACGGCTCCGTCTTGCGCCCGGTGGCGGCTGGCCTGGGCCGGCGCGGACGGGGCGAGCGCCAGCCCCGTGATGAGGATGCCGACTGCGGCGGCTGCTGTCGCGCTGCGGCGCTGTGAGTTCCGATAGAGCAAGATGCGCTCCTCGTCTCAAATGGAGGAAATGAGTCGATGACAACGCTGTCACTCACCTGAAACACATGTCAACGGACCGCGGAGGGTGTCCCTTCTCTCTTTCACCAGCGACGAGGAAGGGGTCGGCGAGGATCGCCACTGTGGTCCAGCGGTGCGTCAGTGGGCGAGCTCATCCTCGACGAACGCGGGCCTGGCAAGCGTGATCGCCGGGATGGCCGCCACGAGGGTGACAGCGAGCAGGAACAGCAGCGGCAGGGTCCACCCGCCGCTCACGTCGTGCAGCAGCCCGACGACCAGCGGACCGAGCGCGCCGAGCGCGTACGCGACCCCCTGGGCGAAGCCGCTCAGCGCGACGGTGCCGCCTTGGGTTCGAGTGCGAACGTTGATGAGCACGAGGCAGACCGGGAACAGGATCGATCCCGAGCCGATGAGCAGTACCCAGAGCAGTGTGAGTGTCGCGGGCGCGAGCAGCAGGCCGAGGTAGCCGAACACGAAGCTGGCGACACCGGCGGCGATCAGCCAGCCGACATTGCGCAGCCGCGCGACGAGCAGGGGCGCGATGAATGCGCCGGGCACGCTGATGATCCCGGTGACGGCGAGCAGCACACCGGCCTCGGTCGGCGTCGAGCCGGCGATGTCGCCGAGGATCTCGGGCAGCCACGCGAAAGCCGCGTAGGTGCAGATCGTGCTGGTCGAGAACACGACGGTGATCGACAGGGCCACGCGTGACCGCCACAGTCGCGTGACGAGGGCGGGAGGCGGGGACTCGACGGCGACGGCATCCGAGCGTCGCTGGCGGCGCTCCCGCGCGATGATGACCAGCCACGGAACGAGCGCGACTACCGAGTTCACCGACCAGAGGCCGAGCAGGAACCGCCAGCCGACCTGCTCGGCGACCGGAGCGGCGACCGCGGCGGGCACGGCCGTGCCCACGCCCACGACGCAGACGTAGACGGCGGTCAGCAGCGCCACCCGGTCGGGAAAGTAGCGCCGCACGATCGGCGGCAGCAGCACATTGCCGATTCCCGTACCGGCGAGCGCGACGACACTGCCGCCGAGCAGCACCGCGAAGCCCGGGGCAAACGCGCGCACGAGATGGCCGAGGGTCATGAGCAGTAGCGCGAGCACGAGGCCGCCGTCGAGGCCGAAGCCACGGGCGACGCGCGGCGCGATGAACCCGGATGCCGCCAACAGGATCGGTGGCAGCGTGCCGAGCAGGCCGACGCCGATGTTCGATATCGGGATGTCCACCCGGATGTCGCCGAGGATCGGCGATATCGTCGCAACCGCCTGGCGCAGGGTGAATGCGACGAGCACGATGCCCAGCAGCGCGGCAGTGCGTCCCGCCCACAGCGGAAGGCTGCGCTGCTCGGACACCCCCCGACTCTAGTACTCCATCCCTGGATGTTGACCTTGGCCCAGCCGACACGTCGGGTGGCGAGACGCGCCGTGAAGGCTCCGAGGGTCAGCAGCGGGGGCGGTCGAGTGGCGCGGCGCCAGCGAGGGCTTCAACTGTCGTCGTGGGTGCGACCGACTCCGCCGGGGTAGGCGAGGGCACCGCGCTGGGGGTCGGAGGGACCGAGGGCGAGCTGCTGGGCGTGGGGGAGGCGCTGGCGAGGGTGGCAGTGCTGCGTTGCACCTGCTTGGTGACCATGCGGATGCCGGTGGCGGTCGCCTGGCGTCCGTACACGTCGGTGACCCTGATGCTGTACGGCCCGGGGCCGATCCCGCCCTCGATGGCCCAGTGGTTGTCGCTCTGCCGGGCGGCCTTGCGGAAGCCGCCGCCCGGTCCCTTCGCCTCGACCGAGCGGAGCGGGTTGCCGTGGTTGCCGACCTGCACCGCGAACCAGTATTTCGAGGCACCGCCCTTCATCCGGAAGGTGAGCCCTCCGTCGAGTGGCGGGTTCACCACCGCCCGGTACGACACGGACGCGATGCCCTGCGACCGGTCCGCGATCCTGGTGAACGCCTCGGTGGACAGGTCGATCTTGCTGGGTCCGCAGCCGCCGCACTGGTCCATGACCATGACCCGGACCTTGCCCTTCGGGCCGCTCACCTCCAGGTAACTGCCGCAGGCAGCCGATCCGGAGTACTGGGATGCGCCGAGGGCCACGTAGAGCCGGTCCGCCGGCGGACCCGGGAAGGAACAGTTGCCGCCCGAGCGGCCCGCGTCGTAGAAGCTGGCAGTTCCCTTGTGGATGGCGTTGCCCGTCGGTGGCGCGGCACAGGCCGGGGTGGCGCCGCCGCGGACCGCGAGGGTGATGCCCAGGACGGCGGCCAGGGCGGTGACCCCCGCGCCGGCCAACCAGTGTCTGACCCGCCGACTCGACCGGGGCGTGCCGTCGTCGCCGGCCGGGATGTCGTTGTCGGGGGCCGTGCCTGGTGCCGTCACGGCGCCTGATGTTGCCGCAAGGCGCTGTGGCAGCGCAAAGCCGTCCCACCGATCGTCACTCGCCGGATCGGCGGGGGCGCAATCCGTTGAGGGCGGTGGCGACGACGAGGTCGGCGTACTCGGCGGTGAGCGGCCCGCTGCGCTGCAGCCAGCGGTTGAGCACCGGCCCCCAGATCATGTCCACCGCCACGGTGAGGTCGACGTCGTCGGCGATCTGGCCGGCCTGCTGGGCGCTGCGCAGGCGCTGCCGCTTGGCCTCCTTCAACGGCCCGTCGAGCCGTTCGGCGTACGCCGCGGCCAGCTCGGGGTCGAGCGCGATCTCGGTGGCCAGCGCGCGCATCGGTTGCTCGTACCGGGGGTCGTTCATCTCCTCGACCGTCGCCCGCAGCACCACTGTCAGGTCCGCCGCCAGGTCGCCGGTGTCCGGCAGCGTCGGCGGCCCGCCCTCGGTGGCCTCGCTGAGCATGAGGAAGGCGTCGAAGATGACAGCGCCCTTCGACGGCCACCAGCGGTAGATGGTCTGTTTGCCGACGCCGGCCCGCGCGGCGATGCCCTCGATGCTGAGCTTCGCGTACGCCGTTTCCTGGAGCAGGTCGAAGGCCGCGGTGAGGATGGCGCGTCGGGAGGTCTCTCTCCGGCGGGCCGTGTTGGGCGTCATGGGGGGAACGATACCAGCGGACGAGACGAACCGTCTCGTCTTGACGACGGGGATGTCGCGGGCCTAGTCTCGGCACATCGCGAGACGGACCGTCTCGTCTTGAAACGTTGGGAGAACACATGCGTACCTGGTTCATCACCGGTGCCAGCCGCGGCCTGGGCCGCGCCTTCGCCGACGCCGCACTCGACCGGGGCGACCGGGTGGTCGCCGCCGCCCGGACCATCGCCCAGGCCGACTTCGACGAGAAGTACGCCGACCGGCTGCTGGCCCTGACCCTCGACGTGACCGACCGCGCGGCGGTCATCGCCGCCGTGAACACCGCCGTCGCGCACTTCGGCCGGCTCGACATCGTCGTCAACAACGCCGGAACCCTGTCCATGGGCATGATCGAAGAGTTCACCGAGGCCGAGGCGCGCGCTCAGTTCGAGGTCAACCTGTTCGGCGCGCTCTGGGTCGGTCAGGCAGTGCTGCCGCACCTGCGCGCCCAACGGTCCGGCCACATCGTGCAGGTCTCCAGCATCGCCGCGCTCGGCGGCTTCCCGAGCACCGGCCTGTACAGCGCGAGCAAGTTCGCCCTGGAGGGCATGAGCGAGGCCCTGGCGATGGAGGCGGCGGCCTTCGGCATCAAGCTCAGCATCGTGCAGCCGGGCGGATACTGGACCGACCTCTACACCAGCGTGCGCGCCACCACCCCGATGGACGCCTACGCGCCACTGCGCGCCGAGCTGGAGCGGCAGTGGGCGGAAGGCTCGATCGACAGCGAACCGCGGCTGGCCGCCGAGGCGCTGCTGCAACTGGTCGACAGCGACGAGCCGCCGCTGCGGCTGCTGCTCGGCAGCATGGTGTACGACCTGGCGTTCGACATCGCCCGTCGCCGGATGGACACCTGGGCGAGTTGGGAGCAGGTCAGCCGCGCCGCCGAACACGCCGTCGCGGCCCCCGGAGCTGACGGATGAGAGGGCTGCTCGTATCGCCACGAGCAACCGGTGCGGCGTTCTAGGCTCCGAGATATGGCGGCGGCGTGCCCATCCTTGGCACATAAGTCCGGGCAGAGCCTTTCACCCATGATTTCTCCTCGCGAGGCGCAAACCTAGACGGAGAGGAAACACGCATGGCTGTCAAAACCAAGACTCGTCCCGGCACCACGGAGATTCGGCCGTTCTCGGTCGACATTCCTCAGGCCGACCTTGATGACCTGAAGAGGCGCATCAAAGCCACCCGCTGGCCGGACAAGGAAACTGTGGACGACCAGTCGCAGGGCGTGCCACTCGCGACCATTCAGGCCGTCGCCCGCTATTGGGAGAAAGAGTACGACTGGCGCAAGGTCGAGGCGCGGCTGAACGCCGTACCGCAGTTCATGACCACCATCGACGGGGTGGACATCCACTTCATCCACGTGCGCTCGAAGCACGAGGACGCGCTGCCGCTCATCGTCACCCACGGGTGGCCGGGCTCGGTGATCGAGCAGATGAAGATCATCGAGCCGCTCACCGACCCGACGGCGCACGGCGGGAGCGAGTCGGACGCCTTCCACCTGGTGATTCCGTCGCTTCCCGGCCACGGCTTCTCCGGCAAGCCGACCGAGTCGGGGTGGAACCCGCAGAAGATCGCGACCGCCTGGACCGAGCTGATGAAGCGGCTCGGCTACAACCGGTTCGTCGCGCAGGGCGGCGACTGGGGCGCGGTCATCGTCGACCAGATGGGCATTCAGGCGCCTCCGGAACTGCTCGGCATCCACACCAATATGCCCGGTGCGATCCCGCCGGAGATCGACCTGCTGTTCCAGGGCGACACCACCGGCGCGAACAACGCCATGGGCTCGCTGCCATCCGGGCTCTCCGACGACGAAATGCGTGCCGCCGAGGAAGCCAACTACGTCTGGAAACATGTCGCGTACGCCCTCATGATGGCGACACGTCCGCAGACGCTGACCGGGCTGGCGGATTCTCCGGTTGGCCTGGCGTCCTTCCTGCTCGACCACGACGCGAAGAGTCTGGCCCTGATCGCGCAGGTCTTCGATGGGGCCCAAGCGGGCCTCACCCGCGATGACATCCTGGATAACATCTCGCTTTACTGGCTGACGAACACCGCAATCTCCGCGTCCCGTCTGTACGCGGAGAACAAGCTGTCGTTCTTCGCCGCCAAGGGCGTGAACGTCCCGGTCGCCGTGAGCGTCTTCCCCGACGAGCTGTACGAGGCGCCGCAGAGCTGGGCCGAGCAGGCGTACTCCAACCTCATCTACTACAACAAGCTCGACGTGGGCGGGCACTTCGCGGCCTGGGAACAGCCGAAGATCTTCTCCGAAGAGCTTCGCACCGCCTTCCGGTCACTGCGCTAGATGGCCGTGCACGTGCCCCCGCTCAACGGGGCCGCCGAGTGGCTCAATTCCGAGCCACTCGGCCTCGCCGACCTGGGTGGGCGCGTCGTCCTGATCAACTTCTGGACGCTGACCTGCATCAACTGGTTGCGCCAGGAGCCGTACGTGCGTGCCTGGTCGCAGGCCTACCGCGATGACGGGCTGGTCGTCGTCGGGGTGCACACCCCGGAGTTCGGATTCGAGCACGACGTGGACTGGGTGCGGCGGGCGGTGGCGGCCCGATCGATCGACTACCCGGTGGCTGTCGACAACGACTACGCGATCTGGAGTGCGTTCGACAACCACTACTGGCCGGCGCTCTACTTCGTCGACACCGACGGCGTCATCCGCGACGAGCACTTCGGCGAGGGACGCTACGAAGAGTCCGAACGGGTGCTCCAGCAACTGCTCGGCATCGAGCGGAAACCCGTACCCGTCAAGGGTCTCGGCCCGGAGGCGGACGCCGACTGGGCCAACCTGCGCACGCCCGAGACGTACCTCGGTTTCGGTCGCGGCGAACACTTCGCGTCGCCGAATGGCCCGGCACTCGACGAACGCCGCGCCTACCAGGTGCCGGAGAGCCTCGGCCTCAACCAGTGGGCGCTGGCGGGGGAGTGGACGATCGGGTCGGACAACGTCGTGCTGGACCGGGCCCGCGGCGGCATCGCCTTCCGGTTCCACGCTCGCGACGCGCATCTCGTGCTGGCCCCCGGGGCGGGAGCGTCGATCCCGTTCCGCGTGCTGCTCGACGGCGACGCCCCCGGCCCGTCACACGGCGTCGACGTCGACGAGAACGGCAACGGCGTACTCCAGGACGGCAGGCTCTACCAGCTCGTCCGCCAGGACGGCGCGGTCCGGGAGCGGACCCTGGAGATCACGTTCGGCGAGCCCGGCGCCGAGGCGTACGCCTTCACCTTCGGCTGACGTGCAGATCGACAGTGTTCACAGTGCCGCAGACCGGTGAGAAGCTGCGTATTTCAGCGCCGGGACGTAGACGGCTGTCGGTCGCGTACCGGTCGGCGAGCGCCTTCTCCGCGGCCTCGTCGCCGTCGTCGGCTTCGAGCAGCAGGGCGGCGATCTCGTCGGCGAGCGTGAGGTCGGCGCTGGCGAGGTCGTCGGTCATCGCGCCGAAGCTGTCCCACAGCAGCAACTCGTCCTTCTGCCGGTGGGCCAGTTCCTGGAGGACGTAGGTGTAGATGAACCAGGCACCTCGGATCGGCAGCTCCGGGCTCACGCCGTACACCTCGGGGTCGATCGTCCCGGCCCGGTACGCCGACCACACCCGCGCCGCCGAGTCGAAGAGGCCGGCCGTCGGGTCGATGTCGTAGCCGTCGAACCGCCAGTCGCCGGCCGGGTCGAGTTCCGGGTCGGCCCAGACCCAGCGTTCGCCGTTCCAGTACTCCAGCAGCACGTGATCGTGGTGCCAACCGGGGGTGAAGTACGAGGCGAAGCCGACCCGGCTGCGGCTGGGAATGCCGTGCTGACGGAGGATCGCAACCGATAGCAGTGTGTGGTCCCGGCAGCAGCCGGCCACCCGGTCCACCGCCGAGCGCTCAGCGGTGAGCGGCAGGGGAAAGCGGGACTGGTCGGTGTCGAGGATGCGGTCCACCCAGCGGAGGTTCACCTCGTCCAGCCGGTCGACGGGCAGGTCAACGCCGCCGGCCCGGTAGTGGACGATCACGTTGCGGGCGATCGCCGCCACTGTGGAGACGTCGGACGCCACGGCGTCGAGGAGCCCGCCGCGCCGACCAGGGTCGCTGTAGGGGGAGTGTTCCCGGTAGTCATCGAGGTCTATGCGGCCAGTCTCCGGCCCGCCACCGTGTCAGGGTCAAGGCGCTTCTCCGGATAGTGTCGACTGCTGTGACGACGCCCGAGATCACCATCGCCACCCCGGCGGACCGCGACGCGGTGGTCAATACGCTGGTCGCCGCGTTCGTGAAGGATCCGATCCTGCGGTGCCTCTTCCCCGACGAGGAAACCTATCCGCGGTACGCCGCCGTCTTCTTCGGGCACCTCTTCGACAAGCGGGTGCACCAGTCGTCGATCTGGACGCTCGGTGGGGGCGCGTCGGTCGCCATCTGGGAGCCACCGGCGGGGTCGCCGACCGGGTCACCGAAGGCCGGGCTCGCCGCGCACTACCCCGCCGACGTGCTGGCCCGCGTCCAGAGCTACGACGACGCCGTGCACGCCGCCCTGCCGACGTTCCCGTTCTGGTACCTCGGCGTCCTGGGCACCCACCCCGACAGCGCCGGACGCGGTTGGGGCCGTGCCGTCATGCGGGCCGGGCTGGACCGCGCCGCCGCCGACGGCCTGCCGGCGATCCTGGAGACCAGCAACCCGGTCAACGTCGAGCTGTACCGCCGGGCCGGCTGGGAGGTGGCGGGCTTCCTGCCGGAGCCCGTGCCCACCTGGATCATGCAGCAGCCGCCGCGCTGAACACGCTGATTGCCTCACCTGCGGGTGAGCGGGACCGGTTGCCCTTGGCGTATCTCGAGGACCGGCCGCTTGCCCAGCGGTTGGGCCAGGTTGAAGGTGACGGTGCGCTGGTAGCCCGACATGGGACACACCTCGCTGGTGTCGTGATACTGCGCGATGACGATGACCACGACGGCGTTGGCCGACTCGACAGGCTGGGCGTGATAGTCGGCGCCGCAGCTCTCGGTGGCTGGTCCCCGAGCGCCGGTGAAGGTGGCCGCCAACTGCGTACCGGCACCGATCGTGGTCGCCGACTCGACGGCGATGCCCGGCGGGGAGTTCCACACTGGTGGTGTCGGGGTGACGGCGCCAGCGCCACCTGCGTCGATGACGGCCTGGTCGTACCGGGCCAAAGCCTCCCGTGCCTGCTGACGCAGCTCGCCGAGGCTCTCGCCGCGGGGTAGCGCGGCGTCGACAGGGGCGTCCGGGTCGGTGTCACAACCAGCGATCATCGCCACCGCCACCACCGGAACGACCCAGTGCCATCGCACCATCGAAGACCCCTTTTCCGGCAGAGTGACCGCCAGGATTATCAACCGTCGGCCTCGGTTGCCGCCGCCGCAGCAGCGGCGAAGATGCGCGCGTAGATCTCGTCGATGACGTCGTTCTTCGCCAGGCTGTAGTCGCGGGGCCGGTCTGCGGTGTCCCGTGCGAGGCGGCGCTTGGTCGCGGCGTACCGCTCCCGGTCGTGCGGATGCGAGCGCAGCCAGTCGCGGAAGAGCAGGTGCCGGACGGGTTCCGGCGCACCCTGCGGCCAGACGTGCAGGTTGACGTCCTCGGCGGGGCTGAGAAGCATCCGGTGCCCGTGCCACCAGGGTTCCCGAAGGACGAGCCGGTACCCGAGCCGTTCCAGGGCGGGGAGATAGGCGGCCTCCTCGGCGGTGTCCCCGATGACGAGGTCGACATCGATGACAGGCTTGGCGGCAAGGCCCGGCACCGCCGTCGACCCGACGTGCTCCACAGTGATGATCAGCCCACCCAGCGCCTCGGTGAGCGACGACCGGACGGCGATGAACCGCTGTGCCCAGGACCTGTCGTACTCCTCGATCACGACGGACTCCCACGTCCGTGGCGGCTCGCCCACCAGGCCCGCGTCGGCCTGTTCGGGGGTGCCGTGGAAGCGCTGCACGACGTCCTGCGGATACTCGGCCACGTCAACCTCCTCGGGAAGCAAAGTCCGCCAGGCTACGACACGACGACCGGTGCGGCCGTACCCGACCGATGCGGGCATCGGATGTCGGGTGGGCGACCGACCCCGCGACCTAGCGTCGGTACTCGAAAGGGAAGGAGGCCCGGGTGCTGGATCGGCTCAACGAGGCCATGGCGTACATCGAGCGCCACCTCGACCAGAAGATCGAGGTGGCCGAGCTGGCGCGGATCGCGCTGACGTCGGAGTACCACTTCCGGCGGCTGTTCTCCGCGCTGGCCGGGATGCCGCTGTCGGAGTACATCCGTCGGCGTCGGCTCACCGTCGCCGGTGCTGACGTGCTGGCGGGGGAGCGGACGTTGCTCGACGTGGCCGTGCACTACGGCTACGGCTCGGCGGAGGCGTTCGCCCGGGCGTTCCACGCCGTGCACGGCGTGGGCCCCGGAGAAGCTCGGCGTACGGGGGCAGCGCTGCGCGCCCAGCCCCGGATGTCCTTCCGACTCACAGTCGAAGGGAGCGGCAGCATGGAGTACCGGATCGTCGACAAGGACGCGTTCGCGCTGGTGGGGCGTAAGGCCCGGGTCCCGCTGGTGCACGAGGGGATGAACCCGGCGATCGTCGCGTTCATCCGGAGCATCGACAAGGAGACGACCGAGCGGATCGAGGCGCTCTCCGATCAGGAGCCGAAAGGAATCGTCAACGTCAGCGACAACCTCGCCGACAGCCGGCAGGAGGGCACCGAGCTGGACTACTGGCACGGGGTGGTGACCGGCGCCGCGCCGCCGGAGGACCTGGACGCGCTGCCGGTGCAGGCCGGGTCGTGGGCGGTCTTCACCACCTCCGGCGCTTTTCCGCAGGCGGTGCAGTACCTGTGGCGTGACGTGTTCACCCAGTGGTTTCCGTCCAACCCGTACCGCAGCCGACCTGGACCGGAGATCTCCCGGGTCCGGGTGTCGGCGGACGGCACCCAGGCGGACGCCGAGCTGTGGATTCCCGTCGAACGGGTACCCACCCCTATGTAGAGTTCCGATACAGTGGTCGGATGCGGATGACGATTCCGGTCGCGAAGGTGCTCGCGGCGCTGCTCGCCGAGCCCGACGAGCAGCGCTACGGGCTCGACCTGATGCGATTGACCGGCCTGCCCAGCGGCACCCTCTACCCGGTGCTGCACCGGTTGCAGGGGGCCGGCTGGCTGGCCGCCGACTGGGAGGCGATCGACCCCGTCGCGGCCGGCCGGCCGGCCCGCCGCTACTACCGACTCACCGCCGAGGGCGTTACGCAGGCCCGCCAGGCGCTCGCCGACCTGCGGGCCGCGATCCCCGACGGCCGTCCATCGTGGGGCGGCGCCGAGCCCACCGGGGCGCCGGCGTGGTGACCCGCAGGGTCGCCGAGCTGCTGTTGGAGTTGGCCGCGCGCCGCTGGCCGGCCGAGGTTCGCGACGACCTGCGTCGCGAGTGGGCCGCCGAGCTGCACGTCCTCGCCGAGAGCGGTCGCTGGACGACGATGGTGGGCTTCGCGGCGAGCCTGGCCGTCAGCCGCGCCGGCGCCCCACTCGTCGACCGCACAGTGATGCGTGGTCGGGCCGGCCGCACCGCCGCAGCGCTACTGCTGTCCCCGATCGCCTGCGTCGGGATCGTGGCCCTCGGTGTGTTGGCGCTGTTCTCCGTCGACTCGTTGCTGGTGCGGGCGAGTTGGGTGGAGCGGGCGCAGAGGCCGGTCTGGGCGGCGTTCACCATCGTGCTGGCGGTCGTGCTGGCGGTGTTCGCCGCCCGCTGGGCCCGGCACAACGCACTCGACGGCCCACTGCGTATCGCGCTCGGCGTGGTGCTCCCGGTCGGTACGGCCGTCATCCTGTTCGTGTACGTCGTCAACTTCAGGTACGTCGTCAACGCCGAGGGCCTGGCCGACGCCGTACCCGGTCTGCTGCTCTGGTTGGCCGGCCTGACCCTCACGCTCTGGGCCGCGGCGAGCCTCGCCGCCCGGGGTCGCGTCCGCGCGGCCTGGTGGGTGGGCGTCCTCGGCGCACTCGTCGCCGCGGACCTCGCGGTGATCCTCGTCATCGTCGACGCATACCCCGCCGGATTCGGCGCCGGGCCGACGATCGAGGCACGGGAGCGCGTCGACCCGATCTCCGCGCCGCTGTGGCTCTTCGCCTGCTGGACGGACTGGAACTTCGGCCTGCCCCGGCCGATCGACTGGGAGATCTTCCTGATCACCAACCGGGTGTTGATAGAGCCCATGCTCTACCTGGCCTGCACGCCGTACGCGCTCGCGTACACCATCCGGGCGGCCCGGTCCGCGCCCACCGCGCCGGTCGCTCTGGTCCAGACGCGCAGCGCCACGGGCTGGAGTTACAAGGCGAGCGGAAAGCCCCATCGAGGCACCCGATCGGCGAACGGGTGAGGGAAACGGGAGCAACCACCGGAGCGCCGCCATGGTGACCCGACGGATCGCCGAGCTGTTGCTGGAGTTGGCCGCGCGCCGTTGGCCGACCGACGTCCGCGACGACCTGCGCCGCGAATGGGCCGCCGAGCTGCACGTCCTCGCCGAGAGCGGTCGCTGGACGACGATGGTCGGCTTCGCCGTGAGCCTGGCCGTGAGCCGGGCCGGCGCTCCACTTCTCGATCGCAGCATGATGCATCGGCGGGCCCGCCGCACCGCCGCCGCCCTGTCACTGGCACCGATCGCCTGCGCCGGGATCGTCGTCGTCAGCGCGCTGGCCATGAATCTGGTCTACAACTGGCTGTCGATGCGGGTGAGCTGGTCGACAGCAGCACAGTTGCCGCTCTGGTCGACGCTGACCGTCGGCTTCGCGGTGCTGTTGGCGAAGTACACGTCACGGTCGGCCCGGCACACCGCACTGCAGGGCCCGCTGCGCATCGCGCTCGGCGTGGTGCTCCCCGTCGGTGTGGCCGTACTCGTGATCATGTCCGTCGTCAGCGGCGACGGCTTCGGCCGTTCCGTACCCGGTCTGCTGCTCTGGTTGGCTGGCCTGACGCTGGCCCTCTGGGCTGCGGCGAGCCTCGCCGCCCGGGGTCGGGTTGGCCTCGCCTGGTTGGTTGGCCTCGTCGGCGCGCTCGTCGCCGCCGACCTGGCCGTGATTCTCTTCGTGATCCAGACCATTCCGGGGCCCGGCACCGGTCCGGTCGACCCGATGACACCCGACAGCGTCGACCGGATCTCCGCGCCGTTGTGGCTCCTCGCCTGCTGGACGGACTGGAACTTCGGCCTGCCCCGCCCCACGTCGTGGGAGATCTTCCTGATCACCGACCAGTTGTTGCTGGAGCCGATGTTCTACCTGGCCTGCATGCCGTACGCGCTCGCGTACGCCATCCGGGCGGCCCGGTCGGCCCCCGCCGAGCCGGTCGCCCTCGCACCGACCCCGGTGTGAACCTCAGTCGGGTACGTCGTCCCACGTCGTACCCGGCTCCAGGTAACCGGCCAGCTGGTTCTCGCGCAGCGCGTACGCGATGACCAGCAGGGCGTGCTTGTCCAGCTCGGGCAGCCGATCCAGCGGGAACCACCGCACGGCCAGCGACTCGTCGTCGTTGACGCGCGCGGTGCCGGCCACCAACCGGCACAGGAACCCCAGGTTCAGGTAGTCGCAGCGGTCCCCGTTCGGGTACGTGTGCGGGTGCGACACGGCGCTGGACATCCGCACCGGCGCCACCTCCAGGCCCGTCTCCTCGCGCACCTCGCGGACCAGCGCGGTGGCCGGCTGCTCGCCCGGCTCGACGAAACCGCTGACCACCGACCAGCGCCCGTCGTCGGCACGCTGGCCGAGCAGAAGCTCACCGGCGTCGTTGCGGACCACCGCGCTGACGCTCGGCAGCCAGAGCAGGTCGTGACCGACGTGCTTGCGCAACCCCACGATGTAGTCCGGTATCGCCATCCGGCGATCATAGATGTGCCCTGGAGCGAGGCTCACCTGCGCATCTTCTGGAGTTCCAGTCCCACGCGTTTCGCCATTTCGGCCCGACGAACGCAATGCATATCTACTGTGGAGATCGTCGGCGACTTGTGCGATCCGGTGGCGGCCGGCCGGTTCGCGGTGCACAGTGATTCCCATGAGCGACAGCGAACGTGGTGGGCAGTTCTACTGGTGCACCCGGCATCACCGGGTCGAGACGGACGCCGACGTGTGTCCGGCGAAGCACGTTCTCGGCCCGTACGACTCGGCGGCCGACGCGGAGAACGCCCTGCAACGAGTGCAGGAGCGGAACGAGGCGTGGGATGCCGAGGACGCTCGTTGGGCCGGGGACGACAGATAGGCGGCGCGGGACGGCTCGCGCCGAGGTATTTCGTGCTCCGCGAGGACGCACGCGAGAGCACGTCCCCCGAGGAGGGAACCACGATGGCCGAAGCACAGCAGGCCACCAAGCGCCCGGCCGCCCGACGCACCACCGCGAAGAAGACCGCCGCGGCGGAGCGGAACACGGCGGCGAGCCGGACCACCCCCGTGCGCAAGTCCACCACGGCTGCCGCGAAGGCACCGGCCCGCAAGGCCGCCGGCGGGGCGGGGCGCGCCCCGGCCAGGAAGACCACCACGGCGGCCACGAAGGCCCCCGCGAAGAAGGCCACGACCAAGACCACCGCCGCGGCCAAGAAGGCCCCCGCGAAGGCCTCGACCACCACCCGCAAGACGACCACCGCCGCCAAGCGGGCCCCGGCGTCCACCGCGCGCAAGACCACCACCGCCGCGAAGAAGACCACGGGTACGGCGAAGAAGACGGTGAGCGCGGCGAAGAAGACCACCGCCTCGGCGGCGAAGAAGACCACCACGGCGGCGAAGGCCCCGGCGCGCAAGACCACCACCGCCGCAAAGGCTTCGGCGCGTAAGACCACCAGCGCGGCGAAGGCCCCGGCGCGGAAAGTGGCGACCAAGGCGACCGCCAAGAAGACAGCGACGAAGAAGACGACAGCTGCGAAGAAGACCGCGTCGACCCGCCCCAGCGGCGGCGCGCGCAAGGCTCCGGCCAAGAAGGCCCCGGCCGCGAAGGCGACGGGTACCTCGTCGACCACCGCCCGCAAGGCGGCGGCGAAGAAGGCCCCGGCGAAGAAGACCGTCGCGGCCAAGGCGCCGGCCCGCAAGGTGACCGCCCGCAAGTCTCCGGCCCGCCCGGTCGCCGCCCGGGCCACCGCCCCCAGGGGGGCCCGCTCAGCCGCCCGCAAGGCGACCGGCTGAGCGCGGGGCATCCCCTCACCCGGCGGATTTCCGGCCGGTCACCGGAAGCGGATCACCCGTGGCGCTGTCAGGATTGACCCGTGGTCATCCGACGCGTACTCGCGCCCCGCATCGACTTCGGCGCGTTGCGCCGCGAACTCGGCCTGCCCGAGGAGTTCCCGGCCGACGCCCAGCGTGAAGCCGACGAGGCGGCTGCGGCACCGCCGCAGCCGCCCGTCGACCGCACCGACATACCGTTCGTCACCGTCGACCCCGCCACCTCGCGGGACCTGGACCAGGCGATGCACCTCAGCCGCCGCCCCGGTGGGGGCTACCGGGTGCGGTACGCGATCGCCGACGTCGCCGCGCACGTCACCCCCGGTGGGGCGTTGGAGGCGGAGACCTGGCGGCGGGGGCAGACCATCTACCTGCCCGACGGCAACGTGCCACTGCACCCGCACACCCTCAGCGAGGGTGCGGCCAGCCTGCTGCCCGACGACGACCGGGCAGCCGTGGTCTGGACCATCGACCTGGACGCCGACGGCGGCACCGTGGCCGTCGAGCTGGAACGCGCCCTGGTCCGCAGCCGCGCCAAACTCGACTACACCGGGGTGCAGGCGGCAGCCGAGGCGGGCCGGCTACCCGACCCGATCGCGCTGCTGCCGGAGATCGGCGACCGACTGACCGCCCGTGGGCTGAGCCGGGGCGCCATCAACCTGCCGCTGCCCGAGCAGGATCTGGAGCCCGACGGTGAGGGCTGGCGGCTGGTGCTGCGCGCGCCGGTGCCGATGGAAGAGCACAACGCGCAGATCTCCCTGCTGACCGGGATGGCTGCCGCCGACATCATGCTGGCCGGCCGGGTGGGTCTGCTGCGGACGATGCCGGCGCCCAAGCCGGAGGCGGTGCAGCGGCTCCGGGCCGCCGCCGCGCCGCTGGGCGTGCACTGGCCGGACGACGTGGGCCCGGGGCAGGTCATCGCCGGTCTGGACGCCGCCCAGCCGCGCGCCGCCGCGTTCATCGACCAGGCGGCCGAGCTGATGCGCGGCGCCGCGTACACAGCCTTCGACGGGGAGCTGCCGGAGCAGCCGGAACATGGTGGCGTGGCGGCCGCGTACGCCCACGTGACGGCGCCGTTGCGGCGGCTGGCCGACCGGTACGCCACCGAGGTCTGCCTGGCCCTGCACACGGGCCAGACGGTGCCCGACTGGGCCCGCGCCGCGTTGCCCCGGCTGCCCGAGGTGATGGCGAGCACCGACCGGGTCGCCTCGGCGGCGGCTCGTGGCGCCGTCGACCTGGCCGAGGCGGCGGTGCTGGAACACCGGGTGGGCGAGACCTTCGACGCGGCCGTCCTCGACGTCGACGCCCCGCCCAACGGCAAGTCCCGGCCCCGACCGCCCGGTGGCACAGTCGCGCTGGACGCCCCGCCGGTACGCGCCCGCTGCCTCGGCCAACTGCCGCTCGGCGAACGGGTCCGGGTCCGCCTGGTCACCGCCGACCCGGCCGCCCGTACCGTCCTGTTCGAGCTGCCCTGACCGGGCCGCCGTCGCTGGCCCGACCCTCGCCCCCGGCGCGGGGCGCTCGCGGCAGCGGGGATTCTCACAGCGCTCGGCGCTGCTGCCGGACGAGCGGTTTGCGAGGATGATGCCATGGCATACGACGCGAGCACGCTGCCCGACGTGTCCGGGCTGACGGTCGGCATCATCGGCGGCACCGGCGACCAGGGGCGGGGCCTCGCCTACCGGTTCGCGCGGGCCGGCCAGACGGTGCTGATCGGGTCCCGGTCGGCTGAGCGGGCCGCCGAGTCCGCGGCCGAGATCGCCGCCCTGCCCGGGGTGCCGGCCGGCGGCAGCGTCACCGGTGCGGCAAACGACGAGGTGGCCCGACGCAGCGACGTGGTGATCATCGCGGTGCCGTGGGACGGGCACGCCGCCACCGTCGCCGCCCTCGCCGAGCCGCTCGCCGGCCGGATCGTCGTCGACTGCGTCAACCCGCTCGGCTTCGACAAGCAGGGCCCGTACGCGCTGACCGTCGCCGAGGGCAGCGCCGTGCAGCAGGCCGCCGCGCTGCTGCCCGACTCCCGGGTCTGCGCCGCGTTCAACCACGTCAGCGCTCCGCTGCTGGCCGACCCCGAGGTCGACCGGATCGACCT
Organism: Micromonospora sp. NBC_00330; assembly: GCF_036136635.1. Taxonomy (NCBI): domain Bacteria; kingdom Bacillati; phylum Actinomycetota; class Actinomycetes; order Micromonosporales; family Micromonosporaceae; genus Micromonospora; species Micromonospora sp. NBC_00330. Next base: position 328,353 of record NZ_CP108012.1, read on the forward strand.
GGACGTGCTGATCTGCACCGAGGACCGCGAGCTGGTCGACATCGTCGGCGCGCTCGCCGCCCGGATCCCCGGCATGCGGGGCATCTACGCCGGCCGGTTGCGCAACGCCCACCAGATCGAGGCGTTCACCGCCAACCTGATCGCCATCAACAAGCGCTACAAGGCGCACGCCGGCATCCGCGTCACCGACCTCTGACCCGAGCGGCGTGATCCACTCCGGTTCGGCACCGAGTGGATCACGCCGTACTCAGGTCCTAGAAGGTGTGTTCGGCGGCGGGGAACTCGCCGCCGCGGACCTCGTCGGCGAAACGGCGGGTGGCGTCGGTGAGAGCGCCGGCCAGATCCGCGTACCGCTTGACGAAACGGGGCGCCTTGCCCGTCCGCAGCCCGGCCATGTCCTGCCAGACCAGCACCTGCGCGTCGGTGTCCGGGCCCGCGCCGATGCCCACGGTGGGGATCGGCAGCTCGTGGGTGATCCGCTTGGCCACCTCGCCGGGCACCATCTCCAACACCACAGCGAACGCGCCCGCCTCCGCCACCGCCCGTGCGTCGGCCAGCACCTCGTCGGCGGCGTCGCCGCGACCCTGCACGCGGTAGCCGCCCAGTGTGTGCTCGCTCTGCGGGGTGAAACCGATGTGCGCCATCACCGGGATGCCGGCGCCGACGATAGCGGCGATCTGCGCGGCGTTGCGGCGGCCACCCTCCAACTTCACCGCGTGACAGCCACCCTCCTTCATGAACCGGACTGCGGTGCGCAGCGCCTGGGCCGGGCCCTCCTCGTACGAGCCGAACGGCAGGTCACCGACGACCAGCGCCTGCCGGGTCGCCCGCACCACGGCCCGGACCAGCGGAAGCAGCTCGTCGGCGGTGATCGGCAGGGTGGTCTCGTAACCGAACACGTTGTTCGCGGCCGAGTCGCCGACCAGCAGCACCGGAACACCGGCCTGGTCGAAGATCGACGCCGTGTACTGGTCGTACGAGGTGAGCATCGGCCAGCGCTCGCCGCGCTCCTTGGCGGCCATCAGGTCGCGGGTGCGGACCCGTCGGGTGGCCGGGCCGCCGTACAACGCGGTCACCTCGTGCGGAGTGGACTCCACCATCTCTGTCTCCCTTCCTCGAGGCCGCCTGCGCGGTCCCCGGGTTCCGTCGCGATCGTCGCACCGCGAGACGGGCTGACGGCAGGGCCCAGTGCAAGATGTCACTCCACCAGCGCGGGGCCGCCCACCTGGCAAACCGGGACCGCGCCGCGCGGTCACCGCGCGGCGGCGCCGGGCCGCGCCACCGACCCGGCACCCCCAGGGGTACGGCTCAGCCGTGCTCGCGCCACCGGTTGGTGATCGGCAGACGGCGGTCCCGGCCGAACGCCTTCATGGAGATCTTCGTGCCCGGCGCCGACTGCCGTCGCTTGTACTCGGCGGTATCCACCAGCCGCAGCACCTTGTCCACGATCGCCGGGTCGTGACCCGACTCGACCAGCCCGTCGCGGCCGAGGTCACCGTCGACGTAGCCGATCAGGATCGGGTCCAGGACGTCGTAGTCGGGCAGGCTGTCGCTGTCGAGCTGGCCCGGGCTCAGCTCGGCGCTCGGCGGCTTGCCGATCGAGTTCTCCGGGATCGGGGCGGTCTCACCGCGCCGGGCCGCGTCCCTGTTGCGCCACTTCGCGAGCCGCCAGATCAGCGTCTTCCAGACGTCCTTGACCGGGTTGAAACCGCCCACCGAGTCGCCGTACAGGGTGGAGTAGCCGACCGCCAGCTCACTCTTGTTGCCGGTGGTCAGCACCAGGTGGCCCTCCTGGTTCGACAACGCCATCAGGATCACGCCACGGACCCGGGCCTGCAGGTTCTCCACTGCCACGCCGGACAGCGACAGGTTGGCCAGGAAGCCGTCGACCATCGGCTGGATCGGCTCGACGCGGTAGTCCAGGCCGGTGCGCTTGGCCAGGTCGGCGGCGTCCTCCCGGGAGTGCTCCGAGGAGTGCTGGCTGGGCAGCGACACCCCGACCACCCGGTCCGGCCCGAGCGCGTCGACGGCGAGCGCTGCCACCACCGCCGAGTCGATGCCGCCGGAGAGGCCGAGCACCACCGATGGGAACCGGTTCTTGTTGACGTAGTCGCGGAGACCCAGCACCAGCGCCTGCCACACCTCGGCCTCGTCGGCCACCGGCTCGATCAGCCCGCCGGTGGCGGCCGGGCCGGACGGCGTGGGCGGAATGCCGTCCAGCGTGCTGTGCGCGATCCGCATCCCGTCGGCCAGCGTCTCGGTGGTCGGCGGGGCGGCGGCGGCCGGCAACTCGACGTCGTGCACGAGCAGGTGTTCGACGAACTGCGGTGCCCGGGTGAGCAGCTCACCGTCGGCGCTCACGATCATCGAGTCGCCCTCGAAGACCAGCTCGTCCTGGCCGCCGGTCATGTTGACGTACGCGATGGCGGCGCCCGCCTCGGCGGCCCGGCGGCGGACCAGCGGCAGCCGGATGTCGTCCTTGTTCAGCTCGTACGGCGAGCCGTTGATGTTGACGACCAGGCCGACGCCGGCCCTGCGGGCGGCGGCGAACGGACCGCCGGCCTGCCACAGGTCCTCGCAGATGGTCAGCGCGACGTCCACGCCGCCGATCCGCACCACTGTCAGCTCGTCACCGGAGACGAAGTACCGGTCCTCGTCGAAGACCCCGTAGTTGGGCAGGTGGTGCTTGAAGTAGCGGGCGGCCACGACGCCCCGGTGCAGCAACGCGGCCGCGTTGCGGGCACCTCGGCCCGGCTCGGCGTCCCCGCTGACCTGCGGCGGACCGTCGGCGTCCAGGTAACCGACCACGACCGGCAACTCGCCGAGACCGTCGGCGGCCAGGTCGGCGGCCAGCCGCTCCACGGCGGCCCGGGACGCGGCCACGAAGGAACGCCGGAAGACGAGGTCCTCGACCGGGTACCCGGTCAGCATCATCTCCGGGAAGAGCACCAGCTGGGCACCGGCATCGGCGGCCTGGCGAGTCCAGCTGCGGACCAGGTCGGCGTTTCCGGCGAGGTCGCCGACGCTCGGGTTGACCTGGGACAGGGCGAGACGCAGGGTGGGCATGCCTTCATCTTGCCCCAGCCTCGTCGCGACAATCCGTACCCTCGGACGAGATTGCCGCCACCTGCCGCGACGGGCGTCCGCGAGGCCGCGACGGCGTGAGCTCGGCCGTCGTGGCGGCGGACCCGGCGGCACGGCGGGGGCCCGCGCTCGCCGGGCGGGACACGAGGGGACGACCGGCGGCAGTTCGCGTAACGTCTGCGTAACCAGGCCCGGGAAGACTGGGCGATCAGGTCGGGTACAGCCCGGCCAAGGCGGACAAAAGAGTGTCGCGAGGGGTTGGGGAAGTGGACCGTCAGCAGGAGTTCGTCCTCCGCACGCTGGAAGAGCGGGACATCCGGTTCGTCCGGCTGTGGTTCACCGACGTTCTGGGCACGCTCAAGAGCGTTTCGGTGGCACCCGCCGAGCTCGAGGCGGCCTTCGAGGAAGGCATCGGCTTCGACGGCTCGGCGATCGAGGGCTTCGCCCGGGTCTTCGAATCGGACATGGTGGCCATGCCCGACCCGACCACCTTCCAGGTCTTCCCCTTCGAAGGCGGGGTCAGCGGCGAGAGCGCCCGGATGTTCTGCGACATCCTGCTGCCCGACGGCGGGCCGTCCTGGGCAGACCCCCGGCACGTGCTGCGCCGCGCGCTGTCCAAGGCAGCCGAGAAGGGCTTCACCTTCTACACCCACCCCGAGATCGAGTTCTTCCTGCTCGAGAACGGTCCGCAGGACGGTTCCGTGCCCACCCCGGTCGACACCGGCGGCTACTTCGAGCACACCACCCACGCCGTGGCCCGGGACTTCCGCCGCCAGGGCGTACTCGCGCTGGAACGGATCGGCATCTCGGTGGAGTTCAGCCACCACGAGGTCGCGCCCGGCCAGCAGGAAATCGACCTGCGCTACGCCGACGCGCTCACCACCGCCGACAACATCATGACCTTCCGACACGTGGTCAAGGAGGTCGCGCTCTCCACCGGCGTGCAGGCCAGCTTCATGCCGAAGCCGTTCACCGACCAGCCGGGCAGCGGGATGCACACCCACCTGTCGCTGTTCGAGGGAGAGCGCAACGCCTTCCACGACAGCGGTGACCCGATGAAGCTGTCCAAGGTGGCGAAGTCGTTCATCGCCGGCCTGCTGGTGCACGCCCGGGAGTACACGGCGGTCACCAACCAGTGGGTCAACTCGTACAAGCGGCTCTTCCCGCAGCACCTGCCCGACCGGATCACCGAGAGCCCGGCGTACGTCTGCTGGGGTCACCTCAACCGGTCCGCGCTGGTCCGGGTTCCCGCGTACGGCAAGCCCAACTCGGCCCGCGTCGAGGTCCGCTCGCTGGACTCGGCGGCCAACCCGTACCTCGCCTTCGCGGTGCTGCTCGGCGCCGGCCTGAAGGGCATCGAGGAGGGGTACGAGCTGCCCCCGGGCGCCGAGGACGACGTCTGGTCGCTGACCAGCGCCGAGCGGCGCGCCATGGGCTACGAGGCGCTGCCGGAGAACCTCGCCGAGGCGATCGACGTGATGGCCGGCTCCGAACTGGTCGCCGAGGTGCTCGGTGAGCACGTCTTCGACTTCTTCCTGCGCAACAAGCGGGCCGAGTGGGAGCAGTACCGCCGCGAGGTCACCCCGTACGAGCGGCAGCGCTACCTGGCCCTGTAGACGCAGGGGCTGACGCCGTTGCGCGCTGCCGCTATCGTCTCGATCACCGCGCCGGTACCCCTCCGGGCGGAGAGTCGGGAGGCAAGTCGGTGCTGGAGGATCTGTTCAGCGGTGCCTGGCAGAGCGTGGTGTTCGGGATCGTCGGCGTCGGCCTCATGGCCGCCGGCTTCGGGCTCGTCGACCTGCTCACCCCGGGCCGGCTGCGAGACCTGATCTGGGTCGAGCGCAACGCCAACGCGGGGTTGCTGCTCGCCGCCAACCAGCTCGGCATCGCCGGGATCGTCTTCACCGCGATCCTCACCAGCTACAGCGACTTCGGCAAGGGGCTCGCCTCCACCGTGGTCTTCGGGCTGGTCGGGTTGGCGATCATGGCGTTGGCCTTCGTGGTGCTGGACCTGCTCACCCCCGGCAAGCTCGGCGAGGTCATCTGCTCACCCGAGCCGCACCCGGCCGCCCGGGTCAGCGCCGCCACCCACTTCGGGGCCGCGCTGATCGTCTGCGCCTGCATCGCCTGAGCTGGCTGCCCGGGTTGTTACGCGGGCGGCTGTCCGCGTCGTCGTGGCGGTTGTCCGCGTTGCCGTGTGGGTGGCCGCCGGCGGGCGTCGTACCCCGGCCGTAGCGTGCGGGGCATGAACCGCACGGATCGCCTCTACGCGCTGGTCGAGGAGTTGCGGGCGGTGTCACCTCGGCCGCGCAGCGCCCGCTGGCTGGCCGCGCGCTTCGAGGTGAGCAGCCGGACCATCGAACGGGACCTCGGCGCGTTGCAGGAGGCCGGGGTGCCGATCTGGGCCGAGGCCGGTCGCACCGGCGGCTACGTCCTGGACCGCGCCCGCACCTTGCCGCCGGTCAACCTGACCGCCTCCGAGGCCGTGGCGATGGCAGTGGCGCTGCACCGGCTCGCCGGCTCGCCGTTCGCCGGGCCGGCCGCCACCGCGCTGCGCAAGCTGGTGGCGGTGCTGCCGGCCGCCGACGCCGCCGAGGCACACCGCCTCGCCGGCCGGGTGCACCTGATCGGCGACGGGCCGGCCGCGCCCGTCCCGGCCACCGTCGCCGACGCGGTCGCCGCGCGGCGGGTGCTGCGCATCCGGTACGCCGACCGCGCCGGCGCCGACTCGACCCGTGACGTCGAGCCACTCGGCTACCTCGGCAACTCCCAACATTGGTACCTGGTCGCCTGGTGCCGTCTGCGCGACGAACTGCGGTGCTTCCGCACCGACCGGATCCGGAGCGTCTGGGCGCTGCCCGACGTGGTGGCCCGGGAGCTACGCCTGACGGATCTCGACATCCCGCACGAGCGGGTCCGCCGGCTGAGCCTGGTCTGAAATCTGCTCGACGCGGCGGGCCTGCTTCGGGACGGGGTCGGCGTGGCGGCCTGGTCTGAGACGGGGTCGGCGCGGCGGGCCTGGTCTAAGACGGGGTCGGCTCGGCGGCCGGGTCTGAGGCCCGTCCGCGGCGCGGCGGGCCCCGGTGGCTCTCGTTGCTGGAAACCCCGCCGGGTGATCCGAAAACACCGACAGGACGCTGTCGCCAACGGCCCCGAGACTGCTCCAGACGACGGCCGAACGGCCGGCACGGAAATTCTGGAGGCAGTAGATGTCCAGGTCCACCACGCCCATCACCTGGTTCGAGATCGGCACCGACCGGCCCGAGGACGCGGAGCGGTTCTACGGAGAGCTGTTCGGCTGGACCTTCGAGGAGCAGGGCTCGACCAGCGGCGGGTCCTACCGCGTGACCGGGGCCGGCGGCGACAACGGGATCGGCGGGGCGATCCGAGCGATCGACGGTACGTCGCCGAACTACGCGGTCTTCTACGCCGAAGTCGCCGACGTGGCGGAGACCTGCCGACAGGCCGAAGCTGCCGGCGGCCGGGTCCTCGTGCCAGCGCGTACGGCGCCGAGTGGTCTCACGTTGGCCCACCTACTCGACCCGGCCGGCAACCACCTGGGCGTGTTCACGCCCCCGCCCCCGCAGCCCTGACCTCTTCCCGGGCCGAGCTGATGCCCGGCTGGCCTGGCTGTCGCTCGGGCTGGCTCTGGGTCGGGTTGACGCCGGGTGGGGTTGGCCCCGGGTGAGGGCTGGCCTGGTCCGGGGCTGGCCTGGCCCGGGTGGCCTGGCTCTGGGTCGGGCTGGCTCTGGGGCCGTCACCCTGAGCGGGTGTGACGCCCGAGCCGCCCTGGCCGCACGCACCCGCGCGCGTGATCGACTCGGTTTTCATGATGTCGGGGTGTCCGGGCGCGCGGAACACCGCGACATCACGGAAATCGAGTCGATCAAGCTGGGGTAGGGCCTGACCTGCTGCGCTCGTCCAGCGCAAAGCCTGACTATTCGGGCGTACCAGGGCTTGTCGGGGCTTGTCAGGGAGTGCTCGGCCTGACCGGCGGGGCCTCGGGACCGGTGATCGACTCGGTTTTCATGAAGTCGCGATGTCCGAGTGCGCCGGACACCGCGACTTCACGGAAACCGAGTCGATCAAGCCGCGACAGGCCCGGGCAGGCCCGGCACGAAGAGGCGGCCGGGCCTGCCCGGGGCACGACAGGGCGGACCGGGCCTGCCCGGGGCGTACCGAGGTCGGCCGCGGCCTGCCCGGGGCGTACCGAGGGTCGGCCTGGCCTGCCCCGCGGCATGCCGCGGTCGGCCACGGCATGCCCCGGGGCGTGCTGGGGCCGACCCCGGCACGCCGGGGCCGGGCTCGCCGGACTACTTGCCGGGCGTACCAGCGCCGTGGTGGCCGCCTGGGCCGCGGTGGCCGCCGGGGCCGGGGAAGACGCCGGCCTCGACGGCCTTGGTGATGGCGTCGGCCTGCTCCTGGGTGATCTTGCCGTCCTTGACGGCCTGGTCCAGGCGCTGCTTGAGCGCGGCCTGCCGGTCCTCGGTGGACGGGCGCTGCGGGCGGTCGGCCGGCCGGTGCTGCTCGCGGATCTTCTCCAGTGCGGCGGTCACCTTGTCGGTGGGCACGCCCAGCTCCTTGGCGAGCGCCTCGGCGAACTCGCCCTGCCGGTCGGCCTTCGCGCCCGGAGCCGGGGCGGTGCTGCCGCTCGGTGCCGGCGTGGGAGTGTCGGCGGCGAACGCGATCGTCGGGGCCGCGATCCCGACGCCGAGGACGCCGGCGGTGGCCAGGCCGGCCAGCAGGTGCTTCCTACGGATGGTGCGGGACATGCTGTCCTCCAGAGGTTCGGTCATCCTGCGCTGTCATCACCGACAGTGACCGGGCAGTCTGGGCGGAAGCCGTGGCGACCCTGTCAGCGAGCTGACAATCAGGGCCGGCGGTGGGCGAAATCGGTTGTGTGGTCGCTGGCCGAGCGGTCAGGGTGGACGATCCACCGACGGAAGGACACCGTGGCATGACCGTCGAGATTCGGGAGATTCCACTCGTCGAGCCGGGCGCCGGGCCGTACGGCATCACGCCTGGTCCGGACGGCGCGCTGTGGCTGACGTTGGCCCATGCCGGCGGCATCGCCCGGTTGTCGCCCGACGGTGCGGTACGGACCTACCCGCTGGATCCGGCCGGCGGCCGCCCTTTGATCATCACGGCCGGGCCGGACGGGGCGCTCTGGTTCACCCGCTCGGGGGACGACCGGATCGGTCGGATCACCGTCGACGGTGAGCAGCGCACCGTCGCCGTGCCGGCCGGCACCGGACCGGGCGGCATCGCGGCGGGGCCTGATGGCGCGCTCTGGTACGCCGGGATGACCTCCGACACCATCGGCCGGGTCGAGACCGACGGCACCCACACCGCGTTCCCGCTGCCGGTGACCGGCGGATTCGCCTCGATGATCACTGCTGGCGCGGACCAGGCGCTCTGGTTCACCCTCCACCAGGCCAATGCCATCGGTCGCATCGACGTCGACGGCAGGGTGACGCTGCATCCGCTACCCACCGCGAACGCGGGCCCGGTCGGCATCACCCTGGGCGACGACGGCGTCATCTGGTTCGTGGAGATCGCCGCCGGTCAGCTCGGTCGGATCGACCCGGATGGCAAGATCGTCGAGTTCCCGCTGCCGGACCGGGCGGCCCGCCCGCACGCGATAGTGGCCGACCCGGACGGCGGCGCGTGGTTCACCGAGTGGGGTGCCAACCGGATCGGTCACCTCGACCCCGCTGGACGAATCGAGGGCTACGCCCTACCCACCCCCAACGCCGAACCCCACGGCATCACCCGCACCCCCACCGGCATCTGGGCCGCCCTGGAAATCGGCGCAGTAGCCCACCTGACCCCACCCACAATCCCGCCCGCCCCCGCCTGACCCCCACCGACCCCCGCCTGCCCCGCCGACCCGCCCATCCCTCAGCCCAGCCCTGGTTGATCAAGAGGTTCGCGTCAGGATCCGCTCCGAACATGACGCAAACCTCTTGATCACCGGGGAGGGCCGGTCACCGGGGAGGGACGGGGGCGGGGGAAGGGAGAGGGGGTTAGTGGACTGCGGGGGTTGCGGTGAGGGTGGCGGTGGTGGTGTCGAGGGTGGCGGTTGTGCCCACCGGGACTGTGAGCTGGTTGGGGCCGTGGCCGATGGGGAGGCCGCCGAGGACCGGTACGCCCAGGTCGCCGAGGCGTTCGGTGAGCACGTCGACGATTGTGGTGTCCCAGCCGTCGCCGCAATCGGTGAACTGACCGACCGCCACCCCGGCCAGTCCGTCCAGCGCGCCGGCCCGGCGCAGGTGGGTGAGCATCCGGTCGACCTTGTACGGGGGTTCCTGCACGTCCTCGATCAACAGCACCGCACCGGTCAGGTCGGGCAGGTCCGGGGTGCCGATCGACGCGGCGATCAGGCACAGGTTGCCGCCGAGCAGGGTGCCGGTGGCGCGACCGGGGACGCGTACGTCGAAGGTTTCCTCGGTGGGGACCGCGGTGATCGACACCGGTTCGGTGGTCATCAGCGCCGCGTGCAGGGATTCGGCGGAGCGCAGCGACGTCCGTTCGTCGCGCCAGGCTGCCCCGGGGCCGTGCACCCCGGCCAGGCGGGCGCCCCGCCACAGTGCGAACTGCAACGCGGTGATGTCCGAGAAGCCGGCCACCACCTTCGGGTCGCGGCGCACGGCGGCCATGTCGATGGCGTCCACGATCCGCTGGGCGCCGTAGCCGCCGCGGGTGCAGATCACCCCGCGCACGTCCGGGTCGGCGAAGGCCGCGTTCAGGTCGGCGGCGCGCAGGTCGTCGGTGCCGGCGAGGTAGCCGTGGCGGGCGTACGCGTTCGGCGCCGGCACCGGGCGCAGGCCCCAGCCGGTGAGCAGTTCCATGCCCCGGGCCACCCGCTCCGGCGAGGTCGGCCCGGACGGCGACACCAGCAGCACCGTGTCACCCGGGCGCAGGACGGGCGGGCGTACGGCGGTGGTGTCCTCGCTGATCACAACCGCAGAGCCTAATCACCCCCGCCGTCCTCGGGACCTGTGCACGGGCGGCGGGAGCCGCCCGGCCCGTGCCGGGGCGTGGTGCCGTGCGGCGTACCGGCTAGCCTCGACCTGTGGCAACCGCGCTGGTGATCGAGAACGACCCGACGGACGACGCGCGCCGGCTGGGTGAGTGGCTGACCGAGGCTGGGCTGGAGCTGTGGGTGGTGCGCCCGCACGCCGGCGACGAGCTCCCCGCCGACCTGGAGGGGTACGCGGCGCTGGTGGTGCTCGGCGGCGACCAACAGGCGTACCCGTTGCCGGACGGCTCGCCCGGCGCGCAGTGGTTTCCCGCCGTGGAGGGCCTGCTGCGCAAGGCGGTTCGGTACCGGGTGCCGACCCTGGCGGTCTGCCTGGGCGCGCAGCTGCTCGCCACCGCGCACGCCGGGCTGGTGGAGCGCAGCCCGTCCGGGCCGGAGATCGGCCCGGGCGTGGTCGGCCGGCGTGACGCCGCCGAGAACGACCCGTTGTTCCGGTACGTGCCGCTGATCCCGGACGTGCTCCAGTGGCACGCCGACGAGATCACCGAGCTGCCTCGGGGCGCGACCCTGCTGGCCGCCTCCACCCGCTACCCGCATCAGGCGTTCCGCCTCGGTGACCGGGCGTGGGGGTTGCAGTTCCACATCGAGTGCGACACCGCGATGATCGCCGACTGGGCCACCGACTCGGCCCAACTCGCCGAGTTGGGCTACGACCCGGAGCTGGTGGTCGCGGCCTGCGCCTCGGTGCTGGCCGACGTCGAGGAGGTCTGGCAACCGTTCGCCGCCCGGTTCGCCGCGCTGGCCCTCGGCGAGTTGGACGACAGCACGACGCGGCGCGGCCTGCCGCTGCTCGGGCACTGATGGGCCGGCCGACCAGGGCACCGGGCCGGCTCGCCCGGTACGGCTTCGGCACCGCCGAAGGCGACGGCGGCGCGCGCGCCGCGGACCTGCTCGGCCCGGAAGGGCTGCGGCTGTGGCGGCCGGACGAGCAGGAGCCGGTCGACGAGGCCGCCGCGGAGCTGCTCGCCGCGCTGTCCCGGGCCGCCGACCCGGATCTGGCGCTGCGCCAACTGCATCGCATCGTGGAGGCCGAGGGCCGCACCATCGAGGGCAGCGCCGGATCGCCGCTGCTCGCGGACGTGCACAACGACCCCGGTCTGCGGCGGCGACTGATCGCGGTGCTCGGCGCGTCGGCGGCGCTCGGCGACCACCTGGTCGCCCACCCCGAGCACTACCAGGCGCTGCGGACCGCCCCGGACGGGCTCGCCCCGATCGCCGAGGGGCGGCTGGAGCCGGCCGACGGCGGCAACGCGGTGGCGGCGCTGCGGACCGCGTACCGCCTGGCGTTGCTGCGGATCGCGGCGGCCGACCTGACCGGCGGTCGCGGCCTGGAACAGACGATGGCCGCGCTCTCCGCGCTGGCCGACGCGACGCTCTCCGCCGCGTACGAGATCGCTGTCGCGGAGTTGGCGGAGGGGACCGAGAGGCCCCGACTCGCTGTCGTGGCGATGGGCAAGTGCGGCGGCGGCGAACTGAACTACGTCTCCGACGTGGACGTCATCTTCGTCGCCGCCGAGGACGCCGACCTGTCTGCCGCGACCCTGGTGGCGACCCGGCTGATCTACATCTGTGGGCTGGTCGCCTGGCCGGTGGACGCCGCGCTGCGCCCCGAGGGCAGCCGCGGCCCGCTGGTGCGGACCCTCGCCAGCCACCTGGCCTACTACCGGCGGTGGGCGCGCACCTGGGAGTTCCAGGCGCTGCTCAAGGCCCGCCCGGCCGCCGGTGACCTGCCGCTGGCCCAGGAGTGGATCGACCAGCTCGCGCCGCTGGTCTGGCGGGCGGCCGAGCGGCCCGAGGCGGTCGAGGACGTCCGCGCCATGCGCCGCCGGATCATCGACCACATTCCGCCGAAGGAGCTGGAGCGCGAGATCAAGCGCGGTCCCGGCGGGCTGCGCGACATCGAGTTCGCCGTCCAGTTGCTGCAACTCGTGCACGGTCGCGGCGACGAGACGCTGCGCCCGCCCGGCACCATCCCGGCGTTGCGCGCGCTCGTCGCCGGCGGCTACGTCGGGCGGGCCGACGGCGAGGCCCTGCTGCGCGGCTACCGCTTCCTGCGCAGCGTCGAGCACCGGCTGCAACTCCAGGGCCTGCGTCGTACGCACACGGTGCCCGCCGAGCCGGGCGCGCTGCGCTGGCTCGCCGCCGCGCTGGGTTTCACTGCCGCGCCGGGGCGCAGCGCCGTGGAGAGCTTCCGGGCCGAGTGGGTCACCCACGCCACCGAGGTACGCCGACTGCACGCCAAACTGCTCTACCGGCCGCTGCTGGAGTCGGTGGCCCGGGTGCCGGCCGACGGGTTGCGGCTCACCCCGGAGGCGGCCAGGAACCGCCTGGAGATCCTCGGCTTCGCCGACCCGGCCGGGGCGCTGCGTCACCTCCAGGCGCTCACCGGCGGGGTGAGCCGCACGGCGGCCATCCAACGCACCTTGCTGCCGGTGCTGCTCAGCGAGTTCGCCGACGCGCCGGAGCCGGACCGGGGGCTGCTCAACTACCGCAAGGTCTCCGACAAGCTGGGCAGCACCCCCTGGTATCTGCGGCTGCTGCGCGACGGCGGCCCGGTCGCCCGTCGGCTGGCCCGGGTCCTCGCGCTGTCCCGGTACGTCGCCGACCTGCTCGCCCGCGACCCGGAGGCGCTGCGGCTGCTGGCCGAGGAGAACGAGCTGGCGCCACGCGCGCCCGGGGTGCTGCGGGAGGGGTTCCTGGCGGCGGCGGCCCGGCACACCGACCCGGTCGAGGCCACCAGCGCGGTGCGCGCGCTGCGACGTCGCGAGCTGGTCCGGGTGGCCTGCGCCGACGTGCTCTGCCGGGCCGGCGCGCTCGCGCCCAGCCCCACCCGGGCGGACGGCGCGAACCGGCCCGCACGCGGGCTGTCCGACATCACCGAGGTCGGTACGGCGCTCGCCGACGTCACCGACGCCACCCTGGCCGCCGCGCTGCGGGCCGCCCAGGCCAGCCAGCCGGCACCGGCGGGGCTGCGGTTCGCGGTGATCGGCATGGGCCGGCTCGGCGGGTACGAGTCGAACTACCTCTCCGACGCCGACGTGCTCTTCGTCTACGACCCGCCGCCGGGCACCAGCGAGAGCGCCGCCAGCGCCGCCGCGCACGCCGTCGCCGAGGAGCTGCGCCGGCTGCTCGGCGTACCCGCCCCCGACCCGCCGCTGGGCGTCGACGCCGACCTGCGGCCGGAGGGCCGCCAGGGTCCGCTGGTACGCAGCCTCGCCGCGTACGCGCAGTACTACGCCCGCTGGTCGCGGGTGTGGGAGGCGCAGGCACTGCTGCGCGCCCGGTTCGTCTGCGGTGATGCCGACCTCGGCGCCGAGTTCGAGGCGATGATCGAGCCGGTGCGGTACCCGGCCGACGGGCTGAGCCGCGAGCAGGTCGTCGAGATCCGCCGGATCAAGGCCCGGGTGGAGACCGAACGGCTGCCCCGGGGTGCCGACCCGGCCACACACACCAAGCTGGGGCGCGGTGGGCTCGCCGACGTGGAGTGGGCTGTGCAACTCGTCCAGCTCCGGCACGCCGGCGCGATTCCGTCGCTGCGCGGCACGCGTACCCTCGACGCCCTCGCGGCCGCCCGGGAGGCCGGCCTGGTCGACCCGGCGGACGCCGCGGAGATGGCCGCCGGGTGGTCCCTGGCCGCGCAGGTCCGCAACGCGCTGATGCTGGTCCGTGGCCGGGCCGGCGACCAGTTGCCCCGACACGGGGTGGAGCTGGCGGGCGTGGCCCGGTTGCTCGGGCGCGACGACCCGGGGGAGTTCCTCGACGAGTACCTGCGTACCGGCCGCCGCTCCCGAGCCGCGGCGGAGCGGGTCCTCAACGCCGGTGCGTGAGCGCACCGGCGTTGAGGACTGGGTGCTGCCAAAAGGCGGCCACAAGAATTGACAGAATTGCCAATGCTGGCAACGTCAAATGTTTATTCGCCCCGCTCGGCGATTAATCAGCAGTAGATCTGCGCGTAGCTGATTGAGTCCTGCCATTGCTGGCCCCAGAAGGTGCCGAGGTTTTTGATCTCGGTCCGCGGACCCACGGTGATGGGCGTGTCCGAGCGGTCGCTGTTCCGGTAGAGCTTGTATGCGCAGCTTGAGCGGTTCCGCACGGAGCTGGTCTTGTTGTCGGAGTACTGACCGGCCAGGCTGGCGCTGCCGTTGAGAACTTCCAGGATGCTGGTGTGGTCAATGTTGTTGTAGAGGCACAGCGCACCCGACGAGGGGCAGCTCAGTGCCAGGCTGGCATCGGCGGAGGTCGCGGCCTGCGCAGGGGCGCCGGTCAGCACCGCGGTGCCGACGAGGGCGAGGGTGGCCAGCGTCGTTCCGATCCGTCGCATGGTCTTCCTTCCTGTGGGGAGCGCAGCGACAGGGGTGAGCGCGCCCGACAACAGTCGGCGCGGCCAGCCCGCCCGGGGCAGCAACTCGATGTGCTGCCATGGGCGCGTAAGCTGCGATCGCCATGCCGGATCGCAAATATTTCAGCGGCCCGCCAGGAAGGCGATAAGCATTTACCCCCGTAACTGCTTTTGTGTTTTTGACCTTACGGGAGGAGCTATTTATGTGTCAACCCCGTCGATGTCTGTTCGGGCAGCCGCCGCTCTCGGCGGCAGCCGCTCCGACGCCGCTGGTCGCCGCCCCCGGACGAGTAGAGCCACAGCCCTGACGCGCCCGCCTGAGTCGTCTCACCCCGGGTCATGACGGCAAGTCGGCCGGCGGTCCCGGGTTACCGCCGAGCGGATGCTGGAGGCGTAGGGCGTCCTCCCGGCGGGCGTCAGCTACCGATCGTGTACTCGCCGGGGCGCGGAACGGTGACCGTGATCCAGTCGCCGGCGGCGGCGACCGTGGCGCCGCCCGAGGCGGACAGCCAGCGGCTGTGCCGGATCCGTACCGCCACCGTCGCGGCGCGGGGGCTCCGGAAGGTCACCGAGGCCCCGTCGGCGCGGGCCAGTTCGGCGGGGGCGCCGACCAGCGGCGTCGGGTCGGTGACCGCCCAGACCCGCCAGTGCGGGCCGGACCAGACCGGGGTGAGGTAAGGCAGCCCGCTCGCGACCAGCTCCGCCTCGGCCCGCCCCACCCAGGACAGCGGGGCGTCCGGCAGCGCCACGTACTGCACCGCGTTCTCTGCCAGCCAGGCGCGGTAGTTGGCCTCGGTCAGCGGTACGCCGGTGCCGGCCGCACCGGGCACGGTGGCGAAGAACAGCGGGTTACGGTCGATGTCGGCCTGCCGCAGCCAGCCCCGGGCCAGCGGCACTTCGCCCAGCCGGGCCGCCTCCCAGTAGTTGCGCGTCGGCGGCACCTCCACCCGACCGGTGAGCCGCTGCCCGGCCAGGAACGCGCGCAGCGGCGCGTGGTAGCCGGGCGCGCTCGTCGGGTCGCCGATGCTGCGCAGGTCGGCGGGGACCGCCGGCGGCTGCCAGACGCAGACCGCCACCAGCAGCGCGACCAAGCCGGCGCCGCCCAGCAGCCGGCCGCGACGGGTGCCGCCGGACGGCGCGGCGAGAGCGGCGGACCGGCGGGCCATCCGGGTGGTGAGCCAGGCCGGCGGGCAGGCCACGGCGGCCAACACCGGCAGCGCGAACATCGTGACCAGCCGGGTCGCGTTCAATCCCACCGGCGTGTGCACCAGCGCCGCGGCGAGCACCCCAGCGGCGGAGAGGAGCGCCGCGAACCGCACCGGTCGGTACGTCACCAGCGCTGCCACCACCAGACTGGTCACCACCGCGCGCAGCGTGTCGGTCCGACTGATGTTCATCCAACCGCCGTCGCCGAACAACAGGGCCGTCGCGGCCAGTGGCACGGCCGCCGCGATCCCGAGAGCCAGGCCGTCGGCGTACCGGCGGCTGAGCAGCAGCGCGGCACCGGCCAGACCGACGAACAGGCCAGCCACCGGGCTGGTCGCGGAGGCCAGCAGCGCTCCAGCCGCGCCGAGCCCGAGCCGCAGCAGCGCCCGTCCGTCCGTCCGCCCTTGCTCGGTGTGCGCGCCGGGGCGGCCGAGCGTGAGCGCCAGCAGTGCGGCCAGCCCGAACGCCACCCCCAGGGCGTACGTGACCCGGCCGGAGACCAGGTTGCCGGTCAACGTGACCACCCCGACCAGGCTGCCCAACAGCGGCCGGGGCACCCTGCCACGAACCAGTAGCGCAGCCAACGCGGCGGCCGACGCCACCAGTGCCAGAGCGCCGGTCACCCGCACACCGAGCACGGCCATCACCGGCTGCGACAGCAAGCTGTAGCCGAACTGCTGCACCCCGCCGTACCAGCGCAGATCCACCGGGGTGATGCCGTGGGCGGCGAAGAAGTCCGCCCGGGCGACCTGCGCGGCGAGGTCCGAGCCCATCAGCGGCAGGGCCAGCCAGACCACGCTGAGCACGATGGCGGAACCGGTGGCCACCGCCACCACCCGACTCCGCCGCATGCCCACCTCCGTACCGCGACCACCGTACTGGCAGCATGTCCGGCGTGCCTCACCACCTCGCGCGTTGGACCGGACTGGTCGGCTCGGCGCTGCTCGCCGTCGCCGCGTTCGTCGGCGGCGCACTCCCCGGGTCACCCCTGCGCCCCACCCCGGTCAGCATCTGGCAGGGCCCACACGGAACGCTGGTCATCGCTGCCTGGCTGGTCGGCACCGGGCTGATGGCGTACGCGTGGTGGTCGCTGCGGGACAGGGTGCCGTCGACCCGCTGGGCGCTGATCACCGTCGGGCTGTGGCTGCTGCCGGTGCTGATCGCGCCGCCGCTGGCGAGCCGCGACGTCTACGCGTACGCCTGTCAGGGAGCTAGTTACGCCGCGGGAATCAACCCGTACGAGCAGGGCGTCTCCGCGCTGCCCTGCCCCTGGCTGGACACCATCTCATACATCTGGCGGGATACCCCGGCACCGTACGGGCCGCTGTTCGTGGTGCTCTCCGGCGCGATCGTCAAGGCCACCGGCTCGCTCACCGGCGCGATCGTGGCGTTCCGGCTGATCGCGGTGGCGGGGGTGGCGCTGACCGCGGTCAGCCTGCCGGTGCTGGCCCGACGAGCCGGCGTATCCGCCGGCCGGGCGGTCTGGCTGGCGCTGGGCTGCCCGCTGGTCGCCGTACACCTCGTCTCCGGCGCGCACAACGACGCTCTGATGGTCGGACTGCTGGTCTCCGGGCTCGCGGTGATCGCCTGTCGGCCCGGCCGCCCCGGTCCGCTGCTCGCCGGTGGCGCGCTGCTCGGGCTGGCCGCCGCGATCAAGGTGACGGCGCTGGTCGTAGTGCCGTTCGCGGCGCTGGCCGCCATCGTCGGCGGGTACTCGGTCCGGGCGTTGATCCGGCACGGCCGGTGGGTGGTCGGCGGCGCGGCCGCTGTCGTGGTCGGGGTCACCTACGCGGCCGGGCTGGACTTCGGCTGGGTCGGCGGGCTGGAACGGGGCGGCGACGTGATCGCCTGGACCTCACCGTCCACCGCTGTCGGGCAGACCATCGGCTACCTGGCGGTGCCCTTCGGTGGGCACATCGACGCGCTGCCGGTGACCCGGGGGATCGGCATAGCGGTGCTGGCGTTGCTGCTGGTCTGGCTCTGGTGGCGGGCCCGCACCCGGGACCCGCTCTGGCACGCCGGCCTGGCGCTGGCCGCCACGGTCGCCCTCGCGCCGCTGTTCCACCCCTGGTACTGGACCTGGCCGCTGTTCGTGCTGGCGGCCACCGCCCAACGCACCAGATGGTTCATCGTGGTCGCAGTGGTCGCGTCCTTCCTGGTGCTGCCCGACGGCACCGGGCTGCCCCGGTACACCAAGACGGTCGGTGCGCCACTGATGACGCTGTTGGTGATCGTGCTGGTCATCCGGTTGGTACGGTCGGCTCGGGCGGCCCGTCAGCCGGTCGCCACCGATTGAGGGAAGGTGCGCCGGTGACCGCTCCCGGCCCGCCTGTTCCGCCGTCGCCCGTGTCGTTGACGGCACTGGGTGCCCGGTACGCGGGCCTGGTCGGCGCGGTCCTGCTCGCCGTTGCCGGATACCTCGGCGGGGCGCTGCCCAACGCCCCGCTGGGCGTGACACCCGCGTCGATCTGGCGAACCCCGAACGGCCCGGCCACGCTGACCTGCTGGCTGATCGGCACCGTGCTGCTGGTCGGGGCATGGTGGTCGCTGCGCGACGGTGCGCCGTCGACCCGTTGGGCGTACGTCACCGCCGGGCTGTGGGCGCTACCGCTGCTTGTCGCACCACCGCTGGGCAGCCGGGACGTCTACTCGTACGCCTGCCAGGGCTGGACGTACGCGCACGGCGTCGACCCGTACACGGTGGGGGTCGCGGCGGCGGGCTGCCCCTGGGTGGACACCGTGGCGCCGATCTGGCGGGACACTCCGACACCGTACGGGCCGGTGTTCGTCCTACTCGCAGCCCTCGCCGTCGGCCTCGGCGGCGGGCTCACCGGGACCATCGTGGCGCTGCGCGTGATCGCCGTGGCGGGGCTGCTGCTGGCCGCGCTCTGTCTGCCCGCTCTGGCGCGGGCCGCCGGGATGCCGGCCGGGCGGGGGCGGGGAGTGTCGGCCGGCTGGGCGGCGGGGGTGCCGGCCCGGCGGGCGGTCTGGTTGGCGCTGGCCGGTCCGCTGGTCGGCGTGCACCTGGTGGCCGGCGCACACAACGACGCCCTGATGCTGGGCCTGCTGCTGTGTGGACTGCTGGTAGTGGTCCGTCGACCAGGTCGGCCGGCGGCCCTGCTGCTGGCCGGAGCGCTGCTCGGGCTGGCGGTCACGGTGAAGGCCACCGCCGTGGTGGTGGTGCCGTTCGCCGTGCTGGCCGGGATGCCTGACCGCTACACGGTACGGGCATTGCTGCGTCACGGCAGTTGGCTGGCCGCAGGGCTGCTCGCCGCGCTGCTGGTCACCTCGGCGGCGTCCGGCCTCGGCTTCGGCTGGGTGGGCGGGCTGACCCACAGCGGCGACTCCGAGCAGTGGACGTCACCACCCACCGCCGTGGGCTTCGTGGTCGACTACGCCGGCGCGCTGGTCGGCCGCGACCCGCAGGCGGTGCCGGGAGTCCGGGCGGTCGCGCTGCTGCTGCTCGTCGGGGTGCTGGTGGTGCTCTGGTGGTGGGCCTGGCAGACCCTGCGCCGGTTGCCCGAGGAGGCGGGTCCCGAACTGGCGGGTCCCGAACTGGCGGGTCTCGCGCTGGCGGGTCCCGAACTGGCGGGGCCCAAGCTGGTGGGTCCCGAGGGAGCGGGTTCTCGGGTGGCGCGTTCCCGGGTTGCGTTGCACGGCGCGGCAATGGCCCTGGTCGCCACCGTCGTACTGTCCCCGGTCTTCCACCCCTGGTACGCGACCTGGCCCCTGGCGCTGCTCGCGCTCACCGCCGCCCGTACGACGTGGTTCATGCTGCCCGCCGCATCGGCAGCCTTCCTCGCTCTGCCCGACGGCACCAACCTGGCCCGCGTCACGAAGGCCCCCGGTGCCCTGGCGATGACCGCCCTGCTCCTGACCGTGCTCGTCCGCGCCGTCCGCGCCGCCGGCGCCGTCCGTCGCCGTTGATCATGAGGTTGACGGGGACATTCTGGACGGAACGCCCCGCCAACCCCATGGTCATCGTCGTCCTGCCGCCAAGATCGTGCTCGAACGTGGATGTAGTGGTGTCCGACGCGATCGAGGCCGCTACATCCAGGATCGAGCACGATCTTGGGGCGGGGGCGGGGGCGGGGGCGGGGCGGGATCAGGGGTCAGGGGAGGGGGTCAGGGAGTTAGGGTCGCGCGCCGCAGGTGGGGCAGGGTTGGCCTGAGGGCTGGGGGATGGAGGCCCGGCGGGAGCGGAACACAACGGCCAGGAACAGTGCGGCGGGGCCGGCGAGCGCGACGGCGACAGCGGTCACGGCCAGTTCCGCGAAGGTGATGGCGCCGTATGCCGGGCCGAAGCTGTCAGCCAGGGCGGGCACCGCCAGGAAGCCGGCGGGGGTGAGCAGTGTGACGAGCGCCCAGCCGCCCCGGGCGTCCCCGCCCAGTGCCAGACCCATGGCCAGCAGAGCCCCGACGACCAGCAACAGTCCGCCGACGGTCGGCAGGAAGACTTCCATGGCGGCGCCGTAGTAGATGAAAACCGGGTCCAGGCCGCCCAGGAATTCCGTCGCCACCACCGCCAACAGCGCGGACAGCGCCGGCGCGAGGCGGATCGCCCGGGAGGGTCGGTCGGGCAGGGCGAGCCCCAGTAGGCCCAGGACCACCTGCGGCAGCAGCACCATCAGAGGCGGTCGGAGCACGTCGAGCGCCGCTGCCACCGGTGGCAGCGCAATCGTGAGCAGGAGCGCGAGGGTGATGGCCCACCGGGCGACCCGGCTCGGCGCGACGGCGATCACCACCGCCGCCAGCAGCCATGCCGCCCACGTGACGACACCGAGCGAGACGAACGGGCCGACGTGGGGGACGCCCCACTCCACGGGCGGCGGATGCAGCTCTGCCGTACCCCAGACGCCGGCGAGAGCGCTCGCGGTGACCAGGGCCAGCAGCGCCGCGAGGCGTACCCCCGGGATCAGGTCGGTGACGCCAGCGGCCCGCAGCCGCTGACGGAGGCCGCCGCGCAGCAGGTCCGCGGCGTCCGCCGGCGTCGGCCAGCGTTGGTCAGGGGCGGCCAGGTCGAGGTAGGTGCCGACGATTTCGGCGCCGCGGGCGCGCCGGTAGTCGGCGGGGTACGCGCGCAGCAGCCGGAGGTAGCGGCGTTCCAGGTCGTTCATGCCAAGCCTCCGGCCGTGCGTGGGGTGGTCGGGAGGGCGGCGCGAGTCCGCTTGGACAGCCGGGTGGTGGCGGCTTCGACGTTGCGGCGCAGCCGCTCGGTCTCGGTGCTCAACGTGGTCTCGCCGCGGGGGGAGAGGCGGTAGTAGCGGCGCAGGCGGCCGTCCACCACCTCCTCCCGGTCGACCTCGACGAGGCCGGCGTCGACCAGCCGGTCGAGCGCCCCGTAGAGCGTCCCAGGGCGTAGCGACACGCGGTTGTCGGACAGGGCGGCGACCTCACCGATCAGCCCGTAGCCGTGCATCGGCTGGCCGGCCAGCGCGGTGAGGATCAGGAAGGTCGGTTCGCGCAGTGGTGTGTCCACCGGAGCAATATATCGGACGCGAAGGTATGCCGGGGGGCGCACAGCGAGCCGGGCCGGCTCCGCGGTGAGCGGAGCCGGCCCGGCCGGTGTTCCAGCGACTGCTCAGCAGTCGTCGTGCATCTGACTGCTCAGCAGTCGTAGTACATGGCGAACTCGTGCGGGGTCGGGCGCAGACGCACCGGGTCGACCTCGTTGGCGCGCTTCCAGTCGACCCAGGTGGAGATCAGGTCGGGGGTGAAGACGCCACCGTCGAGCAGGTAGTCGTGGTCGGCCTCGAGCGAGTCGAGCACGGCCGGCAGCGAGCCCGGCACCTGCTTGACGTCGCCCCACTCCTCCGGCGGGAGGTCGTAGAGGTCCTTGTCGATCGGCGTCGGCGGCTCCATCTTGCTCTTGATGCCGTCGAGGCCGGCCATCATCATAGCCGAGAAGGCCAGGTAGACGTTGGCCGACGGGTCCGGGACGCGGAACTCGACGCGCTTGGCCTTGGCGTTGCTGCCGGTCACCGGGATGCGGGTGCAGGCGGAGCGGTTGCGCTGCGAGTAGACCAGATTGACCGGCGCCTCGTAGCCCGGCACCAGGCGACGGTACGAGTTGACCGTCGGGTTGGTGAAGGCCAGCAGCGACGGCGCGTGGTGCAGCAGGCCACCGATGTACCAGCGGGCCATGTCGGACAGTCCGGCGTAGCCGGTCTCGTCGTAGAACAGCGGCTCACCGTTGAGCCAGAGGCTCTGGTGGGTGTGCATGCCGGAGCCGTTGTCGCCGAAGAGCGGCTTGGGCATGAAGGTAGCGGTCTTGCCGTTGGCCCACGCCTCGTTCTTCACGATGTACTTGAAGAGCTGGAGCTGGTCACCGGCGTGCAGCAGGGTGGAGAACCGGTAGTTGATCTCGGACTGGCCGGCGGTGCCCACCTCGTGGTGCGAACGCTCCACGTTGAAGCCGGTGTCGACCAGGCGGCGCACGATCGAGTCACGCAGGTCGGCGTAGTGGTCGACCGGCGGGACGGGGAAGTAGCCGCCCTTGTACGCGGTCTTGTAGCCGAGGTTGCCGCCCGCCTCTTCGCGGCCGGTGTTCCAGGCGCCCTCGATCGAGTCGATGTAGTAGAACGACTGGTGCGCCGAGGTCTCGTGGCGGATCGAGTCGAAGATGTAGAACTCCGCCTCGGCGCCGAAGTAGGCGGTGTCGGCGATGCCGCTCGCCGCCAGGTACGCCTCGGCCTTCTTCGCCACGTTGCGCGGGTCGCGGCTGTAGGCCTCGCGGGTGAACGGGTCGTGGATGAAGAAGTTGAGCGCGAGAGTCTTCTGCGCGCGGAACGGGTCGATGAACGCGGTGGCGACATCCGGGAGCAGGAGCATGTCCGACTCGTGGATCGCCTGGAAACCGCGGATCGACGAACCGTCGAACGCGAGGCCGTCGGTGAAGAGGTCGTCGTTGACGGACTCGACCGGCAGATTGAAGTGCTGCATCACGCCGGGCAGGTCACAGAAACGAACGTCGACGAACTTCACGTCCTCGTTCTTGAGGTATCGCAGCAGTTCCTCGGGATTGGCGAACACACATCCTCCTGGCACGTCCACGGGGTGGCTAGGCTTCTGGCGACGCTAGGGCCGGGGGGTTGCCCGGCCGTGTCTCCGTTGTTTCTGCCGTGTTACGTCCCTCGCGGAGCGTCAGCTACGCCCCGGCCGCGCTTCCGGCCCGCCAGGAACGCCGTACCGACTGTGCCAGTGTAATGACATCTGATGCCTTTGGCCTGAATCGGCACACAGCGTCGGCGGCACCCGGCAAGCCCTCATCCCGGCGCGGATACCCTTGACCGCTGTGACCAATCCGCACCTCCCGGCAGCGCCGGCCACCGACCCCACCTTCACCGCGCCGAGCCTCGGTCGGCGGTTCGGGGCGCTGATCATCGACTGGGTGCTCTGCCTGCTGGTGTCCAACTTCTTCGCCGACCCGGTACGCGACGGCTGGGCGCCGGTGCTGGTGCTCGTCCTGGAGTACGGCATCTTCCTCGGCCTGTTCGCCCAGACTCCGGGCATGTACATCACCAAGATCCGCTGTGTGAACTGGCAGGACGGCGGCCGGATCGGCGTGCTCCGGGGGCTGATCCGTGGCCTGTTGCTGGCCCTCGTCGTCCCCGCACTGATCATGGACGAGCACCGGCGCGGCCTGCACGACCGAATCGCCGGCTCGGTCATCGTCGACGCCCCCCGCGGCTGAGTCTGAGTTGGGTCGATCATGGAGTTGTGGTGCCCGTTTTGGTGCTGTACGGGCACTTCGTCACCCAGCACAACTCCATGATCGACGAGGCGCTGACGCCGCGCGCGAAAGAGCCGGACCCGTGCGGGTCCGGCTCCTTTACGCGTACACCTGAGGGGTCAGCGGCCCCGCGACTGGCGGAAGGCGCCTGGCGGCCGCATGTTCTTCGGAATCGCGCCCTTGGGCATCTGTGGCCGGGCGGTGAGCGCCTTGAGTCGCTTGTCCAGCGAGTTGACGTCCTTGCCGGAAAGGGCGCGGGGCAGGCGCAGCAGCGTCGTCCGCAGCTTGCGGATCGGCAGCTCGCCCTCCTCCTGCCCGATCACGTAGTCGTGCAGGGGAGCGGAGCCGATCACCTTGGACAGCCGCCGCTTCTCCTGGCCGAGCAGGCCGCGCACCCGCTGCGGGTTGCCCTCGGCCAACAGGATCACGCCCGGGCGGCCGATCACCAGGTGAACCATGTCCATCTGGGTGGTCGAGCTGACCGCCGGGGTCACCCGCCAGTCGCCGCGCATGTTCTCCATGATCTGCGCCGCCGCGCCGGGCTGCCCCTCGGCGGCGTTCATCATCGCCTTGTTGGACCGCAGGTTGAGCACGATCAGCACCGCGAGCAGGACGAACAGGATGCCGATCGGCAGCCAGATCCAGCTCCAGAGGATGACCGCGACCACGGTGAGGGCGAGCGGGATGAGCACCGCGGCGGCGACCAGCGGCGCGAACCACCGGTCCTGCTTGGCGGTGAACTGGAACACCATCCCGATCTGCTTCAGCCGCTGGCCGAACGAGACCTTCTCCTGGGGCTTTGCCATGCCGCAGAGTCTAGTGGTCGCCGCCGGCCCGGTTGATCCGCGTCCGGGTGCCGGGGCAGCTGAGTACCTTACGTCGCCGTACGCACCCGGAGAGGCCGGGTAAGGAGGCTGTGGGCGGGGAAGATGAGGCATCGTGCCCATGCCCGGGTGGGGCCTTCGCGCGAAGAGTCGTCAGCAGAAGACGACGACGCCACGAAGGAGCCCGACATGTTCGGCAACGACGCAGATTTCCTGCTCACCCTGCACCGTACCCACGCCGCCGAGCTGCGCGCCGACGCGGCCGCGGACCGGCTCGCCCGGTCGCTGTCCCGTCCGGTCAGCCGGGGGTGGTTGGGTCGGCGCAGGCAGGCCGGTCGCACCGGCGACGCCCGCCGGTGACCGCGCCCAGCGCGGCCGTCACGTCCAGCGCGGCCGCCACAACCACGGCGCTCGGCGTGGCCGCCACATCCACCGCGCCCGGCGTGGCCGCCACATCCACCGCACCCGTCGGGCCGGCCGCTCGACCCGATCCGACCCCGCCGCCCGGCCGCCGGCCGATCGGCGGGGCCGGCGGGACGGGCCGCCATGGCATGCTCGAACACGTGACCGTACGCGCCGCCAGCTCAGTCCTCGTCGGGCGCCACCGCGAGACCGTGGCGCTGCGAGACGCGCTGGGCCGGGCGCGGGCCGGGGAGCCGACCACGGTGCTGGTCGGCGGCGAGGCGGGTGTGGGTAAGACCCGGCTGCTGGAGGAGTTCGCGGGCTGGGCCACCGACGGCGCGGCGCGGGTTCTCGTCGGCCAGTGCCTGGAGTTGGGGGAGGCGGGCCTGCCGTTCGCGCCGTTCGCCGCCGCGTTGCGGGCGGTGCTCCGCGCCGACGGCCCCGAGGTCTTCGCCGGCTACGAGGCGGAGTTCGCTCCGCTCCTGCCGGAGCTGGGCCGCGCCTCCGCGGCGCTGACCACCCCGCGCGCCGTCCCGCTCAGCGACGCCCCGCGCGGCTACCTGTTCGACCTGGTCGCCGAGCTGTTCCAGCGGCTGGCCGATGCTCGCCCGCTGGTTCTGATCATCGAGGACCTGCACTGGGCCGACCGTTCCACCCGCGACCTGATCGGCTTCCTCGTCCGGGCGGCGAGGCCGGGCCGGCTCCTGCTGGTCTGCACCTACCGCACCGACGAGTTGCAGCGTGGGCACCCGCTGCGCCCGTTCCTCGCCGAGCTGGATCGGGCCCGGGGTGTGGAGCGGGTCGAGCTGGCTCGCCTGGACCGCGACGGCACCGCCGCGATCCTCGCCGACCTGCTCGGCGCCGAGCCGCTCGCCCGCGCCGTCGACGATGTCCACGACCGCACCCAGGGCAACCCCTTCTTCATCGAGGAGTTGGCCGTCGCTGGTGACCCGATCGGCTGCGCGGCGCTCCCCGAGACGCTGCGTGACCTGCTGCTGGCCCGGGTGGACCGGCTCCCCGAGCCGGCGCAACGGGTGTTGCGGATCGCGGCCGCCGGCGGCACCCGTTTCGCCCATGACCTGCTCGCCGAGGTCGCCGGGCTGCCCGAAACCGAGCTGGAGGACGCGTTACGCGCCGCCGTCGCGGCCCAATTGGTGGTGGCCGACCGGGACGGCGACTACGAGTTCCGACACGCGTTGGTCCGCGAGGCGGTACACGACGAGTTGTTGCCCGGTGAGCACGCCCGGCTGCACGCCCGCTTCGCCGCCGCCATCGAGGCTCAGCCGCATCTGGTCGCCGCCGGCCGGGCCCCGGCCGAGATCGCCCACCACTGGCACGCCGCGCACGACCACCCGCGCGCCCTCGTCGCCGCACGGGCCGCCGCGTGCGCCGCCGCCGACCGGTACGCGTACGCCGAGCAGCGCCGACTGCTGGAGCGGGCGCTGGAGTTGTGGGAGCTGGTGCCGGACGCCGCCGACCTGCTCGGCATGGACCACCTGGCGTTGCTGGAGCAGACCCTGGACGCCGCGGTCACCGCAGGCGACTTCAGTCGGGCCATCACCCTGACCCGTGCCGGGCTGGCCGAGGTGGACGCCGACGCCGCGCCGCTGCGCGCCGCCCGCCTGCTGGACCAGCGTGGTCGACTGATGGCCCTGCTCGGCAAGAGCGACGGCAGCCGCGAGCTGGATGAGGCGTACCGGTTGGCGGCCGGTGGCCCGCCCGGCGCGGAGCGGGTCCGGCTGCTCGCCGACATCGCCACCCACCTGGTCAAGATCGACCCGCAGAAGGCGGCCCGGGTGGCGGCCGAGGCCGCCACCGACGCCGAGGCGCTCGGAGAACACGTCGCCCTGCTGTCGACGCGAATCGCGTTGCTCTGCCACGGCGAGCGGGACCTGACCGGCGGGTTGGCCGAGCTGGGCCGGGCGGCCGCCGCCGCCCGTGCGGCGGGGGACGCGCCGACCCTGGTGCTCGCCATGGTGTTCGAGTCGGACATGCTCTGCGAGTTGGGCCGTTACGCCGAGTCCGCGCAGGCCGCCGAGGCCGGTGTGGCCGAGGCGCGACGGGTGGGAATCAGCCGCTCCACCGGGGCGTACCTGCTCTCCAACCGGGCCGAGGCGCTCATCGCGCTGGGTCGGTGGGACGAGGCCGAGGCGGTCTGCGCGGAGGCCGCCCGGATCGACCTGTCCGGTGTCACCGGACTGCACTGGCTCCAGCTGGGCGCCGGCCTGCGGCTGGCCCGCGCCCATCCGGGCGCCGACGAGCTGGTCGACCGGGCGCTCACCTTCCTCAATCGACCGTACCTGTGGCCGAACCACCGCCTGCCCCTGCACGAGCTGGCGATCGAGGCGGCGCTGGCCGCGGACGACAAGGTCGAGGCGGTACGGGCGGCCCGCGTCGCGGTGGCCGACGAGAGCCTGCCGCAGCTGCCCCGGGAGGGTTGGCCGGTGCTCAGCGCCGCCGCGCGCACCGCGGCGCGGGTAGGTGACCGGGAGTTGGCCGTGGCGGTTGCGGCGCTCGCCACCGAGCTGCCGGCGCGGCACCCGGCGGCCCGTGCGTACGCCGCCCAGGTCAGCGCGCTGCTCGCGGTCGGCGACCAGGCGCTGCCGGCGTGGCGTGCGGCGGTCGACGCGTGGCGGGCCGACGGGCAGCCCTACCCGTTGGGCAGGGCGCTGCTGGCGCTGGCCGAGGCCACCGCCGCAGCCGGGGAACGCGACGAGACGGCGGCGGCGGTCACCGAGGCCACCGAGATCGGCCGGCGGCTGGGCGCGACCCCGCTGGTCGAGGCGGCCGCCACCCTGGCGCGGCGGGTCGGCCTGCGCGCCGGCGGCGGGGCCGGCGCGGACCTGCTGACCGCCCGGGAGCGGGAGGTGCTGCGCCTGGTCGCCGAGGGGCACAGCAACAGTCGGATCGCCGAGCGGCTGTTCATCTCCCCGAAGACGGCAAGCGTGCACGTCTCCCGGATCATCGCGAAGCTGGGTGTGACCAACCGGGTGGAGGCCGCCGCCCTGGCCCACCGCCTCGGCCTGCTCACCGAGGCCGCCGCAACGCGCTGACGCGCGCGCCGAAGCCGCCGCAACGCGCTGACGCGCGCCGAAGCCGCCGCAACGCGCTGACGCGCACCGAGGCGCTGACGTGGACCGCCGAGGTCAGCGCGGCAGGTAGATGCGCCAGCCCTCGATGGTGACCAGGTCGAGGCTGCCCGGCGTGACACGCTGCCGCTCGTCGAGCACCTCCGCCAGGGGCGAGCCGGCCGGCGCGACCCAGGCCGGTGCCGACGCGCTGTCCACCTCCCGCCGGTACGCGGGGTAGCGGTCGAAACCGGGGCGCAGGGTGTCGTCGACGACAGCGCAGACCACCTGCTCCGCGCTGGCGAAGGTGAGTCGGTTGCAGGTCCAGTAACCGCCGCGCACGTGCCGTACGCCGAGCTGACGCAGGGTGTTCACCAACTCGGTGTGCCGGGCCTCGGCGGCCCGGGTCGCCGGGACGGTCTCCGCTGCCCGCCAGGTGGCGTAGGCGGCGGTGCCCAACGTGGCGGCGAGCAGCACCACCGCGACCGACCGGGTGAGTGTCGACCCGACGCCGCGTCGGCCGGTCGCCGCCGGACGCAGCCCGTGCCGGGCCACCGTCCACACCGGCCAGAGCAGCGCCGGCAGGGAGACGAGCAGGCAGGACAGGTAACGAGAACTCTCCACGGGGGTGAGCCCTGACGAACTGCTCACCGTGTACGCGCCGAGGGTGGCCACCGCGGCCAGCACGAGCGCCAACCGTGCCGCCGCCGCGACCCGGGGCGACACCGCGTCGGGGCCGACAGTGGCAGATCCAGCAGGGTCGGGGTCGGAGGTGCGCAGGACCCGCCAGGCGGTGCCGGCGGTGATGGCCAGCAGCAGCGGCAGGGCGAGCGCCCACCACAGTTGCCAGGTGGCGCACTGGCCGGGAGCGCAGAAGCCCATGCCCAGAGCGGGGCTGAGCACCAGGCCGCCGTGCAGCCGGTCCGGCCAGCCCGCGCTGGCGTTCGCACCGCTGGCCTTGAGCACGGCGTGCAGCGGGTTGCTCCCGGTCAGCAGGCTGTGCAGCAGCAGTGGGGCCGCCCCCAGCACCGCCGCCGCCCCGAGCAGCGCACCGGCGGCGCCCCACAGCTCCCGGCGGCAGAACCCGACGAGGACCGCGCCGGTCGCCGCGACGTACGGCAGCACGAGCGGATCGACCCAGAGCATCAGCCCGGCCAGGAACCCCCACGCGGCCCAGCGCGCCAGCCGCCGGCCGGGTCGCCCGGTGTCGGCCGTCCGCCCGTCGGGTCGCCCAACGTCGGCCGATCGCCGCCCCGGTCGGCCGGTGGCCAGATCCACGGCGAGCAGGGCGAGCGCCGCCCCGGCGGCGTTCAACTCGGGGTAGCCGCCGCCGGCGATCAGCTGGTTCTTGACGATCCGGTCGGAACCGAGGGCCAGCAGCGCCACCATCAGCAACCCGAACCACCGGTCCCCGGTCAACCGCAGCGTCAACCGCCAGGCCAGCAGCAGGAACAGCGCGTACAGCGCCAGCGTGGGCAACCTCAGCCCGAGCAGCGACGGCCCGCCGGCGAGGGCGAAGACCGGCGCGGCCAGGTAGGCCTCCAGCGTGCCCATGTAGTGCTGGCCGTAGAACCAGACCGGGAAGCCCTCACCCCGGGCGATGTGCAACGCGGCCAGCCCCATGGTGGCCTCGTCGCTGTTCGTCGGCGGCGCGAGGTGCAGCAGGAGCCAGAGCCGGTAGCCCACCCCGGCGAGCACCGCCAACCCGGTGAGCCAACCGACCAGGCCGAGGCGTGTGCCGGGTCGCGGGCGCGGCGGGTCCGCGCCGCGCGGCTGCTCGCGTACGCCGACGGTCATCACAGGATCATGACATCCGGACGCCGAACGGCCGTGCGGCGCTGCCGGCGGAGTCAGCCGGCGGTGGCGACCGAGGCGGCGGCGCGGGCGTCGATGGCCTGCTTGTAGAGCCGGCCGGCCCGGTACGACGAACGCACCAGCGGCCCGCTCATCACCCCGGCGAAGCCGATCTCCTCGGCCTCCTCGCGCAGCTCCACGAACTCCTCCGGCTTGACCCAGCGGGTCACCGGGTGGTGCCGGGGGGAGGGGCGCAGGTACTGGGTGATGGTGATCAGCTCGCAGCCGGCCTCGTGCAGGTCGCGCAGCGCCTGCGAGACCTCGGCCCGCTCCTCGCCCATGCCCAGGATGAGGTTGCTCTTGGTGACCAGGCCGTCGGCGCGGGCCTGTCGGATCACGTCCAGCGAGCGGTCGTAGCGGAACGCCGGCCGGATGCGCTTGAAGATGCGCGGCACGGTCTCCACGTTGTGGGCCAGCACCTCGGGACGGGAGCTGAAGACCTCTGCCAACTGCTCGGGGACGGCGTTGAAGTCCGGGATCAGCAGCTCGACGCCGCAGCCGGGCTGGAGGGCGTGGATCTGCCGGACGGTCTCGGCGTACAGCCAGGCGCCCCCGTCGGGCAGGTCGTCACGGGCGACACCGGTGATGGTGGCGTACCGCAGCCCCATCGAGACCACCGACTCGGCGACGCGACGCGGCTCGTCGGCGTCGAACTCGGCCGGCTTGCCGGTGTCGATCTGGCAGAAGTCGCAGCGCCGGGTGCACTGGTCACCACCGATGAGGAAGGTGGCCTCCCGGTCTTCCCAACACTCGTAGATGTTGGGGCAGCCGGCCTCCTGACAGACGGTGTGCAGCCCTTCGCGCGAGACGAGCCCGCGCAGCTGGGTGTACTCCGGGCCCATCTTGGCCTTGACCTTGATCCATGGCGGTTTGCGCTCGATCGGCGTCTCGGCGTTACGCGCCTCGATCCGCAGCAGGCGCCGCCCCTCGGGGGCCGCCGTTGCGGTGCGCGCTGCCTGGCCGGTCGTCGGCGCGGAGTGCTCGATCGTCACGAAAATGAGCCTACGCCGGACGGCGGGTGTCTATGTGCGTCAGGCGACCGGCGTCACGCCCCGAACGTTGTGACGCCGGACACCGGCCGGCCGGAAAAGGGCGTCACAGACCGGGGAATCGGGTGCTACGGTCGCCGGCAACAGCGACGACGGAGCCGAGTAGCCCCCGACCCGCCAGTGCAGAGAGCCGCCGGTGCTGAGAGGCGGTCTGGCACCGGGGCGCGAAGACCCTCCCGAGCTGCGGGAAGAACGGCCGCGGTCCCCCCGCGCCCAGTAGAGCCCGCCCGGTTGGCCCCGGTCAACAGGCGACGAACGAGGCCCCCGCTCCGGCGGGGGCGAAGGTGTGGTGGCACCGCGAGGTTCCCGCTCGCCCACACCTCCCTGGGGCTGATGCGACGCTTTCGCCACCCCAGGGCGGCGACGGCGTGGCGATCGACCGAGGAGCAGCACGCCATGCAACGAACAGTGTCCCAGCAACTGCCCGCCAGGATCGGCACGACAGTGCGGATCGCCGGCTGGGTGCACCGCCGCCGACTGCTCAAGTCGGTGGCCTTCCTGATCGTGCGGGACGGCACCGGCCTGACCCAGGTGGTCGTCACCGACCCGGCCGTCCGCGCCGAACTGGAGAAACTCACCGAGGAGACGGTCGTCGAGGTCACCGCGACGGCCACCGCGAACGGCACGGCGCCCGCCGGGGTCGAGCTGACCGACCCGACGGTACGTCTCCTCGGGCCGCCCGCCGTGCCGCCACCGTTCGACCTGTACCGGCCGGCGCTCACCGCGAACCTGCCCACCCAGCTCGACAACGCGCCCACCGCGCTGCGGCACTCCACCCGTTCGGCCGCGCTGCGGATCTCGGCGGCCGCGGTGGCGGGGTTCCGGACCGCACTCGACGCCCAGGACTTCGTGGAGGTCCACACGCCGAAGGTGGTCAGCTCCAGCACCGAGAGCGGGGCGAACGTGTTCGCGCTGGACTGGTTCGGCCGACCCGCGTACCTGGCCCAGTCGCCGCAGTTCTACAAGCAGCTGATGGTCGGCGTCTTCGAACGTGTCTACGAGGTGGGGCCGGTCTTCCGGGCCGAACCGCACGACACCGTCCGGCACCTCGCCCAGTACACGTCGCTCGACGCGGAGCTGGGCTTCATCGCCGACCACCGGGACGTGATGCGGGTGCTGCGCGACACGGTGGCCGGGATGCTGGACGCGGTGAGCGGGCGGGCCGGCCGAGCCCTGGCAACGCTCGGTGTCACGCCGCCGCAGGTGCCGGCGGAGATCCCGGCGGTGCACTTCACCGAGGCGCTGACGATCGCCGGGGCGCCCGCCGACGAGCCGGACCTCGCGCCCGCCCACGAACGGGCGCTGGGCGAGTGGGCACGGCGCGAACACGGGTCGGACTTCCTCTTCGTCACCGGCTACCCGATGGCGAAGCGGCCCTTCTACACCCACCCGGACCCGGAGCGGCCCGCGTACTCGAACGGTTTTGACCTGCTCTTTCGCGGTCTGGAGCTGGTCACCGGCGGGCAACGGCTGCACCGGCACGCCGACTACCTGGCGGCGTTGGCGGCCCGGGGTGAGCCGGTCGAGCCGTACGTCGGTTACCTGGACGCGTTCCGGCACGGCATGCCACCGCACGGTGGTTTCGCGATCGGCCTGGAACGGTTCGTGGCCCGGTTGGTCGGCGCGGCAAACATCCGGGAGGTCACCGCGTTCCCGCGTGACCTGCACCGCCTCACTCCCTGACGGAGGCCGGCCCACACTCGGCGAGCCGGTCGCGTAGCCGGGCCGCCTGCGGGTCGTTGAGGTCGAGTGCGAGCGCCGCCCGGTACGCCGTGGCGGCCTCGTCGGCTCGGCCGAGGCGGTACAGCAACTCGCCCCGGGTGGCGTGGAACCACGGGTAGCCGGCCAGTCCGCCGATCGCGTCCACAAACGCCAGCCCGGCGGCGGGGCCGTCGCGCTCGGCGACGGCCGCCGCCCGGTTCAGTCGTACCACCGGGGTGTCCTGCACGGTGAGCAGCACGTCGTACCAGGAGATCACCGCGTCCCACGGAGTCTCCTGGTACGACGGGGCGAGGGCGTGGCAGGCGGCGATGGCGGCCTGGACGACGTACCGGTCGGGATGGTCGGGGGTGCGACGCAGCCCTCGACCGACCAGCTCCACCCCGGCGGTGATCGCGGTCCGGTCCCAGCGCGTGCGGTCCTGCTCGCTCAGGAGCAGCGGCCGACCGTCGACGCCGACCCGCGCAGCCCGCCGGGAGTCCTGCAAGAGCAGCAGGGCCAGCAGGCCGAGCACCGTCGGTTCGTCCGGCATCAGCTCGACCAGCAGCCGGGCGAGCCGAAGGCCCTCGTCGGCCAGCCCGACCCGGATCAGGTCGTCGCCGACGCCTGCCGCGTAACCCTCGTTGAAGATCAAATAGACGGTGGCGGCGACGCCGGCCAGTCGGCCCGGCAACTCCTCGGCCGGCGGTATCCGGTAGGGGATGCCCGCCTGGGTGATCTTCTGTTTGGCCCGGGTGAGTCGCTTGGCCATCGTCGCCTCGGGCACCACCAGGGCGCGGGCCACCTCGGCGGTGGCCAGCCCGCCGATGGTACGCAGCGCCAGCGCCACCTGCGCGTCCAGTGACAGCGCCGGATGGCAGCAGGTGAAGACCAGCCGGAGCAGGTCGTCCCGAACCGCCTCGGGTGAGTCCGACGCGGGGTCGAGCAGGGCCACGGCTTCGGACTCCTTCCCGGCTCGGCGGGCCTCCCGACGGATCAGATCGACAGCGCGTCGCCGCGCCACGACCAGCAGCCAGCCGCGCGGGTTGTCCGGCACGCCGTCGCGCGGCCAGGTCTGCAGGGCGCGCAGCACCGCGTCCTGGGTGGCGTCCTCGGCCAGGTCGACGCTGCCGGTGACGCGGATCAGCGTGGCGAGGATCCGGGACCGCTCGGCCCGGACCACCTGCTGCGCCGCGTCGGCGGCGGTCTCCGCGTCACCGGTCAGCATCGGGTCACAGCGGAATGACGGGACGGACCTCGACCGCGCCGTTCCAGGCCGCGGGCATCCTGGCGACCGTCGCCACTGCCTCGTCCAGGTCCGCGCACTCCAGCAGGTAGAAGCCCGTCAGGGCTTCCTTGGTCTCGGCGTACGGGCCGTCGGTGGTGAGCACGTCACCGCCCTTGCCGCCGGAGACCCGCACCGTGGTCGCGGTCGCCGTCGGGTAGAGCGCGCTGCCGCCCCTGATCACTGCACGGGCGGCAGCACCGAACTCCCGGTACTCCGCCATCTCGTCAGCCTGTTCGGGGCTGCTCCAGTCGACGTCTGCGGTGTAGGTCAGCGCGATGTAGGTGGGCATGTCCGCTCCTCGCGTCCGGGCCGGGCGGTGGCCGCCGGCCTCAGGTGTCGAGCCGACGCTGGTCGCCGACTCCACCATAGGGACGATCGGCCGGACGCCCCACGGGACACTCGGTGCGGAATTTCTGGTCGGCGACCCTGGGCCGTCGACGTGACGCTCGGACCTCGTTCCGTGGCGCGCTTCCCTCATCGCCAGGGCGGTCACAGCCCCTTGAACAGGTGGGAGGTGGTGATCAGGACTGTCCGATCGCCAGCGGGAATGACGTCGCGTCGCCGTAGGACGTCGTAGGCAGCCAACACTGTGCAACTGCTGATCTCCCAGGTGTGCCCGTGTCGGCTTGCCCGCTCGTACCAGCTGGCTGCCACGTCTTCCCGCACCACGACGACGCTGCCCGCACTACGGGTCACCGCGGCCTGGGCCTGGACGGTCGTGCTGTCCCCGGCGATCGAGTGGAGGCTTCCGGCGCTGTCGGAGAAGCGTGTGGCGACATCCTGGCCGGCAAGCACGGCGGACAACCTGGGGAAAGGTTCGACCAGATGGAGGCGGGGCTGGGGCCTGCCCGTCAGGGCGGACCACTGGGCGAACCCGAGGTGGATGCCCCAGGCCAGATCGCCTCGGCTCGACGGGATCACGACGTGGTCCACCCCGGCAGGTACGTCTGCTGCTATCTCCCAGGCGATGGCCTTGTAGCCCTCGATCCCGAAACAGCTACTTCCGATGACGATGTCGGCGACGTTGGAGACGGCCAACGTGTCGTGACGGTCGGCCGCCTCCTTGACGTACCGGATGCGTTCCTCGTCGGTGTCGAAGGTGCGCAGGTCCGCTCCGAGCCTGCGCAGCGGCGTTGCGAGCGATTCGGGCAGCCAGGTGAAGCCGGCCACCACGGCCCGGAGGCCGACGGCGGCGGCGAAAGCGGCTGTGGCCAGCCCAGCGTTCCCGGACGATCCGACGACGACGCGCTCGTAGCCCGAGGCCTTCGCGTGGGTCACCGCCATCGCCGCGAACCGGTCCTTGTGGGATCCGGTCGGGTTCGCCGCCTCGTTCTTGACGAGCACCCCGTCGAGCCAGGGCAGCGGGAACAGCGGTGTGCGCCCCTGGCCCAGATCTGGAACGACCGGGTACGGCACCAGTTGGTCCTGGCGGACCGCCTCGGCGGGGTAACGGCAGAACAGGTTCGAGCCGTGGCCGGCGGCGGCGCAGGAGGGGCACCCGAGCGAGTAGTCGCCGACCGGATGCCGGGTACCGCACCGAATGCATTCGAGGCCCGTGACTGCGGTACCGGTCGCTGGTCGTACCGCGTCCGTCATGTCACGTCCCAGCTGTAGCTGTGGGCGGAGATCGGGGTTTCGTCGGCCAGTGCCGCAGTCAGGCTGCGATGAGGGTGGAGAGTCGGCGCTCGACCACCGGCAGCACGTCGGCGACGCTGATCGGGCGACCCAGTTCGGCGGTGAGCGAGGTGACGCCCGCGTCCCGGATGCCGCACGGCACGATCCGGTCGAAGTACGTCAGGTCGCAGTCGCAGTTGATCGAGAAGCCGTGCAGGGTGACCCCCCGGGCCACCCGGATGCCGATCGCCGCCACCTTGCGGGCCGGACCCCGGTCGTCCTCGGGCACCCAGACCCCGCTGCGCCCCTCGACCCGGCCGGCGGTCAACCCGAACTCGGCGCACACGTCGATGAGCAGCTCTTCGGTTCGGCGCACGTAGGCGACCACGTCCACCGGGTCGGGCAGGCGCAGGATCGGGTAACCGACGAGCTGCCCCGGCCCATGCCAGGTGATCTTGCCGCCACGGTCCACGTCGACGACCGGAGTGCCGTCCATGGGGCGGTCCCACGGTTCGGTGCGCTTGCCCGCGGTGTAGACGCTCGGGTGCTCCAGCAGCAGCACCGTGTCGCCGCGCTCGCCAGCCACCACCGACTCGTGCAGGCGCCGCTGCTCGTCCCAGGCGGCCTGGTAGTCGAGCAGGCCGGCACGGACGGCCGTCAGGCCGGGGGTCGTCGTCGTCACGTCAACCAGCCTAGTCCCGTCAGAGGCGATCATCCCTGGTGAGCCGCCTCACGAGGACCTCGTCGTGCCGGTCGCGGCGCCGCTCGGCGGCTCGTTGTCACGCCGGAGCAGGGCCCGTCGCAGCGCGGCGGCGACGGACCCGGCGAACGACGAGAGCGATCGCGAGCAGCGTCGGCACGCCCAGCGTCAGGTAGACCCAGAGCGGGGCGGCGAACGGTGACGGCCGGGGCTCCGGCCCACCGAACGCGGCAGGGGTCAGCAGGTCGCCCGGCACCATCAGGTCGGTCGACCCGACCGGCGTGGTCACCAGCACCTCGCGACCGCCGTCGGGCGACAGCGCGGCGAGAACGGCTTGCCGGTCCGTGTCCGCCTCCGTTTCGCTGAGATACCGCAGGATCGGGTCGTCGCCGCGCCAGCCGATGATCCCGCTGGCCGAGGTGCCGGCCGGGAGGGCCGGGCCGACGGCTTGGCCGGTGGCCGTGTCCAGGAACTCGATCCGCCAGGTGCGCGCCGCCGCCTGCTCGGACGTGCACCTGGGCCCGGCGCAGCCGTCGAAGGCGAGCAGCGCGAGCCGCCGGCCGTCGGGATGCCAGGCGGCCGGGCCGGCCAGTATCCGCCGGTCGCCCAGGTCGACCTGCCAGCGAGGACCGCCGCCGGCCGGGTCGAGGACCACCAGTCGCTGGCGCTCGGCGAGCCGGGCAGGCACATCCGGCGAGCCGGTGACCGCCACCAGGTCGCCTCCGGGTGACCAGGCCGCCCCGTTGTGGGCGGCGAAGGTGCCGGCCGCGACCACCTGCTCGGTGCCCTGGTACGGGTCGACGACGAGCAGGTCGTCGGGCTTCTCCGGGTCGTTCAGCTGCTGGTTGTCAGGCCCGTAGCTGATCACTTGATCGTCGTTGTTGCGGGAGCCGAGCACGCGTCGCCCATCCGGTGACCAGGCGTAAGGGTCCAGCCCGGGTTTCACTGTGCGGCGCTGCCGGCCGGTGGTGAGGTCCAGCAACTCGCCGGACTGCGGCCGCAGGTAGTGGTGCCCGTCCGGGGAAAGCAACCCGTGCCCCTCGGCGATGCCGATCGGGATGAGCCGGTAGGCGCCGTCCCGGGCGACAAGCACGCCGGTCGACTCGAAATAGCGGGTGCGGTCGGTGAAGAACACCAGAGCGGCCGGACCGGCCGGGCGTTGCCCCACCGTGGCCTGCCACAGCCACGGATCGCGCACCCGGGTCGGCACCACACCTGCCGTGCTGTCGGCGACAGTGCTCGCGCCGGCCGCGCTGTCGGCGACAGTGCTGCTCGCGGCCGTGGCGGCTGGCGCGCTGAGCGCGACGAGCCCCAGCGCGAGCCCGACCACTGCGGCACGCCGCAATCGCCCACCGGTCAGTCCCATCGGCTCATTAGACGCGACGGCGGCCGGTCCCGATGCCCCGGCCGGCCGCGTCGCGGTCTACCGATCGGCAGGCGGGATGCGCCAGAGCCAGACGTCGTCGACCCGTTGCGGCTCGCCGAACAGGGCGGTGCCGGTGCGCAGCAGCGCCTTCTCGTCGACCTCGAACTTCGCGCCGTGCACCTCGTCGGCGAGCACCACCGTCTCGATGC
The DNA here is from genome assembly GCF_036136635.1 of Micromonospora sp. NBC_00330. Classification (NCBI taxonomy): domain Bacteria; kingdom Bacillati; phylum Actinomycetota; class Actinomycetes; order Micromonosporales; family Micromonosporaceae; genus Micromonospora; species Micromonospora sp. NBC_00330. Next base: position 365,828 of record NZ_CP108012.1, read on the forward strand.
GCCAGTGCCGCAGGTCCGACTGGACCTCCCGGATCGTTCCGTCGGTGACGATGGGGACCAGCCCGGTGCGGCCGGCCTGGTCCATCAACGCGCTCAGCGTGCGCGGCACCGGACCGATCCGGCCCCGCCCGTCCGGTCCGCCCGGACCGAGGAAGAAGCCGCCGGGGATCTCGAACTCGCCCTGCCGGTGCGACAACGCGTACGCCTGCCAGCGCTGGCCGTCCGGGTAGATGTCCACTGTCAGCGGCACCGGGGTCAGCACCCCGTCGGGTGACACGTAGTCGCGCCAGGTGCCGGAGGTGATGAAGCGCGGGATCGGCTCCCGCTCGTCGGTCAGCAGCGGGGTGGGCAGCAGCGGCACCAGGGCCGCCGCGAAACCCAGCACCCAGGCCAACTCCGTGGGGCGGTACCGGGGTGGCGCGGCGCGCAACTGGTCGACGGCGTACGCCAGCAACAGCCCGACCACTGGCGCGACCACCAGCGCCAGCCGGGCCGGTAGCGCGGCGTTCACCACCGGCAGTTGCCCGACCAGGTCGAACGGCATGGGCAGATCGGTGCGTCGGCCGTCGACCTTCGCGACCGGCCCGAAGGAGAGCACGCTGAAGATCAGAGCGAGGGCGCCCAGCGCCCAGAGGGTGGCCCGGCGGTGCCTGTCGGCCCGCCGCCAGAGCACGACGAAGCAGATCACGGTGAGCACCAGCAGCGGGATACCGAAGAACGAGTTCTCCTCGGTCGGGTTCGGCGCCAGCGAGGTGCCCAACCCGGCCTCGCCGGCCAGCGAGCGGCGCGGGAAGGCGGCGAACGCCGCGATGTCCTCGGAGTGGATCACCGGGTCGAAGCCGGTGCCGTGGAACCGCTGTGGCCCGGCGAAGTGCAACCACAAGGGGTACGACAGCAGCACACCGGCGACCACGGCGGTCACCCCGAGCCCGCGCAGGAAGGTGGGCAGCGCGGCGCGGGCCTCCACCCGGTTGGCCGGGTGCAGCGCCCAGATGGCGACGAACACCCCCAGCGCCAGCGCGGTGAAGAACAGCCCTTCGGCGGCGATCGAGAAGGCCACCGCCACCAACACGCCGAGGATCACCCCGTCCCGAAGCCAGTGCCCGGCCCGGCGTAGCGCGAACAGCCGCCAGATCAGCAGCGGCACCAGCCAACCGGCGGTCCAGTTCAGGTGGGCGTTGGCGTGCGAGACCATGCCGGGGGAGTAGGCGATGAACAGGGCGCCGACAGCGGCGGCCAGCCGGCTGCGGACCAGGTGCCGGGAGAGCAGCCAGTACCAGACCAGCGCGGTGGCGAGCAGGTTCAGGGTGAGGATCACCAGGAACGTCGCCGGCGGCCCGATCAGGTACGTGAGGGGGGCGAAGACCACCGCGTACACAGTGATCGAGGTGTTGACCGCGAGGTTCACGCCGTCCGGGACGTTGATCAGGTAGGTGAAGAGCGGGTTGTCCCCGTGGGTGACCGCGTGCCCACCGAAGGCCAGCAGCCATTCGAACAGCGCCTGGTCGCTGGAGTTGACGGTGATGGTGCGGACGTTCGGGTCCCGCCACAGCCCACTGGTCACCCAGACGGCGAGCGCGAGCGCCACCAGCACGACGATCAGGTCGGCCCGGCGGTCCCGGACGGTGCGCGGCGGTGACACGGGTGCGGGCCCGGTGGCCAGCGACGGGGAGGACGGCACGCAGCGGACGTTACCAACCGGACCTGGACGGGCCGGTCAGACCTGCAAGGACGGGACCGTTGGGGACGGATTAGGCCCGCCACGTCGACGGTCTGGCGTACACAGCGTCCGTCGTAAATGTGTGAGTGTGCGCCATGTCATAGCGACGACACGTCGTCGTAACGTCACGGCAACTCGACAGTGACCCAGTTCACAGTCTGCCCCTCAGGAGGCCGCCGTGCGCCGCTCCTCATCCACCCTCACCCGCCTGCTCGGTGCGGTCGCCGGGCTCGCCCTCGCCGTCGCGGGCGCGGTCGTCGTCGCCGCACCCGCGCAGGCCGCCACCCTCACCCAGGTCACAGGGTTCGGCTCCAACCCCGGCAACCTCGCCATGTACGCCTACCGGCCGGACGGCCTGCCGGCCAACTCCCCGGCCGTCGTCCTGCTGCACGGGTGTACGCAGAACGCCTCCGGCTACTTCGTCAACTCCGGCTGGCAGAAGTACGCCGACCAGTGGAAGTTCGCCCTGATCGTCGCCCAGCAGCCCTCCGGCAACAACGCCAACTCCTGCTTCAACTTCTTCGAGGCGGGGGACACCACCCGAGGTCAGGGCGAGGCGCTGTCGATCAAGCAGATGGTCGACCACGCCAAGACGAACTACGGGGTGAACGGTTCCCGGGTCTACGTCAGCGGGCTCTCCGCGGGCGGGGCGATGAGCGCGGTCATGCTGGCCACCTACCCGGACGTCTTCGCCGCCGGATCGATCATCGCGGGGATCCCGTACCGCTGTGCCACCAGCATGGTCAACGCGTTCAGCTGCATGAACCCGGGCGCGGACAAGACCCCGGCCGCCTGGGGCGACCTGGTGCGTGGCGCGTACTCCGGCTACACCGGCCCACGCCCCCGGGTGGCCATCTGGCACGGCACCTCGGACACCACAGTCACCCCGCTCAACGGCACCGAGTCCCGCGACCAGTGGACCAACGTGCGGGGCGTTTCGCAGACCCCGACCAGCACCTCGTCGCTGCCCGGCAACACCAGCCTCGAGGTGTACGGCAACGACGACGTGCGCCTCTACCGGATCTCCGGGATGGGCCACGGTACCCCGGTCGACCCGGGCTCGGCGGCCGAGCAGTGTGGCACCGCGGGCGCGTACTTCCTGGACACCATCTGCTCGACGTACCGGGACGCGCTCTTCTTCGGTCTGAACGGCGGCGGGACCAGCCCGACCCCGACCCCGACGGCCACCCCCACCCCGACGCCGACCCCGACGGCCACCCCGACCACGCCGCCGACCTGCGTGACGGCCAGCAACTACGCGCACGTGGCGGCCGGTCGGGCGTACCAGTCCGGCGGCTACGCCTACGCCAACGGCTCCAACCAGCGCATGGGCCTCTACAACACCTTCTACACGAGCGCCCTCAAGCAAACCGCCCCCAACCACTGGGTAGTCGGCTGCTGACCCCTCAACCCCTTTGCCCATGTTGATCAAGAGGCTTGCGTCATCCGGTAGCCGGAATCTGACGCAAACCTCTTGATCAACGGGGCTGTCGGCGGGGGCTCAGGTCAGGCGGGCCAGGACCGGTGTGAGCGGGTTCAGCGCGTCGGCACGGACCACGAACCGGGTCACCCCCCAGCGCCGTTCGTGCTCGGCGACCGCCGTGACGATCTCGTCCACCGTGCCGATCAGCACGAACGGGGTGGCCAGCAGTTCGGCGGGCGTCATGCCGTTGCGCCGGGCCTGTTGCGCGGCGGCAGCCTCCGCGTCGTCGGTGACCAGCACCGTCTGCACCAGCGCCTCCAGCGCCGGCAGGTCGCTTCGGCCGGCCGCGCCGGCGGCCACGCAGGCCAGCTGCGCCTCGATCTGGTCGGCCCGCCAGCGCGCCTCATGCTGGTGGCCGTCGGCGAGGGTACGTCCGAACCCGGTCAGCCCGACCACGTCGGCGTGCGCGCCGGCCCAGCGCAGCAGCGTCGAGTTCGCCGTACCCATCGTCAGCGGGATCCGGTCCTGCACCGGCCGGGGTTCGCGCAGCACCGCCTCGCGCATCGTCAGCTCGGCCGAGTCGACGGTGACCGAGGCGCCGTCGAGCAGGGCGCGGACCGCCTCGGCGACGGCCACGCAACGGCGGACCCGGCCGGCAACGTCGGGGCGTTCCCGGCCCACCGCGCGCCACTCCGCCGGAGTGTGACCGGCGCCGACACCGAGCCGGGCCCGACCGCCGGAGATCAGATCGAGGGTGGCCACGTCGGCCGCGAGCAGCATCGGTTCCCGTACGCCGAGGTTCGACACGTACGAGCCGAGCCCGATCGTCGAGGTGACCGGGGCGGCGGCGGCCAGCGCCACGAACGGTGACGTCACGTCGCCGGGGTGGTCCGCGGCGAGCAGAGCGTCGAAGCCGACGCTCTCGGCCCGACGGGCCAGCTCGGCCCAGCTCGTCGCGTCGGTCGGGGTGGCCTGGAGGGAGAAGGTCGCCATCGGTCCAGCATCGGCCCACGCTGGCCCACCGACGACCCGCTGACCGCCGATTCTGCCAAGGGCCGAACAACAGGGATGGGCAGGGAGGTGGGCGGGGGTCAGGAGGTTGTCAGGGCTGCTTGGAGGGCTTGGGGGAGGGTGGGGTGCTGGTAGGGGTAGGCGGCTCGGGCCAGGACTCCGGGGAGGACTCTGGTGCTGGTGAGGGCCTCGTGGGAGAAGCCGCCGAGGACCACCTTGAGCGCCAGCGCGGGGATCGGGATGATCGCCGGGCGGTGCAGTTGCCGGGCCAGCTCGCGGGTGAACTCGGCGTTGGTGACCGGGTTCGGCCCCACCACGTTGACCGGGCCGGCGATGTCGTCGCGGTCGAGCAGGAAGCGGGTCGCGTCCAGCCAGTCGGCCATCGAGATCCACGGCAGCCACTGCCGGCCACTGCCCAGCCGGCCGGCGATGCCCAGCTTGAACGGCAGCAACTGCGGCTTGAGCAGCCCGCCCTCGCGGTGCAGCGGCAGACCGGTACGTAGCCGGACCACGCGTACCCCGGCGTCCTCGGCCGGCCGGGTCGCGGCCTCCCACACCCGGCAGACGTCGGCCAGGAAGCCTTCGCCGGCCGGCGCGTCCTCCTCGACCGCCCGGTCGCCCGTGTTGCCGTACCAGCCGACGGCCGATGAGTTGAGCAGCACCCGGGGTCGGTCCGCGGCGGGGAGCCCGGCGATGGTGGTCGCCAGCGTTGTGGTGCTGTCCACCCGGCTGGTGCGGATCAACCGCCGGTAGTCGTCGTTCCAGCGTTTGTCGCCGACGCCCGCGCCGGCAAGGTTGACCACGGCGTCGGCCTCGGCGACCACGACCGGGTCGAGCTGCCCGGCGGCCGGGTCCCACCGCCGCTCCTGCGGCCCGCCCGGCGCTCGACGGACCAACCGGGTGACCTCGTGCCCCTCGCGGACGAGCAGGTCGGCCAGTCGGGTGCCAAGGAAGCCGGACGCGCCGGCCAGAAGGATCCGCATACCCCCATCTTCGTCCAGAACGCCGCCGGTGGATGCGTGGGGCCGCCGAAGGTGGGGCGTTTCGGCGAACGAATGTGCGCGGAACACCTGTGCGGCGCGAAAGCGCAGGTCAACGAATGTTCCCGGGGCCGAAAACGGCTGCCGCGCGTTGTCGACTGTCAGCACGTTTCCGCAGGTCAGAGCGAACGTGAATGCGGTGTTCGCGATTGCTTGCGGCATCGATCTGGCTGACCATGAGTCATCCGAGAGCGCCCCCGGAATGCGGGGTCGGCTCGCCGTGCCCGCCGTCGGGCAATCCCTGAGGAGGAACCATGCCGATCCTGGTGACCGGAGCGACCGGGACCGTCGGAGGCAGCGTGGTCCGGCAACTGGTGGTCGCCGGCCACGACGTTCGCGCGCTGACCCGCGATCCCGCGTCGCCGACCGCCACCGCGCTACCCGGCCGGGTGGAGGTGGTGGCGGGCGACTTCGCCAGGCCCCACACGCTGGTCGCGGCGCTGCGCGGCGTGACGCGGATGCACCTGGTCGCGATGGACGGGTACGGGCCGCTGAGCACCGGTGCGGAGATCCTGGAGCTGGCCCGTCAGGCCGGCGTCCGCCGGGTCACCCACCTCGGTCACAACGATCCGAGCCGGGCGGACGACGACCCGGTCGAGGCCCCGCACCGGCCGCTGCACCGGGCGATCGAGAACTCGGGTCTGGAGTGGACACACGTGTTTCCTGGCGAGTTCATGGCGAACACCCGGGACTGGGTGCCCGCCATCCGCGCCGAGGGGGTGGTGCGAGCGCCGTTCGGGGACTGGAACAGCGCGCTGGTCCACGAGGCGGACATCGCCGCGGTCATCGTGGCCGCGCTGACCGAGGACGGCCACGCCGGCCGGGTGTACCAACCGACCGGGCCGGAGCCGGTCCGTCGCCGGGACGCGGTCCGGATGATCGGCGAGGCGATCGGCCGTCCGGTGCGCTTCGACGAACTGACCCCGGAGCAGGCCCGCGAGTACTGGAAGGACCACTATCCCGCCGAGGTGATCGAGTGGTTCCTGGAGATGGGCCGGTATCTCGACGGCAACGCCTGGGTCGCCCCGGACGTCGAGCAGGTGACCGGCCGCCCCGGGCGCACGTTCCGGCAGTGGGCCGCCGAGCACGCGGACGACTTCCGGTGACGGCGCCCGGGGCGTGAGCCGGCCCGGCGGTCAGGCCGCGTGGGCCGGGCGCAGGTCGGCGAGCAGTCGCTCCACCTCGGCGTACGACTCGGCACTCAGTGGGCCGAGCGTCAGGGTGGCCAGGTTCTCGTCGGCCTGGGCCACGGTGCGCAGGCCGGGGATCGGCACGGTACGGGGGCTGCGCGCCAGCAGCCAGCCGAGCGCGCTCTGTGCGAGGGTGCGCCCGTCGGCGGTGAGCGCCGCGCGGACCTGGTCGACCCGGGCCGCCCAGCGTGGCGTCGGCCGGCCGTCGGTGAACCATTCCAGCCACTCCGGTGCCCGTCCGCGCACGTCGTCCGCCCCGACCGCCCGGGTCGACCCGGTGAGCAGCCCCATCGCCAGTGGCCCACGGTTGAGGCTGGCCAGGTCGTGCTCGTCGCAGACCGCCAGCACCGCCGCGTTGTCACGCAGCACCGACTCGTCGTGCTGGATCGCGGCGCAGTGCGGGCCGGCGGCCGCGAACGCCTCCGCCGAGGCCGGGTCGTCGGTGCTCCAGCCGTACGCCCGGATCTTGCCCTGGTCGACCAGGGCCTCCAGGGTGTCGACCAGGTCGAGCGCGGCGGGCACCGGCAGTGCGTTGATGTGCAGTTGGTAGAGGTCGACGTAGTCGGTGCCGAGCCGGCGGAGCGAGTCTTCCAGGCTGCGCACCGCGAACGCCGGGCTGGCGTCGGTGCCGAGCGCCCGCCGGGTGCTCTCCTCGCTGACGTTGCCGAACTTGGTGGCGATCACCACGCTGTCCCGTCGCCCGGCCACCGCCTGACCGAGGATCCGCTCGCTGTGCCCGGCGCCGTAGTTGCTGGCGGTGTCGAACAGGGTCACCCCGAGATCGAGCGCCCGGTGGATGGTGCGGATCGATTCGTCGTCGTCCACCTCACCCCAGCCGAACGGCTGCCCGTCGTCGCCCCAGAGCGGGCCGCCGATGGCCCAGCACCCCATTCCGATCGCGCTCACCGTGATGCCGCTGCGTCCCAGCGTCCGTGTCGTCGTCATGGTCACCAGCCTCCAACCTGGAGCGCGCTCCAGGTCAAGCACTACCATCTCGCGACATGAGCGGTTACGCCCCCTCGGAGGCCGCCCGCCGCAGCGGCTTCAGTCTGGACACACTGCGGTACTACGAGAAGATCGGCCTGCTCGCGGACGTGGAGCGCACGGCGGGCGGGCAGCGGGTCTTCACCGACGACGACCTCGGCTGGCTGGTGCTGTTCCGCTGCCTGCGCGACACCGGGATGCCGATCGCGCAGATGCGCCGCTACGCGCAACTGGCCCGCGACGGCGAGCACACCACCGACGAGCGGCACGAGTTGCTGTGCCACCACGCGGCGCAGGTCGAGGAGCAGATGCGCCTGCTCCAGCGCCAGTACGACCACCTCCGGGAGAAGATCCGCTTCTACGAGCGACCATCCGGCACCGCATCGGGGTCGGAGGCCGGCTAGAGGGATCCGGGCGCGGTCAGGCCGAGCAGCTCCTCGGTCGTTCCGGTTCGACCGGTGAGCGCGTTCAGGGCGGTGACCAGCCGCTTCTCCTCGTAGCGGAAGTGCGACTCCAGCAGGGCGGCCAACCCGCCCAGCTCGGCGCGCACCTGGGCGACGGGCACCGCCGCGTCGCCGCCCAGCAGTGCCTCGACCCGTTCCAGGATCCCCGCCACCACCTCGTGATCGGTGATCAGGTTGTCGATGACCGGGCGTAGCTCGGGGGCCTCCTCGGCCAGCAGCCGGAACGCGCCCGCGTCCTCACCGGTGTGGTGTCGACCGAGCGCGGCGCAGAAGGTGAGGCAGTGCGCCCGCAGGTCCCGGGACGGGGTGTCGAGGCTTGCCTGTAACCGGGCCAACTCCGCGCTGAGCCAGAGGTGGATCTCGATCATCTGATTGCCGACGGCGGCGAGCCGGCCGGCCGGTGAACCGGTTGGGTGCACGTTTCGTCCCATGCTGTCCCCGCGCCTCCATGCCCACGGCGGCCTTCGGGCCGGGTGCACTGCGACGCTGCGCGGAGCCTATCTCGAACCGGTCACGGCGTGGTCGGCTCGTCGGTCTCCCGGACGTCGTGCCAGCGCGCCCGCCAGGCGGCCTCGTGGGCCTCGTGGGAGGTGCGCTCCTGAAAGACGGCGGCCCGCAGGGCGTGCCGGGATTGCGACATCACCATCACCTCCACGGCCACCAGCGCCACGCAGATCACTGTCGCGAGGGTGAGCGCGCCCAGCGCCGGCAGGTGCTGGCCGACCGGAAGGGCCGCCGTGAGCACCACGATGACGCCGACGCGGGTCCAGCTGACGGTGCGCAGGGTGCGTAACTGGAAGAGCAGATTGACGGCGAAATAGCAGATCAACCCGCCGAAGAGCATCGGCACCGCCGGCCCCTCGACAGTCTCGGTGATCCCGCCGGCCGGGTCGGTGATCTTGTGCAGGACCTCCTCGTTGCCGATCGAGAACAGGATCACCCCGGCGATCATCGGCAGGTAGAGGTACGCGTACGCGTCGCGAGCCATCGCCACCCGTGGGGCGCCCTCCGCCGCGTGCAGGGCGATCCGGGCGGCCGGCCCGATGAAGTCGAAGTGCGCCCACCAGAGGGCGGCGGTGACCACGATGCCGAGCGCGGCGGCGGCCACCGCCGGCCAGGTGACCGGCTTGCCCAGCAGGTTGCCGCCGACGCCCGTCGAGATGATCGACTCACCCAGCGCGATGATCAGGATGAGGTCGTAGCGCTCCGTCCAGTGCTCGGCGCTTGTCACCCCCCAGCCCCAGGTCCCCACGATGAAGCCGGTGGCGTACTGCACCACCACCACTGTGATCCACAGCCCGTCGCGGACCAGGGCAGCCCGGTCGGGGTCGGCGATCTGCGGCGGGATGAGCGCGGCGGCCAGCAGCAGCACGATGCTCACCGCCAGCTCCGGCGCGAACCGCCGCAGTTGCCGCCGCTCCTGCGGGCTGTCCTTCACCACATGCTGATAGAGGATCATGTGGACGGCCCGGACCACGACATAGCTGATGGCCACCAGCATCGGGCCGGCGGCGCTCCCCTTCGGGTCGTTGAACGCCTGAGGCAGCGCCAACGCGAACGCGAACAGGGCGACCATCGCGATCACCATGAGCACCGGGACGTAGCCCTCGCCGAGCCGGACACGGGTGGCGACCAGGCTGTGCACCACCCAGATCCACCAGAGCACGGCGAGCACCAGGCCGGCGTGCAGCAGCTGCCGGCCGGAGATGTTCGCGGCGGTGGCCCGGGTGATGATGAAGAACGAGAAGACGAAGACCAGGTCGAAGAAGACCTCGAACTTGTCCACCCGGGCGCCCGGGGCGATCGGGACGGCCGGTCCCAGCTGTCCACCCCGCCGGTAGCCGCCCACGATCCCACTCTGGCAGCGTCCGGGCTGGTCGGAGGCCGAACGGCGATGGCGACGGGGTCCGGCGTTACCTCCGGCCCGGTCGGGGAAACACCGGGGCCACGGCCTCCCGCAGCGGGCCGGTCGGTCAGCCCACCCCGGACAAGGATGGACAATGACGACCAACAACCCGATCACCACTTCGTTCGCCCATCACTCCACCGCCATGGACGTGATCCGGGGCGTGGACCTCGTCGGGCGGCGGGCGATCGTCACCGGCGGCTCCTCCGGGATCGGCGTCGAGACCGCCCGCGCCCTGGCCAGCGCCGGCGCGGAAATCACACTGGCCGTCCGCAACCCGGACGCGGGCCAGCAGGCCGCCAACGACATCACCGCCACCACCGGCAACGACCGCGTCCTGGTCGCCCCGCTCGACCTCGCCGACCAGGGTTCGGTCGCCGACTTCGTGGCCAACTGGGACGGCCCGCTGCACATCCTGGTCAACAACGCCGGCATCATGGCCGCACCCCTGTCCCGCACCCCGCAGGGCTGGGAGATGCAGTTCGCCACCAACCACCTGGGGCACTTCGCGCTCGCCACCGGGCTGCGCCCGGCACTCGCCGCCGCCGAAGGGGCCAGGATCGTCTCGGTCAGCTCCGCCGCCCACCTGCGCTCGCCTGTGGTCTTCGAGGACATCCAGTACGACAAGCGGGAGTACGAGCCGTGGCAGGCGTACGGGCAGTCCAAGACGGCCAACGTGCTGTTCGCCGTGGAGGCCACCCGCCGCTGGGCCGACGACGGCATCCTCACCAACTCACTGATGCCCGGCGCGATCCGGACCAACCTCCAGCGTTACGTGAGCGAGGAGGACCTGGCCCGGCTGCGTACGGGCAACGCGGCGGCCTGGAAGACCGTCGAGCAGGGTGCCGCCACCTCCGTGCTGGTCGCCGCCTCGCCGCTGCTCGACGGCGTGGGCGGGCGCTACTTCGAGGACTGTCAGCAGGCCGCCCCCGCCCAGCCCGGTGGGCGGACGGGTGTCGCCGACTACGCGCTGGACCCGGAGGCCGCCGAGCGGCTCTGGCAGGTGTCGACCGCGCTGCTCAAGAGCTGAGGAACGCAAACGAGAGGGCGCCCCGGTCGACGACCGGGGCGCCCTCTCGGCGTTGCGGGTGGATCAGGCCAGACCCAGCTCCGAATCGAAGTTGCCGGCCTCCAGCCGCTCCTTGACCGCGCTCAGGAAGCGAGCGGCGTCGGCGCCGTCGATCAGGCGGTGGTCATAGGACATGGCCAGGTAGACCATCGACCGGACCGCGACGACCTCGCCCAGGTCCGGGTCGTTGACCACGACCGGCCGCTTCACCACGGCGCCCGTGCCGAGCATCGCCGACTGCGGCGTCGGCACGATCGGAGTGTCGAAGAGCGCGCCCCGGCTGCCCGTATTGGTCAGCGTGAAGGTCGCCCCGGCCAGCTCGTCCGGGCTGATCTTGTTGGTCCGGGTCCGCTCGGCGAGGTCGGCGACCCGCTTGGCGATGCCACCGAGGTTGAGGTCACCGGCGTTGTGGATGACCGGCACCACGAGGCCCCGCTCGGTGTCCACGGCGATGCCGAGGTGCTCCGCAGCCGGGTAGGTGATCGTGCCGCCGTCAAGGTCCAGCTGGGCGTTGACGATCGGGTACGTCTGCAGCGCCTCGACGGCCGCGAGGGCAAAGAACGGCAGGAAGGAGAGCTTCACACCGTGCCGCTGCACGAAGGAGTCCTTCGCCTGCGCCCGGAGCTTGGCGATCCGGGTGACGTCCACCTCGACCACCGTGGTGAGCTGCGCCATTTCGTGCAGCGACTCGTGCATCCGCTTGGCGATGGCCTTGCGGATCCGGGGGAGCTTCTCGGTGGTGCCCCGCTTGCCACTCGGCTGCGGCTTCGCGGCCGGCTTGGCCTGGGGCGCGGCGGCGGCGGGAGCGGCAGCCGGAGCCGGAGCGGCCTTGGCGGCCTTCGCCTTCTCGGCGGCCTCCAGCACGTCCTGCTTGCGGATCCGACCACCCACGCCGGTGCCGTTGAGCGCGGCAAGGTCGACGCCGTGCTCACTGGCCAGCTTGCGCACCAGCGGGGTCACGTACCCGGCGGCCTCCTCGCCGGCACCCGGCGCCGGAGCGGACGGGCGTGCCGGCGCCGAGGTCGACGCGGCGGGCTGCGCGGCCTGCTCGGTCTTCGCCGGCTGCGCCGAGCTCTCGGTCTCCGCGGCGGGCTCGTTGTACGACATGCCGGGGGTCGGCTCCTCGACCTTCGGCTCCGGCTTCGGCTCGGCCTTCGGCGCCGGCTTGGCCTCCGCCTTCGGCTCGGGCTTCGGCTCGGGCTGCGCCTGGGCGGGGGCCCCGCCGGCAACGCCGATGATCGCCAGGTCGGCGCCGACCGCGGCGGTCTCGTCCTCGGCGACCTTGATCTCCAGTACGGTGCCGGCGACCGGCGACGGGATCTCGGTGTCCACCTTGTCGGTGGAGACCTCCAGCAGCGGCTCGTCGACCTCGATGGTCTCGCCGACCTGCTTCAGCCAGCGCGTGACAGTACCCTCGGTGACGCTCTCGCCCAGGGCGGGCATCTTCACCGCGGTGCCCTCGCCCGACGAGGCGGCGGCCGGAGCCGGCGCCTCGGCCGGGGCCTCGTCCTGGGCCACCTCGTCGGCGCTGCCCTCGGCGGCGGCCGTCGGCTCGGCGGCCGGCTCGACCGACTCGGCCGGGGCCTGCTCCTGCGGGGCGGCCTCGCCACCGCCGGTCGACTCGCCCTCACCGGCGATGACGGCCAGCTCGCTGCCGACCTCGGCGGTCTCGTCCTCGCCGACCACGATCCGGCTCAGCACGCCGGCGGCGGGTGACGGGATCTCGGTGTCGACCTTGTCGGTGGAGACCTCGAGCAGGGGCTCGTCGACCTCGACCGTGTCGCCCTCCTGCTTGAGCCAGCGAGTGACGGTGCCCTCGGTGACGCTCTCGCCGAGCCGGGGCATGGTGACCGATACCGGCATTTTCTGAGACTCCTTCATTCCCCTGGTGGGATCTTCGCCCGTCGCCGGACGCCGCGGTTTTGGATGATCAGGCGTGCGCGTGCAGCGGCTTGCCGGCGAGGGCCAGGTGCGCCTCGCCCAGGGCCTCGTTCTGGGTCGGGTGGGCGTGCACGAGCTGGGCGACCTCCGCCGGGTAGGCCTCCCAGTTGTAGATGAGCTGCGCCTCACCGATCAGCTCACCCACCCGGGCGCCGATCATGTGTACGCCGACCACCGGGCCGTCCTCGACCCGGACCAGCTTCACGAAGCCGGTGGTCTTGAGGATCTGGCTCTTTCCGTTGCCACCCAGGTTGTAGTTGTACGTCTTGACCTTGTCGGCGCCGTACTGCTCCTTGGCCTTGGCCTCGGTGAGACCCACCGACGCCAGCTCCGGGTCACAGTAGGTGACGCGCGGGATGCCGACCTCGTCGATCACGGCCGGGGTCTGCCCGGCGATCTCCTCGGCCACGAAGATGCCCTGCTGGAAGCCGCGGTGCGCGAGCTGGAGGCCGGGCACGATGTCGCCGACCGCGTAGACGTTCGGCACGCTGGTGCGCAGCCGCTCGTCGGTCAGCACGTAGCCGCGGTCCATCTTGACGCCCTGCTCCTCGTACCCGAGGTTGGCGGTGTTCGGGCCGCGACCGACGGCGACGAGCAGCAGCTCCGCCTCGACGGTCTCGCCGCCGGAGATCGTGAGCTTGACGCCGCTCTCGGTCTTCTCGACCTTCTCGAACGGCTTGCCGACCTTGAAGTTGATCTTCCGCTTGCGGAACGCCCGCTCCAGCGCCTTGGACGACTCCTCGTCCTCGGCGGCGACCAGCCGGGGCAGCGCCTCGACGATCGTCACGTCCACGCCGAAGGACTTCCACACGCTGGCGAACTCGACGCCGATCACGCCGCCACCGAGCACGATCACCGACGACGGCACCCGGTCCATCGTGAGGGCGTGGTCGCTCGTGATGATCCGCTCGCCGTCGACCTCCAGGCCGGGCAGGCTCTTCGCGTACGAGCCGGAGGCCAGGACGATGTTGCGGCCGGTGTAACGCTTGCCGTCCACCTCGACCACGTTCTTGCCGACCAGCTTGCCGGCGCCCTCGACGATCGTGATGCCCTTGTTGCCCTTCAACATGCCCTGCAGGCCCTTGTACAGGCGGGCGATCACGCCGTCCTTGTACGAGTTGACCCCGGCCATGTCGATGCCGATCAGCTCGGCCTTCACGCCGAACTGCTCCGACTCGCGGGCCTGGTCGGCGATCTCGGCGGCGTGCAGCAGGGCCTTCGTCGGAATGCAGCCGTTGTGCAGGCAGGTGCCGCCGAGTTTGCCCTTCTCGACCAGCGCGACCTTCAGGCCCAGCTGGACGGCGCGCAGCGCGGTCGCGTAGCCGCCGCTGCCACCTCCGAGAATGACAATGTCGAAGGTCGCTTCGTTCGGCTCGCTCACGTCCAACTCCCAGGTCGCGTCGCTGCATCGGGGGTCACAGAGGTGTAACACGGACACACCCCACCTCGGTCATCTTGTCACCACTGGGCACAGGGTGCGTACCGAGGTGCCCAACGACACGTCATCGACACGTACCCTTGGCACCGTCGTCGATGACGCAACGTGGGGGAGAGATCCGGTGGGCTTGTTCCGGCGCCGCAAACAGGCGGCTGTGCCGAGCCATGACCGTGCCGCCAGTCGCGGCGATCTGGACCATTTGGAGAACTTCATCCGGAGTCGGCGCGGCGTCGAGGCGTACATCGAACCCCGTACGACGGTGACGGAGACCACCGTCATCCTGATCGCCGACGACGGGGAGTGGACCCGTCGCCGCATCGACGGCCCGGACGGGGCCCGGCGCTTCGCGCACCGGATGGGCATCCCGGTGTACGACGTCCGGCTGATGGGCTACCCACAGCGGATGCGCGACTTCAACGAGCGCCGCAAACGTCGCCCCGAGCGACACTGAGCAACGCGAAAGGGGCCCCCTGAGCAGGGGGCCCCTTTCGCATGTCCGTCAGCCGTTGGCGGCGACATCCTCGACGAGCTGCACCAGCGTGCGGACCGGAACGCCGGTGCCGCCCTTGGTCCAGTAGCCGGTCGGCTCGCCCGAGTGGTAGCCCGGCCCGGCGATGTCGATGTGCGCCCAGGCCACGTCGTCGGTCACGAACTCGCGCAGGAACACGCCGCCCTGCAGCATGTGACCGGCCCGGTCCATTCCGGCGTTGACCTGCGAGATGTCCGCCACATCCGACTCCATGCCCTTACGGACGTCGTCGGGCAGCGGCATCGGCCAGGCCGGCTCGCCGACGGCGTCGCCGGCCACCTTCACCCGGTCGCACAGCTGCGGGGTGCCCATCACGCCGGCCATCCGCTTGCCCAGCGAGATGACCTGGCCGCCGGTCAGGGTGGAGGTCTCGAACAGGTAGTCGGTGCCGTCCGCGCAGGCGCGGGCCATGGCGTCGCCCAGGATCATCCGGCCCTCGGCGTCGGTGTTGAGCACCTCGACCCGCTTGCCGTTGAACATGGTGATCACGTCACCCGGCCGGTAGCTGGTGCCCGACGGCATGTTCTCCGCCATCGGCAGGTACGCGCTGACCGCCACCGTCGGCTTCAGCGCGGCGATCGCCAGCATGGCCGCGCCCACAGCGGCGGCGCCCGCCATGTCGGACTTCATCTCCCACATGCCCTGCGCCGGCTTGATCGAGATGCCGCCGGTGTCGAAGGTGATGCCCTTGCCGACCAGCGCGACCCGCTTGCCGTTGCCGCCGTCCTGCGGCGTGTAGGTCAGCTTCACCAGCCGCGGCGGGGCCTCCGAGCCCTGCCCGACCGCGACGATGCCGCCGTACCCGCCGGCGGCCAGCGCCGCCTCGTCGAGCACCTCGACGCCCAGGCCCGCCTCGCGCGCCGCGCTGGCGACCGCGTCGGCGAACGACGGCGGACGCAGCTCGTTCGGCGCGGTGTTCACCCAGTCCCGGCTGAGCCGGACCGCGCCCGCCACCGCCTGCGCCCGGGCGACCTCCGCCTGGGCGCCCGCGTCGCCGGCGTCCGGCACCGCGATGAGCACCTCGGCCACCGGCTCCCGCCGGGTCGGCTGGGGGCGCGTCTTGTAACCGGCGAACCGGTACCCGCCGAGCAGCGCGCCCTCGGCGACCGCGCGCAGCTCGGCCGACGCGTCCGCGTCGTCCGGCAGCGGCAGGGCCAGCGCGACCCGGGGTGCGCCCGCCAGGGCCCGGATCGCCGTACCGGCGGCCCGGCGCAGCGTCTCCGGGGCCGGGGCGGCACCCGACGGCTCCGGGCCGAGCCCGACCGCGGTGACCAGCGGGGCGGTCACGGTGCCCAGCGTGGCCAGCTTGATGACCTCACCCGGCCCACCCGTCGCGCCGAGCAGCGCGAGGGTCTCGGTCAGCTTGCCGTCGAACGCGGCCGCGATGCTCTCGGCGCCGCTGGCGAGCAGCAGGGTGCCGGCGAGGCCGCTGGTGGCGCCCTGCTCTCCGGTCTGGCTGTGCACGCCGATCACGATCGCGTCGACGGCGAGCTCGGCCGGGTCGGTGTCGACCAGACTCAGGTTGGTGGTGCGGGGTGAAGTCACTGAAGCTACTCCGGGCGGGCCGGGCCGGTCGCGGCGTCGCGTACCGGCGGTGAAGGTCTCCGGCGGAACCTACCCGCCGGACGTCATGGCTGTCCCGCCGACAGCGCCAGCGGGCTCCCGCCGATGCTAACCAGCGACGTTGCCCCCGGTAAGTTGCCACCCATGACCGACGTGACCTCCGACGCCGCCGCGACCCGGCTGCGCCGTTCCCCGCTGCACGAGCGGCACACCGCCGCCGGAGCCAAGTTCGCCCCCTTCGGGGGCTGGGAGATGCCCCTGGAGTACGCCGGCGGCGGAGTGCTCAAGGAGCACACCGCGGTGCGTACGGCGGTCGGGGTCTTCGACGTGTCACACCTGGGCAAGGCCCGGGTGAGCGGTCCCGGCGCGGCCGACTTCGTCAACTCCTGCCTCAGCAACGACCTCGGCCGGATCGGCCCGGGCCGGGCGCAGTACACGCTCTGCTGCGACGACGCCACCGGCGGCGTGGTGGACGACATCATCGCCTACCTCTACGCCGACGACCACGTCTTCCTCATCCCGAACGCGGCGAACACCGCCGAGGTGGTGCGCCGGTTGCGCGCCGCCGCTCCCGCGCAGGTGACAGTCACCGACGAGCACGAGGCGTACGCGGTGCTGGCCGTGCAGGGCCCCCGCTCGGCCGAGTTGCTGGCCGCCCTGGACCTGCCCACCGAACACGGCTACATGAGCTTCTCCGCCGCGAGCCTGGCCGGGGTGGAGCTGACCGTCTGCCGTACCGGCTACACCGGTGAGCTGGGCTACGAGCTGGTGGTGCCGGCGGAGCACGCGGTCGCCGTCTGGGATGCGCTCTTCGCCGCCGACGCGGCGTTCGAGCTGCGCGCCTGCGGGCTGGCCGCCCGGGACACGCTGCGCACCGAGATGGGCTACCCGCTGCACGGGCAGGACCTCTCCCTGGACATCAGCCCGGTGCAGGCCCGCTCCGGCTGGGCGGTCGGCTGGGACAAGCCGGCCTTCTGGGGCCGCGACGCGCTGCTCGCCGAGAAGGCCGCCGGCCCCCGGCGTACGCTGCGCGGCCTGGTGGCCGTCGACCGGGCCATTCCCCGCCCCGGCATGACCCTGCACGTCGGCGACACCCAGGTGGGTGAGGTGACCAGCGGCACCTTCTCCCCGACCCGCAAGCAGGGCATCGCGCTGGCCCTCGTGAGCGCCGACGCCAACCTGACCGACGGCGACGAGGTCGAGATCGACATCCGAGGCCGCCGCGCCCCCCTGAAGCTGACCAAACCCCCCTTCGTAACCCCCTCGGTGAAGTAACCCCACCCCCACCCACCCCCGACCTACCCAGCGTTGATCATGAGGTTGACGGGCCGTTGAGAGATCCAATCCCCCGCTAAACCCATGATCAACCGGGGGTTGGGGTTGGGGTGGGGAGCGGGGGGTGGGGTTAGCGCGAGGGGGTTGGGGGTTCGCCCGAGTCCAGGACTGCTTGGGTCCAGCCGCCCTCAATGACGCCTGTGGCGTCCAGGACGGCCCAGTCGACCACGTCGGACGCCTCCACGACCACGGGGGCGCCGATGCGCACGCTCTGGTCGGTGTTGGCGTCGCTGGCGCTCACGCCGACGATGCGTTCCGCGGTCTCCCACGAGGTGACGCCCGCCCAGACGTACTCCGGGCCGTCGTCTCCGGGCAGGCCGTACTTCACCACCAGTTGCGACTCGGTGGGGAACTGGCCGGCGACGAACCGGGCCCGCGCGTCGTCCAGCGCGGCCCGGGCGGTGGCGACCGCACGGCTCATCGCGTCACCGGAGCGGGCGTAGCGCACGTCCGGCTGGATCCCGGAGAACAGGGTCGCGCAGGCGGCGGCGTAGTAGCGCCCGTCCGGGCCGGGGTGCCCGGCCGGCGGGCGCAGGCTGAGGAACGAGTCCGCCTCCGGGTCGGTCGCCGGGTCCAGTTCGAGGCGGAGCAGCACCGGGGCGGTGGCGCCGTGCTGCTCCGGGTTGCCGTACGCCACCGCGATGTCGTGCCCGGTGACAGTGGCCAGGACCGGGAGCTGCACGAACGCCGGCACCTCCTCGCCGGTGAGCCCGTCGGTCCAGTCCCGCAGCAGTCGGCGGGCCGCCCCGGTCATCACCGCACCCCAGGCGCGGGTGAGGTGGTCGGGCACCCCCTGGGTCTGCAACTCCAGCAGACCGAAGCGGCGCAGCCCCTTGGTGGTGAACCACAGGCCCTCGGTGTCCGAGGAGTACGGCACCAGCACCCAGTCGACAAGTCGGATGCGGCCCTGCTCGTCGGGGAGGGAGCGCAGCGCGGTCGCCGGGTCGAGGAACTGGAGGCCGAAGACGTCCACCACGTCGCTGTCGACGGATTCCGCCACGGCGGCCGCGACCGCCCGGGCGGCCCACTCGTGCGCGGGTGGCCAACCGGGCCGGTACTCGGCCTGTACGACCACCAGGTGCGTCGCCGCCGCCAGCCGGTCCAGTTGCTCCTTGGTGGCACCGAACGCGGTGAGCAGGTCCGGTGGCAGCTCGGGGAACTCGGCGATCGGCCGGGTGTCGACGCTCATCAGCGGGCTGTCGAGCATCTGCCGGGCCAGCCCGTGCACCGGCTCGGCCAGCCGGCCGGTCAGGGCCGCCACCGCGGTCTTGGCACTGACCTTCGGTAGCCCCGCCATCGGCACCAGGTAGGTCGCGCTGAGCGACTCCGGCACCGGGACGGGCAGGAAGTCGTCCGTGATGAGCATTGTGGGATCCCCCGGTGGCCGCGCCGGTGTTGTCGAGCCGAACGCTACCCGGCCCGCCGGGCCCGGTTCAGCCGGACAGCACCAGACCCAGGTAGACCAGCGTGGTGACCACCTCGACGGTCGCGCCGAGGACGTCGCCGGTGATCCCGCCGAGGCGGCGTACCACGTGGTTGAGCAGCGGTAGCGCGACGGCGATCGCGGCGACGACGGCCAGCGGCCCCTGCCACGGACGGCCCGGCACCGCGGGCACCGCCAGCAGCACGACGGCGACCGCGCCGGCGGCAACTGCCACCGGGCCGACAGTGCCGGCGACCAGCGCGCCCAGCCCGTCGGGCCGGGCCGCCGGCACGCCCCGCCGGCAGGCCACTGTGACACCGAGCCGCCCGGCCGCTGTCGCCGCGACCACCGCCGCGAGGCACGCCGGCCAGGACCGACCGGCGAGGTCGGCGAGCGCCGCCGCCTGCACCAGGAGTACGACCACCAGGGCGACCACCCCGAACGGGCCGACGTCCGGCTTCTTCATGATCTCCAGGGCGGCCGCGCCTCGCCGGTACGAGCCGAGCGCGTCCACGGTGTCGGCCAGCCCGTCCAGGTGCAGGCCCCGGGTGAGCAGCGCGCCGACGCCGACTGTCACACCGGCCGCCACCAGCGGTGGGGCGAGCGCCCCGGTCAGCAGCAGCACACCGGCCAGCAGGGCGCCGAGCAGCGCGCCGACCACCGGGGCGAGGGCCATCGCCGTGCCGGCGACCGGGCGGTCGATGCGCCCGGCCCGCACCGGCAGCGTGGTGAACGTGGTGACCGCCAGCCGGGCTCCCGCGAGGAGCCGTGACTCAGCCGGCACGCCAGCCCGACGCCGGCTGCTCGTCCGCCCCGGTGCTGGCCGGGCCCGGCCCGGCCGGCTCCGGCTCGGCGAAGTCGGGCTCGGTCGAGTCGGGCTCGGTGAGATCCGGGTCGGCGTAGCTCGGGTCGGTGGACTCCGGCTCGTCGGCGGCCGGGTCGGTGTCGTCGGTGCCGGCCAGCGACGGGTGCACCGGCAGCGCGGCGGACAAACCCAGCACCGAGCGCAGCAGCGGCAGCGCGACCAGCGCGTTCGCGCCCTCGCCGAGATCCATCCGCAGGTCGAGCAGCGGGGTGAGGCCCAGCACGTCGGCGGCGAGCCGCACGGCCGGGTGCCCGCCGTGGTCGGCCAGCAGGCACCAGTGCCGGGCCTGCCCGGCCAGGTCACGGCTCACCATGCCGGCGGCCAACCCGACCGGCCCGTCGAGCAGCACCGGCACCCGGCGGGCGGTGGCGCCGAGCAGCACGCCGGTGGCCACCGCCACGTCGCCGCCGCCCAGCTCGGCGAGGATGTCCTTGGCGCCGCGCGACGAGCGTCGGGTGCGGTGCAGCGCGTCGCGTACCGCCGCGCAGCGGATCATCCACGCCGCGTCGTCGATCTCGCCGGAGTTGGTGATCACCCGGCCGAGCACGGCGGGCGGCTCCGCGCCCGCTGTCGCCGCGAGCACCGCCGCGGCCGCCGCCTCGGTGCCGGCGCCGCACGCCCCGAGCACCAGCAGCTGTACGCCGGCGTCGGCGGCCTGCTCGGCCAACCGCCAGCCGTAGCGCAGCGCGGACTCCACCTGCTCCGGCGCGAGGGCCGGCTGGTCCTCGATCGGCGCGGAGGCCGGAGCGTCCACCACCTGGAGACTCGCGCCGCTCTCGGCGGCCAGCCGTGCCAACGCGCCCTGACCGGCGCGGGCCTGCGCGGCGCGGCGCGCCGACTCACCGGCGACGGTGCCGGCCGCCGCCCCGCCGGCGTGGTCGCCGTGCAGCAGCAGCACCCGCACCGAGCCCCAGGCGGCGGGGGTCGGGGTGCCCTGGGTGGTGGCGGCGAAGCCCACCACCCGGTCCAGCACGCCCAGACCGGCACCCGGTACGTCCAGCGTGGCCAGCCGGTCGACCGCCTGCGGGCCGGCGTACTCGTCGGGCATCGGCAGCTCCATGCCGGGCTGGATGACCAGCCCGGTGGACACCATCGGCAGCGCCATCGTCGGCGCGGCCCACGGGTTGCCAGAATCCGTGGTCGGAGCGGCCGGCGGCGTGGGGGTCAGCACGTCGGGCAGCTGCACCTCGGGGGTGGGCTCGGTGTCGGCCAGGCTCGCCACGACCGGTGCGGCGGCGGCAGCCGTCGGCGCGGTCGCGGTGGCGGGAACGGACGGTACGGTCGCGGTGCCGACCGACTTGAGCCAGACCGGCTGACCGGCGACGACCAGTACGACCGCGTCGCAGGCGTCGGCGACCGCGCGGTTGGCCGCGCCCAACGCGTCGGTGAACGCCCGGCCCAGCGGGGTGGTCGGCACCAGTGACAGCCCCACCTCGGGGCTCACCAGCACCACGCGGGCGGCACACCCGCGGATCGCCTCGGCCAGCTCGGCGATGGTCGCCACGTCGTCGGCGGGCTGGTGGTCCGGGTCGAGCAGCACCGTCACCCAGCCGCCCAGGTCGTCGACCAGCACCATCTCGTTGGGCGCGGCGGACTCGAGCACGTCGGCCAGCCGGCGCGGGTCCTCGGTGGTCTCCTCGGTGGTCCAGCTGCCCGGCCGTCGGGCGCGGTGCGCCGCCAACCGGGTCGCCCACTCGGTGTCCTCCGGGTCGCCCTCGGGCGCGGTGGCGACGTAGCGGACCACCGGCGCGTCGGTGACCAGGGACTCGGCGAACTCGGACTTGCCGGACCGGATACCGCCGAGCACCAGGACCGTGTTCCACCCGTCTACGGACATGCCCGTACCTTAAGGCCGCCCGGGGTTGCGGTGCCTGCCGGCCCGTCGTTCAGTCGCAGTGCTCGAACCCGCTGCCGTAGCTGACCCCGCCGGTCGAGCCGCCCCACTTGACGCACGTCCCGGCGGCGGTGGCCCGCACCGGTCCGGCGTAGTAGTCGAAGGACCCGCTGTCGGTGCTGCGTGCCCGCCCCTGCACCTCCAGGTACGCCGAGGCGGCCGACTTCGCGCCGACCGCGGTGTCCTTGAGGGTCACCACGCAGTTGGTGCCGGTGCCCGAGTGGTACAGCAGGAAGACCCGGCCCTTGCGCTGCCCGTCCCCGCCGGTCAGCGTCGCCGAGTCGATCACCTGGTAGCCGCTGCCGCACGCCTGTGCGGCCGTGTACGGGTTGGGCCGGCTGGACGGGGTGCGGCTGGGCGTCGGTCGGCTGCTGGCCGTACCGGTCGGTGTGCTGCCCGGCGTCGTGGTGCTCGGGTCCGGCGCGTTGGTCGGCGCGTCGGTCTGCCCGCCGGAGACGGTCGGTGCGGCGGACGCGCTGCGGCTGGCGCCCGTGGTGCCGCTGGGGGTGGGGCCCGAGGTGCTCGCTTTTCCGTCGAGGAGCGCGCCGCCGTCCGGGGCCGCCGCCGACTCGCCGGCCAACGCGGGTGGACTGTCCGCCCCATCCGGCTCCCCGTCGGGTCGTAGGGCCGCCACGGCCACGGCGATCAGCGCCACGAGAGCGACCGCGCCGACCCCGACCAGCAGTTGCCGGCGCCGGCCGGAACCCTTCCGGAACACCTCCTCCCGGGTCGAGCCCGGCCCGGTCACCGGCGAGGCCGCGAAGCCCGCCGGCGTGGGCACAGCAGCGGCCCGGACCGGCGTGGGTGGCCCGGTCGGCGTCGGCCCGGCCGACGGCATCGGTGCGCCCGAGGGCGTCGGTGCCGCCGGCGCCGCGGGGCTCGCGACGGGCGGCGTGGCGGCCGGGGCGACCGGCACGGCCGAGGGCGTCCCGGAGGTGGGAGCGGCCAGAGCCCACGGTGGGCGGGCCGAGACCGGAATGCTCGCCAGTGTCGCGTCGCGGGCGTCGGCGGCGGCAGCGGCCAACTCGGCGGCGCTGCCGAACCGGTCCTCCGGACGCTTGGCCAGCGCGCGGCTCACCACGGCGGCGACCGCCGGTGGGGTGTTCGCCGGCAGGGCCGCCGGGTCCTCCTGGGCGTGCCGCAGCGCCACCGCGAGGGGGTTGTCACCGTGGAAGGGCGGCTGCCCGGCAAGGCAGAAGTACGCCACCGCGCCGAGCGCGTAGATGTCGGTGGCGGCCGAGACCGGCTGCCCGGTGGCCTGCTCGGGAGACATGTACGAGGCGGTGCCGAGCACCATGTTCGCGGCGGTGAGCCCCGCCATGTTGCGGGACCGGGCGATGCCGAAGTCGACGAGCACCACACTGCCGTCGGCCTTGACCAGCAGGTTGCCCGGCTTCACGTCCCGGTGCACGATGCCGGCGAGGTGGGCGGTGTGCAGCGCGTCGGCGGCCTGGGCCAGCACCGACATGGTGGTGGCCGGATCCAGCCGCCCCACCGCGCGTACCCGGGCGGACAGCGGCTCGCCGTCGACGTACTCCATCACCAGGTAGTCGACCTGGCTGCCGTCGTCGAGCGCGGCCTGCCCCACGTCGTGCACCGGGACCACGCCGGGGTGTCGCAGCGCGGCCAGCATTCGCGCCTCGGCCCGGAAGCGGGCGGTGAACTCCGGATCGGCGACCAGCGACGGCAGCAGCACCTTTACGGCGACCTCGCGTTCCAGCAGCACGTCAGTGCCGCGCCAGACCGCGCCCATCCCGCCCGTCGCCACCCGCTCGCCCAGCCGGTATCGGTCGCCGAGCAGCACTCCCCGTGTCAGCACCGAGCCACCGTACCGGCCGGCGTCGATCGGATTGATCCACCCCGTGGGCCCCGCCGGGGCGAGCGAGCGGCCGTTGCGCGCCGGGCCGACTACGCTGGCGAGGGTTCGTCCCACGGGGACTTCAGCGGCGAGGGGAGACGCGGCATGGCGTGGAGCTGGCGGTACGAGGGCACGGACGGCCAGACGGTCGAGGGACCGGCGGAGTCGTTCGGCAGCCAGGCCGACGCCGAATCCTGGATCGGTCAGACCTGGCGGGAGCTCGCGGCGTCCGGCGTCACCTCGGTCGCGCTCGTGGAGGACGACCGGGTGGAGTACCGGATGAGCCTGCTGCCCACGGCCGAGTGATGGCCTACGACCGCCCGGGCGGTGACGGGCTGGTCCTCGGCGTGCCCAAGGCGGCGTTCCGGCCCAGCCCGGTCTTCCTCGGCCTGGTCGCGCTCTTCGCGGTCAGTGGGGTGCTGACCTGGAACGGGTACGGCAGTGTCCGGTTCAACGTGTTCCTCTTCGTGGTGTCCGGCTGGCTGGTGTCGCTCTGCCTGCACGAGTACGCCCACGCGGTGGTGGCCTACCGGGCCGGCGACCGGGACATCGCCCATCGTGGTTACCTGACGCTCAACCCGTTGAAATACACACACCCGTTGCTGTCGATAGTGCTGCCGGTGGTGGTGGTGCTGCTCGGCGGCATCGGCCTGCCGGGTGGCGCGGTCTGGGTGGACCGGCACGCCATCCCGGGTCGACTGCGGCACACCCTGGTCAGCCTCGCCGGCCCGGCGACAAACGTGCTGTTCACGCTGGTGTTGGTGGCGGCGGTGCGGCTCGGCACCCAGTCGGATGGTCCGGTGGAGTTCTGGGCCGGGGTGGCGCTGCTCGCCTTCCTCCAGCTCACCGCCAGTGTGCTGAACCTGCTACCGGTGCCCGGCCTGGACGGCGGCAACATGATCCAGCCGTGGCTCAACCCGCAGTGGCGCAAGATGTACGACCTGTTCGCGCCGTACGGCTTCATCCTGCTCTTCGCGCTGCTGTGGAACCCGCGCATCGGCGGCTGGTTCTTCGACGGGGTCTTCGCTGTCGGTGACCTGCTCGGTCTGCCGTCGTGGCTCTACGCCACCGGCCTGGAGCTGATCCGCTTCTGGCGGTGACCGGCGACCGGGCGGAGTCGATCTGACCCGGCGACCGGGCGGAGTCGATCTGACCCGGCGACCGGGCGGTGCTGACCTGACCCGGCCCGGTCGGCGCGAGGGTTTCGCGTCGGCCGGGCCGGAACGGCGTCAGGGACGCTGCGCGGGGGACTCGGTCTTCGCCGGGTCCCGCTCGACGATCGGCTCGACGATGTCGTCGATCGCCTTGAGCAGATCGGCGTCGAGCTTCACCCCGGCCGCCTTCACGTTGTCGTGCACCTGCTCGGGGCGGGACGCGCCGATGATCGCCGACGAGACGTTCGGGTTCTGCAGCACCCACGCCACGGCGAGCTGGGCCATGCTGAGCCCGGCCTGCTCGGCGAGGGGCTTGAGCTGCTGGACCCGGGTCAGCACGTCGTCGTTCATGAACCGGGAGATGTAGCCCTTACCCGACTTCTCGTCGGTGGCGCGGGAACCGGCCGGTGGCGGCTGACCCGGCAGGTACTTGCCGGAGAGCACGCCCTGCGCCATCGGCGACCAGACGATCTGCCCGATGCCCAGTTCCTCGCTGGCCGGCACGACCTCGGTCTCGATGACCCGCCAGAGCAGCGAGTACTGCGGCTGGTTGGAGATCAGCGGGATGTGCAGCTCCCGGGCGAGCGGGTGGGCGGCGCGCAGCTCGGCGGCGGTCCACTCGGAGACGCCGATGTAGTGCGCCTTGCCGGAGTGCACGACGTCGGCGAACGCCTCCATCGTCTCTTCCAGCGGGGTGCTGTGGTCGTAGCGGTGGGCCTGGTAGAGGTCCACGTAGTCGGTGCGCAGTCGGCGCAGCGAGCCGTTGATCGACTCCATGATGTGCTTGCGGGACAGGCCACGGTTGTTGCGGGTGGGCCCGGTCGGCCAGTAGACCTTGGTGAAGATCTCCAGGCCCTCGCGGCGCTCGTTCTGCAGCGCCCGGCCGAGCACGTCCTCGGCCTGGGTGCCGGCGTACGCGTCGGCGGTGTCGAAGGTCGTGATGCCTGCGTCGAGGGCGGCCCGGACGCAGGCGAACGCCGCGTCCTCCTCGACCTGCGAACCGTGGGTGATCCAGTTGCCGTACGAGATCTCGCTGACCATCAGGCCGGAACGGCCCAGGTGTCGGAATTCCATGTACCGACCCTAGCTCCAGTGGATCAACACTGACGACCGGCGACTCAGAGCACCGGGTTGGCGTCGGTGAGTAGCCGGTCGATCTCCTCCAGCACCTCGGCGCGATCGCGGTGCACCGGATCGATGAGCGGCACGCCGCGCCGGTCCAGCGCGCCCCACCGCCCGTTGTCGCTCTCGACCAGGAACGCCACCGGGTGGATGACCAGCATCGGGTGCGCCGGCGGGACCAGCACCGTGCCGGTGCGGTCCACCACGCCCCGCCGTCCCGCGACGTCGACCACGGCGAGCCCCTCGTCGGTGAAACCGTCGATCTGCCGGCCGTCGGCCAACTCGGTGACGAAGCCGTGGTAGCGGGTGGGCACGATGACCCGACCGGTCCGGTCGACAGCCCCCCACCCCTCGCGCCGCACCGCGGCCAGCCCACGCCGGAACGGTCGTACCTCGGCGAAGTTGGGCGCGACCTGCACCGCCCCGGTCGCGTCGATCGCCGTCCAACCACCCTCGCCGACCACCCAGGCCAGGCCGTCGCTGAACGGCTGCGCGGCCCGGAAGGACGGAGGGATCACCGTCGTACCGAGCAGGTTGATCAGCGACCAGCGGTCGGTGTCCGGCCGGCGGACCCAGGCCAACCCGTCGTGGAAGGGCTGCGCCTCGGCGTACCGGGCGGGCACGACCATGTCGCCGTCCTGGCTGGTGTAACCCCACAGCTGCCCGTCCCGGTCCGGCAACGGGGGTCGGTCCCGGTCGAGCACCTCGTCCCGACTCCGGGGGTACGCCCCGAAGCCGTCCGCCTCGGCCCGGACGGTGACCGCGTCGAGGGCGACCCGGACCCGCTCCAGCAGTTCGGCGTCGCCCGCGCCGCGCAGGTCGAGCGCCTTCTCGAAGTGTTCGCAGGCCTCCATGAGTCGCCCCTGGTCGTAACACGACCGCCCGGCGTGCTCGTGCAGCGCGGCCCGCAGCCGGTCGGGCAACTCGACCGAGTTGGCCTGGGCGAAGAGCTGGTCGGCCTCGGCGAAGTCACCGCGCCACCGCAGCACGTGGGCCAGCCGGGCCTGGGCCAGCGACGTCCGGCGCAGCTCGCCGGTGGCTTCGGCGTAGGTGAGGGCGAGCCGACCGTCGGCCAGGGCGTCGTCCAGGTCGCCGAGAATCCGCGAGGCCACCGCGCGCAGGCTGAGCAGCCGGGCCCGGGCACGGTTGTCGACCGCCGAGCCCAACTTCTCGGTCAGCCGCCGCCGGATGGCCCGCAGGTCGTCCGGCTCCGTCAGTTCCTCGCGCAGGGTGACCGGGTCCAACCGCCACCGGTACGCGGCCAACACCTGCTCCGGGTCGCCCGGGTCGGCCAGCGACGGGCGGGTCACCACCGGCGGTGCGTCGTCGGGTGGCGCGGACACCGGCTCGTTCTCCCTGTCCGAGCCGCTCCTCGGGCCGGGTACGGCGGGGGGCCCGGACGTCGGCACCACCGACGCCGGCGGCCCGGAGACGGGCGTCGCGGCGGGCGGTGGTGTCGAGGCCGGTGGCGCGGTCATGGGCGCGGCGGCTGGCGGCGCGGAGACGGGCGCTGCTGCGGGCGCCGGCGGCGCGGAGACCGGTGCTCCGGAGTACGGCTGCGCCGGCGCGGAGACGGGCGCTACGGAGTACGGCTGCGCCGAGGCGGGTGGTGCGGACACCGGGGCTGCGGTCGGCGCTGGCGGCGCTGAGGCGGGTGCTGCGGTGGATACGGGTGCCGCGGAGACGGGGGCTGCGGTGGGTGCTGGTGGCGCGGACACGGGTGGCGCGGTGGGTGCTGGTGGCGCCGAGATGGGCGCTGTCGCGGACGCTGGTGGCGCGGACACGGGTGCCGCGGGCGGAGCCGATACCGGCGGTGCCGGAGGAGCGGAGACCGGCGGTGCCGGAGGAGCGGAGACCGGCGTGACCGACACGGGCGGTGCGGAGACCGGCGTGACCCAGGCGGGCGGTGCGGAGACCGGCGTGCTCGCTTCGTCCGCAGCCGTGACGTGCTGCGCCGCGTCGCTTCGCCACTCGTCGACTCGCTGCCCATCCGCCGGGCTGGCGCTCGGATCGTCGGTCGCGTCCGTCGGCTCGTCGGGTGGCGCGAGTTCGTCCGTCGGGTAGTGCTCGACCGGATCGGTGTCCTCGCTGGGCGAAGCGGCGAAGGGCTTCTGGTCGGCCTCGCCCTCGGCGTCGAGGTCGGCTTCGGTCCGCTGGTGGGGCGTCGCGGCGACGGGTGCGCCGGAGACGGGCTGGTCGCCGTCCAGCGCTCCCGTGTCGAAAGCGGGCTGAGGGTCGTCGTCCAGGTCGTCCGCCCAGAGCGGCGGGGCACCGGAGACCGGGTGGGCGGGCGGCGCAGAGACCGGGTCGAATGCGTCGTCTGATGTCGACCCACTGGCGTGCTCGTCGGCCACGTCGAGGTGGGTGCCGGCCGACGTCTGCGCGTCCGGTGCGACCGGTGTCGCGGAGAGGTCGCGGTCGTCGGCCGCCGACTCGTCGTCGACCGGGTCGAACGACCCTTGATCCGTCTCCGGCTCGACCTGGTCGGATTCGGCGGGCTGAGCGGGGCTGAACCACGCTTCCGGCCCGCGGGTGCCCGGGACGTCGTCCGGCTCGTGAACGGGCGCCACCGGCTCTTCCGAGGGCGGCGGGGGTACGTAGCGGCGCGGCGTACCGGGGGCTGGCGGAAGCACCGGCGCGACCTCCGCCGCCGGTGGCTGCGAGGCCGCCAGAGTCGGAGCCGGAGCCGGAACCGCGGGCGTCGGGTCGGCCGGGGTCGGGTCGGGGCGGGTCGCCGGTGGCGGCGGTGCCTGCCAGGTGGGTGGCGGGGCCATCGACGGGCGTGTGTCCGCCGTCGGGGCCAGTCGCTCCGGCGGGTACGGGCGCTGCGCGGCCGGTCGCTCGGGCGCGGCCGGGCGATCGGCGGGGTGCGGCCGCTCCGCCGTGGGCGAGCGGTCCGGGGAGGTCGGGCGGCGTTCGGTCGGTGGGGTGCCGGCGAGCGGGTCGCCGACCTGACGGCGGTCCGAGCCCGGCTCCTCGCCGCGCCGCTGGTCCGCCGGACGGTCCCTGGTGTCCGGGCCGGGGTAACGCGGCGGCGGGGCGGGATGCGCGCCGGATGCCGGCGGCGGTTCGGCCAGCGGCCGGCGTCCCGATGCTGGCGGGGCATCCGAACGCTCGTCGGCGCCGGGAGGGTCCACCGGCGCGGGCAGGTACTCCAACCGCAGGCGCGCGGCGGGTGGCCCCGAGACGGGCCGGTCGGAGGCGGGAGAGACCGGAACGGCCGACACCGGGCGGTCCCGACCGGTCGCGGCGGGGGAGACGGGGACGGCCGACACCGGTCGGTCCCAGCCGCGGCTGGCGGGGGAGTCGGGTGCTGGCGACACCGGTCGTTCCGGGGAGGCCGGGGCGGCCGACACCGGTCGGTCCCAAGCGGGCGAGACGGGTGCTGGCGACACCGGTCGTTCCGGGGCGGCCGGGGCGGCTGATACCGGTCGGTCCCAAGCGGGCGAGACGGGTGCTGGCGACACCGGTCGCTCCGGGGAGACCGGCATGGCACGGCCGGAGGCGGGCGGTGCCGTCGCGGCCGGGCGTACCTGTCGCTCGTCGTACCGCGCCGGAGAAGCCGCCGGGCGCTCGTCAGGCCGGGACGGCGTGGCCGCCGGCCGGTCGGGCCGGGCGGCCGGCCGCGACGCGATGCCCGGCTCGGCGCTGCGGTACGGGTCGGGGCCGCGGTGCGGATCGGGGCCGCGGTGCGGGTCCGCGGTGCGGTGCGGGTCGGGGCTGCCGTGTGGGTCGGTGCGGTGGCCGGGCTCCCGGGTGCGGTCCTGGCGCACCGGACCCGGTGCTGGCCAGGGCAGACTGCCATCCGACCGTTGGCCCGGCTGTGGCCGGGGCTCGCGGTACGCGTCCTCACGAGGCGCGTCCTCGCGGTACCCGTTGTCGCGGTAGGTGTCCGGGCGGGCCTGCTCGCGGGGTCGCCGGTCCGGGTACGCCTCGGCGCGGGCCGCCGCCTCACGGGGCTGCTGCCGGTGCGGGTCGGTGTCGGGCCGCCGCCGGTCGTCGTCGAGGCGCGGCTGATCGGGCAGGTCCGGCTCGGGGCGACGCCGCCGTCCACCGTTGGGTGAGGGCGCCGCGCCGATCCCCTCGTCCGCGCGGTAGCGCGGCTCCGGGCGGCGCAGGTCGTCGGCGGCCCGGTCCGGGTACCCGTCGGCGCGGTATCGCGTGCGGCCGTCCACTGGTGCCCACGGGTCGACCGCGTCGGCCATGCGGCCGTCACTGTCGCGGGTGGGGCGGACGCCGTACCCGTCGCCCGGGTGCCGTTCGTGGCCAGCGGCCGGTCGTTCCGGTGTGCCGCGCCGACGTGGTGTGTCGTCCGGCTCGGGCACCCAGCCGGGTTCGGGTCGGGGCGCGGGGGAGACCGGCGGAGAGCCCCGGTAACCCCGATCCCGCTCGGTGGGCTCCTGCCGGGGACGGCGGCTGTCGTACCGCTCGGGGTTGGGCTGGTCCCGGTGCCAGGCGGCTTCCCGCGCGGGCCCCCGCTCGTCGGCGGGGCGTCGGTCGGACCAGGCGGTACGTCGGTCCGACTCGGGCGAGCGGCGGTCGTCGCGGCGGGGTGGCTCGGGCAGCGGACGACGGTACGGCTCGTGGTCGTAGTGGCGGGAGTCGGCGTTGTCGGGCCGGCCGTAGGCGGAGGTGTCGGCCGAGCGCTCGTCGTCGCGGAGTCGGCCGTAGGCCGATGCCTCGCCCGGCTCGTCGTCCACCCAGGAACGGCCGTGGGATGCCTGTTCCGCAGGTGGTTCGTCGGACCAGGACCGGCCGAGGTAGGTGCCGTCCGGGCGGGTGGGCGCCAGCGGCGGTACCTCGGCGCGACCGGACACCGTCGCGCGGCCGCGCGGTGGCGGCTGATGCGGCATGCCGATGTCGCCCGCGTAACGCTGGCCGGGGAACTGGGGGTGCCACTCGGTGGTCGGCTCGACCACCCAGGACGGTTCGTTCGGGTCTGACCACCGGTCGGTGTAGCGGCCGTTCATCCGTCGAGCCCGTCGCCACACCCGGCCGCTGGGCCGATTCTCGCCGGGGGTGAGCTGTCCGCAGCCGCCGTCGGGTGACCGCTGGGCGTCCGGTCGCCGCCTGCCACGCCCCGGTGGCCGGCTCGCGTCCGCTCGCTCACGCGTTGTCACCTCGTTGCAAATTGTCGCGCTGGGGCCGCACGTGCCGGTCAGATCGCTGCTCCGGCAGGCCGTGGCTGCGGATGGAGGGTAACGGCGTGGGCTCGCTCACCGCCACTGTGGTGCCGCCCACCGGCGCAAACGTTATCCCATTGGTTTCGGACATTTGGTCCTATAAGCGAATCTGACCTCCGACCATACCGCACTCGAAGACCACCCGGCCGCGGCGGGATCGCCGTCCTCGTTCAGGGATGTTCCATGATGAGGACGGCGAACGTACCGGGAGCGAGCGCCTCGTAACGGTGCGGGGCGTCGCCGGGGAACGTGGCGTAGTCGCCGGGTTCGAGTTCGACAGGTGCCGCCTCGGGCCCCACCCGCAGCCGGCCGGCAGCGACCACCACGTGCTCGATACTGCGCGGGGTGTGTCCCTGCCCGGCTCGGATCGCGCCCGGCTCCAGCCTGATCAGGTAGACGTCCCGGCGCAGGTGCGCCGCACCGGCGCTGAGCAGAGTTCCGCTGAAGTCGGCCTGCTCCGAGCGGACGTGCGGCCCGTCTCCGGCCCGGATGACCTGCACGCCGTCGTCGACGGGCTCCACCAGCCGACTGAACGGCACACCGAGTGCGACGCCCAGCGCCCAGAGCGTCTCCACGCTCGGGTTTCCCGTGCCCGACTCCAGTTGGGACAGGGTGGACTTCGCCACCCCCGCCCGGCGGGCCAGCTCGGTCAGCGAGATGCCGACCCGTTCCCGCTCCCGGCGCAGGGCGGCGGCGATGGTGGCCAGGGGGGCAGCCGGTTCCGAAGGCATGCCTTCGCTCCATTGGTCACACGTTCGGTCTGTCGAACAACGACCCGTTCAGCATGAGGAACGCACGACAAGATCCGCGCAGTTACGGCGAAACTGCTGCCTCTGAGATGCCTGAGGCAGCAGTTTCGCTGATGTTGCGCGGATCTTGGAGGTGCGGGAGCGGGAGCCCGGGGGTCAGACCTTGTCGCCCAGCTTGACCTGGGGCGCCGGAGCGCGCATCCGCCGGAAGGTGATCGACCGCATGACCGCGTAGAGGAAGAGCGAGCCCATCCGCTGGTCGGTCTTCGGGAAGCGCTCCCGGACCAGCTTGCTGATCTTGCGGCAGATCAGCACCGAGTCGACGACCACACCCAGCGCCAGCGCGCCCCAGAGCACGTTGGAGATCAGTCGGACCAGCGGCGGCATTGCCGCGTTCGACCCGACCAGCACGATCAGCGCGCCGCCGAAGAACCAGGTGCCGACGGTACGCCGGGAGTCGACCACGTTACGGGCCAGCAGCCGCTCCGGGCCACGGTCGCGGGGGCCACCCTCGCGGCGGAACTCCGACGCCGCCTCGGCGCGCAGTTGACGGCGACGCTCCCGCTCCTCCTCCTTGGTGAGGGGACGCGTGGGGCCGGCCGGGCGACGGCCGGCGGTCGGCCGCTTGGGCGTCTCCCGACCCTTGGCCGGGGTGTAACCCCGGGAACGCTCAGCGGTCTCCTCGGGGGTCACCGAGGTGACGGCCTCGTCGACGAGGTCGGTGGACTTGCGGCGAAAGAGCGACGGCACGCGGCAAGGGTAGCCAACGGTCCGCGCCCGGTGCACATCGCGGTACAACGGCCGACGGCTCCAGGTCGCAGCGCGACCTGGAGCCGTCGTATCCGAACGAGAGGTGACCGAGGTTACGGACGCTCGGCGTGCGCTCCCAGGTCGGCGAGCTTCGCCTCGAAGTCCTCGTAGCCCCGGTTGATCAGGTCGACGCCGTACACCCGGGAGGTGCCCTCGGCCGCGAGCGCCGCGATCAGGTGGCTGAACCCGGCCCGCAAGTCCGGGATGACCAGGTCGGCGGCGTGCAGCTTGCTCGGCCCGGCGATCACCGCGGAGTGCTTGAAGTTACGCCGGCCGAAGCGGCACGGGGTGCCGCCGAGGCAGTCCCGGTAGACCTGGATGTTGGCGCCCATCGAGTTGAGGGCCTCGGTGTAGCCCAGCCGCTGCTCGTAGACCGTCTCGTGGACGATCGACAGGCCCCGGGCCTGGGTCAGCGCCACGACCAGCGGCTGCTGCCAGTCGGTCATGAAGCCGGGGTGCACGTCGGTCTCCAACGCCACAGCGTTCAGCTCGCCACCCGGGTGCCAGAAGCGGATGCCGCCCTCCTGGCCGGGGTCGCCCAGCTTCGGCGCGCGGGCGTCGGTGACCTCGTACTCGCCGCCGACCGAGCGGAAGATGTTCAGGAAGGTCATCATGTCGGCCTGCTGTGCGCCCAGCACCTCGACGTGACCACGGGTCGCCAGGGCGGCGGCCGCCCAGCTCGCCGCCTCGATCCGGTCCGGGATCGGCCGGTGGGTGTAGCCGTGCAGCTTGGGCACGCCCTGGATCTCGATCACCCGGTCGGTGTGGACCTTGATGATCGCGCCCATCTTCTGCAGGATGCAGATCAGGTCGATGATCTCCGGCTCCACAGCGGCGTTGCGCAGCTCGGTGACGCCCTCGGCCATCACGGCGGTCAGCAGCACCTGCTCGGTGGCGCCGACGCTCGGGTACGGCAGGGCGAACTTGGTGCCGTGCAGCCCGTTCGGCGCGGACAGGTGCAACCCCTCGGGCCGCTTCTCGACAGTGGCGCCGAACTCGCGCAGCGCCTGGAGGTGGAAGTCGATCGGGCGCGGGCCGATGTGGCAGCCACCCAGATCCGGGATGAACGCGTGCCCGAGGCGGTGCAGCAGCGGGCCGCAGAACAGGATCGGGATCCGGCTGGAACCGGCGTGCACGTTGATCTGGTCGGTGCTGGCGCTCTCCACGTTCGCCGGGTCGAAGACGAGCTCGCCGTCCTCGGTGCCGTCGGTGACCTTGACGCCGTGCAGGCCGAGCAGACCTCGCACCACCTCGACATCGCGGATCTTGGGCACGTCGAACAGCCGGCTCGGGCTGTCGCCGAGCAACGCGGCGACCATCGCCTTCGATACCAGGTTCTTCGCGCCGCGCACGCGGATCCGCCCTTCGAGCGGAGTGCCTCCGTGCACAACCAGGACGTCGTCGGTCAACGCAACCTCCAGCGCGTCGGTGCTGCCGTGTTGATGGTGGGGTGCCTGAACGTCATCGCTACCCCGGATGCGGCCATGTCGAAACGGCCCGCGTGTGTCGTCGCTTGGGCAGCATAGCCCTCGGTGACGAAAAAGGACTCGGTCACATCGGCGTGTGTGGCATTAATCGGTGATCCGGCACTTTTGCGTACCAAGAGCGCTACGGATCGTGATCAGGACGCCGTCGGCGGCGGAGTGTCCGCGCCGGGCAGCGCGAGCATCTGATCAAGCGCCACCCGGGCGTGGTGCGCGGTGTCGGCGTCCACCGTGATCTGGTTGACGACCCGGCCCGCGACCAGCTCCTCCAGGGCCCAGACCAGGTGCGGCAGATCGATCCGGTTCATCGTCGAGCAATAGCAGACTGCCTTGTCCAGGAACATGATCTGCTTGTCCGGGTGCGCCAGCGCGAGCCGGCGGACCAGGTTCAGCTCGGTGCCGAGCGCCCACGCCGAGTCGGCCGGAGCCGCCTCGATGGTCTTGATGATGTATTCGGTGGACCCGACGTGGTCGGACGCCGTGACCACCTCGTGCCGGCACTCCGGGTGGACCAGGACGTTGACACCGGGCACCCGCTCCCGTACGTCGTTGACGCTCTCCAGCGTGAACCGGCCGTGCACCGAGCAGTGCCCCCGCCACAGGATCATCTTCGCGTCGCGCAGCTGCTCCGGGGTGAGCCCGCCACCGGGCTTGTGCGGGTCGTAGAGCACGCAGTCGTCCAGCGACAGGCCCATCTCCAGCACCGCGGTGTTACGGCCCAGGTGCTGGTCCGGCAGGAAGAGCACCTTCGACCCGTGCTCGAAGGCCCAGTCCAGGGCGCGCTTGGCGTTGGACGAGGTGCAGACCACGCCGCCGTTGCGGCCCACGAAACCCTTGATGTCGGCCGAGGAGTTCATGTACGTCACCGGCACCGTGTCGCCGGCGATGCCCAGCTCGGTCAGCGTGTCCCACGCGGCCTCCACCTGGCCCAGCACGGCCATGTCCGCCATCGAGCAACCCGCCGCGAGGTCGGGCAGGATCACCCGCTGGGTGTCGGTGGTGAGGATGTCGGCGCTCTCGGCCATGAAGTGCACGCCGCAGAAGACGATGTACTCCGCGTCCGGGCGGGCCGCGGCCTCCCGGGCCAACTTGAACGAGTCGCCCGTCACGTCGGCGAACTGGATCACCTCGTCGCGCTGGTAGTGGTGCCCCAGCACGAAGACCTTGCTGCCCAGCTTCGCCTTCGCGGCGGTGGCACGGGCCACCAGATCCGGATCGCTGGGCGCCGGCAGGTCGCCCGGACACTCGACGCCGCGCTCGGTGTCGGGGTCGCTGCCCCGGCCGAGCAGCAGCAGAGCCGTCGCCGTGTTGGAGGGTTCCACCCAGGTCGAAGTCACGTAGCCCATGGTCCCACAGCGCGAGCGCGACGCAGCCTCGCTCGGTGTGGGCTGCCACACTGCTCGGCATGCGCGTGCTGCTCTGCCCGGACAAGTTCGCCGGCACCCTGTCCGCACCGGAGGTGGCCGCCGCCGTCGCCGCCGGTTGGCACACCGTCACCGACGGAGACGATCTGCTGATCCGACCGCTCGCCGACGGCGGCCCGGGCTTCGTGGAGGTGCTCGCCGAGGCCCTCGGCGGCCGGCGGGTGCCAGTGCCGACTGTCGATCCGCTGGGCCGGCCGGCGGCCGGTGAGATCCTGCTCACCGCCGACGGCTCGACCGCCTACCTGGAGAGCGCGCAGGCGTGTGGCCTGCACCTGCTCTCCGCGGCCGAGCGCGACCCGAAGACCACCACCTCGTACGGGCTGGGGCTGCTGGTGGCCGCCGCGGTGGAGAGCGGTGCCCGCACCGTGGTGATCGGGCTCGGCGGCTCCGGCACCAACGACGCCGGCGCCGGCATGCTCGCCGCGCTGGGCGTGACCCCCCTCGACCAGGGCGGCGCCGCTCTGCCGTACGGCGGGGCGGCGCTCGCCGCGATCGACGCGCTGGACGGCGCGCCCCGGCTGCGCGGCGTCCGGCTGGTCGCGGCCACCGACGTGGACAACCCCCTGCTCGGCCTGCACGGCGCCAGCAACGTGTTCGGCCCGCAGAAGGGCGCCGACCGCGCCGACGTGTTGCTGCTCGACGCGGCCCTGGAGCGTTTCGCGGCGGTGCTGGAACGGGACCTGGCCGGCTGCCCGGCGGGGCTCGGCGCGCTGCCCGGGGGCGGGGCCGCCGGCGGCCTCGGCGCGGCGCTCCTCGCCCTGGGCGGCGACTGCGAGTCGGGGATCGGCCTGGTCACCCGGGCCACCCGACTCGACACCGCGCTGGACACCGCCGACCTGGTGATCACCGGAGAGGGGTCGTTCGACCACCAGTCGCTGCGCGGCAAGGTCGTCGCCGGGGTGGCCGGCGCCGCCCGCGACCGGGGAGTGCCCTGCGTGGTGGTGGCCGGGCAGGTGAGCACCGGCCGGCGGGAGGCCGCCTCGGCCGGGGTGACCGACGCGTACAGCCTGGTGGAGCACTTCGGCGGCGAGGAGGGCGGCGGGCTCGACGCGGCGCTGAGCCGGCCCGCGGAGGGGTTGCGCGAACTGGGTGCCCGGCTGGCCCGGCAGTGGAGCCGCTGAGCGTCCCGAGCGCCGTGCGCCCGCCCCGAGCGAGGGCCTACCTGCGGCGGGGGTCACGCCACGCGGGTGAGCACGGCCAAGGCGGCGTACGATCGGTTGAGGACCACAACCGGGAATCACTGGACGGCGCGCGACGTTGGCCAGTGCGTCCGGACCCAAACCGCGCAGGGAGACTTCCACGTGACCACGCCAGCGCAGACCGAGTCGACCGAGGCCAAGGCCCCTACTTCCGTCGTCCTCACCGACGTCGCGGCGCAGAAGGTCAAGGCCCTGATCGAGCAGGAAGGCCGCGACGACCTGCGGCTCCGCGTCGCCGTGCAGCCGGGCGGCTGCTCCGGCCTGCGGTACCAGCTCTTCTTCGACGAGCGTTCGCTCGACGGTGACGTCGTGACCGACTTCGGTGGTGTCGAGGTCGTCGTCGACCGGATGAGCGCCCCGTACCTTTCCGGCGCGACGATCGACTTCGCCGACCGGATCGACGCCCAGGGCTTCACCATCGACAACCCCAACGCGGGCAGCTCCTGCGCCTGCGGTGACTCGTTCAACTGAGTCACACCACACACCAGCGACGATGGGGCCGTTCTTCGGGACGGCCCCATCGCCGTACCGGTCGGCTGTCGCACCGGTATGGGAGCGGTCCCGAAGAGGGCGGTGGCGGGCCGGTTGCCGTTGTCCGACCGAGCGGTGACCATCGCGTTGCCGTCCCGGTAGGCTGACCGCGCCCTGCTCCCGACCCCGAGGGTTGACATGAAGATCGCCGTCACCGGCTCGATCGCCACCGATCACCTGATGAGCTTCCCCGGTCGCTTCGCCGACCAGCTCATCGCCGATCAACTGCACAAGGTTTCCCTCTCCTTCCTGGTGGACGACCTGGTGCTCCGCCGCGGCGGCGTGGCGGCGAACATCTCCTTCGGGATGGGTCAGCTCGGCCTGCGCCCGGTGCTGCTCGGCGCGGTCGGCGCCGACTTCGCCGACTACCGCTCCTGGCTGGAGCGCCACGGCGTGGACTGCGACTCGGTGCACATCAGCGAGGTGGCGCACACCGCCCGCTTCGTCTGCACCACCGACACCGACATGTGCCAGATCGCGTCGTTCTACGCCGGTGCGATGAGCGAAGCCCGCAACATCGAGCTGGCCCCGGTCGCCGACCGGCTGGGCGGTCTGGACCTGGTGCTGGTCGGCGCGAACGACCCCGAGGCGATGCTGCGCCACTCGGCCGAGTGCCGCACCCGCGGGTACGCCTTCGCCGCCGACCCGTCCCAGCAGCTCGCCCGGATGCCCGGCGAGGACGTGGTGGCGCTGATCGAAGGCGCCGAGTACCTGATGACAAACGACTACGAGAAGTCGCTGCTGCAGAGCAAGGCGCAGCTCAGCGACGACCAACTGCTGGACCTGGTCAAGGTGCGGGTCACCACGCTGGGCAAGCACGGTGTCGAGATCGCCGGGCGCGACATCGACCCGATCCACGTACCGATCGCGCGGGAGATCCGCGCGGTCGACCCGACCGGCGTCGGCGACGGCTTCCGGGCCGGCTTCTTCACCGCGCTCTCCTGGGGTCTCGGCCTGGAACGCGCCGCCCAGGTCGGCTCGCTGCTGGCCACGCTGGTCCTGGAGACCGTCGGCACCCAGGAGTACGACGTCCGCCGCGACCTGTTCGTCAAGCGGCTCGCCGAGTCCTACGGCGACACCGCAGCGGAAGAGGTCCGCCCGCACCTCCTCCCGGCGTAGCCCCGTCCCCACGCCGGCGATCTTGCACTTTCTGTCGCCGCATCGCGGCTTCTGCACCCTTTTGTCCACGCAGAAGCTGCAAGATCGCCGGGGTGATCGGGGTTAGTGGGTGCGGCGGATGTCGTGGGCGGGGCCGTCCGGGCCGTTGACGGACCCTAGGAACTCCTGGCCGCGCATCCGACACCAGGCGGGGATGTCGACCGCCGCCGCCGGGTCGTCGGCCAGCACCCGGACCACGGTGCCGACCGGCACCTCGGGCATCCGTCGCGCCGCCGCGATCACCGGCAGCGGGCAGCGTTGCCCCCGGCAGTCGATCACCTCGTCCGGCATCGTCACAGCCCCACCACCCCGGCTTCGGCACGCAGCCCGGCGACGATCCCCGGCAGCTCGGTCAGGAACCGCTCCACGTCCGCCTCGGTCGTCTCGCGGTGCAGGCTGACCCGCACGTTGCCGTGCGAGAGCACCCCCATCGCCTCCAGCACGTGCGACGGACGCAACGTGGACGAGGTGCAGGACGAGCCGGACGACACGGCGAAGCCCCGCCGGTCCAGGGCGTGCAGCAACGCCTCTCCGTCGACGTACAGGCAGGAGAAGGTGACCAGGTGGGGGAGCCGGAGCACCGGGTCGCCGACCACCTCCACGTCGGGCACCTCCGCCGCTACCCGCTCCCGGACCCGGTCCACCAGGTCGGCCAACCGTGTCGCCTCGGCCGCCGCGTCGGCCGCCGCCGCCCGCAGGCTCGCCGCCGCCGCCACGACCGCGGGCAGGTTCACCACCCCGGGGGTACGTCCGCTCTCCCGCTCGTCGGCCGGCCAGGGTGACTCCCAGCGAGTGCCCTTCCGGACCGCCAGCACCCCCACGCCGGGTGGCCCACCCCACTTGTGGGCGCTCGCCGTGAGCACCGACCAGCCGGCCGGCAGGGGCACCCGGCCCACCGACTGCGCCGCGTCCACGTACAGGGGCACACCCACGTCGGCGCAGGCCGCCGCCGCCTCGGCGACCGGCTGCACCGTCCCCACCTCGTGACTGGCGGTGATCAACGCGGCAAGCGCGACCCCCGGGGCCCGAACGGCACTCGACCACGCGGTCAGGTCCAGCCGGCCCAACCGGTCGACCGGCACCGCGACGGCCGTCCCGCCCGCGCCGACGTGCCGTTCCGCCGCGTGCAGCACCGCCGAGTGCTCGATCGCCGAGTGCACCAGCGTCGACCCGACCCGGCGCCGCCCCGCCAGACCGCCGAGCACCGCGCCGTGGGCCGCGGCCGTACCACTGGGGGTGAAGGAGACCTCGTCGGCGCGGACACCGAGCGTCAGCGCGGTGGCCTCGCGGGCCGCGTCGAGCAGTTGCCGGGCCCTGCGGGCCTGCGTGTACAGCTTGCCCGGGTCGGCCCAGCCGTCGTCGAGCGCGGCCAGCAGAGCCTGCCGCGCGACCGGATGCATCGGCGCGGCGGTCGCCGCGTCCAGGTAGACCGGGGATGCGCTCACAGACCAAGACGCTATCGCGGCGGTATGCCTAGGATCCCCCCGATGGGGGTCGGACAGTGACCCCACCACGGCCGAGTCCGTCATGGTCGAGTAATCTGCGACCGTCGGTGACGCCTTTGCCGCGGGTGCTGAGGAACGACGCACCGCGGCGCGCTAGGGAGGCAGGACCAGGTGGTCGCAAGGAGTTCGGAGGTACGGCCGTCGGCCGTACGGCACAGCGCTTCCCCAGGGGTTGGTGGACGCCGGGGGCGTGGTGCTGGTCGCCTGGCCGGGCTCGGTCTCGGTGGCGTGGCGTTGCTGGTTCTGCTCACGGGCTGTGACGTGGGTCAGACGTTCCACGGCTTCGGCTGGCCGCAGGGCGGCATCTCGCCGGAGTCCAAGCGGATGTACGACCTGTGGATCGCCTCCTGCATCGCCGCGCTCGCGGTCGGCGTCTTCGTGTGGGGCCTGATCTTCTGGTGCGTCGTGCGCTACCGCAAGCGTGGCAACGCGCTGCCGGTGCAGACCCGCTACAACATGCCGATGGAGTTCCTCTACACCATCGCGCCGATCCTGATCGTCTCCGTGCTCTTCTACTACACGGCGATCGTGCAGACCGACGTCGACAAGTTGTCGAAGAACCCGGACGTCACTGTCGAGGTCGTCGCGTTCAAGTGGAACTGGCAGTTCAACTACCGGGACGGCCAGGGCACGGAAGCCCGCACCACCGCGTCGACGCTCGGCACCAGTGAGGTCATCCCGGTGCTGGTGCTGCCGACCAACCGGTCCATCCGGTTCGAGGAGACCAGCCGCGACGTCATCCACTCGTTCTGGGTGCCGGAGCTGCTCTTCAAGCGCGACGTCATGCCGGGCAAGATCCGCAACGTGTTCGAGGTTTCGAGCCTGGACGCCGAGGGTGCCTACGTCGGGCGCTGCGCCGAACTGTGCGGCAGCTACCACGCGTTCATGAACTTCGAGCTGCGGGTGGTCTCGCCGGAGAAGTACGACCAGTTCCTCGCGGCCAAGCAGAGCGGCAAGTCCACCCAGGATGCGCTGTCCGCGATCGGTGAGCAGCCGTACGCGTCGACCACGCAGCCGTTCGACACGCGGCGGACGCAGGACAACTTCAACCCGGACGACGTTCCGGCCCGCACGGGAAGCTGAGGCAGCCGCATGAAGACCGAGTGGCGTATCTTCCTGATCATCGCCGGGTTCCTCTTCGGTGCCACCATCCTCTACGGCGCCTGGACGCACGGGGAGTCGGGCGGCGTCGAGTGGGTCGGCACCGTCGCCCTGCTGTTGTCGTTCCTGCTCTGCTCGATGTGCGGTGGCTTCTTCTGGTTCGTGTCCCGCCGCATCGACCTGCGCCCGGAGGACCGCCCGGACGCCGAGATCGCCGACGGCGCCGGTGAGGTCGGCTTCTTCAGCCCGGGCAGCTACTGGCCGTTCGGTCTGGCGCTGGCCGCCGCGATCGCCGCGCTCGGCATGGTGTTCTGGCAGTACTGGCTGATCGGTGCCGGCCTGCTGGCCGTCGTCTTCTCCGCCTGTGGGCTCCTGTTCGAGTACTACAGCGGCACCCGGCGTACCGCCGAGCACTGACCCACCCGGTCGCCGTCGCGACCGACCCGGCACGACGAAGGCCCGTTCCCCGAGTGGGGGAGCGGGCCTTCGGTCATGCGCCACCCCGCCTCGGGTGGTCCGGCGGCCAGGGGTTAGGCGGCGCGGCGGGCGGGCTCGCGTCGGCGGGCGGCCAGCCGGGTGACCGGGAAGGCGAACGTGCCGACCATCACGGCTGCGCCGCAGTCGGTGCAGACCAGCTCAGGACAGTCGGTGCCGTGGCTGTCGACGCAGGGCGGCGCCTCGAACAGCGCCACGCCCTCGCAGACGTCGCAGTAGAGCTCGCGATGCGACACGGGCGTCTCCTCTCGGATACCAGGCGGACCGCCCCCGGATGCGACAGTGACGCACCGACGGCAGCAGAGAACTACTCAGCTGTAGTTTCCCAGACGGGTCCGACAAATCTCCGCGCACGGTCGCCCGCTGGTCGGCATCCGCGCGTGATCCACTCGACGTCAGTGAAGTCGGGGCATTCGAGCTGCCCGGACACCACGGATTCACAAAACCCGAGTCGATCACCGCCCGAGACGCCGCCGCCCGCGGACGCTGGCCGGCGGGCCGGGTGGTGGTGAGGTCGGGCGGCGGTGAGGTCAGGCGGCGGTGGCGGTCTCGATCCAGCGGTCCAGGGTCGCGGCGGCCGCGCCGGAGTCGATCGACTCGGCCGCACGGGCCAGGCCGGCGCGGAGCGCCTCGGTCAGGTCGCCGTCCAGCGGGCCCTGGGTGGCCAGCGCCGCCGCCGCGTTGACCAGCACCGCGTCCCGGACCGGGCCCGTCTCGCCGGCCAGCAGGCGACGGGCCACGCCCGCGTTGTACGCGGCGTCACCGCCGCGCAGGTCGGCGAGGGTGGACCGGGGTACCCCCAGGTCGGTCGCGTCCAGCACGGCCTCGCGTACGGTGCCGCCCTGGGCCGCCCAGATCCTGGTCGGCGCGGCAGTGGTGAACTCGTCCAGCCCGTCCTCGCCGCGCATCACGATCGCCGAGTCGCCACGGGCCGCGAACACGCTGGCCATCACCGGGGCCATCCGCAGGTCGAAGCAGCCGACCGCGCCGGCCCGAGGGCGGGCCGGGTTGGTCAGCGGGCCGAGGAAGTTGAAGAAGGTGGGCACGCCCACCTCGCGGCGGACCGGGCCGGCGTGCCGCATCCCGGGGTGGAAGCGGGCCGCGAAGCAGAACCCGATGCCGGCCTCCTCGACACAGCGGGCAACCTGCTCCGGGCCGAGATCCAGCGGGATGCCGAGGAACTCCAGCAGGTCGGCGGTGCCGCACAGGGAGGAGGCGGCCCGGTTGCCGTGCTTCACCACACGGACGCCCGTGCCGGCTACCACCAGCGCCGTCATCGTGGAGATGTTCACCGTGTGGGCGAGGTCACCGCCGGTGCCGACCACGTCGAGCGCGGTACGGCGCAGCTCCTCGGGGAGCGCCACCGGGACCGCGCGACCGAGCATCGCCTCCACCAGGCCGGCCAGCTCCGCTGGGGTCTCACCCTTGGCCCGCAGCGCCACGGCGAAGGCGGCGATCTGCGCCGCGCTCGCCGAGCCGGTCATGATCTCGTCCATCGCCCAGGCGGTGTCGGCGGTGGAGAGTTCGTCACCGCGCAGCAGCGCGTTGAGCAGGTGCGGCCAGGTCCGATCGCCCATGGCGGGCCTCCCGAGCATGCGAAGTGCGGGTGGGCTGGAACCGGCGCCGAGGAGATCCGGCGCCGTGGGGGTGCCGGAGGAGCGTGGGACGTCAGGCGGGTGCGTGCGTCCGCAGCAGCTCGGCCACCGTGCCGCCGGTGGTCACCGGGTCGAGCGGGTGCACCAGCGTCGCGTCGACCTCGGCGTACGCGGCGAGCCATCGGTCGGCGGCGCGGGCGATCACCAGGCAGGTCGGGGGAGCGTCGTCCCGGTCGTCCTTGACCTGACGCGCGATGCCGATGCCACCGCCAGGGCTCGCCTCACCGTCGAGCAGCAGCAGGTCGATCTCGTAGTCGTCGACCAGCCGGATCGTCTCCGCGTAGGTCGACGCCTCGACGAACTCGATCTGCAGACCGGGCGCGGGACGGGTGCCGACAGCCATCCGCATCCGATCACGGACCTGCGGGTCGTCGCTGTAGAGCA
The DNA here is from genome assembly GCF_036136635.1 of Micromonospora sp. NBC_00330. Taxonomy (NCBI): domain Bacteria; kingdom Bacillati; phylum Actinomycetota; class Actinomycetes; order Micromonosporales; family Micromonosporaceae; genus Micromonospora; species Micromonospora sp. NBC_00330. Next base: position 409,435 of record NZ_CP108012.1, read on the forward strand.
ACACGGTGCAAAGACGATCGGTCATGCCGGAACTCCCACCTCGTAGCTGCCCGCAGATCGTACCGGTCGGCGTGACGTAGCCGACATCCCGCCCGGCGTCGCGCGTCGGGGCGTACCGTCCGGGCAGCTCAGGCGGGCGCGGCGTCGGCGGCGCGTTCGCGGGCCTCCTGGCGGTCCAGCTCGCGGTCGACCCGGCGGGCCTCCCGCTCGGACTGCTTGACCCACTGCACCACCAGCACCGCGAGCATGGTCACACTGACGAACTCGCCACCGGCCCAGAGAATGCCGCCGGCAACCACCTGGTCCTGCCACGGGTCGACCCAACCGAGGTTGAGCGACGGGTACCAGTCGCCGCCGAAGAGCGTGCTGCTCTGCATGATGGTGAGGCCGAGCACTGTGTGGAACGGCACGGAGAGCAGCATCAGCAGCGCACGCGCCGGGTACGGCCAGCGGCCTGGCAGCGGGTCCAGGCCGAGCAGCGGCCAGAAGAACACGCAGCCGGTCATGATGAAGTGCGCGTGCACCAGCTCGTGCGCCCAGGCGTGTTCGAGGGTGTAGCGGTACAGATCACTGAAGTACAGCACGAACGGGTTGACCACGAAGATGGCGAACGCCACCAACGGGAAGCTGTAGACCCGGGCGACGCGGCTGTGCACGATCGCGAGCAGGCGCTTGCGCGGCCCGACCGGCAGGGTCCGCAGGGCCAGGGTCATCGGCGCGCCCAGCGCCAGGAAGATCGGCGCCACCATGGAGAGCACCATGTGCTGGATCATGTGCACGGACAGCAGCGCGGTGTCGTACGCGTGCAGCCCGCTGACCGTGACGAGCGCGATGCCGCCCAGGCCGGGGCCGAGGAAGAACACGGTACGGGCGACCGGCCAGCGGTCGCCCCGCAGGCGCAGCCGGTACACCCCGTAGAGGTACAGGCCGGCGGCGAGCACCAGGCCGAGGGCCAGCCAGCTGTCCAGCCGGGTCTCGGTCAGCACCGCGCCGACGGTGAACGGCGGCGGGGCCGAGGTGGCGGCGAAGATCGGATCGACGTGCAGCACGCTTTTCAGGCTAGGCCAGGCGAACCGGACCCTGACGCTCGGGCCACGGAAGGCGCAGGTTTGCCACCCCGCTGATCGGCGGCCCCGGTCAGGGGCAATAATGACGGCGTGACTGCGGCCCCAGCCATTGACAAGAGCCGGATCCACTCTCTGACCCGACCAAACATGGTCAGCGTCGGGACGATCGTGTGGCTCTCCAGCGAACTCATGTTCTTCGCGGCGCTGTTCGCGATGTACTTCTCCATCCGCGCGGCTGCGCCGGAGCAATGGGAGAAGCACACCGAGGCGCTGAACATTCCGTACGCGACCACCTTCACGGTGATCCTGGTGCTGTCCTCGGTGACGTGCCAGCTCGGCGTCTTCGCGGCGGAGAAGGGTGACGTGCACGCGCTGCGGCGCTGGTTCACCGTCACCTTCGTGATGGGCCTGATCTTCGTCCTCGGCCAGCTGAACGAGTACCGGCACCTGGTCGCCGACGGCATCAAGATCAACGGAGACGGGTACGGGTCGGTGTTCTACCTGACCACCGGCTTCCACGGCCTGCACGTGACCGGTGGTCTGATCGCCTTCATCATCTTCATGGTCCGTACGACCATGGGCCGGTTCACTCCGGCGCAGGCGACGTCGGCGATCGTCGTGTCGTACTACTGGCACTTCGTCGACGTCGTGTGGATCGGGCTGTACGCCATGATCTACTGGCTCCAGTGATCTTGCGCGTCACATTCCGCGCTGCTGCTCCGTCCCCTGAGACAGGTCCAACCGGTTAAGGACACCGCTCATGACTTCTGACAACGACCGCCGACGCGGTCTGCTCGCGCGGTTGCGTGAGCGGCCCGCCGCGCGCAGCAGGGGCCGCCGCCGGCTGGGCGCCGCGGTCCGGCTGATCGCCGCGCTGATGCTCGCCGGTGGCGCGTACACCGTCTTCGCCCCGGGCGCCCAGGCGCAGGACAACCCGCAGCTGACCGGCGCCGCCGCCGAGGGCAAGGCGCTGTTCGACGTGAGCTGCGTGACCTGCCACGGCCGCAACGCCCAGGGCGTCGAGGGCCGCGGACCGAGCCTGATCGGCGTCGGCGCGGCATCGGTCGAGTTCCAGGTCAGCTCCGGGCGGATGCCGCTGGCCCGCCAGGAGGCCCAGGCGCACCGCAAGCCCCCGGTCTTCACCGACGAGCAGACCCGTCAGCTGGCCCAGTACATCCAGGAGCTTGGCGGCGGCCCGGTCGTGCCCGAGGGCGACGACCTCCGCGAGGACGGCAACATCGCCTCCGGCGGTGAGCTGTTCCGGATCAACTGCTCGCAGTGCCACGCCTTCGGTGGCGGCGGTGGTGCGCTCTCGTCGGGCAAGTTCGCCCCGAGCCTGCACCCCGCCACCGACCGCCAGATCTACGCGGCGATGTTGAGCGGCCCGCAGAACATGCCGGTGTTCGGCGACAACCAGCTCCGGCCGGAGCAGAAGGCCGACATCATCGCCTACATCCAGGAGACGCTGAAGCACGACCAGGACCCGGGTGGGTTCAACCTCGGACGGTACGGCCCGTCCACCGAGGGCCTGGCGATCTTCCTGGTTGGCATCGTGGCGCTCGTCTTCGCTAGCCTGTGGATTGCGGGTAAGTCGTGATCGAGCAGGCCATCCGATTCAGTGCTGTGGTGCCGCTCGGCGCCACCCGTAGCGAGGTGACGGCATGAGCACCCACACCGAGCACCAGGCCCCACAGGGCCCGGAGCCGCTCGACGTGAACGACCCCAAGCTGACCCGTTTCGACATCGTTCGTGAGGGCGCGCGCCGGGACGACATCGAGATCGTCCACTACGAGCCGCAGGTGCTGCCGGGCACCAAGGCGGAGCGTCGGCTGACCCGGGTGGTCGCCGGCTTCTTCCTGATCACCGGCCTGGCCGCGACCGCCTTCCTGGCCATCTACATCTGGTGGCCGTGGAAGTACGAGGCGGGCCGGGGCGGCGACAAGTTCTACACCCCGCTGCTCGGCTTGACCCTCGGCGTGGCGCTGCTCGCCGTCGGCTTCGGCATCCTGACCTGGGGCAAGAAGTTGCTGCCCAAGGAGGTCTCGATCCAGGACCGGCACGAGGGCCAGGTGGACTCCGAAGGCCGCACCATCACCGGCCAGACCATGCTCTACATGGCGGACGAGCTGGGCGTGAAGCGTCGCCCCCTGCTCGGCATCTCGCTGCTGGCCGGTCTCGCACCGGTCGCTGCGGTCGCCGCGGCGCCGCTGGTCGGCGGCCTGATCTCGCAGCCGCACAAGAACAACCAGATGTTCACCACCGGGTTCGCCACCGCCGAGGGCGGCGAGCGGATCCGCCTGGTCCGCGAGGACGGCCGTCCGGTCCGTCCGGCGGACATCAGCACCGGTGGGCAGATCACCGTCTTCCCCGGCGTCGACCACGGTGTGAGCAACAGGCACGCCGACTCGCCGACGCTGCTGATCCACCTCCGCGACTCGGACGCACAGGAATCGCGCCGGGCCAACGAGAAGATCGGCCACGGCGACTACATGTGGGGCAACTACGCGGCGTTCTCCAAGATCTGCACGCACGCGGGATGCCCGGCCAGCCTGTACGAGCAGCAGACCAACCGGCTGCTCTGCCCGTGCCACCAGTCCCAGTTCCTGATCACCGACAACGCCCGGCCAGTCTTCGGCCCCGCCAGCCGGCGGCTGCCGCAGCTGCCGATCGAGGTGGACGCCGAGGGCTTCTTCGTGGCGAAGTCCGACTACACCGAGACCGTCGGGCCTGATTTCTGGGAGCGGCCATGAAGCGTCGAAAGTTTGACCTTGCGGCGACGCCGGGCAAGGCCGCGGTGGGAGTGGACGACCGCTTCGCGGTGGCCACCCCGCTGCGCAAGCTGCTGAACAAGGTCTTCCCGGACCACTGGTCCTTCCTGCTCGGCGAGATCGCGCTGTTCTCGTTCGTCGTGCTGCTGCTGACCGGTGTGTTCCTCACCTTCTTCTTCGAGCCGGCGATGACCGAGGTGGTCTACGACGGCAGCTACGCGCCGTTGCAGGGCACCCCGATGTCCGCCGCGTACGCCTCCAGCCTGGACATCTCGTTCGACGTCCGCGGCGGTCTGGTGATGCGGCAGATGCACCACTGGGCGGCGCTGCTGTTCATGGCCGCGATCGTCGTGCACATGCTGCGGGTGTTCTTCACCGGCGCCTTCCGCAAGCCGCGCGAGACCAACTGGATCATCGGTTCGCTGCTGTTCTGGGTCGGCTTCCTGGCCGGCTTCACCGGCTACTCGCTGCCGGACGACGGCCTGTCCGGCACCGGCCTGCGGATCGCCTCGGCGATCATGCTGTCCATCCCGGTGATCGGCTCCTGGGTCACCTCGTCGGTCTTCGGCGGCGAGTTCCCGGGCACGATCATCATCAGCCGGTTCTTCATCGCCCACGTGCTGCTCATCCCGGGTCTGCTGGTCGCGCTGATCAGCGTCCACCTGGGTCTGGTCTTCAAGCAGAAGCACACGCAGTGGCCCGGCCCCGGCCGGACCAACAACAATGTGGTCGGCGAGCGGATGTTCCCGCGGTACGCGCTGAAGCAGGGCGGCTTCTTCATGGTCGTCTTCGGCGTCATCGCGCTGATGGGCGGTCTGTTCCAGATCAACCCGATCTGGCTGTTCGGCCCGTACGAGGCGTGGGTGGTCTCGGCCGCCAGCCAGCCCGACTGGTACGTCATGTTCCTCGACGGGTCGACCCGACTCATGCCGGCCTGGGAAATCAACATCCCGCTCGGCGACGGGTACGTCATCCCGCCGCTGTTCTGGCCGACGGTCGTGCTGCCCGGCATCCTGGTGGGCCTGTCGACGATGTACCCGTTCCTGGAAGCCCGGCACCTCAAGGACCGCAAGAGCCACAACCTGCTCGAGCGTCCCCGGGACGCTCCGGCCCGGACCGCCGTCGGCGCCATGGCCGTCTCGTTCTACGTCGTGCTGACGCTCTCCGGCGCCAACGACGTGATCGCGGACAAGTTCCAGATCAGCCTGAACGCGATGACCTGGGCGGGCCGCATCGGCCTGCTGGTGGTTCCGCCGCTGGCGTACTACGTCACCTACCGGCTCTGCCTGGGTCTGCAGCAGCACGACCGGGAGGTGCTCGCGCACGGCGTGGAGACCGGCATCATCCGGCGCCTGCCGGACGGCCGGTTCGTCGAGGTGCACCAGCCGCTCAGCGCGTCCAACGGGCACGCGGACGGTCACGGCCAGCTCGACTACGTCGGCTGGGTCGTGCCCAAGAAGATGAACCGGCTGGGGGCCCTCGGCCCGGCCATCCGGGGCTTCTTCTACCCGATCGAGAAGCCGGTCGAGGCACCGGTCTCGCCGGGGCACCCGCCGGTCGAGGCCCGACCGGAGCGCGAGGAGATCGGCAGCGGCGAGAGCCGCCGCTGACCACCCAATCGCACCGTTACGGGGCGCCCGCCGGATTCCGGCGGGCGCTCCGTCGTATTCACACCCCCCGACCCATCCGACCAGGAGTCGGACGCCCCTGACGGGACAGGTCGACCCCGCGCGACGGGCGATCGCAGGAATAACCCCGGTGAGCCGGGTATCCGTGCGGTCCAACGTCTCAAGGGGGGGAAGCATGTTGGGTATCAAACGCCTCGGCCTGTTGGCCGCGCTGGTACTTGTCGGTGTCGCGCCGGCTGCGGCCGCGCAGGCCGCGGCACAGCCGTCAACGCAGGACACCCAGTACCTGCAGGCGGTACACCAGGTCAACCTGTTCGAGATCACCGCTGGTGACCTGGCTCAGCAGAAGGGTCAGGACCAGGGGGTCAAGGACCTGGGCGCGATGCTGAAGACCGACCACACCCAGCTGGACCAGACGGTGCAGCAGACCGCGTCGCAGCTCGGGGTGGAACTGCCGAACGAGCCCAGTGCCGATCAGCAGGCGGTCATCGACAAGCTGAACAACGCCAGCGGCGCGGAGTTCGACCGGCTCTGGGTGACCAGTGAGCTGGCCGGTCACGTCCAGGCCATCCAGGCCACCCAGACGGAGATCTCGCAGGGCTCCGAGCAGTCGGTGGTCCAGTTGGCGCAGACGGCGCTTCCGACGCTGCAGACGCACTACGACGAGTTGGTGGCGCTCGCCAACAAGCTGGGCATCCCGGTTCCGCAGACCAGCGCCAGCGGTACGCCCAGCCCGGGCGGCACCGGCACTGAGTCGCCGGCTCCGGGCGGCACTGTCACCGAGTCGCCGGCTCCGGGTGGCACCGGCACCGAGTCGCCGGCTCCGGGCGGCGGCAGCACCGAGGTACCGGCTCCCAGCGAGAGCTGACGTAGCCACAGCAGACGGCCGGTCCACCCTTCGCGGTGGGCCGGCCGCCCTGTGCGCGCTCACGCGCCGCCGTGCGGCCGGCACCGGCCCCGAAACGGCGAGCGGGTCAGTCGGCGCTGGCCAGACCGATCGCGAACGCCTCCTCCAGGTCGAGCTGGGAGTACGCGCGGAAGGCGATGTGCGACTCGGTGTTCAGCACGCCCGGGACCTTGGAGATGCTGCCCGCGATGACCTGGGCGATCTGGTCGAACTCGCGGACCCGGACGATGGCGATGAGGTCGACGTGCCCGGCCACCGAGTAGACCTCGCTGACACCGGGAAGGTTGGCCAGGTTCTCCGCCACCTCGGGAATCGCATCGGTGGCGCAGTCGATCAGCACGATCGCGGTGATCACGGGGCATTTCTCCGTTCGTCGGCGTCGTCGCCCATGCTAGATGTTCCGGTCCGAGACCGGAGGCGGGAGCCGTCGGGGCTCAGCCCTGGGCGGGGCAGGGCACTGTCAGGTCGCTGCCGGCCCGGATCACGTTTCGCAGCCGCTCGCCGGCCCGTACGGTCGCGCCCGGCCACACCACGGTGCGGGACACGTCACCGTCCACCCGCGCGCCCGCGCCGACGACCGACTCCACGCAGTGGCCGGTCACCGTCGCGGACTCCTCGACGAGAACGCCGCCGGCCGCGGCGTGCAGGTTGGCCGCCAGGTAGTCGGCCGGGGTGCCGGTGTCGAAGAAGGTGCCCGGGTAGGGCACCACCGCCAGCGCACCCGCCGCCTCGGCCGGACGCCACACGGCGCGAACCAGGTCCGAGAAGACGACCGGCAGATCCCGGACCAGCCGCCAGGGCAGCAGCGAGAAGCCGGTGAAGCAGTGCCCGGCGAAGGTGCCCGGCGCCGCCGGGTCCGCAGCGGGCTGGCCGAGCAGGCGTACGGTGCGCCCGTCCCAGCCGTCCAACAGGGCGGCGACGTCCGGGCCCGGGGGAGCAGCCGGGTCGGCGAGGTACGCGTCGGCGTTGCCGACCAGCACCGGCCGCCCGTCGATCCAGTTCCGCAGGTTGGCCACCCCGCCCGCGGTGCCCAGCGGGTCGCCCGGCTCCACCGACAGGTGTGCGCGGTCGCCGACGTGCGCCACCACCTGGTCGCCGAGGTAGCAGGCGTTCACCGCGACCCGGTCGGGTCCGGTCAGGCCCAGGCCGGCCAGCCGCGCCAACGCCCGATCCAGCAGGGGCACGTTGCCCACCGGGCAGAGCGCCTTGGGCAGCCGTTCGGTGAGCGGGCGCAGCCGCGTGCCCTCGCCGGCGGCCAGCACCACCGCGCACAGCTCCGCCGGCACACCGGCCGCGCCGGTCACGGGGTGTCGTCGGGCACCGGAGGCGGGAACTGCCCGGCCAACGGCCCGATGTCGTAGTAGGCGAGCAGCCGGGCCGTCGGCCAGGTCAGCTTGGGCAGGTCGTCCAGGGGGTGCCAGGCGGCCTCGAACACCTCCCCGCCGTCGACTGTCAGCTCGGTGCTGGACGCCGGCACCTCGGCCTCGAAGACCATGTCCACCCAGCCCTTGGCGTGCACTATCGCGTTCGGCACCGCCGGGCGCAGCCGGGACGGTGGGAGCCGGACGCCGGACTCCTCGAACAGCTCACGGGCCGCGCCCACCACCGGGGCCTCACCCCTGTTGAGCAGGCCGGCGGGGAGTGACCAACCCTTGCCGGGCGGCTGGCGCAGCATGAGCAACCGACCCGCACCCGTCGCCTCCGTGTCCCGGACCAGGGTCACCGCGCCGACGATGTACTTGGGCACGGCCAGCCGGACCAGCTGCCGACGCACCGGCAGCGGCAGCCGGTAGAAAGCCTGGTAGAAGAGGGCCCGACCGGTGGCGCGGGAGCGGGGGATCATGACTCCAGGCTAGTGGTCACGAATGTCCTTCGGTCGCGCTGGGGCCCGCCGGGTCACTGTCGATGGTCGACCAGGTCGATGAGCTGGCGGACCACGGTGTCCGGTTCGATCACCCGGTCGAAGACCGCTACCAACAGGGTTTCCAGGTCGGGGTAGCCCAACTCCTCGGAGAGGCGCAGCAGTGGCAGGTCACTGGCGAGGCCACGGTTGTGCTGGCGCAGGGCGAGCCCGATGGTGGCCCGACCGAGGCGCACCTTGTCGCTGATCGTGATGCCCGGCTCGGTGTGCTCGGCGAACCACCTGTTGATCTGCATCTGCGCGTTCGGCGACTTGACGAAGGTCAGCCACTCCCGCCGGGGGCCGCGCGGCGCCACACCGGCCTCGAAGCCGTTGTCGCCGTCGTTCTCGGTGAAGATCTCCACCACGTCGCCCTCGTCGAGTTCCGAACTGAGCGGGGCCAGCCGACCGTTGATGCGTGCGGCGAGGCAGTGGTCGCCCCGGTCGTTGCCCAGCTCGTACGCGAGGTCGACAGGCGTGGCACCGGCCGGCAGCACTACCTGCCGTCCGTCGGCGAAGACCTGGATCTGCCCCTCGGCCAGGTCGCAGCGCAGCGACTCGTAGAACTGTGCCGGGTCGGCGGCGTCCGGCTCCCAGTCGAGCACCCGGCGCAGCCAGTCCAACTGTTCGGCACGGGCCGCGGTGGTGCTGCTGCCGGAGTGGGGGAAACGGAAGTCGGCGGCGATGCCGTACTCGGCCGAGCGGTGCATCTCCTCGGTGCGGATCAGCACCTCCACGGTGCGGTCCTGGGGGCCGCAGACACTGGTGTGCAGCGAACGGTAGAGGTTGTTCTTCGGTGAGGCGATGAAGTCCTTGAAACGGCCCGGCACCGGTCGCCAGGTGCCGTGGATCGCGCCCAGCGCGGCGTAACAGTCGGTGGCCGGGCCGTCGACCACCACCACGATGCGGGGAAGGTCGTACGGGGCGGTGTGGCCGCCGGCGATGGTGTCCTTCCAGATCGAGTAGAGGTGCCGGGGACGGGGGCTCACCTCGGCGTCGACCCGGCTGCGGCGCAGCGCCACCCGGGCCCGGGTGACCACCGAGTCGAGGTAGGAATCCCAACCCGGCCGATCGTGCACGTGCCGGGCCAGCCGGGCGTGCTCGTCGGGCTCGAGGTGCAGCAGCACCACGTCGTCCAGCTCGCGTTTGAGGGTCTGGATGCCCAGCCGGTCACAGAGCGGGACCAGCACCTCCTGGGTCTTGCGGGCGATCCGTTCCCGCGACGACGCGGAGCGCACCCCGAGCGTCCGCATGTTGTGCAGCCGGTCGGCCAGCTTGATGATCAGCACCCGGACGTCCTTGGCGGCCGCGACGATCATCTTGCGGACCGTCTCCGCCTCGGCGGCCTTGCCGTAGAACGCCTTGTCGAACTTGGTCACCCCGTCGACCAGGTGGGCCACCTCGCCGCCGAAGTCCTCCGAGAGCGCCTGGAGTGTGTAGCGGGTGTCCTCCACGGTGTCGTGCAGCAGCGCCGCGACCAGGGTGGTGGTGTCCATCCCCAGCTCGGCGCAGATCTGCGCCACCGCGAGGGGATGGGTGATGTACGGTTCCCCGCTCTTGCGGAACTGCCCGCGGTGCATGTTCTCCGCGATGGTGTAGGCACGGCGCAGCACCGCGGGGTCGGTGCCGGCATGGATGCCCCGGTGGGTGCGGACCAGTTGGGTGACCGGGTCCGAGTCGGTGGTCGGCCAGCTGAGCAGCGACCGCAGCCGGCGGGCGAGCGGCAGCTCACCCGGCTGTGTCGGCAGGGCGCCCCCCAGGGCGGCGCCGTGTCCGGCGTCGACGTCCACGAGGGACACCTCCTCACCCCGGCTCCTCATCGCCGGAACCCGGCGAGGGAGCAGGCCCACGAATCGGGCAGGACTGCACTTCTCTAACAGCCTAAGCGAGTCGACGTAGTCCGATCGGTCAGTTGGTCATGAGCGTTCGGTCGAGAGTTGGTGGGACGCGCCGCTCTCGGCCTTCGCCAGCAGGTCACGGAACCGGCCCGCGCCACTCGCCGGAGAGGACCAACCGGAGGACATCTCGACGAGTCGGGTCTCCGGTCGCTCCAACCAGGACAGGATCCGCTCCGACTCCTCGGCGGTGGCGGCCGGCACCGGACCGTGCCCGCCCGACACCGTCTCGGCGGTGGCCCGGATCGTGGTCAACGTGGGACGCGGGTGCACGCCCGGCGGGGACACCCCCGCGCCGGCCAGTCGGCCGTGCCGGACCAGTGCCAACTCCCAGCCGCCCCGGGCGGCCGGCCGGGCCGCGGCCAACTCGACGATCCCGGTCAGCGCGGCCAGCCGCTGCATCCGCACTGTGGCCCGCAGCACGGCGGCCAGCCGGGACCGCACCACTGCGGCCTCCTCGTAGCGCTGGTCGCGCGAGAGCACGTCGATCCGCGCGAGCAGCGCGTCCACCACCGGCTGAGGGTCGCTGGACGTCGCGGTACGGAAGGGCGCGGCGGCGCTGTCGTCGTACTCCTCGGGGGTGATCTTGTGTTCGCAGGGTGCCGGGCAGCGACCCAGCTCGGCCAGCGCGCAGGCCGGCGTGACGGTGCGCAGCGAGAGCCGGTGCGTGCACTGGCGCAGCGGCACCGCGTCGTGGAAACCGGCGGCGGCCAGCTCGGCGGCCCGCCGGGAGGTGAACGGCCCGAGGTACGCGGTGTCGGTGGGGGAGAGGTCGCGGACGATCGACAGCCGAGGGTACGGACCGTCGGTCAGCTTGAGCCACACCATGCGTTCCGGGTATTTGGACCGGCGGTTGTACGGCGGGGCGTGCGCGGCGATCAACCGCAGCTCACGGACCTCCGCCTCCAACGAGTGGGCGCACTCCACCGCCTCGACCCGCTCGGCCGCGCCCAGCATCTCGGAGATCCGGGCACGCTTCTCGCCGGCGGTGAAGTAGCTGCGCACCCGGGTGGCGATGTCGACCGAGGTGCCCACGTAGAGCGGCCGGTCGTCGGCGGCCCGGAAGATGTAGACCCCCGAGACCTTGGGCAGCCCCTCGGCCAGGTGCCGTTTGCGGCGCTGGGTCGGGGTGACCGCGCGGGCGAACTCGATGGCGTCGCCGACAGTGTCCACCCGGTGCCCGCCGAGCCGACCGATCAGCCCGTGCAGCACGTCGACGGTGGCCTTCGCGTCGTCCAACGCCCGGTGGGTGGGCTGGGTGGCGGTGCGGAAGTAGGCGGCCAGGGTGCCCAGCTTGCGGTTGGGCACCTCGTCGCGGGTCAGCACCCGGCGGGCCAGCGCCGCCGTGTCCAGGACCCGGGGGTTGGGCCAGCGGTAGCCGTGCTTGGCGCAGGCGGCCTTGAGGAAACCCACGTCGTACGGGGCGTTGTGGGCCACCAGCACCGCGTCGTCGATGAACTCCAGGAAGCTCGGCAGCACCTGCTCGATCGGTGGCGCCGGCACCAGCATGGCCTGGGTGATGCCGGTCAGCACCGTGATGAACGGCGGAATCGGCTGGCCCGGGTTGACCAGGGTCGCCAGCACCCCCAACTGCTCGCCACCGCGCACCTTGACCGCGCCGATCTCGGTGATGCCGCCGCCGTCCGGCGCGCCGCCGGTGGTCTCCAGGTCGACCACCACGAACGTCGTCGCGTAGAGCGGCAGCGCCGGGTCCACCCCGCCCACCGCCGGGTCGAGACCGGCCAGTGACTCCTGGACGTACTCCGCCTGTGCCATCGGCGGCACGCTAGCGCGCCGGTCCGACACTCCCGTCGCAGCCGTCCCATCCGTCACCATGGGGCTAGGATGAGAGATCGGCTCACTCACCGGGCGGTGGGCCCGGTCGCGGTGGGAGACTTGCCACATGCCCCTCACCGAGCCGTACGACGACCACCTCCCGCAGGAGGATCCGGTCGCGCTCGACGGTGCTCTGGGCAACCCGGACGACAACGTAGTCAACGACACATCAGGCGCATCGGACCCGACAGCGGGCGACGGCCCCGCCGCCGAGCCGGAACCGAGCCTGCCCGAGCCGGTCCGGCAGCGGATCGTGACGCTGACCGCCGCAGTGCTGCCCACCCTCCCCACCGACGAGGTCCCGGTGCCGTTGCGCCGGGTGGCCAAGTTCGCCCCCAACAGACGCGCCCGGCTCGGCGCGCCGGTCATCGCCGCCCAGCTCACCGCCGACCCGCTGTTCCGGCAACGGGTCACCGCGCGGGTCCTGGCCGACGCCGGTGACCTCGGTGCCGCAGTGGTCGAGGGCACCGCGCCGGCCGCCGCCGACCCGGTCGAGGTGGCCGCGCTGGCCTACCTGGCCCGACCCCGTGGCTGGCGGGAGCTGATCGACGCCAGCGGTGCGGCAGTGCGCGCCGAGGCGGACAGCGCCGTCGTCGCCGAGTTGGTCCGCGAGGCCGAGCAGCGGGCCACCCGGGCCGAGCACGACCGCGCGGTGGCCCGGGTCGAGGCCGAGAAGCTCCGCGACGAGTTGGCCCGCGTCCGCGAGGAGCTGGGTCAGCTCCGCGAGGAGTCCCGACAGGTGGCCCGCACCCTGCGGGAGACCCAGGCCCGCGAGCGGAAGGCCACCGAACTGCTGGCCACCGAGCGCGGCCGGGCCGCCCGCGCCAGCGCCGACGTGGACGCCGAACTCCGCCGCGCCCGGGCCCGGCTGGCCGAGGCCGAGGCCGCCGCCGGGGTGGCCCGGGCCAGCGCCAAGGAGGCGCGGTCGGTCGACGACGCCCGGCTCTGGCTGCTCCTGGAGACCATCGGCCAGGCCGCCGTCGGGCTGCGCCGGGAGTTGGCGCTCGACCCGGTGGACAAACTCCCCGCCGACTTCGTCGCCGACGCGTTCGCCGAGCAGCCGGGCACCGCCCCGGCCGGCCCCGCCGCCCGCGCCCGCGACACCGACGACCCGGCCCGGCTCGACCAGTTGCTCGCCCTGCCCCGAGCGCACCTCGTGGTGGACGGCTACAACGTCACCAAGCGTGGCTTCGGCGAGATGTCCCTGGAGCAGCAGCGCAAACGCCTGATCACCGGGCTGGGCGGGATCGCCGCGCAGACCGGCGACGAGGTCACAGTGGTCTTCGACGGCGCTGAGCGGATGCACGGGCTGCCGCCCGCGCCGCGCGGCGTACGGGTGCTGTTCTCCCGCAAGGGTGAGACCGCCGACGAGCTGATCCGGCGTCTGGTCCGCGCCGAGCCGGCGGGCCGGCCGGTGGTAGTGGTCTCGTCGGACCGCGAGGTCGCCGACGGGGTACGCCGGCACGGCGCCTACCCGCTGGGCGCGGACTCGCTGCTACGGCGGCTCGCCCGCTCCTGACCGCAGCGGGCCGACACCTCGATGGGCCGGCTCCCGGCGCTGGTGGGGCGAGCCCGGCCGGCGTGCCACACGTCGCACTGTGTCTGAACCTGTCCCACCCCGGCGCTAACATCGCCGCGACCGCCGAGGGATGGGAGTCGCCATGGCACAGGACGACGTCAAGGTCTTCGTCGACCGGGACCTGCGGGGTGCCCGGTTCAACAGGTCGACGCTGGCCGGTGCGGTGATGCGCGGCGTCGACGTGGATGCTCTGGACATCGACGCGCCGTGGCTGGCCGAGGGCACGCTCCTGATCAACGGCGTCGATGTCGTGCCCCTGGTCGAAGCCGAGCTCAACAGGCGATTTCCCGGGCGCGACCTCCGGCAGGCCAAGAATCCGGACGACCTCCGGGTGGCGTGGGCGGCACTCGAACGGGCCTGGGCGGCGGCTGTCGACCGGGCTGTGTCCATGCCCGAGGGTGCGGTCGACGTAGCGATCGACGGCGAGTGGTCGTTCGCGCAGACACTGCGCCACCTCGCGTTCGCCGCCGACACCTGGTTGGGCAAGGCGATCCTGCGACTGCCGCAGCCCTTCCACCCGCTCGGGCAACCACACGCCGAGTACGAGACGGAGGGCTTCGACATGTCGATCTTCGCCGTCGAGCCGCCGACGTTCGCCGAGACCCTGGAACTGCGGGCCGAGCGGCAGGCGATGGTGCGCGACTTTCTGGCGACCGTCACGCCGGACCTGCTCGCCGAGACTCGGCCGGCCGCCTGGTGGCCCGACAAGCAGGTGTCCGTCCTGCACTGCCTTCACGTCATCTTCGACGAGGAGTGGCAGCACCTCCGCTTCGCCCTGCGTGACCTCGACGCGCAGGGCTGAGACCTCGCCCCAACGGCCGCTCCGGCGCTCCGGCGTTCGGCCGCTCGGCTGGGCCGGCGCTCGGGCGGTCGCCGGTCAGGTGGTCGGTAGTCGCCGGGCCAGCTCACGACGCAGTGCGTCGGGGCCCGGCGTCATCCAGGTGAGCCGGACGACCAGCTCGTAGGGGCCGCGTCCGGGGGTCGACCACTGCCCGGGTCGCATGGGGGGCCGCGTCTGCTCCGGGTCGAGTGGCCTGACCACCAGCCGCGGATCCAGGCGGCCTCGGACCTGGGCGCCGGCCATGTTGACCCAGTCGATGCTGAGCCCGGTTCCCTTCGGTCCGGTCAGGTGCAGCGCCTCGTCGGTCAACCGCAGCGGCAGACGTGGCTGACGGCGCAGTTGCCAGTTGAGGACCAGCGCGACGACGACGCCGATCAAGCCAGACCGCAGCGGTGCCTGCCACCAGGGCTCGTCGAACAGCGCCGCGTAGGCGGCCAGGAGAGCCACAGCGCCCAGCACAACGAGGACCATGGCGCGGCGGTGTCGGCGCGGGGAGTACCGGAAGTCCACGACGGACGAAGCATCGAGGTCGGCCACCGTCGCCCAGTGCCCGGGTGGCCGGTCGGTCAAACGATGCCCCCCGCTTGATCGACACGGGTTCCTTGATGTCGGGGGTTCCGGCCGGGTGGGATACCCCGATATCGCTGATCTGGAGTGGATCTAGCCCTGAAACGGGCGGTCGGGCGGGGTTCCTGTCGTACCCGGTGGTTAGTGTCGATGTCACCGACGGTGCTCGGTCGGCGACGGCAGGAGTCGCCCGAGCGCCGCGAGCCGATCAGGAGGCGTGATGCTCATCGACTGCGACGGGTGCGCGAAGCGGGCCGACGGTTGTTCCGGCTGCCCGCTGACCGCCCTGTTCGACGAGACGTCCCCGGCGGCCGGGTTGGTCGCCGCCGAGGTCGAGGCCATCGAGGTGTTCGCCCGGGCCGGCTTCGACGTGGAGGTGCTGGCCGCGCCCGCGCGCCCGGAGGCAGCTCGCCGTCGTGCCACCCGCCGCGTCGCCTGAGCGCGACACCGCGCCCGGAAGCGGGCTTTTCGCGGGCCATAGGATGAGCGGTCACGGCGGGAGGAGCGGCGCGATGAACGGGGAACAACGGGTGGTGACGCGGTGACCCCGCGCGGCTGGGCGCTGCTGACCCTGGCCGGGCTGACCCTCGCGCTGGTCGTGCTGGCCGCGCTGCTCATCCCGTGGCACCGCCCGCCGGCACCCCGGGCCGACCAGCTCGCCGCGCTGGGCGACCTGCCGGCCGAGCAGGTGGCAAAGGGGCGGGAGTTCCGGGCCGCGCTGCGTCCCGGTGGCTATGCCGCGCTCGCCGTCGGGCTGCTGATCGCCCTCGCGCTCGGGTTGACCCCGCTGGGCAGTCGCCTGGTCGAGCTGGTGGGCCGGCCGTTCGGTGGGCACTGGGCAGCGCAGGCTGTGCTGGGCGGGCTTGCGGTGGTGCTCGTCGCCGACCTGGTGACGCTCCCGTTCGCCGCCTGGCGGCAGAGCGTGCTCACCCGCTACGGGTTGAGCACCAACGGCTGGAGCGGCTGGGCCGTCGACCTGCTCAAGTCGTACGCCGTCAGCGCGGTGATCGGCGCGGTGGCGCTGTTCGGCTTCTACGCGGTCATCCGGCTCGCGCCACGCTGGTGGTGGGCGTTCGGTGCGGCCGGCGCCGCGGTGCTCGTGGTGCTGCTGTCGTTCGTGCTGCCGGTGCTGGTGGAGCCGGTGTTCAACCGGTTCACCCCGATGGAGCAGGGCCCGTTGCGCACCGAGCTGATGAGCATGGCCGCCCGCGACGGGGTGCCGGTGCGGGACGTGCTGGTCGCCGATGCCTCCCGACGCACCAGGGCGGTCAATGCGTACGTCTCCGGTCTCGGGCCGACCCGACGGGTGGTTGTCTACGACACGCTGCTGCGCGAGGCGACCCCGGCCGAGGTGACAGCCGTCGTGGCGCACGAGTTGGGGCACGCGAAGGATTCCGACGTGGCGGCCGGCACGCTGACCGGGGCGCTGGGTGCGGCGGCCGCCGTGGTGGCGCTCTACCTGCTCGGCTCGTGGGGGCCACTGCTGCGGCTGGCCGGTGTCGACTCGGTGGCCCAACCGCGCGCGTTCCCGCTGCTGGTCGCCCTTGTCACGGTGGCCGGGCTGGTTGCCGCTCCGGTGCAGGCGATGATGTCCCGACGGGTGGAGGCGCGGGCCGACGCGCACGCGCTCGCGCTCACCAACGACCCGGAGTCCTTCGAGTCGATGCAGCGCCGGCTCGGCTCGGTCAACCTCGGCGACCCCGACCCGCCCCGCTGGGAATACCTCTATTCGGCCTCACACCCGTCCACAGTGGAGCGGATGGCCGCCGCCCGCGCGTACGCCCGGGAGGCCGGCCGATGAACCGCACCCTGCTGATCACCAATGACTTTCCGCCCCGCCCGGGTGGGATCCAGTCGTTCGTGCACAACCTCGCGGTCCGTCAACCGGCCGGTTCGGTGGTCGTCTACGCGTCGAGCTGGCGCGGGTCCGCGAAGTTCGACGCCGACCAGCCGTTCGAGGTGATCCGGGAGCGTACCCGGGTGTTGTTGCCCACCCCGTTGATCGCCCGCAGGGCGGCCCGGTTGGCGCGCGCGTACGACTGCGACACCGTGTGGTTCGGCGCGGCGGCTCCGTTGGGCCTTCTCGCGGCCGGCCTGCGGCGGCGGGCCGGCATCCGCCGGGTGGTGGCGCAGACCCATGGCCACGAGATCGGTTGGGCGGCGGTGCCGGCGGCCCGGCCGGCGCTGCGGCGCATCGGTCGAGGTGTGGACGTGACCACCTATCTCGGCGAGTACACCCGCAGCCGGTTGGCCCGGGTGCTGGACGGGGTGACCGAGCTGCGTCGCCTCGCGCCCGGGGTCGACGTGGACACCTACCACCCGAGCGTGGACGGTGAACAGGTCCGGGCCCGGCTCGGGTTGACCGACCGGCCGGTGGTCGTCTGTGTGTCCCGGCTGGTGCCGCGCAAGGGTCAGGACACCCTGATCCGGGCCCTGCCGGAGATCCGCCGCCGGGTTCCCGACGCGGCGCTGCTGATCGTCGGTGGCGGGCCGTACCGGGCGACCCTGGAGAAGCTGGCCCGCCAGACCGGTGTGGAACGGGATGTGGTGTTCACCGGCACTGTGCCGTCGGTCGAGTTGCCGGCGCACTACGCGGCCGGCGACGTCTACGCGATGCCGTGCCGCACCCGCAACCGTGGCCTCGACGTCGAAGGGCTGGGCATCGTCTACCTGGAGGCATCCGCGACCGGCCTGCCGGTGGTGGCCGGTGACTCCGGGGGCGCACCGGACGCGGTCCGCGAGGGGGAAACCGGCTACGTGGTCCGCGGTCGGGACGTCGCCCAGCTCGCCGACCGGGTCGCCCGGCTGCTCGCCGACCGGGACCTGGCCCGTCAGCTGGGCGCGGCCGGCCGGGCGTGGGTGGAACGGGAGTGGCGCTGGGAGGCACAGGCCGAACGCATGGCGGCACTGCTCGCCGGCTGATCGCCGCCCGCGTTTCAGCTCTCCCGGGCGGGCGCGTAGTGCGGCACGTACTCCTGGCCGGTGAGCTGCTGGATCGCCGCCATCACCTCGTCGGTGACAGTGCGGATGTCACGCGGCCCGTGGATCCGCTCGGCGACCGGGATCGGCGGGCCGAACCGCAGGGTGATCGGGTGTCGACGGGGCAGCCGCGCGTCGACCGGCAGCACCTCGGCGGTGCCGAGCACGCCGACCGGGATGATCGGCACCCCGGCGTCGCGGGCCAGCCGGGTCATCCCGACCCGGCCCCGGTAGAGCCGCCCGTCCGGGGAGCGGGTGCCCTCCGGGTAGACGGCGACCAGGCCGCCGGCGCGCAGCACCGGGATGGCGGCGTCGAGGGCGCGCAGGGCGGCCCGGCCGTCGGCGCGGTCGACCGGGATGGCGCCCATGCCGGCGACGATCCGCCGGTTGAGCCAGCCGCCCGGACCCCGGCCGTTGAAGTACTCGACCTTCGCCCAGAAGGTGACGTGTCGGGGCGTCGAGGTGACGAGGAACAACTCGTCGGCGACGGACAGGTGATTGCCGGCGAGGATCGCGCCGCCGTGTCGGGGCAGATGCTCCAGCCCTTCCACCCGGGGCTGCCAGCCAAACCGCAGCGCGGCGCCGACGGTCAGCTTGGTGACGTCGTACAGCAGGGGCACGTGTCCTCCGAGGTCGGGTTTCAGGCGGGCGCCGGGCCGAGGTGGGCGTCCAACGTGGCGCGCAGCAGGGCATCGTCGTCGGTGGCGCCGGTGGCCAGCGGCAGGCTGCCCCAGGCCCAGAGTTGGGCGATGCCGTGCAGGTTCGCCCACAGCGCGCCGGCCAGCACCGCAGCGGGCGCGTCGGTGGGCCGGCGCGCCTGCGCCACCAGATCGGCCAGCACGGCGAACAGCGGCAGGCTCGTCTCGCGCAGCCGCAGCCGGCCGCTGTCCAGCAGGTCGTGGCGGAACATCAGCTCGAACATGCCGCGGTGGGCCGCCGCGAAGTCCAGGTACGTCCGGGCCAACGCGGTCAATCGGGTACGGGGGTCCGGATCGACGTCGCGCAACGTGTGCTCGACCTGGGCGGTGAGGTCGGCGAAGCCCTCCCGGGCGATGGCGGAGAGCAGGTCGACGTGGGTGGGGAAGTAGCGGCGCGGTGCGCCGTGCGAGACCCCGGCACGCCGAGCGATCTCCCGCAGCGACACCGCCGACTGGCCCTCGCGCAGCACCAGGTCCACCCCGGCGGCCACCAACCGCGCTCGCAGCCCTGTCTCGTCCGCGTCCATAGACACTGTCTACCAGCCGCCGTAGACGCCGTCTACCTCGGCGTTGGGTTTGCTCAAGCAGGCGTGTCTCCGCGGCCCGCCGTGCCTTGTCGGGATCAGTGTGATGCCTGTGAGTCATCAAGATGACTCACAGGCATCAGGCTCAACGGAATATCCGGCCCCGCGCTGTCCGCTCGCGTCGTCCGCTCGACGACCATGCTCCTCTGCTCCCAACTGGTGAGCCCGGCGAGCTGCGGGTGACGGGTGAGCCGCAGCGTGGGGGAGTGGGCGGGAACGGGTTGGGGCGTGGGCGGGCCCGAGGGTCAGCGCATGCGGGCCAGGATGCGATCGGCGGGGGCCGGGCGACCGAAGTGCCAGCCCTGGGCGGCGTCGCAGCCGATCGCGCGTAGCCGCTCGGCCTGCCCGGCGGTCTCCACCCCTTCGGCAGTGACGGTCAGGTCCAGCGCGTGCGCCAGCGAAACCAGGGAGGCGAGGATCCGCTCGTCGGTGCGGCCGACGGAGGGCGAACGCAGACCGGCCACGAACTCCCCGGCCACCTTCAGTTCCGTCACCGGCAGGTCCCGCAGGTACGCCAGGTTGCTGTAGCCGGTGCCGAAGTCGTCGATGGCGATGCGTACCCCGAGGTCGGCAAGGACCCGCAGGGCGCGCACCGGCTCCTCGGCGGTGCTCATCATCGTGCTCTCGGTGATCTCCAGTTGGAGCCGCTCCGGTGGCAGGCCGGTCTGCCGCAGCAGCGCGCGGACCTCCTGCACCAACCCGGGCCGGTGCACCTGTCGTACCGCCAGGTTGACGCTGACGAAGGGCGCGGCGGCACCCCCGGCCGACCACGCCTCGGCCTCACGGCACGCCTCGGCCAACACCCAACCGCCCAGTTGGACGATCAGGCCGGTCTCCTCGGCCAAGCCGATGAAGCTGTCCGGACGCAGCACCCCCAACTCGGGGTGCCGCCAGCGGACCAGCGCCTCCACGCCGACCAGGCTGCCGTCGCGCAGTGAGGTCAGCGGCTGGTAGTCGAGGTAGAACTCGCCCCGCTCCAACGCCGCCGGGATGGCAGCGGAGAGCGCGTAGCGGGCCAGTTCACGTTGGTTGCGCTCGGCGTCGTAGAGCGCCCAGCGCGCCCCACCGGCGGACTTCGCCCAGTGCAGGGTGCTGTCGGCGGCCCGCATCAGGTCCGTGGGGTTGGCCCCGGCCACCTGGCGCTCGACGATGCCGATGCTCGCCGAGATCTGCAGCTCGTGCCCGTCGACCAGGGCCGGTGTGCGTACCGCGGCGAGCGCGGTCTCGGCCACCGCCACCATGTCGTCGGTGCCGGCGGTGCGTTCCACCAGGATGACGAACTCGTCGCCGCCGAGCCGGGCCACCAGGTGCTCACCCATGGCCTTGCGCAGCCGCTCGGCCACAGTGGCCAGCAGCAGGTCACCGATCTGGTGCCCCAGCGTGTCGTTGACCACCTTGAAGCGGTCCAGGTCCAGGAAGCACACCCCGACCCGCTGCGCGCCCCGGCCCGGCTCGTTGAGCGCGGCGGCGAGCCGCTCGGTGAACAGCGTCCGGTTGGGCAGGCCGGTGAGCGGGTCGTGGGTGGCCTGATGCCGGAACCGGGCCTCGCTGGCCCGCAGCGCCCGCTCGGCCTGGGTGCGGGCCCGCATGGCGGCGCGGCGGATCGACTCCTGCTCGTCGAGCGTCCGGTCGCGCAGCGCGCGGGCGTAGCCGGTCGCCACGGCCGCCAGCAGCCGGGCCATCCGGTCCTCGACCTCCTCGGCCACCAGGCCCAGGTCGCGCACCAGGCGGAGCTGGATGACCTCGACCGTACGACCGAGCCCTTCGGCGGAGGCGATGTGCGCGGCGACCAACTCGGCGCCGACCCGGTGCCCGGCACGCAGGTCGAACGGCTCGGTGAGCAACGCCCCGGCCAGTTGCCCGGTGAGCCGGTCCAGCAGGGACTCCAACTGGGCCTGGGTCATCGGTAGGTAGCTGGTGCCGGAGACCGCCTTCGCCCACGCCCGGGCGAACGTCCCCGGGTAGGGGGTCGCCCCGGGCGACTCAGTCACCGAGGCGCCCGACGCCGCCCATGAAGACCGCGCGCTCGGCGTCCTCCGCGCTCTCCGGAGTGTCAGGTCGCCACTCGGGAACCCAGACCACGCCGGGGTCGAGCAGCTCGAAACCGTCGAAGAGCGCGGTCAGCTCGGCGCGGCTGCGTACCCACAGCGGGTTGTCGGTCCGCCGGTAGACCCGCTCCGCCTCGGCGCGCTCGTCCTCGCTGCGCCCGTCGTCGCTGGCCTGCGACAGCACCAGGTAGCTGCCGGGCGCCAACGCGTCCCGCAGCGTCCGCAGCAGCTCCGCAGGCCGGTCGTCGTCGGAGACGAAGTGCAGGACGGCCACGACCATCACGGCCACCGGTTGGCTCAGGTCGAGCAGCTTGCGGACGTCCGGATGGGCCAGGATCGCCTCCGGGTTGCGCAGGTCCTCCTGCACGACCGCGGCCTGCTCGTTGCCGGCGAGGATCTCGCGGCTGTGCGCCACCGCCACCGGGTCGACGTCCACATAGACCACTCGCGACTGCGGGTCGAGCTGCTGGGCGATCTCGTGCACGTTGCCGACGGTCGGGATGCCCGAACCGATGTCCAGGAACTGCCGGATCCCGGCGTCGGCGAGGTGATGCACGGCGCGGCGCAGGAACGCCCGGTTGGCCTGGGCCATCAACGGCGCCTCGGGCACCGCGGCGACCATCGCCTGCGCCGCGGCCCGGTCGGCGGCGAAGTTGTGCGAGCCGCCGAGGTAGTAGTCGTACATCCGCGCGACGCTCGGGCGCTCGATGTCGATGGTGTCGGGTGCCCAGTCCGGCCGCTGCATGCGTTTCACCCCTCGAATCCGCGACGCGAGCATCGTCGCCCGCGCGGGTATTGTGCACCCGCCACGCACGCCAGACCATAGCGCGCCGAAGGTTGCCCGCCGACGTCGGTCGATGCGCGACGGTCCGCGCCGGCCGAAGCTGGCGCGGACCGTCGGTCGCGTCGTCCCGCTCGACGAGCGGGGGCAGGTCAGAACTTCGGCGCGTCCGGTGCCTCGAGCAGGCCCAGCCGGAGCGCGGTCATCAGGGCCTGAGCCCGGTTGGCCGCGCCGAGCTTCTCGTAGAGCTTCGAGATGTGCGTCTTCGCCGTGGACTCGCTGACGAACAACTGCTTGGCGATGCCCGCCACGCTCATTCCGTCGGCGAGCAGCCGCAGCACCTGCCCCTCCCGGGGAGACAACTGCGGGCCGGACGGGGCGAGCCGGCGCTTCATCGCCTCGGCCAGGTCGGCCGCGGTGAACGCGCTGGGGGAGGATGCGGCGTGCCGTGCGGCGGCCACCACCTCGTCGGCCGGGGCGGTCTTCGGCACGAAGGCGCTCGCGCCGGCCTCCAGGGCGCCGAAGAGCTGGTCGTCGCCGGCGTACATGGTCAGCACGACGATTCCCATCGACGCGCTGGACTTACGCAGTGCGCGGGTGGCCTCCAGGCCGCTGCCGTCGGGCAGCCGCAGATCCATGATCACCACGTCCGGCTGCAAGG
Source organism: Micromonospora sp. NBC_00330 (assembly GCF_036136635.1). NCBI lineage: Bacteria > Bacillati > Actinomycetota > Actinomycetes > Micromonosporales > Micromonosporaceae > Micromonospora > Micromonospora sp. NBC_00330. The sequence continues at coordinate 432,174 of NZ_CP108012.1, forward strand.
CGCCGGCCTGGCGTACTCCCTCCGCCGCCGTGGCCGCCTCACCGACGACCTCGAACTGGCGGTCGCGCTCGAAGGCGTGCCGCAAACCCTTGCGAATCAGGTCATGATCGTCGACAAGGAGGACCTTGGTACGGGTGGCCGGTATCGGACTTGTGGTCATCCTCGGGTTACTCCCCTTCTGGTGCTGCGCTGCCGCGCACGTTATCGCGCCGGGCCGAGGTGCCGAGAACCACCGCCACAGTCGTGCCGCTGGGTTGCCGCGGCCTGATCTCCAACCGGCCCCGGATACGTTCCGCCCTCTCGGCCATGATCGCAAGACCGTACCGCCCGTCCGGGCGCTGGTCAGCCATCCCCTGACCGTCATCCGACACTTCTATTTGCGCGTACGGGGGGTCGACCTCACACGTGACCCACAAATTCGACGCCCCGGCGTGCTTGCGCGCGTTGGTCACCGCCTCCTGCGCGATGCGCAGCAACTCTGCTTCGGTGGCGGCCGGCAGCCGGGCGGTGGACTCGTCCAGCGAGAGGTGCACCCGCAGCCCGCCGGACGCGCCCACGGTGCGCGCGTACTCGGCGATCGCCGCGGCCAACCCACCCTGCCGGTCCACCTCGCTGCGCAGCTCGAAGAGGCTCAGCCGCAGCTCCTGGATCACCCGGGTCACCTCGCCGCGCAGCGTACGCAGGGCCTCGGCGGTCTCGTCGGCGTCGTCGAAGACGGTGGCCAGGGCGTTGTCGATGCCGTAGCCGACCATCACCAGCTCCTGGGCCACCCCGTCGTGGATCTCCCGGGCCAGCCGCTGCCGCTCCTCGTTGGTGGCCAGCGAGCGCACCTCGTCGAAGAGCAGCGCCGCCTCCAGTCGCAGCGCGGCCGGGCGGGTCAGCGCGGTCACCCGGGACACCACCGGCGGCGGGTACGCGTGCGCGGCGTCGGCCTCCAACACCACCAGCCCCACCGTGCGCACCCCGGCGACCAGCGGAATGATCAGCGCGGACACGTCGCCGCCGCGGTGCGAGCGGGACTGCGACCGGGCGGCCGTGGTGGCCTGCTGGGTGGCCCAGGCGTCGGCGATCGCCGAGTCCGCGTCCAGCGTCGTCTCCCAGTCCACCCGGTCGACACCGGCCTGGGCGAGCACCACGAGGCGACCTCCGCCGCTGGCCGACAGCACCGCGCCTCGGTCCGCGCGGGCCACGGTGCGCAGCTCCTCCAGCAGGTGCTCGGAGATGCCGCCCGGGTCCAGGGTCGCCCCGGGCAGCTGCCGGGCCACCGTCCGCAGCTGGGTCAGCAGCCGGGTGGCCTCGGCGTACGGCTGGGGTTTGCCCTCACCGCGGACCGCCATCACCCGGTGCAGCGTGCCGGCGGCGTAGAGCCCGAGCGCCGCCAGGATCAGCCACTGCGCGCAGACCGCGAGATAACCCAGCTGGCCGAGCTGGAGACCACCGTCGACCTGGGTCAGCGCGCCACTGAGCAGCAGTGTGGCGGCGGTGACCACGAGCAGCGCGGCGCCCTCCGGGAAGCGGCGGCGCAGCGCGGTGACGGTCACCGGGACCGCCAGGTAGGGCAGCACCGCCGACGCGCCCAGGCCGTCGACGGTGCCGCCGATGGACGCCACAGCGGCGACGTGGCTCGCGGCCAGCCCCAGCACCACCACCTCGGCCACCCGGCTCAGCGGGCCGACCAGCCGGTGCTGCGGTGCCAGCAGCGACGGCAGCCCGGCCACCGCCAGCAGCGCGATCCACCACAGCTGGGTCACGTCGCGGGTGGCGAACAGGGTCAGGATGGCGATCAGCGCCAGCATCACCACGCGGGCGGCCGCGGCGAGGGGATGCGGGTGCGGGGCGGTGGCTGTGGATGCGGGCACGTGACGGATGGTAGTCAGCCTCGGTAGATATCGGCGATCTCCGCCGCGTACGTCTTGTGGACAACCTGGCGCTTGACCTTGAGCGACGGGGTCAGCTCGCCGGTCGCCTCGGTGAAGTCGTGGGGCAGGACCCGGAACACCTTGATCGCCTCGGCCTTCGACACGGCCTGGTTCGCGGCGTCGACAGCGGCCTGGATCTCCTTGCGGAAGCCCTCGTGCTCACGCAACTGCTCGACTGGGGTGTCGAGGGGCATCCCGGCGTTCTCCAACCAGGTCGGCAGCGCCTCCTCGTCGACGGTGACCAGTGCCGCGATGAACGGCTTCCGGTCACCGACCACGACACACTGGCTGATCAACGGGTGCGCCCGGACCAGGTCCTCGAGCACCGCCGGGGCGACGTTCTTGCCGCCGGCGGTGACGATCAGCTCCTTCTTGCGGCCGGTGATGCTCAGGTAGCCGTCGGCGTCGAGCTGGCCCAGGTCGCCGGTGCGGAACCAGCCGTCGGCGCTGATCGTCTCGGCCGTCGCGGTCTCGTTGCGCCAGTAACCCTGGAAGACCAGCTCGCCGGAGATCAGGATCTCGCCGTCGTCCTCGATCCGCACTGTCACGCCGGGCAGCGGACGGCCGACGCTGCCCATCCGGGTGCCGCTGGGCAGGTTCGCGGCGGCGGCGGGGGAGGTCTCGGTGAGGCCGTAGCCCTCCAGGACCGTCACGCCGACGCCCCGGAAGAAGTGGCCGAGCCGGGCGCCGAGTGGCGCGCCGCCGGAGATCGCGTCCCGGCACCGTCCGCCGAGCGCGGCGCGCAGCTTGCGGTAGACCAGTCGGTCGAAGACCACGTGCTGGGCGCGAAGCGCCAGGCCAGGGCCGCCCGGAGTCTCCAGCGCCTCGCTGTACGCGATGGCGACCTGCTCGGCGCGGGCGAAGATGCCGCCCTTGCCGTCCGCCTCGGCCTTCTGCTTGGCGGCGTTGTAGACCTTCTCGAACACCCGGGGTACGGAGAGCACGAAGGTCGGCCGGAACGCCTGTAGCTCGGCGACCAGGTTCTTGGTGTCGGCGCAGTGCGCCATCGTGGCGCGCGCCTGCACGACGCCGATCTGGATGAGTCGGGCGAAGGCGTGCGCCAGCGGGAGGAAGAGCAGGGTGCTCGCGCCGGCGTTGAACAGGTTCGGCAGCACCGGCACCGCGTTGGCGATGTCGGCGTACATGTTGCGGTGGGTGAGCACGCAGCCCTTGGGTCGGCCGGTGGTGCCGCTGGTGTAGATGATCGTGGCCAGGTCGCCGGCGCGGACGGCCTTGCGCCGCCGCTCGACCTCGGCCAGCTCGACGGTGGCGCCGGTGGTGACCAGCTCGTCGACCCCGCCGCTGTCGATCTGCCAGACCTGGCCCAGCTCGGGCAGCCGGTGCCGGACACCGGCGATCAGGGCGGCGTGCGCCTCGCTCTCCACCACGACGGCGACGGCGTTGGAGTCCTCGAGGATCCACGCGGCCTGCTCGGCGCTGGACGTCTCGTAGATCGGCACTGTCACCGCGCCGACAGTCCAGATGGCGTAGTCCAGCAGCGTCCACTCGTAGCGGGTGCGGCTCATCAGCCCGACCCGGACACCGGGCTCGATGCCGGCGGCGATCAGCCCGCGGGCCACGGCGGCCACCTCGTCGCGGAACTGGAGGCAGGTCACCTCGGTCCATTCGGTGACGGTGCCGTCGGTGCGCGGGGTGGGGCGGGCGAACTGGACGGTGTCGGGCGCGACTTCGGCGTTGTCCCAGACCGGATCGGTGAGGTTGGCCGCGTCGCCAACGGTGACGATCGGCGGGACGGAGAACTCGCGCACCTGCACTCCTTCGTGCTCGCACTGGCTGGACCTGCCGCCGCCGTGGCGTCGGCATGTGTCGAAACCTACCCGGCGGGCGGTCGGGGTGAGACAACCAGGAGGCGGGTAGCCTCCCCCCATGGCGGACTCCTCCACCCAGTCGATCATCATCGGCGCCGCACCGGATCGGGTGACGGCGGTCATCTGCGACTTCGCGCGCTACCCGGAGTGGACCGACGCGGTGCGTCGCGCCGAGGTCGTCGAGGAGTACGAGGACGGCTACGCCAGTCAGGTGCGTTTCACCATCGACGCCGGGGTGATGGCCGACGAGTACGTGCTCGCCTACGAGTACGCCGAGGACCTGTCCCGGATCGAGTGGCACCTGGTCGCCCCCTCGAAGATGCAGAAGGCCCAGCGTGGTTCGTACGACCTGGCGGGTAACCCGGACGGCAGCACCACGGTGACCTACACGCTGGAGGTCGACCTGTCGGTCGGCATGCTCGGGATGTTTCGGCGCAAAGCCGAGAAGATGATCATGGACACCGCGTTGAAGCAGCTCAAGCGCCGGGTAGAAGCAACCGGTGCGGCGCAGTGACGTGTCCGGTGGCACGGTAGAGGAGCCGACGATGGGCGGAACGGATCCGGGTTCGGCCCGGGAAGAGGCGGAGCGACTGGTCGCCACCCTGTTGGCGGGGGCGCGACTGGCCTCCGCCGGCTCGGCGGGCGGCGCGTTCGGCTCGTTGGGCGGGATGCTGTCCGGTGTCCTCGGTCACAGCGCGGGCCCGGACGCCCGCTCCGGCTCCGGTGGTGCTTTCGCCACCGGTTCGGCCGAATGCTGCGTCTGCCCGGTCTGTCGGGGCATCGCCGCGTTGCGGGACCCGAGTCCGGAATTCGCCGAGCGGCTCGCGACCGGCGCCGGTGACCTCGCCGCGGGCGTCGCCAGCCTGCTCCGCGCGTTCTCCCCGGCGGAACCGTCCGCGCCGAGCCCGGCCGACCCGGCCGCCGAGCCGACCGCCCCGCGTCCGCCGGCACCCGCCGCGAGCACCGACGACGTGTCCCCAGAGCCACCCCCGAGCGCCCCGCCCACCGCGACCGCCGACGACCACGTGTGGCGCGATGCCACCCGCACCGGGCATGATTCTCAGCCGGCGCCGGAGCGGGATGTCTGGTCGGTCGCCACCCGGACGGCGGACCCACTCGCCCCGGCCGCCGTACCACCCGTCGACGAGGCCGGGACGGCGACCGTACCGGCACCGACCACCCGTCCCGTGGTGCCCGCCTCGCGGGTGCCCGATGACGCCGACGCGGAAGCATCGGGCGACGGCGCCTGAGCGCGGGACCTTCCGACCCGGACCGGCACTGGGCCGGCACCTGGGCCGGACAGCACAGCAGAGGGGGGCGGTAGCGGTGACGCTGACCATCGGAGTCGACGTCGGTGGCACGAAGGTGGCCGGCGGTGTCGTGGACGACACCGGCACGGTCCTCGTGCAGACCCGACGGGACACTCCCGCCGATGACGTGGCCAAGACCCGCGACGTCATCATCGAGTTGGTCGGCGAGCTGGCTGCCGGGCGGACCATCGAGGCCGTCGGCATCGGCGCGGCCGGTTGGATCGACGCCAGCCGTTCGACTGTGCTCTTCGCTCCCAACCTGGCCTGGCGTGACGAACCGCTGCGCGAGTACGTCAGCGAGGCCGTCGGGCTGCCCGTGATCGTGGAGAACGACGGGAACGTCGCCGCGTGGGCCGAGTTCCGCTACGGCGCGGCCCGCGACGCCGACGACTCGATGATCATGTTCACCATCGGCACCGGTGTGGGTGGCGGCATCGTCCTCGGCGGCGACCTGATGCGCGGCGCGCACGGCATCGCCGCGGAGTTGGGCCACATGCTTGCCGTTCCGGACGGGCACCAGTGCGGCTGCGGCCGGCTGGGCTGCATCGAGCAGTACGCCAGCGGTAGCGCCCTGGTGCGGTTCGCCCGGGCCGGCGCCCGGCAGGAGCCCAACCGGGCCACCGCCCTGCTGAAGCTGGCCGGCGGTGAGGCCGAGGCGATCACCGGCCCGATGGTGACCGCCGCCGCGCAGGGCGGCGACCCGGTCTCCGCCGAGGCGTTCGCCCAGATCGGCCGGTGGCTGGGCACCAGCCTCGCCGACATGGCGCAGATCCTCGACCCGCAGACCCTGGTGGTCGGCGGCGGCGTGATCGACGCCGGTGACCTGCTGCTCGGTCCCACCCGCCGCTCGTACCTCGACGCGCTCGCCCAGCGCGGTCGCCTGCCGGTGGCCGAGGTGCTCCCGGCGGAGCTGGGCAACAGCGCCGGGGTGATCGGCGCCGCTGACCTGGCCCGCCGGATCTGAGGCGGTCCACCGATGGGCGTGCCGCTGCGCGTGGTGTCGTACAACATCCACAGCCAGCGCGACGACACCGCCGCGCTGGCTGCGGTGGTCCGGGCCGCGACGCCGGACGTGGTGATCGTGCAGGAGGGGCCGCGCCGGTTCCGATGGCGACAGAAGTCCGCCACGTTGGCCGAGTCGTTCGGTCTGGTGGTGGCCGCCGGTGGGCTGCCCGCCCTGGGCAACCTGCTCCTGACCAGCCTGCGGGTCCAGGTGCTGGGCACCCGCTGCCAGCGCTTTCCGCTGACCCCCGGTCGGCACCTGCGCGGCGCCGCGTACGCCGACTGCCGGGTCGGTGACGCCCGGTTCACCCTCGCCGGCTCGCACCTGTCCACCGATCCGGCCGAGCGGCCCTCCCAGGCCACCGAGTTCAAGCGTGGCCTGGACGCGGCGACCAGCCCGGTGCTGGCCGGGGCGGACCTCAACGAGGGTCCGGACGGGCCCGCCTGGGCCACCGTGTCGCGCGGGTTGACCGACGCGGCGGTGGCGGCCGACCGGGCCGAGCGGCTCACCTACTCCTGCGCCGACCCGCGCCGACGGATCGACGCGCTCTTCGTCGACCCGCGGATCACAGTTGTCGACTACGACGTGGTGGACACCCCGCAGACCCGCCGGGCCAGCGACCACTTCCCGCTCCTGGTCGACCTGCTGCTGCCCGCCGCCGGCTGACCCCCGACCCGGCTCGCCCGTCGTCGCGTCAGGCTCAGGACTGGACATCCGGCCCGGTTGTGGAGAGGATTTCGCGGCGACCGGCACGCCTGCCGTACCAAAGGAGATGTCCCCGGTGTCCACCTCCACCGACCACGGCCGGCCCGACCCGGAGGCGACCTCGCCCGCGGCGAACAGCGACGGCCGCCCGGTCTCCGACCGGGGCGACACGGTCTGCGTCATCGGGGCCGGGGCCAGCGGCCTGACGGCCATCAAGAACCTGCGTGAGCACGGGTTCGGCGTGGACTGCTACGAGCGGGAGACGGGCGTCGGCGGCGCCTGGAACTGGCGGCACGACCGCAGCCCGGTGTACGCCAGCACCCACCTGATCTCGTCGAAGCCGTTCACCCAGTTCCCTGACTTCCCGATGCCGGACTCCTGGCCGGACTACCCCCATCACGGTCAGCTGCTGTCCTACTTCGAGCGGTACGCCGACCACTTCGACCTGCGTTCACACATCTGGTTCGGCACGGAGGTGATCCGGGTCGAGCCCGTCGAGGGCGACCGGTGGGACGTGACCACCCGCTCCACCGGCGGGTACGGCCCCGAGCGCACCGCCCGGTACGCCGCCGTGGTGATCGCCAACGGCCACAACTGGTCGCCGAAGCTGCCCCGCTACGAGGGCCTCGAACAGTTCCGCGGCGAGATCATGCACGCGTCGTCCTACAAGGACCCGGCGCAGCTGCGCGGCAAGCGGGTGCTGGTGGTCGGCGCCGGCAACACCGGTTGCGACATCGCCGTCGAGGCCGCCCAGCAGGCGTCGCGTTGCTGGCACTCCACCCGCCGGGGCTACTGGTACGCGCCGAAGTACGTGCTCGGTCGCCCCGCCGACCAGGTCAACGACAGCCTGTTGGCGCTGCGGGTGCCGCTGCGGGTGCGGCAGTGGCTCTACCACTGGACGCTGCGGCTGACCGTCGGCGACCTGACCCGCTTCGGCCTGCCCAAGCCCGACCACCGGGTGTACGAGACGCACCCGATCGCGAACAGTCAGCTCGTGTACTACGTGGGCCACGGCGGGATCGGCCCCGTGCCGGACGTCGCCCGGTTCCACCCGTACGCGGTGGAGTTGGCCGACGGCCGCGAGATCGACCCCGAGGTGGTCGTCTTCGCCACCGGTTACCTGCCGCGCTTCGAGTTCCTCGACGCGTCGGTGTTCGGCGACAGCGCTGGCGCGGGCCGACCCACGCTGTGGCTCAACGCGTTCACCCCGGGGCATCCGACCCTGGCCGTCGCCGGCCTGCTGCAACCGGACTCCGGGCTGTTCACCCTGTCGCACTGGCAGACGGTGCTCTTCGCCCGGCTGCTACAGGCCCGTCGGGACCGGCCGGAACGGGCCACCGCGTTCGCGTCTCGGGTGCGGGACCGGGCGGGGGAGCGGTACTCCGGGCCGGTCAAGGACAGCAGCCGGCACTGGTTCGAGGTCGGGCACGCCGACTACCTGCGCGCCATCCAACGCGCCCTGGTCGAGCTGGAGGGCAAGTGAGCGCGAGGAGTGAGCTTGCGAGCCCCGCAGTCGCGAACGAAAGGCTGGCACGGTGAGCGCGAGTAGTGAGCTGCGGATCATGCGGGGTCGGGAGTGGTCGCGGCCGGTCCGGCCGGCCCGGCGGGAGGTGCTCAGCGCGGTCCCCGAGCTGGAGGAGGGGCGTCCGCCGCTGCTGTTCGTACCCGGGTTCGGGCACGGCGCGTGGGCGTTCGCCGAGCACTGGTTGGGTCACGTGGCGTCGCGGGGGTTCCCTGCGTACGCGGTGAGCCTGCGCGGGCACGGTGGCAGCGAGCCGGCGCCGGAGGCGACGCTGCGGGCGTACGCCCACGACGTGGTCCAGGTGGCCGCAAGCCTGCCGCGGCAGGCGGTGCTGGTGGGGCACGGCGCCGGGGCCCTGGTGGTGGCACACGCGTTGGCCCGCTACCCGGCGCGGGGCGCGGTGCTGGTGGCGCCGGTCTTCGGCGGCTGGGGGGTGCTGGGCGCGGCCTTGCGCCGCAACCCCGCGGGCACGTTGCCGGCGGTGTTCGGCGGGCCGTTGCGGCTCAACCGGGGGCAGTTGTTCAGCCGCGAGTTGCCCGACGAGGAGGCCCGGCGGTATGTCGGACGCCTCGGTCGGGCGGGTCGGCGGGCCCAGTGGGCGCTGCTGGGTGAGCCGGAGGCCGAGCCGGCCGTGGGCGCGCCCCCGGTGTTGGTGCTGGGCAGCCCGGACGACCGGGTGGTGCCGGCGTCGACGTTGACCCGGGTGGCCCGCCGGTACGGGTCGGCCCCGCTGCTCTTTCCCGGGATGGGCCACGACCTGATGCTGGACGCGCGGTGGGCGGAGCCGATCGACGCGATCCTGGACTGGCTGGAGAAGGAGCCGGCGGCGCACTGAGCAGCGAGGCCGCCGGCGGTCAGCCGCCGGCCTGGTGGACGGCCGGGCTGCCGGCCGGGGTGGCTGGCCGGGGCACCCGAGCGGCGCCGTCGGAGCCGGTGTCGGTGCTGGTCAGGCGGCTGATCAGGCCGCCGCCCTCGTCCAGGGCGTGCAGGTAGGAGCGGGCCCAGGCCCGGATGTCGTGCTGGTGCAGGTGGGCGCGCATGGCCCGCATCCGCTGGGTGGTGTCGGCCGGGTCGGCCCGCAGCGCCGCGCGCAGGCCCTGCTTGAGCCCTTCCAGGTCGTGCGGGTTGACCAGGTACGCCTGGGACAGCTCGGCGGCGGTGCCGGCGAACTCGCTGAGCAGCAGTGCGCCAGTGTCGTCGACCCGCGCGGCCACGTACTCCTTGGCGACCAGGTTCATTCCGTCGCGCAACGGGGTCACCGCCATCACGTCGGCGACCCGGTAGAGCGCGGCCAGCTCGGCCCGGTCGAAGGGCTGGGTGAGGTAGTGGATCGCCGGCTCACCGACCCGGCCGAACTCGCCGTTGATCCGGCCTACTTCGCGTTCGATGCGCTCGCGCAGGATCTGGTACTGGCCGACGCGTTCCCGGCTCGGCATGGCGACCTGCACCAGCACCGTGTCGCGGACCTTGACGTCGCCGCTGGCGAGCAACTCGCTGTACGCCTTGAGGCGCTGCTCGATGCCCTTGGTGTAGTCCATCCGGTCCACGCTGAGGACTACCTGCCGGGGATCGCCGAGGTCCTGACGGAGCCGGTGGGCCCGGGCGGCCACGTCCGGACGGTCGGCGAGCGCTGCCATCTCGGCGGTGTCGATGGAGACCGGGAACGCGCCGATGCGGACGACCCGGTCGTCGATGCCGATCCGCCGGTCGGTGGCCGGCAGCTCCAGCACCCGGGTCACCAACTGGGCGAAGTTGTGTGCGGCCTGCACCCGCTGGAAGCCGACCAGGTCGGCGCCGAGCATGCCGCGCAGCAGTTCGGCCCGGCGGGGCAGTTGCATGAACAGCTCCGGCGGCGGGAACGGCACGTGCAGGAAGAACCCGATGCGCAGATCCGGGCGGAGCGCGCGCAGCAGACCGGGGACCAGTTGCAGGTGGTAATCCTGCACCCAGACCACCCCGCCCGGCTCGGCCACCTCCGCTGTCGCCTCGGCGAAGCGCTGGTTGACCCGCTGGTACGCCTCCCACCACCGGCGGTGGTGTTGCGGCTGCTCCACGGAGTCGTGGTAGAGCGGCCAGAGGGTGGCGTTGGCGAACCCCTCGTAGTGGTCGCGCAGGTCTTCCGGGCTGAGGGCGACGGTGTGCATCCGCACGCCGTCCACGTCCGGCAGGGCGGGGGCCGGCCCGGTGCCACCGGCCCAGCCGACCCAGGTCGCCGGGGTGTGCCGTAGGAGCGGGAGCAGCGCGCTGACCAACCCGCCCGGGCTGCGCCGCCACTCGCAGGCCCCGTCGGGGGCCTGATTGTCGTCGATGGGGAGGCGGTTGGCCACCACCACGAGAGAACTCTGTCGCATCTCGGGCATTCCGATCAGCAGAGGACTGACCGCCGCGAGCAAGGAAAAACCGGTCAGTCAGCGGGGGAAGTGACGTACAGCGGTATTCCTACTGACAGTAAGTTACACCACTGTTACGCCCCCGGCGGGGCGCTGCTGTCCCGGGATGCGGGCCGACCCTCAGACGACGGCGCCGTTGTCCGGGTCGTCCTCGTCCTCGTCGCCGGGACGCAGCCGCCAGATCAGCGTGACGAAACCGGCCAGGATGCCGGTGAACCCGAACAGCGTGACCGCGGAGCGGTCGATCGGGAGCAGCCACGGAAAGAGGAACAGCACGAACCCGACGACCACCCCGAGCACGCCGATCACCGCGTACTTGCTGACCCGGGGCAGCGGCGGCGGTGGCGGCGGGTGGTAGCCCTCGTCGTCCTCGTCGTCGGGCAGGTCGGCGCCGAAGGTGTCCAACCCGTCCAGCAGCGACGGCTCGTCCGGTCGGGTGCCGCGCCCCACGGAGATCCCGGAGATGTCCGTCGCGGACGGCAGCCGGCGAACGTCGGTGGCGGTCGGACCGGGTTCGTCGGTGCCCGAGCGGGTCAGTGGCCCGGAGGTCGGCTCGTCCCGGTTGTCCCGCTCGTCCACGTCCTCCGAGGCCGGCCACGGGTGGTCACCAGGCGTGGAGGTCGTGTGGAAGCCCGCCACGATCCGTGCCCACTCGGCGTCGATGTCCGGTTCGTCGCGAGCCGGAGGCTGCTCCGGAGCGGTCTCGTCGGCGAGCTGGGTCAGGTAGTCCCGTGCGGTGGTCAGGTGCGAGCGGTCGACGTAGAGCCGGTCGACCGGCCGGGCCGGCACTGTGGTGGTGCGGGTGACCGGGTTGAGGTCGGCGGAGGGCTGGAGGTAGGCGGCGATCCCGCCGGCGGCCAGCACGTCGAGCAGGTGCTCACCGACGCGCGGATCGACGTCGCCGACGACGGCGTACTCGTTCGCGTCGAGCCCGTTGTCCCGCCGTCCCCGGCGGGCCCCACCCGCTGACACCCGGACATCCCCCTTAACGCGCCTTCCGGCGCGGCCACCGCTGCCCTTCGGCGCCAGTCCGCACGCCGTGCTCTGAATCGTGACACGTCAGGGCATGGTTCCGGGAGTGCGTTGTGTCGCGTCTTCCAAAGTCACGGCTGCTTCCGCAGGTCGCGGCGGGGCTTCTTTGTCCGTTCTTGCGCGACAAGTGCGATCTCGGTGATCGCGGGCGGCCCGATGCCTCGACAGGGTTTTCGTCCGTTGTGGTGAGAGCGCTCGCTTCGTAGGCTCGGCGGCGACGACGGCTGGCGCTGTCGCGGGCACACCACGGGAAAGGACGCCGGTGCTCTACTGGCTGCTGAAGTACGTCATCCTCGGTCCGCTGCTCAAGCTGATCTTCCGCCCGCAGGTGGAGGGCCTGCGCAACGTGCCGGCGACCGGTCCGGTGATCCTGGCGAGCAACCACCTCTCCTTCTCCGACTCGATCTTCACGCCGTTGATCACCGCCCGGAAGGTCACCTTCGTCGCCAAGGCCGAGTACTTCACCGGCAAGGGGATCAAGGGCTGGCTGACCAAGATGTTCTTCGTCGGCACCGGCACGATTCCGGTGGACCGCTCCGGTGGCCGGGCCGCGCGCGCCGCCCTGGACACCCAGTTGCAGGTGCTGCGGGCCGGGGGAGTGGCAGGCATCTACCCCGAGGGCACCCGCTCCCCGGACGGGCGGCTCTACCGGGGCAAGACCGGGGTGGCCCGGCTCGCCCTGGAGAGCGGCGCGGTGGTGGTGCCGGTGGCGATGCTCAACGCCGACGAGATCCAGCCGCCGGGCAAGCTCATCCCCAAGATCGACCGGGTGAAGATCCGGTTCGGGGCGCCGCTGGACTTCTCCCGCTACGCCGGGCTGGCCGGCGACCGGTTCGTCGAGCGCGCGGTCACCGACGAGATCATGTACGAGTTGATGGAGCTCTCCGGTCGGGAGTACGTGGACGTCTACGCCCAGAAGCTCAAGCAGCCCGTCCCGACGCCGCTGGCCGCCTGAACCACCGCCGGGGCGGCCCGGTCGGCGGTCAGGGCAGGTGGAGCAGGGCGGGGGCGTGGTGACGGCCGGCGAAGTCGTGCAGGCGGGCGCGGGTCGCCGCGGCGGCGGGCGGGTCGGTCTCGGCCAGCGGGCCGATGGCCAGCCCCAGCGTGATGATCTCGTCGGTCACGTCGGTCATCCGGGCGTAGCTCGCCGCCGCCGAGCGCAGCAGGCTCGCCGCGGTCGAGGCGTCCCCGGCGTGCCGGGCCAACGTGGCGTCGGCGACCTGACCGGCCGCGTGAGCCCACGGGGTCATCCGGGGCGCCCGGTCGAGCAACTGCCGAACCAGCCGGGCCGCGTCCGCGCCGAGCACCCCGGCGACGTGCCCGACGGCCGGCACCCACTCCGCGAACGGAATCATCCGGGTCCGTTGCCAGTCCTCGTCCAGCTCGGTGAGCAGCGCCATCGCCTCGTCACGGCGGCCCTGCACCGCCCGGCAGAGGGCGGCGTGCGCCAGGGTGGAGCGCAGCACCCGGTGGAAACCGGTGCGCCGCGCCGCGACCAGCGCCTGCTCGACCAGATCCCCACCCGTTGCGGCCGGCCCCGCAGTCTCATCGGGCCCGTCGGGGCCGACCAGCTCGGCTCCGGCCAGCCCGCGCATCCAGCCCGAGACCGCCACGATGTGCAGATCCCACTCCGCGGTCGGCCGTCGGGTCGACTCCGCCGCCATCGCCAGCGCCGCCGTCCAGTCACCCGCGTAGTACGACCGCGCCCACTGGTCGGCGAAGCTGGTGGCCAGGCTGTGTTCGCCGCCGAGGTCGAGGGTGAGCTGCTCGTCGACCAACCGGGCCGAGCCGGCCAGGTCGCCCTCCTCCTGCAACGCCCAGGCCAGGTTCTGCACCGCCCGGCGCCGACTGGTCAGCCGCTCCACCCGGCAGTGCTCGGTCACCTCCGCCAGCTCCGGGAACGCCTCGGCCGAGCCGGCCAGGTAGCGCGCCACGGCCAGTGTGATCCGCGCGTTGGCCTGGACCTCCCGCAGCTGGAGCCGCTCGGCGAGGGACTCCGCCGCCCGCGCCGCGGTGCACGCCGGCTCGGTCTCCGCGTTGAGCATGTGCACCCGGGCCAGCTCCAGCAGGGCGCCCGCCTTCTCCTGACTGTCCGGTAGGTCGTCGTAGATGCCGATCGCCTGGTCCAGGAAGTGCAGTGTCGTCGAGCGGTCGGCCCGACTCCAGGCGGCGGTGGCGAGCAGCGTCCAGGCGCGCGCCGCCCCCGTCCGGTCGCCGCTGGTGGTGAGCCGCTCGGCCAGCCCGGTCAGGGTGTCCGTGCCCCCGGCCACCAGGAAGGCGTCCCCGTCCCGATAGAACGCCAGCTCGGCGTCGAACAGCTCCAGCGCCGGGTCCGGCCCGACGTCCAGGGCCAGCGCCCGGCCGACCAGCGCGGCGGCGGTGTCCAGCGCGTGCAGCTCGTACGCCCGGCGGGCCGCCCGGTGCAGCGCGGCCCGCGCCGGCGGGGCGTAGGGGGCGGTGTCCAACCCGACGGTCCGGGCGATCTCGTGTGCCGCCCAGCGATGGTTGGCCAGCACCTCGGCCAGGTCGTACTGCCGGCCGTCGGTGAGCTGTGCCATCCAGTCGGCGGTGCGTTGGTGGCGCAGCACCCGCTCGGCCCTGGGCAGCCGCTGGTAGCAGACGTCGCGCACCAGGATGTGCCGGAACCGGTACTCGGGCTGGCCGGGCATCGTCGACGTGCTCTGCTCGTACACCAGGTCGCGACGTTGCAGGCGGTCCAGCGCACGCTCCACCCACTCCACCGGCCGCCCCAACGCCATCGCCACCGGCGGGGCCCAGAACACCACGCCCACCACGGCGGCGGCCTGGAGCACCGCCCGGTCGGCCGGGTCCAGCAGGTCGAGCCGGTTGGCGATGACCGCCTGCACGGTGCGGGGCATCTCCGCGCCACCGTCGAGGTCGAGGCGGGGGGTCGGACCGACCGCGTCGAGCAGGCCGCCGTCCAGCAGCATCCGGGCGTACTCCTGGGCGTAGAGCGGGTTGCCGTCGGCGAACTCGATCAGCGGCGTACGCGAGCTGGAGGGCAGCGTCGCCTGCCCGAGGAGCAGCGAGTAGAGCGTGTCGATGTCGGTGTCGTGCATCGGCGGCACCGAGATGGACATCGCGCCACTGATCGTGCCGGTCCAGGCGGGGTTCCGTTCCCGCAGCTCCGGCCGGGCGGTCGCGACGACCAGCAGCGGTACGCCGCGCGCCGACGCGCCCAACTGCTCGACGAAGGCGAGCATCGCCTGGTCGGCCCAGTGCATGTCCTCGAAGACCAGCACCGTCGGGCCGGTGGTCGCCAGGGCGAGCAGGAACCGCCGCCACGCGGCCTCGGTCTCGCCGGGGGTGAGTCGTTCGCCGGGTACGCCGATCAGCGGCCCGAGCGCCTCGGCCAGCCGGATCGCGTGCGGGTCGGCGAGTTGCCCCAGCCGGGACCGCAGCCGTTCGCGCAGCGCGGCCGGGTCGTCGACCTCCGGCACGCCCACCCAGGTCTTCACGATGTCCGACAGGGCGGCCCAGGTGACGTTCTCGCCGAACGGCGGGCACTGCCCGACGAGCCAGGTGATCGGCGGGCCGGGAAGGCTGCCGGCGTGCCGGGCCAGCTCGCGCAGCAGCCGGCTCTTGCCCACACCGGCCGGGCCGAACACCGTCACCAACTGGGAGGTCCGCTCGGTCACCATCCGGTGCAGCGCGTTGACCAGCAGACCGCGCTCGTGTTCCCGGTCCACCATCGGGGTCAGCTCGGCGCCGCGCGGGTCCCGGTGAGGTCGCACCTGGACGGCCAGCCAGATCCGGCTCACCGCGGACCGGCCGCGCAGGGTGACAGGTGGTTGGTCGGCGTACTCCATCTCGTGTCGGGTGGCCGACCAGGTGCTCTCGTCGACGACGACACCACCCGGCGGGGCGAAACCCTGCAGGCGGGAGGCGGTGTTGACCACGTCTCCGGTCACGAAAGCCTGCCCACCGTCGCGGGTGGCGGAGAGGTCGACCAGGGCCTCGCCGGTCGCGATGCCGACCCGGAAGCTCAGCGGCGGCTGCGGACCGGCGGGCTGGCGGGCCAGGTTCCGTTGCAGCTCCAGGCCGGCGCGGACGCACCGCAACGCGTCGTTGTCGGTGGCCACCGGCGCGCCGAACAGCGCCATCGCCGCGTCGCCGATGTACTTCTCGACCACCCCGCCGTACTGGTGCACGATCCGGCGCACGGTGGCGAAGTAGGTCTGTTGCAGACTGCGGGCCTGCTCCGGGTCGGCCCGCTCCGCGTAGCTGGTGAAGTCCACGATGTCGACGAAGAGCACGCTGACCTGACGCCGGTCCTCCTGCACCGTGACGGCGTGGTCCCGCAGCGGCTGACCACAGCTGGTGCAGAAGTTGACCTCGGTGCTGTTGGCGTGCCCGCAGTGCGCACAGTTGACCCCGAGCGGCTGGCCACACCCGCCGCAGAAGCGGTCGTCCGGCCCGGCCGCGCGTGCGCAGTGTCCACACTTGAGGTCGATGTTCAGCTCCGTGGGCGAAAGAGGTCAGTATCGCGGCCGGTCGGCCCAGTCGGGTACCCGACGTGCGGACGGGCAACGGCGTCGATCGGTCGGGGTTAGTGTTCCGTACCAGGAAGTTTCATGTCAGGGAGAGTGCCGTGCAGGTACGACTGTCCGCCTCGTGGACCGATCCGGGTGGCACGCAGTGGGCGCCGGGCGACACGATCGACGTCGATGCGGTCACTCTCGCCGAACTGGAGGAGCAGGGCATGGTGGAAGAGCCTGAGGGTCAGTCGGGCGGGTCGGGGGAGACCACGACCACCTCGTCGAGCACGTCCACGGCTGGTAAGCCGACCGATCCGAAGAAGATCGGTCCGGGGCCGGGTGCGCCGCCGGCCGACGGCAAGGAGAACTGATCGTCCGGGTGCGGTCGGCGGGCCATTGGTCCACCGGCCGCACCTGTCTGTCCGTCTCACCCGTTGGCCGCCGCGAACCTGTCCGGCGTCGGTAGGCGTAGCCCCAGGGCCCGGGTGAGCAGGGGAGCGATCAGCCCCAGGGTGGCCAGCACACCCAACCCCGAGATGACCAGCACCCATCGTGGCCCGACCACCGCCAACAGCGGTGCGCCGACGGCGTAGGCCAGTGCCTCCGCCGCGTACGGGAACATGTAGACGGTGCCGAACACCACGCCGAGCCGTTCCGCCGGCACGTTCTGCTGGATGAGGGTGTCGGCGGCGACGTTGTGCCAGCCCGCGCCGACACCGGCCACCGCCTGACCGGCTATGGCGAGCGCGATCACCGGGCTCAGACCGGTGACCAGCGTTCCGGCGCCGAGCGCCAGTAACGCGCCGTAGAGGACCAGGTCCATCCGGATGCGTACGCCGGTTCTCGCCAGGCACATGGGACCGAGCACCATGCCGACGCCGTAGGCGGTGCCCAGCAAACCGATAGTGACCTCGGTGGCGCCCAGTTCGGCGCGTCCGAGGGGGACGATGGCGAGGTTGTCCAGCGCGGCGAACATCACCATCACCAGGAACCCGACCGAGACCGCACGGACGACGCTGTGCCCTCGGACCACCCGCAGCCCTTCGCGCAGCACCGTGTGCAGTGGCTCGGGCCGGCGGGTCGCGCCGGTCGTCGAGAGCGTCCGAACTCCGCCGATCAGCAACGCGGAGAGAACGAACGTCGCCGCGTCCACGAGCAGCGTTGCGGTCAGCCCGAGGGTCGCCAGCAGGAGGCCGCCGACGGCTGGCCCGGCAGCGAGCCCGATGTTGACGCCCGTCGCGAGTTGCGCGTTCGCCGCCGGCAGTTGCTCGCGTTCGACGAGGCGGGGGAGCAGGCTGCGTCCCGCGGGAGTGAACGCGGTGGCGGCCGTGGTAGCCGCGGTGATCAGCGCCAACAGGACGGGCAGGGGCGGCGCGAGCAGCGCGACGGCGAGGTACGTCAACGCCTGGGCGGTGTCGCAACCGATCATCAGCCGGCGCTGGTCGAACCGGTCGGCCAGGGCGCCGAGCAACGGTCCGAGCAGCCGGGGCACCGTCGACGCCAGCAGCAGCAGGGCGACCGCGCCGCCGCCGTGCCGGTCGTAGACGGCGATCAGCAGCGCCGTCCGGGCCAGCTGGTCACCGGTGTACGACACCAGGCGCGCCGACCAGTACCGACGAAATGCGACATTGCCGCGGAGTAATGACATGACCGGTGGCTCCTCACTGCTGCGGGTATGTCGGCACGGGCCCTGGAACAGGGGCGGGCGCGGCAACCTTGTCAGCGCGGTGTGGAGGCCAACAACCGCTCTTCAGCCAGTGATTCATGTCGATTTGTCCTATTTCGTCCCATCGTTCTACGCCGTAGCGTCCTCGGCAAGACAGGCACGACGGGCACCACACAACCGACCAGGGGGACGACATGGCGACCACGACGACGACCACCACCACCGCGAGCGGCTGGGCCGGACCGGGCATCTGGGCCGGACCGGGTTTCTGGGCCGGACCGGGCTACCAGTCGACCGCGGCCCGCTGGCCGGGTGCGACCCGCTGGGTCGGCCCGACCCGTTGAGCCCCGCGCGCTGAACCGCGAGCACGGTGACGCCGGCTGCCACTGGCAGCCGGCGCAGCCGTGCGTACGGGTGGGGGACCTGGCTGGCGACGGGTGACGGCCGTCCAGATCGGACGCTCGACAGTCGACGAAACCGGGGCGGGCCGGTCGGTCAGCGGTCGGCCATGCCGGCGCGGCGGCGCAGCGCGGCCACGTCGGTCACCACGATCCGGCGGCCCTCGGTGCGCAGCCAGCCACGACTGGCGAACGAGCCGATCGCCTGGTTGACGCTCTGCCGGGAACCACCGGCCATCTCGGCCAGTTGGCTCTGGTTGAGCTCGATCGTGATCATCGGTGCCTGGCTCTCGCCGGCCAGCCGTACCAGCGTCTTCGCCACCCGACCGGGTAGGTCGAGGAAGACGTGGTCGGCGTTCTGCTCGGTGAGCCGGCGGATCAGCCCGCCCAGTGAGCGCATCACCGCGTCCAGGATGCGAGGGTTGGAGTGCACCAACTCCATGAACGCGCCCCGCGAGAGCGCGAGCGCCGCGCAGTCCTCGATGGCCTCCGCCGAGGCGGAGCGGGTGGACGCGTCGAGCAGGGAGACCTCACCGAGCACATCCGGTGGACGGATAACCGACAGCACGGCCCGCTCGCCGGTGGGTGCGGTGCGAAAGACCGCCACCGCGCCGCGGCGCAGCACGATCAGGGACTCGCCGGGGTCGTTCTCCACGAAGAGCAGTTGGCCCTTGCGATAGGTGCGCGGAACGGCGGCGGCGATGACACGCTGCCGAACCTCGGGCTCCAGCCCGGCGAACATCTCGACACCCGTGAGCGCGTCACCCGGCTCCGGCAGGCGAACCTCCACGGCCCAACCCCTCCCCCGGTCATGGACCACAAACTCGCTCACCGGGCGAACCTGATGGGCCCCGACAAGGTGAACTGACACCGATTCGGCGTCCGGTAGCGGTACACATCAGATCATGACGGTCCGGTCGCTTGCTGTACACCCCTCGAAGCACTTCCGTGACCGTCACGAGCTGCGACGTGCCGTTCACGAGGCGTCGCCGGAGCTCGGTCGACCCCCGGACGGGCCCCGCCGGGCGCGGCCGTGCGGCGGTGGGCGAGGATGCCCGGAATGGTCTACCGCTATTTCTACGACTGCGAGTTCATCGAGGACGGCACGACCGTCGACCTCGTCTCGATCGGTGTCGTCGACGAGTACGGCCGCGAGTTCTACGCGGTCTCCACCGAGTTCGACGACTCCCGCGCCGTGCCCTGGGTTCGACGCAACGTGCTGGACAAGCTGCCCTCCCCGGCGGACCGGGCCTGGCGCTCGCGTGAGCGCATCCGCGACGACCTGTACGACTTCCTGATGGAGCCGATCCGGGACCGGCCGGGGGAGCAGCTGGAGCTGTGGGCCTGGTTCGCCGCGTACGACCACGTGGTGCTGGCCCAGCTCTGGGGTGCGATGCCGGCGCTGCCCCGGGAGATTCCCCGCTACACCAAGGAGCTGCGGCAGCTCTGGGACGACCGGGGCCGGCCGCCCCTGCCGGACGCGGACGCGGCACGGCACGACGCTCTGGTCGACGCCCGGCACAATCTGGCCCGCTGGCGGGCGATGACCGCCCGTTGAGTGGTGGCCGCGCCGCCGTAGGTTTGACCGGTTCTGTCCCGGGCAACGGTTCGACCAGCCGAGCCGAGGGAGATTGCCATGAGCGACCAGCCGAGCAGCGCCGCGGAGGCACGCGCCCGGGTCACCGGCCTGGCCCGGGCCGCGCGGATCTGCATGCTCACCACCACCGCTCTGGACGGGCGGCAGGTGAGTCGACCGATGGGGCTCCAGGAGGCCGAGTTCGACGGCGAGCTGTGGTTCTTCGCCTACGCCGACTCGGCAAAGGTGCGCCAGATCCGGGTGAACCCGGAGGTCAACGTCGCCTTCTCCGACCAGAAGCACAACGCGTGGGTGTCGATCTCCGGCACCGCCACCGAGGGGTTCGACCGGGCCCGGGCCGAGCGGCTGTGGAACCCGCTGCTCAAGGCGTGGTTCCCCGACGGGCTGGACACCTCCGGTCTCACGCTGATCAAGGTGCACGCCAGCTCGGCCGAGTACTGGGACTCGCCGAACAGCACGGTGGTGAACCTGCTCGACTACGCGAGGGCCGCGGTCACCGGCCGGCCCCCGAAGGCCGGCGAGAACCACGAGGTGACCTACTGACCGGGGGTGGGTGCCCGGGGCGCGCTGTCGTCGTACTGGCGGGCCGACTACAGTTCGCAGTGACGGCCCGCCCCGGGCCGGCAACGGCGCCGATGGTCTGACCTGACACATACCCTGGGGCATATCGGGCTTTACCTGATGCTCCAGGAGGATGAGCGGATCATGCGTATCGGCGTGCTCACCGGCGGCGGCGACTGCCCCGGTCTCAACGCGGTCATCCGGGCGGTGGTCCGCAAGGGCGTCGCCACTTACGGTCACGAGTTCGTAGGCTTCCGGGACGGCTGGAAGGGCCCGCTCGAGGGTCTGTCCCGCCCGCTGGACATCGCCGACGTTCGCGGCATCCTGCCCCGCGGCGGCACCATCCTCGGCTCGTCCCGGACCAACCCGTTCAAGATCGAGAACGGCGTCGAGCGGATCAAGGACAACCTCGCCGCCCAGGGCGTGGACGCGCTGATCGCGATCGGCGGCGAGGACACCCTCGGCGTTGCCACCAAGCTCTACGAGCTGGGCGTGCACGTCGTCGGCGTGCCGAAGACGATCGACAACGACCTCGGCGCCACCGACTACACCTTCGGCTTCGACACCGCTGTCAACATCGCGATGGAGGCCATCGACCGGCTGCACACCACGGCGGAGAGCCACCACCGCACCCTGGTCGTCGAGGTGATGGGCCGGCACGCCGGCTGGATCGCCCTGCACGCCGGCCTGGCCGGCGGCGCCAACGTGATCCTGCTGCCCGAGCGTCAGTTCGACGTCGACCAGGTGGCCGGCTACGTCGAGAAGCGCTTCCAGCACCAGTACGCCCCGATCGTCGTGGTCGCCGAGGGCGCCCAGCCGCTCGACGGCCAGATGGTCCTCGCCAACCAGGAGCTCGACTCGTTCGGCCACGTCCGCCTCGGCGGCATCGGCCAGTGGCTCGCCGAGCAGCTGGAGGCCAAGACCGGCAAGGAGGCCCGCACCGTGGTGCTGGGCCACATCCAGCGCGGTGGCACCCCGACCGCCTTCGACCGGGTGCTCGCCACCCGCCTGGGCCTGCAGGCCATCGACGCCGTCAACGACGGCGACTGGGGCAAGATGGTCGCGATGCAGAGCACCGACATCGTCCGGGTGCCCCTCGCCGAGGCCACCCGCGAGCTGAAGACCGTGCCGCTGGAGCGGTACGCCGAGGCCGAGGTCTTCTTCGGCAGCTGATCGATCGTCGGCGGCGCGGCGGGCCTGCGGGTCCGCCGCGCCGCGACCCAATGCGAGGGGGTACGGGCCGACATGTCAGCCGGAGTGCACACGGTCGCGGTGATCGGCGCGGGCAAGATCGGTGAGCTGATGCTCTCCGGGCTGCTGCGCTCGGGATGGCCGGTGGACCGGCTGCTGGCCACCGCCCGCCGACCCGCTCGCGCGGAGGAGTTGACCGCCCGGTACGGCGTACGGGTGGTCGACAACCTGACTGCTGTGGACGAGGCTGCGGTGCTCGCGGTCTCGGTCAAGCCGCAGGACGCCGCCGCTCTTCTCGACGAGATCGGCCCCAAGGTGCCGGCCGACAAGCTCGTCATCTCGCTCTGCGCAGGTCTGCCCACCAGCTTCTTCAGCCGCCGGTTGCCCGAGGGCACCCCGGTGGTGCGGGTGATGACCAACACCCCGGCGCTGGTCGACGAGGCGATGACCGCGATCTCCGCCGGCGCGCACGCCACCGGGGCGCACCTCACGCTTGCCGAGGAGATGTTCAAGCCGCTCGGCCAGACGATCCGGGTCCCCGAGTCGCAGCAGGACGCGGTCACCGCGCTCTCCGGCTCCGGCCCGGCGTACTTCTACCTGCTGGTCGAAGCCATGATCGACGCGGGGATCCTGCTCGGGCTGCCCCGTCAGGTGGCGCACGAGTTGATCGTGCAGACCGCGATCGGGTCGGCGGTGATGCTGCGCGACTCCGGCGAGCACCCGGTCAAGCTGCGCGAGGCGGTCACCTCGCCGGCCGGCACCACCATCTCCGCGATTCGTGAGCTGGAGAAGCACGGCGTACGCGCGGCAATGCTCGCCGCGCTGGAGGCCGCCCGCGATCGCGCCCGCGAGCTGGCGGCACAGGCCGACTGAGCGGTCGGGGCGCGTCGCGGGGCCGTGCGTGCCGCATACTGGCCCCGTGTTCACACTTGCCCAGGCCCGGCACCTGGTGGCCACCCTGCAACCGCGCGTCGACGAGTTGATCCGCGTCCGGGCCGACCTGGCCGAGTTGCGCGCCGACCTGGCCGACCACGGCGTGAGCGCGCTCGGTGGGCTGGCCGAGGTCAAGGCGCTGGAAGCTCGGCTGCACGCCGTCGTCGACGAGCTGCACCAGCACGACATCCAGGTCAAGGGCATCGCCCCGGTGCTGCTCGACTTCCCCGGCGAGCGGGCCGGCCGCGCCGTGCTCTGGTGCTGGCTGGAGGGCGACTCCGACGTGCGCTGGTACCACCGGGCCGAGTGCGGCTTCGCCGGCCGCCGCCCCCTCTGACCCCCACGCGCCTCGGCGCGCCGCGCCCGCGTCCGGCGCTCCCGCAGACCGGGCCCCGCGCCTTCTCGCGCCTCCACCCGCTTGAACCACTCGGGTTCACGAAAATCGCGGCATCAGAGCGTGGCTGACGCCCCGACTTCCGGGACCCCGAGTGGATCAAGGTGCGCGACTCAGCCTGCCGCTCAGCCTGCGGCGGACGTCGGCAGGACCGGGTCGCGGGCCTCGGAAACCGCGAACACCACCACGTTGTCGACGTAGTGGCCCCGCCGCCGGTCGAAGTCGCCCCCGCAGGTGACCAGGCGCAGCTCCGCTCCGGGCGTCGGGCCGTAGACCACGGCAGTCGGAAACTGGTCCTTGCGGGTACGCAGCGACCCGGTCACCCGGAACGGCAACCGCTGTCCACCGCGCCACACCTCCACCAGGTCGCCGGGCCGCAGCTCGCCGAGCCGGGCGAAGACCGCCGGGCCGCGCCGTGAGTCCAGGTGCCCGGCGAGTACGGCCGGGCCGGTGTCGCCCGGGGCCGGGCCGCCGCCGTACCAGCCAGGGGTGTGGAAGTCGGTGGGCGGAATCAGCACGCCGGCGCGGTCCAGACCCAGCACGGCGAGCGGTGAGTCGACGTCGATGCGCGGTACGCGTACCCGCGTGGGTGGACCGTGTGGCGTGGGCGCGGCGGCCACCGACGGGCAGTCGTCGCCGCAGCCGGGGTGCCAGCTCGCCACCGGCGGTGGCGAGCCGGTGGTGGCCAGCCCGACCCCGGTGCCGGCGGCCAGGCAGACCGCCGCGCCGGCCGCGACCAGCGCGGCCAGCGGTATCCGGCGCTCACGGTGCCGCCGGATCGACGGGTCCGGCCCGGCGCTCACCAGGTGGTGCGCCGCCGCCGACGCCAGAGCAGCACTGCCACCGCGCCGGCCGCCGCGGCCAGACCGCCGGCCACCAGTGGGTACGCGTCGAGCCCGGCCCCGGCGGTGCCACCGGCGCCGGTGTCCACCCCGCCGGCCGGGACGACGGTGCCGCCCTCGGCGTCGCGCCGCAGCTCGGCGGTGAGCCCGCCCTGTTTCGCGTCGAGCACCAGCAGCGAGTAGACCGCGCCGCCGGTGAGCCGCACCTCGGCGTCGGTGCTCGGCCCGCCAGCACCCGTCAGCTTCAGCCGCCAGTTGCCCGGCTCGACCTGCTGGTAGTCGGTAGTGGTGGCGAACTGCACCCCGTCGGCGATCATCGGACCGTCGGCGGCGGCCACGTCGAGCACCGGGGTCCGCACCGACGCCTGCACGACCCGCACCTTGGCGCGGCCGTCGGTGGGGGCGCTGAGATCGTCGTTGAGCACCCGCAGGCCGAGGTCGGCGTGCCGGCCGACACCGGCCACCGTGAAGGCGTTCCCGCTGGTCACCGCGACCTCGGTGGTGAGCACCGGGGGATCGCTGGCGGGGGCGCCGGCCTCGCGCATGGCCACCGCGTACCGGCCCGGCGCGAGTTCGAGGTAGTCGGAGACCACGCCGTAACCGACCCCGGGGAAGACCTGCGGCTTCGCCGCGCCGGGCGCGGCAAGGTAGACGTCCACCGCCGGGGTGTCCGGGGAGAGGTGCGCGAGCCGGACGTATCCGACGGTGTCCGCGCCGGTCGCGGCGTTCGCCGGAACCGGAATGGCGGCGGTGGCGAGAGCGGTGCCGAGCAGGAGCGCGCCGGAGCCGGCCAGCAGCCGGCGGGGCACGGTACGGAGCGTGTGCATGTCGCCTCCGGGGGCACGTTCGGTGAGCGGGCGGCAACCCAGAGAACAGGGTCCCGTGAACAGGACTGTGGCGCAAGTTGCCACAGCGATGTTTTTGTCGGCTGTCGCTACCGGTCGCGGAGGGCGACAAGGCCGAACAGGTCGGGGACTCCGCCAGGGCCCGCCTCGACGCGACGACCCGGAACAGCCGAAGACCGACGGCCACCGTCGCGTTGACCAGGTCGGCGAGGGGGAGGTGCCAGGCACCCACCCGTACCCGCACGCCGCTGGCGTTCCAACTGTCGAAGCTGCGGGACCGGTCGGCGTACCGTGCGTCGACGACGACACGCGGATGCTGACCCCAGTCGGCGAACGCGCCCACGAAACACGGGTGCACGCCCACGTGCACGAAACGTCCGCCGGGACGCAGCACCCGGGCGACCTCGCGCAACACGGCCGGGTAGTCGGGCAGGTCGGTGCTGGCCAGCACGCACGTCGCGGCCGGCAGCGACGCGTCGGCGACCGGCAGGGCGCCCGCGTCGCCCCTGACCACCGGCAACCGCCCTCGCGCGTGCCGCAACTGCCCGCCGGACAGGTCCACGCCCACCGGCGTCCAACCCAGACCCGCCGGCACCGAGGCGTGCGCTCCGGTGCCGCAGCAGATGTCGAGGCAGGGACCATCGCCCGCGCCGAGCAGGTCCGCCACCGTAGCGTGCACCCGCCGCAGATAGTCGCCACCGCCGGAGATGAATCCCTCATACCAGTCCGCGTGGGCGTCGTACGCGGGGCTGCTCGCCGTTCCCATTCGCTGAGGCTACGAATCGACACCCAACCCGCGACGCCCGTTCTTCCGAGGGCAGACGTGGAGCTGGCCCGGGGCGTTTGCGTTCGCTCACGAGTGGCTAATGGGCTGCAATGGTGACGGAGGTCGATGCAGAGGGCATCCGGTTCCGGCGGTCCCGCAGGCGGGTGCTGGCTCGGGTGGCCTGCGCGGCACTTGTGGTCCTGCCGGCCTTCGCGTTGCTCAGCGTCGCGTTCGGTAACCCCTGGTACTCCCCGCTTCCGCACGGGCCGGTACTTCTGCTGGCGGCGGTCCGCTTCCCCGTGCAACTAGGGCGTCAGGGTGGGCTGCCGCTCCGGACGACCCGCGACTTTCTCGAACTGACAGTGCCTGGCGGCGGGACGGTCCAGGTCGACTGGCCCGACCTGACCCGAGCCGAGGTACTGGGCCGGATCAGCCCGACCCTGGTCGTGGACATCGCCGATCGGGATCGGACCCGGCCGGTGTTGAACCGTTGGGAATGGGGCCGGGTGGGCCTCTGGACCAGGGCCCGCAGGCGGAGCCCGCAAGAGATCCACGTGTCGGTGGTCGCCATCACGCCGAACGTCCACCGACTGCGCACCGAACTGGCGCACCGGGTGGCCCGGGTCGCCGACGAGCCGTCACCCGACCCCACGACCTGAATCGGCCGAAGCCCCGCGTCTGCCGTTGCGGGGCCCACATGGATCAGGACGGTCGCCTATCCTCGGGCGATGCGGGATCGCCGGGTCGCGCTGGCGTGGGCGGCCTTCGTCGTCGTCGCGCTGGTGTCCTGTGTGTTCGTTCTGCGCCGTCCGGATCGCCTCTCCGACCTGCATATCTACCACGGTGCGCTGTCCGACCTGCGCGCCGGCAAGCCGCTGTACGGGTATGTGGCGGAGAACGGCGGTCCGTTCACCTATCCGCCGTTCGCCGCTCTCGTGTTGTGGCCGATCACCGCCGTCAGCGAGGGCGTACTCCAGGGGATCTGGCTGGTGGCGACGTGCGCGGCGGTCGTCGCCATCGCCGGGTCGGTGGGTGTCGCGCTGACCACCCGACGTTCCCGGCGCCCGCTCGTCGTGGCGCTGGCGGCCACCGTGCTGATGCTCTCCGCGCCGGTGCAGAGCAATCTACGCTTCGGGCAGGTCAGCATCTTCATCGTATTGATGGCAGTGCTCGACGGGCTGGGCCTCGTCCCATCCCGACTGCGCGGGACGCTGGTCGGGGTGGCCGCGGCGATCAAGCTCACCCCGCTGCTGTTCGTGGTCTACTTCCTCGCCGTCGGGCGCTACCGTGACGCCGGCCGGTCGGCGGCCGCGTTCGTGGCCTGCGCGGGGCTCGCCGCGATCGTGCTGCCCCGGGAGAGTTGGTCCTACTGGACCGAGACCGTGCGGCAGACCTCGCGCATCGGCAATCTGTCCTCGTTGGGCAACCAGTCCCTGCACGGAATGTTGCTGCGCGTCGGCGTCGACGAGACGACGCTGCCAGTGCTCTGGGCCGCCATGGTGGCACTGATCTGCGTTGCGGCGCTGCTCCGGGCCCGGCAGTTGACGCGGCAGGGCTGTCCCGGGCACGCCGCCGTGCTCGTTGGCTGCGCCACAGTGGCCGCGTCCCCGGTTTCCTGGACCCACCATCAGGTGTGGCCGGTGCTCGCCGCGATGCTGCTGATCGGCGCGTCCGGCGTCAGCCAGCGGGTCGCCGGCGCGGCGCTGCTCGCCGCCATGGTCGTCTCGTTGGGCGCGGTGCTCAGCCCGATCTCGACGCGGCCGGGGGTGCAGTTCCTCTTCGAGAACGCCCGTGCCGTCGGGGTGTGCGTCCTGTGCCTCGTCGGCTTCGGCGGTGTCGCCGTCGCCGCCCAGCGCACGAGCAGACGCCCCGCCGCCGGCCGTGCCTGGCTGCGGGCGGGCGTCACGGCGACTGTGGCGGTCGCGTTCTTCGCCGTGCAGCCGCTGCCGGCCGGAGCCGATCCCACCTTCAAGGCGTACACCCTCGACGACGTGGTCAACCCGCGGTACTTCTTCGTCTGCCGTGGTCCGGCGGAATGTGCCGCCTACGCCACCGACGTGCCGGTCACCTTCGGCACCCGAGCCGAGAAGACCAAGGTCCGGGTCAACGGCGTGGTCTCCCCGCAGGTCACCCGCCTGGAGTACTACTCCGCGCCGGGTGGAGCGCCCCGGGCCATTCCGCTGCTCGCCGCGTACCCGGGTTCGCGTACCTTCTCGTTCCGTTCGGCGACGATGGCTCACGGTCGGCTCGTCGCGTACGCAGCGGATGGCCAGCCGATCGCCAGCTACGACGACGAGCTCGCCGCCGCCCTCCGCACGACCACCCGGTAGGCGGTCGCGGGCAGGGCGGCGGCTGGCGTTGCTCAGCGGGTGGCGTCGGCCAGGGCGGCGCGCAGCTTCGCGGCGTCGCCCGGGGCCGGGTGCTCCCAGTCGGTCGGGCTCGCGGAGTAGAGCGTGCCGTACGCCGGGGTGTCCGGCTGGTAGCGCCACCCCTCGGCCAGCGGGCCGACGTCCACAGCGTCGTAGCCGATCCGGTCGAGGAAGTCGGTCACCTCGGCCTTCGCGGCGGCGTCGTCACCGGCGATCGCGAGGGCGCTGCGGTCGGCCGCCCCGGCCGGCCGGGGGAGCGCGGCCAGGCCCTTGAAGTAGATGTTGTTGAAGACCTTGACCACCCGCGAGTCCGGCAGGTGTCGCTGGAGCAACTCGCTGCTGGTGGTCTCGTCGGAGTCCAGCTCCGGGAAGGTGCCGTCACGCTGCGGGTAGTAGTTGTTGGTGTCGATGACGACCTTGCCGGCCAGCGGTTCCACGGGCACCGCGCGGTACGCCTTCAGCGGCACGCTGACCACGACCAGGTCACCGACCTGCGCCGCGTCCTGCGTGGTGCCGGCGCTGGCGTGCTCGCCCAGGGTCTCCACCAGGTCGGTGAGGGTCTCCGGGCCCCGCGAGTTGCTCAGTACCACGTCGTAGCCGGCGTCGACGGCCAGCCGGGCCACGGTGCCGCCGATGTTGCCACTGCCGATCAGTCCCACAGTTGTCATGCTCGTTCCCAACTCCGTCCACCCGCGACGCATTCCCGACCGAGCTGGTGGGTTATTCGGTTTGTCCGCCGCCGGGCGAGTGCTCAGGCTGCTCGCGACCTCCGCCGTCCCGGCCGGTGCCTGGGTGGCGCCGCGAGCCCGTCCTGCACAACGTACTGCTCACGCTGGTCGCCGACCGGCTCTCCCGGGAGGTGCCACTCTCCGGTGAGGAGCGGTTCGTGCGGCCGGCGGACCGCCGGTCGTCCCGCAGCCTCGACCCGGCAAGATCAGGCTGGATCCTGGTTGTAGTGGCATCCGAGAGGCGGGAGGCCACTACATCCATGGTCGAGCGTGATCAAGGCGGCGCCGTGCAGCGCCCCGGGTGTCAGAAGGCGGCGCCGTGGGGTGCCCCGGGGCGTCAGGGGGTGGGGAGGGTCTTTTCGATGGCCGCGCGCAGGTCGTCGGAGTCGGGCTCGACAGTGGGGGCGAAGCGGGCGGCGACCGAGCCGTCCGGGGCCACCAGGAACTTCTCGAAGTTCCACCGCACGTCACCGGTGTGCCCGTCGGCGTCCGGGGTGCCCACGAGCGCGGCGTAGAGCGGGTGCCGGTCGGGGCCGTTGACGTCGACCTTCTCGGTCAGCGGGAAGGTGACCCCGTAGTTGACCTGGCAGAAGTCGCTGATCTCGGCGGCGCTGCCCGGCTCCTGTCCGGCGAACTGGTTGCAGGGCACGCCGAGCACCACGAGGCCCTGGTCGGCGTAGGAGTCGGCGAGCGTCTGGAGGCCGGCGTACTGCGGGGTGAGGCCGCAGCGGGAGGCCACGTTGACGACCAGCAACGCCTTGCCGCGGTGGCGGGCCAGGTCGGCGGGGCCGCCGTTGAGGGCGTCGATCGGGATGTCGAAGACGGTCATGGGCCGAGGTTACGCGCCGGCCGGGTGTCGACCCGGGTTGGGCGCAGCGTAAGCACTCCGTGCACCAGGAGAAATCGAAACATGCACATCTTGACGAACTGATGACGCCGTGAGTACCGTCTCACCATCTCTTTTGGAAAGTTTCCTAACAGTTCGGGAGACGCCTCATGAAAAGATCGCTCCGCCGGGCCCTCTGGGCCGGTGCCGTGGTCGCTGTGACCGTCGCAGCGGTGCCGGTGACCACCGCGTTCGGCGCCGGCACGGTCACCACCACCTTCACCAAGGCGCAGGACTGGGGGACCGGTCACGAGACGAGGGTGACCGTCACCAACGGCTCCAGCGCCACTGTCACCACCTGGCGCATCGAGTTCGACCTGCCGTCGGGCACCACCATCAGCAGCGCGTGGGACGCCGACGTCACCAGCAGCGGCAACCACTACGTCGCGGTCAAGAAGAGCTGGGCCGGCGGCATCGCCCCCGGCGCCTCGTTCAGCTGGGGCTACAACGGCAGCGGCGCCTACAAGGCGCCGCTGAACTGCACCATCAACGGTGCCGCGTGCGGCGGCGGGACGACCCCGCCGACCACCACTCCGCCGACCACCACCCCACCGACGACGACCCCACCCACCACCCCTCCGCCCACCACGCCACCGCCGACCACCAACCCGCCGAACCCGGGCGGCAAGAAGGTCGTCGGTTACTTCGCCGAGTGGGGCGTCTACGGGCGCAACTACCACGTCAAGAACATCCAGACCAGCGGCTCGGCCGCCAAGCTGACCCACATCCTGTACGCCTTCGGCAACACCACCGGCGGCCGTTGCGCCATCGGTGACAGCTACGCCGACTACGAGAAGGCGTACACCGCGGCGGAGAGCGTGGACGGCGTCGCCGACACGTGGGACCAGCCGCTGCGCGGCAGCTTCAACCAGCTGCGCAAGCTCAAGCAGCTGAACCCGCACCTCAAGGTGATCTGGTCGTTCGGTGGCTGGACCTGGTCCGGTGGCTTCACCCAGGCCGCGCAGAACCCGGCCGCGTTCGCCGAGAGCTGCTACAACCTGGTCGAGGACCCGCGTTGGGCGGACGTCTTCGACGGCATCGACGTCGACTGGGAGTACCCCAACGCCTGCGGTCTGAGCTGTGACAGCAGCGGCCCGAACGCGTTCAAGAACGTGATCAGCGCGTTGCGGTCGAAGTTCGGGTCCAGCGCCCTGGTCACCGCGGCCATCACCGCGGACGGCAGCAACGGCGGCAAGATCGATGCCACCGACTACGCCGGCGCCATCGGCAACCTCAACTGGCTGATGCCGATGACCTACGACTACTTCGGCGCCTTCGCCGCTCAGGGTCCGACGGCACCGCACTCACCGCTCACCTCGTACACCGGCATCCCGCAGCAGGGCTTCAACTCCGACGCGGCGATCCAGAAGCTCAAGAGCAAGGGCGTCCCGGCCAACAAGCTGCTGCTCGGCATCGGCTTCTACGGTCGGGGCTGGACCGGTGTCACCCAGGCCGCTCCGGGTGGCAGCGCCACCGGCGCGGCGCCGGGCACCTACGAGGCCGGCATCGAGGACTACAAGGTCCTCAAGAACACCTGTCCGGCCACCGGCACGATCGCCGGCACCGCGTACGCCAAGTGCGGCAGCAACTGGTGGAGCTACGACACCCCGTCGACCATCAACGGCAAGATGACGTACGCGAACAACCAGGGCCTCGGTGGCGCGTTCTTCTGGGAGCTCTCCGGTGACACGAGCAACGGCGAGCTCATCGGCGCCATCAAGGGCGGTCTCGGCTGAGCCGAGGGCCGACGCACCACCCACACGGCGGGAAGGGGCCCGCACCGTCCCTTCCCGCCCGTGACACAGCGGCCCGGTCGACGCCCAGCGTCGACCGGGCCGCCGCCGTTGGGCTCGGTCAGCCGGATGTGGCAGACTCGCGGCTCGGCACGTCTCGATCTCACCGCCGACGGAGGTGATCATGCGCCCGACACACCGCAGGCTGGCGGCGACCGCCGCCGGGCTGATGCTGCTGCCGGTTGCCCTGGTCGGCTGCGGGATCGGCGACGAGGACGAGGAGAAGTCCGCCGCCAAGCCGGCCCGAGCCCCCGCCGAGGAGGCCACCGCCCGCTCCCGCGAGCGCGTGCAGGCGTACCTCGACGCGATGGCGGCCAAGGACGTCGCCGCCGGCCGCAGCCAGCTCTGCGCTCTGCTGCACGACGGCTTCGACCTGGGCGCCACCGGCCCCAACGGTGACTTCGCCGACCACTTCCAGGTGCCCGAGGCGGCCATCACCGGCATCCGGTCCGGTCCCCAGGGGCAGGAGGTCAGCGTCTCGGTCTCGGTCACCGTCGGCAAACGCACCGTCGCCCGGCCGCTGGTGTTCACCGTCACCCGGGACGGCAGCGACTGGTGCATCGCCGGGGAAGCGCCGGGCAGGTCGGCCACTCCGTCGTCGCCCCCGCCGCGTCCGGAGGGGTCGCCCCCACCGATTCCTGCGTCGAGCCCGGGGGTTTGATCTCCCATCTGCCGGAACCGTCCCCCTCGCCGCCCGGTCACCCCGACCGTCGCCGTACGCTTTCTGTCATGCGCCATGAGTGGCATCAGCTGAGCCATCCCGCGGTGGGCAGCCCGGGCCTGCAGACCAGCCGACCGACCATCGACTCCGCCGAGGACGCCGCGTTGGGTCTGGACCGATGGCGGGAGCTGCCCCGCGAGCAGGTTCCGCCGTGGTCCGACCCGGCTGCCGTGGCCGCGGTCTGCAAGGTCCTCGACACCGTGCCGTCGGTCGTCGCGCCCTACGAGGTGGACCAGCTCCGGCAGAAGCTCGCCCTGGTCTGCGAGGGCAAGGCGTTCCTGTTGCAGGGTGGTGACTGCGCCGAGACGTTCGTGGACAACACCGAGAGCCACCTGCTGGCCAACGCCCGCACCCTGCTCCAGATGGCGATCGTGCTCACCTACGGCGCGTCGCTGCCGGTGGTCAAGGTCGCCCGGGTCGCCGGGCAGTACACGAAGCCCCGCTCGCTGCCGACCGACGCCCGTGGCCTGCCCGCGTACCGCGGCGACATGATCAACTCGCTGGAGGCCGACCCGGCCGCCCGGGTCGCCGACCCGCAGCGCATGATCCGCGCGTACGCGAACTCGGCGGCGGCGATGAACATGCTCCGGGCGTACCTCGCCGGTGGGCTGGCCGACCTGCACGCCGTGCACGACTGGAACAAGGGCTTCGTGAAGAACTCCCCGGCGGGGGAGCGTTACGAGGCGATCGCTCGGGAGATCGACCGGGCGCTGGCCTTCATCCGGGCCTGCGGCATGACCGACGACGAGGCGCTGCGCACCGTCACGCTCTACTGCTCCCACGAGGCCCTGGCCCTGGAGTACGACAGGGCGCTCACCCGGGTCTCCGACCGTCGGGCGTACGGGCTCTCCGGGCACTTCCTGTGGATCGGCGAGCGCACCCGGCAGATCAGCGGGGCGCACATCGACTTCATCTCCCGGATCGCCAACCCGATCGGGGTCAAGCTCGGCCCGACGACCTCCCCGGACGAGGCGATCGAGTTGTGCGAGAAGCTCAACCCGGACAACATCCCCGGCCGGCTCACCCTGATCAGCCGGATGGGCAACCACCGGGTACGCGACGCGCTGCCGCCGATCGTCGCCAAGGTCACCGCCGCCGGGGCCAAGGTGGTCTGGCAGTGCGACCCGATGCACGGCAACACGCACGAGTCGTCGAACGGCTACAAGACCCGGCACTTCGACCGCATCGTCGACGAGGTGCTCGGCTACTTCGAGGTGCACCGGGGGCTGGACACCCACCCCGGCGGCCTGCACGTCGAGTTGACCGGCGAGGACGTCACCGAGTGCCTCGGCGGCGCCCAGGGGATCGAGGATCTCGACCTGCCCGACCGGTACGAGACGGCCTGCGACCCGCGACTGAACACCCAGCAGTCGTTGGAGTTGGCCTTCCTCGTGGCGGAGATGCTGCGCGGCTGATCTTGCGGGGCCCGCAGCCGGCACAGCAGAGGATGACCATGGCTGACGCGAGGAGTGAGCTCACGAGCCCGCGGTCGGCAGTTGAAAGGATGACAGTGCCTGATCTGTTCGTGGACCTCCGGTCCGACACGGTGACCCGACCCACCGCCGGGATGCGGGAGGCGATGGCCGCCGCCGAGGTCGGTGACGACGTCTACGGCGAGGACCCGAGCGTCAACGCGCTGGAGGCCGAGGTCGCCGCGTTGTTCGGGCACGAGGCGGCGCTGTTCGCCCCGAGTGGTTCGATGGCGAACCAGATCGCCCTGCAACTGCTGGTGTCGCCCGGCGACGAGTTGCTCTGTGACGCCGACGCGCACGTGGTCACGTACGAGATCGGCGCCGCGGCCGCGTACGGCGGGATCACCTCGCGGACCTGGCCCGCCGTGGGCGCGGACATCGACCCGGAGGTGGTGGCCGGGATGATCCGGCCGGACGGTTACTTCGCCGTCCCCACCCGCGCGATCGCCGTCGAGCAGACCCACAACCGCGGCGGCGGCGGGGTGATTCCGCTGGCGACCCTGCGGGATCTGCGCGGGGTCGCCGACGAGGCGGGCGTCGCGCTGCACTGTGACGGCGCCCGGATCTGGCACGCCCACGTCGCCGACCAGGTGCCGCTGATCGAGTACGGCCGGCTCTTCGACACGCTGTCGGTGTGCCTCTCCAAGGGCCTCGGCGCGCCGGTCGGTTCGCTGGTGGTGGGCAGCGCTGAGAAGATCGAACGTGCCCGGCTGATCCGCAAGCGGATGGGCGGGGGCATGCGCCAGGCCGGCATTCTCGCCGCCGCCGGTCGGTACGCGCTCGCGCAGCACATCGACCGGTTGGCCGACGACCACGCGAAGGCGGCCCGGCTCGCCGAGGCGGTCGCGCCGTTCGGTGTGCTGGCCACCAATGTCCGTACGAACCTCGTCGCGCTGGACCTCACCAAGCACACACTGGACGCGCGGGCCCTGGCCGCCGCGGCGCGGGCCGAGGGCGTACTGATCTCGGTGCTCGGCCCCCGTACCGCCCGCCTGGTCACCCACCTGGGCCTCAGCGACGCGGACATCGACCGCGCCCTGGCAGCCCTACCCCGAATCCTCGCCGCCGCCTAAACGCCCTGTTCACCTTGTTGATCAAGAGGTTCGCGTCAGATCCCGGTCGCCGGGTGACGCGAACTTCTTGATCAACAAGGTTGGGGTCAGGGGTGGGACAGGCGGGTGAGGGTGGCGATGTCGGCGGCGTGGCCCACCTGCTTCTCGCTGGGGGTTTCCACGACGGTCGGTACGCCAGCGGTCGCCGGGTGCGCCATCAGCTCGGCGAAGGCGGGCTCGCCGATGCTGCCCTTGCCGATGTTCTCGTGCCGGTCCCGGGTGGAGCCGCACAGGTCCTTCGAGTCGTTGGCGTGGACCAGCCGCAGCCGGTCCGCGCCGACGGTGGCCACCAGGGTGTCCAGGGTCGCCGTCATGCCGCCCTCGGCCGCCAGGTCGTGGCCGGCCGCCCAGGCGTGGCAGGTGTCGAAGCAGACCCCGAGCATGGGGTGCCGGTCCACCGCGTCCAGGTAGGGCCCGAGCTGCTCCACCCGGGAGGCCAGTGACCGGCCGCCACCGGCGCTCGGCTCGACCAGCAGCATCGGCCCGCCAGCGTCGGCAGCCCAGTCGAGCAGCGGCAGCAACACCTCGCGGACCTGTCGCATCGCCGCCTCGGCGTGCCCCTCGTCCACCGAACTGCCCGCGTGGAACACCACCCCGCGCGCGCCGATCGCCACGCCCCGACGCAGCGCGTGCGCCAGCGTCTCGCCCGACTTCTCGACGGTGGCCGGGGTGGGTGAGCCGAGGTTGACCAGCAGCGCGGCGTGGATGAACGCGGGGATGCCCCGCTCGGCGCAACCGTCGCGGAACAGCGCGTCCTGCACCGGGTCGCCGTTGGGCAGTGCCCAGCCTCGCGAGTTGGAGACGTAGACCTGCACCACCTGCGCACCGGTCGCGTCGGCGTACGGCAGGGCAGCCTTCGCCAGCCCACCCGAGGTCGGAGTGTGCGTGCCCACCGGCCGCGCGGAGATCGTCGGCATCAGAAGCACGTCAGGGTGACCGGGGTGCCGGGTGCCACCTGCGAATTTTCGCCCGGGATCTGGATCCGGACCACGGCGTTCGGGTTGATCGCCATCGTCACCGGGAAGCCCTGACCCTCCAACGCCTGCTTGGCCTGCTGGCACGGCAGGTCGATCACCCGCGGCATGGCGACCAGCGGTGGCCCCTTGCTCACGTCCAGCTTGACCTCGGTGCCCTTCTCCACGCCGGCGCCATCGGCCGGGCTCTGGCCGAGGATCTCGTCCCTCGGCTTGTCGGAGTCCTTGTAGGTCTCCTTCAGCACCAGGTTGAGCTGGGCCAGGGCCGTCCGGGCGTCGGTCAGGCTCTTGCCAACCAGGTTCGGCACCGTCACCGGCGCCCTGCCCCGGCTCAGGATGAGGGTGACCTTCGCGCCGGGTTTGACCTCGGTGCCCACCTTGGGGGAGCTGTCCACCACGACCCCGGCCGGCAGGCTGTCGTCGTAACGGGCGGTGCCCCTGGCCACCACCAGCTTCACGTTGACCAGGTCCGCCTCGGCGAGCTCGAACTCCTTGCCGATCACATCCGGTACGGGGAAACGCTCCGGGCCGAGGGAGAGGGTCAGGGTGATCGTGCCACCCTTGACGATCTTGGCAGCGGACGCCGGGCTCTGCTCCAGCACGCTGTCCTTCGGGGCCTTCTCGTCGAAGCGCGGCTCAGCGTACGTGACGAGAAGCCCGCTGCGGTCGGCCCGCGCCTGCGCCTCGGCCTTGTTCAGGCTCACCAGCTGCGGAGCGTCCGTGTAACGGCCGACGCCGAACCACCAACCCCCGAGCGCGGCCACCAGGCCCAGCGTCACGACCACTGCCGCGACGGCCAGCCGGCCACGGGGGTTGCTCAGCACCGTGCTGCGCAGCGCGGCGAGCCGGGCGCCCAGGCCCTCCGCAGGCTCCGGGGCGGCCCGACGCCGCCCCGGCCCCTGGCTGCTGGCGCCCTCTGGCAGTCGTGCCCACGACGGGCGGTTGGGCGGCTGGACCGTCGCGACCATCATGGTCGGCTGGGAGAGCGACGGCGCGTCACTGATCGGGCGGAGTACGGCGGTGTGGCTGTTGGAGTCGCCCAGACGGTCCCGGGCCACCTGCACCTCGGCCAACAACGCGCCGGCGTCCGCGGGCCGCGCTCCCGGATCGCGGCGGGTGGCCCGCTGCACCAGGTCGTCGAGGACCGACGGCAGACCCGGCACCAGCGTCGAGGGCGCCGGCACGTCCCGGTCGACGTGCTGCCAGGCGACGTCCACCGGGCGGTCCCCGTCGTACGGCACCCGGCCGGTGAGCATCTCGAACAGCACGATGCCGGCCGAGTAGACGTCGGTGCGCGGATCGGCGCGGCCCTCGGTGACCAGCTCCGGGGCGACGTACGCCACGGTGGCCATCAGCTGGTTGCCCTGTTCCTCGTCGGCGCTCGCCTCCACCGCCCGGGCCAGCCCGAAGTCGGCCACCTTCACGACGCTGTCGACCAGGTTGGCGACGCCACCGGTTGGCGCCTCCGCGACCAGCACGTTCTCCGGTTTGACGTCGCGGTGCACGAGACCGGCCCGATGCGCGGCGGCGATCGCGGCGAGCATCTGCTCGGCGATGGCCAGCGCCTCGTCCGGGTTGAGCCGGCGTCGCTCGGCCAGCACGTCACGCAGCGTGCGGCCACGGACGTACTCCATCACCAGGTACGGCAGGCCGGCGTGCGTGCCCTGGTCGTAGACCGCCACCACGTTCGGGTGGGTCAGCCGGGCGATGGTCTTCGCCTCGTCGGTGAACCGGGCCACGAAGTTGGCGATCCGGGCCCGTGCCTCGCTGGCCTGGGTCGGGTGAATGATCTTGACAGCGACGGTGCGCTCAAGGCGTTCGTCGGTGGCGGTGTACACGGTCGCCATGCCACCACGGGCCACGCGACCGCGAATGCGGTAGCGCCCGTCGATCAGCGAGCCCAGCAACGTGTCGGCGACCTGAGTGTCCATCGGCAGGCAGTCTATGTGTCCAGAGGGTGAGGGATGAACAGGATGCTACAGCCGTATGCCGAACCGGTCCGTCCCACCGCGTTCCCCACCCCTTGTCCGCTGGTCAGCGGCGATCAGGGAAAGGGCGCAGATGGGCCGCCCGGGGTGCCGGTGGCTCGTCGCGGCGGCGGCGTGGCAGGGTGGTCGGGTGACCGAACCCGTACCCGACCAGGCCGCGCCCGGCCTGGAACTCGCCGGCCCCACCGACCCGGCCGACTGGTTGACCCTGCCCGACGTCGCCGAACGCCTCGACGTGTCGATCAGCAAGGTGCACCAGATGATCCGTGACCGGGAGCTGTTGGCGGTCCGCCGCGACGGCATCCGCCGGATCCCCGCGGACCTGGTTGCCAACCAGACCGTGCTCAAGCACCTGCCCGGCGTGCTCAATCTGCTCGCCGACAACGGCTACGACGACGAGGCCGTCCTGCGCTGGCTCTACGAGCCGGACGACACCCTCCCCGGCGCCACCCCGGCCGCCGCCCTCTCGGGCGACCAGGCCCGCGAGGTGAAACGTCGAGCCCAGGCCCAAGGCTTCTAACCCTCCAACCCCCGCTTCCCCCGAGTTGATCATGAGGTTGGCGGCGTGACACGCCGAGGCGAAGGTCGCCAACCCCATGATCAACCCGGGTGCGGGGCGGGGTGGGGCAGGGCGGGGGTTAGTCGGAGCGGCGGGTTGCGGCTATGGCCAGGTCTACCAGGGCTTGACGGGCCTCGGTGTCGAGATCGACGGCGGTCAGGGCGGCCAGGGCGGCGTCGGTGAGTGTGACGATCCGCTGTTCGGTACGGGCCAGCGCCCCGCTCCCCGAGATCACCTCGCGGAGCCGGGCCACCCCGTGCTCGTCCAGCTCCGGGTCGCCGAGCCGGCCGAGCAGCAGCTCGCGGCCCGCGTCGTCGGTGGCCTCCACGGCCGCCGCCACCAGGTAGGTGCGCTTGCCCTCGCGCAGATCGTCCCCGGCCGGTTTGCCGGTCAGCGCCGGGTCGCCGAACACCCCCAGCACGTCGTCGCGGAGCTGGAACGCCTCGCCCAGCGGCAGCCCGTACGCCGAGTAGGCCGTCCGCACGTCCTCCGGCGCGTCGGCCAGCGCGGCGCCGAGCAGCATCGGACGCTCGACGGTGTACTTCGCGGACTTGTACCGGGCGACCTTGCTGGCCCGCTCCACCGAGGTGTCCCCGGTGACCTGTGTGAGCACGTCGAGGTACTGCCCGACGGTGACCTCGGTGCGCATCTCGTCGAAGACCGGCCGGGCCCGGGCCAACGACCACAGGTCCAGGCCGGCGGAGTGCAGCAGCTCGTCGGACCAGACCAGGCACAGGTCACCGAGCAGGATGGCCGCGGCGTCGCCGAAACCGTCCGGGTCGCCGCCCCAGCCGGCCTCCCGGTGCCGGGCGGCGAACCGTCGGTGCACAGCAGGCTCGCCGCGACGGGTGTCGGAACGGTCCATCAGGTCGTCGTGGATCAGGGCGCTGGCCTGGACGAACTCCAGTGCGGCCAGGGCGGTCAGCACCTGGTCGCCGTCCAGCCCGCCGGCCCCCCGGAACCCCCAGTACGCGAATGCGGGACGCAGCCGCTTGCCGCCGCCGAGCACGAACGCCTCGATCGCCTCGGCCACCGGACCCAGCGCGTCGTCCACGGCGGCGAGCCGGACCCGTTGACCGGCCAGGAACTCGGTGAGAGCCTTGTCGACCCGCTGCCGCAGGCCGGCGCGGTCGACGGGGGACACGGGAGCAGCGTGGGTCACGCCCCGACGCTAGCCGGTCGTCAGTGCTCGTGCTCCACCGCCACGCGTACTCCCGCCGGTGCGGCCGGGACCCGTCCGCCCGGCCGGTCGCGCGCCGGCCGCCGCGACGCGGCCCGGCCCGGTGGCCCGCGTCGAGCCGGCCCGACGGGTGGTCGCGGCGGCCTCCGCGAGCACCACCAGCGGCACGTCCAGGACGACGGCGAGCCAGCCGAGCCAGAACCCGCCCGGCACGCGACGCTGTCGTTCCCACCGGGAAATCTCGTGCCGACTCAACGTCGGCACCCCGGCGGCGGCGCACAACTCGGCGGCGGCTCGCTGCTGGCTCAAGCCCCGGTCCAGTCGGCATCGGGCCAGCAGCGGCCCGAGCTGCGCGGGGCGCGGCGATGCGGGCGAGATCATCTGTCCTCCTGGCGGGCGTCGGTGCGGTGACGACCCACCCGCCCGACCGGACGAGACCGGCGTCACCGCTCGGTTGCTGACCCCCGCGCGGGCCCGGGCCACCCCCGCCGCCCCTCCCGCACCGTCCCTTCCTACCTCGGAGGTACGACGCCTTTCCGTCGCCGGGTCGGGGGGGCGCGGTGCGGCAGCGCCCGCCGGCTCACGGCAGGCCGGGCGACACCGTCCGCCGGCTCACGGCAGACCGGGCGACACCGTCCGCGGGCTCACGGCAGGCTGGGCGACACCGCCCGCCGGCTCACGGCAGACCTGGGCGAAGCCACCCACCGGACCGGGCGGCACCTGCCGCTGGATGGGAAGGGCCTGGGTCCTGGTGCCATCGACCGCTAGAGTCGGGTCGTGGCGCTCGGTCTTCCCTCGACACTCCCCAATCCGCAGCCGGCGATCGGGGAGCTCATCCGTGAGCGCCAGCCGACCTTCTCGTTCGAGTTCTTCCCGCCCAAGACCGAGGCGGGGGAGCAGCTGCTCTGGCAGGCCATCCGCGAGTTGGAGTCCCTGCGGCCGTCGTTCGTGTCGATCACGTACGGCGCCGGCGGCTCGACCAGGGACACCACAGTGGCGGTGACCGAGCGGATCGCCACCGAGACCACCCTGCTGCCGATGGCCCACCTCACCGCTGTCAACCACTCCGTCGCCGAGCTGCGGCACGTGGTCGGCCGGCTCGCCGGGGTGGGGGTGCGCAACGTGCTTGCCGTTCGTGGTGACCCCCCGGGCAACCCGGGCGGTGAGTGGATCCGTCACCCCGAGGGCGTGGACTACGCCGAGGACCTGGTCCGGCTGGTGCGCGACGCCGGCGATTTCAGCGTCGGCGTGGCTGCCTTCCCGTACAAGCACCCCCGCTCGCCCGACGTGGCCAGCGACACCGCCCAGTTCGTCCGCAAGTGTCGGGCCGGCGCGGAGTTCGCGGTCACCCAGATGTTCTTCGACGCCGACGACTACCTGCGGCTACGTGACCGGGTGGCCGCTGCCGGCTGTGACACCCCGATCCTGGCGGGCGTGATGCCGGTGACCCAGTTCAGCACCATCGAGCGGTCCGTGCAGCTGTCCGGAGCGCCGTTCCCACCGGCGTTGGCGGCCCGCTTCGAACGCGTCTCCGACGACCCGGACGCCGTCCGCCGGCTCGGCATCGAGCAGGCCAGCGAGATGTGCCGCCGACTGCTGGACGAGGGCGTGCCGGGAATCCACTTCATCACCCTCAACAGGTCCACCGCGACTCGCGAGGTCTGGCAGAACCTGAAGGTCGGCGCCCGCGTGTGAACGATGCGCCTGCGACACCTGTTGCCCGGCACGACGGTTGATCCGTGGTGGGCACACAGCTGAACTGGGATCAGTACGCCACGGCGTGGGCGCGGCTGCACGGCGGGTTCGACCCTCGGGTCGCCGCGCCGGTGGTGCGCGCCTGGCTGCGATTCGCGTACCACGTCGGATATGTGCTGGGTCGGCTGCGGGTCAGCCCCACCGCGGTCACCGTGGCCGGGGTGCTGCTCTGCTTCTGCGTACCGTTGCTGGTGGGCCGGCCGGGCGACGGGCCGTTCCTCGGCGCGCTGTTCGTGCTGCTCGCCGCCGTGGCGGACAGCGTGGACGGTGCGGTGGCGGTCGCCACCGGCCGCACCACCCGGCTCGGCTACGTCTACGACTCGGTCGCCGACCGGCTCGGTGAGGTGGCGTGGCTGCTGGCGTTCTGGCTGGTGGGCGCGCCGGGTGGGCTGGTCGTCGCGGGCGGCGCGCTGTCCTGGTTGCACGAGTACGTCCGGGCGCGGGCGGTCGCCGCCGGCATGCGGGAGATCGGCGCAGTGACAGTGGGCGAACGTCCCACCCGGGTCTCGGTGGCGCTGGCCGGCTTGCTGGTCGCCGGGCTGGCCGGGCTGATCGAGCCGGACCTGGCCGCTGGCACCATCACCATGGCGACAGCGGTCTGGGTGCTGCTGGCCGGTTTCGGCCTGGGGCAACTGCTCTCCAGCATCCGCCGCGCCCTGCTCGACGCCGACTGAGCGGGCCAGCCCGACGTCGACCGGAACAGACGTCGACCGGAACAGACGTCGACCGGAACAGACGCCGACCGGGACAGACGCCGGCTGGAGCAGGCCGGTTCTACCAGGCGGGGCCGATCTCGTCGGCGACGATCTGCGCGGAGAGGGTCACCATCGGCAACCCGCCGCCCGGGTGGGTGGAGCCACCCACCAGCCACAGCCCGTTCGCCGGGCCCCGGTTGGCCGGGCGGAGCAGCCCACCGGCGGTGCCGTAGATCGAGCCACCTGGCGCGCCGGTCGCCACGTCCAGGTCGGCCGGGGTGCGGATCTCGCGGAACAGCAGCCGATCGCGCACGTCCACGCCGCGCCGCGCCAGCACGTCCAGGATCCGGTCGGCGTACGCGTCGGCCAGCCCCGGGCGTCGCCAGTCGACAGCGCCGGCCGCGGTGCCCTGCCGGGCGGCGTTGACCAGCACGAACCACGCCTCGTGTCCGGCTGGGCGGACCATCGGATCGTCGGCCACGGTGACGAACACCGCCGGGTCGGCCGCCGGCCGGGCCCGTACACCGCGCCCGGGGTCACCGAAGACCGCGTCGAACTCGGCGTCGTAGTCGTCCGGGAAGAAGACGTTGTGGTGGGCCAGCCCGGTGCTGCCGGAGACGCCGAGCAGCAGCACGAAGCCGGCGAGGCTGCGGTCGGTCAGCGCGGCCAGTCGACGCGGGTGCGGCAGCAGGTCACGGTAGACGGTGAGCGCGTCCACGTTGGCCACCACCACGTCGGCGGGCACCGGGGTGGTGACGCCGGCGAGGCGTACCCCGTGCACCCGGCCGCCGGTGGCGTCGATCCGGGTGACGGTGGCGTCGGTCTGCACGACCACGCCGAGGTCCAGGCAGCGGGTCAGCAGCGCGTCGGCGAGCGTGCCCAGCCCACCGCGCAGGTACCAGCCGCCGAAGGCCAGCTCGGCGTAGGGGACCGCTACCAGCGCGGCCGGTGCCCGACGTGGGTCGGCGCCGGTGTAGGTGGCGTACCGGTCCAGCATCATCCGCAGCCGCGGGTCGGACAGGTGCCGACGGCCCAGGCCACGCAGACTGCGACCCGGGGCGATGGCGGCCAGGTCGCCGACCCGCCAGGCCAGCGACGCGAGGTCGCGGGGAGAGTCCACGGTACGACGCAGGATGTCCCGTGAGGAGGCCTGCCACACCCGCGCCGCCCGCCGCCACAGCCGCTGCCAGTCGGCTGCCGCCCGGTCACCGAACGCGGCCCCGATCCGGGCGGTGAACTCCGCCGGGTCGGCGCACGAGTCCAGGGTCGGGCCACCGTCGGGAAAGACGTGTCGGACGATCGGGTCCAGCGGAACCAGGTCCAGGTATTCGTCGAGCTTCGCCCCGGTCGCCTCGAACAGGTCGTGGAAGACCTCGGGCAGGGTGAGCAGGCTCGGCCCGGTGTCGAAGTGGAAGGACCCGGCAGGGGTGTCGTGCGTGTACCGGCCGAGCTTGCCGCCGACCGTGTCGGACCGCTCGAAGACGGTCACCTGGTGCCCGGTAGCGGCCAGCCGGGCGGCGGTGGCGAGGCCACCCACCCCGGCGCCGACGACCACGATCCGCGCCATGCCGCGCCTCCCTAGCTGACCGGGCGGCCCCGCCAGGTCAGGCGGCGTCGCTTTCGCAGATGGTACGACCGCAGGGTCAGCCAACCGAGGACCACGACCGACACGGGGTGTGCGAGCGCGTCGGGCCACCACCGGCCACCGGTCGCGCGGGCGGTGAGCACCCGTCCGGCCACCCCGAGCACGTACGCGGCCAGGCCCACGGCGGCCACCCTCGGCGCGCCGGCCGCCGCACCCGTCAGCGCGATCAGCGGTGGGGCGGTGTAGAGCAGCAGCAGCGCCGCCACCACGGCCGCCGCCGCGCTCGGGTGCCCGAACGACGCCCAGAGCGACTTCGAGTACCCGTCGCGCAGTTGCGGCCAGTCGTCGTACATCCGGCAGGTGGCCAGCCGGGAGCCGTCGGCCAGGGCGATCCGCCCACCGGCCCGCTTGACCGCCCGGGCCAGCTCGAC
Source organism: Micromonospora sp. NBC_00330 (assembly GCF_036136635.1). Classification (NCBI taxonomy): domain Bacteria; kingdom Bacillati; phylum Actinomycetota; class Actinomycetes; order Micromonosporales; family Micromonosporaceae; genus Micromonospora; species Micromonospora sp. NBC_00330. The sequence continues at coordinate 475,824 of NZ_CP108012.1, forward strand.
GTCCTCCAGGATCTTGTCGGCGACCGCGGCGTGCCCGCCGGCGGCGGTGTAGCCGGCCCGGTCCACCACCAGGAACTGCCCGCCCGCCGCGGCCAGCGACGGCCGCGACGAGCGCTCCATCGCGCGCAGCGGCAGGAAGGTCAGCCAGAGCCACTGCAACAGCGGCTGCACCAACCGGTCGCCGGCCGTCGCCACCACGATCCGGGGGTACGGCGACAGCAGGGTCGCCCGGGCGGCGCGCAACTCGGTGACGGCAGTGGCCACGGCGTGCGGGGCGAGCACCACGTCGGCGTCGACGAAGACCAGCGCGGTGGCGTCCGGGTCGGCCCGGGTGGCCAACTGCCAGCAGGCGTGCGGCTTGCCCAGCCAGCCCGGCGGTGGGGCGACCCCGGTGAGCAGCGTGACCCGGGGGTCGTCGCCGGCCACCGCGCGGACCACGTCGGCGGTGCCGTCGGTGGACCCGTCGTCGAGGACCACGACGCGCAGCCCGGGTACGCCGCGCTGGGCCAGCAGGGCGCGCAGGCAGGGTGTGACCCGGGTGGCCTCGTCGCGCAGCGGCAGCAGCACGGTGACCGGCTCGTCGACGTCGTCGGGCCGGTCGGTGGGTCGGCGCAGCCACCGGGTGGCGTTGAGCCAGGTGTGCCCGGTCAACGCGGCGACGGCGACGAGCAGGGCGAGCAGGGCGATCATCGGGTCGCGTCGACGCCGGGGCGGTGTGGCTGGTGGGCCTCCCGCCCGGAGTCACCGCCCCGGCGGGCCCGCAGGAGGGTCACTGCCAGGGGGACGGCGGTCACCGACATGCCGGCGGCGCCCCAGAGCGCCGAGGCGGGCAGGTCGAGGAAGACGGCGTGGGCCAGGATGCTGGAGAAGTACGTCCACAGGTAGAGCGCGAGCATCGGGTGGTCCCGCCGATCGGTGTGCTCGGCGGCCGGCCCGGCCAGCGGGCGCAGCGCGCTCATCATCAGCACCGCGAAGAGCAGCCAGCCCAGGTAGTTGCTGACCGGGATGCCGGCCAGGCCGGGCAGGGCCGGGGTGGCGTCGCGCCAGACCCAGTAGCCCTCGGCCACCATCTGCGGGTCGAGGAAGAGGTCCCAGGCGGCCAGCCCCACTGTGGCCAGCGCGATCCGCCCCACCCATTGCCCCACCGTCGACCCGCTGCCGCCGGCTGTCGACCCGCCGCCGTCGGCCGTTGCGGCAGTGCCGCCGGTCAGTCGGACCGCTGCCAGCCAGGCCGGCCAGGCCATCCAGGTCCAGGCCAACGGAATGATCAGTGGCACGCCGGCCAGCTTGGGGCCCAGCTCTCCGGAGTAGTCGTAGCTGCCGAACGGCACACCGGTGGCCACCCCGACCGCCTCGATCGCGAACCCGCCGCCGGTGGCCACCGCGACCAGCGCCGCCGCCACCCGTGGGCCCCGGCTGAGCAGCGCGTGGCCGACCGAGAGCAGCCAACCGAGGACGACGGTGGCCACTGTGAGCCCGGCCCGGGTGGCGCCGGTGGTGAGCGGGTAGCAGATCTGGGCGAGCACCAGGACGGCGAGCAGCGTCCAGGAGATCCGCCGGGTCATGATGCCGGTGGCTCGAGCGGCAGATCCCGACCGAGTACGCCGAACGGTCGCTCGTCGCCGGGGAAGTGGAAGTCACGCAGCACGTCGACGAAGCCGAACCGTCGGTACAACCGCCAGGCCCGCGAGGTCTGCTCGTCGGCCTCCGGGGTGGACAGCAGCACTGTGTCGCCCTCCGCCATGCCGAGCAGCGCGCGCAGCTGACCGGCGCCCAGGCCGTGCCCCTGCGCCGGTGGCCGGACGTGCAGCTCGACCACCTCGAAGCAGTGGGTGAGCCAGCGCGTGCGGGTCGGGGCGTCCAGCGCGCGGTGCACCTGGTCGTGCCACCACTGACCGGAGGCGCCCAGGTAGCCGTAGCCGAAGCCGGCGAGGTGACCCTCACTGGTGAGGCTGGCGACCGCCCGGAAACCCGGCCGGCGTACGTGGGTGGCGATGTAACCGCGCCGGGCCTCCAGCAGGTCGGTGCGGTATCCCATCGCCTCGCCGTAGACGGCCACCACGTCGTCCAGCCGCCGGACGAGATCGTCCGGCGTCCAGCGCACCAACCTCATGCCCGTCCACCCTTCACCGTTTCCGGGCCGCCGTCGGCGACCCATCCGAGCACCGACCGGTCGCCGACCACGTCGCGCACCTCGAACCGGGCGAACAGCTCCTCGGCGTACCAGCCCGCGGTGGGGGTTCGCATGATCGCCGCCCGATGCTCCGGGTGACGGTACGCGAACGCCACCAGGTCCGTCGGGTCGCGCCACACGCTCACCGTGCCCTGCCAACCCAACGGGGCCTCTCCGACCCCGAACCGGGCCAGCAGCCCGGGCGCGTCGCGCAGGGCGGCGGCCACCGGCGGGATCGCCCGCCAGAAGGTGGCCGCCCGGCGGGCCCGCAGCCGGGCCCGGGTCAGTGCCAGCACCGGGCCGGTGACCCGGCCGCCCGACGGGTCGCCGAACGGCCGCTGGCCGGACCACTCGCCCCGGCTGGTCAGCGGGCGCAGGTCGATGCGCGCCTGGGCGTGGGCGATGCGCGCCCAGGCCCGCCCGACCGGCGAGTCGTCGAAGCCGGCCGCCGCGGCGGGAGAGTCCCAGGCGGTCAGCGCCGCCCACCGGGTCAGGTCGGCGTCCCGTGGCCCGAAGTCGGTGCCGGTCCCGGTGCCCAGCAGCTTGCCGAACCGAACGCCGGGGAGGGCCCGCAACCGGCGGGGGTCCACCGCCATCCGGGTCAGCGCCCGGGGCAGCGTGCCGGGGGAGGTCCGCCACACGTGCAGCGTGACCAGCTCCGGAGCCGCGCTGGCGTCGCCGCTGGGCCTGCTGGTGCGCTCGCTCACGCCACCTCGGCCGGGGTGCCGGCGGTGACCCGCAACAGCTCGGGGTAGGTGGTCGGGAAGACCGCCTGGGGTACGCCACCCGCGGCCCAGATCTCCGGGTACGCCGCCAGCGCCGTGTCCACCAGGGTGCGCAGCGGGTGCGGGTGCCCGATTGGGGCGACCCCGCCGATCGGCTGCCCGGTGTGGGCCCGGACGAACTCCGGGGTGGCCCGGCGCAGTCGGGTGACGCCGATCGATGCCGCCAGGCCGGCGGTGTCGACCCGGTGTGCGCCGGAGGTGAGGACGAGCAGCGGCGTGTCGTCCGCGTCGAAGATCAGTGAGTTGGCGATCTGGCCGACCTCGACGTCGAGCGCCTCGGCGGCCGCCGCGGCGGTGTGCACCGCGTCGGGCAGCAGACGGACCGTGCTGGGCTCACCGGCACCGTCGAGCGTGCCGGCGGCGGTGAGCGCGTCCTGCACCGCCCGTACGTTCGGGTGTGGCTGCATCCCGCCATTCTTCCCGGTCCGCTGGTGGCCGGTTCAGCCGGCCGGCGCGCTCGGCGCGTCACACGTTGCATTTTCGTCGGAGGGGAGGTGTACTGTCAGCAGCAGTTAGAACGAGTGTTCGATTGCCTCGAACGCCCGTTCCAACCAGCCGGAGCGCGGCGTTTCGCGGCGCCACCTCCGGGCGGTGCGGCTCCGCGGGCCGCACCTGGGTTTCCGGGCAGTCGCGAGCCTGGTCCCAACAGGCAGGAGCGTTGCCCGCCGCCCACGACCCCCGGGCGGCGGGCGACGCACCCGCCGGTCCGCCGGCCGGGTGTGGTGTGGGGAAGCATCCACACCCGGCCGGCCACACCCGGTGCGTCTTCCTCCGCACCACCCGACCTCGGCGTCTCGTCGGCGGCATCAGCCGCCGTAGTGACGTCTCGGCCACGTGGAGGAGAGACATCCATGCCGACCAACCCGGCTCAGGCACCGACGGTGCCGGCGCACGTGCTGCCGCACCGCACCCCCGCCCAACTCCTCACGTTGGCCCGCCGTGGGCTGGTCGAGGCCGGCCAGACCCGACCTGACGGTCTGCGCTACGCGGCTGCCCACCTGGCCGCCCTGCGCGCGGCGGCCGCCCTGCTCGCCGCCCGGGCCCGACCCGCGCCGAGTCGACGCAACCGGATCACCAGCGTCTGGGTCCTCCTCTGCGCCGTCGCCCCGGAGCTCGACGAGTGGTCCCGGTTCTTCGCCGCGGGGGCCAGCAAGCGCGCCGCCGCCGAGGCCGGCATCCCCCGGGTGGTCAGCGCCCGGGAGGCCGACGATCTGCTCCGCGCTGCCGAACAGTTCGTCACGGTTGTGGAAACCGCGCTCGGCGTGGCCCACCAACCGGCCCTGGACGGCCTCGCCGCCTGATCCCGCCGTGCCACCGGCCGCCCCGTGGGGGGAGCCGGGCGGCCGGTGGCACGGCGTGCCGGTCCTGATCTGATCCACAGCAACGACGGGGGAGTTGGTCCAATGGCGGGCCGGATGGTGGTCGGTTCCGCTGCGCTGGCCGATCTGGTGCGCCCGGCGAGCGCGCCCGACCCGGTCGGTGGCCACCGGGTGTTGCCGGTGGTGTCCGAGCTGACCGGTCTGCTGCCCAACCGGGGCCTGCGCCGGGGCAGCACCATAGCGGTCGCCGCCGGCCAGCCCCGCCGCAGCGGTGGCACCTCGCTGATGCTGGCCCTGCTCGCCGAGGCGTCCCGGGCCGGCTCGTGGTGCGCCGTGGTCGGGGTGCCGACGTTCGGCGCGGGCGCGGCGGCTGAGCTGGGTATCGCCCTGGACCGGCTGGCCCTGGTGCCGAACCCCGGCCCCGAGTGGGCCACGGTGGTCGCCGCGCTGATCGACGGGGTGGACGTCGTGGTCACCACGGTGCCGGCCTCGGTCTCCGCCTCGGTCGCCACCCGGTTGGCAGCCCGGGCCCGGCAGCGCGGCAGCGTGCTCGTCCCGTACGGCCGGTGGGACGGCGCGGACGTGACGCTGCAGGTGGTCCGGGGAGTCTGGGAGGGGCTCGGGCTGGGCCGGGGGCGGTTGCGCCGCCGGGAGATCACCGTCTCGGCGCGCGGGCGCGGGGCGGCCGCCCGACCCAAGGAGATCAAGGTCTGGCTCCCGGGTGACGAGCTGACCCGGGTGATCCCTCGTACGCTGCCGTCGCCCGTGGGCCGATCGGCCGCGCCACTCGCGCTGGTCGGTCGGGGGTGACCGGCGCGCCGGCACGCACCCTGCTGCTGTGGTGCCCGGACTGGCCGGTGCTCGCCGCCGAGATCGTCGACGGGGTGCCGGCGACCGGCCCGGTCGCCGTGCTGCACGCCAATCGGGTGGTCGCCTGCTCCGAGCGGGCCCGCGCCGAGGGGGTGCGTCGAGGGCTGCGCAAGCGGGAGGCGCAGGGGCGCTGCCCGCAGCTCACCGTCGTGGAGTACGACCCCGGCCGGGACGCCCGGGCGTTCGAGCCGGTGGTCGCCGCGGTGGAGGAGTTGGTCGCCGGCGTCGAGGTGGTCCGTCCGGGCGCCTGTGCGGTGGCCGCCCGGGGGCCGGGTCGCTACCTCGGCGGCGAGGAGGCGGCCGCTGAGCGGATCATCGAGCACGTGGCGCAGTCGTGCCTGGTGGAGAGCCAGGTAGGCATCGCCGACGGGGTGTTCGCGGCCGGGTTGGCCGCTCGCGCTGGCCGAGTGGTGGCACCGGGTGGGACACCGGAGTTTCTGGCCGGGTTGCCGGTCGAGGCGCTCGGCCGGTCGGCGCTGGCCGACCTGCTGCGTCGGCTGGGGGTACGCACCCTCGGCGACTTCGCCGCCCTGCCGGCCGGCGACGTGCTGGCCCGGTTCGGGTTCGACGGTGCGCTGGCCCACCGGCTGGCCGCCGGGCGGGACCACCGCCCACTCGCCGTCCGGCAGCCGCCGGCCGACCTGACGGTGACCGCCGAGCACGACGAGCCGATCGACCGGGTCGACGCGGCGGCGTTCGTGGCCCGGGCGTTGGCCGAGCGGCTGCACGAACGGCTGGCCGGGCACGGGCTGGCCTGCACCCGGCTCGGCATCGAGGCGGTCACCGAGCACGGGCAGGAGCTGCACCGGGTGTGGCGGCACGATGGCCTGCTCACCGCAGCGGCCATCGCCGACCGGGTGCGCTGGCAGCTCGACGGGTGGCTCTCCGGCAGCAACGGCCGCGCCGGTGCCCGGCCGGCCCGACCGACGGCCGGCATCATCCGGCTGCGACTGATCCCGGACGGGGTGATCGCCCAGGCCGGTCTGCAGGCCGGCCTCTGGGGGGAGACCGGCGAGGAGCGGGAACGCGCGCACCGGGCGTTGAGCCGGGTGCAGGGCATCCTCGGTCCGGAAGCGGTGGTCACCGCGGTGCTCGGTGGTGGGCGCTCCCCGGCCGACCAGGTGCGACTGGTGCCGTGGGGCGACGAACGCGTCCCCGCCCGTCCTGGCCCGCCAGCCGATGCCGGCGCCGACCCGGCCACCGGCCGGGGTGCAGCCGGGGCTCCACCGTGGCCGGGCCGGCTGCCGGCGCCCGCGCCGGCGGTGGTGCTGCCCAACCCGCTCGCGGCGACGGTGCACGACGCCGCCGGCGAGCCGGTGGTGATCAGCGCGCGGTTGGCGGTGAGCGCCCCACCCGCTCGGCTGGCGGTCGGCACCGGCCAGCCGGCGGAGATCGTGGGCTGGGCCGGCCCGTGGCCGGTGGACGAGCGGTGGTGGGCGCCGGTCGAGGCCCGCCGCCGGGCCCGGTTCCAGGTCAGCCTTGCCGACGGTGCCGCCCTGCTGCTGGCCGTGGAGGCCGGGCAGTGGTTGGTGGAGGCGATCTATGACTGAGCCGGTGCGACCCAGGTCGGAGGCGGATGCCCGATGAGCTTCCACAACCCGAAGATGCCCTGGTCGGAGCTGGAGCGGGTGCTCTCCGGGCGGGCCGGCGGCGGCTCCGGCCGGTCGGGCGGCGGGCGGTCGCGCGAGGATCGGCACCTGCACGTGGTGGATCCGCTCGCCGTGGACGCCGATGGTGGCGACTCCCCGGCCTGGAGCCGCCGCCGCGAGCAGTACCAGCCACCGGAGCTGACCCGCCCCGACGGCGTGGTGCCCTACGCGGAGCTGCACGCGCACACCAACTTCAGCTTCCTCGACGGCGCCAGCCACCCGGAGGAGCTGGCCGAGGAGGCGGCCCGGCTGGGGCTCACCGCGCTCGCCGTCACCGACCACGACGGCTTCTACGGGGTGGTCCGCTTCGCCGAGGCGGCTCGTACGCTGGGCCTGCCGACCATCTTCGGTGCGGAGCTGTCCCTCGGCCTGCCCGGTCCGCAGAACGGCGAACCCGACCCGCACGGCGCGCACCTGCTGGTGCTCGCGCACGGCCACGAGGGGTACGCCCGGCTGGCCACCACCATCGCCCGTGCCCAGCTGCGCGGCGGGGAGAAGGGCCGCCCGGACTACGGGGACCTGGAGGAGGTCGCCGCCGAGCTGCGTGACCATGTGCTGGTGCTGACCGGCTGCCGCAAGGGGCATGTGCCGGGGGCGCTGCTCACCGAGGGGGTGGACGCGGCGGCCCGCGAGTTGGACCGGCTGACCGCGCTCTTCGGCGCGGAGACGGTGGCAGTGGAGCTGACCGACCACGGCCATCCCATCGACGCCGACCGTAACGACGCGCTCGCCGAGCTGGCCGCCGCGGCCGGGTTGCCGACGGTGGCCAGCAACAACGTGCACTACGCCAGCCCCGGCCGGCATCGGCTGGCCACCACCGTCGCCGCGGTCCGGGCCCGCCGCAGCCTGGACGAGATCGACGGCTGGTTGCCCGCGGCGGCCACCGCCCACCTGCGCAGCGGCGCGGAGATGGCGGCCCGGTTCGCCGCGTACCCGGGTGCGGTGGCGCGGGCCGCCGAGTTCGGCGCCGAGTTGGCCTTCGACCTCCAGCTCGTCGCGCCGCAGCTACCGGCGTACCCGGTGCCGCCGGGGCACACGGAGATGAGCTGGTTGCGAAAGCTGACAGCTGACGGGGCGCACGAGCGCTACGGGCCGCCGCAGGCGCACCCGACGGCGTACGCGCAACTCGACCACGAACTGAACATGATCGAGGAGCTGGGTTTCCCGGGCTACTTCCTGGTGGTCTACGACATCGTCACGTTCTGCCGTGACCAGGACATCTACTGCCAGGGTCGGGGGTCGGCGGCCAACTCGGCGGTCTGCTACGCGTTGCGGATCACCAATGTGGACGCGGTCCGGCACCAACTGCTCTTCGAGCGGTTCCTCGCCCCGGAACGGGACGGTCCACCCGACATCGACGTGGACATCGAGTCCGACCGTCGGGAGGAGGTGATCCAGCACGTCTACACCCGTTACGGCCGGGAGCACGCCGCCCAGGTCGCCAACGTCATCTCCTACCGGCCCCGGTCGGCAGTGCGGGACGTGGCCAAGGCGTTCGGCTACTCGCCGGGGCAGCAGGACGCCTGGAGCAAGCAGATCGACAGGTGGGGCTCGGTCGCCACCGTCGATGTCGAGAACATCCCCGAGCAGGTGGTGGAGTACGCCAACGAGTTGCAGACGTTCCCGCGGCACCTGGGCATCCACTCCGGCGGCATGGTGATCTGTGACCGGCCGGTGATCGAGGTCTGCCCGGTGGAGTGGGGGCGGATGCCCGGGCGCAGCGTCCTCCAGTGGGACAAGGACGACTGCGCCGCTGTGGGCCTGGTCAAGTTCGACCTGCTCGGCCTGGGCATGCTCTCCGCCCTGCACTACGGCTACGACATGATCGGGTCCCGGCTCGACCTGGGCGACATGACCCTGGACGACCCGGAGGTCTACGACATGCTCTGCCGGGCCGACTCGGTCGGGGTGTTCCAGGTGGAGAGCCGGGCCCAGATGGCCACCCTGCCCCGACTCAAGCCCCGCGAGTTCTACGACCTGGTGGTCGAGGTGGCGCTGATCCGCCCCGGCCCGATCCAGGGCGGTTCGGTGCACCCGTTCATCCGCCGCAAGAACGGCCAGGAGCCGGTGACCTTCGCGCACCCGCTGATGCGCAACGCCCTGGAGAAGACCCTGGGTGTGCCGTTGTTCCAGGAGCAGCTGATGCAGCTCGCCATCGACCTGGCCGGCTTCGACGCGGCCGAGGCCGACCAGTTGCGCCGGGCGATGGGTGCCAAACGGTCGGTCGAGCGGATGACCCGGATCGCCGACCGGCTCTACGCCGGGATGGCCGAGCGGGGCATCACCGGTGAGCTGGCCGACGACGTCTACCGCAAGCTCACCGCGTTCGCCAGCTACGGCTTCCCGGAGAGCCACGCGATGAGCTTCGCCTACCTGGTCTACGCCAGCTCCTGGCTCAAGCGTTACCACCCGGCGCCGTTCCTGGCCGCGCTGCTCAACGCCCAGCCGATGGGTTTCTACTCGCCGCAGACCCTGGTCGACGACGCCCGCCGGCACGGGGTGGAGGTCCGTCGTCCGGACATCAACGCCAGCGGGGCTCTGGCGGTGCTGGATTCCACCCCGGAGACCCGGTGGGGCAGCGGGCCGGGGGAGCCGCCGCACGCCTGGGGGCTGGACGGTCCCGCGGTCCGGCTCGGCCTGTCCAGCGTACGGACCCTCGGCGCCGACGTGGCCGAACGGATCGAGGCCGAACGGGTCGCCGGTGGGCCGTACCGGGACATGCCGGATGTGGCCCGGCGGCTCGGTCTCACCGCCGCGCAGTTGGAGGCGTTGGCCACCGCGGACGCCTTCGCCTGTTTCGGGCTGACCCGGCGGCAGGCGCTGTGGGCCGCCGGCGCGGCGGCCCAGGACCGGCCGGGTCGGCTGCCCGGCACGGTGACCGGCGCGGCGGCGCCCACGCTGCCCGGGATGGAGGCGGTGGACCGGCTGATCGCCGACGTGTGGGCCACCGGGTTGTCGCCGGAGAGTCACCCCGCCCGGTTCATCCGGGGTCAGCTCGACGTGCTCGGCGCGGTGCCGATCGCCCGGCTCGGCCGGGTGGAGCCGGGGCAGCGGATCCGGGTCGGTGGCATCGTCACCCACCGGCAACGCCCGGCGACCGCGGGCGGGGTCACCTTCCTCAACCTGGAGGACGAGACGGGGATGCTCAACGTCACCTGTTCACCGGGGCTGTGGCAGCGCTACCGGCGGGTGGCGCGGACCAGCGCCGCGCTGGTGGTCCGGGGGCGGTTGCAGCGGCACGAGGGGGTGACCAACCTGGTCGCCGACCGGCTGGACGCCATCGAGCCACCGGTGAGTCCGGCCTCCCGTGACTTCCGCTGATTCAGTGATCCACATTACGGTTTCCCGGGCCGTCGAGCGGGAGACTCGTTCCGAGCGGGCAGAGCGGCCCGTGATCCGTGAGGGGGAACGACAGTGACGGGAAATCACGCGTACACCGGTGGAATCGCCAACGCCCGGCGGACCCGACTGGGCACCGGCTGGGTGCCGTCGCACCTCGCCGACCCCCGCGAGTACGAGGTGACAAACGGTCCGGTGGCCAACGAGCGCCGGTCCCGGGCGGAGGACGAGGCCGAGGGCACCGAGGCCTGACCGGCCGCCGCACCACGCACCGATCGGCGTGTGGTGGGCGCCCCCGCCACACGCCCGTACCGCCACCGGGCCGGGTGACTAGGCTCGACCGGGTGGAGCAGACCCGAGGCCGGTTCGCCGAGCCGCCGCTGACACCCCGTACCGCCGTGATCTGGTCGGTGCTCCGCGCCGAGCTGGACCGGCGCGGCGACGCCGAGCTCACAGTGCTGGACGTGGGCGGTGGCACCGGCGGTTTCGCCGTTCCGCTGGCCCGCGCCGGGCATCGGGTCACCGTCGTCGACGCCAGCCCCGACGCGCTCGCCGCGCTCACCCGCCGCGCCGCCGAGGCCGGGGTGGCCGACCGGATCGCCGCCGTGCAGGGCGACGGTGACGCCCTCGCGGGGCTGGTCGAGCCGGCCGGCGTCGACCTGGTGCTCTGCCACGCCGTCCTGGAGGTGGTGGACGACCCGACGCCGGTGGTGGCCGCGCTGGCCACCGCGCTGCGCCCGGGTGGCGCGGCCAGTGTGCTGGTGGCCGGTCGGGCCGCCGCCGTGCTGGGCCGCGCGATGAACGGGCACCTGGACGTCGCGACCACCCTGGCCGCCGATCCGGCCGGCACCGCCGGGCCGCGGGACACGCTGCGCCGACGCTACGACGCCCCGGGCGCCGCCGCGCTGCTCGGCGCCGCCGGGCTGGTGGTCGAGGAGATCCACGGGGTACGCGTGCTGGCCGACCTGCTGCCGGCCGCGGTCGCCGACGGTCAGTCCGCCGCGGTGGTCGAGTTGGAACGTGCGCTGGCCGCCCAACCGCCGTACCGGGACCTGGCCGCCCAACTGCACCTGTTCGCCCGCCGGCCGGCATGATCGCCGAGGCCGGTGGCCGGCCGGCGCCGCTGGAGATCCTCGGGCCGGAGCACGGCGGTGGCCGCCTCGCCGACGTGCTGCCCAGCGCGCTGGCAGTGCTCGGGGTGCCCGGTTCGACCGACCCGCTCGGGCTGGTGCCCGCGCTGGCCGGGGTACGCCGGATCGCCGTGCTGCTCGTCGACGGGCTCGGCTGGTACCAGCTGCCGACCGCGGCGCCGTACGCGCCGACCCTCGCCGGGCTCGCCGCGACGGTGGCCCGGCCGCTCATCGCCGGTTTCCCGTCCACCACCCCGACCAGCCTGGTGTCGCTGGGCACCGGTGTCGCGCCGGGCGCACACGGGGTGCTCGGCTTCACGGTGCGGGTGCCCGGCACCGATCGGGTGCTCACCCACACCGACTGGGCCGCGGATCCGTCGCCGCTGCGCTGGCAGCCGGTGCCCACCCAGTTGGAGCGGGCCCGCGAGGCCGGGGTGACGACGAGCGTGGTGAGCCGTCCGGAGTTCGGCGGCAGTGGGTTGACGGTGGCCGCCAACCGGGGTGGCGACTTCCGGGGCGCCGCCGGCGGGGACGCGGTGGCCACCGCCATGCTGGCCGCGCTGTCCGCCGGGGCCGGGCCCACTCTGGTCTCCGGCTACCACGCCGACCTGGACCGGCACGGCCACCTCAGCGGCGTCGACTCGGCGCCCTGGCAGGTCGCCGCCACCGAGGTGGACGCCCTGGTCGCCCGACTGGTCGACGGGCTGCCGCCGGACGCGGCGCTGCTGGTGACCGCCGACCACGGGCAGCTCGACATCCCTGCCGCGCACCGCTTCGACCTGGACACCGATCCGCGACTGCGCGCCGGCGTGCGGCTGGTGGCCGGCGAGGCCCGGGTGCGTTACCTGCACGTCGAGCCGGGCGCGGTCGACGACGTGCGGGCCGCCTGGTCGGAGGTGCTGGGCGCCACGGCCCGGGTACGCATCCGCGACGAGGTGGTGTCCACCGGCTGGTTCGGGGCGGTGCCCGAGGAGCACCTGGGCCGGATCGGCGACGTGGTGGTGATCTGCAACGACACGTACGCGGTCATGGCCAGTCGCACCGAACGGCCGATGGCGTCGAAGTTGGTGGCCTACCACGGGTCGGACACCGCCGTGGAGCTGACAGTGCCGCTGCTGGTCGTCCGGGGCTGATCCGGGGGACGGTTCGGCCCGCCGGCCGATGGTGGTGTCGTACCCCCGGGTTAACCTGCCGGGATGGGCCGCAGCCAGTCGTTGCCCCGGGGCGACGATCCGCGCTTCGGGCCGGACGCCGACGACTCCGCCAGCCCGATCCTGCACGTCGACATGGACGCCTTCTTCGCCGCCGTCGAGGTGCGCCGTCGACCCGAGCTGCGCGGCCGGCCGGTGGTCGTCGGCGGTGTCGGCCCGCGCGGGGTGGTCAGCTCGGCCAGCTACGAGGCCCGCCGGTACGGCGTCCGCAGCGCGATGCCGACCAGTCAGGCCCGGGCCCGCTGCCCCCACGCGGTCTACCTGCCACCGGATTTTTCCGCCTACACGGCCGCCTCCCGAGCCGTCATGCAGATCTTCCGGGACGTGACGCCGCTGGTCGAGCCGCTCTCCCTCGACGAGGCGTTCCTCGACGTGACAGGCGCCCGTCGGCTTTTCGGCTCCCCGGCCACCATCGCCCGGCTGATCCGTCGCCGGGTCGCCGAAGAGCAGGCGCTGACCTGCTCGGTCGGGGTGGCGCCGACCAAGTTCGTGGCCAAGCTGGGTTCCACCCGGGCCAAGCCGGACGGCCTGCTGGTCGTGCCACCGGGGCAGGTGCTCGACTTCCTGCACCCGCTGCCGGTGGACGCCCTGTGGGGGGTGGGGGAGCGCGCTGCCGAGGCGCTACGCCGGCTCGGCCTGACCACCGTCGGCGACCTCGCCGAGGCCCCGGTGGGCATGCTCCGCCGGGCCGTCGGTGCCGCCTCGGCGTCGCACCTGCACGAGTTGGCCTGGGGCCGCGACCCGCGCGGGGTCAGCCCCGAGCACGTCGACAAGTCGATCGGCGCCGAGGTGACCTTCGACGTCGACGTGGCCGACCCGTTGGAGATCCGCCGTGCGTTGCTCGCGCTCAGCGCGAAGGTCGGTGTCCGGTTGCGTGGCTCCGAGCAGGTCGGGCGCACCGTCTCCCTCAAGGTCCGACTGGCCGACTTCCGCACCGTCAGCCGATCTCGCACCCTCGACGTTCCCACCGACACCGCCCGCGAGATGTTCGACACGGTCTGGGCGCTCTACACCGCATTGGACCCGGCCGAGCGGATCCGACTCGTCGGTGTCCGGGTGGAAGGGCTCGCCCCGGCGCAGGGCGCTCACCGGCAACTCACCCTCGGCGCGCCCGAGCGTGGCTGGCGCGAAGCGGAAGCTGCCGCGGACGCCGCCGCTGCCCGTTTCGGGCGGTCCGTCATAGGTCCGGCCAGTCTGATGGGCGACCGTGATCCCCGTCGAAACGAAAATCCACCCCGCCCATAGGTCGTCCCGCTTTCCGACGCGCGACCCCCCTCGTAGACTTGCGGGTAAGCAGCCGGTTGGCTGCCACGGTCTGTCGGCCCGAGTGGGCCCGACCAACGTGACCGGGGAGGAGTGCCGTGCCGCTCTCGGAGCACGAGCAGCGGCTGTTCGAGCAGATCGAGCGGTCGCTTGCCGAGGACCCCAAATTCGCCTCGGCCGTGCGCGCCAGCGATCCGCGCTTCCATGCGCGGCGTCGCCTGCTCGTCGCCGCCGGCGTCATCATCGCTGGCTTGGCTCTACTGGTCTATGGCGCGGTGATCAAGACTCCACCACTGGCGGTGGCGGGCTTCGTCGTCATGCTGGCGTCGGCCGCGTTCGCGGTGCAGTCGCACCGGCGGGCGCAGTCACCCGACCTGCACGTGGTGGGCGGCACGACGAGTCGTCGTCGTCCCCGCGGTGGCCGATCCGGTCGCCGGTCGTCAATCCTGGACCGCATGGAGGACAGGTGGCGGCAGCGCCCGGAGGGGCACCGCTGAGCCGGTCCCGCCGCTGAGGCGGGCCGTACGCCGCGACGAGCGGTCGCCGGGCACGAGCCCCCGGCGACCTCCGTCGTATCCGCGCGCCCTCTACCGCTGCCCACTCTCCGCAGGTTCCCCCGACCCGCAGAAGCACCCCACCGAGGAGTGACCGCTCTCCGCATGGTCGTGCTCGATCCTGGATGTAGTGGCATCGTGCGCCAGGGAAGGGACTACTTCCTGGATCGAGCACGATCTCGGGTGGCGGCAGCTCAGGCGGGTGGGGCGGCGGTGGTGGCCGCCGCCCCGGATCTGGAACCGTCGATCAGCGAGCGGCCCGGTCGGCCAGCAGCCGTCGAGGGTTCCACCGCAGCAGTCGGTACCGGGCCTGCCCGGTGAGCGCCACCATCCGGCTGGACCTGTCGGCCATGGCGGTACGCCAGCGCAGCAGCACCGAGGGCGGCAGCACGGCGGCGAGCAGGCGGGTCCGTCGGTCCGCCCGCGTGGCGAGCGCCGCACGGACCGCGCGTAGCGCCGGCAGCAACCGCTCACCGGTCAGCGGATCCCGCGCGTAGCGGGCCCGCTCCTCCGCCCGGCCGAGCAGCCGCGCCGACCCGATCGCGTCGTCATCGTCGAGGGCGTCCCGGACGAGCCGGTCCGCTGTCGCCCTGGGCGTCTCGGTCGGATCGACCGGGACCCGGAAGTCCACAAGCGTGTCGAGCAGCTCCGCCCAGGCGGCGTGGGCGTCCGCGCGAGCCCGGTTGGCGTCCGCGCTGACCACCACCGGACGTGCCTCCGGCTCGCTGTCGCCGTCGACCCGGGCGGAGGCCATCGCCCCGCTCGCCGCGCTGCCACTGCGTCGACGGCGTAGAGCCATCCGGCGCAGCGCGGGCACCGCGAGCAGCACCAGCAGGGCCACCAGGCCCGCCGCCCACCAGGGCCAGACCGGTGGCTGCTCGTTCGGCGTCGTCCCGCCGAGAGCGAGCCCGTCGTCGGTGTCCCGGTCGGCGTTGTCCGGGCCGGTCGGCTCCGCCGAGGTGCCCGGGTCCGTCGGGGCGCTCGTGGAGCCGGAGCTTGGGCTGGGCGCCTCCGGCGCGTCAGTGTCCGGTGCCCAGGCCGACCGGGTGGAGCCGGGCACCCCGTACGCCGGGGTGGCGTCGAACGGCACCCAACCAGCCCCGTCGAAGTAGACCTCGGTCCAGGCGTGCAGGTTGAGGTTGGTCAGCGTGAAGGTGTCACCGTCGCGCTTGCTGCCGTTGGTGAACCCGAACGCCACCCGGGCCGGAATGCCGGCCGAGCGGACCAGCCAGGCCATCGCGGCGGCGTACTGCTGGCAATAGCCGACCTTGTTGGTCAGGAAGTTGACGATGTCCTGACCGCTGCTGCCGCTCTCGGTGCTCAACCGGTAGCTGAACCCGTTGTCCGCCGAGAAGTGCTGGTAGATCGACAGCACCTTGTCGTAGTCCGTGCGCTTGCCCTGGATCAGCCCCTTGACCAGCTCCTCGACCTCGGGCACCGGCCCGGGGGTGGCGGTCATCTGTCGGCGTACCGGGTGTTCGGTCGGCAGCGGCTTCGCGCTCCGCAACGCCTCCGGCCTGAAGGTCGAGCGGACGTAGTCGAAGGAGTACTTCCGACCGCGGGAGTTCTCCCGGTTGGAGAAGACGACCTGCTGGTTGGCGTCGTAGAGCCAGTTGTCGCTGAGGTCGTCGGCGCTGGTCGGTTCGGCGTACACCGGCATCAGCGACATGCTCAGGCTCTTGGTGACCTCGACGGTCGCCTGGTAAGTGGTCTGCTGCACGCCTGGACCAGCCCGGTCGGCCGGGTTCGGGAGGTCCCGGTTGACCGATCGGCCGCTGGGGTTGCGCGCCTGGAAACCAGCGGGGCGCAGCTCGTCGGCGACCGCGTAGCGCAGGTAGAACGGGTTCTGCTCGGACGTCTTCACCTTCACCAGGTCGGCCACCTGGGACTGGTTGAGCTGGCCGGCGAGCGAGGCGAACAGGTCGATCCGACCCGACGTGCCGCCCGAGCCGGACCCGTTGCCGGTGCCGTTGCCCGGCCCCCGGCTGAGCGAGTCGAGCAGCCCGCCGGTCATGCCGGGCACCGCCAGCGGCAGCACCACCGCCAGGGCCACCCCGACCGCCGCGAGCCGACGGCCGGCGGACGCCAGCGGAGAGGCCTCCCACACGTCGACGTCGCGGCCGTCGCCGGTGAACCGGCGGCCGAAACGGCGCACCCGGTCGACGTTGTCGGTGACCAGCAGCCAGAGGTAACCGGCGGCGCCCACCACGAACGGCACCGCGGGGACGCTGTCCACGTAGACGGCGACCGGCACCGAGTAGATGGCGAGCATCGGCAGCCCCGCCAGCGCCGGCCGGCGCAGCCCCACGACCAGTACGTCCACCAGCACGGCGACCCCGCCGACGCCGAGCACGGCGATGAACAGCAGCGGGTCGGTGTCCGGGACCTCGACCCCGTACGAGCGCATGTCCTGCATGGAGCCGGCGAGCAGGTCGCCGAAGTACGCGAGCGTGCCCGGGGTGGGCAGGATCGCGAACAGCTCCTGGCCGCTGGGGAACAACCAGGTCAGGGCGAGCATCAGGCCGGCCAGCATGCCCAGCACCTGACCCCACAGAGGTGCCCGGGCGAGGCGGGTCAGCGCGGCCACACCGGCCACCACGGCGACCGCGATGATGGACTCGATCAACCACGTCCAGCCCTGGAAGATGGCCGACAACGGCGCGGCGGCCAGCAGCGTGGCAGCGGCCGCCACCAAGCCGATGTTCCGACTGCTGATCATGAGGAGAGCCTTCCGTTCATCGCACGCCGCCGGCGACCGTCTCGGCCAGCGCGGCCCGCAGGGCGAACCCCTGGGCGCCCCGACCGACCTGCGGCCACAGCGCCGGCAGCCGGCCGCCGTGGTCGACGCCGACCACCCGCCAGCCGCTCTGCAACATGGCCAGGACGGCGGCGGCGTGGGCGTGCTCCGCCTCGGCCCGCGCCTTCTCCGGCAGGCTCAGCCAGGTGGAGCTGTTCAGGAGGAAGCCGACACAGGTGGCGCCGTTGCCCCGCAGCCCCGCCAGCAGCTCCGCCTCGGCGACGCTCACCGTGCCGAAAAGGCCGATGATCAGACCGCCGTCGGCGCGTTGGCGGACCCGCTGCACGAGGCCGGTGACCTCGGCGCGCTGATCCAGTCGGACCTCCGCGAGGTGGTCGAGCAGCGCGCCGTCCCCGCCGGCCTCCGAGGCGTCCACATCTGCCCCCGAGCCGGTGACCAGGCGCAACTTGTAACCGGCCTGTCGCAGGTGGACGGCGATGCTCGCGGCGGCCGAGACCGACCACTCGAAACTGGCAGTCGGCCCCTCGCCCCGGTGGCCGTACGCACGGGTGTCCAGGACGACGGTGGCCCGGCTCTCCCACGGTTGCTCCTCGCGGCGCACCATCAGCTCACCGGTGCGGGCGGTGGACTTCCAGTGCACCCGGCGCAGGTCGTCGCCGCGCCGGTACTCCCGGGTCGCGGCGTCGTCCTCGCCGTGCACCGCCACCGAGCGGGCCCGGCTGTCGCCGCTGCCCGCGTACTCCCCGGGGAGCCGGACCGACGGCAGCGGGGTGACCTGCGGGATGACCGTCAGGTGGTCGGTGCTGGGGAAGGAGCGGGTGAGCTCACACAGGCCGAACGGGTCGGTCATCCGGACGACCAGCGGGCCCACGTCGTAGCGGCCCCGCACGTCGGCCCGCACCGTGTACGCCACGGAGCTTGCCTGGTGCGCGCCGAGCCGCTCCAACACCACCCGGGGCCTGCTGCCCAGCGCGTAGGGCAGCCGGTCCTCCAGGAGCAGCGTGCCGGTCGGCAGCCGGGAGAGGTTCTGTAGGCGCAGCACCACCCGGGAGTTGGCGCCGACCGGAACCCGGTGCGGGTCCAGGGAACGGTTGCAGGCCAGCTTGTAGCGGCTCCGCCCGACGTAGGCGGCGGCCAGCAACGGCAGGATGGCCAACAGCACAGCCACCCGGAGCAGGTCCTTCTCGCCGAGGATGCCGGCCGAGATCGCCGCCGCGACCGCGGCGGCGAGGAAGGAGCGCCCGCGGGTGGTCAGCCCGCGTAGCCCGGCACGCACGTCATGGCCTCCGCGGCTCGTAGGGTGCGCGACCGTTGCCGGTGGCGGGAGGCCGGGTGTCGTACGGGTTGCGCTGCCGGTCGTGTGGCAGCGGCAGACGGTGCACCAGCTCGGAGACGATCGCGTCGGTGGTGCGCCGGGCGAGCTGCGCGTCGGCGGTCGGGATGATCCGGTGGGCGAGCACCGGCACCGCCAGGGCCTGAAGATCGTCGGGAAGGACGTAGTCGCGGCCCTCCAGGGCGGCGACCGCCCGGGCGGTGCGCAACAGTTGCAGGGTCGCCCGGGGGGACGCGCCGAGCCGCAGGTCGGGGGCCTCACGGGTGGCGGTGACCAGGTCGATAGCGTACTGCTTGACCGCGTCCGCCACGTGCACCTGCCGGACGGTGGCGATCAACTGCCGGACGATGGCCGCGTCGGAGACCGCACGCAGCTCGTGCAGCGGGTCGGTGGCGCCGTGCCCGTCGAGCATGGCCAGCTCGGCGTTGGAGTCCGGGTAACCCATCGCGATGCGGGCGGTGAACCGGTCGCGCTGCGCCTCCGGCAGCGGGTAGGTCCCCTCCATCTCGATCGGGTTCTGGGTGGCGATCACCATGAACGGGGTCTGGAGCTGGTACGTCACCCCGTCGACGGTGACCTGCCGTTCTTCCATGCACTCCAGCAACGCCGACTGGGTCTTCGGCGAGGCGCGGTTGATCTCGTCGCCGACCACCAGGTTGGCGAACACGGCGCCGGGGCGGAACTCGAAGTCGTGCGTCTCCTGGTTGTAGACGCTGACCCCGGTGACGTCGCTGGGCAGCAGGTCGGGGGTGAACTGGATCCGTCGCACCGTGCAGTCGATGGACCGCGCGAGGGCCTTGGCAAGCTTGGTCTTGCCGACACCCGGGACGTCTTCGATCAGGAGGTGACCCTCGGCGAGCAGGACGGCCAGGGCGAGCCGCACTGTGGCGGTCTTACCCTCGATGACCTGCTCGATGTTGGCCACGATGGCCTCGCTGGCGGCGCGGAACTCGTCGTGCGGCAACAGGCCGCCCACCTCGTCCCAGGTCTGTTGTGTCACGGGCCTCCTCCTCGTCGCCGTCACGGCAGCTCTCTAGAGAGCACCTGGACCCGCCGTTGGGTTCGCGACGTCGAGCCTCGTTTGCCGCAGGAATCTCACTAGTCTCTCAGGCTAACCATGTTTGTCGTTATCGCCGACCCCCGCAGGTAGTCCGTCGGTTACGCACCGATATTCGCCAGCTCGGGGGAACGGGTTCGACACCGCCCGGGGGCCGGCAGGGCGAACCGTGGAAGAGGTACACTGCGGGGCATGGCCGGAGTCTTCCTGCTTCTTACCGGGCCGTGCTGATGCGCTGAACCCAGCGACAGCACGGCGGCCCCTCCTGCGCGAGGGGCTTTTTTGTGCCCGCCGCCGGCCCGGCCCGGTGGTGCCGAGACGAAGCGAAGCGAAGCGAGGAGAGACGATGAGTGAGGCAGCCGCACCGGCGGGCGACATTCCCCCGTTCCGGTACACCGCGGCCCTGGCCGACGAGATCGAGATTCGTTGGCAGGACATCTGGGCGCGCGAGGGCACCTTCCACGCACCGAACCCGACCGGCCCGCTGGCCGATCCGACCCACCCACGCGCCGGCGCGGAGAAGCTGTACGTGCTGGACATGTTCCCGTACCCCTCCGGAGCGGGCCTGCACGTCGGCCACCCGCTGGGCTACATCGGCACCGACTGCTACGCCCGCTACCAGCGGATGGCCGGCCGCAACGTGCTGCACGCGATGGGCTTCGACGCGTTCGGCCTGCCCGCCGAGCAGTACGCGGTGCAGACCGGCACCCACCCCCGGACCACCACCGTCGCGAACATCGAGCGGTACAAGGCGCAGCTGCGCCGGCTGGGGCTGGCGCACGACGAGCGTCGCTCGGTGGCCACCATCGACACCGACTTCTACCGCTGGACCCAGTGGATCTTCCTGCAGATCTTCAACTCCTGGTACGACAGCGACGCCAACCGGGCCCGTCCGATCGCCGAGCTGATCGCCGAGTTCGAGGGCGCTAACCGGCCCACCCCGGACGGCCGCGCCTGGGCCGAGCTGAGCGTCGCCGAGCGCCGCCAGGTCGTCGACGACCACCGCCTGGCGTACGTCTCGCAGGCGCCGGTGAACTGGTGCCCGGGGCTGGGCACCGTGCTGGCCAACGAGGAGGTCACCGCCGACGGCCGTTCCGAGCGGGGCAACTTCCCGGTCTTCAAGCGCAACCTGAAGCAGTGGATGATGCGGATCACCGCGTACGGTGACCGGCTGCTGGACGACCTGGACAGCCTGGACTGGCCCGAGCCGATCAAGCTGATGCAGCGCAACTGGATCGGCCGCTCCACCGGCGCCCACATCGACTTCCCGACCAGCGCGGCGCCGGTGCGGGTGTTCACGACCCGACCGGACACCGTCTTCGGCGCCACCTACATGGTGCTGGCACCCGAGCACGAGCTGGTCGACACGCTGGCGCCGGCCAGCTGGCCGGACGGTACGAGGGACGCGTGGACCGGCGGGCACGCCAGCCCCCGGGAGGCCGTCGAGGCGTACCGCAAGGCGGCGGCTGCCAAGACCGACGTCGAGCGGCAGTCCGACAGCAAGGAGAAGACCGGCGTCTTCATCGGCGCGTACGCCACCAACCCGGTCACCGGTGGGCAGATCCCGATCTTCATCGCCGACTACGTGCTGGCCGGCTACGGCACCGGCGCGATCATGGCGGTGCCGGCGCAGGACGAGCGGGACTGGGCGTTCGCCGAGGTCTTCGAGCTGCCCATCGTCCGTACCGTGCAGCCGGCGGAGGGCTTCGACGGCAAGGCGTACACCGGGGACGGCCCGGCGATCAACAGCGCCGCGCCCGAGCGTGGCCTGGACCTGAACGGCCTGGGGGTCGCCGACGCCAAGGCGGCGATCATCGCCTGGCTGGAGGCGAACGGGCACGGCAGCGGCGCGGTGACCTACCGGCTGCGCGACTGGCTGTTCTCCCGGCAGCGTTACTGGGGCGAACCGTTCCCGATCGTCTACGACGAGACCGGCGCGGCCATCGCCCTGCCTGAGGAGATGCTGCCGGTCGAGCTGCCGGAGGTGGACGACTTCTCCCCGAAGACCTTCGAGGCCGACGACGCCAACAGCAACCCGGAGACCCCGCTGTCACGGCGGCGCGACTGGGTCGAGGTCGAACTGGACCTGGGGGACGGGCCGAAGCGCTACACCCGGGAAACCAACGTGATGCCGCAGTGGGCCGGCTCCTGCTGGTACGAGCTGCGCTACCTGGACCCGACGAACAGCGAGCGGTTCGTCGACGCCGAGAACGAGCGGTACTGGATGGGCCCGCGCGCCGACGGTGACTGCGGGGGCACCGACCTGTACGTCGGTGGCGCCGAGCACGCGGTGCTGCACCTGCTGTACGCGCGGTTCTGGCACAAGGTGCTGTTCGACCTGGGGCACGTGTCGTCGTTCGAGCCGTTCCGCAAGCTGTTCAACCAGGGCATGATCCAGGCGTACGCGTACACCGACTCGCGCGGCAGCTACGTGCAGGCCGAGGAGGTCTTCGAGCGCGACGGCGCCTACTACCTGGGTGACCTGGCGGTCAACCGCGAGTACGGCAAGATGGGCAAGTCGCTGAAGAACGTGGTGACGCCCGACGACATGTGCGCCGCCTACGGCGCGGACACCTTCCGGGTGTACGAGATGTCGATGGGCCCGCTGGAGGTCTCCCGCCCCTGGGAGACCCGGGCGGTGGTCGGCTCGTACCGGTTCCTGCAGCGGGTGTGGCGGGCCGTCGTCGACGAGCAGACCGGCGCCCTGCGGATCACCGAGGACCCGGCCGACGAGGCGACCCGCCGGCTGCTGCACAAGGTGATCGACGGGGTCCGTGGCGACATGGACGGCATCCGGTTCAACACCGCTATCGCCAAGCTGATCGAGCTGACCAACGGGCTGACCCGACTGTCGGCGACGCCGCGCGAGGTGGCCGAGCCGCTGGTGCTGATGGTGGCGCCGTTCGCCCCGCACCTGGCCGAGGAGTTGTGGCGCAAGCTGGGCCACGAGTCCTCGCTGACGTACGCGGACTTCCCGACCGCCGACCCGGCGCTGCTGGTGGCCGACACGGTGACCTACCCGGTGCAGGTCAACGGCAAGGTCCGTGGTCGCATCGAGGTCCCCGCCGACGCCTCCGAGGAGGTCGTCCGCGCGGCGGCCCTGGACGCGGTGGCGGCGAGCCTGAACGGCAAGGAACCGCGCAAGGTCATCGTGGTCAAGGGCCGGATGGTCTCGGTCGTCGCCTGACGGCGATTGATACGCACCGTGACGTCCACGGAGGCGGACACCGCGTTGAGCGTGATGACTCAGAGGCATATTGATGCCTCTGAGTCATCACGCTCTCCGGCGCATCAACGTCCGGTCGCGGCACCACCGGCTCGTGCAGTCGCCGGCTCAGCTCGACCAGCCGCCCGGTGGTTGCGCTCCGGTGTTCACGGGCAGGCCGGCAGTGGCGGCAGCCGGTCCGGGCGCAGCAGCGAGTACGCGTGCTGCTGTGCGGGGTCCGAGTTGTTGTCCGGGTCCACCAGCAGCGCCTCGCCCGAGACGACAGCGTGGGCGTGATCCGCGGTCAGCCGCACGTACGACCCGGTTCGCAGGTCGGCCACGTACCAACCCAGGTGGTACCGGAAGATCACCAGGTCCCCGACGGCAGTGGGCGTGGCGACCGTGTGGAAGGGGTCGACGGTCGGGGGCCTGGTGCCCGGTGGCAACGAGGTGGCGGCGGCCTTGGCGGGCGGAGGGGTCACCCGGAACACGCGGACCGGTGCCGCCCAGTCCGGTCGCCAGACGGTAAGGGTCCGCTCGTCGCGGGACACCCAGGCCGTGGTCCGGCCGTCGGTGGTCACGTCGACAGTGGTGCCCGGTCCCGGGCTCGGCTGCGGCGCGGACCCAGCCCTACCGTCCGGACCGACAGCGTTCAGGCGACCCGTGGCCCGATCGAACCAGAGCAGGTCGGCGCCGTGGAACCCGACACCGCCCACCGGACCGGTGGCCACGGTGCGGACCGTCCCGGCAGCCAGGTCGTGCACTGTCAGCTCGTTCCGGTCCTCGCCGATAATCCTGGTGACGGCGAGTTTCCCGTCGCGCAACGGGGGCCGGAAGAGGAAGTCCGCGGTGCCCAGCACCTGCCGTGGTGCGGTCCCCGACTCCGCGTCCCAGGCGAAGAGTTCGGAGCCGCCGCCGCCGTGGGGTGCTGCTCGCATGAGGCTGCTGCGCGCGTACACCAGCCAGCGTCCGTCGAAGACGCCCCACAGTGGGAAGGTGAACATGTCCGGCATGGTGGCCACCTCCCTCCGTCGGCCGTCCTCCTCCTGCCAGACCAGCGTCATCGAGCCGCCGCGCTGCACTGTGGCGAACGCGGAGCGGCCATCCGGCGCCGGGGTGAGCACCGCCCACTTCTCCCCGGGCTCCTGCGGAAGGCGACTGTCACGGATCGCGTCCTGCCAGCTCGGTGGCATGGCGACCGGACAGAAGTCGGCGAGCGGTGGGGCGGTCACCCGCGTCGCGGGCGGTGCCTCGGCAGTGGCGGGCGGCGACGACGCGGCCGGTGGATCACCCGGGGTGCACGCCGCGAGCAGCGCCGCCGCGAGGGCCGCAACGAGGGCGACGGCTCGGGAACCGATCCTGGCTCGGGGCAAGGGCTTCATGGCCGCAGACGCTAGATCGCGCCGACGCTGCCCGATGCCCTGCCGGCGGGATCGTCGTCCGGCCGTTACCACCGCCGAACCGACAGGATCCTGTCATCGACGTGCGCAGGGTTTTCGGCCGCGGGTCAGACCGGCATGGAGCGGCGGCGGCGTTCGGCGCGCCACCACTGGTGGATGAGCACCAGACTGGCGATCAGGCCGAGGCTGGCCGGGGCGGCGGCGTACCAGTTGACGTGGCCGGGGGAGCTGACCGCCGCGCCGATCGCCGCGTAGCCGAAGGCGGTCGGCGCGGACGCGATCACGCTGCCGGCCAGGAACGGCAGCACTCGGGCGCCGGTAGTGCCGTAGCCGTAGCTGACCAGGCCGAAGCCGGCGATCGGCAGCAGCCGGACGGTGACCACACCGAGCACGCTCTGCCGTGCGAACCAGCCGTCGAGGCGGGCCAGGCGACCGCGGACCCGTTCGGCCACGAACTCCCGACCGAGCAACCGGCCGACGGTGAACCCGATCGCCGCCGCCACCAGCGCGGCGCCCAGGGCGTATGCGGCGCCCTCCAGCGGGCCGAAGATGGCACCTGCGGCGAGCGTGATGAAGGTCCGGGGCACCAGCGCGACCAGCAGCAGCGCACCACCGAGGATCGCCGCCACCGGGGCGAGGTCGCCCAGCCGGTCGGCGACCAGCGGCAACTGTGCCGGATCCGGCCGGGGCACCAGCAGCAGCAGTAACCCGCACCCGCCGATCAGCAGCACGAGCAGGGCGAACCGGGCGGCCGACGGCTGCCGGAGCAGCCGCCGGACGGCACGGATCATGCCCGGGCGGCGGCCACCGCGGAGCGGCGCTCGTTGCGGAGCCGGTCCGACCAGGTGTCGTCCAACGGCGGGAGCTGGTGTGCCCCGGTGGCCCAGCGCAGCAGCAGGTCGGCCAGGGCCGGGTTGCGAGCCAGCGCCGGCCCGTGCGAGTAGGTGCCCAGCAGCTTGCCGCGCCACGCGCCCTCGGTGGCGCCGTCGTTGCCAACCCCGGCGGTGACCCGGGCCAACGGGGAGACCTCCGGACCGAGGTGGGTGCGGCCGCCGTGGTTCTCGAAACCGGTCAGCGGGGGCAGGCCCAGCCGGGGGTCGATCTCGCCGGCCAGCTCGCCCACGGCCCGGCTCTCGCCCCGGTCGGACCGCAGGTCGAGCAGCTCCAGCCCGCGGCACTGCACACCCTTGGCGAAGAACGAGGTGCCGAGCAGCTGGTAGCCGGCGCAGACGCCGAACACCACCGAGCCCTGCGCGACGGCGCGGTGCAGGCCGCCGTCGGCCAGCAGCCGCTGGGCGCCGAGCGCCTGCGGGCCGTCCTCGCCGCCACCGACCAGGTAGATGTCGGCGGTGGCGGGCAGCCGCTCGTCGGAGCGGACCTCCAGCACCTCGACCGGCATCCCACGCTGACGGGCCCGTCGGGCGAGGATCAGGGCGTTGCCCCGGTCTCCGTAGGTGGAGAGCAGGTCGGGGTAGATCCAGACGATGCGCAGACTCTCAGATGACACGGTCCAACTCCGCTCGGATGTCCTGGAACGCGGTGTAGTTCGCGATGACCTCCAGCCGCCCGGGCGGGACCGACCGGAGTGCGTCGTCGAACGTGCGGACGTGCTGGAACGGCACGTCGTTGACGTCCAGTCGAACCGCCAGGTCGTATGCCCGGTCGCCGGTGATCAACACCTGCCGGCCGCGGAGCGGGGCGAAGTCGACGTCGTAGAGCCAGGAGGTGTCCAGACCGTCGGGATCGCGCGCGTTGATGGAGAGCAGTGTCGGCGCGTCGTCGGCCATGTCGAACGCCTCCAGCCAACTGGCCGGGTTCTTGGCCAGCAGCAGCCGGATGTTGCGCCCGTCCTTGTCGACCTGCGCGTAGCGGCCGGCAACCGAGGTGACGATGCCGAGGCGGGACACCGCGTCGACCGGGCGTACGCCGAACTCGGCGGCCACCGCCAGCGCGGTCGCCGCGTTGCCGAGGTTGACCTTGCCGGGCAGTTGGAGGGAGACCTTGTGCCAGGCGCCGGTGGGGTCGAGCACGCCCTCGTCCTCGACGACCCAGTGCGGCTCCGGTCGGCGCAGCGGGCAGCCGGTGCACCACCACTGCTCGCCGGAGCGCTGGATGGTGGAGCCGCACTCCGGGCAGACCCAGGAGTCGTCGTGCCAGCGTTGGCCGGCACTGAACCACGTCACGTGCGGCGGGTTGATGCCCCGGGCGGGGTCGCCCGGTGGGGTGGCGGCCCACACCACCAGCGGGTCGTCGGCGTTGGCCACCACCCGTACGTCGGTGTGCCGGACCAGCGCCGCGCGCCAGAGCTGCGCCATCATGGCGACCTCCTTGGCGCGGTCGAGCTGGTCGCGGGAGAGGTTCAGCAGCGCGACCACGTGCGGCTCGGTGGCCTCCAGCACCTGCGCCAGGTAGTGCTCGTCGACCTCCAGCACCGCGTACGGGGTGCTGCCGGCCTTGGCCAGCGCCGAGGTGTGCCCGCTGGGCATGTTGGCGCCGAACGAGTTGGTGGCGACCCGGCCGAGCACGCCGACCGCGGCGGAGGTCAATCGGGTGGTGGTGGTCTTGCCGTTGGTGCCGGAGACGAGCGCGATCGCGCGCCCGGCCGACAGGTGAGCCAGCAGGTCCGGGTCGATCTTCAGGCCGATCCACCCGCCGATCACTGAACCGTCGCCACGGCCGGCCGCCCGGGAGAGCGCCGCGGCGGTCCGTGACACGGAGCTGGCCACCTTGGCCCGTAGGGGCATTTTCGCGTCCGTCACGCGAGCGAGGTTACCGGACCGCCGGCCCCACCAGATCGCCGCCGACGGTGAACCGTTCGGCCGTGGTGGCTGCGCGGGCGGCCGGGTCGGCGTCCCCCGGACGGAGTCGATCTATGTCGGAAAGCGGACCACGCCGAGGGGCGGCCGGAGCCCTCCACTGCGCTCCACCCCTTGTGACGTGCGGTTTTGTCACCGGGTCAGGCGCGCCACGCGGGCGAATTTGGTTGCGGGTGGAGGGAAGTGGAGTAGAGTGGGGACCAATGGTGAGGCCGGGAGGGCTCACCGGCCCGGGGGGTCAGCGGCGCCGCGAACGCCGCTCAGGGGCGAGGGGGTTGGGCCGATGTTTCTCGGCACCCACACTCCGCGCCTGGACGAAAAGGGCCGGTTGATCCTTCCGGCCAAGTTCCGGGATGAGCTGGCGGGGGGTGTCGTGGTCACCAAAGGGCAGGAGCGCTGCCTCTACGTCTTCCCGACCCCTGAGTTCCAGCGGATCGCGGAGCAGTTGCGCGCACAGCCGATGACCCACAAGGCGGCCCGGGCCTACAGCCGGGTCTTCTTCGCCAGCGCGCACGACGAGGTTCCGGACAAGCAGGGTCGGGTGACCATTCCGGCTCACCTGCGGGCCTATGCCGCGCTGGACCGCGAGTTGGTGGTGATCGGCGCGAGCACGCGGGTGGAGATCTGGGACAAGGTCGCCTGGGAGACCTACCTCGCCGAGAGCGAAGACGACTTCGCCGACATCGAGGAGGGGGTGCTGCCCGGCGGTCTGTAGGGCGGTAACGGCGCCCGACGTACTGCGAGATCTCCAGCCGCTTTCGAGTTCCTGGCATCACTTCCCCGGTGCCAGGCGCACGATCCAGTCATTGGGCGACGGTCCGGTGTCAGGCGGGAGCGGATGGGGATCTGGCGGTACGACGGCAGCGCCGTCCGACGACAGGCGCACGAAGAGAACGGACGTTTCAACCAGTGGGGGTCATCATGGGGGAGTTGCGCGGCACGCACGTGCCGGTGCTGCTCGAGCGGTGTCTCGAGCTGCTGGCCCCCGCGCTGGGTCGAGGCGGCCGGACGGTCCACGTCGACGCGACGCTCGGTCTCGCCGGGCATGCGGAGGCGGTGCTCGAGGCGCATCCGGAGACGGTCCTGATCGGGCTCGACCGGGACACCGAGGCGCTCGCTCACGCGCGGGTCCGGCTGGCCCGGTTCGCCGATCGGGTGCACTTGGAGCACGCCGTCTACGACGAGTTGCCGGACGTGCTGGACCGGCTGGGCTATCCGGCCATCGACGGCATCCTGTTCGACCTGGGTGTCTCGTCGTTGCAGTTGGACGCGCCCGATCGCGGGTTCGCGTACGCCCAGGACGCGCCGTTGGACATGCGGATGGACCAGACCCGGGGGGTGACCGCCGAAGAGGTGGTCAACACGTACGCGCATCCGGACCTGGCCCGGGTGCTGCGGGTCTACGGCGAGGAGAAGTTCGCCGGTCGGATCGCCTCGGCCATCATCCGGCAGCGGGAGCGGGAGCGGATCACCTCGTCCGCGCTGCTGGCGGAGCTGGTTCGGGACTCCATTCCGGCGCCAGCCCGACGAACGGGTGGGCACCCGGCAAAGAGAACGTTTCAGGCTTTACGGATCGAGGTAAACAGAGAGCTGGCAGCGCTGGAGACAGCGTTGCCATCCGCACTCGACGCACTGACCGTGGGCGGTCGCATGGTGGTCCTGTCCTACCACTCGCTGGAGGACAGGCTCACCAAGGCGGCCCTCACGGACCGGGTCCGCAGTAAGGGCCCGATTGACCTCCCGGTCGAGCTTCCCGGGTCCGGTCCGACGTTCCGGCTGCTCAGCCGGGGCGCCGAACTGCCGGGGGAGGCGGAGGTCGCCGCGAACCCGCGGGCCGCCTCGGTGCGGTTGCGGGCCGCGGAGCGACTCGACCCGAACGCGACAGAGCAGGGGCGGACCGACCGCGAACGGTCTCGCCGCAGGGTGAAGGGAATGCACCAACCGGGCACGGGGTCCGCCTGATCCGTGGGGGGTCAGGGGCACCGGGACGGCTAGAGGGACGGACGTTGAGGGGGAGGGGACATGAGCATTGACAAGCGCGACCGCCGGGACGTCACCGGCGGCGGGCAGCGCGCACCGCGGTCGGGGGGCCGGACCGCGGCGGAGCGGGCTCCGCGCCTCGGAAACGGTACGCCACGCATCGATCGAACGAATCGGCAGGGGGAGACTCGCGCCCGGGGGGCGCGCGAGTTCCCGACTCAGGGCAGCGCTGCGCTGCGACCGGTCGAGAAGGCCGCCAGCGCCACCAGCGCCCGGCCGCCGCGACTGCGGGTGGCGCCGCCGCCGCCGATCTCGGTGCCGCGTGCGCCGTTCGCGGCGCTGATCGTGGTGCTGGTGGTCGGCGGGGTGCTGGGCATCCTGGCGGTCAACACCAAGATCAATGAGAACGCGTTCCGGCTGGAGCGGTTGCAGCAGCAGCAGGCTCGACTGGACCTGGAGAAGCAGCAACTGGACAAGCAGATCGCCGACGCCGAGGCGCCGGGCAACCTGACCGCCGAGGCGAAGCGGCTGGGCCTGGTCGACGCCGGCGAGCCGGGCTACATCCGGCTGCCGGACGGCAAGACCATCGGTGTGCCGCAGCCGGCGAACGGCCAGCCGTCGGTGACCAGCCAGGGTGCGGGAGGCTGACCGGTGCCACCAAGATCGGACGAGCCGCGCCGGGACCCTACGGGGTCCCGGCGCGGTTCTGCACGTGATGGCGGGCCCGCCGACGGCGAGCCGCGCACCGGCGAGCCGGGCATCGGGGGCATCTCCGGCGCCCGGGCGTACACCCCGAGGGGTCGGACCGTCCGCGAGGAGCGCGGCACGCCGGCGCGCAGCCAGGGCGCCGAGCAGCGGCGTACGCCACGCAGCACCCGGTCGGGTGACCCGTTCCGGCCGGCGTTGCAGGTGCTCGACGGCGGCCGGGCCGCAGCCCGGGCCGGCCGACGCGACGCGCCGGCCGCCGGACGCGGTGGGGTGGTGCGCACCGTCGCGCCGCGTACCCCCCGTGGCCCGGGTGTGGACGAGCCGCCGCCGCGTCGCCGGACCACGCCACGCGCGCCGCGCCGCGCCGAACGGCCGACGGCCCGGCGCCCGCTCCGCAAGCCACGACGCCCACCGAAGCTGGCCGACTCGCGGCTGCGGCTGCGGCTGGGCACCGTGCTCGCCCTGACACTCTTCGCCAGCATCGGGATCCGGTTGATCTTCCTCCAGACGGTCGACGCTCCGGCGTACGCCGGGGGTGGTATCAGCGACCGCCTCCGCACTGTCGAGCTGCCGGCGCCGCGGGGCGCGATCTACGACAGCACCGGCGCGCCGCTGGCCCGCAGTGTCGAGGCGCGGTACGTGTACGCCGACCCGACCGAGGTGAAGGACCCGGCCGGCGTCGCCAAGGCGCTCTCCCCACTGCTCGGCATCGCGGTGTCGAAGCTCGTCGAGCTGATGAAGCCCCGCAAGCTGGAGGACGGTAAGGCGTCCCGATTCGTCTACCTGGCGCGAGGAGTGGAGATCTCCACCGCCAAGCGGGTGCAGGCGCTCGAGCTCCTCGGCATCGGGGTGCACCGCGACGAGCGCCGCGAGGTGCCCGGCGGTGACCTGGCGGCCAACCTGATCGGCTTCACCAGCCAGGACATGGTCGGGTTGGAGGGGCTGGAGGCCCGCTACGACGACGTGCTCGCCGGTCAGGACGGCAAGCGCGTGTACGAGGCCGGCCTCGGCGACCTCGCCGCGCCCATCCCAGGTGGCTACAGCCGGACCACTCCCGCCAAGCCGGGTAGTTCGCTCGCCCTCACCCTCAACCGCGACCTGCAGTTCCGGACGCAGCAGATCCTCAGCGCGGGCATGGCCCAGGCGCCGGGCGGCACCGGCGCCGCAGTGGTCATGGAGATTCCCACCGGCGCGGTGCTGGCCCAGGCCAGCAACCCCACCTACGACGCGGCGAAGCCGGTGCCCAGCGACCCGGTCGCCCGGGAGGACGCCGCGACCAGCTTCGTGGTCGACCCAGGCTCGGTGCACAAGGCGATCACGTACGGCGCGGCGTTGCAGGAGGGGGTGATCACGCCGGACACCACGTTGCCGATCGCCAACAACATCAAGATGGGCGACACCTGGTTCTCCGACACCCATCCGGCAAACGGCAGGCGGATGAGCGTGCCGGGGATGCTCGCCTACTCGTCGAACGTCGGCACCATCACGATCGCCGAGAAGCTCGGCCGGGACCGGTTGATCGACTACCAGAAGCGGTTCGGGCTGGGTAAGCCGACCGGCGAGGGGATGCCCGGGGAAGCCAGCGGGCGACTGCTCCCGGCCGACGAGTGGAGCGAATCGTCGCGTGGGTCGGTGCCGATCGGGCACAGCGTCGACGCCACGCCGCTGCAGATGGCCGCCGCGTACGCCGCCATCGCCAACAACGGCACGTACGTGCAGCCGCACCTGGTCAAGGAGGTGATCGGCCCGGACGGCAAGCGCACCCCCGCGCCGGCCCCGCTGACCCGGTCGGTGCTCAGCCCGCAGAACGCGGCGGCCCTGCGCACCATGCTGGAGGCGGTCACCACCGTCGACGGCGCCACCGGCGTCACCGCCGCGGTCCCCGGCTACCGGGTCGCCGGCAAGACCGGCACCGGATCGCGGCTGGTCAACGGCAAGATAGAGACCGACAAGGTGTCCTCCTTCATCGGCATGGCTCCCGCCGAGAACCCCCGCTACGTGATCGCCGTCTTCGTCTACGCGCCCAACGGCGGGGGCTCGGCGATCGCCAATCCGGCGTTCCGGGACATGATGCAGTTCACTCTGCGTCACTACCGGGTGCCGCCCTCCACCGGCGGATCCGCGCCCAAGTTCGTGGTCTATCCGCGCTGAGCAGCAACGGCGGGACATCATCGGTGAGTGCCGACGAACCACCGGGGCGGCTGTGCGGCCGGAACCGGACGACCGGGTAGGGTCTGACGCCGTGCCCGGCAATCCACGTCCACGTACCGTGACCGGAGTCCGGCTCGGTGATCTCGCCGTCCGGCTCGCCGTCGACCTTCCGGCGGACGCCGCCGCGGTGGTCGTCTCCGGGGTCACCCACGCCAGCCAGGAGGTTCGCCCCGGCGACCTGTACGCGGCGCTGCCCGGTGCCCGTCGGCACGGCGCGGAGTTCGCCGCCGGCGCCGTCGAGGCGGGCGCCGTGGCGCTGTTGACCGACCGGGCCGGTGCGGAGTTGGCGGCGGGAACCGGTCTGCCCGCCCTGGTGGTGTCCGACCCGCGCGCCGTGCTCGGCGAGCTGGCCTCGGCCGTGTACGGCGACCCGACCGCCGATCTCACGGTGATCGGGGTGACCGGCACCGCGGGGAAGACGTCCACCGCGTACCTGATCGAGTCGGGGCTGCGGGCCGCCGGGCACACCACCGGGCTGGTCGGGACCGTGGAGACCCGGCTCGGCGATCTGGTGATCGACAGTGTCCGCACCACCCCCGAGGCGACCGATCTGCACGCCATGTTGGCCACCGCCCGCGAGCGTGGGGTCACCGCAGTGGTCATGGAGGTCTCCAGCCACGCGCTGGCCATGGGCCGGGTGGGCGGTGTGCGGTTCGCCGTCGGTGGTTACACCAACTTCGGCTCCGACCACCTGGACTTCCACGCCGACAGCGACGACTACTTCGCCGCGAAGGCCCAGCTCTTCGACGGGCGCTGCGCGGTCGAGGTGCTCAACCACGACGACCCGGCGTTGAAGCCGCTGCTCAAACCCACGACTGTCACCTACTCGGCGGCCGGTGAGCAGGGCGCGACCTGGTGGGCCGACGGTGTGGGCGGCGAGGGGTACGCGCAGCGGTTCACCGCGCACGGCCCGAACGGCGTGGCAGTGTCCGCCGGTGTCGCGCTGCCCGGCCGGCACAACGTGGCCAACGCGCTGCTGGCCATCGCCGCGCTGGTCGGCGCCGGGGTGGACCCGGTGACCGCAGCGACCGGTGTGGCCGCCTGCGGGGGCGTCCCGGGCCGGCTGGAACTGGTCGACGTGGCCGCGCCGGTGCGCGGGGTGGTCGACTACGCCCACAAGTCGGACGCGATAGTGGCAGCGCTTGCCGCGCTGCGCGAGTTGAGCGCCGGCCGACTGATCTGTGTCATCGGCGCCGGTGGGGACCGGGACCGGGGCAAGCGGCCGGTGATGGGCGCCGCCGCGGCGGAGGGAGCCGACGTGGTGCTGGTGACCGACGACAACCCGCGCACCGAGGACCCGGGGGAGATTCGCGCCGAGGTGCTCGCCGGGGCGTACCGGGCCGGCACTGCCGCTCGGATCATCGAGGTGGCGGGCCGCCGCGCCGCCATCGACGAGGCCGTGCGGCTGGCCGAGCCGGGCGACGTGATCGCGCTGCTCGGCAAGGGCCACGAGCGCGGCCAGGAGGTGGCGGGTCAGGTGCTTCCGTTCGACGACAGCATCGAGTTGGCCGAGGCGCTGCGGGCCCGCTTCGGGGACCTGGCGGGTCAGCGGTGATCACGCTGAGCCTGGCCGAGGTGGCCGCGGCGGTCGACGGGCGACTGGTGGCGGCCGACCCGGCCTCCACCGTCACCGGATCGGTGGAGTTCGACTCG
Organism: Micromonospora sp. NBC_00330; assembly: GCF_036136635.1. Lineage (NCBI taxonomy): Bacteria > Bacillati > Actinomycetota > Actinomycetes > Micromonosporales > Micromonosporaceae > Micromonospora > Micromonospora sp. NBC_00330. The sequence continues at coordinate 509,238 of NZ_CP108012.1, forward strand.
CGCAAGGTGGGGCCCGGTTCACTCTTCGTGGCCTTCCCGGGGGAGAAGGTCGACGGACACGACTACGCGGCGACGGCGATCCAGGCCGGCGCGGTGGCGGTGCTCGGCAGCCGAGAGGTGCCCGGGGTGCCGATGGTGCTTGTCGACGACGCCCTGACCGCGATGGGGCGACTGGCCCGCGCGGCGGTGGACCGGCTGACCGGGCTGACCGTGATCGGCGTGACCGGCTCGTCCGGCAAGACCACCACGAAGGACCTGATCGGTCAGCTCACCGCCCGACTCGGGGCCACCGTGGCACCACCCGGCTCGTTCAACAACGAGCTGGGGCACCCGTACACCGCCCTGCGGGCCGACCCGGACACCCGCTACCTGGTGATGGAGAAGGGCGCGCGGGGAGTCGGGCACGTTCGGTACCTGTGCGAGCTGGTGCCGCCCCGGATCTCCGTGGTGCTCAACGTCGGCACGTCGCACATCGGCGAGTTCGGCTCGCAGGACGCCATCGCCGTGGCCAAGGGCGAGCTGGTCGAGGCGCTGCCGCCGGACGGGCTGGCCGTGCTGAACGCCGACGACCCCCGGGTGGACGCGATGGCGAGCCGCACACAGGCCCGGGTGGTCCGCTACGGCGAGGCGCCGGATGCCGACGTGCGCGCCGAGGACGTCACGCTCGACGAGCGGGGTCACGCGTCGTACACCCTGGTCACCCCGGAGGGACGCGCGCCGGTGCGGCTCCGACTGGCCGGCCGCCACCAGGTCGGGAACACGCTCGCGGCGGCGGCGGTCGCCCGGGAGCTGGGCATGCCGCTGGCCGAGCTGGCCACGGCCCTCGGCGAGCTGCGGCTGGTCTCGACCCGACGGATGGACGTCTTCGACCGCCCCGACGGGGTGACGGTGATCGACGACTCGTACAACGCCAACCCGGCCTCGATGGCGGTCGCGGTACGGGCGCTGGCCAGCATGGGTCAGGGGCGGCGTACCGTCGCGGTGCTTGGTTACATGGCCGAGCTGGGCCCGTTCGAGTACGACGGCCACGCCGAGGTCGGCCAACTCGCGGCCGAGCTGGGTGTCGACCGGCTGCTCGTGGTGGGTGAGCCGGCCGCGCCGATCCACGAAGGCGCGACAGCTGTAGCAAACTGGGGAGGAGAGTCGGTGCTGCTCACCGATCAGGCGGCGGCCGTCGAGGTGCTGCGGAGCGAGCTACGACCGGGTGACGTCGTCCTGGTCAAGGGCTCCCGGTACCGGACCTGGGAGGTGGCCGACGCCCTGCGCGCCGACGCCGGTGGGGAGTCGACCCGATGAGGGCTGTCATCGTCGCCATCGGGGTGGCCTTCCTCGTCTCGCTCTTCTGCACCCCGATCGCGATCAAGGTGTTCACCCGGCTCAAGGCCGGTCAGCCGATCCGGTCCGACGGCCCCGCCATGCACCAGGGCAAGAAGGGCACGCCCACCATGGGTGGCGTGGTCTTCATCCTGGCCACGGTGATCGCGTACGTGGCCGGGCACCTCGCCCTGACCACCCTGCCGGACCAGCAGATCGCCCAGGTGGAACCGACCATCACGGCGCTGGTGCTGCTGGGGCTGATGGTGTTCTCCGGCGCTGTGGGTTTCCTCGACGACTTCCTCAAGGTGCGCAAGCGCAACAGCGCCGGGCTGAACAAGCGCGGCAAGTTGCTCGGGCAGATCCTGGTCGGTGCGGTCTTCGGGGTGATCGCGTTGTGGTTCCCGAGCACGATGACAAACGGTTCGGGCCTGGCGACCAACACCGAGACGGTCGGCAGCACCACGCTGAGCTTCATCCGGGACATCGACTTCCTGGAGGTCAGCAAGGTCGGCGCGGTGATCATCTTCATCTTCGTGGTGATGGCCGCGACGAACGGCGTCAACCTCACCGACGGCCTGGACGGTCTGGCCACCGGCGCGTCGGTCATGGTGCTCGCCGCGTACGCGTTGATCGCGTTCTGGCAGTACCGGCACTGGTGCGCCGACCCGAACTACACCCAGCCGTACTGCTACGAGGTTCGCGACCCGTTGGAGATCGCGCTGATCGCCGGGGCGGCGGCGGGGGCCTGTGTGGGCTTCCTCTGGTGGAACACCTCCCCGGCGCGGATCTTCATGGGCGACACCGGAGCGCTGGGGCTGGGCGGTCTGATCGCCGGCATGGCGATGTCCACCCGCACCATCCTGCTGCTGCCGATCATCGGTGGGCTCTTCGTGATCATCACGATGTCCGTGGTGATCCAGATCATCTCCTTCAAGACCACCGGTAAACGGGTGTTCCGAATGTCTCCGCTCCAGCACCACTTCGAGTTGGCCGGCTGGAGCGAGGTCAACATCGTGGTGCGCTTCTGGATCATCGCCGGCATCGGCGTGGCCATCGCCCTCGGCCTGTTCTACAGCGAGTTCCTCGCCAACATGACCTGATCCGTGGGGCCGACACGCCCGAGGGGGCGTTCTGGGGGTGTCGGGCGTGTTTAGCGGTGATGATGTCGGGGTGGGGGAGGACATCGGCACTGAGGGCAGGACAGGCGGGCGGGCGCGGCGGTCGCCGGGCGCGTCGGGGCGTACACCGTTGGCTGCGGGCGCGCGCGGCCCGGAGCCCGGCGCGGCGGCCCGCGAATCCGGGCCGGGGGCGCGGGAGCCCGGGCCGGCGGGACGCGAGCCGGAGGCCGTGGCGGCGACCCCGCCGCGGGGCATCGACGCGGCCGGCGGGCTCGCCGCGCTGCGCGGCATCCTGGACCGGCCGCTGACCTCCTACTACCTGCTGCTGTCCTGCGCCGGCCTGCTGCTGCTGATCGGGCTGACCATGGTCTTCTCGGCGACCAGCGTGAAGGACTACGCCGAGGACGGCAACGCCTCGGCCTCGGTGACCAAGCAGGCCATCTTCGCGGTGATCGGCATCGGCGCGTTCTGGGTCTGCCAGCGCCTTCCCGCCAGCACCTACCGGTCGCTGGGCCGGCCGCTGCTGTTCACCTCGATCGGGCTTTTGCTGCTGCTCAACCTGCTGCTCGCCTACGCCCGGCTGACCGACCAGGACTCAGGGCAGATCGGCCCGGTCGAGGCGCGGCTGAACTGGCTGTTCGTCGGCGGCATCCAGCTACAACCCTCCGAGCTGGCCAAGTTCGCGATGGTGCTCTGGGGTGCGCACATCGTCGCCCGCAAGGGCGCCGCGCTGGGTTGGTGGCGTGAGCTGGCCACCCCGCTCTTCCCGGTGATCGGCCTGCTCTTCGTCCTGGTCGGCTACAACGACACCGGCACGATGCTCTGTCTGCTGGCCCTGGTCGTGGGTCTGCTCTGGGCCGCCGGGGTGCGGATGCGGGTCTTCGGCGCCCTGGCCACCGCCGGGCTGATCGGGATCGGCCTGCTCGTGGCGGTGGCCTCACTGGGCGCCGGCTCCGGCGAGCGCGGCGCGGACAACTACCGCCTCGCCCGGCTGGACATGTTCTTCAATCCACCGGACCCGGAGACCTGCAAACTCAACGACTGCCTCCAGTTCTACCAGGGGCGGCTGGCCATCGAGCACGGTGGCTGGTTCGGTGTCGGGCTGGGCAAGGGCAGCCTGAAGTGGGACTGGCTGCCCGAGGCGCACAACGACTTCATCTTCGCGATCATCGCCGAGGAGCTGGGCGTGATCGGGTGCGTCGTGGTGCTCAGCCTCTTCGCGGTCCTCGCGTACACCGGTTTCCGGATCGCCCGGCGTGTCGACGACCCGTTCCGCCGGCTCGCCGCCACCGCGGTGACCACCTGGCTGGTCAGCCAGGCCGTGATCAACATCGGTGGGGTGGTGGGGCTGCTGCCGATCACCGGTCTGCCGTTGCCGTTCATCTCCGACGGCGGAAGTGCCCTGGTGGTGACGTTGGCCGGCATCGGCATGCTGGCGTCCTTCGCCCGCGCCGAACCCGATGCGGCCAGAGCACTGCATGCCCGTCCGCCGGCCCGGTGGGTCCGACTACTCTGGGCCCCGTTGCCGCCGCTTCCCGGCCGGCGTCGCCGACCGGCGACGCCGCCCGCTGGCCGAGGGTCCGTGCCCCGGTCCCGCGAGCGGCGCCATGACGATCAGGCCGCGCCGCGCGGGGTCCGACAGGACCGGAGCCGCGGTGGTACGGCGAGCGAGAGGAGACGCTGATGGGTCCGCTGCGTTCGGTGGTGCTCGCGGGAGGTGGCACCGGGGGGCACGTCTACCCGCTGCTCGCCTTCGCCGACTGCCTGCGCCGACACGACCCGGGCGTCCGGATCACCTGTCTCGGCACACCCCGGGGCATGGAGAACGACCTGATCCCGCCGCAGGGCTACGACCTGCGGCAGATTCCGGCGTACCAGCTGCCCCGGTCGGTCAACATGAACCTGGTCCGCACACCGGGCCGGATGTGGACCGCGGCGCGCGCCGCGGGCAAGGTGATCGACGAGGTGCGCGCCGACGTGGTCGTCGGCTTCGGCGGGTACGTCTCGGTGCCGGCCTACCTGGCCGCGTGGCGCCGCGAGCTGCCCATGGTGATCCACGAGGTGAACGTGCCACCGGGCGTGGCCAACAAGCTGGGCATGAAGTTCACCAAGAACGTTGCCGTCGGCTTCCCGAACCAGCCGAGCCAGGCCGAGTCGCTGCGGGACGCCACAGTCGTCGGTGTGCCGCTGCGCCGCAGCATCGCCGGTCTGGACCGGTACGCGCTGCGCAACGCCGCCCGCGCCCACTTCGGGCTCCGCCCGGACCTGCCGGTGCTCTTCGTGTCCGGCGGCTCGTCCGGCGCCCGCTCGATCAACCTGGCGGTCTCCGGGGCGGCCAAGGAGCTGGCCCGCAACGGCGTGCAGGTGCTGCACGTGATGGGCGCCCGCAACGAGCCGGTGCCGATCCCCACCGACCTGCCGGTGCCGTACGTGACGCTGCCGTACCTGTCCGAGATGGAGCTGGGCTACGCCGCCGCCGACCTGATGCTGGCCCGGGGCGGGGCGATGACCGTCGCCGAGGTGGCCGCTATCGGGCTGCCCACGATCTACGTGCCGTACCCGCACAGCAACCAGGAGCAGCGGCGCAACGCGCTGCCAGTGGTGGAGGCAGGCGGTGGGCTGCTGGTCGACGACGCGGAGCTCACCCCGGACTGGCTGGAGCGCACCGTCATCCCCCTCATCCGCGACCCACAGCGGCTCTACAACATGGGTGCCGCCGCCGGGTCGTACGGTCGGCGCGACGGCGACGAGGCGCTGCGTTCCTTCGTGCTGGCGGCGGTGGCCCGATGACCGCGCAGTTCACCCCGGCCGGCACGCTCACCGCCGAGGACCTGGGCGCCGTCCACCTGATCGGAGTGGGCGGGGTCGGCATGCTCGGAGTGGCCCGGCTGCTGCTCACCCGCGGCATCCGGGTCTCCGGCAGCGACCTGCGGGAGTGGCCTTCACTGGCCGGCCTGCGGGCGCTCGGCGGCACCATCCACCTCACCCACGAGGTGACCAACCTGGACGGCGTGGACACCGTCGTCTACTCGTCGGCCATTCCCCAGGACCATCTGGAGTTGGTCGAGGCACGTCGGCGCGGCCTGCGGGTGCTGCACCGCTCGGAGGCGCTCGCCGCGGCGATGACCGGCCGTCGGGCGGTGGCCGTCGCCGGCACGCACGGCAAGACCACCACCACCTCGATGGTGACGATGGTGCTCCAGCAGGCCGGTGTGGACCCGTCCTTCGTGATCGGTGGGGAGATCTCCGAGGTCGGTTCGGGCGCCCACCACGGCACCGGCGAGCACTTCGTGGTCGAGGCGGACGAGAGCGACCGCTCGTTCCTCATCTACCGCCCGTACGTCTCGATCATCACGAACGTCGAGGCGGACCACCTGAACACCTACGGCGACTACGCGACGCTGGAGGCGGCGTTCGTGGAGTTCGCCCGCCTCACCGACCCGGACGGGTTCATCATCACCTGCGCCGACGACCCGGGCGGTCGGCGGTTGGCCGAGAGCCTGCGGTCCGAGGGACGACGGGTGTTCACCTACGGCGAGGCCGCCGACGCCGACCTGCGGTTGACCGAGGTGGTCTCCTCCGCGCGTGGGGTGCGCTATCTGGCCGCGATCGACGGCCGGTCGCTGGGCGAGTTCCGGCTGCCGGTGCCGGGGCGGCACATGGGGCTGAACAGCGCCGCCGCGGTGCTGGCCGCGTACCTGCTGGAACTGCCGCTGGAGGCGGCGGAGGCCGCGCTGGCGGTCTTTCCCGGGGTGCGACGGCGCTTCGAGCGCAAGGGTGTCGCGGACGGTGTGCTGGTCTACGACGAGTACGCCTACCACCCGACCTCGATGACCCTGGCCAACCAGACGTTGCGCGAGGTCGCCGGGGACGGCCGGCTGATCGTCGTCTTCCAGCCGTACCGGCTGTACCGCACCCGCGACAACCAGGCGGAGATCGCCGAGGCGCTGGCCATCGCCGACGAGGTGGTGCTCCTGGAGGTCTTCGGGCCGGGTGAGTTGCGTCAGCCCGGCGAGGGCTCGGCGGCGCTGATCGCGGCGGTGGATCTGCCCGCCGACCGCAAGGTCTTCGTGGAGTCGTGGGAGCAGGCCCCGGTCGAGGTGGCCCGTCGCGCCCGCCCCGGGGACGTGGTGGTCACCATGGGCGCTCCGCCGATCTCGCTGATGGGCGACGAGCTGCTGGCCGCCCTGGGTGAGCGTAACGGCGGCTCGGCACCGACAGCGACAGTCGACCCGGTGGCCACCACCCCGGCGATCGGTGATCCGGTGCCGGGTGGGGCGACGTCCGGCGGCGACGGCGCGGCTCTCAATGGCACCGCCGTGCCCGGCGGCTCGGCGCCCGCGGCCGGATGAGTCCCGGCCCGGCCCGAGGGCGGACCAGCGCCGCCGACGGTGGCGCCCCGCGTCGCGGTCCGGCCCGGCGGTGGCAGTTGGTCCGGGCGGGCCGCGACGCGGTACCGCCCTCGACCCGCCGGTTCATGGCCCGTGCCCGGCAGCGTCGCATGCGTGCGGCGCTGCCGTGGGCGGTGGCCGCCGGGGTGCTCGCCCTGGCCGGGCTGGTCGCCTGGACGGTGCTCGGCACCGGGCTGTTCGGTGTGCGGGAGGTGCGCGTGGAGGGTGCCGACCTGGTAAGCCCGGTGCAGGTGCACGATGCGGTCGGGGTGCCGGACGGGGTGCCGCTGGCCCGGGTGGACCTGAGCGCCGCCGCCCGTCGGGTCGGTGCGCTGCCGGCGGTGGAGCGGGCCACTGTCTCCCGGGACTGGCCCGGCGCGCTGGTGGTGCGGGTGACCGAGCGGACCGCTGTGGCGGTGGTGCCGCAGGGCGAGGCGTTCGCCCTGATCGACCGGATTGGGGTGGCGTTCCGGACGGTGGAGCGGCGCCCCGCCGACCTGCCACAGGTGACTGTGGCCCGGCCGGCCGCCGACGACCCGGGCACCCGGGCCGCGCTGGAGGTGCTCGTCGCGCTGACGCCGCAGCTGCGCGCGGAGCTGGTGGACGTGAACGTGGCGGGGCTGGCCCGGATCAGCCTGCGGTTGCGCGGCGACCGGACGGTGGTCTGGGGCGACGCGAGCCGGGGTACGGACAAGGCTCGGGTGGCCACCGCGCTGCTCGACGAGGACACCGACCGGATCGACGTGAGCGCGCCGGATGTGGTGACCTTTCGTTGACCGGTGAGCGTGCGCGGACGTGACCCGTGGCGCTCCGCGCGGCGACACGCCGCCCGGGTCCTTGGCTCATCGCGCGGTGGCGCTTACGTTGCCTCGAAGAGCTTCAGTGGTTGACATAACTGTAAGCCTCTAGTAGAGGGTTAGGGTTTACCCCTGATCCTCGTTGGTGACAGCTGTCGTCGGCCGCTGGTCTGGCCACGCCGTAACCGGTCGGCCGAAGCCAATCTCGAAGGAAAGGACCGGAGATGACACCTCCGCACAACTACCTGGCGGTCATCAAGGTCGTCGGCATCGGGGGTGGCGGCGTCAACGCCGTCAACCGGATGATCGAGGTTGGGCTCAAGGGCGTCGAGTTCATCGCGATCAACACCGATGCGCAGGCGCTGCTGATGAGCGACGCCGACGTCAAGCTCGACGTCGGCCGGGAGCTGACCCGTGGCCTGGGGGCCGGGGCCAACCCGGACGTCGGGAAGAACGCCGCCGAGGACCACCGCGACGAGATCGAAGAGGTGCTCAAGGGCGCCGACATGGTCTTCGTGACCTGCGGCGAGGGCGGCGGCACCGGCACCGGCGGCGCGCCCGTGGTGGCCAACATCGCCCGCAAGCTGGGCGCGCTGACCATCGGCGTGGTGACCCGGCCGTTCTCCTTCGAGGGCAAGCGCCGCCAGGTGCAGGCCGAGACGGGGATAGACGAACTCCGCAACCAGTGCGACACGCTGATCGTCATCCCGAACGACCGGCTGCTGGCCCTGGGCGACCGCAACATCAGCATGATGGACGCGTTCCGCACTGCCGACCAGGTGCTGCTCTCGGGTGTGCAGGGCATCACCGACCTGATCACCACCCCGGGTCTGATCAACCTGGACTTCGCCGACGTCAAGAGCGTGATGAGCGGCGCCGGCAGCGCGTTGATGGGCATCGGCAGCGCCCGTGGCGAGAACCGCGCGGTCGAGGCGGCCGAGGCGGCCATCTCCAGCCCGCTGCTGGAGCAGAGCATGGACGGCGCGCGGGGTGTGCTGCTCTCCATCGCCGGTGGCTCCGACCTGGGTCTGTTCGAGATCAATGACGCCGCTCAGCTGGTCACCGACGCGGCCCACCCGGACGCCAACATCATCTTCGGCGCGGTCATCGACGACGCGCTCGGTGACGAGGTGCGGGTGACTGTCATCGCGGCGGGCTTCGACGGCGGCACGCCCGCGTACAAGGCGGCCGAGCCGACGCGCAAGTCCAACACCAACCAGCCGGCACCGCAGAGCACCCCGGCGCCGACGCCGGCCACCAACCCGACTCCGGCCCAGTCGCCGCGTCGCGTGCTCTTCGACGACGTGGACGTTCCCGACTTCCTCAAGAACGGGTCCTGAGCACCGCCGATGACCGACAGCTCAGCCACGGTACGTCCGGATCGGCACGCCGAACTCGCGGCCGGTCTGGCCCAGGTTCGGTCCCGGGTCGACGACGCCTGCGCGCAGGCCGGCCGGGACCGTGCCGAGGTGACCATGATCGCGGTGACGAAGACCTACCCGGCCAGCGACGTGTTGGCGCTGGCCGGGCTCGGGGTGACCGACATGGGGGAGAACCGCGACCAGGAGGCAGCCGGCAAGGCCGCCGAGGTGGCTGCCGCCGGGGTGCGTCCCCGCTGGCACTTCATCGGCCAGTTGCAGCGCAACAAGGCCCGTTCGGTGGTCCGCTACGCCGACGTGGTGCACTCCGTCGACAGTGTCCGGCTGGCCCGGGCGTTGGCCACCGCGACCGCCGACCGGGTGGAGCCGCTCGACGCTCTGCTCCAGGTGAGCATCGACGGCGACGCGGCCCGGGGCGGAGCCCTGCCCGGCTCGGCGGATCCGGCCGCCGGTCTGGAGCCGGTGGCCGAGGCGGTGGCCGACGCGCCGGGGTTGCGTCTGGTCGGTCTCATGGCGGTCGCTCCTCTGGGGTGGGAGCCGGAGCGGGCGTTCGCCCGGCTCGCGGAGGTCGCCGACGCGTTTCGGGCTGTCCATCCGGGAGCCACGGCGCTGTCCGCCGGTATGAGCGGAGATTTCGAAATCGCGATCCGTTACGGCGCGACACATGTCCGCGTCGGTAGCGCGTTGCTCGGAATGCGTCCCACGCTGCGGTAGCCTGACCGCGAGACAAGCAAATTACATCAGTGTTGTTTCAGGGGCGGGCGTCTCCTAGTCGGGGGTCGTGGCGCGCGACGCGAATCGCGCGCCGGGGGGATTGCCGTTCCGGTCCGATGGGCATGGTTGTCCACTCGCGACGGGCGACATGGCACGGGGGCGCGTGCCGCACGGCGGACGGAAGGGCGCGGGATGGGTGCACTGCGCAAGGCGGGGGTCTGGCTCGGTCTGGTCGAAGAAGACGACGAGCGGGCCTACGACGACGGTGGCTACGAAAAGGGTGGCTACCGCGACTCGCGTTACCGGCAGAGCCGGTACGCCGAGGAGTTCGCCGACGACGACGAGGACGACACCGAGGAGCCGCCGGCTCCCCGGCCGCGCGACAGTGGGCGGGGTCGGCTCTCCGAGCGGTCGAGCGGGCGGTTGAGCGAGTCCGAACGCGGTGACGGTGAGCGGCCCGAGCGGGTCGAGCGGTCCAGCGTCCGGTCGATCACCCGGTCGTCGGCGGGGGAGACCTCCGGTGCGCTGACCTACCACACTCGGGACAACCTTGCCCTCGCGCCGCAGGTCACGTCGCGCGAGCGGGCCCTGCCGGAGGAGGAGCAGCGTTACCAGATCACCACGCTGCACCCCACCACCTATCGGGAGGCGCGCACCATCGGCGAGCACTTCCGCGACGGTGTCCCGGTGATCATCAATCTCACCGAGATGGATGAGGCCGATGCCCGCCGTCTGGTGGACTTCGCCGCCGGACTGGCGTTCGGCCTGCGCGGTACGATCGAGCGCGTGACCAATCGGGTGTTCCTGCTCTCACCGGCTAACGTCCAGGTCACCGCAGAGGACAAAGCCAAGATCGCTGAGGGCGGCTTTTTCAGTCTGAGTTGATCCCGCCCGACCCGAGGGACGTCGCTGACCGTGTTGTCGATCTTACTGCAAGTGTTGTACCTGATCCTTTATGTCTTCCTGCTCCTTCTTCTGTCCCGGTTCGTGTTGAGCGCCGTCCTGCAGTACGGCCGTCGCTGGCAACCGGGGCGTGGAGCATCGGCAGGATTGGAATCCGTGTGGAGCGTCACTGATCCCCCTCTCAACGCGTTGAGGCGTGTGATCCCTCCGCTGCGAATTGGTACCGTGAGCATCGACCTGGCCTCCCTTGTGCTCCTGGTTATCCTGTTCGTGCTGATGGAGTTCGTGTTAGGGCCGTCGATCAGGGCATCTGCCTGATGACCGACGCGCTTTCGCGGCCGCAACTGACCCGAGGAGTTTCGATGCCGCTGACCCCGGCCGACGTCCACAACGTCGCCTTCAAAAAGCCGCCGATCGGCAAACGGGGGTATGACGAGGAGGAGGTCGACGCCTTCCTTGATGAGGTCGAGCGCGAGCTCGCCCGTCTCATCGAGGAGAACAACGAGCTGCGCGCCCAGGTGGAGCGCGGCGGCCGTGGCGGTGCCCCCGCCGGCCCCGGCGGCGACGCCCGACTGGCGGCGGAGCTCAACGATGTCAAGGCCCAACTGGACCGGGTGCAGCGCGACAAGTCGGCGGCCGAGCAGGCTGCCCGCGCGATGCAGGCCGAGCTGGAGCAGGTCCGCGCGACCGGCGGCCCGGCCGGCGGCGTCACCGGTGACGGTGAGCAGCAGGCCCTGCGCGTGCTGATGATGGCCCAGCGCACCGCCGACGACCACGTGTCCGACGCTCGCCGCGAGGCCGACTCGCTGTTGTCCGAGGCTCGCAGCAAGGCCGAGGAGGTGACCCGGGAGGCGCGCGCCAAGGCTGACGCCCTTGAGCGGGACGCCCGCCAGCGGCACCAGGAGGCCATGGGCGGCCTGGACGCCAAGCGCACGGCGCTGCAGAAGCACATCGAGGAGCTCAAGCAGTTCGAGCGCGAGTACCGCACCCGGCTCAAGGCGTACCTGGAGAGCCAGCTGCGTGACCTCGACGGTCGTGGCCAGGGCCTCGAGGCCGAGATGACCCGCTCCGAAGCCGGCCGGGTCGCTGGCGGCAACGGGCTGGCCGCAGCAGGTCTCGCTGGTTCGTACGGCGGCGGCGGGCGCTCCGGCGCCCTCGAAGCCGGACGCTGAGCACCGGCCGGCGATCGCTGTCCGCCAATGGTGACGGTCGCCGGCCCAGCCTGGACGGTTCGACGCGGCGGGGGTGAGCCGTGATAGTCGCAAGTCTTCTGCTCATCCTCGTCGCGGTGGTGCTACTGGTGCTCGGCCTGGCCGGTGGCTCCAGCTTCTTGTTGGTCATCTCCATCGCGGCCAGTCTGCTGGCCGCCGTGGCGTTGGTGGTGGGCGCCCGCCAGGCAGCCGCCAACCGCGCCATGGCGGATCCCGGCCGGACCGACCGACGGCACCCCGACGCGCCCCGCACGGCCAGCCAGGCCACACCGGGTGTCGCGTACGGGCCGCCGCTGGTCGAGCCGGAGGTGCCGGTCCAGCACGTGCCCACGACGTTTGGTACCGGCGGCACCGGGTGGCGGCAACCACCCGAGCCGCCGGTCGACCATGCGCCCCCGATCGACGAGGCGTCGCCGGTCGACCCTCCGCACGTCGATGACGCGTCGCCGTTGGTGAGTGCGGCGGACGAGGCGCCCGCGCGGGCCCGACCGGTCAGCCCGGCGTCGCCGTTCGCGGCGTCGACCGACGACGTGTTCGACCCGGCGGTCGCGGCGGTCGACGAGCCGGCCGCCCAGCAGATCACGGCCGCCGAGGCGGCCCGGGTGGCCCGACTGCTCGACGCCGTCGAGGTCGTCGACGGCCGCCCCCGTTACCACCTGGACGGCTGCCCCCACCTGATCGGCTGGCAGCCCGAGACGTTGCCGGTCGCCGAGGCCGTGGACCTCGGCTTCACTCCGTGCGCGCACTGCGCGCCGGCGACCGCTCTCCTCGCCGACGCCCGGCCGATCTGAAGCGGTGCCGGTGCCCGCGCAGGACACGCTCACGGTGGCGGTACGGGTGAAGCCCGGCGCCTCCCGGGACCGGGTGGGTGGCCGTTTCGACGGCCCACACGGGCCCGCCCTCGTGATCGCGGTCCACGACCCGGCCGTCGACGGTCGGGCCACCGAGGCCGCCCGCCGGGCGTTGGCCGGCGCGTTGGGCCTCCGACCGGCCGCCGTGTCACTGCGTGCCGGCGCGGCCAGCCGGGACAAGCTCTTCCTCGTCGATCGGCCCGGCCCGGAGTTGCCCGAGGTGCTGCGCCGCCTGCGCGACGGATCCGCCGAGTGAGGACAGCCCAGGCAAGGCAGCCGTGACGCCAGGGTTGGACATCGCGCTGCTGCTCGGTGCGGCAGTGCTGCTGGTAGCTGTCGGCGCGGTGCGACTCTCCACCCGGCTCGGTGTGCCCAGCCTCCTGGTCTACCTGGCTCTGGGTGTGGCGATCGGCGAGAGCGGGTTGGGCATCCGTTTCGACGACGTCGAGCTGACCCGGACCCTCGGCTTCTGTGCGCTGATCGTGATCATCGCGGAGGGCGGCCTCACCGCCCGGTGGACCACGCTGCGCCCGGTGCTCGGGCTGGCCTCCGCGCTCTCCACTGTCGGCGTGATCGTCAGCATCGTGGTGGTCGGCGTGGCCGTGCACCTGCTGCTGGGACTGGACTGGCGGTTGGCGCTGCTCTACGGCGCGGTGCTCTCGTCCACCGACGCGGCGGCCGTCTTCGCCACCCTGCGCCGACTGCGGTTGCCGCCCCGGCTGGTGGCGACCCTGGAGGCCGAGTCGGGGATGAACGACGCCCCGGTGGTGCTGCTGGTGGTGCTGCTGTCTCACCAGGGTTTCGCGCACCCATGGTGGTACGAGGTCGCCCTGGTCTGTTACGAGCTGGGCGTCGGCGCGGCGGTGGGTGTGGCCGCCGGCGTCGCCGGCACCTGGGCGCTGCGCCGGGCGGCGCTGCCCTCGGCCGGGCTCTACCCGATCGCCGCTGTGGGCATCACAGTGCTGGCGTACGCCGCGGGGGCCGTTCTGCACGCCTCGGGCTTCCTCGCCGTCTATGTGGCAGGGGTGCTGCTGGGCAATGCCCGACTGTCGCACCGGCAGGCGATTCTCGGTTTCGCGGACGGGCTGGCCTGGCTCGCGCAGATCGGGTTGTTCGTGCTGCTCGGGTTGCTGGCCTCACCGGGCCGGCTGGACGCGGCGGTGCTGCCCGCTGTGGTCGCCGGGTTGGCTCTGGTGCTCCTGGCCCGGCCGTTGTCGGTGGCCGTCTCGGCGTTGCCGTTCCGGGTCGGCCTTCGAGAACAGGCGTTCCTGTCCTGGGCCGGGCTGCGCGGGGCCGTGCCGATCGTGCTGGCCACCATTCCGCTCTCCGAGCGGGTGCCCGGCGCGGAGCGGCTCTTCGACGTGGTCTTCGTGCTGGTGGTGATCTTCACGTTGGTGCAGACCGGGACGCTGGGGCCGTTCGCCCGTCGGTTGCGGGTGACCGCGCCGGCCGAGGCCGCCGAGATCCACGTGGAGACCGCGCCGCTGGAGCGAATGCGGGCGGACCTGCTCCAGGTGGAGGTGCCACCGGGCTCGCGACTGGCCGGCGTGCACGTCGACGAGTTACGCCTTCCGTTGGGCGCGTCGGTGACCCTGGTGCTGCGCGACGGCGTGGGCTTCGTGCCCGCACCGGACACCCGGTTCAAGACCGGCGACAGTCTGCTGATCGTGGCGACCGCCGGGGTGCGGGACGCGGCGGAACGGCGGTTGCGGGCGGTCAGTCGGCGGGGTCGTCTGGCCCGATGGTTTGGTGAGTACGGGGATGAGGTGCCCAGTTGATCTGCTAGCGTTCCCTTTGCCCCAGTTAGGCAGGGCTAGGGGCTGTTAAACGGTGCGACGGTGCGGCACGTTGTCGGACGCCTGTACGTTCCGTATTCTTGCCAACCTCCGGAGTGCGCGGCCATCGTCGCCGTGCGCCCCTTTTCGTACATAGGGGACGCCCTGGTTGGCGCCCCCTGACAGGCGCCGCGGACCGCGCGGTTCCCCGGCCGAGGGAGCGACCCATGGCGAAGCCATCCGACACCAGGACCGCCGGGCGCAAGCCGGCGGCGAAGGCCACCCGCAGCACGGCGGAGACCGAGAAGATCCGGGCGGCCCTGGCGGCGCGGCGGGACGAGCTTCGTGCCGAGTACGATCAGACGCTGAGTGAGATCACCGAGCTGCAGCGCGACCGGCTGACCGACTCGGCCGGGGACGACCAGGCCGACACGGGCACCAAGACGCTCGAGCGGGAGCAGGAGATCTCTCTCGCCAACAGCATTCTGGAACGGATCACGCAGGTGGAGCGCGCTCTGGAGCGCCTCGACGAGGGTGGTTACGGCTGGTGCGAGCGGTGCGGCAACCCGATCCCGGTCGAGCGCCTCGCCGCCTTCCCGTCGGCCACCCTGTGTGTGACGTGCAAGCAGCTGGAGGAGCGGCGCTGAGGTCCGTTCCCCGGCGGCGATGAGACGGTGAGCGATCACCGCCAAGACTGTCGATGGGGAGCGCATGACCGCAGTACCGTCCGCCGAACCCGGCCGCACCGATCCGGGCGGCGGCACCCGCCGGCCCCGGGCCGTCGCCATTCTCGCCGGAGTCGCCCTGGTGGCCCTGCTGGCCGACCTGGTCACCAAGCACCTCGCGCTGGCCGCGCTGACCGACCGGGAGCCGGTCCGGCTGCTCGGCGGGTTCGTCTACCTGAGCCTGACCCGCAACAGCGGCGCGGCCTGGAGCATCGGCGCGGACCACACCTGGGTCTTCCCACTGATCACCATCGGTGTGGTCGGCTGGATCGTCTGGATGGCGCTGCGGCTGCGCTCGCTGCCCTGGGCGGTCTCGCTCGGCCTGGTGCTCGGTGGCGCGTTGGGCAACCTCGTCGACCGGATCTTCCGGGCGCCGTCCCCGTTCCACGGGCACGTGGTCGACATGATCAGCCTCTTCGACCCGTACGGTCAGGTCTGGCCGGTGTTCAACCTGGCCGACAGTTCGCTGGTCTGCGGCGTGCTGCTGGCCGTCCTGTTGGAGCTGACCGGTCGCCAGCGTGACGGCCGGCGGGCGGGGCGCGACGGCGACCCGGCCACGACGGACGCCGCCGCGTCGGGCGCCGAGCAGCGGGAGCGGGCATGACCTCCGCGTTCGCCGCTGGCGGCGACCACCGTTCCCTTCCCGTTCCGGACGGCCTCGACGGCATGCGCCTGGACCAGGCCGTGTCCCGCCTGTTCGGGCTCTCCCGCACCGCTGCCGCGGCCCTGGTCGACGCCGGGGACGCGCTGGTCGACGGCTCCGCCCGGGCCAACTCGCACAAGGTCAAGGCCGGCTCCTGGCTGGACGTCACGCTGCCCGCCCCGGTCGCACCGCCGACAGTGGTGCCGCAGGCGGTGCCCGGCCTGCGGGTCGTCTACGCCGACGACGACATCGTCGTGGTCGACAAGCCGGTCGGGGTGGCCGCGCACCCGAGCCCCGGGTGGACCGGGCCGACGGTGATCGGCGCGCTCGCCGCGATCGGGCACCGCATCTCCACCAGCGGCGCCGCCGAGCGTCAGGGCGTGGTGCACCGGCTCGACGTGGGCACCACCGGGATCATGGTGGTGGCCAAGAGCGAGCAGGCGTACACGGCGTTGAAGCGGGCCTTCAAGTACCGCGAGGTCGACAAGGGCTACCACGCGGTGGTGCAGGGTCACCTGGACCCGCTGCGGGGCACCGTCGACGCGCCGATCGACAGGCACCCCACCCACGACTACCGCTGGGCGGTGGTGTCCGGCGGCAAGCCGAGCATCACCCACTACGACACCCTGGAGGCGTTCCCGGCGGCGAGTCTGGTCGACGTCCGGCTGGAGACCGGCCGGACCCACCAGATCCGGGTGCACTTCTCCACGATGCGGCACCCCTGTGTGGGTGACCTCACCTACGGCGCCGATCCCACCCTCTCGGCCCGTCTCGGCCTGGCCCGACAGTGGCTGCACGCCCGCGAACTGAGCTTTGTGCACCCCCGAACGGGGGACGAGGTCCGGTTCGTCAGCGACTACCCTGACGACCTGGACCGTGCGCTTCAGATCCTGCGTGACTGAGCGGCGACCGCCCGACACCGTTCCACAGAGGGGATCCCGCCCGTGCGCGCCGGCAACCTGCTGCGGCAGCTGGACCAGCGGTTGCTGCCGCCGCTGACCCGGGCCGTGGCCCGGCTGGGCGACCGGTCGGCGCGCTCCGGCGTGCTCAGTTGGGCCGCGGTGCTCTCCGCGGCGGCGGTGTTGGGCACCGCCGTCTGGGCCGTCGACGACACTCCGGTCGGTGACCGGACGGTCGGCGAGGTGACCCGGGTCGGCGTTGCCGACGGCGACTCCGTTCCCGGCTACCTGCGGTCCGCCGCGGCCGACCTGGCCGCGCTGCCCGCGTCCGCCCCGGCCGCCGAGGGCGGGACGTACGCGTTGGTCACGCTCGACGCGTACCTGCCTCCGCAGCGGCTGGCGACGGTGCTCGGCGACGTCGGGGTCTCGACCGTCTTCGGGCGGGTTCCGCTGCCCGGCCGGCAGACCGAGATCGTCAAGATCCCCGCGCTGCGGGTGCCGGACGACGTGGTCGCCGGGATGGAACAGGTCGCGGCCCGCAAGGAGACCGAGGCCGCCGACTACCGGACCAGGGCCGCCGCTGTCGACGGCGACGGGGTGGGCGAGCGGGAGTTACGGGAGCAGTACGCCAGCGGCGCCGAGGTGGCCGCCGCCGAGGCGGTCGCGTACCGCACCGGCTGCGCCTGCGTCTACGCGGCGGTGGTCCGCGCGACGCCGGTGGCGCTGCGCGGTGTCGCGGCCCGGCCGGATGTACGGGCGGTCGACCCCGCCCCCGAGGTGTACCGGCTGGACCGGACGGTCTTCACGCCGCCGCTGCCCGAGCAGCGTGACGTGGTGCGCCCGCCGGCCGACACCGGGCCGAGCCCCGCACCGACCCGGTCCGAGCGGCCAGCGCCGATGATCAGCGCATCGGCGCCGTCGGCCCCCGTGGGCGAATCGTCGGAACCCGCACCAGTCGTGACGATTCCGTCACCCGAACCGTCGAAGCCGGAGCCCACCGAGTCGGCGCCGCCGAGTGTCACCACCTCGCCGGACGCCACCCTCGCCGAGCCGTCGCCGCCATCGCCGTCGTCGTGATCTGCGCCGGCTGGTGTGCGCTCTGAGGTGTGGTCCGAATAGGGTTGGGTTCGTAGCCTGTCAGACAGAGATCGATGGCGCTGGGAGGGCGGGCCGTGGAGGGCAGTGAGACCGGCTGGGGCCGGCCGGCCGAACCAGCGCCGCGGTGGCGCGCGCTGTTGGACCGTGCCCGGCTGGGCGGTCGCGGCGCGGAGCAGACCGAGCCGGAGCGGCGCGGCGAGGAACCGCCGCCGGACCCGCTGCCACGGCGTGCGGCCCCCAACGGCTACGCCGGGCGAGCACCCGCCATCGGGCATCCGGCCGACCTGTCGTACGGCGCGGAGCCCGGTTACCGGGCCGAGGCGACCTACCGCGTCGACCCCGCGTACCGGGCCGACCCCGCGTACCGGGCCGAGCCGGACTATCGGGCGGAGCCCGCGTACCGGACCGAGCCGGGTTATCGGGCCGAGCCGGACTATCGAGCGGAGCCGGCGTACCGGACCGAGCAGCCGGACTACCGCGCTGAGCCCGGCTACCGGGCCGAGCCGGGCTACCGCGCCGAGCCGGACTACCTCGCCACGCCCGGCTACCGGGCCGAGCCGGACTACCGGGCCGAGCCGACTTATCGGGCCGAGCCGGACTACCGTGCTGAGCCGACGTACCGGGCCGAGCCCGAGCCGACGTACCGGGCCGAGCCCGAGCCGCCGGCACGCGGCCCCGACCCGGTCCCGTCGCGCTACGCGTTGCTGGACAACGGCTACCGACCGGGCGACCCGCCGGTGGAGTCGCGGTACGCCCTGCTGGAGACCGGCTACCAGCCGGAGACCGGCTACCCGGCCGCACCGCCACCGCCCGCGCCGGTCGCCCCGCCGCCCGCGCCCCCGGTCGCCCTGCCAGTCGCGCCGCCCGTCCCGCCGCCACCCGCCCCGGCGGTCGGCTCGGCGGTCGCCGAACGTGCCTACCCGCCCCGGATCGAATGGCGCCCACCGGCCGTCGACCAGGAGCAGGAGCGCGCCAACGGGGTGCTCCAACGGGACCTGGGCACGCCCCGGGTGTTCGCCTTCGCCAACCCCAAGGGCGGGGTGCACAAGACGACCGCCACGGTGCTCGCCGCGGCGACGGTCGGCAGCGTCCGCGGCAAGGGCGTGCTGGCCTGGGACGACAACGAGCTGCGCGGCACCCTCGGCCTGCGCGCCGGCAGCGCCCGGCACGCCCGGACGATCCGGCACCTGATCAGCGACCTGGCCCAGATCGAGATCCTGGAGGGCGCGACCCTGCTGGACCGACTGGACGACTACCTGCGGCACGCCTCCGACGGCTCGTACGACGTGCTGGCCGGCGAGGAGAGCCCGCGCTTCGCCCAGCGCCTGGACCAGTTCACCGTCCGACGGGTGCTGGAGCTGCTGCGGCGCACCCACGACGTGGTCTGCGTGGACACCGGCAACAACGTGGAGAGCCCCAACTGGCGCACCGTGATGCAGGCCGCCGACCAACTGGTGGTGACCACTGTGCCCCGGGAGGACGCGGCGTTCAGCGCGGACTGGATGCTCGACCTGCTGCACGAGGAGGGCATGGGTGAGTTGGCGGACAACGCGATCACCCTCATCTCCTGCCCGACCCCGGGACGCTCGACGCTCCAGGACGACCTGGAGCGGCACTTCGCCACCCGTACCCGGGGCGTGGCCGTCGTGCCGTACGACCCGGCTCTGGAGACCGGGTCGTCGATCGAGTACCACCAGCTCCAGCCGGAGACCCGGCAGGCGTGGCTGCGGGCCGCGGCGATGATGGTGGAGCCGTTCGCCCGGTGAGCTGGTCTGCCGCCACCGGAACCCCGAACGCGCACCGGGCCTGAGAGGATCATCGGGTGAGCCCGGACAACCCCGACCGTGAGCGGCCCGTCGACGAGCCCGACCAACCCGCGCCACCCCGTACGCCGGACGCGAAACCGCCGGAGGTGGACCCGTCGGCCGGGACGGCGCCGGGCGAGTTCGGTCCGGGCCACCTGCCGGCCTCGGCGGCGTACCAGAGCTCGCTGGAGCTTCGGTTCGACGAACCGCGTCGTCCGCTGCGTGCCCTGGCGACGGTGCTGGGCGTCGTGCTCGCGCTGGCCGCGCTGGGTGTTCCCCTCGGCCTGCTCTGGGCAGTGCTCGCGCCGGACACCCCGGTGCTCAAGACCGCCGAGGGGGCGATCTACGCCGAGCCGCAACCGGAGCAGCCGATCGCCGCCGACGGTTGGTTCAGCCTGCTCGGGCTCGCCTTCGGGCTGCTCGTGGCGCTCGTCCTGTGGTTCGTGCTGCGTCGGCGGCGCGGCCCGGTCGGGTTGCTCGCCGCGGTGCTCGGCACCCTGGTCGCCGCGCCGGTGGCCTGGCAGGTGGGTCGGCGGATCGGTCTGGCCACCTTCGACCGGCTGCTGGCGACCGCCCCGGCCGGGCAGGCCTTCAGCAAACCCGCCGACCTGCGGGCCGGTGGGGTGGACTGGCTGCTCGGCGTGCTGCCGGTGCCGCACGGCAACCTGCTGCTGCCGGCGTTCGGTGCCGCTGTCATGTACACCCTGCTGGCCGGTTGGTCGCGGTGGCCGGGGCTACGCCCGGAGCCCGAGCCGGGGGAGTTCAGTTGGGTGTCGGCGGGGACGCCAGCTCCGACAGCGGCACCGGAACCGCCCGCACCTGACGCAGCAGAGCCGCCTCGCGGTTGAGCAACCGCAGCTCGGCGCGGAGCCGGGAGGCGGTGTCGTCGATGGCCAGCAGCCGTTGGCGGTCGTCGACGGTGAGCGCCGCGGTCGCCGCCACCAGGTGCGAGAGCACTGTCGGGTCCTCCGGCAACTGCTCGGAGATCTCCTCCGGGTCGGAGCGGATCAGGCCGAGGTACTGCCGGAAGACCGCGATCACCCGGGCGGCCAGCAGGTCGGCCACCTCGTCCGGGCCGCCCGGGTCGGGCAGCCACTCGACGTCGGCGGTCAGGTAGGGCTCGGCGCTGTCGTCGACCTCGGCGATGCGGAACCGGCGGCGGCCGACGGTGACGATGTCGAAACCACCGTCGGCCAATTCGGTCACCTGGCGCAGCTCGGCGGTGCAACCCACCTCGTGCAGCGTCACCTCGCCGGCGTTCGATGAGGCCGGGGCGCCGGCGGGACCGGCGGGCGCGACCTCCCAGCCGGCCTGGATGGCCACCACGCCGAACTCGCGCGGGGCGCCGTCGGGCAGGCTGACCAGGTGCCGGACCAGCGCCCGGTAGCGCTCCTCGAAGATGTGCAGCGGCAGCACCAACCCGGGAAAGAGCACCGTTGCGAGCGGGAAAACCGGCAGCCGTGCGGTCACATGGTCGAGCCTAACCAATCTCGGCACCGGGGGCGTGGCCCGGCTCACCGTCCCGGCGGACGGGCGGCTCGGGTGGACGTCGGGCCGGCCGCCTAGACTCGCAAGGGTGCTGAATCGGATCGACCTGCGCGACGGTCTCGGTGACCCGCGCCGCCTGCTGCCCCGTGCCCAGCTCGACGTGTCCGTCGCCGTCGAGCGCATCCGGCCGCTGGTGGAGGCGGTCCGTGAGCATGGGTACCCAGCGATCCGGGAGGCGAGCGAGCGGTTCGACGGCATCTCCCCGGAGGTGCTGCGGGTGCCGGTCGAGGCGATCACCGAGGCGGAGGGGGTGCTCGACCCGGCGGTGCGTGCCGCGCTGCTGGAGTCCATCGCCCGGGCCCGTCGGGTGCACGCCGACCAGCGGCGCACCGACCACATCACGAAGGTGGTGCCCGGCGGCACCGTCACCGAGCGGTGGCTGCCGGTCGACCGGGTCGGCCTCTACGTGCCCGGTGGCCTGGCGATGTACCCGTCGACAGTGGTGATGAACGTGGTGCCCGCCCAGGCGGCCGGGGTGCGCTCGCTGGTGGTGGTCAGCCCGCCGCAGAAGGACAACGGCGGCCTGCCCGATGCCCGGGTGCTCGCCGCGTGCGCGCTGCTCGGCGTCGACGAGGTGTACGCGGTGGGCGGGGCTCACGCGGTGGCGATGCTGGCGTACGGCGCGGCGGTGGACCCGGCGGGTGAGCTGCGGTGCGACCCCGTCGACCTGATCACCGGCCCCGGCAACATCTGGGTGACCGCCGCCAAGCGGCTGCTGCGCGGCGTGGTCGGCATCGACGCCGAGGCCGGGCCGACCGAGATCGCCATCCTGGCCGACGACACCGCCGACCCGGCGCACGTGGCCGCAGACCTGATCAGTCAGGCCGAGCACGACCCGCTCGCCGCGAGCGTGCTGGTCACCCCGTCGGTGGCGCTGGTCGAGGCCGTCGAGGCGGAGTTGGCCCGGCAGGTGGCGGCGACCAAGCACACCGAGCGGGTCACCACGGCGCTGACCGGTGAGCAGAGCGGCGTGGTCCTGGTCGACGACCTCGAGGCGGGGCTGCGGGTGGTCGACGCGTACGCGGCCGAGCACCTGGAGATCCAGACGGTCGACGCTCGGGAGTGGGCGCTGCGGGTCCGCAACGCCGGAGCGATCTTCGTGGGCGCCTGGTCGCCGGTGTCGCTCGGCGACTACTGCGCCGGCTCCAACCACGTGCTGCCCACCGGCGGCTGCGCCCGGCACTCCTCCGGCCTGTCCGTGCAGTCGTTCCTGCGCGGTGTGCACCTGATCGAATACACCGAGGCCGCGCTGCGCGACGTGGCCCCGCACGTGGTCACCCTGGCCAACGTGGAGGACCTGCCCGCGCACGGCCAGGCTGTCCAGGCCCGCTTCCCGGGTGGAGGACCGGCGTGACCAGCCTGGACGATCTGCCGATCCGGGCCGACCTGCGGGGGCTGTCGCCGTACGGGGCGCCGCAGTTGGACGTGCCGGTGCGGCTCAACACCAACGAGAATTCCCACCCGGTGCCGGAGCCGGTGGTCGAGGCGATCGGCAAGGCGCTCGCGGCCGAGTTGCGCGAGCTGAACCGCTACCCGGACCGGGACGCGGTGGCGCTCCGTGCCGACCTGGCCGAATATCTCGGGCACGGGCTCACCGTCGACCAGGTGTGGGCGGCCAACGGCTCCAACGAGATCCAGCAGCAGCTGCTCCAGGCGTTCGGCGGGCCGGGGCGCACCGCGCTCGGTTTCGTTCCGGCGTACTCGATGCACCCGCTGCTGGCCCTCGGCACCAGCACCCGGTGGGTGCCCGCCGCGCGCGGCGTCGACTTCGGGTTGACCGCCGAGGACGCGGTCGCCCAGGTCCGCGAGCACCGGCCGGACGTGGTGTTCCTCTGCTCGCCGAACAACCCCACCGGCACGGCACTGGACCCGGCGGTGATCGCCGCGGTGCTCGACGTCGCGCCGGGCATGGTGGTCGTGGACGAGGCGTACGCCGAGTTCGCCCGGCCCGGGACGATCAGCGCCCTCGCGGTGCTGCCCGGCCACCCGCGGCTGGTGGTCACCCGGACGATGAGCAAGGCGTTCGGCTTCGCCGGTGGCCGGCTGGGTTACCTGGCCGCCGACCCGGCGGTCGTGCGGGCGGTGCAGCTCGTCCGTTTGCCGTACCATCTCTCCGCGCTCACCCAGGCCGCCGCACGCGCGGCGGTGGCCCACCGCGACGCCCTTCTCGGTACGGTGAGCGCGATCATGGCGCAGCGGGACCGGATCGTGGCGACGCTGCGCGAGCGGGGGTTGCGGGTCGCCGACAGCGACGCCAACTTCGTGCTCTTCGAGGTGGGCGGCGACCAGACCATCGTCTGGAACGCCCTGCTGGCGCAGGGGGTGCTGGTCCGTGACGTCGGCCTGCCCGGCTGGCTGCGGGTGACCGCCGGCACCGCCGCCGAGACCGACGCCTTTCTTTCTGCAATGGAGACTTCGCAATGAGTCGGACCGCCCGGGTGGAACGGATCACCAAGGAGACCAAGGTCCTCGTCGAGATCGATCTCGACGGCACCGGTGCCGCCGAGATCAGCACCGGCGTCGGCTTCTACGACCACATGCTGCACCAGATCGCCCGGCACGGCGGCTTCGACCTGACCGTGCGCACTGTGGGCGACCTGGAGATCGACGCGCACCACACGATCGAGGACACCGCGCTCGCCCTGGGTGCGGCGTTCGACCAGGCGCTGGGCGACAAGGCCGGCATCCGGCGGTACGGCTCGGCGACGGTGCCGATGGACGAGGTGCTGGTCCGGGCCGCGGTGGACCTCTCCGGTCGGCCGTACGTGGTGCACGACGAGCCGGTGCTCGCCCCGTACATCGGGCCGGTGTACGCGACAAGCATGACCCGGCACATCTGGGAGTCCTTCGGTCAGGCGGCCCGGGTCACGCTGCACGTCGACGTGCTGCGGGCGGCTCGGCCGGGTGGTCACCCGGACGCGCACCACGTGGTGGAGGCGCAGTTCAAGGCGGTCTCCCGCGCGTTGCGCGAGGCCACAGCGATCGACCCGCGTTCCGCCGGGGCGATCCCGAGCACGAAGGGCGCGCTCTGATGAGCGCGAGGAGTGCAGCGCAGCGGAGCCCCGCAGCCGCGAATGGAAGGCAGCTCTGATGGGTGCCGCGTTGCCGACGTTGCTGCTGATCCTGGCCGGGGTGCTGGTGGGCGGCACCTGGTCGCTCTACCGGCAGGGCGCGCCGAAGGCCGCCGTGCTGATCACCGCGGGGCTCGCGGTGCTCGCCACTGTCGCCGGGGTGCTGCGGCTGCTGCCGGAGAACGGGTGATCGGGGTGACGACATGAGTGGCGTGGTGGTGCTCGACTACGGCTCGGGCAACCTGCGTTCGGCGGAGCGGGCGCTGGCCGCCGCTGGAGCGGACGTCCGGGTGACCGACGACCTGGCCGCGGCGGCTGCCGCAGATGGTCTGGTGGTGCCGGGTGTGGGCGCGTACGCGGCGTGCATGGCGGGGATCGAGGCGCTGGGCGCCGGTCCGGTGATCGCCGAGCGGGTGGCTGCCGGCCGGCCGGTGCTCGGCATCTGTGTGGGCATGCAGGTGCTCTTCGAGCACGGTGACGAGCACGGCGTGGTGACCAAGGGGCTGGGGTTGCTGCCCGGCGGGGTGACCCGGCTGGCCGCCACCCGGTTGCCGCACATGGGCTGGAACACGGTCCGGGCTCCGCGGGAGTCGGTGCTGTTCGCGGGGTTGACGGAGCAGAGCCGGTTCTACTTCGTCCACTCGTACGCGATGGGCGACCCGGCGGCGCTGGCCGCTGCCGGTGCCACCGTGACCACCGCCCACCACGACACGGATTTCGTCGCGGCGGTGGAGCGTGGCTCGTTGTCGGCGGCCCAGTTCCACCCGGAGAAGTCCGCCGACACCGGTGCCGCGCTGCTGCGCAACTGGCTCGCCACGTTGCCCAGCGGTGACTGAGCGCCGTCGCGCGGTGTCCGAGCGGCGGGCGTCGCGGTGAGCCGGGAGCGCGCCCGCCGGCGGGCGGAGCGGGAGGCGGAGCAGGCCCGGGAACGGGCGGTCCGGCAGCGCCAGGTCGCCCGGCGGCAACGTCGTCGCGCGGTGGTCCGCACCTTGACGCCGCGGCTGCGGCGGGGTCGCTCCGGGCGGCTGGCCCGGCACACTCGGGGTGAGCGGGCCGCGATAGTGCTGCTCACCGGCGCGGCGGTACTCCTGATCTGGACGTTCGTCGACAACCTGGCGTTGCGTATCGCGCTGATCGTGCTCTTGCTGCTCGTACTGCCGGCGATCGTGGTGATCGCCCTGGACCGTCGTACCTGATCGAGGAGAAGACCTTGAGCCTCACCCTGTTACCCGCCGTGGACGTCGCTGACGGCCGGGCCGTCCGGCTCGTGCAGGGCGCCGTCGGAAGCGAGAGCATCTACGGCGACCCGTTGGACGCGGCGCTGGCCTGGCAGCAGGACGGCGCGGAGTGGATCCACCTGGTCGACCTGGACGCGGCGTTCGGTCGGGGCACCAACGCGCACCTGCTCGCGGAGGTGGTGCGGCAGTTGGACGTGAAGGTGGAGCTCTCCGGTGGCATCCGTGACGACGAGTCGCTGCGCGCGGCGCTGGGTACCGGTGCGGCCCGGGTGAACATCGGGACCGCCGCTCTGGAGGACCCGGTCTGGTGTGACCGGGTGGTCGCGGAGTACGGCGACCGGGTGGCCATCGGGCTGGACGTGCGGGGTCACACCCTGTCGGCGCGGGGTTGGACCCGCGACGGTGGCGACCTGTACGAGGTGCTGGAGCGGCTGGACAAGGCGGGCGCGAGTCGGTACGTGGTCACCGACATCACCAAGGACGGGACGATGCGCGGGCCGAACCTGGATCTGCTGCGCGAGGTGTGTGCCCGTACGGACCGGCCGGTGATCGCCTCGGGTGGGGTGTCCACCCTGGACGACCTGCGAGCGTTGGCGACTCTGGAGTCGGCCGGGGTGGAGGGCGTGATCGCTGGCAAGGCGCTCTACGCGGGTGCGTTCACCGTGGCCGAGGCGCTGCGGACGCTGGCCGAGGCGTGACGACGACCCGGCTGGGGTCGGGCGGCCCGTGGGAGCAGCGCTACGGGTACTCCCGGGTGGTCCGGGCCGGTGAGTGGGCCTGGACGGCTGGTTGCACGGCGACTGTGGACGGCCGGGTGGTGCACGTCGGTGACGCGGCCGCGCAGACCGCGCAGGCGCTGCGGATCGGGTTGGCCGCGCTCGCCGAGGTGGGTGCGGAGCCGGGCGACGTGGTCCGGACCAGGATGTACGTGACGGACCGGCTGCACGCCGACGAGGTGGGCCGGGCGCACAACGTGGTTTTCGGCGCGGTCCGGCCGGCGGCGACCCTGGTGGTGGTGGCCGGTCTGTTGGACCCGGAGCACCTGGTCGAGGTGGAGTTGGAGGCGTACCTCGGCGATCGCTGAGGTACGTGCCCGGGCGGCCTGCCGGCCTGTCCTGCGGCCCGATAAGTTGTGCACAACTTAATTGTGGGCTACGGTTCAGCGGTGACCGATGACCTGGTGCTGCGCCGGCAGGTGTGCTTCGCGCTCTACGCCGCGTCGCGCGCACTGACCGACGTCTACCGGCCGATCCTCGACGAGGTCGGGTTGACCTACCCGCAGTACCTGGCGCTGCTGGTGCTCTGGGAGCGTCCCGACGACGCCCCCACGGTGTCCGAGTTGGGCGCCGAGCTGCGGCTGGACTCCGGCACGCTCTCCCCGCTGCTCAAGCGGCTGGAGGGGGCGGGCCTGGTGGTGCGGCGGCGGTCGGCCCGCGACGAGCGGCGGGTCGAGGTGGGCCTCACCGAGCAGGGCCGGGCGTTGCGCGAGCGGGTCTGCGACGTCCCGATGCGGATCGCGCAGGCCACCGGGCTGGGCTTCGACGAGCTCGTCGCGCTGCGCGACACCCTCACCCGGGTCACCGACACCATCCACCGACAGAAGGAGCAGTGACCACCATGCAGGTTGTCTACACCGCGTCCGCGACCGCCACCGGCGACGGCCGGGACGGTCACGTCGAGACCTCCGACGGCACGTTCGCACTCGATCTGGCCGTGCCGAAGGAGATGGGCGGCGCCGGTGGCGCGGCCAACCCCGAGCAGCTCTTCGCCGCCGGTTACGCGGCCTGCTTCCACAGCGCGCTGCGGCTGGTGGCCCGCCGGGCCAAGGCCGACGTGACCGGTTCCGTGGTCGACGCCGAGGTGGGCATCGGCCCGAACGGCAGCGGCGGCTTCGGGCTCACCGTGCAGCTCGTCGTCGACCTGCCCGCCGCGCCCCGCGAGGTCGCCGAGCAGATCGTCGAGCAGGCCCACCAGGTCTGCCCGTACTCCAACGCCACCCGTGGCAACGTCGACGTCACCCTGACCGTCCGCGAGACCCTGTCCGCGTGACCTCCCGCCCCCAGGCCCCCATCCGCGGACGAGAGGACGACCACCCCGTGACCAGCAACCGCGAGATCCACCTGGCCAGCCGCCCGCAGGGCTGGCCCACCGAAGACACCTTCCGGCTCGTCGAGACCGAGGTTCCGACGCCCGGGCCGGGCCAGATCGTGGTCCGCAACCAGTACATGTCCGTCGACCCGTACATGCGCGGACGGATGAACGACGTCAAGTCGTACGTGCCGCCGTTCGCGCTCGACGCGCCGCTCGACGGCGCCGCGATCGGTGAGGTGGTGGCCAGCGAGGCGGCGGACGTCGCCGTCGGGACCACAGTCCTGCATGGGCTGGGCTGGCGGGAGTACGCGCTGCTCGACGCCGCCGCGGCCCGCCCCGTCGACCCGAGCATCGCCCCGGTCAGCGCGTACCTGAGCGTGCTCGGCATGACCGGGTTGACCGCGTACGCCGGTCTGCTGGAGGTGGCCGCGATGAAGCCCGGCGAGACGGTCTTCGTCTCCGCCGCGGCCGGCGCGGTGGGCAGCCTGGTCGGCCAGATCGCCAAGCTCAAGGGCGCCGGCCGGGTGATCGGCAGTGCCGGCTCGCCGGCCAAGGTCGAGCGGCTGCGGGCGCTGGGCTTCGACGCCGCCTTCGACTACCACGACGGGGTCCGCGAGTCGCTGCGGGCGGCCGCCCCGGACGGCGTCGACGTCTACTTCGACAACGTCGGCGGTGACCACCTGGAGGCCGCGATCTCGGCCATGAACCTGCACGGCCGGGCCGCCATCTGCGGCATGATCTCGCAGTACAACGCCACCGAGCCGCCGGCCGCCCCGCGCAACCTGGCGCTGGTCATCGGCAAGCGGCTCACCCTGCGCGGCTTCCTGGTCAACGACCACAACGACGTGCGGGCGGCGTTCGTGCGCGACGTCTCGGGCTGGTTGCGCGACGGCACGCTGTCCTACGACGAGACGATCGTGGACGGCATCGAGAACGCACCGGAGGCGTTCATCGGCGTACTGCGCGGCGACAACCTCGGCAAGATGCTCGTCAAGGTGTGACGCAGAGCTCTCTCGCGGCGGTCGACCCGATCGGGTCGACCGCCGCGCCGTGTGTGGAGGATAGGCTCGCGGCATGACGGTGGCGGTACGGGTGATCCCCTGTCTGGACGTGGACGCCGGGCGGGTGGTCAAGGGGGTCAACTTCCTCGACCTGCGTGACGCCGGCGACCCGGTGGAGCTGGCCGCCGCGTACGACCGGGCCGGCGCTGACGAGTTGACCTTCCTCGACGTCACGGCGTCGTCCAGCGACCGGGGCACCATGCTCGACGTGGTGCGCCGCACCGCCGAGTCGGTGTTCATCCCGCTGACCGTCGGCGGTGGGGTCCGGCAGGTCGCCGACGTGGACACGCTGCTGCGCGCCGGCGCGGACAAGGTCGGCGTGAACACCGCCGCCATCGCCCGTCCGGAGCTGATCGCCGAGATCGCCGACCGGTTCGGCCGGCAGGTGCTCGTGCTCTCCCTCGACGTGCGCCGGGCCCCGACCGACATCACCCCCAGCGGGTTCGAGGTCACCACCCACGGGGGTCGGCGTGGCACCGGCATCGACGCCGTGTGGTGGGCGCACCGGGGCGCCGAGTTGGGCGCGGGGGAGATCCTGCTCAACTCGATGGACGCCGACGGCACCAAGGCGGGCTTCGACCTGGAACTGATCGCCGCGGTGCGCGCGGTGGTGGACGTGCCGGTGGTGGCCAGTGGAGGCGCCGGCGAGGTGGCCCACTTTCCGCCAGCGATCGGCGCCGGCGCGGACGCGGTGCTCGCCGCCAGCGTCTTCCACTTCGGCGAGCTGACCGTCGCCGAGGTCAAGGACGCACTGCGCCTCGGCGGCCATCCGGTGCGCTGAGCAGCTCAGCGCTCGCCGGAGTGCCCCTCCGGTGACCGACGCGGGCTGGGAATCGAACGGACCGCGTATTCCTGAACGGCAGCCGCGTGGTCGGCCTCGTCCAGGATCCAGTCCGCGCTGCCGGGCGCGTGCCGGCGGGTCAACACACCCTGCACGGTGTCCACCATGGTCGCCACACCCGCGCGCGGGCGGGTACGCCACAGCTGCTCACCCTCGGCGGTGATCCGGAACCAGCCGTCGGCGACGCTGACCAGCCCTGCGCCGACCAGCCGCTGGACCGCGGCCTCCACCTCGTGTCGCTGCGGAATCGCGTGGTTGAGGTGGTCGGCTGTGGAGAGCACGTCGGTCAGGCGGACGCCCTCCGGCCGCCGGCTTGTCGCCGACCGACGGTGCCGTCCGGCCCCGCTCGCGATGACGAGCGACACGAAGATCCAGGCGTCGTTCCAGCGCCAACCGTTCTCCCCCATGCAGAGATGATGACGGCGCGCGTCGCGGAAGGGAACACCCACCCGCCAACCGGTGCGCGGCACCACCGCCACGTACCGGTTCGCGGACGGTCGGTGAGGGTTCAGCCGGCCGGGGTGGCCGGCGCGGGGTCGCCCGGCGGGGGCGCGGCGCTGTCCGGCGCGGTGCCCTCCGGCACGGCGAACAGCGGGATGAAGAACTGCGCCAACGGGCCGATGGCCAGCGCGTACGCGACGGTTCCCACGCCGACGGTGCCGCCGAGCAGCGCGCCCAGCGCCAGCACTGTGACCTCGATGACGGTGCGCACCAGTCGGATCGACCGGCCGGGCCGGCGGGCCACGTACCCGGTCATCAGACCGTCACGGGGGCCGGGCCCCAACCGGGCGCCGAGGTAGAGGGCGGTGGCGGCGCCGTTGGCGACGATCCCGGTGATCAGCATCGCGATCCGGACGCTGAACGGGCCACCCGCGGGTAGCAGGGCCAGTGTGGCGTCCACGACCAGGCCGATCACCACGACGTTGCTGACCGTGCCGAGGCCGGGCCGCTGCCGCAGCGGGATCCAGAGCAGCAGGACCAGCGCGCCGACGGCGATGGTGACGGTGCCGAAGGAGAGCCCGGTCAACTCGGAGAGCCCCTGGTGGAACACGTCCCACGGGTCGAGGCCCAGATCGGAGCGGATCATCAGGGCCATGCTGACGCCGTAGACGGTGAGCCCGAGGTAGAGCTGGACCAACCGTCGAACCGGCCGGTGCCGCAGATTGCCAAGCAGTGCCATGCATGCCACCCTAGGTGCCAATCCTCGTCGAGGAAGAAGCCAATATCCGAGGAGTGGCTATGACCGGGCAGGTGCGTGGCGTCCAATTGGCCCGTCTGCTCGGGCAGTGGCATGCACTCCCGGGCCGCCGCCGCAGCCCCGACTACGCCGCGCTGGCCGGCTCGGTGCGCGGGCTGCTCGCCGACGGCCGGCTGCCGCTGGGCGTCCGCCTCCCGGCCGAACGGGAGCTGGCCGAGGCGCTGCGGATCAGCCGGACCACTGTCACCGCCGCCTACCGGCAGCTACGCGAGACCGGGCACCTGGCCAGCCGGCGGGGCGCCGGTAGCTGGACGATGCTGCCCGGCAACCACCGGGTGGCCAGCACCGGCCTGTGGACCCCGCTGGACGACCGGGAGATGCTCGACCTCGGCGTCGCCGCGCTGGCCGCACCGCCGCAACTGCTGTCGGCCGCGCGGGCCGCCGCCGAGGACCTGCCCCGCTACCTGAGCGGGGCCGGTTACCACCCGACCGGCATCATCGAGCTGCGCGAGGCGGTGGCCGACGCGTACACCGCCCGGGGTCTGCCCACCTCGGCCGACCAGATCATGGTCACCAGCGGCACCCAGCATGCACTGGATCTGGTGCTGCGGCTCGCCCTGGCCCCGGGCGGCACCGTGCTGGTCGAGTCCCCGACCTACCCCAACGCCCTCGCCGCGCTGGCCGGCCGGCGGGCCCGGATCAGCACCCACGGGCTGGCCGCCGACGCCGGCTGGGAGCCCGACCTGCTGCTGGGCAGTCTCCGACAGACCCGACCCAAGCTGGCCTACCTGATCCCCGAGTTCCAGAACCCGACGGGGCACCTGATGCCCGCCGCACTGCGCGAGCGTGTGGTGGCCACCGCGCACGCGGTCGGCACCGATCTGATCATCGACGAGTCCTTCGTGGACCTGTCGATGGACGGCACCGAGGTGCCACCCCCGGTCGCCACCTACGACCGGCACAGCCGGGTGGTCAGCATCGGCGGGATGAGCAAGCCCTACTGGGGTGGCCTGCGGATCGGCTGGGTGCGCGCGTCCGCGCCGCAGGTGCAGCGGCTGGCCGCCGTGCGGGTCGGGGTCGACATGGCCAGCCCGGTGCTGGACCAACTGGTCGCGGTGCACCTGCTCGCCGACGCCGAGGCCATCGTCGCCGACCGCCGCGTCCAGTTGGCCGTCCAACGGGACGCCCTGCTCGGTGCGCTGGCGCACCAACTGCCGGAGTGGCGGGTCACAGTGCCACGGGGTGGAGTGACACTCTGGGCCGAGTTGGACGGCCCGGTCTCGAGCGCGCTGGCCCGGGCCGCGGAGGAGGTCGGCGTACGGCTGGCCCCCGGCCCCCGGTTCGGCCTGGACGGCACCCTGGAGCGCTTCCTGCGGCTGCCCTTCACCCTTCCCGCGGCGGACCTCGTGGAGGCCGTCGGGCGGATCGCGGCGATCCGCTACGACCTGGACCGCGCCGGCCGCCAGCGGTGGCGCGAGCCGGCCGTCATCGCCTGAGCCGGCGCCCAGCCAACCATCGGCATCCGTCGGCACCATTATGCCGGGAATATGTCATTCGCCCTGGTTCGGCTGCCAGACTCTCCTGGTGGACCAGGGTGGCGGGACACGCAGGGTCCGCCGGAGTGCGCCGGGCTCACGGGCGACGCCGCTCGAACTCTTCTACGACCTGGTCTTCGTCTTCGCCTTCTTGCACGTCACCACGGCGACCGCCGGCAATCCGACCGCCCGTGGCCTGGTCCAGTGCCTGGTGCTGCTCGCCCTGCTCTGGTGGTGCTGGTCCGGGTTCGCCGTGCTGGGCAACCTGATCCGCACCGACCAGGGCATCGTCCCGGCGATCGGCTTCGTCACCATCGCCGCCGCCTTCGTGCTGGCGCTGAGTCTCCCGAAGGCGTTCGTCGACCGTCCCGGTGGGCTGTTCGGTCCGCTGGTCTTCGCGACCTGCTACTTCGTGGTCCGGGTGAGCGAGAGTGTGATCTTCCTGTGGATCGGCCGCCGGAACCGCGACGTGCGTCGACGCTGGCAACTGCTCGCCCTGCCGGCGTTCGTGGCCACGAGCCTCATCGTGGTCGCCGGGTTGCTGCCGCAGCGGCTCTTCGACGGAACAGCCGAGTCGGTGGCCCGCCTGCTGTGCTGGCTCGCGGCCCTCGGCGTGGAGTACGGGGCCGGACTGGCGCTGCGGGGCACCGGGTGGACAGTGCTCTCCGCCGGGCACTGGGCGGAGCGGCACGGTCAGATCGTCCTGATCGCCCTCGGCGAGGCGATCATCGCGCTCGGGTTCAGTCCCGGCGAGACCGCCGGTCTGCCGCTGACCTGGCCGGTGCTGTTCGCGGCGGTGCTCGGCATCGCGGTGGCCGCCGCGATGTGGTGGGCGTACTTCGACACCCTGGCGCTCGGCATGGAACAGACCCTGCACCGCACCCGCGACCCGGACGCCCGTGCCATCCTGGCCCGGAACGCCTACAGCTACCTGCACCTGCCGGTCATCGCCGGCATCATCCTGTTCGCGCTCGGACTCAAGGGGTTGATCCACGAAGGCGCCGATCCCACCACACCGAGCTGGGGCATACCGCTGCCGAGCTTCGACCTGCTGGCGCTCTACGGTGGGGTCGCGCTCTACCTGCTCGCGCTCATCGTGCTCGGCCGGCGGACGCTCGGCGCCCCCCGCTGGCCCACCATCGGCGGGATCCTGCTGCTGTTCGCGTTGGTGCCGATTGCCGGGTCGCTGCCCGAGCTGATCGCGTTGGGCATGTTGGCCCTGGCCACGACGCTGGCCGTGGCCGCGCAGACGGTCGTCGACTCGCGGCGCCGGGCCGGGGTCCGGCAGATGGCGCTCGAGGAGCAGCTTGCCGCGGAAGAGGAACACACGAGGTGGCGGGGCCACCACCTGTGAGGGCCCCGTGCCGGCTCTCTCGCCGACACGGGACCCTCGGTCAGCTCACAGCTCGGCGAGCGTGCCCGCGTACATCTTGTCGATCTCGGCGGCGAAGTTGCTCTCCACCCCACGCCGCTTGATCTTCAACGACGGGGTGATCTCGCCGTCCTCGATCGTCAGGTCGCGCGGCAGGATGGCCACCTTCTTGATCGTCTCCCAGCGGTTGAGCTTGCCGTTGAGCTGGGCGACGTACTCCTCGACCATCGTCTGGGCCTCGGCCGACGCGACGATCTCGGTGTAGCTGCGCCCTTCGAGGGGGCCCCCGGCGACCCAGCCCCGGATGGCGTCCGGGTCCAGGGTGACCAGCATCGTGCAGAAGTTGCGGGCCTGACCGACGACGACAGCCTGCGAGGTGTACGGGCAGATGGCCTTGAACATGCCCTCGATGTGCGACGGCGCGATGTACTTGCCGCCCGAGGTCTTGACCAGGTCCTTCTTGCGGTCGGTGATGCGGAGGTAGCCCTGCTCGTCGAGCGTGCCGATGTCACCGGTACGGAAGAAGCCGTCCTCGGTGAACGACGCGGCGGTCTCCTCCGGCAGGTTGTGGTAGCCGCGCATGACCGGCCGACCCCGCACCAGGATCTCCCCGTCGGTGTCGATCTTGCACTCCAGGTCGCCCATCGCCCGGCCCACGGTGCCGATGCGCAGCCCGGCCGGCGGGTTGACGAAGTTGCCGGCACTGGTCTCGGTCAGGCCGTAGCCCTCGGAGATCGGCAGGTTCGCGGCGGCGAAGAAGGTGGCGATCTCCGGGCTGAGCGGCGCGGCGCCGGACACCAGTACCCGCATCCGGCCGCCCAGGCGGGCCTGGAGCTTGCTGAACACCAGCTTCTCGGCCAGCCCGTAGCGCAGCTTCAGCCCGGCCGGCACCGGCCTGCCGGCCTGCTCCAGGGCGATCTTCTCCTTGCCGACGCCGACGGCCCAGCCGAAGATCTTCGCCTTCGCGCCGCCGGCGCCCTGCGCGGTGGTCACGGCCTTGTTGTAGACCTTCTCGAAGACCCGGGGAGCGCCGCACATCAGCGTCGGACGGATGACCGAGAGCAGGTCGACCAGCTTGTCCACCCGCCCGTCGACGTAGGTGGGCAGGCCGACGTGGATGGCGCCGCAGAGCAGGGTCTTGCCGAACGAGTGGGCCAGCGGCAGCCACAGGTACTGCAGGTCGTCGTCGCGCAGCAGCCCGACGTCCGCCTGCGCCACTGCCTCCCAGCACCAGCCGCCGTGCAGCAGCTCGACGCCCTTGGGCTGGCCGGTGGTGCCGGAGGTGTAGATCAGGGTGGCCAGGTGGTCCGGGCCGATGCCGGCCACCAGCATGTCGATCAGCTCCGGCTCGGCGGCCAGCGCCTGGGTGCCGCGCTCCTCCAGGTCGGCGAGCGTCAACTGCGCGATCGCGGCGTTCGGGTCGACGGCGCCGTCGAGGAGCACCACGTGGGTGAGCGCGGGCAGGGACGCCCCGGCGATCTTCGCCGCCTGGGCCGGGTTCTCCGCGAACAGCACCTTCGACCCGGAGTCGGCGATGATGTACGTCGCGTCGGCCGGCTCGGTGGTCGGGTAGACGGTGGTGGTCGCGCCGCCGGCGCACATGATGCCGAGGTCGGCGATCACCCATTCCAGCCGGGTGTTGGCGAGGATCGCGACCGGGTCCTCCTGGCCGACGCCCAGGCCGTGCAGGCCGGCGGCGACCGCCTTGGCGCGCTGGCCGACCTGTGCCCAGGTCAGCCAGACCGGCCCCGAGTCGTCGGAGTTCGGGGACGCGAACGCGTTCCGGTCGGGGGTGGCCGCCACGCGCTTGAGGAACATGTCCGGGATGGAGCGGTACGGTACATCGAGAGCCATCGCTGTAGCCGCCTTCGGGGGTGGTGGCGTGACGGTCGTCACGTCATGATGGTTACCGAAGAGTATTGCCTGTTGCCGTGCATCGGCTAGCCCTGGTGATCGTCCGGCCGGCCCATCCCACCAACCGGTACGGCCGATCAGGCGTACCGGGCAGCCCCCACTGACCAGTCGTAGGTGGCCCGGACCCAGTTGCGACGGGTGACCAGGGCGTCGCGGATCCCGTCGTCGCCGACGGCGCGCAGCGCCTCCTCCGCGTCCAGGTACGTCGCCAACCCCTGGTTGAACCGGTGGGCCGCACTCCGCAGCGCTGTCACCTCGTCCGCGTCGCCGTCCTGGGCGAGCACCGTGACGAGGTTGTGCGCGTCCGGGTCGGCCTGGCTCTCCTTGCCGTAGGAGAAGAGGTCGTTGCACCAGCAGACCAGGTCCACCGCCAGCAGGTCCAGGGCGACCAGCCCCGGGTTGGCGCGCTGGGTTGGCCCGGAGGGCCGCGTCGACGCCAGGTCGGTCAGGGTGAGGCAGGGGTGCACGCCGCCGATGTGCCGGCGTAGCTGCACGTACTCGGCCACCTCGGGCACGCGCCGACGTTCCCGGTTACCCGCCTCCCAGAGCAGCGCCAACAGGTACTCGCGCATCTGGCTGACGAACCGCAGCAGCAGTCCGGCGTGATCGTGCAGGCGGGTCCGGCGGCAGAGATCGTGCAGCGCGTCACCCAGCGGCCCGACGGCGGGCGGTACGACGTACGGGTCGCCGCACCGGTCCAGCACGTCGAGCAGGGTGCTGATCGCCGGGCCCAGTCGGACCGGGTCGGCGCCGAGGCCGTCCTCGTCGCAGGCGTCGTCCATCACGAAGAGCCAGCTGATCAGGTCGGTGAGCAGCCGCAGGCCCTCGACCGAGCCGTCCAGGCAGGCGCGGCCGGCCAGTCCGGCGGCGTCGGCCCGCTCCAGGCGATGCACGCGTTGGCTGGAATCGACCAGCCCGAACGTGCGCGCCCACTCGATGCTCTCACCCGCCACCTGGTTCGTGGCCCCGTGGCGCCCGGTGGGAAACGGGGGTTCCCGCAGCGCCGAAATCGCGAAGTCCCGCACAGTGTGCCCCCACTCCGTGCCGCTCGGCGCGGAGCGGCGCGGTGAAGCGTACGGGAGGAGGTATCAGCGTGTTTCGCTGGGTGTGGGAAATTCCACAGTCGTTTGGTGACCGTTTACGTACATTCGGTCACATGCCCAGGTTGGCGGCGCGTAGCCGCCGAGCCGCCTCCGCCGAGCCGTTCAGTTGGACCCGGGCCACCCGTTGCCGGCCGGAGAAGAACAGCACCAGCTCGGCCGGGGCCCCGACCAGGCGCAGTGGCTCACCACCGCGACCGAGGGAGACCTCGCCGTGGCCGGGCGCCTGCACGTAGAGGTCCGCCGGAAAGCGCCGCAGCGCCAGCCGGGCCATCGGGGCCGCGCGTTTCCAGAGCGCACTCTGCAGGCCGGTGGGCAGATCGCGCGGCTGCCACCCGGAGCCGGCCCGCCGGACGTCCTCGTGATGGATGAAGAACTCCATCGTGTTGGCCAACTCGTCGGTCAGCGGGTTGCTGACCGGGCTCCACACCGGCGGTCGGCGCACCTGTGCCACCAGCTCGGGGTAGGGCCCTGCGGCGAGTCGCCGACGGACCCGTTCGGCGTAGCCGCGCAGCGGCGGCAGCACGATCCCACCCGCCGCGTCCGGACGGCGCTCCCGCAGCACCAGATGCGCGGCGAGGTCACGGGTCGCCCAGCCCTCGTTGATGGTCGGGGCGTCCGGCCCGAGGGCCAGGAGAAGATCGGCCAGCGCCTCGCGCTCGGCTCGGGCGTACCGGGGCATGGCCCGATCGTAGGCCCGGCGGCCCGCCGGCGCGCGACGGCGGACGTCGGTCGGCGCCTGCGGCACGCCGCCGTCCGGTACGTGATGGTCGACATATCCAGTCAGGGTCGGCGGCACTGGCCCCGACCGGTAAGGATGAGGGAGATAATTGCGGCTTACGGCGGGGGAGAGCGTGGCGAGCAAGACAAGTCGGGACGTTCTCAGTCGAGGGCTGGGCGTCCTGCGGCAGGCGATCCGTGAGCAGCCACGGATCTTCTCGGTGGCGGTCGTCGGCAGCGTGCTCTTCGGCGGGATGATCATTGTCAGTGCCCGGGTGGTCGGGTCGGTCATCGGTGAGGTGGCGCTTCCGGCCATCGAACGCGGCGAGGTGGGCGCCGGCACCCTGGCGCTGGCCGCGGCCGCGTTGTTCGGGATCAGCGTGCTGCGGGTGGCGGGCATCTTCGGCCGCCGGCTCGGCGCCGGCTACATGCAGTACCG
The DNA here is from genome assembly GCF_036136635.1 of Micromonospora sp. NBC_00330. Taxonomy (NCBI): domain Bacteria; kingdom Bacillati; phylum Actinomycetota; class Actinomycetes; order Micromonosporales; family Micromonosporaceae; genus Micromonospora; species Micromonospora sp. NBC_00330. The sequence continues at coordinate 546,992 of NZ_CP108012.1, forward strand.
CCTCCAGGCCTCCTACCGCCGCAGGGTGACCCGTCGGTACCTGGAGCTGCCGCTGTCCTGGCACCACCGCAACTCCACCGGCACCCTGCTGTCCAACGCCAACTCCGACGTGGAGGCGGCCTGGTACCCGATCGCGCCGCTGCCGTTCGCCGTCGGCACGTTGGTGATGCTGGTCGGCGCGATCGTGTCGCTCTTCGCCACCGACTGGGCGCTCGCCCTGGTCGGGCTCGCGGTCTTCCCCGCGCTGTTCGCGCTCAACGTCGTCTACTCCCGCCGGATGGCACCCCGGCAGGCCCGGGCGCAACGCCTGCGCGCCGAGGTCAGCGGCATCGCCCACGAGAGCTTCGACGGCGCCCTGGTGGTCAAGACGATGGGCCGCGAGGCCCAGGAGACCGCCCGGTTCGCGGGCCGCGCCGGTGAGCTGCGCGACTCGCTGATCGCTGTCGGCCGGCTGCGCGGCATATTCGACCCGCTGCTGGAGACGCTGCCCAGCCTCGGCACCCTGGCCGTGCTGGTGGTCGGGGCGTTCAGACTGCGCCAGGGCGCGATCAGCGTGACCGAGCTGGTCAGTGTGGCCTTCCTCTTCACAGTGCTGGCCTTCCCGGTGCGGGCCATCGGCTGGGTGCTGGCCGAGCTGCCGCGCAGCGTCGCCGGCTGGGACCGGGTGCGCCGGGTGCTCGACGCCACCGGCGAGATGCCGTACGGGCAGCGGGTGCTCGACCCGGCCGGTGCCGGCCCGGCCACCCTCACCTTCGACGACGTGCACTACTCCTACCCGCCGGCCGAAGCCCACCCGCCCGGCGCGCAGGTCCTCGGCGAGGTCGGCTTCACGGTGCCCGCCGGTCGGACGGTGGCCCTGGTGGGGCCGACCGGCGCCGGCAAGTCCACCATCGCCTCGCTGGCGGTGCGTCTCGTCGACCCGGACTCCGGCACTGTGAGCGTGGACGGCGTGGACGTGCGCGAGCTGACCTCCGCGTCGTTGGCCGGCACCGTGGCCCTGGTCGCCCAGGTGCCCTTCATCTTCGACGACACGGTCCGCGCCAACATCGCCCTCGACCGGCCCGGTGTCGACGACGAGGTGGTCTGGGCGGCGCTGCGGCTCGCCGAGGCGGACGGTTTCGTCGCCGCGCTGCCCGATGGTCTGGACACCATGGTCGGCGAGCGGGGCACCTCGCTCTCCGGTGGTCAACGGCAGCGGCTCACCCTGGCCCGCGCGCTGGCCGGTCGACCGCGCCTGCTGGTGCTCGACGACGCGACGAGCGCTGTCGATCCTCGAGTGGAGGCGGCCATCCTGGCGGGGCTGCGGTCGTCGACCACGCAGGCGGGAGTTCCGGCCGCGTCGATCCTGGTGGTGGCGTACCGCCGGGCCACCATCGCGCTCGCCGACGAGGTCATCTACGTGGAGCAGGGACGGGTGGTCGCCCGGGGCACCCACAGCGAGTTGTTGGCCACCGTGCCCGGCTACGTCGATCTGGTCACCGCCTACGAGCAGGCCGAGGTGGAGCGGGCACAGGAAAGTTCCTACGGCGACGACGTGGCGCCGCTGCCGTCGGGCCTGGAGATCGAGGTGGATCGGTGAGTACGACGACTACCGGGACTGACGAGCAGGAGGCCCGGCAGGAGACGACCTGGCAGACCCTGCGTCGGGGCCTGGCGCTCTCGCCGGAGCTACGGATCGGTCTGGCCGGCACGTTGGCCCTGGCGTTGGTCTACATGGTCGGTCGGGTCGCCGTGCCGGTCGCCGTGCAGCAGGGCATCGACCGGGGTCTCGTCGGTGGTCTGAATCTGAACGTGGTCTGGACGGTGGTGGCGATCACCACGGCGATCCTGACGATCACCACGATCTGCGGCTACCTGATGATGCGTCGGCTGTTCACTGTCAGCGAGACGGCGCTGGCCAACGTCCGGACGCGCGCGTTCCGCCACGTGCACGACCTCTCGATGTTGCACCAGCAGTCGGAGCGGCGCGGTTCGCTCGTCTCGCGGGTCACCAGCGACGTAGACCAGATCACCCAGTTCCTCCAGTGGGGCGGGGTGATCCTGCTGGTCAACCTCGGTCAGCTGGTGGTCACCACCGCCGTCATGCTGGCGTACTCCTGGCAGTTGACACTTGTGGTGCTGGCCGCGTTCCTGCCGGCGGTGTTCGTCATCAGGCAGTTGCAACGTCGCCTCGGCAGCGCGTACGCGACGGTGCGCCAACGCACCGGGACGTTGCTCGGCGCGATCGGCGAGAGCGTGGTGGGCGCGCCGGTGATCCGGGCGTACGGGATCGCCGGGCGCACCGAGCGGCGGCTGGACGAGGCGATCGACAGGCAGCGGCTGGCGCAGCAGCGGGCGATCCGGATCAGCATCGTCGGCAGCTCGGTCGGTGAGTTGGCGGCGGGGCTGGCGCTGGCCGGCGTGGTGGTGCTCGGCGTGCTGTTGGGGGTGGACGGCACGCTGTCGATCGGCCAGCTGACCGCGTTCCTCTTCCTGGTGACGCTCTTCATCCAGCCGGTGCAGATCGCCACCGAGGTGCTCAACGAGGCGCAGAACGCGATCGCCGGCTGGCGTCGGGTGCTGGACGTGCTGGACGTCGCCCCGGACGTGGCCGACCCGGGGGAGCAGGGGCGGGAGTTGCCGGGCGGGCCGCTGGACATCCGGTTCTCCGGTGTGCGGTTCGCCTATCCGGGTGGTCCGCCGGTGCTGCACGACATCGACCTGGAGATCCCGGCGAAGAGCCGGGTGGCGGTGGTCGGTGAGACCGGCAGCGGCAAGACCACGTTCGCCAAGTTGCTGACCCGACTGATGGACCCGTCGGCGGGGGCGGTGCTGCTGTCCGGGGTGCCGCTGACCGACGTCCGGTTCGACTCGCTGCGTTCCCGCGTGGTGATGGTGCCGCAGGACGGGTTCCTCTTCGACGCGACGGTGGGGGACAACGTCCGGTTCGCTCGGCCGGAGTTGACCGACGAGCAGTTGAGCGCCGCCTTCACCGAGCTGGGCCTGTCGGACTGGCTGGAGGGTCTGCCGGCGGGCCTGGACACTCCGGTCGGGGAGCGCGGCGAGGCGCTCAGCGTCGGAGAGCGGCAGCTCGTCGCGTTGGCCCGCGCGTACGTGGCCGACCCGGACCTGCTGGTGCTCGACGAGGCGACCAGCGCTGTGGACCCGGCGACGGAGGTGCGGTTGCAACGCACGCTGGACGCTGTCACCCGGGGTCGGACCACCCTCGCCATCGCGCACCGGCTCTCCACGGCACAGGCCGCCGACGAGGTGATCGTGGTGGACCGGGGTCGGGTGGTGCAGCGCGGCCCGCACGACGAGCTGGTCCGCGACGCCGACTCGGTGTACGGCCTGCTCTACGCCTCGTGGCTGGAGCAGACCCGGTGAGGTGCGGCGGTGTGGTGGACGCCGACGGGCGGGTGCTCTAGGCTCCGGGTTAGGTAAGCCTAACCTCTGAAGGAGGTCGCGCCCATGCGGCCCAACTCCGCCGAGATCGTCCGTACCCTCGTCGCCGGCCGCCTGCCCGGCCTGGTGCACCTGGCCCACCGGCCGGGCCCGCACCACGCCCGGCACGTCACCGACTCGGACGGGCGGGTGCTGCTGCTGGTGCCGGTGGCCAGCCACCTGGCCGCCGCCCTGCAACCGGCCGCCGGGGGCAGCGACGTCGCTGTGGTGCTCGACGTGCTCGACCTGCCGCCCGCCGCCGGCGCGCCCGGCCTGGGTCGCGCCTGGGTGTCCGGCTGGGCGGCCGAGCTGCGCGGCGACGAGGCCCGCCACGCGGCGGTCGAGTTCGCCGCTGTGGAGCCGACCGGCGACCTGCTCGACCTGGGCACCCGGTTCCGGCTGTTCCGCTTCGAGGTGGTCGAGGTCCGCTGGGAGTTGGCCGGCGTCGTGCACCGGATCGACCCGGTGGAGTACGTCGAGGCCGAGCCGGACCCGGTGCACCCGGTCGAGGCCCGACTGCTCGCCGACCTCGCCGAGTGCCACGGCGCCCAGGTGACGGAGTACCTGCGCCGGCAGCTCGGGTTGACCGAGCAGACCCCCGGCGGGCCGCCCCGGGTGGTGCGCATCGACCGCTACGGGCTGGTGGTGGCCCTCGGCCAACCTGGTGCGAGGCGTCGGGTCCGGCTCGCCTTCCCGGGCCCGGTGGCCGACCCGGCCGAGCTGCCCCAGCTGCTGCCGCCGCTGCGACTGACAGCCGACGCCCGCCCCCCGCGCTGACCGGTCGGGCGCTGTCGGGTCAGCTTGGCAGTGGGCCGGTCAGGTAACGCTGGATCGTGGGGCCGATCGCGGCCACCAGGGTTTCCGGGTCCGCCGAGGCGACCGGCTCAAGGCGCACCACGTGCCGCATCATGGCCAGGCCGATCATCTGGGTGGCCACCAGGGAGCCTCGCAGCGGTAGCTCGACCGGGTCGACGTCGAGGTTTTCCAGCACCCGGCGCAGCACCTGGGTGGTGACGAACTCCCGCAGCAGTCGAGCGGTCCACTCGTTGCTCACCGCGGAGCGCAGCAGTGCCTGTGCGGCGCTGCCGGTCGGGGAGTCCCAGACGCCGAGGAAGATGCGCACCATCCGCTCGCCGACGCCGTCCCGGTCGCCGGCGAGCACCTTCGGCACCAGTTGACCGGGGTCGACCGGAAAGTTCATCGCGGCAAGGAAGAGCTGGTCCTTGCTGCCGAAGTAGTGGTGCACGAGCGCCGGGTCGACCTGCGCCGTGCCGGCGATGCCCCGGATCGAGGCGGCGTCGTATCCACGTTCGGCGAACGCCGTCCGCGCCGCGTCGAGAATCGCTTCCCGGGTGCCCGGGTTGCCGGGTCGCCGGCCGGTCCGCCGCGTCATCGCCGCCCTTCGTTCGTCCGCCTCGACCCGTCGTGGGCCGGCCCGGCGCACGCCGGGGTCGGCTGCCGCGCTGGCCGCCGCCCCCGGCGTCGGCGGTCAGCCGCTGCGCCGGCGCAGGGTGGCCGCCGCGAGCACCAGCGCCAGCACCACAGCGCCGAACACCACAGCGACGTCGCGCCACATCCGGCCGGTCGGTTCGGCGTGGGCGCCGACCTCCTGCAACGCCTCGATGGCGTACGACAGGGGGAAGGCGTCACTGAGCGCCTGGAGCCAGCCGGCCATCTGGTCGCGAGCCACGAACAGCCCGCAGAGCAGCAGTTGGGGGACCACCACGACTGGCAGGAACTGTACTGCCTGGAACTCGGTGCGCGCGAAGGCACTGCACAGCAGCCCGAGGGCGACGCCGAGCACGGCGTCGAGCACGGCGATCCCGAGCACCAACCCGATGCTGCCGGCGGTCTCCAGATCGAAGATCCAGTACGCCACGGCGGCGGCGACGGCTGCCTGCACGGCGGCGGCCAGCCCGAACGCGATGCCGTACCCGAAGAGCAGATCGAGCTTGCCCAGCGGGGTGGTGAGCAGCCGCTCCAGCGTGCCCGAGGTGCGTTCCCGCAGCATGGCGATGCTGGTCACCAGAAACATGATCACGAAGGGGAAGATGCCGAGCATCACCAGCGCGATCCGGTCGAAGGTGGTCGGCTGGCCGGGCGGGGTCGGTTGGTCGGCGTACATGAAGTAGACAAGGGTGAGCAGGACGGCCGGCACCACCACGAGCAGCGCGATGGTCCGCCGGTCGTGCCGGAGCTGACGCAGGATGCGCCCGGTGGTGGCGGCGAGAATTCGCGCGTTCATGCTGTCTCCCGTGCGGCTGTCGCGTCGGTGCTGGTGGAGGCGGCCTCGCCGGCCCGGATGAGCCGCAGGAACGCCTCGTCGAGGTCGTCCACCCCGGCGGCGGCGCGGATCGCGGCGGGGCTGTCGTCGGCGATCAACCGCCCCTGGCGAATCAGCAGCAGTTGGTCGCAGCGCGCCGCCTCGTCCATCACGTGGCTGGACACCAGCAGTGTGGTGCCGGCGGCGGCCATCGCGTGGAACCGGGCCCACAGGTCGGCCCGCAGCACCGGGTCCTGGCCGACTGTCGGCTCGTCGAGGATGACCAGCTCCGGCTCCCCGACCAGGGCACACGCCAGCGAGGCTCGGCTGCGTTGACCGCCGGAGAGGGTGCCGACCAGTTGACCGGCGGCCTCGGCCAGCCCGACATCGCTGATCGCCCGGTCGGCCTCGGCGCGGCCACGCCCGTACAGGGCCGCGAAGTAGCGGGCGTTCTCCCGAACGGTCAGGTCGGCGTAGACGCTCGGCGCCTGGGTCAGGTAGCCCACCCGGTGCCGCAGCGCGGGGGTGCCCGCCGGTTGACCGAGCACGGTGACCGTCCCGCCGCTGACCACCTGCACCCCGACCACCGCGCGCATGAACGTGGTCTTGCCACTGCCGCTGGGGCCGAGAAGCCCGGTGACCGCGCCGCGCGGGACCCGGCAGCTGATGCCGTCCAGCACCCGCCGCCCACCCCGGTCCACGACCAGGTCTCGGACGGCTATCGCATCGTCCATCACACACCTCCACAGAAACTCATCACCTGTTGAACTCAACGCTAGATGAAATACCGCGCCGGGCGCAACGCCCGCGCCCGTGTCCGGCTGGCCGACCGTCGCGCGGAGCGCGAGAACGGGCAGTAGGCTCCGGACCGGACACGAAGTCCGCCAACGGGCATTGCGCGCCGATCGGACGTACGGCACGATGGCGCGGTGGGTCACGCTCCGTTACCGGATAGCGGTTTTCTTGAGGATTGGGCCGCGCGGTTGCGGCAGGCCGCCGAGCGGCCGGTGGTCGGCATCCTGTTGCGCGGCAGCCACGCCCGCCGCGCCGCCACCGCGCACAGCGACGTGGACCTCGACGTGTTGGTCGGCGGCGCCCCGTACGCGGCCCGTCGGGCCTACCTGGACGAGTCCGCAGGCCAGGTCACTCACGTCTCGGTGGCCGCCCGGGACATCCGGTCCTGGGTGCACCGACTGGGCGAACCGGCCGACTGGGCGTTCGGGCTGCCGGTCACCGCGCCGGCGCGGCTGCTCTGGGCCGACCCGCACTGGCGGCCCCGGATCGACCTGCCGGTGCTCTGCCAGCCCGCCGAGCCACCCCGACTGGAAGAGATGATCGCCACGCTGGGTAAGGCTGCCGCCGCCCGCGCGGCCAGCGACCGCCTCGGGGTGCGGCTCGCCGTCGCCGACCTGGCGCGGCTCTGCCCCTCGGTGCTGCGACCGGCCAACCCGTCCGTGCGGGTCCACTCCCGCCGGGCGGCCTTCGCGGCGGCCCTGGAACTACCTGTGGCACCACCCGGCTACCGGACTGACATGCTGCTCTGCCTCGGGCTGCGCCCGGGTGCCACCGGGCAGCTCTGGGCCGCCGCCGTACGGCTGGTCGCCGGCACGCTGCCGTTGATCCGGCCGTACGCCGAGGAGATCGCCGACACGGCCGGTGCGGACCTGGCCGCCGCCCTGGTCGACGGCCGGCTGGACCGCTACGTCGCCCAGTTGGCCCGGCCGGCCGGGCCCTCGTCGCAGTCCGGGCCCTTGTCGCAGTCCGGGCCCTTGTCGCAGTCCGGGCCCTCGTCGCAGCCCTGGCTCTCCGGGCCTCCGCCGCAGCCCTGGCGGGAGCGGTCGGCGGTGCCCGCGCCGCGTGCGGGAGAATTGGTGACTGTGCCCGTACCTGACGCGCCGGTGACCGGCGTCCCCAGCGATCCGAACGAGCTGGCCGCGCCCGCGCCGGCGCGCCCGTCCCGGCTCGACCCGGCCATCGCGGCCCAACTGCGCCGCACCGCCGACGGTCTGGTCGCCGCCGTGGTGCGTGCGCACGACTCCGGTGAGGTGCTGATGGTCGCCTGGATGGACGACGAGGCGTTGCACCGCACCCTCACCACCGGCCGGGCCACCTACTGGTCGCGCAGCCGCCGCGAATACTGGGTCAAGGGCGCCACCTCCGGGCACCACCAGTACGTGCGGTCGGTCGCCCTGGACTGCGACGGGGACGCGCTGCTGGTCAGCGTGGACCAGGTCGGCGCGGCCTGCCACACCGGGCACCGGACCTGCTTCTTCACCGAGCTGCCCGTCACCGGGGCGGAGGCGCCGTGAGCACGCGGAGTGCAGCGCGGCGAAACATCGCAGTCGCTACCGAAAGGCGGGTCGGCTGATGACCGACGGCACCCTCAGCCCCGACCTGGCCACCTTCACCGCGCTGGCCGCCGACTGGCGGGTGGTGCCGGTCACCCGGCGGCTGCTGGCCGACGCGGAGACCCCGGTCGGGGTCTACCGGAAGCTGGCCGGTGGACCGGGCACGTTCCTGTTGGAATCGGCCGAGCAGGGCGTCGGTTCGGCCGGCATGGCCTGGTCGCGGTACTCGTTCATCGGGGTACGCAGCAGCGCGACCCTGATCGAGCGCGACGGCGTGGCGACCTGGCTCGGCCAGCCGCCGGCCGGGCTGAGCACCGAGGGTGACCCGGTGCGGATGCTGCGGGAGACGGTGGCGGCGCTGGCCGGCCCGGTCGGGGACCCGTCCGACGGTCTGCCGCCGTTGACCGGGGGCATGGTCGGCTACCTCGGCTACGACCTGATCCGGCGCTTCGAGCGCTTGCCCGAGCTGACCGAGGACGACCTGGGTGTCCCGGAGCTGGGCATGATGCTCGCCACCGACCTGGTGGTGCTCGACCACTACGACGGCTCCGCGATCCTGGTCGCCAACGCGGTGCTGCCGCCGTTGGACGCCCCGGACCGCGCCCCGCAGGTCGCCGCCGCCTACCACCACGCGGTGGGCCGGTTGGACGCGATGACCACGGCGCTGTCCCGGCCCATCCCGCCGATGATCTCCACGGTCGAGCGTCCGCCGCCCGGCGAGGTGCTCTGCCGTACGCCCGACGGCGGCTACCCGAAGGCGGTGGAGGCGGCCAAGGAGGCGATCAGGGCCGGTGAGTGCTTCCAGATCGTGCTCTCCCAGCGCTTCGAACGGACGACCCACGCCGACCCGCTGGACGTCTACCGGGTGCTGCGCACCAGCAACCCCAGCCCGTACATGTACCTGCTGCGCTTCGACGGGTTCGACATCGTCGGCTCGTCCCCGGAGGCGCACCTGAAGGTCACCGGGGCCGCGGACGGGCGGCGCCGGGCGTTGCTGCACCCGATCGCCGGCACCCGGCCGCGGGGCGCCACCCCCGCCGCCGACGCCGCGCTCGCCGCCGAGCTGCTCGCCGACCCCAAGGAACGAGCCGAGCACGTGATGCTGGTCGACCTCGGCCGCAACGATCTGGGTCGGGTCTGTCAGCCCGGCAGCGTGGAGGTGCCCGAGTTCGCCACCATCGAGCGGTACAGCCACGTCATGCACATCGTTTCCACAGTCACCGGCACGCTGCGTGACGACCAGAGCGCCTTCGACGCGCTGGCCGCGACCTTCCCGGCCGGCACGCTCTCCGGGGCACCCAAGGTGCGCGCCATGGAGATCATCGAGGAGTTGGAGCCGGTCCGTCGTGGCCTCTACGGCGGCACCGTCGGCTACTTCGGCTTCGGCGGCGACCTGGACATGGCGATCGCCATCCGGACCGCGCTCATCCGCGACGGCCGCGCCTACGTCCAGGCCGGGGCGGGGGTGGTCGCCGACTCGGACCCGGCCGCCGAGGACCAGGAGACGCGGAACAAGGCCGCGGCCGTGCTGGCCGCGATCGCTGCCGCCGAAACCCTCCGGCCGGCACGGTGAGCGCGAGGAGTGCAGCGAAGCGGAGCCCCGCAGTCGCGAACGAAGGGCCAGTTCGGTGAGCGCGAGGAGTGCAGCGAAGCGGAGCCCCGCAGTCGCGAACGATGGGATGAGCTCGTGAGTGGCGGGGAGCGGTCCGTCGTGGGTCGGCGCGCGCTGACGTACGCCGTGCTGCTCTGCCTGGCCGGCGCGGGCCTGGCGCTGTGGGCCGCGACGCGTAGCTGGTCGGTCGAGCTGACGGTGCGGCCGGCGCCGCTGCCGCCGGTGCGTGACACCCGCAGCGGTGCGAGCCTGCTGCCCTGGCTGCCGGCGTTGGCCCTGGTGACCTTGGCCGGGGGTGGCGCGGTGCTGGCCACCCGGGGCCGCCTGCGTCGGGTGCTCGGGGCGCTGCTCGGTGTGCTCGGTCTGGCCGTGGCGGCCGGCGGCGGGTACGGGCTGGTAGCCGACGTGGACGGCGCGGTGAGCCGGCAGTGGCCGGCGCTCTGCCTGCTCGGCGGCCTGCTGGCCGCCGGGGGCGGCTGGTGGACGGCGATGCGTGGCGGTGACTGGCCGGCGATGGGCGCCCGGTACGAACGTCCGGCGCGGACCGCGCCGCTGGCCGCGCCGGCGCAGAGTGACCCGGCCGTGCCGCCGACGCCGTTGGCGGGGCGGCGGACCACCGAGGCGTGGGACGCGCTGGACCGGGGTGAGGACCCGACGGCCGACTGACGCGATCCGGGCTGACGCGTGGCCGCGATGGCCGGTTGACGCGGTGGCCGGTTGACGCGGGGGGCTGGCGGGCGGCTCAGCCGACCGGCTGACGCTCCCACTGGGCGCGGCTACTGGCGGCGCGGGCGGCGGTCAGCTCGGCGACCAGGCGGTTCAGCTCGGCCCGTTGGTCGGCGCGGGCCCGGTCGGCGCAGACCGCCTCCCAGGCGTTGCCCCGTGCCGTCCGCATCCGTCCCTCGCCCACCACGGCCCGTTCCACGGTGTGCACCACTCCGACGGCGAGCGATGCCACAGTCCGCGAGATGGTGGTCAGTCCGATGGTCGGGTTCGGCTCGGAAATGCTCATGGTCACCTCGCACGAGGAGTTGCTGCGGTCGGGGCAGGCGCGTCATCGAGTCTGCCCGAGGACGATGCTCGCCCGTCGACGTTTCGCCGCGGTGACCGCCCGGTCAACTGTCTCGCCTCGGGCGTGACCAGGCACCGTCCGTTCGGCCTTGAGCTTGCTCACAGCATCGATTGGCATCGCTGCGGTCAGGCGGCGGGAGGAAACTGGTGGCATGATCGATGGATCGGCCCGGTCTGACTGCGGCCGCCAGGCTCCATACCGCGTGACGGTGGTCGATACCGGAGGTGGCGCTGCGTGACAACCCCTTCACGGCAAGTCGGCCATTATGCCGCAGCCCTTTTCGTGAGCAGCGCCATACCCCCGGCATTCGGCGTCGGTCGGCTGCCCCTAGCATCGGCCCATGACGCCCGGAGAGGGGAGTCCGTTCGTGACTGCTGAGCATGCGCACGCGGAGGGGGACGAGGCCGGCCAGGCAGCGTCCGTAAGCGTGCTCGACGAGATTCTGGCCGGCGTGCGTGAAGACGTCGCCCGACGCCAGGAGCAGGTTCCGCTGGAGCGGATCCGTGAACTGGCAGCGGCGGCGCCGCCGCCCATGGACGCGTACGCGGCGCTGCGCAAGCCCGGCGTGGCCGTGATCGCCGAGGTGAAGCGTTCGTCGCCGTCCAAGGGGCGGCTGGCCGAGATCGCCGATCCAGCCGACCTCGCTGTCGACTACGCGGCGGGTGGGGCGCGTGCGATCAGCGTGCTGACCGAGGGGCGCTGGTTCGGCGGTTCGCTGGACGACCTGGCGGCCGTCCGTGCGGCGGTCACCGTGCCGGTGCTGCGTAAGGACTTCGTGGTCTCCAGCTATCAGATCCACGAGGCCCGCGCGCACGGCGCCGACCTTGTTCTGCTGATCGTCGCCGCCCTCGAGCAGAACGTCCTGATGGGCCTGCTGGAGCGGATCGAGTCGCTGGGCATGACCGCCCTGGTCGAGGTTCACGACGAGGAAGAGGCCGACCGCGCGTTGGAGGCCGGCGCGCAGGTGATCGGGGTCAACGCCCGTGACCTGCGTACCCTGGAGGTCGACCGGTCGGTGTTCGAGCGGATCGCGCCGGGCCTTCCCAGCAGCGTCGTCAAGATCGCCGAATCCGGCGTTCGTGGCCCGCACGACCTGATCCGGTACGCCTCCGCGGGCGCCGACGCGGTCCTCGTGGGCGAGGGCCTGGTCACCCAGAAGAGCCCCCGCGAGGCGGTCGCCGAGTTGGTCAACGCCGGCAACCACCCGGCAACGCCCCGGCCGGTGCGCTGACGCCGCGCCGGTCTGACGTCCCACCGAGAGGATTCCCGATGAGCGCCGACGCGCTGGCCCCGGTGGCCGGCCCGCAGCCCGACTCCGCCGGCCACTTCGGCCGCTTCGGCGGTCGGTTCGTTCCCGAGGCCCTGGTGGCCGCGCTGGACGAGCTCGACGGAGCGTGGCGTACGGCGGTGGCGGACGAGTCCTTCCGGGCGGAGTTCGGCGCGTTGTTGCGCGACTACGCGGGCACGCCGTCGCTGCTCTACGAGGCCCGGCGGTTCTCCGCGAAGGTCGGCGCGCGGGTGCTGCTCAAGCGCGAGGACCTCAACCACACGGGCGCGCACAAGGTGCGCAACGTGCTCGGCCAGGCGCTGCTCACCAAGCGGATGGGCAAGACCCGGGTGATCGCGGAGACCGGCGCCGGCCAGCACGGTGTCGCCACCGCGACCGCCGCAGCCCTGTTCGACCTGGAGTGCGTGGTCTACATGGGCCAGGTCGACACCGAGCGGCAGGCGCTCAACGTGGCCCGGATGCGGATGCTCGGAGCAACCGTCGTCCCGGTCACCAACGGCTCGCGCACCCTCAAGGACGCGATGAACGAGGCGATGCGCGACTGGGTGGCCAACGTCGACGAGACGCACTACCTGATCGGCACCGCCGCAGGCCCGCACCCGTTCCCGGCGATGGTGCGCGACTTCGTCAGGGGCATCGGTGACGAGGCCCGTCAGCAGTGCCTGGACCTCACCGGTGGGTTGCCGGACGCCGTCACCGCCTGCGTCGGCGGCGGCTCCAACGCGCTGGGCATCTTCCACGCGTTCGTGGGCGACGAGGCAGTGCGGCTGTACGGCTTCGAAGCCGGTGGCGACGGGGTGGCCACCGGCCGGCATGCGGCGAGCATCACCGGCGGATCGGCCGGGGTGCTGCACGGCACCCGCACCTTCGTCCTCCAGGACGCTGACGGGCAGACCCTGGAGTCGCACTCGATCTCCGCCGGCCTGGACTATCCGGGCGTCGGGCCCGAACACGCGTGGCTGCACGACACCGGCCGGGCGAACTACCTGCCGGTCACCGACGACGAGGCGATGGCCGCGTTCGAGCTGCTCTGCCGTACCGAGGGCATCATCCCGGCGATCGAGAGCGCACATGCGCTCGCCGGCACCGTCGCGCTGGCTCCGAAGCTCGCCGCGGAGCTGGGCCGGGAGCCCACCATCGTGGTCAACCTGTCCGGGCGGGGCGACAAGGACGTGCACACCGCCGGCGACTACTTCGGCATCCTCGACAAGGAGCGGTGAGATGAGCCGGATCGGGGTGGCCTTCGACAAGGCCCGCGCCGACGGACGGGCACTGCTGGTCGGCTGCATGCCGGCCGGTTTCCCCACCGTCGAGGGCAGCATCGCCGCGATGACCGCCATGGTCGAGGCCGGCGTCGACGTGATCGAGGTGGAGATCCCCTACTCCGACCCGGTGATGGACGGGCCGGTGATCCAGCGGGCCAGTGACATCGCGCTGGCCGGGGGCGTACGCACCGCGGACACGATGCGCATCATCGAGGCGGTGGCGGCCACCGGCGCTCCCGTGGTCACCATGACCTACTGGAACCCGGTCGAGCGGTACGGGGTGGACGTCTTCGCCCGGGACCTCGCCTCCGCCGGCGGCACCGGCCTGATCACCCCGGACCTCATCCCTGACGAGGCCGACGAGTGGCTGGCCGCATCGGACGCGCACGGGTTGGACCGCACGTTCCTGGTCTCGCCGTCGTCCACCGACGCTCGGCTGGCGATGACCGTGCAGCACTGCCGTGGCTTCGTCTACGCGACCGCCGTGATGGGGGTGACCGGCGCGCGGGCGCGCACCTCCGACGCCGCCCCGACGCTGGTCTCCCGGGCTCGCGCGGTCACCGACCTGCCGATTGGTGTGGGGCTGGGTGTGGGTACCGGCGCGCAGGCCGGCACCGTCGCCGGTTACGCCGACGGGGTGATCGTGGGCAGCGCGCTGGTCCGGTGTGTGCTCGACGCGCCCACCGAGGCCGACGGGCTGGCCGCCCTGCGCACGCTCAGCGCCGAACTCGCCGAGGGCGTCCGTAACCCCACCCGCTGAGCCGGCCCTCGCTGAGCCGGCCCTCGCTGCGCCGGCCCTCGCTGAGTCCGGCCGGACCGCGCAGCGCGGGGGCATGTCTTGTCTGTTGAGCGTGATGCCTGTGGGTCATATTGATGACTCACAGGCATCACGCTCAATCGGAATGTGGCCTGGCAGGCGAGGCTGTGTCCAACCGCGCGGCGAACCTCGGGACGGTTGTGGCTCGTCAGGGGTGCAGGGACCGTGCCGACTGGCCGTCCTCGGCCGGGCGGGCCGCCGGCAGCGGCGCGGAGGCGACGGCGCCGGGCACCCAGCCGACGTCGCGGAGCACGCCGGAGCAGCCGGCGGTCGCGTCGGCGACGGCAGCTCGGGTGAGCGGGGTGACCACCTCGGGCAGCGCCTCGGGGGAGTGCCAGGACAGTCGGCAGCCCGGTGGTGGGTCGGTGGCGGGCCGGACCCCGGCCGCGCGGGCCCGGAACACGTGTACGAGGACGTCCGGCAGCGGGCCGGCGCGTCCGGCCGCGGCCTCCCTCGAAGGGCCGCTCACGTGGTAGATGCCGACCAGGTCGATGAGCTCGATGTCCCAGCCGGTCTCCGTGCGAATGTCCCGTAACGCCGCCCGCACCGGGCCCTCGGCCGGGCGCAGCCGCCCGCCGGGCAACGCGTAACGGCGGGCGCCCCGACCCTGTTGGCAGAGCAGCACCCGACCGGTGTCGTCGGTGACGACCGCGGCGACCGCCCAGGTGAGCGCGCTCATGGACAAAGAGCCTACGGCGGCGCAAACCAGAAGTCACCGGGATGCGCCCTCCAGCGGCCCGGGGTGCCGCTGCGGGGGTGTGCAGCGGTAGCGTGTGCACCCGTGACCCTCGCCTCGCTCTCCCCCCAGGCGGCCCTGCCCAGCCCCAGCACCGCGGTCTGGCAGCTCGGGCCGGTGCCGATCCGGGCCTACGCGCTCTGCATCATCGCCGGCATCGTGCTGGCCTGCTGGGTGACGGAGCGCCGGCTGCGGCAGCGCGGCGTCGCGCCCGGCGCGGTGCTCGACATCGCCGTCTGGGCGGTGCCCGCCGGCATCATCGGCGCCCGGATCTACCACGTGGTCACCTCCCCCGAGAAGTACTTCGGGGCCGGTGGCGACCCGATGAAGGCGTTCGCCATCTGGGAGGGCGGTCTCGGCATCTGGGGCGCGGTCGCCGGTGGCGCGCTCGGCGCCTGGATCGCGGCCCGACAACTCGGCATTCCGTTCGGCGTGGTGGCTGACGCGCTGGCCCCCGGGCTGCCGCTGGCCCAGGCCGTCGGCCGGATCGGCAACTGGTTCAACAACGAGCTCTTCGGTGGCCGGACGACGCTGCCGTGGGGTCTGGAGATCCACCGGATGGACCCGGACAACCCCGGGCACGCGCTGCGCGACGACGCCGGGCAGCCGATCCTCGAACCGGGTTTCTACCAGCCGACCTTCCTCTACGAGGCGCTGTGGAACCTCGGCGTCGTGGCTCTGGTCCTCGTCCTCGACCGCCGGCTGAAGCTGGGCCGGGGCCGTGCGTTCGCGCTCTACGTGATGGGTTACACCGTCGGCCGGTTCTGGATCGAGTTGATGCGCACCGACGAGGCCAACCAGATCCTCGGCGTCCGGCTCAACGTCTGGACCGCCGCCCTGGTCTTCCTCGGCGCCCTCATCTACTTCGTACGGGTGCGTGGCCCTCGGGACTACCTGATCCCGATCGGCCCGGCAGCGACGACGACCCCGCCCCCCACGTCCGACCTGTCGCAGGTCGACCTCTCCGAGCGGGAGACCCCCACGCGGGCCGCCGCGCCGGAGGGCTACCGGGTGGTGAGCGAGGAGCAGTACGCCGCCTGGCAGGACACCGGCGTCGTACCGCCGGC
This sequence comes from Micromonospora sp. NBC_00330, assembly GCF_036136635.1. Classification (NCBI taxonomy): domain Bacteria; kingdom Bacillati; phylum Actinomycetota; class Actinomycetes; order Micromonosporales; family Micromonosporaceae; genus Micromonospora; species Micromonospora sp. NBC_00330. The sequence continues at coordinate 562,883 of NZ_CP108012.1, forward strand.
GAACGACGACGACTCCGGGCCGGATGACGGCCAGCCGTCCGAGGACACGGCAGCCGCCGACCTCACGCCGAGCGACGACGAGCTGGTAGACGATCCGTCCGCCGCTCGCGCCGACCGGGCCGACGCCACGGGCGCGCGTCCCGCCGACCGGGACAGCTGAGCGGCACCGATGCGAAGCGCGGTGGTGGTCGGCGCAGGGGTCGGTGGCCTCGCGGTGGCCGGCGCGCTGGCCCGTTCCGGCTGGCAGGTCACAGTGTTGGAACGCGCCGAACGGGTCCGCCCCGAGCCGACCGCGGTGGTGCTGTGGCCCAACGGCGTCCGCGCCCTCCAGGCCCTCGGCCTCGGTGCCGGCCTGGCCGCCATCGCCACCCCGTTGCCCGACGGCGGGGTCCGTCGCCCGGACGGGCACTGGCTCGTGCAGCCCCGGCCCATTCCGGCCGACCGGATGCCGGTGGTGGTGCACCGGGAGGATCTGCACGACGCGCTGATCGCCGGCCTCGGTGAGCGGGTCGAGTTGCGGACCGGGGTGACAGTGCGCCACGTCCGCGTCGAACCGGGCGAGCGACCGGGAGTCAGCGACGGGCGGCACACCATCGAGGCGGATCTGGTGGTGGCCGCCGACGGCACGGACAGCGGCATCCGCCGCCAACTCGCGCCCGAGTCCCGGGTGGTCAGCTCCGGGTGCGCGGCCTGGCGGGCGGTCATCCCCTGGTACCAGGCACCTCGGCTTCCCGACGATCAGCCGTTGGCCGGTGAGATCCTCGGCGCGGGTTACCGGTTCGTGGCCGCGTCGCTGGGCGAGCGCGGTTCCTCGGGCGGGTCCACCCGGGGTGGCATCTACTGGGTGGCCACCGCCGCCGGCGCACCCCGCCCGGAACCACCGGAGACCCAGCTCGCCCTGCTGCGCCGCTGGTACGCGGGGTGGCCCGCGCCGGTCGGCGCGCTGCTCGACGCCACCGACCCGGCCGACCTGGTCCAACAGGAGGTTCGCGAGCTGCGCCCGTTGCCCCGGGCGTACGGCTTCCCGGTCGGGCCCGGTGGGGTGGTGCTGCTCGGCGACGCGGCGCACGCCATGCCGCCGCACCTCGGGCAGGGCGCCTGCCTCGCGTTCGAGGACGCCGCCACGCTCGCGTCGCTGCTGCGGGAGGCCCGGCTGCCCGACGCCGTCCAGGCGTACGACCGGGTGCGTCGCCCCCGGGCCGCGACAGTGGTCCGGCAGACCCGACGGATGTCGGCGGTGCTCCAGACCCGGGGCCGGTTGGCGCTGCGCGCCCGGGACGCCGTGCTCGGCACGATCAACTCCCGGCTGCTCTCCAGCGCCGCCGCCTCCGCCGCCCAGTGGCGTCCACCGACCTGACCTCGGCCGCGAGGCAGGTCAGCGCAGTGGGGCGGGTCAGGGGATGAGGGCGGCGGGTTCGGCGATGCACGCGGTGCCGATTCGGCGGAAGCCGACCCGCAGGTAGACCCGCGCGATCTCCTCGCTGCCCGCGGAGAGGAAGACCAGCTCGGTGCCGGCTGCCAGCAGTTCCCGGGCCAGGGTGGCGGTGAGCGCGGCGCCCAGCCCGCGTCGTCGGGCGGACGGCAGGGTGGCCACTCCGGCGATCTCCGCGACGTCGTCCACCCGCATCGCCATGCCGCTGGCCAGCGCGCCCTCGGTCGGCGTGCCGGCCAGCGCGGAGATCCGTCGCCCGTCGGCGATCCGGACGCGTTCCTCGTCGAGCGCGGCCAGTTCGAGTTCGGTGACGGCGGCGTCGCGTTCGGCCGGGCCCGCCTCGCCGGGGGCGGTGCCGGCGGCGGCGAACGCCACCGCTGCGACCGCACGCCGGGCGGCGACGTCGGCGGCGAAGCCGGGGGAGTCCGCCGCCAGCACCCGCACCGCCGCGTCGGAGAGCGTCGCCGGGTCGGGCAGCGCGCTCGGGTCGAGCACCATCAGCGGTGCCTCCAGCACGCTGAGCCCCGCCGAGCGGGCCACCGCCAGCAGCTCCGGGGCCGTCTCGTGCACCCACTCGAAGGCTTCTGGCAGGCCAAGCTTGCGCTGGCGCTCGCGAACCGAGGTCACGTCGGCCAGCGACGGTGGTTCGGTGGCGTCGATCCGGGGGCGGGCGTAGAACGGCCAGCCGGCGCCTTCGCGGACGAACAGCACCAGGCCGCCATGATCCTCCGCACCGGCGACGTCGCGGGGCACCGCGTCGTAGAAGCGTTCCAACCGGTCGAAGACGTTCTTGTGTCGCGGATCCACCGCGCGAGACTACACGTCCCAGCCAGTGGACGGTGTGATCAATCTCGGGTGGCCGTGCGACCCCGGCCCTAACGTAGACTCAATAGACCCACGGGCCGACGTCGTCCCCACCATGATCCAACCTGAGTGACGACAGGAGGCCCGGTGGCTCAGCCGTACGCGGACACAGAACAGCCGCACCCGCACAGCCCGCAGGCGTCCCCGACGCCCCACCCCCGTCCGTCCGCCCAGGGCCTCTACGACCCAGCGCAGGAGCACGATGCCTGCGGCGTGGCCTTCGTGGCGGACCTGCGCGGCCGGCGTTCACACTCGGTCGTCGCCAACGGGCTCGGCGCGCTCTGTCGGCTGGACCACCGGGGCGCCCGTGGCGCGGAGCCGAACACCGGCGACGGCGCCGGCATCATGATCCAGGTGCCCGACGCGTTCCTGCGCGCGGTGGCCGACGTCGCGCTTCCCCCGGCGGGCGAGTACGCCACGGGGCTGGTCTTCCTTCCCGACGACGATGCCGCCGAGGCGCGCGCCCGCCGGGTGGTCGAGAAGTACGCGTTGGTCGAGGGCGCCGACCTGCTCGGCTGGCGGGACGTGCCGATCGACCCGAGTGACCTGGGAGAGACCGCCCTGGCGGCGATGCCCCGGGTCCGGCAGCTCTTCCTGGCCGCGCACCGCCTCACCGACACGCCCGACGGGCCGGCCGGCTCACCGCTGCGCGGCCTCGAGCTGGACCGGGTGGCGTTCTGCCTGCGCAAGCAGGCCGAACGGGAGACCGCCGAGCGCGGCGTTCCGGCGTACTTCCCGTCGCTGTCCAGCCGCACCATGGTCTACAAGGGCATGCTCACGCCCGACCAGTTGCCGGCGTTCTACCCGGACCTGCGCGACGAGCGGGTGGACAGCGCCATCGCGCTGGTGCACTCCCGCTTCTCCACGAACACCTTCCCGTCCTGGCCGTTGGCGCACCCGTACCGGTTCATCGCCCACAACGGCGAGATCAACACGATCCGGGGCAACCGCAACTGGATGCAGGCCCGCGAGGCGCTCCTGCGCTCGCCGAACGTGCCGGGCAACATCCGGCGGGTCTTCCCGGTCTGCACCCCCGCCGCCTCCGACTCGGCGAACTTCGACGAGGTCCTGGAGCTGCTGCACCTGGCCGGGCGGAGCCTGCCGCACGCGGTGCTCATGATGATCCCCGAGGCCTGGGAGAACGACCCGGGGATGGACCCGGCCAAGCGTGCCTTCTACCGCTTCCACGCCAGCCTGATGGAGCCGTGGGACGGCCCGGCGTCGGTGGCCTTCACCGACGGCGAGATCGTCGGCGCAGTGCTGGACCGCAACGGGCTGCGTCCGGGGCGCTGGTGGCAGACCGACGACGGGCTCGTGGTGCTCGGCTCCGAGGCGGGCGTCCTCGACCTCGACCCGGCCCACGTGGTCGCCAAGGGGCGACTCCAGCCGGGCCGGATGTTCCTGGTCGACACCGTGGCCGGGCGGATCGTGCACGACGAGGAGATCAAGTCCGAGTTGGCCGCCGCCCAGCCGTACGGCGAGTGGCTGCACGCCGGGCTGATCGAGCTGAACGACCTGCCGGCCCGCGAGCACACCGTCTACACGCACGACTCGGTGCGCCGCCGGCAGCAGACCTTCGGCTACACCGTGGAAGAGCTGAAGATCCTGCTCGGGCCGATGGCCCGCACCGGTGCCGAGCCGCTCGGTTCGATGGGTACCGACACCCCGATCGCGCCGCTGTCCACTCGGCCGCGGCTGCTCTACGACTACTTCCACCAACTCTTCGCCCAGGTCACCAACCCGCCGCTGGACGCCATCCGCGAGGAGTTGGTGACCAGCCTGGCGTCGACGATCGGGCCGGAGGGCAACCTGCTCGACCCGGGCGCCGCGAGCTGCCGACAGATCGTGCTCCCGCACCCGATCATCGACAACGACGAGCTGGCGAAGATCCTCTCCATCGACGAGGACGGCGACCTGCCCGGCTTCAAGGCGGTCCGGGTCTCCGGGCTGTACCGGATCCGGGAGGGCGCCGCCGGGATCAAGGCGCGGCTGACCGAGATCTGCCGGCACGTCTCCGAGGCGATCGAGGACGGCGTGCGCATCCTGGTGCTCTCCGACCGGGACTCCAACGCCGACCTGGCGCCCATCCCGTCGCTGCTGCTCACCGCCGCCGTGCACCAGCACCTGGTCCGCGAGCAGACCCGTACGCGGGCGGCGCTGATCGTCGAGTCCGGGGACTGCCGGGAGGTGCACCACGCGGCGGTGCTGATCGGCTACGGCGCGGCGGCGGTCAACCCGTACCTGGCGTTCGAGTCGGTCGAGGACATGATCGCCACCGGCACGTTGGCCGGGGTGGAGCCCGCCGCCGCGGTGCGCAACTACGCGAAGGCGCTCGGCAAGGGCGTCCTGAAGATCATGTCCAAGATGGGCATCTCGACGGTCTCCTCGTACTGCGGTGCGCAGGTCTTCGAGGCGGTCGGCCTGGACACCCGGCTGGTCGAGCGCTACTTCCGGGGCACCCCGAGCCGCATCGGCGGGGTGGGTCTCGCGGGCGTGCACACCGAGGTGGCCGCCCGGCACGCGCTGGCCTGGCCGCCGCCCGGCACCGCCACCTCCGACCGGTTGGAGGTCGGTGGCGAGTACCAGTGGCGCCGCGAGGGTGAGCTGCACCTGTTCAACCCGGAGACGGTCTTCCTGCTGCAACACGCCACCCGCAGCCGGCAGTACGACGTCTTCCGGCAGTACACCGCCAAGGTCGACGCGCTCGCCGCGCAGGCCGGCTCGCTGCGCGGGTTGTTCATCCTGCGCACCGACGTCCGTCCGGCGGTACCGATCGAGGAGGTCGAGCCGGCCACCGAGATCGTCAAGCGGTTCGCCACCGGCGCCATGTCGTACGGGTCGATCTCGGCGGAGGCGCACGAGACGCTCGCCATCGCCATGAACCGGCTCGGCGGCAAGTCCAACACCGGTGAGGGCGGCGAGGACGTCGAGCGGCTGCACGACCCGGCCCGGCGTTCGGCGGTCAAGCAGATCGCCAGCGGCCGTTTCGGTGTGACCAGCGAATACCTGGTCAACGCCGACGACCTCCAGATCAAGATGGCCCAGGGCGCCAAGCCGGGCGAGGGCGGTCAGCTGCCCGGCAACAAGGTGTGGCCGTGGATCGCCCGGACCCGGCACGCCACCCCCGGCGTGGGTCTGATCTCCCCGCCGCCGCACCACGACATCTACTCCATCGAGGACCTCGCCCAGTTGGTGCACGATCTGAAGTGCGTCAACCCGGCGGCCCGGGTGCACGTCAAGCTGGTCAGCGAGGTCGGGGTCGGCACCGTCGCCGCTGGGGTGGCGAAGCTCAAGGCGGACGTCATCCTGATCTCCGGCCACGACGGCGGCACGGGCGCCTCCCCGATGAACTCGCTCAAGCACGCCGGCACCCCGTGGGAGCTGGGGTTGGCCGAGGCGCAGCAGACGTTGTTGCTCAACAAGCTGCGCGACCGGGTCACGGTGCAGGTCGACGGCCAGCTCAAGACCGGCCGGGACGTGCTGATCGCGGCGCTGCTCGGCGCGGAGGAGTTCGGCTTCGCGACCGCGCCGCTGATCGTCGAGGGTTGCGTGATGATGCGGGTCTGCCACCTGGACACCTGCCCGGTCGGCATCGCCACCCAGAATCCGGTGCTGCGGGAGCGCTTCACCGGCAAGCCGGAGTTCGTGGAGAACTTCTTCCTCTTCCTCGCCGAGGAGGTCCGGGGGTACCTGGCCGAGCTGGGTTTCCGGTCGATCGAGGAGGCCATCGGGCAGTCCGAGGTGCTCGACGTGGCCCCGGCGCTGACGCACTGGAAGGCGCACGGGTTGGACCTGGCGCCCGTCCTGCACCTGCCGGAGTTGCCCGCCGGTGCGGCCCGACGCGGGGTCCGCGCGCAGGATCACGGCCTGGAGCACGCGCTCGACAACGAGCTGATCGCGCTGGCCCGTCCGGCTCTGACGGACGGGGCGCCGGTGCGGGTCGAGGTGGCGGTACGCAACGAGCACCGCAGCGTCGGCGCGATGCTCGGGGGTGAGGTGACCCGTCGCTTCGGCGGCGCCGGCCTTCCCGAGGACACCATCGAGTTCGTGCTGCACGGCACGGCTGGGCAGTCGTTCGGCGCGTTCCTGCCGCGCGGGGTGACCCTGCGCCTGCACGGCGACGCCAACGACTACGTGGGCAAGGGCCTCTCCGGGGGTCGGCTCATCGTCCGTCCGGATGCCGCCGCGCCGTTCCTCGACCCGGACGCCGAGCCGGGGCAGCGGGCCGAGGATCAGATCATCGCCGGGAACACCATCCTGTACGGGGCCACGGCGGGCGAGGTCTTCCTGCGTGGCCGGGTGGGGGAGCGGTTCGCGGTGCGCAACTCCGGCGCGATCGCCGTGGTCGAGGGCGTCGGCGACCATGGCTGCGAGTACATGACCGGCGGCACCGTGGTGGTGCTGGGCGCGACCGGCCGGAACTTCGCGGCGGGCATGTCCGGCGGCACGGCGTTCGTGCACCATCTGGATCGGGCCCGGGTCAACGCGGAGCTGGTCGACCTGTTGCCGCTGGGCGAGCAGGAGCAGTCGCTGCTGCACGAGCTGATCCAACGGCACGTGGCCGAGACCGGGTCGGCGGTCGCCGAGGAGCTGCTCAAGCGGTGGCCGGAGGCGGTGGCCGAGTTCACCGCCGTGGTACCCCGCGACTACCGCCGGGTGCTGGAGATCATGCGGGCCGCCGAAGCAGCCGGCCGCGACGTCGACGACGCGGTCATGAAAGAGCTGACCGCGCCCGCTGTGCCGGCGATGCCGGTGCCGCCCGCCCCGCGGGTGGCTGCCCAGGAGGTGGCACGTGCCTGACCCGAACGGTTTCCTGCGCTACGACCGGCGGTTGCCGGCACGCCGCCCGGTGCCGGTGCGGATCAGCGACTGGCGGGAGGTGTACCCGCCGGCCGGTGAGGAGTTGGTCCGTGAGCAGGCCACCCGCTGCATGGACTGCGGCATCCCGTTCTGCCACGACGGCTGCCCGCTGGGCAATCGCATCCCGGACTGGAACGACCTGGTGCGTACCGGCAACTGGGACGCCGCTGTGGAGTCGCTGCACGCCACGAACAACTTCCCGGAGTTCACCGGCCGGCTCTGCCCGGCGCCCTGCGAGGCGGCCTGCGTGCTCGGCATCTCCGGCGGTCAACCGGTGACCATCAAGCAGGTCGAGGTGGAGATCGCCGACGCCGCCGCGGCGCGCGGGTTCACCCCTCGTCCGGTGCCGGCGCCGTCGGGCCGGTCGGTCGCCGTCGTCGGTTCCGGGCCCGCCGGCCTCGCCGCCGCCCAGCAGTTGGCCCGCGCCGGCCACGCGGTGACGGTGTACGAACGCGACGACGCGATCGGTGGCCTGCTCCGGTACGGCATCCCCGACTTCAAGTTGGAGAAGCGGCACATCGACGCCCGACTGGCCCAGCTCGCCGCCGAGGGGGTGCGCTTCCGCACCGGCGTGAACGTCGGGGTGGACGTGACCGCCGAGCAGTTGCGCGCCGAGCACGACGCGGTGCTGCTGGCCTGTGGGGCGTTGCAGGGCCGGGACACGCCGGAGACCCCGGGGCGGGCGCTTCGGGGCGTACACCAGGCGATGGCGCACCTGGTCGCGGCGAATCGCGCGGTCGCCACGGCGGCCACCGACCAGGCCGGCGTGGTGGCCACCGCCGAGCGTCGGCTGGCGCGGGCGGTGTTGCCGGACGGCACGCCGATCGACGCGGCCGGCAAGCACGTGGTGATCATCGGTGGCGGTGACACGGCGGCCGACTGTCTCGGTGTCGCGCACCGCCAGGGCGCCGCGGGCGTGCACCAGCTCGACCTGTACCCGCAGCCGCCGCAGGAGCGCGACGAGGCACGGGACCCGTGGCCGACCTGGCCGTGGGTGCTGCGCAGCTACCCGGCGCACGAGGAGGGTGGCGAGCGGGTCTTCGCCGTGGCGGTGCAGGAGTTCGTTGACGACGGCACCGGTCAGGTGCGGGCGGTGCGGATCGCCGAGGTGACGGTGGAGAAGCGCGACGGCCGGCGGGTCGTCACAGTGGTGCCGGGCTCCGAGCGGGAGTTGCCTGCCGATCTGGTGCTGCTGGCGATCGGTTTCGAGGGCACCGAGCAGCAGCCGCTGCTGGCGCAGTTCGGCGTGGCCCGCAACCCTCGGGGCGCCATCGACGCCGGCGACGACTGGCAGACCGACGCCGACGGGGTGTTCGTGGCCGGTGACATGCACCGGGGCGCCTCGTTGATCGTCTGGGCCATCGCCGAGGGGCGGGCGGTCGCCGCCGCCATCCACGGCTATCTGGGCGGTGCCGGTGCGCTGCCGGCCCCGGTGGGCCCGGCCACGCAGGCTCTCGCCGCTCGTTGAGGTGCGGGCGTCCGGTCGGTGCGGCACGTCCGCCGCCGTACCGACCGGACATTCCCGCTGGTGAAGCAGCTCACAAATGTGGGCAAATAGGTTTAGCCCGGCAAGACTTGCCGGCTGCCGAACCGCGCCGCGATCGGTGTGAATGATCATGCTGCCGATCGCTGGAGGTTCGTCGTGGCCAGAGGTGCCACCTTCGCCGCGTTGCGCCACCGCAACTACCGGATCTGGGCGCTCGCCGGCTTCGTCTCCGTCATCGGCACCTGGATGCAGGTCCTCGGGGTCAACTGGTACGTCCTGAAGGAAACCGGCTCGGCGACGTCCATGGGCTTCGCCGTGCTGCTCCAGGCGGCGCCCACGCTGCTGCTCAGCGTCTGGGGTGGCGTGTTGGCCGACCGGCTGCCCGCCCGTCCGTTGCTGATCGCCGCCCAGGGTGCCCACGCGGTGCTCGCCGCCGGACTGGCGGCGGTCGCCCTGACCGGGGTCGGCGGCCTGCCGCTGATCTTCGCCATCTCGCTGGCCACCGGTGCCGTCTCGGCGATCGAAGGGCCGGTGATGGGGCGCTGGGCCGCCAGCCTCGTCGACCGGGAGACGCTGGGCAACGCCCTGGCGCTCGGCTCGCTCACCAACTCCGCCGGCCGCATCCTCGGCATGAGCCTCGGCGCCGTGGTGGTGGCCGCCGTCGGACCCGCCCTGCTGTTCGGCATCAACGCGGCCAGCTTCGCCGCCGTGGTGGTGGCGCTGTTCGCCGTACGCCTGGGAGCCGTGCCCGGCCTTCCGGTCCCGGACGCCGGTCGGGCCCGAGGTGGTGTCCGCGCCGGGTTCGCCTACCTGCGCGGGCAGCCGGTGCTGCTCCTCGCGCTCGCCCTGTCGTTCGTGCTCGGCAGCCTGGGCCGCAACTACCAGGTGACGATGGCCGCGATGAGCGACGGGCCGCTGGACGCCGGCGCCTCGGGGTACGGCCTGCTGTCGACGGTGTTCGCGGTCGGGACGGTGGTGGGCGCGCTCGTCGCGGCCCGACGGCGTTCCCTGGGCTACCGGACGCTCGTCGTCGCGGGCCTGTTCGCCAGCGGGTTGCAGATCGTCGCCGGCCTCGCACCGGGCACCTGGAGCTTCGCAGCGGTGATCCTGCCGATCGCCGCCGCCGCGGTGGTCATCGACACCACCGTCGGCACCCGCGCCCAACTCGACACCGACGGCGCGATGCGGGGCCGGGTGCTCGCCGCCCTGGCGGTCACCGGCTCCGTCTCCGCCGCGGTCGGCGCCCCGCTGCTCGGCTGGCTCGCCGAACACGTAGGGCCCCGGCAGACGCTCGTCCTCGCCGGAGCCGCAGCGGCGATCGCCACGACGGCGGCGGGCGTCGCCCTGGACCGGCAGCACGGCCGGGCGGCGACCCTCGCGCTCGTCGTTCCGCGGCCCCGCCATCCGGTACGACGAGCGGCGTTCCGGGCCGCCCGCATCGTCCGGCCCACCGGCGCGGTCTGCGTCATCGCGCCCGCCGAAGCCGGTGCGGTGCGGTGGGGCGGGGTCCGGCTCCGGGAGTTGGCCACCGCCGGGCCGGTGGCCAACCGCTGAGACAGCTGTCACCCTCGGCGGCCCGTTTCCGGGACAGGGCAACCTGAAGATCATCGTTACGCTGCGATCATGGACGTTGAGGAGCGGCTACGGCGAACCCGCCGATGGCTGTGGATCGTGCTGATCGGGCTCTTCCTGAGTGGTGTCACCGCCTTTCCGCTGGAGATCGAGGTGCGCTGGCTGCTGCGCGTACTGGATCCGCTCGCCGGCCAACTGCCCGCGCTGGTCACCTGGATCGAGCGGGTGCACACCGGGCTCGTGACGGCCGGAGAGGACTACCCGTTCCTGCTCTACGGCACCGACTGGCTGGCCTTCGCTCACCTGGTGCTGGCGGTGGCCTTCTGGGGGCCGCTGCGCGACCCGGTGCGCAACGTCTGGGTGGTGCAGGTCGGCATGATCGCCTGCGCCGGCATCGTTCCGCTGGCGCTGATCTGCGGCCCGATCCGCGACATTCCCTGGTTCTGGACCGTCGTCGACCTGTCCTTCGCGGTCGGGGCGTTCCCGCCGCTCTGGTTCGCGTACCGGCACATCCGCGCCGTCGAGGCGAGCACGGCGCCTTCCTGAGTTCTCAGCCAAAGATCCGCGCAACAACAGGGAAAGTGGTGCCTCGGGTGCTGCGGAGGCACCTACATCCCTGAAGTTGCGCGGATCTTCAGCCGGTCGAGACTCCTAGTGCGACATCAGGTGGTGCGACTCCCGGATCTTCGCCCAGGACTTGGGCTCCGTCGGCGGGGCGGCCTTACGGGCGGCGCTGGCCACCTCGGGCCGGCCGGCGGTGAACAGCCAGGTGGTGAACAGGTCGTCCAGGTCCAGTCCGGAGATCCGCTCCGCCAGGGCCTGGAACTGCTCGATGGTGCCGTTGCCGTACCGGCGCTCGGCGGTCCAGGTCGGCAGGATCTCGAAGAACGCGTCGTCGCCGACGGCCAGCCGCAGCTGGTGCAGGGTCATCGCGCCCCTGTCGTAGACGGCGTTGTCGAAGACCCGAGCGGCACCCGGGTCGCCGGGCAGCACCTGCCAGAAACCGTCGTCGGCGGGGTAACTCGCGTAGGTGAAGTCGAAGACCTCCTGGGCGGTGCCCTCGCCCTGCTCCTCCGACCAGAGCCACTCGGCGTACGAGGCGAAGCCCTCGTTGAGCCAGATGTTGCGCCAGTCGGCCACCGAGACCGAGTCGCCGAACCACTGGTGGGCCAGCTCGTGCGTCACCACGTAGGTGTTGGCGCCGCGTCGCCAGAAGCCCGGCCCGTACACCGGGCGGGTCTGCGTCTCCAGCGCGAAGCCGATGCCGTCGATCGGCCCGGCCACGCCGCCCTGCGCCTCGAACGGGTACGGGCCGAAGATCCCGCTCTCCCAGTCGACGATCTCGGCGGTCCGCTCGATGCTGGCCCGCGCGGCCGGCCCGAGGGCACCCAGCGAGGTGCTGTACGCGTTGATCACCGGCTGCCCGCTCGGGGCGGTGTCGGTAACGATGTCGTACTGGCCGATGGCCATGAAGGCCAGGTAGCTGGCGGTGGGGGAGGTGGTCCGCCAGATCCACCGGGTGCGGTTGCCGGCCTCGGCCAGCGGCGGCCTCGGCTGCACGCCGTTGCTGATCACCTCGACGCCGGTGGGCACCGACACCGAGATGTCGTAGGTGGCCTTGTCCAGCGGGTGGTCGTTGCTCGGGAACCACCACCACGCCGACTCGGGCTCGTTGACGGCGAGGGCGCCGTCGTCGGTACGCGTCCAACCGGTGTAGCCGTTGACCAGGGCCTCCGACGGGACGCCGGAGTAGCGCACGACGATGGTGAGCTGCTGGCCCCGGGTCACCGTGCGGGCCGGGGTGACCACCAACTCGTGCGCCCCAGCGGTGCTGGTGCTCGCCGCCCAGCCGTTGACCCGGACCGACTCGACGTCGAGCAGGAAGTCCAGATTGAACGTCGAGAGGTCCTGCGTGGCGGTGGCGAGGATGGTGGTGGTGCCGGTGAGCAGGTCGGTGGCCGGTTCGTAGCGCAGCCGGACGTCGTAGTGCTCGACGTCGTAGCCGCCGTTGCCGTAGTCGGGGAAGTAGCTGTCGCCGAGTCCGGGCGCGCCGGGTTGCGGCGCTGCGGAGACGACCGGACGGCCCCAGCCGCTCGGGGCGGCCTGGCCGGGGGTGCCGGCGAGCATGGTGCCGGCGGTGGTGAGGGTCAGGGCGGTGGTGGCCGCCGTGAGGACTCGTCGCACGGGGTGGACTCCCTCCATCGGGTGTTCGCCAGGCCAACCTAATCGACAACTGTGAACGTCGCCGCCCGCCACACCCATCGTTGGTCGTCGCCCTCTGGCGTGCCTTGCACCGCAAGGTCACACTGTGTTGATCGGAGGTGACACGTGCGGCGCTCGGAGTTACCCAATCGGGAGTTCATCGGCCAACGGCAGTCGACAGCGGGCCGGGAGCGGCTGCCGGCCGGTGGGTTGGAGTTGTTCGCGCTGCTCGCCCGGCTGCTGCGGCGACCCCGCCGCGGCGACCGTCGGCTGCCGCTGCTGTGGCTGGTCCGCTCCGACACCGCGGATCTGATGGTGCCGCTGCGCCGCTTCCTCGGCCAGGGGCCCCGGCGGCGGGTTCCGCACGCCGTGCTGGACGCCGACGCGCCGCCCGGCGCCGGGGACGTGCCGGCGCTGCTGCGCGAGCTGCACCGGCAGCTCTCCCTGGAGGCCTTCGGCGCCGCCCGACTGCGCTTCCGGCACTATCCGCTCGCCGACTGGCTGATGCAGCAGAGCCTCAACCTGGGCATCGACGCCGACGACAGCCGCGCGGCCCTGGTCCGCCGGCTGCGCGACCGCAGGGGCCCGCGCACGCCGGAGGCGTTGCCCTCCGGCGGCGACGCGGTCAGCATCGTCTCGCAGGTGCTGCTCTGGCTGGTCCGTCGCGCCGTGCCGGGGGTGGTCTTCCGGGCCGCCGTCTCCGGTCGGGTGCCGGCGCTCGGGCGGCACTACAACTGGTTCATGCGCCAGCAGTATCTGGCGCCCCGGCAGTCGGTCACCTTCCTCGGCTTCGCCGAGCGCCTCACCGCGGGCTGGCGCGACGGGGAGCAACCCGACCAGGTCAACAAGCTGCTGCTGCACGCGTTCCTGGAGGACCTGCGGCAGGCGTACCGGCGCCGGCCGTGGCGCCCGTCGGACTGGCGGCGCACCGCGTACCCGGCGCTGCTGGTCGACCACGTCGCTCCGGGCAACGTCGGCGGCGAACTGGTCCGCCTGATCGGCGACGTCCGCACCGAGACCGGCCGCAACGACCCGCTGCTCGTCATCGCGTCCGGTGGGCAGCCGCCGCCGGAACTGCCCGAGCCGCACCCGTTGACCGAGGCCGACGAGGCGTTCGACGAGTGGGTCGAGGCGCTGCCGGAGATGCGCCGCCTGCGCCGCCCGGCCGCCTGGCTCGTGGCGCTGCGCCCCGACGACACCGACACCAGCCCGCCCTCCCGTGCCGGGGTGCGCCCCTTCTCCGCGCCCGACCCGCCGTGGTGGTCGCGGCGCTTCCTGCCGACGGCGCTCTGCCTGGTGCTGGTGGCGGTGCTCGGCCTGTGGGTGGCCAGCCGGTGGGGGCCGGGCTGTCACCCCTCGCTCACCGGCCAGGTCTCGGTCGAGGTGGTCGGCAAAGGCGAGTGTGTCGGCTACAGCGACAGCGCCGCCCAGGTGTTCAACAACGACCCCGGCCAGGACCGGCTGCGCACCGTTCAGGAGCGCATCTTCGCGCAGAACCGCGCCGCCGAGGAGGTCTGGCAGCGCAGCGACCGACGACGGCCCTTCCTCACCCTGGTCTACCTCGGCACCCTCACCGGCAACCTGACCCGCGCGGACGAGGAGTCGTACGTCTCCGAGCGCGAGGAGCTCGAAGGGATGGCCACCGCCCAGTACGCGTTGCTGAAGGAGTCGGCCGGCGCCGGCGGCGCTGCGCTGCTGCGGATCGTGGTGGCCAACGGTGGCCGCCAGATGATCTACGCCGACCGGGCCGTGGCGATGCTGGCCGAGCTGGCCCGGGACGACCCCACGGTGCTCGGGGTGGTGGGGCTGGTGGAGAGCCGCACCAGCACCGCCCGCGCGCTGCGCGAACTGAACCAGGTCGGGTTGCCGGTGCTGGCGCCCACCCTCTCCGCCGACAAGATGGACGCCAACTCCCGCCTCTACCTCCAGATCTCCGCACCGAACAAGGACCAGGTGAAGCTGGTCGACGCGTACGCCAGGCAGGTGCTGAAGGTCAACGAGGCGCACGTCTTCTACACCACACTGGAGGGCAGTTCGCTCACCGAGGACCTCTACGTGGGCACCCTCGTCGACGGGCTCCGACAACAGTTCGGCCCCCGGATCACCCGCCTCGACGAGTGGCGCACCGGGCAGCGGCTGACCGACGAGTGCGGCTACGCCGGGCTGCTCTTCTACGCGGGCCGATGGTCGGAGTTCGACGGTTTCCTGCGGGCGCTGCGCGAGTGCGGCGGCAACCCGCCCCGACACCTCGTCGCCGACGACTCGGCCAACCGGTACATGGCCAACCCCGGGCTGCGCGCCGCCGCGCCCGGCAACCTGCCCGTCACGTACGTCTCCAAGGCGGCCCTGGCCACCTGCGCGGCGCTGCGGGCCGCCCAGGACCGGCGCGACGACGCCCGGGCCAGCTTCCTGTCCTGGATCCAGGCCGACGACCTGCTCGACCCGCCGCGCTGCCGGCCGGGTGCCGAGGAGGAGCAGGTCGGCGAGCGGGTCAGTCTCGCCTACGACGCGTCGATGATGCTGGTCCGGGCGGTGGAGAGCCTCGCCGCCCGGCTGCACCACGGCGATCCCCGGCAACGCTGGGAACCGGATTCGGTCAACCCGGTGGGCGTGCACGCGGAGGTGCTCCGGCAGAACGCCGGGCAGGGCTACCCGGGGGTGGCCGGGCTGATCCGGTTCACGCCCGACTCGGGCGAGCCGGTCGACAAGCGACTGGCCCTGATGCGGGTGGAGCAGGTGCCCGACGTGGCGAGAGCGCCGGTGGAGGTGTTCCGCTGCGGGGCGGCCGACGCGTCCGGCCCGGCGGCGTGCGGCCCCGCCTGACCGGTCCGGCGTGACACGTCCTCGCAGGACTGTCCGGGTGCCGTCGGTGTCCGTTAGGGTTCCTGGGACCAGGCGGACGTGGCGTTGGGGGCAGAGGGTGGGCAGGCTCGCGTCGGCGTACGGGCAGGCGGTCAACTCCCACCGGGCGGCTCGCGCCCATCTGGACACCGCCCGCAGCGCCCTGGGGGCGGCGCCGACCGCCGTCGCGCCGGCCGGCGGGGACGACCTGGTGACCCGCCTCGCCCGCCTCGGCGGCGCCCTGGCCACCCCCGCCCCGGGCGTCACCCCGCTGACCGACGAGCCGGCCGCGGTGCGGATCGGCGAGGCGTCCACAGCGGACGGCTCCTTCCCGGTGCTGGTCCCGCTCGGCGGCGGCCACCACCTCGCCCTCGACGCCGACGCCCGGGACCCGCAGGTCGCCGGGCTGCTGCGGGCGCTGGTGCTGCGGCTGGTCGCCACCGCGCCGCCCGGCCAGGTCCGCGTCGCCGGCATCGACACCGCCGCGCTCGGCGCCACCTTCGGCCCGCTGCGACCACTGCTCGACGCCGGGGTGCTCGACCCCCCGGCCACCGGTGAGGCCGAGGTGGCAGCGCTGCTGGACGCCGCCGAGCAGCACGCCCGCGCCGCGCAGCACGGTCAGCCCGCCGCCCGTCGCCTGTTGGTGGTGGTCGCCACCGCCGCGCCGCCGCCCCGCGAGCTGGCCCGGCTCGCCGCGCTCACCCACGCCGGCCCGGCCGCCGCCGTGTGCGTGCTGCTCGCCGGCCACCCGTCCCGGCTGCCCGGCGAGACCGCGCCGCCGCTGGGCGGCACCACAGCGGTGCGGCTCCACCAGGGGTACGCGCACGTCGGCGACCCACCCGGCGCCCCGTTCAGCGCCGACGGCAGCGGGCTCGCCGCACCCGTCCTGCTCGACGGTGACCCGCCGCCGGCCTCGGTACGCGCGCTCGCCGAGCACCTCGGCACCGCCACCCGCCGCGCCGACGCGTTGCCCTTCACCGACCTGCTGCCCGAACGGCGCTGGGCCGAGTCCGCCGGCAACGGCCTGCGTACGGTGATCGGCCGGGCCGGCGGCGGCGCCGCCTTCGACACCGCGCTGACGCTCGCCTTCGACGACGCCACCCCGCACTGGCTGGTCGGCGGGCGCACCGGCGCCGGCAAGACCGTCTTCCTCCTCGACGTCCTCTACGGGTTGGCCGCCCGCTACTCGCCGGCCGAGTTGCAGCTCTACCTGCTCGACTTCAAGGAGGGCGTGAGCTTCACCGAGTTCGTGCCCACCGACCGGGACCCGTCCTGGCTGCCGCACGCCCGCGCCGTCGGCATCGAGTCCGACCGCGAGTACGGTCTCGCCGTGCTGCGCGAGCTGCGCCGGGAGGCGCAGCGCCGGGCCACCGCCCTCAAACGGCACGGTGTCACCAAGCTCGCCGACCTGCCCCCTGACAATCCGCTGCCGCGCATCGTGACGGTCGTCGACGAGTTCCACGTGCTGCTCGCCGGCAACGACGCGCTGGCCCGCGAGTCGGTCGACCTGCTGGAGGAGTTGGCCCGCAAGGGCCGCTCGTACGGCATCCACCTGGTGCTCGCCAGCCAGAGCATGACCGGCATCGAAGCCCTCTACGGGCGGGCCGAGGCCATCTTCGGGCAGTTCGCGTTGCGGGTGGCGCTGCCCGGCGGTGGTGGGGTGCTCGACCAGCTCAACGACGCCGCCGCGGCCCTGCCGGTCGGCTCCGCCGTGGTCAACACCGCCGCCGGCGCGGTCGGCGCCGACACCGTGCTGCGCTTCCCCGACGCGCACGCCGCCGCGGCGGACCTCGCCGCGTTACGCCACGACCTGTGGCAGGCCCGCCCGCCAGGCTCGCGGGCCCCAGCGGTCTTCAAGGGGTACGAAGCCGCACGGATCGAGGACGACAGCACGTTCGCCGGGTTGCGCCCCGGTGGTCGACGCCCGATGGCCCTGGTCGGCCGGACCGTCGACGTGCACGGCACCACAGCACTGTTCCTGATGGACACCACCCCCGGCCGGCACCTCGCCGTGGTTGGCACCGCACCGACCGGCGCGGACGTGCTGCGGGCCGCGACGCTCAGCCTGGCCCGCCAGCACACCCCCGGCGACGCCCGCTTCCACCTGGCCTGCCTGGTCACCGCCGCCGACCCGGTCGCCGACGACACCGAGACGCTGCTGCGGGCCGCCGGGCACCCGGTGCAGCGCCTCGACGCGGCAGGGCTGCGCGACCGGATCGCCGTGCTGGCCGCCGAGCCCACCGGCCGCGAATACCTTGTGGTGTTCGGCATGGACGCCGCCGCGCCCGTCCTCGGGGCCACCGACCCCGCCACGTTCCGCTCCGGCCTGGACGACCTGCGTACCGTCCTGCGGCAGGGCCCCGGCCACGGGGTGCACCTGCTCGGCTGGTGGCGGGGGCTGCGCCGACTCGCCGACGACCTCGGCGGCACCCAGAACCGCGACGACGTCGCCTGCCTCGTCGCGCTCAACGTGCCCGGCGCCGAACTGGCCCTGCACCTCGGAACGCACGACCTGACCTACACGCCCCGCCCCGACCGGGCGCTGCTGATCGACCGGCACGACCAGCGCACCCGGCTGATCGTGCCGTTCGTCGGCGACGGGCACGACCCCGACGGGGAGCGGTGACAGTGTCCTTCGAGGAGTACGCGGCGCTGGCCCGGCAACTCTCCGCCCAGCACCGCGCCGGGGAACAGCACGCCGCCGCCGAGTCCGCCCGCCGCCGCGACCTGCACGCCGCCGTCGACTACCTCCAGCAGCGGCTGGCCGCCCAGGGCCAGCGCCTCGACCAGCTCGGCCGAGCCATCGGCGTCGACCAACCACCCGCTGCCCCTGCCCCTGCCCCTGGCCCGGAGACGCCGGGCGAGACCGCCGCCTGGCCCGGCCCGCCGTCCGGCGCCGGGGCGCCCACCGCTCCCACCGCGCCCAGCTCCGGCCCGCCCTTCGCTGCCGGCGCTCCCACCGCGCCCAGCTCCGGGGACGGGGAACCCGCCGGCGCAGCCGGCGCGCCGGGGCGGACGGGGGTCGGGGCGTACCCCCAGCTGCCGGCGGGGGAGGCGCGGCTGGCGCTGCCGACGGCGGTGAGCCCGGCGGGCGGCGGGGTGCCCGTGCAGCGCGCTGCGGCGGCCGACCCGGCGGTGGAGTTGGAGTTGGCCCGGCGGATGGCCGACGAGGCCGACCGGCACGGGCAGCAGGCGGAGTTGCTGGCCCAGCGACCGGCGCTGCTGCCGACGTGGTCGCCGCTGGCGCGGGCGGTCGCCGTCTACGCCGGGTGCGGCGCGGCGGCCGGGGTGCTCGTGCTGATGCTGGTGCTCGCCTCCGGGGTCGGTCTGGTGGACGGGTTCACCCTCGGCGCGTGGATCTGCGCGGGGTTGCCGGCGGTGGCGTTCTTCGGCGGCTACCTGGTGCTGGGCCGCTGGGGGCGACCGGCCATGGTCGCCGGCACCCCGCCGCGATACCTGCCGCTCGGGTTCCTGATCTGTTTCCTGGTGGTGCCGATGGCCTACTGCGCGTACCTGCTGATGGTCCGCGGCCTGCGCTGACCGTGCGGCTGGTTGGCTCGGGGCCGAGCGACTAGTCCAGGTGGTAGGTGATGCTGCCGGCGTCGCTGAACCTCTGCTCGGCGCCGCTGTTCGAAGGGCTGAAGACGCGGCAGGCGCAGCCGTCGACGGGCCGCCCCGCTGACGCCTCGGCGTAGTACCAGACCTGACCCAGCTGGGCCTTGAACGTGCGACTGGTTCGCGCCGGCACCTCGATCGCCCGGTGCGGTTCACACTGAGCGTCGAAGAGCCACAGCACGTAAGGCTCACTGGTCGTCGAGGCAGTGCCCCGCAACGGATCGCCCCACCGGCCCACGGGAATGTCGCGTTGGAAGTACGCCACCGCATCCTGGCCCTTGGTCTTGGCGATGCAGGCCCGGTAGAACGGTGCCCGAGATTCCGGGGTCGGACTGGGCGCTCCCGGCGCCGACGACGATGACTGGAGGCTGCTGAGGATGCTCTGCCCGTCACCGGTAGCGACGGAGACGACGAGCAGGAGCGCGAGAAGCCCGATGACACCGCCGGAGAGCCCAATGACGTGAGCCCGGCGACCGCGTCCGGCCGGTGTCGTGTCTGTCTTCTGAACCGTCAAGCCACGTCACTCCCTCAGCCGGCTCCCATCGAGTCTAGGAGGCATCGCGCTCGGGCGTGGTCCCCGAGCCGGGCATCGCGGCCTGCCGGTCGGCCGCTCCACTGTGATCCACACGCCCTCGGAGCGCCACACCTCCCGGCGGTCCACCGTGTTTATGTCGGTGCCGTAGTCTCGCGCCCCGTGCGCAGTCGGTGCGCAGTGCGCTTGCCGAGGGTCTGGACCGTCATGCCTCGATGTCTCGCAAGCGGTAGGTCGAAAGGTTGGTCAGGGAATTGCAGGGATACACGTCCACCCAGGTTGAGCCGATGCCGGCGGGGGGCGGGCCTGCCGTTTCGCCGGTCAGCGCCGATCCTGCCGCAGGAACGGCGACGCCTCGCTCCGAGTCAGGGCTGTCGGTCGTCGCCGCGTCGCAGCAGGCCGGCGCGGGCGCGGTGGTTGCGGGTTTCGGGCTGATCGCCGTCGGCGCGGCCGGCGGTTGGCTGCTCTGGCGCAGCGGCGCCTCCGCGGCGAAGATCCAGCCCGAGGACACCACTGGCGTCTTCCTCACCCTGCTGGTCTTCGCCGCAGCGGTCGAGCGGATCCTGGAGCCGTTCTCGCGGTGGCTGCCAGGACGCGCCGCCGAGGCCGCGTTGTCCCGGACGGTGACCGATGTGAACAGCCGGGTCGGCGGCCCCACCGAGGCCGACCGCGAGGCGGTCGCCGTGGCCACCGCCAAGGTCGCGCGTACGAAGGCGAACCGCACCATCGTCGCGTGGGGTCTCGCCAGCGGATTGGCCACCGTGGCGTCCAGCGCCGGCGGGTTCTACGTGCTGCACGCGGTCGCCGGCGCCGGCTGGAACGGAGTGGCAGTCTGGGTGGACGCCGTCGTGACCGGTGTGATGGTCGGCAGCGGCACCAAGCCGTTGCACGATCTGATCACCCGGGCGCAGAACGGCCCGCCGTCGCCATAAGGCGCTGCCTGGCCCGCCTGTCCTGGCTCGTCGGCGGCCTGTCCTGGCTCGTCGGCGGTCTTGATCCACTCGGTTTCATTGAAGTCGGGGTCTCCGCACCAGCGGGATACCCCGACTTCAGCTATCTCGTGTCGATCTTCGGCCCCGTTGCGCTCACTGTCGGTCAACGCGGGAACTCCGCACCGCCCCCGACGCCTGTCGGTCCCGCGTCGCTCGAGATCTTGGACAGTTTCCGTTACGAGCTGACGGGAACTGTCCAAGATCTGGGTTGTCACGCGGGCTCGGCAACTCCGTCGGAGCTGCTCGTGTGGGGCGACCACTGCCCACACAATGACGGGGGAGCGAGCGACCGGTCGCGCTCGGTGGGCGGATCTCGTACGCTCCCATGTGGTCTCTGCCGGTGCGGTGGTGGAGGCGATGGTCGAACACGGGGAGGTGCGCGTGAGCGCAGCACAGATCATCGCGAGGTTGGCGGCGGCGTCGCAGAAGCTGGACGAGGCGAAGGCCAAGACCGCAGCGGCAGCACAGGACGCGGCCGAGGCGCGGGCACTCGTCGCCGGTGCGCTGGAAGGCGTGGCCGCCGGTCCGCTGGTCGGCATGATCGATTCGTACCGTCAGGCGCTCGCGCAGGCGTCCCAGGGTGGCGACCCGGCCAAGCAGCATGTGCAGGAGACGATCGCCAAGGTTCGAGCGCTGGGAAACTGACCACGGGTGGTGGCAGCGCAATCCACCAACCACCCGCGGCAGCCGGCGACGGTTGGGCCGCTGTTCAGCGGGTGACGCGGACCGTGTTGTTGAAGTCCAGATAGTCGCAGTACTCCTGCTCGCACAGTTCGAAGTGGCCGCTAGCCAGGGCCACGCCCCGATTGAAGGCGTAGCCGCCGGCCTCTGCGAACACCCGCCCCGTCACGACCTGGGGCTCGCCCGAGCAGCGCAGCGGCGCCCAGCCCGTCCCGTACGCCACGTGGTCGCCCGACCGCTGCCGAAGGACCAGCTCCGACGCGCCGGACATGCCGGCCTGGCAGGTCACGGTAAGGGTGAGGTCGACTGCGACGCCTCGTGCGACGAGGGTCGCGGAGGTGACGTCGACGCTGCTCGCCGCGCTGGCCGGCGTCGGCGCCAGCATGACGGATAGTGACAGCCCGAGCAGTGCGATGGTGGTGATGATGCGGCGCACGACGGTCCCCCTTGCCGGAGTGGGGTGCTTACCTTCCGTCACCCTAGTCCTCGCCGGCGCTGAGGGACATCAATCGTGTTCGATGACGACGACCGGGATCTCGCGGTCGGTCTCCTTCGCGTAGCGGGCGTACGTCGGGAAGACCTTCGTCATCACCGGCCACAGCCGGACGCGCTCCTCGCCGGTCGCGGTCCGGGCCCGGCCGACGATCCGTTCCGCGCCGACCTGGATCTCCACCGCCGGGTCGGCGCTCAGGTTCAGGTACCAGGCGGGGTGCGTGGCCGCGCCGCCGTTGGACGCCACCAGCACATAGTTGTCGCCGTCGCGCCCGTACATCAGTGCCGTGCGGCGCAGCGTGCCCGATCGGCGTCCGCGGGTGGTGAGTAGCAGCGAGGGTACGCCGTGGAAGGTGCCCCCGTCCGCGCCGTCGGTTTGCACGTAGCGCCGGATGTGGCTGGCGACCCAGCCGACCGGGCTGTCCTCGACCGTCTCGTGCTGCTCGTGTGTGGTCACGCCATCGCCTCCATCGTCGAGCCCGGACGGTCGAACGGGGTGTCGATCATACGCGGGGCTTATGCGGTGGCCGGCGCTCAAGAGGGTGCCGGCGGTTGTGGTCGAATGTGATGCCTGTGAATCATCTTGATGACTCACAGGCATCAGGCTCTCCAGGGACATGGCCTCCCGGGGCCGCAGGCTCCCGGGGCCGCAGGGACCGAGCCGGCGGGGGAGGGTCAGGCGCGCGAGCGCGGCAGGCAGCACTTCTTGTACTTGGCGCCGGACCCGCACCAGCAGGTGTCGTTGCGGCCGGGCGGCCAGGCTGTCACGCCTGACTCGTCGAGGCTGTCGGCGTACTCGTCGAGGGTTTCCTCGCTGGTGGGGTCGCTGCCGGTGCGTTCGGCGAAGGCCGCCAGGTCGGCGACACTGCCGACGACCACGCCCAGGTCGGCGCCGCCCATCCCGGAAGCGTCGACGAGGGCGCGTTCGATCTGGGCGCGGTGCTCGTCCCAGGTGGCGGGGTAGCTGTCGACCAGAGTGGGCCAGCGCAGCAGCAGCGCGGTGAACTCCGCCTGCGGCCAGAACAGCAGCGTCGCCGGGCCGTCGTCGAGGGCGTCGAGCGCGTGGGTGCTCGCGGCGCGCAGCCGGTCGGCGAGGTTGTCGTACTCGTCGTGGGGTAGGCCCAACTGTTCGCGCAGGTCGTGCCGCCGCTGGGCCAGGCCGTAGATCATGGCGGCGGCCTCGTCCTGGGCGTCCTCGGATTCGTGCTGCTGGGTACGGGACCGTTCCAGGATGGCGTCCAGTGCCCCGGTGAGCCATTCCAGCGCCGTGTCGCTGCGGTCGGACTCGGCCAGTTCGTCGACCAGGTACGTGGCCGCGGGATCGGTCTCCAGCAGCGGACGCAGGGCGGTCAGCTCGGCCATGCCCTCGTCGGTACGCCCGAGGCGCAGCAGCAGACCGCCGCGCACCGCGCGGGCGTACGCGTTGTCGTCCGGCTGCTCGGCGATGGCGCGGGTGGCCAGGGCGAGCGCGTCGGCCAGGTCACCGGCCTGCTTCAGGATGTCCACGGCGACCAGCAGGGCGTACCCGGTGTCAGCGGGGTCCGCGACACGCCCCTCGTCGACGGCGCCCACCAGTTCGGCGACGAGCGCGGCCGGGTCGGGGCTCTTGAGGCCCAGGGAGCCGATCTCGTCGATGCGGTCGGCGGTCAGCAACTCGGACATGGGCGCATCCTGAAAGACGACTGTCGGTGGGTGGGGGAAGCGGCCAGCGTACTCCTGGACATGGAGCAGCCCGGGCGGCGAACCGCCCGGGCTGCGACACGTTCCCTCAGCGGGTCGCTGGCATGGTGGCGAACTCGCCGGCTAGCTCCGACTCGACGATCGTCGCGGCGGACGGCCGGCGACCGGCCGACGTCCGCCGGGCGGACGGGACGGCGAGGGCCGCGAGCGCGGCGGCCAGGGCGATCGCCGTGAGGACGAGAAACCCCATCGTGAAGCCGGCCTCCCGGGGCAGGCCGTTGGCCTGCGGGTTCGCGGTGATCACGCCGCTGACCACTGCCGCGCCGATCGCGCCGCCGATGGTGCGGATGTTGGCGTTCATGCCGGTCGCCACGCCGGTCTGGCTGGCGGGCACGCTGGCGACGATCAGGTTGGCCATCGACGCGAAGGCCAGGCCGATGCCGAGGCCGATCAGGCCACCGGCGATGGCGACCTCCCAGCGGGTGTCGTGCGCGGTGGCGAGCATCGCGGAGGCGGCCACGTTGAAGGTGGCACCGGTGGCGAGCTGCGCCTTGGCGCTGAAGACGGCCTGGAGTCGCCCGGCGATGACGCCGGCGACGAACATCGCGCTGACCATCGGGAGCATGAGCAGACCGGCCTGGCTGATGCTCGCCCCGAAGCCGTAACCGGCGGCGGTCGGGGTCTGCAGGAACTGCGGGAGGAACGCGTACATGGAGAACATCGACGCGCCGTAGAGCAGGGCGACCAGGTTGGTGGTCCAGACGCCGGGCAGGCGCATCATCCGCATGTCGATCAGTGGGTTGCGGGAACGCAGCTCGGTGACCAGCCAGCCGACCAGCAGCACCACCGCCAGCGCCAGCAGACCGAGCACCCGGGTGGAGGTCCAGCCCCAGGTGGCGCCCTGGCTGATCGGCAGCAGCAACGCGACAAGCCAGCCGGAGAGCAGCAGTGTGGCGCGCCAGTCGATGCGACCGGGGGTACGGACCGGTGACTCGGGCACGAACAGGTGCGCGGCCACGGCGGTCAGCCCGACCACGACCATCGGGATCCAGAACAGCCAGCGGTAGTCCAGCGTGCTGACGATCGGGCCGGCCAGCACGATGCCCAGGCCGCCGCCGACGGCGACGATGGCCGAGATGGCGGCCACCGCGGTGGAGACCCGTGCGGCCGGGAACTCGTCGCGGATGATGCCGAACGACAGCGGGAAGACCGCTCCGCCGATGCCCTGCACGACCCGGGCGAGGATGAGGATGCCGATGTTCGGCGCGATGGCGGCCAGCAGGCAGCCGAGGGCGAGGGCGGCGAGCGAGACGACGAGCATCCGCTCCTTGCCGACCATGTCGCCGACGCGTCCGAGGATCGGCGTGAAGATCGACGCGCTGAGCAGGTAGGCGGTCAGGACCCAGGTCACTGTGTTCTGGGAGGTGTGCAGGTCCTGCTGGATGGTCGGCAGCACCGGGGTGATCAGCGACTGGAGCATCGCGAAGAACCCGGCGCCGGCCGCGAGCACGGTGAAGGTGAGCCGACGCGAGCTGCGTCGGGAGGTCACTGCCACGAGAGAAAACTCCCTGATTACGTACGGGAATGAAGGCTTGTCGCCCGTCGTCCGTGACGGGGTGGTCTGTCGGGTCCGGGCGATCGGGTGGCCAGGCGGCGATCGGGCGGGTCCCGAGGTAAAGTAACCGGAGGCAGGCCTCCGGGATTCCGGAGGGGTGCCTCCGCTAAGCTAGCGGAGGGCGTCCTCCGGATGCAAGCAGAGTGAGGTGACGCACGTCATGACCAGCGCGGGGCAGGCGCCCGAGGTCTTCGCCCAGCGGCCCAAGCGGGCCGACGCGCGGCGTAACTACGACGCCCTGATCGCGGCGGCACGCGAGGCGTTCGCCGAGAACGGCGCCGCCGCCTCCCTGGAGGACGTGGCCCGCCGGGCCGGCGTGGGCATTGGCACGCTCTACCGCAACTTTCCGACCCGCCGGCACCTGTTCGAGGCCGTCTACGTCGAGGAGGTCCGGGCGCTGTGCCACTCCGCCGAGGGTCTGGCCGAGCTGCCACCCTGGGACGCGCTCGTCGCCTGGCTGCACCGCTTCGTCGCGTACGTCGCCACCAAGCGGGCGCTCGCCGAGCAACTGCTGCACGACTCCGAGATCTTCACCAGCTGCCGAGCGGAGATCTTCTCCGCCGGTGAGCCGCTGATGCGTCGCGCGCAGGCCGCCGGTGTGGTCCGTGACGACATCGGCTTCGACGACGTGGTGCGGCTGATCAGTGGTCTCACGATGGCCCAGTTCCCGTCGCCCGAGCAGCGTGACCGGGTCCTCGGCGTGGCCCTGGACGGCCTGCGCCCGCCGGCCGCTTCGCGCTGACGCCCCGTCCGGGTCAGCGGTCGACCAGCAGCAGCCACTCGTCGTCGAGCCGTTCGACTGTCGTGCCCGCCGGCCAGCGGTGACCACTGTCGGCCACCGCCCGGGCCTGCTCGACCTGCGGTGGGCGGCTGAACTGTGTGTCGCGGAAGCTGACCATGCTGTGGAACCGGGCCCGGCCGAAGTTCGCCGCGTCGACGAAGCGGGCCTTGTCGAACAGCGCCTCCGCGCCGAACACCGTCCAACGGAACAGCGCCATGTTCGTGAAACGGACCGAGTGGAAGGTGGCCGACCGGCCGAACTCGGTGTGCTCCATCGACAGGGCGCCGTCGAAGACGGCCTCCCGGAACGTGGCGGCGTCCTCGAAGCGAGTGGCGTCGAAGCTGGTCGGCTGGCCGAAGGTCACCCGGCGGAACGAGACCGGGCCGGTGAAGTTGGCTCGCCGGCAGGACAGGCCGCCGGGAAACGCGGCGCCGTCGAAGCTGGCCCCAGCGCCGACGCGAACGTCGTCGAGGATGACCTCGCCGTCGGCCGCGAGCCCTTCGAAGACCACCTCGTCGACTGTCGCCGCCCCGAGCAGGAGACGCCCCCGCGCCGTCGCGCCCGCGAAGGTGGTCGTACCGGTGAACACCGCCTCGGTGAAGTTCGCGTCGACGAGCGTGCAGCCGGCGGCGTCGAAGTCGACGAGCGCGGCGCCGGCCAGGTCGAGCCTCAGCTCCGGCCAGTGCGCCGCGTCGTCCGCGCGCAGGTGCCGGGTCAGCACGCGCTGGGCGCTGCGCCGGACCTCCATCTCGCGCGGCTCGCCGTCGGGCGCCGGCATCCGCAGGTACGCGCAGAACACCGCCGCGATCGTCGGGCGCTGCCCCGGGTTGTCCTGACCGAGGCGCTCCAGCGCGTGCAGGCCGCCGAGGCGTACCGCAGCACTGTCGTTGCCGAGCAGCTCGACCGCCCGGGTGTAGAGCTCGGTCAGTCGACGCTCCGCCGCGTCGTGCTCGGCGGCCCCGGACTGCCGGTCCTGGTGGTGCTGCGCGGCCGCGGCCACCGCCTCGGCGTGCGCCTGCACCCGGTCCCGGTGCATCTGGTCGCGTGCGGCGACGCTCTCCTGGTGCCGCTGCGCGCGTTCGGCGATCCACTGGCGGCGGGCGGCGAGCAGCAGCGCGAGGCCTCCGCCGGTGCCGGCGACGACGGTCAGGCCGGTGCGGATCGCGTCGATGCGCAGTGTGGCGCGGGTGTCCGGTTGGCTGGCCCGGTTGGCCTCGGTGAGCAGCAGGTCCAGCACCAGCCAGCCCAGGGCGATGGCGACCAGCAGGCCGACCAGGACCAGCCACCACGGCATCACCCGCAGCTCGCGCTGGGTGGGTTCGTCGACAGCCACGGCCACAGCATGCCAGTCACGAATGGCGTCCGATATGGAGCGTGACGGTATGACCGTTTACGCCTCCGTCGGAACAACGGGTTACCGGCGCGTAACAAGTCATTGACGTTTCTGAATTGTTACGGGCATGATCGTCGCACGGTCGACCGGACACCCCCACCCACCTGCCCGGTTCGCCGGGTGCCTCCCCCCGGAGGTGCAGCGATGCTGCTCCGAAAGACCGCCCTCGTCCTGGCCCTCGCCACCGCCGCACTGCTCGCGTCCACCGCCACGGCGACCGCCGCCCCCGCCGCCCCCGCCCCGACCACCGCTGCCGCCCCCACGACGCCCTTCGCCGCCGCGGCGGCCAACCCCGTCATCGTGGTCGGCGGGCTCAGCGGCGTCGCCGTCGCGTACGAGCCGATCGCCGCCCGCCTACGCGCCGACGGCTACCGCACCTTCATCTACCAGCTGCCCGGGCTGGGCCTCGGTGACATCCCCACCTCGGCCCGCGCGTTCGCCAGCTACGTCAACCAGGTACGCGCCAGCACCGGCGCGGCGAGCGTGGACGTCGTCGCCCACTCCGAAGGGGGCCTGGTCAGCCGGTACTACCTCAAGCGGCTCGGCGGCACCGCCACCGTCGGTCGCTACGTCAGCCTGGGCACACCGCAGTACGGCACGTACGTCGCCAACATCGTGGCGTTCCTGGGTCTGGGCAGCTGCGCCGGCGTCGTGGCCTGCCAACAGATGACCATCGGCTCGGCGTTCCTCGCCGACCTCAACGCCGGCGACGACACTCCGGGCGCGGTGCGCTACACCACCATCCGCACCGTGCAGGACGAGTTGGTCCGGCCGACCGGAAACGCCGCCGTCAACGACGGGGCGACGAACGTGCTGGTCCAGGCGTACTGCCCGCTGCGGGTGGTGGGGCACCTCGGTCTGGTGCTCGACGGCACGGCGTACACCATCGTGCGCGGTGCCCTGGTCGACGGCCCGGTGCGACCCAACTGCCTCGCGCTCTGACCCGCTCCGGTGCGGCGGTCCCGGAGGGGGCCGCCGCACCGGATCCGCGACGGTGAGTGTCGGGTGCGCGACGATCACCCCAAACGGTGTGGCAGACATCAGATGTCCTCGATAGCCTGCTCCGGCTGTCCATTCCCGACAGTGGACGCCATCCTCCGAGAAGGAGCAGCGCTCATGACCGAGCCGCCCACAGTGCCGCCGGAGAACACCCCGCCGACCGTGCCGCAGCTCGACGTCCGGGCCGCCCAACCGCCGTCGGCCGACACCCCGCCACCCACCGGTGGGTTCGCCGACCGCCCTCCGGGCTACCCCAGCGCGCTGGTCTGGCTGCGCGCCGGGATCCTGCGGGACTGGCGCGGCGTGCTCGGCGCGTTCGTCGCCACCTGGTTCTACCTGCCGGTCGCGCTGCTCCTGGCGTTCTGGGGCGGTCTCACGTTCGGCATCGTCGGGCTCTTCGCCGTCGGGACCGGCGCCGACGACCAGGTGCCCCAGGTGCTGCGCGACGCCCCGCTGATCGGCTCCCTGGTCGAGGCGTTCCTGACCCGCTCCGGCGGGATGCTCGGCGGCGTCGCCGGCTTCGCCATCGGCTTCCTGGTCGGCTTCCTCGCCGTGCTGGCCCTGCCCTGGATGGGCGTCGCCGACGAGCCCTTCGCGCTGCTCACCGGCCTGATCGGCACTGTCGTCGCGGCGGCGCTGATCGGGGTCCTCTACACGCTCTACCGGGTGCTGCTCGAACCCCGCCTGCTGGTCGTCTCGGGCGCGCGCCAGCCCAGCCGCCGCGAGTACGCACGGCTGCGCCCCATCCTCGACGACTGCGCCCGACGGCTCGGCCTGCCCAGCGTGCCCCGGCTGCTCATGGAGGACGACCCGGTCCTGAGCAACGCCCGCACGTACGCCCGACACGTGGTCGTCACCACCGCCGTGCTGACCGAACCGGACGACGAGGTGGCCGCGCTGCTCAGCCACGAGCTGGTGCACTGGCGCACCGGGGACGAGGTCACCAGCGCCTTCGTCCGTGGTGTCGGCCTGCCGCTGACCCTCGCGCACGCCCTGCCGACCTGGCTGATGCGGACGTTCCCACACCCGGGCACCAACTTCGTGGTCTTCGTGTTCTTCTGGCCGGTGCTGCTCACCATGCGGTACGTGGTGCTGCCACTGCACGCCCGGGACGTGCGGGCGGCCGAGTACCGGGCCGACCTCGGCGCCGTGCTCACCGGGCACGTCGACGGGTTGCGGCGCATCCTGGAACGGCGGCTGTCCTTCGAGACCGGCCGCAGCGGCTGGGACGAGGCGGTCTGCGCCACCCACCCGCCGCACGAGCTGCGGCTCGACGCGTTGGAGCGGGCGTCGCTGGCCGGTGCGCCCGCCGGTGCGGGCCAGCCCGTCACCGTCGACGGGCTGTTCAACTCCGCCCGCCCGGTCGGCACCCGCCGCACCTGGCTGCTGGTCGGTGCCCTCACGCTGGTCGCCTGCCTCGGCACCAGCGGACTCGGCGTGGTGCAGTGGGCGTTCTTCCGGCCCCAGGCGGCGATCGACGGCTACTTCGATGCGCTCGCCGACCGGGACAGCGACGCCGCGCTCGGCTACCTGACCGACCAGGGCAGCGACACCGACACCAAGCTGCTCTCTCAACTGCTGCGCGGCAAGGGCTACCAACCACCGACCGACGTCGAGATCAGCTCGCTGGAGCGCGACGGCGACAGCGCCACCGCCACAGTGGCGTACCGGCTGGGTGAAGCGCGGGAGACCACCACCCTCACCCTGCGTCGCGAGGACGAGACCACCGCCGGGCTGTTCCACGGCTGGCGGTTGAGCGGCGGGCCGACCCCGCTCAACGCCGCGATCGCCGACCCCGGGGTACGGCTCAACGGGGTGGAGCTGCCGGTGGCCACCGAGGGCGCCCCGCTGGTGCTGTTGCCCGGCGGCTACACAGCGACCGGCCCGTCCAGTGCGCTCAGCGAGACGCCGAGCACGACCATGCTGGTCGGCCCGGGGGAGACCGCGGCCGTCCTGCAACTGGCGCCGGTGCTCAAACCGGCGGCGACCGAGGCCGTCGAGGCGCAGGTACGCGCCTGGTTGGACCAGTGCGCCAAGCAGACCGTGGCCGCCCCGCCGGGCTGCCCGTTCCGCTACTACGGCGGCTCCACCCAGAAGATCACCTGGAAGATCCTGGAGTACCCGAAGCTCGCCGTCGAACTCACCGGCCCGGCCAGCGCCCAGGTCTCCACCCCGACCGAGACGCAGGGCAGGGTGGAGGCCAGTGGCACGACCACCTACTTCGGCGGCACCTCACCGTTCAAGGACGACAATGCGTTCACCGTCACGGGCGTCGCCACCGCCGACGGGGACAACGTGACCTTCCTACCCGCCGCCGACTGACCGGGAGACAGACCGTGACCGACAGCGACACCGCAGCCCGGCTGCCCGTCCGGCTGACCATCAACCCCCGGCAGCGGCAGCCTCCGTCGGTCGACCTGCTGACCTGGATCCACCGCCGTCCCGAGTACCGGCCGGGAGTCCGACCGGCCGGCGGCGGCGGTGGCCGGCCGGGCTTCAGCGACGCGGTGATCATCGCGGTGCTGGCCCAGGGGCTGCTTCCAGGGCTGTTCAACCTGTTGCAGTCCTGGGTGGACCAGCAGCGCACCGAGGCCAGCATCCGGATCCAGACCGGCGACACCGAGGTGGAGTTGCAGGTCAGCGGGCGGACCGACTCCGCTCGCCTGCTGGCCCAGGCGACCGAGGCGCTACGCGCCGCCCGAGAGCCCGGTCCGGACGGCCCCCGAGAGCCCGGCCCGGACGCCGCCGGCTGACCGACGGCGTCCGGAGCGGTGGGTCAGCTCGCCTTGGCGAGCGCCTCGAACTCGTCGTCGGTGAGCCGCACGTCGGCCGCGGCCACGTTCTCCTCCAGGTGCGCCACCGAGGACGTGCCGGGGATCGGCAGCATCACCGGCGAGCGACGCAGCAGCCAGGCCAGCGCGAGCTGCGCGGGCGACGCGCCGTGCGCGTTGGAGATGGCGTCCAGCGGGCCGCCCGGGCGGGCCAGCTCACCGGTGGCGATCGGGAACCACGGGATGAACGCGAGGTCGTTGCGCTCGCAGAACTCCAGCACGTCCTCGGCGCTGCGGTTGGCGAGGTTGTACAGGTTCTGCACCGACGCGATCGTGGTGATCGCCCGGGACTCCTCGATCTGCGCGACGCTCACCTCGGACAGCCCGATGTGCTGGATCTTGCCTTCCTCCCGCAGCAGGGCCAGCTCACCGAGCTGGTCGGCGAGCGGCACCTTCGGGTCGATCCGGTGCAGCTGGTACAGCGGGATGCTGTCCAGGCCGAGGTGACGCAGGCTCAGTTCGCACTGCTGGCGCAGGTACTCCGGGCGGCCCACCGGACGCCAGTCGCCCGGGCCGGAGCGGGTCAGCCCGGCCTTGGTCGCGATCACCAGGTCGTCGGCGTACGGGTGCAGCGCCTCCCGGATCAGCAACTCCGACACGAACGGCCCGTACGAGTCGGCCGTGTCGATGAACGTCACGCCCAGTTCGACCGCGCGGCGCAGCACGCGAACCGCCTCGGCCGGGTCCTTCGGGTCACCCCAGACACCCGGGCCGGTGATCTGCATGGCCCCGTAGCCGAGCCGGTTGACCGTGACATCGCCACCGATCCGGTACGTGCCGGACGCCTTCGCGGGCTGCTCACTGATATTTGTCGCCATTGCCCGATCCCCAATCGTCTCGTCGTGGCGGGCGTGGACAGCGCGGGCGTGAAGAGCCCACCCACCACCGATGGATCATCCCCCGGAACCGCGCCGCCATGCCCCCGGTCGGCCGAGTGTGGGCGCTGACACGCCGTCAGCGCGCCGAACCGAGTTGCCGGGAAGCGCCCGGTACGACCGGGGTGTCCGTGCGACGCTGGCCGGAGCCGGTGCGTTCCGGCGCGACGGCGGAGGGAGCACCCATGGCAGTGCCGCAGGTCAACTTCGCGCTCGACACGTACGAGTGCATCGTGATCTATCCCGGCGCGGCCGGGCGGGCCCTGCCCGCGGAGACCGTGCAGCGGTTGCAGGCCGAGCACGCCGAACACATGCAGGCGTTGCAGCGACGCGGCATCGTCCTGGTCGCCGGCTCAGTGGACGGGCCGGCGCGCGAGCCGGATCCGCCGATCGGCTTCGGGCTGGCCCGCACCGGCAGCGTCGACGATGTCCGCAGCGTCCTGGAGGCCGACCCGGCGGTACAGGCCGGGCTCTACCGGGTGGAGGTGCTGACCTTCCTCTGTCCGGCCGGTTCCCTGGAGTTCCCGCTGGTCAAGACGGAAAGCTGAACCGCGGCTCCATCGGTGGCTGTCGTGATGGTGACGGCGCTCGCCCGCCTGCCGGTGCTACGGTCGCGCCCAGCGCGGGCCGCCGCCGGGGCGTACCCGGTGTCGTGGGTCGGCCCCGGTCGAGGAGTCGCCATGATCTCCGCCGCCACCCCCGATGTCGCGTCGGCCGCCGCCCGACTGCGTGCCCTGCTCGGCGACCGGCTGCACGAGCCGGGCGATCCCGGTTACGCCGCCACCACCCGGCTCTGGAACGGCGCTGTGACGCGCACGCCCGCGCTGGTCGCCACGTGCCAGGGCTCCGACGAGGTGGCCGAGGCGGTCCGCATCGCCACCCGGTGCCACCTGCCCCTCTCGGTCCGCTCCGGAGGGCACGACTGGGCCGGCCGGGCGCTGCGCGACGGCGCTCTGGCGCTCGATCTGACCGGGCTGCGCTCCGTTCGGGTCGACCCGGACGCGGCAACGGTGACCATCGGCGGCGGCGCCACGGCGGCCGAGGTGCTCGCCGCCGCCCGCCCGTACGACCTCGTGGTCCCCACCGGCGTGGTCGGCGCCGTGGGGATGGCCGGGCTCACCCTCGCCGGCGGGTACGGCCCGCTGTGCGGCCGGTTCGGTCTGGCAGTGGACAGCCTGCTCGGCGCGGAGGTGGTTCTCGCCGACGGCCGCCGGGTCACCGCCGACCCCCGGCATGACGCCGAGCTGTACTGGGCGTTGCGCGGCGGCGGTGGGAACCTCGGCATCGTCACCGAGCTGCGCTTCCGCGCGCACCGGCTGCCCGGCGTGCTGGCCGGCATGATCATGTTCGCGCTCTCCGAGGCGCCGGCCGTGCTGCGCGGCTACGGCGCGCTGGTCGCCGAGGCTCCGGACGAGCTGACAGTGATGGCCGGCTTCCTGCCCGGCCCGGCCGGCGAGCCGATGATCTTCGTCTGCCCGTTCTACAGCGGCCCCGACCTGGACGCCGGGGCGCCGTGGATGGACCGGCTGCGCGCGCTGGGCACCCCGCTGGTCGACCAGATCGGCCCGATGCCGTACGCGGACGCGCTGCGGATGTTCGACGGTGGGATGGTCGACGGCAACCACTACCTGCTGCGGACCCGGTGGTTGCCAGCGCTCACCGACGACACGGTGGACACGCTCGTCGACGCGGCCCGGCAGGTCACCTCGCCGTTCTCCGCGCTGGCCGTACACCACTTCCACGGCGCGGCCACCCGGGTCCGACCCGCCGACACGGCGTTCGGGCTGCGCACCGATCACCTGATGGCCGAGATCATCGCGGTGTGGGCGCCCGGCGACCAGGCCGGTCCGCACCGCGAGTGGGCCGAGCGGACCTCGGCTGCGCTCGCCCCGCAGGCCCTGCCCGGTGGGTACCCCAACCTGCTCGCCCCGGAGGAGACCGACCGGGTCCGGCTCGCCTACGGCGCGAACTGGGAGCGGCTGCGCCGGGCCAAGCGCCGCTACGACCCCCGCAACCTGCTGCACGCGGTGCCCACCCTGCCACCCCCGGAGCACCCGAAGTGAGCCGCCGCCTGCCGCCCCCGGAGCACCTGAAGTGAGCCGCCGTCGGGAGCACCCCGACAGCGCACGCCACCGGAGGCGTACGATTCCCGGCGCGCGGTCGCTGATGCCCGTCGCCACAACGTTCCCGGTGTGGTTCCGCCCGCCGGCCCGACGCGCGCCGCGCGTCGTTGGACAACTGTTCCGCTGCCTGCAAGGGGTCGGCCCCGAGTCCGACCTGAAGGAGAGACTAGCCTGATGGGCGTGACACGCCGCGTAAAGATCGTCTGCACTCTGGGTCCCGCCACCTCGTCCCCGGAGCGCATCCGGGGTCTTGTCGAGGCCGGCATGAACGTGGCGAGGCTCAACTTCAGCCACGGCAGTCACGCCGACCACGAGGCGGTCTACCGACTGGTCCGGGAGGCGTCGGAGGCAACGGGTAAGCCGGTCGCCGTCCTCGCCGACCTGCAAGGCCCCAAGATCCGGCTCGGTCGGTTCGCCGACGGCCCGCACGAGTGGCGCACCGGTGACTCGGTCGTGATCACCGGCGACGACGTGATCGGCACCAAGGAGCGGGTCTCCTGCACCTACACGAAGCTGCCCCACGAGGTGAAGCCCGGCGACCGGCTGCTGATCGACGACGGCCGGGTCGCCGTCGAGGTCACCGATGTCACCGGCAACGACATCCGCTGCCTCGTCACCGAGGGTGGCCCGGTCTCCAACAACAAGGGCGTGTCGCTGCCCAACGTGGCGGTCAGCGTGCCCGCCATGTCGGACAAGGACGCCGAGGACCTGCGCTTCTCCCTGGGTCTCGGCGTCGACCTGGTCGCGCTCTCCTTCGTCCGCTCCGCCGAGGACATCAAGCTCGTCCACAACATCATGGCCGAGGAGGGCGTCTTCCGGCCGGTGCTCGCCAAGGTCGAGAAGCCGGAGGCGGTGGAGCACCTGGAGGCCATCGTGCTGGCCTTCGACGGCGTCATGGTCGCCCGAGGTGACCTCGGTGTCGAGATGCCGCTGGACGAGGTCCCGCTGGTGCAGAAGCGCGCCGTGCAGCTGTGCCGGGAGAACGCCAAGCCCGTCATCGTGGCCACCCAGATGCTCGACTCCATGATCGAGAACTCCCGCCCCACCCGGGCGGAGGCCTCCGACGTCGCCAACGCGGTGCTCGACGGCGCGGACGCGGTGATGCTCTCCGGCGAGACCAGCGTCGGCAAGTATCCGGTGCTCACCGTCAGCACCATGGCCAAGATCGTGACGACCACCGAGGCCGGTTCCATCGGGGTGCCGCGGTTGCAGCACGACCCGCGTACCCACGGTGGCGCCCTCACCGTCGCCGCCTCGTCGATCGCCCGGGCCATCAACGCCAAGGCCCTCGTCGCCTTCTCGCAGACCGGCGACACCGTGCGACGGCTGTCCCGCCTGCACTGCGACCTGCCGCTGCTGGCCTTCACGCCGGTCCCCGAGGTGCGCGACCAGCTCGCCCTCACCTGGGGCGTGGAGACCTTCCTGATGCCGTTCGTGCAGCACACCGACGACATGTTCCGCCAGGTCGACCAGGCGCTGCTCGGCCTCGACCGGGCCAACCCGGGTGACTACGTGGTGATCGTGGCGGGTAGCCCGCCCGGCACCCCCGGCTCGACCAACACGCTGCGCGTCCACCAGCTCGGTTCGCTGGTCGACGCCGCGTCGGCGCGGGCCCTGCAGTGAGCGACGGTCGGGTCGCGGTCGGCCAGGCGGCGGTGGACCAGCTGCTGGAGGTGCTGGACCTCGACCCGACCGGCGAGATGACCTTCCGGGGGATGAGCCCCCCGGTCGGCCCACAACGGGTGTACGGCGGCCAGGTCGCCGGTCAGGCCCTGGTCGCCGCCGGCCGCACCGTCGACCCGGAGCGGTTCGTGCACTCGCTGCACGGCTACTTCGTCCGCCCCGGCGACCCGGTCGAACCGATCGCGTACGAGGTGGAGAACATCCGCGACGGCCGGTCCTTCTCGGTCCGCCGCGCGGTCGCCCTCCAGCACGGCAAGCCGATCTTCTTCATGTCGGCGTCGTTCCAGCGGGCCGAGGAGGGGCTGGACCACCAGGCCCCGGCCCCGCTGGACGTACCTCCTCCGCAGGAGGTGCCGACGATGACCGACCGGCTCTCCCGCTACCCGGAGCGGTTGGGCATCTGGGGCCAGATCCCGCGACCGATCGACGTGCGCTACGTGGGTGAGCCCGGCTGGGTCCGCCCCGGCGACCGGCCCGCCGACCCGCACCAGCGCGTCTGGATGCGCATCGACGGCAAACTGCCCGACGATCCTCTGCTGCACGCCTGCGCGCTCACCTACGCCTCGGACCTCACCCTGCTGGACTCGGTGCTCTCCGCGCACGGCGAGGTGTGGGGGCCGGGCGGGTTGGTCGGCGCGAGCCTGGACCACGCGCTGTGGTTCCACCGGCCGTTCCGGGCCGACGAGTGGTTCCTCTACGACTGTCTGAGCCCTTCGGCGTCCGGCGCGCGTGGGCTGGCCACCGGCCGGATGTTCACCACTGACGGCCGGCAGATCGCCAGCGCCGTCCAGGAGGGTCTGTTGCGCCGCGTCGGCGCCTGACGCTCCGGCTCAACGCCGCTGATGAGTCGTCGCTCGTCCCCGCCAGCCAGGTGTCGCTCGTCCCCGCCAGGCAGCTGGCGGGGATGACGTGGTTCAGGCCTGGTGGATGGCTTCGCCGGCGATCTCGATCTGCACCGTCTTGCCGACCAGCACCCCGCCGCTCTCCAAGGCGACATTCCAGAGCAGGCCGTAGTCCTCACGGTTCATCTCGGCCGTCGCGCTGAATCCGAAGATGTTCTGCCCGTACGGATCCTGACGAGCACCACCAAAATTCACCTCCAGGTCGACGGCCCGGGTGATCCCCTTCACTGTCAACTCACCGGTGAGGACGAATCGTCCGGGAATACCGTCGGACTGCGGCGGAACAATGTGACTTCGGCCTCGTCCGCCCAACCGATGGTTACGCAGGCGCGCCCACTGGAAGATGGGGTCCTCGTTGCCCTGCCACTTAATGCCGGTGCTTCGATATTCGAGGGTGGGAAAACGCTCCACGTCGAGGAAGTCGGCACTCTTCAGATGCGTGTCCCGGTCGACACTTCCGGTGGTGATGCTGGCCGACATGATGGTGGCCGTCACCGAGGACAGCAGCGGGTCCTCTGCCACGAAGATCTCCGCTCTGGCCTCGGCGAACTCGCCGCGCACCGGGCTCACCATCATGTGCCGGGACAGGAAACCGATCCGCTTGTGCGCCTGATCGAGAAGATAGGAGCCGGCCACCGGGATGGTCATGCCGTCCCAGGTGCGTGTGGCGATATCGGTCATCGTGATGCCTTCCCCCCGAGCACACCCGGGTGTTTATCAATATGTTGCTGGCGGCCGAGTAAACGGCCAGACATTCGTACTCACGCCCAGCATAGGGACGCTCCGGACCGGCATTTCGTCCGCCATCGTGCGGTGGATCATGACGTACTTCACCGGCCCCTACCGGCGGCCGTTCATCGGTCCCGGGCGGCGGCGGCGGCGCTACTTCCCATCGATGCGGGGCCGATCGGCCGAGGGTCGCCCGCCCGCCCGGTTGACCAGGGACTAACCTTGCCGACATGCGCCTCTCCGCTCGGGTCGACTATGCCCTCCGCGCGGCCGCCGAGCTTGCCGCGACGGCCAGCGGTCCCGGGCGCGGCCGGCCGGTGACGGCCGACCAGATCGCCCGCGCGCAGGAGATCCCGCCGAAGTTCCTGGAGAGCATCCTTCTCCAGCTGCGCCGGGGCGGCATCGTGCACGCCCAGCGTGGCCCGGAGGGCGGCTACTGGCTGGCCCGCCCCGCCGAGGAGATCTCCCTCGCCGAGGTCATCCGGGTGATCGACGGGCCCCTCGCCCACGTACGCGGGCAACGCCCCGAGCAGCTCGGCTACCACGGCCCGGCGCACGCCCTCCAGGAGGTCTGGATCGCGCTACGGGCGAGCGAGCGGGAGATCCTGGAGCTGGTCAGCGTCGCCGACGTGGCCGCCGGCACCCTGCCCGCGCGGGTCACCGAGCTGGCCGCCGACCCACGCGCCTGGATCTGAGCGCCGGCTCGCCTCCCGGCATCACGTCACCTGGCCATCGGCCCTGCGCGCCTGGATTGCCGCCGTTCGGTTCCCGGCCCTTGCGCCACGGGCAGCTGACCCGGCGCGCCGCCCGGTCGCGTCCCATCCACCGATCGGGGGCTTGACCCCGGCTGCCCCATCCCGCATTGTCGACCAAGTCGATAGGAGATGCCGAAAAGTCTGGGGGCGCTCGTGCGCAAGCTGTTGGTCCTCGCTCTGGTCGGGCTCGTCGCGCAACTGATCGATGGTTCGCTCGGCATGGCATACGGCTTGACATCGTCCACTCTGCTGCTGGTCGCCGGAGTCGCCCCGGCCGCCGCCTCGGCCTCGGTGCACCTGGCCGAGATCGGCACCACGCTCGCCGCCGGGGTCGCGCACTGGCGGTTCGGCAACGTCGACTGGCGGGTGGTGAGCCGCATCGCCCTCCCCGGCGCTGTCGGCGCCTTCGCCGGTGCCACAGTGCTCAGCTCGATCTCCACCGAGGCCGCCGCACCGTGGATGGCCGGCATCCTCTTCACGCTCGGCGCGTACCTCCTGATCCGCTTCGCCCGACCGCTGCGCACCGACCGGCTCGGCGGACGGCTCCGCGGTCGTTTCCTCGGCCCCCTGGGCCTGGTCGCCGGCTTCGTCGACGCGACCGGCGGCGGCGGATGGGGCCCGGTGGCCACCCCCGCGCTGCTGGTCTCCGGCCGCATGGAACCCCGCAAGGTGATCGGCTCCGTGGACACCTCCGAGTTCGTCGTGGCCGGCGCGGCCAGCATCGGCTTCCTGATCGGGCTGGGCTCGGAGGGATTCCTGCTCCCCACCGTCGCCGCACTGCTCATCGGCGGGCTCATCGCCGCCCCACTGGCCGCCTGGCTGGTGCGAATCGTGCCCGCCCAACTGCTCGGCGCGGCAGTCGGCGGCGTGATCGTGCTGACCAACGCCCGCACCCTGATGCGCTCCGCCGAACTGGACGGTCCGGCCCGCCCCGCCCTGTACGCCCTGCTCGCCGCCGGCTGGCTGGCCGCGCTGGTGTTGGCCGTACGCGCCCTACGCCGTACCCGCCGGGCCCGCGCCGAGGCCGCCAACGCTGCTCCCGCCACCGCTGCCGGTGTGCCCGCCGAGGCATCCGACACTGCATCCGCCGGCGAGGTCCCTGCCGATCTGGCCACAACGGGTACGCCCGCCCCGCGCTGACCCCACCGTTGCGCCCACCCACTTACCGATGCCGGGTCAAACGCCGTCATCGCCCAGGTTGAGTCACCAAGATCGCGCACCATCCTGGATGTAGTGGCTTCCCGGCGTCTCGTGGCCACTACATCCAGGTTCGAGCGTGATCTTGACGGCGGTGGGCGCCGTGAACGCTGCCCCCGGTCGGTCGGGCACGGTGTTGGTGGTCAAGATCCGCGCAACATCAGGGATGGTGCTGTCTCTCGCGCGTCGGAGGCAGCAACATCCGGGAAGTTGCGCAGATCTTGGCGCGCGGCGCGGCCTGGCGCGGCGGGGCGCGGCGCGGCGCGGCGGGGCGCGGGGTGCGGGGGAGCGGGTGGCGAGGGTGGGTTACGGGGTGAGCAGGGTGTTGGCCGCCTCGGAGAGCAGGGTCCAGGCTTCGTCGATGTGCGCTTCGGTGGTCTGGGGTGAGCCGACCGCCAGCCGCAGCGTGTACCGGCCGGCGACCCGGGTGTGCGTGAGGTGCACCCGCCCGGTGGCGTTCACCGAGGCCAGCAACGCCGCGTTGGTGTCGTCGTCGGCGTGCAGTCGGAAGCAGACCAGTGAGAACGGGTGCGCAGCGGCCAACTCGAACCGGTCGTCGGCGCGGACCCGCTCGGCGAACCGTTCGGCCAGCGTCACCCCGGAGCGGATGTGCGCCCGTAGTCCTTCGGCGCCGTACCAGCGCAGCACGAACCACAGCTTGAGGGACCGGAACCGCCGGCCCAGCGGCACCTGCCAGTCCCGGTAGTCGATCACCGCACCGGATTCGGAGGCCGCGTTGCGCAGGAACTCCGGCAGTACGGTCAGCGCCTCGATCAGTTCGGCCCGGTCGGCCACCCAGAACGCGTCGCAGTCGAAGCCGGTGAGCAGCCACTTGTGCGGGTCGAAGCAGTAGGAATCGGCGTACTCCAGGCCGGCGTGCGTCCATCGCAGTTCGGGGCAGACGGCGGCAGAGCCCGCGTACGCGGCGTCCACGTGCAGCCAGATCCCGTACTCGGCGCAGATGGCCCCGATCTCGGGCAGCGGGTCGACGGCGGTGGTGGAGGTGGTGCCGATGGTCGCCACCACGATGGCCGGCACGTCACCGGCGGCCAGGTCGGCTTCGATGGCGGCCCGCAGCGCGCCCGGCAGCATCGCCTGGGTGTCCGGGTCCACCTCGATCGACCGGGTTCCGTCGCTGCCCAGTCCGGCGATCCGTACCGCCTTCTCGATGGACGAGTGCCCATGCATGGAGGTGTAGGCGCGGTATCGCCTGTCGATGCCGGTCTGCCGCCAGCGGCCGCCGCTGGCCCGGTGCAGTGCGGTCAGGGTGGCCACGAGCGTCGCCGAGGAGGCCGAGTCCTGGATGACCCCACCGCCGGTGCCGGTGGAGCGGAACCGCTGTGGCAGGTCCAGCAGTTGGGCCAGCCAGTCCATCATCACCGTCTCCAGCTCGGTGCAGGCCGGGCCGGAGGCCCAGAGCATGCCCTGGACGCCGAGCCCGGAGCTGACCAGGTCGCCGAGCACGCTCGGGCCGGAGGTGTTGCCGGGGAAGTAGCCGAAGAAGCCCGGGTGCTGCCAGTGGGTCAGCCCCGGTACGACGATCGAGTCCAGGTCGGCGAGGATCGCCTCGACCGGTTCGCCGCCGGTGGTGGGCGGCTCGGTGGGCAGGGCGGCGGCCACCGTGCCCGGGGGGTCGGCCGGGGCGACCGGTCGTTGCTCCACTGTCGCCCAGTAGTCGGCGATCCAGTCGACGACGGCGTGGCCGGCGCGACGGAACTCGTCAGGGTCCATGTGGTGAGCGCTCACCTGACGAGTTGATCAGGCATCGATCACCGAGGCAAGAGCGAGACGCCACCGAGGCAGGAGCGAGACTCGCGAGCAAGCGACGGTGATCGATGTTGCGTGGCGGAAAGCGCTTGCCTTACGATGCGCGGTGAGTCGGATCCGTGAGTTCCAGGGCGTTCCACCCCGATCAGATCGCCGTCCGCCGCCGTCGCGGTGGGTTCGGTCCACCGTGCTTCCCGGGCACTGCCGGTGGGTCGTAGCGATCATCACCGGATCCCCGGAGGCAGTGCATGCACCCGTCCAGACATCGGCTGATCCTGCTCGCCGCCACGACGG
Organism: Micromonospora sp. NBC_00330; assembly: GCF_036136635.1. Taxonomy (NCBI): domain Bacteria; kingdom Bacillati; phylum Actinomycetota; class Actinomycetes; order Micromonosporales; family Micromonosporaceae; genus Micromonospora; species Micromonospora sp. NBC_00330. The sequence continues at coordinate 604,076 of NZ_CP108012.1, forward strand.
CAGCCACCGTCGTGGCCGGCACCCTCGGTACGGTCGTCGCCTCGGCCGCCGCCGTCGGCTGCCGGGTCGACTATCAGATCACCAACCAGTGGCAGGGCGGCTTCGGCGCCAACGTCACAGTCACCAACCTCGGCGACCCGGTGAACGGGTGGGCCGTCACCTGGTCGTACACCGCGGGCCAGCAGGTCACCCAGGCGTGGAACGCCGCCGTCACCCAGTCCGGCGCCCAGGTGACAGCGCGCAACGTCGACCACAACACCGCCATCGCCACGAACGGCAGCGCCTCGTTCGGCTTCAACGGTTCGTGGACCGGCAGCAATCCGGTGCCGGGCAGCTTCGCGCTCAACGGCACCACCTGCACCGGAGCACCACCCACCGACGAGCCGACCACCCCGCCACCCACAACCCCTCCACCCACCACCCCTCCACCCACCACCCCACCTCCGACCACGCCACCGCCGTCGGCCGGGGTGGTGCAGATGGAAAAGCTGGACCGAGGGCTGGTCAGCGTCCGCTCCGGCAACGGCAACCTGGTCTCCTGGCGCCTGCTCGGCACCGAGACCTCCGGGGTGGCGTTCAACCTCTACCGGGGATCCACAAGGGTCAACGCCAGCCCGATCACCGGCGCCACCAACCACCTCGACAGCGGCGCGGCGGCCGGCTCGGCGTACACGGTGCGGGCCGTGGTGGGCGGCGCCGAGCAGGCGGCGTCGGCGCCGGCGTTGCAGTTCGGCGCGGGCTACCTGGACGTGCCGTTGCAGGTCCCGGCCGGGGGCAGCACCCCCAGCGGCGAGAGCTACTCGTACAGCGCCAGCGACGCCTCGGTCGGTGACCTCAACGGCGACGGCACCTACGAGATCGTGCTCAAGTGGGAACCGTCGAACGCCAAGGACAACTCCCAGTCCGGCTACACCGGCAACGTCTACGTCGACGCGTACACACTCACCGGCACCCGGTTGTGGCGGGTCGACCTGGGCCGCAACATCCGGGCCGGCGCCCACTACACCCAGTTCCAGGTGTACGACTACGACGGCGACGGCCGCGCCGAGGTGGCCATGAAGACCGCCGACGGCACCCGCTCGGGCACCGGTCAGCTCATCGGTTCGTCGTCGGCGGACCACCGCAACTCCAGCGGCTACGTGCTCGCCGGCCCGGAGTACCTGACCATGTTCAACGGGCAGACCGGCGCGATCGCCTCCACGGTCAACTACGACCCGCCGCGCGGCACCGTGTCGTCCTGGGGCGACTCGTACGGCAACCGGGTGGACCGTTTCCTCGCCGGCACCGCGTACCTGGACGGGCAGCGCCCCTCGCTGATCATGGCCCGGGGTTACTACACCCGCGCGGTGATCGCCGCCTGGGACTTCCGCAACGGCACGCTCACCAAACGCTGGACGTTCGACTCGAACTCCTCCGGCAACGGCGCCGCCGCCGGTCAGGGCAACCACCAGCTCTCGGTGGCCGACGTCGACGCCGACGGTCGCCAGGAGATCGTCTACGGGGCCGCCACCATCGACGACAACGGCCGGCTGCTCCACTCGACCGGCAACGGCCACGGCGACGCCATGCACGTGGGGGACCTGGACCCGGGCCGCGCCGGCCTGGAGGTGTTCAAGGTCGACGAGGACGCCAGCAAGCCCAGCTCCTACTTCGCCGACGCCCGTACCGGTCAGGTCCTCTGGTCCACGCCCGCGTCCGGCGACAACGGCCGGGGCGTCTCCGCGGACATCTGGGCGGGCAGCCCCGGCGCGGAGTCGTGGTCGTCAGCGGTCGCCGGACTGTCCAACACCAGGGGGCAGAACGTCGGCCGCAAGCCGTCCTCGGCCAACTTCCTCGCCTGGTGGGACGGCGACCCGGTGCGGGAACTGCTCGACGGCACGAAGATCGACAAGTACGGCACCGGCGGTGAGACCCGGCTGCTCGACGGCAGTCAGGTGGCGTCCAACAACGGCACCAAGTCCACCCCGGCGCTCTCCGGCGACATCCTGGGCGACTGGCGCGAGGAGGTCATCTGGCGGACCACCGACAGCCGGGCGCTGCGCATCTACAGCACACCCACGCCGACCAGCACCCGGATCTACACCCTGATGCACGACCCGCAGTATCGGGTGGCGATCGCGTGGCAGAACACCGCCTACAACCAACCGCCGCACCCGGGGTTCTTCATCGGCAACGGAATGGGCACCCCACCGACGCCAGACATCCACCTACGTTGATGCAAACCCTGGCGGTCCCGAGCGGGGTCGCCTAGGGTGGCAGGCACCGGGCCGCAGCCGCGGAATCCGCTCAGCTCCGGCCCGGTGCGCCACACCGCGGCATTCCCAACCCGTCCCGACCGGGAATGCCGTACCACCACCGGCACCAACATTAGGCACCGTCCGGGTCGGCAGGGTGACGCTGACGTGAAGATCGTGTTTCACGCGCTCCGGCGTAGACCGCCCACCACCTGCTCGGCGATCAATTCGTACGACCGCACCCGGTCCTGCACGTCGTACACCAGCGTGGTCAGCATCAGCTCGTCCGCGCCGGTGCGCTCCACCAGGTCGGTCAGCTGCCGACGCACCGTCTCCGGCGAGCCCATCGCCTGCCCGTCACGGCGCGCCAGGATGAACTCCCGCTCGATCTCCGAGTACGGGTAGGCCGCCGCCTCGTCGGGCGTGGACAGCGGCTCCGGCCGTCCGGAGCGCAACTTCAAAAACGACAGGGCGCTCGGCCCGGCCAACCATTCGGCCCGCTCGTCGGTCTCCGCGCACACCGCGTTGACCGCCACCATCGCGTACGGCTTGTCCAGCCACTGCGACGGGCGGAAGTTCTGCCGGTACAGCGCCAACGCCGGCAGGGTGTTCTGCGAGCTGAAGTGGTGCGCGAAGGAGAACGGCAGACCGAGCAGGCCGGCGAGCTGGGCGCTGAAACCGCTGGAGCCCAACAGCCACACGGCCGGCTGCTCACCGCGACCCGGCGTGGCGGTGATCTGCCCCGGCTTCTCCCCGCTGAAGTAGTTCATCAGGTCCGTCAGCTCGCGCGGAAAACCCTCCGCCGACAGGCCCTCCATGGTGCGCCGCAACGCCAGCGCGGTCACCTGGTCGGTGCCCGGCGCCCGCCCGATGCCCAGGTCGATCCGACCGGGGTGCAGCGCCTCCAGGGTGCCGAACTGCTCGGCCACCACCAGCGGCGCGTGGTTGGGCAGCATCACCCCGCCCGACCCCAGCCGGATCGTCGAGGTGTTCGCCGCCAGGTGCGCCAGCAGCACCGCGGGGGCGGAGCTGGCGATCGCCGGCATGTTGTGGTGCTCGGCCACCCAGAACCGGTGATAGCCCAACTCCTCGGTGCGGCGAGCCAACTCGGTGGTGGCCTGCAACGCCGCGCCAGCGGTGGTGCCCTTGGCGACCGGGGCAAGATCAAGAACAGACATCGGTACGGTGATCACACGCTCAGCCAACCCGTCACCGACCGGATTTGTTCCAGCATGCGGGTTTTCGTCGGCCACCTCACCCGCCGCTCAGCCCATCCCGCGCGCCTGCTCGAAGATCAGACTGGTCTGCGTGTGCTGCACCACCGGATCCACCGCCAGGTGGTCCAGCACGAAGTCCCGCAACGCGTCGCCGGACGCCGCCCGCACATGCAGCACGTAGTCCTCCGCGCCGGCCACGTGGAACACCGACACCACCCCCGGCAGCCGCACCGACCGGGCCCGGAACGCGTCCACAGCCGCCCGCTCGTGCGCTGTCAACCGCACCGACACCAACGCCTGCAACGGCAGACCGAGCGCCGCCGGATCCACCTCGGCGTGAAAACCACGGATCGCACCCCGCTCGCGCAGCGCCCGGGTACGCGTCAGGCACGTCGACGGCGCCACACCCACCCGCTCGGCGAGGGCGTTGTTCGGCAGCCGGCCGTCCGCCGCCAGCTCGGTCAGGATCGCGCGATCCACCTCGTCCAGGGCCGAATACGGCCGCAGATCATTCGGCTCAGGGGGCATTACGCCATCCTCGCCCGAACCCAGCACGGAAACAAACCCGATTCGCAGAATCATCTGCCGAACCGTTGCCCACCAGCCGCCAGATGTTCGACTCTACCGCCATGACAACGATGGACACCCGGGCCGTCCACGCCGGCCGCGACGACCTGCGCACCCTCGGCGTGCACGTACCACCCATCGACCTGTCGACCACCAACCCGCTGCCCTCCGTCGACGACGGCGGCGCCGCGTACGAGCAACTCGCCACCGGCGGCACGCTCCCCGCCGACGGCAGCGCCGTCTACCAACGGCTCTGGAACCCCACCGTCGCCCGCTTCGAAACCGCCCTCGCCGAACTGGAAGGCACCGCCCAAGCCGTCGCCTTCGCCAGCGGAATGGCCGCCCTCACCGCCACACTGCTCGCCGCCGCCCGCGACGACCGCCGACACGTCGTCGCCGTCCGACCCCTCTACGGCGGCACCGACCACGTCCTCGCCACCGGCCTGCTCGGCACCACAGTCACCTGGACGCGCCCCGACGAGGTCGCCGCCGCCATCCGCCCCGACACCGCACTCGTCATCGTCGAGACACCCGCCAACCCCACACTCGACCTGGTCGACATCGCCGCCCTCGCCGCCGCGACCGGCGACATCCCACTGCTGGTCGACAACACCGTCGCCACCCCCGTACTGCAACAACCCGCCCGCCACGGCGCCACCCTCGTCCTGCACAGCGCCACCAAGAGCATCGGCGGACACGGCGACGTCCTCGCCGGCGTCGTCGCCTGCGACGAGACCTGGGCGATACGCCTACGCCAGGTCCGCGCGGTCACCGGCGCGATCCTGCACCCCCTCGGCGGCTACCTGCTGCACCGCGGCCTGCAAACCCTGCCGCTGCGCGTCCGCGCCCAACAGGCCACCGCCGAGAAACTCGCCGGCTGGCTCGCCGACCACCCCGCCGTACACCGGGTGCACCACCCCTCGGTGCACGACCCGGCGGCGCTGGTCGGACGGCAGATGTCCGGACCCGGCAGCCTGCTCGCCTTCGAGGTACACGGCGGCGCGCCCGCCGCGGCCACCGTCGCCGGCGCCTGCCGCCTCATCACCCACGCCGTGTCCCTCGGCGGCGTCGACACCCTCATCCAGCACCCCGCCTCACTCACCCACCGGCCGGTCGAAGGCGACGCCAAACCCGCAGCCGCCCTGCTGCGCCTCTCGGTCGGCCTCGAAGACCCCGAAGACCTCCGCGCCGACCTCGCCCACGCCCTCGACACGATCGCCTGACCCTCAGCGCAGCTCGCGGTTGCCCAACACCCGCACCGGCGAACCCTGCCGAGCCACCCGCAACATCGCCCGACCGATCCCGTCGGTAGTGGTGACCTGATTCGGCAGCAACCGACGCAGCACCGGAAACAGCGGACGGGTGACCGCGTACCCGAACCGGTACCACCGCGTCTTCGACACCGCCCCGTACGTCGGCTGGATGAACCCCGGCCGCGCCGCGTAACCGTTGGGCAGCAAATCCATGATCGCGTTCTCGGCACGCCCCTTGACCCGCGCCCACATCACCCGACCCCGACCCGACGAGTCGGTACCCTGACCCGAGACGTAGACGAAGGCGACCTGCGGGCTCACCTGCGCGAACAACCGCGCCGCCGCCATCGGGTAGTCGTAGCTGACCCGCGTGTACGCGGCCTCATCCAGACCCAACGAGGACACCCCCAGGCAGTAGAAACACGCGTCCACACCGGTCAACTCGGCCCGCACCGCGTCCAACTCGCCCACGTCCGCGACCGTCAGCTCCCGCAGCTTCGGATCCCGCACACCAGTCGGCCGCCGACCGACAGTCAGCACCTCCCGCACGTCATCGGCGAGCAGGCACTCGCGCAACACGCCCTGACCGACCATCCCGGTCGCACCGAAGACAACCACCCGCATCAGATCCACCCCTGTCGTCGACCTCGCCACCCGCGTCCTCGCAGGCTCTCACGATCGGCATGACCGCCGACGGCTGGGGAAAGCCCCGCCGACCGACACCACCAAACCGACAGGGGGAGACGAACGTGCCGTTCATCACCGTGGGCACCGAGAACAACACCGCCATCGACATCTACTACGAGGACCACGGCTCCGGCCAGCCGGTCGTTCTCATCCACGGCTTCCCGTTCAACGGCGCCACCATGGAGAAGCTGGCCAACCCACTGCTGAACGCCGGCTACCGGGTGATCACCTACGATCGCCGGGGATTCGGCGCCTCCAGCCAACCGGACACCGGATACGACTACGACACCTTGGCCGCCGACCTCGACACCCTCATGACGGAGTTGGACCTGCGCGACACCATCCTCGCCGGTCACTCCATGGGCACCGGTGAGGTGACCCGCTACCTCAGCAGGTATGGCTCCGAGCGGGTCAGCCGAGGCGTACTGCTCAGCCCACTGGCGCCGTTCCTGCGCAAGACCTCCGACAACCCCGAGGGGGTCGACGGAAGCGTCTTCGACGGCTTCAAGCAGGCCATCGTGGCAGACCGGTTCGCCTACCTCACCGCCTTCTGCACCAGCTTCTTCAACTACGACCAGACCAAGGGCAAGCAGGTCAGCGAGGAAGCGTTCCAGGCGCACTGGGCCATCGGGCGGCTCGCCTCCGCCAGTGCCGCGTACCAGTGCATCGACGCCATCACCACCGACTTCCGGGCCGACGTGCCCCGCATCGACGTGCCGATTCTCATCGTCCAGGGCGACCAGGACGCGGTGCTGCCCTACCCGGTCACCGGCCAGCGGCTCGCCCCGATGCTGCCCAACGGCAAGCTCGTCACCCTCAAGGGCGCCCCGCACGGCATCCCGTGGACGCACGCCGACGAGGTCAACAAGGCGATCATGGACTTCATCGGCGCGCCAGCCATGGCCCGCGCCTGAGCGCCAGGTCAGGACTTGGGGCCGACGTGCCGGTCCAGTGTGGCGACGGCGTCGCGTCGCGCCACCGACAGCGAGTTGCGTCGGTTCATCCGCCAGGCGACGCCGAGCAGGTCGAGGCCCCACTGGCAGAGCGCCATGATGTCGGCCGACTCGTTGACGAACATGTAGCGCGGGTAGACGTACGCCTTGCCGCGCACCGTCACCCGGTTGGCGAACCGGCAGCCGTCGGAGTGGAACAGTCCACGCAGGAAGTCGCCCGGGTGTGCCGTCACGAGATCGCGCTGCCAGTCGGTCAAGATGATCGGGCGTTCGTGTTTTTTGCCAGGGCCATGCTGAGGGAGCAGGCACGGCCAGTGCTTGCCGGAACTTTGCACGCTGACGCAGCCGACCTGCTGGACGCGCTGCACTCTGGTGGCGAGCACTGCTCGCATAGCGGCGTCACAGGCTTCGATCAGGCCTGGCCAGCTGTCGCTGCAGGCGATACGAAGCACCGGGACCCGGGTGGACGTGACGAGATGACCGTCGCCCAGGTAAAGGCCAAGCAGGTATAGGTATGACGACGGATCTGTCTGAATGTTGACGTTGGGTCGGCAGCGGAAGCAGCGGGACTCGGTGCCCTGCTGTTGTGGCTCAGCCTGCCCCTTGCACCAGCCGCGAACGGTTGGATAGGGAAGTCTCAGTCGTCGGGCGACTTCAGCGACCGTGCTGCCGGCGAGGTGCTGCCGCCGTGCTCGTAGGCGCAGTTCAGGTGGATGCACAGCACGATTTTGGAACAGCCGTACGACAATTGTGGTGCCCCCGGTGGGATTCGAACCCACACTGTCGGAGGTTTGAGCTCCGCTTCTCTGCCGGTTGGAATACGGGGACGCTCGGCCGAATGCTCTGGTGGCCTCCCATAGGTTACCTACTACGCTGAGGGCGGCGACACCCGGTCGGGTTGGTGTCGGCTTATGACTGGTGGGGGTAGGGCTGGTGGCTGAGACGCCGACGGATGCCGAGCGTAGGCGCGTGCTGATCGCCGAGGACGAGGCGCTGATCCGGCTGGACCTCGCCGAGATGCTGGTCGAAGAGGGTTACGAGGTGGTGGGGGAGGCCGGCGACGGCGAGACAGCCGTTCGCCTCGCCGAGGAGTTGAAGCCCGACCTCGTCATCCTCGACATCAAGATGCCGATCATGGACGGGCTGGCCGCCGCCGAGCGCATCGCCGGTGCCCGGATCGCCCCGGTGATCATTCTGACCGCGTTCAGCCAGCGTGATCTGGTGGAGCGGGCGCGGGCGGCGGGCGCGATGGCGTACCTGGTGAAGCCCTTCCAGAAGAGCGACCTGGTCCCGGCGGTGGAGATCGCGCTGTCGCGGTACTCGGAGGTCGCGGCCCTGGAGGCGGAGGTCGCGAGCCTGACCGACCGCCTGGAGATCCGTAAGTCGGTGGAGCGCGCCAAGGGCGCGCTGATGACCACGTACGGGATGACCGAGCCGCAGGCGTTCAAGTGGATCCAGCGCACGGCGATGGACCACCGGATGACAATGAAAGAGGTTGCCGAGCGGATCCTCGCGGAGACCGCCGGCGGCGAGGTGACCCTGCCGGCGCCCTGATCGGCATCGACCCGTGTCGAGGCGGATGGGGGCGGTGCTCGGCGTTCTCGCCGTGCTGGTGGCCGCCTGTGAGTCCTCGGCCTGTACCGACTGCGCGGAGCCGCTACCGGTCCGGCCGGCCTGGCAGTCGGTGGTCCTGCCGGACACGCCGGGTGTGCCGGGTCGACCGGTGCTGCGCGACGCCACTGCCTGTGCTGGCCGGTGGTACGTGGTCGGCGGCGTGGTCGATCCGGCCGGGGAGACGCATCCGGCCGCGTGGAGCAGCCCGGACGCCAATTCCTGGGTGCCGGTGCCGACGGCGCCGGTGACGTTCTACGGCCGGCAGCACGTGCTCTCCGCGGCGGCCTGCCGGGACGGACGGCTGGCGGCGGTCGGGGCGAAGAACGGGGGCGCGCACGGCAATCCCCGCACCGGCACCTGGAGGCAGGCGTCGGACGGCACGCTGCAGGAGGTGGATGCGCCCTTCGAGCGGTACGCCGGGCCGCGCGCTGTCAACGTGGCCCGGTTGGCGGCGGGGCCGCGGGGCTGGTTGATCGCCGGTAGTCGGATCGACGGTGCGGCGGTCTGGATCTCCCCGGACGCGGCTGGGTTCGCGCTGGTGGAGGGTGCACCGGAGTTGGCCGGTGACGAGCGGGGGCGGACGGCGGCGTACGACGCGGTCGCCGTGCCGTCGGGCTGGCTGGTGGTGGGTGCGCTGTTGCCGCCCGGGGGTACCGCGCTGGTGCCGCTGGCCTGGTCGTCGGCGGACGGCCGGAGCTGGCGGCGGGCCGTTCTGCCGGTGGTGGACGGGCGGGGGCAGGCGCAACGGGTGGCGGTGCTTGGTGACGTGCCGGTGGCGGTCGGGCCGGTGCGGGCCGGGTTCGGCAGTTGGCGGCTGACCGCGCGGGGCTGGCGCTCGGTGGGCGGCTTCGGGGCGGCCGGACCGGGTGTGGCGTCGGCGGCCGGGCTGGTGGCCGTCGGGCAGGGGTTGGTGGCGGTGACGAGGGACGGGAGCCGTCACGCACTGTGGCTCTCGGTCGATGCGGGCGAGTCATGGCGACCGATGATCATGCCGCGGCCGGTGCCGGACAGCGGAGACACTGCTGTCGCGGTGACCTCGACGGGAGATCGACTGCTGTTGGTGACCGACGATGGGGAAGCGTCGCGTGCCTGGTGGGCGGGGGTGTCAGACCTCGATCGGTAGCTGACGGAAGCCCGTTGGCCGGTGCCGACGAAACAAAGGTGAAAGTGCTTCACGACCGAAGGTTCTTACAGGGATCGTTTCGAATCCGCCACGGCGTGTAACGGTTCGGTCAACCCGCTGGCTTGGGGCTTACGTCACAGCTCCACGGTGGGATAACGTCCGGCCCCAGACCGGCGACGACGGTCTGGTTCGTCCGCCCCCGCAAGGGCCAATAGCCAGCGGGTGGTTCGGACCATGGGACGAGGAGGGTTCGGGCCTTGAGGCAAAAGCTCGCGCGCGTTATCGGTGGGGTCGCCATGGTGGCGCTCGTCGCCGGCGGAACCGCATGCTCCAGTGGCGACGATGCGGCAGGCGGGGGCGGTGACGCCTGCGGCAGCAAGATCGCATTCTTCGGCGCGCTGACCGGCAGCTCGGCCGCGCTCGGCATCAACGAGAACAACGGTGTCAAGCTCGCCGTCGACAAGTACAACAAGGAAAACGCCGACTGCAAGGTCGAGCTGGCCTCCCTGGACTCGCAGGGCAGCCCCGACCAGGCGCCCGGTCTGGCCCAGAAGGCGATCGACGACACCAAGATCCTTGGCGTCGTCGGCCCGGCCTACTCGGGTGAGTCCGAGGCCGCCGGCCCGCTGTTCAACGAGGCCGGCCTGGTGACCATCACCCCGTCCGCGACCCGGCCGAGCCTGGCCGACCAGAAGTGGAAGACCTTCTTCCGCGCGGTCGGCAACGACTTCAGCCAGGGCCCGGCGGCCGGCAACTACATGAAGAACGTGATGAAGGCCGACAAGGTCTACGTCATCGACGACCAGTCCGCGTACGGCGCCGGCTTGGCCGACGAGGTCAAGAAGGTGCTCGGCTCGGCGGTCGTTGGCTCGGACAAGGTCCAGGGCGAGGGCAAGCAGACCGAGTTCTCCGGCGTGGTCACCAAGGTCAAGGCCGCCAACGTGAAGGCGATCTTCTACGGCGGTTACTACCAGGAGGCCGGCCTGATCCGTAAGCAGCTCACCGCTGCCGGGGTCACCGCGCCGCTGGTCGCCGGCGACGGCGTCAACGACGGTGCGTACATCACCTCCGCTGGTCAGGCGGCGGCCGAGGGCACCATCCTCACCTGCCCGTGCCAGCCGGCCGCTGAGGCCCGTGGCACCTTCGTGCAGGAGTTCAAGGCGCTCACCGGCACCGACCCGGGCACCTACAGTGACACCGCCTACGACGCGGCGAACATCCTGCTGGCCGGTATCAAGGCTGGCAAGACCACCCGTGAGGGCCTGCTGGAGTTCGTGAAGGGCTACAGCGGCGAGGGTGTCGCGGCGAGCTACAAGTTCACCGAGACCGGCGAGCTGGACCCGGCTCAGGTCAAGGTCTGGGCCTTCAAGGTCACCGGCGGCAAGGTTGTCCCGGACCAGGAGATCCCGAAGTCCTGATGTTGGTCGCTGCTTCGGCGATTGAGTTGTGATCGCGGGTGCGGCCGGGAGCTGCTCGCTCCCGGCCGCACCCCAATTTTCTCTCCAGACGTGATGGAGCGTCCCTCCCTTGGACTTCAATGGACTGTTCTCCAACTTCGGGGAACTCACCACTACCGGCCTGACCCAGGGCGCGATCTACGCCCTGGTCGCGCTCGGCTACACGCTGGTCTACGGCGTGCTGAGACTCATCAACTTCGCTCACTCCGAGGTTTTCATCGCCGGCGCGTTCGCGGCGATCTGGACCTGGAACGGCTTTGGACTCGACCAGAACTCACAGGTCAGCGGGGTTGGATCGATCCTGTTCTACCTGCTGGTGGCGATGATCGTCGCCGCCATCGCTTCGGCGGGCACCGCGACGGTGATCGAGCGGGTGGCGTACCGGCCGTTGCGTAAGCGCAACGCCCCGCCGCTGGCCTTCCTGATCACCGCGATCGGCGCCTCGATCGCGATCTCCGAGGCCTTCGGCATCTGGACCCGCCGACTGCCGGAGGGCGCGCCCAGCCTGGTGAGCAGCAAGCCGCTGTTCCACCTCTTCGGCGTGCCGATCGACTCGGTGCAGCTGCTGACGATTGGCGCGGCGCTGCTGATGATGGTCCTGCTGGACCTCTTCATCAACCGCAGCCGTACCGGCCGGGGCATCCGGGCCGTGGCCCAGGACGCCAACACCGCCGCGCTGATGGGCGTGAACAAGGACCGGATCATCCTGATGGTCTTCATCACCGGTGGTTCCATGGCCGGTGTGGCCGGTCTGCTCTACGACGTGCGGATCCAGACCCTGACCTACAGCGTCGGCTTCCTGCTGGGGCTCAAGGCCTTCACCGCCGCGGTGCTGGGTGGTATCGGCAACCTGCGCGGCGCGCTGATCGGTGGCCTGCTGTTGGGCGTGGTGGAGAACTACGCCGCCGGTCTGTTCGGCAGTCAGTGGAAGGACTTCGCTGCCTTCGCGGTGTTGGTGGTGCTGCTGATGTTCCGGCCTACCGGTCTGCTGGGCGAATCGCTGGGGAGGGCACGGGCATGACGACCGTCCTGGAGAGGGTGCGCTCGGGTCGCGAGGCGGCCGGAGAACGGTGGCGCGGCGCGCCGCGCTGGGTGCGTTGGGCGCTGCTGGTCGCGGTGATCGCGTTCTTCTACGCGCTGCCGAACAGGGAGTTCTACCAGTATCTCGGGCCGATCCCGACCCCTGGTGCGAACTTCACGCAGGTGCTGTTCACCGTCTCGATCTACGTGCTGCTGGCCGTCGGGTTGAACATCGTGGTCGGTTTCGCCGGCCTGCTCGACCTCGGCTACTTCGGCTTCTTCGCCGTCGGCGCGTACACCGTCGCGGTGCTGACCTCGCCGAGCAGCAACCTCAAGACGCTCTGGCCGTGGCTGCTCGTGGTGCCGCTGGCGATCGGGTTGACCATGCTCTCGGGTGTGATGCTCGGTACGCCGACGCTGCGTCTGCGCGGTGACTACCTGGCGATCGTGACGCTCGGCTTCGCCGAGATGATCCGGATCGCCGCTGTCAGCTCGGAGTTCCTCAAGGGCCAGCGGGGTTTCAACCAGATCCCGCACCCGCCCGGCAAGTACGCCGACGGCAAGCCGTTCTTCGGCGTGCTGGACGCCCGGCCGTACTACTGGCTGGTGCTCACGCTGATCATCCTGGTGGTGATCGGTGTGCGGAACCTGACGCACAGTCGGGTCGGTCGGGCCTGGATCTCGATCCGGGAGGACGAGGACGCCGCGCAGCTGATGGGTGTGCCGACGTTCAAGTTCAAGCTCTGGGCGTTCGCCTCGGGTGCCGCGATCGCCGGTCTGGCCGGCGCGCTCTTCGCGGGTAAGCAGAACTTCGTCAACTCGCAGAACTTCGAGCTGCTCAACTCGATCATCATCCTGGCGGCGGTGATCTTCGGTGGTTCGGGCAACATCGTCGGCGCGATCGTCGGTGGTGGCCTGGTGGCGTACATGATCGAGCGGTTCCGCGGCATCGAGCTGTTCGGCGTGGAGCTGTACGAGTACCGGTTCCTGATCTTCGGTCTGGTCCTCGTGGTGATGATGATCTTCCGGCCGGAGGGCCTGATTCCGAACCGACGACGGGCGGCGGAGTTCAAAGACCGTCGCAAGGAGGTGATCGTCGGTGAGTGACACCGATCAGACGCCGGCTGTTCCGGCGCAGGCCGGCGCGCCGGCGATGGAGGCGGTCCCCAGCCGGGAGCCGCTGCTGGAGGTCGACGACGTCACGTTGCGCTTCGGCGGCGTGGTCGCGCTCGACAACGTCAACTTCACCCTCTACAAGGGGGAGATCCTCGGGCTGATCGGCCCGAACGGCGCTGGCAAGACCACCTGCTTCAACGCGATGACCGGCATCTACCAGCCCACCAAGGGTGAGATCCGGTTCCGTGGCGGCAAGATCAGCGGGAAGAAGCGCCACCAGATCACCCAGATGGGTATGGCCCGGACGTTCCAGAACATCCGCCTGTTCCCGGAGATGACCGCCCTGGAGAACGTCCAGGTCGGCGCGGACGCGCACCACAAGACCAGCGTGCTCTCCGCTCTGTTCCGGTTGCCTCGGCACCGGCGCGAGGAGCGTGAGGGACGGGAGAAGGCCGAGCGGCTGCTGGAGTTCGTCGGCATCCGGCACCGGCTGCACGAGTTCGCCCGCAACCTCTCCTACGGGGAGCAGCGGCGGTTGGAGATCGCCCGGGCGCTGGCCACCGATCCGGTGCTGCTCTGCCTGGACGAGCCGGCCGCCGGCTTCAACCCGGCGGAGAAGGAGGAGCTGCTCCAGCTCATCCGGCAGGTCCGGGACACCGGCGTGACCGTGCTGCTGATCGAGCACGACATGCGCCTGGTCATGGGCGTCACTGACCGGATCGTCGTGCTGGAGTTCGGAAAGAAGATCGCCGAAGGGCTGCCCGCCGAGGTGCGGGACAACCCGAAGGTGGTCGCGGCGTACCTGGGGGTGCCGGACGATGTTGCTTGAGATCGAGGATGTGAGCCTGCTCTACGGGCGGATCCAGGCGTTGCACGGCATCAGCCTGACCGTGGCCGAGGGTGAGATCGTCGCGCTGATCGGCGCCAACGGCGCCGGGAAGTCGACCACCATGCGAGCGATCTCCGGGATTCGGCCGATCGCCACCGGCAGCATCCGCTTCGAGGGTGAGGACATCTCCAAGCTCCGGGCGGACCTGCGGGTCCGGCGGGGGCTCTGCCAGGCGCCCGAGGGCCGGGGGATCTTCCCCGGCATGTCGGTGCTCGAGAATCTGGACATGGGGGCGTACACCCGGCGTGACCGCGCCGGGATCGCCCAGGACCTGGCCCGGGTGCTCGACCTCTTCCCCAGGCTGGCAGAGCGACGTAAGCAGGCCGGAGGTACCCTTTCCGGCGGCGAGCAGCAGATGCTGGCGGTCGGTAGGGCGTTGATGAGCCGGCCCAAGCTGCTGTTGCTCGACGAGCCCTCGATGGGGTTGGCGCCAATGCTGATCCAGCAGATCTTCGACATCATCAAGGAGATCAACGAGCAGGGCACCACGGTCCTGCTGGTGGAGCAGAACGCCCAGCAGGCGCTGGCCCGAGCGCACCGGGCCTACGTGCTCGAGACCGGCAAGATCGTCAAGACCGGAACCGGCGCCGAGCTGCTGCACGACCCGGCGGTCAAAGAGGCATACCTCGGCGTGGCCTGAGCGGCCGTCACACCCCTCACGCAAGGAGTGCAGAGACATGTTCAATACCAACAGTGCCCGCCGGGCGGCGCTCGGTGCCGCCAGTGCGGCGCTGATCGCCCTCTCGCTGACGGCGTGTGGGGAGAAGGAGAACAGCGGCTCGCCCGGTGCCGGTCCGACCGTCACGGCGGCGGCCGACTCGGCGCTGGCCGGGAAGGTGCCCGACGCCATCAAGGCCGACGGTGTGATCAAGGTCGGCACCGACTCGACGTACGCCCCGGCGGAGTTCCTCGACGCCGACGGCAAGACGGTGGTCGGCTTCGACGTCGAGCTGTTCAACGCGGTGGCGCAGAAGCTCGGTCTGAAAGCCGAGTACGAGTCGGCGCCCTTCGACGCGATCCTGCCCGGTGTCGACTCCGCCAAGTACGAGATCGGCGTGTCGTCGTTCACGATCAACGCCGAGCGGCTCAAGAGCGTCAACATGGTGAGCTACTTCTCCGCCGGCACCCAGTGGGTGACCAAGGCCGGCAACGCGGCCAAGGTCGACATTGAGAACGCCTGCGGCAAGAAAATCGCCGTGCAGACCGGCACCGTGCAGTTCGACGACATCACCGCCCGGTCGAAGAAGTGCACCACCGGCGGCAAGCCGGCGATCACCATCGACCAGTACCAGGCGCAGAGCGACGCCACCGCCGCCGTGTTCAGCGGCAAGAACGACGCCATGCTGGCCGACTCGCCGGTCGGGGCGTACGCGGTGAAGCAGAGCAACGGCTCGCTGGAGCTGGTCGGCGAGATCTACGAGTCCGCCCCGTACGGCTACGCCGTCAAGAAGGACCAGACCGCCTTCGCCGAGGTGCTCAAGGAGGCCGTCCAGGCGGTCATCGCTGACGGCTCGTACCAGACCGCGTTGAAGAAGTGGGGCGTCGAGGGCGGCGCCATCACCTCCTCGGCGCTGAACCCCGCCAGCTGACGCATGTCTTCGGAAACGGACACAACCGAACGGGCACGGCCGGAACCCATCCAGGCCGTGCCCGTCCGGCATCCCGGGCGTTGGGTAGCGGTCGCCGTGATCGGGGTGCTGGTGGCCATGTTCGTCCACCTGCTGGTGACGAACAAGGCGTTCAACTGGGCGTTCATGGTCGACGAGATGTTCCGGCCGCCGATCATGGAGGGTCTGCGCGGCACGCTCGCGCTGACAGTGCTCGCGATGCTGATCGGCGTCAGTCTGGGCGTCGTCGTCGCCATCATGCGGTTGTCGGAGAACCCGATCCTGCGGGGCGTCTCCTGGGCGTACACCTGGTTCTTCCGGGCGGTGCCCCGGCTGGTGCTGGCGATCCTCTTCGGCAACCTCGGCATCCTGTGGGCCCGGATCGAGTTCGGGCTCCCGTTCGATCGGCAGATCGGCGCGCTCTTCGGCGTCGACGACTTCGAGGCACGTCTGTTCGGCTTCTCCGCGTTGGAGATCCTCACCGGATTCGTCGCGGGCATGCTGGCGCTCGGGCTATCCGAGGCGGCGTACATGGCCGAGATTGTTCGGGCCGGGATCCAGTCGGTGGACGAGGGGCAGACCGAGGCCGCGCAGGCGCTGGGCCTGAGCCGTACCCAGATCCTGCGCCGCATCGTGCTGCCGCAGGCGATGCGGGTGATCATCCCGCCGACCGGCAACGAGACCATCGCGATGCTCAAGGACACCTCGCTGGTGGCCTTCGTGCCGGTCTCCACCGAGCTGTTCTTCCAGCTCAAGGCCGTGGGTAACCGGACCTTCCAGGTCTTCCCGATGTACGTGGCGGCCTGCCTGTGGTACCTGCTGCTGACCAGCGTGCTGCTCGTCGGGCAGTACTACCTGGAGCGGCACTTCTCCAAGGGGTTCGGCAAGAGCGCCCAAGCGAAGATCAGACTGCGCGGGATCACCGCTGAGGCCGGCGGTAGCGCGAGCGAGGCGGGTCGGTGATGACGCAGGTGACGACACCGGCGGAGGCCGCGGGAACGGCCGGCGACGGCGTGATGGTCCGCGCCGAGCAGGTGCACAAGTCGTTCGGGGCCGTGGAGGTGCTCAAGGGCATCGACCTGGAGGTCCGCAGCGGTGAGGTCTGCTGTCTGCTCGGGCCCTCCGGCTCGGGCAAGTCGACGTTCCTGCGCTGCATCAACCACCTGGAGAAGATCAACGCCGGCCGGATCCGGGTGGACGGCGACCTGATCGGCTACCGGGAGCGCGGCGGCAAGCTGCACGAGATGCGGGAGAAGGAGATCGCCGCCCAGCGGCGCGCGATCGGCATGGTGTTCCAGCGGTTCAATCTCTTTCCGCACATGACCGCCCTGCAGAACGTCGCCGAGGCGCCGGTGCTGTTGGGCCGGGAGCGCAAGGCCGCCGCCCGGGAAAGGGCCGCCGCGCTGCTCGAGCGGGTCGGGCTCGGCGACAAGCTGGGCAACTACCCTGGGCAGCTCTCCGGCGGGCAGCAGCAGCGCGTGGCCATCGCCCGGGCGTTGGCGATGCAGCCGAAGCTGATGCTCTTCGACGAGCCCACCAGCGCGCTGGACCCGGAGCTGGTCGGCGAGGTGCTCGACGTGATGAAGGACCTGGCCCGCGACGGCATGACGATGATCGTGGTGACCCATGAGATCGGCTTCGCCCGGGAGGTCGGCGACTCGCTGGTCTTCATGGACGACGGTGTCGTGGTGGAGTCCGGCGCGCCGCGCGAGGTGATCGCCAACCCCCGGCACGACCGGACGAAGGCGTTCCTGGCCAAGGTGCTCTGAGCCGGTACCCGGCGCGGCCGTCCGACGGCCGCGCCGGGCGTCGTGCCGGTGTCCCGTCCTGTCGTAGCGGCGGGCTAGAGTCGCTGCCGTGACAGCTACGACACCGCGCCTGCTTCTCGTTGACGGACATTCCATGGCATACCGGGCGTTCTTCGCCCTGCCAGTGGAAAACTTCTCCACCACGACGGGGCAGCCGACCAACGCGGTGTACGGCTTCACCTCGATGTTGATCAACGTGCTGCGCGACGAGCAGCCCACCCACATCGTGGTGGCCTTCGACGTCTCCCGCCACTCCTTCCGCACCGACAAGTACGCGGAGTACAAGGCCGGCCGCAGCGAGACCCCTACCGACTTCAAGGGCCAGGTCAGCCTGGTCAAGGAAGTCCTGGCCGCGCTGCAGATCCCGGTGGTGGAGAAAGAGGGCTTCGAGGCCGACGACGTCATCGCCACGCTCGCCTGCCAGGCCCGTGACCAGGGCATGTCGGTGCTGATCAGCAGCGGTGACCGCGACGCGTTCCAGCTGGTCGACGATCAGATCACCGTCCTCTACCCGCGTAAGGGCGTCTCCGACCTGGCCCGGATGGACCCGGCGGCGATCGAGGCGAAGTACGGCGTTCCGCCGCAGCAGTACCGGGACCTCGCCGCGCTGGTCGGAGAGACCAGCGACAACCTGCCCGGCATCCCGGGCGTCGGCCCGAAGACCGCTGCCAAGTGGATCACCACGTACGGCGGGGTGGAGGGCGTGATCGCCCGGGCCGACGAGATCAAGGGCAAGGCCGGCGACAGCCTGCGCGAGCGGCTCGCCGACGTGATCCGCAACTACGAGATCAACTGCCTCGTCTCCGACCTGGAGCTGCCGCTGCGCCCGGAGGACAGCCGCTGGACGGGTTGGGACCGGGAGGCGGTGCACCAGGTCTTCGACACCCTGGAGTTCCGCATCCTGCGCGACCGTCTCTACCAGTACCTGGAGGCGGTCGAGCCGGAGGCCGAGTCCGGCTTCGACCTCACCGGCGAGGTGCTCACCGAGCCCGGCGCGCTGGCCGGGTGGCTGACCACGCACGTTCCGACCGGCACCCCGGTCGGGTTGGCGGTCAAACCCGACACCGGCCCCAACCGCCGGCACACCGCCTCGATCACCGGTCTCGCGCTGGCCACCGCCGGCGGTGCGGCGGCCTGGGTCGACCCGGCAACGCTCGACCCGACCGACGAGGGCGCCCTGGCCGGCTGGTTGGCCGACGAGCAGCGCCCCAAGGTGCTGCACGACAGCAAGCCCGCCGTGCTGGCCTGCGCCGCGCACGGCTGGCAGCTCGCCGGCATCGTCCGGGACACCCAGATCGCCGCGTACCTGGCCCGCCCCGACCAGCGGTCCTACGACCTGACCGACCTGGCGCTGCGCTACCTGCACCGGGAGCTGCGGGTGGACGTCCCGGAGTCCGGTCAGCTCACCCTCGACGGCCTCGGCGACGAAGGGGTGGTCGAGCAGAACCTGATGCTCCAGGCCCGTGCCACCCTCGACCTGGCTGACGCGATCGACGCCGAGCTGTCCCGCGACGGCGAGCAGTCCGCCCGGCTGATGGCCGGCGTGGAGCTGCCACTGATGCGGGTGCTGGCCACTATGGAGAGCACCGGCATCGCCGCCGACACCCACTATCTCTCCGAGCTGGAGGCCCACTTCGCCGCCGAGGTGAAGGCCGCCGCGCAGGGCGCGTACGAGGCGGTGGGTCGGGAGTTCAACCTCGGCTCGCCCAAGCAGTTGCAGGAGATCCTCTTCACCGAGCTGGGTCTGCCGAAGACCAAGAAGATCAAGACGGGCTACACCACCGACGCCGACGCCCTGCAGTGGCTCTACGCGCAGCAGCCGCACCCGGTGCTGGCCCACCTGCTGCGTCACCGGGACGTGGCAAAGCTCAAGTCGACAGTCGACGGGCTGCTGAAGTCGGTCTCCGACGACGGCCGGATCCACACCACCTTCAACCAGACAGTGGCGGCCACCGGTCGGCTCTCCTCCACCGAGCCCAACCTGCAGAACATCCCGATCCGCACCGAGGAGGGCCGTCGGATCCGTCGGGCCTTCGTGGTGGGGGACGGCTACGAGTGTCTGCTGACCGCCGACTACAGCCAGATCGAGATGCGCATCATGGCGCACCTCAGCTCGGACGACGCGCTGATCGACGCGTTCAACTCCGGCGCCGACTTCCACGCCGCCACCGCCTCGTCGGTCTTCGGGGTGCCGCTCGACGCGGTCACCCCCGACCAGCGCCGCAAGATCAAGGCCATGAACTACGGCCTGGCGTACGGCCTGAGCGCCTTCGGCCTGTCCCAACAGCTCAGCATCAGCACCGAAGAGGCGCGCGGGCTGATGGAGAACTACTTCGCCGGGTTCGGTGGGGTGCGCGACTACCTCCAGCAGGTTGTCGCCCGGGCCCGCCAGGACGGCTACACCTCCACCATCCTCGGCCGACGCCGCTACCTGCCCGACCTGGTCAGCGACAACCGGCAGCGCCGTGACATAGCGGAGCGGATGGCGCTCAACGCCCCCATCCAGGGCTCCGCCGCCGACATCATCAAGGTGGCGATGCTGCACGTCGACACCGCGCTGCGCGACGCTGGGCTGCGCTCACGGATGCTGTTGCAGGTGCACGACGAGTTGGTCTTCGAGGTCGCCCCGGGTGAGCGGGAGTCGCTGGAGGCGCTGGTCCGGCGGGAGATGGGCGGGGCTTACCCGTTGTCGGTGCCGCTGGAGGTGTCGGTCGGTCTGGGCCGGGACTGGAACAGCGCCGATCACTGATCGTTTGGTTGCGTCTTTGATGGTTGCGGTGTGGGGGTTCCGGGGCAGCCCGACCCACTCCGGGCGGTCAGGCTTGATCCCTGCGTGGGTCGGGCTGCCCCGGAACCCCTGACCGGGTCGCCCTGGTCGCGGCCGTCGGCGTCGTGGATCAAGGGTCGTCGGGCTGCTCCGGTTACTTCAGGGGGTCGTGGCCCCAGTTCATGAGCGACCAGCGCCACTTGGTGTCGCGGACGTTGCCGGAGGGGCGCTGCGCCATGTGCCGGCGTACGTAGCCGACGACCTTGCGCATGTGCTTGTAGTCGCTGTCGGACAGGTCACCACGTTTGCGACGCAGCAGGTTGATGATCTTCCGCCCGGATTCGTGCCCGACGGACTCGCCACCACCAGCACGACCGCCCTTGTGCCAGCCGACCTGCTTCGACTCGTCGGTCTCCAGCCACGTGGACAGCTCACCGGGCTTCATGTTCACCGCTTCGGTGAACTCCCGGTAGGTGTCCCGGCCGTCGTCACTTCTGCTCATGGCGCAGCGCCTCGGGGCGGTGGGCCACGTCGCGGCCCGTGCCGTCACTGTGGACCCGGTACTGCGGGTCGTCGGGGTCCGCGTTCACGGCCCGCCCTCGGATCCGCGTCCGCTCGGTGATCGTCCCCCGCACCACGCCGTACGCGCGGCTGCCGTGGGCCGACCAGGAGACGTGGTCGCCCTTGTGGAATCTCTGTTCGGCCATGGTCCTCGGCTACCCGGGGCGGCCATTGCGAAACGACTACGGGGTGATCTGGGCGACCGGCAGCTTGATCTCGAACGGCTCGGTCAGCTCGATCACGTCGGCACCGTCGGCGACCAGCTCGTACTGCCGCTCACCGCCCGGGCCCACCCGGTCGCCGATCCGGTACGCGTACACGTGCACCGGGTCCTGCTCGATCCGCCAGTAGAACGGGATGCCGGCGGCCGCGTACTCACCTGGTTTCGCGAACCGGTCGATCCGTCGCGTGCCCGGCGAAACGATCTCCACGGCGAGCACGACATCCTCCGGTCGCAGAGTGGAGCGGGAGGGAGCCACGCCGGCCCGCCGTAGGAGCACGTCCGGCTGTCGGCTGGTGTTGGGACTCAGCCCGACTCCGACGGCCTGGACGACCCGAAGGTCGGCCGGCACGTGTTGCAGCAGCCAGTGCGCTAGCAACAGCGAGATGTCTTGATGGCCCAGGGTGGGGGAGGGTGTCACCTGGATAACTCCGTCGACGAGTTCGACGCGGGGGGCGTCGTCCGGCAGGGTGAGCAGGTCCTCCAGCGTGTAGTCGGCACGCTGCTGCCGCATCGGATCCGGACACCAGGGGCCAGGTGATGTCGGGATGGGCTCGGCGCTCATGGACACGAGCCTACCGGCGATCGATGGCTCGCACGTCGGACAACGCGTGCGGCGCGCTCACCCGGCGGGCTTCTCGGTGACGAAGATGGCGGTGCCGGGGAAGAGTCGTCCGCGCAGCGGGCTCCACTGCCCCCAGATCCCCTCGTGTCCCTCCGGCCATTCCGGCTCCACCAGGTCCAACAACCGGAACCCGGCGCCGACCAGCTCGCGGATCCGGTCGCCGAGTGTGCGGTGCTGCTCGACGTAGGTGGCCACGCCGGTCTCGTCCTGCTCCACGTAGGGGGAGCGGTCGAAGTACGAGTGCACTGCCGTCAGGCCGCCCTCGCCGGGGTCGTCGAGGAAGATCCACCGCATCGGGTGGGTCACCGAGAACACCCACCGGCCGCCCGGGCGCAGCACCCGGTGCACCTCGGCGAGCAGCGCCGCCGAGTCGTCCACGAACGGGATCGCGCCGAACGCGGTGCAGGCGACGTCGAACGACCGGTCGGCGAACGGCAGGGCGAGCGCGTCGGCCTGCACCAGCGGTACGCGTACCCCGGTGCGCTCGGCGGCCTCGGCGGCGTGCCGCAACATGCCGGCGGACAGGTCGAAGGCGACCGGCCGGGCGCCCTGGGTGGCGAGCCAGCGGGCCCCGGCCGCAGCGCCGGCGCCCACCTCCAGCACCCGCCGCCCCGACACGTCGCCGAGCAGCCGGGCGTCGGCCTCGCGCAGGCCCTCGGGGCACCACACGAAGTCCACGTCGCCGAGGAACGCGCCGTGTTCGGCCTGGTAGTCGTCGGCGTCGGTGTCCCACCAGCCGCGGTTGGCGCGCCGGGCCTCGGCGTCACCCACCCGGCGCCGGGTAACCCGGCTGTCGTCATCCACGCGCTCACGCTAGGCCCCACCCACCCCATTGGGTACGGCGGCGCGTCCGCGATCTGCGCGGCTCCTCGCGCGGCCGGCGTGATCGACTCGTCGTCGGTGACGTCGCGCCCATCGAGCCGGCGGAAGCCAGGTCGATCAAGCGCGGCCCCTCTGGCGCGCGTCGGCGGGGCGGGAGGGGCTGCTGTGACGCACGAGACAGCAGGGGCCTTTTCCGGGCGATTGTTCGGCTTTCGCAGGTCATCGCACGAAGAGAACCCGGGAGGGCTTGCACGCTGTGGTAATGCGCACGGTAGGCTAGACGATGCGCTCGCGGATCGCGTTGCCTCGGCAGGGAGCAGGTGCGCGGTCGACGGAGCCACATCATGATCTCACTAGGCGATCGTTCGGTGTGCCCGGCGACGGATCCGCTGGCGCGAACAGGTCACTGCGACACACCAGCCTGCTGTGACAACCCACCGACCGGAGCAACCGCCCACATGACGAGCAGCATCGAGGCCCCCTCGAGCGCCACCCGGGTCACCCACGACGATCTCGGTTCCGAGGAGGCATTCCTCGCCGCGATCGACGAGACCATCAAGTACTTCAACGACGGCGACATTGTCGAAGGCACCGTCGTCAAGGTCGATCGGGACGAGGTCCTGCTCGACATCGGCTACAAGACCGAGGGTGTCATTCCCTCTCGGGAGTTGTCGATCAAGCACGACGTGGACCCCGCCGAGGTTGTGACGGTTGGCGACCACATCGAGGCCCTGGTCCTCCAGAAGGAGGACAAGGAGGGTCGTCTGATCCTCTCCAAGAAGCGGGCACAGTACGAGCGGGCCTGGGGCACGATCGAGAAGATCAAGGACGAGGACGGCGTCGTCCGCGGTTCGGTCATCGAGGTGGTCAAGGGCGGCCTCATCCTCGACATCGGGCTGCGCGGCTTCCTGCCCGCGTCCCTGGTCGAGATGCGTCGTGTGCGCGACCTGCAGCCGTACGTCGGGCGGGAGCTCGAGGCCAAGATCATCGAGCTGGACAAGAACCGCAACAACGTGGTCCTGTCCCGCCGGGCCTGGCTCGAGCAGACGCAGTCCGAGGTGCGCACCGAGTTCCTCAACAAGCTGCAGAAGGGCCAGGTCCGCAAGGGCGTCGTGTCCTCGATCGTCAACTTCGGCGCCTTCGTGGACCTGGGCGGCGTCGACGGTCTGGTGCACGTCTCCGAGCTGTCCTGGAAGCACATCGACCACCCGTCCGAGGTCGTCGAGGTGGGCCAGGAGGTCGAGGTCGAGGTCCTGGACGTCGACCTGGACCGCGAGCGGGTCTCGCTGTCGCTGAAGGCGACCCAGGAAGACCCGTGGCGGCAGTTCGCCCGCACCCACGCGATCCAGCAGATCGTGCCGGGTAAGGTCACCAAGCTGGTTCCGTTCGGTGCGTTCGTCCGCGTGGACGACGGCATCGAGGGCCTGGTCCACATCTCCGAGCTGGCCGAGCGCCACGTGGAGATCCCGGAGCAGGTCGTCCAGGTTGGCTCCGAGGTCATGGTCAAGGTCATCGACATCGACCTGGAGCGCCGCCGGATCTCGCTGTCGCTCAAGCAGGCCAACGAGGGCTTCGTCGAGGGCGAGGAGCACTTCGACCCGACCCTCTACGGCATGGCCGCGACGTACGACACCGAGGGCAACTACATCTACCCCGAGGGCTTCGACCCGGAGACGGGCGAGTGGCTCGAGGGGTACGACAAGCAGCGCGAGACCTGGGAGAACCAGTACGCCGAGGCTCGTCTGCGCTGGGAGGCCCACACCAAGCAGGTGCAGACCTCTCGGGCCGCCGACGCCGAGGCTGCCGCCAACCCGACTCCGGCCGTTCCGGCCGCGGCCGGCGGCGGTGGCGGTGGCACCACCTCCTCGTCCAGCCCGGCCCCGAGCCGGCAGGCCGAGGAGCCGGCCGGCACGCTGGCCACCGACGAGGCGCTCGCCGCACTGCGGGAGAAGCTCGCCGGCGGTAAGTGACCCGCTGAACGACGACGGGCCCCGTCCCCGCGATCTCCGGATCGCTGGGGGCGGGGCCCTCGCCGTACCCCGGGCGAGTCGCGGGCGCGGCGCGCCGACGGCCGGGGCGCTGTAGTGGGCGCGGTGGGCCCTGCGGCTGGTGCGGACCGTCAAGATCCTGCTCGATCCATGATGTAGGGGCCTCCCGAGCGCCGCACACCACTACAACGTGGTTCGAGCACGATCTTGGGCGCGGGGCGCGGGGCGCGGGGCGCGGGGCGCGGGGCGCGGGGCGCGGGGCGCGAGCGGGTCCTGGTCGGGGCGGGGTGGTGGGGAGGCCGCCGGGCCGTGGGTGGGTTTGGCGGCGGGCTTGTCGATCCGGTTGACTGTTCGGGTGCTGAGGGTGGGGTTGACCGGCGGGATCGGGTCAGGCAAGAGCGCGGTGGCCGCGCGGCTCGTCGAGCGGGGCGCGGTGCTGATCGACGCCGACCGGGTGGCCCGGGAGGTGGTGGCGCCGGGTACTGACGGGCTGGCCGAGATCGTCGCCGCCTTCTCCGACGCGGTGGTGGACGCCGACGGCGCACTGGACCGTGCCGCACTGGGAGCGGTGGTGTTCGCCGACGAGACCGCCCGCCGTCGGCTGGAGGCGATCACCCACCCCCGGGTCCGGGCCCGCACCGCGGAGCTGGCCGCCGCGGCGGCACCCGACGCGATAGTCGTCAACGACGTACCGCTGCTGGTCGAGGTGGGTCTTGCGCCGACGTACCACCTGGTGGTCGTGGTGCAGACGGCCGTGTCGACCCGACTGGAGCGGCTGGCGCGCGACCGGGGGATGGGTCGTGCGGAGGCGGAGCGGAGGATCGCCGCCCAGGCCGACGACGTCCGCCGCCGGGCGGCGGCGGACGTGGTGCTGACGAACGACGGGAGCCTGACGGCGCTGCACGACGCCGTCGACAGGCTCTGGAAGCAGCGGCTGGTGTCCTACGAGGACAACCTGCGTCAGCGGCGGGTGGTCTCGCCGGACGCGGCCGAGCTGGCCGGGGCCGACGCGAGTTGGCCGGAGCAGTACGCGCGGCTGGCCGCCCGGATCCAGCACGCGCTCGGCTCGGATGCCCTGCGGATCGATCACATCGGTTCGACGGCGGTGCCCGGCCTGGCCGCCCAGAACGTCATCGACGTGCAGGTGGCGGTCGCCAGCCTTGCCGACGCCGACGGGCCGTTGGCCGATCGGCTGGCGAGCGCCGGGTTTCCGCGGGTGCCGGGGCAGTGGTGGGACGACCCGCGCCCGGCCGGCAGGGGCCGGTGGGAGAAGCGGTTGCACGGCAGTGCGGATCCGGCCCGTCCGGTTCGTCTGCACGTGCGGGTGGTGGATTCTCCGGGTTGGCGGTACGCGTTGCTGATGCGTGATCACCTGCGTGCCGACCCGGATCAGCGTGCCACGTACCTGCTGCTCAAGCGTGATCTGGTCGACGCGGCACCGGAGGCCGGCGCCTCCGGCACGGCCCGCAACCCGTGGTTCGACGAGGAGTACCTGCGGGCCGAGCAGTGGGCCGCGCAGACCGGCTGGCACCCCTGAGGCATCGGTCAGCGGGCACGGGGCCGGGTCGGAGACCGAGGGGCAGTAGGTCGAGGGGCGGCGGGCCGAGGGTTGGCAGCCAGTCGGGGCACGACG
This sequence comes from Micromonospora sp. NBC_00330, assembly GCF_036136635.1. NCBI lineage: Bacteria > Bacillati > Actinomycetota > Actinomycetes > Micromonosporales > Micromonosporaceae > Micromonospora > Micromonospora sp. NBC_00330. The sequence continues at coordinate 630,237 of NZ_CP108012.1, forward strand.
GCGGGCTGGAGATCCAGGTGTGCCCAGGCGCCGGCGTCGGTCTGCAACTCGAGCCGGCGGAGCGACCCGTCCCGGTCGAGCCAGTAACGCAGCCGCGCGTCGGCCGGACCTGACTCGATGACGTCCACGGTCCGTCCGGCGGCGACGTCCTCGCGTACCCGCACGGCCGCGCCGCGCTGCCCGACCGACCCGGCGGCTACTGCGGCGTCGACCAGCGCGCTCAGGTCGTCCCGGCCGGGCCGGGAGACCCGCCATCCTCCGGCCGGGGGTGGTAGCGGCGGCCGGGCCGGCGCCTCTGCGGTGCCGCCGCCGGCATCGGCCGCCGGCAGGTCTGCCCGGGCCAGACCGGCGGCGTCGCGGCGCAGCAGGGTCCGGCGGTCCGGTACGCCCAGGTCGGCGACCGCGAGGTACGCGGTACGCGCGGTCCAGCTCAGCCAGCCGGCGCCCCGCAGGTTCGTGTCAGTGCCCATCGGCGCGGTCAGCGTCACAGTGGCACCGCCGTGGGCGCGGAGCCGGGCCGGCAGCCGGTCGAGCCGACGTTGCTCGGCGTCGGTCAGCGCGCGGGGCAGACCGGGGCGGCCGCCGAGTGCGTCCACCGGCCGTAGTGTCGGCCGGTCCGCGCGGTTGAAGATCATCGTGACCGGACCGGCGCCGGGCAGCAGGGTCACCAGCTTGTGCAGCCGGGCGTCCTGATCGAGCCAGTACCGGGTCTGCCTGTCCGGTGCGGGCGTCGCGGCGCTGGGGGTGCCGATGGCCGTGCTGGCGGCTGGCGCGCCGGTGGGCAGTGGTGCCTGTATGACGTCCAGTGGGCCGGCCGGGACGGTCTCCCGGGCGATCCAACGCGCCCCGTCGGGCGGTGCCGTCCGGGTCGTGGTGTCGGGGCGGTCGGCGGCGAGATCCAGGAGCAGGTCGAGCACCGGTGCCAGGTGCGCCCCGGGTGCCAGTCGGTGCAGCCGCCACCGGTCCGTCGGAGGCATCAGCGGTGGGGCGGCGGGAGTGGGCACCGCCGCCGGATCGGGCCGGATCACCAGCACCGGACCGCTCTTCTGCACCAGCCCGCGTTCGGCACCCGCTCCCGGCCCGCCCACGTCGAGGTAGAGCAGTGACCGGGACCAGTCCACCCAGCCCACCAGTTCGATGCGGGCGGCTCCGGTGCCGGCCGTGACCCGTACGCCGGCGCGAAGGTCGCGCAGGTTGGTGACCCGCACCGCGGCCAGCCGGTCGCCCTCGGCCAGGGTCAGCGGCCGGGCCGGCTCGGGCGGGTCGGGCGCCCAGCTCAACAGCCCGAGCACCAACGCCGTCGCGGACGTCACCGCCGTCAGACCGAGCAAGAGCAGCACCGTACGTCGACGACGGCCGGCCGGGGGCGGCCCGCTGGTGTCGGCGGCCTCGGTGGTGTCGGCGGTGTCCGGGGTGTCGTCGCGGCCTGTGGTCTCGCGGTTCTCCGCGAGGCTTCGCTCGGCGGCGGCCCGCCGCGTGTCGTCGCTCTTGCGGCCGGCGGTGGCTCGGCGCGCGCCGCCGGCGGACCGGCCGGCTGTGGACCTGTTCCCGGTGTCGTTGGTTCGGCTGGTCGTGGACCTGCTTCCGGTGTCCTTGGTTCGGCCGGCCTTGGACGTGTTCTTGGTGTCCTTGGTTCGGCCGGCCTTGGACGTGTTCCTGGTGTCGTTGGTTCGGCCGGCCGCCGAGGCGCCGCCGGCCGAGCCGGTGCGGTGCCGCCCGCTGCCGCTGGCTGGGTCGCTGCCTCTGGCCGGGTCGCTGCCGCTGGCCCGGCCGCTGCCGCTGTCGGGGTCGCTGCCGGGGCTCCCGGCCTCTGGTCGGGGCGTCGCGGTGCGGGCGGTGTCGGGCGTCGGGGTCGGAGAGGTGTCCACGGAGATGAAACGGGCGGGGAGGCACCGGGGTGACGAGCAGGGGCGCTCGCGGCGGCCGGTCTGCGCCTCGAGCGCGACCACACGGGTGCGCACGCCGGACGAGCCGGGTGCAGCGACCGCAGTGCCGGGGGCGACCGGCCGTGATGTTGGCCTGGCCACCGGCCCGGTCGGCCGCCGCGAGCGGCCTACATGAAGAGGGTAGTCCCGGTGACATGGGCCACACAATGGGAATATTGAAGCTGATCACGTACCTGGCGTGACGGCCGTTCCTGTCGGACCTCCGGCGTACCGTTGACGGCATGGCGCTCGACATTCCCCGGCTGGACAGCCGCTTCCAGGTCGTCAGTGACTTTCAGCCGGCCGGCGACCAACCGGCGGCCATCGATGACCTTGAGCGTCGGGTTCGGCGCGGCGATCGCAACACGGTTCTGCTCGGCGCGACCGGCACCGGCAAGAGCGCCACCACGGCGTGGCTGATCGAGCGGCTGCAACGCCCCACCCTGGTGCTCGCCCCGAACAAGACGCTCTGCGCGCAGCTGGCCAAGGAGTTCAGCGAGCTGCTGCCGCACAACGCTGTCGAATACTTCGTCTCGTACTACGACTACTACCAGCCCGAGGCCTACATCCCGCAGACCGACACCTACATCGAGAAGGACTCCTCGATCAACGAGGAGGTGGAGCGGCTGCGGCACTCGGCGACGATGTCGCTGCTCACCCGCCGCGACGTGATCGTGGTGGCGACCGTCTCGGCGATCTACGGCCTGGGCACCCCGGAGGAGTACCTCAACCGGGCGGTGAAGGTGCAGATCGGGCAGGAGCTCGACCGCGACCAGTTGCTGCGCCGGCTGGTCGACATCCAGTACACCCGCAACGACATGGCCTTCCAGCGGGGCACCTTCCGGGTCCGCGGCGACACGCTGGAGATCATCCCGGCGTACGAGGAGCTGGCGATCCGGATCGAGCTGTTCGGTGACGAGGTGGAGAAGCTCTACTACCTCAACCCGTTGACCGGTGACGTGGTCCGCGAGGTCGACCAGCTGGTGATCTTCCCGGCCACCCACTACGCGGCCGGTCCGGAGCGGATGGAACGGGCGATCCGTGACATCGAGGTGGAGCTGGCCGAGCGTCTCGCCGAGCTGGAGCGGCAGGGCAAGCTGCTGGAGGCGCAGCGGCTGCGGATGCGCACCACCTACGACATCGAGATGATGCGGCAGGTGGGCTTCTGCTCCGGCATCGAGAACTATTCGATGCACATGGACGGGCGGCTGCCCGGCAGCCCGCCGCACGCCCTGCTCGACTACTTCCCCGACGACTTCCTCACAGTGGTCGACGAGTCGCACGTGACCATCCCGCAGATCGGCGGCATGTACGAGGGCGACGCGTCCCGGAAGCGGATGCTCATCGACCACGGCTTCCGGCTGCCCAGCGCGGCCGACAACCGGCCGCTGCGCTTCGACGAGTTCCTGGAGCGGGTCGGCCAGATGGTCTACCTCTCCGCGACCCCCGGCACCTGGGAGATGGAGCAGGCCCAGGGCGAGTTCGTCGAGCAGGTGATCCGACCCACCGGTCTGGTCGACCCGGAGGTCGTGATCAAGCCGACCAAGGGCCAGATCGACGACCTCATGCACGAGATCAAGCTGCGCACCGACCGGGACGAGCGGGTGCTGGTCACCACGCTGACCAAGAAGATGGCCGAGGACCTGTCCGACTACCTCCTGGAGAACGGCATCCGGGTGCGCTACCTGCACTCGGAGGTCGACACGTTGCGCCGGGTGGAGCTGCTGCGCGAGCTGCGCAAGGGCGACTACGACGTGCTCGTCGGCATCAACCTGCTCCGCGAAGGTCTGGACCTGCCCGAGGTGTCGCTGGTGGCGATTCTCGACGCCGACAAGGAGGGCTTCCTGCGCAGCGGCCGCTCGCTGATCCAGACCATCGGGCGGGCCGCCCGTAACGTGTCCGGCCAGGTGCACATGTACGCCGACAAGATCACCCCGTCGATGGCGGCGGCGATCGACGAGACCGATCGGCGTCGGGCCAAGCAGATCGCGCACAACGAGGCGCACGGCATCAGCCCGGAGCCGCTGCGTAAGAAGATCCACGACATCCTGGACGACATCTACCGCGAGGCTGAGGACACCGAAAACTCCCGGGTCGGCGGCGCGGTGCGTCAGCTTTCCCGAGGCAAGGCGCCGGTCAAGGAGACCCGCAGCCGGAGCCGGTCCGCCGCGACCACCACCTCACGGGAGGGGATGGCCCGCGCCGACCTCGCCCAGCTCATCCAGGAGCTCAACGACCAGATGCTGGCCGCCGCCCGCGAGCTTCAGTTCGAGTTGGCGGCCCGGATCCGCGACGAGGTCTCCGACCTGAAGAAGGAGCTGCGCGGCATGGACGCCGCCGGCGTGAAGTGACGGCCACCCGCTCGGCCCCGCCCAGCGCACCGCTCGGGCCCGGTCGACCGGGGCACGCGAAGGGCGGGCACTGTTGACGGCGGTGGCGCCGATCGGCGAGATGGTCCTCGGGCTGCCCGACGCCAGCCTGCGTCCGTTCGTCGACAGGTACGTGGGCTACCGGGAACGGGCGGACGTGCCACTGGTCCGCCGGGAGTCGGCGGGCGTCTTCGTGGTGCTGATCCTGGGCTGGGGCGCTCCGCTGGACGTGACCGACCCGCGTAACGCGCAGCGTGGCGTCACCGCTGTCGACTCGTTCGTGGCCGGCACCTTCGACAGTTGGTGCACCACGCGCACCGTGGGCGTCGGGGAGGGCGTCGAGTTGCTGCTCGCCCCCCTCACCGCCCGCCGGCTTCTCGGTCTGCCTCTGGGTGAGCTGACCAACCGGGCCGTCGGCGTCGGGCAGCTCCCGGGCCGTTGGCTGGATCGGCTGCGCGGCCGGCTCGCCGAGGCCCCCAGCTGGTCGGAGCGGTTCGACCTGCTCGACCGGGTGCTCGCCGCCCGGCTGGCGGCGTCCCCGCCGGTGGACCCGCGGCTGGAATGGGCGTGGCGGTGGCTGACCGCCAGCGGTGGGCGGGGGAGCGTCGGTTTGCTCGCCGACGAGGTGGGCTGGAGCCGCCGGCACCTCGCGTCCCGGTTCCGGCAGGAGGTCGGGCTGCCGCCCAAGATGGCCGCCCGGCTGTTGCGTTTCCAGCAGGCTCATGCCGCGTCGACCCAGGCCGGCGGGGTCGGGAGGAGGGTCGACTGGGCCGCCGTGGCGGCGAGCTGCGGCTACTACGACCAGTCCCACCTGATCCGGGACTTCCACGAGTTCGCCGGGGCCACGCCGGCCGCGCTGCTCTCCGCCCGCTGACGGCCGCCGGTCGCCGGAGCCGGGTCGGCGACCCGCCGAGGTCACATTCGTCCAATCCGGAGCCGCGCCGCCGGCCGCACAATCGGGTCATGCGAACCATCTATCCGATCTTCCGTTATCCCGATCCGCGCGCCGCGATCGACTGGCTCGGTGCCGCCTTCGGTTTCCGGGCGCACGCCGTGCACGAGGCGCCGGACGGCACTGTCGCTCACGCCGAGCTGGTCCTCGACACCGGCATGATCATGCTGGGTGGTCGGGCCGACGCCCCGCCCCGGCCGGCCGACGACGACTGGTCGGTCTACGTGGCCGTACCGGACGTCGACGCCCACTGCGCGCAGGCCCGCGCGGCCGGCGCCGAGATCATCCGCGAGCCGTTCGACACCGACTACGGCTCCCGTGACTACGCAGCCCGCGATCTCGCCGGCAACGTCTGGTCCTTCGGCACCTACCGACCCTGAGCCCGGCCACGCCGACGGGGACGGGCGGCCCGCCGGGACCAGCCTCTGCGGCCGGAAACCGCAATGACCTGCGGAAACGGTGTGGTCGCGCTGGTCCGGCCGGCCGACGGCGTCGAATGCCCTGATTGCGGTGCGCGAGCGAGCTATTGCACTGGGTGATCGTCCTGCGTAGTCTCCCTCGGTGGGGAGGCCGGGATGCCGCTGCCAACAAGTCCTGTCATTCGACGTGCACGTCTCGGCGCAGAGCTGCGCCAACTCCGTCGGCGCGAGTCGCTGACCCTGGAACAGGTCTGCGACCGGCTGGGCTGGGCCTCGACGTCGAAGCTGTCCCGCATCGAGCTGGGTCAGAGTCGCCCGGACCTCGCCGACGTGCTCGATCTGCTGGATGTCTACAAGGTGCCCACGCCCGCCCGGGAGGCGCTGATCGTCATCGCCCGGGACGCGGCGACCAGTCGAGGCTGGTGGAAGACGCTGGGCGAGATGAGCGAACGGCAGCGCACCTACGCCGAGTTGGAAGCCGGCGCCGCCGACATCGTCGAGTACCAGCCGTCGGTGGTGCCGGGGCTGCTCCAGACGCCCGCGTACGCCCGGGTGTTGGTCACCGCCGGCGCCCAGCTCACGCCGGAGGTCGATGTGGAGGCCGAGGTGCGCGCAAGGGCACTGCGGCAGGAGGTGCTTCGGCGGGCCTACCCCCCGCGCTACACGGCGGTGCTCGCCGAGGCCGTCTGCGACCCCGGTGACCTGCCGGTCGCGGTCTGGCGTGAACAGCTGCGTCATCTGGTCGCGGTGACCGGCCTGTCCCACGTCACTGTGCGGCTGCTGCCACGCGGAGCCGCCGGTGGCGGGCTGCATCCGCTCACACCGTATTCCTGCTACGCCTTTCCCGACCCGGCGGACCCGCGCACCGTCATGCTGGAGGCGTTGACCACCGACGTCCGGCTGGCCACAGTGCTCGACGTCGACCGCTACGAGCGGATGACCGCGGCGCTGCTGGCCGCGGCGCTGTCACCGGAGGAGACGGTCACAGTGCTGGCCCGCCGCGTCGGCGAGTGACGGTTGACCGGTGCCGACGGTGACGCGCCGCGCGGCCACCGGGCCCGGCGCCCCCGAGCCCGTCGGGACCGGCGGCCGGCGCGTGCGCCCGGCACGATAACCGCGGGGTACGACAGCTCGGCTCAGGCCGGTACGTCGAGGAAGTGTTCGACAACTGGCGGTCCCGCGAAGTGCGGCCCGATCAGCGCCCGCCACGCGTCGAACCGTTCGGTGGCCCGGAAGTTGTTCTCGTGCGCCTCGACCGAGTCCCATTCGACGAGCAGCACGAAGCGGGTCGGTGACTCGATTCCTCGGGTCATCCGCACGGACCGGCAGCCGGTCGCCCCGGCGAGCACCGGGTGACCCTCGGCGTACGCGGCGGCGAACGCGTCCTCGTGTCCGGGTAGTACGTCGATCAGCGCGACTTCAAGCACCATGTCGGACAGCCTCCCACGGCGGTCGGGGCAGTGGGTGTCGCGGGTCTGTGCCGGACCACTGCCTGGGCTCCGCCTCGGCTCGATCGAGGACGTTGACACGGACCCTAGGGTGGCCTGGTGATCATCGATTGGCTCACCGGCACCGCGTTTCGGGTGGCCGGTACGGGCACCACCTGGGCGGAGCTGCTGGGGTTCGTGACCGGTGTGCTCAACGTGTGGCTGGTGGCCCGTCAGAAGATCGCCAACTGGCCGATCGGCATCGCCAACGTGCTGCTGCTCATGGTGCTGTTCTGGACCGCCGGGCTGTACGCCGACGCCGGGCTCCAGGTCGTCTACGTCGCGCTCGGCTGCTACGGCTGGTGGCACTGGCTGTTCGGGGGCGAGCGGCGCACCCGACTCACGGTCAGCCGGACGGGACGGCGGGAGTGGCTGGCGCTGGCCGCCGCCGGGCTGCTGCTCACCGGCGCGCTCTGGGTGCTGCTGGACCGGACCACCGACTCGACAGTGCCGCTGCCGGACGCGTTGACAACGGCGCTGTCCCTGTTGGCCACGTACGGGCAGACCCGCAAGCGGGTGGAGAGTTGGTGGCTCTGGATCGCCGCCGACCTGATCTACATTCCGTTGTACGCGTACAAGGGGCTGCACCTGACGGCCGTGCTCTACCTGGTCTTCCTGGCCCTGTGCGTGCTCGGGTTGCGGGCCTGGCGCGCTGATCTGCGTCGGGCCGACCGGCCGAGCGCGGTTCCGCCCGGCCCGGCCCCGGTCACCGCGTGAACGCCGAGTCATCCGGCCGTGCGCCGGCGCCACGCGCGCCGGCGCGTCCGGCCGCCGCGGAGTTCGGGCACGGGATGGTGGTGGGCAAGTTCTATCCACCGCACGCCGGGCACCACGCGCTGATCCGGGCCGCCGCCGCCCGCTGCGCCGAGGTGACAGTCGTCGTGGCGCCCTCGCGTCGGGAGTCCATTCCGCTCCCGCTGCGCCTCGACTGGCTGCGCGAGGTGCACGCGGACACGCCGTGGGTCCGTTTCGTCGGCCGGTACGACGACCACCCGGTGGACTACGCCGATCCGGCGGTGTGGGACGCGCACTGCGCCGTGTTCCGTGAGGCGGTCGGGTCGAGGTCGGTGGACGCGGTCTTCTCCTCCGAGGCGTACGGCGCCGAGCTGGCGCGTCGCTTCGACGCCGTACCCGTGGCGGTGGATCCGGACCGGCGGACCGTGCCGGTGTCCGGGACGGCGGTGCGCGCGGACCCGGCGGGTCACTGGCGGTGGCTGAGCCCGCCGGTGCGGGAGTGGTTCGTCCGGCGGGTGGTGGTGGTCGGGGCCGAGTCGACAGGGACCACGACGATGGCGGCGGCGCTCGCCGGGCACTACGGCACGTCCTGGGTGCCGGAGTATGGCCGGGAGTTGACAGCTCGCAAGCTGGCCCGGTTGCGGGAACGAACGCCGGCGGCGACCGTGTTCGACGTCGCCTGGGACCCTGACGACTTCCGCGCGGTGGTCCGCGAGCAGCAGGCGGCCGAGGACGCGGCGGCCCGGGCGAGCGGGCCGCTGCTGGTCTGTGACACCGACGCGCGGGCGACGGCGGTGTGGGAGGAGCGCTACCTGGGCAGCGCGTCCGAGGAGGTACGGGCGGCGGCGCGTCGGCCGGCGCTGTATCTGCTGACGGATCACCGGGGGGTGCCGTTCACCGATGACGGCCTGCGCGACGGTGAGCACCTGCGGGCGTGGATGACCGAGCGCTTCCGGGCCGAGTTGGCCGGGTGCGGGGTGCCGGTGGTGGAGTTGGCCGGGTCGCACGCCGATCGGTTGGCCCGAGCGGTGCGCGCCTGCGACGACCTGCTCGCTGCCGGCTGGTCGCTCGCGGACCCGATTGCCGCACCAGACGTGCACTAGCCTCCTAGGAAGCCGTAGGGGATGTGACGCACCACGCGGTGTCCGGCGCCACCGGGTGCCCGGGGTGTGATCACGGGGCGTGGTGGGCAACAATGGTCACCGAGGAGGGGAGTATTCCCCCGCAACGGAGTCGTCAGCACGGTCGATCGCCGGAACCACGGCGCCCGACCCGGCCCCGTAGGTCGCCGCCCCTTTCCGGGGCGACGGCGGAAGAGACCTCCGACAGTCACCAGAGTGAGCGACAGCGGCACGCCGGCTCCCGCAGGGGCGTACGGTGTGCCCGACGCCGCGTGTCTGCCGGAGGAATGAACGTTGGACGTGTCCGGATTGGTGTGGGCGGGAACGCTTGTCGCACTGACTGCGGTCCTGCTCGTCGACCTGTTGATCATTGGTCGGCGCCCGCACGAGCCGAGTGTGCGCGAGTCGAGCCTCTGGGTCGCCTTCTACGTCGGTCTCGCCCTGCTCTTCGGCGCGGGTGTCTGGCTGACCTCCGGGGCCAGCGCGGCCGGCCAGTTCTACACCGGCTGGCTCACCGAGTACAGCCTCTCGGTGGACAACCTCTTCGTCTTCGTGATCATCATGGCCCGCTTCGGGGTGCCTCGGCAGTACCAGCAGAAGGTGCTGCTCGTCGGCATCGTGCTGGCGCTGGTGATGCGCGGCGGGTTCATCGCCGCGGGTGCGGCGCTGATCACGCAGTTCTCCTGGGTCTTCTACATCTTCGGCGCGTTCCTGATCTACACCGCGGTGAACCTGGCCCGGCAGGGTGAGCCGGACGAGGACGAGTTCTCCGAGAACCTGCTGATCCGGTGGAGCCGTAAGGCGCTGCCGATCTCGAAGGACTACGACGGCGCGAAGCTCACCACCCACGTGGCCGGCAAGCGGCTGTTCACCCCGATGCTGATCGTGATGATCGCGATCGGCACCACCGACCTGATCTTCGCGTTGGACTCGATCCCGGCGATCTTCGGCATCACCCAGGAGCCGTACCTGGTCTTCACCGCGAACGTCTTCGCGCTGATGGGCCTGCGGCAGCTCTACTTCCTGCTCGGTGGCCTGCTGGACCGGCTGATCTACCTGAGCTACGGCCTGGCCGTCGTGCTCGGCTTCATCGGGGTCAAGCTGGTGCTGGAGGCGCTGGCCGACAACAACCTGCCGTTCATCAACGGTGGCGAGCACGTCGGCTGGGCGCCGCACATCCCGATCTGGTTGTCGCTGCTGGTCATCATCGGCACCCTGGGCGTCGCCACCGCCGCCAGCCTGATCAAGTCCTCCCGGGACAAGCGTCGCGAGTTGGCCGACGCCCGACACTGACCCGTCACCGGCCGGGTGCGCACACGCGCCCGGCCGGTAGCCGGTCAGACCCGGTGCGCGCCCACCAGCGTGGCGGTCCGGTCTGCCGGCAGTTCCTCTTCGATGACCCGCCGCCGCCGGTAGCAGGCGTGCAGCATCCGGCGCTGGCCGCCGTCGCCGGGGACGGCGGTGACGATGCCGATGTGGTGGATCTTGCGGCCGGGTCGGGCGAAGAAGTAGAGATCGCCGGGGCGTTCTGCGCCCAACGACAGCGGGGTGGTGGCCACGGCCTGATCGTCGGCGTCGCGGGGCAGCAGCACCCCGAACCGCCGCCAGGCCAGATGCACCAGCCCCGAGCAGTCGATGCCGTGCGCGGAGAGACCGCCCCAGATGTAGACCACGTCCAGCAGGCGCTGTGCCACCGCGAGCGCCTGCGCTGCGGCCGGCGACGCGGCCGAGGACGGCACCAGGTGGCGGTCGGGCAGCCAGAGCGGGGTGGCCCGGCCGGGGACGTGTACCGGCCGCCAGTCGTCGAGCGCGGGGCCGGCCGGGACGAGCCGGGTGCCGACGACGACGCCGGGCAGCACCACCGGCCCGTTCGGGCCGGCGTGCAGCCCGGTGACAGTGGCGTCCACCACCAGCGGGTCGTCGGCGCCGGTGTGTGCCGGGTCGAGAACGGCCAACTGCTCGGCGGGGAGCCAGCCCGGGTAGCCGCGGGGGTCCAGCTTGGCGGCCGGTTGTTCGACGGCGACGACCCGGGCCCAGCCGTCCGGGCGTAGCTCGCTGACGAGGACCCGTTCGCCGAGCAGGAGTTGGCTCAGCACGCAGTCGCCGACCTGCTGGTCGGTGTCCATGCCCGAGACCCAGGTCGGGATGTCGGCGCCGGCGGTCAGCGCCGGACGGTCGACCGGGCGGACTGCCTCGGGGGAGGTCCACAGCGTCGCCACGGCGACCCGGACGACGGCCTCGCGGCCCGGTTGCAGCTCCACGTCAACCCCCAGATCGTGTCGGCTGTTGAGGCGAACCCTATGAAAGAAACCGACGGTCATCAACCATGAGCCTGCACTTTTGCTTCAGCGATGCCGGAGATGCCCAGGCCAGGGACGTCCGGCAGTACCACTGTCGCCCCGTCGTACCGGATGCCACCCTGCACCGGTGACCAGGCCAGCCACCAGGCGGCGTCCAGGTCGGGGACCGCTGTGGTGCCGTATGCGGCGACCAGGCTCGCCGCCGCCCCGATGCCGACCTGGCTCTCCATCATCGAGCCGACCACAGTGCCGAGCCCGTGCGCGGTGGCCAGGTCGAGGAGGGTACGGGCCGGATGCAGCCCACCGCACTTGGCCAGTTTGACGTTGACCAGGTCGGCGGCCCGGCGGCGGATCACCTCCACCAGGTCACGGACCCCGAAGACCGCCTCGTCGGCCAGGATCGGCACTGCCACCCGGTCGCTGACCCAGGCCAGCCCGTCCAGGTCCCAGCGGGCCACCGGCTGCTCGACCAGCTCCACGTCGAGCCCGGCGTCCTCGATGCCGCGGATCACCCGGACCGCCTCCCGGGGCGTCCAGCCCTGGTTGGCGTCCAACCGGATCCGGGTGCCGGGGCCGACTGCCGCCCGTACCGCGCGTACCCGGTCCAGGTCGCCGGCCGCGTCGGTGCCGACCTTCAACTTGAGCACGCCGAAGCCGTCGGCCTGCCGCTGCCGTGCCGCGGTCGCCAGGTCCACCGCGTCGCCCGCGGCGAGGGTGACGTCCGTCGGGACCCGCAGGGTGGTGCCCCCGAGCAACCGCACCAGGGGTACGCCCAGCCGTCGCGCGGCGAGGTCGTGCAGGGCGACGTCCATCGCCGCCTTCGCGGCTTCGTTGCCGACCACGGCGCGCTGCACCTCGGCGCAGCGGGTCACCAGGTCGTCCGGGTCACGGCCGATCAGTTGTGGGCCGAGTAACTCGCGGACGCATGACTGCGCGCCGGCGACCGACGCGCCGGTGACCTGCCAGACCTGCGGCGCCTCACCGAAGCCGGACCGGCCGTCGCTGTCGACGAGTTCGACGACCAGGGTGTCCACTGTGGTGGTACGGCGCAGCGCGGTCACGAACGGGGTGTGTAAGGGGGCGGAAACCCGGTGGGTGCGTACCGCCGAGATCGTCATATGGGGCACCCTATACAAAGGTTCACCGCGGGAGGGGAGACCGGATGACCGGGCAGGGCTGGGAGCTGGTGGGTGCACCGAACGCGCGCGACCTGGGCGGGCTCGTCGGCGCGGACGGGCGGCGGGTCCGGGTCGGCCAGTTGATCCGCACTCCGGCGCTGGGTCGGCTGACCGACGAGGACCTACCGGTGCTGGCGAAGCTGGGGCCGGCGTGCGTGGTGGATCTGCGCGACGCCTCGGAGATCGCGGTCGCGCCGGAGGACCGGTTCGCCGGTGAGCCACGGGTGGTGCGCCTGCCGGTGCACGACGCGGAGCACCCGGTCTTCACGTACGTGTCGGCGGTGCTGCTCGGTCACGACCTGGACGCGTACGCGGAGCTGGCCCGGCAGGGCACGGCGGGTGCGATGGCGGCGATCTACCGTTGGTTCGTGACCGGTGAGTCGGCGCGGGTCGGTTTCGCCGAGGCGGTGCGGCTGGCGTCCCGGCCGGAGAATCTGCCGCTGCTGTACCACTGCTCCGCCGGCAAGGACCGCACCGGTTGGCTGACAGTCATCCTGTTGACGGCGCTCGGGGTGGACGAGGCGGCCATTCGTGCCGACTACCTGCGCAACAACGAGCTGACCGACAGTCTGCGGGCGGTGATAGTCGAGGCGATGCGTCGGCGGAATCCCGAGTTGGACGTCGACGCGGTGGTGCCGGTGCTGGAGGTTCGCGGCGAGTATCTCGACGCCGGTTACGCCGAGGTGCGTCGGGTGCACGGCTCGTTCGACGCGTACCTGCGTAACGGGTTGGGGCTGACCGACGCCGACCTCAGGGCGTTGCGGGCGCAGTTGCTGGAGTGACCGGTGCGTCGGTGGGTGTGTCGGTGCGGGCGGCGCGGCCGGTGACGATCAGTGCCTGGCCGGCGGCGTAGGTCGCCATGACCAGCACCGGCGCGCCGGGTGGCTGGGCCACCTCGGCCACCCCGGCGGCGATCAGCAGGTCGGAGCCGAGGAAGAGCGCGGCGCCGAGACCGACCCGCCAGCCCTGGGTGGCGGCGGTGCTGGCCATGGCGGCCAGCGCGATCGCGTAGCCGGCCACCGGTACGGCCAGCCCGACGTCGGTCAGCCCCGCCCACATCCAGGTCAGCGCGACGACGGTCAGCGCCGCGTACCCCAGGGGGACGGCGACCAGTGGCGTGCGGCGCAGCGCGGTCGTGGCGCCGTGTCGGGTGAAGGCCGCGAGGTAGCAGAGGTGCGTGCCGAGGAAGCAGGCCATGCCGGCGAGGAACCAGCCGGTGCCGTCGATCATCAGGGCGATGTCGCCGCCGGTGGCGAAGGCCAGCGCGGCGAGCAACAGCCGGTCCGGTCGGGCCGCGTGTTCGGTGCTGACCCGCCAGAGGTACGCGGCCAGCAGCGGCATCAGCAGCGGCTTGGTGAGCAGGAAGGCCAGGCCGCCGCCGGTGGCGTTGGCCAGCAGGTTCGCGGCCGTCACGACGAGGAAGGCGATCAGCACTGTGCGACTGCGGGGCATCGGCGGCTCCGGGGTGGGGGTGCGAGCAGCGTAGCCGCAGTCGGTGGTGCTGTCCTCGCCGCCGAGGCTGTCGGGTCAGAGTTGGTGGCGGGCGGCCCAGACCTGTGCCGAGACGTGCGCGAGCAGCAGGCAGGCGTCGTCCTCGACCTGGTCGTCGCCCCCGGCCAGGTCCGTGGTGGTGCAGACGGCGATCAGGTACGGCGGGGCGTCGTCGGGCAGCACCAGGCCGGCGCCGTGGCGGACGCCGCGTACCCAACCGTTCTTGTGCGCGATGCGGGTGCCCTCGGGCAGGCCGGCGGCGAGGTCCTCGCGGTGTTCCTGGGCGAGCAGGACGTCCAGCATGCTGGCGCAGGCGGCCGGTGAGGCGAGTGGGCCGGGGGTGTCGGTCCCGGTGGCCAGTGTGCCGAGCAGGGCGGCCAGGTCGGCGGCGGTGACCGTGTTGGTGATGCCGGCCTCGCGGGCGGCGAAGTCCTCGATGCCGCGGCCGGTGACGCTGTTGCGGGCGCCGGCGAGCGCCCAGACCTCGGCGACCGCGGGCAGCCCGACGTGGCCGAGGACGAGGTTGGTGGCGAGGTTGCTGGAGCGCACGATCATGCGGTCGGCCAGCCAGCGCAGCGACGCGGTGCCGCCGACGCGGTCCCAGACCGCGTCGTCGTTGTCGTAGGGCTGCGCGTTGGCGAAGCGGGGTGCGCCGGGCTGGGCGGAGTCGAAGTCGTTGACGACCGGGACCGGGGCGTCCAGGTCCAGGGTGCCGGCCTCGGCGGCGCGGTGCAGCGCGGCGAGCACCGCCACCTTCATGGTGCTCGCGGCGTAGTGGCCGGCGTCCGCGTGTCGGGTCCAGGTCGGCGGCGCGTCGAGCCGCCCCACGTACGCGGAGACGGTGCCGGGCACCCGTTCCAGGTGGGCGTCGAGATCATCCCAGGTCATGCCGGTGACCGTAGCGGATCAAGCGGGGGTGGGCTCGCGTACCCGTCGGGGGAAAGACGACGGGCGCGTCGGCCGCAAGCGGCCGACGCGCCCGGTGTCGGGTGCTGGTGGGTCAGCCGGCGTGCTTGCGGCGGGCGGTGGCCCGGCCCCGCAGCTGCTGGTCGAGCACCACCTTGCGGATGCGCACCGTGGCCGGGGTGACCTCGACGCACTCGTCCTCGCGGCAGAACTCCAGCGCCTGCTCCAGGGTGAGCTTGCGCGGCGGGACCAGCTTCTCGGTCTCGTCGGAGGTCGACTGCCGCATGTTGGTGAGCTTCTTCTCCTTGGTGATGTTGACGTCCATGTCGTCGGAGCGGGAGTTCTCTCCGACGATCATGCCCTCGTACACCTCGGTGGTGGGCTCGACGAAGAGCTGACCGCGCTCTTGAAGGTTGGTCATCGCGAAGGCGGTGACCGCGCCGGCCCGGTCGGCGACGAGCGAGCCGTTGTTACGGGTGCGCAGCTCGCCGAACCACGGCTCGTACGACTCGAAGACGTGGTGCAGGATGCCGGTGCCCCGGGTGTCGGTGAGGAACTCGGTGCGGAAGCCGATCAGGCCGCGCGCCGGCACCAGCCACTCCATCCGGATCCAGCCGGTGCCGTGGTTGACCAGCTGCTCCATCCGGCCCTTGCGGGTGGCGAGGAGCTGGGTGATCGCGCCCAGGTATTCCTCCGGGGCGTCGATGGTCAGCCGCTCGACCGGCTCGCAGGTCTTGCCGTCGATTACCCGGGTGACCACCTGCGGCTTGCCGACGGTCAGCTCGTAGCTCTCCCGGCGCATCTGCTCGACCAGGATGGCCAGCGCCAGCTCGCCGCGGCCCTGCACCTCCCAGGCGTCCGGCCGCTCGGTGGGCAGGACCCGCAGCGACACGTTGCCGATCAGCTCCTTGTCGAGCCGGTCCTTGACCATCCGCGCGGTGACCTTGGAGCCCTTGAGCCGGCCGACAAGCGGCGAGGTGTTGGTGCCGATGGTCATCGAGATGGCCGGCTCGTCGACGGTGATCAGCGGCAACGCGACGGGGTTCTCGACGTCGGCGAGGGTCTCACCGATCATGATCTCGGGGATGCCGGCGACGGCGATGATGTCGCCCGGGCCGGCGGTCTCGGCCGACGTGCGCTCCAGGCCCTCGGTCATCAGCATCTCGGAGATGCGGACCCGCTGGGTGCTGCCGTCGGTGCGGCACCAGGCCACCGTCTGACCCTTGTTGATGGTGCCCTGGCGGACCCGGCACAGCGCGAGCCGGCCGAGGAACGGCGAGGCGTCCAGGTTGGTGACGTGGGCCTGCAACGGCGCGCCCTCCTCGTACGAGGGTGCCGGGATGGTGTCCAGCAGGGTGCGGAACAGCGGCTCCAGGGAGGTGCTGTCGTCGGGCACCGAGCCGTCGGCGGGCTGGGTCAGCGAGGCGATGCCGTCGCGGGCGCAGGCGTAGACGATCGGGAAGTCGATCTGCTCCTCGTCGGCGTCCAGGTCGAGGAAGAGCTCGTAGGTGTCGTCCACGACCTCCTTGATCCGGGCGTCCGGACGGTCCACCTTGTTGATCACCAGGATGATCGGCATCCGGGCCCGCAGCGCCTTACGCAGCACGAAGCGGGTCTGCGGCAGCGGGCCCTCGCTGGCGTCGACGAGCAGCACCACGCCGTCGACCATGGTCAGGCCGCGCTCGACCTCGCCACCGAAGTCGGCGTGGCCGGGAGTGTCGATGATGTTGATGGTGACCGGGTCGGAGCCGTCCGCCGGCAGGTAACGCACGCCGGTGTTCTTGGCCAGGATCGTGATGCCCTTTTCCCGCTCCAGGTCACCGGAGTCCATCACCCGCTCGGTGTTCTCGCCGCGTGCGCCGTACGCGCCGGCCTGCCGCAACATGGCGTCGACCAGGGTGGTCTTGCCGTGGTCGACGTGAGCGATGATGGCGACGTTGCGGAGGTCGGTGCGAAGCTGCATACCCTCTATCCTTCCGCCTGCGCTCGCGCAGGCTGCGTCGGGGTCACCCCCAGGTGCCCCTGATCTATGGTGAAACCGCTGTGCCGGTGGTTCTCCCGGCTGGCATGCTGGCACCCGTGTCCCGGGGGCCTGAGTGCACGACCTGCTGACCTGGGTGCAGGGTCTGCCCACCCTGTGGATCTACCTGGTCGCCGCGCTGATCGTGGCGGGCGAGACCGCGGTGATCTTCGGCCTGCTCGTGCCGGGTGAGGCTACCCTGCTGCTCGTCGGCTTCCTCACCTACAACGGTACCTTGCGGCTCGGGCCGGCGTTGCTCGCGATGATCGTCGCGGCGGTCCTCGGCGATGGGCTGGCCTTTCGCGCCGGACGGCGGTACGGCTCCCGACTGCGTGCCGGGCTGGGGCACCGGGTCGGGCCGCAGCGGTGGGCCCGCGCCGACGCCATGCTCGCCCGCCTCGGTGGGCGGGGGGTGTTCGCCGCCCGATGGGTGGCTTTCGCCCGGACCCTGGTGCCCCGGCTGGCCGGTGCGGCCGGTATGCCGTACCGGCGGTTCGCCCTGTGGAACCTGGCCGGAGTAGTGACCTGGGTGGGCGGCTCGGTGCTGCTCGGTCACCTCGCCGGTGAGTCGTACGACACTGTCTCCCGGCTTCTCGGTCGGGCCACCGGGGTGGCGTTCCTGCTGCTGGCCGGCCTGGTGGGTGTGGTGCTCGTGGGTCGGTGGCTGGGCCGTAACCCCGACCCGGTGCGGGCGCTGCTGTCCCGGGCCGGCGCTCTGCCCCCGGTGCGGTGGCTCACCGCCCGCTACGGGGTGCTGTTCTTCCTGGTGGCCATGCGGATCGGCCCGGCCTGGACGCTGCTGCTCAATCTGGCCGCCGGGCTGCTGCTGTTGTTCGCCGCCGGGCTCGCCATCGCCGGTCTGCTCGCGGTGGCGGTCCGCAACAGTGGGCTGGCCGCGCTGGACGGCGCCATCGCGGGGTGGTTCGCCGCTCGGCGTACCCCGGACGCCGCCGACGCCACACTGGTAGTGGTGTCGGTGGTACGCGGGTCGGTGCTGATCCTGTTGGTGGCGCTGGTGGCGGCGGTGCTGGCGTGGCGCAACCGACCCTGGCGGACGGACCTGCTCAGCGTGGTCGGCACTGTGGGCGCGTTCGTGCCGCTGGTGGTGCTGGCCCTGGTGGCCGAACTGACCGGCACCAACGGGACCGCCCCGGGCGGCGGCGAGGTGGCTCCGCTCTCCACCCAGAACGCCGTGGTCGCGGCGAGCTTCTGCACCCTGGCGTGGCTGGTGTCGCGCAGCGCCCACTGGCCGGTGGCGGTGGCCGCCTGGACCGCCGCGGCGGCGGGGGTGCTCGGGATCGGCGGCGCGCGGCTCTACCTCGGACTGGACACGGCGAGCGGGACGGCCGCGGCGGTGCTGCTCGGGGTGCTCTGGACTGTGGTGTTCATGGTCGCCTGGGCGACCCGGGACCGGGCGGTGGGCAACGGTCAGCCCCCTGTGGACCAGGCCCCCCGGCGGCCGTCGCAGGGGCAACGCCGCCCGGTCGAACCTTGTTAGGGTGCGGCGACAATCACACGGGGGAGGCAACGGCATGGTTCGACGCACCGATCGGCTGGGCGCCGCAGTGCTCGCCGGGCTTCTGCTGGCGAGCGCGCTGGTCGGCTGCGCCGCCAAGGGGGAGAGCCCATCGGGCCTGGCCGCGCCGGTCGCCGTCACCGACGGGCCGACCGATGCCCCGTCCGACGAGGTCGACGGGGAGCCGAGCCCGTCGGTGAGCGCTGTGGAATCGATGGGTTCCGCGCCGAGTCGTAGCGCGACCCCGAAGCCGAAGACGACGAAGAAGCCGACCCGGGCGGCGCCGAAGCCGCGCTCGGTGCCGAAGCCGCCCACCGAGACCGAGGTTCCGCCGGCGCCGCCGAAGCCGGCGCCGAGCTCCTGCAAGCCGACCTACAAGGGCACCCAGGCGAGCCGGTCCGAGGTGAAGGCGGCGCTGACCGATGCGGCCAACCGCACCTACTGGCCGGTCTCGGCACCGGACATCAAGATCCCGCTCGACCTGCTGAAGGCCACCGCGTGGCAGGAGAGCGGCTGGCAGTCCAACATCTACGCCTGCGACGGTGGGGTCGGGCTGTTGCAGGTGATGCCGGACACCGCTACCTGGATGAACCAGCGGTTCGAGAAGAGCTACAAGATCGACGCCTACCAGGACAACGCCTACCTCGGCGCCACCTATCTGGCCTGGGCGACGAAGTACATCGGCGACATGTACTTCGAGTCCGACTTCCGGCTCGACCCGGCACTGTGCACCAGCGAGCTGAACTCCTGCCTGCTCAACGCCGTCATCGCCGCGTACAACTTCGGGCACGGTGCGGTGGCGCAGGAGGGGAAGCCGCTGGCCATCCCCAACCCGTCGTACGTGCGCAACGTACGGGCGCTGATGAGCGAGTGCGTCTGCCTGGCGTACTGACCCCGGCGGGGGCCGTGGCGGATTCGCCACGGCCCCCGCCGAGTCCGTCAGTCGTGCGCGGCGACCGGCTCGGGCGAGCGCGGGGTGGCCTGCGCCGGGTCGCGCGTGATGCGGCCGGGCCACCAGAAGCGGTCTCCGAGCAGGAACGCCAGCGCCGGCACCAGGACCGTACGGACCAGCAGGGTGTCGAGCAGGACACCGATGCAGACGATGATCCCGATCTGGGTCAGGGTGATCAGCGGGAGCACACCGAGCACGGCGAAGACCGCGGCGAGCAGCACTCCGGCGCTGGTGATCACACCGCCGGTGACCCGCAGGGCGGAGAGCATCCCGGCGCGGGTGCCGGCGCTGCGGGCGTCCTCCCGGGCACGGGTGACGAGGAAGATGTTGTAGTCCACCCCGAGCGCCACCAGGAACACGAAGGCGAGCAGCAGCACACCGCTGTCCAGGGCCGGGAAGCCCAGCACGTGGTCGAAGAGCAGCCAGGCCGCGCCGAGGCTGGCGAAGTACGACGCGATCACGGTGAGCACCAACAGCAGCGGCGCGAGCAGACCGCGTAGCAGCAGCACGAGCACGGCGCCGACCAGCAGCAGGATGATCGGCAGGATGAGTCGCAGATCGCGGTCGTTGGCCTCGTCGGAGTCGTACGTGGCGGCCACGGAGCCACCGACGATCGCCCCGGACGGGGCGTCGGCGCCCGCGGCGGCCGGCGGCGCGGAGTCGGGAACGGCGGCGACCGCCGCCCGTAGCGCCTCGATCGCGCGGTCCGAGGCGGTGGTGCCGGGTTCGGCGTCGAGAACCACGTCGACCTGGGCGACGGCCGTGCCGGCGTCGCCGGGGCGCGCCGAGGCGACACCGGGTACCGCGGTGGCGGCGTCGGTGACCGCCCGCACCGCCGCCGGGGTGGTGATCACGGCGACGGGTTGGGTGCTGCCGGCGGGGAAGGCCCTGGCCAGGGTCTGTGCCCCGGTCACCGCCTCGGGCTCGGCCCGGAACTGTTCGGTCTCGGACAGGCCGGTACGGATGCCGAGCCCACCCAGTGCCAGGCCGCCGAGCAACACTGTGGCCAGCGTCGCGACCACCACCGGCCGGCGTTGCACTGCGGCGCCGAGTCGACCCCAGAGCCGGCCCTCGCGTACCGGGCCGCCGACCCGGGGTACGAACGGCCAGAACAGGCCGCGACCGAAGAGCACCAGCACGGCGGGGAGCACGAACAGGGCCGAGAGCATGGCGAAGACCACACCGGTGGCGCACGCCACGGCCAGCGCCCGGTTGGTCTCCTGCTCACTGAGCAGCAGGGTGAGGACGCCGAGCACGACGGTGCCGCCGCTGGCGAGGATCGGCTCCGCGGTGCGGCGCAGCGCGGCGCGCATCGCCGCGAACCGGTCCTCCTCGCGGTGCAACTCCTCCCGGTAGCGGGCGATGAGCAGCAGCG
This sequence comes from Micromonospora sp. NBC_00330, assembly GCF_036136635.1. Classification (NCBI taxonomy): domain Bacteria; kingdom Bacillati; phylum Actinomycetota; class Actinomycetes; order Micromonosporales; family Micromonosporaceae; genus Micromonospora; species Micromonospora sp. NBC_00330. The sequence continues at coordinate 650,983 of NZ_CP108012.1, forward strand.
CGTAGTCGGTGGCGGCGCCGAAGACCAGCACGCTGGCGATGCCGGTGACCTGGCCCTGCTGGAGGTTGATGCCGACGCCCGGCACGATGACGTCCACAGCGCGCAGGGTGAGCTGCTCGGTGGCGGCGACCACGACCAGCGGCACGATCCACAGGAACGGGCTGCGGTAGGTGATCAGCAGGAGCAGCGCGACCACGGCGGCGGTCACCACGAGCAGTGTGACGTCGGCGCCGTCGAACACCGAGGAGAGGTCGGCGGTGAACGCCGGGGCGCCGGTCACCTCGGCGGTGAGCCCGTCGGGCAGGTCCGCGAGGGTGGCGCGCAGCTGGGTCACCGCGTCGGTGACGACCTCCTGCCCGCCTGCGGTGTCCAGCGGCACGGCGACCAGGGCCACCGCGCCGTCCGGGGAGACCTGGGCGGGGCTGACCTGCCCACCCACCGCGAAGCGGCGCAGGTCGTCGACGCGAGCGCCGACGGTCGCCCGGTCGGTCGCGCTCAGCGCGCCGCCGTCACCACGACTGATCACCACGATGGCCGGCTGCACGTCGCGCGACGGCAGCTGGTCCTGGAGACGTTGCACCTGGGTCGACTGCCACTGCACGGACAGGCCGGTGGCGGAGACCGGCGCCGGGTTGTCCGGCTGGGGTGTCCCGAAGACGGCAGCGCCCACGACGATCGCGGCGGCCACTGTGAGCCAGGCGGCCAGCCGGCCACGAGCGACTCTGGTGAACACAGACATCAGGTGACCTCACGGTCTTTCGAAAGGCAAGTATCTTGATAGCCGAGATTATCCGGGGCTGTTCTATGCTGCAACCCGGGGGACCGACGACGGGAAGAGCGGCGCGAGGTGGCGACTCACGGCATGTACCGACGGCGCGACACGCGCCGCGAGCAGCTGGTCGCCGAGATCACCAACAACCTCCGGCGGTACGCGGTGGACGCCCAGCAGGTCGGCCACGCCTTCGCCAACCTGCACGGCCTCAACCCGACCGACCTGCAGGCGTTGATCGCGGTGATGGACGCCGAACTGCTCGGTGACCCGATCACCCCCGGCCGTCTCGGCGAGCAGCTGAACCTCTCCTCCGGCTCGGTCACGGCCCTGATCGACCGGCTGGAACGAGCCGGGCACATCCGCCGCGACCGGGACACCGTCGACCGGCGCAAGGTGCTGCTGCACTACGCCGACCAGGGCGCCGCCCTGGCCATGGAGTTCTTCCGGCCGCTGGGCGCCCGGACCGACACCGTGATGGCCCGCTTCAGCGAGGACGAGCTGGAGGTGGTGCACCGGTTCATGGCGGAGATGAGCGAGTCGCTGCGCGGGCACCGCGACGCGGTGCGCGCCGCCCGGCCGGAGTCACCCCGCCGCCCGACGGGCTGACCGTTGCCGGACCCCGTCACCCGCCTCGCCAGCGCCGCGCTGCGCCTGCCACCGACCCGCCCCGGCCCGGTGCGGGTCAGCCGTGACCTCCCGGTGCGGGCCCGCGACGGTGTGGTGCTGCGCACCGACCACTACGCCCCGGCCGTCCGCGGCGCGCCGACAGTGCTGATCCGCACCCCCTACGGGCGGGGTGGACCGCTGCGGCTGCTCGGTCGGCTGCTCGCCGCCAGGGGTCGACACGCGGTGATCCAGTCGTGCCGGGGCACCGGCGGCTCCGGCGGAACGTTCGCCCCGCTGGTGCACGAGCGCGACGACGGCGCGGACACGCTGGACTGGCTGCGCCGCCAGCCCTGGTGGTCCGGGCGACTCGGCATGTTCGGGGTCAGCTACCAGGGCTTCGCCCAGTGGGCCCTTGCCGCCGACGCCGACACCGAACTGCGCGCGATGGTCGCCGTGGTGACCGCCTCGGCAACCCGCGACTCGACGTACGCGGGGGAGTCCTTCGCCCTGGACACCGTGCTGACCTGGGCGGAGCTGCTGCACGCGCAGACCGTGCCGTGGCTGGCCCGGCAGTGGGAACTCAAGCGCGGGCAACCTCGGCTGGCCGCCGCGCTGGAGCACCTCCCCCTGGCCGACGCCGACCGGGTGGCCACCGGCGTGACCATCCCGTTCTTCCAGGAGTGGCTGCGCCACCACACACCGCAGGCCGCGTACTGGCGGACCCGGGTCTTCGCCGACCAGGTCGCGAAGGTGCGGGCGCCGGTGGTCATGGTCACCGGTTGGCACGACATCTTCCTGCCCGCCCAGCTCGACGACCACGCCGTTCTGCGTGCCGCCGGCACACCGCCGCGCCTGGTGATCGGTCCGTGGACGCACGGCAGCCCTGGACTGTTCGTGGCAGCGCTGCGCGAGGGGTTGGCCTGGCTCGACGAGCACCTGCCGGCCGCGCCTCGATCGCCCGTCCCGGCGGGACCGGCCCGGCCGCCCGTGCGCATCCACGTCAGCGGCGCCGGTGGCGGCTGGCGGGACCTGCCGGACTGGCCGCCCCCGGCGGTCGAGACCGCCTGGCACCTGCAACCCGGCGGCGAGCTGGCGCCACGCCCACCTGTCGCGTCGACACCGGACGCGTTCCGCTACGACCCGGCCGATCCCACCCCGTCGACGGGCGGTCCACTGCTCGTCGCCCAACGGGCCGGCCCGGTCGACAACCGGCGTGTCGAGGCCCGCTCCGACGTGCTGACCTACACCAGCGCCCCGCTGACCGCGCCGGTCGAGGTGATCGGCCCGGTCCGCGCCGAGATCCACCTCCGCAGCGATCTGCCGTACCTGGACGTCTTCGTTCGTCTGTGCGACGTGGACCGCCGGGGTCGCTCGTGGAACGTGTGCGACGGCCTGGTGCGGGTCACACCCGAGCGCTTCCCGCCCGACCCGTCCGGGGCGCTGCGGATTCCGGTGCCGCTCTGGCCGACCGCGTACCGCTTCGCCGCCGGGCACCGACTGCGGGTGCAGGTCTCCGGCGGCGCCCATCCACGGTGGGCCCGCAACCCCGGCACCGGGGAGCCGCTCGGCACGGCGGTGACGCTGCGTGCCGGTTGGCGGCAGGTCCTGCACGACCCGGCGCACCCCTCGGCGCTGCTGCTGCCAATCGTCCACTCTGCCCCGCCGCAACCTCCAATCTGAACAGACCCCTCCTGAGCTGGGCGTTTGCCGAAACTGCGGGCTATGGTTGAGTCAACGCCCGGCGCCGTGCACCAGTAGGCCGGGCTCGCCCGAAGCCCAGCACCGCGTACGCGGTGTGACGTCGTGCCCGGTCCCCGCCTCTCGGAAAGGGGGACCCCATGACCCGGGCCCCGGCTAATCTTCTGGCCGTCCGAAGCCTGCTCCTCACTCACCTCGACAACGCCCCTGGGCCGGACGACCTGGACCCGGGCGAGGTCGGCATCGTCGGCGACCCGGCCCACCGGGGTGGCTACCACTGCGGATCGGACCGGGTCGTTCCCAACGACTACTCCGTGGTCGAGTCGCCCCGCGACCGGGCCGGGCTGACCCTCGACGCGGCGGCGCTGGACGTCGGCCCGTTCGATGTCCGCTCCGGTGGTCGTGCGAACACGCTGCCCAGCTTCTCGGTCTGGTGCGTCGCGCAGTGCGCCGCGAACGCGGCCGACACCCGGGACATCCGGGAGATCATCTACAGCCCCGACGGCACCACGGTCAAGCGGTGGGATCGCCTCGGCAAGCGCACCAGCGGCGACAGCTCCCACCGCTGGCACACCCACTTCAGCTTCTTCCGCGACGCCATCAAGGCGGGCCGCGACCAGCGGCCCCTGTTCCGCCGCTACCTCAGCTCCATCGGACTCCTGGAGGACGACGACATGACCCCCGAAGAACACAACTGGCTGGCCACCGTCCACAAGAACCTCACAGTGCTGGACGGCCGTAACCCGATCGGGCAGATCTACACCCGGATGGCGATGGGTGAGGATGCCACAGTCCCGAACTTCGTCTCGGCACACCCGACGCTGACGTCGCTCGCCGCCCAGGTGAGCGCGTTGGAGGCGGCGCTGACCGCGCTGTCCAACAGGGACTTCACCGACGAGCCGGCGATCGTCCAGGGCGTCCTGGCCTCGCTGACGCCGGAGAAGATCGCCGCAGCCATCCCGCCCACCTTGGCCAAGCAGGTCGCCGACGAGCTGGCCCGCCGGCTGGTCGCCTGAGCGAGGGGCGGCCCGAGGCCGCCGGGCCGCCCCTCTTGGCGCATCCGCAACGACTATTGAGCAATGAACATTGCGCAATGGTCGTTGCGGATGCCATCCTGTCGGCATGGACAGCTCCGACGTACGCCAGATCACCGACTCCCGGGTGCTGGCCGCCATGTCCCACCCGCTGCGCCGCCGGCTGATGGACGTGTTCAAGGTCCACGGGCCCTCCACCGTCGGGCTGCTCGCCGAGCGCACCGACCAGGCCCCCGCGAACGTCAGCCACCACCTCAAGGTCCTCGCCGCCGCCGACCTGGTCACCGAGGCGCCCGAGTTGGCCCGCGACCGGCGCGAGCGGTGGTGGCGCCTGGTCACCCGGGGGCTGCGCTGGTCCAACGCCGACTTCGACGCCGACCCCGCCTCCCGAGCGGTCGCCGACGCCGCCACCTCGCTGAACCTGGACCGGCACGTCGCCCTGGCCCGGGCCTGGCACGCCGTCGACGAGAGCACCCAGGCCACCTGGAACGACGCGCCGTTCTCCACCGACCACTGGCTACACCTCACGCCCGAGGAACTGGCCGAGCTGAGCCACGAGATGATCGACGTCCTCGCGCGCTGGGCCGACCGGGAGCCACCCGACGACGACGCCGACCGCAGGCCGGTCTTCGTGTTCGTCCACGGCGTACCGGCCCGACCGTGACCACCGCCACCCGCGGCGACACCACCGACGTCCGCCCGACCGGAGGGCTGCTGCGGCACCGCGACTTCCGACTGCTCTGGGCCGGTCAGGCGGTCAGCAGCGTCGGCAGCAACGTCACCACCGTCGCGCTGCCCCTGGTCGCGGTCGCCGTCCTCGACGCCGGCACCTTCCAGGTGGCGGTGCTCACCGCCGCGGCCTGGCTGCCCTGGCTGCTGATCGGCCTGCCGGCCGGCGCGTGGGTCGACCGGCTGCCCCGCCGACCGGTGATGGTGATCTGCGACCTGCTCTGCGCGGTGGCCTTCCTCAGCGTGCCGCTGGCCGCCCTGGTGGACCGGCTCACCGTCGCACAACTGCTGGTGGTCGCCCTCAGCGCTGGCGCCGCGCGGGTGTTCTTCGAAACCGCCGACCAGGTCTACCTGCCGGTGCTGCTGCGACCCGGGCAACTGCCGGAGGGCAACGCCAAGCTCCAGGCGACCCAGACCGTGAGCTACGTCGTCGGACCCGGCCTCGCCGGTCTGATCGCCCAGCTCATCGGCGCCGTCGCCGCGCTGCTGCTGGACGCGCTCACATCCCTGCTCTCCGCGGTGTTCCTCCTGCGCATCCGCACCCGCGAACCACGCGTACGCCCCTCGGAGCGGTCCAGATCGTTGCGCCGGGACATCACCGAGGGGCTGCGCTTCGTCATCAGGGACCCGTACCTGCGGGTGCTCACGCTCTTCGGCGCGGCCAGCAACATCGGGCTGACCGGCTACCAGGCCGTCCTGGTGGTCTTCCTGGTCCGTGAACTGCGTCTCGAGCCGGGCCTGGTGGGTGGGCTCGTCGGGGTGATGAGCGCCGGCGGGATCATCGGCGCGCTGCTCGCCACCACTGTGGCCCGGCGCTACGGCACCGCACGGGCGCTGCTGATCGCGGCGGCGCTCACCGGCCCGCCCGCGCTGCTCATCCCGCTCGCCGCACCCGGCGTCGGGCTGGCCTGGCCAGCCCTCGGCGGCCTGCTGATCGGTCTCGGGGTGGCCATCGGCAACGTGGTCAAGGGCGCCTTCCGGCAGACCTACACGCCGCACCACCTGCTGGGCCGGGTGACGGTGAGCATGCATCTGCTCAACTACGGCACGATCCCGCTGGCGGCCGTGCTGGCCGGTGCCATCGGCGCACGCTACGGCGTCGAGACGGCAATTGTCGTGATGACCGCCTGGCTGGCGCTCACCCCGTTGATTTTGTTCGTCGGGCCAATCCGGAGGCGGCGGGACCTGCCCGCCGCCCCGGCGGCGTCTTGAGTGCGCTGCGACGGCGGCCGGAGACCGGCCGCCGTCACCGGCACGGAGCTACATCGGGCGGACGTTGTCCGCCTGCGGACCCTTCTGCCCCTGGGTCACCTCGAACTCGACCTTCTGGCCCTCGTTGAGCTCCCGGTAGCCGCTCGAAGCGATGGCGGAGTAGTGGACGAACACGTCCGGCCCTCCACCGTCCTGCTCGATGAAGCCGAAGCCCTTTTCCGAGTTGAACCACTTAACCGTGCCGGTTGCCATGCATCTCTCCCTGTTCAAAGCGGCTGACCCTCGGCCTCTGGCCGATGATCGCCCGTACCTGTTCGACAGTAACGGGCAAAACCCCGATCCGCTGGCCGAAGTGCCGTAGGTATTTGACTGAACTCGGGTGAACTCTGCGCGGCGGCATGCGAAACCCGCCCCGACCAACCGCCGCTGGGGCATGCTTGCGCCGATGAAGGATGCCGCAACCGACGCGCTGACCGAGCTGGAACGCGAGATCCACGCGCCCGGCGCCGGTCTGGACCGGCTCCGGTTGATGCCCACCCCGTTCGTCCCCGAGGTGCGGCTGCACCTGGCCGAGGACGCGATCGTCTGGTGGGCCCGGATGGAGGCAGCAGCCGGACACGCGCTGCCGGCGCCGTACTGGGCGTCCGCCTGGGCCGGAGGACAGGCCCTGGCCCGCCACCTCCTGGACCACCCGGAGCTGGCCGCCGGCCGCCGGGTGCTCGACCTCGCTGCCGGGTCCGGGCTGGTCGCCATCGCCGCCGCGCTCGCCGGCGCCGCGGAGGTGATCGCCAACGACATCGACCCGTACGCCGTCGCCGCCGTCACCCTCAACGCGCGGGCCAACCACGTCGCCGTCGACGCCACCGGGGACGACCTGCTCGACAGCACCGAGGCGAAGGTCGACCTGGTCGTCGCCGGAGACGTCTTCTACGACCGCGCGATGGCCGACCGGATGCTGCCCTTCCTGCAGCGGGCCGCCGCCGCAGGTGCCGACGTGCTGGTCGGCGACCCCGGCCGCGGACACCTACCGACGGACCGCCTGACCGTGCTGGCCGACTACCCGGTACCCACCACCGAACCGTCGGTGGACTCGTCGCTACGCCACGTGCAGGTGCTGCGCCCCGCCTGAGGCGGACGGAGACTCAGGGGCGACCCCGAGGCGGATACCAGGGGTCACTGGGGGCTACGACCCGATGTCCGAAGTGGTGCCACGGCCATAGCGTCGACGCATGACGCAATGGCTGGCCCAGATCGGAGAACTACCGATTCTGCTGCTGATGGGTGCGCTCGGGCTCGTCATGCTCTTCGACGCCGTACCCCTGCTGGGTGTCCTGGTCCCCGGCGACGTCGCGATCCTCGCCGCCGTCGGCGTCGGCCGCCCGAGCACCGGGCTGGCCACCTTCACCGCGGTGCTGATCGGCTGCCTGGCCGGCTGGTCGCTGAGCTTCCTGATCGGCCGTCGCTACTCCGACCGACTGCGCGACAGCCGCGTCGGCGGCTGGATCGGCGAGGCCCGCTGGACGGCGGCCGAAGGAATCCTGCGTCGCGGCGGCGGCCGGATGATGGTGGTCGCGCCATTCCTGCCGGTCTTCAACGCGCTGCTGCCACTGGCCGCCGGCGGGCTGCGGATGTCGTACCGCCGATTTCTCGGCTGCGCGACGATCGGCGCGGCCGCCTGGGCCGGTCTCTACCTCGCCCTGGGCACCGCGTCGCGGTCGGTGGCCGGGCTGCTGCCGGGCGACCCCAGCCCGCTGCTGGTCACGATGGGGGTCGGGCTGGTGCTGGCGTCCGTCGCGTTGCTGGGGGCGCGGCGGCGGTTGTTCTCCGTCGTCGGCTGAGTTGTCTTCGTGCCGGGGGGCACGGGGGTGTGGGGGCGCTTGGAGCCGGGTTGCGGTGGGTGGGGGCCGGGGGCCCGCCGTGCCCGACTCTGGGGCCGGGTTGCGGTGGGTGGGGCGGGGGCCCGCCGTGCCCGGCTCCGGGCGGTCAGGCTTGATCCCTGCGCCGGGCACGGCGGGCCCCCGCCCCCGTAGTGGTTCCGGATTGTGCGGGGGTGCCGCCTGCGCCGGCGGGTGTTGATCTTGGTGGTTCTTGGTCGACGTTGGGTCTTTTGGTTGGTGGTGGGGTGGGGGTTACCAGCCTCTGGCTTTCCACTGGGGGAGGGCGGGGCGCTCGGCGCCCAGGGTGCTGTCCTTGCCGTGACCCGGGTAGAACCAGGTGTCGTCCGGGAGTTGGTCGAACAGCTTGTGCTCGACGTCGCCGATCAGCGCCGCGAAGCGCTCCGGGTCCCTGTCCGTGTTACCCACCCCACCAGGGAAAAGACTGTCGCCCGTGAAGAGGTGCGGGGTGCCGGTCGGGTCGCGGTAGAGCAGCGCGATCGAACCCGGGGTGTGCCCCTTGATGTGGATGACCTCCAGCGCGCAGTCGCCGACCGCCACGGTGTCGCCGTCGGCCAGCCGCTCCGCCTCGATCGGCAACCCCGACGCGTCATCGGCGTGCACCAACGCCCGGGCGCCGGTCTTGGCGACGACCTCCTCCAGCGCCACCCAGTGATCCATGTGCTGGTGGGTCGTCACCACGGCGGTGAGCCCACCGTCACCGATCAGTTCGAGCAGCCGGGGCGCCTCGTTGGCGGCGTCGATCAGCACTTGATCACCGGTGCCCGTGCAGCGCAGCAGGTAGGCGTTGTTGTCCATCGGACCCACCGACAGCTTGCTGATGGTCAGCCCGTCCAGCTCCCGGACCGCCGGTGCGCCGCCGTGCGTGACGTCTCCGCTGTATGTCATGACGTTTCTATATCCATTCCGGTGGAGTAGGCAGGGGACCGTCAGGGGTGACGGAGAGCAGTGCGCCGTCGGCGCGGCCGATCAGCCAGGCGGCGAGGTCGGAGGCGGGGCCGGCGACGACCGGAGCGTCCACGCGCTCCCCGATCACCACCTCATGCTCGCTGCCGTCGAGGCGCAGCACCATCGACGGCGGCGTCGGCCCCGTGGCGTGATGACTGGCCGCCTCCCGCAGCAGGCGGTGGGCGAACGTCTCCGACCAGTCCGCGGCCCGGTAGTCGGCGGCCAGATCGAGGTGGTGCACCTCGATCTCCCGCAGCCGGCCCCAGACCAGCAGCGCCGCCGGCCACGGGCCCTTACGCGCCTGCACCGTCGCCGCCCAGGCGTCGGCCGGCATCGCCGCGACCGCCTCGGAGAACAGGTCAGCGGTGCGTCGCAGGTCGTCCAGGTGCGCGGCCGGTGGCCGGCTCGACCCGGCTTCGATGTCCGCGGTGCGGGCCTCCAGCGAGGCGTACATCGGCAGCGCCGCCCCGGTGCGGGCCGCGGTGAGCAGGTTGACGAAACCGTCGGCGTTGCGCGCCAGATGCGCCAGCACGTGGCCGCGCGTCCAGCCCGGCAGCAGCGACGCGGCGGCCAGGTCCGCGGTGTCGAAAGAGGCGGCGGTACGCAGTAGTCGGCTGGTGGCCGCGTCCACCTCGCCCATCAGCAACAGCGGATCCGTGGTCACCCGTCGACCCTAGCGGTCCGCCGTCGCGCCGTCGCCGCGGAAATCGCTTTCGGCGCGTCGGCGCGCGACCTACCGTCAGCGGCAGACGCGGCACCGGGACATCGGACGGAGGTGGTGATCATGCCGGACGTGGCACGCGTGTTCCGCCATCACCAGCTTCGACACCGATGAGGATGCCATGACGATCGATCTGACCGCCCTCGGCTGGGACGCCGAGCGGACGGCGTACGCCGCGCGCCGCGGCGAGCACCAGCCGGGTCGGGTGGCCCGGGTGGACCGGGGGGTCTGCACGGTGCTCACCGCAGTCGGCCCGGTCCGGGCCAGCCTGGGTGGGGCGGTGCTGACCGTCGCCGCACGGGACCCGTCCGCGCTGCCCTGCGCAGGGGACTGGGTGCTGCTCACCCACTGGCCGGACCGCCGCGTCACAGTGGAGGCGGTGCTGCCGCGGCGAGGCGCGCTGATCCGGCGTACCGCCGGCAAGGACGCCAGCGGTCAGGTGCTGGCCGCCAACCTCGACGCCGCCGCCGTGGTGGAGCCGGTGCACCCCGAGCCGGACGTGGGCCGGATCGAGCGGCTGCTCTCCCTGGCCCACGAGTCCGGTGCCCGGCCACTCGTCGTACTGACAAAGGCGGACCTCGCGGCCGACCCGGCCGCGCTGGCCCGCCAGCTGGCCGCCGTCGCCCCCGGGGTGCCGGTGCTCCCGGTCAGCGCCGAACGTGGCCTCGGGCTGGAACCGCTGCGCGCCGAGGTGACGCCCGGCCGCACGCTCGGCCTGCTCGGCCCGTCCGGTGCGGGCAAGTCGAGCCTGGTCAACGCCCTCGTCGGGGCGGTGATGATGCCCACCCAGGCGATCCGGCGGGTGGACGGCAAGGGTCGGCACACCACCACCTGGCGGGCCCTCGTACCCATCCCCGGTGGCGGTGCGGTGATCGACACGCCCGGTGTCCGGGCGGTCGGCCTGCTGGACGGCGCAACCGGGCTCGACCGGGCGTTCGCCGACATCGCCGGGCTGGCCGAGGGTTGCCGGTACGCCGACTGCGGCCACGACGGCGAGCCGGCCTGCGCGGTCCGGGAGGCACTGCACACCGGCCAGCTCTCCACCCGTCGGTGGGAGAGCTGGCGGCGGCTACAGGGTGAGGTGGCCCACGAGAGCCGACGGCGGGAGGCCCGGGTGGCGGCGGAGCGACGCGGCGGGTGGCGTTCGGCCCGGCGTCGGGCCGCGCGTCCGCCGACGCCCGGCGGCTACTGACCGGGCGCCCGCCGACGCGCGGGCGCCCGGGCTTGCGGGCGGCGCGGCCGAGCGGGCTTGCGGGCGGCGCGGCCGACCGGGCTGAGCTGGGGGAAATGTGCGGGCGAGGGAAACTGTCATACCTCGGGGCTAGAGTTGCCGAGGCGTGTTTTCCGCGCCCGCACGACCGCTCAAGACCACCCAGAGCGGGACAGATCCTTCGCTTCATCTTCTCCCGGGAGTACACGCACAGTGGCCGACCGACTGATCATCCGTGGCGCGCGCGAGCACAACCTGCGTGACGTCAGTCTCGACCTGCCCCGGGACGCACTCATCGTGTTCACCGGGCTGTCCGGGTCGGGCAAGTCGAGCCTGGCCTTCGACACGATCTTCGCCGAGGGGCAGCGCCGCTACGTCGAGTCGCTCTCGTCGTACGCCCGGCAGTTCCTCGGCCAGATGGACAAGCCAGACGTCGACTTCATCGAGGGCCTGAGCCCGGCCGTCTCGATCGACCAGAAATCCACCTCGCGTAACCCGCGCTCGACCGTCGGCACCATCACCGAGGTCTACGACTACCTGCGTCTGCTCTACGCCCGCATCGGCGAGCCGCACTGCCCGGTCTGTGGTGAGCGCATCTCCCGGCAGAGCCCGCAGCAGATCGTCGACCGGGTCCTCGCCATGGCCGAGGGCACCAAGTTCATGGTGCTCGCCCCGGTGATCCGTGGCCGCAAGGGCGAATATGTCGACCTCTTCGCCGAGCTCCAGGCCAAGGGCTACGCCCGGGCCCGGGTCGACGGCGTGGTGCACCCGCTGACCGAGCCGCCGAAGCTCAAGAAGCAGGAGAAGCACACCATCGAGGTGGTGATCGACCGGCTCACCGTCAAGCCGAGCGCCAAGCAGCGGCTCACCGACTCGGTCGAGGCCGCCCTGGGCCTGTCCAGCGGCCTGGTCCTGCTCGACTTCGTCGACCTTCCCGAGGACGACCCGGACCGCGAGCGCCGCTACTCCGAGCACCTGGCCTGCCCGAACGACCACCCGCTCGCCATCGAGGACCTCGAGCCTCGGGTCTTCTCCTTCAACGCGCCCTACGGCGCCTGCCCGGAGTGCACCGGCCTGGGCACCAAGAAGGAGGTCGACCCGGAGCTGCTGGTCCCCGATCCGGAGCGCAGCCTGCGTGAGGGCGCCATCCAGCCCTGGTCCACCGGGCACAACCTGGAATACTTCCTGCGCCTGCTGGAGGCGCTCGGCGAGGCCCAGCACTTCGACATCGACACCCCGTGGCGGGCGTTGCCGGCGCGGGCGCAGAAGACGATCCTGCACGGCTCCGACGACCAGGTGCACGTGCGCTACCGCAACAAGTACGGGCGTGAGCGCTCCTACTACACCGGCTTCGAGGGCGTGGTGCAGTGGATCGAGCGCCGGCACTCCGACACCGAGTCCGAGTGGTCCCGCGACAAGTACGAGGGCTACATGCGCGACGTGCCGTGCGCGGCGTGCGGCGGTGCCCGGCTCAAGCCCGAGGTGCTCGCGGTCACGCTGGCCGGCAAGAGCATCGCCGAGGTCTGCAACCTGTCAGTGGGGGAGTGCGCCGACCTGCTCGCCGGCATCGAGCTGACCGACCGGCAGAAGATGATCGCCGAGCGGGTCCTCAAGGAGATCAACGCCCGGCTGCGGTTCCTGCTCGACGTCGGCCTGGACTACCTCTCCCTGGACCGCCCGGCCGGCACGCTCTCCGGCGGTGAGGCACAGCGCATCCGGCTGGCCACCCAGATCGGCTCCGGCCTGGTGGGCGTGCTCTACGTGCTCGACGAGCCGTCGATCGGGCTGCACCAGCGCGACAACCACCGGCTGATCGAGACCTTGATCCGGCTGCGTGGGCTCGGCAACACGCTGATCGTGGTGGAGCACGACGAGGACACCATCCGCACCGCCGACTGGATCGTCGACATCGGGCCCGGCGCGGGTGAGCACGGCGGCAAGATCGTGCACAGCGGCTCGGTGCCGGCGTTGCTGAAGAACAAGGAGTCGATCACCGGGGCGTACCTGTCCGGTCGGCGGTCGATCCCGACGCCGCCGGCCCGCCGCCCGCAGGACCCGGCCCGCGAGCTTGTGGTGCACGGCGCGCGGGAGCACAACCTGCGCAACCTGACCGTCTCGTTCCCGCTGGGCCAGTTGATCGCGGTCACCGGGGTCAGCGGCTCGGGCAAGTCGACGCTGGTCAACGACATCCTGTACGCGGTGCTGGCCAACCAGATCAACGGCGCCCGGCTGGTGCCCGGCCGACACACCCGGGTTTCCGGGCTGGAGCACGTGGACAAGGTCGTCGGCGTGGACCAGTCGCCGATCGGCCGCACGCCGCGCTCCAACCCGGCCACGTACACCGGCGTCTGGGACCACGTCCGTAAGCTCTTCGCCGAGACCACCGAGGCGAAGGTGCGCGGGTACGGCCCGGGTCGGTTCTCCTTCAACGTCAAGGGCGGGCGCTGCGAGGCGTGCTCGGGTGACGGCACCATCAAGATCGAGATGAACTTCCTCCCCGACGTGTACGTCCCCTGCGAGGTCTGCAAGGGCGCCCGGTACAACCGGGAGACCCTTGAGGTGCACTACAAGGGCAAGACCGTCTCGGACGTGCTGGAGATGCCGATCGAGGAGGCCGCCGAGTTCTTCTCCGCCATCCCGGCCATCCACCGGCACCTGAAGACCCTTGTCGACGTCGGCCTGGGCTACGTCCGCCTCGGCCAGCCCGCGCCGACCCTCTCCGGTGGTGAGGCGCAGCGGGTCAAGCTCGCCTCCGAGCTGCAGAAGCGCTCCACCGGGCGGACGGTCTACGTGCTCGACGAGCCGACCACCGGTCTGCACTTCGAGGACATCCGCAAGCTGCTGATGGTGCTGGAAGGGCTTGTCGACAAGGGCAACACGGTGATCACCATCGAGCACAACCTCGACGTGATCAAGACGGCGGACTGGCTGATCGACATGGGTCCCGAGGGTGGCCACCGCGGCGGCACCGTGCTCGCCACCGGCACCCCCGAGGAGGTCGCCGAGGTGGCCGAGAGCCACACCGGCGAGTTCCTGCGCCAGGTGCTCAAGCTCGACGGCAAGGCCAAGGGTGCGGCTGCCGCCACCACCCGGGCCGCCAAGGCCAACGGCGTGACCAAGGCGCGGGCCAGCCGTAAGGTGCCGGCCGCCGCGCGTTGACCAATGTGTGCGTGTTCGCGGGGCGGGGCGGGTCGGTTGACGACCCGCCCCGCCTCATTTGCCGGGTCGGACGAGTACCGCGATGAACCATCCGGCACAGTTGCCCGTGTGGAGAAGTGTGGCCGGCTTTCGACCGGCAGCGGGCTAGAGAGAGGCGAGGCATGAGTGACGATCAGGCGCTGACCGGTCCGGGTACGCAGACACGTCGTACCCTGCTCACCGGCGTCGGGGCGGTCGGCGCGGCCGTCGTGCTGGCTGCCTGCGGCAGCGGCGACGGCGGCAGCGGCAGTGACGCACCCACCAGTGGTGGCCCCGCCGTGCCCAGCACCGGCGACGCCGGCGGCGGCGACCGGCAGGGCTCTCAGTCGCTGGCCACCACCGCCGACATCCCGGTCGGAGGCGGCAAGGTCCTCGCCACCGACGGTGTGGTCATCACCCAGCCCACGGCGGGCCAGTTCAAGGGCTTCAGCCCGATCTGTACGCACCAGAACTGCCCGGTGACGAACGTCGACGGCGGCACCATCAACTGCACCTGCCACGGCAGCAAGTTCTCGATCGAGGACGGCTCGGTGAAGGCCGGCCCGGCCACCAAGCCGCTGCCGCCCAAGGACATCAAGGTCACCGGCGACCAGATCTCGCTGGCCTGATCCGACGCCGGGCCGGCGGGCTGGCCCGGCCGCACGCTGACCGGCCGGTCGCCCCGGCGTCGCAGGGTCGCTCGCGTTTCGGCAAGCCAGGGTGTCAGCGGTATGCCGACACCCCGGCTTGCGGGACGCCGAGTGGATCACGCTTGCGGTGGGGTGTCGGTGCTGCGGACTAGGCTTGTCGGCGTGGCTGACCCCTCGACCTACCGCCCCGCACCCGGCACCATCCCGGAGCTACCGGGGGTCTACCGCTTTCGCGACGGCACCGGCCGGGTGATCTACGTCGGCAAGGCGCGAAATCTGCGCAGCCGACTCAACTCCTACTTCGGCGACGTCTGGAACCTGCACGAGCGCACCCGGCAGATGGTCACCACCGCCGAGTCGGTGGACTGGATCACCGTCGGCACCGAGGTCGAGGCGCTCCAGCAGGAATTCACCTGGATCAAGCAGTACGACCCGCGGTTCAACGTCCGCTACCGCGACGACAAGTCGTACCCCTATCTCGCTGTCACCCTCGACGAGGAATACCCCCGGCTGCAGGTGATGCGCGGCGCCAAGCGCAAGGGCGTGCGGTACTTCGGTCCCTATTCGCATGCCTGGGCCATCCGGGAGACCCTCGACCTGCTGCTGCGGGTCTTCCCCGCGCGGACGTGCTCCGCCGGGGTGTTCAAGCGGGCCGGCCAGGTCGGTCGTCCCTGTCTGTTGGGCTACATCGGCAAGTGCTCGGCGCCGTGCGTCGGGACCGTCTCCGCCGAGGAGCACCGGGCCATCGTCGACGGGTTCTGCGACTTCATGGCCGGGCGCACCGACACCATGGTCCGCAAGATCGAACGCGAGATGACCGACGCGAGCGAGCAACTGGAGTTCGAGCGGGCCGCCAAACTTCGTGACGACGTGGCCGCGCTGCGCCGGGCCATGGAGAAGCAGACAGTGGTGCTCGGCGACGGCACCGACGCGGACGTGGTCGCGTTCGCCGACGACCCGCTCGAGGCGGCCGTGCAGGTCTTCCACGTCCGCGACGGCCGGGTCCGTGGCCAGCGCGGTTGGGTGGTGGAGAAGACCGAGGATCTGACCACCGGGGACCTGGTGCACCACTTCTGCACCCAGGTGTACGGCGGCGAGCACGGCGAGGCCGACGTGCCTCGGGAACTACTGGTCCCCGAGCTGCCAGCGGACGCCGACGCGCTGGCCGAGTGGCTCTCCAACCACCGGGGCAGTCGGGTGTCGCTGCGGGTGCCGCAGCGCGGCGACAAACGTTCACTGATGGAGACGGTGGAGCGCAACGCCAAGGACGCGCTGGCCCGGCACAAGCTCAAGCGTTCCGGTGACCTGACCACCCGGGGCAAGGCACTCGACGAGATCAGCGAGGCGCTGGGCATGAGCACCTCGCCGCTGCGCATCGAGTGTTTCGACATCTCCCAGATCCAGGGCACCGACGTGGTCGCCAGCATGGTGGTCTTCGAGGACGGGTTGCCCCGCAAGAGCGAGTACCGGCGGTTCATCGTCCGGGGCGCCACCGACGACCTCTCCGCGATGTCCGAGGTGCTCCGTCGCCGCTTCGCCCGCTACCTGGACGCGAGGGCCGAGACGGGTGAGGTGGGGGTCGAGTCTGCCGATGACCTGGCCGGCGACCCGGCCGCCCCGGCAGATGCCGTCGAACCACAGGTCGGTGTCCTGATCGATCCGACCACCGGCCGACCGCGGAAGTTCGCGTACCCCCCGCAGTTGGTGGTCGTCGACGGCGGCGCCCCACAGGTCGCGGCCGCCGCGCAGGCCCTCGCCGACCTGGGCATCGACGACGTGGCCCTGTGCGGGCTGGCCAAGCGACTGGAGGAGGTGTGGCTCCCGGACGACGAGTTCCCGGTCATCCTCCCGCGCACCTCGGAAGGGCTCTACCTGCTGCAACGGGTGCGTGACGAGGCCCACCGGTTCGCCATCACCTTCCACCGGCAGCGCCGCTCCAAGCGGATGACGGAGTCGGCGCTGGACCACGTACCCGGCCTGGGCGAGGTGCGTCGCAAGGCGCTGCTGCGGCACTTCGGCTCGCTCAAGCGACTCTCGGCCGCGACGGTCGAAGAGATCACCGAGGTGCCCGGGGTGGGGCGGCGCACCGCCGAGGCGATCCTGGCCGCCCTGGACAAGGACACAAAGGCCGGCGACGGCGCCGAGGCGAAGCCCAGCCCCTGAGCACCCGTCGTCGCTCGCCCGGCCGGAGGCGGTCACCAGCGCACGTTGGCTGACCTCGCTCGCCCCTCGATGGGCGGTCGTGCCCCGTGATCGCGCTCGTCCCGGACCGGGCAGTTCCGGGCGCACGAACCGGGCACACGGGCATGATCGACTCGGGTTTCATGATGTCGGGGCATCCCGGGCTCCCGGACACCGCGATTTTCAGGAACCCGAGTCGATCACCCCGCTGCGGCCGCCATGCCGGGTTTGCGTGCAGCGCTGACCCGGCATCGGGTCGATCCCGGCGGCCGTGCGCCGAGTCGGGCCGGTCCGCACCGCGCACCAACCTCAGACCGGGTCCATCCGCGCTGTTCTGACCCCGCGTCGGCCCGGTTCGGGCGCGCGAAGAGCGCAGACGGGCATGATCCATCGGGTTTCATGAAGTCGGGGGATCCCCGGCTCCCGGACACGGCGACTTTCAGGAACCCGAGTCGATCATCCCGCCTCGTCCGCCGTGGCGAGTTCGCACGGCACGCCGGCCCTGCGCTGGGCCGGTCCCGAGGCGCGCGACCGGCACAGACGCCGTGATCGACTCGGGTTCCTTGATGTCGGGGGATCCCCGGCGCCGGGACACCGCGACTTTCAGGAACCCGAGTCGATCATCCCGCCTCGTCCGCCGTGTCCGTGTCGTCGGTCGGGCAGGCTGCGTGAGTTGTCTGGTTTGACCGTTGGTGTCGGGTGGTCGAGGCCACCCCGACGGCGGAATCGGCGGCCGGGCCGGGTCGTTATACCTGGCATGCCACCGCGACTCTCGGGTCGTGGGGCGCGGCCGCCGCCGGGAACACCCGGCCGGCCGCCCCGGTTACACCCCCCACACGGCCGAGCACCACAACAGGCCGACCCCCTGCGGGTAGGCGGAATGACCTGCCACCAGCACCCGTTACACCCTGTCCCGACGCCGACCCCCTGTCGTGGGTCGCCGGGCAGAACCCCCTTGAACTTCCCCCCGCACGGTCGCAGTACCCCCGTCGAGTGCCGTGCGGGATACCCCCGATGCAGAGGAGCACGCCATCATGCGTACCGATCTGATCCGTAAGACCGCCCTCACCGCCGCCGGTCTCGCCTTCACCGGAGGCGCCATCGCCGGCCCCGTCACCACCGCCTTCGCCGCACCCACCACCACCAAGGCGGCCACGCAGACGCAGACCGACCGCAAGGGCCACGGCGAGCGGGAGTTGGGTGTGCGCTACGAGGCGCAGCCGAACTTCTACTACTGCGGACCCGCCGCCACCCGAAACGCCCTGTCCGTGCAGGGCAAGAACATCAACGTCGACGACATGGCCAAGGAAATGGGCACCACCGAAGCCGGCACCAACTCCATCAACGACATCACCCCCGTGCTGAACAAGGAAACCGGCAAGACCAACGCCTACCGGTCCGTCGAAATCAGCACCCCCGACGCTGACGCGAAGCAGACCGACACCCTCCGGGCTGACATCGTCAAGACCGTCGACGACGGCCGCGCCGTAGTCGCCAACATCGCCGGCACCAGCACCGACACCAACGGCACCACCCACTCCTACGAGGGCGGGCACTACATCAGCGTCGTCGGCTACCGCGACAACGGCAACAGCGTCACCATCGCCGACTCCGCCGACCCCAACCAGGCCGCCTACCAGATCAGCGTCGAGCACCTCGCGGACTGGATCGCCACCCGCGGCTACGCCACCAGCTGACCCCGCACACACCCGCAGCACATGACCGAAGGGCCGGACCCCCACCACGGGGTCCGGCCCTTCGGCGTGAGCTCAGTCGGTGGCGAGGACGGTCAGGATCTGCTCGCCGTACTTGGCGAGTTTGTTCTCGCCGACCCCGCTGACCTGGGACAGGTCGGCCAGTGTGCTGGGCGCGTCGCTGGCGATCTGTCGCAGCGTCGCGTCGTGGAAGATGACGTACGCCGGGACGCCCTGCTCCTTGGCGGTGGTCGCGCGCCAGGCACGCAGCCGCTCGAACAGCGATGCGGCGGCCGGGGTCAGCTCGGCCACGACTGTGGACGCGCCGCGCGGCTTCGACGAGCGGCTCGATGCCGGCTTCTCCGGCTCGCGGCGCATGGTGACCGTGCGGCGGCGAGCGAGGACGTCGGCGCTCGCCTCGGTCAGCGCCAGCGTGCCGTAGTCGCCCTCCACGGCGAGGAGCCCTTCGGCGAGCAGTTGCCGGACCACGCCCCGCCACTCGGCCTCGCTGAGCTCCGAGCCGATGCCGAAGACGGTCAGCGAGTCGTGACCGTACTGGCTGATCTTGTCGGTCTGCTTGCCGAGCAGGATGTCGATGCACTGCCCGGCGCCAAAGCGTTGGTTGCGTTCGCGGTCGAGGCGGAAGACGGCGGAGAGCAACTTCTGGGCGGCGACTGTGCCGTCCCAGGACTCCGGTGGGGTGAGGCAGGTGTCGCAGTTGCCGCAGGCGGCCGTCGTGGTCTCGCCGAAGTATTCGAGCAGTTGGACCCGCCGGCAGCGCACCGTCTCGCAGAGGGCGAGCATCGCGTCCAGGTGCGATGCCAGGTTGCGGCGGTGGCCGAGGTCGCCGTCGGACGTCTCGATCATCTTGCGCTGCTGGACCACGTCCTGAAGCCCGTACGCCAGCCAGGCGGTGGACGGCAGGCCGTCACGGCCGGCGCGCCCGGTCTCCTGGTAGTAGCCCTCGACGGACTTGGGCAGGTCGAGGTGGGCGACGAACCGCACGTCGGGCTTGTCGATGCCCATGCCGAAGGCGATGGTGGCCACCATGACCAGGCCGTCTTCCCGCAGGAAGCGCTGCTGGTTGCGAGCGCGGGTGCCCGCGTCCAGCCCCGCGTGGTACGGCAGCGCAGCGACCCCGTTGGCGGTGAGGAACTCCGCCGTCTTGTCGACGGAGGCCCGGGACAGGCAGTAGACGATGCCGGCGTCGCCGGGGTGCTCGTCGCGCAGCAGGGTCAGCAACTGCTTGCGGGGCTCCCGCTTGGGCACGATCCGGTACTGGATGTTGGGCCGGTCGAAGCTGGCCACGAAGTGCCGGGCGTCGTCGAGTTTGAGCCGGGTCGCGATCTCGGTGCGGGTGGCGCTGGTCGCGGTGGCGGTCAGGGCGATGCGGGGAACCTGTGGCCAGCGTTCGTGCAGCATCGACAGCGCGAGGTAGTCGGGGCGGAAGTCGTGCCCCCACTGGGACACGCAGTGCGCCTCGTCGATCGCGAACAGGGAGATGCGGCCCCGGTCGAGCAGGGCGAGGGTGGATCGGACGCCGAGCGCCTCCGGGGCCAGGTAGAGCAGGTCCAGTTCGCCGGCGACGAAGGCGGCCTCCACCCGCCGCCGGGCGTCCAGGGTCTGGGTCGAGTTGAGGAACCCGGCGCGGACGCCGACCGCGGTGAGGGCATCCACCTGATCCTGCATGAGCGCGATCAGTGGGGACACGACGACGGCGACCCCGTCGCGGACCAGGGCCGGGATCTGGTAGCACAGGGACTTGCCGCCACCGGTGGGCATCAACACCAGCGCGTCGCCGCCGGCGACCACATGGTCGATCACGTCCTGCTGGAAACCACGGAACGCGTCGTAGCCGAAGACCCGGCCCAGCACGTCCAGGGCGTCGGAGGCGGTACGCAGGTCGGTGGGAGAAGCCATCCGGGGAGTCTACGAGCCGACGCCGACAGCGCCCGTCCGGCGCACCCGGGTCGGGTGGTCCGGACGGGCGGCGCGGTCAGCCGGGCTGGCTGGACCGGTTGGCCAGGCCGCGCGGCGGGGCCTTCATTCCGACCACGATGTCGACGATCTCGATGTAGCGGGCCTTGTTGCCCATGCGGAAGGCGGTGGCCGCCGCGTTGATCTCCTCGAGAGTGTCGGCCTCGACCATGGTGACCTGGTCGTACTTGCCGTTCACCCCGGTGCAGACGACGTGGGTGAGCTGCTTGGCGAAGCGGCCCAGGTCGCGGGCGTGTTCGGCGGAGATCTCGTGGATGCCCTCGCGGCCGAGGGCGAAGTACTCGGGGCTGATTCGCATGAACAGGAAGCCGACGTACTTGTTCTTGTCCGCCAGGTCGTGCATCGCACCCTCCAGATGTCGGTCTGACCTGCGACGATCACGTTGAGCGTATTGACAACTACTGATCGTCATCAAGCGTGCGGGCTGTCGGGAGGGCGACCCTCGACATGGTCCGCGGCCGCCGCCCGGCCACGGGTGCCGGGCGGCGACCCGGCGGCGGGATAGAGTCGCTGATTGACCAATCGCGGCCGAGGGCGGCCGCGGCGCCACGGCTTGGGGGTACGGGTGAGCGAGGCGCGCACAACCGGTGACCGGATCGACGGCCCGGATGCCGATGACGAGCAGATGGCGGCTGAGTCGGAGACCACACTGGTGGTGGTCACCGGCCTTTCCGGGGGTGGCCGCAGCACTGTGGCTCGGGCGTTGGAGAACGTCGGCTACTACGTCGTGGACAACCTGCCGCAGGCCCTGATGCTGGACATGGCCGAGCTGGCGTTCAAGGCGGGCGGCGCGGCCCGGCGTACGGCGATGGTGCTGGACGTGCGGTCCCGGGCCTTCTCGACCGACCTGGTCGGGGCGATCCGGGAGCTCAAGGAGCGCGGGTTCTCGCCCCGGGTGGTCTTCGTCGACGCCGACGACGAGGTGTTGATCCGGCGGTTCGAGAGCGTTCGGCGTTCGCATCCGTTGCAGGGTGACGGCCGGCTGGCCGACGGCATCGCCGTGGAGCGCGGCCTGCTGGAGGAGGCCCGTGACCAGGCCGACGTGATCATCGACACCAGCCACCTGAACGTCAACCAGCTCCGCCGCCGCATCGAGGAGCTGTTCGGCGGCGAGGACGCCCGCCGGCTGCGGCTCACTGTGTTGTCGTTCGGCTTCAAGTACGGCCTGCCACCGGACGCCGATTTCGTGTTGGACGCCCGCTTCCTGCCCAACCCGTACTGGGTGCCGGAGCTGCGTGAGCACACCGGGCGGGAGGAGGCGGTCAGCGCGTACGTGCTGGGCCAGGAGGGCGCCGACGCCTTCGTCGCCTCGTACGCCGACCTGGTCAACGCCACCACGAGCGGCTTCGAGCGGGAGGGCAAGCGGTACCTCACGGTCGCCGTGGGCTGCACCGGCGGCAAGCACCGCAGCGTGGCCATCGCCGAGGAGCTGGCCAGCCGACTACGTCACTCCGGGTTGGCGGCGAACGCCCAGCACCGCGACCTGGGGCGGGAATGACGGCCCGGCGGGTGGTGGCGTTCGGCGGCGGGCACGGCCTGTCCGCCTCGTTGCGTGCGCTGCGCCACTGCGCTCCCGAACTCGACCTCGACATCACCGCGGTGGTCACTGTGGGTGACGACGGTGGCTCCAGTGGTCGGCTGCGAGCCGAGCGGGGCGGCCTGCCGCCGGGAGATCTGCGCCAGGCGCTGGTGGCGTTGGCCGGTGACCACCCGGCCACCCGGCGCAGCGCCGGGCTGTTCCAGCACCGCTTCGCCGCGGTGCCGGTGGGCGTACCCGAATCTGGGGCGACGGACACGGGCCCGGCGGCGGGCGACGACCCGGACCGGGGCGGCGCGGCCCGGCGGGGCACCGACGGGGCGTCGGCCGGCACCGATGGTCTGACCGGGCACGCCGTGGGCAACCTGGTGCTCTGCGGCCTCATGGAGCTGCTCGGCGACCCGGTGGCCGCGCTGGAGCACGCCGGCGCGATGCTCGGCGCGGTGGGCCGGGTGTTGCCGATGTCGCGTCAACCGGTCGGCATCGAGGCGCGGGTACGCGGTGCCGACCCGGCCGCCCCGGACGAGGTGTGCACGGTCAGTGGCCAGCACCAGGTGGCAGTGACCACCGGGCGGGTCGAGTCGTTGCGCCTCACCCCGAGCGCCCCACCGGCGTGCGCCGAGGCCATCGAGGCGATCCGGGCGGCCGATTGGTTGATCTTCGGGCCGGGCAGCTGGTACACGAGTGTGCTTCCGCACCTGCTGGTGCCGCAGTTGGCCGACGCGATCGTGTCCACCTCGGCCCGGCGGCTGGTCACGCTGAACCTCGCCGCGGAGAAGGAGACCCTCGGGCTCTCCGTCGCCGATCATCTCGCGGCGCTGCACTGGTACCTGCCCGAACTCAAGGTCGATCTTGTGCTCGCCGATGCCAAGGCGGTGGGTGACCCCGAACCGGTCGAACGTGCGGCAGAATCGCTGGGTGCCCGCCTGGTCCTCGCCCCCGTCGCCGTTGTCGACGGGACTCCCCGCCATGATCCGGCTGCCCTGGGCGCCGCGCTGGTGCCTGTACTGGGCGCCGATCGTTAGACACGTACGTAATCTCCGGCGACACGCCGGAACAGGTCCGTGAGGGGACGCACAATGGCGATGACGGCCGCGGTCAAGGACGAGCTGAGTCGGGTCGACGTGCCCAAACCCTGCTGTCGGCGGGCGGAGATGGCCGCGCTGCTGCGCTTCGCTGGCGGGCTGCACATCGTCTCCGGCCGTGTGGTGGTGGAGGCTGAACTGGACACCGGGGCGGTCGCCCGGCGGCTGCGCCGGGAGGTCGCCGAGGTCTACGGCTACCCCAGCGAGATCCACGTGCTGGCCTCCGGTGGGCTGCGCAAGGGCAGCCACTTCATCGTGCGGGTGGTCAAGGACGGCGAGGCCCTGGCGCGGCAGACCGGCCTGCTCGACGTGCGGGGTCGCCCGGTGCGTGGGCTGCCTCCGCACGTGGTGGCGGCAAACGTCTGCTGCGCGGTCTCCGCGTGGCGGGGCGCGTTCATGGCTCACGGCTCGCTCACCGAGCCGGGCCGCTCCAGCGCGCTGGAGATCACCTGCCCGGGGCCGGAGTCGGCGCTGGCGCTGGTCGGCGCGGCCCGCCGCATCGGCATCACCGCGAAGAACCGCGAGGTACGCGGGGTGGACCGGGTGGTCGTCAAGGACGGTGACGCGATCGCCGCGCTGCTCACCCGGATCGGCGCGCACTCCAGCGTGCTGGCCTGGGAGGAGCGCCGGGTACGCCGAGAGGTGCGGGCCACCGCCAACCGGCTCGCCAACTTCGACGACGCCAACCTGCGCCGCTCGGCGCGAGCGGCGGTCGCCGCGGCCGCCCGGGTCACCCGTGCGCTGGAGATCCTCGCCGACGAGGCGCCCAACCACCTGACCGACGCCGGTCGGCTGCGTCTGGAGCACCGGCAGGCGTCGCTGGAGGAGTTGGGGGCCCTGGCCGACCCCCCGCTGACCAAGGACGCCATCGCGGGGCGGATCCGCCGGCTCCTGGCGCTGGCCGACAAGCGGGCCCGCGACCTTGGCATCCCGGATACGGAAGCAGCCGTCACGCCAGACATGCTCGTGGTCTGATAGGACGGTGGGGCCGCACGGTGCGCCCGGGAGCACGACCCGGCGCAGCGTGGTCTCGCACGCTCGGATAGGGTCGCTGCGTACGGCAAGGGGGCCGACACCGGCACTCCTCGTCGTGCCCCACCGCCTCGGGCGGTCAGGTCCTCAGACCGCGCGGCGGGGTGGCCGAGATGAACCGTCGACGGCCGGCTCCAACGGTCGGCGCACACCATTCCCGCCGGCCCGTTGTCTGAAGCCGGCGGACCAGAACGCGAGGAGATGGGACCTGTGACCATCCGGGTTGGCATCAACGGCTTCGGCCGAATCGGCCGTAACTTCTTCCGGGCAGTGCTGGCGTCTGACGCCGACATCGAGGTCGTGGCGGTGAACGACCTGACCGACAACGCCACGCTCGCCCACCTGCTCAAGTACGACAGCATCCTCGGTCGCCTGCCGTACGAGGTCAAGGCCACCGCCGACGAGATCACCGTCGGTGGCAAGACGATCAAGGCGTACGCCGAGAAGGACCCGTCGAAGCTGCCGTGGGGCGAGGTGGGCGCCGACGTCGTCATCGAGTCGACCGGCTTCTTCACCGACGCCACCAAGGCCAAGGCGCACGTCGACGGCGGGGCCAAGAAGGTCATCATCTCCGCCCCGGCGAAGAACGAGGACGTCACCGTCGTCATGGGTGTCAACCACGACACCTACGACCCGGCGAAGCACACCATCATCTCCAACGCTTCGTGCACCACCAACTGCCTCGCCCCGATGGCGAAGGTCCTGCACGACACGTTCGGCATCCAGCACGGTCTGATGACGACGATCCACGCGTACACCCAGGACCAGAACCTCCAGGACGCGCCGCACTCGGATCTGCGTCGCGCCCGGGCCGCCGCACTGAACATCGTGCCGACCTCGACCGGCGCCGCCAAGGCGATCGGCCTGGTCCTGCCGGACCTCAAGGGCAAGCTCGACGGGTACGCCCTGCGGGTGCCGATCCCGACGGGCTCGGTCACCGACCTCACCGTCAACGTGGGTCGCGAGACCACCGTGGACGAGGTCAACGCCGCGCTGAAGGCCGCCGCGGACGGCCCGCTCAAGGGCATCCTGGTCTACAACGAGGACCCGATCGTCTCCAGCGACATCGTGACCGACCCGGCGTCGTGCATCTTCGACGCGCCGCTGACCAAGGTCGTCGGCAACCAGGTCAAGGTCGTCGGCTGGTACGACAACGAGTGGGGCTACTCCAACCGGCTCGTCGACCTCGTCAAGCTGGTCGGTTCGTCGCTGTGAGCATCCGGACCCTCGACGACCTGCTCGCCGAGGGGGTGTCGGGTCGGCGCGTGCTGGTGCGCGCCGACCTGAACGTCCCGCTCGACAAGCAGACCGGTGCCATCACCGATGACGGGCGGATCCGCGCGGTGCTGCCGACTCTCGGCGCGCTGGTCGAGGCCGGCGCGAAGGTGGTCGTCTGCTCGCACCTGGGCCGCCCGAAGGGCGCTCCGGACCCGCAGTTCAGCCTGGGCCCGGTCGCCGGGCGGCTCGGTGAGCTGCTCGGCGCGCCGGTGCACTTCGCCACCGACACCGTCGGTGATTCCGCCCGTTCCACAGTCGCCGACCTGGCCGACGGCCAGGTCGCCCTTCTGGAGAACCTGCGTTTCAACGCCGGTGAGACCAGCAAGGACGAGGCCGAGCGGGGCGCCTTCGCCGACCAGCTCGCCGCGTTCGGCGACGCGTACGTGGACGACGCGTTCGGTGCCGTGCACCGCAAGCACGCCAGTGTCTTCGACGTGCCGGCCCGGTTGCCGCACGTCGCGGGCCGGCTGGTGCTGCGTGAGGTCGAGGTGCTCTCCAAGCTCACCGGTGAGCCCGAGCGTCCGTACGTGGTGGTGCTCGGTGGGTCGAAGGTGTCCGACAAGCTCGCCGTGATCGAGGCGCTGCTGCCCACTGTCGACCGGCTGCTCATCGGTGGCGGGATGTGCTTCACCTTCCTCAAGGCCCAGGGCCTGGAGGTGGGCACCTCGCTGCTGGAGAAGGACATGGTCGACACCTGCCGCAACCTGCTGGAGCGGTCCGGCGGCAAGATCATGCTGCCGGTCGACGTGGTGGTCGCGGACGCGTTCGCTCCGGACGCGGCGCACGACACGGTCCGGGTCGACGGCATCCCGAGCCACCGGCTCGGCCTGGATGTCGGCCCGGAGACGGTGGCCGGCTTCAGCGCCGCGCTGTCCCAGGCGAAGACGATCTTCTGGAACGGCCCGATGGGCGTGTTCGAGATGCCGGCCTTCGCGGCGGGCACCCGGGGGATCGCCGAGGCGATCACCAAGGCCGACGCGTTCAGCGTCGTCGGCGGCGGTGACTCGGCGGCGGCGGTCCGTGCCCTGGGGCTGGACGAGTCGTCCTTCGGGCACATCTCCACCGGTGGTGGCGCCTCCCTGGAATACCTCGAGGGCAAGACCCTCCCCGGCATCGCGGCCCTGGAGAACTGAATGTCGAGCACCACCCGCCGGCCGCTGATGGCCGGCAACTGGAAGATGAACCTCAACCACCTCGAGGCCAACCTGCTGGTGCAGAAGCTGGCGGCGAGCCTCACCGAGAAGCAGCTCACCGCCGTCGAGACGGTGGTGCTGCCGCCCTTCACCGACCTGCGCACCGTGCAGACCGCTGTGGACGGGGACAAGCTGCTCATCGGCTACGGCGGGCAGGACCTCTCCCCGCACGCGTCCGGCGCGTACACCGGGGACATCTCCGGGACGATGCTGGCCAAGCTCGGCTGCACGTACGTGGTGGTCGGGCACTCGGAGCGGCGGGCCTACCACAACGAGGACGACGCGCTGGTCAACGCCAAGGTCAAGGCGGCGCTGACGCACGGCCTCACGCCGATCCTGTGCGTGGGGGAGGGGCTGGACGTCCGCGAGCAGGGCACCCACGTGGCGCACTGCTCCGACCAGCTCGACGGGGGCCTCGCCGGGCTCACCCCCGAGCAGGTGCGGCAGGTCGTGATCGCGTACGAGCCGGTCTGGGCGATCGGCACGGGCAAGACCGCGACCCCGGACGACGCCCAGGAGGTCTGCGGGGCGGTGCGCCAGCGACTGGCGGAACGCTTCGACCAGGAGACCGCCGACCAGGTCCGGGTTCTCTACGGCGGTTCGGTCAAGGCGTCCAACGTCGCCTCGATCATGGCCCAACCGGACGTGGACGGGGGCCTGGTGGGGGGCGCCAGCCTGGACGCGGAGGAATTCGCTCAGATCTGCCGGTTCCCGGAGCACCTCGCCCGCTGATCGCTCGGTATCCTTGACACCGCCCGTCCGCCGGTCGGTGCCGCCGTGCCCGATCAGACCGGGCGAGGATCGCTACGAGAGGAACTGACCCCAGCCATGCCGATCTGGTTCGCATACACGTTGATCGTGTTGCTGGTCATCACGAGCATTCTGCTCACCCTGCTGATCCTGCTGCACCGCGGCAAGGGCGGTGGTCTGTCGAGCATGTTCGGCGGTGGCGTCAGCTCCAGCCTCGCCGGCTCCTCGGTCGCGGAGAAAAACCTGGACCGTTACACCGTTCTGGTGAGCGTCGTCTGGTTCGCCGCGATCATCGGGCTCGGGCTCTGGCTGCGCCTCCAAATGAACAGCGGCGCCTGAGCAGGCTCAGTAAGTCGTACAATCTGCGCGCGGTTCGTCACTCGACGGGCCGCGCGCAGGCTTTTCTCCGCTGCACCGCGTCGCCCGCCGCTCCACCCCCGAAGACGGCGGGTCCCCTCCGACGACAGGAGCGAGCAGCCGTGCCGAATGGCAACGTTATCCGGGGAGCCCGGGTCGGTTCCGCACCGATGCGCCCGGACGAGCGGCACCAACCCGCCCCCCGACAGGACGTCAGCTACTGGTGCCGTAACGACCACCGGGTCGACATCCGGATCGCCGCGGACGTCGAACCGCCGGCCCTGTGGGACTGCCCCCGCTGTGGCCTACCCGCCGGTCGGGACGCCCAGAACCCGCCGGGCCGGGTCCGCGCCGAACCGTACAAGAGCCACCTGGCGTACGTGAAGGAGCGGCGCACCGCCGAGGAAGGGGAGGCCCTGCTCGCCGAGGCGCTCGCCGCACTACGGCGTCGACGCGGCGAGTAGCGGGCTCCTCCCCGCGCTCAGCGCAGGCTGCGCAGTCGGACGGGCACGTCGGCTGCGGCCGCCCGGTCCAGCAGCCAGCGGGTGCGGTTCACGCCGTGCACGCCGGCCGCCGGCAACTGCACCGGGCCGGCGCCGGCCAACGCCATACCCACCGCGCGAGCCTTGTCGGCGCCGGCGGCCACCAGCCAGACCTCCTCGGCGGTGTTGATCGCCGCCAGGGTGAGGGTGGTCCGCGTCGGCGGCGGCTTGGGGCTGCCCCGCACCGCGCTCACCGGCCGGGTCTCGTAACCCACCGGGTGCTCGGGGAAGACCGAGGCCACGTGGCCGTCCTCGCCGACGCCCAGCATCAGCACGTCGAAGTGCGGCAGGGTGGCGTGCCCGGGCCGGGCGGCGCGGACCAGCTCCTCCGCGTACGCGGCAGCGGCCGCCTCGGGGTCGTTGCCGGCCGGGCCGTCCGAGGCCGGCATGGCGTGCACCCGGGCCGGATTCAGTGGCACCACGTCCAGCAGGGCGGCCCGGGCCTGCGTCTCGTTGCGGTCCGGATCACCGGCGGGCAGGAACCGTTCGTCGCCCCACCACACGTCGACCCGGGACCAGTCCACCGCGTCGCGGGCCGGCAGCGTCGCCACCGCCCGGTACACGGCCGCGGCGACCCGACCTCCGGTGAGCACCACCGAGGCTTCGCCCCGGTCGGCCTGGGCGTCGAGCAGCTTCACCAGCAACCGGGCCGCCACGGCCTGTGCCAGCAGGTCGGCGTCGGCGTGGACGGCGACACTCGCCTCACTCATGGTTGCGCCTTCGTTTCCGGACCGCGAGGCGGTCGCTGTCGTGCCCGGGGCGGTGTGCCCGAGGTGGTGGGGCGAAAACCCCGGAGATTGCGGGGCAGGGCCGGTGCGTACCGGCCCTGCCCGACGTGGTGCCCCGGCCGGGCTCAGCCCTCGCCGCTCGTGCCGACGTGCGCGGTGACCCCGGCCTCGGCGCGCTGCGCGGTGGCCGGATCCTTCCAGACGTGGACCCGCTGCGGGGGGCGCTGCTCCAGCCCTCGCAGCCCGACCGTCGCGCCCAGCGCCTCCGCGTACACCTGGTCGGCGTCCAGCCGGCGCAGCTCCTCGGCCAGCTCGTCGCCGAGCGGGCGGCGCACCAGCGGCAGGGCCCGGTCGTCCTGGCCCGTCCGCCGGAACACGGCCATGCTGTCCTCGCGGGTCAGCGTCAGCTGGTCGCCGTTGGCGCAGCTGAGCTGCACCTCCCGCATCCGGGGGAACTCGTCGCTGTCCACCCGGCGTGGGGTGATGCCGAGCCGGCTGGACAGCCAACCGGCCATCAGCGCCGCCGTCGGGTCGGTGCGAGGCGCGACGATGGTCGCCTCGGTGACCCGCTCGCTGGTGGTGTCGAACGCCCCGGCGACCAGGGTGCGCCACGGGGTGATCCGGGTCCACGCCAGGTCGGTGTCGCCCGGGGCGTAGTCCCGGGCACGCTGCCGCAGCGCCTCCACCGGGTCGGCGGCCTGCGCGGAGTCGGTGATCCTCCGGTCGGCCACCACCCCGAGGAAGTCGGTCGCGATCTCCGCCGGTGGCTCGCCGTGCCACCAGGTGACAACCGGTACGTCGGGAACGAGCAGCGGCATCACCACCGACTCGGCGTGCAGGGACAACCGGCCGTACATCCGGGTGACCACCGCCTCGCACGGGCCGAGCCGGCCACCGACCACGATCTCCGCGTCCAGTCGGTTGCGGTCCCGCTCGATCTCCGAGCGGACCACCACCAGGAGGCGGCACGGGTGCGCGGCGGCGGCGATCGTCGCCGCGGCCTCCGCCTCCCGGACCCGCTTCTCGTCCACGACCACGATGAGGGTGAGCGCCATGCCGCTGGCCACCCCGCCGGCGCTGCGCCGCTCGGCGGCGAGCGCCTTGACCACCTCGTTGCCGGTGGTGTCCCACAGCCCGATCATGCTCGTCTCCAGGCGCGGCCCTCGCGGGCCAGCATCTCGTCGGAGGCCCGGGGGCCCCACTCGCCGGCCCGGTACGGCTCCGGTGTGGTGCCCTCCCAGGCGTGCTCCAGGGGGTCGATCACCTGCCAGCTCTGCTCGACCTCGGCGGCGTCCGGGAACAGGGTGCGGTCGCCGATCAGCACGTCCAGCACCAGACGCTCGTACGCCTCGGGGCTGGACTCGGTGAACGCCTCGCCGTACTGGAAGTCCATCGCGATGTCGCGGACCTCCATCGTCGTACCCGGCACCTTCGACCCGAACTTGAGCACCACGCCCTCGTCCGGCTGCACCCGGATGACCAGCTGGTTGTTGCCCAGCGACTCCATGTCGGCGTCGTTGAACGGCAGGTGCGGCGCCTTCTTGAACATGATGGCGACCTCGGTGACCCGCCGGGGCAGCCGCTTGCCGGCCCGGATGTAGAACGGCACCTCCGCCCAGCGGCGGTTCTGGATGCCCAACCGCACCGCCACGTACGTCTCCGTGGTGGAGCCGGCGGGGACGTCCCGCTCGTCCAGGTAACCGACAGCGCGTTCGCCGCCGACCCAGCCCGGCAGGTACTGACCGCGGACGGTGTCCCGGGCGACGTCCTTGGGCAGGGTGATGGCCTTGAGCACCTTCAGCTTCTCGGCCCGGATCTCGTCGGCGTCGAAGCTGGTCGGCTCCTCCATCGCCACCAGGGCGAGGAGTTGGAGAAGGTGGTTCTGCAGCACGTCGCGGGCGGTGCCGACGGTGTCGTAGAAGCCGGCGCGGGTGCCGATGCCGACGTCCTCCGCCATGGTGATCTGCACCGAGTCGACGTACTTGGAGTTCCACAGCGGCTCGAACAGGTTGTTGGCGAACCGCAGGGCGAGGATGTTCTGAACCGTCTCCTTGCCCAGGTAGTGGTCGATCCGGAAGACGTCCTGCCGGGTGAACACGTCGTCGACGAGGTCGTTGAGCGCCTTCGCCGAGGGCAGGTCGTTGCCGAACGGCTTCTCCACCACGACCCGGCGCCAACCGCCGGACTTGTCGTTGTCGGCCATCCCGGTGCGGGCCAGCTGCTTGAGCACGACGGGGAACGCGGCCGGCGGGATGGAGAAGTAGAATGCCGCATTGCCGGCGATGCCGTGGGTCTGACGCAGATCGTCAAGCGTCGAGGCGAGCTGGTCGAAGGCGGCGTCGTCGTCGAACGACCCGCCGACGAACTTGATGTTGCCGGCCAGCCGCGCCCACACCTCGTCCCGCCACGGGGTGCGGGCGTGCTTGCGGGCAGCCTCGCAGGCCAACGTCTCGAAGTCGCCGTCACCCCAGTCGCGGCGCGCGAAACCGAGCACCACGAAGCCCGGCGGCAACAGCCCCCGGTTGGCCAGGTCGTAGACCGCGGGGAGCAGCTTCTTGCGGGCCAGGTCGCCGGTCACCCCGAAGATCACCAGAGCACAGGGCTCCGGGATCCGGGGCAACCGGCGGTCCTGCGGGTCGCGCAGCGGGTTCACCGAACCGCCTCCTCGCTCCGCTTCAGTCACGTCGTCCATCCTCACGCCCGCAGATCACCGGCCGCGTCCAGTAGCTGGGCGACACCGGCGGCCCGGTCGGTCAGGTGCAACCGCAGCACCGGCCGCTCCCGACCGGCGAGAGCCTGCCGGTCACCGGCGGCCTGCGCCGCCTGCAACTCACCGAAGGTGTACGGCTTGCCCGGCACCTCCAGGTCCTCGGCGACCGCGCCGGTCACCTGGAGGTAGCTGCCCACCTGCGGGCCGCCCTTGTGGTACTGGCCGGTCGAGTGCAGGAACCGCGGCCCCCAGCCGAAGGTGACCGGCCGGCCACCCGCCTGCGCCAGCAGCGACCGCAGCCGAGCCGCGTCGGCGTCGGCGAACCGGTCGAGGTACGCCATCACCGCGAGGTAACCGTCGTCGCCCAGCCCGTCGAGCAGCCAACGCAGCACACCGGCAAGGTCCCCGGGGGCGCCCTGCGGGGCGTACACCTCGATCGCGCCCTCGGTGAACGACGGCGTCTCCGCCGGCAGACCCGAGGCCAGGATCTTGTTGGTGTTCTCCTTGGACTCGGTGACGTTCGGCTGGTTGAACGGGTCGATGCCGAGTACCACACCGGCCACCGCGGTGGCGTACTCCCAGGCCAGGAACTGCGCACCCAGCGGGCCGTTGACTGCCACGTCCGGGTTGGCCCCGCCGCCCGGCATGTCACCGGGGGCCAGCGCGCCGCCGTAGCTGACTGTCAACACGTCCGCGCCGGTGGCGCCGGGGCTCTGCGGAGACTCCACGACCACCGGGAGGATGCCGACCCCGGCCTTGCCCGTCGACTCGGCGATCAGCTGCTCGGCCCAGTCGCCGAGCCCGTCGATGCCGGTGCCGTCGGAGACCAGGGCGACCTTGTCCCGGGCCAGCGTCGCCGCGGCGCCCAAGGCCGCCCCGAGCGCCAGCGCCGGGTTGTTCCGGTCCGCGCCGAGCGACCTGGCCAACTCGTCAGCCTGGTCGAGCAGTTCGGCGACCTCGACGCCGGCCAGCGCCGAGGGCACCAGGCCGAACGCGGTCAACGCCGAGTACCGGCCGCCGACGTTCGGGTCGGCGAGCACTGTGAACGCGCCCATCTCGGCCGCGGTGGCCTCCAGCGGCGAACCCGGGTCGGTGACGATGACGAAGTGCCGGCCGGCCTCCGCCTCGGTCATCCCGGCGTCCAGGAACGCCTGCCAGTACGCGCGCCGGTGGCTGTCGGTCTCCACCGTCGAGCCGGACTTGCTGGCCACCACCACGACTGTGCGCTCCAGCCGGTCACCGAGCGCCGCCCGGACCTGGCCCGGGTCGGTGGTGTCCAGCACTGTCAACGGGCGACCCAGCGTCCGGGTGATCACCTCGGGGGCCAGCGACGAGCCGCCCATGCCGGCGAGCACCACGTGATCCAGGTCGGCCAGCTCAGCGGTCAGCTCGGCCAGCTGCACCAGCAGCTCCCGGCTGCGCTGGTGGGTGTCCACCCAGCCCAGCCGGACCTTCGCCTCGGCCTCGGCGTCCGGACCCCACAGGCTCGCGTCCTTGCCCGCCAGCTTGCCCGGGACGCCGGCCTTGACCAGCGCGTCCCGCGTCGAGGCGGGCGCGGACTTGTCGACCGCGTCCGCGCCGTAGACGGAGAGCCCGGCGGCTGCCTCCACCGGCCCTGAAAGTAGATCGCTCATGCGCCACCGGCCTTCTCGGCGCCCTTGGCGTTGCCCTTGGCCGCCTTGTTCGGCGCGCCCTTGCCCTTCGCCGCCGCCTCCAGCGACTTGCGGACGCCGTCGAGCAGCTCCTGCCAGCTGGCCTCGAACTTCTCCACGCCCTCGCGCTCCAGGGTGGCGATCACGTCGTCCATGTCCACCCCGACCGACTCCAGGTCGGCGAAGACCTTCCGCGCCGAGTCGTAGGAGCCGGTGATGGTGTCGCCGCGGGTCTCGCCGTGATCGGCGTACGCGTGGATGACCGACTCCGGCATGGTGTTGACAGTGCCGGGCGCGATCAGCTCCTCGACGTAGATGACGTCCCGGTAGTCCGGGTTCTTCGTCGAGGTGGACGCCCACAGCGGCCGCTGCGGGTGCGCGCCGGCTGCGGCGAGCGCTTTCCAGCGATCGGAGGAGAAGACCTCGGTGTAGCGCTCGTACGCCAGCTGGGCGTTCGCGACCGCGGCCTTGCCCTTGAGGGCCTTCGCCTGGTCGGAGCCGACCTTCTCCAGCCTCTTGTCGACCTCGGAGTCGACCCGGGAGACGAAGAACGACGCCACCGAGCCGATCTTGGACAGGTCGTGGCCGTTCGCCTTGGCCTGCTCCAGACCGGCGAGGAACGCCTCCATGACCGCCGAGTAGCGGTCCAGACCGAAGATCAGCGTGACGTTGACGCTGATCCCCTCGGCCAGGGTGGCGGTGATCGCCGGGAGGCCGGCCTCGGTAGCCGGGATCTTGATGTAGAGGTTGGGCCGGTCCACCAGCCACCACAGCGCCTTGGCCTCGGCCACGGTCTTGTCGCTGTCGTGCGCCAGCCGGGGGTCCACCTCGATGGAGACCCGGCCGTCGACACCGTCGCTGCCGTCGTACGACGGGCGCATCACGTCGCAGGCCCACCGCACGTCGTACGTGGTGAGCATGCGCACCGACTCCTCGACCTCGACGCCACGGGTGGCGAGGTCGTGCAGCTGCCAGTTGTACTCGTCGGCGTCGCTCAGCGCCTTGGCGAAGATCGTCGGGTTGGTGGTGACGCCGGCCACGTGCTTCTCGCGGCGCAGCTGGTCCAGCCCGCCGGAGCTCAAACGCACCCGGGAAAGATCGTCGAGCCAGACCGCCACGCCCGCGGCGGTGAGCTCATTCAGCTTGTCCGTCATGCCATCCACGCTCCCTCAGTTGCCGGTCGTGAAACCGGTGATGTCGCCCACCCGGGCCAGCGAGGCGTGTGCTGCCGCCACGATCCGGTCGGGGGTGAACCCGAACTGCTCGAAGAGCACGGTGTGCGGGGCGCTCGCTCCGTAGTGCTCCAGGCTCACGCTCTCGCCCAGGTCACCGACGACGCCACGCCAGGACATCGCGATGCCCGCTTCCACGCTCACCCGTGCCTTTACCCCGCGTGGGAGCACCGACTCCCGGTACGCCTCGTCCTGCTCGTAGAACCACTCCTGGCAGGGCATCGAGACGACCCGGGTCGGGGTGCCGTCGGCCTCCAGCCGCTCCCGGGCGGTCAGGCAGAGCTGCACCTCGGAACCGGTGCCGACGATGATCACCTGAGGCTTGCCGTTGGACGCCTCGGCCAGCACGTACCCGCCCTTGGCCACGCCCTCCGCGCTGCCCAGGACGTCGCGGTCCATGGTCGGCAGCGGTTGCCGGCTCAGCGCCAGCGCGGTCGGCCGGTCGGTGTGCTCCAGCGCCTGCCGCCAGGCCCAGGCGGTCTCGTTGGCGTCCGCCGGACGGACCACGTCCAGGCCCGGGATGGCGCGCAGCGCGGTCAGGTGCTCCACCGGCTGGTGGGTCGGGCCGTCCTCGCCGAGGCCGATTGAGTCGTGCGTCCAGACGTAGGTCACCGGCAGCTTCATCAACGCGGCCAGCCGCACCGACGGACGCATGTAGTCGCTGAAGACCAGGAACGTGCCGCCGTACGGGCGGGTGCCACCGTGCAGGGCGATGCCGTTGAGGATCGCGCCCATGGCGTGCTCACGGATGCCGAAGTGCAGCGTGCGGCCGTACTCGTGGCCGGGGAAGTCCTTGGTGGCGTGCGCGGCCGGGATGAACGACGGCTCGCCCTTCATCGTGGTGTTGTTGCTCTCGGCCAGGTCGGCCGAGCCACCCCACAGCTCCGGGAGCACCGGCGCGAGCGCCTCCAGCACCTTGCCGGAGGCGGCCCGGGTGGCCACCCCCTTGGCGTCCGCGGGGAAGACCGGCAACGCGTCGGTCCAGCCGTCGGGGAGTACGTGACCAGCCAGCCGCTCGTAGAGCGCGGTGCGCTCCGGGTTGGCCTTCTTCCAGGCGTCGAACGCGGTGGTCCACTCCTGCTGGGCGTCGGAGCCGCGGCCCATCACCGTGCGGGCGTGGC
Source organism: Micromonospora sp. NBC_00330 (assembly GCF_036136635.1). NCBI lineage: Bacteria > Bacillati > Actinomycetota > Actinomycetes > Micromonosporales > Micromonosporaceae > Micromonospora > Micromonospora sp. NBC_00330. Next base: position 686,725 of record NZ_CP108012.1, read on the forward strand.
TGAGCACCTCCTCGTCGACCTGGAAGGTCTGCTCCGGGTCGAAGCCGAGGATCCGCTTGGTGGCCTTCACCTCGTCGGCGCCGAGCGCCGAGCCGTGGATCTTGCCGGTGTTCTGCTTGTTGGGCGCGGGCCAGCCGATGATGGTGCGCAGCGCGATGAAGGAGGGGCGGCCGGTCTCCGCCTTGGCGGCCACCAGCGCCGCGTACAGCGCCTCGGCGTCCTCGTGGTAGTCGCCCTGGTCGGCGTCGCCGCTGCGCCAGTCGACGGTCTGCACGTGCCAGCCGTACGCCTCGTAGCGGGCGGCCACGTCCTCGCTCTTGGCGATCCGGGTGTCGTCCTCGATGGAGATCTCGTTGTCGTCGTAGATCACCGTGAGGTTGCCCAGCTGCTGGTGCCCGGCGAGGGCGCTGGCCTCGTGGCTGATGCCCTCCTCGATGTCACCGTCGGAGACGATGCACCAGACGTCGTGGTCGAAGACGGACGCGCCGAGCTCAGCCTCGGGGTCGAACAGGCCGCGCTCGCGGCGGGCCGCCATGGCCATGCCGACCGCGTTGCCCAGACCCTGCCCGAGCGGGCCGGTGGTGGTCTCCACACCCGGGGTGTGCCCGTGCTCGGGGTGCCCAGGCGTCTGCGAGCCCCACTGCCGCAGCGACTTGAGGTCGTCCAGGCTCAGCGGGTAACCGGAGAGGAACAGCTGGATGTAGAGCGTCAGGCTGGAGTGTCCGGCGGAGAGAACGAACCGGTCGCGGCCGGGCCAGTTCGGGTCGGCCGGGTTGTGCCGCATGACGCGGTTGAAGAGGAGGTAAGCCGCGGGCGCGAGGCTCATCGCGGTGCCCGGGTGGCCGTTGCCGGATTTCTCTACGGCGTCCATGGCCAGCACGCGGACGGTGTCTACGGCCCGGCGATCGAGGTCGGACCAGTTCAGTGCGGAGTGCTCGGGTCGTTTAACAGCCACGATGGTTGTGCTCCTCGGCAGATGGGCGGAACCCTCACCGATGACCTTATCGAGCGTCCCTAAACGTGCGCCCGGGGATCTGCGCATGGTGTGCGCTACGTGACCATCCGGATGCTCGGTTGAACCCGGTGGTGTGACGGCCCGCACCGTTGTCGGGTCGGCCGGGCAGCCAAAACGACGACGCGTAGTGTGTGGGGCGGTATGCGGACCCGAGCGGTCCCGACCGATCCGATCTCCCCGTGCCCGATGCCGGAAGGTGGCAATCCGTGAGCATGATCACCGAGCGCCCCGCGAGCAACCCGGCCGGGCCACACCCGGCGCGGGCGGCCGAGGGCCCGGTGGCCCGGCGGGACGTACGCGCGGTCCTCTCGGCGTACGTGGCGCTCACCAAGCCGCGGATCGTCGAGTTGCTGCTGGTCACCACCATCCCGGCGATGATGCTCGCCGAGGGCGGGCTGCCGTCGCTGTGGCTGATGGCCATCGTGCTGATCGGCGGCTCGCTCGCCGCCGGCGCGGCCAGCGTCCTCAACTGCTACATCGACCGCGACATCGACCAGCTGATGCGGCGTACCAAGCGTCGGCCGCTGCCGGCGCACACCGTGTCGCCGCGAAGCGCGCTGATCTTCGGTCTGGTGCTGGCGGTGGTGTCGGTGGCCCTGATGGCGGCGTTCACCAACCTGCTGGCCGCCGGGCTGACCCTCGCCGCGATCGCCTACTACGACCTCGTCTACACCCTGTGGCTCAAGCGTTCCACCCCGACGAACACCTTCTGGGGCGGCGCCTGCGGGGCGGCGCCGGTGCTGATCGGGTGGGCTGCGGTGACCGGCTCGCTGGCGCCGGCCGCCTGGGGCCTCTTCGCTGTGGTCTTCTTCTGGCAGATGCCGCACTTCTACCCGCTCGCCATGAAGTACAAGGACGACTACGCCCGGGCCGGCATCCCGATGCTGCCGGTGGTGGCCTCGATCCGCCGGGTGAACGCCGAGATCCTGATCTTCGCGTGGCTCACAGTGCTCACGTCCCTGGCCGTCTGGCCGTTGGGGCTCAGCGCGATCTACGGGGTGCCGACCCTGGTGGTGGGTGCCATCTTCGTGGTCGAGGCACACCGGCTCTGCCGGCGCGCCACGCGCGGCGAGGCGGTCAAGCCGATGCGGCTGTTCCACTGGTCGACGACGTACCTGACGATCGTCTTCGTGGCCGTCGCGCTCGACGCGCTGATCTGACCCGTCGCGCTCGACGCGGTTCTGCCCCTTCACGTCCACGGCAGTGGCCTCCGCGTGTCGGTTTCGGTGGCTGTTCCTCGTTGCCTCGCGCTCCGCGGCTCGTCGGCCCTCGCGCCGTCCGTCAGTTGTCGCGCCGCAAGCCCTGCCTGGCGGCGAATGGTGCCGATGATCTACTGACTAATCATGGACGTGGATGAGTTGTCCGGGTTTAACGTCACATCAGAGTAACTTTCAGCATGAGTCAGATCGGCTCAACCTGGGGTGGTTCGGGGGCGATTTCCCGGCGTGCTTTGAGCGCAAAAGTCGGTAAATAAACGGACAGGCAACCTGTGGTCGTCCTTAAACCTGTAGGTAATTGGCATCACAAAAGGTTCATGGTTCTCGCACGACGGGGTGCAACTCTGCTTAGGCTTCGCGTCATGGCAGATGGTTCCGATACGACGCTGACGGCCGAGCAGACCGCCGGCGAGCAGGCGCCCCAGGGCCTGGTCGCGGGCCTCAAGGCGTTCGCGGCCGGACACGGCGGCGCGAAGGCGGTCATCGAGTACGTCGGCAAGCGTGGCGCACGGATCGTCCTGGTGGGTTCCGACGGCGAGTGGGGCGACCAGTTCGCCGACGACACCGTCACCGCTCGGGAGGCGTGCGCCAAGGCGGGAGTCACCGTCGAGAACGCCTGGGAGCGTGAACTCATGGACCAGATGCGTCCGAGCAACGACCTCTGGCGGTCGATGGCCCGGCGCACGATGGCCCGCTGAAATAGACAGCTGAATTGACCACATATCACCAGTCGACCCGGGGGGAACCCCGGGTCGCTCTCGTCACCTGCTCCGACCTGGCCGACCTCGACCCGGACGACCGGCTGGTCCTGGCCCCGCTCGCCGCCCGCGGCGTCGCCGTCCAGACCGTCATCTGGGACGACCCCGACGTCGACTGGTCGTCCTACGACCTGGTCGTGCTCCGCTCACCCTGGGACTACGCGCTCCGCCGCGACGAGTTCGTGTCCTGGGCGGCCACCGTGCCGACGCTGGTCAACCCGGCGGACGTGGTCCGCTGGAACACCGACAAGCGCTACCTCGCCGAGCTGAACGCCGCCGGGGTGCCAACCGTGCCGACGTCATGGATCGAGCCGGGGGAGAGCTGGCAGTTGCCCGCCGAGACCGGCGAGTACGTGCTCAAGCCCGCGGTCAGCGCCGGCAGCCAGGACACCGGCCGGTACGACCTGGCCGACCCGGAACACCGGGACCTGGCCTCCGCACACGTCCGCCGGCTCTCCGAGGCCGGCCGGGTCACCATGGTCCAGCCGTACCTGCGGGCCGTCGACACCGAGGGCGAGACCGCCCTGCTCTTCCTGGCCGGCCCCGAGGGGCTCGCGTTCAGCCACGCGATCCGCAAGGGTCCGATGCTGTCCGGGCCTGACTTCGGCCCGGACGGGCTGTACAAGGCCGAGGAGATCACCGCCCGCACCGCCCGCCCCGAGCAGTTGGCGGTGGCCGAGCAGACCCTCGCGACGATTCCCGGCGGCACCCGACAGCTGCTCTACGCCCGGGTCGACCTGATTCCCGGCCCAGACGGCGAGCCGGTCCTGGTCGAGCTGGAGCTGACCGAGCCGTCGCTCTTCATCGGGTACGCGGACGGCGCCCCCGACCGCCTCGCCACCGCGATCACCACCCACCTGGCCCGCACCGCCTAACCCCCCACGCAACAAGCAACCCCCGGCGGCCGCCCGTGCGTCCGTGCGCCTGCGGCTCTGCGCGTCCGTGCGCCTGCGCGTCCGTGCTGCCCTGCGTCCGCGCGTCCGTGCCACCGTGCGCCCGCGCCACGGTGCGCCCGCGCGTCCGTGCTGCCGTGCCTGCGCCACCGCGCGTCCGTGCCCCCGACGGCAAGATCGCGCAACATCCTGGTTGTAGTGGCTTCCAGGGGTTCCGTGGCCACTACATCCTGGTTCCAGTGCGATCTTGGTGGCTCTGGGCGGCCAAACGCGGGTCCGGGTCTCCTCACGGCGGGGTTCGTCGTCAAGATCCGCGCAATATCAGGGATGTTGCTGTCTCCCGCGTGTCGGAGGCAGCACCATCGGGGAAGTTGCGCAGATCTTGGCGCGGGGCGCGGGGCGCGGGGCGCGGGGCGCGGGGCGCGGGGCGCGGGGCGCGGGGCGCGGGGCGCGGGGCGCGGGGCGCGGGGCGCGGGGCGCGGGGCGCGGGGCGCGGGGCGCGGGGCGCGGGGCGCGGGGCGCGGGGCGCGGGGCGCGGGGCGCGGGGCGCGGGGCGGTCAGGCGGTGACTGGTACCGGGGTGGCGGCGTCGGTCGGGGTGGCCTGGGGGGCCGGCGCGACCGGGCGGCGTTCCCGGGTGGACCACTGCACCGACAGGGCGGCCAGCAGCACCAGGCAGGAGCCGAGCATGTGTGCGCCGACCAGGAGTGCCGGCACGTGGGTGAAGTACTGCACGAAGCCGATCAGGCCCTGACCCAACTCCACGGCGACCAGGATGATCGCGGCGCGGGTGGCTCGCTGCGCACCGACGGCGCGGAACGCGAAGATCAGCGCCACCGAGAGACCGATCAGCAGGAAGACCCCGTCCGCGTGCACCTGCGAGATCGTCTCCGGGTCGAGCCCGTTGCGGGCCGCTCCGTGGTCGCCGGCGTGCGGGCCGCTGCCGGTGACCCAGGTGCCGACGACCAGCACGGCGACGGTGACGCCGGTGGTGACCCGGGCCAGCGCGCGCAGCGGTGCGGGCACCGCGGCCACTGTCGGGCCGTCAGGGTCGCCGACGCGTCGCCAGAGGGCGTACGCGGCGGCGATCACGGCCATCGAGGCGAGGAAGTGCAGCCCGACCACCCACGGGTTGAGGTTGGTCAGCACTGTGATGCCGCCGATCACCGCCTGGGCGGGGATGCCCAGGAAGACCGCCACGGCCAGTGCGAGGAGCCCGGGTCGGCGGGGCCGGTGCAGCAGTACGGCCAGCACGGTGGCCAGCGCGATGAGACCCACCGCGAAGGTCAGCATGCGGTTGCTGAACTCGATCACCCCGTACACGCCCATCTCCGGCGTCGTGACGTAGGAATCGTCGGTGCACCGGGGCCAGGTGGGGCAGCCGAGGCCCGAGGCGGTCAATCGGACGGCCCCGCCGGTGACGACGATGCCCACGTTCGCGATGATCGAGGCGAGCGCGAGGCGGCGCAGCAGGATGCCGGAGACCGGACGGACGATTCGGTTCACGGCGCAAATCCTACGCACCGTAGTGATCGAGGTTCGTCCGACTCCGTCGGCTCGGTGGTTGGGATCACCGGGGCCCGGGTTTGCGACCCTCCGGGTAATTACGTAACGTTGGCGTTGTGAAAAACGCGGCGGCGCTCTCCGGGCACCAACCGACGGCCGTACCGGCCCTCGGTGCGCCCGCCTCCGCGCCTGCCGTGACCACGTCGACCAGCCTCGCCGGGCCGGCGGCGGCCGAGGTCTCCACCCGGGATCGGGTCACCCAGTTGCTGCTGGAGCAGGGTGCCACCACCGCCGCGCAGCTTGGCGCGGCGCTCGGGCTCAGCCCGGCGGCGATCCGCCGGCACCTCGACGCGATGCTTGCGGAAGGTGACGTGTACGCCCGCGAGCAGCCCGTGCAGGGCAGTCGCGGTCGGGGGCGCCCGGCCAAGGTGTTCCTGCTGACCGAGGCCGCCCGGGTCCGCTGTGGCACACACCACTACGACAACATGGCCACCGCCGCGCTGCGCTGGATCGCCCGCAGCGGCGGTTCGGACGCGGTCGAGGCGTTCGCCACCGAGCAGGTGTCGGCTCTCGAGTCCCGTTGCCGCACGGCCATGGAGGACGCCGGCGACGACCCTCTCGCCCGAGCCGAGGCACTCGCCGCAGCGCTCACCGGCGAGGGTTACGCTGCCAATGCGACCACGATCGCCTCTGGCGGCCAGCTCTGTCAGCACCACTGCCCGGTGGCGCACGTGGCCGCCGAGTTTCCTCAGCTGTGCGAGGCCGAGACCGCGGTCATCTCCCGTCTGGTCGGCACCCACGTGCAGCGTCTGGCCACCATCGCGCACGGCGACGGGGTGTGCACCACGCACATCCCGACCCAGCCGGGCCGCGCTCAATCCGGTAATCCCGTAACCACTGTGAGGACAGATAGATGACCGAGCAGATCGTCCAGCCCCTGACCCAGGAAGAGCAGCTCGCCGCCCTGGGCCGGTACGAGTACGGCTGGTCCGACCCGGACGCCGCCGGGGCGGTTGCCCAGCGCGGCATCAACGAGGCGGTGGTGCGGGACATCTCGGCCAAGAAGAACGAGCCCGCGTGGATGCTCGACCTGCGGCTGAAGGGCCTGCGGCTGTTCGGCCGTAAGCCGATGCCGGCCTGGGGCGCGGACCTCACCGGGATCGACTTCGACAACATCAAGTACTTCGTGCGGTCGACCGAGAAGCAGGCCACCAGCTGGGAGGACCTGCCCGAGGACATCAAGAACACCTACGACCGGCTGGGCATCCCGGAGGCCGAGAAGCAGCGGCTGGTCGCCGGTGTCGCGGCGCAGTACGAGTCGGAGGTCGTCTACCACAAGATCCGTGAGGACCTTGAGGAGCAGGGCGTCCTCTTCCTGGACACCGACACGGCGCTGCGTGAGCACGAGGACGTCTTCAAGGAGTACTTCGGCACGGTGATCCCGGTCGGCGACAACAAGTTCGCCGCCCTGAACACCTCGGTGTGGTCCGGTGGCTCGTTCATCTACGTGCCGAAGGGCGTGCAGGTCGAGATCCCGCTGCAGGCCTACTTCCGGATCAACACGGAGAACATGGGCCAGTTCGAGCGGACGCTGATCATCGTCGACGAGGGTGCGTACGTGCACTACGTCGAGGGCTGCACCGCGCCGCTCTACTCCTCCGACTCGCTGCACAGCGCGGTCGTGGAGATCATCGTCAAGAAGAACGCGCGTTGCCGCTACACGACCATCCAGAACTGGTCGAACAACGTCTACAACCTGGTCACCAAGCGCGCCGTCTGCCACGAGGGCGCGACCATGGAGTGGGTCGACGGCAACATCGGCTCCAAGGTGACCATGAAGTACCCGGCGGTCTACATGACCGGCGAGCACGCCAAGGGCGAGGTGCTCTCGGTGGCGATGGCCGGCGAGGGTCAGCACCAGGACGCCGGCGCGAAGATGGTGCACGCCGCGCCGCACACCTCCTCGACCATCGTGTCGAAGTCGATCGCCCGTGGCGGCGGCCGCACCTCGTACCGGGGTCTGGTGCAGGTGCTGGAGGGTTCGCACCACAGCCGGAGCACCGTCAAGTGCGACGCGCTGCTGGTCGACACCATCTCCCGCTCGGACACCTACCCGTACGTCGACATCCGTGAGGACGACGTGTCGATGGGGCACGAGGCGACCGTCTCCAAGATCAGCGACGACCAGCTCTTCTACCTGATGAGCCGGGGCCTGAGCGAGGACGAGGCAATGGCCATGATCGTGCGCGGCTTCATCGAGCCGATCGCCAAGGAGCTCCCGATGGAGTACGCCCTGGAGCTCAACCGTCTGATCGAGCTTCAGATGGAGGGCGCGGTCGGCTGACGCCGCCCGCCCCACCGAGCACCTGACACCGTCGTCGTAGAACAGACCAAGGAAGAAATGACTACCCAGGCTTCCGCGCCGCCGCCCAGCACCAAGTCGCAGGCGCTGCGCTCGTACGACGTCGCCGACTTCCCGGCCCTCACCGGCCTGGAGGAGGAGTGGCGCTTCACCCCGCTCAAGCGCCTCCGCGGCCTGACCACTGAGGCGCCGGCCGCGACCGGCGCGGTCCGACACGAGTACGGTGACCTGCCCGAGGGCGTCGCCATCACCCGTGTCGGCCGTGACGACGAGCGGGTCGGCAGCGTGCTGACCCCGGTCGACCGGGTCAGCGCGCTGGCCTACGGTGCCGCCGCCGACGCCCTGCTGCTGCGGGTCGCCCCCGACGTGGTTCTGGGTGAGGCGGTGCGGCTGCGGGTGGTCGGCGAGGGCGTCGAGCAGCCGGCGTTCGGTCACACCTTCGTCGAGGTGGGCCGGTTCGCCGAGGCGACAGTGGTTCTGGAGCACGTCGGGTCGGCCACCCTGGCCGACAACGTCGAGGTCGCCGTGGCCGACGGCGCGAAGCTGACGCTGGTCACTGTCGCCGACTGGGCCGACGACGCGGTCCAGGCCCAGCACCTCAAGATCAAGCTGGGCCGGGACGCCAAGGTCATCCACATCCAGGTGTCCCTGGGTGGCGACCTGGTCCGGCAGTTCACCAGCGTGGAGTACACCGGACGCGGCGGCGAGGCCGAGCTGTACGGCGTCTACTTCGCCGACTCCGGCCAGCACCTGGAGCACCGGCAGCTGGTCGACCACAGCGTCCCGGACTGCCGCAGCTACGTCGGCTACCGGGGCGCTCTGCAGGGCGAGAGCGCGCACACCGTCTGGGTGGGCGACGTGCTCATCCGGGCCGAGGCGACCGGCACCGACACGTACGAGATCAACCGGAACCTGCTGCTCACCGACGGCGCACGGGCGGACTCCGTACCCAATCTGGAGATCGAGACCGGCGAGATCTCCGGCGCCGGCCACGCCAGCGCGACCGGCCGCTTCGATGACGAGCAGTTGTTCTACCTGATGGCCCGGGGCATTCCGGAGAACGAGGCCCGCCGGCTGGTCGTGCGTGGCTTCTTCGCCGAGCTGATCAACAAGATCCCGGTGGAGTCGCTGCGTGAGAGCCTCGGCGATGCGATCGAGGCCCGGCTGACCAAGGCGGGCGCTTGATGATCCGCATCTGCTCCACCGAGGACGTGCCGAAGGGCACCGCGATCAGCGCGGACGTCGACGGCACGCCGATCGCCCTGGTGCACGGCGAGGACGGCGGCTTCTACGCCGCGTACGACGAGTGCTCGCACGCCTCGGTCGCGCTCTCCGAGGGTGAGGTCGATGGCTGCACGCTCGAGTGTTGGCTGCACGGCTCGCGCTTCGACCTGCGCACCGGTGAGCCGACCGGCCTGCCCGCCACCGAACCCGTCCCCGTCTACCCCGTCGAAGTCCGCGACGGCGACATCTACCTCAGCCTGACGCCGAGTAATGGAGTGACCCGATAATGAGCACCCTGGAGATCCGCGACCTGAAGGTGTCGGTCAAGCTGCCCGAGGGTGAGCTCAAGCCGATCCTGGCCGGCGTCGACCTGACCGTGAAGTCGGGCGAGACCCACGCGATCATGGGCCCGAACGGTTCCGGCAAGTCCACCCTGGCGTACTCGATCGCCGGCCACCCCAAGTACGAGATCACCGGCGGCACGGTGACCCTCGACGGCGAGGACGTGCTGGCCATGACGGTCGACGAGCGTGCCCGCGCCGGCCTCTTCCTGGCCATGCAGTACCCGGTCGAGGTGCCCGGCGTCTCGGTGGCGAACTTCCTGCGGACCGCGAAGACCGCCATCGACGGCGAGGCGCCGAAGCTCCGTACCTGGGGCGGCGAGCTGCGCGGCGCGATGGAGCGTCTCCAGATGGACCCGGCGTTCGCCCAGCGCAACGTCAACGAGGGCTTCTCCGGTGGTGAGAAGAAGCGGCACGAGATCGTCCAGCTGGAGCTGCTCAAGCCGAAGATCGCGATCCTCGACGAGACCGACTCCGGTCTCGACGTGGACGCGCTGCGCGTGGTCAGCGAGGGCGTCAACCGGGTCCGCGACAACGGTGACACCGGCGTGCTGCTGATTACCCACTACACGCGGATCCTGCGCTACATCAAGCCGGACTTCGTGCACGTGTTCATCGCCGGCCGGATCGTCGAGCAGGGCGGCCCGGAGCTGGCCGACAAGCTCGAGGCCGAGGGCTACGAGCGGTACGCCGCCGGGGCCGGCACGGCCAAGGCCTGAGCGGGAGAGGCGCTGCCGAGATGACCAGCATCGCGATCCCCTCGGGGATGCCGCAGTACGACGACGTGCCGCGTTTCGACGTGGCCCGGGTGCGCGCCGACTTCCCGATCCTCGGTCGGGACATCAACGGGCACCCGCTGGTCTACCTCGACAGCGCCAACACCTCGCACAAACCCCGCCAGGTGCTCGACGTGCTCGACGAGCACTACGCGCGGCACAACGCCAACGTGTCGCGCTCGGTGCACACCCTGGGCACCGAGGCCACCGAGGCGTACGAGGGCGCGCGGGCGAAGATCGCCGCGTTCATCAACGCGCCGAGCACCGACGAGGTGGTGTTCACGAAGAACTCCACCGAGGCGATCAACATCGTGGCGTACGCCTTCTCGAACGCCTCGCTGCGCCCGGATGCGGACCCCCGGTTCCGGCTCGGCCCCGGCGACGAGGTGGTGATCTCCGAGATGGAGCACCACTCGAACATCGTCCCGTGGCAGTTGCTCTGTGAGCGGACCGGCGCGACCCTGCGCTGGTTCCCGGTCACCGACCAGGGGCGGCTGGACGAGTCGGGCCTGGAGGATCTGGTCACCGAACGGACGAAGATCGTCTCGCTGGTGCACATGTCCAACATCCTCGGCACTGTCAACGCGACCTCCCGGATCACCGCGCGGGTCCGCGAGGTGGGTGCGCTGCTGCTGCTGGACTGCTCGCAGTCGGTGCCGCACCTGCCCATCGACGTGGTCGACCTGGACGCCGACTACATCGTCTTCACCGGCCACAAGATGTGCGGTCCGACCGGCATCGGTGTGCTCTGGGGTCGGGGTGAGCTGCTGGCGGCCATGCCGCCGGTCTTCGGTGGCGGCTCGATGATCGAGACGGTCACCATGGCCCGCTCGACGTTCGCCGCGCCGCCGGCCCGCTTCGAGGCGGGCACCCCGCCGATCGCCGAGGCGGTCGCGCTCGGTGCGGCGGTCGACTACCTGACCGGCATCGGGATGCAGGCCATCCAGTGGCACGAGAAGGAGCTGACGGCGTACGCGCTGGACGCTCTCGGCTCGGTGCCGGACCTGCGGATCTTCGGTCCGACAGTGCCGGTGGGCCGGGGCGGCACCATCTCGTTCGCACTCGGCGACGTGCACCCGCACGACGTGGGTCAGGTGCTCGACTCGCTCGGCGTGCAGGTGCGGGTGGGCCACCACTGTGCCAAGCCGGTGTGCAGCCGGTTCGGCGTCCCGGCCATGACCCGGGCCTCGTTCTACCTCTACACCACCACCGAGGAGATCGACGCTCTGGTGGCCGGTCTGGAGCAGGTGCGGAAGGTGTTCGACTGATGCAGCTCGACCAGCTCTACCAGGAGATCATCCTGGACCACTACAAGCGCCCGCACGGGCGTGGCCTGCGCGACGCCGACGACCCGGGTGACCAGGTCGCGGAGGCGCACCACGTCAACCCCACCTGCGGTGACGAGGTCACCGTCCGGGTGGCCACCGACGGCACGGTGCTGCACGACATCTCGTACGACGGGATGGGCTGCTCGATCAGCCAGGCGTCGGCGAGTGTGCTGCACGAGTTGCTGCGTGGTCGCGGCACCGGGGAAGCATTCGAGGTGCACGAGGCGTTCGTGGAGTTGATGTCCGGGCGTGGCCAGGTCACGCCGGACGAGGACGTGCTCGGTGACGGGGTTGCTTTCGCGGGTGTGGCCCGTTACCCCGCCCGGGTCAAGTGCGCGCTGCTGCCGTGGATGGCGTTCAAGGACGCCGCGGCACGCGCCGGTGTGGGTGTCAGCCCGGAGGTGAAGGCGTGAGCGAGCGTCAGCGAGCGAATGAGTCAGTGGTGCCTTGTGGCATCACGCAGCGATGCGGAGGGACGGCATGAGCGAGCGTCAGCGAGCGAATCAGTGGTTCAGCGCGTTGGTGCCTCAGGGCGTCACGGAGCGAAGCGGAGGGACGGCATGAGCGAGAACACCGCTACCGAGGCGACGCCGGAGGCCGGTGACACCAACGTGGTGCCGCAGACCGACGCCGCGACGACCGATGGCACCGGTGACGCCGCCGCTCCCGCGGGCGGCGTCAGCAAGGCGATGATCGCCGACATCGAGGAGGCGATGAAGGACGTCGTCGACCCGGAGCTCGGCATCAACGTTGTCGACCTGGGCCTCGTGTACGGCGTCCACGTCGACGACGAGAACGTCGCCACTCTGGACATGACGCTCACCTCGGCGGCCTGCCCGCTGACCGACGTCATCGAGGACCAGACCCGGCAGGCGCTGACCACCGGCCCCGGCGGCGGCCTGGTCAACGACATCCGGATCAACTGGGTGTGGCTCCCGCCGTGGGGCCCGGACAAGATCACTGACGAGGGTCGGGACCAGCTCCGCTCCCTCGGCTTCAACGTCTGATCCGATCCACTTCGTCGAGCGCGGTACCCGTCCGGGTACCGCGCTCGACGCGTTTCCGGGCCAGTCAGAAAGTAGTGGAACGGATCGTTCCGGTCTGCTAAGCTGAACTCAGCAAACGGAGCGGAACATTCCGCTCCGGAGGCGGGTGAGGTGGCCCGCTGGAGGCCGGCAGAGAGGGCAGGACGATGAACGAGACGGCAGCGGCGCAGTGGCGGATCGTGCTGAAGGAGGCGCACGAGGCGCTTCGGACGGCAGTCGAAGGGGTCCCGGCCGACGCCTGGGAGCGGCCCACCCCGTGCGAGCGATGGAACGTCACCCAGGTGCTTCAGCACGCGGTCGGCGACCAGCTCGCCTTCGCGGCGGCGATCGACGGCGGGCCCGGGCCGGCGGAGGACCCGTTCGCTCCCTCCGGTCGGGTCGACGGTGACAAGCTCGCCGGCCTGCGCGCCGCCCTCGACGCGTCCGCCCGGGCCTGGAACGGCGTCGCCGACGACGACCCTGCGGTGCCCACGCCGCTGCCCCAGGGGAAGCTGCCGGCCGAGGTCGGCGCCGTGGCGTGCGCCCTGGATGCGGCAGTGCACGCCTGGGACATCGCGGTGGCCACCGACCAACCGTCCCCGCTCAGCGCCGAACTGGCCCGCCCCCTGCTGGTGGTGGCCCGGCAGATCGTCGAGCCGCTGCGGGCCTACGGCGCGTACGCCCCGGCGATCGATCCCGCTCCGGAGGCCGACGAGGTCGCCGCTTTGCTCTCCTACCTCGGTCGCAACCCCCGCTGACCCGGAGTGCGTCACTGATCGACCCTGAACCGTTCAAGATCGCGCTCGATCATTGATGTAGTGGCCTCGGTGCAGCGCCGGGGCCACTACATCCTGGTTCGAGGGTGCGTCCCAAGCCCTTCCCGGTCTCGGCGGCGCTGTGGGGCGTCAAGATCCGCGCAACATCAGGGATGTTGCTGTCTCCCGTGTGTCGGAGGCAGCAACATCGGGGAAGTTGCGCAGATCTGGGCGCGGGGCGCCGGGGCACCGGGGCACGGACGGCGGGCGGCGGACGCGGGGAAAATCGGTGGCGGGGGCGCGGGTCCGGCGCGGAGGATGCGCGTGTGATCGAGGCGTACCCGATGCAGGTTCCTGTCCGTGCGGCGACTGCCGTGCGTCGACAGCGGCCGGTACCGGGGCGGGCCTCGATCCGGCGCCGACGGTCGTGAGCGGCGCGTTCCTCGCCGGCCTGGTGGCCGGCTACGGCGTCGCCATTCCCGTCGGCGCGATCGCGATTCTCATTCTGGGGCTCAGCGCCCGTACCTCGTTTCGGGTTGGTGCGGCCGCGGCGCTCGCCGTGGCGACGGCCGACGGGCTCTACGCGGCGGTGGCCGTGCTCGGCGGCGCTGGCCTGGCCGGGTTCATCGCGCCGGTCGCCGGGCCGCTGCGGGTGGTCGCCGCAGTGGTCCTGCTGGGGCTCGCCGGGCACGGCCTGTGGCGGACCTGGGCCGCCCACCGCTCGCGGGTGACGCCGGCGGCACGGCCCGGTCGGGGCATGGACACTCCGGGCCGTGCCTACGCGGCGCTGCTCGGGTTGACACTGCTGAACCCGATGACGGTCCTCTACTTCACGGCGCTGGTCCTCGGCCGCCGGGATACGGCCGACTCGGGGGTGCTCGCCGTGGCGCTCTTCGTGGCCGGGGTGTTCCTGGCGTCGGCGAGCTGGCAGCTGGTCATCGCCGGCGGTGGCACAGTGGTCGGCCGAGCGCTGACCGGGCCGCGGGGGCGGCTGGTCACCGGCCTGGTCTCCAGCGCGCTCATCGCCGCGCTGGCGGTGGCCGCGCTGCTTCCAAGCTAGAGCGGGCCCGCCGGAGCGCGCCGGGTCCGCGTGCCGCCCGGGGGTCCGCGCGGGTTCGCTGTGCCGTACGGTCGGGCGATGACCAGTCGACCGGCAGCCGGCGGAGGCCGGTGGGTCGAGGTCGACCCGGCCCGCGTCGGCCGCTGGGTCGAGGGCTTCGCCGACCGGCACGGCCCGCCCACCACCAGCGCCCAGGGGTACGGCCTGCTGCTCGCCGCCCCGGACGGGGCAACCGCCGAGCTGTACGCCCCACCGGGTGCGCCGGCCGGCGTGGATGTGGCCGGGTTCGTGGCCTCCGCCGTGATGCCCCGCCGGATCGGCCTGCTGTTGGCCCGCAAGGGCGCTGTGGCGCTCGGGGTGGCCGAGGGCGGCGACCTCGTCGTCTCCAAGGTGGACACCCGGTACGTGCAGGGGCGCACCGCTGCGGGGGGATGGTCGCAGCACCGGTTCGCCCGTCGGCGTGACAATCAGGCGAAGGCTGCGCTGGGTGACGCGGCGGACCTGGCCGTACGGCTGCTGTTGCCGGAGGTGGCGACGCTCGCCGCGCTGGTCTGCGGCGGTGACCGGCGGGCGGTGGACGGGGTGCTGGCCGACCGGCGGTTGGCCCCGCTCGTGCCGTTGCGGGCGGAGCGGCTGCTCGACGTGCCGGAGCCCCGGCACGCGGTGTTGGTCGCGGCGGTGGGTGCGGCCCGGGCGGTACGGATCCTGGTGCGCGACCCCGACTGACCTCGGCCTTCACTGGCGCCGTCGCCGTCGCCGTCGGTGGGGAGACGATCGCCACGCAAAACGGGGTTCGCGACGTCCTGCCCGGCCGGCCGCCGGAGGATGGGCGCGTGGAGTTTCTGGTTGACATGGTGACGACGGTGCCGCAGGGAACGTCGGAGGACGGGGTCGCCGACATGCGCGCGCGAGAGGCGGCGCGTTCGGCCGAGCTGACGGCCCAGGGCAGTCTCCTGCGGCTGTGGCGGCCGCCGCTGGCGCCGGGGGAGTGGCGTACGTGGGGGCTCTTCCAGGCCGCCGACGCGGACGAGTTGGAAGCCGTCCTCGCGTCGATGCCGCTGCGCGCCTGGCGGCGCGAGACCGTGACGCCGTTGACGCCGCACCCGAACGACCCGGGTCAGCCGCCTCGCTGACCCTGCGAGGGCACGCCGGCTCGACAGGCACGCCATGGGACACGTCCGTCAGCAGGGAGATCATCATGTCCGAGGCGCAGATTCTGCGTACCGTCCTCGACCGGTGGAAATCGGCAGTCGACGCCCACGAGCCCGATCGGGTCGCGGCGTGCTTCACCGACGACGCGATCTTTCAGGGGTTGCAGCCGTACACGGTGGGTCGTGCCGGCGTCGCCGCGTACTACGCCGGACAGCCGCTCGGCCTGACCGCCGCGTACGACATCCGGGAGATCCGTCGTCTCGCCGACGACGTGGTCCTCGGCTACCTGGAGGTGGAGTTCGGCTTCACCGACCGGCCGGCCCTGACCGTCAACCTGGGCGTGCTCGTGCGGCGGGTCGACGACGACTGGCTCATCGGCCACTACCAGGTCTCGCGGCTCACCTGACCCGGGAGCTTCGGCAGGAACGACGATCGTGGCAGGCCCCGAAGGGCCTGCCACGATCTCGGAGCGGATGTCAGAGCTGGTCGGTGCCGAAGGTGTCGCAGGTCTTCGGGTCGCCGCGGTCGTAGCCCTGGGTGAACCAGCGCTTGCGCTGCTCGGACGTGCCGTGGGTGAACTGGTCGGGGTTGACCTGCCCGCCGGAGCGCTCCTGGATGCTGTCGTCGCCGATCGCCTCGGCGGCCTGCACGGCCTCGCTGATGTCGGTCTGGGTGATGGATTTGAACAGCGGTTCCTGGCCGGTCTTGTCCTTGCTCTCGGTGGCGTGCTTGGCCCAGGCGCCGGCGTAGCAGTCGGCCTGCAACTCCAGCCGTACGGAGGCGGAGCGGGGGCCGCTCTGGTCGCCCTGGCCGGCCTTCGCGTTGGTGCCGAGCAGGTTCTGGATGTGGTGTCCGTACTCGTGGGCGAGCACGTACGGCTGGGCGAACTCGCCCTTTGCCCCGAACCGGGAGGCCAGCTCGTCGTAGAAGCTCAGGTCGATGTACACCTGCTTGTCGGCGGGGCAGTAGAACGGGCCGACGCCCGAGTCGGCCTGCCCGCAGCCGGTGTTCACAGCGGCCTGGAAGAAGTTGGTGTCGGTCGCCTCGTACTTTCCGTTGCCCAACTCCGGGTACGCCTTCTGCCAGTAGGCCTGGATGCTGTTGACGTAGAGCGCGTTGCGGCAGCGCGCGTCGTCGAGACGGTCGGGGTTGTCGCGGGAGCACAACTGCTCCAGGTCGGTGCCGCCGGCCTGACCGCCGCCCTCGTCGCCGTTGGTCATGGCGTTGAGGCCGAAGCCGCCGCCGAGCAGCGCGACGAGCACCGCCACCACGATGCCGATGATGCCGCCTCGACCGCCGCCACCGGGGATCGGGATGCCGAAGCCGCCGCCGGATCCGCCACCACGGCCCACGTCGTTGACCTGGGAGGTGTCGATTTCGGCCCGCTCGTTGAGTTCCATGGTGACCCCGATCGCCGTATGTCGGTGAGTGTCTTTTGTGTGTCGTTTCGTCCATCGAGTGCCGGACGGGGTCCGGACAGGCGTTCCGATACCCGATGATCTTGATCGGTAATCCGGGCGGGGCGTCCGACGGCGCCCGGTACACTTGTCAGGTGCTGCGCTGCGAAGGCTGAACCGCCCCGCGCCGTCGGGCCCCTTGAGCCCGCCGGCCGTTTCGCGTGCCCCGAGTCAGCCTTCCGAACCCCGAGAGCGAGCCCGCAAACATGATCACTGTCACCGGCCTGGAACTGCGTGCCGGTTCCCGGATCCTGCTGTCCGACACCACCCTGCGCGTGCAGCCCGGTGATCGGATCGGCCTGGTCGGCCGCAACGGCGCCGGCAAGACCACCACGCTGAAGGTGCTCGCCGGCGAGGGGCAACCGTACGGCGGCCAGATCGACCAGCGCAGTGCCATCGGCTATCTGCCGCAGGACCCGCGCACGGGTGACCTGGAGGTCACCGGCCGCGACCGGGTGCTCTCCGCGCGGGGCCTGGACGTGCTGATGTCGCAGATGCAGGAGGTCGAGGCCCGCCTCGCCGAGGACGCCACCGACAAGCTGGTCCGTCGCTACGGCGCGCTGGAGGACCAGTTCGCCGCCCTCGGCGGGTACGCGGCCGAGGCTGAGGCCGCGCGGATCTGCGCCAACCTCGGCCTACCGGACCGGGCGCTCGCGCAGACCATCGGCACCCTCTCCGGTGGTCAGCGTCGCCGCATCGAGCTGGCCCGGATCCTGTTCCGCGACGCGGGCGAGAACGGCGGCGGCATCCTGCTGCTCGACGAGCCCACCAACCACCTCGACGCCGACTCGATCACCTGGTTGCGGGGCTTCCTCGCCAACCACAAGGGCGGCCTGATCGTGATCTCCCACGACGGCGCGCTGCTGGAGTCGGTGGTCAACAAGGTCTGGTTCCTCGACGCCACACGGTCCGTCATCGACGTGTACAACCTGGGCTGGAAGGCGTACCTGGAGGCGCGCGAGACCGACGAGCGACGCCGCCGCCGGGAGCGGGCCAACGCGGAGAAGAAGGCCGGCGCGCTGATGGCGCAGGCCGACAAGATGCGGGCCAAGGCCACCAAGACCGTTGCCGCGCAGAACATGGCCCGCCGCGCCGAGAAGCTGATCTCCGGCCTGGAGGAGGTGCGGGTCTCCGACCGGGTGGCCAAGGTGCGTTTCCCCAGTCCCGCGCCGTGCGGCAAGACCCCGCTCACGGCGACCGGCCTCTCCAAGTCGTACGGATCGCTGGAGATCTTCACCGACGTCAACGTGGCGGTGGACCGGGGCTCCCGAGTGGCCATCCTCGGGCTCAACGGCGCCGGTAAGACGACCCTGCTGCGGATGCTCGGCGGGCTGCTCAGCCCGGACACCGGCGAGGTGCACGCGGGGCACGGCCTGCGGCTGGGCTACTACGCCCAGGAGCACGAGACGCTGGACGTGGAGCGGACGGTCCTGGAGAACATGCGCGCCGCCGCCGTCGAGCAGTCCGACACCGACCTGCGCAAGATCCTTGGCGCGTTCCTGTTCTCCGGTGACGACGTGAACAAGCCGGCCGGCGTGCTGTCCGGCGGCGAGAAGACCCGGCTGGCCCTGTCCACTCTGGTCTGTTCCGGCGCCAACGTGCTGTTGCTCGACGAGCCGACGAACAACCTCGACCCGGTCAGCCGGGAGCAGGTGCTCGACGCCATCGCCAACTACCCCGGCGCGATCGTCCTGGTCACCCACGACCCGGGTGCGGTGCTGGCGCTCAAGCCGGACCGGGCCATCCTGCTGCCCGACGGCGACGAGGACGCGTGGAGCGACGACCTGCTCGAACTGGTCGAGCTGGCCTGACCGAGGAAGCTCGATTCTCAGCCGAGCAGGTCGACCAGTCGGCCGAGCACGCCGGAGCTGACCAGGATCACCAGCCCGATGGCGATGAAGATCGTCGGCACCAGCCAGGCACCGGCGCGCTCGACCAGCCGGACCACCCTCCGGTGCCCGCCCAGCCAGGCCCCGGCCACGCACCAGAGCGCGATCAGTAGCACGAAGACCAGCAGGAACACAGCGCTGTCGGCCACACCGAGGGCCCGGAAGACGGGTACGTAGACCGCGACGTTGTCGGCGCCGTTCGCGATCGTCACTCCGGCCACGCCGAGCGCTCCGGTGACGACCGCCGGTGGCTCGTCGTCGCCCGAACTCCGCAGCGCGCGTACGCCGAGCGCGATCGGCAGCAGGCCGAGCAGCCCCGTCCACGGGTCGGGGACCACCAGGAGTCCACCCGCGATCACCGCGCTTGCCAACGCGAGCGCGCCGATGCCGAGGTATTGTCCGGCGACAATCTCCCAGGTGCGGGGTTGGCCGGTGGTGCGGGCCGCGACGAAGAACAGCGTCAAAATGACGATGTCGTCGATATCGGTGGCGGCGAAGACCACGGCCGCTGCGCCGGCGGTGCTCAACAGGTCGATCACGACCGAAGGCTACGGGCCGTCAACAGCCGCCAGCTCCCGGCGGTGGTACGCGTGGATGCCGCGGCGGCCCGGATCGCCAGGATCACTCTATCGGGAAGCTGACATTGCATAGCGTGTCGGTTGGCGAAGAGTTGATATCTGGCGCATGATCGTCCGAGGCGGTCTAATAGGTGGGACCGTATCCGAACCGCACAGTCTGGGACGTGAGGACACAGCATGGCAGCCACTGGCACAGCCACCAGCACTGAGAAGGGTCGCCGGATCGTCGGAGCCGAGCGTCAGACGCTCGCCAAGGACCTGGTAAAGCGGTACACCTCGGGGGAGAGCATCCGCGCGTTGGCGGCCTCGACCGGCCGTTCCTACGGGTTCATCCACCGAGTGCTCACCGAGTCCGGCGTGCAGCTGCGTCAGCGCGGTGGCGCCCGACGCCGCAAGAAGGCGTGACCCGCCCCTCAGCGTCGTGCACCAGCGCCGCGCCCCGGGACGTCCGGTGACCGCCGAGGCGACCGGGGTTCGGCTGACCTGCGACGGGCCGGTCGCCACGGTGACGTTGTGCCGGCCCGACGTGCTCAATGCCCAGACGCCCGCGATGTGGCAGGCGATGAGCGACTTCTCCCGCGACCTGCCCGGCGACGTGCGGGTGGTGGTGGTCCGCGGCGAGGGTCGCGCGTTCTCGGCCGGCCTCGATCTCGCGGTGGCGGGCGCCTCCGGCCCGGGGTCGTTCGCTGAGCTGGCCACGCTGCCCGAGCAGGAGTGCGCCGAGCGCATCGCGGAGTTCCAGGCCGGTTTCACCTGGCTGCACCGGCCGGATGTCGTCTCTGTCGCGGCTGTGCAGGGCCACGCGATCGGTGCCGGCTTCCAGCTCGCGCTCGCCTGTGATCTGCGAGTGCTGTCCGCGGACGCGAAGCTGTCGATGGCCGAGGTGACCCTCGGTCTGGTGCCCGACCTGGCCGGCACGAAACGCCTCGTCGAGTTGGTCGGCTATTCGCGGACGTTGGAGATCTGTGCGACAGGCCGCCGGTTGGACGCCGCCGAGGCGGACCGGATCGGGCTGGCCACCCTTGTCGTGCCCCCGGCCGAGCTGGACGGCGCGGTGCGGGACCTGACCGCCGGCCTGCTCTCCGGGGCCCGTGACGCGGTGGTGGAGATCAAGGCGTTGCTCGCCGGTGCCGCCGGGCGGTCGCACGCCGACCAGCAGCGCGCTGAGCGGGAGGCGCAGACCCGTCGGCTGCGTGACCTCGCCGGCACTGGAGAATAGTAAGGACCGCACGGGAAGATCCGGGTTACGACCGAGGTTGTCACACTCGTCGGGAGAATTGACCTGACGGTGCGGTCTGCCCGGCAACCCGGAGGTGAGCGATGTCCAACCCGATGTCCGGCGGTGGCATGGCCGGGTGGAGCATGCTCCGGTCGATGCGCAACCGCGACGAGGTCTCCACCCACCGGCTCAAGCGCGGCGTGGCCCGCCGCATCGTCGCCTTCGCCCACCCCTACCGGCGCGACATCATCGTCTTCCTGGCCACCGTGGTGTTGGCCGCCATCATCGGCGTGGCCACTCCGGTGCTCGCCGGTGACGTGATCAACGCGATCAACCGGGGTGGCACCGAGGCCGGGCGGCTCGTGGTGCGGCTGGCCCTGTTCATCGCCGGGCTGGCGGTCGCCGACGCGCTGCTGTCGCTGGCCCAACGGTGGTATTCCGCCCGCATCGGCGAGGGCATCATCTTCACCCTGCGCACCCGGGTCTACGACCACGTGCAGCGGATGCCGTTGCAGTTCTTCACCCGCACCCAGACCGGCGCCCTGGTCAGCAGGCTCAACAACGACGTGCTCGGCGCCCAGCGGGCGTTCACCTCCACCCTGTCCGGTGTGGTCAGCAACGTCATCCAGCTGGTGCTCACCGCGGCGGTGATGTTCACCCTCTCCTGGCAGATCACCGCGCTGTCACTGGTGCTGCTGCCGATCTTCATCATTCCGGCCCGCCGGGTCGGTCGACGGCTGGCGGACATCACCCGCGAGGCGTACAACCTCGACGCCAAGATGAACGCGACAATGACCGAGCGGTTCGGGGTGGCCGGCGCGCTGCTGGTGAAGCTCTTCGGCCAGCCCGAGATCGAGGCCCGCCGGTTCGGCGACCGGGCGGAGCGGGTCCGCGACATCGGCATCCAGTCCGCCATGTATTCCCGCACATTCTTCGTGGCGATGCTGTTGGTCGCCTCACTGGCGCAGGCGCTGACCTACGGTCTCGGCGGCTGGCTCGCGGTGACCGGCGGCGTCAGCGCCGGCACCGTGGTGACGCTCGCGCTGCTGCTCACCCGCCTGTACGGGCCGCTCACCGCGCTCTCCAACGTGCGGGTGGACGTGATGAGCGCGCTGGTCTCCTTCGACCGGGTCTTCGAGGTGCTCGACCTCAAGCCGGGCATCGTGGAGAAGCCCGACGCGGTGCCGGTGCCCCTTGGCGCCGGTCGGGTCGACTTCCGCGACGTGCGTTTCCGCTACCCGAGCGCCGCCGAGATCTCCCTCGCCTCCCTGGAGGAGGTCGCCACGCTCGACCGGACCGTCAACGAACCGGTGCTCAAGGGGGTCTCGTTCAGCGTCGAGCCGGGGCAGATGGTGGCGCTGGTCGGCCCGTCCGGAGCGGGCAAGTCGACACTGTCGATGCTCATCTCCCGGATCTACGACGTCAGCGACGGGCAGGTGCTCGTCGGCGGGGTGGACGTGCGCGACGCGACGCTCGCCTCCCTGCGCGACGAGATCGGTGTGGTCACTCAGGATTCGCACCTGTTCCACGAGACGATCGCCGAGAATCTTCGCTACGCCAAGCCGGACGCCACCGACGACGAGATCTGGGCCGCACTGGCCGGTGCGCAGGTGGCCGATCTGGTCCGGGCGCTGCCCGACGGTCTGGACACCACTGTGGGGGAGCGGGGCTACCGGTTCTCCGGCGGCGAGAAGCAGCGCATCGCGATTGCGCGACTGCTGCTCAAGGCCCCGTCGATCGTGATCCTCGACGAGGCGACAGCACACCTGGATTCGGAGAGCGAGGCGGCGGTGCAGCGCGCGCTGTCGGTGGCGCTGGCCGGGCGTACCGCCCTGGTGATCGCACACCGGCTCTCCACAGTGCGCGACGCCGACCAGATCCTGGTCCTGGACGGGGGTCGGATCGTCGAGCGGGGTCGGCACGAGGAGTTGGTAGCGGTCGGTGGGCTCTACGCCGAGCTGTACCGGACCCAGTTCGCGGTCGCCGACTCGCCCACCCCGTTCGTCGACGCGACCGGTCCCGAGCCGGTGGTCATGCCGCTGGGCACCTACCGCGCCGACGAGGTGCTGCCGCCAGCCGCCGCCAACTGACGTCCGCGCCGCGCTGATCACCTCGGGTTCCTGGAAGTCGGGGTGTCCTGGCCGCATTGACCGCCCGGTTTCCGTGAAACCGAGTCGATCAACGGTCGGTTGGTCCGGCGGGCCGACGGTCCGGTAGCTCGGTCGCCGCCCGCAACTCGGCGAAGGCCAGGCCCAGGGTGACCGGGGTGAAGTGCGCGTTCAGGCCGCTGGGGTTGGGCAGCACCCACAGTCGGGCGCTGGCCAGCGACTCCGGCTGCGGCCCGAAGGTGGCCTTCGGCCGCTGAAAACCGATCCGGTACGCGGTCACCCCCACCACTGCCACCCAGCGCGGCCGGTACCGGGCCACCTTGTCGGTCAGGATCGCCGCGCCGTCGAGGAGTTCCTCGGTGCTCAGCTCGTCCGCGCGGGCGCTGGCCCGGGCGGCCATGTTGGTGATGCCGAGCCCGAGCGCTGGCAGTTCGTCCTGTTCGCTGGGGTGCAGCAGTCGGGGGGTGAACCCGCCCCGGTGCAGGGCGGGCCAGAACCGGTTGCCGGGTCGGGCGAAGTGCCAGCCCGTCGCCGCCGACCACAGGCCCGGGTTGATGCCGACGAAGAGCACCGCCAGCCCCGGCGCGAGCACGTCGGGCATGGTCCGGTCCGCAGCCGCCGCCAGCTCCGCCCGGGTGGGCCGGGTCGTCCGGGCCGCCAGGTCCGTCCGGGTGGGCCGGGTCGTCGAGGCGGCCAGGTCCGTCCGGGTGATCGACTCGGGTTCCTGGAAGTCGGGGTGTCCTGGTCCCTGCGACCGCCCGGTTTCCTGGAACCCGAGTCGATCAACGGCCGGGTGGTCGGACAGAGACTCCTCGGGCGGCGTCACGGCATGAGCAGGTCCGGCCCCGTCGGGGGTCACAGGCCGCGCAGCGCGCCGCCGTCGACCGGCACTGTGATGCCGGTGAGGTAGCTCGCGGCGGGGGAGAGCACGAACGCGGCCACCCGGCCGAACTCGGCGGGATCGCCGACGCGGCGCAGCGGGATGCCGGCCTCCGCCTCGGCGCGGGCCCGCTCCGGGTCGCCGGTCGCTCCGAACAGCTCCCGGTTGCGATCGGTCATGATCCGGCCGGGCAACAGGCCGACCACCCGGACCCCACGCGGGCCGTAGTCGTCGGCGATGTCCTTGGCGGCCCCGACCAGGCCGGGCCGCAGACCGTTGGAGATGCCGAGACCGGGCACCGGGCCACGCGCCGAGGTGGAGAGCACCAGCCCGATCGCGCCGCCCTCGGGCAGGGCGTTCGCGACAGTGCGTACGGCGCGGATGGTGCCCAGGAAGACGGTCTCGAAGGAGAGCCGCCACTGCTCGTCGGTGACCGCTGCGGCGTTGCCTGGCGGTGGCCCACCGACCGAGATCAGCGCGCCGTCGAGCCGGCCGAAGTGTTCCTGGGCGGCGGCGACGAGCTGCCCCGGGGTCTCCGGGTCGGTCAGGTCCGCGGTCAGTCCGATGGCGTGCTCCGGGCCACCGAGCTGCTGCGCGGCGGCGGCCACCGCGTCCGGGTCGCGGGCCGAGAGCACCACCCGCGCACCGTCGGCGACCAGGCTCTGTGCGGTCGCGTAGCCCAGACCGCGGGAGGCGCCGGTGAGGACGTACACGCGGTCGGTCAGTCCGAGATCCATAACTTCGATCCTGCCGCATCCGGTACCCCGTCGCCAGCCTGGGTGGATACCCGTGGGGCGGGGCGCAGCAGGCGTACCCGGCCGGCGATCTGCACCGCGACGGCGCCGCCGGCGCGGCCCACCGAAGGCGCCCGGCGCGAACGCGGCGCCCGAAGCCCGTCGTAGCGCAGGCGTGCCTCCCGGACGGCCAACTCCTCGGCGGCGGCCGGCGGAAGCGCGTGCTGGGCGTGTAGCGCCCGGGCCAGGTCCCAACCGTCGCGCAGCGATCCGGCGGTGGGTCGGCGGGCGGCCCACTCGGCGAAGGTGGTCGACCACCTGGCACCGAGGCCGGCGGCGAGCAGTGGCCAGTGCCGGGCCACCTCACCGGCCCGCTTACGCAGCAGGGCGGCGCGGGTGGCGGCCAGCGGTCCCGGCGCGAACCCCGGCGGGGGTGGCCCACCGGCGACCAGCGCCGCGACCAGTTCGGCCTGCCGTTCGGCGAGCCCGGCGCGGGGCGTGGGCGCGGATTCGTCGTCGGGTGCGCCCGTCATGTCACGGCCGGGAAGCCCGCGGCGGAGGCCAGGGCGTCCAGTTCGGCGCGGAGGTCGGCGGCCGGCGGGTAGTGGCCGTCGCGCTCCAGCAGCAGTGCCGGCGGTCGCCGTCGGGCGCAGAGCGCGTCGACCAGCTCCAACACCGCTGTCGGCACCGGGTCGGTGTGGGTGTCGTGGTAGAACCCGCCGTGTTCGGCGCCGCCGGCCACGTGGGCGTACGCGACCCGCTCCAGCGGCAGGCGGTCCAGCAACGCCAGCGGGTCGGCGCCCCGGTTGCGGGCGTTGGCGTGCACGTTCGCGACGTCCAGCAGCAGCAGTGCCCCGGTCCGGTCGAGGATCTCGGTGAGGAAGTCCGCCTCGGTCAACTCGTCGTCGGGCCAGTCGACAAGCGCGGCGATCGGCTCCAGCGCGATCGGCACCGGAAGCTCGGCCTGTGCCCGCGCCACGTTGGCGCAGACCGCGTCGACGGCCTCCCGGCTGCGCGGCAGCGGCAGCAGATGGCCCGCCTCCAGGCCGCCGGCCCGGACGAACGCGATGTGCTCGCTGACCAGCGGGGCGTCCAGGCGTTGCGCCACCGCGGCCAGGTGGGCGACCCGGGCCCTGTCGACCGGCTCGGCGCCGCCGAGGGAGAGCCGCACCCCGTGCGGTACGACTGTCACCGCGCGGTCCCGTAGCTGGGTCAGGCCGGGCGGGAGTGGTCCGGAGGCGGGCACCCCCTCGGCCACCACCTCGACGAAGCGCAGGCCGGGCAGCTCGGCCACGAAGCCGGCGATCTCCGGACGCCAGCCGATGCCGACCCCGGACGGGCCGGTCATCCGCCGCACCCGCCGCCGCCCCCGCACCCGCCGCCTCCACCGCCGCAGGAGCTGCCGCCGTCCCCACCGGAGCTGTCGCCTCCGCCACCGGACGATCCGTCGGACCCGCCCGTCCAGCCGCCGTTGCCGGAGAGGGCCTGGCGCTGAATCTCGGCCTGCTCCGCGAAGCCCGGGTCGAGAGCCCAGAGCGAGGCGGTGCCGTACAGGGCCACGCCCATCGCCGCGCCGGCCGCCCCGTAGGTGGCGTAGGCGGGCGCCGAGGCCGGCGCGAGGTGGGTGTGCTCGCTGCGGACGGAACGAAGGGCGGCACGACCGGCCCGGGTGCGGACGGGTGCCCGACGCAGCAGCAGGGCCGCGCACAGGAGGGCCGCCAGGGTGAGCAGCAGGTAACCCACCGGGCGACCGCTGAACAGGCCGGAGAACAACCGGAGCACGCCGAGGCCCAGCAGGGCCCACAAAAACTGGCCCCAGAGGCGGGCGCGGGCGCGTTGCGTGTCGTTCGTCAGCAGCCCGCGCTGCTCCAGGCCGTTGCGGATCTGGTCCAGCGCGGTGCGTACGCGCTCGTCCTGCGGCAGGTCCCGGACCCGGGAGTGCTGGTGGGCTGCCCAGTGGATGGCCTGATCCAGTGGGGTGAGCCCGGCCGGCGGGGCGCCGCCGGTGGTCAGCCGACGGTCCGGTCGTACGCCGACCGCGCCGCTGCCGCGCAGCCCGCCCAGCGATGCGTGCACAGCGAGCTGAGGGCCGCCGTTGAGGTACGCGACCTGCTGTGCACCGAGTGGGTCGACTGTGGGGTGCGCCGGGGCGGTCAGCAGGCGGATCCGGTAGTACGCCGCTGTCGCCACCACCAGGATGGCCGCCGCGATGTAGTACCGGAGGAAGGTGGGGCCGGAGATGCCCCAGGTGTCGCCGGACGCGGCGTGGACGATCATCGACTGCTCCTGTCACCGGAGGGATCGGCGGCCTCATTGTGGAGCAGCCTCGCCACGGGCCTCCGACCGGTGTGCGCGCGGTCAGTGGCGGCGGACCGCCTCCTCGACGAGGTCGAGCACAGGGCCCAGGTCACCGGCCGGTCGGCCCATGGCCAGGTGCAGCACCAGGCCGTCGTAGGCCAGCTCCAGGAACTGGGCCAGCACGTCGATCGGTACGTCCTCGCGCAGCACCCCGGCGTCGCGCTGGCGGGCCAGCCGGTCCCGGGTCGCCTCCGCGATCGCGGCGGACCGCTCCGCCCACCGTCGGGCGAACGCCGGGTCGGTGCGCAGCCGCCGGGAGACCTCCAGTTGGCTGCCCAGCCAGCCGGTGGTGTCCGGTGAGACGGCGCGGGCGAGCAGATCGCGCATCACCTGCACCAGGCCGTTGCGGGCCACCGTCTCGACCATGGCCGCGGCGTCGTCCTCGGCGACGGCGAGGAAGAGCGAGTCCTTGTCGCGGAAGTGGTGGAAGATCGCGCCACGGGACAGGCCGGTGGCCTCCTCGAGGCGGCGTACTGTCGCCCCCTCGTAGCCGAGCCGGGCGAAACACGCCCGGGCCGCGGCGAGGATCTCCTGCCGGCGAGCGTCGAGCTGGTCCTGGCTTACTCTGGGCACACGTCGATCGTTGCAGGTCACCCCGGGGCATGCAAACCGTACGTACGGCTTGGGACGACGCCGATTACCATCTCCCGGTGACCCAGCCCCGCACCGTGCCCAGCTCCCCGCTGACAGTGGCCACCGTCCAGGCCACCCCCACCCCGGGCGACGTCGCCGGCAACGCTGTCATCGCCGCCGACCTGGTCCGGCGAGCCGGCGAGCGGGGTGCCCGGGTGGCCGTCCTGCCGGAGCTGTTCCTCTGCGCGTACCACCCGCCGGTTCTCACCGCCGACCCGGCCGGCACCGACGTCGCGGCCGATCCGGCCGGGATGGTCGCGGATCCCCGGCTCGACCCGCTGCGCGTCGCGGCGCGCGAGGCCGGCGTCACCGCGCTGGTCGGCGCGGCCGTCCGGCACCCGGACGGCCGGCGGACCATCGCGGCGCTGGTGGTGGACCGCAGCGGCGAGGTGCGGGTCGGGTACGACAAGCAGCAGTTGTGGGGCGACGAACGGGAGTTGTTCACCCCCGGCGATCGGGGTGCCACGCTGCTCGTCGACGACTGGCGGCTCGGGCTGGGCATCTGCTACGACGGCTGTTTCCCCGAGCACGGCCGGGCCGCCGCCCTCGACGGCGCACACGCCTACCTGTGCCCCAGCGGATACCTGGCCGGCTCCGAGCACCGCCGGGATCTCTACTACGCCGCACGTGCCCTGGACAACACGATGTTCGTGGTCTTCGCCAACGCGGTCGGCGGTGTCGACCCGTGGCGGTTCAACGGCGGTGCGGCCATCTACGACCCCGAGGGGCGGGTGCTGGCCCGCGGGGCGGACGACGGCACGGCGGTGCTCGTGGCGGCGCTGGATCCCGTCGTGCTCGCGGCCACCCGGACGGCCCACTCGATGCTCGTCGATCGGCTGTCGGACCAGGGCGGCCCGCGGCTGTCGATGCCTGGCTGAGCCCTTCGTCAGCTCGATACCCGCCGCACCTGTTGGCGGACACGTCGGTCCCGTAGGGTGCCCGAGTGCCACTGCTCCTGCTGGACCTGGACAACACCCTGCTGGATCGGGCCGGGCCGTTCCGCCGCTGGGGTGAGCGCTTCCTGGACAGCATCGGCGCGCCCCACACCGACATCGACTGGCTGATCTCGATCGACGCCGACGGTCTGACCGACCGCTGGGACCTCGCCGACGCCATCCGGGACCGTTACGAGCTGCGCATTCCCTCGATCGACCTGGTCGAGGAGCTGCACGACGGGGTGGTGGCGCAGACCCGGCTCGACCCGCTGACCGCCTGCGCGCTGCGGATCGCCGACGACGCCGGCTGGGTGCCGGTGGTGGTCTGCAACGGCACCGTACGCGTCGAGGACGCCAAGATTCGCCAGACCGGGCTGGACCAGTACGTCGCGGACTGGGTGATCTCCGAGGAGGCTGGCGTCAGCAAACCCAACCCGAGAATCTTCGCGCTCGCCGCCCAGCGGGTCCGGATGCCGCTGCGGGGGGCGTGGGTGATCGGTGACAGCCCGGAGGCGGACATCGGTGGCGCCGCCGCCGTCGGGCTGCCCAGCGTCTGGCTGCACCGGGGGCGTACCTGGTCGGACGTCCGGTTCGCGCCGAGCCGCACGGTGGACGGGTTGATCGCCGCGGTCGCCACCGTCCTGGCCCGCTGAGGGTTTCCGCACTGGCGATTCGGCGTCGGAGCGGCCGTTCGGGTGGCGGCTCGGTAATTCGGTTGACCGGCGGACGTGGTGGTACGAGCATTGTCCGCGCATGGTGCAACCCGGGTGTGTGCCCGGTCGAGGACAGGGGGTCGGTCATGGCCGTCTTTGCAGGTCGCTTCCAGCTGCCTATCTCAGCCTCGACCAAGGGAATTTCACCACAGTGCGCAATCATGACCTTCCGGCGCTCGAGCGCCGCCGCGGCAAGAGCCGCTTCGACGACGACGAACCGCAGTTTCTGAAGCGCGGGCGGCCCACCGAGCCGCTCGCAGACCCGGACAGCGAGCCCGACCCGGACACCGGCGAGCGCTGGTCGTCCTGGGACGACGCCGTGCACGGGCCACAGCCGCACCCCGCCTGGCTGGTCACCGAGTTGGCCGCCAAGGACACCGAGCTGGGTGTGCTGAAGACCGGCAAGGAGGCGGACGTCCACCTGGTCCGTCGGGCCGTGCCGGACACCGACCGGTCCTGCCTGCTCGCTGTGAAACGCTACCGCGATCCCGAGCACCGGTTGTTCCACCGCGATGCCGGCTACCTGGAGGGCCGTCGGGTGCGTCGGTCCCGGGAGAACCGGGCGATGGCCGGCCGGACGGCCTTCGGCCGGCAGATGATCGCCGGGCAGTGGGCGGCGGCCGAGTTCGCCGCGCTCAGCCGGCTCTGGGAGATCGGCGCCGGGCACGACCGGATCGCCGTGCCGTACCCGGTGCAGGTGCGGGGCACCGAGCTGATGCTGGAGTTCGTCGGTGACGCCGAGTCGGGGGAGGCGGCACCCCGGCTGGCCCAGCTGCGGCCCGACCCGACCGAGCTGCGTGACCTGTGGGCCCAACTGGTGGAGGCGCTGCGGGTGCTGGCGCGGGCCGGTTACGCGCATGGCGACCTGTCGCCGTACAACCTGCTCGTGCACCAGGGTCGGCTGGTCGTGATCGACCTGCCGCAGGTGGTCGACGTGGTGGCGAACCCACAGGGGCCGGAGTTCCTGGCCCGCGATGTGCGGGTGGTCGGCGCCTGGTTCGCGGCCCGGGGCCTCCCCGCCGAGCAGGTGGACCCCGGCCTGTTGACCGGAGAGCTGCTGCACGAGGCGGGCCTGCGCTGATCGGAGCGGGTCGGGCGGCCACACCGCCCGACCCGCCATGTCGGCTATTGCAGGTAGCGCTCCACCTCGGGCTTGGGGCGTTCGCCCTGGGCGTCCGGGTCGCCGTGGGTCTCCCGGGCGGCCCGTCGGCGGCGCAGCAGGTCCCAGCACTGGTCGAGGGACTCCTCCAGGGCGCGCAGTCGCTCGCTGGCGTCGCCCTCGGTGCCCGACTCGTGGGCCTGGGCGTCGGCACGCAGCTTGTGTTCCTCGTCGACCAGTTCGGAGATCCGGTTCAGGATGGTCTTGTCGTCCATGTCACAGAGCCTGGCACAGGGTGCCGGGCGTCGCCCGGATTCGGGGGTACCGGTGCGTCCTGGGTCACCGGCCCGCACCGGCCAGCCCGAGGCCGCCAATCCGGTGCCGATGCCGCAGCCAGGTCGGCGGCACGCGGCCGATTCGCCCATGGCGCCTGGGTGGTCGGCGCACCGGGCGTGGTGTCGTTCCTGAGTATCCATTCAGGATTCAAGAAGAGTTAAACATCGACGAGTGTGCGTGCGCCTAGATGGAAATTGCGCCGTCCGCAAGTCTGGAGGTGCCCCTCGTTTGGTGAGATGCTTCCGGCGGCCCAGAAGGTGAAAGTTTCATCAACCTGCGCGACCGAAGTGGACCGCTGCGGTCGCCGGGACGACGAGGAGACGTGGTTCGATGGCACAGGTGTCCGAGGCGCGCCCCGTCACCGTCAGCACCGAGCCCCGGACGATCCCGTTACGACGCGCTCTGCCGGCACTGGTTCGCGATCCACTGGGCGCGCTTGTCGACTTCGCGCAGGACGCCGACGGCGACGTCGTCCGGCTCAACCTCGGCTCGTTCCGGCCCTATCTGGTCAGCCATCCTGAGCACCTGCAACGCGTTCTGCGGGACAACGTTGCCAACTACACCCGGGACGGCGACGGGTTGCTCTGGCGACCCGTGCGCCGAATCGTCGGTGACGCCATCCTGGTCGCCGAGGGTGAGATCTGGGAGTCCAGCCGGGGCGCGCTGCAACCGTTGTTCACCGCCAAGCGGGCCGAGACGCTCGTCGACAAGATGGCCGAGGCGATCAACGAGGCGGTCGACGAGTGGCTCGAACCGGCCCTCGCGGGTCGCCCGATCGACGGCGGCGCCGAGCTGACCCGGATCGTCCTTCGCACGACCATGCGGGTGCTCTTCGCCGACCGGATCTCGGTCCCCGATGCCCTACGGATCAGCGCCGCGCTGAACACCCTCACCACAGCGATGCTTCCCCGGCTGCTGATGCCCGCCGTGCCGTACGCGGTGCCGATCCCCGGCGACCGGCGCTTCCGCGACGCGGTGCGCGCCATCGACGAGGTGGTGCTGCCCATCATCCGGGATGCCCGGGCCCATCCCACCGACGGCGACGACATCATCTCCACGCTCTGCCGGCCACGCGCCGACGGCAGCGAACCCGACGAGTACGCGATCCGCGGCGACGTGGTCGCGATGTTCTCCACCGCCACCGAGACCACCATCGCCCTGCTCTCCTGGCTCTGGCCGGTCCTGGCGTCCCGGCCCGACGTGGCCGAGCTGATGACCGACGAGATCGAACGGGTGGTCGGCGCCGAACGGGTCGGCCGCGAACACCTGCCCCAACTGCGCTACGGCCGGATGGTGCTCGACGAGATGCTGCGGCTCTACCCGGCCGGCTGGATGATCCCGCGCACCGCTGTCGCTGACGACGTGCTGGGCGGGGTGCGGATCAAGGCCGGGGGCACCGTGCTGGTCAGCCCGTACGTCACCCAGCGGATGTCGACGTTCTGGACCGACCCGGCGCTCTTCGACCCGGAGCGGTTCGCGCCGGAGTTGCCCCGGCGGCGCTACCGCTACTCCTACTTCCCGTTCGGCGGGGGCCCGCACCAGTGCCTCGGGCAGTACCTGTTCCTGCTGGAGGCGCAGCTCATCGTCAGCACCGTGCTGAGCCGCTACCGCTTCCGGTTGCGCGAACCGGCCGACCTCACGCCTCGGATGGGCGCCTCGCTGCAACCCAAGCAGCGCGCCGAGGTCATCCTCACCCCGGTCGAGCGTCCGGCCGCATCGTGATGGAGACCCCGCCTCCGGCTCGGGCCGGTCAGGACGCGGTCGCCGAGCAGGGCCGGGTGTGCGCGCTCGCCGTGCGCGGCGTACGCGACCTCCAGGACGTCACCGCCGCCCACCCTGAGCTGTTCGACGCCGCGCCGTTCGACCCGGCGCTGCTCAGCTCGGTGGCCACAGTGGTCGCCTTCATCGCACCCTGGCACACCGCCGCCGAACTGCGGATCACCACCCGTACCGTGCTCTGGGTCTTCGCCGCCGACTGGCAGGTCGACTACCTCGCCCGGTCCGTGGACGACGTCCGGCAGGTGGTGAACGACTGCCTGGCGGTGGCCGACGGCGCGGCGCCCCCACCGGGGCGACACCTGGCCCGGCTGCTGGCCGACCTGCGCGACGAACTGGCCACCGTGCCCGCGTTCGCCCGGTTGCGTCCGATCTGGCGCGACGAGCTGGCCCGGATGCTCGCCGCCGGGGCTCGGGAGTGGGACTGGAAGAACCTGCCGACCGACCCGACCACCGGGCGACGCCTGCCGGACCTGGACCGCTACCTGGAGAACGCCGACAACTCCGGCAGCTCCTTCGTCAACGTCACCCACTGGATAGCCACGGGTGACGAGAAGACCCTCGCCCAGTTGACCGACCTGCTGGACGCCGGACGTGGCGTGCAGCGGGTGCTGCGGCTGGTCAACGACCTCGCCACGCAGAAGCGCGACGCCGAGTGGGGTGACCTGAACGCCCTCTCGCTGGTGGACGACCCGGCGCAGGT
Source organism: Micromonospora sp. NBC_00330 (assembly GCF_036136635.1). Taxonomy (NCBI): domain Bacteria; kingdom Bacillati; phylum Actinomycetota; class Actinomycetes; order Micromonosporales; family Micromonosporaceae; genus Micromonospora; species Micromonospora sp. NBC_00330. The sequence goes on from NZ_CP108012.1 coordinate 719,554, forward strand.
GCACGACCGGCTGGCCGAGCTGACCGCCCGGTCCCGGGGGGACCTGGCCGCCCTCGCCGAGCGGTGCCCCCGCCAGGCGGACTACCTCAACCGCCAGATCTCCTTCACCGGCGGCTTCTACCAACTGTCGGACTTCTGGGGGGAGCGCGATGAGTGACTGCGCCACCCGGGTGCTCGCCGACGCCGCGACCAGCGCCGCCGCGGTCGCCACCACCGCCCCGGTCGCCGACGCCGCCCGCGAGTTGATCGCCGGCCTTGGCCTGCGGCCGTGGGGGCAGGTCGCCGCGTCGGTGTACGAGACCGGGCGGCTGGTCGCCGTCGCTCCCTGGCTGACCGGGCACCACCAGCGGATCGCGTTCCTGCTGCGCAGTCAGCGCCCGGACGGGGCGTGGGGCCCACCCGAGGGGTACGCCCTGGTACCGACGCTGAGCGCCACCGACGCGCTGCTCGCGGCACTGGCCGACGGCAGGGCCGGGACGGAGCTGCTCGCTCCGGTGGCCCGCGGGCTCGGCGCGCTCGTCGGGACGCTGCTCCCCAACGACGCCCGGACTCTGCCGGACACCCCCGCGCTGGACCTCATCGTCCCGGCGCTGGTCGACACGATCAACGACCGGCTCGCCGGGCTGGAGCGGGCCACCGCCGCCCGACTGCCCCGCCCGCCGTTGCCGCTGCCCACCGGGCTCACCCGGGACCGGCTGCGCGCGGTGCGGTCCGCGGTGGCCGCCGGAATGACGCTGCCACCGAAGCTGGCCCACTTCTACGAGATCCTGGACGCGGTACCCACCGACGCCGGCCCCACGCTCACAGCGGTCGGCGCGTCACCCGCCGCGACCGCGGCCTGGCTGACAGCGGCCGGCCCGGCCGCCGGCCCCACCGCGCACGCCTTCCTGCGGGCGTTGATCCAGGACGGAGGCGGCCCGGTGCCCTGCCCGGCGCCGATCACCGTCTTCGAGCGGGCCTGGGTGCTGAGCGGCCTGCACCGGGCCGGGATCACGATCAACCCACCGGCCTCCGTCCTGGAGAGCCTGACCGCTGCCACCGCCGGCCAGGGAATCGCCACCGGCGACGGCCTGCCGACCGACGCCGACACCACAGCGGTGAGCCTCGTCGCGTTGGCCCGGCTCGGCCGTCCGGCGGACCCGGCCAGCCTGTGGGCGTACGAGACGGCTGACGGTTTCTGCACCTGGCCGGGGGAGGACGGCTTCTCGGTCACCACCAACGCCCACGTGCTGGACGCCTTCGGTCAGCGCCTGACCCGGCACCCGGACGCGGGGGAGCGCTATCACCGGGCGGTCGACCGACTGAGTGCGGTGCTGACCGGGCACCAGCGCGCGGACGGCGCCTGGCAGGACCGGTGGCACGCCTCGCCGTACTACGCCACCGCCTGCTGTGTGCTGGCACTGGCCGAGTTCGGGCGGGGTGCGGCCGCCGCCGAGGCGGTGGATCGGGCGGCCGGCTGGGTGTTGAACAGTCAGCGCCCGGACGGTTCGTGGGGGCGGTGGGACGGCACCGCCGAGGAGACCGCGTACGCCCTCCAGGTGCTGCTGACGGTGCCGACGACGGTGCCGCGGGTCGACGACGCCGTGGCGCGTGGACACGCCTACCTGCACGAATCCGCCGCCGGGGAGCACCCTCCACTGTGGTACGGCAAGGAGCTGTACTGTCCGACAGTCATCGTTAGCGCCGCGGTGCTCGCCGCCTGTCGACTGGCCAGCATCCGTGCTTCCGGCGTGGACCGATCGGTGGTGGATTGCGGTTACCGGTCAACAAAAACAGCAACTTGAGGGGTTGTGTGGACACTGCTAGCGTACGCAGAGCCTCAGCCCCGGATGCCCCGCTGTGGTGGGACGTCGCCCCCTCTGATCATTCGTTGATGAGCTGAGTCAACGCCCGGCCTGGGACGGTTCAATGCGTTCTCGCGGTACGAGTATCCGCACCAAGGTTGTCGCCCTGCTGCTCTCCCTGGTCGCGCTCTGGATGTTCGCGGCGTGGGTGACCCTGCGCGACGGCTTCAACCTGCTCGGCGTCCAGCTGATCAACAGCAAGGTCTACACACCGAGCGAGCCGCTGTTGCAGGAGCTCCAGGTGGAGCGGCGGTTGACCCAGTCGTACCTGAGCAATCCCGAGGCGGCGCAGCGGACGGCTCTCGAGGCCGAACACCGCAAGACCACCGAGCTGGCCGCCGACTTCGCCGACTCGGTGCGCAACTGGCAGGTCGAGGTCGCCGGCAGCTCCGCACTGGACACGCAGCTCGGTATGACGATCGCCCAGGTCAACACCCTGGAGCGGACCCGCGCGGAGGTGCTGGACCGCAAGATCGACCGGATCGCCGCCGCTGAGTCGTACACCGACGCGATCGAGTCGATCTTCCAGATCTACGACGTGACGGGCAGCCTGGACGACAAGCAGATCGCCGGCGAGGCCAGGGCCCTGATCCAGCTCAACCGGATGAAGGAGCTGATCTCCCAGGAGGACGCGCTGCTCAGCGGCCTCTTCGGCAACGGCCGGATGAGTGGGCCGGAGTACGTCCGTTACACCAGCCTGGTCGCCTCGGAGCGGTTCCTCGGCGAGGAGGTCCGGGTCCGCCTCGCCGACGCCGACCAGCGCCGTTACCAGCAGCTCGTCGAGGGTGAGGCGTTCAGCCGACTGCGCGCCGTGCAGGACAGCATCCTCCGGGAGGGCCGGCCGTCGACCCAACTGCCGGTCGGCGCCGAGCAGTGGCGGGGCACCGTCGAGCCGGCGCTGGCCGAGGTGAACGACACGGTGACCACCGGCGGCGAGGGCATCGTGGACCGGGCCACCGGCGTCGCCGTGATGGTCGTCGTCCGGCTGGTGCTCGCCACCGGCCTCGGCCTGCTCGCCGTCATCGCCTCGGTCGTCGTCTCCATCACCACGGCCCGGACCCTCCTGCGCCAGCTCGAACGGCTGCGGCAGGCCGCCTGGCAGCTCGCCGACGAGCGGCTGCCCCGCGTGGTCGAGCGGCTCGGCCGGGGCGAGGAGGTCGACGTGGCCACCGAGGCGCCCCCGTTGGAGTTCGGCACCGACGAGATCGGCCAGGTCGGCAAGGCGTTCAACGCGGTCCAGGAGACCGCCCTGCGCACCGCCGTCGAGCAGGCAGACCTGCGTCGCAATGTCCGCGAGGTCTTCCTGAGCTTGGCCCGACGCACACAGGCACTGGTCCACCGCCAGCTCACCCTGCTCGACGCGATGGAGCGTCGCGAGCACGACGCGGAGGAGCTGGAGGACCTGTTCCGGGTCGACCACCTGGCCACCCGGATGCGGCGCAACGCGGAAAACCTGATCGTGCTCTCCGGCTCCACCCCTGGTCGGGCCTGGCGGCGCAACGTCCCGATGGTCGACGTGGTGCGTGGCGCCGTGGCCGAGGTCGAGGACTACACCCGGGTCAACGTGCTGCCGCTCGGGCCGGTCTCGCTCGCCGGCCGCGCGGTCGGCGACGTCATCCACCTGCTTGCCGAGCTGATCGAGAACGGCCTGTCGTTCTCCCCGCCACACACGACAGTCGAGGTCCGCGGTCAACTGGTCTCCAACGGGTTCGCCATCGAGATCGAGGACCGGGGCCTCGGCATGAGCGAGGAGGACCTGGCCGCGGCGAACCACCGGATCGTCGACCAGTCCGAGCTGAACCTCGCCAACGCCGCCCGACTCGGGCTCTACGTGGTGAGCCGGCTGACCGAACGGCACGGCGTGCGGGTACGGCTCAAGGAGTCCGCGTACGGCGGCACCACAGCTGTCGTGCTGATCCCGCTGGAGCTGGTCACCGAGGCCGGCGGCTCGCCGGAGGACTCCGGCTCGTTCCGGACCGGCTCGGCCATCCCGATGCCGCCGGCGCCCGCCACGGACAGCGGCCGTCCGGCGTCCCTCGCACCGGTCGCGCTCGCCGCACCGACGACCACCGCGTCGGAGGTGGCGGTGACCTCGGCGGCGCCGACGGCGACCGACACCACCGCGCCGACGACGGGGGAGGAGACCGAGGCGGACACCGTCCTCCCCACCCGACAGCGGACCACCCCGGCAACCGGCACCCCCGACCTGCCCACCCGCGCCCGGCGCACTCAACCAGCCCTGGAAGCCCCGACCGTGCCCACCGGCCTGCCCGCCGTCGACAGCACCCGCCCGGAGACCCCCGACGCAGCGCAGGCCCTGGCCGGCGACGGTGGCCCGGCACCCGCCCGCGCCGAGGCGGAGCGGACCGACTCCGGTCTGCCCGTCCGGGTCCGACAGGCGAACATCGTTCCCGAGTTGCGAGACGACCCGGCGGTGTCCGAAACCGACGACGAGGATGTGGTGCGCCCACCGGAGCAGGTTCGCCGGATGATGAGCTCCTACCAGACCGGCACCCGGCGTGGGCGGACCGACGCGGCTCGGCTGCTCGGCGGCGCCTCCGGCGCCCCGGCGGCGACGCCGTCCGAGCCGACCGACGAGGATCCACAAGCGACCTGACCGAGCACCGCCGACGCGGGTTTCCGCGCGGTGTGACGGTCGAGCCCCAGACGAACAACGGCGCACAGCCGGGCGAGAAGAGGACGACGAAGTGACCCAGAAGACGGCTTCGAGCGCCGACCTGACGTGGTTGCTGGATGACCTGGTGGGCCGGGTGAAGCAGGCCGAACACGCGGTCGCGCTCTCCACCGACGGCCTCTTGATGGCCTCCTCCCAGGGGTTGAGCCGGGACGACGGCGAGCACCTCGCAGCGATGGCGGCCGGCATCCAGAGCCTCGCCCGAGGCGCCGGCAAGCGTTTCGGTGGTGGGCAGGTGCAGCAGACCATCATCGAGATGCAGTCGTCGTTCCTGTTCGTCACCGCGGCCGGCCGCAACGCCTGCCTGGCGGTACTGGCCAGCGAGGACGCCGACGTCGGCCTGATCGCCTACGAGATGGCGATGCTGGTCACCCGCGTCGGCAAGTACGTCGCATCGCCGTCGCGCGGCACCGATCAGCAGGTCGGCGAGAGGTAGCGGCGATGACGGTCCAGGGGGAGTCCGCAGACCATCAGTGGGTGGATGACCACGCGGGTCCGGTGGTGCGTCCGTACGCGGTGACGCGTGGTCGGGCCCGCCCGGTCACCGGCACATTCGACCTGATCTCCCTGGTCACGGCGACCCGAGCCGAGGTCACGCCCGAGGTCGGTCTCGGTCCCGAGCATTTGGCGATCGTCGGGCTGTGCCAACGCATACAGTCCGTCGCCGAGATCGCCGCCCATCTCGACCTGCCGGTGGGCACCATCCGGGTGCTCCTCGGTGATCTGGCGGCCCGCAGCCTGGTGCAGGTCCGCGAGCCGCAGACCACGGCCGGTCTTCCCGACAACAGCATCTTCGAGGCGGTAATCAATGGACTACGGGCACTCTGACCGGCCGGCGGGAGCGACGCCACTGCCCACCGCGATCAAGATCCTGGTCGCGGGCGGCTTCGGCGTGGGCAAAACGACAATGGTTGGCGCAGTCAGCGAAACCCGGCCGTTGCGCACCGAGGAGGTGCTGACGGAGACGGGGGTCGGCATCGACGACCTGTCCGGGGTGGAGGGTAAGACCACCACCACCGTGGCCATGGACTTCGGCCGGATCACCATCAGCGACGACCTGGTGCTGTACCTGTTCGGCACGCCGGGGCAGGACCGGTTCTGGTTCGTCTGGGACGAGTTGGCGTTGGGGGCGATCGGCGCTGTGGTGCTGGCCGACACCCGCCGGCTCGCCGACTGCTTCCCCTCGATCGACTACTTCGAGGGTCGGGGCACGCCCTTCGTGGTGGCGGTGAACTGCTTCCAGGACGCCCGGCAGTACCGGCTCGACGAGGTGCAGGCCGCGCTGAACCTGGACCCGGGTGTGCCGGTGCTGCTCTGCGACGCCCGGCAGCGTGAGTCGAGCAAGGAGGTGCTCGTCACGCTGATGGAGCACGCCATGAAGACCCGCGAGGCCCGCCGCCGCGCCGCCAGCGGAGACTGACCGAAGTTTTTCGGGGGAGGGTGTCCGGAACGCTGCCGGCCGTTCGTCATGCTGGCGATACCCCGAGAAACCAGGGAGCGACCAGATGAAGTACATGATGTTCGTTTGCAGCGACACCGCGCCGGACACCGACCCCACCGAGCTTCCCGACATCCACAAGTGGGTGGCGGAGAACGACTCCCGTGGCCGCCGCCTGAGTGGCAACGTGCTGGGGCCGACCAGCGCGGCCACCACCGTCCGTGTTCGCGACGGTGAGCTGCTCGTCTCCGAAGGGCCGTTCGCGGAGACCGCCGAGGTGATCGTGGGCTTCGACCTGCTCGACTGCGCAGACCTGGACGAGGCGATCGAGGTGGCCCGCACCCACCCGATGGCCCGCGAAGGGCGACTGGAACTGCGCCCGTTCGCTGACCTGTCCGACTGACCAGGTTGTCCACCTCGCAGCGCCGGCCGGTGCGCACCCCGGCACCGGCCGACGCGGCGGCGGCAGAGGCCGTCGCGGGCGCCAGCGTCGAGGCGTACCCCCGGATCGTCGCGACCCTGATCCGGGTGACCGGGGACTGGGCGTTGGCCGAGGACTGCGCCCAGGAGTCGTTGACCGTCGCGCTGGAACGTTGGCCCACCGACGGTGTGCCGGCCAACCCGGGCGGCTGGCTCATGACTGTGGCGCGCAACCGGGCGATCGACGTGCTGCGCCGGGCCACGGTGGAGCGGCGCAAGCTGCACGACCTGGCGTTGCTCACGCCAGACGAGGCGCAACCCGAGCCCGAAATGGGGCAGGATGTCGTGGACGACCGGCTGCGTCTCATCTTCACCTGCTGCCATCCGGCGCTCGCGATCGAGGCCCGGGTGGCGTTGACGCTGCGAACCGTCTGCGGCGTACCGACCGCTGACATCGCGCGCCTGCTGCTGGTCAGCGAGTCGACGATGACCCGCCGGTTGACCCGGGCGCGCACCCGCATCGCCCAGGCCGGCATCCCGTACCGGGTGCCGAGTGGGCCGGCGCTGATCGAGCGGCTGCCCGGCGTCCTCGCCGTGCTGTACCTGCTGTTCACCCGGGGCTACGTCGCCGACGGCGAGCCGGCCTTCGCCGAGGAGGCGGTCCGGCTGGCCCGGCTGCTCGACCGGCTGATGCCCGACCAGTCCGAGGTCGCCGCGCTACTCGCGCTGGTGCTGTTCCAACACTCCCGTGCCGACGCCCGCCGCGACGCTGCCGGCAACCTGCTCACCCTGCAGCGGCAGGACCGCGACCGGTGGGACCGTGCCGCCATCGCCGAGGGCCTGGCCGCCCTCGATCGGGTACGCCACGACGGACCGTACGCGTGGCAGGCCCGGATCGCCGCCTGCCACGCCACCGCCGCCTCGGCCGACGAGACCGACTGGCCGACGATCGCGCGGGCCTACGACGCGCTCGCCGACCTCCGCCCCTCACCGGTGATCGCACTCAACCGTGCGGTCGCGCACGGCTACGCGTACGGACCGGCCGCCGGGTTGGACCTGCTCGACGCGGCGCGCGCCGACGGCGGGCTGGACGGCTATCCGCTCGCCGTGGCGGTGCAGGCCGATCTGGTGGCTCGGCAGGGCGACCGGAGACGCGCGGCAGGGCTGTTCCGGGAGGCGGCGGCAGCGGTGGGCTCAACCGCCGAGCGCCGTGCGCTGCTCGACCGGGCCGACGAACTCGACCGGTAGCGGAGCGGCCGCACGCCACCAGGAGCGGTACGTCGGTCATCTGGGCCGGCACCGCCGCCTGTGCTGGACGACAAAGCCCCCGTGAACTGCCAAACCAGGCACCACAACTCCATGATCGACGGACCGAGTCTGTCCCCGCCCCGCGATCTTGCATTTTCTGTCCCGACACAAGGGGCATACCCGCTCATGTCGACGACCGAAACTGCAAGATCGGCGCGATCTTCTCGCTCGACTTGGCCATTGCCACGAACCGGGTCCAGGCCGCCCTGTCGAAGGCGAGCGCCGGGCCGGCCGGGTCCTTCGCGTCACGTACGCCGATGACGCCCGCGAGGTTGTCGGCCACCTCGACGCAGTCGCCGCCGGCCCAACCGGGCCACGGCACCCTCCGTACCCTGGTCTCGGTCGCGCGGGGAACGTCGTACCCGAATCACCTTGGCGGTCCCGGTGCGGCCCGCCGGTCGCGCACACCGCCGACGGCCCGCTGTGGACGTGCGACGCCTGCGGTCGGGACTGGCCCTGCCCGGCGCTGCGAGCGACCCCGACGGACGCTGCCCGCCGGGCGACCCTCATCCCCGAGTTCTCCCGGATCACCCGCCGGGCGATCCGCGACCTGCGCGGCCAGCCGGGCGGCCCCGACCCGGTCGCCATCGTCCGCCGTCTCCTCTGGTTCCTGCCGCTCACCGACGAGGAGGCCCGCGCGGTCGCGCTGCGGCTTCGCTGAGCGTTCACCCCAGTCGCGCACCCCGGTCGGGGCTACCGGCGACCGATATGGTGGCCACATGCCGTTGCCGTTCGTGGTGACTCTGCGCGGTTATGACATGGGTCAGGTCGAGACCCTCTTCGCCGAGGTCGATGGGGCTCTGGCTACTGACAGCGCTGTGTCACGGGCTGCCGCGCGAGACGCGCTTCGGGCGACCACCCTGCGGCGGCGGTTACGGGGTTACGCTCCCCGGGACGTGGATGCGGCGATAGCCCAACGGCTGGCTGCACTCGCGCTCCCGGCACCCCGGAGCGGCGCGGTACGACCACCTGCCATCACGCCGTTGTCGTTCGTGGTTGCTCTGCGCGGTTACGACATGCGTCAGGTCGAAAGTCTCTTCGCCGAGGTCGATGGGGCTCTGGCTACTGACAGCGCTGCGTCACGGGCTGCCGCGCGAGACGTGCTGCGGGCGGTCAGCCTGCGACGGCGGTTACGTGGCTACGAGGTCCAGCAGGTAGATGCGGCGATAGACGAGCGACTCCGGGCGCTCTGACCGCAAGCCCTCCTCGGCATGAACGGCGAAGGCCGCCCCCGCCGAAGCGGGAGCGGCCCTCGACCAGCCGTACGTCAGTTGGCGATCATGCGGCGCAGCACGTACTGCAGGATGCCGCCGTGCCGGTAGTAGTCCGCCTCACCGGGGGTGTCGATCCGCACCACGGCGTCGAACTCCACGCCGGTGTCGGTGCTGACCAGCACGGTGCGCGGGGTCTCACCGTCGTTCAGGGCGGTCACCCCGGTGATGGTGAACGTCTCGGTGCCGGTCAGGCCGAGCGACTCGGCGGTGACGTCCACCGGGAACTGGAGCGGCAGCACGCCCATCCCGATCAGGTTGGAGCGGTGGATCCGCTCGTACGACTCGGCGATGACCGCCCGGACGCCCAGCAGCATCGTGCCCTTGGCCGCCCAGTCCCGCGACGAGCCCGAGCCGTACTCCTTGCCGGCCAGCACGACCAGCGGGATGCCGGCCTCCTGGTAGGCCACCGAGGCGTCGTAGATCGAGGTCTTCTCGCCGGTGAGGTGGTTGACGGTGAAGCCGCCCTCCACCCCCGGGACCAGCTGGTTGCGCAGCCGGATGTTGGCGAAGGTGCCCCGGATCATCACCTCGTGGTTACCCCGGCGGGAACCGTACGAGTTGAACTCGTGGCGCGGCACGCCGTGCTCGGCCAGGTACGAGCCGGCCGGGGAGTCCGCCTTGATCGCGCCGGCCGGCGAGATGTGGTCGGTGGTCACCGAGTCACCCAGCTTGGCCAGCACCCGGGCGGCGGAGATGTCGACGACCGGGCTCGGCTCCTGCTGCATGCCCTCGAAGTACGGGGGCTTACGCACGTAGGTGGAGTCGTTCTCCCAGGCGAACGTGTCGCCGGTCGGGGTCGGCAGCGACTGCCACCGCTCGTCGCCGGCGAAGACATCGGCGTACGCGGCGCTGAAACCGGTGGCGCCGATCGCCTGGGCGATGACGTCCTGGATCTCGGCGCTGTTCGGCCAGATCTCGCGCAGGTAGACCGGGTTGCCCTCGGAGTCCTCACCAATCGGCTCGTTGGCCAGGTCGATGTCCATCGTGCCGGCCAGGGCGTAGGCGACCACCAGCGGCGGCGACGCCAGGTAGTTCATCTTGACGTCCGGGTTGATCCGGCCCTCGAAGTTCCGGTTGCCCGAGAGCACCGAGACCACCGACAGGTCGTGCTCGTTGACCGCGGCGGACACCTCCTCGGGCAGCGGGCCCGAGTTGCCGATGCAGGTGGTGCAGCCGTAGCCGACCAGGTTGAAGCCGAGCTTGTCCAGGTACGGGGTGAGGCCGGCCCGCTCGTAGTAGTCCATGACGACCTTCGACCCGGGCGCCAGGGTGGTCTTCACCCATGGCTTGCGGGTCAGGCCCTTCTCCACGGCGTTGCGGGCCAGCAGCGCGGCACCGATCATCACCTGCGGGTTGGACGTGTTGGTGCAGGAGGTGATCGCGGCGATCACCACGGCGCCGTGGTCCAGCTCGTACTCGACGCCGTCGGCGCCGGTGACCCGGACCGGGTTGCTGGCCCGGCCGCCCGCGCCCACCGCAGCGGTCTCCAGGTCACGCGGCTCGTCGGCCGGGTCGCTGAACTCGTTGGCCGGCGGGTCGCTGGCCGGGAAGGACTCGGCGCTGGCCTCGTCGGCCGGGCCGTTGGCGCCGCGCGGCAGCTCCTCGCGGGGGACACCCGGCTTGAGGTCACGCTCACCGACGGAGTCGTCGGCCACGTAGTCGGTCAACGCGGAGCGGAACAGCGTCTTCGCAGCACCCAGCGGCACCCGGTCCTGCGGGCGCTTCGGGCCGGCTAGCGACGGCTCGATGGAGCCGAGGTCCAGCTCCAGGCGCTCGGAGTAGTCCGGCTCGGCGTCCGGGTCGTGCCAGAGGCCCTGCTCCTTGGCGTACGCCTCGACGAGCGCGACCTGCGCCGCGTCGCGGCCGGTCAGCTCCAGGTAGCGGATCGTCTCCGCGTCGATCGGGAAGATCGCCACGGTGGAGCCGTACTCCGGGGACATGTTGCCGATGGTGGCCCGGTTGGCCAGCGGCACGGCGCCCACGCCGGGGCCGTAGAACTCGACGAACTTGCCGACCACACCGTGCTTGCGCAGCTTCTCGGTGATGGTCAGCACCAGGTCGGTGGCGGTGGTGCCGGCCGGCATCTCACCGGAGAGCTTGAAGCCCACCACCCGGGGGATCAGCATGCTGACCGGCTGGCCGAGCATCGCGGCCTCGGCCTCGATGCCGCCGACGCCCCAGCCCAGCACGCCCAGGCCGTTGACCATGGTGGTGTGCGAGTCGGTGCCGACCACGGTGTCCGGGTACGCCTGGCCGCCCCGCTCCATGATGGTGCGGGCCAGGTACTCGATGTTGACCTGGTGCACGATGCCGGTGCCCGGCGGGACGACCTTGAACTCGTTGAACGCGGTCTGACCCCAGCGCAGGAACTGGTAGCGCTCCTTGTTGCGCTCGTACTCCAGCTCGACGTTGCGCGCAAACGCGTCCTCGCGGCCGAACAGGTCGGCGATGACCGAGTGGTCGATGACCAGCTCGGCTGGGGCGAGGGGGTTGACCTTGCTGGCGTCGCCGCCCAGGTCACGGACGGCCTCGCGCATGGTGGCCAGGTCGACCACGCAGGGCACGCCGGTGAAGTCCTGCATCAGGACCCGCGCCGGGGTGAACTGGATCTCCACGCTCGGGGCGGCGGTGGAGTCCCACCCGCCGAGCTGGCGGATGTGGTCGGCGGTGATGTTCGCGCCGTCCTCGGTCCGCAGCAGGTTCTCCAGCAGGATCTTCAGGCTGTACGGCAACCGCGCGTGGCCGTCCACCTTGTCGATCTTGAAAATCTCGTAGCTCGCGTCTCCGACGCGTAGCTGGGTCTTCGCACCGAAGGTGTCGAGGCTCGCCACGTCGTACTCCTTCACACCAGCGACCGTGAGTAGTCCTGAGCAGTCTGTCGCACCGGTCGGGGTGCCGCCGAGGTTAGGTGACACTTACCGCCCGATTCCGCTTCCAACAAAACCGTACGTCCGTCTTGCTATCTGCGCAACCCGGCGTCACGGGTCGGATGACCCACGACCGCGCCGCGCCGTCGGGTCGGCGGGGTAGGGTCGGGGCCGATTCGGAAGGGGTGCCGAGTGATCGACGTTCAGCACTGGCTCTCGGCGCTGCCTCCGGGCGTGGTCTACCTGCTCGTCGCCGGCGTGATCGGCGTGGAGAGCATGGGCGTCCCGTTGCCCGGCGAGATCGTCCTGGTCAGCTCCGCACTGCTCGCCGCCACCGGAGTGGTCGAGCCGGAGTGGGTGGCCAGCGCCGCGGCGTTCGGCGCCATCGTCGGCGACTCCGTCGGGTACGCCGTCGGCCGACGCGGCGGTCGTCCGCTGCTCGCCCGGCTGGGCAGACGGTTCCCCAAGCACCTCGGCCCGGCGCAGCTCGCCCGTGCCGAACAGAGCTTCGCGCGGCACGGCGTCTGGGCGGTCTTCTTCGGCCGGTTCGTGGCACTGCTGCGGATTCTGGCCGGGCCGCTCGCCGGGGCGCTGCACGTGCCGTACCGCCGCTTCCTGGTGGCCAACGCGGCCGGCGGGTTGGTCTGGGCCTTCGGCACGACGTACCTGCTGTACTCCGTCGGCCGGGCGGCCGAACACTGGCTGAAGGACATCTCCTGGGCCGGGTTGGTCCTCGCGGTGCTCGCCGGGCTCGGCAGCACCTGGTGGCTGCGCCGCCGCGCCCACCGCGTCACGTCGGCCGACGGCGCCTCTGACATGACGATGGGCGAGGTGCCTTCCGGCGGTCAGTCGGCTGGGGCGGCTTCGGGCGGTCAGTCTGTTGCGGCGCCATCCGGCGGTCAGGCGGCTGTGGTGGCCCCCGGCGTCGAGCCGATCCGCACGGGCGAGGACTGACCTAGGCATGTCGAAGGGCCGGACCCTCGTGGGGGTCCGGCCCTTCGGTCATGTGCTGTGGGTGTGTGTGGGGTCAGCTGGTGGCGTAGCCGCGGGTGGCGATCCAGTCGGCGAGGTGTTCGACGCTGATCCAGTAGGAGGCGGTGTTCGGGTCGGCGGAGTCGGCGATCTTCACCGAGTCACCGTTGTCGCGGTAGCCGACGACGCTGATGTAGTGCCCGCCCTCGTAGGAGTGGGTGTTGCCGTTGGTGTCGGTGCTGGTGCCGGCGATGTTGGCGACTACGGCGCGGCCGTCGTCGACGGTCTTGACGATGTCGGCGCGCAGGGTGTCGGTCTGCTTGGCATCGGCGTCGGGGGTGCTGATTTCCACGGACCGGTAGGCGTTGGTCTTGCCGGTTTCCTTGTTCAGCACGGGGGTGATGTCGTTGATGGAGTTGGTGCCGGCTTCGGTGGTGCCCATTTCCTTGGCCATGTCGTCGACGTTGATGTTCTTGCCCTGCACGGACAGGGCGTTTCGGGTGGCGGCGGGTCCGCAGTAGTAGAAGTTCGGTTGCGCCTCGTAGCGCACGCCGAGCTCGCGCTCGCCGTGGCTCTTGCGGTCGGTCTGGGTTTGGGTGGCCGCCTTGGTGGTGGTGGGTGCGGCGAAGGCGGTGGTGACGGGGCCGGCGATGGCGCCTCCGGTGAAGGCGAGGCCGGCGGCGGTGAGGGCGGTCTTACGGATCAGATCGGTACGCATGATGGCGTGCTCCTCTGCATCGGGGGTATCCCGCACGGCACTCAACGGGGGTACTGCGACCGTGCGGGGGGAAGTTCAAGGGGGTTCTGCCCGGCGACCCACGACAGGGGGTCGGCGTCGGGACAGGGTGTAACGGGTGCCGGTGGCAGGTCATTCCGCCTACCCGTCGGCCGTTGTGGTGCTCGGCCGTTCGGGGGGTGTAACCGGGGCGGCCGGCCGGGTGTTCCCAGCGGCGGCGATGCCCGGCCGTTGTAACGCTCGGGCAGGTGGTGCTCGGCGGCGCGGGGGGTGTAACCGGGGCGGCCTGGCGGGTGTTCCCGGCGGCTGCCGTGCCGGGCCGTTGTGGTGCTCGGCGGCGCGGGGGGGTGTAACCGGAGCGGCTTGCCGGGTGTTCCCGGCGGCTGTTCGCGGCGGGAGGGCCTGGCGGCGGTTCCCGGCGGGGTCGGCGCACCGTGACCCGGCCTGTTGCGGTGCTCTGCCAGGTATAACGACCCGGCCCGGCCGCCGATTCCGCCGTCGGGGTGGCCCCGACCACCCGACACCAACGGTCAAACCAGACAACCCACCCACCGCGCCCGCCCGACGATACGGACCCGGCGGCCGCAGCGGGGTGATCGACTCGGGTTCCTGAAAGTCGCGGTGTCCCGGCGTCGGGGATCCCCCGACTTCATGAAACCCGAGTGGATCACGCCCGTCTGCGCCCTTCGCGCGCCCAACCGGGGCCGACTCTGGGTCAGTACAGCGCGGATCGGCTCGGTCTGAGGTTCGTGCGCGGTGCGGACCGGCCCGACTCGGCGCAGGACCGCCCGGGATCGAGCCGAAAGCCGGGGTCAGCGCTGCACGCAAACCCGGCATGGCGGCCACGGCGGAATGATCGACTCGGGTTCCTGAAAATCGCGGGGTCCGGGAGCCCGGGATGCCCCGACTTCATGAAAGGCGAGTCGATCATGTTGGTCTGCGCCGTTCGCGCGGCTCTGACCGTGCTGACCGGGGCAGGGTGCCGTGCGGACTGGCCCGGCCAGGTGACAAGGGGCCGTACGGAACCTCGCGGCCCGGATGATCGCGCTCGAACCAGGAAGGAGGCCCCCCGTTACGCCACGACGCCACTACATCCAGGATCGAGCACGATCATCCGGGGGCGGTCCGGGCCGAGCCGGGCCGAGCCGGGCCGAGCCGGGCCGAGCCGGGCCGAGCCGAGCCGGGCCGAGCCCGGGGCCGATGCATCCAGGGATCGAACACAAGCATGCGGGGTGGGAGGGCGGGCGAGGGTGGTCAGGTTGCGTCGAGGAGCTTCAGGACCGCGTCGCGGGCGGCCAGGACGGCTGCCTCGGACTGCGGGCCGTGGTTGAGGATTTCGAAGGAGTGCTGGCCGTCCGGTACCTCGATCACCTGCATCGGCCAGTCCTGGGCGGTCGCTGCGGGGAGGAACGCGTCGATGCCGGCCAGGACCGGCGGGATGTCCTGGCCGGCGCGTGTCAGCACCAGTGGCACGCCTGTGCCGGAGCTGAGTGCCTCGACCGGCAGGAACCGAGCGTCGACCTCCCAGCCGGGGAAAGGGATGAGCAGCGGGTACGTCAGTGCGATCCCGCGTAGCCATGGCGGTGGGACGCGTAGCCAGTCGGCCGCGAAGAGGCCGCCGCCGGAGAAGAACCACAGCACCACCCGCTCGGGGTCGACCCGTGGATCGGCGCGGACCTGCTCGACCATCGCGGCGATGTCGTCGGCTGCGGCGGGCAGCGCAGACAGGTCGGACACCTGGTAGCTGACCAGCGCGGTGACCACGCCGCTCGCGGCGAGCAGCGCGCCGTAGCCGCGGTAGAGCAACCAGTCGCGGGGGTCGGGCGCGTCCGGTGGCAGCGGAGCGCCGTGCACCACCACGACAGCGGGCGCGGGACCGGTGTGGGTGGGCAGGTGCAGGTCGACGTTGCCGTGGCGTTCGACCGGCGCGGCCGGGATGGACAGGACGAAGGGCCGCTGTGCGACGGGCGTCGTCATGACCTCATCGTATCGATCATCGACCTGCCCGGCTGCCCCAACGATGATCTACAGAGGACGGTGGATCAGGTCGGGTCGCCGGGTTTCGCGGCGTCGCTGGCCTGGGCATGCCGCTCCAGCAGTCGCTGCCGGATCTCCTCGGGGGTGTACGCGCGCCGACGCCGTTCGGCCCGCGCGATGACCACACCGGAGGCCGCGACTCCGGCGAGCCCGGCCAGCCCGAGAACCTTCCACCACCGCATTCGTTGCCGCATCGGCCTAGGCTAGACCCTCATGAGCATCAGCCTGGATGAGGCCGTCGAGTTGACCCGCACCGGTGACGTGTGGGTGTTCCGGGGTCGCAGCGTGCCCGACCGGGCGATCCAGTTCACCACCAACAGCCCGGTGAACCACGTCGGGATGGCTGTGGTGCTGGACGACATGCCGCCGCTGATGTGGCACGCGGAGTTGGGCAGGTCCTTGCCGGACCTGTGGTCGGGCGGCCACCAACGCGGCGTCCAGCTGCACGACCTGCGGGACGCGGTCTGCGTCTGGGCCAACCGGTACGGCCAACGCGCCTGGCTGCGGCAGCTCGACCCGCCGGCCGACGCGGAGATGGAGCGGGCGGTGCTGCGGACGATCGCGCGGTTGGACGGCACGCCGTTCCCGTCGACCGCCCAGTTGGCGTGGCGCTGGGTGCGGGGTCGGGTGCCGGCGCTGCCGCGCCCCGGCCGGCTTCCCGCGCTGCCGCACCTCGGTGGGCTGTCGGCGCTGTCACGCCTCGGCCAGCCGGCACCTCGCCCCACCCCGGCCGACCGTGCCAACCCGACCGACCGTGCCACCCCGGCCGACCGCGCCAACCGCCCCAGCCCGGCCGACCGCGCCAACCCCTCCGGCTCGATCAGCTCGGCCCGATCGGCGGGGGAGCGGGACCGGGCGCTGGAGACGGCGTACTGCGCCGAGGTGGTGGCGGTGACCTACGAGGCAATGGGGTTGCTGCCGGCGGGTCGGCGTCCGAACTGGTATGACCCGGGGCGGTTCTGGAGTGGGGACGACCTGGGTCTGGCCGCCGACGCCCGGTTGGGTTCCGAGATCGAGGTTCAGGTACCGCCGCGCTGAGGTTTGACCCGTGCGGTGACCGGCAATTGCTGTGACCGTGAACGCCTCCACGGATCTTGACACGTTGGCCGACTTCTTCGACCGGTACGGCGTGGCGTTGACCTCAGGCGACCTGCCGGCCATCGCCGGCTGCTACGCCCTGCCGGGGCTGGTGGTGGCCGACACCTACAGCTTCTCGTTCACGTCCGCGGCGGCGGTGGCGCTGTCCTTCGTGGGCGCCGCACCCGACTACCAGGATCGGGAGTTGGTAGCGGCCCACGCCCGGATCGAGGACGTGCAGCCGGTGTCCGCGCTGTTGACGATGGTGGCGGTGGAGTGGGAGTTCCTGGACAGCCGGGGGCAGGCGGTGCCGGGGGAGCGGTACCGGTACCTGCTGCGTATCTCGGATGACGGACCACTGATCTGCACTGTCGTCCGGACGGGCTGACCGACGGGGGCCGGTCGGTCCGATCCGTACCCGCCCGGTTTCCGGTCCGTGCGGCGCTGGCTACGCTGTCGCGTCGGTGGGGACGAGGGGAGACCTGATGGCGGTGCGGCCGGACGGTGCGGCAGATTCACGGGCGGCGCGGGTGTTGGCGTCGGTGCCGTGGATCGTGGTGCTGCTCGGTGTGTGCGCGCTGGTGGTGCTCCTGGTGATCGCGCTGTTGTCGTTTCGGACGAGGGAGCGGGACACGCCGCCGCAGGCCGCGCCTCCGGCGTTCCTGCCGACCGTGCCTGCCGCCGCCTCGGCAACCGGTGGGCCGACTCCGGCCGCTGTCGAGCGGCGCTCGGTGTCGCCGCGACCGTCGCGCAGCAGTCGGACGCCGTCACCGCGGGCCACCGTGACCGGCTCGCCGACTCCGGGGCGGACGAGCGTCCTGATGGCGCCGTCGGCGGACGACACGGTCAGCGCCCGCTACGAGGTCGGTTCGAACGGCTGGGACGGTGACGCGGCGGTGTTGGCGATCGCCAACGAGTCGAGTCGGTCGATGGACTGGCAGGTGGAGTTGGTGTTCGACGACGACACCTGGACTCTGCGAGTGAGTGATGACTCGGGCGTCTCGGTGCGGGGGCGCGGGCACGGGGAGTTCGTGTTGCGCGGCACCCGTTCGCTGGATGCGGGTGACTCTCGGACGCTGCGGCTGCGCGTCGGCTGGGGTGACTCGGCGCAGCGACCGGTCAAGTGCACTGTCAACGGCGTCGACTGCCGGATCGGCTGAGCCAGCCCCGCACCGCTAAACCGCCACACCGCCGCACCGCCACACCGCTAAACCGCCACACCGCCGCACCGCCACACCGCCGCACCGCCACACCGCCGCACAGCTAAACCGTTGCACCGCTGGACCGCCGCACCGCTGGGCCGCCGCGCCGCCAAGGCTTTCCGGGCCGGGCCGCCGATCGCTACGCTGCGCGGACGGTCCGCTGAAGGAGGTACATGTCCGGCATGCGCCGTGTTCCGCGCCCGCCACACGGTCCGGTGGCGATCGCCACGTCGCCCTGGATCGTGGTCGGCGCCGGTGTCGTCGTGATGGTGGTCCTGCTCATCGTGGCCCTGGGCGCGTACCGGGGACGTAGCCCCGCGCCGGACGGCGCGCAACCGCCGGCGCTGCCGGTGCCGTCCGCGGTGGTGGCACCGAGCGTGCCCACCTCGGTGCCGTCTCCGGCGCCGGTGCTGCCGGGGATATCCGGCCGTGCGAGTGGGCTGCCGCCGAGCGGCGCGGCCGGGTCCGGGTCACCATCGGCCGACCCGACTGTCGGTCCGATCGAGAAGCCGCCGGCGACGCGGGCCCCGAGCCGGGCTGCGCCCGAGCAGCCGGCGATGACGGGGCGGTACCGGGTGGTGCAGAGCTTCGACGGCGGTTTCATCGGCGAGGTGGCGATGGTCAACACGTCCACCCGGAGCCGCGGTTGGACGGTGCGGTTGGAGTTCTCCGGTGGACGGCTGGTGACCGCCTGGGTGGAGGGCGTCCCACAGGGGACGGTTCGCCAGTTCGACGACGGCTTCACGTACGTCAGCGGGGTCGACGTGTCGCCCGGTGGTTCGGTGTCGTTGCGGTTCCACATGGAGCGGGCGCCCAGCACTCCGCGGGAGTGCACTGTGGATGGAGGTCGCTGCAGCGGGCTCTGAGCGGCGCTTCCGCAAGGATGCTGCTTTGTTGCGACCGTGTTTGCAAGGTATTGCAGAATGTTTCGGCAAGGGTTAGCGTGCGGCCAATCAGCGACCAGAGGAAGGCGTCGATGAAACCCCCGCCGATACCGCGCACCGCCCTGCTGGCCCTTGTCTCCCTGCTCACCGTCACGCTCGTCGGCGCTCCGGTCGCCGTGCACCCCGCCGCCGCGGGCCCCCGCCCGTCCGACGGCGCCCCACTCGCGATCGGCGGCGCGACCCAGTGGCGTGCCGAACCCACCGCCGAGGCGCTGCTGAAGGCCGGCGGCAACTCCGCCCGGGCCGAGCAGTTCTACTTCGTCCTGCCGGACCGGTTCGCCAACGGCGACCCCCGCAACGACCGGGGCGGCCTCACGGGCGACCGGCTGCGGACCGGCCTCGACCCGACCGACAAGGGCTTCTACCACGGCGGCGACCTCAAGGGCGTCATCGACAAGTTGGACTACATCCAGGGGATGGGCACCACTGCCATCTGGCTCGCCCCGATCTTCAAGAACCGGCCGGTGCAGGGTGCCGGCAACGACGTCTCGGCCGGCTACCACGGTTACTGGATCACCGACTTTACCCAGGTGGACCCGCACTTCGGCACCATGGAAGAGATGAAGCGGCTGGTCAAGCTCGCCCACCAGCGCGGCCTCAAGATCTATCTTGACGTGATCGTCAACCACACCGCCGACGTGATCAAGTACGCCGAGGACAAGTACGCGTACGTGGACAAGGCGACAGCGCCGTACACCGACGCGCAGGGCCGGGCGTTCGAGGACCGCAACTACGCCGACGGCTCCCGGGCGTTCCCGCCGGTCGACAAGGAGTCCTTCCCGTACACGCCGACGTTCGCCGAACCGAAGGACGCGAGCGTCAAGGTCCCGGCCTGGCTGAACGACGCCACCATGTACCACAACCGGGGTGACTCCACCTTCGCCGGCGAGAACAGCGAGTACGGCGACTTCTTCGGCCTCGACGACCTGTGGACCGAGCGTCCCGAGGTGGTCCGGGGCCTGACCAAGGCGTACGGGGACTGGATCGGCGCGACAGGCGTCGACGGCTTCCGACTGGACACCGTCAAGCACGTCAACATGGACTTCTGGCCGCAGTTCAGCCAGGGCATCGAGCGGGCTGCGGAGAAGGCCGGCAAGAAGGACTTCTTCATGTTCGGCGAGGTGTACAGCGCCGACCCGGAGATCAGCTCCAGCTACGTCCGCCAGGGTGGCCTGCCGGCCACCCTCGACTTCGCCTTCCAGGAGGCCGCGCGGGGCTTCACCGCCGGCGCCGGCTCCGCGAAGGCGCTCGCCGACGTGTACGCCCGCGACGACCTCTACGCCGCCCGGGACACCGACGCGGGCCGGTTGACCACCTTCCTCGGCAACCACGACATGGGCCGGATCGGATCGTTCATCGCCGGTGGTGGCAGCGACCCGGCGAGTCACCTGCGTCGTGACCAGCTCGCGCACCAGTTGATGTTCCTGACCCGTGGCCAGCCGGTGGTCTACTCCGGCGACGAACAGGGCTTCACCGGCCCGGGCGGGGACAAGGACGCCCGCCAGGACATGTTCGCGTCGACGGTTCCCGACTACCTCGACGACGACCTGCTCGGCACCGACCGTACGCACGCCAGCGACCAGTTCGACACGACCCACCCGCTGTACCGGACCATCGCCGACCTGGGCCGGCTGCGCCAGGCCCACCCGGCGTTGCGCGACGGCGTGCAGGTCACCCGCTACGCGGACGACGGGCCGGGCGTCTTCGCCGCCTCCCGGATCGCCCCGGCCGACCGCACCGAGTACGTGGTGGCCGTGAACAACGCCGACTCCGCGCAGACTGTCACTGTGGACACCTGGTCGGCCGGCGCCACCTTCACCGGCATCTACGGCGGCTCGGACAGCAAAGAGGCAAACGACAACGGCGAACTGACCCTCACCGTGCCGCCGCTGTCGGCGGCGGTGTACCGGGCCGGCAGCCCCATCGCACCGGCGGCCGACAAGCCGACCATCACCATCACCAGCCCGGTCCCGGACGCGGCGGTAGCCACCCGGGCGGCGGTCACCGCGCGGGTGACCGGCGACCCACTGGCCACCGTCACCGTCGCGGCGCGGGTGGCCGGCGGCCGGTGGACGCTGCTGGGCAGCGCCGACCACGCCCCGTACACCGTGCAGCACGACCTGACCGGCCTGGCCGGCGGCACCCGTGTCGAGTACAAGGCGGTGGTCCGCGACGGCCGGGGTCGTACCGCCACCGCCCGGTCCACCGCCGTGGTGGGGACTCCGGCGCAGGGCAGCTCCCGGGAGTGGGCGGTGGTGCACTACCAGCGTCCGGCCGGGGGGTACGACGACTGGGGGCTGTACGCCTGGGGGGACGTCGACCCGGCGTACGTCACCGAGTGGCCGAAGGGGCAGCCGTTCGCCGGGGAGGACTCCTACGGCCGGTTCGCCTGGGTGAAACTCAAGCCGGGCGCGACGTCGGTGAACTTCCTGGTTGTCGACAAGGCTGGTACGAAGGACGTCGCCCAGGACCGCAGCATCGACGTCACCCGGACCGGCGAGATCTGGCTCAAGCAGGGCGACCCGGCGATCTACCCGAGCAGGCAGGCGGCTGCCGGTGAACCGGAGCCGCCGGTCGAGGAGGGCACCGCCGTGCTCCACTATCGGCGGGCCGACGGCAACTACGACGGCTGGGGCCTGCACCTGTGGGACGGCGCGGCCAACCCGACCGAGTGGTCCGCCCCGCTGCGGCCGACCTCCGTCGACGCGTTCGGGGCGGTGTTCCGAGTGCCGCTGGCGGCCGGTGCCACCGGCCTGAACTACATCATCCACCAGGGCGACACCAAGGACCTGCCCGACGACCAGCGGCTCGACTTCGCCAGCGCCGGCCGGGAGGTGTGGCTGCTCGCCGCCACGCCGGGCCGCCTGCTGCCGTCGACGGCCACCACCGCCAGCGGAGACACCGACATCGGCAAGCAGAAGGCGCACTGGATCGACAGGTCCACAGTGGCGTGGCAGACCCCGCCGACCGACGGCAAGACGTACGCGCTGGTCACCGCGCCCACCGGCGGGGTCAGCGTGGTCGACGGCGAGCTGACCGGCACGTACACGACGTTGCCTCTGCGGGCGCAGCGCAACGGGCTCACCGAGGCCCAACGCGACAGGTTCCCGCACCTGTGGTCGTACCGTAGCTTCGCCCTGGACCGGGCGGACCTGGCCAAGGTCCCGGCGGCGCTGCGGGGGCAGCTGCTGGTCACCGAACGCGACGCCGAGGGCGCGCTGCTCTCCGCGACCGGCGTGCAGATCCCGGGCGTGCTCGACGACGTCTACTCCCGGGCGACCGACGCCACCCTCGGGCCCACGTTCGCGGGCCGGACGCCGAGCCTCGCGCTGTGGGCGCCGACCGCCCAGAGCGTGCGCCTGCACCTGTTCGACTCGCCCACCGCCGCGCCGAAGACGGTGCCGATGCGCCGCGACGACCGCACCGGCGTCTGGTCGGTGCGCGGCGACCACACCTGGACCGGCACGTTCTACCGGTACGAGGTGCGGGCGTGGCAGCCGGCGGCGCAGCGGATGGTCACCGCGTCGGTGACCGACCCGTACTCGGTGGCCCTCGCCGCCGACTCCACGCACAGCCAACTCGTCGACCTGAACGATCCGGCGCTGGCACCCCCAGGGTGGCGCACGCTGCACAAACCGGCACCGGTGCCGGCCGCGAAGGCGCAGATCACCGAGCTGTCCGTGCGGGACTTCTCCATCGCCGACGACACAGTGGCGGCCGAGCGGCGGGGGACCTTCCTCGCGTTCACCGACCGGAAGACCGCCGGCATGACCCACCTGCGGGCGCTCGGCGACGCCGGGGTCACCCACCTGCACCTGCTGCCGGCGTTCGACTTCGCGACGATCCCCGAGAAGCGGGCCGACCAGCGCGAGCCGGCCTGCGACCTGGCGGCGCTGCCGCCGGACTCGGCCGAGCAGCAGAAGTGCGTGGCGGCAGTCGCCGAAACCGACGGCTACAACTGGGGGTACGACCCGCTGCACTACACGGTGCCCGAGGGCGGCTACGCCGTCGACCCGCTCGGCGCGGCGCGGACCACCGAGTTCCGGCGGATGGTCGCCGGGGTGAACGACGCCGGGCTGCGGGTCGTCATGGACGTGGTCTACAACCACACGTCGGCGGCCGGCACCGACGCGAAGTCGGTGCTCGACCAGATCGTGCCCGGCTACTACCACCGGCTGCTGGAGGACGGCACTGTGGCCAACTCCACCTGCTGCGCCAACACCGCCCCCGAGCACGCCATGATGGGCAGGCTGGTGGTCGACTCGCTGGTCACCTGGGCCCGGCAGTACAAGGTGGACGGCTTCCGCTTCGACCTGATGGGCCACCACCCGAAGGCGAACATCCTGGCCGTCCGGGCGGCACTGGACCGGCTCACCGTCGCCCGCGACGGCGTGGACGGCAAGGCGATCATGCTCTACGGCGAGGGCTGGAACTTCGGCGAGGTCGCCAACGACGCTCGTTTCGTCCAGGCCACCCAGGCCAACATGGCCGGCACCGGCATCGGCACCTTCAACGACCGGCTGCGCGACGCGGTGCGCGGCGGCGGGCCGTTCGACGCCAATCCCCGGGTGCAGGGTTTCGCCTCCGGGCTCTACACCGACCCGAACGGCGACGCGGTCAACGGGTCACCGGCCGAGCAGAAGGCCCGGCTGCTGCACGCCCACGACCTGATCAAGGTGGGGCTCACCGGCAACCTGCGCGGGTACCGGTTCACCGACACCGCCGGGCGTGAGGTCACCGGGGCGCAGGTGGACTACAACGGCTCCCCGGCCGGCTACACCGCCGCGCCCGGGGAGGCCGTCACCTACGCCGACGCGCACGACAACGAGATCCTGTACGACGCGTTGGCGTACAAACTGCCGCAGGCCACGACGGCGGCGGACCGCTCACGGATGCAGGTGCTGGCGCTGGGCACCGTGGTGCTGGGACAGGGCACCGGGTTCGTCACCTCCGGCACCGAACGGCTGCGGTCGAAGTCGTTGGACCGCAACTCGTACAACTCCGGTGACTGGTTCAACCAGATCCGCTGGGGCTGTGAACAGGGCAACGGGTTCGGTGCCGGTCTGCCGCCCGCGCCCGACAACGAGGACAAGTGGTCGTACGCGAAGCCGCTGCTGGCCGATCCGGCACTGGTGCCGGACTGCGCGGCGATCAACACGACCGACGCCCGGTACGCCGAGTTGCTGCGCATCCGGGCGTCGTCGCCGGTGTTCGGGCTGGCCACCGCCGAGCAGGTGCAGCGGCGGGTGGCGTTCCCGCTGTCCGGCGCGCAGGAGACGCCGGGTGTGCTGACCATGACCCTGGACGCCAGTGGGCTGGGCGGGCAGTGGAAGTCGCTGACAGTCGTCTTCAACAGCACCCCGTCGGCGACGGACCAGACGCTGACCGGACTGCGTGGAGCGGACGTGGCACTGCACCCGGTGCTTGTCGACTCGGCCGACCCGGTGCTGCGTACCGCCTCGTTCGACAGGGCGGCCGGCACGTTCACCGTACCGGCGCGCAGCGTGGCGGTCTTCGTCCAGAAGTGACGTGAACCGGCCCCCTTCCGCGTCTCGCGGAAGGGGGCCGGTCCGTTGTGCTGGCGCTACGCCGTCGTCACCCGAGGGTGCTGAGTCGTCGTCACCCGAGGGCGATCGATCAGGCGAAGCAGTTCTCGATCGTGCCGCCCGGGATGGCCAGGCAGTTGGTCGGACGGTTCGCGGTGATGGCGGACTTGTCGTCCACGTTCACGTCTCCGAAGAAGCTGAAGACACCGCCCGGCTCGAAGGTGGAGAAGTTGTGGGCGACCTTCGTCTTCGACAGGTTGACCTGGCCGAAGATGTTGAAGATGCCGCCGCCGACCCCGATCGGGCCGATGGCCCGGTTGCCGACAACCTCGCTGTCGCGCAGCGTGGTGACGCTGCCGACGTTGAAGAGCCCGCCGCCGAAGAAGCCGGCGGTGTTGTCCTTGATGCTGCTCTTCTCGAACGTGACCGCGCTGTCGAAGGCGATGGCCACACCGCCACCGACACCGGCGGTGCTGTTCTTCTCGATCGTGGCGTTGTGCAGGTTCAGCTGGCTGTCCGCCGCAGCGAGACCGCCACCGGCGAGAACCGCGGTGTTCGAGACGAACTTGGTCTCGTACGCCGTGGTGTTGCCCTCGATGTCGAGGTAGCCACCACCGAAGCCCAGCGTCTCGTTGTCGGTGATCTCGGCCTTCTTGAGCTCGACCGTTCCGCCGTCGACGTCGTCGCTGAAGATCCGCGCGGCCCCGTTGGAGATACCGCCACCACCGATGATGGCCGTGTTGTCCGTGATCTTCGACTCCTCGACCTTGAGCAGGCCGGCGTTGAAGACGCCGCCACCGAAGAAGAAGGCGGTGTTACGGGTGACGGTGCTGTGCCAGATCTTCGTGGTGCCGAAGTTGGCCACACCACCACCGTTGCCGCCCGACTGGTTCAGGACGACCTCGGACTCCAGGATCTCGGCGGTGCCACCCGGCTGAACCAGGATTCCGGCGCCGTCGGTGGCCTCCGGGTACTCCACGAGCGGCGTGACGACGCCCGCCTTCGCGGTCGGCGCGGCCTTGGGCGTCACCTTCGGCGTCGCCGTCAGGCCCGCCTTCGGGTTGGCCTGACGGGCGGTGAGCGCCTGGTTCAGCGGGACGCCCGCCTTCACCTGCGCCGCGATCGCCTCGGAGTCCGAGTACGACGCCCAGACGGCCGCCGGCTCGACGCTGTTGTACAGCTCCAGGGTCTGGCCACCCTTGATGGTCAGGCCCTTGATTGTGAGGTGACCACCGGCGCCGACGTTGAGGATGCGGAAGTAGTCCGCAGTGGCTTCCCGAGAGATCGTGGTGTGCTCGCCCTTGAGCGTGATCCGCTCGGTGATGACCGGCAGGCCGTTGCCCTGGTAGTCGTTGCGGGTCAGGTTGTAGGTGCAGCCCTTGGCCAGTTCCAGCACACCGCCGTGCTTGTTGTTGGCGAACACGATCGCCTGAATCAGCTTGTCGGTGTCGCAGGGCACCTCCTTCCCGCGCTCGTGGTCCTTGTCCTTGTCCTTGTCCCGGTTCTTGTCGTCCCGGTTCTTGTCCTCGCCCTTGTCCCAGTCGCGCGCCTCGTCACCTCGCTGGTCGCCGTCCTTGCTGACCTGCGCGGTGTTCCAGTTGAGGCCGACCGCTCCGGCGCTGCCCGCGACGCCCACCGCCGCGAGACTGATCACGCCCGTCAAACCGGCCACGCCACTGGCGAGCCAGAGCTTGCGGCGGCTCTTGGCCGTCGCCCGCCCGGAGGCTTCTTTGTTCGTTAGGTAGTTGGACATCGGAGCTCTCTGCCCTCTCCTCGTACCAGACAGGGTCGCCGCCGTCAGACGGGTGTCCCCTGCTACAAATCGGTTGTAGCTCCCAAAACCACCGTATGAGAAGGTTCCTCGCCTCGCGGGCTTATCCGAGAGAAGCCCACATTCGGTTCATGTTGCCCCCAGTAGGGCCCGGACCGACACGCGCCCGCCCAAGCCGGTCTGCACGCGCCTGACCTGCCCAAATGGGTACGCCCCTCCGAGCCGGTCACGGCTCGAAGGGGCGCGCCCTCTATGTGGTTCAGCCACCCGTTCCGGTCAGAAGCACCCGGGAACGTTCAGGCAGTTGGTGGGGCGGTTGGCGGACACCACGGACTCGTCGTCCAGCCGCACGAAGCTGAAGAGGCCGTTGGAGATCCCGCCGGGCGGCAGCGTGGCGAAGTTGTGCGTCACCTTCGTCCGGTGGAGGCTGACCTCGCCACCGTCGGTGTTGTAGATGCCACCGCCGCTACCGAACGGACCGACGGCCCGGTTGCCCGTCACCTCGCTCTCGCGCAGCGTGGTGACGCTGTCCTCGTTGTAGAGGCCGGCACCGAAGAAGCCGGCGGTGTTGTCACTGATCCTGCTGCTCTCGATCGTCGCGACGCTGTCGAAGGTCACGGCCAGGCCGCCACCCACGCCAGCGGTGCTGTTCTTGACCACCGTGGCGTCCTTGAGGGTGAGCTGGCTGTCGGCCACCGCGACGCCGCCACCGGCGAGGAGCGCGGTGTTGTCACTGACCGTCGTCTGGTGCAGCGTCGTGGTGCCCTCGACATCCAGGACGCCGCCGCCGAAGCCGAGCGTCTCGTTGTCGGTGATCTCGCTCTTGTAGACCCAGACCGAGCCGCCGTCGACGTCCTCCGTGAAGATCCGCGCCGCACCGTTGGAGATGCCACCGCCGCCGATGATCCCGGTGTTGTCCTTGATCTTCGACTCGTCGACCTGGAGTACGCCGGCGTTGAAGATGCCGCCGCCGAAGAAGAAGGCGGTGTTGTGCGCGACAGTCGTCTTGCTGAGCCTGGTGCTGCCGAAGTTGGCCAACCCGCCGCCGTTGCCGCCGGACTGGTTGTAGAGCAACTCGCTGTCCAGGATCTCCGCGCGACCACCGGGCTGCACCAGCACCCCGGCGCCGTCGGTGAACCCAGGCTGCTCAACCAGCGGAACCACCGCCGTACCGGCACCCACCGGCTTCGCCGCCGCGGCTACCGGCTTGGCCGTGGCGGCCTTGGTGGCAGTCGGGGCGGCCTTGGTTGCTGCCGCTGCGGGCTTTGCCGGCGCTGCCTTCGCGGCCGGCTTTGCGGGCGCGGCCTTGGCCGCGGCCTTCGCGGCCGGCTTGGCGGCGGGCGCCGCCGCGGCCGGTGGCTCGGCCACTGTCGAGCGGACCTGGGCCGAGTACGGCGCCCAGACCGTCGCCGGGTCGACGGTTATCGGGGACTGAAGGGTCTGGCCACCCCTGATGCTCAGGCCCTTGAGAGTGAGGTACCCGCCGGCGCCGACGTTGAGGATGCGGAAGTAGTCGGCAGTGGCTTCGCGGCCGATGGTGGTGTGCTCACCCTTGAGGGTGATGTTTTCGGTGATCACCGGGAGGCCGTTGCCGTCCTGGTTGCGAGTCAGGGTGTAGGTGCAGCCCTTGGCCAGCTCCAGCACGCCGCCGTCCTCGTTGTTGGCGAACGTGATCGCCTGAATCAGCTTGTCGGAGTCGCACGGGACCTGCTTGGTGCGGTCCTTCTCGTCGTGCTTGCCGTCCTTGCCGTTCTCGCGGTCCTTGCCATCCTTGCCGGACCGGTCGTCGAAGCCGCTCCAGCCGTCGCCGCTCCACTCGTCGTCCTGACCGCCGTCGTCCTTGGCGCCGTCCTTGTTCGCGCCGCCGTCGTCGCTGACGGTCTGCCGGTTGGTCGACGGCTGCGCGTCCGACACCTGGTCGGACTTCGGCTTGTCGTCCCGCGCGGCGACGCCGCCGAGGGCCGCCAGGCCAACCACGCCGGTCAGCCCGGCCACGCCGGCGACCCAGAGCGCCCGCCTTCGCCGTGTTGGCGGAGCTGTCGAGGCCCCGCCGTCGGTACTCGTTACGTCGTTGGACATCAGAGCCTTCCGCCCTTTCCTGCTACCAGACGGGATCGCACCGCCCGAGGCGCCACGACCAGCTACAAATGGGTTGTAGCCTCTGATCCACACCGTATGAGAACCATCTTCGCGATGCGGACTTATCCGAGACAACCACGCATTCGGCGCAGGTCAGGTGAGGGAGGCCAACCGGTCCGGGCCGGTGGAAAGGTCCCGAGCAGCGCAACACCGAACGTTGCTGGGGCTGGGGTGATCACGAAAGAAACCCCTGGCCGCCAGCCCTCAAGAAGGGGCGGCGGCCAGGGGTGGGCGGGCCAGGGGCGGGCTTGATCCGCCAGCCCCAGGCGGGCAGGCAGGCTAGCCGGGCAGGCGGGGGCCGGCTTCGCGCTGCTCGGCCAGCCAGGTCTCCACCTCGTCGGAGGTGCGGGGCAGCCCGGCCGACAGGTTGACCGCGCCGGTCGCGGTGACCAGCACGTCGTCCTCGATCCGAATGCCCACACCGCGCAGCTCGGCGGGGACCAGCTCGTCCTCCGGCTGGAAGTACAGACCGGGCTCGACGGTGAGCACGTAGCCCTCGCCCAGCGCGCCGTCGCGGTACGTCTCCTTGCGGGCGTTGGAGCAGTCGTGCACGTCGATGCCCAGCATGTGGCCGAAGCCGTGCAGCGTCCACCGCCGGTAGACGGTCGACTTCTCGTCCATCGCCTCGTCCACGCTCACCGGCAGCAGACCCAGCTCGGACAGGCCCTCGGCGAGCACCCGCATGCAGGTCAGGTGGACGTCCTTGAACTTCACCCCGGGGCGGATGGCCTCGATGCCGGCCTGCTGCGAGGCGTACACGATGTCGTAGACCTGGCGCTGAAGCGCGGTGAACCGGCCGCTCACCGGCAGGACCCGGGTGACGTCGGCGGTGTAGAGGTTGCGGCCCTCGACACCCATGTCCATCAGCAGCAGGTCACCCGGTCGGGTGGCGCCGTGGTTGTGCACCCAGTGCAGGATCGTGGCGTGCTCGCCGGCACCGACGATCGAGCTGTACCCGACGTCGTTGCCGTCGTGGCGGGCCCGCAGCGCGAAGACGCCCTCCAGCAGCCGCTCGGAGACCGCCCGGTCGGCCGGCAGGATCCGGGCGACATCCTCGAAGCCGCGCACGGTGGCGTCGATCGCGTCCTGGAGTTGGCCGATCTCCCACTCGTCCTTGACCAGCTTCATCTCCGAGATGGCGATGGCCAGCTCACGGTCCCGGGCCGGCTGGCCCTCGGTGCGGGGACCGTCGTAGGAGCGGACGGCCGCGTCCACCTGGGCGTCGAAACCGCGCAACACCCGGGTACGCCCCGGAGCCAGGTCGGCGAGCGTCGCCTCCAGGCCGGTCAGGTCAGCGGTGGGTAGGCCCAGCTCGGTCGACTTCTCGCCGAGGGTGTGCCGCCGGCCCACCCACAGCTCGCCGTTGCGGCTGCGGAAGAACTCGTCGGTCTCCCGGGAGGACCGGGGCCGCATGTACAGCGTCGCGTCGTGCCCCGAGCCGTTCGGGCGCAGCACCAGGACGCTGTCGGCGTCGTGGTCGCCGGTCAGGTAGGCGAAGTCGCTGCCCGGCCGGAACGGGTAGTCGGTGTCGTTGGCCCGGACCTTCTCGGTGCCGGTGGGGATCACCAGCGTCTCGCCGGGGAAGGCCGCCGAGATGGCCGCCCGCCGCTTGGCGTAGTTGGGCGTCTCCGGGCGGGGCGTCACGGGGAGCGCGGTGTCGCTCCAGCCCTGCCGCATGAAGGACAGGAACGCCTCCGGGAAGTCCGGATCGTGCGATTCCGTACCGTCCGTCGGCGTACCGTCGGTCTGTCCCTCGGTCATTGCGCCGCTCCCTCCGCTTCGTTGCTGGTCCCGACGGTACCGCGCGTCCGGTTGGCGGTAACGCCCCCTGGGAGTCGGGTGGATCGACGGACGGCTGCAAGGGCCGACAGCGCGCGTGGAAAGATGGCCACCATGTGCGGACTTCTGGCCTTCTTCAGCGCGAACGGCAACGCCGCCGCGCATCGCGACCACATCGCCGGAGCGTTGGAATGCCTGCATCACCGCGGCCCTGACGAGACCGGGGTCGAGGTGGTCGGCGACGCCTCCGGCCGGTACGCGGACGGCGTGTTCGCCCACAAGCGGCTGGCCATCATCGACGTCGCGTCGAGCCACGAGCCACTGCCCTACGCGAACGGCCGTTACCTGCTGACCTTCAACGGCGAGATCTACAACTACATCGAGCTTCGCGAGGAGTTGATCAGAAACTTCGGTGCCCAGTTCGCCACCGCCGGTGACGGCGAGGTGATCGTCGCGGGCTACCACTTCTGGGGTGAGCAGGTGCTCACCCGGCTGCGGGGCATGTTCGCCTTCGTCATCTGGGACCGGCAGGAACGCCGGGCGTTCGGTGCCCGCGACTACTTCGGCATCAAGCCGATGCACTACCTGGAGACCGCCGACGGCCTCTACCTGGCCTCGGAGAAGAAGGCGCTGCTGCCGTTCGCGCACAGCAACTACCAGGGCGACGCGGGCGTCGACACGGCGAACCTGAGCCACTACCTGACCCTTCAGTACGTTCCCGAGCCCGGCACCCTGCACAAGGGCATCAGCCGGATCGGCTCCGGGGAGTACCTGAACTGGACCCCGGGCGGCCGGATCGACGTACGTCGGTGGTACCGGCCGGTGTTCCGGCCGGCGCCGGTCGACGACGAGCAGAAGCTGTACCACGAGATCCGCGAGACGCTGCGGGAGAGCGTGCGCATGCACATGCGCTCCGACGTGCCGGTCGGCTCGTTCCTGTCCAGTGGCATCGACTCCACAGCGGTGGTGGCGCTGGCGCGGGAGTTCAACCCGAACATCCTTACCTTCACTGTCGGCTACGACGTGCCGGGTTACTCGGAGATCGACGTCGCCCAGGACTCGGCCCGGCACCTCGACGTCACCACGATCCCCACCAAGATCGGTCCGCAGGACATGATCGACGCGTTGCCGAAGATCGTCTGGCACCTGGACGACCCGGTGGCCGACCCGGCGCTGGTGCCGCTCTACTTCGTGGCGAAGAAGGCCGCCGAGCACGTCACAGTGGTGCTCTCCGGCGAGGGCGCTGACGAGTTCTTCGGCGGTTACACGATCTACCGGGAGCCGCTGTCGCTGGGCACCGTCAACGGTCTGCCCGGCGGTGTGCAGAAGGGGCTGCGCGCGGTCTCCAAGGCGATCCCGCAGGGGGTCAAGGGCAAGAGCTTCCTGGAGCGTGGCACCACCCCGATCGAGGAGCGTTACTACGGCAACGCCCGGATGTTCACCGAGGAGGAGAAGCAGCACCTGATGCGCCGCTACGACCCCTCGGTGCGCTACACGGACGTCACCGCCCCGATCTACGCCGAGTGCACGGAGCTCGACGACGTCACCAAGATGCAGTACGTCGACCTCTACACCTGGCTGCGCGGCGACATCCTGGTCAAGGCCGACCGGATCTCGATGTCGCACTCGCTGGAGGTGCGGGTGCCGTTCCTCGACCGGGAGGTCTTCGACGTCGCGGCGAAGATTCCGGTCGACCTGAAGTTGCCGCCGCGCTCCGACGCCACCAAGTACGCGATGCGTCAGGCGTTGCAGGGTGTCGTGCCGCCGGCCATCGTCAACCGCAAGAAGTTGGGCTTCCCGACCCCCACCCGGGTCTGGCTGCGCGGCGAGATGTACGAGTGGGCCCGGCACGTGCTCAGCACCTCGGGCGCGGGTGACCTGCTCGACCTGTCGTACGCGCTGCGCCTGCTCGACGAGCACAAGCGGGAGGAGGCCGACCACTCCCGCAAGGTGTGGACGGTGCTGATCTTCTGCATCTGGCACGCGATCTTCGTGGCCAAGACCCTCGACCCGGGTATCCAGCGCAACCAGTCCGCCCTGCTCACGAAGCCCGTGGTCGGCTCCATGGTCCGCTGACCCTGCCCCACCCTGTTGATCAAGAGGTTTGCGTCATCCGGAGCGGTTCCGGTGACGCAAACCTCTTGATCATTTCAGGGGTGGTGGTGGGGTGGGGGTTAGCGGCGGGCGCAGGTGACCGTGGGGAGCCCGTTGGTTCCTGTGGAACTCGCCAGGAAGCCGAACGTCGTGGTGCCATTCGGTGCGACCGTGCCGTTGTAACCGACGTTCGTCGCCGTCACCGACGAGCCGGAAGATGTCTGGGTGGCACCCCAGATCTGACTGATCGCCTGCCCGTTGGGCCAGGTCCAGCTCGCTGTCCAACCGGCGAACGGCGTACTGCCGTGGTTCATGATCGTGACCTCGCCCTGGAAGCCGCCCTGCCAGGTGCTGGACACCTTGTAGGTGGCCATGCAGTCACCGCCGGACGGCGGCGGGGTGGTCGGGTCGGTCGGCGGATCCGTCGGGTCGGTCGGCGGATCGGTCGGGTCGGTCGGCGGATCGGTCGGCGTACCGCCCGGGCCCACGCCGGTGACCTGGCCGCTGCCGCCGTCGAAGGTCACGTCGGAGCAGCCGAAGAAGTTCTCCTGCGAGTCCGAGCGGACCCAGCGGGAGTAGATGATGTGCCGGCCACTCTTACCCGACGGCAGGTTGCCGCTGAAGTAGTAGTGCCCGTCGTTGCTGCCGACCGAGCCGCGCTGCGGCGGGTTGGTCACCGTCAGGAACGGCTCCTCCAGGTCACTCCAGGCCAGCGCCCGGGTCGGGCTCCAGCTGTTCTTCGTGACGTAGAAGTAGAACGTGCCCGGGTGGTGCGCCCAGTTGCTGTACTTGAAGTCCAACCGCGCCCCGGCGGTCAGGTGGGTCAGCGGCCAGTCGGTGCGGGGCAGGTCGTAGCCGCGGAAGCCGGTCGCGCCGCCGCTGCACAGCTGCCCGTCCGGGATGAAGCCGGTGGTCCGGCCGCCGGCGTCGGAGCGCAGCACGCTGAACCAGTTGTACAGCGAGTTCGCCCCGCTCTGCGCCACGGCCGCGGAGCACGCGGGGTTGTTCGGCCTGATCTCACCGGTCTGGCTGCGGCCGTCCTGCCAGCACAGGTAGGTGCGGCTGCCCGGCGTCATCGCCGCGCCGTGCGCGGCGGCCGGCTGAGGATTGGACGCCAGGGCGACAACGCCCAGCGCGAGGGTCATGGCCGCGGTGAGCAGTGCGGCCATACGGGAACGGTTCACGGGTTCTCCTGACTCGCGAGGGGCGCTGGCTGAGCCGCCCCGCCGCAATCGGGTGGGATGTGGCGTGATCGCCCCGCTGTCGTGAGCGGTGCGACGATCACGGCGACGTGCCCCGGCGGAAAACAGCCAGTGGACGTGCGCCGTCGACGGTCCTGTCCTGGACCGGTGCCCTCGCGTCTAACCAACCCGGCAACCGGCGGCGCCGCAGCCCTCGCACCGCCCGGTACGCGTCATCCCACCACGCCGCGGCGGCCGAGCGCAATAGTCGTTCCTCGATGCATGAGAAGACCCGCCGGTCGCCGTTGAACGCCATATCCTGCGTACGGGGAGCGGGAACGGAGAGGCGGCAGCCGGTGCCGGACGTGTTCGACGAGGTGCACCGCCGGTGCCGCGACGGCGAGCCGGTCGCGCTGGCCACAGTGGTGGCCACCTGGCACTCCGCCCCGCAGCCACCCGGCGCCGCCATGGTGGTCGCGACCGACGGCACTGTCATCGGCAGCGTCTCCGGCGGCTGCGTCGAGGCCGATCTCTACGAACGGGCCCGCCAGGTGCTCGACACCGGCCAACCCGAGCTGTGCCGCTACGGGATCAGCGACGACGACGCGTATACAGTGGGCCTGACCTGCGGCGGCATCCTCGACGTGTTCGTGGAGCGCGTCGACGCGAGCGCCCTGCCGGCGCTGGACGCGGTCGCCGCCGCCCGCCGCGGCGGCCACCCGGCGGCGATCGTCACCTGCGTGGCCGCCGACGTCAACGACGATCCACCCGCCGGCAGTTCTCCGGGTGCCGGACCGACCGACCCGGCCCGGCGGCTCGGCCGTCGGCTGGTGCTGACCGGCCAGCGGTCCGTCGGCTCGCTCGGCGACGACCGGATCGACGACGCCGCCCGCGCCGACGCCCTCGGGCTGCTCGCCGCCGGACGCAGCGGCATGCTCCGGTACGGGTACCACGGGCAGCGCCGAGGCGGCGGCGTCAGCCTCTTCGTGACCGCGTACGCCACCCCGCCCCGCATGATCGTCTTCGGGGCGATCGACTTCGCCGCCGCGGTGGCCCGGATCGGCGCGTTCCTCGGCTACCGGGTCACCGTCTGCGACGCCCGGCCCGTCTTCGCCACCGCGCGGCGCTTTCCCGAGGCGGACGAGGTGGTGGTGCAGTGGCCGCACCGCTACCTGCGTACCGAGTTGGCGGCCGATCGGCTCGACGAGCGGACGGTGCTGTGCGTGCTCACCCACGACCCCAGGTTCGACGTGCCGTTGCTGGAGCTGGCGCTGCGCCACCCGCTGGCGTACGTCGGCGCGATGGGCTCACGACGCACCCACGACGAGCGACACAAGCTGCTGAGCGAGGCGGGGCTCAGCCCGGCGCAACTCGCCCGGCTCGCCTCCCCGATCGGGCTGGATCTCGGTGGTCGTACCCCCGAGGAGACCGCCGTGAGTGTGGCCGCGCAGATCGTCGCGGCCCGGTGGGGCGGCACCGGTCGCCCCCTCGCGGTGCTCGACGGGCCGATCCACCAGCCGGGGTAGCGCGCACGTCGGTGCGTGGCCTTCGGCGCCCATCGGGCCGTCCGCTGTGCCAGCCTGGTCCCACGGAGGTCGGCTCGGCGATCGGCGGCCGGTGGCGACGACGAGAGGATCGGCATGGGATACGCGGTGGTGCTCGGCGAGGCGCTCGTCGATTTGCTCGACAGCGAGCTCGACGGGGAGCGGGTCTATCGGCAGGCCATCGGTGGCGGGCCGCTGAACGTCGCCGTCGGGGTGGCCCGACTCGGCGGTGCGGCACAGTTCGTCGGCTCGCTCGGTGACGACGCGCTGGGCGGCCGGATCCGCGCCTTCCTCACCGCTGCCGACGTCGGGGTGGCCGGCGCGATCACGGTCCCCGCGCCGACCACGCTCGCTGTGGTCACGTACGCCGGGCCGGAGCCGGACTTCCGTTTCTACGGCGAGCCGGCCTCCTACGGACTGCTCGGCCCCGACGATCTGGACCTGGCGCTGCTGGAGGGCGCCGACGTGCTCTACTGCGGCTCGATAGTGCTGCTCCGACCCGACACGCTGGCCGCCGCCCGCCGTGCCTGGTCGCTCGCCGCCGGTCTGCGGGTCTTCGACCCGAACGTACGCCCCCGGCTGCTGAACGGGCCGGCCGCGCTGGAAGGACTGCGCGAGGTGGTGGCCGAGTTCGCCGCCGGCGCGCACCTGGTCAAGCTGAGCGCCGCCGACGCGGTGCTGCTCTATCCCGGTGAGCCGGTAGAGGGGGTGGCGGTGTACCTGCGTGAGTTGGGGGCGGCAACCGTGGTGGTGACGCTCGGCGCGGCCGGTGCGGTGTTGGCCGCCGCCGACGCCGACCCGGTCCGGGTGCCGGCCCCCAAGGTCGACGCGATCGACGCCACCGGCGCGGGTGACTCCGTGATGGCCGCGCTGATCGCCGACCTGCTCGTCGACGGCGAGCCGGAGGGCCCGTCGGGCTGGGCCGACCGCGTCGCCTTCGCGCTGCGGGTCGCCGGCCTGGTCTGCGAATCCCCGGGCGGCGCCACCGCCATGCCCACCCGCACCGCGGTAGAAAACCGCTTCCACACCTGACCCCGCGCCGAACCCAACCCAACCCACCCCGCCTCCGCGCCGATCTTGCAGTTTCGGTTGCCGATTGGTCCGCTTTGCTCACCTTTGGCACCGCAGAAAGTGCAAGATCGCGGCAGCAGTGGGGGTGGGGGCAGGGCAGGGGGTGAGCGTGGGTTGACCTGGGGGTTTTGTGAGCGTTAACATTGACGAACTGCGATGGAAACGTGGGCGTCGTCGGGGAGGCTCTGATGCGGGTGGTTCTGGTACCTCTGGCATTCCGCCGGGTCGCGGTCCTACTGGTCATGCTTCTCGTGGCTGCCGGAATGGTCGTCGCCGACCCGCCGGAGCGGGCGGTCGCGTGGGACAACGGGGTAGCCGACACGCCGCCGATGGGGTGGAACAGCTACGACTCGTTCAACTGGAGCGTCACCGAGGCCGACGTCCGGGCCAACGCCGACTACATGGGCACCAACCTGCGGCAGTTCGGCTGGGAGTACGTGGTGATCGACTGGGCCTGGTACTACCCCGGTCGGCACAACAACAGCCCCAACCAGGACGCGAACCTGCAACCCCGGCTCCGGATGGACGCCAACGGACGGCTGCTGCCGGACACCACCCGCTTCCCCTCCGCCGCCGGCGAGAACGGATTCAAGCCGCTCGCCGACTACGTCCACGCGAAGGGGCTGAAGTTCGGCGTCCACCTGATGCGCGGCATTCCCCGTCAGGCCGTCGCCGACAACGTCCCGATCCTCGGCACCACCTGCCGCGCCAACCAGATCAACAACACCACCACAGCGAACTGGCTCAACCTGATGTGGGGCCTGAACATGTCCAACCCCTGCGCGCAGACCTACCTGGACTCGATGTTCCAGTTGCTGGCGTCCTGGGGGGTCGACTACGTGAAGGTGGACGACATCGCCGCCCCGACGTACCGGCAGTCGGAGGTCGAGGGATACCGACTGGCCATCCAGCGCAGCGGCCGCCCGATGGTGCTCAGCCTGTCACCCGGCCCGACCTCGGTGGCCAACGGCGCCCACGTCCAGGCCAACGCGCACATGTGGCGGATCGTCAACGACCTGTGGGACAACTGGTCGTCGGTGGACGCGCTCTTCGACCAACTGCGCAACTGGACCCCGTACCGCACCACCGGCGCCTGGCCCGACGCCGACATGATTCCGATCGGCCGGCTCTCCAAGTACGGGCCGGTCGGCTCGCCGCGATACTCCAACCTGACCGCCGACGAGCAGCGCACCCTGATGTCACTCTGGGCGATCAACCGGGCGCCGCTGATGTGGGGCGGCAACCTGGTCGAGAACCGCGCCGCTGAACTGGCCCTGATGACAAACGCCGCGGTCATCGGGGTCAACCAGAACAGCGCCAACAACCGTCAGCTCTACGGCGGCAGCCAGCAGGTGTGGGCCGCCGACGTGCCGGGCAGCAACGATCGGTACGTCGCCCTCTTCAACCGCAACAGCAGCGCGGCGCAGGTGTCGGTGAACCTCGCCGACCTGGGGATCGGAGCGGCCGCCGT
The DNA here is from genome assembly GCF_036136635.1 of Micromonospora sp. NBC_00330. Taxonomy (NCBI): domain Bacteria; kingdom Bacillati; phylum Actinomycetota; class Actinomycetes; order Micromonosporales; family Micromonosporaceae; genus Micromonospora; species Micromonospora sp. NBC_00330. The sequence goes on from NZ_CP108012.1 coordinate 756,964, forward strand.
GACCGACCTGTGGTCCGGCGCGGCCCTTGGCACGGTGACCGGCACCCTCACCCGGTCGCTCCCGGCCCACGGGTCCGGGCTGTACCGGCTGACCCCGGACACCACGGTGCCGGTGCCGACCACGTACACCCTCACCGCGCGACACAGCGGCAAGCTGCTGGACGTCTACGACAACGCGACCACCGACGGCGCGGAGATGGTGCAGTGGGCCGCCAACGGTCAGCCCAACCAGCGGTGGCGCTTCCAGGACGCGGGTGGCGGCTACCAGACGGTGGTCAGCGTGCACAGCGGCAAGTGCCTCGACGTCAACGGCGGCGCGACCGCTACCGCCGACGGGGTCCGCGTGATCCAGTGGAGCTGCAACGGCGGCACCAATCAGCAGTGGCGCGTACAGGATGTCGGCTCGGGGTACGTGCAGCTCGTCGCCAGGCACAGCGGCAAGTGCCTGGAGGTGCTCAACGCCGCCACCACCGACGGTGCCCGCCTCGCGCAGTGGACGTGTGGCACCGGCACCCACCAGCAGTGGCGGCGTACCCAGGTGTGACTGCGCCGGGTGGGTCAGGCCGTGCCGGTCAGTTCCAGGTAGCCGCGGTGGGCGGCGACCAGGGCCGGGCGGGCCCCGAAAGGGGCCTCGGCGGCCACCCGCTCCGGCGGGGCGCTGCCGGTGTGCGCGGCCCGGATCAACCAGGCCAGCTTCGCCAGCTCCGCGTGCTGGGCGCGGACGAAGTCGACGTCCACCGGGTCGCCGTGGCCCGGGATCACCACGGTGCGCGCGGTGGTCAGTCGCAGCAGGTCCGCTACCGCGTCCGGCCACTGCAACGGGTACGAGTCCTCGAAGGCGGGCGGGCCGCTCTGCTCCACCAGGTCCCCGGCCACCACCACGTCGGCGTCCGGCACGTGCACCACCAGGTCGGCCTCGGTGTGCCCCCGCCCCGGGTGGCGCAGCAGCACCCGTCGACCGCCCAGGTCGAGGACCGTCTCGACGTGCACCGTGTGCGTGGGGGCGAGCAGCGGGGTGTCGGCCAGCTCGGCGGCGAGCGCCGGGTGCTCAGTGCGCAACTCCTCGTACGCCTCCCGGCGCAGCCGCTCCGGCTCCTCGCGCAGGGCGGCGGCGGCCAGTTCGTGCGCGTACACCGGACGGGGTGGGTCGCCGGCCAGGACGGCGTTGCCGAAGCAGTGGTCGTAGTGGTGGTGGGTGTTGACCAGCGTCAACGGACGGTCGGTGACCGCCCGGACGGCCGCGGCCAGCTCGGTGGCCTGGGCGGCCGAGGAGAGCGTGTCCACCAGTAGCGCCTCGTCGTCACCGACGACCAGTGTGACGTTGACCCGCAGCAGTGGTTCGGCCAGCACGTGCACCCGGTCGGCGACCTCGACGAAGCCGGCGTTCACGACGCCCGCCCGGCCCGCTCGACGAAGCGTCCTCGGTCGACCAGGATCCGGTCCACCCGGCCCCGGGCCACCGTCTGGTCGCCTTCGCTGACAGTGACCTCGAACGACAGCCGGCGACCGTCGACGGACGCCAGCAGCGCCTGCGCGCGGACCGTCCGGCCGACCACTGTCGGCGCCAGGTGCTCCAACTCGACCCGGGTGCCCACTGTCGTCGAACCGGGCGGCATCCCGGTCGCCGTCGCCGCGACGGTGGCCGCCTCGGCGAGCGCCAGCACCCGGGGAGTGCCCAGCACCGGTACGTCCCCGGAACCGACCGCCTGGGCGGTGTCCGCGTCCGTGACGGTCAACTCGACCTGGGCGGTCAGACCCGGCGCGAAGGCCGGCTCGGGCTGCTCCTGCATGGTCGTCAGCCTAGGTGCTCGCCGGACGCGTCGAGCACGCGCCCGACGATCCGGGCGCGACCACCCCCGACGTGCAACGGGTGGTCCCCGTCGGTCGATGCCGTACCCGTCGTTAACCTTGACCCCGATGGCCGTCGTGACTGACCCCCAGCCCCCCGCCCGGACCGACCCGCCCGCGTCCCCGGACGGGGGTCGTCGGCGCGTCGTCGCCATGACCGTCTGGGCGGTCGCCTTCGTCGCCGCGTGGCTGGCCATCGGGCTGCCCACCGACCCGGCGTACGCCTTCGTCTGGATCTGGCTGGCGACCATCGCCTGGAACAGCGAACGGCCGTGGCGTAGCCACCTGCGCTTCGCCCGGGACTGGGTGCCGGTGGTGCTGCTGTTCGTGATCTACAACCTCTCGCGCGGGTTCGCCGACAACGGGGCCACGCCGCACGCGATGGAGTTGATCGTCGCCGACCGGTTCATGTTCGGCTGGGCCACCGGCGGTGAGGTGCCCACCGTCTGGTTGCAGCAGCACCTCTACCACCCGCAGGTGCACTGGTGGGATGTCGCCGCGAGCTGGGTGTACTTCTCCCACTTCGTGGTGGCGCTGGCCGCCGCCGCGGTGCTCTGGCTGCGTGACCGGCACCGCTGGGCCGCGTACATGAGGCGCTGGGGTTTCCTCTGCGCGGCCGGCCTGGTCACCTACTTCATCTACCCGGCCGCCCCGCCCTGGTGGGCGGCGCAGAACGGCCTGCTCACCGAGGTCGCCCGGATCTCCACCCGGGGTTGGAAGGCGTTCGGCATGCACGGCGCCGGAAACGTCCTCAACGCCGGTCAGATCGCCTCCAACCCGGTCGCCGCGATGCCGTCGCTGCACACCGCGTGGGCGTTGTTCGTGGTGTTGTTCTTCCTGACCGCGACCCGTCGTCGCTGGTGGCCGCTGCTGCTCGCGTACCCGCTGGCGATGACCTTCACCCTGGTCTACTCGGGTGAGCACTACGTGATCGACGTGCTCGTCGGCTGGGCGTACGTGGGGCTGACCTTCCTGGTGGTCGGTCTGGCGGAGCGCGGCTGGGCGGCCTGGCGGGTCCGCCACCCGAGCGCCAAGGCGGGACCGGCCACGGAACTTCCACCGACGCCCACCGACCCCCCGCCCGGCCAATCCGAGCCCCCCACACCACGGGAATCGGACACCACCACCCACCCCGCAGTCCCGGCCGACCACTAACCCCACCCGGCCCCTCTCGGTCCGGCCTCCGGGGATCCCGGCCCGTTGATCATGAGGTTGTTGCCCTTCCGCGCGTCGCGTCGGGGCAAAAACTTCATGATCAACGCGGGGAGGGGCAGGGAGGCCCGGCAGGGGGTGGGGGTGGGGTCAGGATTGGGTGCGGGCTTGGTGTGCCCTCGAGGTCAGGTCGGCTGCCAGGGCCCAGGCCTCTGCCAGGTCGCGGTCCTGGGCGGTGGCGCCGGAGCCGCCCGCGGTGTCCGCGTGGACGGTGGCCAACCCGAGACGGCGCTGGATGGGCCCCTGGACCACTCGCACGCTCTGGATCCGGGCGTACGGCACGATCACCAACTGTCGGGTGAGCCGCCCGGACCGGGTGGCGAACACCCGCTCGAACAGCCCCGCGCCGAACGCGGCACGGCCCAGCGGGTGCAGCCAACGGGTCCGGCGCGGCGGCGGGCTCAGCGTGAGCGCGTCGAGGCGTACCCCGGGAAGCACCTCGGCGACGATCATCGTCGCCGTCGGCAGGTCGCCGACCGGCAGCAGCCGGTCGGGCCGGTTGCGGTCGTCGGCCTCCGCGACGGAGTAACCGGCCACCTCCAGCCGCAGCCGCAGCCAGCCCTTCATCCGCCACAACAACGGCCAGGTGGCCCGCACGGTCTGCACCCGCTCCAGCGGCACGGTCTGCGCCCGCGTCTCCAACAGGCCGTTGTGCACCCGCAGCGTGCCGCCGTCGCGGGCCAGCCGGAAGTTCCAGTCGTCGAGGACCCGGCGGATCGGTTGCAGCAGCACACCCGCCATCGCGGTCAGGGTGCTCGCCACCGCGACGAACGACCACGAACCGGCGGTGAGGAACTGCACCACGACGAAGGCCACACCGAACGGGAGCAGGAACGCCTGCGGGGTGAGCAGTTGGCTGATCAGCAGGTTCTGGTTGCGTACCGCGTGCAGTGGCCGGCCCGGCACGGCCGCCGGTGGCGCCGTCGCACCCGGGGCCACCGGGGCCGCCGCGTCGCCCGGCGCGGGCTGCTGCGCCACCCGCCCGGCCAGTGCCAGCAGACGCTCGCGCAGCACTGCCGCGTCGGCCACCCCGAGGTACGCCAGTGGCGCCTCGGTCTTGCCTCCGCCGACCACTTCCAGGCGCAGCTCGGCCAGGCCGGTGAGCTGGGCGAGCAGCGGTCGGACCACCTCCACTGCCTGCAACCGTTCCAACGGGATGGCCCGGGTGCGCCGCCAGAGCAGCCCCTCGTACACCCGTAGTTCCCGGCCGACGACGTGGTAGCCGGTGTTGTACCAACTGATCACCGACAGCACTGTCGCGCCGAGCGCCAGCACCGCCACCATGGCGGCGAACCAGCCGAAGCCCACCCGGGACAGCGTCGACCAGGACAGCCCGGCGATCACCACGACCAGGGACTTGGCGCCGTGCAGCACCGGGCTGAGCGGGTGCAGTCGCTGCCGGGGTTCGCCCTCGCCGCCGCCCGGTGGTGCCGGCCACGGCGCGGGCGTGCCGGACGGCACCGGCCCAGGCGGCGCCGCGCCAGCGGGTGCCGCGCCAGCGGGCAGCATCGGCCCCGGCGGCGTCGGACCGGTGGGTGGCACGGTGCTCGGCTCGGCGGGCCCGTCGCTCATCGGAGCGGCCCTCGGCGCGGTCGGCGGCTGCCCACGCGGGTGCTCACAGCCCCTCCGCCCGGTCCTCGCCGAGCGCGGTGAGGCGATCGCGCAGCCGGGACGCCTCCGCCGGACGCAGCCCGGGCACCCGGGCGTCGCTCGCGGCCGCCGCGGTGTGCAACTGCACTGTGGCCAGGTCGAAGGCGCGCTCCAACGGCCCGGCGCTCACGTCGACGAACTGCATCCGCGAGTACGGCACGATGGAAAGTCGACGGACCAGCAGCCCGTGCCGGACCAGCAGGTCGTTCTCCCGCTCGGCGTACCCCCAGGCCCGGACCGCGCGGACGATCGCGACGGCCCGCCACGCGCCGAGCACCAGCACGACGGCCACGGCGAGCCCGAACAACCAGTGACCGCTGAGCGCCCAGCCGACAGCGGTCACCGCCAGCCCGATGGCGACCACGATCGCCAGCCGGATCAGCTCCACCCAGATCAGGTCGGTGGAGATCGGCTGCCAGTTGACAGTGTCCGGCCAGGGCTCCAGCGGACCCCGGCCACCCGGCGCAGCCGTCAGCAGCGCGCCGGGCTCGGGCGGCAGGAGGCCGGGGGGCGGCAGGTCGGGCGCGCGCTGGTCGGCGGCGGGTGCCGGCCGGTGACCGGGCGGCAGCGCGCCCGGTGGCAGCGGGGCGGGCGTCGAGGCATCCGGCGCGGTGGGCTCCGGGCCGAGCGTGCCGGGTGCCGGGAACGCGCCGGGCGGCGGGTCGACGCCGGGCGGTGCGGTGGCCGGGGTGGGCGGCCAGGACGGGGAGGTGGGGCCGGGGGAAGCCGGAGGGTCGCCGCTCACAGGTCGAGCGTAGGCGATCCGGGCACCGGAGTGACGGCACGCAGGAAGCCCCGAGCGTCGAGGAAGTCACCGAGGCTGCCCCGGTGCTCGGCACAGGACAGCCAGGTCTTGCGCCGATCGGCGTCGTGCAGACGGGGATTGTTCCACTCCAGCGCCCAGACGGCGGCGGACCGGCAGCCTCGGGCCGAACAGACCATGGCCTCGTCGGCGGGGGAGGGGATGCTCATCCCGGCCAGTCTAGGGCGGCGGGACGGAGAGGTTGAGCGCCGGGCGACCACGGGGGGAGCCGCCCGGCGACGGGGTGAATCGTACACGCGGCGGGCCGGTCCGTGCACACCCGCGATGCGAGATTCGGCCGGTGGGGACGGCGCGGTCAAAATCGGCTTCTCCCCACCTCGACACTCAGCAAGGCGTGCGAGTCTTGATACCGCACGAGCCGCGACGACCGACAAACGCTGTGGAGGACCGGTGGCCCAGCCGACCATGCCCGACGCCCCGACGCCGAACGGAGCGGCACCTGCCCCGGTGACCACACCCGCGCAGGACGCCACCCTGCTGGAGAAGGGCCTGTTCGAGATCAAACGTGTGATCGTCGGGCAGGACCGGATGGTGGAGCGGATGTTCGTCGCGCTGCTCGCTCGCGGTCACTGTTTGCTCGAAGGCGTGCCCGGGGTGGCCAAGACCCTGGCGGTGGAGACCCTCGCCAAGGTCGTCGGTGGATCCTTCGCCCGGGTCCAGTTCACCCCGGACCTGGTGCCCGCCGACATCATGGGCACCCGGATCTACCGGCAGTCGAGCGAGAAGTTCGACGTCGAGTTGGGCCCGGTCTTCGTCAACTTCCTGCTCGCCGATGAGATCAACCGGGCGCCGGCGAAGGTGCAGTCCGCGCTGCTGGAGGTCATGAGCGAGCGGCAGGTGTCCATCGGTGGGGAGAGCCACCGGGTGCCGGACCCGTTCCTGGTGATGGCCACCCAGAACCCGATCGAGCAGGAGGGTGTCTACCCGCTGCCGGAGGCGCAGCGGGACCGGTTCCTCATGAAGATCGTGGTGGGCTACCCGACCGACGCTGAGGAACGGGAGATCGTCTACCGGATGGGCGTGGCCGCGCCCGAGCCGACAGCGGTCTTCGACACCCCGGAGCTGATCGCCCTGCAACGCAAGGCGGACCAGGTCTTCGTCCACAACGCCCTGGTCGACTACGCGGTCCGGTTGGTGCTGGCCACCCGGGCCCCGGCCGAGCACGGCATGCCCGACGTCGCGCAACTGATCCAGTACGGGGCCAGCCCGCGCGCCTCGCTGGGTCTGGTCCGGGCCACCCGTGCCCTGGCGCTGCTGCGCGGGCGTGACTACGCGCTGCCGCAGGACGTGCAGGACATCGCGCCGGACATCCTGCGGCACCGGTTGGTGCTCAGCTACGACGCGCTCGCCGACGACGTACCCGCCGACCACATCGTGCAGCGGGTGATGTCGACGATCCCGCTCCCGGCGGTCGCTCCCCGGCAGCAGGCCACCCCGCCGTCGATCGCGCCGCCGCCCGGTGCTGGCTGGCCCGGGCAGCGCCCGTGACCTCACCCACCCCTCGTCCGGCCCCCCTCGCCGACCGTAGCGAGGCCGTGCTGTCCCGGCTTCAGCTGCTCGTCACCCGCAAGCTCGACGGTCTGCTCCAGGGCGACTACGCCGGCCTGCTGCCCGGACCGGGCAGTGAGGCGGGAGAGTCCCGGGAGTACCGCCCCGGCGACGACGTGCGCCGGATGGACTGGCCGGTCACGGCCCGGACCACCACACCGCACGTGCGGCGTACGGTCGCCGACCGGGAGCTGGAGACCTGGCTCGCGCTGGACCTCTCCGCCAGCCTGGACTTCGGGACCGGGCAGTGGCTCAAACGGGAGGTCGTGGTGGCCGCCGCGGCCGCCATCACCCACCTGACGGTGCGCGGGGGTAACCGGATCGGCGCCGTGATCGGCACCGGCGGCGGGGTGTCCGCCCCGGCCCGACGGTGGCGGGGCGGACCACCGCCGGCCGGGCCCGGGGTGCTCACCCGGCTGCCGGCCCGCTCCGGGCGCAAGGAGGCGCAGGGCCTGCTGCGTGCCGTCGCCGGCACCGCCATCCAGCCCGGTCGTGGTGATCTGGGGGCCCTGATCGAGATGCTCAACCGTCCGCCGCGCCGTCGCGGGGTGGCAGTGGTGGTCTCGGACTTCCTCGCGCCCGCCGAGCAGTGGGCGCGGCCGATGCGCAAGCTGCGCGTCCGCCACGACGTGTTGGCGATCGAGGTGGTCGACCCGCGTGAGCTGGAGCTGCCCGACGTGGGCGTGTTGCCGGTGGTCGACCCGGAGAGCGGCGAACTGCACGAGGTGCAGACCGCCGACCCGCGGCTGCGGCAGCGCTACGCCGAGGCAGCGGCGGCCCAACGGGCCACGATCGCCGCCGCCCTGCGCGGCGCCGGCGCGGCCCACCTGCGTCTGCGTACCGACCGAGACTGGCTGCTGGACATGGTGCGATTCGTGGCCGCGCAGCGGCACGCGCGTACCAGGGGGACGACACGATGATCCGTTTTCTGCAACCGTGGTGGCTGCTGGCCGTGCTGCCGGTCTTCGCCCTCGCCGCGTTCTACGTCTGGCGGCAGCTGCACCGCCGGGCGTACGCGATGCGGTTCACCAATGTGGACCTGCTGCGTACCGTCGCGCCGAAGGGTCTGGGCTGGCGTCGGCACGTCCCGGCGACCGCGTTCCTGCTCTGCCTGCTGGTGCTGGCCACCGCGCTGGCCCGTCCCGCAGTGGACACCAAGGAGCCGCTGGAGCGGGCCACTGTGATGCTCGCCATCGACGTGTCGTTGTCGATGCAGGCCGACGACGTGGCGCCGAATCGGCTGGAGGCGGCCCAGGAGGCGGCCAAGCAGTTCGTCAACGAGCTGCCGGAGAGCTACAACCTGGGTCTCGTGTCGTTCGCCAAGGCGGCCAACGTGCTGGTGCCGCCGGGCAAGGACCGGGACGCGGTGACCAGTGCCATCGACGGGCTGGTGCTGGCCGAGGCGACAGCGACCGGCGAGGCGGTGTTCACCTGCCTGGAGGCGATCCGGTCGGTGCCGACCGACGGCGCGGCGGGCATCCCGCCGGCACGGATCGTGCTGCTCTCCGACGGCTTCCGGACCTCCGGTCGGGCGGTGGAGGAGGCGGCGGCGGCCGCGCAGGCCGCCAACGTCCCGGTCTCCACCATCGCCTTCGGCACCGACACGGGTCAGGTCGACATCGGCGGGCAGTTGCAGCGGGTGCCGGTGGACCGGATGGCCCTCGCCGAGCTGGCCGAGACCACCGAGGGTTACTTCTACGAGGCGGCCTCGGTGAGCGAGTTGAAGCAGGTCTATCAGGACATGGGCAGCTCGATCGGGTTCCGCACCGAGCCGCGTGAGGTGACCCAGTGGTACGCCGGGTTGGCGTTGCTGCTGGCGCTCTGCGCGGGAGCGTTCAGTCTGCTCTGGTCGTCCCGGATGCTGTAGCCGGTGCGCCGGCGGCGGTCGGGGACCGCCGCCGGCACCGGCAGGAGGCGGCGACAGCCACCAGCCCGGAGCGGTCAGTGACCGCCACCGGCGAGCACGAAGACGATGGCCACCCAGACGGCGGCGAGGGTGAAGCCCAGCGGGGCGACGTAGCGGCTCATGACGGCTCCGGGTGGCGGCTGGACGGTCCGCGTGCGGGGGCGGACCGCAGGGGGTGGGGACGCGCACACGAAGTCGTGACCGGGCGGCTCCCGGCGACCGCCCGGGATCGGGCGGCGCGGCACACTCACCTCGGCAGGTGCCGACGTGGTGGGGAGCGGAGCGGGGTCAGCTCACCAGACTGAGTCGTGGCTCAGCGGGACTGACCATCGGCCCGGCCACGACTGGGAGGATCGCTATCTCGCACAGCGATCACCTCCTGCAAGTCGGGCGGGCCGGAACGTCGATGATCGTACACCTGCGGCGCCGGCGGAACGCACTCGGCCGACCGGCTGGCGACCCCTCCACCGCCCGGTCGGCGACGCCGCTCGCCACCAGCGCGTACGCCTCGGCGGAACGAGCTTGGCTGCCCCACCCGCACCACGGTGACAAGCACCACGGCGAGCAGCGGCAGCCAGCAGCAGCGCGCCAGCACCCACCCCGGGCCGTCCGGGGCGGTGTGCAGACCGGGTAGGGCCAGCCCGCTGCGGGCGGTCAGCGCGGTCACCGCCACCAGTACCGGCTGGTGCCACAGGTAGATCCGGACGGCGGACCGGTTCACATCGGTCACCGCTCGGCCCGACAGCGGCCGGGTCAGCAGCCGGTGCAGTGCCGGGCGGGCGAGCAGCCCCAGCCCGACCTGGGTCACCGCCAGCGCCACGACCAGCAGCGACGGCGGGTTCAGGTTGGACACCCCGGCCCCGGGCACGCCGACCGCGCTCACCGGGTAGCCCAGCGCCAGCAGCGCCGCCAGCGCGATCGCCCCACCGGCCGCCAACGTGCCGCCAGCCCGCCGGCCGTCCAACCGCCCGTCGGCGTGCGCCACACCCAGCAGGTACGGCACCGACCAGGCCGCCAGCACGGTGACCGGGGGCAGGTCGGTGCCGGCCGGCAGCAGCCGGACGGCCAGGTCGACAGCGGCCACCACGACCACCGCCGGCGCCCCGCACCGCGCCACCCCCCACCGGCGTACGGCGACGCGCAGCGGGCCGGTCAGCGCGACCAGGATCACCAGCGGCAGCAGGAACCACAGCGGGCTGACCGCCAGCCGCAGCGCGACGGCGAGCGTGTCGTCCGAGGTGCCGACGACGGTGGCGGTGAGCAGCACTGCGGCCCCCACTCCGAGCAGCGCCACTGTGGGCAGCAGCAGCCGGCGCAGCCGACCGGTCAGCCAACCGCCCGCGCCGCCCGGGTAGCGGGCCAGCGACCGGGTCGAACCGAACCCGGCGGTGAAGAAGAACAACCCGAGCGTCTGCAACACCCAGGTCACCGGGGCCAGGTCGGGCAGGGAGGTCAGCGGACTGGCCTGGTGCAGCCCGCCGTCGCCGGCCAGCACCAACCCGGTGACCAGCCAGTGCCCCAGCACCACCCCGCCGATGGCGTACGCCCGCAGCGCGTCGACGGCACGGTCCCGGCTCATCGGGCGTCCCCGATCCGGTCGGTGTCGACGCCGCCCAGCACGACCGCCGCCACCGCTACCAGCGCGGCGCTGCCCGGCGCGAGGTAGCCGTCGTGCCCCGCCACCCCACCCACCGGCAGGGGTCGGGCGCCGAACGCCGGATCGCCGGGTCGCCGGCCGAAACCCAGGCCGGGCAGCCGCACCTGCGGTACCCGACGGATCCAGTCGGTCGGCGCCTCGGCCGCCCAGAACCGGCGTTCGCCGGGCAGGTCGTCGGCGCGCTGCACCCCGGCGCCGACGCCGCCGAGGCTGACCACGTCGGTGACCTGGTTCGGGGCCTCCGCCGCCGCCAGCGACACCACCAGTGACCCGTAGCTGTGCCCGACCAGCGTGATCGTCGCCGCCGGACGCCGCCCGGCCAGCTCCCTGAGCAGCGTGGCCAGCCCGGCCGCGCCGCGCCGCGCGCTGACGCCGCCGGCGGCTGTCAACACCCCGTCGGGCGGGTCGTAGCCGAGCCAGGCCAGCACCGCGACCCGCGCCGCCGGATCGGTTGTCAGCAGCTCCCGGTAGAGCTGCCCGGCCTGCACCGCCGGCGCCCGCCGGGCCACCCCGCCCAACCCCCTGTCGAAGTCGGCGAGGGTGCTGCCGACCCCCGGCACCAGCACCGCGATCCGGTCCGCGTCGGCGAGGTCGCCGAACACCTCGACCGCGCGGCCGTCACCGCGCTCGTCGAACAGCAGGAACCGGCGTCCGTCGGCTGCCCAGTCCGCGTACGGGGGGCCGGCCGCGCGCATCGCCGCCGCCGTCACGGGGTACGCCTCGACGAACCCCGCCGCTGTGGCCGGCTCGGGTCGGGTCGGCAGGACCAGGTTCACGCCGAGCAGCGCGGCCATCGCCACCCGGCTGGCACCTCGTCGTCGCATCACGTTCTCCCTCCGGAATGTCGTCCGGAGGGAGAGTGCGCCCAGGGGCGGGGCCCGGTCGTCGTCCCGCAGAGCCGTTCCCGGGCTGGCTCCACGGGGCTACTCGCCGGCGGCCACCAGACCCGTCTCGTACGCCAGCACCACGGCCTGGGCCCGGTCGCGCAGCCCCAGCTTGGCCAGGATCCGCCCGACGTGCGTCTTCACCGTCTGCTCGGCCACCACCAGGTCACCCGCGATCTCCGCATTGTTGCGGCCCCGGGCGATCAACCGCAGCACCTCGGTCTCGCGGGGGGTGAGCCCGGCCAGGTCGGTGGGGCGCGGGCGGCGGCGGTCCGGACGGGCCGCGAACTCGGCGATCAGCCGACGGGTGACCCCCGGGGCGAGCAGCGCGTCCCCGGCCGCCACCACCCGTACCGCCTGCACCAGGTCGGCCGCCGGGGCGTCCTTGAGCAGGAACCCGCTGGCTCCGGCGCGCAGCGCCTCGTACACGTAGTCGTCCAGGTCGAAGGTGGTGAGGATGAGCACCCGGGGTCGCTGCGTCGACCGGTCACCGAGCAGCTTGCGGGTGGCCTCCAGCCCGTCCATGACCGGCATCCGCACGTCCATCAGCACCACGTCCGGGTCGAGGTGGCGGGCGGCGGCCACCGCCTGCGCGCCGTCGGCGGCGTCCCCCACCACCAGCAGATCCGGTTGGGCGGCGAGCAGCGCGCCGAAACCCTGCCGAACCATCGCCTGGTCGTCGGCGATCAGCACCCGGATCATCGGTCCCCGCCCTCCGCGTCGTACGGCAACTCGGCCGCCACCGCGTAACCCCCGTCGGGCAGCGGCCCGGCGGTGAACGTACCGCCCAGCGAGGTGGCCCGTTCCCGCATGCCGGTCAGCCCGTGCCCGGAGCCGCCGTCGGCGGTCGGTCGGACGTCGGCCGGGGAGTTGTCGACGCGTACCCCCAGACCATGCTGGCCGACGCGGACGGTGACCCGCACCGCGGCGCCGGCCGCGTGGCGGGCCGCGTTGGCCAGGCCCTCCTGCACGATGCGGTACGCGGCCAGCCCGACCGGCGCGGGCACCCGGTCGTCGTCCACCGGGTCGGCGTCCAGAGTGACCGGCAGCCCGGCCCGGCGTGCCGCGTCCACCATCGCGCCCAGGTCGCTCAGGTCCGGCTGCGGCGCGGTCTGCGGCCCGGTCGTCTCGCTGCGCAGGACCCCCAACAGCCGCCGCATGTCGGTGAGCGCGTCGCGGGCCGACGCGGCGATGGCGACGAACTCCGCGGCTGCCGGGGCCGGCACGTCCGTCAGCCGGTACGGGGCGGTCTCCGCCTGCACCGCGATCAGTGACATGTGGTGGGCCACCACGTCGTGCAGCTCCCGGGCGATCCGGGTGCGTTCCTCCAGCACCGCGCGGCGCTCCTGCTCCCGTTCGCTCAGCTCGGCCTGCGCCGCCAGCGCGTGCCGGGACAGCCGGTTGCGGCGGATCAGGTCGCCGACGATCGCCAGCCCGCCGACCAGCAGCAGGACGGGAACCCGGTTGTCGGGATGGACCAGGGTGAGCACCGGCACCGTGCTGATCGCCACCACCCAGACCAGCACCGGCCGGTCGACCCGCGCGACGACCACCGCCAGCACCGCTATCGACCCGAGCGCCAGCGGCGGGGTCCACGGCCAGGCCTGGTCGTCCGGGGCGTTGAACGTGCAGATCAGCAGGGCCAGCACCGTCAACCGCCAGGCCAGCAGCGGACGCCGGGGCAGCGCCAGCAGCGGCGCCACGGTCATCGCCGCGAACAGCAACGCGATCGGCGGCGGCAGGCCCCAGTCGCTCTCCACCGTCAACGTGATCAGGAAGAGGCCGAGGGCGGCGAGCAGACCGACCGGCGCGGCGTAGCGGGCCGGCCCGGGCCAACGGGCCAGCAGCGGCCGTTCGGGCCGGGCGTCCGGGCCGAGCACTGTCTGCCGCAGGGCCCGCAGGGCCACCGCGATCGGATGCCGGTTCACCACCCGGAGGCTACGGGCCGACCCCGCCACGAGGCGTGCCACCAGGGGTTGATCCCCGTGTCGTACCCCAGTGTGACGCGACTCCCGTTAGCGCTTACCTGCCGGTAACGCCTAGGCTCCGACGCGTCCGTGCTGACCATTCGCAAGGGGGAACAGTGGCCCGTACCGTGCTGGTGACCGGGGGCAACCGGGGAATCGGCCTGGCCATCGCGCAGGCCTTCGCCAAGCAGGGCGACCGGGTGGCGGTCACCCACCGCAGCGGCGAGGCACCCGACGGGCTGTTCGGCGTCCGCGCCGACGTCACCGACGCAGCCTCGATCGACGCCGCGTTCGCCGCCGTCGAGGCCGAGCTGGGGCCGGTCGAGGTGCTGGTCGCCAACGCCGGCATGACCGCCGACACGCTGCTGCTGCGGATGTCCGAGGAGCAGTTCACCGACGTGGTGGACACCAACCTCACGGGCGCGTTCCGGGTGGCGAAGCGGGCCTCCGGCAAGATGCTCCGCGCCAAGTGGGGCCGCATGATCTTCATCTCCTCGGTGGTCGGCCTCGCCGGCGGCGCCGGGCAGGTCAACTACGCCGCCAGCAAGGCCGGCCTCGTCGGCGTCGCCCGCTCGATCACCCGGGAGCTGGGCAGCCGCAACATCACCGCGAACGTGGTGGCGCCCGGCTTCATCGACACCGACATGACCGCCGGCCTCTCCGGCGACCGCAAGGCGGAGATCCTCAAGTCCATCCCGGCCGGCCGGATGGCCAGCCCGGACGAGGTCGCCGCCGTGGTCACCTGGCTGGCCTCGGACAGCGCCGGGTACGTCTCCGGCGCCGTCATCCCGGTCGACGGCGGCCTCGGCATGGGCCACTAACCCTTTTGACTACGGAGGAAATCAGCGATGTCCGGACTGCTCGCCGGTAAGCGACTGCTCGTCACCGGTGTCATCACCGACGCCTCGATCGCCTTCTCGGTGGCGAAGCTCGCTCAGGAAAATGGCGCGCAGGTCGTGCTCACCGGCTACGGCCGGCTCTCCCTGGTCGAGCGGATCGCCAAGCGGCTGCCCGAGCCGGCGCCGGTCATCGAGGTGGACGTCACCAACACCGAGCACCTGGCCGGCCTCGCCGACCGGGTACGCGAGCACGTCGACGGCCTCGACGGTGTCGTGCACTCGATCGGCTTCGCCCCGCAGAGCTGCCTGGGCGGCGGCTTCCTCGACGCGCCCTGGGAGGACGTGGCGACCGCGCTGCACGTGTCCACTTTCTCGTACAAGTCGCTGGCCATGGCGGCGCTGCCGCTGATGTCACCCGGCGGCGCGGTGGTCGGCCTGACCTTCGACGCGACGAAGGCGTGGCCGGTCTACGACTGGATGGGCGTGGCCAAGGCCGGCCTGGAGTCCGCGTCCCGCTACCTGGCGCTGCACCTGGGCAAGCAGGGCATCCGCAGCAACCTGGTCGCCGCCGGGCCACTGCGCACCATCGCCGCGAAGTCGATCCCCGGCTTCGACCAGTTCGAGGAAGCCTGGGCCGGGCGTGCCCCGCTGGGCTGGAGCCTCACCGACCAGGAGCCCGCCGCGCGGGCCTGCCTGGCGCTGCTCTCCGACTGGTTCCCGGCCACCACCGGCGAGATCGTCCACGTCGACGGCGGCTACCACGCCATCGGCTCCTGACGCTGCGCATTGACGCTCCCTGGTCACCGTCCGCGTGATCTACGCGTCCGGACCAGGGGGCGTCGCCGGGACGTCCCGGCCGAGGGGCAAGAATGACCCCATGTCGTACGACGCGGTGGTGCTGGTGTCCTTCGGCGGGCCTGAACGGCCCGAGGACGTGATGCCGTTCCTGCAGAACGTGACCCGAGGCCGGGGTGTGCCTCCCGAACGACTGGTCGAGGTCGCCGAGCACTACCAGCACTTCGGTGGGGTGTCCCCGATCAACCAGCAGTGTCGGGACCTGCTGGCCGCCGTCCGCGCCGACTTCGCCGCGCACGGTGTCGACCTGCCCGTCTACTGGGGCAACCGCAACTGGGACCCGATGCTCGCCGACACCGTGACCCGGATGCGCGACGACGGGGTGACCCGGGCGTTGGCCTTCGTCACCAGCGCGTACGGCGGCTACTCGTCCTGCCGGCAGTACCAGGAGGACATCGCCGCCGCCCGTGCCGCCGTCGGCGCGGACGCCCCGGTGATCGAGAAGCTGCGTCAGTTCTGGGACCACCCCGGCTTCGTCGAGCCGCACGTCGACGCGGTCCGGGCGGCGCTGGGCCAGCTCGACCAGGCGTTGCGGGACACCACCCGGCTGGTCTTCACCGCCCACTCCATCCCCAGCTCGATGGCGGCGAACGCCGGCCCGCACGGCGGCCGGTACGAGGCGCAGCTGCACGAGACCGCCCGGCTCGTCGCCGCTGCCGCCGCACCCGACCTTGGGTACGACCTGGTCTGGCAGAGCCGCTCCGGCCCGCCGCAGGTGCCGTGGCTGGAACCGGATATCAACGACCACCTGGCCGCCCTCGCGCAGGGCGGCACCACCGGTGTGGTGGTCAGCCCGATCGGGTTCGTCTCCGATCACCTGGAGGTCGTGTGGGACCTGGACACCGAAGCGCTGGAGACGGCGAAGCAGCTCGGCCTGGACTTCGTCCGGGCCGGCACGCCGGGCACCGACCCACGTTTCGTGACAATGGTGCGTGAGCTGGTCACCGAGCGGACCGACCCGGACGGCGCGCAGCTGCGCCGCCGCCTGGGCGAGCTGCCCATGTGGGACACCTGCCCCACCGTCTGTTGCGTGCCGACCCGTCGCCCCTGACCTCTGAGGATCATCATGCATGACCGTAAGCCCGTGCAGAGTTGGCTGACCGACATGGACGGCGTGCTGGTGCACGAGGGCCAGCCGGTGCCCGGCGCGCCGGAGTTCATCAACCGGATGCGCGCCTCCGGCAAGCCGTTCCTGGTGCTGACCAACAACTCGATCTACACCCCGCGGGACCTGACGGCACGGCTCAGCCGGATGGGCCTGGACGTGCCGGAGGAGTCGATCTGGTCTTCCGCCCTGGCCACCGGCCAGTTCCTCGCCGACCAGCGGCCGGGCGGCACCGCGTACGTCATCGGTGAGGCCGGGCTGACCACGGCGCTGCACGCCGTCGGCTACGTGCTGACCGACTTCGCCCCCGACTACGTGGTGCTCGGCGAGACCCGCACCTACAGCTTCGAGGCGATCACCAAGGCCGTCCGCCTGATCAACGACGGCGCCCGGTTCATCTGCACCAACCCCGACGTGACCGGCCCGTCCGTGGAGGGCGCGCTACCCGCCGCCGGCTCGGTCGCCGCCATGATCTCCAAGGCGACAGGGGTCGAGCCGTACTTCGTCGGCAAGCCCAACCCGATGATGATGCGCTCGGCGCTGAACACCATCAACGCGCACTCGGAGAGCACCGCGATGATCGGTGACCGGATGGACACGGACATCCTGTGCGGCCTGGAGGCTGGGCTGGAGACGATCCTGGTGCTCACCGGGATCAGCAGCCGCACCGAGGCCGAGCGCTACCCGTACCGTCCGTCGCGGATCATCAACTCGGTAGCGGACCTGCTCGACGAGATCTGATGCTCCTGGCGGTGCTGGGGCGCGGGTCCGGTCAGGGGCGCAGGGGGGCGTTGCAGGCGGCCACCAGCGCCTGCCGGCAGGCAGCGGTCAGGGGGCGAAGTGCCGCGTCCCGTTGCTGCGCCTCGTAGTTGTTGATCGCACCGCCCGGGGCGGCGTGCCCGGCCAACGCCAGCACCCGGTCGAGCACCGCGGCCCGGGCGAAGAGCCGGCGGGCCCGCGGGTCGAAGCCCGGTGGGAGGTCGGTGGTGCCGTCCGGGCGGCGGAGCGCGGCCAGCGCACCGGCCAGCTCGGGCCGCCACTGGGCGACGTCGAGGCGGGTCAGCACGGCGGTCGTCTCGGCCAGCGCGGCGGCCAACTCGGCCTCCGCCTCGGCGGCGCCGGGCAACGAGAGTGACGCGGCGGCGGCGTTGGCCGGCAGCGGGTAGACCCGCCAGAGCACCGTCTCGAAACAGTCCCCGGAGCCGGAGGTGTGCAGCCGCACCTGGGGGATCAACCCGAGCCCGCCGGCGACCACCGCCTCACCCGTGACCAGCGCCGCACCGGCGAAGTCGCCGGGGCCGGGCAAACCCCTCGGGTCGCCCGGCGCGGGCAGCACCAGGCGGATCTCGTCCGGGGAGAGCTTGGCCAGGGTGGGCAGCGCGGCACCCAGCGGGACGTCGGTCCAGGTGCCCGGGGCGTCCGCAACGAGATGTTCCTCGTCGCCGGCGATGGCGTCGGCGACCTCGTCGTAGGGCACCAACCCGGCGCGCCACGCGCGCACCCAGGCAACGAACCGGCTGGACCGGCGCGGCGCGAGTGTGACCGCGCCCGTTGCGGGGGTGGACATGCCGAAAGGGTACGTGGTCACGACCGGCCCTGTCTCGGCTGCCGCTCCGGTCGCCCGGCCTGCCCCCAACTGCCCTGTTCGCCCCAATCCCCGCCCTCCGTGGTCGGCGGTCAGAGGGCCGAGCGGTGTGTCGGGGGCCGGGGTGGGCGCGGGCTGGGTTTAGCGTGATCGACATGGCGGGGCGATACGGCGAGGACGTGTTGGCGGGCGACTGGCGACGGCGCAAGGTCACCCCCGAGGTGGACGCCGAACCGGATCTCGTGGTCGAGGATGCCGACTCCGGGTTCTGCGGAGCGGTGGTGGGATTCGAGGCCGGCGCTGTGGTGTTGGAGGACCGGCACGGTAAACGGCGGAACTTCCCGCTGCTGCCGGCGGCGTTCCTGCTCGACGGCAGCCCGGTGACGTTGCGTCGACCGACCCGCGCCGCGGTGCCGGCGGCCCGTCGGCGGACCGCGTCCGGTTCGGTCGCCGTGGACAACGTCCGGGCTCAGGTGGCGAAGGCCAGCCGCATCTGGGTGGAGGGCATCCACGACGCCGCGCTGGTCGAGCGGATCTGGGGCGACGACCTACGGATCGAGGGCGTGGTCGTCGAGCCGTTGGACGGCATCGACGCCCTCGACGCCGAGGTACGCGACTTCGGCCCCGGCCCGACCCGACGACTCGGCGTGCTCGTCGACCACCTGGTGCCGGGCAGCAAGGAGAGCCGGATCGTCGCCCGGGTGAACTCGCCGCACGTGCTGGTGACCGGGCACCCGTACGTGGACGTGTGGCAGGCGGTCAAGCCGGCCGCGCTGGGCATCGCGGCCTGGCCGGTGGTGCCGCCGGGGCGGCCGTGGAAGGAGGGGGTCTGCGCGGCTCTCGGGGTGGCCGAGCCGGCCGACATGTGGCGGCACATCCTGTCCCGGGTGAACAGTTTCGCCGACGTGGAGACCCCTCTGATCAACTCCATGGAACGCCTCATCGACTTCGTCACCGAGCCGGCCTGATTACCTGGTCCTCCGGTCCGCCCAGCGGTGGGTCAGGGAACCTCGTCCGGGCTGCGCGTGAAGACGAACGTGGCGATGTCGACCGCCCGCGCCCGTCCGCTGTCGTCGCGCAGCACCGACAGGATCTCGCCGTTCTCCGGGCCGGAGCGGCCCCGCCAGCGGTCCGTCCCCTCGGCGGTGAACCGGCTCACCCTCTCACCGCGTACGTGGGCCACCAGGTCACCCGCGTCCCAGCTCAGGTCCAGCGACGTGCCCATCCACCACCAGCGGCCGGTCAGCTCGGCCAACTCGGCGCCCGGCGCGGCGGTGGCCGGCCGCCACGGCTGCGCGAATGCCGGCTCGGCGTCCAGCACCGTGGTCAACAGTTGGCGGCCGAGCCCGGTGATCGGGAAGCCGTACGAGTTGGCGAAGCCGACCACCGCGGTGCGGGTGGGCCGGTGCACCAGGAGGGCGGCCACGTACCCGGGCATCGAGCCGCCGTGCCCGACGTACACGCGCTCGCCGTCGCGGTAGAGCTCCAGCCCCAGGCCGTGCCCGCCGGTCCAGGAGTCGAGGTCGCTGATCACCACGGGGGCACACATCTCGGTCAGCGTCTCGGCGGCCAGCACCGACGGGTCGGGGTCGGCCAGGAACGCGGCCCAGCGGCCCAGGTCCTCGATCGTCGACCAGAGCTGCCCGGCGGGGGCCATGGCGCCGGTGTCGGTGCGGGGTTCCTCGCGCAGCGTGCCGTGCCAGGGGTGGACGACGTAGCCGCGGGCGTACGGCTCGGTGGCCGCGTAGGTGGTGCGGCGCAGACCCAGCGGGCTGAGGATCCGTTCGTCGAGCAGGTCGGCCCACCGTGCCCCGGTGAGCCGTTCGAGCAACCCGCCGAGCAGTCCGTACGCCAGGTTGGAGTAGTGGTACGCGCGGTGCGGCGGGTAAGCGATCTTGTCGGCGTCGACGTCG
This sequence comes from Micromonospora sp. NBC_00330, assembly GCF_036136635.1. NCBI lineage: Bacteria > Bacillati > Actinomycetota > Actinomycetes > Micromonosporales > Micromonosporaceae > Micromonospora > Micromonospora sp. NBC_00330. The sequence goes on from NZ_CP108012.1 coordinate 776,756, forward strand.
GCGAGCAGTGTGGTGAGGTCGACGCCCGCCGCCCGCTCCCACCAGTCGCCAGCGGGTTCGCGTTGGATGCCGCTGGCATGGCCGAGCAGTTGGCGCACCGTGAGCGCACCCACACCGGTGCCCGGCAGGTGCTGCTCCAGCCGGTCGTCCAGGGCCAGTCGGCCGGCGTCGCGCACCTGCATGATCAGGGTGGCGGTCATCGTCTTGCTGATCGAGCCCACCCTGTACTGCAGGTCGACATCCGGGCGGGGGTTTTCGCCGGCGGCTGCCACGTGCGCCAGCGTGCCGTCGCGGACCACGCCCAGCACCAGCGACGGGGTGTGACCGTCGGCCTGCGCCTGGGCGACCCGGGTGTCGATCTGTCGGGCGGTCTCGGGTAGCAGCGTCAACGGGATCTCCTCGGGTCGGGCCGTCGATTCGTGGTGTTTCTGACGGGCCGGAAGGGGCCTCGCCGAGCCTACTGATCTTCGCGGGGAGGCTGCGCGTGCATTTGCGTGTCACGATTGGGTGGTGGACGCCGTGGTGTGGATCGTTTTGGGTGTGCTGCTGGCCGTCGCCGAGATTTTCACGACGACGCTATTTCTGATCATGTTCGGGGCCGGTGCGTTCGCCGCCGCCGGTGCGGCCGCCCTGGGCGCGCCGGTAGCCGTCCAGGCGCTGGTCTTCGCTGTGGTGTCGGCGTTGAGCCTGGTGGTGGTCCGACCGGTCATCCGGCGGCACAGCCGCTCCGCGCTGGAGAGCGGCGAGCAGCCGTTCGGCGTGGAGGCGATCGAGGGCTCCACGGCGCTGGTGCTGGAACGGGTGGACGCCGAGCAGGGTCTCGTCAAGATCGACGGCGAGTTGTGGAGCGCCCGGTCGTACGACACGACGCAGACTTACGACCCCGGTCAACGGGTTCGGGTGATAAAGGTCCGGGGCGCGACCGCCCTGGTGTGGCAGGACGATGTTTCTTCCGCCGGCGAGCTGCCGGAATCGAGAGGGTGAACGGGATGACCTTAATCGGGGTGGTGGTGATCGCGGTGGCGTTGATCGCCGTGATAACGCTGGCCAAGGCGGTGCGGATCGTGCCGCAGCAACGCCAGGACGTGGTGGAACGGCTCGGCAAGTACAAGCGCACCCTCAGCCCTGGCCTCAACCTGCTGGTGCCGTTCATCGACGCGGTCCGTACCAAGGTCGACATGCGGGAGCAGGTGGTCAGCTTCCCGCCGCAGCCGGTGATCACCTCGGACAACCTGGTGGTCTCGATCGACACGGTCCTCTACTTCAAGGTGGTCGACTCGGTCCGGGCGACCTACGAGATCTCCAGTTTCCTCCAGGCCATCGAGCAGCTGACCGTCACCACCTTGCGTAACGTGATCGGCTCGCTCGACCTGGAGCGGGCGCTGACCAGCCGGGACGAGATCAACCGACACCTCTCGGGTGTGCTGGACGAGACCACCGGCCGCTGGGGCATCAAGGTGACCCGGGTCGAGATCAAGGCGATCGAGCCGCCGGCCAGCATCCGCGACTCGATGGAGAAGCAGATGCGCGCCGAGCGGGACCGCCGCGCGGCGATCCTGACCGCCGAGGGGCACAAGCAGTCGGTGATCCTCACCGCCGAGGGCGACAAGCAGTCGGCGGTGCTGCGGGCCGACGGTGACCGGCAGGCCCGGATCCTGCAGGCCGAGGGTCAGGCGAAGGCCATCCGTACGGTCTTCGACGCGATCCACCAGGCCAACCCGAGCCAGAAGGTGCTCGCCTACCAGTACCTGCAGGCTCTGCCGCAGATCGCCCAGGGCAGCGCCAACAAGGTCTGGATCATCCCGGCCGAGCTGACCAAGGCTCTGGAGGGGATGGGTGGCGCGCTCGGTGGGCTCAGCCAGATGGTGGGGGACCTTCCCGCGCCGGAGGCCGCCGAACACGCGAGCCAGGTCGAGCGCGAGGCCGCGGAGGCGGCGCAGGCCGCGGCCGACGCCGCCCAGCAGATCCACGACGAGGTACGCGTCGCCGAGGCGCAGGCCACCGGCGGCAACAAGCCGCAGGGGCTGCCCGCGCCGGAGCCGGTGTCTGCGGCCAGCCTGACCGAGGACCCGGCCGACCAGCGCGAGCGCGGCTGATTCCGTACGCCGGCCGCCCGGTCGGCTAAATACGAGAAAGACTCATGGGGCGCTCCGACGCCTGCCACGATCGGTCCTAGGACGGGTGGTGACCAGGCAATCGGGGCGCCCCGGCGCGTCGGTGCACCGCTCGACAACGAGCGAGGTGGGTGACGCATGAAGGATCCGGCGAATCGGATGTGGTCCTCGGCCCCGGTGCCCGGCGCACACGACCCGGTCGCCCCGCTGGGCTCCCGGCGCAGCGGTGGCGGGTTCGGCGTACTGCCCTTCGTCGGCGAGCCGACCCCGGGCGCCCCCGCCACGAACGCCAGTTGGGCCTTCTCGGTACGTCGGTTCGCACGGGCGGCGGTCTGGCTGCTGCCCGCGTACGCCATCCTCTACGGGGCGGTGGCGATGGCCAGCGACGGAGGGGTGGGCAACGACCCCTATCCGGCCGACGGCCGGGCGGTGTACCTGATCGGTTGGGTGGCAGCGGTCTGGCTCGGCCTGCTCGCGCTGCTGGCCCTCACCGGGCTGCTGGCCGCGACCCGCAGCCGCCGGGTGGCCGCCGCCGGGCTGCTGGTCAGCATCGCCGGCACCGTGCTGATGCTGCCGTTCGCCGGGTTCGAGGAGCAGACGCCGGTCTTCGGAGCCACCGCGCGGTCGCTGGTCCTGCTCGGCGCGACGTTCTACAGCGTGGGCTGGTTCCTGACCGGGTGGGCGGTGGCCCGCTCGGGCACCTTCAGCCTCGGCGACGGCGTCATGCTGATCATCGCCGCGCCGCTGCTCGGCCTCGGCGGTGCCCTGATCGGCTCGTTGCAGACCTTCGGCGCGATCTTCGTGCTGATCGCCGGCATCGGCATCGGCTACCGCTCCGGTCGCCTGATGCCCCGCGAAACCGCCAGAGACGCCGCCACCGCCAGCCTAAGCACCCCCAACCCCTAACCCACCCCCTCCCACCCACCTACCCCCACCCACCCCTCGCCCAGCTCCGGTGATCATGAGGTTGACGGGCGATCTCGTGATCAAACCTCCCGCTAACCCCATGATCATCGGGGCGGGGCGGGGCGGGGCGGGGCGGGGCAGGGCGGTGCGGGGCGGGGGCGGGGGAGGCGCGGGGGGGGGGGGGGGGGGGGGTGGGGGTGGGAGTTGGCTGGTGGGTGGGCGTGAAGTTGCTGACAATCGCGGGGTGAGGGTGGTCGGTTGGCGGCTTTCATGGCAATCCTGGGGAGCATGGCCGCCCCCCGCTCGCCGCTGTCGCGGCTGTTCACCGTGCTGCTCGCCGGCGTGTTGGCCGGGCTCGTCCTGGCAGTCGCCGCGCTGCCGGGCAACCTGCTGCTCGGGCTCACCGCCCGCTCCGCGCTCGGGTCGTACGCCGCGTTGCCGGCCGCGCTGAAGACCCCGGCCACGCCGCAGCGTTCGTACCTCTACGCCAACGACGGCAAGACGCTGATCACCACGTTCTACGACGTGAACCGCACCGACGTCCCCCTGTCGGAGATCGCCCCGGTCATGCGGCAGGCGATCGTGGCGGCAGAGGACCGGCGCTTCTACGACCACGGTGGCGCGGACCTGCGCGGCCTGGCCCGGGCGCTGGTGGCGAACGTCAAGGGTGGCGGCACCGAGCAGGGCGGCTCGACGCTGACCATGCAGTACGTCCGTAACGTGCTCAAGACCGACCCCACCCGCACCGCCGAGGAGCGCGCCGCCGCCACCGACCCCACCGTCGGGCGCAAGATCCAGGAGATCCGGTACGCGAGCGCGCTGGACAAGAGCCTCGGCAAGGACGAGATCCTCGACCGGTACCTGAACATCGCCTACTTCGGCTCCGGCGCGTACGGGATCGCGGCGGCCAGCCAGCGGTACTTCGGCAAGCCTCCAGCGCAGTTGACCCTCGCCGAGTCGGCACTGCTGGCCGGTCTGGTGCAGTCCCCGGACGCGTACAGCCCGATCAGCGGCGACAAGGACGAGGCGCTGACCCGCCGGTCGTACGTGCTGGACTCGATGGTCGCCACCAACGCGATCACCGCCGCGCAGGCCGCCCAGGCCAAGGCCGAGCCGCTGGCCCTGCACGCCACTGCCCAACCCAACGGCTGCACCGCCGTCTCCCAGGGTCACGACGACTGGGGCTTCTTCTGCGACTACCTGCGCCAGTGGTGGCTGACCCAGCCGGCCTTCGGGGCGACCGTCGCGGAGCGCGAGCAGGCACTGCGTTCGGGCGGCTACACGGTGGTCACCTCGCTGGACCCGAAGATCCAGGCCACCGCGCAGCAGCAGGCCACCAAGGTCTACTCCTACGACAACAAGCGCGCCCTGCCGATCGCGGCGGTCCAGCCGGGCACCGGGCGGGTGTTGGCGATGGCTGTCAACCGGCACTACAGCCTCGCCGACAACCCGGCCGGGCAGGCGAACTACCCGAACACCGTCAACCCGTTGATCTCCGGTGGAGCCAGCGTCGACGGGTACCAGGCGGGTTCCACGTTCAAGCTGTTCACGATGCTCGCCGCGCTGGAGTCGGGCCGTACCCTCTCCACCGGTTTCGACGCGCCCGCCAAGCTGCCCACCCGGTACGCCGCCGAGGGGCCGGGCAGCTGTGACGGCCACTGGTGCCCGGCGAACGCCAACCCGGACTGGATGGACGGGTACCGGATGATGTGGGACGGCTTCGGCCGCTCGGTGAACACCTACTTCGTCTGGCTGGCCGAGCAGGTCGGCCAGGACAAGGTGGTCCAGATGGCGCAGCGGCTCGGCATCACGTTCCGCGCCGACTCGGACGCCGCCTTCGCCAAGAACAACGCCGCGAACTGGGGTTCGTTCACTCTCGGCGTGGCGGCCACGACCCCGCTGGACCTGGCCAACGCGTACGCCACTGTGGCCGCCGAGGGCACCTACTGCACGCCGGTGCCGGTGGTCTCGGTGACCGCCGCGGACGGCACGAAGGTGCCGGTGGGGCAGCCCTCCTGCAAGCGGGTGCTCGACGCCGACGTCGCCCGTGCCGCAACGGACGCGGCGCGCTGCCCGGTGGGTCAGCAGTCGGCGTTCGGGCAGTGCAACGGCGGCACCGCCACCGGTGTGAACGACATCCTCGACGGCCGACCGGTGGCTGGTAAGACGGGTAGCTCGGAGGAGAACTCCACCGAGACGTTCGTCGGCTTCACCCCGCAGGTCGCGGTGGCCGGTATCGCCGCCAACCCGGACGACCCGGCCGACTCGGTGGGCTCGGCGGTGCAGACGAAGGTGATCGACGCGGTCGCCCGGGTCATCGCCACCGCCCTGAAGGGTCAGCCGGAGAAGACGTTCGCCGCACCGAGCCACGAGCTGGCCGGCGACCCGCACCGCCCGGTGGAGCGTCCAGCGGTCCCGGAACGCCGGCAGGACCCCACCACCGACGACCCCCGCTCAGCCCTCCAACGCTGGTTGGACCGCCGAGGCTGACGGTCTCAGCGGTCTCGGCGGCGGGGGCGGTAGCTGGCCAGGGTGGCCGGCAGGCCGCGGCGGATGATTCCGGCCCAGTCGGTGTCGCCGCGCAGCACCGCCGCGGCGGTTTTGCGGGCCTGCTCGACGGTGAAGTGCGGTGGCAGCATCAGCTCCGCCGGGTCGACCAGGGCGTTGATCACGACCGGTCGGTCGGCGGTGAGCGCTCGGTCCCAGACGTCGCGCACCTGATCCGGTGAGTCGATCAACTCGCCGTGCAGCCCGAGCACCTCCGCCCACTGGTGGTAGGCGATGTCCGGCAACTGCTGGCTGTCCGGGAACATCGGCGTCCCCTCGGTGGAGCGCTGTTCCCAACTGACGAACGCCAGATCCCGGTTGTTGAGCACCAGCACCACGAAGCGCGGGTCGGCCCAGCTGCGCCAGTACTTCGCCACGGTGATCAGCTCGTTGACGCCGTTCATCTGCATGGCGCCGTCGCCGATCAGCGCCACCAGCGGCCGGTCCGGGTGGGCGAACTTGGCGCTCAGCGCGTACGGCATGGCGCCGCCCATGGACAGCAGGGTGCCGGAGAGGCTGGCCAGCATGCTCGGGCGTACCTGGATGTGTCGGGCGTACCAGGCGGTGGTGGTGCCGCAGTCGACAGCGAGCAGCACGTCGTCGGGCAGCCGCTCGTTCAGGGTGTGGAAGAGCAACTGCGGGTTGACCGGGTCGGCGGCCTGCTCGGCCAGGTCGTGTTGCACCCGGCGCCACGCCGAGGTGGCCTCGGCGACCTCCGCCCGCCAGGCGGTCGGCCCGGGGCCGGGGCCCAGCTCGTTCAGCAACGCCCGCAGCGTGGGGCGGGCGTCGCCGGTCAGGTTCACCTCGGTCGGGTAGCGCAGCCCGAGTTGGGTGCCGTCCAGGTCGATCTGCACCGCGCGGGCCTGGCCGGGCGGCGGGTAGAACTCCGAGTACGGCATGTTGCTGCCGACGATCAGCAGCCGGTCGCAGCCGCTCATCAGCTGCCAGCTCGGTCGGGTGCCGAGCAGCCCGATCGCGCCGGTCACCCACGGTTCGCGGTGGTCGACGGCGGTGAAGCCGAGCAGTGCGGTGGCCACGCCGGCCCCGAGCCGGTCGGCGATCTCGCGGACCTCGTCGCGCGCGCCGAGGGCGCCCTGGCCGACAAGCATGGCCACCCGCTGCCCGCCGCGCAGCACCTCGGCCGCCCGGCGTACGTCCGCCTCCGGAGGCACTGTCGGCGTGCTGCTCGGCGCGTTGCTGGTGTGGTAGTAGCCGTGGGCGTGCGGCGGGTTCGGTACGGCCGGCTCGTCCTGCAGGTCCAGGGGCAGGATCAGGGCGGTGACGGTGCGCCGGGCCAGCGCCGTCCGGCACGCCCGGTCGACCAGGTGGCGTACCTGCGTCGGGTGGTCGAGCTGGGCCAGGAACGCCGCTGCCACGTCCTTGTAGAGGGCGAGCAGGTCGACCTCCTGGTAGTAGCCGCCGCCCTCGGCGGTGGTCGCCGTGTGCCCGACCAGGGCGATCACCGGTTGGTGGTCGAGCTTGGCGTCGTACAGGCCGTTGAGCAGGTGGATGGCGCCCGGTCCGCTGGTGACCATCGCGCAGCCCAGCGGCCCGCCGCCGTACTTGACGTGCGCGGAGGCGGCGAAGCCGGCGGTCTCCTCGTGGCGGACCTGGATGAACTGGGCGCGGCCGTTGGTGCGTTGCAGCGCGGAGGTGAGGCCGTTGATGCCGTCGCCGGGATAGCCGAAGTAGCGGTGTACGCCCCAGCTGAACAGTCGCGACACGATGTGGTCGGCGACTGTCGGACGGCGGGGCAGGGTGCCCGCTTCGCCCGGCGTGGTGTCGTCTGCGCTCACCTGGCTGGTCCTTCCCGTCGCGTCCATGCCCGCCGGTCATTCCCCTTCTTCTTCGGACAAAACGCCCCGCCCGACGGGCGTCGAAGCGCGCTGCTCCGCGTCCGGCAGAATCGTCGGGTGCCCGTCCACCAGATCACCGACCCCGACGACGACCGGATCGCCGACTACCGGGCGCTCACCGACGTCGAGCTGCGCACCCGCTGGGAACCACCGCACGGCCTGTTCATCGCCGAGGGGGAGCTGGTGCTGCGCCGGGCGTTGCGCGCGGGCTACCCGGCCCGGTCGTACCTGGTCGACGCCAAGCGGGTCGACCAGCTCGCCGACCTGGACACCGGCGATGCGCCGGTGTACGCCGCGACACAGGACGTGCTGCAACGGGCCACCGGCTTCCACGTACACCGAGGGGTGCTGGCGTCGTTCCACCGCCGGCCGCTGCCGACGGCGGCCGAGGTGCTCGCCGCCGCGCGCCGGATCGTGCTCCTGGAGGACGTGAACAACCACACCAACCTCGGGGCGGTCTTCCGGGGTGCCGCAGCGCTCGGCATCGACGCGGTGCTGCTGTCGCCGTCCTGCGCCGACCCGCTGTACCGACGCAGTGTCCGGGTCAGCATGGGTGAGGTCTTCGCGATGCCGTACGCCAAGCTCGACCGCTGGCCCGAGGGCCTGGACCAGGTACGGGAGGCCGGCTTCACCGTGCTCGCCATGACGCCCGCGCCGGACGCCGTACCGATCCAGCGGTTGACCCCGGCGCAGCGCGAGCGGGCGGCGCTGCTGCTCGGCGCCGAGGGGCCCGGGCTCACCGCGGCGGCCCAGGCCGCCAGCGACGTGCGGGTGGTCCTTCCGATGCGGCGCGGCGTGGATTCGTTGAACGTGGCCGCCGCGGCGGCGGTGGCGTTCTGGGAGCTGGGCCGCGAGGATCCGCCGTTCGGCGGCGAGTAGACCGCATCGGCTTGCATGGCCATGCGTTCTATTGCATAATTTTCCCCGTGTCCAAGGTTCTCACCTCCCTGCCCACCGGCGAACGTGTCGGCATCGCCTTCTCCGGCGGCCTCGACACCTCGGTCGCGGTCGCGTGGATGCGCGACAAGGGCGCCATTCCCTGCGCCTACACCGCCGACATCGGCCAGTACGACGAGCCCGACATCGCCTCGGTGCCCGGCCGTGCGCTCAGCTACGGCGCCGAGGTCGCCCGCCTGGTCGACTGCCGCGCCGCCCTGGTCGAGGAGGGCCTGGCCGCGTTGACCTGCGGCGCCTTCCACATCCGCACCGGCGGGCGGGCGTACTTCAACACCACCCCGCTGGGCCGCGCGGTGACCGGCACCCTGCTGGTGCGGGCGATGGTCGCCGACGACGTCCAGATCTGGGGCGACGGCTCGACCTTCAAGGGCAACGACATCGAGCGGTTCTACCGGTACGGCCTGCTGGCCAACCCGATGCTGCGCATCTACAAGCCGTGGCTCGACACCGCCTTCGTCACCGAGCTGGGTGGGCGCAAGGAGATGTCCGAGTGGCTGCTCGAACGCGGCCTGCCCTACCGGGACAGCACCGAGAAGGCGTACTCGACCGACGCCAACATCTGGGGCGCCACGCACGAGGCGAAGACCCTGGAGCACCTCGACACCGGCATCGAGACTGTCAACCCGATCATGGGCGTCCGGTTCTGGGACCCGTCGGTGGAGATCCCGACCGAGGACGTCACCATCGGCTTCGACCAGGGCCGCCCGGTCACGATCAACGGCAAGGAGTTCGGCAGCGCCGTCGACCTGGTGCTGGAGGCCAACGCCATCGGCGGCCGGCACGGCCTGGGCATGTCGGACCAGATCGAGAACCGGATCATCGAGGCCAAGAGCCGCGGCATCTACGAGGCGCCCGGGATGGCGCTGCTGCACTACGCGTACGAGCGGCTGGTCAACGCCATCCACAACGAGGACACCCTGGCGAACTACCACAACGAGGGTCGCCGCCTCGGTCGGCTGATGTACGAGGGCCGCTGGCTGGACCCGCAGGCGCTCATGCTGCGCGAGTCGTTGCAGCGGTGGGTCGGCACGGCGGTCACCGGCGAGGTGACGTTGCGGCTGCGCCGGGGCGAGGACTACTCGATCCTGGACACCACCGGCCCGTCGTTCAGCTACCACCCGGACAAGCTGTCCATGGAACGCACCGAGGACTCGGCCTTCGGCCCGTCGGACCGGATCGGCCAGCTCACCATGCGCAACCTGGACATCGCCGACTCGCGGTCGAAGCTGGAGCAGTACGCCTCCCTCGGCCTGGTCGGCGGCGGCAACCCGCAGCGGATGATCGGGGCCGCGCAGGCCGCCTCCACCGGGTTGATCGGCGCGATGCCCGAGGGCGGCGCGGAAGCCATCGCGTCCCGTGGCGTCGCCTCGCCGGAGGACGAGATGCTCGACCGCGCCGCGATGGAGTTCGGCGTCGACTGACCCCTCGCGCCGGTGGCAAGTCGAGTTCCGGCGTCACGGACGGTAGCGTGTCGGCCGTGTTCCCTACCGTCCGTGAGGTCCTCGCCCTGGACCCGGTCCGCCACGGCGCGCCCCGCGTGGTCGCCGGTGACGAGGGGCTGGACCGACCCGTCCGCTGGGTGCACGTCGCCGAGGTGCCGGACATCGCCACCCTGCTCGGCGGTGGCGAACTGGTGCTCACCACCGGCATCGGTCTGCCCGGGGACGACGCCGGGCTACGCGCGTTCATCGGTGATCTCGCCGACGTCGGGGTCTCCGGGCTCGTCGTCGAGCTGGGCCGCCGGTACGTCAGCGGTGTACCCCGGGTGATGGCCGCCGCCGCCGAGCGGCGTGGGCTGCCCCTGGTGGAGCTGCGTCGGGCCACCCCGTTCGTCCGGATCACCGAGGCGGTGCACGCGCTGATCGTCGACGCGCAGCTCACCGAGCTGCGCGCCACCGAGGAGATCCACCAGCGGTTCAACGACCTGTCCGTCGAGGGCGCCGACGCCGCCGAGGTGATCCGGCAGGCCGCCGAGCTGTCCGGTTGCCCGGTGGTGCTGGAGAACCTGTCCCGGCAGGTGCTCGGGTACGACCCGGCGGGGGAGAGCGCCGAGCTGCTGCTGGACGGCTGGGAGCAGCACTCCCGGCGGATCCGCCCGGCCGGGCGGACCGCGTACGACCCGGACAGCGGCTGGCTGGTGACCACCGTCGGCGCCCGGGGGCAGGACTGGGGTCGGTTGTTGCTGCGCTGGCCGGCCAGCGGCGACGTGCCCAGCGCCCAGTCCGTCGAACCGACAGCGGGCCCGCCCACCCGGCTCACCATCCTGATCGAGCGGGCCGCGTCCACCCTCGCGTTGGGCCGGCTGATCCGCCGTGACGCCGAGGGCCTGGAACGGCAGATCCACCGCACCCTGCTCACCGCGCTGCTCGACCACTCCCGCCCGGTGGACGAGGTGGGGCTGCGGGCCAAGGCGCTCGGCGTGGTGCTCGACCGGCGGCACCTGGTCGGGGTGATGGTCCGGCACCGCGCCGACGACCCCGCCGGGGAAATCGGCCCCGAGGCCGGCCAGGCCCGGCTACGCGATCTCTCCGAGGCGGTCGGCCAGGCCCTGCGGGAGGCGAAGCTGACCGCGCTGACCAGCGCCGTCGACGACCATTCGGTGGGCGCGCTGCTGGCCCTGTCGGACCCGGCCGCCGAGGACCGCGCGCTGTCCGCGTTCGCCAGCGCCCTTCGTCGGGTACGCCTCGACGCCGGCACCGGCCGGCCGGCACCCGGTGTCGAACCGGTGCGGGCCGCCTCCGGCGTCGACGTGTCCCGTCCCGCATCCGAGGCTTCCCGTGTGGCGGTCGGCGCCGATCCGGCCCGTACGGGCTTCGGCGTAGACGCGTCCCGCGCGGCGTTCGGTGTCGAGGCCACTCGGTCGGGGGTCGGTGTCGACCCGTTCCGGGGCGCTGGCCCGGGTGCCGTGATCGTGGCCGCCGGCTCCGGGGTGGGCACCCTGCGGGAGGCCCGACGGTCGCTGGTCGAGGCGCGGCAGATCGCCGAGGCGGCCCGGCGGGACCGGCGTGACCTGCCGATCTTCCGGCTGCCGCACGTCGGTCTGGCCGGGCTGCTGCACCTGCTGCGCGACGAGCCCCGCCTCCAGACGTTCGTTGAGCGCGAACTCGGCGCGCTGCTGGAGTACGACGCCCGGCACCCCCGCGAACGGCTGCTGGACACCCTGCGCGCCTATCTGGAGCAGGGGCGCAACAAGTCCGCCGGTGCCGCCGCCGCCCACCTGTCCCGGCCGGCCTTCTACGAACGCCTGGCCCGGATCGCCCGCATCCTCGACGTGGACCTGGACTCGGTAGAGGCCAGCCTCTCCCTACACGTAGCCCTACTGGCCCTGGAAGCAGTCCGCACCCCCTAACCCCGCCCCCGCCCGCCCCGCCCGTCCTCGGTCCCGCCCGCGTACGGTCCGCCCGCGTAGGGATCCCGCCCGCGTCGATCAAGGACTTGTGGTGGGGGACAGAAGTCGCGAAAACGTCTATTGCGCCCACCACAACGCCATGATCGACGGGGGCCGGGGCGGGGCGGCCTGGCGTGGGGGTGGGCATGGAGGGCTGGCACGCTATCGAGCTGATGTCGTGAACGAATCGCTCGGCTCGGCTGGGCTCGGGTCGGCTGGGCTCGGGTCGGCTGGGCTCGGGTCGGCTGGGCTCGGGTTGGCTGGGCTCGGGTCGGCTGGGCCCGGGTCGGCTGGGCCCGGGTCGGCTCGGGTCGGGTCGGTCAACCGTGCCCTGATTCGTTTACGACATCAGCTCCAAAGGAGCGGGGGCACACTCCCCGGGGCGGGGCGGGGCGGGGCGGGGCGGGGCGGGGCGGGGCGGGGAAAGCGGGTCCACTGCCCAGTCAGGTGAGGGAATTTAGGGCTTTTGCGTAGGTGGGTGGGATGTGGTTGGGGCCGCCGGGAGTGAAGACGTCCGAGTTGGCCACTGCGGACCAGGCCGTCTCCGGGACGGCGTCGACCAGGGCCTGGATCACCGGGGCGTCGCGCCACTGGTCCTGCTCGGCGAGCAGGCCGAGCGCCACCACCGACTCCTCGACCTCGCCCACACACTCGAACGGCTTGTGCCCATCCACACCCAGCAACTCGCGGTAGCCGGGGATCTGCGACTCGTCGGCCAGCAGGTCACCCCCGAAGATGCCCACCACCCGCTCCCGCGGCATGAACGGCGCCATGGCCAGGAAGACGAAACGGCACTTCGGGCAGTCACGGCACCAGCGCTCACTGGCGTCGCGCAGCTTGAACGCCTGGTTGCAGCTTGTCACCACGTCGTCGTACCGGCTGAACTCGGCGAACAGCCGGGCGATGTGCAGCTCGGACAGCGAGCGCAGCAGGGAGAAGTACGGGTCGGTCAGGCCGGCGTGCTCGGCCAGCGACGCCCGCAGCAGCCCCTCCGCCTCGACACCCTTGGACCACTGGTGGTTGATCTCGTGGCCGTTCCAGGCCAGGTTCGGGTCGGACGCCGAACGCTCGTTGGACATCACCACCGGGCCCAGCCCGTGCAGGACGGCGGTGGCCACCGCGATCAGGGAGTTGATGGCGGTGACCGGGATGTGCCCGTTCAGCGCGCCGGCCGCGTTCAGGTCGAACAACACCGGGTCGATGCGCCGCCGGGCGGCCAGCGGGACCAGCCCGGACGCCTCGTTGACGGCGACGATCACGTGGTTCGGGTTGACCGAGAACGGCACCGGGTCCAGCTCGGCGCGGCGCAGCGCCTCCAGGCTGACGATCGAGTCCTTACCGCCGCCGACCGCCGAGAGCGGGCGACGGTCCGAGTCGTCGTACACCCGGGGCGAATCGGGCGTGCCGGCCGGCACCTCCGGGCGCAGCTCGAGCACGTGCGGCAGTTGGTTGCGGTACGCGTACTCCGCGAGGCCCTTGGTGTAGACGGCCGTGACGTAGTCGACGGTGGCCGCGCCCAGCGGCGCCGGCAGCACGAGTCGGGGCGGCGCGGCGGCCTTGTAGTAGCTGACCCCGGCGACGAGGTGCAGCACCTCCAGCACCCGGTCGAGGGTCGCCACCGTCTCGTCGGACGGCGGTTCCGCCGGCAGCGGAAGCGTGATCACCTCGGTGAACCGCTGCTCACCGGCTGGGCCGGTCAGGGCGTAGTCGAACAACACCTCGCCGGTGGCGAAGTCGATCGAGTAGGACGGGAAGGTGAAGGCGTCCATCCGCCGGAGCTGCTCGTTGGGCACACGCCATACTAGGCCCTGGTTCGTCCGGCCGTGTCCGGACCGGGCCCGCCCTGCCGCCGCCGTGACCCACGAGGAGAGCCCCGTGCGCCTTTCTGACCTGCGCGGACGTACCGTCGCCGTCTGGGGCACCGGTCGGGAGGGCCGGGCCGCTGTGACCGCCATCGCCGCGCACGGCCCGGCCGAGCTGGTCGCCGTCGACGACAGTTCGAACTTCCTGTCGCTGCCCTGGGACGGCCCCCTGGCCGAGGCGGCGCCGCTGGTCACCGGCGAGGCGGGCTTCGAGCGGCTGGCCGCCGCCGACGTGGTGGTCCGCTCCCCGGGCGTGCCCCAGACCCACCCGTGGCTGATCGAGCTGCGCCGCCGCGGGATCCTGGTGACCCAGGGCACCGCGCTGTGGATGGCCGACCACGCCGCGCGCACCGTCGGGGTCACCGGCAGCAAGGGCAAGAGCACCACCTCCAGCCTGATCAGTCACCTGCTCACCGCGATGGGGCGGCCGAACGTCTTCGGCGGCAACATCGGGGTGCCGACCCTGGACCTGCCGGACGCGGAGCTGTACGTGTTGGAGCTGTCCAGCTACCAGTGCAGCGACCTCACCGACTCGCCCCGGGTGGCGGTGGTCACCTCGCTCTTCCCCGAGCACCTGGACGCGCACGGTGGGGAACGGGAGTACTACCGGGACAAGCTCAACCTGCTCGCCCACGACCCGCAGACGATAGTGGTCAACGGTGGCGACCCCCGGCTCACCGCGGAGCTGGGTGAGCTGCCGGCGGTCCGCGCCGGTCGCCCCGACACCACCCACGTCGCCACCGGCGCCGACGGCACGCAGTGGTTCCACGTCGGTGACCAGCCGCTCTTCCCTCGTGCGGTGCTGCCGCTGGTCGGCCGGCACAACGAGGGCAACCTCTGTGTCGCGCTCGCCGTGCTCGACGCGCTCGGCGTGGACGTGGTGGCCGGTAAGGACCACCTCGCCGTCGCGGTCGCCGAATTCCAGGGGCTGGCTCACCGGCTCACCGAGATCACCGACCCGTCCGGGCTGACGTTCGTCGACGACACCCTGGCCACCAGCCCGTACGCGGCCATGCACGCCATCGACGCGTACGACGGGCGGCCGTTGACGGTGATCGTCGGAGGCAACGACCGGGGTCTGGACTACACGCCGTTGGCCGAGCACCTGGCCGAGCGGGAGCTGACGGTGATCGGGATTCCGGACAGCGGCACCCGCATCGTCGAGGTGCTCGCCGGCCTGCCGAAGGTGCGTACCGAACTGGTCGACGACCTGGTGGACGCGGTCCGGCTGTCCCGCGAGGTGACCCCGGCCGGCGGGGTGGTGCTGCTGTCCCCGGCCGCGCCCAGCTACGGCCGGTTCCGCAACTTCGAGCACCGCTCCGAGGTCTTCGCCCAGGCCGTCGCCGACACCGCCCGCTGAGCCCGGCTCACCCGATGCCGTCCGCTGGGACCAGCTCAGCGGCGGGCCGGGCCTTCCACGTCAGCGCGGGTGAAGCCCGGCGTGCAGGGCGCGCATCGAACGGATCGCCGAGCGGATCTCCTGGAGGTAGCGCCCCGGCGTGAGCGTCTGCTCGGGCAGCACCGCCAGGTCGGCGAGCGTCGGGTCCACCCCGACCGTGTCGATGGCGCACCCGTACGGCACAGCCAGTGTGCGCAGCGCGTCGCAGTGCTGGAACGGCACGTAGATCGGCGCGGTGACCATCAGGACCTTGTCGCCCGGCGCGAGCCGGACGTGGCCGGCCCAGAACCGCTGGGTGTCGGCGGTGTGGGCCCGCCGCTGGTCGGGTTCGCTGGACGGCGCGGCCAGTACCCGGATCGGCGGCAGTCCGTCCGGTCGGTAGGTCCGCGACGACCAGGAGTGGTGCGGGTGGCCGGCGTCGACGCCGTCCTGTTCGGCCGGGGCGGCCACCTCGAACACCCGGCGGACGGCCGTGTCCAGCACGTCCACCTCGGTCTCGTCGGCCGGCAGGCCCGCCTCGGCGAGCGTGCGGCGTTCCCAGTCCGACAGGGGCCGGAAGCTGCCCAGGACGGCGACCTCGCCGCTCACCGGCAGGCCGGCGCGGAGCAGGTGCGCGGCGTAGCCGACGCGGCGTACGCAGGCGTGCGCCAGGCCGCCGAGCACCACCACGTGGGCGTACGCCGACCGGGCCGGTGGCACCGGGTGGATCAGCCCGAGCGCGGCGGCGGCATCGAGCACCAGTGTCGCGGTGGCCGGGTCGAGGTCGGGCTCCCGGGCGTCGGGCCGTTCCCGGCCGCCCCGGAAGTCCCAGTGGCGGGCGGAGAAGTCGTCGAGGAAGCGGAGCACGTCGGTGAGGTCGCCGTCGGGCCAGGTGCCGCCGAAGTGGGCGACGAGGCCGCGGAGCGGGGTGGACCAGACCCAGGTGTGGATCTCCGCCCTGATCCGCTCGTCGTCCGTTCCGGTCGACGGCGCCGCGTCCGCTCTGTGCACAGCCGGATGCTACCGGCCCGTTGCGGAGGGGCCGATGGTTGTGGTTGCTGTCTACGCTGGCGGGAGCGGCTGATTGGGGGATCTCGATGACCCGTGACGTGGCCCGTCAGCGGCTACGGGAGGGCGGCGGCTCCACCGCCGGCTTCGTCCGGCTGGTGGCGCACACCGATCCGGTGGCGTTGGTCGGCATCACGCTGTCGATCACCCTCAGCGTCGTGCTCGACCTCAGCAACGCCGCCTCCGGGGTGGAGTCGCTGTTGGCCGGCCTGATGGGCATCACCATCTCGCTGCTGGTCGACTCACTGGCCCGCGCGGAGCGCCGCTTCCACCTGCGCACCCTGTTGGACGGTCCGCCCTGGCTGGTCCGCACCACAACGGAGCTGGCCGGGGCCATGCGGGAGGCGGCCGAGCAGCACGCGGGCACCCGGGTCGCGGTGGAGGCGCAGCGGCGCTACGAGCAGTTCCGGTTGGAGGCCGAGCAGCTCGCGGACGGTCGGATCATCCGGCGCGGTGACGAGGACGAGGATCTGGTCGGCGCGACCCGCGCCTGCGTACGTCGGCTCGACGGGTTGACCAACGTGATGCCCCGGGTGAGTGGGGAGTTGAGCTGGTGGCGCAGTGAGATCGGCCGGCGCTACTGGGAGGCCAACGTGGAGGCCCTGCAACGGGGTGTCCAGATCACCCGGGTCTTCGTCTACGCCACGCTGACCGACGATCTGTCCGCCCTGGTGGAGAAGCAGCGCGCGGCCGGGGCGCGGGTGGGTCTGCTGCCTCTCGGGGTGGTGAGTCCGCACCTGCACGTGAACTTGACACTCTGGGACGGGTCGAGCTGTTGGGAGGCCCACATGACCGCGCACGGCGAGATCGGCGAGAATCAGTTCTCGGTCAACCGGACGGACGTCGCTCGGCTCACCCGCGTGTTCGACCTCTGCGCGAACGCCGCGACCTTCCAGGACTGACGGCCCCCACCGGGGCGGGAACGGGTGAGCCATGACGTGGAGCGCGGTCCTGCTGGTGACGGCCGTGGTCTGGGCGGTCAGCGTGATCCGCTCCGTCCGGCTCCGCGCGCTGGTCTACAGCCTGCCGCTGCCGATGACGCTCGCCCTGGTCACCACCGAGTATCGGGTGGACGGCGCGCAGGTGCTCGGCGTGCTCGGGCTCAACCTCTTCTTCGTCACCGTGGCGGTGACCCACCAGCGGTGGCGTTGGCCGATCCTGCTCGCCGACGTCGCGGGGATCGCCGTCTACGTGGCGCTGAGCGCCGGCCTGTTGGCCGTCGACATTCCGTTCGAGGTGGCCCTGGCCGTCACGCTGGTGCTCTGGCTGGCGGCCATCCTGTGGCTGCGCGGTCGCGCCCGTCGTCGCGCCGGCCCGCGCGGCGTTCCCGCCGAGGAGGCGGTAGCCGTCGCGGAGACCCGCCCGGACGGGTTGCCGGCGTTGCTCAAGCTGGTGGTGATCTTCGTTGGGGCGGTCCTCACCCAACTGCTCGGCGCGGTGCTGCGCGGCATGGTGGTGACGTTCCCGTACTCGGGGGTGCTGGTCGCCGTCGAGGCCCGCCGGCAGTTGGCCGAGTTCAGTCGGCACTTCGCCCGCAACAGCCTCGCGCTGGTCGGTTTCCTCACCGCGTACCACTATCTTCAGGACGTCTCGTCGGCTGCGGCGCTGGGCGCCGGGTGGGCGGCCTTCGCGGTGGTCGCCGCCGTCCTGCACCTGCCGTTGCGCCCCCGCCAGGTTGCGCACGCGCGGGCGGCGAGCCGTGCGCCGAGGGCATTGCGGCCGGCCACCGAGCCACAGACTCCTACCGGGCTTCCCTGACCAGCTCGGCGATCCGGGCGAGCGGTTCGGCGTACGCGGGCCAGTCGAGACCGTCGACGCTGAGCGTGGGGCGGCGGCGTACGCCGTCCACAGCGCCCGCGCGCACGATCGCGGTCAGCAGGTCGTACGACCAGGCGGGCTCCAGCAGCGTCCGAAGTTCGGGCACCTCGGGGCGGAGCAGCGACAGCGCGCCGACGAGGGCGGCGGCGGCCCAGTTGGACGTGCCGCCGACGAGCAGCGCGTCCGCGCCCACCACGCACCGGATCCGTTCGCCCGAGGCGACCACCCGGCCGATCAGGTCCGCCGGTAGGCGGCCCATGCCGAGTTCGTTGCCACCGTCGCCGATGCCGATCCGGTACGCCGACCCGGAGGTGTAGAGCTCTTCCAGGGGTGCCGTGTGCGCGCCGATGTCCTCGCCGCGCATGTTGCGGGGCCGACCGTCCATCCCGGGTCCGACCCGTTCGCAGGCGATGAGGTGGGTCAGCCGGCCGTACTCGGGGCGGAGGGCGGCGGCCCACTCCTCGTATGCCCGCAGCGGCGCGACGTCGACCGGCAGGCCCGGCGCGGCGGCGGCGACGGCCGCCTCGACCACCGGGGCGCAGGGCTCGTCGGTGACGAGCCGGCACCGGCCACCGAGCAGGCGTAGCGCGGCGGCGATCTGGACCGCGCCGAGCGGGCCGTCGGTCTCCGCGGCGGGTGGCTCGGCGCCGGGGATGAAGAACCCGGTGAACACCGCGGCGTCGGGCGCCCCGGCGGCGGCGAGCGACCGGGCGGCGGCCAGCAGTCCACCCGCCGCGGGCGCGGCCAGCGCCTCGCTGCCCCGGCCCACCTCGCGCGCGGCGACGCGCTCCAGTTCGGCGATCGTCTCTTCGATGCGCACCGCGTGCCTCCTCGGCGACAGTGGACCGACCCAGGGTAGCGGCGGGCAGCCAGGCTGCGGATCGAGTGGTTTTTCCCCATGAGTGCTGCGGAAATCATGGGTCAAGGCCAACCCTTGCCGTGGAAACCGTTGACGTGCTGTCAGGTCGGGACGGCCATGCGCTACAGGCTGACAGTTGTTCGCATCGTTCGGCGGTGGGAGCGTGCGGTATCCACGAACGCCGCTGAAGGGTTGCCACGATGACCGACGACCTGCTGGCCCGGCACCGGGCCGTGCTCCCGTCCTGGATGCCGTTGTACTACGCCGAGCCGCTCGAGCTGGTCTCCGGCTCGGGCCGCCGGGTCACCGACGCGCAGGGTCGCAGCTACCTGGACTTCTTCGGCGGCGTGCTGACCAACATGATCGGGTATGACATCCCGGAGATCCGGGAGGCCGTCGAGCGGCAGCTCGCCACCGGCATCGCGCACACCTCGACGCTCTACCTGATCCGTCAACAGGTGGAGCTGGCCGAGAAGATCGCCCAGCGCTCCGGCATCCCGGACGCCCGGGTGTTCTTCACCAACTCCGGCACCGAGGCGAACGAGGCGGCGCTGCTGGTCGCCACCAACCATCGCCGCTCGCACCAGATCCTGGCCGTGCGCAACAGTTACCACGGCCGGTCGTACGCGGCGATGGGCGTCACCGGCAACCGCAACTGGTCGGCCAGCGGCCTCAACCCGCTCCAGGTGGCCTGGCTGCACTCCGGTGACCGGGTGCGCGGTCTGCTGGCCCGGCTCAGCGCCGACGAGCAGGTCGACGCCGCGGTGGAGGACCTGCGCGAGGTGTTGGCCACGCAGACCGCCGGTGACGTGGCCGCGCTGATCGCCGAGCCGATCCAGGGCGTGGGCGGTTTCGTGCACCCGCCGGACGGGCTCTTCGCCGGTTGGAAGAAGGTCCTCGACGAGCACGGCATCCTGTTCATCGCCGACGAGGTGCAGACCGGTTGGGGGCGTACCGGGGAGCACTTCTGGGGTTACCAGGCGCACGGTGTCACCCCGGACCTGCTCACCTTCGCCAAGGGCATCGGCAACGGGTTCGCCCTGGCCGGGGTGGTCGGCCGGGCCGAGGTGCTGGAGTCGGTGCCGGCCATCAGCTTCTCCACCTTCGGCGGCAACCCGATCTCCACGGCGGCCGGCAACGCGGTGCTCGACTACCTGATCGCGCACGACCTCCAGGCGAACGCGGCCCGCGTCGGCGCGATCCTCGCCGACGGCCTGCGGTCCGCTGTGGGCGGGCTCGACTGCGTCGCCGAGGTACGCGGAAAGGGGCTGATGCTCGGCGTCGAGTTCGTCCGGCCGGGCGGCAGTGAGCCGGATCCGGCGCTGACCAACCGGGTGTTCGAAGCCGCCCGGGACGGTGGCCTGCTGAGCGGTAAGGGCGGCCTGCACGGCAACGTGCTGCGGATGGGTCCACCATTGACGTTGACCGAGGAGGAGGCTCGTGAGGGCCTGGCGATCCTCGTCGACGCGATCCGAACGGCTGCGGGGGTGGCGGCATGAGCATCGGTCACTTCATCGACGGCAAGCGGGTCGGCGGCACGTCGGAGCGGCGCGGCGACGTGTTCGATCCGGCGACCGGCAGGCGTACCGCTGAGGTCGAGCTGGCCTCGACAGCGGACGTCGACGTGGCGGTGCAGGCCGCCGCCCGCGCGGCGCGAGCCTGGCGGGACGCGTCGTTGGCCCGACGGTCCGCTGTGCTGTTCGCCTTCCGGGAATTGGTGCACGCCCGGCGGGACCGGCTCGCGGAGGTGGTCACCGCCGAGCACGGCAAGGTGCTCGCCGACGCCGCCGGCGAGGTGCAGCGCGGTCTGGAGGTCATCGAGTACGCGTGCGGGCTGCCGTCGGCGTTGCGCGGCGCGTTCAGCGAGAACGTGTCCACCGAGGTCGACTCGTACACGATCCGGCAGCCGCTGGGCGTGGTCGCGGTCATCTCGCCGTTCAACTTCCCGGTGATGGTGCCGCTGTGGTTCGTGCCGGTGGCGGTGGCCTGCGGCAACGCGGTGGTGCTCAAGCCGAGCGAGAAGGACCCGAGCGCGGCGCTGCTGCTGGCCGAGTGGTTCGCCGAGGCGGGCCTGCCCGACGGGGTGCTCAACGTGGTCAACGGCGACAAGGCGGCGGTCGACGCGTTGCTGGAGCACCCGGAGGTGCGGGCGGTGTCGTTCGTCGGCTCCACCCCGATCGCCAGGTACGTCTACCAGCGCGGCACTGCCGCCGGCAAGCGGGTGCAGGCGCTCGGTGGGGCGAAGAACCACATGGTGGTGCTCCCGGACGCCGATCTGGACCTGGCCGCCGACGCGGCGGTCAACGCCGGGTTCGGCTCGGCGGGGGAGCGGTGCATGGCCATCTCGGTGCTGGTGGCGGTGGAGCCGGTGGCGGACGCGCTGGTCGAGCGGATCGCCGCGCGGGTGACCGGCCTACGCACTGGCGACGGCCGACGGGGCTGCGACATGGGCCCGTTGGTGACCGCCGCGCACGCGGCGAAGGTGCGTTCCTACGTGGACGCCGGTGTCGCCGCCGGCGCGGTGCCGGTGGTGGACGGTCGGGACGTGACGCCGGACGGCGACCCGGACGGTTTCTGGCTCGGCCCGACGCTGTTCGACCGGGTGACCCCTGACATGTCGATCTATACCGATGAGATCTTCGGTCCGGTGCTGAGCGTGGTCCGGGTCGGCTCGTACGACGAGGCGGTGGACCTGGTCAACGCCAGCCCGTACGGCAACGGAACGGCGATCTTCACCAACGACGGCGGGGCGGCCCGGCGCTACCAGCACGAGGTGGAGGTGGGCATGGTCGGGATCAACGTGCCCATCCCGGTGCCGATGGCGTACCACTCGTTCGGCGGCTGGAAGTCGTCGCTCTTCGGCGACCTGCACGCGCACGGCGAGGACGGCGTGCGCTTCTTCACCCGGGGCAAGGTCGTCACCAGCCGCTGGTTGGATCCGCGCCACGGCGGGGTCAACCTCGGGTTCCCCACCCAGACCTGAGCAGTCGCAGCACGCCCGCCCCGGCCAGGTACGCCACCGGCGCCGGGACGGGCGTGCCGCGCAGCAGCAGGATCAGAGAGCGGAATGGTGGAGAATTAGAACACCTCGCGAATCCGGGTCGGGTCGGCGCCGCGCAGCCGGGCGACCGCCGCGGCTGCGGTGAGCACCAGCAGCAGCGTGCTGGTGGGGCGGACCAGGCGGGCACTGCGGTCGATCAGCCAGCCGGCGGCATCGCCGCCGCGGGCACAGAGTCGGGTCAGTGCCCGGTGGCCTGCCCGCCGGGGTCGCAGCCGATCACAGTGACGCTCCAATGTCCGAAAATGACCATGGTGATGGCGAGCGCGCGGAGCAGGTCGACGTACCGCTTCCGCCCAGCCGGGGTGCGCTCGTTCAGCTGGCGCAGACGGCGCATCGCCTCAGGCTAGGCGGCCCGCCGGCGGCTGGTGGTGATAACGGTTCGGCAGTCAGGACTTGAAGTCCGAGCCCGGCTGTCGTAGAAATTCTTCAGCAACAGAGCATGAACTGAAGAGAACTACCGCCCCTCGCGCGGCGGACGCCTCCCCCCACAGACCGGCGATCCGCCCGACCCGACCCGAGGAGAACCCATGAACAGGCGTGACATCCTGCGGCGCAGCGCCGCCGCCGGCCTCCTGGCCACCCCCGCCGCCGGCCTGCTGTCCGGCTGCGCCACCAGCGGTGGCGGTGACAAGAACGATGCCGAGACCTACCAGGGCACCAAGAGCGCGCAGAACCCACTCGGCGTGAAGGAGGACGCCCCACTCGAGGTGGTGATCTTCAGCGGCGGGTTCGGTGAGGAGTACGCCAAGGCCCACGAGGCCATGTACACCGAGAAGTACCCGAAAGCGAAGATCAAGCACTCCTCCACCCAGGAGATCAGCAAGACCCTCCAGCCGCGCTTCGTCGACGGCACCCCGCCGGACGTGGTCAACAACTCCGGCTCCAGCCAGATCGACTTCAACGGCCTGGTCAGCCAGAACGCCCTCGCCGGCCTCGACGAACTGCTGGCCGCCCCGAGCCTCGACATCCCCGGCAAGACGGTCAAGGACACCCTGCTGCCGGGCGCGGTCGAGGTGGGCTCCTACGACGGCAAGTTCCTGGTGCTCAACTACACCTACACCGCCTACGGCATCTGGCACTCCGCCAAACTCTTCGCCGACCGCGGCTGGTCGTACGCGAAGACCTGGGACGAGCACATCGCGCTCTGCAAGCAGATCAAGGCCGCCGGCATCGCCCCCTGGACGTACGCCGGCCTGCACCCGCGCTACATGAGCTGGCCGCTGATCTCCACGGCGATCAAGTTCGGCGGCCCGTCGGTGGCGACAGCCATCGACAACCTGGAGCCGAACGCCTGGAAGTCCGACTCGATGCGCGCCGCCGCCGACGCCTGGCACCAGATCGTCAAGGACAAGTACATCCTGGAAGGCTCGCCCGGCCTGGACCACAAGCAGTCGCAGACCGCCTGGTGTCAGGGCAAGGCCGCCTTCATCTCCTGCGGCTCCTGGCTGGAGAGCGAGCAGAAGGACGTCACCCCGGCCGGGTTCAACATGACCATCGCGCCGACGCCGAGCCTGGGCGGCGGTGACAAGCTGCCGTTCGAGGCGATCCGGGGCACCGCCGGGGAGCCGTTCATGGTGCCCGCCAAGGCCCGCAACGTCGCCGGTGGCCTGGAGTACTTCCGGACCATGCTCTCCAAGAAGGGTGCCCAGGATTTCACGAAGAAGGTCGCCAGCCTCACAGTGGTCGCCGGCGCCACCGAGGGCGTCGAGCTGCCGTACGGGCTGAGCACCGTGGTCAAGGCCCTCGACGCGTCCGGCGCCAACGGCTTCAACTGGGTCTACAACAGCTTCTACCGCAAGTTGGAGCGCAACCTCGTCGACGCCGCGTGCGGGGAGTTCTTCAGCGGCCGGATCGGCCCCGCCGAGTTCCTCGAACAGTGCCAGAAGGGCGCCGACTCGATCGCCCAGGACAGCTCGATCAAGAAGTACAAGCGAGCGGCCTGACCGCCCGGCCGGTGGGGGAGACGTCCGCCCCCACCGGCCGTACCCCAACGGAAAGGTCCCTCTCGTGAAACATGGCAAGTGGCCGCTGATCGTCACGTTCCTGGTGCCGCCGGTGCTGCTGTACGTGTTCTTCGTCGTCTCGCCGTACCTCCAGGCGTTCCAGATCTCCACCACCGACTGGCTCGGCTACTCCGCCGACGCCAACTCGGTCGGCCTGGCCAACTTCAAGACCCTCTGGCACGACGACTACGTGTGGAACGCGCTGAAGAACAACGCGATCCTGCTGGGACTGGTGCCGGTGCTCACCATCGTGCTCGGGCTCTTCTTCGCCACCATGCTCGCCATGGGCGGGCGCAAGGGCAGCGCCGGCGTCACCGGGGTACGCGGCGGCGCGCTCTACCGCACTGTCTACTTCTTCCCGCAGGTGCTCTCCGTGGTGATCATCGCGCTGCTGTGGAAGGAGGTGTACCACCCGAACAAGGGGCTGCTCACCACCGCTCTGCACGGCCTCGGCCTGCCCGCGCCGACCTGGCTCGGCGACCCGGCGACCGCCTTCTGGTGCGTGCTGGCGGTGATGGTCTGGAGCAACGTCGGCTTCTATGTGGTGCTGTTCGGCGCGGCGATGTCGGCCGTACCGAAGGAGATCTACGAGGCCGTCCTGCTCGACGGCGCGTCCCGGTTCACCACCCTGCGCCGGGTCACCCTGCCGCTGCTCTGGGACACCGTCCAGGTCGCCTGGGTCTACCTGGCCATCTTCGCCCTGGACGGGTTCATCCTGGTGCAGCTGATGACCAACGGCGGTCCGAACTTCTCCACCGACGTGATCGGCGTACGCATGTACGACACCGCCTTCGGCAGCGAGACCAAGTTCGGCTACGCCTCGGCGATCGGCGTGGTGATGTTCTTCCTGACCCTCTCGGTGGCGGTGCTGTCGCTGCGGGTCGGCCGGCGCGAACGGATCGAGTACTCGTGACCACTCTGGATCAGCCCACCGCGACCGCCCCGACACCGGTCACCAGCGGGGACCGCCCGGTACGCCGGGAACTCGGCGTGGCCAACGCCCTCTCGCACGGCTTCCTGCTGCTCTGGGGCCTGCTCACCGTACTGCCGCTGCTGTGGATGTTCATCAGCTCGTTCAAGACCAACGGTGAGATCCTCGCCGACCCGTGGGGGCTCCCCGGCGCGCTGCACCTGGACAACTGGGCGCGGGCCTGGACCGGCGCCCACATCGGCCGGTACTTCATCAACAGCCTGGTGGTGGTGGCCGGCTCGGTCAGTCTCACCATGCTGATGGGCGCCACCGCCGCGTACGTCTTCGCCCGGTACGAGTTCCGCGGCCGTCAGGTCGTCTACTACCTGTTCGTCGGCGGCCTGATGTTCCCGGTGTTCCTCGCCCTGGTGCCGCTGTTCTTCGTGGTCCGCAACGCCGGTCTCTTCAACACCTGGCTCGGGCTGATCCTCGTGTACGCGGCCTACTCGCTGCCGTTCACCGTGTTCTTCCTGACCGCGTTCTTCCGGACCCTGCCGACCTCGGTGGCGGAGGCCGCACTGGTCGACGGCTGCGGTCACTTTCGGCTCTTCTTCCGGGTGATGCTGCCCATGGCACGTCCGGGACTGATCAGCGTGGCGATCTTCAACTTCCTCAGCCACTGGAACCAGTTCCTCCTACCGCAGGTGCTGTTGCAGGGCGACGAGTCCAAGTGGATGCTGGCGCAGGGGCTGTTCGCGCTGTCGGTCAGCCAGGGCTACGCCGGCGACTACGCCCGGCTCTTCGCCGGGCTGAGTATCGCGGTGCTCCCGGTGCTCGCTGTCTACGTGGCCTTCCAGCGGCAGGTGCAGTCGGGCCTCACCGCAGGGCAGCTCAAGTAGGACTCACTCAGCGATGTCCGATCCCGATCACGGCTCTCAGCGGTCTGATCGGTCTTTCCCCCCGACTGCGGTCCGACCCGCCCTGATCCGGCCAGCCGCTCCCGCCCCACCCCGATCCACCCCCAAGATCCGCGCAACTTCGGTGAAACTGCTGCCTCGGCACGTCGTGAGACAGCAGTTTCACCGAAAGTGCGCGGATCTTGGCCATGCCGAGATGGGGCACGGGGTTGAGGGGCGCGTCGGAGCGGGTCGGGGCGGGTGTCGAGCGGCGGCCAGGGCCATGATCGTGCTCGAACCTGGATGTAGTCCCCTCCTCGCGGCATGAGGCCACTACATCCTGGTTAGAGCACGATCATGAGTGGGCGCACAGCGGCGTGGCCCGCGCGGGGCGGCAGGGCGGGCTGCAACAAGGCGGGGTGGCGCGGCGCGGCCAGGCGGGTCGGGCCCGGCGAGTGCGGGCTGGCGGGTCAGGGGGTGGGGAAGAGGTGAGCGTGCAGGGCGGCTGGGTCGGTCACCTCGGGTAGGCCACGGGCGGCGAGCCAGGCTGCGGCGGCGGCCCCGTCTCCGGCGGTGCGCAGTGGCGCGTCCGGCCAGTGTCGCGCGATCTCGGCCCGGACGGCGGCGGCGAGCGGGGTGTCAGCGGTGAGCAGGCCGCCGCCGAGCACGATCGGCGTCACCGCCGCGGCGGGGCGGATGCGGCTCACGCTCTCGGTGAGGTGCCCGGCGGCTTCGGTGATCAGCGCGGTGGCGACCGGGTCGCCGTGGGTGGCGGCGTCGACGACCAGCGGCGCGAGCCGGGCCAGCTCGATGGGGGGTCGACGGGTCACCGTCTGGATGGTGGCGTCGACGGTGTCCCGGGGGCGGGCGGCGATGTCCGCGCTGCCCAGAATCTCGGTGAGCACGGTCGTGGTCAGCGCGCCAAGCCCACGGCCGGCGTCGAGGTCGGCGAGCAGCCGGCGCACGGCTTCCCGACCGAGCCAGAAGCCCGAGCCGGCGTCGCCGAGCAGCCAGCCGTGGCCGTCGGCGATCCGGTCGAGCCGCAGCTCGTGGACCTGGGCGGTGATCGCGCCGGTGCCGGCGATGAGGATGGTTCCGTCCGGGGCGGCGGTGCCGGAGGCGTACGCGACCAGGGCGTCGCCGTGCACCTCGTACGGGCAGCGCAGGCCGGCGTCGTGCCAGGCCTGGTCGAAGGCGGCCCGCCCGGCCGGGTCGGCGAGCAGTCGGCCAGCTCCGGCGAGCCCGATGGTGCCGGCGGCCGCCCGCGTCGGGTCGACGTCGGTGAGCGCCTCGCGGAGCGCGGTCAGCAGTTCGGCGGCGGCGCGCTCGGCGCCGTGACTGGTGGGGTTGCCGCCGCCGGCGCGGCCGGTGCCGACGCGGTGCCCGGTGAGGGTGAGGACGGTCGCCCGGGTGGACGTACCGCCGATATCGAGACCCACCACGACGCTGTCGGACATCGGCACGAGGCTCCTTGCGCGGAACGGCGATCTGGCTTGTTCATGCTGGTCGGCGGGGTCGTGCGGGGCAAGTTGTCGCAGCCGTGGAGGTCTGTGCGCCAGGTAACAGTTTGAAAACTTCGCCCACAGTCTTGACACAGAGGGTCGTTCAGTAAGAACTTTTACCACTAACAGTTAACAGTCTTTTCGGAAAGCTGAGGCGTCTCATGGTTGATCACGAGGTGGACACCGCCGCGGGGACCGCGGTGGTCGACGCCAACGTGATCGAGCGCCGGACCTCGGCCTCCGACGGGGTGCTGGCCCGCGTCCGCAACGGGCTCGGCGAGTTGACCGGAGCCCTGCGCCGGGTAGCCGAGCACGTGCTCAGCGACCCCGAGGCCGCCGCCCGCGCGACAATCGTCGAGTTGGCCGAGCGGAGCGGCACCTCACCGGCGACCATCACCCGCTTCTGCCGGGCGATGGGCTTCGAGGGGTACGCCGACCTGCGGCTGGGCATCGCCTCCGAGACCGGCCGGGCGCGCTCGGCCGGTTGGACCGTGGACATCGGACGGGAGATCCAGCCGAGCGACCCACTCGCGCGGGTGCTCGACCAGATCATGGCCGCCGACACCCGGGCCATGCACGACACCGCCACCCTGCTCGACCTCGGCGAGGTGGAGCGGGCCGCAGTGGCGATCGCCGGCGCCAGCAGGGTGAACATCTTCGGTGCCAGCGGCAGCGCCCTGGTCGGTGAGGAGATGCAGTTCAGCCTGCACCGCATCGGTGTGGCGGCGTGGGCGTGGAACGACGTGCACGAGGGGTTGGCCAGCGCCGCGTTGCTGCGATCGGGGGACGTGGCGCTCGGCATCTCGCACACCGGGCAGACCCGCGAGACGATCGAGATGCTCGCCGAGGCGGGCAGCCGGGGCGCCACCACGCTCGCGCTCACCGGCTTCCCCCGCTCCCCGTTGGCCGAGCTGGCCGACATCGTGCTGCTCACGGCCAGCCAGGCGACCACCTTCCGGCCGGACGCGCTCTCCGCCCGGCACCCCCAACTGGTGGTGCTCGACCTGCTCTACATCGCCGTCGCCCAACGCACGCACGACCGCGCGCACGCGGCCTTCCGGCGAACAGCGCAGGCCGTCGACGGGCACAAGGCAGCGAAGGGAGCTCACTCATGATCAGCGCCCAGGGGTACGCGGACGCCGTCCGCCCGGTGCTCGACCGGCTGCTCGACTCGGAGGCCGACGGGATCACCCGGGCCGCCGACCTGATCGCCGACAGCCTGCGCGACGGCGGCGTGCTCCAGGCGTTCGGCGCCGGGCACTCGGAGGCGTTCGCCGCCGAGCTGGTCGCCCGGGCCGGCGGGTTGGTCCCCACCAACCGGCTCTCGGTACGGGACCTGGTGATGCACGGCGACGCCCCGCGTGACGTGCTCGCCGACCCCAAGCTGGAACGTGATCCCTCCATCGCCCACCAGATCTACGCGCTCGCGGCGCCCCAGCCGCGCGACGTGTTCGTGGTGGCGTCCCAATCCGGCATCAACGGCTCGGTGGTCGAGCTGGCGGCGCTGGTCACCGAGCGCGGTCACCCGTTGATCGCGGTCACCTCGGTCGAGCACACCGCGCGGGTCGCCCCACGGCACCCGTCCGGGCACCGGCTCGCCGACCTCGCCGACGTCGTGCTGGACAACGGCGCGCCGTACGGCGATGCACTGCTGCCGCTCGAGGGCGGCGGCGCGGTCTGTGCGGTCTCCTCGGTCACCACGGCGCTGCTGGCGCAGTTGCTGACCGCGGAGGTCGTACGACGGTTCCACCAGGCCGGGGAGGTACCCCCTATCTACCTCTCCGCCAACGTCCCCGGCGGGGACGAGCACAACCTCGCCCTCGAGTCGCGGTACGCCGGACGTCTCCGGCGTACCGCATGACCCGAATTCCACAAGGAGACACGACGATGTCGATTACCCCCGAACACCCGGCCGCACTCGACCGTCGCACGGTGCTGCGTCGCGCCGCCGCCGTGGGCATGCTCGCCACTCCGGCCATCGGCCTGCTCGGCGCCTGCGCCACCAGCGGCAGCGACGGTGACAACGAGCAGGTCGCCGGCGGCACCAAGAGCGAGAAGAACCCGCTGGGCGTCAAGGAGGACGCCGCGATCGAGGTGGTCATCTTCAACGGTGGCTACGGCGAGAAGTACGCCACCGACGTGCACGAGCCGCTGTACAAGAAGGCGTTCCCCAAGGCCGAGGTCAAGCACCAGGCCACCCAGGCCGTCTCCACGGTGCTCCAGCCGCGGTTCGCCTCCGGCAACCCGCCGGAGTTCGTGAACAACTCGGGCGAGAAGCTGATGGACTTCGGCGCGCTCGTGGCCGACGGTCAGCTCCAGGACCTCACCGAGCTGTGGGACGCGCCGTCGGTCGACGACCCGTCCAAGAAGGTCCGCGACACAGTGGTGCCGGGCACCATCGAGGCCGGTTCGTTCAACGGCAAGCCGTTCGTCCTGTACTACGTCTCCACCGTCTTCGGCATCTGGTACTCGGGCAAGCTGTTCAAGGACAACGGCTGGGCGCCGGCGAAGAACTGGGACGAGTTCATCGCCCTGCTCACGAAGATCAAGGCCAAGGGCATCACCCCGTACGGCTACGCCGGGGCGAACGCCGCCTACTACCAGTGGAACGTGATCCTCACCCAGGCCGCCAAGATCGGCGGCACGGACGTGCTGAAGAACATCGACAACCTGGAGGACGGTGCCTGGAAGCAGGACGCCGTCAAGCAGGCTGCCGCGGCGTGGGCCGAGGTCGGGGCGAAGTTCAGCGACAAGAGCTTCGAGGGCCTCAAGCACACCGACGTGCAGCTGCGGCAGAACCAGTACAAGGTGGCCATGTACCCCAGCGGTGACTGGCTGGAGGGCGAGCAGAAGAAGGACACGCCGGCCGGCTTCGAATACCAGCTCATGCCGGTGCCGAGCCTGTCCGCCTCGGACAAGCTGCCGGCCACCGCGCTGCGCGCCACCGCCGGTGAGGGCTACTTTGTCTCGGCAAAGAGCAAGAACCCCAAGGGCGGGCTGGAGTACATGCGTCAGATGCTCTCGACGGCGGGCGCGAAGGGCTTCACCGAGGTGGTCAAGGCCCCGACCGTGGTCACCGCCGGCTCGGAGGGCTTCGCCTTCCCGCCCGGTGTGGCCAGCTCGCAGGCCGCGCTCAAGGCGGCCGGTCAGGACGTGTTCAACCTGTACTTCGACGGTTGGTACAAGGAGCTCGACACGGAGGCGCGTACCGCCACCAACGAGCTGATGTTCGGCCGGATCAACGCGGACGCCTTCGTGGAGCGGATCCAGAAGCGCGCCGACGCCATCAAGAAGGACAGCTCCGTCACCAAGTTCAAGCGCTGATCGATCGGAGCTAGGGTCATGCGGCACGGCAAGTATCCATTCGTGATCGGGTTCCTGTTCGCCCCGGTCGCGCTGTACGTGACATTCGTGATCTGGCCGTACGCGCAGGCGTTCCAGATCTCGATGACCAACTGGCGAGGGCTGTCGGCCCCGCAGTGGGTGGGCTTCGACAACTACCGGAGGTTGCTCGACGACGGGGCCTTCTGGAAAGCGGTCCAGCACCACGGCGTACTGCTGCTTGCCCTGCCGCTGATCACCATTGCCATCGCCCTGTTCTTCGCCTTCCTGCTCAACGTGGGCGGCAAGAGCAGCGGTGGTCAACGCCAGGGGGTCTGGGGGGCGAAGTTCTACCGGGTGGTGTTCTTCTTCCCCCAGGTCCTGGCGGTGGCCATCATCGCTGTGTTGTTCCAGATGGTGTACCGGCCGAACGAGTCCGGCCTGATCAACGGCGTGTTGATGAAGTTCGGCCTCGAGCCGATCCTCTTCCTGGTCAAGCCGAACCTGGCCCTCTGGTCGATCATCGCGGTGCTGGTCTGGCAGGCGGTCGGCTTCTACGTGGTGCTCTTCTCGGCCGGGATGGCCTCCATCCCCGGTGAGATCTACGAGGCCGCCGAGATGGACGGGGCGACGAAGGTGACCCTGTTCTTCCGGGTCACCCTGCCGCTGCTGTGGGACACCCTCCAGGTGGCCTGGGTGTACCTCGGGATCGCGGCGTTCGACGCGTTCGCCATCGTGGCGGTGCTCTCGGTGGACGGTGGCGGCCCGGACGGCGCCACCACGGTTCTCGCCATGGAGATCTACCGCAACGCGTTCGTCTACTCGAAGTACGGCTACGCCTCGGCGATGGGCGTGGCGCTGTTCTTCCTCACCCTCACGTTCGCGGCGCTGACGCTGCGGCTCACCAAGCGGGAAAGCGTGGAGTACTGATGAATCCGCAGTCGACGCTGCCGCCGACGCCGGCGGCGCTGCCGCCGAAGACCGGTGACCCGTCCGCCCCCATCGGGTCGGGGCACAAGGGCCCCCGCTCGGAGGTACGGCTCTTCGCCGGCCTGGGGCACGTCGCGCTCGCCGTGTGGGCGGTGATCGTGATCGTGCCGATCCTCTGGACCTTCCTCGCCGCGTTCAAGAACACCAGCGAGATCTTCAGCAGCCCGTGGACGCTGCCGGCCGAGCTGCGCTGGGAGAACTTCGGGCGGGCCTGGACCAAGGCACACGTCGGGCGGTACTTCCTCAACAGCGTGATCGTGGTGTCGTGCAGCACGTTCCTCACCATGCTGCTCGGCTCGATGGCCGCGTACGTGCTGGCCCGCTACAAGTTCTGGGGCAACCGGGCGGTCTACTTCCTCTTCGTCTCGGGGCTGGCCTTCCCGGTCTTCCTGGCACTGGTGCCGCTCTTCTTCGTGGTGAAGAACCTCGGTCTGCTGGACACCCACACCGGCGTGGTGCTGGTCTACAGCGCGTACTCGTTGCCGTTCACCGTTTTCTTCCTGGCCGCGTTCTTCAAGACGCTGCCGTCGTCGGTGGCCGAGGCGGGGATGATCGACGGCTGTGGGCACAGCCGGCTGTTCTTCCAGGTGATGATGCCGATGGCCAAGCCGGGTCTGATCAGCGTGACGATCTTCAACATCATCGGCCAGTGGGCGCAGTACCAGCTCCCGTTGGTGCTGCTCTCCAACGCCAAGGACAAGTGGGTGCTCACCCAGGGCATCGCCGACATCTCGGTCAACGCCGGCTACGAGGCGGACTGGTCCGGGTTGTTCGCCGCGCTGACCATCGCCATCCTCCCGATGATCATCGTGTACGCGGTCTTCCAGCGTCAGATCCAGGCCGGCCTCACCTCCGGCGCGGTGAAGTAGGACGCCTCAGCGCTCGTCGACGCGGGTGTGCCAGGAGCGCCACAGTGCCGCGTACGCCCCGCCGGCCGCGACCAGCTCGTCGTGGCTGCCGATCTCGGTGATCCGACCGTCGGCGAGCACGGCGACCCGGTCGGCGTCGTGCGCGGTGTTGAGCCGGTGCGCGATCGCGATGACGGTCCGCCCGACCAGCACGGCGGCCAGCGCGCGTTCGGTCCGGCGGGCGGTGGACGGGTCGAGCGCGGCGGTCGCCTCGTCCAGGATCAGCGTGTGCGGGTCGGCGAGCACCAAACGGGCCAGCGCGAGCTGTTGGGCCTCGGCCGCACCGAGTTGACGGGCTCCGTCGCCGAGCTGGGTGTCCAGGTCGTCGGGCAGTTCGGCGAACCACTCGGCGCCCACTGTGAGCAGCGCGGCGCGCATCTGGTCGTCGGAGGCGTCGGGCGCGGCGAAGGAGAGGTTGTCGCGTACCGAGCCGATGAAGACGTGGTGCTCCTGGGTGACCAGGGCGATCCGGCGGCGTCGCTCGGCCGGGTCGAGGTCGGTGACCGGGCAGCCGCCGATGCTGACGACGCCCTGGCGCGGCGCGTCGATCCCGGCCAGCAGCCGGGCCAGGGTGGACTTGCCGGCGCCGGACGGGCCGACGACGGCCAGCCGCTCACCGGGCTGCACCTCCAGGTCGATGCCGTGCAGCACGTCCGGCCCGTCGGAGTAGGAGAACCGGGCGCCACTGACGACGAGCCGCTCGCCCCGTGACGAGGCGGTAGTGCCGGGTGCTTCCGGCGGGACCATGCCGACGCCGAGCAGCCGCGCGTACGACGCGAAGCCGCGTTGCGCCTGCTCGGTCCACTGCAACAGCCGGTCCAACGGGTCGATCGCCTGTTGCAGGTAGAGCGCGGCGGCGACCACCGCGCCGAGCGACACCATGTCCCGGGAGAGCAGGTAGCCCCCGACGAGCAGGACCATGGCGACCGGCAGCGGATAGCTGGCCTCGACGACCGAGAAGAACACGGTACGCAGCGCGAGAGTCGCCCGACGGGCCCGCCACACCAGCGTGACGCGGAGGGTGCCGTGCTGGATCCGGTCGTCGGCCAGCCGCAGCGCCTCCACGGTGCGCGCGCCCTCGGCGGTGGTGGTCAGCGTCTCGGTCAGCTCGGCCGCCGCCGCGCCCTCGGTGAGGTAGGCGGAGCTGGCCCGGCGCAGGTACCAGCGGGTCACCGCCACGATCGACGGGAGCCCGGCCAGCGCGGCGAACCCGAGCAGCGGGTGCAGCAGGAAGATGGCCCCGAACAGCAACGTCAACTGCACCCCGGCGATGACGATGGTGGGCACCACGTCCCGGACGGTGGTGCCGACCGTCGACACGTCGACCGAGCTGCGGGTGGCCAGGTCCCCGGAGCCGGCACGCTCGACGACCGAGACGGGCAGCCCGAGAGTCCGGGAGACGAACTCCTCGCGCAGCTCGGCGACGGCCCGTTCGCCGAAGCGGTGGCCGGCGTACTGGGCGTACCGGGAGAGCAGGGCGCTGACCAGGACGCAGCCGGCGATGGCCAGTGCCAGCCGGTCCACGGTGGCCACGCTCGCGCCCGCGGTGACCCGGTCGACGATGGTGCCCAGCAGCCACGGCGGGGCTAGCCCGGCGACCGCGGCGGCGCCGTGCAGCGCCAGCACGACCCCGACGGCCCGTCGATGCCGGCTGATCATGTCCCGCAGAGCCCGGCGCACGGTGCCGCGGTCGGCGACCGGCAGCCGGCTCACCGGTACGCCTCCTCGCTGCCGCGGGCCACCAGGTGCCGGTAGGCAGGGTCGTCGTCGATCAGGTCGGCGTGGCTGCCGGTGGCGGTGATCCGGCCGGCGCTCAGGAGCGCGACCAGGTCGGCCCGGCCGAGCAGCAGCGGCGACGTGGCGATCACCACTGTGGTCCGCCCGGCCCGCGCGGCCCGCAGCCGCTCGGCGATCCGCGCCTCGGTGTGCGCGTCCACCGCCGACGTCGGGTCGACGAGGATCAGCACCTCCGGCTCGCTGTGCAGCGCCCGGGCCAGGCGCAGCCGTTGGCGCTGACCGCCGGACAGCGTGCGGCCTCGGGCGTCGATCGGGGTGTCCAGCCCGGCGGGCAGGGCGTCGACGACGTCCTGCGCCGAGGCGGTCCGCACTGCCGCCCCGATCCGTTCGTCGTCGCCGTCGGCCCCGGCGCGCAGGATGTCGCGCAGCGTGCCGGCGAAGAGGTAGGAGTCGTGGTCGGCGACGAGGATCCGCGTGCGGACCTCGTCCAGGGCGACCTCGCGCAGCGGCACGCCGCCCCAGGTGACGTCGCTGGCGGCGTAACGGCCGAGCCGGTCGGCCAAGGCCACGGCCGCCGCCGGGTCGTCTGCCGCCACAGCGGTCAGCTGGCCGGCGCGCACGGTCAGGCCGGTAACCGGGTCGTGCAGGTCGGCCGGGCCGTCCGGCGCGGTCGGGTCGTCCGGCCGGCGTGCCTCGGGCACGGCGCCCGGCCACCGGCGGCCCGGGCCACCGACGTCGTCGGGTGTCACGTTGAGCAGGTCGGTGATCCGTCGGGCGGCGACCCGACCGCGGATGAGCTGGTAACTGCCCTCCAGCAGAAACCAGACCGGCACGATCAGGGTCGCCACGTACCCGTAGACGGCGACCAACTCGCCGATGGTGACGTCGCCGGTCACCGCCATCCGGGCCGTCAGCCACACCACCGCCGCCAGGAACAGCCCGGGGATGGCGACCGTCGCCGCGTCGATCCAGCTGTTGACAGCGCCGACCCGGTAGCCCTCGGCGCGTAGCTCCTGGGACCGGGCCGCGTACCGCCGGGCGAACAGGTCCCGGCCGCCCACTCCGGCGAGCACCCGCAGCCCGGCCACGATGTCACCGGATCGGGCGGTGAGCGCGCCCTGTCGCCGGCGGTAGACCGATTCGACCTGCTCCAGGCGGCGCAGCAGCGGCCCCACGATCAGACCGACGGCCGGCACCCCCACCAGCACGCAGAGCGCGAGCATCGGGGAGATCGACCAGAGCACCACGGCGATCACCCCGTACGCGATGACAGCGCCGACGCCCGGCCCGGTCAGCGTCAGCACCTGCGCCGTCCAGTCGATGTCGGAGCCGCCGATGGTGGACACCTCGCCCGCCCCGACCCGGCGGGGCAGCACCGCGCCGATGCGGGACAGGTGGCGCAGCAGGACCTCCGCCGAGCGGGCCTTGGCGTCCTCCCGGAGGAAGGTCATCGTGCGGTGCCGCATGATGCCCAGGTAGGACAGGGCCACGCCGGCGACGACGATCGCCGCGACCCAGAGCACCAGGGCCTGGGTGTCGCGCGCGCGCAGCCCGTCGTCGACGGCGCGGGCGATCAGGTAGGGCCGCACCGAGAGCCCGATCATCCAGGCCGTGCCGATCAGGCTGCCGCGCAGCACCCGCCAGGGTTGGCAGCGGGCCAGCCACCAGAGGTAGCGCATCGGACCGCGGGCGTCGGGGGTGCCAGGATCGGGATGCGGGATCTGCGGAGGCACCCGATCACGCTACCGACCGGCCCTGACACCCCACCGACCCGATTATGGTGAGGTGCGCCTCCGTTTCTGTCGGACGGGAGAGGCAGAATCACGTTCGTGCTGGTGGCGGTGGTGTCCGACGAGCGGGGTGGGGGAGTGCTGTGCCCGCTGGACGCCACCGGCCGGCCGACCGGCCCGCCCGAGGTCGTCACCGATCTGGTCGCCGCGGTCGCCGCCCGCGAGGCCGCCGAGCACCCGCGCTGGGTCTGGTCGACCGCCACGGCGGTCTACCCGACGCTGCTGCGCGCCGGCGTCCGGGTCGATCGGTGTCACGACGTGGAGTTGACCGAGGCGTTGCTGCTCGGGCACGTGGGCCGTTGGGGTGAGCCCCGCTCGCTGGCCGCCGCCTGGGCCCGGCTGAACGGCGCTGCGGTGCCGCCCGACCCGCCGCCGCGCGCCGCCGCGCCGCCCGGGCACGGGCAGGGGGCGCTCTTCGACACGGTGCCCGGTCCGCCGGGCCCGGGCATCGAGGCACTGACCCAGGTGTACGCGGACCAGCTCACCCGCGTCGCGGCGACCGAGCACCCCGGCCGGTTCCGGTTGCTGGTGGCCGCCGAGTCGGCCGGCGCGCTGATCGCGGCGGAGATGGGCGTCGTCGGGCTGCCCTGGCGTGCCGACGTGCACAACGAGATCCTGCACGAGTTGCTCGGCGAGGCGTCCCCGGTCGGTGGTCCGCCACGCCGACTCGCCGAGCTGGCCGCCCGGATCGCCGACGCTCTCGGCGTACGCGGCCTGCACACCGACTCCCCGGCGGAGCTGCTGAAGGCGTTCGCGCGGGCCGGGGTGGAGCTGCCCAACACCCGGGCCTGGGTGCTGCGCGGGGTGGACCATCCGGCGGTGCCGCTGGTGCTGGAATACAAGGAGCTCTACCGGATCTGGACGGCGCACGGCTGGTCGTGGCTCGATCAGTGGGCGCGGGGCGGCCGGTTCCAACCGGAGTACGTGCCGGCTGGTGTCGTCTCCGGCCGGTGGGCCACCCGGGGTGGTGGCGCGTTGCAGATCCCCAAGGTGATCCGGCGGGCGGTGGTGGCCGATCCGGGCTGGCGGTTCGTGGTCGCCGACGCCGGCCAGTTGGAGCCCCGGGTGCTGGCCGCGGTCTCCGGCGACGCGCGGTTGGCGGCGGCGGGCGGTGCCGGTGACCTCTACGCGGCCCTGGCCCGGGACTCGTTCGGCGGTGACCGGGCCAAGGCAAAGGTGGCGCTGCTCGGCGCGATGTACGGGCAGACCGGCGGGGCCGCGGTGCCCGCGTTGGCGGTGCTGAAGCGCAGCTACCCGACGGCGTTCGGTTACGTCGAGGCGGCGGCGCGTACCGGTGAGAACGGCGGGCTGGTGCGGTCGTGGCTGGGGCGGACGTGTCCGCCCGGCTCGGCCGGGTTCGGTGATCTCGACGACGAGCCCTCCGATCCGGAGGGGGCGGGTGATCCGCACAGTCCTCGGGCGCGTGCCGCCCGGTCCCGGGGGCGTTTCACCCGCAACTTCGTCATCCAGGCCACGGCGGCGGAGTGGGCCTCCACGTTGCTGGCCACGCTTCGGACGGAGTTGTCCGGCACCGACGCCGAGCTGGTCTTCTTTCAGCACGACGAGGTGGTCGTGCACGTGCCCGCCGATCAGGCGGATGCGGTCGCCGAGGCTGTCAACCGGTCGGGCGAGCGCGCCTCCGCGCTGCTCTTCGGTGCGACGCCGGTCCGGTTCCCACTGGACCTGTCCATCGTCGACTGCTACGCCGACGCGGCCTGACCGTCGGAGCGTCCGTGTCGGCGGATGCCGGTCGTGTAACGGTTGTGCTATTTCTCCTTTTCGCCCCGCCACCCCCGGCTGGCCGTCCTCGTTGCAGTGTCCGTAGGAGGGGACGGAACGGTCACGGTCCGTCCCGTGCTGGAGGGGGCGCAGCTGAACCGGATCGCAGGAATGATCATCGCCGCAGGCGGGGGACGACGGATCGGTGGTCCCGAGGCGCTGCTGCACCAGGGCGACAAGCCCCTGGTGAATCAGATGATCGACACGATGACCGAGGCGGGCTGCGAGCAGATCGTGGTCGTCCTGGGCGCTGCCGCCGAGCAGGTCCAGGAAACCGCCGACCTGGGCAAGGCGACCGTTGTGATCAACAAGGCGTGGGGCACCGGAGTCGGCTCGTCCATCCGGGCCGGCCTGGCCGCCATGGACGACGAGGGGATCGAGGCGGTGGTGGTGGTCCCGGTCGACATGCCGGGCCTGACCGCCGAGGCGGTCAGCCGGGTGGCCGCGCTGCCGTACCCGGACGTGCTGGTCTGCGCCACCTACGATGGGTTGCGCGGCTACCCGATGCTGTTCGGCCGCCGGCACTGGCCCGGCATCGCCACTCTGGCCAGCGCCGACGTGGGGGCCCGGCCGTACCTGTTGGCGCACAAGGACCAGATCGTCGACATCGCCTGCGACTCGGTGGCCGACGGCAGCCGGGTCGACACTCCGGAGCTGATGGAGATGTACGGGCTAACCGTCCCGCCCCAGCGCGTAGGCGTGTAGCACCGCTCCGCGCGATCTTGCAGTTTCTGTCGCCGATACGTGTGG
This sequence comes from Micromonospora sp. NBC_00330, assembly GCF_036136635.1. NCBI lineage: Bacteria > Bacillati > Actinomycetota > Actinomycetes > Micromonosporales > Micromonosporaceae > Micromonospora > Micromonospora sp. NBC_00330. The sequence continues at coordinate 815,156 of NZ_CP108012.1, forward strand.
CATGCCCTGAATGTCGGGGCAGTAAGTGCAAGATCGCGGGAGGGTGTGCGCCGGGCAGCCCCGTTACCGAGGCCGCCCGGCGGTGCGCCTACTTTGCCGCCTGGTCCAGCTCACCGGTGGCGGCGAGGCGCTGGTACCAGTGGGCGCTGTCCTTCCAGGTGCGTACCTGGGTGTCGAAGTCGACCCGGATGATGCCGAAGCGACGGTCGTAGCCGTAGCCCCACTCGAAGTTGTCCAGCAGCGACCAGACGAAGTAGCCGCGCACGTCAGCGCCCTGGGCGCGGGCATCGGCCATCGCGCCGATGTGCCGACGCAGGTAGTCGATCCGCCGCTCGTCGTGGATCCGGCCGTCGGCAGACACCACATCGTCGAACGCCGCGCCGTTCTCGGTGATCATCATGGGCTGGTTGGGGTATTCGCGCTGGAGGCGCAGCAGCAGCTCGGTCAGCGCCGGCGGGTCGATGTTCCAACCCATCGCCGTGTACGGGCCGGGCTGCGGCAGGAAGTCGACGTTCTCCGCGGCGACCCACGGCGTCGACGTCGACGCGCCGTGCCCGTCGGCGTCGGAGCGAGCCGACACCCCATCCCAGGCCCGGACCAGGGTGCTGGAGTAGTAGTTGACCCCGAGCACGTCCAGCGGCACCGCGATCAGCTTCTCGTCGCCCTCGCGGACGAACGACCAGTCGGTGACGGAGGCGGTGTCGGCCAGCAGGTCGGCCGGGTACTCCCCGTCCAGCATCGGGCCGAGGAACGCCCGGTTGGCCAGGGCGTCGATCCGCCGGACCGCGTCCTGGTCGGCGGCCGAGTCGGACGCGCCACGGATGACGTGCAGGTTCAGCGTCACCGACAGCTCGGCGGACGGGGCAAGCTCCCGGACCACCCGACCGGCCAGGCCGTGCGCGAGGTTGAGGTGGTGCACCGCGGCCAGCGCCGCCGCCGGCTCGGTCCGACCCGGCGCGTGCACGCCGGAGGCGTAGCCCAGGTACGCGGAGCACCACGGCTCGTTGAGCGTCGTCCAGGTGTGCACCCGGTCGCCCAACGCGCCGACGATGCCCGCCGCGTACTCCTGGAAGCGCAGCGCGGTCTCCCGCGCCGCCCACCCGCCGGCGTCCTCCAGCTCCTGCGGCAGGTCCCAGTGGTACATGGTGGCCACCGGGCGGACGCCCCGCTCCAACAGCCCGTCCACCAGCCGCGAGTAGAAGTCGATGCCGGCCTGGTTGAACCGGCCCGAGCCGCCCGGCTGCACCCGGGGCCAGGAGATGGAGAACCGGTACGCGCCGAGCCCCAGGTCGGCGATGTGGCCGAGGTCGTCGGCCCACCGGTGGTAGTGGTCGGCGGCCACGTCACCGGTGTCTCCGTTGAGGGTCCGACCCGGTGTGTGGCTGTAGGTGTCCCAGATGGACGGTCCGCGCCCGTCCTCGGTCGCCGCGCCCTCGATCTGGTACGCGGCGGTCGCCGAGCCCCAGACGAAGTTCTCCGGGAAGTGGTGTTGCGTCATCGTTCCGTCCCCTGGATCTCGCAGATGTAGCCCGTCGAGGTGCCGGCTACCAGTTCGGCGCTGGCCGTCCCGCCCTCGTAGCGCACGTCGAACTCGGCGCCCGGCCCGTTGCCGGGTGACGGTACCCGTACCCGGGTCCGCTGCCCCTCGGTCGGTGCGTACACCCGCAGCCGCACATCGTCGGCCCACTCGTAGTCCGGTCGGTCGGTGCGCGAGCCGAACGGGATGACAGCGCCCGGTCGGGCCAGCACCGGCAGGCTGTCGAAGTCGTGCTTCTCGGTCAACCAGGCCGGGCCGGTGACCTGCGCGCCGGTGACCAGGTGCGTCCAGGTGCCAGCGGGTACGTAGTACGTGACGTCGCCGTCGGCGCTGAGCACCGGGGCGACAAGCACGTCCGGGCCGAGCATGTACTGCCGGTCCAGGTGCGCCGTCGCCGGGTCGTCCGGGAACTCCAGGAACATCGGCCGCATCACCGGCGTCCCGTCGCGGTGTGCCTCCTGCGCGGCGGCCGCCAGGTACGGCATCAGGCCGAGCTTGAGGTGGGTGAAGTGCCGCAGCACGTCCACGGCCTCCTCGTCGTACGCCCACGGCACCCGGTACGAGCCGGACCCGTGCAGCCGGGAGTGCGAGGAGAGCAGCCCGAAGGCGACCCACCTCTTGAACACCGCCGGGTCGGGGGTGCCCTCGAAGCCGCCGATGTCGTGGCTCCAGTAGCCGAAGCCGGACGCCGCCAGGGACAACCCGCCGCGTAGCGACTCGGCCATCGCGACGAACGTCGACTCGCAGTCGCCGCCCCAGTGCACCGGGAACTGCTGCCCGCCGGCGGTGGCCGATCTGGCGAACAGCACCGCCTCGCCCTCGCCGCGCTCGGTCTCCAGCAGCTCGAAGACCGCCTTGTTGTAGAGGTACGAGTAGTAGTTGTGCATCCGCTGCGGGTCCGAGCCGTCGTGCCACACCACGTCGGTCGGGATGCGCTCACCGAAGTCGGTCTTGAAGCAGTCGACGCCCATGTCCAGCAGGGCCTTGAGCTTGCCGGTGAACCAGCGGACCGCGTCCGGGTTGGTGAAGTCGACGAGCGCCATGCCGGCCTGCCACTTGTCCCACTGCCAGACCGAACCGTCCGGGTTGCGCACCAGGTAACCGGCCTCGCGGCCCTCCTCGAAGAGGTACGAGCGCTGTGCGATGTACGGGTTGATCCAGACGCACACCTTCAGGTCGCGCTCGTGCAGCCGGCGCAGCATCCCCTCCGGGTCGGGGAAGGTCGCCGGGTCCCAGACGAAGTCGACCCAGTGGAACTGACGCATCCAGAAACAGTCGAAGTGGAACACCGACAGCGGCAGCCCGCGCTCGGCCATCCCGTCGACGAACTCGGTCACCGTCTTCTCGTCGTACGAGGTGGTGAACGAGGTGGACAACCAGAGGCCGTACGACCAGGCGGGGATCCGGGCCGGACGGCCGGTGAGGGCGGTGTACCGGCGCAGCACGTCCTTGGGTTGGGGCCCGTCGATGACGTAGTAGGTGAGCGACTGGCCCTCGACGCTGAACTGGGTCTGGGTGACGACCTCGGAGCCGACCTCGAACGACACGTGCTCCGGGTGGTCCACGAAGACCCCGTAGCCGGCGCTGCTGAGGTAGAACGGCACGTTCTTGTACGCCTGCTCGCTGGCGGTGCCGCCGTCGGCGTTCCAGATGTCGACGGTCTGCCCGTTCTTGACGAACGGGCCGAAGCGCTCGCCCAACCCGTACACCGTCTCGCCGACACCGAGGGCGAGCCGTTCGTGTACGTGCCGGCGGCCCTCGGCGTCGGTGACGACGCCGATGCTGCGGGCGGTGGACGCGGTGACCAGCCGGTCGCCGTGCAGGAAGTCGACCCGCCACCCGTCGATGAGCGCGACCCGCGCGGTCAGCTCGCCGGTGGTCAGCGTCGCGCTGAGCCCGGTGACGTCGACGGTGACCGGGTGCGTCCCGTCGGTGCTCAGCCCGAAGTGCGGCTCGCGGGGCAGCCCTCCGGTGTGGTGGGCGATTGTCACTCCGATGACGCCGGCGGCGGGGGAGAAGAACCGGACGGTGACCAGGGGGCGGTTGAGGGTGTCGCCGCGGCCGGTGATCTGACCGGTCGGCGCGAAGACGGTGAAGCCGCGCTCGTCCGGCTCGACCGACTCGACGGTGCCGGGCCGCAGGACGCTGACGCCGGGGCGCAGCTGCCAGTACCCGTCGGTGAACTTCACTTCTCGGCTCCTGCCGTGATGCCGCGCGCCAGGGTGCGCTGGAAGATGAGGAAGAAGAGGATGGCCGGCACGAGGCTGATCAGCGCGCCGGCGTTGGTGGTCGGCGCGTCCATCAGCCGGTCGCCCTGCAGGGACGCGAGCGCGACCGGAATGGTCTGTGTCTGGTTGTCGATCAGCATGACGAGTGGGATGAGGAACTCGTTCCACGTCCAGATGAAGAAGAAGATGAGCAGCACCGCGAGGGTGGGCCGCAGGTTGGGGAAGACCACCCGCCACAGCACCGTCCACTTGCCGGCGCCGTCCAGAGCGGCGGCCTCCAGCAGCGAGCGCGGGAACGTGCCCATCACCGAGGCGAGCAGGTACGTGCCGAACGCGCTCTGGATCACGGTGAAGATGATGATCACCGAGAGCTGGGTGTTGTAGAGGCCGACCTGCTTCGCCACGTAGTACAGCGGGTAGATCAGCGCCTCCTGCGGCAGCATGTTGGCCAGCAGGAAGAGACCGACGATCCACAGCCGGCCCCGGACCCGGCCGATGCCCAGCGCGTACGCGTTGAGCAGTGACACGGCGACGCCGAGCACTGCCACCGAGCCGGCGATGACGGCCGAGTTCCAGAACTTCAGCGGGAAGTTCACTTCAGTCCAGTACGTGCGCAGGCCCTTGCCGTAGAACTCCGTCGGCCAGCTCAGCGGGCCGCCCGAGGAGTAGTCGCCGGGCGACTTGAACGCGTTGAGCAGCATGAACGCGAACGGCACCAGCATGACGAGCGCGCCGAGGGTGACCAGGGCGAGCACCACCCAGCGGCTGACGCCGCGGTGGTGTCGATCGCGTACGGGCCGGGCCGGCGTCACCGGCGCGGTGCTCGGTGTGAGCGTGACGGCCATGTCAGAACCCCCGGTCCCGGCGCTCGCTGCGGGCCTGCATCCAGATGAAGATCCCGGCCACCACCACGATGATCAGTGTCAGCACCATGGAGATCGCGGAGCCGTAGCCGACCTGCAGCTTCTTGAAGAACGTGTAGTAGGCGAAGTACGACGGGACGTTCGTGGCATTGTCCGGGCCGCCCCGGGTCAGGGCGAAGATCGGCCCGAACACCTTCAAGGCGGCGATGGTGCAGGTCAGGGCCACCACGAAGGTCTCCGGGCGGATCTGCGGAAGGGTGATCGCCCGGAACCGGTGCAGCCAGTTCGCGCCGTCGACCTCGGCCGCCTCGTACAGCTCGGGGTCGACCCGCTGCAACGCCGCCATGAAGACGACCACCGGATAGCCGATCTGCACCCAGATCATCACTGCCATCACGGCCGGCAGGGCGGTGCCCGGGTCGCCGAGCCAGTCATGGCGTAACGCGCCGAGACCGACAGCGTCGAGGAGGCTGTTGAACGCGCCGTCAGGACGCAGGATCCAGCCCCAGACGATGCCGGCCACCACGACGGGCAGCACCTGCGGGAGGTAGAACGCGGCCCGCAGCGCGGCGGCCGTGCGGGGCTTGAACCGGCGGCCGATGACGTCGAAGAGCACAGCGGCGAGCAGCAGCCCGAGCACCGTGGGCACCACCACCATCGCGACGAGCATCCAGACGGTGTTGCGGAACGACGCCCAGAACACGTCGTCCTGCAGCAACTGCTGGTAGTTGTCCAGGCCGACCCACCGGGGGTCGCCGATGCCGGACCACTTGGTCAGCGACAGGTAGAGGGTGCCGACCAGCGGCGCGCCGATGACCAGGAGAAAGAGCACCGCCCCGGGGAGCAGGTAGAGCCAGTACGCCGCGTTGCGGCCGCGGCGTCTGCGGCTGGGCGCGGGCGGGGTGGGGGTCGCGGCCGGCGGTGTGGCGGCGACCGTCTCGGAGACAGCCATGGAGGATCCTTCCCGGCGGGGCGGGCGGGCGCGCCGGTCGTGCCGGTCGCGCCCGCCGCTCGCCGTGTCACTTGCCGGTGATCTCCTTGACGCCATCGGCGTACGGCTTGGCGATCGTGTCGAGAACCTGGTCGGGCGACTTCGAGCCGTTGATCAGGCCCTGGAAGCCGGAGACCAGCACGTCGTAGTAGCCGGGGACCGGCCAGTCCGGGTAGAAGGCGAGCCCGTCGGACTTGCTGACCGTGTTGAAGTCCTCGATCAGCTTGCGGTCCTTCGGGTCGCTGATCTTCGACGCGTCAGCGGCGACCGGAACACCACCGTTGTTGCCGATCAGGTCCTGGATCTCCGGACGCAGGGTGATGTCGATGAAGTCGTACGCCAGGCTCTTGGCCTTGCTGTTCTCCGGGACCACCCAGAGGTTGCCGGAGGAGCCGGCCTGAAGGGTGTTGCCGGGGAAGAGGAAGGTGTCCCAGTTGGCCTTCATCTCGGTCTTGAAGCGGCCGTACCACCAGCTACCCGAGACGATCATCGGAACCTTGCCGCCGATGAAGGCGGTGCCCATGTCCTCGGCCTTGAGGCTGGCCGAGTTCTTCGCGACGTAGCCCTTCTGCACCCATTGGGCGAAGGTTTCCGCGCCGTACTTGAGCGGGTCGGCCTTGAAGTCGACAGGGTTCTTGTAGAGCTGGTAGTTGTCGACGAACTGCCGGTCGCCCTTGGAGAGGGCGAGCTGGTAGAAGAGCTGCCCGGCCGGGTACTCGGCGCCGGCCATGCCCAGCGGGGTGACGCCCTTGCCGACGAAGGTGTCCATCGCGGCGGTCATCTCGGCCATCGTGGTCGGGACCTTGACGCCGTTTTGCTGGAACAGGTCCTTGTTGTAGTAGACAGTGACGTACTCGCCGTAGTTCGGCACACCGAACCACTTGCCGGAGCCCATCACGCCCTTGTCGCTGTAGCGGGCGGTGGTCTGCAGGCTGGGGCTGAGCTTGCCGGCCCAGCCGCGCTTGTCGGCCTCGCTGCTCAGGTCGGCCAGCAGGCCCTGGGAGGAGAGCAGCCCGGCGGTCGCGTTGCCCTTGTTGTACTCCATGATGTCCGGGCCCTCGGACGAGTTGATGATCATGCCCGCGTTCTGCTGGATCTGCTCGAACGCCTTGCGCTCGAAGCGCACCTCGACGCCCGGGTGCTCGGACTTGAAGATCTCGATCGCCCGGTTCCAGCCGACCCCCATGGCGCTGTTCTCGCTCTCGTAGTGCCAGAGCTTGAGAACCTTGGCGTCGCTGCTGTCCCCGCTGTCACCACCGCCGCAGGCGGCCACGGTGGTCGTCGCTGTCGCCGCCAGGGCGATCGCGGCGACGAGCCGGCGGAATCGCTGCATTAGCATCCTCCTCGTTGAGTATCTAGCCGGTACTTCACGAGGCCCGTCGTCGCGTTGCAGCGCGGCGGCGGGCCATTTACTTTTCGGCCCCCATTGGTTGGCGGCTTCGAGGTGCGGTGGTCGACCCCCGGATCTCCAACGCGCACGGCAGCAGTTGCTGGTGACGAAGGTCGGCGGGGCCGTCCAGGTGGCGCGTCAGCGCCTCGATCGCGATCCGGCCGAGCGCCGAACCGGGTGACGTCATGGCGGTCAGCGCCGGGGTGGCCAGTTCGGCGACCTGCGGTGAGGTGACCATCGAGACGACGGAGACGTCGTCGGGCACGGACAACCCGCGGCCGGTCAGCTCGCCGAGGATGCCGAAGATCGCCGTCTCGTTCATGGCCAACACCGCTGTCAGCTCCGGGGCCCGCGCGAACGCGGCGGCCAGGGCGGCCCGCCCGCCGGCGGCGCTGTCCTCGGCCGCGATCATCACCGGCTCCAGGCCGTGCCCGGTCATCGCCGCGGTGAAGGCGTCACGGGTACGCAACGCAGGCCCGTAACCGCTGGCCAACGTGGCGGCCGAGTGGTTGACGTAGACGATCCGCCGGTGCCCGAGGCCGACCAGGTGCGCGACGGCCTCCCGGACGGTCTGGTCGAAGTCGATGTCGACGTAGGAGAGCGTGCTGGTGTCGCCGGTGCGGCCGATCAGCACCAGCGGCACCCCCGCCTCCTGGAGCACCGTGACCCGCTCGTCGGCCAACTGGACCTCCATCAGCACGACCCCGTCGAGCATCCGCTGACTGGCCAGCCGACGCAGGTCGTCGAGGTCGCCGCCGCCGACCGGCGAGAGCACCAGGTGGTAACCGGCGACGCTGGCCGCGGCGGCGGCACCGGTGACGAAGGCGGTCTCGGTGGCGCCGAGGCCGCGTTCGTCCATCGGCATCAGCAGGCCGAGGATTCGGCTACGGCGACTGGCCAGCCCACGGGCCATCGCGTTGGGCTGGTAGTCGAGCTGCGCCATCGCGGCGAGCACCTTGTTGCGGGTGGCCTGCGAGATCGGCCGGGTGCCGGTGAGCACGTACGAGACGGTGCTGACCGAGACCTGTGCGAGGCGGGCGACGTCGTGCATGGTGGCCATCGCGCACCTCCTCCGGCCTGGGGTGGGACCGCTCCCGAACTTCGTCGAAGCGTTTCGACGAAGCGGTTCGACAGGACGCTAGGCCACCTGTTACGGCGACGTCAATAGCCGATGTCGAAAAGAATTCAGCGGTCGCGCGGCATGCCTGCGCAATGAGCCGGACCTCGCCGATCTTGCAGTTCCTGTTGCCGACATGGATGGATCTGGACCTTTTGTCGGGACATAAAGTGCAAGATCGTGGAGCCGAGGGGTGGGGCGCGGTGGGTGGGCGCGGGTCAGGGCAGGTTGAAGAGGGTGGCGGCGCTGTCCCAGCAGACCGCGCGTAGCCAGTCGTCGCCCAGGTCCAGTCGGGCCAGCCCGGTCACCTGGTCGGCGTACGGGTACGGGATGTTCGGGAAGTCGCTGCCCAGCAGCACCTTGCCGGCCAGCCCCAACTCGCGCAACCGGGGCAACTCCTCGGTGGGGAAGGGAACGAACTGGTCGAAGAAGGGCGTGAAGGCCATTGTCGTGTCCAGTCGGACCCGCTCGTACGTCTCGGCGAGGTCGAGGAAGGCCCGGTAGTCCGGGGCGCCCAGGTGCGCCACCACGGCGGTCAGCCGAGGGTGGCGGGCGAGCAGGGCGGCGAACGGGTCCGGGCCGGTGTGGGTGGTTCCCACCGGGGCGTGCCCGGCGTGCACCACCACCGGCACACCCGCGTCGGACAGCATCCCCCACACCGGGTCCAGTGCCGGATCGGTCGGCGCGAAGCCGCCCACCTGAAGGTGCAGCTTGAACACCCGGGCGCCTTCGGCGAGGGCCGCCTCGACGTACCCGGGGGCGTCCGGCTCGGGGTAGAACGTGGCCGAGGCCAGGCACCCGGGGGTGTCGCGGGCGAAGTCCAGCGTCCAGCGGTTGAGTTCCGCTGCCATGCCCGGTCGGTGCGCGTACGCCAGGGCGCTGAACGCCAGCACCCCGAGTCGGCGCAGGTGCGCGACCCGGTCGGCGTCGCTCCACCGGTAGCGGATCGGCCATTCGGTGCCGACCAGCGGCCCGGCGGCGTCGAAATAGGCCCACACCCGACGCAGCAGGCGCGGCGGCAGGAAGTGCACGTGCACGTCGGCGAGGCCGGGCAACCCCAGGGCGCGGCAGAACTCCGGTACGCGGTCGTCCTCGGCCGGTGGGATCGCCGGCGTCGGATCGGTCATATGTCGATGTCGAAACGGCTCAGCACCGAGGGCGCGATCAGGCCGACGGTGGCGAGCGCGGAGACGACTGTCAGTGCGATGCGCATCCCGACCACTTCGGCCTTGCTGCCGACGCGCAGGGCGATGCTGTTCGGCAGGCCGATCATCATCCACATGCGCCGCTTGATGGGGATCGGCCAGAGAATGGGCACGCCCGCTCTGGTGATCATGTCGCCGAGGATGTGCACGAAGCAGCCCACGCCCAGCGCGGTGCCGATCAGCGGATAGCCGCGTCCGCCCGGCAGGTTGGCGAAGGTGAACCAGGCTGCCCCGGCCGACGCGAGAGTGATGATCACCCACCCGGCCCGCTCGGCCCACTCGTCGAACAGCCCGCGCAGCGCCAGGCCGAACATGAAGAACAGGATGGTGATGACCGCCCACTTGCCGTACGCGGCGCAGAGTGCTGTGGTGCCCCAGCCGACCAGCAGTGTGAACGGCAGCGTGTGGGTCAGCGTCCGGTGCCCGTTGTTGCGGCGGGGGTCCCTGCTGAGCTTGGTGGCGTAGTAGACCCCGAGAGAGACCTTCTCCATCACCTCGGCGGCGAAGAGCGAGAAGACTCCGAAGGTACGGGCCACCGTGGCCCCACCCTGGTTCTTGGTCACCTTGCCCGACATGTCGAGGTCGGGAAAGAGCGCGCCACCGGCGCACACCGCGGTGCCCACCGCCAACGCGAGCGGCGACTGGTGGTAGTCGGCGAACTGCTCCAGTGCCCAGGAGCCAGCCAGCCATACCGCCGCGCCGGACAGCGCGTGTTGCGGTCCCATCATCTCGGCTCACCCTCCCCAGGGATCTTGAGCGCCCAAAACTACGCCACTGTAGTCAGCGTCGGCGCCGCAGGGGCATCACCCAGAAGGTCCACATCGGACCGTGTCACAGGGTGGGGGTGAAGCTCTGCCGGATCATCGGCAAGTATGCCGCGTTGACCTGCCAGTCGAACTCTTCTGTCAACCACGAGACGGTGTAGGAGCGGTTTGCCGAGGTGTTGGCCAACAGCCGGAAGCTGTGCACCGGAACGCCGAGGGCGTTCTGCCAGCCGCACTCCCACACCGCACCACCCTCGAAGATGTCCATCGCGGAGATGTCCACCTTGCGATAGTCCGGCAGCGCGGCAGTCGTTGTCAGCCGAGCCTCCTCGGCCTTCCAGTGCGCCACCGGATCCGGGCGGGCCGGCCCCGCCTCGACGCTGAGTACCCGGGACCCGCCGGATTTCCGGAAGCAGGTCACCGAGCCCTCGGTCCAGCGCGCCCACCCGACCGGCGCGGCGATCCGGAACCCGGTCGGGTCGTCGTACCAGGTCCAGCCCTCGCGCAGCCCGTACTTCACGTCGGGTGGAGGTGACACCGCCACCACCGGGGTCGCCGACGGTGGCGGGGACGACGTGCAGGCGAACGCCGCCGGCCGGGGGGTCGGCGCGCCGCCGCCCGAGCCGGACGGTGGGGTCCGATCGTCGTGTTGGTTGACCAGCGTCAGCGTGACGCCACCCGCGACGAGCACGGCGATGGCCACACCACCCAGGGCGATCAGGCGCCCTCGCCGGCCGGGTGGGCGCCGCGGGCGCGGGCGCGGGGTCGGCGTGGCCGGCTCGCCCGACGGGGCCACCGGTTCGACGGGGATCGGCGCGATGGCCCGTCCGGCGCTGCGGATCGCCGCGACCGCCGAGGAGCGGGCCGACCCGGCGGGCTCGTCGTCGCTCGCCGCGGCGCTGCGCAACAGCGGCTCCGCCTCGGCGGCGGTCAACCGCCGCCAGGGGTCGCGCTGCAACAGGCCGGTGAGGGCGGGGCCCAACGGGCCGGCCCGGCGCATCGGGTCCGGTGGTTCGGTGGCCAGCGCGCTGAGCGTCGCCATCGCGCTCGACCGTGCGTACGGTGACTTTCCCTCGACCGTCGCGTAGAGCGTCGCGCCCAGCGACCACATGTCGGTGCGGGCGTCGGACACCCCTTCGCGAGCCCGTTCGGGGGCGACGAACTGCGGCGAGCCGAGCACCGTGCCGGGCCCGGTCATCGTGCCCTCGCCGCCGTCGAAGGTGGCCAGCCCGAAGTCGGTGAGCACCACCCGACCGTCGTCGGCCACCAGCACGTTGTGCGGCTTCACGTCGCGGTGCAGCACCCCGGCGGCGTGCGCGGCCCGCAACGCGGCGAGCACCGCCAGCCCGATCCGGGCGGTGCGCTGCGGGCTCAGCGGCCCCTCGGCGCTGATGATCTGCTGCACCGATCGCGAGGGCACGTACTCCATCACGATCCAGGGGCTCTCCCGGTCGTGGACCACGTCGTAGAGGCGGACCACGTTGGGATGGTTGAGCCGGGCGGCGGTGCGTGCCTCACGCAGGGTTCGGAGCCGCAACTCCTCGCGCTCGGTCTCGGCCAGCCAAGACGGCGGCACGATCTCCTTCACCGCCACGTCGCGATGCAACATCTCGTCGCGAGCAAGCCAGACCCGGCCCATTCCGCCGGTGCCGACCAGGTCGAGCAGCCGGTATCTACCCGCGATCAGCAACTGATGCACTGTCGCTTCCCCCTCGGTCACCCCGGGATCAACGATAGCCAGCAGTGCCGGCTTTCTCATCCACTGAGCGGCCTCGATCCACGACGGACGGTGGTCCGGATCATGGCCATACGGTGCAGGTCAGCGGGGTGGTCGGAAACTCTCTCGCACCAGTTCCCAGTCCGCTGCGGCCCCGGCCCAGTCCTCGTCCCGGGTGATCCAACCCAGCGTCCAGCGGTCGGCGCCTAGGACCTGCTGTCGGGCATGCAGCCACGGGCCGTGCGGCGTCTGCCAGCGGAGCTCCCACTCGGCCCCGCCGTCGCCCGCGGCGAGCCGGATCTCGTCGTACCCCGGCAGGGCGCCCTCCCCGGCGGCCGCGTCGCGGGCGGTCCGCAGGAGCGCCAGGGGATCGACGGCGCCGCCTTCGGCGACGCTGAAGGCCCGGCCGGTCGCCGGGTCCTGGAAGCACGCCACAGTGCCGTCGCGGGAGGTCAGCCACGTCGCCGGTACGGACACCCGGAAGCCGGCGGTGTCGGCGTGCCAGACCCAGCCGGGCGGCGGCTGGAGCTTTTCGCCCGATGTCGGCGTGCCGGCCCGCACGGGTGTGCCGCCGACGTCCGGGCGGACACAGGCGAAGGGGGGCGGGGGGACGTTGCGCCCGTTCGGTGGCGGGCCGGGCGGCGGGCCGGGGCCGAACGGCCCGCCGTTGGGCGGGCGGTTCGGCGGCGGCGAGGACCAGCCGGTGGGGTCGCTGGGTTTGTCGTCGGCGACGGTCAGCGCGGTGACGACGCCGGCAACGACGGCGACCAGCAGCGCGACGGCGACCACCGCCACCCGACGCGCGGTACGTCCGACGGCCGCCGGATCCGGGGTTGGCGTGGGGGAGGCGCCATCGGCTGGGGCCGGGGCGCCCGGGTCGGGCAGCGGAACGGTGGGGTCCTGGTCGTCGGGGTCGTCCGCCGTGGCGGGGTAGCCAACCAGCCCCGGCACCGGCCGGTCGGCCGAGGGCCGGTCGGTCGCCGACAGCGGGTCGGCGCGGCCGGTCGCGGCGGTCCTGAGCAACCGACGGGCCGTCTCGTGGTCGAGGCGCTCGCCCGGGTCGCGGCGCAGCAACCCGTCAAGCACCGGCGCGAGCGTCCCGGCGTGCGGGGCAGGGTCCGGCGGGCCGGCGGCCAGCGCGCTCAGGGTGGCCATCGCGGTGCTGCGGGCGTACGGGGACTGTCCCTCCACGGCGGCGTGCAGGGTCGCCCCGAGCGACCACAGATCGGCGGCCACCGTGGACACTCCCTCGGAGGCCCGTTCGGGGGCCACGTACTGCGGGGAGCCGAAGACCATGCCGGGGCGGGTCATCGCGCCGTCGCCGCCGTCGAAGGTGGCCAACCCGAAGTCGGTGAGCATCACCCGCCCGTCGTGTGCCACGAGCACGTTCTGCGGTTTGATGTCGCGGTGCAGCACCCCGGCGGTGTGCGCGGCCTGAAGCGCGTCGAGCACGGCCAGCCCGATCCGGGCCGCGCGGGCCGGCTCCAGCGGCCCTTCGGCGTCCACGACGTCCTGGAGGGTGCGGGACGGGACGTACTCCATGACGATCCATGGGCTGCCCTCGACCGCTACGACGTCGTAGAGCCGGACCACGGCGGGGTGGTTGAGTCGGGCCGCGGCGCGCGCCTCCCGCATGGTGCGTGAGCGCACCTCGGCCCGATCATGATCGGCCAACCAACTCGGTGGAACGATCTCCTTGACCGCTACCTCGCGGTGCAGCATCTCGTCGCGGGCGCGCCACACCCGCCCCATGCCTCCGCGGCCCACCAGGTCGAGCAGTCGGTACCGACCGGCGATCAGCACCTGTGCACGCTCCTCCTCAGCCGCTGTCCGGGCTACACCCTAACCAGCGGATCGGAGTTCACCTATCGGTCGTCCGACTCGGCTCAGCAGGCGGCGTGGTCGGCGGCGGCGGCGAGCAGGTTCCCTTCCGGGATGGCGATCCGGGTCCGCCCGCCGCTCAGCCGGGCGGCGGCGCGTCGGGCCTGCACGGGGCCGTGTTCGCGACGAGCGGTGGCGTAGCTGGCGGCGGTGCGGGCCGCGATGGTGGCCCAGCCGTACCGCTCGCCGACCATCGTGCGGGCCCGCCGGGCCAGCCGTCGGGCGAAGACCTCGTCGCCGAGCAGTTGGCCGACCGCGCCGGCGAGCGCGTCCGGGTCGCTGTGCGGAAACGTCACCCCGGTCACGCCGGGTTCGACGATCTCGGCGAGGCCGCCGGTACGGGCCACCGCGAGGGGCGCTCCGGCGGCCGCCGCCTCCAGCGCCACCATGCCGAACGGCTCGTAGAGGCTGGGCACCACTGTCGCGTCGGTGGCGCCGAGCATCGCCGGTAGTTGGGTGGAGTCGAGGAACCCGGTGAACCGGACGGTCGAGCTGAGCGCCAGTCGCCGGGCCTGCGCCTCCAACTCGGTGCGGTACGGGCCGTCGCCGGCGATCACCACGCGCAGCCCCGGGTGTCGTTCGCGCAGCCGGGGGACGGCGTGCACCAGGTGCTGGACGCCCTTCTCGTAGACCAGCCGTCCGGCGTACCCGACCAACGGGCCGTCCCCGGCGAACCGTGCCCGGGCCGACGCGACAGCTCGGGGGCGTGCCCGCCAGGCCCTGTCGTCGACTCCGTTGGGCACCACGTCGACCTGGGTGGCCGGTACGTCGAACAGCGCGGTCACCTGGTCGCGCATGTAGCCGGAGCAGGTGATCACCCGGATGGATGAGCCGCTGAGCCAGTGTTCGACGCCGTGGATGGTGCGGTTCATCTCCTCCGGCAGCCAGCCCTGGTGCCGGCCGGCCTCGGTGGCGTGCATGGTGGTGACCAGGGGGAGGTCCAGGTGCTCGGCGAGGGTGACGGCCGTGTGGGCGACGAGCCAGTCGTGGGCGTGGATGACGTCGTAGGAGCCGGCCTGGGTGGCGCGCAGCGCGGTGCGGGTGAGGGTGTGGTTGAAGGCCATGGTCCAGGCCAGCAGCGAGCCGGTGGCGAGGGGGAAGGTGACCGGGTCCTCGGGGGCGCGCAGGATGCGTACGCCGTCGGCGTATTCCTCGAGGGGTGCGCCCTCGGAGTGGCGGGTGACGACGGTGACCTCGTGGCCGGCGGCGGCGAGGGCGACGGAGAGGGCGTGCACGTGTCGACCGAGACCGCCGACGAGCACCGGCGGGTACTCCCAGGAGAGCATCAGCACCCGCAGCTGTCGGGCGGGGTTGATGTCGATCACGTGGGCATCGAGTGACATGCGGCCCCCTTTGAGTTGTCCCCGGGCGCGCGCCGACCGACACCGAATGGATGTCGCCGTCGCGTCTGGATCGGGGCCAATCCTGCCGGGATCGCGATAACCAGCGGCGACACCACCGTTGCGGTCGTGTAAAGCGCTACTGGCTCTTTCGCCGCACCCGCAGCAGCTCGGCCACCGACCATGCCTGGAACGGGCACCCGGTAGCGGTGTGCGGCGCGAGGCCATCGGCCGTCTCGCTCACCGAGCCTAACCCATATTCCATCAAATGGGACTCAATGCCGACGAATGCGTCATCGACGGACATCTTTCCCCGGCGCGCGGCGTCCACGTACGGGCCGAGCAACCACGGCCAGACCGTGCCCTGGTGGTAGCCCCCGTCCCGGTCGGCCGGGCCGCCCCGGTGCCGGCCCACGAACTCAGCGGAATCCGGCGCCAGACTGCGCGGCCCGAGCGGGGTGAGCAGCCCGCCCCCAACCCGCCGCAGCGTCGCCTCGTCCGGCTCCAACGGCGCGTACGGCAGCGACCAGGCCAGCAACTGGTTGGGGCGCAACGCGTCGTCGTCGTGCAGGGCGGCGCCACCCAACGGGTACGCCGGCGCGGGCGCGTCCAGCACGTCGTGCAGCCAGCCGGTCGGGGCCGGGAACCGCTCCCGGAACGAGGCGGTGGCCTGCCGGTGGTGTCGCCACAGCTCGTCGGCGTCCTGCCCGGCCAGCTCGGTCAGCTCCGCGAGCCCGGCCAGCCCGTTGATCCACAACGCGTTGACCTCGACCGGCTTGCCGGTCCGCGGGGTGACCGGCACCCCGTACACCCGGGCGTCCATCCAGGTCAGCGCGGTGCCGGCGGCGCCCTGGGTGAGCAGCCCGTCGGCCGGGTCGACCCGGATCCCGTACCGGGTGCCGGCGGTGTGGGCGTCGATCACGGCGCGCAGCGCCGGCAGCAGCTCGTCGCCGAGGTCGGTGTCGCCGGTGACTGTGACGTGCCGGCTCACCGCGTGCAGGAACCACAGCGTGCCGTCGACAGTGTTGTACTCCACCCGGCCGGTGTCGGCCGTGTTGGCGAGCATCCCCTCGGACAGCGTCGCCGCGTACGCCCGCAGCAGCTCCCGACCCTCGTCGGCGCGACCCGTGCAGAGGAACAACCCCTCGTACGAGATCATCGTGTCCCGCGACCAGGCCCCGAACCACGGGTAGCCGGCCACCACGTCCACCGCCGCCTGGTTGGTGCGCACCACGAACGCGTCGGCGGCCAGCGCCAGCGTGGCGTCCACGTCGTCGGCCGGCTTCGCCGTCGCCACCACGTGCCGGTTGCGTCGCCTCGCGGTCGCCACGATCTCCTCCGCCGGCGGCGGCTCCTCGTCGAGTCGACCGGCCCAGGCCCGCACCGACACCGTGTCGCCGGGGCGTTCCAGCTCACCGGAGAAGCGGCCCGCGTACCAGAGGTCCTCGTCCGCGTTGAGGCCACGGTTGGCCTCCTCGCGGTGGTGCACGCCCAGCCACCACTGCCCCTCGGGCGCCCAGCCCGGGCCGGCGAGCCGGTACGCGCCCTCGACCACAGCGCCGTCGGCCACCGCCTCGACCTGCGGGATCGGGCCGTCGGCCCGCCGTTCGCCGTGCGCGTCCCGCCAGGTGCAGGCGGCCGACAGCTCCAGCCGGACCGGACCACCGGCGACCAGCCGGTGCACCACGGCGACGCAGGAGCGGCCAGGCAGCATGGCCAGCTCCCGTTCGATCACCACAGCGCCGATCCGCCACCGCCACCGGGGTAGCCCGTCGACCAGGTCGAAGCGCTCCAACAGCTCGAAGCCGCGCGGGTCCACGTCGCCGGAGGCCCACTCGTGCGCGCCGAGACGCACCCGCGCGCCGGACGGCAGTGTGACCGCCGGATCGAGGCTGACCAGTCCCACCTGGCGGGACGCCGGCGTTTCGCCGGGAACCACCAACAAACCGTGGTAGCGACGTGTCCGCAGCCCGCCGACAGTGCCCATCGCATAGCCGCCGAGGCCGTCGGGAACCAGCCACTCCCGGCTGGCCGCGCTGGTCAGGTCGCCGCAGATCTGCGGGCCGAAGTGAATGTCGATCAACTTTCCTCCACCGGCGGCGGGGTGTAACACGCCACGACGAGAATGGCCGCTGTGGTCAAGTACCGCGGCGACGTCAAAGATGTGCACGTGATCACTGACCGATCGTCCTCCGACGCCTCGCCACCCGACGCTGAGCGGCTCCGGCTCGCCCAGGCTGACTCGGGGGAGCAGGACTGGCGTGCATGGGGTCCCTATCTGTCCGAACGGGCGTGGGGGACGGTACGTGAGGACTACAGCGAGCACGGTACGGCCTGGGACTACTTCCCGCATGACCACGCGCGGTCCAGAGCCTACCGGTGGAATGAAGACGGGATGGCCGGCGTCTGCGACGAACGACAGACCTTCGCGTTCGCCCTGGCCCTCTGGAACGGCAAGGACCCGATCCTCAAGGAGCGGATGTTCGGCCTCGGCGGCGACGGCGGCAACCACGGCGAGGACGTCAAGGAGTACTGGTGGTACGAGGACTCCACGCCCACCCACTCCTGGATGCGCTGGCGCTACCACTACCCGCAGGCAGCCTTCCCGTACGACGAACTCGTCGCGGTGAACGCGTTGCGCGGCCGCGACGACACCGAGTACGAGCTGGTCGACACCGGGATCTTCGACGACGACAGGTACTGGGCGGTGACAGTCGACTACGCCAAGGCGTCCCCGACCGACCTCTGCATGGTCGTGACCGTCGCCAACCGAGGCGACCAGGCGGCCACCCTGCACGTCCTGCCCACCCTGTGGTTCCGTAACACCTGGTCCTGGGGCCTGCCCGGCGGCGACCGGATCCCCCGGCTGACCGGCCAGGGCACCCGGCTCGTCGGCGAGCACCGCGTGTTCGGCCAACTGCTGCTGGAAGGCGACGGCGGCCCGGTACCGCTGCTCTGCGACAACGACACCAACGCCGAACGGCTCTGGGGCCTGCCCGGCCGCTCCCCGTACCCGAAGGACGGCATCAACGACCACGTCGTCAACGGCGCGGCCACCGTCAACCCGGCCCGGGAGGGCACCAAGGGCGCGCTGCACTACGTGCTCGACGTGCCGGCCGGCGGGCAGCGCCAGATCCGGCTGCGGCTGACCCGCACCGCGTCGCCGCCGGCCGCCGCGCCGCCGCCCCCGGCCGATCTCAGCGACGGCTTCGAGGCAGTGGTGTGGGCGCGGCGGGCCGAGGCGAACCGGTTCTTCGCCGGAGTGATCCCGCCGGCCGCCACACCCGACGAGGCGCTGGTCGCCCGGCAGGCCATCGCCGGGCTGATGTGGGGCAAGCAGTTCTACCACTTCGACGTCAAACGCTGGCTCGAAGGCGACCCGGGTTCGACACCGCCGCCGGCCGGGCGTCGGCACGGGCGCAACAGCGCCTGGTGGCACATGACCAGCTTCGACGTCATCTCCATGCCCGACCCGTGGGAGTACCCCTGGTACGCGGCCTGGGACCTGGCCTTCCACTGCGTGAGCATCGCCCGGGTCGACCCGGGCTTCGCCAAGGAGCAGATCCTGCTCCTGCTCCGCGAGTGGTACCTGCACCCCAACGGGCAGATCCCGGCGTACGAGTGGGCGTTCGGCGACGTGAACCCGCCGGTGCACGCGTGGGCGGCACTGAAGGTGTTCGAGATCGACGGCGGCCGGGACTACGAGTTCCTGGCCCGGGTGATGCACAAGCTGCTGCTCAACTTCACCTGGTGGGTCAACCGCAAGGACACCGGCGGCAACAACGTCTTCGAGGGCGGTTTCCTCGGGCTGGACAACGTCGGGCCGTTCGATCGCTCGGCGGCGCTGCCGGTCGCCGGTGTGCTGGAGCAGTCCGACGGCACCGGCTGGATGGGCATGTACGCGCTCAACCTGCTGGACATGGCGATCGTGCTCGCCGAACACGACCGGACCTGGGTGGACACCGCCACCAAGTTCTTCGAGCACTTCGCCTACATCGCCGCCGCCGCGTACGAGCAGGGTTTGTGGGACGAGGAGGACGCCTTCTTCTACGACGTGCTGCGCCTCGCCGACGGCACGAAGGTGCCGCTGAAGGTCCGCTCCGTCGTCGGGCTGCTGCCGTTGGCCGCCACCACCCGGCTCACCGCCCGGACCCTGCACCACCTGCCGGAGCTGGGCGCACGGCTGCGCTGGTTCCTCACCAACCGCCCGGAGTACGCCCAGGTGATCGGCACGCGTCGCCTCGGCCCCGACGGCCGGCAGCAGCGGCTGCTGTCCATGGTCGGCCCGGAGCAGGTGGTCCGCCTGCTCGCCCGGATGCTCGACCCCGACGAGTTCCTCTCCGACTTCGGCCTCCGTACGCTGTCCCGCGCGCACCTGGACAAACCGTTCTCGGTCACCCTCGGCGGGCAGGAGTTCTCCGTCGGCTACGAACCGGCCGAGTCGACAAGTGGGCTGTTCGGTGGCAACTCGAACTGGCGGGGTCCGATCTGGATGCCGACGAACTTCCTGCTGATCAGCGCGCTGCGCGACTACGCGGCGTTCTTCGGCGACGACCTCCAGGTGGAGTATCCGACCCGCTCCGGGGTGAAGCACACCCTGGACGAGATCGCCGACGACCTCTCCGCCCGGCTGATCTCGCTCTTCACCCAGGACGACTGGGGTCGACGGCCGATCTACGGCGCCGCTCAGATGTTCCAGACCCACCCGGACTGGCGCGACCTGATCGCCTTCCCCGAGTACTTCCACGGCGACAACGGGGCCGGCCTGGGGGCCTGGCACCAGACCGGCTGGACGGCCCTGGTAGCCGACCTGATCCTCACCCTCCGCCGCTGACCCGGCCCGCCCTCGCCCCGCCCAAGATCCGCGCAACTTCCCCGATGTTGCTGTCTCGGGACCGTCGGAGGCAGCAACATCGGGGAAAGTGCTGCGGGCTGCGGCTGCGGGGCGCGATTGTGGGCACCATTCACTATCGTGATCGGCCGTGGCGGAGTCGGTGAAACCGGTGGGCGAGGTGCACGTCCTCGGTCAGTCGCGGGCCTGGCCCGCCATCGCGATACCGGGCGTGATCCTGGCCGTGATGATCGTTGTCGAGGTGGTCTTCGACCTGCTCAACTGGACCGTACTGGCGTTTGGTGCCGCCTCGATCATCGTCGCCGTCGCACGCCTGCGAAACGCGGTGTTCGCCGACGACCTGGGGCTACTGATCCGCGATCGCTCAGGCTTGCGGCGTTCGTACGCCTGGGATGAGATCGAGCGCATGGGCTGGGTTGATGCGGGGTTGATGTGGGGGAGTTCCCTCGCGGTCTACCCCCGGGGCGGTCCCTACGACGTACCGGGGCCCAATGCGTCCACCAACGTGGGGCGCATCTGGCGTCCGGGCCGTCGACGCTCCGCGGATCCCCTTCCCGAGCTGCTGAAGGCCCATGGCATCAAGGGATTGTTCGATCAGTGAGCGGTCGATGAGGCGGCCTGATCACCGACGGTCGATCTACGGCCCGCACCGGCTCCTTCAGACCCTGTCCCTCCCGCCGACCTCGGCATGATCGCGCTCGATCCTTGTTGTAGTGGTGTCCCGGCGTCGGGAGGCCACTCGATCCAGGATCGAGCACGATCATGCGGGCTACGGGCTGACACGGGGCACCACTCAGCGATTTGCCCGTTCGATACCTCGTCGGACGAGGCCGCTGACGCCGGGAAGGGTGATCGCCCGGATGGTCAGATCGCTCATCCAGACGTGGAATCGGCTGGGTGGCGCGTACTGGGCCATTCCCCGGCGGGCGAGTGCCTGTCGTTTGCTGACCTCCGGGCGGAGTCCGGTCTCCCACTCGGCGAGTGCGGCCGGGAGGTCGTCGGCGTGCCGTCGCAGGGCGGCGCCGAGGTGGTCGGCGCCGGCCAGGGCGAGGGCCGCGCCGTGTCCGGCGAAGAGCGTCACGCACCACGCCGCGTCTCCGAGCAGCACGATGCGGCCGGCGCTCCAGCGTGGCATGACCACCTGGCTGACCGCGTCGAAGTAGGCGCTGGCGGGGTCCTTCGCAAGATGGTCGAGCGCGTCGGGTACGCCGCCCGACAGGTCGCCGAACGCGGCCCGCAGCGCGTCGACCGGCCCGCGTCCCAGGTCGGCGGCGGGCTCCGCGCTGCGGTAGGTGAAGAACGCCGACGACCGCTCCGGGCCCAGGTTGACCATCGCCGCGGTGCGCCCGGGACCGATGTACGTGGTGGCGGACGACTCGGGCACGCCGGGCACCGGGTGGGGCAGCGGGAAGGCAGCCACGAGGTACGGGAGGTCCACCCGGAAGTTGGGGCCGAACACGGCGGTTCGGGTGGCCGAGTGCACCCCGTCGGCACCCACCAGCAGGTCGGCCTGCTCGATGGTG
Source organism: Micromonospora sp. NBC_00330 (assembly GCF_036136635.1). Classification (NCBI taxonomy): domain Bacteria; kingdom Bacillati; phylum Actinomycetota; class Actinomycetes; order Micromonosporales; family Micromonosporaceae; genus Micromonospora; species Micromonospora sp. NBC_00330. The sequence goes on from NZ_CP108012.1 coordinate 836,564, forward strand.
CCGTCGCTCAACTCCACGCGTACGTGATCGGTGTCCTGTTCGACGGACGTGGCGGTGGTGCCGAAGCGGATGTCGACCCGGTGCTGCACCGCTTCGAAGAGGCTGGCTTCCAGGTCGCCGCGGAACACCGAGAGGGCCCGCTTGCCGAGTGCGGCCTCGGCGATGGCGGACGGCACTGTGAACTTGGGGCGTCCGTCGGCGTGGACCAGCACTGTGGTGAACAGCCCGAGGTCGGCGGCGGTCAGCGCGGGGAGCAGGCCGAGGCGTTCGGCGGCGTCGTAGCCCGACCCGATCAGGTTCACCATGTAGCCGCTGCTGCGCCGGGCCGGAGCCCGTTCGGCCACGAGGACCTGCCACCCGTCCTGGTGGAGTCGGAGAGCCGTGGCCAGCCCGGCTATCCCCGCACCCACGATCACCGCACGCTTCATCCTGCACCCTCCGCACACCTGGAATGAGCATCTGTTCAAACCAGTATGAGCGCGTGTTCATACTGGCGCAAACAGCGGCGACGGAACCGCCTAGACTTCAGCCATGCCGCGCGGAGTCGCCATCCCAGCGCTCAGACAGCAGCTCTTCGCTGCCGTCGAGCGGTTGATCGTGGAAGAGGGGCCGAGCCGGCTCACCGGCCGGGCCGTGACGCGCGAGGCCGGCGTCGCGACCGGCCTGCTCTACGCCCACTTCGCGAACTTCGACGACTTCCTGACCGGGTTCGCGGTCGACCGCGTCTTCCACATCACCGGCGAGGTGGCCAACCTGCCGGAGCGCGCCGGGTCCGGCACTGTCGCCGACAACCTGCGCCAGGCCGTCCTGGCGACGCCGTTGGGCACGCTGACGGCGTTGACCCGGCTGACCGCCTTCCGCCCGGAGTTGACGGCGAACGTCGAAGCGGTCCTGGGCGGCGGGATGTCGGGGCTGGGGGGGATCGAACGCGCGGTCGCCGACTATCTGGCCGCCGAGCAGAGCCGTGGGCGCGTGCCGGCCGGCGTCGACACCGAGGCACTGGCCCTGGCGGTGGTCGGCGTGCTGCACCACGTCGCGTTGACCGGCCCCACCGACCCGACGGCGGACCACCGGCTCCAGCGGGTGATCGGCGCGCTCACCGACGGTTTCCCCGCCGACGCACCCTCCTGAGCGCCGCGCCGTGGGGCGGACTCGCCCACCCACCGGCGCTGCCCAGGCCCGGAAGGGTTCACTGATAACCGACGTGGACGATCAGCTTGCCCTCCTCGGGGCGGGCCCCCACGTAGACGGTCGCCGGGTCGAGCACTGTCGGCGGCAGGCGCAGGCCCTCGGAGAGACCCATCTCGTGTGCCAGGTCCTCCGGAGACTGCCCCGCCGCCGGCACCAGCGTGATCGTCCGCCAGCACCCACCGGAGGCGCACTCCATGCTCTCGTCGGCGACCGTCGCTCCGGACGGCACCTGCGGCGTCCGTGACTCCGGTGGCAACGCGCCCTCGGTCTTGGACATCTGCAACCACAGGAACGACAGGCCCCACAGGCACGACAGCAGGCCCAGCGTGACGGACACGGCCACGAGAGTGCGCTTGGTGCGCCTCCGCAGCGCGGTCCGCGACGTCATCGCACGAGGGTAGCGGGGCACCGTCGGCCAGCCGGGGTAGGAGTGGACTCAGGTCAGCCGGTGAAGGGCTCGGGTCCGAGGCGGCCCCAGGCCACGAACGCGGCCATCGCGAGGTAGGCCAGATTGAGCACGATGAACCGTGCCTCGCCGTAGCGCAGGTGGGTGATCATCGCGCCGACCATCAGCAGGATCCAGCAGACGGCGGTCACCGGCACCAGCACCGGTGCGATGTCGAGCACGCCGGGCAGGATCAGGCCGACAGCGGCCAGGATCTCGAGGACCCCGAGGGTCTTGACGAAGGCCACGCTGGCGTCGCCGGTCCACCCGCCGCCGTTGGCAGCGGACAACTTCTGCTTGGGTACGAACGTCTTGGTGATGCCGCCGGCCAGGGCAATTGTGGCCAACAGGCCGGCCACGATCCACAGTGCCAGGTTCATGAGCTTCCCTCCGTATCGGGTCGCACAGGAGACACCGCCGGCCGGTGCGCTGTGACAGCTCGTGACGTGACGAGGAGCACCGACGCCCGTTGTCACAGAAGTCGGGAGGCCGGTGTCTGGTGGGCGACGCGGTCGAGTTCGGCGAGACTGGAGGACGCATGGATGCGGGAGGCGGAATCGTGGGTGCGGACGGCCGGGGGGACTGCGGCGTCGACGCGTTCGTCAGCCACCGGAACCTGCTCTTCACAGTGGCGTACGAGATGCTCGGCTCGGCCGCCGACGCGGAGGACGTACTCCAGGAGACCTGGCTGCGGTGGGCGGACGCGGATCTCTCGACGGTGCGGGACCAGCGCGCGTACCTGGTCCGGATCACCACCCGGCTGTCGCTCAACCGGTTGCGTGCCGTCGGTCGGCGTAGGGAGTCCTACGTCGGGTCGTGGTTGCCCGAGCCGCTGTTGACAGCGCCCGACGTCGCCGACGACGTCGAACTCGCCGAGAGCGTCTCGATGGCGATGCTGCTGGTGCTGGAGACGCTGGGGCCGACCGAGCGGGCGGTGTTCGTCCTCCGTGAGGTCTTCGACATCGGATACGACGAGATCGCCGAGGCGGTCGACAAGAGTTCGGCAGCGGTCCGTCAGATCGCCCACCGTGCGCGGGCGCATGTAGCCGCGCGGCGGCCGCGCGAGATGGTCTCCCCGGCGGACACCCGGCGGGCGCTCACGGCGTTCCGGCTGGCGGTCGAGACCGGCGACGTCCAGGGCCTGCTCGACGTCCTCGCGCCGGATGTCGTGCTCCTCGGCGATGGCGGCGGGATCAAGCAGGCCGTGCTGCGGCCTGTCGCCGGGGCCGACAAGGTGGCCCGCCTGCTGTGCAGCACACACGCCAGGGTCGCGACCATGTCGCTGCACCCTGCCCAGGTCAACGGTCACCCGGCGCTGGTTCTGCGGCTCGACGGCGAGCTCGACACGGTCCTCGCGCTGCGTATCGACGGCGGTCTCATCAGCGGGGTCTACGCGGTGCGTAACCCCGAGAAGTTGTCGCACATGCGGAGCGAAGCGGTCCTGCGTCGCTGACCGTCAGGGATCCGCTCTCAGGGGTAGCCCCGGGTGTTCCCGGATATGTCCGTCGCGCCGACGGGTTCAGGCTCAACCTCGACGAACTGTTCCCAGGGGGTCGGGATGAAGCGAGTGCATCGGGCGTTGGTCGCTGTGACCACGGCTCTGGCGGTGATCGGGGTGCCGGCCGTCGCCAGCGCCGCGTCGAGGGATGCGAATCGCGGTGCGCTCCAGAAGCGACTGGACGACGTCGTGGCCGCCGGGGCGGTGGGCGCGTTGGCGGAAGTGCGTGACGAGCATGGCACCTGGCGAGGCGTCAGCGGTGTCGCCGAACTGGGCGAGCCACGGCCCGTGCCGGTGGCGGGCCGATTCCGGGTCGGCAGCATCACGAAGACGTTCCTCGCCACAGTCGTCCTGCAACTCGTCGACGAGGGGTGGTTACGGCTGGACGACACTGTCGACCGATGGCTGCCCGGGGTCGTTCCGGACGGTCACCGCGTCACAGTGCGCCAACTGCTCAACCACACCAGCGGCCTGTACGACTATCTGCGTACGCTGCCGCTGCCGCCGGAACCGGAGTTCCTGAACAACAGGTGGCGGACCTGGAGCCCGGCCGAGCTCGTTCAGCGGGCGTTGGTCAACCCGCCGGTCTTCGACCCGCCGGGTTGGGCTTTCGCCTACTCGAACACTGCTTACCTCCTGCTCGGCCAGATCGTCGAGCAGGCCACCGGCCATTCGTACGGCGAGGAGATCAAGCGCCGAGTCATCACACCGTTGCGGCTGCGCGACACCTCGGTGCCGGGGGCGTCTACGCGAATCGCCGGCCCGCATCCGCACGGCTACGTGCGGATACGGCAGAACAACGAGACGAGCCTCGTCGACTACACGAGGATGAACCCGTCGGTGATGGGCGCAGGTGGCGAGATGATCTCCACGACGAGCGACCTCAACCGGTTCTTCGCCGTACTGCTGGGTGGGCGTCTCCTGCCGGATCACCTGCTCGAAGAGATGAAGACACCGGGTGTCGAGGGCGGCAGGTACGGGCTGGGGCTGGCCTGGTGGCGGGACACCTCGTGCGGAATCCGGGTGTACGGCAACGACGGCGACGCCCTGGCGTACCAGTCCTGGTCGTACCTGACCGAAGACCGGCGCCGCCAGGTCACGATCGCGCTCACGCCCGACTTCGACGGTGACCCGGACGACGCTGTCGACGCGTTCCTGAACACGGCTCTCTGCGGCTGACCAGCCCTTCGACACAGACCCTAGTACGGGGGCGTGGGCGTCTCCGGCGACCGGTGGCGGGAGCGTCGCGTGTCCGCTGCGGCGACGCCGAGCAGCACCACGGCGGCGACCGCGCCGGCGGTGAGCGGCTGGAGGTGCAGCGCCGCCGGCATCAGTAGGCCGAAGGCCAGCAGGCCGCTCAGCCGGGACCGGGAGACCCGACCGAAGACCTGGTATTCGAGCGCCGATCGTCCGGCGAGGAAGAGCACCGGGCCGCCGAAGATGGCGATGAGCCAGGTTGCCGGGAGGTGCCCGAGCGGCTCGGTGATGAACAGCTCGAAGCCGACGCCGGTGAGCACGATTGCCGCGATCATGACCATGTGGGCGAACGCCATGTCGGTCGCGAGTCGGGCGGCGTCGCGGGCGCGGCCGATCGCCGCGTCCAGCACTTTTCCGGCGATGTGAAAGTAGACCCGCCAGAGCAGGACCGTGGTCGTCAGGGCAAGGAGGAAGCCGCCCGTCTGGTCGGCATGAAACCCACTACCGCTGTACGCCAGCCCGATGACGAAGACCGCCTCACCGATCGCGATGAGGAAGAACTGTTGGTACCGCTCGGCCAGGTGCTCGGCCGCGATCACTTGGCCACCGATGCGCTGCGCGCCGATGCGCGGGGTCGGCCAGCCGAGGAACAGCCCGGTGTAGTCGATCAGCACGGCGAGGGTCCAGAGCACCCCGCGGACCGTGCCCGTGCTGACCAGACCGCCGACGATCCAGAGTGGCGCGCTCAGCCCGAGCCAGACCAGCACCCGGGAGGTTTGCCGAGGGTCGGGTTTGCCGTGCCCGGCGATATGGAAGTAGACCACCCGGCCGATCTGGAGGCTGACGTAGGTGATGGCGAAGAGACCGGCCCGCATGCCGAAGCCGTCGGGTACCGCGACGGCCATCGTCATGGCCCCGATCATGGTTATGACGATGACGGTCTGGACGATCGGCGCTTCCGGGTCCAGCCAACTGGTGGACCAGACGGTCAGCGACCAGACCGCCCACAGGGCCAGGAACAGCAGCAGGGCCTGGCCGAGCCCCGCGTACACGCCGCGTTGGCCGTCGGTGAAGTCGACGATCACCCGCGCCGAGATCCGGGTGAGGGCGAAGACGAAGACCAGGTCGAGGAAGAGCTCCAGAAAGGTCGCCCGCTGGAAGCTGGCCTCGCTACGCACCAGCCGTCCGCCGTGGTTCTCGCTCATCGGCCCGCCACGCGCCGGTGTCGCCGAACGATCACGGGCCCTCCCGTCGCGGTGATCTCCTCGCCTAACGAGCCAGGGGGCGGCTGTGGCACGTGGAGCGAAGGGGCCGGCGACCCACAACAGTCACCAATCCGTCACCCGACCGCTACGGCAGGTGTACGCCTCTACGCTCGTGGGCGTGCCCGGACCTGCCGAGAAGGCCACCGAACAGGACCGGCGTGACCTCATCGTCACTGTCGCGCGAGAGCTGGCCGAGACGGAGGGCTGGGCGGGTGTGACCACCCGACGGCTCGCCGAACGCACCGAGATCGACATGGGCGACATCTATCGGCACTTCGCCGATCTGGAGGCGCTGATCGCCGCCGTCGCGGTGTGCGCCTTCGCCGATCTGGCCGCCGACCTCGCCGAGGCGCACGCGGAGACCGCCGGCAGCCCGGAGGGGGTCTGGCCGGCGGTCGCGACCGCGTACCTCGACTTCGCGTACACGAATCCGGAGGTCTATGACGCGATGCTCGCGCTGACCCCCGACCTGGCCCTCGGCGTGGATGGCGTGCCGGCCGCACCGCGGGCGGTCTTCGCCGAGCTGCGGGCGGCCCTGACCCCGCTGGCCGAGGGGCGGGACCCGGACACCCTGGCCGAGGTGGGCTGGAGCCTGCTGCACGGCGTGGTGATGCTCACCCGCGGTGGCCGGCTGCGACCCGAGGGGCAGGAGGACCGCGAAGCGTTGATCGCGCAACGGTTGCTGCGGTGGCCCTGACCAGGCCGCCGCCGACGCCCCGATGGTGGTCAGTTGATGGGCTGGCGGTCGGCCGGGCCCTTGTCGGTGAACCGGAACGTGGTGGTGAGCTTGGCGTTGCCCAACTCCTTGAGGACGAGGCCGTTGCCGGGGAGGTGCTGGAGAAATCGGGTCTCGCTGCCGATCGCGTACGTGCCGTCGCCCTTGGCGATGATGGTGAACCGCTGGATCGGGTCGTCCTGGTCGCAGACGACGGCCCCGATGGTCAGTTCGGGCTCGATGTCCAGGCCGTTCACCTGCCAGCAGGACGGGTCGTCGTTGGCGGGGTGGTCGTCCTTCGTGCCGAATGCCCTGATCACGTACCGGTCGCCGCCGATCGGTGTCGGGACGAACAGGATGCGGCCGCCGGTGTCGCCGCCCTCCTCGAGTCGCCCGCTGATCTCCAACGGCTTCCCCGAACCCTGCACGCGGGTGATCGTGACCTCGCGCTTGCCGGACAGCAGTGGGTCGGTCGCCGCTGCCGATGACGTGGACGGCGCCGCCGCCGTCGGCGTCGGCGCGCCGGTCACGGCGCTCGACGGGGTCGGCGTGCCCGCCCCGGCGGCGGCCGCCTCGTCCGCACCGCCCTGGCACGCCATCAGCGCGCCGGTGCAGGCCAGCATCGCCGCGCCGGTGACCCACTTCGTGGTGAACATGGCGTACTCCTCAAGAGCCGTCCCGAACCTGGGCGGGAATCATCATGGATGTCGCCTCCGCATGACGACGGCCGCGCCGGAACGGTTCACGAAAATCCGGAAGATCTCACATCGATCTTCCGCCTATCCTGTCTCTCGGCCTTGGGGGCGGTGGCACGGGGAGGGCACGGCATGACGGTCGGCGTGGCGGCGCGACGACAGGCACAGGTGTTGATCTTCGATGCGGACGACACGTTGTGGGAGAACAACGTCGTCTTCGAGCGGGTGATCGACGACTTCCTGGGGTGGCTGGACCATCCCACCCTGGACCGGGCCGCGCTGCGGGCCGTCCTCGACGACATCGAGCGGGCCAACGCGGTGGCGCACGGGTACGGCAGCAAGGTCTTCCTGCGCAGCCTGGCGGAGTGCCTGGAGCGGCTGCGCGAGCGACCGGCCACCGACACCGAACGTCAGGAGATCGACCGGCTGGCGGTGGCCCTCGTCGAGCACCAGGTGGAGCTGATGCCCGGGGTGGCCGACGCACTCGACGAGCTGGCCGGCCGGCACGAGTTGCTGCTGCTCACCAAGGGCGACCAGGAGGAGCAGCAGCGCAAGCTGGACGCCTGCGGTCTGCTGCACCACTTCGGCGCCGCGCACATCGTCGCCGAGAAGAACGTCGACACGTACCGGTGGCTCACTCGGGAGCACGGCTTCGCGCCGGACGGCGCGTGGATGATCGGCAACTCCCCGAAGTCCGACATCCTGCCGGCGCGTGCCGCCGGGTTGAACGCGGTGTTCATTCCGAACGCGAACACCTGGGTGCTGGAGGACGACGAGCTGGACCCGACCGACGACGGGGTGCTGCGGCTCGCCGCGTTCCGGGACCTGCTGCGCCACTTCTGACCGTACCGAAGCCGAACAGCGTCGGCGATCATGATCGCGTTACGCCGACCTGCCCGATTTTGAGCGTGGGATCAGTCCTGCCGCCGGTCGTCCGACGCGGCTTGTCCGGCCGGTCGGAGCGCGCCTAACCTGGTCCGGCGCTCACGGCCCTTCGGGGTGTGTCGGGGCGCGTCGGCGTTCGGCGGGTGAGCACCGTGGAGCTGAGTGCGAAGTGGCTGGCTCACCCCGTTCTGGCGCGTGGCGTCGTGCCACGCCCGCGCGGCGGGGTGCCGGAGCTGTCCGCTTCCCTGCCGGACGGCCGAGGGTCAGGGCCGGGTAGTTGCGGACCCGGTCCTGACCCGGCCCGCGAATCGTTCCACCGTTGCGAGCGGGGCAGACCGTGCGCCGGTTCGACTGTCAGGATGGCGGCATGAAGCGCAGATCTCTCCTCCTCGGCGCGGCGGCCGGTCTGGTCGCCCCGGCCGTGCTCACCCCGCCCGCGCCCGCACTCGCGGCGGACCGGCCGCTGCGGCCGGGCTGGGGCACGGCCGCGGTGCAGCGACCCTTGCCGAAGTGGCAGCCCCAGAACCGCGCCAGCGCGTTGACCACGCTGCCGGCGGAGACGAAGCAGGTGATCATCGTCGGGGCCAGCAGCTACACCACCACCTACGCCACGCTGGAGGCGTTCGTGCGGGTCCGGAGCACCTGGCAGCCGGCCTCGGCGTCGTTGCCCGCCCGGATCGGCTCGAAGGGCTTCAGCGACAACCACGTGGAGGGTGTGCCGACCACGCCGACCGGCGTCTACTCGATCGGCCCCACCATGTACGGCATCGCCGCCAACCCGGGCGTGCGATTCCCCTACCACCGGCTGGTCAGCGGTGACTGGTGGAACGAGAACCCGTCGTCCGCGCTCTACAACACCTTCCAGCAGAGTGCGACCAACCCGGGCGGGGCCAGCGAAGCACTGTGGAAGGAGGTCCCCGCGTACACGCACTTCGCGGTGATCACCTACAACATGCCGCCGAACGTGCCGAAGCCGGTGCCGAACGCGGGCAGCGGGATCTTCCTGCACCAGTTCAGCACCAGCGCCGGCAACGCCACCGCTGGTTGTGTCTCCCTCGCCAACCCTCACCTGGTCGACGTGCTCAACTGGCTGGACCCGGCGCTGTCGCCACGCATCGTGCTCAGCCCGTACGCCCAGCTCAGCCGATACTGAGAGCCGCTGCGGCTCAGCCGGCCTCGCGCCGGACGATCGACACCGCCACCCGGCAGAACTCGTCCATGTCCGGGTTGAACCCGGCAGCGATGTCGGGATGCAACCCGGAGCGGGTCTCCTCCAACAGCCGCTGGCAGACCTGCTCGACCGGCTCGCCGGCGTAGCCGGAGCGGACCCGGTCGGTGGCCGCCTGAAGCGCCGAGGTCAGCTGCTCCTCCAGCGGGCCGCGCAGCTTCTGCTGCACAGGATCGAGCCCGCGGGGGTCGAGCGTGACATGTGGCTCCGACATCGGTGCTCCCTTCGTCGGCGTCCGCGATACCCCACCGCGGACGTCGGTCAAACCCCTGTCGGTACGGCGGCGACCCGCACCTGGTACGAGAATTCCTCGGCCGGTTCCTCGTGGTACGACAACCGGCGGATCTGCCGGTCGTCGTCGTACAGGGCGACGTCCACCAGGACGCCGAGGTGGGCGAGGCCGATGGTCGACACCCGCTTCTTGTCCTGCAACACCGCGCAGACGCCGCCGAGAAGGGTGCTGGCGTCGGACGTACGGTGCCCGGGCGGGCAGCGCAACACCAGGTCCACCTCGATCGGCCCGGGCAACGGCGTCCAGCCGGTGCGCTGGGCCGCGGCGAGGGCGGCCTGGAGCAGGGTGCGGACCCTCGTCGCCTGCCGGTGCCCGGCGGCGAAGATGGACAACGCTTCGGTCTTGACCGGTGGCAGGCCGCTCACCTCGAACGTCAGGGCGAGAGCGCGGGTGTCCTGCACGACGGCACCTCCTCGTTGGGACGATCCTGCCGAACCGGGGGAGCGGCGGTGGGACGTTCCCGCGATTACCAACCGATCGGGCAGGCATGGGTCGGCCGGAGGCGTGTCGACGGCGGCGGCGAACGCGCCGGCTACGGCGCTAGGAAAACGCTAGCCGACGACGCCCGCGCTCGGTAGTCGGTCGTTCACCCGGTAGGGCGTGGGGCGAAGGCGCAGAACTCGTTGCCCTCAGGGTCGGCCAGCACCCACCACCAGTGCGCCTCGTCGAACGGCTCCCGCAGCAGGGTCGCGCCCGCCGCGATCAGCGCCATCGGCTCCGGGTCGACCAGGTCGACGTCCCAGTGCAGCCGGTTCTTGACCGTCTTGGGCTCGGGAACCCCGACGAACACCCAGTAGTCCCAGGGGAACCCGGCCGCGCCGACCACCGACGAGGTGCTCGGCTCGTGCTCGACGGTGCCGCCGACCACCCCGGCCCACCAGGTCGCCTGCGCCGCCGGGTCGGCCGAGTCCACGACCAGCTCGAACGGGCCCGGTCGGGTGCCGTCGCGGGCCGGGAACGCGCAGAACTCGTTGCCCTCCGGGTCGTTCAACACCCACCAGGACGCGTCGCCGGCCGGTTCGCGAACCAGTCGGGCGCCGTCCGCGAGCAGCGCCGCCGGGTCCGCGTCGGCCAACCGCAGATCCAGGTGTACGCGGGTAGTGCCGACCCGAGGCTCGGGCACCTTGTTCACCCAGATCGACTCCGCGTCGGATCGCGCCGAGCGCGGGTCCACCCGGGTGTCGTCGTCACCGGCATCGGCCACGTCACCGTCGAGCATCCGGGCCCAGAAGGCGCCGAGCGCGAGCGGGTCGGCGGCGTCCAGGCACAGGTCCTTGAAGCGCGCGATCATCGTTCCAGCATGCCTGGTCCGGGCGAACATGTCCGGGCAGAAGGGAGTGGGCCGGAGCGATTCCAAATAGAATCCTTGCCGTTATATAACGCCGCACGTACTATGCGCTCATGCATGAATCTACCTTCCTCATCCTCACTGCTCTGGCCGCGCAGCCGTTGCATGGCTATGGGGTAGTACAGGCGGTGGAGGAATTGTCCGCGGGTGACGTCAAGCTGCGGCCTGGCACCCTCTACGGCGCACTCGACCGCCTGGTCGAGCAAGACCTGATCGAGGTTGACCGGGAGGAGGCCGTCGACGGAAGGCTGCGTCGCTACTACCGGCTCAACGAGGCGGGAGCGGCCGCCCTGCAAACCCAGGCCGAGCGGTTGCGTCGGCATGCGACGGTGGCCGACACCCAGCTGAGCAAGCGCCTCGGTGGTGCCCCGGGCCTCGGGACGGTGATCGCATGACCGCCGCCACCTGGTCGACCGACGACAACAGTCTCGAACGCCACTACCGCAAGCTGCTGCTGGCGTACCCGGGCCGCCACCGGCAGCGGTACGGCACCGAGATGATCACGACGCTCCTCGAGATGGCGGCCCCCGGGCAGCGCCGCCCACGGCCCGGGGAGGCCCTGCACCTGCTCGCCAGCGGTGTGCGCCACCGGCTCCGGCTCCCCGCACGCCGGCCGCTCGCGGTGGTCGCGGCGATCCTCCTCGCCCTGACAATGGGCGCGTTCGGTGGGGCCGCCGGCTCGTGGGCAGGTTCCCAGACGTTCGCGGACCTGCCCGACGACGCCGCGATCGCCAGCCTGGCCGAGCGGGCCAGCGGTGCCGCCAGCGATTCCATCCAGCTGCATGTGGCGTCACCGTGGCTGGAGGAGTCGATCTCGACGACTACCGAAGTCGATGGCGCCTGGGACGCTGAGAAGGCCCGGCAGCGGTTCGCGGCTGATGGCTGGTCGGTCGCCGGCATCACGCCGCTCGGCGGCAAAGCGGTCGCGTTCGATCCCGACACCAAGTCCTTCGTCGACCTGCCGATGCGCAACTCGACGTTCAGCGCCACGTCGAACGGGCTGACACTTCAGGTGCGGGGCTACCTCACCGCCGACCACGGCTCTGTCCACCTCGACGGCTGGGCGCAGAGCAAGCCCATGTTCCTACCTCTGATCGTGACGGGAATCCTGATCGGACTCGTCCTCGGGTGGCTGTTCGCAGCGGCCCTCGCCTATCGGATCGTGGAGGCGTCGGCCGAACGGCGGCGCGCCTCCGCCGGGCTCTGGGCCGTCGCGCTGGTCGCGCTCGCTCTGCCGGCAGTAGCCCTGTACGGCAACGTGCTGCGGGCATTCCGAGATTACGGCGACGTCGGTCCGGTTTTTACAGTGCACAGCGCATTCACACCCGGCCCCTATTACCCATTGGGGCCGGCCTGGCAGATTCTCGCCCTGACCATCGCCGGTGCTGTGCTCGCGGGTGCCGCGATCCGGCTCGCCCGTCCGGGCGCGCAGCCGGAGACGCGGGGAGCTGCGATAGCAAGCTGAAGCTTTCGACCGCTGCTGTCGACGGTAGTGCCCGGCGGTCGCGTGACTTTTCAGGGTAGACCTTGGACAGTTTCCGTTCTGACAGAACGGAAACTGTCCAAGATCTCCAGCTTCGCCGGAGAATGCCTTAGGCAGAGGGATCTTCTCCGAGCTTACGTTCAGTGTTGCTTGGCGTACGCGACGAACGCCTTCCAGGCCGTCGGGTCGACGTGCAGGGTGCCGCCGTCGCGGTCCTTGGTGTCGCGCACCAGCACCACGCTCGGCAGGTTGTCGGCGACCTCGACACAGGATCCGCCGTTGCCGCCGGACCGGGTCGACTTCCGCCACTGTGGGGTCAGCATGCCCATGACTTCGCCACTTCCTTGATCAGCTCGGTTGACTGCCGGCGGGGGAGCGCTTCGTTCCGCACGATCTCCCACGTCTTCGCCAGCTTAGCGACGTCGGTCGGTGCATCGACGAACTGCGCGGTGAGCTGGTTGTCGGCGTGAGCCACCCGCTCACCGTCCGGCATCTCGGCGATGATGAACTGACCGGCCAGCCCCAGGTACATCCCAGCATCTGTCGGCACGATGTGCACCTGGATATGCTCCGCCGTCGCCAACTGGACCAGGTGCTCGCACTGCTCGACCATCAGGCCCGGCTGGTCGAGCACCGGCCGGCGCAGCACCGCCTCGTCCAGCACGGCGATGAGCTGCGGCGGGCGCGGGCGGTGCAGGATCGCCTGCCGCTCCAACCGGGAGGCGACGATGCGGTCCACGTCCTCGGCGTCGAACCGGCCACCGGCCAGCGTCGCGCGGGCGTACCGCTCGGTCTGGAGCAGGCCCGGCACGTAGGCCAACTCGAACCAGCGCAGCGTGGTCGCCTCCCGCTCGAACTCGATCCACTCGCGCAGCCAGGCCGGCTCGGCGTCGAGCCGGGCCAACCCGTCCAGCATGCGGAGGAAGCGTCCGCCGGTCTGGTGGTGGGTGTCGACCGCCCTCATGTACTCCTTCGTGGGCGGTCGCCCGCCGGTCTCCACCGAGCTGACGTGCGAACCCGAATAGCCGATGCCCCTGCCGAAGTCGTCCTGACTGAGCCCGGACCCCGTCCGGAACAGACGCAGTTCCTCCAGCACGTAGTCGGTGACGGTCCCCATCGATTCCCCAACCTTCGCTCAGTCTGGCTCGGCGCGTCCGTCATGGGTGCTCACCTGGAGCGCTGAGCTGCACAAATGGCGCGAGCACGTATCGACGGTAGTCGCGTCATCACCAGACTGTCATCAGTGGCGGGTCCGCTGGTGGCCGGAATGGCGGCGGTGGGCCCTGCCCTCCGGGGTCGCTCCCGTTTCCCCCTTGCGGGAGCGGCCCCTTCCCTGTCCCCGAGGAGGTCGATGTGCTCACCCCGACAGCCCAGCAGCCCTCGGCGCGGTGGCGGTGATGGTGGTCCGGCCGCCCGTCCCGCACGTCGCCATGCGCCCGCTATGGCGGTGCCGGAACTGTGGCATCGAGTGGCCCTGCCAGCCGGCCAAGCTCGCCCTGCTGACGGAGTACCGGACCAGCCGGACCGCGCTGCTGATCTACCTCGGCACTCTGATGCACGAGGCGACGAACCAGCTCACCCAACTCCACCCGGATCATCCACCGACCAGGATGACCGAGCGCTTCCTCTCCTGGGTCAGGGCCGGGGGTTGACGCTCGGCCCGCCGTCGTTCATCCCGGAAAGTGGATCAGTGGCACCCCGTCGGCGTATCCCGGGCCCTCACTGGTCAACACCGCGGCGTCGTGGGTCAGGCCCGCCACGGCGGCTGCGGCCAGGTCGAAACGGCGGGTCCTGCGCTGCCAGAAGGTCAGCTCCGGAAGATCCTCCGCCTGCTCGGGCAGCAGCGCGCAGGAAGTCAAGGCCAGCAGCTTGTGCAGCAGGGCCAGGTCCTTGCCGGTCGCCATGGTCAACGCTTCGGTCGCTGCCACGACCGGCACCCCGAACCGCACCCCGTCCTCAATCACCTCGTGGACGGGCTCGCCTACGTGCACCGTCCGGAGGACGGCGTATCCCAGCAGGGCCGACCGGTCCAGGATGAGCCGAACTGGTGGTGTTGACTCCGAGGTCATGCGGCGTCGGCGCGGGGCGTGGTGTCGTCACCGTTCATCTCGGCCTCCATGGCGGCGCGGATCTTGGCGCGCTCCGCCTCGAACCGCTCCGCAGACCACTCAGCCTCCACGCCCAGGCGGCGGGCCCGAGCCTCGGCCACACCCTGCTCGCTGACGTGAATGCCGGCGGCGAGCAACAATTCCTTGTGCTGCTCCACCCGCTTGCGCCGACGCACCGACTCCGTGACGTAGGCACTGGCCATGCGATTGCCCTGGCTCTCCAGGATCTGACTCACGTCGGGAGGAACGGAGATCGTGAAGCGGCGCTGAGGCTCTGTCATACGGGCAGCTTACACCTGTCATACTCCAGGCTGGCGCTGCTCGTACCGTCAGGCGGGTTTGACTCTGGTCGCATCCGGATGCGGGCTGTCGGCGGCGGTCCGGCGCTCGCGCAGTGACAAGCGACGCGCCAGCACAGTGGCGCCCGCGAGCGCGGCCAGGACCATGGCCATCTCCGTGACCACCACTGACGGGGCCAAGCTGTAGTCGGTGGCCCAGGCGAAGGCGACGGTGATCGGCGTGATGACGATGCCGGCCACCGGCATGAGGACGCTCATCAACCGGGCCGTCCGCCGGATCCTGGGCAGGTCGCGGAGCCGGGTCCGCACCGCGATGACCGCTCCCGTGACGACGACGACGGCCGGTATGCCGTAGTAGACGGCGACGGCGAGCTGGACCGGTACGTCGATCGAGCGGGGGATGTCGACCATGCGGACGAAGGCCGGGTAGGCCGCCATCAGGAGGCCGTAGCCGAGCACGACACCGAGCAGCGCGCCGATCAGCGCGGTGCCGAGAATGCGGCCGTAGTCGCCGCGCACCCGTTGAACGCCAGCCTCGTCGGCGAGCCGGCGCGCGAAGCCGGCCACGTCATCGCCGATCAACTGCGCGGGATCGCCCCCGTCGGCAGCCGCGGCCCGCAGGTCGAGGCGCAGGTCCGCGGCGAGCGTCGCCCGATCGGCCGAGCCGACCCCGTACCCGCGCCACGCCTGGTCGGCTTCGCCCAGAAGGCGGTCGATGGTGTCCATGGGTCAACTCCTCGTGGGGTTGTGGTCGAGCGGGCGGAGAACGGCGTCGACGGTGTCGGTGAAGCGGTTCCACTGTTTCTGCCAGGCATCCAGGTGGATTCGACCGGGCCCGGTCAGCGCGTAGACCTTTCGGGGCGGGCCGGTCGGGCTGACCTGCTGTTCGTGAGCGACAAGGCCAAGTCGGCGCATGCGGGTCAGCAGGGGATAGATGGTGCCGTAGCTGATGGCGCCGAAGCCGGCCGTCTCCATCCGCCGAACCAGCTCGTAGCCGTGCGCGGGCTCGCGTGCCAGCAGCGCCAGCAGGCACATGTCCAGCGCGCCCCGCAGGAGTTGGGTCTGCCGGTCGTTGTCGTCGATGGACTGGCTCTCCGCCGCTACCATGCGACACATATTACCGCGCTATTCGGCGTCACGATATACCGGCGTGGACTTCCGCTGTGACAGCCAGGTTTCGTGACTTCACGGGTGGGGCAGAGTAGCCGCTACAGAGCATCCGGGCCGGAGTTTCCGCAGCTTGCCGACTCGGAATCGGCTCGCCGTGCGCCGGGGCACGGATGCCCTCCCCGGTCTTTCGCCGAGGAGAGGGGGAGGGCGATGACGGACCCCGAAACGGCTCGACACCGACGCCGGCCGGTTGTTCGGCTGGGCGCGGCGGCTGCCGCGTTGGCACTCGTGGCGCCGCTGGCCGCGTGCGGCGCGGACGACGCTGGTGGCCCACCGACGATCAACCTGTACTACCCGCCCGAGCAGAACCTGCAGAAGGTCGTCGACGACTGCAACGCGCAGGCCCAGGGACGGTACGAGATCGCCTACCGGGTGCTGCCCCGGCAGGCCGACGACCAGCGGGTGCAGATGGTGCGCCGGCTGGCCGCCGAGGACAGCGGGATGGATCTGCTCGGGCTGGACGTCACCTGGACCCAGGAGTTCGCCAGCGCCGACTGGATCCGCGAGTGGACCGGCCAGGACAAGGCCGAGGTCGAGCAGGGCACCCTCGCCGGGCCGTTGGACACCGCCCGGTACGAGGACAAGTTGTACGCGGCGCCGAAGAACACCAACGTCCAGTTGCTCTGGTACCGCAAGGACCTGGTGCCGCAGCCGCCGACCACCTGGGACCAGATGATCAGCGCGGCCCAGCAGCTCAAGGACCAGGGCAAGCCGTACCAGGTGCTCACCATGGGCGCGCAGTACGAGGGTCTGGTCGTCCTCTACAACACCCTGGCCGAAAGCGCCGGCGGGAAGATCCTCAACGACGACGGTACGAAGGCCGTGATGGACGAGGGCACGGTCCGGGCGTTGGAGCAGCTGAAGAAGTTCGCCACGTCGGGCGTGACCTCGCCGTCATTCAGCAACGCCACCGAGGACCCGGTCCGGCTGGAGTTCCAGTCCGGCGCGGGCGCGTTCCAGGTGAACTGGCCGTTCGTCTACCCGGCTCTTCAGGAGGCGAACCCGGAGTTGGCCAAGCAGGTCGGCTGGGCTCGGATTCCGGGCATCGACGAGGGCACCCCCAGCAAGGTCACCATCGGTGGGGTCAACCTGGCGGTCAGCTCCTACTCCAAGCACCCGGAGCAGTCCTTCGAGGCGGCCCGGTGCATCCGCAGCGCCGAGCACCAGAAGTTCTCCGCCATCAACGACGGTGTGCCGCCGACCATCGAGGCGGTCTTCGACGACCCGGAGATGACCGAGGCGTACCCGATGAAGGACACCATCCTGGAGGAGTTGAAGGAGCCGGCGACGCGTCCGCTGACCCCCGCCTACCAGAGCATCTCCACAGTGATGTCGGCGATCCTGTCGCCGCCGTCCGGGATCCGCGCGCAGCAGACCGCCGACGAGCTGCGCGGCGCCATCGCCGATGCCCTCCAGTCCAAGGGGGTCCTGCCGTGAGTATCAACGCCACGCCGACCGGTGCTGACGTCGCCGCCGAGGAGACCCGCCGGCCCGCCGCCGTACCGAAGCAACGTGGTGGCCGTCGCAAGCCCCCGTTGAGCGAGAACAAGAAGGCCGAACGCCGACTCGGTCTGCTGCTCTGCGCGCCGGCCGCGCTGGTCATGATCGCGGTGACCGCGTACCCGATCATCTACTCGGTCTGGCTGTCGTTGCAGCGCTTCGACCTGCGCTTCCCCGACCAGCGTGAGTTCATCGGGCTGGAGAACTACGTCACGGTGCTCACCAACGAGTTCTGGTGGACCGCGTTCGGGGTGACCATGCTGATCACGGTGGTCACCGTCGCCGTCGAGCTGGTGCTCGGCATGGGCCTGGCGATCATCATGCACCGCACCATCATCGGCCGCGGCCTGGTCCGGACCTCGGCGCTGATCCCGTACGGGATCGTCACAGTGGTCGCCGCGTTCTCCTGGCGGTACGCCTGGACGCCCGGCACCGGCTACCTGGCCGACCTGTTCAGCGACGGCGCGCCGCTCACCGAACGGGCCAGCTCCCTGGCGATCATCATGCTGGCGGAGATCTGGAAGACCACCCCGTTCATGGCGCTGCTGCTGATGGCCGGCCTGGCGCTGGTCCCCGAGGACCTGCTCAAGGCGGCCTCCACCGACGGCGCGACCGCCTGGCAGAAGTTCACCAAGGTGATGCTGCCGGTGATGAAGCCGGCGATCCTTGTCGCGTTGCTGTTCCGCACCCTGGACGCGTTCCGGGTCTTCGACAACATTTTCGTGTTGACCGCCGGAGGCAACGAGACGTCGTCGGTGTCGATGCTCGCCTACAACAACCTGATCCGGGGTCTCAACCTCGGCATCGGTTCGACGATGTCGGTGCTGATCTTCATCACCGTGGCGATCATCGCCTTCGTCTTCGTGAAGGTGTTCGGCACCGCTGCCCCGGGCAGCGACGACGGAGAGAGGCGCTGACATGGCTGTCGAAACCACTACCAGGGCAAAGCTGCGCTGGGGTCTGCTCGACGTCCTCGTGGTCGTCTTCGCGCTGGTCCCGGTGCTGTGGATCGCGTCGCTGTCGTTCAAGACGCCGGCCACCCTCACCGACGGGAACTTCATCCCCCGGGAATGGACGCTGGACAACTACCGGACCATCTTCGACACCGACCAGTTCGTCCGGGCGCTGGTCAACTCGATCGGCGTCGCGCTGATCGCCACGCTGGTCGCTGTGGTGCTCGGCGCGATGGCCGCGTACGCGATCAGCCGACTGGACTTCCCCGGTAAGAAGCTGCTGGTCGGCGTCTCCCTGCTGATCGCGATGTTCCCGCAGGTGTCACTGGTGTCGCCGCTGTTCGAGATCGAGCGTCAGCTCAAGATCTTCGACACCTGGCTGGGGCTGATCCTGCCGTACATCACCTTCGCGCTGCCGTTGGCGATCTACACGCTGTCGGCGTTCTTCAAGCAGATCCCGTGGGATCTGGAGAAGGCCGCGAAGATGGACGGTGCCACCCAGGGGCAGGCGTTCCGGCGGGTGATCGCGCCACTGGCCGCGCCCGGGCTGTTCACCACGGCGATCCTGGTCTTCATCTTCTGCTGGAACGACTTCCTGTTCGCCATCTCGCTGACCTCGACCGAGCGGTCCCGCACGGTGCCGGCCGCGTTGTCGTTCTTCACCGGCGCGTCGCAGTTCGAGGACCCGACCGGGGCGATCTGCGCCGCCGCCGTGGTGATCACCGTGCCGATCATTCTGTTCGTTCTCTTCTTCCAGCGTCGCATCGTGTCCGGTCTGACCTCCGGCGCGGTAAAGGGATAGGTGGGTAGTCATGGCTGACATCGTGCTGGACAAGGTGAGCAAGAGCTTCCCGGACGGGACCGTCGCCGTGCAGGACGTCGACCTGGAGATCGCCGACGGCGAGTTCGTGATCCTGGTCGGGCCCTCGGGCTGCGGAAAGTCCACCACCCTCAACATGATCGCCGGGCTGGAGGACATCAGCTCCGGTGAGCTGCGCATCGCCGGGCAGCGGGTCAACGACAAGGCCCCCCGGGACCGGGACATCGCCATGGTGTTCCAGTCGTACGCGCTGTACCCGAACATGACGGTGCGGGAGAACATGGCGTTCCCGCTGCGGCTGGCGAAGCTCGACAAGGAGACCATCGACCGCAAGGTCGACGAGGCGGCGAAGGTGCTGGAGCTGACCTCGCTGCTGGACCGCAAGCCGGCCAACCTCTCCGGTGGCCAGCGTCAGCGGGTGGCGATGGGCCGGGCGATCGTCCGCCAGCCGAAGGCGTTCCTGATGGACGAGCCGTTGTCCAACCTCGACGCCAAGCTGCGGGTGCAGATGCGCACAGTGGTGTCCCGTCTGCAGAAGCAGCTCGGCACCACCACCGTCTACGTCACCCACGACCAGACGGAGGCGATGACCCTCGGCGACCGCGTGGTGATCATGCGCGGGGGCGCGGTGCAACAGGTCGGACCGCCACAGGAGCTGTACGACCACCCGAAGAACCTCTTCGTGGCCGGGTTCATCGGCTCGCCGTCGATGAACTTCCTGCACGCCGCCGTGCAGGACGGCGAGCTGCACACCGCCCTGGGCACGGTGCCGATCGGTGATCGGGTCCGCCGGGAGCTGGAGGCGGCCGACGCGCCCCGTGAGCTGATCCTCGGCATCCGACCCGAGCACTTCGAGGACGCCGAACTGGTCGACGACGACACCCGTCGGCGGGGCATGGAGTTCGAGGCGCCGGTGGACATCGTCGAGTCGATGGGCTCGGACAAGTACGTCTACTTCACCGTCGAGGGGGAGAAGGCCAGCGCCGCTGAGTTGGAGGAGTTGGCCGCCGACGCCGGCGCCGCCGACTTCGCCGGCGCCGGCGGCAACCTGGTGACCCGGTTGTCCGCCGAGTCCCCGGTCGCCGAGGGGCAGACGCGGCGGGTCTGGTTCAACCTGGAGAAGATCCACCTGTTCGACCCGGCCAACGGCCGCAACCTGACCCTGCACGAGGGTCGAGCCGCCGGCGCGCTCGCCGACTGACGGCCCATTTCGCGCCGATCTTGCACTTTCGGTTGTCGACATGGGATGGATTGCCAGTTGTGTCGGGACAGGAAGTGCAAGATCGACGAGGGCGGGGGGCGGGGCGGGGCGCGCGGGGCACGGCGCGCGGGGCACGGCGCGCGGGGCACGGCGCGGCTGTGTCCTGCGGTGTTCGGGTGGGCATGGCAAGGTGGTCGCAGGTCGCGTCGTGAAGCGGGGGAACGGATGAACCGACGATTGGCCGCGCTGGCCAACGCGCACGGTGTTTCCACCTGGTACGAGGATTGGCGGCACCGCCGCGTCGCTGTCGCACCGGAGACCGTGGTGGGAGTGCTGGGGCTGCTCGGCGTGGACGCCACCAGCCCGTCGGCGATCGCCGACGCGCTCGCCGCCGCCCGCGCTGTCGACCGGAACGCCCTGCCGGAGACGGTCGTGCTCACCCACGGGCGCAGCCGGGCGCTGCCCGGCCCCGGGGTGGTGACCCTGGAGGACGGTGGCCGCCGCGCTGTCGACGGTGAGCTGCCGGCGGACCTGCCGCTGGGTTGGCACCGGCTGGCCTGCGCCGACCGCGAGGTGACACTGGTGGTGGTGCCGCGCCGACTGCCGGTGCCACCGTCGAGCTGGGGGTGGATGCTCCAGCTATACGCGCTCACCTCGGAGCGTTCCTGGGGCATGGGCGACCTCGGTGACCTCGCCGAGTTCACCGGGTGGGCCGGTGACACCGGTGCGGGGCTGGTGCTGCTCAACCCGCTGCACGCCGTCGGGCCGGCGCACCCGGTGGCCACCTCACCGTATTCGCCGGCCAGCCGACGCTTCGTCAATCCGCTCTACCTGCGGGTCAGCGACACCGCCGCATACCGGGCGGCCGACCCGGCCACCCGTGCGGTGGTCGACGCGTTGCGTCCCGACCGGGGGGCCCTGATCGACTATGACGAGGTGTGGGCCGCCAAGCGACGCGCCCTGGAGCTGCTGCACCCGTACGCCCAGCCGGTGGACCTTGCCGCGGACCCGGCGCTGACCAGCTTCGCCACCTGGTGCGCGCTCGCCGAGCGGCACGGCAACGACTGGCGGGCCTGGCCGGCGGAGCTGCACCACCCGGACGCTCCGGCGGTCGCCGAGCAGCGTCGGCGCCTCGCCGACCGGGTCAGCTTCCACGCCTGGCTGCAACACCTCTGCGACGAGCAGCTCGACGCCGTCACGGCGGCGGCCCGCTCGGCGGGGATGCCGGTCGGTGTCGTGCACGACCTGGCCGTCGGCATCGACCCGGGCGGCGCGGACGGGTGGCAGCTCGCCGACGTGCTGGCCCAGGGCGTGCGGGTCGGCGCGCCACCGGACGACTTCAACCAGCTCGGCCAGGACTGGGGGCTCGCGGCGTGGCGCCCGGACCGGCTCGCCGCCACCGGGTACGCCGCGTACCGGGACATGCTGCGCCGCGTCCTGCGGCACGCCGGTGGCCTGCGGGTCGACCACGTCGCCGGTCTGTGGCGACTGTGGTGGGTGCCGCCGGGCGGCGGTGCGGCCGAGGGCACCTACGTGCGCTACGACGCCGAGGCGATGCTCGGCATCCTCGCGTTGGAGGCGCACCGGGCCGGCGCGGTGGTGGTCGGTGAGGATCTCGGCACTGTCCAACCGGCGGTGACCCGAGGGTTGCGGGGGCGCAACATGCTCGGCTCGACAGTGCTGTGGTTCGCCCGCGACGAGGCCGGTGACTTCGTCCCGCCGGCCCGGTGGCCGCGCAACGCCCTCGCCACCATCTCCACCCACGACCTGCCCACCGCCCCGGGCTTCCTGACCGGTGAGCACGTGCGGGTGCGCGACGAGTTGAAACTGCTCGGCACCGACGTGGCGGTGGAGCGGGCTCGCGCCGCCGCCGATCGGGACCGACTGCTCACGATGTTGGCTGCCGAGAACCTGCTGCCCGCGCCGACGCCGGGGCCTGAGTCGGCTGAACCGGCGACGACGCCCGACGACGGCGAGGTGGTGGTGGCGATGCACGCCGCTCTCGCGGCCAGCCCGACCCGGCTGGTCGGCGTCTCCCTCTACGACGTGCTGGGCGAGGTGCGCCAACCCAACATGCCGGGCACCGTGGACGAGTATCCGAACTGGCGACTGCCGCTGCCGGCCAACGTGGCGCAGATCCGCGCGGACCCCCGGGTGGCCCGGATCGTCGACCTGCTCAGCGCCGCCCGCCCACGACCGGCCGACCCGGCGCCCCCGCAGCGGTAACCGCCGCCGGGTCAGGTCAGCCAGTCGAAGCGGGGCGGCAGCCCGAGGAAGTCGGCGTAACGCCCGAGCGCCTGCTCCACCCGGGCCCGCGCGGCGACGTCGAGCGTCGTGAGCGGCTGGATCGTCACGGTGACCGCGCTACGCCCGACCTTGCGCTTCCACACGCCCACCACCCGACCGGCGCGGACCACCGTGGCCTGGAAGATGCCGTTGTTGCCCGGCACGACGGCCGCCTGGTGGGCGGGGTCGAGCATCAACGTGCGGTCCCGGAAGCCGAGCAGATACTCGTCGAAGCCGGGCAGCGCCAACACGTCGTCCGGCGCGGCGCGTGGCGCGGCGGCCACTGCCGCGTCGACGTACATCGGAGTGCCGTCGACGCGTACCGTGCTCAGCGCGTCGTCGGCGGCGGCCAGGCCGCGCCGGGCGTCGGTCAGGGTGAGGCCGCTCCACCCGGCGAACTCGCGGTCGGTGACCGGGCCGTGCCCGCGAACGTAGCGGTGGGCGAGCACTGCCAGCGCCTCGTCCCGCTCCAGCCGGTGGGACGTGGGTGCCCACTCGTCGAGCAGGGCGAAGGTCTGCTCGGTGCCGACGTTCGGCGCCACACAGGTCACGCCGCGAACGCTCGCGTACCACAGCAGGTGGTAGCCACGCTGCCCGTCGGTGCCCAGGCCGGCTGCCCGCAGGGTGGCCAGGCACTGCGCGCGGGTGAGTCGACCGCCGCCGGCCAACGCGGCGCCGAGGACGTCCACCGCCCGGTCCGCGTCGGCATCGGTGAGCCCGAGCTGCGCGCGCCGGGTCGCCACGCCGGCCAGGGATCGTACGCCGGTCAGCTCCAGCATCCAGCGGGCGTCGGCGGGCGGGACGAGGTGCACGGTGCCCCGCATCGGCCAGGTGCGCAGCGCCTCACGCCGCTCCAACGCCGCCTGCACGTCGGCCACGCCGCGACCGGGTAGCCGGGCGCCCAGCGACCACAGCCCGCTGGCCAGATCCTGTGCCTGCATCGCGCCGAACCACTCGACCACCTCGGCGACGGTGCCGGGTCGGGCGCTGGGGTGTGGGCGCAGCAGCAGGCTGGTCATCCGCAGCGCCAACGCGTCGGCCGCGCTGAGGTCGACAGGCATCTGGCGCTCCTTTTCGTGGCCGGGCGGCCAGCCTAGGGCCGACCACCGACACTTCTGCTGGTGGGAGGCGTAACGGCGGTCGTCGGGGGAATGCGGCTCGCCGGAAGTGCGCGCGCCGCGCGTACGGAAGGGAATCTCATGACTGCCGCAAGCGAGCCGGCGCGGGGCGCCGGCGTAACGGCCGGATCCCGCGGCCATCGGGGGGACACCCGCGCGAAGACGAGCGCCGCGGCGACCTTCGCCCTGGTGTTCGGAGTGGCTGCCCTGTTCAGCGTGTTGACGGCGATCCTCGCCTGGCTGGGGTTGGTGCTCGGCATCATCGGGATCATCCTCGGCATCGTCGGCCTCAAGATGGCGCGCCGACCCGGGGTCACCGGTCGTGGCGTGTCGATCGGCGGCCTGGTGCTCAGCATCCTGGCCGTGCTGATCGGGCTCGGTCTGGCCGCGGGCATCACCACGTTCGTCAACAACGAGAACGCGGTGGACCGCCTGCAGACCCAGGTCGACAAGCTGCGCGACAAGCTCGACTGACCCGCGCGTGCCGGTCTGGGCCGGCCCGCCACCCGTGCCGGCCGGCCACAGTAGGGTGGGCGGCGTGCTCCGCCAGGTCACCGCGATCCGTTACGTCACCCCGCTGCGCGAGGGTGGGTCGCTGCCGGGCGTGGTGGAGGCCGACGACCTGGGCACCTACGTGGCGAAGTTCCGAGGCGCCGGGCAGGGGCCCAAGGCGCTGATCGCCGAGGTGATCTGCGGTGAGTTGGCGCGTCGGCTGGGGTTGCGGGTGCCGCCGCTGGTGGTCCTCGACATCGACCCGGTGATCGGGCGGGCCGAGCCCGACCAGGAGGTGCAGGAGCTGCTGCGCAACAGCGGCGGCGCCAACCTCGGGATGGACTTCCTGCCCGGGGCGCTGGGCTTCGACCCGGTGGCGCACCCCGTCGACCCGGCGCTGGCCTCCCGGGTGCTCTGGTTCGACGCGTACGTGGAGAACGTCGACCGGAGCTGGCGCAACCCGAACCTGCTCGTCTGGCACCGGGAGCTGTGGCTGATCGACCACGGTGCCTCCCTGTACTTCCACCACAACTGGCCGCGCGCCGAGGCCGCCGTGCACCGGGCCTACCGCGCGGAGGACCACGTGCTGGGGCCGTACGCGTCGCGGCTGGCCGAGGCCGACGCCGAGCTGGCCCCCCAGGTCACCCCGGAGCTGCTCACCGAGGTGCTGGCCCTGGTGCCGGGGGAGTGGTTGACCGCCGCCGACTTCGAGACGGCCGACGCGGCGCGCGGCGCGTACCTGGACCACCTGTCCCGCCGGGTCGCCCGCACGGCCGACTGGCTGCCATCGGGGAGCGGGGCATGAGGCAACCCTTCGAGTACGCGCTGATCCGGCTCGTGCCCCGCATTGAGCGCGGTGAGCAGATCAACGTCGGGGTGTTGCTCTACTGCCAGCAGCGCGACTTCCTGGCCGCGCGGACGCACCTGGACGCCGACCGGGTCCGGGCGCTGGCGCCCGACGTCGACCTGCCGGCGGTGGCCGCGGTGCTCGACTCCTGGGACCGGACCTGCTCCGGTGACGGGCCGGCGACCCGGATGCGCCTCGGTGAGCGGTTCCACTGGTTGGCCGCGCCGCGCAGCACGATGATCCAGACGGGGCCGGTGCACACCGGTCTCACCGTCGACCCGGCGGCCGAGCTGGACCGGCTGATGGCGGCCCTGGTCCGCTGAGCCGGAGCGGGGCGCGGGAGCGGATCGTCCCCTGATCGCGCTACGCCAGCGCCGTTGCCGGCGGAGCGCGATCCCCCGTTCAGGTGCCCGGTGCGGGGCGGCGGCTCGATCCCGCCGGCACCGATGGCACCAGGATCGTCGTCCGCGCGCGACGTCGGGCCGGAACGACCGGGAAGTTGCGGAAAACTTGAGCCGGCGGACCGGTAGCCGGCAGCGCCGGAGGCTGTCGTTAGAGCGCGTCCGCAACGGGTAGTCGCGGGAGCTGATCCGAGACGAGAAGGGGACACTCTGATGGCTGCCCAGACCAAGGTAGCGGTGATCTACTACAGCGCCACCGGCACCACCTACCAGATGGCGCAGGCCGTGTGTGAGGCCGCCGGGGACGCCGGCGCCGACGTGCGCCTGCGCAAGGTGCGCGAGTTGGCGCCGGACGAGGCGATCCGCTCCAACTCCGGGTGGCAGGCGCACCACCTGGAGACCCAGGACGTGCCGGAGGCGATGCTCGACGACCTCACCTGGGCCGACGTGGCGATCTTCGGTGCGCCGACCCGGTACGGCATGATCGCCGCCCAGTTGAAGCAGTTCATCGACACCACCGGCCCGCTCTGGAGCCAGGGCGGGCTGGTCAACAAGGTCTACTCCGCCTTCACCTCGACGGGCACCTCGCACGGGGGTCAGGAGACCACGCTGACCTCGCTCTTCAACGTCTTCTACCACTGGGGCGGTGTGGTGGTCACCCCCGGTTACACCGACACCAGCCAGTTCATCGCCGGCAACCCGTACGGCGCCTCGCACACGAGCAACAACGGGGAGATCGCCCCGGACGCCGTGGCGCTCGGGGCCTGCGCGCTCACCGCCCGGCGCGCGGTGCAGCTCGGCGCGGCTCTGAAGGCGGGCCTGGCCGGCTGACAGACGAGGGCGACCGGCGGCGCGGGCGGGGGCTCTCGGCCCGTCCGCGCCGCCGGTCCATCCAGCCCTACCCCCGGGCCGGGGCGACTATGCGCCTGGGCGCGTCGCGGACAGCTCGTCGGGGCGCGACGCGGGCAGCAGTTCGGTCAACAGGTCGCTGAGCACGGCCAGCCCGTCCGGGCTGAGCACCGACTCCGCGTGGAACTGCACCCCGGCGAAGCCGCGCCCGCGAAGGGCGTGCACGGCGCCGTCGTCCGGGTCGCGGGCCAGCTCCACCGGCCCGTACGCGGTGGCCAGCCGGTCGGCCTCGGAGCGGGCGGTGAACGTCGAGTAGAACCCGACCCGGCGGGTCCGGCCGAACAGCGACACCTCCCGCTGCAACCCCTGGTAGGGCGCGTCCCGGCGGTGCAGCGTCAACCCCAGCAGCCCGGCCAGCACCTGATGGCCGAGGCAGACCGCGAGGGTGGGACGGCCGGTGGTCAGCAGCCCGGTCAGCAGCGTGCGCAGCGCCAGCATCTTCGGCTCGTCCGCGCTGCCCGGGTCGCCCGGTCCGGGACCGGCGACCACCAGGTCGTAGTCGTCGACCGGGCCGCTGGCGTGCCAGGGGCGGGTGGTCACCGCGAGTCCCAACGCGCTCAGTTGGTGGGCCAGCATTCCGGTGAAGGTGTCCTCGGCGTCCACGATCAACGCCCGGCGGCCGACCAGTCCGGGCAGTCCGGGCGCGTCCGGTGAGCGCTGGTCGAGCCAGAACCGCGCCAGCGGCGCGTTGCGGGCGGCCAGCGCGTCGCGTACCGCCGGGTCGTCGGCCAGCCGCGCGACCGGCCCGCGGTCGCCGACGGACGCCGCCGGCCCGAGGCCGAGCGCGGCCAGCACCCCGGCGGCCTTGGCGTGCGTCTCGGCCACCTCGCCGGCCGCCGTCGAGTGCCGGACCAGGGTCGCGCCGACCGGCACCCGCAGCCGGCCGGTGGGGGAGATCTCGGCGGTCCTGATCAGGATCGGGGCGTCGAGCGTCTGCCGGCCGGCCTCGTCGTGGCCGAGCAGCGCCAGCACGCCCCCGTAGTAGCCCCGGCCCCGGCGTTCGTGCCGGGCGATCACCCGGCAGGCGTTCTCGATCGGGCTGCCGGTGACGGTGGGGGCGAACATCGTCTCGCGCAGTACCTCCCGCACGTCACGGGTGCCCCGCCCGGCGAGCAGGTACTCGGTGTGCGCCAGGTGCGACATCTCCTTCAGGTACGGCCCGATCACCTGCCCACCGTGCTCGGCGACGGTGGCCATCATCTTCAGCTCCTCGTCGAGCACCATGTACAGCTCTTCGGTCTCCTTCTCATCGGCGAGGAAACGCAGCAGGGCCGCCCGGTCCGCGACGCCACCGGGGCAGCGGAAGGTGCCGCTGATCGGGTTCATCATCACCAGTCCGTCGTCGACGCTGACGTGGCGCTCCGGGCTGGCGCCGACCAGCGTGCGGGTGCCGGTGTGCACCACGAACGTCCAGTACGCGCCCCGTTCGGCGATCAGCAGCCGGCGCAGCGCGGCCAGCGCGGCCCCCAGCGGCGGGCCCTGCACCGTGGCGTGCAGGGCGCGGTGGATGACGAAGTTCGCGCCCTCGCCGCGGCCGATCTCCTCGGACAGCACCCGCTGCACGGTCCGCGCGTACTCCTCGTCGCTGATGTCGAAGCCGGCATCGGTGGTGTGCACCGGTTCGTCGGGAAGCGCGGCGAGGGCGTCGGTCAGCGTGATCCGTTGGTGCTCGCGGACCTGGAGGAACTCCAGCGGGGCACCGTCGTCGACGCAGGCGAAGCCGCGCTCGGTGATCTGCCGGTACGGCACCAGGGCCAGCGTCCGTGCCCCGGGCGGGCCTGCCGGCAGCGGGAGGTCGGTGAGCTCTTCGACGGTGTCGACCGGGCCGGTGAACAGGTCCAGGTCGTCCGCGCCCTCGCGGCGCAGCAGCGCGAAGGGGCCGGGGTCGACGCCGCGCGCGACGGCGGCGAGCAGGTCGGTCAGGTGGGTCATCGGAGTCTCCGTCGGGCTGGGTGCCGCCGTCGGGCGGCCCCTGGAGCCGGGAGATCCGGCGACCGCCTCGATGGCGGCCGCGTGGATGGAGCTACGCGCGGGAGATGGCCGCCGGGTCGGCGGGCCACCAACTGGTCAACTGCGCGAGCATGTGATCCACCCTACGCGCCCGTCGGCCGGCTGGCACGGGGTAACTTGACCGGCGATGAACATTCTCGCGCTCGACCTGGGCACCTCCTCGGTACGCGGGCTGGTGCTGGACGCGGACACCCAGCCGCTGCCCGGCGCTCTGGCCCGCCGCAAGGTCGACCTCGCCATCGGCGACGACGGCACCGGCACGCTGTCCGGTCGGGACTATCTGGCGAGCCTGGTCGAGTGCCTGGACGAGCTGGCCGACTCGGGGCACCTGCACGACGTCGGCCTGGTGGCGGTCTCCGCCCAGTGGCACTCGGTGCTCCCACTGGACCGCGACGGCGCTCCCATGGGCCCGGTGGTCACCTGGCTGGACACCCGGCCCGCCCCGGTCGGACGCACCGCCGGGCCGGCCGACCCGGACGGCTTCCACCAGCGCACCGGCTGCTGGTGGCACCGTTCGTACTGGTCGATGCGGTTGCCCTGGCTGCGTGAGCAGTCCGGCACCCCGATCGCCCGGTTCGTGGGTCTGCCCGAGTACGTGCTGGGCGAGCTGCTCGACTCGGCGCCCATGTCGATCTCCCAGGCCTCCGGGACCGGTCTGCTGGACCTGCGCACCCTGCGCTGGGACGAGGAGGCGCTGACGCTGGCCGAGGCGCGACAGGAGGAGCTGCCGCCGCTGGGCGAGCTGGACTGGCACGGCCGGCTCCGGGTCGACCTGGCTCGTCGGTGGCCGCAGTTGGCGCAGGCCCGGTGGTCACCGCCGGTGGGCGACGGTGGGGCGTCGAACGTCGGCTCGGGCTGCGTCGACCCGAGCCGGGCCGCCGTCACGGTGGGCACCTCCGCGGCCGTACGGCTGATGCAGCGGATCCCGGCGGGCGAGCCGATGCCGCGCCTGCCCGAACGGTTGTGGCGGTACCGGGTCGACCACGACCACGTGGTGACCGGGGCCGCGTACGCCAACGGCGGCAACCTCTTCGCCTGGGCGGACCGGGAGCTGCGGTTGCCTCGGGGTGCTGAGCTGGACGCGGCGCTGGCGTTGGTGCCGGCGGGCGGCGGCCGGCCGTCGGATCCCCGCTTCGGTGGCGACCGGGCGCCCGGGCTGGCGCCGGCGGGCAGCGGTGAGCTGCGCGGTCTGAGTTTCAGCACCACCTCGGTCGACATCCTGGCCGGGCTGATGCAGGGGCTGTGTGAGCTGGTCGCCGAGGATCTCGGGGTGCTGGAGTCCACCATCGACAAACCGGTCGGCGTGGTGCTGGGCGGCGGTGCGGTGGCCGCCTCGGTGTGGTGGCGGCAGGCCTTCGCGACAGCGCTCGCACCGCGACCGGTGTCGCATCAACGCAACCCCGAGATCGGCGCCACCGGTGCCGCGTTGGTGGCGCTGGGGCGCTTCGGTGACGCGATCGAGCTCGCCGACATCGGCCGGACGGACGAGCTGGTTTTACCGACCACGGCAGGACGTTCCCACCCGCAGTATCCTTCCTGAACCTCGGCCTCGCCCGGGCCGTTGACAGCGGTACCGAGCCTGGTTGGATGGACTGCGCTCCCCCGACCGCGGTGGACGCGGTAGGACGGAGGAGGCAGGGTGGCGGCAGGTCCCGACCCGGCGAACGGCGCGGTGTCGAACCATCGCCGACGCCGCTTCGATGTCCGAGTCGTTCCGCATCGACGGCGGTCGCCGTTCCGACTGCGCGACTGGCGGATGAGCACGAAGCTCGCCACCGTGCTGCTGGTGCCGTCGATGGCGTTCCTCCTGCTCGCCGGGGTGCAGACCAGCACCCTGGTGGGGCGGACGACGGCGTTGAACGACTTCTCCAGTCAGGTCGGCATCGGCCGGCAGATCACCGCGGCGGTGCACCAGCTCCAGCAGGAGCGTGACCGTTCGGCGGGGGAGCTGGGTGAGCTGCGTAAGGGTGGTGACCGGCAGGCCGCCGCGAACGACCTGAAGCCGTTGCAGGCGGCCACCGACAAGGCCATCGTGGACCTCAGCCGGGCCGCCGAGCCCCTGGCCGACGCGGACGCGTCCTGGCGGGTGGCCTTCTCCGAGGCGCTGGAGACGTACGACCAGGTGGTCGACATCCGCGCGGCGATTCCGCCGGCGGTCCTCAGCACCGAGACCATCCTGAGCAACTACCACCGGGCCGTCGGGGCGTTGCTCGACCTGCTCGCCGAACCGACGCCGGGGCAGAACCAGCCGGCGTTGAACGACGCGGTGCTGCGCTACGTCCAGTTGGCCCGGGTCAAGGAACTCTCCTCCCGGGTGCGGGCCCAGCTCTACGCCGCTGCCCGCGTCGGTGCGTACGGCACCGAGGACCGGGTGATCCTCGCCGACCTGCGCGGTCAGCAACTCACCGCGCTCGGCGCGTTCCGGGTGGCCGCGACCAGTGAGCAGATCCGCCGCTACGACGAGACCTCGGTGTCGCCGAATTTCCTGGTCGCCACCGGGTTGGAGGAGCGCAGCCTGTCCTCCGGCGGCGCGTCGCCGCAGGTGCTGCCGTCGGAGCAGTGGTGGTCGGCCAGCCAGCAGCGTCAGGAGCTGCTGCGTCAGCTCGAGGCGGGTGTGCTCGACGACGCCGTACGGCAGGCCGAGGAGGCCAGCGACGATCAGCTGCGGACGACCCTGCTGGTCGTCGGCGGTGTGGTCACGGTCCTGCTGGCCGCCCTGCTGATCTCGTTGCTCATCGGGCGGTCGGTCGCCCGGTCGATGCGGATGCTGCGCAGCCAGGCGCTGCGGATCGCCCAGGTCGAGTTGCCGGACACCCTGGACCGGCTGAAGACCGTCACCGGTGGGGTGCCGCGCATCGATGTCGCGCCGGCGGTGGTCCGTTCACTCGACGAGATCGGCGAGCTGGCCGAGGCGTTCGTGGCGGTGCACCGCAGCGCGGTCACGGTCGCCGTCGAGCAGGCGCTGATGCGGCGCAACGTCAACGCGATGTTCGTCAACCTGGCCCGCCGTAGTCAGGTGCTGGTGGAGCGTCAGCTGGAGCTGCTGGACGACCTGGAGCGCGAGGAGAGCGACCCGGACCAGTTGGAGAACCTGTTCAAGCTCGATCACCTGGCCGCCCGGATGCGCCGTAACGACGAGAGCCTGCTGGTGCTCGCCGGCACCGACTCGACCCGCCGGTGGAACCGGCCGGTCGGGCTCGGTGCGGTGCTGCTGGCCGCCGCCGCGGAGATCGAGCAGTACCAGCGGGTCCGGATCGAGTCGGTGGCCGATGTGCACATGGTCGGGCACGCCGTCGGCGAGTTGGTGCACCTGCTGGCCGAGCTGCTGGAGAACGCCACCGCCTTCTCCCGCCCGGACACCGTCGTGGTGGTGACCGCCCGGGTCGAGGCGGGGGGTGCGCTGATCGAGATCGTCGACCGGGGTCTGGGTATGAGCCCGACCGCGCTGGTGCAGGCGAACGAGGTGCTGGCCAGCCCTCCGGCCGCGGACGTCGCCGCCGTGGAGCGGATGGGGCTCTTCGTGGTCAGTCACCTCGCGGCCCGGTTGGGCGTCCGCGTGCGGTTGGAGGGCGGCGAGGACGGCCTGGTCGCCCGGCTCGCCCTGCCCGCGGTGTTGCTGGCGCCGGCGGGCAGTGTGGAGCTGGATGCGCCCCCGTCGGCGCGGATGCTGGCGGCGAGCGCGGCGCGGGGGCTGGTTCCGCAGTCCGGTGCCGTCCGGCAGGCCCCTGGTCCGATGCCGAACGGCGCGGTGCGGGACCTGCCGGTGGCCGGCCGCCCGCCGGGCGTCGGCGTGCCGCGTCAGGGCCGCCCGGTTCCGGTACGCGCCGAGGACGTGTTGACCCCCGCCGCTGCTCGCGGTGCCGGCGGGGGCTGGTATTCGCGGCAGGGCCCGACCGTGCCGGTGGTGCCCGCCGCGGCGGCGCCACCGACGATCCCGGTGACCGCCGGCACCAATGAGCGGGGATTGCCGGTGCGGGTGCCCATGGCGCAGTTGAGCGCCGTCACCCGTTCGGCACAACCGATGACGGCACCGACCCGCACCGACCCGGACCCGGAGGCGGTCGGCGGCATGCTCTCGCGGCTCTACAGCGGAGTACGGCGCGCCGAGGCTGAGGACACCACCGAGATACCCGTGCCACCGTCCGGGGGGCACGACGAAGGGGGACGACGACAGTGACGACGTTGAGCCAGGAGGCGCGTGACCTGAGCTGGCTGGTGAGCGCGTTCGCGGAGCGGGTGCCGGGTGTGGCGCACGCGGTGGTGGTCTCCTCTGACGGGCTGCTGGTGGCGATCTCCGATCACCTGCCGCGCGACAACGCGGACAAGCTCGCCGCGGTGACGTCCGGGCTGATGAGTATCACAGCGGGCGCGGCCTCGATGTTCGACGGCGATGTCGTCAAGCAGACGGTGGTCGAGATGGGCCGTGGGTACTTCCTGGTGATGCAGATCCGCGACGGTTCGATTCTGGCCACGCTGGCCGCCGGTGACGCGGACATCGGCGTGGTGGGCTACGAGATGGCCCGGTTGGCCAAGCAGGCGGGGGAGATGCTCACCCCGGCCCTGCGGGCGGAGTTGCAGCAGGCGCTGCCCCGCTGAGTGAGCCGGCCGAGGCCCGGACGGTCACGGCTCACCCGAGCCGAGCCGTCCGGGCCCGGCCGTCCGGGTGGCGGCGCGGTCAGAAGCCGCCGTCGGCGATGACCGAGCGGTACCAGGTGGCGGAGTTCTTGAGCACCCGACGCTGGGTGGCGTAGTCGACGTAGACCAGGCCCCACCGTTGGTCGTAGCCCTGGTCCCACTCGAAGTTGTCCAGCAGTGACCAGACGTGGAAGCTCTCCAGCGGCACTCCGTCGGCGATGGCCCGGTGCGCGGCGGTGAGGTGGTCGCGGAGGAAGCTGATGCGGCCGGTGTCCTGGACGGTGTCGTCCGCGCCCAGGGTGTCCGGTGTGGGCAGCCCGTTCTCGGTGATGGTGAGCGGGATCGGCCCGTACTCGCGGGTGATTCGGGTCAGCAGGTCGTACATCCCCTCGGGGTAGATCTGCTGCCATTCGGCCTCGGAGGTCGCCCAGCGGTGCGCGGTGCCGCCGTCGCCGGTGACGTAGATCGGGGTGTAGTACTGCACGGCCAGCAGGTCGACCGGCGCGGAGATGGTCTTCAGGTCGCCGTCGCGGATGCCCTGGACCATCCGGCTCTGCGGGCCCAGGTCGGCCAGCAGGTCCTCCGGGTAGCTGCCCTTGAGCAGGGAGTCGAGGTAGAGGCGGTTCTCGTAGGCGTCGTAGAGGTGGGCGGCCGCGGCAGCCTGCGGGGAGTCGTCGGCGGGGTAGCAGGGGTGCAGGTTGAGCGCGGGGCCGATGCGGCTGTCGCTGCCGGTGGCCCGCAGCGCGGCGACGGCGTACCCGTGGGCGAGTTGCAGGTGGTGGGCGACCAGGTAGGCGGCGTCCGGGTCCTGCCGCCCGGGGGCGTGGTGGCCGGTGAGGTAGCCGTTCTGCACCACGGTCTTGGGTTCGTTGATGGTGAGCCAGGCCGGCACCCGGTCGCCGAGGGCGCGGAAGACCACGTCGGCGTAGTCGGCGAAGCGGTGGGCGGTGTCGCGTGACTCCCAGCCGCCGGCGTCCTGGAGCGCCTGCGGGAGGTCCCAGTGGAACAGGGTGGCCATCGGGGTGATGCCGCGCTCGTGCAGACCGTCGAGCAGGCGGCGGTAGAAGTCGAGGCCGCGTTGGTTGGGCGTGCCGGTGCCGTCGGGCTGGATGCGGGGCCAGGAGATGGAGAAGCGGTAGCTGCGCAACCCGAGGTCGCGCATGAGGTCGAGGTCCTCGGCGTAGCGGTGGTAGTGGTCGATGGCCACGTCGCCGGTGTCGCCGTTGCGGGTGCGCCCTGGGACGCGGCTGAAGGTGTCCCAGACCGATTCGCCGCGCCCGTCCTCCTTGGCGGCGCCCTCGATCTGGTAGGCGGAGGTGGCCGCGCCCCAGCCGAAGTTGTCCGGGAAGCGCAGCGGGCCGGCGGGCCCGATAGGTATCGACATGGATTCTCCTCATGGATACGGGGCCACCGCCGAAAGATTCGGGAGCGCTCCCATGATAGGGCAGGCGCTGCCGGCCGGTCAGCCGGCCGTCAGAACGGCCGGCGCTGGCGGGTGGGAGACGGGTGTGGCCCCGAGCAGCGAACGAGGCCGTCCGGGCGGCGCGGCGCGCCTGTCCCGTCGGCCTCTTTTCCTATCGTGTACGGGGGTTTAGTGTGGGGACGGGGGAGGGCAACCCCCGTCCCCACCGTAACTGCACACACACGGGCGGAATTTGGGTCCTGCCGTGCGTGTCGCGCGGGAGCCGGGCCACGCGAGTGGCTCTGGTTCCACCTCCCTCCCTGTGGCGGGACGATGGCTGACGACGGCGTCCGGGCTGGCCCGTCGTCGGCCCTCGGTCGGGTTCCCTGGGCTCGTCAGAAACGACCCCAGCGATCTTCTTGTTGGAACCTTGTCGATGGAAGCGCTCCCATCGACCGATGTTGCGACTGTAACGCCCGTCACGCCTTTGTGAAAGACCCAAAACGAGATCGAAACAAGGAGCTGATCCGGCGCTCCGTGCGCTTGTTGTGGGAGCGCTTCCATGGCACACTGTCGATTCGACGCGACAGGAGCCACATCGCGTGAAGTGCGGGTCCACCGAGGGCAACCGGCAGCACCAGCTCCGGTCACGGTCACCCGAGCGCAGCCGGCGGGACCCCCTCCCGCGCGGGCCGCACGCCCTACCCCGGCCGGGCCCGGGGAAGACAACCTTCCCGGCGCCTCGACATCCCCGCGGACCACCACCACCCTCGCGGGCAGGCGCCTCGCCGGGGACCATCCCGGCCTGGTCCGAGGAGACACCGCGCACATGAGACAACTGGCAATACGCCGGCGCGTGGCACTCGCCGCCGCCGCGCTGCTCGCCATCGGCGGGGTGACCCTGCCGGCCGGCGCCGCACAGGCCGCACCCGCCTGCGACGTGGTCTACGCGACAAACGACTGGAACACCGGCTTCACCGCGAACGTCACCATCAAGAACCTGGGTGACCCGGTGAGCAACTGGACGCTCAAGTGGACCTTCCCGACCAGCGGTCAGCGGGTCACCCAGGGCTGGTCGGCCAAATTCAGCCAGACCGGCAGCGAGGTCACCGCGACCAACGAGTCGTACAACGGCAACCTTGCCACCGGGGCCTCCACCACCATCGGCTTCAACGGCGCCCACTCGGGCAGCAACCCGAAGCCCACCTCGTTCACTGTCAACGGCACCCCCTGCAACGGCACCCCGGCCAACCAGCCGCCGACGGTCTCCCTCGGCCTGCCGACCGGGCCGTTCACCGCGCCGGCCGACGTGCCGCTCACGGCCACCGCCAGCGACCCGGACGGGACGATCAGCAAGGTCGAGTTCTACCGCAACGGCCTGCTGATCAACACCGACACCTCCGCCCCGTACGCGTACACGCAGGAGGACCTGCCGGCCGGCAGCTACACCGTCCAGGCCAAGGCGTACGACAACGCCAACGGCATCGGGGTCGACGAGAAGGCGTTCACCGTCGGGGCCGCCACCGGCCCGACACTGGTCGCCACCCCGTCCGCCGTGAGCGTCACCGAGGGCGCCAGCGCCACCTTCAACCTGAAGCTCAGCGCCGCCCCGACGGCCAACGTGCCGGTCACCCTCACCCGCACCGGTGACACCGACGTCACGGTCTCGCCGGCCACCGCCACGCTGACCCCGAGCAACTGGAACACCGGGGTCACCGTCACTGTCGCCGCGGCAGAGGACACCGACACCGTCGGCGGCGCCGCCACCATCACCGCCTCCGCCACCGGTCTCGCCTCGCTGGCGGTCAGCGCCACCGAGATCGACAACGACACCCCCGGCGGCGACAACGCCTACACCGCGAAGTTCCTCGAGCAGTACGGCAAGATCAAGAACTCGGGCTACTTCAGCCCCGAGGGCGTGCCGTACCACTCGGTGGAGACGCTGATCGTCGAGGCGCCCGACCACGGCCACGAGACCACCTCGGAGGCGTTCAGCTTCTGGCTCTGGCTGGAGGCCTACTACGGCAAGGTCACCCAGAACTGGGCGCCGTTCAACAACGCCTGGACGGTGATGGAGAAATACATCATCCCCACGCACGCCGACCAGCCGACCGCCGGCTCCGCGGGCACCCCGCAGTACGCCGCGGAGTACAACCTGCCCAGCCAGTACCCGTCGGCGCTGAACCCGAACATCTCGGTCGGCCAGGACCCGCTCCGCTCGGAGTTGCAGTCCACCTACGGCACCGGCGACATCTACGGCATGCACTGGCTGATGGACGTCGACAACACCTACGGCTTCGGCCGCTGCGGTGACGGCACCACCAAGCCCGCCTACATCAACACCTTCCAGCGGGGCACCCAGGAGTCGGTGTGGGAGACCGTTCCGCAGCCCTCCTGCGACACCTTCAAGCACGGCGGCCAGTACGGCTACCTCGACCTGTTCGTCAAGGACACCGGCGCCCCCGCCAAGCAGTGGAAGTACACCAACGCCCCGGACGCCGACGCCCGCGCCGTGCAGGCCGCGTACTGGGCGCTGACCTGGTCCAAGGCGCAGAACAAACAGGCCGACGTCGCGGCCACCATCGCCAAGGCCGCGAAGATGGGCGACTACCTGCGGTACGCGATGTTCGACAAGTACTTCAAGAAGATCGGCAACTGCGTCGGGGCCAGCACCTGCCCCGCCGGCAGCGGCAAGGACTCGGCGCACTACCTGCTGTCCTGGTACTACGCCTGGGGCGG
Organism: Micromonospora sp. NBC_00330; assembly: GCF_036136635.1. NCBI lineage: Bacteria > Bacillati > Actinomycetota > Actinomycetes > Micromonosporales > Micromonosporaceae > Micromonospora > Micromonospora sp. NBC_00330. The sequence continues at coordinate 873,696 of NZ_CP108012.1, forward strand.
CGCGTACGACGCCAGCCAGAACTGGTCCTGGCGGATCGGCTCCAGCCACAACCACTTCGGCTACCAGAACCCGTTCGCGGCCTGGGCGCTGACCAACACCCCGGAGCTCAAGCCGCAGTCGTCGACGGCGGTCGCCGACTGGACCAAGAGCTTCGAGCGGCAGCTGGAGTTCTACACCTGGTTGCAGTCCGCCGAGGGCGGCATCGCCGGTGGCGCCACCAACAGCTGGGACGGTAGCTACGCCCAGCCGCCGGCCGGCACCAGCACCTTCTACGGCATGTTCTACGACGTCGACCCGGTCTACAACGACCCGCCGTCGAACCAGTGGTTCGGAATGCAGGCATGGTCGATGCAGCGCATCGCCGAGCTGTACCAGCAGACCGGCAACGCGAAGGCCAAGGCGCTGCTGGACAAGTGGGTGCCCTGGGCGATCGCCAACACCACCCTCGGCACCAACTGGTCGATCCCGTCGGACATGGCGTGGACCGGTCAGCCGACCACCTGGAACCCGTCCAACCCGCAGCCCAACACCGGCCTGCACGTCGAGGTCATCAGCAAGGGTCAGGACGTCGGTGTCACCGCCTCCTACGCCCGGATCCTGATCGCGTACGCGGCCAAGTCGGGCAACGTGGCGGCCAAGAACACCGCCAAGGGGCTGCTCGACGCGCTGTCGGCCGCCAGCGACGCCAAGGGCGTCTCCACCACCGAGAAGCGTGGCGACTACCGGCGCTTCGACGACGTCTACAACGCGTCCACCGGGCAGGGCCTCTACGTCCCGTCGGGCTGGACCGGGAAGATGCCGAACGGCGACACCATCGCCGCCGGCAAGAGCTTCCTCGACATCCGGTCCTTCTACAAGAACGACCCGGACTGGCCCAAGGTGCAGGCGTACCTGGACGGTGGTGCGGAGCCGAGCTTCAACTACCACCGGTTCTGGGCACAGGCTGACATCGCCATGGCGTACGCCGACTACGGCAGCATGTTCCCGAACGGCTGAGACGACCCGGGGTGGGTGGCGTGGACCGCCCACCCCGGGATCCGGCCCGGGTCCGGGGAACGACGGACCGGGGCTGGCGGGACGGCCTGACACCCACGGTCAGGCCGGGGTGGGCCGGCCATCTGGCCGACGCAGCGGATCGGCTGGCCCACCCCACCGCCCGGACTGAAGCCAACCGCGAAAAAGCCCAGAAATTCGGGCCGTCGCGGGACCACACCGAGGTCCGTGACGGAGTAACGTACGTCACCGGAGAGGCCGCTCCCCCCGTGGCGGCCTCTCCACTTTTTTGCCCCAACTCCGGCCGTGCCCCTGCCCCGGGTCCGGCCGTTTCGCTGCCCCGGGTCCGGCCGGGCGGGGCCGGTTTCAGCGAGGCGGCGCGACCGGGTGACGCAGCCCCGGGTGCCCGGCCGGCAGCGAGCGCCGCAGCACCACCCAGCTCAGCGCCAGCGCCGCGGCGACCAGCGGCCAGGTCAGCGCCACCCGGGCCACCACCAGCGCGAGCACCTGCCCACCCAGGTACAGCGGCACGAACACGGCGAGCCGCAGCAGGTAGGTCGCCGTCCACACCCAACTGGCCCGGCCGTACCCGCGCAGCAGCGCCGGGTCGCGCCGCCACCCGGCCCGCTGGCCCAGCACCGCGCCGACCAGCACACCGAGCAGTGGCCACCGCACCACGATGCTGACCGTCCACGCCAGAGCGCTCGCGGCGTTCGACAGCACCTGGATCAGAAAGAAGTTCTCGGCCCGGCCGGTGCGCACCGCGATCAACGCCGCGACGCAGACGGCCAGCAGCCCGATCAGCACCGAGCGCGGCCGGTCACCCCGACGCAGCCGTACGCCGGCCACGACCGCGCCCACGGCCAGCGCCGCCCCGACCCCGCCCCACAGCGACTCGCCGCCCAGCAACCAGCCCACAGCGAACGCCAGCGGCGGCAGGGTCGCGTCGATGGCGCCGCGCCGCCCGCCCAGCAGATCCGCCAGCGACTCGGCCCGCGCCGGCCCACCCGGACCGGCGTCGGCGCCCGTCGGCACCGGCCCTGCCGACCCCGGATTGTCGCCTTCACGCTGCTCCGGACCGGGTTCGGCCCGGCCGCTGTCGCGCTCCGGTGTTCCGCTCACCACCGCCTCCTCGCCTCCGGCACAACCTAACCGGCCATTGGCGGCGGGCCACCGGTCGGACCGCCGACACCTGCCGCTACGGTGTGCGGATGCGCGCGACGGCACGGGGTTGGACCGCGGTCTGGTTGGTCGTACTGGCCCTCGTCCAGGCGGCCGCCTTCCTCGCCGTGTGGCGGGTGGCCGTGCACTCCGAGATCGGTCAGTGGGTGGACACTGTCGCCCTCACCGGCAACCGGATCGGGCAGGACACCATCGACGGTCCGGTCGATAAGATCCTCAACGCGATGTCGGTGGTCTCGCTGCTGGCCGCCACCGCGACGATCGGGTTCATCGCGCTGATCCGCGGGCGGATCGCCCTGGCGATCACCGCGACCCTGCTGATCGCCGGAGCCAACGTCACCACCCAACTTCTCAAGTACGGGCTGAACCGGCCCGACTTCGGTGTCGACCCGGAACGCGCCGCTGTGGGCAACAGCCTCCCGAGCGGGCACGCCACTGTGGCCGCATCGGTGGCTGTCGCGTTGATGCTCGTGCTGCCACGCAAGGTGCGGGCCGTCGGCGCCTTCATCGGCGCCGGCTACGCCGCCGTCGCCGGAGTGGCCACCCTTTCCGCCGGCTGGCACCGGCCCAGCGACGCCGTCGCCGCGTACCTGGTGGTGGGTGTGTGGGCGGCGTTGGCCGGGTTGCTGCTGCTGGTAACCCAGCGGGAGCAGGCCGAGATCGCCCCCGGCGACGCACACCGGGTCGCGGCGCTGGTGCTCGGGCTCGGTGGTGTGCTGGCCCTGGTGGCCTGTGGGCTGTCCCTGGCCTGGCTGCTCGACCTGCGCGACACCGGGCCGGAGGAGCTGGCCCGCCGCCCCCTGTTCGTCGGGTACGCGGGCAGCGCCGCCGGGATCGCCGGCACGATGGCGGTGGTGATGGCGTTGGCGCTCACCGTCGTGCACCGGCTGGTGCCCCGGGTCAAGGGCTGAGCCAGCCGGTGTAGCCGCCTCGCGTGGCGGCGGCCGGGGTCAGCTCGCGGCGCGGGGTGCGGGGACGTGCGGGGCGACACCGCGCAGGTGCGTCAGCACCACCGGGTCGATCCGCCCCGGCACCAGCCGCTCCTCCAGGTTCTCCAACCCGGCCCAGGAGATCAACGCCGCTTCCGTGCCGTCCTCGTGCACCGGATGGCCCAGCGCGCCGAGCAACGCCGCCACCTCGGCGGCGACCGCGCCGCTCAGGTCGAGCAGTGTGGCCGGGTCCGGCCGGCCGAACAGCATGGTGTGCACGGTGAGCAGGCGACCCAGCTCGGCGACCGGGTTCGGGTGGTCGTCCACGCGCAGGTCCACCATTACGTCGCTGGTGCCGCCGTACCCGCCGCCGCGCTCGACCACGAGCAGGCCGGCGCTCTGCCGGCCACGCCGGTCGCCGCCGGCCTCGTCGCCGGCCCGCAGCGCGGCGACCAGCCGCTCGGCGAAGGGCAGCGCCGTCCCCGCCAGCCAGGCCTCGCCGAGGGCGTCGACGACCTCCGGGCCGGTGAGCACGTTGCCCTGCGCGGCCCAGCCGTCGCCGGTCCGCCCGCCGGCCCACGGGTGGCAGGCCGGCCCGGTCCAACTGGCGCCCGCGCCGGTGGCCCCCACGACGCCGAGCTGGCGGTGCTCCCGCTCGGGGTCGGCGGCGATCAGCCCGGCCACCACGTCGGCGGCGGCCACCCCGGTGCGCAGCAGGGTGAGGCCCTGCGGGCGGTAGGCGAGGTTGACGTGCGCCTGGGTGGCCAGCGCGCCCACCTCGGCGGCGGCGGCCGGCACCAGCGCCCCGGCGGCGAGGAACTTGCTGGCGACGGCCACGCCGTGCAGGCGGCCGTCGGCGGAGCGGGCGACGAGCGAGAAGGTCACCGGCCGAGAGTAACCGTCCACGCCGACGCGACATCGACGCGCGAGGCTCAGAACGGTGGCGCGGCAGCCTCCAGTGGGGCGCCGTGGGCGCGACGGGCGTCGACCACCGCGACAGCGGCCAGCACCAGCGCCCCGACCGCGGTCGCGATCACACCGGGCAGGTACAGCAGCGGCAACGACGACGCCACCAGCACCGCGAGGGCGATCCACCGGGACGGGGAGACCCGCCCGAACACCTCGTACTCCAGGCGGGCCCGGCCGGCCAGGAACAGGGCCGGTCCACCGAGCACCATGGCCAGCCACGGCCCGGGGATGCGGTCCAGCGGATGATTGATGATCAGCTCGTAGCCGATCGCGGTGGCGGCGAGACCGATCACCATCAGCAGGTGTGTGTCGGCCGCCGACCGGCCGATGGTGGCGGGGTGGCGGGCCTTCATCACCGCCTCGCCCAGGATCCGCCCGGCCCGCTGCACGTAGATGCGCCACAGCATGATCGAGGTGGCCAGCGCCAGCGCGAACGCCCACACGTGCCCCGCCTCGTAGGGGCCCGCGCTGTACGAGAAACCCGCCACCAGGATCGTCTCGCCCAGCGCGACGAGGAAGAACTGCTGGTACCGCTCGGCCAGATGTTCCCCGGCGATCTCCCACTTGGAGACCGTCGAACGACCCAGGCCGGGCACCGGCCAGCCGCAGCGGGCGGCCAGGTACTCGAAGGCCAACGCCGCCGACCAGAGCACCACCTGCGCGTTGGTGGGCAGCATCGCGCCGCCGATCCAGAGCACCCCGCTGACGGCGTAGATCACCGCCATGCGCACCTTCAACCGGCGGTACGGGTGCGCCCCCAGCGCCATCGACAGGATCAATGGCCGGGTCAGCTGCGCGACGACGTACGCCACCGCGAACATCAGCGCGGTCTCGCTGAACGCCCGGGGGACCGCCACCCCCATCACCATGCTGCCCACCAACGCGGTGAGCACCACCGTCTGCAACGGCACCCGGTACGGGTCGTAGCGGCTGGTCGTCCACGCGGTGCCCTGCCAGACCGCCCAGAGCGCCAGCAGCAACAGCAGCGTCTTGCCGCCGCCGGTGACCGTCCCCCAACCGTGCTCCCGGCCCGGTTCCTGGGTCAGATCCTCGAACGCGCGCGCCGAGATCCGAGTGAGCGCGAAGACGTACACCAGGTCGAAGAAGAGTTCCAGGAACGTCGCCCGGCCGGGCGTGACCGCCGCCGGGACCGGCTCCAGGTGTCCCGCCGCCCTGGAACCCATGGTCAGCGGCCTGCGCCGTCGGTACGGTCCACCTCGAAGTGGTAGCACTTCCCACCGGCGCGCACGGCCGGAAACCGGCGATTCTGCCCAACCCGGGGATCTTGCTCGGGCCCGCGTCAACGGGCACGATCGACCGGTGACGAATCGATGGGGCATGACGGTGCCGCTGGGCGGAATCGCGCTGGCGCAGCACGACGCCGCCTACGCGGCCCTCGACCGGGCCGGGTTCACCGACGTCTGGTCGTCCGAGGTCGCCGGGACCGACGCGTTCACCCCGCTGGCGCTCGCCGCCGCCTGGCAGCCGGGGTTGCGGCTCGGCACCGCGATCACACCGGTCTTCACCCGAGGCCCCGGGCTGCTGGCGATGAGCGCGGCGGCGCTGGCCGAGGCCGCGCCGGGCCGGTTCTCGCTCGGCATCGGCGCGTCCTCACCAGTGCTCGTACGGGACTGGAACGCGGTGCCGTTCGAGGAGCCGTTCCGCCGCACCCGCGACGTGCTGCGCTTCCTGCGCGCCGCGCTGGCCGGCGAGACCGTCGACGAGGCCTACGACACGTTCACCGTCCGCCGGTTCACGCTGGAACGGCCGCCCGAGGTGCCGCCGCCGATCCTGCTCGCCGCGCTGCGCCCGGGGATGCTCCGGCTGGCCGGCGCGGAAGCCGACGGGGTCATCCTCAACTGGCTCAGCGCCGACGACGTGCCGCGCGCCCTCGCCGAGCTGGGCGAGCGCCGCACCGGCTTCGAGGTCGCCGCCCGAATCTTCGTCTGCCCCACCGAGGACGCCACGGACGCCCGGGCGCTGGGCCGGCGGCTCATCACCAGCTACCTCACAGTCCCGGCGTACGCCGAGTTCCACCGTTGGCTCGGCCGCGACCAGACGCTCGCGCCCATGTGGGCGGCCTGGGCCGCCGGTGACCGGCGCGGTGCCAGCGCGGCGGTGCCCGACGACGTGGTCGACGCGCTGGTGCTGCACGGCTCACCGGAGCGGTGCAGCGCCGAGGTGCGCCGCTACGCCGACGCCGGTGTGGACGTACCGATCATGGCGCTGCTGCCCACCCCGGAGCTCGCCGCCGGCGGCGCGGCCGCGTGGCTCAGCCTCATCGCCCAGTTGGGCGCCGACTCCCTAGGAGCGTCCGCGTGAACCTCACCGACCGGATCGTGGTGGTCACCGGCGGAGCCGGCGGCATCGGCGCGGCGCTGTCGCGCCGGTTCGCCGCCGAGGGGGCCGCCGCCGTGGTGGTCGCCGACCTGGACGCCGACGCGGCCCGCGCGGTGGCCGAGGGCATCGGCCCGGTCGCGCACGCCCGCGCGCTCGACGTCACCGACGAGGAGCAGGTCCGCGCGCTGGTCGCCGAGACCGAGCAGCGGTACGGCCGGATCGACCTGTTCTGCGCCAACGCGGGGGTGACCACCGGCGGGGGAGTGGAGGTCGACGACGCCGGCTGGGACCGCTCCTGGCGGGTCAACGTGCTGGCCCACGTCTACTCGGCCCGCGCGGTGCTGCCCGGAATGCTCGCCCGGGGCGGCGGGCACCTGCTGCACACCTGCTCCGCGGCCGGTGTGCTGACCGCTGTGGGCGACGCCGCGTACACCGCGACGAAGCACGCCTCGGTGGGGTTCGCCGAGTGGTTGGCCATCACCTACCGGGACCGGGGCATCCGGGTCAGCGCGCTCTGCCCGCAGGGGGTGGACACCCCGATGCTCGCCGACGGGCTCGCCGACGGTCACCTGGGCGCCCGGGTGGTCGCCGCGTCCGGTGCGGTGCTCACCCCGGACCAGGTCGCCGACGCGGCCATCGCCGGGCTGGCCGAGGAACGCTTCCTGATCCTGCCGCACCCCGAGGTCGCCGACTACGCGCGCCGCCGCGCTGAGGACCCGGACGGTTGGCAGGCCGGGATGCGCAAACTCATCCGCCGGCTGACCGCCTGACCCGCTACCGCTCCGGAACGCGCCCGACGGCCAGGAGATGGGCGCTGGAGCTGATCAGCGCCGGCTCGCTGCTGTAGAGCCGGGCGAGGTCCAACGCCGCGGCGAAGACCGCGTCGGGCGCCGGCCCGTTCGCCGCGGCCTCCGCCGCCGTCCAGGCCGGTCCCTCCACGCCGTGTACGACGACATCGGTCAGCCCCGCGGCCGCGCACTCGTCGGTGATCTCCTCGACCCGGTGGAAGTAGGCGTGGGTGAAGCCGATCCGCGGATCGTTGACGCCGTCGCTCAGCAGCGCCCTGGCCTCGTCGAGCAGCCTCTCGTCGAGTCGTCCGGTGGCCGCGAAGTCCAACGGGCCGGCGAAGCGGGAGATGACGGCGGCCACGACAAGACCGCCGGGGCGGGTGACCCGGGCCGCCTCGCGGAGGGCCTGGAGGCGGTCGGCGCGGCGTACCAGGTGGTAGAGCGGGCCCAGCAGCAGCGCGGCGTCATACCCGCCGGCGGCGTCGGGTAGCGCACGCGCGTCGCCCACCTGCGCCGCGACCGGAGGGTGCCCGTCGCGGGCCTGCGCGACGTGGCTGGGCACCAGGTCGACGAGGCGGACCTGGTAGCCGGCGGCGACGAGGGCGCGGGCGTACTCGCCGGTGCCCCCACCGATGTCCAGCACCCGGGCGCCCGGACCGGGCAGGAGATCCCGCAGGAGCTGCGTCGTGCGGATCCACTCCAGTCGCGCCTGCGGGCGGGCGGTGAGCCGCTGGTCCTCGCGGTAGCGCTGCGTGTAGTAGTCGACGATGTCGCTCGAATGCTGATCCACGCTCTGATGCTCGTCGTCGCGCACACCAACCGCCAGCGTGTTTCGCCCCCGGGGCCAGCCGCCGCCGACCCTGCCGCCCGTGACCCTGCCGCCGCCGACCCTGCCGTCGTGATCAAGAAGTTTGCGTCAGAAGTGGACCCGCAGGCGACGCAAAGCCCTTGATCAGCGCGGGGGGCGGCGGGCGCGGCGCAGGGGAGTGGGGTGCACGGACCAGAGCAGGCGGCGCCACCAGGGGCGGGCCGAGCGCAGGGTGGTCACGTAGGCGGTGGCCACCTCGGCGGCGCGAGCCGCCTGGTCGGGCGTCGCGGCGCCGGGGGCGAAGCCCACCTGATTGAGCAGGGCCGCCAACTCGTCGACCGCCGGGCCGGACGCGTCCGCCGCCGCCGTGCCGCCGGTGGGCGCGACGGCGTCCGGGACGGCGGTCGTGTCGTCGCCGGTCGTGCCCGCCCGAGCGTCGGCGAGGGTCCGGCGGGCGTGCCCGGCGATCTCGGTGGCGGCCAGGTCGTCTCCGACCGGTCTCCCGGCCAGCCGGAGCGCGTCGGTGACCTCCCGCCAGGCGCCGGCGATGCGCTGGCCGGGGTCGCCGCGCACGAGCCGGCTGCGGGTGAGGGAGCGGCGCATCGCCAGCAGGGTGAGCAGGAGCGCCCCCACCACCAGCAGCAGGCCGCCGCTGCCCCCGGCGACCAGCACCGGTGTGGAGACCCCGTCCGAGCCGGGCGGGGCGTCGACGGCGGTCGCCGGTTCCGGCGAGGCGCTCGGCTCCGCGGTCGGTGCCGGCGCCTCCGACGGCGGCGGGTCCTCCGGCGTCGGGCGGAAATCCTCCTCCACCGGTCTCGGCTCGTCGTTGGGGCGAGGCAGCGGGTCGAACGCCACCCATCCCAGCCCGTCGAAGAGCACCTCCGGCCAGGCGTACGCGTCACCGGCCAGCACCGGCCCCTGCCCGCTGGTCCGGAAGCCCACCACCACTCGCGTGGGCAGCCCGGAGAGCCGACCGAGGACCGCGAAGGCCGCCGCGAACTGCTCCGAGGTGCCCTCCTGCCCGCCGCCGTTGCGGGGCCCGAACAGGAAGAAACCCAGATTCGGGTACGCGTGCCCGCTCGGGGCGTCCGCCACCACCCGGTAGTGCTCGGCCAGGAACTGCTCGATCGCCGACGCCCGTGCGAACGGCGCGCCGTTCTCCTCGGCGAGTTGGGTGGCCAGCCGGCGCATCGGGTCGGGCACCCCGTCCGCTACCCGCAGCACCCGGGCCACCTCGTCGCCGGCGGGCACGTTCGCGCTGGCCAACAGGTTCGAGTCGGGGCGTTCCTCGGCGGAGGTCACCGAGTACCGCAGCCCCGGCGTCAGCCCTTCCGGCCGGATCAGCGTCCCGCTCGCCGGGTCGTACGCCACGCGCGCCCCACTGACCTCCCGGGGCGTCGCCACGGCGGGCAGCAGCCGGCCGCTCAACTCGGCCACGCTGATCTGCTGCCGGACCGTCTGCACCGTGCTGTCCCGGGCCGCGGTGGCGGCCGGCAGGATCCGCCCGGCGTTGCGGTACGTCGCGCCGACACGCCAGGTCACCCCGTCGTAGTCGCTGAGCACCGCCAACCGGATCCGCACACTGCGCGCGGTGTCCGCCGCCGGGTCAGCCTCGGGCGGTACGGCGGCGGGCGGTGCGTCGAGGCGTTGCGTGCTCACGTCGAGGAGCTTCTGCTCCGGGTGCAGCGCCCAGCCGGAGATCCGGATCAACGGGTTCTCGTCGAGCGTCTGCACCTGCGGCGGCTCCACGTACCGGCGTGGGTCCACCGGCCGGCCGTCGACCTGTTCCGCGACGACCGGGCCGAGCAACGCGACGAGGCCGACCACCACTGCCACCCCGAGCGCCGCGCTGGTGGCCAGCCGCAGTCGCACCGCCGCGCGTGCCCGGGGGGTCAGCTCGGCGGTCGGGTCGCCGCCGCCGGGCGCGGTCCGGGTGGGGGTGGCCAGGCCGAGGGCCGCGACCGCGACGAACGCCACTGTCGACCCCACTGCCGGTTCGGCGTTCGGGCCGACCACGTAGAGGGCGGCGGCGTAGAGCCCCGCCGCCGGCAGGTAACCCAGCAGCACCCGGCCGGTGCGCAGCGCCACCTCCGCGCCGGTCAGCCCGGCCAGCCAGGCCGCGACGACCGGCACCAGCACCGTGTCCGGGGTGGGTTCCACCGGGATCATCGCGGTGAGCAGCCGGGGGATGCCGTTGCGGGCGGCGTCCGCGGTGACCTCCAGCAGATCGCCCGGCAACTCGGCGCGGGTGGCGGCCAGCCGCAGCGACCACAGTGTCCAGCCGGCCATCGCGGCCACCGACACCGGCGCCACCAGCCAGGACGGCAGCCGCCGGGCGGCAACGCTGACCAGGACCGAACCCGCCGCCGCGCCGACGACCAGCCAGGTGAGCAGGCCACCGGCGTACACCCGGCCGAGCACCACACCGGCGAGCGCCGTCAGCCCGATCAGCGCCAGCGGCACTACCGCCGCTCGCAGCACCCGCACGGTGACCGTCACCACCGGCGGACCCCGTCCCACTCGGCGGCGAACTGCGCGCCGTCGGCCGCGTCGACGATCACCAGGCCGGCGGTGCCCGGCGGCGTCGGCTCGGCCGCGCCGAACACCCCGACCATCACCGACGGGTACGCCCCGCGCAGCGCTCCGACGTGCCCCAACTCTTCCCGGCCACCCGGCCCGGTCAGGAAGATCAACGTGTCGCCGAGCCGGTCCTGCCGCAGCCGGGTGGTGGCCGCCCGCACCGCGTCACCGTCGTCGGACAGGTCGACGGCGGCGAGCCGGTCCAGCGGCCCGAGAGGGCCGTCGGCCTCGCCGTCGGGCGTCGTGACCTTCGCCGGCTGCGCCGGCTTAGTCGGCTCCGCCGGTTCCGCGGCGGCCACCAGCAACAGCACCGGCAGGTCGGCGCGGTGGGCGGCGGTGACGACCGACGCCGCCGCCTCACAGGCCGACTCGAACGACTCCGCCACCCCGCCGACCCGCTCCGGGTGCGCGGCGGCACGGTTGTCCAGCAGGACGACCAGGCGCGGCAGGCTGGTGTCCACGTTCTCCCGCACCATCAGCTCACCCACCCGGGCGCTGGTGCGCCAGTGCACCCGGCGCAGCTCGTCGCCGACCACGTACTCCCGCAGCGAGTCGAACGTGATCGACCCGTGTGGGACCCCGTCCACCCGGCCGTCGAGGCTGCGCCCCGCGCCTCTGGGCACCGCCGTCAGCGGATGGATGCGGGGGTGCACCCAGACCGGCACCGCCGCACCGTACGGGCGGGCCAGCGCCACCAACCCCAGCGGGTCGCGTCGGGTCACCCGCAGCGGACCGACCGGCACCACCCCACGACGGTCGGTCGGCACGTCGTAGCGGACCTCGGTGTCCCGGCCGGGTCGCAGGCGCAGCACCGGCACCGGCACGGTCCGCTGCCCGCACCGGTCCTCGGCCAGCAGGTTCGCCGAACGCAGCCGCCCGGTGTTGCGCACCGTCAACGTCATGCTCGCCGGCTCGCCGCGCGCCACCCGGTCCGGGTCCGCGCGGCGGGTCACCGTCAGCCGGGGCCGCCAGGCCGCGACCAGCGCGGCGTAGCCGACGGCCGCGCCGGCCGCCGCGCCGAGCAACGTCAACTCGGGGTACGCGAACCGGAAACCCACCCCCAGCAGCACCACGGCGGCGACGAGCAGCCCGACCCCACGGGCGGTGATCCCCATCGCGCTGCTGCCGGTCAGCCCTGCACCGGAGCGGGTTGCCCCGACGGCAGCGGCACCGGCACCGAGGCGACGGCCTGGCGCAGCACCTCCGCGGGGGTCATCCCGCGCACCTGGGCGTCCGGGGTGAGCAGCAGCCGGTGCGCGAACACCGCCTCGACGAGCGCCTTCAGATCCTCCGGCATGATCCAGCCCCGCCCGTCGATCAGCGCGTACGAGCACGCCGCGCGGGTCAACGCGATCACGCCCCGGGGGCTGACCCCGACGCGCACCTGCGGGTGGGTGCGGGTGGCCGCGGCCAACCGGACCGCGTACGCGTAGAGCGGCTCGGCGATGTGCACCCGGCGGGCCATCCGGACCATCTCGCCGACCGTGGCGGTGTCGGTGACCGGGGCGAGCGCCTCGGGGGACCGCACTGTCGCGCCGCGCAGCACCTCGACCTCGACTGCCTCGTCCGGGTACCCGACGGAGAGCTTCACCAGGAAGCGGTCCAACTGCGCCTCGGGCAGACGGTAGGTGCCGTCCATCTCCACCGGGTTCTGGGTGGCGACCACCAGGAACGGCGACGGCACCGGGTGCCGGACCCCGTCCACAGTGACAGTCCGTTCCTCCATCACCTCCAGCAGCGCCGACTGGGTCTTCGGCGACGCCCGGTTGATCTCGTCGGCGATGACGATGTTGGCGAAGACGGGCCCCGGATGAAACTCGAATTCCCGGGTCGCCTGGTTGAAGATCGTCACCCCGGACACGTCGGAGGGGAGCAGGTCGGGCGTGAACTGGATGCGCCGCCACTCACCCTTCACCGTGGCGGCGATGGCCCGCGCCAGGGTCGTCTTACCGACCCCGGGCACGTCCTCCAGCAGCACGTGACCCTGGGCGAAGAGCGCGGTCAGTGCCAGCCGCACCACCTGCGGCTTGCCGAGCACCACCGCGTTGACGTTCTCGGCCAGCCGGGCGGCCAGGGCGGCGAAGCCCTGCACCTCCGGCTGGGTGAGCGGCTCGTGGGTGTTCACGGTCGGTGGTGCTCCTCGCCTGGTGTCCTCAGCAGGTGGGCAGGACGTTGATGTTGTCGCCGCCCTCCAGGTTGAGCCAGGCCCAGGGGATGTAGTTCTTCCCCTCATAGTTGACCTGCACCCACCAGGTGCTGCGCTTCTCGTTGTTGTAGATGTAGGCGTAGACCTCTTCGCCCGACTTCTTGCAGTACGCCTGCAGCCGGTTGCCAGGCTTTGCCCAACCCACCTGCTTGTCGTTGTCCTGCCGGGCGACCGAGAAGATCTCGTTGCCGTTGCGGCCTTCCCTGTCCCGGTCACAGTAGGTCGACTCGGGCCCGGACGCGCCGTTGCGGCAGGTCGCGATCCCGTACTGCGCCTGGGTTGCCTGCGTCTTCTTCGCGGTGCCCTTGCCGGCGGCGTTGCTCGCCGTCACCGTGAACGTGTAGTTGGTGCCCGGCGTCAGACCCGTCATCGTGATGCTGGAGCACGCCCCAGCCTTCGCCGGCTCACCCGTCGTGGTCAGCGTGCAGGTGGCCTGACCACCACCGGCGTCCACTGTGAACGTGACAGTCGCCCCGGTGGCCGTCGACGACGAGCCGGTCACAGTGACCCGTGGCTCGGCCACCGTGCGGGCGGTGGCGGTGGCCTCCGGGCCCGGCCCCGCCTCGTTGACCGCCTTCACCTTCACCGTGACGTTCTGGCCGTTGCCCAGCCCGGTGACGGTCGTACGGGTGTCGGTCACCTCGCTGACCCGCCCACCGACGTCCACCAGGTACTTCGTGACCGGCCGACCGTTGGCCTCGGCCGGCGCCCACTGCACCGTCACCGCGCCCGGCTGGTTGGCGACAGTGCCGGCGCGCAGGTTGAGCGGCCGACCGGGCGCCGCGAAGGGCACCACGGTGTTGCTGACCGGGGACGCCGCCGACCCGGCGCCCTTGCTGTTGACCGCCACCACCGTGAACGCGTACTGGGTGCCGAACTCCAGCTCACCGGCGGGCACCACCAGCTCCGTCTTTGTCGACTCGCCGGCCGGCGCGTTCGTGCCCGCCGAGCTGGCCGTCACCGCGTACCTCGCGATGGTGTTGCCCTGCCCGTTCGCCGCCGGCCACTTCACGAGGACCGTGCCGTCCGGCCGTTCCTGCGCGGTGACGCTCGCCGGCGGGTCGGGCACCGCGGCGGTCGGGGTCACCGGGTTGCTGTTGCGCGGCGGGCCGTCGCCCTTGGCGTTGACGGCATGCACCGCGAACCGGTACGTCTCGCCGTTGGTCAGACCCTTGACCTCCACCGCACGCTGGTTCGCGCCCACCTCCAGGCGCTGCCCGGCGCCCTGCACCACGTACTTGATGATCTCGGCGCCGTTGGCGGCGGCCGGGCGCCAACTCACCCGCGCCTGGGCGTTACCGGCGGCGGCGGTGACGCTGCGCGGCGCGCTCGGCTTGCCCACCCGCGGCTTCTTCGGCGGAGGCGGCGGCGGGGGAACCGGCGGCGGGTCGCCGCCGAGCACGTCGTTGGCGTACTTGTTGACCTCGCGCACCTGGTGCTTGTCGTCCACCACCCGGGCGGTCGCCGAGTCGGGGGAGTTGATGAACAGGTGGTTCTCCCGGACCTCCAGCTCCAGCGGCCCGTTGGCGCGCCCGCGGATGGTCTCGACCAGTTGACCCGCCGCGTCGAAGGAGTAGATGGTGCCGGTGGCCTCGTCGGCGCAGTAGAACCGGTTCGCCCAGGCCACCGCCGGGCTGAGCCGGTCCCCCTCACCCGGCACGGTGAACCCGCTCTCCTGCCCACCGTCACCCACCAGCAGCACCCGCCGGTCGGCGGTCACCGTGACCGGCACCCGGGGGCCGCTGGTGCGCGCGGGCAGCGCCGCCGGGCCGGACAGGGTCAGCGCCGTCGGGTGCACCTCGCCGTGCTGCACCCGCACCAGTTTTCCGGCCGTCCGGTCGAGCACGGCCACCCCGTCGTCTAGGGTGGAGACGACCAGCTCGTGGCTGGCGTCGGCGACGTCGTACGACTCGACCCGCTGCGGGCTGAGCCCAGCGCCCGCGGGCGCGGCCGACGCCGGCGCGGACGGCAGCTTGGCGGCGGTGATCGCAGAGACGGTGCCCTGGCTGGGCACCGCGATCCAAAGTCGACCCTTGCCGTCGAAGGTGCCGCCGGTGATGCCCGGCGGATAGCGCACCGGTTCGCCGACCGGGGTCAGCGAACGCGGGTCGAGCTGCCGGACGATGCCCTGCACGGCGTCGACGACGAACGCCGCGTCCTCGTGCAGGGCGACACTGACGCCCAGGCCGGGGGTCGTCCGGGTGGTCGCGCTGAGCTGGAGGGTGGCCAGATCCAGGGAGCTGACCTGCCCGGTCTGCAGGTCCCGCAGGATCAGCAGCCGGTCGGTCTGGGTGATCTGCATCGGATGCTGCCGGGCCCCGGGGATCTCGGTGCGGGTGTCCACCCGGGCGGTGACCCCGTTGACCCGGGCCAGCTCGCTGCGCGCCGCGCTCCACAGCCAGGAACTCGCGTCGTAGTTGGCCACCGCGTTGTCCGCCGCGCCCAACCCGAGGACGGTCAACCCCATGGCCGCCAACAGCGCGGCCACCGTGCCGACGGTCACCAGCCCGCCGCGCAGCCGGGACCGGGAGCGGGGGGCCTCGGTCTGTACGGCGTCGTCGATGCTGGCCACAGCCGGCTGCCTCCCCTGAGTCGTGGCAGGTGGAGCGCCTTCCGGCGACCCCTCCCCTGAGCCGGGTGCCATCATATGGCGCTGGTGGTGGCGGGGGAACCCGCACCGTCACCCCTGTGGATACCGAGAGTGTGCGTTGTGGACGTCCAGCTCAGCCCGGTTCCCGCTCGACTCCGCGCGGTTCGGCTCGGCTCTCAGCGCGGCGACGCCCGGCCGGAGGGCTCCCCACTCGACGGGGTTTCGCGCTCCCGCGCGGTGCAAACCTGCCCGGAAGTCGCAAAGCTGTCAGTGGAGTAGACAGCCAACACGGTGAAACAATGATCCACTCGGGAGTTCAACCCGTTGACCGTGTAACTGGTCCGGCCCGGGTCCACGGTGGCGATCACGCCCAGAGCCTGCCCGGCCCTGCCCGCGGCAACCATGAACGGCACCGCGCCGCCGGTCGGGTCCGTCCAGGTCAACGTGATCGTGGCCGAATCGTCGCGCAACTTCAGGTCACCCGGCGGAAGCCCGGCAGCCGTCGGTGCCGCCACCGTCGGCGCGGTCACGGGCGGCGGCGGGTCGTCGCGGGTCAGCATCACCGCACCCAGGCCCGCCACCGCCACGACTGCCACCCCGGCCGCCACGACCGCGCCGATCAGCGCCGCCCGGTTGCGGCCCGTCGACCCACCGTCATCGGCGTACGCCGGCCGGTACGCGTCCGGCGCCGGGTGATACTGCTGACCCGGGTACGGCGCCTGGTGCTGGTCCTGGGTCGGGTACGACGCCTGGGCCGGCTGGTGGTGGTACTGCTGGGCCGGTGGCGGTGCGGCTGGCGGCGCCAGCGCCGGGTCGGCGCTGACGGACGGGGGCCAGGCCGGCTGCGCAGCGGGGTTCGGCTGCCCGGCAATGGGGCCTGCCTGAGCGATGTTCGGGTTCGCCTGGGCGGCCGCGAGGTGCGTTTGCGCGGCGGTGGGGCTTGCCTGCGCGGCGGTGGGGTTCGTCTGTGCGGCGGTGGGGTTCGCCAGCGCGGAGGCGGGCCAGCCCAGGCTGGGCTCGGCGGGACCGCCCTGCGCCGGTACGGACGGCAACACCACGGTCTGGTCGGACAGCGCGCCCGTCGCCCGTTGAGTCGGCACCACCGGGGCGTCGAGGATGCCCAGACCAGAGTCGCTGTCCGCGCCGGTACCACCCGCGTCCATCGTGGTCTGCCCAGCCGCCAGGGCCTGCCCGGCGGTGGTGGTCGGCTGCGTAGCCGTGGTGGTCGGCGTCGTGGTCTGGGTGGGGGAGTCGGCACCCGGAGGTGGCAGGGGCTGCGGTGGGGCGCTGCTGCTCCAGGGCGGTGCGGTCAACCCCCAGGGCGGTACGGGTGGCGCGCTCACCGGAGGCGCGGAGACGGGTGGTCCGTAGGGCGGCCCGGAGACAGGCGGCCCGAAACCGGGCGGCGCGGACACCGGGTAGGTGTGCCCGGGTGGTGCGGACACGGGTTGGCCGTAGCCGGGTGGCGCGGACACCGGGTAGGTGTGCCCGGGTGGTGCGGACACAGGTTGGCCGTAGCCGGGCGGTGCGGACACGGGGTAGCTGTGCCCGGGTGGGGCGGACACGGGTTGGGCGTAGCTGGGGGGTGCGGAGACCGGGTAGGTGTGCCCGGGTGGCGCGGAGATCGGAGGCGGGGTCACCGGCGGTGCGCTGATGGGCTGGGCCGGCGGCCCGCTTACCGGGTACGCGGGCCCCGGGTGGCCAACGGTCGGTGAGGGCCTGCCCGATGATGTCGCCTCGGTGCCGGACACATTGTGCGATTCGCTCGGCGCGGTTGGCCGGGCGGCGGCTCGGGCGGCCTCCTCGGCGAGCAGCGGCTCGATCTGCCGTACCTGGATCGTGGGGTTGTCCCAACGAGGTGCCGGCACTGCCGGTGTCGCCGGCGGGGCGGTCGACGCCGGGGCGGTTGGGGTCGACGGTGGCGGCGGCACGTCGACCACCGGCGGGGTGGCGTGGCCACCGACCCGCTGACGTGGTGCCACGGCCGGCCCGGACGGCGGTCGGTCTGGTGACCGCCGCCCGCTCGGCGTCGTCGGCGGGCCTTCAGCCCCCGGCCGGGGCATCGGACGCACCGCCGGCCGGGATGGTCCGGACGCTTGCTCGTCGAGGCGTTGACGGGGTGGCATCGCATTCGCCGGCGATGGCGCCTCGGCGCGCGGGCGGGGCGGCGTCGCAGGTCTAGGCGCGGCCGTCGGCGGGCCGGGCTGCGCCGGTGCGATCGAGGAAGCTGCCGACTGGACGGGCGTCGTCCGAGGGGCCGGGGCCGGTGCCGGCGCGTCGCGGGGCGACGTGGGTGTGACGGGTGCGCGTACCGCTGGAGGGGTTTGTTGGGGTGCGGCCGGCGGTTGCGGCGCCCACTGTGAGACGGCGGGCGGCGGACCACTGGCGGAGGGCCGCATCGCGGCGAGGGTCGCCAGCGACAGGGTCGGGCCGGCAAGCGCCGACCGGGCACCCGACTCGGTCACCGGGCCGACCAGGGCCGGGCCGGGCGATGGCGTTGGGTGCTGCCCGCCCGGCGATGACGGGGGTGGGCGGAGGTAGTCGCGGGCTGCGCGTACCGCCGGGTGGTTCTCCCCCAGCGCGGCGGGCCCGGCAGTGGCGACGCGGGTGTAGTTGCGGCGGGCCTCGTGCCGGTTGCCGAGTTCCTCCGCCACCTCGGCGAGTTCGAAGGCGAGGGCGAGCATCAGCGGGTCGGAGTGCTCCCAGCGCCGCTCGCCCGCCGCGAACGCCTCCTCCAACACCCGGCGGGCGGCGAGCGGGTCGTCCCCCTCCCGGTGCAGTCGTGCCAGCAGGTGCGCGGTGTGCAGCACCTCGGGATGGTCGTCACCGTACGGCGGGGGAGCGGATTCGACGGCCTCCGCGAGCAGTTGCCGGGCGGCGCTGAGGTCGCCCGTGGCGCGCAGGGCGAGGGCTCGGTGCTGGGCGGCTGCCAGGGGGGAGGGATGGGACACGTGGCAATGCTGCCGTCACAGGGCCGCCGGACGCTACCCGGACACACCCCGACGGTGTGTCGATGCGGGCGTTTTGAGGCGGCTTGAGCAGCGGCGGAAGCGCTAGGGGAGAGGCGCCGGAAGGCGATGTGCATGATCCACGAGCGGCGTGTACAGTAACTCCCCGTGCGGCCCGCTGTGCTGACCACCGGATGAAAGATCATCTGGTCGGCGAGGTAGGCTGAACGAGTAGGTCCGGGTGGCGGAATGGCAGACGCGCTAGCTTGAGGTGCTAGTACCCGTATAGGGTGTGGGGGTTCAAGTCCCCCCTCGGACACGAACCATTACCCCACGGTGCGCGCTGAGATCGATTGCAGCGCGCACCGTTTGCGTTTCGGGCTGGTAGTTCAGCCGGAGACCGAGTTGCCGGTAGACCTCGGCTTTGTCGGCGGGATCGGCGTCGCGGAGCACGGCGGTGATGTCGCCGAGCGCATCCACCAGGGTGGTGATTTCTGCTCGGCTCATCCTGCGCGCGGGGGTGCCCGTGTTCGCGGGGAGGTCTGCCTCCGCACGGGCGCGTTCGGCCTGGGTCTGCGCGATCCAGCCGGTGACCACCGCCGGGTCGGCTCCAGCGTCGAGGGCGGCCCGATAGCGCTCCAGCTTGGCGTCGCACTCGGTGATGATCGTCTGAGCTGCTGTGCCCGCTGTGGGCGAATGATCTAAGGGCTGGGCTTCGGTCATCGCGGTGATCGTTGTTTCGATGTGGTGGGGTGCGAAGGCGGAGGCCAGCCAGGTGTCGATCGGGTCGGTGAGGGCGTCCTCGCGCAGGTACACGTTGCTGGGATGCTCAACTTGGTTGGCGAGGGCGTACTCCTGCGGGAAGCGGCAGCGGTAGTAGGCGTCGCCGTGGTTGTACTGGCCCTGCATGCGTCGGTCGCAGGCGGCGCAGTAGATCATGCCCCGGAAGACGTACGGGTTGCGGGTGCGCTGCCGGACGTGTTGTCCGCCGGTTCCCCGTCCGCGTCGTTGCAGTATCGCTTGGGCCTGCTCGAAGGTCGCGTCGTCGATGAGTGGCTCATGGGTGATGTCCTTGGAAACCACCCACTTGTCGCGGGCGTTCCAGCGCATGACGCCGGTGTGGCCCATTGCCACGTCGTCGACGTCGAGTAGCACCTCGTCGGTGCGTTGCTTGTTCCACACCTGCCGCCCTGTGTAGCGGGGGTTGGTGAGGATGACGCGGACGGCGCTCTTGGACGGCAGAGTCATTCGCCTCCGTCCGGTGGCTGACCCGGCGGCGACATCCGTCGGTGGCAGGGCCTCGTGTTAGAGGCGCTCGCTGTGTTGGATGGGTGGGTTGCCATGGGGAGGTCCTCCGAAGTTGATTCGTGTGCCGGTTGCTCCGGCCGGCATGAAGAAGCGGCCGACACCGTCAGGCATCGGCCGCTTGTTGAGCAGGGACAGGCGTGACATCTATGCGTCGGCCATGCCCCTCAGGGCCTTCAGGCCGGCTAGCGCTGCTGGGCGGCGCGGCTTGGTTGTGGGTACTGCGTGGACTCGGACGCCTCCTGGAGACCACTCTGTTCACCGCGGAGTGCTCCGCGGTTCTGCGCTGCGGTCGACAAGGTTCTATGTCACCTGGCAGGGGAGTGTGCTCAGGTCAAGGCGGTAAGGAGCCGTTGGTTGGCGCGGTTCCCCGCCGACACGCTCACTCTGCAAGTGCTGGTCATGCCGCTACCCGGATAGGCGCGACGCGTCGTCGTGCTCGGGCAAGCGCAGGCGCCTGTAGCCGTCAGGATCGGGCTGGGCGAGTTCGATCAGGCTCCTACCGGGAGCGCGGCGGTAGCCAGCGGCAGCGTCAGGTCGATGGTCATCCGGGTCCACCCGGAGCGGGGTGAGGGAATGGACGACCGCGGCTAGATTGCCCAGACCTTGGTGCCGGTGGTGAGGACGGTCCGAAGGCCGGCACGCCCCGGGGGCGCCCGACCGGCCATGTTCTCGGCTGCGGTCCAGATGCCGTCGAAGGCGGTCGCGGTGGTGACGCGAAGGCGGCAAGACGTACACCAGGGATGAGGTTGGCCGCGTCGGCGACCCCGCGTCGCTGGCGGGCGCCGCCGGGAACCGCACCTGCGGCGTTGGCTGTCGGATTTGCCCATTGCTGCGGATGGCACAAATGGCACGGCTTTCCTGGATGGCACTGTGCCATCTGTGCCATTGTCAGTTCATGACTCCGATCCCGCTGTCCCAATGGGCCGACCAGAACGGCGTGCCGCGCCGTACCGCCTACAACTGGGCGAAGAACGGCAAGCTCAACGTGCCGATCCATCGCACTCTCACCGGCCGGCTGGTCGTGCTCGACGACGACGAGACACTCGGTGATGCCCATCCTTTCGTGGCCGCCTACGCCGAGGCGCTGAGCCTGCCCGTCGGCGTGCACTCCGGCGACCTGCACCACTCGCCGGTCCTCGAGGCTTGGGGTGCGGACCTGTACGACACGGTCGCAGACGATTTGCGTCCCGTGGTGCTGCAGCTGACCCTCGCGGCGGCGTGCGCCCGCCCAAAGCGGGACGCGTGGTGGCGATTGACTGACTGGCTTGGCCGCGTCGAGCTGGCCGACTGGTACACCTCGACCGGCTTCCCTGAAGTAGCCGCGCTCATCAGTGGGCGGCAGCCGATCACCGACCAGGACAGTTACCTCGACTGGTGGCCGTGTGGCGTCGGCTCGCACGAGTTCTGGCAGGACTTCGACGCCGCCGCGGCGCAGGCCGTCGCCGCCGCCGGGCTCGGCCCGTCCGAGCACAATGACGCGGTCTCGTGGCTCACCGAGTCGGCCCTGACGGACAACATCGCGATCGCCGGGCGCCGCGAGAGCCTACGCAACCGGCTCGACAAGCTGGCCGGAACCACCACCGACCACGAGCAGATTCCCACCATCCCTGACCGCAGCGACCTGTGGAGCCTGCGCGGTATGTACCCCGAGCCGGCCTGGGCCATCGCCCGTCCCCACGCCCGGCGCACCGCACAGAGCATCTGCGCCATCGTCGGCTGGGACCCCGAGAGCCCCGCACCGCCCGACGGACACCCGCTGCGCGAGATCGGCTACCGCGCCTGCCTGCACGCCGCCGAGACCGCTCTCGTCCCGTACGTGCACGACGCCCACCTACGCGAGATCGACGCCTTCCGTCGCGTTGCCCTCGGCAAGCCATGGCACCTCTTCACGACATGAGGAGGCTGCGACGGTGGGTGTCTCGGTCAGCCACAGGGAGAGCAGCACGTCGCAGTGCAATCCATCGGTTTCGCGGTGCCACTGATCGAGATCCGGGCTTAGCTACGTCAAGGGTGTGAGTCCAGTCCCGTCCATGGTTGGTGTCTCTGTCGGCTATCCGCCACGCGCTGGCGAGCAGTGCCTTCTCGTAGTGCGATGACCATGTGGGGCGGGCACTAAGGGAGTACCGTCGCGAGTCCGGTGCCCTGCTGGGCACGATTGCCGTCGGTCTGGCTATCAACATCGTCACGGCGCGAACGGACAGCTGGCGTGGGCCGTGGCGGTTTGTCCTTGACTACGCCTACCTGTGGCTCCCACTCTGCGTCGTCCTGTGGCTCAGCTGGCGTTTCTTCGTCCATCGCCGCACCGCGGTCACGTGGCGCGGCGCGGAAAGCCCATACCCTGGCCTCGCCCCGTTCACGGTGGAGCGTTCGAGTGTCTTTTATGGCCGCGACCGCGAAGCAAGGGACGTACTGAACCGACTAGAGCGCTCCGGGCCGGCGCCGGCAACCCGGATCGTTACCATCGTCGGCCCGTCGGGAGTGGGCAAGTCCTCGCTGATCCGCGCGGGTGTCCTCGCTCGACTACCACGGCGTTGGACCGTGGTGGGTCCGCTACGTCCGGCCGCCGACCCGTTTATGAGCCTCACAGCGGCTCTAGCGGATGGCCCAAAGGCTGTGCTGGAGACGGCGCGACTGCTGCGCGAAGAAGCCGTCTCCCCGGAAGCCCCACTCCAGGTTGTGCCAAGCTTCCTCGCCGCCGCACACGGCCCTGTACTGCTCGTTGTCGATCAAGCCGAAGACCTGTACACGATGACCGGCGAGCACGACCGGGCCCAATGGTGGAGCCTGCTGACCCGAACGCTGACCGTGCTGCCGGAACTGCGCCTGCTGATGGCGATCCGGCCCGAGTTCCGCCGCCGGCTCACCGATCAGCAGGCCGGCTTCATCACCCGACCTGTGGCCATCGGTCTGCTGGATCCGGCCCGCATCCGACAGGCCATCGTGGGGCCTGCCCGGGCTGCCGGACTCACGTTCGAGGACGACCTCATCGACCGCATGACCGCCGACGCCACGGTCGGTGATGCGCTTCCCCTGCTCAGCCACCTGCTGCAACGTCTGCACCTGCAGTCCGATCGCCAACACATCACGGTGGCCCAGTACGAACAGGCGGGGGAGGTGGGTGGTGCCATCGCAGCTCACGCCGAGCAGATTTACGACAACCTCACCCAGCGGTACCCCCAGCACGCCGTCGACTCTGCTCTGCTGCGCGGCATCGCTATGGAAGGTAAGGAAACCGTACGAAGGACGATCCGACGATCTGACCTCGACACCACCGCAGCTCGCATTCTTGAGGAGTTCAGGGCAGCCCGTCTGATCACCGATGTCGAGGACGGCACCTGCCTTGAATTGACCCACGACGCCCTGTTCCGCCAGTGGCGACGACTCGCCTCACTGATCAGCGCCAACGAGGAGCGACTGCACCGCATCACCAGGCTCGAGCACCGCGCGGCAGCATGGCAAGCGGACCCACACACAGACGACCTCTTGCGCGGCCGAACGCTCGCCGATGCCCTCGCGCTCGCAGCCGAGGCACCCCTCTCCACTGCAGCCCGACGCCTGCTCGACTCCTCCCAAGAGTTCGATCACCAGGACCGCATCCGACAGTCCGAGCGGATCGCCGAGTTGGCACAACAGGTGCGCCGGCAGGACCCTGAACTGGCCGTGGCACTGGCCCACACCGCGCTACACGAGTTGCCACCCACCCCGGCAGCGACGATGACGCGCTGGGCCCTGACTGCCACCTCGCGAACACGGCACCTCACCGTCGGGCACACCACCGGCATCACCTCCGCAGTCTGGTTGCCCGACCGCCAGGGCCTGCGCACCGCCGACAAGATGGGGCGCGTCTGCACCTGGGACGACGCCGGTCGCCTTGCCGAGGTTGCCTTTGCCGCTGAACCGGGAGGGAGGGGGCAAACCATTTTGAGTGCCAGCGGGGCCCTCGCCCTCACCGAGCACGATCGAGGCGCCATGCTGTGGCGCGTCGCAGACGGCCGCAACCTGGGCACCCGGAGGGGGAGTCCTCCAGCATCGTTTGACTCATTCTCGTGGCACGGCGATGTCTGCTTTGCAGGACAGTTCGATTACCGAACCGTCGACGTCTACCGCTTGAACGATGACGTCCCGCAGTTTGTCACCAGCATCGCGGCCACACACGTTCGCGCCACAGCATGGTCTCCCCAGGGTGACCGGCTGGCCATCGCATCCAACGACCTGCTGCTCGTCGTCAGCATCGGCGAGCACACGCCCGAGGTCCTGCGACAACAGGTAGCGTGGGCGCGCCCGGTGTTGTGCTGGGCACCTGACGGAATCCGGCTCGCCGTCTCAGCCGATCCGGCATTCACAATGCGTCGCACCGACTTCCTCGCCCCGAAGGCCCGCACGCTGTGGATCTACGACACCGACACCGGCCAAGCCGCCGAAAGCGCACCACCCGGCATGACCGAAACCATGGCATGGTCACCCGTCGAGGACGTCATTGCTTGCTCCGTGCGTCGAACACGCCACCGTGACCGCGTGGCGCTGATCGACGTCGGCACCGGCCGCACAGTTGAGCGGCGGGCACGTCCCCACCAAATCAGCGTGATCGCATGGTCCTCCGATGGCAAACGAATAGGCTTAGGAACCTCACTTCACGACGTCGAGATTTGGGACGTTACCGGCCGAAGCTTCCGTCGCCTGCCTACCGGAAGCCTGCAGAGAATCTCCTGGTCTCCAGACCTCAGACAAGCCGCTGTAAAAAGGATCGGGAGGACGCCGGAGATCATCGAAGCGGACAAGATGGCACCGCCGCTGCGACTCGGAGACGACGATTGCCTGTCAATTGCGTTCTCACCACTAGGCGACCTGGTCGCAACCGCCAGACAGGAACAGGTCACCCTGTGGGACGCGCGATCCGGTAGGCTCCGGGTGCAGTGGGGCGCTCACCCGCGACGAATCCCGAAACGCAAACCGACATCGACGCCGCTTCCATGGGTTTACGGACTCGCCTGGTCCGGCGACGGCTCACGGCTGGCTGTCCATACACATTGCTTCTTCGATAGAACCGCACCCACCCTCTCGGTCTGGAACGTGGCCAAACCGCAGCGCCTAGCAGTTCTCGATGGAGGCGAAGACAGCACCGGGACGATTGCCTGGTCCCCGGACTCAAGCCTCATAGCTGCAGTCGCCCGCGAACACAACGTGAGCATATGGCGAGGAGACGACTACACCCTCGTCCGCCAATGGCGAACCGAAGGGCCCGACGAGATAGCAGCTCTGGCCTGGTCGGATGACTCCACAAGACTCGCCGCCGCCGTCGGCAACCACGTCGAGATCTGGGCCGTAGCGCAGAAGCAAGTCACCTCACGCTGTCTTGGCCACACGGGCAACGTCAAACACCTCACCTGGGGAACCGACGGGCACCGCCTCGCGACCATCAGCGATGACCGCATGCTCTACATCTGGCGCGCTCAAGAGGGACGGCCTCTCGGCGTACTTGACCTACCTCGCGGAGTAGTGCGCAGTCTGTCGTGGCAAGACGCCCTCATCGTCACGTACGACGACGGCACGATCATGAGCTGGGACGTCTGCAATAGCCCCGCGCAGGTTTCGGCTGAAGGCAGTGAGCCTCGTGCACTGAGCGCTGAAGAACGCGAACGATACGGCTTGCCGCCTACGCTGACCAGCTGAAAAGTTCACCAACGTGCAGAGCGGCTCTCGTGGCACCCGCCGATGTCCGATAGAGCGGCGGTGGCGGACGCCATCCAGCTTGACGGCTGCACACTTACGCAAGGTTATGGCGGTCAGGCTTGAACCAGCCCTAACCGTGCCGTAATATATGCGTATGCACACCCAGTTGGTGCGCACATGCTGCTTTTCGTAGTTCGAATCCCCCTCGGACACTTACAGTTATCCCACAGTGATCAGCGTTGAGCTTAGCCTTGAGGCTGATTTTGCTTAACCGAGGTTGTAGGTGAGGGTGACCGTAGCTCGTGGTAGACGTTGCTCCTCCTTACTGCGCGAGCCAGAAGGCCGCGCTGGAGTCTGACGCCATGCCCTGCGGATCACCCCCGCGTGCGCGGGGAGAGGGCCTGTCGCAATCGGTCAGAGCCGCAGCCGGTTGCCCAGGCACGCCGTAACCACCAGGATGGGTGGGTGCGTTGGTGGCTCCCCGGGATCGGGGCGTCCGGAGTCCTTCTGCTCGTCCTCTTCCTTACCCGGCAGGGCCGTAGCCAGGCGGACGAATGGATGAGCATCCTCGGTGGCTTGGCCGGGGTCGTCGGCACGGCTGTGCTGATCGGACAACTCGTCGTGCAGGCGCGCAGCCGACCGCAACGGAAGGTCCAGCGCGAGGTCCTGCGGCGGTGCGCGCTTCACTTGTCCGAGGGAGACCTGCCCCGTGTCTGCGACGTGCGTCCGGCGCATCTTGGGGTAAAGGCGGCTATCGGTTCCACCGGGCCGGCCGCCCGGAACGCCCTCCCTTACCTTGGGCGCGGGGCGGACCAGGAATTGGATTGGCTGGTGGCCGGTGGCGGCGTGGTGCTGGTGTATGGGCGCGCCGCAGCGGGAAAGACCCGCACCGCCTATGAGGCGATTAATCGCCTGCGGCCCGGGCATGGGCTGCTCGTACCGGAGTCCGGCCGGGCGCTCCGGGAGTTGGCCGACTCCGGGGAGGAACTGCGAAACGTCGTCGTCTGGCTCGACGACCTCGAGCGTTATCTGACGCCCCAGGGGCTCGACCGCAGGGTGCTGGAGCGGCTGTGTCCGCCGGGTCGCTCCGATGTCGTCGTCCTCGCCACGATGCGGGGCGAGGAGCTCGACCGGCTGCACCGGCGACCGGCCGACTCTGACAGCGCGCCGGCCGCCGAGGAGTTCTGGACTGGTGTCGGGGTGCTCGAACGCATCCCGGAGGACCGGCGCGTACGTATCGATCAATATTTGAGCCTGGCAGAGCAGCTGATTGCCCAGCGCAGTGACGACGACCGGATCGTGGCGGCGGCGAGGGCGGACGCCGGCTTCGCGGAGTACCTGGCCGCCGGCCCGCAGCTGATGCAGCGCTGGATGGCCGAGGGTGACCGGCGAGCGGACCTGGGCCAGGCTCTGATCAGCGCGGCGGTGGACTGCCGCCGCGCCGGATGGTCCGCGCCGATCCCCGAGGACCTGCTGAGCGCGGTCTTCCGGCTGTACCTGCCACCGGCCTTGCGGGAGCGCGGTGACCTGCCGCCGCCTGCGGTGGGACTGGCCTGGGCGAGTGAGCCGCTTCTCGGCGCGAGCTCCTGCCTCTGGCCCCGGGCCGGCGACGGATACCAGGTCGCCGATTATCTCGTGGACCGCACCGACGATGGGGAGGGCCGGCTTGCTAAGGCCATGGTCCCGCAGATTGTCTGGGACGCGCTGCTTGAGCGGGCCGGATCCGAGGCCCGCTTCCTGATCGGCGCCGCCGCGTACACCCGGGGCCAGCACGACGTCGCGGAGGCCGCGATGCGCCCGCTGGCCGACTCCGGGGATCCGCTCGCAATGTTCAACCTGGCAGTCCTGATCAGCCGCCGGACGGCCTGGAACGAGGCGATGGACTGGTACCGGCGCGCTGCGGACGCCGGCCACATCGCTGCAATGGTCAACCTCGGGATGATGCTTCGGGAGTCCGGCGACGACGTCGAGGCGGAGCAGTGGTACCGGCGGGCCGCCGATCAGGGACACGAGGCGGCGATGACGAACCTGGGTGTGATCCGGAAGATCGGCGGTGACCACGCCGGCGCGGCCTACTGGTACCGGCAGGCTGTAGCGGCCGGGGATACCGACGCGATGTACAACCTGGGCCTGCTGATGGAGGAGCGGCAGGAGCCCGAGTACGCTCGATTCTGGTACCAGCGTGCCTCCGACCAGGGTCATCTGCTGGCCGCCGAGCAGCTGCACGATCTGGCCGAGACTGAGGCCGTATCCGCCGAACTCGTGTCCGAGGCGGTGACCTTCGTGGACGACGAGTCGACAGCGCCGACCCGAATCGAGCCCGGACCCGCGTGGCGGCAGTGCCGAAACCATTTGATCGTCGGCGTCGGGTTCCCCCACGCCACGGTGTCCGCCGTCGAGGCGCAGTCGGCGGAGCTGATCGGCCGGATGCCTCCGGCGGGACCGTCAATGCC
This sequence comes from Micromonospora sp. NBC_00330, assembly GCF_036136635.1. Taxonomy (NCBI): domain Bacteria; kingdom Bacillati; phylum Actinomycetota; class Actinomycetes; order Micromonosporales; family Micromonosporaceae; genus Micromonospora; species Micromonospora sp. NBC_00330. Next base: position 901,461 of record NZ_CP108012.1, read on the forward strand.
GTTCCGGGGCCTGGTGGTCGGCCACGTGGGCGCAGGCATGTCGGCCTGGCTGATCGCCACCATCGCGATGGCGCTGGACCAGGGCTACCGCCTCATCATCGTGCTGACCGGCCCTCTGAATGCCCAGGAACAGCAGACGCGGCACCGGATCGATCGGGCCCTCGGCGTCAAGGACGGATCGGGCTCGGTCCGAATCCTCGTCGTGAAGAAGAATGCGGCGGCGCTGCGACGACTGCTCGTCGAGCTTGAGAGCGAGGCGGTGTCCGGATGGCCGGCCCTGGTCATCGACGACGCGAGTGACGAGGCGACCGTCTCCGCGATGCCTCGCCTGGATTGGGAGTACACCGCGCGGGCCGAGGGCTCGATCGCAAGGCTGCTGCATCGGCTGCTGACGCAGCAACTACCTCGGGCAGCGTACGTCGGGTTCGGCAAGACCCTGTTCACGAACGCGCTGGTGGATCCGGATCATCCCGGGGGACTGTTCCCCCGGGACTTCGTGATGTGTCTTCCGCCGCCGGCCGGCTACGTCGGGCCCGAGATTCTGCGGGACCTCGACCCAAAATCGCTGACGTCCGCCGATCCGGCGGTTGTCTCGGAACGGCCGTCCCACGTTCGGCTCTTTGATGGGGACGAGCGGGACGAGTCGCTGCGGGCCGCTCTGGAACTGTGGCTCCTCACCGGAGCCGTCCGGCGGTATCGCGAGCGATCGGGGGCCGACCCGGTCAGGGATCACGTCCTGCTCGTTCATGGCCCGCGCCGGATCAACGAGCGCCGGTTGTTCGCGGAGCGCATCGATGCGCTTTGGCGCGAGGACGACGGCGACCGGACGGCAAGGCTGCGGCACCGGTACGAGACCGACATCCTTCCGGTCAGCCGGTCGATGGCTCCGGAGCTGCCGATGCCGCCGGACTTCGAGGGTCTGCAGGCCGATCTGGCCACCGCTCTCCGGCTGATCGGTGAGCAGCCGGTACTGGTCGACTTGGGCACCCATCACGAGCCGACGGACCGGCGTTCGGGATGGTGTGTTCTGGTGCTCTCCGGCGCCAGCCGGGCCACCGTGTCGAGCGGTAACGTGATCACGCACGCGTGGTACAACTCGGCTTCACTGGACCGGATGTCCCAGGCGGGACAGTCGCTGGGGTTTCGCGCGGCCTACCGAGATCTGATCCGCTTCGTGACGACGCCGGAACTGCACCGTCCCATGTTGGCAGCCTTTCGAGCGGAATTTGCCGCTCGGTACGGGCTTGCGACGTTCGGCCCTCTCCCGCCCCGCCGGTTGCCGCAGGCCCTGGTCACGCTGCGCCCCGATGTCCGTGTCCAGCGTCGGACTCGGGACTGGAATGCGTACCTGGTCGAGCGGCGATCCCCGGGACGCACGATCGAGCCAGTGGCTTATCCGGTCGATGGCGTGGCGGTCCGCCGAAATCTCCGGGCCTGGGAGCCGGTGCTGTGGACCCCGCGAACCAGGCAGCATTTCCGCACCGGGATTCTGGACGGCGAGTTTTCCGCCCTAGTCTCGGTCGTCGACCATCAGATGCTGATGTCCGTGCTGGGCGGGCTTACCTGGCTGGCGGAGGACGTCTTCCGGCCCCACCTGACCTGGTTGCGAAGCCTGACCGACGGGCAGCTCGCGCGGTGGGTGATCGTGTTTCCGCAGCGTCCAAGTCCGGACAGCGCCCGGACGATCCTAGGCGGCGGACCGTTCACGATCTCGGTCCGCCGGCGTACCGAGCCTGGCCCCTTCCGGGTCCTGTCCAGCGCGACGCACCGGGCGGCCGCGCGCCGGATCGCCGGCCTCTCATCGCCGATTGCCGACGAGGCCGCCGACGGGCTCGGCGGGCCGGCCACCGGCTGCCTCCTGGTCTACGCCGTGGCGGAGAGCGCACCCGCCGGCGTGGCTGGCGGACCCGCCGACGAGAAGACCACCACCCTGGCCTTCCACATGGTCACCCCGATGAGCACCGCGCCAGCCGACGGCGCGCTCAGCGCATGGGATGTCCGATCACCCAGCAACCCCTCGGCGGTGACGACCGAGGGCGCGTGACGGTCCATTTTCGGTCGGGTACGCAGCCCGCTCAAGATTCGAAATATGCCCTGGTAGCGGTTGGAGAGCGCTTCGTTCACACCGAAGAGGTCGCTGGTTCGATACCAGCATCGCCCACTCTCAGTTCCTGCAGGTCAGAAGCCCGTTGCCGGAGTCATCGGTAACGGGCTTTGCCGTATGTGCGGCTTACATTGGGAGCAGATTGGGAGCAGCGCGGCCGGTTCCCGGCTCGGACGGCCCATGGACCCGCCCGGCTGAATGACCTGATTCGCGGTCCCGAACGGGCCTGCTGGCTGGTTGAGGAGCTAGTCCTACCGCTACTGGCGCCCACCTCACGAGAGGGTGCCCCCGCGCTATGGCTCACGGGCTGACTGATGGCCGTCGGTCCGGTGATCCGCCCACTCGCCGGTCCACATTGCGAGGTCGCGTACCCAGCGCTCGGTGTTCTGCCGGGACTTGGCCGCCCACTTCGTTGCGTTCTTTGACGCGAAGTCGTCCAAGACTTGACGGTCAGTCGCGGTCCAGGCGGGAAGCTGCGCTATCCACTCTTCTGCCTGCTCGGCGCTGTGGCCGCTACCGATCAGCCATGGGCGGGCTGTCCGTTGTCCTGCCGGCGGCAGGACTGCCGTGCGTGCCTTGACAGGAAGGCGGAGCAGCAGGACAGTCGACGTATTCATTGACGTTCAACTATCTACGGCGAGGTGTGCCATGCGGAAGTCGCTGACTGCTGTGGCCGCCATCGCTGTTGCCATGGTCGCGATGATGGCCGCGATCTCACACGCCAGTGCGGCGAACGCGGCGGCCGGGTGTCGGGTGAACTACGTCGTCACCAGCCAGTGGACCGGTGGCTTCCACGCCGACATCGCGGTCACCAACTTGGGTGACCTAGTCAACGGGTGGACGCTGCGGTTCGCGTTCCCTGCAGTCGACCAGCGCCTCACGCAAACCTGGAGCGCCACCTGGGCCCAGGCGGGCCAGCAGGTCAGCGCGACCAATCTGGGCTGGAACGCGACCCTGGGAACCAATGGCTCCGCGAACATCGGCTTCGTTGGCGCCTGGTCGGGCAGCAACCCCATACCGGCGTCGTTCACGCTCAACGGCGTCACGTGCACCGGCGGCGTCCTGCCCAGCGTGACGCCAACCCGGACGACCACACCGCCGGTCGCTGACTACCCGGCGATCGTCACCTGGCTCAGCCCGACCGCCGGCGCGGTGTACACCACGCCGGGAACCGTCCCGCTGGCGGCGACCGCGACCGTGGGAGGCGGACACAGCATCACCTCGGTGTCGTTCCGGGTGGACGGCGTCACGGCGGCCCGGGGGGTGAGGACGACCGGTGACCGGTACGAAGCGCTGTGGACACCACCGATCGGGGAGCCCGGCACCAGCACCACCTTCGTGCTGTACGTCTCGGCCGGCACCGACCAGTCGCTGTCCGGCGCTGCGCCGCCGCTGCTGGTCACGGTAGTGACGCCGGCGTCCACCGGCACCAACCACCCGCCGGCGGTGGCGTTGAGCACCCCCGGCGGGCAGACCTACTTCCTCGAACCGACGACCGTCACGCTGGTCGCCGACGTCGCCGACACCGATCCCGGGGACCTCGTCACCCGGGTGGAGCTTTACCTCGGCGCAACCCGGCTGGCCGTTACGCCGACCAACAGCGGACAGCGCTACCAGTTCCAGACGGCCCTGTCGGCCGGCACGTCGTCCACCTTCACCGTGCGGGTCCACGACTCCCACGGCGGCCTCGGCATCTCGAACCCGCTGACCTTCACCATCCGTTAGCGCCTCGGCCCTCCGGTTAAGGGCTGACCAAGGAGTGGACCGGAAAGAAGAAGTGCCTTCTGATCAGGGTAGATGGGGCTTGTCGAGAGACCTATGCAACCCGTCACGAAAGGCATTTGCTCGGTGATGACCACCGCAACGCGTCCGAAGATCAGGGTAACCGGGGACGGGCGGGGCGTGGTCGGTCACGCTGGCGCTCGGCTGCTCGCCGACCTCATCGACCTCGCCCACACGCGCGGCGCAGAACCAGCCAACCCTCCACGGAGGAGTCTGTTCGTCGTGGCATATGGCGTCGCCATGACTGTCTACCTTGTTGACGATCCGCCCCTCATCACAGTGTTGTTGGCGTGCCACGACCGCATCCGCACCGGCCGCGCAGCAGGTCCGTTCGAACGGAGCTGATCCCGACCATCTCCACAGTGTGTCAGGGCAGCGTGATCGGGAGCGGCACGTCCTCGTGGCCCCGCCCGCAGGCGCAGGTGGACGGGTCGGGCAGCGCTGGAACCGCCTGGTAGAGCACCTCGCGTAGTCGCTCGACGTTCGCGGCGAAGATGCGCAGCACCTCTGCGTGGCTGACCGCATTGGCCGCGTCGACTCCGGCGTCGAGGTCGGTGACCAGGGCGATTGGGGTGTAGCACAGCTCGAGTTCACGGGCGAGGATCGCTTCTGGGTGCCCGGTCATGTTGATCAGCTGCCAGCCCTGGCGTGCGTACCACCGTGACTCCGCACGGGTGGAAAAGCGCGGTCCTTCCACGACCACCATCGTGGCGCCGACGACGGGTTCGACCCCGATCTCGCGGGCGGCGGCGGCGACCGTGGCGCGCCCGTTCGGGCAGTACGGATCGGCAAACGACGTGTGGACCGCACCGTCGTCGAAGTAGGTGCAGGCTCGTCCGTTGGTCCGGTCGACCATCTGGTCGGGGAGGACGAGCGTCCCGGGGGCCAGTTCCGTGGTGAGGGATCCGACGGCGCAGGGTGCGAGGATCTGGCGTACCCCGAGCGCACGCAGTGCCCAGAGGTTGGCCCGGTAGTTGATGCGGTGCGGGGGGAACCGGTGGTCGGAGCCGTGCCGCGGCAGGAACGCGACAGTGCGGCCATCGACGTGTCCGACGGTGACCGGGTCGGACGGGTGGCCGTACGGTGTGGAGACCTCGATCGTCGTGCCACCGTCCACCAATTGGTAGAGGCCACTGCCACCGATCACCCCCACGTCGGCCGGGGGCAGTTGCGCGGACCTCGTCATGCTCGTGCCTTCCTGGGGACAGCGACGGACAGTCACCCGTTCAACGCGCGGACCCGTCGACCCGTCGCCACCGGATTCGTCGCACGAGATACCAAACGCCACCGACCAGGAACAGCGTGGCGCTGATTGCCAGCCAGCGGGCCAGGTACGGATGCTGGTTCTGGCCGGTGGCGGCGAGATACGTCTCCCGGCCCTGCCGCAGGATGCCGGGGAGGTACACCAGGAACAGCAGCCCGGTGGCGAGGCCCGGCACCCGGATGTGGTTCAGGGGTGAGGGCCGCGATGGCGCCTGCCCGGCGCGGCCCCGCATCGAGTGGCGTGCAGCGGGCGACTGGCCATGCGTACCAGCGCGGCCGGGGCGCCCGAGTGCGCCGCGCAGCACCCGGTCGGCCGACGCGTAGATCGGAAAGAGGATGAGGTCGTGGGCGACGACCGCCCCGACGAACCAGAGCAGCATTCGGCCAGCCGTGGCCTCGTCGGCGATGCGGAGCGCGACCCAACCAGCGAGGGTGAAGCAGGCGATCATGACGAGCAGGTGCTGTGGGGACGATCCGTAGGCCGCTCGGAATCGGGGGAGGGGATCAGCCATCGGTGCCGGTCCGGAAGGTGATCTCGGTGACCCATTTCGTGCAGTGCACGCCGGGCAGGGCGGGGACGATCACCCGGGCGGGGAAGCCGTGGTCGGTCGAGAGGTCGGCACCGTTGACCCGCAGCGCGAGCAGGGAGTCGGCGTCGAGCACCTGGTTGGCCTGGAGGATCGCCTGGTTGAACAACCCGGCCTTCTCCAGTGACTTCACCTGCGCCGACGCCGGGTCGTTCATTCCGACCAGGGCGGCGAGGTCGCGCAGTCGTACGCCGGACCAGGTTTGTCGGGTCGACCACCCCTCCACGCAGGCGATCGGCAGGCGGGCGGTGTGCTGGCCCATGGCCAGCAGGCGGGGACGATCGAGGGTGACGAGGCGGCCGCCGCCCCGCACGGTCAAGCGCCACCGTTGCCCGGTCTCGTCCGCTTGGATGCCTGCCGCGGCGGCGGTGCGGTTGATGGGGAAGCCGTTCGGTCCGGTGCCGGGCTGACGTCCGCGGGGCAGCAGCAGGGCGGTGCGACGCCAGCCACCGTCGAGGGTCTGCCCGATCGTGAGGGCGCCGAGCAGCAGGGACAAGCCACCGACCAGGGCTATCGCGCCGCGCCGGCTCATCGTCGGCGCGCCCGGTGCGGTGGCCACCAGGTCATCCGGGTCGGGTGGCTCGGGCCGGGTCGCGGCCAGCGGGGTACGCAGCTCGGCTCGCAGCGGCGCGATCTGCCCTGGTCGACGTCGGTCCCGCAGGGCCGGCCGGGATCGGAGTGCGCTGATCATCCGCGGCAGTTTCAGCGTCACGTGTGCCACGAACGCGGCGATGAATACCCAGGCTCCGAAGTAGTGCGCGGTGTAGAAGTCGAAGCCGAACAGGTACGCGTACTGGATGTTGAGCAGGCCGGTCGCGATCTCGAAGAGGATGCCGCCGACCAGCAGCAGCAGGGACAGCCGCTCGAGCACCTGGGCCAGGGAGCGGGCTGGCGGCCAGCTGAAGAGTTTCGGGATCACCGACCAGAGCTTCGCCAGCACCACGGGGATCAGGATGATGCCGAGCGTCACGTGCAGCCCCTGGGTGACCCGGAACAGCCAGGACGGCCGTGTCGGCCAGTCGAACGGCGGTAGCCGTAACCAGCCCACCTCGCGGGGTAGGGCCTGGTCGAACTGGGGGCCGTAGGCGGCGTAGTCGAGCAGCCCGGTGATGATCACCAGGGGCAGCCCGGCGAGGAGCACGGCGCCGTAGACGGCGGTGAGCCACGGACCGCGCAGCGGGCTGCGCCACCGGTCGCCGGCCAGGCCGGGGATCGGTGGGGGGTGCCGTTCCAGGGCACGCCACCACCGCTGGGGGAAACCCGTCTGCCGGTCCGTCACACCCATACCCCGGGACGCTAGACGCGACGGGTCCGCAATTTGGTGGATACCGGGATACCGATCGCCTGGCAGGCGGGCGAACCGGCCCCGCCCCGGCGGAGTGCGGTCTACGGTCACCGGGATGCGGGTACTGCTCACCGGCGCGGCCGGTTTCATCGGATCGCAGATCGCCGACCTGCTCGTCGCCGAGAGCCACGAGCTGGTGGCGCTCGACGCGCTGCTGCCTCAGGCGCACGGCGGGGAACTCCCGGAGTGGTCCCGGCGGCACGACCCGGTGGTCGGTGACGTCCGGGACGCCCGCCTGCTGGACCGGCTTCTGGCCGGTGTGGACGCGGTGTGTCACCAGGCGGCAATGGTGGGGCATGGGCTGGATCCGTCCGACGCCCCCGACTACGTCAGCCACAACGACTACGGCACAGCGGTGCTGCTCGCCGCGATGCACCGGGCCGGTGTGACCCGGTTGGTGCTGGCCAGCTCGATGGTTGTCTATGGCGAGGGTCGATACGTCTGCGCGGCGCACGGCGCCGTGCGGCCCGCCTCCCGCAGCGTCGCCGACCTGGCCGCCGGCCGGTACGAGCCAACCTGCCCGGACTGCGGGGGCACCCTCTCACCAGCTCTGGTGTCCGAGGACGCGTTGCTCGAGCCGCGAAGCACGTACGCGGCCACCAAGCTTGCCCAGGAACACCTGGCCGCCGCGTGGGCGCGGCAGACCGGAGGACGTGTCTGGGCGCTGCGCTACCACAACGTCTACGGTCCCCGGATGCCCCGGGACACCCCGTACGCGGGCGTGGCGTCGATTTTTCGGTCCGCACTGGCGGCGGGCCTGCCGCCGAGGGTGCTGGAGGACGGCCGGCAGCGCCGCGACTTCGTCCACGTCACCGACGTCGCCCGGGCCAACCTGCTGGCGTTGACCGCCTCGCCACCGCGGGGCCTCGTGCCGGTCAACGTCTGCTCCGGCGAGCCGCACACGGTCGGTGAGCTGGCCGTCGCCCTCGCCGAGGCGATGGCCGGGCCGGCGCCGCTGATCGCCGGCGGCGGCCGGACGGCCGACGTCCGACACGTGGTCGCCGACCCCCGGCGGGCGGCGGAGCTGCTCGGCTACACCGCCCGGGTCGGGTTCGCCGAGGGCGTGGCCGCCTTCGCCACGGATCCGCTCCGGGAACCGGCCGCCCTCGCCGCCTGAGGCCGTCGCCCTGCCCGCCGGCGGATCAGGACACCGTCCAGAGCAGGTGGCTGACCGCGAGGGCGGTGACCACCTGCCCGGCCAGCCAGAGCCGTTGGGCGGGCGGTGGCAGGTGGGCGGCGGCCACCAGCAGCCAGACCACGAATGGTAGCCAGATCCGTTCCACCTCGGCCTTGCTCAGTCCGGACAGGTCAGCCGCGCCGACCGCCAGCGCGGCGGCCAGTGGCAGCAGCACCGTGGGCCCAGCTCCCCGCAGGGCGTCAAGCCAGGCGGTCACCGGAGGTCGGTCAGGCCCGCGCCATCGCATCGCAACGGTCCGCGCCGGACGGGCCGCCCCGAGCGCGGTCCGGCGTAGCGCGGGCCCGAGCACCGGGCCCGCAGAGAGCAGAAGCGCCGCCGCGTTCGCCCACACCCAGTAGCCGTACGGGCGATCCGCCGCCCAACCCTGGTGATACCGCTCCACCACCAGGTGGTAGCCGTCCAGCCACCAGAAACCGGCCACTGTGAACGCGGCCACCACCGTGCCGACCCCGGCCAGTGCCGCGAGCAATACCGGCCGTCGGTCCCGCGGCCGCAGCGCCACCACTGCCAGGGCCAGGACGCCGACCAGCACGAAGCCGTACGACAGGTAGAGGGCGAAGCCGAGCAACAGGCCCCCGATGGCGGCGGAAACCAGTCCACGAACCGCCAGCAGGGCCAGACCCGCCGCGACCACCCCGGTGAAGATGCCGTCGGCCGAGACTCCCACCCAGATCGCGCCGGGCAGCAGCACCAGGAACGGCAACACGCGGCGGGCTGCTTCCTCCGCACCGAGTGCCCGCAGCGTCACCGGCACCGACACGGTCGCCGTCGCCCCGACAAGCACGCAGGCCACTGCGGCGGCGGTGGGGCCGCCGAGGCCGATCCGGTCCAACCCGACGAATACCAGCAGCGCCCCCGGTGGATGGCCGGCGGTGTGGGTGGACCACGAGTCCGGCTGGAAGTCGAGGATCCGTGCGCTGAAGCCGGCCAGCATGGCCCTGACGTCGGTGACCCGGGGCACCTCGTGCAGGTATTCGGCCTGCGTAGTGAGTCGCCGGGTGAAACCGGCCGACCAGCCGTCCACCAGCGCCAACGACATCGTCCACGCGACTCCCGCAAGGTAGGCCGCGACCAGCAGCCGACCCCACCCGGCGGTGCGGGCCCACCGGACGCCCCAGCACAGCACCCCGGCGGCGACCAGCAGCGCGGCCGGGGTACCCCAACCCAGGTGCGGATGCCAGGTGGCGTAGAGCGGCGCGGCGTCGGCGTGCAGACCGACACCGCGCGCGTTGAGCAGCAGGCCCACCGCCACCGCAGCGGCGAGCAACGCCATCTCGACGCCGGGCACCACCAGGTCGGCGTCGGTGCGCCGGGCGGGCAGGTTCGGTCCCCGGCGCAGGGGCGCGAGCACTCTCATGACGACCGGACGGTACGGCCATCGCCGGCCCGATGATGCGGGAACGGGCAGGACATCACCGTTCGATAAGGGAGCGACGCTGACAAGGATGCTGATGGTCCGATTTCGTCTATCTCGGGTGGCTTGGCGTCCTAGCGTTTCCGGTATGCCATCACCGATCGACGTGGTACTGCCGTGTCTCGACGAAGCCGCGGCACTACCCGGCGTACTGACCGCCCTGCCACCCGGTTACCGGGCGATCGTGGTGGACAACGGCTCCCGGGACGGCTCACCGGAGGTCGCGGCCCGGCACGGCGCCCGGGTCGTCCACGAAGCGCGCCAGGGCTACGGCGCGGCCGTACACACCGGTCTGGAGGCGGCCGAGACCGCACTGGTCTGCGTGCTCGACGCCGACGGCTCCTTCGATCCCACCGAACTCCCGGCTCTTGTCGCCCCGGTGGCCAGCGGGTCGGCCGATCTGGTGGTCGGTCGTCGTCGGCCCGTCGCCGCCGGCGTCTGGCCGTGGCATGCCCGAGCCGGCACCGCGCTGGTCGCGGCGCTGCTGCGGCACCGGGGCATACCGCTGCGCGACCTCAGCCCGATCCGGGTGGCCCGCCGTGAAGCGCTGCTCGGCCTCGGAGTCACCGACCGCGCCTTCGGATACCCGTTGGAGCTGCTCATCCGCGCCGCGGCCGAGGGCTGGCGGATCCAGGAACTCGACGTGCGGTACTCGCACCGCGCCGCCGGCACCCGGTCGAAGGTCTCCGGCTCGGTACGCGGCACGCTCCGCGCGACCCGCGACTTCGCCGGAGTCCTGCGGACGGTGGAGCGAACGCGGTGACCGTCCTGCTGGTGATGGCGAAGGCACCCGTGCCAGGGGCGGTCAAGACCCGTCTCTGCCCACCGGCCAGCCACATTCAGGCGGCCCGGATCGCCGCCGCGGCACTGCTGGACAGTCTGGACACCGTACGCGCCACACCCGGCGTCACACCCGTCCTCGCCCTGCACGGTCGACTGGCCGACGCCGAAGAAGCCACCGAGCTGACCACCGCGATCGACGGCTGGCAGATCCTCCCGCAGCGCGGCACCGACCTCGGCAACCGTCTCGCCAACGCCCACGCCGACGTGGCGGACGCCTACCCGGGTCGGCCGGTACTCCAGATCGGCATGGACACGCCACAGCTGACCCCCGCGCAACTCGACGCGGCCGTCCACCGTCTCACCCTGACCGACGCCGTGCTCGGCCCCGCCATCGACGGCGGATGGTGGGCGCTGGGTCTGCACAACCCCCGACACGCCGCCGTCCTTACGGCCGTGCCGATGTCCACCGCACTGACCGGACACCACACCATCGCGGCCTTACGCGAGCGGGGCTTGCGCGTCGAACCCCTACCCCTACTTCAGGACGTCGACGAGTGGGCCGACGCGCTGGCGGTGGCCGCGTCGACTCCCGGCGATGCGTCGTCGTGGTCGATCGACGTGATTGCCGACGGTCGTCCTGGGCGGGCCGCAGCAGTCATGCCAGGGCAGTCCGGGGGCGAAGACGCGGCCCACCCGGAGGCCCGCCCGGCGCGGCACGGTACCGGCAGCCGCTTCGCGCGCCAGGTCGCGGCGGTCCAGCGCAGCCTGACGCCCGGGATCCCACGATGAGCCGTAGCCTACGGGACAGACCGACCGAGGCCTTCGGCAGCGCGCTGCGGCGCCGCACCGACGACCACTGGCTGGTGCACGGCGACAACGGTTGGCGCAGCCGCCTGCCGGTCCGCCGGTGGCACGGCCCCGCCGAACCGGCGGTTGCCGCACTCGTCGCCCGGTGCACCGGCCCGACCCTCGACCTGGGCTGCGGTCCAGGCCGGCTCACACTGGCCCTCACCCGCGCCGGGCTGACGGCGGTCGGCGTCGACATCTCCGCGCAAGCGGTCCGCCTGACCCGGGCCCGAGGCGCGATCGCCCTCCAGCGGGACGTCTTCGCCCCGCTGCCCGCAGAGGGACGCTGGGCGCACGTGCTACTGATCGACGGAAACATCGGCATCGGCGGTGACCCCACCACCCTGCTCGGCCGGTGCCACGACCTGCTGCGCCCCGGCGGCACCGTGCTCGTCGAACTCGAAGCACCAGGTCCGGGATTGTGGCGCGGTCAGGCCCAACTGGCCATCCATGCCGCCGGCGGTAGTTCGCGCCTCGGGCCGCCGTTTCGGTGGGCCCGGCTCGACACCATGGCGGTCACCGGGGTGGCCGCTGCCGCCGGGCTCACTGTCCGCGAGGTGTTCCGCCGCGATCGTCGCTGGTTCGGCGAGTTGGACACGGACAGCTCCGGTGTGGTCAACCCGACGAAGTAGGGTCGGTGCCAGCGAACATCTGCTCGGGGGTCCGTTGGTCGGGTGTGAAAGGCAGGCCCAGTAGTGGTGGGGTGGGCCTGCAGACCGGGTGGGAAGGATGTGACTCAGCAAAGCCTCGGCCAGTGATCACTGCGGCCCGCGGAGCACCATGCCCACCCGGCCTGGCTACTGCCCTAGGAGCAGGGCGAGATCGTGGACCACGTGCCCGTTGAAGACGCCTGTCGTCTGGGCTGCGCCGGTGAGGAGGTCGACCCGGTACGCGCCTGTGGAGTCCGGGTGCTGTCAGTAGGAGCAAACTCGGCCCTGGGAACTGGCCTCATGACGGGCTGCGTGCCTCCTGCCGCGAACGTGCGGCTGGACTTCGCAGTAGGTCGGGCGATCAGTAGGTGACGTCGGCCAGGTGCGCGCGTAGCTTGACGAGCGCGCGGGCCAGCAGGCGCGAGACGTGCATCTGCGAGACGCCGATCTGGTCGGCGATCTCGCTCTGGGTCTGGTTGCCGTAGAAGCGCAGGGTGAGGATCTTCTGCTCGCGCTCGTCGAGTGTGGCCAGCGCGGGGCCGAGGGCCACTCGCAGCTCGGCGTGGGCGAACTCGGCGTCTTCGCCGCCCAGCATCTCGCCCAGTTCGGTGCCGCGTTCGCCGTCGCCGACAGGGGTGGACAGCGACACGGCGTTGTACGCGCGTGCGCCTTCGAGGCCTTCGAGGACTTCTTCCTCGGTGAGCTTGAGGTGCGCGGCGATGTCGGCGACCGTCGGCGAACGGCCCAGCGTTTGCAGCAGGGCGCTGTTGGCGTCGGAGATGGCCAGGCGCAATTCCTGCAGGCGGCGGGGCACGCGGATGTCCCAGGTGCGGTCCCGGAAGTGGCGCTTGATTTCCCCGACGATGGTGGGGATCGCGTAGCCGGCGAAGTCGACCCCACGGGAGGGGTCGAACTTGTCCACTGCCTTGATCAGGCCCATCGCCGCGGTCTGCGTCAGGTCTCCGGTGGGTTCGCCGCGCCCGGTGTAGCGTCGGGCGAGGTGGTTGGCCAGCGGCAGCCACGCCTCGATCGCGCGGTCCCGCAGCGCGGCCCGTGACGGGTGACCGGCGGGCATCGCCGCCATCGCGAGGAGCAACGTCGTGGCGGTCGAGTCGGTCGAGGCCTCGTCGGTGCGGGTGCTCGTCGGCGCGGGCCGGTCAGTGGTGATGGTCATGCTGGTTCCTCCGCATCGCACCGGCCGCGCTCCGCCTGTCCGGCGCCAACCGTCTGAGCAGAGGCTAGACGAAAGGTCACCAGAAACCTAGCCGAAAGGTTGAGGTGGCACAGCTCAGTCGCTCGGTCTACTCCCGAGCCAGGTCAGGCAACTCCCGACGACACCGGTGACGGACCGCTCACCGGCAGAGCCGATCGGCCGCTTCCACCAGCGGCGGCGGTGTGGTCACAATGACCCCATGCCGGAAGCTGATCATGCCGACGTGGCGTGGGTGCCGCACGTGCCGCTGCGTGAGGCGAAGGCCAGCTTTTCGGAACTCGTTGCCCGCGCCGACCTTCTGGGTGAAGTCACGGTGCTGACCAAGCACGGCCGGCCGGCGGCAGTGATCGCTCCTACTCACGTCGGCGGCCATCAGGCGTTGTTGGCCGAGCTGTGGGCCCTGCTGGATCGGCTCAGCCCACCAGGGGAGGACCCGCACGTCGATGATGTCCGCTCACGACAGCGGCGCGACCGTCCGTTGTCCGCACCGTTGGTCAGTCCCGTCGCCGCGGTGAATCAGGCAGGCCGGTGACCCAGTCGACGCAGGACCGTACCCACATCCTCGATCCGGCCCGCATCTCCGCGGTGTATCGCACCGGGCTGCTGGACACTGGGCCGGATGTGGCGTTCGACCGGCTGACGGGTCTGGCGGCCACGCTGCTGGGCACCCCATTCGCGTTCGTGACGTTGGTCGACGAGACCCGGTCTTTCTGGAAGAGCTGCATCGGCGTCAGCAGCACCGACCTCGCCGACCGGCAGAACACCGTGCAGCAGTCGTTCTGCCGATACGTCATCGAGGCCGACGCCGAGCTGATCGTCGACGACGCCCGCGTGGATCCGCGGACCGCGGACAACCCTTCCATCGAGCTGATGGGCGTCGCCGCGTGGGCGGGCTTCCCGGTGCGCTCGCCGGACGGTCACGTGCTGGGCACGTTCTGCGCCGTCGACACCTCGACACGGCACTGGACTCCCCACGACATTGAGGTCCTCAAGACGCTTGCGCTGGCGGCAGCCGGCGAGATCGCACTGCGAGAGGCCGTCGAGGACGCCGAAACGGCGACCATCCAGGCGCAGGCCGCCACGACCCGGGCCAACGAAGCGACCGCCGACGCGCGCGCCGCCGCCAACCAGGCGCAACAACTGGCCGACACGCTGCAGGAAAGCCTGCTGCCCCCACACCTGCCACAGGTGCCCGGCGTCGAGATCGCCGTCCGCTATCGACGCGGCGCCGGCGGCACCGCCGAAGTCCTCGGTGACTTCTACGACGTCTTCCCATCGGCACGCGACACCTGGGCCGTCGTCGTGGGCGACGTGTGCGGCAAGGGTCCACAAGCGGCCAAGACCACCGCACTGGCCCGCTACACCCTGCGCGCGACAGCGGGTCGCTTCATCACCCCGAGCCGCAACCTCGCCACCCTCAACACCACCCTTCGTGCCTGGCAGACCAAGGATCCTCGTTTCCTCACCGCCGCCTATGCCACCCTGCGCCTGCACCCCGAGGGCATCAGCGCCCAGATCAGCTGCGCCGGACACGAACCCGCCCTGATCCGCCGCGCCGACGGCCGCGTGGAACCCTTCGGCCATCACGGCGTGGCCATCGGCCTCATCGACCACCCCGTCCTACGGGACAAACGCACCGTGTTACGCCCCGGTGACAGCCTCATCCTCTACACCGACGGTGTCACCGAAGGCCGCCGCGCGGACAGCCGCGACCTGTTCGGCGTCGAGCGACTATACGAACTCCTCGCTCACCACAAGGCGACCTCCGCCGGTCAGCTCGTCGACGCGATCGACAACGCCGTCACCACCTTCACCGCCGGTCACGTTCACGACGACACCGTCATCCTCGTCATCCACCTACCCGCCACCAGATAGGAACTCCGTACCCCGGCCGCTCGGACGCTGAGGCGCCTACTGCCCACAACGGACGCAGGCTGTGGTCGCTCATCTAGTTCATGAACGCGGCCAGCTGTGCCGGCGGTCCCTACCGCCATCGTGGGTAGCGGTGTCGTTGTCGGACTGCCAGGTTGGGCCGCCTACCTCGCCGAGCGCGTCGTAGTAGGCGTAGGTGTTCCGGCCGACGCCGAGCCACTCTTCATTGGAGGAGAACTCCGGGGCGAGGACGCCGTCGCGGGCGAGTACGAGGGTGTGCAGGCAGCGCGACATTCGGCCGTTTCCGTCCCGCCAGGAGTGGATCTTGACCAGGTTCAGGTGAGCCATTGAGGTTCGGACGAGCAGTGGTGTTTCTGGTTCGCCGTCGGCCAGCCAGTCGATCAGTCGGCGGTCAAGGGCGGGACGTCGTCGGCGTCCGGTGTAGACGCTACGGCCGGTGTGCGCCTCGTCGATATGGATGTCTCCTGGACGGTAGCGTCAACCCAGTCGATCCAGCTTCTCTCGAGCGGCAGTGTCGGGCCGAGGCGTGAGGACCACGAGGCGCAGGTCGGTGTTTTGGGTGGTCAGGACGTTGGCGTCCAGCGGGATGGCGCCCACGTCCGGGTGTACGGCGGTCTTGTGCGCGCTCTCGTGATGGGCCACCGCGCGGAGGGCCCAGAGGTGGCAGAACCTGTCGTTCCCGGCCATCCGCGAGATCAGTGCCGCCACGTCGGGGTCGTTTGGATAGCGGGCGCTGGTGGCGCGCAGGTCGGCCACCAACGACTGCTCGAAGTAGACGCGCTCGGTGTCGGTCTGGCGGACTCGGGGGTTTCGGGATTCGAACTGGACGATCAAGGCGTTGCGATCGTCGGGGAGGGCGCCGGCGGGGTCGCCGAAGACGGCTGCGAACAGCCGGTTCCAGTGCAGCAGCCGCCACACGGCGTCGTAGACGGCTACCGGGGTGTCGTCGAGGTGGTCGATGACGCGGTGCAGGCTGGTGGGGATCAGGTGGGGTATCCGGTCCGGGGCCGCGGCGAAGCCGGCAAGGCGCATCAGGTGCGCCTCCTCGTCGTCGGAGAGTCGTAGCGCGCGGGCCAGGGAGGTGCACACCTGCGCCGATGGTGTGGCGGCCCGGCCCTGCTCGAGGCGTGCCACGTATTCGGGGGAGATGCCGGCCAGTGCTGCCAACTCACCGCGCCGTAGCCCGGCGACGCGGCGAGGTGATGCGTTCGTGAGACCGACAGCGGCCGGGTCCGTGCGATCCCGCCAGGCCCGCAGTGCGGCTCCGAGGTCATTCATGAACCCCATGATCCGCCATCGCTGGGTGGTACCAGCGGTACGCGGAAGATCTGTGTCTTCCACAGTGGTGGCTCGGCCCTTCAGGATGGGGATCATGAGCAGAGTGACCAGGATGAATCACATCGGAGTGCCGGTCAGCGATTTGGCGCGGTCGGTGAGGTGGTACGAGGACGTCCTCGGCATCGCGCCGAACGGCGTGACGATCGCGGCGACGAACCCGGCGATCGGTGCGGTTGTCGAGGTCGAGAACGCGTCGATGCGGGCATCGTTCGCGCTGGCCGGTGACAACGTCCTTTTGGAACTCATCCAGTACGACAGCCCGCAGCCGAGGCCCTTCACCGGGCGCAACTGTGACGTTGGGGTGATGCACCTGTGTTTTGAGGTCGACGACCTCGACGCGGCGCACCGCGACCTGGTGGAGCGGGGCGTGCACGTCAACGCCGATCCGGTCGTGCTTCAGGACGGCGATGGCGTCGAAGCGGGGGCGCTGGCCGGGACGAAGATCCTCTACCTACGTGACCCCGACGGCATTCAGCTGGAACTGTTCGAGTTGCCCTCGTAGGAGAGCCAACTCCGCACCCGGCGGCCGCACCCGGTGGGCTGTCGACCCGATCGGTGCACTGCTGTGGATACCATCGTTCGGGCCGCTACCGACACCACCGTGGGCACCGCACCGACCCCCACCACCATTCGTCCGGTGTGACATGCAGAAGTTGATGACAGACAACGCTTCCGGATCTTTCGTCGCTCGAGAGGCGGAGCTGGGCGAGATTGCCTCGGTGACGGCAGCCACGGCGCGGGGCCGTGGCGGGGCGATGCTCGTTCTCGGTGACGCGGGGATCGGCAAGTCGACGCTCATCGGTGAGACCGCTTCGCGGCTCGACGGATGGCAGGTGCTGCGGGCCGGTGGTGTCGAGTTCGAGAGCGAACTGCCCTACTCGGCCCTGCACCAGTTGTGCGCGCCCGTGCTCGACCACAGCGCTGGGCTCCCCGTACCGCAGCGGAGCGCGCTCGACGCGGTGTTCGGGCTGCACGCCGGGGTCAGGCCGACCCCGATGCTTGTCGGGCTGGCCGTCCTGGGCCTGCTGAGTGCCGTAGGCCGGCGCAGGCCGGTGTTCTGCGCGGTCGACGACGTGCAGTGGATCGACGCCGGCTCGCGGCTGGTACTGGCCTTCGTCGCGGCACGCGTGGCGGTGGAGCGGGTCGCCATGGTGTTCGCTGCCCGCGACGCCGACTCGGTGTCGGAGCTCGGTCGCCTACCCGCCCTCACTCTCACCGGGCTCTCCGATTCGGAAGCCCTCACCCTGCTGCGGTATCGGGCACCCTTCGGCCACGAGGCAGCGATCGTGCAACGGATCCTCGCCGAAGCAGCCGGCAACCCTCTTGCCCTGGTGGAGTTCGCCCGCGACGCCGGACCGTTCGGGCTACCCAGGGACGCCGGGCACCGCGCCGTGGAGCACCGGTTCGTGAGTCGGTTCCTGCGGCTGCCGGCACTCACGCGCTCGGTTCTGGCGCTGGCCGCGGCGGAGCCGACGGGTGACCTCGTTCTGCTGCGGCGTGCGATGGCGATCCAGGGGTTGGACGCGGTGGACCTGACCGCGGCCGAGGACAGCGGCCTGTTGGTGACCGGGCCCCGGGTGCACTTCCGGCATCCGTTGGCGCGTTCCGCGGTGTACCGGTCGACTGGCGCCGGGGTGCGACGGCAGGCACACGCGGCGCTCGCCGCCGGTACCGACGTCGACGTGGATCCCGACCGTCGCGCCTGGCACCAGGCGAACGCGATCACCGGCCCGGATGAGGAGACCGCGGCCGAGCTGGAGCGTTCGGCCGGGCGGGCACAGCGCCGCGGTGGATTCGCGGCCGTGGCCGCGTTCCTCGAGCGCGCGGCTCGACTGACACCCGGCCGGTCGCGGCAGGCCCGCCGGCTGTTGGCCGCAGCCCGGGCGCGGTTGGGTTCGGGGGCGGCTTCTGCCGCCCGGGAGTTGGTGGACGAGGCCGAGCGTCTCCAGCCGGACCTCGTCGACCGCCGCGCCGCGCGACTGCTGCGCGCGACGATCGACTATCACGTGGCGCGCAGTATCCCGGCGACGATCGCGCTCATCGAGGCGGCCGACGGCGTGGGGCCCGACGAGGTCCGCGAGACCTATCTGGAGGCGTTCGCATCGCTCATGTTCAGCGTCGACGAGCCGGGGAGGTTGCGGCGGCTCGCCCTGCACATCCGGGAACGGGTGCCCCAGCGTCAGCCGCCACGCCCGGTCGACCTGCTGCTGCAGGCGTTGGTCGAGCAGAACCTCCGCCCGGTGGACGAGGCGATGCCCCTGATGCGCCGCACGGTCGACGCCTTCCGGGACCACGCCCGTACGTCCGACGCGGATCCGTGGTGGATGGAACGCGCCTGCGTGCTGAGCGTCGACCTTGGTGACAGCGACGCCATGGAGGAGATCGCCGACCGTCAGGTGGATCTCGCCCGGACACAGGGCGCCTACGCGATCCTTCCCCATGCGTTGCGCTTCCAGGCGGCAGCCCGGACGATCGTGGGCCGCTTCGCCGACGCGCACGTCTGCATCATCGAGGCCCGTGCGGTCGACGAGGCCGCCGGGACGTCCAACCTCGTCGGGTCCGACCTGATGCTTGCCGCATGGAGCGGGGATGTCGACCGGTTCCGCGAGATCCGGGAGAAGCTGCGCGGCTGGGTGGGGGTGAATTTCACCGCGCTGCACTACGCGGAGAGCGTGCTGTGCAACGGCAGCGGCGACCATCAGGCCGCGCTCGACGCGTTGCTGCTCGTGCGGGACCAGCACCGGCGCGGCGCGTACGCCGTCACCGCCTTCCACAACGAGCTGGTCGAGGCAGCCGCGTACCTCGGACGTCCCGAAGAAGCCAAGGAATCGGCTGACTGGATCGGGGATGTCGCACGGGTCAACCCGAACGCGTGGACGACGGGCGCGCATCTGCTGGCGTGCGCGCTGCTCGACCCGGGGCTCGGCGCGCAGGACCACTACCGCGCCGCGATCAGCCGGTTCGCCGGGAGCAGGATGCGGGTCCACTACGCGCGTGCCCGACTGCTCTACGGACAGTGGCTGCGACGGGTCGGCCGTCGCGCCGAGGCGCGGGTGGAACTGCGCGCCGCGCACGAACTGCTCTCCACCATCGGCGCGCGCGGGTTCGCCGGCCGCGCCGCCCGCGAACTGGAGGCCATCGGCGAGCCGACCCTGGCCGACGACGCCGATCCGCTCGCGGGGCTGACCGCCCGCGAACTACTCGTCGCCCGCAAGGTCGCCTCCGGCGCGGGCACCAAGGAGGTCGCCGCACTGCTGTTCGTCAGCCCGCGAACGATCGACGCCCACCTGCGCAACCTCTACCGCAAGCTGGGCATCACCTCACGCCGGCAGCTGCGAGAACTACTCCGCTGACGGCGCCGGGCCCACCGAGCGACGAAAGGGCCCCGCCGGTACGAGACCCGCGGGGCCCTTGGTCACGTCAGCGTCGGGCCCGATCACACTCCCGTTCGGCACGCGTCTTCAGCTCCGTCAACCACGTCTCCAGGCCCGCCCCGAGAGCCACGGTGGAGAAATCGACGTCCTGCTCCACCTGGTCACCGCGCCATGTCTCCTCGGTACGCACGAGAACCCGGCCGCCGATCTCGGTGAACGTCCACACGTGCACCCCCTCGTCGATGCGCAGCCCCGCACCGATCGCCGGGCCGTCCCACCGAAGACACCTCTGGTGCTGAAGCTGCCGGACGGTGGACGTGACGACGAGGGTCGTGGCGGGATTCAGCGCGGTCTCGAGGACCGGTGTCGTCCATCGGAACGACGAACCGGGACGCAGTGGGCCACGATCGAGCCGCTTGCTGGATGAAACGGGTGTCTGCCACGACGGCCAGCGTTCCACGTCGGTCTGCAACTTCCAGACGGTCCGTAGCGGAGCGTCGATCGTCGTCTCCGTCCGATAGCGAATCTTGGCCTCGGTGTCGACGGTCCGTCCCGCACAGCGCACCGTCGCGCGGTCGGAGCCGACATCACGCCCGACCTCGGCCCGAGCCGGCGCACCTGCGGCGCCCACGAGGCCGGCCACAACCACTGCCGTCGCGACGGCAAACACACGATTCTTCACGACGCGGTCACCGCCTCGGCGGCACCCTTGAGTCGTTGCAGCCACCTGGCGAGGGTCGTGTCGAGGCCCTCCTGGAACGGCGCGGGGTCGGCATCGACAGGCGGGCCCGCGAAGGACTCCTCGGTCGACACCTCCACACCGTCGCCGGCCGGAGTGAGCGCCCAGACGTGGACACCGAGGACCCCGTCCGGTCCGTCACCGTATCCCCGCCACACGAGGCGTTCCCGCGGCCGTACCTGAACGATCGTCGACTCGATCTCCATGCCCGCGGCCGACCAGCGGAACACGGAGCCCGGGCCGAGCGGACCGGGTGTTTCCACCCGTGCGTACGGGATTTCTGGCAGCCAGGTCGTCCATGCGTCGATGTCGGTGAGGATCCGCCACACGGCTTCCGCGGACGCGGTCACCGTGACGCTGTGGCGGCTGACCACCGGGGCCGACACGTCAATGCCGGCCTCGTCGGTGTCCGTAATGTTCTCCATCGTGAAGCCTCTCTGCGGTCACTGACCATCGGATCGCCGGGCATGAGCGAGCCGCTGGATCCACACCCGGTAGACGCGATCGTGCCAAGACGGCAACCGCTGCACATCGGCAAGAATTACCTAGTTCGCGGTACGTGCGCCGGCCACGGTGAAGATCCTTACCTCCGTGCCTGCTAAGGGCTCAGCCCGACAGGTTCTCGTCGAGTCGCAGCGGTGCCGCTAGGGACCGTCTCGGGACTCCTTGCCGATGCTCGGCTTCGGTACGAATGGCACCTGGGTTGTCTTCGCGGTGCCTCTCGCGCACTCCGCCGTCGCGACGCCGTTCCGTCCACCCTCGTGAGGGGGACGGGAGCATGGCCGAGCAGTGGACGTGCAGGCGCAGCGGAGGCATATCTGTGTACGCATCCTTCTGCGAGTCCGCCTCGAATCCGTCATGACGCGACTCGACGGCTGCACCACCACGTTCGCGTATCTGACCGCTGCGCTGACATCGCCGACACGGAGGTCCCCCCGATACCTGCTCCAGCGGATCACTCCGCTCGGCCCGTCCTGTCTGGCGACGCGGCGGCGGGCCGCCGACCGCGACCATTCGAGGTTGTTCGTCCCGGGCGATGCCAACGCCCACGGGCATCGAAGCGCTCTTCGTCGACAAGCCCGACCCGGGCAGCGCCGGCCTCGGCGCCAGGGGATTCGGCGAGACACCGATGATCGGCAGTTCTTTCGACGGTCCCTGGGTTGGGAAAGCGGGGGCCAGCTGACGGCGTCCCGGGTGGCATGGGCATCGACTGCGGGGCGACCTGATCTCGGAGGGTGTGTAACTACACACCCATGTGCTTCAATGCCGCTACCGGATAGCTGATCGTGGCCTCAACACCTGAGGCTCGCAGGACAACGAGGAGAGTGCATGAGGCGACGGATACCCGCACTGCTGGCGGCAATCGTCCTCGGCCTGGGACTGACCCCGGGGCCCGTCCACGCGGCGCCCCCCGCGAGCGTCAGCGCAGGCGGGGGCATCGTCGCCCCGCCGCGGTTCGACTTCGCGACCGCCCGCGCCGCCGCGGACCCGGAGACCCAGGCACGCATCGCCGCCATCGCCGCGCTGCTACCGGAAAACTGGCAGGCCATGCTTGCCGACAAGCGGGAGAGGATGGGCCTGAAACCGTCCCTCGCGCAACAGTTGGTCGCGGACGCGATCGACCCGTCGCTCTACCAGTGCCAGGACACCCAGTTCACCACGTACACACTGGGCCTGCTCGAAGGCGTCGACCTGGACACCCTGCTGGTCCTGCTCATCTTTGGCGTCCTGGATTACGCGGCCTACGACGCGCTCATTTACGGCCAGCCCAACAACGAGGCGGACTACGGCCTGCCCGCCAGCCACAAGAGCACGTTGAAGCGGACCTTCAAGGACGCACAGCAGTTCTGGGACGTCAACCTGTTCGACGTCAAGCTCATGGCCATGCAGAACGACATGCTGCAGGATCCCACGCGAGTAGCTCGGATGGTCGCCTTCATCTGGGGACTGGACGAGGATCAGGCGGCAGCAGCCGCCGCCGAGATCATGGCGATCATCGGCTCCGTCCCCGCGCTCGACGGAGGACGCAACCCGATCTTCACCCTGAATGCCTTCGCCTTCACCGCCGAGGGTGAGGTCGACCCGTTGCTGCGTGACGTCCCGGACAAGGTCGTCTTCGGCGAGGGCATGCTCGCCGCGATCGGCGCACTCGGCCTGGGAACAGCCGGCGCGCGCGCGATCCTCGCCCACGAGATGGCCCACCACGTTCAATTCGAACAGGGCCTGTTCGACAGCCCGCTGACCGGCGCCGAGGCGACCCGCCGCACCGAACTGATGGCCGACGGCTTCGGCACCTACTTCGTCACCCACCCGCGCGGGCTCAACTTCAACGGCGTCCAAATCCACCAGGCGCAACAGACGTTCTACGAGGTCGGCGACTGCTTCTTCGACGACCCCAGCCACCACGGCACCCCGAACCAGCGCCTGCGGGCCTCGGTCTGGGGCGCCCAGATCGCCCAGCAGGCCACGGGCATCCGCCCCATCCTGCCGTCGATGAATCTCTTCAACCGCTTCGAGCGCAAGCTCCCGGCGCTGATCAAGCCAGACGCGCACCCGGAACCGGCCGGCCGCCTCTGACCCGTCGTACCCCCGGTGGGCCGTCGGAATCCGGACGGCCCACCGGGGCGCTTATGCAAGGTGACCGCCTTATCGCCAGGCTAAAGCCGGTTGGGAAGAAGGCCACCCCAGACGAAGGCGGCAGGTTGCGGTTCATCGACGCCGACCGCGACGAGCGCATGGACGTTGACCCTCCGCTCGTGCTCGCGGACCTTTATCGTCAACGCGTCCATTCGCACGAACGGGTAGGCGGCATCGAGAGGCCGGTCGCGGAACCACCCGCTGCGACGGTGACCTCTTCCACGAGCACTTCGGCTCCTTCGACGGCTTCGCCGGGCAGTTGTCGGCGGCGACGAAGGGCGTGCAGGGCTCCGGCTGGGGTGTGCTGGCCTGGGAGCCGCTGAGCCAACGGCTGATCGTGGAGCAGGTCTACGACCACCACGGCAACGTGGGCCAGGGTTCCATCCCGGTCCTGGTCTTCGACGCCTGGGAGCACGCCTACTACCTGCAGTACCGCAACGTGCGCCCGGACTACGTGGACCGGCTGTGGAACCTGGTCAACTGGACCGACGTCACCGCCCGCCTCGACGCCGCCCGCGCCGCGACCCCGAAGATCTGACCCGGCGTGAGCGGGTACACCCCCGAAGCGGCCGAGATCGTGCAGCGCGCCGCCGGAGTCATCGCGGCCAAACACCGCGGTGACCTCGTCGGCGCCGAGGCGCTGATGTCGGCGTTCAGCTCCGAGCAGGCCCGTACTCTCGGCTTCTACCTGTTGGCCGATCTCGCGCTCGGCCTGGTGAAGGCGCAGAGCGGCCAGACGATGGACGACCTGGTCCGGGAGTTGTCCCTGCTCCTGGCCGACACCGCCCAGACACCACCGGCCTGAGGTCTGTCGGGTCCCGCGGACCACGCGGGACCCGACGGACGGGGTCAGCTTGCGCATCGCCCATCGGGAGGGTCTTCTCGCCGCGCCCCCGGACAAACAACAGCGGCGGGAGACTCAGATCCCCCACTTCGAGTTGCTCCACAGATGTCGCCAACGGGGCAGCTCCGGTGCCCCAACCTCGATCAAGCTCCCACCTAGACGGTGGCGGGGTCGAGGTCGACGATCCGGTCGGCCCAGCGGTCCATCAGGGTCTGGTCGTGGGTGATGACCAGGACACCGGCGTGCTGTGCCCGCTGGTAGTCGCTGATGATGGCGGCGACGTGGGCTTGGGTGGAGGCGTCGAGCATCGCGGTGGCTTCGTCGCAGAGCAGGTAGTCGGGGCGGTGCACGAGGGCCCGGGCGAGGCAGGCGCGTTGCAGTTGCCCGTCGGACACCGCGTGTGGCCGTCGGGTGCGCAGGTCCGGGGTGAGGCCGACGAGGTCGGCGAGTTCGGCGACCCGCTCGCGGACTGTCGCCTCGGGCGTGCGTGTGGCGCGCAACGGTTCGGCGATCAGGTCGGTGAGGCTCAGTCGGGGATCGGCGGCGGCGCGGGGGCTCTGGAAGAGGACGGCGACGCGGGTCCGCAGGTCGACCGGTACGGCGTAGCGCACGGCGGTGACCGGGGTGGCGTCGATGCTTACCTGGCCGTGGTCGGGGCGGTGCAGGAGGGCGAGGACTCGTGCCAGGGTGGACTTGCCGCAGCCGGACGGCCCACGGAGACCGACCGTTTCGCCTCGGTCGATGCGCAGGGTGACGCGGTTGAGCACGACGTGGCGGCCGTACCGGACGGTCACCTCGTCGGCGAGCAACTGCGGGGTGGTCACGTGTCTGCTCCGGCGGGGATCGGGTGGTGGCAGGCCACGCTCGCGCCGTTCCCGGTAGGTGCTAGCGGCGGCTGGGTGGCGCAGGAGACCGTGAAGTCGGTGCCCAGGCGGAGCAGGGCGAGGGCGTCGGGCGGGCGGCCGTCGTCCCCGACCGGCGCGTCGACCGCGCATGAGGTCCACCCGCCGCGCATGGTCGGCGTGCCGGTCACCGCAGCCGATGGCCGCACCTCCCGCCCACCAGAGGGTGTCTCGGCAGCCGTGGGCGCGCCAGCGCACGTTCGGCTGCCTGCAACTGGGTCTCTCCGAGGACGAAACGCGCACCAGGGTCGAGGACGTACTGCGCATGCTCGACATCACCGATCTCGCCGACCGGGCACCCTTCCAACTCTCCGGCGGGCAGAAGAAACGGGTCGCGATCGCCTCGGTCTTGGTGATGAACCCCGACGTGTTGCTCTTCGACGAACCCACCGCAGCCCTGGACCCCCGCACCCAGCAATGGCTCATCGACCTGATCGTCGAACTCGGTGCCGCCGGCAAGACCATCGTCCTGGCCACCCACGACCTGGACGGCCTCGACACCATCGCCGGCCGCTGCCTCGTCTTCGCCGAAGACCACACCATTGCCCGCAGCGCAAGCCCCACCGATGTCCTCGCCGACCGCGACCTCCTGCTGCAGGCCAACCTCATCCACCACGGCAGTCGTGCCAGGAGATAAGTGCCTGCGGAACCCGCGGGCTCACAGCGAACACGTTGACGCGCGCTGTCGACACCGGCATCGCTGGTCTGATCCGGTAAGGCGATCGACGACCTTGTCCAGCTGATCGGCGCGGCCCAATGAGGCTGACCAACAGCCCGTTGGCTTCCGACTCCCCGGACCACCTTCCAGCATGTCCGTCAACACCGCCGCGACCAGCGGCCCGTCCTCCCTTGGCCGGGCGTGGCGGAAACTGTTGGCATGCCCTCGACGATGCTCGTGGTTGGTCCGAAGCTCGGTGTTGCGCTGGTTGTCCTGACCCTTGTGGCGGCGGCCGTCGTGACCCTCGGAAAACTGGGCCATGGTCGGCAGGTCATCGTCGCCGCCGTCCGTGCCGCGATCCAACTGGGCGCCGTGTCGCTGCTGATCGCGGCCATCGTGGTGTCGCTGTGGGCCACGGCCGCGTTCGTCGTCCTGATGTGCGTGGTAGCGACGGTCACGTCCGGTCGGCGCATCACGGGCGGCAGCCGAGGGTGGTGGGCAGGCGCGCCGATCGTCGGAGGAAGCATGCTGGTGGTGGCCGGGCTGCTGCTGGCGGGCCTGGTGCCGATGCGCGGCATTGCGGTCATCCCGGTCGCGGGGATCCTCATCGGCGGGGCGATGACCGCGACGTCGCTGGCCGGGCGCCGCGCCCTCGACGAGTTAACGAGCCGGCGGGGTGAGGTGGAGGCCGGCCTGGCCGTGGGCCTGCTGCCCCGCGACGCCGTGCTGCTGGTGTGCCGTCCGGCGGCGGGACAGGCATTGATCCCGGCGCTCGACCAGACCCGGACGGTGGGCCTGGTGACCCTACCCGGCGCGTTCGTCGGCGTGCTGCTCGGTGGGGCGAGCCCCCTCGCCGCAGGGGTGACGCAGTTGGTCGTCCTCGTCGGGCTCCTCGCCGTGGAGGCCGTCGCCGTCGTCCTCACCGTCGAACTGGTGGCCCGCGGCCGTCTCCAACCCACGAGGTCGAAACCCCGGAAGAGCCGTCGGTAACTTCTGAACAACGGGTACCCGGCCAGTCACGTGCGCGTCATGCGGAACGATGCGCAATGGGGTCTGTCGCTGGGCCGAGGGCGGTGGCGGGCCGCTCGACACACCGACACCGACGGCGCCTACCTGCTGGGCCGGGCTAAGTGGGGGCGCCAGCGCGGTGACGCTTCACCCTGGCGTCAGGAAGGCGATGCGAGTTTCCGCGGCATGACGATCGACGACGAGGACAACCTCGTACCGCACACCCCTTGGGCAGACTCGCCGACATCCGAGTCATTGATTGCCAGATCGCGGCCGAGACGGCATGGGACCGCATCCAGCAGCGGCAGAAGAAGAGCCCTCGACGGGCGCGCACACACCGACGCCTACCCCGTCGACCAGCACGTGCATACGGCTGGCCACGACAGCTTCGACCGAGTCCGATTCGACGTGTCCGAGCTTGAAGTGGACGCCACCGACAGCTATCGACCGTGCCTCGATGAGATCGTCGCGTTCGTAACGCTGGACGATGACCTCTCACCGGTCGCGTTCCGGGGGTTCTGCGGTTAGCCGTCCGGCGGAAACTTTAATGGTCGCTGAGAAGAGGGCTGGCGTAGGGATGGCGGTGCTGGGGCTGATGCCGAAGACCAGGGCTAGGTGCGATGGGTCGGTGCCGCTGGCCATGGCTTCCAGGAACTGACGGTCGATGCACAGCTGCTCGATGGTCGCCTCGTGGCCGCGCAGGTCGAGCGTCACCAACGGGACGTGTCGGACCGAGATTCCGTGGCCTGCTCCGGTGGCAGCACCTCACTATCGGGGTAGCCGGCATGCCCCGCCCCTTCGGACGCGATGATTGATGGTGACGGGGCCCGGCCGGGCCCGCCGGGGACAAGGGGCGGGAAGGGACAAGCGCCGTGCGCGTGCTGGTCGTCGAGGACGAGACCGCCCTGGCGGAGGTGATCCGCACCGGCCTGACCGACGAGGGATTCGCTGTCGATGTGCAGCACAACGGGACCGACGGGCTGTGGGCGGCCACCGAGAACTCGTACGACGCGGTGGTGCTCGACATCATGCTGCCCGGCCTCAACGGCTACGAAGTGTGCCGCCAGCTGCGCTCGCGGGACGTGTGGACTCCGGTGCTGATGCTGACCGCCAAGGACGGCGAGTACGACCAGGCCGACGCGTTCGACCTCGGCGCCGACGACTACCTGACCAAACCGTTCTCGTTCGTGGTGCTGGTGGCCCGCCTGCGGGCCCTGATCCGCCGCGGCGCTCCCGCCCGACCGGTGATCCTGACCGCCGGTGACCTGGCAGTGGATCCGGCCCGGCGGCAGGTGACCCGCGCTGGGCAGCCGATCCGGGTGACCGCCCGGGAGTTCGCGCTGCTGGAGTTCCTCATGCGCCATCGCGGCGACGTGGTGTCCAAGCGGCAGGTCATCGACAACGTCTGGGACGCCCACTTCGACGGCGACCCGAACATCGTCGAGGTGTACGTCGGCTACCTGCGCCGCAAGATCGATCAGCCGTTCGGTCGGCGGGCGATCCAGACGGAACGGGGCATGGGCTACCGGCTGGCCGCCGACGGCGGGTGACAGTGCCCCCGGGCGGTGTCGGGCCTCAGTTTCACATAGCGAGTGTGAGCAGTGAACCGATCCGCTCTGGAACGCAACAGTAGTGGCGATGGACAACGAGGATCTGATCGCTGCGATGGCTGGCGGTGACGAGAGCGCGCTGCGGGAACTGTTCTCGCGGCACGCCCCGTGGCTGGCTGTTCGGCTGCGCGCGGCGCTGCCGCCCCCCGACGTGGAGGACGTCCTGCAGGAAACCTTCCTGGCCGCTTGGCGGGGAGCTGCGGCGTACCGACGTGAGGGTGCCGGCGGTTGGCTGTGGGGGATAGCCCGCCGCCAGGCCGCGCTGTGGCTGCGCCGACGCGGGCAACCCGCACTCCTGCTCTCCGCCCTGGCCGACACCGATGACCGGCACGTCGCAGACCCGGCTGACGCGGCGCTGTCCAGGGCCGAGCTTGCCGACGCGGTGAAGGTGTTGGGGCCGGAGGGCAGCCTGCACCGCGAAACCTGGCGGCTGATGTACGTCGAGGACAAATCCGTGGCTGAGGTGGCGGAGCTGATGGGTGTTCCCGCGGGGACGGTGAAGAGCCGCGCGTACCAGATTCGCCGGTTGATGCGCGCTGCTCTGCGGCGCCACGAACCGGCGCGCGACGGAGGTGGGCAATGACCAGCGGTGACGGAACGCCCCAGGCCCACGAGCCCCAGGAACGGAGCCCGGGGCCAGACGACGTCGATCTTGGTCGGGTCTGGGTCGGGGTGGCCGCGCAGGTGTGGCGTCGCCATCCCGGGGCGGTGGAGCGGCTGGCGAGGCACCTGCTGCACTCGCCGGGCCTGGCCCGGGCGTTGGTGACGACGCCGTCGCTGCTGCTCGGGTGGGTCATCGCCACCGCGGTGGTGCTGCTCGCCGGGCTGCTCGCCACGCTGAGCACCGGAACCCCGTACGTGGCTCTCCTCGCGCCCGCGGTCGCCGCCGTGGGCATCGCCTTCGCCTACGGCCCGGGGATCGACCCCGCGTGGGAGCTGTCGTGCAGCATGGCGGTCAGCGACCGCCTGGTGCTGCTGGTCCGGGCGCTGGCGGTGTTCGGCGTGAACGCCGCGCTCGGGCTGGCCGCTTCGGCCGCCTCGGGATCAGCCACGGCGGTCACGCTTGGCTGGCTGGTCCCGATGACCGCGCTGTGCGCGCTGGCCCTCGCCGCCGCGACCGTCGCCCGCTCGGCGAACGTGGGCGTGGCCGCAGGGCTGCTCGGCTGGACGATCACCGTCCTGTCCGGGCAGGTGGCCGCCGGTCGACTCACCGCCGCGGTCACCGACACCACGCTATGGCCCGCCTACCTGACGTTCGCCTCCTGCTGCGCGGCGGTCGTCGTCTACTCGACCCGGACCCCGAGAGGAACGTCATGAACGTCGAGATCAGCGATCTCACCCGGCGATTCGGCCGCGCCGAGGCGGTGGCCGGGGTGACGATGCAGACCGGCCCGGGAGTGTTCGGTCTGTTGGGACCGAACGGGGCGGGAAAGACATCGCTGTTGCGGATGATGGCCACGGTGATCGCACCGACCTCGGGTCGGATCCGGCTGCTCGGCCGCGACCCCGGCCAGTACGGGCAGCGCCGGCAGATCCGGCGCCGCCTCGGCTACGTGCCGCAGCAACTCGGCTACTACCCGCGGTTCACCGTCGTGGAGTTCGTCGAGTATTTCGCGCTGCTCAAGGAGATGCCGCCGGCGCGTGTGCACCACGCGGTCGCGGCCGCGGTTGAGCGCGTGGGTTTGGGCGACAAGGCGACGGCGAAGCTCCGCACGCTCTCCGGTGGGATGCTGCGCCGGGTAGGGATCGCGCAGGCCATCGTCAACGACCCCGAACTGCTCCTGCTGGACGAGCCGACCGCAGGGTTGGATCCCGAGCAGCGGGTGGCGTTCCGGGCTCTGCTGCGTGATCTTGGGCAGCGCGCGACCGTCATGGTCAGCACGCACCTCGTCGAGGATGTCGGTGCCGCCTGCGGCCAGGTCGCCCTGATGGACCGGGGAAAGATCGTCTTCCAGGGGACGCCGGAGGAGTTGACCGCGCGCGCGGAGGGGACCGCCGCAGCCGGCGATGCTCCGCTGGAGCGCGGTTACAGCGCGGTGCTGGCGCAGGCGCGCACGTGAGCGCCGCGTCAGTACTAGTGCCGGCGTCTGACGAACCGGCCCGTCGTACGCGCCCGGCGCTCACCGTGACGGGTGGGCTGCTGCGGCTGGAGATGCGCCGCAGCGCGATGCTGTGGATGCTGCCGCTGCTCGCAACGTTGTTCTGGTTCATCACCTACCGGCCGAGCATGGGCGCCCCGCCGTTGTGGAACGTCCGGGCCATGGCCATGCAGACGACCGCCCTGACGGTCTTCGCACCGACGGTGGTCGGCGCCGCCGCGTGGCTGGGCTGGCGGGAGCGCCGTCACGGCATGGCCGACATGGTGATCGGCACGGCCCGGCCGCGGTGGGCGCGCCAGCTCGCGACCTGGGCCGCGACCACCTGCTGGGCGATCGTCGCCTACCTGGGATGCGTGGGTGTCCTGTACGGGGTGACCGGGTGGCAGGGTGCCTGGGGTGGGCCGTTGTGGTGGCCGGCCGTGGTGGGCGTCGTGAGCATGCCGGCGTTCGCCGCGCTCGGGTTCACAGCCGGGGTGCTCCGCCCCAGCCGGTTCACCGCCCCGTTGGTCGCGATCGGCGTGTTCCTCGCGCTGCAGATCAGCCTGCAGTTCATTCACGGCGACGACTCGTACTGGCAGATCTCGCCGTTGGTGGCCGGCCCCTGGGAGATCGGGCCTAACCCGGGTGTGGCGACCTTCTACCGCTACCTGCCCGACCTTCCGATCGCGCAGGTGCTGTTCCTCGCCGGCCTGACCGCAGCGCTGCTAGGCCCCCTCGGCCTGCCCACCGACGCCGGCGGACGGCAGCTACGTCGGTGCGCGGCAGCCATCACCGCGGCCGGACTACTGACGGCGGCAACCGCGGTTGCGCTGGCCGGCACCGGCCGCCTCGACGCCCACGGCATGATCGCCATCCCGCTACTGCACAACGCGGGCAACGACCGGCCGGTGCGCTACACGCCGGTCTGCAGCCACACCCCGATCCCGGTCTGCCTGCACCCCGCCTACACCGGCTACCTACCCGCCGTGACGCAAGCCCTCGAACCGGTGCTCACCGAACTGGCGGGCCTGCCCGGCGCGCCAGCGCGGATCAGCCAGGCCGCCGCCAGATATGAACAGGGGCCCGACAATCGCGTCAGCATCAGTCGGGCTGGCCCTCCTACGAGCGGCACATCACCGGTGTTCCACCTGCTCCTGCCCCAGCAGACGGCCACCGACGAACTTGTTGCCGAGCTACGCGTGGACGCCACCCACAGCATCGTGAACAGCGTCGTCGGCGGCGGCCGCAACGCGAGCCCCGCACAGCAGGCGGTCACGGAGGCCATCCTGGGCACCTCCACCCTTCCGCCCGGTAGTCCCACCGCCGCCGCGGCGCAGCGGCTGGCCGCGCTGCCGGCTGCTGCCCGGCACGCCTGGCTGATGGAGCACGTCGCGGCGCTGCGAGCGGGCCAGCTCACCCTGGAGCAGCTGCCATGACCGGGGCCCAAACCCGTCAGCGCCCGCACCCGGTCGCACCGGGCGTGCCCATCCGCGCCGCGCTGCGGCTGGCTCGCCTGCACCTGGCCAGCCGCCGCGTCCCCGCGGCCCTGGCGGCAGTGGCGGCCTGCGCCATCGGACTGCGGGTCGCCCTGCGGTGGCAGTGGGAGGCATACGGGGCGCTGCAGTTGCCGCTGATCTTCGAGACCGGGTGCGCCGTGGCCATCGCTGTCACCGCCACCAGTCTGCTCGGCGAGCCGGAACGCGTCACCGGCCGCTGGTTACCGTGGTTGCGGCTGACCACCACGCTGGCGCTGACCGTCGCCGCCGTCAGTGCCCTGGCCGCCGCTGGAGCCGGTGCACACCTGGCCGGCGGCACGGTAGGGGTGCTGCGCAACACGGTCGGGCTGGTCGGCATCGGCTTGCTGTGCGCTGCCCTGTTCGGCGGCGCGCAGGCATGGGCCGGCCCTACCACCTACCTCATGATCGCCCTCTACGCGCTGTACACGCAGTGGCACGGGCCGGCGCTGACCACGCCGTGGCTGTGGCCCGCTCGACCGCCGCACGACCTCGGCGGCGCACTCTGCGCCGGCGCGGTGTTCGTCGCCGGGATGGTGCTCATCGCGGTCCGGGGAGCCCGTGACACCGGTCCGGAGACCGCACGCAGCGGATGATCGAGACCGGCGGCGGTACAGTCGCACCACCCCGGCCGTCTCTCAGCGCCTTCTCAGCCCCGAGGACCCTAGGCTGCGGATATGGCCACCCCGCTCACCTCGTTGCGGGCCCCCACCCGGTGGGCACGCCGCCACCTGGGCGTGCGGCTGCGTTCGGCGCTGGCCGCCACCACGGTGGTGGCGGTGGTCTTCGGGATCGGCGCGGCCGTCTTCATCTACCTGGCCCGCGCCAACCTGGTCCGCACCGTAGACGCGGCTGCCCGCCAACGCGCCGCCGAGGTGGCCACAGCGGTAGCTGGCGGCGACTCCGAGGCCATCGCCCAGACGTTGAAGCCCAGCCCGGGGGAGCAGAGCCTGGTGCAGGTACTGGCGCCCTCGGGCGCGGTGCAGGCAGCGTCGCCGACGCTCGACGGTGCCGTGCCCCTGTCCCGGCTGCGCCCGGCCGCCGGTCAGACGCTCCGGGAACAGCGGACGTTGCCCTTCGCAGACGATGACGCCTATCGGGTGGTCGCGATTGGTGTCGGCACCAGCTCGGGCACCCGGACGGTGCTGGTGGCCCAGTCGTTGCGACCAGTCCACGAGAGCACCGAGGTGATCGCCGCGATCCTGGTCATCGGGTTGCCGGCGATGCTGCTGCTGATCGGCGCGGCCGTGTTCCTGTTCATCGGCCGGTCGCTGCGCCCGGTGGAGGCGATCCGCCGTCGGGTAGCGGGCATCACCGCCCGCGACCTGCACGCCCGGGTGCCGGTGCCCCAAGCCCACGACGAGGTGGCGGCACTCGCGCAGACGATGAACAGCATGCTCGACCGACTGCAGACGGCGGCGACCAGCCAACGGCGGTTCGTCGCCGACGCCAGCCACGAACTGCGCAGCCCTCTGGCAACCCTGCAGGCCGGCCTCGACCGCCTCACCATGACACCCCTGCCCGGCGCGAACGACAACCTCGTCCGGCTGATGCGCCGCGAGTCGCAGCGACTGGGTCGGCTGATCGCCGATCTGCTGCTCCTCGCCCGCATCGACGAACACGGCCTCGCCCTGAGCTGTGAGGACGTCGACCTCGACGACCTGGCCTACACCGAGCGGGAGCACCTCTGCGCCCGCCGACCGGACCTGACCGTCCGCACCCAGCTCACCCCAGTGCGGGTGACCGGCGACGCCCACGACCTCGGGCGGGCGCTGCGCAACCTCGCTGACAACGCCGCCCACCACGCACGCCACGAGGTGCTCCTACGGGTCCGGGCCGAGGACGGGTGGGGTTGCCTGGAGGTCACCGACGACGGGCCGGGCGTGCCCGCCGCCCAGCGGGAACGAATCTTCGAACGGTTCGTCCGGCTCGACGAAAGCAGAACGCGCGCCGACGGCGGAAGCGGCTTGGGCCTGCCGATCACCCGCGAGATCGTCGCGGCGCACGGCGGGACCGTGCGGGTGCTGCCTGGCCCCGGAATGACGATCCAGATCCGACTGCCGTTGACCGGGGACAGCGACCCGAGCGACTGACCCCCAGGGCGTGCGCGACTACCGGTGGCCTCGCCTTTCAGGGTCCTCTCAGTCGCGAACAGATTGGCTGGGCTCAGCCGGTCGAAGGGAGCCGGGTCGGCCACGGGATCGGACGCCCGATGAACTACCACCTGTTTCACCTCATCAACGCAGCTGCCGGACACCATGATCCGCTCGACGACGTGCTGGAGTGGTGCGCCGTCTGGCTGATCTACCTCCTCGGCGCCCTGGCGACGGTCGCGCTGCTGCTCGGCCTGAGCTCGCATGGTTGGCCGCTACTCGTCCGCGTCGCGGCGTCGCTGGCCCTGGCATTCGCCACCGGTCAGCTGCTCGCACTTGCCAACACCGAGGTCCGCCCGTTTCAGACCCATCCCGTGCATCAGCTGATCCCACACGACCCAGGAGGATCGCTGCCCAGCGACCACGCCACCGCGGCTTTCGCGGTGGCCTTCGCCGTCGGAGTGTTCCTGTCCCGGCGCTGGGGACTACTGCTCTCGGTGCTGGCCACCGTCATCGGATTCGCCCGAGTCTGGGCGGGCGTGCACTACCCAGCCGACATCCTCGCCGGCGCGGTCATCGGCGGGGCAGCTGTCCTGACCATCGCGCTTGCCGCACGCGTCCGCGATCAGCGCGCCCACCACCAGCGTCCACGGGCCGCCGCCAGCAACCACTGAGCACCCTCGCCCGCCCGCCCCGCCCGACTACTCACCACACCCCTCCCGGAGGTCTTCTGTGTCACCGTCCCTCGCCTCGGCGGCTGCGGGTCCCAGCTTCCTCGACCCGGAGTGGTTGATCTCCACCTTCGGGCTGATCGGCATCCTCGCGATCATCTTCGCCGAGTCAGGGCTGCTCATCGGCTTCTTCCTGCCCGGTGACTCGCTGCTGTTCACCGCCGGGCTACTCGTCGCCGACGGCCACTACCTGCACCAAGCGCTCTGGCTGCTCTGCCTGCTGGTGGCCGTCGCCGCGATCGCCGGGGACCAGGTGGGCTACCTGTTCGGCAAGCGAATCGGCCCGAGCCTGTTCCGCCGACCCAACTCCCGCCTGTTCAAACAGGAGAACGTGCACCGAGCCAACGACTTCTTCGACCGCCACGGAGCCCGTTCCGTGGTGCTGGCCCGGTTCGTGCCGATCGTGCGGACGTTCACCCCGATCATCGCCGGCGTCAGCCGGATGCACTACCGGACGTTCCTGATCTACAACATCATCGGCGGGACCCTCTGGGGCGTCGGCGTCACCGTCCTGGGCTACTTCCTCGGCCAGATCGCGTTCGTCAAGGCCAACATCGAGATCATCCTGATCAGCATCGTCGTGGTCTCCGTCCTACCGATCGGAATCCAACTCCTCCGATCCCGCCGGGCCGCCACCCGGAACCCCGCCGCGGCGACGAACCCCGGCGCGTCGGCTCCACCGCAAACCCCAACTCCTCGCAACAAGTGATTTCCCGCGCCGAGGACAGGCGCGCGGCGGTAGCTCGGAGGCGAGCGCGTTGCCTCCACCTCGATTCGGCGCGCGCCACCCCCGGCCCGTGCGTGAATACGCGCGGTCAACCTGCCCAGGGCTCTCTTCCATCAAACTGGGCGGCTCTTCGTCCCAAGGGCCAGTGGTTTGGTTTCAGGCGGTGCGGCGGATCCGGGCGAAGGCGAGTCCGCCGAGCAGTGCGGCGAGCAGGCCGAGGACCAGGGCTGCGTAGCCGCCGACGATGCCGTTGCCGGTGCCGGGTCCTCCGTCGGCGGTAGCCACCACCAGCCCGCCGACGAGCACGCCGGTCACTCCCGCGATCAGGGCCACGGCTGATCTCCGCTTCCCGCTGCGGCTGGTGGGGCGGCCCAGCGCCAGTCCGCCGATGATCGTGCCGGCCAGCGCCACCATGGCGGCTGCGGTGGCCACGATGCGGTCGCTGGTTAGGGTGGATGCGTCGACTGTGGACGCGGCGAGCAGGTCGCTGATGGGCATGAGGTGCTCCTTCGTCTGGCGTGAACTCCTGTCGCCTGATCCTGTCCGGCGGTTCGCCGTCTGGCGTCGTGCCGGCGTGGTCATGTCATGCTGCTGCGGTCGTGGGCCCCGGCTGCTGCGGATGCGGGCGCGAGCCGGGAAGGTACTGCGTACGCGGTAGGGGAGGGTCCTTCGCTCGCACGACTCACCCCGGGCGGGTGTCCGGCTAGGGTGCGCGCATGAGCAGCGCACGGATCGGTGTCCGGGACTGGCTGATTGCGGCCGGGGTAGCGGCGATCCTGCTGATCAGCGGGCTGTCCGGGGAGCGCTCCGCCACCGGCCTCGACCCGCTCGGCGTCGTCCTGCTGGGCGCCGGCGGTCTGGCGCTGGTCGCGCGGCGGCGGGCTCCAGTCGTTGTCCTGGTCGTGGCCGGGGTGTGCGCGACGGGCTATCAGGCGGCCGGGTTCGACGTGTTCGCGGTCGCGTATCTGGTCGCGGTCTACGCGGCGGTGCGGGCCGGGCACCGGACCGTGACCGTGGTGACGAGCGTGCTCATGCTGGCCGCTCTCCCCGTGGCGGCGATGACCTCGGGTCTGCCCGCGGGCGAGGCGTTCGCACAGGCCAGGGGTGTTCTTGAGCTGGCCTGGCTGATCGCCGCGGGTGCGGCGGGCGAGGCGCTGCGCCAAGCCGAGCGACGGGCGGACGAGGCCGAACGCACCCGCGAGGAGATCGCGCTGCGCCGCGCCGACGAAGAGCGGCTGCACATCGCGCGGGAGCTGCACGACACCCTCACCCACCAGATCTCGGTGATCAAGGTGCAGGCCGAAACCGTCGTGCACCTGGCCCAGAAGCGGGGCGAATCGGTGCCGGACGCGCTGCTGGCGATCCGGGACGCCGGTCGTGAGGCGTCCCGGGAACTACGCGCGACCCTGGAAGCGCTGCGCGAGGACGGCAGCACCGCGCCGCACGGGCTCGACCAGATCTCGGACCTGGTGCAGCGGGCCCGTACGACAGGTCTGGCCGCGTCGTTGACGATCGAGGGCCGCCGCAGCGGTGTCCCGGTCAGCGTGGACCGGACTGCGTACCGGATCGTGCAGGAGTCACTGACCAACATCACCCGGCACGCCGCGGCCGTCACCGCGTCGGTCCGTGTCGAGTATCGCCCCGACGCGGTCGTCGTCCAGGTCGATGACGACGGCACGGCCACGCCGGAGTCCGGGCTGGCGCCCGGGGTCGGGCTGCTCGGGATGCGGGAGCGGGTGACCGCTCTGGGCGGACGGCTCCGCGCCGGAGCGCGCAGCGAGGGCGGCTTCAGGGTGCACGCCGAACTACCCGTGGAGCGGGCGTCGTGATCCGGGTCCTGCTGGTCGACGACCAGCCGCTCATCCGCAGCGGGTTCCGCGCCCTGCTCGACGCCGAGGACGACATCACGGTGGTGGCCGAGGCCGCCGACGGCCGTGAGGGGGTGGCGCTGGCCAGAGAGCACCTGCCCGACGTCGCGCTCATCGACGTCCAGATGCCCATCCTCGACGGGATCGAGGTGACCCGCCGGATCGCGGCGGACCCGGCCCTGGCCGCCGTCCACGTCGTCATCCTGACCAACTATGGCCTGGACGAATATGTCTTCAACGCCCTGCGGGCCGGCGCGGCCGGCTTCCTCGTCAAGGACATCCTGCCGGAAGACTTCCTGCCGGCCATCCGCGTCGCCGCACGCGGCGACGCCCTGCTCGCACCCTCGATCACCCGCAAACTGATCGATCGGTACGTCACCCAGCCGCCACCCTCCAACAACGCCGCGCTGGCACACCTGACCACCCGCGAACGTGAAGCCGTCGCCTTGGCCGCGCACGGCCTGTCCAACGACGAGATCGCGGAACGGATGGGAATCAGCCCGGTGACCGCCAAGACCCACATCAACCGCGCCATGACCAAAATGCACGCCCGCGACCGCGCCCAACTGGTTGTGCTCGCCTACGAGTCCGGGCTGGTGATCCCCAGGAACACCCGGAACACCATCAAATGAATTTGATGTATTCTGCGGGGGTGGCCCGTCACCAGCACCGCGACGCGGTAGACCCGACAGCGTTCCTGCACGCCGCCGGTCATCCGGTCCGCTGGCAACTGTTGAGCGAACTCGCCACCAGCGACCGGCAGGTGCAGGAGTTGACCGCACTGCTCAATCAGCCACAGAACCTCGTCTCCTACCACCTGGGACTGCTGCGCAAGGCGGAACTGGTCAGCACGCGGCGCAGCACCGCCGACGGTCGCGACATCTACTACCGTCTCGACCTCGTACGCTGCGGCAACATGCTCACCGCGACTGGCGCGGCGCTGCACCCCGCGCTGCGGATGACCCGGCCGCTGCCACCACCCCATCTGCGGGCGAGCGTGCTGTTCCTGTGCACCGGCAACAGCTCCCGTTCCCAGATGGCCGAGACACTGCTGCGGCGCGCCGCCGGCAGCACCGTCGAGGCCCGCAGCGCCGGCAGCCACCCCAAAGCTGTGCATCCGTCCGCGATAGAGCTGTTCCCCGAACTTGGAGACGCCCGCCCGAAGCATCTCGACGAATACACCGGCCAACACTTCGATTACGTCATCACCCTGTGCGATCGGGTCCGAGAGATCTGCCCCGAGCTTCCGGGCCACCCGCAGGCCACGCATTGGAGCATGCCGGACCCGGCCCGCGACCCGGAGGGTCTGCCCGCCTTCGTACGCACCGCCACCGAACTTGATGAGCGCATCGGGTTCCTGCTGCACCGCATCGCCGCCCACCAAGCATCGGAGGCATCATGAGCAGCTCGGCCGACAGCACCGTCCACGTCCGCTACCTCGTCGACGACGTCCAGGCCGCCCTCGACTTCTACACCACCCACCTCGGCTTCATCCGCAACACCGCCTTCCTGCCCGCGTTCGCCGACGTGCGTCGCGGCAACCTTCGCCTGCTGTTGTCCGGACCGGCCAGCTCCGCCGGACGGCCGATGCCAGACGGGAGCACCCCGCACCCCGGCGGCTGGAACCGCATCCATCTCCTCGTCGACGACATCACCGCCGAAGTCGCGAGGCTCCGGGCCGCCGGAGTCAAGTTCCGCAGCGACGTCGTCAAAGGACCCGGTGGCCAGCAGATCGTCCTGGACGACCCGGCCGGCAACCCCGTCGAACTCTTCCAGCCGGCAGCCGCCTGAATGACCCGCGACACCATCACCGCACCACCACCGGCCCGGCTCAGCACCGTGCTCAAGGAGTGGGGGCGGATCGGCTGCATCGGCTTCGGCGGACCGCCCGCGCACATCGCGCTGCTGCGCAAACTCTGCGTCGAGGACCGCAAATGGCTGGACGCGCAGGAATTCGAAGACGCCGTCGTCGCCTGCAACCTGCTGCCCGGTCCGGCCTCCACCCAGCTCGCGATCTTCTGCGCCTGGCGGGTGCGAGGACGAACTGGCGCCCTCGTTGGCGGAGCCGCGTTCATCGTCCCCGGCCTGATCCTCATCCTCGCCCTCGCGGTGCTGTTCCTCGGCAATCCGCCGCTATGGGTCAAGGCGGCCGGAGCCGGAGCCGGAGCTGCCGTCGCCGCCGTCGCCGTGCACGCCGGGACCAGCCTCGTCCCCGCCAGTTGGCAACGAGCGACGCAACACAGCAGCCGACACCGCTGGACGCTCTACCTCCTGCTCGGCGCGGTCGCCGCCGTCACGATCGGCCCCTGGCTCGTGCTCCTGCTCATCGCCTGCGGCATCGTCGAGCGGATCGCGCAACGCCTGCCGACGCCACGGCGTCGCGGCCCGGCCCCGGCGGTTCCGGTGCTGGCAGCGGCCGGGTTCGGCGGCGGGGTACTGGTGTCGATCGCCTGGGTCGCGCTCAAAGTCGGCGCCCTCTCCTACGGCGGCGGCTTCGTCATCGTCCCGCTCATGCAGGCCGACGCCGTCGATCACCACCACTGGATGACCTCCGGGCAGTTCCTCAACGCGGTCGCCCTCGGCCAGGTCACCCCCGGCCCCGTCGTCCATACCGTCGCGGTCGTCGGTTACGCCGCCGCAGGACTCGGCGGCGGACTACTGGCCTCCGCCGTAGCGTTCAGCCCATCCTTCGCGTTCATCCTGCTCGGCGCCCACCGCTTCGACCGGCTCCGCGGAAACCCCCACGTGCGAGCCTTCCTCGACGGCGCCGGCCCGGCCGCCATCGGCGCCATCCTCGGCTCGGCCGTCCCCCTCACCCAGGCCCTCACCCAACCCTGGCAGTACGCCATCCTCGCCGGCGCCGCGGTCCTCATGCTCGCACTGCGCCGCGGCCCCGTACTGACACTCACCACCGCCGCCGCCATCGGCGTCATCACCGTCCTCGCCGGCGCGTCTCTCCCACACTGACTCAGCCTGGTCGACCAATCCGCTTCGCCACCCCACCGGGCCCGTCACACTGCGGATCGTTTGCCAGACCGGAGCTCCGGGCCACGACATCGACCGGCGCCGCGAGCATCGGCGCGACAGGCCGACGCAGCGCCGGTCCGCGGCCTGGCGCGACGGTGGGTCGAGCTCACCGCCCGCCCTGTGAACGCCCCCATCTTCTGCCCGTACATCGTGGTGTGGAGCGGCCCCGGAAGGGGCAAAGATCCACGACAGCGAATGGCCGGGCCAAGCCGATATCTAGTGGCCAATGGCTCTGCCGACCAAGCCAAATTAAGGGCGCGTCGCCTGCGGGACCGCTACCCATCTAGACGGCCGCTCGCCTGACTCATCAGAAACTGAGGACCTGAACGCCAATATCGGTCACCTTCCTTCGCGCCTCGGTGCTCACGATGAGAAGCATGGGCAAGCCGGGCACAGGAACAAGGGAGAGCAGAGGGTGCCCAGCGACTGCCTTACCCTTGCTTCCAGGCGCTCCACGAGACAACCCATTCCCGTACCGGCCGGACTGCGGGCAGTTGTTCTCGCCCCAGGAGCACTGCTTCGACAGCTTCGACGGCTGCCCGCTGTTCAGCCTCGTGGTCGCCGAGCGACTCGCACGCCACCATCAGCAGATCGTCGTGTACAAAGGTCCGACACGGCTGGCCTATTTGCTGCTTGATCAGCAATCGAATGGCTTTGCGCAGTGCGGAAAGTTGGTCGCCGGGCACCCGC
This sequence comes from Micromonospora sp. NBC_00330, assembly GCF_036136635.1. Taxonomy (NCBI): domain Bacteria; kingdom Bacillati; phylum Actinomycetota; class Actinomycetes; order Micromonosporales; family Micromonosporaceae; genus Micromonospora; species Micromonospora sp. NBC_00330. The sequence goes on from NZ_CP108012.1 coordinate 942,377, forward strand.
CGCACCTCTGCGTACCCGTGCTGCCGCACCAGGTCGACGACCAGTTGCGCCACGACCGGCACCCGCTCGTCGACCGCAGGAGCCGGGAACAGACGGTCCATCAACGCCAGACACCGTCGACACGTTGGCGCAAACGCCGGCTCCCGGTACCGGCTGACGGGTCCGCCATCACCGCCGGCCATCACCAACCAGGCCCGACCGCAAATCGTCGTCTGCGCCCAGACCGGTTCCTCCAGCGCCGCGAGGTCGTATCGTCGCTTGACCAATTCCCGGTCGCTGTCCGCCTGGTAGAAGTGTGCGTCGGACAAAGCACCGCGGCCTGCTTCAGGCGGGTTGTTGCGGCGTACGAGGTGAACGGCCTCGCCTCCACTGACCACGGCGAGGAGGAGCTGCGACGTCCCGGCCGTGATGACGTTCGGTCTGCGTAGCCCTTCAGGCATGACAGCATCCCCTCACATCAGGAGGTGTATCGGACCGACGTACGGTAACGGCGGCATCCTGCCAAACAGCAGCAGACCCGGGTGGGGCTGTCGACGCTGATGCGGTCGCGCTACGGCCGTTTGTCGGGATCGAGGGCGTGGATGAGATGTCCGATCCTTTGCTGGTCGGGTGCCGGCCAGTACAGGTAGCGCGGACCGAGGGAGCAATGGAAAGCCCCGCAGGCGAACAGTTCCTCGAGCAGGTCAGCGGGCGTCGCGATGAGCAGACCAAACGGCCGCACCGCGTCCGTGGCTTTGAGGATCCCGACGTCGCGCGTCAAGAAGACGTTCGCGCCGACCTGGAGCGCGTCGTGCACCAGCCGGCGGTCGTTCCCGGCTGGAACAGCCGTCAAGGCACGCGTCATCTCCCGCTCGGGCAGGATCAGCAGCCCTTCGCGGGAGGGGCGCTCCTCCGGTTCCCCCCAGCCCAAGAGTTGTAGCGCGGCGGTGAACTCCTCGAAGGCAAGCAGCCGTTGCACGCGACGCTCCAGCCTGTCCCGGCCAGGACGCGCCCGTGCGAACCCATCCTCATCTGCCGATGACCGGATGTCGATCGGGTGCCGTGACGCGGGTGCCTTTCTGGCGAACGCAGAAGCTGTACCAACCGCACGCGTGAGCTGACGTCCGGCCCAGATGTGCGCCCTGCCGATGGGCTGACCGGCGGGCGCGGTGCATCAAGCCATCGCGGGAAGGATGACCCGTTCCAGAACCGTGAGCGGGGTCCGCCACTGGTCGGGGTCGTCGTAGTTGCCGGCGGTGACCGCCACGGTGAGGTCCAGGTCGGGCAGGACGAACAGGCGCTGGCCGCCGTTGCCCATGCCGGCCAGCAGCCGATGGTCCTCGATGGATTCGATGTACCACTGGTAGCCGTACTGCGCGCCCCAGCTGGTCTGCAGGCGTGGCTGGAGCATCGTGCGGATCCAGTCGGCGGGGACGATCCGCTGACCGTCCCAGTCGCCCTCGGCCAGCATCAGCTCACCGATCCTGGCCAGGTCGCGGGGCGCGAGTCGCAGCCCGGACGCGGCGGAGGCCACTCCGTCCGCGCCGGTCATCCACTCGAAGCTGTCGATGCCCAGCGGTGCGAACAGGACGGCCTTCCCGTACTGCGGCAGCGACTGCCCGGTGCCCTCGGCGATCAGGCGGCCGAGCAGAGCCGTGGCCCCGCCGCAGTAGGTCCATCGGGCGCCGGGCGGCTCGAGGATCGGCCGCTCCAGGATGTACCGGTATCGATCCGGCGCCAGCTCCATCGCGATCTCGGCGTTGGCCGGGCTGTTGTACGGGAGATCTTCACGCCATTCCACCCCCAACGACATCGTCAGGGCGTGCTCGACGGTGAGCCGGGCACGGTGGGGGTCGGCCGCCAGGTCGGGGTACTGCGGGAACCGCTGCAGGAGCGGCTCAGCTGGCGGCGGGACCAGCCCTGCGCCGAGCGCGATGCCGTACAACAGGACGGTCACGCTCTTGGTGACGGACCGGATGTCGTGCAGGACCCCGGGCCCGAACTCGACGAGGCCCAGCGAGTCGCCCCAGGCGAAATCTTCGCCGGCCCTGTAGTACTCCAGCACGGTTTGACCACCGCGAACCGCCGCGACGGCGTGCAGACCGCCGACCTGGCCAGCTTGGAGTATTTGGTCGAGACGGTCACGCAACTGCGTCGTCATGGGCACTCCGAGGGGGCGATGTCGGCCAGCGGAACAGCATGCTCGTTATAGCGGAATTTTCGCTTCTGGAGCGACCCGGTTGGGAGGAGGCCCAGCCCGGCCCGCCGCAGCTGCCCGCTGCAGCCATGATTCAGTCGTGAGAGACGGCCACACGCTGGCGCAGAGCCTCGACGTCGACGTCCAGGACGTGCCGGCCCATTTGATGAGATCGCTGTCGACGGTGCGCGGGGTGGTGCCGAGCACGAGCAGCACAACGCGCCACACCCAGCGGGAGCTGTGGCCGCGCATCCGCATCTGCCGCGGAGCGCGCTGCGCGTCGGCGATGCAGCGGTCAGTCAGTCGCGACGGAAACAGCGCGGCGCTACGTCGTATGGCGGTGGCCAGCACGGCCTCGGGGACAAGGTCAAGCCGTCCTGGTGGGGCCAACGCGAGAAGCCAGGGCGATCCGACGGCCTGGACGTCGTAGATCCAACTTTGCGGTGCCTGCGGCTGCGCCCGGCATGCAGGCGAGATCGGCGTCAAACAACCCGCACCGGCACGCTGCACACCAACTGCTCCCGGCGTGTACGCATCTGCTTTCGGCGTGGCACCACGACGATTAGGAAAGCTCTCGCGCCCGACCGGGCGTGCAGCTCAGCGTCAAGTCGGACCGAAGGTCGGCACACAAGGTCGGACCGCAAGTCGGCATTCCCAGCCGCTGCGCGCTCGAGGAGTCTGAGCGCACGGAGTGATGACCTCGGATTCGTGATTCTTCGCAGGTTCTGCGGAGGGCGCCGTCGATGTCACCTCCCGGCCGCGGTCGAGAGCGCGACTGGCTCGAAGTGGTGCCGCGCCGGTTGTTGGTTGCATGCATGAAGCCGCCGCGAGCCGTAGCGGCTCGAATACGGGTCGTCACGAACCCGATCGGGTATCCGCGCGGCGGTACCTGGGTGGTGCCCTGCGGCCACAGCGACGGTGACCGGATCAGCGATGTGGAGATCGACCTCACCGGCCCGATACGACTGGCGTTGCAACTCGCCAACTCACCGATCGCGTTCGCCGACTTGACGGCCCGAGTGGTCGAGCGGACCAACACGAACCTGCCAGACGGCGCCGAGCGGCTCCTTGCCGCACTCGTTGCTGCAGGCGTCCTCGTGTCCGAGATTCGCCCACCAGTAACGGTGACCGACCCAGTCGCCTACCTCAGTCAGCACATCGACCTGCCTGACCCCGGCGAGCGTGTCCAGGTTGACCTACGCGTCGATTGCGCTGTAACGCTGCCACCGGCCGTGGTCCGCGAGGCGTGCGAGGCCGCAGCAGTACTTGTCAGCGTGGCACCGCGCCTGCAGGGCTGGGCTGCCTACCACTCGGCGTTCATCGAACGCTGGGGACCGGGCGCGGCCGTACCGCTGCGCGACGTCCTACGCGTTCTGGGCTTCCCCGCCGGTTACCGCGGCTCGCTGCGCCGCGGCCCGACGGAGCTGACTAGACGCGACGTCCTCCTCGCGGAACTCGCCCAGCGCGCGGCCCTGCAGAACTGCGCCGAGCTCGTGCTTGACGCCGAGCTGATTGATCAATTGCGCGGTGATGACGATCGGCCTCCGGTCCCGCACACCGAACCTCAGTTCACCCTTGCTGCGGTTACGCTACGGGACCTCGACCGTGGCGACTTCACGCTCACGGTCGTCAGCGCGCCCGCCACGCTGGCGCCGCAGCGAGCGGCACTCGGACAGGCCGAGTCGCAGCCCGCCCGGTGGTGAAGCTCAGCGACGAGCGAGGAGGGAGAAGGAGTTCGGCAGTCGGCCATCCCAGGCGGCGGCGGTGACGCCGCCCATACGCCAGAACGGCTCGGCGTACTCACCGACGTGCAGGATCTCCATACCAGCGCTCACTACCGCGGTGATGATCTGACCGAGGTTCCATTGCCACTCGACCGCGCCGTTGCCGGGGAAGGTGTCGTTGACGTGGCTGGTGGCGAAGTAGCTGCGGTCGGTGCGGATTCGGGGGTAGTCCTCGTCCCAGGTCCACAGCGGTACCGCCGGGTGCGCCTCGTAGATGAACAGGTGCCCGGTGGGCCGCAGAAGCCTGACAACTTCGCGAGCCCACGCGTCCAGGTCGGACATCCAGATCAGGGCGCCTTTTCCGGTGTAGACCAGGTCGGCGCTGGAGTCGGGCAGGGGCACCTGCGGCACTGTGGCAACGATGTATCGGCACGCGACGCCGAGTTCGTCGGCCCGCCGCTGCGCGGCATTGACGGCTACCTCGCTGTAGTCGACGCCGACGACAGATATGGCCCCGGCGTTCACGAGTGCGGGATCGTCCAACCCGTTGCCGCTCTGCAGGTGAATCACCTCAGGCGTGCGGGCCAGGACGTCCCGCAGCAGGGCCCGCTCGACTTCGATGAGTGAGTCACCTGTCGCCGCTTGGGCAAACAGGTCGTCGTACTCGCGGACATGCTTCTGGGACGCGGTTTCCCAGGCCACCCTGTTAGCAAGAGTGGTCGATTCGTCCATCATGGCATCCTCCTCGTCAAGAATCTCGGCAAGCGAGGTGAACGGCGATGCGGCAGAGCCCACCACAAGCCGCATCGTCGCCACGGTCGTCACACTGCGGTGAGGTGCAGAATGAGCGCTTGGACCGGCCAGAGGGTGGGCAGTTGCAGGCCGACCTCGGTGAGCACCCGGCCCGGGACGACGACAGGCGTCTTGCCCATCCATGCCGGGGTTGCCCATCCCCACTGCGCCGAGCCGATTTCGTCCCGAAGGTGCACCGAGTATCGGCGCTGCGGGTCCAGACCATCCAGCCGCAGCCGCTCGACCAACGCCTCCTCGAACGAGCTGACCGTGCACACCGTGAACACTGCCTCGCCGCGGTCGGGGGCGACTACGCCGCGCACCCGCAGCGCTGGGTCGAATACGTCCGGGTGCACCACGGTCCCGGTGTGCAACAGCTCCCGGAGCTCCTTGTAGAGATCGCCGAACGCGACGATCGCGTCGACCTCATCTTCGGCGCAGCCCAGGATGTCCCACTCGAACCCTGCCGAGCCCTGCAGGGCGGTGGCCATGCGGTAGGACAGTGTGGTGGCGCGGCCGGACGAGTGCGTGGGCGAGGGGCCCACATGAGCGCCGACAAGCTCCGGCGGCAGCAGGAGTTCCGTCCAGCGTTGGATGTCCTGCCGCTCGACGGGGTCGTTGGAGTCCGACGCCCACACCCGGTCGGTGTACTCGAGGATGCCGAGGTCGGCGCGCGCCCCGCCGGAGGAGCACGACTCGATTTCGAGGCCCTGGTGGTCGGCCTTGAGGCGCTCGATCAGCCGGTACGCGGCGAGCGTCTGCGCGTGCGTGCCGGGCGCCCCGTCGTGCACCGCCTCGACCAGGTCCCGATTGTGGTCCCACTTGATGAAGTCGATGCCGAGCCGGCCGATCAGCGCGGACATGTGCGCCCGCACATGCTCCCAGGCTTCGGGGTGGGCCAGGTCGAGCACGTACTGGGTGCGGAAGGACAGCCCGGTGGGCGACGGCACCGACTCCGGGTTGACGAGCAGCCAGTCCGGGTGGGCGCGGGCCACCTCCGAGTCGAGGTTGACCATCTCGGGTTCGAACCACAGACCGAACTGCATGCCGAGTGAGTGGACGAGGTCCGCCAAGGGGTCGAGGCCCTGCGGCCACACCGTCGGGTCGACCTGCCAGTCACCGAGTCCTGAGGTGTCATCCCGGCGGCCGAGGAACCAGCCGTCGTCGAGCACGAAACGCTCGACGCCCACGTCGGCGGCCCGGCGTGCGAGCCGCTCCAGACGCGCGGGGTCGTGCTGGAAGTAGACCGCCTCCCACGTGTTGAGCACGAGCGGCCGGGGCGTGCGGGGGTGGTGAGGCCGCGAGCGGGCCCAGGTGTGGAAGCGGTCCGCGACACCGTCGAGACCCGCGGCCGACCACGCGAAGTACGCCGTGGGAGTGCGGTACGACTCGCCGGGCGCCAGCCGAACCTCCCCACGGCGCAACAGTTCGCCAGCGCCGAGCAGCGTGACATGTTCCGTGACCCGGTCGGTCCGGTGGCGGACGTCGGCGCTCCACCCGAGGTGGACCGCCCACACCTCACCGCTGCGGTTCCGCGGCGCTCCGATCGACGCGAGTGTCGCCCAGGGGGCGTCGTGCCCGCCCCGGCCGCGGCGCGACTCGCGCGTGGTCGTACCCCGGGGCATGGTCGTGGTGAGCGGTGCCTTCTCCCGGGTCCAACGACCGGAGAAGGCGGTGTGGTGGTCGGCGGTCTTCGGCACCGGGAGCGTCGCCTCCAGCCATTCCACCTCCACATCCCCGACACCATCGTTGATCAGCTCGTGGTGCAGGAGCGCCAGACCGCCGGCACCGAGCTCCACGTGGATTCGAAGGGACAGCCCGGCGTTGGCGTCGGTCGCGGTGACGTGCACGCTCGCGCTGTCCTCGTGCTCGACCTGCGGCGTCCAGCGCGGGTAGAGGGGACGGCCGCCGCGGGTGGCGAGCAGGCCGGGACGGCCGGACCAGCCGTTGGCCTCCTCGGGCACGATCGGTAGGCGCCAGGCGGCGTCCAGCGTGCCGGGTGCGGTCTGACGGCTGGTGGTGCGGTCCAGGGCATCGAGGTCGCCGGCCTCCAGCGGGCCGAGGTCGGCGCCCCAGTGCAGGACGGCGGGCAGGCCGGCGGCGGGGTGGGCGAGGACGATGGCGACGCCGTCGCGGCGCAGGACTGTCCAGGCGGCGTGCGGTACGGGGGTGCGTGAGGACGACATCTCTCTCCTGGTTCTCGTCGTCGAGCGGGACTGGGGCGGGTGGATGGGTCGCGTCAGGCGGGCGTCCTGGCTATGTGCTCCATGGCGACGCTGCGCAGGACGTGCAGGGCGCCACCGATGGCGGCGGCGGTGTCCACGTTGGCGGACAGCAGGACACGAGGCCGGCTGAGCGCCCGGCTGAGCGCGTAGCGGGTCAGCTCCGCCTCGACGAACTGCTGGTAGAGCGGGCCGGCGCTGATGAGGGCGGGTCCGGCCAGCACGACGGTGTCGAGATCGAAGAGATTCACCATGGTCACCGCAGTGCGGCCGATCCACCGGGCGGATTGCTGGAGGATCGTGGTGGCGTCCGGGTTGCCTGCCTGCCACGCGCGCACGACGCGCTCGAAGTCGGCGAGGGTGTCCTCCTCGTGAGCGGTGATGCCGAGGCGCTTGGCGAGGGTGGGATGAGCGAGCACCTGCGCGACGACGGTGCGTGGGCCTGCCTCGGCTTCGGCGCAGCCCCGGTTGCCGCAGACGCAGGGAGCGCTGGCGCCCATGAGCCCCACGTGCCCGATTTCGCCTGCGTTCGAGGCGCGGCCGCGATAGGCGTTGCCGTCCGCCACGATGCCGCCGCCCAGACCGGAACTCACGTAGATGAGACCGAACGTGTCGGTCGGCACCGTGCCGGACCACTGTTCGCCAGTGGCCGCCGCCGTCGCGTCGTTCTCCAGCAGGACGGGCAGGCCGAGCCGGTCCGACAACGTCGATGTCAGGGGGTACTGGAGCCAGTCGGGCGTTGGGTGGGCCATGAGGAGCATCCCGCGCTCGCGGTCCTGGGGTCCGTGGGTGACCAGGCCGACACCGATGACCCGCTCTCGCAGCACGCCGGTGCTGTGCAACAGGTCGTCGATGTGACCGGCCAGTGTGGAGACGGCCGCACCCGGCCCACTGGTCCCGGTGCCGCGGAGGCGGGCGGTCGCTACCCGCCGGCCGGCGAAGTCGATCACGACGATGGTCGTCGTGGTGCGGTCGACCTGGACTCCGACGGCGTACCAGGCATCGGCGTCCAGCTCCAGCAGACGTCGGGGCTGGCCCCGGCCCTGCTGCTCACGGCCCACCTCGTGCACGAGGCCACCGTCGATCAGGCGGCGGACCACGTGCGTGATCCTGGCCTGTGTGAGGCCGGAGAGCTCGGCGAGCTCTACCCGACTGAGCGTGCCGCGCGTGCGCAGGAGATCGAGCATCCGCCCAGCCGTGGTGACGCGCCCATCGTCGTTGCGGAGCATGCCGCGAGCCCTCCTCGACCCGTCCCGGAGCTGGAGCTTCGAATGATCGCCCCGGCTCATATGTTTAGTCAATCAACTAAATCACTGTGGCGGCGGCGGCGACTGCGCCGGCCTCGGCGAAGCCGATGATGGTCAGGTGGTCGGTCTGGACGTCGACGACATCCCAGTAGCCCGCGTCCACAGTAGGCGGACGACAGAGCTGTGCTCGGTATATCGGCTGCTCATGGTCTATTCGACTGACGAAACGACCCTTCGGCGAGGTGGCCGTCCGGCTTCGGGTCGGGGGTGGAGCCGCCCAGCTGGGGGTCCACCATGCGTGTAACAGATCCGAAACTTAGCGAGATCAATTGGCCCCACGCATTGACTGAGTAAATTTAGTCGCTTAAGAATACATGCCGAGCCCTTCCTGGGCCATGGCGGGCGAGCATCGCCCCCGCGCGTGAAAGGACCACGATGTCTCTTCTCACCGGCATACCGCGCCGCGCTGCGGCGCTCGCGGGCGCAGCCGCGCTCGGTCTCGTGTTGAGCAGCTGCTCCGGCGCGACCTCGTCCACCAGCTCGGAGGCCACGCTCGTGGCCTACACGGGGCAGTCGGGCGACTACCAGATCAACTTCAACCCGTTCTCGCCATCGCGGATCGGGGGTCTCGGCGCAACCTACGAGACGCTGTTCTTCGTCAACAAGGCCAAGGTGTCCGACCTCGTGCCGCTGCTCGGCACGCAGCAGTCCTGGAACAAGGACGGGACCGTCCTCTCGGTGACCCTGCGCGACGGGGTGACGTGGAGCGACGGTCAGCCCTTCACCGCGAAGGACGTCGCGTTCACCTTCGGCCTGTTGAAGAACAACGCGGCCATCAACAACATCGGTTTCGACGGCACCGCCACCGCTGTGGACGACACCCACGTCACCTTCACGTTCAAGGCGCCGGCCTTCGTCAAGGGCCCCGACGTGCTGGGTACCGTGCCGATCGTTCCCGAGCACCTGTGGAAGACCATCAGCCCCACCGAGGACGTCGTCGAGAAGCCCATCGGCACCGGCGCCTACCTGATTAGCGAGTTCAAGCCGCAGGCCTTCACCTACGGGGCCAACCCCAAGTACTGGGGCGGCGAACCGAAGGTCAAGAAGATCCGCTTCGTCGCGCTGTCCGGCAACCAGGCCGGCGCCGACGGCATCGCGGCCGGCACTGTCGACTGGTTCACCGGACCGATCCCCGACATCAAGAACACCAAGAAGAACTTCCCGAAGTACGACGCGTACACCCAGTGGCAGAACCAGATGGTGCTCGGCACCTGCTCCAGCGTGCAGATGGGCTGCAAGGGCCCGCAGACCGACCCCGCCGTCCGGCACGCCCTCTACTCCGCCCTCAACCGGACCCAGCTCAACAAACTGGCGTTCCAGGACACCGCCAGCGCGATCTCCCCCGCCTTCACACTCACCCCCAGCCAGGACCAGTTCGCCTCCGCCGCCCTCGCAGAGAAGGTGGCGCCCATGGGCGCCGAACCGCAGAAGACCGCACAGAGCTTGGAGCAAGCCGGCTGGGTCAAGGGGTCCGACGGCATCTACGCCAAGGGCGGCAAGCGGCTGTCTCTGACGGTCGAGGTGGTCACCGGCTGGACGGACTACATCACCGCGATCGACACGATGGCCTCGCAGGCCAAGGCCGCCGGGATCGAGTTGCAAGCCGCCCAGTCCTCCTGGAACGAGTGGACGGAGAAGAAGGGATCCGGCAACTTCCAGCTGGCCATCGACTCGCTCGGGCAGGGCCCCGCGCCAGACCCGTTCTACCTCTACACCTACTTCTTCGACTCCAACACCGGAGCCAAGGTGGGTAAGTCCGCCGGAAACAACTTCTCCCGCTACAACAACCCGGAGATCGACGCGGCACTCGACAAGCTGGCCGCGCTCCCACTCGACGACCAGGCGGCCCGGCAGCCGTACTTCGACACCATCCAGCAGGCGGTCGTGCGGGACATGCCCTACGTCCCGGTCCTGACCGGTGGGACGACCAGCGTGTGGAGCACCGCGAAGTTCAGCGGCTGGCCCTCGGACCAGGACCTGTACGCCTTCCCCGCGGTGTGGTCATCCCTCGACGCCGCGGAGATCTTCAAGCGGCTCAAGCCCCAGAGCTGACCGCCCGAGACGTCGCCCCCGAGGAGAGAGCGCTGCTGTGAGTTACTTCCTTCGCAAGCTGGGTTTCTACGCGGTGGCCCTGTGGGCCGCCCTGACCCTCAACTTCGCCATCCCGCGCCTCCTGCCCGGCAACCCTGTCGACATCCTGCTGGCCAAGCTCCAGCAGCGGGGCGGCTCGGTCAGCCCGGAGACGCGCAAGGCGTACACGCTCCTCCTCGGGGGCGACGACACGGGTTCCCTGTGGAGCCAATACGTCAACTACCTCAAGAACCTCGCAAACGGCGACCTCGGGGTGTCGGTGAGCTACTACCCGGCCAAGGTCTCCGATGTGATCCTGACGTCGCTGCCCTGGACCGTGGTGCTCGTCGGGGTCGCCACCGTCCTCGCCGCGCTGTTCGGGGTGCTGCTCGGCGCGATCGTGGGGTGGCGTCCCGGTACGTGGCTCGACTCGTTGATCCCGGCCACGACGCTGCTGGCCGCCATCCCGTACTTCTGGCTCGCCCTGATCCTCACCTACCTGCTGGCCCGGGTGCTCGGCTGGTTGCCGTTGCAGGGCGGCTACGACGTCGCGCTCACACCCGGCTGGAACGGGCCGTTCATCCTCTCGGCGGTGCAGTACGCGATCCTGCCCGCCCTGACCATCGTGCTGGCGTCGATCGGCGGGTGGCTGCTCGGCATGCGGAACATGATGGTCTCCACCCTCTCGGAGGACTACGTCCTGACCGCGGAGGCGAAGGGCCTGTCGCCGAGAAAGATCCGTCGCTCCTACGCGGCGCGCAACGCCGTCCTCCCCTCCGTGGCCGGGTTCGCCATCTCCCTCGGGTTCGTGGTCTCCGGCTCGGTCATCACGGAGCAGGTCTTCTCCTATCCCGGGATCGGCGGGCGTCTGCTCGGCGCCGTGACGAACAACGACTACGCGCTCATGCAGGGGGTCTTCCTCTTCATCACGCTCGCCGTGCTCGGCGCCAACCTGATCGTCGACCTGCTCTACGGCCTGATCGACCCGCGCACCCGCGCCCGGCACTGACGGGGACACCACGATGACGAATCTCAGCCCCGCCAGCGCGCCGACGGTGGCGGACGCCGCCGACACGCTCAGCCAGACGACCGGCCCGACGGGCCGCCCCGCCCGAGCGGGCTGGCGCATGCTCCTGCCCTCGATGACGCCCTGGCTGGCGATCGGACTCGCCCTGGTCGTCGGCATCACGCTCTTCGGAATTCTCGCGGTCTATGTCGTGGGCGACCCCAAGCAGATCCGGGACCAAGGGCTCACGCCGCCGTCGGCGCAGTTCCTGCTCGGCACCACCCAGACCGGACAGGACGTCCTCGCGCAACTCGCCTACGCCACCCGGGGCTCGCTACAGATCGGCGTGCTCGTCGGCATCCTCGCCACCGTCCTGTCGGCGTTCTTCGGCATCTACGGCGCCTACCGCGGCGGCATCGTCGACGAGGCGTTCTCCCTGCTGTCGAACGTCTTCCTCGTGATCCCCGGCCTGCCCCTGGTCATCGTGATCTCCGGCTTCGTGCCGCGCGAGAGCCGTGGGGTGTGGACCATCGTCGTGGTGCTCGCCCTGACGAGTTGGGCCGCGTCGGCGCGGGTGCTGCGCGCCCAGACGCTCTCGGTGCGAAACCGCGACTACGTCGCCGCGTCGAGGGTCGCCGGCGAGAAACCCTGGCGGGTCATCGCCGTGGAGATCCTGCCGAACCTCCTGCCCGTCCTCGCGTCCCAGTTCGTGTTCGCGATCATCGCCGCGGTCCTCGGCGAGGCCGGTCTGGCCTTCATCGGCCTCGGCGCGTCGAACTCCGCAACGCTCGGCACGATGCTCTTCTACGCGCAGAACGGGTACGCGCTGTCGCTCGGCGCCTGGTGGTGGTTCGTGCCGCCGGGCCTGATCATCGCGCTCTTCGGCATGGGCCTGTCCCTGGTGAACTTCTCGATCGACGAGACCATCAACCCCAAGCTCAAAAACCTCCGCCTGTACCGCAGGCGCGCGCGGCGGGCCGCGCGTATGGAGCGGCAACTGGCCCGACGCGGCCCGGCCACCCCGACCGCCCGCTCGACCGTCTCGGAGGTGCCCCCGCGATGAACACGACGCTGCTGAACGACAACACCCCCGCTACCGGCGGACCGAGGGCCGACGCCGTCCTGACGGTCGAGAACCTCACCGTCGTGTACGAGGCGGACGCGCCGGTCACGGCCGTGCGGGACGCGAGCCTGACTCTGCACCGGGGGGAGGTCCTCGGCCTGGCCGGCGAGTCCGGCTGCGGCAAGACCACCCTGGCGTACGCGATCAACCGCCTGCACCGCCCGCCGGCCAGGATCGCGTCCGGCCGGGTGACGTTCCACGACGGCGGCGACGACGACGTCGACGTACTCGCGCTGACCGACACCGAGCTGCGCGCGTTCCGCTGGGAGAAACTCTCCATGGTGTTCCAGGGGGCGATGAACGCCCTCAACCCCGTCACCACAGTGCGGGCGCAGCTGCGCGACACCCTGTTGGCCCACCGACCCGGCCTGTCCCGGGCGCAGGTGCGCGAGCGATCCGAAGAGGTGCTGCGACGCGTCGGCGTCGACCCCCGGCGACTGGGCTCCTACCCGCACGAGCTGTCGGGGGGCATGCGCCAACGAGTCATGATCGCCATGGCGATGCTGCTCCAGCCACAGGTCATGATCATGGATGAGCCCACCACGGCTCTGGACGTCGTCGTCCAACGCGAGATCCTGAGCGAGATCATGCGGCTGCGCGACGAGCTGAACTTCGCCGTCATCTTCATCACGCACGACCTGCCGCTGCTGCTGGAGATCAGCGACCGCATCGCCGTCATGCTGGCCGGCGAGATCGTCGAGCTTGGTGCGGCAGACCTGCTGTACCGCCACGCGCAGCATCCGTACACCCGCAAGCTCCTCGGCTCGTTCCCGAGCCTGTCCGGAGCGCGCGGCGCGTTCATCAGGTCCGGGGTCGACGAGACCGCGGCCGACGGCACCATCGAGGAGCGAGCATGACCCTCGTCCACGTGACCGACCTCGTCAAGGACTACCGGATCCGCACGGGCCTGCGCCGCACCCGGCTGCGCGCCGTCGACCACGTCAGCTTCGACCTGATCCCCGGGCGCACCGTCGCCCTGGTGGGAGAGTCGGGGTCGGGGAAGTCAACCATCGCCAAGATCCTCACGCGCATGGAGAAGCCCACGTCCGGCAGAGTCGACGTGCGTCTCGACGACGGCACCCCGGTGCACGGGTCGCTGTACCGGCGGCAGGTGCAGATGGTCTTCCAGGACCCTTTCGCCTCCCTCAACCCCTTCCATTCGATCGAGCACCACATCGCCCGACCGCTGCGCATCCACCAGCGCACCCGTACCGCCGCCGAGACACACGAGCGCGTGCTGGAGATGCTCGAACGGGTCAACCTCACACCTGCCGACACCATCGCGCCGCGCCGGCCGCACGAGCTCTCCGGCGGCCAGCGGCAACGCGTCGCGATCGCGCGGGCGTTGGCGCCGGGGGCGCAGGTGCTCATCGCAGACGAGCCGGTGTCGATGCTGGACGTCTCGATTCGCCTCGGGGTGCTCAACCTGCTGGGCCGCCTACAGCGGGAAGACCGGCTCGCCGTCCTGTACATCACCCACGACCTGGCCACCGCGCGGCACTTCTCCGACGAGATCCTCGTGCTCTACCGCGGGCGCATCGTGGAGCGCGGGCCGTCCGACGCGGTGATCCTCGACCCGCACCACGACTACACCAAGCTGTTGGCGAGCTCGGCACCGGATCCCGAGCGCCTCGAACGGGTCACGGCCGCGGTGACGGTGGACCGCGACGCCATCGACAACAGCGTCTGCTACGACCACCGCACCAGTCGGTGGGAGCAGGCCGGGGTGCCGTCGGCCACGGCGCCTGACCTGCCCGTGGGCTGATCTGGCAGGCCCCGCTGCCGCATTTCCCGTATTCGTTTTCGAACCTGAGGACCCCGCATGGCTCACCTCCCCTCCACCTTCCGCGCCCTGCACCACGGTTGGACCCTCACCGCCCCCGTGCTCCCCGACGACGTCCCCGCGACCGTCGCCGCGGCTCTCGCCGACGGCGTACCCGCCATCGTGCCCGGCGAGGCGCACTTGGACCTGCGGTGCGCCGGCCTGATCGACGACCCGTTCGACGGTGCCAACGAGGCCGCCCAGCAGTGGATCGGCGACACGACGTGGCGCTTCTCGACGACGTTCACGTGGTCCGACGACGCCTCGACACGCCACGACCTCGTGGCTCACGGGCTGGACACCGTGGCCACCGTGGAGCTCAACGGCGACGTGATCGGGCGGACACAGAACATGCACCGTTCCTACCGCTGGAACGTGCGGGGGTCACTGCGCCCGGGGGAGAACACCCTCACGGTGACGTTCGCCGGCCCGGTGCCCGAGGCGGCGGCGCGGGCCCAGCGTGACGGCGCCCTGCCGCACGTCAACCACCACGAGTACAACCAGCTGCGCAAGATGGCGTGCTCGTTCGGCTGGGACTGGGGCATCGACGTCGCCGGCGCCGGCATCTGGAAGCCGATCGGGCTCGACTCGTGGTCCGGGGTCCGCATCGCCTCGGTACGACCGCTGGTGGACGTGGTGCCGAGCACAGGGAGCGACGGTGCCGATGACGGCCTGCTGAGGGTGCACGTGGAGGTGGAGCGCGACGGCGTCCGCTCCGATGAGGACGTCCCGCTCGTCGTCACCGTCACCGACCCCGACGGTGCGACGCTGACCGCCAGCGGCACAGTGTCCGCTGGCGAGACGTCCACCGTCGTCCTGGTCACGGTGCCCGAGGTGCGGCGTTGGTGGCCCGTCGGATACGGCGACCAGCCGCTGTACGACGTGCAGGTCGAGGCACAGGCCGCCAGCGACGCCGCGTTCTGGCGCGGGCGCGTCGGCTTCCGCACCGTCGAGCTCGACACCACGCCCGACGAGGCCGGGGCGCCGTTCCTGCTCCGGGTCAACGGCGAGCGGGTGCTCGTGCGGGGCGCCAACTGGATCCCGGATCACGCGTTCCTCACCGTGATCGACCGCGATCGGTACGCCCGACGCGTGGCCGACGCGCTGGAGGCCAACATCAACCTGCTGCGCGTCTGGGGCGGCGGCATCTACGAGTCCGACGACCTGTACGACCTCGCCGACGAGCACGGCCTGCTGATGTGGCAGGACTTCCCCTTCGCCTGCGCCGCGTACAGCGAGGACGCACCGATGCGGACGGAGATCGACGCCGAGGCCCGCGAGAACGTGACACGGCTCAGCCCACACCCGTCCCTCGTCCTGTGGAACGGCAACAACGAGAACACCTGGGGCTCGGTGGACTGGGGGTGGCCCGGCCGTCTGAACGGCCGAGGCTGGGGCGACCTCTACTACAACGACCTGCTGCCGCGCGTGCTCGCCGAACTCGACCCCACCCGCCCGTACTCGCCGGCGAGCCCGTACTCGTTCGGCGACTACCGGCACCCGAACGACGAGCGCTACGGCAGCATGCACATTTGGGACGTGTGGAACCGGGCGGACTACACCGTCTATGCCCGGTACAAGCCCCGCTTCGTCGCCGAGTTCGGCTTCCAGGCACCGCCCGCCTGGTCCAGCCTCACCGCGGTGGTGCACGACGAGCCACTCAACCCGTTCGGCCCGCAGATGCTGGTGCACCAGAAGGCCAACCTCGGCAACGCGAAGCTGGAGCGCGGGTGGAAGGGCCACCTGCCCGACCCTGCCACCATCGAAGGCTGGCACTGGACCACCCAACTCAACCAGGCGCACGCCATCCGGTTCGGCGTCGAACACTTCCGCTCCCTGACGCCCCACAACACCGGGACGATCCTGTGGCAGCTCAACGACAACTGGCCGGTGGTGTCCTGGGCCGCTGTCGACTTCGCCGAGCACCGCAAGCCCCTCTGGTACGCCCTGCGGGCCGCGTACGCCCCACGCCTGGCCACACTGCAGCCGCGCGCGTCCGACGAGGCGTGCGCTGCCGCGTGGGAAGGACTCGATCCGAACCCGGACACCCTCGCGCTCGTGCTCGTCAACGACAGCGCCCAGGCGTTCCGCGGCACCTTCACTGTGACGCGGGAGACGTTCGACGGCACGCTACTGGCAAAGGCCACGCTCGAGGCATCGGTGCCCGCGCGCGGCGCGGTGACCGTCACGGTTCCGGACGAGGTCGCCGCGTTCGGGGACCCCACCACCGAGGTCATCGTGGCCGAGCCCGACGATGGGACGACCGGGTTCACGTCAGCGTTCTGGCACGGCGCCGAGGTGCTCGACCAGCGCCTCGACCCCCAGCCGCTGCAGGTCGAGGCCGTTCACACGGATGACGGTTGCCTGCTGCGCGTAAGCGCCACCTCCTACGCCCGCGACGTGTTCTGCCCCGCCGACGTGGTCGACCCCGCCGCCAGCGTGAACGACGGCATGGTGAACCTTCGGGCCGGCCGGTCGGTCACCTTCCGCGTGACGTCGCCGTCCGGCGACCCGCAGGCCTTCGCCGCCGCCGTCCGCTGCGCCAACACCCTCCTGGACGCGTCGGAGAGGACCCTCCCGTGACCGCCACCCCGGCCGTCCCCGTGAACCTGCTCGCCCGGCCCGCCCACCAGGCGTGGCTGGATACCGAGTGCCGCCGGCTACTCGCCTTCGGCGCGCGGTCCGCGCTACCCGACGGCGGCGCCGCCTACCTGGACACCAGTGGCGAGCCGGATCCCACGCAGGGCGTGCTCACCTGGATCACCGCCCGCACCACGCACGCGTACTCGCTCGGCGTGCTGCTCGGCGTGCCCGGCAGCGCCGCCGTCGCCGACGCCGCGCTGGCAGCCCTGACCGGCCGACTACGCGACGCTGAGCACGGTGGGTGGTTCCACGCGCTCGGACCGGACGGCGCCCCCGACCTCGCCGCCGGCAAGTCCTGCTACAACCATGCCTTCGTGCTGCTCGCCGCGTCGTCAGCGGCGCTCGCCCGCCGGCCCGGCGGCACCACGCTGCTCGCCGACGCCGCCGACGTCTACCTCACGCGGTTCTGGGACGACGACGCCGGCCGGCCGCTGGACACCTGGGACGCCGACTTCACGCGGACCGACGACTACCGCGGCCTCAACGCCACGATGCACTCCGTCGAGGCGATGCTCGCCGTGGCCGACGCCGTCGAGGTGCTCGAGGACCCGGACGGGCCCGCCGTCGGCGGGGGAGCGGCCGCCTGGCGGGACCGGGCCGTGCGGGCGGCACGATTCGTCGTCGAGCTTGCTGTCGCCCACGACGGGCGCCTGCCGGAACATTTCGGGCCGGACTGGGCCCCCGATCTCGGCTTCAACCGCAGCCAACCGGAAGACCCCTTCAAGCCGTACGGCGCCACACCCGGACATGGCCTGGAGTGGTCACGGCTGCTGTTGAACGTCGAGGCCGCGGTCGGCGCCGACGACGCCCTCGCCGCAGCGGCGGTGCGGCTGTTCGACCGGGCCGTCGACGACGGCTGGGACGCCGACGGCGCGCAGGGCTTCGTCTACACCACCGACTGGGACGGCACACCGGTGGTGCGCCAGCGGATGCACTGGGTGGTGGCCGAGGCGATCGCCGCCGCCGCGGCGCTGCACCGGCGCACCGGCGAGCGGCGGTACGCCGACAGCTACGCCGCCTGGTGGGACTACGCCGAGCGTCATCTGCTCGACCGCACGGGCGGCTCGTGGTGGCACGAGCTCGACCCGCACAACATGCCCGCCACGACCGTGTGGCCCGGCAAACCCGACATCTACCACGCGCTGCAGGCCACGCTGCTGCCGCGCCTGCCACTCGCGCCCACGCTCGCCCGGGCGCTGCGGTCGAGGCTGCTCGTCCCGTGGCCGGAGGACGCCGACGGTGGACGGCGGACGGCATGAGCGAGCGCGTGGCACTGAACCGCTGGCCACGGGAGGCGCGATGAACGCCGCCGCGGACGACATCGTGCTGGACAACGGCCGTGTTCGGCTGCGGGTCACGGTCGTCGACGGGATCGCCCGGCTCGCTGAACTCGTCCCTTCGCATTGGGCCGGCGCAGACAAGCCGCCATCTGCCATGCCGTTGGTCGAGGTGTCCACGAGTCATGTAGGACCCGGCGGCCGTCGGCACAGCGAACGA
This sequence comes from Micromonospora sp. NBC_00330, assembly GCF_036136635.1. Taxonomy (NCBI): domain Bacteria; kingdom Bacillati; phylum Actinomycetota; class Actinomycetes; order Micromonosporales; family Micromonosporaceae; genus Micromonospora; species Micromonospora sp. NBC_00330. The sequence continues at coordinate 960,759 of NZ_CP108012.1, forward strand.
AACGCGACCAGAGGGCTGCAATTTCAGTCGGCCGAGACGACACGGGTCCGCCTTGGTCCCGGTGCCGCGCCAGCCCAGCAACTACGCGTCGTGCTTGCCGACCCCGACACTGGTCTTCGCGTCGAATCATTCGCCGCACTGCTCGACGGCTCAGCCGTCGTCCGGACATGGTCCGGGGTGACGAACGCAGGAACTGCGCCACTTCTCCTGACGCAGGTCAGCTCGCTGGTCGTCGGTACCCTCGTCACGGACGCCGACGGTGCGTGGGACGAACAGATCCGGTTGTCCGTCCCCCACAACGTGTGGGGCGGCGAGTGCCAGTGGCGTGAGGCGAGTCTCGTGCAGCACGGCATCTACCGCACCTACCCGTCACACCAGCGCGAGCCCATCGGTTCCCGCCACAGCCTCCTCGTCTCCAATGCGGGGTCGTGGTCGACGTCCGATCACCTGCCGATGGGGTTGCTGCACGACACTGGGCGCGGGCTTGGCCTGCTCTGGCAGATCGAGCACAACGGAGCCTGGTGCTGGGAGGTCGCCGATTGGAACGGCGGCGTGTACCTGTTGGCCAGCGGACCCACGGGCGCGGACCACGAGTGGCGCGAAATCCTCGAGCCGGGGGAGCAGTTCGTCTCCGTCGCTGTGGCAACGGCCGTCATTGCCGCAGGTGGCGACGGTGACCTGCTCGACACGTCGATGGCCGAAATGACCCGGTACCGCCGCGCCGTCCGCCGACCGCACGCGGACAACGCGACACTACCGGTGATTTTCAACGACTACATGAACTGCCTCGAGGGCGACCCCTCCCAGGACAAAATCCTGCCACTCATCCACAGCGCCGCCGAGCTCGGTGCGGAGTACTTTGTCGTCGACGCGGGGTGGTACGCCGAGGACGGGAATTGGTGGGACAGTGTCGGCGCGTGGGAGGAATCCCGCGCCCGGTTCCCGCGGGGCCTACGGGAACTGCTCAACGAAGTACGCGGCCGCGGGATGGTCCCCGGACTCTGGCTCGAGCCGGAGGTCGTAGGCGTGCGGTCCCCGCTGGTGGGCGAGCTGACCGACGACATGTTGTTCTGCCGCGACGGCACCCGGCTGGAGGTCACCGGCCGCTACCAGCTGGATTTTCGCCACCCGGCGGTCGTGTCACGCCTCGATCGCGTGGTGGACCGGTTGGTCGCAGACTACGGCCTGGGCTACTTCAAGTTCGACTACAACATCGACGCCGGCCACGGGACCGACATCGGTTGCGACAGTCCCGGCGCCGGGCTCCTCGGGCACAACCGCGCGTACCTGAGGTGGGTCGCCGGAGTCATGGACCGCCACCCGGGCCTCGTCATCGAGAACTGCGGGAGCGGCGGGCTGCGCATGGACTACGCGACGCTGGCGCTGCACCCGGTGCAGTCCACGACCGATCAGCGTGACCATCTGAAGAATGCCGCGATCGCCGCTGCGGCGCCCACCGCCGTCACGCCCGAGCAAGGGGCCGTCTGGGCTTATCCACAGCCCCACTTCTCTGCCGAGGACAACGCCTTCACTGTCGCTGTATCGCTGTTGAGCCGCGTACACCTCAGCGGTCGGGTCGACCTGCTCTCACCGGAGCAGACAGCCCTCGTCGGCGAAGGGCTGGCCGTGTACCGGGCGCTGCGCGGCCGCCTGCCCGACGCTGTACCGCTCTGGCCTCTCGGTCTGCCTGGGTGGAACGACGACTGGGTGTCGCTCGCGCTCCGGACCGCCGATGAGACATACGTGCTCGTCGCGCGACGTGCCGGCGAACGGACCGCGGTGCTTCCGCTGAGGCACCTGTCCGGTCAGCTCTGCTCGGCCGAGGTGATTTTCCCGGTCACGTTACCCACGCACCTCGCCTGGGACGACGCCCGGGGCAAGCTGACCATCGAGCTTCCCGCGTCGCCCGCCGCCCGGCTCGTGCGGCTGCATCGGCGAAGGTGAACTATCGGTTCGTGGGCTTTTCATCGGCTCGGGCTGCCGTGTTGGCAGAGCGCAGCACGCGCGGATGCACCAGAGCGGACGGCTCGGCCAGGAACGCCGCGGTGCGCACGGTGAAGGCGTGGGTCTCGCCCGCGAGCAGCGAGATCAGCATGTCGTCCACGACCGCGTCGTCGATCACCTTGTCGGCGAGCAGTGCGAGGTCCCGGACGTACGAGGTGGCCCGCACGTCCACCCGGTAGCCGCCGACCACGGGCGTGACCTCGGTGGTGTAGGGCGCCGGGTCGTAGGCGAGGTCGCGGTCCTCGGCGAACTGGTGGTGGACGCGGACACCGCCGACGGCGGCGACCAGGACCTCGGTTCTCGAATCGACCGGCGTGAGCAGGTCGTCGGTCAGGTCGACCACGGCGACCGACCGGGGCGCGACATCGAGCGGCAGCTCGGCGGTCGCCAAGATGTCGCCGGTGAGGGTCTGCCGCGCCGCGCGGATCGCACCCGTCCACGGTTGGTCGTGATCGTTGACCGCGACCAGTGTGGGTCTTCCCTGACGGGGCTGTACGGTCAGCAGCCGTGGCGCGAACGCGTGCTTGAGCGCGTAGTAGAGGGGCTTGGGCCGTTCGTCGCCATCCACGGCGGCCCACGAGGTGACCGGCCAGCAGTCGTTGAGCTGCCAGACGAGGGCTCCAGCCGTCCGCGGCCACCACGAGCGGAAGTGCTCGACGCCGAACGCCACCGCCCGCGCCTGGTTGAGCTGTGTCGCCCAGTGCCACTGCTCGAAGTCATCCGGGACCGGCAGGTGCGGTGCGAGGCCCCGGTCCAGCTTGTCGTTGCCGTCCCCGGCCTTCTGGTGGAGCAGAAACGCGGGCGAGGAGGGCGTCAGCGGCTGGTCGTGGATCCAGCGGGTGAGGGTCGCCCAGGTGGGTGGACCCTGAAAGCCGAACTCCGCGCAGAACCGCGGGATGTGGTCGCGGTAGTGGGTGTAGTCGAGCTTGTTCCAGACGTCCCACTCGTGGCGGGTGCCGTAGCGCGCCTCGTTGGGCGGAAGGTCACCGGGGCTGTAGGGGCTTCCGGGCGCGTACGGGCGGGTGGGGTCCAGTTCGGTGACGAGGTCGGGCAGCAGTTCGGTGTAGTAGCCGAGCCCCCAACTGCGTCCGTCGAGGGCCTCCTGCCAGCCCTCCCAGTCGGTGTAGGCGGGCAGGTTCTCGTTGTTGCCGTTCCACAGCACGAGCGACGGGCGGGCGACCAGCCGGGTGACGTTCTCCCGCGCCTCGGCCTCGACCTCGCTGCGCAGCGGCTCTTCCTCGGCGTAAAAGGCACAGGCGAAGGGGAAGTCCTGCCATACCAGCACGCCCCGCTCGTCGCAGGCGTCGTAGAAGTCGTCGGTCTCGTAGATGCCGCCGCCCCAGATCCGCAGCATGTTCATGTTCGCCCCGACGGCCTGGTCGACGCGGCGGGCGAGCCGCGCGGGGGTGACCCGGGTGAGGAGGTGGTCGTCGGGGATCCAGTTGGCGCCCTTCGCGAAGACTCGGGTGCCGTTGACGACAAAGGTGAACGGCGTGCCGGTCTCGTCCGGCTCGGTGTCCACGGCGACGGTCCGGAAGCCGATCCGACGCCGGTCGGTGTCCACCGGCTCGCCGTCGGCCAGGAGCGTGACGGTCAACTCGTAGAGCGGCTGCTCGCCGTAGCCGACCGGCCACCACAGCCGGGCGTCCGGCACGAGGGCGGTGACGTGGGCGGCGTCGCCGGAGACTGTCACCCGTTCCTCGCGGTCGCCGACGGTCACCACCGCGGTGTAGTCGCGGTCCGCGGCGCGATCCACGTCGAGGTGTACGTCGACACGGCCGGTGCCGTCGGCGTCGACGGTGACCAGCGGGCGTACCCGGGCCAGCCGGGCGGTGTCCCAGCGTTCCAGCCGTACGGGCTTCCAGATGCCGGCGGTCTGCAGGTCCGGTCCCCAGTCCCAGCCAAAGGAACAGGCCATCTTGCGGATCGCGTTGTACGGGTGCGGGTAGGCGCGCTGGCGCCAGCCGAGCAGGGCCTCCATCTGTTCGGCGTGGGTGAGCGCGGACCACAGCGTCACGGTCAGCTCGTTGCTGCCCTCCCGCAGCGACTCGCGGACATCGAAGCGGTACCCGCGGTGCATGTTGGCGGTCTTGCCGAGCAGATGACCGTTGAGCGCGATGGTGGCGATCGTGTCGATGCCGTCGAAGACCAGCTCCACCCGTTCGCCCACGCGGGGCCCGGCGGCCTGGAACACCGTCGTGTACTGCCAGTCGACGCGGTGCATCCAGGTCAGGTCCGCCTCGTTGCGGTCCAGGTACGGGTCGGCGATGAGGCCGGCGGCCATCAGGTCGAGGTGGGTGCTGCCGGGCACCTGGGCGGGAATGTCCCGCTCGCCGAGGTTGCCCGGCACGGTGCCGCCGACGGCGCGCAGACGCCAGCCCTCGTGCAGGGTCGAGCGCGTCATGGGGCCCTCTTCGTCGTCGGCGGCAGGGACCAGAGTCGCGAAAGATCCTTACGCAAGTAGCCGAAGTAAGTCAACGAGTAGGGCCAGCGGGACGGTCATCGCCTACTGTGCGCGGGCCGACAGGAACTCTCAGTGGATCTCGGTCGTCCCGGCGGGCACCGGCCGTGCCTCGTCGTCCGGGCGGGGATGGCGCAGGGTCAACTCGCTCTGCAGGACGAGGACGGCTCCGCCGATTGCCGCTGCGTCCGACCCGTTGACCGACGGCACGATCCGCACCGGATGCGCCCGTCGCGCGAACATGCGACGATCCACCTCCTGCTGGATCAGGGTCTGGTAGATCGAGCCGGCCACCGCGAAGCTCGGCCCGGCCAGGACGATCGTGTCCAGATCGAACAGGCAGGCCATGGTGACGGCCGCGCCACCGAGATAGCGGGCCGACTGCTCGACGATGCCCCGTGCGCCGGCATCACCGGCGTTCGCCGCGGCGGCGATCCGCGCGAACTCGGTGAGGAAGTCGGCGGCGGTCGAGTCCAGGGCCAGTCGCTGGGCAAGCCCGGGTGTCGCCATGGCCTGCCGGACCATGGCCGACGGGCCCGCGTAGTTCTCCAGGCAGCCGACGTTGCCACAGGGGCACTCGTCGCCGTTGATGTCCATCGAGATGTGGCCGATCTCCACGCTGTTCGAGGAACTTCCCCGGTACACCTCACCGGCGACCACAACTCCGCCGCCGATTCCGGTGGCCATGTAGATGCAGCCATAGGTGCTGCGCGGGTCCACCGCACCCATCCAGTACTCGCCGATCGCGGCCGCTGCCGCGTCATTGTCGAGCAGGACCGGCAGCCCAAGAGTCTTCGCCAGCAGCCGCGCGACCGGGTAGTCGAGCCAGTCATCTGTCGGCTGCGGCGTCAACAGCACACCCGCGCGCCGATCCTGCGGCCCGTAGCTGACCAGGCCGACCCCCAACACCCTGTCGCGGTCCACGGCCGCTGTGGCCAGCAGCGCGTCCACCTGCGAGGCCACCAGGGGTAGCGCCCGCTCCGGCGGCATCGACGCCACGCCCTGAAACGATGTCCGGGCCACCTGCCGGCCCGCCAGGTCGACGACCACGATCACGCACGTGTTGCGCTCGAGTTGCACCCCGACGCTGTAGCGGGCCAGTGGATTGAGCTGCACCATGGTGCGTGGCTTGCCACCCGTCGGCCCACCCCGGCCAGCCTCGACCACCAGGCCGTCGCCCATCAGCTCACGCACGACCGCCGAGATCGTCGCGCCCGTCAGACCCGTCGCCGCCGCGAGCTCCACCCGGCTGATGCTGCGTGCCGCCCTGATCAGGTCCAGCACCAGGCCGCGAGTCTTCGGCCGGCTGGCCCAGATCGGGCTGCTCGCCATGGTGCCTCCCCGTTGTTCGCCCGCTTCGCCAGGCTACGTCACTTAAGACGTCAGTCGTCATCCGCGACCGCCCACCCGTGCCGTGAGCGCCGCGAAGGCGGTGTGTTGACTTTCGTAACCAACCTAATAAAGGATGTTTCGCAGCGCTCCCATCGATCTCTCACTCCCTGAGGAGATCAGATGAAACATCGACGTACACTGCTGGCCGCTGGCGCAGCCGGCGTGCTGGCGCTGGCTGGCATGGCAACGGCCAGCCTCCCGGCCGCAGCGGCCTCCACCGGCTGCTCGGTCACCTACACCGTGCAGAGTCAGTGGCCGGGCGGGTTCACCGCCAACGCCAACGTCACCAACCTCGGCGACGCGCTGTCGAGTTGGACGTTGACATTCGACTTCCCCAACGCGAGCCAGAAGGTCACCCAGGGCTGGGGCGCCACCTGGACCCAGGCCGGCCCCCGAGTGTCGGCCGCCAGCCTGAGTTGGAACGGATCGCTGCGCACCAACGCCTCGACCTCGATCGGGTTCAACGGCTCGTGGAGCGGCGCGAACCCCGTGCCCGCGTCGTTCGCGCTCAACGGGACCACCTGCACCGGGTCGGTGACCACACCGACGCCGAGCCCGACCACCACCAGCCCGCCGCCCAACGGAGCGGCGCCAAAACTGCATGCATCCGGCAACCAGATCGTCACCGCGGACGGCAAACCGTACCGGCTGCTGGGTGTGAGCCGCTCCGGCGGGGAGTTCGCCTGCGTGCAGGGCAAGGGCCTGTGGGACTCCGGCCCGGTCGACCAGGCGTCGGTCGACGCGATGAAGACCTGGAACATTCACGCCCTGCGCGTGCCGCTGAACGAGGAATGCTGGCTGGGCCTCAACGGCTCACCCAGCGGCGCCGCCTACCAACAGGGCGTCAAGGAGTACGTGAACCTGCTCGTCGCCAACGGCATCAACGTCATCCTCGACCTGCACTGGACCTGGGGCGCCTACCCCGACAGTCCGGACTGGCACTGCAAGGACGAGCACGCCACCTGCCAGAAGCCGATGCCGGACGCGCGGTACGCCCCCCAGTTCTGGACCGGCGTCGCCAACGCGTTCAAGGGCAACGACGCTGTCATCTTCGACCTGTTCAACGAGCCGTACCCGGACATGCCCGCCGAGTGGAACAAGACCCTCGGCTGGCAGTGCCTACGTGACGGCGGCACCTGCCCCGGCCTGCCCTACGAGGTGGCCGGCATGCAGGACCTCGTCGACACCGTCCGCGCCACCGGCGCCACCAACCTGCTCATGGTCGGCGGCCTGGAATGGACCAACGACGTGCGGGAGTGGCTGACCTACCGACCCAACGACCCGCTGAACAACCTGGCCGCGTCGTGGCACGCGTACAGCTTCAACGCCTGCGCCAGCGAATCCTGCTGGGACAGCCAGATCGCCCCGCTGGCGCAGCAGGTGCCGATCGTGCTCGGCGAGTTCGGCCAGGACAACTGCGGCTTCGACTACATGCAGCGCCTGGTGACCTGGGCCGACGCGCACGACCTGTCCTACCTCGCCTGGACCTGGAACCCCTGGGGCTGCACCAGCGGTGCCGTGCTCATCAAGGACTGGGCCGGCACACCGGAACCCGGCGTCGGCGAGGGCTACAAGGCCCACCTGCTGACCCAGAGCCCCTATCTGTAAGGAATCTCCGCGGTCGGCCAGCGCGCGAACGCTGGCCGACCGACGGCCCACCCACCCGGATCCGAGGGGATGGCATGCGTAAGGAATTTCAACTGGTGTTTCCCGTGGTAGCGGGCACCGCACGGCCGGTGTCCGGCGTGCGGCGCTCGACGCTGCCGACGGTGGAGGTCGGCGATGTCTGACCTCCCACGGCGTGTGCTGTTCGGGGCGGCGTACTACCACGAGTACCAGCCGTACGACCGGCTCACGACAGACCTCGACATGATGGCCGCGGCCGGCTTCACCGTCATCCGGGTCGGTGAGTCGGTCTGGTCAACCTGGGAACCCGAGGACGGCCGATTCGACCTCGACTGGCTTCAGCCGGTCCTCGACGGCGCCCATGAACGTGGAATCAGCGTGGTCCTCGGCACACCCACGTACTCGGTGCCCCCGTGGCTGGCTCGCCGCTACCCCGAGATCGCCGGGGAGCTACGCACTGGTGAGCGGATGGGATGGGGCGGCCGGCAGGAGGCCGACTACACCCACCCCGCCTTCCTGTTTCACGCCGAGCGGGTGGTTCGCGCGGTCACCGCCCGGTACGCCGACCATCCGGCCATCATCGGGTTTCAGGTCGACAACGAACCCGGCCTGTGGCTGTTCCGCAACCACGGCGTCTTCCAACGGTTCGTCGACGAGCTACGCCGCACCTACCACAGCGTCGACAACCTGAACCGGGAGTGGGGTCTGGTCTTTTGGTCGAACCGGCTGTCGACCTGGGAGGACCTGTGGCGGCCGGAGGGCAACACCCACCCGCAGTACTCACTGGCGTGGCGGCGCTTCCAGGCGCGGCTGACCACGGAGTTCATCGCCTGGCAGGCGGGCATCGTGCGCGAGTACGCCCGCCCGGGACAGTTCGTCACCACGTGCATCGACTACGGGCGGCCGGCTGTCGAGGACGAGGAGCTTGCCGGTCGGCTCGACGTGACGGCGGGCAACGCCTACTACGAGGTGCAGGACGCGCTGGCGCTTCCCGACACCCGAACGCCGAAGGACAGGTTGGAGGAGGGGGCCTGGACGATCTCCCAGCGCGCCGACCGCATGTGGAGCTCACGCCAGGAGCCGTTCCTGGTCACCGAGACGAACGCCAACCACCGGATCTCCCCGCACAGTCGCCCGGCCTACGACGGGCAGTGGCGACAGGCCGCCTGGGCCCTCGTCAGCCGTGGTGCGCAGATGATCGAATACTGGCACTGGCACACGATCCACGCCGGTGCGGAGACCAGCTGGGGCGGGATCCTTCCGCACAGCGGGCGGTCCGGACGTGCCTACCGGGAGACCGCCCGCATCGGTCAGGAACTCGCCACCGCCGGCGAACTCGTCGCCGGGCTGATCCCCGACGCCGACGTGACCCTGCTCCACTCCTCGCCCACCAGGTGGCTGATGCAGGAACACCCGCCGCTGGCCCGGCAGGACGGCAGTGGCGACCGCGATTCCTACCACGCGTTCTTCGACGTCTTCCACCGCGGCGCGTTCGACGCCGGGCTGCAGACCCGCATCGTCCACGCCAGCCAGCTGACGGCTCAAACCGTCGAGCAGGCTGTCGAGGACCACCCAGTGCTTGTGGTGCCGGGTCTCTACGTCGCCGAGGACGCCCTCCTGGACTGGCTGAAGGCGTACGCGCACGCCGGGGGGCACCTCGTCGTCGGCCCGCGCACCGGCTACAGCGACGGCGAGACGCGGGCGCGCATCGACGCGCAGCCCGGGCGCCTCGCCGACGCCGCCGGAGCGTGGTACGAGGAGTTCTCCAACCTGCTGACCGACGTGCCGGTGGTCGCACGGGACGCCGGGCTGACAGTGGACGGGCAACCGGCCGCGACCCGCTGGCTGGAGTGTCTGATTCCCGAGGACGCGACAGTGGTGGCCGGCTACGACCACCCACACTTCGGCCAATGGGCGGCCGTCACCACAAGGGTGGCCGGACGCGGCCGAGTCACCTGCGTCGGAGCGCTGCCCAACCTCGACCTTGCCCGCGCCATCATGCGCTGGCTCGACGCCGCACGATCACCCCAGTGGTGCGTCATGCCCGACTCGGTGACCAGCACCGGTGCGACCGCGCGCACCGGACAGCGGCTGCGTTTCCTGCACAACTGGTCGTTCACACCGGTGGACGTCCGGATCCCGGTCGCGGTCACCGACGTGCTCGACGACACTCGGTACGCCCCCGGAGACGACCTGCGGTTGGGGCCCTGGGACGTGCGCGTCCTCGTCGAGGACTGACATTCCTGCGGACTGTTTCGCCCCGGGTCGGTGGTTTCTCCCCACCAGACCCGGGGCGATTCAGCAGCTACACGTGTGGTGGGACGGTCCGGCGGGTGACGACCGCGGACCGGGTGCCGCGCCGACGGCACCCGGTCCAGCGTCACCGGTGCGTTACTGCCGGGTCCACTTCTGGTTGTTGCCGCCGGTGCAGTTCCAGGTCTGCACGGTGCTGCCGTTTGCGGTGCCCGCGCTGGTCACGTCCAGGCACAGCCCAGACTCGCGGCCGACGACCGATCCGTCACCGTTGAGGGTCCATTGCTGATTGGCGCCGCCGTTGCAGTCCCAGATCTGCACCCTGGCGCCCGCGGTGGTGGAGTGACCGGGGACATCGAGGCATTTGTTGCCGTAGACCTGCAGGGCGCCGTTGGGCTGCGCGACCCAACGCTGGTTGCTTCCGCCGTTGCAGTCCCAGATCGCCACCTGCGTGCCGTTGGCGGTACTGGCCGAGGGTACGTCGAGGCACCGGTTGGAGCCGACACCCCGCAGCACGTTACCGGAGCCGGTCGGCGGCGTCGTCGGGCCGTCGAGTCCCCAGCCGTGCCGGAGCCGGTCGAGCCCGGACTGGTTCGTGACGGTCAACGACAGGTTGGTGCCGCTGCCGGTCAGGGACGTGATGGCGCAGGAGGCGTTGAAGCAGGGGCCGGGGCCCTGGGTCTGGTTGGCTTCTTTGACGCCGGTCCAGAGCAGCGAGCCCATGCCCAACTCTCGTACTGTGTCGGTGAGCGCGTAGAAGTACGACACGTTGTTGTTGCCGTCGCGGGGCCCGTTGTAGTTGACGCCGGTATTCATCGGCACGCCGAACTCGGTGAGTATCGCTCGATCGGCGTACCCGCAGAGGCGGGCCTTGAAGCTGTTGATCCACTCTGCTTCGGTCGGGTGGGTTTCGCCGCCCAGCGTGTACATGTGGATCGACAGCAGGGTTCCGTTCAGTCGGGAGTCGGCGCCCACGGCGCACAGGTCGATGTCTGACCAGAGCCCCGGAACCACGATCCGCCCGCGCGGGATGCTCGAGTAGCGCTGGAGGAACGCGGCCGCGAGGTTGGTCAACTCGGTTGCGCTGTACCCCCACGGTTCGTTCACGATGTTGAAGTAGAACCGGCTGTTGCTGCCGTACTTGGCGATGACCGTGTCCCACATCGTGTAGAACGCGTTCATGTCGCTGATCCGGCCGCCGGTCGGAGGCCAGGGCGCGATCATCACGTTCATGCCCATCGCATTGGCCGCGTCGTACGCCGCTGTCAGGCTGCCCCACCACGGCGACGCCGTGGTCTGCGGGTTGATCCCGAACCGGACCGTGTTGGAGCCGAAGCTCTGGAATCCCCGGAGGATCGCGGTGGCCTTGGTGTAGGTCGTGGCGTAACTGTCCGACTTGGACAGCCCGATCGGTACGTTCTCGTCGTACAGGAAGTTGTCCCTGGTATCCGCCCAGTTCACTCCCCGGAACTGGCTGGTGGCGGCCTGCGCGGGTGCGCTGGGCGCCACATACAGGCCGAGTGATCCCAGCAGCACTGTGGCGACAGCGCCAATCGAAGCAAGACGCCACAGGCGTCTACGTACAGTCATGACATCCTCCATGTCAGGTGCCGGTTATCCGAGGCGCCATTGTTGGTTGCTGCCGTTGGTGCAGGCCCAGAGTTGGGCGAGGGCGCCGTTGGCGGTGGAGCCGCCGTTGACGTCGAGGCAGAGGCCGGATTGGGCGCCGGTGATGGTGCCGTTGGTGTTGACGTTCCATTGTTGGTTGGCGGTGCCGGTGCAGTCCCAGATGATGACTCGGGTGCCGTTGGTGGTGCCTTGGCCGGCGGCGTCGAGGCATTTGTTGCCGTAGACGCTGAGTTGTTTGCCCGGGGTGTGGGTGAAGCGTTGGTTGGTGCCGCCGTTGCAGTCCCAGATCGCGAGTTGGGTGTCGTTGGTCTGGGAGGCGTTGGGGACGTCCAGGCACCTGCCCGCGCCGACCGCGCGGACCGGAGCGCCCGTGACCGGCGGGGGCGTGGGGGTGACACCGTTGAGCGCCGAGGTCAGTGGGCCGAACCACTTGGCGGCGATCTTCTGGTTGCCGGAGTTGTTCGGGTGGACCCCGTCGCCGGTGTCGGCGGCGGTGTTGAAGCCGGTCCACTGGTCGACCACCGTGATCGGCGAGGCCGCTGTCGTCTTCGAGGCGGCCCAGGCGGGGATCGCGTTGTTGAAGGTGACCACGCGCTGACCGCATTGCGAGCAGTTGCTCGGGTTCATCGGGAGGATCTTCGCGACGAGGATCTTCATGCTGGGGTTGCTGGCCCTCATCTGGTCCACCAACCGGCTGAAGGCGCTCAGGATGGTGGCCGGGGCGATGTTGCTCCAGACGTCGTTGGTGCCCAGGTGCATGACGACGATGTCGGGTCGGGTGCTGGACAGCCAGCCGGGCAACTGGTTCTGATTGGCGATGTTGGTGGCGAGATAGCCGCCGTGGCCTTCGTTGTCGCCGTCGTACGCGACGCCGCAACCCTGCGCGGGGAGTGTGCCAACGAAGTCGACGTCCCTGTAGTTGGCGTTCTGCAACTGGTTCCAGAGCAGAGCACGCCAGCAGCCCGGGGAGCCGGTGATCGAGTCGCCCAGCGGCATGACCCGTACCGGTGCGGCGGCTTGGGCTGGCCGGACCGCGACAAGCGCGGTGGCCAACAACAGCACGGCAAGAAGACCGTGGAGATAGAGGGGGAACCTACGAAGCATGGGATAACTCCTCGCACGTCACGGGAGGGATCTGAGCTGTTCGGCCGGGCGTCCGCGACGCCCTGCCCTTCCTCTTGGCGGTTGCGGGGCGTCGCCTATCCGAGGCGCCATTGTTGGTTGCTGCCGTTGGTGCAGGCCCAGAGTTGGGCGAGGGCGCCGTTGGCGGTGGAGCCGCCGTTGACGTCGAGGCAGAGGCCGGATTGGGCGCCGGTGATGGTGCCGTTGGTGTTGACGTTCCATTGTTGGTTGGCGGTGCCGGTGCAGTCCCAGATGATGACTCGGGTGCCGTTGGTGGTGCCTTGGCCGGCGGCGTCGAGGCATTTGTTGCCGTAGACGGTGAGTTGTTTGCCCGGGGTGTGGGTGAAGCGTTGGTTGGTGCCGCCGTTGCAGTCCCAGATCGCGAGTTGGGTGTCGTTGGTCTGGGAGGCGTTGGGGACGTCCAGGCACCTGCCCGCGCCGACGGCGCGCACCGGACCGCCCGTGACCGGCGGAGGCGTCGGCTGGCCGGTGGATCCGTACGGGCATTCGCTGAGGTACCGCGAGACGCCCGTGGAGTCAGCGAGTGACGGGCACAGGAACTGCGCGTAGCGGGTGTCGTTGTCGAGGAAGATCTTCAGCCAGGGGATCTCCCGCCGGGTCACCTCGGAGTTGCCCCAGGTGGGGAACGCGTGGCCGCCGCCGGTGAGCTCGACGTAGGCGCCCTTCGTGGTGGCCGGCTTGGTGGCCCACAGGCTGTTGATCGAGGACGGGGTGACCGTGCCGTCGTTCCGCGCACCCATGATCAGCGTGGGTACCCGTACGGTGGACAGGTTCTGCGAGAACGAGGCCGGCGCCAGGGGGATGGCCGCTTTGAGCGAGGGACGCCGCATGGCCGCGCTGATGGCACCGCCGCCGCCCATGGAGTGACCGAGCACGGCGAGCCGGTTCGGGTCGACCCGGTCGCGAACCGCGCTCTGCCCGGTGAGGTAGTCCAGCGCGGCCAGCAACTGGGTGCCCCGGGCGGTGTCGAAGTCGGTGGGGCTGTTGGTGTCGATGCCGATCACCACGAAGCCGAAGGACGCCAACCAGGGCCCCATCCAGGCGCCCTCGGCTGCCCAGGAGGCGGTGTAACCCGGCACGGCCGCGATTGCGCCCCAGGTCCCCTGACTCGTGTCGGTCGGGTAGTAGATCTTGCCGCCGTTGAAGCCGAAGCCACGCGGCACGGTGATCTCAGCGGTGGCGAACGTGCCGCGGTTGGCGGCGACGCTCTGCACCGTGGGATTCGGCCCCCGTTGGTACGAGGCAGCGGACGCCGAGGGGGAGCCGCCCAGCACCGCGGACCCGGCCATGGCTACGCCCAGCACGGCCGCGGCCGTGCCCGCCACGATGCGCCAGCCCCGCCGAGGCGAGGATCGGGCATCCTGCCCAGCCCCGCCACCACTCGGCACCCTGGACTGTGGATCGTCACTCGACACTGGTTGATCCTGTGATCTTTCGTCAGGCATGTTCACGCCGTCCTCCGATCGAATGGGCGCCGCGTCTCGCCGTGAGTCGCGGTTGTTGCGCCCGTTTGCGTGGTGATATGAGCAGATGTAAATGTGTTTGCCATTGTGGCGGCCGTTTTCATGTCGGTCCGTGCGCTGTTCTGGACATGCGGAACCGGCCGTCCCGACAGCCATGAGAAGAATGGTTGCGGCAACGGGCAACTGCCGGTTCTCGCGCACATTCGGCGATACGGGTCTCGCCCCGCTAAGGAAATCGACGGTCGGGGCCTATCAACCATTGCCACACTCCTGAACTGCAGGCGTGGCGAGGGGGCGGTCCTTCCGGGCCATGCCGAACACGCATGGCCCGGAAGGTCGCGTCTACCTCAGGTTCGGTACCTCGTCGCGGGTGACCACGTAGGAGCTGTTGTAGACGGTGTTGATGAACGATGGCGAGTTGATGCTGCTGTCGCTGATGAAGCTCGTGTGCCAGGTGTTGAACAGCACCCACCGGGTGCCGGAGGACTGCAACTGCGCCGGGTCGGGGATGCGGCCGTTCTCGTGCAGCGCGATCGGAATCGAGCCGCCGTACACGTTGCGGGCGGCGTTGAACATCGACGTCAGCGGCCCGTGATCGCCGGCGTACGTGTCGGCGCCACCGATGTCGACGTACTGCTTGCCCGGGTACCAGGCAGAGCTGGGGGAGCCGTTGAACGGGTGCAGGTAGACCAGGTTGTGCACCCCCTGGGCGCGCATGAAGTTGTAGGTGTAGGCCCACAGCCGGTTGTACTGGCCAGCCCCCTCCATGCTCCACCAGAACCAGGTGCCGCTGGCCTCGTGCCAGGGGCGGAACAGGACCGCGCCACCGCCGTTCTGAATGATCTTCAACTGGTTGGCCCAAGCGGTGAGCCGCTGGTTGAGCCGGCCGTTGTCGGCCGTGCCCGAGGTGAGTGCCGCGTTGATGTTCGCCGGCATGCGGGAGCCGTCGTAGCCGTCGGTGTTCTGCGCGGGTGAGCCCATGTGGTAGCCGACCATCGGAATGCCCCCGGCATTCCACCAGGCCAGCCCGCGGGCGCCGAAGTCAGGAGCGTCACCCATGTCCTGGCCGCGGACCGCCGGGTACTTGCCGGAGGCGTTGCGGATGATGTTCATCTCGTACTCCGGGCCGCTGACCCAGGTCGACTCCTGCTGGCCGGAGAGGATGTGGTTGCCGGACTGGCTGTAGACGTAGCACAGCAGCCGGCGCGCGGAGGCGGTGGCGTTCGGGTCGACGGGCGCGACGTTGCAGCCGCCGGGGGTGGGTGGCGGCGTGGTCGGGTTGCCACCGCCCTGGGACCAGCGCTGGTTGGCCTGTCCGTTGCAGTTCCAGAGGGCGACCAGGGTGCCTGCGGCGGTGGCGGCGCCGGAGACGTCGAGGCACAGCCCGGACTGCACGCCGGTGATACTGCCGTTGGAGCTCAGCCGCCACTGTTGGTTGGCAGCCCCGGTGCAGGACCAGATGATCGCCGCGGTGCCCGCGCTGGTCTGGCCGGCTTCGGCGTCCAGGCACAGGCTGTTGTTGAAGACGCGCAGCTCACCGGCGTCGGTGAACGTCCAGGTCTGGTTGGCCTGGCCGTTGCAGTCCCAGATCTGCACGCGCGTGCCGGTGGTCGCGGCGTTGCCGACGACGTCGAGGCAGCGCCCGGACGCGGCGCTGACCAGCCGCCCGGTCGACGCGGCAGCGGCATTGCCGGCGGTCAACCAGACCGCGGACAGACTGACGCCGGCCGTGGTCAACACGGCGATCAGCAGGCTCATCCACCGGGTGCGGCGTCGCCGCCTCGGCGGGGTGGGAGGTGGAGCGAGTGCCATGTCAGTACTCCAAGGGGACGGGATGGAGAGCGGTGGCGTGGGGCGGGGGATCAGCGAAGGTTGGGGACCTCGTCACGGGTGACCACGTAGTTGTGGTTGTAGACGCGCCGCAGGAACGTGACGTCGTTACGCTCGGTGAGCCAGGTGCCGTTCCAGGTGCTGAACAGCACCCATCGGGTGCCGGTGGACTGGAGCTGGTCGGGATCGGGGATGGGGCCGTTCTCGTGCAGGGCGATCGGGACGGTGCTGCCGACGATGTCGCGGGTGCGGTTGAACAGCGGCGTCAACGGGTTGTGGTCGTTGGCGTAGGTGTCGGCACCGCCGACGTCCACGTACTGCTTGCCCGGGTAGAACGAGGCGTCGGGTTCGCCGTTGTACGGGTGCAGCCAGACCAGGTTGTGGATGCCCTTGGTCCGGGTGAAGTAGTCGAACTGGAACCGCCACAGACGCTGGAACTGGCTGCCGCCTTCCTTGCTCCACCAGAACCAGGTGCCGCCGGCCTCGTGGTAAGGCGCCCACAGGACGGCGACGCCGTTGGACTGGAGGCGCTGCAGTTGGGCTGCGGCGGCGTCGAGCTCGGAGAGATAGGAGCGGTTCTCGGCCGTGCCCGGCGTGAGGGTGGCGTTGATGGACGCGGTGCCGCCGTAGTTGCAGGAGCTGGTCGCCGGTGCGCCGACATGCCAGCCGATCAACGGGATGCCGCCGGCGTTCCACCAGGCGAGGGCCCGGTCAACGGCGCCGGGGCGGTCACACATGTCGAGGCCACGGATCGCCGGCTGCTTACCGGTGTTGGTCAGGATGTGGTTGAACTCGGCCTCGCTGCCGTTGGTCTCCCGCTGGCCGGACAGGATGTGGTTGCCGTACTGGCTGTAGAGGTAGCACAGCAGTTTGCGAGCCTGGGTGGTGGCCTGCGGGTCGACCGGGGCGACGGTGCAGGTGGGCGGCGGGGTGGTTGGCCCGCCGGACTGGGTCCAGCGCTGGTTGGCCTGGTCGTTGCAACTCCAGGCCACGACCCGGGTGCCGTTGGCCAGGTTGTTGCCTTCGACATCGAGGCACAGGCCGGACTGGGTGGCCGTGATGCTGCCGTTGGTGTTCAACCGGAACCTCTGGTTGGTCTGTCCGGTGCAGTTCTGGATGGCAAGGGGGGTGCCGGCTGTGGCGCTGGGCAGGTCCAGGCATCTGGTTTCGTTGAAGGTGCGCAGTTCACCCTGGATGGTGAAGACCCAGCCCTGATTCTGCTGCCCGTTGCAGTCCCAGATCGCGACCGGGGTGCCGGCCGCAGGGTTGTTGCCCGACACGTCGAGGCAGCGCCCTGACGCGGCACTGACCAGCGGGCTGCCGACTGCGGCCGAGGCGGTGCCCGCACCCAGCAGCACCGCGCCACCGCTCGCGGCCACCAGGGCCGTGGCGAGCATGATTCTCCATCTCATGACGTTCTCCTCGTGGGTTTCGGGGGCGTCCATCCCGTCCGACTCATCGGGTTGTGACGTCGCAAACCAAAGAGCCAGACGCGCCCGGTGGTCCAGCCCGTGCAGCAGTGCAGATAGGTGCGGGTAACTCGCTACGAGTTACCGGAGGAGGCTGTTCATCCTGTCGTTGGCCGGGTCGACCGTGCCGACACCGGCGTTGACAACGCTGTCACGGCGGGCGGCAAGCGGTCCGTATGGCTGACATGGCACCTGCGGATCGCCGACCGCGGGTAGGTCGCGGCGAACCCGTTTGTGGCCGGAAGTGTGAAGACCAGCGCGGGAGGTGGGTCGTTCCGGCGCCAGCGAGCCGTCGCGGTGCCCCGGCTCCGTTCGCCGGGCTGCGACGGCGAGGCCGTCGTTAACATGCCGGAATCATGTTCTTAGTTCGTGCACGCTGTCAAGTATGTCGATGCATTGAGGTGTAGCAAACGCCCGAAGAGTGACGGCTTTGGTTGACTGCATCAACAAACGTTGGCCAGGTCACGCCCTGGATGCGGGGAAGGCGGTGGTCAGCGGGCCAGGATGCGGTGCTGGAGGGCGATGACGGCGGCGCCGCGGGCCCATTCGCTGAAGGTGAAGGGCTTGACCACTACGTCGACGGGCGTCGAGGTCCAGTGGGTGTGGGCGGTGAGCGCCGCGTCGAACGCCTCGGCGCACACGTCGTACATCGCCACCGCCTCGCCGGACAGGATGACCAGCTGCACGCCGGTGATGTTGGCAACCGTGGCGACCACCTGCCCGAGGGCGTGGCCGGCTTCCTCGAAGATGCGTCGGGCCACCGGCTGGCCTTGCCGCGCCAGGGCCAGGCACGCCTCGAAGGTCAGGTCCGAACGGTCGAGGGTGGTCGCGACGGCGCGGCGGATCGCCGCCGAGCTGGCGTACGCCCGGGCGCAGCCGCGGTGGCCCATCTCGCAGAGCGGACCGTTGTCATGGATCGACAGGTGGCCGACCAGGCCGGTACCCCGGCCGGCGCCACTGACGAGGCGGTCGCCGATCACCAGTCCACAACCGAGACCGGCACCTACCGTGATCAGCGCGAACGAGTCGCGACCCACACCGGCGCCGAACCACTGCTGGGCGGCGGTCAACGCCCGTACGTCGTTTTCCACCACTGCCGGCAGGCCCGTGGCCGCCGCGACGAGGTCGCCCAGGGGAACGTTCCGCCAGCCGAGAAACGGAGAGGTGGGCACGACCGGGTCTCCTCCGGAGGCCGTGCCCGCCAGGCTTATCCCGACGGCTGCGGGCGGCTGCCCCGATCCGGTCAGCTCACGCACGGCCTCGCCGATACCGGCCACCACGTCGTCGACGTCATGGCTGATCAGCGGGCGGCGTAGCTCACGCTGGATCTCGGCGCGAAGGTCGGTGCGGACCGCGAACAGCTCGTCTTCGGTCAGCTTGACCCCGATCAACGCCGCACGGGCCGGATCGACCGCCAGCGGCTGGGAGGGACGACCCATCGAACTGTGATCGCCGAGCGGCTGGTGGAGCAGGTAGCCGTTCTGCAGCAACGGTTTGGTCAGCTTTGTCACGGCGGACGGCGACAGGTCCAGCCGGCGTGCGGCCTCTGCCCGGGACAGTGGCCCGTGCACCAGCAACTCCACGAAAACCGATCGCATGCCCTCGGTCAAATGCGCATCGGACAACACCTGGACATCTTGGACACATTTGTTGATGATGTCAAGGAATGAGCGCGGCCTGCTCGCTGGTCCGCAGGTGTTCTGCCGGATTTAGTTCACGGAGGACGTAGTGTCGCTGGTGTCCCTCGATCAGCTCGGCCGGTTGTGGGCGCTCAACACCCGCGACTGCACCTACGTGGTCGCCGTCGAGCTCGACCATGCGACCGGCGATGCGCTGGTGCTGCAGAAGTACTGGGGACCGATCCTACCGCCGCAGGCTGCCCGGGAAGCCGCCGCCATGGTGGCCGGGCCCGGCAGTCCGTCGGGCGCTGGACGGCACGTGACCAGCTTCTCCCGCCCGGGAGAGATCGAGGAACTGCTGCCGGTCGACGGCGGCCTGCGGTGGGGCCTACCGACCCTCCAGGTCGCGGTGGACCAGGTGCGGTCGCTGGAACTGCGATTCGTCAGTGCCAGCATGGTCTCCGAGGGTGAGGCGGAGCAGCTCGACATCGCCCTGGAGGACCGCATCTTCCCGATCGACGTGGTGCTGCATGCTCGGGTGTACGCCGACTCGGACACCATCGCACGGTGGGTGACCGTACGGCACCGTGCCGGCGGCGACGCGGCCGTGGAGGTCAGCCGCCTGGACTCCGGCAACTGGTTCATCCCGGACGCCGAGGACTACCGGTACCGGGCGGCGTCCGGGGCCTGGGCCGAGGAGAGCCAACTCCAGCAGGGCCGGCTGCCGGTGGGCGAGTTGACCTTCACCAGCCGGCAGGGCATCACCGGCCATCACGCCAATCCCTGGATCATGATCGATGCCGGCGGCGCCGGCGAGGAGCACGGTGAGGTCTGGAGTGTCGCCCTGGCCTGGAGCGGCAGTTGGCGGATGACCACGACCCGCCGGCCGGAGGGCGGGACCGCGGTGACCGCCGGATTCGGTCACGACGGGGTGCGGTGGTCGCTGCCGGCCGGGGCCGAGCTCGTCTCCCCGCCGATCCTCGGGCTGTACAGCGCCAACGGGTTCGGCGGCACCAGCCGCGGCTGGCACGACCACATACGCCGGCACGTCCTGCCCGCCGGCGACGAGGACCGCCCGGTGCTCTACAACTCGTGGGAAGCGACCGGCTTCACGGTCACCGAACCGGAACAGCTCTCGCTCGCCCGGTCTGCGGCCGACCTTGGTGTCGAGTTGTTCGTCGTCGACGACGGATGGTTCGGCCGGCGCGACGACGAGCACAGCTCGCTCGGGGACTGGTGGCCGCACCGGGAACGGTTTCCCAACGGGCTGCGGAGCCTGTTCGACGGCGTCCGCGCGCTGGGCATGAAGGCCGGGCTGTGGGTGGAACCCGAGGGCGTCAGCCCGGACAGCGACCTCTACCGGGCGCATCCGGACTGGACGCTGCACCTCGAGAACCGCCGCCGCGACCGCAAACGCCACCAACTCGTGCTCAACTTCGCCCGTACCGACGTGCGTGACTGGGCCCTGGAATGGCTCGACCGGCTCGTCACCGACCTACGCCTCGACTACCTCAAGTGGGACATGAACCGGCCGTTCACCCAGGCGGGCTGGCCCGACCAGCGCCAAGGGCACGACCGTGTCTGGATCGGACACACCCGGAACGTCTACCAGGTCATGGCCCATCTGCGCGCCTGTCATCCGGGATTGCGGATCGAGTCGTGCGCCGGTGGGGGCGGCAGGCTCGACCTTGGCATCCTGCACCACATCGACCAGGTATGGCCGTCGGACAACACCGATCCCGTCGACCGGCAGACCGCGCAGCACGGCGTCTCCCAGCTCTACCCGGCCAACGTGATGTCCGCGTGGGTCACCGAATCACCGAACGGGAACGTCGGTCGGTCCACGCCGTTGCGCTACCGCTTCCACGTCGCCATGGCCGGCGTACTCGGTATCGGGGTGGACCTGACTCGATGGTCCGCCGCCGAGCTGGACGAGGCCGGCGCGCTGGTCGAGCAGTACAAGGCGGTACGCCGCACCATCCAACACGGCCGGCAGTACCGGCTCGGCGGACGGCCCGGCGCCGAACGATCCGCTCTGCAGTACGTGCTCGACGACCAGGTCGTGGTGCTCGTCTACAACCCGCATGGAAACGCCAAGAGTGGCCCCCGGTGGTTGCGGCTGACCGCCCTGGATCCGGACGCGGTCTACGAGGTGGCCGTTGGAGGCGATACCGACGGCGTACCCGGACGGCTGGCCGCCAATTCGCGCTGGCAGGGCAGCACACTCATGGCCGTCGGCATCCGCCCCACCGCCTGGGAACCGATCGGCGCTGACCACCGCAGCGACCTGATCGTGCTGCGGATCAGGAGGTAGGGGTGACGTCGGTTAGCGTGCTCTGCCGGGGGATGAGCCGGTGGGCTGCGCGGAGTTCGACGCCGGGCACCGGCTCGGTGCTGCCGATCCGCATCATGAGCCGGGCGACGGCGAGTTGGGCGATGGCCTTCTTGTCGGGCGAGATGGTGCTGATCGTGGGTCGCCCATACCGTCCGTCCTCGATGTCGTCATAGCCGATCACGGCGATGTCCTCGGGGACGCGCAGCCCGCGCTGGAGTGCGGTGTGGATGGCACCGGAGGCGACCAGGTCGCTGTAGCAGAACACCCCGTCCGGCGGGTCTGGCCGGTCCAGTAGGGCGGTCATGGCGGTGGCGCCGTCGACCCGGTTGAAGCGGGTGGTGCTGATGATCAAGGATTCGTCGACCGGCAGACCCGCGGCCGCGTGGGCGGCCCGGAAGCCTCTGGTGCGTAGCTGGGCGGCCTCGCCGGTGGGGTAGGGCTGGTCGCCGATCGCCGCAATCCGGCGCCGTCCGATGCTGATGAGGTGGCGGACGGCTTCGGTGGAGGCGGCCACATCGTCGATGCCGACGTGATCGAAGGTGCCGTCGGAAGGGCGTTCGCCGAGGACCACCAGGGGTAGGGCCGGATCGCGGAGCGAGAGGTCCGCCTGGGACAGGCCCAGCGGGCTGATGATCATGCCGTCGAACAGGAAGCGCCGTGGCCCCCGTCCGATCAGTTCGGCTTCGTGGTCGCGGTCGCCGTCGGTCTGGTCGATCAGCACGTTGTAGCCGGCCTTGCGGGCTGCGGGGATGATCGCTTGGAGTAGTTCCGCGAAGTACGGGGTGTCAAGGTACGGCACCACGACGACGATCTGCCCGGACCGGCCGGTGGCCAGGTTGCGGGCGAGGACGTTCGGTCGGTAGCCGAGTACGGCGATGGCGCGCTCGACCTTGTCCCTGGTCGCGTCGGTGACCCGCGCATACCCATTGACCACGTTGGACACCGTGCGGGGTGAGACGCCGGCCAGTTCGGCGACGTCCCGCAGTGTGCTCTCCCCCATGGGCGCCTCCCCGCTGGGCGGGTGAAGGGTCTCCCGCAGTGACGATCGTATTTCCGTCATGTTGCCTCTTGCCAGAGCCGGAGCCCCGGTGCATAGTCCTTTGCAGCGCTGCAATGTAACCTACATGACACATCATCATCGATGCGCCGTTACCTCGCTTCTGCCAACAAACTTCCCGATTAGCGCCTCGTCGCAGCCTTGAGCCGTACCCCACGTACGGCCATGTCGTCCTGCCCGAGAGCGCGGCCGGAGCGCGATCCGGGTGTTCGAAGTCCCTTCAGGAGGCTCGCCGTAATGCGCACCAGCAAACACCTGCCCGCAGTCGTCGCCGCAGTAGCGGTCGTCGTCGGCCTGTCCGCCTGCAGTGGCGGTGACGACGGTGCTGACACGCCCCGCGCGAAGCCCACCAACTGCACCAACAAGATCGTTCACGAGGACGCGAACCGTGTCTCGGTCTGGGCCTGGTACCCGAACATGGCAAAGGTCGTCGACAACTTCAACAACGCCCACACGGACGTACAGGTCTGCTGGACCAATGCCGGCCAGGGGCAGCCGCAGTACGAAAAGTTCCAGACCGCTATCGCGGCGAAGAAGGGCGCCCCCGACGTCGTGATGCTCGAATCCGACCAACTGGTCGGCTTCGAGATCCAGGACGCGCTTGTCGACCTCGCGCCGTTCGGCGCCGGCGAGGTGAAGAAGAACTTCAGCGAGGGCGCCTGGAAGGACGTCTCGCAGGGTGCGGCCGTCTATGCCATCCCGGTCGACGGCGGTCCGATGGCCCTGATCTACCGCACCGACGTCTTCGCGAAGTACGGCGTCACGGTCCCGCCGAAGACCTGGCCCGAGTACGCCGAGGCGGCGGCCAAGGTGAAGGCGGCAGGTGGCCCCGTCTTCGGCGACTTCGGCAGCAACGTGCCGGCCGTGACCACCGCGCTGATGATGCAGAAGGGCGCTCAGCCGTTCACCTACAACCTGTCCGACAAGCAGAACATCACCATCAAGCTGGACGACCAGGCCACCAAGGATGTCCTCACCTTCTGGGGTGACCTGGCCAAGAACGGTCTGGTCGGCAAGGAGGACCAGTTCACCACTGACTACATCTCCGGCATGGTCGGCGGCAAGTACGCCACCTATGTCTCGGCCGCGTGGGCACCTGGCTACCTGACCGGTGCGGGCGTCGGTGGCGGCAAGGAGAAGGGCACCTGGGCCGTGGCTCCGCTGCCACAGTGGGACCCGGCCAACCCGGTCGAGGTGAACTGGGGCGGCTCCACCTTCGCGGTCACCAGCCAGGCGAGTGACAAGGCAGCCGCGGCCAAGGTCGCGATGGCTCTGTACGCCGACGAGCCGTCACTGACCGACGGCTGGAAGACGCAAACCATCTTCCCGCTCAACACCGGCGTTCTGACCTCCAAGGAGTTCGTCGACGCCAAGAGCGAGTTCTTCAACGGCCAGACCGCCAACAAGGACGTCTACATCCCGGCCGCGAACGCCTACCGGGGTGCCGTCTACAGCCCGTTCACCGTCTACTACTACGCCCAGCTCCAGGCCCAGATCGTGAAGCTCAACGCGGGTCAGACGACAGGTGCGCAGGCCGCCACCGACCTGCACAACGACATCGTCAAGTACGCCAAGACCCAGGGCTTCACCGTACGTTGATCCGCCCCGGGCGGTCGCCGTGCCCGTCGACCGCCCGGGCCCCCATCTCGGACAGGAAGGGAGACGCTGCGTGGCCGGCATCACCGACACCAGGTCGAGCGCACCCCGCGCCGCCGCAACCGATCCGCGCGGCACTCCAAGGATTCGCCGCCGGTCCTCCCGGCGTGGCGCCCTGGGCTGGCTGTTCATCCTCCCGTTCCTCGTCGTGTTCGTGGTCTTCCTGATCGGTCCGTTGGCGTACGCGGGCTACCTGAGCCTGTACACCAAAGGGCTGGCGACGGGCACGACGTTCGCTGGGCTCGACAACTACACCCGCGCGTTCGGCGACCCGTCGTTCCGCAAGGGTCTTTGGTTCGTCCTACGGTTCAGCCTCGTGGTCATCCCGCTGCAGATGATCGTGGCGCTGGTCGCGGCCCTGGTACTGGACGAGGTGACCGGCCGCCTGGCGCGCTTCTCCCGGCTGGTCATCTTCCTGCCGTACGCGATCCCCGCGGTCCTCGGCGCGCTGATGTGGGGCTTCCTTTACAGTCCCAGCTTCGGTCCGATCGAGCAGATCGCCTCGGCGTTCGACGTGCGGGCGCCGTTCCTGCTCAGCCAGGGCAACATCTTCTACGGCCTGCTCAACGTCGTCACCTGGCAGTGGGCCGGCTACTACATGATCATCATCTATGCGGCGTTGCGCAGTATCGACTCATCGGTCTACGAGGCGGCCCGGATCGATGGCGCGAACGCCCGCCAGATCGCGTTCCGGATCAAGGTGCCGCTGGTGACCTCGGCGTTGACCCTCATCCTGATCTTCTCGCTGATCGGCACCCTGCAATTCTTCACCGAGCCGCAGATCCTCGGCCCGATCGCCAACGGAACCATCACCCCGGACTTCACCCCGAACATCTACGCGTTCAATCTGGCGTTCCGCTATGCCCAGTTCAACTACGCCTCGGCGATCTCCTTCGCGCTGGGCTTCGTGGTCTTCGTGGCGGTCGCCATCTTCATGATCATCACGCGCAAGAAGGGGAGTATCTTCACGTGAGCGACGTGCGGCGCCGGCCCCGCCACGTCTGGGCGAAACTGCTGCTGCTGGCGATGGTGTGTTACTTCCTCGTGCCCGTCTGGTGGCTCGTGGTGGCCAGCACCAAGGACGCCCCGGGCCTGTTCTCCGGCTCTGGTGCCCTGTGGTTCTCGGGTTTCCACCTGTTCGACAACCTGGGCGACCTGTTCACCTTCAACAACGGTGAGTATCTGCGCTGGCTGGGCAACTCGGTGCTGTACGCGTTCGCCGGCGGCGTCGGCTGCACGATCGTGTCGGTCCTGGCCGGCTACGGCTTCGCCAAGTTCGACTTCCGTGGCCGCAGCGCCGTTTTCGCGCTCGTCCTGGGCTCGGTCATGGTGCCGCTCACCGCGCTGGTCATCCCGACCTTCGTCATGATGAGCAACGTCGGGCTCACCGACACGATCTGGGCGGTGATCCTGCCATCGCTGCTCAGTCCCTTCGCGGTCTACCTCATGCGGGTCTTCGCGGCCGTCTCGGTGCCGGACGAGCTGCTGGACGCGGCGCGCATCGACGGCGCTGGCGAGCTGCGCACGTTCCTGCGGGTGTCGCTGCCGCTGATGCGCCCCGGCGTCGTCACCGTGCTGCTGCTCTCGGTGGTCGGCACCTGGAACAACTACTTCCTGCCGCTGACCATGCTCTCCAGCTCCAAGCTCTATCCCCTGACCGTGGGGATCGGGCTGTGGTCACAACTGGCCAGCTCCAACAACGGCGGCGGCCAGTCGCTCTGGAATCTGATCATCGTGGGTTCGCTGGTGTCGATCATCCCGCTGGTCATCGCCTTCCTCACTCTCCAGAGGTACTGGCAGGGCGGGCTGGCCGTCGGCAGCCTCAAATGACGCTCTCTAGCTCGGGGAGATCCGTGTTTGCCGCCTCGATCAACCTCGACCCGTCCTTCGTCGTCGCGCCGGTGTCCCGGCGGACCTTCGGATCCTTCGTCGAGCACATGGGCCGGTGTGTCTACACCGGCATCTACGAGCCAGGACATCCGACCGCTGACGCCGACGGCTTCCGTGGGGACGTGTTGGCCCTGGTCCGTGAACTCGGGGTCTCCCTCGTGCGCTATCCCGGGGGCAACTTCGTCTCCGGGTACCGGTGGGAGGACGGCATCGGACCGGTCGAGGGCCGGCCGGTGCGCCGCGACCTGGCCTGGCACAGCCTGGAGACCAACGAGGTTGGGATCGACGAGTTCCTGCGCTGGGCGGGCAAGGCGGGCGTCGAGGTGATGTACGCGCTCAACCTGGGCACCCGCGGCGTGCAGGAGGCGCTCGATGTCCACGAGTACCTGAACCACCCCGACCGCACCCGCCTGGCCGAGCTGCGCCGGGCCAACGGCGCCGAGAAGCCGTACGGGGTGCGGATGTTCTGTCTCGGCAATGAGATGGACGGGCCCTGGCAGACGGGACACACAACCGCCCGGGAGTACGGCCGGCTGGCCGTGCAGACGGCACGCGCCCTGCGCTCGGCCGAAGCGGAGCTGGAACTGGTCGTCTGTGGCAGTTCCAGCTCGTCGATGCCGACCTTCGTCGCCTGGGAGGCGGAGGTGCTGGAGATGGCGTACGACGCGGTGGACTACATCTCGGCGCACGCCTACTACGAGCCGGTCGACGGCGACATGGCCAGCTTCCTGGCCTCATCGGTGGACATGGACCACTTCGTGCACAGCGTGGTCTCCACCGCTGACAGCGTCGGTGCCCGGCTCAAGAGCACCAAGCGCCTGAACATCTCCTTCGACGAGTGGAACGTCTGGTACCTGCGGGAGTTCCAGGCCCAACAGGACGGCGCATCCACCGAGTGGCAGGTGGCGCCGCGTGTCATCGAGGACTGCTACAGCGTCGCGGACGCCGTGGTGGTCGGCAGCCTGTTGATCTCGCTACTGCGGCACAGCGACCGGGTGACCGTTGCCTGTCAGGCCCAGCTCGTCAACGTCATCGCACCCATCCGCACCGAACCCGGCGGCGCGGCCTGGCGGCAGACCATTTTCTACCCCTTTGCCATCACCTCCCGCCTGGCCCGGGGGGAGGTGCTGCGGGTGGAGCCACGCTGCCCGACGTACGACACCGCGCGTTACGGCGCGGTGCCGGCACTCGACGCGGTCGCCACCCATGACGCGGACACCGGTGACGTGACCGTCTTCGTGGTCAACCGGCATCAGTCGCAGGCGGTGACACTGGCCGTTGCGGTGACGAGCTTCGGCGCCGCCTTGCGGGTGGCGGAATCCTGGACGCTCGCCGACGACGACCTGCTGGCGGTGAACACGTCGGACTACCCGGACCGGGTGGTCGCACGGCCGGCGGACGACGCCGAGGTGGTTGACGGAGTGCTGCGCGCGACGCTTCCGCCCGTGTCGTGGACTGCCATTCGGCTGTGCATGCCAGACCGAAACTGTTAACGCTAACTGCCGAGCTCGACTGTCTTCAGATACTGCAAGAGGTACATGCAGCATTGGTATTGACATGTATCGATGTGAACGTTAACACTATGACGTAACACAATCTCAACATCTTCGAAATGCTTCGTCGACGCGGTGCCCGTGGCGCCGGCGAACGCTGAGATCCCCGCTCGAGCCGGCCACCGAAGCCCCAGAGAGGTAGACCGCTGTGCCACTGTCCCGAAGAGACTTCACCCGCCTTGCCGCGTTGAGCACGCTGACCGCCGTCGGCGGCGGAGCGGCCGCGCTGGCGACGCCATCAGCCGCCCTGGCGGCCAACAGCGCGTACGTGTTCGGCTATTTCAAAGAGACGCCGAACGAGAGCGGCGACAGCTACGCACTGCACCTGGCGGTCAGCACCGACGGCCTGAACTGGCGCCCACTGAACCAGAACAACCCCGTGGCGACCCCGACCGCCGGCACGCTCGGACTGCGCGACCCGTTCATCCTGCGCAAGCAGGACGGCACCTTCGTCGTGCTGGCCACCGACCTGCGCGGGCGCATCTTCAACCAGAACAACCAATACCTGCACGTCTGGGACTCAGTCGACCTGCGCAGTTTCACCGGCTACCGCCGAATCCGCATGCACGGCCTGGCTACCCACACCTGGGCACCGACCGCCTTCTGGGTGCCGTCGCGCAACCAGTACGCCATCGTCTACTCCGCGAACAACGGCGCCGATGTTTTCATGGTCAACTACACCTCGGACTTCCGGACGGTGAGCGCCAACCAGGTCTACTTCAGCCCCGGCTACCCGGTGCTGGACGCCGACATCGTGGCCGACGGCTCGGCGTACTACATGTACTACAAGAACCTGTCCAACGGCCTCATCTACGGCGCCCGGTCGTCGAGCGGAGCGCCGAACAGCTACACCAACTACACCAGCGGCCTGCGGCAGGGCAACGCCATCGAAGCGCCCCTGCTGATCAAGAACAACACCGGCAGCGGCTGGCGGTTGTGGGGCGACTCGTTCAGCCCGGTCAACAACGACTACTACGCCTGGTCCACCTCCAACGTGGCGGGCAACTCCTGGACGCCGCTGAACCAACGCGACTACACGCCACCGCTGAACGCCAAGCACGGCTCGATCGTCGGCATCACCTCGGCCGAGTACGACGGGCTCGTGTCCCGCTGGGGCCTACCGGCCTGGGTCCGGCTGAAGTCGTACAACTTCCCCGACTACTACGTGCGGCACGCCGGCGACGTGGGTCGGATCGACGCCTACCCGTTCGACCCCCACCAGGACCAGCTGTGGCGCATGGTCGCCGGCCTCGCCGATTCGGCGGGCGTGTCGTTCGAGTCGGTCAACTCTCCCGGGCGCTACCTGCGGCACCGCGACTACGCGATCCGGCTGGACGCCAACGACGGCACCGCGACCTTCCGCGGCGACGCGACCTTCCAGCGGGTTCCCGGTCTGGCCGACTCCACCTGGTCGTCGTTCCGGTCCTACAACTTCCCGGACCGCTATCTGCGCCACACCAACTACGTGCTGCGCATCGACCCCCTCAGTTCGAGCTCCAGCGCCAGTGACCGCCAGGACGCCACGTTCCGCGTCTCCTGATCCCGAAGGCAGAGGCACCTGTGAGATCACGAATGCGAACGCCGCTGGCAGTCCTGGCCGCTACCGCCACCGTCGCGGTGGGCGCCGTGCTCGCCCCCCTCCCGCCCGCCTCCGCGGCGCCCGGCAGCCCGGCCGTGCGCCCACCTCTGGGGTGGAACAGCTGGAACACCTTCGGGTGCAACATCAACGAAGCCAAGATACGCGGCGCGGCGGACGCCATGGTCAACTCCGGCATGCGCGCGGCCGGCTACCAGTACGTGGTGGTCGACGACTGCTGGCAGGCGACGACCAGGGACGCGGCCGGCAACCTGCGCTCCGATCCGGCGCGATTCCCGTCCGGCATGAGGGCGCTCGGCGACTACATCCACTCCAAGGGGCTCAAGTTCGGCATCTATCAGGCGCCTCGTGAGGAGACCTGCGCCCAGTACTTCAACGCCATCGGTGGGGCCACCGGCGCCCTGAATCACGAGCAGCAGGACGCCAACACGTTCGCGTCGTGGGGCGTCGACTTTCTCAAGTACGACTGGTGCTCGCCCTGGGGCAGCCTGAACGATCAAATCGCGGGCTTCACGAAGATGCGCGACGCTCTGCGCGCCACGGGACGGCCGATCGTCTACTCGATCAACTCCAACAGCGCGCACTCCAACACCGGTCCGTCCTACAACTGGAGCCCGGTGGCGGACATGTGGCGCACCACCGAGGACATCACCGATCGGTGGAGCACCGGCTGTCGGGCCGACTGCTTCATGGGCGTCACCGAGATCCTCGATGTCCAGGCGCCCCTGGCTGCCTGGGCCGGCCCGCAGCACTGGAACGACCCCGACATGCTCGAGGTCGGTGTTCGCGGCACGTTCACGCCCACCGAAAACCGTGCCCACTTCAGCATGTGGGCGATCATGGCCGCACCGCTGATCGCCGGCAACGACATCACCACGATGTCCGCCGATGTCCGTGACGTACTGACCAACCCCGACGTGTTGGCGATCAACCAGGACAGCGCCGGACGCCAGGCCCAGCGGGTCCGCGACTTCGGCGAGACCGAAGTATGGGCCAAGACCCTCAGTGACGGCTCCGGCGCGGTCGCCCTGTTGAACCGCTCGGGCAACACCGCGACGGTGTCCACCTCCGCCGCCGAGATCGGCATGCCAACGGCCGGTAGCTATACCCTGGCCGACGTCTGGACGAAGGCGTCCCGGAACACCTCTGCGGCGATCAGCGCGACCGTTCCGCCGCACGGCGTGGTCATGTACCGGGTCCGGACCGGTTCGTCGACACCCACGACCTCCTTCAGCCTGCGCGGTGCGGGATCCGGTCGCTGCCTGGACGTGCTCGGCGGTGCGCCGACCGACGGCGCCCAAGCGGTCATCTGGGATTGCAACGGCGGCATCACGCAGGTCGTCACCGCGGCGTCGGGTCAGCTCCGCATCGGCGGCAAGTGCCTCGACGCCGAGAGCAACGGCACCGCGAATGGCACCAGGGTCATCCTCTGGACCTGCGGCGCGGGCGCCAACCAGCAGTGGACGATCCAAGCCGACGGCACCATACGAGGAGGACAGTCGGGCAAGTGCATCGACGTCAATCAGGCCGCAACAACCAACAACAGCCCTCTGGTCCTGTGGACCTGCTCCGGCGCGGCCAACCAACGCTGGACCCGCGTCTGACGGAGAGAGGTGGCCGGCGGTCGCTGCCGACCTCCATCCCGGAAATCGAACCACACCCATCGACGAACGCTCATGGGGTTCCACAACCGCGCCGACTGGCGTGTGACACACCGCGCCGACACTGCCCGCGATCGGGCTGCCCGGCGCCCGATCTAAGGACCTGTCGTGACAACTTCGGTTTCGTCCGTACAGAAAACACCCACCCTCCGCCGTCTGGCGGTGCTGTCGCTGTCCGTCGTTGCTCTGGCCGCCGGCGGGGCCGCGGCGACGCAACCCTCGTCCGCCGCGACGCTCGATGCGGCGCCGCAGGCGGCAGCAACGCCCACGACGCCGCCCGCGTCCTACCCGAATCCGGGCACGGTCACCGGTGACATCGGTGTGCACGACCCGACGGTCGTGGCCCGCCCGGGTGGCGGCTACCTGCTGGCCCACACCGGCAACAACATCGCCCTGAAGACCTCCACTGATCGGACCGCCTTCCGCAACGCCGGTGCGGTGTTCCCCAACGGCGCGTCGTGGACCACGACGTACACCGGCGGTAGCCGAAATCTGTGGGCACCGGACCTGACCTACCGTGACGGCCGGTACTGGCTGTACTACTCCGCCTCGACGTTCGGCTCCAACCGGTCCGCGATCTTCCTGGCCACGAGCACCACCGGCACCTCCGGCAGCTGGACCAACCAGGGCCTGGTGATCGAGTCGCGCACGTCCGACAACTTCAACGCCATCGACCCCAACCTGGTCGTCGACGCGTCCGGCAAGTGGTGGCTCAGCTTCGGATCGTTCTGGTCCGGCATCAAGATGGTGGCGCTGAACCCGTCCACGGGGAAACGCTCCGATGCGACAGTGCACAGCATCGCCGGCCGCAACGGGGGCGCGATCGAAGCCCCGGAGATCGCGCGGCACGGCAACTACTACTACCTGTGGGTGTCGTTCGACCGATGCTGCCAGGGTGCCGCGAGCACGTACCGGGTCATGGTGGGCCGGTCGACCTCGATCACCGGACCGTATCTCGACCGCAGCGGCAAGGCGATGACCGCCGGCGGTGGAACCCAGGTGCTGGCAGGGCACGGAAACATCCACGGACCCGGTCACCAGGCGGTGTTCACCGACACCGACGCCGACGTCCTCGTCTACCACTACTACGCCAACAACGGCGCCTCGCTGCTGGGCATCAACCTGCTCGGGTACGACGCCGCAGGTTGGCCGTTCGTCTACTGACCGGAAAGGAGATCCGACGATGCGCAGAATCCTGGTCACCGGGGTGGTGACGATGCTCGCCGCGGCGGGCACGGCGATCGCCACCCCAGCCGCCGAGGCTGCCACGGTGCAACCGAACGTGTCGTACGTGCTGGTCAACCGCAACAGCGGCAAGGCCCTCGACGTCTACAACCTGGCCACCACCGACGGCGCAGCGATCAACCAGTACACCCGCAACGACGGCGCCTGGCAGCAGTGGCGGTTCCTTGACTCCGGCAGCGGTTGGTACCGGCTGCAGTCCGTGCACAGCGGCAAAGTGCTGGACCTGCCGACCACCGCCGACGGCGTTCAGCTGGTGCAGAACGCCGACCGCAACGACTCCCGGCAGCAGTTCCGGCTCGCCGACTCGGCCGGCGGTCAGGTGCGGCTGATCAACCGCAACAGCGGCAAGGCCCTCGAGGTGTGGGAGTGGTCCACCGCCGACGGGGCGAAAGTTTCGCAGTACCAGGACCTCGACGGCGCGAACCAGCAGTGGCAGCTCGTCGCCCTCGGCGGTGGTGGCACCCGAACCTTCACCAACCCGATCAAGCGCAACGGCCCGGACCCGTGGCTGCAGTACCACAACGGGTACTACTACCTGGCCACCACGACGTGGAACTCCACCATCACCATGCGCCGATCGACGACGCTGGGCGGCTTGGCCAGCGCACCCGACCAGGTCATCTTCAACCTGGCCGGGCGGGCCAACGGCTGCTGCAACATGTGGGCGCCGGAGTTCCACCTGATCAACGGTCCGAACGGCAACCGCTGGTACTTCTACTACACCGCCGGCCGGAACGTCCCCGACTACAACCCCACCCAACGGCTGCACGTCCTCGAATCCGCCGGCACCGACCCGATGGGCCCGTACACCTTCAAAGCCGACCTCGGCGGCGACTGGTCCCTCGACGCGAGCGTGCTGAAGGTCGGCAGCAGCCTCTATCTGATGGCAACCTACGGCGGCGATGGCGCCGGGCAGAGCAACTCCATTCAGCGGCTGTCCAACCCCTGGACCCTGCAGGGCTCACGGTCGAGGCTCTCCTCGCCGACGCTGTCCTGGGAACGGCAGAGCGGGGCGGTCAACGAAGGACCCGAACCGCTGTATCACAACGGCAAGGTGATGGTCGTCTACTCGGCCTCCGCGTGCTGGGGTCCGGACTACAAGCTCGGGTTGCTCACCCTGACCGGCACCGATCCGTTGAACCCGGCGCACTGGACGAAGAAGTCCACCCCGGTCTTCCAGCGCAGCGACTCAAACGGTGTGTTCGCGCCCGGCCACAACGGGTTCTTCAAGTCGCCAGACGGCACGGAGGACTGGATCGTCTACCACGCCAACGACTCCGCCTCCGGCGGGTGCGACATGAACCGCTCCACCCGCGCCCAGAAGTTCACCTGGAACGCCGACGGCACACCCAACTTCGGAACCCCGGCACGGTTGGGCACGACGTTGACCGCCCCATCCGGCGAATAGCACCGCGCAAGGACCAGTCGCGGTTCGCTCCCGGCATCTCACTCGGTGCGGGCAGCGGCCACCCGGCTCAGATGCTCCGGCATCTGCGGAGGAGAGGAGCCCGCCGTCGGCGGCGGCGGGCTCCGAACCACCGCCATCTACGCCCAGAGCGCGACTCTCACCCCTCCTACCCCCGAAGGAGAACGACGTGCGCAAACCGTTCCGCATCGCGCTCACCGCGGCACTGGTCGCCGCTGCCGTGCCCGTGGTCCTGGCGTTCGCCGCGCCGGCTCAGGCCTTGGACAACGGGCTCGCCCGCACCCCGCAGCTGGGTTGGAACGACTGGAACAGCTTCGGCTGCAACGTCACCGACAGCCTGATCCGGCAGACCGCCGACGTCATGGTGTCCAGCGGCATGGCCGCCGCGGGATATTCGTACGTCAACATCGACGACTGCTGGTCCGAGCGCAGCCGCGACGGCAACGGCAACCTGGTGCCCGACCGCACCAAGTTCCCCAACGGGATGAAGGCCCTCGCCGACTACGTCCACGGCAAGGGCCTCAAGCTTGGCATCTACTCCTCGGCCGGCACCACGACCTGCGCCGGATACCCCGCCAGCCTCGGCAACGAGCAACGCGACGCCAACACCTGGGCGTCCTGGGGGATCGACTACCTCAAGTACGACAACTGCGGTGACCACGGCGGCCTGAGCGGACAGCAGCGCTACACCGCCATGCGTGACGCGCTGGCCCGCTCGGGCCGGCCGATCCTGTTCGCGCTGTGCAACTGGGGCCAGGACAACGTCGCGCAGTGGGGAGCCGCGACCGGCAACTCGTGGCGCACCACCGGCGACATCCAGGGCAACTGGAATTCGGTGATGGGAATCCTCGACTCCCAGCCCGGCTACGCCGGCGCATCGAAGCCAGGTGCCTGGAACGACCCGGACATGCTCGAGGTCGGCAACGGCCTGTCCGACACGGAGTCGCGCGCCCACTTCAGCCTCTGGGCACTGCTCAACGCGCCACTTCTCGCCGGCAACGACCTGCGCACCATGAGCGCAACCACCCGGTCGATCCTGACCAACACCGAGGTCATCGCCGTCAACCAGGACTGGGGCGGCCGGCAGGGCAACCGGATCGTCGACAACGGCAACTCCGAGATCTGGACCAAGCCGATGTCCAACGGGTCAATGGCCGTCGTGTTGCTCAACCGCGCCTCCAGCGCCGCCACCATCTCCACCTCCGCCTCCCAGATCGGGCTCGGCGCCGCGTCGAGCTACTCGGTGCGCGACCTATGGGCGCACACGAGCACCACCACCAGCGGCACCATCAGCACCTCGGTGCCGGCACACGGCGCCGCGATGTACATCGTGACCGGCGGCGGCACCACCAACCCGGGCGCCAGTTTCGGGTTGCGGGGGCAGGGGTCGGGCCGGTGTCTGGACATCACCGGTGCGTCGCAGGTCAACGGTGCGTTGGCCGAGATCTGGGACTGCAACGGTGGCGCGAACCAGCGATTCACCCAGACGTCGGCGGGCGAGCTGCGGGTCTACAACGGCACCAAGTGCCTCGATGTGTACAACCGAGGCACGGCCAACGGCACGGCGGTCGAGATCTGGGACTGCAACGGCCAGCCCAATCAGCAATTCCGGCTCAACGCCGACGCCACGGTGACCGCGGTGGGCGCCAACAAGTGCCTGGACGTCAACGGTGCCGCCACGGCCAACGGCACGCGCGTGCAGATCTGGGACTGCGCCGGCGGCAGCAACCAGAAGTGGACCCGGCAGTAACTCGCCGGCAATGCCGGACCGGATGCCGAACGGCGCGGCATTCGGTCCACGGGACGTCATACCTGGTCGAACACATCGTAAGGAGCGATATTCATGCAGAGACGCAATTTCCTCAGGCTGGGCGTTGCCGGAGCGGCGACCGTGGGCGCGGGATCCATCTTCGGTACCTGGCCGGCAAACGCCGACCCAGTCCGACCGCTGCGGGCCGCGCCGACCACGCCGTTCGCCGTGGGCGTGCGCCAGTTCAACTGGACGCGGGGCGCCCGCCGGATCACCACCTTCGTGTATTACCCCGCCGCCGGCACCCCCGGCGGCAATCCCATCAACAACGCCCCCGTCGCCCCGGGTGTCTTCCCCCTGTGCGCCTATCAACACGGCCTCGGCGGCACCCCGCAGGGCGCCCTGGCAGTCATCCGCCCGCTGGCCGCGGCCGGCTTCATCGTCCCCGCCGTCAGCGTGCCCGGCGTCGGCATCGGTGACACCTACAACGGCGAACTGCCCAGGGACAACTCCGAAGCCATCACCCGGACCCTGGCCCTGAACACCGCCAACGACCCGTTGGCCGGCCACATCGACACCACCGTCGGCGTCGGCATGTCCGGTCACTCGATGGGCGGAATGACCACCCACGCGATGCTCACCGCGTTCCCCGACCCCCGGATCAAGGCCGCGATCCCGATGTCCTGCGTGGACATGGGCAACCCGAGCGGCGCCGTCGGCGCCAACGTGTTGTTCATCCACGGCGACCGCGACCCGACCTGCCCGTACTCGTCGGCGCGCCAGGCATATTCGGAGCTGCCCGCGACCAAGGCATTCCTCACCTTCCTCGGGGGCGACCACGGCAACTTCTTCGGCAACGCCCTGTCAATGCGAACCTCCGTCGACTGGATGCGGTGGAGCCTGTACGCCGACACCACCGCCCGCGACCGCCTCACCGCCGACGCGACGTCATCCACCACGAGATGGGAGTTCGTCCCCGGCTCGACCCAGCCGCCGCCAACCACGACCTACTACAACCTCGTGGCCCAGCACAGCGGCAAGGTCGCCGAGATCACCGGCGCCTCCACGGCCGTCGGTGCCAGCCTCGCCCAGTGGTCGAGCAACGGCGGCCAGCACCAGCAGTTCACGTTCCTCGACGCCGGCGGCGGCTATGTCCGCATCAGGGCCCGCCACAGCGGCCTGGTCCTCCAGGTCGCCAACAACACCAGCGGCGCCGACATCACTCAGCAGCCCGACACCAACGCCGCCAGCCAGCAGTGGCGCATCGCCGACCAGGGCGGCGTGGTCAGCCTCACCAATCGGCAGTCCGGCCTTGCCTTGGACGTGTGGGAGCGCTCGACCGCCGACGGCGCCCGCATCTCCCAGTACGCCTACTCCGGCAACCCCAACCAGCGCTTCACCCGCCGACCCGTCTGACGGCGTCCCTGCACTGACTGTGGGTTCTGTTGAAAGGACCGTGGCGTGGAACCCGCCGCCCCGCGTGCCGGCCTGCGCCGGAACCGGGGCGGCGGCGAGCTTGCCGAGACCTTCTCGGCGGCCATCCTCCGGAGCTGGACCGTGGATGACTGAAAGTGGGGGAGGTGCGGGTTGTGGGTGAGATGAACAGCCCCGAGGTGGTGGGCGGCCGGTGGCCGGACGATGCCTCGACCCGTACGACGTGGCTCGCGCGGCCCGTCATGCGTGATGTCGCCAAGCTGGCGGGGGTGTCCTCACAGACGGTCTCCCGGGTGATCAACCGGCAGCCACACGTGTCGGCCGCAACTCGGCGACGGGTGTTGGATGCGATGCGGAAGTTGAACTATCGCCGGAACCCTGCTGCTCGTGCGTTGGTCACACGGCGCTCGGGGACGTTGGGGATCATTGGTTACGAGAGCCCGTTGTTCGGGCCGACGTCGATGTTGTACGCGATTGAGGGGGCGGCCCGGGCGGCGGGTTACTTCGTGAGCGTTGCCAGCGTCCGTCATCTGGACCGCTGGTCGGTGCTCGACGCGGTCGACTGGTTGTGCCAGCAGTCGGTGGAGGGGGTCATCGCTATCGCCCCGAAGTCGGCGATGGCTGGCGCGTTGGCCGAGGTGTCGCCGGAGATCGCCTGCGTGACCGTCGGCGGAGGCAGCATCGATGCGGTGCCGAGTGCGCGGATCGACAACGTCGCCGGGGCTCGGTTGGCCACCCGGTACCTGCTCGACCTGGGGCACCGTACCGTCCACCACGTGGCCGGTCCGGACGACTGGCCGGAGGCCAGCGAGCGGTTGCGTGGCTGGCGTGAGGCGTTGCAGGAGGCGGGTCTGCCGATCCCCGCCGTGCTGTCCGGAGACTGGAGCGCCCGGGCGGGGTACGAGCAGGGCCAGCGGCTGGCGGCCGATCCATGCGTGACGGCCGTCTTCTGCGCCAGTGACCAGCTGGCTCTCGGCGTGTTGCGGGCCCTGCACGAGGCCGGTCGGCGGGTCCCCGAGGACGTCAGCGTGGTGGGTTTCGACGGCGGGCTCGATGGCGCGCATTACCTGCCGCCGCTGACCACCGTGTGCCAGGATTTCGCCGAGCTGGGTCGGCTCAGCCTGGGGCTGCTGCTGTCCCAACTTGAGCAGCCCGGGGGTAGCTCGACGTCGAGACGCCAGCTGCTCGTGCCTGAGCTGGTGATTAGGCGTAGTACGGCGCCATCTCCCGACCCGTGCCGCACCGGCGACCTACCTTGGACCCGTCGTGGCCAGCGAGCGTGACCGACCGATCCGGCGGCGCTGTCTTGCCGAGAACGAGTGCCACCGGTCGTCGATGGCTCTGTTACCAGAACCTGGCCCGCTGTCAGCGTCGAAACAGCGCCCACACCGCCCCTCAGGAGCCGTAAAACATCGGAACGTCCCGCCACGGCGCACCGACTCCCACCCGTCACCGGATGCCGTCGATGAGCTGCCGCTTGCTCCACCGCGACGTCGGCCCGGCCGCTTGCCCACAGGCAGCAGCGGCGCCTGCACCGCCCACTGAACTTCGGTCGCGTCGAACCACTCCGTCACCGCTACGGTTCCCACAAGGTTCTGGCATTTAGGTTCTTCTTGGTCGAATAACCTCTACCGGAGGCCTCGTCATGTAACGGCTATCAGCAGCTAGATGAATATCTGAAAACGGCAGTAGCGGAGCGACGGTAGGTGATCGGCCGGATATCGTCCGGCGTGAGCTCCTGGAGAAGATCGAGGAGGTCGGCCTTCGTTGTTCCCCGCCTGGCCGGTGCCGGCTGTCGTTGTAGAGTCCTCAGGCCCCTGAACAGAGCCGGTCCCATCGACGTACCACCCTGGGCATCCGTGCTGCTGTCAGTATGGATCCCGGAAGCCGCGACTCAAGTTACCAGCAACCTTCTGCCCAGGGCTTCTTGCGTGGTGACCTCTTCGGCGGAGCCGAAGAGGTCACCACCACAGCTAGACTTGCGTGAGCTTCAGAGTTGCGCTGAGCGTCATCGGCGGTGGGGCAATGGGTCGTGTCGCCCCTCGGACACAAATGATTTGCCCACGGTGTGCGCTGAGATCGATTGCAGCGCGCACCGTTTGCGTTTCGGTCTGGTAGGTGAGTCGCAGTCCGAGTTGCCGGTGGACCTCGGCTGTGTCGTCGGGGTCGGCGTCGCGCAGCACGGCGACGATGTCGCCGAGCGCTCGGACTAGGTCGGCGATCTGGGAGTGGCTCATCCGGCGTGGCTGTGTCTGCTGGGTCGTTTGAAGATCGGCTTCGGCTTGTGTCCGTTCGGCCTGGGTTTGGGTGATCCAGCCGGTGACTAGTGCGGGGTCTGCGCCGGCGTCGAGGGCGGCCCGGTACTGGGCGATTTTTGCGTCGCAGGCTGCGATCGTGGTCTGTGCTGCGGCGGTATGTGGCCTCAGTTGGTCCGTTGGTTGGGCGTCGCACATGGCGGTGATCGTTTGGTCGAGGTGGTCCGGGGTGAACGCGGATGCCAGCCACTCGTTGAGCGGGTCGGTGAGGCCGTCGGCGACATCAGCACCGCCGCGGCGCCGATCCTCCGGCTCTCGAGGACGGGACTTCCGACCTCGGTGCTGTCCCTCATCCGGATACGGCTCACCGCCACGGAGAAGAGGCGCGTCGGGATCCTCGCGATGCATCCGCAACGCATGATCGAATATCGACAAGTGGGGTCCGAGCAGTCCAGGCTCGGGTGTCACGCTCACCGGCGGACGGAGGACTCGATTCTTTCGATCATGCCCGGATCCTGCCAGGCGCTTCACCCGACCAGAAACCCGCGCCGGATTGGTTGACCTCCCGGCCACGTGCTGGACGCTCCTGCAGATCGACTGTCCCGGCCGCGGTGCTGTACGTGTCGAAACCGGAAACAGGAGTCGATGCCGGGATCACGCTTGTGTGTGCTCAGGCAGCCGGTGATCCGGTTGGCTCGGGTCGCCCGTCGGGCGGTAGCCGAACCTGACGATCCGGCGTGCGGAGTCGGTGTAGGCCTCCTGCCCGTCGGGCGCGAAGACGCCGAGGCCATCGACGTAACGGTTGTACATGCAGAACGCGGCGGCGATCAGGACGCTGTCGTGAATCTCCAGGTCGGTGGCGCCTTCCGCGCGAGCGTTCTCGACCATCTCGGCGGTGACGCTGCGGCCGTCGACCTGTACCGCGCCCGCGATGCGCAGCAGCGCGCGTAGCTTGGCCGGGACCGGGGCGGTATCGAGGTCGGCGCGCACCTGGTCGACGAGGGTCAT
Organism: Micromonospora sp. NBC_00330; assembly: GCF_036136635.1. Lineage (NCBI taxonomy): Bacteria > Bacillati > Actinomycetota > Actinomycetes > Micromonosporales > Micromonosporaceae > Micromonospora > Micromonospora sp. NBC_00330. Next base: position 1,000,515 of record NZ_CP108012.1, read on the forward strand.
ACCCTGCTCGAGCTGCACTGCGGCGGAGGCCGAATGCGACGCGCAGCAGAAGGTGCACTCGTTGAGCCCGGATACGTATGCGGCGATCAGTTCGCGCTCGCCGGCCGGGAGCGAATGCGGGGCGCGCAGCAGTACCTCGGCCAGCTCGCTGAGCGGCTTGGACGTTTCCGGGCGGTACCGCATGAGGCCGGTGATGCCGGGGAACCGGGTCTCGTCGACGCCGAGATTGATGTGTGCCATGGTCTTCTCGCCTTTCAGGCATGGGCCGCGGCCCAGTCGGACGTTGCCTCTGCCGATCACGCTGGCCAGAACGGGGGCGTGACCGATGCTGCTGCGCAGCGTCGCCCGAGCCCCGTTAACACCGGTCCGAGGCACCGTCGTCACGCCGATCACGCTCTCGCCAGGTCCACCGGACGGATCCTTCCTCCGGGCCCTCCGTAGCTCGTGACGGGTCGATCCGGGCCGTCGATCGATGATCGTAGTGGTCAGGTTGGCCACCGTCGACCGGGCGCTGGGTGCCTGGCGCTTGTACCTTGCACCCGCTCGGCTGGGGCAGGGTTGGCACGGGCGATGCCGGCAGTTCCAGGCACCGCGAGCTGTTACGCCTGTTCCTTGAGCAGGGGTGACGCCGGTCCGATGCCGCGCTCTGGTCGATGCACTCAATTGCCGCCATCAGAGCTCGTCTTGACGAGGATGTTGCCCTGCTGGTCGAAAGCGCTTTAGGGCATCCCGCCGCCGTCACTTGAGACGCCTGCGTTGTAACCCTGGCATGGCGAGCTGCCGCCAGCGTTCGATCGGACCCCTCCACGTTGCCCGCTGGCCGCGGCTCCGACCGGCCGGCCGAGCTGCTCCGTATACGTCCACGTCCACCGCCGAGGAGGGGCTTCGTGGGTGGACCTGGACGTGGCGTGGCCTCAGACGACGATGACTGTTTTGCCGAGCAGCTTGCCGTTGCTTGCATCCTGGTGGATGGTCGGCAGTTCCTCCAGCGACCGGCGGTCGGCGATGTGCAGCTTGAGTACGCCGATGTCGATGCGGGAGACGAGGTCGGCCAGGTGGGAGGCGTCGGGGCCGACCCACACACCGGCCGTGCGTACCGAGCGTGCCTCGTCGGCCGGCACCGGGCCGGCGGAGCTGACGACGATGCCGCCGTCGGCCACGTAGGGGGTCAGCTTCGCGAGGTCCTCGGGAGCCAGGCGTACGTGGTTCACCACCACGTCGAAGGGGCCACCGACAGGGGCCGGGCCTGCGTCGAGGTCCAGCGGGTCGACGACCTTCTCCGCACCGTAGCCGTTCAGGCGGTCGGCATGCTGCGGGCCGTCGACGGCGGTCACCTTCGCGCCGGCTTCGACGGCGAGCTGGACCACGATGCTTCCCACCGCACCGCCTGCCCCGTTGACGAGAATGGTCTGGCCGGTCTTGATCCCGGCGAGCTCGACGGCTGCTTGGCGAGCGGCCAGCCCGGTCAGGGGTAGTGCGGCAGCGTCGGTCAGGGGGATGCTGCGGGGCGCGGCGGTCACCAGGTCGGCCGCCACGACCGCGTACTCGGCGGCTCCGCCGTGCTCGTGCAGCGGGAACATGGCGATGATCGGGTCGCCGATCTGCAGTCCGCTGACTCCGTCGCCGAGCTCGGCAATGGTGCCCGCGACGTCGAGGCCGGGGGTGATCGGCAGCGGGGTGGGGATCATCTCAGCGAGGACACCCAGCCGGATGTGGTCGTCGACGGGGTTGAACGAGGTGGCCACCACCTTCACCAGCACTTGGCCGACGCCGGGGACCGGACGCTCCACCTCCTCCTGGCGCAGAACCTCGGTGCTGCCGAACTCGTGGTAGCGAATAGCCTTCACTGCACTCTCCTCATGGTTTCGGGGTGTCGGATCCGTGGCGAACGGGGAATCTCCGGACGCCGCAGCGCCTCCGCACTTGCCTGGGCAACTGTGAACGAGTGTGTTTGACTTGCCTAGGCAAGTCAAGGTGTGCGGCATCACAGAGGCCGGCCGGGTCAGTTCCTGCCTCTGAGCAGAAAGGCATCCGGGTGCCAGGGTTGCCCAGTCAAGTAAGCTGCGCGAATGACCGGCACCCCCCAATGGCTCGACGACGAGCAGCAAAAGCTGTGGCAGGACTTGCGCACCGTCGTCATCGCGCTGCCCACGCTGCTAGACCGCCAGTTGCAGCGGGACGAGGGCATCTCGAACTTCGAGTACAGCGTGATGGCTCGGCTGTCCATGACCGAGACGCACACGATGCGGCTCAGCGACCTGGCCGCGCAGTGCGACAGCACGCAACCACGGCTGTCCAAGCTGATGGTCCGTTTCGAGCAGCAGGGGTGGGTCACGCGGTGCCCTGACCCAAACAACGGCCGGTACACCCTCGCGACCCTGACTGACGCCGGACTGCATAAAGTCGAGGACAGTGCCCCGGCTCACGTCGAGCGGGTCAGGCAACTGGTGTTCGACCCACTCAGCGCTGCACAGCAACGCCACCTCGGCGCCGCGCTCTCCCGCATCGCCGCTCTGGTACGCGAGCAACTCGACGGCCGGTGAACGACGCCCACCGAACTGAACTCGATACCTCAGCCGGGTCCCCAGGGTTCCGTCTTAGCGACGGCTCACCCAGCTGGGTCCTGCTCCAGTTGGCCGGTCGCGGCGATTCCCCTGATCTGGATCGATTTTTGCGCGCCGAACTTCCGCAGGCTCGGAAGCGTGCCCAGGCGTCCGGTCTAGCGGGAGCAGGGGCGGCCGTTGCGGCGATCGATGTCGTTGGGGCTCTGTCGGAGGATTCCATCGGCGACGCTGGGGGGCTGCCTCGCATGGCGGGCCTAGCTTTGGCGCAGTCTCGCCCAAGTCGAACTAGCAACCGCCGAGTGGGTCGACTGGTACAACAACCAGCGCCTGCACTCCGCCCATCGGGCACGTCCCACCCACCGAATACGAATCGATGTTCTACGCTCAACCCCAGCCCCGCGAGGTGGTAGGAGTCGACAGCTGAGGTCTCCACAGAACCCGGGGCGATTCATATGCCTTCGATCGTGAGTAAGCGTCGCGAAGCAGACCTACTACTACCCCTGGTGGAGTCCGCCCGTGTCGATGGTGAGCCGCGCATCGCGCTGGCGAAGGGTACGGGGTCAGTCGCGCGTGATCTCTGGTGCCACCCGCTCACCGGCGCGATTCGCGGTGCTCAGGCGGCGGACCACGGTGCCGAGCAGGTCATCGCTGCGGTAGTAGCCGACGTGCCGCGAATCGGTGCTGGCACCTCGGTTGTCCCCCAGCAGGACGAGCCGACCGGCGGGCACCCTGGTACCCGGCCGTACGGTCGCGAGTGGCACGGGCTGGCCTGGTGTGGCCGCCACCCGCTTGATAATCCAGGAGGGCGTGGTCGCGGCATCCGAGCCGGCCGGCGGGTGCCGGAGCACCACCACGTCGCCGGCTCGGGGCCCACTGTCGCGGCGGACCAGAACCCGGTCCCCCTCCCGGAAGGCCGGTTCCATGCTCCGCCCACGAACCGTCACCGCGACGAATCGTCTGGTAAACCGGGACATCTCCACCGCCGCGCGGACCAGAGTCGCGAGCACCAGCACCGCACCGGTCTGCCTGGGCGGTGCGACACCCCAGAGCAGCCCGGTGCCCACGGTCCATAGCACGACCTCTGTCACCAGGTGGATCCGGCGCGCCCTCAAAAGATCCGTCCGGCGGACAGACCGGGACAACGACGCGGGCCCGAGCATCGGCGTGCTCATTGCAGGGGAACCGTGGTCAGCAGACGTTCGGCCGGCGGACCCTGATGATCGTCGGACTGTTCGCGCCCGCCCGCTGGCAACTGGTATCCCGCCGCCTGTAGGGAAAAGAGCCGGGCATAGGCACCGCGAGCCGCCATCAGGGAGCTGTGGTCGCCGTCCTCCACCAGCTTCCCGTCCGCCAACACGACGATCCAGTCGGCGTCGCGCACCGCGCCTAGCCGGTGCGACACAAGCAGGCTCGTCCGTCCGGCGCGATACCGCTGCAGCGAACGGTGCAGCTCGGCCTCGGCCTCGGCGTCGAGTCCGGCGCTCGGCTCGTCGAGGATCATCAGGTCGCACTGGTCGCGCACCAGGGCCCGGGCCAGGGCGAGGCGTTGCCACTGTCCGCCGGAGAGCACAACGCCCACCGTGGGGTCCTCCCGGTCGTCGGTCGTACCGAAGAAGCTCCGGGAGAGCAGGGTGTCGTAGCCTCGTGGCAGGGTGTCGAGCAGGTCGTGGATCCCGGCCCGCCGGGCGGCTGCCACCAGGCGGGCCCGGTCGTGGAGGGTGTCGATGTCGCCGAGCGCGATGTTCTGCGCGGCCGACAGGTCGTACTCCATGTAGTCCTGGAATACTGCGGCGATCCGCCGCCGCAAGGCGGTCACGTCCACGTCGCGAATGTCGATCCCGTCCCAGAGCACCGCGCCGCGGTTGGGGTCGTAGAGCCGGCACAATAACTTGGCGATCGTGGACTTGCCCGCGCCGTTGAGCCCGACCACCGCGAGCGTCTGGCCGTACGGGATCCGCAGACTGACGCCGCGCAGGATCCACGGGTGCTCATCGGAGTAGCGGAACCACACGTCACGCAGCTCGATCGCGCCCGTCAGCGGCGGCACCGGTGCGGCAGCCGGCAGGACCGGGAGGTCGGCAGGGGCGTCGACCACCGCACGGTGATGTTCGAACATGAGCATGGCCTGATGCGTACGAGCCAACTCACCGGCGAGGGCCGCCAGTGCGCCCTGCACGCCGACGATGGCGGTGACGAACAGGGTGATGTCCCCGATCGACAGCTCTCCGCGGACGGCCGCGTCGACCGCCCAGAGCATTCCCGCCCCGGCGGCGAGTCCCGCGGTCAGTCCGAGCGCCGACTGGACGATGGCCTCCCGGCGGTCCACCGCGCGCTTGGCCGAGTTGGCGACACGCCGCTCGGCGAGCATGAGTCCGCGTAGGAAGGGTCCGGTGCCGAAGAGCCGGACCTCCTTTGCGGCCGCCGCGTTGGAGAGCAGTTGGCTGTAGAACATCTCCCGGCGCTCCGCGGGGCCGATCTGCCAGAACATTCTGGCCCGCATCCGGGAGAGTGCTATCTCGGCGCCGAGGGCTGGTAGGCCGGCGCCGAACACCAGCAGCGCGAGCGACGGGTCCACGAGAAGCAGCGAGCCCAGAAAGCCTGACATCATGACCACACTTCGGATGACGCCCAGCAGTCCGTCGACGACCTGGTTCGGCATCGCCCCCGCAGTCATCTGTGCCAGTCGAAGCCGGTTCAGGAAGCGCGGCTCCTCGAAGCGGCCCAATCCCACGAAACGCTCCACAGCGGCGTAGAGCCGGTCCTGGGCGAGCAGGCCCACCGCCCGATCCATCTCCGCCCGCAGGTACTGGGTGACGTGCGGAAGCAGGCTAACCGCCACCCCGGTCACCGCGACGCCGAGCGCGGCCGTCGTCACCGAGCCGGTGCCGCCTCCTGCGCGCAGCCCGGCCAGGTCGTCCAGGAGTACCTTCATCAGCCAGGCGGTCGCCACCGGGAACAGGGCACCCAGCGCGGTCAGGACCAGATAGCAGGCGAGCGCCCGGGGTGCCGCGCGAACCGCGAGGACGCCCGCGGCCAGGATCAGTCTCGTCTGTGCCCCGATGCCGGTCGGCAGGCGGAAGGACACCTCGGCATCGGCCGTACCACCCCCGCCCGCATCTCCTGCCCGGCCGCTCATGCCGCCGCGGCCAGCACAGCCTGATTCAGGTCTACCGTGTCGGCGGTGACCAGAAGTCGGCCGTCGGGCCCAGGGGCGACCATCAGCACGGACGGGTACCCCTTCACCTTGAACGCCGTGCTGAGCTCACCGTCGTAACCCTCGAGCACCACCCGTGCCACGGGTCGAAGCGCGGCGACGAAATCCGCCGCGTCCGCGGCTGCTCCGGCCACGACCGCCACCACCCGGTCCATTCCGCCGGGCATGGTGCGGGCCCGTTCGACGAACTGGGGCAGCATGGTCCGGCAGGGCTGGCACCCCACAGAGAAGAAACCGACGAGGGTGCCTGCGAGAAAATTGTCGCCGTCGAGCCTGTCTCCCTCGACGTCCACTGTCGAGAATGCACCGACCTGGTCGCCGGCCTTCAACCCGTGCGGCAGGCTTTCGCCACCGGCGAGTATCTCGCTGTGCTCCCGTAGCCGCTTGATGACACCAAGAGTGAGCACCAGATCGAGTACGCACACCATCCCGACCATGATCACGGCTGCCATCAGGTAGAGCATCGAAGTCTCCTCAGTCTCATCTGCGCTCCCGGGTGACCCCGGGAGTCTTCGGTTCGGTTCGGAACAGGTCGACGATGTTGTCTAGGCTGACGATCAACAGGCCGAGCAGGGTCCCGGCGCAGACCGCCAGCACGGACCCACCGGGGTCGGTTGGCCCGTCGGCCCAGCCGGCCGCAACCGCCACCGCCGCCACCGCCGCCAAGGCGACCAGCAGCGCATTGCGGAACACGTGACGTGCACTCAGGGGTGTGCTGGACGCGCCGAAGCATCGGCACGAAACACGCACCTGGCGACGGCTGACGAGTAGGACACCCACCGTGAAGACGGCCAACAGCGCCGTCGCCACCGCGAATCCAACCGAAACCGCTGCCCGGAACGGAAACGCGAGCAGCGCACAGACGGCGGACTCGGTCGCGACCACCAGCAGGGCAGCCGGCCGGGCCAGGGTTTCCGGCAGCAGCCGCATCTCGCGTACCGACGTCACGAACAGTTTGAAGCTGGCGCGGGTGGCCACCTTGCCGACGACGGCGCCCAGGAACACGGTCATCATCAGGCAGCGGATGCCGGTGGCGAGGTACTGCACTGCGAACTCCCTCCCGTTGCGGTGGTGCCGCCCGGCCGGCGGGAGGGCACTGCTGCCCTTCCGCCGGCCGGTGCCTCGAGCGTGCGTCAGACGAAGCAGACCGTGACCTTGTTGCAGCCGGAGCCGGTCCGGCAGCACGCCATGCACGCGGCCCCGCCGGGGCACTGGTAGCAGCTCGGGAAGTACTTCTCGCTGTAGCCCGACGAGCACGTCGCCGCAGCCGCTTCCACCCGAGGAACGAATCTGGCCAACAGGTTGCTGCCCAGAGACTCGATCTTCTTGTACAAGGGAGGACTCCTCTCAATTCGGCGGCCCCGATGGGCTCGCTACCGGGTCAACCGTCTCGGACGGACCCGCAGCAAAGTTGTAGAGAACCTTGAAACTCCTGCTCAACCCGCACCTGCGAGCGCCCGCTGCCGCCGGCGTCTGGGGCGGATCAGGAGATTGCGGCGGGCCCGACCTACTCCGGACGAGGTCTCGGTCCGCGATGGACGGTTGTAGTTTCCAGACCAGATAACGCTGAGCAGTTGATCTAGGCCCGCACCTGGGCGATTGACTGAAGGCGGCGGGCCGCCGGGAGCTGCCTCGCCGTTTCCGTGATCCCGGTAGGTGGGGTGCGAGATCAACGCCGGTGTCGGCGGTGGTGCTCGTCGTTCTCGGCGGTGATGCGGGCGCAGGTCTCCTCGCCCAGCCGGACGTAGATGCCAAAGCGTGGCGAGGTGCCGGTGGCGGGACTTGGCCTGGAGTTCGGCGGCGCGGCGGCCCTTTGGCGGCGAGGTGGGTCAGGCCGTGGCGCACACCTCTCTTGTCAACCCGCCGGCAGCAGAGAGGTCCCCGTTAGCGAGACAGACCCTAGTAGCCGCGTGCGGTGTCGGGGGAACGCGCTCCGAATGCACCGCACGCGGCGAGCGTCGCAGGCGAACCTGCTGGAGTCCGCCACGGTTCCGTTATCTGAGACGCCGATCCCACGGGCAGCGCCGTGACCAGGCCCTTCAGTCTGGAGACCTCTTCGGAGTGCCCGAAGATATCGGCATGGCGCTTTCGGTCACCCAGCCGGATGACCTTGGCTCATGCCGATGAGCGGATGGCGTTCGACCGCGAGCACACAAGCAGCGAGCGGGGCCGGGGGAGCGCCGGCTGGAGAAAGCAGGGTGCACTGAACGTCCTTGAACCGCATCCAACGGTGTCGAACATTCCTCAACGGCACCCGCCCCTACCCGCGGCTCCACGTCCGCTTCAGGTCAAAGCGGGTCAGGCGTCCTGTTTCACCGCAGGGCGCCGGGATCGCAGGAGCGGTGTGAGACCGCGACTTCGCGGCGACCGGCCGGGACCCGGTCAGGCCGGGAGCCGGGTAGTCTACTCACTGTGATCAATGCCCGCAGGGGTCTGCTGCTGATCGTTTTCCTTGGGATAGCAGGCATCATCGCCGCCGGGTATGTCATGTTGGCTGAGCATCCTGAGCATGTCGGACCCGTCCAGACCCTCACGGCGCTGCTGACGGTAGCCGTGACGGCCATTCCCATGCTGTGGCGCAGGTTCGTGCACCGGCCGGACCCTGCGCCAGAGTTGATCGATCGCGTCGTCGACCGGTTGGCCGATCAAATCCGTGGGGGAGTCGAGTCTGATCTGGAACAGCGGGGGTTGCGTGTCCTGCCACCCATACCGCTTCGCTGGGAGTGGTCCGAGCGCGACCTTGGCGCATCGCGGGACGCAGCCGTCAATCCGACGTGGACGGAACATCGGGCGGCTTCGCTGCCGGGGATGAGCACAATCGGTCTGGGTGAGATTGACAGCGGAAGTCTGGCGGATCTAATCCAGGTGTACGGCGGTGTGGCGTCCGGGCGGGTGGTGTTGCTCGGCGACGCCGGGGCGGGCAAGACCAGCGCTGCGCTGCAGCTGGTGCTCAGCGCACTGAACCACCGCCGCTCGCTCGATCCGGTCGACCAGGCCCGCACGCCCGTGCCGGTGATGCTGCAGCTCCACGACTGGAATCCGGGCCAGCTGGATTTCCTTTCCTGGGCCACGTCCCAGCTGCTGCACACCTATTCCTTCCTGCGATCAACGGACTTCGGGCCGGGCGTCGTCCGCGAGATGCTGGCCGCTGGCCGCGTTTCCTTCGTCCTTGACAGCCTCGATGCGGTACCGCCGCGGTTGCGTCCAGCGGTCCTGCAGAAGCTGAACGCGCTGACAGCGCAGCGCATGGTGCTACTCAGCCGCGGCGACGAGATGGGCGACGCCGCTGCTCGGCAGGGCCTGTTGATCGGAGCGGCAACCCTTGAGCTCATGCCTCCCACGGCGGCGCAGGCCGCCGATTATCTGGAGTGCTTCCCCGGCACGCCGACACCCACCTGGGGACGCCTGCTTCGGCGCCTGCGCGGCGGATCTCGCGACGGCTTCATCAAGGCACTGGAGAACCCCTTTATGCTCAGCCTGGTTCGCGACCTGCAGGGGCGCGAGGATCGGCTCGGCGAGCTGCTCAATCCACGCCGTCGGCGTAGCCGCAAAGCGGCCGAGGAGTACCTGCTCGATACCATTCTGCTCAACGCCTACGGCCAGCATCCCAACACCGACGGCCCACTGCCGCGTTACACGGTCGACCAGGCACGCCGTTGGCTCGGCCGGCTCGCCTGGCGGCTCGACGAGACCGACGATCGCGACGTGGCCTGGTGGCGCGTTTCCCGTTGGCTACCCTCCTTCGTCCAGCTCGTCATGACGTTCACCGTCTCAGGGGTGATCGGCACCATCGTCTCGGGGTTGCTCCTCGTGACCGGCGATGAAGCCACCGCCCCCATCGCGTCGGGCATCGTCTTCGGGCTCCTCATTGGCATGCCTGCTGGGCTACTCACGCATCAGGGCGGCGACCTGATGTTCGGTAGCACCTCCGACGAGCCTCGCGCGTGGGCCTTCAACCGGCTGCGCTCGCTGGCCGCCCCGAGTGCTGTCCTGGGGTGGTTGATGCTGGCCGGTGCGGAGTTCGCGCTCATACGGCTGCGGTTCACCTACTTTCCCGAGCCCGGAGAAGACGCGCCCAGTCCGATCCACACGCTGGTGGTTAGCGTGGCCTTCGCCCTGGCACTGATGCTTGTTCATGCCGGAGCCTGGCCTACCGGCACCGACCGGAGCACCGTAGATCCGTGGACCTGTTGGAAGCGTGATCTCGGCTGCGGCTTGCTGATCGGTGCGGTGCTCGGACTGGGCGGCATCCTTGTCCTCTCCGCCGGAGTGCCCTCGGCGCGCGGAATCGCCTTCAATCTGGCGTTCGGCCTGGGATTTGGTGTCACGGTGTCTCGGGTATGGCGGGCGCTCCTCGTGTTCGTCTGGCTGCGCGTTCAGGGCGATGGTCCGCTGCGGATGATGCACTTCCTCGAAGACGCCCGGGCCAGACATGTCCTGCGCACCGTCGGCCCGCGATACCAGTTCCGGCACGCACGCCTGCAAGACCGCCTCGCCATGCAAGCCGCCCCCGAATAGCGATTTACAGCCCGGCGTGCAGGGTTCGCGCTGCGGACGACCGCCGGGCCGAGCGGACCGGTTCGGCAAGCGGTCGGCCACCGCGAAAGACCGCGAGTGGTTGGCCGCCCACGCGCTCGCGCCGATCTCGGGTGTGGCTCCGCATGTTGTACGGGGGCGTCCGCTCATGGTCGAGGAGCGAAGGCTGTCCCGTTCAGATCCGGCAGCCGACCTCGGTGACCGTCGAGAGCGGCACCATCCGCAGCGACGACGTCATCGCCCCGGCCGGGTCGTCGCCGGGCGGCACGTCCTCGCCGTGCCAGAGGATGAGCCGCCTGCCGTCGCAGACGCGTGCGCTGCGGCATCCGGATCTGCCGCCGATAGCGTGGGGCGCAGCCAACTCGGGCGGGCACACGTCCTGCTACTCGAGGATCGGATAGGGCGGGGGGCGCCTGCCGATCCCCTCACTGCGGACTCACCACCCCAACAGCCTGATGCAAGGGCGGCTTCCGCAACGGCGCGGCTGTGCGGTGTCGGGAATCAGCGCCGCCTAGCCGTAGGCAGCTCTTCCGATGGTGACATCGACGTGCTTCGGTAAGCACACCACCACCGTACGTCACTGGGAGTAGAGATGGCCCGGACTGTTCGGAACGGCTTCTTGGTCAGTCTGACCGCTGTTGCCCTCACCGCAACGCTGGGCCTGCCCGGCGTTGCCACGGCCGAGCCGAAGCGCCGGCCCGTTCCGGTCTGCGCGCTACGACCACTGCCCTTACCAGCGGACATGAACGGTAGAGCTCTGACGGTCGACCCGACTGGTCGGTTCATCGCCGGTATCGGCTACCGAACCGATGACGCCGATTCGCAGCCGCTACTGCTGCTCTGGGCCGGAACGCCGCGCCGACCCAGGCCGGGGGTGTGGGACGAACCCCGCCTCACCGTCGTCACCATAGGAGCGCCGCTGCAAGTCGAGGACATCAATCGGTACGGCGTTGCCGTCGGCAGTGTCTTCGACGGCAACGTCTACCGCCCCTGGCGCTACCGCAACGGGCGCCTGGATTGGTTACCCGTCCTGCCGACTGTCTCCAACACCTTGGCGCTGGGGCTCAACTCACGCGGCGACATCGTTGGCCTGGGCGCCGTTGAAGAGACCGAGTCGACCCTGCCGCTGCTCTGGCCCGCCGACCGGCCGGGCACCGTCGAGGTGATCGACGCCCCGTTTTACGCCAGCGCGAGGGAGATCCTCGACGACGGCACCATCATCGGCACCGCCGGCAGCTTCGGTTGGGTACGCCATCCCGACGCAAGGACCGACCGGCTCACCGCCCCCGGGGCCCGGTGGTCGGGGATCGCCGCGGCCCGGGGGGCCTGGGCAGTCGGTAGCATCGGCACCGGCAGTGAGGGCGGGGACAGCGCCCTGGTGCGCTGGGACCTGCGGACTGGCGTGGCGTCCGCCGTGAACCCGGCGCTGGTATCAACGCAGGACGTCAACAGTCGAGGCGCAGTGCTCGGCGACCGAGCCGTCGACCACGGCGACCGGCTCGTCGCCCTGGGCGGCGCCATCCCCGGTGTCCGAGACCCCTTCGGCTGGGGAATCGCCGACGACGGCCTCGTCGTAGGCTCCATCAACGGCTCCCGACTGCGCCCAGCGCGCTGGATCAACTGTTGAAATAGCCGGCGTCACGGCTTCTGTCCTGTGTCTTCCTCGGGTCGGAGGAGGCCATGGATGCGCCGAGGGGCCCTTAAGCACCGGCAGTCACGAAGGCGGCTCCAGTAACCGTAGGCTAGTCGTGCATAGCACCCTGATAGAGAGCATGCTCGGTGCATTTGCGGTGACGATTACCGGCCAACGGTCCGGCACGAGCCCATTTGGGGGAGCAGGTTGGGAGCAGCGGGGTGCCCTGAACGGCCCTGAACTGCGTCCAACGGCATCGAACGGCGCTCAACTGCACCCACCCCTGCCTGCGGCCCCACGTTGTCCCAGGTCAGAGTCGGTGCGGCGTCCTGTTTCACACCGGAGTGCTCCGCGGTTTTGCGATGCAGTCGACAACGCTCCATGTCTCCTGGCGGGAGTGTGCGCAGGTCAAGACGGTAAGGAGCCGTTGGTTGGCCTGGCCTTGCATCTGGGAGCAGATTGGGCGCAGGTTGGCGAAGTGGTCACCGCGACCGAAGTGCTCACCGATGCCGGACAGAGACGATGGGCTTTGACCTGCGATGATGAAGATCGAGCCGTGCGGTGTGACCTCCCAGTGGATACCGAAGAGGTGAAGTCTGCAGCCACACGACTGGCTGGTGCCGGCTATTGAATTGAGGCCTGCCGGCGCCGATCACGAGGCCAGCGTGAATTGATGCACGGCTCTGGTTGTCGTCGCGGTGGCGCCGGTACGGATCCCGCAAGCTGAGACGTTCGCCCCCTGGAAACGCTGCCGTGCTGGCTGCAACTGGTCGCCCGCAATGAACCCGGTGACCTACGCCGTGGACGCCGCCCGTCACCTCGCGCTCGACCGGGACGCCGGCGGAATCGTCCTAGCCTCGCTTGCCACCGGCCTGGGGCTCGCCGTCGGCGCCGGCTTCGTCGCTGCCCACGGATACCGTAGACCGCCGAACGAGCGGCGCCGCGGCTGATCGCACCGCCCCGGCCCGTCGGCGTCGGAGCGCGAACACCACCAAGACGAGGACGACCAAGACCACCAGGATGACCGTGCCGGTGTTGCCGATCACCGTCTCGATCCGTTCCACCGAGGCGCCGGCCAGCGCGCCGGCGAACACGTACAACGCCGACCACATGTAGGCCCCGGTCAGGGACGCGGGAAGGAAGTGCGGGTAGGGCACCTTCGCCATTCCGGCGGTGGCCGGGGTGAGGGTGCGAACGATGGGCAGCAGCCGGGTCAGGAAGACCGCCCATGCGCCGTAGCGTTGTAAGGCCTGCAAGGCGCGGTCCCAGTTCGCGGCGCCGATCCGGCGGCCCGGATAGGTATCGCGCAGGCGGTGGCCGTACCGGCGGCCGAGGAAATAGCCGATGTGGTCGCCGGCGGAGTTCGCCAAGCCCACAATCAGGAAGAGTGAGACGAGGGCGACCGGGTTGTCCATCGCGGCGCCGAGCACCAGGACGACGGTCTCCCCGGGGATGACGATGCCGACGCCCAGCCCCGACTCGGCGATGCTGAACGCGGCGGCGGCCAGGAGCACCACCGGCGTCGGAAGGTCGGACAACGTGTCTAGGATGTCGGTGATCCAGGACATTGACCGACCTCCAGGTTGATTAATCCGACACGACACCATCACGTCACGTGATCGAGTGTACGGTCATGGGTAATTTGAGCAGCATCGAACGAAACGCGGGGCGCTCCTAGTACTGCAACGGCAGTTGGTCAGGAGTAGCCCGTGTCGTCGGTAGTGGCAGGTTCGGGCTTGCGCCATGCGGGCGGCCAGCACAACCGATCCCTCGAAGCATGGAGATGGCCGTGGCCATGCATTTCCAGGTCAGCGGCGACAAGATCACCAAGTTTCGCCTCTACGAGGACTCGTTTCAGGTCGCCAACGCCTACGCCGAATAGCGGGATCGAGTAACTCGCCATCATGGCGGGGCACGCCTGCCGACATGTCCGTCGGGACGCTTCGGTTAATGAACGGCGGCTGCCTGATACTGCAGCCGCCGTCACCACACGAATCGCGGCTGGTCGATCGAGGGCACGACCGGCCCTGGCCTGCAACAGCGCGAGGCTGCAGGTCAGGGCCGTTGCGGTTGATGCGCCGTCAGGCCGGCACGTGACCGGCCGTCCAGCACGCCGAGTGGCTGTGGCAGGCGACGTACGCCGCGAGCGCGTCGTGCAGCGCCGCCAGTCGCGTTGGCGGGAGCTCGGCGGCGGTGTTGTTGAGCTGGTGGGGGTCGGTGGTCCGGTTGTAGTACTCCCGTTCGCCGTTGGAGTACTCGACGTAGGTGTAGGTCGCTGTTCGTAGGGCCTCGTAGGTGACGGGGCTGCCGTTGCGGCGGTCCTGGGCGTCGGGGTCGTTGGATGCTTGGTTGGGGCCGTGGTGCTCGATCAGCGCCCCGGTGCGCCAGTTCGGTGCCGGTTCGCCCTGCGCGAGGGGGAGCAGGTTGCGCCCGTCGACGTGCGTGCCGACGTCGGCGGCGCCGATGCGTTGGAAGGTTGGTGCCAGGTCGATGTTCTGCACGATCTCGGCGCGCTGCGATCCGGGGACGACGCCTGGCCCGGCGACGACGAGCGGGACTCGCACGTCGGTGTCGAAGGCGGTTTGCTTGCCTCCGGTCAGCCGGTACTCGCCCATGTGGAAGCCGTTGTCGGAGCTGAACACCACGTAGGTGTTGTCGGCGATGCCGCTGGTGGTGAGTTGGGCGCGCAGGTTGCCGATCAGTCGGTCGACCGCCTGCACGGATTGGGCGCGCTTGCGAAAGTTCGTGTCCAGGGTGCTTCTCTCCTGCGCGCTCAGCGGTTGGTTGCCGGCCAGCCAGGACGGCGGGTTGGTGGGCAGCCGGTCGTATGCGGCGGTGCGCGGGGCGGTGAGGCCGGGGAAGGCGCCGAGGTCTTGGTTGGCCGGGGTGAACGGGCTGTGCGGGGCGAAGGTCGAGACCTCCAGCAGGAAGGGCGTGTTCGCCGCTGCCGAGCGCTGGATGAAGTCTTTGCCCTTGCGCGACAGCACGTTGGTCAGGTAGTCGGCCGGTTGGTTGCCGTAGTGCACGACGGTGTGGTTCTCGTTGAGGTCGTAGTTGTACTCGGAGTACCCGTTACCCGCCACGTACCACTCCGACCAGCCGGGTGGAACGTACGGCAGCGAGCCACCCTGCGTGTCCGCCGGCAGGTAGCCGTTGAGGTACTTGCCCAGGAAGCCGGTCCGGTAGCCCTTGCCCTGCAGAACGGTCGCGAAGGTGCGGTTCTCGTTGCCCCGGCCCTTGAAGACCGCGAACCCGCCGTCGGCTCCACCATTGGTGAACACGCCGGTGTCGTGCGGGAACTGTCCGGTGAGGATCGACGAGCGGGACGGGCAGCACAGCGAGTCGGTCACCGTGTAGTTGGTGAAGGTGACCCCCTCGCTCTGTAGTCGCTGCACCTGCGGCAGGTATTGCACGAGGTTCCACGCGAGGTCATCGACGAGTACGAAGATGATGTTGGGGGCGGTCGCGGTGGACGCCGGGGGAGCGGGTTTCGCGCCGCGCGCCGGTGTCCACGCGGTGAGCAGAGTCAGCCCGGCCACGAGAGTGGCGGCGAGGAGGCGTCGATAAGTGATAGCCATGCCGCCAAGCCTGGCCAAGATTTGTCAGCATCTATTCAACAAGTGGTGATGATCCGATCAACACCTCGGTCGGCCTAGTGGCCCGGCCCACGCCACCATGGTCATCGGGGTGAGTGGGCTCTGGCCGACGCCGATGAGCACCGCCCGAGGTGACAGGCGGCCGGCGGACGGCGCGGTGCTTGACCGGATCTACCGCGAGTCCGATGGGCAGCTCGCCCTGCCGAACCTCGCGGCACCAGTCGCCATGGGCAACATCCCGAGCAGGCCCTTGAGGCTGGAGACCTCTTCGGCGGATCCGAAGCCGTCAGGGCTGGCGCCCTGCTGAGGCTGTAGGGCGGCGGCTGCTCATGTCGAGTGAGTGCGTTCAGGGTGGCGGGAACCTCGAGGAGGTTTGTCCAGGCGAACGCCTTGGTCCCTCATCCTCGGATGCTTTCGTCTGGCCCGAATGTCAAACTGTGGCGGTGGAGGGCTTTCGGTGTGCGAGCTGTGGGAACACGCTGAGCGTCCCGGTCTGCTTGGTGGACCTGCCGGCGGGGCCGCACTGGTCACTCTTGGATTGTCATCACGTGAACCCGCCGCTGTTGGACCCCGGCACCTATGCAATCGACGAGACGGTGTTTGGCCGTGATCAGGTCGTCGGCACCTTTGTCCTCTCACCCGGCGACGTACGTGGGACGCGCTTCATTCATGACCTTGTTCGCACGGGCTGCTGGTCGATGGTGGGCTGGGACCCGTCCGTGGCTTGCGACGACTGTGGCGTCGTGGTCGCGTCGCGGACGGATGACTGCAGTGTGGCTCAGGAGACGCGCTTCTTCCCCGCGATGGTTGTCCGGGAGTTGTGTGACGATGAGCCTGGCCGGTATACGGATCCTTTTTCGCTGGTTGCCGACTGGGACAGCCCTGCGCCCGACACTAGACAACACGGCTGGGTCCCGAAGCCGACCCGCCCTCGTCCTGAACTCGTTGCAACCCGCTGGGGACCAGATGTGAAACGGCATCTCTTTCGAGATGATCCGCCAGCCTGACCAGATGGCCAATCAAGGTCTTTTCAAGATCCGGCGCGGTTCAGTTGCTGTCGCTCGGCGTGTCACTAAACGATCACTCTGTGCCGGTCTCGTGGCCGAGGTAGAGCCAGAAGCGCAGGCCCGGGCTCATGCCATCAATCGAGGCAGTGGACGTGGACGACGATGTGCTGTGGCTGACCGCCCGTGTCTCGGTGTAGGACCTCAAGCTCGACCCGGTGCCGGTCCTCTGAGACGGGGTCGTCGTTCTCGCCGGCCAGGCAGGTTGGATAGGTACCGTCGTTGTGCAGTGTCCCGCTCACGTCCTGCCAGCTTTCGGCGATTACTGAGTAGATCGTGTCGCCGTCGAGAGGGCCCCGTAGGGCCCCGTCTTCCTCAAAGGCGATGGACCTGGTCTGGTCGTTCGACCAGGTGACCGTCCCGACGAGCAGCTCCGGCTTGGCGGTGTGCGGATCGTCGGCAAGCTTGGCCGCCCCGAAGCCGCCGACCAGCCCTACGGCGACCAGCGCTAGGGAGAACGCAATCGTTGCGAGGCGACGATGTGGCGGGGTAGCGACCGCAGCTTGCAGCGCGTCGGCGGATGCCACTGGCATGTCTGCAAGGTACGCGATCGGCGCCCACAGGGCTGACCCAAAGCGCACTCTCATGCCGCTGACAAGGCGCGGCGATCGCGGGCGTGCTGCCCGATTGACCGATGCGGCTGCGGGAGCCAGCGCTGGTGCCAATCAAGGCACTGGGCCGGCGGCTCACGATCGGTCGGTGGCCGGCGGTCCTGTGTGAGCCCGGTTGTCCTGGCCTTGCAACTGGGAGCAGATTGGGTGCAGGTTGGCGAAGTGGTCTCCGCGCCCGAGGTGCTCACCGACGCCGGAGATAGACGATGGCTGTGACCTGTGGTGATGCGGCGGTGCGGTGCGGCGTGACCTCCCAGTAGAGGTCGGAGTGGTCAGGCGTTGCTGCTCCCGGGATGGCTGGCGCCGGCCGGCGTCTCGGTTCGCCGAGCCGTCGTCGGGGCCTCGGGTCTGCCGACGTGGGTAGGCCGACCGGCAGGGCTTCCTGCGAGTGTCGTCAGTCCGGGTGTTCCGTTCAAGTGGTGTGCGCGAAACCGATGAAGAAATCAAGACACAAGGTGTCAGGTTTTGGGTCGAGCATGGGTTGCTGGTCGACGCCGATGGTGCGGCGTAACCCGGGAACTCGGATAGATACGAACAGATAAGGACCTTCGTGCGCGAAACTTCGGAAGAACTCATAGAGCTTCAGGCCCTCCTTGATGCCTCCCTGTCCCGTTCCACCTCGCACCTCCGCTCGATCATCAGCACCGAGCGCACCTTGACCGCGCAGCAGCTCACCCACGTCCTCAGTGGCATGTGCACCCTCGCCCTGTCCACCGTGACGGCGAAGGGAGAACCGCGGATCAGCGGTGTCGACGGGCATTTCCTGCACGGCAAGTGGCTCTTCGGCACGGCGCTCGGCTCGGCCAAGGCGCGCCATCTCTCGGCGCGGCCCGCCGTGAGCGCCGCGCACATGCGCGGTGAGGACCTGGGCGTGTTCACGCACGGAAGGGCCGAGATCCTCAACCCCCACGACGGCGAGCCGACCGAGGACTGGCCGGACCTGCTCGCGTACCTCAAGGACTTCTACGGCGAGGACCTCTTCGACTGGGACAACGACGTCGTCTACTACCGGCTGCAACCGCACTGGATGGCCGCCTACGCGCCCGACGTCGCGAAGCTCACTGCGCTGTCCCAGCCCTGATCCTCCAGCAGTGGCCGGATCGGGACCAGCCATGTCATGAGAGATCGGTGAGGCATCCACGCAGGTCCCACTGGACGGCGACCTGCGGTGAAGCGCGTGTTCGGTTTGTTCGGCAGGGGCAGGGGCTGCACGCCCATGCCCCTGCCTCATGGGCGAGAGGGTGGACGAAAGTTGACCGAAATCGGATCGGGCGTCGCAAGGATGGGACGCGACACCATCGACGTGGTGGGGGCTCGTACCAACAATCTGCGGGACGTGTCCGTCAGCATTCCCAAAGGACAGCTCGTCGCCTTCACCGGAGTGAGCGGCAGCGGCAAGACCTCGCTGGCCATCGACACCCTGCACAACGAAGCCCAGCTGCGGTATCTGGAGGGGCTTTCGCCGTTCGTACGGCAGTACATAACGCAGCGCAATCGGCCGAAGGTCGACCGCATTCTGGGCCTGGGCGCGACGCTCGCGGTCGACCAACGCCGGCTGAACCGTAACCCCCGTTCCACCGTCGCAACGATCACCGGCATCGACGGGCACCTGGGGCTGCTCTACTCGCGCCTTCCAGGGATCGGCGCAGACCCGATGGCGGAGAGTGGAAACGAGCATCTGACGACCGCTCACTTCGACCGCAACACGCCGGAAGGGAGCTGTGCGGACTGCCACGGGGTGGGCGGGCGCTGGCAGGCGCAGGAGGACCTGGTCATCACCCACCCGGAGCTTCCGCTCTTCGAGGGGGCCTCGCCCTGGTACGCGAAATGGCGGTCGGGGGAACACGTGTTCGTCCCGGCGCTTGCCGAGAAGCGGGGCGTGGACCTCGGCCGGTCGTGGCAGTCGCTGCCCGAGGAGTTCCGCCGTTGTGTGCTCCACGGCACAGGTGACGAGAAGATCGAGGCGACCGTCGACATGACGAACAAGAATGAGACGGCCCTGGTGACCTACACCTCGAGCCAGCCGCTGCGGGGCGCGCTCGCCGAGGTGGAGCGGGTGTTCGTGAACGCCCAGACGTCCAGTGCCAAGCAGCGCTACCTGCCGTACATGCGCAAACAGCCCTGCGGCACCTGCGGCGGCAGCGGATACGACCAGGTAGCCCGGTCCGTGCAGCTCGGCGGACTGACCTACCCCGACCTGCTCGAGGTGGAGGTGCGGGAGGTACGCGACTGGGCTAGACGCGTCGCGGATGAGCTGGACGCCCGCCAGCGTGAGGTGGGCGACCCGCTGCTGCAGGACCTCGGCCGCAGGCTCGGAATCCTCGACCGGCTCGGCCTGGCCCATCTCCAACTGTCCCGGAGCGCAGCGACACTGTCCGGGGGTGAGCTGCAGCGCACCCGACTCGCCGCGCAGCTCAGCACCGAACTGAGCGGCATCATCTTCGTCCTGGACGAGCCCGGCACCGGGCTGCATCCGGCGGACAAGGCACACCTGCTCGACATCGCCCTGGAGCTGCGCGAGGCCGGCAACACCGTACTCCTCGTCGAGCACGACCCGGAGCTGATCGCCCGAGCCGATTGGGTGATCGACATGGGGCCCGGCGCCGGCCGATTCGGCGGTGAGATCCTCGTGTCCGGGCCTCCCGCCGACGTGGCCGCTCATCCCACGTCGCTGACCGGGCGCTATCTGACCGGCGAAGGGCCGCGGCTGCACCGGACCCGCCGCCCGGCCGGGGACGACACCGACTGGGTGGAGCTGCACGGCCTGCGTGCGCACAACGTGACCGCGAGCCTGGTGCGGTTTCCCGCCGGTCGGCTCACCTGCCTGACCGGAGTGAGCGGCAGCGGCAAGAGCAGCCTCCTCGCCGCGCTCGGGGCGAGCGTGGGGGCCGCCCTGGACGGAACGGCGACCGACGCGGTGCGGGAGGTGACCGGCATCGAGGGGTTCAGCTGGGTCGCCGTCGTCGATCAGGAACCGCTCGGACGGACGCCGCGATCCAACCCGGCGACGTACAGCAAGGCGTTCGACATCGTCCGCAAGCTGTTCGCCGACACCGACATCGCGCGCGGGCGCGGGGTCGACGCCTCCTGGTTCAGCTTCAACACCGCAGGCGGTGGCCGCTGCGAAACCTGCACCGGTTATGGCCGAAAACTGGTCGACATGCACTTCCTGCCGGACGTGTGGGTGGTGTGCGACGGGTGCGAGGGCCGGCGCTACAAGCCGGAGGCGTTGGAGGTTACGTACCGGGGATTGGCCATCGATCAGGTGCTGGAGCTCACCGTCGCCGAGGCCGTGGAGCAGTTCTCCGAGCCCCGACAGCTCGCAGAAACCCTGGGAGCTCTGAACCAGGTCGGGCTCGGCTATCTCCAACTCGGGCAGAGCGCCACAGAGTTGTCCGGCGGCGAGGCGCAGCGGCTGAAGCTGGCGTCCGCCATCCAACGCGGTGCTGCCAGCCGCAGGGCTGGTCTCGTCGTTCTCGACGAGCCCGTCTCGGGCCTGCACCCGTCTGACATTCAACGTGTGGTGGACGCGCTCGACGTGTTGCTGGACTCGGGCAACACCGTCGTCGTGGCCGAACACGACATCCCCGTCGCCGCGTCCGCGGACTGGGTGATCGACCTGGGGCCGGGAGCCGGTCCGGATGGGGGCACGGTGGTCGCGGCGGGCGCCCCGGAGGCCGTCGCGACAGCCGACACCCCGACCGCCAGCTTCTTCCGGCGGTACGCGGCGGGCCTACCGCTCCTGGAGATACGTGAAGACCTGGGCTGCCCAGGGGGCGGGGCGGGTGCTGCCCCCCTGTCCAGGCACCAGTCGAGGAGGAGCGTCCCTGCCTGATATCGGTGCGGAAGCGTGCGCCCTTCGGCCGCCGCCGCACAGCAGGGCCAAGGGTTCGGCGTCGTTCGTTCATCGCTGGCCCCGCCGCCGGCCGAAGTTGGCTGCGTGGTCTACGGCCCAATGCGCGACGGTACGCGCCGGCCGGCCTTCAGGACAGCGGATTCCGGCGTGCCTGCCGGCAGCTGGGGGTCGTCGTGATGCGTGAAGAGTTTGCTGGGCCACCACATCCATCGATCAACGTCCGCTGTTAGTGCGGTGACCAGCACCGAGCGGACGATCATGGTGTCCAGTAGTACGCCAAACGCCACAGTGAACCCCAGTTGCGCCGCGAACACCAAGGGCAGTGATCCCAGCGCCGCGAAGGTACCGGCCAGGACCAGACCCGCTGAGGTGATCACACCGCCGGTGGCGGACAGTCCAGCCCGGGCACCCTGTCGGGTGCCGTGTAGCTGTGCCTCCTCCCGTACCCGGCTGACCAGAAAGATGTTGTAGTCGATGCCGAGGGCGACCAGGAACACGAACACTAGGAGTGGGAAGTTCGCGTCTGCTCCGGCGAAGTCGAACACGTGATTGAACACCAGCGCGCTCACGCCGAGGGACGCTCCGAGCGACAGCACCACCGTCGCCATGAGCAGCAGCGGTGCGACGATCGCCCGTAGCAGCAGTGCGAGGATGAGGAAGACCACGATCAGTACGACGGGGATGATCACCTTGGCGTCGCGGGCGGCCGACTGTTGTGTATCGAGTGCGATCGCCGTGCTGCCTCCGACCCGCGCATCCGCACCCTCGACCTTGTGGACCGCGGCTCTGGCCTGCTCGACGGTGCGCATCGCGGCCTTGCTGCCGGGCGCGTCCTCGAGCGTCCCGAGAACGAAGACGTCACCATCCTTGACCACCGGTGCCGCGACGTCGGCGATCCCTGGGACGCCTGACAGTGCGGTGACGACCTGCTCGGCCGAGGCGGCCTTGCCCACGACGTAGATGGGGTCACCCGACCCGGCCGGAAAGTGCCTGGACTGGATCTCCTCGCCGACGACCGCCTGCGGCTCGTTGGTGAACTGACCCTTGCTCGGGATCCCATCCGCCTTGAGCCCCGTCATCCCGATCGCCATGACGCCGAGGACCAGCGAGGTGGCGACCCACACGATCCGCGGGCGGCGGGAGATGGCGGTGCCGATCCGCGTCCAGATGCTGTCCTTGGCCGTCCCGACCGAGCCGTACGACGGCTTCACCGGCCAGAAGATCCAACGGCCGCAGATGACCAGGAGGGCCGGCATCAGGGTGAGCATGGCAAGTAGCCCGACGACGATACCGATGGCACAGGCCGGGCCGAGACCTTTTGTGGAGTTGAGAGTGGCCAGCAGCAGCACCAGCAGGCTGACAGCGACGGTCGCGGCGCTGGCGATGATCGCGGGACTGGAGCGGTACAGGGCTTCCGCCATCGCCTCGTGCCGGTCCTCGTGTCGCCGCAACTCCTCCCGGTACCGGGAGATGAGCAGTAGCGCGTAGTCGGTGGCGGCGCCGAACACCAGTACGGTCAGGATGAGGCTGGTCTGCGTGTTGACGACGAGTCCGGCGTTCTTTGCCAGCAGGTAGATCACCGCTTCTGCCGTGACCAGGGCGCCGCCCGCGGTCAGGAGCGGCAGCAGTGGCAGCAGTGGACTGCGGTAGGTGAACAGCAGGATGACCACCACTACCAATGCCGTGATCATCCCCAGGGCGCCTCCTCCACTGAAGGCCGTTATCGAGTCGGATGCGTAGCCGGCCGGCCCGGTGACGTGGAACCCGAGACCGTGGGCGCTCTGTTGACCTATCGTGGTCAATTCGCCGACCACCGTGTGGGCACCGTTCCAGCCCTCACTGCCGTCGTCGACCTGCACCACGGTCAGGATGGCCTTGCCATCCTGGGACTTCGAAGGCCCCTGTGGCGGCCCCACGACCTTTTCGATGCCCTGGAAGGCTTCGGCGTCAGCTTCGGCCTTGGCCATGTCCGCAGAGGTGACGCCCTCGGGCCGGTCATAGATCACGATCGCGGGCAGGGTCTCGGCGGGCTGGAACTTCTTTGACTGGTCGAGGACCCTTGTCGCCTCCGCGTTGCTGGGCAGCCAGGCCGAACTGTCGTTCTTTTCAACATCGCCCAGGTTGGCGGCCAGCAGGAAGGCCGGCACCATCAGGGCAACCCAGATGGCCACGATTGCCCATTTCGCAATCCTGCCACTGGGCAAGGTCATCACTTTCCGCAACATGGGGATTCCTCAGTGCTCAGTCGACGAAGCCGTGCCGAAGCGGGGAGCCCTTACAGGCGTCCCACCGTCCATGGCCGGAGTTTGTCGGGGTGGCGTACCGCCCAGATGCGCTTGATCCGGTCGCCTACGACGTCGAAGGCGTACACCGATACGGTGACGCCGTCCTGCTGGGCGATCAGGCCGGGTTGGCCGTTGACCGTACGCTCCAGAATCGTCAGGTTTCGAAGTCTGCCCTCGAGGTGGAGCAGGGAGCGGACGATCTGTTCGGCGCCTTCGATCGGGTGGAGCACGGCGCCGACAATGCCGCCGCCGTCGGCGATTGCCGTGGCGTTGGGGTCGAGGAGGCCGATGAGGGCGTTGATGTCCTTGGCTTCCCAGGCCTGTTTGAAATCCCTGACGATGTCGGCGCGTGGGGCTGTCGAGGTCACGGGGGGCTGTGTTGCGCGTACGCGTCGGCGGGCCGAGGAGGCCAACTGGCGGCACGCCGCAGGGGTACGACCGACGATGTCGCCGACTTCCGCGAAGGAGTAGCGGAAGACGTCGTGCAGGATGAACGCGACGCGCTCGGCCGGGGTCATCGATTCGAGTACGACGAGGAAGGCCATGTTGATCGACTCGTCGAGGGTGATGCGGTCGGCCGGGTCGATGGTGGTGGCGTCGGACCGTCCGCTGATCCACTCGGTGGGTTCGGGTAGCGGCTCGGGGATCCATTCGCCCACGTAGGTCTCCCGCCTGACCCGCGCCGAGGAGAGCAGGTTGAGGCAGATCCGGCTGGCGACCTTGGTCAACCAGGCGCCGGGGGATCGGATCGCCTCCTGCTGTTGGTGGGACATGGCGTACCAGCGGGCATAGGTTTCCTGGACGGCGTCTTCGGCGTCGGCCAGGGAGCCGAGGAGCCGGTAGGCGAGATTGATCAGCTGACGCCGTTCGTTCATGACCGCGGTCAGGCTCGGATCGGGTCGGCCATGTCCTGGCTCGGTTGGTCTGGTCATGGTGTCGCCGACTCCCCTTGGTCGCGTCTGCCCTCACGTGGTTCGACAAGACAGCACACCGAACTGTGAGGTTCGCGCGTCGCCTCACATTCCGAGGCGCCCTGTTGTCGTACCACTGAGACGAACAGCCACCCAGCCGGCCCAAAGCGCAGTGCGACAGTGGCCCTTCCCTCCGTCCTGACGATCGCAACTGACCGGAAACCTGGCCCGTCCCGACGGCACCGATTGCACCGCCAGCGTGGACAGCTGCTTCCGGCTCCGGCGGTCTACCTCCATTGCGCGATCCGGCAATTTCCGACACATCAGACCGATTTGACGAGGCGACTGAGATGCGAACTCAAGCGACCAGAAAGTCCCAGGAAGCGACCGACGAGAAGCCGGCTACCGTCACACGAAGCGGCTGGAACTGGAGCCGGATCCGCCCCATCGCCTTCTGGGCCACGACGTTTGTAATCGCCCTCGAGTTGGCTGCTGGATCGGTGTGGAACCTGCTGACGATCGAATGGGTGGAAGTGCAGTTGCACCACCTGGGGTACCCGCACTTCTTCGCCTACATTCTCGGCGCGTGGCAGGCCGGCGCAGCCGTCGCGATCGTCGCGCCCGGGCTCCCGCTGCTCAAGGAATGGGCGTACGTGGGCGCCTTCTTCCTGTGGTCCGGTGCTGTGGCGTCGCACCTGTCAGTCGGTGACGGCCTTCAATCGTGGGGGGTGCCGCTGATGTTCGGTGCGTGCGCGATCGCCTCGTGGGTGCTGAGGCCAGCCGACCGTCGGCTTCCGGAGACGCGGCTCCGTCGGGCCCGCCCTGCCGACGCTGGACCGGATGGCTTCGGGTCGTTGGAGATCCGCCCCCGCTCCCGGGCAAGCCGTCCTCGCGCTTGGATCGTCCCGATCGGACTCATCGCTGTTCTGTATGCCGTCTCGTTCCTGACGCTACCCGTGATGGAAGACGTCATGCGTGAGCAGGCAGTTGAGCTCGGCTGGATCGACAGGTGACGAGTAGGCCTCGACGTTGCGCGATGCTTCTTCGCCCTGTCGTGGGCGCACGACACCCGTGTCGGAACCGTTCAGGGCGCTAGGTGATGCCACTGCTCGTAGATCGCCCAGCACCCCGCAGTGCCGTCGAAGACCACGCCTGCGCTGGAAGACGGTCACGAAGCTGCCGTGTCACCCGTCAACCAGTGCATATGAAGGGAGATGACCATGACTCACCGCCTGGTGGTACTCGGCGCCGGGTACGCGGGCCTCGGCGCCGCCAGGCGCGCCGCCCGCCGGCTGCGCCGCACCGACGTCGAGGTGACGCTGATCAACGCCACCGACCGATTCGTGGAACGAATCCGGTTGCACCAGCTCGCCGCAGGGCAGACCCTGCGAGACCGGCCGCTGCGAACCATGCTGGACGGTGCCGACGTGAAACTCGTCGTGGCCCGGGTCACCGCCATCGACGTCGACGCCAGCATCGTCCGAATGGACGCCGAGCCGTACACGGCCGGTTACGACACCTTGGTGTACGCGCTGGGCAGTGGCGCGGACGTCGGCAGCGTGCCGGGGGTACGGCAGCACGCGTTCACGATCGCGGAGGCGGCTCAGGCGCAGCGGTTACGGTCGCATCTGCTCGGTGCCTCGGCCGGCGATGTCGTTGCCGTCGTCGGCGGTGGCCTGACCGGCATCGAGGCTGCCACCGAGCTTGCCGAGGCATATCCGGGACTACGGATCGAACTGGTGACGAGCGACGACCTTGGTGGTTGGCTGTCTCCGCCCGCGCGGCGCCACCTCGGCCGGGCGTTCGACAGGATGGGCATTGGCGTCCAGCAGGGTGTGCGGGTCGACATGGTCTCGGCGGCAGGCCTGCGCCTCGACGACGGGCGGGATCTCGACGCGGAGGTCGTCGTCTGGACGGCCGGTTTCCGGGTGTCCGCGCTGGCCGACCGGGCCGGTCTGGCCGTCGACGGCCGTGGCCGGATGATCGTTGACGAGACCTGTCGATCGGTGTCGCACCCGCAGGTGTACGGGATCGGTGACGCCGCAGCGGCACCCGCACTCGGCGGCGAGACCCGGATGTCCTGCCAGACCGGCCTTCCGATGGGTCTGTACGCGGCGGACGCGATCGCGGCCGTTCTGAACGGACGGACGCCGAGGCCGCTTCGGATCCGTTACGTCTGGCAGAACATCAGCCTCGGTCGGCGGGACGGGATCACCCAGTTCACCCGAGCCGATGACTCCCCGATCGGTGCGGTACTCACCGGCCGGTCCGCCATCGGCTTCAAGGAGGCGATCAGTCGCAGCACGGTGTACCGCCTGCGCCACTCCGGCCCGGTGCGCTGAGGGCAAGGCCCGGCAGTGGTGTCGCCATCGTGGAGGTGGCGTGGTGGCGCACGGACGAACTGGCCTGCGCAGGACGATCCGGGGCCTGTCCTGATGATCAACAGGGTGCCTGCCCTGATGCGTTGAAGTGGGCAGGCAGCGCGGGATGCCGTTACTGGATGGGGACGTTGAGGTCGCGGAACGGGCCGATCTTGACGTTGAGGGTGTCGGCGGTGTCCGGTAGGGCGAAGAGGTTCCAGAACTCGCGGGTCTGGCCTGGTGCGAACTTCTCGGTGGTGATGCGGACGCCGGAGACTGCTGTGCATGCGCAGTAGGAGTCCACGCCGTCGTCGGTGGGGACCTCGAGGCGGCCGGGCAGGTACTGGCGGCGGGCGGCGACGTCGGTCATGCGTACGTTCGTTGCGGCCTGGTATTTGTACGCCTCCCAGTCCTGAGCGTGGTGGAGGTTTCTGAACCATGCCTCGGCCGAACCCTGATTGGTGATCGTGTAGGTGAGCAGGCCGAGGCCGCCGGGCAGTCGGCGCAGGCTGGTGACCTGCAAGGCGATGGGCTGGCCGTCGGCTTTGGTGGTGCCGGTCAGGCCGGTGGCGCCGGGCGAGGTGGTGGCCGCTGGTTTCTGGGTGGCGGGTTGCGGTTTGGGGAAGGTCACCGTGACGCGGCGATTGCGGCGTTTTCCCTCGTCGCTGTCGTTGCTGTAGAGCGGGCGGCGTGAGCCGTACCCCTCGGTCTGGAAGCGGACCCCGTCTCTGGTCAGCAGGGCCGACAGGGCGTGTTGTACGGCCTGGGCGCGGCGCAGCGACAGTGGGTTGTTGATGGCGTCGGTGCCGGAGGAGTCGGCGTGGCCCGCCACCGTCACCACCGTGGCGGGCGAGGCGTCGATGAGCTTCGCCGTGCGGGCCATGACCGACCTGGCTTTGGGGGTGAGGGTGGCCTTGTCCACCGCGAACAGTACGTCGGCCGAGAGGTTGACCTGTAGGTCCTTGCCGTCGTCGGCGGTTTCCTCGGACTGGTCCAGGGATTCGGAGGGGAGGATGAGGCGGCGGGTGACGGGGGTGACGGGTTCGGCATCGGGGTCGGGGAAATCGCCGGCCGGAGCGTCGTCGCTGATGGGCACGTCGAGCATCGGTGGGCCCACGGGGGTGACGACTGTTGTTGTCGCGGGGTTGCCCGACGGTGCGGGCAGCACCGCAAAGACGCTGATCGACTGACCAGGGTCAATGAAGCGGCTGGGGACGTCGCGGTCCACCGCGCTGCACAGGCAGGGGGAGTTGGCGGGTTTGTAGGGCAGGAGCCAGGTCCGGGCCTGGGCGTCGAGGACGCCGATGCCGGAGGCCCATTTGATCTCGCCGAGCGGGCGGGTGTGGTCGCCCATCTCGCCGGGCCAGGACAGGTGCTTCTCGGTGCCGGTGTTGGACAGGCGGATCCGGGCGAGGAGGTGTTTGCCCTTGACGCGGTTGAGGCCGACGACCTCGACCTTGAGATTCTCGGTCATGGTACTGCGGGTTCCGGCCAACGCCGCGTCGGTGCTGGTGCTGCCGGTGGCTGCCGCAGTGTTGGAAGCGGGCGGGGACGCGGAGTCCTTGTTCGACGGTTCCTCGCACCCGACCATGGCCAGGGTGAGTACGGCGCTCAGGGCCAGCCTTCGGCTAGACCTGGGGGAGGCGTCCTGCCATCGGAAATGACGGAGCTTGGTCATGATCCTCGTTCTCGGTCGATGCGGTTGGTTGCGAGTGGACCCGGTAGTGGCGCGGCACGACCACCTCCCGTGGCGGGACTGTCCGGGGTGGAAATTGCCGGCGCGTCCTGTAGTGCTCACTACAACTAGAACGATCGCTACGGTAGATTTGTAGCGGCGGCATCGTCAAGGTCGCGGCGAGGCGAGAGGTGTGCGGAATGACAGGGACACGGCCCACGCGCAGGAAGCGCGCCAACGGCGTGGAGTCGCGGCAACGCATCCTCGACGCCGCCGTGCAGATCGCGAGTGAACGCGGGTATGAGGGGACCTCGATCGCGGCGGTGAGTGCGCGCTGCGGGTTGCCCGCGAGCTCGATCTACTGGCATTTCAAGGACAAGGACGACCTGCTCGCCGCAGTGATCGAGCGCAGCTTCGAAACCTGGCTGGCGGCCGTCGACCTGCCCGGCGAGGAAACCGGTACGCCGCTGCAGCGAGTCGTCGCCGTCGGCGCGGCGGTGGCCGCGTCGCTCGTCGCCGCCCCCGACTTCCTGCGCCTGGGCCTCATGCTCGCCTTGGAGCGGCGGCCCGAGGAGCCCCGCGGGCGGGCCGTGTTTCTCCAGGTCCGCGAGGTCGCCCGACAGAAGTTCACCGAGGTGATCGAAACACTGCTGCCGGACCTCGATCCGGCGGACGTGCGGACCGTCGTGACGTACGCCCTGGCCGGGGCCGACGGACTGTTCCTGCAGCGTGAGATCCACGGCGATGCCGTCGATCTCACGGCGATGTTCGAGCTGCACGCGCGGCTGGTCTACGAGGCGGCCCTCCGGATGGCCCCAGGGGCTTCCCACGACCACACCAAGCCGTAGCTGCGGTCAGCGGTGGTGGGGGATGGAGTTCACGGCCGTCCCGCAGCAGCAATGTCTGGCGCGTCGAGAGGAACCACAGCATGACCGGCCAGTCAACCAGGATCGACGTCCATCAGCACATCCTGCCGCCCTTCTACCGCGCCCTGCTCGCTGAGGCTGGCATTGCGGCGGCCGGCGGTCGGGCGCTGCCCACCTGGACACCCGAGTCCGCATTGGACCAGATGGAACTGCTCGGCACCGCCGTGGCCCTGCTCTCCGTCTCGACCCCCGGCACCAGCTTCCTCACCAGCCCGACCGAAGCCGGCGACCTTGCGCGGCAGCTCAACGACTACGCGGCAGGGCTGGCCGCCGAGCATCCAACCCGATTCGGGTACTTCGCCACCCTGCCGATGCCCCACGTCACGGCCGCCACCACCGAGGCCCGTCGCGTCCTCGACGAACTCCGCGCCGACGGCGTCACTCTGCTCGCCAACAGCAACGGCGACTACCTTGGTGGCCCCGACCAGGACGCGCTGTGGCAGACCCTGGACGAGCGCGCCGCCGTCGTCTTCGTCCACCCCGCTGACCTGCCCGGACCAGCCATCGACGGCATCCCACCGTTCGCCGCCGACTTCCTGCTCGACACCACCCGAGCGGCCTACCTCCTCGTCCGAACCGGCGTCCTCCGGCGATACCCCAGAATCCGGTTCGTCCTCAGCCACGCCGGAGGCTTTCTGCCCTACGCCTCGCACCGCATGGCCCTGGCCATCGCCGCCGACACCGCACGCAGCCCGCTGGACATCCTGGACGACTTCCGCGCCTTCTACTTCGACACCGCTCTGTCCTCGAGCCCGGCCGCCCTGCCCACCCTGCTTGCCTTCGCCCGACCCGGGCATGTGCTTTTCGGCAGTGACTGGCCCTTCGCGCCCATCCCGGCCGGGCAGTACTTCGCCAACGGAATCGACACCTGCCTCGAACTCGGGCAACTGCGAGCGGTCAACCGCACCAACGCCGAAGCCCTCTTCCCGCGCCTGGCCACCGGTGGCACGCCAGACCCCGACCATCGGGTGGCCGCGCGCCTGCAACGGGCAGCGCAGCGGAGCGCCGCCCGGCTCTTCTTCCGACTCGTCCAATCCGGCAACGGCGAGAAACAGATCCCGTGAACGCCACTGTGGACCGTCTGTTCGGCGGCGTCATCGGTGTACGCGTTCGAGGTCGTCGGCGATCGGATCAAGCGCGCATCTGGGGGTACGCCATCCCGACAAGCTCCGGCCGTGGACGGATCGCCGGCCGGGTGGTCGGGGTCGCGGGATCGGCGTGAACTCCGCCCTTTCGGGCGCGTGCAGGGGTGCGCAGCCGCCTCATCTCCTTCGGCGGTACGGATCGGCGGCCCCGGCACACGGACCCTCAGCCCTTGCACCGCAGAGGCCGATCGGCGATCGATCAGGCGCTCGTCGACGCGAAATGCCCCACGGCGGCGACGGCGAGGACGAGAAAAACGGAGGGAAACGCGATGTTGTGGAACACCCGCGCGCGGGCATGAGCCAGGATCGCGCCCACGAAGAACAGGACGAGGCCGACGGCTGCGGCCAATCCGAAGGGACGTACGCCGAGAAGGCCGAGCAACAGACCGACGACGCCGGCACCCTCGACCAGCGCGAGGTAGGGGATCCACCGCGCGGACAGCCCGACCTCGGCGCAGTTGCGCATCACGAAGTCGGCCCTGATCACCTTGGCGGTCACCTCGATGGCGTTGGCGAGGGCGCAAAGGATGGTCGCGACGACCAGGACGCCCTCCAGTACGGCGATCATGACGCGCGCCAGCGCGATCGAGCAGTCGGTAAACTCATGGGTGCCTCCACGTGCGCGGGTTCATCAGGCTGTGGTCTCTCGCCCCTTCTGACGCCCGGCACGTAGGAAAGGTGACCAGACGTGGAACTCGTCGAACACTTCGAGGCTTCGAGGGCCCGACTGATGTCGTTGGCCTATCGCATCGTCGGTTCGCACAACGATGCCGAAGACGTGGTGCAGGCCGCCTGGTTGCGCGCGCGGTCGGCCGACCCGGCGCAACTGCTCAACCCCGAGGGCTGGCTCACCACGGTGACGGCACGCCTGTGCCTCGACCAGCTTCGCGCCCGCCATCGCCGGCGCGAGGTCCCGCTCGCGGCTGACGACATCCCCGGCGAGCAGCTCGCGGCCGACGAGGCGTTCGTCCGTCGTGAGGACGTCTCCCGGGCGCTGCTGGTCGTGCTCGACGAACTGTCTCCCCCGCAGCGGGTGGCCTACGTGCTGCATGACCTCTTCGCCGTGCCGTTCGACGAGATCGGGCCCGTGCTCGACACGACGGTGGCCGCGGCGAAGAAGCTCGCGAGTCGAGCGCGGATCCGGCTCAGGGACGCTCGTGCGGCGGACCTGCCGGGGTCCGCCCACGAGATGGAGATCATCGACGCGTTCCTCGCCGCGGCGCGTGGCGGTGACATCGCGCGGCTCGTCACGCTCCTGGCGCCTGACGTCGTCCGCACGGCCGACCTCGGATTCCTCGCGAACGGCACCGCGCCTGTCGTCCGGGGCGCCTGGGCGGTCGCGAAGGAGACCAGGGCGTTCGTGGACCGCATCGCCGCCGCCGCCCCGGTCCTCGTTGAGGGTCGCCCGGGAGCGGTGATCGCCCCTGGTGGGCACCCGTTCGCATTGATCCGGATCGGCGTCCACGACGGCCTCGTCACGAGCATCGACATCACCCCCTACGAGCGCGGCACCGTGTCCCTCCCGGCGGCCTCGGTGCGTGATGCTCAGTCCACTCGAGGCTGCATACCATACCGTATGGTATGCTCGATTGATGGGAACACGTGATCTCTGGCTCGGCGAGGGCGTCGTGGTATTGACCGACGAGGGACCGGCGGGTCTGCGGATCGACCGTCTGGCTGCCCGCCTCGGCCTGACGAAGGGGTCGTTCCATCACCACTTCACGGGGGCCGCCGACTACCACGCGGCGTTGCTGACTCATATCGAGCATGGACAGGTCACCCTGTTGGATGGGCTGTCAGTCGAGCTCGCGACCGTCGATCCGGTCGACGCCCTGCGGGCCCTTCCCTCGCGGCTCGACGAGCTGTTCCACGCCGAGCTGGATCGGGCGCTGCGGGCGTGGGCGATTGGGAACGACGGTGCACGTGGCGTGGTCGAACGCGTCGACAGTGCACGGCTCACCTTCCTTGAGACCCTCTGGAACCGCGTTGTGCCTGACCCGACCCGGGCGCATGCCGCCGCCCTGCTGCCGCATCTTCTCCTGGTCGGAGCGAACGCCATCCGCCCACCGCTCGACGCTGCCAGTCGACGTGCGGTGTTCGACCTGCTGCCAGACCTGATTCCACATGTCTGAGGTCCCGTTCGGGCGCCCCCGCCTGCGGACGGGCCCCGTGATTGCCGTCGCTGTTGCGCTCGCGCCGGGCATCGTGACTGCTACCGGGGTTCATCGCCTAGAAGGAGGAGACAGATGCCCGCCGTCGATGTGTTGATCGTCGGGGCCGGCCCGACCGGGCTCACCCTCGCTGTCGATTTGGCCCGCCGTGGAGTTCGTGCGGTGCTGATCGAGGCCGCGCCCGCACTGCCTCGTCAGTCCCGAGGCAAGGGCCTGCAACCTCGAAGCCTGGAGGTGCTTGACGATCTCGGTGTTGTCGACGCGGTTCTGGCACACGGCCAGTCGCGCCAGGACATCACCCTGTACCGCGATGGCCGGCGCCTTGCGCGGATACCCGCCGGCCTCACCGAGCCGCGCGCGGATCTGCCGTACCCGAACATCGTGATGATTCCTCAGTGGCGCACCACCGCGCTGCTCGCACGGCGGCTGCACGAACTCGGTTCCGCGATTCGGTTCAACACCCGCCTTGAGTCGTTCACCGCTGGTAACGAGGCGGTGCGCGCCGTGGTTACCACACCCGACGGCGGCCGGGAGGATCTGATCGTCCGCTACCTCGTCGGCTGCGACGGCGCGCACAGCATCGTGCGCCGCACACTCGACCTCGAGTTCGCCGGATCGTCGGACGAGACGCAGCGCTACCTGCTCGGTGACATCACAGTTCCCGGTTGGCACCCCGAAGTCGACGGAGCCGTTCGCTCACACGCATGGCTCGGCACGGACGGATCGTTCCTCGGTCTGGCTGGCCTGCCCGGAACCGGGCAGTGGCAGATCGGCGCGAGCATCACTGTCGGCGACGACCTCGAGCCCACCCTGGAGGCCCTCCAGCGGCTATGGGACGAACGCACCGGCCACCCGCAGGTCCGCCTGTCCGACGCGACCTGGTTGTCGAACTTCCGGGTCAACGTCCGCATGGTCGAGGACTACCGCCGCGGCCGAGTCCTGCTCGCCGGCGACGCCGCGCACGTGCACCCGCCCACCGGAGGGCAGGGAATGAACACCGGCATCCAGGACGCCTACAACCTGGGATGGAAGCTGGCGGCCTGCCTCAACGGCCACGACGACACCCTGCTCGACACCTACCCGGCCGAACGCCTTCCCGTCGCCCGTCGTGCGTTGGCGCAAAGCACCAACATCCTCGACGTGGTCACCAACCGCAACCCACTCGTCCGGTTCGCCGTGCAACGATTGCTCCTGCCGCTACTCAGCCGACCCTCGATCAACCGCAGGCTCACCGCTCGTGTGTCCCAGATCGACATCGGCTACCACGACGGGCCCCTGGCAGACGACGAGTTGTCCGGCGGCCGCGTCCGACCCGGCGATCGGGCCCCCGATGCCCACCTCGTCGATACCGCAACCGGGCAGCCGCTGCGGCTGTTCGACCTGCTCCGCGGGCCACAATGGACGCTGCTCCTCGTCGGCGACGCCTCCGCCGGCCGCCTCGACTGTGATGCTCTTCCCGACGAGGTGCGCACCTGTTTGATCACGCCCGCGCGGTCGACGTCGTTCTCCGGCCGGGTGGTCATCGACCGCGACGGGACGTTTCGTCGGGCCTACCGAGCAAAGCCCGGCACAGCGTTGCTCATTCGCCCGGACGGCTACCTCCACTGGCGCGCGCACACCCCCAGCGCCGACGCGGTGGCCAAGCACGTCCTCGGCGCGGGCCCCCCGCTGCCGCACCCCGACGATAGCCGGGCACGTGAGAAGGCCAAGACACGGAGGAGGGCTGAGCCTTTCCGCTGAGGCAGGGTGGCTGACTGGCACGGCAGCAGAAGTCGGGAATGGGTCGTAGACGATGGCGGGCCACCGTTCGCCGACATGGTGATGCTCCATCCATATCCAGTGTGGTTTATCGTGACTCATTCACCTGAGGAGCCCTTCGAGATGGTGCAACCCTGGTGGCCGCTGGCCTTGTTGGCAGTGATCCAGCTCTGCGATGCGGTGCTATGCGTAAAGCCGGTCGCCTTCATTCGGAAATGTTTGATCGACGTCCGGTTTCCCGAACGCTTCTGGAAGTTCCTCCCCCCGCTCAAGGCTGCCGCAGCGGCTGGGCTC
Organism: Micromonospora sp. NBC_00330; assembly: GCF_036136635.1. Lineage (NCBI taxonomy): Bacteria > Bacillati > Actinomycetota > Actinomycetes > Micromonosporales > Micromonosporaceae > Micromonospora > Micromonospora sp. NBC_00330. The sequence goes on from NZ_CP108012.1 coordinate 1,035,114, forward strand.
ATCGTCGGGATCTGGGTTCCGCCATTGGCGGTGCTCGTGTCTGCGGCGCTGGTCTGCTACTTCGCGGTGGCGGTCTCGGCGCACGTCCGCGCCAGCGATTTCGGCCGCAACCTGTTCCTGAACGCGACGGCCATGTTGGTCATCTGCTCGGCGACGCTGGCCTTCACCGTCCAAAGCGCATGATCGAACACGCGACGACGGCGCGGGATTGGTCATCGCGCGTAACGCTTCGTATTCGGCGGGTGGGACGTTGGAGTGCCTGCGCCGGATCGCAACCTGAAGCGCGTTCAATGCCAGGTCGATCCCATCGATTGGGGCATAACGGCGAACAATCGGGGGGTTAGGATCGTGGAGTTTCGGATCCTGGGCACAGTCGAGGCATGGGCGGGCGGGAAACAGGTCGATCTCGGTTCGCGCAAACAGCGTCTGGTGCTCGCGGTCCTGCTGCTGGAACCCAACCGAATGGTGCCGCTGGACCGGCTGGTCGACCTCGTCTGGGGCGAGGATGTGCCGGCGTCCGCACGAGCCTCGATCCAGACGCTCGTATCCCGGCTACGTGCGGCGCTTCGGCAGGTCGGCGACGGGCCCGCCATCGTCGGCCGGGGAGCAGGCTACGTCATACACGTGGATCCGCTCGTGATCGACGCGCATCGGTTCACGGACCTGATTCTCGCGGCCCGCTCGTCGGACGACGAGCGGGCGGTCGAGCTGTTCGACCAGGCGCTCGCCCTCTGGCACGGCGAGGCACTCGCAGGCGTGGCGTCCACCGAAGTCGCCGAACGCCTGTGCGGTCACCTCGATGAAGCCCGATGGACCGCCCTGGAAGACCGCCTGGACGCCCAACTGCGGCTGGGCGACGGCCGGCGGCTGCTCGCCGAGCTCACACGGCTCGTCACCGACCACCCGCTGCGGCAGCGGCTCGTGGGCCAACTCATGCTGGCCCTGCACCGCGACGGCCGCACCGCCGCCGCGCTCGACGTCTATCGCACGCTGCGGAAGCGACTGGCCGGCGACCTCGGCCTCGATCCGGCACCCAAACTGGTGCGGTTGGAATCCGCGATCCTGCGCGCGGACCCGGCTCTGGATCCGGCCGCGAGACCCATGGACACATCACCACCCGAGCCGGTACGACCGGCGCAGTTACCGCCCGCCGCCTGCGGATTCGCCGGACGCGCAGAAGAACTCACCCGGCTCGACACCGGTTTGGAGTCCGCGTCGGGCCTGAATATCTGGGTGATCAGTGGCACCGCCGGCGTCGGCAAGACGGCGCTCGCCCTCCACTGGGCCCACCGCCACCGGGAGAGGTTCCCGGGTGGGCAGCTCTACCTCGACCTCCGTGGCTTCGACGCCGAGCACGACCCGCTCAGCGAGTCCGCCGGACTCCTCCAGTTGCTCAGCGGCCTCGGTGTCGATCACCGGCTGATCCCGGCGGATGCGGCGGGCCGGGCCGCCCTGTTCCGCTCACTGCTGGCCGGCGAACGCGTCCTGCTGGTGCTGGACAACGTGCGCGACGCCGCCCAGGTGAACGCGCTGATCCCGTCGGCGGGCACGGTCATCCTCACCAGTAGGCAGCGGCTCGGAGAGCTGATCGCCCGCACCGGCGCGCAGACACTGTCGCTTTCCGTGCTCACCGCCGCCGGCTCTCGCCGGCTGCTGGAGGCCGCGCTCGGCGTCGACCAGGTCGCCACCGAAGCAGCCGCAGCCGGGAAGCTGGCGGATCTCTGCGGTCACCTGCCGCTCGCACTGCGGATCGCGGTGGCCAACATCGTCGCCGTCCCGAAGGCGGAGATCACCGGGTTGGTGCAGGAACTCTCCGAGGGCGACCGGTTGGCCGGGTTCACCGTGGACGGCGCCGAGGAAAGTGCTGTCACGAGAGCGTTCGCCTCGTCCTACTGGGCGCTTCCGGCGGACCATCGCCTGCTCTTCCGTCGCCTCGGGCTGCTGCCGGGACCGACGTTCACTGCGCTGCCAGCGAGTGTGGCGGCCGGGCTGCCCCCGGCTCGGACTGACCGACTGATAAAGGCATTGGCCGCGGCACACCTGATCGAGCAATACACACGCGGGCGCTTCCGGCTCCACGACCTGCTCCGAAGGTATGCGGTCGGCCGGGCGCTGGTAGAAGACACCGCTGTCGAGCTCGAACACGCTCGCGGACTCGTCCTGGACCATTACCTGCACACGGCTGACGCGGCGAGCAGGCAGCTCATTCCTCACTTTCTGCGGCTGCCGAGGAAGGTGGAGAACGGGATCAGCTTCCCGGACAACAACAGTGCGCTCGCCTGGCTCGACGCCGAGTGGCCGACTCTCGCCGCCGCGGTCGGTCAGGCAGCGGCGCGAGGTCCACGACCGCTGGCATGGCACATCGCCGACGCCCTCCGCGCCTATTTCCACCAGCGCGGTCACCGGACGGAATGGGTGGAGATGGCCTCGTTGGGGCTGGAAGCCGCGCACGGCGAGGGCGACGAACGGGCGCAAGCTGCGATGCACCAGAGCATCGCGCTCGCCTACGTCAACCTGGGCCACTACGTCGAGGCACAAGACCATCTCGACAGTGCACTACGGCGGAACGCAGCCGACGGCTGGCACGAAGGCCGCGCCGCCGTGCTGAACAATCTCAGTGCGGTGCACCAGCGCCTCGGTAACCCCCACGTGTCGATCGACTGCGGGCTGGAATCACTGGACCTTCAACACACGTTGGGGAATGGCGCCGGGAGCGCCATGACACTGGCGAATCTCGGCTTCGCCTATTGGCAGTTGGGCCTGCTGGACCAAGCGCTGGAGCACTTCGGCCGGGCACTGGAACTGGGGGAACAGCAGGGCGCCCGCTTCAGCGTCGCCGTCCTGCTCGTGGATCTAGGGAACGTGCACCGTGACCTCGGCAACCCGGACACGGCCGAGGAGTTCTACGCCCGGGCGCTGGCCGCCAACCGTGAACTCGGGTATCACTACGGCGAAGCGACCGCGCTGTCCGGCCGTGCGCTGCTGCACTGCCAGAGCGGCCCATCGGAGCAAACCCTCGACGACGCCCGGTCGGCAGTCGAACTGACCAGGAAGATCAGTGACCGCGGTACCGAAGCGTGGGCGCTCAACGCCCTCGGTGATGTCTGTCTGCGGTTGGGCCTGCCCGCCGAAGCCGCAGACCATCACAACCGTGCCCTGCAGGTGGCGCGCTCGACCAGCTTCCGCTGGTGTGAGGCTGACGCGTTGCGCGGCTCGGCCATGGCGCTTCTGAACCTCGACGTCCTCGACGAAGCCCAGGCCCGAGCCACGCTCGCCATCGACCTCGCTCACCGGGCCGGGTACCGGCTCGTCGAGGCCCGCGCATCGCACGCCCTCGCCGAGATCCGGGCGAGGCTAGATGGGGCATTTCGTAAGTCGGTGAAGGAGTAGCCGGGCAGGGCTGCTGGTGTCACCCGACGTTCAGGTAGAACGGTCCTCACGTCGACCGGACACGGCCAACATCATTGAGAGCTCCTAACTCATTGAGTGGCGGAGTCGGCGCCAGCAGGTGATAGCGCACGCTGCATCTGGCACGCAAGGGCACTCCGACCGCTTCGAATTGAGCTCGCCTCGAAGCGAAGTCTCCGGGTACGGTCGCCCTGTGGACCTTCGATCTCGGCGAGCTGCCAGCAAGCGTGTACTTGGAACCATGGCAATAGCTGGAGGTTTCCTGGCCTGTGTGCTCACGATGGCGAGCGACTCCGGGCAGGCCGAAACGTATGTCATTGCGGGCCTCCTTGTCCTGGCCGGGATCGGGCTGCGCATTGAGGCTGCAATCACCGATACAGCAGTGCAGCTGCCGTTGCTGCCACCATCTGCACACACGTCGGCCGGTGCGAGGCGCAGCGACGTCGACAGCGGGAATAGCTCGTCGTCGCAGGCAAGAAACCGCAGTCCGCAGTCGCCGTAGGATCAGACGATGCCGAACACGCAGCAGAATCCGGCCAGACCGTGGTCGTCAGCGGGCGATAGCCTGCCGCAATAATCAGACCCGAACTCCGCGCGTTGGCGGAAGGCCGAGACTTGAGCATGTGCTAGTTGGATGTCGGTTGTCTGCTGGCGAGGTGGAGGCGCGATCCAACGCCCCCGCAACGTCCAAGCGCTAACGTCCGACCCCGAACTCGACCTAAACAAGTCCTGGCATCGAATACATTACGTCCTAACCGGTAGCGCCTGGCAGGTTGGCGAAGGCTCCGGCGCTGTCAGCCTGCTGGGTGCTGGGTGCTGGGTGCTGGGTGCTGGGTGCTGGGTGCTGGGTGCTGGGTGCTCTCAACAAGGTCTCGGCCCGACCTGGCCCATCGGGTTGCCCGCTATGGTCACCCTGATGTCCGCGTGGACCGACACCGTGGACAGACAGATAGATGACGAGCTCCTTGCGCGGGACCCTGGAAGAGCTCAATGGAGCTTCAGGCCTTCCTTGAATCCCTCTCCCGCTCGGCCGCGCACCTTCGGGACGGGGGAGCGCTTCAGAGGGGTCGGGATGCTCACTACGTCACGGCTGCGCTGTCGCCCGTCCTCCCTGGTTCAGGTCGATTTGCGAGCCGAGGTGGACGAGTGCATGGGTTTTGCAAGCGCGTCACGTGACAGTGGCCAGACTCGCCCATCAACTGGCAGGAGCCGATACGTGCGGAAGATCCTCAGCCTGGTCTTGACCGTTCTGTCAGTCGTCATGTCCGCGGCGACAGTTGCGCATGCCGACGACGGGCCCGTGACCCGGGTGACGCTGACCAGCGCGAACAGTTTCCACTCGCGGGTCGAGGAGCGTCTGGTGAGCAGGACGGTCACCCTCGCAGCCGGTGAATCCCGGCACATACGCGGACGCCTCCAGGCGACCAGTAGCGTGCAGCAGATCGTGTCGATGAACAACACCCTGAAGTGTGTGAACCCAGCCGGCGCAGTCGTCGGCACCACATCAACGTCCTCGCGGAACCACGAGGGCTCGGACACCACCTATTACGCCAAGCCTGGGCACCTGCCGATCTACGCCGACCTGCTCTTCACCGCGCCATCGGCAGGCACCTACACCTGCGGCATGTACGGGTACACGGCCTCCACCTCGCTCGACGGCTACTACCTGACCGCCGTCGCGACAGACACCTGGCTGGAGGTGAGCGACACCAACCAGGTGGGTGCGCGGTGGTGGCAGAACCCGGCGTGCAGCAGCACCGGTACGTCGAGCACCTGCACCTACGTCGGCGCCGGTACGTCTACGGCCTGGGTGTTCTACGACGACGGCACCCCCGTGCACAAATGGAACGCCGCCGCCAATGCGACCTCGGCTCAGGCGCTGGCGACCCTGGAACTGACGACCTGCTACACGGGCACCGCGTCATGCAAGAGCGCCATCGACGCGTACGAGCAGCCGCGCGGGACGAATGCGGTGGTCGACGTACGTTTCGAGTTCATCCAACTCGACCCGACCGCCCACACCTGCCGCACGACGAGCACCGCAACCTCGCGCAAGACGATTCGCGACGACGCCCACCACTACGTCGCGAACTTCGCCCTCACCGGCGTGCCGATCGACCCGACCTGCGGAACCCGGACCTTCATCATGCGGATCTTCGTGAAACACGTCTCCGGCAATCCGATCAAGATCGACGGGGTCCAGAGCACGACCTCATTGACGAACGGCATCGCCATGAACATCTTCTGACCGTCGCCGGTCCCGGTCGCCCGACCGGCCGTCAAAGAAGGACATGGAAAGGATGCGGGACCTCCACGGGAGGGGCCGCATTCGTGCGTTCCGCAGGCCGAGGTGGGGCCACCGCGATCCGGCGGTAGGCGGACTGCAGGCGGATTGCAAGCGGACTGCGGGCATCCCGCGCGAAGGTAGCGGCATCGAGCCCATCCCCCAACAGGAGGTTCCGTGCGTAGACGCATGGTGTTTGTGAGTTGTGTACTCGTAGCGGTCGCGGGCACGACGTCCGCAGCCCACGCAGAGGTGTCCTCGGACCGAGCGGCCGCACAACCGTCGCTCGCCGGTTTCGCCCCGGCCGTCGACGTCGACGCGATGAACCGGCAGTTCCACCACCTGGAAGCCATTGCCGCCGGAAGTCCGGAGGGCTCGGGCGGCACGTACTTCGACGAGAAGACCGGGCAACTGGTTGTCCGGCAGGTGGCGAACGCCGACGGCGCGCGACTGCGGTCCGAGGTGGCGGCACGCTCGCGACAGGCGGGCGAGGTGCCGGTCCGGTTCGAGACCACGACGGTGTCAATGCAGCGGCTGGAGACCGCCACGAAGGCGTTGAAGAGTTCCCGGGCCTGGGCCGGCGGCAGCGCCGGGAGCGTGCAGCAGGTATGGCTGGACCGCTTGACACCGCAGATCGTCATCGACGCCTCCGGCGACGCCGAGGCCCTCGTCGCGGCGGCGGTCAAGGCCACCTCCCTGACGCCGAGGGTGTCCCTATCGAAGACCGGAACCGTCGAGGCGAGCCGCCGGGTCGACAGCGTCCCCTACTACGGTGGGCTGGCACTGTTCAACAGCGTTCCCGGAAACGCCCGTACCGCGGACGCGTCGTGCACGACCGGATTCCGGATGACCCGCGGCGGGACCAACAGCAACTGGGTGACCACCGCCGGACACTGCGGCCCGAACCAGCGCAACTTCTGGCACGGCGGCTGGAACCTGCGGGTCAGCTCGAACTACTACAGCCTGGGCACGGACGTCGCCATGCTGGCGGGGGAGAACGGCGCTTACTTCAGCCGGCACTCCTGGTTCGGTGGACGGGACACCAGCACGTCGCACCCGGTGACGGCGAAGTTGACCGGATGGCCCGCCATCGGGTCGGCGGTCTACCTGTCCGGTGCCAACGGTGGTCTGGTGTACGGCTTGGTCCGGGACACCAACAACACCGACTGCAACGGCACGCCGACGGTTGTCGTCGACACGGTCACCGGGCACCCGAGCGACGGTCCGGTGCTCGGCGGCGACTCGGGCGGGCCGGTCACGCGGTGGAACACCGCCACCTCGGCGACGAACGACCTCACCGCCGAGGGCATCATCACCTGTAGCGACAGTTCGAGCCGGGCGGACTTCACGCCCATCCACCGCGTCGAGGCGGCCACGGACGCCGTCGTGGTGATCGGCGGCAACTGACCCGGTCCGGTACGCGGGCGGCGAGCGTGCCGCCCGCGTACCGGTGCCTTGGGGCCGCGCGGTGCTCGCGGCCTACGCCGGCACCATCACCGAGGCGTGTAACAACGGGTTGCTGGGCGGTCGCACCTCGGAGAACCCGGACGGCCCACGCGGGCAGGGCGGCGGCTACTGGAGCTCCGGTGCCAGGCAGCGCCGCAGACCACCAGCGCCGCAGACCACCCGTCGACCGGGTGATGGGGGTGGTCGACCGGAACGCTGATGGCCCGTGCTGATGGACGTTCGGCATCATGGCCGGCATGGACGTCGAGGAACTGATCGCGCGCCATCCGCAGGTCTTCCACACGATGTCGGCGACCGCTTGGCCATCGCTGCAACGGCACGGCCTGCTGTCCACGCGGCAACTGATCGATGTGTTCGGCCTTGAGACTCGCGAGCGTGACCGACTCCTCAGTGCACCTCGCAAGTAGTCCAGCGTTCTGCGCGCGCCCGGCCGGCCGCCGGCCGTAATCCGCGATCAGAAGCCGATGAGCCGGTCCGGGGGGTCAGAGGTTGCTTCCGAGCGCGGTCCCTGTCTTCACCGCTTCGGCGTTCGCCGCAGTCTCCGTCGTGGCCGTGCCGTCCGGGGGCGTCCCGGCCCCCGGGGCGCCCTCCGCCGCCTCGTCGTGACCGCTGACGCCCGGCTTGACGCCGCGCAGCAGCACCGCTGCCAGCAGCGCCAGCACGAGCGCGACGCCGGCGCCGATGACGGCCGTGACATGCAGCCCGTGGGTGAACGCCTCACGGGCGACGATGAGTAGTTCGTCACCGGCCCTCCCGGGAAGTTCCTGGGCCACTGCCACCGCGCCACCGAGCGACTCGTGCGCCGCTTCGGAGTCGACGCCGGCCGGCATGGTGTCCCCGATCTGGCTGCGGTAGACGCCGAAGCCGATGCTGCCGAGTACCGCGATGCCCAGACCGGCGCCCAGCTCGGTGCCCGTCTCGGAGATGGCCGAGGCCGCACCGGCACGCTCGGGCGGAGCCGCGCCGACGATCAGATCGGTACTGAGGGCTGCCATCGGCCCCAGACCCGCACCCATGATCGCCGACGCTGTCACCAGGATGCCCAGCCCCGCTGTCGCGTTGACCAGCGTGAGCATTCCCAGTCCGATGGCCGCGACGACCAGGCCGCCCGCGATGACGAAGCTTGAACGGATTTTCGCGGCGAGGGCCGGGGCCGCCATGGCACCGGCCATCAGACCAGCCGCGTTGGGCAGCGACCAGAGGCCAGCGACCAGCGGGGAGAGTCCATGCACGAGTTGGAGGTACTGCAGTGTGAAGAGCTGCGAGCCGGCCATCACCAGGATGCCCAGGGTGAGCAGGACCACCGAGGCGCTGAAGGTGCGCTCACGGAACAGCTTGAGGTCGAGCAGCGGATCGGCGTGCGTCCGCTGCCGATGGACGAAGGCGACCCCGACGGCCAGACCCAACGCCATGAAGGTGACCGGCGGCAACCCGAAGCCGTCCTCGGCGACCAGCTTGAGGCCGTAGACCACGGACAGTACGGCGACCAGGGACAGCCCGGCGCTGCCCAGATCGAGCTTGCCCGCCTTCTCGTCACGGTGCTCGGGCAGCAGCACAGGGCCGAGTACGAGCAGGACCACCATGACGGGGACGCCGATCAGGAACGCCGAGCCCCACCAGAAGTACTTGAGTAGGAATCCGCCGAGCAGCGGGCCGAGGGCGCCGCCTACCGCGAAGCAGGTCATCCAGACACTGATGGCGACGGTGCGCTGTGCCGCGTCATGGAACATGGTGCGGATCAGGGACAGCGTGGAAGGCATCAGCGTCGCACCCGCGACGCCGAGCAGCGCCCGGGTCACGATCAGCATCTCGGCGCTGGTGGACAGCGCGGCGAGCACCGAGGCGACGCCGAACGCGGCGGCACCGGTCAGCAGCAGCTTGCGCCGCCCGATCCGGTCACCGAGCGTTCCCATTGTGATGAGTAGGCCGGCGACCAGGAACCCGTAGATGTCCATGATCCACAGCAGCTGGGCGGTACTCGGCCTCAAGGCCGCGGTGAGCGAGGGAACCGCCAGGTGCAGCACGGTCATGTCCATCGCGATGAGCAGCGTGGGCATGGACAGCACAGCCAGCCCGATCCACTCTTTCCGGCCCGCGCGGGGCGCGGCGATAGTAGGCATGACTTCCCCTGTCTCGTGGGCCGCAGGCGGCTGACCCGCTTGTCGGCAACGTTAGAAGTTGAAGCGCGGTAGAGGTCAACGGTCGACGCCACCGAGCCAGTTGGCGCGGGCAACTGGCTCGGTGGCGAAGGTCTGCCGTTGTGCGTCTGGTCAGCGGCGGGCGAGTTCGGCGAGGATCGCCACCAGTTCGGGGCGGTCGAACGGGCCGACGTGGGGTGCCGGGACGCTTCGTACGTCGGTCGGGTTGTCCGGGGTGAGACGGTCAGCCTCGGTGATGAACCGATCCTGTAGCGCAAGTGGGATCAGCCGGTCGTGGGTGAAGCGCACGTACGTCCGGGGAATCCGGCCCCAGGTGCCCGCTTCGCCGCGGGCGTCGGCCAGCGGGATGCTGGCGGGCTCGTCAGGCTCGAGTGTGTTGAGCAGCCGACTCACCGCCTCGTCGGTGAAGTCGCCGGCGAGGCACTGCTTGATGCCGTCGAACACCGCCGGGTCGGCCGAGCGCCAGTTGATCCGGGCCACTCCGAGGATCGCCGGATCGGCGACCATTGCCTGGGTCACCAGGGGGAGCAGACTGTCGCTGTTCTCTGGCGTGGCAAGATACGCGGCCACGTTCGGGAGGTCGATGCAGCAGTACGCCGCCATGTAGACGACCCGATCGAGCAGCTCGGGGATGGCGTTGCCGACCCTGCTCATGGTGACGCCGCCCTGGCTGGCGCCGGCCAGGATCACGGGCCCGTGGCGGCGAGAGCGGCGCACCACGTCCACGACGCGCGCGACGTAGTCGTCGATAGTGATCTTGGCGAGCGGTGACGGCTCGGTTGCCAGCCCCTTGAGGTCCTGCGGGGCCTGGTACGAGCGGGGGAAGAACCCTTCAGCGCCGTGTCCCGGAAGGTCGACGGCTACACACCGGTGTCCCCGCAAGGTGAGTTCGGTGATCAGTGCCGAGCAGAGATGCGACGAGGAATTGGTGCCGTGTACAAAGACCAGCGTCGGCGGGCGGCGGGCACCGTTGGTGTCTTTCGTGGTCATCGAGGTTCTCCCTTGTGGTGGTGGAAGTGGTGGGGTGGTCATCAGCGCGGTTGGCGCCACATCGGCCACAGCGGTGGGCCGTCCGCCACGTGAACCGGTTCGCCGAGGTCCTCGAAGCCGTACCGCAGGTAGAGGGCGCGGCTCCGGGGTGAACTCGCCTCCAGGTACGCGGCGAGCCCGTCGGCGTCCGCTCGCGCCAACCGGTGGCGCAACATCGCCGAGCCGAGTCCGGCGCCCTGTCGCCCGCCCACCACTCCCATGCACGAGAGGTAGAGGTGCGGTTCACGACGGGGATGCCGCTCGGCCAGTGCCAGCCCGAGAGCCCGCAACCGCGGGCCGTTCTCGCCGAAGATCGAGTTCTGGTCCTCGTTGGGCGCGTCCGGACGTTCCTCCGTGGGGGCCTGGCCTCCGGCCAACGCCAGCCACACCGAGGCACCCTCACCGCGACCGACCAGGTATGCCTCGGCGGCGCCCTGATCCAGGAGGTGGCCGTAGAAGTACGACTGGAGACGACCGCGTCCACCCGATGCGGGAAAGAGCCAACAGACGAGCGGATCGTCCATGAACGCCTCGGTGAGGACGTCCAAAACCGCCTGCCGGTCTGCGACATTCGCCTGCCGCACGAGTGCGTACGGTGTATCTCTCGTCATGCGTACAACGTATCGCCGCTTCGGCAAAATCGGGCCCTTGCCGCCTAGAAGGCCAAGTGAGTGTACTAGCCAGAGAAAGAGTGACCTAGTACATTGCAGTCGGACGACAACCACACCAGTAGATCGGAGGGCAGCCATGCCTTCGCCGACGCCGCGCCCGGATCCGCCGTACCGGCGCATCGTGGAGGAGCTTCGCGGCCGAATCCTGTCCGGCGACCTGCGGCCGGGGGACCGGGTACCCTCCGTCCGGCAAATCGCGCAGCGATGGGGCGTCGCGGTCGCGACCGCGACCAGAGCGATGGCGACTCTCCGCGACAGCGGGCTGGTCGAAGCGACGGTCGGTTCCGGCACGGTGGTCAGCAACCACGCCCGCCGCAAGCACCCGGTCGGCACGGCCGCGTCGCAGTGGCCGCGGCAGGCCGGTGCGCTCAAGCAGCCACTGGGCCGGATGCACGTCCTCCGCGCCGCCATCGCGATCGCCGACGTCGAGGGACTCGATGCGGTGTCGATGCGACGTCTCGCGGTCGACCTCGGCGTCGGCCCGATGTCGCTCTACCGGCACCTGGCAAACAAGGACGAGTTGGTGACGCAGATGGCCGACGAGGTCTTCGGCGGATCCGAACTACCCGACCCAGGACCGCCCGGGTGGCGGGCGAAGCTCGAACTGGTCGCCCACCAACAGTGGGAACTGTGCCGGCGGCACCTCTGGCTGCCCAGAGCCGTCTCGTTCACCCGTCCCGCGCTTGCGCCCAACATGATGGCGCACACCGAGTGGATCCTGCGCGCGCTCGACGGACTTGGGCTGTCCATGACGACACGGCTCCGCGAGGCGCTCACGCTCCACGGGCTGGTCGCCACCGTCGCGCTGTCCTTGGCGGCCGAGGTCGAATTGGAGCAGGAAGCCGGCGTCACGCTCGACGGGTGGCGGCTGGCACAGCAGAAGCGAGTCGACCAGACGCTCGACAGTGGAAGATTCCCACTGCTGTCGACGATCCCGAGCGAGACGGTGTCGGACCTCAATGGACTGTTCGAGTACGGTCTCGCACGCCATCTCGATGGTTTCGCCACCCTGGTGAAGGATGCTGCCCGAGCGCGGTGATGAGGGCTCGACGGACCGTCGTCTGAGCGGCCCGCTTCCTATGCTGTTGCTCACCTTCGCGTTCTGGTCCCGGTCGGGTCGGTAGTCTTCGCCTTTCGAAGGGGAGTAGCTCCCAACGCGATGGTCGACACACTGATCCGCTGAGCGGGTCCGGCCATCCGACCTCCGCATACCCGGGGGTGAGCGAGACCTTCGACTCTGGCAGTTGGTGCCGGGTCGAGGTCGTCGCGTGTGCCTCTACCCGGTGTACATGTCCCGGGAGGACGTTGTGGAAGGTTTTCTTGCGGCCCTGGTGGTCAGTTTCGGCGTGATGCTGACCGACCTGCTCACCTACCTCCTGCGGATAACGCCCGGCCTGACGCTCGTCACCGGCTGCTTGCTTCTGGTACGCCGTCAACGCGACCCACTGCTGTCGATTGTCGTGCTTATCCTCGGATTCATTCTGATCCGCGACGCCATGACGCCCCTCGGGCTGTGGCGCCTCGGCACCGTCGGAGGTGTGGTCCCGTGGCTGCGTTTCACCACCGACACCACCCTGCTGGCCGCCCTCGGCGTCGCCACCCTCGTACTCACCGCGTGGGTGCTCGCCAGCGACCAACGTCTACGCGCCCTCATTCCCCGACAACGACCTGACCTCGCCGCGATCGGCCTCGGCATCGCCGGGGCCGCCGCGGCGGCGGGTCCCGTTATCGCCATTGCCAGCCATTGGCCACCGGCGGCCCGTGGTGGCGCCGTCGCGCTGTCCGCAGTGCCGGTGATCCTGTTCTTCTGCCTCGCGGGCAACCTCTTCGAAGAGGTGCTCTTCCGTGGGCTACTGCAAACGCGCCTGGCCCAGGCAATGAGCCCCGTCCGTGCCGCACTGCTGTCTGGGCTGCTGTTCGCGGCCTGCCACATTTTCCTCGCTTCCACCGTCACCGACCTTGGTTGGCCACTGCTGGTGTTCACCGCGTGGGAAGGCCTCATCTGCGCCTTCCTGCGCCTACGCCACGGCCTTACTCCGGCCGTGCTGACCCACGGTCTTGCGATCGCAGCCTTGGCAACCGCCCTACCCTGATGGCTGGCGTCCTCCGATCGTTGACCGCCGCGGCTCAGTGGTGCCAATCCGCTGAGCAGGCAGATCATCGATGTACGGCAACCGTATCGGCGATCATCAGTGGGGCGCCGGCTCACCGACTCGTGCGACGAGTCCCCGCCCGGTACGCCGGCAAAGTGTACTAGTTCAATTTTCCCCAACCCTAGTTCACTTTCTGGGCTTCACAAGGAGCAATAGGCGGGAGTTTCGGATAGCTGAAATACGATGTACGCATGAGCCGAAACGCGCCGTACGCAACCGTGCGGCAGGTGGATGAAGTAGCAGGGCATGGGGTGCTGGACGTCCGCATCGAAGCGTTCTTGAGCGATCCAAATGGCGGGGATGGGCGGCACCGGAAGGGGGGTCGTATGAACCAGTTGTCCGGCTCGCTCGCCGAGGTGCGGTCATGGCATCGACCATTGATGATCATGGTGGCGGCAATGTCCGCACTGGTCGTCGTCGCGAGCTTCGGTCTCGTTGTCGACGGTCGCGAGCTCATGCAGGCATCGGTCTGGGCGAAGCCGTTGAAGTTCGGCATGTCGTTCGTCATCTATGGCGCGACGCTCGCCTGGCTATTGCCGAAGCTCGCCAGGGCAAGGCGCACGATGTGGACCCTCGGCACGGTCTTCGCCGTCACCGGGATAATCGACGTCGGTTTCATCGCGGTGCAGGCCGCCCGCGGCACCTACAGCCATTTCAATGTCAACACCGACACGTTCAACCAGATCGGGCAGGCGGTCTTCTCCTCGGGCGTGGTCGGTTTGTTCGGGGCGAGTCTGCTCATCGCTGTCATGCTGCTGTTCCAGCGGGTCGGTGAACCAGCACTCACCTGGTCCCTGCGCATCGGGGTCGGGATTTCCGTCATCGGCATGGCGCTTGCGTCCTTCATCCGCGGGCAGGCCGGGCCTGACCCACGGACGGCCGAGGACGCCTACGGGAACCCGGTCAGGCTGGTGGGGCAGCACGGGGTCGGGGCACCGGACGGCGACGGCATGGCGATCACAAACTGGAGCACCGTCGGCGGTGACCTGCGCGTTCCGCACTTCATCGGCTTGCACTCCATTCAGGTGTTCGTGCTCGCGGTGGTGCTCCTCAGCGCTCTCGCGGCCCGAATCAGCTGGCTGCGCAGCGAGCGCGTACGCACCCAGCTGATCGGGGTCGTCATTCTGGGCTACACCGGGCTGTTCATCATCACGACCTGGCAGGCATTGCGCGGCCAGTCGCTGGTCCACCCCGATGCGGCTACCTGGACCGCGCTCGCCGTAACGGCGGTCGTGACCGTGTTGCTGGCGACTCTGGCCATCTTGGCCGCCCGCCGCAATGAGGTGGTCCCCGCCGACGATTGGCACGAATCCGAGGTGCCGGTCGGGCCTTCGAGTCGAGACCATTCTGTGGCTCTATGAGGTTGAGGTTGGCGACCCGCGCCGTGCGGATGTCGATCGGGTCTGGAGTGGCGCCAGCCGCTTCGCGCCTGTTCGGAGTCAATGACGCGGCTGGCGGTTGCTGACCGCCCGGTCCACGAAGTGCTGCCGGCGCTCCAGTGGCACGGGGATTACGAGGAAGAGGAAAGGAGCAGAATGCTGCGTCATCCCTGGCCCGTTCGCGGCCGACTTCATCAACCGCAGCCGAGGTCCATAACCGAGCTCGGTCGTTTCGGACAGCGCGCAATCAATTCCACGCCTGGCCGGACTCTGTCCCTCAGTGTCGTAGTCACGCTCGCGGTGGCTGGGTGCGGGGCTTCGCCGAAGAAGGAAGGCGCGTCCTCGCCGCCCGCCACCGCCACTGCATCGGGTCAGGGCACCCGGACGGCGTTGGCCGAAACCCGCAGTACCATGACCGAGAACCTGAAGGTTGAGGTCGTCGGCCTCAACCGGGTCAAGGGCAAGCACCTCGTCGCCCAGATCCGGCTGTCCAACACCGGCACCGAGAAGCACCTGTCCTGGGCCGGCGAGATGGCTGACCGTACCCGCCCGCTCGGCGAGATCAAATGGGCCTCCGGTATCGGCGTCCTCGACGCGCAGGCCCGGACCTGGCTCCTGCCGTACAAGCCTGCCGGCTCTCCCTGCCTGTGCAGCGACCGGGAACGGGACGGTCTCGGCCAGTTCATCAACCCCGGCCAGTCGATCAACGTGTACGCGGTGCTGCCCGCGCCGTCGGGTAACCCCGCCACCGCCATCGTGGTCACCCCGTTGGCTCCGCCAATGCTCAACGTGCCCATCAGCGACGAGGCTCCGGCTGGTGACTTCCCCGATCCCGATGCCGAGCCGGTCACCCTGGTCAACCGCCGCCTCATCCTTCCCGCCGAAGCCCTGGACAAGTCGGAGGAGACCGCTGACGACGGCAAGGACCTGCAGGTGAACCTCTCCTCCGACGTGCTATTCGCGGTGGGCAAGGCCGACCTGACCGCCAGCGCCAATTCGATCATGGCTCGTACGGCCAGGCTCATCGACGCCTCAGCCAGCACGACGGTGACGGTGGCAGGCCACGCGGACTCCTCCGGCAACGACGCCATCAACGAACCGCTGTCGCTGCGCCGCGCCCAAGCGGTAGAGCGGGCCCTATCGGCGCTGCTGACCAGGAGCGAGATCAGCTTCCAGACCCAGGGGTACGGCTCTCGTCGTCCGCTGTACAGCAACGACAGCGACGAGGGCAAACGCCGCAACCGCCGGGTCACGGTGACCTTCGCCAAACCTGCGCCCGCTACCCGGGAACCGGTGGCCACGACCCCTCCCAGCGTGACCGGCCTGACCGGTACCTCCAAGGCCGAGGGACAGCCCATCGCCATGGAGATTGCGGGCCTGCGTCGACTGCCCGGCGGCCTCGGCCTGCTCACCTACGAGATCACCAATCAGGGATCGGCCGAGGCTCGGTTCGCTGAGCTGCACCACGCTCAGGACTGGGAGGCGTACAAGTATCAGGCCGCGAGCAACGTCCGCGTGACCGACGTCGCCGCCGGCCGCCAGTACCTGCCCGGCCGTCTGGAGGTCCCCACCGACGACGGCGTTGACTCTTACTGCGCCTGCACAGACGTCTCCGGCATCCGTATCAACACCGAGAAGTTCGCACCAAGCCAGACGCGCGAGTTCTTCAACCTAATCGCGCTGCCCGAGACCCCCGGTACCCTCAAGGTCAAGATTGGCCCGTTCCGCGAGCTCGACGTTCCCGTCCAGTAACGACGTCCAGCGGCTAGTAGTGCTTTGTCGCGGCTGTTGGAGTTCACCGAGGACGTGTTCGCGTCGCTGACACGGGCTGGTTGGCGTGAACGGGGTGAGTGTTACCTGCGTGGGTTGATGCTGGATGGGAATCGTAAGTCGATCCAGCCGATGGCCGCCCGCCTGAGGGTGCACGAGCAGGCGCTCAATCATTTCGTCACGGTCAGCCCGTGGGAACCGACACCAGTACGGCGCCGGTTGGCGCGGCGGATGGACGAGGCGATCACCCGGTAGCGTGGCTTTTCGACGATACCCGGGGCGTTGAAGTCGGGTAACGCCTCACCATGCGTGGCCCGCGAATACACCGGCACCGCGGGGCTGTCAGGTTTTCTGTGGGTGAGGGTGTGGCCGGTCGCTTGTCTGGTCGTGGTTTCGGTCAGAGGGTAGGCGGCTCCGTTCGCTCATCCCGATCGGGCACGAGAACCAGCGCGGAGGTCCGCGACGCCGCGGCCGCGTGGACCGGACGGGTCAACACCGTCACCGCCCGCACGGACCGGGTGGACGTCGACGCGTAGCTGATCCGGCCCGACGGCTGCGTCGCCTGAGCCTTGCCCACCGCGCAGGATCTGGACACCGCGGCGCTGGTGCATGCGCTCGGCACCTGGTTCGGCCACCCGGCCTGAGCGGCGCATTAACGGTCGTCTCAGATTCGCTCGGTACGAAGTCGGCATCAGATGAGCGAAATAACCCGTATGGAGGAAGCTAGTGATGGCAGTCAAGGCAGCGCCACCCGGGGGAGCGCCGGCCGGTCGCTGGGCAGGCCGGTGGGTGCCATGGATGGTGATCGGGTTGTGGGTGGCGCTGGCGGCGGTAATGGTGCCGCTGAGCGGGAAGTTGAGCTCGGTAACCACCGACAGAGCCGTGGATACCCTGCCGGCCAGCGCCGAGTCCACCAAGGTGGCGGTGCTGGAGGACAGCCTCCCCGGCGGTGAGGACAACACGTTCGTCTTCGTGTACCACCGCGCCGGCGGCATGACCGACGCCGACCGCGCGACGGCCGAGCGCCACTACGACACCCTTGTCAAGCGGTACCCGCCGAAGGCGACGGCGGCGGGCGGCGAGGACGACGAAGGCCCACCGACGAGACCCTCCACCGACGGCAAGGCGATGATGTTCACCCTTGACGTGAGCACGACCTACGGCGCACCGGAGACCATCGTCGGCCCATTGCGTGAGGCTGCGAAGGACCGCCCCGCCGGTCTGGAACTCGACGTGACCGGACCCGCCGCGGTCGACGGCGACATGGACGCCGTCTTCGACGGCATCGACCTGCAGGTCTTCCTCACCACCGTCGTCGTCGTCACGCTCCTGCTGATCCTCACCTACCGCAGCCCGGTGTTGTGGTTCATCCCGCTCATGGCTGTGGGCGCGGCCGCACTGACTGCGATGGCGACCGTTTACCTGCTCGTCAAGGGCTTCGGCATCGTGGTCAACGACCAGAACTCGGCGCTGCTGACGATCCTGGTGTTCGGCGTCGGCACGGACTACGCGCTGTTGCTCATCGCCCGTTACCGGGAGGCACTGCACCACCACGAGAACGTCCGGGTCGCGATGGTCCACGCGCTACGCGGAGCGGCGCCGGCCATCGTCGCGTCCGCGGCCACCGTGATCGCTGGCCTGCTCTGCCTGCTCGTCGCCGACCTGAACAGCACCAGCGGGTTGGGCCCGATCGGGGCGGCCGGCATTCTGTGCGCCCTGGTGGCCATGCTGACGCTGTTCCCGGCGGTGCTCGTGGTGCTCGGCAGGCGGATCTTCTGGCCGGCCATCCCGCGGTTCAACACGGCCGTCCAGGACAAGCCGGGGCTGTGGGGACGGCTCGGCGCCGCCATCAGTCGCCGCCGGTGGGTGGCGACGCTCGGCTCGCTCGGAGTCCTCGGCGTGCTCGCCCTCGGGCTGGCGGGCAATACCGGCGCCCTGCGGGAGCAGGACCAGTTCCTGTCCGCGCCGGAGTCGGTCACCGGCTTCACCGTCCTCCGCCAGCACTTCCCGGAGCTCGGCGGCCAGCCGATGACGGTCTTCACGCGGCCGGCGCACCAGGAGCGGGTGCTCGACATCGTCCAGGGCATTCGCGGTGTGGCCCTGGCCGTCCCGGGGCAGACCAGCGGAGGCTGGACCGACATCTCCGTGTTCCCGACCGACGCGCCGGACACCGCCGCGGAGTATGACACGATCAATCGGGTGCGTACCGCCGTGCACGCGGTGAACGGGGCGGAGGCGATCGTCGGCGGGCCGAGCGCGGAGAACCTCGACACCGAGGTCACCACCACCCGCGACGAGAAGCTGGTGATCCCGCTGGTGCTCACCGTCGTACTGATCGTCCTCGGGCTACTGCTCCGAGCGATCGTGGCCCCGCTGGTCCTGATGGCGACCGTGATCGTCTCATTCGCCGCGGCCTTCGGCGGCAGCGTGTTCGTCTTCGACACGATCCTCGGGTTCAAGGGCGTCGACTATTCGGTGCCGCTGCTGGCGTTCCTGTTCCTGGTGGCGCTCGGCATCGACTACAACATCTTCCTGGCCAGCCGTGCCCGGGAGGAGACCGTGCGTCTCGGCACCAGAGAGGGCATGCTCAAAGCCCTCTCCGCCACCGGTGGCGTCATCACCTCGGCAGGCCTGGTCCTGGCGGCCACGTTCGCGGTCCTCGCCTCACTTCCGCTGGTGATGCTGATCGAGGTCGGGTTCCTGGTCGCCTTCGGCGTGCTGCTCGACGCCTTGCTGGTGCGGTCGGTCCTGGTGCCCGCCCTCACCCTGCTGATCGGCCGGCGGATGTGGTGGCCGAGCCGGTTGTCCCGACCGGTGGAGTTGCCGGACGATCAACGGCCGCTCGTGGAGGGGCTCGCGCCGCAACGGTGAGCGCGGCGGCACAGTCGAGATCCGGGACGGCCTCTTGCCCGTCCCGGATCTTTGTCATGGCCCGGCGGCGTCACCACGTCCGCCGCCCTTGTCCTGCGCCGCCCGCTGCGGCGGGTCCTGGCCCCGCGCGCCGTGGCGCTCCCGGTGCCGTGCCGCAGCGGGTCAGCGCGCCACCGTATCCACCCCCGCGATGAGCCGCGTGATCCGAGCGGGCGGGGCGGCGGCCGGAAGGATGATCCGCAGCAGCGCGCCACCGCGTGCGGAGCGGGCGACGGTGACCCGGCCGGCATGGGCGTCGACGACCCGCTGCACGATCGACAGGCCCAGACCTGATCCCGGCAGCGCCCGGGCGCTGTCGGCACGGTAGAACCGGTCGAACACCCGCGGTACGTCGACGGCGTCGATGCCCGGCCCGGCGTCGTCGACCTCGAGCACCGCCGACGCGCCCTCGGCACGCAGCCGGACCTGGATCGGCTGGTGCGCGGGGGACCACTTGCCGGCGTTGTCGATGAGGTTGAGCACCGCCCGCTGGAGCGCAGCGGGACGTCCGCTCACCCACACGGAGGTCACGTCGAGCGCGACCTCGATGTCAGGCACGCGGGAACGCGCCCGGGTCGCGGCGGCCACCACCACGTCGGCGAGGTCGAGCAGCTCGGTGCTCTCGTCGCTGACGTCACCACGCGCCACCTCGGTCAGCTCGGCGGCGAGGGTGCTCAACTCGGCCACCTGGGCGCCGAGATCGTTGAGCAACCGGGTCCGGCTCTCCGCCGACAGCGCGCTGTCCAGGGTGCCGCGCCGATCGAGCCGGATCAGCAGCTCGACGTTGAGGCGCAGGCTGGTGAGCGGGGTCTTGAGCTCGTGGGCGGCGTCTTCGGCGAGCAGCCGCTGGGCCCGCCGGGAGTCCCGGAGCGCGGCGAGCATCTCGTTGATCGACTGGATCAGCCTCCGGATCTCCCCACCGCCCTCATCCGGGATGTCGGCGTCGAGAACCCGAGTGTGCGCGACACGTACCGCTGCGGCAGTCAGCCGGTCGATCGGTGCCAGCCCGGCCCGCGCCACGGTCCGCCCGACAAGGGCGCCGCCAACCACGCAGAGCAGCCCGATAAGCAACATCCCGAACCCGAACCGGTTGATCGGGCTGTCGTCGGCGACGCGGGCCACCTGGACCGCGCCGTCGCCCGCCCGCAGCGTGTAAATGCGGTAGCCGTCCTCGTCGCTGTCGTTCGACTCCATCAGGTCGGCCGACGCGCCCTGCGCCACGCGGCCGGCGCTCCCGCTGACCGGAGGCAGCGCAGGTTGGCCGACCGGCGTCCGGGTCGAGCCGTCGGGCAGGATGACCCGTACCAGCCGACCGGACCCGGGATACGGCGGTAGCTGGACCTGCGCCACACCGGCGTGCTCCGCCTCCGTCGCCAGGACGCGGGAGTCGGCGCGCAGCTGATCCTCGGCGGTGTCCTGCAGCTCCCAGTCCAGCAGCTCGCTGGCCACCTGGAAGGCCACGAACACGCTGACCGCGATGGCCGTCGCCGCGATCACCGTCAGCCTGGTCCGCAGGGATCGCCGGCGCCACCATCGGGTCAGCCGGCGCGGTTCCCGGCCGGCGGGCCTGCTCACGGAGGAGTCTCCCGCAGCGTGTATCCCAGGCCGCGCAGCGTGTAGATCAATCGCGGCTCACCCTCGGCCTCCATCTTGCGGCGCAGGTAGCTCACGTACACCTGAAGGTTGTTGGCGGTGGCGCTCATGTCGAAACCCCAGATCGCCTCGAACAGCGCGTCGCGGGTCAAGACCCGGGTCGCGTTGCGCACGAGAACCTCCAGCAGGGAGAACTCGGTCCGGGTCAAGCGCAGCGGACGCCCGCCACGCCACGCCTCGAACCTGTCGTGATCGACCCGGACGTCGGCGAACGACAGGACCTGCGACTCCCCGTCGGCCGGCGTGCGCCGGCGCAGCAGGGCCCGCACCCGGGCCAGCAACTCCTCGGTGGCGAACGGCTTGGGCAGGTAGTCGTCGGCGCCCGCGTCCAGTCCTGCGACCCGGTCCGAGACCTGGTCACGAGCTGTCAGCATCAGCACCGGCAGATCTCGACCCGCCGCCCGCAACCGCCGGCAGGTCTCCAACCCGCCGAGGCGGGGCATCATCACGTCGAGGATCAGCAGATCCAGCGTGTCACCGCCGGCCCCACCGACCCCGTCGAGCACGGCGAGACCGTTGGCGACGGTGCTGGTGTCGTAACCCTCGACCTGGAGCACCCGCTCCAGCGACTCACGGATGGCCCTGTCATCATCCGCGATCAGGATCCGCACGCCGGCCCGCCCCCTTCCAGTCGATGCTTTGCCGCTCATCCTCCCCGATCAACCTGAAGCCAGGATTAGAACCGTCGCCTCTGTGGTGCCCGCGGGCCGTGCTCTCACGGATGCCTGAGCTCAGTCCCGCACAGGCCGCGTCGCCACCGATCGGTTACAAGCACCGCCGGTGCGGCCTGTTGCAGGGTTCCCTGTCCGATTGCAACTGCCTTGATCTGAGGATTCAAGGTCCGTTGCAGGTCTCGCATCTAATTTCATCGGCACGGGGGCGGCGGACCGAATGTCGCCCATGAATAGAGCGGCGGGCGCAATGAGGAAAAGTTGGCAACGGTCGGGTGGCGGTCGATGGTCTTTCCTGGCAGCAGGTGCGGTCTGCGCCGCGCTCGCGGGCGCGCTCCCGTCGCTGCCCGCGAGTGCCGTGCCAGTCAACCAGCTGACCGTGTACGTGAGCCCTTCGGGCACCGCCAGCGCCAAGGCGATGGGTAGCCGTGCTGGACTCACCAGCGACACCGCTGTTTCCTCAATCGAGGAGGCGCAGGCGGTCTTGCGCGCCCGGAAGGTGAAGAACGCGAAGGTACTCCTGGCGGACGGCCTCTACCAGCCGGCCGCGCCGATCAAGGTGGACTGGTCACCCCCGGGTGGGCAGCTCACGATCGCCGGGGTCGGCGCCGCGGCCGTGATCGACTGCAGCTTGTTCGAAGACAACAGCCCCAACACCGAGTACGGCGTGATCGTCTCCGCTGACAACGTCCGCATCTCAGGTCAGACGTACCAGAACTGCCGCAACGGTGGCATCCGGGCCAACGGAACAGCGGCCAACCCGCTCGACGCGTTGAACGTCAGCGGCAACACGTTCCGGCGTCTCGGCAGCAAGTACCAGGCCGGGCCCGGCAACGGATACGGCGGCGTACACGCGACCTACACGACCCGGCTATGGGTCGAGGGCAACCTGTTCCAGAACCTGGAGAACAGCGCAGGCACCGGCGTCGCTGAGATACACGGCGTCTACGTCGCCAACTACGGGAGCAACACCACCATCTACGGCAACAAGTTCGAGCTGATCTCGGGCGACCCGGTGCGGACGCGCAACCGGGCGAACAACACGATCGTGGACGCCAACATGTTCTGGAAGACCGGCTCGTACGCGATCTTCAGCGATTGGCGGTACACCACGGAGGGATGCAGCACCAACGGGATCTTCTCTGCGAACAAGGTCGGCACCACCACGTACAACAACGACAGATGGAACGAGGACGGCCAGGGCTCGATCAGCATCGTCCGGGTGCGCCTGTGGGGGCATGACGCCGCGACCGACGCCAACCTCTACGGCTGCTCAAGTGACCCGATCACCTTCAGTGGCACCAACTCGTACGTGTCGACCAGGCCCTGGTAGCAGCGGGGGATAAGTAAGGCCGCGTCGATCGTCGGCGCAGCCACCGTCGCCGCCCGCCGGGGTCGCGCTCAAACCGAGCGACCCCGGCGGGCGGTGTGGTGATCGGTCATCTTGATCAGCGGGTGGGCGGACTTGGGGCATCCGGGCTGGCGGACAGCAGAACACTCGAGCATCGCGCGGGTCACCGCTGCTTCATCGGGCGTCCTAACGCCGATCACAGGCAAGATAGATCGATGGCGACGATAAGACGGTTCGACAGCGCCGATGCCCCCGCCGTGGCGGGCCTCATCGAACGCTGCCTGCGCGAGGTCAACAGTCGCGACTATCCGGGGGAGGTCATCGAGCGGATGTGTGACCACTTCACCGAGCAACGCATCAAGGAACTCGCCATCCAACGAGAGATGTTCGTCGCAGAGGCAAACGGGATCGCCGGCACCGTCTCCCGCGACGGCAACAAGGTCTACACCATGTTCGTGAACCCACGGGCCGCCGGTCGCGGCATAGGACGGCTCCTCATGCGCCACATCGAGGCGCTGGCGGTGGTCGACGGCTACGACCACATGGAAACCGGAGCGAGCATCACAGGGCATGGCTTCTACCATCGGCTCGGCTACATCGACGTCCGCTCCACCGAGACAGAGTTCGGCTTCAACTACATCCTGCGCCGCAATTTGCCCTGACGGAAGCAGTAGCCACCGAAGCTAGATGCAAGTGCGCATCTCCCTGAGCAACCAGTTGCTCCATTAGGGACCTGCTGCTTTGCCGCTCTTGACACACTCGCCCATTCGTACCGCGTCTTGGACGGTCATCTCGGTGATGCTCCACCAGTCCGTGTAGCCAGGTATGGTGCCCGGCCTCGTTTTGGTCAACCGGCGCAGGCTGACCATCCGTCTGATCACCGTTGTGCGGCTGCGCTCTCTCGCGGTCCAGCAGGATCCCGCCGAAAACGATCGCCGCGACAGCGAACACCATGATCACGCGAGGGCGCAAAGAAGGCGGGCTCCAGGGGGATGGGCCAAGGGGGTACGTGTTGCAGATGGGCGGTACGGGGCGGGTCGGGTCGCCGCGGCGACCCGACCCGCCCCGTACCGGTGTCAGCTGGTCTGGCCGACTTCGTTGACGATGGCGAGGTGCATCACGGCTTAGAAGGTGATCTTCGCGGCGCTGCTCGGCAGGCCGGCCGAGAAACCGATGAAGAGGTGTTCGGCGTACTCGGCCGGTAGGTGCATCGAGTGGGTCACCCGACCGGTCAGGTCGACCACGAGCAGGCGGTCGTACTCGTCATCACCTGGTCCGAGGACTGGGGCGGGCTGGTCCGACGCCGGTATCCCGCCCTGGTCGTGGAAGACGCGGATCAGCAGGTGCCGGTCGTCCGTCCAGCCGATCAGGCCGCCGGAAAGGGGCACCTTGAAGCTGTGCTGGACCGCCCCGGTGACCGGATCGACCACCGTGACCGACGTCTGCCGCACCCCATCGGAGTACGGCGCTAGCGCCAGTTGCCCGCCGTCCGGGAAGAAGCTGACGTCGTCCAGCGGGCCGCCGCTGGCGGGAACGGTACGCACCACTCTGCCAGCCAGGTCATAGAAGCGGATCCCGGTCACCGTGGGCTCATCGACAGACTTGGAGAGCGTCAGCGCGAGCCCGTTACTGTCTGGCGTCCAGATCAGGCCGGTGACCTGGTCGTTCTGCGCGGCCAGGTCGGGCAGTGGCACGAACGTTGTCGTGAGCGTCTCCGAATCCACCAGCACGAAGCCGGGCGTACCCGTGCGCGGCATGTGGGTGAAGAGGATGCGCTGCCCGTCCGGCGACCAGCGCCCGTCGCTCGAATAGCCGGGGAAGTGGGCGTCGCTGGTGCTGCCGAAGTCGGCGATCCACCGTACGTTCCCGCTGGCCCGGTCCAGTACGCCCGCCCGGGTTGGATAGCGCAGACTGTTGTCACCCGTCGCGACCAGCACCTGGCTGCCGTCCGGGGACGGCATGGCATACCGGTACGGCACCCGGTCGTACCGGCCGGTCTTCGCGTTCAGTAGGAGCGAGTACTGAAAGTGCGGGCTCGGATCATCGATTGTCGGATCGCGGATGCCGCTGTACGCAGTCACCACGAGTGGCCTCAGTCCGTTATCGGCGAACTGGTCGCCGGCCGTACCGCTGATCGGGGCGACGACGGCGACCACGCCGATCAGCGCGGCGCAGATCGCCGCGGCGAAGCCACCGCCGACGGCCAGCCGGGTGACCCGTTGCCGGCGGGCGCTGACCAGTGCGGCCTGGGCCAGCCCGACCGGCGTGGGCGCGGTCTCGGCCAGTTCCTCGAATGCGGTCCGGAACGCTCTGGTGAGGTGCGGGTTCATCGGTCTGCCGCCTCCTTCGTGGCGAGGATGTCGAGCCTGGGACAGAGTTCGCGCAGCCGGACGAGAGCCCGTGCGGCCTGGCTGCGTACCGTGGATTGGGTGCAGCCCAGAATCTCCGCGATCTCGCTGTCCGGCCGGTCTTCGAAGTAACGCAGCACAAGCACCGCCCGGTGTTTGGGCGCGAGCTGCGCCAACGCCTGTCTGAGTGCCAGGTTGAGGTCGACGGTGGCGGTGGCGTCGACCGTCGTCGCGACCTCCGGCAACTGTTCAGCGCTCACCTCGCGCCCCCGCCGGAGGCTGCGCCACCAACTCGTCTGCTGGCGGTACAGCGCGGTGCGCAGGTACGCCTCGGGGTTTCCGGTGCGGATCCGCCCCCAGTGTCGGGCGCCCTTGGTCAGTACCGTCTGGAGTAGATCCTCGGCCTGCTGACGGTGCCCAGTCAGGGCGAGCGCGGTGCGGAACAGTGCGTGCGAGCGGGCCGCGATGAAATCGCTGAACTCCCGATCGAGGTCAGCGTCCATGGGTGTACCTATCCCTCATACCGATAACAACGCCGGGCCCGCGGTGGCTGCTGCTCTGCCGGCCAGGACATTTGCCGCCTGACCCCGCCTGGCCTCGGACGAGCACGATCTCAGGCCCGCCACGGAAGGCCGTGGCCATCGTGCGCCGCGTTGGCGTGCCGGCCGCGGCCAGGGCGGTCATGTACGTGTCGAGACGCTCGCGTTCGTCGTCGGTCAGGGCGGCGGCGATCGCTTCGCCGTACGTTGGGACCAAGGGTTGGGCGTGACGCGCTTGAGTGCTCCCCGGTCCCCGATGGGGTCGGCGGGCACGTCGATCTGGGCGCGGTAGTCCAGTTCCACCGCCTCGAAGCCGGCGGTCACCGCCCAGTCGACGATGTCACGCTCGTCGAAGTCCGTCATCGGTCGCCTGGTTTCCTCGGTGGTGCCCCGGCAGACATCGAGCACCTTGGTGATCAGGTCGTGCACGGGTGCGGAGCCCACGCCGAACAGATCATCGGGCCGAAGCCGCATCACGAAGCGGTTGATGGGCCCGAACAGGGAAATCCGTCCGCCCGGCCGCAGGACCCGGAAGAACTCCGCCAAGGCGGCGGCCTTGCGATCCGAGTAGATAAGCACCAACCGAGTGGTCACGACGTCGACAGATGCGGTTGCGGGAGCCATCCGCCCAGGCGATCAGGTCCCGGCTGACCTCGCATCCACCCGGGACCACGTCATGGTCGACAAGGGCAGCAGTTACAAGGCTCAACTCACGACGAAGTTGGCCATCATGGCCATGTCCTCGTGTTCGAGGTTGTGGCAGTGGAAGACGTATTTGCCTGGGTAGCCGTCGAAGTGGATGAGGATTCTGGCTTGTTCGCCGGGGCGTAGATCGATGGTGTCTTTCCAGCCGGCGTCGAACGGGCCTGGGCCTCCGCTGCCCCGAGCCAGGACTTGGAAGGGGCTGAGGTGGTCGCCCCCGCCGCTCTGGCCCTGGTCACCACCACCTTCCCGCTGGGTGCGGCGCGCAACCGCGCCTTCGGCGTCTACGCCGCGATGTCCGGCGCCGGCGCCGGGATCGGCCTGATCATCGGCGGCTGGCTGACCAGCATGGACAGCTTCGTCGGCATCGAGCTGGACGGTTGGCGCCTGACCTTCCTGCTGAACGTCCCGATCGCGCTGGCAATCGCCGTGCTGGCCCCGAAGCTGCTGCGTGAGTCGCCCCGCCGGCGCGGGCTCGTCGACGTTCCGGGAACCGTCACCGGTTCGCTGGGCATCGTCGGTCTGGTCTACGGGCTCACCAGGCCCGGTGAGGGGCATGGCTGGGACGACCCGGCGACGATCGCGACCCTGGCCGTCAGCGTGGCCATGCTCGTCATCTTCGTGCTGATCGAGCGGCGCGCAGCCCATCCGTTGCTGCCTCTGCGGATCTTCCGCAACCAAGTCCGGGCCGGTGGCTACCTGGCTCTGACGTTGGCCATGGCTTCGATGTTCGCCATGTTCTACTTCCTGACCCTGTTCGTTCAGCAGATCCTCGGCTACTCGCCGCTGCGGACCGGCATTGCCTTCCTGCCGTTCGCGCTCGGGATCGTGGTGACGGCGACCGTGGCGGGCAGGGCGATGACGCGGATCCAGCCGCGGACCATCGCCGGCATCGGCACCCTGCTGGCCGCCTTCTCGATGGCGTTGTTCTCACGGCTTTCGGTGGACGACAGCCCGGCCGCCGCCGCGCTGGCCGTCACCGGCGGCACCACGGTCGGCGGAAACGTCAGCTACTGGGGCCAGGTGTTCCCGTACCTGATCATCATGGCCGTGGGCATGGGAATGGTGCTGGCCGGCCTCACCCCGGCCTCGCTCCACCGGTTGGCACCGCAGGACACCGGCGTCGGCTCCGGCCTGTTCAACGCCGCCCAGCAACTCGGTGGATCAGTCGGCCTCGCCGTACTCAGCAGCGTGTCCCTGCACTTCGCCGGGCAGCGCACCGAGCAGGTGATCGGCCCGATCACCACAGCACTTCCTGGCGACCCCGAGGCCGTGGGGCGGGCACTGTTGCAGGCGACCTTCACCGAAGGAGTCACCCGCGCCTTCCTGGTGGGCTCGATCCTCCTGCTGATCGCGTCGCTGATCGTCTGGACGAACACCCGCGTCCAGCCGAATGACGCAGGCACCGACGACCAGAGCACGGGCTGACTGTGCGGCTGCCTGGCTCGCGGGCTCGACGAGCGGCATTCCGGAAGACGACGGATACTCGCCTGATGACTGGACCGGATCTCGACCCCGAGCAGTATCCGCCCATCGACCCGCGTGAACCGGTGCCCGACGACGCGGGCGTCCTTCTGCCTGGCGCGCCAGACGAACTGCCCGAAGCCCCGGCCGAACCGATGCCAGACGACGGTGGCAACGCCGGCGGCGTGCGCGAACCGGCATAGATCCGCCCGCGAACGAGCGCGACACCAGCCCGACCGCCGATGCCAGCGCTGGCGGCGCTCAAGACGTCGGGGCGCCGCCTACCGGGTCCTCGATCCGCACAGTGACGTACTTCGCAATACTTGCCTCTGACGCCAACGTGAGGTTTTAACCTAGCGGCATGCAGATCAACGGCAAGAAAGCCCTCGTAACAGGCGCCAACCGTGGTCTCGGCAAGGCCTTTGCCGAGGCTCTCCTCGCCCGCGGCGCCACCACCGTCTACGCCACCGCCCGCCGCCCCGACCGCATCAACATCCCCGGCGTCGTCCCCCTCCAGCTGGACATCACCGACCCGACATCCGTCGACGCCGCGGCAGCCGAGGTGGGCGACCTTGATGTTCTCATCAACAATGCTGGCATCTCCACAAACGCGCCCCTGCTCGGGCCCTCTACGGAAAACGTTCGCCGCGAATTCGACACCAACTTCTGGGGCACCCTGAACGTCACCCGCGCCTTTGCCCCCAGGCTTGCCGGGGGTGCCATTCTCAACGTCATCTCAGCGCTGAGCTGGTACGCCTTCGCCCCCGCCAGCAACGGCTACGCCGCCTCCAAAGCTGCGGAATGGTCCCTCACCAACGGCATCAGACTCGAGCTGTCCGACCAGAGGACCCAGGTCACCGCCCTGGCCCTGGCCATAGCCGACACCGACATGATGGCCGCCTATGACATCCCTAAGCTCCCACCCCACGAGGTGGTCACCATGGCACTGGACGGCCTGGAAGCGGGCAAGCTCGAAGTGATCGCCGACAGTCCCACCGCCAACGTCAAGGCCTCGCTCTCCCGCGATCCCGCCCTCTTCTACGCCGACATCCCCGCCGCCCTCTTCGGCTGACACCACGTGACCTCTTCGGCGGGCCCAAAGAGGCCTAGAGGTAGCTCAGGGGTTTGGGTCGCTGGTGGTCTATAGCAGCCGCAGTTGCGGCATGGTCGGGATATGGGCGTCTGCGGCCCGTCTAGCTGGATTGCGATATCACCTGTTGGGGTCTTCGCCGTTCGCACCTGGTGCGGTGATGGGCACCGGAGCGACGGCCCCGCATGGAATGCGGGCACCGAGTGGCCGGCCGAGCCATCTCGGTGGCAGCCCTGCGCATCGCGTGACCCATCACCGCTCCAAGGCGATCCAGTAGCGCCTCACTGGACCGTGCTCGGTGTCGCGGATGCCCTCAAGGACGCCGCCGTTGCGTTCGATCGTCCGGGCCGACGCGATGTTGTCGGCCACACAAGAGATGAGGACGCGATCTAGGCCCAGGACGACGCGCGCCTCCGTGAGCATCTCGCCAAGTGCCCAACTCGCCAGGCCTCGGCGGCGCGCGGACGGTCGGACGCCGTAGCCGATCTGGCCGATCTCGGTGTCGAGCTTGTGCCGCAGGGCAATTCCCCCGAGTACCTGGCCGTTCTCGACGATCCACCGGGGTGAGCCGTGCTGTTCGTCCGGGCACGGGTCGCCGGCTGGATGGGCCAGTCGGGCCCGCTCGTGTACCCAAGCGGTGAAGCCTTCGGGCGAGTCCACGTCGTCGTTGGCCCCTAGGCCGAAGCCGTCCTCGTGGAGGCCAGGGCCCCAGTCGTCGCGGCATTCCAAGAACGCGGCGTGCAGGCGGACAGTCGGCAGAATCAACTCGGGCATGCGGTCCCTGCTCCTCCGCAGAGTGCTCCACGATTCTGCAACACCAGTCGACGAGGCCACAGGATTCCTGTGGCTCGCCGCGAGAGCCGAGGAAAGCGCAGGGGCTGGAATAGCCACATCCTCCGCTTGCGCGGAGGTTCCCGAGTTGAACGGGAATAGAAGGAAGCACCTACATGGCCTCGGCTGTCGCGGCTCACTCAGGGATCAGCTCACTGAGCCGAGCCAGTGTATATGCCTCCGACCCGTCTGGCAGGTCCTCAGGCGCCTGAATGCCGATGAACGTGACCGGCTCGTCCGGCAGCCGACCGTCCCACGTCATCACCTCCGCCTTTGTGCGCCAACGGTCGACAAGGTAGGCGACGGTGAGGTAGCGCCGCTCCATCAGTGCTCGTACTCGGTCGGCAGTGGTGAACGTGTTGTCCTCCACCCGGTTGAATGACGGCGTACCCCGCAGGTACAGGTGAAGCCAGACGGCCTGCCAGCCGTCCTCGCTCCTGGCGAACACCATCGGCAGCGCGACCCGGCCCTGGCCGCGCAGGTGCGAACGCGCCCGGACCGTCCGTGCATCAAATGGGGCACCGAGCTGGCCCTGTGTGCGGGTCTGGTAGCCGAACATCGACTCGGCGACCTCGTCGAACGACTCACCCGTATAGATGTGGACCTGCGGAACGACATAGCGCCCACCGGTCGTCATGGGCATGTCGATGAACTCCGTTGCACCATTCGTCGCGTCGGTGACGTCGCCGGAATGAACCACACCGTTGTGCCGGTAGTTCGTCCACGACACTTGGCCTGCACCATGGAACTCGTCATCGAGCAGCAGCACCGACAGGTCGTAGTCGGTACGACGACTTGCCTGGCGCCAGTACATGAACAAGCGCAGCACGTCACCAGACACGCAAGCCCCGAAACCCTGGTGAGCGGGAGGACGTCTACAGCTGCGGCCGTTTGAGGCGTACTCGTCTGATCTGGCAGCGCATCTGCCGCGGGTCGGGTGCCCGCCTTTGCGTCTCGGTCAGGAACGCGGGGCGCTGGCCTTGAGGCTCCGCAGCTGTTCGGCCTTGCGTTCGGCGTCCTGGCGTGAGTACGAGCCGAGCGCTGAGAGAGGCATGGCGTCGTCACCGAGATGGAGGACGGGAGCGTAGAGCGGCAAGCCTCCCCGTACGTCGATCTGCTCGCAGTCGACCGACTGGATCGCGCTCCACGGTGTGACCTGGTCACGGCTGTCGAAGCCGCGGACACGGACACCCTCGCCGCCGATTACCACGCCGAGTCGAAGAGCACGCCAGATCCCGGCCATGCCGCTCGTGACGAGTAGGCATCCCAGCACGATGCCGAACCAGTCGCGCTCTGCCAGTACGTCATCGGAGCTGAAGTACGTGACGCCCAGCAGAGTCCATACAGCGAAGATCACGACCAGGACCGGAATCTGGATGCGTGGCCTGATGACGATGCGGTGCATGGCGGAACATGCTACGGAGGAGCCCGTCCCGCCAACGGCGCGTCGTCCAGTCCAACTGCGGCGTTGCCGTCGGAACCACAAATCCCTGTCGACGTCGGGCGCACGGATCTGCCGCTGGTCGTGGAGGCGTGTGCATCAGCGTCATCGGTAGCAGATCAACCATGAGGGCTTGCCCGGCGTGAGATTGGCCGTAGACCCGCTGAGAGGCTGCGGCCATGGCGATTGACAAACGAGGTGACGACTGAGGTCCCCGCCCCTCGGACACCCATGGACGACGACGGATCGTTTCCGGAAGAGGTCACCGATGTACGGAATCGGTTCCGTCAGCAGTAGCCGTACGGGAACAGCGCGCCGCTCTTCGCGGTAGCTCGTTGGGCGTCGAGCAGGCTGGCCGTGGGCTGCTCAGAGGCCGCTGACCCGGGTGCCGCAGCCCGCACGGACATGCGAATCGGCGGTGACCGTCCGGCTGAGGGTCACCGCCGATTGCGTGGTCGAACCGGTCAGGCGGCCGAGCAGGCGGTGTCCAGCTTCTTGATGGCGGCTTCCAGGGCCTTCTTGCTGGGCTTGGCGTTGGCGGACTTGTTGTACGCGTCGC
The DNA here is from genome assembly GCF_036136635.1 of Micromonospora sp. NBC_00330. Taxonomy (NCBI): domain Bacteria; kingdom Bacillati; phylum Actinomycetota; class Actinomycetes; order Micromonosporales; family Micromonosporaceae; genus Micromonospora; species Micromonospora sp. NBC_00330. The sequence goes on from NZ_CP108012.1 coordinate 1,066,993, forward strand.
TCAGGCCCATCATCTCGTTCTGGATCTGTTCGGAGGCGGCGGTGACTGCCTCGTTGGCGCCGATCGAGTGCGCCAGGATCGCGACCGAGCCGGCGGCCCACTGGGCACTGACCGCGAAGTGCCCGGCTGGCGGGCCTATCTTCTCGGCCTCGGTGACCTTGGCCGCGTTGTCCTTGACGTCCTTCTTGATGTCGGCGCAGGCCTTCATTGTGGCCGCGTCGTTGGCTGCGGTGCTGGTCGCGGTGGTGGCCGCGCCGCCGGTCGGGGCGGCGATCGAGGCCGTCGGGGACGGCGAGGTTGCGGTGCCCTCGGATTCGGGCTGCGGATCGCAGCCGGACATCGCGATCGCCGCCGCAACGGCCAAGCCAGTCAGGACGAGTCGAGTTCGGTTCATTGATGTTCCCCCATGATCTTGATGTTCGGCGCACGCTACCAGCCCCGGTCGAACGGGTGGGATCAGTTATTGAGCCGACGAGCACCGAGTCCTAGGTGTGGAGTTGGGTGCAGGCGCGTCGTGAGCGTGGACGACGGGTGCCGTGCAGTGCTCGCAGGTACCGGCCCGCGGGCGGCGAAGATTTGTCCGCGTCGAGAACCTCCCCGACCGGACCGGTTCCGGGCAGAGGTAGCCGAGGTGCAGTCGCACCCATGGAGTGCGGGTCAAGGCGACCGACGGCTAGTTCCGATCGCGGTCGAGGAAGGGTGTCCACCGGCGGTCCACGATGGTGTGCAGGGTCGTCGGTTCCCGAGCGAAGGTGTGGTCGAACGCTGAGATCCGTGCGACGTTCCTGCGTGGGCGCGGTTCGAATGAGGGCCGGCGTCGGCGAGCCGGTAGCCGTAGGGTGGCCGGCCGCCAGGATGTCGGCCCTGCAACTCTGCCTGAGCGCGCATGGCCGCGGTCGTGCGATGCCGGGCTCGGGACACCTCCCGCCGGGAGTGCACGCCGAGCAGGGTCAGCAACACCACCTGCCGCGGGTTGTCGAAGTTCACCGGCCCGTAGGTTTCCGAGCCCCTAGGTTCGTTGAAGTTTGAATCGCTGGTTGGCACCGGTGCCGGGTGTCCACTGTGAGATGCGGGCACCGTCGGCGGTCGAAGCCTGCCAAACGTCCATTGCCAGACCGCTTTGCCGGTTGATGAGTCTGACCACCCCGCCGCCCTGGTCGTCGACCCGCCACTGCTGGCTGGCGGCGTTGGGTGTCTCGGGTTGCTGGGTGATGTCGGCGCCAGTGCTGTTGCTGGCGACCTGCAGGAACAGGCCGCTGTGCCGCGCCCTGATTCGGAAGTGGCCCCCGTCCGCCGGCAGGAACTCGAACTGCTGGTTCTGTCCGCTGGTGCTCTGCCACTGGAGCAGCGACGCGCCAGCGGCGGTGGACGCACCGTTGATATCCGCGGCCTTGCCGCTGTGCTGGGCCACGAGACGGTAGTACGCACCAGGCTCGACCGGCCCCGAGTTGGCACCTGACGCGCGGTAGGTGTGGCCGGCCTGGCCGGTGAACTCGACGAGATCGGCGTCGATCCGCGTCGGCTGGATGGCGCTGCCGCTCGTCTCGTCCTTCAGTTCGAAGGTGCCGGCGAAGATCCGGTTGCGAACGCGGATGGGTCCGGCACGGTCGGGAGTGACGACGAGCTCGATCCGGCTGCTGCTCCAAGTGGCGCCGACTGTGTATCCGCCGCGGCCCCGGAGCCCGGTGACCTGCCCGGTTGGCCAGGCCGGTGGTAGTGCGGGCAGGAGATGTAGTTCGCCGGTGTGGCTGTGTAGCAGCATTTCGGCGATGCCGGAGGTGGCGCCGAAGTTGCCGTCGATCTGGAAGGGCGGGTGCAGGTCGAACATGTTCGGTGCGAGCCGGTCGGTGCGTACGAGGTCGCCGAGGAGCTTGTGGGCGCGGGTGGCGTCTTCCAGTCGAGCCCAATAGTTGATCTTCCAGGCGAGTGACCAGCCGGTGCCGTCGTCGCCGCGCAGTTCCAGGGTCTGTCGTGCGGCCTGGTGCAGTTGTGGTGTGCCGCGTTTGGTGATCTGGTTGCTGGGGTGCAGCCCGTACAGGTGGGAGACGTGCCGGTGAGTCCGCTCGGTCTCCACCCAGTCGGCGAGCCATTCCTGTACGTTGCCGCGGGACCCGACCCGCGTCGGGGGTAGCCGGTCCCGGGCGGTCAGTATCTGGACGCGGTAGTTGGCATCCACGTTGAGGACTTCGGCGGCTCGTGCGACGCCATTGAACAGGTCACGCAGGATCTGGTTGTCCATTGTCGGCCCCGCGCACACGCTGGCGTTCGTGTGATGACGCAGCTCGGGCGAGCTTGACGGATTGGTGACGAGGTAGCCGAGCGTCGGGTGGCTAACCAGCGTGTCGAGGAAGAACTGGGCAGCGCCTTTCATGGCCGGGTAGTTGGCGCGCAGGAACTCGATGTCTCCGGTGAACTGGTAGTGGTCCCAAATCATGGTGGCAAGCCAGGCGCCGCCGGTTTGCCACATGCCCCACAGGGCTTCGTCGACCACTGATGAGCCGCGCCACGCGTCGGTGTTGTGGTGGGTGACCCAACCCCCTGCGCCGTACTGCACCTGAGCAGTGCGGGCGCCGGTCACCGTCAGATCTCGGATCATGTCGAAGACCGGCAGGTAGCACTCGGCCAGGTTGGTGGTGTCGGCCGGCCAGTAGTTCATCGGCAGGTTCGCGTTGATGGTGTATTTCGAGTCCCAGGACGGGGCCATCTGGTCATTCCAGATTCCCTGCAAGTTCGCCGGCTGGCTGCCCGGCCGTGAGGAGGAGATCAGCAGGTAGCGACCGTACTGGAACAGCAGCGCGGAGAACTGCGGATCGTTTACGCTCGCGTGCTGCGCGATCCGCACGTCGGTGGTCTGGTCGGCCGCCGTCGTGCGTCCCAGATCGATCGACACCCGGTTGAACAGCGCCTGATAGTCGGCCACATGTCGGCCGCGCAACTGGTCGAAGCCGATGGTGCGGGCCGCGTCGAGGTGCCGCCGCGCGATGCCCTGGTAATCGCCGTTGACGGTCCGGTAGTTGACGTAACTGGAACCGATCGACACCAACAGGGTGACGCTGGTTGCGCCGGAGACCCGCAGCGTGCCGCCGGAGCTGCTGACAGTACCGCCGCTCACGGCGGCATTGGCCAGAACAAGGAACCGGACCTGCCCGTTGATGCCCTCCATGTTGCCGGAAACACCGTCGAGGCCGATCGTGGCGGCGTCCGGGCTGGACACGGTCGTCCGTTGCGGGCTGCCGAACGTGGCGGTGAACGTGATCGCGTTTGCCCGGTCAGCGGTCAACCGGATCACGATCACCTGGTCCGGTGCGCTGGCGAACATCTCACGCTGAAACCGCACCCCGTTGAGCACGTAGCTGGTGGTAGTAGTGGCCGTGGTCAGATCGAGGGTCCGTTGGTACTGCGACGCCCCGCTGGCGCTGCCAAAAGCGAGCCGCAGGTCGCCGACCGGCTGGTAGGCCAACTGCCCGACCGGACTGCCCAGCATGGTCTGGTTGATCAGATCCTGCGCCTGTGTCCATTGATCCGCGAAGACCCGCCGCCGAATCTCCGCCAGGTTGGCCGCGCCGCGGGTGTTGGCCGAGTCATACGGGCCACCGGCCCACACGGTGTCCTCGTTCAGCTGCATCCGATCGGTGTCGACATTCCCGAACACCATCGCGCCCAGCCGGCCGTTACCAATCGGCAGAGCCCGTAACCAATCCGTACCCGCCGGCTCGTCGTACCACAACGCCATGTCGTTGGCTGCCAGCACCTGTGGGGGTGCAGTCGACCCGGCTCGAGCGGCTGCGGTCCAACCCGTCGGCAGCAGCATGACACCAGCCCCAGCCGCCCCGGCTCCGAGAAGTTTCCGTCGTGTCACTTCGGACATCTTGTCTCCTTCGTGCAGCCGGGCGGCGCAGCGGCGGCCCCAGCCGCCCGGATGGTGACGATCGCAGGGCGGAAGAAGCGGAACGTTGACGAAGACGTCGCCTGAGTCCTTCGAGGGTGTCTCCGCGGTCCAACATTCATCAGACGTCACATGTTAACTACTGAAATCAGAGATGGTCAATGCGTAACCACGGGACCACACCCGATGCTGTCGTCCCGACCGTCCAGGGCTCACAAACCCAGCCCGCACCGTTCGCGCCATCGCCCCTGCGGAGTCGGTGCGCAAGAGGCGATCGACTGACGGGTACTCCCCTAAAGGTCAGACGTAGCCTCTGGGTCGGGCCGGTCCCGCAGCCAGCCCGACGCTGCCGCCGTACCCGGCACCACGCACGCCGGTGACCGAGGCCCAACCGGCGTGGCGGCGCCTGGCGTGGCACAGGTACTGGCGGCCATCGCCCGGAGCCGCTGCGACCGGTGCCTCTGACCTCCTGTCTCAGGCATCAAGGATCTGCCACTCCTGGCTGATCTCGCCGCTGACCGCTTGCTGGACCGCCCTGGCGCCGTCTGCGGTGGAGCCGCCTTCGACCCCGACACACCAGCCATTACTCACGTTGACGAACCGGTAGTACCCGCTGGTCGTCGCGGGGACGAGCTTCCACCACTGGTTACGTCCGCCGTTGTCGGCCCATTGAACGAGTGCCGCGCCCTGGCCCGAGCCACCTGGACTGTCCAGGACCTTCCCGCTTTTGACACCGGCCACCCGGAATGAGCCATCGGTGTTGGGCAGCAGCCGCCACTGCTGGTTGGCCGCGCCAGTCCACGGCCACTGGACGACAGTTGCCCCGTCCGTGGTGGAGCCGCCGTTGACGTCCAGCACCTTGGCGCTGCGCCGGTTGACCAGTCGAACGACGCCGCCGGTGGCCGGCAGAGCTACGACAACCTGTATCTGTTGCCCGGCCGTCAACGAGATCACCCGGGCATGCGGGCCGAGCGGCGAGGGGGTGACTGTCGCGGACGTGGTGATGGATGCGATCCCGCGCCGGCTGAGGAGGGTGATCGCCTGGGTGATCGTCGAGGTGAGTGCCACGGTTACCGAGCGACCAGGAAGATCCCAGGAGAGGCTGTGAATGCGGACCTGGTTGCGTCCGCGGACGCCGGTGATGGTGCCCCTGGCGAGCTGGCCGGGCACGGCGGGCAGCAGCTCGATGACGCCGGGCCTGGTGTACACAAGCGCTTCGCTGAGCACTGCCGGCAGCGTGTGGGCCGCATCGGCGTTGTAGGTCTCCAGATTCGGGTTGTGTGCCGTCATCAGCGACCGAAAGATCATGTTGTTGCCGATGATCTTCCGGAGGTTGCTGTAGACGCCGGCGGCGTCCTTCAGCCGGGCGGATGCGAGGGCTCGATGCAGGCTGCCGTGCGCCGAGGTGTTCTCGTCACCGCGCAGCGCCAGGGCCCTGAGCGCGGCGGTGACCAGACCGGGTGCCTCCTCGGGATTGATCTCGTGCAGGGGCCACGCGCCGTACAGGTGATGGACGTGCCGATGGTTGTAGCGATCCGTGAGTCCCGGCCAGGACCATTCGGCGAGGGCGCCGCTGCCGTTGACCGTGTAGGGCGGGAGCTTCGCCAGCAGGGCCGTCCAGCGTGCGACCCCTTGGCCGGCGCCCTGCTCGACACCGAGCGCGTTGGCAGCCTCGACGGCCGCCCGCAGGGCGTGTCTGCCGGCCTGGATGTCGCCGGTGGCGTTGATCGCCAGCAGAACGTTCGTGCTGGCCGGCGAGTTCTCCATCGAGAACGACGGCACGAACACCGCACGGCCGGCCGAGTCGGTGCGGGTCAGGAAGTCCTCGTAGAACAGCGCTAGCTCCATCAGTGCCGGTCCCAGCTTCTCAGCCAGGAACGTCCGGTCCCCGGTGACCTGGTAGTACTCCAGCAGCGGGTAGAGCAACCAGTCCGCGCCACCGGTCCAGCACTGGCCGGGGAAGCCGGGGTCGAAGTGCAGCATGTACCCGTACTCGCCGTCGGTTCGCGACGGGGCCAGGAAGCCGCGGGCGCCGTACAGGTTGCGGGCGTTGGTGCGCCAGTGCGCGAGCTGGCCGAGGATCAGGTTGAAATAGCCCTGCATGGCATCCGTGAGGTCGAGAATGTTGCCGCCGGCGACCTGCAGGTTGATGTTGGCATCGGTGGTGAAATCGTCGGCCCAGGCGCCATTCCAAGTGCCGGCCCAGATTCCGGTCAACCGCGGCGGCAGTACGCCGCTGGAGCTGATGAACAGGTAACGGCCGCTGTCGTAGAGCCGTTCCAGCAGGGCCACATCGATGGTGTTGCGGTTGGCGTTCTGCCGGGCGATCAGTTCGGTGGTCGACAGCTGCCGGTCGACGGCGGAGACGTTCAGGTCCAGGCGGGAGCGGTCGTACATCGCCGAGTGCAGGGCCACATGCCGGGTCCGCAGCTCGGCATAGTCGGCGCGCACCGCGGCCAGCGCCGCGTGCAACGGCCTGCTGTCCCAGGCCGTCGGTGACTCGTATCGATCGAGTTTGGTCAGCAGGAGGAGCCTGGTTGCCGCGGTGACGACGATGCTCGACCCGTTCGCGGCTACCGTGCCACCGGTGGCGACGACCCGGGTGACGCCCTCGAAGCCGAACGCGCCCTGCCCGGACGGGTAGGTGCCTCGCAGGTTCAGGTAGCCGGAACCGTCAATGACGCTGGCCAGGGTGGTGAAACGGACCGAACCTGGGACACCGGCGAGGGAAGTGTTGGCGCTCAGCGTCGCGTCGATCGATCGGCCGGATGCCGGGGTCAGTTCGTGTACGACGACGTTGTCGGCTCGGGAGGCGAAGGCGCGGCGGGTCCAGGTGCCGTTGCTGTCGGTCCAGGTGGAGGTGACCTCCCCGGTCCGGAAGTCGGTGATGCGGGCGTACCCGTTGGCGGTGGTCATGCCGGGCGTGCTGATCTGCAACTCGAAGCCGGGGTGGTAGGTCTGGGTCCAGCGCAGGCTCCAGCCGGCCGCGAAGTCCGTGTTGGCTCCGGCGTAGTTCCCGGCCAGCGCCTTGTCTCGTACGCCGGCCAGCCGCCCTGAGATTGCTGGCGGGGTCACGCCCCGGCTGCCGTTGGGCATCACGAAGCGGTGGTGATTGAAGATCACCTTCTCGAGGGTCGGCGTTCCGTACAGGACGGCGCCGTACTCGCCGTTGCCGATGAGGAAGCCGTCCGTCCAGGTTGTCGCCGCCGTCGCGTCGTAGATCCCGCGCTCGGGCAGCGTGACCTGAGGCGCAACGGCGGCGGCCCGTCCGGCGCCCACGGCCGGGATCAGGGCCGCCGAGCCGGCGGTCAGCGCGGCGGTGGCGAGCAGGCGCCTACGGCTCACGGGTAGGTCCGTCATCAGAAGTTCCTCTCGACACCGAGGCTGAAGGTTGTGCGTCAGATCGTCCGGCGCCCGCAGCCCGTCGGGTCTGGGCTACGGACAGCGGTTCTGCATCTTCGAATCGATTCGGCAAGAAGCAGGCGGTCACCGGCGGTCGACTTGTCGACCACCTCTGGCGCTGGTCAGGCAGGCACGAGTTGCCACTGTTGGTCGGTTCCGCTGTTGGCGGTCCACTGCACGACCTGCGCGCCGTCCCTGGTCGCTTACGGTAGGCGAATCGATTCGACGGTCGGTCAGCGTCGTCGGCCACCCGGGAGGGTGAACACGGCCGACACGTAGATGTGATTAACCGGCAACACGGGCGCCGAGTCAAGGATTTGGGCCCATCTATCTTTCACCGAAGCTTAAAATTCTATCAATCTCGACAAAAGCCGCAGTAAAGGTAGGATGAAAGGCCCCGTCGGTATCACGGTTGACCCTGCAGAAAATCTCTTGGTCGGCTGACCTCGAACGAGCCGCCGTAAAGCGGACCGGGATAACGGCAGAGATCATCGAAGCGGATGGAGCATCGCCGCGGTATGGCTCGGAGACGACGATTGCCTGGACGTCGACGGGGTGCTGCTGACAGGAGGCCTGGTGACACGACGATGGTGAGGCGTGGTCGCGCTGGCCACCATGAGTCTCGCGACCTGCCTCATTACCCCGGCAGCCTGCCTGCCTGGTTGCGACGGAGTTCGTCAGCTCCACCAAGACGGTCGTAACCGGCGTGACGTGGCCGCCGATCGGCGGGTCGGCTGTCTGCTAAGGATCAATCAGCCGCTCGACGAATGCCGGCACCGGCGACGAGCGCACCCATCCGGCGCAACGGCTCCTCGTCGGCGAGCAGTTCCTGGAAGAGCTGCCGCAGTGCTTCGGCGGCCTCGTCGTGCCCGCGCCGCAGCGCCACCTGAGCCCGGGTGTGCAGCATGGTGCGGGCGCCGGCGAGGTGGCGTTCGCCGTGGTAGGTGTCCAGCAGGCCGGCCGGTGCCCCGCCGTGCAGATCGGCGGCCAGCTTCCAGGCCAGATTGACGGCGTCGAGCAGGCCGGCGTTGAGCGCCACCCCGGCGGCGGGAAACAGGTGGGCCGCGTCACCGGCCAGCAGGATCCGCCCCTGCCGGTAGCTGTCGGCCTGTCGGGCCTTGAAGGTGAACCGGGACAGCCGTGTCGCCTCGCGTACCGGTAGCCGCACCCCGAGCACGCGGTGGACGCTGTTCTGCAGTTCGGACACGGTCACCGCGGCATCGTCCTGGCTCAACCCGATCACCTGGTGCCCGCGGCGGATGTCGGCTCCGAGCTCACAGGCGTGTTCGTCGAGCAGCTTTTCGAGTTGCTGCTGTGGAAGCGGCAGGGCGTGCAGCGGCGGATCGGTCAGCCGGGTGAAGTCACGATGCACCCCTCCGAACGGGAAGCGGGAAGCGGGGAGCCGGGGCCGGGCCGGTGCAGGCTGCCTCGAAGCGGTCGAGCAGCCCTCGGTAGCGCAGCAACTCCAGGATCTGCCCGCCGAGACCGCCGGCCTTCGGGGTGTCCCGTCGCCCTGGTTGCCGTTCCAGGACCAGCGGCCGGACACCGGCAAGGCGCAGCTCGGCGGCCAGCAGGAGACCGGTCGGGCCGGCACCCACAATGATCACTTCGGTGTGCTTCATGCGCACCTGTCCAGGTCGTCGATGCTGCCGGACATGATCGTGCGGACGTGTTCGGTGATGCGTTCGAGCGGCCAGTCCCACCAGGCCACGGCGAGGAGCCGGTCGATGTCGGCGTCGCTGTAGCGGCGGCGTAGCAGCCGGGCCGGGTTGCCGCCGACGATGCCGTAGTCGGGGACGTCGTCGACCACGACGGCGCCCGACGCGATGATTGCTCCGTGGCCGATATGGACACCCGGCATCACCATGGCTCGGTAGCCCAGCCAGACGTCGTTGCCCACGACGGTGTCGCCTCGCCCCGGCAGACCGGTGATGAGGTCGAAGTGCTCGGCCCAGGAACCACCCATGATCGGAAAGGGGAACGTCGAGGGGCCGTCGAGGCGGTGGTTTGCGCCGTTCATTATGAACCGCACGCCTTCGCCCAGTGCACAGAACTTCCCGATGACGAGCTTCTCGGGCCCGTAGTGGTAGAGCACGTTGCGAGTCTCGAACGCGGTCGGATCATCCGGGTCGTCGTAGTAGGAGAACTCTCCGGCTTCGATCAGTGGCGAGGTGATCAGCGGTTTCAGCAGCACCACCCGCGGTTGGTCCGGCATCGGGTGCAGCACGGTGGGGTCGGCGGGAACGGGCATCGCAGTCTCTCCTCGCGGGATCGGCACGGGCCGTGCCGATAAGATCATGCCGGGGAGGCCTCTCCGAGTCAAGTACGGCACGTGCCGTACCGTTAAGATGTCGGAATGACCGACGGACCCCGCCGCCGTGGCGCCGAGCGAACCGATGCCATCATGCTGGCCACGCTGGAGCTGGGCCGGGAGATCGGCTACGCCAGGCTGAGCATCGAAGCGGTAGCGGCCCGCGCCGGCGTCGGAAAGCACACGATCTACCGCCGCTGGCCATCCAAGGGAGCCTTGCTGCTCGACTCGCTGCTGTCGCTGAATGAGCCCAGCCTGGACTATCCCGACACCGGCGACATCGCCGCTGACCTGCGGGCGCAGATCTACGCGGCCGTGGACCTGCTCGGTGGGCCGCCCTTCGGGCCGCTGTTCCAGGCCTTGGTAGGTGAGGCCCAGCATGATCGCCAGATCGCCGTCACGCTGAACGAGCGCTTTATCGCCCCGCAGGCGGACAAGACCGTCGCCCGGCTCAAGGCGGCCCGCGATCAGGGTCAGGTGGCACCCGACTTCGACCTGGAACTGGCGATGGCGATCCTGTCTGGGCCGCTGTACTTCCAGCTGCTGATCACTCAGGAACCGCTGACCCACGAGTATGTGGACCGGGTCCTCGGCGCACTCTTCGCCGGGCTGCGGCCTTCCTGATCCGCGCTGGTCAGGCGGTCGGGTCGCCGTTGAGGGCGGTGGCCTGCGTGTATGGGCGGTGGCGCCGATCGTCCCGGCGCTGCGGGCGATCTCGCGCGCCAGCATCCGCGCCCCGGCCTCGTCCCCGGTGTCCCGGCCAGCACGCCGAGCGGCAACTGCTATGACAGCTGAGCGGGACGGGATAGCCGGATGTCCTGTCGATAACGTGAGTCGGCGAACCTAGCCAGACTGAGCCGTTGCCTTTCGGAGTTCGCTCAGCCACTCGATCCCGAGCCGGTGGCCGTTGGGGAGCTGATCATCGCGATCCCAGCGCCACACGGTGATCATCGCCAGCATGAGGGTCCGGCAGTCTCGCAGCAGCTGGTGATCGATGCCCGGGTAGTGGTCTGCGACCTCGTCGGGTGCGTAAGCCAGGTCGAACTCGATCGGCCCGCGGCAGCACGTCTCGAAGTCGATGAAAAGGGGGCCGGTCCGGGTCGAGAGCAGGTTGCCCGGATGGGGTTCGCCGTGCAGGAGCTGCTCGGGCCGGCCGCTCTCGCTGACCGCTCGGCGCATGCGGTCCAACGTGCCGGCGAGGAAGACCCGCTCCGCGTCAGCCAGTTTCGGCGTTCGGGCGTGGTCGGCCACTAGCGTCCGGGCCTCAGCGACCCGGTCCGTAAAGTGCGGGGAGGGCAGGTCGACCCTGCGCATTCCGGCGTGCAGACATTCGAGCGCGCCAGCGTAGTCGGCGTTGGGGATCGGTTGAGAAGTGATTGGTTCGTAGTAGGCCCACAGGGTGACCGCGTAGTCGCCCCGGACAAACACCTCGGGCGCTTGCAGCGCGGCCACCGGACTTCCGACCTCGGCCAACCGCTGAGCGACATCTACTTCAAACTGGGCGCACTGGCTCGCCATCGGCGCCACCCGGGCCAGCACGTCGCAGGGCTGCAGACGCAGGGTGAGCTTGTTCGAGTTGTGCAGGACCATGGCGTCATGGGCGGTCAGGCCAAACAATGAGGCGCTCGACATGGCTGCCTGCGTTGCCCGCCGAGCCTCGTACTCCTGCATCGCAGCACCGTAGCTCGGCGCTCGTGGCGCAGCAGCCGCATTTCGTCTGCCTCGCGCCAGGAGACTCTCCGTACGCCTCCGGCGAGGACCTCATGTACCCGCATGGCGAGATCAGTGCGTTCGTGAGGTCAGCCGGCCCGCCAACCGGCCGGGTCGATACCGCCGGGCACTGGCGCCGCAGGATCGTAGGGCTGCCGGGTGAAGATGAAGGTGCCAAGATCGAGGTGGCTGACGGCGCCAGCCGCGTCGCGTTGCACCCGCAGCCGTTCGCCGGCGAAGTAGCCGTTGATCCCCTCCCAGCCGCCGTCGCCGGTGGGGCGCAGCCGGGTGCCGCGCCCGCCGGAGAGCGGGGTCAACTCCACGAAGCCATCAGCCTGTGGGCGCAGCACATAAGGGGCCGGCCCCCAGTACCACGGGCCGGCGAGATCCAGTAGCTGTGAATCCACTGAGGGCAGCGGTCGCCACGGCGCAGGGATCCGCGGCTCCCGCTCGGCGACCGTCTGTAGTAGATCAGCGGCGAGAGTACCGGCGGACAGGCCGGCGGTCGCGTTTCCCATAACGATCGCGCCCAGAGCGTCATCGGGGCTGACCCACACGGTCGCGACGAAGCCCGGCATCGAGCCGGTGTGCCCGGACAACAGCCGGCCGTCGCGGCGCAGCAGCTGCATGCCGAGCCCGTAACCGCTGTCTGAGTCCGTCGCCTCCGGTGGGCTCGTCGGGTTGCGCATCTGGGCGACGGTGTCCGGATGGAGCACCCGGTCGTCGCCGTCGATGAGGAACGCGGCGAACCTGGCCAGGTCCGTTGCGGTCGACCACAGCTGTCCGGCAGGCGCCATCAGGCCGCTGTCCACGGCGGGCTCCGCAAGGAGTACATCGGCCCAGGGATGCACCGCCCAGCCCGTGGCATGCGGCGCGACCGGCAGCAGGGTGGTGCGGGTCATCGCGAGCGGCTCCAGCACCTCGCGCCGTAGCACCTCGCCCCACGCCTGGCCCCGAACCCGCTGCACCAGCGCGCCGAGCAGCGCATAGCCGGGGTTGGAGTAGTGGTGGCGCTGTCCGGGCGGATGCACCTGCGGATCGCCGCCCAGCACGTCGGCCAGGTCAGGTCGCAGCGTGCCCGGGGTTCGTTCCCACCATGGGCCGGGCGCCTCAGCGATCAGCCCGGCGGTGTGCGTCAGCAGCGCACCCACCGTGGCCTGGCCCGCCGCTGTGTCGGGAAGGTGGTCTGCCAGCGGGTCGGTGAGCGCGAGCCGCCCCTCGTCGCGCAGGCGCAGCACCAGCACCGCCAGGAAGGTCTTGGTGATCGAGCCGATCCGGTATTGGAGGTTGCCATCCGGCACCCTGCCATCCACCTCGCCCCATCCGTCCATCCACACAGGACGGCCATCGCGCACCACGGCAGCGACGACCGAAGGCGCCCGACCCGCTACCTGACCAGTGGCCAGCCGGTGGACCAGCGCACGTCGGGTCTCGGGTAGCAGCTGCGTCGGGATCGGTGACATGCGGGCAAACCTACCGGTGCCCGCACTTCCCGGTAACGATCTGACGCGTCTGGATCTGCCGCTGATAATGCGTGACGTCCCTGAGGGCGGCCAGTGATGGCCGGGGCCGTGGGAGCAGGCCGGGCACGCCGGGCGTCGGCGTGAGCCGAGGCTGCTGGGACCAGCAACTGCAGAACCCGCGACCGGAGATCGCTAGGCGTCGCGGCGCAGCGTGAACCAGAAGGTCGGCACCGAGTTGGTGCCCGGTGTGACGTCGATGAGTGCCCAGCCGGGGAACCTGGCGCGGAGCTCGTCGGCGGTGACGCCCGCCGCCCACGACGTGACTTCGGGGATCGGATTGCCGAGCGGCTCGGGGCCGTACCCGAACATCAGCAACCGTGCTCCGGGAGCGGCGCGGTGGGTGAGCCCGGCGGCGTAGGCGTCGCGGCGGTGTAGCGGGATCCCGCAGTAGCAGCTCAGGTCGAAGAACAGGTCGAAGGGGCCCGGCAGGTCCAGTTCGTCGAGGCGGGTGGCGTCTCCGTGCAGCAGCCGTACCGCCACTCCCGCCGCCGCGGCCTTCTCCCTGGCCTGGTCGACGGCGCGATCGATCAGGTCGACGGCCGCCACCTCCCAGCCGTGCCGTGCGAGGTAGGTGGCGTTGGTCCCCGTGCCGCAGCCGAGTTCGAGGGCGCGGCCGGGCGGCAGTGCGCCGTGCCCCTCTACCAGGTCGACCAGCTCGGGCGGCGTCACGCCGGTGTCCCACGGCGGCTTGCCGGTGCGGTAGTAGCCCTCCAGTGCGCGCTGGACGGACTCCTCCTCCGGGTCTCGCTGCGTCGAGGCCAGGTCCGGTTGCGGCTTCTGGGTGGCGATGGGCTGGTCCACGGTCTCCTCCAAGAATTTAGAGTTTGACTCTAGTGACATGCTCTAAAGATAGGCTCGCAATATGGACAAGGTCAAGCGGCCGGACAAGCGAGCCGAGCGTTCACGCCGCACCCGCGAAAAGGTCATCGAGGCGGCACGAGAGCTGTTCGTAGCGCAGGGTTACGGGGCGACGAGCCTGCAGGAGGTCGCGGACCGTGCGGGCGTAGCCGTCCAGACGGTCTACTTCGTCTTTCGCAACAAGCGCACGCTGTTCAAGGACGTCGTCGACACGTCCATCGCCGGGGATACTGAGCCGGTTGCCACCATGGATCGTGAATGGTTCCGCGCCGCGTGCGCCGAGCCCACCGCGGCCGGGCAATTGCGCGGGCACGTCCACGGCACCCGCGAGATCCTGGGCCGGGTCGCCCCGATCATGCCGCTGATCGCGGCTGCCGCAGCCACCGACCCTGAGATCGCCGCACAGTGGCCGGACGGCCCAGATCCGCGCTACACGGTGCAGTACGCAGCGGCCGAAGCCTTGGCCGGCAAGCCCGACATCCGTCCCGGCCTCTCCACCGAGATGGCGGCGGACCTGCTGTTCGGCCTGCTCAGCCCGCAGCTCTACCTGATCTTCGTCCGCGACCGCGAGTGGTCACCGGACACGTGGGAAGAATGGGCCCGCACCGCCTTGACCTCTCAACTCTGCGCCGACCCCGGCTAGCGGGACGGACATCACGATCGTCATCCAGCCCGGCGCGGTGATCTGCCTCGTCGGCGTCGCCGTGATCATGTGCACGCGGCGCCTGCTGTGGCCGTTGCGGCGCAGCTAGGCGGCGCCGTGGTTGTACTGGCCTTGCACGCGTCGTTGACAGACGGCGCGGTAGGCGGTGTACGGGCTTCGGCGCGCTCGTGGTCGGCTGGTTCGGTGGTAAGGGCTGCGTTGGTCCAGGTGTGGGCGATGGCGTTGGTGGGGGAGCGGGCGGGTGTGTTCGACGGGTCCTCGGTCCCATCCCATACCCGTCGGTCTGTTTGGTGGGGCGCCCGCTACAGGCTTAGGCAGCCGATAACACCTCGTGCTGCCTCAGCCGGACAGGTTCAGACTGGCCTGCGCTGCGCGCGGCTCTTCGCCGTCACCCGGGCCGCGATCACGGTGGGCGGGGACGTTCGGCGCCTCGGGCCGCCTCGGTCATCGTCACTCGCGGCCGGCGCGCAGATCTCGATGTTGATGACGGTGGGACCGGCGCTGTCCGTCGCGGCCCGATGCCTACGAGAAGTAGGGGTAGAGCGCATCTATCGATATGTGTTGGACTGGGAGTCACCTTTGTGGAGGGATACCGATGACCACGCGACGAATGAGTGCTCGGCTGGCAGGTGTCGCGCTGCTCGCGGCGGCGGTGACCTACGTTGTGCCGGCGACACCGGCGTCGGCGGCCTGTGGGCAGGGCTGGTCGGACCGGAGTAGCCGCACAGCCGTGGTGACGGCGAACGGCGTCCGCTACCGTACCGGGCCGCACACGTCCTGCACCGCCTATGGCCAGGTGAATCGCGGCGTGACGGCATACCTGGACTGCGCCACGCGCGGCGACACGGTCAACGGCATCGCCGTCTGGTGGCACGTGCGCTTCAGCACCGGTGGGTCCGGCTTCATCAGCGGGGCGTACCTCAACCCGTGGGTCCAGTACACCACCGAGAACTGCTGATCGGCCGATCGGCCGTGACCAGGGCTCGCACTCGCGACGAACGACCTAGTTCCGGTCGATCGACGATTCGGCGTGGGTCCGATCTTCGCGGCCCGGTAGGTTCTCGCCGCACATAGTGCTTCGTTAGGTCGGCGGGTCGTCGTCCGTCCCGCGAACGGCCCAGGGTCAGGCGGGCGCGGGCCGGAGACGTGCTCACGTCATCTGCCCCAGTGCCATGCTGTCAGCGACGGGCCAGCCCTTGGCTCCTGGTCGCTCGTGACTCCGTGTCAGGTGTCGGCCGATGGGGTGGGTGCTTCCTCCGGTAGCAGTCCGACGGCCTTCGCCGCACCCCTACCGCCGCATGCACCCCTTCGACGTCGGTGGGGTGCGCCACCGTCAGAGCAACCCCGCCCTGACCAGGCACTTCAAGCTGGTGAACTCTTCGGCGAATCCGAAGGCGTCAGCGTTGGCACCCCGGCGGAGGCAGTAGTGCGACGCCGCACATGCCGATGAGTAGATGTTTTTCTTGGCGGGGCCTGGATACTTTCGGCGCATGTTTGACGGTTTCGAGGACGAGCGGGTCGATGTCGGGGAGGTGGAGCTCCGGGTCCGGTATGCGGGGCACGGGCCTCCGGTCCTCCTCATCCACGGACATCCGCGTACGGGGTCGACGTGGCATCGCGTCGCGCCGCAGCTGGTTGATCGCGGGTTCACCGTCGTCTGTCCCGACATGCGCGGCTATGGGCAGTCCGGCAAGGCGCAGATCCTCCCGGATCACTCGCAGCAGTCCAAGCGGGTGGTTGCGGCGGACCTGGTCCAGCTGATGGAGAAACTGGGCCACCCGACGTTCGCGACGGTCGGACATGACCGTGGGTCGTACGTGGCGTTGCGCCTGGCGCTTGATCATCCCGACGCGGTCGGTCATCTAGTGGTCATCGACGGTGTTCCCATCAGTGAGGCTCTTGCCAGGTGCGATGCGAAGTTCGCCCATGACTGGTACCACTGGTTCTTCTTTGCTCAGCCGGACAAGCCAGAGCGAGCCATCGCCGCCGACCCCGATGCTTGGTACGCCAGTAAGGCCCGGCCCGAGAGCATGGGAGCCGCGAATTACCAGGAGTTCCGGCAGGCCATCCACGACGCGGCCACCGTCCGGGCCATGCTGGAGGACTACCGGGCGGGCCTCGGCGTTGACCGAGCGCACGAGGAAGCCGACCGGCGTGACGGTCGTACTGTTCGCTGCCCAACTCTCGTGCTGTGGTCGACCCGGGACGACATGGAAGACCTGTACGGCGACCCGCTAGCCGTCTGGCGCCCGTGGGCCCCCGATCTACGCGGGCACCCGATCGAGTCCGGCCACCACGTCGCCGAGGAGAACCCCGACGACCTGACCGCAGCCCTGCACTACTTCTTGTCCTGAGCCTCCCGCCCCACACGGCACCACCCGAGCCTTCTCCAGGGCACACTTCCCGCGGTGTCGAGCTGGTCGAGAAGCGGTCCAGGTGTCGACCTCGACATTGCGCCAGGCTGCCGGCAGGGCGTCGCGCACGAGCGCGCCCCTGGCCGTGGCCTCGACGGTTGGTTGCTTGGTCTCTGGCTATCGTGATTGCGCCGCTGCGATCCACGGATGCCCAGGGACCAGGGCGTCTTCTAGCTTCCGTGGGTCGATGCTCAGGACCAAGACGGCCCACTCGTCCGGCCCGGCCGCCCGGGTCAGCTCCTCCAGGCGAGGGGCGCAATCCCACCGCAGGCACCGATCGTGTGCGCGGCAGCGGCCTGGACCTGCGGGGACGGATCGGACAACGCTGCGGTGGCCGTGGCCAGCAACGCCGGCACGATGTGCCGGCAGCCGAGTACGGCTCGGACGTAGAGGGCGCTCTGCAGCCGCTCGTCCTCCCAGATTCCCTCCTCGTCGCCATCGCGGAGCACCTGGGCCAGAGCGGCGTCCACGTCGAAGTCCGGTACGGACAGGTCCCTGTCCGTGATGCTGCCCGCCTCGGCCACCGCGGCCAGGAAGTTGAGCAGTTCGGCACGCAGGCCCGGATCGGTCACCCGCGGGTCGGCGAGCAGCGCGGCCACATCGAGGGCGGCCGGCGGGGTCGCCGTCCACGGCGTTCCCTGATGGATGATCGCCGACCACAGATGCTCGATCGCCTTCGCGCGGGCCGACGGGTCGTCGCCGGCGAGCGCTGCCAGGTGGCCGGGGGTGTCCACGGCGAGGCCGTAGGCGTGCAGCAGAGCGGCGTACTCGGTCACGCCTGAAAAATACCCGGTCGGCGCCGAGGCACACCGTATTGCAGTGCACGCGGCATCCCGCTCGTGCCGGTGAGCGGAAGCCGTTAGCGAAGCGGAATGCGCGATGCTGGTGGACGGCCATTGACGCGCAGGTCGCTGCCGAGCCGCCCGATCAGGGCCAGCCGCCCGGGCAACTGGTCCGGCGAGGTCCATGAGGCCATCGCCTCGGCGGCGGTCGGACCAGGGCTCCGCCCCTCGTCCGGTGACAGCTGATAGCTGCGCCACCGCAGCTGAACCTCGTCCCGGCCGGGAAAATCCGCCAGGACCCGCTGTAACCGGTGCTTGCCGATGTAGCACCACGGGCACAGCACGTCGTAGAAGACTTCGATCAACACGCCGCTCACCCCCGGAGCAGGACGGCGGTCTTGCCGCGGGCGTGGCCGGTGTCGATCCGGCGGTGTGCGTCGGCGATCCGGTTCAGCGGGAAGGTCTCCGACACGGTCAGTGTCAGTTGGCCTGTGCGGTACAGGCCGGTGATCGCCTGTAGCCGCTGGGCTGAGCGCTGGCTGCGCAGCGGGCGTACGCCGAGCTTGTCCGCCCGGGCGAAGTCCACGAGTGTGCCGATCCGGTCCCGGTCGGCGACCAGCTCGAGGCAGGCGTCCAAGGCCGCGCCGCCGGCAGCGTCCAGGGCCACGTCGACACCGCCCGGTGCCAAGGCTCGCACCCGGTCGATCACTCCGTCGCCATAGCTGGTCGGTGTGGCGCCCAGCGATCGCAGGTAGTCCTGGTTCGCCGGGCTGGCCGTGCCGATCACCGTCGCACCCGCAGCCAGGGCCAGTTGCACCGCGACGGTTCCGACGCCGCCGGCGGCGCCATGGATCAGCAGGGTGTCGCCGGCGCTGACCTTCAGCTCTTCCAGCGCGGTGTGCGCGGTCTGCGCCGACGCCGACAGGGTGCCCGCCTGCGGCCAGGACATTCCAGCCGGCTTGGCCACGACCTGCCCGGTGGGGACGACGACGTACTCGGCGCAGCTGGCGAGCAGGGCCCAGCCGAGCACGTCGTCGCCTGTCCGGAAGTCGGTGACGCCGGTGCCGGTCTGGTCGACGACACCGGCGAAGTCGTTGCCGACGATCTGCGGGAACCCCACAGTCTGACCCGGCGGCGTCCAGCCGGACCGTACCGCCGAGTCGTACGCCTGCACGCCTGCGGCCTCGACTCGGACCCGAACCTCTCCCGGCCCAGCCACGGGCGTGGCCACCTCGATAACCTCCAGGACTTCCGGCCCACCGAAGGTATGGAACGCCGCTGCCCTCATGGATCTCCTCTCGCGTGGCATTCCAGCGCCGGCCCCCACCTGGCCGGGAACGTCAGTGCCCAGCCTGCAAGCTCAAGCGCGGTTGAGGTCAAGCTCCCCACGGGACGACCGGGTCACGGCAGACAGTCGTGCTCGACCGGACCGGTTGAGCAGCTCGCCGTCCTACCTACCCGAGCAGCGCCGCCGCCGCGGCCAGGGTGGCCAGCGACAGTGTCGTTGTCGCTACCACCGCCCGGTTGGCCACCGCCTCGCCGACGCCGTACTCCTGGCTGTAGATGAACGTGTTCTGCGCTGTCGGCAGGCCTGCGCACACCACCACGGCGAGCAACTGCGGCGCGGACAGGTGCAAGGCCAGCCCGGCCGCGTACGCGATGACCGGCTGTGCGACGAGCTTCAGCGCGGTGATCACGGCCAGCTCGGCCAGCACGGCCGGCTCGGCCCGCGACGGCGCCGTGCGGTGCATCGACGCGCCTAGCGCGACCAGGGCGGCCGGAACCGCGGCGCCCGACAGCAGGGTGAGCGACGCGCCGACCGTCGACGGCAGTTGCAGGCCGGCAGCCGAGCACGCGACACCGAGCAGCGACGCCAGGATCACAGGGTTGCGTACCGGCAGGGAGGCGATACGGCGGACCCGTACCCGCCCGGCCGGGTCGCTGTGCCGGTCCAGGGCGACCAGGATCACGGGCGTCACCACCAGCACCTGCAGCAGCACCACCTCCGCCAGGAACGACACGTTGCCGAGAACCTGCGTTGCGATCGGGATACCGAGGTTCGCCGAGTTTACGTACCCGGCGGCCATGCCCCAGATCGGCCGTTCGCCGGGCTCGCGACCGAACAGCCAGCTCGCACCGACCCACCCGAACCCGACGACCGCGGCCGTGCTCACCCCAAAGGCGAGCAGCGAGCGGCCGGCGAACCCGGAGAGCGGCGTCCGGGACAGGGCTAGGAACAGGGCGGACGGCATCGCAAGATGGAACACGAACCTGCCGAGCACGGACGCCACCGCGTCGCCCAACACGCCCCAACGACAGGCCGCGTAGCCGACCGCGGTAAGGATCCAGATCGGTGCGAACGCCGACACCAGGCTCATACGGGCGTCACCGGTGGGCGGCGTCTGACGGCGAGATGCTGCCTGTTATCGCGAAGGCTGCTGCCCTTGCTCAACGCCCGCAGATCGGACCCCCTGGTCAGCGCAGGGCCGCGCGGTCTTCGGAAGCCGCGTCGACCATCTCGGCGGTCTCGCGACGGATCCGCTCGCTCCCCCAGGCGCCGAGCGGCCCGAGCGCCTGGTTGAGCGTGCGCCCGTGCTCGGTCAAAGAGTATTCCACCCGCGGCGGCACCTCGGCGTGGACCTTCCGGTGCACCAGGCCGTCCTCCTCGAGCTCGCGCAAATGCTGAGTCAGCATCTTCTCGCTCACTCCGGGCAGACCCCGACGCAGCTGCGCGAAACGGCGTACGCCATGGGCCTCGAGTTCCCAGAGGATCAGGCCCTTCCACTTGCCGCTCACCACGTCGAGCGCCGCGTCGATGCCGCAGATGTAAGGCCCGCGTCGGGATGACTTGGCCATTTCTGACCCCCTTACTGAAAGGTAAGTACCGCAGAACTTAGTGGGTACTTACGAGAATAGTGACGCGTCGCCGAGCATGGAGAGGTGAACAACCAACAGCACAACAGCGCCGTCACCGTGATCGGGCTCGGCCCGATGGGCCAGGCGATCACCCGCACCCTCCTCGCCGCCGGCCACCCCGTCACGGTCTGGAACCGCACCACCGGCCGGGCCGAGGGCGTCGTCGCCGACGGCGCGACGCTCGCGGCGATACCCGCCGAGGCGGTCGAGGCGAGCAACCTCGTCATCCTCAGCCTTACCGACTACCAAGCGATGTACGACATCCTCGGCCCGGCTACCGCGTCTCTCGCCGGCCGGACGTTGGTCAACCTGAGCTCCGACACCCCCGACCGCAGCCGCGAGGCGGCATCCTGGGCGGCGGCCCACGACGCGGCCTTCCTCACCGGCGGCGTCATGGTCCCAGCGCCGATGGTCGGCACCGACGCGGCCTACGTCTACTACAGCGGCCCCGGCGAGGTGCTGGACGGCAGCCGAGAGGCGCTGGCCCAGCTCGGCGCGCCGAACCACCTGGGCGAGGACCCGGGTCTCGCCCAGATGATGTATCAAGCCCAGCTCGCCGTATTCCTCGGCACTCTGTCCGCGTTGATGCACGCCACCGCGATGCTGGGTGCAACGGGAATGACGGCCACGGAGGCAATGCCGGAGCTGCTCGCCTCGGCCGAGTCGATCGGCGCCATTCTCCGCGCCGGCGAGGAGACCCCCGGCGCCGCGCTGGACGCTGGAGAACACCCCGGCGATCTCAGCACGGTCACCATGATGGGCGCGACCGCCGACCACATCGTCGAGACCAGCACGACACTGGGCCTCGACCTCGCGCTTCCCCTGGCCGTGCGAGCACATTATCGGCATGCGATCGAGAACGGGTACGGCGGCGACAACTGGACCCGCATCATCGACAGCATCCGGGAGCCACGGGACAAGCCGAGTCGTCTCATCAGCTGACCTGCGGGACCGGGCCTTGCCGTCGTTCGTCGTACGCGGGGCGGGCGGCGGCGACGTCGGGATCCGGCGATCCTCGCCCAGCACCTCACCAGCTATCTGAAGGGCTGATGGAAGCCGCGTAGCACGTCGGTCAGCCAGCCGTCGGCTTTCGGGAGAGGACGGTGCTGGGCGCGGTGCCGGCACTCGTCGGCCGTCAGGCTATTAGTCATCGCGAGTGCGTCTTATCCGTGGGTGACGCGGCAACGTGGTACGACTGCTTCAGCGATTAGCCGACGGAGCGGGCGGGCCGGGTGACGAGGAATAGAGTGGCCAATCTGCTGCGCAGGCGCGAGAGTCCGCAGCGGCCTACCTTCCTGGAACTTTTCTTCGATCTCGTCTACGTCTTCGCGCTCACCCGGATTGTGCACGAGTTGGTGTTGGACTACACCAGGGGTCACGTCGCGGAGCGGTTGACCACCTCCCTTGCGGAGAACGGCGAGACTCTGCTGCTGCTGTTGGCCCTTTGGTGGATCTGGACCCAGACGGCATGGGTGACCAGCAGATTCGATCCGTTCCAGCCGCCGATCCAGTTCGTTGTCGTTGCGACGATGTACGGGAGCCTGCTCCTGGCGGTCGCGATTTCGGGGGCTCTTGCCGAGACTGGCCTGCTCTTCGCGAGCACCTATGTCGCGATTCAGGTGGGCCGCACCCTCTTCTTCGTAGGCATCGTGCGCGGCCATAATCTTCGCCGCGTCAATATGTTGGCGCTCATCTGGTTCGGCGCGTCGGCCGTACCGTGGCTCGCCGGAGCCTTTGCTCCTGAGGTGATCCGCAATTCGCTGTGGACCGTGGCCCTGGCAATCGACTACCTGGGGGCCAGACTCGGCTGGCCGGTACCGGGGCTGGGTCGCTCGCGGGTGTCCCCGTGGGCCGTCGCGGGCGAGCACTTGGCCGAACGCTACTGGCAGCTGGTCATCGTCGCGCTTGGCGAGACGATCCTGACCTCCGGATCGAGTCTTCTCCGCGGTCCGATCGTGGCTGAACGAATGATGGCCCTTACCTTGTCGTTCCTCACCACGGTGTTGCTGTGGCGGATCTACTTCTATCGGGCCGGGCAAATCCTGGGCGAGGCCATCGCGGCATCCGCCGACCCCGGCCGGCTCGGTCGGTTGGCCGAGTTCGCACACCTGCTCATGGTGTCCGGCATCATCGCCAGCTCAGCCGGCTCCGAACTCGTCCTCATAGATCCATCCGGAGACGCCAAGCCCGCCTGGGTCGGAGCCATCCTCGGAGGGCCTGCGCTCTACCTCGCCGGACGCTCAGTATTCGAGTACGTGGCCTTCGCCCGGGTGTCCTGGCCGCGGCCGATCGGAATCCTCGTCCTTGCGACGATGGCACCGATCATGGTCGGCCTACCACCCCTCTGGGTCGCTGCGGCAGCAGTCGCGGTCCTGCTCGGCGTTGCCGTCACTGACACGACCCGAGCCCACGGCCGTCCACTGGAGGAGGCCTCGCCGCCCCGCTGACGTCTACCCGGCATCCCACCAAACAAAGTCGATTCGCCGGGGACATTCAGATCGTCCTGCCCTCAAGGTCGTCTGGGGACGCGGTTGGGGTTCTCCTCGGACGGGCGCCCTGTACGTCGAGGAGTGTTGACCGGGGCGCCGACGTGTACCGGCATGGCCACCGGCGGGCCACCGGCCGGCCGCCTGCGCGGATCCGACTGTGCGCCGTCTCCGATCGATTTCGTGAACGGAGACATGCAGACGCGGGGACGCTCGGGAGCAGCCGTACCGGACCCGGAGGTCAGGCCCTCATCGCGGGACCACCAAGAGGTTGTGAGTGTGAAATATCGGAGCAACTTCCGGAAGCAAGCGACGTTGGAGATGACGTAGCTGTACAGGCCAACGCCATTGTCACTAAGGTGTAATAGCGGCTAGTCTGTGCCGATCGGGCGATCGAACATCGTCGAAACTTTCGACGAGGCTACCGTTACGGAGAAGCGAATGACGACCGCAACAAAGAGTCCGGCAGCAGCCGGGCCCCACGGCGGCGAGGTGCCTGGCCGACTGATCCGGAACCCGGTCCTTCCCGGCTTCAACCCCGACCCGTCGATCTTGCGCGTCGGCACTGATTACTACATCGCCACGTCAACCTTCGAGTGGTACCCGGGGGTCCGGCTGCACCACTCGACCGACCTGGTGCACTGGCGACCGCTCGGTGGCGTCATCACCGAGCAGCGGCTTCTCGACCTCAGCGGAGCGGGCGACTCCAATGGTGTGTGGGCGCCCGATCTGTCCTATGTGGACGACGAGTTCTATCTCCTGTATGCCGACGTGGCAAGCTTCGCCAGCGGATACTGGGATCCGCAGAACTATCTGGTGACCGCGCCCGACCTCGCCGGGCCCTGGTCGGACCCGGTGGTACTGCACGGGCGTGGGTTCGACCCGTCGCTGTTCCACGACGAAGACGGCACAACCTGGATGCTGTCGATGCTCGCCGACTGGCGGCCGGGCCGTGATCGCTTCGCGGGCATTCAGATCCAGCAGTACGACCGCAAGGCTCGCCGCCTCGTCGGCACCGAGCGGACAATTTTCCAGGGAACCACCGCCGGCGTCACCGAGGCTCCGCACGTCTACCAGAAGGACGGCTGGTACTACCTGCTGACCGCAGAGGGCGGCACCTCCTGGACGCACCAGGCGACGATTGCCCGATCTCGCAGCCTGTTCGGCCCGTACGAGGCCCATCCGGCCGGCCCGCTGCTCACCTCGAACGGTCGTCCCGAGCTGGAGCTGCAGAAGTCCGGCCACGGCAGCCTCGTGTCCACGCCGGACGGGCGTTGGTACCTGGCGCACCTGACGGCCCGGCCGTACACGCCCCTCGGCCGGTGCGTGCTCGGCCGGGAGACGGCAATCCAGGAGGTGGATTGGCCGGAGGGGGAGTGGCCGCGCATCGAGGACGGGATACCGGCGATGCTCGTACCCGTGCCAGGTGAAGCTGAGCCGGCCGAGGATCTGGTCGAGGAGCGGGACGACTTCACCGAGCCGGTGCTCGGCCCCGAGTGGTCGACGCTGCGCCGTCCCGCCACCGCGGACTGGGTGGACCTCGCGTCGCGGCCCTCGTTCCTGCGGATTCACGGCGGCCAGTCGCCGGTCGGCCGACAGCGTCCGAGCCTGGTCGCGCGTCGCGTGACCTCGAAGCAGTGCGAGCTGACCGCCTCCATGCACTTCGAGCCGGCCAACTACCGCCAGCTCGCCGGCGTCACCGCCTACTACAACACCCGCAACTGGCACTACGCCTATGTGACCGCCGACGACGACGGTCAGCCGGTACTCGAGGTGATGTCGTCCGACAACGGTCGGCGTGTGATGCACGAGGCGTGCCACGTCGATCTGCCGAGCGCGGGCGACATCACGCTGCGGGCCACCTTCGACGGTCCGCGTCTCACGTTCGCCTACCAACTGGCCGGTGAGGCGCGCTGGGTCGACCTGCCGGCAGAGCTCGACGCCACCATCCTGTCTGACGAATACGCCGCGACCCTTGTGGATGGTGAGCCTGAGGGCTGGGGCTTCACCGGCGCGTTCGTCGGCCTGTGGGTTCAGGACCTGGGCGCCGAGGGCGTCCACGCGGACGTCGACTGGGCGTCGTACCGCCACTGGTGAACAACCTCCGGCGCGAGCGCAGCAGCCGCGCCTGCCTGCCCGCACAGCCGGGCGTGCGCGCCGTCCAGCGGTGCCACGCCCGGCTGTCGTTCCTTCACCGACCACCGGGGCGCCGACTGGTGCCGACCTCGTGGCTGCGGCAAGACCGACAACGATGACCATCGCTGCGAATTGCGAGGGCTGAAGGACTGAAAAGGGGTACGGCGCGTGGAAATATAGTCGACGAACGTCGATCTACTGAACGGGGATCACCGTGACGACACAGTTGTCCAAGGCCGCCGCCGTACTACCGGGCCCGACCGGGCATCCGCTCCTCGGCATGCTGCCGGAGCTCCGCCACGACCTGCTGGGATCGATCCTCGACGGATTCCACACGTACGGCGACGTGGTGGCCTACCACGTCGGCCTCCCTCGGGGGCCACGCGCCGTCAGCGTCGACGTGGTGAACGTGCACCACCCCGACGGCATCCATCAGGTCCTCACCACGCCCCAGGTCTTCAGCCGCCGCGCGAGCGCGTACGAAATCCTTCGGGAGTTCATCGGTGAGGGCCTGTTGACCAGCGACGGAGACCGCTGGCTGCATCAGCGGCGGACGCTGCAACCGCTGTTCACGCCGCGCCGGGTGGCCCGCTACACCGAGCTGATGGCCGAGGAAGCGGCCCGCGTCGTCAACGACATGGCGGTCACCGCGGGGTCCGTCGTGGACCTGTACCAGGTCATGCAGCGTTACACGATGCGGGTGGTCGGCCGGGCACTGTTCGGCGACGACATCGACGAGGTCGTCCCCCGTCTACAGGAGCTCATGCCCATTCTGGGGGACCTCGCGCTGGCGCGCGCCCTACAGGTTGTCAAGCTGCCGTTGAGCTGGCCGACTCCGCGGTCGCGCCGGATCACGCAGGTCCGCGCGACCCAGTACGACATCATCGACCGGATCATCGCCGCCCGTCAGCGGACCGGCGGCGAGGCGAACGAGGACATGCTCAGCCGGCTGTTCGAGGCCAAGGATCCGGAGACCGGGCAGACGCTGTCCATGGAGGAGATCCGGGATCAGATGCTCGTGTTCCTGCTCGCCGGGCATGAGACGACCTCGGCTGGGCTGGCCTTCACCATGCATCTGCTGGGTCGGCATCCGGAGGTGCAGGAGCGGGTCGTGGCCGGGATCGGCACTGGCGATCAGGAGCTGGTGCGAGCCGCGGTCATGGAAGGCATGCGGCTGTACCCGCCCGTGTACAGCATGGAGCGAATGGCCGAGTCCGACGTGGTCGTCTCCGGACACCGCATTCCGGCCAACACCAAGGTGGTGGTCGCTCCCTGGGTCACGCACCGGCATCCGGAGTTCTGGCCCGACCCGGAGCGCTTCGAGCCCGACCGGTTCCTCGGGCAGCAGGATCGACCGCGCTACGCCTACTTCCCCTTCGGTGGTGGCCCGCGCAGTTGCATCGGGGAACACTTCGCGCTGCTGGAGATGACAGTGCTGCTGAGCGCGTTGCTCGCCCGTTACCGTGTCGCCACGCCCGACGAGCGGTTGGAGGTCGTACCGATGGTCACTCTGCGTCCCGCTGGCGCGGTCCGGGCCACGCTGACCGTCAGGTGAACTGGTGCCCTGGCTGATCCGGCGCGGATCAGCCAGGGCATCGTTCGGTTGCCGGCGTCCGGCCGCCGCTATGTGACTCGCGTGCCGTCACCCGTCGCGGCGGGCATCGGTTCCAGGGCGGGCGAAGCGGCAGCCGCTGCGGCGGGCTGAGGGGCGGCGGCTGGTTTCCGGGCCTTGGCGAACCGGCGCATCATCGGCCGTTCCACGCCGATGTGAAGCAGCGATGCCAAGCCGAGGGTCACCAGGTAGGCGCCGACCATCACGGCGAGCGCGGCGGCGACGCCGAAGCCGTTCGGAGACATGTTGCCGGCGCCGTACAACACCAGGATGTGGAGGAGGTAGAAGGCGAAGGACGTGTCACCCAGCCAGCCGGTGACCCGCCCGCGCAGCGGTGAGCGGTGCCCCTCGACGTCCGCCCGCGCCGCGGCGGCCACCAACAACGCGAGCGGGATGACCATCGCCGCGACGACCGAGTAGAGCAGCGGGACGACCTCGGAGACGCCGTAGAAGGCCAGCGTGACAAGTGCGGCGGCGGGCAGGCTCAGCCTGATCCACAGTCCCCGCATGACGAGCTGGGCGATGACGATCCCAAGGACGAAGTCCAGCATCCGGATCAACGGGAACTGTTGGACGAACCAGAACTGCGGAAATGCCGCGTCCGCGTAGGTGTAGGTCGGCTCGGCCGGAAGGAAGGCCATGGAGAAGGCGGGTGCGACGAGCATCGCGGCGACGATGCCACCCGCGAGCGACCAGAGCCAGGCAGCGTTGAGCCTTCGGATGCCGGCGAGCACCCACGGGAACGACGCGTAGAAGAAGATCTCACAACTCAGCGACCAACTCGGCGGATTGACTCCGTTGAAGATGAACTCATTCGGGATCCAGCTCTGCACCAGCGCGAGGTTCGCCACCGTCGGCCACAGCGGCGCGCCCCCTCGTACCAGGATCAGGAGGACGATGAACACGGCACAGACGACCAGGTGATTCGGCAGGATCCGGGCGGCCCGGCGGCGCCAGAACCGGCGATTCGGCTCGTGGTCGGGAGCCGACCAGGTCAGGACGAAACCGCTGAGGATGAAGAAGAAGCCGAGCGCAGCAGATCCGGTACGGCTGAGGGCGATGTACCACCAGTCGTCGATCCGCTCGTCGGCGAAGAAGCCGAACAACGTCGTGTGCGAGAAGAAGACAGTGACCGCGGCGATCCCTCGCAGACCGTTGAGTGTCGGCAGTTGCCGGGCCATACGTCCCGCCTGCTGCGTCATCGGCGGCCACCTTCCGTCGTTTCGGACATCTCCTGTCTGCGTACCGGTCGGCGTGTGCGGAACGCCTTCTCCGCGATGTCCGCCGCGCGTCGCACGCCGTCCAACTCCGCGATCCGGTGTTTGTAGTGCTGCGCCTTCGCGCGGTAGGCGGGGTCGCCGCTCACCTTGTCGATGGCTGCCCGCAGCCGCGCCGGTGTCACCTTGTGCACCGGGATGAACTCGCCAGCGCCGAGGTACTTGAGCCGGGCGGCCACGCCTGGTTGGTCGTTCCCCACGGGCAGCGCGACCATCGGCACGCCATGGGCGAGCGCTTCCAGTGTGGTGTTGATTCCGGCGTGCGTGATGACGAGAGACGTCCGCGCCAGCAGATCGAGCTGTGGCGCGTACCGGACCACTATCGGGTTTCCGGCAAGGCCCGTCGGCGGCTCGACGTCCGTGCTGCCGAGGGAGATGACCAGTTGCGCGTCGAGTCCGGCACAGGCCGTGGCGATCGCCTCGAATATGTGCGGGAGGCGGTTCTGGAGGGTGCCCATCGACGCGTAGATCAACGGACGGTCGTCGAGCTGCTCCCACGGGAACGGCACCGGCTCGGTGCTGTCCTCGTCGTGGAACGGCCCGGTGTAGTGGAACGAGTCCGGCAGGCGGGTGCGGGGGAAGTCGAAGAACGGCGGTTGCTGGGTGATCTGGGCGAGATCCGAGCCGTCGTTCACACTGTTGATGAGCGGCAGGCCCCACGCGGCGCGACTCTCGTTGATCCGTTGCAGCACCGGCCGGATGACCCGGGCGATCACCTGGTCGCCCACCATGTTGCGCACCCGCGCGAGCAGCGACGGATGGTACGGCCACGCGGTCATGAACGGCGGCACACCGGGCTCGGTGTTCAGCGCCAGCGCGTTGCACACGTTCACGACCGGAATGTCGAGGTGTTCGGCGACGGTGTTGCCAGCGCCGTAGACCTGGTCCACCAGCAGCGCGTCGATGCCGTGCTTCTTCACCAGAACCGGCAGATCCCGCAGGAGAACCTCGACCTCGCGCACGTACCCACGGACGATGAAGCGTATGGCGGCCAGGCCGGTCAACTGGCCCTGCTCCTCGGAGAAGCGGGCCAGTGAGCCGACCGGAAACTCGCGCTCACCGATCGGCGCGAAGGCGAACCTGGCCGTGAACGACTTCGTTCCGGCGTCTGGCAGGGAAACCAGCGTGACCCGGTGGCCCCGCCGAAGCAGTTCTCTGCCGAGCGTTGCCATGGGGCTGAGTTGGCCGGTGTAGTCGGGAACCACGAGTCCGATGTGGAACGTGTTCGGGGCAGGCACCTGTCGCTCCCTTGCTGGGCTCATACCACCGTCGTCAGGCACGACGGATGTATCGAAAACTCGGCCGGGGTGTATCCGACGATCTCGCCGTCGACCTCCACCGGCAGCGGGCTGTCCGCGTCGACGCTCACGGTGCGGACTTCCTGTCGGTGGATCGCCGGGTGGCCCGCAGCGGCACCGCGGAACACCTGCCACATCAGCCCGGCCACGTCGACGCGGCCGACACCCGCCACCCGTACCGCGTCCAGGTGTCCCGCCCGCGGGGGCTGTGTGCCGCCGAAGGTCAGCCCACCGGCGAAGTACGGCACCTTGAGCACGGCGAGATTGGTAATGGTCTGGCTGGACGCTTCGCCGTCGAGTTCCAACCGCACCGCGACGGGCCGCCAGCGGGCCAGCGTCCGGATGCTCGACGTCGTCTCGGCGAGTTGGAGGTTGAGCCGCTTGAGCACCCGGTTGACAGGGGTCTTCTCGGTGAACCGCTGGCCGATCACGCTGATCAGCCCGACCGTGCAGCTGACGAGGAAGTACCGCTGGTCACGCGTGCCGTCAGGTCGGGTGAAGGTCACCGTACCGACGTCGGTCTCCCGGTCGCGGGTACGGTCGAGCAGGCCACCGAGGTGGGTGACCGGCCGCAGGCCGCGAGCGAAGTCGTTGCAGGTACCGGCCGGCACGTACGCCAGCCGTACCTTCTCCCCGCCCCCCTCCAGCAGCCCGTTGGCAACCTCGGACAACGTGCCATCGCCGCCGACCGCCACCACGGTGCCGTATCCGTCCTCCACCGCCTGCCGCCCGAGGGCGATGCCGTGCCCGGGATAGCGGGTGGACCAGCACTCCGCCTCGGGTAGTTCCGCGGCGATGCGCTGCACGATCGTGCGCCTGCGCTGGACCCCGGACGCGGGGTTGATGATGCAGACGACGCGGTCGTTCTCATCGGCTGCCATGCGCCTGCTCCATCTCCAGATCGGCCATGGCGTGGCTCAGCGCCTCCGCGAAGCCGTACCGGGGTGAATAGCCGATCGACCGGATCCGGCCGACGTCGTACCGCATTCCCCCTGCGACGGACCGAACCGCGTAGCGGGTGAGCAGCGGTCGGCCGGATCTGATGCCGATGCCGGCCATCCCGGCCAGTTCGGACAGGGCCCCCGCGGCCAGGGCGGCGCTGAAGGGGACCGACGCAGTCGGCGGCCTTGCCCCGATCCGCTCGGCCACCGCGGCGAACAACTGCCCCAGGGTCAGGCCGTACGAGTCACCGACGATGAACCGACCACCTGCGCAGCCGGGAGTGGTGGCGGCCAGCACGATCGCGTCGGCCAGGTTCCCGCTGTACGTCACCTCGATCGGGGGTACGCCGCGGTCGAACTGGACGAGCTTGCCGTCTCGCAGCCCGCGCACGAGCTCGGGCAGGAAGTTGCGGTCGCCGGGGCCGAAGACCCAGGCGGGGTACACCACAGTGACATCAAGACCGTTCCCGTGGTACGACCACGCCAGGTCCTCACCGGCGGCCTTCGACAGTGGGTATGGGTATCGCGGCACCCGCCGCGTCGACGCCTCGTCGATGACCTTCGTGGCGTTGAAACCGAAGACGTCGACGGTGCTCAGATAGACGAATCGGGAGACGCCGCAGCGCCGCGCCTCCTCCAGCACCGCCCGGGTGCCGTCCCGGTTCACCTGCCAGATGCGGGGGCCAGGTCGCCAGTCGGTCAGATCGGCGGCCGCGTGCACCACGAGGTCGACGTCCGCGCAGGAGCCGCGCAGCGACTCCGGGTCGGTCAGGTCACCGAGGTGCGTCGCGTACGTCGCGTCGTCCGGCGCGGGTGCCCGCACCAGGCCACGTACCGACCAGCCCTCTTCGCGCAGGGCGGCGGCGACCGCGCGGCCGACGCAACCAGTGACACCGGTCACCAGCGCGAGACGCGACCCCATCACGAACCTCCTGCCAGCAGGGCACGCAGGTCGGCGAGCAGCGACCCGGCCGGGTCGAGTGCCCGCATGCGCATCAGCAGGTTCCGCATCTCCTGGCGCTTGCCTGATTCGTCGATCAGCAGCAGCTCCGGGCCCGGGACGAGGTGTCCAACGTGGAGGGCAACCAGTCCGCGTTGCGACAGCGCCCGGGAACACGGCTCCGCGTCCGCTGGATCGATCGCGTACAGAAGCTCGAATTCGCCCCACTCGGCGGCAGCCGAACACCACCGAGGCAGGCCCGACGAGTCGGCGACGGCGGAGACGATCGGCGCGTACACCTCGTCGCGCAGCACCACCTCGGCCCCCAGGCCGTTGAGCTCGGCGAGGCTGACCGCCGCGCTCAACAGACCGTCGCTGGTATCGATGCACGCCCGGGCGTAGCGGCGCAGTGGCTCGGACGCGGCCACCCGCGCCTCAGGCAGCCACGGCTGGCCTGCCCCCGTACCGCCCAGTGCCAGGGCACGGAACCCGACCGCGTTGCCGGCTCCGATCGGGCCGGTCACATACAGCGCGTCGCCGGGCCGAGCACCTATCCGGCTCAGGACGGATTCGCGTGGGACGGTCCCCAGGGCGCACGAGGTGAAGCTCTCCTCGTTGGCCCAGTTGGTGTCACCGCCCACGATGTGGCAGCCGTAGCGTTCGGCGGCCTCGGATGCGCCGCGCCCGAATTCGCGGGCATCCTCGAGGGTCCAACCGTCCCGGCGCAGCGAGCAGGAGACCAGCACTGCCAAAGGATCGGCAGCCACCGCGGCGAGGTCGCTCACGCTGACGGTGGTGGTCAACCACCCTTTCGCGTACGGCGTGGTGGCGGTAGCCAGTTCGGCTCCGTCGTTCAACGTGTCGACGGTGACCGCCAGGAGCCCGGCGGTGCCCAGATCGAGGAGTTCGGCATCGGCCTCGAAGGCGTTGTTCAGTTGCCGCGGCGACCGGGCCATGCATTCGCGCATCGCCATGATCAGGCTGCCCTCGGCCGCGTCCAGGGACAGCCGGTTCCAGGCGGTAGAAGTCATGTCACGCCTGCCGGGAGGACTGGGTGGCACGCAGCGTCAGCTCCAGGAAGACCATCATCGGGACGGCGACGACGAGGAAGAGCGTCGGTCGGTGCAGCGCGCCGAGCGACAGGAAGAACAGTGTGGTAGCCCGGATGAACCAGACCAGCGCCTCGTACGCCCGGGTCTCCGGCGCCCGGTTCA
This sequence comes from Micromonospora sp. NBC_00330, assembly GCF_036136635.1. Taxonomy (NCBI): domain Bacteria; kingdom Bacillati; phylum Actinomycetota; class Actinomycetes; order Micromonosporales; family Micromonosporaceae; genus Micromonospora; species Micromonospora sp. NBC_00330. The sequence continues at coordinate 1,099,363 of NZ_CP108012.1, forward strand.
GTGTCACGAGGCTTTGCGTGAACCCGAGCGCGGACGCGACGAGCAGCACCCAGAAGACGACCTCGGCGTAGACACCCGCACGACCGGCGTCCGCCACGGCGGCCGCACCTGCCGCTATCACCGCCACAACCGGAAATACCACGGCAATCCGGCTGGAGGCCCTGGTCCCGATGGCAACCGGCAGCGTGCGGTAGCCCGCGACCCGGTCGCCCTCGATGTCCTTGAAGTACCCGACGAGGCAGAAACCACTGAACACGACAGCGACGAGCGCCGTCTGGAACCAGGTCACCGCCGGGATGTCGAGCCACCCTGCGTCGGGCCGGACAGCCACGGCGCCGAGCACCGTGAACAGCGCCATGTCGACGCCATTGACGAGATTGCCCAGCATGGGGATGCGCTTGGTCCAGGAGTAGACCAGGTGCCCACCGATCGCGATCACACTCCACAGCGCCAGCGTCGGTGCGACCACGACGGCCACCACCATCAGGGCTGCGGACATCGCGAGCGTCAGCGCCAGGCCGATGTGCGGGTTGATCAGCCCCGTGACGAACGGGCGGTCCGGAGCATTGACCGCGTCGGCCTCGCGGTCGAACCAGTCGTTGATGACCACACCGACGCCGTATCCCAGGATGCAGAACAGCAGCCCGATCACGACACTCGCGACGCTGGCCCCGAGCGGCGGCGCTGTCATGCCGACCAGACCTGCCGACAACGAGAAGGGCACGAAGTGGAACCGCCACATCCGCGCCCAGGCAACCACCAGATCCCGGGTCCTGACTGCGGGTTCGAGTTGGTTGACGGTCATTGGTCCTCCAGGAGTATCAGGTCGCCGACCTCGGCGAACGCGGCGACGACACGCTTGAGCTGCTCCGGTGTGTGCGTGGTGGAGAAGCTCGCTCGCAGCCGAGGCGAAGCCGCCGGGGGAATAACCGCATTGACATAGACGCCGCGGTCCAGCAGGTTGCGCCACGCGAGCAGGGTCTCCTGCACGCCGTCGAGACGTACGGACACGATCGGCGTCTCGTTCGGGATCGGGTCGTAGCCCAGGGCCATGAGCTCGCGACGCACGTACGACGCGTTCTCTACCGCCTGCCGGCACAGCCACGGCTCCGCCCGCAGGATGCGCAATGCGGCGTACGCGGCGGCCAGGCTGGCCGGTGGGGCAGCCGCGCTGAAGATGAGGCTTCGCGCGTGGTGGCGCAGGTACTCGATGACATTCTCCGGGCCCAGCACCGCACCGCCGATCGACGCCAGCGACTTGCTGAAGGTGACAGTGACAAGGTCGACCTGATCGGTGACGCCGAAGTGCGCGCTGGTGCCCCGGCCATCGGCCAGCACGCCGATGCCGTGGGCGTCATCGACGAGCAGGCGGGCACCGTACTGCCGGCACAGCCGGACCACCTCGGTCAGCGGGCACAGATCGCCGGCCATCGAGTACACCCCGTCCACGACGACCAACCGGCCGGCGTCCGAGGGGCTGGCTGCCAACTGTCGCTCCAGGTCGTCCATGTCGTTGTGGGCGAACCGTCGAATCTTGGCCCGGCTCATGCCGCAGCCGTCGTAGACCGAGGCGTGCGCTTCGCGGTCGAGGATGACCACGTCGTGACGCGACAGCAGCGAAGCGATCGCGCCGACGTTCGCCTGGTAGCCGGTCGGAAACACCAGTGCGGCCGGCATGCCGAGAAAGTCGGCCAGCTCGCGCTCCAGCTCGTCGTGTAGTGGCGTATTGCCGTTGAGTAGCCGCGACCCCGTGCGCGACGTGCCGTACTCCGCGATCGCCGCCTGCGCCGCCGCTTTCACGCGCGGGTCAGAGGTCAGCCCGAGGTAGTTGTTCGAGCCGCACATGAGGATGTCGCCGTCGATCGTCTGCGCGACGGTCGCATCGTGCCCCTCGAAGGGAATGAAGTACGGGTAGAGCCCGGCGGCGCGAGCCTCCTGGCTCACTGTGTATGACTGGCAGCGACCGAAGATATCCACTGTCACCACGGTTCGCGAAACCCCTCTCATCTGGTGCTTCGTGTGCATCGGGCCGTTCAGGGGACCTGCTGCTTCAGTAGTCGGCAGAACCGCTCTGGACAGTGGTGGACCGGCGATCGGGATCGCCCGGCACGTAGCCGCCGTGCGGAGGGGGTGGGTGGTCGTCTCTCCCACCCGCCGGCGCAGCCAGCTCGCAGGTTGAGCCAGCACGGGACGGCGCGGCTCGACTCGGTGAACCGCAGCGCGAGGGCGTTCCTCGTCCCCGGCGAAGTGGTGGCGGCTCGGTCGCAGAGGACGGCGGGAGATGCTATTGATGCGCCCGGCCCGGCCGTCCCGCCCGACGAGCGAGGGCGTCGACGCGGCTCCCGGCAGTGGGGACACGCGGCCGGGTGCGATGCCGGCGGCGTTGCTGGCATCGTTGTCTGATCACTCTGGAGGTGAGGACGCAGGTCGGGCCACCGCGACCTGCGGTTCGGTTCCAAGGCTGACGCGCGCCAGCCGACATCAGGCCAATAGGCTCGTTAAGATCGACTCTTGTCTTGTCGGCTTGTGCCGCAGCGTTCCCCGGGATCCATGGCAAGAACCCAAGGATGCGGCGCTATGGCAGCGCAAGAAAAGTGGCGTTGCGACGTCAGCGCATAGATCATGATCCCCCCGTTCCGCTGCCTACATTCACCAGCGGCAATCGCTTGACGATCTCTCTGGGGCAGGATGCTACGCCGGATTCGCAGCGCGAGTCCAGTCCACTTTGGTCGGTAGATTCTCCCGAACACCGCGCCCGGACCGCCTTGCAGGTACTTCGCTCCAGGTGGCAAGCCAGAGGGCGAGATCAGTCCGTTGAACAAGATCGACGAATAGACGTCAGTGAAAGCCGTCTCTCGCCGGCGGCGTCGCCCTCACGACAGTGCCGCCGCGGATCGGCTGTGCCTACGGGTGGTCGGTGGTGGCAGCCGGGCGCTGGGCTCGCCGAATCCTGGATGGGCGATGTCGTGGTGGATCGCCAGCCGGGTGACCTGGCGGAATCCACGTGAGGGCTCCTCTTTGTCCCATTTGGCGGCCATGGATGTGGTCGCCGAGTCTCCGGGTGATGTGGATAATGGTCGATCGTGGCCCATCGCAGCAGACTCTCGACGATCCTGATCGACGTACCACGCGGCGAGGCGCCTGCAGCTACCGCCTTCTGGTCGAAAGCCCTCGGTGTGCCGGCACGTACAGTTCCCGATGAGCAGCAGTTCACCTCTCTACACGGCGCGCTGCCCGGGCTGGTTCTGGCGGTACAAGCCGTCGATGACCAGGCTCGATACCACGTCGACATCGAGACCGACGACGTCGAGGCAGAAGCTCGCAGACTGATCGCCCTCGGCGCCGTCGAGGTCGGCCGCTGGCTGGAGTGCATAACCTTACGGGCCCCGGGCGGTCACCTCTTGTGCGTCATCCCGTGCCACACCGATCCGGAGACCTTTGAGCCTCTGTCCCAGGCGTGGGAGTAGATGCGCGGATCAAGGTTTGATCGCGGTGCCGCATGGCCGGCGAGGTCCTCGCGACCTGCGCCTGGTCGGCCGATAGTGGACTGATGGAACCAGCTCCGTCCGATCGCCGACGAGTCGTAGCCGTGCTCGGCTCACCGGCCGGGCCGCTGCCGCTCTGGGCGCGGCCCGGCTGAGATCTTCAGAACAGCGAGACAGGCGCAAGATCCAAAGCTGCGTCCGTTCTGATTACGGAGCGGTCAGCAGCGGATCACGTTCGTCCGCGCGCTGTGCGTCGACGACGGATTGCACGATGTCGTCAAGGCCGTAGCGGACGGTGTAGTTGATGAGTTCGTGGGCCAGCGACAGATCTGGCATACGGCGAGCCATGTCCTCGAAGCCGCTACCGTAGGCGACGTCGTAGGGCACCGTATGGATGTCACTGGTCGAGCGGGTGAAGTCCTTGACTTTCTCGGCGAGTCCGCGGATGGAGATCTCCTCGCGCCCGCCGAGGTTCACCGCTCTACCGTGCGCCGCAGGGGTCTGCAGCAGTTGGACCATCGCGGGTACCACGTCGTAGACCGACCCGAAGCACCGGCGTTGCGTGCCGTCGCCGTACACCGTGATCGGTTCGTGGCTGAGCGCCTGCGCGACGAACCGGGGCAGGACCATGCCGTACCGACCCGTTTGCCGCGGTCCGACGACGTTGAACAGGCGATAACTCACGCAGGGGGTGCCCGTCTCGGAGGCGCGGACGTGTGCCACCAACTCGTCGAGACCCTTGGCCGCCGCGTATGACCACCGGCTGAGCAGCGGGGACCCAAGGATCCGGTCGGCGTCCTCGCGGAGCCCGTCGGCGTCGTTCTTGCCGTACACCTCGCTGGTCGACGTGACGCCGAATGGCACGCCCTGCGTCGCCGCTGCCTCGACGACGTTTTCCGTTCCGTGCAAGTTGACGCGCAGTGACTGGAGAGGGCTGTCGACGATCGTTCGAACGCCGACGGCGGCGGCGAGATGAAAGACCGCATCCTGGCCGCGGACGCACTCGTTCACCAGGTCACGGTCGAGGATCGACCCCTCCACGAGGCGTACGCTGCCGGCGTCGAGACAACCGGAGATGTTTGCCACCGAACCAGTGGAAAGCTCGTCGAGCACGGTGACGTCATGGTGTTGCTCAACCAGGAATTCACAGAGGTGGGAGCCGATGAATCCGGCGCCCCCGGTGACAAGAACTCGCATAGCTGGCTTCCTTTCGGCAGCAGGTGGGATGAGGCGGGACGGTCAGACGTGGCCCGTCAGGCCAGGCATCGCATGATGTGGAACGCCTCGGCCAGCGGTACGCCGGCCTGCATGCCACGCAGTACCGCGAGGCTGCGGAGGGTTTGTTCGGAGCGCGTATGTGGATGCTCGTGTATCTGGGTGGCGTACTGCCGCATCCCTTCGAGTTTGCTGCCGAGGTCGTCCTCGGCGAGCTCGACCAGAAGGTTGGGCATGGGGACCGCATCGGTGCGCCACTGGTCCGCAGCCTCTTCGTAGGCCAGCACGAGATCCGGGTGATGGCGTAGCCGGGTGTTGGATGGTCGAGTCGCGGTGTGAGCCGCCTCAGCCACGGCCTGGTGGTCCTGGTTGTAGCTGGAACGGTGCGGAGCGATCAACATCGTAGGCCGCAGCTTGGCGATGGCCAGCGGGCTTTCCTGCTCCACCATGTTGGTGAGTTCGAGTCGGGGAATCTGGTCGAGTCGGAGGTGATACTCGTCGCCCGGGAAAGCCATGTGCCAGCCGTCCCATTGTTGGTAATCCGCGACCCGCTTGATTTCGTCGTTACGCTCGGTGGGGCTGGAGAAGACGGACGAGGACTGGTCGGTGGTGTGGCCGACGGTGAGGAACTGGACGAAGACCTCGGCGCCGGCGGACTTCGCTTTGTGGATCAATCCGCCGCAGCCGAGGATTTCGTCATCGGGATGCGGCGACAGGATGAGGATGCGCTGTTGCGCCCAGTTGAAAGTCATTGTGGATTTCCGTTTCCGTGAGTCGTCCGAAGGTCTCCTGAAGCGCGGCTCAGAGGCGCTCGACGTTTTCGTGACGTCCCACGCGGCCGCTCGTGTCGAGCACCAGCCGGGAACGCCGGACAATGGCCGCGAGGTCGAACGCCGAGTGCGCCTGGAGCAGTACGACGGCGTCGCAATCGTGGACCGCGTAGAGGGGGGCCTCCACCGCAGGGATGCTCACCCCGTCGACGGACCAGTGCCGGATGTAAGGATCGGCGAAACACAATTCGGCGCCAAGGCTGAGCAGCTCGCGGGCCAGTGGCAGTGCCGGGGTCTCGCGGTCGTCGGCGATATCCGGCTTGTACGTCACACCCAGCAGCATCACGCGCGCGCCGTTGACGGACTTCCGCTCCCGGTTGAGCGCCCGCTGTAGGCGGCTGGCGACGTATTTCGGCATCCGTCCATTGATCTCGTCCGCTGTTTCGGCCAACCGGAAGCTGTAGCCGAGCTTGCGGACGGTGTGCGACAGGTAGGAGGGGTCGATGGGGATGCAATGTCCGCCCACTCCCGGGCCGGGGAGGAACTTGTGGAAGCCGAAAGGCTTGGTGGCGGCGGCCTCGATGGTCTCCCACAGATCGATGCCCAGCTCCTCGCAGAAGATCGCCATTTCGTTGACCAGGGCGATGTTCACGTTGCGATACGTGTTCTCCAACAGCTTCGCCATCTCGGCCTCCCGTAGGCCCGAGGTGGGCACCACGCGGGAAACCAGCTTGCCGTAGAAGGTGGCGGCGTGGTCACGACAGCTCTCGGTCAAACCACCGACGACCTTTGGCGTGTTCCGCAGTCCGAATTGGCCGTTCCCGGGATCGATGCGCTCCGGCGAGTACGCCAGGCTGAAGTCGCGTCCCGCCGTGAGGCCCGATTCCTCCAGGAGCGGCCGGACGACTTCCTCGGTTGTTCCGGGATAGGTAGTGGACTCCAGGACGACCAGTGTGCCCGGCATCAGGCAGGCGGCGATCATGCGTGCCGCACTTCGCACGGCCGACAGGTCCGGCCCATGATCGTCGCTGAGTGGCGTCGGCACGCAGACCGTGATGACGGCGCTTTCGGCAAGCGACGCCGGGTCGGTCGTGGCCCGGAAGCCGGCGGCGAGCATCTCACCGAGATCGTCTTTGGAGATGTCGTCGACATAGGATTTTCCGCTGTTCAGCATATCTACGCGATTGGCGTCGATATCCACGCCGATGACACGCAGTCCGGCAGCGGCCGCCTCTTTCAGCAGAGGTAGACCAACATAGCCAAGACCAATCACCGCCAAGTCATACGACACGCGAGGACTCTCCCCTGTTGATCCGTCCTCTACGGGGGTAGGTGAGTAGTCCTTCTCGAAAGACAGATGCGACCGAGCATCGTCCAATATCATGGAGGTAACCGACTTCTGTCCCATGACCGCCTCATTTCGACCAGACTTCTTACTGTCCGTCGGTCCGCGTACCCGCGACCGGGCCGCGCGCCGGCCGCGCCCGGGCTCCTTGCGGTGCGCCAGGCCTGCCTATGGAGAGTCCCGCGGCCAAGGGGTCGACCTTCTGTTGGCCGATTGCCGGTGCCAGCCCCTGGTGGGCCTCGGACCATCTCTTACGCGCCTGCTACTCGACTTGTTGAAACCAGCGACGGGAGAGCGCACGATTCGTGTCCGCTCTCCCGGTAGGCTGAATGCGATCCGTCCTTTCGCAGTTCCTTTATATTGGTAGCAGCAACGTACTCCCGCGGCGGTACCGCATTAGTGTTCTCCCGGTTACTCAATACAATCATGGAACTGCTCATCAGGACGGGGATTTACTACTGAGGTGAGCTCGACCAGAGTCGCCGGTGCAATGTGGTCCACCCGGGTCGTGTCCGGTCAGTTCGGGTATTGCTCGGGACAGGCGTGGACCATCGATGGACGGGTCTTTGCGACAGAATTCCGTCTTGGGAGTTGGCATTCAGTGATTGCCTGTCGCGGCATGGTCGACGTGCCAGTGGCCGCAGCTGCCGGCGTGCAGACGCCGTGCTGCGCCGAGACGCGGCGGCGGGCCGCCCGACCACGGCCGGTCGCACGTAGTCCTGGTCGGCAGGCCGTCCGTCGGTGAGCGTGGCGCAAAAGGCGATGCTCAGTGTCGGGGCGACATCATCGACGCGTGGTGTTCGCGGAATCGCCTCGAGTGCAGACTGCGCAGAGTCGTTGACCACGCGCAGCGCGCCGGCCTGGGTCGCATCGACGGCGGCCGGCGCGCGGGGCGCGCCGCGCTGATATGTGGTGCGTGGGCCCACGTACCAGCTGCGGTCCGGTCAGTGGGTCAGCTTCCGGCCCCGGATGACATCGTTGATGACGAAGAAGTTGATGGTCGGGACGATGTCCAGCAGACGCGTAATCGGCGTGTCGTACTTCCGGGCCATGTACCGATAGTTGGCGACTGCGTCGGCGCCTTCGCCGTCCCGCTCGTGCGGCCAGTGCAGCGACATCGCGTTCCGGTCCAGGAACATTCGGGCTCCGTCGCGGTGCAGCCGGTAGCCGAGGTCGACGTCCTCGCCACCCCATGCGCGGAACGCGTCGTCGAACATGCCGACACGCCGCAGCTGTTCCGTCCGCACCGAGGCGTTGAACGTCCAGTACATGAGCCAGGGCGCGGGCGCGGCCGAGAAGTCGTCACCTTCCCGGATGAAGAAGTCCTCCCTGATGTCAGGGTGCAGGCCCTTCTCGCGCCACTGCTCGATCGTCCCGTCCACATTGTTGACGTCGAGGTCGGCAAGGACCTCGTCGGCGTTCTCGTTGTTGAGGCTGTAGCCGAACACGTATCCGCATACGGCGATCGGCTCGGTTGAAGCCTCGTGGTGGGCGAGGTGAACGCGCAGGAGGCTGGAGTGCGCCATCACACCCGCGTCCATGAAGACGGTGACCTCGCCCTGCGCATGGGTGATGCCGAGGTTACGGGCCCCGGCGGCCCGGTAGCCCTCGTCCTCTTGGAAGAAGTAGCGCAGGTTCATCTGGTCCGTGTACTTCTTCACGACATCCGCGGTGTCGTCGGACGATCCGTCGTCGACTACCAGCACCTCGTAGTCATCGTGATCGAGATCCTGATGGACGAGTGACTCAAGTGTGAGCTGCAGAATGTCCGACCGGTTGTAGGTCGGGATTACGACGGACAGTTTCATCGTCTCTCCTTCTCTTGCGGGACATTTCGTGGCCGGCGAGCAACGCGAACGCCGCAGCTGTCAGCAGGCCACCGAACAATGGGATGACGCGCACACCGGCCGTCGCCAGCAGGCCCGCGCCGATGAACGAGCCGGCGGCGAGGCCGAAGTTGAACGCGACACTGAGGCTTGCTGACGCCATGTCGGTGGTCGACGGGGCGACCTGCATGATGCGGTGCTGGATTCCGGCGATCAGCGAGCTGAAGGACATCCCCGCCACGGCGAGCAGGGGGATCGTCAGTACCTTGCTCGAGCCACCCGCGTAGAGGCCGAGCATCGCGGTGGTGATGAGCCCGAGTAGACCCAGCACGACACCGAGCGGAAATCGGTCCAGGACCCTGCCGACCGCCCAGGTGCCGGCGACGCCGAACGAGCCTTGAACGAAGAGCAGCAGGCCGAGTGATGCTGCGGCGAACCCGCTGACGTCGAGGAGGAAGACGGTCATGTAGGTGAACGCGCCCATGGCGCCGGTGACCGCGAGGATGGTGGCGACGAGGAGGACGACGAAGCGATGCCGGTCCGGCATGGGCCCGGTTTCACCGGCGCTCTCTTGCGGCGTGACGCTCGGCAGGAGCAGGGCGACCGCGATGCAGGTGACGAAGCCGAAGATGGCCATCGCGATGAAGGCGGCCCGCCACCCGGCCTGCCCGCCCAACCAGGTACCCAGTGGCACGCCGAGGACCGGGCCGAGCGCGTTGCCGATCGACAGGCGAGCCACGATGCGGCCTCGGATGTTCGCCGGGAACATCGAGATCGCCACCGGGAACACCACCGCCCAGAAGATGCCGTTCGTGGTGGCGGACACCAGCCGCGCGGCGAGCAACACCTCGTAGGAGGTGGCGAAGGCTGACACCGCCGTCGCCGCGGCGAACACACCGAGGGCACCGGCGAGCAGCGGGCGCCGGGGCACACGCCGAGTGACCCGGGTCAGCGGGAGCGCCACAATCATGACCACCACGGCGTACCCGGTCACCAGCAGACCGGCCTCCGACCTGGTGCGTCCCAGGTCCGGCGCGATCAGGGTGAGCAACCCGATCGGAAGCACCTCGGTGGTGACGTAACAGAAAGTGGCTGCGGACAACGCGGCGAGGGCATAGACCGCGCGTCGTTGCTGCACCATTGGCTACCTCCCAAAATCCTGGACAAGGTGTAGCAAGAAGCCGCCACGCAAGCGGTGCGCCGCGGACACTCGATCATCCCGATGGCGCTACTCAATCGCAGATCAGCTTGCGTGAACCCGGCTAATTGCGTTTTGACGGTAGCATAGACGATCCGACATCCCCGGCCGTGTCCACACTAGAGACTGTTTTCGCACCTCGGTGCGGTGCGGCGCGGCGCGGCGGAGGTGAAGCCGGCCAGGAAAGCTACTGCCGAAGGCAGTCTGACAGGGAGCTGGGCGGGCGTCGCGGAATCCGATCACGTATCGGTTGGAGACGTCCGGTGTGGGCACGGGAGCAGGCGCCAGCGATCGATGCGGACGAGCCGCAGCTGGAGGGCGAAGCTGTCGAGACCGGTCATCAGGTGCCGCCACCGACTCGGCCTCTGCCGGCCCGCGCGTTCGGCGCCGAGCAGTCCGCCGGCATGCCGGGCCTTACGCGGGGTCGCGCACTTCGTCAGTGCTGACGTCAGTGCCGGCGTTGCCACCCATCAGGCCGATCCGCATCACATGGGTGAGGACCAAATCCGGTTCTGGGTGCCCTTTTTCGAGGTGTTGAGTGGAGCTCGGCCGGGTGCAGAGTACTGCCCCGCCAGTACGTTCATTCCTGGATAAGAAGGGAGGCACGGAATGCCTATCAAAGATTTCGTCCTGCTCCGTCCACAGGACATCGTGAAGAACGGATGGGCCCATGAGCAACTACACGTTTCCGTAGGTAGCGGGTGGGACGAATTCGCGAAATTCTGGGACGATCTTCCAATCGACCCCTACGTCCAACCGAGCCATCGGACGCGCCGATACCGTCGATTGGGGCGGCTGCTGGGGCGCTCCCGAGGTGGCCTGGAAACCCTGCCCGCCGAGCCGTTCTACCAGGCCGAGGACGTGAACCGGGTCTACGGCGGGCAGGTCAGGCAGTTCGCGCCGATTACCCCGGAGATGCACGGGAATGCGAACCTCCGAGCCGCCATCGCGCACGACCTGGGCTTTATCAGCCGCGCGAGCGGAATCGACGGTGACTGGGTGATAACCGTCCACATGATTCGCGTGGCGGCCGACGGTGACAGCACCTCGGCACCGGCGCCGGAAGGCCGCCACAGCGACGGTCACGACTACGTGGCCATTCATCTGGTCGGCCGTCAGAACTGCACCGGCGGGGTCAGCCGCGTCTTCCGCAAGGGTGAGAACGAGCCGCTGTTCGAGCACACGATGGTGAACCCGATGGAAACAATTGTGCTCGATGACCGCGCGATGGAGCACGAAGTTTCCCCGATCGGACCCGTGGGCGCGGGCATCGCGACCCGCGACATGATGATCATCGATTTCGATCGAGCCTAGTCTTCCGGAGGGATCCCATGTCCAATGTGACCACCGCAACTGTTTGCCTGGAGTGCGACACCGAGGTCGCGGTATCGACCGAGCCGGAGCTGGGCGACATTCTGTCGTGCCGAGGCTGCGGCCAGGAACACGAGGTAGTCGAGGTTACCCCCGCGATCCGGCTCGACCGCGCACCCGAGATCGAGGAGGACTGGGGTGAGTGAGACGGCCGATGTGCTGGTCTCCGTGACCATGGTGCGCCCGGAGGAACGCCTGCTCCTGGGGGCCCTCCGGGCGACCGGGCTGACCGCGCAGTCGGCGATGCCCCGGCACACAGCCGCCGTGCTCAACAACGCCGCGCCGCGGCCCCGCATGGTGCTGCTGCGCAACGTGTCCCATCGGGAGTTGGCCGCGATGGCGGCCCGGTTCGAGCACGCCGGCATCGAGACGCTGAACACCCCGCACGCGGTGCGCCTGTGCCTCGCCAAGGACCTTCAGGCGATCGCCTACGCCAACCACGACGTTCCGCACCCGACGACGCACATCGCGTTCACCGTCGAGCAGGTCCAGATGTACGTCGAGGCGCTCGGCGGGGACGCGGTCGTCAAGCCGATCAGCGGCTCGTGGGGGCGCGGAATCGTCCGCATCGCCGAGCAGGCGCAGTTCGATGCCTGGGTCGGCGGTCGGGAGGCGTTGGACCCGGCGGGTAAGGAGTTCCCCGTCGTGGTGCAGGAGTACGTGCCCAAGCCCGGTTACAACGAGCGGGTGCACGTGGTGGGGGACCGCCCGATCGTGGCCTACCGTCAGGTGGGCTCCGGTCTGCGCACCAACACCCATCAGGGCGGTGCCGTGGAGCCCATCCCGATCTCGGACCGCGCTCGCGAACTGTGCGCCCGGGTCGTGGCGTGTTTCGGCCCCGGCTTCTACGGCGTCGACCTGGCCGAGTCCAGGGAGACCGGCGAGATGTACGTGCTGGAGGTCAACACCAACCCGGACTTCGCCCAATCCTCCAAGATTCACGGCGTTGACATCGCCGGCCACGTCGCCGCGTACGTGCGCGACGCGGTGTTCGCCGGGGCGGAGGTGGCGGCATGAGCGAGCGCATCAGCGCCGCCGTCCTCGGCGGCAGCGGGTTCATCGGCGCCGAGCTGATCCGGCTGCTGGCCGCCCACCCCCAGGTGGTGCCGACGTTCGTGTCCTCGGCCAGACACGCCGGTCAGCCCGTCGGGCAGGTGGTGCCGGGGTTACGGAACTCGTCGATGGGCCGACACCACATGCGCAAGCTCGACGAGATGCCCAACGTCGACGTCGCGTTCGCCTGCCTGCCCAACGGCGTACTTCCGTCAGTGCTCGACGACGTGGCCGGCCGCGCGAGCGTCGTGATCAATTTGGCCGGCGATTACCGCCTGCGCCAGTCGGACCAGATCGAGCGCCACTATCCCGCGTCGGCCGGCGGTTGGCGGCAGCCGATTCCCTACTACGTTCCGGAGTTCGCGCCCAAGCCGACGGAATCGGTGCTCAACCTGCCGGGCTGCATGGCGGCGGCGACCATCTACGCGCTCTACCCGCTGTTCCAGGCCGACGTGGCGGCGGCGGACGTGGTGGTGGACGCGAAGACGGGGTCGAGCGGCAGCGGCACCGGCAGTGTGGAGCATCCGGCGGTGCGCGACGGAAACGTACGGGTGCACCGGCTCCACGGCCACCGGCACGCTCCCGAGGTCCAGCAGGCGCTCACCGACCTGACCGGGCGTGCGCCGGATCTGCAGTTCTCCACGTTCAGCCTGCCCGTCGCGCGCGGCGTCATGGTCTCGGCGTACGGGCGGCTGAAGCCGGGCGCCGAGGGCGGCGACGTGCGCCGGGCGTTCGCCCGGGCGTACGCCGACGCGCCGTTCGTGCGGGTGGCGGGCGGCCGATCCCCGATGGGGATGCCGATGCTCAAGACGGTGGTGGGTTCCAACGTCGCCGAGGTCGGAGTGTCGGTGGCTGGCGACCGCTGGGTGGTGGTGTCCGCCCTGGACAACCTCATCAAGGGTGGCGCCGGCCAAGCGGTGCAGGCGCTCAACCGGATCTACGGCATGGACGAACGGCTGGGACTTCCGGAGGCCGGGGGATGGCCATGATGGACAACGAGGCGTTGGCGGAGGTCTCCCCCTACGCGCCGCTGTACGTGGTGAAGGTGGGCAGTTCCAGCCTGCGTCACCAGTCCGCCTACGACGACCTGGCCGCGCTGAACGCGTGCGGTGCCCGCCTGTTGCTGGTCGCCGGCGGCGCGGCCGACATCGCTGATCACTACGCCAGCACCGAGCGCCCGATGCGGATGCTGCGGCTGGCCTCCGGCGATGAGGTGCGGTACTGCCCGCCCGAGGAGATGCCGCACATCGTCGCCGCCTACGAGCGGCTGACCCTCCCTCGAATACGAGAGAACCTGGTCCAGCGCGGGATGACGGTATTCGCGGCGACGGGCGCGTCGGAGGGGCTGGTCACGGGTACCCCGAACCGTCCGCTCCGGGTGGTGGAGGGCGACCGGCAGCGGTTGGTTCGCGACCACCGGGCCGGCGTGGTCTCCGCGGTCAACGTGGCACGGCTGCGCGCCCTTCTGGACACCTTCGACGTGGTCTGCGTGTCACCGCCGGTGACCGCGGACGACGGCGGGGCGCCGATCAACGTGGACGCCGACGTGCTCGCCGCCGAATTGGCCAACGCGCTCGACGCCGACCACCTACGCCTGGTGACCGGCACCCCGGGCCTGCTCGCCGATCCGTCCGACCGCGGCAGCACCCTGCCGCACGTGGGCCGAGGCGAGGGAATGGCGTATGCCGGCGGGCGGATGCGGCAGAAGGTCCGGGCGGCGGAGCTTGCCCTGAGTGGAACCGCGGACGTCGCCATCACCGGTCCTCACACCGTCAACGCCCACGGCGGTACCCGCTTCTGGCGTGCCGCCGCGCCGGAGCCGGGTCTGGATCTGCTGACCCGCATGGTGGAGATCTCCTCGGTCTCCGGCGGCGAGCGCGAACTGGCGCTGTTCCTGCTGAAGTGGCTGACCGAGAGAGGCGTGCAGGCGGTGATCGATCCGGCCGGCAACCTGGTCGCCACGCGCGGCAGTGGGCCACGCCGGCTGCTGATGCTCGGCCATCTCGACACCGTCCCCTACCGCTGGCCTGTCGCCTGGGACGGTGGTGTGCTCAGCGGCCGTGGCTGCGTGGACGCAAAGGCCAGCCTGGCCGCGTTCCTGCAGACGCTGGTGGAGTTCGAACCACCCGATGGTGTCACGGTTCGGGTGGTCGGCACCGTGGAGGAGGAGCGGACCGCGTCCGGCGCGCTCTACGCGCGTGACCACTACCCGGCGGACGCGGTCATCATCGGCGAGCCCAGTGGCGCCGGCGCGGTGACCATCGGCTACCACGGCGTGTGCAAGGTGCGGATGAACGTGGCCCAGGCCACCGGTCACACCGCGGGCAAGGATCGGCGGACGGCCGCCAGCCGCCTGGTCGACCTCATCGGCGAGGTCGAGGCCGAGGTCGGCAAGCGCAGCCCGGAGGCGCTGTTCGCGGTGCTGGACCTGGCCGCCGGCGGCTCCGGCGGCACCCAGACCGCCTCGGCGGTGCTGGATGTACGGGTGCCGCCAGGAACCGAGGTGGACAACGTGCTGTCCGCCTTCGAGGACGGTCAGCTGCTGCTCGCCACGCCCCCGGTGAGCACACCACGGGCCGATCCGCTGGTGCGGGCGTTCACCCGAGCCCTGCGTGCGGTGACCGGAGGGGCTCCACGGCTGCTGGCGAAGAAGGGAAGCAGCGACATGAACACGCTCGCCACCAGATGGCGGGGCGTTCCGATGGTGGCGTACGGACCGGGAGATGCACACCTGGACCACACGCCGGACGAGCGGCTGTCAGCCGACGAGTACCGGCGGGCGCGGGCGGTGCTGTCCGCGGCCGTACGGGATTGGTGTGTGCGGTGATGGACGAGATCGATCTGCTTCGGGATCAGGCCAGCCGGGCCCGCCGGCTGGTGGTCGACATGGCTGCCAGCGAGGTTGGCTGCCATCTCGGCGGCAGCCTTTCGGTGGTGGACATTCTGGTCGCCGCGTTCGCCGTCGCCCGCTCCCGGCCGGGCACTGAGGTCGTACTGAGCAAGGGCCATGCGGCCGCGGCGCTCTACGCGGTGCTGCATGAGGTCGGCGTCATCGAGGAGAACCCGGCACCCCGGTACGGCCGTGCTGGTTCGCCCTACACCGGACACCCCGGCCCGAAGGTGCCCGGCGTCCGGTTCCCCACGGGCAGCCTCGGGCACGGGCTCGCGTACGCGGTCGGG
This sequence comes from Micromonospora sp. NBC_00330, assembly GCF_036136635.1. Taxonomy (NCBI): domain Bacteria; kingdom Bacillati; phylum Actinomycetota; class Actinomycetes; order Micromonosporales; family Micromonosporaceae; genus Micromonospora; species Micromonospora sp. NBC_00330. The sequence goes on from NZ_CP108012.1 coordinate 1,114,806, forward strand.
TGGGCCCTCTCCCGGCGGTTGCTGAACCAACCCGGCGGTGCCATCGCCGTGGTTGGTGACGGCGAGTTGCAGGAGGGCCTGGTCTGGGAGGCGCTGCAGGTGGCCCAGGCCAAGCGAATCGGCGGGCTCACAGTGGTGGTGGACCTCAACGGTGGCCAGAACGACGGCTACGTCTCGGACATCTCGCCGATGACCGACCTGCCGGCCCGGCTGGCCGCGTTCGGCTTCGATGTCGCGGAGGTGGACGGCCACGACATCGAGAAGTTGTTGGCGACGATCGTGCCGACCGACCGGCCGCTCGCGGTGCTGGCCACCACCGTCAAGGGCAAGGGCGTGCCGGCGACCGAGGGAAAGGCCGCCTCGCACTACGTGAAGATCAGTCCGGCTCGGGCACGGCAGTGGAAGGCGGCGATCCGGTGATGACGGCTACGGTGTCGGCACGGGAGGCGTACCGGGTCGAGCTGACCGAGCTCGCCGCACACGACCCGCGCATCGTGTGCCTGGAGGCGGACCTCGGCGGCGCCTCGCACTGCTTCAAGGATCGGTTTCCCGACCGGTTCCTCAACCTCGGTATCGCCGAGGCTTCCGCGGTGGACATCGCGGTCGGGCTCGCCTCCGCCGGGCTGCGGCCATTCGTCAGCACGTTCGCCACGTTCGCGGCGTTCCGCGCGGCGGAGAGTGTCAAGCTCGGGCTCGGATACCTCGCGGCCCCCGTGGTCCTGGTCAGCCCGTATGGCGGGGTGTCCGGTGCGTGGTTCGGGCCGACTCACCATTGCCTGGAGGACCTCGCCGTGATGCAGAGCCTGCCGGGCGTGCGGATCGCCGTACCCGCGGGGGAGGCCGAGACCCGCGAGGCGATCCGGGTCGCGGCCGCCGGCGACCGGCCGTGCTACGTGCGGCTGGGACGCAACGAGGTGTTCGACGCCTCGTTCGCGCCGGCCGGCCGGGGCGCGGTCACCTGGCTGAACCCGATGAGCGACGACACCTGCCTCGTATCCATCGGGGAGAAGCCGACCGCGCTGTGCCAGACCGTCACCGAGAGCCAGCCGGACCTCGGCCACGCGCACCTGTGTTGGGTGGACGCGGAGAGCCTGGCGCTCGCCATTCCGCACCTGGCCGGCGCGCGGCGGCTGATCGTCGTCGAGGAGCATCGCCCGGCCGGCAGCGTGGCGTCCACCCTCGCGCTGCTGCTCCCCGACCGCGAGGTACGGGGTGTGAACGCCGGCACCGACTGGCCGACCGAGGGCGGCAGCCACGACGAAACACTCGCCGCGCTGGGGCTCACGACATCCGCGGTTCTCAGCGCCGTCCTGGAGGGGAAGAAATGACCACCACGATGCAACCCAGCGCCAGCGCGCTGGAAGTGACCCGGCAGACGTTCGCCGACCCGACGCTGACCCTGCGCAGCCCTGGTGAGGAATTCGCCATGTCGGTTGCCCGGGCGCAGAACGGCACCGACGTGGTGGTGCCGATCCGGGCGCACCTGACCGCGTCGTTCCCGCTCTTCAAGAGCCGACCGCGGTACACGGTGCGGCACCTGTTGAAGGTTGCCTCGGTCTCCGACCAGACGCTCGCCTACGTGCGCGAGGCGCCGAAGAGCGAGTACGAATCCGCCGGTACGGCGTACGCCAGCACCCCGGAGGCCACCTTCGAGCCCACCGTGGAGTATGCCGAGCTGACCGAGCTGAGCGTGTCGGTGCCGGTCCCGCCCGACCTGCGGCACGAGCCCGCGTTGCTCGCCGCGTTCGTCGACTACCGGGTGCTCGTTCGGATGGGCGTGGTGGAGAACCAGGCCCTGCTGCACGGCACCGCCGACGGTCGCATACCAGGGCTGCTGAAGCTGCCCGAGATGCGCAGGTCGACCATTTCCGGCGACCTCGGCGCGGCGTTGACCATCGCGGCGGGGACGGTCGAGGAGACCGGTGGCTCCTGCGACGGTGTCGTCGTGCACCCCGTTCACTACTGGGAGATGGTCCGCGACGGGCTGCTCGGCCGCCTCGCCGAGGCCGGTATCAAGGTCTCGCGCACCCGGATGATGCCCCGCGGCCAGGCGCTGCTCGGGGATTTCCGGGCCGCTGTGACGCTGCTCGATCCCAGCCGGTCGGCGCTGACGCTGCATGGCGACGTCGTGGAGGCACGCACCTCCGTGGGTCTCGCCGTTCACCTGCCTCAGCACTTCCTCCTGCTGACGGACGGTGTGCGATGAAAGTCATCTACATCACCGGCTGGCTGCGCAGCGGCAGCACCATTCTCGGCAACGTGCTCAACGAACTGCCCGGCGTAATGCACGCCGGCGAACTGCACTACCTGTGGAAGAACGGTCTGCTGGACAGCGGCACGAACTCGCTGTGCGGATGCGGCGAGCAGATCCGGCAGTGCGCGCTGTGGTCGTCGGTGATCGCCACGTTCGGCGACGACGAGCCCACCCGGCTCGCGCGCCAGATGATGTCGTGGCAGCAGGCCGGCCTCCGGACCCGGCACACCCGCGCCCGCCTCGCCAGCACGCCCGACCACGTCACAGCGGTGCTGGACCGCACCGTCGCCGTGTATCGAGAACTGACGCAGCGCGGCGCGGAGCGGGCGGTCGTGGACAGCTCCAAGTACCCGGCCGAGGCGGCTGCCCTGCTCCGGCGCTCCGACGTGGATGTGCGGGTGCTGCACATCGTCCGGGATCCGCGCGCCACCACCTACTCGTACCAACGCGGCAAGCGGTACATCGAGCCGATGAGCCCGGCACAGAGCACCGCGAACTGGGTCGGCTTCAACGTGGCCTCCGAGTACGTCGGTGGCGCCGCGGACGGCCGTTACCTCCGAATCCGGCACGAGGACCTGACCCGGCGGCCCCGTGAGGTCGTGGAGGAGGTGCTGCGCTTCGCGGGACTCGACGACGAGCCACCGGTGACCGAGGAGGGCAAGGTGACTCTCGGCATCAACCACACGGTCACCGGCAACCCGGATCGGCTCGGCCAGGGCACTGTGTTGATCCGGCCGGACGAGCGTTGGCGCACCGAGTTGCCGCTACTGCCGACTGCCACGACGACGGCGCTCGCACTGCCCCTGCTGCGCCGCTACGGGTATCCGATGCTGGCGGGAAAGGTGGCCTGATGGATCTCGGACTGTCCGGACGGACGGCGTTGGTCGCCGCCGCCAGCAGCGGCCTCGGTCTGGCCGTCGCTCGCGCGCTGGCGGCCGAGGGCGCAAACGTGTCCATCGCGGCCCGCGACCCGCAGCGACTGGCCGCGGCGCACAAGCAGATCGATGAGGCCGGTCCCGGGCGGGTGTTGTCTGTCGAGGTGGACGTCCGTGACGACGCGGGCGTGACGCGCTGGGTGAACCAGACGGCGGAAGAGTTCGGTGCCCTGCACGTCGTGGTCACCAACTCTCCCGGCGTGCCGCATGGCAAGGCCGATGCGTTCAGCGTGGACGACTATCGGCAAGCCGTGGAGGGGTCGATGCTGCCCCACATCTCGATCACGATGGCCGCGTTGCCGCACCTGCGGCGGGCCGGTTGGGGTCGGGTCCTGCTGATCACCTCGGAGGCCGTACGCCAGCCGCTCCCGGGCACCGCGATGTCCGCGACCGCCCGGTTGGGCGTGCTCGGCTTCGCCAAGGGCGTGGTTCACGCCCTCGGCGCCAGCGGCATCACCGTGAACGTGCTGGCCCCCGGCGTTCATCAGACGCCGGCTTTCGACAGCTTCGTGGCGGCGCGGCCCGCGCTGGACGGCGAGACCGCGCTGAAGGAGATCGTCGCCGAGGTGCCGCTCGGCCGGGTTGGACGACCGGCGGACTTCGGCGCGATCGCTGCCTTCCTCGCCAGCGAGCAGGCGGGCTTCGTGACCGGCACTGTGCTGTTGGTGGATGGCGGAAATACGCGGGGTGTGTCATGAGTCTGGAAATGCTGGAAGCAGAGTCGATCCACATCATCCGCGAGGTGGCCTCCGAGTTCGAACGGCCCGCGCTGCTGTTCTCCGGTGGCAAGGACTCGATCGTCATGCTTCGCCTGGCGGAGAAGGCGTTCCGGCCGGCGCCGATGCCATTTGCGCTGGTGCACGTCGACACCGGGCACAACTTCCCGGAGGTCCTTGAATACCGCGACAAGCGCGTCGCCGAGCTGGGCGCACGGCTGATCGTGGCCTCGGTGCAGGACTCGATCGACACCGGGCGGGTGATCGAGCAGACCGGGCGACGGGCCAGCCGCAACCGGCTGCAAACGACGACGCTGCTGGATGTCATCGCCGAGCATCGCTTCGACGTGGCGTTCGGCGGTGCCCGGCGCGACGAGGAGAAGGCCCGGGCCAAGGAACGGATCTTCTCGTTCCGGGACGAGATCGGCCAGTGGGACCCCAGAAATCAGCGCCCGGAGTTGTGGAACCTGTTCAACACCCGCATCCGGCCGGGCGAGCACATCCGGGTCTTTCCACTGTCCAACTGGACGGAGCTCGACGTCTGGCGGTACATCGGCCGGGATGAGCTCGACGTGCCGCCGATCTATTTCGCTCACCGGCGGCGCGTGTTCGAGCGAGACGGCATGCTGCTGGCCGAAAACCCGTACCAGTCGCCGGACCCGACGGAAGTGGTGTCCGAGGCGACAGTGCGGTACCGGACGGTGGGCGACATGACCTGCACCGGAGCGGTCCTCTCCGGTGCGCAGACGGTCGCCGACATCATCCAGGAGGTGGCGACCACCAGGGTTACCGAGCGCGGCGCCACCCGGGCGGACGACCGGACCAGCGAGGCCGCCATGGAGGACCGCAAGCGGGAAGGGTATTTCTGATCATGGACATTCTCCGCTTCGCCACCGCCGGGTCGGTGGACGACGGCAAGAGCACGCTGATCGGACGGTTGCTCTACGACTCCAAGTCCACCTTCACCGATCGGCTCGCCGCGGTCGAGGACGCCAGCCGCCGGCGCGGCGACGAGTACACCAACCTGGCACTGTTGATGGACGGCCTGCGGGCGGAGCGTGAGCAGGGCATCACCATCGACGTGGCGTACGGCTACTTCGCCACGCCCAAGCGCACGTTCATTCTCGCCGACACTCCCGGCCACGCCCAGTACACCCGGAACATGGTGACCGGCGCCTCCACGGCGGACCTGGCCATTGTCCTGGTGGACGCGACCAAGGGCATGCTCGAGCAGAGCCGGCGGCATACGTTCCTGCTCGGTCTGCTGGGTGTGCCGCACCTGGTGGTCTGCGTCAACAAGATGGATCTGGTCGGGTACGACCAGGGCGTGTTCGATCGGGTCCGGGCGGAGTTCTCGGCGTTCACCACGAGGATCGCCACTCGGGACGTCACCTTCGTGCCGATCAGCGCGCTGCGCGGGGACAACGTCGTCAGTCGCTCGCCCGAGATGCCCTGGTACGAGGGCGCCTCGCTGCTGCATCACCTGGAGAACGTGCACATCGCCTCGGACCGCAATCTGGTGGACGTCCGGTTCCCGGTGCAGTACGTGATTCGTCCGCAGTCAACCGCGTTCCCCGACTACCGCGGCTACGCCGGCCAGGTCGCCGGTGGCGTGCTGCGCCCTGGTGACGAGGTCATGCATCTGCCGTCCGGGCTGACCACCCGGGTCGCCGCCATCGATGGTCCGGACGGGCCGGTCGATGAGGCCAGGCCGCCGATGTCGGTGGTGCTGCGGCTCGCCGACGACCTCGACGTGTCCCGGGGGGACATGATCTGCCGGCCACACAACGCGCCGGCCGTGGCCCAGGACATCGACGCCATGGTCGTCTGGATGAGTGAGCGTCCGCTCCGACCGCCGGCTCGGCTGTTGCTCAAACACACGACCCGAACCGTTCGTGCGGTCGTCCGGGAATTGCGTTACCGGCTCGACGTCAACACGCTGCGTCGTGACTTGAGTGCCACGGAGTTGCGATGCAATGAGATCAGTCGGCTCGAGTTGCGAGTGACCCAGCCGCTGTTGTGTGACCCGTACTCGCGCAATCGGCTCACCGGCTCCTTCATCCTCATCGACGAGGAGACGAACCACACCGTTGGCGCCGGCGTCATCAACTGACGTCCCGCACAGCGTCCGAGCCCGCAGCCGTTCCCACCGGGGGATTCCGGTGGGATCGGCTGCGGGCTCGGACCGCGAACAGCTCCGGTCACTCGGGTGGAGGCTCAGCTCTGCGGCCTGGTGAGCAGGACGCTCAGGGCGTTGAGTTCCCCACGGTTGTTGATGCCGAGCTTGCGGTAGACACGATGCAGGTGGTTCTCCACCGTCCGCACCGACAGCACGAGGTTGCGGGCGATCTCGCGGCTGGACAGCCCTCCGGCGGCAAGCTCGGCGATCTCGCCCTCCCTGCGGGTGAGGCGCGGCGGCGCCAGCGCGGACAGCGCGGGCGAGCGGGGGATCTCCTCGCAGTGGCCCATGAACATGAGGGCTCGCGCGGCGGCCGTGGACGCCATGGCCAGGCGGCCGTGCGACCGATGCCGCTCGGACTCCTCGGCGGCGGCCTCCGCAGCCAGCAGCGGGCTACCCATTTCGGCGAAGTCGGCGGACACCTCCGCGAGTGCCGCCGCGTCACCCTCCGCCATCGCTCGGGCGTGTAGGGCGTACGAATTCCCGAGGAGTCGACGGGACTGGCCCGAGAGCGCCCGCAGCCGGTCGGCGGCGTGTTTCGGGGCGCCGAGGCGCGCCGCGTCGTGCAGGGCGAGCGTCTCGAAGCCTGCCGCACCTCGGTCGCGGGCCAGCCGCGCGGTCCACTGTGCGTGGGCAGCGGCGTCTCCGTGCCGTGCGCTGATGACCCAGGCGCGGGCGAGCTCCGTCCACGGGCTCAGTAGCCGCAGGGATATTCCGCCCAACCGGTCGGCTTCGTCCAACGCGCGGACCGCCGCGTCGGCTTCGCCAGTCAGCGCGTAGCCGTGCGCGAGCTGCCCCAGCAGGATGGCCAGCACATTGTTCGAACCCTGCTCACGGGCGATCGAAATGCCCTCACGGCACCAGGATGCCTGGTCGCGCAGCTGACCGCGCATCCGGGCGACCAGGCCGCGCAGCAGGCACGACACGATGGTCGCGAACTGCCACCGGTTGGCGAGCGCCCGGTCGTAGCCGGTACGGGCCCGCTCCTCCGCCTCGGCGAGCTGCGCTGTCCACAACAGACCGTGGACCGTGCCGAGGTCCGCGAAGACCGAGAGCCACGGTGCCTCGGCAGGCCACTCGCCGGCCAGCAGGTCGAGTCCTTCGTGCGGGCGGCCGGAGAAGACCATGGCCAGGCCGGTGGCCACCTGGGCCTCCGGCTCGTCCGGGGCCCCGGCGGCGAGTTCCAGCGCCTCCTTCGGTGCGTCGGAGAGAGCACGCAGCAACGCCTGCCGCGCGATCAGGCGTCGACGGGCAACCGGGTCGACGGTCTCGTCGACGGCCGCGGCCAGCAGAAGCTCGGCGGGTGCCTGTCGGTCGAGGCCGAAGTAGAGGTTGAATGCGCGCACCAGGGCGACCCGGGCGCGGTCGAGGTCGCCGTCCAACCGGCCGAGACCGGACAGTGCGGCTTCGGCTTCCGCCGGCCGGCCGGCGAACAGCAGACCGTATCCGAGCGACTCAATCACCGCCGCCCCCCGACCGGCGGCCAGCTCGCGTCCGGCGAGCTGCCCGGCGAGCTCGAAGTCCATTGCGGATTGGGCGGTCCGAGCGGCGACAGCCATGTTTTCCGGTGACGGTCGCTCGCCACAGGCCAGCTGCCACCGCACGGCCCGCGCGAGGTCGACCGGATCGTGGCTGGTCGCCTGGATGAGGCTGGCGCACTGGCTGAGCCAACGCCGCGCCCGCAGCCGTGGCGTGACGGCGCGCAGGACATCGCCATATATCGGGTACGCCAGGCGCGCGAGGTCCTGGCCGCCGCTTCGCTCGATCCTGATGAAACCGTGCGCTTCCGCTGCTTCGAGCACGTCAGCGGGTACCAGCTCGCCGAGCACATTCGGGCCGATCGGCTCGGTGACGGCGAGCAGCTCCATGGCGGAACGACACTCCGGCGGCGCTGCCGCGAGCCGCTCGTTGACCAGCCCGGCGAGCCAGGTCGGGATGGCGAACGGGCCACGGAGCATCCACCTGCCGTCCTCGGATACCAGCCGGTTCGCCTCCAACTGTGCGGTCAGCAGCTCGCGCACCAGCAACGCGTTGCCCGCGGTGGCCTCCCAGAACCGCTGAACCAGAGCGCCTTCCACTTGACCGCACAGCGCCTCCCCGAGGATCTGGTGGACGTCGGCGCGGCTGAGCGGGCCGATCTCCATCCACTCGGCCAGCCCATCGGTCCACAGGTCCGCGATCGGGCGCGGCAGCCGCCGGTCGGGACGCACCGCGGTGAGGAGGAAGAGTTCGCCTCGTCGGGCGAGTTGAACCGCCAGCGCGGCGGACGCCTCGTCCAGTAGGTGGGCGTCGTCCACGACGAGCGTCAGGCGGCGCTTGCCGGCCGGCTTGAGCAACGCCTCGGCCGCGGTACGGAGCGCGTCGCCCGTGAACGGTGAGCGGAGCAGCCCGGACGGCAGATGTTCGGCGAGTGCGCCGAACGCTACGTTGGCGGTCGCCACTGTGGTGACGGCCCGGATGACGTGGTGTCGTGCCGGATCGGCCCGATGGGCAGCCTCGGTCTGCAGGCGGCTCTTGCCCACGCCTTCCGCGCCGATCAATGCAATGCCGGCGGACCCGCGCCGGTCGGTCGCCGCGGCGATGCGCCGCAACTCTGTGTGCCTGCCAGCGAATACATCTCGGACGCGATCCCTGATGGTTATCTCGGCGGATTCCACCGGCCAACTGTCTTATTGGCCGCTATCGATCGGCTGTCGTCCAGCCATCACGCGAAAGGCGCGCCGTCGGTGCCCGAAGCCGGCGCGGTCCTGAGTATCGAACGCGGTCCCTGCGTATCGGAAAGGCGGATGGGTTGAGTACTTCGTCCTGGTAACCCGGTAGCGAAGAGCAATCCTTTCCCGCAGCGGGTTCACAGTATCGTCGCCACTGCCGGCAAGCCCGACCAGAATCAGCTCTCATGAATTGGGGCGATAATGTCGTATCTGAAGCCGACCGATCCTGCCGTACTGGCGAAGGCCGTCGCTGACAACCTCGTCGTCGCGGCCGATCCCGATGCGCCCGCCTCGGGTCTCTACTACTGGGAGATTTCCCGGCCTTGGCGGGACAAGGTCGTCGACGCGGTGCGGACGTGCGCGGCCGAGACGATCCGTACGCTGGGTGAGAGCCTGCTGGCCGACCCGACGGATCACCTGCGGTACTGGGCTCTGCACGCGGCGCTGGTACAGCGGCACGGCCACGACTCCGCAGTCGACGAGCTCCTGCACCTTGGCTGGCGGGCGGAGTGCAACTCGCGCCTCGGCCACGTGCTGAACGAGGACTACACCAGTGATGCCGTTCCCGTGACCGTCGAGGAGATGGCCGCGTTCGACCCGGGGCTGCGGCTGCCCGAGGGCGCCGCCCCGGAGGTCCTCGTCGTGATCCCGTTCCACAGCCGGCTCGAGGGCGGCGGCGAGAGGCTGCGCAACCTCCTGGCGTGTCTGCGGTCGTTGCGTGACCAGTCGTTGCCGCGCGAGCAGTATCAGGTGACGGTCGTGGAGAGCGACGAGCAGTCCCGCTGGCGCGATGTGATCAGCCGGTTCGCCGACAACTACATCTTCGCCCCCAAGGATGGCGTGTTCAACAAGTCCTGGGCGATGAACGTCGGCGTCGCCAACACGCCCGGGCCCACCGAGATCATCTGCCACATGGACGCCGACGTGCTGGCCGACCGTGACTTCCTCGCGCGCAATGTGGACCGCATGCGCGAACCGGGCACGATGGGGCACCTGCCGTACCGGGACATGGTGGCGATGGACTACCCCGCCACCTGGCGGGCCATCCGCGAACGGTTGCACGGCGGTGCGGCAGCGCCCGACCCGCGTCGCTTGCGCGCCTTCACCCTGCGTCGTGGGCCGGGTCTGTGCTTCTTCGCCCGCGCCGAGTTGTACTACCGCACCGGCGGCATGGACGAGCGCTACCAGGGCTGGGGCGGCGAGGACATCGAGTTCAACTACCGCTTCGGATTCGACGCGGCGTACGACGCCTACGACGAGCCGCTGCTGCACATGCGGCACCCGTCCTACTCCGAGCTTCGCGGCGACGGCAAGCTGATCAACGCACACCTCGTGCCGGGGAGTTGGCAGCCGACCCGGCCGATTGGGCAGCTCGACCAGTTCGCCCCGGCCGGCGTCTAGCGTTCGGAGGACGGCGTGACCATGGACGCGAGTACGGCGGTCCGGCGGCTCGAACCCGCCGGACCGCACGACGACAGGACCATGCTCGACCACCTCCGGGAGGCAGTGGTCCGGCATCCGCAGCGGGCGGCGGTGATCTGCTGGCACGCCGACGGCCGGCCGACCGATCGGCTGACCTACTCCCAGTTGGGCGCGACGGTTGAGCGGCTGGCCGCCGGGCTGGCCCGGCTCGGCGTCCAGCGGGGTGAGGTGGTGACGCTGCAACTGCCCAACTCGTGGCAGCTCGTCGCGCTCGCCCTCGCCTGCGCGCGGATCGGGGCCGTCGCCGGGCCGGTGGCGCCGGTCATGCGCCGACGCGAGCTGGAATTCATGACCCGACTCACGAAGAGCCCGGTGTACGTGGGGGCGACGTCCCATCGTGGGTTCTCGTACGACGAGATGAGCGCCGAGGTGGCCGCCGCGGTGCCCTCCCTTGGTCATCGCATCCTCATCGGTCAGCCGAGCACGACGGGGGCGCTCGACTTCGACGCCGACCTGCTCGATCGGGCCTGGGAGGACGAGGTGCCTCGCGGTGAGTTGGACGGCCGCGAAGCCGGCCCCGACGACCTGGCCCAGGTCATCTTCACGTCCGGCACCACCGGTGAGCCGAAGGGCGTGATGCACAGCCACCGGACGCTCTACGCCATCAACCGGCGGCAGATCGAGGTGCTGGGGCTGACCGGCGACGAGATCACGGCGATGGGATCGCCGACCACCCTGCAAGGTGGATACACCTGGAACTTCGTCATGCCGCTGATTTTGGGCGCGACCGCGGTGCAGGTGGATTCGTGGGACCCGGCGCTGATGCTGCGGATCGTCGAGGCGGAGCGGGTGACGTTCTTCTACGGGGCGCCAACGGTTCTCAGCGACCTGATCCACGAGCAGCGGCGCCGTCGGCGGGACGTCGGCGCCCTCAGGACGTTCGGCACGGGGAGCGCGCCGGTGCCACCGGTCCTCGTGGAGGAGGCGCACGAGGTCCTTGGTTGCCGGGTCTACGCGGTGTGGGGCATGACGGAGAACGGCTGCGTCACCGTCACCCGCCCGGAAGACCCGCTGATGCGGGCGGCGGAGAGCGACGGCACACCGGTACCCGGCATGGAGATTCGCATCGTCGACGAGAAGACCGGCAACCTGGTCGAAAAGGGCGCCGTCGGGCGTCTCCAGGTACGGGGTGACAACCAGTGCCTGGGCTACTACCACCGTCCGGAGCTGTATCGCCAGTCGCTGACGTCCGACGGCTGGTTCGACACCGGCGACCTGGCGCGGGACGACGGATACGGCGGCGTCCGCATGGTCGGCCGTGTGAAGGACGTCATCGTCCGTGGAGCCGAGAAGGTGCCCGCGGTCGAGGTGGAGGCAGCACTGCTGCGCCATCCGGCGATCCGGGAGGTGGCCGTCGTCGGGTATCCGGACCCGCGGCTCGGCGAACGGGCGTGCGCGGTGATCGTGCCGGATGGCGAGGCGCCTTCCCTCGACGAACTGCGTGCGCATCTCACCGATCTGGGCATGGCCAAGCCGTATTGGCCGGAGCGGATCAGTGCCGTTGACGAGTTGCCGAAGACGCCGTCGGGAAAGGTCCAGAAGTTCGTTCTGCGGGAACGATTGAGAGTTGCGTGATGGATTTCTCTCATACTGCTGAGCAGCATGCGCTGGCCGACAAGGTACGCGCCTTCACCGAACACCGAATCGTGCCGTTCTATCAGGACAGCGATCGGCAGGGACAGTTCCGCCCCGAGCTGCTGCGCGAGTTGGCCGCCGAGGGCCTGTTCGCGCTGCGCGTCCCGGTCGAGTACGGCGGGCTGGGCTTGGATGCGGTCAGCACCGGCGTTGCCCTGGAGGAACTGGCCCGGGGCGATCTCACCGCGTGCTATCCAGTGCTGAACGCCGCCCTGGTTGCCGGCATCATCACCGCCAACGGCACTGCGGAGCAACGCGCGCAATGGCTGCCGGCGATCGCTCGCGGGGATGCGGTGGTGGCGTTCTGCATGACCGAGCCGGGCCACGGGACCGATGCAGCCGCCGTGAAGCTTCGCGCCGAACCGAGTGGTCCGCACGACTGGCGGCTCGTCGGCGAGAAGACGTCGATCATGCTGGGCGCGTACGCCACCCACGGCATGATCTTTGCCCGCACCAGCGATGCGCCACGTGCCCGTGGGGTCACCGCCTTCTACGCCCGGCTGGACGACCAGTACGTGGTGCGCTCGCCCCTGCGTGACCTCGGCAGCCGGTCCGGTGGCCGATCGACTCTGGTCTTCGACGGCTTGCCGGTCCGGGTGTCCGACGTGGTGGGCGAAACCGGACTCGGCTTCGCCCAGGGCATGCGCGGCTTCGACTACTCGCGGGCGCTCATCGCGCTCATGGCCGTCAGCGCGGCACAGGCGGCGCTGGACGACGCTCTTTCGCACGCTCGGCACCGGCGGGCGTTCGACAAGCCACTGGGCCACTTTCAGGGGATCGCCTTTCCGCTCGCGGAGTGCGCCACCTATCTGCATGCGGCCCGACTCCTCGCGTACGAGGCGCTGTGGCGCAACGACGCCGGGCTGGAGCACCGTCTGGCAGCGAACATGGCGAAGTGGTGGGCGCCGAAGGCGGCCGTGGATGCGGCGCACCAGGCGCTGTTGACGCTTGGTCACTTCGGCTACAGCGAGGAGCAGCCGATCGCGCAGCGGCTCCGTGACCTGATCGGCACTCAACTCGCCGATGGCACCGCCAACGCCACCAAGCTGGTCGTGGCACGTGAACTGCTCGGGCGGGAGTACGCACCATGAGAAGCTTTCTGTCTTATGTCGCCGGCAAGGACGTCGAATCCGCCCGGCATGTCTACGGCATCTCGGCACGCGCGGCGCTGGAGGACACCTTCGGCGCGCTGAGCCTGAAGCGCCGGCTGGAGTCCGGTGAGCTCGGTGAGGAGGACGACCCGCGCGTTGTCGGACGGGCCGCGTTGGCCGACCCGCAGACTGTCCAGCAGGCGCTGACCGCGGCAGCCGCCGCCCAGCCGGAGTGGGGCAGAACGCCCCTGCGTACCCGACTGCGCCTGGGCGAGGCGATCCGCCGGCGGCTGGTCGCGACCCGCGACGAGTTCGTGGAGCTCATGGTCGCCGAGGGGCGGCCGCGCACCGCGTCGCACGCCGAGATCGACGGGTTGCTGCACATCTTCAGCGAGCAGACCCTGTCCTGGTGTGGGGAGCTGTTGCACCGCGAGTTCTCGCACGACGGCAGGCGGATCGTCCTGCGCCGTCGTCCGGACGGTGTCGTCTGCGTGGCGCCGCCACAGAACGCGCCGCACTCCAACGCGATCTACGGGGCGGCCGCGCTGCTCTCCGGCAACGCCGTCGTGATCCGGGCGCCGCGCAGTCTTCCGTTGGGCGTGATGTACGCGATCCGGGAGATCATCGCGCCCGCCCTCGACGAGGTGGGTGCACCACCGGGCACCGTCAACGTCGTGTGTGGACCCCCGATGCTCGATGACTGGCTGGCCAGCCCGCACGTCAACGACATCATCTACTTTGGGGGCAGCGACAAAGGGCTGATCTTCCAGAACGATTGCATCGCCGCGGGCAAGAAGCCCATTCTGGAGCTTGCCGGCAACGACTGCGCCGTGGTGTGGCGGGATGCCGACCTCGACGTGGCGGTCCGAGCGCTGACCGAGGCGTTCAACGCCTCCGGGCAGATCTGCAACGTTCCCAACCAGGTGGTGGCGCATCCCGCTATCGCCGACGAACTGCTCGATCGGCTACGGATCGCCGCCGGGCGCATCCGGCCCGGCTACCCCGACGATGACGGCGTGGAGCTCACCCCGGTCCTCGCCCGGGAGAGCTTCTTCGCGGTGCTCCACGAGGCGCTGGCCGGGGGGGCCCAGATGGTGTGTGGCGGACGCCAGCTGGAGGTGGACGGGTCACCGTCCGACACCGGCTACTTCCTGGAACCGACAGTGCTACGCATCGACGGCCTGGCGCGCAGCCGCGAGCTGGCGGCGGTCCGCGCGGAGACCTTCTTCCCGCTGCTACCGGTGGTGGTTCCCGAGTCGGGCCGCAGCGACGACGCGCTGCTCGAAGACGTGCTCGACTTCGTCAACACCAATGCGTACGGCCTCCGCAACTCGTTCTGGTCGGAGGACGAAACGGTCGTGGAGCGCTTCGTGGGTGCCGTGACCAACGGCGGCGTCGTCAAGGTGAACGACGAATCGCACTCCGGCTTCTTCCCTTACCTGCCTTCTCACGGCGGCACCGGCCTTACGGGGGGAGTGTTCGGTGAAGCCAGCTACATGATGATCCGGACGACGCATCTGCAGGCGGTCTCACTGAGGGGCAGCTCATGAGGACGATTCGAGTAGAGGCCCGGACGGCGCTGTCGGCGGACGCCGCGTTCGATCGGATCAGGCAGTTCGAAGACGAGTGGACGGTGCCGTTCCGGGGTAGGTCAATTCATTGGCGGCAGCGGAGTGAACCGGCACCGAGCGAGCGTCGTATCTCGTTCACCCAGACCGTTGGCGATTTCCGGAGTCTGTCCGGCGTTTGGCGGACAATTCCCGCGTCCGAGGGCTGCGAGGTGGTGCTCGAGGTGACGTACGACGTCGGGGTGCCGATATACGACCGGATTCTGGATCCGTTGATCGAGCGGGTGTTGACGAGGGCTGCCCGGTCGGCAATATCTGGCTTCTAGGCGTTTTGCGCACAACCTGAAGGTGGTCCCTCGAGTCGTCTTTCTGACTCGAGGGACCACCTTTGTCGTTGCGCTCGGCCTGATCGCTAGCCCCAGTTGGTGTCACGGCTCATAATCTCGTTCCCCCTTCGATCTCGACCACGGACCGAGTTCACCAGCGACCGCTGTCAACCTGATATCCCTTGGCTGTCGATCCGTCGTCGTTGCGCTTACTTCAAGCTAAAGAAGGCGTTTGCCAGATCGATAGCGGGATGACAGCGGCCAGGCGTACGTTCACGCGAAGCATTGACCAAAATGGAGGGATGTGGATATAAAATGATTGGTGTTCGCATCATTGACGGCGCGTCGGGCCGACCTGTCCCCGGCGTGCTGGTGCGGCTGGACAGCCGCGACGATCGAGGCTGGGCACCACTGATGTCCGGGTTCACCGTCAATGACGGTCGGCTGCCGGCGCTGGAGGAACTTCAGGTGAGGCGCGGCGCGCATCAGCTCACGTTCGATCCCTCAAGCTACTTCGCCGGACTCGGCGCTGTCGCCGAGTACCGTGAGTTCACAGTGCATATCCAGGTGCGCGAGATCGAGCTCGATCTACGGGTGGCTGTCTACCTCAACGCGGCGGGTTTCGCCGTCTACGGAGAACGTGGATAGGCACCGGCGGAGAGCGTGTCTGAGCGGTCGGTTGTGGACGGGGTGTGGCCATCCGTCGGACGGGATGGACAGGGGGGCACCGTGTCTGCTCGTCGTGGCTACCCCTGAGGGCGCGACCGATGCCCAGTGGGCTGGTCGAGGCGCTGTTTCCGGCGCGCTGGTCACTTCACCCGTTGCGAGAAGTCGGAGTGACGGAGGAATTCCTGGCCACGCCGGGGTCGCGGCGTGGGCGCGGCAGGGGCCGGTCAAGCGCATCCGTGGGTGGCAATCGTTCACTTTCAGAGCGTGGAGTCCCCGTCGGTCGGGACAGCCCTGGCCCGGACGCCCGGAAGAAGATCAACCGCCGGAGGTCAACCGGCCAGTGCGCTTTGCTGGCCACCAGTGTCTGTGCATCGTGAGCGGACCCTGGCCTGGTAGACGCTCTGTCGTCGGCTCACCCGGAGCTACGGGCGCCGGAGTGCTTCCCGGAGCCATCACCCGCATGACCTGCCGAATCACGAGCGAACAACCCGCCCGTCGCACGTTCACCTGAACGTGACGACGCTTCGTCTGAAACAACTCTGAAACATCGGCCATCCCGAATCTCGCCTGGTGCCCGCCGGTATGCTTCGCTACGATGAAAAACGTTCTCCATACGGGGCGTCAAACGATCATGCCGGCCTGCTCCGGGGGGGCAGCGGGGGGCTGCTCGAAGTGTCGTTGTTGACGGGGGGAAGTTTGCAGGTTTTCCGCATCCTGGGGTCCTTGCACGTTCTGAACGCCACCATCACCGCCTCGCGACAGCAGATAGTGCTCGCCATGCTGCTGCTAGAGGCCAACAATGTGGTTCCGCTGGGCCGGCTTATCGATGCGGTATGGGAGGACACCCCGCCATCGACGGCCAAAAGCCAGATTCAGATCTGCATATCGGCGGTACGACGTGCGCTACGAGACACCGGCCTCGATAATCGGATCGTCACCCACCCGGCCGGCTATCAGATCAGAGTCGCCGAGGGTGAGCTGGACCTGCACACCTTCAACGAACTTCTCACCGAAGCCCGCGCGGCGCTGCGCGAGCAACGGCTGGAGGACGCTGCATCGGCTTTTCGGCAGGCCCTGGCGCTGTACCGCGGTGCTCCGCTCAGCGGCGTGGACAGCCGGCTGGTCGAGGCGGCGGCGACTCGGATCGCCGAACGACGGCTCGCTGTCGTGGAAGACTGCCTCGAGTTGGAGCTGCACCTCGGTCGGCATCGGGAGACCATCGATGAACTGATGGCCCTCGTTACCGAGCACCCGTTGAGGGAACGGCTGTGGCAACAGCTGATTACCGCGCTGTACCGGGCCGGTCGGCAAGCCGAGGCACTGGCGGCGTACCGCTCGGCGCGGCAAGCGTCGATCGACGACCTCGGATTGGAGCCGAGTGAGCCGCTACGGTTGCTCGAGCGCGCCATCCTGAACGGGCACCTCGAGCCCGGCCCGGCCGTGGAGCTGGAATGGCCGAATCCGATCGAGCCGGCTCCCTCGGTGCCCCGCATGGCGCCCGCTGACATTCCGGATTTCACTGGATACGGCGAGCTCGTCAGCGAGTTGCGGGACTTCTTGCGCTACGGCGGCGGGCGCTCCGACCGTGACTCCGTGCCGGTCCTGGCGATCACCGGCCGCGGCGGCGCCGGAAAGACGACGCTCGCCGTGCATCTGGCCCATGAGCTGGCCGCCGAATTTCCGCACGGGCAGCTGTTCAGCCGGTTGGGCCCGGAGCGGTCGCACAGCGGCGGTCTCTCCCAGATCCTCGACGGCTTTCTCCGCGCGCTGGGCATGCCCGGGTCCTCGATACCCGAAGGGCTGGAAGCTCGCGCGGCGACCTTTCGAAGTCAGATCGCCGCATCCCGGGTGCTGATCGTCCTGGACGACGTCGTCGACGAGCGGCAGGTGTACTCCCTCCTGCCGGGCAGCCCCAGTTGCGGTGTGATCGTGACCAGCCGGCGCCGCCTGGCCGGCATTCCCGGCTCCCGGCTGGTCGAGGTGAGTGCGCTCGAACAGCGTGATGCCGTTGAACTGCTGACGCGGATGGTCGGCTCGGAGCGAGCCTCCGCCGAACCGCGCGAGGCCCTACGCCTGGTCGAGCTGTGCGGCCGGTTACCGCTGGCGCTGCGGATCGCGGCGGCGAGGCTGATCGCTCGTCCGCATTGGCGGATGGCTCAGCTGACCGAGCGACTCGAGGATGAGGGCCGGCGTCTGGACGAGTTGGCGCACGGCGGCCTGGACGTGCGGACCAACATAGCGGTCAGTTACGAGGGCCTTGACGAGCAGGCGCAGCGGCTGTTGCGGCGGCTCGGCCTGCTCGAGACGCATGACTTCCCGAGCTGGACGGCAGCGCCGCTGCTCGACATCGACGTGGCCACGGCCTCGGACACGCTCGATGCGCTGGTGGACTCACAGCTGCTGGAAGTCGTGGGTGGATTCGGCGTCGACACCCGCTACCGGCTGCACGACCTGGTGCGGGTCTACGCCCGTGAGCGGCTCGCGGCCGAGGAGACCGCGCCGGCCCGGCTCGAGGCCGCCCGGCGTCTCCTCGGCGCGTGGCTGTTCCTTGCCGACGAGGCGCACCGCGTCCTCTACGGCGGCGACTACACAGTCATCCATAGCGGGGCGCAGCGTTGGGAGTTGCCTGGACATCTCGTTCACGACCTGTTGCGCGATCCGCTGATGTGGTTCGAGACCGAGCGCGCCGCTGCGGTGGCCGCGGTGGGCCAGGCATCCCAGGCCGGCGCACCGGACTTCTGCTGGGACCTTGCGATCACCCTGGTGGCGCTCTTCGAGACCGGTAGCTATCTCGACGACTGGCGTGCCACTCACGAGATCGCCTTGCTCAGCGCGCGGGAGGCCGACGATCGACTCGGCACGGCCGCGATGCTGTATTCGCTGGGCGCAGTGAATATCGCCGAGCAGCGCTTCGACGACGCTCGCGTCAGGCTGACCCAGGCGCTTGAGGTGTTCGACGAGATCGGTGAGGCCCGCGGTCGCGCGCTTGCCCTGCGGCACCTGGCCTTCCTCGACCGGGTGCATGGTGACCTCGATCTAGCCTGGGCGCGCTACAGCGAGGCGCTTGCCGCGCTGCGTCCGCTCGGGGACGCAGCGGGCGCCGCTCATATCCTCAGCGGGATGGCGCGCATCAAGCTGGAATGGAGCGAACGCGGCTCCGCCGCCGAACTGCTGGCCGAGGCGCTGCGGAAGGTGACCGAGGTCAACAGCACGCGTGTCCAGGCGATGGTGCTACACCGCCTGGGCGAACTGCACTTCGAGGACGGCGACCTTATCCAGGCCGAGGAAGAGCTGACCAAGGCCCTGAAATTGGTACGCGGAGGCCGCGATCGGGCAGGCGAGGCGCACGTGCTGCACGGGCTCGGTCTCGTGAAGCTGCGGCAGCACCAGCACCACCAGGCGGCGGTGACGCTGAACCACGGGTACGCGATCGCCCGTCGCAACGGTGACCGGCTCGCCACCGCGCGATTCTGCCTGGCACTGGCGAGGCTGCACCGGGCTCGACGGGACTATCCTTCTGCGCTGGAGTGGGCATCCCAGGCCCTCGAGATCTTCGACCAGTTCCACGCGCTGCTGGGTCGCCTGGAGGCCGACGAGCTACTCGGGCAGATCCGCGATGAGGCAGCTGGACGGCATGGCCTGCGCGAACAAGCTGCCCTTCCGCCGGCTGTCCGAAGTAGTGCCCGTCCGTTTCAGCCGTAGGCATAAGGGCCCATTGAGTGCCGGTCGAGCCGCGTGCAGAGTACTCGGCCGACAGTACGTTCATTCCACCGGAGAGTGGGCTCAGCCGTCGCAGCGTTGACGCGATAAGGCTTTGCGCAGCCGAGGTCGAACCTACTTTCGCCCCGGATAGGAGGTTTCCGTGCCGAAAACCAGCAGATTCCGACGGGCCTTGGTCACTGGCGGTGGAGGATTTCTCGGCTCGTACGTCTGCGAGCAGCTCCTCTCCTCCGGGGTGGAGGTGATCAGCGTCGACAACTTCTCCACCGGGCACCGCAGCTATATCGAGCACCTGATGGGCCATTCGGGCTTCACGCTCGTGGAGGCGGACGTCACCGAGGAATTCCAATTCACGGGATCGGTTGATCTCGTGATGCACTTGGCGTCGCCTGCCTCGATCCCCGAATTCTATCGATTGCCGATCGAGACCATGCTCGTCGGCAGCCACGGCACATATAACGCGTTGCGCATCGCACACCGGCTCGGGGCCCGTTTTGTGCTGGCCTCCACATCGGAGATCTACGGCGATCCACTGAAGCATCCGCAGGACGAAGAGTACTGGGGCAACGTCAACCCGATCGGTGCGCGCTCGGTCTACGACGAGGCGAAGAGGTACGCCGAGGCCCTCACGACGGCGTACGGCAAGCAGCACGGGGTGAGCGTGGGTATCGCGCGCATCTTCAACAGCTACGGGCCGCGCATGCGGCCGGACGGTCGGGTGATCTGCGGTTTCGTCGCCCAGGCCCTCGACGGCGTCCCCCTGGAGATCCACGGCGACGGCAACCAGACGCGATCGCCCTGCTACGTCGAGGACACCGCGCGGGGCCTCCTGGCAATCGCCGAGAGCGACTATGGGCTGCCGGTCAACATCGGCAACACCCAGGAAGTCACCATTCGCGACCTGGCTCAGATGATCCTCGACGTGACGGGGAGCCGGTCACCACTGAAGTTCATTGAGGCCGACTTCGACGACCCCCGGCAGCGCTGCCCCGACATCAGTCGGGCGGAACGCGAACTGGGCTGGCGGCCACAGGTTGCCCTCGAGGAGGGCCTACGGCGGACGGTAGCGGCCGCCAGCAAGCAATCACCGGACTGGAAATAGGAGGCACAGTGCTTACGATCTCCGTGCTGGGCTGCGGGTATCTCGGTGTCACGCACGCCGCGGGTATGGCCGAGTTGGGCCACCAGGTCATCGGGGTCGACATCGATCCCGAAAAGATCTCCGCGCTGGCAGACGGTCGGGTGCCCTTCTTCGAGCCTGGGCTGGACGAGCTGATCAGCCGCAATCTCTCCGCGGGGCGACTGCGGTTCACCACGTCGTACGAGGACGCCGCGAAGGCCGACGTGCACTTCCTCTGCGTCGGCACCCCGCAGCGCAGCGACGCTGGCGCAGCCGATCTCAGCCACCTGCACGCGGCCATCGAAGCGCTGGCGCCGTCGCTCGTGCAGGAGTGCCTCGTCGTCGGCAAGTCCACAGTGCCGGTCGGCACCGCGGCGCACCTGGCGGAACTGCTCCGCGATCTCGCGCCCGACGGCGACAAGGTCTCGGTCGCCTGGAACCCGGAGTTCCTGCGCGAGGGTACGGCCGTGGCCGACACCCTGCGCCCGGATCGTCTCGTGCTCGGCGTGTCCGACACGTCCGCCGAGAAGGTGCTCCGCGAGGTCTATGCGCCGCTGATCGAGGCGGGCGTGCCGGTGGTGGTGGCCGACCTCCCCACCGCCGAAGTGATCAAAACGGCGGCCAATTCCTTCATGGCCACGAAGATTTCCTTTATCAACGCGATCGCGGAGTTCTGCGACGCGAGCGGTGCCGACGTCACTGTCGTCGCCGAGGCGCTCGGACGCGACCCTCGCATCGGCGAGCAGTTCCTCAGGGCTGGGCTCGGCTTCGGCGGTGGCTGCATCTCCAAGGACATCCGGGCCTTCCAGGCCCGCGCTCACGACCTCGGCGTCGGCCACGCCTTGTCCTTCCTGGCCGAGGTCGATGCGGTGAACCTGCGTTGCCGCGATCGGGTGGTGGAGCTGCTCCGTAAGCAGTGCGGCGGAGGGTTCGCCGGGCGGCGAGTGGCAGTGCTCGGCGCCGCCTTCAAGCCCAATACCGACGACATCCGCGACTCGCCCGCGCTGCACGTCGCCGAGCTGATCAGCCGTGAGGACGGTGTGGCTGCCGTCTACGACCCGCGGGCGATGGGGAACGCGCGGCGCGCGTTCCCTCACCTGACCTACGCGACCAGCCCGCTGGACGCGGCACGAGGTGCCGACGCCGTGGCCCTGTTGACCGACTGGGAGGAGTTCTCCACTCTCGATCCACGGGTCCTGGGCAAGGAAGTCAGGAGCCGGAACGTCGTGGACGCACGGCACCAGCTCAACGCCGAGGAGTGGCAGCGGGCCGGATGGCAGTACTTCGCGCCGGGGCGCCCTGCGCTGCAGAGCTGAGTGTTTGCGCAAGAGGCTGCCGTCGTACGTGCGGAGCACCTGGCCGAGTTGTCGGAAGAAGTACTCGTGCGCCTGGCGGCGCACCCGCAGCAGTGCACCGGTCCCAGCGGACGGAGAGAGAAGCCACGAGATCGGTAGGCTTCTCGCCTACGTCGCCCCGACGGACCATTGGCGGCCGCCATCCGCATCCGCCGGAGTTCTGGATCGGGGACTGGGATCGGTGCCGCGTCGCGGAGGGCCGGACGGCGTCGAGTTACGCGCCGCCGGCCAACCACCATGCTCCAATAGCGGTGCGACTCGCCCTGTTCGCTGTTTCATGGAGACGTACCACCGAAGTGGCTTTCGAGTAGCCCAACGGGTTGACGCCGAGCGCACTCGGACGGATAGCTTTTCGTCCATGAGGACTGTCGAATTGGGGCGCACGGGTGAGCAGGTCAGCCAGATCGCTCTCGGGTGCATGTTGATGGGTACATTGACCGACGAGGCGTCGTCGTTCCAAATGCTGGACCGCTACCTCGACGCCGGCGGCAACTTTGTTGATACCGCCAACTGCTATGCGTGGTGGCCGTCCCCCGACAACACCGGTGACGAGAGTGAGGAACTGATAGGCCGCTGGCTCGCCCATGGTGGTCGGCGCGACAAGGTCTTTCTGGCTACCAAGTGCGGTGCGCGGATACCCGATTCTCAAGAAGCACGCGGCAAGACGTGGGAGGAGGTCCAGGCTCGTTTCGAGGGTGCGAGCGGCGACACGGTGCGCCGGGGCATCGACGACAGCCTGCGGCGGCTCGGCACCGACCACGTCGACCTGTACTACGTGCACGTCGACGACCGGTCGACGCCGCTGGCAGAGACGCTGTCCGTCCTGGCGGAGATCGTGCGCGCCGGCAAGGCACGGTACGTCGGCTGGAGCAACGTGCGCACCTGGCGCCTGGAGCGCATCCGGCAGCTCTGTGACCGGCATGGCTGGCCGGCGCCGGTCGCGCTACAGCAACAACACAGTTACCTCCGTCGTCGTGCCGGGCTCAGTAGCCATTCCATCGTTGACGACGAGCAGCTCGACTACCTGCGGACGCACGATGATCTGACGCTGGTCGCGTACTCGCCGATCCTCAAAGGGGTCTACGACGATCCGGAGAAGCGACGAGGCCACGACATCATGGCTCCGTACGAGGGTCCGGATGCCGAGGCGCGCCTCGCGGCGCTCACAGTGCTCGCCGCCGAGTTGGGTGTCACACCGAACCAACTGGTGCTCGCGTGGCTGCTGCATCAGACGTCGCCGCGTAGCGTGCCGCTGATCGGGCCGCGAACCCTCGACCAGTACGCGGCCGCCATGTCGGCGCTCGACGTCAAGCTCGACGCCGCACACGTCGAGCGACTCGACGCCGCCAGTGCCCCTGCCTCCTGACCAGGGCACAGGCCTACGTGATCGTGACCGCAGCACAACCCCCATTGACGGGTTAGGTGGTAGCCTTGTCGGCATGCCACCCGACGTTTGCCAGCTACCGTTGGTCGGCGGGCACCCTGCACTCGATCTGGTCAACACACTCGAGCGAGGGGCCACCTCGCCGCACGACTTCCTGTCCGACCCTTCCGCTTTGCTGCGCTGGTCGGTCCTGGCGGGCACGATCAACGACGTGGAGGCCGAGCAGGTTGGCCGGGCGTGGCGCGACGAGCCGGCGGCGGCACACGCGGGACTGGCCGCCGTGCGGGACATCCGTGAAGGACTGAATCTCGTGCTGCTTGCGGCGATCATCGACGCGGACGGTGGTACGGCGGGTGACAGTGTCGAGGCCGGCGCCGCGCTTGTCGCATTACATCAGCGCTGGTCTGGCGCGGCCGCCCGAGCACGATTCGTGCTCGAGTCGTCGCGGGTGCGGCTGGCCTACGACACGGTGCCGGCGATGTTGGTGCCCGACCGGATCGCCGAGGCCGCTTACGATGTCATGCTGACGGCCGATCTGACCCGGGTGCGCCGCTGCCCGGTGCTCGAAGGTGGCTGTGGTTGGCTGTTCCTCGATCGGAGCCGCAACGGCTCCCGCCGCTGGTGTCGCATGGCGGACTGCGGCAACGTGGTGAAGGCGCGACGGCTCACAGAGCGTCGCCGCGCCGCCCGGCCCTCCGGCTCGTAGTCAGTCGACGAGAGTCGCCCTGGGAGCCGGTTTTCCCCGCCCTCGGGTGCGGCCCCGGGCCCTGCCGCATCCTGCCCGCCCGGTTGATGGATGTCATGCCGTCACGCCATGCTCCAGAAACCGTCGCGAAGACGCTTTGAGAAGGGGCTCGTGGTGACTCCACAGCCACTGTAGGTATTGCTGCAGTTCCTCGAGTGTCGCGATCCATCCCTCGTCCGTGTAGGTGAGCATGCGCTTCACCTCCCCGGGTACGAGGTCGTAGGCGGTGGCTCCGGTTTCTGGGATCAGTCTGTCCGGGGCAACGGCCACCGGAACCGGAATGATGGGAAGACGAACGCCCACCTCGTTGAACGCTTTGAGGAGCGTCAGGTAGGCGCGGGGCAGGTGATAGGGAGAGACGGCGAGTGCGAGGCTCGTGATGCCGTGGTCTCTGACCTGGCTGACGATCCACTTGGCCTGCAGGGCCGTGTTGGGTGCCGGCTCGGCTTGGAGGTGGACTCCGTCGATGCGGCGCAGACCGAGGCTGCGCAGGTAATCGAGCGTGATCTCGACGTAGGTCTTCTCGGTCGGATTGCCATTGGCCACCAAGAGGTAACGGAGATCCAGATTCGCCTCCCAACTGCGGATCGCATGGGTGAAACGCCACTCTTCGCCCTGGCCGCTGGCGATGACGAGCGCATCGACGTGGTCGGCGGCCGACGGTGGGAGGGCCAATATCATCGTGAGGGCTTTCGTCACGGCCAGAAACTGGCCGGCTGTGAAGCCCGCGAGGTCATCGTCCCTCGCGATCCGAGGAGTCACGCTGCTCCGGCTCATCAAATCCTTCGGCCTCATCCTGTAGTTCGCGCCACGGACTCTACTCGGGACTGAGTAGGTCCATCTCAGCACGTCGGTCGGAATGGCCGGCGGTACCGCGCTGGTCGCCTCCCGGATGCGCTCATCTCAGGTGTCCTGGGCTGGGAAACAGGGCCCCCGCGCCGCCGGGGACCCTGACGCCCGCCTGCCGCTCAGCTGATCCAGGGGGTACAGGTCCAGGCGCCGCCCATGAAGTTGAAGCAGGCCTGGTGCTCGTCCCAGGAGTCGAGATCCTCGAGCATGTTGGTCCACACCCCGCCGTTGGTGGAGGGGAACTGCTTGCTGAGGCTGCCGGCGTACCAGTAGCCGTAGGACGACCACACCCTGCGTTCGATGCGCACTGTGAACGTCCCACCGTTGTAGCGGACGTGCTGGTCGTTCTGTAGGCGTGCCCAGGCCGATCTGCAGCCGGACGATTTCACGACGACGATGCCGAGTCCGCTGTCGTAGCCGCCGCCGGTCCAGCCGTACCGGGTGCCGCTGCACTGGCCGTCGGGATTGACGTTGTGACAGCCGGTGCCCGAACACGCGGCCATCGCCGACGACGCCGGTACTGCCGCGGTGACCACGCCGAGTCCCATGAACGCCACCAGGGCGATCAGCGTCCGCGCCAGGCGATGCTTCCGGATCTTGCTTACCTTCATGCCGTCCTCCTCGTTCGTGCTGCGTGTCGGGGTGATCCTTTGGCGTCGCCGCACCGCGGCCGCATCGTCGGGTCATCCGCGCGGTTTTTGCCCTGCATCCGTCGCTGGCAGGCGGCGCAGCAGACCAGGCCGCGGAAGACGTACGGTTTGCGGGTGCTCAGCCGGACGCGTTGTCGACCCCCGGCCACCGTCCTGTCGTCGTCATTCCCGGCGGTTGGTGAAGTTCCTACACTTGTGAGCCCACACCACCTCCGATACATAATGGGCAGTGCACTGAGCGCCGCTTCAGCGACCAATGTGATCCGCCGACCGATGGAGGCCCGTCCATGGCGTTGACCCCGGCGACTGGGGGCGGTTGCGGCGAGTCGACGCCACGCTCGCCGATTCAGTCGCCGAGGCCGGTCAATTCCGACGTCGAGTGGGACAGCTTCGACCCGCAGGCATATGTCCGGCACAACTACGCGGATCTGCGGTCCGACGATCGGGAGATCCTCTGCCGCATCCGAGACTTCTTCGCGGAGGCGAAGCTCTCCGACGCGCGGTGCGTCGACGTGGGGTCGGGAGCGAATCTGTACCCGGCGCTGTCGCTTCTGCCGTTCGCGAAGGCCGTCGACCTGTGTGAATGGTCGACGGCGAACGTGAACTGGCTGCGCACGCAGGTCGACAGCTACGACGAACTCTGGGACCCGTACTGGCAGGTGTGCGCGGAGCACCCGGCGTACGCGGCACTGGCGGACCCGCGCCGGCGCCTGGCGCAGGTGGGCCGGGTGGCGCGGGCCAGCGTTTTCACACTGCCGAGGCACGCCTGGAGCGCCGGCACGATGTTCTTCGTGGCCTGCTCCATCTCGGCCGACCGGGCCGAGGCCGAGCACGCGATCGGTCGGTTTCTGGACGCGCTGCGGCCCGGGTCGCCCTTCGCCGTGTCGGTCATGCTCGGGTCCCTCGGCTACAGCGTCGGTCGGCAGATGTTCCCGGCGGTGGCACTGCAGCGCGCCGACGTGGTGGCCAGCATCGGGGCGGGCGCGTACGACCTGGACGTCCACGAGGTGCGGCCCAAGCCGCCGCTGCGGGACGGGTATTCGAGCATGCTGCTGACCACCGGCCGTACCCGCGGATAGCGCCGATGCGTGCCTGTGGGATGCGCCGACACGCGGCCATCGAAGCCTTTCAACTGGCACTCGACTGGCCCGCTACCATGACGCTGTACGTCATCGTGGACAATCGTGGGCACGGCAATATCAGAGGTTTCGAGTCGACGACTACAACAGACGGCGGTGGATCATGCGCATGCAGCCGCGCCAGGAGATCCTCGACATCTGGCGGGCTACGGTTCGCAGTTGCTGGGCGAACGGCGAATGGCACTGGGGTAGCCGAAGTGGTAGCAACTCGATCAGCGACGCAGAACAACTGCTGACCCTGTTGCTCCCCGCGGCCAAGGTCCCCGTGTTGTCACTGGACGACCCGGACCGCGCCGACGAAGAGGTGATCGAGGCGCTCAGCCCGCTCGGCGGCGCGATCGAGATTCCCCGCCGGCTCGTCAGCGTGATGATCGACTATTTCCGGCGGTACACCGACGACGCCGGCACTCCGATCTTCGGCGGGGGCAGTTACCTCACCCCGCTGGAGGGCGGTCCGGAGCTCACCGACGAGCAGCGTTCCCTGGACATCGTGGACTCGTTCGCGGTGTCGGTCACACTCACGCTGGCGACGATCGGTTTCGTCAAGGTCTACCGGGGCTCCACCCAACGGCGCGACCTGTTGGCGCAACTGGACGAACTGGACGCGATGGCGGGCGCGCGCCTCACGGCGGCGATGGTCGGCCTGCTCCGCAGCTTCAGCACCTTCGTCTTCACCTCCACCGACGAGTACGGCACTCGTCTGTGCGACATGGTCAACCAGGACGAGCTGCCGCGCCGCGAGCTGGTGGCGGCGCTGCGCGAGCAGTTGCGGGACACGATGGCGAGCCTGCGTAGCGTGATCATCGGGTCGGGTCGGGTGACCGAGGACCTGGACAACAGCGAGATGCTGTTCGAGTGCGGCTGGTCGTGGGGGATCATCTCCGGGGCCGAGGATGTTCCGACCACCGAGCCGATCGGCCGGCAGCGTGAGGGCTCCGCGGAGAACGCCCCCTACCTCTACTTCACGGTTATCGCGATGGACGCCATCGAGGACCTGAACTCCGAACGCACCCGGCTGCTCGGGTTGCTCAACGAGGAGCAGCAGCGGCTGTCCCGGGCGCTGCAACTGCGCTGGGAGCTCACCCGGACGTACTGGGCGACTGTGGCGACCTTCGGCAACCGACGGCGGTGGCCCATCGAGGACATCCCCTGGCGGACGACCGACGGCGACCGGACCGACTACTACACCCTCCAGGCCACGTCGCTGGCGGTGAAGGGCCTGATCGCCGTCGGGCGCGGTGGCGACGAGGAGCTCGGGCGGATCGCCTCGGTGCTGGTGGAGCTGGCGCAGCGGTCGCGGATCACCCGGCGGGCGTCACCCGGCGAGCCGGCGCTGTTCGTGCACGCCCCAGGCAAGCGGGTGACCCTGAACGACGACACGTCAAAGCCGATCATGACGTGGAACGTGAACGAGTTCTCCACTGTGCTGCTACAGCGGGCGACCACCGTCGCCGGTCTGCTGAGCAACGCCCGACGGCGCAGTGAACTGCTCGAGCTGGCCGACGAGGTGTGGGACCACCTGCTGCTGCGGCGCATCCCGGACGGCCGGCACCAGGGGCTGTGGGACCACGCCGGTGGTGCTTTTCCCGGCCTGGCGCCGAAACCGGACGCACCCTCCTGGTATCTCACCGAGCGGGTGGTGCAGGCTCTGGTCACCTCCGGTCAGCTGCTGTGGGAGCGGCCGTTCCCACGAGCCGGCCGGCTGGCCGGCTACGCGCAGGATCTCATCGACGAGGCTGAATATCTGTTCGACCGTGAGTTGATGCGCGGCACCTTCGACGGTGAGGCGATGCAGCGCAGCATGCGCAGCATCCGAGCCAGCCTGGGCCGGGCACAGCTGCTGGTCGACGAGCGTCCCGGCACGGCGGCCGCTCTGGTGAACACTCTGTTGTTGCAGCTCAACGACGTCGCGACCGGGCAGCAGAAGGCCAGCGAGGGGATCTGAATGCTGGTCTTCGTCACGTCGCACAAGGGCGGCACCGGGCGGTCGGTGACCGCGGCGAACATCGCCTACCGCAGCGCGTTGTCCGGTCGCCCCACCTGCTACCTGGATTACGACTTCGGCTCGCCGACCGCCGGCATCACGTTCCAGATTCCGCAGGCCGTCAACGGCGTGGAGGGCGCCGGACCCAACGGTGGCGGCCTGCACCGATACCTGCGCGGGGAGATCCCGTCTCCGGAGCAGTTGGACGTGTGGGGCACCTCCGAACGTGCCAGCCTGCGTCAGAGGCCCATCGGGTCCGGTCCGCTGGTGCTCCTGCCGGGGCAACGCAACGGTAGCGAGTTCGGTTTCACCAACGACATCGCCAAGCGCTGCGCCGAGCTCTTCCTCCGGCTGGAGGAGGAGTTCGACCTGACCCTGGTGGACCTCAGCGCCGGCCGGTCGTACGCCAGTCAGATCGCGCTGGCCGCCACCGCGACCTCGACCCTGCGCAAGGTCGCCGTGCGCTGGTTGGTCTTCCACCGGTGGACTCCCCAGCACGTCACCGCCGCGGCGGACCTGGCCTTCGAGGCGGGCGGGATCGTGGCCATGGGCAAGGAGTACGGCCACGAGCCGGACCGGCTACGCGAGTCGCTGCGCTTCATCCGTACTGCGGTGATCGACTCACGTGGCCCGGAGGTCGGTCACCTCGGCCTCGCCCAGCAGGCATTCCTGCGCAAGTGCGACGCGGAGCTGGCGGAGCTGGCCCGACGACGAGGTGTCGGGCGTACGACGCTGCTCGGCGTGGTGCCGCTGGATCCTCTGCTGCAGTGGCGGGAGCAGCTGATCTCCGATCACGACGTGCAATCCAAAATTGCCAACGTCAAGACGGTGGACGCCTTCGTTGACCTGACCGAGAAGCTTTTCGACGAGACGGCATGGGACACCGCGTGATCGGCATGGATGTCAGGTTCCAGGAGGCAGCTGCGGTGCGTCGTACAGAGAGCGTGGCGTACTCGCACCTGTCCGTGGAGCTGGGGCACTTCTACGCGGAGGACTTCGGCGACGGGTGTGAGGAGCTGAGGCGCAAGTTCGAGCGGATCGCGGACTGGTCGGCCGCGATCCCGGTTCTGGCCCGACGAGGACTACCCGCACAGCGGGAGCCGCGGATCAGCACCTGCTTCATGTTGGACGACTACTTCCACCGCTTCGGCACACCCCGCGAGGTGATCCCGCAGGTGCAGAGCGCCGCGGCGGAGCACGGCCTGATCCTGGACTACGTGGCCCGGGAGTCCAGCTTCGCCCGCCACGACGGCGCCGAGCTGGCCCGGTTGGTGGTCGACACACTGGTGGTGGAACCACCTCGACACACCACAGGGAGCCGTCCACCGTTGAGCGAGTCGGGCTGGCTGTCCAACGGTAAGCGGTCTCCGGGGCACGTCGACGCGCCGGCGATGACCCTGCCACGTCCGTGGTCTCCGCCGTTGCAGTCAGGCGATCCCCGGCACTCCATCTTCGTCGACATCGAGCTGTGGTCCGACGAGCCGGACGCCCGGGTGTGGGCCTGCGCCCTGCTCGCCTCGGTCTGGCAGATGACCCGACTCGGCGTGCTACGGCACCGGGGCGAGACGATGACGCAGCCGTGCCGGCTCGCCGGCGAGCTGCCGACGGACTGGGACGAGTTGCCGGCGATCGTCCAGCTGAACCCGGCGGCCGCGCCGTTCTGCGCGTATCGCACGCTGACCCTGATGGGCACCCAGTACCTGCCGGTGGAGCTGGCCGTGCGGACCATCCTCGGCCAGGTGGCGGTGCCGCCGGCGGTCGCGCAGCAGGTCGCCAAACGGGCCGGCGGCGAGGGCCTGCACCTGCCCAGCGAACTGGTCGACCGGCTGAGCTACGTGTTCATCAGCGACTGAGCGTGCTCAGCGCCCGCACGGCTCGTCGACGGCCACCCGGCCGGCCAGGTCG
Source organism: Micromonospora sp. NBC_00330 (assembly GCF_036136635.1). Classification (NCBI taxonomy): domain Bacteria; kingdom Bacillati; phylum Actinomycetota; class Actinomycetes; order Micromonosporales; family Micromonosporaceae; genus Micromonospora; species Micromonospora sp. NBC_00330. Next base: position 1,145,223 of record NZ_CP108012.1, read on the forward strand.
CGCAGCAGAGCCATGTTGCTCACGCTGATCTGATCCCGGATCCAGTTGACCGACGAGTTCCACTGACGGCTGAACCCGGGTACCTGCTCCAGCTGGTCCCAGATCGGCCGCAGCCGCGGGTGCACCCGCGCGCCGGGCAGCCACAGGTGCAGCAGGTGCTCCAGCACCGGCCGCAGCCGCTCGACGTGCTCCTGCCCGGAGGCCGATCGGGTGACCGCGGACTCCACCAGCGAGGACAGCATGGTCAGCAGCCAGTCGTGCAGCGCGAGATCTTCGCAGAGCCCGGCCACGGCGGCCGGCACGTCCTGCGGGTCGAGCACGAGTTCGACAGTACGCAGGGTGGGCGAGTCCACGGTGACCACCGCCGAGACTTCCCGATTCGGACGCTCGTCGGCCTGCGCGGTCCAGCGCAGCCGTGTGCGGGCGGTGCGCAGTGGCGGGCGCCGGTCCAGCAGGTCGGACATCTGCACACCGTCGAGCACCCTGCCGGTGATCGCCTCCAGGTTCAGCACGTCGGCGTCGTTGCCGTGCAGGAAGCCCGCGCTCAGGTCGGCGACGTCCAGCTTGCCGACCGTCTCCAGGACGCCGGGGTTGGCCAGATAGTGCGACCACGGCTGGCGGCGCTCGCCGGCGACGACGTGGATGACCGAGGAGGCCTGCACGATCCGGCCGCCGGTGATGATGGCCCGGGTGACGACGGCTCCCACGCCACGTAGCTGGCGCTTTCTGGCGCTCGGGAGCCAGCAGTCGACACCGGTGCGGACATCGGGTGACACCGCGTACAGCGATGGACGCCGGGAGGTCAGCACGGCCTCACCCTCGATCAGGCTGAGCACTTCGGCGCTCTGCTCCTGGGCCAACGCCGTGCCGTGCTGCAGAAGGCTGGTGTGCACCTCACCGACAGTGAGCATGGCTTCCTCCGCAACGCTGCCACCGACCCGCGCTCATCGCGCGGTATGCGGCTCATGCTGATTGACGTACACCCCTCGCGACCGGCACTGACACGGATCCGCGTCGGACAACCGAAACTCCACGTGTACGAGATTCGACCGCCCGGATCCGTATCTGTTGATGGCCATCATAGGCCCGGGGTGGGCGGGAATCCCATGTACGGCGGGCGTTCGGAGTGTTCGCGGGTCGGACGGACGTGACAACGGCTGATATTTTCAATGGTGCGGTCGCCAGCCACCCCCTGGAGTTTGCCGTTCATGAAGGTCTACATTTCGGCCACACAAAAGGACCTGCTGGAATACCGCGCTGCCGTGCACGCCGTGGCTCGCCGTCTCGAGATCGACGACGTGGCCATGGAGGCGTACGGCGCCGACATCCGGCCGCCGCTGGAACGCTGCCTCGCCGACGTGCGCCGGTGCGACCTCTACGTGGGGCTGTTCGCCTGGCGGTACGGGTTCCGGCCGCCCGGCCAGGAGTCCTCCATCACCGAGTTGGAATACCGGGAAGCGCTCGCGGCGGGAAAGCCCTGCCTGGTCTTCCTGCTCGCGGAGGACACGCCCTGGCCGGTCGACATGATCGACCGGGATGCCGACTGGCAGCAGATCGTCGCGTTGCGCCGTGAGCTCAAGGAGCGCCACCTCTGCGCCTTCTTCTCCGGCGTGGACGACCTCACCGCCAAGGTGACCGCCGCACTGGCCGACGTCCGCAGTGGCAGGTCCCCGGCGCGTGAGCCCGCCGACCCGGACACCCACCTGCCGACGGCCGTCCGCAACCAGTACTACAAGCAGTTGTCGCTGAGATACCAGGCCGTCTCGGTGGACGCGGTCTCACCGCGTCCCACCATCGGCTACCTCACCGTCGGGCTGCCCAAGGTGTTCGTGGAGCCCCGCGTGCACGAGGACGCGCGACCGGAGATGCCGCTGGCGTGGTGGCGTTGGGCCGGGTCCACGCCGGGCGACGACGTCGGCGGGCTGCCCGGGGTGGTCAACCCGGAGGAGGTGGAGCGGCTCTGGGAGGAGTACGCGGCCAAGGACGAACTGTCGTTGTTCGACGTGGTGTCCGACCCGGGCCGGCGTACGATCGTGTTGCTCGGCGACCCCGGCTCCGGCAAGTCCGCGGCCGCGCGGTACCTGGCGCTGACGCTGGCCGAGATCTGCGTCGAGCCTCGACTGAGTGCGCTGGACCGGTACCTACCCGTCCTGATCGAGCTGCGCTCCTACGCCACCCATCACGGGGACGGCCGGTGCGACGGCTTGCTCGACTACGTCGGCCACCGCCACCAGCAGGGGCTGGCCGGTATCGACCAGAACGTGCTGGAGGCGTACCTGCGCCAGGGCGGCCAGGCGTTGTTCCTGTTCGACGGCTTGGACGAGGTGTTCGACCCGGCGCAGCGGGAAGAGGTGGCCGCGCAGATCGCCACGTTCGCCAACGAGTACCCGGGGGTGCTGACCGTGGTCACCTCGCGGGCGGCCGGCTACCAGCGGCACACCTTTGCCAACGCAGGCTTCGACCACTTCACACTGGAGGATCTCGACGACGAGCAGATCGCGAGGTTCCTCGGCAACTGGTACCGCTACGTGATGCCCACGCCGGCTGCGGAGGCGGAGCGGCAGCGGCGGCAGATCCTCGACGTGGTGGGCAGTTCTCGAGCGATGCGCGAGATCGCCGGCAACCCCCTGCTGCTGATGCTCATGGCGATCGTCGGCCGGGGTCACCCGCTGCCCCGCAACCGACGCCGGCTCTACGCGCACGTGACCGACGTGCTGATCTCCGAGTGGGATGTGACCAAGCAACTGCGCGAGAGCCACGGCGACGTGCCGTCGCTGGACCTGCAGGCGAAGCGTCGACTGCTGCGTCACCTGGCGTATTGGATGCAGTTCCGCGAGTCCGGCCCCGCCGGAAACTACATTGAGTCCGACGAACTCGCGCGCATCTTCCGGGACCACCTCGTCGCGTTCTACGGTTTTGAGAATGAGCGGGCACTCGCCATGGCCTACTCGATGATCGATAAATTGCGGCAGCGGAGCTTCATCCTGGAACGGTACGGACTGCGACTGTTCGGGTTCGTGCACCGCGCGTTCCTGGAGTTCTTCTGTGCCGAGGAAATCGTGGACAGATGCGAGCACGATCCGACCACCTGGGGCCTCGATCGTCTGCGTTCGCTGTTTCGCGAGCACTGGGCCGATCCGTCGTGGCGGGAGGTGCTTCGACTGGTCGCCAGCGCCCTGCCCGCCCAGACCGTCGACGAGCTGGTCACCCTGCTCGCCACCGAGGCCACTCAACCGTGGCCGCCGCTGAACCTGACCGGGCCGCCGTGGAACCTGGTGCTGGCGGCGCAGTGTGTGGCCGAGGCGCCGCAGCCCGCCGAGCTGGCCGGCGCGGGCGACGCCGTGCTGCGCCAGGTCGTGCGGCTCATCGAGCATGGCATCTCCGCCGACGACCCGAACCTGGTGGATCTCACCGAGCAGGAGTTGCTGTCCTCGATCCGGGCGCTCGGCCCGAGTTGGCCCGGCCGGGAGGTTTTCCTGCACTGGTACCGCCGCCGTGGGGTCCGGACCAGTTGGCGATCCGGCTCTCCCTTCGCCACCCGGATCGCGGCGGTGCTGTCCACCGCCGAGGAGCAGATGGAGGACCTGCTCGTCCGGGAGCTGGGGCAGGGCCGCGAGCGGCAGGCCCACCTCACCCTGGTCGCCGGGCTGGCCGAGGCTGCCGGCCGCCTCCAGGCCACCGGCGGCAGCAGTCGCCGATGCCGGGACATCCTGCTCGCCCAGGCGCAGGCCGAGGTCTCCACCGCGGTGCGGCAGGCCGCCGTACGCGCACTGGTCGCCCACTTCGGCGCCGACCTCGACCTCGTGGACGTGCTGCGCGACCTCGCCAACTCCCCGGATCTCGCGGTGCGGGCGCTGGCCGTGCAGTCCCTCGGCACCCGGTCCGAACTCTCCGACGACGTCCGTCAGGTGTTGGCCAGGGCAACCGGGGACACCGCCGTCGCGGTGCGGCGGGCCGCCGCCGGAGTGCTCACCGCGCGTTGCGCCGACCTGCCGGACGCACCCGAGACGATGCAGCGACTGCTGGCCACCGACACCGACCCCGGTGTGGTGCAGTGCGTGCTGAAGGGTCTGCTGGTTCTGCCGGAGTACGCCGAGACCGCCCGAACGACGGCGTTGCAGCGGGTCACCGGCGACTCCCCGGACGAGGTCCGACGCTGCATTCTGATCGAGCTGCTGCCCGAACGATCCAGCCCGGAGAGCACCGAGCTGTTGCTGAAGCTGGCCTGCTCGGACACGTCCGCACGGGTCCGCGCGGTCGCCGTGCAGCGGTTGGCGCTCGTACCCGACCCGGAAGGGCGCTGCCGGGCCCGGCTGATCGATCAGATCGAGCAGGACGAGGAGTCCTCCGTACGGGCCGCCGCGGTCACCGCTCTGATCGACCGGGACCGCGCCGACGACACCGGGTGGACAGTGGTGGCCCGCGCGGCTCACGTCGACGAGGACGCGACGGTACGCCTCGCCGCAGTGCGCGCGCTGGCCGAGGCCTACCCCGACCATCGCACCGGGGAACTGCTGCTGGAGAGCGCTCGACGCGATCCGACCGCGAGCGTCCGGCTCGCCGCTGTCGACCTGCTCACCGGGCGACCGCTGTTCGGCCACGCGACCCGAGATCTGCTCATCAGCCGCGCCTCCCAGGAACGGGACCCGATCGTCCGGCTGCGGGTCACCCGTAGCCTGGCCCGTCTCGCCGACCCACCGGACCAAGAGGTGCGGGAGTGCCTTGCCGAGCAGGTCAGTCGGGACCCCGACCCGAACGTGCTGTGCGCCGCCGCCCAGGCGCTCGCCCGCCACGGCGAGGCCCCCGGCCTGATGGAGACACTGTGTCGGCGGGCCCGCCGAGACAGCTACGTCGGCATCCGGTTGGCCGCCGTACAGACCCTCTGCGCCTACGGGAGCCCGGAACTGGTGACCGACGTGCTGCTGGAATGCGTCGAGTCCGACACCGACCCGACAGTGTTCGATGCGGCCGTGCGCTGTCTCACCGAGCAGGGCGCGGCGTCCATGGCGGTGACGCTGCGGCTCATGCGCCGCCTGTCGGACCAGGACCCGGCGATCCGCGCCCGCATCGCCGCCGCGCTCGGCGAGCACTTCGGCGCCGACCCGGAGGTTCAGGTGCTGCTGGTCGGGCTGGTCCGCGACGATCCGGCCCTGGAGGTTCGCCGCCGGGCCGTGGAGCAGCTCGGCGCCAGCCTGGCCGGACGAACGGGGGTACGGGACCTGCTGCTACGGCTGGCTGACGACGATGACTGGGAGATCCGCCGGACCGCGCTGCTCGCGTTGACCCGTCACTACGACAGGGACACCTGGACCCGGGGGGTGCTCGTGCGGCTCGCGCATCAGGAGGATGACGGCGCGGTGCGGCGACTGGCCGGGCAACTGCTGGCCACGCTGCCCGACACCCGACCCGACGACTTTCCGTGATCGATCGGGAGCCGTAGGTGCATGCGCGTGCGCGTCGAGCGACGATCCGATCGACCTCGTCAAATACCATGAGCTCATGACGGATCCGGTCGCCGGCTCGTCCCGCCCGGCCGGCTGGAGTCTGCGAGTCCTCTTCGGAGTGATCGGGCTGACCGCTCTCGTCCTCGGCTATGTCGGCTTCGACCGCCTGCTCCAGTCCCGGCCGGACGTCGCCCACGATCCGTACGACGTGCTCTACTACGACCTGCAACTCTTCGTCTTCGGCGCCGAACCCTTCCAGGACGCCGGCCCCTACCCGTGGCAGTTGCAGGTCGCCCGGTTCGCCGCCCCGCTGTTCACGCTCCTCGCCGTGGCCGAGGCCAGCCGGCTGCTGCTGGCCGCCGAGACTCGTCGCCTGCGCGCCCGGCGGGCACGTGGTCACGTCCTGGTCTGCGGCGACTCCCAGTTCGCCCACATGCTCGCCGACCGGCTCTTCGCCGACGGTGAACGTGTGGTGGTGGTGCGCTCCGAACCGTTCGGGCCGCTGGAGTACCGGTGGCGCCGGTACCTCGGTGTGGTCGGCGACCCGACCAGCCCCGAGGTGTTGCGCGGCGCCGGCCTGCCCAGAGCCCACACCATCTACGCGTGCAGCGAGGACGACGACCGCAACCACGCGATCGCCAACACCGCCAACCGGCTCATCCAGGACCGACGGCAACCACCGCGGGTCTACATCCTGGTTCACGACTCGGAGATGTGTCTGTCCCTGCAGGCCCGACGACTCGGTGCCGCCGGGTCCAGCCGGCTGCGGCTGGACTACTTCCACGTCGACGACGTCGCCGCGCGTGCACTGCACCGGCACCACCCGCTGCCCAGCGGGGGAGACCGACCAACCAGGATCCTCATCGCGGGCACCGGCACCTTCCGCCGGGCTCTCCTGGTGGAGACCGCCCGGCACTGGCGCGCATCGCGAGCCGACACCCCCGGGGGCAACGCCGTGCCACCCCTGCGGGTGGACGTCGTGGCACCGGATGCCGGCACCGAGATCGCTCTGGCGTCGTCGCGTTACCCGTTCCTGGCCACCGTCTGCCAGTTGACCGCGTACGACCTGGATCTCGACGGTGTCGTCGGTCTCGGCCGCTACCGTTACGACCGCATCTACGTCTGCGCACCGGACGAGATCAGCGGCCTGCAGTTCGTGCTGGACACGCCCGCCCTGTGGCAGGGCGCCGAGAGTGCCGTGTTCGTGCCGGTCTACCGGCAGGCGGCGCTCGCTGCGGCCTTCCACGGCGACTCCCGTCACGACCTGCTCGACGAGGTGCACGGCAAGCTCCGTCTCTATCCGGTGCTCACCCACGCCTGCGACGCCGGGCTGATCGCCGAGGACCTCACCGAGCGGCTGGCGCGGTTGATCCACGAGCGGTACGTCCAGGCCCAGCAGCGCGCCGGGGTGCGACTCGGCGATGCCCCGGCGATGGTGGACTGGTCACGACTACCCGAGTCGTTGCGGCGGGCCAACCGGGCCCACGTGCAGGACATCGCTGCCAAGCTGTTGGATCTCGGTTGCGTCGTGGCGCCCCGCCACGGTGGCACCGGTGACGCCTCGGCGGCCGGGCAGGCCATCGACGACCGGATCGAGGAACTCGCCCACCTGGAGCACGACCGGTGGTGCCGGGAACGGCGCGGGGACGGCTGGACGTACGGCGACCCACGTGATGACGTCCAGCGGCGGCACCCCGCCCTGCGGCCGTGGGAGGAGCTGCCGTCCGACGTGCAGGAGCAGAATCGCGAGGGGATCCGGGCACTGCCCGACGTGCTGTCCGACAGCGGGTTCGAGTTGATCCGGCTGGCACCCCCGGTGCCCGCGCAGCGGAGAGGCCCGAGGGATGCCGCCTGACCTCGGCCCGGTCCGCGTCGGCGTGACCGGGCACATCAACCTGACCCGCGACACCGAGCTGCTCGTCGCCGACGCTCTCCGCGTCGAGTTGGGCCGGATCAGCGACCGACCCGTGCACGGCGTGACCTGTCTGGCGGCCGGCGCGGATCAGGTCTTCGCGCGCACGATCCTCGATCTGGGCGGCACCTACGAGGTGATCCTGCCGGCCCGCGACTACCGGGTCGCGGTGATCAGCCCGGAGAATCGTCCGGCCTTCGACGAGCTGCTCGACCGGGCGGCAGCTGTCGTCCACACCGGCTACGACCGCTCGGACACCGCCGCCTACGTGGCTGCCAACCGGGAGCTGGTCCGACGGGTGCAGCGACTCGTGGCGGTGTGGGACGGCAAACCTGGCCGTCACTCCGCGTCGACGGACCAGACCATCGACTGGGCACGGCACCACGGCGTCCCGACCACGATCCTCTGGCCCGTCGGTGCCCGCCGAACGCCCACCGAGGGCTGACGGGCCGGTCCTGCTGTTGGCGGCGAAGCACCGGCCAAGGCGCCTGATGGCGTCGTCGGTCGGCTGATTCCCTCGTTCGGCGGGAGCAGTCCGGCCAGGTCAACCGCGCATCGTCAGCGCGAGGTCAGTCGCGCACGACCACAGTTCACGACATGTTGATCAACTGGGCCGAGGCTGGCCGCACGAACCGACCCGTACCAGCCTCGGGAGCCCGACACATGCGCTGACGGTGCGCCTCAGGTGACCCGGGTGCGGATCTCGTGGACCACGGTGGGCCAGATTTCCTGGGGCAGGTCGTGACCGGTGCCGCGCAGTTCGACGTAGCGGGCATCTGGCACCGACGCGGCAATGCGGCGGCCGGCGGCGGGGCGGATCAGTGGGTCCTGCTCGCCGTGTAACACCAGGGTGGGCACGCGGAGCTCGCGCAGGCGCGGGCCGTGCCAGGTGGCGCTGGTCTGCCGGGCCTGGGCACCGCTGTCCCGGACACTGCTGGGCAGCCCGGCGTCGAGTTCGCGCTCCACGCGGAGGCGAGCGTCATGCTCGTCGAACGGGTAGCCGGGAGAGGCGACCGCCCGCAACAGGGCCAGGCCTGCCGCCACGTCGCCGTCGCGGCCGACGGGCTGGCGCATGCGCGCCAGGCGCGCCAGGAACGGCAGGCGCACATAGCGCAGGACGGCGGCACCACGAATGTCGCTGGGTACGGCGGCGAAGGAGGTCACGGTGCGCACCCGCTCCGGGTGGCGTAGCGCAGTGCGCTGAGCGACCAGGCCGCCCTGGGAGATGCCGAAGAAGTGGGCGTGCCGCCATCCGAGCGCGTCGAGCACGGCGACGGCGTCGTCGGCCATGTCCTCGGCGGTGTAGGCGGGCGGCCGCCGGCGGAACAACGCGGTCAGCGGGTTACCAAACGGTGTGTCGTCGAAGTGGGTGGAGCCGCCGGAGTCGCGGCCGTCGAACGAGGCCACGTGGAAGCCGGCGTCGATCAGCGCGGCGACCAGCCCGTCGGGCCAGTAGAAACGGGACACGCCGAGTCCCATGAGCAGCAGCAGCGGCTCGCCGCCAGCGCCGCCGAGGTCGTCGGCCGCGAGGCGCACGTCGCCATTGCGCGCGATGTACGGGGTCGTGGTCATCTCTGCCTCACTTATTCGGGAACGGCGTTCGCGAACATCGTACGCCAATAGGTAGGATGGACGCAATCGAGAGGGGTGGCATGGAGGCGATGCCGATATGGCTTCGGGAACGGCGCGCGGGAGTGGGCCGGCCCGCCGAGCGGTCCCGGACGGAGGTGACCGCTGCGGCGATCGCGCTGGCCGACCGACAAGGGCTGGCCGCGGTCTCGATGCGCCGCATCGCCGCCGAGTTGGGCACCGGGGCGGCGTCGCTCTACCGCTATGTCGACAGCCGGGACGACCTGCTCGACCTGATGACCGACGAGGTGGCGGCCGCGTATCAGCTGCCGGCGCCGGGTGGTCCCTGGCTGCCGGGCCTGCTGGAGGTGTGCCGGCAGGGACGCGAGCTGATGCGGCGGCACGGCTGGCTACCGGAACTGTTGCTCACGCGTTCGGCGCTCGGCCCGCACGGTGCCGATCTGCTGGAGCACGTGCTGGCGGTCCTCGCCGGGCACCCGGCGGATGTCGGCCGCAAGCTGGAGGCGTTCGCCGTGATGAACACTCTCACCGCTGCGTTCGTCCTCAACGAACTCAACGGGAGCTCTAGCGCTCGGCAGAGGCAGGGTGCGTACCTGGCCCACGTGATCGCGGCGGGCCGGCACGCCCACCTGACGGCGGCGCTGACCGATGGTCCGCTGGTGCCCGCGCCACGTTTCGACGACATGATGTCGCGGGTTCTCGTCGGCTTGCTGACGGAGTGATCAGCCGGAGGCACGCAGGATGCCCGTCGTACCACCATGCGCTACGACCGAGCCCGCAAGAATTTCGACCGGCACCCCCATACATCCTCGCCGCCTTCATGGCGTCCGGAAGATGGCCGCTGGATGCTCTGTGCCGAATTCAGGTCTTCGGTCATGATCAGTCGGCGGCGCTTTCGACGTTCTGGTCGCGCTGCCGCTGCTACCTGTGCAGAGCATCGCTGACCAATCAGATGCGGAAGACGTAGCAGTCACGGAGGATGCTGACGTCGTCGTCTGACTCGGGCCAGGCGACCAGCGGCTGACCGTGAATGTGGAGGTCATCGGGCCAGCCGGTGGATACCGGGTCGATGCTCATATTGGCCGCGACCTGCGGCGCCCCGCATTCGCCGACAAAGTCCCACAGCTCGCCGCCGTCAAGCCATTCCGGCGGACTGGTGAGACCGAGACGCGCCAAGGTGCGCTGCTCGATTGGCAGTGGCTCACCCGCCGACGTTTCCGGCTTCTCACTGCTGAAGCGGCGGACGATCTGCCCGCGCGAGCCGACCAGCCACGCGTCGCCGTCGCCCTGGCTGCCGTAGAAGTAGGCCTGCGCGTCGCCGTACCGGGAACTCAGCTCTCGGACCCACTCTTCGACTCGGGGCTCGTCGTTGGGATCGCAACTCGGGCCGGAAACCACGGTCCACCCGTTGAGCCACGGTGAGATGAATACGTGCCGCCACGTACGCGAACCATCGGGCCCGCCGTGGCCGAGGTGAGCGACGAGCGCCTCGCCGAGGCCGTATGTGGCGGGCGCGGACCTGGTCAACCCAAGCACCTGCATGATCTCCCGCTGATCACCGCCACGCACAGTTAGCCACGCGTTGAAGCAGCCATCAATCGTGTGGGGCCGGTCGTAGGGAAGCCTCATCTCGATGAGCCGCCGCAGCACGGCCAGGTCAGCGGGGTCGAGCGCCCTTTCGCCGCCGAGGTGCAGCAAAGCGAGCAGCGCGGGCCGCCGGGCCCGCGCGGGACCCTCGCGGCGGATCGCGCGTAACTCCGGCAGCAGAGATGCGTCCAAGCCACTGAAGCCCTTGTTGGCCGCGTCGGTCACCAGGTCCGCGAGGTTCACGTCGGACACGATAACCCCGGGCGATTTACCTCGGGATTGGTTGACGGGCGACCTCGGCCATGGGACGCGGTCGCCAGCCGCGCAGCAAGGAGGATCTGTACCTGGTGCTGCCTGTGGCCCATCAACGGCCGGTGCCGAGGGCCAGACCGGGGGAGCAGATTGGGAGCAGCAGGACGTCCTGAACGGCCTTGAACTGTGTCCACGGCGTCGAACGGTCCTCAACTGCACCCGCCCCTGTCTGCGGCTCCCACCTTGCCGCAGGTCAGAGTCGGTGGAGCGTCCTGTTTCGCCGCGGAGTGGTCTGCGGTTCCACCCGCTGGCTCGACGCCCTCCTGCCGGCGAGTGTGGGCGAATCTGCCGAGATGAGGGAGGCGCTCGTATGGTGAGTCACCGCAGTGCCGCGGTGAGTTCGGCGGCGTTGTCGAACGCGGGTGCCGCCCTAACGGATTCGTCTTCCGCCAGCGTGACGGACCGGGCGCGGGCCAGCATCTCGGCCGCAGTCTGTGGATCGTGCAGCACCAGCGCGAGTTCGGCGCGGTAGACCAGGACCTCTACCTGCTCGACAGGGTCGTCGTCGGCTTGCGGGCGGGCCAACGCGCTGTCGAGGATCCGAACGGCCTGCCCGACGCTTCCCCTGGAGTCGGCCTGCACGACAGCATTCGCCAGGGCCTTGGCCAGCCGCCCGGCGGGCGTGGCGGCCGGCATGGGCGCGGTGGCGGCGTCCCGGAAGATGCGGATCCAGTTGCCGCCCGGGTCGATGACGCTGAATCCGCCCAGCCCGTCGGCGTTCTTCCGCGCCCTGGGTCGGGTCATCCGTGGCGTTCCGGACACCAGTACCTTGCCGTACGCGGCGCGCATGCCGGCCGCGAATGCCCGATGCAGTCCCTCGATGTCCTCGGTGATGACGAGACAGGAGCCGTAGGACTGCTCCGGGTCGAATCCGGCGATCTCGAAGAACTGCAGATGCAGGTCCTCCCGCTGCACCCCCACACATGCGTTCGGCTTGCGTTGCTTGTACGTGGTGCGAAAACCGAGAACCCAGTAGAAGGTTTCGATGTCGTCGATGGATGCGCACGGCAGCAGGGGAACGGTCCGCTCGTTGGTCATGCCTCCTTCCTAGGCGTCGCAGGGTGCCCGTCGCACATGGAAATAGCCGATCATCGCCGTTGGTCATCCGTTCGGCTGATGACCCAAAGCGTCGGGGTTGGGCGGTCAGGCGGATTGCCGGTGGCGACCGAGCGACAGGAGCAGGCCGGCGGCGGCCACGGCGATTCCAGCGGCGGCGGTGTATGCGGGGAGTTCGGCGGGGACGCCGAGGTGGACGGTGATGCCGAGGATGCGGGACAGGCCCCAGGGCAGCAGCGCGAGCTGGTCGTTCCACACCGTCAGCGCACGTTCCAGGCCCACTGCCGAGACCAGGGCGGACAGCACGCCGAGGGGCACACCTGCGGCGGTGAGGGTCAGCCCAACGGCGCTTCGGCGGCGCAGGCCGTACCGGTCCCGCAGGACCACGGCGACGACCACGAACGGCCAGCAGAACGCCGCGAACGCGACGGTGACGTACGCCGCGCGCAGAGTCGGCGCGGTCCAGAAGGCGAACCAGTAACCGCCCGGTCCGCGCACGGCGAGCGCCGCCAGCAGCAGCACGCTGCGCAGCAGCGCGACGCCGCCGACCACGGCCCACAGGTGGAACGGGTCCCGGCGACCGACGACGAGGCGTACGACGAGGGCGAACAGCGCCCACCCACCGAGGGTGACCAGCAGGTGCGCCGGCGCGGCGAACCAGGTCATCACGAGCCGGCTCGCCACCAGCACCACGGCCGGGACCAGCCACACCAACACCCGGTCCGCCCGCGTCACGGGCGTCGGCAGCGCGGCGACCCGCCACGGGCGGAGCGCGCCGAGCAGCAACCCGCGCGCGGCGGCTGCGCCGAACCCGCGCCCGTACCGGCCGAGCAGCACCACCAGCAGGATCGACCCGAGCATCGTCCGGGCCGCCCAGGCCATCGCCGGGTCCCGGTCGGCGCGCCGCGCCCCGAGGTCGGCGGCGGTGAAGTTGTACGCGGGCAGGTCCAGGTCGGCGCCGTAGCGCTGCCGGTGCGCGTCGCGCGCCTCCTGGTACGCCGCCGCGGCCAGCCGCCAGTCATGGCGGGCGGCTGGGGCACCCGTGTCCAGCCACTGCGCGTGCCGCAGCACCATCGTCCGGTACGCGCTCAGCGTCTCGAACAGGTCGACCTGATAGTCGAGAGTCGCTGTGAAGCGCCCGCGCAGTTCGGCGTCCCGCCAGGTCGCCGGTTCGGTCGCAGCGATCAGGTCGCGCATGCGCCGGGCCAGTACGACGGCCTGCGTGCCCTCTTCGATCGCCTCGTCGACGCGGCCGCCGGTCACCGCGTAGATGCTGTCCAGGGCGGCGGAGTCGCCGGTCGGGATGTCCCACTCGAAGATCCACATCATGGGCGGCGGTTCCAGCCCGAGCGCCCGCACCGACCGGTCGGCGTACGGACCGATGTAGAGGCCTTTGGTGACCGCCTGCCGGGACAGCGCCATGGCCCGCCCGATCGCGGCGACGGTGCCCGGGTCACCGGAGAACGTGCGGTACGCCCAGTCCGCTGTGACCTGCGCCGGGTCGGTGTGCGGATCCCAGGCCAGGCGGCCGACGGCGTACGTGTTGAGGTCGTAGAGCTGCCAGAACCCGGCGCGCAGGTACAGCGACATGGGCCCGGCGCGCAACGGACCGCCGTCCTGGGTCCAGTTCCAGACACCCTCGACGTTCGGGTTGGCGGCAAGGAATGCGCGCAGCGCCTGGCGGTGCAGCGGGCCGAGGTCGTTGGGCAGCGAGCCGAACGCCTCGAACTCGCGCCGGGCCTGGAACTCCACGATGCGGCGGTGCCCGCCGCCCAGCACCGTGGTGTTCAGCGGTAGGTGGCTGTAGAAATCGCCAAGGGTGTACTTGGTGGACACGATCAGATGCGGATCGTCGAGCCCTCCGAGGACCTGCGCGTACGACGCCGGGTTGGTGTGCAGGTCGCCGACGGCGCCGACGCCCACGGTCCACGTGCGGAAGATGATCTCCTTCCCGGCCGGGCCTGCGGTGTCCAGCAGCGCCCGCAGCATCGCGCGCACCGACGTTCCCGTGGTGACCGCGAGCCGTGACGAGTAGTCCCAGCCGGTTCCGGCGTACACCTCGCCGCCCTCGCCGACGCGGACCATCAGGCCGTCGACGAACGGCATGCTCTCGAACAGCTCGGCCAGACCGGCCTGGTAAACCGCCCACAGCCGAGGGTCGGCCACGTCGAGGCCGCCGACGGTCCGCGTCAGGTATGCCTCCAGCGGGGGCGACACCGCGAGCATGTCGGTCAGCAGGAAGACCCGCACGCCCATGTCCTCGGCGTACCGGAAGACGGGGCCGAACGCCGCGACCATCGCCCGCGCGCGGTCGACGTGCGGGTCGCCGGGCGGGTAGACCGCGCGCCCGTCGCCGACCTTCGCGAACGTGACGTACTCGAGGAAGCCGGGCACGACGACTCCGTTGAATCCCTGTGCCACCGAATGGTCGACGAACTGCCGGAACTGTGCGTCGATGCGGGCCACCGCGCCAGCGTCCACCCACGGCGCGCGAGGTAGCACCGCCGACCCGACCACGTCGGTGTTCAGGCCATAGTCGTCGCCGGCGGCGAAGGCGGCCGGGTCGGGCTCGCGCCCCACCGAGCCCGCGTCGGTCAGCCGCAGGCCGAGCCGGGGGAGGACCACCCGACCCGCGTCTGCGGTGGGGAGCGCCTCGGCGCCGGAGCGGATCCGGTCGGCCAGCCGGTACATCCCGGCTGCCACGCCCGCGACGTCGCCGCCCTCGACGGCCAGCTCGGTGCCGCGCACGTCGAGCCGGTACGACTCGGGCGTCCCACTGAGGGTGGTCAGCACGCCCGCCCGTAACGTGCTCACCGCCGACAGGTCCGGAGCCGAGGGGCGCGCCGTGCCGGTGCCCGGTGCGGCCGTCGCGGACCTGGCCGGGCTCGACGCGCCCGGGACGAGCACCGGCCGGGGCAGGCCGCGGAAGACGACCGCGTCGGCGACGGCGGCTGCCGCCTTCCTGACGCGCGGCTGGTCGGGCACGACGAGGGATGTCAACGGCGGGACCGGTGCGGGCGTCCGCGCCGGCGCGGCGACAGCGTCCTCGCGCGGCACGGCGGCGGGGGAGTGGCTCAGCCCCAGCGTGTCGCCGACTCCCCAGGCCGTGGCCGCGCCGAGCGCCAACAGCACCGCCGCGGCGACGAGCAGCGGGTACGGCCTGCGGACCTGGGCAACGTGAGCCACGCTCGCATGGTAATGGGCGCACCGGCCCCCGTCCTCGACGTGCGGAAGCAGGCAGCGAGCGCCATCGGCTACCGGGAACTCCGACGGCTGCTCACGAAGGATCGTGTCCTGGCTCGGCCGCGCCGTCGCCAAGCGTCAGGGCCCCAGTCGCCGAGATCAAGCCTCGCCGGGATCGAGGAACAGCTCGGCCAGCCGGGGCAGGCGACGCCGCATCTCGTCATCGTCGTCGAAGTCGAAGTCCTCACCCATGTCGGGCTCGCGGGCCCCGTCGACGCCGACCGCAACGTGCTGGCGGGCCTTCATCGCCTCGTAGAAGGCATCGTCGTCACCACCCGTGACCTGCTCGTAGGCCTCGCCGGCCACGTAGTTCACCGACTCGGCGAACAGCGTGCCGTCGTCTGCCTCGGTCGCCGCCTGTCGTACCACGGGATGGTCGGCCAGTCCGTCGGGCGAGGCCAGGACACGTTCGTACCACTCGCGTCCGAGCGCGATGACCCCCGCCCGGAAATCGATGAAGCTGTCGTCCGAGCATCCCCCGCCGATCAGGTACGCAGCCGCCCACACGTCCCAGCGATAGAGGGCGACATGGAGCTGATCGAACAACTCCTGGAACTCGAGGATGCCCTGCGGTGATGTTGCGGCCAGACGCGTCACCAGCGCCGCGGCAACTGCCTCACCGTCGTCGCCGGTCCGCCCGTCGAGACTCGCCCCGGCCGACTCCACTACCGCCCAAAACTCGTCAACGTCCACGGCGCGAGAGTCTCCCACGGCCCACCGACACCACTCATGCCTGTCGACCCAAACACCAGCCGCTCAAAGGTTTCCGGCGCGGCGAGGGGCAGTGAGGTGAGGCGGCAGGCAGTTATGACATAGATGGGATTACATGTCTAGCGTGAACTCAGGTATGAAGGCCGAAGGCACGTCTCGGTGCTGATTCCTGAGAAGGAGCGACAGATGAAACAAGCCCTGCGCCGCCTACGAACGGGGGCGGTCGCGCTCGCTGCCTGCTCACTTGGGCTGAGCCTACTGTCGGTACCCGCCGCCGAGGCGTACTCGGTTGCCCCTCTCGCGCCGCAATCCGAGCGGGCACCGGAATCGAACCAGTTCTCGGCAGAGGGTGTGACCACGATCGGCGAACTCCGCACCGTCGACAGTTCTGTGTCCCATGCCCCCAACGGCGGGACACAGATCATTCAGCACCCCGGTGCCACCTACGTCAAGGTGCACTTCAGCTCGCTGCGACTGGCCCAAGGCGACTACGTCACAGTGGCGAACCGCGACGGCAAGGAGAGCTACCGGTACGACCGCCACCTGAACCGGGCGACCGGTTCGGACTACACCACCGACGGACAGCCGGGTTTCTGGGCGATGTCGGTGGAGGGCGACACCGCAGTGGTGACACTGCACCGCAGCCGCCCGTCACGTGGCAGCACCGCAACCATTGACCGGTTCTGGCGCGGATACGACCGCACGGAAATCGCCGCGCACAACTTCTCCACCCAGTCCGTGTGCAGCACCGACGCCCGCCGGGACGTGGTCTGCTACCAGAACAGCCACCCCACCGAGTACGCCCGCGGCAGGGCGGTGGCGCGGCTGCTGATCAGCGGCGGTGGACTGTGCACCACCTGGCGGGTCGGCAACACCAACCGGATGTTGACGAACAAGCACTGCTTCTCGACGCAGTCCGCCGTGAGCGGCAGCGAGATGCAGTTCAACTACCAGTGCGCGACCTGCGGCGGCGCGAATCCCGGCGCCGGCACCAAGGTCAGCGGTGCCACCCTCTACCGGGTGAGCAGCGGCGGCTCCAACCAGCTGGACTACACACTGTTCTCGGTCAACAACTTCGCCGCCATCCAGGGATTCGGCACGCTGTACCTGGCAACTACCGCCACCAGCAACGGCACCCGGATCTATGTCCCCGGGCACGGCGACGGCACCGCGAAGCGGCTGTCGATCTACGAGGACACCCAGAACGGCGCGACCTGCGCCGTCCGGAACGCGAACTACAACACCTGGAACATCAGTTACAGCTGTGACACCTCCGGCGGCAACTCGGGTTCACCAGTGCTGAACGCCAGCCACCGTGTGATCGCCCTGCACCACCTCGGCGGTTGTCCGTCGAACCAGGGCGCGAAGGCGCACCTGATCTACAACGAGATCGCCAGCCTGATCGACAACAACGGCTGAGAGGGTGGGCCGCCGATGCGCGCTCTGCGCCTCGGCGGCCCATCGGCATCCTCGCCGCTCGACCTCGGCGACGGCGACGGCGTCGCCGGACGAGCCGCGCGGATCACCGTGGGCCACCGGTCGCTCCGGCCCGGCTGTGCGCCAGGGCCCGCCGTTCGGCGGACCCTGGCACCGGGGAGAAGGTCAGCGCAGGGTGTCGATGTCGATGACGAACCGGTACCGCACGTCCGAGGCGAGCACCCGCTCGTACGCGTCGTTGACCGCGTCGGCGCCGATGACTTCGACCTCGGGAGCGATGCCGCGCTCGGCGCAGAAGTCCAGCATCTCCTGCGTCTCGGCGATGCTGCCGATGCTGGAGCCGGCGAACGAACGCCGATTGCCGAACAACGCGAAGACGGGCACCGGCAGCGGCTCCGGCGGGGCACCCACGCTGACGAGCGTGCCGTCCAGACGCAGCAGACCGAGGTAGCTGGCCATGTCGATCGGTGCGCTGACCGTGTTGATGATCAGGTCGAAGCTGTTCTTGAGCGCCTCGAACGTCGCCGGGTCCTTGGTGGCGTAGTAGTGCTCGGCTCCGAAGTGCAGGCCGTCGTCCTTCTTGCCCAGCGTCTGTGACAGCACTGTCACCTCGGCGCCCATCGCCGCGGCGATCTTGACAGCCATGTGGCCCAGACCGCCCAGGCCCACCACGGCGACCTTCTTGCCCGGACCGGCGTTCCAGTGCGCCAACGGCGAGTACGTGGTGATGCCCGCGCACAGCATCGGCGCGGCCGCCTCGTACGGGATGCTTTCCGGCACCCGCAGCACGAAGTCCTCGTTCACGACGACGTGGGTCGAGTACCCGCCCTGGGTCACGGTGCCGTCCCGGTCGACGCTCGCGTACGTCTGGGTGTTGCCCTCGAGGCAGTACTGCTCGTTCCCGGTGCGGCAGTTCTCGCACTCGCGACACGAGTTGACCATGCAACCAACACCAGCGCGGTCGCCGACCGCGTGGCGGGTGACGTCGGCGCCGACCTCGGTGATCCGGCCGACGATCTCGTGGCCAACGGTGAGCGGGTAGGGAACGCTGCCCCAGTCGCCGCGCACGGTGTGGATGTCGGAGTGGCAGATGCCGGCGTAGCGGATTTCGATGAGAACATCGTGCGGGCCCAGGCCCCGCCGCTCGATCGTGGTACGCACGAGCGGTTCGGTGGCGGAAGGCGCGGCGATGGCGTTGACGGTGAAGATGATGTCCTCCGGTGACGTGACGCTGACCTGCCTGCAGGTCACCACAGCCGTGGCGGCGCTGCGAGTCTCTGTCAAGGCGCCTACTGCTAGTACCCCTCGGGAGCGCCGAGTGTCGCTCCGGCCGACCAGGCTACTTCTTCGCTGCGCCCACTATTCGGGCAACACCTGCTGGCAGGTCGGTCATGCATGAAGCACATCTCGCACGCCGCGCCCGAAAGGTCCCTGACCATGGGTGTGCCAGCAGTACATCCCACCTCACCGCCGCGCGCCGCACCGTCGACGTGACGGTGACCCCTGCCCGCACGCAGAGAACGCGCAGGGCCGCTGAGAAGTCCTGGCAACAGGTCGCCCTGCTCTGCTTCGTCAGAGATCTAGGTGGGTCGACCACGCCGCCTAGAGGGCGACTTGCTGGCGGGCGGCCATCCTGCTGATCGTGACGTTGATGACGAAGATCCCGGCCAAGGCTCCCAGGAGGACGGTTCGGGGGCTCAGTTCCCAATACTCGCGCTGCCAGTCCGCTGGTTGGTAGGGCAGCGTAGCCAGGATTGGCACGAGGAGAAGCACGCTGGCCGCTATCGACATCCGCACATCCAACGCCGCGCCCACGAGGGCCGCCACCAGCCCGCCGGTCACGATGACCGGCAGCGTGAACGGGTCCTCCCATCCGTTGAACGGATTAGGCGTCATGATCGCCGCGATCATCGCCGCGCCGACAAGACAGGTCCATGGTCGCGTGCCCCGTGGTTGGCGCGCTCGAAGCAGCGGCACCATCGTCAGCACGGCCAACAAGCATGCCCACGTCGGAAGTTGCACGGCCAGGTGGAGAACTGCCTGGAGCCCCAACGGGTGTGCCTCGCGCCCCAACTCCAGCTCTGTTGCGTACCACCCGGAATGCCAAACTTTCGCACCGAGGGCGCCGACGGTCATGGCGAACGCGAGTCGGTAGCGAGCCCATGCCGCAGCGGCCAACGCGAGGAGCAATAAGCCAGGTGTCGCCAGGCTTCCTGCGAAGGCGGATAAGTCGAAAGGGATCCCAGGCAGCAACAACTGCACCACGGCGGGCTTGGCCGCAAGAGCGATGGCACACACGAGCAGAGATAGCGCGGTCAATCGCAGCGCGGAGTGCAGCAATGCGGACCGGGAGCCGAGCCGGTCCACGCCGGTACGGACCCGCAGACCTGCCACCACGAGTGCCACGGACTCCCGAAGGCTCAGGTGCCTCCGGTCCACCTCACCTCCGCCCAGCAGCGTTTCCATCATCTCGTCGGCGCGGTACTGGCGGTAGGCACGAGGGTAGGCGCGCAGCAGCCACCGGTAGCGGCGCTCCAGCCCGGTCATGCCGGCACCGTCCGCACCGTGGCAGCCGTCGATGGCGCGGAACGGTCTTGAACGATCCGAGCCGCAGCGGCCAACCGCGCCGCCTCCTCCTGTAGTGAGGACAACCCGTGCTCGGTCAGCTCATAGGTGCGGCGGGCACGGCCGTTTACCACCGTCTCCTCGCAAAGTCGCACCATCTCCTCGCCGGTGAGCCGGTCCAACGCGGCGTACAGCGTGCCAGTCGTCAACCGCACCCGCCCGTCGGACAGGTCCTGCACGCGCTTGACGATGGCGTAGCCGTGCAACGGTTCGTCCTGCAACGCGGCGAGGATGAAGTAGGTGGGTTCACGCATCGACGCGGAGGGCTTAGGCATGTCATCAACATAAGCAGATCAACAACCTATAGGTCAAGCCCGAATCCTCCACGGGCCGCTCAGGTCACCAGGCCCCGGCGGTACGCGTACACCACGGCCTGCACTCGATCGCGCAGGTCGAGCTTGGTGAGGATGCGGGACACGTACGTCTTGACCGTCTCCTGGCTGATCACCAGGGCCGCGGCGATCTCGCTGTTGGAAAGGCCCTCCGCCATGAGCCGGAGCACCTCCAGCTCGCGCGGGGTCAGCGCGCCGCCGCCCGGGTCACCCTCGGCCGGGCGGATGCGGGCCGCATACCTGCCCACCAGCTGCCGGGTCACCTCCGGGGCCAGCAGCGCGACGCCTGTCGCTACCGTGCGGATGCCGTGGAGCAGCTGCGCCGGTGGGGCGTCCTTGAGCAGGAAGCCGCTGGCACCCGCACGCAGCGCCTCGTAGACGTACTCGTCGAGGTTGAACGTCGTCACCACGAGGACCTTCACCGGCACGGGGACCCCGGCGCCGGCCAACAGGCGGGTCGCCTCGATGCCGTCGAGCACCGGCATCCGGATGTCCATCACCACCACGTCCGGCCGGAGCTGAAGGGCCAGGTCGACTGCCGCGCGCCCGTCGCCGCACTCGCCGACGATCTCCATATCGGGCTGGGCGTCGATGATCGTCGCGAATCCGGCGCGGATCAGCTCCTGATCGTCGCAGACGAGCACCCGGACCGGCGCGGTCACGACGGGTT
Organism: Micromonospora sp. NBC_00330; assembly: GCF_036136635.1. NCBI lineage: Bacteria > Bacillati > Actinomycetota > Actinomycetes > Micromonosporales > Micromonosporaceae > Micromonospora > Micromonospora sp. NBC_00330. The sequence goes on from NZ_CP108012.1 coordinate 1,166,142, forward strand.
CCCAGTCGGGATCCAGGCCCGCACGAGGAAGCCGCCGTCGGCCTGCGCACCCGCGCTGAAGTCGCCACCGAGGACGGTGACCCGCTCGCGGAGCCCGGCGAGGCCGCGTCCGCTGCCGCCCGTGGACGCGCTGTCACATCCGGAGCCGTCGGTGCTGATCTCCACGGTCGTCTCCCCATCCCCGTGGTGAACGCGAACCCTGGTCCGGCTGCCGTGCGCGTACTTCAGCGCGTTCGTCAGCGCCTCCTGCACCACCCGGTACGCCGCCACCTCAGCGCCGCCGGTGGCCACCGCCGGCGTGCCCTCCCGGACGAACTCGACCGGCTGCCCGGCCTGCCGGGAATGGTCGACGAGGGCGTCCAGGTCGCCGACGGAGGGCGTACGCGGATCGCCTGTGCTGGTGTGATCCGGGTTGAGCAGGTCGAGCAGCTGCCGCAGGTCGCCGACGGCCCGGCGGCCGGTCCCGGTGATCGCGGTCAGGGTCTGGTCCAGCTTGTCCGGGGCGCCCGTCAGGTAGCGCGCCGCCTCGGCCTGCACGACCATCGCCGTCACGTGGTGGGTGACGACGTCGTGCAGCTCCCGCGCGATACGCGTGCGCTCCGCAGTACGGGTGGCCTCCTCGACATGGCGGCGGCGTTCCGCCTCGGTGGCGCGGTTCTGGCGCAGCCACGCCCCGATGCCCCAGGCGAGCGCCAGCAGCAGGTAGAAGGTGGTGAACCCCGCGACGCCCTCACCGGAGCCGAGCCGGTCGAGGGAGACCGCCAGGGGCACGTACGCCGTCGAGGCGAGACCCGCGACGGCCCAGCGACGCCGTTCCAGGTGGGCGCCAGCGCTGATGAGCGCGATGGCCAGTCCCGTACCCGCGATGGTGTGGTAGCCGCGGAGCTGGTCGATCGCGAAGCCGAGCGACACCAGCGTGAGGCAGACGGCCGGCCACCGACGCCGCACGGCCAGCGGCAGGCATTCCAGGGCGACGACACCGATGGTCAGCGCGTCGTACGGGCGGTTCGGGAGGTCGCCGAGCTGCGTACCCTGCCGATCCAGGGCCGGGACCACCGTCGCGAGGGCGAGGGCCAGGGCGATCGGGAGATCCCGGACCGTGATCGGCCACTGCCGCCACAGATCCGGAAGCCTCCGGAGCTCGATCACCGGGTGACTGTAGCGGTTGCCGGGGTCTGCGCCGTGCGGTGGCGGCGCGGGACGATGTGCCCGCGGCGCTTGGCCAGCCACAGGAACACCACGGTCAGCACCACGCCGGCCAGCACCGCGTACAGGCTGCCCTCCGGCCCGAAGGCGCCACCGCTCAGCGCGACCGGCCCCGACGTCGAGGCCTCGATCAGCCCCTTCGGCTCGCCGTTGCCCGAGACCACGACGCTGAAGATGCCGCCGGCGGCGAAGTTCCAGCCGAAGTGCAGGCCGATCGGGACCCACAGGTTCCGGGTGGCGGCGTAGCAGGCGGCCAGCATGAACCCGGCCTCGATGGCGATGGCGGTCGCCCCCCACACTGTGGCGTCCGGGTTCGCCAGGTGGATCGCGCCGAACACCACGCCGGTCAGGGCGAGAGCGATCCAGGTGCCCGTACGCTCCTCGATGATGCGGAACAGCACCCCCCGGAACAGCAGCTCCTCGGCGACGGCGGCGGCCGCCATGAACCCGAACAGCCCCAGCGCTCCCGTCGGCGAACCCCAGCCCTCGACGTCGTAACCGCCGAGGAATGCGATGGTGGCGATGACGGCCGCGAACATGGCGAAGCCGATGAGCGTCCCGCGGCCCAGTTTCCCGCCCCGGCCGTCCAGGCCGAGCTCGGTCGGCTCACGGCGCTCGGTGCGTCGCACGACCCACCGGTAGACGACCACGCCCAGCACTGCCGCCAAAGCGCCGATCACCAGGGTGAGGAAGAAGCTGCCCTCGACGGCGGCGACGCTCTGCGAGCCGACGAGGGCGACGACGGCGACGGCGAGAAGCTGTTTGACGAATCGCATAGCGACTCCTTTGTAGACCGCAGCCGGAGCGCAGCGGACACGGAGAAACCTATGGTTTTCCGCCCCTGTAATCGTCACCGTGCGGTGGACACTTGCGGGTAGCTCGCACGGGGGACAAGGGCCTGCGGAGTCCAGACATCATGGCGTCGTTGAGCTGGTGGGACCTCGCCGACGCTGCCGGGTGGGGCGCAGAGTGCGGGCCGGCCTCAGTGAAGAAGAGACCGGCAGGGGTCAACCGGGTTGCCGTTCATCCGGCGAGACGGATCGGGTAGCGGCCGACCGCACCCGATGCGCTCGTCACCATCGCCGTCCGGCGAGGCCGTGGTGAGCGCATGAAACGCCGAACGGCGGCCCGCTGAATCAGTCGGGCCGCCGTTCGAAAAGTGTGGATCAGAGCGGGCGGATGTTCTCCGCCTGCGGGCCCTTCTGGCCCTGGGTGATGTCGAACTCCACCTTCTGGTTCTCGTCGAGGCTGCGGAAGCCGCTCGCCGAGATCGCGGAGAAGTGGGCGAAGACGTCGGCGCCGCCGTCGTCCGGGCTGATGAAGCCGAAGCCCTTGTCGGCGTTGAACCACTTCACGGTACCTGTAGTCATGTCTGCTCCTCGCAGGCTGTTAGAGACCGCACTGTGCGGACCCTTACGCCGCCGCGTTGATCACCCGCGTCGAAACGACACGAAAACGAAAAAGCGCCTGGTGGGTTCAGATGACCCATCAGGCGCTGAAAAACGTCTACGGAAATCAAAACTGCAACGCGGCTACCGTAGCAGAAGATCCGTCGTCCATCCAGTTTGGGTGGCGGGACCTGCTCACGTGTCTGCATCATCGTTGCCGCCCTGGCACACCCGTGAAGCGAACGTCGACCGGCCGTCGCGGGCACGACGACGGTCCGGCGGGCGGGCGTTGCGGGGCCGACGCCAAGAGCGCCGGCCCCGCCGTGGTCTACCTGTTCAGGAGCGGAAGAAGGTGCACTGGAAGGCGAAGTCGTCCACCCGCACGGCACCGCTGCCACCGAGCAGGGAGACCCGGACGAACACCTGGTTTGGACCGTTCGCGTAGCTGGCCACGTCATGCCGCCGCCACGTGGTGTCGGTGATCCGGACGGTGCGCAGCGCAAGATAGGTCCAGCTCGCCGGATCGATCACCTCGACGTTGAGCACCGCCGGCCCGCTAACCGCCCGGACGAAGAACCCGCCGCCGCAGGTGGTGGAGTGCCCGGCGGTACGCGGCCCCACCGTGAGCAGCTTGCCCACCCCGGACCAGCCACCGGTCGAGGTCGTGAGAATGGCGTTGTTCGAACCGGACCGGGCCGTTCCCGTGCCCAGTTCGAAGGCTCCGCTCCCGGCCCCGGAGCGATGGAACTCCCACACCGCTGCCGGATTCCCCTCGAACCCGTCGGTGTGCTGCCAGAGGTCCGCCTGGGCGGGGCCGACGGCCACGGTCAGGGCCACCGCCGTCGCCGTGACCGCGGCGGCGGTGAGGCGTACGGCTCTGGTGAATGCGGTTCTCATCCCTGTCTCCTTCGCTCGTCGCCGCTCGTCACGGCGCGCCGTAGATGACGACCTGGTACGCGTTGATCGCCTCTCCCACCGGCTGATGCCAGGTGCGCGGCGTGGAGTTGCACTGGCTGCCGTTCCGGTTGGCGTGCGAGTTCAGCCCGTACGCGGTGTTGTTGGCGAATAGCGGCCCACCGCTGTCGCCGCCGAGGGTGCAGATGTTGGTCTCGACCATCTGCCGTACGGTGCCGCCCGCGCCGTTGACCGTCACGTTGGTCTTGAGCACGGAGCCACACCTGAATCCGGTGGTTTTGCCCGAGTTGCAGACCGACAGCCCGCTCACGGCCGTCGCCCAACCGTGGATGCTGCGGCTTGTGTTGTTCCACAGGTTGATGACGCCGGTCGCCCAGACCGATGAACCGTTCATCCAGATGAGGCCGTAGTCGTTCTCCGGATAGTTGCTCTCCAGCGACGGCCCGACGTCCTGCCCGTTGGGCAGTGTCCAGTGCGGGTAGCCCTGAGTGCAGTGGCCGGCCGTGATGATGTAGTTGAAGGTGTAGTCGGTGGCGGTGAAGCCGACGGAGCAGCCGCCCAACGAGTCCCCGCTGGAGATCCCGACGTTCGGCTGGATCTGGCCGGCGCTGGTCTCGAACCGCACCGCCGCGCCGAACTTGCGCGCCATCGAGCGTTGCACGGCGTTCTTCGCCCCCGACGCCGGCAGGCTCACCACCACCTGGTTGGTCGCCGGATCCACCCCCCAGGTCGTGTTCGGCTCACTCGCCGCGGCCTCCAGTGCCCGCTGGATGGTCTGGAGTTGCCGTTCGCCACGAGCGACGAGGCGCGCCTTCGCGCCAGCGGCGGTCACCTTCGCGGCAGCCCCGGCGTCGGTGACCGTGACGACGAGGTCGCCATCGGCCAGGTACGCGCCGCCCGAGCTGGCACCCAGCTCGGTGGTCAACTGGTTGGCGAGTCGCACGTTGGCGTTCTCGGCGCTGAGCAGCTTCTCGGCGGCATCGCGGCTGATGCCCCGCTGCGCGGCGATCGCCTCGGCCGTGTCCGCCGCCCCGCCCGCCCGGTCCCTGGCCACGCCGCCGACGGAAGCCAACGCTGCCCGGCCATCGGTGCGGACCGGATCCGCCGCGCCCCCGGGTTGGGCCGGTCGGTCGACCGGCCCAGCCGCTGCGGCCGTCGGGACGAAGGCCACCGACGCCACGACGGCGAGCGCCATCGCGAGCAGGGACCTACGGCTCGGTCTTTTCGTACGCGGGTGGCTGACAACAGGTTCTGACATTCACCGCTCCCATCACGAGGGACTGGTCGGCCAGGTCAGGAGCCGGACGGCCCGGACCGGACGGCAATCCTCGCAATCGGGAGGGGGCCGCGAGTGGAATGTTGGACACGGCTGGACACGGCTGGACACCTGGCTCCGATCGGTCCGCCTGGCGGCGGCTAGGAATCGTGGCGCTCCAGCGAGATCTCGACGAGGCCGTCGGCGGCGTAGCCGAGGGAAATTCTTTCTGGTTGACGGCAACCTGCGGGCGGTGGATCGCATGTACCCGGATGTAAGCGACGATCGCCACGATCCATAGGGGCCCGGAAATGTCTGCACGTCCTCTCCTGCTGCTGCCCGTTGCCACCGTCCTTCTCGGAATGTCACTGTCCGCCTGTAGCTCCACGCCGGCAGCTGGTCCTAGCCCAACCGCATCTGCACCGACGTCGGCTGCGGCCACTGGCGCCCCCAGTGCGTCGCCCGCTGTGGCTACCACGGCGGCCGACTGTCCCACGGCGACGACCCTCCAGACGCTGGTCGAGCTGCCGAAGGGCTCGTCTCTTGCCACGGTGAAGTGCTTCAAGGACTGGGCGGCGGCCGATCCGCAGGGCCCGACCGCCGGTGACGGCGTCTACCTGTTCCGCTTCGTGACCGGCACGGGTTGGAAGTACTACGACCAGGGCAGCGGATGGGACTGCAAGGATCTCGGCCTCACCGAGTCGGCGCCGTTCTGCATCTCGGACCCGGTGACGACGACCACGCCGGTGAACAGCGCCGCCACGAGTGCCAAGTGCCCCTCGGCGAAGACTCTGGAGGCCCTTGTCGAGCTTCCGAAGGGCTGGACGTTCGGCGGTGTCGAGTGCGTCAAGGACTGGGCTGGAGCTGATCCGCAGGGCCCGAAGGCCGGTGACGGCGTCTACCTGTTCCACTTCGTGACCGGCACGGGCTGGAAGTACTACGGCGACGGCAGCGGATATGACTGCAAGGACCTCGGCCTCACCGAGCCGGCGCCGTTCTGCATCTCCTGACGGGTTGACCGCTGTCACTTGCTGTGGCGCACACCAGCTATGGTGTGCGCCACAGTCAACCGGCCGCATCGACGCCGCCGCTGCCTGAAGGACTTTGGGGTACGTGGGGGGACGAGCGCGGCATGGCGGACTCCATAGACGATCTTTTCTGTGAGTTCGTACGGACCCGCTCCCCGGCGTTGCTGCGGACGGCGTTCCTGCTGACCGGCGACCGGCACCTCGCCGAGGACCTGGTGCAGGATGCGCTGGCCCGCACGCATCGGGGCCGGCGCCGGCTCACTGATCCCGGGCACTTCGAGGCGTACACCCGCACCGCCATGTACCACCAGCATGTGAGCTGGTGGCGGCGCCGCAAGGTGGCCGAGTCCCTACCCGGCGAACTGGCCGACGTGGTTCAGCCCGGCAGCGACCATGCTCGCCGTACCGATCTCAAGCTTGCCCTGCACCAGGCTCTCGCCCAACTCACCCAGCGGCAACGGGCCGTGCTGGTGGCACGGTTCTTCGAGGACCGCAGCGAGGCCGAGACCGCGGATCTGCTGCAATGCTCGGTGGGCACGATCAAGAGTCAGACCAGCAAGGCGCTGGCCCGCATGCGGGAGATAGCGCCCGAGCTGCTCTCGGCAGTGATGGAGGAGGCCTGATGACCGACAACCTCGGGCCCCTGCGTCAGGCCATGTCCGATCTCAGCGAGCACGGCGGCACCGCCGACATGTACGAGCGCGCCCTGCGCAGATCGCGGCAGTCACAACGGCGGACAGCACTCACCACCGGCGCCGCGGCCGCGGCGGTGGTGTTCGCCATCGGCGGTACGGTCGCCTTCGCCACCCGCCACCGGCCCGACCCTCCGACGCCACCCGCATCCACCCCCACCAGCGACGGACTCCAAAATCCCACCTGTCCGTCGACGCAGACCCTCGGGACCCTGGTCGAGCTGCCGACGGGCTGGTCTTTCGCTTCCAGGGGAGTGGAGTGCGTCGAGACCTGGGCGGCGGCCGACGTGCAGCGTCCCGATGGCGGCGGCGTCATCTACCTGTTCCATTACACGGCCGGCACGGGCTGGCGATTCCAGGATCAGGGCACCGGATGGGACTGCAAGGACCTCGGCCTGACCGCGCCGGCGTCGTTCTGTACGTCCTGACCGCCTGCCTGGGAAATCCCGCTCACTGACGGCTCTCCTTCACCTTCGGCAACGGTGTGCCGCCCTCGCACCGCGCCTTGATCTCGCTCCTGTTGCCAGCGGACAGCAACACCACCTGGATCTCCTTGACGGGCCCGGCGTTGTAATCCTTGAGGCGGTAGCCGGGGGCAGGAGCGACGTCGACGACGCGAGCCTGATCGCCGGTGCAGAGCACAGTCACCACGCCACCGAGTGCCCGAATGGGTGTACCTGGCTTCGGGGAGGCCGGCGCCGGCGCGACACTGGGCGGCCCCGTCAGCTGTCCGGCACTGGGTGACGTCGTAGGGCCAGGGCCGGCCGTGGAACCGGCTCTGGCGGTCGGTTCAGCCGGCCCAACCGGAGCGGTCGCCGTGCGGCTTGGTCGTGAGACCGGTGCGGGCTCCGGGGACGTCTGCCGGGGAGCAGGTGCCTCCGTGGCGGACACGTCGAAGGCGGCGTCAGGCGGGGTGGCACCGTCACGGGTGGCGACCCCGCCCGATCTGCCATCGGCGGGTATGAACTGGGGGAGCAGGAGCGAAATGGTCCCTGCCGTCACCACGAGAACGGGGATCAACACGGCGTTGGGGATGCGGCGACGCCGACCGGGAGGGGGACCGGCGGTGGTCGGAGCCGACACGGGCGAGACGGATGCCGGCTGCGCCGCCTGTTTCGCCCGCCGTTCGGCGTCATCGGTCAGATCGTGCAGGGCCTCGGCCACCTCCGCGGCGTCCGGCCGATCCGCCGGATCCCTGGCGAGGCAACGGTCGAGGAGGCGGTGAACCTCCGGTGACACTCCCTCGATATCGGGCAGCGGTGCCGGATCGACGTACACGTGAGCGGTCAACATCTGCGTGGGGGTCTCCGCCGACCAGGGCAGCTCATTGGTCAGCGTTCGGTACAGCAACAGTCCGAGCGCGTAGACGTCGGAGGCAGGCAGAACAGTGCCAGCGGCGAGCCGTTCGGGCGCGAGGTAGGCGGCGGTGCCCAACAGCCGTCCGTCCGCCTCCAGCTCCGGCCGACCGACGGTGGTGGCGATACCGAAATCGACCACCTTCACACCGGCCGGTGTCAGCATCACGTTGGACGGCTTGATGTCCCGGTGCACCAGCTTACGTTCGTGCGCGGCGGCGAGCGCTTCGGCGACCTGCGCGCACGTCCGCATCGCGACGGCCGGCGGCAGCGGACCGGCGGCAAGTCGCTGGGACAGGGTCTGGCCGGGCAGCAGTTCCATCACCACGTACGAGACCTGGCGGCCGGCGGCATCGGTGTGCTCGCCAAAGTCGTACACACTCGTCACGTGCGGGTGCCAGAGGCCCGCTGCGGCCCTGGCCTCTGCCTGGATGCGTTGTCGTGCGCCTCGAGCGGTAGCCTGCGCGCCGGCCAGGACCTTGACGGCCACCGCGCGTTCGAGGACGCGGTCCCACGCCCGCCAGACGGCCGACATGCCACCAGTGCCGAGACGGCTCTCGACCTGATACCTGTCGTCCAATAGATCACCGACCATCACTGGGACAGCTTGCCAGAGTGGACTCCCGGCGGCATGACGATCTCATCCGACGCTGGTCAGCGGCCGTCCCCTCGGCTTTACCCGCGTCATCGCCCAGCGCACCTGACTGACCGCGTCACCAGCCCTCTCGTCATGGCCCGCCGGCCGGGCTGCAACTGCGGCGGCAGCGGCTGGAGTGGCGGGAAGGCCCGGCCGTGCTCGGCCGGCACTTCCGTGCGCGGTGGGGGAGAATCGAATCATGTTTGTCATCAAGGAGCGGTTCTTCTCGATCGGCGACGACTTCGACGTGCTCGACGAGCACGGCACCAAGGTCTTCCATGTCGACGGCAAGGTGCTCAGCGTCCGCAACAAGGTCGTCATCGAGGACGCTTCCGGCCACGAGGTCGCCACGCTGCACCGGCATCTGGTGGCGCTGCGTCCCACGTACGAGATCCGGATCGGCGGCGAGAAGGCCGCAGAGGTCCGCAAGAAGCTGCTCACGCCGTTCCGCGACAAGTTCACCATCGACGTGCCGGGGCCCGACGACCTGGAGATGAAGGGTGACCTGCTCGACCACGAGTACGTGATCGAACGCGGCGGCACCGAGGTGGCCTCGGTCTCCAAGCGGTGGCTGACGATCCGGGACACCTACGCCGTGCAGGTCACCGCCGGCGTCGACCCTCTGCTCATCATCGGCAGCGTCCTCGCCCTCGACCTGGCCATGAACCGCGACAAGAAGAAGGACGACGACGACTGACCGCCTGGGCGGCAGTGGCAACGCTCGGGCTCGTGGCCGGGACGCTCTGACGCAGCCCGTAACCAGGCTGGTCAGGAGCAGCCGGCTGTGTCACTGGTTGTGAGGCCGGATGTTGTGGTTGAGGTGGAACACGTTGTGCGGGTCCCAGATCGTCTTGAGTGCGGTGAGCCTGGCGAGCTTGTCGGCCGGGTATGCGCGGCGTACCCCGCGTTGCCCCTCGTCGGCGGCGAGCGAGTTGACGTAGACGCCGTCGGCGTACGGGTCGAGCGCGGCTGCGGCACCGCGAGCCGCTGCCATTCGGATGTCGTCTTCGGATGGCGCGGTCCAGCGCGAGCCGGCACCGTACTCGAACGCGGTGCCGCGGTGGCTGAACGCCGCCTCGGCGTCCGCGACGTCGGCGATGGCACCGCCGTGCGCCTGCAGGCCGACGTTGGCGAGGTGGGCTTCGCTGTGCAGGTCCGACGCGCCGCGCAGCAGGAACGCCTCGATCGCGGCGGTGGGAAACTGCCGCAGGTAGTGCGCGCTGGAGTACCGGCGGTAGGCGTGGCCGCCGACGCTGTCGTCGCGTTGCTGCAGTTCCAGGTATGAAGGGGTGGTGACCCGCTCGGCGACCGGGCGGCCGAGCGCGCGCAGCGCCGGCAGCAACCGGTGACCCTGTGCCGGGTCGCCGACCCACACGAAGCCGACGGTGGCGACAGGGCCCCTGGCCGTGCTATGGACGTCGGCGGTGAAGGTCGCCTGCCGCGGCGCGGCGGCGTTGAGGTCCCGCCAGCCTTCGAGCACCGGTACGGCGTCCTCGGCGCGGAAGTCGAACTCGGCGACCAGGGTCCGCGTTCCGGTGTGGTGCAGGTGGAATTCGAAGTCGGTGACGATGCCGAAGTTGCCGCCCCCGCCGCGCAGGCCCCAGTAGAGGTCGGGGTTCTCGGTTCGGCTCGCGGTCACCACCTCCCCGTCCGCGGTGACCATCGTGTAGGAGACGACGTTGTCGCAGGCCAACCCGTGTTGGCGGGCGAGCCAGCCCATGCCGCCGCCGAGGGTCAAGCCGGCGACCCCGGTGTGCGAGACGTTGCCGGCGGTCGTGGCGAGGCCGTATGGCTGCGACGCCCGGTCGAGTGCGCCGAGCAGCGCGCCGCCCTGGACGCGGGCGCGTCGCCGGATCGGGTCGACCCGAACGCCGCTCAACCGGGTCAGGTCGATCATCAGGCCGTTCGCGGGGACGGCGAGGCCGGCCACGTTGTGCCCGCCGCAGCGCACCCCGATCTCCAGGTCGAGTTCGCGGGCCAGGCGTACCGCGGCCACCACGTCGGCGACGCTCGCGGCCTGCACGATCATCCGCGGGCGCCGGTCGATCATGGCGTTCCAGACGGTGCGGGCCGCGTCGTAACCCGGATCACCCGGGGTGAGGAGGCGGCCGTCGAAGCGGGGACTGGTCGTTGTCGGCATACGTCTGAGCCTGACCGAAATCGGTACAGCCGGTAAGGTCCGATTCCATGGGCCGTATCAGGACCAATTCGAGCACGGCGGAGGACCTGCTCATCCACGTCGACCGGTCCGCGGCCGAACCGCTGCACCGGCAGATAGCCGCCGCGATCCGGGGCGGCATCCGGGCCGGCCGCTTGCGTCTCGGGACGTCCCTGCCGCCCACCCGCACCATCGCAGCCGATCTGGGAGTCTCACGCGGCGTCGTGGTCGAGGCCTACCAGCAACTCGTCGCCGAGGGCTACCTCACCAGTCGGGCGGGCGGCTACACCCAGGTCGCGGTCGAGCCGGTTCCGCCGTCGTCGGGTCGGCGCGGCGGGGATCGGCCGGCGGCCCGGATCGACTTCGGGTACGGCCGCACCGACGTGGCGTCGTTCCCCCGGGCCGCCTGGCTGCGTTCGGTGCGAACGGTCCTCACCACCACGCCGAACGAACGCTTCGCCTACCTCGACGGGCGTGGCGTACCCGAACTGCACGCAGCCCTGATCGACTACCTCAGCCGGGTTCGCGGCACATCGGCACGCCCGGAAAACGTCGTGATCTGCAGTGGCTACGGTCAAGGCGTCGCGCTGACACTCCAGGTGCTCGCGGCGCGCGGCGCCCGCAGGGTGGCCGTCGAGGACCCCTCCGCGGACGACGACGCCCGCCTCGTCGCGGCCGCCCTCGGCCTGGACGTGATCGGCGTCCCGGTCGGGCCGGACGGCATTCTCGTCGAGAAGCTCGAACGGACCGACGCGGACGTCGTCGTGCTGACGCCCTCGCACCAGTGGCCCACCGGCGGCGTCCTGTCGGCCACCGCACGGGCCCGGGTCATCGGCTGGGCGCAGCGTCGCGGCGCCGTGGTGATCGAGGACGACTACGACGCGGAGTACCGCTACGACCGCTCGCCCATCGGCGCCATGCAGGGGCTGGCACCCGACTCCGTCGTCTACTGCGGCACGGCGAGCAAGACCTTGGCGCCAGGGCTGCGTCTAGGGTGGCTGCTTGCGCCGTCACACCTGGTCGACGACATCACGGCGGCCAAGGTACGGGCCGATCGCGGTTCGCCCGTCATCGACCAACTGACCTTCGCCGACTTCCTCACCCGTGGCGAATTCGACAGGCACCTACGGCGCATGCGCCCGGTCTACCGCCGCCGCCGCGACGCACTCCTGGCCGCGCTGCGCGCACGCCTGCCCGAACTGGAACCGGTCGGTGTCGCGGCGGGCCAACACGTCGTCACCTGGCTCCCGCAGGACCTCGACGAGGCCCTGGTCGTAGCTGCCGCCGCCAGGCGCGGACTGGTCGTGCAAGGCGTCTCCCGGTACCGACTGACCCCTGCCGAACCCGGCGGGCTGATCTTCGGCTACGCGACCCTCACCGAACGCTCCCTCACCGACGGGGTGCAAGCCCTTGCCGACGCTGTCGCAGAGGCCCGCGCGCAAGTCTGCCGCTGATGGTGCCCGGGCGAACTGTGGTCGGGCCGACGAGAAGGGTTGGTCCCGGCACAATGACTGCGATGATCTCGTGGCGTGGTGGGCTGTGGTGGGTGGTGGTCGGTCCGGCGGCCGGTGTGGTGCTGGGTGCCGTCGACTCGATCGTCAATCACGTGCCGGTGCTGCTGGGCGAGGTCGGCACCGCGCGTGCTGAGCGGGGCGGCTGGTCACAGGCCGCGGAGTTCGCCAGTCTCATCCTCGACGCCGGATGGGCCTGGGCGGCGGTGGCCGTGCTGGTGGGCTGGCTGGTGAGTCGGACCGTACGACTGGCGGCGGGGGTGCTGCGCGGCGCCTTGGCGGGCGGATGCACGCTGATCTCCGCCACCATTGCGTACTACGGCGTGGACGTGATTTTCGACGGCGACACATGGTGGGACACAGCGACCCGGTACTGGCTGATCGCCAGCGTGTGTCTCGGCCCTCTGCTCGGGGCTGTCGGGGCGCTGATCCGGCGTTCTGGTCCGGTCGGAACGCTCGCTGTCCTACTTGTTCCCGCCGGTGCGGCGCTGCAGATGGTGCTGTTGCCCCCGCCGCCGGAGAGCGCGATGGCCTGGCCGGTGCGGTTGAGTGTCTGGGCCGCGGCTGCGGTCGCCGCCGTGCTGATCGCTCGTCGGACATCCGACGCAGGGGCACTCGCTCGGGAACGACCAGTCAAGAACAATCGTTCCTGATCTTCTGGACGCGCGCCCGGTTGGTCGGACAGCGGCCGGCCGGAGTGTCGAGGGTCGCGAGCCAGCATCCCGCCTCAGTGAACCGGAACCCTGACACCCAGGGCGGCGAGGTCTCGCTGGCCCTCGGCGAAACGATCGGGCAACAACAGGAGCGTGCAGGCTCGCTCGAACCTGGCACCGATGCGCTCCCACCCCGCGACGGCGTCGGCGAGAGCTGTGGCGTCGCCGTCAAGGCGGCCTCGGGCCCGTGCGGTGCAGGCGGAGACCCACGCGTTGTCGTGCCGCTCGGCGGCTGACAGCAGGGCTCGAGCGTCCGAAAGCCCGGCGACGACGGCCAGTTCGGCGCCAACCGCCTGTGCGTAGGGCGGAGACCAGCTGCGGGTGCCGTTGAATGCCAGACGAACGAGCGCGGCGGCGTCCTCGAGGCGGCCGGCGTGCAGGGCGAGCCGTGCGTCGACCATCGTCAGGAACGTGGGGTGCGGGGGTAGCTCGCCGATGACGTCGATCGCTCGGGAGCGCCACAGCGCGTACCCCTCGTCGTCGCCACGCAGCCCGTGGACGAGGGCGACAGCGGCCATCGGCGGCGACATCGTGCCGGTGCGTGGCCGGCTGGCCCGCCGCCAGCCTTCCCACGCGGTGCCCGCCATCCGTAGTGCCTCGTCGAAGCGTCCGCTGAGCACCAGCGGCGTGAGCAGGAGCGCGGCCGAATGATAGGAACTGCCGGCGAGGTCGTCGTCCATGGTCTGCTGGCCGATGGACAGAGCGGCCGGCAGGTCGCCGCCGCCGAGGGCGGCCAGGTGGGCCATCCGGTAGGTGTCGATGATTTCCTGTGCGGCGCTCGGGTCGTGCCGGGGCATCGCGGGCAGCAGAGTCAACCGTTCGTCCATGATCCGGCGAAGGTCAGCGGTCCGCCCGGCCACGAGGTCGGCGGTGGCCACCGCGTCCAGAGCCGCGCTGATCAGCACCGGATCACCGGTGGCCCGGGCGGCCGCCACGGCCGCCTCGGCGAGTGTCGGGTCGGCCTGGTGTCGGCCAGAGGTCGCACCGATGGATCGCGAGGAGGCCGCGGCCCAGGCCGTTGCCTCGGCGAGGCGGGCTGCCACCACGGCGTTGCCCGACCCGTCGGCTGCCGACCTCGCCGCGTCGAGGAGTTCACACAGGCGCTCGTGCGGGACCTCGGCGGCGAACCCCGCCGGGTGCCGCTTCGCAGTGGTGACCGCCTGCGCCAGCGCGGTCGCCGTGGCTCCACGGTCTCCGGCGGACTGGGCCAGGTTCGCTGCGGCGATCAGCAGGTCGAAGGGCCGCTGACCGTCGTCACCGATGGCATGGGTGACGGCGGCGGCCGCGTGCAGGTCTGCTGCGGCTTCGCCCGGGGCGGGTGCCCGTTCGGCGGCGGTGCGGTAGTGGCCGAGCGATTCCATCAAGAACCGTCGTGTGTAGGCGAGATGTGCCAGTGCCCGGGCCAGTTGGTGGGGCAGCTCACCCGGGCCTTCGGGGGCGACGGCGAGGGCCTCTCTCAGATCGTCGGCGAGGCGGTCGAACTCTTCGTACCAGTCGTCGCCGTCCAGCTTCGTCTCGAGCTCGGTGGCTATGCCCGCCGCCCAGCGCAGGTGCCGGGCCTGGATCTCCGGCCGCTCTCCCGACGCGTCCAGCCGATCGATGGCGAACGCGCGCACCGTCTGCAGCATTCGCCACCGAGCTGCGGCGCCTCGGTGGTGCACAGTGACCAGGCTTTTGTCCGCCAGCCTGCCCAGCACGTCGGCGATGGCGCCGCAGGGGTTCCCGACGGAGCTCACCGCGGCGGCGGCGTCGAGGTTGAACGCGCCGGCGAAGACGGCGAGCCGTCTGAACAGTGCCTGTTCCTCGTCATCGAGCAGATCGTGGCTCCAGCCGATGACCGCGCGCAGCGAGCGGTGCCGCTCGTTTCTGCCCCTGCCGCCGGCCACCAGCCGCAGGTGGTCGTCGAGCGCCGCCAGCAACCCGGTCTCACCCAGGCTGGCACTGCGCGCGGCTGCCAACTCGATCGCCAGCGGCATGCCGTCCAGTCGCGCGCAGAGCTTGGCGATCACTGCGGGGTCGGCCGCGAACCCGGGGTCCGCGGCGGTGGCGCGGTCGATGAAGAGTCGCTCGGCGTCGGACTCCAGCGGCAGCGGGCCCAGCGGCACGGCACGTTCCCCTGATATGCCGAGGCGTTCCCTGCTGGTGGACAGGATGTGGGTGCCTGGACAGCCGGCCAGCACCCGCTCGGCGAACCGCGCCACGGCGTCGATCACGTGCTCGCAGTTGTCGAGCACCAGCAGCGATCGACTCTCTCCGAGCCGCTCAACCACAGCGTCCTCGAGCGCCTGTTGGGGTCGCTCAGTCACGCCGAGCGCGGCGGCCACTGCTTGTGCGACGTACCCGTCACGGGCCGCGGCGAGTTCCACGAAAGCGCCGCCGGAGGGGAAGAAGGGTCCCGCCGCCTCGGCGATCTGGCCCACCAGCCGGGTCTTCCCCATCCCGCCGGGTCCGACGAGGGTCACGAGTCGGGCGTCGCGCAGCGTCTCCACCAGGTGCTCGCGCTCGGCGCTCCTGCCGACGAAGGTGGTGAGCGCCGGTGGCAGACCGGCCAGCCTCCCAGGTGCCGGCGCCCCCGCCTGCACCTGGACGGCGAGCTCACCGAGCGCCCTTCGGTCGGCCACGCCGTACTTTCGCAGCAGCGAGGAGACATGGTTCTCCACGGTCCGTACGGAGATGTGCAACATGGCGGCGATGTCGGCGTTTGACCGGTGCGCGCCGAGCATGACCAGCACCTCGAGTTCGCGCTTCGACGCTCGGGCGTGATGCGTGACGGCCATCGCACCATCATGGCCGACGCTGCGTCAGTGCTGTGTGGTCCGGTGAGTGGTGGAATGCGTGGTCGCCACCGATGCCCGCCCGTCTCCCGTGCAACAGGCTCAATCCCTACGCTCCGGCCGGGGAGGAGCTCGCCGGGTGGGGGCAGGAGCCCGGGGTCCCAAGCGGTGAAGGATGAGAGCGCAGCGGCGCCGCACCCTCGTCCACCACACACGCGACATTCAATGAGCGCCACGAAGGGGATGACCGTGAACGACGACGTCACCGAGTACATCAACAAGACCCAGCCGTGGCAGATCGACGTATGCGAAAAACTGCGTGCGATGATCGACGAGACTGTTCCAGGGGTCGAGGAGCGGCTTCAGTACGGCAAGCCGCACTACTTCAAGAACGGCCATCACGCTGCCGTCATCGCGGTAGCCAAGTCCAAGGTCTCGTTCATGGTCTTCAACGCGACGGACATCCCCGAGGTGAAGGGATTCCTGCGGTCGATGGGAAACGGTGAACGCAAGACCGTCGACATCACGGAAGGGCAAGACGTCGACTATGGCCAACTCGCCAGTTTCCTGAGCAAGACCACGGGGGCCTTGTAGGCGCAGCATGGCCCGGCCCCCTCGCTCGGAAGCGAGGGGGCCGGGTGCCGCTGCGCCCCGGACCCCTCCGGCCTACGTCGTCGGTACGGAGTAGGGGTTTCTCAGATCACCCGCAGCGTTGACCGTTGAGGGTGAAGGCGGTTGGCGCCGGATTGGTGCCGCTCCACGTGCCGTTGAAGCCAGCGCTGGTGGACGCGCCGGGGGCGAGTGTGCCGTTCCAACTCATGCTGTCCGCGGTGACGCTCGCCCCGTTCTGTTTCCAGGTGGCCGACCAGCCCTGGCCGACCTTCTGGCCGGTGGTGGGGAAGTCGAAGGCGAGTTTCCAACCGTCGATCGCGGTGGTGCCGGTGTTCTTGATCGTCACGGTCGCGGTGAAGCCGCCCGGCCAACTGTTGGCCGTGTAGCCGACCGTGCAGGCGGCGGTCGGGGCGGTGGGCGCGGTCCGCACGGTCAGGCCGGGCGAGGCCGCCGAGACGTTGCCCGCCGCGTCGCGGGCGGTCACCACGAAGGTGTACGGGGTGTCCGGCGTCAGGCCGGTCACTGTGTACGTGGTGCCGGTGGCGTTGCCCACCTTCACCGTGCCGGTGGTGTCGACCCGGTGCACGTCGTAGCCGGTGACAGCGGTGTCGTCGGTGGACGGCGTCCAGGCCAGCGTGACGCTGTCGCCGGTGATCGTGCCGGCGGTCGGCTTGCCCGGGGCGGTCGGCGCCTGGGTGTCGGCGGGCGTGGTGGCGCGCGGCAGCACCAGGTGGGTGATCGAGTTGGCCGGGAAGGTGGTCGTGAGGCCGCCTGCGGTCACCGGCTGGTCGGCCTCCCGGACGACGCCGGCGAGGTTCGCCCCGCTGTAGCGGTAGACCTGAGCGGTGCTGGCGGAGGCGCCGGTGAGGGCGACCGGACTGGTCAGGTCGTCGCCGGTCTTGTTGACCACGACCACTGTGAGAGCCTTGTCGGCGCTGCGCTCGGCGGCGTACACGGCGAGCTTGCCCTGGTCGGCGCTTGTCGCCTGGACGGAGGTTTCGCCGAACGCGCCGCCCTTGCCGTCGTAGTTGCGGAAGACGCGGAAGGCGTTGGCCACCGGCTGGTCGGCCGTGGGTGCGGTCCAGAGGGCGGCCAGGTCGAGCCCTTCGCGGCCGAAGATGCCGAGGACGTCGGCCTGGGCGAGCGCGCCGTTGAGCGACCCGTGGGCGCCCCAGTTGTACTCGGTCATTGCGATCTTCGTGCCCGGGTAGTGCTGGTCGACCAGCTCGCGTAGGCGCGGGATGTACCGGACCGGACTGTTGATCCAGCTCTCGTCCACGTAGGTCGGGTCCCAGAGTTGGCGGGTCGAGCGCAGTCGCAGCGCCTGGGTGTCGGCGTCGCCGGCCGCCTCGCCCAGTACGCCGGACTGCTGCGGGTAGAGGTGGACGTCGAAGTAGTCCAGGATGCGTGTGCCGTGCTGCTGCTCGTACTCGCGCATCCGGTCCAGATACCACGGGCCGAGGTCCTGGCCGCCGTGCGCGGCCTTGTCCGGCGGGTTCGACCAGCAGCCGGTGCGCGAGCAGGTGTCCTGGTCGAGGCCCGAATAGAGGATCGAGTTCAGGCCCCAGCCGACGGGACCGAGCGTCTTCGCGCCGGGGTCGGCTGCCTTGATCGCCGCGGCGTACTCGTAGGTGCGGTCGCGCAGCTCGTCGTAGCCCAGCCCGGTCGGACGGACGTCACGGTGGGTGGAGTGCCACAGGTCCGGCTCGTTGTCCAGGTTGTAGAACTGGACCCCGCCGTCGGCGGCGGCGCCGAACTGCCCCTTGAGGTGGTTGACGAAGTCGGTGGCGTACTCCGGACCGACGGCGACGCTGGTGTCCTCCGGATCGTTGCCGGTGACCGGTGAGCCGTCCGGCTTCTTGCCGTTGCCGCAGTCCGGTGCCCACGTGTCGGTGGACTCCTGCGGGCCGTACTTGGCGACGCTGAAGCCACACGCCCGCGACCGGTCCTTGGCGACCCAGCCGAGCATCGGCATCGTCATGACAGTGGCGGCTCCGGTGGCTTTGTTCTGCTGCACGAACCGGTCGCTCTCGGAGCCCTTCGGGAGGTCGGCCGGGCTCGGGTTGTCGTTGGGGATGTTCTCGAAGTACCAGTCCGACGCGCGGTTGGTGGTGTCGACACGGAAGTTGTAGCGGGTGGTGGCGTTGCCGCCGTAGCGGTGCACCGGCAGCCGCAGGTCGCGGGCGAGGGCCTGGTCGGCGAAGTTCATGCCGTAGACGTACGGGCTGATCTGGTGCCGGGCGGCGGTGGTGTTCACGGCCAGCGCCGGGCCGGCCGCGGCCAGGGCGGGCTCCGGCAGGGCCAGACCGCCGAGGGCCGTGGCGAGCACGACCGGGAGTAGAGCGGTGGTGGGACGCACGAGCATTCCTTTCGCATAGGAGCTCGACGATGGGAGCGCTTCCACAGCGTTACGCTTTCCTGCCTCGGAGTCAACGCCACAGGGCGGTCCACTGCCGGCCGACCGAAGCCAGGCCCTTCACATATGATGACGTCCATCAATGTGGCTGTAGCTGATGCGGCGTGCCGGAATAGCTCGGATCGCCGCAGCGCGGAGGCAACCGCGCCGCAACGGGGCAGGCGGGAGCACCCAGCGTCGCACGGCCGGACAGTTCCTGCTGGCCCGGCCCCTGTGGTCGGGGACCAGCCATCTTGGAGGATGACAATGCGCAGTTTTCTGGCGGTGTTCAGCGCCGCCTTGATCCTCGGCACCGCGGTCGGCAGCGTTCCGGCCGGCGCAGCGGGGGCCTCCCCGCCCTCGTGCCCCCGTGGCCTGCTCTTCTGTGAGGACTTCGAGCGACTGCCTCTCGGAGGGCCGAGCACGTTGAACTGGGGCGTCGACACCCGCCACGGCACGCTCACCGTCGAACGTGCCCGTCGTGGCAACCAGGTGTTGCACATCCAGACCGTCGACAACGGACGCGCCTTCCTGCGCGTCGACGACTTCACCGCCCCGGGCAACCGCTTCTACGGCCGGATGCGTCTGCGCGTCGACGCCTTCCCCACGGCCCCGGACTGGGCGCACTTCACGCTGGTGGAGGCGACCGGCACCGGCAGCGCTGAGGTCGTCCGCCCGGTCGGCGGGCAGTACGCGCCCACGGTCCCCGGAACCTTCTGGGGAGTCGGCGCCGACGGGGGTCCGACCGGTGACTGGACCAACTGGCGGGAGTCCGCCCCGGTCGTCGAGGACACCTGGCAGTGCTTCGAGTGGAAGTTCGACGCGGCGGACAACCGCGTCGCGGTGTGGATCGACGGCGTGGCGAACCCGGAGCTGACAGCCTCCACGAGCGACCACGGTGGCAACGATGTTCCCTTCGTCCTGCCGACCGTCGACACGGTGAAGATCGGCTGGCAGCTCTACCAGGGCGGCACGACGCCGGGCGAGTTCGACCTCTGGATCGACGACATCGCCCTTTCGAGCAAGCGGCTCGGCTGCTGATCCGGGACCAGTCCCGATGAACGTCACCGCCGGGGTGTGGCTTTGTTGCCGCACCCCGGCGGGGGCCGGCCTCCATGGCGATCATCGATATCTGCCGCTACGATCCGACATCGACAGACTACTGAGCGTCGATGTGCGCTGTCCGCACGTCCTGGACGTTGGCAGTCCGGCGCCGCACGAACCTGGTGCCGGCCCGAGGATCACGCCGTCTCGACGAAGGGAACCCGGATGACGGAGAGCGCGCAGACCACCGATAGCCGAACCGTTCCGCCGGCCCGGTCGTACCCGTTCAGTGTGCCCGACCGCCTCGTCGTCGACCCGACCTACGGCGAGCTGCGCGAGAACGAGCCGATGACCCGGGTGAAGCTCCCCTACGGCGAGGAGGCGTGGCTCGCCACCCGGTACGAGGACGTCCGCACTGTCCTCGGCGACGTGCGGTTCGGCCGCGCCCCGGCCGTCCAGCGCGACGAGCCCCGGCTCACCCCGCGCCAGCAGTACAGCGGCATGCTGACCCTGGACCCGCCCGATCACACCCGGCTGCGCCGCCTGGTGGCGAAGGCGTTCACGGCACGTCGGGTAGAGGCGCTGCGACCCCGAACCCAGGAGATCGCCAACGCACTGGTCGACGACATGGTCCGGCTCGGTCCTCCGGCCGACCTGGTGGAGCACGTCGCCACGCCGCTGCCGATCCAGGTGATCTGCGAGCTGCTCGGGGTCCCGTACGCCGACCGCGACCGCTTCCACATCTGGTCCGAGACGATCGTCTCGACCACTTCCCTGCCCATGGAAACGATCCAGGAGTACCTGAACAACCTCTGGGGCTACATCGGTGATCTGGTCGCCGAGCGCCGCCGCGAGCCGGGAATCGACGACCTGCTCGGCGCGTTGGTGCGGGCCCGCGACGAAAATCAGGATCGGCTCAGCGAAACCGAGCTGGTGGAGCTGGCTGGAGGGCTGCTCGCGGCCGGCCACGAGACCACTGTGACCCAGATCCCCAACTTCGTCTACGTCCTGCTGCACAACCCGGAGCAGCTCGCTCGGCTGCGGGCCGACCCGTCGCTGGTGCCGGCCGCGGTCGAGGAACTGTTGCGGTACGTGCCGCTCGGCGTCGGCTCATCCTTCGCCCGGTACGCCAAGGAGGACGTCGAGGTCGGCGGGGTGCTGGTCCGGGCAGGTGAGCCGGTTCTCGGCTCACTGTCATCGGCGAACCGCGACGCTACCGTCTTCGCCGACCCGGACCGGCTGGATTTCGAGCGTGAGCAGAACCCACACCTGGGCTTCGGGCACGGCGTCCACCACTGCGTCGGCGCGCAGCTGGCCCGCATGGAGTTGCAGGTCGCCGTCTCCACCCTCGTGACACGCCTGCCCGGATTGCGTCTCGCCGTACCGGAAGCCGAGCTGGAGTGGAAGCGGGGCATGTTGGTGCGGGGCCTGCTCGGCATGCCGGTGGCCTGGTGAGCACCGCCTGGCGAATCGGGGTGGACTCGAGCCGGTGCATCGGCACGAGCATCTGCGCCGGTACCGCGCCCGAGCACTTCCGCCTGGTCGACGGTCTGTCCGCGCCGCTGGCCGACGTCGTCGCCCCGGCCGACGTCGTCCTCGACGCCGCCGACTCGTGCCCGGTGGAGGCGATCACGGTCCACGACGTCACCGACGACCGGCTGATCGCGCCGCAGGAGTAACCCGAGATCCAGCCCGGCCGTCTGCGCCCACGAGCTGGGCAGGTGTGGAAGTTCGGCAGATCAGCGACGGGGCGCTCGCTCTGCCACTGAGGCAGACCATCACCGCGTACCGGCCGTTGCGCCCCGGCGGCTCCGCCACCGGCCGTACCGGCAGTGCCCGCTGCCGATCAGCCAGACGGGAAGGCGGATCTTGGACAGTGCGATGCTGGCGGGCACCTCCGATCCGCAGGATGCCAGGTAGCTCCCGGTCGCACCGGCGTCAGACAGCCGCCGTCGCCGGCTGTTGGACGATCGGAGATGCTCATGACCACCCCGATGGGCTCGCGCCGGCACCGCCCCAGCGACGACGTCCGGCGGCTGCACACCGCGCTGCTGCGGATGCCCGTCGACATCGCCACCGACGAACTGGTCGACGCCCGGTACGGGCCGACCACCCGGCGTGGGGTGGCTGAGTTCCAACGGGCGCACAAGCTGCCGGTGACCGGCACTGTGGACGGGGCGACCCGGGACGCGGTGCAGATGGTGCTTGCCGAGCCGCCGTCCCGGTTCGTCGTGGTGGGTCGGGTGCGTTGGGTCGACGGGCAGCCGGCGAACGCTCTGACGGTCGGCGCGTTCGACCGGGACCTGCGAGACGCCGAGCAGCTCGGCGAGGCGACCACGGGGGACGACGGGCTGTATCGCGTCGACTATTCGCGGGACCGGTTCACCCGCTCGGAGAAGCAGTCCGCTGACCTGTTCGTCAGGGTGTCCGCTGGTGATCGCCTCCTGTCCGATCCGCCGCTGAGCGCGGTGCTGTTCAACGCCCCCGAGCTGGCCGTGCTCACAGTGGATCTGTCCGGTGGCGGGGACCGGGAACGCAGTGAGTACGAGCGGATCCTCGCCACGATCGTTCCGCTGCTCGGCCAGGTCCCGCTGTACGAGCTGCGGCAGGACGACGAGGCCGAGGACGTGACGTTCCTGGCCGCCGAGACCGGACTGCCCGCGACGGCGCTGGCGCACTTCGGTGTGGCGCAGAAACTGGCCGCGTCCTACAAGCTGCCGGCGGTGTTCGGCTACGCGCTGTTCGCCGAGCGGACGCTGTTGACCACGAGCCGCACCGGCGCCGCACTCGCGCGGTTCGACGTCGATCTGAACACCGAGCTGCGGCCGCTGTACTACGACATCGCCCTGCTCGACGAGCACACCGTCCGGAACGCCGTCGCCGACGCCGTGCGCCATCGGTTCGTTCCCGAGGACCTGCTCGGCGAGCTGGACCGGATCCTCGCCATGCTGGCCCGGGTACGGCCGGAGGCCAAGGAGTACGTGGCGCAGGAACGACCGAAGGTGTTGTACGGGCGGGTGGAGCGGTTCCTCGCCGACGGCGCGCACGAGCGGGTGCAGAGTCTCCTCGCCGCCGACGCCGCCGGTGACCTGCCCGGGCTGATCGCCCGGCTGGCCGAGGCTGCGGCGTTTCCCGACCGGTCGGCCGCCGAGGCGGCCGGCGCGGCGAGCGTGCTGGCCGACGTGCTGGGCTACGACGAGACGATTGTCGACCGGGTCCGCGACCACGAGGGGATCGAGGGGGCGGCCGACGTACGCCGGCTGGCCCGGCTGGCCCCGGCGGACTGGCGGCGGGTGTTGCGGGACAGCACCACTGATGTCCGGGTCGCCGGTCAGCCGGTCCGGCCGGAGCTGATCGACCTGCACGCCGGCGCGTTGGCCCGCAAGCTGGAGAGGCGCTATCCCACCACGGCCTTCACCGCGCAGCTCGAACGCGACGCGGGCACCGTGGTCGGCACCGCAGACGCAGACGCAGACGACGCCGAACGATCCGACGGCAGCGGCGATCGGCCGGGGCCCGGTCGACGGGCCGACCCCGACGAGCAGGCCGGCAAGACCGAACAGCCCGGCACCGACGAGCGGGCCAGCGCCGCCGAGCGCGCCTTCGGTGGGCACCGGGACGCGGTGCTCGAACTGCTCACCGCGAATCCGGACTTCGACCTCGCGACGGGCAACGTGGAGCGGCTGCTGCGGGACCACCCGGAGCGGCTGCGGACCGGGCGGCCGGCGCTCAAGGCCGCGCAGCGGATCTTCAAGCTGGCGCCGACCTATCGGCAGACGACGGCGTTGCTGGCGGCCGAAGTGCCGTCGGCGGCCCGGATCCACGCCCTCGGCGAGACGCGGTTCGTGGCCACCGCCGTGAACACCGGCCGGTTCACCGACGAGCAGGCCCGGTCGGTGTATCGCCGGGCCGTGGACGTGCACGTGGCGAGCGGGTTGCTGGCCGGCGAACTCCAGAGCGCGGCGCGGGCGCTGCCGGTCCGGGCCCTGGGCGGCTCGGCGGCCCCGGACCTCACCCCTGTCAGCGCCGACTTTCCCAACCTGAGCAGCCTGTTCCAGCTCGCCGACTCGAGCTACTGCGAGCCGTGCCGCAGCGTGCACAGCGCCGCCGCGTACCTGGTGGACGTTCTTCAGTTCCTCGGCAACCGGCTGGTCACCGACGCCGACACGCCCGGTCCGGCCACCAAGGTCGCCCGGGACGTCCTGTACGGTCGCCGGCCGGACCTCGGCGACCTGGATCTGAGCTGCGAGAACACCGACCTTCCGTTGCCCTACCTGGATCTGGTGTGCGAGCTGCTGGAGGAGGCGGTGGCGCCGGACGCGGGCCTGGCGTTCGGGGGTCCGCTGAGCGGTGGCGTCGATCCGGTGGAGGCGCCGTCGGCCGGGTTGCTGAGCCTGTTGCAGGGCCAGGGATGGCCGTTCACCGACCGATCGCTCGTGTACGAGCCGGACCTGGCCGGGGCCCGCGTCGTACGGGACGTCGGCGTGGTGGCCAAGGCGACCCCGGACGGGGCCGGCGGGTGGTTCGTGCGCCGACTGCGTCAGACCACCGGCACCGCGCTGGAGTTGGCGGCCGCGCCGCAGTACGTGAATGCCGCCGCCTACGCCCTGTTGGCGGGCAGCCGGTACGCGTTCGCCCTGCCGTTCGACCTGGCGCACGAGGAGACCCGCAGCTACTTCGCCCAGTTCGACATCGCCCGGGCCGACGTGATGCGGGCGCTGCGCCGGTCGGCGGGCCCGAGCGACGAGGCCATCGCGGCCGAGGAGCTGGGGATCAGCGACGCGCAGCGGCAGTTGGTGGTCACCGCCGACCCGGCCGCTCAGGACGACATCTGGAACACGGCGCCACTCGGCGCGCTGGGCGGCATCGCCCGGGTGGACAACTTCCTCGCTCGGGCGCGCCTGGACTATCGGGAGTTGACCGAGCTGTTGGCGCTGGCCTGGGTCAATCCCGGGAACGCCATGTTCGTCAAGCACCTGGACACCGGGTCCGACCTCAGCGCGAAGCGGATCCAGCAGCTCACCGACGCGCGCCTGGACCGGATCCACCGGTTCCTGCGCCTGCTGCGCGCGCCGGCCTGCACCGGGTGGACGCCGCCGCTGTTGGACCGGGCGATCCGGGCCGACGCGCTGGGCGGGGGTGCCCTGGACGACGACCTCCTGGTCGCGGTGGCGGCGCTGCACCGGCTGGCGGCGCGGCTCGGGCTGCCGTTGCCCGAGGTGGTCGACCTGTTCGCGCCGCTGGACGAGGCGCGGTACGCCGAGGTGTTCCGCAACACGGCGAACGGCCCGGTCCTCGAAGCGTTCGAGCCGGCCAACGTGCTCGCCAACGAGCAGGCGGAGCTGACCACACCCGGCTCGGGCGCTCCGCTGTCGGCGCACGAGGCGTACCTGGCGACCTGCCTGGGTGCCACGACGGCGGACACCGCGCTGCTGGTGGCCGACCTTCCGGCCCCGGCGATCGTCAGCAACGTCGGCCTGCACGCGGTGTACGCCGGGACGCTGCTGGCCCGGGCGCTCGGGCTCACCACCACCGAGTACCTGATCATGAAGGATCTGATCGGGTCGGATCCGCTCACCGCACCGGCCGCCGCGCTGGACTTCGTCGAACTGTTCGACGCCGCCCGGGCCGGCACCGGCATCCGCCCGGCGGACCTGCGCTACCTGCTCCGACACGTTGCCGACGACCTGGCCGCGCGGGACCTGCCGGACGAGACGCTGACCGCGGTGCTCACCGGATTGCAGGCCGGCTACCAGAGCGGGTACGCGGCGACCCGACCCGCTGTCGACCCGGCGGCGCCCCCCGAGGAGAACCTGCCGGGCATGCGTGCCCTGTTGGCCACAGTGCCCGGGATGACCGAGGCGGACCTGGCCGGCTTCGCCTCGATCATGGACGGTGGTTGGACCGATGCGGTGACCACCCCGGCGCAGTTCGTCGACGCGAAGCTCGCCGCCCTGGTGGACACCACACCGATAACAGCGGCGATCGTGGCCAACCCCACCGAGGCCCAGCAGACCACGCTGCTGCTGGCCATCACCACTGCCCTGTCCAGCTACGCGTACACCCGTACCAAGCGGGAGTTGGCGGTGGCGGCGGTGGCCGACACCTTCGGGTTCTCGGCGGACGCCGCAGCGACAGTGCTGGCCGGCGCGGAGCTGACCCGGCCGCTGCTCGCGGTGCTCACCGACGACGCGCTGGTGGACCTGGCGAACGAGCCGCCCGCGCCGCCGGCGGTCACCCCGGCCGGGTTCGACGAGCAGTACCGGGCACTGCGCCTGCTGCACGTGCTGAGCCGGCTCGTCGAGCACCTGACGGTGCCCGACGCGGACCTCGGCTGGCTGCTGACGAACGCCGGGTCGCTCGGCTGGCTGGCCCCGGACCAGGTGCCCTACCAGACCGGCCGGCCGCCGGTCCCGTTGGCCGACTGGATCCGGTTGGCCGCCGGGGTCGAGCTGGCCCGCACCTACCCGCCGGTGGCGAACCCGCTGGACGCGACCGCGCCGTGGACGGTGTACGGGCTGTTCGACCTGGTCCTGGCGGCCGGCACCACCGCCGCGCAGGTCCACACCCATTTGGCGCAGCTCGGCGGCTGGGACGCCACAGTGCTAGCTGACTTGGACGCTCACCTCGAACTGTCGGCGGTGAACCTCACTGCGTACCGGTCGCCGGCGACGATCCAGCGGCTGGCCCAGGCGCTCACAGTGCTGCGCCGGCTGGGCCTACCGGTGGCGGCGGCGGTGCCGCTGGGCCAGCCCGTCACCACGGCGGCGGGGGCGGCCACCATGCGGCAGGCCCTGAAGGCGCGCTACGCCGAGGCCGAGTGGTTCGGGGTGCTCCAAGGGGTGCAGGACCGGCTGCGGGTGGCCAAACGGGACGCGCTGGTCGCGTACCTGTTGGCCGAGAACCCGGGGCTGCGCGACACCAACGACCTGTACGACCACTTCCTCATCGATGTCGAGATGGGCGCCTGCATGGCGACGTCGCGCATCGTGCAGGCCCACGCCACAGTTCAGTTGTTCGTGCAGCGCTGCCTGCTGGGCCTGGAGCCGGACAGCGTCGCGGCGGTCACCGAGGATCCGGGTTGGGACCAGTGGAACTGGATGGCCAACTACCGGGTGTGGGAGGCCAACCGGAAGATTTTCCTGTATCCGGAGAACTGGATCCTGCCGGAGTTGCGGGACGACAAGTCGGAGCTCTTCACCGAGCTGGACGACCAGTTGCAGCAGGACGAGCTGACCGACCTGGCGGTGGAGAACGCCACCATCGCGTACCTGGAGAAGCTGGACGACCTGGCGCACCTGGACGTCATGGCCTGCTACTACCAGCACGACAGGTATCTCATGCACGTGTTCGCCCGCACCCGGGGCGGCGACCCGACGGTGTACTACCACCGACAGTTCGAGCGGGAGCGGTACTGGACGCCGTGGCGGCGGGTGCCGCTGGACATCGCGGGTGACCACCTGCTCGCCTTCGACCGCAACAGCCGGCTCACACTGGCCTGGCCGGTCTTCACGCAGGAGACGGACACGGCGCAGACCTCACAGATTCCGGACCCGGACGGCATCCCGCCGGGCGGCACGGAGACGGAGCGGCCGCGCCGGCGGTGGCGGATCCAGCTGGCCATCGGCGAGCGGACGCAGGACCGTTGGCAGCCGAAGAAGATCTCCAAGGACGCGCTGTACTACCCGGCCAGCGGCTACCGGGAGGACCTCCCCGCGGCGGACGAGTTCACCTGTTTCGCGTACGCGGCCGGAGCGGCCGGCCAGGCGATCAGCGTGCTCACCGGCACCGAGTTCGTCGGCTCGTTCGCGTTGACCGGCTGCCGAGGCTATCCGGAGCCGGTGCCGGGCGGCGGTTCCGGCAACCTGCTGCTGTCGCCGGTGTTCAAGGACACCGAGCTGCTGGCCGAACGGTTCACCGAACTGGTCTTCCGGGAACAGAACGACCTGGCGATCAGCACCCCGCTGATGGGCGCGTTCCAGACGCTGGTGGCGCAGACGCCCGGCCGGTTCCGGGTGACGTACCCCATGCAGATGTCCTTGCTCGACTGGATCATCATGCTGCTGGGGATGGCGCAGAGCGTCCGAGGCACCCACGACCGCCGGCCGGTACTGCCACTGGGCACCCTGATGCCGTACTTCTACGGCGATTACGACCGTGGTTACGTGATCATCCCGGGCTTCTACGACCGGCGTGCCGAGGACCCGGCGGACCGGATCGAGAAGACGTACAGCGACGTGGACGAGTTCGCCAGCGACGTGTTGGCGCTGCTCACCGAGTACCTGCGCCGATACGCCGAGGACCCGGCGCACGACCTCGCGGCCGCCGTGCAGGCGATGACCGAGGACGCGGAGTACCACCGGCTGATCGCCGAGTTCGAGGTCTACGGCACCCTGTCGTACGGGGTGAGGTTCGCGAACTTCTACCACCCGCTGCTGTGTTTCCTACGGGCCACCGTCTACCGGTCGGGCGTGCCGGCGATGCTGAGTCGGACCACCCAGCTCACCAACACGGGCTTCGACTTCGCTGCCACCTATCAGCCGGAGCCGGTGGTCGTGTCGCCGTACCCGGTGGAGGACCTGGACTTCGCCTCCGACGGCGCGTACGCGGGCTACAACTGGGAGCTGTTCTACCATCTCCCGTTCGACATCGCGCTGCGACTCAACCGGGACCAGCGGTTCGCCGAGGCACGGAACTGGTTCCACCACATCTTCAACCCGGTCGGCACCGCCGACGGCGCCGCCGCCCCGCAGAAGTACTGGGTCACCAAGCCGTTCTTCCAGACCGGAGTGCCCGAGCTGCTCGACCAGCGGATCGGCGACATCCTCACGGCGATCGCAGCCGACCCGTCGGGGGCCAGCATCACCGACCTGAAGTTCGCTGTGGAGCAGTGGCGGGGGAAGCCGTTCAACCCGCACGTGGTGGCCCGCAGCCGGCCGGTCGCCTACCAGCTCGCCGTGGTGGTCAGCTACATCAAGAACCTGGTCGACTGGGGTGACCAGTTGTTCCGGCAGTTCACCCGGGAGTCCGTCACCCAGGCCACCCAGCTCTACATCCTGGCCGACAAACTGCTCGGGCCGAAGCCGAGCGTGGTGCCGCCGCTGGTGAGCCCGGCTCCGGCCACCGTCAACCAGCTCCAGGCCAAGGTCGACCTGTTCGGCAACGCGCTGCTGGACCTGGAGAACCTGATTCCCGACCTGGACCTGCTGCCGCACGGCGGGGCGGAACTGCCCAGCCCGCTGAGCTACTCGGCGCTGTACTTCTGCATACCGCCCAACGAGGAGATGCTCCGGCTGTGGGACCTGATCGCCGACCGGCTGTTCAAGATCCGAAACTGCCAGAACATCGACGGGGTGGAGAGCATGCTCGCCCTGTTCTCGCCGCCGATCGACCCGGGGGCGCTGGTCCGGGCCGCCGCCGCCGGCATGTCCGTCTCGTCGTTCCTGGCCGGGCTCGGCGCACCGCTGCCGAACTACCGGTTCCGGGTGCTGGCCCAGAAGGCCACCGAACTCGTCGGGTACGTCGGTGAGCTGGGCGGCGGGCTGCTCGCGGCCATGGAGAAGCGGGACGCCGAGCACCTCGTCCGGCTGCGCGCCGGCCAGGAGATCGCCCTGCTCGACGCGGTACGGGCGGTCAAGCTCGCCACCATCGCGGAGGCCGAGGGCAACGTCGCGGCGCTGGAACTGAGCCGCAAGGTGGTGGAGGAGCGGCAACGCTACTACGCCGGCCGGCCGTACATGAACGCCTGGGAGATCACCGCCACCGCGTTGTCCGGGGTGTCGCTGCTCGGCGAGACCGCGATCATGGTGGGCTACATCCTGTCCGGGGGGCTGAAGCTGATTCCCAACTTCACCGCCGGCGGGGCCGGCTTCGGTGGCTCACCCACTGTGACCCTCACCCTCGGCGGGGACAAGGTCGGTGCCGCCGCCGACTCGGCGGTGATGACCCTGGAGGCGATCGCCCGGGCCCTGGACAAGGCCGCCGGGATGGCCGCCAACCAGGGCGGCTACCGCCGCCGGATGGACGACTGGGAGCACCAGGCGGCGCTGGCCGGTCTCGAACTGACCCAGCTCGACCAGCAACTCCTCACCGGGCGGCTGCACGTGGCCATGCTCACCGACGAGCTGGCGGCGCACGACCGGGAAGCCGACAACGCCCGGGCCACCGAGGAGTACCTGCGCGGCAAGTACACGAACACCGAGCTGTACCAGTGGATGGTGAGCCGGGCCAGCTCCGTCTACTTCGGTGCGTACCAGCTCGCCTTCGACGTGGCGAAGAAGGCCGAGCGGTGCTTCGCCCACGAGCTGGGCAGCGAGGCCACGTTCCTGCAACCCGGCTACTGGGACAGCCTGCGCAAGGGGCTGACGGTGGCCGACGCGCTGCGCCACGACCTGAAGCGGATGGAGGTGGCCTACCTCGACCGGCACAGCCGCGAGCGCGAGCTGACCCGGCACGTCTCGCTGGCACAGCTCGACCCGGCGGCGTTGATCGAGCTGCGGGCCACCGGCAGTTGCGTGGTCAACGTGCCGGAGGCGCTGTTCGACCTGGACCACCCCGGGCACTACTTCCGCCGGCTGCGCACTGTCAGCCTGTCCATCCCGTGCGTGGCCGGCCCGTACACGCCGGTCACCGCGAAGCTCTCCCTGATCGGCAACCGGTACCGGACCGCCACCGCGGCCCGGCAGGGCGCCACCAGCGCCAAGGACAAGTACACCGAGGTGCCCGGCGACGAGCGGTTCGCGTACAACGTGGGCGGGATCGAGTCGATAGCGACCAGCAGCGGCCTCAGTGACAGCGGCATGTTCGAGCTGAACTTCGCCGACGACCGCTACCTGCCGTTCGAGGGCAAGGGCGCGATCGGCACCTGGCGCCTGGAACTGCCGACGGCAGTCCGCCAGTTCGACTACGACAGCATCAGCGACATCATCCTGCACCTGCGGTACACGGCCCGCGACGGCGGCTCGACGCTGCGCGGCCTGGTCGAGGACTCCCTGCGGGAGGCGCTCAACGAGATGCTTGTCGACGCCGGCCGGACGGGGTTGTACCAGGCATACAGCCTGCGCCACCACTTCCCGGACGAGTGGTGGCAGCTCACCCAGCAGCAGAGCACCGCGCTGACCATCGGCCCGGAGCACCTGCCGTACCTCGCCCGTGACCACCAGCCGGTGGTGGACCAGGTGACCTGGTACGCCCGGGTGGACGGTGATCCCGGGACGTACGACCTCACGGTGGCCGGTGATCCGGTGACGTTGAACCGGGACGCCGACCTGCGGCAGTGCGTGGGGCAGTCCGATCCGCTTGTTCTCGGCACCCCGGTCACGCTGGCGGCCGACCCGGACGGCCTGACCGACCTGGTCGTCCTGCTGCACTACCGGCTCGACGGCTGAGGGGGCGCGGTGACGACCAGCTACCCGGTCGGCGGCGGATCGTGGGGGCCGGCGCCCGGCTCCCGGTGGCGCGGCTCCGCCGATCCGACCGGCGCCGGCGCTTCCGGGGGAGCGGGTGGGGCATTCGGACCGGGCGGGCCGCCGACCGACGCGACCGGCGCCGGTTCGCCGCCGGCCGGTCGGGGCGCGACCGGGCCGGGACTCGGCGGACCGGCGATCAGCCTGCCCACCGGCGGCGGCGCGATCCGGGCCATCGGCGAGACGTTCGCCGCCCACCCGGTCACCGGGACCGGCGGCATGTCCGTTCCCATCCCGGTCAGCGGCGGCCGGTCCGGGTTCCAACCCGACCTGACACTCAGCTACGACTCGGGTGCCGGGAACGGCCCGTTCGGCCTCGGCTGGCAGATGCCCGTGCCGGCGATCAGCCGGCGCACCGACCGCGGTCTGCCCCGCTACGACGACACCGACACCTTCCTGCTGTCCGGGGAGGACGACCTGATCCCGGTGCCTGGCGGCACTCCGGTCGCCGGGCACACGGTGCAGCGGTTCCGGCCACGGACCGAGGGGGCGTTCGCCCGCATCGAGCGGTGGACCCGGGACTCCGATGGTGACGTGCATTGGCGCACCCTGTCCGGGTCGAACCTGCTGGCCGTGTATGGCCGCGACGGCGGCTCCCGCATCGGGCTGGGCGGGCGGGTGCACACCTGGCTGCTCTGCGAGACCCGCGACGATCGGGGCAACGCGGTCAGCTACACGTACAAGGCCGAGGACACCGCCGGCCTGGACCTGGACCGGCCGCACGAGCGGCACCGCGCCGACCGGAACGTCAACCGCTACCTGAAGTCGGTGCGGTACGGCAACACGGTGCCGCTGCTCGACCCCGACGGCCGACGCCCGGTGGACCTGACGCCGACCCAGATCGCCGACGCCGGCTGGCTGTTCGAGGTGGTGCTCGACTACGGCGAGCACCACCCGGACACCCCGCTTCCTGTTGACACCGGAGACTGGACCTGCCGGCCGGACCCGTTCTCCACCTACCGCGCGGGATTCGAGGTCCGCACGTACCGGCTGTGCCGCCGGATCCTGATGTTCCATCACTTCCCGGACGAGCCGGAGGTGGGCGCGAACTGCCTGGTTCGCGCGGTGGAGCTGGAATACGCCACCGGGCCGGTGCTGTCGACACTGGTCGAGGCGACCCAGCGCGGCTACGCCCCGGCCGCCGGCGGCGGGCACACCAGCGCCGCACTGCCCCCGGTGACCTTCGAATACACACCGGCAACCATCGCAGCGACGACCCGGGAACTGGAGCGCGGCAGCCTGGAGAACCTGCCGGCCGGCGTGGACGGGCGGACCGAGCTGTGGGTGGACCTGGACGGGGAAGGGCTCGCCGGGGTGCTGACCGGGCACGAGGGTGCCCTCTACTACCGGCCGAACCTCGGTGCCGGCCGGATCGGCCCGGTCGCCGCGCTGCCCACAGTGCCGTCCCTGACCGACCTGGCCGGCGGACGCCAACAACTGGTCGACGTGAACGGTGACGGGCGGATCGAGCTGGTCCAGCTCGGCACCGTACCGGCCGGTTTCGTCCGCCGCACCGACGACGGCGGCTGGTCCGGCTTCCAGCCGTTCAGCGAGCTGCCCGCCCTCGACTGGGCCAGCCCCGACCTGCTGCTGCTGGACCTCACCGGAGACGGCCGTGCCGACCTGCTGATCGCCGGTGACACAGTGCTGGCCTGGCACGAGTCGCTGGCCGAGGCGGGGTACGGCCCGGCGCGGCCCGTGCTCTGGCCCGCCGACGAGGACCGTGGGCCGCGGCTGCTGCGCTCCGACGACCGGCAGAGCATCTTCCTCGCCGACATGTCCGGCGACGGGCTCACCGACCTGGTCCGGGTCCGCGACGGTTCCGTCTGCTACTGGCCCAACGTCGGCTACGGACGATTCGGCGCCACTGTCGAGATGGACGACGCGCCGTGGTTCACCGGGCTGGACGAGTTCGACCCGGCCCGGGTGCTCCTCACCGACGTGGACGGCACCGGGGCGATGGACCTGTGCTACCTGGGCCGGCGCGAGATCCGGCTCTGGTACAACCAGTCCGGCAACGGCTGGTCGGCCCCCGCCGAGCTGCCCGACCTGCCGCATGTCACACCCGATTCGACTGTGACAGTGACCGACCTGCTGGGCACGGGCACCGGCTGCCTGGTGTGGTCGTCGCCGCTGCCCGGCGACGCCGCCGGCCCGGTGCGCTACCTGAACCTGGCCGCCGACGGCAAGCCGCACCTGCTCACCCGGGTGGTGAACAACCTGGGCGGCGAGACCACCATCCGGTACGCCGCTTCCACCGCCTTCCAGCTCGCCGACCGGCGAGCCGGCCAGCCGTGGGCTACCGGGCTGCCGTTTCCGGTGCAGGTCGTCGAGCGGGTGGAACAGGTGGACCGGATCACCGGGACCCGGCTGGTCACCGGCTACCGCTACCACCACGGGCACTACGACGGCGTCGAGCGGGAGTTCGCCGGTTTCGGCATGGTCGAGCAGATCGACGGCGAGTCGTTCGTGGACCACGTGTTGGGCGTCGAGGCGGTCGACGGGAACCAGGACACCTCGCCCGAGCTGTTCCAGCCACCGGTCACCACGAAGACCTGGTACCACACCGGCGCGCCTGTCGACCTTTCCGCCGAGTGGTACGCCGGCCGGCACCTGCCCACCGCGGAGCTGCCGGCCGGAGTCTCCGCCACCGAGCTGCGAGAGAGCCGGCGGGCGTTGCGCGGCCTGCCGCTTCGGCAGGAGGTGTACTCGTACGACGGCAGCGCCGCGCAGGAGCACCCGTACGGGGTGGTCGAGCAGACGTACCAGGTGCAGCGGCTGGACGCGCGGGTGTTCGTCGCCGTCGAGCGGGAGGCGGTCAGCCTCTCCTACGACCGGCAGCCGGACGAGCCCCGGATCAGCCACCGGCTCAACCTGGTCCTCGGCCCGTACGGCACCGTCGTCCAGGCCGCCGCGGTGGTCTACGGCCGCACCACACCCGATCCGGAGCTGCCCGCCGAGGTGACCGCCGAACAGCGGCGCCGTCACGTCACGTACGGCGAGCAGTGGTACACCCCGGACATCGACGAGACGCTGCCGGTGCCGGCGTACCGGATCCGCGCCGCGTACGAGGCCCTCGGGCACGAACTGACCGGGCTGGCCCCGGCCGGCCCGCTGTTCACCCGCGCCGAACTGCTCGCCGGGTTCGCCGCGGCCACCCCGATCGGGTACGAGGTGGTGGCCGACGAGGTCAGCGCGCAGCGGCGGTTGCTGTCCCGGTCGCAGGTGCGGTTCCGGGACAACGCGCTGACGCCGCTGCCGGCCGGTCAGTGGGACAGCCTGGGGCTGGGGCACCAGACGTACCACCTTGCCTTCACCCCGGCCGTGTTGGCCGCCGGCTACGGCACTGCGGTGACCGACGCGGACCTGGCCGCCGCCGGCTACGTGCACCTCGACGGCGGCCCGGACTGGTGGATCCCCTCCGGCGAGCTGCGCTATCCAGCCGATCCGGCCGCCCACTTCTACGTGTCCAACGGGGCCCGGGACGCGCTGGGGATGGCGACGGCGGTCACCTTCGACGACTACCACCTGCTCACCGAGCGGGTGACCATCGACCAGGCGGCCTGGTCGGTCACCACGGCGGTCAACGACTACCGGGTGCTCGGCCCGAGCCTCGTCACCGACCCGAACGGGCAGCGCCGCGCGGTGCGTTACGACGAGTTGGGCAGGGTGGTGGCCTCGGCGCTGCTCGGCCGGCCCGGCGCCGGGGACGGCGACACGCTCGACGATCCGACGTTGACGTTCACCTACGACCCGTTCAACTGGGTGGTCAACGGCCAGCCCGCGTACAGCCGGGGCCGGCACCGGGAACGGCACGGCCCGACCAACACGCGCTGGCTGGAGAGCTACGAGTACAGCACCGGCACCGGTGGTGTGGCGATCACCAAGTCGCGGGTGCATCCGGGCAGGGCCCTGGAGGTGGGTGAGGACGGGGTGGCCGTCGAGGTCGACGCCGACCCGCGCTGGGTCGGCACCGGGCGCACGGTGGTCAACAACAAGGGCAACCCGGTGAAGCGGTACCAGCCCTACTTCAGCACCACCCACGAGTACGAGGACGCGGCGGCGCTGCGCGAGATCGGCGCCACCGCGATTCGGTACTACGACCCGCTGGGCCGGGCCGTGCTGACCCGGTATCCGGACGGCACCCTCAGTCGGGTCGAGTCCACTGCCTGGTCGCACCGGTTGTTCGACGCCAACGACACGGTGCTCGACAGCCAGTGGTACGCCGAGCGGGGCAGCCCTGCCGTGTCCGATCCGGAACCGGCCGACCCGGCCACCCGCGCCGCGTGGCTCGCCGCCACGCACGCCGACACGCCCTCCGTGATCCACTTCGACAGCCTCGGCCGGGCCGTCTACACGGTGGCCGACCGGGGCGCCGGCCAGCGGTTCGGTGTACGCACCAGGGGAGACCTCACCGGCCGGTCCTCGGACGGGTACGACGCGCTGGGCCGGCACATCGCCAACGCGACCACCGCCATGCACGGCGCGGGGGTGCGCTCGTGGAGCGCGGAGAAGGGCGAGCGGTGGGTGTTCCAGGACGTTCTCGGCGGGGTGCGCCGGATCTGGGACGAACACGGCCGAACCTTCCGCACCACGTACGACGCCCTGCACCGGCCCGTCGGCCTCTACGTCAGCGAGTCCGCCGGCGCGGAGCGCTGCGTGCAGTACGTGGTCTTCGGCGACCGCCATCCGGACGCGGCGACGCTGGGCCTGCACGGCGTGCCGTACCTGGTGTTCGACCCGGCGGGCCAGGTGCGGGTGCCCGAGGTGGACTTCAAGGGCAACCCGCGCCGCGCCGAACGGAGACTCGCCACCGACCACGTCGACGGCCCGGACTGGTCGCCGGTGGCCGCCGCGCCCGACCACGCGGCGCTGCTGGCCGCCGCGGCGCCACTGCTGGAGAGCGAGGTCTTCGGCACCGCCGCCGAGTACGACGCGGTGAACCGCCCGACAGTGGTCACCCTGCCCGACGCCACCGAGCTACGACCGACCTACCTCGAGGGCGGCATGCTGGGCCGGCTCACCGCCCGGCTGCGCGGCCAGGGCGCTGAGGTGGAGTTCCTGTCCGAGCAGGACTACGACGCGCTGGGCCGGCGGCGGTTCGCCCGGCACGGCAACGGGCTGGTCACCGAGTACTTCTACGACCCGACGACGTTCCGGTTGGAACGTCTGCTCACCGCCGGGGTGCGCGACCTGCGCTACACCTACGACCCGGTGGGCAACCTCACCCGGGTGGCCGAGCCGGGCGCGCCCACCTTCTTCGGCAACGCGGCGGTGCCGGCCGCCAGCGACTACGCGTACGACCCGCTCTACCAGTTGGTCCGGGCGAGTGGGCGGGAACTGGCCGGGGCGCCGAACGACGCGATCCGCGACCGGACCGACGTGCCGCCGGCCGGAAGCCTCACCGATCCCGGCGCGGTACGTGCCTACACCGAGGAGTACGAGTACGACCCGCTGGGCAACCTCACAGTGCTCCGGCACCGGTTCCGGACGCAGGCCGGGGTGGGTGCCGGCTGGACCCGGCACCACCGGTACGCGTACCAGGACGACCCGGCCGACGCCACGAACCGGCTGGCCGCCACGAGCCTTCCCGGCGACGCCGACGGCGGCCCCTACTCGGCCCTGTACGCGCACGACGCCGTCGGCAACCTGACCGTCATGCCGCACCTGCCGACCCTGGAGTGGAACGTCCACGACCAACTCCGCCGGGTCGACCTCGGCGGCGGTGGCGAAGCCCGATTCGTCTACGCCGCGAGCGGGCAGCGGCTGCGCAAGGTCGTGGACCGGCCGGGCAGCGTCCAACTTGAATGGATCTTCCTGGGCGCGGTCACCGTGTTCCGGCGGCGCAACCGGGTCACCGGCACCCTCCAGCACGAACGGTGGAGCACCACGATCGCCGACGACACCGGCCCGGTCGCCCAGGTGGACGTCAAGACCGTCGACGTCGGCGGCTTCGACCCGGCCAACCCGCTCGGCGTTCCGCTGATCCGTTACCAGCTCACCAACCACGTCGGCTCGGCCATGCTGGAGACCGACGCGACCGGGGTGCTGATCTCCTACGAGGAGTACCACCCGTACGGCACTACCGCGTACCGGTACGGCCGGCCGGGCGCCGACCTCAGCCTGAAGCGGTACCGCTTCGGCGGCCACGAGGTGGACGACGAGACCGGCTTCTGCTACGCCGGGGCCCGGTACTACGTGCCGTGGCTGGGCAGGTGGGCGAGCAGCGACCCGGGCGGCTTCGCCGACGGGGGCAACCTGTTCCGGTACTGCCGCAACAATCCGGTGGGAATGGTCGACCCGTCCGGGTTCAAGCCCACCACCGTCAAGGGGCCGGAAACCCACGACATCTCCATCACGGAGTCCCACTTCACCGGGTCCGAGAACCCCACGGTGGAGGACTTCCGCCGCTATCTCAGCAGCCACGGCGCGACACTCGACCCACGGATCAACAACAAGAACTCGGTCATCTACTACCAGGCCAACGTCACCCTCAACCTGGAGGGAGGCAACTGGTCCGAGCACCCGGGCGGCACCTGGGTGCTGCACGCCGTACTGCCGCCTCCGGCACCACCCAAGCCGAAACCGGCGCCGCCTCCGCCGCCACCGGAGCCGCCACCGGCCGAGCCGCCGCCACCCGCGCCGGCCCCGCCACCCGAACCGCCGCCAGCCGCGCCGCCGGCCGACTCCGCCGGCAAGGCGCCGGCCGCACCCGGCGCCGTCGGCGGGGCCGCCGCGCACACCGCGCCCGCCGCCGAGAAGTTCATCTGGAACTTCAAGTTCAAGGGCGGCCGGGGAACGTTCCGCGGCAACATCCTCGAATGGCTGTACGGCATGCCGTGGCGCGACAACACAGCGAAGTACGACCTGGAAACCAGCACCACGGTCAAGCAGATCAAGACGACCGACCGGTACGGCAAGGCCGGTGACATCGCCCGGGAGGCGACCCGGGACGCCGACGCCGCGATCCAGGCCAACCCGACCGGCACCATGGCCGGCAAGCGATCCCAGGCCGTCATCATCACCGAGACCGACGCGCCGGCCAGCGCCGGAAACGCGATCCGCACGGCGACCAACCCGGGACGCGGGCGGGACATTCCGGCCAGTGCCACGGCGCCGGAGCACGTGCGCGGACTACCCGGCCGGACCGGCATGCTCGGCAAGGGGCTCGGTATCGCCGGCTTCGGCCTGTCGGCGTTCGCCCTGTGGGGCGACTACCAGCACGGCGACTGGGAGATGGGCGTCGGTGACGCGCTCGGCGCGGTCGGCGGTGGCCTCGAGCTGTACGCCATCGCCGTGCCCGGTGCCACTGTCGCCACCGTCAGCGCGATGACCGCCGGACTGGTGATCGGTGGCATCGGTCTGGCCGCCGTCTCGTACGTCAGCATGAACCGGGCCGCCGAGGCCGGCGACACGCCCGGGGTGGTGGCCGGCGGCGTCGGCATCGGGGCAGGTCTGGCCATCGCCGCGGGTGCCATCGGCATCGCGGCCGGCAGCGTGGTGATCGCTCCGGTCGTGCTCGTGGTCGGCATCGTCGCCGCCATCGGCGTGGGGATCTTCCACGCAGGCCGCTACTTCGACTGGTGGTGACCCAGGTTTCCCGGGGGCACGTCGGCGATACTGTCGGCGTGGAGTACGTGTCCAGACTGCCGCGACCGCCGCTGGACGGGCTGATCGACGACCTTTACTACCTGGAGGGTGCGCCGCCGTACGCCCGGCTGACGCTGCCGGCAAGTCCGGCGGCGTTCCTCGTCGTCAACCTCGGGGCACCGTTTCGCATTCGTGCCGGCTCCGACATCGAGACGGCCGAGTTCGTCGACGGCTGCGTGGTCACCACGCCCACCCGCGCGTTCGAGTTCGGCTACCCACTCCGGACCCGGTCCGTGGGCGTGCACTTCAAGCCGTGGGGGATGGCACCGTTCCTGCCGATGCCCGCAGCGGAGCTGTGTGACCGGCCGGCGACGATTGAGCAGGTGTGGGGCCGGCCCGCCACTGCTGAGCTGCGAGACCGGCTGGCCACGGCCGAGGGACCTCACGAGATGCTGACGCTGCTCGAGGAGGAGCTGACGCGACGGCTGGGCGAGGCGGCTGGCCTGGGGTTGGTCCGCCACACGAGCCGCATCATCGCCGCCACCAGCGGGGCGGTGGCGATCGACGACCTGAGGGTTTCCGCCGGTGTCAGCAGCACCCACCTGGCACAGCGGTTCAAGGAACTCATCGGCGTCACGCCGAAGCGGTTTGCCCGCACCTACCGCTTCGCCGCCACCGTGCTCTCGATCAACCCGGCCGAACCGATCGACTGGGCCGACCTCGCCGGTGGTGCCGGCTACTTCGACCAGGCCCACTTCGGCCACGAGTTCCGGGCCTTCACCGGGCTCACACCGACCCGGTACGTCGAGGTCAGGCGGCGGTTCCTGCGCGAACACCCCGGCCACGTGCTGGACGGCTGGCCGCTACCGACCGATTGATTCCTTACAAGAGCGACAGCCCGCGAAACTCTAACCTGAGGGCATCCCCAAGCAGAGGAGCGCGCCCATGGGCGAAGTAGTCCTGTACGGCTCGGTGTCGCTGGACGGCTTCATCGCGGACGAGAACGACCAGCCCGGCCCGCTGTTCGACTGGTTGACCAGCGGTGACGTCCCGCTGGACGACAGTGGCGTGTTGAAGGTGTCACAAGCGTCCTACGACCACACCCGGCCGTACTGGGACCAGATCGGGGTGACGATCGCCGGCCGCCGCGTCTTCGACCTGACGGACGGCTGGGACGGGAAGCCGCCGAGCGGGATCGACCACGTGGTCGTCGTGACGCACCGGCCGAAGCCCGAGGGCTGGGACCCCGAGGCGCCGTTTCACTTCGTCGACGGCGTCAAGGCAGCAGTGGCCAAGGCGCAGGAACTCGCTGGTGACCGCATCGTCGAGGTCGCCGCTGGCGACGTCGGCGGCCAGGTGCTTGCCGCGGGCCTGGTCGACGAGGTGCGCATGGACGTCGTACCCGTGGTGTTCGGGTCCGGCAAGCGCTACTTCGGGTCGGTGCACGCGCAGCACCTGTTGGAGGATCCTGACGTGGTGGTTCAGGGCAACCGGGTGCTTCACCTGCGCTATCGGGTGCGGCGTTGACCGATCTGGGCGGGCTGGCCGGTGTTGGGCAGGCGCTGTCCGAATGGAAGACGCTGTGACCGGGGCGGGCTGCGTCGCCGCAGCCCGCCCCGGATCTGATCAGAGTTGCCGGTAGTAGACGGCGACCGGCAGCGGCGTACAGCCCAGTGCTTCGTACAGGGCTCGGGCGGGCGCGTGGAATCCGTCCCCGCCCGTGCCGATCGTGACGACCTCGGCACCGAGTTCCCGCATCGCGGCGAACGCATGCTCGCACAGCACGGTGCCCGCGCCGAGCCGGCGGTGCTCCGCGGACACGGCGAGGATGGTGACGCTGGCATTTCGGTGCTCGGGTTCTACTACCCAGGCCACGTAGCCGGCGATGGCGCCATTGATCTCGGCGACCGCGACGTACCGGTGCTCGGCGGGATCGTGGAGTTCGGCAACCTGCTTGACGTAGTCGTCGCGCCACCTGCCGTGCTGGTTGGCGAAGACGACCTCGCCCACGAGAGGGCGGAAGGAGTCTTCGTAGAACGGTCCGAACGTCTCGATGGTCAGTTCGGTGAGCGGGGCCAGGTCATGCTGAAGAAACGAGCGGATACGCATGTGAGTGTGCCTCTCGAGCTGAGGTTCTGACAGCCAACACATCGGGCATCAGATGGCCAGCCGGCGGCCGGAACGGCGGCGAGCCGACCCTCAGTGGCGGGTACGCCAAGCGGCGAAGCAACTCATGAGCGGAATCTTACGGGGGGCTGCAACCGCATTCGTGACACAGAGCGTCCGCCAAGGCTGCGGGGACGAGATCTCAGAGGGCAGCCGCCCTCACATTGCGCGACCTGGCACGGAACTGAATGCGCCCGCGGTCGGGCCACAATGGGCCGTCGCGGCGGGGCCACCAGAGGCCGTCGGAATCAGCAGTGCTCCCGACGGCCCTCAGATCGGCCCATCGGTCGTACCCGGCGGGGAGTGGGGTGGTTGCGACCGGCAGGCCACTGATCCAGGCGAATGATCTCCGGAATGTCGGCCGGGATGCGCCGCCGTAGCTCGACTTCGTCGGCCAGCAGCAACTCCCGGTGGTCCGGGACGAGCCGGCGAAGCACGTCGACCAGTTCCTCGCCGCGCTCAGCGGCGACCGTGATCGGCCAAGGCCCGGCTGCCTTCAAGCGGGCGTTGATGGAGTAGCCGACGATCCGAAGGTGGAACGGTGCGGACCCAGGACCGGGGAGTAGGCCAGCAGGACCCGGTCCCCGGTACGCTGCCGTGGTGCAGATCGACTTAGTTGCCCTGATTGTCGACGAGT
Organism: Micromonospora sp. NBC_00330; assembly: GCF_036136635.1. Classification (NCBI taxonomy): domain Bacteria; kingdom Bacillati; phylum Actinomycetota; class Actinomycetes; order Micromonosporales; family Micromonosporaceae; genus Micromonospora; species Micromonospora sp. NBC_00330. The sequence goes on from NZ_CP108012.1 coordinate 1,207,683, forward strand.
ACGACCCCGCGATCGCGTTCTTCACCGACGTACTCGGTTTCGACCTCATCGAGGACTCCCCATCACTGACCAACGATGGTCGAGTCAAGCGGTGGGTGGTTGTTCGGCCGCCGGGCGCCCAGACCGGGATCCTGCTCGCTCGCGCCGACGGGGAACACCAACGCGCCGCAATCGGCGACCAGGTAGCCGGCCGAGTCGGCTTCTTCTTCCGCGTCGATGACTTCGACGCCGCTTATCGACGGATGGTCGAGTCCGATGTCACCTTCGTCCGGGAGCCGCGGACCGAGCCCTATGGCCGGGTCGCGGTCTTCCTCGACATCGCCGGCAACCGGTGGGACTTGCTCGGGGCCACTTGACGTCGCGCACCTGTCAGCTGTGTTCCACCCGCGCCCGTTGTCCGGGTGCCTCTGGGGTGTTCGGGTGCTCAGTCGGCGCGGTCCAGCGTGAGGGCGCTGTGCGTGGGGATGCTCGCCCACAGTGCCTGCAATGTGGGGTGGTGCCGCACCTTCCACTCCGCTTCGCCGATCGCGTGGTCTCGCTCCGGTCCCGGCGGACTGAAGTCGAACCCGGTGCCCTGGACGTTGAGCCGGTCGAGATCGGCGAGCGCGGGTGCGTTCGGGAAGACCAGGTCCAGGCTCACCTGCCAGATTTCCGGTTGGTACCAGTCGGTCTGGGCCCAGGTCCCCCGCACGTCGACGGCGAACTGTCGGGTGAAGCTCAGGCTGGGAAGGCGGTCGTGCCAGCTGTACCGGCCCCACTCGACGATGAAGCCGTCGGCGTCGCTGTCGAGCCCTGGCTCCAGACCGTCGACCGGCTGGGCAAGAAACTCGCGGAACGCCTTCCACGCCGCGTCGACGTTGTCCACCCGATCCGGAGCCAGGCCGTGACGGCGTAGCAGCCCGGCCAGTTTCTCCGGCGACTCACGCCACGCAATACCCACTGGTCCAGTCTCCCCACCCGGAACCCCAACCGTCCGCCGTTCAGGTGGACGTCCCCGCCATGCAGCGCTGGACCTGCATCCTGACGTACTCCGAATCTGGGGCGTCGGCTGTCGTCGAGCGGGCACGCTCATACCCGGCTCGTGGTCCGAATCGGCCGATGCTGTCGCCTGGTCCCGTCCGGTCAGGCTGGGCCGGTGACCAGCGGGTCGTGGACCCGGCCGAGGAACAGCGGTACCCCGGTGAGCCGGTCATGGATGACGTACAGGAATGGCCGGTTGACGAAGAATTGCGGCCCTTGCGGGATCGACGGCGGTCGGACGATGACGGCCGACGCGGCTGCGGCCTCGGTGCCCTTCTCGTCCACGGCGATGAACGTCTCGTGCACCACGTCGTCGATACACAGGACCGGTTCGGTGCTCATGCCGGCGAAGTCGGCCTGTGACGTGAACGCCGTGGGCATGCCGAGGCTGCTCAGCGCGGCACCCAGCTCGGCCGGCAGGCGGAACGTCCACCGGGGCAGACGCAGTTCGACATCGGTGATCTGGAACCCGGTCAGCAACGCGCCCAGCCAGGCCGCATCGAGGCTCGCCTCGACCGCGGCGAGATCGTCCCGGGTGGGCATGACGATGGCCATGGCGAGCCCGTCGCCCGCGTACGGCACGTCGACGGCGCGCCAACCGTCGCCCTCGAGGTAGCCCATCCTGTCGAACGGTCCGCGCATGATCGGGACGTCGACAACGGTCCCGTCATCCCTTGTGAACGGTCCCACCGTCGTGGCCGCCAGGGTGAACGGGTACTTCCAGGCCGCCTTGAGGTAGATCGCGTTGGTCAGAATCAGGCTGGTGGCGGGGCTCACGGCGTCGGACTGCAACAGCTCCGGGATCTTCGCGTTGGTCCGATCGGACACCCAGGTGTTGATCTCCTGACGGGCCGCCTCCGGCGCGCCGCGGAAGTCGACAGGTCGCGGCGTGGCGCCGTAGTAGCCCGCCAGGACGTGCCGGAACCGGGGTCGCAGACACAGATCGAGTCGTGTCCACAGCGCGTTGGCAGTGGTCAGCCGAGGCCGCTTGACCCCGTCGCCGTCCTGGTACCGGCCGGCGAGCGTCTGCTCGACGGTGTTGAGCCCGCTGTCCAGCGCGCGGGGGCGCGGATGCGGCGCGTGGAGCACCGTGTCCATCTCGTCCGCCGTGGTCGAGCCGGCGCCCGCCCTGGTCATCGCGAGAGCGAGCCCGACCGAGTACGGCGCGCACACCACATTGCCGCCTGCCCGGGTCGCCGCCACCGTGCGGTAGAGGTCGGCCGTGAAGCTGCTAACGGCGGTAGCGGCGGCCTGCATCGTGGCCGGGTCGGCTGGTACGCGGGTCGCATTCGTCGCGGTGGACGGCGTGCCGGGCCAACGGAGATCACCTGGGGCGGCGGTGAGGGCAGCGGCCGCAAGCGGGACCGCCCGCAAAAGAGATCGACGCGAGACCATGTCCTGAGGTTAGAGCAGTCCCACGGAAACCCACCAGACACAGACCCAAACTCATCGAAACTCAGCAATGTCTGTCACTCGTATCGGTACTTCAGCGAATCTGCCTCGGCCTTCTCGATGTCGGCGATCGTCAGCTCGGGCATTCGTAGCTGGGCCAGCGTCACCTCGGCCGAGGTCGGCTGGGCGTCCGCCGGCAGCCACTGCTCGGGCTTCCAGGCACCGCTGCGCAGCAGCGCCTTGGGGCAGTGCGGGTAGACCTCATCGATTCCCAGCACCAGGGCACTGGCCGGTGGCTTGCCCACGGCGGTCAGCTGCGACAGCAGCTCGGGGCGAGTGGAGACGCAGGCCCGGCCGTTCACCCTGAGCGTCGTGGTACGCCCTGGGACGATGAACAGCAGCCCGGCCCGCCCGGTGGCGACGACGTTCTGCAGGCTGTCCAGACGCTTGTTGCCGGTGGCGTCCGGTATTGCCACCGTTCGTGCGTCCAGGACGGCGACGAAGCCGGCCGGGCCGCCGCGCGGGGAGACGTCGCAGTTGCCAGTGGCGTCCACTGTGGCGACCAGGACCAGCGACGAACAGCCGATCAACCGCCGGGTCTGCTCGGTGAGTTCGGTCATCTGCTTCCGCACGGCCGCGTCGCTGGGGAGTTCGTAGGCCCGGCGCAGCGCCTCCTGGTCGGGCACGGCGTCGAGGCGCAGCGAGTCGAAGGCGCTGGCGGCAAGGACTGGCGTCATGCATCGACACTAATCGACCAACCTGGCCGGTTCAGCCATCGTCACGGCTGGCGGTCTTGCCCAAATCATCTTAGTCATTAAGATAATCCCGTGGACACATCGATGGACTTCTCGGTGGCGATCGCCGGCGCCGGTCTCTCCGGTCTCTGCCTCGCCCAGTACCTGACGCGCGCCGGCATCGACGTGCACGTCTACGAGCGGGACCCGGGCCCCTTCGTCCGGCGGCAGGGCTACCGGATCATTCTCGACCGGTACGGCATCGAGGCGCTGCGCGAGAGCCTGCCGCGCTCGCTGTACAACCTGGCGCTGACCACCGGCGACGAACCCGGTGGGCACCTACGCTTCACCGACAGCCGGCTGCGGGACGCGTTCGCCATCACCTTCAAGGACGAGCCGCACGCGACCCGCCAGGTCGACCGGCTGACCCTGCGGTCGATCCTTCAGTCCGGGCTGAACGGGCGCATCCACTACGGCAAGCACGCCGTCGCGGTGGACAGCGGCGACCCGACACGGCCGCGGCTGCGGTTCTCCGACGGCGGGGTCGCCGCGGCAACCGTCGTCGTGGGCGCGGACGGCGTCGGCTCGGCGCTGCGCGCGCAGATCATGCCGGACGCGGACCCGGCGAACACCCCGATGGCGGGCATCTACGGCCGGTCACCCCTGCGGCGCAACGGCGAAAGTGTCATTCCGGACGCGCTGCGCACCAGCGGGGTCCTGGCCATCGCCGACCGGCCGGGCCGCGCCTTCTTCTTCACCTCCATGCGGTTCGGCGAGAGCCCGCCGGAGGCGTTCGCGCGCCTGGCCCCGGGCAGTTATGCGCCCACCGGTGAGGACTACGTCATGTGGGGACTGCTGCTTCGGCAGGAGGAGGTGCCCATGGGCATCCGGGGCGACCTGCTGGCGCTGTGGAGACTGGCCTCCGGGATGAGCATGGACTTCCACCCGGTCATCCGGCGGCTGGTCGGCACGGCCGAGTTGGACGCGACGGTGCTCAACCTCTTCGCCACCGGCCGGCGTCCGCGCCGGTGGGCGGTGCCCCGGGCGACGATGATGGGTGACGCCGTGCACGTCATGCCGCCGTTCGGCGCTCACGGCGGCAACACCGCGCTGCGCGACGCTGCCCTGCTCGGCCACAGGCTGGTCGAGGCCCGGGCCAGCGGCACGCCGGTGGAGGAGGCGATCGCCAGCTACCAGGACGAGATGGTGCCCTACGCCTTCCGCGCCGTCGACACCGCCGCCAGGCTGATGCGCCGCCTCACCGGGGGAGCGGCCGCACCCCACTGGGTGCTGACCCGCGTGCTACCTCGGTTGCACCGGGTCACCGTCCCGGAGGGATGATTGCGGGCATGTCCCACCAGCCGGCCCGTGCGTCAGCGATCGACGACCTCATGCGCGCCGGACGGGAGACGTCGCGGCTGTCCATGGTGTTCCGGTACGCCATCGCGGAGCGGCTGGGTCTCACAGTGAGCGACCTGGAGTGCCTGGACTACCTGGCGGACGTCGGGTCCGCCAGCGCGGGGCAGGTCGCCGAGCGGACCAACCTCACCACCGGGGCGGTGACCAGCATGCTCCGCCGGCTCCAGCAGGCGGGCTACGTGACGGCCGAGCGCGATCCGGCGGACCGGCGGCGGTTGATCGTCGCCCTGCGGCCGGAGCGGACGGCCGAGCTGGAGCGACCGTACGAGCGGTTCGCCGAGCGGGCGGAGCAACTCATCGAGGGCTACAGCGTCGAGGAGGTCACGCTGCTGGTCCGGCACTACGACCGCATGCAGGCGATGTACCTCGCCGAGTTGGAAAGCCTCCGCAGTGGTCTGTCGGAAGCCGCCTCGCGTGACTGACAGCGCTCCCGGTCCGCTGTCTGACAAAGAGACCTCGTCCAGGTTGTCGTCAATCGCGTCCGACACCGACCCTGGTGCGAGGGGGTCGGCTCGGCGTTGGCAGCGGGCGGCGGCTGCAAACGGCCGTCCCCCCGGAACTCGTGTCCCGGGGGGATCAGGGCCTGAACTCAAATGTTGCGGTAGCCGGTGCCTCCGCTCCGGTTACCGTAGACATCGTGACCGAGGTGGCCGGTGCCGGCGCACCAACTGATACAGAACTTCGCTTGACCCACCGTGTGCGCCTCGGTGTTGCCGACATAGTAGGTATTGGGGGAGTTGGTCCACTTGTCAAACGACCAGCCGTAACCGGTGGCGTAGCTCCAGCCACCGCTGGCTCCCCAGACCGAGGAACCGTTGTAGCACCAGTCGACCCGTAGCGTGAGCTTGTAGAGGTCACCGCCGAACGCGTTTTCGGCTAGCCGGGTGACGCTGTAACTGCTGCAGCTCGATGCGGCCAGGGCGAGTGGGTCCGCGATCGGAAGCGCCCGCGCCGAGGCGGCTCGGCGCTTCAGGAACTCCTCAACCGTGATCGATTCTGGTGTGGAAACCACGGTCCGGACCGTGACCGGAGTCTGTTCCACAGTCAGGGCCGGTGCCGCGGGTTCGTCAACGGGGGCCGCCTGGGCCAGCCCGGGCACTGCGAGCAGCCATGCGACCATCGTCCCGGCCACGAGTGCACACTTTATCCCTCTCATGACGCGCCTTTCGGAGTCGAGTTCTGGTGGGGTCCCAGTGCGACGAACCAGGCATCGTCGATGCGACGCAGCCAGATGACGTCGGAGTACGGCGACCCGTTCAACTGTCCTGAGAGGGTCGCGCGAACCTCGGCATCGGACGCCGTCGTGTCGAACCGGCGGTCCGACACGACGAGACGACCGCCACCGAGTTCGGTGATCCGCCGGCTGATTTCAGCGGACGAGTCAGTATCAGGATCGGCGATGTCGGCGAGCTTTTCGCGATTGCGGTCGTGGAGTGCGGTGACGTAGTCAGCCACGGCCGCCTCAGGCGAGGCTGCGCCACCCGGAGCGGCGAGACCAAGGAGTAGAACCGTCCCGATCACGAGGCATGCCGCGACGACGCCACCCACAATGATCCACGTTTTCCGTCTCATGTCCGATGAGCATACTTCCAGGCGTTGGCGTTGGTCGGATTGGAAAGAATTTCATTCAACGGCTTGTCTCGGTAGTCGGACCCGTGCTGCGTCATGAGCGGGCCAGCGGAATTTGTGCCGGTGCAGATCTGCGTATGACTGATGTTGTTGTCGAAGTCGAAATCGTACTGGAGGACATCGCCGCCCAGCATCTGATAGACGCCGATGCTCCTGGCGCGGCCGGAATTCCGCGCGAACCAGTACCAGTTTTCGGCTCCTCCCCAGGTGTAGCTGGAGGTGCTGGAATACGATCCGTTCCACCAGTTCGAATTGCTGCTCCGGCTGCTCAGCGGGTACGAACCGACCGTCGCCCAACCGCCCGCCTTCATGGACTGCGAGATGAAGCTCGTGCAGTCGTCGGAATAGCTGGGATAGGCAGGGTTGCGGCCCTGCGCCCAACTCCTGGCGTAGTTGACCATCGCGGTGTAGTTGTAGGCCAGCGCGACGGCGTCCGACGAGCGCTCGCGCGGCAACGTCGACGTGACGGCGGTCGACGAAGGTTGGCGGTTTGCGGCGGGCGAGCCTCCCCGGGCAGCCTTTTCGGCATACCTCGCCTTCTCCGTCTGGAACGCCAGATCGAGCTCGTCCTCGAACTGGGTGACCGGCACGGAGAAGACGTTCCTCCACTGGTAGGCCGCCTCCGCGACGTACCACTGGCCACCCGACGTGTGCAGTTCCACCCGATGGTCCGCCCAGTAGGTCTGGCGGTCGGAGCTCCCCGGCACGTTGAACACCAGGTCGGTCTGCTCGGTCACCGTCGCCGTCGCTCGACCGCCCTCTACGACCAGGTCGGAGACGTGGACAGCTGCGGTGGCGCGCCGGTATCCGCCGTGCAGCGAATCGAGCCGGGCGCGGACACCGGCGAGCCGGTCGGCGGTCGCCTCGGCCGACTGTCGCAGCGCGCCGATCGCCGTCCGCCCGGCGCTCTTCGCCGGCGCCGCCGTCACCCAGGAGGCGCGTTCGCCAAAGTACGCCTGAAGAACGGCTTCGATCTCCCCGCTCACCGCTGCCGCCCCGGCCGGCGCCGCGACCGCGGCTGCCGCGCCCGGCAGGACCAGCCCGACCGCTCCCAGCGCTCCGGCGCCCAATACAGATCTACGTTTCATCGACACGCGCTCCCCCGATAGCTGGACGGATCGGCAGGCCGCAACTCGCCTGCCGAACTTCTTGATAGAAGGTCGCGGACAAACAAGCGAAGGGCAATCCGAGACGTCGCAGGGTTGCGTCAGGAATATTTCCCTGATATGCACCAAGGTAATGCGTTGATCGTTCTCGGCGAGTGGTTCTGGTCGATATGAGCGACGTGGCCTTCCGTCAGGCCGGCCCTCACTAGCTGTGTCGCAAACACGTCATAGCGAATGCTCGTTCGTACGAAGGGACGATGTTACTACTGCCTCGATTCGCCTACGGTGAACCGAGCCATACGGGGGGTTGACTGAGATGCATGGGGGAGATACACACGTCCAGATTCACCTACAGACCGGTCGAATCGGACTAGAGCCGAACCACGCTGCTGTCTTCGGCCACTGTCTATGCGAAGAATGTCCCTTCGACATCCGGATCATGAATTCGAAGGTTCCGGTCGTCGGGAGGGTGGAGGCGTATGACGATCATTGGCGACTCGGCAACCTGAGCGACAACTGCACCTTGATCGTGTCTGATCGGGGTTCACCCGCTGACCTCGTCGTCGTCCGGCCAGGTCAGGTCCGGGCCGTCATCGAGTTCGAGCTGGCTGACATCGCGACCGACGCCGACCGCGGGCCCTTATTCGCCGTCTCCGGGCCACGACCGGTCAGGTCATGGGAGTCTCTCGCCTGCCCGCATTGGACCACCGACATGCGGCCGATGGTGACCAGCACCGTCTACTTTGCCGTGCTGCTCGCCCTCTGCGAGCCACGCCTGCGGTACGGACATAACGTCCCGCTACCGACGTCGTCCGAGGTCGCCCGGCGTCTGACACGCCTCGACATGCCGCTCACCCCGCGAGCGGTCGACGCGCAGGTCGACTACCTCGTCACGAAGTTGCGGGTCGGCAGGGGCGATGTCCCAACTTACAAGCGCGGGCAGGGCTGGAAGAAGGAGGCCATCGTGGCGGCCGCCACCGCAGGCGGCATGGTGACGCCCGGCTCGTACGACAGTCGTTGGTCCCGAGGATCGGTCGACCCCGTCCAGCCTGACCTGGTGTCACAGCGGGTCGGCGGTCGGCCGGTGCAGGCTGCGCCGATGAGCCGTACGGAATCCCTGGGCAGGAACAGGCGCGCACGCTGACCCACCACCGGCTCTGATGCCGTCAAGGTCCTGCACGCGACCCGCCGCAGGCTCCCGACCCGTTGCCGCTGGCGAAAGGCGGTGAAACGTCGGCATTGGCGCGTGGTGAACGACGGGTATCCCGGGTGGCGGTCCTACGTCGATCATTGCCCGAGGATAGATATGAGTCACTCTCACCTCCTGGCGGAACGCCCGGGCGCGGAGGACGAGACGTCGGCACCGGAAGCCGGGCGTGACCGAACGGCCCGACTCCGCGTCCCCGGAGGATCGCCATGCCCCGTCCCGTTCTCCGTAATCGGCTCGCGGCGTTCACCGCCGCCGTCCTGACCGCGAGCGTCCTGACGGTGACCCCGCCGTCACCGGCGCTCGCCGCCACGACGTTCGCTGCCAACGACTACTGCCTCGGCCAGTGCGCCGACATCCTGCCCCCCGGGCAGAACGGCAACGCCACGCTGGTCGCCATCCTGGCGCACCAGGCGCTCGGCACCCGCCCGGCGCACTCCAGCGACCAGCTCGACGAGTACGCGAACCTGGTCTACAACTACGCCGGGCTGACCGACGAGCAGATCGCCCACTTCTACAACGACGCCTCGTTCGGCGTCCCGGCCGCGCAGGTCGAGAGCACGGTCTCGCCGCGCGCGGACGTCACCATCGTGCGGGACAAGGCCACCGGCGTCCCGCACGTCACCGGCACCACCCGCGCCGGCACCATGTTCGGCGCCGGCTACGCCGGGGCCCAGGACCGGCTCTGGGTGATGGACCTGCTGCGGCACGTCGGCCGCGGCAACGTCACCTCGTTCGCCGGCGGCGCGCCCGGCAACCGGGAGCTGGAGCAGAGCGTCTGGGCCAACTCGCCGTACACCGAGGCGGACCTCCAGGCCCAGGTGGACGCGCTGCGCACCAAGGGCCCCCGGGGCCAGCAGCTCTACACCGACGTGGTCGACTACATCGCCGGCATCAACGCCTACATCGACAGGTCGATCGCCGAGGACAACTACCCGGGTGAGTACGTGCTCGCCGGCGCCGGCAAGCCGAAGCACTTCACCATGACCGATCTGATCGCCACCGCCGGCGTGATCGGCGGACTCTTCGGCGGGGGCGGCGGCAGCGAGATCCAGTCTGCGCTGGTCCGGGTGGCCGCCCGCGCCAAGTACGGCGCGACCGAGGGCGACCGGGTGTGGGCGGCGTTCCGCTCGCAGAACGACCCGGAGACCGTGCTCACCCTGCACGACGGGCAGAGCTTCCCGTACGGGGCGACGCCGCCGGGCGCGACCAGCGCGGTGCTCCCCGACGCCGGCTCGGTGGTCGCGGAACCCCTTGCCTACGACGCCACCGGCGGGGCCGCCGCCCGCACCGGCGCCAGCACCGCCACCAAGGAACTGCTCGGCGGCCTGGCCAACCTGCGCGCGCACGGCATGTCCAACGCGGTAGTGGTCTCCGGGCGGCACACCACCACCGGAAACCCGGTGGCCGTGTTCGGGCCGCAGACCGGCTACTTCGCGCCGCAGTTGCTGATGCTCCAGGAGTTGCAGGGGCCCGGCATCAGTGCTCGCGGCGCCGCGTTCGCCGGGCTCAACCTCTACGTGCTGCTCGGCCGGGGCCAGGACTACGCGTGGAGCGCGACCTCCGCCTCCCAGGACCTCACCGACACGTACGCGGTGCCGCTGTGCACCACCGACGGCAGCGCCCCGACGCTGCGCACCAACCGCTACCTCTACCACGGGCAGTGCCTCGCCATGGAGGCGCTGGAGCAGCGCAACTCCTGGTCCCCGACGCTTGCCGACTCCACCCCGGCCGGCTCGTACACACTGCGCGCGCTGCGCACCAGGTACGGGCTGGTGGCCCACCGGGGCCTGGTGAACGGGCAGCCGACGGCGTTCACCAAACTGCGCTCGACCTACCGGCACGAGGCTGACTCGGCGATCGGCTTCCAGGCCTTCAACGACCCGTCGGCGATGGGCAGCGCGGCGGCCTTCCAGGCGTCCGCGGCCGATGTCGGGTACGCGTTCAACTGGTTCTACGTCAACTCGACCGAGGCGGCGTACTACAACTCAGGCTCGAACCCGGTCCGTCCGGCCACCGCCGACCCGAACCTGCCCACCAGGGCCGAACCGGCGTACGAGTGGGCCGGCTGGAACCCGGACACCAACGACGCCACCTACACCCCGGCGTCGGCGCATCCGCAGTCGGTCGACCAGGACTACTACGTCAGCTGGAACAACAAGCAGGCGCGGGACTTCGGGGCGGCGGACGGCAACTTCAGCTTCGGCTCGGTACACCGGGCGCAGTTGCTCGACGGCCCGGTGCGCGCGGCGATCGCCCAGCGCAAGCTCGGCCGCGCCGACGTCGTGAAGATCATGGCGGACGCGGCGGTGACCGACCTGCGCGGCCAGCAGGTCCTCGGGGACCTGCTGCGGGTGCTGGACAGCACACCCGTCACCGATCCGGCGCTGGCCGACGCGGTGGGCAAGCTGCGCGCCTGGCAGCAGGCCGGGGCCCGCCGGGTGGAGACGTCTCCCGGCTCGAAGGTCTACCAGCACGCCGACGCCATCCGGATCTTCGACGCCTGGTGGCCGCTGCTGGCCTCGGCGCAGTTCCGCCCCGGCCTGGGGCCGGATGTCTACGCCGCGCTGGTCGACACCATCGAGGTTAACGAGGCGCCGTCGGGCGGCCAGAACGGGGGACGCGACGGTGCCGCGAGCTGGGCGTTGCAGGGCCAGGCGCACAAGGGCTCGTCGTTCCAGCACGGCTGGTGGGGCTACGTCGACAAGGACCTGCGCGCCGTGCTCGGCGACCCGGTGGCCGGTGGGCTGGGCCGCGCGTACTGCGGCAACGGCAACCTCGGCGCATGCCGGCAGGCACTGCTCGACGCGCTCGGCCAGGCCGCCGTGGTGCCGGCCACCACTGTCTACCCGGGTGACAAGTCCTGCGGTGCCGGCGACCAGTGGTGCGCCGACTCGATCGCCCAGTCCGGGCTCGGCGGCATCACCCACCCGGTGATCGCCTGGCAGAACCGCCCCACCTACCAGCAGGTCGTCTCGTTCCCGGCGCGCCGGGGCGACGACGTCACCAACCTGGCGCAGGGCCGCCCGGCCACCGCGTCGAGCACTCAGTTCCTGACCGGCCACACGCCGGCCAAGGCGGTCGACGGCAGCCTCGGCAGCCGGTGGGCCAGCAGCTACAACGACAACCAGTGGCTCCGGGTCGACCTCGGCGCGGCCCGCAGCGTCAGCCGGGCGGTGCTGCGGTGGGAGTCCGCTCACGCCACCTCGTACCGGATCGAGGTCTCCGGCGACGGCAACTCCTGGACGCCGGTGTTCGCCACCACCGCCGGCAACGGCGGCGTCGACAACGCCACCTTCGCCCCGGTCACCGCCCGTTACGTGCGGGTGTACGGGGTCCAGCGGGCCACCTCGTACGGGTTCTCGCTCTACGAATTCGAGCTGTACGGGAAGTGACAGTGCCCGGAGGGGTCGGCGGGAATCACTCGCCAGCCCCTCCGGTGCACAGCGGGGGCCAATTAACGGGTCGGCTCTCCGGACGGCTGCACGAGGAACGATCTGATGTGTTCCAGTGCCATGTCCAGAGCGACTTCCATGGGTGCGACGTCGTGCGCGGCGTTCGCCAACAGGTAGCCGCCCTGCAACGCGGCCATCAATCCCGTGGCCAACTTCTCCGGGTCGGCGTCCTGGCGCAGGAGGCCGCTGTCGCGCATCCGGTGCAGACCATCACTGATCAGTCTTTCCCATGCCGCGAACGTCTCCGACAGCGACGATCGAGCCTGCTCATCTTGATCGGACAGCTCGAGGGTCATCGACCCGAGGCCACACCCGTATTTGCCGTTGTTCAGCGAGTTGGCCTGGATCAGCGCGTTACGCCACCGGACCAACCCGGAGAACGATCTGAGTCGTTCGAGCCCTGCGCGTTCACGCTGAAGCACGAGCGCGCCTCGGTACTTGACCAAGGCGCGCACGAGTTCCTGCTTGTCGGCGAAGTGGTGGTAGAGCTGAGACTTGCTCGTCTGGCTTGCCTCGCGGACGTCGTCAAGGGTCGTCGCGTTCACTCCGCGCACGAGCATCAGCCGGTTCGCTGCCTCGAGGATCCGCTCTCGCGTCGCGATGCCCCGTTGACTGATCCGCCGCCTATTCGTCGGCGCAGCCACCTGCTCGTCGCTCATCTGCCAAGTGTATCCAGCGGGCCAGATGATCTAGAGAGAATAGGACCCCGGAGTCCATGTCCCGACGGCTAGGTGGACGGCGTACCCATTATTGCTGGATCGTCGTGGCACGAGTTTTCCTGGACGATCTGGTCCGCAAAATCTGGTCCGCAAAAGATTGCTCGGAGGGGCCACCTCGGCCCGGACCGGCGCGCGGACCCGGGGTCCGCGCGCCGGAGGTGTCAGGCCGTCGCCCGCTTCGGAAGCTTCCACCCGGGCCGGGGGAAGTGGCAGGTGTATCCGTTGGGGTAGGTCTGCAGGTAGTTCTGGTGCTCAGGCTCGGCTTCCCAGAAGTCGCCGGCCGCGGTGACCTCGGTGACGACAGTGCCGGGCCACAGACCCGAGGCGTCGACGTCGGCGATGGTGTCCTCGGCGACCCGCTTCTGCTCGTCGCTGGTGTAGAAGATCGCCGAGCGGTAGCTCATGCCGATGTCGTTACCTTGGCGGTTCTTCGTCGACGGGTCGTGGATCTGGAAGAAGAACTCGAGCAGCGCGCGGAAGTCGGTCTTGTCGGTGTCGTAGACGACCTCGATGGACTCCGCGTGGGTGCCGTGGTTGCGGTAGGTGGCGTTCGGGACGTCGCCGCCGCTGTAGCCGACGCGCGTGGACACGATGCCGGGCTGGCGGCGGAACAACTCCTCCATGCCCCAGAAGCAGCCGCCGGCGAGGATTGCCTTTTCGGTGTTCACGTCGTCTCCTTGCCTGTCGTCGTGCCAGCCCACCTGGACACGCAAGTACAGACACTCTCCGGGTCGGCTGTATTCCCGCAGCCCCCACCTTACATGGACTTCAGGGTCCAGGTGCTGCGCGGCTGGCCGAGGCAACGGCTGCGTCGATAATGCGGCTGAGCTTGCACTTCCTTCCAGTCACAGCAGTAACCACGTGACCCAATACTGGACTTGACAGACCAGTTTTACCGTAGCTAGGTTCGGCACGTCCGACGGGGTGGCTCCGGTAGCGACGAGACGCCCGACTTGCCCGTCGGCGCCGAGGCTTGGCGCCGTCAATGCGGGGAAACGCAAGTGCGCTCCTCGTGCCAGTACAGACGAGGGCTGGACACAAGGAGATATCTGATGAAGGCGATCGTGGTGACGGACCAGGCTGCGGGAACGGCCGGGATGACGCTGGTGGAGCGGCCTGAGCCGGAACCGGCCCTCAACGACGTCGTCGTTCAGATTCATGCGTCGGGGTTCGTCCCGACCGAGATGGCGTGGCCCTCGACCTGGACCGATCGCCTCGGCCGTGACCGGACTCCGTCGATACCCGGGCACGAGCTGGCCGGAGTGGTCAGCGCCCTCGGGTATGGCACGACGGGACTGTCGGTGGGACAGCGGGTGTTCGGCCTCACGGACTGGACCCGCGACGGCACTCTGGCGGAGTACGTGGCCGTCGAGGCGCGTAACCTCGCGCCGCTGCCCGGCGACGTCGACTTCACTGTGGGCGCGAGCCTGCCGATCTCTGGCCTGACCGCCTGGCAGGGGCTGTTCGAGCACGGCCGCCTTCAGGCGGGGCAGAGCGTCCTCGTGCACGGCGCGGCCGGCGCAGTCGGGTCGATGGTGACGCAGCTCGCAAAAGAGTTCGGCGCTCATGTCATCGGCACCGGGCGCGCTGCCGACCGTCGAAGGGCGCTCGACTTCGGCGCACACGAGTTCGTCGACCTCGGCAACGAGGCAGTGGAAGACGTCGGCGGAGTCGATCTGGTTTTCGACGTCATCGGCGGTGACATCGGAAAGCGGTCGGCAGGCCTCATTCGAGCCGGAGGCACACTGGTGTCCGTTGTCGGGCCGTCCGAGGCGCGGCCCGCGGACGGCCTCGCGATAGATTTCGTCGTGATGCCTGATCGCACCCAACTGGGTGAAATCGTCCAGCGGGTACGGGACGGGCGACTACGGACGAACATCGGCAACGTCGCAGACCTCGACGACGCCGTCGCCGCTCTCAACCCGACCGAGCGGATCACCGGAAAGACGATCATCCGCGCTCGCTCCTAGGTTCAAGGACAGCGACAGTCGCGGTCAGCGCCTCGCCACCACTCCGCTTGCCTGGCGAGCGGGCCCCCCGGCCGTACGAGTGCAACTGCTCCGGGGAAGCGACAGTCGGGCGGCTGACGCAGGTGTGGTCAGCGGTTGTTCGCCGGTGTTGGCCGCCTGCCACTGGTCGGGGTGGCACCCTGAGCACGTGGACTGGGCAGTGAGCCGGGGGAAGCTGGCATCGGGACTACGGTGAGCGGCCTCTGATGCGTACCGCGTTGATCGTCGTGGCCGCGCTGGCGACGGCGGTGGTCGTGGACCTGATCTCTGGCATGGTCGTTCGGCGCGTAGCCCGTGGCCGTTACCGGTGGCTGCTGGAGCCGCTGCGGCATGCCTGCCGCCGCCCGGCGGCGGCGCTGCTGCTGGCCGGGGCGCTGTACTACGCGCTGCCGTTGGGTCCGGCCGAGTGGCAGCCTCATCTGCGGCACGTCGCCTGGGTGGCGTTGGTGATATCCGGGGCATGGTTGGTGAACAAGGCGTTGCACGTGGCCGAGGTGGTCGCGTTCAGTCGACTGCCTGGTGACGCGGTCGCCAGCCGGCGGGTCCGGCGGGCCCGGACGCAGATTCGCCCCGTGCGGCGGCTCACCGTCGCCGTGATCACCATCGTCGCGATCGGCCTGATCCTGATCACCTTCCGGCCGGTACGCCTCTTCGGCGTCTCCGTGTTGACGTCGGCGGGGGTGGTCGGCGCGTTGATCGGCCTGTCGGCCCGTACCGCGCTCGGCAACGCATTCGCAGGTGTCCAGGTCGCCTTCGCCGACGGCCTGCACGTCGGCGACGTGCTGGTGGTGGACGGCGAATGGGGCCGAGTTGAGGAGGTGAAGCTGACCAACGTGGTGATCCGGCTCTGGGACGAGCGGATGCTCATCCTGCCGACCACCTACTTCACCGAGCGGCCGTTTCAGAACTGGACCCGGAACGAATCTCGGGTGGTCGGCAAGATCCAGATTCATGTCGACCACACGGCCGACCTGGACGACCTACGCCGGGAAACGCGCCGGCTGGTCGAGTCCTCACCGCTGTGGGATCGCCACCAGTGGGTGCTCCAGATGGTCGACTCCACTCCCCAGACAGCGGTCATCCAGGTGCAGGCCTCGGCCGCCGACGGCGCCAGCGCCTGGGACCTGCGCTGCGACCTGCGCGAGGGACTGGTTCGCTACCTGCGCGACCATCATCCGCAGTGGTTGCCCCGCACCCGCAGTCAGTATCAGCCTTGAATCGGGCGGGCCCGACGGCCCGCCTACCTCCCGCTGTGGGACTGCCCGCTCTTCTCGTCCCGCCAGCCATCGGGTCGGGGATGGTAGCCGTAAGCGGCTGCCCGTACCGTTTCCTCGTTTTCCAGCCCGGAGCCGATCGCGCCGCCGACGGTGGCCAGCGAGCTGGTGATCCAAGCGAGCGTCAGATAGTCGGTGAAGTCGACCGGCCGCTGCAAGGTCTGTTCCAGCACTGAGGTGTCGATCAGCAGCGCCGCGACGAGCACCGTTCCCACGAACAACACCACGTAGGACAGCGCCGTGGCCAGAGTGAGGGTGAGGATCGTACCCAGGTTGAACAGCCGTGCCAGCTCGGTCGGCGTCTCGGGGCTCGGTTTCTCCCACAGGTCGTGCGCGACGATCAACCAGGCCACCAACGCCGTCAGCCCGAGCAGCATGATCACGGTGAGCCGGAGTCCGCCGAGCGCAGCACCCATCTGCCAGATGGTGTCCGTGGTGAGCGCGAACGCGGCAGTGCCGAACGCGCCGACCAACAGCTTCGACAGGCCCAGCAGGGTACGCCCCGGACGGTTGGCGCGAACCATGCCGATCAACAGCCGTAACCGGCCGATCAACCGCGAGGCGACGTAGCGCCGCTCACCGGGGTCGGCCTCGGCGACCACCCGGTGGACGGCGGGAACCCGGTTTGCCATTTCGGCCGGTGCCCGGCCGGCCGGCGGCAACCGCTGGTCGGAAGCCTCGTTCAGTAGCCGGTTCACCAGATCCGGAACGGCTGCGCGGGTCGCTCGCAGCTGGTGCAGTCCCAGCGCGGGCAGGGACACGACAGCGACTCGACGCCGAGCGGAGGTCTGCGCGACCAGCGGCACCCGATCGGCATGCAGCGGCAGATCGGTCAGGCAGATGGCGACGTCCCACTGGTCGTCGGCACGCCGTTGGGCGAGATCATCGAGTAGCGCCTCAACGCCGCCGTCGCGGCGCGGCGCCACGTCGCCCCAACCTTCGCGGACGATCCACCGCACGTCGGCGTTCACCCGCTCGGCGAGCCCGCTGGTCAGCTCGGCGGTGAGCCGCGCGGCCACCCGAGCCGGGTGGTCCGGCGGGGTTGCCACCAGTCCGACGACGATCTCCGGGCGGTCCTGTTCACTCTGCGTCATCGGTGCTCCTCACCGGTAGCCGGGCTCGGCCGCCGACGGCGAACAAACCGGGGCCTCAGGCGCCGGTGCGGCAGCTCCCGTGCCGATTGAGGTAGCGGTACAGCCAGGCCGCCGAGAGGAGCACCCCGACCAGCCCGTACAGCGCCACCGCGAACCACACTCGTCGAACCGGGCGCCCCGCCCACGCAGCCTAAGAGACCACCCCGATCGGTGCAGCGGATTCAGTGGAAGGAGCCCGCCGCCACCACCACCCGCCTCACTCGCCGAACTGATGCGCCTGGCCAAGGCCATGGGCCACCCGCGGCCTGAGGCCGGCGGGGGAGACCAGTAGTCCTTGGGAGACCCCCACACGTGCGAGCGGTCAGAGCGCCATCCGCATGAAGACGTTGGCGCGGGCGTACGGCGGCAGTGGAATCTGTTCCGGGCTGACATGCGTGAAGCCGGCGGATTCGTAGAGGCGTACCGCGTTCGGGAGCTTGGTGCTGCTACCCAGGAACAGGGTGGTCGCGCCGAGCCTGCGGGCCCGGTCGATCGCCGCCTGAATCAGCTGCCGGCCGATGCCCTTGCCACGGACCGTCGGGGTCACTGCCATCTTCGACAGTTCGAAGACGTCGTCCGAGCTGCGGACCAAGGCGACACACCCGACGATCTTCCCATCGTCACGGACGATCAGCACGTCGCCGCCCGGGTCGACGATGGCCGCGAACGGGTCGCCCAGGGTTTTGCGGTCCGATTCTTCGATGGCGAAGAAGTGGGAGATCCATTCCTCGTTCAGCGTCCGGAAAGCCTGGGCCTCCTCCGCGGTGGTAATCGACGTGATGGTCAGCGTGCTCGGGTTCATGGGTGGATTGTCGACCGCCGCCATCGCGGCGGCCAGCGGTACCCGGACAATGGGGCGATGAAGCGAGACGTGAGCCTGATGCGGTTGACCGGTACGCGCGCCAACGGCGCGGTGGCGACGGGCGCGGCGGCTACCGGGGCGCGGGCCGCGGGGGCGGCGTCGATCGGCGCCCTCGCCGTGGGGGCGCTGGCGATCGGGGCTGTGGCCGTCGGGGCGCTGGTCATCGGGCGTCTGGCGATCCGTCGGGCGGTGGTGCGGGAGTTGCGCGTCGGCCGGTTGGAGATCGACGAGTTGGTGGTGCACAGCCGACCCACTGCCGAGGGATGACCCACGGCAGGGGTGGGCAGCCGGTCGGTCTGCCCACCCCTGGCATCGGGTCAGTAGCGACGCAGGATGCGCTTGTCCGCGTCCAGGTGGCGGTCGAGTTTGATCACGATGAACTCGTTGTTGTCCGCCTGGCCGGCCGTCCGGCCCGCCGATGACGGGAAGTTGTTGTCGTTGAGGACGGCGAGCGTGCGGTCGTCGAGGATCACCACGTCCTCGATCGTCTGGAACGGGAACGTGAACGGGTCACCGAACCCGCCGACGTGCCGAGGGTTGGCGATTGCCATCAGGTCGGCGACCAGCGTCTTGTCGAGCAGGCCGTCGCGGTTCCGGTCACGCTTGTCGGCGAGATAGATCTTCTTGACCTTTGCCGTGTCGCCCTGGCCGTTGTCCCGCTCGATGATCAGGAAGCGGTCGCGGTCGACCATGATGGCGTCACCGATCGCGTGAGCGGGAGAGTCGAGCGCGTAGGCCCAGCGCCGGCCGGTGTAGGTATTGGTCCGGGTGTCGAACTCGTTCAGCCGAAGGGTGCCGGCCGGGTCCCCAGTGGTCGTGCCCTCGATCAGCGGGTAGAGCGTGCGACCGTCTGGCGACTGGGCCATGCCCTCGAAGCCCTTGCTGCTGGCGAGATTGGCCGGGGTCGCGCCGCGGCCCGGGTTCTCGGGGGCGAACACCCCCGGCAGTGGCACCGGCGCCTGTAGCAAGCGGCCCGCCCGGTCGAAGTGCAGCAGGTACGGACCGAACTCGTCACCGACCCAGTACGTGCCGTCCGCCGTCCGGGTGATCGACTCGACGTCGAAGTCGGCTCCGGTGAGCACGCGGTCGGCACGAGTGAGCGGGAATGGCACCTTGCCATGCGGGTCGGTCAGGTTGATGCCACCGAGCACGTCCACGGCGCCGCTGCCGAAGTCGGGCGCGACCCGCTGAACACGCAGCACGAAGTCGGCACTGTTTGCCTTGTTGCCGAAGCCGTTGTCGGACAGCACGTCGAAGGTGCCGTCGGTGTTGCGCAGGACGCCGCTGAACCCCTGGATCGGTTGGTCGGCGAACGGCGGGATGAACCCGTTGATGGGGGCACTGCCGAGCGACGAGCCGGACGGTTCGCTGCCGGGAACGAAGGTCCCTGCTGGCAGCGCGGCGAACGTCAACAACTCGGCCTGGCCCCACGTGTTCCGCTCGGCCGCGGCCGCTGTCGCGGCGCCCGGCAGCGTCAGGGTCAGGGCGACCACCGCAGCAGTCAGGCCCACCCGCTTGCTTACTGCCATCAATCCTCATCTCTCCAGGTACGAGCAGGGCGTTCTCGGTCCGCTGGCACCGTAGAGCGACACGATGAACTCGAACTGGCCACAGGGGAATGCACGCCCAAACCGTGCTGTCACATTGCCGGCGGATGCCGCACGGCTGTCAGCCGTGCCGGGGGCACCGGCGGACGGCGAGCACCCCGGCGGTCGCCAACAGCGTCCCGGCCAACAGGTACGTCCAGCGGTCGTGAGCCGCGCCCCAGCCGTCATCCACGCCGACGAGCAGCGCCACCGGGGTCGGCAGCAGCGCCACCACAGCCATCCCGAGCAGCAGCATCGGTGCGGCGAGCGGACTGCCGATCCCGCGCGGCGAACGTCGCCAGCCGACTGTCGACGCGAGGAACGCGACCGCCGCGACGGTCGCGGCCTCACGGGTCAGGTCCGCGTACGGCAGCGACGCGGTCTCCGGCCCGGACCGTGTCACCATCAGCGCCGCCGCCCAGCACGCACCGCCGACGACAGTGGCGAGGGCTGCTCGTACCAGCGCGCCGAGCCAGGCCGGAACCGGCAGGGTCTCCGCGGTCGGCTTCGCGGGGTCGTCGAGCGCGAACGTGACGCCGAGGCCGACGCAGGCCATCACCAACCGCAGCAACGTGATGTGCTCGTCCGGAGGCAGGAACGACCCGGTCACGGCCGGTGGGGTCACGATCGCCACACCGACGACCCCGGCCGCCAGCAGCGGCAAGATCCGCGTCGCCCGCGACGTTGGCCAGAGCAGCGCCGTCACCGTCCGCAGTCGCCCACCCCGCCTCGGCACGGGCCCGCCAGCGGCCTGCCCCGACGCGCCGACGGCGGGCACGTCGCTCACGGGACGCACGGCGGCGCGTCGGCGTCCGGCGCGAGCGGCTGGATCGGCACCCCGAAGATGGCGCCGAAACGCTCCAGCGGTGTGTCCGGCGCGGTCAGCTCGGCCCAGTGCCGCTCGACGAGTGGTGGCACCTCGTCGGACTGCCGTTCCAGCAACTCCAACGCCGGTGCCGCCGCACGGTCGGGTGCCAAGATGCCGTACAAGCCCGATACGTCGCTGAAGACGAGCGCACCGGTGCTCGTCTCGTCCAGCGAACGCATCCCGGCCAGGGTGGTCGGCGACGCCCGCCCGACCAGCCACACCAGGAGCGCCGCCCGCGCCCCGCACAGGAAGTTCCCCCCGTCGAACGCCTTCGCGGCCATCAGCCGGTAGGCAACCTCGGCGGCCAGGGCGGCGGCTGCCCGATCGTCGCCCCACGCGGTGTCGACCCGGACCGCCTCCGGGGTGCCCGCCGCCGCGTCCTCGACCTTCCAAGCGGCCACCGCCTGCATGGCCTCGGCGACGGACCCGGAACCCCCGGCCGAGATCTCCTCGGCGAGGGCCCGCTGCCGCACCGCGAGCGGTGGCCCGGACGAGGCGGCGCTGTCCGGCACGACCGCGCGTACGGCGGTGACCACCGACTCCCACCCGGGAACGAACCCGTCGAACCCTTCGAAGTAGCAGTAGGTGACGTCGCCTCGCGGGACGCACGACTGGATGCTCGCCGGCCGGTCCTTGACGGTCGCGCGGGCCACCGCGATGTCGGGGTCGGGTCGCGACTGGGCCAGGCCGCCGCCGACGGTGAGGATCAGCCCGACGGCGAGCCCGGCCGCGACGACCGACCGCCGTGCGTGGGCCCGAGCCACGGCGGCCGCGACGAGCAGCACGGTGATCCCGACCAGGTAGACCAGGTGCCGGGCCGCGGGCCGGTCGGAGACACCGGCGGGCACCGGAGCCGGGAACTCACTGATGTAGACCGGAAACAGGAAGCGCCAGCCGGTCCCGATGAGCATCAGTGTGGTCACCATGATCGCCGCGTACTCCAGCACGAGGACGAGCAGGACGAGCAGGGGGGCGACCAGCACGGAGCGGATCAGCACCCCGGCGAGCACCCCGACGGCGCCGAGGAGCAGCGTCAACGCCGACGGGGTCAGCATCGCGGCGACGTCGACCGACCCGGCAGCGCCCGGCAGCGCCGCGGAGACCCCGACCCGGACGCCGACGAGCAGGAGGCTGAGGCCGGCCAGCGGTAGCAGTGCCAGGAGGAACCCGCCGACCCGCCAGGCTGGCGGCAGCACCAGCACGTCGTAGGACGCGTCGACGTGGTGTCGGTGCGCCCGTAGCGTGACGAGGTTCGCCACGATCAGCGCCGACCCGCCGAGGATCGGCAATGCGAGCAGCTGGATGGTGATCAGCTCGTCGGGGAGCACCGGATATCGGTTGGCCGAGCCGGACAACGAGCCCCACAGCCACGGGCCGAGGAACAGCAGCGCGGCCGCGATGGTGAGCGGGTGTCGCAGCATCCGGACCGACTCGAACCGGGCGAGTGCGAGCAGCGCTCGCCGACGCCCGTGCGTGGACGACGGCGTGGGACGGGCCGACGCGGCCACCGTCAGGGTCGCGGTCATCGCGCGCCGCCCGCGACCGCCGACGCCTCGGTGGCGGCGCCGACCAGCGTCAGGTAACCGTCTTCGATCGACGGCTGCACCAGCGCGGCCCCGGGTGGCGGGTCGCCGACGTGGCGGTGCAGCCCCGTGCCCGTCCGCCACGACGCCAACGCCCCCGCCTGCCGCGCCGCGCTCGTCCACACCCGGCCGGCGGCCAGCCCGGCCAGCTCTGCCGGGCTGCCATCGAACCGCACTCGGCCCCGGTCGAGGACCACGACCTCCTGGCACAGCGACATGACGTCCTCGGTCTGATGGGTGGACAGCAGCACCGTCTTGCGCTCGCCGAGGTCCGCGATCAGCTCCCGGAACCGCAGCCGCTGCTCCGGGTCGAGGCCGACCGTCGGTTCGTCGAGGATGACCAGGTCCGGGTCGCCGACCAGGGCGGCCGCCAGCGCGAGCCGTTGCTTCATGCCGCCGGACAGGGTCCGGATCCGGGATCGCCGTCGGTCGTCGAGGCCGACGGCGGAGAGCACCCGGGCGACCTCGGTGTGCCGCGTCGTCCGGTGGGTGAGTTCCTTGAGAATCGCGACGTAGTCGACGAACTCGAACACGGTGAACGACGGGTGGAAGCCCGGGTCCTGCGGGAGGTAGCCCAGCAGACGTCGGACGGCGAGCCGCCCGGGTGGTGTGCTCGGGTCGTGGCCGAAGACCCGCAGCGTTCCGCCGTCGGCCGGCAGGGCGGTCGCGACGATCCGCAGCAGCGTCGTCTTGCCCGCGCCGTTCGGGCCGAGCAAGCCGGTCACCCCGGTGCGCAACGTGAACGACACGTCCGCGAGCGCTGTGGTGCGCCCGTACCGCAGCGCCAGACCGGTTGCCTGAACGGCAGTCACCAAACCCTCCTCATCAGGTCGGGGACGTGGTAGCGGTCGTAGGTGCCGCGCTGACGGGACAGCGCCACCGCGGCGATCCCGCCGACGATCACGACGCCGACCTGCCCGGCCACTGTGAAGACGAGCCGGTCGCCGAAGGTGGCGGCGACCACTGCCGCCCAGCCGACGCCGACGACGACCGCGGCCGGCCCCGCGCCGAGCCGAGGCGAGAGCAGCAGCGACAGCACTGTCAGGGCGAGCGACGGCAGGAACCAACCGGTCGCGCGCAGCCCGTACTCGGAGATGAAGAGGCTGGCCACGGCGGACAGCGCGGTGGTCGCGGACAGGACCGCGAGGCACCGCAGCAGCAGTAACCGGAACGAGCGGATCGGAGCGACCACCGCGATCTCGTAGGTGGGGTCGATGCCGGGCGCGAAGGACATCGCGACAGCGACCAGCGGCAACAGCGGGGCTACCGCGAGGAACACGACCGGGTCGGTGAACACGGCGACCGTCGCCGTCAACGTGGCCGTGACCGCGATCGCCACCAGCCACGACAGCCGCAGCGCCGGCGTCGCCGCGAGCAGCCGCGCGGTGTGGTCGGGCACGCCCACCGCAATCATCAACCGTTCGACAGGCCCCGGGCGCGGCGCGTCCAGGGCGGCGTCGAGGCGGGCCCAGCCTGCGTCGATCGCCCACCGGAGGTCGTCGGTCGCGGCGGCGGCGAGGCGTTCGCGGCACTCACCGCACGCGGCCAGGTGCGCCTCCATGGACCACAGACCAGGGGCGGTGAGGGTACGGGTGGCGTAGGCGCGTAGGTCCTCGTCGAGCAGATGCCAGGTCATGTCAACTCCTCTCGCAGCTGCCGGCGGGCGCGCATCGCCCGGGTCTTGACGGTGCCGGCGGGGATGCCGAGCAGGACGGCGGCCTCGGCGGTGGAGAGGCCGTCGAGGACGGTGGCGCGGATGACCGCGCGTAGCTCCGGGGAGAGGCGGGCGAGGGCGCCGCCGAGGTCGCCGTGCTCGAGACCGATCAGTACCTGCTCCTCGGCGGACGACTCGTCGCGGCCGCGCAGGCGGGCCAGCAGTCGGCCGAGCCGGTCGCGGGACGTGCGGCGACGCAGCGCGTCGATGAGCCGGCGCGACCCGATTCGCCACAGCCAGGCAGCGGCGTCGGTGTCGCGGGGCCGGAACGAGGCCGCGGCGCCGGTCCACACGGCGAGGAAGGTCTCCTGCACGACGTCGTCGATGAGGGCGTCGTCGGCGCACCGGTAGCACAGGCGCAGGCGTAGCCACGGCGCGTGCCGACGGTAGAACGCCTCGAACGCGTTCCGGTCGCCGCCTGCGATCAGGGCCAGGAGGCCGACGTCGTCCTGGACGGTCATGCCTACCTATCGCAGCGGGACCGAACGTTGGTTCGCAATGGTGGCACGACTTCTCGTCCCCGGTCGGCACGTCGGACGACCGAGTGCGGTGTCAGCCATGCGAAGCGCCGGGCCTACCGCCCGCCGGAAGGACCGGCTGGCGGTGGGCCCGGCGCCGTCACCCGTCAGCGGCCCTGCAGGCGCTTCACGTTGTCGCCGAAGGTCCAGCCCTTCGACCCGTCCCAGTTCGCCGACCAGGTCATCAGGCCCTTCAGGCCGGGCACGGAGTTCCAGGCCTGCGTGACAAGCGACGTCGACAGGTAGCCGCCGCCCGCACCGGTCTGCGCCGGCAGGCCCGGGACCTGCTTGTCGTACGGCACCCGGATGGTGGTGCCCTGGATCGTGAGCCCGTTGTTCAGGCACTGCGTCTGCACTGTGAAGCCCTGCACGGTGCCCGCCGGGTACGAGTCGCCGGCGCAGCCGTACATGCTGCCGTTGTAGTACTGCATGTTCAGCCACCAGAGCCGGCCGTTGTCCACGTACTTCTTGATGATCGGCAGGTACGAGCCCCAGATCGAGCCGTAGACCACGCTGCCGCCGGTGACGTAGGCCGTCTCCGGTGCCATGGTCAGGCCGAAGTTCGACGGCATCCGGGCCAGCACGCCGTCGATGATCCGGATCAGGTTGGCCTGCGACGTGGACAGGGCGTTGATGTTGCCGCTGCCGGTCAGGCCGGTCTCGATGTCGATGTCGATGCCGTCGAAGTGGTAGGTGGTCAGGATCGGCACGATCGTCGCGATGAACCGGTCGGCGACGGCGGCGGAGCTCAGGTCGATGCCCGCTGCGGCTCCACCGATCGACATCAGGATGGTGGCGCCGGCCGCTTTGGCCTGGCACATCTCGGTCGGGGTGGCCACCTTCACGCCGGCGTCCATGCCGTTCTCCCAGAGAACCGTGCCGTCCGAGCGGATCACCGGGAACGCCGCGTTGATCACGTTGTAGCCGTGCTGGTTGAGCCGGCTGTCGGTGATCGGGATCCAGCCGAGGCCGGGGTGTACGCCGTTCGAGGCCCCGTCCCAGTTCTCCCAGTAGCCCTGCAACACCTTGCCGGTGGGCCGCGACTTCACCGCGCAGGTCCCACCGGTCGGCGGCGGTGTAGTGGGGGGAGGTGTGGTGGGTGGCGGTGTGGTGGGTGGCGGGGTCGTCGGTGGTGGCGTGGTGGGCGGCGGGGTGGTCCCCGTGCACGCGCCGAGGTCACGCCAGAGCGATGGGGTCGAGGCGGGGTTCCAGCCGGCGCCGGGGTGCGCGGTGTGGGTGACCAGCGCCTGGTAGAGCCGGCCGCCGTAGGTGACCTGGGCGCCCGCCTGGTAGGTGGGGCCTTCGGCCCAGGTGGGGGCGGTGCAGGCGACCATCGGGACGGCGTTGGCCGAGGGCACGGCCGCCATGCTGCTGGGGACGAAGGCGACGGCGGCCGTGACGGTCATCGCCGCCCCGGCTACCACTGCGAATATTCGACGGCTTCTCATGGCTCACTCCCCAGGCTTCGATGACCCGCGACCTCCACATATTGACGTTCGCGAGAGTTAATATCAAGGGTTGTTTACAGATAACGGGAAGTCGGGGGAGCGGCCGACCCTCGTGGCCACGAAGCTGCCTGCGGCGAACTCCCGCCGCGGCCCGCGCGTCGCGTCCACCGGTCCGTCGAGTGACCCGTTCGTGGCGTGTCATCCTGCAAGGTGAAACTTGAGTTATTTTCCTCTTCTGTCCCGGATTAGCGCTCGGCGCGAATACGGTGAGGTCGGGCGATCAGGCACGTCATCGCGGCAGCGGAGGCCGGCCGCCATCGGTACGCGCGCTGCTCGGCGGTGCTGCCGACCGGTCGCGGCGTGGGCCCGCTCGCGTTGGCGGCCGTGTGCATCTGCCCGCGTTCGGAAACCACTGACCAACGAGGGAGAAGAGACATGCTCGGTATCTCGCTACGTCGGCCGAAGACCATCGCCGCAACGCTCGCCGCCGCAACGCTGGTGACTGTGCTCGGCTCAGCCGCCCCAGGCGTGTCCGCGGACGGCGGTGGGCGACCAACGCCGGACGAGGGGCATCGCACCAAACCAACGATCGTCCTGGTGCATGGCGCCTGGGCCGACGGCTCGAGCTGGAGTGGGGAGGTCCGCAGACTCCAGGCACGCGGTTTCGATGTCCAGGTCGCGCCGCAACCCAACCGGGGGCCGTCGATCGACAGCGGCTACCTGAAGGACTTCCTGTCCACCATCGAGGGTCCCATCGTGGTCGCGGCCCACTCCTATGGCGGTTTCGTGGCGAGCGACGCCTTGACCGGCAACAAGAACGTCAAGGCACTCGTGTTCGTCGACGCCTTCGCCCCGGACAAGGGGGAGACAGTGGAGGAGCTCACCGCCGGCTCCGGCTCGGTGCTCGAGCCGGCCCTGACCGACCCCGCGAGCGTCTTCAAGCTCGTGCCGTTCCCTGGCGCCCCGGAAGGCGCTGTCGACGCGTACGTCCTGCCGAAGATCTTCATCACCGGCTTCGCCAACGGCCTGCCTCGGCGGCAGGCGGAGGTGCTCGCCGTGTCCCAGAGCGCCCTGGCCACGAACGCCCTGGGTGAGCCGGCCACCGAGCCGGCCTGGAAGACGATCCCCGTATGGGCGGTGATCGGCACCGAGGACCGGGTCATCCCGCCGGCCCGCCAGGAGGAAATGATGAAGCGGGCGGGGGCCGACATCACCCGGATCGACGCCGGTCACCTGGGCCTGATCTCGCATCCCGGTGAGGTCACCGAGGTCATCCTGGAGGCGGCCCGGACGACCGCCTGACGGTCGCCTGACCCTCTTGCAGCAACGGCGAAGAGGCCGGCCGTGGCATCGCGGTGAGCGATGCCACGGCCGGTCGTCGTGTCAGTCGGTCGCCTTGGCAGCGGCCTCGATCTGGTTGGTGACCGCGCCCGCGTCGGTGACCATGGACAGGTGGGGCGCGTTGATCTCGATCGTGTGTGCCTTGGCCCTCTTGGACATGGCGATCTGCTGGGCGGCAGGGATGACGGCGTCCTGCTTGCCGATCACCGACCATGAGGGAATGGTGCGCCAGGCCGGCTCGCCGGACTCCTCGACCAGGGCGTTGAAGGCCAGCGGACGCTGCCGGGCCGCCAGCACCGCCACGTCCTTGGCCGGAATGCTCTTGTCGGCGAACGCCGTGCCGAAGATCGACGGCTTCACGTAGAGGTTGACGTTGTGCGGGTCGTCACCGGGGATCGCGACCTGGTCGAAGACGGTTGACGCTTCGGCCGCGAAGACCGAGCCCGGCATGGCCGAGGTCAGCGACAGCACTGTGTCGTGCTGGTCCGGGAGGTACGCGTCGACGTACACCAGGGCCTTGACCTGCTTGTCGCCCAGAGCGGCGTTCGTGATGACCATGCCGCCGTACGAGTGCCCGACGAGGACGATCGGTCCGGTGATGGTGTCCAGGTACGCGCGCAGATTGTCGGCGTCGTTCTTCACGCCGGACAGCAGATTCGGCGGCGTGACCACCCGGTAGCCGTCGTGCTGGAGCTTGGCCGCCACCTTGTCCCAGCTCGACCCGTCCGCCCACGCCCCGTGCACGAGCACGACTGTCGGCTTGGCGGTTGCGGGACGCGAAAGCTGGGTGTGACTCGTCGAGGCCTGCGCGGTGCCGATACCGGCACCACCCAGGGTGAGGGCACCGATGACCACGCCTACGGAGATGAGGCGCCGCCGGAAGGACAATGTCACTGTGTTTCCTTTCATGTCAATTCGCAAAGAAGTCGAGCAGGGCGGCGTTGACCTGATCGCTGTGGGTCCAGGCAATGGCGTGCGGTCCGCCCTCGATGACGAGGAAGCGTGAATCCCCGATGAAGGCGGCCAGCCGTTGGCCGGTAACCCCGATGGGTAGGACTCGGTCCTGGTCGCCCTGAATCACGAGTACCGGCACGTCAATCGTGGACAGGTCGGCACGGAAGTCGGTGAGCCAGGTCGGGATACAGGCCACCGCGGCGACGGGAGAACCGGCCACTGCCACGTTCACACTTGCCTGGAACGCCTCGTCGCTGACCAGCGAGCCGCCGTAGACGTCTACGTTGTAGAAGTTCTCCAGGAACTGCTTGAACCACCCGTTCCGGTCCGCCCGCGCGGCCTGGATGAACCCGTCGAACAACGACTGCGGTGCGCCCTCGGGGTTGTCGTCAGTCCGCAGGAGGAACGGCGGGATCGGCGACATCAGCACGGCCTTCGCGACCCGCTCGGTGCCGTAACGGCCCAGGTACCGGGCAACGTCGCCGGTTCCCATCGAGTGACCCACGAGGATGGCGTCGCGTACGTCCAGTTTCGTGAGCAGCACGTTCACGTCGTCGGCGAACGTGTCGAAGTCGTATCCACTGTCGGGCTGGCTGGAATTGCCCCAACCCCGCCGGTCATACGTGATGACCCGGTAACCGGCTGCGAGCAGTGCGGAGACCTGCTTTTCCCAGGCCTGCCCGCTCAGCGGGTAGCCGTGGCTGAGTACCACAGGCGTACCGGTGCCGTGGTCCTCGTAATAGATCTCGATCGGGTCGGCTCCCTCTGAGCCAACTGTGACATGGGGCATGCGCACTCCTTGGGCTTGCGTTCCGCGGTGGAACCATGCCGAAGGTACGGAGATGACACCCTTTCGCGAATCACCCGAACCACGTAGTCCCCGTTATTGGCGACCGACCCGACGGACAACGAGAAGTGGGCGATGCGGGGGACCCGGAGCAAACCGCAGGCTGGGCCGAAAAGCGAAGCCGCTGCCCTTCCATCCCTAGGATGTCAATCGTGACGACGCCCGACCGCAGGCTGCCGGACGGGCCGCTGTCCCACTGCGAGTTCAAGGTCTTCGGCGGTCTCGGCTGCCGGCGGGACGGCTCGGACGTCGACCTTGGCCCGGTGCGCCAGCGGATCATCCTGGCCAAGCTCCTTGCCGCCGGTGGTGACGCGGTAGGCCTCGACACAATCATCGACAGCCTGTGGGACGAACAACCGCCGGCCAGCGCCGCCAACCAGATCCACCGCCACGTCGGGAACCTCCGGCGGATCCTCGAACCGGACCTGGACGTTCGCGAAACCGGCCGGTACCTCCTACCGGCCGGTACGGGCTACCGGCTGGTCCTCGCGACCGAGGCCTCCGATCTGGCCATGTATCGCGAGTTGGTGCGGCGGGCCCGCGAGGCGCTCGCCGGCGGGGACGTCATGGCCGGTGTTCGGGCGTACCTGACTGCTCTGGAGCTTGGCCGCAGCCCCGCGTTCACAGACCTTCCAACGAGTGCGTTGAGTTCGCCGGAGTTCGTCGCCATCGAACGGGAGCGCGTCGCGGTGGCGCTCGCGGCCAGCGAGGTAGCGATCGCCCACGGCATGGCCGACACCGTGTTGACCCCACTGCTGAGCGTGGCCGCCGCGGTGCCGTTGGACGAGGCGCTACAGGCGTGCCTGATGCGCGCGTACGTGGCCACCGGTCACCGGGCGGAAGGGGTGCGGGTCTTCGAGCGGACCCGTCAACGCCTCGCCGAGGAACTGGGGGTGGACCCGGGGCCGGAGCTGCGTGAGGCGTATCGGGAACTGCTCGCCAGCGGCTGGACCCTGCAGGAGGAACTGCGCCCGCCGGAGGCACCCCGGCCCGCACAGCTGCCGCCGCAGGTCGCGGGCTTCGTCCGCCGAAACGACGTGGCCGCCGTGCTCGACGACCAACTGTCTGACGCCTTCAGCGATGGCACCATCGTGATCACCGTGCTCGGCGGCATGGGTGGCATCGGCAAGACCGCGCTCGCCGTGCACTGGGCCCACCAGATCGCCAGCGAGTTCCCCGATGGCCAGTTGTTCCTGAACCTCAGGGGTCTCGATCCGGACGGACGCGTCATGTCACCGGAGGAGGCGCTCGCCACGTTGCTCGCGTCACTGGGCGAGCCGGCGGTCTCGTCACCGCAGGAGACCGTCGACGCGCAGGCCGCTCGTTACCGCAGTCGCCTCTTCGGTCGTCGACTGCTGATCCTCCTGGACAACGCGCGCGACTCCGAGCAGATCCGCCCGCTGCTGCCAGCCTCCCGGGGCTGTCTGGTCATCGTGACGAGCCGCAACCGGATGACGAGCCTGGTCACCCGGGAGGGCGCACGTTACCTGCACGTCGATCGGCTGACCGGGGCCGAGTCCCGCCAGCTTCTGATCAACCGCCTCGGTGCCCGTCGCGCCACAGCGAACCCGGAGGCGTTGGACAACGTCATCACGCTCTGCGCCGGGCTGCCGCTCGCACTGGCGATCGTCGCGGCACGCGTGGCTCTCAATCCGGCCCTGCCGTTGAGCGCTGCCGTCAGCGACGTCTCGGCGCCGTCCGCCAGACTCGACGCGTTGTCCAGCGCGGACTCGACCGACGACGTCCGATCGGTGTTCTCGTGGTCGTACCAGGCTCTCCATCCAGCAACGGCGCAGGCGTTTCGTACCCTCGCCGTCCACCCGGGGCCAGGCATCCCGCTGGAGTCGGCGGCCAGTGTCGCCGGAGTCGGTCGCGCACAGGCGCGCGCACTGCTGATGGAACTGGTGACAGCGAATCTGCTCGACGAGTCGCAGGCAGGGCGGTACGTGTTGCACGACCTGTTGCGGGCCTACGCGGGCGAGCTCCTCGACGAGGATCAAGAACGACCGGAGTACGAGCGGCGTCTCATCATGCATTACCTGCACTCGGCCCGCGCCGCGTACGCGAGGCACCACCGGCAGCCGGTCGGCGCCGTTAGCGAACCGCCGTCAGAGGTGACGCCTGAATCGTTCGGCACCGTGCCACAGGCTGCCGCCTGGTACGCACGGGAACGGGCCGCGCTGTGGGCGACAATCGATCTGGCCCTCGCGCATGGCCTGGGGCGGGACGCGGCGGCCATGGTCCTCGCCGCCTCGGCGCCGGGCAGCAACTCCATACCCCCGGGCCGGACCCGGACGGTCCTCGCGATCCTCGATCTGGTCGGCGTGCTCGGCGAGCCGCTGATGGAGGCCGAACTTCTGCGTACCGTCGGTGAGGTCTTCGCCCCGCTGCCGCAGGCCGACGACCATCTCCGTCGAGCCCTGTCCATCTTCGAAGGCGCCGGTGAGCTGGCCGGACAGGCGAACGTCCTGCGAAACCTCGCCGTGCTGTCGTTGTCGCGTGGAGACCACGACGCCGCCAACGCGTACGGCGAGCGCTCGGTGGGTCTCGCCCGGCAGACGGGGCACCAGGAACTGCTCGCCGTTTCGCTGCTGACACTCACGAGAGCGCTCCTGGCCTCCGATCGGTTCGAGACCGGCACACGGTTCGCGGACGAAGGGCTCGCCATTGCCGTGGCGCAGCACCTCGATCACCTGAAGATCTACTACGCGCAGCTCATCGCCGAGTCCTCCTGGAAACTCGGCCGGCTCGAACGAGCGGTGAAGGTGTCGGAGTGGGGATTGACCGAAGGCGTCTGTGAGTCGGACGGTCCCCGGTGTGCCGTCGCGGCGATCCTCGCGCGGGCCGCCTTCGATCTGGGCGATTTGGTGCGCGCGGAACGGGGGTGCCAGCAGTTCGAGAGCCTGATCGCCGACAACGGCTTCCGGGACCTGATCGAGTTCTCCGGCATGGAGCAGGCCGAGACATACCGGACAATGGTCGCGTATGTGCGGGCCCGCTTGAGCTTGATGAGGGGCGCGTCGTGAGCGGATAGGGCGAGCACTCAGTCTGCACTCGTCGTGCACCACGGTGCGATCGGATGGTCGTCGAGACCCCGAACCCTCGCCCGAGGAGCACCATGCGCTGCGTCGTAGCCGAGCCTGCCCGAGCCCTTCCCCGTGCGGTACTGACCCCACGGCAGGAACAGATCGCCCTGCTGGTGGCGGCCGGCTCCACAAACGTCGAGGTCGCGACGAACCTGGTCATCAGCACCCACACCGTCAAACATCACCTCCGCGGAGTGTTCCACCGGCTGGGCGTCGCATCCCGCCGCGAACTGCGCAGCAGGCTGGCCGGCCACGACACGACCAACCACTTCGCCCAGAGCTGCTGCCTGACCAGTCAGGAGCGGGACATCGCGCGGCGGGTCTCGAACGGCGCCTCCAACCGCGAGGTGGCGGCACAGCTGTTCATCAGTCCGAGCACTGTGGACTATCACCTACGCAAGATCTTCCGCAAGCTCGGCATCACCTCGCGCAGAGAACTGGCGAGGCGGGACGCACGTGCCGCGCCCGACCTGGTCCGGCGACCAGCCCTCAGCTAGCAACACCAGGCGTACCGCAGTGTTCGCCTGACCGACGACTCGGCTTGACGTCTCGGTCAGATCTATCCACATCCATATAGCCATGACCGCACATCACCCACACCACTGCCATCACGACCACGGATCCGACGACGACGTGCCGTACGGCCAGGTGGAGATCCCCGCGGGCCTCGGCCGACGGGCGCTGCTGGCCGGTGCCGGCGGAACGCTGATGCTGGCCGCGCTACCGACCGCCGCCAGGGCGGCCAACACGACGACGGCCGGCGCCCCGACCGCAGCGGTCGGCGCCGGCCGGTCATCCCGGATCACCCAGGGCACGATGCTGGTCCACGCCGACATGCACAACCACACTGTCATGTCGGATGGTGACGGCAGCGCCGAGGCCGCGTTCGCCTCGATGCGCGAGGCCGGTCTGGACGTCGCCGCGCTGACCGATCACGCCACCCTCTTCGCCATCGACGGGCTCAGCTCGTCCGAGTGGCGGACCACCGGTGACCTGGCCAACGCGGCCAACGACCCGGGCCGGTTCACAGCGATCCGCGGGTTCGAGTGGTCGCATCCGTTGCAGGGGCACATCAACGTCTGGAACACCTCCGACTTCGCCGACCTGTTGCGGGCCGGCAGCCCCGGCAGCCTGTACAACTGGCTGGCCGGACGACCCGGGGGTCTGGCGAGCTTCAACCACCCCGGCCGGGAGGCGGGTCGGTTCAACAACTTCTCCTTCAACGCCTCGGTCCGCGATCAGCTCGTGGGGCTGGAGATGTTCAACCGGACCGACGACTTCCTCTTCGAGGGCTGGTCGTCGGGTGTGGCGTCGCCGCTGGTGGCCTGCCTGAACGCCGGTTGGCGGCCCGCTCTGACCGGTGTCACCGACGAGCACGGCTCCACGTGGGGCTTCCACGAGGGCAAGGGCCGCAGCGGTCTGTGGGTCGCCGAGAACACCCGCGCGGCGGTGTTCGAGGCGATGGCCGCCCGCCGCTCCTTCGCCACCCGCGTCTCGGGCCTACGGGTGGACGCCACCGCCAACGGCGTACGCATGGGTGGCGTGCTGAACGTGACCTCCGGCGACATCCGGTTCCTGCTGGACCTGGATCGCGGCACGGCCTGGGACGGCAAGCCCTTGCGGATCCAGGTCCTCCGCCCCGGCACCTCGGCGCCGACCGTCGTCGACGTCATCGACACCGTCAACGGTCAGGTCACCGACTTCACAGTGCCGCTCGACGTCACCGACGGCGACTGGGTGGTGCTCCGGATCTCCGACCCGTCAGTGCCCAACGGCACCCCCGGCCCAGCCGGCCACCCGTGTAACGACTTCGGCGTGGCCTACACCAGCCCCTGGTGGCTCCGGCAGTGACCGTCGAGGTGCCGGTCCCGGCATGCCGGCCAGCCGCGCGCGGCTGCGTCGGCCTTCCGGGACCGGCATCCGGCTTCGCGAGGTGGTCGCGTCTCGGCGTGGTCAGCGAGGAAACGGTGGCAGCGTCGGGCTGTCGAGCCAGGCGGCGAACAGATCGCCCAGCGGCTCGCGGGCGAAGCGCTGGGCGTGCAGCCGGAATTGCGCTGTCGTCACCGTCGCGTGCTGATGCTCGTCGACCCAGGCTCGCAGGAGCGCGAAGAACGAGTCGTCACCGACCCTCTTCCGCAGAGCGTGCACCGCGAGCGCGCCACGCTTGTAGACCAGCGGGTCGAACATCCGGTCGACACCGGGATCCGCGACGACGACCTCCCGCGGACGATCCGCTACCCACCCGTACCACCGTGCGGCCAAGGCGTCAGTGGACAGGTCGCCGCAGACCCCGGACCACAACCACTCGGCGTACGTGGCGAAGCCCTCGTTGAGCCAGATGTGCCGCCAGTCCGCCACCGTCAGACTGTTGCCGAACCACTGGTGGGCCAGCTCATGCACCAGAAGCCGCTCGTGTGTGCGCCGCCCGTCGACGTGGTTGCGTCCGAAGACGGCCATGCCCTGCGCCTCGACGGGATCGTCGAGGTCGTCGTCGGCGACCACGACGACGTACTCGCGGAACGGGTAAGGCCCGAAGAGCCGCTGCAGCGCCGACATGATCTCGCCGTGCCGGCCGAAGTCGTGGGCGACGTTCCTGCGCAGCGCCGGCGGGATCGCGGCACGCTGCACCACCTCGCCCACTGTCAGGTCCACCACCTCGTAGCGTCCGATCTGCACGCTCATCAGGTACGGCGAGGTGGGCTCGCGCCGCTCGTACACCCAGGTCGTGCTGCCCGCGCCCCGGCGTTGGAGCACCGGATCACCGGTCACCAGCACCGTGTACGCGGAGGAGGTCGTGACCGCCACCCGGAAGGTGGCCTTGGCGCCCGGCTGGTCGTCACACGGAAACCAGGACGGTGATCCGTTCGGCTGGCTGGCCACGAGCGCCCCGTCGGTGAGCTCCTCCCACCCGAGCTCGCCCCACCGGCCGGAGATGGGCACCGGCTTTCCCGCGTACCGGACGTCCACCCGGAAGGTGTCCCCGGCGCCGATCGGCCGCTCGGGTTTGATCTGCAGTTTGTCCGGCCGGTGCAGGTACTTCGCCGGGCGCCCGTCCACCCGGACGTCCTGGACGCGGAGCCGACCGAGATCGAGAGTGAACCGCGACAACGACTGCTCGGCCACCGCGCTGATGTCCGCCCGGCCGCCGAGCCGGTTCGACACGACCCGGTAGTCGAGGTCGAGGTCGTAGTGCAGCACCCGGTAGCCGCCGTTGCCGTGCTCGGGCAGGTAGGAGTCGCCGGAGCGACCGGCGCCGGGCGTTGCGCCGCTCGACGCCGACGCCTTCGGGCTCATGCCGACCGTGCCGCTGGCGCCGACCAGGTGGTGATCGGGTTGCCCAACCACCGGCTGTCGCTCGGCACGGCGTCACCGCGGGTCACCAGCGAACCGGGCCCGACGGTGCTCCGCGCCCCGATGCTCGCGCCCGGCAGGACGATGCCGTGTGGGCCCAGCGCGGCTCCCGCGCCCAGTGTCACCTCGTCCATGCTCATCACACGATCATGGAACAGGTGGGTCTGCACCACACAACCGCGGTTCACCGTCGCGCCGTCGCCCAGCCGCACCAGGTCGTACTCGGGCAGCCAGTAGGTTTCCAGCCAGACACCCCGGCCGATCTTCGCACCGAGCGTGCGCAGCCACGCCGCGAGCAGTGGCGTGCCGGTCGCGAAGCGGACCAACCACGGCGCGGCGAGAACCTCGACGAACGTGTCGGCGAGCTCGTTGCGCCACACGAAGGAGGTCCACAGCGCACGCTCGGCCACCCGGAAACGCCCGACCAGCAACCACTTCGCGGCCGTCGCGATGGCGGCGGCGACGATCGCCGCACCCAGCAGCACCGGCCCGGCCGCGAGCGCGGCCGCCCACCACCCGGCAGCGCGCCACACGAGCGCGAGTACGGCCAGCACGCCGATCGCCAGAGCGCCGGCGCACATCACCGGAACGATCCGGCACAGCTCGATCGCAGCCCGGGCCAGCTTCAACCGGACCGGCGGGTCGAAGGTGCGGCTGGTGTCGGCCGCCTCCACCGTCCGGCGCAGCGGCATCGGCGGTGCGCCGAGCCACGACGAGCCCTTCTTCGCCTTGAACGGCGCCGACGACAACACGCCGACAAGCCCACGCTTGGGCACCGAACGCCCCGGCGCCGCCATTCCTGAATTGCCGAGGAACGCCTGCTTACCGATGCGGGCCGGAGCCACCCGCAACCACCCGTGGCTCAGCTCGTAGGTCGCGACCATCGTGTCGTCGGCTAGGAAGGCCCCGTCGGCGACCGTGGTCATCGCCGGCAGCGCGAGCACTGTGGATGCCTCCACCCCGCGCCCCACCTTCGCGCCCAGCAGCCGCAACCACACCGGTGTGAAAAGGCTGGCGTAGAGCGGAAACAGCCCGACCCGGGCCATCCCCATCAGCCGCTCGGTCGTCCAGACCTGCCACGCCACCCGCCCCTGCACCCGGTGATACCCGGCGCGCAGGCCGATGCTGAGCGCCCGGACGGCCCCGAGCACCAGTAGCGCGTAGCCCACGACGTAGGCGACGGTCGCCACCGCGACGGCGCCCAGCACGGCGCCGACCGTCGGTCGGACGGCGAGCGTCCAGCCGAGCAGGGCGAGCGCCGGCAGGGCGGCCACTACCGGAACAAGGCCCAGCACCTGGGCGGTCATCCCGTACGCGAGCGGCCAGAGGCGTGCACCCATCCGCGATCGAGGGGGACGCCGCCCGGGCCACCCGTTCGAATCCTTGCCGGCGGCGGCTGCCGGTGAGCCGGCCCAATGGTGGTTCGCCGGTACGGCGCCGGCCACCGTCGAGCCCGCGGCGACCCGGGCACCCTTGCCGACCCGAGCGCCCGGCATCAGGGTGCTGCGGGATCCGACCCGTGCGTCGGCACCGACGCGAACCCTGCCGATGCGGACGACATCCCCGTCGACCCAGTGGCCGGACAGGTCGACCTCCGGCTCGATCGCCGCGCCCCGGCCGAGCTTCAGCAGGCCGGTCACCGGCGGCGCGGAGTGCAGGTCCACGTCGGCCCCGATCTGCGCGCCGAGGGCCCTGGCGTAAGTGATCATCCAGGATGCTCCGGCGACGCTGGTGGCGCCGCTCAGCTCGGCGAGGCGTTCGGCGGCCCACAGCCGCAGGTGCACACCGCCGCCGCGTGGATAGCTGCCGGGGCGGACCTTACGAAGCAGCAGTCGCGCTCCCGCGGCGGCCAGGACTATCCGACCCGGCGGGCTGAACAGCACCAGCCAGCCCAGCGCCACCCACCACCAGGAGACGGCCGGCGCCCACGGTGCGGGAGCGAACAGTGCGAGGACGTTGCCGAGGGCGGCCAGAACGGTCAGCCAGCGAAACCCGACCAGCGCGAGCATCGGCACCATCATCGCGGCCTGGATCAGCCCGGCGCGCCTCGGCACCGGCCGGACCTCCCGGCGCGTCACCGCCGAGCTGTCGAGCGCGTCGAGCACGGCCGCGAGCCGCGACAGTTTCGGGTGAAGGTAGATGTCGGCCACCGAGACGCGCGGGTGCCGGTGCCGGATCCACGCCACCAGTTGCGCCGCGTTCAGGCTGCCGCCGCCATGGGTGAAGAAGTCCGCGTCCGCCTCGGTGGGGCGTACGCCCAGGATCTCCGCCCAACCGCCGGCGAGCCATTGCTCCGTCGCGGTCAGCTCAGCCAGCGTGTCGGCCGGGGTGGCCAGCGGCCAGGGCAGTGCGGCCCGATCCACCTTGCCGGAGGTCCGGGTCGGCAGCGCGTCCACCACGGCCAGCAGCGGCACCAGCGCGGCCGGCAGCTGCTCACGGATCCGCAGCGCCGCCGTCGCGGCATCGAAGGCGACGCCGTCGTGCGGAACGACGTACCCCACCAGCAGTTGATTGCCCGCGGCGGTGCGCTGCACCGCCGCTGCCGCACCGGCGACGGTGGGCAGCGCCTGCAGTGCGGCGTCGATCTCACCCAGCTCGATCCGACGTCCGCCGAGCTTCACCTGCTCGTCACCGCGACCGACGAACAGGAGACCCTCGGGCTCCGCCCGGACGATGTCCCCACTGCGGTACGCCCGCTGCCAGCCGAGCGCGGGCAGCGTCGCGAACTTCTCGGCGTCCTTGCCCTCGTCCAGGTAGCGGGCGAGGCCCACCCCGCCGATCACCAGCTCACCGGTCTCACCCATCTCGACCGGAACACCGAAGCCGTCGACCACGGCGAGCTCCCAGCCGGCCAGCGGCAGCCCGATGCGTACCGGTCCCTCGCCGGTCATCCGCGCGGCGCAGGCGACCACGGTCGCCTCGGTCGGTCCGTAGGTGTTCCAGACCTCGCGACCCTCGACGGCCAGCCGCTGCGCCAGCTCCGGCGGGCAGGCCTCCCCACCGAAGATCAGCAGCCGGACCTCCTCCAGCGCCTCGACCGGCCACAGCGCGGCGAGCGTCGGCACCGTCGACACCACCGAGATGCGCTGTTCGGCCAACCACGGACCAAGGTCGACGCCACTGCGGACGAGTGACCGCGCGGCCGGCACGAGACACGCGCCGTTCCGCCACGCCAGCCACATCTCCTCGCAGGACGCGTCGAACGCCACCGACAGCCCGGCCAGGACCCGATCCTGCGGACCGACCGGCTCACTGGCCTCCTCGGCGAGGAACAACTGCGCCTCGGCGTCGACGAAAGCCGCCGCCGCGCCGTGGCTGACCGCCACACCCTTCGGGGTGCCCGTCGAACCGGAGGTGAAGATGATCCAGGCGTCGTGGTCCGGGCCGGGCCGGCCGGTCCGACCCGCGGGGGTACGCCGCAGCGACACCGCCAGCCCGTCACCGAGGACCGCCACGACCCCCGCCTCGGCGAGGACGAGCTCGGCGCGTTCCTCGGGATCGTCCGCGTCGACCGGCACGTAGGCCGCACCCGCCGCGAGAACGCCGAGGATCGCCAGGTACAGCTCCGCCGTACCGGAGGAGATCCGGACGCCCACCCGATCGCCGACACCGATTCCGTGCCCGGAGAGCGACCTCCGTACGGCCTCGACCTCATCGGCCAGGTCGCGGTACGTCAGCGCCGTAGCACCGTTGTCGAGAGCAAGAGCTTCGGGATGCTTGCGCACGGAGTCGTCGAGAATGTCGACAAGCGTGCGGCGGGCCGGGGCCGTGGAGGATCGGAACACCGCCGGGTTCACCGGTGCGGCAGCTGTCGGCGGTAGCGCGACCACCTGAGGATCACTCGTTACGGGCACCGGGCGTTCACCATCTTCAGCTCGCGGATCAGCGTCGACCAGGCGTGCGGCAAGCGAACCCGCCCCGGGCAGCCCTCAACGCTACGTCGCACCGGCCGACGATGACGGCGAAGCATCGGCTTCGTGTCCACCACCACACCGATGCATTTCCTCGCCGGCAGCCCTCGCCGACCGACAGAACCCCGTGCAGCAGTCGTTCTGCCGATACGTGTCGCAGTCAGCGAATCGGAGCGGGAGCCGGCGCACGCCCGCTTGTACCCAGTTCATCACGATGAGGCGGACGTCAGATGCGCAGAGTGTGGCTGGGGCTGCAGCCGTAGGCGGCGCGGTAGTCGGTGCTGAAGCGTCCGAGGTGGGTGAAGCCCCAACGCGTGGCGATCATGCCGACGGTGACACCGTTGGTCGGGCTGGCGGCGCGCAGGTCGCGGTGCGCCCGTTCCAGGCGGACCTGGCGGACGTACCGCATCGGGGTGGTGTCGTGGTGACGGCGGAACGCGAGTTGCAGAGCGCGGGGGCGTACGCCGGCCGCGGCGGCGATCTGGTCGAGCGTGATCGGTTG
Organism: Micromonospora sp. NBC_00330; assembly: GCF_036136635.1. Lineage (NCBI taxonomy): Bacteria > Bacillati > Actinomycetota > Actinomycetes > Micromonosporales > Micromonosporaceae > Micromonospora > Micromonospora sp. NBC_00330. The sequence continues at coordinate 1,247,351 of NZ_CP108012.1, forward strand.
GTCCGCGTGGTCGTCGACGTAGGTCACGGCTCGGCGTAACGCCTGCGGGGTGACCTCGCCGGTGGCCCGCAGGGCCCGGTCGTGGGCGGTGTTGGGGAACACGGCAAGGGCCGTCGCCGCGAGCAGGTGGCGGGTGTTCCCGGCGACCAGCGGGTTGGCCATGAGCGCGGGGTCGAACAGCACGCTGCGGGTCAGGTGGGAGACGGTCTGGGTCCAGTGGCGACCCAGCGCCGCCGAGATCGGCCGGGAGCTGTCGAAGCGCAGATCCGCGCCGCTGATGCCGGTCTGCTGATGGGCGACCTCCTCCAGCAGGGCGCGGGGAAGGCGGGTGATGAACGCGTCGATGTCGTCGAAATCGGCCTCCTGGGACTGATCCGGCAGCATCAGCGCCACGTCGCCGTGCCGTAAGCGGTACTCGTCCTTGTTCCTGGCGATGGTGAAGCGGCCACTCATCATGTGGGTGATGTTCAGGTCCCCGTCCGGTGCGGTCTGGAGCTGGGTGCGCGCCGAGTAGTGCAGCCGGGTCAGGTCGATGTCGGCGAGCCTGGTGGTGATGGTGCGCAGGCCGGCTCCGTCGCGGCTCTCGCCGGCGAATCGCACCTTGACGTCGAAGAAGGCTCGCCGGATGTAGTCGTGCGCCTCGTCGGTCTCGGCGGTGGCGTAGCGCTGCCAGTGCGAGCCGGAGTAGACGGTGCCGTCCAGCATTCCTCCACCCCTCCTGCCCAGGAACCGGGCGACCGTTCATCCACGATACGCACCGACTTCGCGCCAGGCGTAGCGCTCCGTCCGTCCCGCTGGCGGTAGGGCCGTGGCCGCGGATAGACAGCAGGTAGATCGCCGCTCGGGCCGTTGCCAGGGTGATCCGGCGGGTGCCCTCGGTCAAGCAGTCGGGCAAGGGCAGCCGTGTCCCACCAGTCGAGGTGGTCACGGCCTCGGGTCCGGCGCCTCAGCGAATCAGGCGGGACGAGTGACGATGGTCAGCGTCTTGCGAACGAATTCCAGTGCTTCGTCGCGGAGCGCCGGAGTTTCGGCCGAGACGATGAGGTAGCCGGCGCGTTGCGCGCTCCAGGTGGTCGCCGACACGACGTCGCCGGGGTTCTTCCACCAGCCGCACCTGACGAAGGCCGGGTGTGCTTCGATCTCGGCCATGCCCCGCATCTCGACAAGGATGCCGGGCGGCGCGATGGGGAGGTAGCTCGCCGCGTACGCGACAGGGCGCGGCGGTGGTTCGGGCAGGGGCATCGCCATGGCGAGCCGGACGACCATCTCGAACCAGTCCAGCCCGTAGGTGAGGCTGAGCAGGTCCATGAGGTAGTCGCCGGGGGTCCGGACGGCGATCTCCATCAGGGTCGGCCCGTCGGCGGCGAGCCGGAACTCGAGGTGCACGATGCCGGTGCGCATGCCGAGCGCGGCCACCACAGCGGTGCAGAATTCCGTCACCTCGGCGGCGGCCTCGTGGTCGAGGTGGATGCCGGTGCGATGCGCGATCTCGACGAAGTGGGGCGGCTCGGCGGTCTCTTTGGCGGTGAGGTTGGCCAACCACACCTTCCCGTCGCTGAGCAGGGCCTCCCAGCTGTATTCCGGGCCGTCCACAGCCGTCTCCACCAGGAGCGGGCCATCGTCGTTCCGGCGTGCCACGGCGTCCTGGAAGGCGTCCAGGTCCTTCACCAGTTCCACTCCCTCGCTTCCCGCGGAGGACAGTGGCTTCACGACAACCGGCAGACGGGCCCTGGCCCAGTCGCGCGCCGATTCCAGATCGTCGGTCATCAGGTACTCGGGTTGGCGGATGCCCGCCGCCGCGAACAGGCCCCTCTGCAGGGCCTTGTTGCGGGAGAGGGTCGCGGCGTGCAGGGACGGGCCGGGAAGACCGAGCCGGTCCTGCAACAGGGCCGCACCGAGCACGTTGTTCTCGGTGAACGCCACCACTCCCGCCGGCTTGCGGTCAGCCGCGGCGGCCCAGGTTCCCTGGGCCCACTGCTCGTCGTGGTTGCCGGGGGCCACCCGGATGTGGTCGACGAGCCCTGCCGTGTCGGCGGCCCGGGCCGCGCCCTCCACGGCTGCCACCCGCAGACCCAGCCGTCGCGCGGCGGTGAGGTAGGGCCTGCCCATGAATCCGACGCCGACCAGCAGCAGCTCAGACATGGCTGTCCGCCTTGTCGGCGGCGGTGACCTTGATGGAGGCGAACATGTCCCGCAGGAACTGTTCGAGCACGGCTGTGGGTGCCGGGCCGACGATACCGGCGATGGGTACGTCGTACTCGGCGTAGCTGAGGGCCTGGCTGACCGGCTCGTCCTCGGTGCGCTGCACCCAGCGCCAGGTCAGCGGGCTGTGCCGGAACTCGTCGGCGCCCGTGATCGTGCAGAACGTCGCACCCACCGTGTGACCGGGGAAGATGAACCAGCCGTACCGGGCGTCCGGGCCGGCGTCGCGAGCCTCGGGGGCGGAGGCGCCGGGCGTCGAGAGGGCCCGCAGTTGCACCGACGGCATGTGCACGGCGGTCGCCAGTTCGAAGGTGTCGGCCACCCCGGCCCCGCCAAACCTGCTGGCCACCTCGAGGAAGACCAGACCGTCGGGCGTTTCGATGCCTTCGAGGTGGAACAGGCTCGTGGTGATGCCGACGGCCCGTAGGCAGGCGGTGGTCCACTCCACGACGGCAGGCGGGGTGTCAGTCTGCACCGAGCCGAGCGGGCTGCCCTCGGCGTACCCGAGGCAGGTGCCGACGTAGCGGCTGGCCTGGAGTGTGACAGGTGTGCCGTCGACGGCCAGCCCGTCGACGTGGATGATCGGGCCGTCGACGAACTCCTCGATCTCGAAGCCGCTCGGGTCCGCGTCGGAGGGCAGGCCGTCGCGGCGCACCGCCTCGAGGGCTGCTTCGGCGGTGTCGAATACGCGTACGTCCTGGCTGGAAGCGCCGTCGAGCGGCTTCAGGACCGTCCTGCCCGACCACCCGATGGCGGCTCCGGCGAGGGCCGAGATCAGCGGGAGGTAGCGCGGCACCCGCAGACCCGCTCGGGAAGCGGCGGCCTTCATCATGACCTTGTCGCGTACCGGAAGCACGTCGGCCTCGCGGGGGCCGGGCACGCCCAGCGCCTCCCGGATGCGCGCCGCGGCGATCAGGTCGAACTCGGACTGGGCGATGACCAGGTCGGGTCGCGGTTGGCCGGCGAGCGCCGTCACCACCTCGGTCTCCGTGGCGCCGGTCCCGGGCCGTTCGATCCGTGTGCCGGGCAACCGTGCGGGCAGTGTCGCCATGCGCTCGGCGGTACCGATGAACGTCACCTCGTGGGCATCGAAGTCGAGGCCCTCCGCGTAGCGGATGATGTCATCGGTGATTCGGTGCAGGATCAGGATGCGCATGGGGATACCTCAGTTGAAGGACCAGTGGGAGCAACAGAACGGCGATGAGAACGGAGCCGAGCACCGCGCCGAGTAGCACTGCCTGCGCGCCGTGCGCGGTGGCGAAGACGGCGACGACGAAACCCGAGATCGGCAGGGAGACCTGGTTCAACAGGACGATGAGACCGATCGTCTTGCCGAGGTGTTCGCGGGGAATGCGGCGGACCCGTTCGGCGCGGATGAAGACGTTCAGGATGCCGACAGTGCCGATCAGCATCGTGTAACCGATGGCGAACTGGGTGAACGTGGTCGCTTGGCTGATCGCGAGCCCGCCCAGGCAGATGATCACGAACGTGCCCAGGATGGCGACCAGAGGGCTGATACGCCGGGACAGCCGCGGGATGATGAAGAAGATCAACAGGGAGAGCACGCCTTCGGCGAAGGACAGAACGCCGAAGTAGCGGTCGGGCTTGCCGAAGGTGCCGGTGGTGATGGCGGCGCTGGTCGCCATGCCGACACCGACCATGAGGTTCACCATCATCGTCAGCCCGACCAGGCCCACCATCGGGGGGAGCTTGAACAGGGTCCGCGCGCCCTCGGCCACCGAGGCCAGCACGCCGCGTACCGTCGTGGGCTCGTCGTTGGTGACCGCGCTGCTCAGGCTGCCGCGCAGCGTCAGGACGTTGAGTGCGGTGAGCGCGAACAGCGCACCGGTCACCAGCAGGAGATCGGTCGTCCCCAACAGGGTGGCCAGCAGGACCGCGAGGGCCGGCCCGAGCACAGTGCTCGCCTGCTCGGTGCCCTGAATGACGGACTGGGCCCGCACCATGTGCTCGGCGGGCACGAACCGGGGGAGGGTGGTCTCCATCGCGATGTACGCCTGGGCACTGGCCAGGGACATGGATGCGGCAAGAACGCTCAGCGTCACCACAGTCGCGTCCGGCCAGGCCAGAACGGCGACGAAGGCGGCTGCGGCGAGGAGCGCCCGGACGCTGTCGGCGATCAGGTAGAGCCGGTAGCCGTCGACCCGGTCGGCGAGCACCCCGGCGACGGGGACGAAGATGACCCGCGGAAGCCACTCGACCAGGAAGACGAGCCCGCTCGCGGCGACACTGCCGGTGGTCTTGAAGACCAGCAGCGGGATGGCGAACAACAGGAACTGGTCGGCCAGCGCCGCGACCCCGCGGCCACCGACGAAGCGCACTATCTGATGCGGCCGGATGTCTGCTGTCTGGGGCTCTCTGGCTGCGGCACGCAATGGTCCATTCACGCAGAGATCCCCCGTCTGTCCATCGAGGAGCGTAACAGCGGGCGATCAGCGGCGACAGCCCCGTCCAATCGGTGCGCGGTGAGCAGACCGTGGCCGGTGGCCGGGTTCGGGCTCGCTCCGCCGCACTCGTCCCCGGTGATGGAACGGCCCTGCGTGACCGGCACACAGTCACCGGCAAGCGATTCCGCGGTGCTCGCCCGGCCCTGCTGAATCGCCAATGCCACCACTCCGGCGGCGTATGCAGTAGCACCCGACGTGCCGCTCGAAACGAGCCAGCCGTCGTCCGCCCCCGTGCCGTCGTATTTGCTGTTGCGGCGGTCGAACAGGCAACCGGGCTGGGTCGGGAACACTATGTAGTTGCCGTTGGGCAACATGCCGCACGGGCCGGACACGTCCGGCACGGCCCGGCCGGGGAAGACCGCCGACCGGTAGCTGGAGGCGAGATCGGCGGCCCACAGCGCGCCGTCGGCGTCGATGTACACCCCGCCGACGGTGATGGCGCCCGGGGTGGCGACGGACTGGAACATCGCTGTCGGCCGGTCGGTCGAGCCGTTACCCGCGGCGAACAGCACCGTGCAGCCCCGCCGGATCGCGTTGGCGACCTCGAGATGCAGATGGGGTTCCGAGCGCAGGGTGCCCCAGCTGCAGGAGATGACGTCAGGTTCCAGCTGCACCGCGCGCTGGAACGCGGCGACCGGAAACGAGAAGCCCTCGGTGGCCATCTTGACCATCGTGAGGGACACGTCGGGCGCCACCGCCAGGAGCAACGCCGACATCGCGGTGCCGTGACCGCGTTCGTCGACAGCGGGGTCGAGCTGCGGCAGCGCGGCGACGACCGAGGTCCGGTAGCCGTGCTGCCGGTGGTGCGGATGGTCGTAGAGGCCGGTGTCGACCATGACGACCCGGACGCCGTCACCGCGGACGCCGGCGGCGTGGAGTTCTTCGGCTGCGGCCACTCGGACCGCGTCGCGGGGAAGGCTGAGGTGGTGCCCGGTTCCGCGCACCGCCGGCGGCGACGCGGTAGCGGTCAGCTCGAATCCGGATCGTGGCGCCGAGACGGCACCGATGAGGTCGGTGCACACCCGGGAGCGGAGCGGGCCCTGCGCCACGAGTTCGTACCGTGGGGAATCGCGGATGTACTTGTTGCGTACCACGTCGACGCCGCTGCCGAAGACGTCCCGGAGCAGGCTCTGCTCACCACTGACCGTCAGGCCCACGTCGGTGCGCGCCTCGATCGCCAGACCCTCCCGGGTGAGCGCCTCGGCGACCCGGTCGACGGTGGCCGGCGCGGGAAGGAACTCCTCGACACTGTGGCGGAGCAGCTCGGCGGGGTCGTCGGCGAGGGTGCGCCCGGACGCCGCCCGTGGGACCACTGTCAGCACACCCCGCCGAGTGAACGCCGCGATCTCGTCATCGATCATCGGACGCCACCAGTTCGCGCAGGCGGCCCCTGTCGAGTTTTCCGGTCGGCGTCAGGCCGACGTCGCCCTCGTCGATCAGGACGATCTCGGCCGGGACCATGTACGGCGGCAACACCCGGGCGAGCACGCTGCCCAGTTCCGTCTCGGCGCCGGCCCGGTCGGCGCCGAGGACGAAGAGGGTGATGGCACGGCCGGCGACGCGGTGCTGGGTCACCACAGCGCAACAGTCGACCACCCAGTCCACGGCGAGCGCGGCGGCTTCGACCTCGGAGGTGTGCACGAGGTTCCCGGCGATCTTCACAGCATCGTCGCGGCGGCCGACGAAGACGAGCTGACCGTCCCCGTCACGCCGAACGAAGTCCCCCGACCGGTAGTACCGGATCTCCGGGGAGCCCCGGGTGATGAGCACCTGCTCGGTCTTCGCCGGCTCCTCGCAGTAGCCCAGCATGACCTGCGGGCCGCCGATGAGCAGCTCACCCGTATCGCCGTCGGGCACCGGTCGCAGGTCGTCGTCGACGATCAGGACGTCGACGGCGGGCAGCGGGGTCCCGATCGGCAGATACTCGTCGTCGTGGCCGGCGATGTCGTCGGTCAGGTAGAGGGTGGCGCTGTGCGTGGTCTCGGTCGGACCGTAACCATGCACATAGGTCAGACCCGGAAGCTTCTTGTCCAAAGCCCGCAGAAGCGAGGTCGGGCACGACTCGCCGCCGAACCACAGGCGCCGCAACGAACTCAGGTCGCGGCGGTCGATGTCGCTGAACCGTCCGAGGAGCATCCGGATGACCGAGGGCACCAGCAACACGTCGGTGATACGCCACCGCTCGCACGCCTGCGTGACCTGGCCGGCCATCGACAGCCGGGGGAGCAGGTGCACGCTGCCGCCGACCAGGAAGGTGGAGTACAGATCGACCACCGACGCGTCGAAGAACAACGGCGCCACGTTGAGGTATCGCATCCGTTCCGGGAAACCGACCACCTCCTGTACGCCTTCGAGGAGCGCGCACAGGCTGCGGTGGCTGATCATGACGCCCTTCGGGCCGCCGGTCGATCCCGACGTGAAGATGACGTACGCCTGGTCGTCCGGCGTCCTGTCCCCGTACGCCGACGGCCGGTAGTCGGCCTCGGCCCGCACGTCCCAGGAGTCACCCGTGACCACCAGGGTGCCGGTCGCCGCCTCGGCGACCAGCCCGAGATGCTGCGGGTGCGCCACCGTCACCGTCGGGCGGCACCTGGCGAACAGCACTGCCGTCCGGGCCGGCGGCAACGACTCGTCGACGGGGACGTACCGCGTGCCGAGCCGGAGCGCCGCCACCATGCAGACCACGGAGTCGATCGACTTGTCCATCACCATGGCGACGGTGTCGTGCCGCCCGACGAGAGGAGCCAGCAGGTCGGTCAGCGCCTGGATGCGCCGGGCCAGCGTCCGATAGGACACCTGTTCGTCGGTGGCCAGGTCGACCACCGCCACGGCGTCGTCGTCGTGGCGGCGATCGAGGACCTCGTCGGCGAAGCGGAGCGGCCCACCGGTCACCGGTCGACAGTCGCGAGTTGCTGGCACACCGCCTCCAGCAGTTCCGGGAAGGTATCCAACTTCTGGTCGTAGGACCCGAAGTGGCCCATCCCCTCCATCAGGGTCAGGCGGCTGCCGGTCAGCCGATGCAGCTCCCGGGCCACATCGACCGGGACCCACGGATCGTCCGTCGAGTGGAACTGGACGATGAAGCGCTGATTCCGCTTGATCGCCGCCCAGTCCCATGGTCTGTCGAAGAACCCACTGCGCCGTTCGAGTTCGAAGCCGCAGTCGGTGTGGTGCCCGGCCACCACGAAGGTGCCCAGCAGCGGCGCCGACTCCGCGTACCGCAGTGCGGTCAGGGCCCCTGACGAATGCCCGACGATGACCGTCTGGTCGTCCGGCCGGATGACGTCGGTCAGGTAGGGCAGCCAGTACCGCATCCGGCCCTTGATCGGGTCGGGGAAGGTCTGTGCCACCACGTTGTGGCCACGAGCCTCCAGCTCCCGTTTGAGGTACGGGAACCAGATGCCGTCGATGGTTGCGCCGGCGTTGCCGTGCACCAGGACGACCCGGACCGCATCAGACATAGGAGTCGTCGTTGAGCTGGTCCTCGAGCATCGTCGCGAGCGAGCCGAGGGTGGCGAAGTGCTCCACCGTCAGCAGCTCCGGTTCGAGTTCGATGTCGTAGTACGACTCGAAGGCCAGCGTCAGCTCGATCATCTGGGTGGAGTTCAGGGAGAGCCCGCCGTTGAACAGGGGTGTGTTCGAGGTCAGCTCGACGTCGTGGTTCGGGAAGACCTCGGCCGCGATCTTCCGCAGGTCATCCTCGATGTCGGCGCGGGTCTTCCGGTCGGCGCTCGTCACGTCAGCCCGCCTTCGGCCCGGTGCTGGAGTCGGCCGGGCGGGTCGCCAGCTTGGACTGCAGGAAGACCGGGGTCCGGGGGATGTTCATCTCGTCCTGGTGGAACGGGTTGCGCTTGTTCTTCAGCGAGAGGTACATGGTGCGACGCGCCCGCGCCTTCTCCTCGTCGGAGTAGAACAGGAAGGCGATGTTGCCGGCGTTCTCCCGGCCGACCTCGGTGAGGGTGATGTCCTCGTCGGTCTCGATCGCGTACCCGCTGTCGACCATCCAGTCGATTTCCCGGCGGTACTTCTCCAGGTTGGCGACATCGGCCTTGCGGACGGTGCCGAAGACCGGGAAGAACACCATGACGCGGTTCTCGACCTCGTCCTCACTGCAGATCCGGCCCTGCTCGATGGGGATGATGCCGTCCTCGACATCCTTGATCCAGCGGTCCACGTTTGTGTGGTTGCGGTAGCTCCGCTCACCCATGTAGTTCTCGGCGGCCGGACCGATGCCCAGTGTGTAACTGGCCCGGTATCCGTTGCCTCCGCAGGCGTGGTCCAGCCCGATCGGGCCGGTCTCGTCGAGGTGGGTGAAGAAGTTGATCAGGAGTTGCTTGTCGTACCCGTAGTCGGCAAGGCTCTCCTTGATCTGGCGGTACTGCACCCGCTCGATGCTGCCGGACGGCAGCACGTCGCTCACCTTGCCGGCCCGGATCTGCTTGTCGAGCCGGGTGCCCTCCCACTGGTTGAACCGGTACGTCTGCACGAAGCTGGGGCGCAGTTCGGCGCAGATGCCGTGGATGTCGGAGGCGAGGATCTCGTCGGTCTGACCGGCGAGGTTGTACATGAGGTCCAGGGCGAACGTCCTGATCCCGGCTTTGCGGATGTTCTCCGCCGTCTGGTACACCTGCTCGACGGTGGCCTTGATCGTCAGCTTGCGCCGGATCTCCTCGTTGAGCGTCTGCACGCCGAACGAGATGCGGGTGATACCCAGGGACTTGAGCATCTCGATGTAGCCGTCAGTGGACAGGCCGAGCGGGCTGCCCTCCAGCGAGATCCCGTCGACCTCGCTCAGGTCGAACTCGCGGTGCACGGCCTGGATGATGGTCGCCATCGACTCCTGGTCGAGCGCCGACGGCGTGCCCCCGCCGAACTGGACGTACTTGATCTTCGTGCCCTGGAAGTACGCCGAGCGGGCGTTGCGCTCGATCTCCTTCACCATGGCCTTGACGAACCGCACCCGCTGCTCGCCCTGGTACCTCGCCGAGGACTCCTTGAAGCAGGCACAGAAGTTGCAGAACGCCTCGCAGAAGGGGATGTGGAAGTACAGCAGGATGTCCGTCTGCTGAGGGTGCGTCTGACGGTCCAGGAAGGAGAAGTACTCCGCCTTCTCCTGCTCGGTGCGCAGCGCGTCCTGGAAGCCGCAGATCTTCGGGTAGAACCAGGTGACGTTGGTGCGCTTCTCCGGGCTCTCGAAGTCGTCCTTGAGGTAGAAGTTCGAGTCGAGACCGAGCATGAACGAGTTCTCGGTGGTGGTCATGTCTGTCGATCCCATCCCTTATGAGGCGGACTTCTTGCTGACGGAATTGGCGTCGCTCTGGTAGATGACCGGGTACTGCTGGCTCATCTCACCGTTGATCTGGATCCACTCGAACTTGTCCTCGGGCAGTTCGACGTCGGCCCAGATCGCCTCCGGCGGGCATTCGGCAACGCAGGCGTTGCAGTCGATGCACTCCTCCGGATTGATGTAGAGCATCTCCGGGCCCTCGTGGAAGCAACTGACGGGGCAGACGTCCACGCAGTCGGTGTACTTGCAGCCGATGCAAGCATCGGTGACGACGTAGGCCATGATCTGGATCTCCTGATGGGTTGGCTGCCGTGGTCAGGCGTGGACTGTCGAAACTTCGGTGAGCCGTCGCATCCAGCCGAACCGGTCGATCACGTCGCCGCGGTGGATGCCCTCGAGCACCTCCCGGAGGTGCGACGCCACGGCGACGGCGCCGGGCAGCCGGTATTCCTCCCCCTGGTAGCCGAGGCCGTTGATGGAGACGACGCCCTCGACAGTGCCGGTGCCGAAGCACTCGGTGATCCGGCCGTCGGCGATGCCCCGCAGCACCTCCGCCAACGGAACCGGACGTTCGTCGACAGTGGTCCCCGCGTCACGCGCCAGCTTGATGATCGAGTCGCGGGTGATCCCGGGCCGTACGGTGCCGTCCAGGGACGGCGTGGTCAGGACGCCGTCGATGACGAAGAACGCGTTCATCGCGCCGACCTGCTGGACCCTTCGCTCCGGATCCCCGCCGACCCACAGCACGTGGTGGTAGTCGTAGTTGGCGGCGATCTCCCGTGGGACCAGCCCCGGCCCGTAGTTCCCGACGGCGTTGATGTCGCCGGTGCCGCCCGGCCACGCCCGGACGTAGTCGTTCACCACCATCGCCCGTACCGGCAGCTCGGCGGGAGCCGGCCGCGCCAGCGGGCTCGCGACGATCGTGAAGAGGCACTCCTCGGCAGGGGCGACCTCGAGCGTCGGGCCGTTGCCGGCCAGGACGGAGTGCAGCAGCAGCGCCGACCCGGGCTCCGCCGGGATCCACGCCGAGTCCAGATCCACGAGCCGGCGGATCGCGAGCCAGACGCGATCGAAGTCGAGTTGCGGGAGTGCCATCCGCCGGGCCCCGTTGTTGAACCGCTTGACGTGGCTGTCCGGGCGGTACACCGCGACCGACCCGTCGGTCATCCGGTAGGCCGCGAGGTCGTCGAACACCGCCTGCCCGTAGTTCAGCGCCGAGGACGTGGGCCGCACCGACGGCAGTGCGTCGCGGTCGGCAATGGTCATGCCCTGCCAGGACCGCCGCTTGCTCCACCGCATCGAGTACGCGTGATCGGTGAGGGCGCTGCCCGGGCGCGTCGGCGCGTCGGCCTCCGGCTTGGAGCGAGGTGCTGTCGTCGCCTCGACGACCAGATCGTTGTCCTTGCTCACGATCGATTGCCTTCCTTGTCGGATACATCAACCCGCACGTCGCGGAGCACGGCGCCGACCAGGTCCTCGACCCGGCCCGGATCGCCGACGAAATGGACCTGGGCCACCCGGTTGTGGAAGATGTCGTCGGGATCGAGCGCCGCGCCGCGCTCGGCCTCGACGACGATCCGGACGAACTCGTCGGCATCGAGGAACGGCTCGATGCCCGACAGGCTGCCGGCGAAGACGCCCGGCCGATCGGTGGTGACGAAGGCCAGCCCGGCGCTCACCGACGACACGGGCTGGTCCACGTGACGGCCGCCGCGAGCCGCCTCGGCCGCCGCCAGGTAGAGGTCCACCCCGGGCCCCGCCATGACCAGTTCGGGAATGCAGTCGCCGGCCAGCCGGGCGCCCACCTCGATCAGCACCGGGTGGCCGTCCGCGGCGATGCGGGTCTCGATGTGGAACGGCCCGACGGTGATGTCGAAGGCGGCGACCACCTGCGCGGCGAAGTCGTGCAGCAGCCGTCCGTGCGGCGAGCGCTGCGGCGGTGTGGCGACGTGGCCCATCTCGAAGAACTGCGGCGGCGCGCTGAGGAGTTTCGTGGTGATGCTGACGATGTGCAGCCCGGCCGTGTCCACCCAGCCCTCGAGGGAGAACTCGGGGCCCTCGACGTACTCCTCCACCAGGGCGACCCGCCGCGGATCGTGGTGGAACTTGACCTCGCCGTACCGGTGGATCTCCGCGCAGGCGCGCTGGTACTCGTCGGCGTCCCGGACGAGGCGCACCCCCAGGCTTCCGCCCCAGTCGGCCGGCTTGACGACCGCCGGGAACGCGAAGGGGCATTCGCCCACCTCGTCGGCCGGGACCGTGATCGATGCCGGGACGGCGATGCCATGCTTGACGCAGCGTTCCCGCATCACGTCCTTCTGCCGGACGGCCTCGGCCGTGTCCTGGCTCAGCGCCGGCAACCCGAGGGCACGGGCCAGCTCGGCCGCCGCGCCGACGGCGTACTCGAAGCCGGCGATGACACCGGTCGGTGTCACCCCCAGGCGGTCGACGAGGTTCAGCAGAGCGGGCACGCCGTGGTCCGGATGCCAGTCGACGACGCGCGCACCGGAGTGGACCTCCGCCGGCAGCAGGTCGGGGAACTGCGTCGGGATCAGGCACGGGACGCCGGCGGCCACCAGCCGGCTCGCCAGCGCGATCCCGGCCGACAGCGGCTGGACGATTATCAACACGCGGGGCCGGCCTTCCCCACGTGCAGGGTGAACACCATCGGCACCGGACCGAAGTTCTCGAGCGTCCGCAGCCCTTCGGCCCGCGCCGCCCGGTCGGTGGTCACGCAGGCGTCGTAGTCCCCGGCGGCGCAGACGGCGGCGGCCACGGAGTTGCTGCTGGCGTACGAGATCGTGCCCCGATTCGTGACCAGGCAGCTGGGGGCGGGATGGGTGACGATGGTGCTGACGGACTCCTGGCCCGGACGTGCGGCGAGCACCATGTCGTACGTGTCCAGGATGAAGCTGTCGGCCATCGTGAGCCGATGCAGGTTGCCGAACACCAGGTCGTGCAGGCGCGGGTAGACGGCACAGGCGAGAATCGCCTCGGTGCCGTCGAACGTCATGGCGTCGAGCCCATCCTCGACCTCGGCGTGCAGGACCACCCGGCCCGGGCGCTGTCGGTCGGCGAACCAGCGGTGAGCGGCCTTCTCCAGGTTCGTTCCGGTCGGGCCGAGCGTGTGGATGGTGGTGACGTGCGGCAGTGCGGTGGTGCCGGAACCTGCTGTGGAACGGCCGGTGGCGTCAGGCATCCGCCATCTCCCTTACTGTCGGTCGGTCGAGCTGTGAACGGATGCAAGGTCTTTGCGTACGCTCCGCAGCCATCCATGGGTGTCTGGACGGGTGCCGTGCTGGATCTCCATGAGCGTGTGCCGCACCCGGGCGGTCACCGCGCCTTCCTGTCCGTCGCCGATCACCGTGTCGTCGTCGCCGTCGGCGATCCGGCCGACCGGCACGACCACGGCGGCCGTCCCGCACGCGAACATCTCGACGAGACGTCCGGACCGGGCGCCGGTCATGACGGCGTCGATCGAGGTCGGCTCCTCAGCGACCGGAATACCGAGATCACCGGCCAGGGTGATGACGCAGTCGCGGGTCACGCCCCGCATGATCGTTCCCTGGCACGGTGGGGTGGTCAGCCGCACGCCGTGACGCTCGTCGTCGTCGCGCCAGACGAAGAACACGTTCATGCCGCTGAGCTCCTCGACCCAGCGAAACTCGAGGCCGTCGAGCCACAGCACCTCGTCGTAGCCGCGCGCGTGGGCCTGCTTGCGGGTCAACAGGCTGGCGGCGTAGTTGCCGGAACACTTCGCCTCGCCCATGCCGCCGCGCACCGCGCGTACCGTGTCTGCGGAGGTCAGCACGGAGATCGGTGTGAAAGCCCGGCCGAAACACGGGTCGGCCGGATACGCCAGGAAGGTGCACCGGTAGCGCCGGGAGTCGCGCAGCCCGAGCGCGGACTCGGTCGCGATCATCAACGGGCGCAGATAGAGACCCTGGCCGGGCTCCTCGGGAATCCAGCTGTCGTCGGCGGAGACGAGGTCGGCGCAGGCGTCCAGGAACAGGGAGACTGGCATCTCGGCCATCGCCAGCCGTCGTGCCGATCGGGCCAGCCTGCGGGCGTGGGCCGCGGGGCGGAACAACGCAGCCGAGCCGTCGGGCTGGCGGAACGCCTTCAGCCCCTCGAAAACGCTCTGTCCGTAATGCAGCACGAGGGTGCCGGGGTCCATGGTCATCGGGGCGTACGCCTCGAGCGAACAGTCGGACCAGCCGTGGTCGGCCGACCATTCGACGACGGCCGTGTTGTCGGTGTGGAAACGGCAGAAACCGGGATCGCGAAGGGCAGCGGCACGGTCGGTGATGGTCAGGGTTCCGTCAGACATGGACCTCACTGCCCCAGAGGCTCAGGGATGCCCGGGGGCCGCCGTACCTGTCCGTCTTGCTTTCGGGCTCCAGGAGCAATCTCTCGTACAGGAAATCGGTGATCTTCTCGCGATAGGTCTCGTCGTCGGTGATCGCCTCGAATTCCTCGATCGTCCGGACGAGTTCCTTGGCCGACGCCACGATCTCCGCCTTGCTGGCAAGCCTGCGCCGGCCGTCGTCGCCGATCGTGAACAGGCCGTGCTCGGCAAGCCACGTGCCGAGGGCGAAGCCGGTGCCGGAGTCGAAGTTGCGCAACGGGCGCGGCTCGGCCGGGTAGCGGAAGAGCCGTTCCAGGATGATGTACTCGAAGATGACGTCGCCGTACGGCACGGATTCCTCGTAGCAGGCGATCGCCGACTTCAGGTCGACCTTGAGCTCCTCGGAGAGGCCGGTGCGCCATTTCGTCTTCAGTGCCAGGTGCTGATCCAGTGGGCGGGGCCCCGTGTGGTGGTAGTAGTCGTGCAGGTAGCCCCAGACGCAGCGAGCCTGATAGACGTCTTCCGGGTCGACCTCGGCGGACGCCAGCACTGTCGTGTCGGCGAACGGAGAGCCGACGCCACAGAGCCGAGCCGCGATTTCCAGCGTGTGCGCGTAGATGGTCGTATGCCGGTTGAAGAAGAACCAGGCAAAAGACTGGTTCACTGTCGGTGTAGCTGTCGGAATGTTTTCCGGGAAGAAGACGACGCAGTTCCCGTCGCGTAATCCAGGAGAGGCGGAGAGGAGCCGCGTCGACTGAAACACCGCTTTGTCGTGCGGATAACGGGACTGCAACTCGGCGGTGCAGTCCGGGTCCTGGCGAACGACGGTGAAGGCCTCGAGGAAGGCGCCGCGGGAGCCGTCGCCGTTCGGAAGGGTGACCGGTCCGACGAAGGCGGCGGCCTCTCCGTCCTCCGGTGCGGGGACGGTGTCACGGGTCGCGTCGAAGGCGGGCTTCTCCAGGAATCCGGCATCTGACCAGGCCCGCAAGTCGTGAACGGTGGCCTCGATCTGGCTCGCTGGCATCAGCGGGTCGAGCTGCTCGACGTCGCGGCAGAGCCGGTCGAGCTGCGCTGTCGCCTGGTCGCCGTCGCCGCGGATCTGGGCCGCGCGGATCAGGCCGGCGACCGGCACTATACGACGCTCGAATTCCAGGACCTGAGAGAGCGTGCGTGGCTCCACATTATCCTCTCGGCAGCATCGACGCCGTTCGGCATCCCACCCCTGATGCACCTCGAAGTATGCACGAAAGTAGCCCATCCCCCGAGGAACCCCTTGATCGGAATCCTGCGGCGCTGCTCCGGCTCCGTCAAACAGCTCTCGCTATTTGGGATATAGACGCCAGTGCCTAGGTGGAATCGATGATCTTCCTTGCCCCTGGTTTTGTCCGATTGTGCTGCAAATATCTGCTGACGCTCAGCGCCGAATCCCGACGCCGCTCCGCTAAAAGCCAACAATGCGGCATCGGACCGTCAATCAAATGATATGAGCTGTATGTCCACCTTGGATCGTCGGATAAATGGGATGGCGCTCAGGATGGTTGACCGACACCCGCGACGAAGGCATAAGCCAAATGTCGGCTATGCGTCAGGGTGATCATCCACGAATGGACACCGGCCGCCGCGGCGAGCGCCGCCGCACGCCCGGCCAGGGCCAGTGCCGGTTGACCGGAGTGACGGCGGACCACCTCGATCTCCCGCAGGGCCACACCGGTCAGGCCGGTCCCGAGGGCCTTCAACACCGCCTCCTTGGCGGCGAAACGGACGGCGAAGCGCTCCGCCGGGTCGCGTTCGAGCAGGCAGTAGGCGCGCTCTCCCGGTGTGAAATGCCGATCCGCGAACCGGGGCTGCCGGGCCAGCAGAGCCCGGATGTCATCGACGTCGACGAGGTCGGTGCCCGCACAAACGACCACCCGGCCCACCACCTGGCCGGCGACGCTGTCGGCGGCCGCGGCTATCCATTCGTCACCCCGACTCACCGCCGCACCGCCCCTCCGAGTCGCCGCGGTCTGTCTACGATCGGCGACAATACGGTCGGTATTCTGCACCTGTCATCCGACAATCTTCCCCTGCGTGTTCGTCCTCGGTGACCTGAGCGCCCAGGGAGACGGCCATTGAGAGGACCCGGCGATGAGCCTGTCGTTCCCTTTGCACCAGAATCCGAGCCCGGCGAGCGCGCAGCGGCGAGCCGAGATCATGGCGAATCCGGGGTTCGGCACGTACTTCACCGACCACATGGCACGGGCGGTGTGGAGGCCGGACGGCGGCTGGCAGGACTCCGAGATCATCCCCTTCGGTCCGATCCTCATGCACCCGGCGGCCGCCGTACTGCACTACGCCCAGGAGATCTTCGAGGGGATGAAGGCGTACCGGCACCGTGACGGCTCGATCTGGTCGTTCCGGCCGCAAGCCAACGGCGAGCGCTTCGCCCGGTCAGCCCGGCGGCTGGCCCTGCCCGAACTGCCGGTGCCGGACTTCATGGCCTCGGTCGAGGGCCTGGTCCGTGCCGATCAGGTGTGGGTGCCGGACGAGAACGAATACAGCGTCTACCTGCGGCCGTTCATGTTCGCCTCCGAGCCGTTCCTGGGTGTTCGCCCGGCGAAGGAGATCACCTACATGGTGATCGCCTGCCCGGTCGGCGCGTACTTCTCCGGTGGCGTCAAGCCGGTCTCCATCTGGCTCTCCACCGAGTACACCCGGGCGGCGCGGGGCGGCACGGGCGAGGCGAAGTGCGGCGGCAACTACGCCTCCAGCCTGGCGCCGATGGTCGAGGCCGCCGAGCACGGCTGTGAGCAGGTCTGTTTCCTGGACGCCGCCGAGGGCCGCTACGTGGAGGAGCTCGGCGGCATGAACCTCTACTTCATCACGTCCGACGGCCGGATCATCACCCCGGAACTCGGCACGATCCTCGAGGGCGTCACCAGGGGGTCGATCCTCATCCTTGCCAAGGACCTGGGCCTGGAGGTCGAGGAGCGCCCGGTGGAGATCAGGGAATGGCAGGAGGGCGTGGCCTCCGGCGCGATCACCGAGGTCTTCGCGTGTGGCACCGGCGCCGTGGTCACGCCGGTCGGGCGCCTGGTCTGGGAGGGCGGCGAGGTGACGGCCCCGAAGGCCGGCGCCGAGGACTCGGTGACCATGCGGCTGCGCCGCCACCTGCTCGACATCCAGTACGGCCGGGCCGCCGACCCGTACGGCTGGATGACCCGCCTCGTCTGACGAGGACCGCCCGGGACCGTCCCCGGTAACACCAGGGGCGGGCGGGCGGCGTCACGGCGTGCGGTAATGGCCGGTGAGCCGACCGAGCTTCATGGCCAGGTGCAGGCACAGCCGTTCGTTGCCGTCCTTGAGGTCGGTCCCGGCGAGCTGTTCCACCCGTTGCAGCCGGTAGTAGAGGGTCGTCCGGTGCAGTCGGAGCTTCTCGGCGGTCGCGTGCGCGTTGCCCGCCAGGTCAAGGTAGGCCTCCAGGGTCTCCAGCAGCACCTGGTGGGCATCGTCGCGCAGCAGCCGCTCCAGCCCGGGATGGACGCCCGCGACGTCGAGCTGCTGGCTGTCCAGTTGAGACAACACCCGGTAGATGCCCAGGCCGGCCCAGGAGACCACCCCGCCCAGCGCGGGCAGTTGCATGCCGACCCGGGCGGCCTGCGCGGCCTCCTGGTAGGACTCCACGGCGCTGGACAGCCCTCCCCGAGGCTGGCCGATTCCGGTCACCGTCCGACCCACCGAGGCCAGGCCGCGGGTCGCGGTGCCCAGCGCCTCGTTGAGGTGCCCGGCGGAGACTTCCGGCGAGGGACGGCCGGCGACCCGGTCGCCGCAGACCAGCAGCACGCCGTGGTCGTGCCAGACCAGGTGCAGCGTCTCCCGCACGCCGATCCACCGACGGGTGGTGACCAGGGCCTGTTCCAGGGCGATGCGGGCCACCTCGTCGGGCTGCCGCCCGGCGGCCGGCACGAGCTGGGCGACGAGCGCGACCGTCGACCCGTCGGCGACCACCACGCCCTCCTCCAGCAGCGCCCGGGCCGCGTGCTCGCGCGCCTGTCGGCCCTCCACCAGCAGGGTGCGGGTGGCCTCCGTCTCCCGCTGTGAGGCGAGCTCACCGAGCAGGTTCTCCCGGTACAGGGCCAACGACAGGTCGGTGAAGGGGCCGGTCGCGGTGGCGATGTCGGCGTCCGTCATCGAACCGTCCGCGTCGATGAACCAGACGAACCCGAGAAGCAGGTCGTCGTGCCGGATCGGCACGCACACCCTTGCCAGCAGGTCCAGCTCGGCGCACGCGGGGGTGCGGACCGGCGCGTGCGCCGTGAGCACGCCCTTGTCCCGGAACCAGGCGATCACCTCCGGCGTCGTCTGCCGGCGCAGGATCGACGTCCGGCGGACGTCGTCCATCGGGCCGTCGTGCTCGCTGTAGGCGACCACCCGCTGTCGGCGGTCCTCGATGAGGGCGGGTCGCCCCACCCGGGCGGCGACGGCGTCGACGATTCGCTGGAGCTCACCGTGCATGTAACTCCCCAGGTTGCGCTGCGTGACAGGGATCGCGCGACCGCCAGTCCTTACCCTCCGGTGCGGGTGGGTCATCGCGCAAGGTCCACTGTCGAAGTCACGACAAAAAGACGGACGGCGTCGCGACGGTTCCGGCATCTGTCCGAAGACCAGGGGTGACAGGCGTTCCTAGGGTTCCGGTACGAACGCACCAGCGCCGCCGCGCAAGGGTGCGGGTGGGATGACGGGCGGGGGATTGCCGAGTGGGAGCTGGTAGGCCCTGGCGGGGTGTGCTGGTCGCCGTCACCACGCCGTTTCGCGCCGACCTGTCGGTCGACTTCGACAAGCTCCAGGAACATGTCCGTTGGCTCGCCTCCGAGGGGTGCGACGGGGTCGCGCCGTGCGTGTCGATCGGGGAGTACCGGGCTCTCTCCGACGATGAGCGGGCCGCTGTGGTGAGGGCGACGGCGCAGGCCGCGCCGTCCGGCTGCGCGGTGGTGCCGGGCGTCGGTGGCTACGGCAGCAGGCAGGCCTGTCGTTGGGCGGAGCAGGCCGCCGAGGTCGGCGCCCACGGCGTGCTCGCGCTGCCACCCGACGGACCCGCCGCTCGCGCCTCCGACGTGGTCGCCCACTACCGGGAGGTGGCGGCGGTCGGCCTGCCGGTGGTCGCCCACAACGACCCGTACGACACCCGGTTGGACCTCACACCGGACCTGCTGGCGACCGTCGCCGAGATCGACGGGATCGTCGCGGTCAAGGAGGTCACCGGCGACGTACGCAGGTTGCATCGCCTGCGGGACCTCTGCCCGCACGTCGACGTGCTGGTCGGCGCCGACGACGTGGTGCTCGAACTGGTGCTCTGTGGCGCCACCGGATGGGTCGCCACACTGCCCAACGCGCTGCCCCGCCAGGCCGTGCGCCTGTACGAGCTGTGCGCCGCCCGCGACCTGGGCCAGGCGCTGCCGCTCTACGCCGAGCTGCATCCGATCCTCGGCTGGGCGTCCCGGCCGGAAGCCGTACAGGCCGTCAAGCTCGCCATGGAGTGCGCCGGACGGTTCGGTGGGCGGAGCCGTCCGCCGCGCGGACCGCTGTCCGGGTCTGCCGCCGACCGGGTGCGCCGTGACGTGCTGCGGGCCCTCGCGGCAACGGCCGATCCGGCTTCCGGGGTCGGCCCCGGCTGATCCGCGGGTGGGCGCCGGTCATTCAGGTGTCGGAAGTCGCCGGCCCACCTGCCGACATCTGCACAGTGACCGGCACCGGCCCGTACTCCTAGATTCGCTGCGCGGCCTGCTGACAGGTGTTCCGCGACACCCCCACCGGGACGCCGGCGCCGCGTTCTTCCGACGAGAGGTGGTTCCGTGCACCGTGCTTCCCCCCACCGCACCCGGCTGAGGCGGGCCGTGCTGGCCGCAGCCGTGGTGACCACGCTCGTGGCGACCGGCGCGGCGCAGGCCGCCGCGGCCCCGGCCAACCCGGCCGGCGGCACCGCGCCGTTCCAGGTCCTCGACCCGCAGGCCTGGCAGAACCCGGACACCATGACCTGGAACGACTACAAGGCCGTGCCCGGCAAGAACTGGGCCGACCCGAGCGTGTCCGGCTCGGTCCGCAACTTCAAGATCGCCCTGGTGGCGCTCGACTATCCCGACGAGACGTTCGCGGTCTCCCAGCGGGCCCGCTCGACGGTCTTCGGCAACCCCCAGTCCGTCGCTACCAACATTCCCCGGCAGGACGTGCCGACGTTCTACCAGGACTTCCTGAACACACCGAACACCCTCAACAAGGGCCACACCCTGCACGAGTACTGGATGCAGGACTCCAACGGCCGCTACGGCGTCGACCTCACCGGTTTCGGGCCGTACCAGATGCCGGCCAAGTCCTACCAGTACGGGCTGGACAACGGGTTCAACCCGGGCGCCTGCCCGAGCGGGGACGTGTGCGGCAAGAACATCCGCACCGACGGCCTGGGCGCCTGGCGTGCGGCCGTCGGCGAGGAGGTCGCCAACCAGTACGAGCTGGTGTTCATCCTCAGCGCCGGCCAGGACGAGTCGTCGACCTGGCAGGAGTTCGGACAGATGATCTTCCAGAACAAGGAGGACGTGCCGGACGCCTGGGGCCCGCCGGACCCCACCCTGCCGAACTGGGCGAAGACCCGCTACGTGGACTGGACCTCGTGGAAGGCGGCGGCGACACTGTGGCCGAACGCCGGCGGTGGTTCCTCGACGCAGGGGGAGAGTTCCGGCATGGGCGTCTACGCCCACGAGTTGACCCACCTGCTGGGCATCGGCGACAACTAC
The DNA here is from genome assembly GCF_036136635.1 of Micromonospora sp. NBC_00330. Classification (NCBI taxonomy): domain Bacteria; kingdom Bacillati; phylum Actinomycetota; class Actinomycetes; order Micromonosporales; family Micromonosporaceae; genus Micromonospora; species Micromonospora sp. NBC_00330. The sequence goes on from NZ_CP108012.1 coordinate 1,268,420, forward strand.
AACAACCCGTACGGCGAGCCGCTGCGCAGGGCGTACACCGGGATCTGGAGCATGATGTCGCGCGGGTCGTTCAACGGCCCGGGCGGTCCGCACACCCGCTGGCAGATCCCGCCGACCAACGGCGGCTCGATGGGCTCGCTGCACACGGTGCGGGACAAGCTCAAGATCGGTCTGCTCGGTGAGGAGCACGTGCTGCGGCTGTCGCGCGAGGCGCTGGCGTCCTCGGGCCTGGTGGTCGCGCAGGTCACGGCCCGGGCGGTCGACGCCGGCCCGAAGGGTCTGAGCGGCGTGAACATCGCGCTGAACAAGGACCTGTCGCCGACGTGTGGTGTCACCACCGACCCGTTGTGCGACGGTGGCAACTTCAACAACTACACGGTCGAGGTCGTCGACCGGATGGGCGCGGACTCCTTCACCCCGGACGGTGGCGTGCTGGTCAGCAAGACGAAGAACGCCGATAGCGCGCCGTTCCAGTGGGTGGTGGACGCCAACCCGCAGGACATCGACATGATCGACTTCTATCGGCCCGACGGCACCCCGCAGAAGATCACCATGGGTGACTACCGGCAGCTCTCCGACGCGCTGTTCCACGCCGGCGCGGACACCGGCAGCCAGTACGAGTACGTCGACGAGGCCAATCGACTGCACTTCTACATCATCGACCTCAAGCGGGACTCGGCCGGCTCGCTCTCCTACACGGTGGCGGTGCGTTCGCTGGACGGCACCGGCGGGCCGAGCACTCACGGCGTGCTGCTGGGCAAGGGCGAGGTGAACGGCGGCGGCAAGCCGACCAACCGCGGGGTGACCTGCTCGTTCGAGTTGACCAACACCGGTTCCTACTCGGCCGGCGGGCAGCAGCACCCGGAGGACGTCAGCGCGTACCTGAAGTCGGACGTCTACCGCCTGTCGGCGGAGGTGGCCGGCAAGGGCTGGCGAACCTGGCTGCCCAACCAGCTCGCCACCGCGCAGTTCGGCAAGGCCACCACGGTCAAGGTGTCGGTGGGCGCCACCGCCACCGCCGCGAACACCGGTTTCGTGAAGCTCACCGCGACCTCGGAGAGCGACCCGACGAAGACGGTGACCAAGCAGTGCCGGGTCGAGAAGTCCTGACCGGCGTCCGAGGTTGACCCCGTTCCTGCCGGGTCCGCGGCGGTAGGCCGCCACGGACCCGGCAGGCGGACGGAAGGAGGATGACGTGCGGCGAAGCATCGTGACTCTGCTGCCCCTGCTGCTGGCCGGCGCCACCGGCTGCGGCACCGTCGGCGCCGCCCAGGAGGCTGTCGATCCGACGACCGTCCGGGTCCTGGTCCGCGACATCAACATCCGGGCCGCGGGTGTGGACTGCGCCGGCACCGGTCCGTACCAGCACTTCCACAACCGGGCGCCGTTCCGCGTGCTCGACCCCGACGGAGCGGCGCTGGCCAGCGGAGAGCTGCCGGCGGGGACCGCGGTGGCGGCCTTCGCCGAGGATCTGGGGGTCGAGCGCCTGCCCACCTACTGCGAGTTCGCCGTCGGAGTGCGCGTGCCGCAGCGGACCTCCTACCGGCTGGAGGTGGACGGCCGGCCGGCGCTCGACCTGACGCCGGACAGCAGCGAGGGCCCGGCGCTGGTGGCGGTGGTTCCGTCATGAGGCGGGCATTCCTGCCGCTGTTGCTGGCAGCGGCGCTGCTGGGCGGATGCAGCACGCCTGAGCCCGCGCCCGCGCCGGCGCCCGCCGGAGGGGCGGCGGCGTTGCCCGGGCCGGTCCCCGCCGACCTGGCGTTACGCCCGGCGCCCGGCACCGCCCCGGCCGCCCCGGCGTTCACCGGCGCGCTGACCGACGGCACACCGTTGGCCGCCGCCGAGCTGTGGGCGCAGCGCCCCGTGGTGCTCACCTTCTTCAATTCCTGGTGCACCACCTGCGCCAACAGCCAGGCCGCCCTCAGTGAGCTGGCCCGCAGCTATCGGGACCGGGTGATCTTCGTCGGCGTGGCCGGCGCGGACCAGGCCGACGAGGTCCAGGACTACCTCCGCGCGCACCGGGTGGAGTACCCGGTCGTCCTGGACGACCAGCAGACGATCTGGCGTTCGTACGCGGTGCGGGAGCCGCCGGCCGTCGTGCTGGTGGCCAAGGGTGGCGCCCTGCTCCGCGGCTGGCCGGGTGGGCTGGACGCCCCGACACTCGACCGGCGGCTGCGGGAGCTGGTGCTGGCCGACAAGCCGTAGCCCCGTCGCCCAGGCACCCCTGGCGCGGCCCGCGTCGAACCACGACCGGCGAAGTTCCTACACGTGCAGGTGGTGGCACCGGCCACCGGCTCGTAGCGTACGCAGCCTCGGACACATCAAGGAGACTGCATGCCTACAGTGGGAACGCGCTGGCGCACAGGCGTGGCCGTACTGTCCGCGACTGTGCTCGCCGCCCTCGGCGCGGCGCCGCAGGCGCAGGCGGCGGACGGCCCGCCGTCGATCGTCGTCCAGGACGGCGTCACCCAGCCGGTGTTCGGCTACGCCGACGCCATCCGGGAACGCCTGTTCATCGACTCCACCTTCGACAGCGACAACGACGGTCTGCGCGACATCATCGCGTTCGACCTGATGCGGCCGGCGGCCACCGCGCAGGGGCTCAAGGCCCCCGTGGTGATGGACGCCAGCCCCTACTACTCGACGGTCTGCCGAGGCAACGAGTCCGAGTGCAAGGCGGACCTCGACGGCGATGGGCTGCTCGACAAGTGGCCGCTGTTCTACGACAACTACTTCGTGCCGCGCGGCTACGCGGTCATCCTGCTGGACATGGTCGGCACCAACAACTCCACCGGCTGCCCGACCACCAACGCCAACCAGGACAACCTGAGCGCCAAGCAGGCCATCAACTGGCTCAACGGCCGGGCCACCGCCCGTAACGCCGCCGGTGAGGTCGTCAAGGCGGACTGGCACAACGGTAGGACGGGGATGATCGGCAAGTCGTACGACGGCTCGCTGGCCATGGCCACTGCGGTGACCGGCGTGAAGGGCCTGACCACCGTCGTGCCCATCAGCGGACCGACCGAGTACTACGACTACGTGCGTAGCAACGGCGTGGTCACCCGTGGCAACAGCTACGTGTCCTCGCTGGCCAACACCGTCACCAACCCCGAGCGCCGGGAGTACTGCAAGCCGGTGCGCGACGCGATAGGCGCCGCCGACGGCGACGAGCACGGCGACTACACGGCCTTCTGGAACGAGCGCAGCTACGTCAAGAAGGTCCCCAACGTCACCGCCAGCGTGCTGCTCTACCACGGCCTCAACGACGACAACGTCCGACCGGACCACTTCAGCAAGTTCTGGTACGCCCTGGCGGAGAACAACGTGCCGCGCAAGCTGTGGCTGTCGCAGGAGGGCCACGTCGACCCGTTCGACTCGCGCCGCGCGGTGTGGGTGTCGACGCTGCACCGGTGGTTCGACTTCTGGCTGCAGAACGTGGCCAACGGCATCATGGACGAGCCGCGGGTGGACCTGGAGCGCTCCGCCGACGTGTGGGAGACCCACGCCGACTGGCCGATCCCCGGCAAGGCGGACACTGAGGTGTTCCTCCAGCCCGGCACCACCGGCGCTGGCGGTCTCGGGCTGGTGCCCACCGCGAAGCCGGCGACCGGGGCGTTCCAGGACAGCCGCACGCAGAGTCAGAACACCATGATCCTCGACCCGGACGTGGTGCAGCCCAACCGGCTGGCCTTCCTCTCCGCGCCACTCTCCGCGCCGCTGCACATCTCCGGCACACCCACAGTGCAACTGCGGGCCTCCGCCGACCAGACCGACACCAACCTCGGGGCGATCCTGGTCGACTACGGCACCGACGAGCGGGTCGCGCACCGGGCCTCCGGCGAGGGGATCATCACTCTGACCACCGAGGACTGCTGGGGGCAGAGCAGCCCGACCGACGACGGCTGCTACAAGCAGACCACGAAGCGGGTGGCCACTGCCGACTACGAGCTGGTCACCAAGGGCATCATGGACGCCCAGAACCGGCAGTCGATCCGCGTCGCCGTGCCGCTGGTGCAGGGGGAGTCGTACAACTTCAGCTTCCCGCTGCTGCCGGAGGACTACGTCTTCAAGCCCGGCCACCGGATCGGCGTGATCATCGTGGCCAGCTACCCGCAGTACTCCAGCCAGGCGGACACCACCGCCGCGAACCTGCAGGTCGCGCTGAAGAGCAGCAACATCGTCCTACCTGTGGTCGGCGGCACCGCCGCCGCGCACGCCGCCGGCCTCTGACCGGCTGACCGGCGAGCTGCCACGCGCGGCTCGTCACCGGGGCGGCCCGGCGATCGACCCTCCGCGGAGGGCCGATCGCCGGGCCGCCATCTCGTGCTCTCCGAGTATCGTGGTCGACGTTCGCCGATGGGCGCCGAGGGGAGTGATGTTGCGGGTACGGATCCTCACCGATGGTCCCGGTGAGCTCAACGCCCTGTATGGCTGGCTGCGGTCCGACGCGACACTGGCGCGGGTGGCCGACGTGCGGCCCGCCCCGCCGCCTCCAGGCAGTATGGGTGCCCTCGACGTGGTGGACGTGGTCCTGACCCATGTGACCGCGATGTCCAGCCTCGGGTTGGCGGTGCTGGCCTGGCGGCAGAGCCGGCCCAGGCCCCCCTCCATCACCGTCGTCCGGGCCGACGGGGTCCGCCTGACCGTCGACGACTCGTCACAGCTCACCGCCGAGATAATCAGCGCGTTCCTCGCGGCGAGCGACACGGCCAGCGGTGACGGCCCTGACGAGGGCGACCACCCGCCGTCGCCATGACAGATGGCCTGCCCGATCCGGCGGGGTCCCGGGCCGTCCTGATCGGAGTGTCACGGTACCGGTCGCTGCCCGGCATCCCGGCGGCCGAGCGCAACGTGCGTGGCTTGGCCGCCCTGCTGACCGACAGGGACCTCTGGGGCCTGCCGACCGAGCACTGCCGCGTGGTCATCGACCCCACCTCCGGCGAGGAGGTGCTCAGGGCCGTGCACGAGGCGTCAGTGGCCGCGACCGAGGCGCTGGTGGTGTACTTCGCCGGTCACGGCCTGCTCGACGACATCGCCGAGTTGTACCTCGCGCTGCCCGAGGCCAGTCGGGAGCGGCTATGGGGCGCGGTCCGCTTCGCCGACGTCCGCCGCGAGATGATCACCGCGGCCCGGGGCTGCCGCGCGAAGGTGGTGCTGCTCGACTGCTGCTACAGCGGGCGGGCGATGTCCGGATTCATGTCGGGACCGGGTCAACTGGCCGACCAGGCTGTCGTCGACGGCGCCTACCTGATGACCGCCACCGCCGAGAACATGCCGGCGATCGCTGCGGTCGGCGCCGAGTACACCGCCTTCACCGGCGCGCTCGTGCAAACGCTACGAGACGGCGTACCGGGCGGGCCCCGGCTGCTGGACATGGACACCCTGTTCACCGAGGTCGACCAGCACCTGCACGCGCGGAACCATCCACGGCCGCAGCGCCGCAGCCGCAACGACGGGCACCGCATCGCCATCGCCCGCAACCGCTCCGCTGCGACCCCGCCGGGCGGCACCCCGGACGAGGGGCGAACCGGGGAACCGGCATCGCCCGAGCGTGGCTCCGGCCCAGGGCGCCGGTTGACGCGCCGGCGGTCGATGTGGGCGGGTGCCCTGGGTGCACTCCTGCTGCTCCTCGCGATCATCGGGTGGCAGGCCGACCTGCTGGGCGGCGACCCGAGGTCCCCCGAGGGTCGGAGTACGACCCAGAGCCCCGGCACGTCCGCCACTTCGTCCCGCCCCACCCCGTCCGGCCTCACTCCGTCCGGCCCCAGTCCGTCCGTTACCGGCGCACCGGCAGCCACCGTGTCACCCGCACCGGCGGTGGGTGGCCCGCCCGTCGTGATCGTCTTGTCGGAGGACCCCGACGACCGCGACAAGCCCGTCATAGGCAGCACCCCCGACGGGTCGATACGCGTCGGCGTCTTCGGCTGGCAAACCAGCGACCAGCAACTCAGCTTTTCGGTGGTGACCGGCGAGCGCAGTTGCAGGGTCACCGTCGCGACGGTCGGCCAGTCCCTCGTGCTTCCGGAATCGGCCGGCGGGTGGGTCAGGATCGTCGTGGACGACGTCCGGTCCAAGGTCATTGGGAAAGACCAAGTCATCTTCCGAGGGCTCCTCTCGGTGTCCCGTGGCGTGGGTGCGGCGCCCAGGAACAACGTCACCTGTAGCTAGGGTGCGTGTGCCGGGATCTGACCGCGAGCGACCATTCGGCGCAGACGTACCAGCGGAAACCCCGGAAGGTCGTGCGGTGGCCGCACACCTGGACGCCACCCGCGCGGCCGGCCGGTTGATGATGGTCGCCGTCCGGCCGCGCGCAGATGGTCGTGAGCTGTCGGGCCTACCGTCGCATGGCGGGTCGCCTGCTGTGGGTCCATGCGCGCAACGCCCATTCGAACGGGCCGTACCGGCACCGCCGCATCCACCAGTAACTGGCAGCCACCTGGGCCACGAAGATCGTCAGTGCGACGAGTAGCGTCTGCGCCGGCGAGGTGTGGCCGGCCAGGCCCAGCCCGACGCCGGTGAAGACGAGCACGCAGAGGAGCGACTGGCCCAGATAGTTCGTCAGCGCCATGCGTCCCGCAGGCGCCAACGCGTCCGCGACGCGCGGACGTCGTGTGAACAGACGCAGCAGAGTCGCGGCGTAGGCCGCCGCGAGGAACGGTGCGGTGACGATGCTGACCATCAGTGCGGTCATGTTCGCCGTACCGCCACCGATCGCGAAGAGGGTGGCACCGGCCAGACCAACCGGATAGCCGACCCGCTCGCATCGGCGCAGCAGGTTCTCGTGGATGTGCGCGGCGGCGAGCATCCGGTGCTTGCCGGCGGCCAGGCCGACGAGAAACGCGGCGAAGGCCAACGGTCCCTGCACGGCAAGTGCGCCCAGCATCGCCGGCAACGAGCGCAGGTGCTCCAGGACGACATCACCGAGCCCGCCGCGTAGGGCCTCCGTCGAAGCCGCACCGGCGGTGACCGCGGCGGCCTGGTCCGGGACCACAGCGGCACCAAGAACCGCGGCCAGACCGACCACGAACGCGATGACGCCCACGATGATCGCCGCTGCGAGCAGGGCGGAGCGCGGCTCGATCCGCCGAACGGCGAGCAGCACGAGACCGAGCAACGCGTACGTGGTGAGGATGTCGCCGTGAAACAGCAGCACCGCGTGCAGCGCCCCGAGGACGAACAACCCGGAAAGCCGGCGCAGGAACGGTCTGCCGAAGGTCGCCCCACGCCGGGCCGCCGAGTCGAGTTGCAGGGTGAAGCTGTAGCCGAACAGGAATGAGAACAGCAGGTACGCCTTCATCGCGAACAGCAGTTCGACAGCACCTGCCACCAGCCGGTCGAGCGCACCGTACGCCGGATCGCTGACCAGTTGGAACGCGTATCCGGAGCTGAAGTACCACACATTGACCAGCAGGATGAGCAGCAGCGCAATCCCGCGCAACGCGTCCACGACGTTGATCCGGGCGCCGTCGATGTTCTCGCCGGCCACATCCAGGGTGTGGCCCTGCTGGCCAGGCCGCAGCGCAGTCATGACATCGCTCCTCGCGAGACGACGGTGTTGGGCGCGGTCGTCGGGCCGTCGTAGGTCTTGCGAAGCGGCTTCAGAGCAACGAAATCAGTCATGCCGTACAGCGTATGAGTGCACTAGAAGCCAGTAACAGTGAGGCTGGCACCCGTATTCATCCACGGGGTACCGTGACTGCACTAGTGCACGGGAGGTTGCTGTGGAGGAACCGCCGTACCGCCGGATCGCTGCCGATCTCGCGGACCGGATCGCGTCGGGCGAGCTCGCGCCCGGGGCGAGGATCCCGTCGACCCGGCAGCTCGTGGCCGAGTACGGGATCGCGATGGCTACCGCGACGAAGGTTCTGGCAACGCTGCGCGAACGGGGTCTCGTCGAGCCCATGCGGGGTGTCGGCACAGTGGTCGCCGCGGCAGGTGCGGGTAGAGCACCCGACCCCGACCGCGAGCAGGTGGTCGCGGCCGCCGTGGCCATCGCGGACGCCGAGGGGCTGCACGGCCTGTCGATGCGCCGGCTCGCCGGCCAACTCGACATTCCGACGATGGCGATCTACCGGTACGTGGCGGATCGGGAAGAGCTGGTGCTGTTCATGATCGACAAGGTCATGGCCGACAACCCGCCCCCGGCACTCACCCCGGACCGCGACGGGTGGCGGGTCTGCCTGGAGGCCGTCGCCCAGTTGCAGTGGGCGATGTACCGCCGGCACACGTGGCTGGCCCAGGCACTCTCCTTCACCCGGCCACTGCCGGCCCCGCACGCCATGGTCCACACCGAGTGGATGATGCGGGCCCTGGGCGGGCGCGGGCTCGACCTGAACGCACAGTTCACGGCCGCGGTGACGGTGGCCAACTACGTGCGCGGCACGGCGGTGAACCTGGCCGAGGAGGCGCAGGCCGAACAGGACAGCGGCCTGACCGACACCCAGTGGATGGCGGCCCACGGAGAACGGATCGGCACGGTCCTGGCCGACGGGCGGCTACCGCTGATGGCCCGCTTCATCACCGCCGACGACATGGTCTGGAGCCTGGACACGCTCTTCGAGTTCGGCCTCCAGCGCCTCCTCGATGGCCTCGCCCCGCTCCTGCGATGACGTCAGGGGCCTTCGCCGGGCCGGCGGCAACGGAGACCGCCGGCCCGGCGCGGCGTCAGAGCCGGGAGGTGAAGGTGGCCAGGAAGCGGTGCGGGGTGACGACGCCGGCATTGTCGAAGCAGATGACGTCGACGTCGGCGTTTGTGGTGTACGGCCAGGGTTGGGTGAGGTGGCAGTAGTTGCTACCGGTGCCCTGCGCCACCACCTGGGCGTGCGTCTCCTTGAGGCCGACCTGCGGGAAGGTCGCCAGGTAGCGGCCGGCGGGCGCCAGCGGCGCCACGGTGTTCGCGCCGACGCCGAGCACCGAGTTGTCGTTTGTCGGTCCGCCGACGGCGGTACCCAGGTAACCGAAGTACGAGGGCGGGCCGAGGGAGCCGATCACCGGCCGCCGACGGTGGTACGAGAGGACGAAGTCGGTGTTGATGAACGCGCCAGCCTGGTCGTAGCAGAAGACGTACACCTGCACGCCGGTGCCGACCGCGCTCCAGGAGTAGACCTTGCAGCGGCGAGGACCGGCGTTCGGCTGCACGGCGGTGACCTGCACGTTGCCGGCGAGCAGACCGGCCAACCCCACCCCGGGCAGCCGCACCAGGTACTGCCCGACGCCCACCGGCCCGACCGTGTTCACCGCACCCGTGGAGTTGTACGACTGCGCCACCAGCCCGCTGCTCCACTGCGCGTACGCGTGGGCGGTGCCGGCCGGCAGCACGCCCGAGCTGGTCGTCCAGAGCACTGTGAACGGTGTGTCATCGCGCGTGCCGCCCGGCTTGTGGCACTGCACGTCGACGATCTCGTCGGCGCCGGACTGGAACCAGCGGACCACCTCGCAGTAGTGACCGGTCCGGTTCACCGGGGTCACGTGTGGCACGCCCCGTGAGCTGGCACCGATCTGCGGGAAGCGGACCTGGAAGCGGCCGGGCGCGAGCTTGATGCCGTCGGCCCAGGCGGCCGGGAACGCGGTCTTCCAGCTACCCCACTGCCGGCTGGTGTCCAGCACGGTCCAGGCCGGCACTGTGGGGTCCTTGACGTACGCGAAGCCCCAGCGGTCGGCCGTGGCCGCCGCGGCCGGCGCCGGCGGTGCGAGTGCGCTGGCAGCCAGGATGGCGGCCAGTGCCGTGGTGACGAACGATCGGAGACGCATCTGTTCCTCCAGTCGACGGGAACATGTCGGAGAGGAGTGTGCGCGTAGTGATTCGATGGTCACAGTCGGCTACATCGTGCTCTGGTGTCGGCTGTCCGCTACTCGCTACCGAACTTCTGAGCAGTGCGAGCACGTGGGGGACGCCTCGGGCCTGCTGCCGCTGACCGCATCGCCGAGGCCTCAGGCACCCTCAGCGGAGGTTGTCGGCGAGGTGACGCACCGCCTCGGTGAACGGCTTCTCGGATTCGCAGGGCCGGTGTCCCTTGATCGGGGGCGGGAAGATGTCGCCGGACGGAGGTGTGACCCCGTACGGGTCTCGGAGCCGTCGGTCCACCGTCGCCTCTCGGTCGGACACGGTGGGTGCCTCATCGGGGCCGTGCGCCGGAAAGACACGGCCGCCGATGGGGTCGGTGTCCCGCCACAGATTCACCCACCGCCAGTCCACCCGGTCGGCGATCTCATGGATCACCTCGTCGCTGACGTACGCGGGAAAGAGCCGGGCGTACAACCGGCGCAGCGGCGAACCGTGGGTCAGCAGCGCGACCCGGTCGGTGACCCGTGGCGGCAGTTGGAGCACTGTCGCGGCGAGCAGGACGGAGCCGTGGCTGTGTCCGGTGAGCACCACAGCGTTGCCGGAGTCGACGAGGTGAGTGATCCGGCAGGTCAGTTCGGGAACGGCCCGTTCGGCGTAGCACGGTGGCGCGAACGGGTGCGCGGCTCTGGGCCAGAACGTGCCCAGGTCCCACAGCACGCCGACGTAGCGGCGGAATCCAGGGGTGCGATAGGCGAAGATTCCACCGACGATCAGGCCGACGATGAGGGCGGCGATCAGATAGCTTCCGACACCGATGCTGAAGTTGACGAAGCCGACCGGCAGCCCGACGTAGCGCTGGACCAGTTCGCTGGGAGGCGTCGGCAGCAGGCCGAGCGCGACCGCTGCTATGCCGATGCCGGCGAGGCAGGCGTAGAGAACCGCGAGCGGCACCAGCCGTTCGGTGAACCGGGCACGGGCCACGCTCTTGCGCACCTGCCGCAACCGCGGTGTGGCATCGGTAGGGGCGTCTGGGAAGTCACGAGAAACGATTGCCGACGCGACCCGGATCCGTCCCGGTCGCGACGCCACCGACACCACGCCGGCGACGGCCAGCGTCACCAGCACCGCCAGCGAGAAGCCGAGGATGGCCCAGATGCAGGCACGCGGTGGGCTGGTTATCAACGCCTCCGCGGTCGGCGCCCCCCTGTTCAGGACGTCGGACACCCGGTAGACCAGTTCAGCGGAGAACGTGAGCGCCAGACTGATAGCGGCTACGGAGGTCGCCAGGGCGCCGAAGCCGAGCGCGGGCGCGACGTCCGGATCTCGACACCGGTGCCAGAACAGCGCCACCCCCAGGGCGGCCAGCAGCACCGCCTGACCGATGAACAGCCCGACGACGGTCAGGTTGTAGCCGGGTAGTCCATTGCGCTCCGGCCAGGGGGCGGAACTGGTCAGGACGTGGATCCAGACCAGCACGGTCAGGCCGAGGGTGAACGTGCGCAGCACGCTGACCAGGCGGTCGAGCCGTCCTTCCGTGGGTGCGGTCAGGGGTGGGATGCAGAGCAGAACCGCACAGGTGACCAGCAGAAGTCCGGCAGTTGCCGTCAGCGCGACGGTGCCGATCGACAAGCCCTTTGCGGCCCGGGCGCCGAGCAGGCTGAGGTCCAGCGTGGCAAACGCCGCCGCGACGTGAATCGAGCGCAGTCGACCGACCAACGGCTCATTGTCCCACCGGCCGACGGCGGTGAGCCGGTCCGCCGCACGGGGCTGGTCGGCCGCGCGGAAGACGTCAGACGGGAGTGCCGGGCGCGCGCTGAGCCCCCACAGCAGGCTGATGGCCGCCGCTGGAGCCAGCGCGAGCACCGCCAGGCGCAGTCCGGCAGGACGCCCCCCGAGCCAGGAGAGCCAACTGCGTCCGGCCAGGCACTCCGGTGAGGACATGCACTTCCACGCGATCACATCCAGCGCGATCCCCACCATGCTCTGCACGTACATCCCGGTCAGGCTGAGTGCCAACAGCCGGCACAGGGCCTTGATCACCGGGTCGGAGCCGGCTCCGGCCGGACGCATCCAGATGGCGAGGTTGATCAGCATGAAGGGCAACAGGATCACCATCGACAGCGTTCGCACCGCGTTGCCGGCTGGCAGATTGTTCCAGCGGTACGCCTCCAGCGTCACTCCGCCCGACTCGCCGCCCTCGTGGTTTTCCGGCCGCGGCCGGTAGAAGCCACCCCTGTGGTCACCCGCCACCTGCTGCACGTGCGGTCGATCCAGCAGGTCGTCCGGGCCGGTGGCGGACACCCCGTGCACGCGCAGTTCCACGAGGCCGTCAGCCCCAGCGCGCCCGCCCCCGTCTCGCTGATCCATCCGGTACCGGCCCCCCGGCGTGTACGAGGCTCACACCGACCCGCTCGGGTGATCCGACGGTGCCCGCGTGGCGCAACGGCGTACCCCGCGAAGGGAGATGCAACCCCGTGCTCGTAGCGCGCCGATTCGTGCCTGTTACCGGTGGCGGACCGACCCAACGGAGGAATGGGTATCGCGCCGCCTACCAGGAGGTGTGCGCTCCACCGGCATTCTTCGGGTATCGACTCGAGGACCTGCCCGGCGTGGTACCAATACCCGGATAGGCGAAGCCGGCAGGAATGGGCGGCCCATGTCGACAAGGGCAGCAGCGCTGCTTCGAAAACCCGGGCAACCGCAGCGTCCGAGCCTTCTGGAACTCTTCTTCGACCTCGTCTTCATCTTCGCCCTCAATCGGGTCTCACAGCGGCTGGTCGAGGAGCTTACCGAGCAGCGTGTCGTCCTCATCGAGGCTGGCGAGTCGCTGCTGTTGCTGCTGGCGTTCATCGTGCTGTGGTTCGTCACGGCGTGGGTCACCGACCTCTACGATCCGCAGCGGCCGCAGCTTCAGGTGCTGGTCTACACGGCCATGCTCGGCGCGCTGGTGATGGCGGTCGCGGTGCCGCACGCGTTCGGTGACAGAGGTCTGGCCTTCGCTGGCGCGTACGTCGCGGTCCACATCACTCGTGGGCTGATCATCGTCCCGATTCTGCGCGGCCACGAAGCGCAGCGCCGAGCGGCCGGGGTGTTCTTCTGGTTCACACTGTCGGCAGTGCCGTGGATCGCCGGCGCGATCGTGACGGACCTGGCCCGAAGTCTGTTGTGGACGCTCGCGATCGCCATCGACGGCGCGGCACTGCTGCTGTTCTATCCCGCGCCGTGGTCCCGACCCACCCAACAGCAGTGGCCGGTCCTGGCCGAATACATGTCCGAGCGCTACCGACAATTCTTCATCATCGCTCTCGGCGAACTGATTTTGACGACCGGCTCGGCCTACAGCGACACGTCGTTCCGGCACGGCGGAGCCGCGGCGGCCTTCGCGGTCTCATTCATCACCACTGTGCTGCTGTTTCGCGTCTACGTCTTCAGGGCGGGCCAGTTGTTGCCCCAGGCCATCAGAGCCGCCGCCGAGCCCGCGCACCTCATCCGGGAAGCATTCCTCGCGCACGTACTCATGGTGGCCGGGATCGTCGCCGTCGCCGTGGGATACGAAATCGTGATCGAACATCCGTTCGGGCACACCCACGCGGCGTGGATCCTCGTTGTCCTCGGCGGGCCGATGCTCTTCCTGATCGGGCGGGCCCTGGTGGAACATGCCGTGTTCGCCCGGGTGTCCCGCTCTCGGATCGTCGGCGCTCTGGCGCTTGCCGCCGCCTCGCCGTTCATGATCTTTCTGCCGCCGCTGGCCGTGGCCGTCACCGCCGTCATCGTCCTCGCCGGCATCGCCGCGTCCGACGCGGTCCACGCCAAGGGGAAGCCGCCCGAACGACCGCACCCGGCCAACTCCAGGCGGTGAGCGCAGAAGCGTCCACCGACCCGCACACGTCCGTCGGTCGTACGGAGGCCCCTACCAGGGTGCGGCGTGCTGCCGCACCCTGGCAGCGGCGTCGCCGGTTCTTCAGACGGAGACGGTGAGCACCGGTTTGCCGGCGGTGTGGCCTGTCTCCACGGCCGCCAGCGCCTCCGCGTTGGTCGAAGCTAGCTTCGAGGAAGCACCGTGATGGCCGCGATGGCGCTGTTGACCACGGTGGCCGTCACGGTGCGGGTCACGGCTGCCGCCGCGGCGTCGGCACCCCAGTCGCCCCGCTCGAGTTCCTTGGCCCGGCTGATCACCGATGACGTCCACGGGATCTCGCGGTGGAACTGCGGGAGCGTCCCGCTGGCCGAGAGCAGCGCCGCGAGCGTGGCGACACGGGCCTGCGGCTCCGCGCCGTCCACGAGGACCCGCCGAACGTCGGCGAGCAGGCGGGAGCGTCGTTCGGTCCTGCCCTCCCGCAGGGCCGTCGTCCGGAACAGGCCGAGCACCTTACGGGGCTCCTGGTCGATGTCGCCCCGTGCGATGAGCCGCTCCAGCACCGGCTGGCGCAGGGCGGGACCGATCGCGGCCAGGGCCGTCTGTACCCCCCTCGGTTTCTCGGCGAGGTAGTCCCAGGCCGGGCGCAGGAGGCCATCCGACGGTGGGTGACCCGCCACGCTCCTGAGCCGCCCCCGGTCCGCCGTGGCCAGGTGGTCGCCGAGGGCGAGGTCCGCGAGAACGGCGCCACCGAGGACGTAGAAGAGGGTGTTCTCTCCCGCGATGGTCCCGGACCTGGGTTGGAACAGGAGCAGCAAAAGATCTTCCACTACTGTCGGCGCGTCCGACCGGGCATCGGTGGTCATCGGCGTGGCTCCCAGCGGAAGAGTCGGGTGGCCAGAGCGACGGCGACGACGACCCAGCCGAGCGTGGGCGCGAGCAGGAGCAGGGAGTCGGTCACGGCGACGCCGCCGTTCCAGGCGTTCAATGTCAGTTCGGTGGCCGCGCCGCCGGGCAGCAGCCGCTTGAGCCAGGCGAGGTTCTCGGTGCCGGAGATGCCCACCCAACTGGCCATGGCGATCACCCCGAGGGTAACGGGCAGGGTGGTGACCTGGGCGTGTTCGGGGGAGTTCGTCAGCCCGGCCGTGGCCAGCGCCAGGCCGATCATCATGGCCACTGTCGCGAGGACCGCCACCACCAGCAGGGCGACGTTCGCCGGTGCGCCGGCGACCACGGCCAGGGCGGTCAGGATCGCGCTCACCTGCACCCCGGCGAGCACGACCACGGGCAGCAGTAGGCCGGCGAGGATGCCGGCGTCGCCTTCGGCTGTGGAGCGCAGCCGCTTGAGAAAGAGATTCTGTCGCCGGGACGCCAGTGTGGTGACGGCGGTGGCGTAGAGCCCGAACGCAGTCACTGTGAACAGGACGATCGCGGCGATGTAGCCGAGGCTCCCGATGGCGGCGTAGGTCTCGTGCTGACGGACGAAGAACACACAGACCGCGACCGGGATGATGAGGCTGGTGATCAGCACCAGCCGGTTGCGGAAGATCTGGATCAGTTCGCTGGACGCGATGGACAACACGGTGAGGCTCCTCGCGGAAGATCGAATCAACTGTTGATGGCGCGGAAGACGTCGTCGAGCCGGGTCGGCCCTGCCGCCAGGTCCCGCAGTTCCATGGCGTGGTCCTGCGCCCAGCCGAGCAGGAGGTGCAGGTCCTTCTGCAACTCGAAGGTCTCGACAGTGACCTTCCCGTCCGCGTCGACGGCGGCCCGCACCGGCAACCTCGGCGCCGGTGCCGGGAGGGAGAAGCGGATGACCGCGGGCAGGGTGCGGGTCAGCTCGGAGACGGTGCCTTCCCGGTGGAAGGCGCCCTCGTGCATCAGTCCGATCCGGTCCGCGCGCTGTTGCGCCTCTTCCAGGTAGTGCGTGGTGAGCACGATGGTCGCGCCGTTCTCCCGCAGCCGGTCCACCGTCGCCCAGACGGCGTCGCGGGACTGGATGTCGAGGCCGGTGGTCGGCTCGTCCAGGAACATCAGCTCCGGGGTGCCGTACACGGCGGTGGCGAAGTCCAGCCGCCGCTTCTCCCCGCCGGACAGCTGCGACACCTTGCGGCCGGCTCGGCCGGTGAGGTCGACCAGGTCGAGCACCCGGTCGACGTCGTCGGTGCGTCGGGTGAGCCGGCCGACCAGACCGACTGACTCACGGACGGTGAGGTCCGGGGAGAAACCGCTCTCCTGGAGCATGACACCCATTCGGGGACGTACCTCTCGCCGGTCGTGGGGGCTGCGCCCGAAGACGCGTACGGTGCCCGAGGTCGGCCTCCGGTGCCCCTCGACGACCTCCAGGGTCGAGGTCTTTCCGGCTCCGTTGGTGCCGAGCAGTGCGTAGAGCTCTCCGGGTCGTACCTCGAAGGAGAGGTCCTTCACGGCGTGGAAGTCGCCGTAGGTGAGGTTCAGCCGTTCGACTTCGATGACGGGTGTGGTGGACATGGACCAATGACAGCGCGGGCGCGGCCGACCTGTCAGTGGCACCACGTCACCACCGCATGTGACGTGGTGTCACTGGTCAGGGCCCCTGGCTGCCGGATACTGGCATGGTGACCGCGAGATCGCCGCGCTTCACCGAGTCGACGCAGGGAAGGCTGCGCCGGCTCAATCTCGCCACGTCACTGCCGCCGGTGGTGTTCGCCGCTGTGGTCCTGCTCTGGACCGACGCGCGTGCCTGGTGGCACATCGTCGTCCTGGCGCCCGGGGCCGTGGCGGCCGTGGTGGCCTTCGAACGGTGGACGGCCAACGACCTCGCCCGGGTCGCGCTGCCCTGCCTGGTCGTGGCGGCCGCGGTCTGGCCGCTCGGGGTCCTGGTGACCGGCAGCCCCAACGCCTACTGGGGTGTCTGCGCCGTAGGTTCGCTCGCCCTGCGCGAGGTGCGACGGCATCGGGCCCTGACAATGGCCGGACTGTTCACCTACGTCGCCGCCGTCGGCGTGGCGCGGCTGCTGGTGCAGCGGGACGACATCGGTGGTGTCCTGGTCACCTACGTTCTCATCCCGACCGCTCTCACCGTCGTCGTGACGGTCTTGACGGTGCTGGGCGAGCGGTTCTACGACCTCATCCGGGAGCTCGAACAGACTCGGGAACGCGAGGCGGAGCTGGCGGTGGTGCGGGAGCGCGTGCGGTTCGCCAGCGACCTGCACGACATCCAGGGCCACACCCTGCACGTGGTCAAGCTGAAGATAGCCCTGGCCCAACGACTGCTGCTCCGCGACACCGTTCGGGCGGAGAAGGAGCTGCGGGAGACGTACACGCTGGTCAGCGACACCATCGCACAGACCAAGGAACTCGCCTACGCGCAACGGCGGCTCAACCTCACCGCCGAGATGGAGAACGCGAAGAACCTGTTCGAGGCCGCCGGCATCCGGGTGCGGGTGACCCGGGAGGCCGAGGTCGATGCCCGCGCCAGCGAACTGCTCGGGCAGGTGCTGCGGGAGACGACCACGAACATCCTGCGGCACGCGCAGGCCACCCAGGTGCAGATCACGCTCGCCGCGTCCGGCATCACCGTCGTCAACGACGGCGTGACCGCCACCGCGCCCCCGGAACTCAGGGGACTGGCGGCGCTGAGGCAACGGGTGGCGGGCGACGGGGGTGAGCTGACAGTGGAGCAGAAGGGCGACCGGTTCCTGACCGCAGCGAGCTTCCCACCCGCTCGGGCCGACGCGGCTCCGACGGTGACCGGGAAGGACGGCTGATGACCACGATCGTGCTCGCCGACGACGAAGCGCTGCTGCGCACGGCCCTGGCCGCGCTGCTGCCGATGGAGGGCGACATCACCGTTCTCGCCGAGGCGCAGGACGGCCGGACGGCGATCGCCGCCACCCTGCGGCACCGGCCCGACGTGCTGGTCATCGACCTGGAGATGCCGGGCGTGGACGGCCTGGGCGCGGTCGCCGAGATCCGCCGCGAGCGACCGGAGCAGGTGATCCTCATGCTGACCCGGCACGCCCGCCCCGGCGTGCTGCGCAAGGCGCTGAAGCTCGGCGTCCAGGGCTTCGTCAGCAAGTCCGCCGAGCCGGCCCACATCACCGCGGTCATCGCCACCCTGCACTCGGGGAAACGCTGGATCGACCCGGACGTGTCAGTGCTCGCCGTCACCGAGGACTGCCCCCTCACCGACCGCGAAGCCGACGTCCTGCGGGTCACCGGCGAGGGCTACTCGGTCGCCGACATCGCCGCTCGGCTCCACCTCGCTCCAGGAACCGTCCGCAACTACCTCTCCAACGCGATGCGCAAGACCCAGACCCGGACCCGCCACGAAGCGGCCCGCTACGCCCGCGAACACGACTGGCTGTAGACGGCCGAAGTGGCGACCGCGGCGCCGGTTGCCTTCCACGTCGCCAACAACGTCCTGTTCACGACCGTCAACACCGGTGATGGTCGACGGCGAGGCCTTCGCGATCGACCGGTCCACCGACTCCGGTGACGCGTCCCTGCTGATCCTGGGCGCCGTCAACGTCGCCATCGTGGTGCTGGTCTGGCTGCACGAGCGACGAGCCCGGGCCACCCGAGCGGGCTGACCAGCCCCACCGCTCATAACCGTCAGTAGTCGGTGAAGGCGTTCACCCAGGCGGACCTCCCGGCGAGGCCCGTGACGCCGTCGGCGCGGTCGCCGCCCTCAGCCCTGACGTCGTTCGCCGTGCCGGCCGAACCCACCAGTCGATTCGCCAGTGCCTGAAGGCCGTCCCGAACCATGGCTCGTGCGCGCGCTTCCGCTCGATCGATAGCACAGCGGCCGTTCAGCCCACCGGTGATGCGGGCGGTGACTGGCAGCCGGACGGATGACTCCTTTGGTCCCTTTTGGAGCACTGACCGCTGCATTTCCAGTTCGCGCGGAACTGTCGAAGTCCTGGTCAGCTGAACGGCCGGCGGCCCGCCGGCGGGGGCAGCCGGCAATTCTGATGATTTCGCTGACGGAGTTGACGAGGCATTTCGCCAGCGCTATGTTCCCTGACGCTGTACAGCTTGTTCCTTGCTGATATACAGCGCATGCCGTCCATGGCGGCCGCGACAGCACACCTGCACAGCTGGACCTTCCGGCCTTTCAAGGCTCCGGAAGGTCAACCACCACGACCGAGAGGCAAGCGAATGTCGAACCAGAGCCCCGAGCCGGGTTACGTGCCTGCGCCGCCCCCGCAGAAGAAGAGGATGTCGACCGGGCTGAAGATCTTCCTGATCATTGCGGGCCTGTCGGTCATCCTGTGCGGCGGCGGCTTCGTCGCCTGCACCGCCCTGGTCGGCAAGGCGGCGAGCGACGTCAGCAAGGACCAGGAGGCCAAGGCCGGGCACGTCGTGCTGAAGACGTGCGAGATCGACTCGGCGGACAGCGACCTCCTGCCGAACGTGAAGTTCGACCTGGAAGTGAACAACTCCAGCGAGAACCAGAACACCTACGTCATCGACGTCTTCGTGTACGACGCCAAGGGCACTCGGGTCGGCAACACCAGCAGCATCGTGTCCGACGTGCGGCCGGGCCAGAAGGCCGTCGAGGAGGGCTCGATCCTGCTGAGCCAGAAGGTCACGGGCAAGATCACTTGCAAGGTCGACAAGGTGTCCTGATACGGCTGCACCGGATCGCGCCGATCGCGCTCGCCGGGCTCGCGCTCGGGCGGGTGTGCTCGGCGGCATGCCGCTCGGCAGTGCGACGTCGCGGCGTTCACGGAAGCCGAGGCCCGTGTCCGTTCGTCGCCGCTCGTCAGCCGCGCGCCCATCGAACGGCCCCCAGCAGGCTGCTGGGGGCCGCTCGCATTCCTGCTACGCGGTGCCGGGATGGCCCTCGGTGCGCTGAGGCGTCCGGCCGTGCCTCGGTGCGCCGTCGGCCACGAGTCCGTCGAGGACCGAAGGGTTCTCATCCTCAGGCGCCTCGGTTGGGCAAGCCAAGGGATCCCCGGCCGGGAGGTCGCCGGGCTGAGCCGACCCCTGCCCCGGCTCACCTCCGCCGATGCCCTCCTGCGGCTGACCGGTCGACCCGTCATCCACCGGCTCGTCCGGCCCGGTGGGCTCGACTACCGGGTCCATCGGCCGGCCCGGCTCGTCACCAGCCCCAGGGCCAGGGGCCTCACCCTCGGGTACGTCTGCACCGGGCGTCTCGCCGCCGGGAACCTGGCCACCGGGCTCACTGTCGATCGGCGACTGGTCAACCGGCGCCTCGTCCTCGGGACCGGTCGCCGGAGGTGGAGTTGGTCCGGTGGCGGGCGGGGAAGCTGGAGGGAGAGCGGGCATCGGTGGCGGCTCGGCCGGACTGGTCGGCGGTGGAGTTGGTCCGGTGACCGGTGGGGACGCCGGAGGGGGAGGGGGCATCCGTGGCGGCTCGGCCGGAGGCGGCGGGATTACCCTGGGCACAGGACCTTCCTGGACTGGCGCGAGCACCTCCTCAGCTCCGCCCGGACCCGGCGTGACGTCGACCGGGGTCGTCGTAGGGATCGGC
This sequence comes from Micromonospora sp. NBC_00330, assembly GCF_036136635.1. Lineage (NCBI taxonomy): Bacteria > Bacillati > Actinomycetota > Actinomycetes > Micromonosporales > Micromonosporaceae > Micromonospora > Micromonospora sp. NBC_00330. The sequence continues at coordinate 1,288,541 of NZ_CP108012.1, forward strand.
AGCGACTCATCGCCCACGAGAATCCGAGCCGCCGCCTTGCGAATCATCTCGTCCACGTGGGCCATCTCGCGGGCGTTCGACTCCGCCCGGCGTGGGGCGGGCAGCAGCCCCATCTTGAAGGCCACCTCGGAAATATCCGCCGGCAGGACGACGTCCTCGCTCAGCCGCTCGGCCCACTGCTGTAGCCGGGTCCGATCGCTGCCGTACATGAGCCACCGGTCGCCGCCGACGAGGTTCGGAAGCAGAGCCTTGTCCGTTGGGCTTGTCTTGATCCACGCTTGCACGCCACCCTCGGAGGCGAAGACCTTGAGGGTGTTGCGGTGCTGCAGACCGGTCTTGGCGTCGGGGTAGGTGAAGATGAAGGTCAAGGAGTTCGGTCCGACCCACGCCTCGGCGTGCATCACCGTGCCGTCCGGCGTGGTGCAGGTAGCCACCAGGTCGGAGTTGTCGGTGCCCTGGCAGTCCCAGGAGGACCCGACCTCCATCCGACTGAAAACGGGGTTCTGCCAGGCTTCGGCGGCGGCCACGGGCGTCGACCCCGCGCCCTGGACGAGCGGCACGACGACCACCCCCAGGGCGGCTGCCGCGGCCATCGACGTCAGCTGCATGCCGGCACGGCCGACCCTGCTGGCGGCGTGCCGGCCGCTCTTGGCCCGGCGCTCCCGTCGGTTTGGTTGGGGGACGGCGAGGGGAGTCGTGGAGGGCATCGCGGCCTCGATCCAGTGTCCGACGGCGTCGGGATGGACCTGGGGCAGCGCTGTTCGAATGGCCTCTGCCATGCCCTCACGGGTCAGGACCGGATCGACGAAAATGACCTGCTCATCGGGCAGGGCCACACATGTCGAGCCGGTCTTCAACCGGACGATCTTCAAGGTGCAACCTCGGGGAGGGGGATGGGACGGGGCGGTGCCGGAGAGCCTTACTTCCTGGACCGCAGGTACGCCTGAACAACTGTTGCTACCGCGTCCAGCTCATGTGGCTCCAGATCTTCGATGTTCGCGATGATCATCTGTTTCGTCGGATTGTCCGGTAGCGGCCGCTCCCAGACGTGGTAGCCGCACGCTGACTGGGCTGCTCGAGTCACAATCGCCAGGTCCAGGTCCAAGCCGCGGGCCAGACCCTCCAGCGTGCCCGCCTCGGGCATCGCCTTCAGCGGCTTGGTCGCGAGGTTGTAGACCGTCATGTGACTTTTCAGGCCACCGCTCTCGGCGATTGCCCGGTAGCTCGGGTTGCTCAGCTGCCTTCGGCGTTCTTCGATGAGGTTCGCGAGCGCCATGCCGGCGACCGTCTGATCTGGCATCAAGACCTCTTCGCGGGTGGATGAACGATCGGGCTGAGAGTCGGTACCGGCGTATGCGGCACGGGGAGTGGAGCTGTTCTTCGGGACTGTACAAGACATTCCGAAAGTCTCCACTCTGCGCCGTTATACGGTGCGCTGGCGAGGCCTGTGACGCCGCTCTTGCGGGGGAGTGAAACCGACCCAGGGAGGGAGGCGTCACGGTGCTGACGTGGCGAGGGTGTTGGTATGCCCGCTTTCAGAAGTCGTCGTTGGGCGTACGGCGCCTTGGCTTGGTTGATCTTCTTTGTGGTGTCCCACGTGATCCTGGTGTTCTTCCCTGGGCCCGATCCAACCGGTGATGGACCGTGGGGCATGAGGGCCTACGTGATCTTCAACGTGGTGCTCATCTCGATGTCGGCCATCGGAGCAGCCGTCGTTCTGGCCACGGTCCGCCCGCCGGCTCGACGTCTTCCCCGGTGGTTGCTTCTGACGCCACTGTTGTTCGGCAGCATCCTGCTCGTCATCCGGGGTGTTCCAGGAATGGTCGAGAATCTTCTGATGGTCAGCGGCGTCCGTCGCGGTGGTTTCGTGGGGGTGGCGGACATCTCCACGGGCGAGTTCTGGGCCGGCATCGGCATCAACACCTACTTCTTCGCAGGAGCAGTGCTGCTGGTTGGGACGACCGTTTCCTACGGCCGACGATCGACGGACCTGTCTCGGTGAGGCGTAGCGGCGCCCGCGCGGGCGATCTCCTGCCGCAACAGAGTCGCCTCGTCGTCGCGGTCGCAGAGCAACAGCACCTTGAACGCTGGCTGGCCGAACGGGCTCGCCCAGTGATGAACGGCCTGCGCCAGGATCTGGAACAGCGTGTGCCGATCCTCGGCACTGCTCGACAGCACCCGAGGCCCGTTCTCGACGACGACGAGATACCCGTCCGCTGGCAACCAGTGCAGATCACGGAGACAATCGGACAACGCGGCCCAGTTCCAGCCGAAGTAGCCGGGAAAGAGCAGCGCGTCGGAGAACTCGTAGAAGGTGTGGTCCGCGTCCGCCATCCTCGTTCCGTCGAGCCGGGCGACGACGAATCTGCCCGCTGCCGGTAACACTGCCGCCAACTCGACCAGTGCAGTGCGCGAGCAGACCTCGACCTGCTCAGTGGAGCCGTTCCACCAACTGCTCATCGCACGATGACCAGGTTGGCCATGTCGACGACCGGCCGGTAGCCGAGGGCGGCGTAGATCTTGTTCGACGTCGGGTTGGCCTGGTCGGTGAACAGGCAGACCTGCGCGATGGTGGTCACGACAGTGCTGACGACCGGATCGGCACCCAGGTAGTCACCCGCAACGGCCAGGAAGTCCCCCGGATCGCTGAGGAACCGCAGCCGCAGGCCGGTCCTCGGGACAGTGCTCATCCGCGTACGCTAGCCACCGCCGACCACATCGACACCGGAATTTCGTACGGCCCGAGGACCTGCCAGCGCTGAGCCAACCGTGCGGCGGGCCCACGGTTGGTCCCGGCCGGGCGGGGTACACCGCCGCGAGTGGCGCGGGGGCTGGGTTCACCCGGCTTGGCCACCGAAGGTGCTTCGGAGGGGCCGATGTCGGGTGCATCAGCGCGGTCGAGTGGGCCCGGGATGTCCGATGACGTGGTGGAGCTGCGGGTACACGGGGCCGCCAGCGCAAGCGCCGCCCAGGTGTTGAACGTGGCGCAGGTCGAGCAGGTCGCGGGGGACCGCAGTGGGGGCTTCTACCGACCGCACCGCCCATGTTCGTGCGGCAGCGGCGAACGGGTGACGGAGGCGTACCACTGGGGTGACCTGCCCGCCGGAAGCGTGGTCCGAACACTGACGCTGGTGTTCCTCCTGCCGTTCATGCTGGCCAACCTGGCGATCTGGATGCGACCGGCGAGCCCCGGCTCGGACGCGACGGTCAGATCCCTGTGCCGGTTGCTGGCGCTCACTCTCACCGCGCTGTACGTGCTTGCCTTCGTCGGCGTCACGCTGGACCTGATCGCGTGGAAGTGCATGGGCTCGTCAGGCTGCCTGGCCGGGCGCACCTGGTTGTCCTGGTTGGGTGGGCAACCCGTGGGCCTGCGCCTCGCGGTACTGGCTGTGGTTCCGGCCGGCGCCATCGGCGTGCTCTGGCGGGCCAGCACCCGGCCGCGGAAGATGTTCGACGCGTTCCGCGCTCCCGCGGACGAGGTCTCCGAGCATCGACTCAGCGGGATCGGTCAGTGGGACGCCGGGCCGCTGGTGGGTCGGCTGCGCTCGATTCACGTCGCGGCGGCGTTCGCGACACTGGACGTCGCTCTGCTCGCCGCCCGAGCCGCGAACGGCGCCTCGGCCAGCACGATCGCGTTGGCCGTGGCCACCGGGACGGTGCTGGCCGGCTGCGTGGCCCTGCTCTGCCTGCCTGCGCTGCTCGACCGGGCCGCCGCGGATCAGCGACTGGACCGAATCACCCGCACGGTGCGGACGGTGGCCGTGGCCCTGACCATCGTGGTGACGGTCCACGTCCTCGCCAGCCCAGCGCCGTGGCACGAGGGGGGTGGACTACCCGGCTACGGCGCCACCCTCACCTCGCTGTTCGTTGCCCAGACGACCCTTCTGACCGCCCTCGGCGCTGTGCTGCTCTGGCGCCGGGTTCGGCGGCGGGACGCCATCCCGCTGTTCGGGCTGGGCGCACTGGTGATGGCGGCCAGCGCGGTGAGTCTGGCGGTGGCAGTGTCCGCCGAGTTCGTCTACCGGGTGGCGGATTTCCTGGATCGCGACGCGCCGACCGGAGAGGGCCTGGCCTCAGGTCTGCCGCCGGCGTTCACCTGGGCGATCTTCGGCTTTCTCCGAACAGTGCTGTTCACGCTGGTGGTAGCGGTTCCGGTCATCCTCATCTCTCGACGCCGTCGACGTCGTGCTGCGGCGGCGATTGTCGCCTGCGACTACCCGGACCGCCCGCCCGCAGCCGCTACCCGACTGCGGCAGGTGCAGAAGGCGATAGCCAAGGCCCGCTTCACGGAAAGACTGATTCCGTTGGCGGTGGTCTACGCCTGCCTGGCCGGGATCGGCACCGCCACCACCACCCTCGGTCTGCTGGAGTTGCTGCCGAGCGAGTCCGTGCAGCGGTACGCACGGGTGCCCGGCGACCTGATCACCTTCTCCATCGCGTTCGGGAGCTGGGGGATCGCCGCGATCATCCTCGGCCTGACCGTCGGCGGAATCTTCGCCTACCGGACAGCCGAATTCAGGCGCCACATCGGTGTCCTGTGGGACCTGGGCACGTTCTGGCCCCGGGCCGCCCACCCGTTCGCGCCACCCTGCTACGCCGAACGAGCGGTGCCGGAGTTGACCCGACGAATCACGTACCTGGTCGGACGCGGCAACCTCGTGCTGCTCACCGCACACAGCCACGGTTCGGTCCTGGCCGCCGCGACAGTGCTCCAGTTACCGCCCCAGGTCAGCAGTCGAGTCGCTCTGCTCACCCACGGGTCACCGCTGAGCCGACTCTACGCGCGACTGTTCCCCGCCTTCGTCGACGACGAGGTGCTGCACGAGATCGGCGCCCGCGTCGACTGGCGGTGGGTGAACCTGTGGCGCGACACCGACTCGATCGGCGGCTGGATATTCACCGCCCACCGGACAGCCTCGCCGGCAACGGTGGGCCGGCCGGCGGCAACTGTGGACCGCCGGCTACGGGATCCGGCCGACGTGGTGCCGCTACCTGGCGACAGCGTCCCGCCGCCGATCCAGGGACACCGGCCCCGCGGATCGGAGCAGCGGTACGCCGAGGCGACCCGCGAGTTGATCGAGCGCCTTCGCCAGCCGATGGACTCGGTGCCGCTTCCGGGTGACCCGCCGACCGGGCACTGACCGATACGAGATCAAGATGTGCGGACGCCTCACACGGTGGCGAATCCCTGGCGCCAGGACGGATAGGCCGGGCTCCAGCCAAGGTGCGTGCGGGCGTGGTGGTTGCTCGCCCCCCGCGCCCAGCCGTGCCGCTCGCCCCCGGTCACCGCTGGCGCTGGCACGTCGGCTGCCGCGCAGAACGCGGGCACCCACTGCGAGGCGGCGGCGGGCTCGTCGTCGCAGACGTTGACGACGCCGACGGGCCACTCCAGAGCTGCGACCGCGGCGGCGACGGCGTCGTCGATGTGCAGCAGGCTACTCACGTCCGCGTCGGCGGGGACCTTGCCGGCGGCGGCGAACTGGGCCATCAGACCGTCGCGGGCGTACCAGGTGCCCGGGCCGTAGAGGGTGCCGTACCTCAGCACTACCCACTCGGGCGCCTCCTGGACGGCGGATTCGAGCGCGGCGGCACCGGCCACACTGGTCTGGCGTGGCTCCGGGGCGCCGAGGTCGAGCGGGGTCTCCTCGGTCGCCGGCTCGGCGCCCGGCTCGTACGCCCAGGCGATGCTCTGTGCCACGATCCGGCGTACCCCGGCGGCGAGCGCCGCGTCGACGAGGTTGCGGGTCCCGGTCCGACGCAGCAGCGAATTGGCGGCGAAGTCGCCAGTGCTCAGGCTGGTGAGCTGGTGCATCACCACGTCGGGTCGGGCGTCGCGGACGGCTGCCGCGACCGCTTCCCGGTCGAGCACGTCGACGGCGACCGGGCCGTTGCGGGCCAACCCGATGACCTCGTGCCCCTGGGCGGTAAGGATCGGCGCGAGCCGGCGGCCGATGACGCCGGTCGAACCGGCGAGAACGATACGCATGACGTGCCTCTCTCAGTTCGACCGGTTTGAGCGGCGGTCCTTACGCTGTTCGAGCTCCTCGGGGCTCACCAGCACCAGCATTTCCTGGCCGGGCGCGCACACCATCACGACCAGGAACCTGGTCACCCGATCGGACAGGTTGTTGGCGGACCGGTAGTGGATGACGTCGCCGCCAGGCTCCCAGAACGCCTCACCGGCCTTGATCACCCGCTCGGGCTCGCCCTCCAGCTCGAAGATCATTTCGCCCTCGAGCAGGTAGCCGAAGACCGGGCCGGAGTGCCGGTGCGGCGGCGTGCCCGGGTCGCCCGGTGGCAGTTCGATCGTCGCTGTCATCACGTGGGAGCCCTCCGGCAACTCCGGTGGCATGGCCGTGCCCAGCAGCACGATCTCGTTGTTTCCGATCTTCATGGTCTGCATGAGTCGAACGTATCCCCGACCGGACCAGCGGGTTGGACCAGTTGGTGACCGGTCTGATGGACCAGTTGGCAGAGTCCGGACAGCGCCTCCTGCCAGGCGTGAGCCGGCGGCGCCGCGTAGCCGAGGACCAGGGCCGCCGCCTGCCGCTCATCCGCGGGATCGTGCCAGTAGCCGTTGCTGTGCAGGCCGATCAGGTGCAGTCCCTCGCGGCGTCCGGCCTGGATCAGCCGGCGCTCCTGCGCCACGGAAGCCAGCGGCAGCAGCGCGTGTACGCCGGCGGCGATGCCCTCCAGGGCAGTGGTGGTCACCTCGGCCAGGCGGTCGGCCAGCTCGGTCCGGCGACGCCGGTAGGTCAGGCGCATGCGGCGGATGTGCCTGTCGTAGTCGCCATGCGTGAGCAGGTCGGCCATGGTGAGCTGGTCGATCGCGGAGACTGCGGCGCCGGACTCCACGATCGTCGTCGTCAGGTCACGACGCAGTGGCTCGGGGACGACGAACCAACCCAGGCGGACGCCCGGCGCCAGCGACTTGCTCGTGCTGCCCGCGTACACGATCCGCTCTGGTGCCAGCGCCTGCATGGCGCCCACCGGCCGCTGGTCGTAGCGGAACTCGCCGTCGTAGTCGTCCTCGATCAGAAACGCGTCGTGCTTCCGTGCCCACGCGATGAGCCGGTAGCGGTGCCGTGGGGCGAGCACCACTCCGGTCGGATGCTGGTGCGCCGGGGTGAGTAGCGCGGCCTGACCCGCCGCGTCATCCGGGTCGGCCCCGCCCGGGCCGACGGTGAGCGGGGTGACCGTCAGGCCCGCGGCACGCAGCACCATGCGGTGATGGGCCAGACCGGGGTTCTCGGTGGCGACCGCGCGGACGCCGCGCCGGTGCAGCGTCCGCGCCAGAAGGGAGAGGCCCTGGGTGAAGCCCGCCGTGATCACCACCGCATCCGGGTCGCAGAGCACCCCACGAGTACGCGCGAGATAGCCGGCCACCGCCGCCCGCAATGCGGGTAGCCCTGTCGGTTCGGAGTAGTCCAGCGTGCCGCGTGAAGCCGTCGTGAGCGCCCGCCGGACACTGTCCGCCCAGGCCGTACGAGGGAAGGACGCGAGGTCCGGAATCCCCGGCCGCAACTCGATCAATGGCCCGGCCGGGGGCGACGGCCGGGGTTGCCTGCGCGGGCCGGGCGGATCATGAAGGACGTCCGCGACCCGGGTGCCCGAGCCGGGAGCCGCCAGCAGCCACCCTTCCGCCACCAGCTGCGCGTACGCCTGCACCACTGTGCCTCGGGCCAAGCCCAGGTCGGCGGCCAGGCTCCGGCTCCCAGGTAGGCGCGACCCGGCCCGCAGCCGGCCTGTCCGAATGCTTTCCCGTAACGCGCTCTCCAGCGAGCGACCCGGGAAACCCGCACTCCGATCGAACTCCAGATGCAGGTCGAGCGACTTCGTCACTCGGCAACGATCCCATTCGTGCCAGCACCGTCGGCGGGTTCGGCGACGACTCACGTGCCAGGCGCCGCCGATCTCCGCAGCGACAGGTGAGGGCTGCACCCTCTCGGGCAGTCTGAGCGGCTTTCGCCGCAGGAAGAAGGCTCGGAGAGGTAGAACCGACAGTGACATCACGGCCGTTGAACTCCCTCTCACCCCGCCGGGCGGACCCGATGAACGAAGGCCGGTCACCCACCCCCGCCGCACCGCAGGCAGGGTCGACAGACGGGCGGGACACCGCGCTGACCGCGTTGATCCGGATCGCCCTGGCAGTCCTCTTCCTCGACGAACTCGTTGTCGGGTTCTGGAACCAGGTCTTCCCCGAGAGCTTCTACGACAACTTCCCGACCGTCAGCCTCACCCCGCCGTTCAGCGACCACTACGCGCGAGACTTCGGCGGAGCCACCCTCGGCCTGGCCGTCGTCCTCGGCATAGCGCTCGTCGCCCCTCGAGCCGTCTTCACCATCCCCGCCGCGGCGGCATTCTCCACCTTCGCCATACCGCACTTCTTCTTCCACCTGACCCACCTGCACCACGCCACCCTTGGAGAGAAGGTGTTCCTCACAACCGCCAACGCCGTCGTCGCCCTGCTCGGCCTTCTCGTCATCGCCCTGACGCTCGTCCGAGACGCCAGGCGTCGCCGCCCTCCGGCCACGTGAAGCGGGCGGACCCGGCGCGACGCCGGGTCCGCCCGTTTCAGGTGTGCGGGATCTCGCCCTGCCGCTGGTCGATCAGGTGCTGTGCGGACTCGGCCTGATCAGCGTGCGAGGGCGGCGAGCCTGAACTGCTGGTTGGTTTGTCCGTGGCAGTCGTAGAGCTGGATTTGGGCGCCGTTGGCGGTGCTCCAGGCGTCCAGGCATCGTCCGGACTGGACGTTGCTGATGGTGCCGTTGGAGTTGACGTTCCACTGTTGGTTGGTCTGGCTGTGGCAGCTGTAGATCTGCACTGCGGCGCCGTTGGCGGTGCCTGCCGCGTCGAGGCACATGGTGCCGTACACCTGTAGTTGTTTGTTCGAGGTGTAGGTCCATGCCTGGTTGGTTTGTTTGTTGCAGCCGTAGAGCTGGACGCGGGTGCCGTTGGTGGTCGAGGCGTTGGGTACGTCGACGCACCGGCCGGACTGCGTGCCGACGATCTCGCTGGCGGAGCCGGGTGGGACGGTCGGCGGATCGGTGGGGGTCGGCGGGTCGGTCGGGGTCGGCGGGTCGGTCGGGGTCGAGGGCAGCAACGGGCAGGTGCTGCGGTAGGTGACCACGCCGCTGGAGTCCAGCAGGGGGCAGAGGAACTGGCTGTACCGGGTGTCGTTGTCGATGAACATCTTGACGAACGGCAGCATGGTCCGGACCATCACCGGGTTCGACCGTCCGACCATGAAGCCATGATCCGCGCCGGCGACCTCCAGGTAGACGCTTTCCGTCGTGGCCGGGAGGCTGTTGTACAGGCCGGTGGCGTAGGACGGGGTGACCACCGTGTCCGCCTGCCCAGCGAAAATCATGGTGGGCACCCGGTCGTTGGCCAGGTTCGACGACGGCGAGTACGGCGCGATGCCGACCACTGCCTTCAACGACGAGCGTCGGGTGGCTGCGCTCAGCGCCCCACCGCCGCCCATCGAGTGACCGGCGACCGCCAACCGGTTGGGGTCGACCCGGTCGCGTACGGGGCTCTGCTGTGTGAGGTAGTCCAGTGCGGCGAGCAGCTGGGTGCCTCGGGCCGTGTCGAAGTCGTTGCGGCTGTTGGTCTCGATGCCGATCACGACGAAGCCGTGCGACGCCAGCCACGGTCCCATCCAGGCCAGCTCCGCGGAGAACAACGCTGTGTAACCCGGCGAGATCGCGATGGCCCCGAAGGTGCCCTGGCTGGTGTCGGTCGGGTAGTAGATCCGGCCGCCGTTGAAGCCGTACCCGGTCGGGACGCTGACCGACGTGTTGGCGAAGGGGCCGTTCACGGCGGTGACGCTGCTCCGGGTGGGGTCCGGGCCCCGCTGGTACGGGTTGTCGGCGGCCGACGCCGACCCCGTCGCCAGGGTGATGGTGAGCAACCCGACCGCGGCCGCGATCCCGGCCGCGGCGAGCGTGAACAGCCGTCCCCGAAATCGGGGGGACACTCGGTCGGCATTGGTGTTCCCCGAGGGCGGGGGGTGGTGTCCGTGTCCTCGCACTATCGCTACCTCCTGGTGGTGGATGGGTGCGGGGCGGGCAGGCTCGGTGTGGTGCCGAGCCTGCCCGCCCCGGCGATGTCCGGTCGTCAGCGTTGCAACGTCAGCAGACCCGGCCGGTACGGCAGGAGGCCGTGGTCGCCGCCGGAGCTTCCCTAGGCTGACGCGAGCCTGAACTGCTGGTTGGTTTGTCCGTGGCAGTCGTAGAGCTGGATTTGGGCGCCGTTGGCGGTGCTCCAGGCGTCCAGGCATCGTCCGGACTGGACGTTGCTGATGGTGCCGTTGGAGTTGACGTTCCACTGTTGGTTGGTCTGGCTGTGGCAGCTGTAGATCTGCACTGCGGCGCCGTTGGCGGTGCCTGCCGCGTCGAGGCACATGGTGCCGTACACCTGTAGTTGTTTGTTCGAGGTGTAGGTCCATGCCTGGTTGGTTTGTTTGTTGCAGCCGTAGAGCTGGACGCGGGTGCCGTTGGTGGTCGAGGCGTTGGGTACGTCGACGCACCGGCCGGACTGCGTGCCGACGATCTCGCTGGCGGAGCCCGGCGGCACGGTGGGGGTGGGCCCCGGCGTGGTGGGCGTGGGCGTCGGCCCGGGGCTGGCGCTGTTCAGCGCTTCGAGGGTGGCCGTGTAGGCGGCCTTCTTGTTGCCGTTGCAGTCGAAGAGCAGCGGAGTGCCGCTGGAGCGCCACGAGTCGCAGTCCCGCACCCCCCAGACGGTGAGCCCGTTGCAGCGAGGCACGGCAAGGCAGTCGTTGACCACACTGCGGTAGGTGTTGGCCTGCGTCGTGCCGGATCCCTCGATGTCCAACTCGGTGACCTGTACGTCCACTCCGAGAGCGGCGAAGCTGGACAGCGTGGTGCGGTAGTTGCTGTTGTACGGCGAGTTGGCGTTGAAGTGCGACTGGAACCCGACGCAGTCGATCGGCACCCCACGGGACTTGAAGTCGCGCACCATGTTGTACACGGCCTGCGTCTTGGCCCAGGTCCAGTTGTCGGTGTTGTAGTCGTTGTAGCAGAGCTTGGCGTTCGGGTCGGCCGCGTCGGCGGCGCGGAACGCCGCCTCGATCCAGTCGTTGCCGGTGCGTTGCAGGTTCGAGTTGCGACGGGCGCCGCTGTTGCCGTCGTCGAACGCCTCGTTCACCACATCCCAGGAGTAGATCTTGCCCCGGTAGTAGGTGGCCACCCGGGTGACGTGGTTCAGCATCGCGTTACGCAGCGCGGTGCCCTCCATGCTCTGCATCCAGCCCGGCTGCTGTGAGTACCAGGCCAGGGTGTGGCCCCGGACCTTCCAACCCCTGGAGGTCGCGTGGTTCACGATCCGGTCCGCGTTGCCGAAGGTGAAGTTGTTCTGCTGCGGCTCGGTCGCGTCGATCTTCATTTCGTTCTCGGGGGTGATGCTGTTGAACTCACGGTTCAGGATCGTCGTGTAGGCGCTGTCGTTGAGTTTGTTGGCGGCGACCGCGGCACCGAAGTACCGGCCGGACTGCGCTGCGGCGGCACCGAGGGTCGTCTCGGCGGCCTGGGCCAGGTTGGGCAGCAACGAAACGACCAGGGCCAAAATTATCGCGGCCGTTCCGGAAAAAGTGAGCGTTCGCAGTCGCGTGCGCCCGGTGGGACGGGTCCGGGAAACCATGCTGAACCTCCAGTGGTGGGGTAGGAATTGCTGTCGCAGTTCCAGCGGTGGCCCGCTCGGATGGCGGTGGTCACGATGGTGGGTCCGCCCGAGCGGGGGCGGTGCCCACGTCAGGCGTCAGCCCGGATGCGAGTCGGCTCGGGCTGCTTGGCCAGCGGGTGAAGGGTGGTGACCTGTGTGCCCCGGTCGCCCCTGGGGGAGCGATTGTGGACGTGGTCACCTGGCAGGTGGGTGGGGCCTGGCAATCGTGTGGAGCGCCTCCGGTGCTACGGGATTCTGTTAACGTTCACGCTTGTCGATGGCTCCCAGGCTGGCAGAAAATTCCAGAGTTATCAACCGGTAGTTTCGGACCCGTTACGGATCACGGCGGTAGGCTGCGGGAGCGGCTGCGCGTGGCGAGCGAAGCCCGAAAGGCGATGCTCCGGGCGGTCGCCGGCCTGGTGGTGTTCTCTGGGCGCGTACGCCACCTGACGGCAGACCTCCACGCGCTGTGGCGAGTCGCGGAGCATTCCGCGTACGCGGCGCAGAGCGCGAGTCGCCGAACCGTTTGGCTTACGGCTGCTCGTCGGCCTCGGGGGTGAGCTGCCGCATCAGCACCGCGAACCCCTGCCCCGACTCCACGAAACCCAGTTTCCGGTAGAGCGCCAGAGCGTGGTGATTGCTGTCGGTGACCTTGAGCCGTAGGTGTCCGACGCCGGCTGAGCGCGCACGGTGCAGGGCCCGCGAGATCATCGCCGTGGCCACGCCACTGCGGCGCCAGGCTGCCCGGGTGCCCAGACAGTGCAGAATCGCCGTCGGCGTGTCCGTGTTGCCGTCGGCGAGCGCGAAGAGGAAGCCGGCCACCGGGTTGTCGCTTCGGTCGGCCTCGGCGAGCACCAGGCAGGAGAGGTCGGGCAGGAACCGCGGATGCCCGGTCGCGTGCTGGGGCCAGGTGAGCTGGTCTGGTCGAACCGCTGCCGGGCTGTCGGCGTAGGCCTCATTGTGGGCCAGCCGGGCCAGTTCGTCGTAGCGCTCCTCGACAGGTGTCAGCACCAGACCGGACGGCAGCGCGGGAGCCGGCGGCTCCTCGGGCACCGCCAGGACGAGGTCGCGTTCGTGCCGGACCAGCGCGAAGCCGCCACGGATCAGCAGCTCGCGGCCGGCCCTGTCGTTCTCGGCACACCGGATACCGAGGACGGCTCGTGCCGATCCTCGGTTGTCCCGTAACTGCTTCGCCTGGTCGATGAGCCAGTGGTGCAGCTCTGCGCGGACGTCGCCGGCAATGTCGGGATGAAACACGTTGGTGAGGCGAATCCGGAGCACGTCGTCCGCTGTTCCCATGTCGGCGACCTCACCGTATGCGGCGACGGTGCCGGTGTCATCGCGGCCGACCCGGGTGCGCCCGGCACTGTCCGGCCCGAGAGTGGCCAGTCGGTTCCGGACGTCCTCAGCGCGCTGCTCAATGCCGACGGGGGCGACCGCCTCGGCGCGCTGGAAGAGCGCCGCCAGCGCTGCTGCCTCGGCTGGTGTGGCGCGACTCCAATCCGCGATCCTCATCGACGGTCATCCTATGGAGCCGGTTCGACGACGGTCAATCGCCCGCCGGATCGCTGGAGAGCGTCGACCTAACCTCCTAGGATGCCGTGCGGATTGTGCGTGACGCTACGGAGGTGGCCGCACACGTACTGAGAACACCGGGTTTCGCGGACGCCTGTGGCTGAAAATTCGCGCCGAAACTCGGTAACCAAATCGGCGGATCAACCCGTCAGGTCAGTGACGGATCGCCACTGCGGCGGTCGGCCGAGGAGGAACAAGGGACATGGGTGACGTGCGTGGGCGTTTGAGGGACGACCTGGCCCAACATCCCGCCCCGCCATTGGGTGACCTGGTCCAGCAGTCGGTGGTGCAGGGCCGCCGACTTCGTCGCCGGCGCCGCCTGGCGCAGTTCGGTGCCGGCGGATCGGCGTTGGCGATGCTGCTCGTGATCGGCCTGGCCGCCGGGCCGCTGGGCGTCGGAGCGGATGACGCCGGTCAGCCCGGCGGGGCGAACGTGGGCTTGCCGGGCGGATCGGTCGACACCACCACACCGTCCCCGGCCGGGTCGTCCGGTGGCGCTCCGGGCGGGCTCGAAGAGGGCGCCGGAAGAGACCCCTTTCGGTCAGCGCCGCCGCCTCCCTCGACCACTGTGATCGACACCGTGAGGATCGGGGCTGGACCGGACGGTGAACTGCTGACCACCACAGCGCAGGGCGCCCTGGAACTGCTGACCCGGCTGCTGCCCAATGGGAAGACCAGCGGCTATGCGAGTCTGGAGAGCAGCGGGGCCGGCCCCGGCATGCCGTACGTCCAGCTCTACCTGGACCGAGGCGATGGACCGGGCATGCTGCGGCTCGCCATCTACCGGGACCGCCTCGGCGGCGATCCTGCCCCGGGGACTGTGGAGCTGACCGAGGTACCCGACAACTGCGTGCAGAACCAGATGGTCACCGTGCACCACCGCGCTGGCCTCCAGGTCGATCTCACCATCTCCACCTGTCTGATCTGGGACGCCAAGGGAACCGTGCCGGCACCGCCGGTCCTCTCCGTGAAGGAGGCGATCGAGATCGCCGCGAACCCGAACTGGGGGACGACACTGCCGGCCGAGTACGTCATCAACGGGACCAAGAGGTTCCCGAAGCTGGCACGGTCGAATGGCTGACGAAGACTTCGTGGAGTTCGCGCAGGCGACAGTTGGCCGGCTGCGCGACGCGGCGTTCCTGATGTGCCGCGACTGGCATCTCGCCCAGGACCTCACCCAGACGACGCTGGCCAAGGTGTACGCCAACTGGAGGCGGGTCCGCCGGGCCGACGACCCCCACGCGTACGCCCGCAAGATACTGCTGCGCTGCATGATCGACCAGCAGCGACGTCGCTCCAGCCGCGAGTTGGCGATGTCGGCGCCGCCGGAGCGGAGCGAGGAACATCCGGCCGAGCTGCGTATGACGTTGCTGGACGCTGTCGCCACATTGCCGTTGCGGGACCGGGCGATCATCGTCCTGCGGTACTGGGACGACCTGAGCGTGGAGACAACCGCCGAGGTCGTGGGCGTCTCCACCGCCGTCGTCAAGAGCCAGAGCATGCGCTCCCTCAACCGACTGCGTGAGTTGCTCGGCGAGACCCGTTCCGAACTGTTCGCCGAGGAACGCCATTGACGGGGTCCGTCTGCGGCCGGGGTGTGGCGGATCCCCATGGTGTCGAACCGTCGGCCGGCAACCGCCGCGTCGGTGCTGCCGCGGCGACGAGCGTGCCGCCACGCGTCGTCGGCTGAAGCGCCACTTGCGGTGGCAAGTATCTGCGTCTGGGGGAGGTTTTCGGTGTCCGTATCGAGCAGCAGGACGAGCCGAGGCCGGATTCGCGGCAGCGGCCGAGGTGCGGTCGCGCTCGTACCGGCGGTCCTGTCGGCGTTGATGGTGATGGCCGCAGGATGCCATCGGGGGGAGTCCGGTGTCGGCCCCGACGAGCTGCACACCGCGAACGCGGAACGGGGCACCCCGAGCCCGCTGTTGGTGGCGGGCGATCTGGGAGCGGACTGGCACGAGGACGCAGCGCGAACCGGTCTGGCGCCCTGGCCGTGGGAGCAGGACAGCTGCCCCCACTACAAGAGCGGCGACTACCCGGCCAAGTCGCATCGGAGCGCTGCCGTGGAGCGCTACTACCGGCCGTCGGACGGGTCGTCGCCGGCCCACCACGTCGTGGAGACGTACGAACCTGGATGGGCCGAGCGGAACGTCTATGACGTCCGTCAGGTCCTCCTGCGGTGCGCGAGCTACCCGGTTCTCGGGTCGCAGGTCTCGTTCGACGTCGTCGACCCGCACTACCTGGGGGGCACCGGGATGCTCATTCGAGGTCGTATCGCGCATGCGGACACCCCGAACACGGTCACGTACTTCGTGATGGTGAAACGAGGCGAGACGGTCTCGACGGTCCGCCTGCCCGATCCGGGCAGCCAGGTCGTCGTGGACGAGATCGCGGCGAGGGCGGTGGCCCGCCTTGGCTGAGCGGAAAGGGCGGCAGCTGCCGCGACGCTGGGTCATCTCCGCGGTCACCACGTCGCTGGCCGGCGTCGCGACGGCCGCCTTCGGTGCCACGCACGGTCGCGACGGCGACGGAGCCGGACCATCGCACGGTTCATCCCCTGCCAGTCCGATCCCCACGACGCCGGCCATCGACCGGATCGACCAGGCGAGAACCCGCATCAAGGCCTACGTGCAGCGGTACGACGGCCACCTGGCGGTCGCGGCACTGGATCGACAGGGACCGGCTGCGGTGACGGTCGGCGCCAAACGGTTCGAGACCGCCAGCATCGTCAAGGTCAACATCCTCGCGGCCCTTCTGCTGCGTCAGAACCCGCCGGGCAAGGCCCTGGGTTCTGAGACCCGGCGGTTGGCCGAGGCCATGATCGTGTCCAGTGACAACGACGCGGCGGTGGCCCTGTGGCAGCGGATCGAGGGCTCGCGCGGCCTCACCGCCGCGAATCGCGCGCTCGGCCTACGGGAGACGAAGCCCAACTCGCACTGGGGACTCACCACGACAACTGTCGCCGACCAGCTCCGTCTGCTGACCGCGCTGACGTCACCGACGGGACCGCTGACCCCGCAGGACCGGACCTTCGTCATGGGCCTCATGAAGAAGGTGATCCCCGAGCAGCGATGGGGAGTCACCGCCGCGCGGGAGCCGGGCAGTTCTTCCGAGTACGTCAAGAACGGCTGGGACACCGCTGACGTCGACGGGGGCCGCTGGCTGGTCAACAGCATCGGACGGATCGTCGAGGCCCGTCATGACTGGCTGATCGCAGTGCTCTCCGACCATCACGTGAGCCAGAAAGAGGGCATCCGCGTCGTCGAGAAGGCCGCCACGTACGTGCTCAAGGAGCTGCGCGCCGCCACAGCGGGCGACGGCCCGTCGCAGGGGTAGGCCTCACGTCCGCTCAGGCCGACCGGGGGGTCGGTTGACCTGCCCGGCCGGGCGCTCGTCATCGTCGGCAGCAAACAATTCCCGATCTTGTACCCATCCGTCTGCGGGTCGGCCTCGAATGCCTCATGACAGCAGCAATCGAGTACAAGCATCTGAGGAGTTCGTATGAAGCGGCGCCTGTTTGCCACGGTCGGCGTAATCGCCGTGCTGGCCCTTTCCGCCTGCGGCGGTACCGACAGCGAGGACACCGCCAGCGGCACGCCGAGCACGTCCGCCAGCGCACCGATGGCTTCGGCCTCGCCGTCGACGATGATGGCTGGTCAGTTCGGCTCGGGGTGCGCGGCAGTGCCGACCGATCCGTCCAACCCGGGCAGTTTCGAGGCGATGGCGAAGGTGCCGGTGGCCACCGCCGCGTCCGGCAATCCGCTGTTGTCGACGCTGGTGACGGCGGTGAAGAAGGCCAACCTGGTGGACTCGCTCAACGGCGCGCAGGGCGTCACGGTGTTCGCGCCGACAAACGACGCGTTCGCCAAGATCCCGAAGGCCGATCTGGACAAGGTTCTGGCCGACGACGCCATGCTGAAGAAGATCCTCACCTACCACGTGGTGCCGACCCAGCTGTCCCCGGACACCCTGGCCGGCACCCACAAGACCTTGCAGGGCGACGACGTCACGGTGACCGGTAGTGGCACGTCCTTCACCGTCAACGGCGCCTCGATGGTGGTCTGCGGGAACGTCTCGACGGCCAACGCCACCGTGTACATCGTTGACAGCGTTCTGATGCCCAAGAGCTGAGGGTGTCCACCACCATCGAGCCCCGGCCGGCGACTCGCCGGTCGGGGCCGTCCCGAAGCATGACCGCGGCCCGCGGCCTCGTCATTGGCGTGCTGAGCGCCGGGGTCACCCTCGGCGTGGCTCACCTCGTCGCGGCGCTGGTCGATCCGGCCGCCGACCCGGTGCTGGCAGTCGGCAGCGTCGCCGTCGACCTGGCACCGCAACCGGTCAAGGCATTCGCCATCCGCACCTTCGGCACCAACGACAAGATCGCACTCCTCGTCGGCGTCTACACCCTGCTGGCCCTGAGCGCGGTCCTGCTCGGCGCGGCGACGTTACGACGACGCCGATACGGTCTGGCGGGCCTTGCCGCGTTCGCTGCCGTCGGTGTCGCCGCCGCCCTCTCCCGCCCGACGGCGACACTCGTGGACGTCCTGCCGGTACTCGCGGGCGCGGGCATCGGGACAGCAGCGATGCTGGTGGTGGCGCGCGCCGCTGGGACGGTCCCGGTTCCTGGCTCGGATCGGCCGCGGCTGCTCAACCGCCGCCAGTTTCTGGCCACGGCGGCGGGAGCAGCGGTCACCGCCGGCGCCACGGCAACCATCGGCCAGGCTGTCGGTCGCCGCAGCGCCGCAGGCGCCCGTTCCCGAGCCGCCGTTCGCATACCGCCGCCGGCGCGACCTGCGCCGCCGCTACCCGGCGGCGTCGCGGTTGGCGTGGACGGGGTCTCGGCGTTTCTCACCCCCAACCGGGACTTCTACCGGGTCGACACCGCCCTCACCGTTCCGCAGGTCGACGTGGAAACCTGGCGGCTGACCCTGGCTGGGGCGGTCGAACGGCCCCGTACCTGGACGTTCGACGACCTGCTCGCCCGTGACCTGGTGGAGCGCGACATCACCCTCAACTGCGTCTCCAACGAGGTCGGCGGCCCCTACATCGGCACCGCCCGTTGGACGGGGGTCCCCCTGGCGCCGCTGCTCCGCGAGGCGGGCATCCGCGCCGGGCAGAACCAGCTCGTCAGCCGTTCCGTGGAGGGCATGACCATCGGCACCCCGCTCGAGGCGATCCTCGACGGCCGCGACGCGCTGTTGGCCGTGGCCATGAACGGCGAACCCCTGCCCCTGGAGCACGGTTTTCCCGTCCGCATGCTCGTCCCCGGTCTGTACGGCTACGTCGGCGCCTGCAAGTGGCTCACCTCCATGCGGGTGACCACCTTCGACGGGTTCGACCCTTACTGGGTGCAGCGCGGGTGGGCCGCCGAGGCACCCGTCAAGACCGCATCCCGCATCGACACCCCGAAACCCTTCGCCCAACGGCGCGTTGGCCCGGTCATGATCGCCGGTGTCGCCTGGGCGCAACGTCGCGGGATCACCGCCGTCGAGGTGCAGATCGACGACGGGCCGTGGCGGCAGGCCCGCCTCGCCGACGGCCCATCACCGGACCTGTGGCGGCAGTGGACCTACCGCTGGGACGCCACCTCCGGCAGCCACACAGTGCGCGTACGGGCCACCGATGCCACCGGCGCCACCCAGACCGACGAACGGGCCGCGCCCTTCCCGGACGGCGCGACCGGCTGGCACAGCACCACCGTCACCATCACCTGAGCTGGTGCGCCCGACGGGCGCCGTCCGGGCCGAAAAGAATCCGGGCCGGGACCAATCCGGTGGACGGGAGGCGACGAATCCCTCACGACAGCACCTGAGCATCGACGCCGTACCCCGGCGGAGACGGAGATTTGTTGTGAGATTGTCCCGAGCCCTGCTCGCCGTGCCCGCGGCCGCGCTGGTCCTCGCGTTTCCGGGCGTCGCGCAGGCCGACGAGAGCGTGCAGGTCCAGTTGCAGGACCTCAACGAGACCGGCGCCACCGGCACCGCCACCTTGACTGCCACGAGCGGCGGTGACCTGAAGGTCATGATCCGGTCGAAGGGCATGACGCCGAACTCGCCGCACGCCCAGCACGTGCACGGCGCGGCGAACGGCATGGACTTCCACTGCCCGGACAAGTCCGCCGACGCCAACGGCAACGGCTACGTCAGCACCGAAGAGGGCCTCAAGATGTACGGGGACATCTTCATTTCGTTGACCACCACCGGAGACACGACAAAGGCCAGCGGCCTGGCGGTGGACCGGATGCCGACGGCCGACGCGAAGGGCAACCTCAGGTACGAGCGCACCATCCCCGCCGCGGACCTGCCCCAGGGCACGATCGCGCACCTGAAGGACCTGCACCTCGTGCAGCACGGCATCGACGCCAACAAGAACGGCAAGTACGACATGGAGGCGCTCGGGGAGTCGACGTTCGCCAAGTCCGTGGGCGTCAACGGCATCCCCGCGGAGGCCACCGACCCCGCGACGTGCGGCATGGTCAGCGGCGCGGCCGCCGGCTCCGTACCGGCTGGGGGTGTCGCCACCGGCGACGGCAGCACCTCCGGCGGATCGCCGATGATGATCTACGCCGTGGGTGGCCTCGCGTTGCTCGGCGTCGCCGGTGCGGTCGTCGCGCGACGCCGGCTCGCCGGCGAGCGCTGAGCCGGCGGCGATCGTGACGGACACTGGCGAGGCACCAGTGCCGGCCGGCCGTCGCCGGGGGCGCCACGCGCTCCTGGCGACGGCCGGCATCCTCACCGTGACGGTGGCCCTGACGATCGGTGTCGCAGTCGCCGACCGGGGCGGGGACCCACCCCGACCCGACGCGTCCGCCGCCGCACCGGCCGCGAACGCGTCGCCTGCCCAGGCGACCGGGCCGGGTGAGTTGACCTCGGGACCGCTGATGGTCGGCTCACCGCCGACGCGGGTGTCGATCCCGTCGCTGAAGGCGACCGCCGCCATCGTCGCCCTCGGCCTACAGGCGGACGGTGCGATGCAGGTTCCCGACAGCGCCACCGACGTGGGCTGGTTCACCAAGGCGCCGACGCCCGGTGCTCTCGGCCCGGCCGTGCTGGCCGGGCACGTCAACTGGAAGGGTCGCCGCGGGACGTTCTTCGAGCTGGGCAAGCTGCCCGTCGGCGCCGAGATCACCGTCGACCGTCAGGACGGCAGCACCGCGATGTTCACCGTCACCAAGGTCGAGCAGCATCCCAAGGACCGCTTCCCCACCGCCGAGGTGTACGGGGCGACCGACCACGCGGCGCTACGCCTGATCACCTGCGGCGGCGAGTTCGACGACAGCACCCAGCACTACCGCGACAATGTCATCGTCTACGCGCGCCTCGCCCACGCTCATCCCGCCTAGACACGAGTGCGACGGCACACCGAGCCGCCACCAGCAGCAGGAAAGGACATGCCGAGAATGAGCGGTGACCCGGAACAGGGGCGGCGGTTGCGTTCGGTGCCACCGGACAACGCGACCCCGCCGAACGCCGACGAGCTGCTGCCGCGGGTGGCACGGGGCGACGAGGCGGCGTTCGCCACGCTGTACGACGCCATGGCCGGCCGGGTCCTCGGGATGGCCCGGCGGGTCGTACGCGATCCGGCGCAGGCAGAGGAGGTGACGCAGGAGGTGATGGTCGAGGTGTGGCGCACGGCCGGCCGCTTCGACGCGGGCCGCGGCTCCGCCTCGGCGTGGATCCTGACCATGGCGCACCGCCGGGCGGTGGACCGGGTGCGCTCCGAACAGGCCCACACCAACCGCACCCAGCAGGTAGCCGCCACCGAGACACACGTCCCCTACGACGAGGTGGTCGAGGATGTCACCGCCCGGTTGGAGCGTGAGCAGGTCCGCCGGTGCCTGGGCCGGTTGACGCCGGTGCAGCGGGAGTCGGTGACCCTGGCCTACTACGGCGGTCACACGTACCGAGAGGTCGCCGAGAAGTTGCAGACGCCGCTGCCGACGGTGAAGACGCGGATGCGCGACGGACTGATCCGGATGCGCGACTGCCTGGGCATCGAGATGGAGGGACGGGCATGAGCGCCGATGTTCACACCCTCGCTGGCGCGTACGTCCTGGACGCGGTCGACGACGTCGAGAGGGCTGCGTTCGAGCGGCACCTGGCCGAGTGCGAGCCGTGCCGGGTCGAGGTGGCCGAGTTGCGGGAGACCGTCGCACGCCTCGCCGACGACACCGTCATCGAGGCGACCCCGCCGGGTCTGCGGGAGCGGACCCTCGCCCAGGCGGCCCGGACCCCGCAGTTGCGCGTCAGCGCCTCGGGCGCCAGCGGCGGACGGAAGGCAGGCAGGTGGCGACAGCTCGCCGTGGCCGCCGCCGCAGCCGTCCTCGTCGCCGGTGGCGCGAGCGCGGTCACCTGGACCGTCAGCAACGATCGGATCAGCGACGAGCAGGCCAGCAGCGACCGGGCCCGGCAGATCGCCGCCGTCCTGGACGCCCCGGACGCCCGGGTGTTCGAGCGGTCGCTGTCGCCCGGTGGTGCCGCCACAGTGGTGGTCTCCCGTGACCGCGACAGGGGTGTGGTGCTGCTGCGCGACCTGCCCGCGCCCGGTGCCGGGCGGATCTACGAGCTCTGGCTCATCCGTGGTAGTGAGCCCCGCAAGGTGGGGCAGCTCGCCGAGGGGGACAGGGCGTCGACCACTGTCATCGGCCCGGTCGGCGAGGCGGGCACGTTCGGGGTGTCCAACGAGCCCGTCGGCGGCTCGGCCACCCCCACGCGGATCGTAGGTACGGTCGCGCTGAGCTGAGACCGGGCCGGGCCGGCTGCCGTCACACCGGCGGCCGGCCCGGCCCGGTCCGCCGCCCGAGCCCTGGTGCTTCTGGTCACCCGACCCATCCGGGCGGCGGACCGCTCCGAATCACTCGCATGGATGACGAGTTGCTCGCCGGCCGGTACCGCAGGCTCCTGCTGACCGGGGACACCGCAACCCCGGGACGAATCTGGCTGGCACGCGACGAGGTGCTCGACCGGCAGGTCGCGCTCCAGCAGATCGCCCTGCCGGGATGGGTGAGCGACGCCGAACGGTCCCGGCTGCGGGACAGCACGCTCGCGGAGGTACGCGGCCTGGCCGGTCTGGATCATCCTGGCGTGCTCGGGATGTGGGACGTGCTGAGCACCGACGGATATCTGTGGCTCGTCATGGAGCACGTGCCCTCCCGGTCCCTGTCCGAGGTGGTTGCCAGCGACGGTCCGCTGGCACCGGCCGAGGTGGCGCGGGTCGGCCTGCACCTGATCGCCGCACTGAGTGCCGCCCACGCGAGGGGAGTGACGCATCGGGAGGTCCGGCCGCAGAACGTGCTGCTCGCCGATGATGGGCGGGTCATGCTCGGCGGCTTCGGTCTGTCGATCTTCGACAGCCGGGATCCGGCGACCGTCACCGCGGCGAGCCTGTCGACGGTCCAGTACACCGCACCGGAGCGTGCCCGCGACGGGAGGGTCACCGCCGCCACCGACCTGTGGGCCCTCGGCGCGACGCTCTACCTGGCCGCGGAGGGCCGCCCCCCGTGGAGTCGGCCGTCGACACTGGCCATGCTCGCCGCCCTGGCCACCGAGGCGCCGGACCGGATGACCGTCGCGTCGCTCGAACCCGCGATCACCGGTCTCCTGCTGCGCAACCCCCGCCAACGCCTCTCCGCGCCGGAGGCCCGTGACCAGTTGGAGCAGGTGGCGGCGGTGACGCCCGTGCCGGTGCCGCGAGCGCGCCGCTGGCCGCGTGTGCGCGCCACGTCGCGACGTCGGCCCCCGGCCGTCACGCCGACAATTCTCACCACACCGGACGCGATCACCACAATGGTCATTCCGGTCCTGGCACCGACCGCCCGCGATCGGACGACCGGCTGGGCGTTCGCTGGCGCCGTGGTGGGCCTGTTGGGGGTCGTGGCCGTCGTCGTCACGGCAACCGGCGCCGTGATCGGCGGTTGGCGCGGCCAGGGCAGCCCTCCGGCGGCCGAACCAGGCGGTGCGGCGGCCGGCGTGGTGGAGTCGACAGTGGCGGCACCGCCGGCCCACCCGTGCCTGGACGATGCCGCCGCCAGTGAGGCCGAGCCTCTGCGGGAGCCCGGCGCGCCGCTGCCGTACGCCCTGCCGAGCGGGTGGGCGTGGCACCAGGACCCCGCCGGCTTTCTGCTGGCGGTGCCCGAGGGATGGACCCGGCACACCGAGGGCGCACTGGTGTGCTTCCGCGACCCCGCCGAGGTGCGGGCCATCGCCGTCGACCCCGCCGCCACAGCGTCCTCCGTACCGTCGAAGCGGTGGGAGGCCGTCGAGCGCGACGCGCTGACCGCCGGGGCGCTGGCCGGCTACCAGAAGATCAGTATCGGGCCGGTCATCCGCCCGGGTGGCGCGGCGGAGTGGGAGTACACCTGCGACCAGGCCGGCGGGGTGCGGCTGCACGCCCGCCGGCTGCTGGTCAACGAGAGCAGGACCCGCGCTTACAGCCTGTCCTGGATCACCCGGGACAGCCGGTGGAACGAGACCGAGCCCTTCCAACGACTAGCCCTCGCCAGCATCCGCCTCGACTGACGCGGCCTCCACCGATGGTCACTGCCGCAGGAGCAAAGCGAGATCGAGGACCACGTGCCCGTTGAACACGCCGGTCGTCTGAGCCGCGCCGGTGAGCAGGTCGACCCGGTACAGCCGGGAGCCGGCGATGCCGTTGAGTACGGCGTAGGCGTTGTTCGCCACGGCGCGGTCTCCACTGAGCGGGCTGTGGATGTCGAAGCCAGCGTTGAGGTTCGCGTTGACCCCCAGTGCGCCGGTGGCCACCAGTTGCCCGGAGTTGGCGGGAGATTGCAGGGCAACCTGGTCGAGGGTGGTGTCGATGTCGAACAGTGTGGTGGCGGTGGCGGGGTTGAGGTCGTTGTTGGTGTACGCCGCACCGGTGACACCGACGGCGGCGGTGCTGGGCGGATAGGTGAGAGGGCCGTCGACAAGTGTCGTGCCGCCGGGGTTGATGTTGTGGCGCAGGTTCTGGCCGGTGTCGCTGATGATCCGGAGTCGGTCGGCGGCGGGGTTGAAATCGACGCCGAACGACGTGCCGTTCAACGCGACGGTCAGTTGGCTGATCTTCGTGGCCGCCGCGGTGCGCGTGTTCAGCGCGTAGACGCCGCCGGTGTTGCCGACGCCGTAGAGACTTCCGTCCTGGACGCGAAAGTCGATGCCGATGAGCGCTTCGCTGCCGGGCAGGTCGACCGTGCCGATGGTGCAGGCCAGGGCGGGGCGGTCGGCGGCGAACTTGATCAGCTGTTGGTTGGCGGTGAGACCGATGGCGACGAGCCCGTTACGGCCTCCGGCGTTCAGCAGGTCCCACAGCAGGGTGCAGGTCCCAGTGCCCAACGAGGGCAGGCCGCGCGCCGGGAGGCTCGCTGTGCTCTGGCTTGGTGGGGCGGCGGTTACTGGCGTCGCGGTGATCCCGATGCTGGCGACCATCATCGTGGCGGCTACGAGCAGCCCTCGGCGAAGCGTACGGTGCATGAGAGGCACTTCCTTGATCAGATGCACCGACGGACTCCTCGGCGGAATCCGACGCCGTTGCGGCGACGGTGCAGGGATGAATTCCCTGCTCAGAGCCTATGTAGAGGCGATCCGCAGCATCTGTCGGGATTCGGCCTTTCCTTCAACTTTCGCACCTTCTGCACAGCGCGGTCGATGTGCGGCGATCGACCACACCCGACACGGCGAATCCACGAACTTCGACGGCGTCAGCCAACTCGGCACCATGACCGGTGAATCACCAGCGGGCGGGGGCGGATTGAGGGCCGGACCGGAAGAACGATCCGGCTCAGGGCGCGAACGCCCTGAGCCGGAACAGTTCTGTAGCTGTTGGTGCCGCTGATCAGGTGACGTTGATGTCGCTGCACCACATGTAGGTCTGGTCCAGGTGCGACGCCCTCCAGAGCACGAACAGGATGTGGTTCCCGCTGCGCGACGGGAGCGAGACGTTGAACGAGATGTTCTGCGCCGGCGCGTAGCGCCCGGTCGTCGTGATCAGGTCGAGGTTGCCCCACCCGAGCTTCTGGGTGGATGGGTTGAACCCCTGTTTGGTGACGTAGACCTGGAAGTAGTCAGCGCCGTGGCTGGCCTGGTCGTACAGCTGGACCGTCAGGTTGCGGCTGACGTTGGTCGTCTTCCACGCCCCGGGCTGGTTCACGCTGTCGTTCCTGGACAGGGCGTTGCTGCACAGTTGCCCGTCCGGGGTGCGGGCCTGGTACTGGCCGCCGAGGCCATCACGCAGCTGGCTCATCCAGTTCCACATGGTGTCGGGGTTTGCCT
Organism: Micromonospora sp. NBC_00330; assembly: GCF_036136635.1. Classification (NCBI taxonomy): domain Bacteria; kingdom Bacillati; phylum Actinomycetota; class Actinomycetes; order Micromonosporales; family Micromonosporaceae; genus Micromonospora; species Micromonospora sp. NBC_00330. The sequence goes on from NZ_CP108012.1 coordinate 1,314,064, forward strand.
GGAACGCCCGCCAACACATGGGGTCCTGCTGCTGCATGGCGGGGTTCATGTGCTGACTGCCCCAGGTCTTCCAGCACTGGTAGGCGCGACTCATCGGGTTGATGATGGTGCCGTGGGCCTGGGCTGCCCCGGTGAAGGGCAACATGCCGGCCACGATGGCGAACACCATGACGAATGCTCGCAGCGACCGACGGACTGGTGACCGGGATCGTCCGCCGGATCGATCGGACTTGAGTGAACGCACTGTTCATCCTCCGCTCTTCGGGACTACAGATCTGAATGGGAACGCTCCCAAACCAACTGTTGCATCTATCGGGCCAGATATCAATGTTTATCGATCTATGGTCGGATCTGGATCGAGCTGACCGGGGTGTCCGCAGCCGCCCGGTTCGGATCCGGGTTCGGATGACGACCACGCCACCGGCCGTCCGGCATGGTCACAGGCCGGCTGCGGCGTCGTACCGTCTGCGCTGGTCGGCCATCTCCGACTCGGTCAGCGCCTCCTTGAGCGCCAGGTCCGCGTACTTGGGCGGGAGCATCTGCCGCACCCGGTCGGTGAACATGACCTCCGCGGTCGCCTCGACCACCTGGATGCCCGGAGGCTGGGTGGACATGTCCATGATCACGGGGCCGGCCAGTTTGACCGCCACATCCCAGGGGCGCTTCTGCTCGGCGACACCGCAGAGGTGGAAGCCGTAGACCGTCTGCACGTCGGCGAGCGCGGTGGCCTCGGTCGGCTCGTAGCCGTAGACCCGGACCCCGCAGATCACTGCCGGCTTCTGCGTGGTGGCCGCCTGCTGGGCGCCGTGTCCGGCGTGGTTGTGCTGCCCCGGGTCCGCCTGTTCGAGCGTGGTGCGCATCCGGGCAATGATCTGCGACTGCAGATCCGCCGGCTTCGCCTCCGAACCGGTCCGGTTGACCAGTACGAGCGCGCCGGCCGACACCACCAGCAGGATCACCGCCACCCACACGAAGCGGTTCCGGTACCAACCCGCGAAGTTCTCTCGGGAAATCATGATTGCTTCTCACCTCGTCGCCGGTTCTGGTGCTGGCAGGCCGAATCGGACGCCCCCGGCGGGTCGGGCGTCGAGCGCGTCAGCCGTTGGGGGACGTGCCGGGGGTTACCTACGGCGGGCGAGAATGACTGCCCGGCGAGGCGCCCGTCGTCGTAGAGATGGCCCGGCGATCCGCCAGGCGAGCGCCCGCCAAGGTGGCGCGCTGCCGGCGCTGCGATGCTCCCGTGCTGGCCGTTCCCAGCGCGGTTGCCCCCGCGCTGCGGCGATATCAGCCATTCCAACACGTCTGGGCCGGCTCTGGCAACATCGACGGGCATCAGCGTGGATTTGACCCGGCCACCCGCGCCGTCGTCGCACACGAGTGCTCATCGCCGCACCGCCGCTGGTCTCCCCGAACGGATCCGCAGCGAGCGCAACCAGGATCGGATATGGTCCGTGGCACCCGATTTGCCGCTTCTAAGGGGAAACATGAGCCGCTTGCCATATGTGAACCCGGCCGAGGCCCCGGCGCCGGTCCGCGACGCTCTGCAGGCCGCACTTCCCCTGAGCTTCTTCCGCGTCATGTCCCATGCCGAGACGGCGTTTCCGGACTGGATGCGCTGGGGCGGCACGCTGCTCAAGGACCTGGCCCTCGACCCACTGCTCCGCGAGATCGCCATCCTGCGAGTCGCCCAGTTGAGCGACGTCAGATACGAGTGGGCTCAGCACGAGCCCATCGCCCGCTCCGTCGGCGCCACCGAAGAGATGATCCACGCGCTCGGGCGCGACGAGATCGGGGACGACTGCTTCACGTCAGACCAGCGGATCGTCCTGCGTTTCACCACCGATGTCGTCCGCGACGTCCGCCCTCCCGACGACACCACCACCGCACTGACCGGGCTGCTCTCCCCGCGCGAGGTGGTCGAACTCCTGATGGTGATCGGGCAGTACATGATGATCGCCCGGGTCGCCGCGGTAACGGACCTGGACGTCGACAAGCCGATGGGCGCCGCCGTCTACGGTGCGCGGGCCTGACTAATGTCATGAGTACCTGTGCACCCCGCATCGAACCTCGTGACTAAGCGCACTGGAGCCCACTCGTCCCGTCGATGAGACTCGATTCAACGCCGGAACAACAGCCGGCCGAGTTCGAGGGGCGGCGAGACGGTGGACGAACGCTACGACAGCTACTGCGCCGCGGATCCGCTGTTCTACGACTCGCTCGGCAGCGCCGTGGCACAGCCCGTCTTCCCGGCCGCCGAGCGGCCGACGCCGACCGGCTGGCGCCGCGAGCCGCTCGACGACTGGCTGATCTACGCGCCCGACGGAGGCTCGCTGCCGCAGCAGGGCTGGAAGATTCACGTGTCGGCGGGTCTGGCGAACGCCGAACGGGTGCTGGACGCGGTATGGAACTACTGCGTCCCCCGCGGCCTGTCCTTCAAGTTCCTGCGCGGGCCGCGCACGCTGCTGCTGCGCAACTCCAAGTACGCCGCCCGGGCCGCCAGCGGCAAGTTCATCACTGTCTATCCGCACGACGACGCCGAGCTGGAGCTGGCCTGCAAGGAACTCGACGAACTGCTGACCGGCGAGACCGGGCCGTACATCCTCAGTGACCTCCGCTACGGCGCCGGCCCGGTCCACGTGCGCTACGGCGGCTTCGCCGCCCGCTACTGCCACTCGCCCGACGGTCAGGTGGTGCCGGCGATCGAGGACGACGGTGGCACGCTGGTGCCGGACCGGCGGGAACCCGTCTTCCACGTACCGTCCTGGGTCACTCTGCCCGACTTCCTCGGCCCGCACCTGGCCGCACGGAGCGGCACCAGCACCGACCAGGTGCCGTACCGGATCGAGCGGGTGATCCACTTCTCGAACGGCGGCGGGCTGTACGTGGGCAGGGACCTGCGGACCGACACCGCTGTGGTGCTGAAGGAGGCCCGACCGCACGCCGGCCTGGACGCCGACGGCACCGACGCCGTCGCCCGGCTGGCCCGCGAGGCGGATGCCCTGCGGCAACTCGCCGACCTGCCGCAGGTGCCTCGGGTACACGACGAGTTCGCCCTCGGCGAGCACCGGTTCCTCGCGCTCGAGTTCATCGAGGGCCGACCGCTGAACAAGGTGCTTGTCGACAGGTACCCGCTGATCGACGCCGACGCGACCGACGGCGACCGGGCGGCGTACGCCCGGTGGGCACGCCAGACCTACGAGCAGGTCGAAGCCGTCGTGGCGGCGATCCACGAGCGCGGCCTGGTCTACGGGGACCTGCACCTGTTCAACATCATGATCCGGCCGGACGACCGGGTCGCCCTTGTCGACTTCGAGGTGGCCGCCCCGATCGCCGGGCACCGCCGACCCGGGCTGCGCAACCAGGGCTTCGCGGCACCGAGAGACCGCAGCGGGCCGGCCGTCGACCGGTACGCCCTGGCGTGCCTGCGGTTGGCGCTGTTCCTGCCACTGACCCAGCTGGTCCGGCTCGCCCCGGCGAAGGTGACCCACCTGGCCGACATCATCGCCGCGAACTTCCCGGTGCCGAGGTCCTTCCTCGATCCGGCGGTCCAGGAGATCACCGGTGCGCCGCGCGTCACAGCGGACCCACGAGGGAATCTCGGCGCCGACGACTGGCGCACCGTGCGGGAGCGGCTGACGACGGCGATCGTGGCCAGCGCCACCCCCGAGCGCGACGACCGGCTCTTTCCCGGTGACATCGAGCAGTTCCGCAGCGGCGGCCTCAACCTCGCCCACGGGGCGGCGGGGGTGCTGTACGCGCTCGACAAGAGCGGTGCCGGCCGGTGGCCCGAACACGAAGACTGGCTGGTGCGGCGGGCGACAGCGCCCCCGTCCGGCACCCGCTGCGGCTTCTACGACGGGTTGCACGGCGTCGCGTACGCACTCGTCCACCTCGGACGCCGGCAGGACGCGCTGGACGTTCTCGACATCTGCCTGCGGGAACCCCTGGACGGGCTCGACCACAGCCTGGCCAGCGGACTGTCCGGGATCGCGCTCAACCTGGCCGAGATGGCCGCGCGCACCGGGGAGGTGTCGTTGCGCGACGCCGCGTGGCGGGCCGCCGAGCGTGTGATCGGGCAACTGGCCGAGGACCCGGGCCCGGACGTCAGCGGCGGACGTAACCCGTACGCCGGGCTGTTGCGGGGCCGGACCGGACCGGCGCTGATGCTGTTGCGGCTCTACGAGCTCAGCGGCGACGACGAGCTGTTGGGGCACGCCGCCACGGCGCTGCGTCAGGATCTGCGCCGGTGTGTGCTGCGTCCGGACGGTGCCCTGGAGGTCAACGAGGGCTGGCGCACCATGCCCTACCTGGCCCACGGCAGCGTCGGCATCGGGCTGGTCCTCGACCAGTACCTGCGCCACCGGGCCGACGACCGGTTCGCCGAGGCGAGCGCGGGGGTCCGCCGGGCGGCACGCTCACCGTTCTACGCACAGTCCGGGCTCTTCGCCGGCCGGGCCGGCATCATCGCCTACCTCGCCGCCTCGACCGACGACGCCGACCGCCGCGAACTTCGCGCGCAGGTGGATCGGCTGGCCTGGCACGCGCTGCCGTACCGGGACGGGATCGCATTCCCCGGCGAGCAGTTGCTGCGGCTCTCCATGGACTTCGGCACCGGCACGGCCGGCGTGCTGTACGCGCTCGCCAGCGCGGAGCACGACCAGCCGCCGGCGCTGCCCTTCCTCGCGCCCCTGCCGGGCGCGAAGAGACTCCCCCGCGACAGCGGGGGCGACCTGATCGGCGAACGGAAGGAAGGGAGGTGAACGACATGGCACTTCTGGACCTCCAGGGCCTGGAGATGGCTCCGGCCGACCGCACCGGTGGCGGCAGCCGGGCGAGCCTGCTGCTCTGCGGCGACAGCTCGCTCTCCGTCACGACCTGCAACTGATCCACGCACACGTGGGGCCCTGGGTGGGTAGACGTGCCCACCCAGGGCAACCGCGTCCAACGGGAGGACCGATGCCAACGTTCGCCGTGGGGGACAGGCTGCTACGGCAGACGGTCCTGGCGGGCGGCGGCTGGACCGCCGGACTCGCGGCGGTCGCGCTGATCGGCGCGGCCGCCGAACTGTTGCTACCCGCGGCCCTCGGCCGCGCCGTCGACGCCGCCCTCGACGGCGGCTCCGGCTGGTGGGCGATGTCCGCCTGCGCCCTGGTCGTCGTCCTCATCTGCGTCGACACAGTGACGGACCTGGCCAGCGGGTTCGGTGCGGCGCGTGCCACCGCCGGGCTGCGCCGGCGCCTACTGCGTCACCTGTTCGCCGTGGACGTCCGCGTCACCCGCCGGCACCCGGTGGGTGATCTCGTCGGCCGGTTGGTCGGCCAGGCCGCCGACGCGGGGCAGGCCGGCAACGCCGTGGTCCTGGCCATCGTGGCGGTGCTTCCGCCGTTGGGCAGCGTTGTCGCGCTCGCCATCATGGAACCGGTCCTCGGTCTCACAGTGCTCGCCGGTCTCGGCCTGCTCGCCGTCCTCATGCGCGCCTTCGTGGCCGACGCCTCGGCCGCGACCGCCGGGTACCAGCGGGTGCTCGGCGCCATCGCCGGCCGACTGTTGGAGTCGCTGACCGGTGCCCGGACCATCGCCGCCGCCGGCACCACAGGCCGCGAGGAGGACCGGGTGCTGGCGGCCCTACCGGAGCTGGACCGGCACGGCCGGCGTACCTGGGGACTGCTGGCCCGGGCGAGTGCGCGCACCGCGGCCGTGGCGCCGCTGCTGAACCTGAGCGTCATCGCGGTCGGCGGGTACGCCCTGACCGCAGGCTGGCTCACGCCGGGTGAACTGGTCGCCGCGGTCCGGTACGCGGCCATGGGCGCCGGGCTCGGTGCGGTGCTCGCCACCCTGAACCACCTGGTCCGCAGCCGCGCGGGAGCACACCGGGTCGCCGAGCTGCTGACGCAGCCCGCCACGCCGGCCGGCGATCGGCCCCTTCCACCCGGCGGCGGCGCCCTGCGACTGCGCGGGGTGTGCGTGTACGCCGACGACGGCCGGCCCATCCTCGACGGTGTCGACCTGGACGTGCCGGCCGGCGCGACAGTGGCCGTCGTCGGAGCCTCCGGTGCCGGCAAGTCGACCCTGGCGGCCGTGGCGGGACGGTTGTACGACCCCGACGGCGGTGAGGTGCGACTGGACGGGGTGCCGCTGCGGGACCTCGACGCGGTGGCGCTGCGCCGGGCCGTCGGCTACGCCTTCGACCGGCCGGTGCTGATCGGCGCGACCGTCCACGACGCGATCGGCTTGGCGCTGCCTGTCGACTCGGCGGAGCCGCCGGCCGATCGGAGCCCGGCCACGCCGGCGGTTCTGCGGGCGGCCCGGATGGCGGCGGTCGCCGACGTGATCGAGCGTCTGCCCGGCGGTTACCGCACCCCGCTGGTGGACACACCGCTGTCCGGGGGTGAGACCCAACGTCTCGGCCTGGCCCGCGCGTTCGCCGCCGAACGGCTGCTCATCCTTGACGACGCGACGTCCAGCCTCGACACCGCTACCGAACACCGGATCACCGAGGCGGTTCTCGGACGCGCCGGGGGGCGTACCCGACTGGTGGTCACCCACCGGACCGCGGCGGCTGCGGCGGCCGACCTCGTCGCCTGGCTGGACGGCGGTCGGCTGCGCGGCCTGGCGCCGCACCGGCACCTGTGGGCCGACCCGGACTACCGTGCCGTCTTCCAGCCGGCCGGCGGTGGATCGTGAACCGTCCCGGCGTACGCCGGGTGACCTGGCGGGCGCTGCGGGCCCGTCGGCGGGAACTCGCCGGGCTCGGCGGCTGGTCGCTCGTCGAGTCGCTGCCCGCGCTGCTCGCCGGCTACCTGGTCGCCCGCGCCGTCGACGAGGGCTTTCTGGCCGGACGTCTGCTCAACGGCCTGGCCTGGTTGGGGGTCCTCGCCGTGGCCGTACTGGTCGGCGCGGCGGCCACCGGTCGGACGTACCGGAGCCTCGGCGCCGTGGTCGAGCCGTTCCGCGACGAGGTGGCCGCCCAGGTGATCCGGGGCGCGCTACGCGACGCCACCCGGGCGGGTGGCCGCCCGGACAGCGTCGCGGTGACCCGGCTGACCCACCAGATGGAGATCGTCCGCGACACCTTCGCCGGTCTGCTGATGGTCACCCGCGGTTTCCTCTTCTCCGCTGGCGCGGCCCTGCTCGGCCTGCTCGCCCTGGCGCCGGTGGTGGCGGCGCTGGCGGTCACGCCGCTGGTCGCCGGTCTGGTCGTGTTCCTCGCCGCGCTGCCGGCGATGGTCACGCACCAGCGCGCCTACGTCCGGGCCGGTGAGCAGCTCGGCCAGGCGGCGGCGACCGCGCTGGCCGGTCACCGCGACGTGCTGGCCTGCGGCGCACAGATACGCGTGACGGCGGAGGTGGCCCGCTGGGTGTCGGCGCAGGCCGCCGCCGAACGCATGCTCGCCCGGATGGCGGCGATCCGCAGCCTCAGCCTCGGCATCGGCGGCTGGTTGCCGCTGCTGGTGCTGATGGTGGCCGCCCCGTGGCTGGTAGAGCGGGGTCTCACCGCCGGCGCGGTGCTGGGCGCGCTGGTCTACGTCTCCACCGGGCTGCAACCCGCCCTGCACACCCTGGTGCAGGGCCTCGGCGGCGGCGGGCTCCGCTACGCGGTCACCCTGGAGAACATCCTGCGCACCTGTCCGGTCTCCGACGACCAGCGCCCGCCAGCCGTCGCCGCCCGGGTGCCCCGCTGCCGGCCACCCGCCGGTCGCCCGCCAGCCCTCGAGGTCCGGGGACTGACCTTCGGCTACGGCCCGCACGCCCGGCCCGTCCTGCAGAACTTCTCGCTGACACTGGCCGACCGGGACCATCTCGCAGTGGTGGGCCCGAGCGGTGCGGGCAAGTCCACACTGGCCGCCCTGATGGCCGGTCTGGTGCCGACGCAGGCGGGCACTGTCCACCTGGCCGGCACGAGGGTCGCCGAGATCGAGCCGGCGGTTCTCGCCCGGATGCGAGTGCTGGTCCCCCAGGAGGCGTACGTCTTCACCGGCAGCCTCGCCGACAACGTCCGCTACCTCCGGCCGGACGCCGACGATGACACCCTCGAGGTCGCCCTCGACGCGCTCGGCGCGCGTCCCCTGGCGACCCGCCTGGGCGGCCTGGACGCGCCGGTCGCGCCGGCCCTGCTCTCCGCCGGCGAGCGGCAGCTCATCGCGGCGGTCCGGGCCTGGCTGGCACCCGCCCCGCTGGTGATCCTCGACGAGGCGACCTGCCACCTGGACCCGGCACTGGAAGCGACTGTCGAGGCCGCCTTCGCCCGGCGGCCCGGCACCCTCGTGGTGATCGCGCACCGGATCAGTTCGGCGCTGCGGGCCGCACGGGTGCTGGTCCTCGACGGCGACGAGCCCGTGGTGGGGACGCACGAACAGTTGATGGCCCGCTCGGCCACCTACCGGGTGCTCGTCGGCCGCTGGGACGACCCGCTGGTGCCGTCCCCGGCGGCGTCGGCGCGGCAGGGCTGAACCCCGCACGTCCACGCCGACGGCGCCGGTCAGATCCAGCCCGCCTCGCCTGCCATCCGCACGGCCTCCACCCGGGTACGCGCGCCCACCTTGCGGGCGATCCGCCCGAGATGGTTGCGGACGGTGCCACGGGTGAGCCCGAGCGACACCGCCACCTCCGCGACCGGCGCACCCGCGGCCGTCAGCCTCAACACCTCCGTCTCGCGGCTGGTCAGTGGGCCGTCCGAGCGCAGCGCCGCGACCACGAGATCCGCGTCGAGCACGGGCTCCCGGCGGGCGAGCCGCCGGATCCCGTCGATGACCCGCTGGGGGGCGGCGTCACTGCGCAGGATGCCGACCGCCCTGGTCGGGCACAACATGCCCCGCAACCGCCGGGCCCGATGCGGGTGGGCCAGCACCAGGACGGGACACCGGCCGAGACGGTCGGGATCGACTCCCTCGACGAAGTCGAGGTCGGCCACCACCACGTCGGGGCGTTGGGCGCGGACGGCCGCGGAGACCGCGTCACCGCGATCCACCTCCGCCACGACACGGATGTCCTCCTCGGAGGCGAGGACGAACGACAGCGCGCCCAGAACCAGGGCGCCGTCCAAGGCGAGCAGGGTACGGATCACGATGAACCTTCCCGCACTGCGATGGCGATCACACAACGTCAACATTCAAACACGCAACCGGTGGCGCCGCACGGCGACGGGGGCGGGTCCGGTGGAGTTCCGGACCCGCCCCCAAAACTGTCACAGCCAGCCGTTACGCCGCGCGCGCGACACCGCCTCCAACCGGTTGCGAGCCCCGGTCTTGCGTAGGATTACCGACAGGTGATTGCGCACCGTCCCGTGTGCCAGGTAGAGGCGTACGGCGATCTCCTTCAGGGGCAGGCCCTCGGCCGCCATCCGCAGCACGTCCATCTCCCGTGGTGTCAACGGCATCTCCGGAGGGCTCAGCACCGCGATCGCCGCGGCCGGGTCGATCGCCCGTTCTCCGGCCGCGAGCGCGCGGATCGCCCGCACCAACTCGGCCAGCGAGCTGTCCTTCCCGAGAAGGCCGCGCGCGCCGGCTGCCAGCGCCGCCTCCACCAGTGCCGGGCTCCACCGAGGGCTCATCGCCAGCACGGCGGCGTGCGGCGCCTCGACGTCGATGCGGGCGACCACCTCCACCGGGTCGGGCAGCTCCGGTGTCAGTGCCAGCACCACCACCTGTGGTCGGCACCGCCGGACCACCGTCAACAGTTCGCCGACACCCTCGACGTCGGCGACCACCTCCATGTCCTCCTCGCGTGACAGCGCGGCGCAGAGCGCCCCGCGGAGCAAACCCATGTCCTCGGCGACGACAACGTGGATCACCACGTTTTCTCCGATCTCCGGTACGCGTCACGACGGCCACCGATCCCGGAACATCCACGGGTTGGTCAGGGCGGTCGTGCGCTACAGACGGGTGGGCATCGGCCCGCCGCACCGTCACAAGGACGGGCGCGGGCACTGATCGACCGACCAGCGGGTGGAACAGGCGGCCGCTCGGGCCAGCCACCGGGGTCGGTCGACCCGCCTCAGCCGGGGCGGGCGATCGCAGACGGAATTCGGCTCGCGACCAGGAGCGGCACGAGGTCGCAGCGTTGCCCAACACCGAGGTGCGACTGCCGGTCGAGCGCCCGGACCAGCCCCGGACCGGGCGCCGATCCATTGTCGACGCCGGCGGCGTCCTGGTCGGTGGGCGCGACGGGTTGGCCAGAGATCACACCCCGCGCGGCCACCGGTTCCGGGCGTGCGGCGAGGTGCCCCGTCGTGGCGGTGGCACGCGCGGGGCCGACGACGGACATCGGCGGTGGCGCGGCCGGGGCCGGCGGCGCTGCGACGCGTACGGGGGCCGGCGCCGGATTCACCGGTGGCGTCGGCACTGTCGGTACGGGGGCCCGCTCGGTCACCGGCACAACGGCCGGCCCGAGCACCGGGGGATCGGGCCGTGCAGGTGTCGCCGCCGGAACGATCACGGGGCAGAGAGCGGGTGGTAGAACGGCATCGGTGACCCGGAGGAGCGCCTTGATGACGGGCCTGATCGGCACCGTGCTCACGATGTCGACGACGTACGGCAGGGGAGCGGTGACCAGGCCGACAACGGGCGGACCGGCCGGCGTACGCACCGCCGACGGGTCGGGGGCGGCGGTGGCCGGCTGTCGCGGTGGATGGGCGGCCGACCGCGACAGGTCCGCCCGGTGAGCCGAACGATGAGCGGCGCGGACCACGGAGGCCGGTCGAAGCCGTTCGCGCTCCGCCGCGCCGGGTGAGACGGATGCACCGAGCCGCGACGCGCCCGACATCCGCCGAGGTGCCGTCGACTGTGGATCCTCGCGGGGGGCGGCCACCCGACCGGTGGGCACCACCAGGGGGGCACGGGGCCTGTCGGGGCGGTGGTCGTCGGTAGTCGCCGTTCGTTGACGGCCCTGGTCGGGGTGCTCGGCGACAGCGAGCCGCGCGACCGACTCGACCAGAGCGCCGATCCTCCGATGAGGCTCGTCACCGGACCCGCTGCGCATCCCGTCGGCGGCGGCCGGGCCCTGGAACAGGGTGGCCATGAGGAAACCGGCCCCGACGGCGACCGCGATCAGCACCAGCCGCCGGGCGAGCCTGCGCAGCCGGCCGGCCGCAAGCGGCGCGGACCGGTCCGGCACAGATGCCGACAGGGTTCCGCTGACGGGACTTCGCACGCGGGCACGATCCCTTCCCTCTGGGTTGCTGACCCATAGTAGCGATGCGCTCACGTAGCCGCATCCGGTGGGAGCGCGCCCGTCGGCGGGATGCGGCAGCACCAGGTCTGATGTGGAGGCCCGATGCGCGCCGCGAAGCTGCTCCCTGATCGGCGAACGTCCCGGACCGGACCAGGGAAGGCACCTACGCGGGTGGCGGCGCTGTCGATCCCCGGATCCGCAGCGATGGGCTGATGACGACCCGGTGGGTGGGGCGGTCGGGGTCGGCGAGCCGGTCGGCGACGAGACGCACGGCGGCTCGTCCGATCGAGCGTCGCGGTGGTCGGACCGCTGTCAGCGGCGGGCTGAAGAGACCGGCGACCTCGTCGTCGTACGCCACTATGGAGAGGTCGCCGGGTACGGACAGGTGCCGCTCCTCGCAGTGCTGCACCAGCGCGATCGCCTCGGCGTCGGCGTGCACCAGCAGCGCCGTCGTCCCAGTCGCCTGGCAGTGGTCGAGGATGCCGTTGAGCACTGTGTCCCGCTCGGGTGACCGTGCGTCGGGTGCCACGGCCACCACCGTCGCGTCCGAGTCGAGGCCGCATTCGGACGTGGCGTCGAGCCAGCCGCGCCGCACGTGCTGGCTGGTGGGGCTGTTGGCGTCGAGCACGAGGCCGACCTTGCGGTGTCCGAGCGAGGTGAGGTGACGCACCGCCATGGCCGCACCGAGCGCGTGGTCGGTGACCACCGACTCCATGACAGCGTGGTGGCTGCCTACCGTGGCGGTGCGTTCCAGCAGGACGACCGGTACGCCGATCTGGTCGAGCCACTCGATGGTGCGCTCGGCGGTCGGTGTGTCCATGCTCGGCGCGATGATCAGCGCGTCGACGCCCATCCGCCCCACCATGCGGGCCAGTTGGGGCTGGTCGTCCTCACTGTCGTAGGAGGAGCCGCGCAGAACCACGCGCATGTCCAGCTCGCGGGCGGCGCTCTCGACGCCGCGAGCCACGTCCGGCCAGTAGTAGTCCAGGGAGGGCACGAGCATGCCGAGGGCACGCCCGACCAGCCGGTCCAGGCCTGCGGCGGGTGGCTCGTCGGTTGCCGGGACGTCGTCCGGCAGGATCAGGGCGACCCCACCGTGGACCCGGCGAACCAGCCCTTCGGCGGCGAGCTCCGCGATGTCGCGCCGGATGGTGACCGGCGCGGCGCCGAGCACGTGGGACAGGTCAGAGACACGCATCGAGCCGTCGCGTTGCAGGGCTGCCAACAGTTGCTGGCGGCGGGCGACCTGAAGGGGCCCCCGGGGGGCCTCCGTCGTGGCGACGACGGGGCTGTCCTTGGTCATGGGACCTCCGGGGAACGCTTCGTGCGGCGAAAGCTCTTGCATGGTGCGGACGACCGCGCCGGCCGGGCCGAACGCGGTGACGTCGATCGCGAGCCGGGTCGGCTGATCTCCCCATCCGACGAAGAGCATAGGAGTCGTGCTCCGTGGCGTCGGTCATGGCTCCTCGGACTGATGGAGCGGCTCTGAACGATTGTGATCGTATCAGAGCACTTGGCGCGTCAAGACCATGTTGTGCGCTCTCTTGATCGAGTGTGTTCGCATTCGTTTGGGAACGGCATTGACTTGCTCCTTTGTGAGCGTTTTACTTCGGAAACCCTGCGGATGCCTGCGCGTCACATTCATGGGCAACGCCCCGCTCGCCACAGTCGACGGAGACCGATCGATGCGACAGGACCACGGATGATGTTCGGAACGACGGGCCAGGTGGCACCAGTGACGGCCTCCGATGTCGCCACCGCACCGACCTGGAGCCGGAACGACTGGTTGGCCCTCGCCGACCGGATGCTCGCCGCCGCCCGACCGTTCGCGTCGCCCGGACACGCCCTCGTCACCTTTCCCGGACCGGAGGGCGGTTACGGGCGGGCCGTCGACGGACTGGAGGGTTTCGCCCGCACGTTCCTGCTGGCTGGGTTCCGCATCGCGGGTGCACGGGGCGTGGGCCTGGACGAACTCGTGGACCGGTACACGGCAGGCATCACCGCTGGCACCGATCCGAGCTCTCCGGACCGTTGGGTGCGCTTGGACGAGCACCCCCAGGCGAAGGTGGAGGCCGCCTCCATCGCGCTGGTCCTGGACATGACCCGCCCGTGGATCTGGGATCGACTTCCGTCAGTGGTGCACGAGCGGGTGGTGGACTATCTGCGCCCGGCGGTCGGCGACGACACGTACCCACGGATCAACTGGGTCTGGTTCCGGCTGGTCGTACAGACGTTCCTGCGTTCGGTGGGCGGGCCGCACTCGCTCGACGAGATGAACGACGACCTGACCACCCATGACGGCTTCGCCCGCGGGGACGGCTGGATGTCCGACGGGTCGGACCGCGCCTACGACCACTACGTGGGCTGGGCCCTGCACCTCTACCCGACACTGTGGGCCCGCATGGCCGGCGCCGCGGACCTGGCCGAGCAGCGCCGCGAACGGGACCTGGCCGGCCTCGACCGCTTTCTGAGCGACGCTGTCGCACTCGTGGGCGCCGACGGCTCACCGTTGATCCAGGGGCGAAGCCTGACCTACCGCTTCGCCGCGGCGGCGCCGTTCTGGGTCGGCGCCATCGCCGGCGTGCCCTCGGTCAGCCTCGGCCGGTTGCGCGGCGCGGCCACCCGCATCGTGCGTCACTTCGTCGCCAACGACGCCCTGGACGAACGCGGTCTGCTCACCCTCGGCTGGCACGGGCCGTGGCCGCGTCTGGCGCAGTCGTACTCCGGGCCGGGCTCGCCGTACTGGGCCAGCAAGGGCCTGCTCGGCATCGCGCTACCCGCCGACCATCCGGTCTGGACGACTCCCGAGGAGCCGTTGCCGGTGGAGGAGTGCGACGCGGTGCGGGCGATACACGCGCCAGGCTGGTTGGTCTCCAGCACCCGTGCCGACGGCATCGTCCGCGTCGTCAACCACGGCACCGACCATGCCGTCGAGGGTGCCACCGTCTCAGATTCCCCGCTCTACGCCCGACTGGGCTACTCCACCGCCACCACCCCGGTCCTCGACGACAGCGGCTGGGCCAGTCCGCTCGACCAGTCCGTCACTCTCGTCGACGACGCGGGCCGGGTCACCCACCGCGCCGGGATGCGCCTGCTGACCGTTCACGTCGACACCGACGGCGTGGGCGTGGCCGGGTCACGTGCCCTCGCCCACTGGGTCGACCCGGATCCGGGTCAGCCCGATCACGGCGGCGGCCGCGTGGGCCGGTACCGACCGGCCGGGCACCTCACCGTGTATTCGCTGGTCCGCGGCCCCTGGGAACTACGTCTGACCCGCGTCGACGACCTCGCCGACGGCGTGGAGGTGGCTGCGCTGAGGCTACGGATCGGCGGCTGGGCCATTGCCGGGGATGCGACGGCCACCACCGGCGGCGGTGTGGCGGTCGTGACCGGAGCCGACCTGACCAGCCGGCTCGACAGCGTTCACGGCGGCGGAACGGCGGGTGTCACCGCCGTTCCGCACGGGGGGCCCCTGGCCGGCGGGCTGGTCGTGCCCTGGCTGGACCACCCTGTCCGGCCGGGCGCATGGGTCGCCACCTTCACGGAGCTGTCCAGGGCGCCGGTGGCCACGGCCGGGCAGGCATGCCAGGCCGTGGTCGACGAGGACGGTCGCGGCCTCCACCTGGCGGTCGACTGGCCCGACGGGATCAGCACGTCGACCCGTCTGGACACGGAGCATGCCAGGCCCACCCAGGCGTCCTGGTAGCAGTGCGGGCCCGTCCGGGCCCTTGACCTGAAGGAGAGAGGGATGAAGCGTGCGATACCGGCCGTCATCAGCGCTGCGACGGCCCTGACGCTCGTTCTCGCCGGTTGCGGCGGCGGAGACGAGCCAGTCGACCCCAATGCCCCGGTGACCATCACCCTGGCCGGCTGGACCCTGTCGTCCACGCCCGAGTTCAAGACGCTCGCCGACGGCTTCAAGGCGACCCACCCGAACGTGACGGTGCAGCTCAAGGAGTACGCCGCAGGCAACGACTACGACACCCAGATGATCACGGACCTGGCCGCCGGCACCGCCCCGGACGTCTACGTCATGAAGACCCTCAAGAACTTCTACACGTACCAGAGCGGTGGTCAGCTGCTCGACGTCTCCGACGCCGCCTCCAGTCTCGGCTCGAGCCCGGCGCTCGCGCCGTACCAGGTGGATGGCAAGGCGTACGCGGTGCCGTACCGGCAGGACTCGTGGGTGTTGTTCTACAACAAGGACCTGTTCGCGAAGGCGAAGGTGGCGCCGCCGGACGGCAGCTGGACCTGGGACGACTACACCGACGCGGCGAAGCGACTGCACACCGGGCTGAAGGGGGCCGGCTCGAACGCGACCGGCGCCTACCAGCACACCTTCCAGTCGACAGTGCAGGGATTCGCGCTCGCCCAGACCCCCAACGCGGACCTGCTCTCCGGGGACTACGGCTACCTCAAGCCGTACTACGAGCGGTCACTGGACCTTCAGGCGGCCGGCGCGCAGCCGACCTTCGGCACGGCGAAGACCAACAAACTCACCTACCAGGCGCAGTTCGGCAAGCAGCAGTCGGCGATGCTGCTGATGGGCACCTGGTACGTGGCCACGCTGCTCAACCAGCGCAAGAGCGGTGACGCCGACACGTTCCAGTGGGGGATCGCCCCGGCGCCGCAGTTCGACAAGTCCACCACCGGCACCTCCGCCACACCTGTCACCTTCGGCGACCCGACCGGCCTGGGTATCAACCCGAAGATCAGCAAGTCCAAGACCGCCGCGGCCAAGGCCTTCCTCCAGTACGCGGCCGGCCCGGAAGCCGGCAAGGCGCTGGCCGGGATCGGCATCACCCCGGCCCAGGTCACCGACGCGGTCACCGCGACGCTGTTCGGGCTGGACGGCGTACCGCAGGACGACCTGTCGAAGTTCGCCTACGCCAAGCACACCGTCAAGCCCGAGAACCCGGTGTCGAAGCACACCGCCGGCCTGCAGAACCTCCTCAACGAGACGCACTCGGCGATCCTCTCCGACAGCAAGAGCGTCGACGCGGAGCTGAGCAAGGCGCAGACCCGCGCCAAGAACGAGGTCCTCAACCAGTGAGCTGATGGCGGGTCCGGCGCGCCTGAAGCGCACGCCGGTCCCGCCACCATGCCGAACGCTTCCGGAGACTCCCTATGGCAACATTGCCGCGCACGAGACCCAGGAACCGGCGGCTGGTGTCGCGCGACACGGTCGCCGGCTGGTCGTTCATCCTGCCCAACTTCGTCGGCTTCGCGGTGCTCACCCTGCTACCCGTCCTCGTGCTGTTCTACGTGGCCTTCACCGACTGGAACGTCTTCGGAGTGGCCGAGTGGACCGGCACCGCCAACTTCCGGCGAATGTGGAGCGACGCGAGCTTCTGGACCGCCTTGCGCAACACCGTCTACTACACGGTCTTCCACATCCCGCTGACCCTCGCGGCGTCACTCGGGCTGGCGCTCCTGCTCAACCGCAAACTGCGCGGCGTACGGTTCTTCCGCACCGTCGCCTTCTTCCCCTACATCACCTCGATCGTGGCGATCGCGATCGTCTGGAACCAGCTGTTCAGCCCGGAGTACGGCCCGATCAACGCTCTCCTCGGCGCCGTCGGGGTGGACGACGCGCCGGGCTGGACCACGTCGTCGACCTGGTCGATGCCGGCGGTCATCATCGTCGGCACGTGGCGGTACATGGGTTACTACATGCTGCTGTTCCTGGCCGGCCTGCAGACCATCCCGGCCCAGCTCTACGAGGCGGCCGAGACCGACGGCGCCTCACCGTGGCAGCGGTTCGTGCACGTGACCCTCCCCGGGTTATGGCACACCACCTTCTTCGTCACGGTGCTGCTCACCATCGAAAGCTTCAAGGTCTTCGACCTCATCCTCGTGATGACCGGCGGCGGCCCGGGCCAGTCCACGCTGGTGCTGTCGCAGTACATCTACCAGAAGGGCTTCGAGGAGAACCAGTTCGGCTACGCCTCGGCGGTCTCGGTCGTCCTGTTCGCCATCTGTTTCAGCATCACGGTCATCCAGTTCATGGTCAACAAGCGGAGGAACAGCTGATGACCGCTACCGACCTCTCGCTGCCCGCCCCGGCCGTCGCCGCGCCCGGCAACCGCGACGCGCCCGGCCGACCGGTCCGGTCCCGGGGCTGGCGGCTCGTCGGGTACGCCGCCCTCGTGCTCGCGGCGGCCGGGCTGCTGCTGCCGTTCTACTGGATGGTGGTGGCGTCGTTGAAGACCAACAGCGACGTCTTCACCATCCCGATCACCTGGCTCCCCGATCCCGTGGTGTGGCGAAACTACCTCGACATCTGGCAGCGCTCGGACATGACGACGTGGTTGGGGAACACGCTGCTGCTGTCGGTGGTCGTCAGCCTTCTCCAGGTGGTGACCGGCAGCTTCGCCGCCTACGGCTTCGCCCGGGTCCGCTTTCCCGGCCGCAACGCGCTCTTCCTGGCGTACGTCGGGACGATCGCGGTGCCCTGGCAGTCGTACATGATTCCGCAGTTCATCCTCATGTCGAAGTTGCAGTTGTCGAACACGCTGTGGTCGATCGTCGCGCTGCAGGCGTTCGGCGCGTTCGGCGTGTTCCTGATGAAGCAGTTCTACGAGACGATTCCCGAGGAGCTCAGCGAAGCAGCTCGGGTGGACGGGCTCAGCGAGTTCGGCATCTACCGACGGATCATGCTGCCGTTGTCCCGGCCGGCGCTGGCCAGCCTGGCCCTGCTGACGTTCGTGACCACCTGGAACGACTACCTCGGCCCGCTGATCTACCTGCGCAGTCCGGAGCTGCGCACCATCCAGTTGGGGCTGAACACCTTCGTTTCGCAGTACAACGCCGAGTACGCGCTGATCATGACGGGCTCGGTGCTGTCGGTGCTGCCCGTCGCCGTCATCTTCCTGCTCGGCCAGCGCCACTTCATCGAGGGCATCGCCTCGACCGGACTGAAGGGTTGAGGCCCATGCGTTCGCGCCACAACACCATCACCGCCGTCTTCGACGGGTTCTACGTCGCGCTCGTCACCAATCTGCTGCTGGTGCTCGGTTGCCTGCCACTGGTGACGCTCGCGTTCACCACCGAGGCGGCGCGCTCGTGGCCGCTCTACGCGCTGACCGCCCCGCTCTGCGCGCCAGGGCTCTGTGCGGTCTTCGCGGTCATGTCCGCCTACTCGGCCGGCGACACCGGCGGTGTCCTGCGCACCTACGGCCGCGCCTGGCGAGCCACCGCCCGGCCGGCGATGCTGTGGACGGCGGCAGCCATGGGTGCCCTGGTCGTGCTCGCCGTCGACGCCCGCGCCGCCTGGGGCCACCGGGTCGGCGCACTGGCCCTGCCGGTCCTCGCGACCCTGATCACCCTCACCGTCGCGACCACGCTGTTGGGGTTGGTGACCCTCGCCGACCGACCCACAGCGCGGTTGCGTGACGTGGCCCGTGCCTGCGTGTACCTGGCGGTGCGCCGCTGGTACCTCACCGCCGTGTCTCTGCTCGTCCTCGTGCTGCTCGCCCAGATCCTGGCGGCCCGCCCCGCGATCGCGCTCGGCCTCGCCGCCGCGCCACTGCTCTACGTCGTCTGGGCCAACAGCCGCTTCACAGTGCGCGCCGCCCTCGACCCACCGACGACCGCACCCCAGACCACCTGAGCACCAGGTTCCGGCCACCGAGCCGGGACGCCGACGACACACCTGCCCGGCACCGGACCGGACACACGAGGGAGAACAGCATCCATGACGGCGACCGACGTCCGTCCCAACTCCGACGCTGAGGCCACGGCGGCCGCGGTGGCAGCCGCGATACGTACCGTCGACGCGAACATCGCCACCTTCGGCGACCGGTACCCCGCGGACACCACCGACGCGAACCGCTACCCGCTCCGGCCACCGAGCGCAGGCCAGCCCGAGGGCGCCAACGTCGGCTGGACCACGAGCTTCTGGCCCGGCATGCTCTGGCTGGCACACGACCTGACCGGCGACGAGCGCCACCTGCGGGCAGCGCTCTCCCACGTGGACAGCTTCGCGGCCCGGATGACCCACGGCATCGACCTGGACACCCACGACCTCGGGTTCCTCTACACCCTCGGCTGCGTCACCCCGGCCCGTCGTACCGGCGATTCACAGGCCCGGGACGCGGCCCTCGCCGCCGCCGACCACCTGATGACGCGCGTCCTCGAACCCGCCGGAATCATTCAGGCCTGGGGCGACCTGAACGACCCCCGCCAACGCGGGCGCACGATCATCGACAGCCTCATGAACACGCCGCTGCTCTTCTGGGCCAGCCAGACCACCGGCGACGACCGCTACGCCGCCGCGGCCCGCCGGCACACCGCTCAGCTGCGCCAGCACATCCTGCGTCCGGACGGCACCACCTTCCACACCTTCTACTGGGACCCGGCCAGCGGCGCGCCGCTTCGCGGCGAAACCGAACAGGGCCACTCCGACCACTCCTGCTGGGCACGCGGGCAGGCATGGGGCATCTACGGGTTCAGCCTCAACCACCGGCACATCGGCGACCCCGCGCTGCTCGCCGCCGCGAGGACCTGCGCCGACCGCTTCCTC
Organism: Micromonospora sp. NBC_00330; assembly: GCF_036136635.1. Classification (NCBI taxonomy): domain Bacteria; kingdom Bacillati; phylum Actinomycetota; class Actinomycetes; order Micromonosporales; family Micromonosporaceae; genus Micromonospora; species Micromonospora sp. NBC_00330. The sequence goes on from NZ_CP108012.1 coordinate 1,333,757, forward strand.
GCCCACCTGCCGGACGACCACGTCGCCTACTGGGATCTGGAGTTCGGCGACGGCAGCGGCCAGGAGCGGGACAGCTCGGCCGCGGCCATCGCCGCCTGCGGCCTTGTCGAACTGGCGGACGGCCTCACCGACGACAAGGCCAGCGCCGACCGGTACCGGAAAGCCGCCGCCGAGATCCTGCGCTCGCTCATCGGCCACTACTCCACCGCCGGCCATCCGGTCTCGAACGCGCTGATCCTGCACGGCGTCTACGACAAACCCAAGAGCGTCGGCGTCGACGAGGGAACCCTGTGGGGCGACTACTTCTACCTGGAAGCCCTCACCCGCGCCACCATCCCGGGCTGGACCAGCCCCTGGTGACCACCGCGCACCGACCCGCTCCGCCCCGCATCCCGAAAGGTGACCATGGACTACCGCTACCACTGCTCCATTCCCGCCGTCGACGGCCGGAACACGCTGCCCTTCAATCCCTGCCGACTGCTGGACTTCACACTGCTGCGGCTGTCCGCCGGCGAGTCCTGGACCGGTGAGTCCGGTGACCGGGAGATCCTGGCCGTCATCCTCGGTGGCACGGCCAGCTTCACCGTCGGCGGCCGCCACTTCCCGCAGGTCGGCCAGCGTCCGGACGTCTTCTCCGGCAAGCCACACTCCGTCTACATCCCGGCCGGCTCCTCGGTGACCGTCGAGGCGGTCACCGCCGTGGAGATAGCCCTACCCAGCGCACCCAGCGAACTGGCCACGGACCCGTATGTGATCGCACCGGAGCAGGTCGTGGGGGGCCGGTGGGGAGCGGCCAACTTCGGCCGTACCTACCACCAGATCCTCACCGAAGTCTCCCAGCCGGACCTGCCGGCCCGCCGGCTCATCGTCGGCGAGACCTACACGCCCTCGGGCAACTGGAGCACCTATCCGCCGCACCGGCACAAGGTCGACGACCTGCCCGCCGAGGCCGCGCACGAGGAGATGTACTACTACCGCGTCAACCCGGCGAACGGGTTCGGCATCAGCCGGGTCTACACCGACGACGGGTACGAGGAGAACGTCACCATCCGTGACCATGTGATGCAGATGATGCCCGAGGGGTACCACACGGTGGTCAGCGCACCCGGCTACACCACCTACTTCCTGTGGTTCCTGGCCGGCACGCAACGCACCCAGGGCGCTCGCGAGGACGCCGACCTCGCCTGGGTGGGCCAGGCCGTACCGACCCTGAGGAGCCTCGGCCTGTAGTCACGTTGGTGGGACCCATCGCAACGAGGTAGCGGACAGACCGTCCATCACCCTATTGTGCTAGGCAACTAGTGGAATGGGGTGGTGAGGTGATCGAGTTTCACCTGGACGCACGGTCCGGGGTAGCGCCGTACATGCAGCTCATCCGACAGGTACGCCACGCGCTCCGGCTCGGAGTTCTGAACGAGGGCGACAAACTGCCCACAGTGAAGGAGGTGGTGGCCCGGGTCGCGATCAACCCGAACACGGTGTCCAAGGCGTACCGCGAGTTGGAGTACGAGGGCCTGGTCACCGCCCGGCCCGGGCTGGGCACGTTCGTCACCCGCACGCTGGCCGGCGACTCGCTGAGTAAGCACGAGCCGCTGCGGCAGGGCCTGGCCCGCTGGCTGACCGAGGCACGGGAGGCGGGCCTGGACGACGAGAGCATCGAGGCGCTCTTCCTCAGCAGCTTTCGGACATTTTCGGAGGCCCGAGGATGACTAGCGCCCTGATCGCGGACGGTCTGACCAAGCGGTACGGCCGGCGCCCCGCACTGAAGGACTGCACTCTGGACATTCCGGCCGGCCACGTCGTGGGCCTGGTCGGGCCGAACGGCGCCGGTAAGTCCACGCTGCTGCAACTGGCCTGTGGGCTGCTCGATCCGACCGCGGGGCGGATCGAAGTGCTCGGCGCGCGGCCGGTCAGCGGGTCGCCGCAGGTCGGGTTCGTCGCGCAGGACACCCCGGTCTATGCCGGCCTGACCGTCGCCGACCACCTGCGGATGGGCGCGCACCTCAACCCGTCCTGGGACGCCGCGCTCGCCGAGCGGCGCATCGCCCAGGTCGGCCTGGACCCGAAACAGAAGGCGGGCAAGCTCTCCGGTGGCCAGCGCGCCCAACTGGCCCTGACCGTCGCCGCGGCGAAGCGGCCCAATCTCCTGCTGCTCGACGAGCCGGTGGCGGCACTCGACCCGCTCGCCCGGCGCAACTTCCTCCAGGGGCTGATGGAGCTGACCGCGGAGCAGGGCATGAGCATCGTGATGTCCTCGCACCTGGTCGCCGACCTGGAACGGGTCTGCGACCACCTGATCGTGCTGGTCGCCTCTCGGGTGCGGGTGGCCGGCGACGTGGACGACCTGCTCGCCACCCACCACCGTCTGGTCGGGCGGCGGCGCGACACCGCCGACCTGGGCGCCGGGCGCGCCTTGGTCGAGCAGAGTCACACCGAGGTGCAGTCGACACTGGTGGTACGCAGCACCGCGCCGATCGTCGACCCGTCCTGGCAGGTCGACCGGCTGGACCTGGAGGACATCGTGCTGGCGTACATGAGCGGTGCCACCGACGACGGTACGGGCCGGGTTCTGGAGGGACAGCGATGATCTGGATGACCTGGCGGCAGTTCCGCACCCCGGCCCTGGCCACCGGCACCCTGTTGCTGGCGCTCCTGGGCGCTCTGGCGCTGACCTGGTCGGAGGTCACCGAGCTGGCCACGCAGACCGGATACACCGGCTGCCAGGGCGACGCCTGTCGTGCCGCCGGCGAGGCGTTCCTCCAGGCGCTGCAACCGGGATGGGCGAGTGAGTTCCACATCGCCGCCATCGGGGCCCTGTACCTGCTGCCTGCCCTGGTGGGCATCTTCTGGGGCGCACCGCTGGTGGCCCGGGAGTTGGAGTCCGGCACGTACCGCATGGTCTTCAGCCAGTCCGTCAGCCGCGGACGTTGGCTGCTGGTCAAACTGGCGATCGGCGGCGGTGCCGCCGCGCTCGGTGCCGGCCTGCTCAGCCTGGTGCTGACCGAGTGGGCGCAGCCGATCGACGGGGCCTCGGCGGACCGGATGAACCCGCTGGTGTTCGCAGCCCGGGGGATCGTCCCGGTGGGCTACGCGACGCTGGCCTTCGTGGTGGGTGTCGCCACCGGGCTGCTGCTGCGGCGGACCCTGGGCGCGATGGCAGTGACCCTGCTGGTGGTGGTCAGCCTCCAGATCGCCGCGCCGTTCGTGGTGCGCCCCTGGCTGGCCCAGCCGATCACCACGGTCACCCCTCTGACGTTCGACGGCGACTTCGGGATCTCGATGAGCTCCGACACCGGGCAGATGACGGTCCACGTCCAGCCCGAACGCAGGGGTGACTGGGTCGTGTCGAGCACCACGATCACCTCGACCGGAGCGGAGTTCACCGGTCCGGCCGACATGACCCGGTGCGGGCCGAGGGCGTCCGGTGGGCGGGAGGCGTGCCAGACATGGCTGGGCGAGCAGAACCTCAGCCTGAAGGTGAGCTACGTGCCTGGCTCGAAGTTCTGGGGCCTGCAATGGCGAGAGTTCGGCGTGCTGATCGCGTTGACCGTCGTGCTGTCCCTGTTCTCCCTCTGGTGGGTCCGCCGCCGACTCGTCTGACGGCAGAGCCGGTGGGGGGCAGGCCGAGCGCCTGGCCCCCCACCTCTCTGTCGGCCCGTACTACCGGCCAGCGGGCCTGGGGGAGTGTCAGAAGCTGCTGACCAGCTTCACGAACGCCTCGTCGATCTTGGCGGGGTCGGTGGCGTCGAAGGCCTTGCCCGACGACGCCTTGGCGATCCGGTCCAGGGTGGCGAAGTCCGACTCCCGGTCCAGGGCGATGCAGAACACCTTCACCGGACGCCGCGGGTCCAGGGCCACCTCGGCGAGCAACCGGGCCAGGTCGTTGTCCTTGCTGTACTCGTTCTTGCCGTCGGTCAGCACCACGATCGCGTTGATCCGCTGCGGGTCGTACCGGTCGAGCAGTTCTCGGTGTGCGGCCCGGATCGTCGCGTAGAGCGCGGTATCGCCAGCGACCTGCAGGCCCGCGAGTTTGCTGTTGATCCGCTTCTGGTCGAACCCGCCGAGCGGGACCTCCTCCCGGTAGGGGCTCTTCGGCCGCTGCTGCGTCTCCGAGGAGAACGACCAGAGACCCACCCGGTCTTCGGTGTTGAGCAGCGCGAGACCCTTGCTCGCCGCCGCCGAGGCCACCTGGAAACGGGTACGGGTGCCGACCTTCGCCAGCATGGACCCCGAGGTGTCCAAGGTGATCAGGATGTTGGCCTTCTTGCGGAGCGTGCGCCAGCCGTCCAGCATCGCGCTGACCACCTGCGGTTCCGGTGGCTCGAAGTAGTTCAGCCCGCCGGTGGGCTCGGCGCCGACGCTGGCGAGCAGCTCCGCCGAGGCGCGGCGCTCATGGTTGCGGAAGCCGAGACGGGCGAAGCTTTCCTGCTGCGCGCCCTCGGTCAGGAACTTCTGGAAGTCGGCCGCTGCCGCGCGCTGCCGCTCATCGGCGGTGGGCAGCACCACGAAGGGGTGGTCCAGGTTGAACGTGCCCTCCTTGGGATGGACGGCGACCAGCGGGACGTTCGGCCGGCGGCCCCGCTCCTGCCCTTCCTGCCGAGGGCTGAGCGCGCCCGTGTTGTAGAGGTCCACCAGCTCCTCCTGCAGGACGATGGCACTCATGTCGTCAGTACTGCCCGCCCCGCCGGCCAGGTCCGCCTCGGCGAGGCTGCGCAGCAGGTCCACCGAGTCGTCGCTGTAGTGCGACACGTTGGCCTCGATCCGGCGGACGAACTGGGTGACCGCCGGGTCGGCCAGGTCGGACTGGGTCAGGTCATTGGCCCGTTGCACCGCCGCGTAGTAGGTGGCGATGGTCGCCGCCAGCCCGGAGGTGGACAGGTTCGGGTTGTCCTTGCCGAAGGTGAAACGGCCCCACTCCGGCTTGCCGAAGTCCGCCCACCCGTCCCGCCCGGAAAGGCCCAGGATCTCACCCCAGCCCAGCGACCCCCGCTTGCCTACGAGTTCGGCCTTGGGCTGTGGCATCGCGATCACCAACGGGCTGTTGGCGATCGACGGGTAGTCGTCCGGAGTCTGCAGCTCCCGCCCGGCGGCTTCGTCGAGCAGCCGGAGCTGGCCGGTCCACAGGCTCGACGTGGGCAGCCAGACCTGTGGCTGCGGCAGGCCGGTGTGGGTCCAGCCGGTGGCCAACGCCTCGGTGGCCTTGCCCGAGTTCAACGCGCTGACGTGCACCCGGGCGCAGCCACCGCCCTTGATCGACCGGTCGCTCACGTTGTAACGCTCGGCCAGGTCTACCAGCAGAGCCGCCTTCTCGGTCGAAGAGTTGACCTGGAGGATGGTGGCGCAGTCGCTGCCCGCTTGGCGCTGTCGGACGAACACGAACGCCCCGGCGATGACCACCAGCCCGGCGGTGACGGCGGCGGTGTACGGCAACCACTGCCGCGTACGCGTAGCGGGTGGGGCCATCGGGAGTCCTCCTCGGCGGGCGGCTGGTGGCAGTCAACCTATCGATGCGGCGCCAGTCGGCGACCCCGACCCCGGCGCACCGGTCACCAGCGGTCGGACCGCCTCCCGAGGGCCGTCGCGACCAGCAGTCGAACCAGGTAGACCACGACGAAGGCGACCGCACCGACCGCGGCGGCCGGGCCGACAGCGCTCGACGCTACGTAGCCGGCGGCGGCGCCAACCGAACCGAGGAAGAGCGCTGTCGAGATGCCCCAGGCGTCAAGGGCCTCACGACGCAGCCGCCGCAACGCGCCGCCGCCTCCAGCACCAACGCCCGGCTCCGTCGCCGGCACGTGCGCCGGCTGGGTTTGCACCGGCAGGTGCGCCGGCTCAGCCGGTCGGGCCTGGGTCGGCAGCGTCGGCCGGGCCGGTACCTGCGGCTGCGTCGCGCTCGGTTGCGGTGCCGTCGGCGTGACCTGGGGGAGCGGTTGGTTGGGAGTCGGCGCGCCCGCGGTCTCGTTGCCGACCTCGAGCAGGCTCTCCCGACGTAGCGGCGCGGTGACCCTGCCGTCCTGCCGAAGCAGCCGCACCAACACGCGCTCGGCAGCCGGCCGGTCCGCCGGCTCCTTGGCCAGGCACTCCCGGATCAGCTCGTCCAGAACGGGAGGCATCGCCGGCAGGTCGGGCGGATCGTTCAGCACCCGGTGCATCACGGCGAAGAGCGAGTCGTTGCCGAAGGGTGGCCGACCACCGGCGGCGAAGGCGATGGTGGCCGCCCAGGCGAAGACGTCGCAGGGTGGACCGATCGCGTCGTTGCGGAACCGCTCCGGCGCCATGTACGCGGTGGTCCCCATGACCCGGCTGGACGCCGTTTCCGTGTTGCCCAACGCCCGGGCGATACCGAAGTCGATCACCCGGGGACCGTCCTCGCCCAGCACCACGTTGTCCGGCTTCAGATCGCAGTGCACCACCCCGGCACTGTGGATCGCCGCGAGCGCCGTGACGGTGCCGACCGCGAGCCGGTGCAGGGCGTTACCGGTCACCGGACCACGCTCGCGGACGTGCCGGTGCAGGGTCAGGCCCTCGATGAACTCACTGACCACGTACGGCCGCTCGCCGTCCACCTCCGCGAAGAGCACCTGCGCGGTGCAGAACGGGGCGACCCGGCGGGCGGCGGCGATCTCCTTGACGAACTGCGACCGCGCCCGTGGATCACTCAGATCGACGTTGACCATCTTGACCGCGACCCGGTCACCGGCGTCGTCCTCGCCGAGATAGACGACCCCCTGCCCACCCGCGCCCAACCGCCCGACCAGGCGATACGGGCCGGCGGTGACCGGGTCGTGCGTCCACAGTTTCGCCAACCCTGGCACCGGCGGGCCGGCCAGCTCTGACATCCCGACTCCATCAGTGTCGTGCCCGGCCACCGGCGGCGCAGGACACGGCCATCGTGCCATGTCGGCCGCCGAGGACCGAGGACGTCCGACCGTGGACAGTTCCGCCCACCGTCGAACCCCAGCGGGTCCAGCGCCCTAGGTCCCGGGAATGGGCGGCCTGTCATCGTGGTGTCTCGTCGAGGTCATTGCCGTCGGTTGTCGCAGTACATCCGAATCAGCTGCCCGATCGGTGTGATCCGATGGTGGTTGGCGGCGGATGACCAGCAGGGCGATGTCGTCGGTGGGGTGCTCCTCCGCGGTGGTGGCCATGATGTGGTCGCACAACGCCTCGGCTGGCCCGGACTGCACGGCGCCGGCGAGGCGCTCGATGCCGGTGTCGATCAGCTCGTTGCGACGTTCGACCAGTCCGTCGGTGTAGAGGACGAGTGCCGCGCCCGGCGGTAGGTCCAGAACGGTGGTGCGGCGATTGGTTGATGGTCGGCCCACGCCGAGTGGCCGGTCCACCGTCAGGTTGACAGGCCGGGTGGGATGGCCGGGGACGGCCAGCAGTGGTGGCAGATGGCCTGCTGAGGAGAGGTGCACCCTCGTGCGGTCGGGTGTGATCAGGGCGTAGACGGCGGTGGTGAGAGTGCCCGCTTCGAAGTGGTGGATCTTGCGGTCGAGGGAGGTCAGCGCCACGGCGGGATCGCCGGAATCGAGAGCGTAGGCGCGTAGTGCGCTGCGGATGCGTCCCATGACGACGGCGGATGGCAGCCCGTGGCCGGAGACATCACCGATGACGGCGCCCAGCCAGCCCGAGGGCAACGTGAACACGTCGTACCAGTCGCCGCCGATGCCCAGGTCGTGGCCGGGCACGTACCGGGCGGCCAGGTCCAGGCCGGGGATGTCGGGTAGTCGGCCGGGTAGCAGGCTGTGTTGCAGGGCCAGCGCTGCCTGCCGGTCGAGAACCTGTGCTCGGGCCTGACCTGCCAAGCCGGCGCGATCGGCAACGAGCTGCAACAGCCGCACGTCGTCGGCATCGAACCGCCGCAGGGCCAGAGAGCCGACGTGCAGTACGCCGACGAGGTTGCCGTTGACGAGCATGGGCACGCCCAGCAGGGCACGTATGCCCGTGGCGAGCAGGATCGGGTTCACCACGTCGTCGGGCGTCACGTTGTCGATCGTGACCGGGGCGCGTGTCGCTGCCACTCGGCCGGCGAAGCCGCGCCCGACCCGGATGCGGAAACCGCGGCGTACCTCCTCCTCCAGGCCCTTGGCCGCGGTCGCGACGAGCTCGCCGGTGTGGTCGTCCAGCAGCAGGATGGTGGCGGTATCGACCTTGAGCAGGTCCCGGACCCGTTCAAGGAGCTCGTCGAGCAACTCGGCGATGTTGAGCCCCGACAGAGCGGCGTCGGTGATCGCCTCGATACGTCTCAGCCGCTCCTCGTTCGTCACCAGGTCGGCATCGGTCACCCCAGCAGCCTAGACGCCGGCACGCCGTCGACGGCACGTCAGGAGCTAGATCAACAGTGTCGTGCCGTCGGCGTGGGGTATCTTCCCAGGCTCCATGTCCGTCCGACAGGGGGGAATCGATGGTGAACCCGCCGCTCGATCACCATGCCCCCGCTGCCAGGAAGCCTCTGTTCTCGACGTCGTTCACCCTGGCCGACCTCAACCGCGTCCGACACGAGGTCGAGGCCGTCAGTCGCCGGTGCGGCCTCGACAACGACGAGATCGAGAACTGGGTCACAGCGGTCAACGAACTGATGATCAACGCGATTCGGCACGGCGGAGGCAGAGGTGACCTACGCCTGCTCCTGAACGGTCAGCTCACCTGTGAAGTCACTGACCAGGGACGGGGCTTCCACCCCGCTCGCTACGTTCCGTGCGCCGAGCGACCGCCCCTGTCCGACACCGGAGGAATGGGCCTCTGGGTGGTCGGGAACATGGCCGACTACCTCCTCGTCGACAGCGGCCCCTCAGGCACCACCATCCGCATCGCGGCTCGCACCTGCGGATAGCCATTTCACGGTCCTATCTGGAGCGTGAGCGGGTGTACCGTCGCCGCATGACGGTGCTGCAGGAGTTTGTCGCCGCTCTCTCCAGCGGCCGGATCCAGGTTGTCGACCTCACCGCTCCGCTCTCGGACCAGACCCCGATCCTCGGTCTGCCCGAGCAGTTCGGCCAGACCTGGCCGTTTCAGCTCAGCGAGATCAGCCGGTACGACGACCGGGGTCCGGCCTGGTACTGGAACAACTTCTCCACCGGCGAGCACACCGGCACCCACTTCGACGCCCCGGTGCACTGGGTCACCGGTCAACAGGGTGCGGACGTGTCGCAGGTCCCGGTGAGCCAGCTGATCGCCCCGGCGGTGGTGATCGACCACGCCGCCGACGCCGCCGACAATCCTGACTTCCTGCTCGAGGTCGAGCACGTCAAGGCGTGGGAGGCGCAACATGGCGCCCTGCCCCCCGGTGGCTGGCTGCTCTACCGCACCGGCTGGGACGCGTACGGCGACGACCCGGAGCGGTACGCCAACGCCGGCCGCTCCCCGGGCATCTCAGTGGAGTGCGCCCGCTGGTTGGCCGAGGAGTCGCCGATCCAGGGCGTCGGGGTGGAGACGGTCGGGACCGACGCTGGGGCCGCGCACTCGTTCGACCCGCCGTTCCCGTGCCACTCGTACCTGCTCGGCCAGGACAAGTACGGCCTGACCCAGCTCCGTAACCTGGCGCAGTTGCCGGCGACCGGCGCGGTGGTGATCGCCGGGCCACTGCCGATCGTCTCCGGCTCCGGCAGCCCGTGTCGGGTCCTCGCTCTCGTCGAACGGTAGGCCGGGCCACCGATGCGGGTAGCCGAGGTGGTCGGGCGGGTCCTGTACGCACACGGCGCACGGCACGTCTTCGGGGTGGTGGGCAGTGGCAACTTCCATGTCACGAACGCGCTCGTCGCGGCCGGCGCCCGGTTCGTGGCGGCGGCCCACGAGGGCGGCGCGGCCAGCATGGCCGACGGGTACGCCCGCACCGCCGGGACTGTGGGACTGCTCTCGGTGCACCAGGGGCCAGGCGTCACCAACGCGCTGACCGGCCTCACCGAGGCCGCGAAGAGCCGTACCCCGATGGTGGTCCTGGCCCCGGAGGCGACAGCGCCGCTGTCGAACTTCTTCATCGACCTGCCGGCGCTCGCCGCCGCGGTCGGGGCCGACTTCCACCGGGTACGCGCGACGCACGCGGCCGAGGACGCGGGCGCGGCGTACCGGGCCGCCGCCCGGGGCGCGACAGTGGTGCTGGGCCTGCCGTTGGACGTGCAGGAGGCCGTGACCGAACCGTGGTCCGGCCCGGTCCCCACGGCCGCGCCGACCCCGGTCACCGCCCCGCAGCTCGAGCCGTTGCTGGCCGCGCTCCAGGCCGCCCGTCGACCGGTCTTCATCGCCGGTCGGGGCGCCCGGGCAGCCCGGGAACCGCTGACCCGGCTCGCCGACGCGTGCGGCGCGCTGCTCGCGGTCTCGGCCGCGGCGAAGGGACTGTTCGCCGGGAACCCGTGGAACCTCGACGTGGCCGGTGGCTTCGCCACCCCGCTCACCGCCGAGCTGATCGGCACGGCGGACCTGGTCGTGGCGTGGGGCAGCACGCTGAACATGTGGACCACCCGGCACGGCGAACTGATCCCGCCCTCCGCCGTCGTCGTCCAGGTCGACCACGAGCCGGCCGCGTTCGGGGTGAACCGTCCGGTCGACCTGACAGTGGCCGGCGAGGTGTCGGCGGTCGCCGAGGCGCTGCTCGCTCGGCTGAGCGTCGGCGCCACCGGGGCCGGGGACGCCACCACCGGCGGCTGGCGTACGCCGGAGCTGGCCCGACGGATCCGTGACCACTGCCGGTGGCGGACGGTTCCCTACCAGGATGAGAGCGCCGGAGCGCCGGCGACGATCGACCCGAGGACGCTCTCGACCGCCCTGGACGACCTGCTGCCGGCCGACCGGACGGTGGTGGTCGACTCCGGCAACTTCATGGGCTACCCGTCGATGTGGCTCGACGTGCCGGACGTGGCCGGATTCTGTTTCACCCAGGCGTTCCAGTCGGTCGGGCTCGGCCTGGCCAGTGCGCTCGGCGCGGCGGTCGCCCGCCCGGACCGGCTCACCGTCGCCGCGGTCGGCGACGGTGGCTTCGTCATGTCCGCGACCGAACTGGTCACCGCCGTCCGGCTGGCGCTACCCCTGCTCGTGGTGATCTACGACGACGCGGCGTACGGGGCCGAGGTGCACCACTTCGGCCCGGACGGGCACCCGCTGGAGACTGTCACCTTTCCCGAGACCGACCTGGCCGCGATCGCCAGGGGCTACGGGTGCGACGGGTTGACCGCCCGGACCGCCGCCGATCTCGCACCGGTACGCCACTGGCTCGCTGGTCCCCGTACCCGGCCGCTGGTGATCGACGCCAAGGTCAGCGCCGCGCGCGGCTCCTGGTGGTTGGAGGAGGCGTTCCGTGGCCACTAGGCCACCGCCGCGCGTAGGGGCGGGCCAACCTCCCATGCTCCCGAGCGCCAGCCAGTCGGTGACAGGGCGTCATAGCTGACGTACGTTGGCGCGATGGCCACTCTTTGGACCCTGGGATGCGATGCCGACGATCCCCAGCGGATCGCTGCTTTCTGGGCGTTGGCCCTCGGCTATGTCAAGGAACCCGGCTTCGATGAGCCCGACAACGCGTCCATCGTCGATCCGGACGGCAGGGGCCCTGCCATCAGCTTCCTCAAGGTCCCCGAGGGTAAATCCGCCAAGAACCGTATGCACATCGACATCCGGGTGGCCGGTCCAGGTTCCGGGGACATGGCCGAGCGCGCCCAGTTGATCCGGCAGAAGGTGCCGGATCTGGTTGCCGCCGGCGCGACTGTGGTCCGCGAGGAGTGGTACGGCGACGTCCTCGGGCACGTCGTCATGCTCGACCCCGAGGGCAACGAGTTCTGCGTCGCGTGATGCCATGATCACTGCCGCGGCGGCGCTGCGGCCAGCCGATCGGGCAGCGCCGGCGGGACCGTTTGCCGGGGGAGCCGGAGGGTAGTGGGAATTCATGACTACGCCTGAGCAGAGCCAGCAGGAGAGGGCCCTCGAGACCGGCGCGGTGTATCAGGACGCCGAGGGGCGCCGAACGACGGATCCCGGCTCCGGGGCCGCGCACGCCGACAGTGAGGCCGACCGCAACGCGGAGCACCTGAGGCGGGGCGAGGTTGGGCCACGCGTCCCGGAGGAGTAGTGGGCAGGGGTGTGTGGAAAGCACCTGGGGGTAGCGGTAGGGGTCGAGGGCTGACCGGCGGCTACCTCGACGGCCGGCACCCGTGCCGGCGATGCCATTGACGCTTGCCGACGGTGGCGTCAGACGTACCTCGTGCGCAGCCGACCCGACCCCGCCCAGGGTGGACGCGCATACGCCGGCCGTTCGGGAGCAGGTGGCAGACTCATCGGCGTGGACGACGTGGCCGCATCGACGGTGGATGGTGAGCTGGAGAGCGTCAGCCTGGTGGACCTCGCCGTCTCTCGGCTGACCCGGGAAATCCTCAGCGGCAAGAGCGACCCGGGCGAGCGCCTGGTGGAGGAACAGTTGACCCGGCGGCTGGGGATCAGCCGGGCTCCGTTGCGGGAGGCGCTGCGGTTGCTGGCCCAGCAGGGGCTGGTCGAGCACGTGCCCCGGCGTGGAGTCCGGGTGGCCACCCTGTCGGACCGCGACGTGCAGGAGCTGTACGAGCTGCGTGACGTGCTGGAACGCTTCTCGGTGCGGGCGGGGATCCCGGTCGCTCGGGACAGCGACCTCGCCGGATTGCGAGCGACACTCGATCAGTTGAGGGAGGCGACCCGGGCCGGTGACCGGATGGCGGTCGCCGAGTCGCACCGGGAGTTCCACGTGGCGCTGGTGGCGCTCGCCGGCAACCGGCAGCTCTCCGCCGTGTACGGCTCGATCCTGGTGAAGCTTCAGCTCTACATGGCGATCAACCTGCGCCGGGAGGCGGAGCTGGCGCAGCCGCTGGACGGGGTCCACCGGCACGAGCGCTTGTTCGAGGCGGTCGCCGGGGGAGACCCGGAGGAGGTGCTCGCCGTGCTCTCCGGGCACGGCGCGCGTTCGTACCTCGGCTAGCTGAGGTCAGCCAGGGCCGGCGGTCTGCGGCCACGCGCTGTCATGTCGTCGTTACGTGCCGCGCGGTTTCCTGAAACAGAACAGTCGACAATCGACTGTATGCCAGAGCGAACGAGGTCCATTGCGGAGCTTCGGTCGGCGTACCGCGAGGGCGGCCTGACCCCGGCGGACCAAGCCGAACGCGTCCTGGACGGGCTTGCCGGGCGTGACGACGGGCCGGTCTGGATCAGCACGGTCCCGGCCGACGTCCTGCGTGAACGCGCTGAATCGCTGACCCGCCACGGGGATCACGCGCTGCCGCTGTACGGGATCCCGTTCGCGGTCAAGGACAACATCGACGTGGCCGGCATGGTCACCACGGCGGGCTGCCCCGACTTCGGGTACCTGGCCGCCGAGGACGCTCCGGTGGTGCGCCGGATCCTCGATGCCGGCGCGCTGCTGGTCGGCAAGACCAACCTCGATCAGTTCGCCACCGGCCTGACCGGCGCGCGCTCGCCGTACGGCAGTTGCCAGAGCGTGTTCGGCGGCGGCCTCATCTCCGGGGGCTCCAGCTCCGGCTCGGCGGTCGCGGTGGCCGCGGGCCAGGTCAGCTTCGCCCTGGGTACGGACACCGCCGGCTCCGGCCGGGTGCCGGCGGCACTCAACGGGATAGTCGGCCTCAAGCCCACCCGGGGTCTGCTCAGCACGGCCGGTGTGGTGCCCGCCTGCCGCTCACTGGACTGCGTGTCGGTCTTCGCCCCCGACGTGGCCGGCGCCCTCGACGTGCTGCACGCCGCCCGTGCCGTCACCCCGGCCGACCCCTGGGGACGTCCCTTCCCGGCCGAGCGGGTCGTGCCCCGCCCGCCGGGGACGCTCCGCCTCGGGGTGCCCCGGGCAGAAGACCTGGAGTTCTTCGGCGACACCGGGCAGGAGACCCGCTTCGCTGCGGGCGTGGAACGGCTGCGCACCTTCGTCGGGTCCCCCCGGTCGGTGCCCCTCGGCGCCTTCTTCGAAGCGGGCGACCTGCTCTACCAGGGACCCTGGGTGGCCGAGCGGCTCGTCGCCCTGGACGGCTTCCTGCGCTCGCACCCCGAGTCGGTCCTCGCGGTCACCCGGGCCGTACTGGAGACCGGGCGGCGCTACGACGCGATCGACGCCTTCCGGGGTCAGCACCGCCTGCGCGAACTGCGAGCACAGGTCGACCAGCTCTGGCAGGACATCGACGTACTGGTGGTGCCCACCGTCGGCACCACCTTCACTCTCGACGAGATCGCCGAGGACCCGATCGGGCGGAACGCCATGCTCGGCCGCTACACCCAGTTCGCGAACCTGCTCGATCTGGCCGCGGTGACCGTACCCAACGGGTTCACCAGCTCCGGCCGCCCGGCGAGCCTGACCCTCATCGGCCCGGCGTTCAGCGACACCACAGTGGCCCGGCTGGCCGCCACCCTCACCGAGGGCGGTGCGCCGCCCGGCGCGGTCGAGGCCGTTTCACCGCCGTCCCAGCGCTCGGCGGAACTGCTGGTCGCCGTGGTAGGCCGGCACCTCACCGGTGAGTCCCGCAACGGCGAGTTGCTCGGGCACGGCGCGATCCTCGCCGGCACCGCCCGCACCGCACCGCTCTACCGGCTGTACCGGATGGACACCCCCGACGGCGAGGGGCTGCCCGGCCTGGTCCGGATCGGACCGGACGGCTCGACGGGCCACCCGATCGAGGTCGAGCTGTGGCGGCTGCCCAGCGCGGCGCTCGGTGGCCTGCTGGCCGGCGTGCCGGCACCCCTCTCGCTCGGCTGGGTCCGACTGCACGACGGGCGGGACGTGCTCGGTTTCCTCTGCGAAGCGTATGCGGCGGGCCCACCGGCCGAGGACATCAGCGCCAGCGGTGGGTGGCGGGCGTACCGCCGATCCGCGGCCCAGCGCTGACGCGGCAGTACCAGCGATCACGACAGGAGGCGAGAGGATGGGCAGCATCGGGCCGGTCACGGCCAACCCCTACCCGTGGCCCTACGACGGCGCGGCGGACACCGCGCGTACAGCGCTGCTCTGCATCGACTGGCAGACCGACTTCTGCGGACCGGGCGGCTACGTCGACGCAATGGGTTACGACATCGGCCTCACCCGGGCCGGCCTGCCGGCCACTGCCCGGCTGCTGGAGCACGCACGATCGCTCGGGATGCTTGTCGTACACACCCGGGAGGGACACGACCCGCAGCTGTCGGACCTGCCGGCGAACAAGCGGTGGCGTTCGGCGCGCATCGGCGCCGAGATCGGCGCCGCCGGACCGGCCGGCCGGATCCTGGTCAGAGGCGAGCCGGGCTGGGAGATCGTGCCCGAGGTGGCCCCGGTGTCCGGTGAGGTGATCATCGACAAGCCGGGCAAGGGCGCCTTCTACGCCACCAACCTCGACCTGGTGCTCCGCACCCGGGGCATCACCCACCTGATTCTCACCGGCATCACCACCGACGTCTGCGTGCACACCACAATGCGCGAGGCGAACGACCGTGGGTACGAGTGCCTGATCCTCTCCGACTGCACCGGCGCCACCGACAAGGCCAACCACGACGCGGCACTGCACATGGTCACCATGCAGGGCGGCGTCTTCGGCTGCGTCACCACCTCCGACGACGTCATCGCCGCCACGGCCAAGTGAGGTGCGCCCATGTTGACCATCGCCGCCGCGCGACCCGGACCGTACTCCTTCGACCTCTCGACCACGGCGCTGCTCGTCATCGACATGCAGCGCGACTTCCTGGAACCCGGTGGGTTCGGTGAGAGCCTGGGCAACGACGTCGGTCAGTTGCGCCGGACCATCGCGCCGCTCGCGGCGCTGCTGGCCGACGCCCGAGCCGTGGGCCTGAGCATCCTGCACACCCGCGAGGGGCACCTGCCCGACCTGTCCGACTGCCCGCCGGCCAAGCTCAGTCGTGGCGCGCCGAGCAAACGGATCGGTGACCCCGGACCCAAGGGCCGCATCCTGGTCCGTGGCGAGTACGGCCACGACATCATCGACGAGCTGACGCCGCTGCCCGACGAGCCGGTCATCGACAAGCCCGGCAAGGGCGCCTTCCACGCCACCAACCTGGACGTCCTGCTCACCGAGCGGGGCATCCGCAGCCTCCTGGTCGCCGGGGTCACCACCGAAGTGTGCGTGCACACCACCGTCCGGGAGGCCAACGACCGCGGGTACGAGTGCCTCGTGCTCGCCGACTGCGTCGGGTCCTACTTCCCCGAGTTCCACCGGATCGGACTCGACATGATCGCCGCCCAGGGCGGCATCTTCGGCTGGGTCGCCGACTCGGCGCAGGTACGCGCCGCGCTGCCCACCACCCCCGTTTTGCAGCCCTCCTCCTGACCGGGAGCAGCCATGACCTCGACCAAACCCACAGTCGTCCCGCTCCCGTACTGGGTCCGCGGCGACACCAACGCGTTCTTCGGTTTCGGCGTCAACGTCCTGGTCAACGTGCTCACCCTGACCGGGCTCTGCCTCGCCGTGGTGAACCTTCCCGAGGGGGAGGTGTTCGGCACCATCCTGCCGGCGCTCGGCATCGCCCTGGTCGCCGGAAACATCTACTACACCTACCTGGCCCGCCGGCTGGCCCGACGGGAGAACCGCACCGACGTGACGGCCCTGCCGTACGGGCCGAGCGTGCCGCACATGTTCATCGTCATCTTCGTCATCATGCTCCCCATCTACCTGCGCACCCAGGATCCCGTACGGGCCTGGGAAGCCGGTCTGGCGTGGGCTTTCATCATCGGCGTGATCGTGTTGATCGGCGCGTTCGTCGGGCCGTACATCCGCCGGTACGCGCCCCGGGCCGCGCTGCTCGGCACCCTCGCCGGAATCTCCATCACGTTCATCTCGATGAACCCGGCCGGGCAGATGTGGCGGATGGCCTGGGTCGCGCTACCGGTCTTCGCGTTGCTGCTGATCGGTCTGTTGACCGACGTGAAGTTGCCGTTCAACTTCCCGATCGGGCTCGCCGCGCTGCTGCTCGGCACCGCGATCGGCTGGGCCGGTGGGGCGATGTCGGTGCCGGACGTGACAGCCGCGGCCCGGGACATCGCGATCGCCGTCCCCTCGTTCAAGCTGGATCTGCTCTTCACCGGGCTGGCCGACATGGCGCCCCTACTGGCGACGGCGATTCCGCTCGGGGTCTACAACTTCACCGAGGGCATGACGAACGTGGAGAGCGCGGCCACCGCCGGGGACAACTACAACCTGCGCAGCGTGCTGCTCGCCGACGGTGCGGGCGCGGTGATCGGGGCCGCGCTCGGCTCGCCGTTCCCACCGGCCGTCTACGTCGGGCACCCTGGTTGGAAGGCCGCCGGTGGACGCAGCGGCTATTCGATGGCGACCGGT
Organism: Micromonospora sp. NBC_00330; assembly: GCF_036136635.1. Taxonomy (NCBI): domain Bacteria; kingdom Bacillati; phylum Actinomycetota; class Actinomycetes; order Micromonosporales; family Micromonosporaceae; genus Micromonospora; species Micromonospora sp. NBC_00330. The sequence continues at coordinate 1,351,033 of NZ_CP108012.1, forward strand.
GTGGTGATCGCGCTGCTCTGCTTCCTCGGCATGTTCGGACTGCTCGGCGCGATCTTCCCGACGGCCGCGATCGTGCCGATTCTGCTCTACATCGGACTGCTGATCGGGGCGCAGGCGTTCCAGGCGACCCCCAGGGCGCACGCCGCGGCCGTGGTCGCTGCGCTGATCCCGAACATCGCGGCCTGGGCCACCGGGCAGATCGACAACACCCTGGCGGCGGCCGGTACCACCGCCGCGGCGGTCGGCGACGATGCGCTCAACGGCGCCGGCGTGATCTACGACGGGCTGCTGGTGCTGGGTCAGGGTGCGATCCTCGCCGGCCTGGTGCTCGGGGCGGTGGTGGTCTTCATCATCGACAAGCGGTTCGCGCGAGCCGCGATCTTCGCCGGCTCCGGCGGGCTGCTGTCGTTCATCGGGCTGATCCACGGCGAGCGGATCGAGTGGAACGCCAATGGTCAGGTCGCACTCGGCTACCTGTTCGTCGCGGTGATCTGTGTGGTGTTCGCTCTGGGCCGCCCCACGCCCCGCGAACCCGACCCGGAGGAGGTCGATCCGGACCGGAAGCCCGGCCTAGCGGACCCTGTCACCGGTCGGTCGGCCGATGAGCAGCGGACATCGGCGCTGAGCGGCTGACCGGTCGGCCCGGTCGGGGGCGTCACGGCTCTCGACCGGGCCCGCGAGTTTCCTGACCGAACGGACGAAGGGACGTACCGCATGGAGATCGACCGGACGGACGTGGTCGCCGAGGTGGCGGCGGCCTTCGCCGGCTACGAGCGGGCGCTGGCCGACGGCGACGCGGACCTGATCTGCGGGTACTTCCGGGATTCCGAGCGGACGGTGCGGTTCGGCCTCGCCGACCATCAGTACGGGCTTGACGAGCAGCGCAAGTGGCGCGCCGCGCAGCCGCCACTGCCGGCCGGTCGCCGGCTGGTCGACCCGATCGTCACCGCGTTCGGCCCGGACCTGGCGGTCGTGACAACCCGATTCGGGTACGCCGGCACCGCCGCCACCGGGCGGCAGACCCAGACCTGGGTACGACTGCCTGTCGGCTGGCGGATCGTCACCGCGCACGTCTCGGTATCCGCCGCGCCCACCGCCTGACGGCAACGCGCCGCCCGGGAAAGGACCCGGGCGGCGCGTCTCCGACATGGCGGGCGTTGCCTGGTGCGGTACTAGGCGCGCCTGGCCCACTGCTGGTTGGCGCCGCCGTGGCAGGCCCAGAGGTGAAGTTGCGTCCCGTTGGCCGTGCCGGATGCGACGGCGTCGAGGCACAGCCCCGATTGGGCGCTGGTGATGGTGCCGTTGGAGTTCAGGTTCCACTGTTGGTTGGCTTGGCCGTTGCAGTCCCAGATGAGGACCGCGGTGCCGTTGCTGCTGCCCGCGCCGCTGGCGTCCAGGCACTTGTTGCCGTAGACGGTCAGGGTGCGGTTGGCGGTGTGGGTCCAGCGCTGGTTGGTGCCACCGTGGCAGTCCCACAGTTGCGGGCGGGCGCCGTTGGCGGTGCTGGAGTTGGGGATGTCGATGCACCGGCCGGACGGGCTCCCAACGATCAGGACGTTCTGCTGCCCTGGCGGCGGGGTGGTCGGCGGGGGAGTGGTGGGCGGCACGTCCGACCCGAACTGGGTGAAGAAGCGCCACACCTCCTGCTTGACCCAGCTTCGCGCGCCGCTCTCACAGCCGGCGCACCCGTCCACCGGGCCCTGCTGATGGCCGCCGTCGAACGCGGCCCAGAGCACCGGGTATCCGGGCTGGCAGGAGTACGCGGTGGTGATGTGGGTCAGGCTGCCGGCCCTCGGCTCGGGCGGGCTCTGTGCGGCGCATCCGTTGTTGCGGACGAACCTGTCGCGAAGCGACCGTCCGCTGGGGATGTTGTCGTTGATGCCGTGGATCCCCAGGTACGCCACGGGCTGGGTGCCGCCGCTGCATCCGCTGATCGCCCCCGGGGCCGCGATTGCCGCGACCGCACGGAACACCGTCGGCCGGGAACACGCCAACGAGTAGCTCATCGCGCCGCCGTAGCTGAACCCGACCGAGAAACGTTGGGTGGTGTCGACGCAGAGAGCGTTGTCGATCACGCGGATCATGTCGTCGGTGAAGGTGACGTCCTCACCGTTGGAGTTGCCCCAGCCGTTGTTGAGGCCCTGCGGGGCGACGAAGATGGTGGTGTTGTTCGCCTGCGACTGCATGCCGTAGTAGGCCCACGCGGCTCCGTCGGAGCCGCCGCCCGCGACCTGGCTGGCGGTGCCTCCTAACCAGTGGAACCCGAAGGCCAGCCGGTGGGCGTAGGTGTTGTTGTAGTTGTCCGGCAGCCGAAGGATGAAGCTGCGGCTCTTCCCGCTGCTCTGGATGGTGTGGGTGCCGCTGTTCAGTCCGGGCGCCTTGCCGCAGCCGGCAGTGGTGGCCGCCGCCGCCGGCGCGACGGTCGTGAGGACGTACGTTCCGACGGCGATCAGAACCATCACCGCCATGGCTGCCCCCAGCCAGGGGGCGGAGAGTTTGCGAAGTGGCACGGTTGAGCCTCCTTGTGGGTGGTGGAACATCCGTTGGGCCGGTCCCCGTCCCGGGAACCTCGCCGGGCTCAGCTCCGGCTCCAGCGTTGGTTGGCCGCGCCGGTGCAGTCCGAGATCTGGACGCGCGTGCCGTTGGCAGTGCCGTTGCCGACCATGTCCAGGCACCGGCCCGAACCAACTCCGGTGATCGAGCCGTCGGTGTTGAGCCGCCACTTCTGGTTGGACTGGCCGTTGCAGTCCCAAATGATCACCGAGCTGCCGTTCGCGGTGCCGGCGCCGTTGACGTCGAGGCACTTGCCGCCGAAGACGCGCAGCTCCTGGGCGGCGGTCGAGGTCCAGCTCTGGTTGCTCTGGCCGTGACAGTCCCAGATGATCGCCGCCGCGCCGTTGGTCTGCGAGGCGCCGTTGACGTCGAGGCACCGTCCGGAGGACGTGCTGCGCAGGGGCGACGTGCCGCTCGGTGGCGGGGTGGTGGTCGGTGGCGGTGTCGTCGGGTCGGTGCTGCCACCGAACTGGGTGAAGAACCTCCACACCTCGCCCTTGGTCCAGGTCCTGGCGCCGCTGTCCCCGCCGCCGTCCACCGGGCCGGGGGTGTGCCCGCCGTCGAAGGCGGCCCAGACCACCGGATAGCCTGACCGGCAGCCGGAGTAGGTGGTGGTGATGTGGGTCAGGCTGCCCGCCCTCGGTTCGGGTGGGCTCTGTGCGGTGCACCCGTTGTTGCGCACGAACGTGTCGCGCAGGGACCGTCCGGCGGAGACGTTGAGCACCGCGTCGCCGATGCCATGGATCCCCATGTACGCGACCGGCTGGGTGCCGCCGCCGCACCCGCTGAGCTGCCCGCCGGAGTAGACAGCGACAGCGCGGAAGACGCTTGGCCGGGAACAGGCCAGCGAGTAGCTCATGCCGCCGCCGTAGCTGAAGCCGAGCGCGAAGCGTTGCGTGGTCTCGACGCAGAGGTCTGCCTCGATCACCCTGATCATGTCGTCGACGAAGGTGACGTCCTGGCCGCCGGGGTTGGCCCAACCGTTGCCGTTGCCCTGGGGGGCGACGAAAATGGTGCTGTTGTTGGCCTGCTGCCGCAGCCCGTAGTAGGACCAGGCCGCCCCGTCGGACCCACCGCCGTCGACGTCGTTTGCGGTGCCGCCGTTCCAGTGGAACCCGAAGATCAACCGGTAGGGATGGTTCCTGTCGTAGTTGTCAGGAATCCTCAGGATGAAACTACGGTTCTGGCCGCTGCTCTGGATGGACCGTTGGCCGCTGGTCAACGTGGGCGCCTTGCCGCACCCGGCGGTCGCCGCTGCCGCTCCGATGTTCGCGGCCGACGCGGTGGTGCTCGAACCACCGGCCAGTGCCCCCGCGCTCACTGTCACGATGACGGCCGCCGCCGTCGCGAGCAGTCCAAGGATGGGTCTACGTCTTGTCATGAAGGGGCTCCCGCCACTCGGCACGAACTGGTTGAAAGGGGTCTACGGCAACCCGCACGCCGCCACGACGCGCCGCTGCGGGTCACCCCATCGACCACGTTCGCCGCGGACGAACCCCAGAGGACGCGATGTGCCGGGCGGCCCCCGGCCGGCTCATCGACGCAGGTTTCCGCCACTGGTCTCGCCGCCCACGCAGGACCAGTCGGTCGTCGAATCGACTGTGGCCACACCGTGCGCCCGAACACCACGCGACCGTTCGCCCGACGGTGCCGAAACACCTGGCTCGGCGTCGAATCGATTCGCTCCGACGCTAGATCTCACAGTGAAATATGTCAATGCCGTGTCCGGCAGGTTGCGACCCGGGTGGCTCGGTCAGGCGCTCGTGAGATCTGCCGCGCCGAAGGAGACCGCGAACCGCTTGCACCAGATGGAGACGCTGCGGAAGTCGGCCGGGTCCACCGACGCCGGTAGCTCGTACACCTGGTTGCCCTTGTTGCCCTTGAGCTTCGCCAGTTCGACCCATTCGCCGTCGTCGAACACCCGCCAGCCGGCCGTGCCCCGGATGACCGGTTGGTCGGTCAGCCACACCCGCAGGTCCGGACCGTTCGACGTGTTCAAGTCTCGGATGACGAGCTGGTGGCGCCCGTCAGCGAGCCGGTGGATCTCGGCGCTGCCGGTCGTCCGGTGCTCGTGGGTGACGAACTCACCGGTCGTCAGGATCTCGTTCGCCGCTGGAGTGGCTGCCGAGGTCGCGGGGGCCGGCGTCGAGGACTCCGGGGCCACGGACGCCGGGATCGGCGCGGCCGATGTCGTCCCCGCGCGGGGAATCGCTTCGTCGACATAGGTGTCGGTGAACAGCTTCCACGGCTGGAACCAGTAGAGGCCCAGCATCGCCGCGACGACGGCGGCTGCGAGACCGGCTCGGACCACCGGCGACCGGAACATCCGTTTTCTCACCCCCGCAGCGTACGGCCGCAGCCGCCGTCGAACTGTTCGCGAACCCTTTCGGAACTCTTACGACGCTCACCGCTCGGTATCTGCCAGCGCCTGGCCGCACGGGCAGGTTCCCTGGTCCTCCGGCAACGTCTTCACGGCGTCGCCGAGCAGGAGGCGCAGGCGATCGATGTTCCGGGCGAAGACAGTGAACACCTCCTGCTGGGTCACGCCCTGACCGACCTCGATGCCCGAGTCGAGGTCGGTCACCAGGGACAGCGCTGTGTAACACAGCGCCAGTTCGCGGGCCAACACCGCTTCCGGATGGCCGGTCATGCCGACGACGGACCAGCCCTCCCGGCCGTACCAGCGCGATTCGGCACGGGTGGAGAATCGGGGTCCTTCGATGACGACCATCGTCCCGCCGTCGACCGGCTGCCAACCGGCGGATCGGGCGGCGTCGAGGACAGTGGCCCGTCCGACCGGACAGTAGGGGTCGGCGAAGGGAACGTGAACGACGTGGGAGGGTTTCCCGTCCGCGCGCGGCTGTCCGTCGTAGTAGGTCTGCTCCCGGCCGCTGGTCCGGTCGACCAGCTGGTCCGGTACGACGAGCGTCCCCGGTCCCAGATCCGGTCGCAGGCCACCCACGGCGCCCGGTGCGAGCACCTGGCGGACGCCGAGTGCGCGCAGCGCCCACAGGTTGGCCCGGTAGTTGATGCGGTGTGGGGGGAGGGTGTGCTGGCGTCCGTGCCGGGGCAGGAACACCACCGGCCGCCCGGCGACACTCCCGACGGACAGCGCGTCGCTCGGCGGTCCGTACGGTGTGTCGACGGTGACCTCGGCGACGTCGTCGAGGAACTCGTAGAACCCCGATCCACCGATCACGGCGATCGGCGGGCGATCGGTCGTGCTGGTGTCTCCTGCTGACATGTGTACCCCTCCTGGGCGAACGGTGAAAACGGGTGGGGGCCGACTCAGCGACGGTCTGCCCGTCGGTGCGCGACGCGTCGGTCGACAACGGCGGCGACGACCAGGACGACCACGATCGCGGCCCACAGGACAGCCAGCCCGACAGCGAGCCCCAGCGGGTAGTCGCGGTCCGGTAGGCCCGGGTTCGGAGGCGCCGAGGGTGGTCGCCACAGCAGGGGCACCGCGATCAGCAGCAACGTGGCGCTGGCCAGCAGACCTGCGGCGATCCAGGCCAGGCGTAACCGGTTCTTCACCAGTCGACCCAGCGCCAACCCGACCAGTCCGACCAGCGGTGCCACCAGGACGTCGTGCAGCACCGGGCCGCCGATCAGCCACGGCAGGGCGGTGTCGAACTGGGGGAGGAGCAACCAACCGCCGTACGCGGTGGCTGCGGCGCCGACCACGAACAGGAGCAGCCGGACGGTTCTCACCCCAACACCTCCAGCCGGGCCACCCACTTGGTCTGGAGAACGCCCGGCCGGCTCGGCGCGATGAGTCGGCAGGGGTAACCGTGGTCGGGAGACAGTTGCTCGCCATTGATCCGCAGGGCCAGCAGGGTCAGCGGGTCGCGGGCATGGGCCGCAGGGAGTGTGCTGGCCGCGTACAGGCCGTCGGCTTCCAGTGAGGTGACCCGAACCGCTCGGCCGGTCGGTGCGCCGGCCCGCCGGAGCAACTGGACGACGGGCACGCCGGTCCAGTGGGCCGAGGCGCTCCAGCCCTCGACGCAGGCGATCGGCAGTTCTGCCGTCCGTTGCGGCAGGGCCGCCAGGTCGGCCAGGGACAGGCTGTCCCGCCCGCCCGGCCAGACGATCTCCAGTCGCCAGTCCGGGGGCACGGCGACGCGCGCGGCAGCGGCCGTACGGTTGATCGGTACGCCCTGCGGCCCGGACGCGGAACGCCACGCCAGCGGCGACACCCGACGTAGCCACGGCACGGTGACCCCGGCGGTGGCCAGCACGGCGATGCCGGCGACGCCCGCCGAGGTACGCAGGAACGCACGTCGCTCGGACGAGTTCCGATCGTCAGCCCCCGGTGCCGCGGCCGGCACCGCTCTCCTGCGTCGCAGTGGCGTGCTCAGCGCCGTGCGGGCGACCGGGAGCTTCACCGCGACGTGCAGCAGCATCGCCCCAACCACCAGCCAGGCGACCGCGTAGTGCGCCGTCGGAAAGAAGAACCCCCACGGGTACGACTGGGCGACGTTGAACAGGCCCGTGACCAGTTCGAAGAACGCGGCGCAGACCAGTACCAGGACGGAGACCCGTTCCAGGGCGTGTGCCGACAATCGGATCGGCTGACGCACTGGCGGACGGACGAACAGCCGGGGGTAGACGCTCCACAGCTTGGCCAGCAGCAACGGGATCGCCGCGACGCCGGAAAGCACGTGAACGCCCTGGGTGACCCGGTACAGGTTGACCGGTCGGGTCGGCCAGGTGAACCAGCCCGGCGGGTGCTGGATGTAGTGACTGAGCAGCCCGGTGCCGAAGCACAGCCCGAACGCCACAGCGAGCCAGAGGCCGAGCCGGGCGGTGACCAGCGGTGAGTGCGAGGGCGCGGTGAAGTCCTCGGGGGCGGGGACGCGTGGCCGGCGGATCATGAGCGTGCCAACTCGGCGAACCAGCGTGGACCCAACCGGAAACTGTCGACGACCCGCAGTCCGGCAGCGGTGGCGGCACGGGCCACCGCCTCCGCCCCGACCCGCGCCCAGCGAAACGTCGGCCCGCGCAGTTCCCGACCGCCGGACGATCCGGACTGGACGTACGCCTGTCCCTGCCACAACCCGGCTCCCGGCGGCTCCACCTCGACCAGCAGCGTTCCGTCGGCCGCGATCAGGGCGCCGCACCGGCGCAGCAGGCGGACCGGGTCGCCACCGATGCCGATGTTGCCGTCGATGAGCAGGGCGTGCGCCCACCTCCCCTCGCCGGGAAGGGGCTCGAAGACATCGCGTCGCAGGGCGATCACCCCCCGGCCCTGGGTCAGACGTACCGCCTCGGCGGAGATGTCCACACCCAGTGCGACGAGGCCGCGTTGGGCGAGCGCTCTGGTCAGCCGGCCGGGGCCGCAGCCGAGGTCGATAGTGGGCCCGGTGCAGCGTGCGGCGACGGACTCGATTGCCGGTTCGGGCGGCCCGTGCCAGAGCCGTACCGGCAACAGGTCACGCCGCCCGTCGGTGTGCACCAGCCAATGGTCGGGTGGGGTCGCCGGCCTCGGGTCGACCGGCGTACCGCCGGCGTCATGGTCGGCGGACCAACCGCCGAGTCTGCCCAGCACCACGTCGAAACCGTCGAGGCTGATCGTCGGGTTCACCGGGGGTGTCCGCTCAGCAGATGGCCGCCCACCGACGCGACGGCGTCCGCGAACCGGGTGCCGGGCAGGTCGGCCGCGACGGCCAGCGCCGTCGACCAGTCGTCGACATCCCGCAGCGCGGGCAGGATCGCCGGTCGTACGCCGTGCCCGTGCAGCGCGGCGAGGGTGCGGCGCCCGGTGTCGTCTGTCGACATGGGTACGTCGCGTAACGCGCTCGCGTGACTCGGATCGCGTAACCCGAGTGCCCACCAGCCGCCGTCCAGCGCCGGCCCGAACACCGCCTCGTGTTCGGCGAGCCGGTCCAGCGCGGTGGTGAGCACTGCCGGGCGGATCTGCGGGGTGTCCATGCCGATCTGCAGCACCGGCCAGCCGGGAAACGCCGCAGCAGTGTCGGCGTGGGCGTTCGCGAGGCGGTCGGCGAACGTGTCGCCGCGCTGCGGAAGCAGGTGCCAACCCGCCAACGCGGCGGTCAACTCCGCGCCGTACTCGGCATCGGCGAACCGGCCGGTGTGGGCCAACACGGGAGTGGTCGAGGCGGTGGCGCGCACCGCCGCGAGGGTGTCCAACAGCGACGCCGCCGCGATCCGGGCCGCCTGGGTGGGACCGGCGGGCGGGCAGAGGCGCGTCTTGGCCTGCCCGGGGACCGGCGCCTTCGCGACCAGGAGCAGGACGTTCACCGGCCACCACCGGCGTCGGCGCGCAGCACTCCGGCGAAGTCCCGGGTCGCCCGCAGCGTGCCCCGGACCGACCCGGACACCTTCGAGACGGTCCCGGCGGCCCGGGGCGCGTACGCGACGTCCAGTTCGAGGATCCGCCAGCCCGCTCCGGCCGCGCGCAGCAGCAACTCCAGGGGGTAGCCGAACGCGCGGTCGTCGACCCCGAGGCCCAGCAGCGCCGCCCGGCGGGCCACCCGGATCGGGCTGATGTCGTACACCGGCACGCCGCGACGCCGCAGCAGGGCCGCGACCACCGCGTTCCCGGCGCGGGCATGCCACGGCCAGGCATCCGCCGAGACCGGCCGACGGCGCCCGACGGCGAGGTCGGCCCGCCCGTCGAGCACCGCCGAGGCGAGCCTGGGCAACTCGGCGGGGTCGAACGAGCCGTCCGCGTCCAGCACGCAGACCAGATCCGTCTCCGCCGCCAGCAGGCCGGCGTGCACTGCCGCGCCGTACCCGCGTCGCGGCTCGTGGACGACCCGGGCTCCGTGGTCGGCCGCGACGACCGGCGAACCGTCGGTGGAGCCGTTGTCGACCACGATGGCGCGGTAGCCGGGCGGTAGCCCGCCCAGTACGGCAGGCAGTGCGGCCGCCTCGTCCAGACACGGCAACACCACGTCGATCGTTGTGTGCATACCGGCGACGCTAGGCCCGCCACCGGCCGTCCGGACCGCGGTTGCTCCTTACGAATCGCTTACACGGCAACGGATCTTACGACTCGCTGACGTCTCGCCGTCAGGCCGCCGAATGCCTGGTGGGAGGCCGTATCGTCGGCCGTCACCATGACCATGATGACCCGGCCGGGGCGAACCCGGTCCGCCGACCTGATCGTCCTCGGCGCCGAGGTGGCAGTGCTCGCCGTCGCCGTCGCCGTCGGCGCCCTGCTCAACCATCAGGGCGTACGGCTGCACGCCGATGCGGCGCCGCTCTACGCGAGTTGGCAGCCCCATCTGGGGTCCGGCACCCCTGCCGCGCTTCTCGTCGCGGCGCTGTTCGTCTGGCGGGGGGTGCGCTGGGGAACCCAAACGCCGTGGCCGCGGCTGCTGGCGGTCGGCTATCTCGCCTCGCTGCTCTGGACGCTGTCGCTGGCCCTGGTGGACGGCTGGTCCGCAGGCTTGACCGAGCGGCTCACCGTGCAGGCCGAGTACCTGCACGAGGTGCCCCGGGTGACGGACGTCGGCATCATGCTGTCCGGCTTCGCCGACCGGATTCTCGACTTCCAGCCCGATTCGTGGTCCACGCATGCTGCCGCTCACCCACCGGGAGCGTTGCTGTTCTTCGTCTGGCTGGAGCGGATCGGCCTGGGCGGCGGGACCGCCGCCGGGCTCGCCTGCGTGCTGCTCGGCGCCACGGTGTCGGTGTCGGTTCCGGTGACGTTGCGGGCACTCGGCGCCGAGGACGCGGCCCGGGCGGTGTGGCCGTTCCTGGTGCTCCTCCCGGGGGCGGTCTGGGTGGGCGCGTCCGCGGACGGGATCTTCGCCGCGGTGGTCGCGGCCGGGTTGGCGCTGCTGGCGGTGGGTGGCCGACCAGCGGCCGCACTGGGCGGGTTGCTCCTCGGCTTCGCGCTCTACCTGTCGTACGGGTTCGTCCTGGTCGGGTTGCTCGCGTTGGTCGTGGTGTTGCTCCGGGCGCGGGACCGCCTCGGCGTGCTCCTGGTCGCGGCGACGGCGGTCGTGGCCGTCGTCGCCGTGTTCACCCTCGCCGGCTTCTGGTGGCTGGACGGCTACCACCTGGTGTCCCGTCGTTACTACCAGGGCTGGGCGGCGGAACGTCCGTACGGTTACTGGGTCTGGGCGAATCTCGCCGCCCTGCTGCTCTCGGCCGGCCCGGCGGTCGGGCCGGCGCTGCGGCGGGCGGTGGCCGCCGTGTCGATCCGAGCACCGCACCCACCGCTCGCGACGGCCCTCCGGCAGTGGATCGCCAGCGCCGGACCCACTGTGCTGCTGCCCATCGCGGCCACGGCGGCGGTGCTCGCGGCGGACCTGTCCGGGCTCAGCAAGGCCGAGGTCGAGCGGATCTGGCTACCGTTCGCCGTCTGGCTGCTGGTCGCCACCGCGCACCTGCCCCACGGTCACCGACGGTGGTGGTTGGCCGCCCAGGCCGCCACGGCTCTCGCCGTCAACCACCTACTGTGGACGGTGTCGTGACCGATGCCGGATCCCGCATCACCGCGGTGGTGAAGTCGGCGATGCCGGCGGCGAAGCCGACCCGGGCGGTGAAACCGAGCACCCGGGCGGCGCGTGCCGGATCGGCCACCACGTGCCGTACGTCCGCCGCCCGTCCGCCCCCGACCGTGACCGGCGGTGGCCCGCCCATCGCCGACGCCAACTCGTGGGCCAACTCGCCGACGGTGTGTGGTTCGCCCGAGCAGACGTTGATCGGGGTCAGGGGATCCGGTGCCGGCGTCGTGAGGGCCAGCAGGTTGGCCCTGGCCACGTCGGTGACGTGCACGAAGTCGCGCCGTTGCCGGCCGTCCTCCAGAACCCGGGGCGCTCGTCCGGCGGCCAGGGCCGACCGGAAGATCGACGCGACACCCGAATACGGGGTGTCGCGGGGCATTCGCGGACCGTAGACGTTGTGATAGCGCAGGGCCCAGACAGATCCGCCGGTCTGCCGGGCCCAGGCGCCGGCTAGGTGTTCCTGGGCCAACTTCGTGGCGGCGTACGTGCTGTGCGGCTCCAGCGGCGCGTCCTCGGGCACGAGACCAGGGGAGAGCGCCTGGTCGCAGCGAGGGCAGGTCGGCTCGTACCGGCCCTCGGCCAGGTCGGCGACCCGGCGGTTGGCAGGCCGGACGATCCCGTGGGTGGGGCAGTGATAGCGGCCCTCGCCGTAGACCACCATCGAGCTGGCCAGCACCAGTCGGCGTACCCCGGTGGCGTGCATCGCCGCCAGGAGAGTGGCAGTGCCGAGGTCGTTGTGCGCGGCGTACCGGGGGGCGTCGGCCGGGTCGATGCCATGGCCGACCATGGCCGCCTGGTGGCAGACCGCGTCGACCCCGGTCAGTAGCCGGGTCAGCAGTTCGCCGTCGCGTACGTCGCCGACCACCAGGTCGTGCCGCTCGGTCCAGGGCGGCGCCGTCGCGGCGTGCGCCTCGGGCAGGAGGGCGTCCACTGCCACCACCTCGTGCCCGTCGTCGGTGAGCAGGTCGGCGACGTGTGAGCCGATGAACCCGGCCGCACCGGTGACAAGGATCCGCATTCCGGTCACCGTATGACCTCGCGTACGCCCGCTCGGGCTTTCGCGCGCAGCCGTAAGAACCTCGCAAGGTTTGCTGGTGCGGGCGGAGTCTGACGCCTGGCTACGCTGGGCCGATGGACATCTGGGGCAGACGTTGACGGGGCGGAACGGGGACGGTCCGTGACACAGCGCGTGCTGGTGGTCGACGACGATCAGACAGTCAGCGACGTCATCCGCCGCTACCTCGAGAACGACGGCTTCCAGGTGAGTCTCGCGGCGGACGGTGCGGCGGCGCTGGCGGCCGTGGAGCGGCAGACGCCACACCTGGTCGTGCTCGACCTGATGCTGCCGCTGATCAACGGCCTGGAGGTGTGCCGGGCGCTGCGGGTACGGCCGGACGGCGTACCGATCGTCATGCTCACCGCGCGCGGTGACGAGTCCGACCGGATCCTCGGGCTGCAACTCGGCGCGGACGACTACCTGACCAAGCCCTTCTCACCCCGGGAGCTGGTGCTGCGGGTCCGTTCGGTGCTCCGTCGCGCCGGCGGTGCGACGCCACCCGAGCGGCCGGAGGCGCTCACCGACGGCAACCTGGTGGTGCACACGGCCTCCCGAACCGCCCGCCTCGCCGGTGCGGATCTGGCCCTGACGTTGCGCGAATTCGACCTGCTCGTCCACCTCATGCGGCATCCGTCCCGGGTGTTCGGCCGGGCCGAACTTCTCGAGCAGGTCTGGGGCTGGAACTTCGGGGACCACTCGACGGTGACAGTGCACGTACGCCGGCTGCGGGAGAAGATCGAGGCCAACCCGGCCGATCCGCAGCGGATCGTGACCGTCTGGGGCGTCGGCTACCGATACGAGCCGGCCCGTGCGTGACGTACTCCTGATCTTCGCGATCGCCCTCGGCGCGGCGCTCGGCATCGGGCTCGCCGGCGCTGTGCTGCTCCGGGCGCTTCGACGCAGCTCGATCACCGTGCACCTCAACGTGCTGCTCACCACCACCGTGGTCGCCGTCGCCGTCGGGGTGATGGCGGTCGCGGAAGCGATGTTCCTCTCCGCGCACGACCTTGAGGTGGTCCTGATCACCGTCGCGGCGGCAGCGGTGGTCAGCCTCGCCGTCGGCGGGCACTTCGGCCGGCGACTGGCCCGCGCCGCGGTGTGGCGCGACCAGGCCCGGGAGCGGGAACGGCAACTGGAGAAGGGCCGGCGCGACCTGGTCGCCTGGGTTTCCCACGACCTGCGGACCCCGCTCGCCGGGCTGCGGGCCATGGCCGAGGCGCTGGAGGACCGGGTGGTGCGTGATCCGGACACTGTCGACGAGTACCACCGCCGCATCCGGCTGGAGACCGACCGGATGACCCGACTCGTCGACGACCTGTTCGAGCTGTCCCGGATCAACGCGGGAGCGTTGCGGTTGTCGTTGACGGCGGTGCCGCTCGGAGAGGTGGTCTCGGACGCGCTGGCCAGCACCACCCCGTTGGCCGACGCACGCCGGATCAAGCTGATCGCCAGCGAGTCGGGGTGGCCGACGGTCGCCGCGAGCGAACCGGAGCTGGCCCGGGTCGTGGCCAACCTGCTGCTCAACGCGGTTCGCTACACCCCCGAGGACGGCACCGTACGCATCGAAGCCGGCCGGGAGGACGACCACGCCTGGCTGTCGGTGGCCGACACCTGTGGCGGCATCCCCCCGGCCGACCTTCCCCGCCTGTTCGACATCGCGTTCCGTGGTGAACCGGCCCGCACGCCCGGCCCCGGCGACGGCGGGGCGTCCGGAGGGCTGGGCCTGGCCATCGTTCATGGTCTGGTGGAGGCGCACGGCGGTCGGGTCGAGGTGCGCAACACCCCCGACGGCTGCCAGTTCATGGTCCGCCTGGCGACCGCCTGAGGCAACGTTCGGTAGCTCCATCGGCCAGCTTCTCCCACAGCGCGCGCAGTGCGTACCCGTTGCCCCAGGTCCGTCGACGGCTCGCACCTGTCGACAATCATCGATGGAATGCCCACCTCTCGGGACCACGCGATTTGCCGGTTCTGACTACGCTTTCCACTGTCTCGGAGGCGATCGATGGAGGGCGCATGTCGGTGAATGAGCCGGCGAGCGGAGAGTTCGCTCGCATGCTGGACGCGACGGTCGGCGCGTTGCGCGCCGCCGGCACTGCGCCGGAGGACGAGGAGGCCGCGCGCCTGCGTCGGGTCGGTGAGTCCGCCGAGGGGCAGGTCCGCGCCGAGTTTGGCGCTGATGGCCGGTTGGAGTCGCTGACGCTGGACCCACGGATGATGCGGCTCGGCGCGGCCGAGGTCTGCGACCACGTGATCGCGGCCGTGAACGCGGCGATCGACTCGATGCGTGGCGGCGGCCCGGCGGTGGCCTCCGGTGACCTCTCGCAGCTCACCGAGCAGCTGGAGCAGGTTCGTGACACGGCAGTGCCGCGGCTCGGTGCGTTCCTCCAGGCGCTCACCGACGCGCAGGAGCGGATGGCCCGAGGAGGTTCCCGATGAACGGCTTCGAGGTCGAGCCCGCGCTGCTGCGTTCCGGCGGTGATGACGTCATCGGCGCCGCCGAACGCTTCATCGGGCAGTTGGAGAGCTTCGAGGCGAAGATGCAGGGATACGGCGAGCCGTGGGGCGCCGACGACATCGGCTCGCTGATCGGCATCGCGTACACGGAGGCGTCCACCTGGGTTCTGGACTGCATCGGCGTGGCCGCCGAGGAGATCGGCTCGGCCGGCAGCGACCTGACGAAGATGGCCGACAACTTCGAACTGGTCGAGGACGCCGCCGCGGGCGCGCTGCGGGACATCCAGGGAATGCTGGGGTGACGGCATGGGACTCCAACTGCCGGGTGAACTGATCACGGCACTCGGCTGGATCGGCTACAGCTGGCCCGAGGCCGACGAGGAAAAGCTGTTCGAGATGGGCCAGGCCTGGCTGGACTTCTCCGGCACTGTCGCCGACGCCTCCGGGGAGGCCGGTTCGGCTGCGGCGGCGATCTGGTCGCAGCACCAGGGCGAGTCGATGCAGGCGTTCCAGAAGTGGTGGGCCAACCCGGAGAGCGGCCCAGGAACACTGCCGGACTACTCCCAGGCCGCGATGCTGATCGGCACCGGTCTGATCATCGCCGCCGCGATCGTGCTCGCGCTGAAGATCCAAGTGATAGTGCAGCTGGCGATCCTCGCCTTCGCTGTGGCTCAGGCGATCGCCACCGCCGTCGTCACGTTCGGCGCGTCGCTGGCCGAGGTCCCGATCTTCCAGATGATCACGCGAGAGATCGTCGGTCTGCTGATCGACCAGGTGATCCAGGAGCTCCTCGATGCCTAGCAGGGCGCCGAAGAGCTCGAAGAAGCGCGGCGGCGCGGGCAAGCCGAAGGTCGGCAAGGGCGTCCGCGCGGCGGTGAAGAAGGCCGCCGCCAAGCCGGTGGTGCGCAACAACGACCTGCGCGAGGTCACGATCAAGGTGCAGCGCAGGCCGTTCCACGCGCGCGGCCAGTTCGACCGCAAGATGAACGCGCTGAAGAAGCTCAGCGACGAGGGCAAGCTGTTCAAGCAGGCGAACCCGGTCGGGCGGGACAAGAAGATCACGGCCGACTACAAGAAGCGCATCCGACAGAAGATCTTCGACAAGTACTGGCCCCACGACAAGAAGATGGCGAACGCCCTCGCCGCCCGGCTCCGCAAGCAGCAGCCCGACCATGTATGGGAGCTGCAACTCGGCGGCGCCGACGACGTTAGTAATCTGAAGCTCCTGCACGGTAGAACAAACTGGGATGTCGGCGGGCAAATCTGGCGTCAGATCATGAACCTGCCCGATGGCACACCGATCCGAATAGAGGTAGTGGATTGAATCCCGAGCTGCGGGAGCTCATCGCGGAGCTGCGTACCGACCTGGAGGCGGACCAGCCGGCGACGCTGGCGTGGGCCCAGATCAACGAGGGCGCTCCGGCCGACCAGATCCCCGCCGAGCTGCCGCAGCCGGTCCGGGAGCTGCTGGAGACCGCCAACGGCATCCTGGCCGGCGCGTTCGACCTGCCCGCGGTCGCGGACCTCGACGACATCCAGTACTACATCGAGCAGATGCCCGAGTTCACCGGCGTCGCCGACGAGCCCGCCGAGTGGCTGGTCATCGGCACGCTGAACGACGAGCCGCTGCTGATCCGACGCGACACCGGCGCGGTCTGGTACTTCCCGGCGGAGACCACCGACGAGTGGTTCATGCGTGAGATGTTCCTCGACGTCGCGCCGGACCTCGACTCGTTCCTCGCCTACTACGTCTTCGGGCCCGGGTACGGCGAAGTCGGCTTCGACGACGACGAGTGGTGGGGCTTCCTCGACGAGCACGGTCTGACCACGCCCGGTGACGATGACGAGGAGTCGGACGATTGACCGCGACACATGAGGAGCTCACGGCGCTCTGGGGCGCCGATGGGATGATCTACTTTCCGCTCGACCGGTTCGACGACGTCCTCGGCCCGCTGACGCCGGAGGTCTTCCCGCCGTTCGGGGCCATCCCGGTCGACGTGCCGATCCTGTTCACCATCGACGTCGACGTCCCCGGCATGGAGTTGTTCTCCAAGCTGAACATCGAGATCGGCGAGGCCGGTCCGCGCATCCACATCGTCCTCGGCAGCTCACCCGAGGACCCGCAGCTGCTCTTCTGCCTCGACGCGCTGACCGGCGCCGTCGTGTTGCTGGATCTGGAGACCCCCAACTTCGAGTCGGTCAACGCGACCTTCGCCGCGTTCGTCGAGTTCCTCTACCGGCTCGGAGGGCTCATCGCCACGGACCCGGGCGGGCGGGCCCGCGCCGCCCGCGCTGCCGCGATCCGCGAGGAACTGATGGGCGTCGACTCGTCAGCGTTCGCCGACCCGAAGTCCTGGTGGAGCATGGCCTTCGATCAGCTGGAGTCCACCAGCGGTTAGCGTCGCCACTGCCGACATGCACGCTGTAGGTTCACCGCGCTCGCGGCACCGGTATGGACGCGACCGGCTGCTGCGACGATGCTGCCTCTCGATGCCATGCCTCGGCGAGGAGCGCGTAGGTGTAGCCGTCCACCCAGCCCAGTTCGGCGTGCCAGGAGTCGCCGACCCCGTGCTGCTCACGACGCATGCCGACCTTCTCGAGGATTCGCACCGAGGCGAGGTTGTCCGCGAAGCATCCGGCGGTGATTCTCCGAACGCCCAGCCGGTCGAATGCGTGCGCCACCACAGCGGTCACCGCCTCGGTCGCGTACCCACGTCCGCCGTAGGCGGGATCGAAGATGTAGCCGAGCTGGGCCTCGGTCCGTGGTGGCATGCCGGGTTGACCCATGCCGTCGACGACGTCGAGCGAGACGGTTCCGATCACCACGCCGTCGAGCGTGGCCGCCATGCTGTGGTCGTCGGGGTCCGCGGCCGCGCGTCGCCATGCCGTGCGGAGGGACACGGGGTCGACCTGCGTGCGGAGTAGCCAGCGCGTGACCTGCGGCAGATTGCGGTACTCCAGGATCCGGTCGACGTCCTCGTCCCGCACCGGGCGAAGCTCGAGGCGTTCAGTGCGCACTGTGGTGTTCTCCATGAGGCGGGACGCTAGTGGACGCACCCCGGCGAGACGCCCGATTATTGGTCCGATGGCCCCCGCCCCAACCTCAGTGGCGAAGGGTGCGCGGCTCAATCGACCCGCTGGGCCAGCACCTGCCCCGGCCAGGTCCCAGCCAGGAAGGTCTCGGTGGGAGTGAACCCGTGGCGCTCGTAGTACGCCACCAACTCGCCACCGCCGCCCGCCCAGCAGTCGACCCGTAGCAACCGCACGCCGGCTCGCCGGGTTTCCTCCACGGCGTGTGCCAACAGGGCCGACCCGAGTTTCCGGCCGGCGAATCGTCGGTCGGAGACCAGGAGGCGGACGAACCGCTCGTGTTCTTCCGCAGGCGCGATCGGTGCCCGCGGGTCGGGCCCGGAATCCAACACCAGGGCTGCGGCCGGCGTCCCGTCCACTTCCGCGATGAACGGGAGGTTCTCGGTCAGGTACCGATCGACCTGTGCGGCCCTTTCGGGCTTCTCCGAGAACGGCGTCGTGCCCCACTGCTCGGTGTTGCCGCGGTCGTTCATCCAGACGACCGCGGAGTCGAGCATGTCCAGTACGGCGGGCGCGTCGGCCGGGCCACCGCGTCTGATGCGTACGCCGCCGGTGGTGTCGTCCATGGCGGAATGGTAATCCGAGGAATGGCCGACCATGACCGAGGGCATCACTCGTCGTGGCCGCCGCCCCCGGGTCCGATATCTCCGGAGGCCAGGGTCCGATTCATTGCCGCCAGTAGGCGCTCGAGGGTTCGGCGGTCGCTGTCGGTCAGGCCGCTGAGGATGGCCGCCTCGTTGGCCAGATGTTCCTCGATGAGCCGGTCGGTCAACGCCACGCCGCTCGGCGTCAGCCCGACCACTCTGCCGCGCGCGTCGGCTGCGGAGACCGAGCGCGACACGAGGCCGCGGGCGATCAGTCGGTCCACCCGTTTGGTCACGGCTCCGGTGGTCACGAGCATCCGTTGGCTCAGCTGGCCCGCCGTGAGCGTGTATGGCTCACCCTCGCGGCGCAGCGCCGCGAGCACGTCGAAGTCGCCGTTGCCGAGGTCCGCCGCGGCGAACGGCGGCCGCAGGGCCTCATCGAGTACGGCGGCCAACTGCTGGATGCGACCGATGATCAGCAGCGGGGTGGGGTCGAGGTCTGGTCGCTCGCGACCCCACTGCCCAACGATGTCGGCGATCCGGTCGTCATCCACCGTTGCATATTACCTTCCGAGGAAGATAAGTTGTCTTCCGTGGAAGATAACTCACTTCGAACATCAGCTCCGGTGGTCACGGCGTACGTGGATCCGTCCTGTCCGTTCGCCTGGATCACCTCCCGCTGGCTCATGGAGGTCGCGAAGATGCGGCCGCTCACTCTGCGGTTCGAGGTGATGAGCCTCGCGGTGATCAACGAGCACCGTGACCTGGAGCCCTGGTACCGCGAATTCAACGACCGGGCGTGGGGTCCGGCCAGGGTGTGTGTGGCGGCAGCCGCGCACCACGGCTCCGCCGCCCTGGCACGGCTGTACCCGGCGCTCGGCCGCCGGATCCACGACGCCGGCGACAAGGACTTCGACACCGTCGTCCCGCTGGCCCTGGCCGAGGCCGGCCTCCCCGCCGACCTGGCCGCCGCCGCCCACCGCAACGACCTCGACCCGCAGATGCGGGCGAGCACCGCCCACGCGCAGCAACTGGTGGGCGAGGACCTCGGCACCCCCACGGTCCTCGTCGACGACGTGGCCTTCTTCGGCCCCGTGCTGACCTCGATCCCTCGTGGCGACGAGGCCGTCCGCGTCTTCGACGGCGCTCGCCTGCTCGCCGGCTGCCGGGGCTTCTCCGAGCTCAAGCGCGCCCGGTCCGACGGCCTCACCTTCGCGTAGCGCCACCACTGCCGATGGGGGAGCGGGTCGACCGGCACTGGTCGACCCAGGTCTGTCGATGCTTCGTCACCGGATGTTCGGCGGCGCGTCGGCTCGAATCGATAGTGTCCGTTGGCCGGCCACCGCCGGCGGCCCATCCGGAGGGAATTCGATGCGCAGGACAACGCACTGGTCGGCCCGCGCCCTGGGCGCTCTCGCGGGCGCGGTCACGCTGGTGGCGGCCCTGCTGCCGGCGGCACCAGCCGCTGCCGCAAGCGTGGGCTTCAAGGCGGCCACGCTGAACATCTACTACGGGCTGAGCCAGGCCGACTTCGCGCACGACCTGAACCTGATCGCGTCCAAGGCCGACCTCGTCGGACTCAACGAGGTCGGCGCCCGCAAGGCGTTCCTGTCGAGCTGGGCCGCCGACAACGGCTGGTGGTTGTACGCGCCGGGCGGCACCAACCAGGCCGGCGAGGCGTTGATCGCCAAGAAGAGCATGTTCGACGTACTCGACAAGGGCTCGATCTTCGTCTGTGACACCAACGGTCCGGGCGAGGTGCCGCCCGCGCGGTACAACAACTGGGTCAAGTACCGGCACAAGGCCAGCGGCCGCAACGTGACCCACATCAACGCCCACGCGGTGGCCAGCATCGAAAACGCCGGCCGGCCGGAGGACCTGCCGCGCACCAGGTGCGCCGAGGCGCAGTTCCAGGGCCTCAAGGAGCTGGCGGTCGACAAGCAGGACGAGGGTCAGGTCATCGTGGGCGGAGACCTCAACGTCGACTTCAGCGCCGACCGGAGTTACGGGTACGCGAAGTTCCCGTGGCAGGTCTTCGAGGCCAACGAGCTGCCGAACCTGCGCTCCAACTACAACCTGTACGGCGAGAAGGGCACCGGAACGCACGGCAACCGGCACATCGACTACGTCTACTTCTGGAAGCGGCTGCCCGAGTACCAGCTGATGTGGATGACCGACTACGAGATCGTCGGTGGCACCAGATCCGACCACAACGGTGTCGCCGCGACGTTCTCCATCCAGAGCTGACGCGCCCGCCCTCCGCCGGGTACGGGTCCTGCGCCCGCTCTCGGCCGAGGCGTTCCGCGCTGCCGGGGCAGATGGGACGCGGGTGGCACGGCAGACGACAATGCGAGCGTGACCGACACCGTTCCGGCTTCGCTGCCTGCTGTGATCGAACTCGTCGATGAGTACATGTACCGCGTGCTGAAGGGCGCAGAGGATTCGGTGCTGGTGATCGGGGAGCTGATGGGCGCACTGACCGAGCCGAATGCCGAGGTCAGCGAGGGGAGTGTTGGCAAGCTCTACCCCATCTTCGGGGACCTGTCGGACATCGTCGACGGCTTCCCGTTCGACTACGGCGACGGTACCGAGATGATCGCCCAACGGGAGATCCGCGACGCTGCCTGGGACTGGTTGAGCACGGTGCGTAACGCCGACGGGTTGGAGATCTACGTCGACCGCTGGATCGCGAGAAGCGAAGCCTTGCCGACCGCCGAGGACGGGCGGCCGTTCCGCGACATCGCAAGATAGTGGGGTGGCGGCGGGTCCGCATCGAGCGTGTGCGGGCTGACACCCATCATCGGCGCTCGGGGTGTCCCCGGGGCGCCGCCCACTCGGGCGCGAGGATCGACATCACCGTGGCGTCGACCCAGTCGTCGCCGTCGCGCAGGACCTGCCGCAGCACACCCTCGGCAACGAAGCCGACCTTCTCGTACACCCGGCGGGCCCGGGGGTTGAAGGCGAACACCTCCAGCGAGATGCGGTGCAGGCCGAGCCTTTCGAAACCGTGGCCGACGATCAGGCGTACCGCTTCGGTGCCCAGGCCGCGGTCGCGGCCGGCGGCGGCGAGCAGGGTCCGGAAGTTGCAGTTCCGGTTGGCGGGGTCCCAGTCGTTGAGGACCACCTCGCCGACGCAGGCCCCGGTGGCACGGTCCACGACCGCCAGGTCGAGCCGGTCGGTCTGCGCGTTGCGGCTGCCGTACCAGTAGCGCATCCGCTCCTCGTCGGGAGCATCGTCGGCCGGACTGCCGGTCAGCCAGGCCACCTCGGGGTCGGCCACCGCCGTCCGGAAGGTGTCCAGGTCGTCGTCGACGAACGGACGCAGGATCACCCGCTCACCGGTGAGGGTGGGCTTGATCGAGAAGTCGGGGGTCGCCTGGTCGGTGGGCATCGACCGATCGTCGGCGTGACCCCGGCGACGGGCAACCGGTTTCCGGGGGCAGGATACGGAGGTGATGCTGATCGTTCCCGCGAACCCGCTGCGTCCACGCCATCCGGACGAGCACTTCACGGCCGAGGCTGAGGCGGCCCGTGCCGCCGGGTTGCAGGTGGCGGTGGTCGACCACGACGCCTTGGCGCGGGGCGACGACGTACGTCGGGCGGTGGCCTCGGTCTCGGGCAGCGGTGCGGCGGTCTATCGCGGCTGGATGCTGCGCAGTGAGCGGTACGCGGCGTTCGCCGAGGCCCTCGCCGAGCGCGGTGTGGTCTTGAGAACCAGTGGTGAGCAGTATCGGCGGGCCCATGAGCTGCCCGGCTGGTACGCGGCAATTGCGGCGGTCACCCCGGTGTCGGTGTGGACCCGCGGCTCGGATCAGGCAGATCTTGACCATGCGCGCGTCGCGCTCGGGGCGGGACCGGCGGTCCTGCGTGACTACACCAAGTCGATGAAGCACTACTGGGACGACGCGGCCTTCATCCCCGAGGTCGACGATGCGGTGGCCGTCTGGAGAGTGGCGAGCCGGTTCCTGGAGTTGCGCGAGAACGACTTCGTGGGCGGGTTCGTGCTGCGCCGCTTCGAGCGGTTCACCTCCGCCGAGGTACGCACCTGGTGGGTCAACGGCGACTGCGTCCTGATCGGCCCACATCCGGACACCCCGAACGACTGCCCTTCGGCCGAGGTCGACCTGGAGCCGGTCGCCCCGATGATCGCTGGGCTCGGGTTGCCCTTCGTCACAGTGGACCTCGCCCTACGCGCCGACGGTGTGTGGCGGGTCATCGAACTCGGCGACGGGCAGGTCAGCGATCGACCAACCACCATCGAGCCCGAAGCGATGATCGCCGCCCTACTGGGCCCGCCACGCCCATAGCGTGCCCCGGAGTGAAGGGATCGAAGCTGCCGGGGTAGACGGCTAGCACCCGTACACGGCCGGGGGTCCATGCTGTCGGATGCGACGATTCGGGTGTCACGGCTGCAGGACCCGCTCCGCATCGCGGATGACCTGCTCCGAGGCGATCGGGCCCCACGAGGCGAACAGCTCCCGGAAGTAGGCCCCGTGCCGGTCCGCCACCGCGGGATCGTGCTCGATGACGTCCAGTTCGTTGACGATGCTCAGGTCCACGAGCGACCGAAGTTGAGTCTCATCGGGCGTTCGCACCTGATCTGTGAAGCGGTCGAACACCTCGCCGGTCCTTGCCAGCTCCCGCCAGCTGCGTCCACGGTCGCAGGCGCCGTACAGGTAGACCAGCTCCTCGGCGTCAGCGCCAACGAGATTCCGCAGCACGGCACGATCGCTCCGATCAAGCAGGGTGAGGTCGAACCCCTCCGTGCCGTAGACGGCGTGGGTGAGGCCCGCGGCTTGCACCTTCCTGTTGCAGCCCAGCACGGCGAGTCGTTCGCTGACTCGACAGAGGTGGGCGTACAGGTTGCCTCCGGGATGGGCGATCTGCTCAGCTCCATGCCGGCGGAGCCAGACGCGCACGCCGTCGTCGGTGCTCATGGTCCGACTGTAGGTATCGGTCGTCGGATTCTGTGGTCGCCGGTCGTGGGCAATATGTCACAGCGCCGTGGGCACGCCCGGCGACGCGGCGACCGCGCGCACGTCGGCGCGATCGAAAATGCGCGGTACGCGGAACGCTGGTGCCGCACACTCGCCATCATGCTGGCATCGGTTCGTAGCGTCGGTGATCTGGCCGCTGCGCAGGCGCAGGGTCATCGGGTCAAGTTCCTGTTCTTCTGGGGGCACCAGCCCGAGCGCGACGGGAATGTCGGCGCGGGCTGCTTGAGCCAGTGGTGGCCGGCGCCGTTCACCGCCGACAAGCTGCGGTTCGCCACTGCGGAGCACTACATGATGTGGCGCAAGGCCACCCTGTTCGGCGACCGCACGATGGCGGAACAGATCCTCGCCGCGCCGCATCCCCACGCCGCGAAGGTGCTGGGGGGACGCGTCGCGGGGTTCGATCAGCAGACGTGGAGCGAACACCGCTTCGCGATCGTGGTGGCCGGCAACCTCGCGAAATTTGATCAGCATCCCGCGCTACGGGCGTTTCTGCTGGCTAGCGGGCAGCGAGTCCTGGTGGAGGCCAGCCCGGTCGATCGGATCTGGGGCATCGGCCTGAACGTCGACGGCCCGGCTGCTGGCGACCCCGGCTGTTGGCGAGGGCTCAACCTGCTCGGCTTCGCGCTCATGCAGGTGCGTGAGGCGCTCAAGGATCAAGGTCGGCAGGGGACGGTGCCGGCGTGACTCCCGGCTTCGCCGGACGCCCGATGATCTTCCTTGATGTGGACGGACCGCTGATCCCGTTCAAGGCCCGGCCGGTTGGCCAGGCGCGTCCGTCGGGCGGTACCGCTCGACGGCAGGCGGAAGATACCGGCAACCCCCTCCTTGATCGTCTCAACCCAGATGACGGTCGTCGCCTGCTCGCGTTGGAGGGCGAGTTGGTCTGGGCAACGACGTGGATGGCGGAGGCGAACGAGGTCGTCTCCCCCCGGCTCGGGCTTCCGGACCTGCCCGTCGTTGATTGGCCCGACGACGACGAGGAGACGGGGGGTGGCCTGCACTGGAAGACCGCGTTCCTGACCCGGTGGGCAGTGGGTGGCCCCTTCGTGTGGCTTGACGACGAGATCACCGACGCCGACCGTCGATTCGTGAGGGCTCACCACCCGGCGCGGGCGCTGCTGCATCGCGTTGACCCGTACACGGGCCTGACCGAGGCGGACTTTGCCGTCGTCCACCGATGGCTTCGGGACGGTCAAGGCACGTTCTGACCGGGGCTGTGGACGACGGGTGGCGTGAGCGGAGTCGTGGGGGAGCGGCCATGGTCGATCCCTTGACACTCGTAGATGCGATCGCTAACACTTGTCCGCAACGCGAACTTAACGAACCGAACACATTGTGTCTGTGGTCGTGTGAGCGCCAGTGGCACCGCATGCGAACACTCCACCCCACCGCCAGGTCGCCCAAGCCTGAGCCTGGATACCGCCTGCTCTTGTTAACGCTAACATAGATGATCTTGCGAGAGGGGTCGGGATGGTGATTCTGTCGGGAGCATCGACCAAGCGTCTACGTGCCCTTCTCGTGCTGTCCGCCGTGGCCGCCGCAACCGTCGTGGTGGTGGCCGACGGGCCGGCGCACGCCGCCACGCTGGCGACCGGCGCCGTCTCGCTGGAGGCGGTCAACCAGGCCGGACGGTACGTGCGCCACATCGACTATCTCGGTCAGCTCGACCCGGTGACCTCCAGCAGCGCCAACCAGACCAAGCTCGATGCCACCTTCACAGTGGTAAACGGTCTGGCGTCGCCGACCTGCTACTCGTTGCAGACCAGGACGGGCATGTTCCTGCGGCACCGCGACTACCGGCTCCGGGTCGACCCGAACACCGGTGACGCGGCGTTCCGGGCCGACGCCACCT
Organism: Micromonospora sp. NBC_00330; assembly: GCF_036136635.1. Lineage (NCBI taxonomy): Bacteria > Bacillati > Actinomycetota > Actinomycetes > Micromonosporales > Micromonosporaceae > Micromonospora > Micromonospora sp. NBC_00330. The sequence continues at coordinate 1,376,103 of NZ_CP108012.1, forward strand.
TCTGTGCCGTGGAGGGCTCGGTCAGCGGATCGGTGGCGCTCGTCTCGTACAACTACCCGAGCCGGCGGATCCGGCACCGCGACTACGCACTCTGGCTCGACGCCTACCAGGACACGGCCGCGTTCCGTGCGGACAGTGCCTTCCGCCTCGTCGCACCCTGGGTGCCCAAAACCACAAAGGGCCCGGTGATTCCGGGCCTCTTCGCCGACCCGCACCTCACGGTGTTCAACGGCCGCTACTACCTGTACCCCACCACCGACGGCTACGCGAGCTGGGCCGGCACCTACTACAAGGCGTTCTCCTCGACGGACCTGGTCAACTGGACCGACCACGGCGTGATCCTCGACCACGGTCCGGACGTGTCCTGGGCGGACAACTCGGCCTGGGCGCCGGCGGTGGCCAGCGCCAACGGCCGCTACTACCTGTACTTCAGCGGCGGCGCGGCCAGCGGCAACACGGCCAAACAGCTAGGCGTGGCGGTGGCCGACAACCCCACCGGCCCGTTCCGTGACGCGCTGGGCCGGCCGCTGATCCGCAGCGACCAGTTCTCCGGCGGGCAGACGATCGACCCCATGGTGTTCACCGACGACGACGGCCAGTCCTACCTGTACTGGGGGCAGGGCGTCGCGCGGGCGGTGCGGTTGAACGCCGACATGGTCTCCTTCGACGCGGCGCAGGCGCGGGTCATCACCCCGTCGGGCTACAACGAGGCGCCGTTCGTGTTCAAGCGCAACGGTCTGTACTACTTCATGTGGTCGGAGAACGACACGCGCAGCGAGGACTACCGGGTCGCCTACGCCACCGGCTCCTCACCCCTCGGGCCGTGGACAAGGCGCGGCGTGGTGCTGCAGAAGCGCCTCGACGTCGGCATCAAGGGCACCGGTCACCACTCTGTGGTCCGCGCACCCGGCAGCGACACCTGGTACATCGCCTACCACCGTTTCGCCGTGCCGACCGGCAACGGCACCAACCGCGAGACCGCCATCGACCGGATGGAGTTCAGCACCGACGGCACCATCCGGCCCGTCGTACCGACGCTGTAGCTGACTGGTAAGCCCCTGCGCGAAGGAGAGAGACACATGTCGAGAGTCCTCGCCCGGCTCTGCGCGGTTGCGGTGGCCGCGAGCCTGCTGTTCACCACCTGGTCGGCGGCGACACCGAAGGAGGCGGCCGCGCTCGACCCGACCGTCGGCTACCTGATGGCGCACTTCACCGGCGAGTCGTCGACCGACCAGCAGATCTACCTCGCCCACAGCACCGACGGCCTACGCTGGACCGACCTCAACAACGGTGGACTCGTGCTGCGTTCCCCCATCGGCACCCGGGGCGTCCGGGACCCCGCCCTGGTCCGCTCGCCGGCCGGCGACCGGTACTGGATCATCGCCACCGACCTGTGCATCGCGTGCGGTCAGGACTGGTCGAGCGCGATCAACAACGGCAGCCGGAGCCTCGTCGTGTGGGAGTCCACCGACCTGATCAACTGGTCGGCGCCGTGGCTGCTGAACGTCGCCGGCGCGATCCCGGACGGACGCAACGCCTGGGCCCCGGAGGCGATCTGGAACCCGGACACCGGTGACTACGTCCTCTACTGGGCGACGAACGTCCCGCTCAACGGCGCCACCAAGCACCGCATCTACTACGCGCGCACGACGAACTTCCGCAGCGTCACCACACCGCAGATCTACGTCAACCGGCCGGGAAACCAGGAGATCATCGACACCCAGATCGTCGAGGTGCCAGCCGGTGTCGGCGCCTACCGCTACGTCCGGGCCTCCCGGGACGCCCAGATCACCCTCGAGGGCAGCAACTCGCTCCTCGGCACCTGGACGAACCTCGGAAACCTGTCCGGCATCGGGCTGACCGGCGCCCAGGTCGAAGGCCCGATGTGGATGAAGATCAACGCTCGCAACGAGTGGGTGCTCTACCTTGACCAGTACTCCAGCGGGCGCGGTTACCTGCCGGTCCTGACCACCAACCCGTCGAGCCCGAGCGCCTACCGACTGCCGGCTTCCGGCTCGTACGCGATGGGCGGCACCAAGAAACGGCACGGTTCCATCCTCAACCTGACCGCTGCCGAACAGAACAAGGTGCTCGCCCGCTGGCCCGCCACCGCTGTCAACCGGATCCAGTCGTACAACTTCCAGGACCGGTACGTGCGGCACTACGACTACGACGTCCGCATCGACCCGAATGTCAGCCCTGCCCAGGACGGCCAGTGGCGGGTGGTGCCCGGCCTGGTCGGCTCCGGCACGGTCTCCATCCAGTCGGTCAACTATCCGGGCCACTACCTGCGCCACTACGGGTTCGACTTCCGGTTGGAAGCCAACGACGGCACCGCCACCTTCGCCGCCGACGCCACCTTCCGGCAGGTCGCCGGTCTCGCCAACTCCTCGTGGACGTCGTTCCAGTCCTACAGCCACCCGGACCGCTACCTCCGGCACTACGCCTACCTGCTCCGGCTCGACCCGGTGTCCGACGCGCAGAGCCGCGCCGACGCCACCTTCCGCGTGACCAGCTGACCCTGGTCCCTCTTCAAGGAGTTTCGACTGTGGCATTACATCGACGGGTGCTCTCCGCCCTGGTAGCCGCGTTGACGGCGATGGTTGGCATCGTCGCCGTCGCGTCCTCGCCGGCCACCGCCGCCACCAACCAGTTCCGAGGCATGAACTGGGCCATGTTGGGTGACAACTTCAAGACCAGCCCGCTCGTCGTGCAGGGCCTGAGCATGTCCGACAGCAACGCAACAGTGCGGGCCAAGGCCAATGCGCTCTACGACGACATGGCGTCCACCATGGGGGTCAACACCATCCGGCTGCCCATCAACACCCACACGGTGGGGACGGCCTGGTGGGAGGCGTACCGAGGCGCCATCGACGCGGCCACCGCCCGCGGCTTCAAGGTCATCCTCGCCTACTGGGAGGACGGTGCCGCTTCCGGCGGCAGGATCACGAACCTCGCCGCGTGGAACGCGATGTGGTCCACAGTGACCAACACGTACGGCACGAACACCAACGTCTACTTCGAGCCGATGAACGAGCCACACGGCTACAGCTCGGCGGAATGGCGCACCGTCGCGGCGAACTGGCTCACCTACCACTACTCGGCGGTGCCCGGCCGGGTGCTGATCGGCGGCACCGGCTTCAGCCAGGACCTGCGCGACATCTGCAACGACAGCCGCTTCAACTCGACGCTGCTGTCCTTCCACTACTACGCCTTCTTCTACGGCGCGATGACCTACGACGCCTTCCGCAGCCACATCCAGGCCCGCCTCGGCAACTGCGCCTCCCGCGCGGTCGCGACCGAGTTCGGCGCGCCCATGAACGACGGCCGCAACTACGCCGACGCGGGCAGCACCGACAACTTCGTGCGCTACATCCGCGCCATGGCCCAGGTCATGCGCGACAACCAGATGGGTGGCACCTACTGGCCCGCCCTCGGAGGCAAGACCGGCACCATCGGCTACGACTGGTACTCGATGTTCGCGCTGAGCGGCAGCGGCACCGACCTCAACCTGGCCGTCCGCAACACCTCCGGCGCCGACCGCATCCGGTACGGGTGGGGCGACACCGTCGGCGGCGACCCGACGACGCCCCCGCCGTCGACGGGCACGTTCTACCGGATCAACGTGCGGCACAGCGGCAAGGCCATGGACGTCCAGTCACCGAACACCGACAACGGCGCGCGCATCGGCCAGTACACGTACGGCGGTGGTGCTTGGCAGCAGTGGCAGTTCCAGGACGCCGGCAGCGGCTACTGGCGCATCGTCAGCCGAAACAGCGGAAAGTGCCTCGACGTGGTGAGCGCATCGACCGCCGACGGCGCCGAGCTCGTCCAGTACACCTGCGGCACCGGCACCAACCAGCAGTTCCAGATGGTCGCGAACGGCAGCTACTTCCAGCTCCGGGCACGGCACAGCAACAAATGCGTGGACGTGCCGGCAGCGGCGACAGCGGACGGCGTTGTCCTCAAGCAGTATTCGTGCAACTCCGGCACCAACCAGCAGTGGTCCCGCACCACCGTCTGACGGTCGTCTGGACGCAACGGCCGCTCCACTGTGGCCTGTCGGGCTGCGGGCGAGTCGGTACTCGACTGAGCCCGTACCTGTGAAGGTCTCCCAGACGATCGGCAGCGTGGGGATCGGCGAGCCGGCGGTGACAGCGTTTGCGCTGTCACCGCCGGCGGGGCCTATCCAGCGGCAGTTACGGCAGCGGACGGCCGAGCCGGGCACAGGTAGGGGTTCCGTAGGTTCCGCCAGTGAAGGCGGGGAACTTCAGGGACGCCCGTGACTGCGGCCCGAACTGGCCGTCCGCGGTGATGCCCGCCTTGCTCTGGGCGAACTTCAGCGCGTTGAAGGTCAATTGGCCGAACGCCGCGTCATCGCTGAGCAGCGCCTTGCCGGCGGGTGCGAGGTAACAGTCGTTCAGGGCCCACTGGAGGGCCAGCGTGCCCGGCCCGGCGTCGCCCCAGACCAGCGAGCATGGCAGGACGCCGTACTTGCCGATCGGCGCGGCGGCCTGATAACCCGCCTGGTTGCTGACGACGGTGTAGGACTCGCATTCCGGCTGACTGCGAGCGTGGGCGGGGCTGGCGGCGACGAGCGTGCCCGCGAGCACGGTCATGAGCAATGCGAACAGTGCTGCCAAACGCTTCATCGAGTTCTCCTTCATCGCAGTGTCGTCCGGTGCCCGGGCCCCCGTCGGGCTTCTCCCGGGCAGCCGGACTCCTCGGCGGACACGCACCGCACGGCTCGTGTCCTGAAGTCAGGCTGGTTCGGCGCGAGGTTGTCCGACAGGGCGGCGGCTCCGGACAAACAACGTCGGACAATCCTTCCGGCGTTTGCGCAGCTCGGTCAGCGACTCGGCGGTGGTCCGCAGGAAGGGTCGTACCGCTCTGAGGGGATGTGCCTCGCCCATTCCTGCCGGGTCAGCTCACGGCCGGCAGTGGCGCAGATCTGGGCCCTGGCGGCGCGGAGATCGAACGACCAGCGGATGATTCGGCCGTCCTCGGCGCCGGAGATGAGAGTTCCGGCCGCGGTGAAGGCGAGCCCGCGGACTCTCGCGCCATGGCCGCTGAGGGTCGTCACCCGTCGCCGGGTGACGGTGTCCCAGACGACGATGGTGCGGTCGTCGCCGGCGGACGCGATCCTGCGGCCGTCGCGGCTGAAGGCGAGGACCTGAACGGGTGCGGTGTGGCCGTGCAGAACGGCGAGTTCGCTGCCGGTCGCGGCGTCCCAGAGCTTGACGCTACGGCTGTCGCCGGCGGTCGCGAGCAGAGCGCCGTCAGGGCTGACCGCGAGGTCCTGCACTGTGCCCTGCTGGCTCTTCACTCGGCCGAGAAGTTTGCCGGTGGTGACGTCCCACGTGTTGACGAAGCCGCCCACGCTCGCGCCCAGGAGACGGCGGCCGTCCGGGGTGAAGGCCAGCGACGTGACGATCTGCGCCGGGAACCTGGCTGTGATGTCGGTCGGGTTGTGGATATCGCCGACGTCCCAGACGAAGGGGCCGAGCGTGGCGGCTGCGACGAGACGACCACCAGGATCGAAGGCGACGTCGGTGGACGCACCGATTCCCTTGGACACGATCGGTCGTGTGGCGTGTCGTCGGCGTTGGAGATCCCAGATCGTGATGATGTTGTTCCGGGTCACGGCGGCGAGCCGGAGCCCGTCGGGGCTGAACGCGACGGCCTGCACCTCGTCAGCGTGCCCGGCGAGGACGGCCACTTGTTCACCGTCGGTGTCCCAGAGGCGCACTGTGCCGTCGCTGCCCGCCGAGGCGACACGGGTTCCGTCCGGGCTGATCTTCAGGTCCTTGACCTGCGCCGCGAAACCGCTGAACGGGGCGTCCTTCAGATTGTGGAGCACGATGGTTCCGTTGAAGCCCGCCGAGGCGAGCATCGCCCCGTCCCGGCTCAGTGCGACGGACACCGTTTCGGTGCGGCCGCGGTCCTGGAAGGTCTGCAGGGACTCGCGGCGTCGCACGTCCCAAATGGTGATCGCGCCGTTCTCGTCAGCCACGGCGAGCTTGCTGTCGGTAGGCGCGGAGATGGTCCATGCGTAGCGGCCGGCCAGCGGTAACGGCGGAAGGCGGACCGGCTGACCGCCGGCAAGATCCCACAGGTACACCCCGCGGTCGTCGGCGGAACCCGCGAGGACGTACCCCGAGGGACCGAAGGCGACCGAGAAGACATGCTGGGCGGGCAGTCTGGCGAACACCGTGCCGGTCGCCACACGCCAAGCGGCAGGGTGCTCCACCCCGTCGCTGGAGACGAGGATCGCGCCGTCGTGGCTGAACGTGAGCGACCTGACCGGACTCCGGTGCTCGCGGAGCACTGTGCGAGTTGTGGTCCGCAGATCGTAGAGGGCGATGTCGCCGGCACGGCCGGCATTCGTGCCGTTGCCGGGACCGCTGGTGAGGCCGACGGCGAGCGTGGTCCCGTCGGGACTGAAGGCCATGCCCGACCCGAGGCTGTTCTCCGTCAACCGGGTCTTCTGTTGGCGCGTCGCCACGTCCCAGATGATGATGGACTTGTCGATCCCGACGGAGGCGAGCAGCCTTCCGTGGTCGGCGAAGGCCAGGTCGGCGGTCCGACCCGTGTGGCCCGAGAGGGTGGCGATCCGCTCGCCACGTGCCGGGTCCCACAATCCGATGGTGCCGTCACCGGCCGCGGAGGCCAACAGGGAATGGTCCGGGTTGAACGCGACCGTGTAGATGGACGGCCCACCGACGTTGAGTTCGATGCGGCGGGGCGCGGCCGCCGCGCTGAGCACGCTGCCCTGGGTCTCGGTGTTCGAGTTGAGGTGGTCGGCCTCGACGGCCAGCAGGCCGGCCAGATCGGGATCGGTGGCGAGCAAGGATCGGGCTTGCAGCGACAGCTCGCTGGAGAGCGTGGCCACCTGCTGTCGGCGGGCGTCCTGACGTTGTCGTATGGCGACGCCGCCGCCCAGCAGGGCGAGTACGAGCAGGGTGGATATGCCTGCGACGAAACGCTTGAACAGGCGGGCCTGACGCCGGCCGGCGTTCTGCTCGGACTCGGCGAGAGCGGAGCTGGCGAGCAGGAAGGCGCTTTCGAGTTCGTTGAGCTCCTCCGGACGGTCGTCGGCCAGGGCCTGCGCGCCCAGGAGTTGGGTCCCCCGATACAGGGCTCCGGCATCACGATCGAGCGTCGCCCAGGTGTGCGCGGCTTCGGTGAGTCGCCGGTGGATCAGCAGGTTTGCCCGATCATCGGTCAGCCATCGGTGTAGCCGCGGCCAGGCCCGGATGAGCGCCTCATGGGCCACCTCCACCGTGCCGTCGCCCATGACCACCAGACGGGATTCGGCCAGCTGGTCCAGAACTCGGGCGGTGACCGCCTCGTCGGCGATGCCGTCGAGTTCGGTACGCATGATGGGCCGCCGGGTGTCCTCGGTACCGTCGCCCAATGCGGTGAGCCGCAGGAAGATCCTGCGGGCGGCTTGTCGCTCGGCTGCCCCGAAGTCGCCATAGGCCCGCTCGGCGGTCTGGGCGATCGCCCCGCGCACGCCGCCGCTCGCCTGATAGGCCGACAGGGTGAGAGTTTCCCCGCTTCGCCGTTGCCAGGTCTCGAGGAGCGCGTGCGAGACGAGCGGCAACGCGCCCGGCTCGTCGGCGGCATCGGCGAGCACCGTGCTGACCAGGTCAGCTTCGACGCCCATGCCGACCTGGGCGGCGGGCCGAATGATGATCTCCCGCAGGTCGGTGGCGCTCACCGGCCGCACCAGGAGGTGCGCGTCGTCGTCCAGCGCGACGGCCAGGTTCGGATACTGCATGAGGTGGGCGAGGAAGTCGGCGCGTACCCCGAGTACCACCGTGGTGCGGCGATCGGGCCCCTGCGCGGCGTCCAGCAGCGCCTCGATGAACCGGCGGCGTTCCGCCTTGTCGGGGCAGAGTGTGAACACCTCCTCGAACTGATCCACCACCAGCAGCACGCGGGTCTGCGGCGGGCCGCCCGCCAGTGTGCTGCGCACCGCGATGTCGAGCGCGGCGGCATCCACCGCCAGGTCCTTCCGGATCTCTGCTGCATCCTGGCCGGTCAACTTCGCGACCCCGGCGGCCAACGCCTCCAGCGGGTGTTCGGTCGGCGTCAACAACATCGTCTGCCACCGCTGGGCGAGCCCACTGTCGGCGGTGATGGCTCCCAGCAGACCGGCCCGCAGCAACGAGGACTTGCCGCTTCCGGAAGCCCCGACCACAGCGGTCAGGCACCGCTGATCGGCCCGTGTCAGCAGCCGTTCGACCAGCTCCGTACGGCCGAAGAACAGCTCCGCCTGCTCGGGCTGGAACGCCGTCAGCCCCTGATATGGGCAGCGATGCGCGGTGGTCTCGGCGGTGCCGGAGGCGACCGCCGCTTCGGCGATGGCCGACCACCGTGCCCGCCACTCGGCCGGGTCGCCGCCACAGGCCTGGACGTACCCGAGCGTCACCTCCAGCGACGGCAGCCGGTCACCCTTCGCCGCGTCCGCCAACGTGCTCGCCGAGTAGTGCGCGCGCCGAGCCAGGAGCCGATAGCTCGGGTTGCCCGCGTGCTCCCGCAACTGTCGTAGCTGCCACGCCAACCGTTGCACCGGGCCCGCCGTCGGGTCCACGGGCTTCTCCGGACGGCCCAACACCCACCTCCGCATACTGGGCCGTAACTCTGGCCGCGCGACCATGGCGAGCTTCGGCACGGGCGCCCATCGCATCGGGCCAGAAGAAGTATCCAGTTGCGGCGATGCGGTTGCGGCCTCGGGCTCGGTCCGTGCCGGCAGGCAGCAGGTGACGACTGTCCGTTCGGAGCGGGGGAACACTCGCCTGGGCATGGCGTTGCGCTACCGTCAAGGCGCGCACCTCGGCGTCGATCAGTCCACGGCCGCCGGCCGTCGATGGCCCGCAGGACCCCACCACATCCAAGGAGAAGCCGATGCCGGAGCCCGAACCCGCCCAAGACGACCCCGCGGCGGCTGCCGACACCTCGACAACGGCCGAGACCGAGACCGAGCAGCCGGCCGTTCCCGCGAATCGGGCTGCCCGACGCGCGAAGGGCAAGGTGGCCTCGCCTCAACCGCATGGAAAGGGTCAGCACCTCGGCGGCCGCGGCTCGGTCCAGAGCCCTCGCCAGTATGGTAACCGCCGTAGCGGTTGATCGGCAGATCCCGCCACGGCGCTCGCTATTGCGACCCGACCGGCCCCGGAACCTCTGCGCGGTCCAGAACCGGTGCGTCGTACGGCGATCGACCACAGTGGAATCCGGAAGCTCGCATCAGTCGGCTTCGTCGGCGACCACGGGTAAGGTTTTGGTGCTCGACACGTACGGGCATCGGCGGCACGTCGTCGGGGCGGGAGCGGCCAGCCCGGTGGCGACGGACCGTGGGAGGGAGCGACGGTGGCGCAGCGGAGAGCACTCGTGGTTCGGGGCGGTTGGGAGGGGCACCAGCCGGTCAAGGCGACGGAGTTGTTCCTCCCCTTCCTCGAACGTAGCGGCTATGCCGTACGGGTCGAGGAGTCGACGGAGATCTACGCCGACGCCGCCGAGATGGCCGAGACCGACCTCGTCGTGCAGTGCATGACGATGTCGCAGATCACCGCTGACCAGGTGGCAGGCCTCAGCGCGGCGGTCATCGCCGGCACGGGCTTCACCGGCTGGCACGGCGGCATCGTCGACTCGTTCCGCGCGTCATCCGAATACCTGCATCTGGTGGGCGGCCAGTTCGCGACCCATCCGGGCCGGGAGCCGTGTGAGCGTCACGGTGGCCCGGAGGACAACTTCCTGCCGCACACCGTGCGCGTCACCGACCTCGGCCGGGAGCACCCGATCACTGCGGGCATCGAGGACTTCGACCTGGTCACCGAACAGTACTGGGTGCTGCACGATGACCTGATCGACGTGCTGGCCGTGACCACCCACCCGACGCAGGCCTGGCATCCGTGGCGTCGGCCGGTCACCTCACCGGCGATCTGGACCCGACAGTGGGGTGCCGGGCGCATCGTCGTGACGACCCCGGGACACAGCCTCGACGTGCTGGAGCACGCGGACGTCCGTACCGTGATCGAGAGGGGGATGGTGTGGGCGACCCGCACCGCGTCGGCGTCATAGGTCTCGGGGTCATCTCCCGCGCGTACCTGGACACACTCGCGGACCACCCTGAGGTCGACATCGTCGCGGTGGCCGACCTCGACGCCTCCCGGTCGGCCGAGGTCGCGGCCACGATTCCTGGAGCCGAGGCGATGAGCGTCGAGCGCCTGCTCGCCCGCCCGGACGTGCAGACGGTGCTCAACCTCACCATCCCCGCGGCGCACGCCGACATCTCGCTGGACACGGTCGACGCCGGCAAGAACGTGTATGGGGAAAAGCCGCTCGCCGTGACGTTTTCGGACGGCCGCTCGATCATCGATCGGGCCGCGTCGGCCGGCGTCCGCGTCGGGTGCGCGCCGGACACCGTCCTGGGTACGGGTACGCAGACGGCGCGGGCGGCGATCGACGGCGGGCTCATCGGCCGCCCGATGTCCGCGTCGGCCGTCATGGTCACTCCGGGACACGAACGCTGGCATCCCAACCCCGACTTCTACTACGCCCCGGGCGGCGGCCCGCTGCTGGACATGGGGCCGTACTACATCTCGGCGCTCATCCACCTGCTCGGGCCGGTCCGGGCGGTGACCGGAGCCGCCAGTCGCCTGCGCGCCGAGCGCGTCATCGGCTCGGGCCCCCGCACCGGCCAGCGGATCCCGGTGGGGGTGGACACCCACCTCACCGGCGTACTCGAGCACACCAACGGTGCGCTCTCCACCATCACGACGAGCTTCGACGGCGTCCGGACGACGGCCGCGCCGATCGAGGTGCACGGCGAGGCCGGCACCCTCGCCGTACCCGATCCGAACTACTTCGACGGTGAAGTCCGCCTCTTCGCGCTCGGCGACACCGAATGGCGCGCTCTCGAACCGCGGGCCGGTTACGCCGAGGCTTCCCGGGGCATCGGTCTGATCGACCTGGTCAGGGCCGACGATCAGCGTCCCCCGCGCGCTGACGGCGAACTCGCACTGCACGTACTCGAAACCATGACCAGCCTGCTGCGGTCCGCGACGGAAGGCCAGCGGATCGAGCTGACGACGGTGGTGGAGCGGCCCGTGCCGGTTCCGCTCACTCCGACCGAGGACTGGACGACGTACCAGGCCTCGTGAGGTGGCCGCATTGACAGGCGGAAGGGCCGGCCTGCGCCGACAATGGGGGAGTGGCACCAGCCTTCGTCCTGCATCACCACCGCAAACCACGACCGCACTTCGACCTGCGGCTCGAAGAAGACGGTGTGCTGCGCTCGTGGGCGGTGCCTCGCGGTCTGCCGGACAGTCCCAGCGACAACCGGCTCGCGATCGCCGTGCCCGACCACGACCTCGATCACCTCACCTACGAGGACGTCGACAAGTCGATCGCCGACATCGGCACCTGGGAGGAGCATGATCGCACCGACCGCCGGATGCTGTTCACGTTGCACGGCCGCACCGGTCGCCGGCGATACGCGCTCATCCGCACCGGCGAGGGATGGCTGCTGCACCTGACCAAGGAACAGCCCCCGGACGAGCACGGATAGATGGCCACTGGCTCCAGTGGTGCTTGTGCCGTGACGGCGTGGACACGGTGTGGTTGCACACCAGATGATGGAAGGCGAGCTAACTCGGATGATCCCCGCGCCGTCATCGACATCGCCTTTGGTGGCTACGAACGGTGGACTACTGAACCCAGACGTGCCACTTACGCTTCTCGCGTGAGCTACGACCTGTACTTCTGGCCGTCCGGGGCAGCGGAGGATCCTCGTCAGCTGGCTGATCGGCTCGCGGACGAATCGGCGGATGGTCTCGGGCCGGATCCCCGTGTCCTGGCGTTCCGCGCCGAGGTGCTTCGCCGCTGGCCGGACCTTGCCGACATGATTGCCCCGTGGCACGACGATCTGGGCTGGCGGCAGCCATGGGGCCACACCGGTCTCGCCGATCGATTCGTCGGCATGACCCTGCCTCATGGGTGGGAGGGCCTCAGCGCATTCGCTGTTCTGGCCAGTGCACACGGGCTCGACTCGTACGACCCGCAGTCGGATCAGCTGGTGTCGCCCAGGCCGCAGCCGCCGAACGAGGCAGTCCGCGACGGCGTGACGCGCGTCGAGGGGTGGGTGACCGAGGAACACGTCGTACGGTTGCTCCGGCAGATCAGCGCCTCCATCGGGTACGCGTATGACGATCTCGACGAGGCGGCACTGACCGGCGCGCTCGATGACACGAACGACGAAACAGTCGACCGTTGGTTCGAGTACCCGCTTGCCGGCACGCCCACGCTGGTAGTCCGGCTGGCGCAGTCACCCGGTAGCGCAGTTGTCAGTGTGGCCGTCAAGGCAGCATGGATCTGGTGCTGGCCGTACGAATAGAGACCGTTCTGGACGTGTGGTAGCGATTCGCCAGGCGTGGAGGCGCCGGACACGTTGTGGCGGACCGGCTGTGCCGGCGGTCGGTGTGAACCCGTCCCATCACTCCATGTCGGGTACCACCGCCGGCTCGATAGGCCACTAGCATCGCGGCATGGCGACACGGCTTGTGCAGATCAACATGAAGGCTCGGAACGACTCCGCGCTGGGCGGTTTCTGGGCGCAGGCGCTCGGTTGGGAAATCTCCAGTGAGGGACCTGGCGTGACCAACCTCGAACCCGAGGGCGTCGTCTACCCTGACCCCGTCGCTGTCTGCGTCGACCTCGTCGTCTCCTCCGAGCCCAAGACGGTGAAGAACCGCGTGCACGTGGACCTCGCCACCACCTCGGCGGCCCACCAGGCGCAGGTCGTCGCCCGCCTGACGGATCTGGGCGCCACCGTTGCCGACGTGGGCCAGGGTGACGTGCCGTGGACGGTCATGGCCGACCCGGAGGGCAACGAGTTCTGCGTGCTGGAGCCCAGGGCGCTCTACCGGGACACCGGACCGATCGCCGCCGTAGTGGTCGACTGCGCTGATCCGCGAGCCATGGCCGCGTTCTGGAGCGAGGCCACGGATTGGACAGTGCACGAGGTGACCGATCAGGGTGCGAGACTGCGCTCCGCAAAGGGCGTCGGCCCCTACCTGGAGTTCGTCCGTACCCCTGACGTGAAGAGCGTGTGGAACCGCGTCCACCTCGACGTCCGTCCGTACCCCGGTGACGACCCGGAGGTCGAGGCGGCCAGGCTGCGGAGTCTCGGCGCGACCCCCATCGACCTGGGGCAGGACGTCCCGTGGCGGGTGCTCGCCGACCCGGAGGGCAACGAGTTCTGCCTGCTCACCCCGAGCTGACCAACCGGCGACACCGGTGAGCTTCGTTGCGTTGCCGACGGAGAACCGGACGGCGGCGACCGAGTTCGGGCAACGGCCCTATTGCGGCAAAAAGTGACAGTTCCTGGTCGGAACGAGGCCCCACCGCGAACGTTGGCATTAGGGCAACCCGGCTCTATGGTGGGGGCATGCCGCCGGTGACCTTCCGCTCGCCCGCCGCCACCGAGGTGGCGGTGGGCGGTGCTGTGCGCGTGCCGACGGCGACCCGTCCCAAGGCCGACATGCGGGTGCCGGTTGTCCGCTCGCCGCACACCGCGCCCACGCACACAACGTCGTGCCCGATGCGAACCGGCCGAGGCCCACCTGCGGAGTCGTTGCATACCCAGAACGACCGCCAGGGCGAAGCTATCCAAGCTTCGGCCCTTTTTGTTTTTCCCGCCCATTCCCCTTGAAAGGCAGATCATGAGCGTCGATCATCGTCCTACTCTCGACCAGAGTTGGCTGGCTGACCTGCGAGCGTCCCTGGCGGACGACTTCGCCACCCAGACGGCTCGGCTGCGGGAACTGACCGAGCTCAACGCGGACACCGGCGACCCCGGCGAGGCCCACAACCAGGCCGCGCTGCTGCTGGCCACCCGCCAGAACATCGAGCAGATCACCGGTGCGCTGAACCGGATCAGCGACGGCACCTACGGTGCCTGCCACAGGTGCGGCCAGAGCATCCCGGCCGAGCGGCTCGAAATCCTCCCGCACGCTCGCTTCTGCGTGCCGTGCCAGGAGAAGCAGAACAGGTGACATCCGGGTGTGGCTGCCGTGCCAGCTGGCACGGCAGCCACACCGCCGGGTGCGAGAGAGTGCCGGCAGATCCTCAGCCTTTTTGCCGCTCGGTCTTTCGGCGCACGGCCACCGCGGTGACGACCCGAGCCGGATGCCGCAGGTACCACTCGGCCACCGCAAGGTTGATCAACCAGCCGGCGACCACCAGGCCGGCCCTCAGGTTCCCGTCGGGCTGTTCGCCCGTCGCGATGAGGTACGGCGCGTGGGTGAACGCCTGGGTGCCGGCGCCGAGGCCGATCGCGTAGCCGCGCGCCATCCACCTGCGGTGCCGGGCGATGTCCCGGCGTAGCACGGCGGCGAGGCCGAGCAGGATCGCGCCGGCCATGGCCGAGCCGAAGACGAGTCGCATGCCGGCGAGCAGGCCGTTGTCATGGGCCGGCAGGTCGTACGCGACGGCCATCCACAGGCCGGTGAAGGCGACCGTCAGCCCGCAGGGGACGAGCGCGCGGCCGGCACGGCGGTGCCAAGAGTAGCGGCGCAGACGGGGCACGAACTGGAACGCGCCGAGGATCGTGTAGACCACCGCGCCGACGATGTGCAGCACCACCGGCAGCGGATCGGCGACGAAGCGCGCGTTGGTCGGGGTGACGTCCGGTCCGCTGCCCAGCTCGGTCAGGCGTCCGGCGCCGGCGAGCATCGGTATCAGGCCCAGCAGGATCAACGCGGCCGGTAGCCGCCACTCGCGCATCGTCATGCCACCGATGGTGGACGCCGCACCCGCCGCCGCTCATCGGCACAAGGGCCGCGATCGGGTCGACCCATGGTCGGGCACCGTCGTCGTACTTCCGTCGGTCACTAGTGCCGTCGGCGGCGGTTGGTCTCGTACGCCCACATCGCCACCTCGACCCGGTTACGCACCCCCAGCTTGGTCATCAGGCTGGTGACGTGCGACTTGACCGTGCTCAACGTGATGTAGAGCTCGTCGGCGATCTCCTGGTTGGTGCGTCCCCGCGCCACGGCGACCAGAACCTGCTCCTCCCGGTCGGTGAGCGCCTCGACGGGCTGCGTGCGCGGTGCGGCCGGATCCGCGTCGGCGAACGCCTTCAGCAGCCGCGTGGTGACGCTCGGCGCGATCAGCGCGTCCCCGTTGGCGGCGGCGTGCACGGCCTGGCTGAGCAGGTCGGGGCCGGCCTCCTTGAGCAGGAAGCCGCGGGCGCCCGCCCGCAGCGCCGCGTACACGTACTCGTCGAGGTCGAAGGTCGTGATGACGACCACCGCGAGCGGCTCCGGGACCGTTGGCCCGGCGAGCGCCCGGGTGGCCTCGATGCCGTCCATGCCCGGCATCCGAATGTCGAACAGGCACACGTCGGGGCGGAGCCGCCGGGCGAGTTCGACCGCCTGGCGGCCGTCGCCGGCCCCACCGACGACCTCGATGCCGGGCTGCGTGTTCAGGATGATGGTGAGGCCGGTACGGACGATCTCCTGGTCGTCCGCCACGAGCACGCGAACCGTCACGCGCCGACCCCCTCGCGCGGAAGCACGGCCGTGACGGTCCATCCACTGTCGGGATCGGGGCCGGCCTCGAAGGTGCCGCCGAGCAGGTCGGCGCGCTCCATCATGCCCGTCAGGCCGAAACCGGCCGAGCCGGTCGGACGAGCGGCGCCGGCCTCGCCATCGTCGCTGACCCGCAAACGCACGGACGTGTCATCGGCCGCGACGCTGACCTCGATGCGGGTGGCGTGGCGCGCGTGGCGACGGGCATTGGTGACCGACTCCTGGGCTAGGCGGTAGAGCGCGGAGCCGACAGTGGGCGGAAGGTCGTCGAGGTCGCCGCGCAGCTCCACGTCGACGGTCGGACCGGTGCGGAACTGGCCGGCGAGCCGCCCGATGTCGGCGACCTGCGGGTTGGGCGCCAGGTCGGCGGGCTCGTTGCGGCGCAGGACGCGGACCATCGCGCGCATCTCGGCAAGCGCACGGGACGCCTCGGCCTCGATGGTGCGCAGCGCCTCGACGGCGGCATCGGGCTGGGTCGCCGACGCGGCGATGCCGGCCTGGGCGCGGATCGCCATCGCCGACACGTGGTGGGCAACCGTGTCGTGCAGGTCGCGGGCGAGCCGTTCACGCTCCAACAGCTTCACCCGATCGAACTCGCGCAGCCGGGTGGCGGCGCGGAAGCGGATGGCGACACCCAGCGTGGCGGCGGCGAACATCACCGCGAAGCCGGCGACCAGCTCACCACCGTCGATCGAGCCGACCAGGCCGGCGGCTGTCACCTTGGCCACCACGAAGAACGAACCGAGCACGGCTTCCCGGCCGGAGCCCCAGCGGAACAGCGCGTAGACCAGGAGGACCAGGAAGCTCGCAGTGAACAGCTGGCAGGGATCGCCGGGTAGCACGAACGGGGCGACCGTCGTGCAACCGAAAGCAATCACCACCATCGCGAGCGGTGCCGTACGTCGCCACAGGAGCGTGGACAGCAGCGCGAGCGCCACCACGACGCAGCCCACCCGCCAGGGCAGATCGGGTCGGAAGATTCCTTCCACCACGATCGCCGGCGCGAGGGCGGCGATCAGTGCCCAGTCGCGCCACGTCCGCGACGGGGCGGGGGAGACACGCGGCTCGGTCGACACCGCGTGCAGGCGAGGGTGCATGGCACTCATCGTACGAACGGTGGTGCGACTCCAGATCGTCCCAAAGTACGACCCGGGTGGCCGGTCTCTGGGCGGAAGGGCTCGACTACTTGAGCTGGAGCTTGGCGCGGACGGCGGCGGCGTCCGGATGGTCGAGGGCCGTGAAGATGTCCAGTGCCCGCTGCCAGTCGGCCCGGCCGGAAACGGGGTCGCCGAGGGCGTGGCGGGTGTCACCGAGCCGGCTGAGAGTGTCCGCCTCGCCCCAGCGGTCCCCGAGGTCGCGCGTCAGCCCAAGCGTGCGTTCGTAGCACTCCACGGCCCGCCCGTACTGGCCGAGGTGATGGTGTGCGAAGCCGAGGCTGTCCCAGGTGGCGGCCTCACCGGCGCTGTCGTCGAGCTGTTGGAGGAGTTCGAGTGCCTGCTCGCAGTACGCCAACGCCCCGAGGTGCTCGCCGAGCTGGGCAAGGCACCAGCCGACCGCGTTGAGCGCGTCGGCCTGGGCCCGGCGATGGCCAGCGGCCTCGGCCAGCACAAGGGTCCGCTTCGAGTGCTCAAGGGCCTTCCGGGGCTCGCCCTGCCGGTCCCACAGCGACGCGAGGTTCTGGTGCGTACGCGCCTCGCCCTCGGTGTCCCCAGCGCGGACGTACAGGTCGAGGGCCTGTTCGAGGTGGCCCAGCGCGTCGGCGTACTGGTTGACGACGGTGTGGGCGCCGGCGAGGAAGCGGTGCGCGACCGCCTGTGCGATCGGATCGCCGAGGCGCTCGGCGGCGAGCAGGGCCGCGCGGCAGGTCTCGACACGGTCGTGCCAGTGCCCCTGCCGGTCGAGGAACGTGTCGAGGGCCCGTCCCAGCCGCCAGGTGTGCGCGTCGAATCCGGCGCTGGCGGCGTGCCGGAGCGCGGCGAGCAGGACCGGGTGTTCCGCAGCCAACCAGGCCATCGCCTCCGCGTGGGTGGTGGGTCGCTCAGGATGCACGCCGTCAGCGGGCGGCGTCGCGAGGTGGTCGACCGGGTCGCTGTACGGGCGCAGCAGGGCGTCGGCGGTGTGGGTGGTGTGGGTGTAGTGGTCGAGAAGCCGAGTGGTGGCGGCCCGACGGTCCGGCTCGGTATCGGTGCCGTCGCTGAGTTCGGCGGCGTACGCCCGCAACAGGTCGTGCGCCGTGAACCGGCCGGGCCGGTACTCGGCGAGCAGGTTCGCGCGGGTCAGCTCGGTCAGCGACCGGCGGGTTCCTTCCGCCGGAAGACCGGCCAGGCTCGCCGCCGCGGCCACCGTGATGTCCGGGCCGGGGTGAAGGCCCAGCAGCCGGAACAGGTGGGCCGCCGGCGGGGTGAGCGCGGTGTACGACCAGGAGAACACGGCCCGTACCTCACCGACCGCGTCACCTGCATCCAGCACGCCGAATCGCCGACCGGCCGTCCCCAGTTCGGTCGCGAGGACGGCCAGCGGGAAGCCGGACTGCTGGGCTCTGGCGGCGGCGATGCTCAACGCGAGCGGTAGCCGGGCGCAGGCGGCGGTGATCGCCTCGGCGGCATCGGGCTCGGCGGCCACCCGTTCGGCGCCGAGCCGGTTGGTGAGCAGATGACTGGCCGCGGCGCGGCTGAGCAGGCCGAGCGGCAGTGGGTGCGCTCTGTCGAGGCTGACCAGAGAGGTGAGCTGGTTGCGGCTCGTCACCAGCACCACTGTGGTGGGTGTGCCGGGCAGCAACGGACGGACCTGTTCGGCGTCCCGGGCGTTGTCGAGCACGATCAGGACCCGTTTGCCGGCCAGCGCGCTGCGGTAGAGGGCGGCCTGGGCGTCGAGGTCGGCGGGCACCCGGGCTGCCGGCACTCCGAGCGCGTCCAGGAAGCTGTGCAGCGCCTTCGCCGCGCTCAGCGCCTGCCCGCGAGGGTCGAAGCCGCGCAGGTTCACGTAGAGCTGACCGTCGTCGAACCGGTCGGCGACGCGATGCGCCCAGTGTACGGCCAGGGCCGTCTTACCCACTCCGGCGGTGCCCGAGATGGCGGCGACCACGACGGCGGTGGGCGCGGCGACGAACTTGTCGAGTTGGGCCAACTCGTCGTCGCGCCCAGCGAGGCTGGCGACGTCGGCGGGCAACTGCCGGGGCACCATCCGGGCGGGTGCGCGTGGCGCGCGGCGGCGGCTCTCCTCGATCCGGTCCCGGGCGGTGGCCAACGCGCCCTGCTCGGCGGGCGTGGCACCGAGGAGCCGGACCAGGGCGTCGAGCCGGTCGGTGGGCGGCAGCGTCTTTCCGGTGAGGTATTCCGCGATCGCGGTGTGCGACCAGCCGGTGCGGGCTGCAAGCTCGCGATAGGTCAGCTCGCTGTCGCCCTGTTGGCGTGCGTGCCTGCGTCGCAACGCCCGCAACAACCCGGCAAGGTCGTCGGACGTGTGCGCCGTCGCAGCATCCAGCGTCCTGCCCCCCGCCGCCAAAATAGACGTTCGTCAGTGTACGGCGGTGTACGGAATCCCGGCCAGAGGCCCGGCCCGATCGGCGATTCTGCTCGGGTGCAGAGCGCACTGATCGAACCATTGGAGGTTACGTGTCCGTACATCTCAAGCCTCTGGTCCTGGCCCTGACCGTGCTCGCGGCGACGCTCACCGTCCCGGCGGCGGCCGCGTCGGCGGCACCCGGAACGGCCATCTGCAAGACGAAGGCGGCCTGTTCCGACGGCGGCCTGCGCGCGACGTCGTCGGGCGGCTCGGCCCGCACCACCGGTGACATCACCACCAACGCGATCCCGGTGCCCACTCCACCAGCGTTCCCGCCGGGCACCCCCTGCTACCGCGAGGAGGTCTCCGAGCAGGTCTACGAGACGGCGACCTACACCACCATCTACGAGCTGTACTTCCAGGCGAGCGTCTGCCTGTTCTCCAACGAGATCGTGCTGTACGGCCTGGACACGTCCCTCTCCTTCCCCAACGACGTGCAGGACCCCCGACTGACCTCGATGCAGTTCGTCGTGCGGGACCAGGTCGTCAGCTACAGCCCGACCGAAAAGGACGGGTACTCGGAGCTGTGGGTGACGTTCTGCCCCGACCCGGCGCAGCCGAGCGCCTGCCAGCGGTACCTGCACCGGTTGGGCCTCATCTTCAACCCCGCCTGGGTCTACCCGTTCTCCGTGTTCCAGCGCCTGAGCTGACTGTGCGGGCGGCGTTCCTCCCGTGACGATCAGGGCGTCTTCCGCGTAGCTCCGAGGGCGCGGGGCGCCCTGATCACTCGTGCTGGCACCGGTTGCCAGCGGATCACCGCGGCGTTACGTTGAGGTGTCATCGATGAACTTCTACGTCGCTAGGTACGGGGGCCCCGCATGTCCACGTCTGTCACTCGCCGCACCGTCCTGGCCGGTGGGGCCGGTGCCGCCATCGGCCTGGCCCTGCCCGGCGCCGCCGCCCACGCCGGTGGACACCATCCCACCAGCGTGAGCTTCACCCTCGACGCGAGAACGCTCGACGGCGGTGAGCAGGTCACCTCGGTCACCCTCGACACCCGCCGGCTCGGGTCGATCGACCCGGCCGGGCTGACCCCCGGCACGTTCACAGTGCACGCCAAGGCCACCAGCCCGATCCCTGTCGCTCCCGGTGACCAGATCTTCAGCGAGTACGACCTGGACCGCACGGTGACCGCGGCCCGACTCGACCGGCACGGCAACATCGTGCTGGAGTTGAGCCACGCCGAAGGTCAACCCGGCGGTGGCACCCTCGGCTACATCCTGAGCAGGGGCCGCAACGTCCAGCTGGACCTCGTCTACACCATCACCCAGAACACCCCGATCGTCCGCCGGCACGGCTCGCCGGTGACCATCAGCCGCTTCGTGCAGGCAGGGCTGTCGAACCCCGAGGTGGACGCCTTCAGCTACCACGTCTCGGGCTCGGGTATGAAGTACCGGCTGTACTCGCCCGACCACTCGCCCCGGCACGGCCGGCGGCCGCTGATCGTCTGGCTGCACGGTGGCGGCGAGGGCGCCTCGCTGCCGGACGACTACTACGACAACGAGACCACGCTGCGCGCCAACCGGGGAGCGCTCGGCTTCGCCACCCCGCAGGCCCAGCGGATCTTCTCCGGCGCGTACGTCGTCGCTCCGCAGAGCACCTCCTACTGGATGGAGGACGGCCCCCGGTTCGCCCCGCTGATCCGCGAGATCGTTCAGGACCTCGTACGCCGCAAGCGTGTCGACCCGGACCGGATCTACGTGGTCGGCTGCAGCAACGGCGGCTACATGTCCCTGGAGATGACCTCGACCTACCCCGACCTGTTCGCGGCCTCGGTGCCGATCTGCGGTGTCGTCGAGCCGCTCAGCGGGGAGGGCCCGCCGCTGATCACCGACGCGGAGTTGGCGAGGATTCGGACCCCGACCTGGCTGGTCACCTCGCGCGACGACGACACGGTGCCACCCGAGACCAACACGATCCACGCCCACGACCTCATCCCGGGATCGCTGATCAGCCTGTACGACCACGTCGTCTGGAACGGCTACCAGTTCCCCGGTCACTGGTCCTGGATCTACGTGGCCCGCAACGACCCGAGCCTCGACGGCACCCACATCTGGCAGTGGATGGCCCGCCGCCGTCGGTGATTCCGCCGCCGAGCGACGCGGGAGTTCGGCTCCGGGCCGACCGGGTGAGGTCGACCCGGAGCCGCTGACGCTCAGCCGACCTGGGTCAGGCGCCAGTTGTTCCTGGTGCTGCCGTTGTCGGCGTACTGGACGGCCTGGGTGCCCAAGGTGCTGGACCCGTTGAGGATGGCGAGGACCTTGCCGCTGTTGACGTTGCGGATCCGGTAGGAGCCGTCGCTGTTGGCCACCAGGGTCCAGCGGTGGTCGGCGGTGCCGTTGTCGCTCCACTGCAGGACGCGGGCGTTGTCGGCGGTCGACATGTTCTCGACGCCGAGGACCTTGCCGCTGTTGACGTTGCGGAACCGGAACGCGCTGCCGTCGGTGACCCGGACCCAGTTGTGGTCGGCGGTGCCGCTGTCACTCCAGACCACGGCCAGACCACCGTCGGCGGTGGACATGTTCTGTACGCCGAGAACCAGGCCGGTGTCGACGTTCACCAACTTGTAGGTGCCCTCGGGGCTGCTGGTGCCGCTCACATTGGTCACGAAGGTCATCACGCTTCGGGCGGGAAGGGTGACGGTGAGCGAGCCGTTCGACATGCTGAGCGCACCCTGGGGCGCGACGGTCCTGCTCCCGTCGGTCAGCCAGTTCGAGACACTGCCGGACGCGGTGGCGTTGGACAGTGTGAACTGCTGGCTCACCGACGAGGTGTTCTTGTTGATGGCGACGATGACGACGGTGTCGCCACCCCGGTACGCCGAGACGTAGACGTTCGACGCGGGATTCGCCGTCGCGTCGATCCGTACGTATCCGGGTCGGACGAACCTGGCGAAGTGCGCCATCATGGCGCCGCGCTTGCTGATCTGGCCGTCCTCGCGCATGGGACCGTAACTGCGCCGGAGATACCACCAGACGTACGCCTGGAACTCCGCGTCCACCATGGCCCGGTGCACGTGTTCGCCCACGTCGAGCGCCTCGGGCCAGGCGTCACCCGAATTGGTGTTGCTGTTGGGGTAGTAGACCTCCGTCATCCAGAGTTCCTTGCCCGCACCCCTCTGCTTGAAGAGGGGGTAGGCGAAGTTCGCGTACGACGTGCCGTAGAGGTGGGCGCCGATGATGTCGACGTTGGCGAGCGCCGCGGAGTCGTTGAGGATCGGGTCCGACACGGACTTCACGTACTGGAAGGACTCCGGCGCGATGACCCTGGTGCTGATCGAGCCGGCGTTCTCCCGCAGGAACCGGAGCATCTCGGAGGAGGTCCACCACGTCCACTCGGCCGCGTAGTCCGGCTCGTTCTGCACCGATATGCCGTACAGGTTCACCCCGTTGTTGCGCATGTGGGTGGTGAAGTCGTTCAGGTGCGTGGCGTAGGCGCCGTACGAGCTGTATCGGAGTCGCCTCGCGTTGGTCTGGTTGCCGCGGGTGAAGGTCTCGATCATGCTGGCCGGCGGGTTCCACGGCGACGCGAAGACGGTGGCGCCGAGCGCGACAGCGCGCTGCGCGGTCGCCAGGTCGCGGCTCCAGTCCGCCTGGTTCTCGTTGACAGGGATCCTCAGCAGGGAGAACCCCAGCCGACCTTCACCGGTGCCGAATGCCGTGTCCCGCTGGGCGGCGGTCAGGTCGCCGATCCAGGCCGCGTGGGCCATGGCGCCGAAGCCTCGGATCGTCTGCCGTGTTGCGGACGGGTTGATGCTCGCCGGTGCGGCAACGGCTTCGGTGGCCCCCACGACCGTCGCGACCGCTGCGACCGGTACGGCCCCCATCGTCGTCAGCACGGTGCGCCGGGTCAGCCGTTTCCGTTCGCCGGTCACCTGCTCATTCTGATCTTGCGTCATTGTCGTGTCCTCCTGGGTGGTGGTGCGCGCCTGCTCGGTCCCGTTGGCCCGGTCGGCACCGGTCTGCTGCGCTTGTCACGGGGTTCACCGTGGTTCGACGACCGATCCGGCTCTGATAGATCGTCGCAACTGTTAACGCTAACAGAATTGTTACGCCTCCGACATCGACTGGGCTGGATCACTGCTACCGGCGTAGCTCGCGCAACACGCCGTGCCGGCGCACCGCCCACGCGAGGCGTCGAACGCGCGGGTGCCACACGAACAGCACCACCGCCCGGCGGATCAGGCCGAACCGGTTGTCGCTCATCTGGTTCTCGATCGCCTGCCAGATCAGCTCGCGCACCTTGGCGCTGGCCAGCACAGCCCGCACCTCACGCCGCACCACAGGGTCCTCGGCCGCCGACGTGATGGCGGCAGCCTGACCCGGCCGGTCCGCGAGCGGCTCCACCGCCGCCGCGACCAGCGGTCTGCGTACCTCGTCCTGCTCCAGCAGCAGCAACACCGCTTCCCGAATCTCGACAGTGTCCAGGGCGGACCGCAGCAGGCTCAGTAGGCTGCGCTCCACCTCGTGGTCATGGTCCGGGACGGACAGCGTCGCCAGCAGCCCCGCGATCTCCTCGAGATCGACGACGTGTCGCACCCCGGTGCGGAACTCCGGCAGCTCCCACGCGACCTGCAGGGCCTTGACGAGATTGCGGTTCATGGGCCATCGCTACCCGGAAGCGCCAGCCGGTGAAACCCCGCGACCGGTCCGGGCGACGTACCAGCGCCGCGATCCGGCGGAGAGCGGCCGCCCGAACCCGGGCGGCCGCTCCTCACCGGGTCAGCACCACGTCAGCGTCGAATTGATCCGCGTGACGTTGCTGATCGTGTTGTTCGCCCCACCGCAGGGGCTCTGGGTGATGTTGGTGCCGCTGACTGTCAGGTTCTGGAAACGGATGCCAGAGGAGATCGGGAACTCGCTCCGGGCCGCGATCCGTACCTCACCACCGCCCGTCACCGTCCCGGACACCCCGGCGATCACGACGTTGTAGCAGTTCTCCACCAGGATCGCGTTGTTCCCCGTGTTCGAGATCGTCACCCGGTCGATGACCGCGCCGCCGGACTCGGACACGCAGAAGATCCCCCGACCACCGCCGGACGCGAGCACGGTGCCGACCCGGATGTTCGTCGGGTACGAGTTGCCCACCCGGCCGTTGCGGTTGGCCATCCGGAACGCCGCGTACCCGGTTCCGGCCCCGGCGCCCTGCGCGTCGACAGTGCCCACCGTGGCGTTGATCGTGTCGTTGAGCAGCAGCCCGGAGTCCCGGGTGTTCCGGGCCGTGACAGTGCCGATCGTCAGACCGTCCACGCCGTACGTCTCCACCCCGTGGGTACCGGTTCCCGACACGTACACGTTGTCGATGCGGACGTTGCGCACCTTGACCGCTCGATCTCCGCCGTGGTTGTCGATGCGGACGCCCAGACCGGCGGAGAGCCGCATGTCGATCTGCCCGAGAGTCAGGTTGTTCACGTTGCGCATGAAGATCCCGTACAACGGCGAACCGGTCAGCGTGAGGTTCTGCACCTCGACGTCAGTGGTTCCCCGCGAGTACACCGGCGCCTGGTCGCCCGAGCCCGACCCGGTCGCGTTGATCGTGCCGCACACGGCCAGGGTCGTGTACGACGGCAGCGACAACCGCGAGCCCGCGCTCATCGAGCCGGAGCCGCGCACCACCACCCGCTGCTTCGACGTACGGCCCGCCGAGAGCGAGTTGACCGCCGCCTGCATCGCCGACAGCATGTCCGAACCCGAGTAGACAGTCGACGAGCCGTTACGGGCCGTCCAGGTGCTCCCGCTCAGCACGGCCTCGGCGTTGGTCGACCCGCTGCCACAGCCGGTGCCTCCGCCGCCTACCGCGACCAACTGCCACTGCTGGTTCGGGCCGTTGAGGTCGGCGTACTGACTAATCCGGCCGCCGTCGGCGGTGGACCGCTCCCAGACCTCAAGTGCCTTGGCCGAGTGGCGGTTGATCAGCCGGACGTAACCGCTGTCGGAGTCGAGGACCTGGAACTGCTGGTTGGCGCCGTTGGCATCGGACCACTGGCGGTACTCGGCGCCGTCGGCGGTGTTCCACTCCCAGAGGTCGACGACCTTGCCGCTGTGCCGGGCTTTGAGGCGGTAGTAGCCGCTGCCGGAGGAGACGAACTGGAACTGTTGCCACGCGCCGTCGTTACGGGACCACTGCTGGATCACCGCGCCGTCCGCCGTCGAGGTGTCCCGGACGTCGAGGACCTTGCCGCTGTACCGGTTGACCAGGACGTAGTAGGCGTTGGTGTCGATGCTCGCCGCCGCTGCCGGCGGTGCGCCGACCAGAGCGGCACCGGCCGCGCCGACCAGCGTGATGATCATGGCGAGCACCAGGCCCGTCCGCCGGCCGCGACGGATCGACAGACCGCCGGACGGTCTTCTCGTGCTGGTGAAGGGCATCGCTCCTCCTGGCTGCAATGGGCTCCGGGCGTACCGGGACGGGTGTCGACGACCGCTGGCACCTACTCCAGGTGGAAGGTGGCCGAGGCGCGTTCGGCGCTCGAACCGACCGCCTCGATGTAGAGCAGACCGTCGCGGTGGCGCACGTGGCGGCCCGGGAAGTTCTGCGACTCCAGGGAGATCCCGGCGCTGTCGGCGAGGCCGGCCTGACGACGGAAGCTCGCGTCGCCGCCGAACAGCGCCGAGCCGTCGTTCTTCTCCACGTACAGGGCGTAGCCCCGGTGGCGTAGGTAGTAACCGGGGAAGTTCGTCGACTCCAGCGACACCGAACCGCCGCCGGCGAGGCCGGTGACGATGCGGAACTGGGAGTCGGCAAGGTTGGTCACGTTCGGCTCGATGCGGGCCCGGTAGTCGTAGTGCCGGATGTAGCTGCTGGCCTGGTCATGGGATCGCAGCCGCACCGGTGTGGCCCCGTCGGGCACCGGGATGCCGAAGTTCGGGGTCCCGTCGGCGTTCCAGTACACCTTCTGCAGCCGGGTGCGTCGGTTCGGGTCGTTGAGCGGATCACCGGTGATGTCGCGGTAGTTCCGGTCGTGGTAGACGAGGATGTCGCTCTGCCCGTCCTCGGAGACGGTGAACGAGTTGTGGCCGGGGCCGTACTGACTGGTGGCCGCGTTGCTGGCGAACACCGGGCTGGGGCTCTTGCTCCAGGAGCCAGCGTCGAGCAGGTTCGCGCCGGCGGAGGCGCTCAGCATCCCGAGGCAGTAGTTGGCGTCCGTGGCGCTGGCCGAGTAGGTCAGGAAGATCCGGCCGTTTCGTTGGATCACCGCCGGTCCCTCGGCAACCCGGTAGCCGCGGGTCTCCCAGTCGTACGTCGGCACGACGAGTCGAGTCACGGTGCCGGTGATCTGCCACGGGTTGGCGCCCATCCGGGCGAGATAGACGTTGGAGTTGTTTCCGATCGCCGGTTCCTGCTGGGCCCAGGTCAGATAGCGCACCCCGTTGGCGACGAAGGTCGAGGCGTCCAGGCTGAAGGTGTCCCAGGGTGTCGTGATTCGGCCGCGTTCCGTCCACGAACCGGTCAGCGGATTCGCGTTGGCGTTCTCCAGCACGTACATCCGGATGCGCCACACGTCGTCGGTGCGGCCCGCGGCGAAGTAGACGTACCACCGGTTGTTTATGAAGTGGATCTCCGGGGCCCAGATGTGGGCGCCCATCTCTCCACTGGTGTGGCGGCTCCAGATCGTCGTCTCCGCCGCCGTCGCCAACCCTTGCAGGGTGGTCGCGCGGCGCAGCACGATCCGGTCGTACTGCGGCACCGTCGCGGTCAGGTAGTAGTAGCCGTCGGTGTGCCGGAAGATGTGCGGGTCGGCCCGCTGGTTCACCAACGGGTTGGTGTAGCTGACGGCCGGTGCGGCCTGCGCCGCCACGGGCAGGCCGGCCGAAACGGCCAGCACCACCAACACCGCGGCCAGCGTCGACCGCAGACGCCTAGGGACACCGTGGCCGGCAGGCCCCCGGCGGACGGCCCGACGAATGGTCGGGTCGGTTCGAGGGGATGGCAGCGGCATCTGTCCTCCGCGAGCTTGGGAACGGCCATTGACCAGCACCGGTAGAACCGCGGCGATCCCGTAGCCGATCCGGTCGACGCCACGCGGCGACGTCGGGCAGGACCGGGGGAGAGGCGCGAAGGGCTGGGAATGTGACGGTGGCGTTGCAATCAGGTGGCGGAGTTCATGTTGGCGTTAACATCGATGCCTGTCAAGGTGTTGTGGTCGCCCACCTGGCCGGAACAGCGGCCATCGCGTACCTGGAGGTAGGGTCCTCGGCGTGCTGCGACGGTGGGCTCTGGCGATCCTGATGGCGGCGTTCGGCGTGCTGGTGGCGGTGACGCAACTGGCCGACGGTCTGCCCGTCGTCGGCGGCGTCGAGTTGCTGGTCTTCCTGGCGTTGGCGCTGCTGCTGTCGCCGTGGGCCTTCCCCCGCTCGACGGGCGCCGCCGAGGCGCAAGGGGCCAGTGCGGTGGACGGCCGGCCGATCGTGTACTGGCGTCCCGGCTGTCACTACTGCCTACGGCTCCGGTTCTCCCTCGGCCGGCTCGCCCGGCGGGCGCACTGGGTGGACATCTGGCGCGACCCGGCCGCTGCCGCCGCCGTCCGGGCGGTAGCCGGCGGCAACGAGACAGTGCCCACCGTCGTGCTCGGCGATCAGGCTGTCGTGAACCCCGACCGGGCCTGGGTCCGCGAGCAGCTCCGCTCGTCCTGACCCGGCGACACCCTCATCTCACGAGGTCACCGGCGAGGTACACACCGAGCGGGCGGCGCAGCACAGTGATGACGCTCGTCGGGTCGCCGTCCACGATCAGCAGGTCGGCGTCGAACCCGGGGCGGACCCGACCCTTGCGTCGCCCCAGGCCACACACCTCGGCCCCGACCGAGGTCGCAGCGGCGAGGGCGTCGGTGGCGGACATACCGCAGGCCACGTACTCGACGAGCGTCTCGGGCAGGATCCCGTGCGGCTTCGCGGGGCCGAGGCCCGCGTCCGAACCGGCCACCAGGCGGACCCCGGCCCGGTGCAGTGTGGCAACCCCGTCGCGCAGCGCGGCCTCGCTGAGCCCGGCCCGCGCCGCCATCTCCACCACCTCCGGTGGCGTGACCACTGCTGGGTCGGTGCCGAGCGTGGCGCAGACCGCCACCCCGGAGGCGGCCAGTCGGTCCGCGAGCTCAGCGGCGACACGGGCGCCGGCCGCGGTGACGCAGGTGCAGTGCTCGATGCCGTCCACACCGACGCGCAGCGCCTGCTCGACCGCGCTGAGCGCGTGCGCGTGCGCGGTCACCGGCAGGCCGAGATCATGGGCCTGCGTCAGCGCGGCGGTCAGCTCCTCGTCGGTGAACTGTGGCCTCGTGGTGTCGGTGCCCGGGGTGAACACCCCGCCGCTGGCCATGACCTTCACCAGATCGGCACCGGCCGCCGCCCGCAGACGTACGGCCTCGCGAACCCCGTCGACACCGCTCGCCTCACCGCCCAACGACCAGCAGTGCCCGCCGACGCTGGTGAGCGGTGCGCCCGACCCCACCACCGTCGGAAGGTCGTCCCGCACCCGCCGATCCCGCCACCGCAGCACCGCGTCACGTCGGTCGCCCAGGTCCCGGACCGTCGTGACGCCGGCCGCCAGGTGCGTACGTAGCGACGCCTCGACGACCGCGTCGAGGTCCGACTCGGGACGATCGGTGAGCCGGCCGAGCGCGTCGGGCCCGGCGTCGGCGCACAGGTGCACGTGCGCGTCGACCAGACCGGGCAGCAGCGTGCCGTTCGGCTCGTCGCGCACCGGCCAGCCTTCCGGCGTCTCGGCGCCACCCCGGCGCACGTCAACGATGCGCCCCTCGTCGAGCAGGACCAGCACCCCACCGTCCACGAGCCGTTCGCCGTCGAACATCCGGGCCACCCGGACAGCGTGCTGCGTCATCGTCATCCCCCCGCTCGGCCACAACTGCCACCGGTCCTGGGCTGACCATCGCATCGCCACGGGCAACCGGCCTCCCTCGCCCGAGCGATATGCCATCCCCCGGCCGGGTCGGCACCTGTCGGGTCGGTCGGGACATCACCCGCCGCAGTGGCGTTTTCACCACCATCTGTGGGGGATACGACGCCGCCCGACTTCTCGCGTTGAACGGGCAACGACAGGAGGACGGTCATGGCATTGGCCAACCCGGCACCCGACTACTTCGAGCCCGAGGACGGAATGTTCCTCGCGACATTGCTGATCGTTCGCGATCTGGCGCGGTCCCGGGAGTACTACGAGCGGGTGTTCGGGGCGACCTGCGTCCACGAGAGCAGCCCGCTGATCATGCAGTTCTTCAACAGTTACATCATCATCAACGTCGAGGGCGGTCCGACGGACGACAAGCCGACGGTGCAGGCCAAGGCGCCGGCCGACTCCAACACCCTGAGCTGCGCGATGAACGTCCGGGTCCGGGACATTCGGAAGCTCTACGAGGAGTGGAAGTCCCGGGGGGCGGACTTCATCACCGAGCCGAAGGACCACGGAACGGAGATCCGCTGCTACCTGCGTGACCCGGACGGCTACCTGGTCGAGGTGGGGCAGGGCCTCTGACCGTCGGGCACCAGCGATGGTGCCGACAGGGCGAGCCATCCGGCCGCGCGGCGTCCTCTCGTCGTACCTCGATGGCATCATGCTGGGCCATGGATCATCAAGGCCAGCTCCGTCGTGCCGCGCTCGAGGCGGGCATTCCGGACGGCGAGATCGGCAGGTTCGCTGCCTGCGAACGTCCGTCGATCAAGCGGCGGGCTACCCTGGCCTGCGGTGCCTCGAAACCGCGTGACCAGAGGAGTCGATGCTGACATGACGGCAGGACGACCGATGCCGACCCAGGACGAGGTGCTCGGGTACTTCGACACGCTGTCCAACTGGGGGCGGTGGGGCGACGACGACGAACTCGGCACGTTGAACCACATCACCGACGACGTCCGGTTGGCGGCGGCGCGGGCCGTGCGGCACGGCAGGAGCGTGTCCTGCGCCTGGGAGGTTGTCGCACCGGGAGACATGGAGCGGTCGACGACGACGTGCCCGTGCACCGCCGACATGCCGGGTGCGGAGAACATGCCGGCCGCCTTCCACGCCGACCGGCGCTGGGGCTTCTCGTCCGAGCGGCTCGGCATCTCGTTCCACGGCAACACCCTCACCCACCTCGACTCGCCGTGCCACATCTACTGGGACGGCACCATGTACAACGGGCGGTCGCACTCGTTGGTCGACGCCGCGACGGGCTCGGCGTGGGCGGCCGTCACGGCGGCCGCGAACGGGATCGTGACGCGTGGTGTTCTGCTCGACGTCGCGGCGGCCCGCGGTGTGCCGTGGCTGGCGCCGGGGGAGGGCGTGTCTCCCGACGATCTCGAGGAGGCCGAGCGTCGCCAGGGTGTGCGGGTGCGACCCGGCGATGCGGTACTCCTGCGGACCGGCTATGGGCGCTTCCGGCACGAGAACGGTGCGGCCAGCGGTTTCACGCAGGCCGGCTGGCACGCGTCCTGCCTGCCGTGGCTGCACGAACGGGGGGTCGCGCTGATCGGGGCCGATACACCACAGGACGTTCAGCCGTCGGGGTACGACGACGTGTTGATGCCGGTCCACGCCGTGAGCCTCGTCGCGATGGGTCTGTGGATGCTCGACAACTGCGACCTGGAGGCGTGCGCGGCGACGGCTGCCGAGCTTGGCCAGTGGGACTTCCACCTGGCAGTCGCACCGGTTCGCTTCGCCGGCACGTCCGGCAGCCCGGTCAACCCGATCGCCACGTTCTGAACTCGGGTGCTGCGCCTGTCGGCACATCGACGTTGTCGGACCATCGTGTGAAGATCGAAGCGGTGATGTAGTAGCCGCCTTGGCTGTTCCTGGTCGCCACGTGCAGATCTACCGAGGTCGGCGTGACCTCCAGCAGGTGGGCCTCCCAGTCCTGGTAGCGAAGGTCCCGCAGCCACGCGTTCTCGATCTCCGCTGCGACCTGCTGTGGCGTTGCGGCTTGTGTGGCGAGGCAGTGGGCGGTCAGTTGACGCGCAGGGTCCGCGCTGCTGGACACTGTCACCTCGCGGATCGATCGGCAGCGCCAGAGGTAGTGGTCGAAGTCGATCTCCATGCCGGAGAGGTTGTCAGGATCGGCAGGGGGCGTCGCGTCGGCGACAGCATGCACGGCAGCGGTGAACTCGGTGGCCCGACTGTCGGCGTCGTCGCCGTAGGTGAGGGCACTGGGTGCGACGTCCTCCCACCAGGCTCTCGAGGTGCGGCGCCGCCACCAGTACAGGATCGTCCGATCGTCGGGCCAGGGGGCGAGGCTCCCGCCGCGTGGCTCGAACCGGTCGCGGCGATCATCGATGCGCCGCCAGAGGGGATCCCGCTCGACATCGGCTACGTCGGCGCGGGTCTGCCTACGGCTGGAACCAGGGCTGGACGCGGGCGGAATGAAGCTCCGCTGGGCATCGAACAACGAGCGATCGTTCGCGCCGACCGCCTGATACGGCCAGCGGAGTTGGTAGACGTCGTCCTCCCATCCGCACACGGGACAGATCTCATGAGATCCCGGTGGGTCCAAGAGGGTGCGATATCCGCAGCACACACAGGGGTAGGCGGGCTCCATGTGTGGGCTCAGCTCAGTTCCAGGACGGGCCGGGTCAGGATCTCTTCGGCGTACCCGTCGTCAGAGGCGAGCCACTGGCCGAAATCCTGGTCCCGGTAGGCGGTCGCGAGGGTGAGCCACCCCAGGAAGAAACCGCTGCCTCCGCAGGTGGTGCCGCCGCCGTCGCCGCCGCACACGATGGTGCGCTCGGTGGTCGCCTCGTGCTTGTACGGATCTTGCCCGATCGCCAACCCCCACAGGTTGGTCTCGCGGTGCACCCCGGTCTTGTGGTCGTACGGGTAACCGTCGTTGGGGCAGTCATCACCCCAGCGGAACAGGGTCGTCGCCCCCGCGCCACATGCCCACTCCCACTCGTCCGCGGTCGTCGTCCGCAGGCCGGCGCTCGCGAGCTGGGCCATCGCCTCGTCGTAGGAGACGTCCGTGATCGCTCGGGCCCTCGTCACCTGCCCGGTCCGGTCGAACTCGACGGTCAGCCCACCGGCAGACCGGAACTGGCTCACCCCGTCGAGCTGAGCTCCCTCCGACGCGATGAGGTTGAGCACCCGGGGGTCGTCCGGCGCCAGTGAAACCTCGCACGGGTCGAACGCGTCGACAGCGACCAGTGTCGCTGGCAACTCCACGGTGCGCACCGGCGAGGTCATCGCGTCGACGTACTCGGCCAACTGTGGAAGGCCGTACTCGTCGGCACTGTCGGCGTAGCTGGCCAGCTGGTCCGACGTGGGCTGGAAACGGGCCGCGTCGTGACCGAGCGTCGGTCGGCCGCCGGGTACCAGCGCGAAGCGCATCTCGTCCCGCTCGAACAGCGCCACCCGGTGCGGCCGCCCCGCGTACACAGTGTCCTGAAGGCCGACCGGCACGGTCAGACCGTGCCGGTCGGCGATCTCCTCGGCGAGCCGGCGGGCAGCACCATCGGAGAGGTCGTTCCACTGCGCATGAGTGAGATCGGCGTACGACATTGCGCAAGGATAGGACCGGGCGTTCTGCTCCCGCAGGCGGGAAAACGTCACGACCCAAGTGGCCCCCACACACGAACTCTCACCGGTGCTGATCCAGTCTTCGAACCCTGGCTGCGCGCCGGCCGTAGTCGGCGGCCACGGCAATGACGAGCGGTCCCCAGGCGAGCATTGGGGCGTAGTAACGGAACACCTCCCAGCCGGGAGTCGGGTGCACCGGTTCGTCGCCGCCGATCCCTACCCAGCCGCTCTGCACGAGATGGAACCTGTGGTTGAGGAGGAAGTACACGCAGATGGCGACGAGCAGCCAGCCGCCGGTCAGCGCGACGCGCGCGACTGGACGCGCCGGGATGCGACGGCTTCCGACGCCGGGCACCCAGTGCGGAACTCGCTGTCCCCACCGGTGCACCAGCCCGAGTGTCAACAGGGCCAGTCCCATCGACAGCGCGGACAGGAAGACCATGTACCAGTGCGTGGTGCCATCGTCGGTGAACACCAACGACAGTCGCCAGGCCGCGGACGGTAGGACGCAGAGCGGTACGGCGTAGGCGGCCCAGATCGCCCAGGGCGGCGGGTCGGCGGTCGAGACGCGGGCAGAGTCAGCGTGGTTCATGGACGCTCCGATCCTGGGAGGCGGTAATGGCGGCGTCGGTCGAGGTGGCAAGGGCGTAGCCGATGGCGGTGACGGCCAACGACACTCCCCAGCCGAGGAAGACCAGCAGCGTGGCGGTGACTGCCCATCCGTCCCACACGTCGGACCAGCGCGTGTCACCTGTGAGCAGTCGGCCGACGAGCACCGCGATGCTCAGCACGCCGTAGGTGACCAGCGTGAGCGCCACCACGGCGGCTGGGATCACCGCCAGCCGCCGGGGGACCTGTCGACCGTGGAGACCCGGCACCCAGCGCGGAAACTGCTGCCCCCACCGCTGTACCAGCCCGAGAACGAGCAGGCCGGCGAGCGGCGGGACGAGCGTGATGGCCACGCCCGTCGCCGTGGAGAGGCTCCGTTCGATGTCGTTCAGTTCCTGCTCGGAGATGCCGACCGGAACGCCGAGCACCCACAGCGCGTGGGGCACTGCCCAGCCGACCACGGGCAGCGCGACGGCGACGTACGCCCAGCGGCGCGTCCACAGCGGCACCGGCCGGTAGCCGGCGGCGGTCGGTCCGCGCCGGGTCCCGGATGCGTTCGCGAGCCCGGCGAACAGGACGCCACCGGTCATCAGTACGAGCCGGGCTCCGAGGTCACGCCAGTCCGAGGGCCGCCCCGCCAGCGCCGCCGGGATCTCGAAGACCAGGTGCAGCGGGAACGCGACCACCAGCAGCAGCGCGGCCGCGGCCCAGCCACCGGCGGTCGCCCAGGTGCCGGGCATCCGGACCGTGTACGCGAGCAGCACCGCGAGGGCGACGCCGACCCCCACCGCTCCCCACCCCGACCAGAACGGCAACACCACGACCTGGTCCGCGCCGCACCCGCCCGTCGGATCGACCAGATCGGTGCGGTCGCAGGCGGTGTACCCCCACCGGCCACCCGCGATCCAGTACAGCCGCTGAGCCACCGCGGCGGCGACGAACACGGCACACGCCAGCGCCCACGCTCTGGTGCGGGTTGGTATCTCAACAACAGCCATGGACCTACGATCGCGGGCTGCGGCTCAGCTCTCCTCCCCGACAGAAGGGGAAGCGCTCCCTCCGCCGGGGGACAAGGTGCCCGGGTTACAAACGCGGCGGCGCGGGGCCGGCGACGGTCGCCTCAAGGAATGCTCAAATTCGATCGACGTGAACCACTGAAGCCGCGGACGCACATACGCTCACCGGACCGGTCCGCCGGCAATCACCCGTCGTAGGCAGAAGGAGGGGGAATGCGGCGATCACAACGGCGCATCGCGCTACTCGCGCTGACCACCCTGGTGGGCAGCATCCTCGTGACGACCGGCCCTGCGGGCGCCGATCCCACGGGGCCGTCAGCCGCCGCCAGCCGGTCCCAACCTCAGGGTCGTGAGTCGGTACGCCTCGTACACATCAGGCTGACCGGTGCCGACATGCTGGACACGGTGGCCGCCGCCGGCTTCGATCTCGAACACGGCCTCCGGCGCGTGCCGAACGGTATCGAGGGCGAAGCGGTGGTGACCGCCGAGCAGGTCACCGAACTCACGGCGATGGGCGTCGAGGTGCTTGGCGACGACGCGGGCTTCGCCTGGAGCGACGAGGCCGACGGCGGCCTCGGCATCGGCGCGGCCACCGCGCGGGCGGCCCAGCCGGCCAACCACGACGCGACGGTACGCGTCGTCCGCGCCGACTGGTTCACCACGAAGGGTCAGGGCTTCCTCTACGTCGAGGCGCGGACCACCGAGGGGCAGCAGGCGGACCCGATCGTCGGGATGCAGCTGGAGAACGACTCGGGAAAGGGCACGCCGTTCGGCTTCGCCCGGACGATGAGCCGGTTCGTCGACTCCGGGCAGTACATGTTCCACCGGAACCTCTTCAAGCTCGACGTACGCCCCAACAAGATCAAGCTGACGAGTTCCACCGGTGGCTTCGCGACCGGTGTCGTCTCCAACTGGCTCGAGGACGCCCCGCCGCCGCTGACGGCGAACCCGTCCTACAAGTCGGACTTCGTGGACGGCTACCGGCACCCGCAGCAGCTCTTCACCCGTGCCAAGGAGATCGCCCGTCAGTACCCGGACATCGCCGAGATCGTCTACCTGCCGAACCAGACGAACGGGTACCAACGCAAGGCGCAGGCCCAGATCGGTGGTACCGGGCAGGCGGCGGTCGTCGTCACCTCGGCAGCGTGGGGTCACCAGGGCGGCAACGACATCACTGTGGACTTCGTGGACCGGCCCGACCCGGATCTCCCGCTGGCGGTGGAGGTCACCGGCAAGGCGGTCCGTGTCCTGCTCGCCACTGACGCCTCGGGTGCGCCGACGAGCACGGCCGCCGAGGTGGCCGAGGCGCTGCGGACCCGCTCTGCGGGGCTCATCGACCGGGCGCACCCGTACCGCACCAACGAGGGCACCGGCATCGTCGCTGCGACGGCCGGCCCGGTCGCGCTGACCGACTTCCTCGACCAGAAGCGCGTCGGAGCACCGGAGGGCGAGGTGCCGCGAGGCCCCGCGACGATCCCGGTCCTGCGGATCGGCAAGCACCGTGACGGTAAGAAGCCTGGTGTCCTCATCCAGGCGCAGGACCACGCCCGCGAGTGGGTGCCGGCGACGACCAGCCTGGAGTCCGCCGAACGTCTGGTGCACAACTACCGGTCCGACCGGGAGACGAAGAAGATCGTCGAGAACACCGACGTCTTCTTCATCCTGTCCAACAACCCGGACGGGGCGAACTACAGCTTCTACAACTTCGCCTCGCAGCGTAAGAACATGACGAACCACTGCCCGGACGCGAGCGCCGATCCGGCGCAGCGGAACTCCTGGGGCGTCGACCTGAACCGGAACTACCGGGTCGGGTCGGGCCACGACGGCTACGCGGGAGGGTCGACCAACTGCGTCAGTGGCACCTACCAGGGGCCGGAGGAGCTGTCCGAGCCCGAGGCGAAGAACATCGTCTGGCTGGTCGAGAAGTACAAGAACATCAAGTTCATGATGTCGGTGCACTCCAACGGCGGTCAGCTCTTCTGGCAGCCCGGCGCCTACATTGCGGACGGCCGGATCACCACGCCGCGCCCGCCACTGGGCGACGAGGCGTTCTACTGGCAGTCCGCCGCCCGGATCCTGTCGCAGGTCAAGGCGCACCGGGAAACCGTCGTCACGCCGGAGAACGTCGGCGGCTCGTCCGACGTCCTCTACTCCTCGGCGGGCAACGTACGCGAGGACCTTTACCACACCTACGGGATCTACGCGTTCGGCTGGGAGGTCGGCGGCTCCGTCTACAACCCGACTACGGGTGACTGGCAGGGCGGGTCGTTCCAGCCGGAGTGGGACGGGAACCCCGAGCTTGTCAGTGGCCACGCCGAGACGATGGAGTACGCCAACGGGATCATGGAGATGTTCCGGGTCGCGGCGGACTGGGGCAGGGACAAGAAGGACCCGACGTCCCAGCTGGTCCCGGGCGCGGGGCGCTACTCCGGGCCTGTCGACGTGCACTTCGAGACCAGCGAGCCGGCCACCATCTACTACACGACCGACGGCAGCCGGCCCACGCTCGAGTCGCCCCGCTACGCGGCGACCGAGTTCCGTGAGCCGGGGCAGGTGTTCCACGTGACCGAGACGACGACGTTCAACTGGTTCTCGGTCGACAGCGCCGGCAACATCGAGAAGAACTACGACCCGACGAAGAACGACAAGCGCAACAACTACCGCACCGCGACGATCAGGATCGCCAAGAGGTAGCGCCAGTCCGACAGTCGTTGCCCCGTCGGTGCGGTCCATCCGCGCCGACGGGGCAACTTCCGAACGAACAGGTCGCGCCGGTCAGCCTCGTCGGCCCGCCCACAACGGGCTGTCCACGTAGTGGTTGTCGTAGCGGTCCTGGGTTTCGCCGACGTCCTGCCAGGTGGCTTCGCCCTGGTGCACCTTGTCGAGCAGTCGGTAGTAGTCGAACCGGGGCTTGCCGGGGGTGATCACGACGAGGAAGTCGGCGTCCTGGCCGTCGGCGGGCGCGAAGGCGTGCGGGGTGTTCGGCGGGACGAAGAGTGCGTCTCCCTTGTGCAGGGTGTGCACCTCGTCGTCGACGAGCATCTCAAGGGCGCCGTCGAGCATGAAGAACAGCTCACCGGAGTGGGTGTGCAGGTGTGGCGGCGCACCGTCGGTGCCGTGCTTGAGCACTGTGCGGTTGCTGGTCAGGGCGCCGCCGGTGTGCTCGGGGTCGAGCAGCAGCGTGATCACGCTGGTGGGGTCGCTGTCGAGAACCTCGGCCTGGGCCGCGCGTACCAAAGTCATTGTCGGCTCCTTCGTCGTTCAACGATTCCTAGACACTAGATGTCCAGAATCGGTCGGCGCCAGCGATCGTGACCGGCGTCCCAGATCCTGGACAGGTAGAGTCCAGGATCATGCGGATGAGTCAGGGCGTCGAATGGGCCCTCCACACATGCCTCAACCTGAGCTGGCTGGACGCCCCGGTGCCCACCAGCACCCTCGCCGCGTTCTACGAGCTGCCACCGGCGTACCTGAACAAGCAACTCCAGGCCCTGGTCCGAGCCGGGATCCTGACGTCGACCTCAGGGCCGCGCGGCGGTTTCCAGCTGGCCCGGACCCCGGTGGAGGTCTCCCTGCTGGACATCGTGGCCGCGATCGAGGGCCCGGAGGAGTTGTTCCAGTGCGACCAGATCCTCCGCAAGGGCCCGGGCGAGCACGCGGGCGTCGACTATCGACAGTCCTGCGCTTTCGCCCAGGCCATGCGGGGCGCCGACCTGGCCTGGCGGCGGGAGTTGGCCGGGAAGACCGTCGCTGACGTCCGGGCCGACGTCGAGCGCGGTCACCCCGAAGCGCCAGCCAACACCCGGGCCAGGATCGTGGAACTGCGCTAAGGGAGTGCTGGGGACAGGGGGGTGCGCGTCCGCGCGGGTGCTACCGCCGCTCGTCAGCGACGGCTGGTGCGGGTCTCGGGTGACGTGCCGCCGTAGGTGGACAGATCGACGCTGATCAGGGCTGGGTGGATGGGACTTCGCTGGCGGCGGGCTGACCGTGCGGGCCACCGTGGGCATGAGGGCTCGCTCGGCGGCCGCGTCCGGGGATTGGCCGGGACGGTGGTGGCGCCGTCGAGGCGCGGACGACGAGCTCGACCGGTTGGTCGGCCGCCGGTGGAAGCTCGACGTCCGGCTTCTCGATGACCTGTACCAGCAGCGCGAGGCCCTGCCGCGCGACCTCGTCGAACGGCTGCCGCACGCTGGTGAGCGGGGGAGTGACGTAGGCGGCGACCGGGATGTCGTCGAACCCGACGACGCTGATGTCCTCGGGCACGCGGCGCCCGGCCTCGAGCTGCGCGCGGATGAGACCGATCGCCATGTCGTCGTTCGCGGCGAACACAGCGGTCACGGTACCGTCGCCGGCCAGTTCCCGGCCCGCCGCGTAGCCGGACGCAGCCGACCAGTCGCCCTCGACGACCGGCGGCTCGTCCGCGCCGTGGGCTCGCAGCGCCTCGCGCCAGCCGGTGAGACGGTCCCGTGCCGAATACCACCGCTGCGGGCCAGCCAGGTGATGGACGGTTGCGTGCCCCAGCTCCAGCAGGTGCTCGGTCGCGGCCCGCGCGAGCCGGGCCGCGCCGACCCTGGCGGTCACCACCTGCGGCGCGGCAATGGTGGGTGGCGCGCCGAGGACCAGGACCGGCACGTCGACGCTGATGGGGCCGACACCCTCGTCGATCGGCTCGGAGATGACGACGCCGTCCACGCCCTGGTCCAGCATCGACGCCAGGGCGCTCGCGATGCCGCCCGGGTCGCCCTCGATCGTGGAGGCCACCCGCAGCGTGTAGCCCACCTCCCGGACCGCCCGCTCGATGCCCATGAGCCACGACGCCGGCCCGTACAAGGCGCTGCCGAGCGTCACCACGCCGATCGACCGGGTCCGCCCGGAGGCCAACGCCCGGGCCGCCTGGTTGCGCCGGTAGCCGAGCTCCTCGGCGGCGTCCAGGACCCGCCGGCGCACGTCGGCCGAGACATACGGCTCGTCGTTGAGGACCCTGGACACCGTCTTCTGGGAGACGCCGGCCAGCCGCGCGACGTCCACGCTGCGCGGCGTCGGAGGGCTTCCACCCGGCCTCGCCAGTCGCGTCACGGCACCTCCCATCGCCGGCCACAGTCCTGTATGGTTGCGCGGTATGTCTACGCAGTCAGACACTCACCGTTAAGAGCCCGTAACCCGCCCGTGACGCTGGCGAAGCACGTTCCGTGCCAACACCCTAACTTCAGTATCGAACCGAACAAGTCAGGCCGCGCCGCCCGCCGACTTCGCCGAGGACCACAGTGCGTCCACACCTTCAGCCGTGCCACGCGGCCGGGCGCTACAGAGTCGAATCGGTTCGCAATTCGATCGGCGCAGCGTCGGTGGGCCGGCGACACGGAATGCCTGAGCGCGATGCCCTGGCGCTCCGGATGGGTCGCATTTGACGGCGGCCACTCGAAGCTTGCGAGGCGTCAGGAGCAGGAAGTAACCGTCGCGAAACCTTGACTTCACGCTCGATATACCCATTAATACGTATCTATGCATTCGGGCCGCGGCCATCCTTTCCGGGTGGTCGGCCACGTCGGCTGATTTGTCGAATCGATTCGAGTATCGGCCTTGAGGCTGTGCCCTGAACCGGTGTTGCGGAGCTGGCGGACGAGTCACAGGAGGTAACCGTGCATCATACGAACGTCCACTGGGGTGGCCGCTTGTCGGCGTTGGCCAGGGTGCTGGCAGCGACCGTGGCGCTTGCCCTGCCCCTGACGCTGGGTGGCCTGACCCTGGCGCCCCCCGGGTCGGCCCTGGCCGAGCCGGTCGCGACGCAGAGTGTCGCGGCCGCCGGTGTTGACGGTGTGGCGGCCGGGAACGCCGCGGTCGCCTCGGTCGACCTGGCCGGGACGTGGACCTTCACGCCCGCGGGTCGGGCGGCGACCACGATCGCGGTACCCGGTGGCGGCTGGTACAAGCAGGGCTTCACCACCGTGAACGAGGCGGTGTACTCGCGCAGCATCACCGTGCCGGACTCGGGGCAGCCGCAGTCGACCTGGATCGAGTTCGGCGCCGTCAACCACCAGGCGACACTGTCGGTCGACGGCCGCGTGGTCGCCACCCAGACGACGGCGTTCACCCCGTCGAACTTCGACATCAGCGCGTACGCGGCGCCCGGCACCACCCACACGATCACGGTGAACGTGAAGGGCCGCGGCGCATTGAAGGCATCCAACGGCCGGTACCTGGTGCCCGACGCCGCCACGTGGTCCGAGGCGATCCCGCAGGGGATCTTCGGGTCCGCGTTCCTGCGGGTCTACCCGGCGGTGTACGTCAGCGACACATTCGTACGTACGTCGGTGGCGAACAAGACGTTGACCTACGACGTGTCGGTGCGGAACACGTCGGGCAGTTCCCGGTCGGTGACGTTGACCGGGTCGCTGTCGTCCAAGAACGGAACGGCTTTCAGCTACCCGGCGCTGCCCAGCCGTACGGTCACCGTGGCGGCCCGCTCGACCGTGACCGTGACCGTCGGGCCGGTCGCGTGGAACCTCGACAGCACCTCGTACTGGTGGCCCAACGTGCCGTACCGGTCGGGGTACCGGGCGCAACTGCACGGGCTGACGGTGCATGCCGTCACCGACGACGGCCGGACGAGCGACGCCGAGTACCGGTTCGGGTTCCGGGAGGCCACCCAGAACGGTGACTACTACTACCTCAACGGCGTGCGCGTGAACTTCCGCGGCGACAACCTCCAGGGTGCCGACTACGACCGGATCAACAACGGCGGCAAGGGCGACGCGTACCACACCCTGCCCGGCTTCCTGCCCCCGTCGTCCGGCAACGGCGGCTGGCCGCAGGCGGTGGACAACTACCAGCGGCTGAACTACAACGTGGTGCGCATCCACCAGGAGCCCGGGAGCCCGTACATGTTGGATGTCGCCGACGAGATGGGCCTGATGATCATCGACGAGGTCGCGATTCGCGGCTCCCAATCCTCGCAGGAGTGGCAGAACTCCGTCGGGCGCGACAACATGATCAACCACGCCCGTGCGCTGGTCCTGCGCGACCGCAACCACCCCGCGATCATCCGCTGGAGTCAGAACAACGAGCCGAACCAGAGCGGCCAGGATTCCGAACAGTTCGAGAAGGATCTGTACGCGGCGATGAACGGCGCCGACGGCACCCGGCCGATCATTGTCGAGGTGGGCGTCGGCAACAATGTCAGCCTGTATCCCGGGATGACGTACGCCAACTTCGCGGTGATCCCGCACTACGTCGACGGCTTCGGCAGGTACGGGGAGGGCCTGGTCACCGTGAACGGGCGGCCCGAC
Organism: Micromonospora sp. NBC_00330; assembly: GCF_036136635.1. NCBI lineage: Bacteria > Bacillati > Actinomycetota > Actinomycetes > Micromonosporales > Micromonosporaceae > Micromonospora > Micromonospora sp. NBC_00330. The sequence continues at coordinate 1,417,662 of NZ_CP108012.1, forward strand.
GGCGAGGGCGAGTTCATCTGGCCGGCATGCAACAACAAGCAGGGCTTCGAGTGGTTCGCCACCGCGACCGCTGCCAAGCGTGGCAAGGGCGCCACCGACCTGCGTCCGTACACGCTGCTGTCCGCCTGGGCCAGCGTCGTGCCCGGCGTGCGGTCCACCGACTTCACCCCGGAGGAGGGCGGTCACCCGATCTACGGAGTGGACAACCTGCCCGATCCGTGGAGCAACCCGCAGATCCAGCGCGTGCAGGCGGCGTTCAACCCGGTGGCCGCGATCGACCTCCCGTACTGGTCCGCCTCCGGCAATTCGGACTCGAACGGCACCTTCCCGCTGCCGCAGGCGGTGCCCACCTACGCCCCCAACGCCACGGTGACCCGCAACATCACCGTGTTCAACGACGACCTCACCAACACCTCGGTGGGCTTCACCTGGACCGCCCGGCTCGACAGCCCGACCGGCGCGGTCGTCGCGTCCGGCAGCACGACCCTGACCGTCCCGCTCGGCTCGCGGGTCACCCAACCGGTGTCCTTCACCGCCCCCGCCACCGGCAGCCGCGTGTACCTGCAGCTGTCGACCGCCAAGTCCGGCAGCACCGTCTTCACCGACGCGGTCGAGTACTTCAACCTCAGTGGAGGCGGTGGAACCGGCCCGGCAGCAGGCACCTACCGCATCGTCAACCGCAACAGCGGTAAGCCCCTCGCCATCGCCGGTAACTCCACCGCCGACGGTGCCAAGGCGGTCCAGCAGAGCGGCTCCCCCACGTGGACGATCAGCACCACGCAGGACGCGTACACCCTGCGCTACACCGCCTCGGGAAAGATGCTCGACGTCAACGCCGGCAGCACCACGGCGGGCCTGCAACTGCAGCAGTGGTCAGCAAATGGCGGCGCCAACCAGTCGTGGTACCTGAGGCCCACCGGTAACGGCTACTACACCATCGTCAGCCGCAGCAGCGGATTGGCAGCTGACGTCTCCGCCGCCTCGACCAGCGACGGGGCGCAGGTCGTGCAGTGGACCGCCAACGGCGGGACCAACCAGCAGTGGCAGTTCGTACCCGCCTGACCAGTGGCAGAGATGAGCGTCAAGTTCGGCCGCCGGTAACGGGCTGCCGATTGTCGCGCCGACTCGGGGGCACGGTTTGTGCCCCCGAGTCGGCCGCCCATCCAATCACTGTGGAACACGAGCTACCGCTCCGGACAGATGCGGACCCGGTCCCCTCGCTACCCGACTTTTGAAACACGCCTCAGGGCTCGCGCTCAGCTGCCGTGCACCTCCAGCTCCCAGAGTGAGTAGCCGTACGCGGGCAGGGCCCGCTGGGTGCACTGGACACGCAGGTAGCGACCGGTGGCCGAGATGGCGATGTCGTCGACGCCGCCGTCTCCGGTGGTCGTGGTGTGCACCGGCGACCAGGTGACGTTGTCCGGGGACACCTGGACCTGGTACGCCCGCGCGTACGCCGCCTCCCAGGTCAGCCGGACCCGGTCGAGGGTGCGGGACGCGCCGAGATCCACCGAGATCCACTGCGGGTCGGCGTACGCGCTGCCCCAGCGGGTGGTCGTGTTGCCGTCCACGGCGTTGGCCGCGGCGTGCGCGCTGCCCGGCTCGACGCTGGACACGGTGACCGGCTTGCCCCGGGAGAGCACTGTGCCAGCGGCGGCGGTGCCGTAGACGTTGAGGTCCCACAGCGAGTAACCCCACTGGGTGGCGCGTTGGGTGCCGTACACCCGCAGGTAACGGCCGGTGCCGTTGACAGTGAGGTCGTCGACGCCGCCGTCTCCGGTGGTCGTGGTGTGCACCGGCGACCAGGTGACGTTGTCCGGCGACACCTGGACCTGGTACGCCCGCGCGTGGGCCGTCTCCCAGGCCAGCCGCACCCGGTTGATCGCGTACGAGGCCCCAAGGTCGACGGTGATCCACTGCGGGTCGGCGTACGCGCTGCCCCAGCGGGTCGTCGTGCTGCCGTCCACGGCGTTGGCCGCCGCGTGCGCGCTGCCCGGCTCCACGCTGGACGCCGTCACCGGCCGGCCCTGGGCCAGGTCGCTGACGGGCGGCTCACTCGGACCGTCGGTCTTGATCCGCACGTTGCGGTAGTTGATGTCCATTCCGGCGCCGTCGTTCTGCAACCCGATGTAGCCGTTGGCGATGGCCCGGCTGCTGACGTAATCGTTGATCTTGACGCCGTTGAGCCAGATCTCGACCCGCTGGCCGTGTACGCCGATCTCGTAGGTGTTCCAGGAGCCGGGTGGGTTGAGCGCCGCCGCGCGGGTGGCCTGGTTGGGTGCCTGGAAGCTGTAGACGCTGCCGGTGGTGCGCGTCGGGTCGCCGTCGGTGGCGTCGATCTGGATCTCGTGACCGGCGGCGACCGGGCCCCACGGGTCGCCCTGCGGGTCGGGGAACCCGATGAAGACCCCACCGTTGTCGTCGCCCGGCATCATCCAGTCGACCTTGAGCGAGTAGTTGGCGAAGGTGCGCACCGGGTACCAGAGCAACCCCATGCCACCGTTCGACGTGAGGGTGCCGTCGGCCAGAGTGAAGCCGCCCGGCCCCGCCTGCCGCCACTGCCCGAGGCTGGCCTGGGTGCCGTCGAACAGCGGGGTGTAGCCGGGCTCCGGACGGCAGTCGGCCGCCACCGCCCCGGCCGCCACCTGGATGCCGCCCAGCAGCATGCGTGTGAAGTTCGGGTCGGTGTAGCTCTGCTCGGTGTGGCCGAGGCCGGTGTACCAGGAGCGTCCGCCGCCATAGCTGTGGCACCAGGTGATCGGGTGGTCACCACCCATCGACCCGCCGGTGTACGACGACTCGTCGAGGTTGGCCAGCACCTTGACCGCCGATCGGGGGTTGGCCCGGTAGTTGTACCACTCGTCGGTGCGGGTCCAGGTCGACGGCAGGTGCGCGGTCGAAGCGTTGGCCCGGTCCTCGACCCGCACTGTCGCCTGCTGGGTGGCCGGGTGCGAGGCGAAGTACCCGCCGACCAGCCCGCCGTACCACTGCCAGTCGTATTCGGTGTCGGCGGCGGCGTGCACTCCGACGAAACCGCCGCCGGCGGCCAGGTACGCCTCGAAGGCTCCCTGCTGGCCGGCGTTGAGCACGTCGCCGGTGGTGCTGAGGAAGACGACCGCCTGGTACTGGGCGAGGTTGGCGGTGGTGAAGGTCGCCGCGTCCTCGGTGGCGGTGACGGTAAAGCCGTTCGCCGTGCCGAGCTGCTGGATGGCGGCGATGCCGTTGGGGATGGAGGAGTGCCGGAAGCCGGCGGTCTTGGAGAAGACCAGGACCTTGCTCAACGGTGCGGCCTCGGCCGGGGTCGAGGTCACCGTCGCCGCACCGGCGGCGAGGGTGAGTCCGGTGACGACGGCGGCGGCGAGCGTGCTGATGGCGCGTCTACGCATGCGGGGCTCCTTGTGGGAGGGGTGGACGGGCGGGCGCGGCAGGTTCGGAGCCGGCGGGCCCGCTCGGGCCCACCGGCTCCGGCGTCAGAGGGCGACCAGGTCGAACTTCTCCCAGGGGCCGATCGCGTCCCGGTTCGCGACCAACGCCTCGGCCCCGCCGTTCTCGGCAACCACGTACCTGTTGTTCACCGTTGCCCGCAGGCTGACCGAACCGTCGGTGTTGCGGACCAGGGCGAAGCTTTCCCACGATCCGGCGGACGCCCGGTTGGCGATCAACGGGTTCGCGCCGGCGTTCTCGGCGCAGACGATCTGGTTGTTGACCCGGGCCCGCAGGGCGATGGTGCCGCCGCCGAGGTCGATCTGGTCGAACTGCTCCGAGCTGCCGACGCTGGCGGCGGACGCGACGAGGTTGCCCGCGCCGGCACTGGTGGCGCTGACGTACCGGCCGTTCGCCTGGGCCCGCAGCGCGACCGCCCCGGTCGTCGGTGTGCCGCCGGTGAGGATCCGCAACGCGTCGACCATGCCCACGGCTGTGGTCTTGTTGACGATGCGGATCGTGTGGGAGCCGTTGGCCAGCCCGGTCTTGCGGAACACCACCTGCTGCGCCTGGCGGGCACCGGCGATGTTCAGGTTGACGTTGGCCTGGAACACGTTGTCCAGGTAGACGTCGACGTTGCCCATGTCGCTGAACCGCTCGGACAGGTACTCCACCCCCGTGCCGGTGAAGGTGTAGCTGGCCGCCGAGCCGACAGTGGTGCTGTGGTGGGTGTCGTCGTTGTAGTCGCCGTACCCCCGGGCGGTGGTGTGGTGCCAGTTGGCGTCGTAGGTCAGCATCGTGTCGTTGACCAGCCCGCCACCGCCCGCGCCGCCGAGACCCAGTGTCGAGGCGGTGCCGGACAGGCTCTTCTCGCCCTGGTTGGCGGTGCCGGTCAACGTGGTGCTCGCGTACGTCGACAGCGGTTTGGCGGTGCGCTCCACCACGTACACAGTGTTCGCCGCGGTGGCGAAGCTGATCTCGGCGGCCGAGGTGGTGGTCAGCACGGCGTTGTCCGAGGTACGACGGACCCGGACCTCCTGGCCGCCCCACGGGTTCACCACCCGGGCCGTCTTGCCGTACTGGCTGCGCAGCCCCACGTACTTGGTTTCGCCCGCCTCGCGCTCCGAGCTGACCAGGAATCCGTCCTTGGCGAGCAGTGTGAACTTCCCGACGAAGCTGGCGTCGGTCGGCGCGGCCGGGAACACCCGGATCTTGTCGTTGTACGACTGGAGCAACGACTCGTTCATCGCCGTCAGGTGGACGCCGAGGTACTCGAAGACCCCGTTGGTGTTGTTGGTCATCCCGTTCGGGTAGTTCTGGTATTTCTGCAGCATCGTCCGCATGCCCTGGAAGGCCTGGTCGCCGAGGCCGAGCCGGGCGGCGTGCACGTGGTCGTTGGACCAGACGTTGCCGTACGGGTGGGGCCGCACGTTCCAGGTGGTGATCGCGGTCTGCTGGTCGGGGTAGCCGATGCCGGTCTGGTCGTAGGGCCAGGCCAACTCCAGCGCCACGTTCTCGTTGTTGCGGGTCTGCGCGATCGGTGGGTCGTGCGGCAGGTACGCCCCGTTCTGCACCTGGTAGGGGGCCAGATTGTTGACGATGGTCTGCCAGTTGGCCCGCAACCCGGCGTCGAGGCCGAGTTGCTGGCTCACCTGGATCGTGAGCGGGAAGAGCAGCCGCACCGCCGCCAGGTCGGTGATGGCGTTGCGGACGTCCCAGTACGTCTCGTGGGCGTTCGAACTGGCCATGTACCACCGGCCGGTGGCGCTGTCGTAGTCGAGCATGTCCTCGTAGAACTTCACCGCCTCCCGCATGTACGGGTAGGCGGTGTTGCGCAGGTACGTCTCGTCGTTGCTGTACCGGTACTGGAGGTACATGTTGTAGGCGGCCTCGGTGCCGGTCGAGTAGGTGTCGTTGACGTAGTCGCTGTTGATCGTGCCCCGGGCGTTGCCGTCCCAACCCATCGTCTCGGGCACCCACAGCCCGTCGCTGCCGTACCGCGTGGTGGTGTACGACTTCAACGCGGAGAGGTTGCGGCTGTAGAGCCTGTTGAAACCGGCCATCAGGTCGACGTGGTTGCTGGCCAGGAACGAGTTGTAGACGTCCCGTTGATTCCAGTACCAGTAACCGTTGCTCCACTTCGAGTTGTCCTGGGTCGCCCGGAAGACCCCGTTGATGAAGTGCAGCGGGTAGTTGCCGTAGCCGCCCGCCGCGATCATGTAGGTCGCCAGGTAGTAGACGTTCTCCAGGTAGTCGGCGTCGCCGCCCGCGTTGGAGTACTGGACGAACGACTTGGCCCAGAAGTCGTGCCACCAGTTGCGGTAGTTGTTCAACGTGGTGGCGTAGCCGGTGGCCTTGGCCGCCGCCAACTGGTTCTTCGCCTGGATCACCGAGTTCAGGCCCGGTGAGTTGATCCGGCTGGCCGCGGTGAACCACACCGTGTAACTCGACGTGGGGGTGATCGTCAGCCGGACCCGGGTGCCGTTGACCACCTGGGACGAGTACGACGCCCCCTCGACGGTGGCCGCGAGGGTGTACCCGAAGTTGTTCGCGTCGGTCTGCCCACGGCTCAACCCGACGCCACTGGCGTCGGCGAAGGTCGAGACGGTACGCCAGGTGTTGAGGTCGGGGACGTCCGCGATGTTCTGGACGGTGTTCATGTCCCACAGGCTCAGGTCGAGCCCGACGCTGCTCACTCCGGGGCGGGTGTCCTCGACGTGGATGCCCATCACCTCGGAGTTGGGCGCGCCCAGCACGGTGACGGTGCGGTTGTTGTCGTACTTCGTGGTCAGCGTCCCGTCGTACAGCGAGAGGCGTTGCTGGAAGGTGGTGTAGCCGGTGTCGAGCTGCGGGTTGCTGTACAGGTTGACCAGCCCGGCGGCGTAGGTCGACTGCTGCGCCAGGTCGACACCGGAGACCTGGGCGGTCAGACCGTTGTCGTTCCACACCATGGCGCCGGTGCGGCCGTTGCCGACGGTGAGCCCGTGCAGGGGATTGGTGTTCGGGCGGTTGTAGACGATGTCGTGCTTCGACAGGTAGGCCGCCCGGTTGACGTTCAACGTCCCGGTGCTGGTCCCGAACGCGGCGTCCGTGGGTGCCGCTGTCGCTGAACCGGCCGGCCCGACGGCGACGACACCACCGGCGAGCAGGACAGCGAGCACGATTCGTAGTGGCGGCGTCAACGTCATCGACACGATCTCCTCTGGATCGTCGCGGATGCAGGTCTCGCACCCCGGGAAGTGCCCCGGTGTGCCCACGTCCGCCGAAACGAGGGCGATGTCGAGACGACGCGGAGCGGCGCCACCGTGCCGCGTTCACGGCAACCGGATGAACATCGATCCACATCGTTGATGTGCAGTTAACATCGGGCGTCTGTGAGGGTCAATCCCTGAGGATTGTCGAGATCACCTCAGGAACGGTGAGCTGCCACGTTGATGACGTTGCCGTCCGGAGCGCGGACGAAGAACCTGCGCACGCCCCACGGCTCGGTGGTCAGCGGGTGCACGATCTCGTAACCGAGCCGCTGTGCCTCGGCATAGGCGCCGTCCACGTCATCCACCTGCACGCTGATGACCGAGTCCTCGGGTGCTGTCGCGTCGCCGGAGACGAGCTGCACTGCCACGTCAGGGTCGGGCGAGGTGTAGCGGGCCACCCAACCCAGGTTGAACGCCTCGGTGCTCAGACCGAGAAAGTCGGTGTAGAAGCCCCTCGCGGCGCTGACGTCGGCCACCGGAAGGTTGGGCAGAATGCGAATGACGCGCATGTGGGCCTCCAGCTCAGGCAATCGATAGCTCCTGATTATCCCGACCGTCAGGCCCTGACCCGCTCGGCGACCCGTACCGCGACGGCCCTGAGCTGCTCGGCGGAGAGCGGCGGCTCCGGCTGTGCGGCGACGGCCTGCTCGTCGACCCCCACCATGTTGCTGACGCTCGCGCTGAGCGCCCGGTTGCCGTGCAGTTGGATCGAGACGATGTGCTGCACGCTCGCGGTCCGCTTTCCGGTCAACGTCTCGGTCTTCATCCGGAGGCCGCCGGGGGTCGTTCCCGCCGCGCAGGCGCGGTGGTAGCGGTTGTCGCCCGCACCCTCCGGCAGCTCGCACGGCCAGTGGAATCCGGCGGGCCCCTCGGGTGCCGAGGGGTCGGCGGGGCGGCCGGTCGGCGCCGGATCGAGGACGTCGGGAGAGATCGACACCCCCAGCGGACCCTTCCGTCCCCGATACGACACGCCGGATCCGCCGCCGACCATGTCGTCCCGGCCGTTGTGGGTGAACACCGGCGGCCGCCCGTCCGGCTGGCGGGCCTCGCCCACGTGGTCGGGGATCCAGAACCACGTCGACCCGGGCGCCACCGCACGCAGCGCGGCGTCGAACTCGGCGCCGAGGCGCTCCGCGCTGGCCTCGGCGCTCGCGTCGGTGTCGAAGACCAGCCGGAAGCCGGTGTCCGGGGCCGTGGGGGAGGGCGCGGCCAGCGGCCGGCCGGGCTCCTGATCGTGTACGGCGACACCGACGCCGACCGCCACCGCCAGGACAGCGGCCAGCGGGCCGCCGACCAGCCGGGCGCGGCTCGCGCGCCGCTCGCGCCGGACGATGCCCTCCACGTCCACCCGGGGCGGCGGTGGCGTCCCGATCAACTCGTCGAACAACTGGTGACCCATCTGCTGCCTCTTCCTCAGGACTGGCCGGTGACGACGGCGCGCAGGTTCGCCAACCCGCGTGCCGACTGACTCTTGACGGTGCCGGTGGAGATGCCGAGGATCTGCGCGGTCTCCTCCACCGAACAGTCCAGGTAGAAGCGGAGCACGAGCACCGCCCGCTGCTTGGGGCCGAGGGAACGCAGCAACGCGGCGAGTCCTTCGCGGTCGGTGACCGTCTCCGGGGCCGCGACGGCCACGTCCGGCAGCGTCGCGCTCGCCTGTTCCCGCCGCTTCCAGGGCCGGCGCCGCTCGTCGAGCCAGGCGCGGGTCAGGACCCGCTGGGCGTACGCGTCACGGTTGTCCGCCCGACCCGCCGTGCGCCAGCTCCGGTAGAGCTTCGCCACGGTCACCGACACGACGTCGTCGGCGGTGTGCCAGTCCTGACAGAGCAGGAACGCGCTGCGCCGCCAGCGATCCAGCCGGCCCGCGACGAAGTCGTGGAAGTCGGTCTCGTCGGCCCGCCTCACCGGGGTCTGTCCTCTCCGGCGACCAGCACGGGTCTGTTCTTTGCGCTGACTCTCACGGCCGTACGACGCGGCCCTCCCGCCTGAGGGTTGCACGCTTGCTGATCTGGAGTTCGGGCGGGCAGGCAAGGCGGTGGAGCAGTCAGCTCAGTGCGGCCGCCTTGCCGAGCAGCACCGAGCGTTCGCGCTGATTGCCGCAGAGCCGGGCGGCCAGTTCCAGCTCGGCGCGCGCCTCCGGAAGCCGCCCGAGGCGGGTCAGCAGCTCGCCGCGTACGGTCGGAACGAGGTGCGACCCGGGGAGCCGGTTCGAGGCGATCAGCTCGTCCACGATGGTAAGGGCTGGCGCCGGACCCGAGGCCATGGCGACGGCGACGGCCCGGTTGAGTTCGACCACCGGCGAGGGCGCGACCCGGCCGAGCGTCTCGTAGAGCTGGACGATCCGGGCCCAGTCGGTCTCCTCGACCGAGGGTGCCGACGCGTGCGTGGCTGCGATCGCGGCCTGTAGACCGTAGGGGCCGAGGCCGTGTTGCGATGCCCTGGCCAGCGCGGCCAGCCCACTGTGGATCGCCGGGAAGTCCCACAACCGGCGATCCTGGTCCGCAAGGAGGATCGGGGTGCCGTCCGGGTCGGTCCGGGCCGGGAAGCGCGCGGCCGTCAGCTCGCACAGGGCGAGCAGCCCGTGCACCTCGGGCTCGTCCGGCTGGAGCGCGGCAAGTGTGCGGGCCAGCCGGACAGCCTCGTACGCCACGTCGGTGCGCAGCAGCCGGTCGCCCGACGTGGCCGTCGACCCCTCCGTGAAGATCACGTAGAGGACGCTGAGCACGCCCCCCAGCCGCTCCCGGCGCTCGCCGGCCGGCGGCAGCTCGAACGGCACCCCGGCCGCCGCGATCGCCTTCTTGCCCCGGGTGATGCGGGCCTGCACGGTCGGCACCGGGACCAGGAACGCACGGGCGATCTCCTCGGTGGACAGGCCGCCGACCACCCGCAGGGTCAGCGCCACCCGCGCCTCGCGGGAGAGCACCGGGTGGCAGCTGACGAACATCAGCGCCAGCACATCGTCGTCGATCCGGTCGGGGTCGATCTCCTGGTCGAGCGCGGGATCGGCTGCCAACAGTGTGTATCGCTCCTGGAGGGCGACCCGGCGGCGGATCGCGTCGATCGCCCGCCGCCGGGCCGTGGCCATCAGCCACCCGGCCGGATTGGCCGGAGAGGCACGCGGCCAGCACACCAGCGCCTCGGCCACCGCCTCCTGGGCGGCGTCCTCGGCCAGTCCGAAGTCACCTGTGAGCCGGGTCAGCGCGGCCACGATCCGCGCCGACTCGATCCGCCAGACGGCCTCGACGTCGGCCGTACCCATCAGACCTGGCCGGTGCTTTCGCCACCCTGCGGGACCTCGTCGGCCTCGGCCACCCGCCGGACCTCGATCTTGGACCCGCGGACCGCCGGGACCCGCGTGGCCCACTCGACCGCCTCCTGTTTCGTGGCGACGTCGAGCAGGAAGTAGCCTCCGAACAACTCCCTGGTCTCGCCGTACGGACCGTCGGTGACCACCGGTGCCTCGCCACCGAAGTCGACAACGACGCCTTGGCGCGGATCGTCCAGCCCTTCGGCCGCGACGAGAACGTCGGCCTTCATCATGTCCTCGATGAACTGGCGGGTGGTGGCCATCATCTCGTCGATGTTGGCCATCATGGCCGCGTTCGTCTCATCGGTGCCCCGCATGATCAACATGTATCTCGACATCGTGTTCTCCTCATCCGACGGGGCCGTCTCCCGGTCCCAGCATCCCCACGTCGAACGGGCGGCCCGCGGATCGACACGGACCCCGGAACATTCTTTCCCCGTCGCGGCGTGGTCAGGATCGCTTGCCCTCTGGCAGCGGCGTCATTTCGGCGTGCCGCACCGTCAAGTTGCCGCTACTCACAGTGGCGAACGCGGCTGGCGCGAGGCACGTACCGATTCGGGCCGGGCCCCATTTACCTGCCTCGTCCTGGTCCAGGCTGGCTGACCAGGTGAAGCCGACCCGGTCGCCGCCGCGGCGCCCGCCGTCCTGCACGCTGAACCCGACCCGCTTACCGACGAAATCACTGGCCATCTCGTCGGCGCGGGTGACGATGCCGGTCAGTGTGGCATGACCCGGGCTGGTGATCATGCAGTCCACCGATGCCTCCCACCGCACCGTGACGTTGGCTTCGGCCACCCAGTGCGCCACTCGCACCGTCCCCGTCGCGTCCGCAGGGGTGCCGTTCTCCCCACGCGGAATCGGCAGCGGCCGGCTGTACGGCGCCGACCGGGCGTCGAAGGCGAACGACTGCACGTCGTCGCCCTGCCCGAACGGCAGCACGAACTCCGCCGATCCGGTCACCCGCGCCGGTCGGTGCTCTGCCGCCCCGGCCGGCGTCGCCGCCGCAACTGCCATGGTCACTGCGGCGATGCCCCACCCGAGTGTTCTGCGCATTGTCGTCCTCCTCATCCGGCCGCGAACACCGCGGCCCTGCGATGCCTCCAGACTCGGCGGGTTGGAAGCGGGAGTGATCCCCTCTGTGGGGGGAGTCGTTCCCCCGCGCCTGGGACACCGTGCCCCGCTCGCGGGAGAGCGAGCCCGGTGCGTGGGCGTCCGGAGCGGCGACGCTTGATTCGATCGGCAATCGTCAATAGATTGAGGGTGGGCGCCGCCGGGGTTCGGGTGAACCGGGCCGTCGGCGGCTGACAGGTCCACCCCCGAGCCGGGCATTTCGGTCGTACGCGCGACCGGTCGCTGTGGCGCATCGCCGCGCCACATCCAGGGCACGTTGTCGCGCCGCGTCCGTCCAGGACGCGCCGCCGTGCCGTCTTCGCTCAGCTCGATGGCAGAAGGACCCTTCATGACGATTTTCCGTGCCCGCCCCGCCGCGACCCTGGTGGTCGTCGCCGCGCTGGCCACCGCCGCGATCACCACGGGAGCGGCAGTGGCCAGCGGCCCGGCCGCAGCCGCTCAGGGCTGCCGGGTCGACTACACGCCCAACCAGTGGCCCGGCGGATTCACCGCCGCCGTCAAGGTCTCCCCGGGAGACGCGGCCGTCTCCAGCTGGACCGTCACCTGGACGTACGCCGGGGACGAGCGGGTCACCAGCGGCTGGAACGCCACGGTCAGCCAGTCCGGATCGACGGTGACCGCCCGCAACGCGTCGTACAACGGCAGCATCCCGGCCGGCGGCTCCACCGAGTTCGGGTTGCAGGGAACGTACGGCTCCAGCGGTGGCGCGCCGACCGGGTTCAGCCTGAACGGCGTGGCGTGCAACGGCACCACGCCGCCGCCGACCACGCCTCCGCCAACGACGCCTCCGCCAACCACCCCGCCACCCACGACGCCTCCGCCGACCACCCCGCCGCCCACCACCCCGCCGCCCACCACCGAGCCGCCGACCGGGTGTGCCGGCGCGGTGCTCTGCGACGGCTTCGAGAGCCAGACCGGTTCGACACCGTCCGGTGACTGGGCCGTGGTGAGCCCTGACTGTTCCGGCGCCGGTACCGCCACCATCGACACGGCGACCACGCACAGCGGCAGCCGGTCGGTTCGGATCAACGGTGCCGCCGGGTACTGCAACCACGTCTTCATCAGATCCACGAAGAGCCTTGGCAGCGTGGGCAACGTCCGGTACGGCCGCATCTGGGTCCGGCACACCACCGCCCAGCCCACCGAACACACCACGATGATGGCGATGGCCGACGCCGCCGACGGCAACAAGGACCTGCGGTTGGGTGGCCAGAACGGCGCCCTGCAGTGGAACCGCGCCTCCGACGACGCGACCCTGCCCGAGCAGAGCCCGGCCGGGGTGGCGCAGAGTCTGCCGTTACCCACCAACCGGTGGACCTGCGTCGAGTTCATGGTCGACGGCTCTGCCGGTCAGCTACGTACCTGGGTGGACGGCACCGCCATCCCCGGGCTGACCGCGGACGGCGCGCCGACGCACGACATCGACGGCCAGTGGTACAACCGCACCTGGCGGCCGCAGCTCACCGACCTGAAGCTGGGCTGGGAGAGCTACGGCGGTGGAGCCGACACCCTCTGGTACGACGACGTCGCGGTGGGGTCCAGCCGCATCGGCTGCTGACCCTTCGGGGGTCGTGAACGGGGCCCGTCAGCGGTGCCCGCAATGGTGATGAACGCGTCGAGGGTGTGACCCGGAAGTCCTGTCACACCCTCGATCGTCATCGACCGCCCTCACGAGCAGCATGAGCGCCGCCACCGCACTGCGGGCACCCAGCTCTACACCTCACCCGGGAGGATGTCTGAACACTGTTTGGTCCACGCGGTGGCAAGGGGCGGGAGCGCATTGCCGCGTCCGCCCTCGGCAGCCGCGCGGTCGGGGACCGAGGAGAGGCGACCATGGGCAACATGTTGACCGACATCCTGGAAGCGGCGGCGCACGGGCAGTTCCCGCCACCGGACGGCGGGACCACTGTGGTGTCGCAGCCGAGCCGCCGCGACGCCGGAGTCATCGCCTTCACCGGACACTCGGTGGTGTTCACCGACGAAGATCCCCAGTGGGTACGTCGTACGCTGGCCACCCTCGACTGCGACTCACTGGCGGCCACGATGAATCCGCGTTTTTTGGGTGCGCTGCTCGACCGCACCCGGCGCTCCATGGACACGATCGACCTGCTGACCGTCGCGAGTTGCCTTGCCGGGCCACCTCCGTTACCGCTGACTGAGCTGGCGGACGCCGATCATCCTCGCGAAGTCAGGTCACGGCGGCGCCGTGACGACATTCGCGTCTGGGCCGCCGACGGTGGGGTGGTCGTGCTCGGCCGAGGAGTGGCCGGCCGTTGGGAGGCGGCGATCGAGGTCGACGACGAGCGTCGCCATCGGGGCCTGGGGCGGGCGTTGGCGACGGCCGCCCGACATCTGGTGCCCGACGGCCGGCCGGTCTGGGCCCAGCAGGCCGCCGGCAACGCGCGCAGCGTGCGTGCCTTCCAGGCGGCGGGCTTTCGACCGGTGGGCGCCGAAGCGCTTCTTCTTCCGATGTAGGTACCGCACTGGACGATCCGCACATGCCACTGTGGGCCAAACCGTGATCAGCAGGAGGGTTTCCGAGATCACGCCCGGGGGCATCCCGCGGATGAAGTCAGCCGCTCGTTACCCCTGATCGAGGAGAGCACCATGTCGGTCCAGGCATTTCTCTACGTTGTCGCCGTCATCCTGATCGTGCTCGCTGCTCTGCCGCTGCCCACGAGGGGTGTCTCGCTCGCGCTTCTGGGTGCCGCCTGCGCCCTGCTCGCCTACGCCTGGCCGGTGATCACCGACTGATCTCTCGTTGGTCGTCGTCGCTGCGGCCGGTTGCCGCGCAGCCAGAACGTGATCGGGCTGCCCGGCAACCGGCCGCGAGTTTGTTTCGCTTGCTGAGTCTCCTTCACACGCGTAGGAAGAACACCACCCGTCGATCCGCGTCCAGCGTCGAAGGAGATGCGTGTGACCACCTCCAGAGGGCTCCGTCTCGCCGTGTCCGTGCTGGTGACGGCAGGTGCCGTCCTGCTCGGCACGGCGGCCCCTGCCGCACCGCCAACGACTCCCGTTCCGACCGGGCAGCCGTCCTGCGACCCGATCGACCCGACCGCCTGCCTGCTGCCGTTCCCGAACGACTACTTCACGGTGCCGGACCGGAGCAGCCCCACCGGCAAGCGGGTTCGGTTCGCCGCCGCCGCGATGCCCGCCAACGTGCGGGGAACCCCGATCGACCCGACGGAGTGGAACCGGCAGGACGGGTTCAGTCCGGGCTCACCGATCCTGGTGCGCGTACCCGGTCTCGACGCCGCGGCGAGCGGGATCGCGCCGGTCACCGACATCGGCCGCTCACTGGCGCCGAACGCGCCGATCGTGCTGCTCAACACCCGGACCGGTGAGCGCACGCCGTACTGGGCCGAGTTGGACGCGCACGCCGCCGGCCAGCCCGACCGGCAGCTGCTGATCATCCGGCCGGCGGTGGCGCTGACCGAGGGCACCCGCTACGTCGTCGGGTTGCGCGACCTGCGCGATGGCAACGGGTCGTTGATTCCGGCGCCGAAGGCGTTCACGGCGTACCTGACCGGTGCCGGCCTCAAGCAGCGGGACGCTCGGGGGCCGCAACTGAGGCGGATCGTCGCCGAGCTGAACCGGACCGGCGTCAAGCGGCACAGCCTCTACCTGGCCTGGGACTTCACTGTGGCCAGCCGGCACGGACTGACCGGGCGGATGGTGGCGGTCCGGGACGACGCGTTCGCCGACCTCGGCCGGGCCGCGCCGCCGGTCACCGTCACCCAGGTGACCGACTATTCACCGGAGCAGGATCCGCTGATCGCCCGGCAGGTCACCGGCACCGTCGGCGTACCGTCCTACCTGACCGGCGACGGCGGGCCCGGCTCCCGCCTGCACTACGGGCCGGCCGGCGGCGCCGGGACACCTCCCACACCGGACGCCCTGCCCACGCCGTCCGGCGCGACGGTGGCGGCGGACTTCGTCTGCAACATCCCGCGCAGCGCCTCGGCCGCGCGGCCGGCCCACCTCTCGCTCTACGGCCACGGACTGCTCGGCCGGCCGACCGAGATCAACGCCGGCAACGTCAGGACGATGTCGAACACCCACAACTTCACCTTCTGCGCGACCAGTTGGATCGGCATGGCCGCCGCCGACGTTCCCTTCGTGGCCAACGCCTTCACCGACCTCAGCGTCTTCCCCGCGGTGGCGGACCGGTTGCAGCAGAGCTTCCTGAACTTCCTCTTCCTGGGTCGCGCGATGATCCACCCGGCGGGGTTCGCGGCCCACCCGGCGTTCCGGGACGCCACCGCCCGGCCGCTGATCGATCGCGTCGGCGGGTTGCACTACGACGGCAACAGTCAGGGCGGTATCAACGGGGGTGCGCTCACCGCCATCGCCCAGGACTGGACCCGCTCGGTGCTCGGCGTACCGGCGATGAACTATTCCACGCTGCTGCAACGCAGCGTGGACTTCGCACCGTTCCAGACGGTGCTCGACGGCTACTACCCGGACACTGTCGACCAACAGTTGGTCCTCGCGCTGCTGCAGATGTTGTGGGACCGCTCCGAGGCCAACGGGTACGCCCAGCACATGACCGACCGGCCACTACCGCGCACCCCGGCGCACCAGGTGCTGATGCACGTGGCCTTCGGCGACCAACAGGTCTCGCCCGCCGCGGCGGAGGTGCAGGCGCGCACCATCGGCGCGCGCCTGCACACCCCGGCGCTCGCCGACGGCTGGTCACTGGACGTGCGGCCGTACTGGGGTATCACGCCGATCCGCCGCTACCCGTACACCGGCTCGGCGATCGTGATCTGGAACAGCGGCGCGGCGTACGCGCCGCCGCCGACCAACCTCGCCCCGGCCGGGCCGGAGTTCGGCGACGATCCGCACGAGTTCCCTCGCGCCCAGGCCGGGGCCCAGAAACAGAAGGCGGTCTTCCTGCTCACCGGCAAGGTCGTCGACGTCTGCGCGCGGACACCCTGCCCGTGACGCGAGGCTCGGGACGAAGCGGGGCGCTGGTCGTGCCAGCGCCCCGCCGGGAAACGCCGACCTCGCCGGGTCAGCAGCGCACCTCGGTCTCCTTCTGTGCCACGTCCGAGATGCCACCGAGAGCCCGGGTGCACACCGACAGCGTGTTGGCGCCCGAGGACCAGACCTCCGGCCCGCTGGAACACTGCAGGTCACGCAGCGTGCTACCGGTCACGATGGAGGTGCAGACCTGGTACGAGCCGTGGCTGGCCCGGTACTGCTGCCACACGTACGTGTAGGCGTAGTTCTTGCCGCAGCCCTTGTACTGCTTGACCGATGCCGCTGTCTGACCGCCGACGGTGACGTACGCGGTGGCGCCGATCTGCACCGAGTCGACGCAGCGCGGGTTGGTCTCGGCGTGCGCGGGTGCGGCGAACGCCAGTGTCGCGGGCACAGCCAGACCGGAGGCCGCGAGGATGCGTACGCCGCGGCGGGAAAGGTTCTTCAACGGTGACCTCCTTCAATGCACCGGAGCTGTGGAGCCCGGTGTCGTCGATGCACCACATTGATGGCGGCCTTGTCCCGTTCGGTACCCTCTGACACGCTCTGACAACGCCTGACGACGTCGTCTGACATGGGGGAGTGATGAAGGACCAGCGTGCCGCCGCCCAGTCGATTCAGGACAGACAGGCCGCCGAGAGGTTCGCCGAACAACTACGGGCCCTGCGTGCCGCCGCCGGTGACCCGTCGTTCCGCAAGATGGCGGGGCGGTCGGGCCGGATCTCGCACACCACGCTGCACGAGGCCGCCGCCGGGACCAGGTTCCCCTCCTGGGAGACCGTGCGGGAGTTCGTCCGAGCCTGCGAGGCCGACGAGGTCCAGTGGCGGCGTCGCTGGGAGGACGCGCAGCGCCCCGCGACGGTCCACGGCATCGCGGATGGCGATGCCGCGCCGGTCGGCACCGATTCCCCGACCGGCGTCGACACCCCGGTCACCACGGGTGGAAAGAAGCCCGACACCGGGACCGACGCCCCGGAGACCCACGGGCCCGTCGTGTCCGTCGTCCCCCTGCCGTCGTCGGAGGAGCAGAACGCTCTGCGCAGCACGGACTTTCCGCCGACCGACGAGGACGTCGCGGGTGCACGGCGGCTCCGGCTGCCGTGGCTCGCCGCCGCAGCGGTGGTCCTGGTGGTGGCCATGGTCGCCGTCCTGGGCATCGTCGTGCGCGGCCGGTCGTCGCGGAACGACTCCGGTGCGGCGGCGGCGTCGTCCGCACCGTCGGTGTCGCCGTCGGCCTCAGCGTTCTCGGACTCGCTGATCCCCGGCGACTCGAGCAAGTTCATCTCCGACGTCACCATCCCCGACGGCACCCGGGTGCGGGTGAACTCCCAGTTCGTCAAGGTATGGGCCCTCAAGAACGTGGGGAAGGTGGCCTGGCACAACCGCTACCTCGCGCGGACCAACCCCACCGCCGACGCCGACGGTTGCCAGGTGCCGGACCGGGTGGCGATCGGTGACACACCGCCCGACGAGCAGGTGATGATCAGTGTCGAGGTCACCGCTCCGAGTCGTCCCGGGAAGTGCTGGGTGAGCTGGAAGATGGTCGACGAGAACGGGCAGGAGTACTTTCCCACCCGCCGGCCGGTGTACTTCATGGTCACCGTCACCGCCTGAGCGCGCTCCCCGGCCGCCTCGACCGGTGTCAGAGCGCGAAACCTCGATGTCAGTCCCGGGTGCCACCGAAGCTGACAACAGCACATCCATCGAGGTCAGTGACGCCTGACGGATCTGACAGGACAGCAGGGGTACCGAACAGCAGGCCGATTCTCGCACAGTGATGTCCGTTCCCCGAACGACTCACCAACTGCGAGGAGGATCGACAGTGCGCCGTCCCTGGTTATCCGTCGGGCTCGCCGCGCTCTGCGTGGCCGTCGGCGTCCCGGCCCACGCCTGGGCCGCGACATCCGGCGCCACAGCGCAGCGAACCGTCACCACGGCCGCGCGGCCGGTCGTGGACATGGAGGCCACCGTCCTGGCCGCCCAGATCGACCCGCGCCGGGCCGACAACACACTGACCCCGGGCGCGAAGACCTCGGTGCTCGCCGTCGAGCAGGCGCTCCAGGCGCAGGGCCTGCTGAACGCGCAGTGGGTCGACGGCTACTTCGGCACCGTGACGGTCTCGGCGTACGCGGCGTACCAACGCTCGCTCGGCTACACGGGGCTGGCCGCGAACGGGCTGCCCGGCACGACGTCGCTGACGAAGCTCGGGCAGAACCGCTACACCGTCGGCAACACCATCGGCCCGGGCGCGAAGGTCCCGCGTGACGGGTACGTCGTCAACGCCCGTACGCAGGCCATGTTGGCCGAGGCGCAGCGTCTGCTCGGCTACACCCTGGTGCTCGACCAGGGCTCGTACAACCCCGGGGGTGACCCCACCTCGGCCGGTACGCACGACGGCGGCGGTGTGGTGGACATCGCGGTCACCGGCATGACCGCGGCCAAGCGCACCGCCGTCGCCCGGGCCCTGCGCCAGGTCGGCTTCGCCGCCTGGGTCCGCAACCCGAATCAGGGCGACTGGCCGTGGCACATCCACGCCACGGCGATCAACGACACCGACCTGTCCAGCCAGGCACAGCACCAGGTCGGCGACTACTACCTCGGCATGAACGGCCTGGCCAACCAGGGGCCGGACGACGGCCCTCGAATCCCGATCAAGACCTGGGAGCAGTACCAGCGCGGGCAGTGACCCGCACCCCCTCACCGTTTCTGAAAGGACACCATGAACATCCGTAAGAGCCTCGCTGCCGCCGGCATCGCGCTGGCCGCGACCACCTCGATCCTCAGCGTCGCATCGCCCGCGTCGGCGGCGGCCCGAGACGGGGTCTGCGACAGTGGCGAGTTCTGCTACTACTACAACAGCGACAACGCGGGATCGATCTCGGACTTCACCGGTTCGCTCGACGACTACGGCACCGAGCAGCCCTCGTGCTACGACTTCAAGGGCGCTGGCGCTGGCAAGGGCCTGTGCATCAAGAACGAGGCCGCCTCGGTCTGGAACCGCAGCACCAAGACCGTACGCGTCTACTTCAACAGCGGCTACGCCGGTTCCTACCAGGACTTCGCAGCCGGCGCGAAGAGCAACCTCAACGCCACGCTGAAGAACAACAACGCCTCGCACCAGTTCTCGCCCTCGACGCGCACGAACCTGTCGTACGCCCTGTACCAGGCCAGCGGCGGCACTGTCACGTGCGGCTTCGACGGTTACACCACCACGCCCGGCCGGCACGAGGGCATCGACATCGCCCGCAGCGTCGGCTCGGACGTGCGCGCCCTGGTCTCCGGAACTGTCATCTACGTCGCGCGGGGCAGCACCGGCAGCGGCGGCCTGTCCACGATCTCCGTCTACAACTCCTCGCTCAACAAGTCGGTGATCTACCTGCACACCGCGCCGAAGTCCGGGGTGAGCGTGGGCGACGCCATCAGCAAGGGCGAGATCATCGCCGATGAGTCGTGGCACGGGGTTTCCTCCAGCTCGGGCGCGCACACCCACGTCGAGGTCCGGGCCGGCCGGCAGACCCACGCGGCCGTCAGCGTCGGCGACCCCACCCTGGACAACGCCGACCCGACGTCGTTCTGGAACTCCCAGGGCTACAACGAGAAGTAGGACGACATGAATATCCGCAAGGGCCTCGCCGTCGTCGGCGCCGTCCTCGCCATGTCCACATCCATCCTGAGTGTCGCGTCGCCGGCAGCGGCGGCCGATCGGGACGGAACCTGCGACAGCGGCGAGTTCTGCTACTACTACAACAGCAACCAGGCCGGCTCGGTCTCCGACTTCACCGACTCACTTGACGACTACGGTACGACCCAGCCGACCTGCTACGACTTCAAGGGCGCGGGCAGCGGCAAGGGCCTGTGCGTGAAGAACAACGCCGCGTCGGTGTGGAACCGCACCGGCAAGACCGTGCGGGTCTACTTCAACAGCAACTTCGCCGGTGCCACCCAGGACTTCGCGGCCGGGACGAAGGGGAACCTCAACGCCACGCTGAAGAACAACAACGCCTCGCACGAGTTGGTGAGCGGGCCGACGGGCTGTAGCACCGACGGCACGAACAGCAAGCTGCCGAGCACCATCCTCGTCTACCGGGTCGGTCTCGGGCGCGTCGACCGGGTCGACTTCAAGACGTACGTCAAGAACGTCCTCCCGAACGAGTGGGTGACGAGCTGGCCGGCCGCCTCGCTGGACGCCGGTGCGATGGCCGTCAAGAGCTACGGCTGGTACTGGGCGCTGCACTCGACCCGCAAGACGTCCGCCGGACAGTGCTACGACGTCCGCGACGACACCGGCGACCAGGTCTACCGTCCGTCGTCGGCACAGACGTCGACGTCCGCCGCTGTGGACCGGACCTGGTCGGCCCGGATGACCCGCAGCGGCAACATCCTGCGGGCGCACTACTGCGCGACGACGACCGCGTGCGGTGGTTGGGTGGACGGGGACTGGCTGTCGCAGTACGGCTCGCGTGACCTCGCCAACGAGGGCAAGAACTACCAGGCGATCCTGCGCTACTACTACCGCGACATCGCGCTCTCCTGAGGTACCGCACGAACCGCGCCGCCCGCCGCAGCTCCGCGGCGGGCGGCGCGCCCATGGGTACGGCACCGGCTACGCCGGCGGCTCGACCGCCTCGACGAGCACCTCGAGCACATGCCGGTACTGCTGGCCGGTGGCCCGGCTCATGCCCATCTCGCAGGTGCGGTTGCAGGAGGCGTACGCGTCGTGGTCGCGCTCGTTGATCTCGGCGGCCTGCGCCGCGGTGGCGCCGGCGGTGACCTCGGGGTGCAGCAGCCCCCGGTCACCGGCGAAGGCGCAGCACCCCCAGCTGTCCGGCACTGTGACGGTGTCGGCGACCGCCCCGGCCACCGCGCGCAGGTCGTCGATGCCGCCGAGGTGCACTGTGGAGCAGGTGGGGTGCAGGGCCAGCGAGCCCAGTCGCCGGGGCTGCGGCAGCGCCGGCAGGAGGTGCTCGGCGGTGAAGGTCACGCTGTCGACGAAGCGCAGCGCGCCGTACCGTGCCTGGTCCTCCTCGGCCAGCGCGGCGGTCAGCTGCGTCAGCCCGTGCGTGCACGACGACGCGTCGCACACGACGGGCAGGCGACCCTCGTCGCTGGCCACCCAGAGCGCGGCCAGCGTCCGCTCGGCCATCTCACGGTGACCGGCGGGGTAACCCTTGGACTGCCACGGGGTTCCGCAGCACAGGCCCGCCGTGCCGGTCGGCACGACGAGCGGCACTCCCGCCAGTTCACAGAGGCGCAGGAACGCCGCAGCCGTTCCGCCGGACGAGCCGTCCTCGGGTGCGAAGAGGCTGCCGACGCAGGCCGCGAAGAACACCGCCTGGGCGTCCGGCGCGCTGCGCGGGGTGGGGCGGGGCGCGCCCGCGCGCGGCATGTCGTCGCTCCACAGCGGCACGAGTTCGGTGGCGCCGATCCCACGGATCGCCTTGGTGGCGGCGCGGGTCACCGGCGTCGGTACGGCGTGTGCGGCGGTCAGCCCCACCCGTACGCCCGTCACGGCGGCCTGCCAGTGCCGAGCCGCGGTGCGGGCGGTGCGCTGGGCGCGAGGGCTGTGCCGCTCGGCGCGCAGCCGTTTCATCGCGGCACCGGTGTCGATGCCGACCGGGCAGGCGGTGACGCAGAGGCTGTCCGCGGCGCAGCTGTCCACTGCGGCGTACTCGTAGTCGGCGGCCAGCTCCCGGCGGCGCTCCTCGTCGCCGGCGGCGGTGGCGAGGGCGATCTGCCGTTGCAGGACGATGCGCTGCCGGGGCGTGGTGGTGACGTCGGCGGTGGGGCAGACCGGCTCGCAGTAGCCACACTCGACGCAGGCGTCCAGCTCGGGGTCGACAGTCGGGACGGCCTTGAGCTGCCGCAGGTGCACCGTCGGGTCGTCGTTGAGCAGCACACCGGGGTTGAGCAGGCCGCTCGGGTCACACAACCGCTTGAGTTCGCGCATCACGTCGTACAGCTCGTCGCCGTACTGGCGGCGGACGAAGGGCGCCATGGCCCGACCGGTGCCGTGCTCCGCCTTGAGTGTTCCCCCCTCGGCGAGCACCAGGTCGACCATGTCGTCGGTGAACCGGGCGTAGCGGTCGATCTCGGCCGCTGTGTCGAAGGACTGGGTCAGCATGAAGTGCAGGTTGCCGTCGCGGGCGTGTCCGAAGATCACCGCGTCCGGGTAGCCGTGCCTGTCGAACAGGCGGATCAACCCGTCGCAGGTGCCGGTCAGGCGTGGCATCGGCACCGCGACGTCCTCCAGCAGGGCCGTGGTGCCGGGCGGGCGGGCCCCGGCGACGGCCGTGTAGAGGCCCTTGCGCAGGTGCCAGAGGTTGACCCGCTCGCGTCGGTCGCGGGTCAGCTCGGTGCCGGTGACGGCCGGCAGCCGATCGAGCACGGGCCGGGCGTCGGCCAGCGTCGCGGCCAACTGCTCCGCGCTGTCCTCGGCGAACTCCACCAGCAGCGCGGCGTGGCCGGTGACCGTCAACCCGCGCAGGGCCGGGCTGGCGCCCGGATCGCGCTGGCTGACCCGCAGCGCGGCCGCGTCGAGCAGCTCGGCGGTGCGGGCGCCGGCGGCGAGCAGGGCCGGCAGCGCGTCGGTGGCGTCGGTGAGACCGGGCAGGATCAGCAGGCCGGTGGCAGCGTGGTCGTGGATCTCGACGGTACGGAAGACGGCCTCGGCCACGAAGCCGAGCGTGCCCTCGCTGCCGATCATCAGGTGGGCGAGCATCTCGACCGGGGTGCTGTGGTCGAGCAGCGAGTTCAGGCCGTACCCCATGGTGTTCTTCATCGCGAACAGCCGCTCGATGGTGGCGCGCGACCCCGGCGTCGATCGCACCCGGTCGCGCAGGCGCAGCAGCCCAGCGTGCAGTTCGGGCTCGTCGGCCCGCAGCCGGTCGTCGGCGTCGCGGGCGCCGGAGTCGACGACGGTGCCGGACGGGAGCACGAAGCGCAGCGACTCCATGGTGCGGTACGCGTTGTCGGTGGTGCCGCAGGTCATCCCGCTGGAATTGTTTGCCACCATGCCGCCCACAGTGCAGGCGGCCTCGCTGGCCGGGTCCGGGCCGAGCCGGCGTCGGTAGCGGGCCAGCCGGGCGTTGGCCTGCCGGATCGTCAGGCCCGGCTGGAGCCGGATGCGGCGGCCGTCGTCGAGGACCTCGGCGTGCCGCCAGTCGGTACGGACGTCGACCAGCACGCCCGCGCCGCCGGCCTGCCCGGCGAGGCTGGTGCCGCCGCCGCGCAGGGTCAGCGGCACCCCGGCCTCCCGGGCGCCGGCCATCAACGCCCCCACCTCGGCGGCCGAGGCGGCGCGAACCACTGCCTGCGGCTCGAAGAGGTACGGCGAGGCGTCGTGCGCTGCCGCCAGCCTTCGGGGCAGCTCGGCGCTGGCCCGGCTCGGATCATCGAGGCGTGAGCGCAGCAGCTCGGCGACCGCGCGGGCGCGAGCGCCGGACGCGGTCGGTGGTGGCACGGGTACGAGGGGTCTCATCGGCGGATCCTCCCGGGAGCGTGGTCAGCCGGCCACCGGCGGCACGGCGGGACGGCCGGCGATCAGCAGTCGGCGGGGAGCGGTGTTGGCCGGGGCCGGCAGCCGCAGCGGTTGCCGGCCGGGGGTGATGCTGCCGAGCACGGAGGCGTGCCGCGCGCCGGTGCCCGAGCGCAGGGTGCCCGGCAGCGCGTGCACTGTCAGGTAGCCCAGCAGCGCGAAGGCCAGCGCCTCCTTGGCGTCCGACGCGACGCCCAGGTCGTCACTGGAGGACAGCTCGACGCCGGGCAGCTCGTCGGCGATCATGCGCATCAGCGTCGGGTTGTGTGCGCCGCCGCCGGAGACGACGAGCCGGGTGACGCCGTGGTCGCGGCAGGCGCCGGCCACAGTGACCGCGGTCAGCCGGGTGAGCGTGGCCAACACGTCCTGCGGGTCCGGCGTGGGCGCGTCGGCGAGGGCGGCGAGCAGGTAGGGCAGATGGAACAGCTCCTTCCCGGTGCTCTTCGGGCTGGGCAGCCGGTAGTACGGCTCGTCGAGCAGCCGGCGCAGCAGGTCCGGGTTCACCTGCCCGGCGGCGGCCCCGCGCCCGTCCCGGTCGTACTCCTCGGTGCCCCCGCTGAAGTGGCGGACGGCGGCGTCGAGGAGTGCGTTCGCCGGCCCGGTGTCGAAGGCGAGCGGGTCCGCGTCCGGAGCGACGACGGTGATGTTGGCGATGCCACCCAGGTTCAGGGCGGCCGGAACGCCGGGCAGGCCACCCAGCAGCAGCGCGTCGAAGAGGGCGACCAGGGGAGCGCCCTGGCCGCCGGCGGCCACGTCGCGGCTGCGCAGGTCGGCCACGACCGGAAGGCCGGTGGCCTCCGCTATCCAGGCCGGCTGACCCAACTGGAGAGTGCCCCGAACCGTGCCGTCCTCGACCCAGTGGTGCATGGTCTGCCCGTGCGAGACGACCAGGTCGGCATCGCCGTCGCACAGGTGGGCGAGGGCCCGCACGCCGGCCTCGGCGAAGGCCTGGCCGATGCCGGTGTCCAGCACGCAGATCGCCTCGGTGGTGGTCGCCGCGGGCGGCAGGGCCGCGGCGATCCGCGTGCGCAACTCGTCGGAGTACTGATGGCTGAGCCGACCCAGCGGTCGCATTCGCAGTGTGTCGCCGCTCACCTCGAACTCGGCCGCGGCGGCTTCGATGCCGTCGTAGGAGGTTCCGGACATCAGGCCGATCACGCGCATCACGTCCTCCTTCACGCGTGGCCGGCTGGCGCCGCCGCGTCGTCGTCGACCTCGTCGCTACGTCCATGGTCGTACGGCGTCTCCGGGGCCGGGTGGAACCGGCTGGACACCGCGCCGACGACCAGGGTGATCAGGACGCCGATCGGGACCAGCCACTGCGCGGCGATGGCGGTGGCGGTGGTCGTCCCGGCCGTCGTCACATCGATCTTGACGTAGCGGACGATGTAGGTCATCACCGCCACGGTCACCAGGAAGGCGATCACCGCGTCGACCTGGTTGGCCCGCTTGACGAGGCGGCCGAGCAGGAAGGCGCCGAGCAGCGCGCCGTAGGTGTAGCCGGCGATGGTCAAACCGGTCAGGTAGACGTTTCCGGTGCTGGAGCTGAACGCGCAGGCGAAGACCGCCATCAGCACCGCCCAGACCAGGGTCATCACCCGGGCGAGGCGGAGCATCGCGTCGTCGGACGGGACCGTGCGGAAGAAGCTGTGGATGAAGTCGGCGACTGTGGAGTTCGACATCGAGTTCAGAGCCGAGGACAGCGAGCCCATGGCGGCGCCGAGGATGCCGGCCACCAGCAGACCCGAGATGCCCACCGGCAGGGCGTGCAGGATGAAGCTCGGGTAGAGGTTGTCGCTGCTGGCCAGGCCGAGTTCCTTGAAGGTCTGACCCTTGTTGTACGACCACAGCAGCGCGCCGACCAGGGAGAACGCCGCGAACTGGATCACCACGAAGATGCCCGAGGAGATCATCGCCTTCTGCCCCTCGCGCAGCGTGCGGGTCGACAGGATGCGCTGCACGATCAGCTGGTCCGACCCGTGGCTGGCCATCGCGAAGATCGCGCCACCGATGATCGCGGTCGGAAGGGCGAACGGGCTGGTGAGCACGTGCGAGAGGGCGAAGTTGGTGTCGAAGAGCTGGAACTTGCCGGCGTCCAGCGCCTGCGAGTAGCCGTCGAAGCCGACGGCGTGGCTGAGCACCGCGATGGCCAGGATCGCCCCGCCCAGGTACAGCCCCATCTGGATGGCGTCGGTCCAGATGACCGCCTTGATGCCACCGAGGTAGGTGTAGACCACAGTGATGAGCGTCAGGACGACGATGATGGCCTGATAGCCGACATTCAGCCCGAACTCGTCGAGAAGAAGCTTGATGGGGATCGCCGAGGCGAACAGTCGTACACCCTCGGCGAGCAGGCGGGTGAAGACGAACGTCACCGACGCCAGCCCCTGGAGTTTCAGGCCAAACCGCTCACCGAGGTACTGGTAGGCGCTGACGAACCCACCCCGCTTGTAGAGCGGGATGAGCACCGCGGCCACGACGACCCGACCGATGACGTAACCCAGGGCCAGCTCGACGTTGCCGAAGCCCTGACCGCTGTAGGCGCCGCCGGGAACACTGATCACGGTCAGGACGCTGGTCTCGGTGGCGACCACGGAGAACGAGACGGTCCACCAGGGCAGCCGACCCTCGCCCACGAAGTAGTCCTTGGCGGACTTCTGTTTACCGGACAGGCGTAGTCCGACGTAGGCGATCACCACGAGGTACAGCACGATCACGACGAGGTCGAGTTGACGCACGGCTCGCTCCCAACCAGCGGTTGTCAATAAGTGACGTTGACTGAGCCTAGCGCGAAACTTTTTGCCACCGCCCGTCCGGGCTGGTTACGCTGTGGTTTCAGCCTGCTGATACGGGGACTGTTCGCGGCTGCGCCCTCGGCCTGGCCGCGGCGGCGGGTCGCGAGGACACGCTCGACGGCGAGCCGCCGGGCGACCGGAGGACCTCTCCCCGCCGGCCGGCGACTGCACACCAGCGAGAGGAACGAGCACCCCGTGGACCTCAGCACCCTCGGCACCGAGACCCGCAACGACAAGACCGGCGACCTCGACCGGATGTCTCCCACCGAGTTGCTTCTCGCGATGAACGACGAGGACCAGACGGTCGCCGACGCCGTCCGCCGGGCCGTGCCGGACATCGCCGCCGCCGTCGACGTCATCGTGGCGTCGCTCCGTCAGGGCGGACGGCTGATCTACCTCGGCGCGGGCACCAGCGGCCGGATCGGCATGCTCGACGCCGTCGAGATCCCACCCACCTTCGGTACGACGCCCGAGCGGGTCGTCGGTCTGCTCGCCGGCGGGGCACGAGCCTTCGGTGTCGCCGTCGAGGGCGCGGAGGACGACCCGACCCGCGCCGTCGCGGACCTGGACGCCGTCGGCCTGACCGCCCGCGACACGGTCGTCGGGCTCGCCGCCAGCGGCCGCACCCCGTACGTGGTCGGTGGGTTGGATCACGCCCGCGCGCTTGGCGCGGCGACCGTCTCGGTGGCCTGCAACACCGACGCGGTGACCAGCCGGCACGCCGACGTCGCCATCGAGGTGCCCACCGGCCCCGAGGTGCTCACCGGCTCCACCCGGCTCAAGGCCGGCACCGCCGAGAAGCTGGTCTGCAACATGCTCTCCACCGCCACGATGGCCCGGCTCGGCAAGGTGTACGGCAATCTGATGGTGGACATGAACGCCACGAACGAGAAGCTCGTCGACCGGGCGCGTCGGATCGTCGCCGAGGCCGCCGACACCGACCTCGACACGGCGGCGCGGGCGCTCGCGGCGGCGCAGGGGCACGCCAAGACGGCCATCGTGCTGCTGTTGGCGAACTGCACCGCCGAGGAGGCCGCAGCCCGGCTGCGCGCCGCCGACGACGACGTCCGGGCGGCCGTCGCGGCCTGACCCCAGGCTTCTGTTCGCACGGTGTGCGGAGCAGTAAGCCAGATCGACGAAGCGCCCCGTCCATGACGGACGGGGCGCTTCGTGGTGTCAGTCGAGCTGTGTGTCCGGAACCGTTCGATCCTCGTCCGCGTCGCCGTCGGGGGAGCTGGCCAGCTCGATCCGGGGGGACCGATCCGGCGGGAGGTGGGCGAAGTCGGCGATGACGACGACATCCACCTCACCGTCGATCATCGTCTGCTCGACGGTCTCCCACGGGGCCCGCATGATTCCTGCGAATCGGTAGGAGTGTCCGCGAAGGTGGCTGAGGCACCTCGCGACGGCGGGCTCCGACGGCTCGATGTGGGCGGGGATCCAGATAACGGCGATTTCCATGAACCTCTCCTGATCAACGTCGTGGACGCGAGTGGGTGATCAGGAGTTGTCGGGGCGGGGGAGGACCCCGCTCGACGGGACGGCTGCTGGCGCGCATGTCGACGGCGGTGACGGTGAGACCTGGCCGCAGCGGCGAAATGGGCGGCGACGCTTCGGCTGTTGACGTGGGTGGATCAGCGGCGCCAGCGCCGACGCCAGTCGGTGCGGACGCGAGCGCCAGCACGAACGCCGGTGGCCCCGGTGCGGGACGGGCGGGCGGGTTGGGCCGCTGTCCGGTGACGGCGGTCATCGTCGCCCGTGCCTGCGCCGACGCGCGGCCATCGGACATGCCGCGAGCGCCGCTTCGGGTCACCGTCGCCGGTACACGCGTCGACGGTGCCGGCGATGGCCCCGAGGCCACCCGTGCCCTTGGAGACGCCGAGGCGGTTGGTGCACCTGTGGCCTGCGACGACGACGGGGTATCGGCCGGCCGACTTGGCCGGGCGGTGGAGGGCTCGGCCGACGGCGTCGGCAGCGGAACAGCCGACGGCAGGGGCAGCGAGTCCGTCGACGGCAGAGGCAGCGGGTCCGTCGACGGTAGAGGCACGGGCAGGGAGACGACAGCGGTCGGCAGGGGCAGGGGGACGGTCAGCTGCACCCCGACCACGTGGGCCACCGAAACCTTGACGGCCTGCGGCGAGGTGGCGACCTCCACCAGCGGTAGCCGCGACGGCGACGGGGTGTCGGCGTGGGCGGGGTTGGCGCCCAGAGCCGCGCCGAGCGCCACCGCGCCGAGCGCCACCGGGGGGAGGCTGTGCCTCAGCCGCATCAGACGGAGGCCGCTGGCAGCACGGCCGCCAGGCCTGCCCGGTCCGGCTCACCGGTGCGGTGCCGCCGGCCGAGCTGTTGCCCCTCGCGCCCTGCCGTTTCCTCCATGTGCGGGTTCTTGCCCCGGGGCGCCGAGGGCTACACCTCCTGTCGATATCTCTCGGTGAGCCATGTGGACGGACCGGGAGCGCACCCGGCCGGGTCACACCCTCGCCTCGGTGGGTGTCGGCGTGGGGTCGAGCGGCAGGTCACGCAGTCGGCGTATCGGCGTCGACAGGTAGATGATCGGGGACAGCACGGTGAGAGCCCCGAAGATCAGCAGGGTGGTACGGGCGCCGAGTGGCCCGGCCAGGATGCCGGCGAGCAGGCCGCCGATCGGGATGGCGCCCCAGGAGACGAACTTGACAGTGGCGATCACCCGCGACAGCAGCTCCGGTGGGCTGGCGAGCATCCGGTAGGTACGGGTGGTCACGCTGAGCACCACGGTGGAGCTGGCGAAGATGAGGTTTCCGACGGCGAAGGCCAGGAACGCGGCGAAACCGGTGCCCAGCGGGATGATGAGCGCGCCGGCCACGCCGACGAAGGCCGCGATGATCAGGCCACGTGCGGTACCGAACCGATCGGTGAACCGGGTCGTCAACGCCGCGCCGATGAGCGTGCCGAGGCCGTCGGCGGCGAGCAGCAGCCCGACCATGAGCGGCGACGCGTGCAGCTCACGCACCAGGTAGAACGGGAACAGGGCGAGCATGGCGCCGTTGACGAAGTTCGTCGCTGTGGCGTCCCACATGGCCGGTCCGATGATCCGGTGCCGCAGCACGAAGTGCCAGCCCTCGCGGATCATCGTGACCATCGGCGGCCGCTCGGTCGGTCGCTGCACCCGCCGGGACGGCAGGGTGCGCAGCAACGTGGCGGAGAGCAGGTAGCTGACGGCGTCAACGAACAGCGTCGGCACCGCGCCCAGCACCTGCACGGCGAGACCGCCCAGGGAGGGCCCGCCGAGCGCGGTGGCGGCGTGCGTGCCGGAGGTGAGGCTGTTGCGGGCCTGCAACTGCGCGGCCGGCACGATCTCCGGCAGGAAGGTCTGGTTCGCCACGTCGAACAGCACGTTGGCGAAGCTCACCACCAGGGCGACCGCGACCAGCTGGGCCACCGTCAGCAGGTCGAACCACCAGGCCAGCGGGACCGACGCGATGGCGAGGGCCCGGACCAGGTCCAGGGCGACCTGCATGCCACGCAGCGGCAGGCGCTGCACGATCACGCCCGCCGGCAGGCTGATCAGAAGGTACGCCAGGTAGCCCGCCGCCGTGACCAGACCCATCTCGAACGCCGACGCGTGGAGCACTGTCAGCGCGGTCAGCGGTAGGGCCAGCGCGCCGACCGCCGAGCCGAGTTGGCTGGTCGTGCCGGCGATCCACCACCGCCAGAACGTAGTAAGTCCCATAACGGAACTCACTATAGGGGTGCGCGGGAGACGACGTCGACCCCGCCGATGCGGGCTCGACCGAGAACCGCTGCCTATCCCGCTCGGCGCACCATTTCGCCGATCCAGGTGGGCGCGAACGGAGACGTACAGCCGGGCGAGGTGGGGTAGTCCTTGAGCACCTCGAGGCGTTCGCCGATGTCGATCGCCCGGGCGCGGTGCTCGGCGTGCTCGATACCGATCTGCGCCAGGCAGTGGTTCATCGCCCACTGCAGGCGATCCGGCGCGTCCTTCATCTCGGTCTCGATCACATCGAGCAGTCCCGGGAGGTCGAGACTCTCGGGCTTCTTCGTCACGCGCTCGGTGGTCAGCGCCCAGCCGGCACTCGCGACCACGGGATCCGAGTCGGCGAACCAGGCCAGCCGCAGATCTTCGGAGTGCGGGCTCTTCTTCACCACGTAGTTCAGGAGCCAGTCGTGCACCTTCGGGGCGCGCGCCTCGCGCACCATGACGTCCAACTCGTCCCGCTCGAACGCCCTGGGACGGCAGATCAGGATTGCCAGCAGCCGCGCCGAGGCCCCGCCCGTCGCCCAGAGCTGGCGCGCGAGATCGTGCTGCGTCTTCAGTCGCTTCGCGAGCGCCCGAAGCGCGCCGAGGTGCACACCATGATCGTCACCGTGTCTGGCGTTCACCTCCCGTGCCTTCGGGTCCTCCAACTCGGCCAGCTCGGCCATCACCTCGGCCACCGCCGTCGTATCCATCGCAGCCTCCTGCTCATCGGGCCGGACGTTTCACACTCGCGTAACGGGTATCCAGGCGTACCAGTGCGACCGGCGGTGAACAGCTTCACGGAGTGAGGGGGCACCTGTCATGCCTGATCCACAGCCCACCATCGTGCTCGTGCACGGTGCGTTCGCCGAGTCGGCGAGCTGGAACGGTGTCCTTGAGCGGCTGGGCGCCGCGTACGACTCGGTGGCCGTCGCGAACCCGCTGCGGAGCGTGGCAGGCGACGCCGCGTACGTGCGGGATGTCGTCCGCGGGATCGGCGGTCCTGTCGTCCTCGTCGGCCACTCGTACGGCGGCATGGTGATCACGCAGGCCGCAGCCGGCGATACCTCGGTGCGGGCCCTCGTGTACGTCAACGCCTTCGCCCCGGACACCGGCGAGTCGGCGATGACGCTGTCCGCGAAGTTCCCCGGCAGTACGCTCGCCGACACGCTGGTGCAGTACCCGTTGTCGACCGGCGGGAACGAGGTGGCGATCGGACAGGACCAGTACCACGCGCAGTTCTGCGCGGACTCGTCGGACGACGTGGCCGCGCTGATGGCCCGGACCCAGCGGCCGATCACCGAAGAGGGCCTGGGCGGCAAGCTCACCGGCGACCCCGCCTGGCGATCGCTGCCCAGTTGGTTCGTGTTCGGGGACGCTGACAAGAACATCCCCGCCGAAGCGCACCGGTTCATGGCAGAGCGGGCCAACCCCCGGGGGCAGCGCGAGGTCGTCGGCGGTTCGCACGCGATGACTGTGGCCCGGCCGAGCGAGGTCGCCGAGACGATCATCGAGGCGGTTCGGGGCGTGAGCTGACGGTCCGGACGGACAGCTGGCGGTGGGCCGACGACGAGAGGTCGCCGGCCCACCCCTGCCTGCTGGCTAGCGAACCCGCAGCCCTTGGTGGACCGCAGCGGTGGGGGCGTGGACCCTGTCACCCGAGTAGGCGACCTGCACCGGGTACACCCCTGCTGGCAGCCCGCCGGTCGGCAACTCGACGACGGCCGAGCCACCACGCAGCGGAACCATCTGGGTGGTGCCGCCGAAGGTGACGGCGACCTCGCCGGTCACCTTCGGAGCCTTGCGGTGCGGAGACTGTGCCCGTACGTCGACGGTCAGCGTGAACGTGCCACCGCTGACGACCGAGGCCGGCGTGGCCTTCGCCTGCACCGCGACCCGTGCCGGGCCCGGAGGCGTCACTGTGACCTGGGCCGAGCGTGACCTGGTCGGATCGACCACCGACGTCGCCACGACGGTGAGCGACGACGCGGTCTCCGCTGCGGCGACCGAGAGCAGGCCCTCCGCGGAGATGCTGGTGCCGGTGGAGGTCGCTCCCTGGACCGACCACGTCACCGCCGGGCTCACACCCTCGTTGGTCGTCACCTGGGCGGTGAACTGCCTCTCCCAGTTCCAGCCCTTCGTCAGGTTCACCGTCGCGGGCGTCACCGACACGGAGTCGACCCCCGACCACAGGTGATCCCGGGCGAAGATCGTGAACAGCTGGCCCGCCGTCATCCCGTCGTGCGCGCCGGGGACCTGGGTCGTCGCGGCGGCGTAGCCCCGGGCCCGGAAGTTGTCAGCTATGGCGTTCTGGGCGTTGAGGTTGCCCTCGAAGATGCCATTGCCGAGGAAGACGGACAGATCGTCGTCCCCGACCGCGTTCGCGATGGTGTCGTAGTCCTGGGTGGTGAGCGACGGGTTGCCGGAGAAGTGCCCGTAGAACGCGAAGATGGTCGGGTAGTTCTTGATGACGACGCCGCCCGTCATCCCGCCGTACGAGAACCCGGCGTAGGCCCGCCCGGAGCGCTCGGTCGACACGTTGTAGCTGCTCTCGATGAGAGGAAGGATCGTCCGGACCAGGTTGTTGGCCGCGTTGGTCTGGTTGTAGGACGCGAAGCCGAGGCTGGTGCCCGTGAAGTGGTTGCCCATGGTGACGACCACCGTCGGCTCGATCTCGCCCCTGGCCGTCATGTTGTCCAGGATGTTCGGGACGTTCGCGGGGACCATGAAGTCGGTCTCGTCGCCGAAGATGCCGTGGGCGAGGTACGCGACCTTGTACGGCTCCGCGCGGTTGGCGTCGTAGTTGGCCGGCAGGTAGACGCCGAGGTAGTGGCCGCTGTCACCCAGGATCGTGGTGTACGGGACGTACCGGACGGTTCCCCGCTTCGCGCGGTCGGCCACCGGCACCTCGTAGTCCGCACGCGCCTTCAGCACCGGGTCGTTCTGCTTCTTGGCGTACGGCACGTGCACGGCGTCGAGCACGTCGTTGTTCCTGACCCGGAACGACGACTCGCCCGGCGGCCGAGGGTTCGTCGAGGCGGGGTCCCAGATGCGCTTGTTCTCCCAGCCCTGCGTCGGGTCCCAGACGCGGTACCAGTAGCTGAGACCTCCGGCGTGCAGCGGGACCGAGACCGACCAGTTCCCCTTCGGGTCCCTGGTCATCTCCCGCAGGAACTCGGTGCCGCCCGCGTGGTAGCGCCCCGGTTGCCACTCTTCCGGCTGGTAGCGCGTGGTGCCGGTGTCGACGTCGAGCAGGGTCAGGTCCCCGGCGAGGCGGACCTGGGTGGCGTGGGCATTGCGGTAGACGAACGTGACCGTGTATCCGGTCGGTGAGGTGCGGTCCGCCTTCACCGTCGCACCCGGCGCGGGCGCGGGCCTGCCGGCGGCGGCAGCCGGGGCGGGGAGGACGGACCCCGCACCGAGTGCCGTGAGCGTGAGAATCGAGATCGCAAGCCGGAGCCTGCGTCTTCCGGTCGTTTCCCTCATGCGCGAAGACTCCTTTGTGGTGGTCGCTCGTCGCGGTCTGGTCCGGTGCTGGGGTTGAGGGCTTCGATGGCCGCTAAATCGAATTAGCATCGGGAGTGTGGCTGGCTGAACCTTTCGATGTCAAGGGTGTCCAGGGCCGAGGCCGGCCAGCGCCTCGACGGGTGCGCCACCCGCGGCCTGCGCGTTTGCCCAGCTGATCGCCGCACGGATGGCAAGGTGAGGGCCATGGACAGGAAGCACGTCGAGGATTGGCTTGCCACCTACGAGCGGCTCTGGCGGACCCCGGGCACCGACGCGCTGGTCACGCTCTTCACCGAGGACGCGAGCTATCAGCAGGGGCCGTACTGGACGCCCGTCGTCGGCCTGCCGGCCATCGCCCGGATGTGGGAGAAGCAGCGCAAGGGCCCCGACGAGGTGTTCCAGCTGACCACGGAGATCGTCGCGGTCGACGGTGACACCGCCGTGTCGCGCCAAGAGGTCCGCTACGGCGACCCCGTCGACCAGGAGTACCGCGACCTGTGGATCATGCGGTTCGCCGACGACGGACGGTGCCGCTCATTCGAGGAGTGGCCGTTCTGGCCGGGACAGCAGCCCGCCGACCCGCCCGACGGCTCCTGACCGGAAACGGTTGCGCCGGCGACGCCCCAGCCGCCGGGTAGGAGACCTGACCGACATGACGTCGGACCGGTCGCACTACCTGGCGCGAGCTGGGGCGTCGCCGTGACGACGTCGACCCGTCAGACCGGGGCGGCCGGGCAGCTCGCGCCGACCGGCGGTGTGGTTCTGCTGATGAGGTACCGCTCCACCTGACGACGGGTGCACTCGGTCCGTGGGTAGCTGGCGTGGCCCGACCCCTCGTAGGTGACGAGGTGGCCCCGGCTGCCGAGCTGGCGCACCACCCGCTGAGCCCCGTCGTACGGGGTGGCCGGGTCGTACCGCCCGTTGAGCACCAGCAGCGGCGCGCTCGTCCGGACCCGCAGCTGATGTTGTGGGTTCGTCGCCGTCCAGCCCAGACAGATCGCGCCGAAGCGGACGGCCAACGGGGAAGCCCGCAGGTGCGGTGCCGCAGAGCGGGACAGGTCGAGATATCGGTTCCAGTCGGCGAACCCGTCGATCGGCAGCGACCAGTCCTGGCAGAACGCCGGCAGCGCGTACTCGGTCAGGTCCTCGTCGCCGTCCACCGGCACCATCGGGGACGCGAGTGAGGCGGGCTCGCCCCGCTCCAGCGCGAGCAGCATGGTCGCGAGATCGGCCCAGGTCGCGTCGAAGAAGTTGACGAAGGTCGCGAACCCGAGCTCGAACCAGGTCAGCGTGGCGCCGGTGGTCGCGTCGACAAGCGTGCCAGCATCGGCACGGCGCATCAGTCGGTCGTAGAGCGCCGGCACGTCACGCCCGTGCAGCGCGCAGCCGGAGTTCCGCCCGCACCAGGTCACGAACTCGTGGAACAGCTCCTCGTTACTGGCCGCCCCGCTGCGGAAGTACTCCCTGACCCCCTGGCTGTGGTCCATCACGCTGTCCATGACCAGTGCGCGGACGCGGTCGGGAAACAGTTCCGCGTAGGACTGCCCGATCAGGGTGCCGTAGGACCACTGATAGAAGCTCAGCTGCCGCTCACCGAGTGCGGCCCGGATGGCGTCCGTGTCCCGCGCGACGCTCACGCTGTCCAGGTGGTCGAACAGTGGGCCGCTGTGGGCGCGGCAGTCGTCGCGCAACTGGCGGTTGTAGGTCCGCAGTCGCTCGAACTCCGTCGCGGTGGCGGGTGTCAGGGAGGGGTGCTGGCCCAGCAGCGCCGACGAGCAGCGCACCGGTGCGCTACGGACCGTGCCCCGTGGGTCGAAGCCGACGATGTCGAAGCGGCGCAGCACGTCCGGCCCGAGCTGGCTGGCGGCCGTCAGCGCCACGTCCACCCCGGACAGCCCGGGACCGCCGGGGTTGAAGACCAGGACACCGATGCGGGCGGCCGGGTCGGTGGCGGGACGCCGGGCCAGGGCCAGTGGGAAGGTTTCCCCTCCCGGTCGGGCCCAGTCGACAGGCAGGCGCAGGGTGCCGCAGCGCGTGCCCGGATCGTCGGGCTGTTCCGGGCATGCCTGCCAGTCGATCCGACCGTTCCCACCGCCGGTGGTGTCTGCGGTGGCCGGCCCGGTGCCGCCGGCCGTCGGCGTGGTGCCCGCGAGCGACGGTGGGGCGTTGAGCGACAGGGCGACGAGGACCGCGACGACGGCCGAGAGGTTGCCGAGGAGCCGCCGTCGTCGACGGTCAGCCCCGCGGGGAGGCCGGAAGGTGGTTCTCTTCGTGGTCAACATTCGTCCAGCCTGCCGACGCCCGGTCCACGTCGGATCCATGCCGGTCCGGGGACGGCCGGCGCAGGGCATTCATCGGTACGCCGCCAGCCGCTCGGACAGCACCGCGGCCTGCGGATGACCGACCCGGTCGAGGATCGCCAAGGCCTGCCGCCACAGGTCGACAGAGGTGTCGTGGTCGCCCACCGCCTGATGGGTGTCGCCGAGGCGGACGAGTGTGTCAGCCCTTCCGCACGGGTCCTGGACGTCGGAATAGAGCGTGAGCGCGCGCCGGTAGCAGTCCGCCGCGGTCGGATGTTTCCCGAGGCCGTGATAGGCGAATCCGAGACTGTCCCAGGTGTGGGCCGCGCCGAGCCGGTCCTCGGCCTCCTCGTAGAGCGCGAGCGCCTGCTCGCAGTAGGTGATGGCGCGGGCGTGCTCGTCCAACCGCGCGTGGCTCCAGCCGAGGGCGTTGAGCGCCGCCGCCTCGCCGAGCCGGTCGTCGGTGCTGCTGGCCAGCGCCAGCGCCTGCCTGGCGTGCGGCAGTGCCGCGCCGGCGTCGCCCTCGATGTCGGACAGCCAGGCGAGGTGCAGGTGGGTGCTGGCCTGCCCCGGGCGGTCGCCGGCCTGGTCGTACCGGGCCATCGCGCGCCGGAGGTGATGGTGGGCCGCACCGAACCGGCGGTGCTGGATGTGGGCCAGCGCGAGGTCGCGGTGGGCCAGCGCCTCGGCGCGTGGATCATTGCGGCGGTGCGCGACCGCGACCGCGATGGCCTGCACGGCGGCGAGGTCGTGCCACTGCGAGAGCCGGCCGAGCAGGGGAGTGAGGGCCTGGGCGAGCTGCCCGGCGTGGGCGTCGAAGCTGTGCGCGACAGCGTCGTCGACGGCGGCCAGCAGCACCCGCTGTTCGATGGTGAACCAGGCCAACGCGGCCCGGTGGTCGGGGAACGCCGACGCGTCGGAGGGCAGGGGCGGCGGATCGAGCGGCTGCCAGCCGGGGTCGACCAGCCTCGCCGCGTCCCGAGCGGCAACCAGGTAGTGGTCGAGCACCCGCCTGCGGACGGCGCTACGGTCGGCCGGACTGTCGAGCGCGTGTGTCAGCTCCTCCCCGTAGGCGCGGAGCAGATCGTGACAACGGAAGCGGTTGGGGGACGGCTCGGCCAGCAGGTTCGCTCGGGTCAACTCGTCGAGCGCCGGCCGGATCCTCTGCGGTGGCGCCCCGGCGAGGCTGGCCGCCGCCGCCGCGCTGACGTCCGGGGCGGGGTGCAGGCTGATCTGCCGGAACAGTCGGGCCGCGTCAGCGCTGAGCAATCGGTACGACCAGGAGAGCACGGTGCGCACGTCGGTGGCGGCATCGTCGGTGGCCAGGGCGGCGAGCCCACCCCGGCTCGCCGCCAGATCGTCGGCGATGGCCTGGAGCGCAAACGTGGGCCGGGCGGCGGCTCGCGCGGCCACGATGGACAGGGCCAGTGGCAACCGCGCGGTACGTCTGATCAGCTCGTCCACCGCTGCCGGCTGGGCGGCGGCCCGCTGCGCACCCAGTCGGCGGACGAGTAGTTGGCGCGCTTCGTCGTCGCTGGGCAGGTCCAGCGCGAGGGGGTGGGCGCCATCGGTGGCGACCAGGCCGGGCAGGGTGTGGCGACTCGTCACGAGCACACCGCAGCCTGTCGACCCCGGAAGCAGCGGTCGCACCTGTTCCGCGTCGCGGGCGTTGTCGAGCAGCACGAGCAGCCGCCGGTCCGCGGTCAGGCTGCGGTACAGGGCGAACTGGGCCGCCGGCTCCGCGGGAATCTCCAGGGGTTTCACACCAAGGGCGGGCAGGAGCGAGCGTACGACGACGGCCGAGGGTGACGCCTCCTGCGTCGCGGTGCCGAATCCACCCAGGTCGACGTGGAGCTGCCCGTCGGGGAAGTGACGCAGGTTGTCGTGCGCCCAGCGCAGCGCCAGCCAGCTCTTTCCGACGCCGCCCGTACCGGTGATGACGACGGTGCTGGCTGAGCGGGAGTCACCGAGCAGCAGCGTGGTGAGCCGGGCCAGCTCCTCGGCCCGGCCGGTGAACAACGTCGGTGGGGCCGGTAGCTGCCGGGGCACGATTCGCGGCGGGGTTCTTTCCGGTGGCGGGGGATCGGATGTCAACAGCTCCCGCTCCGCCCGCAGGATGCGAGTGTGCAGGTGTTGGAGATCGGGACCGGGCTCGACGCCCACCTCCTCGGCGAGGAGGCGGCGGAGCTGCCGGTACGTCGCCAGCGCGTCGGCACGCCGACCGGTCCGCGCCAGGGCCACCATCAGTTGCCCCCATGGGCGCTCGCGCAGCGGATCGTCGTCGACCTGGCTCCGCAGCGGTTCGATCAGCTCGTGATGCCGTCCGGCGCGCAGTTGGAGGTCCGCGACCTCTTCCGCCAGGCTCGACCGCTGCTCCTGGAGCCGCGCTCGGACGGAGAGCAACACCCCCCAGCCGGGGAGGCCCGCGAACGGTTCCCCGCGCCAGAGCGCCAACGCGGCCTCGAACGACTCCTGGGCGGCTGACCAGTGACAGTGCCGCAGCGCGGAATACCCGCGCTGGGCCAGGTCGTCGAAGGCCACGCTGTCCACCGTCAGCCCGTCCAGGGCGAGGCGGTAGCCGGTCGGTCCGGCGAGAATGGCGGGGTCGGGGAAGCCCGGAGAACGCAGCGCCCGGCGCAACGCCCAGACGTAGGTCTTCACGTTGCCGGCTGCCGTCTTCGGTGGGCGCCCCTGCCACAGCTCGTCGACGAGTTGGTCGATGGACCACCCGGTGCCGGGCTGCGACATCAGGACGGCCAGGAGGCGCACCTGCATCGGTGTGCCGAGGGCCAGCCGGTCCCCGCAGGCCGAGCGCACCTCGACCGGTCCGAGCATCTGGTACCGGGGCGCCGATGTCGCCCCAGCCCGGTCCATCGCCTCATCGTAGGGGCCCGACCATCCGGCCTCATCGGCTGGACGGCCGCGGCCCGCCCCCGTTTCCTGGTGTGCTCCGTCACGCAGCGGGCATCGTCAGGACGTTGGGGTGCCGCGAGGCGGCTGCTACAGTCGAGATTGTTGCGGCCGCAAATTTATCAGCGGCAACTACTTTGGGAAGGATGCCTCCGATGACCAAGCTCTCCGTCATCTACTACTCGTCCACCGGAACCCTCCACGCCATGGCCAAGCGCCTCGCCGAGGCCGGCGAGAAGGCGGGCGCCGAGGTGCGGCTGCGTCAGGTTCCGGAGCTCGCCCCGGCGGAGGCCATCGCCTCCAACGCCGCCTGGAGCCAGCACTTCGACGCCACGAAGAACGAGCCGAAGGCGACCGCCGACGACGTCGTCTGGGCCGACGCGGTGCTGTTCGGCACGCCCACCCGTTACGGCAACGTCGCCAGCCAGCTCAAGCAGTTCATCGACACCCTCGGCCCGCAGTGGGCGCAGGGGCTGCTCGCCGACAAGGTGTACGCCGGCTTCACCGCCTCCATGACCGCGCACGGCGGCCAGGAGTCGACGCTTCTCGCGCTCTACAACACCGTCCACCACTTCGGCGGTCTGGTCGTCGCCCCGGGTTACACCGACCCGCTGAAGTTCGCCGACGGCAACCCGTACGGCGTCTCGCACGTCACCGGCGGAAGCAACGACGCCCCGCTGGGCGACGCCCAGTTCGCTGCCCTCGACCACATGGCCGAGCGGGTCGTCAAGATCGCCGGGAAGCTCAGCGCCTGAGCGCGCTGGCGCCGTAACGGACGCCCGAGTCGACGCGGGTGCTCTGCTGGGCGAGGGCCGGTCTCCCACGACGGGAGGCCGGCCCTCGGCGTCTCACACCGCGATCGCCGCGACGGCGGCAAGCGGTCGATGCTCGTCGGTGCCGGGTCGCCGGAGGCGTTCGACCTCCCGGAAACCGGCCCGGCCGAGTCGTTCGGAGATCTCGTCGACCGGCCAGCGGTAGGCGGTCAGGACCTTGTGGTCGAAGGCGCCGACCTCCTCGGCGTCGAAGACGCCCAGGACCAACCGCCCGGCCGGGACCAGCGCTCGCCGGAACTCCTTGAGCATGCCGTCGAACTCCGGCGGCGGAAGATGAATCAACGAGTACCAGGCCAGGATGCCGTCGATGGAGTCCTCGGCCACGTCGAGGCGTTCCATCGAACCGAGGTGGAACTCGACGCCCGGATGGGACGCCCGCGCATGCGCGATGAACTCGGGGACCAGGTCGATCCCCATCGCGTCGACGCCCAGCTCTCGAAGGTAGCCGGTGAGGTGGCCAGGCCCGCACCCCAGATCGAGCACCCGGCCGGTCCGGCTGCCCAGGTGTCGTTCGATGAGGGCGAGGTCGTCGGTGTCCACCTGCTGGCTCGTGCCGAACAGCTCGATGTAGAGCTCCGCGACGGACGCGTAAGCCTGCCGTACCGTGTCCGTTTCCATCGCGGCACTATACGGAACGCCGCCCCCGATGCGCTCCATCCCCAGCCCGGCCGGGGCGGAGGAAAGCAGCGGGGGCCGGCATTTGCCAGCTCCAGCTAATGCGGTTAGCCTTAAGCTAATCGCGTTAGCTTCCGTGGAGGGCGTCATGATCGAACACCTGAGCATTGCCGGCAACACCATCGCCTACGAGGTCACCGGGCAGGGCCCACTGGTCGTCCTGGCACACGGCATGGGCGACACCCGGCACTCCTACCGGTTCGTCGCGCCGGCACTGGTCGCGGCCGGATACCAGGTCGCCAACGTCGACATCCGCGGCTGCGGCGACTCCAGCCTCGGCTGGGACGGCTACAGCCGTACCGACATCGCTGGCGACCTCGTCGCCGTCGTGCGCCACCTCGGCGGACCGGCCGTCATCATCGGCCAGTCGA
Organism: Micromonospora sp. NBC_00330; assembly: GCF_036136635.1. Taxonomy (NCBI): domain Bacteria; kingdom Bacillati; phylum Actinomycetota; class Actinomycetes; order Micromonosporales; family Micromonosporaceae; genus Micromonospora; species Micromonospora sp. NBC_00330. The sequence continues at coordinate 1,458,427 of NZ_CP108012.1, forward strand.
TCAGCGGCGGCGCCGCGACCATCGCGGCCGCCACCGCGCCCGAGCTGATCGTCGGCGTCATCGAGCTGGCGCCGTTCACCCGCGCACAGTCCTTCGATCTGGGTGGGCTGGTGCGGGTGAAGCGCTTCCGGGCCGGCTACCTCCAACTGGCGCAGGTCCTGCTGCGGGGCAGCCTGGCGAACTGGAAGAAGTACCTCGACGTGGCGTACCCCACCAAGCCCGCCGACTGGCACAGCGAGCTGGCGCGCATCGACGCCACGATGAGTGAGCCCGGCCGGATGAAGGTCCTCCAGGCAATGGCCAAGACCAGCCCGGCCGACGCCGGTCGGCAACTGCCCAACGTCACCTGCCCGGTCCTGGTGATCCAGGGCGGCGCCGACCCCGACTGGGCCGACCCGCGGGCCGAGGGCGAGCGCATCCTCGCCGACCTGCCGCGTGGGCTCGGCGAGCTGGCAGTCATCGAGGGCGCCGGCCACTATCCGCACGCCCAGACGCCCGACGAGGTCCTCGCCCTGGCCCTGCCCTTCCTCGCCCGGACGCTGACCAGTGCCTAAGGCGCGGCTCACCCCAGCATCGGTCACCGAAGCCGCGGCCGCGCTGGTCGACGAGGTCGGCTTCGACAACCTCAGCATGGGTCTGCTCGCCGAACGGCTCGGGGTCAAGACCCCCTCGCTCTACAAGCACGTCACCAGCCAGGCCGAGCTGGCGCACCGGATCGCCGTCCTGGGCATGACCGAGGCCGGCGATGCCATCCGCGACGCCATTCAGGGCCGGTCCGGCAGCGATGCCCTCGCCGCTGGCGCGCAGGCGATGCGGACGTACGTGCGGGAACACCCCGGCCGGTACGCGGCCGCCAACGCCACCCGCCCGACCGGCCCCGACGACCCGTTCATCCCGGCCAGCGAGCGGGTGCTCGCCTCCTGGGCGGCCATGCTCAACGGGTACGACCTGGACCCCGGCCAGGAGATCCACGCCATGCGGACGCTGCGCAGCGTCCTGCACGGCTTCGCCACCCTGGAGGCGGCCGGTGGCTTCCAGATCGACGCGTCCGTCGACGACAGCTTCACCTGGTTGATCAACTTTATCGATCAGGGCCTTCGCGCCGGCGCTGCCAGCGGCAGCGGACGACCCGCTGATGGCGGCGCTGGTCGGTGAGCTGACGGTGCGCAGTCCGCAGTTCGCGGCGATGTGGGCCGACCGCCGGGGTGAAGGCCGGCGGCGACACCGTCTACCAGATGTGTCACCCGCTGGTCGGTGCGATGGACGTGACACAGCAGACCCTGCGTACCGAGGACGGCCAGACCGTTGTCGTCGCCACCACCGAACCCGGCTCGGCATCTCACGCCGCGATGACGTTGCTCGTGCACGGCGCGGACCTCTTCGCCGACGCGACGGTGCTCCGGGTCGGCTGCACGGATTCGCCCAGCTCCAGGTGGCGGCGCCGTTGTTCCCCTGGACACCAGCGCTGGGCGACTCCATCATCGACCGGATGGCGCTGCTGCGCTGAGCGGACGGCTCAGGCGTACGCGAGCAGGAAGTCGACGGTGCCCGTGCCGCCGGGCTGGCCGGCCGGGACGGGCAGGCCAGGCTCGCTGTTCAGGACGTAGAACCCGCCGCTGCCGATCAGACGGGGCGTCACGGCCAGCATCTGCGCGGCCATGGTCGCCCCGGTCGGTAGCACCACGCTGTCCAGCAGGAGTCGGAAGAGGTTCCCGTTCAGGTTCGCGACGTGCAGCACCCGGTACGAGCGCGGGGCGGGCAGGCCGGTGCTCGTCAGACCCCAGATCGGCACGATCTGGTTGCGCCAGCGCGACGGGTCGTTGCTGATCGCGCCGTCGTGGTTGTTGAGCTGCGTCTGTATCCCTGAGTGGATCCCGGCCAGGTGGATGTGCAACTGGTCCTGCATCCGGATCGTCGGGTCGGCCGAGTTGACGCCCAGCCCGATGTGCGGGTAGACGACGTGCCCCGGCTGCCCCGGCTGCGCGTTGTTCCACGCCTCCAGCCAGTAGTTCGGCGCGTTGGCGGTGGTGATGAACGGGCACTCGATGCCGCTGATCCGGCAACTGGGTACGAGCAGGAAGTCGTGGTTCGACCCGGATCCTCCATTGAGGATGACGTACGTGGGAGTCGTGCGCAGACACTGGGGGAACGGTGGGCCGGTTTTCGTGCCCTCGCAGACCTGGACCCGGTCCCACAGGTCGTATCTGCCACCGGTGTCGGTGGGGTGGCCGCACAGGGCCGAGGGTGTGGGGCACGCCCCGACGCCCGGGCCGCCGGGGGTCGATGGGGAGGGTTCGGGGGTCGGGCCGCCGTCGGCCAGCGCCCGGTCCGCGCCGGCCAGACCCAGCAGTCCCGTGGCGCCGGCGGTCCCGGAGAGTCTGACGAACTGACGTCGTGGCATTCCGCCCATCGTCATCCTCCGTGGTTGCCGTGCCGAGGCGAACATGAACGTGTCGAGATTAGGTCGAAAACGGGCATTCGATGCGTCGCCCGGCGAACGGGTCGCCTGATCGTGTCGCCGTCGTGCGACGATTCCCGGCGTGGCAGAGACTGCGGCGACGTTGACCGAGATCCGTGCTCGGATCGACGAGCTGGATAGGGAAATGGTCGGGCTGCTCGCCCGACGGGAGGCGCTGGTCCGGCAGGCCGCCCCGCTCAAGAGCGACGCTCAGGCGGTCCGTGCGCCGGACCGGGTGGCGCAGGTGGTGGCCCGGGTCCGCACGTTGGCCGGCGAGGCCGGCGCCGACCCGGATCTGATCGAACAGATCTACCGGGGCATGATCCAGGCCTTCATCGACATGGAGACCGACGAGCACCACCGCATCACCGACGGCTCGGCGCCGAGAACGCGGTAATCGCCCGGGACGTGCGCGTTCAGGTAGCGGAGCGGCTCTCGCCGTCCGGGGTCGCCAAGACGGGCGGCGCGTAGCCGAGCTCGTACGAGATCTTGTTGGCGGTCTCCAGGAGCAGCGGAAGGTTGCTCTTGAGCTGGTCGAGGCTTGCGATGACCTCGATCGCCGTGATCGAGGCGGCGGCGATGACCTGTCCCCGCGAATCCCTGATCGGTGCGGCCACGCACATCACGTACGCGTCGTGCTCGCCGTTGTCCACGGCCCAGCCGCAGTCGTGGATGCGGGCAAGTTCGGCTTCCAGGGCGTCGTTGTCGGTGAAGGTGGTGTCGGTGAACTTCTCGAAGACGACGTGGGAGAGCAGTCGGTCGCGTTCCTGCCGGGGGAGGTAGGCCAGGATCGTCTTGCCCACGGCGCTCGCGTAGATGGACACGGCGCGTCCCACCCGCGAGGGCAGCTTGACGGCGTCGAACGCCGGACTGTCCACCTTGTCGATATAGATGATCTCGTCGCCGGTCAGTTGCGCCAGGTGTACGGTGTGGCCGGTCGCGCGTTGCAGCGCACGCAGGTGCGCGGCTGCGGGCTGGCGGAGGTCCATCGAGCCGAGCGCGAGCTCGGACAGCTCGATCAGGCCGCTGCCGAGCACGTAGGTGCCCGCGCCGGTGCGGCGGACGAAGCGCGCGGACTCCAGTGTCTGCAGGATGCGCAGGGCTGTGGACTTGTGGACGCCGAGCACGTCCGCAGCCTCCGTAAGGGACAGCGGGTGCTCCGCGGATCGACGGATGAGGTCGATCGCGCGGCGGATTGATTGCGCCAAGGCTGTGTCTCCCCTCGCGCGACGGACAGCACCGTCGCAGTCATTGCACATTATGCAATATAGATGACGCGATGCGCAATCGCCACTTGACACCGTTGCACATGGCGCTACGATCGTTGCAATTTAATCGGTTCGGTGCCAACACGTAACAGTGGAGTAACGATGGGTAATAAGCGCGCTCATTTCGGCATCGCCAGGGCGACATGTGCCCTCGGCCTGGTCGCCACCCTCCTGACCGGTTGCGGCTCGGACGGCGACTCCGGCGACGGCGTCACCAAACTGACCTTCGCCGCCTCGACCTTCGGCGACCCGGGCCGCGGGCCGCTGTTGACGAAGTGGCTCGACGAGTTCAACCAGAGCCAGACCAAGGTCCAGGTGTCCGCCGCCGCGGTGCCGTACCCGACCTTCGGCCAGACCGTGCTCACGCAGATGGGCAGCGGCAAGGGCCCCGACCTGATTCGTTTCGACATGCCCGAGTTCGAGGCGGCCTCGGACGCCGGCCTCGTCGCGCCGCTGGACAAGGTGATCGACGCCGGCAAGTACGACCTGCTCAAGCAGCCGGACCAGTTCATGGTCCACGACGGTGTCCGGCACGGCGTCATCTTCGAAGCGTCGAACTACGCGATGTTCTACAACGCGGAGCTGATCCCGACGCCGCCGACCACCTACGAGCAGTTCAGCTCCACCGCGAAGTCGCTGACCAAGGGCGACGTCTTCGGCCTGGCGTTCCGTCAGACGGAGGCCGAGGAGGCCGGTGTCTGGCAGGACATCTTCAACTACGTGTACGGCTTCGGCGGCGCGTGGTCCGACGGCAAGAACCTGACGATCAACTCGCCGGAGAACCTCAAGGGCCTGCAGGCGTTCAAGGACCTGTACGACGCGAACGTGATCCCGCGCGGAGCGGACGCGGCCACCTTCCGGCGGATGTTCGCCGAGGGCAAGGTCGGGATGGAGCTCAACAACGGCGGCTACGTGACCGCCACCCGCGGCCAGAACGCGAAGCTGAACTTCAACGTCGCGCCCATCCCGTTCCCGGTCCGCAAGCAGGGCGCCATCCTCGCACCGATCGTGATCAACGAGGCGAGTGAGGGCAAGGACGAGGCCGGCACCTTCATCAAGTGGGCGCTGGAGCCGCAGAACCAGGTCAAGCTGCAGGAGATCCTCGGCGCGAGCAGCGTGGCCACCACCACGCAGCGCAGCGCGGAGGCGCTCAAGGCGACCCCGTTCCTCCCCGTCTTCGACGGACTCACCGAGACCAGCCTGCCGCAGATCGTGCTGGGGTTCGAGGCCAAGACGCCGGACATCCGCAAGGTGGTCGTGCAGAACGTGGTCGCGGCACTGCAGGGCAAGGCCGACCTCACGTCGGCACTGGATCGCGCCCAGCAGCAGGCGAGCGAACTGGTCCGCTGACCGCTCGACACGGCGACGCTGCCGGCGCAACGATCCGTGCGCCGGCAGCGTCCTTCCCCAGAAGGATCGAACCCGATGACTGTGGTCGAGCAGACCGGAGCACCGAAGACAACAACCCCAGGCCGGCCCCGGCGTCGGCCCAGCCCGCTGGGCAGCAAGTGGACGCCGTACCTGTTCCTGGGACCCGCCGCCCTGTTCATCCTCGTCTTCCAGGCGGTACCCCTCGTTCAGGAGGTGTACCTCAGCTTCACCAGGACGAGGCTGCTCAACCCCACGCGCAGCGAGTGGGTCGGGCTCGACAACTTCAGCCGGATCTTCGGTGACCCCGAGTTCCACCGCACCCTGCTGATCACCGTCGTCTACGTGATCACCTGTGTGGTCGTCGCGATCGGCGCCGGCCTCGCCGTCGCGCTCCTGCTCAACAAGAAGTTTCGCGGCCGGGGCGTGGCACGGGCGCTGGTGACCGTCCCCTGGGCCGCTCCGGGCATCGCGGTCGCGCTCATCGCCACCTGGATGCTCAACGCGCAGTACGGCATCGTGAACCGCTTCCTCGACGCGGTCGGGCTCGGCGTCCCTGGTGGCGCGATCCTGGACAGCTCGCGCTACGCGCTCCCGGCGGTGCTCGCCACGACCATCTGGCAGCTGTTCCCGTTCACCTCAGTGGTGCTGCTCTCCGCCCTGCAGTCCGTTCCGCAGGACCTCAACGAGGCCGCGACAGTGGACGGCGCCGGACGATGGGCCACCTTCCGCGCGGTCACCTGGCAGGTCATCAAGCCGACAGTGGGCCTGCTGGCCCTGCTGATGACGATCTGGTCGCTGCGGCGGTTCGAGCTGATCTGGCTGATGACCAAGGGCGGACCGGTCGGTGCCACCGAGACGCTCGTCATCGACCTCTACTCGCAGGCGTTCGACTCGAAGGAACTCGGATCGGCGGCGGCCATCGGAATGGTCGGCGTCGTCATCTCGCTCATCGTCATCATCGGCAGCCGCCTGGTCGCCCGTGCCGTGGAGAAGGGGGACGTCCGATGAGACGCTTCCGATTCGGTGTCACCGCACGGATCGTCGCCGTGCTCGTCGTGCTGGGTGTCGCGGTGTTCCCGCTGTACTGGATGTTCGTCACGGCACTGTCCAGCAACAGCGACCTCTTCGCCGACAAGCCCCGGCTCACGCCCGACCTCGGCCAGTTCGGGGTCTTCGTGGACGCGCTCGCCGAGGGCAAGGCGGCCGGGTGGCTGCTCAACAGCCTGATCATCGCCGTCGGCACGATGGTTCTCTCCGTCGGCCTGGGCATCCCGCTCGGCTACGCGCTGTCCCGGTTCTCGTTCTGGGGCAAGGCCGTGCTGACCGTCGTGCTGCTGTTCACGCAGATGCTTCCCGAGGCGCTCATGGTCGTCCCGCTGTTCGCGCTGTTCCGCCGCTTCGAACTGCTCGACTCGCTGACCGGCCTCGTCCTGGTGAACTCCGCCTTCGTCCTGCCGATCGTCGCGCTGATCCTCAAGGGCGCCATCGACGGAATCCCGAAGGAGCTGGAGGAGGCCGCGCGCGCCGACGGCGCCCGGCCCTTCACCACCCTGACCCGCATCAACGTGCCGCTCATCGCGCCGTCGATCGCGGCCACCGCGGTCATCGCCTTCTTCCACGCCTGGAACGAGTACGTGTTCGCGGTGACGTTCATCTTCAACCCCGATCTGCAACCGGCCTCCGTCGGCATCGCGAACTTCATCGGCGAACTGGGTACACCGATCCAGACGGTGATGGCTGTCGCCTTCCTGTTCACGCTGCCCGCCGTCGCCTTCTACCTGTTGGTGCAGAAGTACGTGGTGTCCGGCATGACCGCCGGTGCGGTGAAGGGTTGAGCCGAAAGATGAAGATCGTCTCTGTCGACACACTGGTCGTCGACTTCTACCGTACGAACCTCGTCATCGTGCGGGTCCACACCGACGAGGGGATCGTCGGGCTCGGTGAGGCCACCCTGGAGGGCAAGGAACGTGCCGTCCAGGGGGCCATCGCCGAGCTGGCCGAGGCGGTGGTGGGCCTGGATCCCACAAGCATCTCGAAGATCCTCTACGAGACCGCGCGGGACTGGTACTGGCGCGGCGGGCCGGTGATCATGACGGCGTTGAGCTCGCTGGAGATGGCCCTCTGGGACATCTCGGCGCGCGAGCTCGGCGTACCGGTCTCCCGGCTTCTCGGCGGCGCGACCCGCGACCGGGTCCGCGCGTACGCCAATGGTTGGTTCTCCGGCGCCGTCACGCCGGAGGACTACGCGGCCGCCGCGCGCCGGACTGTGGAGTCGGGCTTCCGGGGCCTCAAGTGGGACCCGTTCGAGAACTACGACCTGACCATCACCACAGCGCAGTTGGACCGGGTGCTGGCCCAGATCGACGCCGTCCGTCAGGCGGTGGGCCGCGAGGTGGAGCTGTTCGTCGAGGGGCACGGCCGCTTCGACGTCCGCCACGCCATCAAGGTGGCCAAGGAAATCGCCCAGTTCGACCCGGTGTGGTTCGAGGAGCCCTGCCCACCGGACAACCTCGACGCGCTCGTCGACATCCGTCGCGCGTCGCCGGTGCCGATCGCCGCGGGGGAGCGGTGGTACGGGCGGCAGGGCTTCGCGCCGGCGCTGGCCCGCCAGGCGGTGGACTTCGTCCAGCCCGACGTGACGCACGCCGGCGGGATCGCCGAGTTGGCCTTCATCTCCACGCTCGCCGCGACCAGCTACGTGGGCTTCGCGCCGCACAACCCGAGTGGTCCACTCAGCACCGCCGCGACGCTGCAACTCGGGGCGACGCTGCCCAACTTCCGGTATCTGGAGATCATGGCGACCGACGTGCCCTGGCGTCCCGAGATCACCAACGAGCGGCTGGTGCTGACCGACGACGGCGACATCCTCATCCCCACCGGGATCGGCCTGGGCATCGAGGTGGATCTCACCGCGGTCGAGCAGCATCCGTTCACACCGCACCCGCTGCGGATGTTCCAGGACGCCGTCTTCGACATCCGTCCCCGCGACGAGCGGTCCTTCTTCAACCTGGAGAGCCACTCATGACGCTGCCACGGCCACGAGGGTCGGCCGCGGACTGGGTCGGCACCGCCGCCGAAGCGTTGCCCGACGATGCCGACAGCGTCCTCGTCGGCCGGATCTGGGACCCGTCCGGCGACGGCCCCTCACCGGTGACCGTCCGCGACGGCGAGGTCATCGACATCAGCCACCGGTTCCCGACCGTCCGCGACATCTGCGAGCTGCCCGATCCCGCCGCGACGGTGGCCGGGCTCGACGGGCCGAGGGTGGGCGATTTCGCTGAGATTCTGGCCAACACGGGGGCGGCGACCCGCGACCGTGGCCGGCCGTGGTTGCTCGCGCCGGTCGACCTCCAGGCGCTCAAGGCCGCGGGCGTGACCTTCCCGATCTCCATGATCGAGCGGGTGATCGAGGAACGGGCGCGGGGAGACCTGGCTCTGGCGGCGGACATCCGGCACCGCATGCTCGCCGACGTCGGTGTCGACCTGCACAGCCTGCAGGCGGGCTCGCCGGAGGCGGCTCGGCTCAAGGGTCTGCTGGTCGCCGAGGGCATGTGGAGCCAGTACCTGGAGGTGGGCATCGGTCCGGACGCCGAGATCTTCACCAAGGGACAGATCCTCTCCGCCGTCGGCACCGCCGTTCCGGTCGGCGTGCTCGCCGCGTCGACCTGGAACAACCCGGAACCCGAGGTCACGCTCATCGTCCAGTCCAGTGGCCGGATCGTGGGCGCCACCCTCGGCAACGACGTGAACCTGCGCGACATCGAGGGCCGCTCGGCGCTCCTGCTTCCCCTGGCGAAGGACAACAACGCCTCCTGCGCCCTCGGCCCCCTGATCCGGCTCTTCGACGACCGGTTCGGCATGGATCGGGTACGCGAACTCGAGGTGCGCCTGGAGGTTCGCGGCGAGGACGGTTTCCACCTGGAGGCGGTCTCGGAGATGACCCAGATGTCGCGTGATCCCGAGGAGCTGGTCCGGCAGCTGATCGGGCCGCACCACCACTATCCCGACGGCGCCGCCCTGATGCTCGGCACCATGTTCGCGCCCATCCAGGACCGGGACCGCCCCGGTGAGGGCTTCACCCACAAGGTCGACGACGTGGTACGGATCAGCTGCCCGGCGCTCGGCACCCTGGTCAACCGGGTGCGGCACGCGGAGGAGTGCGAGCCCTGGCACTTCGGCGTCCGCGATCTCATGGGCAATCTGGTAAGGAGAGGACTGCTGTGAACGTGGTCAGCACTGTCGATCCGCGCGACGGTCAGCGTCGCGCGACGGAACTCACCGAGACCGACGAGTCTCGACTGGAGGTGATCGCCGGTCAGACGTCCCCGGCGGCGCAGTGGCTGGCCGCGCGCGGGAGGCTCGGCCGCGCGGAGTTGCTGGACGCGATCGCCGCGTCGCTGGAGTCCCGTCGGGTGGATCTGGTCGCTGCCGCCGAGGCGGAGACCGGGCTGAGCCACGCGCGACTCGACGGGGAACTCACCCGGGCGGCGCTCCAGTTCCGGATGTTCGGCGAGGTGCTGCGCGACGGAGCGTACGTCGAGGCCACCATCGACCACGCCGCCGACACACCGCTCGGCCGCGGCCCGGACCTGCGGCGGATGCTGGTACCCCTCGGACCGGTAGCGGTCTTCGGGGCCAGCAACTTCCCGTTCGCCTTCTCGGTCGCCGGCGGTGACACGGCCGCGGCGCTCGCCGCCGGGTGCCCGACGATCCTGAAGGCCCACCCGTCGCACCCGCTGACCTCGCACGCCTCCGCCGCCGCGATCGAGTCGGCCGTCCGCGACCTCGGCGGGCCCGAGGGTGTCGTCGCGACCGTGTACGGGGAGCAGGCCGGTCGCGCGCTGGTGCGCCACCCGGCGATCCGCGCGGCCGCCCTGACCGGCTCGGTCAACGCCGCCCGCGCCATCCAGGCGGCCATCGACGAACGACCCGACCCCATTCCCCTGTACGCCGAACTGAGCAGCGTGAACCCGATCGTCGTCCTGCCCGACGCGGCCGCCGCCCGAGCGGACCAGATCGCCGAGGGGCTGTTCGGCTCCTTCACGAACTCGGGCGGTCAGTTGTGCACCAAGCCCGGCCTGGCGTTCGTTCCGTCAGATCCGGGTGGTGACGGCCTGGTCGACGCGCTGCGGGCCAGAGTCGACGCGTCGGGCGGCACCGTCCTGCTCAACGAGCGCATCCGGGACGCGTACGAGAGCCGCTCCACGGAGTTCGAGCGGGCCGGCGCCCGGGTGTCGGCGCGGCCCACTGTCGAACCAGGGGCGGGCTTCACAGTGGCACCGACCCTCCTGGAGGTCGACCTCGCCGGTCTGACCGCCGAGATCGCCGACGAGTGCTTCGGCCCGCTCCTGGTCGTGGTCCGCTACGACGACGCCGCCCACCTCGACGCCGCCCTGGCCACCGTCCCGCCGTCGCTGACCGGTTCGCTCCACAGCGGAGCGGGCGACGACGCCGACGTCGTCCGCCGACTCGTCGACGTGCTCTCCGCCCGCGCGGGTCGCATCGTCTTCGACGGCTACCCCACAGGCGTCCGGGTGTCGTGGGCCCAGCACCACGGTGGACCGTGGCCGTCGACGAACGCCGTGCACACGTCGGTGGGCGCCACGTCGATCCGACGGTTCCTCCGCCCGCTGGCGTGGCAGGACGCCCCGGCCTGGGTCCTCCCGGAGGAGTTGCGCGACGAGTACACCGCCATTTCCCGGCGAGTCGACGGGAGGTTGCAGCCAGCGGTCGAATAACGGCGTCTGCCGGTTGCTCCCGGGCGCGTTTCCGGCCACCTGCGACTGGCGCGCGAATTCCTCGACGACATTGCCCCGACAGAGAATTCGCGCGCCAGTTGTCAAGGTGCCGCTGAAGCGCGCCCGAATTGTTTGGACGCGATTATCCGTTGCGATTTCCGTCTTGACCGTCAATGCAATTCATGGTTGTGTTTTCGACAGGGAACGATGTTAGCGCTCGCATAGCTGCATCGCTCGTTACTGGTATCCCTTCACCTCACCATCGAATGGTCGGTCGGCCGCTCGGTGCGGTCTGACCACACGCCGAAGAGGGAGCAGGAACATGCCCGTCGCACCTCCCCGTCCCCGGACGCCGGCACCGACACGCCGGCTGCTGCTCGCGCTGCTCGCCGCCGTCACCGTGACGGCCGGAACGCTCGCCGCCCCGGCGGCCTCGGCGGCACCGCCCGCGCCGCTGGGCCCGACCGTCACCCGCGCCGACAAGCCCCCGACCGGGTACACCGTCACCTTCCGGTACCGGGCGCCCGAGGACGTTCAGCAGGTCCACGTCTACGGCGACTGGTTCTACTCCCGACCGGAGAACATCGACTGCCAGGACTGCGGCGACGCGCGGCCGCCCGCCGAGTGGCAACCCGGCGACGTCGCGGCCACCCCGTGGCACACCCAGGCCATGCGAAAGGGCCCCGACGGGGTCTGGACCTTCACCACCCCGCTGCCGGCGGGCACCTTCCGCTACGCGTTCACTCACGACTGCGCCAACGAGCTCGCCACCGGCTGTGTCCTGTACGACGACCCGGCCAACCGGTGGCAGATCCAGCCGCAGTACCCGGGAGCGCCCGGCGCGGTACGCAGCACGATCTACGTCCCGGCCAGTCGGAAGTTCCCGACGTACGACACCGGTTACCAGGCGCCGGTGGCCAGGGTCGGCCGGCTGGAGTCCCGGCGGTACACCTCGCCGCTGTCGACCAACCCGGCGGGAGTCCACGACATCGTCGTCTACCTGCCGCACGGCTACGACCCCAACCGGGCCACGCCGTACCCGACCCTCTACCTGAGCCACGGCAGCGGCGACCACTCGACCGCCTGGACGATGCAGGGCGTGGCCCACCTCATCCTGGAGAACGCGATCAAGGACCGTGCGGCGCAGCCCATGGTGATCGTGTCCACCGACTTCAACGGCCTCCCCGGTGGCAACGAGGGCTACGTCGACGAACTACGGAACAACATCTTCCCGTTCGTCGAGCAGAACTACCGCGTCTCGACCCGGGCACAGGACCGCGCGTTCGCCGGCTTCTCCGCAGGCGGCAGCCGGGCGTACACCATCATGTACAACCACACCGACCTGTTCGGCTACCACGCGGCCTGGAGCGCGGGCGGCCCGGCAGCCACCCAGGCCCAGGTCGACAGCATGAAGGCGGTGGCCGGCGGCATCATGATCGGCACCGGGCTCCAGGACCGGCTGGGCAACATCGCCGAGAACTCGCAGCGCAACGCCGCCGCCCTGCGGGCCGCCGGCGTCGAGCTGGACGAGTACAACGTGCCGGGTGTGCACACCTGGCACGTGTGGCGTCCGCTGCTGAACCACTACCTGCGTACCCTGACGTTCCGGGCCACCACCACCGATCTCGACGTCACCACGTCACCGGCGGGCCCGTCGCACCACACGAGGGTCACCGCCACCGCGACTGTCAGCACGGTCAGCACCAGCACGGCTTCACCCTCCGGCACCGTCGACTTCTACGCGGGTGACACGCACCTCGGGTCGGCCCGGGTGCAGCACGGCGTCGCCCGGCTGAAGAAGACACTCCATGGTGAGCTGAACGCGCCGGTGGTCGCCCGCTACCAGGGCGACACGCTCTTCAACGACTCCCACAGCTCCCCGGTCGACGCCCGGTAGTCCCAGGCTGGACCCCGTACTCCCTGTGGTGGGGAAGCCCCCGGCCGCGCACCCCTGGTGATTGCCAGGGTGTGCGCGGCCGGGGCACGCCCGGGACCGTTCGTCAGCCGGTCACACAGTCGTGTCGGTGGCGCGCAGGCGCAGCATGGTCCAGGACGCCGGCGGAAGAATCAGCTGGACGCTGGCGTCGGCGCCGCGTGCCGTGCCGTTGGGTCGCGGCGCGGCGTGGTCCGGACCGTCGGCGGTGTTCTTGGCGTGCAGGTCGGTGCCGCCGACGGTGACGCACTCGATGATGTCGCTGACCTGCGCGCCGGCGACGTCGATGGTCACCTCGGCCGGAGTGTCGAGGGCGCGGTTGACGAGGAAGACGGTCATCTCCCCGGTGATGTCGTCCCAGGTGGAGACCGCGTCGACCGCGTCGACCTCACCGTAGCGGTCGGTGGTCGTCGTGCTGCCCTCGCGCAGCACGTCCAACACGGTGCCCTGAGCGTGCCGGGCGGTGCGGGCGAAGGGATGGAAGATGGTCTGCCGCCAGGCCGAGCCGCCCGTCTCGGTCATGATCGGCGCGATGACGTTGACCAGTTGGGCCTGGCAGGCCGCGCTCACCCGGTCGCTGTGTCGCAGCAGGCTGATGAGCAGACCGCCGACGACGACCGCGTCGGCCACGCTGTAGTGATCCTCCAGCAGCGGCGGCGCGACGGGCCAGTCCTCGCCGCTCGGCGGCGTGGACGGGGCGGCGGACTGGTACCAGACGTTCCACTCGTCGAACGCGATCATGATCTTCTTGGTCGACCGACGGATCGCTCCGACCGAGTCGGCGATGGCGGTGACGGCGTCGATGTACCTGTCCATGTCCTCGGCCGAGGCGAGGAAGCTGGCCAGGTCGTCGTCGACCGGCTGGTAGTACGCGTGCAAAGAGATCAGGTCGACGTCGTCGTACGCCTCGGTCAGCACGTCGCGCTCCCAGCTGCCGAAGGTCGGCATACCGAGGTGTGAGGAGCCGCAGGCGACGAGTTCGAGATCGGGATCGAAGCGGCGCATGGCCTTCGCCGTCTGCGCCGCCAGCCGTCCGTACTCGGTCGCGCTGCGCTGACCCACCTGCCACGGGCCGTCCATCTCGTTGCCCAGGCACCACAGCCTGATCCCGTACGGATCGACGGCGCCGTTGTCGCGGCGCTGGTCGGCGAGGTGGCTCCCACCGCGGTGATTGGCGTACTCGAGCAGGTCGACGGCCTCGGCGGTGCCACGGGTGCCGAGGTTGACCGCCATGATCGGATCCACGCCAGCCTTGCCGACCCATCGCATGAACTCGTCGAGCCCGAACGCGTTGGTCTCCATGCTGTGCCAGGCGAGGTCGAGCCTCGCCGGCCGTTTGTCGACCGGGCCGACGCCGTCCTCCCAGCGGTAGGAGGAGACGAAGTTGCCGCCGGGATAGCGGACCGTGGTGACGCCCAACTCGCGCACCAGCTCAAGGACGTCGCCCCGGAAGCCGTCGGCATCGGCCGTCGGGTGCCCCGGCTCGTAGATTCCGTTGTAGACGCAGCGACCCAGGTGCTCCACGAACGAGCCGAAGAGTCGACGCGGCACCGGTGCGACGCGTCGGCGGGGGTCCACTGTCAGGCGGGCCGTGTTCACGCCGTTCTCCGGCGCGCTGTCGAGGTGGGTGTTCAGGGCTGGCTCCCTTCGTGCAGGTCCGACGTCGGCAGCACTGCCCGAGCGCCGGGACCGGGGGTGGTGGAGGCACTGTGAGCTCTGGACAACGTGATCGACCTCGATTACGTTGTCGATCTATGTAAACGTTACCGATTACGTTTACGTAAGGGAACACGACGCCTGGATCAATGTCTGGCCGGCATCCCCCTCGGGTCCTGCCGCCCCGGCCGAAAGACCAGCTTGTCGCGGTGATTGGGGTGACCGGATGACCACTGTTGAGCCGGAGACCGAGGCGACCTACACGGATGCGACAGCGCCCGTCGACGAACGGGTGTCGGATCTGTTGGCCCGGATGACCCGCGAGGAGAAGCTCGCGCAGCTGGGCAGCACCTGGGCGTTTTCAGTGCTGGAGGGCGGACGGTTCGCGGCCGAGCGGGCCCGGCCGATCCTTCGACACGGCCTGGGGCACGTGACCCGCATCGCGGGCGCGACCAGTCTGAAGGCGGCGCAGGTGGCGCGGGCCGCCAACGCGATCCAGCGCTTCCTGGTCAGCGAGACCCGGCTGGGCATCCCGGCGATCGTGCACGAGGAGGTCTGCTCGGGGGTCATGGCCCGCGAGGCGACCATCTTCCCGCAGGCGATCGGCGTCGCGAGCACCTGGGCGCCGGAGCTGAACCGCCAACTGGCGGACGTTGTTCGCGCACAGATGCGCGCCATGGGAAGTCACCAGGGGCTCTCGCCGGTGTTGGACGTGGTGCGCGACCCACGATGGGGCCGGACGGAGGAGACCTACGGCGAGGACCCGTACCTGGTGTCCCGCATGGGGGTGGCATTCGTCCGGGGCCTTCAGGGCACCGACCTGACCGACGGCGTTCTTGCCACCGCCAAGCACTTCGTCGGCTACGGGGCGTCCGAGGGTGGGTTGAACTGGGCGCCGGCCCACCTGCCGCCGCGCCTGCTGCGTGAGGTGTACCTGTATCCGTTCGAGGCGGCGGTCCGCGAGGGCGGGCTCCAGTCGGTGATGACCGGCTACCACGAACTCGACGGCGTCCCGTGCCATGCCAACCCCGAACTCCTCGCCGACGTCCTGCGCGGGCAGTGGGGCTTCACTGGCAGCGTGGTCTCCGACTACTTCGGCGTCAACGACCTCCACTCGTACCACCACTTCGCGCAGGACAAGCAGCAGGCCGCGACGGTGGGCCTCGGCGCGGGCGTGGACGTCGAGCTCCCGGCGACGGACGCGTACGCGGACGCCCTCACCCGCGCCCTGGACGCCGGCGAGGTCACCGAGGCCCGGCTCGACGAGGCGGTCGCACGGGTCCTTCGGCACAAGATCGAACTCGGGCTCTTCGAGAACCCGTACGTCGACGAGGACGCGGCCTCGACGTCGGCGAACGCCGAGCGGCACCGGGGCGTGGCGCTGGAGATCGCCCGCCGCAGCCTCGTCCTGCTCAAGAACGACGGATTGCTGCCGCTGCTGGCGGGCGCCGGAACCGTCGCTCTCATCGGCCCGAACGCCGACGACGCCCGACACCTGCTCGGTGACTACTCGTTCGCGGCCCACATCGAGTCGTTGGTCGCGGCACGCAAGCGGCGCGGCCTGCTCGGCGAGATGATGACGATCCCGGACGATCTGGAGATCGACGAGAGCATCGACGGTGTACCCACGGTGCGCGACGAACTCGCGGCGCGGCTGGGCGACCGGCTGCGCTTCGCCCCGGGTTGCGACGTGCTCGACCCGTCGACCGAGGGGTTCGCCGAGGCGGTAGCGGCCGCCGCGGCGGCCGACGTCGCGGTGCTGGTCCTGGGTGACCGCTCGGGACTGACGCCCGGGGCCACCACTGGCGAGTCGCGGGACCGGTCCAGTCTGGACCTGCCGGGCGTGCAGGAAGAACTCGTCCGTGCCGTCGTCGCCACTGGCACGCCCGTCGTGGCAGTGCTCGTCGCCGGCCGACCGGTCGGCAGCGACTTCCTGCACGAGGAGTGCGCCGCGGTGCTGATGGCCTGGTTGCCGGGGGAGACCGGGGCGCGGGCGATCGCCGAGGTGCTCCTCGGTGAGGTCAACCCGAGCGGAAAGCTGCCGATCTCGTACCCCCGGAGCGTCGGCCAGATCCCCGTCTTCTACGGCCACAAGGTGTCCGGCGGGCGGTCACACTGGCATGGCGACTACGTGGACTCGCCGGTCGCGCCGCGATACGTCTTCGGCCACGGCCTCGGGTACACCTCGTTCATGATCGAGGAGGCCACGCTGGAGAGCGCCGAGGTCCGCGCCGGGGACAGCGTCGGTGTCGAGGTCACGCTCACCAACACCGGGCACCGGGCGGGGGAGCAGGTCGTGCAGCTCTACGTCCGCGACCCGCAGGCCACGATCACCCGGCCGGTGCTGGAGCTGAAGGCCTTCGCCCGCGTCGAGGCCGCCGCCGGCCAGCGGGTGGCGGTGCGGTTCGCGCTCCCCACCGGCCAGCTCGGTTTCTACGACCGGAGCATGACCTACGCGGTGGAGGCCGGGCAGATCGAGGTGTACGTCGGCTTCTCGGTCGCCGACCACACCCATGCCGGTACGTTCGTCATCGGTGCGGACCCGGACCGGCCGACGTCGAAGGTCTTTACCGGGACCGCCGAGGTTCGGCGGCTGTGAGCGTTCACCCGGGAACGGGGAATGGTTCTTGACGGAGCGTGCCGTTCTGTTGTCAACGGGTGGCACCAACGCGGAAACCGGACCCACTTCGACCCCCGGCAGAGGATGCCGATTGCGTTATCCGCAACGGCATCCGAGGGTCAATCGCGCTCTTGCGAGGGTCCAGTTAGGACGTTCTTCTCGGTGGTCGGGTAAGGACGAAGAGGTCTTGTGTTCGTAATCGTTCTCAGTTACGTTGGCAACATCCTGGAAACGTAACCGATAACGATTGCAGTCCAGAGAGAGCGGCATGATTGAAGCCAATGCGCCGGTAACAATGAGTGATGTCGCCCGAGCTGCTGGCGTTTCCACAGCCACCGTCTCGCGCGTCGTCAACGGGCATTACGGCGTCAGCGCTCGCACTGTCGCTCAGGTGCGCTCCGCCATCGAGCAGCTCGGCTACGAGTCGAGTCTGGTGGCCACCAGCCTTCGACGCAGCCGCACCAACGTTCTGGGCCTCGTGGCGCACAGCTTCCAGTCGTACACGGCGGAAGTGCTCAAGGGTGTGATGAAGGCGCTGAGCCGATCGGGCTTCGATCTGATCATCTACGCCAACAGCGACCTCTACGGGTCGTATTCGGAGGGTTGGGAGCAGCGGCACCTGACCCGACTGTCGGGCACCCTCACCGACGGGTGCATCGTCGTCACGCCCTGGGGTGATTTCCGGACCCGGGCGCCGGTCGTGGCCATCGACCCGGTGCGGGGCTCGACGGCGCCCTCGGTGATCTCCGACAACCTCACTGGCGCCACCACCGCTGTCGAGCACCTGCTCGGCCTGGGTCATCGGCGCATCGGGTTCATCGCCGGCCGCGACAGCCTGGCCTCGGCCTGGTCCCGGGAGGAGGGCTACCGGGCCGCGCTGGCCACCGCCGGGGTCACGGTCGACCCGACGCTGATCGGCCGAGGAGATTTCAACCCCGAGTCGGCGACTCCGCTGGCGCGCGTCCTGCTGCAACGACCGGACCCGCCATCGGCGATCTTCGCGGCGAGCGACGGGATGGCCCTCAAGGTTCTGGAGGTCGCCAGGGAGTTGGGGTTCTCGGTGCCGGGGGACCTGTCCGTCGTGGGGTTCGACAACATCCCCGAGTCGGCGTTGACCAAGCCGGGTCTGACCACTGTGGACCAGTCGATGTATCAGCTCGGGTACGAGGCCGCGCGGATGCTGAAGTCGCTGGTGACCGGTGAGTGGGACGAGCCGAGCCAGATCGTGCTTCCGACCAGCCTCGTCGTGCGCGACTCGACCGCACCGCCGAAGAGCGCGGCACGACCATGACATCAGCCCATGGGTGCACGAGCCTGATCGCTCCCGACAGAGCGGTCAGGTCAGGTGTGCCGGTGGCAGCGGCCTGAAGGAGGTGCAGGCAGCACAGACGGCCAGATCCACAGTTGAGTTGAGCCGGTCAGGCGGGTCGCATCCGCTGCCGGCACATGAAAGGAGTGGAGTGTGACTACCGAACAGTATCACGGGCGCTTACGCCGTCTGGGCGTACGTCGGCGGCTCTCGGCGGCGTTCACCGCCGGGGTCATCGCCACCGCGGCGGTGCTCATCGCGCCGCAACCGGCGGCGGCGGACACGCCGTGGCTGGACGTCTCCGCGGACCGCTACGCCACGTTCGCCGTCCCGGCGGCGTACGTCCAGGAGAACCTGGGCACCGTCTCGCAGGTCGTCGTCGAGGGAAACTTCGGTCCGTCGGCCAGCTGGGCGGAGTTCGGTCTGACCCGTCGGGGTGACGTGTGGTCGGGTGTTCTCGGCGCGTTGGAGCCCGGGTTGTACAACTACCAGGTCACCGCCGACGACACCTTGACCATCAAGGACCCGACGAACAGCACCAGTGTCGCTTCCAACCCGCTCCTGAGCACCTTTCTCGTCGCTGGTGACTCGGCGCGGTGGCTGCTCGACGCGCCGGCCGGCACCGGCGGGAAGATCGAGACGCTGACCTATCGGACCACTAACGCGCAGCGCTCCGCCCTGGTCTGGACGCCACCTGGTTACGCGGCCAAGGGCCCGAAGGGATACCCGGCGCTCTTCCTGCAGTCGGGTGACGGTGTGGCCGCCACCGACTGGCTCGACCTCGGCCGATCCAAGCAGATCCTCGACAACCTCTCGGCCGCCGGCGCCATGAGCCCGATGGTCGTTGTGATCAACAACGCCGACGTCGCGGACGACAAGGAGTTGAAGGACCTCCGGAAGGCGGTCACCGACAACTACCGGGTCCTTCGCGATCCGGCGCACCAGGCGATCGCGGGTGTGTCCGACGGTGGCACGCAGGCGCTGCGGGCCGCGCTCACCAAGCCGGGTCAGTTCGGTCACGTCGGTTCGTTCTCGGGCACGTCAGCGCCGGAGATCGACCGCAAGGACGCTAAATCGATCAACCGCGGCGTCAAGCTGCTGCGCCTGTACACGGGCAACGTCACCGATCCCGCGTACAACCCCACCTACCGGCTGACGAAGGCGTTGGGCCGAGCCGACGTCCGGTTCGAGTTCGACGGGGTCAACCCCGACGGCGGCGCGACCTGGACCACCTGGCAGGAGAACCTCGTCGACTTCGTGCCGCGGTTGTTCCGGCACGTGGCCGACCACGGGCCGAGCCCCGGTCACCAGCCGCTCAAGCGGGAGTTCACCCCGCCGCCGGCCGGCACCACCCCGACGCCCTTCGTCAGCGAGGACGGGTTCGTCACCTTCGAGACCACCACGGACTTCACTGACGCTCAGCACGTCACGGTCTGGGCGAACGTTGCGCCGGGCGGCAGTTGGTTGCGCCTGCCACTGACCCGCGACGGTGACCGGTGGCGGGCCACCGTTGGCCCGCTGAAGCCCTGGTTCTACTACTACCGGCTGATCGTGGACCGGGTCGCGGTCAAGGACGCCTCCAACCCGACAACTGTCACCACCGAGCCGATGTGGAGCACCTTCCTCATCCCCGGGCCGGGTGCCCGGCTGCTGTCGGACGTCCCCGCCGGCCGCGGCGGAACAGTTGAGAACATGACCTACGCCAGCACGGTGGCCGGCCAGGACCGCACCGCGCTGGTCTGGACCCCACCGGGTTACGACCCGGGCCGGGCGCAGCCGTACCCCGTCCTCTACCTCCAGCACGGCAGTGGCCAGAGCTACACGGACTGGGTCGAGATGGGCCGCGCCAAGCAGATCCTCGACAATCAGTTCCTCGACGGCGACCTGACGCCGATGGTCGTCGTGATGGGCAACGGCAACTCGTCGAACTTCAACCGGGAACTGCGGGAGAACATCGTTCCGACGGCCCGTGCCCGCTACAACATCTCCAGCGATTCGTCGCAGCAGGCCCTCGCCGGCCTGTCGATGGGCGGCGGGCAGGCGTTGGGCGTCCTTCGGGCCTACCCGGGCGAGTTCGCCTACGTCGCCGCGTTCTCGGCTGGTTTCGGCAGCGGCACCGGCGTCGACGTGGCGGCGATCAACAACGGCACCAAGATGCTGCGCCTCTACGTCGGTGACCAGACCGACTTCGTGTACCCGAGCTTCATGACGTCGCTGACCACGTTGAACAACCTCGGTATCCGCTACGAGTTCGACGGGGTCACCCCCGGGCCGCACGGCTGGGACGTGTGGCAGAAGAACCTCATCGACCTGGCGCCCCGTCTGTTCAAGCGCTAGGAGCCTTCGCCGGCGACGCCACCGGGAGCAGGGTTTCCTGCCCCCGGTGGCGCCCGCCAGCGCATGGATGCAGTGCACCGCCATCGCCGAAGGGAACCATCTCAATGAAGAGAAGACGAATACTCGCCACGGTAGCCATGCTCGCGGCGGGGGCCGGCCTCGTCGCCTGCTCCTCCGACGAGGGCGGCAGCGACGCGAGCAATTGCACGAACACCATCACCAAGCAGAACGTGCCGGTCGTGACGATGTGGGGCTGGTACCCCAACACCCAACTCGTCGTCGACAACTTCAACAAGCAGCACGACGACGTACAGGTCTGCTGGACCAACGTCGGCCAGGGCAGCGACGAGTACGACAAGTTCCAGACCGCCATCTCGGCAGGCACCGGCGCACCTGACGTGATCATGGTCGAGGCGGACCGGATCCCGACGTTCCAGATCCAGGGCGCTCTCGTCGACATCAAGCAGTACGGCTTCGACGCGGTCAAGGCCAACTACGGCGAGGGCGCCTGGAAGGACGTGTCGGTCGGCGACAAGGTCTACGGCGTGCCGGTGGACGGCGGCCCGGTGGCGATGATCTACCGGAAGGACATCTTCGACAAGTACAAGATCACGCCGCCGAAGACCTGGGCCGAGTACGAGCAGGCCGCCCAGAAGGTCAAGGACGCCGGTGGCCCGCTCTTCGGTGACCTCGGCGCGAACGTCTCGGCGCTCACCATGGCGCTGCAGATCCAGAAGGGCGCCGCGCCCTTCACCTACGACCCGGCGCAGCCGAAGGCGATCGGGGTGAAGCTCAACGACCAGGCGTCCAAGGACGTGCTGGACTACTGGGGCGGCCTTGCCAAGAAGGGCCTGGTCGGTACGCAGGACCAGTTCACCCCGGAGTACATCTCCGGCGTCATCAACGGCAACTACGCGACGTACATCTCGGCGGCCTGGGCGCCCGGCTACCTCACCGGCGCCGGCGTCGGTAAGGGGCAGGACACCGGCAAGTTCGCTGTGGCGCCGCTGCCGCAGTGGGACCCGGCCAACCCGGTGCAGGTCAACTGGGGCGGGTCGGCCTTCTCGGTGACCAAGCAGGCGAAGAAGCCGGAGCTGGCCGCGAAGGTCGCCTACGGGCTCTACGCCGACAAGGAGTCGCTCACCGACGGCTGGACCAACCAGATCATCTTCCCGCTGAACCTCACGGCGCTCAAGGACCCCGCATTCGTCGACCTGAAGGTGGCGTTCTTCAACGGCCAGCAGGCGAACAAGGAGGTCTACCTTCCCGCCGCCGAGGCCTACAAGGGCGTCGCGTACGCCCCCTTCGGTCAGTACTACCTCGACGCCATGACCAAGCAGGTCAGCGAGATCATCAAGGGCTCCGTCACCGGTTCGCAGGCTGCCGACCGGCTCCAGGAGGACGTGGCGAAGTACGCCAAGGAACAAGGCTTCACCGTTCAGTGACCGGATGGGTGGGCCGCGCCGACACTGGCCGGCCGGCCCACCCGCCCCCCTCAGCGTCCACGTCCCGGAGACCAAGATGACATCCCTGACCGAGAAGCGCGCACCGCGTACTCAGCCTGAGACGCGCAAGATCCGTGGCAAGGTGCACCTCCGCGAACACCTGATGGGGTGGCTCTTCGTCGGGCCGTTCGGGATCGTGTTCCTGGCGTTCCTCATCGCACCGCTGGGGTACGCGCTGTACCTCAGTCTCTTTCAGAAGAAGCTGATCGGCGGCACCAGCTTCGTTCTCTTCGACAACTACGTGAAGGCCTTCACCGACCCGAGTTTCCTGTCCGGGGCGTGGTTCGTCATCCGCTTCTCGCTGGTCTCGATCCCGCTGCAGATCGTCATCGCGCTCGCGCTGGCCCTCATCCTGGACTCGGTGACGACCCTGTTCGCTCGCTTCTCCCGCCTCATGATCTTTCTGCCGTACGCGATCCCCACAGTCATCGGGGCCGTGATGTGGGGGTTCCTCTACAGTCGGGGCTTCGGCCCGCTCACCGACATCTTCGGGCTGTTCGGCGCCACAGCACCCGACTTCCTGAGCAGCGACCTGATCTTCTACGGGCTGCTCAACGTCGTCACCTGGCAGTGGGCCGGTTACTACATGATCATCCTGTACGCGGCGTTGCAGGGCGTCGACCCGACGCTCTACGAGGCGGCCCGGATGGACGGCGCCGGGCGGTGGCAGATCGCGACGCGGATCAAGATCCCGCTGATCGCGCCCGCCCTGATCCTCATCCTGGTCTTCTCGCTCATCGGCACCCTGCAGTTCTTCAACGAACCGCAGATCCTGCGATACCTCGCCGCGGGCACGATCGGCTCGGACTTCACCCCGAACATGTACGCGTACCAACAGGCGTTCTCGCTCGCCAACTTCAACTACGGGTCCGCGATCTCCTTCGCCCTCGGCGGGATCGTGTTCATCTGCGTGTACGCCTTCCTGTTCTTCACCCGCAAGCGGAGGAGCTTCCTGTAGATGACCGACCACACCAGCGTCCGCGCCGGCGCCCGCCGACCGCAGCGCTATCTCCCCCTTCAGATCCTCCTCGGCTTCCTGGTGATCTACTTCCTCGTACCGTTCTGGTGGGTCATCGTCAACAGCTCCAAGGACGCGCCGGGCCTGTTCGGCGGCGGCAACACCCTCTGGTTCACCGACCAGATCGACTACCTCGGTAACCTGCGGCAGCTCTTCACCTACGACGGTGGCATCTACCTGCGGTGGATGCTCAACTCCACGCTCTACGCCATCGCCGGCGGCATCGGCGCCACAGTCCTGGCGGTCATGGCCGGCTACGGGTTCGCCAAGTACCGGTTCGCCGCCCGACGCTTCAGCTTCGCCATCGTGCTCGGCGCGCTGATGGTGCCCGCCACCGCTCTGGTCATCCCGACCTTCATCATGTTCTCCCGGCTCGGCCTGACGAACACGGTCTGGGCGGTGATCCTCCCGTCGCTGCTCAACCCGTTCGGCGTCTACCTGATGCACGTGTACGCGCGTGACGCGGTGCCCGACGAACTCCTGGACGCGGCGCGGGTCGACGGCGCGGGAGAGGTACGGACGTTCCTTCAGATCGCTCTTCCGCTGATGCGTCCCGCGGTGGTCACCGTGCTGCTCCTGTCGGCCGTGGCGTCCTGGAACAACTACTTCCTGCCGCTGGCCATGCTCTCCGACAACCGGCTCTTCCCGGTCACCGTCGGTCTCGGCCTCTGGCAGGGGATCGCGTCCGCGAACAACGCGGGAACCACCTCGCTGTGGAGCCTCATCATCCTGGGTTCCCTGGTGTCCGTGATCCCGCTGATCATCGCGTTCTTCAGCCTGCAACGACACTGGCGCGGCGGCCTCTCCGTCGGAGGTCTCCGATAGGCGGCGCCACCAGCCAATCCACCACGGGCATTGATCGCCGCCGCGCAGGACGCGGCCGGACGGATGACAGAGAGGTGTGCTGATGTCGACGACGAATCGACCGCTGCGCAGCGCGCAGTGGTTCGGTGCGGAAGGCCGCAACGGGTTCATCCATCGGTCCTGGATGCGCAACCAGGGTTTCGCCGACGACGTCTTCGACGGTCGTCCGGTGATCGGCATCGCCACCACGTGGTCGGAGCTGACACCCTGCAACGCCCACCTGCGCGACCTCGCCGAGTCGGTGAAGCGGGGCGTGTGGGAGAGCGGGGGCCTGCCGCTGGAGTTCCCGGCGATGAGCCTGGGCGAGCCGCTGATGCGACCCACGACGATGCTCTACCGCAACCTACTGGCGATGGAGCTGGAGGAGTCGGTCCGCGCCAACCCGCTCGACGGGGTGGTGCTGCTCTCCGGCTGTGACAAGACCACCCCCGGCCTGCTGATGGGAGCGGCGAGCGTCGACCTGCCGACCCTGATGCTGACCGGCGGCCCGATGCTCAACGGCAAGTTCCGCGGCCAGGACATCGGCTCGGGCACCGTCGTCTGGCGCTTCACCGAGGAGATGCGGGCCGGTCGGATGACAGCGGCCGACTGCTCCGAGGCGGAGGTCGGCATGTCCCGCAGCCGTGGCCACTGCATGACGATGGGTACCGCGTCCACGATGGCCTGTGTGACCGAGGCGCTGGGTGTGCAGCTGCCGGGGGCGGCCGCCGTGCCGGCGGTCGACTCCCGGCGGTACGCGCTCGCGCAGGCCGCCGGACGCCGGATCGTCGCCATGGTCGAACAGGACCAACGGTTGTCCTCGGTGCTCACCAGGCAGGCGTTCGAGAACGCCGTCCGGGTGAACGCCGCCATCGGCGGCTCCACCAACGCGGTCGTACACCTGCTCGCGATCGCCGGACGCCTCGGTGTTCCGCTGTCGCTGGAGGACTTCGACACCCTCACCGCCGACGTGCCCATGCTCGTCAACCTCATGCCGTCCGGGATGTACCTGATGGAGGACTTCGCCTACGCGGGCGGCCTTCCGGTGGTGATGAAGGAACTCGCCCCGCTGCTGCACATGGATCACGTCACCGTCAGCGGCAGGAGCGTGGCGGAGAACGTCGACGGCGCCCAGTGCTGGAACCGGGACGTCATCGCCACCATGGAGGAGCCGTTCCAGCCCGCCGGCTCGGGCACCGTGGTGCTGCGGGGCTCACTCGCGCCGTCCGGGGCGGTGCTGAAGGTCTCCGCCGCCTCCGCCCACCTCCTCACGCACACCGGTCCGGCGCTCGTCTTCGACCGGATCGAGGAGTACGTCGTCGCCGCCGACGACCCGGACCTCGACGTCACCCCCGACACGGTGATCGTCGTGCGCAACGCCGGACCACGTGGTTACCCCGGCTTCCCGGAGGTGGGCAACGTGCCCATGCCACGACGGTTGCTCGCCGACGGCATCACGGACATGGTGCGGATCTCCGACGCTCGGATGAGCGGCACCGGCTACGGCACCTGCATCCTGCACGTGGCACCGGAGGCGTCAGTGGGTGGCCCGCTCGCGCTGGTACGCACCGGCGACCTGGTCTGCGTCGACGTGACGACGCGCCGCCTGGACCTCCTGGTCGACGACGTCGAACTGGCCCAACGCCGCACCGCCTGGCAGCCTCCGCAGCCGGTGGCCGACCGGGGCTGGGTACGGCTCTACAGCGAGCACGTCCTCCAGGCGGACAGCGGCGCGGACCTCGACTTTCTCGTCGGTGGCAGCGGCAGCGCGGTGCCCCGTCACTCACACTGACGGCCACGATCGGACGAAGCCCACGAGGAACTGATTCCATGGAAGAACGGACGGCCCGCCAGTGCGAGTTCACGCAAAGGCCGCTGTGACAGCGGCCGACCGGCCTCCGGTCATGGCCGACGTCGCTCGCCTGGCGGGCGTGTCACATCAGACGGTGTCCCGGGTCATCAACGGGGCGCCCAGCATCAGGCGCGAGACGCGGGAGCGCGTCCTCGAGGCGATCCGACGACTCGACTACCGCCCCAACACCGCCGCCCGCGCGCTGGTGCGCGGACGGTCCGGGATGATCGGCATCATCGGCACGGCCAGGACGCTGTTCGGTCCGACGAGCATCCATCGCAGTGTCGAGGACGCCGCCCGCGCGGCCGGCTACTTCGCCACCTCGGTGAGCCTCTCCGAGGTGACGGTACGGGCGCTCAGCGACGCCACCGAACACCTCATGCGCGTCGGCGTGGAGGGTGTCGTGATGATCGCCGGCAACGACGAGGCCCTCGAGGTGGTGCGGATGACGCGCTCGGGTGTCCCCTTCGTCGTCGTGGAGGGCGATCTGTCCAGGGCCAGCGTGACGGTCGGCGTCGACCAGGTGCTCGGCGCCCGGATGGCCACCGAGCACCTCCTCGACCTCGGGCATCGAGAGATCGTGCATGTGAGCGGTCCGCTCAACTGGGCGGAGGCCCGCGCTCGCCTCGAAGGGTGGCGCCAGGCGATGACTGCTGCGGGCCTACGCCCGCCGGAGCCGATCGAGGGGGACTGGCGAGCGCACAGCGGCTACGCCGCCGGGCTGCGGGTCGGCGCGATGCGCGCGACCACCGCGGTGTTCGCCGCCAACGACCAGATGGCCATCGGTGTACTGCGTGCTTTGCACGAGCGTGGGCGGCGGGTGCCGCACGACGTCTCCGTCGTCGGATTCGACGACGTGCCCGAGGCGCCCTACCTCATCCCGCCGTTGACGACGATCCAGCAGGATTTCGACGCGGTCGGTCGGCGGGCCATCACGGCGGTCACCCAGGCCATCGACGACACGGTGCCGCAGCGTCTGCCGCTGGTCGTCCCCCAGCTCGTGGTGCGGCAGAGCACGGCGGCGCCGCCGACCGCTACCTGAAAAGCCGACGATCTGGAGGGGCTGCCCGCCGACGGGCGGGAGCCCCAGCGTGTGGCCGGGGCTCCCGCGACGTCGATGGCGCTCCGGGCGAACGAGGTGTTCAGAGGGTGAAGACGAGCGTGGAGATGCTGCGGGCGCCGACGTTGATGGTGGCCTGACCGCCGTTCACGCTGGTCGGCTGGCTGGCCGCGTTGGCGTTCTGCGAGGTGAGGTAGTGCTCGGCCCGGCTGACGTTCTGCGGGGCCTGGATCACGGCGTTGTTGACCGCGCTGTTCGAGCGGTTGAGGATCACCAGGGTGATCTTCCCGTCCCCCTGGTAGGCCGTCACCTCCAGCGGCGAGGCCTTCGAGCTCTTCGACAGGGCGACCCGCTGGTAGCCGGGACGGACGTACTTCGCGTACTGCGAGAAGGCGTACCCGCGCTTGAGCGGAGCGCCCGCGACGGTGCCGAACGCCGACTCGCCGTCACCGATGAAGGAGTAGTAGCGCTTGCCGTACCACCAGATGTAGGCGTTCCAGTTGGCCTCCATCGACTTGTGCACTGTGCGCATGATGTCGTCGAGGGTCTCGTTCCAGACCGCCGCGTTGGCGGGGTTGCCCCAGATGTTGGAGCCGCCACCGTCGGCGGCGTGCAGGTTCCACTCGGTCATCCACACCGGCTTGTTGTGCTGCTCCGCCAGCGAGTACGGCCGCAGTCGGCCCGACTCCTCGGTGCCGTACAGGTGTCCGCCGATGTAGCCGATGTTGTTGCGGGCGGTCGCGTCGTTGAGGGTCGGATTGGTGAAATTGTAGTTCATGTTCACCGCCTCGGCCACCATCAGCTTGGTGTTCTGCACCTTGGTGCCCTGGTCGCGCACGAAGGTGCGCAGCTCGGTGCCGCTCCAGTCCATCGAGTCGTAGTCCGGGTGCCAGTCCGGCTCGTTCTGCACCGAGGTGACGTCGATGGGCACGCCCTGGCCGCGCATGTACTGCACGTAGCTGTTCAGATGGTTGGCGTAGTCGTCGTAGTAGTCGGTCTTCAGCTTGCCGCCGTTGACCCGGCTGTTGTTGGTCTTCCACGCCGCCGGTGCGGTCCACGGTGAGGCGAGGATCTTCACGTTGGACCCGTACGACTTCGCCGTCTTCAACGAGTTCACGTGCGTCGCCCACTCGCTGGATTCCGGCGACAGGCCGGTCCGCACGATGGAGAGCCCCAGCTGGTTGGCGCCCATTCCGACCAGCGTCTGAGTGTCCGTCGTGGACCAGGCGCTGCCCCAGATGGACTGGGCGGCCCCGAAGCCGTCGACCGTCTGGTATCTGGTCGCGCTGTTCACGGTGATGTCAGCCGGCCCGTTCGGCGGCGGGGTGGTGGTGGGCGGCGGGTCGGTCGGCTCGGTGCCACCGGTGCAGCCCACCCCGTTCAACGCGAAAGTGGTCGGATCGGGGTTGCTGCCGGTCCACGAGCCGTTGAAACCGAACGAGACGGTCCCGTTGGTCGGGATGGCCCCGTTGTAGCTGACGTTCTTGGCGGTGACGGCGGTGCCGCTCTGCGTCAGCGTCGTGTTCCATGCCTGCGTGACGGTCTGGCCGGCGTTGTAGTTCCAGGTCAGCGTCCAACTCGTCACCGCGTCACCGAGATTGGTGATGGCGACGTTGGCGCCGAAGCCGCCCTGCCACTGCGACGACACGCTGTACGTGACCGAACAGCCGGCGGCTGCGGCCCCCGCCGGCATCGCCACGGCGACGGCTGCCGACGCGAGCAGGACGGCGCCGGCCGACACCACTGCCGCGTTCGTCACTCTTCTTCTTCTCATGAAACTCCTCCTGAGGTGGTGGTGGCTTCACGCCTCGGGAGGGCTCGTCTGCGGCGAGATTCAGCGATGGTGGGCGGCGGCAGGATTGGGAGCGCTCCCAGGTTGGTGATCCCAGAAAGCTAATTCGTATAACGAATCCTGTCAATGTAATCGGCCCGGGCGCACTGGGGCCGTCACCGGCCGCAGGTGCCGCACTGCCCGCGAGTGCGCAGGTGGTAGTCGGTGGACCCGATCACCAGGCCCACCCCCATGACGAGGTACGCCGACATCGCCACCCACAGGAAGGCGTCGGAGAACTCGCTGTGCGAGCCCGACGACACCTGCACGATCCCCATGCCGAAGTAGGCCACGATGCCCGCGCCGAGCCCGAAGCCGGGCACCAGCAGCAGCAGACGAGGAATGGTGCGCCCGGCGAGCAGCGGAACCCACCCCGGCCAGACCTCACCCCAGTGGTACACCAGCGCCAGTGGCAACAGCACTCCCGCCAGCACCAGGCCGATCTCCAACCCGAGCAGGGAGGCGCTCTGGTCGACTCGGTCGAACCCCACCACGAACTGGGCCGCGAAGCGGGTCACGAGACCGCCCACAGCGGCCCACGCCGCCCA
Organism: Micromonospora sp. NBC_00330; assembly: GCF_036136635.1. Taxonomy (NCBI): domain Bacteria; kingdom Bacillati; phylum Actinomycetota; class Actinomycetes; order Micromonosporales; family Micromonosporaceae; genus Micromonospora; species Micromonospora sp. NBC_00330. Next base: position 1,487,774 of record NZ_CP108012.1, read on the forward strand.
GCGCGCCCACCGCGCGGGTACCGAGCGCCGCGTACCCGGTCGGACCGTCCGGCAGCAGGCTGGGCAGTCGCCCCGGGTGCGCCGCTGATAGCGCGCGGTGCTCAGAGCGAGCAGTGCCGCTCCGGTGACACAGACGAGCCGACTGACGAACGCCAGCGGGTCGAAGAACGGGCCGACGGTGAACAGCAGGAAGCCCACCAGCTCCGGCAGCAGGATCGCGGCTGCCGCGACCAGCGCTCCGGCGACCGTCCAGGCGAGCCCCGCAAGCGCCGGCCGCCAGGTCGCCACCCGGTCCAGGGCGACCGCCAGCCCGCCCGCGGCCGCGCACAACGCCACCGACCACCAGCCGGTGAAGCCGAGCAGGTCCAGCCCGAGCCGCCCGAACTCCGGAGCATCGCCGACCGTCCAGGCCAGACGCACGCCCCCGTATGCCACGGCCCAGCCGAGCACTGCGTACGTCAGGCCGTGGACGCTCCGCCCGACGATCCGTGTCGATGTCGTCATGGACCGATCCTGGCGGCGTACCGCAGTGGGCGAACCCCGCTGACAGGGGACGTCACTCCCTCGCGCGAGGGATCGGTCGGACCGTGGATGCGCCGAACAGAGCGCGGGGACTGCCTGCTATCCGGCGTTCCCCGCTGCCTGTTCGCGCGCCCGGCGCAGGATCGCCTCTGCCTCCTGGCGGGCGGCGTTCACCGTCTTCTCGGCGTCGAGCCGCGCGGCGTTGAGGTGATCGTCGGCCTGCTCCTCGGCGAGTTTGAGGATCCGCTCCACCTGGGGTCCCAGGTGGGCGAACGTGGGTCTGTTCGCGTTCCGCCGCTGTCGTTCGGCGACGCCCGCTGTGCCCGCTGCCGATCGGTCGCCGGCCGGCTCGTCGCGGTCGACCATGCCGTCCCTCACCAGATCGGACTCGGCCGTACCGATCAGGGAGAGCCCGATGCCGAGCGCGGCGACAGCGACTCCGAGCCAGATCGCAACGGGTCCGAGGGCTGGACCGACCACGAGGCCGACGCCCAGCCCGAAGAGGGCTGCCGCGGTCTTGACCGGCTTTGCCATCGAGTCCTCCTCGAGTGGTACGGGACGACGGCGTGCGGTTCCAGCATGGCGAGTGCGTCAAGCGGCCCCGGTCTCTTGTGGAGTGACCGGGTGTGGTGGGAATCCTCGGCCTTCTATACCGTGGCACGGTCACGGGTGGCCACTTCCTCGACCGGGCCGTCCCGCGACGACGTCGCGTACGCGTTCGACACGGGGGTTAGTTGTGAGCATGGAATCGTCGACGACCGGCCGGCCGGAGGCCGGTGAGGCTGGCGTGCAGCAAAAGATCGACACGTCGGTGCCGCATTCGGCACGGATCTGGAACTACTGGCTCGGTGGCAAGGACAACTTCGCTGTCGACCGCGAGGCCGGGGACCAGTATCGCCAGGTCTTCCCCGGCGTCGTCGACGTGGCGCGGGCCTCCCGGCAGTTCCTGGTCCGCTCGATCATGTTCCTCGCCGCCGACGCGGGCATCCGCCAGTTCCTCGACGTCGGCACCGGGCTGCCGACCGCCAACAACACGCACGAGGTGGCCCAACGGATCGCCCCGGACGCGCGGATCGTCTACGTCGACAGCGATCCGCTGGTGCTGGTGCACGCCCGCGCGTTGCTGGTGGGCACGGCCGAGGGCAGGACCGCCTACATCGACGGCGACCTGCACGACCCGGCCGCTGTCATCGCCGAGGCCGGTAAGACGCTCGACTTCGCGCAGCCGATCGGCCTCATCCTCAGTGGCGTCATGGGCCACGTGCCCGACTACGAGGAGGCCCGTGCGGTCACCCGGCAGCTGGTGGCGGCGCTGCCGAGCGGCAGCTATCTCTCGCTGAACGACGGCACGAGCCTGATCAGCGCCGAGATGCAGCAGGCGCAGGACGACTACAACGACAGCGGCGCGACTCCGTACACCCTGCGCTCTCCCGACGAGATCGCCGGCTTCTTCGACGGCCTGGAGCTGGTCGAGCCCGGCGTCGTGCCGTGCCCGCAGTGGCGACCGGACGACGCGGTCGACACGCCGGCCGACATCGACGCCTTCGGCGGGGTGGGCCGCAAGCGCTGACGCTGTCCGGCGGCGGCGGTCGCCACCAGTGTGGGTCTTTCCTGGTGGCTGCGCCGCCGCGCGGTACGGACGGGTCAGCCGGACTGGTCGGCTGGCGGTAGGACGCTCTGCACCGCCACGCAGGGATCCGTGGCGGGTGCGGCGGCGTGGATCGCTTCGGCGGCCCGGGCGGCGAGGTCGCGAAAGACCTCGCGCTGCTCCTCGGGTAACCCGCCCAGCACGTGGTCCTCGGCGTGGGCGACCCGCCGCTCGGCCTCGGCGAGCGTCTGGCGTCCGCGTTCGGTGGCCACGATCCGTCGGGCCCGCCGGTCCTGGGGGTCGGGCCTGCGCTCGATGAGGCCGGCGTTCGCCAGGTCGTCGATGACGTAGGTCAGCACGCTGCGGTCGATGGCCAGGCGAGCGGCCAGGGCACCCTGCGTGGGCACCTCTTCGTGCACGACGACGGCCAGGATGTGGTAGCCCCGACTGCCGTGCGGCAGGTCCTTCAGCAGCTCCTCGACGCGTTCGTGCCAGCGGCGCAGCACCATGCCCAGCGACCAGCCGAAGTTCGAGCCGCGCTTGCGGTCGGCCGGCAGCTCGCACGGATCGGTCGCGGACATGTCCCGATGCTAGTGGCCGGCAGGTTGATCATCATCTGACATCGCGGCAGCCGAGGAATGATTGGCGGCGAAGATAGGTTGTCTGACAAACGATAGGTACGACACATGATAGGTTGATCAAACGATCGCGTGGATGGTGAAGCAATGTCGGACTACGGACACGAACTCCGGTTTGGGTCGTTCCTGACACCCAGCGTGCACGACCCGGATCAGGTGGTGGCGCTGGCCGAGCTGACCGAGGCGGCGGGGCTGGACCTGGTCACCTTCCAGGACCACCCGTACAACGCCGAGCTCCTCGACACCTGGACGCTGCTGAGTTGGGTCGCCGCCCGCACGGAGCGGCTCCGGATCTCCGGGAACGTCCTCAGCCTGCCGCTGCGCCCGCCGGCCGTGCTGGCCCGGGCCGCGGCGAGCCTGGACCGGTTGTCGCACGGCCGCTTCGAACTGGGCCTCGGCGCCGGCGCGTTCTGGGACGGGATCGAGGGTATGGGGGCGCGTCGGCTGACCGCGGGGCAGGGAGTCGCGGCCCTGCGGGAGGCCATCGACGTCCTGCGCGGCGTCTGGGACGACACCGACACCGGGCCGCTGCGGCTGGACGGGAAGTACTACCCCGTACCCGGCATGCAGCGCGGCCCGAAGCCGGCACACGCCATCGACATCTGGCTCGGCGCGTACCAGCCGAAGATGCTGGCCCTGACCGGCCAGAAGGCCAACGGCTGGCTGCCGACGCTGGAATACCTGCGATCTCCGGACCGGGTGACCGCCAACCGGCTCATCGACGAGGCGGCCATCGCCGCAGGCCGCGAGCCCCGGGAGATCCAGCGGCTGCTCAACCTGTTCACTGTCGACGTCTCGTCGCGCAGCCGTGGCTTCCTCCAGGGGCCTGTCGAGCAGTGGGTCGACCAACTCCTTCCGCTGGTCGTCGAGGAAGGGTTCAGCACCTTCCTGATCGGACGCGACGACCCACGCCTCATCCAGACCCTCGGGCAGGAGATCGCCCCCGCGCTGCGGGAGGCGGTCGCCAAGGAGCGCACCGGGGGTGAGGTCGCCACCGGGCCGGTCCGCACGACAGTCGCGCTGGCCGAGCGGCACCCCGGCCTCGACTACGACGCGCTGCCCCCGTCGCTGGCCACCAGGTCCGTCGAGCCCGGTGACCCGGAGTACGAGCGGGTACGCCACACCTACAGCTGGCACGGCTCGCCGGCCCTGGTGATCCGTCCGCGCAACGCCGCCGAGGTGGTCGACGCCGTGTCGTACGCCCGGACGCAGGATGTCCCACTGTCGGTGCGCAGCGGCGGGCACGGCATCAGCGGCCGGTCGACGAACGACGGGGGAGTCGTCATTGACATGTCGAGGATGAACAAGGTCGAGGTGCTCGACCGGGCGACCCGTCGGGTGCGCCTGGAGCCGGGTGCACGGTGGGGTGAGGTGGCCCGGGCGCTCGCTCCGTACGGCCTGGCCATGAGCTCGGGCGACTACGGCGACGTCGGCGTCGGTGGTCTCGCCACCACCGCCGGCGTCGGATACCTGGCGCGCAAGCACGGCCTGACCATCGACCACGTCGTCGCCGCCGAGATCGTCACCGCGGACGGCCGTCAGCTCCGCGTCGACGACGAGCATCACCCCGACCTGTTCTGGGCCATCCGCGGCGCCGGTGGAAACTTCGGTGTGGTCACGGCGCTGGAGCTGGAGGCGTACGAGGTCGACAAGGTCGTCTACGCCCAGCTCGTCGCTGACGCCACCGACACCGCCCGACTGCTGCGCCGGTGGGGCCAACTCGTCGAGGACGCGCCACGGGAGTTGACGAGCTTCCTCTCCCTCTTTCCCGGCCGCCGTGGCAACCCGCCGGCTGCCCAGGTCACCCTGGTCTACGCCGGTGACGACGTCGAGGCGGCGCAGTCCGCCCTGAGCCCGTTCCTGGAGATCGGGCCGATCCTCGACCAGCAGGCACAGCTCGTGCCGTACCCGGCGATCGTCGTGCCGGCGGGCAACCAGCATCGGGGGCAGGGGCTGAAGGACACCCGCAGCGGCCTGTTGCACCACGTCACACCGCAGGCGGCCGACCTCATGGAAAACATGATCCATTCCAGCGATGTGATGATCATGCAGGTGCGATCCGTCGGCGGGGCGGTGAACGACGTCGCCCGCGACGCGACCGCCTACCCGCACCGGGAGCAGAACTTCTCGGTACTCGCCGCCACGGTCCCTGACCGCCGGCCCCAACTCGACAAACTGTGGGCCGAGCTGTACCCGCACCTCGACGGCCTGTATCTCAGCTTCGAGAGCGACACCGACCCGGCTCGACTGCTGGATGCCTGGCCCGAGCCCACCCTCGGCCGGCTGCGCGCCGTCAAGGCCAGCTACGACCCGGACAACGTCTTCAACCGGAACTTCCCCATCCCACCGGCTGAGCCGGCCGACTGGACGGCGCCGGACAGATAGTCGCGGCGACGCTGCGGTTCGAACTTCTCGATCGCGTACCGCAGCATGACCCGTGGCATGACCCGGTAGCGGCGGGCGAGGAACTCCTCCTCCGCCGCCCTGTCCCGGTTGCCCACCTCACGCAGCATCCAGCCCACCGCCTTGCGAACGAGGTCGTGCGGGTCGTGCAGGAGCCGGTCGCCGAGTCGGAAGGTCCACTCGAAGTCACCGGCCTTGATGAAGGCGAAGGTCGCCATGATGGCGATGCGCCGCTCCCACACGAGGCTCGACTCGGCCAACCGGTCCAGGACGCTCCGGTCCCTGTCCAGCAGCCAGGGGCCGACGATGTACGGCGCGGACGAGTCCACCAGGTCCCAGTTGTTGATCCGGTCGGTGTTGGAAAGGACGATGTCGACGATCCGACCCCGTTCCGGCTCGTCGCCCTTGACGAACTTCCGCACCAGGATGAGCAGCGCGGTCAACCGTTCCTCGTGCGCGCCGCCGGTGAGCAACGTCGTCGTCTCGGCCAGCGAGAGGTCGCGCCAGAACCGGGCGGCCACAGTGCGCTGGTCGGGCACTGAGACACCGAGGGCCCGGTCGCCCTCGCCGTACCCACCCGGGACCATCTGGAGGAACCGGCTCGACGCCTCGGCTCGACGGGGATCGGCGAGGCTGGCGAGCGCCCGAGACACGTCGACGTTGGTGGCCATGACCGTCGACGCTACCGGGGGTCAGCCGGCGCGGCGGAGGCGTCCGAGCATTCCGTCGAGGTCCTGGACGAACAGGTCGTGGCGGAAGAAGTGCCCACCCGGCACCTCGCGCCACTCGTGCGGGATGCCGGCTCGGGCGAGTGCCCCGCGGAACTCGCGCTGACCGGCGAGCACCTGGGTCTCGTTGGCGGTGTCGAACCAGTTGATCGGGTCGGGGGAGGTTCCGGCCGCCAGGAAGATCCGCTTGTTCTGGAAACTCGGGATGCGCTGGACCGGGTTGTCGGCGTTGACCCGGGCCTCGTCCCAGAACGGGACCCCGTAGACGGTGCCTCCACCGAGGTCCAGCGCGGCGGAGGTGGCATTCGCCCAGTGCACCACCAGTCCGAAGTCTCGGCGGAGACTGGCCGGCCCGGAGTGCGAGCTGACCGAGCAGAAGTGGCCGTAGTACTTGGCCGCGTACTTCAGCGCACCGAAGCCGCCCATCGAGAAACCGGCCACCGCACGCCCGTTGTACTCGGCGAAGGTACGGAAGTTCGCGTCGACCCACGGCAGCAGTTGGGCGATGTGGAACGTCTCCCAGTTGCGGGGCCCGACCAAGCTGGTCACCGGATTGCAGTACCAGCCGGTCGACGCGTCCGGCATGACGACGATGACCTCCCGGCCAGCGGTCAGACCGACGATGTTGTCCTGGAGGTGGAAGGTGCGGAAGTCGGCGTTGCCGCCGTGCAGCAGGTACAGCACCGGATACCGCTTGCCGCTGGTGTGGTAGCCGTCGGGCAGCAGCACGTTCACGCCCGGATCCCACTCGATGGCGTCGGTGGCGAAGCGGTAGTACTGCAACCGGCCGCCGTTCTCGTTACGGTCGACGATGCGCAGGCCGTACCCGTCACCGGCGGCCTGGGCGGCGGACGACCCGGCGAGGGCGCCGCCGAACAGCCCGGCGGCGGCCGCCGCTGCCGAGCCACCGATCAGCCGGCGCCGACTGATCGACGAGGGCGGGGGTACGTCGAGCATTGGAGTCTCCCTGCGTCAGAAGGTCGTCTCGTTGGGCAGGCCGAAGAAGTCGTGCCATTTGGTGGCGCCGAGGAAGCTGGTGCCGGTGGAGAGGCCGACGTGGACGTCGTTGAAGCTGCCCTTGGTGAAGGCGACGATGTCGTCCTTGCCGTCGCCGTTGTAGTCGCCCAGGTAGGGGAACTCGCCGGGCAGGCAGAAGAAGTCGTTCCACTTGACTGTGGTGCCGACGAACGAGGTGCCGGTGGAGACGGCCGCGTAGACGTCGGCATCGGCGTTGCACGTGAACGTGACGATGTCGTCACGGCCATCGCCGTTGATGTCCCCGACGCGCGGCAGCTCCGCGCCGACCGCGAACACGTCGTGCCAGGTCTGCGCCGCCCCGAACGCGGCGCCGGTGGACAGGGCGACGATGACGTCCGACGCCGCGACCGGCCCCTGGGTGAAGGTGATGATGTCGTCGCGGCCGTCACCGTTGACGTCGCCGAGGGCCGGGTATTCACCCGCGATCGAGAAGTACTCGTGCCACTTGAGTGCCGTCCCGGTGAACGACGACCCGGCGGACAACGCGACGTACACGTCCCCGGCGCCGTCATGGGTGAAGGCGACGATGTCGTCGCGGCCGTCGCCGTTGACGTCCCCCACCGCGGCGACCTCGGCGTTCGGCGCGAACCAGTCATGCCACTTGGTGGCGCCGGCGAACGACGACCCGTTCGACAGTGCCACGTACACGTCGGCGAGCGAGCCGTGGGTGAACGCCACCACGTCGTCGCGCCCGTCGCCGTTGAAGTCCCCGGACAACAGCGTCTCGTCGTTGAGCCCGAAGAAGTCGTTCCACTTCACCGATGTTCCGGCGAACGAGGAGCCGGTGGACGCCGACACGTACACGTCGTTGAGCGAGCCACGGGTGAACGCGACGATGTCGTCGCGGCCGTCGCCGGTGAAGTCCGTCGGTGAACCCGCCAGGTACCGACCCCCCGAGCCGCCGGCGTTGACCAGGGAGACGTAGTAGTTCCAGTTCCAGTTCGGCCCAGGGTCGGTGTGGTCGTTGCCGGGCAGCTCGTTGTGACCCCTGATCGACGCACGGGTCTTCGGCAGCCCGTACTTGTCACAGAGGTAACGGGTCAACGCGGCGGACGACCGGTACATGGCGTCGGTGAACCAGGCAGGGTTGTCCACGAAACCCTCGTGCTCGATGCCCACCGCGTACGGATTGGCCGAGCGTGCGTGGTAGGCAGTGTCGCCCTCGCGCACCATCTGGGTGATCTCGCCGTTGCTCGATTTCACCACGTAGTGCGCGCTCACCCCCGCCGACGGGTTCTGGAACCAGCTCACCGTGCCGGCGTAGGACCCCTGGGTCACGTGCACCACCACTGTGGTTATCCGCGCCGATCGGCCGGCCTGGTAGTTGCCGCCGTAGGCGGACACCCACCGGGCCGGCGCGTACTCCGGCACGGCCGCCGCGACGTTCGTACCGGCGGCGCCCGCCGGGGCGACACCCGCGTAGCGGCCGAGTTCGGGTCGCAGCGGTCGCGGCGCGACCCGTACCGCTCCGGCGGCGATCCCGGTTCGCAGTAGCTCGTAGACGTGGTCGGCGTAGAGCCGGGCGGTCGACGCGTCGCCGGCAGCGCTGTAGCGCGCCACCACCGGATACCAGGCGGAGAGCCGGTCGCGTGCCCCGCCGGTCAGCCCCTCGTCGTCGGCCAGGTCGCGAAGCACCGCAGCGCCACCGCGGATGTTGGCGGAGGTGACCGAGCGCAGGCGGTCGACCGGTTCGCCGGTGAGCGTGGCCGCCCGCTCCAAGCTGTGCTGGGTGGGGTTGCTGACCAGGTGCATGACCCCGTACCCGTTGGCCTGACTGGGCAGGCCGCCGTGCCCGTCCAGCCGGGACTCACCGTAGGCGACGGCGACCAGCAGGTCCCGGGGCACGTCGAACTCGGCGGCGGCCCGGGTGAAGTCGGCGGTGAGCGAACCGGACGCCAGGGGTCCGGCCGCGTCGGCCGGTGCGACCGCGACCTGACCGGCCAGCGCCGCCGCCAGGAAGAGGGCGCACGTGCGCCTGGTCAGTCGCATGGGGTCTCCAATCCGCTGATCACAGCGTCGTCTCGCCGGTGAGGCCGAAGAAGTCGTGCCATCTGGTGGCGCCGAGGAAGCCGGTGCCGGTGGAGAGCGCGACGTGGACATCGTTGGTTGCGCCCTTGGTGAAGACGATGAGGTCGTCGGTGCCGTCCCCGTTGGCGTCGCCGAGGTAGGGGAACTCGCCGGCCAGGCAGAAGAAGTCGTGCCACTTCGCAGTGGTCCCGGTGAAGCCGGTGCCGGTGGAGGTGGCGACGTACACGTCGGCGTTGGGATCGCAGGTGAAGGTGACGATGTCGTCTCTGCCGTCGCCGTTGACGTCACCGACCCGGGGTAGTTCGGCGCCCACGGCGAACAGGTCGTGCCACTTTTGCGCGGTGCCGAAGGAACTGCCGTTCGACAGCGCGACGATGACGTCGCTGGCCGTGGCCGTGCCCTGGGTGAAGGTGACGATGTCGTCCCGGCCGTCGCCGTTGACGTCACAGAGCGCGGGGAACTCGCCGAACGGGCTGAAGAACTCGTGCCACTTGAGGCCGGCGCCGAAGCCGGTGCCGGTGGACAGCGCGACGTACACGTCGCCGGCGGGGTTGTGGGTGAACGCCACGATGTCGTCGCGCCCGTCGCCGTTGACGTCGCCGACCGCCCCGATCTCCGCGCCGGGGGCGAACCAGTCGTGCCACTTGAGGCCAGCACCGAACGAGGTGCCGGTGGAGAGTGCCACGTAGACGTCGCCGGTGTTGCTGTGGGCGAAGGTGACGATGTCGTCGCGGCCGTCGCCGTTGACGTCGCCGGTGGTGGCGGTCTCGCCACCGAGGGAGAAGAAGTCGTTCCACTTCGCCGAGGTGCCGGTGTAGGAGCTGCCGGTCGACGTGCCCACGTAGACGTCGGCGAGGGCGTTCTGGGTGAAGGTGACGATGTCGTCCCGGCCGTCGCCGGTCACGTCCGTCTGGGATCCACCGGCGATGGCGTGGGTACGGGCCGCCTCGTTGAGCTGGGCCCGGGCAGTGGCGGCCGCCTGGTCGTACCGGTCGGGGAAACCGGACCGTTGGACGCACTGGGCGACCTGGCCCGCGCTGAACCCCGGGTTGTTGCGGTCGCAGACGATGGCCCGGGTGACGTACTGGGTGCTGGCGTAGACCGGGTCCATGATCTGCTCCGGAGTGCCCCATCCGTAGTCCCAGCGTTGTTGGAACACCCCGAGCGACGACTTGTCGCCACACGGCAGGTTGTTCATGTGTGACTCGACCCAGCCCGCCTCGAAGGCGGACAGCGTCACCTTGTCGTTGGCGTTGTGGGCCCGGGCGACCCGGTAGACGACCACTGTCACCGCCGGGTCGCGGTTGGCGGGGATGGAGGGGCAGGCCAGGGTGCCGACCGGGTCCGCGTGCGCCGGCGTGGCCGGGACCGTCGTACCGACGATGCCGAGGGCGACCAGCAGGGCCAGGAGAGTACGTCTCACGCTGCTCCTCGTCGGGTCGGGGATGGTCGACTGATGGGCGTCACGAGACCGCCACCGACCGGGAGACCGATTGCTGAGAGTTTCTTCAGGGTGCTGATGGCTGTCAATGTTCTATGAAGAATTCCTTCAATGCATCGTTCAAGGCGGGCAGGCATTGACAGCGACGATTGTCGACGGGTTTACTCGCCCGCAACCGCTGTCCAATGACCGCGGCAGGGCCAGGACGAGTGCGACAGGAGAGGGCAGCCATGGGTGTACGTCGTCGCTCGTTGCTCGGCCGCGCCGCCGCGATCGGGGCCGCCAGCGCGGTCGGTTCCGTCGGCGCGATCCTGACCAGTGCCGCTCCGGCCCAGGCAGCAGTCTGGAAGAAGCGGCTGACCGGCGCGGACCTGGACACCAGCAGCCGATGGCGGGTGGCCGGCACCGACCTGGGCATCCCCTACGTGCTGGAGAACGGGTCGATCGGCTACCTCTTCGGCGACACCTTCGACACGCCGTGGCCCGAGGGTCCGCCCCTGCCGAACGACTGGCGGTCGCCGGTCATGCTGCGCTCCGCCGTCCACCCCGGCGCGCCGGGCGGAATCGTCTTCGACAGCGCCGCACGGGTCGTCGGCAACGGACGGGCCCCGGAGCTGATGCACAACGGCCACCACGGCATCGGCATGGACGGCCTTCCCGAGGTGACAGTCATCCCCAACGACGGCATCAGCTTTCCGGAGACCGGCCGACAGCTCATCTCCTACATGAGCATCGAGAACTGGAACTCCGCCGGCCCGGCCGGGCCGCAGTGGAGGTCCCGCTACGCGGGGCTGGCCTTCTCCGACAACGGCAACGACTTCATCCGTACGCCGCTGAAGTGGTGGAACAGCCCGGACAACAAGGACCCGTTCCAGATGTGGACCATGCAACGCGACGGCGAGTACGTCTACGTCTTCTCGGTCCGTTCGGGGCGGCAGGACGGTCCGATGATGCTGCGACGCGTGCGGTGGGATCGGCTGTTCTACCCGGAGTCGTACGAGGGATGGGGCTGGAACGGGGCCAACTGGGGCTGGGGGAGACCCTGCACACCGATCCTCACCGGGCGCTTCGGCGAGCCATCGGTGCGCCGGTTGGCCGACGGGACCTGGGTGATGTCCTACCTCAACTGCCAGAACGGGTGTCTGGTCACCCGGACCGCGTCCGGACCCGACCGGGCCTGGACAGGGGAGAAGATTCAGCTGACCAGCTGGCAGGAGCCCGCCCTCTACGGTGGGTTCATCCATCCCTGGTCCAGCCGGAACGCCGACGACCTGCACCTGATGGTCTCGAAGTGGACCCGCACCCCGGACGGCCGCAGCACCGCCTACCACGTCAGCCAGTTCACCGGCTCGGTCTGACGGGGGCCGCTGACCGGCCGTCGTCGTGGCCCGACATTCGCGACCCCAACCCGCTGGAGCTGATCGGCGCAAACGCGGGCCGCCATGTCCTCAGCAGGGTGTGAGTGGGTGATTCAGGGGGTACGACCCTGCGATGACGCAGCCGACGATGGATCCCACCGACGCGTTGGCCGAGCTGGGCCGGGTCAGACTCGACGAGGTCAGCCTCGACGACATGCTGCTCCGGATCGCCGAACTCGCCAAGGGGAGCATTCCCGGGACGAGGGAAGTGACTGTCACCCTGGTGCGGGGTCCGGTCGGTTGGACCGGGGCATTCACCGGCGAGCTGGCCCGTCAGTTGGACGAGTGGCAGTACGAGCAGCACCGGGGCCCCTGCCTTGATGCCTCCGCCAGCGGTGACACCATCTCCGTGCCGGGAATGGCCACCGAAGAGCGTTGGCCGGTATGGGCGGAGAAGGCTCGGGCCGCCGGGGTGAAGAGTTCCCTCTCCATCGGGCTTCCCATCCAGGGCTCGGTCGTCGGTGCGCTCAACGTCTACAGCGATTCGCCGAACGCGTTCGATCCGTCCTCGATCGCCAGCGCGGAGGGCTTCGCCGCGTACGCGGCGGTGGCACTGGCCAACGCGCACCTGTACGAGAACGCCGCCACGCTGGCCGCGCAGATGCAGGAGGCGATGCGGAATCGCGCGGTGATCGAGCAGGCCAAAGGGATCGTCATGGGGAGCCGGCGGTGCTCGTCGGAGGAGGCGTTCGCTCTGCTGTCGAAGATCTCCCAGGACACCAACCGGAAGGTGCGCGAGGTCGCAGAAGCCCTGGTCGCCCAGGCGGTGGGAAAATCTCAGGGGTGAGTCTCGCCCGGACGTGACCGGCGCGGCACCCACCCCGGGACGGTGGCGAACCAGGCAGTCGTCCGGCGCGAAGTCCGGTGACGAGTCGCGGGTGTGGGTGCCTGATCGCTGGGTAGGGCTGAACCATGCTGAAGCGAGCGGTGTGGCAGGGACTGGTGGCGGGCCTGGCCGGGGCGGCGGTGATGACAGCCGCCGAGAAGATCGAACAGCGGGTGACCGATCGGCCCGACTCCTACGTGCCGGCCCGGGTTCTGGCCAGGCTGACCGGCCTGCCGGAATCCTCCGGGCAGCAGCCCCGCTGGCAGAACCTGTCGATGCACTACGGCCAGGGTGCGCTGCTCGGCGTGCTGCGCAGCGTCATGGCGCAGGCCGGACTGCGCGGCGCCTGGGCCTCGACGATGTTCACTGCGGTACGCCTGACCAACGATCAGATCCTGGAGAACGCCACCGGCGTGGGGGCACCTCCGCTGACCTGGCCGCGCCCCGAACTCGCCATCGACGTGTTGCACAAGTCCATCTACGCGTTCACCACCGGAGCGGTGGCCGACGTGCTCGCCGCCCGCGACGGAGCGGGTCCGGGGCAGCGGCACGCGGCACTCCGTCCCGGTCGCCACTCGGACGTCGGTCCGCTGCCCCGGGCAGCAGCACGCCGGACGTAGCTGCGGAAGAGCGCCCACGGCCAGGAAGCTGCGTGCGCGGCCGGAGAGTGTTTAGCTGCACGGATGATCACACCCGTTCCCCTCGGTACCTGGCCGACACCGTTGGAGGCCGCGCCCCGGCTCGCCGCCCGGCTGGGGCTGGCCGAGCTTTGGTTCAAGCGTGACGATCTCACCGGCCTCGGCGGGGGCGGCAACAAGATCCGCAAGCTCCGGTACACCTGCGCGCAGGCGATCGCCGACGGCGCCACCACGGTGATCACCTCGGGGGCGCCGCAGAGCAACCACGCCCGGCTCACCGCGGCCGCTGCCGCGCGGCTCGGCCTCTCCTGCGTGCTGGTGCTCGCCGGCCCGCCCCCGGAGAGCCCGCGAGGCAACCTACTGCTCGACGGGCTCGCCGGGGCGGAGACCGTCTGGGCCGGGGACCGTCCGCTCGCCGAGGTGGTGGCGGTCGAGGCGGAGCGCCGGTCGGCGTACGTCATCCCGTTCGGCGGCACCTCACCCGCGTCGATCCAGGGTTATGTGGAGTGCGGTCGGGAGCTGCGTACCCAACTGCCGGCCATCGACGGGGTCGAGGTCGTGGTGGCGCTCGGTTCCGGCGGGACGATGGCCGGCCTGGTGCGGGAGTTGGGCGCGCAGCGGGTGATCGGCGTGGATGTCGGTGCCGTGCCGGACCCACGGGCGACCGTCGCCGGGCTGCTCGTCGGCGAGGTCGAGCCGGACGCGCTGCGGATCGACGGCACCCAGGTGGGTGCCGGGTACCGCACGCTGACCGACGCCGTCCGGGCGGCGCTGGAGGTGACCGCGCGTACGGAGGGGGTCTTTCTGGACCCGACGTACACCGGTCGGGCGATGGCGGCGCTGCTGGCTGGCAGCTTCCCGCACGGCGACCGGGTCGTCTTCCTGCACAGCGGCGGGCTACCGGGACTCTTCGGCCACCCCGAGCTGTAGGGGCGCCGGCCGGCACGCACGGCGGTGCCCTCCGGCGGAATCGCGCCGGAGGGCACCGCGCCGAGCTGTCGACGGATCAGACGCTGGCGAAGTGCTCGCGGTGATCGCGAACGAACTCGGCGAAGGTCCGCGGCTGCCGGCCGACGATCCGCTCGACGTGGTCGTTTGTGAAGTCGCCCCACCCGGAGCCGTAGGCGACCCGGTACTCGGCGAGGACCTCGGCCGACCACTGGTCGAGGCCGGCCTGGAGCAGCCCGTCGCGTGCCTGCTCCGGGCTCTGCGGCACGTAGCGCACCGGCTGGTCGAGGGTACGGGCGATCTCGTCGGCCGCCTGGTCGAGCGTGATGCTCTCCGGGCCGGTGGGGGTGTAGATCTTGCCCTGGTGCGGCTGTGGCGCGGCGAGGATCGCCGCCCCTGCGGCGGCGATGTCCCGGGCGTCGATCAGGCCGACCCGCGCGTCACCGAAGAGACCGTAGAGGTGCTCACCGGCCTTGGCGCCGAGCAGGTTCTGCATGAAGTGACTCGGTCGCAGGATGGTCCAGGGGATACCGGACTCCTGTAGCTCCGCGTCGGAGAGCGCGTGCAGGCGGCCGTTGCGGGTGGGCGCGTCGTGCGCGGCGCCGATCGCGGAGAGCCGGACGATGTGCCGCACGCCGGCCTGCCGGGCCGCCCACACCGCGTTCATGCTCTGGCTCGGCGCCAGTGGGCCCATGGGCATCAGCAGCCAGAGCGTCGTCACGCCCTCGAACGCCGGGGTCAGTGTGGTGGGGCGGTCCAGGTCGCCAACGACGTACTCGACCTCGTCGAGCCCCGGTGTGCGCGACGCGTCCCGGACGAGGGCACGGAGCGGCTGCGTGCCGGCCAGCTCCCGCAGCACCTCCCGCGACACGGTGCCATTTGCCCCGGTTATCAGAATGGTCATGGTCATCCTCTCGGTCATGGCGGACCGAGGTCGGACCACGGTCGCCGCCAGCGACGATATAGTCCATAACTTGTACCGTCCAATGATTGGACCAAATTATGAAGCGCAGCACACTGAAGGAGCAGGACCCCGACCTCGGGATCCTGGCCGTGCAGCTCTCCGCGCGTGTCCAGCGGGAGATCTTCCGACGCTCGGCGGAGCAGGGGTTCGACGACGTCCGGCCGCGCCACGGCGCGGTCCTCGCGTACCTGGACGCCGAGGGCACCCGCCCCGGCGAGCTGGCCCGGCTGGCCGGCCGCAACAAGCAGACGATGGGCGCGATCCTCGACGAGTTGGAACGGCTGGGCTACGTCCGACGTACGCCGGACCCGGCCGACCGCCGGGCAAAGTTGATAGTGCCGACGGATCGGGGTCTCCGCTTCATCGCGGCCTCCGACGGCTTCGTGCACCTGATCGAGCAGAAACTCGCCGACACGCTCGGTCCCGACCGGTACCGCGACTTCCGGGACGCGCTGGCCCGTGGTGTGGCGAGCCTCCCGGCTACCAGCCAGGACACCGAGGGCTGACTGGCATGTGCCGGCGCCAACCGGGTACGCCGCCGTGGCCCCCGGGGCCGGCGGAACGCCCAGGCTGACCGCTTTTCACGCAGCCGAGGAGCACCGACATGCCTATCGCGGGGCGGGCCCGACTCACACCGACGGTCTCCCTGGTGCTGCTGGCGTCGATCCTGGTGTCGTTCCTGGCCGCGTCGGCCGCCCCGACCCCGCTCTACGGTGTGTACCAGGAGCGCTGGCACTTCTCGCCGGTCACGACCACAGTGGTGTTCGCCGTCTACGCCCTCGCGGTGCTGGCGTCGCTGCTCACGTTCGGCAAGTTGTCCGACCACGTCGGTCGGCGGCCGGTGCTGGCCGTCGCGATCGCTGTGCAGATGCTCGCGCTTGTCGTCTTCATCTTCGCCAACGGCGTTGCGGCCCTGCTGGTCGCCCGCCTCGTGCAGGGCCTGGCAGCCGGCGCCGCCACCGGCGCGGTGGGCGCCGCCATGCTCGACATCGACCGGGCCCGGGGCACGCTCGCGAACTCGATCGCTCCCGGCATCGGAACCGGAAGCGGCGCCCTGCTCTCGGCGCTGCTCATCCAGTTCCTGCCCGCGCCGACGCGCCTGGTGTACCTCGTGCTGCTCGTGATCCTGCTGATCCAGGCCGTCGGGGTCGCGCTGATGCCGGAGACGGTCACCCCGATGGCCGGGGCCCGAGGCAGCCTGCGACCGGACATCACGCTGCCCCGCTCGGTGCGCCAACCGGTCCTCGTCGTCATCCCGGTGCTCTTCGCGGTCTGGGCGCTGGCCGGGTTCTTCGGCGCGCTCGGCCCGGCGCTGATCCGCAGCCTCATGAACACGTCGATCGTGATCGGGGGTCTGGTCCTCTTCGTCTTCGCCGTCTTCGGGTCGATCGCCGTGCTGGTGCAGCGCAACACCGCCGCGCGGACCGTGATCCTGACCGGAATCGTCGCGCTCATCCTGGGCATGATCGTCACGTTGGTGGCGGTCATGGCGCAGTCCATCCCGGTCTTCTTCGTCGGCCTCGCGCTCGGGGGCGTCGGCTTCGGCAGCGGGTTCCAGGGCAGCCTCAAGACGGTCATGCCGCTGGTCGAAGCGCACCAACGCGCCAGCGTGCTGTCAGTGCTCTACGTCGTCTGCTACGTCGGCTTCGGTCTCCCCACGGTGATCGCCGGCTTCCTCGTTGTCTACGCCGGCGGCCTGCCGAGGACCGCCGACGAGTACTCCGTCGCCGTCATCCTCCTCGCCCTGGTCGCCCTGCTGGGGGTGCGCAGGGCCACCAGGATGGCGCCGGGCTGATGCCGGGAAGCCGGCACCGAACACTGACGCCAGCAGTGGCGTGATGATCAGAAAGGGAGGGGCGATGAGCCCGAAGGTGGCCCAGGGCGACGCGAGTGCGACGTCGCGCATCGAGAGCCTGGACGTCAAGCTTGAGGTGATCGTCATTCCGGTCTCGGACGTCGACCGGGCGAAGGCGTTCTACGAACGGCTCGGGTGGCGGCTCGACCAGACCCCGCCCGGCATCGTCCAGTTGACGCCGCACGGCTCCGCGTGTTCCGTACAGTTCGGCCCCGGGCTCACGTCGGCGGCACCCGGCTCCGCCATGGCGTACCTGATCGTGTCCGACATCGAGGCGGCCCACGACACCCTCGCCGCCGCCGGTGTCGAGATCGGCGACGTCTTCCACGTCAGCCCGGACGGCCCGGTCGACGGGCCGGACCCGCAGCGGCGCAGCTACTTCTCGCGTGCCACGCTGCGCGACCCGGACGGCAACACCTGGCTGATGCAGGAGATCACGACCAGGCTTCCCGGACGCATCGAGGGTGGCCTCACGTCGTTCGGCTCCACGAGCGACCTGGCGAGCGCGCTTCGGCGCGCGGCCGCCGCGCACGGTGAGCACGAGAAACGTACGGGCGAGCATGACGACAACTGGCCCGACTGGTACGCGGCGTACATGGTCAGCGAGCAGTCGGGGGCCACGCCACCCGAGTGAGCCGGTCAGCGCAGTCCGCGGATGAGGTTGTCGACAAGGGTGCGGGCGAAGTCCTCGGTGAGCGGCAGGTCGGCGATGAGAAGCCGGTGGTAGCAGGCCCCCCAGAGCTGGTCGACGACGGATTCGCTGTCGATGTCGGGCCGTAGCTGCCCCCGGGCCATGGCCCTGGTGAGGGTCTCGACGGCGAGGGCCCGGCGGGGTGCGGAGTAGCGCTCGCGGTAGGCGGCGGCCAGCTCCGGGTCGGTCTGCGCCTGCCCGATGAGTTGGCTGATGACCCGCCCGGCGGTGGTGTCGCGCACCAGGTGGACGAAGGCGACGAGCTGGTTGGTCAGGTCGGCGACGATGTCCGCGGTGTCGGCGAAGGCCAGGGTGGGCGCGACGACCGTGAAGTAGCCGTCCAGGGCGAGCGCTCCCTTGGAGGGCCACCACTTGTAGATGGTCATCCGGCTGGCTCCGGCGTGCGCCGCGACCTTCTCGATGGTGAAGCCGGCCATGCCCTCGGCCAGCAGGAGTTCACCTGCGGCCGTGAGGATCTCCGCGCGTACCTGATCGGCGGGTCGGCGGCCGCGACCACGGCGCGCTGGCGTCTGGGCATCCGGCGTGAGCTCGGCCACTGGTCCTCCCGGTTATATGGACACGCTGTCTACTTGTTGGTTATATGGACACAGCGTACACAGCGGTGCCCGCACTCCACGACGCACCGCGACGACGACCGAAGGAGACGAGCGACATGACGGGTCTACGACGGCGACGTTTGGGTGCCTCCGGGCCGGAGGTGTCGATCATCGGGCTCGGCGCGATGGGCATGTCCGACCTGTACGGGCCGGCCGACGAGGCGGAGAGCGTCGCGACGCTGCACGCGGCGATCGACGCCGGCGTGAACCTGATCGACACCGCGGACTTCTACGGGTCGGGTCACAACGAGATGCTGATCGGCCGCGTGCTGCGGGAGCGTCGCCGGGACGAGGTGGTGCTCAGCGTGAAGTTCGGCGCACGCCGGACACCCGACGGCGGCTTCCAGGCGGCACCGTACGACGTGTCGGCGGCGGCGGTGAAGGACCGGCTGGCGTACTCGCTGCGACGGTTGGGCACCGATCACATCGACATCTACCGGCCGTCGCGGCTGAACCCGCAGGTGCCGATCGAGGAGACGGTGGGCGCGCTGCTGGAGATGCAGCAGGCCGGCTACATTCGGCACATCGGGCTCTCCGAGGTGGGCGCGGACAGCATCCGCAGGGCCGCTGCGGTGGCGACGATCAGCGACGTCCAGATCGAGTACTCGCTGCTCTCCCGAGGCCCGGAGGCCACCATCCTGCCGGCGCTGCGGGAGCTGGGCATCGGGTTGACCGCCTACGGGGTGCTGTCCCGAGGTCTGCTCAGCGGCCACTGGTCGCCGGACCGTGCGCTGCCCGGCACGGACTTCCGGGCCAACAGCCCACGCTTCCAGGGCGAGCGCCTGGCCGCCAACCTGCGCCTGGTGGACGCGCTCGGCCGGGTCGCACAGCGGCTGGGGGCGACCACCAGCCAGGTGGCGATCGCCTGGGTGGCGGCACAGGGCGAACAGATCGTGCCGCTGGTCGGGGCGCGGCGACGCGACCGGCTGACCGAGTCGCTGGCCGCTGTCGACCTGGTGCTCGACCAGGATGCGCTGGACGAGATCGAGCGTGCCGTGCCGGCCGGCGCCGCCTCCGGCCAGCGCTACGCGACAGCCATGATGGCGCTGCTCGACAGCGAGAAGTGACCCTTAGGCAGTTGCCCGCCAGACCCAGTTGCGGCGTTCGTAGAGCGGCACCAGCCCGGCCCGGCGCATGTTGTTCAGCGACGGGTTCTGCTGACCGGGCGCGGGCTTGCCGGTCTCGGCGAACAGCCACCGGCATCCCGCCTCGGCCGCGGCTCGGGCGCGGGCGGCGATCAGCGCCGACTGCGCCCCGAGCCCGCGGTGCCCGGTGGCCGTCGCGGCGGCGTTGAGCGACGCGGCCTCGCCGTGCAGGAACAGGTTGCCGCCCGCTACCAGCTCGCCGTCGTCCCAGGCCGCGTACGGTCGCCACGCCGGCTGGCCGACCGTCGCGGCCAGCATGTCGGTGAGCCCACCGGTCGGCATGCCGAACCCGGTGAGCAGCACGTCGGCCCAGCGCCGCGCCTCGGCGGCCGGCACCGGGGCGACGCGCAGACGGGTCTGCGCCACGGCGACGTCGCCGGGTCGGGCGGCGAGCTTGACCCAGGTGCTTCCCGCCTCGAGCCCGCGCGCGGCAGCGACCTCGTCGAAGCCCGCCGGCAGCACCGACGGAACGAGCTGAAGGACCGCCTGGTCGACGCCCTGCTCCCGGTAGAAGTCGAGGACGCGATCCAGGGTCTGCACCGTGAACGGCTCGGTGGTGCCGAAGCCGAGGGCCTTGTTCCAGTACCCGCCGGAGGGATCGTTGCGCATGGCGAGGGCGACACCGCCGCCGATGCGGGTGGTCGCGATCCCGAGATCGGTGTACGCGGGCCCGGGCGCCTGCGACTCGTAGGAGTGCATGAATTCGCACTCCACGGCCTCGGCGAGCGGGGTCAGGTCGGCTGGCGCGGTCATCGGCTGATTATCGTCTGGTCCGTTCCCAGGCCCGCACCAACTGCATCCGATTGTGAATGCCCAGCTTGTGGTATATGGACCGGAGTTGGGTGTCCACGGTGTGGAAGGAGACGAAGAGACTCCTGGCCGCCTCCTTCTTCGTGGCGCCGGCGGCGAGCATCTCGGCCACCCGCTCCTCGGCGGGGGTGAGCGCGCCGATGCCCCGGTTTGGCGACTCGTCGATCGGCGGCCGGTGGCGCGGGGTGGCGGCGAGGTCGGCGCAGCGCCGGTCCGCGATCGCCTGGTCGCCAGGAGCGCCGATCCGGGCGTAGAGGGCAGCCGCCTCGTGCGCGGCGTCGCGCGCCTCCCCGGATCGCGCCCGAGGGCTGTTCGCGAGGTCGAGCAACGCGTCGGCCAGCGCCGGCCGCGCGGCGGTGGTGCGCAGTTGGTCCACCGCCGACCGGAGGGCGTCCGGGTCGCCGTCGCGCAACCCTCGGCTCTGGTCGGCCAGCGCGTGCCACAGCGGCACCGGGGTACGGGTGGAGACCAGCTCGACCAGTTCGGTGACCCGGCGGGCGGCCCGGGTGTCGTCGGCCGCCACCGCCGCGCGTACCAGTCGGGGGCCGAAGTGCGGCACGGGCAGGAGTGACCGGACCGACCGGTGCAGGTCGGCGACGACAGTGGTGAGCAGGCCGGTCGGCGCGCTGAGGGCGGGGTCGCGTACCGCCACACAGAACGCGAACGTCCACATCGTACGGTCAGGCCATCGGTCTTCGGCGAGGCAGGCGCGGAGGATGGCGCGGGCGTCGTCGTATTCGCCTCGGCGGTAGCGCACCTCGCCGATCACCGCGACCAACAGGGCACGCACCTCCCTACTGAGGTCCGCAGAGCCGGAGCTGAGCGTCGTTACGGCCAGCGCGGCCGCCTCGGGCAGCTCTCCCACTGCCACCATGCGCAGGCAGTCCAGCGCGGTCAGCCCGGCGAGTGAGACGTCCGTCGCCTCGGGCGACTGGCGGGTCGCGGCCCACGCGTCCTGGTGCCGACCCAGACCGAGCTGCACGAGGATCCGTTCCGCCCGGATGGACGGGGCGTCGCCGCGTGCCGTCCAGGAGTCCGGGTCCAGGGCCGCCAGCACGGCCTGGGCGCCCGGCAGATCACCGTGCGCGAGCGAGCGGGCGGCCCGGCCGAGGGCAAGGTGGCGAGCGGACGCCTGATCACCCGACGCGGCGTGCGCGGTGCCCGCGTCGCGCAGCAGGGCGTCGGTGTCCGGATGTCCCGTGCGGGCCGCGATCGTGGCGACCAGGGCGAGCACTGTGGCGCGGCTGTGGGCGTCCAGTCGGAGCTTCAGGGCCTCCCGCAGACCGGCGAGGGCGATGGTCGGCTGCTCCAGTGCCACGATCTGCGCCAGGCGCCCGAGCAGGTGGGCGCGATGGCGCTCGCCGCTGCGACTCGTGGCGATCTCCGCAGCCAGGACGTGCAGCGCCTCCATCCCGCGTCCGGCCAGCCGGAGCTGGTCCGCCGTGGCGAACAGGCCGTGCCGTCGTTGCTCGGCGTCGGTGGCGATGTCATCGGCCGGGAGCGTTCCGGCGTTGAAGGGTGATTCGGACAATGGCGGTCTCCCCGGTTGTTACCAGGCACGTCGAAAGGCCGTCCTGCGACCGAGCCTAGCCATGGCGGCAGGTACGGGCGACCGGATCGACGAACCGACGGGATTGCGCCGAATGGCCCCACCGTCCGGGATTTGACCTGCGGTAATGGCGCGATCACGTGATGCGACGGGCGACGTTCGCCGCCGATCATCGAATCATGGCCCAGCTCCCAGAACTTCCCGGTCTGCGTCGGCTCCGGGTCGTGCTGCTGATGTTCGTCCTCTACGCCGGCACCGGGGCGGGTGGTCACGCTCCGGCGTGGACCCGCCTGGTGCTGATGGCGACCGTCGCGGCGGTCCCGGTCGCGATCGCGGTCCAGTACGGCTGGCCCGGACTGCGTGCCCTGCTGGGCGTCTCGTCCCGGCTACGGCTGCGGGGCGGGTCCGTTCCCGCGCCCCATCCGATCCAACCCGAGTGAGGAGACAGCGATCATGGCGAACAGCGATCCTCAGCCGCGGCGCGGCGACCAGGGCGCCCCGCCCTTCGCGGGCCGTAACGTCGAGCTCGAGCGGCAGAACCCGGACCTCCTGGTTCCACCGACGACCGACAGCCGGCTGGTGCCCAACCTCAAGTTCTCGTTCTCGCAGGCGCACACCCGCGTGGAGAAGGGCGGCTGGACCCGCGAGGTCACCAGCCGAGACCTCCCGATCGCCAGCCAGTTGTCCGGCGTCCAGTTCGGTCTCGAGCCGGGCGCGTACCGGGAGATCCACTGGCACCAGCAGTCGGAGTGGGCGTACATGCTCAGCGGCAGCTGCCGGATCAGCGCCGTCGACCACGAGGGCCGCAACTTCATCGAGGACGTGAAGGCCGGCGATCTGTGGTTCTTTCCGCAGGGCGTGCCGCACAACATCCAGGCGTTGGAAGACGGCGCGCAGTTTCTGCTGGTCTTCGACGACGGCGCCTTCTCGGAGAACAACACCTTCCTGCTCAGCGACTTCTTCGCCCACACCCCTCGACACGTGCTGGCCAAGAACTTCGGCTGGACGTTGGAACAGATGGAGAATCTGCCCGAGCGGGAGAAGTACATCTTCCAGGGCGACGTCCCACCACCCCTGCAACAGGATCGGGTGGTCAGCCCGACCGGCGACATCCCGCGAAGCTTCAAGCACCGGATGCTCGCGCAGACCCCGCAGCGATTCCGCGGCGGAACGGTCCGGATCACCGACTCGACCAACTTCGCCGCCTCCGTGACCACCGCCGCGGCGCTGGTCGAGGTCGAGCCGGGTGGGATGCGCGAACTGCACTGGCATCCCACCACCGACGAGTGGCAGTACTACATCTCCGGCACCGGGCGGATGGGCGTCTTCGCCTCCCAGGCCGCAGCCCGGACGTTCGACTTCCAGGCCGGCGACGTGGGCTACGTCCCGTTCGCGTACGGCCACTACATCGAGAACACCGGCGACGAGCCACTGGTGTTCCTGGAGATGTTCCGCCATCCCCGGTTCGAGGACATCTCGGTGATGCAGTGGATGGCCAACACGCCCCACGAGGTCATCGCCGACACGATCAACGTGCAGAAGTCGATAGTCGACGGCCTGCCGAACACCAAACAGGTAGTCATCTGAACGAAGCGCCCGGCCGTCCGCCGGAGGACGGACGGCCGATCCGGTGGATCAGCTCCCCGCAGGTGCCGGGGAGGTGGGAGCCGCGGCGGGTCGTCGGCGTCGAGACACAGCACCCACCACCTGGTCGATGACGAGGACGGCGAGCAGTGTGAGCCCGAACAGGGGCAGCGTCCAGCCGATCGCCACTGTCACCGGTACGCCGATCAGCAGCGCCCAGAGCGGCAGGCCGCGTACGCCGCCGCGGGCTGGTGGGGTGCCGGCGATCGCACGGCGGTCGGCGCGGGTGGGTCGGCGTTGCCACCACATGCGGTAGCCCCAGAAGATGACGCAGAGCAGGCCGAGGGCGAGCGCGGCGAGCAGGATCTGGTTGACCAGGCCGAAGAGGATCCCCATGTGGGCCTGGATGCCGAGGCCGCTCAGTTTGGCCAGCAGGGGCCAGTCGGCGAAGTCGCTGCGGGCCGTGACCGTGTCCGAGGCCGGGTCGACGGCGACACGGTCCTTCCTGACCGGCCAGGTGTTGTCGACCTGCGTGACGGTCCAGGCGGAGCCCGGCTCCGGCGCGGGGCTGATTTCGACCGGCCCGGAGAGCCCCGCGCCGCGAGCGACAGTCAGGACCCGATCGAATGCCGCCGACTCGACGACGCCGCCCGCCCCGGCGGCGCCGTGCTCGTGGCCGCCGCCGGTCTCGGCCGGGGCGGGAGGACCGGCGGTGAGGCTGGTGGAGATCTCCGGAGTGCGGGCGCTCAGCGCGTCGAGACCGGCGGCGAAGTTGGCGCCGGCGTAGCGGGACCAGGTCAGGCCGGTGACGGAGAGGAAGAGCAGCCCGACGGTGAGCCAGATGCCGGTGGTGGCGTGCCATCCCCTGGTACGGCGGACACCCTTACCGGTGGACAGGTCCGGCACGAGCAGGTGCCGGGCGGCGGCTCGGGCGGCGCCGCGTCGACGCCACCAGAGGATGACCCCGCCGAGCGCCATCACCCACAGCCAGCTCGCGGCCAGCTCGGAGTAGTACTCGCCCACGGTGCCCAGGTGCAGGTGACGGTGCAGGTCGTCCAGCCAGGTGGTGGCCGGCGTGGACCCGAACCAGGTGGTGAGCTGCCCCTGGGACTCGCCGGTGTACGGGTCGATGTAGACGGTGTGCTGGTTCTCGCCGAGCTCGGGCAGGGAGAACACCACTTTGGTGGTCCGGTCGCCGTTGCCGGGTTGCACAGTGGTGATGCTGCCGTCGGGGTGCGCGTTGCGCGCGGCCCCGATCTGCTCGGCGAGCGGGAGTCGGCGGTCACCCACCTGGGCGACTGTCAGCTGGTCGCCGTAGAGCATCGTGTCGAGTTGCGGGGTCGTGGTGTAGGCCAGGCCGGTCAGTGCGGCGACCACCAGGAACGGGGCGACGAGGATGCCGGCGTAGAAGTGCAGCCGCAGCAGGAGCGCGCCGAACGGCGACGCGCGCCGGGCGGGCCGGGCCGGTTTCTCGGCGGTCGTGGCGGGCTCCGGCGTCGGCGTGCCGGACAGTTCGGTGAGAGACATGGTGATCCGATCGGAAGAGTCGGGAAGCACGAAGGTGTTTCCCGTACTGGTCTGGTCGCCCGGTGAGGTGTCGCGTCGGCCCTGACTGGTAGTCGGGGGAGAGCCGTCGCCGGTTCCCGACGATCGGGTTCCCGGTGTCAGGGCTGGTCCGGCCGGACCGTGCGGCGCGGATCGCTGTCGGTCCGTCCGGCTGCGGCGAGAAACGCGTTGTAGCGGGCCAGGTCGTCCTCCGCGCCGGTGGCGTCGGCCCGGTCGGCGGCCCGGTCGAGGCGGCCCTGTTCACGCTGGTCCGCGCGGATCCACTGCCGAATCAGGACGATCATGACGACGACGGCGGGCAGCTCGCCGAACGCCCAGGCGATGCCGGCGCCGAGCTTCTGGTCGACCAGCAGCGACGACGCCCAGCCGGGGTGCACGGCCAGGTACCAGTCGGGGGCGATGACTGTGGTCGTCTGCATGAGGACCAGGCCGAAGAAGCCGTGCGCCATCATCGACGCCAAGTGGATGATCACCAGCAGGGGATGGGGGACGCGTCGGCGGCCCGGGTCGACCCCGATGAGCACCCAGAACAGCAGACAGCCCGCGACCACGAAGTGGGTGAGCATCGCGAGGTGACCGAGGTGGGAGCGCATCAGCACGCCGAGCAGGTCGCTGAAGTACAGGCCGAACAGGCTGGCGGTGTAGATGCCCAGCGCGACGAGCGGATGGGTGAGCAGTTTCGTGAGCCGGCTGTGCACCACTATCAGCAGCCACTCCCGGGCACCGCGTACCCCCGGGTCGGCCGGTCGACGCAGGGTGCGCAGGGCGAGGGTGACCGGTGCGCCGCCTACCAGCAGGATCGGCACCAGCATCGACAGCACCATGTGCTGGGCCATGTGCGCGCTGAACAGCACGTACGCGTAGCGGGCGACACCGAGGTTGGTGGTCGCGGCGAGCAGCAGCAGCCCACCCACCCAACTCGCCGTCCGGGCGACCGGCCAGCGGTGCCCGCCGACGTGCATCCGTCGCACCCCGGCCAGGTAACCGCCGATGCCGAGAGCGCAGAGGGTCAGGAAGAACATGTCCGGCAGCGGCTGCCCGAGCAGGTTGCCCGCAGTGGGTGCGGTGGGCATCGGGAAGCCGAGCAGCTCGGTGATCGGGTCGGCGTCGGTGCCGGCTTCGGCGACCGGAGTGGGGCTGCGCGACAGCGCCACCGCCAGCCCCACTGTGGCGGCGAACACGACCAGTTCGCCGGCGGCCAGTCGGCCGAACGCCCATCGCCGTCCGACGCGCAACGCCGGCAGGGTGCGGGAGCGGTGTGTCGCGCCGAGCGTGCCGAGGATCAGCAGGGCGGCGAGCTTGCCGAGCACCAACCAGCCGTAGCGGGAGTGCCAGAGCTGCTCGACCGACCCGAGGCGGACGGCGGCGTTGGCCGCCCCGCTGACCGTCACGGCGACGAAGCAGCCCAGGGCGAGGCGACTGTACCGAGCGGCCGCGTCGGCCAGCAGCCGACTGCGTCGTACCACCAGCAGGGCGATGAGGGCGCCGATCCACACGGCGGCGGCGAGGATGTGCAGGGCCAGGCTGGTGACGGCGATCTGGTGGTTACCGGCCCCGGCGGAGTGCCCGGTGAAGGCCGGGGGAAGCACCGCCACCATTGCCAGGACCGCGACGGTCGCGGCGAGCCCACGGGACACCCCGAATCTGGCCAGCAGTGCCACGGCCACTGCCAGTGCGGCCTGGATTGTGAGCGACTGGCCCTGCGAGATGGTGGTGGCGAAACTGACGACGGTCGCCGGCCCGAGCGTCGTCAGTGGTTGTCCGAGCAGGTCCGAGGCGGTCAGCGCGATCAGGGACAGCGCCGTCGCCGACCAACCGAGCGCGGCGACACCGGCCCGCCGCAGCAGCAGGTAGCCGTGCGGCGAGACGCTGCGTCCGTCGCCGGGCAGCAGGAACGCGGCGGTCACCAGCATGCCGACGGTGACGGTGGCCAGTCCGTCGGACAGCAGCCGGAACACGGGTAGTGCCCGGGTCGTGATCGGTCCCGCGTCGGGGAGGCCCGGGATCGCGGCCGTGAGCGCACCCCCGACCCGAAGGCCGAGCACCAACAGGGTGACCCCCGACGCGACGGCGACGACAGTGACCAGCCAGCCGGATTCCGGAGAACCCTTGTCTCGGGCGGCGGACGGGGTTGGACCGGTCGGGATCACCGCGACGGTGCGGGCACCGCTCGGATCGTCGGTGGCGAACTGCTGTGGTTCTGTGTCGGACACGTGGTGACCTTGCTTGGTGAGGTGATGGGGCGAGCCGACCGCACGCGGGCGGGTCGGATCAGCGCCGGGCCGCCCGCCGCCACAGCAGCCCAGCCGTCAGCAGGACGAGGAGGGCCAGC
Organism: Micromonospora sp. NBC_00330; assembly: GCF_036136635.1. Classification (NCBI taxonomy): domain Bacteria; kingdom Bacillati; phylum Actinomycetota; class Actinomycetes; order Micromonosporales; family Micromonosporaceae; genus Micromonospora; species Micromonospora sp. NBC_00330. Next base: position 1,515,103 of record NZ_CP108012.1, read on the forward strand.
GCGACAGCCGCGAGGACACCGGCGCTCGGACCGCCACCGGACCTCGCGGCGGCGGCGGACGGGGGAGGCGCCGACGCGCTGACGTTGGCGACCGGCGCGGCACTGGACGTCGGATCGGCCACAGTGAACGGGTAGGACCCCTGCACCGGGTGCCCGTCGACGGAGACGACCCGGTAGGCGACCGTGTATGTCCCGTTCGGCAGGGTGTCGGTCACCTCGACCGTGCTCTTCGCTCCGGTGACCACCGGTTCGCCGGTGGGAAGCTTCCGCTTGGCGGCGTCGGTGAGCACGATGGTGGTGAACGCCGGGTCGAGTCGCTGCATGAATTCGAGCGTGACCTCGGTCGGTGCGCTCGGCACTGTCGCGTCCCGGGCGGGCGTGGCCGTCTTGAGCGAGTTGTGCGCCCAGGCCGGGCTGGCCGGGATGAGCACCGCCACGAGGGCGGCGAGCACCGCCGCGCCGAGCCGGACGGCGGCGGGCCGCGACGACGGTACGGTCATGACGGTTGGCGTGGTCATCCGAGCACCTGCTCGCCGATCCAACCGCCCGGTTCACAGCCGGGCGGGATGGCGAAGACGGCGGAGCCGATCGGCGTGGTCCACTCGTTGAGCAGGTCCCGGTCGGCCAGCCGGCGCTGGATGGGCAGGAACTGTCGGGCGATGTCGGCCTGGTACGAGGTGAAGATCAAGCCGCTGTCCGCGTGGCCCTCCGCCGTCGGCACCCCGTCGTAGTTGTAGGGCCGGCGCAGGATCTTCAGCCGGTCGTCGGTGACGTGGGCGCGGGTCAGGTGCGAGAAGTCGGGGATGACGGTGAGGCCGTCGGCGTCGGTGGCGGCGAAGTCGGGTTCGTCGTGTTCGGCGGTGCCGGTGAGCGGGGCGCCGGTGTCGAGCCGTCGCCCGACGGCGAGTTCGCGGTCGGTCCGGCCGAGCAGGTCCCACGTTTCCATGTTCATGCTGATCCGCCGGAGCACCACTGTGGTGCTGTCGCGCAGCCACGCGGGGCCGTCCGGAACCCAGAGCGCGGTGTCCATGGGCGCGCCGGGCCGAGGGTTGGCGGTCCCGTCGAGCTGACCGAACAGGTTGCGTTGGGTGTGGCCGCCCGGCTCGACACCGGGGCTGCGCCGGAAGCCCTGCTGGACCCACCGCACCGTGGCGAACGGTCGACTGTCCTTGATCAGGACCCGCTGGGCGTGGGCGACGGAGATCGCGTCGTCCGCGCAGATCTGCAGCAGCAGATCACCGCCGGACCACGCCGGCTGAAGCCGGTCGATGCGGAACGACGGCAGGTCGGTGACCGATGCCGGCCGGCGGTCGTCGACGCCGGCCGCCCGGTAGAGGCCCGGCCCGAAGCCGAAAGTCACCGTCAACCGTGCCGGCAACAGCCCGAGTTCGGCCTCGGTGTCGGCCAGCGCGGGCCGACCCTGGGTGAGCCGGGCGGCGTCGTCGGTGAGCAACCGCAACATCCGACCCAGCGCGGCCCGGTCGACGCCGGCCCGCACTGTGAGGGCCACGAACGACGCGTGCGCCTGCGGTTCGGTGGCCACCCCGGCCTGTCGAGCGCCGTGGAACGGCTCGACCAGCCCGCCGACGGTCGCCGCCAGCGTCGCGTCGGCGGCGGTCGCCGACGGCGGCCCGGTCCTCCCCGCGCGGGTGGCGGCGATCGTGGCACCGCCTGCCAGTGCTCCGCCGGCAGCCAGTGCTCCGCCGGTGAGCAGGCCACGCCTGCTCACCGGTCGAACCTGTGGTGTCTGCGTCACGATGCCGGGCTCATGCTCATCTCCGGCGTGGCGCTCATGCCGGGCATCGGCTCACCGTGCCCGGGGGCGTAGCTCTCCTGCGCGCCGGTGAACGGCTTGGCCACGGCGCGGAACTGCTGGGTCTTGCCGTCGGCGAAGGTCAGGGTGACTGTCAACTCGTCGCCGGCCTGAACGGGCTTGGTGAGGTTCATCAGCATGAGGTGGTCGCCGCCGGGTTCCAGGGCGTGCGTGCTCCTGGCCTTGATCAGGATGCCGCCCTGCTTCTGCCGCATGACCATCTTGCCGTCCTTCACGGCCATCTCGTGCAGCTCCATCGGCGACAGCGAGGTCGTCGCACTCGTCACCGTGACGTCGGTGTCGCCGTCGTTGACCAGAGTCCCGAAGGCCGCCGTCATGCCCTTGTCGGCCGCCTTCACCCACGGGTCACGAATGCCGAGCACACCAGCGTCCGGGTTGGCCGAGGCCGACGCGGACGGGCCCGCCTGCGCTGTCGACGGAGAGTCCGACGAGCCGCAACCGGCGACGCCCACCGTCAGGATCGCGGCGACGAGAATGGCGGCCGACCGGCGGCGTGAAGCGTTCGGGCTGGTGGTGCGCATGTGTTCTTCCTCCGATGGTTGCTGCTGGGAGGTTGGTCGGCCGCAGCTCGGAGAAAGTTCCGGACTCAGGGAACGTTGATCGTGAACTCCCCGGTGTGCACAGTGCCGGCGACCTGGAAGTCGAAGAAGGCCCGGTACCGGCCCGAACTCGGCGCGGTCAGCCAGAACTTGACAGTCCCGTCGACCAGCTCCTGCTCGGGGTGGACGTGCACGTAGCCGAGGTCACCCTCACGCACCACGACCAGATGTCCGTACGCGCCAAGGTAGCGCTCCAACTGCGCCGGTACGGTCGGGTCGGCGCTGACCTGGAAGTGGATCGGCGCCGTCACCCCCACCGTCGGGGAGCCGGTCATCGACACCGCGTACGGACCAGCCGTCGCCTGCGCCTGAGCGGGCGGCAGCGCGGTCGGGGTGTGCGCGCCGGGCACCGTGTGGTCGACGCCCAGCACGAGAGGCTGCTGCTTGCCGTCGGCCGCGGTGACCGAGAAGTCGGCGAAGACGCGGTAGCCGCCGGGTCGGGCCAGCGTCAGGGGGACGCTCCAGGTGCCGTCGGGCGCCATCGTCGGGTGCAGGTGCTGGTAGCCGGACAGGTCACGGCCCACCACGATCAGGTGCAACGGCTTGTCGTGGACGACCGCGAAGGTCGTTGCCGGCTGCCGGTCGGTCCCGACGATCCGGAACCGGTAGTCGGCGCGTACACCAGGCGGTTGGGACCGCTCCAGCGGTTGCAGGGTGTACCCACCGGCGCTGACCGTCGTGCCGGTCGCCAGCGTCGCGCCCGTCGCGTCGTCACCCCGATGCGTGTGCGGCCCCGTACCGGCCGGGTGTTGGTGCCCGTCGGTCGCGGAGCCCACCTGGCCCGAGGCGGGCGGTCCACCGGCTGACGGTCGTGCGTTGCCGGTCGCCGGATTCTCGTCGGCGGTGCCGATACGGGCCAACCCGAACCCGGCCAACAGGGCCACCACCAGACCACCGACGAACAGCGCCAGGTGGGTGTTGCTCAACCGGGACCCAGGCGTCGCGGCGGCGAGGTCCGTGTCGGCCCGCGGTCGGGGGTCGACCGCCGGCTCGCCGTCCGTGCTGGCGAGGGCCTTGGTCACCTGATCGGTGGGCATCGGATCGACAGCAACGTCCGTGCGGGCCGTGACGACCGTGTTGCCCTTGCGCGCCGCCGGCACGGTGGCGGGCCGCTGCTTGTCGCTCGCGGTACGCGCGACGACGCCGGTCGCCGCGCCGATCTTGCCAGCGCCAGCCTTGCCCCCGACGGCCTTGTCCTTGGCAGCCTTGCCGCCGACCGTCCTGCCAGCGCCGGCCCTGTTCGTGGCACGGGCGCCACCGCCGCGTCGACCGGAGGTCGCCCCCGAGGCACGGCCCCGGCCGGTGGGTGTGCCGGCGGATCGGCGACGCCAGACGACGAACCCCGCCACCGCCCCGACCGCCGCGACCGCCGCCGCCCAGCCGGCCCAGGCCGGTGCCCCGGAACCGCTCTCCTCGGTCGACCCGGTCGACGGGGCCGCCGCAGCCGGCGGGCTCGACGGATCGTCCGCTGTGGTCGGCACCGCCGAGGCCTGCCCGGACGTGTTGTGCTGCTCGGTGGCGGCCACCAGCGCCGGGTCCGGTTGGGTCGACGGCGGGCTCCACCCCTTCGGTGCTGCCGTCACCCGCCCGTCGTAGCGGAAGGTCAGGGTGCCCCGCACTGTATCGCCATCCGAGGCGACCGACAGGTAGCTCACCGAGTACTGGCCCTTGGCGGGCAGGTGGGCGACGGACACCACCGCGGGGAACCCCGTCGTGTACTCCCGTGGCTCGAACTGCCCGTTGACCAGGAAGTACTCCCGTACCGGCTTGTCCAGCGGCTTCGGCTCACCCTGCGACCAGCCGTTGTCGACACGGGCGCCGCCCGGGGCGGTGATCGTGAAGAACGCGTTGGCCGCGGCCTTCTCGGTGAAGAACAGCCGCACCTCCGTCAACGGCTCGCGCACTGTGGCGCCGCTCGCCGGTGTGGACGCGGCGAGGGTCCCGTGAGCTGCGGCGGGTTGGGCGGACGCGAGGAGGGCGACCGCCGAGGCGAGGAGGAACGCGAGGAGGCCCGAGACCACCCGCCCGCAAGTCTGGGGGAGACGACGCATCTGGATATCCTCACCCTCGCGAGACTTTTTTCAAGAGGTGACGATCTTCTTCCTCAGACGACAAAAGTTGACGATGAGGCCATCCGCCGCCCCGGCAGGACGCCCCGGATGGACACATTCCCTGGCCAGCTATGCTCGCCGGCGGCGCTGGTTCGCCCCGTCGTGACCGGCGGGGCGTCGTAAGAGGGAACCCGGTGAAAATCCGGGGCTGCCCCGCAGCGGTGAGTGGGAACGACCGCCGTCATCAGCACTGGGCCAGTGGCCTGGGAAGCGACGGCCAGTAGGGGACCGGCGCGACCGGTCAGGCCCGCGAGTCCGAAGACCTGCCGGCGCCGCGTACACAACCGTGTGCGCTGCCGTCGGCCTCGCGGGTGGGCTGAGCGGGTGACGGGCCGTGCGTGTGGCGCACGGCCAGATCCTCGCCAACGTGTGTCCGCGACCCGGCGGTGTGGTTTCCCGAGGGACGGACTACCGCTGTGCACGACACCACCACGATCCCCGGCCGAGCGCCGTCGGCGTCGCACCTGACCCTTTCGCAGATCATGGACCAGCACCACACCAACCTGATGGGTACGGTGCACGGCGGCCGGATCCTCAACCTCATCGACTCCGTCGCCGGTGTGGTCGCCGCCCGGCACTCCGACGGGCCGGCGGTGACCGCCGCCATCGACGAGACCGCGTTCCTCCGCGCGGTGCGGGTCGGCGACGTCGTGCACGTCGACGCCCGGATCACCTGGGCCGGCCGCAGCTCGATGGAGGTGGCCGTCAAGGTGACCGCAGACCGGTGGGACCGGGCCGTGCCGCCCACCGACGTGGCAACCGCCCACCTGGTCATGGTCGCCATCGACGACGACGGCCAGCCTCGTACGGTGCCGCCGCTGCTGCCGGAGACCGATGCGGACCGGCGACGGTACCGCGAGGCGGAGATCCGCCGGAAGCACCGGCTGGCACTGCGGCGCGCGCTGCTCGACGGTGCCGAAGACGACTGACCCGCGCGCGGTCCGCCCGTCGCAGCGCGGGCGCGGTCCGAGGAACCCGCCCCGCCACCTATCCGGTCGGATAGCGTCCACGTGACGCCTCGATCACGGAGAGTGTGGATTGCCATGCGTGCTGCGGTGCTGCGGGAGTTCGACGTTCCGCTGACGGTCGAGGAAATCGATAAACCCACCCCCGAGCGCGGGCAGGTGCTGGTGCGGATCGTCGCCAGCGGGGTCAACCCGCTCGACACGAAGATCCAGGCCGGAAAGGCCGCGCACGCGCGGGTCGAGCTGCCTGCGGTGCTCGGCCTGGACCTTGCCGGCGTCGTCGCGGCGGTCGGCGCGGAGGTGACCGGCTTCGAGCCGGGAGACGAGGTGTACGGGCTGTGCGGGGGCGTGGGAGACCTCCAGGGTTCGCTTGCCGAGTACGCCGCAGTAGACGCCCGGCTGCTGGCCCGCAAGCCGAACACCCTCTCGATGCGGGAGGCCGCCGCGCTGCCACTGGCGGCGATCACCTCCTGGGAGGGGCTCGTCGACCGGGCCGGGGTCCGCGCCGGGCAGAAGGTGCTGGTGCACGGCGGCGCCGGCGGGGTCGGTTACGTGGGCGTGCAACTCGCCCAGGCGCGAGGCGCCGAGGCGTACGCCACGGGCGGGCCGGCGAGCATGCGGGTGATCGAGAGCCTGGGCGCCGTGCCGATCGACTACACCACGAGCAAGGTCGAGGAGTACGTCGAGAGGTACACCGGCGGCGAAGGGTTCGACATCGTCGTCGACAACGTCGGTGGCGCGACGCTCGACGCGTCGTTCGCGGCGGTACGCACCTACCAGGGGCACGTCGTCAGCGCGCTGGGCTGGGGCTCACACTCGCTCGCCCCGCTGTCGTTCCGCGGCGCGACCTACTCCGGCGTGTTCACGTTGCTGCCGATGCTCACCGGGCGGGGCCGCGAACACCACGGCGACATCCTGCGTGAGATCGCGGCGCTGGCCGATGCCGGTGCCCTGCGCCCCCGGCTGGACGGGCGCAGGTTCACGCTCGACACGGTCATGGACGCCCACCGGCTGGTCGCCGACGGCGCCGCCGAGGGCAAGGTCGTCGTGGACGTCGCCGGTTGACGACGATCCGTTCGTTCCCGCGGAGTGCCCCCCGGTTCTCCACAGCGGTCGACAACGCCCTATGTCGTCTGGTGGGGGAGTGTGCGCAGGTCAAGGCGGTAAGGAGCCATTGGTTGGCCTGGCCTTGCGACTGGGAGCAACCTGGGTGCAGGTTGGCGAAGAGGTCTCCGCTTTCGAAGTGCTCAGCGACGACGGGCAGGGACGAGAGCTTTGACCTGTGGTGATGCGGTCTAGCGGTGTGGCGTGACCCCCAGTAGAGGCCGAAGTGGTCAGGCGTCGCTGCTTCCGGGGGGGCCGGCTCGTAGACGCCGAGCGCCATCTGATCGCTGGAGGCGCAGATGGCGGCAGCTCCGTTCAACCTGGTGCCCGTCGAGGTATACGAGCGACTCGTCTCGAGGCCACCCAAGCCCTTCTTCGATTACCATCAGCGCGGCGGTGGCTAGTACTCCAGCCGCGCTCGTTAGGTCAGGATCGTTCGGTGGCCGGTGCGAGCCCGGTTAAGGGGAGCAGGTGGGGAGCAACAGGGTGTCCTGAACGGCCTTGAAGGGCGTCCAACGGCATCGAGCGGCGCTCAACTGCACCCACCCCTGCCTGCGGCTTTACGTTGTCGCAGGTCAGAGTCGGTGCGGCGTCCTGTTTCCCGCGGAGTGCTCAGCGGTTCTACGCGATGATCGGCAGCTCTCTATGTTGCCTGCTGGGGGAGTGTGTGCAGGTCAAGGCGGTAAGGACTCGTTGGTTGGCATGGGCCTTGCGACTGGGAGCAGATTGGATGCAGGTTGGCGAAGTGCTCTCCCTGCCGAAGTGCTCATCGACGCGGGACAGAGGCGCGGGCTTTGACCTGCGGTGATCCGGTGGAGCGGTGCGGTGTGACCTCCCAGTAGAGGTCGAAGTGGTCAGGCTTTGCTGCTCCCGGGATGGCTGGTGCCGGCCGGCCGTCTCGGTTCACCTAGGCCACGTCCGTATGCGTGTTGCAGGTTGGTGTGGAGCGTTGCGGGTGGCTTGCTGGAGTCCGCTGGAGTTCCGCCATTCGAGACACCGATCCCACGGGCAACCTCCTGAACAGGTCCTTCAGGCTGAAGACCTCTTCGGCGGGCCCGAAGGCGTCAGCGCTGGCTTCCCGCGGAGTTCGGTAGGGCGGCGTCCGCTCATGTCGAGTTGAGGATGTTTTTTGCGCGGAGCGTTCGTCGCGCGTCGTGCTGGGTTGACGGTCGTGTGGGGCATGGTGGCCCGGACGGGTCGCCATGCCCCACAATGAACCGTCTACCGGAAGTCGGCCGCGTGGTCGGTGGCCCATTGCGCGAATGTCCGCGCGGGTCGGCCGGTCAGGCGCGGGACGATGTCTGCCCACTCCTGGTTCGTCGGGGCGGGATCACGCGCGGACTCCGCCCACATGGCGAAGATCCAGTCGACGAACGCCTCCGGATAGCCGTTGCTGATCCACTCGGCCCGGGCCTCGGCTGGATCGAGTTCGTCGAATCGCACCGTGGCACCGATCGCAGTGCCGATCGCGTCGACCTGCGCGACGGTGGTGAGCGCCTCGGGGCCGGCGAAGGTGTAGGTCCGGCCGGTGTGGCCGTCCTCGACGAGCACCCTCGCGCCGACCGCGGCGATGTCCGCCTCATGGGTGGGCTGGGTCACCGCAGCCCCGTACGGCCGGCGGACCACCCGACCTTCCTTGATGGTCGGGGCCCAGTCGAGCCAGTTCGCGGCGAACTCCCCGGGCCGCAGGTGCGTCCACTCCAGACCGGAATCCTCGACCGCACGCTCGACCGCCAGGTACCCGTCCTCACTGTCATCGGTGTCGGCCAGCGCCCCGGACAGCACGACGATGCGCCGCACGCCGGCCTGCTTCGCAGCAGCAACAACATCACGCGCTGTCCGTCCGACCGCGAACAGGTACATCCGCTCCACACCGTTCAACGACGGCTCCAGGGACGGCGGGTCCGTCAGATCGCCGCCGACGACCTCCACCCCGTCCGGAAGACTCGCCGCCGACGGCGTCCGCGTCAGTGCGCGGACCCGATGGCCGGTCTTCACCAGTTCGGCGACGACGTGTCGGCCCACCATGCCGGTGGCACCCGTGACCAGAATCGTCATCGCGTCACCTCCGGCCGGAAGTCGGCGGCATGGTCGTTGGCCCACCGGGCGAACGTGCGCGGTGGTCGTCCCGTCACCCGCAGATAGGTGTCCGTCGGCGGCAACGCTCCCGTCCCGTCGACCGCGTCGGCGAGCAGCGCAATCATCCAGTCGACGGTCTCCTCATCGAAGCCGTCGCGCAGCCATTGCCTGCGCGCCTCGGTTGGATCGAGCTCCTCGAATCGCACCTGCACGCCGATGGCGGCGCCGATCGCGGTGACCTGCTCCGCCTGCGAGACCTTCACCGGGCCGGTGACGGTGTACGCGGCACCGACATGGTCGTCGGTCAGCAGCGCCGCGACCGCCACATCGGCGACGTCGGCCTCGTGGACCACCGGGTAGCCAGCGGACGCGTATGGCCCGCGCACCACCCGTCCGGCCCGGATCTGGTCGGCCCACCGCAGCGCGTTGGTGGCCAACAGGCCCGGCCGCACATGGGTCCACTCAGCGCCGGAGGCCTCCACCAGCAGTTCCAACCCGCGGTGCGCTTCCCGCTCCTCGGCCAGGTGCCGCCCGAGGGCGCCGTCGCCTCCGGTTCCGGGTGCGAACCCGGCCGCCGCCGCGGAGTGCACGACGAACCGGGTGACGCCGGCCTTGACCGCCTCATCGACGAACCCATGGTCGGTCGCGGCGTACACGAAGGGGAACAGGTACACCGACTGCACTCCGTCCAGCGCCGCTCGCCAGGTCTCGGGACGTTCGAAGTCTCCCTGGACCACCTCGGCCTCATCCGGCAGCCGGCTTGTCTGCGGCCGGCGGGTCATCGCCCGCACCGGTTGCCCGGCCCGGACCAGTTGGGTCACCACCTGGCGACCCACGTTTCCGGTCGCTCCGGTTACTAGGATTGTCACGTTGCTCCTTCTCGAATACCTGGAGTGGGGCAATAGACCGCCGCCGCGAATCCACGGCCAATGGCGCGGCGGCGGTCACCACGCAGGCTAGGCGGAGATCTCAAAAGTCGCACATCGTACATATGTACGACATGCACGGCCACCGCAGTCCGGTGGTGTCGGTGTTCCGGATGGCGCGGGTACCCCTACGCACGGCGTTGCTCCGCCGGTGCCCTGCGCGCCGCCAGGGTCGACGCCGCCCGGCTACTTCACCTCGAGGCCCGGGGATGAGACAGCCGCGGGCCAGGAACACCTGACCGCGCAACACCCGGCCCGGCTCAATCCCAGTGAGTATCCGGATCTGCCGCTGACAAGGCGCGGCGACGGTGGGCGTGCTCCCCGGTCAACCGATGCGACTACGGGAGTCAGCGCTGGTGCCAAACCAGGGCCCCGGGCTGGCAGCTCACGATCGGTGGGCGGCCCGGTGCCAGCCCGGTTAGGGGGAGCAGGTTGGGAGCAGCGGGGTGCCCTGAACGGCCTTGAACTGCGGCCAACGACATCGAACGGCGCTCAACTGCACCCACCCCTGCCTGCGGCTCCACGTTGTCGCAGGTCAGAGTCGGTGCGGCGTCCTGTTTCACCGCGGAGTGCTCTGCGGTTCTGCGCAGCAGTCGACAGCGCTCTATGTTGCCTCGTAGGGGAGTGTGCGCAGGTCAAGGCGGTAAGGAGCCGTTGGTTGGCCTGGCCTTGCAACAGGGAGCAGATTGGGTGCAGGTTGGCGAAGTGGTCTCCGCGCCCGAAGTGCTCACCGACGCCGGAGAGAGACGAGGGCTTTGACCTGTGGTGATGCGGTCGAGCGGTGCCGCGTGACCTCCCAGTAGAGGTCGAAGTGGTCAGGCGTTGCTGCTGCCGGGATGGCTGGCGCCGGTCGGCGTACCGATTCGTCTAAGGCCACGTGCTGTAGGCGTGTCGCAGATCGATGTTGAGCGTTGCGGGTGAGCGTGCTGGAGTCCGCCGCGGTTCCGTCATCCGAGACACCGATCCTACGGGGAACGCCCTGACCAGGCCCTTCAGGCTGAAGACCTCTTCGACGAGCCCGAAGGCGTCAGCGTCGGCGCCCTGCGAAGGCGGTAGGGCGAGGGTCCGCACATGCCGAGAGAAGCGCGCGGCTTCAGGCTCGTGCTCGAGGCGCACCGCGATGCTGCCGAGCGGGCCTCAGTGCGGTGGGACTCTGCAGGGCATACGCGTCCGGACATCTGTGACGGCTGGATGGAGGGTTGTGGGACTGGTCAGAGCGGTTCCCATAGGTGACGGCGTTTCCACCTCTCGTCGCCGGCTCGGAAGTCCTGCAAGAGCCGTAGGGCTGCTTCGCGGTCGGTGGTCTGGCAGCGGAAGTGTCGGTCGGTGGAGCCTTCCTGATACTCCAGTGCGTATGTCCCGGCGGGTACTCCGGCAGCGTCGTCGTAGCCAACCTGGACGAACCATCCGTCGGCGCGCTCGAGGATCACGTAGCCGTTGTTCTTGCCGACTTGGCCGATGATCCATTCCAATCGGCCCGCGTCGGGGTCGGGCATCGTCGGCAAGCTCTCCGACGAGAGCGTAAAGAGCGCTACGTGGCCCGGCGCGTTCGGGTTGACGACGTGGTAGCCCGGTTCGTAACAAATCAGGCCGTGTTCGGCGGCGAGCGTCAGGACGGCGGTACCGACGTCGTCCGCTCGCGACCAGACGCACGAGACGGCCACGATCGCGTCGGAACGCTCGGGAGTCATGCTCCACACTCCGAGCCGGTCGATGTCGTCTTCGCCGAGACTCTCCAGCGGTGGGAAGCGATCGAGCAGTGCGTCATAGAACCGTCCCACGGCGGGATGCGCGGCGAACACTTCTTGTTCGCCGTCGCCCCAGCGCTCCAGCTTTGCTCGCGCCTCGGCCGCCGTGACCGGTTGTTCCTCGTGCCAGACGTACAGGTCAAAACTCACCGCAACCCCAAGTGCCTCAGCCAGACCGGCGACGACAGCCTAGGTCCCGCGACCGTGCATCCGGATCAGAGGCGCGTCGGTGGCGACCCCGAGAACCCGCGCAGGGATCTGCCGCCGACCGTAATCGCAACGGACAGGCCGAGAGCGTGGTGCTCAAGCGGCACACCTCCGCCGGCACCTGACCCACCGCGCGGCGCTGGTCGGCACCCGTCGTCCAGCGCCGCGCGTTACAGCTTCGCGGGGTCCAACCCCAGCACCATCGGCACCTTGTAGGGCCAACTCGGTGCCGACTGGCCGACGTAGGCCGCCGCCGCGTCTGCGGTCACCTTGACCACCGCGCGAAAGAACCGCATGCAGTCGATCGCGTCGCTGAGCCGCACATTCGACGCCGGCAGGGCCTCCGCCGTGGTCCGGTCACGCACCCCTTGGAGGACGTTGACTATGGGCAGTACCGCGTGGCCGTGAGCGACGCCGTGCCGCACGTCCAGCCACTGGGTCATCGCCGTCCTGACGTGGCTCGGCGTGACGTGCACCTTCCTGCCCCTCACGCGCTGTTGCCAGGTCCAGGCCGGCTGCGGGTCGAACCCGACGCGTCGGAGCAGCGTCTGCGTCTGTCCGGGGCCGGGCGTCGAAAACTTCTCCAGCGACGAGTTGAAGTCAGTCTCCCACTGCCTCATCGCGCCGTTCAGCAGGGGAGGAGCAGTGACGGCCTTCAGCTGCACCAGGGTGGCGTCCCGGAGCGCCATCGCCAGGTCCTGGACGAACGCCTGCCAGGTCGCCGCAGCGAACACCACCACGCCTCGGTTCAGCGACGTCTCCTCGAGACGGCGGCCGCGGCCGCCGTCGCCGACGGCGCGATGAACGACGACCATGTTCTGACAGTGCTCGAGCGCCTTGACGAAGTTGCGCACCGTGTCCTGAACGTCCATGCGACCCCCTGTCCGATCTGCGAGAAGCCCTCAGGGCTGGATGTGATTCTCGCGCCTACTGCAACGCCGGGCAGACCCGCGGCGGCGCGCGTAGCGTCGCCGGCGTGCAAGTGCTGCTGACCCCCGTCGACCGAAACGGGCGCCGCTGGCGGATCGAGGTGCTCGCCGCGGGCGATATGGGTGGTGGAGGATCATGTTCGGGATGGGCGATGTCGTGGAGGTGCGGAGCCCGGTCGACGTCGCGCAGCTCCGCCCCCGGCTCGGGAATGCCGATGTCGTCCAGTTCAGTGAGCCGCTCACCGAGGCGGAGTATCGGTCGGTGGCCGCGCTCCTGGGGGATCATCCGATGGTCCCGCTGCGGGTCTACGGTTTCGATGACGACCTTGCGACGCTGCGGTTCTTGCGCTGGTTTCCACATGTTCGCCGGTTCAGCGTCGCGGGCCTGTGGCACCTGACCGATCTGGCCCTGTTGGATCAGTTGAGCGCTGATGTGGAGTTCCTTGACATCGGCGAGACCCGGAAGCCTCTCGACCTTGCTCCGGTTGCCCAGTTTCGTCGGCTTCGCCGACTGAGGGTCGTCGAGCACCGGCGTGGTCTTCCCGAGCTGCTGCACGCCAACCCGGGTCTGCGGGAGCTGTCGTTGTGGCGGCTTCCCGTCGACCACGTCCTGCCCATCATTGCCCTGCCGCACCTGCACGCCTTGGCATTGACCCTCGGCTCGTTGACGAACAGCGAATGGCTCACCCAGATCCCCACGCTTCGCTACCTGGCACTGCGCCAGGTGCGAAAGCTCAACGTCCTCACTTCGGTGACACGGTTGCGCGCGCTGCAGTGGCTGTGGCTGGAAACGCTCACCGTCGAACGGCTTGCGGACTTCAGCTCCAGCATCATGCTGGCGCGCGCCGAATGCCTCGGGTTGCGTCATCTCCGCCATCCGGCAGCCCTCGAGGGCCTCGCCGCGGCGCCGCAGTTGCGGGAGCTTCTGGTCGCAGCGCCGCATCTGCCAGTCGACGCGGTCGTCCCCTTCGTTGGTCACCCGACACTCGAACGCGCCGAGATCGTGCTGGGCAGCCGACAGCGCGACCGCGACGCCGCTGACCGTCTGCGTCTGCCACCACCACGTCCGGACACGCAGTTCGCCGCGATGCACGAGCTGACCCGCATCCTGTAACCCAGGCACCTGCACCTGGCAGCGGTGATCTGCCCTCTGGGAGAGCCCCGGAATTCCTGCACTGACCAGCAAGGCCAGGGCTGGGCGCGGCGAGCCGAAGGCTTCCGGCGCCACCGGATCGGTAACTGGTGTAGTCAGCTGAGACAGCATTGCCACCCGGTAGTGCCCTCACCAGCGCGTCCACTGTGGCGACCCCCTTCGACGGAGCCGAAAATTTCAGCCAAGGTTGCTCCCGGTCGTCAGTCGGGCGGCGTCCGTTCACGTCGAGTTGAGCGCTTTCTGGAGGCTGGCAAGCCATGGAGGGAGGCAACGTCACTGCATAGCGGTAACCGGGGGATGATCGAATGATTTGGGGCAGCGGAAGGTGTACAGCGAGTAGCCGCGCCCGATCTGCACACCGACGATGTCTGGAGACGCGGTCGGGTTCTCCTCGGACGGGCGCCAGCTGCAATCCTTGCCGTTCCAGTCGCCCGAGCCCACGGTGAGAATCAAGGTCATCGTGGTGCCGCACACTGCGCATTCCATCGGGTACGGATCGGTCAACGACCAGTTCGCGTACCCGCCGACCTTCCATCCCGGCGCGAGCGACAAGTCACTCTGATAGTGGGGACGGCTCTCGTCTTCGTCGTCATCCCACTCGTCGAGCCGCTCGCGTAGGTCATCGGGGAGCAGGTCGGCGTATTGGTACTCGCGGACCTGCTCGGGGTGCACCACGCACGGAACCGGCAGGTACATGTCGCTGATCACCGGCGGTTGGGGCGGCGCTTCGAGTAGCGGGCCGACTAGGGAACTGTCGCGCCAGGAGGAAGACGCGAGGGCTGTAGTGCCGGTCCGAGTGGTCCACCGGGCACCACAGCACCTGGAGCAGGTCGGTGCCGTCCGGACCGACGTAGTCCGGGATGTCTTGTCGGTACAGCTGCGCGACCGGAACCAACGAGAAGGGATCCTCGATCAGGTCGTCCAGGTCCAGAGCATCGGCCGCATCGAGCTCGGCCCGCTCCTTCGCAGTCAAGAAGCCCCCGCCCGGCAGCGGCTCCCGGGCTTCTGCGGTCGCAAGGATCTCCCGCCTGCGGTGTAGGGCGGCCGGGGTGGTCAGGTTCCATGGTTCGTGCGCCTCGGCGTCGTCGCAGACCGGCCATACCTCGTCGGCCGGCCATAGCAGCGGTCCGCCGACCGAGCTGTCCGTAACCGTGGGAGTGCCGGGTCGGGGATGCAGGCGGGTAGCGGTGATGGAATGTTCCCGCAGTTCGGGGAAGAGTTCGGTGATGTCTAGGGGACGCGGAGGCGTGGTGCGGACCATAGAGGTGGATCCTATGGTCCGCATGTTGGTGCGAGCCCGGTCTGGCTGGTTGAGGAGCTAGTCCTACCGCTACCGGCGGCCACATCACGGGAGGGTGCCCCCGCGCTGTGGCTCACGGGCTGACTGGTGGCCGTCGGGTCCGGTGGTCCGCCCACTCGCTGGTCCACATTGCGAGGTCGTGTACCCGGGTCTCCGTGCTTCGCCGGGACTGGGTGGCCCACTTCGTTGCGTTCCTTGAAGCGAAGTCGTCCAGGACCAGACGGTCAGTCGCGGTCCATGCGGGACGCTGCGCTATCCACTTCTCTGCCTGCTCGGCGCTGTGGCCGCTACCGGTCAGCCATGGGATGAGCACCGCGAGTTCGACCCATGCGGCGGCCTTGGTTGCCCACGCCCAGTCCACGATGCGTAGGCCGAGTGGGGTCACGATCAGGTTCGCTGGGTTGAGGTCCGAATGGATGAGTGTCCCGCCGTCCATCGCCGGGTGCGCGGACCCGAGCCGGGCTGCCGGGGTGAACCACGTCTCGCCGGGCGGGTCCGTATCTGGCGGTGGTGTGCAGGAGGGCGGCGAGGGGCGCGGTGACTGGTGCGGCGAGTCGGCCGGCGATGGTGGCCGCGATGACCCGGTCCTGGGAGCAGTCCCTCGACGTCGATGACTGGGATCGCCCCGGGGTCTGGACGCACGGCGACCCGCTGCCGGGCAACCTCCTGTTCCAGCACGGCAGGTTGAACGCCGTCATCGATTTCGGTGGCCTGAAGGCCGGTGACCCCCCTGTGACCTGCAACCGGCATGGAACACGTTCTCGGGGCCGAGCCGACAGCTTTTCCGGGAGGCAGTGGGGATGGACGACGCCACCTGGCTGCGGGGTCGCGGCTGGACGGTGTACCAGGCGGTGACCGGCCTGGCCTACTAATGGGACACCAACCCACTGATGACCCGGCAGGTTTCCCACGCTCTCGGCGAAGTGCTGGCGGACTGCTGGGGCGAAGCGCTGCTAGGCCCAGGTCGGTAGGCACACAACGCAGGTCAGCCGCCTCCGGCGGCGTGGACGAAGGTGCGGATCAGTGTGGTCTCTGCGGCGCTGCGCCAGACCGGGGCGTACCGCAGGATCGGGCCGTCGGTGATGGGCACGAATGCGAGGTCACGACGCTGCCGGGAGGCGGCCGCGTACGACCCGACGGGGGACACGACGCTGCCGGTGCCGATCACCGTGAGGGCTTCCTCGAGGGTGGCCGCTGTGGTGCCGCGCCGGATGGGCCGCCCGGACGGTGTCATGGCAGGGGTGTGCGCCTGCCACACGTAGTCTGGCACGGGCCCCTCCAGGTCCACCACCGGGTGATCGCCGAGGTCCTCCATCTCGACCCTGTCCCGGCCGGCCAGCGGATGAGTGGGGGCGACGGCCAGCACCAGCCGCTCGGTGTACAGCTCCGGCCCGACGGTGAGGTCGGGCTCGCGGACGGGTAGCCAGAGCAGGCCGATGTCGATGCGGCCCGCGCGTAACCCGCCGAACGGGTCGGAGGGGAGGATCTCGCGCATGCGCAGCTCGCATCGCGGATGCCGCTGCCGGAACAGGTCGAGGACGGCCGCAATCTGCCGGTGGTGGGTGTCGAAGGTACCGATGGTCAGCGTGCCGACTTGTCCACGAGCGGCGGCGGCGGCCTCGTCGATGCCTGCCATGATCTCGCGGTAGCCCGCGTCGAGCCGGTCGCGCAGCCGCTCGCCGAGCGGGGTGAGTCGCACGCTACGGCTGGTCCGCTCGAACAGGGCACCGCCGATCCGGCGCTCCTGCTGTTTGATCGACTGGCTGACCCGCGCCTGGGACACGTGGAGGCGTTCGGCCGTACGCCCGAAGTGGAGCTCCTCGGCCAGTGTCAGGAAGATCTCGATGTCGCGCAGCTCCACCAGGCCGTCTCCCTTCCCTGTCACCGCCCGTCCGGATCCTGCCTCTGTACTGCGTGATCGGGGAAGTTTACGACTTCGGCGCCGAACGATAACCGGTGGCTTAAGCGGCGGTTCGATCTTTCGCGTTGTTCCGCCCGGGTGGCGGAGGTGATCGTGGGCCCATGAGCGAAACCTTGATCGACATTGGGACAGGGACGCCACCGATGAGCACAGCCGCGTCGCTGGTCTTCGGGCGGTACCAGCCGGCTCGGCGCCAGCAGGTCGAGGGGGAGGGTAGGTGACCCGGAATCGGATGAATGAGATGGTGAAGCTGCCGACCGGGTTCGGGCGGCTCTGGACCGCGCAGACGATCTCCTCGCTCGGTGACGGAGTAACGCACGCCGCCCTGCCGCTGCTCGCGTTGACATTGACACGGGATCCGATGGCACTCGCCGTCGTCACGGCCGCCGGGACACTGCCGTGGCTGCTCTTCGGGGTGCTCGGCGGTGCGCTGGTGGACCGTTGGGACCGTCGGCGCACGATGTGGGTCGTGGATGCGGCACGGGCGGTGCTGCTCGTGATACCGGCGGCAGCGGCCGCCCTCGACGTGCTGAGCATTCCACTTCTTGCGGCCGTCGCCTTTCTGCTCGGCCTCGGTGGACTCTTCTTCGACACGGCCGCCACGGCCTATCTTCCGGATCTGCTCGGCCGGCACCCCTCGCTCCTGGAGCGCGCCAACGCCCGTCTGCGTGGCGCCCAGACCGCCGCGTCCGGCTTTGTCGGGCCGCCTGCGGGCAGTGCCCTGCTCGCGCTCGGGCGGGCGGTTCCGTTGCTCGTCGACGCGGTGTCGTTCGCGCTGTCCGCTGTGCTCGTACGGTCGTTGCCTGCCGTGCCCCGGCCCGTACCGCAGGTCCGTGAATCGCTGCTTCGGCAGGCGCGGGCCGGGGCCTCGTACGTCTTCCGGGACCGGTTGCTGCTCGGGCTCGCGCTGCGTCCGGCGGTCGGGAATATCGCCTTCCTCGCCGTGGAGACCGTCCTCGCCCTCTTCGCGCACGACCGGCTCGGCATCGACACCTACGGCTTTGGCCTGCTCCTCACGGCGGAGGCCGCTGGCGGCCTGCTCGGCGCGGGCATCGCCTCCTTCCTCGGCCGACGACTCGGCACCGGCACCGCACTGACCTGCACGGCCGCCGTCGAAGGGCTGGCCATCCTGGGCCTGGCGGCTGCCCCGAACCCGTACCTGGCCGGGCTGGCGCTCGCCGTCTGCGGGGCGGGCATGGGCGCCACGATGGTGCTCGGCCCCTCCCTCCGGCAGGCGATCGTCCCCACCCACCTGATGGGCCGGGTCGCCTCCACCTCCCGCATGCTCGCCATGTGCGCCGCCCCCCTCGGCGCCATCCTCGGCGGCTGGTTGGCCGCGGCCTACGACGTACGCACCCCGCTCTACGTCGCCGCCGGCATCCTCCTTTCCATGACCGCCGTCACGGCCACCATGACCAGCAACCGCCGGGTCGAATCGGCACTACGCGACGCCGCCACGACTCCCGGACCAGGACACCCGGAACCCGACGGCCCGATTCACGAGAGCGCACCCGAATCACCGCAACCCGTTGGGGTTTCGGCCCGCTGAGCGTTCGGCGGACGGTCTTGTACTGCTCGATCAGCGTCCGGGCTTCGTTGAGTTCCGTGGGTCTGCGGTCTGAAGGTGTTTGCGGCCGGACCTGCCGGGCGTTGTGCCCGGTGAGGAGGGTGCCAAAGCATCCGCATCTGCCGCACTCCGCCCAGTTGCGGTTGCACGGTTCGGCCAGACGGGGTTGTGTTCGGGAGCCCGTTCATTGTGAGCGGGCTCCCCGGAGGCTGGCCCGACTCGAACGGTGCTGCCACCCCTGGGCTCAGTGACGCGCGATACCGGCGCCGCGCGTTGGGCAGGCCGGCCTCAGAACGTCGTTCACCCGGGCCCACCCAGAGGTGTCCGGCACATGCCTGCCGCTGAGCAGGCGGAACGGTCGGTCGCGCGGATCTGATGGCGGGTAGGCGACCTGCGTCCGCGAGCAGTTCGCCGACCGGATGGTTGACCGCTAGCGCGTGGTCTTCGGCGCTGGTGCCGGTGGGAACAGTTGACGCAGCGTCGGCCCGATGGCCGTGGCGAGCGTGCCGTCGTCGCCGGAGTGCATGACCAGGTTGACCACCCCCGCTGCGACGTCGCCGGTGCGGGTTTCGGCAGCTGCGGCCTCGATGTCGGGCAGCGCGAGATCGGCGAGTAACTGCCGCACCAGAACACCTTCGCCCCAGAATGCCTCTGCCGGAATGGAGAGCCGGCCCAGCCAGGACAGCAGGATCGCCGCCCTGCCGGTGGCTGAGGGCGTGGCGGCGGTGAGCCGTCGACGGACATCGTCGACGTGCGTGTCGGACAGCTCGCCACATTGCTGACCGGTGGCGGCGACCAACACGGGATGCAGCGCGCTAGGAACCCCACGCTCAATCAGGTACCGCTTACCCTCTCGCCCGGCGGGCCGGAACTGCGGGCGGCCCTCCCGCAGGTTCAGCAGGTCGGCCAAGGGCGCCAGGAACGACGTCAGCTGATCCGGTACACCGAGCCCCGCCAGAAACAGGTGGAGCGCCCCAGGATCTGCCACGACGAGGTCGTTGCAGAACCGCGACCGCTCCCAACTGACCGAGCCGTGGCCATGCAAGCCAGCGCTGGCGAGCACCTCGCCCGCCACATCGCGGAGCACGATCGTCGGCCCACCGTGACAACGACACATGTCACCGATGAGGCGACCCGTCGTAGTCAACACGCGCGCCGTGTCAACCGACCCGGCATCCGGGAGCTCGGCCAGAATTCCACGACCGGCAAGAGGACCGCTGTCCTCACCACCTTCGACAATCTGCACGGCGTGTGCCCGAGACCAGACATCGTCGAGCCATTCGATCATGGGGACCTCCTGCGCCAATCCAACGATCATCGCAGGCGCGCTCACGCCGACCACCCACACTCAGGACACCACGCACTCTCATGCCGCTGGTCAAGGGCTCGGCCTGAAGAGCTGCTCCTGAGATGATGTTGCTGTGGTCGACCAACGCGCCAGTTTCGAGTTGCTTGGCAACGACGCCTTGGAGCAGTCCGCCGTGGTGGCGAACTGCGCCATGAACCGCGAGCGGCAGCTGTCCGGGGTCAACAGCTACACCCGAGAGCTGGGGTTCAACCCCCTAGACGTTCTCGCCGCCGGCCCTGTTGGCACCGGCCGGGCCGAGCCCTTGGCAGCCGCTGGCTGGTTGGATCTGTGCTGCGGCACCGGTCGAGCGCTGATCCAAGCCGCCGGGGAGCTGCGGCTGGCAGGGTTGAACGAGCGGACAGTCCTCGTCGGGGTAGACCTGGTTGACGCCTTTGATCCCGTACCGGCACCACCGCTGAACCTGGAACTGATCTGCGCCTCCGTGGCCAACTGGGCACCAACGCGGACGTTCAACTTGATCACCTGTCTGCACGGACTGCACTACGTCGGAGACAAACTCGCCGTCCTGACCCGCGCGGCCGACTGGCTGACTCCCACCGGCCGGCTCGTCGCCGACCTGGACCTGTCCAGCATTCGGCTTCCTGACGGGCGACCCGCTGGGCAGCGCCTCACCGGCCGACTCCGCGCCAGTGGGTTCTCCTACGACTCCCGTCGCCGCCGGATCAGCTGCACCGGCCGCCGCGACGTCCACCTCCCGTACAGCTACCTCGGCGCCGACGATCGCGCTGGAGCCAATTACACCGGACAACCCGCCGTGCATTCCTACTACGCCGAAGACCACTGACTGCACCGACAGCGTCCCCACACGCTGCCGACCGGGCGGGCTGCGCCTCGGCGCCCGGTAGCGTTGACTGAACGTCGGCCTCGCCTCGCACTGCTCGATGAAGTGCCGAAGGTGAGCCCCCAGGCGCCTAGGCGACGCCAAGGCCACGAGCCCGGGATCGGGGAGCAGGGTGGGAGCAGCCGGGTGTCCTGAACGGCGTTGAACTGCATCCAACGGCGCACAACGGCGCTCAACTGCACCTGCCCCACCTGTGGCTTCTCGTCCTCGCAGGCCAGAGCGGGTGCGGCGTCCTGCTTCACACCGGCGGTGTCACGTTCGCCGCGCCTGAGGGTTCATCTCTGTGAGCCCTGGCGATGGGATGGTGTGACCGATGGACGAGAATGACTGGTTGGCCGCGCGCTTCGAGCAGCACCGACCCCGGCTGCGGGGGGTGGCTTATCGAATGCTCGGTTCGCTGGCTGACGCGGACGACGCTGTTCAGGATGCCTGGCTACGGCTGAGCCGGTCCGACGCGGATTAGATCGACAACCTCGGCGGATGGTTGACCACTGTCGTCGCCCGGGAGTGCCTGCACATGTTGCGTTCTCGCCGACGCCGCCGGGAGGATCCGTTCGCCACGCACCTGCCCGACCTGGTTGTCATCCCGGACGGGGACCTCGACCCCGAGCAGGAGGCGTTGCTGGCCGACTCGGTGAGCTTGGCCCTGCTCGTCGTGCTCGACCAGCTCACCCCTGCTGAGCGGTTGGCGTTCGTGCTGCACGACATGTTCGACCTGCCCTTCGAGGAGATCGCCGGCATCGCGGGCCGCACCCCGGCCGCCGCGCGACAACTCGCCAGCCGGGCACGCCGCCGGGTGCACGGCGCCGAGATCCCGTCACCCGATTCGGATCTAGCGCGCCAGCGGCAGGTCGTCCGTGCCTTCTACGCGGCTGCGTGGACCGGTGACTTCGACGCCCTCGTGCAGGTCCTCGACCCCGACGTCGTCCTGCGCACCGACTTCGGCACCGCCAGGCCGGCGACCGTCGTTCGCGGCGCGGCGGCCGTGGCCAAGCAGGCCCGCGCCCCACGCGGTGGCCAGCTGCGCCCCGCCCTGGTCAACGGCGCGATCGGAACGTTGATCAGCCGCGACGGGCAGCTGTTTTCTGTCATGGCCTTCACTGTCGCGGCCGAAAAGATCGTCAGGATCGACGTTGTCCGCGACCCCGACCGCGTCCACCGCCTCGCGTCCGCCCTCCTGAACCAGGCGGAGCGAACAGTGGGGTGAATGCCGAGCACCACTTCCACGAGCTGTGGGTCTGATGCCGCGTGACCGGACGGCGCAGCATCAGGCCAGGGACTCGAGATATCTCTGGGTTTCCCGCTTCTTGAAGTACTGCGCCCAGCCCGCCGGCTGCGCGTTGAACCCAGGTTCGCGGGCGGTGTGGTCGGCACCGTGCTCGACCAGCAGGCGCGCGATCGACAGCTCACCCGCTGCCGCCGCATGGTGCAAGGCGGTGGCGCCGGCGGTGGTGACACCGTTGACGCCGAAGCCAAGATCGATGAGCAGCCGGACCGTTGACCAGTTGCGCGCCTCGGCCATCCGCGTAACCAGGTCTGCGTGCCGATCGCACAGCCCAGGGTCGGCGGACAGCATCGACCGCATCGTCGCTTCGTCGGCGGCCTCGGCGGCTTCTTCAAACTGCACTGTGTCCTCCTCGCGTGTGTGCACTCGTGCTTATGAGCCCAGACGACGAGCCGATGTGACAGGGCGAGGTACTCGAACGAATCGTGATGGACACGACTGGCCTGACGAAGACCGCCTGGCCTGTGGGGTCATCCATGAGTGGACGTGGCTCGGTCGCGCCTGGTAGGCAGGCGGACGTGCGAATCGTCTCCCTGCTGCCGGCGGCCACTGACATCGTGGCCATGCTTGGCCTGACCGGGCAACTGGTCGGCCGTACCCACGAGTGTGACTGGCCGCCGGGGGCCCTGGCCGACATCCCGGCGGTGACCGCGACGTCCCTGCCGGAGACCTTGACGAGCCGGGAGATCTCGGCGGCGATCGCCGGTGACGCGCACCGAGGATCGTCGTTGTACCAGCTCGACGTCGCCATGCTGGAGGGGTTGAAGCCGGATCTGATCCTGACCCAGGATCTGTGCGACGTGTGTGCGGTCTCCTACGAGCGGGTCAACGACGCGGTTGGTCTGATCGATCTCGACACCAGTGTGATGTCCCTGGAGGCGAGGACCATCGACGGGATCCTGGACACTGTCGATGCCGTGGCCGCGCTGACCGGCACCGAAGGCAGGGCGGCGGAGATCCGAGCCGACGCCGAGCGTCGCCTCGCCGCGTTGCCGGGGCCGGTGCCCGGCGCGCCGACGGTGCTGTTCGTCGAGTGGCTCGACCCGTTGATGCCGGGCGGGCACTGGGTTCCGGAGCAGATCACCTACGCGGGCGGGCGGTCGCTGCTGCTCGGGCCGGGTGCGCACAGCACTCCACATTTGTGGTCGGTGGTGGCGGACCTGGCTCCCGAGGTGGTGGTGTTCGGGCCGTGCGGGTTCACGCCCGAGCGAACCGTCGACGAGTTGTCAGTGGCGACCGCGCAACCCGGTTGGGCGGACCTGCCCGCGGTCCGTCAGGGGCAGGTGTGGGTGGTCGACGGGCCTGCCTACTTCAACCGCCCTGGCCCGAGGGTCGTCGACGGCGCGGAGATCCTCGCCGGCATCCTCGGCGGCCGTCCGGACGCCCGCGCTCGGCGGATGCCCCTCGACGTCGGCTGACGTTGCCGCGCCGGAGTGGCGGAGGCGGACCTCCGATGCCGATCGCCAGTTGCCCCGGCATTCGCAAACGCACCGAGGGTCAGGCGCGTGCCCCCGCTGCGCCGGCGAGGTCGACGATCCGGTCGCTCCAGCGGTCCAGCAGGGTCTGGTCGTGGGTGACGACCAGGACACCGGCCTGCTGGGTCCGCTGGTAGTCGCGGATGACGGCGGCGACGTGCGCCTGGGTCGAGGCGTCGAGCATGGCGGTGGCCTCGTCGCAGAGCAGGTAGTCGGGGCGGTGTACGAGGGCCCGGGCGAGGCAGGCGCGTTGCAGTTGCCCGTCGGACACCGCGTGGGGACGCCGGCTGCGCAGATCCGCTGTGAGGCCCACGAGGTCGGCGAGTTCGGCCACCCGTTCCCGGACCGCCGACTCGGGCGTCCGGGTGGCGCGCAGCGGTTCGGCGATCAGATCGGCGAGGCTCAATCGAGGGTCGGCGGCGGCGCGCGGGCTCTGGAAGAGGGCGGCCACGTGGGTCCGTAGGGCGACCGGCACGGCGTACCGGACGGCGTCGACAGGGGTGCCGTCGATGCTGACCCGGCCCTGATCGGGGCGGTGCAGCAGGGCCAGGACGCGGACCAGTGTCGACTTTCCGCAGCCGGACGGCCCCCGCAGTCCGACCGTCTCTCCCCGGCCGATCCGCACTGTGACGCCGTCGAGGACGACCTGGCGGCCGTAGGAGACGCTCACCTCGTCGGCGAGCAGATGCTGCGCGCTGGTCACGTGATGGCTCCGGTGGGGATCGGGTGGTGGCAGGCCACGGTGCCGCCGCCGGCGACCGGCGTCGACTGTGGCCGGTCCGCGCAGGTGTCGGTGCGGCGTGGGCAGCGGGGCGCGAACGCGCAACCGGGCGGCAGCGCGGTGAGCATCGGCGGGTCGCCCGGCACCGGCCGGAAGGCCCGGTCCGGCAGGGCGTCGAGCAGCGCCGACGCGTACGGGTGAGCCGGCGCGGTGAAGAGCTGGTCGGTGTCGCGGTGTTCCACGATGCGACTGGCGTACATCACGGCGACGGTGTCGGCGACCCGGCGTGCGGCGGCCAGGTCGTGCGTGATGAGTACGACGGCCGCGCCGTTCTCGCAACGGCGGCGCAGCAGGTCGAGGGTGTGGTCCACCAGCGGCCGGTCCAGCCCGGTGGTGGGCTCGTCGGCGATGAGCAGTGACGGGTCGGGTGCCAGCGCCAGCGCGGTGACCAGACGCTGTGCCATGCCACCGGACAGCTCGTGCGGGTAGCGGTCCAGGTCCGCCGGGTCGAGCCCGACGTCGACAGCGAGCTGGTCGGCGTCGGCGCGGTCGCGGCCGTGCGTCCGCAGCGTCTCGGCGAGCAGTCGCCGTCCGGTGCGGACCGGGTTCAGGGCGGTGGCCGGACTCTGCGGGACCAACCCGATCCGGCGTCCGCGTACCCTGCGGGCCAGCTGGCGCTCCCCGCAGGTGACCAGGTCGACCGGGTCGGCGCCGGAGTGGTGCAGCACGGCGTGACCGGTGGTCGTGGCGTTGCCCGGCAGGAGGCCGAGCAGGGCGTGGGCCAGGACGGACTTGCCGCAGCCGGACTCGCCCACGATGGCCAGTAGTTCGCCGGCCCGGACGGTGAGGCTGAGATCGCTGACCGCGCGCACACGGGCGTCGCGGAGCCGGAACTCGACGCCGAGGCCGTCCACGGCGAGCAGCGGCCGAGTCACCACGGTGCGGGAAGGCACCGAAGCGGGAACGGATTCGGTCGTGGTCACAGGTGCAGCTCCGCTCGGATCCGGGGATCGAGGCGGTCGCGCCAGCGGGCGGCGAGGACCGCGATGGCGAGGGTGACGACGATGATGACCGCGCCCGGCGCCAGGCTGGCCCACCAGGCGCCGGTCAACAGCGACCCCTGACCGTCGTTGATCATGTTGCCCAGCGAGGCGAGGTGCGGCGGCAGACCGAGGCCGAGGAACGACAGGGCGGTCTCGTGCCACACCGCGTGCGGGATCATCAGGGTGGTCGCCAGGGCCAGCCGGGGCAGGACGTGCGGCAGCAGGTGCCGGGTGAGGACCCGGAGCCGGCCGGCTCCGCCGCTGATGGCGGCGTCGATGAACGGTCGGGTCCGAAGGCTCAACAACTCGGATCGGACGATGCGGGCGGTGGAGAGCCAGTGGGTGAGCCCGACGGAGGCGATCACGGCGCCGAGGCTGGGACGGAGCATGGCGACGATGAAGATGCCCAACAGCAGGTGCGGCATCGCGGCGATGGTGTCCACGATCCGCATCAGGATCCGGTCCACCCGGCCGCCGAGCGTGCCGGCGATCCCGCCCACCACGCCCCCGAGGACTGTGGCGACGAGCGCGGCGACCGCGCCGACGAGCAGCGAGACCCGCAGACCGTAGACGGCGCGGTGCGCCACGTCGCGGCCCAGGTCGTCGGTGCCGGCGAGGTGGGCCCAGGACGGCGCCAACCGGGTCTGGTCCAGCGCGACAGCGCTCTGGTCCAGCGGCCAGACCAGCGGGGCGAGCAGCGAGCCGGCGACGGCCACGAGCAGGACCAGGCCGCCCGCCACGGCACCGGCCCGGCCGGACCGCAGCCGCAGTCGGGACCGGGCCACCCGCAGCAGCGGCGGTCGGGCAGCGAGGTCAGCCATCGAGTCGTACCCTCGGGTCGGCGGCGGCGTAGGCGAGGTCGGTAGCGAGGTTCGCGGCCAGCACCACAGCTGTGGTGACCAGCGTGATCGCCGCCAGCAGCGGGAAGTCGCTGCCCAGTGCGGCGGCGACAGTGACGGCGCCGAGGCCCGGCAGCGAGAAGACCGTCTCGACCAGCACCGCCCCGCCGACCAACTCGGGCAGGTGGGTGCCGACCAGGGTGAGGAACGGCAGCAGCGCGGTCCGCAGCGCGTGCCCGAACAGCACAGTCCGACCGGGCAACCCGCGTGCCCGCGCCGCGAGCACGTGGTCGTCGCGCATGCTCTCCGCTACCGCGTCCCGGACGAACAGTACGAACCACGGCGCCTGGGACACTGCCAACACCCCGACCGGCAGGATCAGGTGGTGCGCCACATCGGACCAGGACGTGCTGGTCGCTGTGACGTCGGTGAGCCCGCCCGCCGGCAACCAGCCCAGGGCCAGCGCGAACACGGCGATCGCGGCCAGGCCCAGCCAGAAGACCGGCATCGACTGCACCGCGTACGCGGCCGTCCGCAACGCCCGATCGAACAACCCGCCCCGCCGGTATGCCGCCAGCGCGCCCAGCAGCAGGCTCGCGACCAGGACCAGGGCGAGGGACACACCGATCAGGAGCAGCGTCCAGCCGGCCCGGGCGGCGAGCACCGAGGCGACCGGCTCGTGGCGGCTGGTCGACCAACCCAGGTCGCCCTGGACCAGGTTGCCGATCCACCGCAGGTACTGCACCGGCAGGGGGTCGTCGACGCCCCAGTTGGCGCGCAGCTGGGCCAGGTTCTCCTCGCTGGCGGTGAAGGCCGCCGCGCCCGCGTACTGCTTCGCGGGGTCGACCGGCGAGGCGGCACCGAGGGCGAACATCCCGACGCTGGTAGCGGCGAGCACCGGCACGGCGACGAGAAGCCGACGCCGGACCACCGCACCGGCCCCGGCCAGTCGAGGCGAGCGGGTCACGACCGCGTCCAGGTGTCGATGTTCCACCAGAGGCTGTTCGCCACCCCGTGCTCGTGCGCCTCGACCCGCGGCGTCACGCCCCGCACCGAGGACTTCAGCACGTAGGTGTGCCGCAGGTAGGTGAGGAACAGCCACGGTACGTCGGCGGCCAACTGCTTCTGGAACTGCGCGTACGCGGCAGTGCGAAGGGCGGGGTCGATCTGGTCGCGTCCCTCCTGGAGGGCCCGGTCGGTCACCTCGGAGCGGTACGAGCCGGGGTTGAAGTAGCCCTGCCCCGCGAACATCGAGCCGAACAGCTTGTACGAGACGAAGTCCGGGTCGTACGGCGTGCCGTAGCCCATCAGCAGGGCGTCGGACCTCATCCGCGGGTCGATGGCGTCCCAGGTGAGCCCCGCCGGAGTGACAGCGATGCCGACCTTCTTCGCGTCGGCGGTGACGGCGAGGGCCAGGTCCTTGCGCAGCGTGTCGCTCGCCGGGTACATCAGCGTGAACCGGGCCGGTCGGCCGTCCTTGACGCGTACCCCGTCGGGGCCGGGGGTCCAGCCGGCCGCGTCGAGCAGCGCTCCCGCCGCCGTCGGGTCGGCGGTGGGCTTGCCGATGATCGACGGGTCGGCGAACTCGGAGGTCGGCGGGATCGGTCCGAACGCCGGTTCGCCGGCGCCGCCGAGGAGCCCGGTCACCATTGCGGCCCGGTCGACGGCCAGGTTGAGCGCCCGACGGACCGCCGGGTCGGCGAGGACCGGGTTGCCCGTCGGCAGCATCACGCCGCGGTAGTCGGCGGTCGGCACCCGCTGCACCCGGTACGTGGCGTCGGCGTCGAAACCGGAGGCCAGCTTCGGCGGCAACTCGGCGGCGTCGAACTCGCCGGCCCGCATCCGCTGGGCGCGGACGTTGTCGTCGGCGACGAACGCGACCACGACCCGGTTGTTCTTCGGCCGGCCACCGAAGTAGCGCTCGTTGGCGGTGAGCACCAGGCGGTCACCCGGCGTCCAGGAGTCGACCCGGTACGGCCCGGTCCCGACCGGCTTGCGGTTGAACCCGGCGGTGTTGATGTCCTGCCCGCTGAGCAGCTTCGCCGGCACGATGCCGAGGGTGAGCCGCTGGAGGAACGGCGCGTACGGGTAGCGCAGCCGGAACACGACGGTGGCCGCGTCGGGCGCTGTCACCGATTCGACCATGTCCAAATCGGAGCGGAGCGTCGAATCGACGGTCGGATCCAGCACGGCCTGGTACGTGAAGACGACGTCCTGGGCGGTCAGCGCGGTGCCGTCGTGGAACTGCACGCCGTCGCGGAGCTTCGCGGTCACTGTGCGTCCGTCGGGGGACAGCTCCGGCAACGCCGTGGCCAGACCGGCGACGAGGCGGTTGTCGGCGTCCCGGCTGACGAGGCCGTCGAAGATCAGCGAGGCGCCGTCGACGCCGTAGTTGAGCACCGGGTTCAACGCGTCCGGCTCGTCGGAGGTGGCGACGACAAGCGTCGCGCCGCCGGATGGGCCGTCGGGGGTGGCCGGGGCCGAGCATCCGGCGAGGACGAGCATCCCCGCCGCCGCGGTCGACGCCACGAGGCGTCGGAAGGTCGGACGCATCCGGGTCACAGAGGGCTCCTGTGGTGTGGGGAGGATCGTTGATCGGGTGGGCGTGGCGCCGCATCCGTTGATCATCACGGTGGCACAGTTGCCACTCTTTGGCAATTACCAAAGGGATGCAGCACGTGGTTGATCAGGACGCATCCGTCGGTGGTGACGGTCACCGGTGACCGGTAGGGTTCCGGGATGTTCCGCGCCGTCGTGTTGATCGCTGCTGTGGTGCTCGCTGCGGATCAGCTCACCAAGTACTGGGCCGAGTCCGCGCTCTCCGGCGGGCAGACCATCACCGTCGTCGGTGACCTGCTGCAACTGCGGCTCCTGTACAACCCGGGCGCCGCCTTCTCGATCGGCTCCGCGTACACCTGGATCTTCGCGGTGTTCGCGGCGGCGGCGGTGGTCGCGGTGACGGTCGTGGCGTGGCGGGTCACGTCGCGCGCCTGGGCGGTGGCGTTGGGCCTGGTGCTCGGCGGCGCGGTGACGCACCTGCTGGACCGCCTCTTCCGGGAGCCGGGGTTCGCTCGCGGGCACGTGGTGGACTTCATCGACTACGCCGGGTTCTTCGTCGGCAACGTCGCCGACATCGCCCTGGTGGTCGGCGTGGGCATCGTCATGCTGCTCAACGTGCGCGGCGTTCCGCTGCGCGCGACGGCGGGCGAGCGCCGCAGCGACGAGCAGGTGCCGTCGTCAGGCTCCTGAGCCGCCCGGCGGGTTGATCAGGACGACCTCCAGCCGGCGCGGGCCGTGCACTCCCTCGACCCGGTTGAGCTCGATGTCGCTGGTGGCGGACGGGCCGGAGATCCAGGTCAGCGGGGCGCGCGGGTCCAGTCGGGTGAGCGCCTCCGGCAGCAGACCGACGACCTGGTCGGTGCGGACGACGCAGATGTGCCGGTCGGGCACCAGGGTGAGCGCGCGCCGCCCCTGCGTCGGGCCGGCGTCCAGGATGATGGTGCCGGTGTCGGCGACCACGACGGCGCAGCCGGTCAGTACCGCGTCCAGGTCGTCGAGCGCGGCCGGTGACAGCGGGGGCGCGTCGCGGTGCAGCTTCCCGGCGTAGCCGGCCAGCCAGGCGGCGGGGACGTCGGTGGGGACGGCGAGCCGGTCGACCCCATCGAGCAGTCGGGGGAGGGCGTCGATGCCATGGTGGACGACCGCCCGGTAGTCCTCCAGGCGGTCGACCAGGGTCCCGATCAGGTCGGGGCGGTCGTCGACCCGGCGGTACCCGCGAGGCACCTCCACCGGCGGCGGGTTGTCGGCCAGGGCCGTCCGGAGTCGCGCCAGGATCTCGTCACGTGCGCTCACTGCTCTCCCCACCATTCCCGGAAGGTCTGCGGCGCGGGCAGCGGCAGGTCGCGCGACCGGGTCCACGCCGAGGCGGGCCAGGGCAGTCGCCGCAGCGTCCGAGCGCCGGTGCGCCGCTCACGGTACGCCCCGAGCGGCCCCGCACCGGCCCGGGCCAGGCGCAGGGCGGCCGCCCACCGTCGGGGGCTGCGCATCACCCAGGACAGGACGCGCATGGTGGCCCGTTCGACGGGTGGGTGCGGTGCCTGCTGGCGGAGGTGGACCAGGATCTCCGGGATGTTGATCTTCACTGGACACACGTCGTAGCAGGCGCCGCAGAGGGTCGACGCGTACGGCAGCGAGGCGTTGTCGGCCACGCCGGTCAGCTGCGGCGACAGGATCGCCCCGATCGGGCCCGGGTACACCGAGCCGTACGCGTGCCCGCCGGCCCGTTCGTACACCGGGCAGACGTTGAGGCACGCGGAGCAGCGGATGCACGACAACGCCGGCCGCCCGACCGGGTCGGCGAGCACCGCGGACCGGCCATTGTCGACGAGCACGATGTGCACGTCCTGCGGGCCGTCGCCGGGGGTGACGCCGGTCCACATCGAGGTGTACGGGTTCATCCGCTCGCCGGTCGAGGATCGCGGCAGCAGTTGCAGGAAGACTTCCAGGTCGGTGAAGGTCGGCAGCAGCTTCTCGACGCCGACGACGCTGATCAGCGTCTCGGGAAGGGTGAGGCACATGCGGCCGTTGCCCTCGGACTCCACCACCACGAGCGTGCCGGTGTCGGCGACGGCGAAGTTGGCGCCGGAGACGGCGACCCGGGCGGAGAGGAAACGCCGTCGCAGGTGGGCGCGGGCCGCCTCGGCCAGCGCGGCGGGTTCGTCGCTCAGGTCGGCGGGCGCGTCGGCCATGCGACGCTGGAAGATCTCCCGGATCTGGGCCCGGTTGTAGTGGATCGCCGGCACCAGGATGTGCGAGGGGGTGTCGTCGCCGAGCTGCACGATCAGTTCCGCCAGGTCGGTCTCGTACGCGGCGATCCCGGCGGCCTCCAGCGCCTCGTTGAGCTCGATCTCCTGGGTCGCCATCGACTTGACCTTCACGACCTCCTCGGCCCCGGTGGCCCGGGTCAACGCGACGACGATCCGGCACGCCTCGGCCGCGTCGCGGGCCCAGTGCACTGTGGCGCCGGCAGCGGTGGCGGACGCCTCGAACTGCTCCAGCAGCTCCGGCAGGCGACGTTGGACGTCCGCCTTGATCGCCGAGCCGGCGTCGCGCAGGGCCTCCCAGTCGGGTACCTCGTCGACGACCCGTGCTCGCTTGGCACGGATGGTGCGGGTGGCCCGGTGCAGGTTGGCCCGCAGTTGCGTGTCGGCGACGGCCGGCTTGGCGGCGGTGGGGAACGGCAACGGCGTGCGGATCCGCCCGCTCCCGGTGGCGGGTGCGACCGGTTGGCTCATGAGGTGGCTCCCGTCTCGGCGAGAATCTCGGCGTAGTGCACGGCCCGTACGCCCGAGCGGTGGCGGTCGAGGCCGCCGCCGATGTGCGCCAGGCAGGAGTTGTCGGCGGCGGCGAGCACCCGTGCCCCGGTGTCGCGGACCCGGGCGCACTTGTCGGTGAGCATCGCGGTGGAGACGTCCGGGTTCTTCAGGGCGAAGGTGCCGCCGAAACCACAGCACTCCTCGGCGTCGCCCAGCTCGACCAGCTTGATCCCGCGCACGTGGCGCAGCAGGGTCAGCGGCCGGTCGCCGAGGCGCAACATGCGTAGGCCGTGGCAGGTCGGGTGGTAGGTGACAGTCTCCGGAAACACGGCGCCGACGTCGGTGACGCCGAGAACGTCGACGAGCAACTCGGACAGCTCGTACGTGCGGGCGGCCACCGAGGTGGCGGGCGGGTGCAGGTGCGGGTACTGGTCGCGGATCATCGCAGTGCACGACCCGGACGGCGCGACGATGGCGTCGTAGGAGTCGAAGACGTCGACGTAGTTGCGCACCATCGGCAGGGCCTCGGCCCGGTAACCCGTGTTGGCGTGCATCTGCCCGCAGCAGGTCTGGTCGGCGGGGAAGTCGACGGTGTGGCCGAGTCGCCGCAGGATGCGGGTGACCGCGATGCCGGTGGCCGGGAACGCGAGGTCGTTGACGCAGGTGATGAAGAGGGCGATGCGCATGGCGGCTCCTCGGGTGTGTGGGGGTGGGTCACGCCGAGTCGCGCGGTGCTCCGGGGGTGGGGAGCTGGTCGAAGGCGGGCAGGTGACGCTCCCGGGCGGCGCTGAGGTGGGCGCGCATCGCCTCGGTGGCGGCTGCCGCGTCGCCGGCGACGATGGCGGCGGCGATGCGCTGGTGCTCGGTGTTGGTGTCCGGCGCGCCGGCGACCGGGAAGTACAGCCGGTGCAGGTGCAGGTGTGAGTGCAGCCGCGTGATGGTGTCCCGCAGCAGCGGGCTGCCGGAGACCTCGGCGATCAGGTCGTGGAACTTCGCGTCCAGCGCAGTGAAGGCGGCGTGTCGGCGGTAGCCGTCGCCGGCCTCCACGTCGATGCTCGCCGCCGCCTCGACGCTGATCCGTTGGCGGGCTTCGGCGGAGGCGTGCGTGGCGGCCCGTCCGGCGGTGGCGCCCTCCAACAGTTGACGGACGTCGAACAGGTCGTCGAACTCGGCGCGGCTCAGCAGCGGCGTGGTGGTGTAGCCGGAGAGCGGGCGTTTACGGACCAGGCCGTCGGCCTCCAGCCGGGCGAGGGCCTCACGGACCGGGGTGGGGGAGACGTCCAGCTCCCGGGCGAGCGCGTCGATGTTGACCCGCTCGCCGGGGGGAAGGATGTGGTCCATGACCAGCGTCTTTATCGACTCGTAGACGTCCTCGGTGAGGGTGAGTCGACGGGCGGGACGGAGTCGACCCTCGCGAGGTTCCTGCTGGGTCATCTCGTCTCCTCAGCAACCCCTTGACTGTGCCGGTGTGAGCGAGTACACACTAGCAAAGCAACATCCTATAGGAAATAGGTTCCCCCGCCACCGTCTCGCCACCACCACCCCCGAGGAGACGAACATGTCGCGCAGAATGCTGTCCCGAATCGGCTCCGGCCTGACCGTCGTGGCCCTCGCCACGACCACTGTGGCCTGCACGAAGAAGAGCGACACCACCGACGCCGAAGCCGGTGGCCGGGAACCGGCGCAGGTCAAGGTCGCGCTCGTGCCCGGCGGCTCGCACCCGTACTTCCAGCCCTGGAAGGACGCCGGGGCCAAGGCCAAGACGGAACTCGCGCTCGGCGACGTCACCTTCAACGAGACCGCCGGCTGGGACCAGACCAAGCAGAACGACGTGCTCAAGTCCCTGGCCGCGCAGGGCTACAACGCCTTCGGCATCTTCGGCGTCTCGCCGGACAACATCAACTCCACCTTCGAGGACCTCAAGCGGCAGGGCTTCCCCGTCGGCTCCCTGGCCTCCTGCCCGGCCGGGGCCAACAAGGCCGACTTCTGCCTCTCCACCGACGTGGAGGTCGCCGCCTACAAGGGCGCCAAGGCCGCCATCGACGCGATGGGCGGTCAGGGCAACCTGGTGCACCTGACCGGAAACAAGGTCGACTCCAACACCCAGCGTCGGATCGCGGGCGTGGAGAAGGCGGTCGCCGAGACCGGTGGCAAGGTGACACTGCTCCAGAGCGTCACCGACATCGACAAGGACCTGCAGAGCGCGCAGCGGGCCGTGGCCGACCTCCTCGCCGCGAAGGGCCGCCAGATCCAGGCGATCGTGAACACCGCCTACAACCCGGCGGTCGCCTCGGCCGAGGGGGTCCGCCAGTCGAAGCTGCCCATCAAGGTCATCGCCATCGACGACGACCCGACGGTCCTCGACGGGCTGCGCGGCGGCTCGGTGGCCGCCACCGTCCTGCAGAACCCGGTCGGTCAGGCCCAGGTCGGCTCGTACGCCCTGATGAAGCTCAGCGGCGGCTGCACCATGGCCGAACCCGGAGTGACGATCGACTCGGGCTCGTTCGTGGTGACCACTGACAACCTGTACGGCTACGAGGCCGACCGCACCGCCACCACCGACGCTCTGCGGAAGAAGTTCGACGGCGACCTGCTCAAGTGCAGCTGATGTCGACAATCACCAAGGCCGAGGCGTACCTCGTCGACATTCCCGTCGAGACCGTCCGCACCGACGCGGTACAGGCGTTCCTCAAGCAGGAGACGCTCTTCGTCGAGGTGCGCACGGCCGACGGTGGGCACGGCACGGGGTACGCGTACACGATCGGGACCGGCGGCACGGCGGTGCTTGCGCTGCTGCGCGACTATCTGCTGCCGCACCTGGTCGGCCGCGATGCCGCCCGGGTGGAGGCGGTCTGGCGTGACCTGCACGCCGCCACCCGCGCCACAGCGGTCGGGGCCATCACCTCGTTGGCGCTCGCCGCGATCGACACCGCGCTGTGGGACCTGCGCGCCCGCGCCGCCGGCCTGCCGCTGTGGGTGCTCGCCGGTGGCGCCAAGGACCGGATCCCGTTGTACGACACCGAGGGTGGCTGGCTGCACCTCACCGAGGACGAGTTGGTCGCCGGCGCGAAGGCGTCCCAGGCGGCCGGCTGGCCCGGCGTCAAGCTGAAGGTCGGCAAGCCCAACCCGGCCGAGGACGCCGCTCGCATCGGCGCGGTCCGGGCAGCCCTCGGCGACCACTTCGACGTGATGGTCGACGCCAACCAGTCACTGACCACCGCCGAGGCGATCCGCCGGGCCCGGCTGCTCGAACCGCACCAGCTCGCCTGGTTCGAGGAGCCACTGCCCGCCGACGACGTCGCAGGGCACGAGCTGCTGGCCCGCGCGACGAGCATCCCGGTAGCGGTGGGGGAGTCGATGTACTCGATCGGCCAGTTCGCCGAGTACCTCCGCCGGCAGGCGGCCGGCGTCGTCCAGGTCGACGTCGCGCGCATCGGCGGCATCACCCCGTGGCTCAAGGTGGCGCACCTGGCCGAGGCCTGCAACGTGGTGGTCTGCCCG
This sequence comes from Micromonospora sp. NBC_00330, assembly GCF_036136635.1. Lineage (NCBI taxonomy): Bacteria > Bacillati > Actinomycetota > Actinomycetes > Micromonosporales > Micromonosporaceae > Micromonospora > Micromonospora sp. NBC_00330. The sequence continues at coordinate 1,549,935 of NZ_CP108012.1, forward strand.
CACTTCCTCATGGAACTGCACGTGAGCCTCTGCGCGGCCGTGCCGAACAGCCGCTACGTCGAGCACATCCCGCAACTGCGCGCGATCACCCGGACCGAGATCGCGATCGTCGACGGCCACGCGCTCGCCCCCGGCGAGCCGGGCCTCGGCATCGACTGGGACCGCGACGCGATCGAGGACAGGAGGGTGGCGTGAAGACGGAAACAGCGCCGGAGGCGCCGGCGGTGCCTCCGGCCGCGGAGGCCAGGGCACCCGCCCGGGCCCTGCCAGTCTGGGCGAACCCCCGGCTCGGCCTGCTCATCGTCATCGCCGTGCTGGTCGTCCTCTTCTCGTCGCTCACCCCCGCGTTCCTCGACCCCCGCCTCACCCTGGCACCGCTACAGGCCGACATCAGCGTGTACGTCGTGGTCGGTCTCGCCCAGCTCGCCGTGCTCTCACTTGGGCACATGAACATGGCAGTGGGCCGGATGGCCGCGCTGTCCACCTTCGCGATGGGCCTGGCCTACGACCGGCTCGGCGTCCCACTGCTGGTGGGGCTGCTCCTGGGTCTCGCCGTCGGGGCGGGCATCGGCGCGCTCGCCGGCCTGCTCATCGCCAAGACCGGCGTGAACTCCTTCGTGGTCACCCTCGCGCTCGACTTCGGGCTGCTGGGCCTGGTGACGATCCTCTACACCTGGGCGACCGGCGGGGTGTCGTTCGCGGTGCAGCCGAGTGGGCTCTCCGCGCTGCGCTTCGACACCTTCGCCGACTACTGCATGGGCGAGGTCTGCGGCCCCCGGATCCCGCTGGTGGTGCCGATCGCGGTCGCCGCGGCGCTCGCTGTCGGGCTGCTGTTCCGGCACGCCCGGCTGGGCCGGGAGATCCTGATGACCGGCTCCAACACGGTCGCCGCCGAGCTGTCCGGCATCCCCACGCATCGTCGGGTCGTCGCCGCGCACGCGTTGAGCGGGCTGCTCGCCGCGCTGGCCGGGTTCCTGCTCGCCGCCAACAACGGGGCCTTCTCCGCCAACATCGGCGAGTCGTTTCTGCTGCCGTCGTTCCTGGCCCCGGTGCTCGGTGGGACGCTGCTCGCCGGTGGGGCGGTCAGCGTCCTCGGCACCGCGCTCGGCGCGACCCTCACCCAGGTCATCTACAAGGGCCTCAACCTGCTCCAGTTCTCCCTGGAGGAGCTGAAGCTCTACATCGGACTCGTGTTGCTCGCGGCGTTGTCGCTGGACCGGCTGCGGGCCGTGCTCGCCGAGCGAAGGGCGGTGTCACCGTCATGAGGAGCGTGATCCGGACCAACGAGTTCACCCTCGCGGTGATCGCGGCGCTCGGGTTCGCGGCGCTCGCGGTCGCCACCGACTTCAACCTGCTCACCGCCGGCACCCTGGACGCCTTCCTGCGCTTCCTCGCCCTGCCGATCGTCATCGGCCTGGCCCAGATGGTGGTGCTCGCCGTCGGTCAGATGAACCTCTCGGTGGGCGTCCTCACCGGGTTCTGCGCCGTGGCCTCGGGCTGGCTGATGGTCGACGCCGGGCTGCCCGCCCCGGTCGCGGTGCTCGCCGCGCTGGCCCTCGGCGCCGTCGTCGGGCTGGTCAACGGCCTGTTGGTGATCTTCACCCGGATCAACGGGTTCATCGTCACACTCGCCACCATGACGATCCTCGAAGGACTGCGCTACGGGGTGAACGGCACCGGCACCTACCAGGGCTACTCGCCCGGCCTGCGCGAGTTCGGGCAGGCGTCACTGGCCGGCGTACCAGTGGTCTTCCTGCTGGCGGTCGTGATCGCCGTCGCGGTCGCCCTCTTCTTCCGGCGCACGGTGCCCGGACGGCACCTGCTCGCCTCCGGCGGCAACCCGTTCGCCGCCCGGCTGTCGGGCATCTCCAACGACCGGGCGCTGGTGCTGGCCCACACCCTGTCGGGGCTGCTGGCCGGCTTCGCCGCGGTGATCGTGGTGGCCGCCTTCGGCTCGGTGAACGCCTCGATCGGCGACGACCTGCTGCTGCCCAGCTTCGCCGCGCCGATCATCGGCGGGGTGGCACTGGCCGGCGGCATGATCAGCGTGACCGGCACGGTGCTCGCCGCCTTCCTGGTGCGGCTGGTCGACGTGAGCCAGTCGCAGTTCGACATCAACCGACGGTGGGTGGACCTCATCATCGGCGCTGTCGTCCTCGGCGCCGTGCTGCTAGGTCAGTTCCGCGACAAGCTCTCCGGAGGTCCACGATGAGCGTCGTGCTGTCCGCCGAGAAACTGGTCAAGACGTTCCCCGGGGTACGGGCCCTGGATGAGGCGACGCTGACAGTGACCGCCGGCAGCGTGCACGCGCTGCTCGGCGAGAACGGCGCCGGCAAGAGCACCCTGATCAAGATCCTGACCGGGGTGTACCGGCCGGACGGCGGGCAGTTGCGGCTGCCCGGGCCCGACGGCGAGCTGCGCACGGTGCAGCTCGGCAACCCGCAGGACGCCCAGCGGGCCGGCATCGGTGTCGTGCACCAGGAGCGGAACCTGATCCCGGCGTTCAGCGTCGCCGAGAACATCTGCCTGCAACACCTGCCCCGCCGCGCCGGCCTGCTCGACCGGGCGGCACTGCGTACCGAGGCCCGCCGTTGCCTCGACCTGCTCGACCTCGACCTGGACCCCGACCTGCCGGTGTCGCGGCTGTCGGTGGCGCAGCTACAACTGGTGGAGATCGCCAAGGCGTTGTCGGCGGACTCGACGGTGCTGCTGCTCGACGAACCGACCGCGTCGCTGACCAACGACGAGGCCGACCGGCTCTACGGCATCGTGCGTCGGCTGTCCGAGCGGGGCCACGCCACGGTGCTGGTCAGCCACAAACTGGAGGAGGTCTTCGCGGTCGCCGACACGGTGACGGTGCTGCGCGACGGGCGCAGCGTCGCCGAGGCGGAACCCCTCGCCGACCACAGCCGCGAAGAGATCGTCGACCTGATGGTCGGCCGGGCGTACCAGCAGGTGCACCTCGCCCCCCGGACCGTCGCGGCGGACGTCGAACCGGCGCTGGTCCTCGATGCCGTCGCCACCACCGCCGGCCACCACGACGTCAGCCTCGCCGTCCGTCCCGGTGAGATCGTCGGCCTGTACGGGTTGGTCGGCGCGGGCCGCAGCGAGCTGGCCAAGGCGCTGCTCGGCCTCGACCGGATCACCGCCGGCGAGGTGCGGGTGCACGGGCGTCCGGCCCGGATCCGGGACGTGGGCGACGCCCTGCACCGGTACCGGATCGGCTACGTCACCGAGAACCGCAAGGAGGAGGGCCTCTTCCTCGACCAGACAGTGGCCCGCAACACGGCGGTGACGGTGTGGCGCAGGCTGGCCCGGCTCGGGCTGGTCCGGGACCGGGCGGAGCGGTCCCTGGTCGACGAGTACGCCGATCGGCTGGGCATCCGACTCGCCTCGCCCGACCAGCACGCCGGCCAGCTCTCCGGTGGCAACCAGCAGAAGGTCAGCCTGGCCAAGTGGCTGGCGGCCGACTGCGACGTGCTCATCATCGACGAGCCGACAGTCGGCATCGACGTGCGCACCAAGGCCGCCTTCCACGAGTTGATCGCCGGCCTGGCCACGCGGGGAATGGCCATCCTGCTGATCTCGTCGGACCTGCCGGAGATGGTCACCCTCGCCGACCGGATCGCCGTGATGCGGGAGTTCGCCATTGTTGGTGAACTGGACAACGATCACGACTACGACCGGATGAGTCAGTCGGTGATCCGGTTCATCCATGACGGGCAGGGGGTCGTCGCGTGAAGGCCACCGAACGAGTGACAGTGGGGCGTACCGACGTTGCGGTGACCCGGCTCGGGCTGGGGCTCGCCCCGATCGGTGGAATGTTCGACACCGTCGGGGACGAGGTCGCCCACGCCACAGTCGAGGCGGCCTGGGATCTCGGGCTCCGATACTTCGACACCGCCCCGCTCTACGGCTGCGGCCTCTCCGAGCGGCGCGCCGGGGCGGTCCTCGCCGGCAAGCCGCGCGACGCGTTCACAGTCTCCACGAAGGTGGGTCGGCTGCTCGTCCCCGACGGTGGTGACCGCCAGGAGTTCTGGGCCGAGCCGACCGACCTCACGCCGCAGTTCGACTTCACCGCCGCCGGGGTACGCCGTTCCCACGCGGAGAGCCTGGCCCGGTTGGGGCTGGACCGGATCGACATCGCGCACATCCACGACCCGGACGACCACCTCGCCGAGGCGGTCGCCGGGGCGTACCCGGCGTTGGCGCAACTGCGGGAGGCCGGCGAGATCGGCGCGGTCAGCGCCGGAATGAACCAGGCCCCGGCGCTGGTCGAGCTGGCCCACGCCGGCGACTTCGACTGCTTCATGCTCGCCGGCCGGTACACGCTGCTCGACCAGTCCGGCCTCGACGAGCTGCTGCCGCTGTGCCAGGCGAAGGGGATCGCGATCATCGCCGCCGGGGTCTACAACTCGGGTCTGCTGGCCGACCCGACACCGGGCGCCCACTACGACTACGCACCGGCCGGGCAGGGACTGCTCGACCGGGCCACAGCGATCCGGGCGGTGTGCGAGCGGCACGGCGTACCGCTGCGGGCCGCGGCGATCCAGTTTCCGCTCGGGCACCCGGCGGTCGCCAGCGTGGTGGTCGGCGCCCGGGACCCGGAGCAGATCGTCGACAACGTGACGATGTTCGAGTGGGACGTGCCCGGCGCCCTCTGGGCCGATCTCAAGGCCGAGGGTCTGCTGCCGAGCGAGGTGCCGACGCCGTGATCATCGACGCGAGCAGCCGTCGGGCTTGCACCGCAATTCGTACCTATGCACTGGAGGTTGGTTCGTGAGATTCATGCGCGTCGGGCCCGTGGGGCGGGAACGTCCCGTGCTGTACGTCGATGGGCGGCACTTCGACCTCTCGTCGCTCACCGCCGACATCGACGGCGAGTTCCTCGCCGGCGACGGCGTCCGGCGGGTCCGCGAAGCAACCGACCTGCCCGAGATCGACGTCACCGGTCAGCGGGTCGGCGCACCGGTCGCCCGGCCCGGGGTGGTGCTCTGCGTGGGGCAGAACTACGCCGCGCACGCCGCCGAGTCGGGCGCCGCGCCACCGACCGACCCGATCATCTTCTACAAGGCGCCCAACACGGTCGTCGGCCCGTACGACGAGGTCCTGATCCCGCGCGGATCGACGAAGACCGACTGGGAGGTGGAGCTGGCGGTGGTGATCGGCCGGACGGCCCGCTACCTCGCCTCACCGGCCGACGCCCTCGGGCACATCGCCGGGTACGTGCTGTCCAACGACGTCTCCGAGCGGGACTTCCAACTCGCCGTCTCCGGCGGCCAGTGGTCGAAGGGCAAGTCCTGCGAGACGTTCCAACCGCTCGGCCCGTGGCTGGTCACCGCCGACGAGATCGGCGACCCGCAGGCGCTGCGGTTGCGCTCCTGGGTCAACGGCGAGCCCCGCCAGGACTCCAGCACCAAAGACATGATCTTCGACGTGGCGTACCTGGTCTGGCACCTGTCCCAGTACACCGTCCTGGACCCGGGCGACGTCATCAACACCGGCACCCCGCAGGGGGTGGCGCTCTCCGGCCGGTTCCCGTACCTGTCCGTCGGCGACGTGATGGAGGTCGAGATCGACGGCCTCGGCCGGCAGCGCAACGCGCTCCGGGACGCCTGATGGCGGTGATCACCTCGGTCGACACGTACGACGTCCGGTTCCCGACCTCGCGGGACCTCGACGGCTCCGACGCGATGAACCCCGACCCCGACTACTCGGCCGCGTACCTGGTGCTGAGCACCGACGACGGCCCGGACGGGCACGGGTTCACCTTCACCATCGGGCGGGGCAACGACGTGTGCCGGGCGGCCATCGAGGCGCTGGTGCCGTACGTGGTCGGCCTCGACCCGGACACCGTGGACCTCGGTGCGTTCGCCCGCTCGCTCACCCAGGACTCACAGTTGCGCTGGCTCGGCCCGGAGAAGGGCGTGATGCACCTGGCCGCCGCAGCGGTGATCAACGCGATGTGGGACCTGGTCGCCAAGAGAGCGGGCAAGCCGGTCTGGCGCTACCTGGCCGACCTCAGCCCCGAGCAGATCGTCGACCTGGTCGACTGGCGCTACCTCACCGACGCCCTCACCCCCGACGAGGCGCTGGAGATCCTGCGCGCCGCCGAGCCGGGCCGGGCCGACCGGGTCGCCCGGCTGACCGAGCGGGGTTACCCCGCCTACACCACGTCACCCGGCTGGCTCGGCTACTCCGACGACAAGGTGGTCCGGCTGGCCCGGCAGGCCGTTGCCGACGGGTTCACCCAGATCAAGCTGAAGGTGGGCGCGGACGCCGCCGACGACGTGCGCCGCCTGAAGATCGCCCGCGAGGCGGTCGGCCCGCGGATCCGGATCGCGCTCGACGCCAACCAGCGCTGGGACGTCGCCGAGGCGGTCGACCGGATGCGGGAGCTGGCGCCGTACGACCCGTGGTGGATCGAGGAGCCGACCAGCCCCGACGACGTGCTCGCCCACGCGGCGATCCGGTCCGCCCTGGCCACCAGCGCACCCGACGGCGGGCCGATCCGGGTCGCCACCGGCGAGCACGTGGCGAACCGGGTCGTGTTCAAACAGCTGCTCCAGGCCGACGCCGTCGACGTCGTGCAGATCGACGCGTGCCGGGTGGGCGGCGTGAACGAGAACGTCGCCATCCTGCTGCTGGCGGTGAAGTACGGGGTGCCGGTGTGCCCGCACGCCGGGGGAGTGGGCCTGTGCGAGCTGGTGCAGCACCTGTCGATGTTCGACTTCGTGGCGGTGTCCGGTTCGATGCGCGACCGGGTCGTCGAGTACGTCGACCACCTGCACGAGCACTTCCTCGATCCGGTGGTGATCAAGGACGGGCACTACGTGGCGCCCAGCGCCCCCGGGTTCTCCGCCGCGATGCGTCCGGAGAGCCTCGCCACGTACGCGTACCCGGACGGACCGGCATGGGTCTGACGAACCTCGACACGCACTACCGCACGGCCCCGTCGCGGGCGGTGCGTCACGTCAGCGGACCACTCGGAAAGGGGAGAGCAGCATGCGGTGTGACGGTCTCGTGGCGGTGGTGACCGGAGGTGGATCGGGGATCGGCCTTGCCTGCGTGCGGGCGTTCGTCGCCGCCGGTGCCCGGGTGGGTGTCCTGGACCTGGAGTTGTCCGGTCTGCCGGAGGACCCCGGCGTACTGGGCGTCCGGGCGGACGTGGCCGACCGGTCCTCCCTCAGCGTGGCCGTCGCCTCCGTTGCGGAGGCGTTCGGCGGCATCGACATCCTGGTGAACAACGCCGCCATCTCGGCGGTGGGCACGGTGGAGGAGAACGACGACGAGCAGTGGAGCCGGGTACTCGACGTCAACGTCTCCGGCGTGGCCCGAACCAGCGCCGTCGCCCTGCCGTACCTGCGCCGGTCGTCGTCCGCCGCGATCGTCAACATCTCCTCCATCGCGGCGACCGTCGGCCTGCCCAAACGCGCCCTGTACTCGGCGTCGAAGGGCGCCGTGCACGCCCTGACCCTCGCCATGGCGGCCGACCTGGTGACGGAGCGCGTCCGGGTCAACTGTGTCGCCCCCGGCACCGTCGACACGCCCTGGGTGGCCCGCCTGCTCGCCGGCGCTGCCGACCCGACGGCCGAGAAGCGGCACCTGGCGTCCCGGCAGCCGACCGGCCGCCTGGTGACAGCCGACGAGGTGGCCGCCGCCGTCGTCTACCTCGCCTCGCCCGCGACCGGGTCGGTGACCGGTTCGTCGCTGCCGGTGGACGGCGGCATGTCCGGCCTGCGCCTGCCCGCCCCGGTGCCGCCCACGGCCGGCACTGCCGAACCGGGTGCGTGACATGATTGCGCCATGGGGAAACAGCAGGACGTCGGCGCGGCCGACAGTCACAGCGAGTCCGGCACCACCGCCCACCGTCCGATCGGTGGCAGCGCTGACGCTCGGCTCGCCCTCGCTCAGGACCCCACAACGCCACAAATGACCCTTATCGACCTCGCGTCCGACCCATCGGAGCTGGTCCGCAAGGCGGTCGCCTCACGGGCCGACGCACCCGCGCAGGCCCTGCGACCGCTCACCCGCGACCATGATCGTCAGGTCCGGGAGGCCGTGGCGCGAAACCCTTCCACCTCGATCGCCAATCTCATGCGCCTGGTCAAGGACGCCGACCGGTGGGTCCGCTGGGCGGTCGCCGGCAACCCGGCCTGTGACGAGTCGATTCGCCAGGTCATGTCGCAGACCTCGGACAAGGAGCTTCGCGGTCTCCTCGCGGAGAGTCGTGAGCTGGAGCCGGAGCTGGCCGCCAAGCTGATCGACGACGTCTCACCCGAGGTACGGGAACGACTCGCCACGCACACCCACGACCCCGACGTGATCACCGCCCTGCTGGCCGATCGCACCGCACGCGTACGCAAGGGGGTTGCCCGCAACCCGCGGACCACCGCCGAGCAGCGCAGCGCGCTCGCCGCGGACCCGGTGGTCGACGTCCGGGCCGCGCTGGTGCGGGCCGTCGAGCTGGACGAGGCGGATCTGGCCCGCCTGGTCGACGACCGCTCGGTGCAGGTCCGACTGGCGATGGCGACGTCCGATTTCGTTCCGCCGCACATCCGGCAGTCGCTCGCTCGCGATGCCGACGAGATGGTGGCCAGCGCGGCACGGGACTACCGCCCCGGCGCCGGCAACGCCTCCGCCGTGCGGGCGCCCCGCATCGCGCACCGGCCCTCCGCCACCGGTGCGGGTCGATCGGGTGGCGGCACGGCCCAGTAGGACCACGCTCGCGCCTCACCGGTCCGCCGAGAGGCGGATGCGCCCGCGAGCGTGATGACTCACCGGCATAAAGATGTCTGTGAGTCATCACGCTGGTCAGGGCGTCCGCCCCACGACGACGACCGTGCGGGTCGGTGAGGCCAGCTGCCGTCGGATCAGTACGGCCGCCACTCACCAACTCGATCACACCCGAGTGATGAGTTGTCGCGGCCGCGCCCGTCATACCTAGGACAGGACATGACGAGGCGGAAGGATGACGTGATGAGTGCGGACACGCGGCTGGAGGAGCTGGGCGTGAGCGGTCTGAGCGAGGTCGACGAGCCGGCGTTCTCGGGCCTGGCGCAGCGGCACCGGCGGGAACTGCACGTGCACTGCTACCGGATGCTCGGGTCGTTCGAGGACGCCGAGGACGCTGTGCAGGAGACGTTCCTGCGTGCCTGGCGGCGGCGGGAGACGTTCGAGGGGCGGTCGACGTTCCGGGCCTGGCTGTACCGGATCGCCACCAACGCCTGCCTGGACCTGCTCGCCAAGCGTCGCCCGGAGCCGGCGACCGGCGGCGAGGTGCTGTGGTTGCAGCCCTACCCGGACCGGCTGCTCGACGAGCTGCCCGCGGGCGACGCGGACGAGCCGGAGACCGTCGCCGTCGCGCGGGAGACGATCGAGCTGGCGTACCTGGTGGCGGTCCAGCATCTCGCGCCGCGTCCGCGGGCCGTGTTGATCCTGCGGGACGTGCTCGGTTGGCCGGCGAAGGACGTCGCGGAGCTGCTCGGGGACTCGGTCAACTCGGTAAACAGTGCCCTGCAGCGGGCTCGCGCCGGGATGCGGGAGCACCTGCCCGCCGAGCGGCAGGACTGGACCGGCGGCGAGGAGGACGCCGGCACGCGCGAGCTGGTGCGCCGCTTCACCGACGCCAGCGTGGCCACGAACGTTGACGTGCTCGCTGGCATGCTGCGGGACGACGTCCGCTGCTCGATGCCACCCACGCCGGGCCTGTACGTCGGCCGCGACGCGGTGGTGAACAGCTGGGTCGAGGATGGCTTCGATGGCATGACGGGCCTGCGCGCGGTCCCCACCTCGGTGAACCGCCAGCCCGCCGTCGCGTTCTACCACTGGCGGGAGCAGGAGGGCGCGTACCTGCCGCTGACGATCGACGTCCTGCGCATCACCGGCGGCGTCATCACCGAGGTCTTCATCTTCCACGACGATCAGTTCCCGCGGCTCGGGCTGCCGGAGCGCCTGCCGGCGGACGGCACGGAGTAGTCCGGTGTGGACGCTCACGCTGCGCGGTGGCGCGCGTGCCGCGGTGGCCACCGAGCAGTGGTACGACGCATTCGGTGTCGTCACCAGTGGGCGGGTGCAGCTGGAGCTGCGCGACGGAGAACCCGGGCCGGTCCTCGGGCGCGATGCCGGGTTCTGGCTGCGCGGCACCGGCGTCCGCGCGCTGCGCAACCCCGGCCGTCGTACGGCGAGGGTGCGTGTCTTCACGCCCGGTGCCGTCACACGCCAGTCAACACATCCCGTACGCCAGCCTCCGTATGAGGGAGACGACATGAACAGCATGAAGGACACCGAGATCATTGCCGGCCCGGCATCGGACCGACCCAGCCACATCCACCGATTCCGGGGGCTCGCCGGCACCGGCCTGACTGCCACGCTCGCGGCGATGGTGAGCACCACCCTCGCCGCCGCGCTGGCCCGGGCCGCCGGCGTCGACTTCGAGATCCCCGACGGTGGCGAGACGATTCCGCTGTCCGGGTTCGCCGTGGTGACCGGCTTCTTCTCGGTAGTGGGAGTCGTCATCGCCGTGGCTCTGCTCCGGTGGAGCGCTCGGCCCGCCGACCGGTTCGTCTGGACGGCAGTGGCGCTGACAGCGCTCTCGCTGGTCCCGGCCCTCATCTCGGGGGCGAACGCGGCCACCGTCACCGCCCTTCTCGGGCTACACCTCGTCGCCGCGGCGGTGATGATCCCGGCCCTGGCACGGAGCCTCAGTGCCCGGAGCGACTGACGCTGACAGTCTGCCGTGAGCGGGTGGGTGGTCACTCTGGTGGCCACTCACCCCAGGGTCGGCTCAGCTGTTCGGAGAGTACAACTCGGGTACGCAGGATGGCCGTTAAGTATTCACATGTGTCGTCCCGATTCCTCCTAGGCTACGAATGCCCAGCTTCTGGGCGTACGCCGACAAGGGAGGATCAGCGGTGCGAATCAGGAGATCAGGGTCCACGATCGTGGCGATGGCCGTGGCGACAGTTGTCGTCGTCGCGGGGGGAGCGTTCGCCGGCAGCACCGCGAGCGCCGCCGAGCCCTCCCCGTTCACCGTCGTGGACGGTGCGATCCGTACGGCGACCGGCACCCCGGTGCCCGCCTCCGGCACGCACGCCTCGCTCTGGGGCAACTCCAGCTACGCCAGCACCAGCGTCAGCGGCTCCGGTCGAGTGTTGATCGGGGCCATCGGGGACAACTGCCAGGGCTGGCCCACCGTCCAGGTGACTGTCGACGGTGTCAACGTCGGCCAGACCACGATCGTCAGCGCGACCAGTTACGGCACCTATCCGGTCGGCGCGGCGGTCGGCGCCGGCCAGCACACGGTGCGGATCCAGCTCGTCAACGACTTCCGGGCCGACTCCTGCGACCGCAACGTCCACATCGCGTCCGCGCGGATGGAGACCGCGAGCGCCATCGACCCGAAGTTCAGCTTCGCCGTCCTGCCGGACACCCAGCAGGAGGTGCTCAACAGCTCGGACGCCCGGTTCCTCAACCGCACGAACTGGCTGGTGCAGAACCGGTCCGCGCTGGACCTGCGCTTCGTGACCTCCTCCGGAGACGTGGTCAACTGGGACACCCCGGACCACGCGCAGTACGTCATCGCCCGTAACGCGATGCGGCCGATCGAGAACGCCGCCATCCCGTACGCGTTGGCTCTCGGCAACCACGACACCCAGGCCACCGGCGTCGGCGGTTCCGCCCGCGACCCCGCCCGCACCCGCGAACTCATCCGCGACACCAGCGTGTTCAACCAGTACTTCACAGTCAGCCAGTACCGCGCGGTCCGGGGGCAGTTCGAGGCCGGCAAGGTCGACAACTCGTACTCGACCTTCACTGCCGGTGGCGTGCAGTGGATGGTGCTGACCCTGGAACTCTGGCCCCGGGTCGCGGCCGTGAACTGGGCCAGGAGCGTCGTCGCCGCCAACCCCCGGCACAACGTCATCGTCGTCACCCACGACTACATCGACGGCAACGGCGCCATCGAGCAGAGCGCCGGGTACGGCGCGACGAGCCCGCAGTACCTCTTCGACAATCTGGTCAAGCAGTACGCCAACATCCGGTTCGTCTTCTCCGGTCACACGGGCATCGCCGCCAACCGGGTCGACACCGGGGTCAACGGAAACAAGATCTACTCGTTCCTCCAGACGTTCCACTCCAACAGCACCAACCCGGTACGCCTGGTCGAGGTCGACACCGCCGCCAACTCGCTGCGGACCTGGATCTACGCGCCGTACACGAACCGGTCGTTCACCGAGTACGACAGGTCGTTCACGGGTATCGGCGTGGTCCGCTGAGGCGTAGCCCCTGAAGTCGATCATCGGGGCGACCGGTCAGCGACTGGTCGCCCCGCGGTCGGGCTCGCCGGTCTGCTCCCACAGCGACTTCATCTCGTCGAAGGCCTGCTCCATCAGCTGCACCATCGCCCGCCGGGCACGTTCCCCGTCGCGCCGCTGGATCGCCTGGGCGACGTCGGCGTGCATCTGGAGGGCCTGCTCGTGCGGGTGGTGCGGCATGAGGTGGTGCTTGTGCCGGCCGGTGAGCACCTCCGCGACCAGTTCCTGGAGCCGGACGAACATCTCGTTGCCGGAGGCGAGCAGGACGCGCCGGTGAAACTCGATGTCGAGGTGCAGGAAGCGCTCCTCGTCGCCGGCCTCGCCGGCGGCCCACATCTTCGCGGCCAGCCCGACGAGGTCGCTCGCCTCGTCACGGCCGATCCGGCTGGCGGCCAGGTAGGCCGCGTGCGGCTCGACTGCGGTGCGCAGCTCGGTGATCGAGCGGAGCTGGGCCATCCGGCCGGCCGAGGCGAGACGCCAACGGATCACCTGCGGGTCGAAGACGTTCCAGGCGCTCGCCGGTCGGATCATCACACCTACCCGTCGGCGCGCCTCGATGAATCCCATCGAGGCCAGCACCCGTAGCACCTCGCGGACCACCGAGCGGGACACGGCGTACCGGTCGACCAGCTCGTCGATGTTGAGGACCGATCCGGGTGCCAGCTCGCCGCCGCAGATGGCGGTGCCGAGGTGTTCGAGGACGCGCGCGTGCAGCCCGGACTCGGCGGGGCGGGCCGGAGCGGCTGCAACCTCTGGTGAGGACGGTTCCACTCAAAGATCATATCATTTGCATCTACCTCTTGAGGTAATCAGCTTTTTCGGCCTAGCATCCGGATGTTAAGCGGATGTAACGCCGAGGTAGCGGCTCCCACCGGGGCGGCGGCCACGACAGAAGGAGAGACAAGCGTGCGACGTCGATCGATAATCGGCACTTCTCTGGCTGTGGTCGCCGCCATGGGCCTGACCGCCTGCGGCGGCGACGACGGCGGCGAGGGTTCGAAGACCGTTCGCGTGACACTGGTCAACCACGTGTGGACAGAGAACATCAAGAAGGTCCTGCCGGAGTTCGAGAAGCAGTCCGGCCTGAAGGTCGAAGTCACCCAGCTCGGTGAGGACCAGCTCTCCGACCAGTACAACGTCAAGCTGAACGCCGGGTCCGACGACCTCGACGTGATGATGTACCGGCCCCTCCAGGAGGGGAAGCTGTTCGGCAAGAACAAGTACCTCGCCGACCTGAGCGAGAAGGTCAAGTCCGACAGCGCCTTCGAGTTCGGTGACTTCCAGGCCGGGCCGGTACAGGCGACGACCTATGAGGACAAGGTCGTCGGGCTGCCGATCATCACCGAGCAGGAGGTCCTCTACTACCGCAAGGACCTGCTGACGAAGTCCGGCTTCACCGCGCCGCCCAAGACCCTCGACGAGCTCAAGGCGCAGGCCGCGAAGATCGAGGCCGACAACCCGGGCGTCGCCGGCTTCGTCGCTCGTACCGGCAAGGCCGCCGCGGTCACGCAGTTCTCCAGCTTCCTCTTCAGCTTCGGCGGCGACTTCGTGGACGCCAGCGGGAAGGCCACTGTCAACACCGAGCAGGCCAAGCAGGCGTACGCCTACTACGGCGGTCTGCTCAAGGACCACGGCCCGGAGAACATCAGCACCGACATGAGCTGGTCCGAAGCGATGGCGATCTTCACGCAGGGCAAGGCCGCCTTCTACACCGAGGCCAACTCGCTCTACAAGAACGCCACCGACCCGACCAAGTCCAAGGTCGTCGACTCCGTCGGCTTCGCCGCCTTCCCGGCCGGCCCCGCCGGATCGAAGCCGTACAACATCCCGTCCTGGGCGCTCGGCGTGAACGACAGCTCGGAGAACAAGGACAACGCCTGGAAGTTCATCCAGTGGGCCGCCGGCAAGGAGCAGGCGCTGGCGCAGCAGACCGCCGGCGTACCCGGTGCCCGCGCCTCGGTCTGGGCGAACCCGGCGGGTACCGCCTCCTACCCGAAGGACCTCGCCGAGGCCAACACGGTCAGCACCGCCAACGGGGTCGGGCACGACCGCCCGCTGGTGGTCAAGGTGGCCCAGGCGCGGGAGATCGTCGGCCAGCCGATCGTCGACGCGATCACCGGCAAGGACGCCGCCAGTTCCGCGGACGCGGCGAACGCGGCGTTCCAGAAGTTCCTCGACGACGAGGCGAAGTAACCGACGAGCAGGGCGGCGGGGCCGACCGGCTCCGCCGCCTCGCCGGGACCTGACCCCTCCAACCCGGAGATCTCAATGTCAGCCGTTCTCACCCCCCGTACCGATTCGCCCGAGGCCCCCGCGGCGTCAGTGGACACGACGTCGGCCTGGTCGCGTTGGGCCAACGAACACCGAAAGTGGCTCTTCGCGGCGCCCGCCATGGCGTTCGTCGCCGTGCTGATCATCTTTCCGGTGGCGTGGACCGGGTACCTGAGCCTGACCGACGCCGAGGGTTCGGTACGCGCCGAGTCCGAGTTCATCGGCTTCCAGAACTACCTCGACGTGCTCACCGACACCGACCGGTTCTGGCCGGCGGTCTGGCGTACGGTCCTCTTCACCGGCGTCGTGCTGTTCTTCGAGGTCATTCTCGGCATGGCGATCGCCCTGCTGCTGTGGCGGCCCTTCCGCGGTGAGAAGTGGGTCCGGGTCGCGATCCTCCTGCCGCTGGTGGCCACTCCGGTGGCGGTCGGCATGATGTGGCGCCTGATCTTCGACCCCAACATCGGGATGGCGAACCAACTGCTCGGCTGGATCGGCGTCGGCCCCCAACCCTGGCTGGCTGGGCAGCACTCGGCCCTGCCGACGACGATGTTCATCGACATCTGGCAGTGGACGCCGATGGTCGTGCTGATCCTGCTCGCCGGGCTCACCTCGCTCTCCGACGAGCCCCAGGAGGCGGCCCGGATCGACGGCGCCAGCAGTTGGCAGCGGTTCCGGCACGTGACGCTCCCGCTGCTGATGCCCACGGTGATCGTCGCCATCCTGCTGCGCGGTATCGACGCGCTGAAGACGTTCGACATCCTCTACGCCACCAAGGGACGCGGCGGCGGTTCCTTCCACGAGGTCGAGACCCTCAACGTGTACGCGTACGGCCTCAGCTTCGACTACAACGACTACGGCGTCTCGTCGACGGTCCTCATCATCTTCTTCCTGATCATCATCGGGGTGATGTGGGCCCTCACCTATCGCAAGAAGGGGCTGGGCCGATGAAGCCGAGCAAGCCGTACCGGGTGTTCCGCAACTCGGCTCTCGTCGTCGTGGTGTTCGCGCTGATGGCGCCCCTGCTGTGGATGATCGCCGCGTCGTTCAAGACCAACGTGGACATCTACGACACGGCCAAGGCGTTCGTCTTCTCGCCCAGCCTGAAGAACTACGAGACAGTTCTCCAGCAGGCGAACTACCTCGAGTTCATCGGCAACAGCCTCTGGGTGGCGTTCGCGGCCACCACGCTCTCGCTCCTGCTCGGGGTGCCCGCCGCGTACTCGATGAGCCGGTTCAGCATGAAGAAGTCCGCGCTCGTCGTGCTCATGGCCCGGGTCATCCCCGGCGTCTCGCTCCTGGTGCCCTGGTACTACGTCTTCTCGAACCTGAAGATGGTCGGCGGCTTCACGGTGCTGATCCTGAGCCACATGTTCGTGTCGCTGCCGCTGATCGTCTACATCATGATGGGTTACTTCGACGGCCTGCCGACCGAGTTGGAAGAGGCCGCGCTGGTCGACGGGCTGACCCACATCGGCGCGTTCCGGCGGATCACCCTGCCGCTGTCGGTGCCCGGCGTCGCGACCGCCGGCATCCTCTCCTTCATCTTCTCCTGGAACAACTTCATGTTCGCCCTGGTGCTCTCCGGCTCCGACACCAAGACGCTCCCGGTCGCGATCTTCGACTTCGTCGGCTACGCCAGCATCGACTGGGGTGGCCTGATGGCCGCCGCGACAGTGGTCACCCTGCCGATCATGCTGATCGCCCTGTTCGTGCAGAAGTACGTCGTCTCCGGCCTCACCGCCGGTGCCACGAAGGGCTGACCGGGACATGACGACGATCGCGAAGGTGGAGACGTTCCTGGTCGCGCCCCGCTGGCTGTTCGTCCGGATCGAGACGGAGTCCGGCATCGTCGGCTGGGGCGAGGCGACCTGCGAGGGCAGCTCCGAGACCGTGCGTACGGCCGTCCACCAACTCAGCGAGCTGCTCACGGGTCGGGACGCGCTGCGCATCGAGGACCACTGGCAGGTGCTGACCAAGGGCTCCTTCTACCGGGGCGGCCCGATCCTGGCCAGCGCGGTGTCCGGTCTGGACCAGGCGCTGTGGGACATCGCCGGCAAGCACTACGGCGCTCCCGTGCACCAGCTCCTCGGTGGGCCGGTCCGGGACCGGATCCGGGTCTACGGCTGGATCGGTGGTGACGAGCCCGCCGAGATCCGCGACCAGATCAGCGCCCGGATCGAGGCGGGCCTGACCGCTGTGAAGATGAACGCGTCCGGGCGGATGGGCGCGCTCGCCTCGGTCGCCGACCTCGACGCTGTGGTGCAGCGGGTGGCCGTCGCCCGCGAGGTCCTCGGCGACGAGCGCGACGTCGCTGTCGACTTCCACGGTCGGTTCACCCTCGCCAACGTCCGGAGGGTCGCCCCGCTGCTGGAGCCGTACCGGCCGTTCTTCCTGGAAGAACCGGTGGTGCCGGAGAACTCGCACCTGATCGGTGAGGTCGTCCGCTGCACCACCACCCCCGTCTCGACGGGGGAGCGGCTCTACAGCCGGCAGGAGTTCCTGCCCGTGTTGCAGGCCGGCATCGCCGTGGCCCAGCCGGATCTCGCGCATGCCGGCGGCATCACCGAGGTTCGCAAGATCGCCACGTTGGCCGAGGTGTACGACGTGCAGCTCGCCCCGCACTGCCCGCTCGGGCCGATCGCCCTCGCCGCCTGCCTCCAGGTCGGCTTCGCCACACCCAACTTCCTGATCCAGGAGCAGAGCATCGGCATCCACTACAACCAGGGCGCCGAGGTGCTCGACTACTGCCTCGACCAGACCCCGCTGACCTTCGTCGACGGGTACGTGCAGCGGTTGACAGCGCCCGGTCTCGGCATCGAGATCGACGAACACGCCGTGCGGACCGCCGACAAGCGCGGGCACGCCTGGCGCAGCCCGACCTGGCGGCACCCCGACGGCTCCTACGCGGAGTGGTGAGACCCCGACCGCGAGAACGAAAGGCACCCCGTGAAGATCGTCGCAGCAGACATCATCGTGACCAGCCCCGACCGGAACTTCGTCACCCTCAAGATCACCACTGATGAGGGCATCACCGGTCTGGGCGACGCCACGCTCAACGGCCGCGAGCTCTCCGTCGCCTCGTACCTGCGCGACCACGTCGCCCCGCTGCTGATGGGACGGGACCCGCACCGGATCGAGGACACCTGGCAGTTCCTGTACCGGTCGGCGTACTGGCGGCGCGGCCCGGTCACCATGGCGGCCATCGCCGCGGTGGACGTCGCGCTCTGGGATATCAAGGCGAAGGCTGCCGGCATGCCGCTGTACCAACTGCTGGGCGGCGCGTCGCGCACCGGCATCATGGCGTACGGGCACGCGTCCGGGCGGGACATCCCCGAGCTGTTCGACTCGATCCGCCGCCACCTCGACGAGGGCTTCCGGTCGATCCGGGTGCAGACCGCGGTGCCAGGGATCAACGCCGTCTACGGCGTGGCCGCGCAGCCCAGCGCCACCGGCCAGCGTTACGACTACGAGCCCGCGCAGCGCACCCCGCTGCCCGCCGAGGAGGACTGGGACACCCGCGCGTACCTGCGCCACCTGCCGTCGGTCTTCGAGGCGGTGCGCGGTGAGTTCGGCCCGGAGTTGCCGCTGCTGCACGACGGTCACCACCGGATGACCCCCATCCAGGCCGCCAAGCTCGGCAAGGCCCTCGAACCGTACGACCTGTTCTGGCTGGAGGACTGCACCCCGGCCGAGAACCAGGAGGCGCTGCGGCTGGTCCGCCAGCACACCACCACCCCGCTGGCCATCGGTGAGGTCTTCAACACCGTCTGGGACTACCAGACCCTGATCCGGGAGCAGCTGATCGACTACGTCCGGTCCGCTGTCACCCACACCGGCGGCATCACCGCCATGCGTAAGCTGCTCGACTTCGCCGCCCAGTACCAGATCAAGTCCGGCATCCACGGCCCCACCGACATCTCCCCGGTGGGCATGGCCGCGGCGCTGCACCTGGACCTGGCCATCCACAACTTCGGGATCCAGGAGTACATGAAGCACACCCCGCTGGCCAACGAGGTGTTCCGGCAGTCGTTCACCTTCACCGACGGCTACCTGCACCCGGGCGACCAACCGGGGCTGGGGGTGGAGCTCGACGAGGAGGCGGCGGCGCGATTCCCGTACGAGCCGGCGTACCTGCCGTTCAACCGGCTCAAGGACGGCACGGTTCATGACTGGTGAGCGGCGTGGCGCCCGGCCCACCCGGCACGTAGTGGTGATGGGCGTCTCCGGGGCCGGCAAGACCACTGTGGCGCGCGGGATCGGCGCGGCGGCCGGGCTGACGTTCGCCGAGGCCGACGAGTTCCACTCCCCGCAGAACGTGGCGCGGATGCGCTCCGGCGTACCGCTGGACGACACCACCCGGTGGCCGTGGCTGCGGGACATCGCCGGGTGGATCGCCGATCGCGGCGCGGAGGGCCGCTCGACGGTGCTGGCCTGCTCGGCGTTGAAGCGGTCGTACCGGGACGTGCTCCGTCAGGGCCCGCTGCGTGTGGACTTCGTGCACCTGGACGGGCCGGCGGAGATCATCCGAGCCCGGTTGGCCCGCCGCGAGGGGCACTACATGCCGGCCAGTCTGTTGGGGTCGCAGCTCGCCACGCTGGAACCGGCCGAGCCGGACGAGTCGGTGCTCGTACTCGATGTCTCGCTGCCCCCGGAAGCCCTGGTCGCGGCGGCCGTCATGGGTCTTGGTCTGCCCGCTGCGATGCCGGTGGGGGAGCACCGGGACCGCGCGTCCGATCCCACCCCGGGGGCATGTTAGGTTAGCCTGCCCTAATCGTAGTGGAGTCCGTCGCCGTGCCCTCATCGATCCGAGCATGACAGTCGCCGAGACCACCGGTGGCGTGGTGCTCCGTCGCGCGCTGCGTCGACAGCGCGCCCGGGTGGCCGCCGGCATCGCGCTGCTCTGCACCCACCAGGCCACCGAAGCCCTCGTCCCGGTGGCCATCGGCGTGGTCATCGACCGCGCGGTGGCCACCGGGGACGTACGCGCCCTGCTGCTCTCGCTGGCCGGCCTGGCCGCCCTGTTCACAGTGCTCGCCTTCGCCTACCGGTCCGGCGCACGACTGGCGTTCGCCGCCGTCGAACACGAGGCGCACGCCACCCGGGTCGAGATCGTCCGCAGCGCCCTCGACCCGCGCGGACGCCGGTCGGGCATGCGCGACGGCGAACTGCTGTCCGTGACGGCCTCCGACGCCGAGCTGTCCGCGCTCGTCGTGCGGGTCGCGGGACTCACCGCCGCGGCGCTCACCGCCATCGTGGTCGCGGCCGTCGCGCTGCTCGTCGTCGACATTCCTCTCGGCCTCGGGGTGCTCATCGGCGTACCCCTGCTGGTCGTCGCCCTCCAGCGGATGGCGCCGCTGCTCACCCGGCGCAGCACGTCGCAGCAGGAGGCGCTCGCCGCCACGACTGCCCTCGCCGTCGACCTCGTCAGCGGCCTGCGCGTGCTGCGCGGCATCGGCGCACAGGACCACGCCGCCCGCCGGTACGCGGGAGCCAGCCGGCACGCGCTCGACGTCACACTGCGCGCCGCCACCACAAAGGGTCTGCACCTCGGGCTCACCACCACTGTCAACGGCCTCTTCCTCGCGACGGTCGCCGGAGTCGCCGGTTGGCTCGCGCTTCAGGGCCGGCTCACCATCGGCGAGCTCGTCGCCGTGGTCGGGCTGGCCCAGTTCATCGCCGAGCCGGTGCAGACGCTCGGGTACTGCGTCCAGTTGTTCGCCATGGCCCGAGCCTCAGCGGGGCGGGTCGCCCGGGTCCTCGGCGCCGCGCCGGTCGTCCAGCCGGGTGACGCAGGCCCGCCCGCCCCGAGCCCGTCCCGGCTCACCCTCGACGGGGTCTCGTACGCGGGCCTCGACGACGTCAGCCTGCGCGTCGGCGCCGGTGAGATCCTGGGCGTGCTCGCCTACGACCCGAGCGAGGCCGAGGCGCTGGTCGCGCTGCTGGCCGGTCGGGTGCCCCGCGCGGACCACCGGGGTACGGTCCGGGTCGACGGTGTGCCCGCCGACGAGCTGCACATCGACGTCGCGCGCGCCGTGGTCCTGGTCGAGCAGCATGACGTGGCGCTGTTCGAGGGGACGCTGCGCGCCAACCTCAGCGCCGGCGCCTCCGTCGACGACGAGGTGCTGCGCGCCGCCGTGCGGGCCGCCGCAGCCGAGGACGTGCTTGCCGCCCACCCGCACGGGTTCGACCGTCTGCTCACCGAACGCGGGGCGAACCTCTCCGGTGGGCAGCGGCAGCGGATCGGGCTGGCTAGGGCGCTCGTCGCCGACCCGCCCGTGCTGGTGCTGCACAACCCCACCACGGCTGTCGACGCGGTGACCGAGGGGTTGCTCGCCACCAGGCTGGCCGAGGCTCGCGGGGCGGGCACCCGCGGCACTGTTGTGATCACCACCAGCCCGGCGCTGCTGCGGATCACCGACCGGGTCGCGGTGATCGACCGGGGACGGGTCGTCGCCGAGGGCCCGCACGAGCGGTTGCTCGCCAGCGACGCCCGCTACCGGGAGGAAACCCTGCGATGACGTCCGAGCCGATCACCCGGCACCTGCTGCCAACGGCCACCGGCCGGCAGACCTGGGTCGCCCTCCGAACCGAGCTGGCGCTCCTGCCGGGGCTCAGCGCCGTCGCCGGCACGTTGCTGATCGCCGCCGCCGCGACCGGGCTGGTCGCCCCCTGGGTCCTCGGCGGCCTCGTCGACGACGTCATCGCCGGGACCGACACGGCTCGGGTGATCGCCTGGGCCGGCGTGATCGCTGGCGCCGCCGTGCTCGCGGGGCTCCTCACCGCGGTCGGAGCGGCCGTCGCCGCGCGACTCGGCGAGACAGTGCTGGCCCGACTCCGGGAGCGGGTCCTCGACCGGGCCCTGCACCTGCCCTCGGCGACCCTGGAGCGGGCCGGGACCGGGGACCTGGTGGCCCGCGCCGGCGACGACGTGGCAGTGGTGACGAATGTGATCGCCACCAGCGGTCCCGCCTTCCTCGGCGCGCTGCTGTCCGTCGTGCTGACCGCGGCGGGCCTGTTCGCCCTCGACTGGCGGCTCGGCATCGCCGGGTTGGTCGCGGCCCCGGCGTACGCGGTGGCGCTGCGCTGGTACCTCAAGCGGTCGGTGCCGTACTACGCCCGCGAGCGGGTGGCGACGGGCGAGCGCGCGCAGGCGACGGCCGAGGCGCTGCGGGGCGCGGCGACAGTGCGCGCCTACCGGATGGAGGACGCCCACGTCGCGCGGATCGCGGAGCGCTCCGGCGTCGCCCGCGACCTGTCGCTGGAGATCTTCGGTCTCTACACCCGCTTCGGCCTGCGCATCAACCGCTCCGAATTCGTGGGGCTCGCCGCCGTCCTGCTCGCCGGCTTCCTGCTGGTCCGCGGTGACCTGGCCACCGTCGGCGCCGCCACCACTGCCGCCCTCTACTTCCACCGCCTCTTCAACCCCATCGGGCTGCTGCTGTTCGAGTCGGACTCGGTGTTGCAGGCCGGGGCCAGCCTGGCCCGACTCGTCGGGGTCACCACACTCCCGGACACCGCGACCCCCGCCGGCGCCGAGCCCACCCGCCACGATCGGGGCGTACCGGCGGCACTGGAGGTGACCGTCGGACAGCACCGCTACGACGACGGGCCGGTGGTGCTGCGGGACATCGGCCTGCGTCTCGCCCCCGGGGAGCGCGTCGCCCTGGTCGGCGCGAGCGGCGCGGGCAAGAGCACCCTCGCCGGCATCATCGCCGGCATCATCGCGCCCACCGACGGCGCGGTGACCCTGCGCGGCGTGCCGCTGACACAGCTCGACGAACACCGCCTACGTCGCGAGATCGCCCTGATCAGCCAGGAGGTGCACGTCTTCGCCGGGCCGCTCGCCGACGACCTGCGCCTCGCCGACCCGGACGCCACCGACGCCGAGATCGCCGCCGCCCTCGACCTCGTCGGCGCCACCGAGTGGGTGCGGACCCTGCCCGACGGCCTCGCCACAGCGGTGGGGGAGGGTGGGCGGCAGCTCACCTCGGCCCAGGCCCAACAGCTCGCGCTGGCCCGCCTCGTCCTCGCCGATCCGGCCGTCGCTGTCCTCGACGAGGCCACCGCCGAGGCGGGCAGCGTCGGCGCACGCGACCTCGACCGCGCCGCCGTGGCGGCCACCGAGGGCCGTACCACGCTGATCGTCGCCCACCGACTCAGCCAGGCGGCCACCGCGGACCGCATCGTCGTCCTCGACCAGGGGCGCGTCGCCGAGCACGGCACGCACGCCGAACTGCTCAGGGCCGGGGGCGGGTATAGCAAGCTGTGGCGCTCGTGGAGCATGCCCGACCTCGTGGTCCCGCGAGAACGCGAGAGCGCGGACCAGCCCGTCCCGAGCTGAGCGGCAGCGGTTCCGGTCACCTCGGACCTCCGCGAGATCAGTCGAACGTGGGAACCTCGGGAACTTTTCCGGACCGGCCGGCGACCACCAGAGTGCGCGGCCGACCGGCGGCGTTCCGACGACGGCATCTCGGCATGAAGGAGCGCCCGTGGCACACAGGACGGTGGTCTGTGCGGAACGGCGTCGCTGACGACGACCAGGTGACCCGGTGGGCGCGGGAGGCGGGCCGGGGTGACCGGCAGGCCGCCACGGCGTTCGTCCGGGCACTACAGGACCAGGTCTGGCGGTTCCTGTCGCACCTGGCCGGGCCGGGAGAGGCCGACGACCTGACCCAGGAGACGTTCCTACGGGCGATTCGCAACCTGCCCGGCTTCGCCGGCCGGTCGTCGGCCCGTACCTGGGTGTTCACCATCGCCCGACGCGTCGCCGTGGATCACGTCCGGACGGCGGTGGCCCGGCCGAGGCTGGCGTCGGTGCCGGACTGGCAGGCGGCGGCCGAGGCCGCCGGTGCGATCACCGCCGGTGCCGACGAGGGCGTGACCCTGCACCAGTTGATCGCCGGGCTGACCCCGGAGCGCCGCGAGGCGTTCGTCGCCACCCAGGTGCTCGGCCTGTCCTACGCCGAGGCGGCGGACGTCTGCCAGTGCCCCGTCGGCACGATCCGTTCCCGGGTCGCCCGGGCGCGCGAGGATCTCGTCGCCGCCTGGCAGGCCGACAGCGACCCGAGCCGCGGGCGACGAACCGGCTGAGGGTGGAGGTCGACCCGGCCATGCCGCCGAACGGACCGGACGGGCCGGTGGCCGCCCTCGAACGGCGCCTGGCGTCGCCATCAACGCCGACGGGGTGGCGCTCATCCACGAGCTGCTCCGACACGCCACCTGACCCGAGGACTGCGAGCGGCACCCCCGCTTGGTCAACGGGATGGACGGGGCGTACCGGGATTCCTATGATCACGCCGGTGAACACCGAACCTCTCCACGTCGCCGGCGTAGCTGGCCCGATCGTCATCAACACCAAGGCAGTCTTTGGCCACCCCGCCGTCACCGTCGGCGGAGTGCCGGCCCCCAGGACGGGCAGACGTTACGCGTTGCCGACTGTGGACGGTGGTGTCGTTCAAGCCACGGTCCGCAACGTTCTCGCCGACCCTTACCCGACAGTGGAGGTCAACGGTGTCAAGCACCGGACCGGGCCCTCCATGCCGATCTTCCTGCGCATCCTGGTTATGCTGCCGATCCTGCTGTTCACCGTCGGCGGCATCCTGGGCGCGCTGGTCGGGGCGTTGGGCGTCTGGGGGAACCTGACAGTTGCCCACACCCGGATGACGACCGCCGTCAAGGCGCTCGCCATGGTCGGTATCGGTATCGGCACCGTCATCGTCTGGCTCGCCGTCGCCGTCGCGTTGAACGCAGCGCTCAGCTAGACCGCCGGGCACCTCACCCCTTCCATACGTCAGCACCACCGGTCGACGACCGGTGGTGCTGACGTGGTGCGGGCGTTCCGGCCGCGCTAGCCCAGGCGGGCCTCGATGGTCTCGATGATGCGCGGACGCAGCTCGGCGGCGCGGATGACGGCGTCCACCGAGCCGACCTCGACGGCGCGGTGGATGTTGTGCACCCGGTCGAACTCCGCGGCCACCTCGCTGAGTTTCTCCGCGCGCACCGACGAGCGCAGCTCGTCGAGCTCCGCGGTCAGCGCGGCCCGTTCGGTGCCGGCCGAGGCGGCGGTGCGGGCCTCCAGGTCCCGTACCCGCGAGTCGGCTGCCGTACGAGCGTTGACGTCGGCGGAGAACACCACAGCGGCGGCGGGTGCGCCACCGAGCACCGAGGCGAACGAGCCCTCCAGCGCCAGCACCGTCATGTTCGGGTTCAGCGCCTTCGAGAACACCACGAACGCACCGCCGTGGTAGCGCGAGATCACGCAGAAGACGATGGGCCCCTGGAAGTTCACGATCGCCCGGCCGATCTCGGCGCCGTACTCCAGTTGCAGCTTGCGCATCGACTCCGGCGAGCCGTCGAAGCCGGACAGGTTCGCCAGCACGACGAGCGGCCGGTTGCCGCTGGCCGCGTTGATCGCCCGCGCGGCCTTCTTCGACGAGCGGGGGAACAGCGTGCCCGCCGTGTAGGTGTCCGGGCCGTCGGTGGGCGGGAAGCCGTGCCGGGGCACCGACCGGGACTCGATGCCGAGCAGGCAGACGGGGATGCCACCGAGGTGGACGTCCTGCACGACTGCGGTGTCCGCGTCCGCCATGCCGGCCCAGCGCTCCAGCACCGGGTGGTCCTGGTCGGAGAGGGCCCGCATCACCGTACGGATGTCGAACGGCTTCTTGCGGTCCGGGTTGGACTCGACGGAGAAGATCTCCCCGACCGTGGCGAAGGCGCTGCCGGCCACGTCGTGCGGGAACCCGGAGATGTCGCGGTCGGTCGGGTCGGTGGTGACCGCCCGCCGGGGCGCGTCCTCGCCGGGCGCGACGTACGTGTGGTCGTAGTGCGCCATCACCACGTCTCGTGCGGCCGTCAGGTTCGGCGCCCAGTACTGCGCCTGCCCGTTCGGCCCCATCACCCGGTCGTAGCCGCCGATGCCGAAGTTGTCCTCAGCGGACACACCACCGGAGAAGTCGAGCGACTGCTTGCCGGTGAGCACCATCGCCGAGTCGGGCGTCATCACCAGGATGCCCTTGGTGTGCATGAGCATCGTCGCCTCGGCGTTCCAGTACGGCTGCGCGCCGACGTTGATGCCCGCGACCACGATGTTGATCTCACCGCCGGCCTGGGTGAACTCGACGATCCGCTTGAGCGCCGCGGCCACCCAGTCCATGTTCTCCGTACCGGAGGTCATCGAGATCCGGGCCCCGGCGGACAGCGCCCACCACTCCAGCGGCACCTGCATCCGCTCGGCCAGGTCCAGTGCGGCGATCACGCGCCGGCACTCCGGCTCCGACAGGGCGCCCAGCGACTTCGTCGGGTCGCCGAGCAGCACCACCCGGGTGACACCCTGGGGGTAACGCTCGGTCGGCGTCGTGACCACCCCGGCGACGATGGCGGCGCTGTTGCGCCCCTTCGGCCGGTCCACCGGCACCAACGCGTGGTCGTCGTCGAGGTCGTGCTCGACGAAGTCGCCGAGCCGGCCGGTCAGCTCGTACGGGTACACGGTGTTGCGGCTGCTGGCCCGCAGCACCTTGAGCCGGTACTCGTCGAGCGGCTCGATCGGCTCGACCGGCGGCTCCCCGACGGCCAGTTCGGCGCCGCCCGCGGCGTCGAACGAGATCCGTACGGCGATCTTGGTCAGCTCGCCGGTCCGGCGGTCGCGCTGGCGCGCGATGAACAGGATCTCCTCCAGGCCGGCGCCCGCTGTCGTCGGGCGGACCCGCCCGGCGATCATCTCCATCTCCTCGCGGGTCAGCTCGCTCGGCGGCCACACGTAGACCACGATGCGGTTGGTGTTGAAGCGCGTCTTCGACGGCCGCCGCGACTGGGCGCGGCGGATCGAGTCGAGGCAGGCGGCGATGGCGTCCTCGGTGGTCGGCAGCGCGACCAGGCGGCCGTCCTGCTCGCGAAGCTCGGTCAGGTCACGCACCTGTGCGAACGCGACGAGGCGCTCGTCGGCGCGGTTCTCCCGGGCCACGCACTGGAAGAGGTAGACCTCCTCGTCCGACGACGGCAGCCGGGTCAGGTCGAACTTGTGCAGCCGCTCCAGTTGCATCCGCTGCGCGATGTACGGGTGCAGCCCACGGATCAGCCGGTCCTCGGTCAACTGGTCGCCCGACGGGCGGAAGGTGAAGTGGTGGTGCATCACCGCTCCGCCGCGACCCGCGACGGTGGTGGTGACCCGACGGACCTGGGGCGGCAGCGGGTGCGCGGCGATGACCTCGGCCAGCGCGGCCGCCATCGCGTCGAAGTCCTCCGGCTGGTTCTCCCAGCCGAGGTAGATGTCGGCGTCCACTGCGTCCTCGCCGGTGGCCAGCTCGGCCAGCCCCCGCAGGGCGCTGCCCAATGCGTCGAAGCTGACGGCGGCGGAGACCACGCTGGAGTCGGCGCGCTCGGCGACCACGAACGTGCAGCCCGCGACCTCGCGGGTACGCACGCTGGTGAGCGACCGGTTGCCGTAGTACCGCCGGGTCAGCACCTCCAACATGACCGCGTTGTCGAGGTGGTCGCGGACGAGCCGCTGGCCGAGCAGCCGGACCAGCGGCTCGGTGCTGCGCACCATCTCGGCGATGCGCTCGGCGCGGTCCGGGGCGTCCGGGTGCGCGTCGAGGTGCCGCAGGTGCCCACGGACCTCGGCGTAGACGCGGGCGCGGTTGCGGCGCAGCAGCGGCTGGGCGAACCAGGCGAACACCACGCCGCGGGCGAGGTCCGCGACCACTGGGAAGCGGACCTGCGTCGCGGCGATCAGCCGCTCCAGCGCGAGGCCGGCCGGTTCGCGCAGCGTCTCGTCCGGCGGGGTCTCCCGCAGCCACGCGCGCAGCAGCGCCGCGACGACCTGCGCGTCCGCGGAGGCGCGCTGCTGGGCGAGGAAGATCCGGAAGACGGCCGCTTCGAGGGCGGGGGTGCGGTCCAGGTCGGTGACGCCGTACCGGCCGAGGGCCTTGCCGAGCCTGGTCTGGAACGCCTCCGGCAGCCCGGCCCGCTCGACGTCGAGGCTCTGCAGGTAGGTGTGGAAGTACTCCCGGGCGCTGTGCACGTGCGCGGCGCCGCCGTCCTCGCCCGTCGGCCGGTTGCGGCTCAGTTCGGCGAGATCGGCGAACACCTCGATGAGGTCGAGTTCGGCGGCCAGGGGCCGCTGACCGGCTTCGGTGGCCGTCCGCCGCGCGGTGAGGTAGTCGTCGAGCACCCGGCGGTCGTCGTGCGGGTCGACGTCGAAGCCGAGCAGCAGACCTCGCAGGTCCTCCTGGCCGCGCCTGCTGCGCTCGTACGCCGGGATGTCCGTGGCGGCGGTGGGCAGGTCCAGTTCGACGGTCTCGGTGCTCTGGTCGTCAGTGGTCTCCTCGGCGTCGTCCGCGAGCGGCTCCAGGCGCAGCAGCGGCGCACCGGCCTCCACCTGGCTGCCCACCGACACGGCGCACTCCTTGAGCCGCGCCTTGAACGGCGCCCGCAGCACCGTCTCCATCTTCATCGCTTCCAGCACCAGCACCGGCGCGCCCGCCTCGACCTCCGCGCCAACCTCCAGCGGCGTGGCGACGACCAGCGCGGGCATCGGGGAACGCAGGACGCCACCCTCGTCCCGGCTGACCCGGTGCGTCACGCCGTCCACCTCGACCAGGTGGGTCGGCCCGTACGTGCCGGTGAGCAGGCGGTAGCGGATGCCGTTGACGACGATCTGACCGGTGTGCCGGTCGAAGCGGTCCAGCTCGACGTCGGCGGTGCGCACGACGGGGCCGGTCTCGATGCCGACCCGGAACCGGTGCGCGCCGACCCGTGCCACCCGGGTGCGGTAAGCGACGCCGCGCAGCTTGAGGTCCAACGGTCGGCCGCTGGCGTGCTGCACCTGCGGGCGCCCGCCGGCCGCCGTCGACAGCAGCCGCTGCCGCTCGACGCGCTCCTCCTCCTCGTACGCCTCGATGGCGGCGGCGGCCAGGGCGACAGCGGAGTGGCGGTGGGTGACGAGGCGGCCCTCGCCGCGGACGCGGTCGATCCAGCCGGTGTCCGCGCTGGCGTCGATCACCTCGGGCTGGTCGAGCAGGTCGAGCACGAAGCTCTTGTTCGTCGCCCCACCTTCGATGATCACCGTGGTGTTCGCCATCGCCCGGCGCAGCTTGCCGAGCGCCTCGTCGCGGTCCCGGCCGTACGCGATGATCTTCGCGATCATCGAGTCGAAGTCGGCCGGGATGGTGTCACCCTCGCTGACGCCGGTGTCCACCCGGATCCCGGGGCCACTGGGCAGGTCCAGCCGGGCGATGCGGCCGGGGGACGGGGCGAAGTCTCGGTCGGGGTCCTCGGCGTTGAGCCGCGCCTCGATGGCGTGCCCGCGCTCGGCCGGCGGCGCACCGTCTAGGCGCCCGCCGGCGGCGACGTGCAGCTGCGCCTTGACCAGGTCGAACCCGGTGGTCAGCTCGGTGATCGGGTGCTCGACCTGGAGGCGGGTGTTGACCTCGAGGAACGCGAACAGCCGGTCCCCGGGGTGGTAGAGGAACTCGACTGTCGCCGCGCCCCGGTAACCGACAGCCACGGCCAGCCGCTCGGCCGACGTCTTCAGCTCGGCGGCCTGCGCCGGGTCGAGCACCGGCGACGCCGACTCCTCGATGACCTTCTGGTTGCGTCGCTGCACCGAGCAGTCGCGGACGCCGAGCGCCCACGCGGTGCCCTGTCCGTCGGCGATCACCTGGACCTCGACGTGCCGAGCCCCGGTGACCAGGCGCTCCAGGAACACGATGCCGCTGCCGAACGCCCGTGCCGCCTCCTGGCTGGTGCGCTCGTACGCGTCGACCAGCTCGGCTTCGTTCCTGATCACGCGGATGCCGCGCCCGCCGCCGCCGGCGGTCGCCTTCAGCATCAGCGGGTAGCCGACCTCGGCCGCCGAGGCACGTGCGGCGTCCAGGGTCTCGACGGCGCCGCGGCTCCACGGCGCGACCGGCACGCCGACCTTCTCGGCGATCAGCTTCGAGCCGATCTTGTCGCCGAGTTGGCGCATGGCGTCCGCGCTCGGCCCGACGAAGGTGACGCCGATCTTCTCGCACAGCTCGGCGAACGCCGGATCCTCGGCGACGAAGCCCCAGCCGACCCACGCGGCGTCGGCCCCGGTCTCGGCCAGGGCGCGCTCCAGCACCGCCAGGTTGAGGTACGGGCGGGCGGACGCCGGACCGAGATCGTAGGCGATGTCCGCTTCGCGGACGAATGTGGCGTTGCGGTCGACATCGGTGTAGAGGGCCACGGTTTCGAGCGGGATGCCGGTCTCCGCGGCCAGCTCGCGGACCGCGTGGATGAGCCGCATGGCGGCTTCACCACGGTTGACGATGGCGACACGGTTGAACACCCGAAGAACCCCTTAGCTAGACCTCGACCTGCGTGCCGGAAGACGACGGCCTCCCAGCAGTGATCACCTTTCCGCGTGGCGGCGGCCAGCGCTATGGCGCAACCACCGAACCCACCGTCCCTCAGTTGTAGGAAGTGCACAAAACTTTTTGGCACCCCCGAGGACGCGCCGACCCGGTCTGGCCGCTCCGGCAGTTGATCAAGACGGTGCGGGCGGTTCACGTCCGCAGCCTCCCGTGTTCACCCCCGGGTGATCGGCTGACCAGGAAGATCATCGCCGGTCCGGTCAACCGCCGGCCCGGCTCGACCATCCCGGCCCAGGCCAGGGACGCACCAGGAAAGGAGCGGCAATGAGGGCACCGCACCTCGTACGCCCACGTCTGGCGCTGCTGCTCGCGGCGGGACTCACCGCGCTCGTCACGCCGGCCGGCGTCGCCCACGCCGCGACCGCCACGGTACCCGCGACGGGCACCCCGATCACCATCACCTCGACCGCGCAGCTCGCCCCCGGCGTCACGTACGGCTCGTTCCAGGTGAGCACGCCCCGGGGCGTCACCGTCGGTTACCTGCTCACGGCCGACCTGAAGAAGAACAAGGTCTCCCTGGACCTGCTGCACCCCGCCGCTGTCGCGCAGCGCCAGGTCGTCTCCTCCATGACGAACGACCAGGGTGCCGTCGCCGGCGTCAACGGCGACTTCTTCAACAACAGTGAGACGCACGCCGGCGTCACCCCGACCTACTCGTCGTCCGGTCCGGAGATCGCCGACGGCGAGGAGTTGAAGTTCGCGGTGCCGACCGCGCAGCGTTTCGGCCCCGGCCTGGCCCCGGGCACCTCGACCCGGGACGTGTTCGGCGTCGGCGTGAACGGCAAGGCGCGCGTCGACACCCTGAGCCTGGACGGCGAGGTGCGCAGCACGAAGGGCACGATCGCGCTCGGCGGCCTCAACCAGTACGCGCTCCCGGTCGACGGCGTCGGCCTGTTCACCGCCGACTGGGGGACCACCTCCCGGGTCCGGTCCACCTGCGGCACCGACACGAGCCGCAGCGACCCGTGCAGCACCCACACCTACGAGGTGACCGTACGCGACGGTGTGGTGACAGCGGTCGGCCCGACGCCCGGTGCGGGCACCATCCCGGCCGACACGCAGGTGCTGGTCGGCCGGGAGGGCGGCGCGGACGCGCTCGACGACCTCGCCGTCGGTGACCGGGTGCAGGTGCGCGAGAAGCTCGAGTCCGCCGGCAAGCCGAAGCTGACCTTCGCGGTCGGTGGCGCGCCGATCCTGCGCGACGGCGCGCCGCTGGCCGGCCTGGACACCAAGACCGCCGCGGTACGCAGCGCGGCCGGCGTCAGCCCCGACGGGCGAACCGTGTACCTGGTCGCCCTGGCCGGCCGCGCCCCGGCCAGCGCCGGGTTCACGATCGCCGAACTGGCCGACCTGATGCGCTCGCTCGGCGCGGACGCCGCCGTGAACCTCGACGGCGGCGGGTCGAGCACTGTCGCCGTCCGCGAGCCGGGCCAGACCGCAGCCACCGCCCGCAACAGCCCGTCCGACGGTACGGAGCGAATGGTCGCCAACGGCATCGGGATCTTCGTGGGCAAGCACTGATAGGTGTACCCACTCGAATTCGCCCCGCCCGATGCCACCGGACGGGGCGAATTCGCGTACCCGAGAAGCCGGGCACCCGGACTGTCGGCCCCGGGTCGGACAATGAGGTCGACCGAAGGGACCCGATGACCGTTCTCGACACCCGGGCGCTCAACCGCGCGACGCTCGCCCGGCAGCTCCTGCTCGACCGCGCCGACCTGCCGGCGCTCGACGCCGTCGCCCACCTCGGTGGCCTACAGGCCCAGGAGCCGCAGGAGCCGTTCATCGGGCTGTGGTCGCGGCTGCGCGCGTTCGACCCGACGGTGCTCTCGACCCTGCTGACCCAGCGACACGTGGTGCGTACCCACCTCATGCGCCGCACCGTCCACCTGCTCGTCGCCGACGACGCCGTGGCCTGGCGACCCCGTCACGACGCCATGCTGCGCCAACGCGTGCTCGGGGTCTACCGCGGCGAGCTCGACGGGGTGGACCTCGACGACCTCGCCGCTGCCGCGCGGGCGGTGGTGGCCGACGGTGAGCCCCGCTCGATGCCCGAGATCGGGCGGGCGCTCAGCGAGCGCTGGCCGACGCCGGGGCCGCGGGCGCTGGGCGAGATCGCTGTCGCGCTGCTCCCGATGACACAGCTGCCGCCACGCGGGCTGTGGCGGACGACGGGAGGCGCGCGTTACGTCCTGCTCTCCGCATGGCTCGGCCGGGAGGTCGCCCCGCCGACCCCGGCGGGCGCCGATCCCGTCGGCCAACTGCTCGTACGCCGCTATCTGGCCGCGTTCGGCCCGGCGGCCACTGCGGACCTGCGGGCCTGGTGCGGCCTCGCCGGGCTGCCCGCCGCGGTGACCGCCATGCGGGACGAGTTGGTGACCTTCCGCGACGAGCGTGGCCGGACGCTGATCGACCTTCCCGACGCGCCGCGCCCCGACCCGGAGACACCCGCCCCGGTGCGGTTCCTGCCGGCGTTCGACAACGCGATCCTCGGCTACGACGACCGCAGCCGGATCATCGACGACGCGCACCGTCTCCTCTCGGTGGCCGGCGAGCGCGTGGTGCTCGTGGACGGCCGGGTCGCGGCGACCTGGAGCGTCGACTCGGGCGCGGTGAGCATCAACCCACTACGCGGCTTCTCCCGAGCGGACCAGGCCGCCGTGACCGAGCAGGGGCAGGCCCTGGCGTCCTTCCTCTCCGACAACGAGAGCGACCGGGTGCGGGTCGGTTCGTCTCCCCGGTGACGGGCCAGGACGGTCCGACCCCGGGGAGACGAAGAGATCAGTCGACGGTCGGCGGAGCCGTCCTCGCCGCCTCGGCGAGCGCCGCCGCCGCGCCGGCGTACGGGTTGTAGCTGTAGGTGCGGGCCAGACCGGCCGGCACTGTGAAGTACGCGGCCGACAGTTTCGCCGGGTCGCTGGCGATCTCGCCACGTGCGGGGGCGTCGTTGCCGTCGTCCCAGCCCCAGGGCGCGTTGGCCGAGTTGGTCGAACAGCTCCAGGTGCCGACGCCGCAGTCGCCGGACGTGTCACCGGCGAACGTGCCCAGGCTGGCGAAGAGGCTCGCGTTGGACCGCTGTGCCCACAGGCCGCCGGCGGCGAAGATGTCGATCAGCTGATACCGCACGTCGCGGTCGTTGCTGCTGCTCGGCGTCTCGGCGACTGTCGACGGGTAGTAGACCAGGCCGTCGCCGTTGATGTCGTACTGCGGGTGTGCCTTGAGGCCGTGGCCCTGTGCCTCCTGCGCCGTCACCGGGTGCTGGAACGTGTCGTGCGGTGACGCCTGGAACCGCAGGGTGCCGTCGATGCTCTCGCCGCCGCTGGTCCAGGTGCTGCCGGCCGGCGTGTAGGAGAAGAAGTCACTGTGCGCGACAGTGACGGCCGAGCGGAGGACGCCGTACGTGGAGCCGTCGCGCTCGACCGCGAACAGCGCGCCCTCACCGTCGTTCTCGTGTTCGGTCTCGAAGAACGGGTGGTCGGTCCAGTCGCGGGGGTGGAAGAAGAAGTACGTGATGTACCAGTGGGTGCTCGTCTCCACGACGGAGTAGTACACGTGCGCGGCGAGTGCGGTGCCTGCCTGGCCAGCCCGGTCCCAGTTGTCGCGTCCGTCCAGGTCGCCGTCGAAGTCGACAGGGGTGAGGTAGTCCGACTGACCGCTCAGGGCGTGGCTGCCGGTGGCATCGACGTCCTGGTAGTGGACGGGTGCCCAGCGGAGGGCCAGCTCGGCCCGGCTGGCGGCGGCGTCGGCGGGGGTTGGTGCGGCCAGCGCGGTGACCGCCAGCACCGTCGCCGCGCCTGCCGCGATCAGTGCCCTCACTCCCCGGGGTCGCCGGGTCGTGCTGCTTGCGTCGAGCATGGTGTGCTCCCGTGTCCGAATGAATAGACCACAATGGATCATTCGGGGTTCGGGCGCCCATTGGGTGTCAGTGCGGCGACGAGAAGGCGGACGATGTTCGACGGGATCGGGATCGTCTTGTATCAATGCTCACCGACTGTCATGCTGTGGTTCGGTCGTGCTCGGGGAGCCAGCGCGCACCAGATCTCCTCCGGTCCACGGGGCGCGCGAGGTGACCATGTCACCCGTGCCGGGCAGCCTCGTCGGCGACCGGAAACCCGAGCGCGGCACCGTCCACCACCTCGGTCATCGGTGCCCGCTGACCACGGAGGTGCCGATGCTTCGCATGTTCCTCACTGTCACGACCATGGCGCTGGCCGCCTGGACCGGAACGACCACCGCCGCCGAAGCGACACCCGCGCCGACGCCGTCAGCGACGCCGACGCCGGCCTGCCCGCCGGCCCTGCCGATCAGCGCCAGCGTCACCGGGAACACCACCACGAGCCTGACCATCTCGTACTCGATATTCTTCCGCCCGCCCTGCGGCTACGACCCGCCGATGACCGTCAGCCTCTTCACCAGCCGCGAGGACGCCCAACAGTGGCGGGCCGCTGTCGCCGAGGGCGTCTCCGGGCCGGAGCGCTACGGCTCGGTGACCATCGACCGGCTCACTCCCGACACGGAGTACTGGTACCGGTTCACCGACGTCGACGGCCGACGCGACCCGTACGTGATCGCCTCGGCCCGGACCGCCTCGCTGACCTCGTGCCGCGCCACGGCCACGATCGATGCCCGCTGGGGCAGCGGATTCGTCGCGACGGTCACGGTCCGCAACACCGGGACGCTGCCGCTGGACCAGTGGCGCGTCTCCTGGCGGTGGTCCGGTGACGAGCAGGTCCACACGGCCTGGGGTGGGGTGGCCGAGACGGTCGGCTCCGACGTCACAGTGCGCAACGCCTCCTACAACGGGACGCTGGCGCTGGACGGGGCTACCACGTTCGGTCTGCTCGTGACGACCAGCGCGGTGCCGGACGGCCTGACCCTGACGTGCGCGCGGTGAACGACGGCCGCCCCGCTCCGACGCGATGGCGAAAGCGGGGCGGACGTCGTGTCGGTCAGGGCTTGCGGGCAACAGCGCCGTAGGCGTCGATCCCGACGGCGTCGGAGTCCTCGGGTCGCCACAGCGGGATCGGCACCAGGCCCGGCTCCACCATCACCAGTCCGTCGAAGCAGCTCTCGAGCTCCTCCGGGCTGCGCAGGATGTACGGAACTCCGCCGCTCTGCGCCAGCCGGTCGGCGCCGGAGACCACCGCCGGGCTGGTGTTGGTGCCGTCCCAGAGCACCAGGTGCGAGCCGGACGGCACCGCGTCCATCGTGCGTCCGACGATCGAGCGCACCACGTCCAGGTCGGGCTCGTAGCCCATCACGCCCATGTACATGACGGCGATGGGCTGGTCGAAGTCGAGTGTCTTTGCCGCCTCGGCGAGGATCTTCTCCGGGTCGTGGTAGTCGGCCGGGACGTAGGTGGTGACACCCTCCGACGTCGTGCTGGCCAGTAGCGCCCGCGCGTGCACCAGCACCATCGGGTCGTTGTCGACGTAGACGATCCGCGAGTCGGGCGCGACGCCCTGGGCGACCGCGTGCGTGTTCTGCATGGTGGGCAGGCCGGTGCCGATGTCCAGGAACTGCCGGATGCCCGCCTCGGCCGCGAGGTGACGCACGGCCCGCACCAGGAACACGCGCGACTGCTGCGCCATGAGGACGATCTCCGGGTAGACCTCGGCGACAGCGTCACCGGCCGCCCGGTCGGACTGGAAGTTGTCCTTGCCGCCCATCCAGTAGTTCCAGATCCGTGCCGCGTGCGGCACGTCGGGCTGAAGCTTCGCGGCGAGTTCGGGGTCCGGGCCGGCCATGCCTGGCTCCTATCGAGGGGTCGTCAGCTGGAGGTCTCCACAGCGGTACGCCCGGGATCGTACTCCGGCAAGGTCCACTCTCGACGCAGGGTCGGTGGCCGTGCGGCGCTTCGCCCGACCTGGGGGCTTGAAATCCTACCTTGTTGGTAGGAAAATCGACCGCATGCCACCCGTTCGGATGTTCACCTCGCGCCGGGTCGTCGACCTGATGCGGGTCGCCGCGCAGCTCTGTCCGGGCGCGCCCATCCCTGCCTGAACGGGCTTTCCAGCCCTCGCCTGCCCGGTCGTCGCCGCTGGCCCGCCGCGCGCGACCGGTATCCCCGCACCCCGCCAGCGCGGAGGTGCACCCCGTCGAGGAGGACCTGTGACGATCAACGACGCCCCAGCACCCGCCGCCGCGGACGCCCAGCCCCAGTTCGACGAGGAGTGGCGGCAGTGGCACCGACGCCACGAGGAGGCTCGGGCCGACAGGCACGGCTTCCTCGCCGTGACCGGTCTGCACTGGCTCACCTCGGCGCCGCAGCGATTTCCCGACATGCCGGGGGAGTGGCACACCGGCGAGAGCGGACCCGTTGTGGCTCTCGACGCTGACGAGGTGCTCGTCGTCGACGACCTGCCGATTCGAGGCCGGCACGAGTTCGGGCCGATCGCCGAGCGCGGCGGCGTCACAGTGGGAATCGACGGTGGGGTGCTGGAGGTGGCCCGCCGGGGTGGGCACGACATCCTCCGTCCCCGGCGCCCGGATCACCCACTCCGCGTCGCCTACCGGGGCACCCCCACCTATCCCCCCAGCCGCCGATGGGTCCTGAGCGGCCGCTTCGTACCGTTCGACAGCCCTCGGCCGACCACTGTCGGCGCGGCGGTGGAGGGGCTCACGCACGTCTACGACGCCCCCGGCCAGATCGAGTTCGCCGTCGACGGGGTGCCGCTGACAGTGACCGCGTTCAACGGGCACGCGCCCGGGAGCCTGTCGGTGCTGTTCACCGACGCCACCTCGGGCGTCACTACCTATCCGGCCAACCGGTCCCTGGTGGTCGGCGCCCCCGACGAGCGGGGCCGGGTCACCGTCGACTTCAACCGGGCCACCAATCTGCCGTGCGCGTACACCGACTACGCGACCTGCCCGTTGCCCCCGTCGGAGAACCGGCTGCCGATCGCCGTCGAGGCCGGCGAGAAGACCCCGTACGAGCGGCTGGCGGACAGCTCCGCCGACCGTTCGTAGTCCCAGCGGACCAGACCCTCGGGAGGATCGCCATGACCCAGTCCGCCGACGCCCCGATCGACGCCGACAGCGACGCGCTGCGGACGTTGCTGCGCCACCAGGCCAGCACCGTCACTGTGGTCACCGCTCCCGGCTCGCCGGCGGTCGGCTTCACCGCCACCTCGTTCACCTCGGTGTCGCTGGCACCGCCGATCGTCTCGTTCTGTCTGAACCTCGGGTCGTCGAGCTGGCCCGCGGTCGCCCGTGCCCGCCACGTGGCAGTGCACCTGCTCGCCCACCATCAGCAGGAGTTGGCCCGGACCTTCGCGACCAGTGGCATCGACCGGTTCGCGACACCCACTCGCTGGCGGGCCGGCCCGGAGGGGGTGCCGATCCTCGACGACACCCTGGCCTGGCTCCTCTGCCGGGTCGTCGACCGGGTGACCGTCGGCGACCACGCCGTGGTGCTGGCCGAGCCGGAGGTGCTCCGGCACGCCGACGTCGGTTCGCCCCTGCTGTACCACCGGGGGCGCTACGCCGGGCTGGCCGGCGATCAGCCGGGTGCGTCCCGCCGTCCCGCCGCCTGACCGGCGCCGCCGCTCGCCCATCCGCGCCGAGGAGATCCGCATGCGTGCGATCGTCGCAGCTCCGGACACACCCGAGGGCTTCCGGTTGACGGACCTGCCCGACCCCGTCCCCGGCCCTGGGCAGGTCCTCGTCGATGTGCGGCACGCGGCGGTCAACGCCGGCGAGATCCGTCACCTCGACGTCTGGCCGGCCGGGAGCGTGCTCGGGTACGACGCCGCGGGTCACGTGGCGCGAGGCGCGACCGACGGGACCGGACCGCGCGAGGGTGAGCGCGTGGTCGCCTTCGGCGCGGGTGCCTGGGCCCGTCTCGCGGTGTTCGACGTGGACAGCGTGGCGGTGGTCCCGGCCGACGTGGACCTGGCCGAGATGGCCGCACTGCCCATGGTTGGCCTGACCGCACTGCGCACCCTACGGACGTCAGGCGCGCTCCTCGGTCGCCGGGTGCTGATCACGGGCGCGTCCGGGGGTGTGGGTCAGGTCGCCGTCCAGCTCGCGCGACACGGAGGCGCCTACGTGGTCGCGGTGGTCGGTTCTTCTGCTCGTGGCGCCGGGCTGGCCGATCTGGGCGCCGACGAGGTGGCGGTCGGCCTCGATGCGATCGTCGACCCGGTCGACGTGGTGCTGGAGACGGTCGGCGGTCCTTCGCTGGTGGCGGCCTGGGGTCTGCTTGCCCCGGGTGGGGTCCTGCACAGCATCGGCTGGGCGTCCGGTGAGCCGTCCGTCTTCCCGGTGAACTCCACCTTCGCCCCGGGCGCGGCACGGACGCTGCGGTCCTTCGGCGACGCCACCGCGGCGGGGCCGGATCTCGCGGTCCTGGCGGGTCTCGTGGCCCGCGGAGTGTTGCGGTCGCCGATCGGTTGGCGCGGCTCGTGGCAGCGCCTCGGGGAGGCGGCCGACGCGCTGCGGGGACGCCGCGTGGCGGGCAAGGTTGTGCTCGACCTGGATTGAGGACTGGCTTCCGGCTGACCCGGCAACCGGGCGCAATCCCTGTAAACCCTATAGCCTTAGTAGGATATGCGTCAACGAATCGACGCCCGCCCGTGCGATAGCCGACATCCGGCCCTGGATTCGTTGACACCACCACGCGCTGGAGGTGGACTCGGTCTCATGTCCAGCGAGCTGCGGCTGACGATCCGTGGCCACATCGACTTCGGTCGAGTGTGGTCGAGTTCCTGTCTGGCCTGACCCGGCACCCTCGCCCATAGCCCGGCCCGCCGTACCGGCCCGCCGGGGTGGGGCGCACCGCCGCGCCGCCACCGCACCCGACACCCTCACCGGCCCACGCCCCTGCGTGGGGCCGGGTGTCGGCATACCCGCTTCCGCCTGCCTGGACAGGAGATCTCACCATGCCCGCGAACCGTCTGCGAACCCTGCCCGCCACCGCGCTCGCCGCACTGCTCGCCGTCGTTGCCGGCTGCTCCACCGCCACCCCGACCGCCGAGGCCGCCGGCCAACCCCGCTCCGGCGGCACCCTCACCTGGGCCGTGGAGACCGAGCCGGTCACCCTCAACCCGCACCAGTACGCCCAGGCCAAGGCCCGCCTGCTGGTCTGGAACACCTTCGAGTCGCTGCTCACCTACGACCAGCAGGGCAAGCTCGTGCCGTGGCTGGCGACCGGCTGGACGGTCACGCCGGACGGGCTCTCCTACACCCTGACGCTGCGCGACCGGGTCACCTTCTCCGACGGCACGCCCTTCGACTCGGCGGCCGTCAAAGCCAACATCGACAAGCTCCGGGAACCCGGGTACGC
Organism: Micromonospora sp. NBC_00330; assembly: GCF_036136635.1. NCBI lineage: Bacteria > Bacillati > Actinomycetota > Actinomycetes > Micromonosporales > Micromonosporaceae > Micromonospora > Micromonospora sp. NBC_00330. The sequence goes on from NZ_CP108012.1 coordinate 1,589,204, forward strand.
CCCGGCCGTCGCCGCCGTCCAACTGCGCAACCTCAAGGCCGTCGAGGCGGTCGACCCGCGCACCGTACGGCTCGTCCTCAGCGCGCCGGACGTGCTCATCCTCGACTTCCTCGCCTCCCCACAGGGCGCGCAGGTCTCCCCGACGTCGCTGCGCCAGGCGAAGAACCTCAAAGCCGGCGGCATCGACGTGGTCGGCACCGGGCCGTTCGTGCTGGACCGCTACGTCCCCGGCCAGGAGCTGCACTATCGGCGCAACGCCAGCTACGACTGGGCGCCACCCACCGCGACGCACACCGGCCCGGCGCACCTCGACGGGATCACCTACCGGTTCCTCAAGGAGTCGGCGGTACGCGTCGGCGCCCTCACGTCCAACCAGGTGCAGATCATCGAGGGGGTGCCGGCCACCGACCAGCCGCTGGTAACCGGCAACCGGACGCTGCGCCTGAACCGCGAACTCAACTCCGGCTCCGCCTACTCCTACTACTTCAACACCTCCCACGCGCCCTTCGACGACCTGCGGGTCCGGCAGGCGTTCCGGGAGGCCGTCGACGTGGACACCGTGTTGAAGTCGGTCTACCGCGACACCGCCACCCGTGCCTGGAGCGTGATCAGCCCGTCCAGCCCGCTGTACGACAAGCGGCTCGAAGGTGGCTACAGCGGCGACACCGCCAAGGCGAACACCCTGCTCGACCAGGCCGGATGGGCTGCCCGGGACGCCGACGGCTACCGGGTGAAGGCCGGTAAGCGGCTCACCGTACGGCTCGTGCAGTCCGCACCCTTCGTCCGGGACCGCCGCGACGTCCTGGCCCAGGCCGTCCAGGCCGCCGTCAAGCAGAGCGCCGGCATCGACCTCAAGGTGTCGCTTGTCGACCAGGGCACCGCCACCGACGCGTTCCAGCGCAACGAGTACGAGGTCTTCGACAACTCGCGCGCCGACACCGACGCCGGCGCCGCACTCAACCTGCTGCTGCACTCGTTGGGCGGCATCAACCGCACCCAGGTCAACGACCCGCGCATCGACAAGCTTCTGGAGACCGGTCAGGCCACCGCCGACCCGACGAAGCGCGCCGGCATCTACGCCGACCTGCAACAGCAGGTCGTCGCCGAGCAGGCCCTGCTGCTGCCGCTGTACGCCCCGGCCGACCAGATCGCCGCCAGCACCAGCGTCGGCGGGGTGCGCTTCGAGCCCACCGCCGGGGTTCCCGCCAGCGCGTACGACCTGTGGATCGGCAAGTGACATGAGCCGCCCACCCGTACGTGCCGTGGCCCGCCGGCTCGGTGCCGGCCTGGTCGTCCTCTGGGTCGCGGCCACCGCCGCCTACCTGGCACTGCTGGCCGCCCCCGGTGACACAGTGGACAACATCGTCGGCGACGGCGCCGACACCCCGCAGATCCGTGCCGAGATCACCACCGAGTGGGGGCTGGAGCGCCCTGCCGTCGTGCAGTACCTCGACTACCTCCGGCGGCTCGTCGGCGGCGACCTCGGTCGCTCGTACCTGTTGCAACGCCCGGTCGCCGAGGTGATCGGCGAACAACTCGCCCCGACCCTCACCCTCGCGGTCGCCGCCGCCGGGCTCGGGGTGCTGCTCGCCCTGCTCATCGCGGTGGCCACCGCCGGCGACCGGCGACCGTGGCTGCGCCGGGTCAGCTCCGGCACCGAACTGCTGCTGGTCTCCACCCCGCCGTTCCTGATCGGACTTCTGCTGCTCAGCGTGCTGTCGTTCCGGTTCGGGATCTTCCCGGTCTCCGGCGATCGGGGGATCGCCGCGTTGGTGCTCCCCGCCGTCACCCTCGCGCTGCCCATCACCGGGCTGCTGACCCAGGTGCTGCGCGACGGCATCGACAAGGCCCTCGACGAGCCCTTCGTGCTCACCGCCCGCGCCCGAGGCGTACGGGAACGGACGGTGTTGGTGCGCCACGCGTTGCGGCACGCCCTCCTGCCGGCCGTCACCCTGGCCGGCTGGCTCTTCGGCATCCTGCTCGGCGGCGCCGTGATCGTCGAGCAGGTCTTCGGCCGCCCCGGCCTCGGCCAGGTCACCCTCACTGCGGTCACCACCCGGGACATGCCTGTGGTGCTGGCCGTGGTCACCCTCTCGGCTGCCGTCTACGTCGTGGTCAACACCGCAGCCGACCTGGCGTACCTGCTGGTCGACCCGCGTCTGAGAAGGAGCTGACCCCGATGACAGTCACAGTGGGCCCCCCGCTCACCGACGCCCCCGCGCGGATCCTCGCCGACCCGGCCGAACCGGCCGTACGCCGACGGTCCCGGCCGCGACCCGGCCTGCTCGCCGCCGGGGCGTACCTCATCCTGCTGGTGGTCGCCGCGGTCTGGCCGGCGGCGCTCGCCCCCGGCGACCCGCTCGCGGCCGACCCGCTCGGCGTGCTCGGCCCGCCCGACGCGGCGCACTGGTTCGGCACCGACCACCTCGGCCGCGACGTCTGGACACGGGTGGTGCACGGCGTCGGCCACTCGCTCACCATCGGTGTCGCCGCCACCGCGCTCGCGGTGGCCGGCGGGGTGCTGCTCGGCCTGCTCGCCGGCCTCACGCACCGGATCGCCGACGAGGCGCTGAGCCGCACGTTCGACGCGCTGTCGGCATTTCCCATGCTGCTGCTGGCCCTGCTGTTCATCGCCATCGCCGGCCCCGGCACCGCCAGCCTGATCATCGCCATCGGCATCGCCACCCTGCCGCACCACGCCCGCGTGGTCCGTGGTCAGACGCTCGTCGTCCGCCGCGCAGGCTTTGTCGAACAGGCAGTCACCTTCGGCCAGTCCCGGCCCCGGCTGGTGCTGCGCCACGTTCTCCCCAACGTGGTCGGCCCGGTGCCGGTGCTCGCGGTGATCGGGCTCGGTGAGGCGATCCTGGCCGCCGCCGGGCTCAGCTTCCTCGGCATGGGCGCACAGCCGCCGTCGCCGGAGTGGGGGGCGATGCTCTCCGAGGGACGCAACTACCTCCAGGTGGCCTGGTGGATCAGCATCCTGCCCGGCCTGGCGGTCACCGCCACAGTGGTGTCGTTGACCGTCGTCGGCCGCCACTGGCAGGCACGCTTCGACGGGCGGCGGCGCTGATGGCACCCCTGGTCACGGTCGAGGACCTGCACGTCGACTTCGACACCCCGACCGGCCGGGTGGCCGCGGTGCGCGGGATCAGCTTCACCGTCGAGCGTGGCGAGTGCGTGGCCGTCGTCGGGGAATCCGGCTCGGGCAAGAGCGTCACCGCTCGTACCCTTGTCGGTCTCGCCGGCCCGGGCGCGCGGGTCCGCGCCGCCCGACTGGAACTCGCAGATCGGGACGTGCGGGGCCACCGGCCACGGGACTGGCGGCGGATTCGTGGCCGCTTCGCCGGGCTGGTGTCGCAGGACGCGCTGGTCTCCCTCGACCCGCTGCGCACCGTGGGCGCCGAGATCGGTGAGGTGCTCACCACCCACGAGATCGTCGGCCGCCGCGAACGGGCCGGCCGGGTCACCCACCTGCTCGACGAGGTCCACCTGCCGGAGCCGGAACGGCGGGCCCGGCAGTACCCGCACCAGCTCTCCGGTGGGCTGCGGCAACGAGCGCTGATCGCCTCGGCGATCGCCGGCGAGCCGGCCCTGTTGATCGCCGACGAGCCGACCACAGCGCTGGACGTCACAGTGCAGGCGCAGATCCTGCGGTTGCTCGCCGAGCGACGCGCCGCCGGGGTGAGCCTGCTGCTGATCAGCCACGATCTGGCGGTCGTCGCCCAGGTCGCCGACCGGGTCCTGGTGATGCGCGACGGTCGGATCGTCGAGCACGGCCCCACCGACCGGCTGCTGCGGGCACCGGAACACCAGTACACCCGACAACTGCTGGCCGCGGTGCCGTCCGCGACCTCGCGGGGCCGCCGGCTCGCCGGGCCGGCACGGGCCGGGGACGCACGGGCGACGCTGCCCGCCCGGCCCGAGGTCCGCGCCGACGACACAGTGCTCGACGCGACCGGTCTGACCAAGAGGTACGGCGAGCACACGGTCGTGCGGGACGTCTCCTTCACCATCGCCCGGGGTGAGACGCTCGGCCTGGTGGGGGAGTCCGGTTCCGGCAAGAGCACTGTGGCCCGGATCGTCGCCGGTCTGCTCGACGTCGACGCGGGCGCCGTCACCTTCGAGGAGACGCCGTGGGCCGGCGTGCCGGAGCGGGCCCGCCGCCCGCTGCGGCGCCGGTTGCAGCTGATCTCGCAGGATCCGCTGAGCTCCTTCGACCCGCGCTACAGCGTCGGGCGGGCCGTCGCGGAGAACCTCGGCCCCGAGGTCGGCCGCGCCGACCGCCGCGAGCACGTCGTCGACCTGCTGCGTCGCGTCGGTCTCGGCGCGGACCTGTTCGACAGGCATCCCCGGCAGCTCTCCGGTGGGCAGCGGCAGCGCGTCGCCATCGCCCGTGCCATCGCTCCCCGACCCAGCCTGATCATCTGCGACGAACCGGTCTCCGCCCTCGACGTCTCCGTGCAGGCGCAGGTCCTCGACCTGCTGGCCGAGCTGCGCGCCACCGACGGCACCGCCCTGCTCTTCATCTCCCACGACCTGGGCGTGGTGCACCACCTCAGCGACCGGGTGCTGGTGATGCACCAGGGAGCGGTGGTCGAGCAGGGCCCGGTCGGCGACGTCTTCACCTACCCCCGACACGACTACACACGGTCCCTGCTGAACGCGCTGCCCACGCTGGTCACCGCCGGCCGACCGGAGGAGAGACACCCATGACCGAGAAGAGCCTGCACCTGGCCGTGGCCCTCGACGGCCTCGGCTGGCATCCCGCCGCCTGGCGGCTCTCGCACGCCGACGCGACAGCGCCGCTGACCGCGCGCTACTGGAACGCCCTCGCCGGCGAGGCCGAACACGCCGCACTGGACCTGCTCACCATCGAGGACAGCCTCGACCTCCAGTCGTCACAGCCCGACGGCCCGGACGACCGCGTCGACGAGGTCCGGGGCCGCCTCGACGCGGTGCAGATCGCGTCCCGGCTCGCCCCGCTGACCCGGCACATCGGACTGATCCCGACCACCAGCACCACCCACACCGAACCGTTCCACCTCTCCACGGCGATAGCCACCCTCGACCACATCAGCGGTGGGCGGGCCGGTTGGCGGCCCCGGGTCTCCGCGCGCAGGGCCGAGGCCGGGCACTTCGGTCGCCGTGACATCCCGCCCCTGGACCTGGCCCGCCTCGACGAACCGGAAGCCGTACGGGTCGTCGGCGACCTCTTCGCCGAAGCCGGCGACGCCGTGGAGGTGGTTCGCCGGCTCTGGGACAGCTGGCAGGACGACGCCGTGATCCGGGACGTGCCGACCGGCCGCTTCGTCGACCGGGAGCGGCTGCACTACATCGACTTCACCGGCCAGTGGTTCTCCGTCAAGGGCCCGTCCATCGTGCCCCGGTCCCCGCAGGGGCAACCGCTCGTCGCCGCGCTCGCCCACTCGTCGGTGCCGTACGCGTTCGCCGCCCGGCACGCCGACATCGTCTTCGTCACCCCGACCGGGCCGGAGCACGCCGCCGCGATCGTGGCCGAGGTGCGGGCCACCGAGGAGACCGTCGGCCGGGCGGGCGCACCGCTGCGGATCCTCGCCGACCTGGTCGTGCTGCTCGACGAGACGTCGACGCTGGCCCGGCGCCGCGGGACCCGCCTCGACGAGCTGCACGGCGCGCAGTTCACCTCCGACGCGTCCATCGTCGTTGGCACGCCGGGTGAGGTGGCCGACCTGCTCGCCGAGTGGCACCACGCCGGAGTGGACGGTTTCCGGCTGCGGCCCGCCGTGCTCCCGAACGACCTGACCGCCATCACCCGGGCACTGGTGCCCGCGCTGCGCGACCGGGGCCTGTTCCGGGCCGGCTACCCCGGCGGGACGCTGCGCGACCTGCTCGGCCTGCCCCGACCGGCCAGCCGCTACGCCGCCGCGACCGTCTGAGCACTGGAGACCGTCATGCCCAAGCAGATCATCCTGGCCGCGCACTTCCCCGGCGTGAACAACACCACGGTGTGGAGCGACCCCGCCTCCGGCAGCCAGATCGACTTCGCGTCCTTCGTCCACCTGGCCCGCACCGCCGAGCGCGGCAAGTTCGACTTCCTCTTCCTCGCCGAAGGGCTGCGTCTGCGCGAGCAGCGGGGCCGTCTTCACGACCTGGACGTGGTCGGCCGCCCGGACACGTTGACAGTGCTCGCTGCCCTCGCGGCGGTCACCACCCACCTGGGGCTGGCCGGCACGCTGAACACCACCTTCCGGGAACCGTACGAGTTGGCCCGGCAGCTGGCCAGCCTCGACCACCTCTCCGGCGGGCGCGCCGCCTGGAACGTCGTCACCACCTCCGACGCGTTCACCGGGGAGAACTTCCGCCGGGGCGGCTACCTCGACCGCACGCTGCGCTACGAGCGCGCCGCCGAGTTCGTGCGTACCGCGCGTCAGTTGTGGGAGTCGTGGCCGGCGGAGGCGATAGTGGGCGACCGGGACGGCGGCCGGTACGTCACCAAGGCCGGCCCCGGCGCCTTCGCGCACCACGGCGACCAGTTCGACATCGCCGGGCACTTCACAGTGCCCCGCAGCCCTCAGCTGCACCCGGTGATCCTCCAGGCCGGCGACTCCCCCGACGGTCGTGAGTTCGCCGCGTCCAGCGCCGACGCGATCTTCTCCCGGCACGGCACACTGGAGGACGGCCAGGAGTTCTACCGGGACGTGAAGTCCCGGCTCGCCCGGTACGGCCGCCAACCCGACGACCTCAAGGTCGTCCCCGGCGTCACGTTCGTGCTCGGCGACACCGACGCCGAGGCGCAGGAACGCGCCCACCACATCCGCCGACAGCAGGTCAGCCCGCAGACCGCGATCCTGCTGCTGGAACAGCTCTGGAATCGGGACCTGTCCGGGTACGACCCGGACGGGCCGCTGCCCGCCGAGGACCCGGACGTTTCCGGCGACGCGATCAGCCGAGGCCGGACCGGCATGTATCCCGACCCGGTCGGCACCGCCCGGCAGTGGCGGGCCCTGGCCGAGGAGAAGGGGCTGGGCATCCGCGACCTGATCATCGAGGTCACCGGCCGGCAGTCCTTCGTCGGCACCCCGCAGCAGGTCGCCGAGCGGATGAACCACTTCGTGCAGTCGGACGCCGCCGACGGGTTCATCCTGGTGCCCCACCTGACCCCGGGTGGGCTCGACGACTTCGTCGACCGGGTGGTCCCACTGCTCCAGGAGCGTGGCGTCTTCCGCACCGAGTACGCCGGCACCACCCTGCGCGACCACCTGGGCCTCAGCCCTGCGGTGACCGCGGCGGCATCCGCCTGACCCTCCAGCCGAAAGTGACGGTCCCCGCGTGAAGTTCCTGCTGATAACGCTCATCACCCACCTGCCCGACCCGGTCACCGGCCAGCGGAGGAGCACCACCGAGCGGTTCCGGGAGGTGGTCGACACTGCCGTCCTCGCCGAGGAGCTCGGGTTCGACGGGTACGGCGTCGGTGAACGGCACGAGCGTCCGTTCATCTCGTCGTCGCCGCCGGTGGTGCTGAGCCACATCGCGGCCCGCACCTCCACCATCCGGCTGTTCACCGCGGTCACCACGCTCAGCCTGCTCGACCCCGTCCGCGCCTACGAGGACTACGCCACCCTCGACCACCTCTCCGACGGCCGACTCGAACTGATCATCGGCAAGGGCAACGGGGCCGCGCAGGCGCAACTGTTCCACGTCACCGCCGACGACCAGTGGGACCGCAACCGGGAGGGCTACGAGCTGTTCCGCCGGCTCTGGCGGGAGGACACTGTCACCTGGTCCGGGACGTACCGGCCGTCGCTGACCGAGGCCGAGACCTGGCCGCGCCCGCTCCAACAGCCCATCCGGGTCTGGCACGGCAGCGCCACCAGCCGAGAATCCGTCGACCTCGCCGCCCGGTACGGCGACCCGATCTTCTCCGCGAACGTCACCAACCCCATCGAGCCGTACGCCGAACTCATCCGCCACTACCGGGAACGGTGGGCGCACTACGGGCACGACCCGGCCGACGCCCTCGTCGGTGCCGGCACCGCCGGCTTCCACGTGGCCCGCACCTCGCAGGAGGCGATCGAGCGGTACCGGCCGATCTTCGACGCCCGGGTGGCCGCGTTCCGGCGACTCGGCGTGCCACCGGTCTTCGGCACCCTGGAGGACGCCATCGACCGCAGCTCGATCCTGGTCGGCAGCCCGCAGCAGCTCGTCGACAAGGTGCTGCGCTATCACGAACAGTTCGGCCACGAGGTCATCCACCTCCAGGCCGACCACGACGGGCTGACCGACAAACAGCACCGGGAGAGCCTGGAGTTGTTCCAGGCCGAGGTGGCGCCGGTGCTGCGCCGGGAGATTCCCAGCCGTCCCTTCCATCCGCCGTTGACCGCCGCGGCCACGGCCTGACCAGAAACGGGGATCACCATGCCCTCCACGCCACTGTCCATCCTCGACCTCGCCCCGGTGCCCGCCGGTAGCACCGTCGCCGACGCCCTGCGCAACACCGTCGACCTCGCCCGTCGGGCCGAGCAGTCCGGCTACCACCGCTACTGGCTGGCCGAGCACCACCTCGCCACCGGTGTCGCCAGCTCCGCGCCGGCCGTGCTCATCGGGCAGGTCGCCGCGGCCACCAGCGCCATCCGCGTCGGCTCCGGGGCCGTCCAGGTCGGTCACCGCACCGCCCTGTCGGTCGTCGAGGAGTTCGGCACCCTCGCCGCGCTGTACCCCGGCCGCATCGACCTCGGGCTCGGCCGATCCGGTCAACGGCGCGTCGAAGCCGCCCGGGAGGTAGTCGCTCCCACCGCGCCTCCGGTCCCGGCCCGGGTGGTCGACGGATTGCTCATTCCGCCCCCGTTCTCCTACGCCCAGGTGCTCGCCTCACCGCGCTTCGCCCAGAGCAGCGCCCTGCTGCACCAACCGGGCGCCCAGCCACCGCCCTTCGCCGAACAGGTGGCCGACGTCCTGGCCCTGCTGCGCGGCGACTACACCGACGCCGACGGCCTGGACGCGCACGCCGTGCCGGGGGAGGGCACCGATCTCCAGGTGTGGCTGCTGGGCAGCAGCGGAGGGGAGAGCGCCCAACTCGCCGGCGCGCTGGGCCTTCCCTTCGCCGCCAACTACCACGTCAGCCCCTCGTCGGTGCTCGACGCGGTCGCCGCCTACCGCGCCGCGTTCCGGCCCTCGACCGCGCTCACCGCTCCGTACGTGGTGGTCTCCGCCGACGTGGTAGTGGGCGAGACCGACGACGCCGCACGCCGGTTGGCCGCACCGTACGGCCCGTGGGTGCGCAGCATCCGCAGCGGCGAGGGTGCGATCCCGTTCCCGAGCCCGCAGCAGGCCGCCGCGCTGCCCTGGACCGACGACGATCGCGAACTGGTCGCCGACCGGGTGGACACCCAGTTCGTCGGATCACCTCCGACGGTGGTCGAGCTGCTGCGTACCCTGCGCGACGTCACCGCCGCCGACGAGCTGCTCGTCACCACGATCACCCACGCCCACACCGACCGGGTCAGCTCCTACGAGCTGCTCGCCAAGGAGTGGAACGACTGACCCGGCGGGGACGGCGGCGGTGGTCGGTAGACCGTCACCGGGTGCCGGACGACACCGTCGAACAGGTACCCGAGAGCGTTGGGGCGGGCCTGGTCCGGCTGGCTCGCCCCGGTGACGTCGGTGGCCCGAGCCCGCACCGTGAACCGGCCGGGCCGTGGCGGACGCCAGAGCGTCGTCCAGCGCTGCCAGGCGCCGCCCTCGTCGTCGGCGTGCAGGTCGGCGGGTTGCCAGGTCACCCCGTCGTCGGTGCTGATGTCGACGGCGCGGATCGGGCCGTTGCCGGACCAGGACCGGCCGGCGATCAGCAGCGGCTCGCCGTTCGGAACGCTGACGTCCCACGGCAGCTCGAAGGCGCTCTTGACCACCGGGGCCGTCACCAGCCGGCCGTCGACCGGATGGCCGGGCCCGAACAGGCGGTAGAACCGGGTGTTCCACGCCGAGGAGAGAGGCGTCGCGGAGACCTCGATCGGACCGACCCACTTGATCGAGGAGATGCCGATCCAGCCCGGCACCACCACCCGCACCGGGAAGCCGTGGTCGACCGGCAGCGTCTCCCCGTTCATCTCGTACGCCAGCAGCACGTCGTCGAGGGCCTTGGCGATCGGGATCGGGCGGCGCACTCGGCCGAGATTCACCCCGCCGGTCACGAAGTCCGGGTCCAGGCCCTCGGGCTGCACGTCGACAGCGTCCTCGGTCAGCCCGGCGTGGCGCAGGACGGTCGACAGCCGTACGCCGCGCCAGCGCGCCACCCCCACCGCCCCGAGACCCCACGGCACCCCCGGTGTCGGGTGGGCCTGCTGGGAGGCGAAGAGGCGGCGACCGTTGCCCGCGCACTCCAGCAGGGCCGGGGTCTCCTCGGCGGGCATGGCCCGCAGGTCGCCGTAGTCGAACTCGACCGGGTCGTCGCGGGTCGGTGAGCCCCGCAGGCCGGTGCCGAACAGGCGCAGACGCCACGCGTCCACGTCCAGCAGCGGGCTGCGGGTGTGGTTGCGGACGAAGAACCGGTCAGTGGGGACCGCGAAGCCCTGCCCCGCCATGGCTTCCCACCGCATCTCGGCGTTGCCGTCGCGGAGGGTGAGCAGCCGTGGGGGTAGTGGCTTGGCGATCGTCGCGTCCGTACGGGACGGGAGGGAGAGAGTCACCCGAACCCCTCCGAATCTTTGTTGGCAAATCCTATTGAATCAATAGGACTTACCGGTGCGCCAGCCCGACCCCTACCTGGGAGGGTTTCGACGTCTACCCGGGCTTGCGCGCCTCCTTACCCAGCTGACCGCCGAGGTGCCGGTCGTGACAGCCGCGCCTGCCTCACGGGAGCGTGGCTGTCACCGGTGGACCACCCCGTTCTGGTACGCCCACACGACGGTCTGTAGCCGGTCCCGTGCGCCGATCTTGGCCATGGCGCGCCCGAGGTGCGACTTGACGGTGCTGGTCTCGATGAAGAGCTGCTCGGCGATCTCGACGTTCGACAGGCCCTGCGCGAGCAACTCAACGATCTCGGTCTCCCGCGCGGTCAGCTGGTGCGCCGCCGCCGCGTCCGAGCGGGGAGCGGGCGTACGCCTGGCGAACTCCGAGATCACCCGACGGGTGACGGCCTGGTCGACGAGCCCGTACCCGCTCGCCAGGCGACGGATCGCCTCGATCAGCTCCTCGGGCTCACAGTCCTTCAGGATGAACCCGCTGGCGCCGGACTCCAACGCGCCGAAGACGTACTCGTCGAGGTCGAAGGTCGTCACGACCAGCACCGCCGGTGGCGTCCCGGTCGCCTCGGCGACGATCTGCCGGGTCGCGGTGAGCCCGTCGCCGTGCGGCATCCGGACGTCCATGCAGATGACGTCCGGTTGCAGCCGGCGGGCCAGCTCGACGGCGGCGGACCCGTTCGACGCCTCCGCCACGACCTCGATCTCGCCGGCCTGCTCCAGGATGACGCGGAAGCCGGCGCGGACGACTGCCTGATCGTCGACGAGCATCACTCTGATCATGCTGGGGCCTCTTCCTTCGACCGGGTTGCGGCGGGGCCGTTCGTCGGGAGGGTCGCGGCGACCGACCAGCCACCGGCCGCCGTCGGGCCGGCGGTGAACGTCGCCCCGATCAGCTGGGCGCGCTCACGCATGCCCACCAGGCCGACGCCACCGGTCCGTGCCGCCGGTACGCGTCGCGGCGCGACGGGTTCGTTCACCACCTCCAGCGACACCGAGCGGGGCTCGAAGCGGAGCACCACCCGCGCCGCAGCGCCCGGGGCGTGCTGGCGGGCGTTGCTGAGCGACTCCTGCGCGATCCGGTAGAGCGCGACGTCGGCGATCGGCGGCACCTCGCGCTGCTCGCCCTCCCGGACGAACTCCACCGGGCCGGCGAGGTTGCCCGCGGTGTCGACGAGGTCGTCGAGCATGCCCAGCCCGGGCACCGGGGCGGCACCGTCGCCGCCCTCGTGCCCGGGCCTGCCGCGCAGCACACCGACGACCAGCCGCAGGTTGTCCAGGGTCTCCTTGCCCTGGCTGCGGATCCAGGCCACACCGGCCTTCGCGGCCGCCGGGTCCCGGTCGATCAGCCGCTCGACCGCCGCTGCCTGCACGACCATGCCGGAGAGGTGGTGCGCCGCCACGTCGTGCAACTCCCGGGCCATCCGGGAACGCTCCGCGCCGATCGCCGCCTGGACCTTCGTGCGCTGCTCCCGGATCGCCTCGTCCGCCCGTACCCGGACCAACTCGACGTAGCGCCGGTAGGTGGCCACGTAGCCGCCGACGAAGGTCGCGCTGGCGTAGGTCAGGGCGCTCGCCGAGACGTACGCGATGGCCGTCAGCAGATCCGGGGTGACCACGACGGCCGCCCCGATCGACTCCACCACCACGACCGCACCGACGGCCAGCAGCGCCCGGCGAACCGGCAGCAACGACCCGACGGTGTACGCCACGACGAACGGTGCGAGGCCCCGGATGGTCGCCTCGGGCAGGGAGAAGCCGATGATGGGCAGTTGAAGACCGACGACGAGTGCGAGGCAGAGCAGTGGCCGGACCCGACGCAGGCACAGCAGCATCGCCTGCGCGCAGCAGATGGCGACGAGCAGCCAGGCCCGCGCCCTGTCGAACGACACCCCGTCCTCCGGTGCCACGAACCAGAACAGTGCGGTGAGCAGGACGAACGTCAGGACGGTCAGCGCGGCGGCCAGCAGGCAGTCCCGGGGGAACACCCCGGTCACCCCGATGCGGGTGAGCCGTCCGTCGAGCCACTTCGTCAGTCGCGGTGTGCCGGGTTCGGTGTCGGCGTGGTCCCTCATGCGGCGCGCATCCTTGCTCCGGATCGTCCCGGGTCGGGCGGGTCAGTAGGAGATGCTAGGCGCGAGCAGGTGGAACTCCACGGCGAACCAGCCCGCGCCGGCCAGAGCGACAAGGATCAGGCCGCTGCCGGTGATCCGCCGCCAGCCGACGTGGCGTCGCACGTCGTCGACGAGCCGAACCGCAGCGGGCAGCACTCCAAGCAGGCCGACCAGTTGCAGCACCTGGATGGTGCGAAGGGCGGGCCCGGGAACGTCCTGGAGGCTCATGATGCTGCCGATGCTCAGCACCCAACCGGCGAACGCGAGCAGCGTGCCGGCGACGGCGAGGCGGCTCAGGATCCGCGCGGTCCGCCCCGCCCGCTCCCGGGGAGCACGGCCGAGCCGACGGCGGACGAGCGCGCCGACCGGCCAGGACAGGACGGTGAGCAGCAGCACGACCGTGGACAGGGCCAGCACCGGAACGGCCACCTCCCAGGCGCGGGCGGGCTCGACGGGCAGCAACGCGAACGCGGAGTCGAAACTGATCGCCTCGACCCGGTCGTCGGTGGCCCGCATGGCGATGGTGCGCTGCCCGCCGACCTCACGCCAGACCCAGGGTGCCACCTCCTCGTAGAGGGCGGGAGAGTCCGACAGCGGGCCCGGCTCCACCAGCAACCGGTCATCGTCGGCGACGCTGACAGTGGTCCGGCCGACCAGGCCGATCGCCGTCAGGAAGTTGCTCCCGATCGCTCGCGAGGACTCGTAGGTGCCGGCGGCCAGCGCGGCGTGCTTGGCGGTGGTCGCCGGGTCCACGCCGGCGGTCGGCTGGTCGTCGCGGGCGGGGAAGTAGCGGTCGGCGAAGCCGTTCACGAGCGACTCGCGAAGCTCGTGGCTGTCGAGGGCGCCGGAGCCGTTGCTGTTGAGGGACAGGAAGATTCCGGCCCGGTCGTCGGGGTAGATCTGAAGGTGGGAGTGGAAGTACTTGGTGTCGCCGCCGTGGCCGAGGATCCGGTGGCCGTTGCGGTCCTCGGCGAAGAATCCGAGGGTCATCCGAGGCCCGTCGGCCAGCGTGCCCAACGACGCCGCGTCCAGTGCCGGCCGCTGCATCAGCTCACGGGTCGGTCGGTCCAGCAGGGGCGCGAAGCCCACCGGCTCGCCGAGCTGGGCGAGCATGAATCGCGCCATGTCCGTCGCCGGGGCGCTCAGCGCACCGGGCGGGGGCGTGCCGACGATCTCGAACGGCGCGGCAGGCCCGGCGGAGGTGTCGTACCCGTTGGACATCCGGTCGCGCAGCGCCGCCGGGAGGGGCTGCTCGAAGGTCGACGACGGCATGCCCGCGCGGTCCAGGACGTTGCGTTGGACGTACTCCTCGAAGCGTGTCCCGCTGACGCGTTCGACGATGTAGCCGGCGAGCGCGTTGCTGTAGTTGGAGTACGCGGGGACGGTGCCGGGCTGGTAGATCTGCTCCGGTGGGTCGGTCATCAGGGCCTTGCGCAGGTTGAGGTCCCCGGCGTCGGTGCCGATGAGGCCGGCGATCCGCTCCTCGAAGCCGGCGGTGTGCGTCAGCAGGTGCCGCAGGGTGACAGCCCGCTCGTAGCGCAGCGGCAGTTCGAAGTCGAGGTACGTCGTGACGTCGGTGTCGAGGTCGAGCTTCCCGTCCTGCACGAGTTGCAGCACCGCGGTGGCGGTGACGAGCTTCGACACCGATCCCATCCGGAACAGGTGGCGGTCCGCGTCGACAGGTACGGCCGCGTTCCCGCCGGCGCCGGTGTCGGCGTACCCGTACCCCCGGGTTGTGAGGATCTTGCCGTTGTTCACGACGGCGACAGTGGCGCCCGCGATGCCGGTACGGTCGAGCGCGGCTGGCAGCAGGCCGTCGAGCCAGGCGTTGACGTCGGTGTCGGTCAGGGCGGAGCCTGTCCCGCTCGCTGCGGCGGGTGCCGCCGGAGCATCGATGTGCGGTGCGGGGTTCTGCTGGGGCGCGCCGCAGCCGGCGGCGCCCACGGCGAGAACGACAGCGGTCGCCAGCACCGCGCCGAGTCGGACGACGGGCCGGGGTGGGCGGGATGGAAGAAGAGATAGAGGGCGCATTGGCTGCCAGAGCCTTCCCAGGCGAACGGGTGTCCGGAGCGGGTCCGTACGGCGTCACCCGATGCCCTGGGACAAGCCTGTTCGAGCGACCGCGCCGATCCATCTGGCGCAGGACGGCAATGCGCCTACGACCTGAGGAGGAGGAGCGGGTGCACCGATGGTGGGCAGAGGTGCCGCCCTTGTCGCGTGAACCAACGCCCGTGCCGGTGCATCAAACCCTGTGACAGACCCTGCGGAGGAAGGACCACCCATGCGCGGCAACCTGCTCGTCGGTGCGATGCTCACCCTTACGTTCGTCGCCGGTTGCACGTCACCGGTGGAGCGGGTCGGCGGCGACGCCGGACCCGCCGGCTCTCCGTCCACAGGCGCGAGCCCGTCGGCGTCGAGCGCTCCGGCGACCGGCAGCGCCGGCCCGAGTGCTCCGGCCACCCGCAGCGCCACCCCGAGTGCTCCGGCCACCCGTACCTCCCGGCCAGCCGCGCCGGTGAGCGAGATCAGGCGGACCAACTGGCCCAACGCGGTCATCCGAGATCTGAAATTCTGCGGTGAGTCCGACGACTCCGTGGTGTTCCGCAACGGGTCGAACGGCCTCGATATCCCGTGCCGGATCCTGCCGAACGGCGCGCGGCCGGTATACGCCGATTTCCTCACCGAGGAGCCGGCGAACGCGCCATCGACCGAGGACGCGCTCGTCCTCGTCGAACTGGGCAACCCCGATGCCGCACGGCGGCAGGCCCTCGTGCCGGTCCAGCTCTCGTACGACGGCCGAGAGCGGTATGCGCGGCCGATCATCCTGGGGGACAATTCCAGCCCGTCCGGCGACCGGGTCATGACGTTCGTCTCGTACCGGGTGGTGGGCCAGGACGTGCAGGCCACCGTCCGAAAGCTCGACGGCGGCACCGAGACGCGTCGGTGGCGCACTGTCGACTTCGCCGGGAACTGGGAACGGTACTAGCGTTGCGGGACGCTCGACGTGTCCACCCGCAAGGTGCCGAGGATCTCGTCGGTGCGGTCCACGCCGTCGGTCTGCTTGACCTGGACGTACACGCCGAAGGTGCCGGCGGCCGCGACCAGTGTGACCTCGCTGAACGACGTCTGCGTGCCACCGCATCGCGCCCAGTGCCGGACGGTCCCACTGAACGTGGCGACGGTGACCGCCCGGCCGGCGGCGGGTGTGCATCGGCTGTGATCGGGCAGCGCCGGCCGCTCCGCTTCGCGCAGCCCGGGGCTCACTCCCACGAAGACCCCCGGTGTCGCGCTGTCGACATCGGACCACTCGGTGAGGTCGGTCCCGACGAGCAGGCCGGGGCCGCGTCCGTCGGCGAGGCCGATCACCGCCGGGTCCCAGCCGCCGTCGCGCAGTTGCCGTGCCCAGCCGTCGGGAACGGCCACCGAGACCGCGCCGGTCGTGTCACCCACCCGGGTCCAGCCGTGCGGCGCGGTGGCGGCGGTGGCGGATCCGGCCATGACCAGCGTCGCGGTCACTGTGCCGACGGCGGCGAGGAACCGGCGGATGCGCCGCGGCGGCGGGCGGGCCGCCAGCCGCCGGCTGGCGAGCAGACCCTCCAACGCGGCGGCGTAAGCGGCCGCGGTGGGCCAGCGGCGGTCCGGATCGCGATGCAGCGCCCGGCGGACGGCGCGCTCGACGGCGGCGGAGGCGTGGGGTGCCGCCGCCACCGGCTGCCCGGGCGGCGAGCCGGTCAACATGTGGTGCGTCAGCGCGCCGATCGCGTACACGTCGGCGCGCACGTCGATCCCTCCGCCGGGGACGAGCTGCTCGGGCGCCATGTAGGCGGGCGTGCCGGCGACCACTGTGAACCCGGACGCGTGCGCGAGCGTCTTGGCCAGCCCCAGGTCGGCGACCAACACGCGGTCACCGGCCGGGGTGGGGTCGAACAGCACGTTGGAGGGTTTGAGGTCGCGGTGCAGCACGCCGCTGTCGTGCAGGACCGCCACCGCCCTGGCGATGTCGGCGGCGATCCGCAGCGCCGCGCGCACCGGCATCGGCCCGCCGTCCAGCCGATCGGCGAGTGTGCCGCCAGCGGCGTACGTCATCACCAGGTACGGGCGGCCGTCGGGCAGCTCACCGATGTCCAACACCCGGACCAGGTGATCGGAGTCGACCTGCCGCATGAACCGGGCCTCCTGGCGGAAGCGCCCCCGGATGTCGGCCCGCTGGGACCAGTTGTCGGCGAGGACCTTCACTGCCACCGGCGAGTGCAGCTCGTCGTCGTACGCCAGCCACACGGTGGCGAACGCACCGGCGCCGACGGGGCGTGCGATGCGGTACCGGCCAACCTGCGGCGGGATGGACATGATCGTATTATCCGGCGATCGGGACTCCGGTGACGCCCATGAGCGGGGGAGCGCGGGTGGCGAAGGAATCTGACATCGAGGAGCTGGCGGGGCGGGCGGCGGCCGGCGACACCGCCGCCCTCGACGCGCTGCTGGCCGCGATCGGTCCACGGGTGCTGGAGCAGTGCGGGCGGTTCCTGCCCTGTCGGCAGGACGCGGAGGAGGCGGCACAGGACGCGTTGTTGCAGGTGGCCCGGCACATCCAACGGTTCGAGGGGCGGTCGCTCTTCTCCACCTGGTTGCACACGGTGGTCGCCAACTGCGCCCGTCAGACCTACCGGTCACTGCGGCGACGGGCGGCCGAGCGGCCCAGCGCGCTGCTGCCCGTCGAGGTGCCCGACCCCCGTACGACGAGCGTCATCGCCGGATCGCGTCTCGACCTGCTGGACGCGCTGGACCGGCTGGAGGCGCACCGGCCGGAGCTGGCCACGGCCCTCGTGCTCCGCGACCTGTGTCAGCTCGACTATCAGGAGATCGCCGGGCAGCTGGGTATCCCGATCGGCACGCTGAAGTCCCGGATCCATCACGCCCGTCGGTACGTCCGAGAGGCGTTGCAGGGTAGTTGAGCGAAGCGCACGCCGATCCGTGGGTTTGCCCCCGATCGGGGGACATCGTTTGACATGTACGCCGAACGCATCTTTGATGGTCGATGTGTCTGTTCGGCGTGGTCGGGCGCGTGGTCGTCTGGCCGGGTCGGGCGACGCCCTGAGCCTGGAGGACGGATGCGAGTCATCGCCCGGAGAAGCCCACTACGCCCACGACGGCGGCTGTTGCCGGTGGCGATGGCGGCGGTGACGCTGCTGAGCCTGGCCGTCGGTGTGCCGGCAGCCGCCGCGGCGCCGTCGACAGTCGTCGGCGTGGCCAGCGGTCGCTGCCTGGACGTGGTCGGCAACGTCAGGACCGCCGGTACCGGCATCAACATCTACGACTGCAACGGCCAGGCCAACCAGGCGTGGACGCTCACCTCAAGTGGTGAGCTGCGGGTCTACGACGACACGATGTGCCTGGACGTGGTCGGCCAGGACACCACCGCCCCGGCCGCGGCACAGATCAACGGCTGCACCGGCGGCGCCAACCAACGCTGGCGGATCACCACCTCCGGGACCATCGTCGGGGTCCAGTCCGGCCTGTGCCTGGACGTGTCCGGCGCGGGCACGGCCAACAGCACCACAGTCGGTCTCTGGACCTGCAACGGGCAGTCCAACCAGCGGTGGACGACAGCTTTCGGCAGCGCCGACAGCCAGCCGCCGACGGCGCCGGGCAGCCCACGGGTCAGCGGCCTGACCTGCAACTCGGTGACGTTTGCGTGGAACGCCTCGACGGACAACGTCGCGGTGGCCTTCTACGACATCTACCACGACGGCCAGCTGATGACGTCGGTGAGCGGCACGACGCTTTCCACCAACCTGACAGTGGTGGCCGGGGCGACCTGGGGCCTGTACGTCAACGCCCGCGACGCCGCCGGCAACGTGTCTCAGGCGAGCGCCACTGTCTCGATCACTCCGCCGCCCTGTCAGGCCGACAGTCAGCCACCGACGGCGCCGCAACAGCTCACCGGCACCGCGTCGGGCACCACTGTGACGCTGCGTTGGACCGCGTCGACCGACAACATCGGGGTCCGGGCGTACGACATCTACCGGGCCGGCACGAAGGTGGGAACGGTCACCGGCGCGCCGCCGGCGACCACGTTCACCGACAGCGGCCTGGCGGCGAACACCTCCTACCAGTACTACGTGGTGGCTCGGGACGCGCAGGACAACGCCTCGTCGCGCAGCGGCACCGCGACGGTGACCACCGGCGCGGCGTGCGCCAACCCGGTGTGCGGGGTGCGGCAGGTCACCACCGACACCGACATCCCGTGGGGTCTGGTGACGTTGCCCGACGGCAGCGTGCTCTACAACCGCCGCGACGCGCACGACATCATCCAGCTCAACCCGACCACCGGGGCCAAGACCAACCTGGGCACCGTGCCGAACGTGCAGAGCACCGACGGTGAGGGCGGCCTGCTGGGGCTTGCCATCTCGGCCAGCTACTCCAGCGACCGCTGGCTGTACATCATGCACACCTCGCCGAGCGACAACCGCATCGTCCGGATCAGGCTGGAGAACGGGCGACTCAACACCGCCAGCGAGCAGGTCCTGCTCAGCGGCATTCGGCGTAACAAGTACCACGACGGTGGTCGCCTGCGGTTCGGCCCGGACGGCAAGCTGTACGCCAGCACCGGCGACGCCCAGAACGGTAACTACGCCCAGGACCGGTCCAGCCTCGAAGGCAAGATCCTGCGACTCAACCCGGACGGCACCGTCCCCTCGGACAACCCGTTCGGCAACTACGTGTGGAGCTACGGCCACCGCAACCCGCAGGGGCTGGCGTTCGACTCGCAGGGCCGACTGTGGGAGCAGGAGTTCGGCAACTCGGTGATGGACGAGACCAACCTGATCACCAAGGGTGGAAACTACGGCTGGCCGGCGTGCGAGGGCACCAGCGGCGCCTGCGGTACGGCCGGGTTCATCGCGCCGGCGCGCACCTATCCGACTGCCGAAGGGTCCTGCTCCGGCATAACGATCGTGCGCGACGCGCTCTATGTGGCCTGTGCCCGAGGCGCTCGGATGTACCGCGCGGTGATCAGCGGCAGCAGCCTGACGAACGTGCAGACGTACTTCAGTGGCACCTACGGTCGGTTGCGGACGGTGGAGCCGGCTCCCGACGGGGGGCTGTGGCTGACCACCACCAACGTCGGTGACAAGGACAGCACCCCGAACAACAGCAACGAGAGGATTCTGCACGTCACGCTCGGCAACTAGTTCCGACGTCCCCGCGGGGCCGCCTCCGGGCGGCCCTGGTGGGGCGCGGGTCAGACCGGGTGCTTGCTCAGACTCTGGAAGCTCAGTGCCCGCTGGGTCGGGATCTCGGCGTCCCCGAACTCCGTCGTCCAGGGCCGGGACAGCGTGGCCGGCGCCCGCCACCGGGCCACCCGCGACCCCGGGCCGGCCGACGAGTCGGTACGCGGTCCGGCCGAGGTGGCCGGGTCGTCGGCGCGCGCCGGGTCGATGCCCAGCTCCCGCATCCGCTCGACGTACGCACGGTAGCGCCGCTGCGCCTCGCCGTGCCGGCCGGCGGCGCGTAACACCTCCACCAACTCCAGGTGGGCGTCCTCGTCGTACTGGTCCCGGTGCACGAGCCGCATCAGGTAGACCAACTTCTGGTCGGTGTCCGAGGTGTGCTGCGCCAGGGCCCGTAACACGCGGGTGTGCGCCACCTGTGCCTCCTCCCGCAGCGGTTGCGCCCAGTCCTCGTACGGGTCGTCGGCGAGGAAGTCCCCGCCGTACAACTCGTCGGCGCGGATCAGCATCGCGGTGCCGGTCGGGTGGTCGGCGCGCTGTGCGGCCTGCGCCTCCTCGGCGGCGGTGAGGAACGACTCGACGTCCACGTCGATCACGTCGAGGTCGATCGCCACCGAGCCCCGGTCGGCCAGCACCGCGCCCCGCCCGCTGGTGCGGTGTCCGGTGCCGAGCACGCGGCGCAGCGTGGACAGCAGCACGGACAGCCGGTTCGCGGTCCGCGACGGCGACTCGTCCGGCCAGAGCAACTCCATCAGCCGGGCCCGTGGCACCGCCCGGCCGCGATGCGCGACGAGGATCTTCAACAGGTCCCGTGCCTTCTTGGACTGCCACTCGCCGTACGGCACCACCGCACCGGCCCGGAACACCCGAAAGTCACCGAGGGTGTGGATGACCACCGCCGGTACGCGCAGCGTCATGGCGGTGAGCCCGTCGGCGACGCCCGGGTCGAGGCGTACCCCGCAGCGGCGCAGCTTCTGCTCGGCCCCCTCCGCGCCGCGCCGCGCCTGCCGGCCCTGGAGTCGGGCCGCTATCAGTCGGACGGCGGCCTCCTGGGCCGGGTCGCCGAGATCCCGGCAGAGCGCGGCGGCGTCGTCGAGCAGGCCCGCGGCGGCCCGGGGGTCCTCCGCCGCCAGGACTGTGAGTTGCAGTGCCTCGATCAGGGTCGCTCGGCGCCGCCCGACGGTGGCGCCGGTGCGGGCTTCGGCGGCGTCGAAGTGGGCCGCGTCGGTGTCGCCGCGCAGCAGCGCCACCCAACCTCGGGCCAGCAGCGCGTACGGCCGGTCGGGTTCGCGGGCCATGGTGACCGCTCGTTCGGCCAGGTCCCGTGCGGCCCGCAGGTCGTCGGCGGCGCGGATCCGCGCCAACTCGGCCAGGATCAGGGCGCGGGACATCGGCCGGTGCTGCCCGTTGCCGAGGATGGCCAGGGCGCTCTCCAACGCCTTGCGGGCCTGGCGCGGCTCACGCCGGCGGCGGTGCACCATGCCGAGCGTGGTGAGTGAGAACGCCTCATCGGCGCCGATCCCGGTCAGCTCCCGTAGGCGTTGGTCGGCGGCGCTGTCGGCGAGCGCCTCCTCCAGGCGACCCAGCAGGCACTTCGCCGTCGCGGTGAGGGCCAGCGCGTAGGGCTCGTAACCGGTGTCGCCGGTCACCTCGGCCAGCCGGACGGCCGCCTCGGCGTGCCGCAACGCGTCGGAGGCGTCACCGACCCGCAGCAGGTAGCCGGCGAGGTCCAGGTGAATCATCAGCCGGAACAGGCCGACGTCGGCGTGGCGCAGCCCCTCCGCCGGCTGCGCGCGCCGCCGTGCCGCCGACGCGTCGCCGGTCGCCGCGTCCAGCAGCATGGCCAGTCGGGCGTACGCCCCATGGGCGGCGGGGGAGTCGCACCCGTGCGCGGCCTGGGCGGCCTCCTCGGCGTCGGTGGTGGCCCGCTCGATGTCGCCCTCGATCAGGTGGTGCACGGCGGCGTGGCAATGCACCTGTACGGCGTGCGGGCCGGCCGCGTCGATCGGGATCATCGCCAGCCGGGCGGCGGCCAACTGCGGTTCACCGTCGAGGTGGTGTTGCAGCGCGACGCGCCAGATGTCGGCCAGCAGAGCGTCGGCCGGGTCGGGTGTGGAGGTGAGCAGATCCGGCTGGATGGTCAGCCACAGGTGCGCGGCCGTGCGGTCGCCGGCGTCGGCGAGGCGGCGCAGCGCACGCCCCGGATCACCGCCTCGGTGCGGTTGACCTGGTGGCGATGCCTCGCCCCCGCGTTGATCGCGGGTGGGCGTTGGCGGGCGCAAGGCATGGTTGAGTCTGTCTCCGGACATCCACCACTCCCGTTTTCTCGTGGAGGCTGAGGTGAGTGAAGAGACAACCGGTCGTCCGTGGCCGACGCCCGGCGTGGCTTCCCCCCGGCACGATCATTGTCTTCATTGAGCATCATCGCCATAACCAAAAGAGTCGGTGTACTTACTGACTGCTATGCGGTATCGGCATAATGCCGCCCTCAGGATTCCCTCAGGCAGCCCCCACAGCACGCGCACGGCCCGTACAAGCAACCGGCACGGGTCCGCCGCAGAATTCCGGGCACTGCGTTTCGCCTGCCCGATCGGAGCTGAGATCCGATGTCCGAACAGACCGCCGCGCCTGTCCTCGTCGCCTTCTGGCAGCGACAACTCGACGCCCTTCCGGAGCCACCGGACCTGCCGTTCCCGCCCGTGCCCGAGACGACGGCGGCCGGCGACCCGACTGCGTCCGGCGGCACGGCGGGCGTGGCGCTGCCGGGTGGTTCGTCCGAGGCGTTCGTCGACGCGCTGGCCGGTGTGTTCGGGTTGCTGCACCGGTGGACCGGGGCCGGTGACCTGCTCGCCGAGACGCCGATCGGCTCGACCGCGCCGGGACGCTGGCTGCCCGTGCGAGTGCGAGTCCCCGACAATCCCACCTGGACGGAGTTGCGGGACCTGGTCCGGACGGCGCTGCGCGAGGCGCGGTCACACGAGTCGGGGCTGCCGGCGACGGTCCCCGAGCACCGACCGGTGGTGTCGGTGGGCCTCGGGGCGTCGCCGCCGGGGGCACGGGGGTTGCTACGGCTGCTGGTCGACGACGACGGATCGCCGACAGTCACCGTCACCCACCCGAACGCGGCGCTGATCGGGGCCACGCTGACCGTCCTGCTCGCTGGCGTCGGGGAGCGGCCCGAGGCGCGCCTGGCCGACCTGCCGCTGCTCGACCCGGCGACGGAACGGCAGGTCGTGGCCGAGTGGAACGCCACCGACACCGCCTACCCCCGGGAGCGGTCGGTGCCCGACCTGTTCGCCCAGTGGGCCCGGGAGACGCCGGACGCCCCGGCGCTGCGCCACGGCGACGAGGTGCTCAGCTACCGGGAGGTGGACCGGCGGGCCAACCAGTTGGCGGGGCACCTGCGGCGACTGGGCATCGGCGCCGAGGCGCTGGTCGGCCTCTGCCTCACCGACACCGCCGGCTGGGTGATCGCCGCCCTGGCGACGCTCAAGGTCGGTGCCGCGTACCTGCCGCTGGACCCCGGGTACCCGCCGCAACGGCTGGCACTGATGTGCCGCGACGCCGTCCCGGGAGCGATCCTGCACACCGCCGCGCTGGCCGACCGGCTGCCGGACGACGGGACACCGCGCATCGTCCTGGACCGGCTGCCGGCCGCCGACGACCCGGCGGACCCGCCGGAGGTGACCATCCACCCCGACCAGCTCGCGTACGTCATGTACACCTCCGGCTCGACCGGCCGGCCCAAGGGCACCGGCGTCAGCCACCGCAACATCGTCCGGCTGGTCCGTGACACGAACTTCGTCGACGTACGCCCCGACGACGTGATGGGGCAGGCCGCCACGATGTCCTTCGACGCCGCCACCCTGGAGGTGTGGGGGGCGCTGCTCAACGGCGCCTGCCTGGCCGACCTGGACATCAACGACGTGATCGTGCCGGAACGGCTGCGCGAACGCCTGCGCGACACCGGTGTGACGATGATGTTCCTCGCCACCTCCGTGTCCCGACAGTTGGCGACGGAGGCCCCGGACGCCCTGGCCGGGTTGCGCTACCTGACCTTCGGCGGGGAGCAGGCCGACCGGGTGGCGGTCAGCCGGCTGCGGGCCGCCTGCCCGGCCACGACAGTGGTCAACGGGTACGGCCCGACCGAGGGCACCACCTACACCACGACGTACGACTGCGCCCTGCTCACCGCCGACGAGCAGGTGGTGCCGATCGGTGGCCCGGTCGCCAACACCCGGGTGTACGTGCTGGACCGGTTCCTCCAGCCGGTGCCGCCCGGCGTGCTCGGTGAGCTGTTCATCGGCGGGGACGGGGTGGCCCGGGGCTATCTGGGCCGACCGGAGACCACCGCCGACCGGTTCGTGCCGGACCCGTTCGGGCCGCGCGGCGGGGGCCGGCTGTACCGCACCGGCGACCTGGTCCGACAACGCGCCGACGGGTTGATCGAGTTCGTCGGACGGTTGGACCACCAGGTCAAGATCCGTGGGTACCGGGTGGAGCCGGGCGAGGTGACCGAGGTGCTCCGCGGCAGCAGGCTGCTGCGCGACGCCATGGTGCGCGCCGACCGCGACGGGGCGGGTGACGCTCGACTCGTCGCGTACGTGGTGCCCGCCGACGGGGTGCGCGTCGAGGCGATCCGGGAACGCGCCCGGGAGCTGTTGCCCGATCACCTGGTGCCGGCCGTGTTCGTGACGCTGCCCCGGCTGCCGCTCAACCGCAACGGCAAGGTGGACACCAACGCGTTGCCCGCACCCGACGCGCTGGCCGTACCGGAGAACCCGTCGGCGCCCGACGTGCCACCCGCACCCGACGTGGCCCCGGCCGACGACGAGGACGCCGGCCCGCGCACCGGGACCGAGCGGACGGTGGCCGAGATCTGGCAGGACGTGCTCGGTGTGCCGGTGCGTCGACGCGACGACGACTTCTTCGACCTCGGCGGCCGATCGTTGAAGGCGACAAGGGTGCGGTCCCGGCTGTCCGCCGCGATCGGCGCGGAGGTGCCGTTGCGACTGATCTTCGACCACCCGACGGTCGCGGCGCTGGCCGCCGCGGCGGACGAGATCACCGGGCTCCGCGAGGCGGCGGTCCCGCCCACCGGGCCGGTCGACGCGCTCCCGCCGGACGCCGCTCCACCCGCCGATCTCGCCGGCCTGCTCGACCAGTACGAGCACGGGAGCGCGAGATGAGCGCCGCCCTCACGCCGACCGGGCTGCGCGAGCGGGTGGACGCGCTGCCGCCCGAGCGACGGCGGGCCTTCCTCGCCGCTCTGCGCGCCGACGGTGACCGGTACGGGATCCACAGGCTCACCGCCGCCCAGGAGTGGATGCTGCTGCTGGCCCAGCTGCACCCGGAGAGCCCGGCCTACCACGTCCCGTACCGGGTGGACCTGCGTGGTGACCTGGACGTGGCGGCCCTGCGCGCCGCGCTGGACCTGGTGGTGGCGCGGCACGAGGCGCTGCGCACGGTGTTCGTGCCGTTGGACGGGGAGCCGTACCAACTGATCCTGCCGCCCGGCGGCGTGCCGATCGAGGTGCGCGACGTCGCGGCCGACCGGATCGACGAGTACGCCGCCGCCGAGGCGGTCCGCCCGTTCGACCTGGCCCGGGGCCCGCTGGTGCGCGCCACGCTGTGCCGCACCGGGCCGGCCGACTGGTCGCTGCTGCTCTCCCTGCACCACGTGGTCTGCGACGGCTGGAGCATGGGCCTGCTGTTCGAGGAGTTGTCGGCGGCGTACGCGGCGGCGCGGGACGGACGGGTCGCGCAGCTACCGCCGGTGCCGCGCGACGTGCCGGCCGCCCTGGCCCAGGAGCGGCTGCTCGCCCCGGACGAGCTGGCCCGGCGGTTGAGCTGGTGGCGCGACGCCCTCGCGGGCGCGCCGTCGGGACTGGACCTGCCCACCGACCGGCCCCGACCGGCGCAGCTGGAGGACGCCGGTCACGAGATCGAGTTCTCCTGGCCGCCCGAGCTGGCCGACCGGGTCGCCGAGGCGGGGCGACGCACCGGCGCCACCCCGTACATGATCTTCGCGGCGGCCTGGGCGGCGCTGCTGCACCGGCACAGCCAACAGCCGGACCTGCTGCTCGCCACTCCGGTGGCGAACCGGCAGACCCTCGACAGCGAGACGGCTGTCGGCTTCTTCGTCAACACGCTGGTGCTGCGCAGCCGGGTCGACGGGGAGGTGACCTTCGCCGCGATGCTGGACCAGTTGCGCGACACGGCGCTGACCGCGCTGACCGACCCGGTGCCCTTCGACGCGCTGGTGCAGGAGATCCGACCGGTCCGCGACCCCGGCCGCCACCCGCTCGCCCAGGTGATGTTCGCCGTAGAGGACGGCTGGGAGCAGCGCCTGACACTGCCCGGGGTCACGGTGCTGGCCAGCGGCGAGACGCACACCGGTACCTCCATGTTCGACCTGACGCTGACCGTCATCCCGTACGAGGGTCGGATCGACGGGCGGATCGAGTACCGGACCCGGCTCTTCGACGAGGCCACCGCCCGCGGGCTCGCCGACCAGCTCGCCACGCTGCTCACCGCCGCCCTCGCCGCCCCGGACACCCCGGTGGCCGGGCTGCCGCTGCTGCGCCCGGACACCGGTCGGGAGCTGATCGACCGCTGGGCCGCCACCGCCACCGCGTCGGCACCGCAGCCGACCCTTCCCGAGCTGGTGACCCGACAGGCCGTCGCCCGCCCCGACGCGATCGCCGTGGCGTACCACGAGCAGACGCTGACCTACCGGGAGCTGGACGTGCGGGCGGACCGGCTGGCCCACGCCCTGGTGGCCCGGGGGGTGCGGGCCGAGACCGCCGTCGGGGTCTGCCTGCCCGCCGGCCCGGACTGGGTGGTCGCGCTGCTCGCCGTGCTCCGGGCCGGCGCTGTCTACCTGCCCCTGGATCCGCAGTTGCCGGCGGCCCGGCTGGCCTACCTGCTCACCGACTCCGACGCCGCCCTGGTGCTCACCGGAGCCGACGCGCGGCTGGCGCTGCCCGCCAGCGACGTGCCGCTGCTGCGACTCGACGAGCCACTGCCGCCCGCCGTCGGCCCGCTGCCGGCGACCGTCCATCCGGACGCCGCCGCCTACCTGATCTACACGTCCGGCTCGACCGGGCTGCCCAAGGGCGTCGTCGGCACCCATCGCGGGCTGGGCAACCTCGCCGAGGCGCAGACCCGACTGGTCGGCGTCCGCCCCGACGACCGGGTCCTCCAGTTCCACTCGATCAGCTTCGACGTGTCACTGTCCGACCTGGTCACGGCGTTCACAGTGGGCGCGACGCTACGGCTGCTCGGCCCGGACGAGCGCACCCCCGGCCCCGACCTGGCCGCCGCGCTCGTCCGGCACGGCGTCACCGTCGCCGATCTGCCCCCTGTGGTGCTCGACGCCCTGGACCCGGCCGGGGCGCCGGACCTGCGGGTGCTCACCGTCGGCGGCGAACCCTGCGCGCCGGACGTCGCCGCCGCCTGGTCGCGCGGCCGGCTCCTGATCAACGGGTACGGCCCGACCGAGGCCACTGTGACCGCCACCGCCGCGCACTGCGCCCCGGACGGCACCGAACTGCCCATCGGCCGGCCACTGACCGGGGTACGCGCCTACGTGCTCGACGCCGAACTGCGGCCGGTGCCCCCCGGCGTGCCCGGTGAACTGCACCTCGGCGGCGTCGGCGTGGCCCGTGGCTACCACGGCGACCCGGCCCTCACCGCGCGGCGCTTCGTGCCCGACCCGTACGCCCCGACGCGCGGGGCGCGGATGTACGCCACCGGCGACCTGGTCCGCTGGCGCGCCGACGGGCAACTGGTCTTCCTGGGCCGGGCCGACAACCAGGTGAAGATCAATGGGTACCGGATCGAGTTGGGTGAGGTGGAGGCCCGGCTGCGGCAGTGCGCCGGTGTACGCCGCGCCGCCGCCGTGGTCCGCACCGATTCGCCCGGCGGGCGCCGCCTGGTCGGCTACCTCGTCGGTGACGACCTGTCGGTGGACGAGCTGCGCCAGGACCTGCTCCGGCAGCTGCCCCGATACCTGGTGCCGGCGGCCTTCGTGGTGGTCGACGACCTGCCGGTCAACGCCAGCGGCAAACTCGACCCGTCCCGGCTGCCCGCCCCCGCCGTGACCCGCGCCGACCTCGGCGCCGCGTACGTGGCCCCGAACGGGGACATCGAGCGGGCCGTCGCCGAGGTGTGGCGCGACGTGCTCGGGCTCGCCGACGTGGGCGTGCACGACAACTTCTTCGACCTGGGCGGCACCTCACTGCTGCTGGCCCGGGCGCAGGTCCGGCTCACCGAACGGCTGGGACGCCCGGTGCCCGCCGTCGAGCTGTTCCGGTACCCGACCATCGCGCTGCTGGCCCGGTTTCTCGCCGGCGGGCCGTCGGTGGTTTCGCCACCTGCGGATCCGAACGCCGGTCGCCGTCGCGACGAACGCAAGCAGGCCCTCGCCGAGCGGGCCCGACGTGCCCGTCCGGTGGCGGCAGGGGAGGGACGACAATGACCGATCAGGAGACCGGACTGGAGATCGCCATCGTCGGGATGGGCGGCCGGTTCCCCGGCGCCGCCGACGTCGACGAGCTGTGGCGGCGGGTCCTCGCCGGTACGGAGACCATCACCCGCTTCACCGACGCGGAACTGGCCGCCGCCGGGGTGACCGAGGGCGAGCGGCGACACCCCGACCACGTACCGGCGCACGGCGCGGTGCCGGACGTCGACCGGTTCGACGCCGCCTTCTTCGGCTACTCGCCCCGCGACGCCCGGCTGCTCGACCCGCAGCAACGGCTCTTCCTGGAGTGCGCCTGGGCCGCGCTGGAGCGCTCCGGTCACCTCACCGGCGACCCGGGCCGGCTGGTCGGGGTGTACGCCGCCGCGGCGGCCAGCGGCTACCTGCTGCACCACCTGTTCCGCAACCCGCGCCTCGACTCGGTCAGCGAGTACGAGCTGATGCTCGCCAACGACAAGGACTCACTGCCCACCCGGGTGGCGTACCACCTGGACCTGCGCGGTCCCGCCGTGGCGGTGCAGACGGCCTGCTCGTCCTCGTTGGTAGCGGTGCACCTCGCCGCGCAGGCGTTGCTGGCCCGCGAGTGCGACGTCGCGCTCGCCGGTGGCGTGCACCTGCTGTTGCCGGCCGGCACCGGCTACCGCCACGAGGTCGGCGGCATCATGTCGCGTGACGGGCACTGCCGCCCGTTCGACGTGCGGGCCAGCGGCACCGTCGGCGGCGACGGCGTGGCAGTGGTCGTGCTGCGTCGGCTGGCGGACGCCCGCCGTGACGGCGACACCGTGTACGCGGTGATCCGTGGCTCGGCGATAAACAACGACGGCCGGGTGAAGGTGGGTTTCACGGCGCCCGGTGTGGACGGTCAGGTCGCGGTGATCCGGGCCGCCCAGGAGATGGCCGAGGTCGACCCGGCGAGCATCGGGTACGTCGAGGCGCACGGCACCGGCACCGAGCTGGGCGACCAGATCGAGCTGCGGGCCCTCACCGAGGCGTTCCGGGGCGCCGCCGACGGCCGGTGCGCGCTCGGCTCGGTCAAGTCGATCCTCGGGCACCTCGACGTCGCGGCCGGGGTGACCGGCCTGATCAAGGCGGCGCTGGCACTGCACCACAGTGTCGTGCCGCCCAGCCCGTACTGCACCGAGCCGCATCCCGAGCTGACCGGCGGCCCGTTCCGGGTGCCCACCGCCGCGCTGCCCTGGCCCGACCTCGACACGCCGCCCCGCGCCGCTGTCAGCTCGTTCGGTATCGGCGGCACCAACGCCCACGTGGTCCTCCAGGCCGCCGAGCCCGCCCAGCCCGGTCCACCCGCCGACAGCGACGCCCCCCAGCTGCTGGTGCTCTCCGCCCGGGACGCCGACGCGCTCGACCGGGCTCGCGCCCAGCTCGCGGCCCACCTGGCCGAGCACCCCGATCTCCCGCTGGCCGACGTCGCGTTCACAGTGCGCGGGTCCCGGCCGGAGCTCGGGCACCGGCTGGTCACCGTCGCCGCCACCGCGACTGTCGCCGCCGCACAGCTCGCCGATCGAGATTCGGCGCTGGTCCGCGTCGGCGTCGCCTCCGGCGCACCCGCGGGAGTGGCGCTGCTCTTTCCCGGGCAGGGCGCGCAGTACGCCGGAATGGGCCGCACCCTGTACCGCACCGAACCCGTCTACCGGGCCGCCTTCGACGACTGCGCGGACCTGCTCCGCCCGCACCTCGACGTGGACCTGCGCACGCTGCTCTGCCCACCCGGTGACCCGGTCCCCGCCGCGCCGGAGCTGGACGAGACCCGGCTCACCCAGCCGGCCCTCTTCGCCGTCGAGTACGCCCTCGCCGAGCTGCTGCACCACCACGGCGTACGCCCGGCGGCCCTCGCCGGTCACAGCCTCGGCGAGTACGTGGCCGCGTGCCGGGCCGGCGTCTTCACCCTCCCGGACGCGCTCGCCACAGTCGCCGTACGCGGCCGGCTCATGCAGGCCCAGCAGCCCGGGTCGATGCTCTCGGTGCATCTCCCCGCCGACGAGGTCGCGCCTCTGCTGCCCGGCGGGGTCGAGGTGGCCGCCGCCAACGCGCCCCGGCTCACCACGGTGTCCGGCCCGACCGCCGCCGTCGCCGCGCTCGCCGTCGAACTGCGCGAGCAGGGGGTGGCCTGCCGGGAGGTACGCACCTCGCACGCCTTCCACTCGGCCATGATGGAACCGGCCCTCGCCGGGTTCGCCGCGCACCTGCGCGAGGTGCCGCTGCGCCCGCCCACAGTGCCGGTGGTGTCGAACGTGACGGGCGGCTGGCTCGCCGACGACGACGCCACCGACCCCGGCTACTGGGTGCGGCAGCTGCGCCGACCGGTCAACTTCACCGCCGGCGTCGACCTGCTGCTGCGCCAGCGGTTCGCGCTGCTGGAGGTCGGCCCCGGCCGCACGCTGGCCACCCTGGCCCGCCAACACGAGGCGGCGCGCGGCGTGCCGGTGTCGACCACCCTGCCCGCCGACCGCACACCCGAGGGCGAGGACGCCACCGTCGCCCTGGCGGTCGGCCGGCTCTGGCTGGCCGGGGTGCCGGTGCGCTGGCCCGACGGCCGGGCCGACGGACGGCGGCGGGTGCCGGTGCCCACGTACCCGTTCGCCCGTCAACGGCACTGGGTCGAGCGGTTCCAGCCGCAGCGGTCGGGCCCGCTCGACCCCGGTGACGTCGCGCCGGAGCCCACCCCGACGTCCCCGGCAACCTCGCCACCGGCGCCGGCCGACGAGCCGTACGAGGTGGTGCGGCGGATCTGGATGGACCTGCTCGGGGTGGACGAGATCGGCCCGCACGACGACTTCTTCGAGCTGGGCGGGCACTCGCTGCTCGGCACCCGGGTGGTGGCCCGGCTGCGCGACGCGCTCGGCGTCGACCTGCCACCCGCCGCGATCTTCGAATCACCCACCCCCGCCACGCTGGCCCGTACCGTCGCCGCGCTGGCCCGACCGACCGCCGACGTACCCCCGTCGGTTGTCCCACCCACGGACGGCGACCTGGCCGACCTGCTCGCGGAGATCCGGGCGTTGTCCCCGGAGAGTCTCGCCCGCGAGCTGCACCTGGCCCGACACGAGGAAGGAAACCGTGATGGCTGACGAGCAGCGCGTTCTGGTCAACGACGAGGAGCAGTACGCCCTCTGGCCCCGCCACAAGGAGGTCCCGGACGGCTGGCGGGACGCCGGGTGTGCCGGCAGCCGCCAGGAGTGCCTGGACTTCGTGGCACGGACCTGGACCGACATGCGCCCCCGCAGCGTCCGCGAACACCTGGCCGTCGAGACCGCCCGGCTGGGCTGAGCGGTCAGTGTGGCCCGGTCAGAGGGTGTAGGTCGGCCAGTGCGGGTCGTCCCAGCGGGCCGGGTCCGGGATGCCGAGCAGCCTGATCCGGTGCGGTAGTTCCGGGTCGGTGTCGACCGTCCGCAGCCGGGCCGGGGCGTGCTGGAGCAGCCAGGCGGTGAGCTCCGTGCGGAGAATCTCCTTGTCGTCGTCCGCCAACGTCCAGGTGCTCCACGGCAGTTCGTCGTGGAGCAGGTCGAAATTCCACTCTCCGAAAGCCTCGGCGAGCCGTTGGTTCGCCACCTGACTGTTCTCCGTCACCCAGGCGCCGAGCCAGCGGTCGAGCGCGCCGGATGCCTCCACGAGCATGGCCAGCACCGCGTGCGCCGGCACGTCGGCGTCCGGGTCGGTGAGCGTGACGACCCACCAGGCGTCCAGGAACTCACCGATCGCCGACGACTGCTCGGCGGGCCACTCCTGCCAGCGACCGAGCGCGAACGACCGCCCCGCATAGTCCATGCTGCTCAGACGCTCCACCTCGCCGTTGACCAACGCCGTGGCGAGTTGGGGCAGGATCCGGCGCAGCATGGCCGCGGGAAAGTCCCAGTCGCCGGCCCAGTAGGTGCGGCGCAACAGATCCGGGTCCAGCTCGACGTCCGGGGTCTTGAGCAGGGCGAGTTCCTCGGCGCTGCCCCAGTGGCACTCGCAGTTGCCGTCGTCGGGGTGGGCGACCATGCCCCGGAAGGTGGTGGCGAGATGGGCCAGGGCGGCGTCGAGTCGACGCCGTGAGGGCGTGGGTTGCGTCATGGAGATGCGCCTTCGCGGACTCCGGCGGGCGCGCGGCTGCCGAAGAGCGTGACGCTACCGGTTGATCCGGCGGCACGCCACAGTGATCCGGCCGGCTCGGCACGCCCTCAGTCGCTGGTCAGGAGGACGAGTTGCTGGGTGGCCCGGGTCATCGCGACGTAGCGGTCGACCGCCCCGGAGATGCCGGTGCCGAACGTGTCCGGGTCGACGAGGACGACCAGGTCGAACTCCAGCCCCTTGGCCTGTTCCGGGCTCAGTGACCGGACCCGGGCCGTGGGCGGGAACGTCGGGTCGCCGATGACGCAGGCGATCCCGTCGGCGTGCGCGGCGAGCCAGGTGTCGAGGATCGATCCCAGGTCGGCGACCGATCCGTGGACGACGGGAAGTCCGTTGCCGCGGATGGAGGTCGGCACGTTGGCGTCGGGGAGCACGGCCCGGATGACCGGTTCGGCCTCCGCCATGACCTCCGCCGGCGTCCGGTAGTTGATGCTCAACGAGGCCACTGTGACCCGGTCGAGCCCGACCCGCTTGAGGCGTTCCTGCCACGACTCGGTGAACCCGTGCCGGGCCTGGGCGCGGTCTCCCACGATGGTGAAGCTGCGCGACGGGCAGCGTGTCAGCAGCATCTGCCACTGGGCGTCGGTCAGCTCCTGCGCCTCGTCCACGACGATGTGCGCGAACGGGCCGGCCAGCAGGTCCGGGTCGGCGTCCGGCAGCGCGGACTCGTCGACCAGGACGTCGCGCAGGTCGGGTTGGCGCAGCATCGCCAGCAGACCCTCGCCGTCGTCGTAGGTGTCGGCCGCGAGTAGCTCGTCGACGACCCGGTCCATGTGCTCGCGTTCGGCAGCGGCGGCCGGGTCACGCCGCCGCGTGCGCCCCGCCCTCTCCGCGTCGCCGAGCCGCTGCCGTGCCGCGTCGAGCAGCGGCAGGTCGGACACGGTCCAGGCCCGGGGCTCGTCGCGTTGCAGCTTGCGGACCTCCTCGGCGCTGAGCCACGGCGCGCATCTGCGCAGGTACGCGGGCACCGACCACAGGTCACCCACGAGATCGGCCGCGTCGAGCAACGGCCAGGCACTGTTGACCGTCGCCCGCAGCTCCCGGTTACGCAGCAGCGAGTCGCGGAGCACGGCGTCCGGCTCCTCGCCGTCGTACCGGTCGATGAGGATGGTCAGCAACTCCTCCCAGATCTCCTCGCGCGCCTCGTTGTGCGGGGTGCCCGGACCCGGCGTCTGGAACGCGTCGGCCCAGTCGTCGGCGCTGATGCGGACGTCGGAGTCGCCGACCGGGACCGTCATCGGGGCGGTCGGCGGGTCCTCGTAGAACCGGACGGCCGCGTCGATCGCCCGGACCAGCTCGGCCGAGGACTTCAGCCGGGCCACGTCCGGGTCGGCGTCGGCGGTTGCCGTGGCCCCCTCTCCGACGAGGTCGCGCAGAGTGCAGGTCTGCACGTCCTCCTCTCCGAGGCTGGGCAGGACGTCGGCGACGTAGGCCAGGTAGGGCTGGTGCGGCCCCACGAAGAGCACCCCACCCCGGCGCTGCCCGAGGCGCGGGTCGGAGTAGAGCAGGTACGCGGTGCGGTGCAGGGCGACGACGGTCTTACCGGTGCCCGGACCGCCGTCGACCACGAGGGCGCCGGCCGACCCGGCCCGGATGATGGCGTCCTGGTCCGCCTGGATCGTGCTGAGCACGTCGCGCATCCGGGCCGACCGGGCGCTGCCCAGACTGGCGATGAACGCGGACTGGTCGTCGAGCGCGACGGCGTGCCCCACGAACCCGTCGGCGGTGAACACCTCGTCCCAGTAGTCGCTGATCCGGCCGCGGGTCCAGCGGTACCGGCGGCGGCTCGCCAGGCCCATCGGGTTGGCGTGGGTCGCGCCGAAGAACGGCTCGGCGGCGGGTGAGCGCCAGTCGAGCAGCAGCCGTCGGCCCGTGCTGTCGGTCAGACCGCGACGCCCGACGTACACCGGCTCCGGGTTGTCCGCCTCGACCACGTGGCCGAGGCACAGGTCCAGCCCGTAGCGGCTCAGCGAGCGCAGGCGGGCGGTCAGCCGGCGGACCTCCTCGTCCCGGTCGACGGCCTGCCGGCCCTTGCCGCCGGGTGCCCGGCGAGCGGTGTCCAGACGGTCGGACAGCTCGGCGCTCAGCTGCGCGAGGCCCTGCGCCATGGCCGCGAAGTGCCGCTCATCCTGAGCGATGAGCGCCGGGTCGGCCTTGGGGGCGAGGTGATCGGGAAATTCGAACACGGAGGTAGGCAAGGAATCCAATTCATGACTTCCATTTCGGCAGAATGTGGCCTCGGCCGACGATTCTGCGTCATAAACGGGGTCTTGCCGCAAGCCCCCCAGTGCGGTATAAATTAGAAGTGGCGGGAGACCAGGTGTCTCCCGTTTTCCGTGTTCAGGGCAGTTCCTCGGCCAGTTGGGCCGGCGCCTCCAGCGCCGCCTTCACCGCCTGGAGGAACGCCACCGCCTCCCGCCCGTTGACCACTCGGTGGTCGTAGACGGCGCTGAGGTTCACGAACCGGCGGGTGACGACCTGGCCGGCCGCGTCCAGCGCCAGCTCGTCCTGCGTGCCGCCGATCGCCACCACGCAGGTCTGGCCCGGAAAGACGATCGGCCCGGCGAGCACCACGTCCGGGTCGGTGTGCAGGGACACGACGATGGTGCCGCCGGCCAGCTCGCCGGCGCGGAAACCGGTCCCACCCGCCCGGGAGCGGAAATCCATCAGCGTCTCGGCGATCTCCGCGCAGGTCAGCTCCTCCACGTCCCGGACGACCGGTATGAACAGCCCGGTGCCGACGTCGATGGTGACGCCGACGTGTGCCGCCTCGGCGAGCCGTACGCTGCTGCCGTCGCCCGGTGCGGCGAACAGCAACGGGTGCTCCTCGCGCAGCCCACCGATCGCCTTGACCAACAGTTCCGGCAGGCCGACCAGGGTGCGGGTGGTGCGGGTGAGCTGCCGGGCCACAGTGAGGGCGGCGTCGACGCGTACCTTGATGACGGCGAGCGCCGCCGGCACCTCCCGGTGCGACTCGGTGACCACCGCGGCCACCGCCCGTTGGGCCCGGGAGAGCGCGTGCACCGGGCGGGGGTCCTCCGGCTCCGGGCCGTCGCCGGCCGCGAGCGCGGCGGCCGCGGCCACCACCACCGGCTCGGTCGCCGCCGCGGGCGCCGCCGACCGGTCGGCCAGCAGGCGTTCCACATCGGTACGCCGCACCACCGCCTTGCCGAGCCCGCGCAGCTCGTCGTCACCGAGACCGTGTGCGGCGGCCAACTCGCGGGCCGAGTCGGTGAGCACCGGCCCGCCCGGGTGCGCGTCGGGCGCCGGTCCGCCCGGGGCGACCGCCGAGGCGAGGAAACGCTGCCGGGCCGCTTCGCTGTCGAAGACGTGGCCGATGACATCACCGGGAGCGCACTCCTGATTGACCTCGGTGACCCGGTGCAGCACGCCGGTGTGGTCGCTGAGCAGCTCCTCGGCCGCCTTGGAGGTCTCCACCTCGGCGATCGGCTCACCGGCGCGCACCTGCTCGCCGTCCGCTGCCAGCCAGTCGATCAACACGTACGTCGTGTCGTTGTTGTTGAGCTTGGGAACGACCAGGTCAGTCACCGCTGACCACCTCCTTCACGGCCCGGTGGATGTCGGCGTCCTGCACCAGCACCGTGCGTTCGAGATGCGCGGCGGTCGGGATGACGCTGTCCGCGGAGTGCACCAGCCGCACCGGTGCCCGCAGCGCGCCCCAGAGCCGTTGGTGCACCACGTGCGCCAGCTCCGCGCCCCAGGTGCCGCCGGCGGTGCTCTCCTCGGCCACCACCACCCGGCCGGCCCGGGCGATCGGCGGCAGCAGGGTGTCCGCGTCCACCGGCCAGAGCCGTGACGGCACCAGCACCTGGCAGACGATGTCGTCGCGCAGCAGCAGCTCCCGGGCCACCGACACGGCCCGCGCGGCCAACCCGCCGGGTACGACCAGCACGCAGTCGGCCTGCCCCGGGTCGTCCACCCAGACCCGGGCCACGTCGGAGTCCGGGCCGATCAGGTCGTAGCGGAACAGCTCGTCCACCACGCCGTCGGCGTACATCCGGTTGGTGTAGAGGACCTTGTCCTCGAAGAGCAGCCCCGGCCGCCCGGTGGCCAGCATGCCGGCGAGGACCGTCCGGTTGTCGTGGAACGGCGACACCTCGTGCAGGCTCAGGCCGGGGATGCCGACGAAGTGTTTCTGTGGGCTCTGGCTGTGCGTCGGCCCGTACCCCCGGTTGCCGCCGGTGGGGCAGCGCACCACCAGTCGGATCGGCACCCGCCGCCCGTACATGGCTGTGGACTTGCTGGCGAAGTTGAGGATCTGGTCGAACGCCAACGCCACGAAGTCACTGAACATGATCTCGACGATCGCGCTCTGCCCCGCCAGCGCCAGGCCACCGGCCACGCCGACGATGCCTCCCTCGCTCAACGGGGTGGACCGCACCCGGTCCGGCCAGCGCGTCGACAGCCCGCGGGTCACCTTGAACGCCCCGCCGTACGGGTCGACCACGTCCTCCCCGAGCACCGTCAACCCGGGATCGTCGGCCAGCAACGCGTGCAACGCCTGGTTGAGGTTCTCCACCACCCGCTCAGCCACGATCCGCCTCCGCCCAGCGACTCGCCGGCCGGCCGGTGACCTCCCGGACCACCTGCGCCACGTACGCGTGTTGCCGCTCGTCGTGCGCGGTGAACTGCTCCGGGTACGCCTCGGCGTAGCGGGCGTACCAGTCGTGCGCCTTCGCGTACGCCAGCTCGTCGGGGCGGCGGTTGTCGTCGCCCTTGCTGTGCGGTCCCACGCGGTGGGTGAGCAGCTCCACCACGTACGGCGTGGAGCGTTCCCGGACCCGGTGCAGCACCGGCCCCAGCGCGGACCGGACCACTGCGGTGTCGGTGGAGGTGACCCGGAGGTGGTCCACCCCGAACGCCCGGGCCCGCCCGCCGATGCTCCCGGCGAGCTGCGCGGTCGTCGGCGTGGACTGGGCGATGCCGTTGTTCTCCACCACCAGCAGCAGCGGCAGCCCCCACAGCGCCGCCATGTTCAACGCCTCGTAGACAGCGCCCTCGCCCCAGGTGCCGTCGCCGAGGTAGACCAGCGCCAGCCGTCCCGGCTCGGCGCGCTTGAGGTGCAGCGCCACCCCGGCGGCCACCGGCGCGCTCTCGCCCTGCACCCCTGTCGACAGGTAACGGTCGCGCAGGATGTGCTGGCTGCCGCCGACCCCGTGGCAGACCGCGCCCTCGCGTCCCATCACCTCGGCGAGTAGCCCGTGTGGATCGTCGAACCGGGCCAGGTAGTGGCCGTGGCCCCGGTGGTTGCTGAACACGAAGTCGCCGTCGGTGAGCAGCGGACGCAGCGCGACCGGCACGTACTCCTGGCCGAGGCAGGTGTGTGTGGTGCCGTGCAGTTCGCCGCGACCGAACATGTCCAGCAGCGCCAGCTCGAAGTGCCGGATCAGCAGCAGCAGGTCAAGGTCGACGTCGGCGAGCCGGGTCGGCGTGGTCGGCGGCGCCTCGGTGCGGGTGGCGGTCACCGCGCTGCCCCGTCCAACTCGCCGGCGACCAGGTCGACCAGTTCGCCGACGGCGGTCACCGCCAGGTACGCCCGCAGGTCCAGCCGGACACCGAGCTCGTCCTCCAGCGCGGCGAGCAGCCCCAGCGCCTCCAGGCTGGTCCAGTTGGTCAGCGTCGCGAACCGGACGTCGGGCGAGAGTTGCTCGGCCGGTACGTCGGCGACCTGTTCGATGAGGTCCGCGACGGTGGTGAACAGATCAGGCACGGACGTCTCCCTCCTCCAGGGCGATCCACGCCGGCAACAGCCGGGGCGGTGGGTGCAGTGGCAGCACGTGCCGGATGGTGCCGTCCTGTTCGGACGCCACGGTGAACCCGGTGGCGGGCCAGACCGACCCGCCGGGCTTGTTGCGCGTGGTGGGTCGGAACAGCGCCTCCAACCGGGTGGCGCCGGTCGCGCCGGCCAACTCCGCCACCCGGTGCAGCGCGGCCTGTTCGACGCCGCGGGAGAAGACCCGGCAACTGAGCACGAAGTTCTCGATCACCCAGGCGGCCGGGTCGCGCCGGTCGAGCCACACCCCACCGACCAGCCCCTCGGCGCCGAACCGGTCGGTGACCTCGACGGTGAGGACCAGGTGGTCGGGTGAGGCGGCGCGTTGTCGGGTCTGCGCCTCGGTGTGCGCCCGTTCGGTCATGGTGAACTGGTTGGTGCGCAACCCGAGCTGCGCGACCCGGGGCAGGCTGAGGTCGTCCACCGGGCGGACGGTGACCCGCAGTTTCAACTCGTGCAGGTAGTCCGCCGCCGAGTCGAAGGTGGCGGCGAAGCGTTCCCGGCCGCTGCGGGCCCGGTACAACTCGGTGCGCTCGCGGTCGGTGGCACCGGTGGCCAGCACTGTGAAGTGCCCCTCGGCGAGCAGCCTGTTGGAGAAGCCGGCCGGGTCGCCGGCCAGTTCCACCACCCGCACGGCGGGCAACTCGTGGCGTACCAGCTCGCACTCGAACTGGCTGTCGTCGGCGAACACCACGGCGTCCAGGCCGAGGTTGAGGGTGCTGGCGAGCTGACGCAGGTTGTCGTCCTTACGCCCCCAGTTGACCGCCTGCGCGACGAAGTCGTCGGCCCGCAGCAGCAGATCCGGGTGCTGCGCGAACGCCTCGGTCACCAGGTCGGGGTCGTTCTTGCTGCACACCGCCAGCAGTACGCCCTGCCGACGCAGTGCCAGGGCACGTCGCTGCACGTCCCGGTGGCAGTTGCCGGGGTAGTCGGTGCCCAGCATGATGCCGGCCAGCCCGTCGTCGCCGAGCACTCCCGCCCAGAGCGTGTTGTCCAGGTCCAGCGCGAGCACCTTCGCCGTACGGCCCAGGACGGCCCGGCAGAAGGCGGCGGCCTCGTGGGCGTAGCGGCGTTCCACTGTGGGCGTCCAGGCCATGCTGGCGAACCGGTACAGGCGCTCGTCGCGTACCGGGCCGTCGTGGTCCACCAGCAACGTCTCCAGGTCGAGGGTGTACATCGTGTCCCGCTCGCCCAGCTCCAGCAGTCGACAGTTCAGCTCCCGCCAGACCCGTCCCAACGCCGCCCTGCCCCGGAAGCTGACCAGGCTGCGGTGCTCCAGCGGGGAGAGCGGCACCGTGTGCAGCAGCAACGCGCCGTCGCTGCGGGACGCGTACCCGCGAACGGCGGCCTCCAGGACGGCCGCCCGCTGGCCCAGCGCGTCGGCCAGGCCGTCCAGGTCGCCGGGATCCCACTCGGCGGGCAGGAACCAGCCGTCGTGCAGCAGGCAGAGCGTGACGTCCGGCCGGAACTCGGCGAGCGCGGAGCCGGGGTCGCTGAGGTCGAGGACCACCTGGTCGAAGCCGGAGACGTGGATCTCGGCGGCGATGCCGATGCGCAGCAACGCCACCCGCAGCAGCGGCTCGACAGTGCCCGGGGTGAACGTGCCCGTGACGGCGACCCGCAGCGGCCGGAGCGGGAAGTTCGGGCTGGCCAGTTTCTCGGCGGGCACGTCGGCGAGCAGTCTGCCGGCGGACGCGACGGTGGTGACCGCGGCGTCGTCCAGGTGGACCAGGCCGGGTGCCAGCTCCGGGTCCGCGGGCGCGTCGGCGCGGCGCAGCCGACGGATCCGGAGGAGGACCTCCTCTACTCTCATGTCCGTCTTCCTTCCTCTCCCGCCGGGCGGGGTCGTTGTCGACAGGCCGGTCACGGCGCCGCCGTCGGTGGGCACTGCCGGTCAGACCCGCAGCAGGGTGCAGACCCAGTGCATGCCACTGCCGGTGCTGGTCAGGGCGACCAGGTCCCCGTCGGTCAGCTCACCGGTGCCGAGGTGGTGCTCCAGCCCGATCAGCTGGTCGGCGCAGCCGACGTGGCCGTGCGTGAGGGCCAGCTCGACGTTGGTCCGCTCCAGCTCCACACCGAGGTCCTTGGCCAGTTCGGCGAACTGGCGGGCGTTGTCGTGGAAGTGCAGGAACCGGCGGACGTCGGCCAGCGTCACGCCGGCCCGACCGCAGGCCGCCTCCACCACCAGCCGGTTGCGCTCCCGGATGGTGGCGACGAAGCCGAACATCCTGCGGACGTCACCGGCGAAGAACTCGTTGAGCCGGTCCGCCGGGTCACCGACGCGGGGAGTGTCGCCGTCCGGGGTGAACGGCCGCGCCGCGCCGCCGACCGGCATCCGCATGAACCCCGCGTACCGGCCGTCGCTGATGGTCTCGGTCGCCAACCAGCGGCACCGGCCGTGATCGCGGACCAGCACCGCCGCCGCCGCGCCGTCGGAGAAGATGCTGGTGTTGACCTCCATCCGGTTCCAGTACGGCTCGGCGACCCGGTTCGCCCCGATCAACAGAGCGGTTCGATACTCCGGGTGGGTGGCGAACCGGCCGGCGACCGTGTCGAACGCGGCCACCCCACCGCCGCATGCCTGGTTGAGCAGCACCGCCTCGGCCCGGTGCGCGCCGAGGCGCGCCTGCGTGTGGGCGGCCGGGTCCCAGTAGAGGTACTCGGCCAGGTCGGGTATGGCCAGCACCACCAGGTCCACGTCGGTCGCGGACAGACCAGCCCGGTCCAGCGCGGTGCCGCCGGCCACCACCGCGAGGTCGGTGACCCCGACGCCCGGCCCGGCCCGGTGAAAGCCCCGGTACTCCCAGGACCGCACCCGATCCAGATCCTCTGTGTACGCGGCGGCTGCCGCCGCCACGTCGACCCGCTCGCCGAGGACGTGCGCCAGGGCGGCCACCCCGACACCGACCGGCGGTGGCGCGCTCATCGCCGCACCGCCGTGACAGGGTCCGCCGCCGCTGTCGCGTCAGCGTCGTCGTCGACGCGCGCGACCCGCAGCCGCACCTCCGGGTCGGCGGGTACGACGGCGTCCAGGTCGGCCAGGAAGCGTCGGGCGGTGCCGTTGCGACCGGTGTCGGTCCAGCGGACCAGCACCTCGTCGGCCCCGGCCACAGTGGCGCGGCGGGTCAGCTCCCGGAGCACCGCCGCTTCGACGCCCTTGCCGAGCACCGGGCAGGAGAGCGAGAAGACGTCGACAGTCCACCGTCGGGCCGACCTGTCGAGCGCGACGAGCCCCGACGTGCCGTAGTCGCCGAGCCGGTCGCGTACCCGGACCGCCAGCAGGTCACCGGCCCGCTCGGCCAGCGCGGCGGCCGGTGGGGCCGGGGCCAGGGCGAAGTCGTGCGCCCGGGCGACCAGCTCGGCGACCTCGGCGACGGTGTCGGCGGTCACCGGCCGGTAGTCGACCTGGACGTCCAGGCCGGCCACGAAGTCGTCCAGCGACAACGCGGTGGGCGCGGCGGTCGGCGCGGACGTGCCACCGCTCCAGCGTCGGCTGGGCAGCCGGTCGGTGAGCCTCGCCGCGCGCAGCTCGTCCGACCACGTCCGCGGATCGGCGCCGAGCGCCACGCGTCGGGGCACCGGGTTTCCGTCGGCGGGGCCGGCGCCGGCCAGCACGAGCTGGTTGAGCGCCACGTCCACCTCGGCGGCGATCTCGGCGAGCTGGTCGGCGAGCGGGCGGTCGTCGGTGACCCAGCCGTCCAACACCGGCAGCAGCTCCACGGCGTCGCCGGTCGACCAGCACCCGGGGCCGCTGGCGCGCAGCGCCACGCGTACCCCGGCCTCGCGCAGC
The DNA here is from genome assembly GCF_036136635.1 of Micromonospora sp. NBC_00330. NCBI lineage: Bacteria > Bacillati > Actinomycetota > Actinomycetes > Micromonosporales > Micromonosporaceae > Micromonospora > Micromonospora sp. NBC_00330. The sequence goes on from NZ_CP108012.1 coordinate 1,631,462, forward strand.
TCCCGCAGCATCGGCAGCAGGTGCGCCGCGCCGGTCAGCCCATCGCCGTCGAGCACCAGCGCGCGGCAGACCGCGCCGAAGAAGCCGGCCACCAGCGTGGACGCGGCGGCACCGAGCCGCCCGAAGACCTCCTCGACGTACGGCACCTTGGCGAACCGGAACAGCGCCCTGTGGTACGCCCGTCCGTCGCCCACCGTCCGCACCGCCTCGTCGGCGTCGACGAGCAGCACCCCCGGGTCCCCGGCCAGCAGGTCGCGCAGTCGTTCCCGGACCGCCGTGGCGCTGGCGGTCACGCCGTCGGCGTGCATCCCGTCGGCCGGGCCGTGCGGACGGGTGGCAGGCACGGCCGGCAGCACGTACACCAGCAGTGCGCCGTGGCGACGCGCGGCGGTGAGCGCCGCCTCCGCGCCGGCCAACAGCTCGCTCGCCCAGCCGGCGCCGGCCGGGCCGGGTTCGCCGGCCTCCTCCAGGCGTTGCGCCACCACCAGCACGTCCGGCCGAGTCTCGGCGAGGAAGCCGTCGGTGGCCAGGCACTGCTGCACTACCTGTTGGAAGGGGCCGACGCTGAGGCCGGCGGGCAGCCCGGCGTCGTGCAGGCCCAACCCGAGGTACGGCACCAGCGGGTCCACCGTGTAGCTGGCCAGCAGCGCCACCCGCAGTGTCGGCTCCGGAGGCTCCCGGGTGACGGCCTGCCAGCGGGTGCGCCGGGCGAGCAGGTCGGTGCTCATGCCGCCACCGTGCCCTTGGCGCGCAGCACGGCGCGCAGGTCGGCGACGCTGCGGACGTCGCGGATGTCCTCGAAGGCGAAGGAGAGCCCGTAGACCTCCTCCAGGGTCACCACGAGTTGCAGGTGCCGCAGGCTCGTCCAGGTGCCGATGGTCTGCGGCCCGGAGTCGTCGGTCACCTCGGCCGGGTCGACCTCCAGCACCCCGGCGACCACCTCGGTGAGCGTCACTTCGCCACCACCGCGCGGTCGTCGGTCAGCTCGTCGGTGCCGGTGGGTGCCGGCAGCGGCGCCGGCACGGCGGGGGTCTCGTCGTAGTCGGGCAGGTCGACCTCCATCCGGCGGATGCTCGGTGAGGCGAAGCCGGCGGCGGCGACGCCGATGCCGAACAGGCCGACGATCACGAAGATCAGGCCCATGCCGGCGCCCGGTCCGCTCCCCACCAACCAGCCGAAGTACGGAACTCCGGCCCCGCCCTCGCGCATCATCGGCTCGAACCAACGGTCCGCGGCGATGCCGGCCAGCGCGGTGCCACCCGGGTACGCCAGGTCCTCGATGAACTGTCGCGCGGCGAAGACCCGACCCTGGTGCGACGGTTCCACCTTCTCCTGCCAGACCGACTGGGCGTACCCGTCGATGAAGGGGATGGACAGGTGCAGGAAGAGCAGGGCGACCGACCAGACGATGATGCTGTCTCCGACGCCGTAGACGATCCGGCCGAGGACGCTGAAGACCAGGATGGCGATGAGCATCCGACGGATCTTGTGCCGGGTGTTCGGTAGCAGCCCCAGCAGCAGGGCGCCGGCCACGCCACCGACCGCGCCGATGGTCTGCACCAACCCGACAGCGTTGGTGCTGCTGTCGGTGCGGGCGAGGATCTGGGGTACCAGCAGGGCGAAGCCGACCGCCGCGAGCACGTTGATGGAGAACATGATCGCCTCCAGCCCGGTGAAGGCGCGGCTGGCCATGATGTAGCGGAAGCCGTAGATCGTGTCGGACCAGAAGCCGGCGTCGTCCGGCTCGGTGGAGCGGGGCACCGGCGGCAGTTGCACCAGCAGCACCGCGCCGATCGCCACCACGTAGGACAGCGCGTCGATGAACAGAATCACCTTGATGTCCATCAGGCCGAGCAGCGCGGCGGCGAAGCCGGGCGCGAAGATCACCGGGATGGTCCGGACCGCGAACATCATCGCGTTGGCCCGCGGATACTGGCCCTTCTCCATCATCACCGTGATGGTCGCCTGGTACGCCGGTAGCTGGAACGCGAGGAACGCGCCGGTGACCAGGTTGACCAGGTAGAGATGCCACACCTCGACCGAGCCGGTGAGGAAGAGCAGCAGCACCGCGGCGGTGGTGACAGCGGACCCGATGTCGCTGAGCACGATGGTCAGTCGCCGGCCCCACCGGTCCACCAGCGCGCCGGCGATCGGGCTGAAGATGACCGTCGCGCCGAACGCGCACGCCATCAGCATGGTCAGGTCGAAGGCCCGGCCGGTGGCGTCCCACACCCAGATGCTCAGGGCGAAGTTCGTCATCCGGGTGCCGAGCGCCGACAGCAGCTGGCCGAACCAGATCGTGGTGAACCCGGCGAACCGGGTCGGGCGTCGGAACGCCATGGGGGTCTCCTCCTACTGCCGTGGCGGTTGCCCGTGGTTTCCGGCCAGGCGCAACAGGCTGGTCCGGATGCCGTCGAGCAGTTGTTCAGCGGACCCCGACCGGAAGGCCGGGGTGGCGTAACTCAGGTCGACGCGGAGCCGGGGGCCGGTGAGCGACCCGGTCACGTCGAAGGGGAAGGGCCAGTGCCCGTCGCTGTCCTCGGTCGGCCCGAACGGTGCCGCGCAGACGTCGAGGAGCTGGTTGGCCGGGGCGACGTCGTCGAACCCGAAGCCACCCATGTAGTTCACAGCGACCATCGGCGGTGCCGTCGCGGCCAACCTGGTGCGTACCTTCTCGTCGGGGCAGAGGTGGCGCAGCAGCCCGTAGCCGATGCCGTTGTTCGGCACCCGGGCGAGCTGCCGGATCACCGAGCGCACCGAGCGCGTCGGGTCGGCGGTGGAGGGCAGCTGCAACCGCAGCGGATAGAGCACCTGGAACCAGCCGGTCGTGCGGCTCACGTCCAGGTCGTCGAAGAGCGCCTCCCGGCCGTGCCCGGTGGTGGCCACTGTCACCGCGCCGCCGTCGGTGCGCCCGGCGATGGTGGCCACCACCGCCCACACCAGCAGGTCCCGCACGCTGGCCCGCAGCCGCCGCGCGGCGGCGTGCACCCCACTGGTGGCCGTCTCGTCCAGCGTCACGGTGGCCAACTCCAGGTCACCGAGGCGGAACGGCCCGGTCTCCGGGTCGTCTGCGAGTCGGCGCAGCACACCGTCGTCGGCCTGGGCGAGCCAGAACGGGAGTTGTTCGGCGAGCCGCGTCGAACCGGCGTACTCGGCCAGTCGCTGCGCCCAGGCGCGGTACGAGGTGGTCTTCGCCGGCAGGGCCGGCTGCTCGGCGCGTTCGAGCTGGCCGCACAGGGTCTCCAGGTCGGCCAGGAGCAGACCGCGGGAGACGGCGTCCACCACCAGGTGGTGATTGACGATCAGCAGCCGGTCGGGCAGTTCCGGGCCGAGCCGGAAGTGCGCCACCCGGGTCAGTGGGCCGAGGCCGAGATCCAACGAGGTCTGTGCCTCGGCGCAGCGCGCCTGCACCGCCGCCTCCCGTTCCTGCACCGGCACGCCGGTCAGGTCGTGGCTGATGAACGGCACGGCGTCGGTCGGGTCGGCGTGCCGCTGTTGCCAGCTTCCGTCCGCGAGGCGGGTGAACCGCAGCCGCAGCGCGTCGTGCTGGGCGACCAGACGGCGTACCGCCTCGCGGAGCAGCTCGGCAGGGAGCGGGCGGGCCAGCTCCAGGTAGTAGGGGTGGTTGAACAGTGCGGGCCGGGCCATCGTGGGGGCGAGCAGGTCGGTGAACCAGCGCTGCGCTCCGGTCAGCGGCGCGTCGCCGCGTACCTCGCCCTGCTCGGCGTCGAGCGTTGTCGCCGCCGGCTCGCCGAGGCTGGCGGCCAGCTCGGCGACGGTGGGGTGACGGACGAGCTGGCGGGGGGTGACGTCGATGCCGGCCGTCGCGCAGCGGGCCACCAGCTGCATGGCGAGCAGCGAGTCGCCGCCGACGGCGAAGAAGTCGTCGTGGATACCGAGCTGGTTGGTGCGCAGCAGCTCCGACCAGATCGCCACGAGCTGGCGTTCCCGTTCGGTGCGTGGGGCGGCGGCGGCCCGGTCGGCCGACCGGCGGTACCCGTCGGTGACGGCGACCCGCACGGCCGCGGCGTCGGCCAGTTCGGTGGCGACCTCGGCCAGCAGGCCGGGCGCGATCGCGTCGACCGGCTCGTCGGCGTGCGTGCTCGGGGCCGCGTCGAGTGACCAGAGGCCGCGCAGCACCGGCGCCGGCCCGGTCGCCGGGTCGAAGGGCAGCGCCCGGGTGTCCACGGGGCCGGGCTCGGTGCCCGGGTGCAGGAGCAGCGTCGTCGCGTCGACCGGCGGCGTCGGGGCGTACCCGATGATCCCGGCGGCGACCAGCGCGGACAGCTCCGGGGCCTGCGGCGCCGAGCTGAGCAGCACCTCGCGCCCGGTCCCGGCCTGGGTCGCGAGCAGGCGGGCCAGCTCCGCCTGGCGCGGCGCCGGCCCGGCCGGTACGACCAGCCGGCCGACCGCCGGATGCCGCACCGCGCGTCGCACCAGCAGGGTTGCGGCGACCGCGGCCAGCTCCGGCGACCACTCGTCGCTCGCGTTCAGCTCCGGCACCCGGTAGCGCCGCGCCCAGGCCTGCACCGACACGACGTCGACATCGGGCCGGGCGTCGCGCAACCGCCCGGTCAGGTCGGCGAAGAGCGCCTCCCACGGCGGTGTCCGGTGGGCCGGTGCGGCGGGGCAGACCGCGATGGTCAACGGGGCCGCGCTCCGGGCGCGGTAGACGTCCACCGCCGCCAACAGTTCGCAGTGGAAGTCACGCAGGGCGACGGCCGCCGCGGCGAGCGGGCCGGGCACCAGCCGGTCGTCCCAGCGCAGCACCAGCACGTTGCGGTCCCGCGCGGTGGTCGCCAGGCCGGCCGCCGGGTCGCGCAGCAGCCGCAGCAGCGCCCCGGACGGAAGCTGGCCGAGGGTGTACGGCAGGCCGAGCAGCTGCGTCCAGAAGCGGACGGTCGCGGCCAGCTCGGGCAGCTCGACGGTGCCGCCGACCACCAGGCGGGGCGTCGCCGGCGCGGGTCGACGCGGGGTCGCCGCGGGTCGCGCCGCGCCGGTGATCGGCTCGTCCGGTCGCCGCATCCCGTCGTCGAGCATCCGCCCCAGCCCGGTCAGCAGCCGGACCATCCGCTCCGGTTCGAACAGGTCGGCGCGGTACGCCAGGTCGGCGTGCAACTCCTCGCCCTGCCAGGTGAGACTGAGGAACAGGTCGAAGTCGACGCCGACGCTGGGCACCTCCACACCGGTGGCGGTCAGTCCGGCGAACTCCGGCACCTCGTCGGGGCCGTCGATGACGTTCAGCACGCACTGGAACAGCGGGTGGTGCGCGGTCTGCCGGGGTAGCCCGAGCGCCTCCACTATGGACGCGAAGGGCAACCCCTGGTGCCGGTACGCCTCCCGCGCGGTCCGGTAGGCCCGGGCCACCAGCTGACGGAACGTGGGCCGGCCGGCCACGTCGACGCGCAGCGGCAGCAAATCGGCGAAGCAGCCGATCAGCGGTGCGAGTTCGGCCCGCTCCCGGCCCGCCGTCGGTACGCCGAGCACCAGGTCCGACTGGCCGCTCTCGGTGTGCAGCAGGGCCGCGAATCCGGCCAGCAGGACGGCGAACGGGGTGACGCCCTCGGCGCGGGCCAGCTCCCGTACGGCAGCACCGAGGCCGGTGGCGAGCCGCTGCGACTGGTACCCGGCGACGTCGGAGCGCTCCTCGGGACGCGGGTGGTCGGTGGGCAGCTCCAGCACTGTCGGCGCGTCCCGCAGCCGCTCCCGCCAGTACGTCAGGTGTGGCTCGACCGCCGTGGAGGTCAACCAGTCGCGCTGGTGGCGGGCGTAGTCGGCGAACTGCACCGGCAACGGCGTCAGCGGCCCGTCGACGCCGGTGGCGTGGTGCGCGTACCGGGTGGCGACCTCGTCGAGCAGGATGCTCCACGAGGTGTTGTCGCAGATGATGTGGTGCATCCCGAGCAGCAGGTGCCAGCGGTGCTCGGGCAGCCGGACCAGGCGGGCCCGCAGCAGCGGGCCGGCGGCCAGGTCGTACCGGTGGGCGGCCAGGTCGCCGGCCGCCCGCCGCAACGCACGGGCCTGCTTCGACGCCGGCGAACCGGTCAGGTCCAGTGTCTCCAGCCACGGATCCACCGTCGGCCGCACCACCGGCTCGGGCTCACCGCCCCGGTCCCGGAAGGTGGTCCGCAGCACCTCGTGTCGGGCCAGCACGTCGTCCAGCGCCCGGCGCAGCGCCGCCTCGTCCAGGTCGCCGCGCAGCTCCAGCGCGGCGGTGGTGTTGTGCCGGACGACGTCGTCGCCGAGCTGGTCGAGGGCCCAGAGCCGGACCTGCGCCGACGACGCGACGGCGGGTGTGCCGGGTGCGGCGGTGCTCAGCGGCGCGAGTGCTGTGGCGTCGGTGTCGGCGTCCAGCAGCGCGGCGAGCCCGGCCACTGTCGGGTTGGTGAACAGCGTGTAGAGCGACACCTCCCGGCCGAACTCGGCCTGCACGCGGGACAGCAGGTGGGTGGCGAGCAACGAATGCCCGCCGAGGCCGAAGAAGTCGCTTGTCACACCCACCTGCTCGACGCCGAGCGCGGCGGCCCACAGGTCGGCCAGGCGCTGCTCGGTCGGGGTGCGCGGCGCGACCGTCTCCGCGACGTCCGGCCCGGCCGCCCGGGTCGGCGCGGGTCGGCTCCGCTCGGCGACGGCGGCGGCGGTGCTCAACTCCTCGATCAGGTACGCGGCCCGCTCCGGCCCGATCGGCGCGGCAAGTCCGGCGTCGGTTCGCGGGTCGGGCGCGGCCAGTCCGGCGTCGGTTCGCGGGCCGGGCGGGTCCAGTGGCCAGACATGGGCGAGGAATCGGCGCACGTCGTCCCACCCGGCGGGCACCGCCAGCGCCAGCAGGCCCGGGTGGTCGCGCCGGAGCGCCGCCACCGTCTCCGGGTCGCTGTCGAGCACCACAGTCGTCGCCGGGTCGGCGGCGGCCAGCGCGGCGGTCAGCGCATCCGGTGGGCAGGCCCGCACCTCGTGGCCGGGCAGTGCCCCGGTGAGCCGGTCGACCGGCAACCGGTCGCCGTCGACAAGCACCTGCCGGCGGGGCTGACCGGCGGCCCGGCGCAGCTCGCGCACCAGGATCGTGCCGAGGGTCGCGAAGTACTCGCCGGTGTACGGCACGTGCCCGAGCGCGTCGGCGCGTTCGTCGCTGACCTCGCTCACCGGGTAGGTGTCGGCGTGATCGGCGGCCCAGACGGCGTGCACGCCCGGGGTGCGGGCGGCCAGCGCGGTCAGCCGGTCGTCGAGCCGACCGTCGGCCGGTCGCCGGTCGACGCCCGGCGACGCGGGGCAGACCACCAGCAGCAGCGGTGCGTCGGTGCGCCGCCGGTACGCCGCCACCGCCGCGACAAGGTCGTCCATGGCGGCATCGAGGGCCCCGGCGTTGCCGTCCTGCCGGCGCAGCCAGTCCTCCCAGCGCAACAGGCACACTGTGGCGTCGGCCGGTGGCCCGGCGAGCAGGTGCGCCACCAGTTGCCCGTACCCGACCAGTTCGACCGAGGCGGGCACCCGCAGGAAGCGCAGCCAGAACTCCACCGGATCGCGTACCGGGTCGACGGTGAAGGTGGCCGCCAGCGCGATCCGCTGCCGGTGCAACCCCGGCACCTGCGACAACTGCCGCTCCGGGGTGTCCGCCAGAGCGCGCAGCAGCTCCGGCAGCCGGCCCACCGTCGCGGCGATCGTCTCGTCCAGGTACAGGTCGGCGTTGAAGTCGACGGCGCCCTCGATCCGGTCGCCGTGCCTGGTCAGGCTGACGAAGAGGTCGAAGTCGGTGAGGCCGTTCTCGGCGGCCACCGGTGTGAAGGTCACGCCGGCTGCCTGCCGCTGCGCCACACCACCGTCGGTCATCGTGGCCAGCACCTGGAACAGCGGGTTCACGCTCGGGTCGCGGACCGGGCGGACCTCCTCCACCACCCGCGCGTACGGGGCCTCCTGGTGCGCGTACGCCTCGCTGATGGTGCGGTGGACCCGGCGCACCAGCTCGCGCGCCGTCGGGTCGCCGCTCGCGTCCACCCGCAGCACCACCATGCTGGCGAAGCAGCCGATCAGCGGTTCCAGGTCGGTGCTCGCCCGACCGGCGGCCGGCATGCCGAGCAGCAGGTCGTCCTGGCCGGTGGCCTGACCCAACAGTGCGCTGAGCCCGGCCAGGACGGCCGCGTTGACTGTCGCGCCGGCCGAGCGGGCCAGCCCGCCCAGCGCCGCCGTCGTCGTGGCGTCGATGGTGAAGGGCAGGCTGCGGCCCCGGTGGGTCTGCACCGGAGGCCGGGGGCGGTCCGGTGGCAGCGTCGATCGGGCCGGCGCGGTGGCGAGCCGCTCCCGCCAGTGCGCCAGGTGCCCCGCGAGTTCCCGTTCGGCCTCCGGACGGCGGCGGGCGGCGACGTGGGTGACGAACCGGGTGGGCAGCGCCGGCAGCCCTGCCGGCACGTCACCGGCGAACTCGCCGTACCAGCTCACCACCTCCTCGACGAAAACGCCGGCCGACCAGGCGTCGAAGACGATGTGGTGCGCGGCGACCAGCAGCAGGTGCTCGTCGTCGGCCAGCGCGAGCAGTCGTACCGCGAGCAGTGGGCCGGTGGTGAGGTCGAACCGGATCGCCGCGTGGGCGGCCGACTCCCGGTCGGCGGCGTCCCGCCGTTGCTCCGGCGGCAGCGCGGTCAGGTCGACCACCGGCAGCGGCACCTCGACGGCGTCGCGGACCCGCTGGGTGGTGACGGCGACGTCGTCGCGGGCGTCGCCCGGCACGAAGACGATTCGCAGCGCGTCGTGCCGGGCCACCACAGCGTTCACCGCCCGGTGCAGTGCCGCGACGTCCAGCCGGCCGGTGATCCGCTCGGCGAACGGCACGTTGTAGACCGGGGTGCCGGGCTCCAGGCGGTCGAGGAACCAGAGCTGCTCCTGGGTGAAGGAGAGCGGGTAGGCGGTGGCGGCGTCGGGGCGCTGCGGACGAGCCTGGCGCAGTCGCAGCGCCAGCAGCTCCCGCTGCTCGGGGGTGAGGCCGGCGAGGTCCGGGTGCAGGTCCTGGCTCACCGGGTGACCCCCTCGACGTCCGCGTCCACAGTCGTCGGCGGGCCGCTCAACAGGCGGGCCAGCGGGGGAGGGGAGTCGTGCAGGTAGAGGTGGCCACCGGGCACGACGGTCAACGAGAAGCCGGCGGCGGTGCAGGAAGCCCAGCCGGCCATCTCCTCCGGGCTGATCAGGGGGTCGTCGGCCGCCGCCACCGCGTCCACCGGCAGCGGCAGCGGCGTCACGGTGGCCGGTCGGTACGACGCGACGACGGCCAGGTCGGCCCGGACGGTGGGCAGGATCAGACCCAGCAGGCCGGCGTCGGCGAGCACCTCGTCGGACACCCCGCCGAGGTCACGCAGCCACCGGGTCAGCGCCGCGTCGTCGAGGTGGTGCGCCGACCCGATCGGTGCGCTGTCCTGTGGCGGGCGGGCCGCGGAGACCACCAGCCGCTGCGGCGCTGGGCCGCCCCGGGCGAGCAGGCGGGTGGCCACCTCGTACCCGATGAGGGCGCCCATGCTGTGCCCGAAGATCGCGTACGGGGCCGGAACCCGCTCGACGATCGCGTCGACCAGCGCCGGCGCCAGGTCGGCCATCGTGCTCAGCGGCGGATCGGCCAGCCGGCGTTCCCGGCCGGGCAACTGCGCGGTCCACACCTCCACGTCGTCGCCCAGCAGCGTCGACCACTGCCGGTACGCGCCGGCGCCGGCACCGGCGTACGGGAGGCAGACCAGTCGCAGTCGGGCGGTCGGGCGTGGTGTGGCGCAGCTCAACCAGGCGGCGGCACCGGTCGGTCGGGTGGCGGTCGTCGGCGGTGGCATGCGAACCCCGTTCCTGCTCAGCACGGCGACGACGGGTGGTGTCGCCATGCCCGCACACGCTAGGAACGGCCCGTGACGGCGGTCTTAGCGTCGGATGAGGGTTAGCTGCGGTGTGCGCTGCGGGTGGCCGGGCCGGGTCCGCTGTGGACCGACCCGGAGCGGGTCACGGTGCCTCGACGACCTCACGGCCGAGGGGCCAGAACGCGGCCGGAACGAGCTTGAAGTTGGCGATGCCGAACGGGATCCCGATGATCGTGACGCAGAGGGCGATGCCCGCGAGGATGTGGGAGAGCGCCAGCCACCATCCGGCCAGCACCACCCAGAGGATGTTCGCCAGGCCGGAGCCGACGCCCGCGCCCGGCTTGGGCACCACTGTGCGGCCGAACGGCCACAGCGAGTAGACGGCGAGGCGCAGCGACGCGACGCCGAACGGGATGGTGATGACCAGGGCGAAGCAGATCAGCGCGGCGATGCCGTAGCCGACCGCCAGCACGAGGCCACCGCCGAAGACGAGCCACAGCACATTCAGTACGAACCGAATCATTACTCCAGCATGAAACATGCTCGCCACCCGGTCGGCTCGCCCCGTTCCCTCAGCGGGGAACGGCCACCGCGTGGCCCTCGGGCAGGGGCCTCTCGCCACCGTCGGAGAGCTGGGCGAGGGCGTCGTCGCGGCTGTCGAAGATCGGGAAAGCCCCGTCCAGACGCATGGTGTGCAGGACGGTGCGGATGAACCGCGACGGTGCGGCCAGGCAGAGCGTGACACCGCGTTCGCGGGCGTCACGGTGGGCGCGGACGAGCAGACCGAGGCCGGTCGAGTCGATGATGTGCACCCGGCTCAGGTCGACAACGACATGCCCGCCCACCTCGGCCACGTGCCGCAGCGCCGTGCGCAGGTTCTCGCCGGTGTCGAGGTCGATGTCACCCGTGGCGGCGATGACCGTCGTGCCGTCGAGGTGGTCGATGCCGAGGATGCCGCCGGGGCCATGGTCGTCGCGCGGCGCGTGGCCACCGGTCGAGGCGGGCAGGAGGCTGCAGTGCGGGCAGCGGTGCGGCCCGGTGGCGAAGGGGGAACCGCTCCAGCCGTGCTCGGCCACCAGGGTCCAGACGACCTCGGCGTCGGGCAGCACGCAGGCGGTGCCGCGGATGGTCTCACCGCAGGTGTCGCAGATCAGGGTCATCAGATACTCGTCCGGGACGACGGTCATGCTGCTGGTCCTTCCTCGCTCACGATCGAGAGCACCTGATCCAGGCGGGTGATGTGCAGGATGCGCCGGACCCGGGGGTTCGGATCGCGGACGGTGAGGGCCGCGTCGGCGCGAGTCAGCCGCCGGTGCACGTCGAGCAGCAGGCCGATGGCGGCGGCGTCGAGGTGCCGGCAGTCGGACAGGTCGAGCACGACCTGCGTCGGGCGCAGCGCCAGCAGCCGGTCGAACACCGCGCCGACCTCCGGCAGACAGGCCAGATCGAGTTCGGTGACGCGAACCTCGACCAGCGGCAGCGTGTACCTCGCGGGCAGCACCGGCGTCGCCATCGCCGCACCCCTCTCCGTCGCCCCTCGCTCGCTCCCCACCGTGCTTCGCGGGGTTGGCGGTCACTGCAAGGCTCTGTGACAGTTGTGTGACAAAACCGCCGGCCGGTGGGCACGGTTGGCCGCCCGGCGGTCCGCCGAGCATGATTCCGGGATGACGGCCGTACTGGTGATCGAGGACGACGACCGCATTCGGCTCGCGCTGCTGCTCGCACTCGAGGACGAGGGCTACGACGCCCTCGGCGCGGCCACGGCCGAGGAGGGCCTGCGCGCCCAACGCCACCACCCGGCCGACTACGTGCTCGTCGACCTGATGCTGCCCGGCCTCGACGGCTTCGAGTGCATCCGCCAGCTGCGCCGTGACGACGACGTCCCGATCGTGGTGGTCAGCGCCCGCGACGGCACCGACGACATCGTCGCCGCCCTGGAAGCCGGCGCCGACGACTACGTGGTCAAACCCGTGGCCATCCGGGAGCTGACCGCCCGCCTGCGGGCTCTGCGCCGCCGTGCCCGGCCGGTGGTCACGACCTCGACGCCGGAGCCCGTGCCGGCGGTCGCCTTCGGGGAGTTGGAGATCAGTCCGGAGGCGGGGGAGGTGCGCCGCGCCGGCCAACAGGTCACTGTCACCCGCACCGAGTTCCGGCTGCTCTGTGAGCTGGCCGAGCATGCCGGGCGGGTGCTGTCCCGTCAGCAGTTGCTGCAACGGGTCTGGGGGTACGACAGCGGCGACGAACGGCTCGTCGACGTGCACGTCGGCCGCCTGCGGCAGAAGATCGAGCCGGACCCGGCGAACCCCCGGCACCTGGTCACCCTGCGGGGCCTGGGCTACAAGCTGCAACGATGAGACGCCTCGGACTGCGCACCCGGGTGACCGCCGCGTTCGCCGTCGGCGCGCTACTGCTCTCGGCGTCGATGGCCCTGATCTCCTACGAGTTGACCCGCCGGTCCCTGCTCGACGACCGGGAACGCATCGCCCTGCGGGCCGCCTACTTCGACGCCGCCGTGGTGCACGCCGGCCTCGACACCGACACCCCGGACGTGGTGGAGGTGCTCCGGTCGTTGGACACCGGCGGAAGCCGTCGACCGGTGCTGCACCTCAACGGCGAGTGGTACGCCCGCGCCGCCGATCCCGGCACCACTGCCGCCATCCCCGACGAACTGCTCCGGGTCGTCTCCGCCGGGGAGCCGGCCGTGCAGCGTGTCCGCGTCGACGGGCAACCCGCCCTGGTGGTCGGTGTGCCGCTGTCCGCGTCCGCGACGTACTTCGAGGTCAACTCGCTGCGCGAGCTGGAGGAGACCTTCCGGGTGCTGGCCCTCGCGCTGACCAGCGTCGCGGTGCTGGTCGCCGGATCCGGCGCCACCCTCGCCTGGTACGCCACCCGGCACGGGCTACAACCGCTGACAGCGGTCGCCGACGCGGCCGAGAAGATCGCCGCCGGTGACTTCACCGCCCGGCTCGACCCGGCCACCGACCCCGACCTCACCCGCCTCTCCTCGTCGTTCAACCAGATGGTCGACCGCCTCGCCCGGCGCATCGAACGGGACCGCCGCTTCGCCGCCGACGTCAGCCACGAACTGCGCTCCCCGTTGCAGACCCTCGCCGCGGCGGCCAGCGTCCTGGCCCGCCGTCGGGAACACCAGGACGAACGGACGGCCACCGCCGCCGGGCTCGTCGCCGACGAGATCGACCGTTTCCAACGGCTCGTCAACGACCTGATCGACCTGGCCCGCAGCGACCAGCCGGCCCACCGTGTCCCGGTGGACGTGGTGGAGCTGGCCCGGGAGACCTGCGACGCGTACGACCTGCCGGGCACCCTCGTCCGGCTGGCACCGGACGTGCCCCCGACGTGGCAGGTCGAGCGGCGGCGGATCGCCCAGATCCTGGCGAACCTGCTCGACAACGCCGTCACCTACGGCGGTGGCCCGGTGGCTGTTCGCCTGGACCGGGACGGGGACAGCGGCGTCATCGAGGTCGACGATGACGGTCCGGGCGTTCCCGTCGAGGACCGCGAGGCGATCTTCGACCGGTTCGTCCGGGGGCGAGCCGCCCACACCCGTGGCGCCGGCGACGGCACCGGTCTGGGGCTGGCGTTGGTGGCCCAGCATGCCGCCGCGCACGCGGGGCAGGTGACGGTCGCCGACCGTCCGGGCGGGGGTGCCTGTTTCCGGGTCACAGTGCCGGGGAGCCTGTCGTGAGGCGTCGTCGTCTCGTCCCGTTGGCCCTCGCTGTGCTGCTGACCGGATGCGGCATCCCCACTGACGACACCCCGCGCACGGTGCCGCCGCCACGAGGGCCGCTGAGCAGCGCCGCACCCGCCGACACCACAGCACCGGCCGGCAGCGCCGTCGAGACGCTCTGCCTGGTCCGGGACAACCGCATCGTCCCCGTGGTCCGGCGGGTCGACAGTGCACCCACCATCGCGGACCAGTTGCGGCACCTGCTCGCCGGGCCCAGCGGGGCCGAACGGGACAGCGGTCTGACCAGCGCGTTGCCGGGGGCGGTCAACGCCGCCCGCGCGACAGTGACCGGGACGCAGGCCCTCGTCGCGGTGGACGAACCCGCAGAGGTGGGCGGTCGCAGCGACGAGGTCCTCGCCTTCGGGCAGATCGTCTGCACTCTCACCAGCCGCGAGGACGTCTCCACAGTGGCCTTCCTGCGCGACGGCAGGGCTCTCGGCGTGCCCCGGGCCGACGGCTCCCTGTCCAGCAGACCGCTCACCCGCGGCGACTACGCCCCCCTCATCAGCGAACGCTGAGCGCGCGCACCACCGGAAGCACGGAGACCGCCGCCGCGGGACCGGCCGCTGTAAGGTACGCGAAAACCCTTCCACGGCGTGCTCCGGAGTGCGGGTAGCCCGCTCCCGGAAGCTCAGGAGGTCGCGTGTCGTCCGACGACGGTTGGCTACTCGACACCCCGATCGCGCATCGCGGGCTGACCGGCGACAACCGACCCGCCAACTCGCTCGCGGCGTTCGAGGCAGCCGCCGACGCTGGCTACGCCTGCGAACTGGACGTGCAGCTCACCCGCTCGGGCGAGCTCGTCGTCGTCCACGACTACGACCTGACGGCGCTCACCGGTGCGGCGATCGCCACAGTGGAGCTGACCCCAGCCGATCGGCAGCGGCTCCGGTTGCAGGGCACCGACCAGCGGGTGCCCACGCTGTCGCAGGTGCTCGACCGGGTCGCCGGACGGGTGCCCCTGCTGATCGAGCTGAAACGGCCGACGCTCGCCCTCAACTTCGATCTCGTCGACGAGGTGCTGCGACAGACCTCCGACTACCCGGGGCGGTACGCGGTCGAATCCTTCGACCCGTTACTCGTGGCGGCGCTGCGGGTCGCGGTGCGGAAGCTGCCGCCGCACCGCCGGGTGCCGGTGGGGCGCATCTGCGGCCTGCTGCGCACCGCCGGGCCGCTAACCCGGATGGTGGGTCGCAGTATGGTCAGCAACCTGGTCACTCGACCCGATTTTCTGGCCTACGAGGTGGACGCGTTTCCGTCCAATCTGACGGCGTGGTGGCGTCGCCGCGGTGTTCCGGTGATTGCCTGGCCAGTCGCTTCACCGGAGCGGGAGATGTTCGCCCGTCAATACTCCGACAACATCGTATTCTCGGGCTATAGACCGTCGCATGGCCGGCATCTAGCATCGTGACGTGTCTGTTGACCAAGGACAGAGCCGGTTGCTCGCCGAGTCGCAGAACGGCGCTCCCGGTGATCCGTTGCAGATCTACCGCGCGTTGGCCGAAGAAAGCGTCAACAAGCTCAGGGATCATTACGACTGGCGGGCGAAATGGCACCGTCGACTGTTTCGTTTCACCGGCATCCTGGTCATCGTCGTCAGTGCGTCACTGCCGCTGCTCGCCGGCTTCAGCTATCCGGGTAAGAACCTGGTAATCGCGGTCTCGGGCGTGGTGATCGCCACGGCCACCGCGCTACGCACCTTTTATCAGTGGGATCAGATGTGGGCACTGCTGCGGCGTACCCATTTCGGGCTCATGGAGGCGAGCAACCAGTGGAGACTCGCGTTCACGCGCGCCGAGGCGACCGCTGATCCGGCCGAGCGGGAGCAGCGCGCCTACGCGGCGACAGAGGTGCTGCTGGCGAAGATCGAGGGCATCCGCAGTGCCGAGACGGAGAAGTTCTTCAGCTCGTTGGCGTTCCCGGAGGAGTCCGCGCTGACCGGCAAGCCGTTCCGTCCCTGACCGCCGGCACGTGGCGGTCGGGCGGGTCTCGGGGTTGCTCGGTGGAAGACCTGAGACGAAAGCCAGGGCGACCCGAGGGAAGCTCCCGGAGGTCGGCTGGCGTCGGCGGCCAGATGATGGCGGGCATGAAACGCGCTGCGCTCTACGTGCTGGCCGGTCCGGTCGGCATCACGGCTTATGGCCTCGTCCGTCTCTGGGCAAGATCTGACGGGGTGTACGGCCCCGGCCCCGACTGGCAGGCCGCGCACCTGGTCGCCCTCGCCGGCATGGTGTTCTTCGTGCCGGGAGTGCTCGCGCTGTCCCGCCTGCTGCCCAGCAGTCCGTGGCGCACCGGGGTGGTGGCCTTCACGTTGGTCGGGCTCGCCGCGACGATGGTGCAGTTCGTCGCCGACATCGTGGAAGGGCTCCTGGCCGCGGACCGGGCGGAGATGTCGAGGCTCGGCGCGGAGTTCAAGGACATCCCCGGCGTGGAGGTGGCCTTCTACGACGTCGTACCCCAGTTCTTCTTCCTCGGCCTGCTCGTCCTCGCCGGCATGCTCGCCGCCCGACGGCGGCTGCCGTGGTGGAGTGTGCCGCTGCTCCTGACCGGCATCGTCCTGCCGGCGGTCACCCTCGACCTGCTTCCGATCGGCGGCTTGTGCATGGCGCTGGCGTTGGCCCCGGCGCTGCCGCTGGTGCGACAGCAGGGCGAGCGGGCCGAGTCGCCCGTCGCCGTCCACTGAGGATTCGAAGTGGCGCTGGTCCCTTCGGACCAGCGCCACCTTTCGAGTCGTTACTTCAAAGCGAGGGTGCGGGCGTCGGCGGCGATGACGCTGGCGACCTCCGCCGGCACCAGCTTGCCGGCCTGCCGGTCGGCGTAGGTGGCCAGCTCGGCGTACTGGGCGTGGGCCAGCTTGGTGGTCATCGCCGTGACGGCGGCCGGGTCCGCGCCCGAGGTGAGGATCAGGTAGCCGAGGCCGGCCTGGCTCACCGTCACGGTGAAGGTGCTGGTCGCGGTGGCGGTGCCCTCGGGGCCGGTCGCCTCGGCGGTGATGGTGTGCCGTCCGGCGGTCAGCTTGGCCAGGTCGAGCTTGCGCCCGGCGGCCGACTTCTTACCGTCCAGCGTCACGGTGACGGTGTCCGCGTTTGTCGCGGCGACCGCGATCACCGGGGACTGCGCCCGGTCCAGCCGAGCCCCGTTGGCGGGCGAGGTGATCTGCACGGTCGGGTCGGCGGAGGCCCGCTGGACGAACGCCGAGTTCCAGCCGACCAGCTCCGCCGCGCGGTTGGTGATGATCGCGTCGGTGCCGATCCGCTCCAGCCGCTGCCACAGGCCGGCGGAGTCCATCGTCCAGGCCATCACGGCGACCCCGGCGGCGTGCAGCGGGGCGAGCACCTCCGGCTTGGCCAACAGCGCGTTGCCGTCCGGGTTGTACGCGGTCAGGTGCAGCTCCTTCGCGATCGCCACCGGGTCGGCGTCCAGCGTGCTGCGGAGCAGGCCGAGCGGCAGCTCGGGGGCGATCTCGTAGGTGTACTTCAGGGCGTCGACCTCGAAGCTCTGGATGAAGACCCGGCCCGTCATCTGCTCGTCCCGGATCACCTGGATGATCGTGGCGACCTCGTCGCGGGTGTGCTTGCCCTTGATCTCCACGAGCAGGTTGCCGCCCCGCGTCCGCAGGTCGGCGAGCTGCTCGGCGAGGGTGGGCACCCGCTCGCCGACGTACTGCGGGCCGAACCAGGAGCCGGCGTCGAAGGCCTTGATCTGCGCGGCGGTCAGGTCCCGGATGTTGCCGGTCCCGTCGGTGGTCCGGTCGACGGTGCCGTCGTGCAGGATGAACGGGATGCCGTCCTTGCTCGGCTGGACGTCGTTCTCGATCCAGTCGGCGCCGCCCTTGCGGGCGATCTCCTGGGCGACGAGGGTGTTCTCCGGTGCGGCGGCGGACGCGCCCCGGTGGGCGATCACGGTGAACGGGCTGCCCTCGGGGCGGAGGTAGCCGTTCGGCGCCAGCTCGGTGACGGTGACGTCGTCGTACGACACTGTCGCGCCGTTGACGAAGAGCCCCTGGACGCCGTCGGCGGATCGCTGGAGGCTGCTGGTCCGCATCGCCTCCCGCCCGTCGAAGATCCAGCGGGCCTGGTTGCCGTGCACCTCGACGGCGACGTGCACGTCCCGGCCGGTGCCGGCGGCGGACGGGGCGGAGGCGGTGTTCGTCACGACCCAGGCGTTGGCAGTGGTCCGCTGGGCGAATTCGAGGCCGTTGGCGGCGGTGGTGCCGCTGCGCATGGTGGCGATCCACCAGGGGGTCGCGCCACTGGCGGGGACGTCGATGCCGAGCGAGGCCCATCGGGTGGCGGCCGAGACCGACTCGAAGCGCATTGTCGCCTCGAGGCGGAAGTCGTTCAGGTGCCGACCGAAGGTGATCTTGTTGTTCTCGCTGGAGCTGGCGGAGGTTCCGTACAGTCGGCCGTTCTCGACCTTCCAGGTGCCGTCGACCGCGTGCCAACCGGCGGGCAGCGACCCGGCCGAGAAGTTCTCCGAGACGACGACGTTGCCCGGCTCGGCGGTGGCGGGTGACGAGGTCGCGACGGCGACCGCGACGGCAGCGCCGGTGACGGTGAGAGCGGCGACGGAGGCGGCGGCCCGGGTACCCAGGACGCCGAGGCGTGACCCGGCGCGGCGAGGCGACGGTGATGCGGGTAGGACAGTCATGGTCGCGACGGTACGAAGCACGCCCGAACTGATGATCAATCAAGCATGGCGGCCGCCGGAACGCCGGGTGTACCGCGCTCGATCGGGGCGTCTCGGAGTGGTCAGTTCGGCAGGCCGGAGCAGGCGACCCCGTCGATCGTGCACGCCTTGGGGGCGGAACCGGTCAACGATCCATTGACCCGGAACGTCACCCGGACCGACGCGTTGCCGGGCACCTGACCGGTGCTCGGGTCCGGTACGAACGTCCACACCGCACCGTCCCGGCTGGCCTGCGCCCCCTCGACCCCGCTGACCCCCAGCGACTCCCGGGGCAGGGTGACGACAAGCGTCCACCCCGGCGCCGGGACCGAGCCGGGATTGCTGATCGTCACTGCCGCGCCGTAGCTGAGCAGGGCGTTGTCAGTGATGGCGAAGGCCGCGCCCAGGGCCGCCGGGGTGGGTTCGGCTGTCGCACCGGTCGGCGTGGGCCGGGTCGACGACGCGACGGCCGGTGGGACAGAGGAGGCCGAGGCGGACGGGGGAGCGGGCAGCGCCGGGCTGGTGGCCGCCGGTCGTGCCTGCGCCCGGGGGGTAGCGGACGGCGACGCGCCCACCTGCTCGACCGACGGCGGCGGGTCGAGGGTCACCGGCGTCAACTTCTCCGGCGTACGCAGCACCCCGACGACGGACACGGCCGTCGCGATCAGCACCCCGAGCGCCGCGACGACGGCCACCCAGGTGGCCCGCGAGACGTCCTCCCGACCGGTGAGCACCCGCCGTGCGGCCGTGACGAGGGCCACGACCCGATCCAGCAGGATGATCGCCACGGTACGGCGTGGCTGGGGTGGTGTTGCCGGCACTGCCAGTCTCTCCTTCAGTTCGTCGCCGGGTACGCGCCCACGATCCGTCCGGATCGCGGGTGGCGCCTGCCCGGTCACAACCCGCGAAGCCCGACGAGTATCGCCTCGAGCAGGTCCTCGGTCGGCAGCTCCGACAGCATCGGCGGTTCGTGCGTCTCGATCAGCCCGGCCGCGAGCAGGTCACCGAGCAGCACCCGGACCGTCCCGAGCGGAAGATCCAACTCGGCGCCCACCTCGGCCACCGACACTGGATGGTGACACAGCTCGACGATCCGCGCCTGTTCGGGGAAGAGCGGTGTGGCAGGCGTGACCCCCCTCCGGGCTACGACCAGCGAGATCAGGTCGAACTGGCCGCGTGCGGGCGCGGTGCGCCCTCCGGTCATCGTGTAGGGCCGCGCGACCGGGCCCGCGTCGTCGTCGTACCACGCCTCGTCAGGGGTGCCGCTGGTGTGCACCAGTGTCCCCGATCGTCACCGAGGAGGCCGGGCCCAGCGTGATCGGCAGGTGCTGCTCGGCCTGCCCCACGAAGAGCGCCACCTCGTACGCCATGTCACCGACCTCGACGTCGTCACCGGCGATCCGCACGGTGAGGATGGTCCCGTTCGGGATGGTGGCGATGAACAGGAACGCTCGCGACATCTGCACCACGACCTGACGCAGCCGACCCGCGTCACAGGTCCGGGTGGCGGCCAGCCCCAATGCGATCAGTCCGGCGACCACGCCGGAGATCTGCTCGGCCAGCTTTGCCCCCACCTGCCGTGAGCCGCCGAGCGGCAGCCCGTCCGGTGAGAGCACCACAGCGAACTCGGCGCCGTGCACCCGGTCGACCAGGTCGTTCAGGGCGTCGGTCAGGCCGTCCTCGGTGACCACTGCAGACGTCATTGTTGTCTCCTTGCTGTTCTGGCGACTGGCAACTCAACAGTGTCGAGGCTGGTCCCGCCGTGTTCCGGGCCGGTCGGCCCGGGGTGGCGCACCCGCGTCGGCAGCGCGCCGTTGCCGTTGGGGTCGGTCAGGTCGGCGCCGGTGCGGGCCGGTGGGTGCGGGCTGTCGGGTGGTGCGTCGGCCGGTGTGCGGCCGGTGTCGGTGACCATGATCAGCCGGGAGGGTAGGAGCACGACGGCGGCCGTCCCACCGCGCCGGCTGGGGCGCAGCGAGACGTGGGCACCGCAGCGGCCGGCCAGGACGGCGGCGGCGTACCAGCCGGCGAGACCCGCGGGCGGGCCGTCCGGTGGCGGGTTGCCGAGCAGGTCGTTCGCCTCGACCAGCGTGGCGGCGTCCAGGCCGGGCCCGTCGTCGACGACGAGGACGGCGCACCCCTGCGGTCGTCGTTCGCCGCTGACCCGGACGGTGGTCTCCGGCCCGGAGAAGGCCAGAGCGTTCTCGATCAGCTCCGCCAGCAGGTGGATGACGTCCGTGACGGCCGGCCCCGCCAGCGACCACGGCCAGTGCGGTGCGATCAGGACCCGGTGGTAGTCCGGCACCTCGGCGACCGCGCCGCGCGCCACGTCGAGCAGTGGCACCGGGCGTCGCCAGCGGCGGGCGGGTGTCGCGCCGGCCAGGGTGATCAGTTTCTCCACGTTGCGGCGGACCCGGGTGGTGAGGTGGTCGAGTTGGAACAGCTCGCCGGTCTCCTCGGTGGACCGTTCGCGACGTTGCATCCCGTCCAGCAGGCTGAGCTGGTCGCGCAGCAGGACCTGGTTGCGTCGGGTCAGCCCCAGGAACAGCTCCCGCTGGGCGTCACCCCCCGGCGTCGCCGGTTGCTGGGCCGGGGCCGGCGTGTCCGGCACCGGAGTCGGGAGGCCGGCGTCGGTAGTGGTCAGCTCGTCGGTCAGGCGTCGGACGGTGCCCGCCCAGCTCAGCAGGAGCACGAGCACGACGATGAGGCCGAGCCCCACGACGGCCCCGGTACGCGCGATGAGCACGGCGGCACCGGGGGTGGCCCGCTCGACGCTGCTGCGGGCGGTGTTCGTCACCAGTGTCTGCAACGCGCCGAGGGCGGCGTCCGCCGCAGCCCGCCAGCCCTGGACGGTGAGACCGGCCAGGGCGTTGGCGGTGCCGGCCTGGAGCAGCAGCCGGTCCTCCAGGGCGAGCAGATCCGCGAACTCGGGGCCGGCCGCGAGGGGCTGATGCTCGCCCTGGTCGTCTGACGGAAGCCCGGTGGCGGCCTCGGTGCGCGCGTACCGCTGGATGCTGACCAGCGCGGTCAGCCGGCGCCGCTCGTCGACGCCGAACTGCCCGCCGGTCAGGGCTGCGCTGACCAGTGTGTCCTCCCGGGCGAGCAACTCCCGGGCGCGGGCCAGCGCGATCACCGCGCGGGTGTCGGCGGCCAACCCGCTCTCGTACGCGCCCCACTCCGGGCCGTACACCCGGAAGGCGACGTCGATGACCTCGTCGTACCCGTCGACTGCCGCGCCCTGGTCGAGCCGGCCGGTGTCCACCTGGGATCGGGTCGTGCCCAGGCCGTCGAGCCGTCGGACCAGCTCGCCGGCCCGGTCGCGGACGGCGCCGGCGTTGAGCAACCGGAGGTCGCGGCCCCTGCTGAACTCGCGGATCTCGGCGGCGGCCCGGTCGGTGCCCTCGCGGGCCCCGACCAGCGCGGGCGTCGTCTGCACCGCTCCGGCGATCGTCTCGGCGGTGATCCGGCGTTCCGTCTGGAGGCTCAGAATCAGGCGGTCGATGGGCTGGCCCAGCGTGTCCGCCAGCGCCCGGACGCGTAGCAGGTCGACGGCGTCCTGGGTGGACACGTAGGCCGCGTACGACCAGAGCGTGACCAGCACGGCGGCCAGCACGGCCAGCCTGGTCCGGATCAGCCGGACGTCGCTGCGGGTCATCGGGTCGCCCGCTGCGGCCACGGTTGCCCGGCCGTGTCGCTCGCGCGGTCGGCGACGAGGGTGCGCAGCAGCGCCAGCAGCTCGGTGCGGTTGGCGCAGTTGAGCCGGTTGCGCATCCGCGCCACGTGGTGTTCGACGGTCTTGGCCGAGATGAAGAGCCGGTCGCCGATCTCCCGGTAGGTCAATCCGGCCAGCACCAGCTCGGCGACCTCGTACTCGCGGTCGCTGAGCCCGTGCTGCGTGGGGCCGGCGACCCGTGCCGTGCTCGCGCCGGTTGTCGGTGTCTGCCCGCTCTGCCCGCCGGAGGGCCGCCCCTGCAACGCTCGGGCGCACTCCAGCAGGGTGGTCATCGCCCGTCGGTCCGCGGTGCGGATGGCGGCCTGCCCGGCGAGGCGGGCGCCGTCCCAGCACAACCCGGTGTCGTGCAGCCCTCGGGCGGCGGCCTCCACCCGGGTCGGGTCGACGACCCCCCTGAGCACCTCCACCCAGCTCTCCGCGGCGGCGGCGACCACTGCCGCGTACCGGCTGTGACCAGCGGCGGCGAGCAACGCCGCTACGTGTTCGTCGGCGATCGTCGGCTCGCCGGTCAGGATCGCGGCGTGCAGCCCGCTCCAGTGCAGCGGCACACTCCACAGTGGCGGGTTGCCGAGACGGTCGAGCAGCGCACGCCCCTGGTGCAGGTACGGCTCCAGCCGGGCCAGGTCACCCAGCCGCGCGCCCGCGATGGCCAGCTCACCCAGCGGCAGCAGGGTGAACAGGTCGACGGGGTGCCGCACCACGGCCTCCAGCGCCTGCCCCCAACCCCGCTTGAGCGCACCGAGGTCACTGTTGCGCCGACCGATGCCCATCCGGATCGCGGCGGCGAAGAGCTGATCGCGTGACTCCAGTGGCCGCCCGTCGAGCGTCACGGTGGCGAGCCGCTCGCCGGCAGCGTGGATCTCGCCACGGACCATCAGGATCCAGGCCTGCAACAGCCGGTGGCGGCGGGCCATCAGCGGGCCGCCGACACCGGCGCCCAGGGCGCGGTGCAGCACCCGCTCGGCGATGTCCAGCTCACCGCAGTGCACCGCCGTCAATGCCGCGAGGGCCGCTGGGCTGTCCGGCAGCAGCGCGGCCCGGCCGTCCGGCTCCAGCAGCGCGGCGGCCTGCACGAGCGCGGAGAGCGCGGCGGTCGGCGGGCCGGTCACGCTCTCCCGTACACCGTTGGCCATCAGTCGGGCGGCGCTCGCGTGCAGGGTCGGGGGTTCGCCCGCCCGGTCACCCGCCGGTGACTCGGTGCTGGCGGCCGGGTCGCCGGCGGCCAGCCCGCCGACGATGGCGAACGCCGCCGCCGAGGCGGTGCCCGACCACCGGAACAGCTCGACGCTGCGACCGACGTGACCACGGTGGGCCAGGGCGGTGGCGGCGACCACTGCCGCCTCGGAGCGCTCCGGGGCAGCGGCAGTGGCCAGGAGTCGGTCCGCCAGCCGAAGCGCGTCGTCGAGGTCACCGGCGAGCGCGGCGGCGAGCGCCTGCTGCGCGTTGGGTGGCCGCCCGGCCGCCGTGGCCGCCGCGAACAGCTCGGCGGCGAACGCCGGCTCGTCGGCCAGCGCCTCGTCCGCCGCGCCGGCCAGGGTCGCGGCCGGGCAGTCACCGAGCGCGCCGACCGCGAGCAGGGAGCGGACCAGCGGCAGCACCGCGCCACCCCGAGCGAGCTGCAACTCGGTGAGCCGCCGCCAGACCGCCGTCCGCTCGGTGGTGGGGCTGAGCGTCGCGACGGCCCGTCGGACGATCGGCGCGAGCCGGCCGTCCGCCCCGAGCAGCCCGGCCGCCCTGGTCGTGGCGATCAGTTCGTCCACCCCGGCCGGGTCCCGGCCCAGCAGCTCGCCGAGCATGCTCACCGGCATCGCCCCGCCGACCGCGACAGCCAGCAGCAGTCGTCGTACCGCGGCGGGCTGAACGTCCAGGTCCGGCCCGAATTCGAGGATGACCGACCGGGGTGGGTCCACGGTGCCGGTCCGGGTCTCCGTGCCGACCAGGCCGCGGGCCAACCGTTCCACGTCCCGGGGTACGCCGGCGGTCTGCGTGTGGACGAAGTCGACAAGGTCGGCGGGGCGGCCCAGCTCGGGTGTGGCGGCGAGATGGGCGGCCGTCTGCTCCCGGGTGAACGGCGTGAGCAGCACGGCCTGCCCGTCGCGTCGCAGGGCGTCGACCAGCTCGCTGAACGCCGCTGACCGGGGCCACGGGCGGTGGGCGACCACCAACCGGTGACGCCGGCCGGCGACCAGACGCAGCAGCGCTTCGGTCCGCGCGTCGTCGAGCAGGTGCGCGTCGTCGACCAGCAGCACCGTGTCGGGGTCGACCGGCTCGTCTGGCTCCGGGGCGGCCGTGCGGACGGCGATCCCGGCGCGCTGGTGAATGCGCTCCAGCTCGGCGAGGAGCGCTGTCTTTCCGTGACCGGCCGGGCCGGCGACGCCGACGGCGAGGGGGCCGGTCGGGTCCTGCGCGACAGTGTCCAGCAGCGCCTGCAACCCCTTGTCCACTGTCAACCCTGGTGCGGCGAGGTCATTCATGATCATCCGGTTTATCCTTCGCGTCCGCGACCGCGGGCCAGCGCCAGGCGGGACGGCTTCGGCAGTTCCAGTGGGAGGACCCGGACCGGGGGCCGCGGTGGCGGATCGCCCGGAACGGTGTGATGGGCTCGGCGTGGTGCCGGAAGGGTGGCCCGCCCGGCGCCGCTGACCGGTGCCGGAACGCGGGCCGGTGGCGGCTGGCGAGGGCGTGGTGACACCACCTGACAGGCGGCCATCGCCGCCCCGGTGGCAGCGGTCAACTGTGCGTCCGGTTCCACCTCGACGGGCACCGGGAGGGCCGCGCCGATCAGCTCGGTCACGAGCGGAACCCGGGTGGAGCCGCCGGACAGCAGCACGCCGTCGAGCTGGGCCGGAGTCAGGTCGGCACTGCGCACGGCCCGGAGCAGGAGGTCGACGGTGGCCTGCACCGTCGGGCGGATCATGGCCTCGAACTGTGCCCGGGTCACCGGCACCCGCGCCGGGCCGCTCGGCAGGGTCAGCACCACGTCGGCAGTGAGGTCGACGGTCAGCACCCGCTTGACCCGGTCGCACTCCGCGCGCAGCCCGCGCAGCGCGACCTGGGCCCCGCGACGCCCGGTCGCGGCCAACTCCCGGGCCAGCACGGTACGTGCGTGCTCGGCGAGCGCCTCGTCGAAGTCGGCGCCACCGATCGAGTCGAGACCCTGCGGGGTGCCGAACGTCTCGTACGTGCCGCGCGGGGTGCGGCGCACCAGAGCCGCCTCGAAACTGTTGCCCCCCAGGGCGTAGACCACAGCGGTGCTGCCCGCGAACCCGCGAGCGGCGTGACTCTCGGCGACGGTGACCGTGCGGGGCAGCAGCGTCACGTGCCGTAGGCCGAGGTCCGACAGGGCCCGGTGCAGCACCTCCCGCCGGTAGGGGCGCCACCCCGCCGGGTGGCTGAGCACTATCGCCTCGGCCGCCCCGCCCTCCAGGGCGTGGACCCGCTCCACCACCCACGCCGCCAGCTCGGCGGTCAGGGTCTGCGGCGCGCACGGCTCGCCGCCGAGCAGCACCGGCACGTCGTCGCCGATCCGGTGGACGAAGTCCCGGGTGGTGCGGCTGCCGTCGTCGGTCACGGGCTCGCCGACGCGCAGCGAACCGTCCTCGGCCAGGCACAACACCGACGGCATGAGAGGTGAGCCGGCGCTCAACTGGACGGCCTCGGGACGGGTCCAGGTCGCGCCGCGTCGCCGTGCGACGGCGGCGGCCGTGTTGCTGCTTCCGATGTCTATCCCCAGGACGTACGGCATCGTCTCTGTCTCTCCCCGTGAGTCGGCCGGTCGGTGGCGATGGCGTCGGTTGCCCCGACGACCCACCCCCGGCGAACCCCGCGGGCTCCTACGTTCGTACCAGAGATCAGTCCCTGGTCGGGACCCTAATCTCGCCGGGACGGTTTCCCCCTGTCCCCCTAACGTACGAGGTGGGGGAGCCCCTAGTTCAACCGGCCCGGATGCGGGCTCAGCCCCGATGCCCGGGGGCGACCCCCGGCAATAGCGTCGTCACTGTCGACGTACGACACCCCGCCCACGCCATATCCGAGGAGAACCGGCACATGGACTCGCAGCAGACGCTCCACGACTTCGTGCTCGACCTACTGACGAACCCGGACGCGCGGTCGGCCTTCGACCTCGACCCCGAGGGTGCGTTGCGGGGCGCCGGGCTCACCGACATCACCGCTGCGGACGTGCAGGACGTCGTACCGCTGGTCGTCGACTACGCGCCGGGTGCGGGCCTCGCGCCGTTGGCCTCGCCGGTCGGGCAGCTCGGGCTGGACCCGCTGCTCACCGACACCACCGACGTGGTGGGTCAGTTGCAGAGCGTGGCGCAGCAGATCAGCGTCACCAGCTCGCCCAGTGGCGTGGACGTCAAGGCCGGCGTGCTCGGCGCCATCGCTGTCGACCCGTCGACCGCCGCCGCCGGGGTCACCGTGCTGCCGGGCATCGGTCTGGGTGTCGGTCCGTACGGCCTCGACACCGACCTGGCTGGTGTCTCCGACGTGGCGCACACCCTCGACGCCGATGTGGTGCAGCCGGTGGACGCGATCGCGGACCCGGTGCTCGGTGACGTCACCGGCACCGTCGGCGACCCGAGCGGTCTGCTCGGCGTCACCGACTCGAACCTGATCGGCGGCGACCTGACCGGTGGTGTCCTCTCCGGCACCCACGGTCAGCTCGGCGGGGTCGTCAGCTCGCTGGGTGTCGACGACACCCTGGGCGGGCTGGGCCTCGGGCACGGCGACGGTCTCGTCGGCGGGGTCCCGCCGCTCGACGTGCCGTCGACTGTGGGCGGCGTGACGCACCAGGTGGACAGCCTCCTCCCCGGTGTCACCGACACTGTCGGTGACGTGACCGGTGGGGTCACCGATGGTGTGCTCGGCGACTCGCACGCCTCGTCCGATCACGGGCTGCTGGGTATCACCGGCGGCCTGCTCTGACCCGGATCTCCGGTCGGAGCGGAGGGCCGGATCGTCTCGGGCGATCCGGCCCTTCCCGGTTCCACATCCGGTCCCTCTTGATAATTGAGCCGAAATCCGCACACTTGGTGCGGTGATGGCCGGGATCTGGTTGGACGTGCTGGACGAGATCGCCCGCACGTGCACTGCACACGGTCGCGGTGACCTCCTTCAGACGGTGCGGCAGAAGCGCGCGCAACTGCTGGACCCGACGCTGCGTGTCCTGGTCGTCGGCGAGCCGAACCAGGGCAAGAGTCAGCTGATCAACGCGATCATCAACGCTCCGGCGTGCCCGGTCGGCGACGGCCGGACGACGGTCCTGCCGACAGTGGTGCGGCACGCCGAGGCCCCCACCGCGGCGGTGGCGCAGGCGCCGCCACCAGCCCCGGGGCATCCCACCGGCACCGCCGACGCGGTGGCCGTCGAGCGGATCCCGGTGGCGCTCAACCAGGTCGCGGCGGGCGTGGCCGGCCTGGTCGGCCGTCGACCGGGCGGCGGCCCGGCGTACGTCGAGATCGGACTGCCCCGTGCGCTGCTCGGTGCCGGGCTGGTGCTGGTGGACACTCCCGGCACCGACGAGGTCGCCGGCATCGGCGCCGCCGCCACTGTCGCCTCGCCAGCCCGCGCGGACACCGTGCTGCTGGTCTCCGACTCCACTCGGGAGTTGTCGGTCGCCGAGCTGAACATGCTGCTGCACATCATGCGTTCGCATCCGAACGTGGTGGTGGTGCAGAGCAAGACCGATCTGGTGGCGGACTGGCGTACTGTCGCCGAGCGCAACCGGCAGCACCTGGCCGAGGCGGGGGTTCCGGCGACGCTGATCCCGGTCTCGGCGGCGCTGCGACTGCGCGCGGCAGCGGCCGACGACCGTGTGCTCAACGCCGAGTCGGGTTTCCCGGCGCTGATCGCCCGCCTGCAACGTGACCTGGGCGGCAAGGCCGACCACCTGGCCCGGGCTGCGGTGCAGACGGTGGCCCGGACGGTGGTGGAGCAGTTGGCCGCGCCGCTGCGTGCCGAGTTGGCGACCCAGGAGGCCGAGGAGCAGTCCGGGCCGATCTCCCGGCTGCACGCGGCGCAGCGCGAGGTCGACGAGCTGCGCCGGTGCTCCACCCGGTGGCAGAACACGTTGACCGACGAGATCACCGACCTGCTCGCCGACCTCGAGTACGACCTGCGTGACCGGACCCGACAGATCCTGCGCGCGGTGGACGAGGCGTTCGACACCGCCGACCCGTTGGTCGCCTGGGACACCTTCCAGGACTGGCTGGAGCGGAGCCTGGTGGAGGCGGCGGAGGCGAACCACGAGTGGCTGATCCAGCGCTGTGACTGGATCGCCCGGCGGGTGGCCGCCAACTTCGACAGGTACGGCTACGACGTGTTGCCGCCCTGGTCGATGACGATGCCGGACGACATCGGCGAGCGACTGCCCGAGCTGCAACGGCCGACGATCGACCGGTTCACCACCGGCCAGAAGCTGTTCACCGGCATGAAGGGGTCCTACGGCGGCATGCTGATGTTCGGTCTGGCGACCACCCTGGCCGGTATGCCGATGATCAATCCGGTCTCGGTCGGTATCGGGGCGCTCTTCGGCGGCAAGAGCATCCGTGACGAGAGCAAGCAGTTGCTCCGTCGTCGGCAGGCGACGGTGAAGACGGCCATCCAGCGGCATGTCGACGACTTCTTCGTCCGGATCATCCGAGACTGTCGCGACGCCGCCCGGCAGGTGCAGCGGATGCTGCGGGACCACTTCACGGGGCTGACCGAGGAGCTCCAGGAGGCCATCGTGCAGTCGTTCCGCAGCGCGAAGCAGGAGGCCGACACGGACGCCTCCCTGCGCGAGCAGCGGCAGCGCGAGATCCGGTTGAAGATGACCCGGTTGGCGGCGGTGTACGAGCAGGCTCAGCAGTTGACCGGCGCCCGTTCCGCCCCGCTGCTGCTGGAGCCGCAGGCATGACGGTGGGGGTGCGCCTGGACGAGGCGGCGTGGGGGTTGCTGCACCAGGCCATCGAGCTGTACCAGGACAATCCCCGGGCCGTCGCTGAGCTTCGGCAACAGGTGGCCCGGTTGGAGCAGCCGCTGCGGATCGCCATCGTCGGTCCGTGGCGATCGGGCAAGTCGACGGTGCTCAACGCGCTGATGGGCGAGGAGGTCGCGCCGGTCGAGCGGGCGGACGGGGCCTTCACCTGGTATGAGGACGGGGCCGCGCCGCGTGCCACCGCCTACCCGGTCGGGCAGCCACCGCAGGAGTTGGCAGTGGTGAAGTCGGCGACCGGGCTGCGGGTGGATCTGGGCTGGGGTGCGGGGGAGGTGCGGGACATCGTGGTGCGGTGGCCGACCCGGGCGCTGCGACAGATCACGCTGATCGACACCCCGGCGGTCAGCGGCGGCGCCGAGCAGGGCCGGCCACCGGTGTTGGAGCGGGTGTTGCGCGACTCGGACGCGGTGTTGTACCTGACCCCCGACGGTCGCGACAGCGACCTGCGGGTGCTGGAGTCCGCACGGGACACTGCCGTCGGACAGTCCGCTCCGGTCAACGTGATCATGGTGTTGTCCCGTGCCGACGAGACCGGCGGCGGCCGGATCGACGGTCTGCTCACGGCCCGCCAGATCGCCCGCCGGCACTATCGCGACCCGAGGGTGAACGCGCTCAGCGTCAACGTCGTGGCGTGCAGCGGCATGATCGGTCTGGCCGGCCGGATGCTCGGTGAGTCCGATTTCGCCGCGCTCGCGACCCTGGCCCAGGTGCCCCGGGCGGAGCTGGACACCCACCTGATCTCCGCCGATCGCTTCCTCCGTGGCGAGCTGCCGGTACGGCTGGACACCGAGGTGCGTGCCGCGCTGCTGGGCCGGTTCGGGGTCTTCGGTGTCCGGCTGGCGGCCACGCTGGTGCGCAGCGGGTTCGACAGCCGGGTGAAACTCTCCGCGGAGTTGATTCGGCGCAGCGGTCTCACCGAGCTGCGCGAGTCGGTGACGCGGTGTTTCATCGATCGCCGCGACGCCCTCAAGGCGCGGTCGGCGCTGGCCGCGGTGGAAGCGCTGCTGCGGGCCGAGCCCACCCGGGGGTCCGCCGAGCTGGTCGGCGCGGTGGAGCAGATCCTCGCCGGTGCGCACGAGTTCCGGGAGCTGCGCCTGCTGGTGGCGCTGCGGAACACCCGGCTGGGGTTCGACGCGGAGTTGGCCGCCGAGGCGCAACGGCTTGTCGGCGGCGACGGCGTGGGCCTCGCGGCCCGGCTCGGTGTCGAGCATGAGGCCGACGTACGGCAGCTCTGGGAGGTCGCCTCCGACGCGCAGTGGCGGTGGCGGGACCGGGCGGAGGATCCGCTGCTCCCGCTGGCGCAGCGGCGCGGCGCTCAGGTCGTCGTCCGCAGTTGCGAGGGGATGATTGCCGAGCTGGCCGCCGGCGGGCGCTGAGCGTCCGACCGCCGTTCTGGCGGCGGTGGTGGGCCGTCTTTCGAGGTGGGGCCGGGCACCCGCCATTGGCCAAAACCGGGAGTGTTGGTTAGCCTAACCTAACTTTCGGGCCGGATGGCTCGCTTCTCTTCGAAAGATCGGGAACTTCACCATGCACTCATGGCGTCCGGTCCTGGCCGTCGCGGCGCTGAGCGCCGTGCTCGGCGGGCTCACCGGTTGTGGCACCGACACGGGCACCGGTGACACCGCCGCCGCTGCCACCGCTTCCGGTCCCTGGTCTTTCAACGACGGCTCGGGCAAGGTCGTCAAGGCGGACAAGACGCCGACGCGGATCATCGCGCACGCCGGCGAGGCCGCGGCGCTCATGTCCTTCGGCATCAAGCCGGTCGGCGTCTACGCCGACGAGTCGGTCAAGACCGACCCCAACCTGAAGAACCTCGACCTCACCGGGATCGAGATCCTCGGCGAGGAGTGGGGCAAGATCGACGTGGAGAAGGCCGCCGCGCTGCGTCCCGACCTGATCGTCGGCGACTGGTGGCCGGCCGAGAAGGCGCACAGCGGCATGGAGGAGGGCGTCGACGAGAAGAGCAAGAAGCTCGCCGAACTGGCCCCCGTCGTCGGTGTCACGCAGGGCAAGTCGATCGTCGCGCTGGCCGAGGGGTACGAGGACCTCGCCGAGAGCCTCGGCGCCGACGTGGCCAGCCCGCAGATCGCGGCGAACAAGAAGCGCTTCGAGGACGCGGTGGCCGCGTTCAAGGCGGCCACCTCGGCCAAGCCGGACCTGACGGTCGCGGCGATGTCGCCCTCGACGGAGAAGGTCTACGTCGCGAACCCCGAGTACGCGCCCGAGCTGCTGGACCTGCAGACCTGGGGCCTGAAGGTGATCAACCCGGCCAGCCCGGACCCGGCCTTCCCGTACTGGGAGAACCTGAGCTGGGAGAACGCCGACAAGTACCAGCCGGACCTGATCCTGTGGGACGGCCGATCCTTCACGCCCACCGCCAACGCCGAGTGGACCACGAAGCAGCCGACCTGGTCCAGGATCAAGGCTGCCAAGGTCGGTGCCACCGTCTCCTGGCCGGCGTTCTGGCTGCACACGTACGGGGACTTCGCCACCGAGCTGGACAAGCTGACCCAGGCGGTCAAGGCCGCTGATCCGAATGTCGGCAACTAACCAGATCGGGACGCGCACCTCGACGGGAGGCGTGCGGCGAGCCTCTGCCCTCGGGCCGGGGCTCGCCGTCCTCTGTGCGGTCCTCGCCCTCGTCGGCTTCCTCAGCGTGACGATGGGCTCGCGTTCGATCGGGCTCTCCGAGGTGCTGCACGCCCTGTTCAGCCTCGACAGCGACGGGCCGATCAGCAGCACCGTCACCCTGGAGATGCGCGTACCCCGCACTCTGCTCGGCATCCTGGTCGGCGCCGCGCTCGGGGTGGCCGGGGCGATCCTCCAGGGCGTCACCCGCAACCCGCTGGCGGACGCGGGGATCCTGGGCATCAACTCCGGCGCCGCCGCGTTCGTGGTCCTGGCCATCACTGTGCTCGGGGTGCGCGGCATCGGTGTCTACGTCTGGTTCGCCTTCGCCGGCGCGATAGCGGCGCTGGCCCTGGTGTACGCGGTCGCCTCGCTCGGCCGGGAGGGCGCCACCCCGGTGAAGCTGGCCCTGGCGGGCGCGGCGGTCACCGCCGGCCTGGCCTCGGTGACCAGCGGGATCGTGATGACGAACGTGGACGCCCTCAACGAGCTGCGGTTCTGGCAGGTGGGGTCGCTCGCCGGTCGGTACACCCCGATCCTGACCGGGGTTGCGCCGTTCCTGCTGATCGGCCTCGCCGCGTCGTTGGGCTTCGGGCGGGCCATCAACGGCATCGCGCTCGGCGAGGACGTCGCGCGTGGCCTCGGCCAGAACGTGACACGTACCCGCGCGGCCGCCTTCGCCGTGGTCGCGATCCTCGCCGGCGCCGCCACCGCGGCCTGCGGGCCGATCGTCTTCGTCGGGCTCGTCGTGCCACACCTGGCGCGGTTCATCTGCGGCCCCGACTACCGCTGGATCCTGCCGTACTCGATGCTGCTGGCGCCCATCGTCCTGCTCCTCGCCGACGTGCTCGGCCGGATGGCCGCCGCCCCCGACGAGGTTCAGGTCGGCGTGATCCTCGGGCTGATCGGCGCGCCCGCGTTCATCGCGATAGTGCGCTACGGCCGGCTGTCGGAGGTCTGAGCATGGCAACGACAACGAGCGCCCGCCGCTCCGCTCCGTCCGGTACGGCAGCGGCGCTGCGCGCCAACCGGCGGCGTCGAGCCGGCCGGTCCGTCGTGGTGACCGGCGCACTGACCGCGACGGTCATCGCCTTGTTCGTGCTCACCATGATGGTGGGCAGCTTCCGCATCGGCGCCGCCGAGGTGATCGCCTCGGTCCTGCACCTGTCCGACAATCCCAGTGTCGACTTCGTCGTCCGTGGCCTGCGGCTGCCCACAGCGGCCGCCGCCCTGACAGTCGGGCTCGCCCTCGGCGCGTCCGGGACGATCTTCCAACAGTTGCTGCGCAACCCCCTCGCGTCCCCGGACTTCGTGGGGATCACCTCGGGGGCAGGGCTGGCGGCCGTCACCGGGATCGTGCTCCTCCAGGCCGGTGGGCTCGTCGTCAGCGGTCTCGCCCTCGGTGGCGCGGTCGCCGCCGCCCTGGCGATGTACCTGCTGGCCTGGCGCGACGGCGTCAGCGGCTACCGCTTCATCCTCATCGGCATCGGGGTGGCGGTCTTCTTCGAGGGCCTGATCGGCTACGTGCTCAGCCGGGCGCAGCTCTTCGAGGCCCGCCAGGCCATGCACTGGCTGATCGGGTCGGTCGGGCAGGCCAGCACCACGGAGCTGTGGGTGCTCACCGGCGCCCTGATCGTCCTGCTGCCGGTCGCCACGTTGCTGCAACGGCCACTGAGCGCCCTCGCGCTCGGTGACGACGCCGCGCGGATGCTGGGTGTCCGGGCCGAGCTCAGCCGGGCCGGGCTGCTCGGCACCGCCGTCGTACTGGTGGCCCTGGCGGTGTCGGTGGCGGGCCCGATCGCCTTCGTCGCCCTGGTGGCCGGGCCGATCGCCAACCGGCTCCTCGGCCCGGCGGCCCAGGGTGTCCTGCCCGCCGCCCTGGTCGGTGCCGCGCTGCTGCTCACCGCCGACCTCGTCGCCGTGCACGTGCTGCCCACACCGTTGCCCACCGGCGTGGTGACGGGTGCGGTCGGCGCGCCCTACCTGCTGTGGCTGCTGGCCACCACCAACCGACAAGGAGCGGGTGGATGACCCGACTACGCGCCGAGGGCCTCACCCTCGGCTACGACGACCGGACCATCGTCGACCACCTCGACGTCGCCGTGCTCGACGGCAAGGTCACCGCGATCGTTGGTGCCAACGCCTGTGGTAAGTCCACACTGCTCCGCGGCCTGGCCCGACTGCTGGCACCGCGCGACGGCGCCGTCTTCCTCGACGACAGACCCCTCGCGGATCTGCGCAACGTCGACGTGGCAAAGGTGGTCGGGCTGCTCCCGCAGACTCCCGTCGCGCCCGACGGCATCACCGTCGCCGACCTGGTGGCCCGTGGTCGCTACCCCCATCAGGGGTGGTTTCGACGGTGGAGCAACGACGACCACGACGCCGTCGCCCGGGCTCTCGACGCCACCGGCACCGCGGACCTGATCGACCGTCCGATCCGGGAGTTGTCCGGTGGCCAACGCCAGCGGGTCTGGGTCGCCATGGCCCTGGCACAGGACACCGACCTGCTGCTGCTCGACGAACCCACCACCTACCTGGACATCAACCACCAGGTCGAGCTGCTGCGGCTGCTGCGGAAACTGAACGCGGAGTCCGGCAAGACCATCGTCATCGTCATGCACGATCTGAACCTCGCCTGCCGTTACTGCGACCACCTCATCGCGATGTCCGGCGGTGCGATCGTCGCGGAGGGGGCGCCGGTCGACGTGGTCACCGGCGACCTCGTCGAGCAGGTGTTCGGTCTCAGCTGCCTCGTCGTACCCGATCCGATCGCCGGCACGCCGATGGTCGTCCCCGCGTAACCGGCCCCAAATGCGGATGAGGGACGGCCGTGGCGGCCGTCCCTCATCCGCGTCGCGCCGGGATCAGCGCGGCTCGTACGTCTGACAGTCCGCGATGTCCTGACCCGGACCCACCCGGATGGACGGCGCGTGGCACTCCAGCTCGGCGTTGTGCCGGCAGTCGTCTCGCTTGCAGGCACCGACCTGCGCGATGACGCGGTCCAACCCGCCCTTCGCCGAGGTGTCGATGAACGTGGCGCAGCTGGCGTTCTGCTGCCCGATGGTGATGGCGAACGCGTGGCAGCCGTCGTGGTTGTAGCCGCAGTCGGTGACGGTGCACTCGTGTACCCGCGGCATCTCCAGCATGTCCGTCATGGCGATCTCGCTTCCGTCGGTGGTGCCGGGTCACCGTCTTACCCGGCCTCGACGGGACAACTCCCTACCAGCCGTCTCTTTTCGGGATGTTCTGCGTAGGCGAGCCTTGCCTAACCGCCGACGAGGGCGAAGCGTGAATCGGACCCCCCAGGGTCGAGCGCTCCCGGCGGACTCGCGGGTGGATCGCGACCCGAAAACCGTTATTCGATCTCACTCCACACGGTCACCCTGACCTGCGGAGATAACGCTCTCACGGATGGTGGGAGAGTGCTTGACGCGCCCGTGATCCGAACGCAACGATGCATTTACATGTCCCTTCCCACCACCGCCTGGCGTGATCGGCGCACGCCGTCCCTCGCACCGCGAAAGGACCCCACTGTGCGCAGATCCCTGAGATCGTGGCTCGGCCTCGCGCTGAGCGCGATCCTCGTGGCGAGCGGCATCGTCGCCTCGCCACCCACGGCCAGCGCCGCACCGTTCACCGTGCTGGTCTTCAGCAAGACCGCCGGGTTCCGGCACGGATCCATCACCCCGGGCATCGCCGCGATCCAGCAGCTCGGCGCGGCCAACGGCTTCACCGTCGAGGCCACCGAGGACGCCGCCCAGTTCACCGACGCCAACCTGGACCGGTTCGCCGCGGTGATCTGGCTCTCCACCACCGGCGACGTGCTCAACGCCGCCCAGCAGGCCGCGTTCGAGCGCTACATCACCGGCGGCGGTGGGTACGTGGGCGTGCACTCCGCCTCCGACACCGAGTACGACTGGCAGTGGTACGGGGGACTGGTCGGGGCGTACTTCGCCTCGCACCCGGCCGAGCAGAACGTCACGGTGAAGGTCGCCGACCAGGTGCACCCGTCCACAGCGACGCTGCCGCAGCGGTGGAGCCGGTTCGACGAGTTGTACAACTACCGCACCAACCCCCGCGGCAACGCGCACGTGCTGGCCACCCTGGACGAGAGCACCTACACCGGTGGCAGCATGGGCGCCGACCACCCGATCTCCTGGTGCCAGAACTACTCCGGCGGGCGAGCCTGGTACACCGGCCTGGGGCACACCGACGCGTCGTACACCGAGGCGAACTTCCGTCAGCACCTGCTCGGCGGCATCCGGACGGCCGCCGGCGCTGTCGACGCCGACTGTGGCCCCACCGTCACCAGCAGCTTCCAGCAGGTGGAGCTGGCCAAGGGCGCGGCCGAGACCGGTGAGCCGATGAGCCTCACCGTCCTGCCGGACCGGGGCGTGCTGCACACCTCCCGCAACGGCGTGATCCGGCACACCGACGCCGCCGGCAACACCAAGATCGCCGCCACCCTGCCGGTCTACACCGGCGACGAGGAGGGTTTGCAGGGCATCAAGGCCGACCCGAACTTCGCCACCAACCGCTGGGTGTACGCCTACTTCGCCCCACCACTGAGCACCCCCGGCGGCGGTGCGCCCGCCGAGGGCACACCGGCCCAATTCGCCGTCTGGGAGGGCGTCAACCGGCTGGCCCGGTTCACCGTCAACGCGGACAACACCATCAACCTGGCCAGCGAGACGCTGATCCTCAACGTGCCGACCAGCCGGGGCATGTGCTGCCACGTCGGCGGTGACATGGACTTCGACGCGGCCGGCAACCTCTACCTGTCCACCGGTGACGACACCAACCCCTTCGACTCGGCCGGCTTCACCCCGATCGACGAGCGGGCCGGGCGCAACCCGGCGTTCGACGCGCAGCGCACCTCGGCGAACAGCAACGACCTGCGCGGCAAGGTCCTCCGGATCAAGCCGAGCGCGGCCGGCGGCTACACCATCCCGGCCGGCAACATGTTCGCCCCGGGCACCGCGCGGACCCGCCCGGAGGTCTACGCGATGGGCTTCCGCAACCCGTTCCGGATGAGCGTGGACAAGGCCACCGGCATCGTCTACCTCGGTGACTACGGCCCCGACGCGGGCACCGCCGACCCGAACCGGGGGCCGGCGGGCAACGTCGAGTTCGCCCGCATCGACCGGCCCGGCTTCTACGGCTGGCCGTACTGCACCGCCCGCAACGACGCCTACAACGACTACACCTTCCCGTCCGGGCCGTCCGGCGCCAAGTTCAACTGCGCCGGCGGGCCGGTGAACAACTCGCCGAACAACACCGGCATCACCCAGCTACCGCCGGCCGTCTCGGCCTGGTTGCCGTACGGCGGCTCCGGCTCGCCGCCGGAGTTCACCGGCGGTGGCCTGTCGCCGATGGGCGGGCCGGTCTACCGCTACGACCCGAACAACGCCTCGCCCGTGGCGTTCCCCCAGTACTACGACGGGACCTTCTTCGCCGGTGAGTTCGGTCGCCGCTGGATCAAGAACATCAAGCTCGACGCGTCCGGCCAACCACTGAAGATCAACCCGTTCCCGTGGACCGGCACCCAGGTCATGGACATGGAGTTCGGCCCCGACGGCGCGCTCTACGTGCTCGACTACGGCACCGGCTGGTTCAACGGCGACGCCAACTCGGCGCTCTACCGCATCGAGTACGCCCGTGAGGGCAGAGCACCCATCGCCAAGGCGTCCGCCACCCCGACCAGTGGCACCGCGCCGCTGACAGTGGCCTTCTCCTCGGCCGGCACCCTCGACCCGGACGGCGACCCGTTCACCTACGCCTGGGACTTCGACAACAACGGCACCACCGACTCGACGGCTGCGAACCCGAGCTTCACGTACACCACCAACGGGACCCGCAGCCCGACGCTGACCGTCCGGGACACCACCGGCAAGACGGCCACGGCGAGCGTGGTCGTCACTGTCGGGAACAGCGCCCCGGTGGTCACCGTCAACACCCCGTTGAACGGGCAGACCTTCACCTTCGGGGACGCGGTGCCGTTCTCGGTCACCGTCACCGACGCCCAGGACGGTGCGATCAACTGCGCCCGGGTCACTGTGAACTACGTCCTCGGCCACGACTCGCACGGCCACCAGCTCGGCAGCGTGCAGGGCTGCACCGGCGTCATCCAGACCTCGGCCGACGGCGAGCACGACACGGCGGCGAACATCTTCGGCATCATCGACGCCGAGTACACCGACCTGGGTGGGGGCGGCCAGCCGGCGCTGACCACGCACACCCAGGCGGTGCTGCAACCGCGCGTACGTCAGGCCGAGCACTTCGGTGACTCGTCCGGCGTCCAGGTCGTCGCCGGGGCGGCCGGGCACGGTGGCGCGGCGGTCGGCTACGTCGACAACAACGACTGGATCTCGTTCCGCCCGTACAACCTGACCGGCGTCCAGTCGTTCAGTGCCCGGGTCGGCGCCCCGGCCGGTGGCGGCGGCACTGTGGAGTTGCGGGTCGACTCGCCCACCGGGCCGCTGGTCGGTTCGGCGACCGTGGTGCCCACCGGCGGGTACGCCAATTTCGCCACTGTCACCGGTGGGGTCACCGCCGTGACCGGCACCCGGACGCTGTTCCTGGTCTTCAAGGGCACCGGCCCGTACTTCGACATCGACGAGTTCACCCTCTCCACCAGCCCCGGTGGTCCCGGACCTGACCCGGACCCGGACCCGGATCCCGAGCCGGGCGCCAACCTGGCCCGGGGCAAGCCGGCGCGCGCGTCGAGCTTCGAGGGCGCGTTCACCGCGGCCAACGCGTTCGACGGCGTGGCCGGCACCCGGTGGGGCAGCGCGTTCGGTGACCCACAGTGGATCGACGTGGACCTCGGCGCCACGTACGCCGTCAACCGGGTCAAGCTGACCTGGGAGGCGGCGTACGGCAGCGGATACCAGATCCAGACCTCACCGGACGCTGTCAACTTCACCACCATCCGTACGGTGACCGGTGGCGACGGCGGGGTGGAAGACCTGACCGGGCTCAGCGGGTCCGGCCGGTACATCCGGTTGCTCGGCACGGCCCGGGGGACCGCCTGGGGCTACTCGCTGTTCGAGTTCGAGGTGTACGGCGGCACCGGAAGCCCGACCGGCGGCAACCTGCTGCTGAACAAGCCCACGTCGACGTCCAGCAACGAGGGGGCCGACGTGTCCGGCGCTCAGGCGGTCGACGGCAGCCTCACCACCCGCTGGTCGAGCACGTTCTCCGACCCGCAGTGGATTCGAGTGGACCTGGGCAGCGCCACCGCGATCGGCCGGGTCAAGCTGAGCTGGGAGGCGGCGTA
Organism: Micromonospora sp. NBC_00330; assembly: GCF_036136635.1. NCBI lineage: Bacteria > Bacillati > Actinomycetota > Actinomycetes > Micromonosporales > Micromonosporaceae > Micromonospora > Micromonospora sp. NBC_00330. The sequence continues at coordinate 1,670,318 of NZ_CP108012.1, forward strand.
CAGCAGCGCGTACCAGATCCAGACCTCGAATGACGGCACCACCTGGACCACAGTGAAGACGGTGACCGGGGCCGACGGCGGGGTGGACGAGCACACAGCCCTCGGCGCCAACGGCCGCTACCTGCGGATCAACGGCACGGCCCGGGGCACCGGATATGGCCACTCGCTCTGGGAGCTGGAGGCGTACGCGAGCTGAACCACCACCTGAGTCCGCCCCCACCGTCGATTGGACGGTGGGGGCGGACTCGCCTCGATCACGTGATGTTCAGTAGCTCCGAGGGCCGTCTGGCAACTACTCCTCATCAAGTGATCACGGTGCGACCCTGTGCTTGTTCCGCCACGGCGCGTGGCGGGTCTTCAACCGGTCCCTCGCCCACCGCAGTTCCGTGCAGCCGTCCGGTCGGCAGCGCCGGCACGATCCATGCGCCTGGTGCTGCGTGATGGTTTGCCGGGCCAGCATCGGCACCCGCACTGACCGGGGCAATTCCCGCTCGATCACCTGCGGTGCGCCTTGAGCGTGTCCCGCGCCCGCGTCGTGCAGATCACCAGTCGGTCAGACTTCCCTGAGCCGTTCGATCGGCTGGCCGGGGGAGCGGTGTGGTTGGTGGAAGACGTGCAAGCGTGGCCGCTCCTGGCTCGCCAAACTAGCCCTCCTCTTCGCCGAGTAGCAGCGGCAGGTCATACACCGACACCCCGGCAGTGCCCGAACGTGGCGGACGCGGAGGCGCCGCCCGGTGTCACGGTGCTGCGGCGCCATTGCGCGAGGGCGGCGCCATCCGAGGTCGGTGCCAGGCCGGTCAGGTTAAGCCTGCTCGCAGTACTCGCACGTGGCTGCTCGAACCCGTTTGCGGGCTCAGACGGTCGGGACTGTTCCGCCATCGATCACGTACTCGGCGCCCACGATGGCCGAGGCGCGGTCCGAGACCAGGAACCCGACCAGGTCGGCGATCTCCTCAGTGTTGGCAAACCGCCCCAGGGGTACGCCTCCAAGGGAGTCGTAGATGCTCTGCTTGGCTTGTTCGCGGCTGATCCCGTTGCCCTCGGCGATTCGGTCCACGAACCTCTCGTAGGCATCCGTCGCGATCCCGCCGGGGCTGATCGCGTTGACGCGGACGCCGCGCGGGGCGAGCTCGTTGGCGAGCCCCTTGCTGTAGGTGCGCAACGCGGCTTTCGCTGCCGCGTAGGCCAGGGACGCGTCGTACTGAGGAAGTTCGCGCTGGATCGAGGTGAAGTGCAGCACGACCGCCGACCCGGACTCGATCATCGCCGGGAGGAGAGCTCGATCGAGCCGCACCGCTCCGAGGAAGTTCAAGTTCAGCTCGATCATCCACTGCTCGTCGGTGATGACCGCGAACCCACCGGACGGCGTCGAGGCACCTCCGACGACGTGCACCAGGATGTCCAGTGCGCCGCCGGTCTCGGCAATTCGGTCGGCCACCGCCTTGGCGCCCTCGACCGTCGAGATGTCGGCCTCGATGAACCGGTCGGGGTGCTCGTACCCCTCGGGCATCGTCCGGGCCGTCACGTAGACGTCGGCGCCCATCTCCCGCAGTCTCTCGACGACGGCCTTGCCTGAGCCCTTCGATCCGCCCGTGACCAACGCACGGCGTCCATCGAGACGATCGCGATCTGAAGTAGGCATTCTCTCTCCTCCGAAGACTGACGTGGTGCGGGTTATCAGGACCCGTGGTTGGCGATGACGAGTTCAGTGACGAGGTCCTCACGGATCGTGAACCGGTAGTCGAGTTCGGCGACGCCGCCTGGGAAGGTTCCCTCGAGCCGCAGGGTCACCACCCAGTGGTTGTCGTCGATGCAGGCGGCGCCGATCTGCTCGGTCGTGTACTCGAACTCGGAGCCGGCGTCCCGCAGGAACGCGTAAATCTGTTCTCGGCCGCGGAAGGACTCGCCCTGATCGACGGCCACCGCGTCCTCGGCGAAGAACGAGGATGCTGTGTCGGCGTCGCGAACGACGTGAGCGGCGAGGAAACCGCGGACGGTGGTTGGGAGTGGATCGGACCGGAGGTCGTTGTGGTGTGTCATGAGCCCACCGTGTGGCCTCGCGGTGCAGGAAGGTCAAGCGCTCGACTCTCCCCCTGGGGGAGCCTTCATACTGCGAAGGTGCTGACGATCGGGGAGTTCTCGCGCCTGACCCACCTGAGCGTCCGGACCCTGCGTCGGTACCACGAGAGCGACCTGCTGGAACCCGCCGTGGTGGACGAGACCTCCGGCTACCGCTACTACGCCATCGAGCAGATCCCGACCGCCCAGGTCATCAACCGGCTCCGCGAACTCGACGTCCCCCTGGGCGACGTGCAGCGGATCCTGCGATCCCCGGACCCCGGTGTCCGCGCGACCCTGATCGCCGACCACCTCCAACGCCTGGAGGCCGAACTAGACCGCACCCGAGCCGCGGTCGCGTCGCTGCGCCGCCTGCTCCGGCCCGACCCCGCAACGATCAAGGTGGAGCTCCGCGCCGAGCCCGCCCGCACGGTCGCGGCGGTGGCGGCCGTGGTCGACGAGGGCGAGGTCGAAGCCTGGTTTGCGGGCGCAATGGCCGAGTTGGAGGTGGCCGTTGGCGACGCGGTGACCGGTCCACCGGGTGGCACCTACGACAACTCCCTGTTCGAGCAGGGCCGCGGTCACGTGTTGGTCTACCTGCCGACGGCCGATCCACCTCGTACCGGGCGGGTGCACGCCGCGACCCTACCCGCCGCGGAACTGGCAGTGGCCACCCATGTTGGCGAGCATGATGGTATCGAGGTCACCTACGGCGAGCTCGGTACCTGGGTCGTGAAGAACGCCATGTCGGTGGCGGGTCCTGTGCGGGAGGTCTACCTCGTCGGACCTCGGGACGCAAGCGATCCGGCCGCGTGGCGCACCGAGATCGGGTGGCCGGTGTTCCGAGTGACCTGAGTGGGTCGGCGGACCGACGGTCGAGAACGTCACGGTAATCTCCATCGGAGCCGTGCTCTGGATCGCTCTGGCCTACGGCCAGCGGATCGACGCCATCGGCCAGGCGGCGGCCAGCGCGGTGGGGGTTGCCGCGATCAGCGCCATCGCGGTAGTGCTGCGGAAGCGACTTACCGCCCGGAGCCGGCACTAGTGCGAGCGAGGCCGGGTGCGAAATGTTGTGCCCGGCTTCACCAACTTCACCGCCTAGGTCTGCATCATCTGGTCGGATCTGTTCTCCGGCACGGGTGGGCACGGAAGACCGGACCCGCCTCGACCGCGTACCACCGGATCGCACTGGGCACCACCCACGCGAGCATGGCCTCGTGCGCCTCGGTGGTGGTAGGCGAAAAGTCACTCATGTACGTCCCGCCTAGTCATCGGCGACGGCCACCGGCTCCGAGCCGATGCAGCGCACCTTCAACTCGTACCCCCGGGTCGCCCCCTGGAACGTGACCTCGACGTCGTCGTCCGGGCCCCGGTCCACGTCGCGGACCCGGTAACCCTGCGCGGGCGCCCAGGAGACGAGGCGTACGCCGCCAACGCCGCACTCGGCGACCGCCGTGCCGCCGTCGGTGGCGAACCCCCGGCGGGCCCCGGAGCTGGCGCTCGGTGCGGGGCCCGTCGTGCCCGGCCCGGCCGAGGCGGTGCCCGTGGTGCCGGTCGGCACCGGTTCCGGCGACGCGAGGGCCCGCTCGATCTCGGCCTCGCTGCGCACCCCGCCCGGGGTCCCGGTGAGGCTCTCGCCCACCAACCGGATCGCGCCCAGGCCGATCACTGTGGCGATGGCGGCGGTGGCCACCCAACCGGTGGCGACGAGGATCGAACGACGGCCCATCCCCTGACTATCCCCGATCGGTCCTTGTCGTTTGCACATCCGGACGCTAAGGCGTGGTTAACGTGCGCCGCGCTGCCAGGCGCAGCGGTTAGCCTGCCAGCTGTGGCCCGCCTGTTGCTCATCGAGGATGACCTGACGATCCGTACCCCGCTGATCCGGGCCCTGCGCGAACGCGGCCACGCGGTGGCGGCGGCCTCGACCGCGATGGCCGGGCTCCGCGACGCGCTGGAGGACCGACCCGACCTCGTCGTGCTCGACCTGGGCCTGCCCGACCTGGACGGCCGCGAGCTGCTGCGGATGCTGCGCGCGGTCAGTTCGGTGCCGGTCATCGTGGCCACGGCGCGCGACGACGAGACCGAGATCGTCCGGGTACTCGACGCGGGCGCCGACGACTACGTGGTCAAACCGTTCACCGCGGCGCAGCTCGACGCCCGCGTGCGGGCGGTGCTGCGGCGGGGCCCCTCCGGCACCGACGGGCAGGTCCCGGCGCTCGTCGTCGGCGGGCTCCGCGTCGACCCCCGGGCGCGGCAGGTGACACTGGACGGGGTCGCGGTCGAGCTGACGCCCCGTGAGTTCGATCTGCTGCACCACCTCGCCGGCCGACCGGGTCAGGTGGTCACCAAACGTGAGCTGCTCACGGAGGTGTGGCAGATCCCGTACGGCGGTGCCGACAAGACCGTCGACGTGCACCTGTCCTGGTTGCGTCGCAAGTTGGGGGAGAACGCCCAACAGCCCCGCTACCTGCACACCGTGCGGGGTGTCGGGGTGCGACTCGAAGCCCCGGCGGCGCAGCGGTGAGGGCACGTCTCGCGCTGCTGGTCGCCGCGGTCAGCGTCCTCACCCTCATCGCGTTCCTGGTGCCGTTGGCGCTGCTGGTCCGCACCGTCGCCGAGGACCGGGCCACCGTTCGGGCCACCGCCGACGCGCAGAGCCTGGTGCCGGTGGTCGGCACCGCCGACGCGGCGACCATCCGGCTCACCGTCGAACAACTCGCCGCGGACTCCGGTCGCCCGGTGAGCGTCTTCCTGCCCGACGGCACGGTGCTCGGCGCCCAGACACCGCGTACGCCCGCGGTGGCCCTCGCCGCGCGCGGACAGAGCCTCACCGGCGAGTCGGCGGCCGGCCGGGAGGTGGTCATCGCCGTTCAGGGTCGGGCGGACGGCACCGGGGTGATCCGGATCGCGGTGCCGCAGCACGAGCTGACCGCCGGGGTCACCCGGGCCTGGTTGGTGCTGGCGCTGCTCGGCGTGATCCTCGTGCTGATCGGGCTGCTGGTCGCCGACCGGCTGGCGCGCACCCTGGTCCGGCCGATCAGCGACCTCTCGGCCGTCTCACACCGGCTGGCCAACGCCGAACTGGACGCCCGGGTCACGCCGGCCGGCCCGCCCGAGCTGCGCGAGGTGGCCGGCGCGCTCAACCATCTCGCCACCCGCATCCAGGTGCTCCTGGTGCAGGAGCGCGAACAGGTCGCCGACCTGTCCCACCAGCTGCGTACGCCGCTGACCGCGTTGCGGCTGGAGGCGGAGTCGTTGCGTGACCCGGACGACGCCGCCCGGATCACCGCCGCCGCCGACGGGCTCGAACGGGCGGTCACCGGGCTGATCCGGCAGGCCCGGTGGCGGCACGCACCGGCGCAACCGGCTTCCTCGGACGCGGCGGCGATCGTCGCCGACCGGGTCGCGTTCTGGTCGGTGCTGGCCGAGGACACCGGCCGGGCCGTCACCCTCGACCTGACGCCGGGCCCTCTTCCCGTCGGTGTGGCCGCCGACAATCTGACGGCGGCAGTGGACGCTCTGCTCGGCAACGTCTTCGCGCACACCCCCGACGGGACGCCGTTCGCCGTCCGGTTGGCCCGTGAGGCGGGTGAGGCGGGCGAGGTGGTCCTCACTGTCGCCGACGAGGGCCCGGGCATGCCCGCCGGGGCGATCCGGCGGGGCGCCAGCGCGGCCGGGTCCACAGGCCTCGGCCTGGACATCGCCCGTCGTGCCGCGCAGGCCGCCGGCGGTCGACTGGAGTTGCGGGCCGGCCCGCACGGCGGTGCACAGGTGCTGCTCCGGCTCGGGCCTCCGGCGTCGCCGCGGGACGCATAGCCGCTGCGGTGCCGGGTAGCTGCCAGTCATGGCGCGGTATACGAAACCCGAGCTCAGAGAGCAGATCAAGGAAGAGATCAAGGCTTCCGACAAGGGCGGCCGGCCGGGGCAGTGGTCGGCGCGCAAGTCGCAGCTGGTCACTCAGGAGTACAAGAAGCGCGGCGGCGGATTCCTGGGCGAAAAGGACGAGCGGCAGAAGTCTCTCCAGCGCTGGGGCAATGAGAAATGGCAGACGAAGGAGGGCGACACCCGTGCGCGCAAGGGCGCCACGACGAGTCGCTACCTGCCCAAGAAGGCCTGGGAGGAGATGTCGGAGAACCAGAAGCGCGCGACCGACACGAAGAAGCGCGAAGCGTCCCGATCCGGCAAGCAGTACGTCGCCAACACCGGGCCGGCCAAACGGGCGCGTCGGGACGCCACCACGGCCGGACGGATGACGGAGATGTCGGTCGCGGAGGCGGCCAAGCTGGTCCGTGGCCTCGACACGCGACAGCTCAAGACCGCGCTGCGTAACGAGCGCGCCAGCAAGGACCGCAAGACGCTCGTCCAGCGCCTCGAAGCGGAACTCAACCGGCGCGGCTGACCTGGCCCTCGACCGCCTTAACCCGCCCTTAGTGTCCGGACAGCGCGGTGCTATCCCGATCTGGCCGATCCTCGAAGTCGACAACCGAGGAAAGGTGGACACCACGATGAAGGGCACCAATCTGCTTCTGGCGTCGGTCGGCGGGTCGGCGGTGCTGGCGGTGGCCGGGATCGCGCTCGGCGTCAACGCCGCGAACGACTCGCGGACCGGCGGCACGGCACTCGCCGCGGCAACCGTCGCGCCGACGGCCACCGATGCGCCGGTAGTCACCGGTTCGCCGTCGGCCGGCACCCCATCGGGTACGCCGTCGTCCGGCACGCCGTCCGGTACGCCCTCGACCGGCGGCGCGCCCGCGGGCAGCGCGGTCGACGAGAAGCGCGCCGGTGAGATCGCGCTCGCCAAGGCCGGTGGCGGTCAGATCGTCGAGGTCGAGGCCGAGCAGGAGAACGGCCGACCGGTGTGGAGCGTCGAGATCGTCGCTGGCGACACCGAGCACGAGGTGGACGTCGACCGGGACAACGGCTCGGTGGTCAAGGCCGAGCAGGAGCCGGTCGACGCCGACGACGACGCTGACGACGACGACGCTGACGACAAAGACGCTGACGACAACGACGACGACGACAACGACTGACCGCGTTCGCCGCTCACCCCGGGTGCTCGCATGGGGATGAGCGGCGGCGTGCTGTGACGCGGTGGTCGGACCGTCCCTCGTGGGCTGACCGACCACCGCGTGCGTCAGATGGCGACGCGTTGCTCCTGGACCGTCGGCTGGTCCTGGGCGAACTGGGTGCGGTACAACTCGTGATAGCGGCCACCAGCCGCGAGCAGGTCACTGTGTCGCCCGCGCTCCACGATGCGTCCCGCCTCCACGACGAGGATCTGGTCGGCCGCCCGGATGGTGGAGAGTCGGTGCGCGATGACCACGCTCGTCCGGCCGGCCAGCGCCTCGGCGAGGGCGTCCTGAACCGCCGCCTCCGAGGTGGAGTCGAGATGCGCGGTGGCCTCGTCGAGGATGACCACGCGCGGACGAGCCAGCAGCAGGCGCGCGATGGTGAGCCGTTGCCGTTCCCCGCCCGACAGGCGGTATCCGCGCTCGCCGACGACGGTGTCCAACCCATCGGGAAGTGAGCGGATCAGGTCCTCGAGACGGGCCCGCCGGAGCACGTCCCACATCTCGTCCTCGGTCGCATCCGGCTGGGCGAACGCCAGGTTGGCGCGAATGCTCTCGTGGAAGAGGTGCCCGTCCTGGGTCACCACACCCAGCGCCGTCCGGATCGACTCGGCCGACAGCTCACGTACGTCGACGTCGGCCAGCTTCACCGCGCCGCCCTCGACGTCGTACAGGCGAGGCACGAGCTGCGCGATCGTCGACTTGCCCGCCCCGGATGAGCCGACGAGCGCCACCATCTGCCCGGCTTCGGCGCGGAACGACACCCCGTGCAGCACCTCCTCACCACCGCGGGTATCGAGCTTCGCCACGTCCTCCAGGGACGCGAGCGACACCTTGTCCGCCGAGGGGTAGCCGAACCGGACCCCGTCGAACTCGACAGCGACCGGCCCTTCCGGAAGGGGCCGGGCGTCGGACCTGTCGAGGATCAGCGGCTTGAGGTCGAGGACCTCGAACACCCGCTCGAAGCTCACCAGCGCGCTCATCACCTCGACCCGAGCACTGGCCAGCGAGGTCAACGGTGCGTAGAGCCGCGACAGGAGCAGCGCGAGGGCCACCACCGTCCCGGCGTCGAGGCTGCCCCGGAGGGCGTAGAGACCACCCAGCCCGTACACCAGGGCCAGTGCCAGCGAGCCGACGACGGTGAGCGCGGTGATGAAGACCCACTGGAGCATCGCGGCGCGGATGCCGATGTCCCGGACCCGACGGGCCCGCGCCGCGAACTCGGCGGACTCCTCGGCCGGCCGCCCGTACAGCTTGACCAGCGTGGCACCGGGTGCGGAGAACCGCTCCGTCATCCGGGTGCTCATGGCCGCGTTGTGCTCGGCCGCTTCGCGCTGCAACTGAGCGAGCTTCGATCCCATCCGGCGGGCCGGGAGGACGAAAATGGGCAGCAGGACGAGCGCCAGCAGCGTGATCTGCCACGAGAAGGTCAGCATCACGGCCAACGTCAGTATCAGCGTGACGGCGTTGCCGACCACACTCGACAGGGTGTCGCTGAAGGCCCGCTGCGCGCCGATCACGTCGTTGTTCAGGCGGCTGACCAGTGCACCCGTGCGGGTCCTCGTGAAGAACGCCACCGGCATGCGCTGAACGTGGTCGAAGACAGCCGTCCGCAGTTGGACGATCAGCCCCTCACCGATGCTGGCGGAGAGAAATCGCGTCACCAGACCCAGCCCGGCCTCGGCGAGGGCGATCACGGCGATCAGTACGGCCAACCGGATCACCACGCTGCTGTTGGCGCCGTCGACGATCGCGTCGACCACCCGACCGGCGAGAACGGGTGCCGCCACAGTGAGAACCGCCGTCACCACACTCAACAACAGGAACCTGACGATCAAGGCGCGGTGTGGCCGTGCGAACTGCGCGATCCGCTTCAAGGTGGCGCGGGACAGCGGCCGCTCGTCCTGCGCGTTCATCGCGTGGTGCAGGGACATCCACGCGGTAACTTCCATGCTCATTCCGTACCTCCAATACCGGAGGCTAGGACCTCACCCGAGCTTGAGGTCAAGTCGCCACGCGAGGCTGTGGCTGCGGGTTGTTCACGGTGCTCGTAGCCAACGACGCATCGATGCCGTCGACGGCATGCGGTACCGCGCTCAACAACGACGACCTCGCGCCCGTGAGGCACTGGCGCGTGGAGGTTGGTTCACGAACCGCTGCGGGCCGTCACGGGCCGCTGCGGGTCGTCACGGGCCGCTGCGGGCCATCGCGCGTCGCTGCGGGTCGTCAGGGGTCGTCGCCAGCGGGGTGGTGGTTGCATGCGTTGCGGGTCGTGGTGTGCCGTCGAAGGTGGCGTGAGCTGTTGCGGGTCGGGCTCCTGCTGGCCGACGACACCGCCACCTGGCTCGCAGGCCGATGCGGCGTTGCGGCCCGGCACAGATCGTCGTGAGCTGCTGCGGGTCAGTGCGAGCCGCTGCGATCAGCTTTCTTCTCGACTCAGCCGGCATGCGCCCGGGGACGCGCCACTCGGCGCTTCGGCCTTCGCGGCGGGCCCCTGGCCAACCAGCCTCCTAGGATGCCTCAGGCGGTGTGCGGTGTGCGGTGGACGACGGTGTCGACCCGACAGGGGCTGATCGTTCTCGGCTGGCAGCCCTCTACGTTCGTCGGTGGTAGTGGTTGCGGCGGGGGAGTTGTTCGGGGTCGAGCCAGGCCGGCGGGACGAACTCGGGACGGCCGTCGCCGGCCAGGTGCACTGTCCAGTCGTTGTGGTGCAGGTGGCGGTGGTGGTGGCCGCAGAGTAGGACGGCGTTGGCCAGGCTGGTGGTGCCGCCGTCGGCCCAGTGGTGGATGTGGTGGGCCTGGCACCAGCGCGGTGGTCGGTCGCAGCCGGGGAACGCGCAGCCGCGGTCGCGCAGGACGAGGGCTCGTCGGAGCGGCCCGGTGATGAGGCGGCGTTGTCGCCCGACGTCGAGGACCTGGCCGGTGCCGCCGAGGACGGTGGGCAGGATGGTGGCGTCGCAGGCGAGCCGACGCACCGTGTCCGGGGTGAGCTGCAGACCGGTGTCGAGGGTGCCGGCGCCGAGCTTCGCCGTCAGCGCGTCGTAGGTGGTGGTGACGACGATCTGAGCGGAATCGCCGCCGCTGTCGGGCAGCTCGCCGGTCCGGAGAGCGAGGCGGCACACCTCGGCGAGGCCGTCGTGGCGGCGTTGTCCGGGGGAGCGGGTGTCGTCTGGTCCCGAGGGTGCGGTTAGTGGGTCGATGGCGGCGCGGAACAGGCCGGCGGTTTCGGCGTCGAGGGTGGCGGTGAGCCGGAGTCGGCCGTCGGTCTGCTCGGACAGGGTGAGGTGCCGGTCGCGGGTGGCGCGGCGTGCTTCGGCGTCGAGGGCGGCGTGGGTGGCGGCGTCGGCGATGTCGGGGGCGACGTGGTCGAGGATGCGGGTGCCGAGTGTGCGTAGGTGGGTGGGGTCGAACTGGCTGGCCCAGGCGACGAGCACACCGAGGGCTTTGTCGGCGGTCTCGGCGTCGGCCGACCTGTTCACGGTGTCGACGGTGTCGGCGATGACCCGGGCCTGGTCCAGGGTGATGTGTCCGTCGGCGAGGGCTTGTCGTATCCCGGGGTTGCCGGTGTCGAGGGCGGTGGCGAGGTCGATCAGGCGGCGGGCGGCCGGGACGGTGAGTCGCAGTCGTTCGCGCAGCCACACCGCGGTGTTGGAGGCGCCGTGCGTGCGGGCGGTGCCGCGGCCGTCGATCTCGCGGATGAGGGTGAGGGCGACGGCGGCGAGGCGTTGCTGAAGGCGGTGCGCGGCGTCGAGCGCGCCGATCAGCTCGTGTTCCGGCAGGGCCCAGGCGGCGGCATCAGCGCAGGCGGCGACCGCATCGTCTGCCTGCGCCAACTCCTTGAGCATGACCCGACGCTAGAACAGGTGTACGACACTTTCAGTCACCATGATCGATGTGCCGGCTGGTCGCCGGAGACTCGCCGGTGCTGGACTCCTCCCGGGCGGCGGTTGGGACTGCCGTATGGGTCGAGGACACCGCCGCAGCAGCAGGGGTCAGTTCACCCGCAGATCACGACGCCGATGTCGGCGCCATCGGCAATCGTCTCCACCACCCGCCCGGCGAGGACCCGTGCCGCCACCGTGAGGACCACCGTCGCCACGCTCCACAGCAGGAGGCGGCACTCGACCGGCGGTGACGGTCACAGGCCGGCGTGCATGGTCAGGCTCTGCCGCAGGTGGAGTTTCGGCCTGGACCCGACGACCGAGCCGACGACTTCGCCCCCACGGAACACCAGCAGCGTCGGCAGGGACATGACTGCGTAGCGCCGCGTGGCCTGCGGGTTGTCGTCGGAGTTGAGCTTGGCGATCGCCATCCGATCGCCGAATTCCCCTGCCAGCTCGACGAGGCTCTTCTCGATCATCTTGCACGGCGGGCACCACTCCGCCCAGAAGTCGACGACAACGGGCCGGTCGCTGGCCAGCACCAGCTCGGCGAACGTGTCGTCGGTGACGGTGATCAGGGAGCTGACGCTCGTCTCCTGGGGCATGTTTCCTCCCGGTGCGCGATTGCGTGGGTGAGCTGGGTGTGCAACTGCTGACGGACCGCTCCGAGCCGATCGAGGTAGTCGTCGACCTCGGCGAGCTTGCGTCGCAGCACCAGCACCGAATCCGGACAGACGTCGCCGGACGCGTTACCCGCTCGCAGGCAGGCGACGAACGGACGGACGTCGTCGAGGCCGAAGCCGACGTCGAGCAGCGCCCGGATCTCCCGGACGACCCGCAGCTCCGCCTCGTCGTAGACGCGGTAGCCGTTCGCCGAGCGCTGCGGGTGTACCAACCCGTGGGCCTCGTAGTAGCGCAGCGTTCGAGTGCTCGTGCCTGCTCGTTCCGCCAGCTCGCCGATCAGCATCAGACCTCCTCGACCAGCCTGTCGCGACCAGGCTAAACCTTGTCGTCAGCGTCAAGGCAAGGCTGCTTCCGGTCCCGAGCACGGCTCAGGGCGCCGCGAGGCGGCGCCCTGAGCGTCTGCGGGCTCCGAACTAGCCGATGCGGAACTGGTCGCCGTAGACGGCGAAGACCAGTGGCGTGTTCAGGTTGAAGTTGCCGTTGTTGAGGAACACCCGCTGGGCGGTGTCGACGCGGGAGGTGTCCGAGTGGGCCACTTCCTTCTTCATCTCGATGACCCGCTCGTCGAGGAACGCGTTGAGCCAGGTCCGCTCGTCACCGCCCTGGGCTGGCGGCTTGGCCCGGTTCAGGGCGCGGTTGCGGATCTGGCGCATGCCCTCGTACCCGTGCATGACCGCCGCGTCGTAGTAGGCGAACTGGCCGAGCGCCCGGACCTGGTCGTTCTTGCCGTCGCGTACGGATGGGTTGAAGTAGACCCGGTCGCGTTCGGCCTCCTGGGCGGCCTGGAACACCGAGTCGGTGGCCGCGCTCCGCCAGTCGCGGGGGAAGTTGGGGTCGAGGCCGGCGTGCGACGGGGTGCCGTTGACGTTGCGCAGCGCCGGCAGGTAGCCGGCGAGCACGTTGCCAGGCTTGGTGCGGGTGTACGCCTCGACCAGTTCGAGCATGTCGCCTGTGCCGGAGCAGAAGCCGATGATGCCGGCCGTGTAGCCGCGTCCGTCGCCGATGTCCTCGATGTAGGAGAACTGCGCGCGCCAGTCGAGCGAGGAGTTCTCCGCGGCCGAGACGAGTTGCATGGCGACGTTCTTCTTCGCCGGGTCGTCGAGGTTGGTGCCGGTCGGGGTGGTGGGCGTGGGCGTGGGGGTGCTGCCGCCGCCGGGCAGGGTCCACCGCTGGTTCGTGGTGCCGCCGCAGGTCCAGATCTGCAACCGGGCGCCGTTCGCGGTGCTCCGGTCGGTGACGTCGAGGCACTTGCCGGAGCCGGAGTTGACGAGCGCGCCGTTGCTGGCGGTCCACTTCTGCGCGGCGGTGTTGTTGCAGTCGTACAGCTGCACCTTGGCGCCGTTGGTGGTCGACGCGGCGGTCACGTCGAGGCACTTGCCGAGTGACCGGATCGAGTTGTCGGTGTTGCCGACGGTCCACGTCTGGGCTGCGCTGCCGTTGCAGTCGTAGAGCTGGACGGGCGTGCCGTTGGCTGAGCTGGCGCCGGCCACGTCGATGCACTTGCCGCCGAGGCCGGTGATCGGACCGGCGGTCGCGGCGCTCGCCGACGGCAGGCCGTAGCCGACGGCGGCGACGCCGATCAGCAGGGTGCCCACGACGTAGGCGGCTGTTCTCTTGTGAACCATGGGTGTTCCTCGGGGAAGGGGCGGCGTGCCGCCAGCCGGTCGGTGGCCCGGCGCGACGGTTCGGCCCCGGCGGGCACCCGCGAGCATAGGAAACTGTATTAACAGATACCAGTACGTCGATTCCTCGTCAATCGACGACCGCGAGGCGTGACGGCGTCTGTTCATCCCGTCGTTGGCGGAACGTACCTGCCGGTGGCTATCGTCGTGGCCGCAACTGATCAACGGGCCGGTCCGTCGGAACCAGCACCGTCCGACGGACAGAAGATGGTCATGGAGTCGAGTCTGCGCATTCGGGTGCGAGCCGGTGACCCCGGCGCGTTCGCCGAGCTGTTCGACACGTACGCGCGGTCGGTGTACAACCACGCGTTCCGGCTGACCGCCGACTGGGCCACGGCGGAGGACGTCATGGCCGCCACGTACCTGCAGGCCTGGCGTTCCCGGGAGCGGGTCAGCGAGGAGGGCGGGTCGCTGCGGCCGTGGCTGCTCGGCATCGCCACCAACGAGGCCCGTAACCACACCCGCAGCAACCGCCGCTACCGCAGGGTCGCCGCCGCGCTGCTCGCCGCCGACTTCACAGTGCCCGACCACGCCGACGAGGTCGCCGGCCGACTCGACGACAGCCGACGCATCGCCGCCGCGATCGACGCGCTGGCCCGGCTGCGCCGACCCGAGCGCGAGGTGCTGACCCTGTGCCTGTGGGAGGGCCTCGACTACGAGTCCGCTGCGGAGGCGCTGGGCGTTCCGGTCGGCACTGTGCGCTCCCGGCTGTCGCGGGCCCGCGCCCGGCTCCGTACCCTCGTCGACGCCCCGCCGCGCGTCGCGCGGCCGGCGGTCGTGGACGCCTCGCTCGTGCGGGAGGGCAGCCAGTGAGCGCGCCGGACCCGGCCGAGTGGGCGAAGATCGCCCCCCACCCCGGTGACCACGACCTGCCGGCGGGTCGGCACGAGCTGCACCGGGGCCGCCTGCTGGCGGCGATCACGCAGGAGCCGCGTACCCGAAGAAGGGCTTTCGTGCCGTTGCGGCCCGCGCTCGCGGCGGCCGTGTTGGTAGTGGTCGTGGCGGGGATCGGCGGAGGGCTCGCCACCCGGTCCGGCGACGCGCCCCCGGCCGCGCTCCCGTCACCCGAGGCGACCCGTCCGGCCGCTCGGGCGGCGCCGCCGGGCACGGCCGCCAAGAATCGTGGGTACGGCACGGTGCGCCAACTCACCGACACGGCCGACCTGGTGGTCCGCGGCGAGGTGGCGACGGTGACGGGCGGGCGGGCGGTCTACCGGGTGGCGGAGGTGCTCTACCGCGTCCCGGGCGCTTCGGTGCCCACCGAGATCACGGTGGCCGCGGAGCTGGCCGGGCCGGCCGGCCGACCGAGCGTCCTCTACCTGGGCCCCGCTGACCCGGGTGCGGGCGTCTACCACCCGCTCGGCGGCGAGTTCGGGATCTTCGACCTCGCCGGGGAGACGGCCGCCAGCCGGTCACCGGCGATGTCGGTGACCGGTCTGCGTACCGAGGACGCCACCGCGGCTGGTCGGGCGTTCGTCACCACGTTGGCCGAGCTTCGTCAGCTCGCGCGCGAGCGCCGCTGAACCCCCGCAAAGCTGAGCGCGAAAAAAAGAATGGAACTCGGTGCCCGGGACGCACAGATAGAAGGCGTAAGCAGTGCCGCGTTCCGAGCGAGACGGCCCGGGACGGCACCGAGACGCGAGGAGCGTTCCATGGCAGTCGACCTTCGCCGTACCCGGCCGCTGTGGGCCACGGCCGCCGCCGTGCTGGCCGCCGCGGCCCTGTCCGCCTGCGGCAGCGGCGGTGGCGCCGGCCCGGCCGCCGCGCCCGCCCCGAGCAGCGCCGCCCCGAGCAGCGCGGCCACGCCGACCGAGGTCGCGCCCCCGCCGGTCAAGGGCAAGCTGCGCGGGTACGCCACAGTGCGGCAGCTCAGCGACACCGCGGACCTGGTCGTACGCGGTGAGGTCGAGGCGGCCGGATTCCGGGTCGACGAGGTGCTGCGCGCGACGACCGGATCGACAGTGCGGGCCGGGGCGCGGATCACGCTCGCCTCGCTGCCCGCCGGTGTGCCGGACATGACGCACATGTCGAAGCTCGAGGCCGGCCAGGTCGTGGTGCTCTACCTCGCCCAGGACCCGGCGGCCCCGACGTTCCGGACGCTCAGCGGCGACTTCGGCGTGTTCGACCTGAACGGGTCCGGCGCGGAGGCCGTCGCCACGACCCGCTCGCAGACCATGGCCGTCAGCGGGCTGAACGCCGAGGACCCGGCCGCGTCCGGCCACGGTTTCCGCACCACTCTCGGCCAACTGCGGGCGGTCGCCGCCCAGGCCAAGTAGGACGATTGGGCACGCGGACGGCACCCGACGAGTGCCGTCCGCGTGGTCACTGTTCCCGATAGGTGGCCAGGTCGAAGTCGGCGTGTACGTCGTCGCCGCCCAGGTCCTGCGCCCACAGGCCGAGAAATGCCCCGGTGAAGCCCCACGCGGTATCTGGAACTTCCGGAAATCGTGGTCCCGGATCACTGGAAGCCGTGCTTACGCTAGCCGGTCCTTTCGCGATAGGACAGAGGTCTTGACCGCTGGGACAACAGCTCGTAGCGTGCCGGCCATCGATCGGCATTATCGGCGAAGCGTTGAAAGTTTCGGAGATCCATAGCTCCGCAGGGGGGACCGTGGGCACGGAGAACGGCCGAAACGTCACCATCGCCATGATCGCGCGGTTGGCCGGAGTCTCCGTGCCCACCGTCTCCCGGGTCATCAACGGCCGCTCCGACGTCGCCCCCGACACCCGGGAACGCGTCGAGGCGCTACTGAACCGGCATGGCTACCGCCGCCGCTCACCGTCCCGGCGTACCGACGCCGCCCTCATCGACCTGGTCTTCAACGACCTGGACAGCCCGTGGGCCGTCGAGATCATCCGTGGGGTGGAGGACGTCGGCCAGACCAGTGGCGTCGGCACCGTGGTGTCGGCCATCCACTGGCGCATCTCCTCGGCCAAGCAGTGGCTCGACAACATGCGGACGCGCTCCACCGAGGGAATCATCTTCGTGACCTCGATGGTGAACCCACCGTTGCAGGCCGAGCTGCGCCGGCTCCACCTGCCGGTCGTCATCATCGACCCGGCCGGGGTCGACCCGCAGGAGTCACCCACCATCGGCGCCACCAACTGGGCGGGCAGCCTCAGCGCCAACCAGTACCTGATCAGCCTCGGCCACCGCCGCATCGGCTTCATCGCCGGCCCACCGCACCTGATGTGCAGTCGGGCCAGGATGGACGGCTACCGGGCCGCCCTCGGCGCCGCCGGGATCCCCATCGACGCCGCCCTGATCCGCCCCGGCAACTTCTACCACGAGGCCGGCTTCACCGCCGGTACCCAACTGCTGGCCCTGCCCGACCCGCCCACCGCCATCTGCGCCTCCAGCGATCAGATGGCGCTCGGCGTCTACGAGGCGGTCCGCAAACGGGGTCTGCGGGTGCCCGACGACGTCAGCGTGGTCGGCTTCGACGATCTGCCGGAGGTGCGCTGGTGCTCGCCACCGCTGACCACCGTCCGGCAACCCCTGGCCGAGATGGGCATGCTGGCCGCGCGGACCGTGCTGCGCCTCGCCGCCGGCGAGAGGACCGAGAGCCACCGGATCGAACTCGCCACGGAACTCATCGTCCGCGACAGCGCCGCACCACCACGCTCGTGACCTCCCTCAGCCGACACGCAACGCGTCGTCGACGCCCGTCTCCCGGCGGCCGAGGTGCGCCGGGTCCCGACCGGAGAGCAGCTCCAGCGCGGCCTTCAGGCAGGCGCCGTTCTCCCGGGACGAACTGAACCACCACGTCTGGGCGTACCGCTTCGCGCTGTCGTCGCCCACGCCGTTGGCGTCGATGCCGAGGCGCCGGCACAGCGCCACGGCGCGCGGAAGGTGGAAGGTCTGGGTCACCACAGTGGCTTGCCGCACCCCGAAGATCCGCTCAGCGCGCGCACACGAGTCGTACGTGTCGAAGCCGGCGTAGTCCGGCACCACCTTGTGCGCAGGTACACCCCGTTGCACCAGCCAGTTCCGCATCGCGGCGGGCTCGTTGTAGTCGGCGTTCATGTTGTCGCCCGACACGAGGATCGCCCGCACCTTGCCGGCGTCGAACAGCCGCCGCGCGATCTCCAACCGGGCGGTGAGGACGGGTGAGGGCGTGCCGTCGGCGTCCACCTTGGTGCCCAGGACCAGGGCGACCGGGGCGTCCGGCACCTCGGCCTCGCCGTAGAGGTGGCCCTCCGCCGTGTCGCGGATCCACGTCACGCTGGCCACCGTGCCGCCGGTCAGCACCAAGACCCCCACCGCGAGCGCGAGGACCGTACGGCGGACGAGCCGGTGCTCCCCGTACCACCGTCTGGCCGCGCCGAATCGTCCCCGCATGCCGCAAGGCTATTCCGCCCGCGCCCACGACTGTCGTCGGCGTACCCGCGAACCATCCTGACCAGGGAACGAAGATCATTGTCTATGGACAATCGCTCACTGTTAGCGCTAACGTGACGGACAGTCGTCGATCCTCGACGGACTTCGGGCCGCTGTGACGGAGCTGTCGCCATTGGCCCGGGGCGTGCTGGACGACGATCGTGGCGTGGGGCGGGTGGCACGTGGCCGGCGCGAGACGGCCCGAGACCACCACCGGGCGACCCGCGCGCCACGCGGCCGAGGCATGAACGGCCACCGGGATTCCAGGGCACCGCAGCAACCGGGACAGTCGTGCGACGACAACCGGTCCGCTCATCTGCCCAGCGGACGCCGCTGGCCAGGAGCCCGAACCTGGGCCGCCCTGATGGCGACCGTCGGCCCCAGCCCTGGCCGCCGGGTCGCGTCCCGCTGTTCGGAGTCCGGGCCCGAGCAGCGGGACGCCACCCGCACGAGCAGACGGCGGGGTACGCCGCCGTCGGTCACCGCGTCAGATTCGGGTCCACCGTTGGCTGTTCGTGCCGTTGCAGCTCGACAGGACCGCAGGGGTGCCGTTGGCGGTTCCGGCGGCGTTGGGCGTCAGGCACAGGCCGGACTGCACGCCGGTCACCGTGCCGTCGGTGTTGACGTTCCACTGCTGGTTGGTGCCGCTGGTGCAATCCCAGATGATCACCCGGGTGCCCGGCGAGGTCCCGGCGCCCTCGGCGTCCAGGCACTTCGTGCCGTACACCTGGAGTTGTTTCGCGGCGGTCGACGTCCACTGCTGGTTGGTGCCGCCGTTGCAGTCCCACAACGTCAGCTGGGTGCCGTTGGTCTGCGACCGAGACGGGACGTCGAGGCAGCGGTTGGCACCGGTGTTGCGCAGCGGCGCCGACGTGCCGCCGGGTGGTGGGGTGGTGGGGCTCGTGGTGTCGAAGCCGAGGAACCGGATGGCCTGCGCGGCGTCGAACGGGATGGAGTGGCCGTACCCCTGGAAGCTGATCGCTTCGACGGGCGCCGTGCCGCCGGCGCCCCCGTACCGGGTACGGGTGGCGCTGGTCTGCGGGGAGTCGGTGAAGCTGGGGGTCTGCGACACGCCCTGCACGTTGGTCCACTGCTTGATCTGCTCGCCGAAGTTGACGTAGCTCAGCGTGGTGTCCGTGGTGCCGTGCCAGATCTGGAATCGGGGACGCTTGCCGGAGTAACCGGGGTAGGCGTTGCGGACCAGGTCACCCCACTGCTGCCCGGTCCTGACGATGCGTCCGCCGGAGCACTCGCTGTTCCACTCCGCGCCGTTGGTGGTGGCGAAGCACCCGAACGGGACCCCGGAGGAGCTGAACCCGGCGTGGAACAGGTCCGGGTAGAGGCCGACCATGACGTTGGTCATCATGGCGCCGGAGGAGAACCCACCCACGCCGATGCGGCCGGCATCGACCGGGTAGCGGCTCCGGACGTAGTCGACCATGGACTTGAGGCCCACCGGGTCGCTGCCGCCGTCGCGCCGAAGGGCCTGCGGTGACGAGACGTCCCAACACTTGCTGCTCCGGGTCACCGACGGGTAGATGACGATGAAGCCGTAGCGGTCGGCGAGGGTGCTCAGGCCGAAGCCGCTGTGCACCGCCGGACCGCTGCCGGTGCAGTAGTGCAGGGCGAGGAGCAGGGCCGGCTGGGCCGCGACCCGATCCGGCACGTACAGGTGCATCTGGAGATTCGTCGGGTTGGTGCCGAAGTTGGTCACCTGGGTCAGCGTCGCGGCCGACGCCGGGGTGGCGACCGTGACCACGGCCGTCATCGTCGCCAGGGCCGTCGCCAGCGCGGCGGCCAACAGTGCGATCCTTGATCTCATCGGCGGTTCCTCAAGTCGTGAGTCGGGGACCCGGCGGTGCTGACCACCGAGGTCAGACCAGCGAGGGGGCCTTCCGGTGAGCCACTGACGCTGATCGCCCCGCATCGACTGTGAGCGATAACATGCCGTTCGTCAAGCCGTAACGTATGACGTCTATCGATCTCGTGTCGAGCGTTCACTGACGCACCTTGAGATTGTCGAACCGACAGTGCCATTGTGGTACGTCGATGAAGAGCCGCGCGCGGGGCTGACGTCCGTCCACTGGGCAACCGGGATCCAGATGTGATCTCGGGGGACGGTGACACGAGCGATGGACCAACCAGGGTCCGCCGTCCACGAGATCGCCCGTCCCCGGGTCGCACAGTGACCGGCCGGGCGGCTCATCTGCGTGAAGGAACCCCGCCCATGCGTAGAACGAAGACCCGAACAGCACTCCTGGCGGGCCTGCTGCTCGCCGCGAGCGCGCTCGCGGGCGTCAACCCACCAACCGCCAGCGCGGCGGCCGACCCGGTCACCGTTACCGTCAACACCCGCGCGGGACTGGCGACCGTGCCGGACACCGCTCTCGGCGTCAACCACGCCATCTGGGACACGAACCTCGGCACCGCCGAGACGTCGGACCTGCTCAAAGATGCCGGCGTGCAGATGATGCGCTACCCCGGCGGCTCGTACGCCGACATCTACCACTGGAAGGACCACACCGCGCCCGGCGGTTACGTCGCGCCGGGGACCGACTTCGACACCTTCATGTCGGCGGTCCGGCGCGTCGGCGCGCAGCCGATGATCATCGCGAACTACGGCACCGGCACACCCGCCGAGGCCGCCGACTGGGTGCGGTACGCCAACGTGACAAAGGGCTACGACGCGCGCTACTGGACCGTCGGCAACGAGAACTACGGCAACGGCCACTACGGGTCCGCGTGGGAGGCCGACGACCACCCCGACAAGAGCGCCACACAGTACGCGAGGCTGGTCGTCGAGTACGCCGACGCGATGAAGGCGGTCGACCCGAGCATCAAGGTCGGAGCGGTGCTGACCATGCCGGGCAACTGGCCGGACGGGATCACCGCCGGCAGCGATCCGGGCCCGTGGAACCAGACGGTGCTCTCCATCGCCGGCCCGAAGATCGACTTCGTGGACGTGCACTGGTACCCGGGCGGCACCGCCGCCGAGTCGCTGGCCCGCGTCAACCACCTCCCCGACGCCACCTATCTGCTGCGGCAGCAGCTCGCCCGGTACGGCGGCCCGAACGCCGACCGCATCGGCATCAGCTTCACCGAGCTGAACGTCGACGCCGGCCGGAACACCCAACCGGCCGCGCTGTTCCTGGCCGACGTCTACAGCGGTCTGCTGGAGAACGGCGTCTTCACCGCCCACTGGTGGAACGTGCACAACGGCATGGGCACCGTGACGCAGGTGGCCGGTCAGACCGACTACGGCGACTTCGGGATGCTCTCCAGCGGGGCCTGCACCGAGGACGGCTCGGTCTGCCAACCGTCGCTGAACACACCGTTCGCGCCGTACCACGGGCTCAGCATGATGAAGCTCTTCGCGAAGACAGGCGACCAGTTCGTTCGCGCCGGCACCGACGAGCCCCTGGTCACCGCCCACGCCGTCCGCCGGAGCAACGGTGACCTCGCCGTGCTGCTGGTGAACAAGGACCCGGACAACGACCACCCGGTCACCATCGACTACGCCGGGTTCACCCCGTCGGCCGTCGCGCCGACGGTGTCCACCCTCACCAACGGCGCCACCGGCATCGCCACCAGCCAGTCCGGCTCGGCGACCAGCCGGACGCTGCCGGCGTACTCGTTGACCACGCTGGTGCTGCGCCCGGCCGGCGCGACCGCCGGACGACCGGCGGCGCCCGGCCAGCCGACCGCGAGCGGTGTCACCGACCGCGCCGCGACGATCACCTGGCCGGCGTCCATCCCGGGCGCCAGCCCGATCGCCAAGTACGAGGTGCACCGGCAGCACGGCGCGGTCAGCGAGCAGCTCGGCGAGACGACGACCACCTCGTTCACCGTCGACAACCTCGTGCCGGGCAGCAGGTACACCGTCAACGTGCTGGCCCGCGACACCGCCGGACGGGTCTCCTGGGCCTCACCGCCGCTCACCTTCGCTACCGGCAGCCCCGCCGCCAGTGCGTGCACCGTCCGCTTCAGCGCCAACAACGACTGGGGCAACGGTTACATCGGTGGCGTCGAGATCATCAACAACGGGTCCAGCCCGATCAACGGCTGGACGCTCACCTGGACCTGGCCCACCGGCTGGCAACAGGTGAGCAGCGGTTGGAGCGCCACCTGGGAGCAGGTCGGCACCGCGGTGCGGGTCACGCCCACCACCGACAACCGGCAGATCGCCGCCGGCGGCACCGTGAGCGCCGGCTTCGTCGGCGCGTACGGCGGACCGAACGTGCTGCCCACGGCGTTCACCCTCAACGGCACCGTCTGCGCCACCGGCTGACCGATTGGTCAGGCGCGTCGATGGTCAGGGCGGCTCGGGTTGGCCCCTGACGCAATCCCCGAAGTGTGTGATGCCTGTGGGTCATCAAGATGACTCACAGGCATCACGCTCTCCGGGAAGGGCCGGCCCCCACAACAGCCGCCGCAGTCAGCGCCCCTGGCGGATGATGACCGTGGCCGAGCCGGTGTCGTCCGCCCACGGGTCGAGCACGAGGGTGTACGTGCCGCTCTTCGGCAGCGGACCCGTCTCGAACCGCCCCGTCCCGCCGATGACGCAGCCGCTTCCCACCGCGTCGCCGGCCGGGCTGTTCAGGAGCAGAATCCCGCACCGGTCGGGCAGGCTGGCGGCGCTCACCTCGACGGTGAGGCGCTTGCCGCTGTCGGCGGGAAACCGCAGACGGCTCACCGCACCGGGGCGGCTGACCGACAGGGCGTTGGCGCGTCCATCCGCGACTGTCTCCCGCTGCTCGTCGGTGGCGTCGCGTAGCCGCACGTTCGCCGAGCCGGTGTCGGTGGAGGTCCCGTCGACCTCCAGCACGTACCGGCCGGTGGCCGGCAGGACGAACCCGTCGACATGCCCCTGGCCGCCGATCACGCAGCCGCTGGTCACCTGTTCGCCGGCCGGGTCGCGCAGGCGCAGCAGGTTGCACCGGTCCGGCAGTGTGGCGTCGGTGACCTGGAGGAAGACCTTCTGACCGGCGCGGCCGTCGAAGGACAGGCGGCTGACCGCACCCGGTTGGGCGAGCGTCGCCCGGACCGCCGGCCCGTCCAGCGTGAGGGTCTTCTCCTCGTCGGTCACCGCAACGACCCGTACCGTCGCTCGACCGAGGTCGGCATCCCACGGGTCGAGCACCACCTGATGGTCGCCGGTGGCGGTCAACGTGGTGGTGTCGATGAAGCCGATGCCGGAGATGACGCATCCGGTCGCCAGTTGACGGCCCTGCGGGTCGAGCAGCAGCAACACACCGCAGCGATCCGGCACTGTGGCGGCGGGCACCTCCACGAAGATCTTCTGGCCGGCCCGGCCCGGCACCTTCATCGCTGCCGTGGCACCGGCCCGGGTCACCGCCAGGTCGACGTCACCGGCAGCGGGCGCGTCGCGCTGCGCGCGGGCGGCGTCCTCGGCGAACGCCACCTGCCCGGTGAGGCCGACGTCGAGCACACAGTCGGCGAGGATCTGCGGATCGGTGACACCGGCCCGCCGGCAGACGAGTTCGGCGGTGGCCCGGTTGGGCAGGTCCCCGACGGTGAGCAGTCGGTCCGGGAAGCGCCGGTCGGTGAACGTGCCGGTGTTCTGCCCCGGCTCGTAGTCGAACAGCGACCGTTGCGCCTCGACGCGCCAACTGTCCGCGAAGCCGGGGTACAGCGCCTCGAACGTGGGCGGCTGCGCCACCCGCTTCCCGTTGCGCACCGTCAGGTCGTCGCCGGGGTCACCGTCGTGGTCGCCGAGCAGACCCTCCAGCGTCCCGGCCCGGGCGGTGGGCGCGCTGACGCTCACGCTCAGCCCCCACACCCCGATCGGCTGCGCGGTCAGTCGGGCGCCGTCCGGCCACTCCACTGTCACAGTGCCGTCTCCCCAGGAGGTGACGGTGCCGCCGCGCGGCAGCTTCACCCCGTCGGGCGCCGACACCGGCGCGGCGCCGTTCACCCGGACCGCCGGGCCGTCCGGTGTGACGTACACACCGACCCGGTCGCCGGCCACCCGAGCCGCGACGGCCGAGTTGACGGCCACCACCGAGCTGGCCGGGAACATCGCCTGTCGTACCTGGACCTCGAAGCCGTCTGTCGTCGAGCGGGTCAGCACGAACTCCCCGGCGGCCTGGAAGTCGTACCGCAGACCGTCGTAGGTGAGCAGGTGCGGGTCGCCGTTGCTGTTCGCGCACCGGTAACCCTTGCCGATCACCGAGATCGAACAACCACCACCGCCGGGTGGTCGGGGCCTGGGCTTGTCGCAGTCCTTGCCGTTCGACGGCAGCTTCTGACCGCTGTACGAGGGGCGCAGCGGCACACCGACCGCCTTGCGATACGCGTTCTCCGCCAACACCGCGTGCACCTCGGCGGGATCCACAGTGCTCGCCTGTTGACCGCCCTGCGTGCAGAACTGGCCCCGGTCGGTGTCGTTCACCTCGTCGAGGGCGTGGTTCATCTCGTGGATGAGGGTGGCGCACTGGTCCTCGGTGAAGCCGGAACCCTCGTCGTCCAGCTTCCGCCCGTCGTTCTCCGGCACCCAGTTGATCTGCACGTCACTACCCGGGACGTACGTCGTGGTGCTGCTCTCCGAGCCGAAGATGGGTCTGCGCACCTTGATCTGCTTGCCGGAGCGTTCCAGCTCGTCGAGCACGGCGCCATTGCCAGAGCTACGGATCTGTCCGACGCAGCCCGCGTACTCCGTTTGCAGGTCGGCGTTGACGCTGACCACGGCGGACGCCGACTGTGGGGCGATCAGCACCAGGACGCCCGCCAGAACCACGCCCGTCCGGATCACGCGTATCCCGGTCATCGGCTCCTCACCTCGAACGCGACAGTGCCCTGTTCGGCCGTCGCGGCGCAGGCATCCGCCGGCACACCGCGCAGCGGCGCCCGCAGGTAGCCCAACACCAGCCGGTACGCCCCCGGTTGGTCGACCGGCCACCAGGTCACGGTGGCCCCACCCCGCCCGTCCGGCGCGGAGGTGGCCAACGCCGCGCCGACCGGGCTCTGCGGGTCGCTGCCCAGAGTCAGCTCCACCGACCCACGCGGTGGCACCCGTACCAGGTTCTCGACGAGGTACGCGGTGAAGTCCCGGTAGTAGGCGGCGCCGCCAACCGCGGGCGCCACCGCCGTGCCGTCGCGGGCCAACGACATGACCGTCACCGCCCCGTCCGGCACCCGACTGAGTTGGCACTCGGCGTCGCGGTTGTTGACAAGCTTCAGCCGCAGACTGATCTGCTCACCCACCCGGTACGACGGTTGCCCGGCGCTGACGGTCAGACCGACCGTCGCCGTGCCGCTGGACGGCGTCGGCGACGGACGCGACCGTCTGCACCCGGCCGCGGTAACCATCAGCAGCACGGCGAGACCGCCGGCGAGCACCACAGTCCCTGCGCGGGGTACGCCCATGGGCCGCGAGCCTCCTCCAGGTGCCGACGGTCGGCACAGATCCCGGCCAGCCTGCGCCGCAGGTGGTGGGAACGCTGTCGTGATCCGGCCCGGTGGATGTCCGCTAACCGACCCGGGTGGCCGGTGTTGTCCTGAACGGGCAACCCGGTTGGCCCACCACCGCCGACGTCGGACAGCCCTCGCCGTTGAGCCCCTCCTCGCCACCAGATCTTGGACACTTTCCGTTACGCCGGCGGGCTCAACCGGCGTAACGGAAAGTGTCCAAGATCTGCACGGGCCCCGGCGCGAACGGGGCCGCCGCGTTTCGAGTCCTCCCACCAGCCGCGCCGTTGGTGACACTCCGCTCGGTGGGCAACTACGCTCAGGCGATGCCCGCCCGTGCGGGGCGAGCTGACAAAGCTCTCCACGCCGGATAGCGGTGTGAGTAGTTGTGGGGGAATACCGAATGGCCGACTTGCCGCACCCGCTCGCCGCGTTCATCGTCGCCGAGATTCGCCGCGCCCGAGGGGCCTCCGGGATGACCCAGGACGCCTTCGGTCGGGGTGCCGGCTTCAGCGCCTCCCATGTCAGCGCCGTGGAGAGCGAGACGCGGGCGCTGACGTTGGACTTCATCAAGGGCGCCGACCGGGCGTTCAAGAACGGCGGCCTGTTCGAGCGCATGGTCGCGAAGCTGGGGGCACCATCCTGGTTCCTGCCGTGGTTGGACGCCGAGCGCACGGCGACGCAGCTCAGGTGCTTCCAGCCGAGCCTCGTTCCGGGCCTGCTCCAGACGGAGAGCTACGGTCGCGCCGTCATCCGCTGCAACGACACGTTGAGCGACGACGAGGTCGAGAAGCGGCTCGCCCACCGGATGGACCGGCAGGAGACCCTCACGAAGGCGAACGCCCCGCACTTCGTCGCCGTCATCGCCGAGGCGGTGCTCCGCCGTGCCCGCGCGGACTTCCGCGACATCATGGCGGGGCAGATCAAGCAGTTGACCACCCTCGCCGAGCGACCGAACATCAGCGTTCACGTGTTGCCGGACGAGGTCAGCATGCACGTCGGCCTCACCGGGCCGTTCAGCCTGGCCCGGCTGCCCGACCACAAGTGGGTGGCCGAGATGGAGAACCAACTCGGCGGCGTCGTCATCGACCGCGACGACGATGTGGATACCCTCATGTCGAGGTGGGAGATGGTTCGCAGCGAGGCGCTACCCCGCCGGCAGTCGCTGGATCTGATGAAGGAAGTGGTGACGTCATGGACCTGATCGACGCTACGTGGCGCAAGTCCACCCGCAGCGGCTCCGGCGGCGGCAACTGCGTCGAGGTCGCCGACAACCTGCCCGGCATCGTCGGTGTGCGGGACTCGAAGGACCCCGAAGGGCCGGCGCTGGTCTTCGGGCCGCTGGCCTGGCGGGCGTTCGTCGCCGAGGTCGCCCGGCGGCCATAGCCCCAACCCCGAACGCGCAGAAGCGCCCGTCCCCCAACTGAGGGGACGGGCGCTTCGCCGTGCGGGAGTCGGTTAGCTGACCACGGACCGCAGCGGCACTCGCGCGTCGCGAAGCGCGCGTACCAGATCCCTCGCGAACGGGTGTTCGTCCACCTGGAGCCCCTGCGGGTTCGGAATCACGACGTACGCCGAACCGTTCTTCTCGGACGCCTGCGCGTCGGCGGTGAAGCGTTCGACGATCGCCCGGGTGCGGGGCAGGTCGCCGGCCGCCACCTGGATGGTGATCGGCCGCCAGCCGCCGCCCAGGTCCGGCGACACCGGCGCGGCGGCGGCGCTGGCGCGCGCCGCGGCGACACCGGCCGGGCGCCGGGCTTCGGGCCCGGCGGCCGTCGGGTAGAGCAGCGCGTTGGCGACCAGGTGCAGGCCATTCTCGTTGTACGCGCGGAAGAGCGGATTGAACGCGAACAGCACCGCCCGACCGGCGCCGGTCGGCTCGTCGACGACGGCGGCGGTGCCCTTCAGTGTCTCCGCCCCGACTGTGAAACCGTTGGCCCAGAAGGTGTCACCCGTCGGGTAGGTGAGCACGTTCGTTCCGGTGGTGCTCGGGGTGAGGATCGGGTCGCTGTTGTTGAACTCGAAGTCCTCCGCCGGGCGACCCAGCGCCATTGGGCTGTCCTGGTCGACGTCGACGCGCAGGTGCGAGCCGATCACCAGGTAGTCCGCCGGCTTGGTCTTCTCCGTGGTCGAGGTGAGCCCGGCGGCCCGGGCCACCCGGGTGCCCTCGTTGCGCAGCCCGAGGTAGGTGTGGCCTTGGCCGATCCAGTCGCGCAGGTTGGCCTGCCCGGCGGCGGTCAGACCGCCGGTGGCGCTGCTGCCGTCCGGCACCAGCAGCACGGTACGCCCGGTGAACGCCTCGGTGTTGTCGTTGATGTCGGCAGTGGTGACCGGTGTGAGGTCGAGCCCCCACCGCTTGCCGAGCACGTAGCGGGCCTCGCCGTGCGAGCCGGAGGTGGTGGAGATGCCGGTGCCCTGGAACAACCCCACGTCGGGCAGGTCGAGGCGGGTGCCGGCGGGCCGGCCGCCCGGGGTGAGGGTGACCCCGAGGGATTCGGCCAGCCCGTCCACGGTCCGGCTCACAGCGGTCGCCGGGATGGCGACCCGACTGGTCGTGAGGTCACGGACCAGGGGTACGCCGCGGCCGAGCAGGCTGAAGGTGAGCTCCGCGGCGGCGGCCGAGTCGAGCGGGTACGTGTACGAGCCCCAGGGCCACGCCGCACCGGTGCGACCGCCGGAGACCTTGCGCACCAGCTCGGCCCTCGGCCGGACGGTGTCTCCGGTGTAGATGGTGTTGATGCCCATCAGCAGCGGGTTGCTCCAGGACGACACGTCGTAGAAGTACGGGAACGGGACGTACGGGTCCTCGCCCATGATGGCCTGGATCCAGTGCTTCTGCGGCTGGTCCATCGGGATCCAGTACGCGCCCTTGGGCACTGTCACGTTTGTGGCGCTGCGCCCGCCGAAGACCCGCGCGGTGGGCACCCGGGTCGCCTTCTGCACCTCGTACACCTCGACGTCCATCCGGCGCAGCCGCTCGACGAGTTGGCGGACGTCGGCGAGCTGCCGGTCGGGCAGCAGGAAGTACGAGCGGATGGTGAGGTCCGGCACCGGGAACTGCACCTCGTTGGTGGGTTGCACCACCTCGTTCGGTTCGAGGGTGGCCGCCCTGCCCTGGGCGAGCGCGTCGGTCCAGATGTCGAAGTAGCCGTCCATCACCTCGCGCTTGTTCGCGGCGGCCCAGCCGAGCGTCGACCACTGGGTGTGGAACTGCTGCTGGACCCGGTCGGCCACCGCCGACGCGCTGCCCTTCTCGTAGGTCATCCCGGCCGCGCCGAAACCGGTGGTGGGCACCGTGTCGCCGTAGCCCATGAAGAACATGTCGTACGTGTCGTAGTTGAAGTAGCACTCGGTGAAGGCGGTCTCGTCGCAGGCCCCGTTGAAGCCGAAGCCGGCCTTGTTGGCCTCGCCGATGCGGTTGATCCAGTCGACCGCCTCACCGGCGATCTCGTGGTGGATCGGGTCGGCGTTGGGCGGGAAGAAGTACTGCCGGCCGCCCATCTCGTGTGCGTCGATGAAGACCTGCGGCGGGTAGCGGCGCAGCAGTTCGAGCTTGCCGTCGGTCTCCTGCTGGGTGCGGGCGAACCAGTCCCGGTTCAGGTCGAAGCCGAACTCGTTCTGTCGGCGGGTCGCGTCGCGGCCGTCCGGGTTCTGGGAGGGGACGATGATGGTGACCAGGTTGTCGTTGCGCTGGGCGACAGCGCAGGACAGGCCGGCGGCCAACTCGTACAGCGTCTTGAGCGCGGCGTCGGCGCCGCTCTTCTCTCCGCCGTGCACGTTCGCGGTGACCCAGACGATGGCCGGGCTGTCCTTCGCCGTCCGGGCGGCCGTTCGCGCGCTGGTCCGGCGCGGGTCGCGCAGGTCCCGGACGTCGTCGGCGATCTCGCGTAGCGCGGCGGGGCGCACGTGGCGTTCGTTGGACACCACCGCGTACGGCAGTGGCTGGCCGAGCACGCTGGTGGTCATCACGCCGGTCACGACCCGGTTCGAGGCGCGATCGACGGCCCCGAGGTAGGTCCGGACCTCGTCGTTGGTGACGACCCGGTCCTGCCCCGCGCCGAGTGGGAAGCCGAGCACGGCGTCCGGGCTGGGCACTGTGGTCAGCCGGGCGGTCGGGTCGTCGCTGCACCGGGAGGGCTGGGCGGCGTTCGCGGCCGGTGTGCCGCCGAGCAGGGGAGTCATGCCGAGCAGGAGCGCGATCGTGGCGGCACTCGCCAGCCGCCTGGCAGGAACCATCCGGATCGGACGTGTCGATTGGGCCATGGGTCGTGTTTCCCCTCTCGGGACAACCTCGCAGTGGCCGGAGCCTATGAACCGTCGATACGGCGGTCAAGGGTTGATCGATATTGTTGACTACTCGGCGTGCCGGTCCCGACGCGGAGTGGCAGGATGGTGGCGTGGGCTTGTCGTCGTCTGGGAGGAGGAGACGTGCCGGAGATGATCACGCTCTCGGTCCATCCGGATCTTCCGTCCGCCGATGCTCGGCGTTCGCTGGCGTCCTGGCTGCGCGCCGAGGATCGGCTTCGGGAGGGGGTGACCACGACGTCCCCCGACGGGATGTCGGCGGACACCACTGACGAACTGCGGGTGGCGGCCAGCGACGCGGGCACTGCCATGGTGCTGGTGCAGGCGATCGCCGGCTGGCTGACCCACCGCCGCGATGATGTGACGGTGAGGCTCACCCGGCCGGACGGGTGGTCGGCCGAGGTGGACGTGCACCGGGCTCGGGACATGGACCAGGTGACCGCGCTCATCGAGGCAGCGGTGCGCGCGGTGACACCCGCGCAGCGATAAAACGGCCCGCCGCTGGCCGAGAGGTCGGCCGGCGACGGGCCGGGTAGATCGGGTACGGCTACCAGGTCGTCAGGCCGAGGCCGATCGTCTTGGTCAGCGTGGCGTTGTCGTCGTCGCCGTCGAGCGACCAGATCATGGCGCCGGCCAGGCCGGCCCGCCGGATGTAGAGCATCTTCTGCATCACGACCGCCGGGTCGTCGTACGTCCACAACGTCGTACCGTCGAACAACCAGGCGTGCCCGGCACGCAGGTCGCGGTGCACTGTGTAGCCGTTACCGGCCAGGGTCTTGAGCAACTTGTAGTCCTCGTACCCGGCCTCGAAGGTCGCCGGAGCGGGCCCGGTGGCCGGCTGGAACAGGCCGTTGCCGCCGCCGGTGATGCCGGTCCAGCCGCGACCGTAGTAGGGGATGCCGAGCACGAGCTTGTCCCGCGGCGCGCCACGGGCGATCCACCCGTCGATGGCGACCTCGACGGAGAAGTCCGGGTTGTCCGGGGCGCCCGCCGGGACGCGAAGCGCGGACTGCTGGTTGGCCCGCGCGTCCCAGCCGCCGTGGAAGTCGTACCCCTGCACTGTGGCGAAGTCCAGGTACTTGAAGATCTTGCGGCCCTCGTAGCCGGCGTCCATCGTGGCCGGGCTGGCCGGCAGGAACGCGGTCAGCGGGTGGTGCGCGCGGGTCGTGCGCCCGTACGCGTCGAGCTGCCGGCGGAACTCGGCGAGCAGCTTGGTGAAGTTCTCCCGGTCCTCCGGGCGGATGACGTTGCCGGGCTCACCCTCCCAGTTGGGCCACTCCCAGTCGAGGTCGATGCCGTCGAAGACGCCGGCCCCGGCGCCCGGGCCGCCAGCGGCGCCGTCACCACCGGGCAGGTTTCCCTTGAGGTAGAGGTCGATGCAGGACGTGACGAACGCCTTGCGGGAGGCGTCGGTGCGGGCCGCGTTCGAGAAGTACGTCGACCAGCTCCAGCCGCCCAGCGAGATCAGCACCTTCAGTTCGGGGTGCTTGGCCTTGAGCTTGGCGAGCTGGCCGAAGTTGCCGTTGAGCGCCTGGCCCGGTGCGTCCGCGACGCCGTCGACGCTCTCCTCGGCCGGGACGGGACGCTGATAGTCGGCCCAGGCGTCGCCCTCGCCCGGCCCACCGTCCACGTAGCACCGGCCGTCTTCGCTGACGTTGCCGAAGGCGTAGTTGAGGTGGGTGAGGCGGCTCGCCGCCCCGGAGGTTTCGAGCTTCTTGACCGGGAAGGCCCGGCCGTAGATGCCCCACTGGGTGAAGTAGCCGACCCGGTGGTAGCCGGTGCGGCGCTGGTGGTTGTCGCCGGCGCTGGCGGCGGTGGGCGGAGCGGCGGTGACCAGCACTGTCGCCAGGGCGACGACGGCGGTGAGACGGCGGTGGCGGAATGGTCGCATCGGCACACTCCCACGAGACATCAAACAGAATTAGTAAAGACACTTATCTGATTGATGAAGTTAAGCCGATCACCCTCCGGGGTCAAGAGCCGTCCAGCCACATGGAGGATTGTGACGGCGTTACCGGGTGGTAACGATGTTGTGCCATGGACTCCGCCGTGACTCTGATCGGACTACCCGTCGCCCTCGGCATCATCATGCTCGGTCTGGGTCTCGGACTGACAATGGCGGACTTCC
Organism: Micromonospora sp. NBC_00330; assembly: GCF_036136635.1. NCBI lineage: Bacteria > Bacillati > Actinomycetota > Actinomycetes > Micromonosporales > Micromonosporaceae > Micromonospora > Micromonospora sp. NBC_00330. The sequence goes on from NZ_CP108012.1 coordinate 1,701,937, forward strand.
GCCGGGTGGCCCACCATCCACGGGCCGCCGTCATCGCCCTGGTCTGCCAGGTGCTGGTGCTGCCGGCGCTCTGCTTCTGCGTCGTCCTCGCGTTCGACCTGGCACCCGAGCTGGCCGTCGGCATGATGCTGCTGGCCGCGTCACCGGGCGGCACCACTGCCAACCTCTACAGCCACCTGTTCGGCGGACACGTGGCCCTGAACATCACCCTGACCGCCATCAACTCGGTGCTCGCCGTGTTCACCCTGCCGATCCTGGTCAACCTGTCGGCGGCGTACTTCCTGCCCGACGGCAGGAGCATCGGCCTACAGTTCGACAAGGTGCTCCAGGTCTTCGCCATCGTGCTCGTCCCGGTCGCGATCGGCATGCTCATCCGGGCGCGGATGCCGCACCTGGCCGAGCGGCTGAACCGCCCGGTCCGGATCCTCTCCGTCGTCGTACTCGTCGCGGTGATCGCCGGCGCGGTGCTCGGCGAGCGGGAGAACATCGCCGACTACTTCGTCTCGGTCGGCCTGGCCGTGCTCGCCTTCAACCTGCTCAGCCTCGCCATCGGGTACGGAGCGCCGCGCCTCGCCGGTGTCGACCGGAGCGCCGCGACGGCCGCCGGTTTCGAGATCGGCATCCACAACAGCACACTGGCCATCACCATCGCGCTCAGCCCGGCGCTGCTCAACAGCACCCAGATGGCGATCCCGGGCGCCGTCTACGGCATCGTCATGTTCTTCACCGCGGCGGCCTTCGGCTACCTGGTGACCCGTGTCGGCGCCCGGTCCGCCACCGCCCTGACGCCCTGACGGCCGGTGCCCTGTCGCCCCGACGGCAGCCGTCGAGGCGACAGGGCGGACGGCAACGGTCAGCCGACCTGGTTGTTGTCCTTCTGCGCGCCCCAACCGTGCCAGCGGTCGATCTCGATAAGGGCGCTGACCCGGGCCCGTTCCCGGCGTGGGTACGCGTTGCCCGTGTAGTGCTTCGACAGCCGGTCGATGTCCGCCAGGCCCTCGTCGGGGCGCAGTTCGGCGACGTGCCCGATGATGCTGACGTGGGTGTACCAGCCGGCCTCGTCGAGCACGGTGAGGGACACCCGGGGGTCGTTGCGGACGTGCTCCAGCCGGCGACGGCTCTCGTCCATGTTCACCAGGATCCGGCCGTCCTCCCACAGGTACCAGGTGGCGGCGGACACCGGCTGGCCACCGTTGCGAAGGGTGGTCATGACGGCGGGGTTCGGCTTCTGAAGCATGGCGACCGCGGCCTCGGGAAGCGGTGGCTTGGACATGAAGTCTCCTCGTCGCGACAACGTTTACCCCTGCACGTTACGCACCCGCCCGCCCGATCGCGCTCGGATCGCGATCGCGGCGCGGCGAGCCCACCCGGCTGCCGGGCTGACGTCGCCTGCGGCGAAGATGTGGTCATGAGCGAATCCACACTGCCCAGGCGTGTCGTCGTCACCGGTGCCACCGGCAAGCTCGGCCGTGCCGTGGTCGCACACCTGCGCGCCGTGGGCGTCGACGTGCTGGCGGTGGACCGCGCCGTTGGCCGCGACCCACGCGACGTGAACGGCGAGTTCCTGCTGGTCGACCTGACCGACTACGGGCAGGTGGTGGAGGCGTTCACCGGGGGCGCCGACGAGCACGCGGGCGGCGTCGACGCGGTCGTACACCTCGCGGCGATCCCGGCCCCCGGGCTGATGTCGAACGCGACCACCTTCGCCAACAACTCCGCCGCGACGTACAACGTGTTCGCCGCGGCCCGGGCGGCCGGGATCAAGCGGGTCGTGTGGGCGTCGAGCGAGACGGTGCTCGGGCTGCCGTTCGACACCCCGCCGCCGTACGCGCCGGTCGACGAGGAGTACGCGCCACGGCCCGAGTCGACGTACTCGTTGAACAAGGCCCTGGAGGAGGAGATGGCCCGGCACTTCTGCCGGTGGGACCCGGAGCTGGTCATGGTGGGATTGCGCTTCTCCAACGTCATGGACGTCGAGGACTACGCGCCGTTCCCCTCGTTCGACGCCGACCCGCAGCTGCGCCGGTGGAACCTGTGGGGCTACATCGACTCCCGCGACGGGGCCCAGGCGGTCGAGCGCGCGCTCGCGCACGACCAGCCCGGTGCCGACGTCTTCGTCATCGCCAACGCCGACACCGTCATGAGCAGGTCCAGCGCCAGCCTGATGGCCGAGGTCTACCCGGGCGTCGAGATCCGTAGGGAACTGGGTGAGCACGAGACGCTGCTCAGCATCGACAAGGCCCGCCGGGTGCTGAGGTACGAGCCGCAGCACTCCTGGCGGGACCACGTCGACGTGCTGTAGGTCAGCGTGCCGCCTGGTAGGCGCGGCCGACGGCGGTGGCGGTGCTGCCGGTACGGAACAGGCCGGTCTGGTCCTTGTCGGTGGCGGGCAGGCCGAACCACGCGTACCGCTGTAGCCAGGACAGGCCACCCAGCATCCGGGTCGCCGCGGTGAGGAACGCGGCCTGCTGTGCCTGGGTGGGGAAGCGGACGCCGTTGGAGAAGTCGATCAGGGCGAACTCGGTGAGCCAGATCGGCAGCTTGTACCGGTCGTGCACGGCCTGGAGGTACGACCTGAGCTGGTTGACCGCGTTGGCGGTGGTGAAGTCGCCGCCGTACCAGTGCAGGGCGATGAAGTCGACGCGGTAGCCGCGCTGCTTCGCCCCGGCCATGAACCGGTCGAGCCACTCGCCCGGCCGGTCGCCGCCCCAGGCCACCGCCGGGCTGCCCAGCGGAAGACCGGTGGCCTGCAACTGCGGCCACAGCTCCAACGCCTGCTCGACGGTCATCTCCGCCTGACCCTTCAGGTCCGGCTCGTTGAACCCGAGCAGGTAGCGGCCGTTGTTCTTGGCCTGTTGCAGGTTGGTGGCGGTGACGCTCTTCGCCCCCCAGATCATCGGGACGAACTCGGCGTCCTTCGGGCTGGTGACGCCCGAGTGGGCCACGTCCCAGGTGTAGTACCAACTCGCCCCGGAGTTGGCCAGCGCCTGGCTGACGCCGTCGAAGGTCCACACCCCGACGCCCTTGCGCCTCGAGGTCGCCGCCGGGGCCGCCGGAGCGACCGGACGCCCGGTCGTCCGCTTCGCCGTCGGCGTCGGCGTCGGGGTCGCCCCCGCCGGGCTCGTCGTGGCGGCGGGCGTGGTCGCGCTGCGTGCGCCGGGTTGCGGGCTCGTGGGCGTCGGCGCGTCGAGTGCCTGCGTCGCCGCCGGGGCGGGCGTCGGCCCGGTGGGCTGCACCACGACGATCACACCCGTCACCAGTACGGCGACCACGGCGGCCACGAGGAGCGGCCACAGCAGCCGTCTCGCGCCGATCGGGAGGCGGCCGAGCATCCCGCGTCGGGGTTCCGCGTGGACGCCCCGGTTTCCCCTCGCGGCGTCCGCTTCACCCTGGCCGGTTGCGCGCATCGTCTCGACTCCCTCGTGTGTGGTCGCAGCACTGTTCCATGCTGCGGTGGCGGGGGAACCCGCCAACGCCTCACCTCAGGAGACTCGCCGGCCGTACCCGGATAACAGTTTCGTCGGCCGGACCAGTGCCCGACGTGCGTGGCCCGGGCGGTCGGAACGGCCCGCTCCACAGGCAGGAGTGGGGCGGCGGTCCGGTGACCGCCGCCCCGTCGACGGCTCAGACAGTGATGCGTCCGGCGCCGGCACCTGCGGTGACGCTCGCCTTCACCCCGCTGGCGGCGTCGAGTTGGTAGGAGTAGGGAATGGCGGCGACGTCGCCAGCGCTCTCCGGCGTACCGGAGTTGACGAAGACGTTGTCGCGCTGGACGAGGTCGCCCGGGTCCGATTCGGCGTATCCGACAGCTGTCGGCCGGGTCACGTTCTCGAAGTAGTTGCCCTCGACGAGCACGCCGGCGCCCATCGTGGACGCGACGCCGTAGTCCGCACCGAAGTAGTAGTTGTTGAACACGTGCACCGGGTCACCGAACCGGACGCGGGGGTGCCGCTCCTTGCTGCCGTCGAACCAGTTGTGGTGGTAGGTCACCCGCAGGTGCCCGATGTCGGCGGTGAAGCCGTCGTCGTGACCGAGCAGCATGCTCTTGGTGTGGTTGGTGACCCGGTTCCACGAGACGGTGACGAAGTCGGACTCCCGCTTGATGTCCAACGCGCCGTCGTAGCCGCCGTCGAAGGTGTTGTGGTCGATCCAGACGTTGCGCGAGTTCTGCACGTTCACCGCGTCGTCGTCCCAGCCCCGGAAGGTGAGGTTGCGAATGATGACGTTGCTGGCGCTGCTGACGTTCAGCCCGTTGTCCAGCGTGGCGTTGCCGACGCCGAGCACTGTCTTGTTGGACCGCACGTCGTTCATCTTGTCCGGCATGGTGAGCGATCCCTGCACCCGGATGATCAGCGGTGATGCCGACTCCAGGGCGTCGGCGAGCGCCGGGCCGTCGGAGACGGTGACCGTCTGGCCGCCCGCGCCGCCGGTGGTGCCACCGTTCTGGGTGGCCCAGCCGACCAGGCCGGTCTGTGGCGGGGTGGTCGGCGGCGGGGTGGTCGGGGGAGGGGTCGTCGGGGGCGGGCTGGTCGGCCCGCCCGGCAGGCCGACCTTGCCGACCCCGGCCTGCGCGGTCACCACCGCCTTGATGTCGCAGGCGGTGGTGATGGTGTACGCGTACGGCGGGTTGGTCACGCTGCCGCCGGTCTCGCCCGCGCCCGAGTTGATGAGGCAGTTGTTGCGGGCGACGAGCCGACCGGGGCCGGAGTCGGCCTCGGCCAGGTGGTACGGGTCGTCGACGTTCTCGAAGTAGTTGCCCTCCACGATGACGCCGGAGTTCTCCGTCGCGGCGACACCGTAGTCACCGGTGTTGAGGTAGTAGTTGCTGTAGACGTGCACCTGGTCGCCGAAGCGGACCCGGGGGTTGCGCTGACGGGTCTCGTCGAAGAAGTTGTGGTGGTAGGAGACCTTCAGCCGCCCGGTGTCCTGCGCGGCGTTGCCGTCGTCGTGCCCGAGCAGCATGTTCTTGTTGGTGCCGTCGGCGTGGTTGTAGGACACCGTCACGTACGACGAGCCGCGCTTGATGTCGAGGCCGCCGTCCGAGCCGGTGGTCCAGGTGTTGTGGTCGATCCAGATGTGGTGGGAGAACATCTGCACGTTCATCGCGTCGTCGGACCAGTTGCGGAAGTTGAGGTTCCGCAGGATGACGTTGTGCACGGCGTTCGCGGGTGGGCTGGTGACCGCGTTGTCGATCGGCAGACCGATGTTGAGCCCACCGCCGGTGAAGCCCGAGTTGGCGCCGAGCCCGACGATCGTCTTGTCCGAGGTGACCTCGTGCATCGGGCCGGGCAGGGCGATCAGCCCGCTGACCTGGATGATCTTCGGACCGGCCGAGGCGGCCTCGGCGATGAACTGTGCCGCGGTGGTCACAGTGACGGTCGGGCCGCCGGCCCCGCCGGTCGTGCCGTTCTGACCCCAGGCGTCGACCGACGCCCAGCCGTCCGCCACGTTCGTGCCCGGGTCACCGGGCGGGACCGTCGGGTCGGTCGGGTCCGGCCCGGGGGTGGCGCTGGTGACCTGGACGTTGTCGAAGTTCGCGCTGGCGTTGAAGGTGGCGACACCGATCCGGCCGGTAGCGAACTGGCTGTCGGTGGCCTCGGTCAACAGGGTGCCGTTGACGTAGCCCTTCAGCGAGCTGCCGGCGACGTCGATCCGCAGCGTGTACGCAGTGCCGACGGTCACCGTGGTCGCGGCGCTGTCCAGCGTGGTGCTGGAGCCACCGCTGAGCCGCTTGAGCTCGACCGTGTTGTTGCTGCGCAGGGCCAGGTAGTAGTAGCTCGTGCTGCTCTGCGCCCGGGCCAGCAGCGCGACGAAGCGGTTGGAGCCGTTGAACGCTGTCGGCTTGACGGTGGCCTGGACCGAGTAGTCGGTCCAGCTCGCCGTACCGGCCAACGACCGGGCGTCGCTGCTGGTGCCGGACTGCCGGTAGACCCGGGAGCCGTCGGTGGCGACCGTCCAGGTTCCCCCGGACGCTGTCCATCCGGTGGCGTTGCCGTCCTCGAAGTCGTCGGTGAAGAGGGTGTCGGCGTAGGCGCCGGTGGCGCCCATGCCGAGGGCGAGGGCGACCGCGGCGAGCGCTGCCCCGATGGTGAGCAGGAGACCTCGGCGATGCCTTCGCCAGGTTTCGGTGGTGTGCACGGAACCTCCTTGGTGGTGGGGTGTCGCTGCTAGAAGCCGAGCTTTCCGGTGCCGGAGCCGGCCGAGACGACCGACTTGACGGTGTTCGGATCGGTGACCGTGTACGGGTAGTAGGTGCCGGGCTCCTGCACCGAGCCACCCGCGTCACCCGGCTCGCTGGTGCCGGCGAGCACGTTGTTCCGGGCGATCAGCCGCCCCTTGGACCCGGCGTAGCTGATCGACCAGGGCACCTCGACGTCCTCGAAGTAGTTACCCTCGACCACACAGCCCGAGTTGAGCTGGCAGGCGACCCCGACGTCGGTGTTGTAGACGAAGTAGTTGTTGAACACGTGCACCGGCTCGCCGAAACGGACTCGCGGGTTGCGCTGCGGCGTCCGGTCGAACCAGTTGTGGTGGTAGGTCACCTTCAGATAGTTGGTGTCCTGGGCGGCGTTGCTGTCGTCGTGTCCGAGCAGCATGTTCTTCGTGTGGTGGTGGGTGTGGTTCCAGGAGACGGTGACGTAGCTGGCACCACGCTTGATGTCGATCAGCCCGTCATAGCCGTACGCCAGGTCGTTGTGGTCGATCCAGATGTGGTGCGAGAACATCTGCACGTTTATCGCGTCGTCCACCGTGTTGCGGAAGTTCAGGTTGCGGACGATCACGTTGTGCACCGCGTTCGCGGGCGGGCTGGTCGCGGTGCTCACCGGCAGGCCGATGTTCAGGCCGCCGCCGGTGATGCCCGAGCTGGCGCCCACGCCGACGATCGTCTTGTCCGAGGTCACGTCGTGCATCGGACCGGGTAGCGCGATCACGCCGCTGACCCGGATGTTCAACGCGCCGGTGGTGCCGATCGCGGCGAGGAACTCGGCGGCGGTGTCGACTGTGACCGTCGGACCGCCCGCGCCGCCGGTGGTGCCGTTCTGGCCGAGGGCGTTCACCGACGCGAAGCCGATCGGCGGTGCGCCCGGGTCCAGTGGCGGCTCGGTGGGTGGCAGTGTCGGCTCGCCCGGCGGCTCCCCGGGCGCTCCGGTTTCGGTGTCCACCCGGACGTCGTCGAAGGACGCGCTGGCGTACGACGTGGCGAGCCCGGCGCGGCCGGCGGCGAACGCGCTGTCGGTTGCCTCGACCACCAGCGCGCCGTTGACGTAGCCCCGCAGTGTCGTGCCCACGGCCTCCAGGCGCAGCGTGGCCCAGCTGCCGGTGGTCACGCCGCCGGCGGCCGAGTCGAGCGCCACCGGGTCTCCACCGGCGCGCCGGAGCAGTTGCACGCCACCGCTGGCGGTGACCGCCAGCGCGTAGTAGCTGCTGCTGTTCTGTGCCCGGGCGATCACCCCGACGTGCCGGTTCGTGCCGCCGAACCCGGTGGGTCTGACCCGCGCCTGGACGCCGTAGTCCGTCCAGCCCGGGGCGGAGGTCAACGCCCGGGCGTCGCTGCTGGTGCCGGACTGCCGAAAGGCCAGTGAACCGTCGGTCACCACCGACCAACTGCCTCCCGACCGCGACCAGCCCGTCGAGTTGCCGTCGGAGAAGTCGTCGCTGAGAAGCGTGTCGGCGAAGGCGGGCGGAGTGGCGATGAGCACCGCCGTGGCGGCGAGCGCTCCGGCGGCGAGCGCCGCCGCGATCAGCCGGGCCCTCGGCCGGCCCCGAGGATTCAAAGATTTCATCATTGGCCTCCCTTGTGGTGGTGGCGGGCTCAGATGTCCGTCGGCGTAACGGATATGAAATGAGCCATACACGAACGGTAGGGAGACGTACTGGTGAGAGTCAATAAATTGAATGTGCAGGTATGTTGCAGCCTATTTGGGCAACACTTATTGCTCGGCCGCTGGCGGCCGAGTCGGTAGGCATTCGGTCCGGTTATCGCCGAATGATCGTGCCCGTTGTGTGCGGCCGCCGGAGGCTGTTGGTGCGGCTGCTGACGTTCAGTTGTCGATGCCCGACGCGCTCTTTCCGAGATGACGGATCGGTCGGTGGAGCAGGCCCATTCGTCGACCCCGGCAGGTGGTAGCCCGGCACGACGCCGGTCGGTGGGCGGGGGGTCGGCGTCGGGTCGTGAGGCTTCGGCCGGCGGGCCCGAGTGACACCGGAGCGCGCCTTCCGGGCCTGCAAAGGTTTGCAGCGAAGTAAGCACGGAACCGAGACCAACGTCAATGTCCTGCCGTGAACCTGTGGCATTTATCCACGTTGGTGGGGGAGGGTGTGGCCGTGCCGCCGCGCGGTCGTCGCTAGATCAGTAACGTAGACCATGATCAATGTAGCAACCGTTTGCAGGATATCAAGATCTGTTGATTGACATGAATTAATCGTCGTGCCTAGCATGGGTGCTGGAAAGCGCTTTCCGCCCTCGCACCCCACCGCCACGGATCGCCGGCCGATCCGGCGCTGGCCCGTGCCTCGCGACGCCGACGTCCAGGCGTCGCCGACCGGTTCGGGCTCCCCGCCGCGGCTCGTCGGACCACGCCCGGTCCGCGTTCCGTCCCGCGAAAGGCAGTAGCCACATGCTCTCCACGCCCGCTCGCCGCATCCCGCCGCGCTGGTGGTCACCCGCCGCCATCGGCCTCGCCGTCCTCCTGCTCACCCCACCCGGGCTGGCCCAGGCCACCCGCGCCGCCGCGTCGGCGGAGCCGACCACCAGAGCCGTCGCCGGCCCCGCCGACGGGTTTGCCAGCGTCGCCGCGCTCGGTCAGGCCGGCACCACCGGCGGATCCGGCGGACCCACGGTCACCGCCACCACCGCCGCCCAGTTCCTGGACTACATCGCGCGGCCGGGGCCCTACGTCATCCAGGTCTCCGGCACCATCAACCTGCCCGCGGGCAGCAACGACGGAATGCACGACGTCGCCTCGGACAAGACCATCGTCGGGCTCGGCGCCACCGCCACGCTTTCCGGAGGAGGGTTGAACATCGGTGTGCCGGTCGACGACGACGTCACCGCGCCGCCGGCGAACGCCGTCCACAACATCATCATTCGCAATCTGCACCTGACCGGCGCGAGCGACGACCTGATCAACGTGCAGATGTTCTCCCACCACATCTGGATCGACCACAACGAGTTCTCGAATGGCGATGACGGTGCGGTCGACATCAAACGTGGGTCCGATTTCGTGACCGTCTCCTGGAATCACTTCCACGATCACGACAAGACGTTGTTGCTGGGTCACGACGAGGACGCCGGACCCCAGGACATCGGCCGGCTGCGGGTCACCTACCACCACAATTTCTTCGACCGTTCCGACCAGCGCAACCCCCGGGTACGGTTCTCCGCGTTGGCGCACGTCTACAACAACTACTACTACGACAACAGCTACGGGGTCGCGTCCACCTACGACGCCGCCGTGCTCATGGAGAACAACTACTTCTACTCGGTGAACAACCCCGGCCGGGTCGACTTCAGCGGCGATCTGGGCCGGATCGTGGCCCGCGGAAACATCCTCGTCGCCTGCAACCATCCGATCGAGACCCGCGGCACCGTTCCCGATCCGCGTGGCTACTACCCCTACCAGCTCACCCCCGCCGCCGACGTCCCGACCACGGTGCCGGCCGGCGCCGGGGTGGGCAAGCTGTCGTCGACACTCGCCGCTGCCTCGCCGAGCGCGGTGCCGGCGGGTCAACCGGACGGGTTCGCCAGCGTCGTCGCGCTCGGTCAGAACGGTACGACCGGCGGCGCCGGAGGCCCGGTGGTCACCGCTACCAACGCGGCGGACTTCCTCGACTACATCGACACCATCGGCCCGATGGTCATCCAGGTCAGCGGCGTGATCCGGATCAGCAGCAAGCAGGGCGTGCGGCCGCACAAGACGATCATCGGCGTCGGGAACGCGGAGATCACCGGGGGTGGGCTCGACTTCTACCGGTCGTACAACGTGATCGTCCGCAACATCAACTTCACGGAGGCCGAGGACGACGCGATAAACGTCGGCCAGAACTCCCACCACATCTGGATCGACCACAACCGCTTCGCCGGCGCGATCGACGGCTCGGTCGACATCGTGCGGGGCGCCGACTACGTGACGGTCTCCTGGAACCACTTCGACCACGCCGACAAGAGCATGCTCATCGGGCATTCCGACGGCGCGGCGTCCACCGACATCGGACACCTGAAGGTGAGCATCCACCACAACTTCTTCGATCACAGCCGCCAACGCCATCCCCGGGTCCGGTTCGGCGAGCCGGTGCACGTCTACAACAACTACTTCCTCGGCAACGCCCTCTACGGCGTCGCGTCGACGGAGAACGCCGGCGTCCTGGTCGAGGGAAACTACTTCCGGGACGTCCCGTACCCGCTGCACTCCGCGAGCGGGTACGCGGACAGCGGCCCCGGCCGTGCCGTGCAGCGCGGCAACGTCTTCGTCAACTCCGGCCAGCCCGAGACCGCCGGTACGGTCACGGAGCCGCGAACCTACTACCCGTACCAGCTCGACCCGGCGGCGAACGTTCCGGCGCTGGTCACCGCGGGTGCCGGGGTCGGACGGCTGACCTGACGCCCGCAGGTCGTACCGTCGAGGTGGTGCCCAGCACGCGGCCTGGACGGTACGACGCGGGACCGCCCGGTCAGTGCCGCAGCGTCGCGGACGGTGACTCCCCGAATCGCGACCGGTACTCGGTCGCGAACCGACCGAGGTGCACGAAGCCGTGGTGCAGGGCAACCGTCGTCACGGACATCCCCGGCGCGGCCGAGCGGAGCGTGCGGTGCGCCGCGTCGAGCCGGCAGGCCCGCAGGTACGCGGTCGGGGTGGTCTGCAACTCACGGCGGAAACAATCCTGAAGCGTTCGTACGCTCACCCGTAGCGCCTCGGCGACGTCACCGACGGTCAGTGCCTCCCCGTGGTGTTCGGAGATCAGGGCGCACGCCCGGCGGACGAGACGCCCGGGCTGGGCGTGCTGGCCCGGCTCGGCCAGCAGGTGGGAGTGGCTGTGCTGATGGGCCAGCAACAGCTTGCCGATGAGCCCCTGTTCGAAACGGGCGGCCACCTGCGGGTGGTCGAACAGGGACGCGTCGGCCGGCTGGGCCAGCTCGTCGGCGAGGAACGCCACCCCGCGCGCCCACGCCCGCGCGGTCGGCGTGGTCATGAGCATGCCGACGTCGAGGCGGACCGGGTCGTCCACCGGGTGGCCCAGCAGGCGGGCGAGTTCCCGGTCGACGGCGCGCCGGTCGGCGTAGAAGATCCGGTGGGGCGATCCCTCGGACCACCGCATGTCCGAGGAGTCGTACGGGGACAGCACCGAGGCGACGTCGGGGGTCGAGGTCACGCTCTGTCCGGCGTGCCGGACCATCGTGCTGCCGGCCCTGGGGATCTGGACGAGGTAGAAGCTCTCCAGCGCGGGCGGTTGGATGCGCACCGCCTGCCCGTAGTCCAGGTCGATGACTCCCACACCGCCCGCCCGGCGAGCCGCCATCCGCAGTTGCACGCTGTGAACACCCGCCTGCGGGGTGAGCCGGTGTGGACAGAAGACCCGACCCACCTCGGCGCGAGCCCGGTCGACGTCGTCCGTGCGGACCGTCACCGCATCCATCCGACACCTCCCGGGCGTCCCGTCGCGCTGACCGTAAGGCGTGACCGGCCCGGACCAGACCCGAAAGCCGTCGACCCGACAGGAAAAGGGTGCTGTCGCGTACCGCGGACAGCGCCCGCGTCGAGCGGATAGCGACAGTCCCGGCCTGCTCGCTAGCGTGCGAGCACCGCGGGCGGTCAGCGCCGGCACCGTTCGTACTCCTTTGGAGGAGACCATGAGGATTGCCGTCGTCGGTGCCGGATTCGCCGGTGTGAGCGCAGCGAAGGTGCTGCGGCAGAGCGGATTCGACGTCACAGTGTTCGAGCGCGCGCCCGACGTCGGTGGGGTGTGGAGCCGCACCCGGCGATACCCCGGCCTGCACACCCAGAACGACAAGGGCACCTACCACCTCTCCGACCTGCCGATGCCCGCCGACTACCCGCAGTGGCCGTCGGGGGAACAGGTCCAGCGGTACCTGGAGAGCTACGTGGAGAAGTTCGGGCTGGCCAGCGCGCTGCGCCTGTCCACGGAGGTCGCCTCGGCCGAGCTGGTCAACGACGAGACCGGGTGGCTGGTCACCTCGCGGCCGGCGGGCGCCCAGGACCCGCTGACCGTGGAACGGTACGACCACCTGATCGTCGCCAACGGCATCTTCTGCGACCCGTTCGTTCCGTCCTTCGACGGGCAGGCGAGCTTCACCGCCGCCGGAGGGCGCGTACTGGCGACGGGGGAGTTCCACGACATCGAGGCGGCCCGGGGTAAGAACGTCCTCGTGGTCGGGTACGGCAAGTCGTCCTGCGACGTGGCGGTCCCGGTGAGCGAGGTCGCCGCCCAGACCCACGTGGTGGCACGCGAACTGCTCTGGAAGATGCCCCGCAAGCTCGGTAATGCGCTCAACTACAAGTACCTGCTGCTCACCCGGATGGGTGAGGCGCTCTTCCGCTACCTGCACCTGAAGGGCTTCGAGCGGTTCCTGCACGGCCCGGGGAACGGTCTGCGCCAACGCATGGTCGACAGTGTCGGCTCGGTAGCGACCCGGCAGTTCCACCTGCGCGAGCTGGGTCTCGTGCCGAAGGGCAGCTTCGAGGACATCGCCCGCAGCACTGTCAGCCTCGCCACCGAGGGCTTCTTCGAGCGGGTCACCGACGGCCGCATCGCCGTGCACCGGGAGCAGGTGATCACCGAGTTGCTGGTCGACGGTGGCCGGCCCGCCGCCCGCCTGGCCGACGGCACTGTGCTCCCCGCCGACCTGGTCATCTGTGGTACCGGCTTCCGACAGCACGTGCCGTTCTTCGACGACGCGTTGCACGCCCGGCTCCAGGACGACGCCGGCAACTTCATGCTCTACCGGCAGATCCTGCCGATCGGCGTGCCGAGGCTGACGTTCGCCGGCTACAACTCGTCGTTCTTCAGCCCGCTCAGCGCGGAGATGGCGGCGGTCTGGACGGCCGCGTACCTGCGGGGTGGTCTCACGCTGCCGACCGAGGTCCGGATGCGCGACGAGGTGCGCGCCCGGCTGTTCTGGATGACGAAGCGCACCAACGGACGCCACGCTCGCGGCACGAACATCATCCCGTTCTCGATGCACAACGTCGACGAGGTGCTCGACGAGTTGGGGCTCAACGTCGGCCCGCTCACCCGGGCCCGGCAGTGGCTGTTCCCCGTCGACCCGGGCTCGTACCGCAGGGTGACGGCACAGATGATCCGGCGTACCGCCGACCCGGTATCCGCCATCAGCGACGGAGACCCGATGAAGATGGATAAAATACGCAGATAGGGATCAAGCAGGGCCGGTTGGCGAGGGAGGCTCGGGGACGATGGCAGCGGAACAGGGTCACCACAGTGGTGTGCCCGTGCCGGCGGCCCTGGCCGGCTGAGCTGTCTCGCCGTCCGTGCTGACGCGCACCGAGTTCTTCCGTGGGCTCGGGGACAGCAGGAGCCCTCGCTCGGCGACCGTCCTGGAACTGCTCTTCGACATCGTCTACGTCTTCGCGCTGGCCCGCCTCGCCGGGCGGGTCGCGGACGACCTGACCATCGTCCGACACACACTGCTGTCCGAGGCCGGCCAGACCGTCCTGTTCTTCACGGCGATGTGGATGATCTGGTCGCTCAACGCCCTCCTGGCGAGCACCTACGACCCCCGGCGCCCCGAACTGCAGGTCGTCCTGCTGGCGACGATGTTCGGCACGCTGGTCCTGGCGGTCACCCTGCCGCAGGCCTTCGGCCAACGCGGCGTCGTCTTCGCCTGCACCTACGTCGTCATCCAGGTCGGCCGACCGCTCTTTCTGTCGTTCGCCCTGCGGGGTCACGCGGGTCACGCGTTCGCGCTCCGGGTGCTGACCTGGCACCTGGCGTCCAGCGTGCTCTGGATCAGTGGCGGCATCAGCGGTGGTCTCGGGCGGGGCATCTTCTGGACCCTCGCTCTCGCGATCGAGCTGATCGGCGCCGCCGCCACCTACCCCCTGCCCCGCATGGGCAAGCCACAGCTCACCAGCCTGGGGGTCACCGTCTCGCAGGAGCATCTCGCCGAGCGGTACAACCAGTTCTTCATGATCGCTCTCGCCGAGGTGGTGCTCGAAGCCGGCGCCGCGGTCAGCTTCCCGGGCTTCACCACCGAGGGAACCATCGTCCTCGTCGCCTCGTTCGTGGCGGTCGTTTCGTTCTGGCGGATCTACTTCTACCACGTCAGATCCGGCCATGCCGCTAACGCGAGCGGACAGGGGATCCAGCTGTCCCGGTGGGCGAGCTACAGCCTGCTGTTGATCGTCGGTGGCATCATCTGCACCGCCGTCGGCTTCGGTCAGGTCATCGAGGATCCGCACCCGCCGATCGACTGGGCTCTCGTGGCCATCATTTTCGGCGGCCCGGTGCTGTTCCTGATCGGGCGGAGCGCCCTGGAGCGGGAGGACCGATCCGCGCCGCGGTGTCGGGCGCTGTACTACGGCGCGGTGGCGCTCGCCGTGGCGGCTCCGCCGATGGTGCTGCTCCCGCCGGTCGCCGTGGCGGCCGTCGCGGCGGTGATCCTGGCCGGCATCACCGTGTACGACCAGCGTGCCCACAAGCGTGGGGCGGAGACCAACCCGACGCTGTGACGATCCGTTGCGAGCGGGCGACCAGCCCGCGTATGGTCGTCGGGCACGCCGTCGAGCTGGAAGGAGGTCAGAACAATGTCCGATGTTCTGCGCCCCCTCCGCGCTCCGGCGTCCGCGCGGATCTGATCCGGGGCGCGCGCTTCCCGGAGGACCAACCCATGACTGATCTGGTCATCCGTCCGCTCGTCGCGGGCGAGGAAAAGCTGTTCGACTCCATGCCTGATCCGCTGCCCCAACTGCGCCAGGTGGCCTACGCCGACGGGATCGCCGGCGGCGGTTACCGTCCCGAGCACACCTGGGTCGCCCTCCGTGCCGACCGGGTGGTCGGTCGGGCAGCCTGGGTCCTCCCGCCGGGCGCCGTGGGTGCCCCGTGGTTGGAACGGTTCGACCTGGACGCCGAGCCGGAGGTGGGCGCCGAGCTGCTGCGCGCCGCCCACCAGGCGCTGGGCGGTCCCGGTCTGTACTACGCCGCCCTGCCGGCGCACTGGCGGCGTCGGCCCGAGGTGCTGGCCGTGGTGCGGGCGCCCATGGAGGCCGCCCGGCTCGCCGGGCTTGTCGAGCGGGGGGAGCGGCTCCGCTGTTCCTGGACGGGCACACCCCTACCGGCGTCCTCCGGACGGTACGACTTCCGCGCGCCCGTCGACGTCGCAGAGATCAACACTCTGGTCGCCAGGATCGCCGAGCCTGACGTACTGACCGGCGTCGAGATCGCGCGGGTGGTCGGGGGCGTCGACCTGGCCACCGACCCGCTCGCCTGGCTGGGCGACGCCACCGAGGAGTGGCGCGTCGCGGTGGACGCGGGTAGGCCGGTGGGCCTGGTCGGAACGGCCGGCGACGCCTGCTATCACCTGCTCGCCTATCTCGGCCTGCTCGACGAGGCCGTCCGACCCGAACTGCTGGCCGAGGCGGTCCGGGTGCTGGCCGCCGGCGGTGCCCGCGAGGTCATCGCCGACGTGGACGCCCACCGGGTGGCGGTGCTCGCGGAGTTGGAGCGGACCGGCTTTCGGCAGTTACGCTCCCGGGTCGTCTTCGCGCCGCCGAACAGCCAGGAATAGCTGACCGGGTGCGCCCGGTCACCCGGGCGCACCCCCTCAGCCGGCGTCGAGCGCGGCCCCTGTCAGCATCTGACCATGCCGGAGATCATCGCGCTCCTCGTCGGCGGGCTGGCGCTCGTCGGGGCGGCGGTCGCCGGGCTCTACCTCTGGCCGGTGGGCCGCCGTGGGCTACGGGTCGCGCCGGCCCGACCGCTCGACTTCGACACTGCCACCCGTGCCGCCGCGGCCATCATCGCCGCCGAGGCGGCCGACCCGGAGGTGCGACCGGAGTCGCGCAGCCGCCTGCTGAGCCACGGTTCCCGTACCGGCCGGGCCGTGCTGCTGTTGCACGGGTACACCCTCGCGCCCGAGCAGTACGAGGGGCTGGCCGAGGAGTTCTTCGAGCGTGGGTACAACGTCTGGGTTCCCCGGGCGCCCCAGCACGGGACCGTCGACCGGCGGGCCCACCACCGGGTCGAGGCCGGTGAGCTGACGTCGTACGCCGCGCAGGGCTGGGCCGTCGCGGCGGCCCTCGGCGACGAGGTCGGCGTCGTGGGGATCTCCGGCGGCGCCGTGCTGGCCGCCTGGCTGGCCCAGGTGCCGGGCAACGTCGTACGGCATCTGCTGTTGCTGTCGCCGTTCTTCGGCCCGAATCCGCGACAGGCGCCGGCCTACGCGGTGAAACCGCTCATCGTGCTGTACGGGCGCCGCGTTCTGAAAGACCGCGTCACGTCGCGCGGATACTCCCTCGCCGCCGTCACCCAGTACCTGACGATCGCCCGTACCCTGCCGAGTCCGCCCCGGCGGACCGGTCTGCGGACCGCGGCGGTCGCGATCAGCCCGCTCGACGGCGTGGTGGACCTCAGGGCGGCGGTCGACGTGACGCGTCGGATCGCCGACGCGAACGCGATACCGCTGCGGGTGTGCACCCTGCCGGAGACGTTGGGCGTCGAACACAACACCCTCAACCTCGCCGCCCTCGGGGCCGACGGCGACGAGTGGCGCCGGCGGTACGTGGCGCTGTACGAGGGTGAGCCGGCGCCGACGAACGACGCGCCGATCCGTCGGTAGCGCCGTCGCCCCCGCCCCCACCCCGCCGATCTTGCACTTGTGGTCGTCGACATGAGCGGGATGCCCCTTATGCCGGGACAGCAAGTACAAGATCGCGGGCAGGGGATAGGGGCCGGGGCACGGGGCGTGCGAGGTTCTAGGCAGCGGCGCCGTTGAAGACCGGAGGGGTGTAGCCGGCCGGCTTGTCGCCGATGCCGAGGCCGGGGCTCACCACCCAGGACTGGTACTGCGGGGTGAACATGGAGTAGAGCAGCGGGACCTTCGGGGCGCTTGCCTCGTCGAGCCGGCGGCGGGCGTCGGCTGGGATCTCGAAGTCGAGCGCACCGAAGTTGCTGGCGAGCTGTTCCGGGCTGCTCGCCCCGATGACCACCGAACCGACGGCGGGCTGGGTGGCCACCCAGTTGATCGCCACCTGCGCCATGCTGCGCCCCAACTCGGCGGCCACGCTCTCCAGCGCCTCGATCACCTGCCAGTCGCTGGAGCTGATCTCCCGACCCGCGGCGTCGGGGTTCGTCAACCGGCCGGTCCCGCTCATGCCCTCGCCGGTGCGCCGGTACTTGCCGCTGAGCAGACCCCCGCCGATCGGGCTCCACGCGGTGAGCCCCATGCCCAGCGTCTGGGCCATCGTCACGTGCTCCGCCTCGATGTCCCGCGTGACCAGGGAGTACGGCAGCTGCACGTTGATCATCGGGGCCAGCCCGTGCGCCTCGGCGTAGCTCTGCGCCCGAGCCGCGTACCAGGCCGGTACGTCGGAGAGCCCCGCGTACCTGATCTTGCCGGAGCGCACCAGGTCGTCGAAGGTATGCACGACCTCCTCGACCGGGGTGATCCGGTCCCAGGTGTGCAGCAGATACAGGTCGATGTAGTCGGTGCCGAGCCGGCGCAGCGACGCCTCCACGGCCCGCATGATGTGCTTGCGACCGTTGCCGCTGGCGTTCGGGTCCGACGGGTCGACCGTGTTGGTGGCCTTGCTGGTGAGCACGAGCCGCTCGCGTACGCCGGCCCGGTCGATCAGACGGCCGAGGATCTTCTCGCTCTCCCCGGCGGTGTAGAAGTCCGCAGTGTCGATGAAGTTCCCGCCCGATTCCAGGTACTGCCGGAAGATCGGCTCGGCCTCCTCCTCGGTCTTGCCGTACGCGGCGTGGAACCCGTCGACGCCGAAGTTCATGGTGCCCAGCGCCAGCCGGCTCACCCGCAGACCGGACCGCCCGAGCAGGTAGTAGTGGTTCATCGTGGTGCCTTCCCGATCGTGGTGTCGGCCCCTGCGGACCGCGCGTTTCCCGACCTTTGCTCGGCAAAAATGGACCTGCAAGTCCAAAAACCGAGATAGGGTTGGACCCACAGGTCCAGACCAGGGGGTGTCATGACACGGGCTCTGACCCGCAAGGGCGAGGCGACCCGGGCACGGATCGTCGCCGGCGCCGCCGCCGAGATCCGCGAGCGCGGCGTCGACGAGGTACGCCTCGAGGATGTGATGGCCCACACCGGCACCAGCAAGGGTCAGCTCTTCCACTACTTCCCCGACGGGAAGGAGGGACTGCTGCTCGCTGTGGCCCAGCACGAGGCGGACCAGGTGCTCATCGACCAGGAGCCGATGCTCAGCAACCTGACGTCCTGGCCGGCCTGGCTCGCCTGGCGCGACCGACTGATCGAGCGGTACCTCGCCCAGGGGGTGAAATGCCCCCTCAACGGTCTGCTCGGCCAGACCGGCCGGCGGGCGCCCGGCGCGCAGGCCATCGTGACCGGGCTCATGTGGCGCTGGCAGAAGGCGATCACCGACGGCATCCGGCACATGCAGTCGACCGGCGACATCGACCCGGACCTCGACGCCGACCGGGCCGCCGCGGCACTGCTCGCCGGCATCCAGGGCGGGGTGCTGCTGCTGCTCTCCACCGGCAAGATCGACCACCTCGAAGCCGTCCTCGACCTCACCATCGACTCGCTGCGCGCTGGTGCCCGCACGGGCGGGAGCTGAGCCGAGGCCAGCGACGGCCGCGTTATCCTTGCGCCCGAGTTTTCGGAGATCGGAGCAGACGTGGCAGGTGACGACGACATCTCCGGGTGAGCACCCTGACTGGCCGCCGACGAGCGCGTGATCGCGTTCTCGTCGCCGCGGCCTCCGTCGTCATGCCCTGCTTCCACCGGGGCGCCGGTGTGCGCCCCGGATCGTCGTCTCCGAGGTTCCCCATGTCTGTTCGACCTGCTCTCATCGCCCATGACCTCGTGCGGGTCCGCGGCGACCGCCGGGTGCTCGACGGTGTCTCCCTGACCGCCGCGCCCGGCCACCGGATCGGCCTGATCGGTGAGAACGGCACCGGCAAGACGACACTGCTGCGGGTCCTGGCCGGCGTCGACGTACCCGACTCCGGCACCGTCACACGCCCACCGGACGTCGGCTTCCTGCACCAGGAACTGCCGTTTCGTCCAGCCACGACCATCGCCGCGGTCCTCGACGATGCGCTGCGCGAGGCCCGTGCCGACCTCGCCGAGCTGGACCGCATCGGCGTCGCGCTCGCCGACTCGCCGCAGGGCACCGAGCAGCACGACCAGCTGCTGGCCGCGTACGGCGAGGTGTTGGAACGGGCGCAGGACCGCGACGCCTGGGACGCCGACCGCCGTGCCCACACGGTCCTCGACGGCCTCGGTCTCGGCGGGCTGCCCCACGACCGCATGGTGGGCGCGCTCTCCGGCGGGCAACGTGGCCGGCTCGCCCTCGCGGCGATGCTGGTCCGCCGGCCGAGCGCGCTGCTGCTCGACGAGCCCACCAACCATCTCGACGACGCCGCGGCGGCGTTCTGCGAGGACCAGCTTCGTGCCATGCCGGGGGTGGTCGTGGTCGCCAGTCACGACCGGGCCTTCCTGGACGCGGTCTGCACCGATCTCATCGACCTGGACCCGGCGGTCGACGGACCGGTCCGCTTCGGCGGCGGCTACACCGCGTACCTGACGGCGAAGCGGGCCGAGGCGCAACGATGGCGACGGCGCTACGACGACGAGCAGGTGCTCCTCGCCGAGCTGCGCGAGGCCGCCGCCGTGAGCGGGCACCAGGTCGCCCACGGTCGGGGCCCGCGCGACAGCGAGAAGATGGGGTACGGGCACACCGCCGGCCGCGTTCAGAACCAGATCTCCCGTCGCGTCCGCGACGCCGTCCGTCGACTGGAGACGATCGAGCGCGACCCCGTTCCGGTGCCGTCGGAGCCGTTGCGCTTCCACGCGCCGGCGCTCGCCGTCGGCGACAGTGACGGGGTCATCGTCACGGCGGATCGGCTGGAGGTTCCCGGCCGACTGCGGGTGGCGCACCTGGAGCTCAGGTCCCGCGACCGGCTGTTGGTGACCGGCCCCAACGGCACTGGCAAGTCGACTCTGCTCGCCGTGCTCGCCGGCCACCTGACCGTTGCCGGAACGCTCTGGCGACGACCGGAACTGCGGGTCGTCCTGCTCGCCCAGGACACCGTCTTCGCTGACGCGCGGCGGACGGCCCGGCAGGTCTTCGACGCGGCCGTCGGTATGGAGCGGGCCGCTGTCGTACCGCTGTCGTCCCTCGGGCTGCTCGCCCCGGCGGACCTCGACCGCCCGGTGGCCGACCTGTCGGTGGGACAGCGCCGTCGGCTCGCCCTGGCGGTGCTCGTCGCCGATCCGCCGGAGCTGCTCCTGCTCGACGAGCCCACCAACCACCTCTCGCCGACGCTCTGCGACGAGTTGGAGGACGCCCTGGGCACCGGCCCAGGTGCCATCGTCGTGGCCAGCCACGACCGCAGACTCCGCTCCCGCTGGCCAGCCCGAGAACTCTCGCTCCCGGGGGCTGGAGGATGCCGTGCTCGGAGCTGGGGTGAGTGACGACGACGGGCTGGGCCGGTGGTGGTCGCGCAGATCACGGCACCGACGCCCGGAGTTCACCCGCCTCGGGTGGTCGGCTGGGCGGAGCCGGCTATCGTTGGCTTCGTCGGACACACTGTCCGGCACTGTGTCCGATAAGTGAAAGCGCAGGCCATGACCTCGACCCGCCCCACCCTGTTGCTCGTCCACGGCGCCTGGCACCGGCCGGCCGTCTGGGACCGGCTCCGGGCAGAACTGGACGTCCTCGGCTACCAGACCCGGGCCGTCGACCTGCCCACCTCAGGGCCGGACGCCCGCGGCGGCATGCAGGACGACGCCGCCGCCGTCCGCAAGGAGATCGCGGCGATCGGCGGGCCGGTCGTCGTGGTGGCCCACTCGTACGGCGGCATCCCGGTCAGCGAGGCCGCCACCGGCCTGTCCGAGGTCGAGCACCTCGTCTACCTGACGGCGTACCAGCTGGACCGGGGCGAGTCGATGTTCAGCTTCCACGGCGTACCGGACCCGGTCGAGACCGACGTGTTGATCCCGATCACCGGGGACCCGCGCACGGCGTTCTACGGCGACCTGTCGGACGCCGATGCCGAGGCCGCCATCGGTCAGTTGGTCGACCAGCGCCTGCGGGCATGCGTGGACCGGGTGAACGAGCCGGCCTGGCGCTCGATCCCGTCGACCTACATCGTCTGCACCAACGACCAGGCCATTCCGGTGCCGCTTCAAGAGAAGATGGCCGCTCGGGCCAGCAGCGCCCGGCGGATCGAATCCAGCCACTCACCGTTCCTGTCCCGTCCGGTCGAGCTGGCCGCGCTGCTCGACGAGATCGTCACCGCTCGCGGCTGAGCGCGCGGCTACGCGGGGTCGAGATGATCGAGTCGGGCGAGGTCGGCGGTGCCGGACCGGACCACGTCCGCCGCCAGCGCCACGGTCGCCGGCTGGACTCCGCTCTGCTGCTCCGCGCTGGCGATCCGGACCGACTGCGCGAGATGCGCCCGCAGGTGCCCGGCCAGCAGGCGGTGAAACGGCTGCCCGCTGGCCGCCCGCAGCGCTGTCATCTCCTGCGCGGTGGCCATGCCCGGCATGTCGTGCCCCTCGTGCGGATTCGTGGTCGGGGCGGCGGCATCGGCCAGCAGCCGGCGGGCGCGGTCCAGATCGGCGCGCCGGGTGGTCGCCACCCGGGTGGCCGTCTGCCGCCAGGCCGGGTCGGTGGTCCGCGCCGGCACCAGATCGAGTACGGGCAGCAGACGTTCGGTCATCGCCACCGTCAGTTGCAGCCAGGCGATGTCGGTGGGGTTGAACGCCGTGCCCGTCGGCGCGGTCGTCGCCGGTGGCGCGGTCACGGGTGGATTGGGGGTGCTGGCCGCGTCCCGTGAACCGTCGCCGCAGCCGGCCACGAGCAGCACGCCGATGAGCAGTGTGAACGCCGTGAGCTGGCGCATCCGATCTCCCTTCCCAACCACTGCGGCGGGCCCGGGTGACCGGACCCGCCGCCGTGGTGCGGAGTTGTCGCTCAGATCGGTCGGCCGTCGTGACCGCACTTGATGACGGGACGGATGCAGTCCTGGACCCGGCGAGCCAGCTCCGCCACCGGCCAGGCGTTGAAGAAGTCGCCGTGCATCGTGTAGCCCGGCCCGGAGGCCAGCCGGAACCGCGACGGGTCGCCGGTGACCGGGTACCGCAGCACCTGCCGCAACTTCGGCACGTGCACCGGGTGGGTGCTCGGGCAGGCCTGGTTCACCGGGTACGCCAGGTGGCTCTTGTGGTCCGGCGAGTCGAGGTCACGGCCGTTCCAGCACTGCGGGAAGTCCAGGTACGACTCCAGCATCGTGCCCGACGGACAGTTGACGAAGTCCTTCGACGGCGGCACGTGCCCGGCGTGCAGGCAGGACCAGCGGGCGATGCTGTCGTTCGGCCCGGTGGCCTTCGCGTTGCCGGCGACGAGCCGCAGCCCCTGCGGGAACGGCTGGGTGTTCGCGACGACGTCGGCGCGTACGCCCTCGCCCAGGTAGTAGAACGTGGCGATCGCCGGCTCCACCGCGACGTTGTCCCGATACAGGGTCGGCACCCAGTACGACGAGACGTCCACCCGCGGGTTGCAGGTGGTGGGCGAGTTGACCAGGTCCGGGAGGGTGGTCTTGGCGTTCGTCACGGTGCTGCCGAAGAAGCTGTGCATGTGCGACGCCCCGGGCAGCCCGGGGAAGACGATCGGGTCGTCCGGCAGCCGGTGGCTGTAGGTGCAGTCGGCGGGGAACTCGGCGACCCGGATGGCGTTGGCGCCGAAGTCGGCGCCGGCTTGGCCGGGGGCGGCGTCGGCCCGGTCGGTGGTGGACACCAGGTACGTGCCGAGTAGCACCAGCAGTGCGCCGATCGCCGTGGCGAGGCGCAGTCGGCGGGGGATGCCGGAGAGGGGTGCGGCCCTGTCCATCTCGTGACTCCTGTCGGGGGACGGGTCAGGGACAGCTCCGGCGCCGCCGCCGAAGGCATCGGAGTTGTGCCTGGCCAGACTGGGTGGTGGCCGGTTGGGCCGGTGCGAGAGAGCGCTCTCACTGCCTCTCAGCCTCACGTTGAAGTCGACATTTGTCAATACGTGCCGCAGTTGGTGGAAATGACGACGAAGGGCCGGACCCCGTGGTGGGGTCCGGCCCTTCGGTCATGTGCTGTTGGTGATGTGGGTCAGCTGGTGGCGTAGCCGCGGGTGGCGATCCAGTCCGCGAGGTGCTCGACGGTGACCTCGTAGGAGGCGGTGTTCGGGTCGGCGGAGTCGGCGATCTTCACCACGTTCCCGCCGTCGCGGTACCCCACGACACTGATGTAGTGCCCGCCCTCGAAGGAGTGCACCCCGCCGTCGGTGTCGACGCTGGTGCCGGCGATGTTCGCGACCACGGCCCGGCCGTCGTCCACGGTGCGCACGACGTCGGCGCGCAGCCGGTCGGTCTGCTTACCGTCAGCGTTGGGGCTGGAGATCTCCACGCTGTGGTAGGCGTCGTTCTTACCGGTCTCCTTGTTCAGCACGGGGGTGATGTCGTTGATGGAGTTGGTGCCGGCCTCGGTGGTGCCCATCTCCTTGGCCATGGCGTCCACGCTGATCTCCTTGCCCTGCACGGACAGGGCGTTACGCGTGGCGGCCGGGCCGCAGTAGTAGAAGTTCGGCTGGGCCTCGTAGCGCACACCGAGCTGACGCTCACCGGCGGGCTTACGGTCGCTCTGCGTCTGGGTGGCCGGCTTGGCATCCGACGCGGCGTACGCGGCAGTCACCGGTCCGGCGATAGCCCCACCGGTGAACGCGAGGCCAGCAGCGGTCAGGGCGGTCTTACGGATCAGATCGGTACGCATGATGGCGTGCTCCTCTGCATCGGGGGTGTCCCGCACGGCACTCAACGGGGGGTACTGCGACCGTGCGGGGGGAAGTTCAAGGGGGTTCTGCCCGGCGACCCACGACAGGGGGTCGGCGTCGGGACAGGGTGTAACGGGTGCCGGTGGCGGATCATTCCGCCTACCCGCGGGGGGTCGGCCTGTTGTGGTGCTCGGCCGTGTGGGGGGTGTAACCGGGGCGGTCGGCCGGGTGTTCCCGGCGGCTGCCGCGCCCCACGACCCGAGAGTCGCGGTGGCATGCCAGGTATAACGACCCGGCCCGGCCCACGATTCCGCCGCCGGGGTGGCCCCGACCACCCGACATCAATGGTCAAACCCGACAATCAGCCCACCGCGCCCGTCCGACGATACGGACACGGCGCTCATGGCGGGGTGATCGACTCGGGTTCCTGAAAGTCGCGGTGTCCCGGAGCCGGGGATGCTCCGACTTCATGAAAGCCGAGTGGATCACGCCGCTGCGCGGCGGCCGACTGCACCTGCGCGGCGGCACGCGCGGCGCGATCAGCGGCGGAGTGGTCCCGACGTGCGGGTGGGGCAGCCCGAACGTGTCGGACTGCCCCACCCGGGAGCGCGGAGACGAGATCAGAACCCGAGGACGCTCCGCCCGCCGACAACCGGCAGTCGCAGTTCGCTGTCGTTCGGCGCGACCCGCAACTCGGTGCCGCCCAACGGCAGCAGGGTGTACTCCTGGTCGCTGGAGAAGACGACCACACCGATCCGGTGTCCCGCCGGGAAGATGTAGTCCTTCGGCTCCATGGTCCACCGGTAGTCGTACAGCTTGCCCTGCTTGACCGGTTCGGTGCGCGCGGCGCTCTTGCGGTTCTGCGGGTCCATCCACCCTCGCGTCACCACTGTCGGGGCGGCGGTCGACCCGGCCGGGCCGTAGTCGACCAGGTACGCGGTGAGGTTCGCGTCCGGCTTGTTGTCGATAGCCATCCGCAGTCGCATCTCCGGACGCCCGGAGATGCGCACGCTCTGCGTCAGCTCGGGGGAGCGGTAGGCGAGTCGGTTGGCGTTCGCGGTGTCCGGGTTGGACACCAGGGTGTCCGGGTGGAAGGTCCGGCCCTCGTCGACGAAGCTCTGCTCGACAGTGGTCTTCGGTGGCTTGCCGGTGGTGAGCGCGCCGGGTGCGGTGGTGTCGGTGGCCGCGAAGCGCAGGCCGACCTCCCGCGCCGCCGGGTCGGGCCAGTTGACGTACGTGGTGTAGGCGCGGTCCTCGCGCTGGAGCACCGCCGTCGGCTCGTCCATGATGCCGTTGCGCACGTTCCACAGCCAGAAGTCGAACCAGCGGTTCTCGGTCTGCTTGTACGTCCACGTCTGGCCGCTGGGCAGGGTCACCGAGGCGCTGCTGCCGGGACCGCCGTGGCCGCCCTGGTGCAGCCAGATCTTGCGGGGGACGTCGCGCTTGGCGAGCTGGTCCCACCAGCCGGCGAAGTGTTCGGTCTTGACGTTCCAGTCGTTGAGGCCGTGGACGACGAAGACGCTGGCCTTGACGTCGCGGGCGTCGAGGTAGTCGCGGTCGCGCCAGAACGTCGAGTAGTCGCCGGTGACCCGGTCCTGCTCCGCGGTGATCTCCGCGAGCTCGTCGGCGCACTGTCCTGCGGCGCGGGCCTGCCCGGCGGTGTACTGGGCAAGGATGTCGAGGTCCTCGCCCTGGAACGTCCCTGGCGCGACCACCAGACCGTTGGCCCGGTAGTAGTCGTACCAGCTGCTGATCGCGGAGACCGGCACGATGGTCTTGAGTCCCTTGACGCCGGTGGTGGCCACCTGGTTGGGCAGCGTCCCGTTGTAGGAGACACCGGTCATGCCGACAGCGCCGGTGGTCCAGCCGGCGGTGACCGGGGCGCCGTTCGCGTCGTACCCCTTGGCCCGGCCGTTGAGCCAGTCGATGACCGCCTTGGTGCCGAGCGTCTCGGCCTGGTCCCCGCTGGTCGGGCAGCCGTCCGAGTCGCCGGTGCCGACGCTCTGGCCGAGCACCACCGCGTACCCGCGGGGCACGTAGTAGTCGTCCAACGAGCCGGGCAGGTTGGCCTTCGCCTGGGCCCGTTGTGCGCCGGCGTCGAGGGCGCGACGCCCGCTGCGGTCGGTCAGGCCGTTCTGCGGCAGGTCGTCGACCAGCACGCTCGGGTACGGCACGTCACCCCAGGTGCCCTTGCGGTACGGGCTGTGCTCGAAGATGACAGGCACCTTGAAGCCCTGCGTGGCGGTCTCCCGGGGGCGGGAAATGTCGATCGCCACCCGGTCGGGCCGACCGTCGTGGTCGGTGTCCACAGAGGTCTGGACGAACACCCGCTCCTCGATCGCGTCGGCGAGCGAGAACACCGGTTGGGTCATGCCGTCGCTGACCACGATGCCGGTGGGCGTGGTGGGCGTGGGCGGGGCGGCAGCCGCGGGTGGGGCTGCGCCGAGGACCAGGGCGCCGGACACGCCGACGCTCAGGAGTGCCAGATGACGGGGTCGACGCATGCGCGTCTCCCTTCGGTTGGGCTGGTTGCCGGGGGTCGGCACTGGCCAATCTCGAAGATCCATTCGTCGTCATGCTAGGTCCGGGCCGGCGTCCCGTCGATCCCTTCGGCCAGGGACGCATCTGTCGTCCACACCGTCGCTGCCGGTCCAGTGGGCGGCAATCGAAACGACATCGAACTGAGCCCGGCGGCGAAACAGCGCCGAAATCTTCAGCGCGCGGGCCGGAAAACCCCTCGTCAAGGGGTGCCCGGATGATCGTTCCCCTGCATATGATCTTGCCGGAGTCGCCCGAAGAGGCGGTTTCGTCCACATTAGACGAGGAGCACCATGCTCAGGAAAACGCGATGGCTGTTGGCCGTCGCCGTCACGGCCACGACGCTGACCGCCCTACCGGGCGGCGCCGCCACGGCCGGACCCAGCGACATCGGTCAGACCGGCGCACCCGCAGCCACTGCTGACGGCAAGACGCACACCGTCACCCTGCTGACCGGCGACGTGGTGACCGTACGGGACACCGGATCGGGCTGCCCACAGGCCACGATCCGGCCGGCGGACGAGAACGCGGTGATCCACCAGAGCTGCGGCCCCGACGGTCACCTGCACGTCATCCCCGCCCGCGTCGCGTCCCAACTCGGCTCGGTCCTCGACCCCGACCTGTTCGACGTCACCACGCTGATCGCCGACGGCTACGACGACGACAACTCCGCCGAGCTGCCGCTCATCGTGCAGCCCGCCACCGCGTCCGCCCGGGTGGCCGCGCTCGGTGACGTGCTGCCGCTGCCCAGCATCGGCGCGGTCGCCGGCCGCGTACCCAAGAAGAGCCCGGCCACGGCGAAGCTCGCCACCAACTCGCTGCTCGCCGGCGCGAAGAAGGTCTGGCTCGACCGCAAGGTCCGGGCCACCGCCCTGACCGGCGCTGGGCGCCCGGCCGGCCTGGACCGCAACCTGGGCCAGATCGCCGCGCCGGACGCCTGGAAGGCCGGCTACACCGGCAATGGCGTCCGCGTCGCGGTGCTCGACACCGGTGCCGACTTCACCCACCCGGACCTGGTCGGCCGGGTCGCCGACCGGGCCGACTTCACCGCCGAGGGCGGTGACGCCGTCGACCACAACGGCCACGGTACGCACGTCGCCTCGACCATCGCCGGCACCGGTGCGGCCGCCCACGGTCAGCGTCGCGGCGTGGCGCCGGACGCCAAGCTGGTGATCGGCAAGGTTCTCGACGACAACGGCTTCGGCGACGACTCCGGCATCATCGCCGCCATGGAGTGGGCCGCCACCCGGGCCGACGTCATCAACATGAGCCTCGGCGGCAGCGACCCGGACGACGGCAGCGACCCGCTGTCGCTCGCCGTCGACGCCCTGAGCACGTCCACCGGCGCGCTCTTCGTCATCGCCGCCGGCAACAGCGGCGGCGCCATCTCCTCGCCGGGCTCGGCCGCCAGCGCGCTGACCGTCGGCGCCGTCGACCGCAACGACACGCTCGCCGACTTCTCCAGCCGCGGGCCGCTGGTCACCAGCAACGTGGCCAAGCCGGAACTGGTCGCCCCCGGTGTCGACATCGTCGCCGCCCGGGCCGCCGGCACCAACCTCCAGGGCCCGATCGACAGGTACTACGAGGCGATCAGCGGCACCTCGATGGCGAGCCCGCACGTGGCGGGCGCCGCCGCGCTGCTCGTCCAGCGCCACCCGGACTGGAGCGGTGAGCGACTCAAGGCTGCCCTCGTCGGCGCCGCCGACCCGCTCAGCGGCATCGACCCGTACGCCGTCGGCGCCGGGCGGCTCAACGCGGTCCGGGCCCTGGATGGCCCCACCAGCAACCAGCCGGTGGTCAACCTCGGCACCTTCGCGTACCCGCAGTCCGGAACCAGCGAGACGAAGCTGAGCTGGACCGGTGAGTCGACGGCTGTTCTCGACCTCGACGTGTCGATCGTCAACCACGACGGCCGACCGGTGCCGCGCGGCGCGGCGTCGCTGTCGACGAGTCGGCTGACGCTCAAGCACGGCGCGACCGCCGCGGCGACCCTGCGGGTCGATCGTGCGGCGCTGGCCGCCCGGCCGGGCTTCTACCTGGCCACCGTCACCGCCCGTTCCGGCCGCAAGCTGGTCGCTACCACTCCGGTGAGCTTCACCGTCGAGCAGCCCAGCTACGACCTGACGATCCAGACGAAGCCGCTGCCGGGCCTGAAGGACGGCGCGGAGAGCTGGATCAACCTGATGGTCACCAACCTCACCGACCCGGTGATCTACTACGACGGTGCGGGCGGCACGCCCGGAGACACCTTCACGCTGCGGGTGCCGGCCGGCCGGTACGCGATCCTCGGCTCGTCCGTCGCCTACTACGTCGACAGTGACGTGTTGGAGACGACGCTCGCCGCCGAGGCCGACCTGGACGTGCACGGTGCCCGGAGCGTGACGCTCGACCCGGCGCGGGCCAAGCCGGTGACGGCGACTGTCGACGGGGTGCCCACCACGCCCACCCGGACCGACCTCACCAACGTCCAGACCGCGCCGAACGGCCTGTCCTGGTGGCACCAGATCAGCGGGTACGGGGCCAGGACGACGGTCCGCACCACGGCGCTGACCAAGCCCACAGTCGGCTCCCGGCGCACCTGGGCGGCGGTCAATCTGGACTCGCCCGCCGGCACCGCCACGCCGTACCGCTACAACCTGGTGCACGAGTACACGGGCGGCGGCGTCCCGGCCGACCCCGCCTTCCGGGTGAACAAGGCCGAGCAGGCCACGCTCGCCCGGATCGAGGAGCGCTTCCACCAGGTGGACTCGGAGGGGATGGTCACCCAACTGATCCGCAGCGGTTTCACAGCGGACGGGGTGCCGGTCACGCAGACCCACGAGGGGAACCTGCCGCCGTACCGCACCGACTACCTCTCGGCCGGCTACCGCTGGGCCGACGAGGGTGTCTACGGTGGCCTGTCGGCCCAGGAAGCGCCCCGCACCTACCAGCCGGGCAGTCGGCAGACCAAGGTTTGGGCGCGGCAGCCGCTGCACTCCGGCTGGTACGACGACCCGGCCGGCGTCGACCACAGCTGCGCCACCGCGCCGTCGCGGACCCGGGGCAACCTGCACATCGACCTGGTGTCGCTGACCGACCAGCACCAGCGGGCCGACTGCCTCCAGGGCTCCGCGATCGGGGTGAACCGCAAGCTGTCGTTGTACCGCAACGGGAAACTGGTCGAGGAGCGGGACCGCCCGCTCGCCGACTTCACGGTGCCGCAGCAGGTGGCCGACTACCGGCTGACCCTCGACGTCGACACGAGCCTGATCCTGCCGATCTCCACCACTGTCAACACCTCGTGGACGTTCCGGTCGGCCGGGCCGGACGGCACCGGAAGCGTGCCGCTGCCGCTGCTCGCTGTGGACTACGCGCTGCCGATGGACACCAACAACCACGCCACCGGCGGAACGGCGGAACTCGCCGTCCGGCAGATGCGGGGCATCAAGGCGCAGAAGGTGACGTCGTTTGAGGTCTGGACCTCGACGAACGACGGGGCCACCTGGACGTCGGCCCGGGTCACCGGCAGCGGCGACAGCTACCGGGTCGCGCTGCCGAGGGCCGTCGCCGGGCAGCCCGTGTCGTTGCGGGTGAAGGCCGCCGCCAACGGCGGTAGCGGAATCGACCAGACCATCATCCGGGCGTACCACGCCGGCTGACCGTCGACACCGTGGTGCGGCCCGGCTCCGGCCGGGTCGCACCACCTTTGTGCGTAGCGGTGTCGATCCGGCCCCACCTCGTTCGTCGTGACGGTGAACCCCGACGCCGACAATCGAGAGGCACGCCCATGACGTCCGTCGCCGAGACATCGCTGCGCCGAACCCGTTTCCTGCTGGGCTGCGGCACTGCCGCCGGCCTGTTGTTCCCTCTCCTGTCGTTCGGGCAGGCGTTCACCCGATCCGGATTCGACCTGCGCCGGCACGCGATCAGCTCACTCACCCTCGGCGACCTCGGCTGGCTGCAGGTCATCGCGTTCGTGGGCACCGGAGTACTGGCCGTCGCCTTCGCGGTGGGCCTGTGGCAGGCGCTGCGACCGGGCCGGGCCGGCACCGTGGTGCCGGTGCTGGTCGGCGTGTACGGGGTGGCGATGGTCGGCGGCGGGATCTTCGTGCCCGATCCCGCCCTCGGCTGGCCACCCGGCGCCCCGGCGGGTCTGCCCGAGCAGGCCAGCACGGGCAGCGTCCTGCACACGGTCTGCGGCGCGGCGGCGTTCCTGTCGCTGATCGCGGCCGGCCTGCTGCTCGCTCGACGGTGCGCCGCCCAGGGGGACCGGAAGTGGGCGCTCTACAGCGCCACCAGCGGTGCCGTCGCGTTCGTGCTCACCGCCCTGCCGTGGAGCGAGGGGAGTGCGAGCATCCGCTTCGCCATCGGAGCGGTGCTCATCTCGGGGTGGCTCGTGGCGCTCTCCTCGCGAGCACGCGACGAGGTCGCCTGACCGTCACTGGCCCTCCCAGACCGCCTTCGCCCCGGAGTCGCCGGTGCGCACCACGTAATACACGGTGACGGCGGCGGCCACCAGCGACAACACCTGCAACGCCAGGGTCAGCGGTCGACCGGGCCGTCCGTCCGCGTCGGCGTCGGCGGCCCTCGGCGGGACGAGCCGGACCAGCGCCAGGGCCACCACCCCCAAGCCGATGCTGGCGTAGAGCGTGATGTCACCGAACTCCTGGTGCGCCTCCAGCTTCGGCAGGAACTCGGGGGTGACCCGGTTGGCGGCGCGCATCCGCTCGAGGAAGGCGTCGCCGGAGAGCTTCGTCAGCAGGGCGGCGACCGGTGCGCCCACGGCGAGCAGCCCCAGCACCCACCGGGTGTGCGGCCGGATCGGCGGGACGAACGCGTAACCGACAGTCAGCAGGGCCAGCAGTGGCACGAACGCGACAGCGGCGTGCAGCAGCAGAGGATGGGCCGGGATGCCCATGAACTCCTCGAACATCGGCGTCTCCTCCGGTGACATCGGCCTGGACGTTGATCGTCCACACAGGGACGCTATCGGTACCACACGGGCAATGTCATCCCCGTCGATCGCTCACCTGTCGCACCGCAGCGCGGCCAGGTCGACGGCGTCCGCCATCGCCTGCATGCCCTTGTCGTTCGGGTGGACGTGATCCCCGCTGTCGAGGAACGGCAGCAGCGCCTGCGGATCGTACGGGCTGCGGGTGATCCGGTCGAAGTCGACAACGGCGTCGAACACGCCGCTGTGCCGGATCCACTCGTTGACGCCCTGGCGCACGGCCTCACCGGCGGCGTCGTACTCCGGCCAGCCCTTGTACGCCATGACCGTGGCACCGACGACGCACGTGCCGGCCGCGTGCGCCCGGTCGGCCAGCTCCCGGTAACCAGTGGTCAGGTCGTCCACCGTCACGCCGGTGTGGGCCTTGATGTCGTTGATGCCCTCGTAAACGAAGACCGTGCCGACCCCGGGCTGGGAGAGCACGTCACGGTCGAAGCGGCGCAGCGCGGCCTCCCCGGCGCCGTCGGCGAGCACCTTGTTGCCGGAGATGCCGGCGTTTGCCACGCCCTTGACCGGGCTGTCCGGCGCGGCCTGGAGCCGTCGGGAGAGGTAGTCGGGCCAGCGCCGGTTCGCGTCAGTGCTGGAGGCCCACCCGTCGGTGATGGAGTCGCCGAGGGCCACCACCGAGCGGGTCGCGGCGGACGTCCGCACGCTGACCGCGTCCAGCCAGTACCAGGAGGTCATCGAGTCGGTCCAGTTGGTCGCCGCCTCCTCGGCGGCGTGATCACCGGAGGTCGCGTACGACGTCTGCATGGCCATGCCGTGCCCGCTCGTCGGGCCCTGCGCTCCGGTGACGTAGAGGCTCACCACGAGATTGCTCTGGGCGGCCAGCCGGCCCGGCAGCGGGTCGCTGAGGATCGTCTCGCCGGCCGCGACGGTGACCGAGGGCTTCCCGCCGAACGTCAGCCGCCGGTTGCTGCCGCCGACCAGTTCGGCGCCCTGCCGCTGCAACCCGGCGTACGCGCTGGTGAAGGTCACCGGGTGTTCGCCGAAGGCGTTGGTGAGGCGGATCCGCAGGGCGTCCCCGCCGACGCTGGTGCGCACCACCAGCCGGTAGCTGCGCTCGGCGGGCCCGGAGCCCTGCCGGTCGGCGCTGGCGGCCCAGGTGACAGCGAAGTGCCGACCGTCACCGGCCGCCCTGTCGTGCGGCGTCCGCGCCTGCGCCGCCGACCCGACCAGAGGTACGCAGAGCAGCGCGGCGACGGCGGCGGCCGCCCCGCGCCGGGCGAATCCGGCCCGCATCAGAGGTTCCTCAGGGTGATCGACTCGCCGGGGCGCAGTGTGACCTGGCGAGAGCGACCGTTGGCCAGCACCGTGGTGCTGCGGCCACCGACGCTCGTCAACCGCGCCTGGGTGACCCGCCCGTCGCGCCAGCAAAGGTCGGCGGTGAAACCACCGCGTACGCCGACGCCGGCCACCGAACCGGCGGACGCCCAGGCGGCGGGCAGCGCCGGCAGCAACTCGACGTGACCGGGCCGGGAGTAGAGCAGCATCTCGACGATCGCGGCGGGCGTGCCGAGGTTCGCGTCGATCTGGAAGATGCCCCGACCGGGGTTCGTCTCGTAGATGTCGAAGAGGTTCATGGCGCTGCCGTTGCTGCCGTTCGTCGACGGCCGCAGGTTGTTGACGACGAGCTGGTACGCCTTCTCCGCGTCCTTCAGCCGCGCCCAGCACAGGCTGCGCCACGCGTTGGCCCAGCCGAAGCTGTTCATGCCGCGCGCGGTGAGCAGGGCGGTGGCACCGGCGACGACCGCGGCGGGGGTGGAGCCGTCCGGGCGGATCCGGTCGCCGGGGAACAGACCGATCAGGGGGGAGAGGTGTCGGTGCGTGGTCTCACCGAGGTTGTCCGGTGACATCCACTCCTGCAACCAGCCGGAGGTGGGGCTGACCTCGGGCAGGTAGAGGCGTTTGCGGAGCGCGTCGACGCTCCGGGCGTGGTCGGCGTCGCGGCCGAGCACCCGGGCTGCGGTGTGGTAGTTCTCGAAGAGGTTCCACACCAACTCCTGGGAGTAGGTGTTGCCCCGGGTGTCCTGCGGCCCGTGTTCGGCCGACCAGTCCCGGTCGGCGACCAGCACCTCGCGGGTGGCGCCGGACGCGTCGGTGACGGTCGCGGTGACGAGTCGGGTCTCCCAGAACTCCACGGCACCCTTGACGACCGGGTAGATCTTCGCCAGGTAGCCGCGGTCCTGGGTGTACTCGTAGTGCTCGAACAGGTTCTGGCAGAGCCACGCGTTACCGCTGGGGTGCCACCACCAGCCGCTTCCGCCGTACGGGTTGGTGGAGAAGGCGACGGCCCACCCGGCGACCCGGCCGCTGGTGTTGCGGAACCGGTTCGTCGAGGTGTTGAAGAGCCGCTGGGTGACCTCGGTCCACACCGGCAACTGCGCCACGCAGTAGTCCGCGTACGCGTCGAAGGTGTCGGTGAGGCCGGCCCGGTCGGCCGGCCAGTAGGTCATCTGGATGTTGACGTCGCTGTGGTAGTCACCCATCCAGTCCGGGTCGTTGCCGTCCAGCCACGGGCCCTGCAAACCGATCGGCAGGCTGCCCCGCGACCCGGAGATCAGCAGGTACCGGCCGAACTGGAGGTACGCGGCCTCCAGTTCCGGGTCGGGGACGTTGTCGCGCCAGCGCGCCTGCACCCGCTCCCAGGTGTCCAGTTCGCGCTGGCCGGCGGACGAGGCGCCGAGGTCGATGACGAACCGCTCGAACGCCGGCCGGACGTCGGCGACATGGGTGTGCAGCAGCTCGCGGACCGACGCACGCGCCGCGGCCAGGACCTTGTCCCGGGCCAGCCGTTGCGGCTGTACCGATTCGTCGCGGAACCCGGTGGCGGCGGTCGGCGCGTAGTTGGTGCCGCCGCTGACGATGACGGTGAGGTCCCGGCAGTCGGTGAACGCGATCGACGTGCCGCTCACCGCCACCGTTCCGGTGCCACTGTGCGCGGTGACGGCGGCACCGTAGCGCAGCCCGTTGGCGAACGAGGCGCCGAACGACGCGTACCGGCCGGTGGGGTCGGCGGTGGTGGACTCGCCGTGGGTGCCGGCCAGGGAGACGGTGCCGGTGTACGTGCCGCCGCCCTGCGAGGTGAAGTGCAGCACGATGACGTCGTCCGGGCGGCTGGCGAAGACCTCCCGCCGGTAGCCGACCCCACCGATGTCGTACGCAACGCTGACCAGGCCCTGCGCCAGGTCGAGGGTGCGGCGGTAGGCGTCGACAGCGCCGAGGTCGTGCCCGGGGATGTCGACGGTCAGCGTGGCCAGCATGGTGAGCGAGCCGAAGTCGTCGCGCCCGTAGGGGAACTGGCCGTCGCCGTCGAGCGTGTCGTTGCGGCCACCGGTCCAGAGCGTCGCATCGGTGATCGTCAGGAACTCCCGGGACGGGTCGTTGCTGGCGAGCGCGCCGAGTCGGCCGTTGCCCACCGGCAGGCCCTGCTCGATCATCGAGGTGGCGGAGCCGGGTGCCCGCCACCAGAGCTGGTTCTTCGCGGCGACGTTCGGGGCGAGCATCGGCGACGTCGTGGGCCGCCGGGGTGCGGGTGTGGCGGCGAAGGCGGGTAGGCCACCGAGGGCGGTGGCCGCGCCGGCGGCGGCGGCCAGCGCCAGGAAGCCGCGACGGCTGGGGTGGTTGTCGCGCGTGCTGTGGATCTCCATGTCGGGTTCTCCAACCTGGGCGTTCGGCGGATGCGCGTGGCGGCGCGGCCCGGCTGTTGGCGCCGGGCCGCGCCGGGCACGTCAGAGGGTCTGCGGTACGGCGATCCGGTCGATGTCGGGGGAGTACCAGGTGCCGCTGTCGAAGGTGATGGTGTTGGCGCCCGCCTTCAGCGCCAGCTGGACGCTGACCGTCTCGACGGTGCCCCAGTCACCGGTGGAGGGGAACGTCAGGTAGCTGCCGTTGCCGCTGTTGGAGGAGACCTGCACCGAGCGCGCGTCACCGCTGACGTAGGAGACGGCGACGGTGTAGATGCCGTCAGTGCGCACTGTCACCTCGTTGAACCGGAGCTTGCCGCCGACGTAGAGGTTGCCGACCTTCTGACCGCCGGAGCAGGCGTCGCAGCCGCCGACGGAGGCGGTGCCGGTCAGGGTGTTCACCGAAGCCTCGGCCTCGTAGCTGGTCGAGGTCAGAGCGGTGCCCGGCCGTACGGTGAACAGCCGCGAGCCGTGCGCGGGCAGCGCCGCGGTGATGGCGTTCTTCTGCGTTCCGAGGTCGCGGCGGTTCCACACGTCCCGGACCGAGGCGTTGCCGGTGAACCCGAACGACGCCCAGTGCGCGGTGACCGACGCTGGCGCGTCGCCGAGGTTGAACAGCGCGACCGTGTAGCTGCCGTCCGGGTTCTTCGCACCCCAGACCTGCTGGTCACCGGCGGGAGTGACCGGCCGGGCCGGCGCGCCGCCGTTCTGGTCGATGGCGATGACCTCGCGGTTGGTCAGCAACGACAACCCGTAGTCGTCGAGGCGGGTGATGTCGTCCCCGGTGTACAGCGGCGACTTCGAGATCGCCCACAGCGTCGCGTACGACTGACGCTCGGCCCTGGTGAGGCCGTCCATCTCGCCGTTGCCCACGTTGAGCGAGTCGAGGTCGTTCCACCCGCCGGGGCCGGCCTTGCGGCTCCAGGCCGGCGCGTCGTCGAACCGGTCGTCGACCGAGTTCTCCCAACTGACCAGTGTGTTGCAGTAGCACTCGACGTCCGTGTCGATGCGCCAGCCGTTGGAGTACCGCTTCCAGTCGGCGGCGTGGTTGATGTCGAGCGACCAGGACAGTTCGAGGTGGATCGGGCGGCCGGCGGTGGCGATGGCCCGCTGCCAGGCGGCGACGTCGGCCACGTTGTCGTAGTTGTCGCCGGACTTGAACGAGCCCGGGCCGACCCCGTCGAGCTTCAGGAAGTCGTAACCCCAGTCGGCGAAGAGCTGCGCCTGCGAGTCGATGTACTTCTGCGCGCAGGGGTTGTCGAAGTTCAGCTTGTACGCGCTGTCCCAGCCGTTGGTGGTGCGCAGGTCCGGGTAGACGATGTTCGCTGTGGTGCAGCCGGGGGCGTTCCAGATCGGCGCGGCGCCGCCTGCGTACGCCTCCTTCTCCAGCCCGACGGGCAGGTAGATGCCGGCCTTCAGCCCTTTGCCGTGGATGTGCTCGGCGACGGCCTGCATCCCGCGCGGGAATCGCACCGGGTCGGGGGTCTGCCGGGCGTACTGGTCGAAGCGCGGCACCCAGGCGTTGTCCCGCCACCAGCCGGCGTCGATGTTGACGTACTCGTAGCCGTACGGCTTCAGCCTGGTGGCGAGGGCGTCGGTCTGCTTCAGGACGTTGGCCTCGGTGAGGTAGCTGTAGTCGCCGTCGGGGTTCAGGCCCGGGTACTTGGAGGACTGCATCGTCCAACTGGTCCACCCCATGAAGGGGCGCTGCGCGATGTCCGCGGCGGCCTGAGCCGGCGCGGCCTGGGCCACTGTCGTCGGGGCGGCCTGGGCCACTGTCGCCGGGGCGGCGCCCGCGGCGAGGAGCACGCCCAGCGCCGCCGCGACGAGCGGCACCCGGGTGCGGGGCTGTCTGCGCGGGGTTGTCGGTGACGGCATGGTCAACCTCCTGGTGGCGGTGGGTCGAGTCGAGCGCTATGGACGGTGGGTGGCCGAGATGACGCCGGGGTCAGGGGACGACGAGCGACTGGATGCTCACTGCCGCCGCCGCGCGGGCCCACTCCTCGAAGGGCAACGGGCGGATGAAGAGGGGGCACCGCGCGGCGGCGCCAAAGGCCTGCCGTTCGAAGCTGGCGCGGATGTGGCTGTCGAACAGGTCGTACGCGGCCAACCCTTCACCGGACACGACGATGCGGGTGGGACCGACCAGGTTCGCGACGGCCGCGATGCCGCAACCGATCGCGCCGCCGGCCCGGGCGAAGACGGCCCGCACCTGCTCGTGGCCGCCGCGTGCCAGGGCCACCGCCTCGTCGATGGTGAGGTCGGGGCGGCCGGTGCGGTCGCGGGCCTGGGCCACTATGGCGTCGGTGCCGGCGATCGACTCGACGCAACCGCGACCGCCGCAGTGGCAGTCCGGGCCGGCGGCGTCGACGGTGAGGTGGCCGATCTCGCCGGCTACGCCGTACGACCCGGAGACCAGGCGGCCGTTGACGACGAGGCCACAGCCGATGCCGGTGCCCACGGTGACCAGGGCGAACGACTCGGCCCCCACTCCCTCGCCGAACCAGTGCTCGGCGGCGGTGAGCGCCTTGACGTCGTTCTCCACTGTGACGGTGAGACCGGTGCGCTGCGCGGCGAGCCGACCCAGCGGCACGTCCCGCCAGTGCAGGAACGGTGAGTAGCGCACCAGGCCGATGCCGCGGTCGATGTCGCCGGAGAGGGCCAGTCCGAGGCGGCGGACCCGGGTCCGGTCGCCGGGGAACACGTCGAACAGGTCGTCGGCGAGCCGGTCGACCTCGGTGAGGACCGCGTCGACGTCGGGGTCGTCCAACGACCGGCGGGCGCTGGCGTGGACCTGCGCGCGCAGGTCGCAGACCACGCCGATCACCTCGTCGGCGGTGATCTTCACGCCGAGGAAGAACTCGCGTTCGGCGCGTACCGCGAGAGGGCTGGCGGGGCGTCCGGCGCCCGGCCCGGAGCGTTCGGTGGCGGCCAGTTCGTGCAGGTAGCCCAGGTCGATGAGCGGCCGGGCGGCCTTCGTGACGGCGGCGGAGGAGAGGCCGAGCCGGCGGGCCAGCGCGACCCGACTGACCGGCCCCTCGGTCAGCACCGTCGTGAAGATCGCCGTCGCCGCCGGTGGCCCGGTGAACGTACCGGTGTCGATCCCAGGAAACATGGACGAAATCTAAGGCGAATATTTAACTTCTTCAAGTATTGATTTGCCTCGGTGCTCCGTCCTAGAGTCGGCGACGCGCCGGCCACGGAAAACTCAGGTCGCCGCCGCGCGTACGCCGAGGCCGACCAGGAGCACGCCGGTCAGCCGATCGAGCGTTCGTCGCACCGACGCGGTACGGAGCAACCGAGCTGCGGCACCGGAGACGACGGTCCAGCCGGCGAGCCAACAGGTGTGCAGCGCGGCGTGCGCCGTGGCGAGCAGCACCATCGGTACCAGCACCGGTCGGCCCGGTTCGAGGAACTGCGGGGCCAACGTGAGGTAGATGGCGGCGGCCTTGGGGTTCAGCACGTTGCCGAGCAACCCCTGCAGGTACGGGTGGTCCACGCGCCAGGGCAGCCTTCGGGCGGAAACCGTCGGTCGCCGTCCCGCCTCCGTGCGACGGCGCGACGCGGACCAGAGCATCCAGAGCCCGAGCCCGACCAGATAACCGGCCCCGACCAGCTTGACCACCCAGAACGCCTGCGACGAGCGGAGCACCAGCGCGGCCAGGCCGACAGCGGCCAGCGTGGCGTGCACGTAGAGCCCGGTCACCGTACCCAGGATCACCCACCAGCCCTGCCGCCGCCCGCCGGTAGCGACCCGGGAGACGACCAGGGTCAGGCTCGCACCCGGCGTGGCGGTGATCGGCGCGACGGCGAGCAGGAAGCCGAGCACCGCTACCCCGTGCATGCTCAGACCACCACCCGGTAGTGGGTGGTGAGCAGCCCGGCGTCGTCGTACACGTGGAACGCGACGCCGGGCGGCTGGGTCTGGGTGGCCAACGGGCCGTCGCCCTCCCAGGGCATCCGCAGCGTGGAGACCACACCCGGGGCGATTCGCAGGGGACGGCCCGCGAAGGTGCTCGCGGCGGCGGTGTGGAAATGCCCTGTCAGCACGGCGACGACCTGCGGGTGGGCGGCGACGAGCTCGGCCAGGGCGTCGGCCGGCAGAAGCCGCATCGGGTCGATGACCGGGTGGTGCAGCACCACCGGCGGGTGGTGCAGGGCGATGAACGTCGGTGTCCCGGCCGGCACCGAACCCAGCTCGTCGGCGAGCCAGGCCGTCGTCTCCTCGTCCAGGTGACCGTCGTCCGCACCGGGCACGGAGGAGTCGGCGAGGAGGAAGACCGCCCCGGCCACGTCGTGGCGGGAGTTGATCGGGCCGGCGCCGCCGCCGTCGTCACCGAGCAGACCCTTGCGGTACGCGTCGCGTACGTCGTGGTTGCCGGGGCAGACCATGACCGGCAGCGGGGAGTCGAAGAGCTTCGCTGCGGTCTCGTACTCGGCCACCTCGCCGTGGTCGGCGATGTCCCCGGTGATCAGGATCGCGTCGACAGGTCGTGGCAGGCCGTGCAGGTAGTCCATGACCCGGGCGGTCCGCTCGGCCGACCGGGGATGGCTGTCGAGGTGGGTGTCACTGAGATGCGCGATGACCAGCACGACGTCGCTCCTAAGGGCTGTTGGTGTCGAAGCCGTCAGGGACGCTACTCCGGGCCAGGTCGGCCACCACAGCGCGACAGGGCCGCAGTGATCAACTCCGCGAGCGCGGCAGGCAGTCCTTCTTGTACTTGAGGCCCGAACCGCACCAGCAGGCGTCGTTGCGCTCCGGCGGCCAGGCGATCCGTGCGCTGGGCCGCGCCGACACCTCGGCCGCGTAGCCCGCCCGGACCGCCGCGTCGGCCGGATCGCCGTCACGTCGACCGGCGAACGCGGTCAACCCGGCCACTGTCGCGCCGAACACGCCCAACCCGGCCTGACCGGCACCCCGCAGCCGAACCAGCTCCGTCTCCAGGCGGCCCCGGTGCGCGTCCCAGTCCGGCCCGTACACGTCGGTGAGGGCGGGGTGCTCGGCGAGCAGGCGATCGAACTCGGCCCGCGGCCAGAAGAGCAGATCCGACTCGGCGTCTCGACGCTCCCCGGCCCGACGCACGAGCTGGGTCTCCAACCGGTCCGCCAGGTCGTCCTGCCGGTCGTGCGGCAGGTTCAGATTGCGGCGTACCCGATGCCGTTGTTGCAGCAGGAAGAAGGTGACACCGGGCGCGTCCGGCGGACCGAGATCGACCACCGGGTCGATAGCGGTGCTGGCCGGCCCGGACGCGGCGGTCGCACGTTCGTTGAGCACCGTGTCGACCGCCTCGCTCAGCCACGTCTCGGCGGTCGCCGAACGCCCACCGGCGTCCAGCGCGGCACTGACGTAGGCGGGGGCGTCGGGCTGCACGAGCAGCAACGGGCGCAACGCCGTCAGCTCCGCCATCGCCTCGTCGTCGTGACCGCCGGCCCGAAACAGCGCGCGGGCCCGCAGCGCCCGGGCGAACCCGGCCCGAGGGTCTTCGCCGGACGGGTACGCTGCCAACGCCTGCTCCGCGTACCGCAGCGCGGCCTCGGGCCTGGCTCGGATCTCCGCGATCTCGGCGGCCAGCGTCAGCGCGTCCCCGGCGTCGTCCGGGTCCTCCAGCCGGCCCTGCTCGGCGGCCTCCGCGAGGTTGGCGGCGACACCGAGCGGATCGGCAGTCCCGAGCGCCGAGCGGCGAAGTTCGGCGAGGTCAGCCTTGGTGAGTATCTCTCTCGTCGGCACGATCTCACGGTACGTCGGGGTGCTCGCGGTGTGCGGGCAGATCACCTGTTACGCCGCTCTCACCCCGCCTCTCGTGCCGCCCGCCGAGCCGACTACGACCACGCGCCGGCCGCCGCAGCCTGAGCGGCGTAGGTGTCGAAGTCCAGCGGGTCCCGTCCGAGAACCCGTCGTACCCCGTCGGTCGGCTCGGCGAGATGGCCCGCCCGCATCCCGGCGAACAGGGCATTCAGCGCGGTGGCCGTTCCCGCCGGATAACCCTCGGCGAGCAGTTCGGCGTGGTACTGCTCCGGTGTGAGTTCCACGTAGCGGATCGAACGGCCGGTCACCCGGGCGATCGTCGCCACCGCCGCGGCGAAGGTGAGCGCACGAGGACCGGACAGGTCGTACACCTGTTCGTGGTGACCGGGCGACGTCAACAGCGTCGCGGCCACGTCGGCGACGTCCTGGGCGTCGACGAACGGCTCCGGTGTGGCACCCATCGGCAGGGCCAGCCGACCGTCGAGCAGTGGTTGGCGGAACAGGTCCTCGCTGAAGTTCTGACTGAAGTTGTTCGGCCGGATGATCGTCCACTCGATGCCGGATTTCCGCACCGCCTCCTCGGCGGCGAGCATGCCGGGGGAGAAGTCACCGATCCGGTCGATCCCCCGGCCGGACAGCGCCACGAACCGGCCGACACCCGAGTCGACCGCCTCAGTCACGAAGTCGGTGGCCAGCGCCGGGTCCTCCGGCGCCAGCAGATAGACAGCAGAGGCACCCGCCAGGGCCGGTCGCCACGTGTCCCGCCGCGACCAGTCGAACCGCACCTCACCGGAGCGAGAGGCGGCCCGGGGGTGCCGACCCGCCGCCCGCAGCGTCTGGACCAGCCGACGACCGGTCTTGCCGGTGCCGGCCATCACGAGTATCGAAGGTGCGTCAGTCGTCATGACCACGAGTCAACGCGCCCGGCCGCGGGCGGGACATGTCCTGTCGTACGCCAGGCATGTCCGATCGTCCGCGGTCCATCCTCCGCGATCTATCGTCGGTGACATGGACCCGTTCGACAATCTGCTGCGCGGCTTGCACGCCGAGGGCGCGGCCTTCGGCCGGTCGGTGCTGACGCCGCCCTGGGCGCTGCGGTTCACCGACGGCGCCCCGCTGACGCTCTGCGTCCCGATGCGGGGCGAGGGCTGGATCTCCCACCCGGAGAGCGACAAGCCTCGCCTGGTCCGGGTCGGCGAGGCGGCCACCGTACGCGGGCCGGCGCCGTTCGTCTTCTCCGCCGAGCCCCGGTCGAGCTTCGAGCCCGGGGAACTGCGGGACGTCCGGCGTGGCCAGACCGCTGTGGTCGACCCGGTGGGCGCGGACCACAGTGACCGTCTCGTGCTGCTGGTCGGGGTCTACCACGTCCGGGGTCGGGTGCCCCAGCGGTTGCTGGGTGCGCTGCCGCCGGTGCTCGTCGTGCCGGAGGACCAGGACTGTGCCGCGCTGCGCGACTACCTGGACGCCCAACTCGACGCGGGGCGGCCCGGACGACAGGTCGTGCTGGACCGCCTGCTGGACTGGTTGTTGGTGTGCACGGTGCGGGACTGGTTCGACCAGCCGGAGGCCGAGGCGCCCGGCTGGTACCGCGCGCTGAGCGACGACACTGTCGGACCGGTGCTGCGGGCCATGCACGACGCGCCGGGCCGGCCGTGGACACTGTCCAGCCTGGCCGCGCAGGCCGGAGTGTCCCGGTCCACACTGGCCAAACGGTTC
This sequence comes from Micromonospora sp. NBC_00330, assembly GCF_036136635.1. NCBI lineage: Bacteria > Bacillati > Actinomycetota > Actinomycetes > Micromonosporales > Micromonosporaceae > Micromonospora > Micromonospora sp. NBC_00330. Next base: position 1,744,588 of record NZ_CP108012.1, read on the forward strand.
ACCGCGTTGGTGGGCGAACCGCCGCTCACCTACCTGACCGACTGGCGCATGACAGTGGCCGCCGACATGCTCTCCGAATCGACGGCGACGGTCGCCGCCGTGGCGCGTCACCTCGGGTACGCGGACGCGTTCGGCTTCAGCGCGGCCTTCAAACGCGTGCACGGCATGAGCCCCAGCGGGCATCGACGGCTCACCCGGGTCGACGCCACGGCGGCGTGACCGGTGCTCCTCAACGGCCCAGAGCCGGTCGACGAGTGGTCGCAAAAGCAACGAACTACTGTCATCTGCCGTCAACCCGTCGTCGGTAGCGTCCGGTCGCCAGTTTCCCGACCAGGTCGCACAAAGGCGGAGTTATGGGCACCGTGGATCGCCGTACGTTCCTCAAGGCGATGGGAGTTCCCGCGATCGGCGCGGCGCTCCCGTTGGACCTCAGCAAGGCGCTCGCCATCCCGGCGAACAACCGGACCGGCTCGATCACTGACGTCGAGCACGTCATCATCCTGATGCAGGAGAATCGCTCCTTCGACCACTACTTCGGCACGATGCGCGGCGTACGCGGATTCGGTGACCCCCATCCGGCGACACTGCCGTCCGGCAAGGACGTGTGGCACCAGCCCAACGGGACCGACGAGCTGCTGCCCTTCCGCCCCGAGGTGAAGGACCTCGGCCAGACCTTCCTGCCGGACCCGCCGCACGGCTGGAACGACGGGCACGCCGCCTGGAACGACGGCCGGTTCGACAAGTGGGTGCCGAACAAGGGCGTCACGGCGATGACCTACCACACCCGCCAGGACCTGCCGTACCACTACGCGCTCGCCGACGCCTTCACCGTCTGCGACAGCTACCACTGCTCGCTGATGGGCCCGACCGACCCGAACCGCTACCACATGTGGAGCGGCTGGGTCGGCAACGACGGCAAGGGCGGCGGGCCGGTCATCACCAACGCCGAGGCGGGCTACGACTGGTCCACGTACCCGGAGCGGCTGGAACGCAACGGCATCTCCTGGAAGATCTACCAGGACGTCGGCACCGGCCTCAATGCCGCCGGGTCCTGGGGCTGGACGAACGACCCGTACATCGGCAACTACGGCGACAACTCGCTGCTCTACTTCCACCAGTACCAGAACGCGCAGCCCGGAACGCCGTTGGCCGACAGGGCCAAGACCGGCACCGAGGTCAGGACGCAGGGCCGCGACCCGGAGGCGCTGCTGGCCGACTTCCGCGCCGACGTCGAGGCGGGGCGCCTACCGGAGGTTTCCTGGATCACCGCGCCCGAGGCGTACACCGAGCACCCGAACTGGGAGCCGGCCTACGGCTCCTGGTACATCTCGCAGGTCATCGACATCCTCGCCTCGAACCCCGAGGTGTGGAGCAAGATGGCGCTCTTCATCACGTACGACGAGGAGGGCGGCTTCTTCGACCACGTGGTCCCGCCGACGCCCCCGCAGACCCGCGAGCACGGGCAGTCGACTGTGCCGACCACCAACGAGATCTTCCCCGGCGACGCCGACCACCCGGCCGGGCCGTACGGCCTCGGCATCCGGGTGCCGATGGTCATCGTCTCGCCGTGGACGCGCGGCGGGTACGTGAACTCGCAGGTCTTCGACCACACCTCACTGATCAAGTTCTTGGAGGCGCGGTTCGGGCACGGCCGGCCGGACCTGATCGAGAAGAACATCACCCCGTGGCGGCGGGCCGTCGTCGGCGACCTGACCACGGCGTTCGACTTCCGGCACCCGAACCGCTCGCGCGAGGTCAGGCTGCCCGACACCGACGACTTCAAGCCCGAGGAGCTGGTCCGGCACCCCGACGAGGTGCCGGTTCCGCCGGCGGACCAGCGGCTGCCGAAGCAGGAGCACGGCGTACGCCCGGCGCGGCCGATCCCGTACACCCTGCACGCCGACGGGCACCGCGGCGACGACGGGTTCCGGATCGACTTCCGCAACTCCGGCGGGGTCGCTGCGGTCTTCCAGGTCCGCCAGGCCGGCAGCGCGGACGCCCCGCGGAGTTACACAGTCGAGCCGGGCAAGCACCTGACGGACACCTGGCCGGTCACCCCCGGGTACGACCTGTCGGTGCACGGGCCGAACGGGTTCTTCCGCCGGTTCACCGATGGCCGGTCCCACGTCGACGTCACCCCCGCCTACGACGAGCACGACTACAAGCTCGCCCTCACGCTCGAGAACCGGCTGTCGAAGCGGGTCGAGGTGACCGTCCGCGACGGGTACAACGCCCGACCGGTCAAGGTGTCGCTGCGACCCGGCGAGACCGAGCGGGTCACGTGGGCGCTCGCCCGCACCCACGGCTGGTACGACCTGACTGTTGCCGTCGCTGGTGACGCCGACTTCGCGTACCGCTGCGCGGGTCATGTCGAGAACGGCAAGGACAGCATCAGCGACCCGGCCCTCGGAGGGCTCGTCTAGGGCTTCCCTCGGACCGGTGGGATGACGCTCGCGCCGGTCGGCGGCGGACGTGGTGGTGGGCGTCATGACTCAGCGGTAAATCCATACCCCAGAGTCATGGCACCCATCACCGCGTCCGCCCGCCCGTTTCCGGCACAGCCACGCTGCGGATGACGCGGTCAGCGAGCCGACGCAGATGGTCGACCAACTCCACCGGTTCGTGAACGGTGAAGTCGCACCCGAGCAGTGTGAGCCGGAAGGCGAGCCAGTCGACGGTGTCTTCCGGGCTGCGCCATCGGCACGACGCGTCGTCGAGCGGCTCCAGCTCTCCGGCGTGGTCGCCCAGGCGGGCAGCCGCCTGCTCGGCCGGCACCGCGAGCGTCGCCACCGCCCGGAAGACCGGTGCCAGGCTGTGCAACTGGTCGGTCACGAACGCGGACGCGTCGTCGGTCGGTAGCGCGCGGGGCGCCACCCGTACCCCGGTTGTGGTGGCGTGTTCGATGCGGTCGACGCGGAACGTGCGCCAGTCCTCGCGCTCGTTGTCGTAGGAGACGACGTACCAACGACGGCCCACCACGACGAGCCGGTGCGGTTCGACGAGCCGCCGGCTGACGCCGCCGTCGCCGTCGCGGTAGTCGAAGCGGACCCGCTCGTGTGCCGAGGCCGCCGCCGCGAGGACGATGAGCTGCGCCGGATCGACGAGCGACACCGCCGCCGCTGTCGACGACACGGTGGCCGCGGTGAGGGTGCCGACGTGGCGACGCAGCCGAGGTGGCAGCACCTGCTGCAGTTTGGCCAGCGCCCGCACCGATGCCTCGGCGATGCCGGCGACCGGTTGCCGGGCTGCGGTGTGCAGGCCGACAGCGATGGCCACCGCCTCCTCGTCATCGAGCAGCAGCGGTGGCATCGCCTTACCCGCGACCAGCCGGTAGCCGCCCAGCGTGCCCAGGCTGGCCTGGACCGGGTAGCCGAGTTCCCGCAGCCGGTCGATGTCGCGGCGCACGGTCCGCGGGGTCACCGCGAGACGCTCGGCGAGTTCGCTGCCGGGCCATTCGCGGGGTGTCTGGAGAAGGGAGAGCAGTCGTAACAGGCGGGCCGGCGTGTCGCGCATGCTCCCATGATGGGTCCCGATCTAGGACAGTTACCAGCCTAGATCGGGTCTACCGTCGCCCATCTGAGTGCGCGGACGCCGCACCCGAATGAGGAGACGGACCGATGAAGGTTGTTCCCGACGGCTACCACACCGTGACCCCCTGGATCATCTCGCCGGGAAAGACGGGCGCGCTGATCGATTTCATCGTCGGCGTCTTCGACGCCACCGAACTGGCCCGAATGGAGGTGGACGGGGTGATCGGCCACGCCGAGGTCCGTATCGGGGACTCGGTCGTGATGATGTTCGACAAGCCCCACTGGCCGGCCACGCCCGCCTTCCTCCGGCTCTACGTCGCCGACGACGCCGAGGTGCTCCGCCGGGCCGTCGAACGCGGAGCGAACGTCGTCACCGAGCCGACCGAGCTCTTCTGGGGCGACCGGGTCAGCCGCTTCCGCGACCCGCTCGGCAACCTGTGGTGGATCCACCAGCGCGTGGCGGAGCCCACCGAGGAGGAGATGGGCCGACGGCTCGACGACCCCGACTTCGCCAAGGCAATGGAGTACGTCCAGAGTGCCGAGTTCTCTCCCCACGGCTGACCGCACTCGCACGCATCGATCACCCCACCGACCGTCAGCGGGTCGGGTCCGTCAGAACTCCTCGTACACCGCCGGGTCCTGGTCCGCGAGACGCCCGTCCGGGCGGCCCAGCGCGGTGATGGCCTCGACCTGCGCGTCGGTGAGCTTGATACCGAAGACGTCCAGGTTCTCGACCTGCCGCTGCGGGGAGGCGGCCTTGGGCAGCGGAATCACCTGACGGGCCACGTGCCAGGCGAGAATCGCCTGCGCCGGGCTGACGCCGTGCGCGGTCGCGATCTCCACGACGACGGGATGCTGCTGCAGGTCGTTGCCATGGCCGAGCGGGCTCCAACCCTGCACCAGGATGCCGTGCTCCCGGTGGTAGTCGAGCGCCTCCTGCTGCGGAAAGTACGGGTGCACCTCGATCTGGTTGACCACCGGGGCGACACCGGTCTCGGCCACCAGCCGCTCGATGTGCTCGGGCAGGAAGTTGGAGAGCCCGATGTGCCGAACCAGCCCACGCTCCCGCGCCTCGATCAGCGCCCGCCACGCCTGCACGTACAGGTCGACCTTCGGGTTCGGCCAGTGGATCAGGTACAGGTCGACCCGGTCGAGGCCGGTGCGGAACACACTCTCCTCGATAGTGGTCAGCGCCTCGTCGTAGCGGTGGTGCCGCCCCGGCAGCTTCGAGGTGACGACCAGCTCGTCCCCCACGTCAGCGGCCGAACGGGCCGCCCGGCCGACAGCGCCCTCGTTCTCGTAGTTCACCGCCGAGTCGATCAACCGGTAGCCGGCCCGGATCGCCTGACCGATCGCGTCGACACCCGCCGAGCCGTTCAGCCGGTACGTACCGAGCCCGATCGCCGGCAGAGTGGTGCCGTCGCCTGCCGTCAGGTGCGGAATCGTCATGATTGGGACCCTACCCGCACGTGGGGGCGTCTCGGATGGCGAGTGCGGCTTGGACGAGCGCGGCATGGGTCAGCGTCTGGGGGTAGTTGCCGAGGTGGGCACCCGTCGCCGGGTTCAACTCTTCGGCGTAGAGGCCAAGTGGGCTGGCGTGGTCGACCATGGCCCGGAACAGCTCGACGGCTTCGCGGCGACGCCCGGTGCGGGCAAGGCCCTGAACGAGCCAAAATGAGCAGGGCAGGAACGCGCCCTCGGTGCCGGGAAGGCCGTCACGTCCGGGTGGGTAGCGGTAGAGCAGTGGACCGCCGCCGGACAGTCTGTCCCGGATGGCGTCGATGGTGCCGCGCACCCGGGGTGACTCGGCCCGGTCCATGTCGAGCAACGGCAGGACGAGCAGGGCCGCGTCGAGATCCTGGGAGCCGTAGCTGCGGACGTAGCTGGCCGCCGTCGGGTCGAAGCCGTGCTTCCGGACCTCGGCGACGATGGCATCTCGGGATTTCTGCCAGCGTCGACGTTGGCGGTCCCGCAGGGGGTGCGTGTCGGCGATGGCCAGGGCGCGGTCCAGGGCGAGCCAGCCCATGAGCTTGGAATGGACGTGTTGGTCGGGTTCCCGTACCTCCCATATGCCGGCGTCGGGCTCCTGCCAACAATCGGCGACCACGTCGGCGAAACCGCGCACTGCCCGCCACGTCTCGGAGTAGAGGCGGTGCCCGGCGTGAGCGAACGCCCAGGCGGCGTCAATCACCCAGCCGTAGCCGTCGAGCTGGTGTTGACCGGCGGCACCGTTGCCCACCCGTACCGGAAGGCTGTCGCGGTAGCCGGGCCAACCGGACAGCTCCCGTTCCGCTGGTACCTGCCTGCCGTGAAGGGTGAGCAGCGCAGGCAGGCGTGGCCGTTGCAACCGGCTGGCGTGCAACAGCCACGCGAGGAAACCGCGGGCCTCGTCGGTCTTGCCGACGCTGAGGAAGGCGCTGACGCCGATGCTGGCGTCCCGGGGCCAGACATAGCGGTAGTCCCAGTTTCGTTCCCCACCGGGATCCTCGGGCAATGACGTGGTGGGTGCGGCCACCGGCGCTCCCGAGGGCGAGTAGGTCAGCAGCCGCACAGTGAGCAGGCTCCGTACGACGTGTTCGCGGAAAGGCAGCCGCTCGTCGATTTCCGCTGTCCAGGCCCGCCATCGAGCCTCGTCCTCGATGAGCAGTTCCCAGGCGGCCGTCGGCTCGACGTGGATCAACGGTTCGCGGTGGGCCACTGCCAGCACGAGGGTGACCGGACGGTCTGGTCTGACCGTGATCGTCGTGGGCCGACCCGGTTCGATCCTGAACGTGGGCGTGCTGTCGAGCGCGACCGCAAGCGCCCCCCACTCACACACGAGGGCCTGGCGCCGGCGGTGGGTTCGCGGCCGGCGGTGCCGTGCGCCAAGGCGGGGATCGAACTCCACCACCGCGTCGACCGCTGCCTGCTCGACCGACAGCCGTCGCACGATCAGGGTCGTGGGCAGCAGCCGACCGCTGACCTCGGCCACCATCGCCTCCGTGAGACGGAGCCGACCGCTGCCGACCGCCCAGGTGGTCTCCAGGGTGGCGGTGTGCTGCCGGTACCGTCGTTCGACGACAGTGGCCGGCCGGGCCGGACCGACCCGGAACGTACCGGCTTCCGTGCCCCCGACCAGTCGGCCAAACAGGGGATCGCCGTCGAAACGTGGTACGCAGAGCCAGTCCATCGCGCCGTCACTCGCGACCAACGCGGCGGTGCGAGTGTCGCCCAGCAGACCGTAGTCGCTGATCGGTGGCCCATCAGTCATCGAGATCGCTCCGTGACGAGCCGCGCCGGCGAACAGCGTGCGTCGGGCGGGGACAACGGTCGGGCGCGGGTCACCTGGCGTGGAGGAGCAGCCCGAGAAAGGCCCCGTAGATGACGTGGACGACAGCCGTGACCAGGGGCGTCTGGATGCCGTAGTTGAGGGCGAACAGCCCGGGCGGTTCCAGCAGCGCCGTACTGGCCGGGCCCGCCCGCTGCGACGCCATACGCGGGTGGACACCAGGAAGCAGCGGGAGAATCACCGTCAGCGCGATCCCGACGTGCAGAATCCCGAGCAGCACCCCGATCCACCAGGTGGCACGGTGCAAGAGTGCGAACGTGGCCGCGTAACCGAGGGCGAACCCCTGACCGGCGCAGAGGTGGAGGAAGAACCCGACGACCCGCGCCCGGTCGGGATCGTCGGTGACGAAGGTCCCGAGCACCAGGGGAAGGTCGAGCCGCGTGAGGCCGGCCATCTGAGCGGTGATCATCGATGCGGTGAGCGCCGCGGTGGCGACCAACCCGAACAACGCCCATCCGGCCCAGTCCATCTCAGCAGTCGTCGACGCCGCGGGCGTTCTCAATCATCGGTCCACCCTCCGGCTGAACAGCGTGAATCCCACGGCCCCGACCGGGCACCAGCCCACCGGGCATCGGGCATCGGGGGACCGCCCGGTTTCTCACCATAAGCCACCGGACCTGTCGCGCTGACCTGCTCGCTCAGAACACTTGACGAGTTGGCACCGGGTGGCGAGCGCTTTCGCACGTGTCGTACTGCCGAACCCAACCCGTCGTCAGCCGAGGTCGTCTCCAGGGGCCGTCTTACGGTCCGCCGACTGCGCCTTCTCCACGGCGTGCAACACCAACTCGTACGCCACACGCTGCTCATCCAGCAGCGTGAAGCGCGACCGATCCTTCAGCTCCTGGGTGGCGTACCGCAGCAGGTGCCGGCTGGGCCGAACCGAGCTGGTGAGGAAACGGTCAGCCGCGCCAGCGCCGGAGGCCGGGGCGAGGTGGGTACGTAGATAATCGAGGAACTGGCCCCGCCGTTGCTTGGTGAAGATCCGGCTCTGCTCGGTCGCCTGACGATCGAACAGATCACGGATGTCGCGGTCGGTCGCGTTGTGCAGGTACGCCGCTCCACGGACCGGGTTCTGTTGCTCGGCGAGGATGCCGAGAAAATCCGTCAGGTACTCGCAATAAAGCTCAACCTGGACACCAGGGTGGAGCCGTGGGCCACTCGCGTGCTCCACCGCCACCAGGGTGTCCGAACCTTCATGGGACTCGGCGTAGGACCACTGCTTCAACTCGACGACGATGAAGGAATCGTCGGACGTCCGGGGATCCACACCGGCAAGCACCACATCCACCCGCTTGCTGGTCAGCGGCAACTGGTACTCGACCAGCATCTCCACCTGGCCCAGGCCCGCGTCGGCGAGATCCTGCCCCAGCACCGCCAGGCTGTGCGACCAGGACGACGTTCTGCCGGGCTCACGTTGCGACCGATCTGCTCCACGGCCCGGTCTGCGAGCATGCCGGTGCCGCTCAGGCGCAGCAGACCATCGGCAGACATGCGGAATGCTGACAACACTTGCCCCCGGGCAGCACGAAGTGATCGTGCGCATGGGGGGCGTGTCCGGCAACCGCCGAAAGCCCGTCGTAACGCGCTTCTACGTGATGGACTGTAGCGAAGAGATCAACTGAGCGCCATGTCGACGCCGCCTGCGGTTACCGCTTCGCCGCCGAGCCGCGAGCCTGCTCAATTGGGTAGCGGCGAGCCGAATCCTCGAGCTTGGTCAGAGCCGTCTCCACCAGGTCGACGCCGAGCACGTCGGCGAGCCGAGTCAGATAGATCATGACGTCGCCGATCTCGGCCCTCACCCGACCACCCGCGTCCGGGTCAGACATGACCGCCGCAGACTGCTCCGGCGTGAGCCACTGGAACTCGGCAATCAGCTCACCGACTTCACCAGCGAGCGCCATGGCCAGGTTCTTGGGCGTGTGGAACTGTTGCCAGTCCCGTTCCTCCGCGAATGCCCGTACGCGGGCCGTCAGGTCGTCCATGGCGTGGAGCATCGCAGACCCGCGCACCAGCAGTGTCTTTGAAATCACGCACGGCCACGAGGGCGCATGCGAGCTCAGTACGAGTGCGTGATCGCGGCGTGGGTGGCGGCGACAACGCTGGTGTTGTGTCGCTCGACGCCACGGGCTGCAAGCAGGGGTCCTAGGACCAGGTATGCGATCCAAGTCAGGGGCATTGTCACGATGCCGACGAAAATGAAGAGAAGGAAGAAATTGATCCAGAAGAGCCCCCAGAAGGACAGCATCAGAATCACGCCGTAGGCCGTTCGGCCTGCATACAGGTTGCCCACACCGAAGATGCCGAAGAGGCCCAGGATCAGCTCAAGGGCGACGGCAGCACCGGCAGACTTCTGAGGTACGAGCACCGCCTGGGGTCCGACGTACACCGGCTGCGTCGGGATCGAAGTGGGATGTTGCTGAGCAACCGGAACTGGTAGGCGCTCGGTCGGCGCCAGTTGCCACTGTTGATAGGGATCGGGATGAGTCACTGCACGAGTCTCGCGTGAGAACAGTCGACGAGTCACCCGCCGTTTGGCCCCTGCATCGGACTGCAAGTGCGGCCCCGACGTCCGTGTGGCCACGAGGCCAAACGCCTTCGGCGGGCCAGCTGTTGCTGCGGGCACCGCCGGCGAAGGCGTACCAAGCAGTCGCCACGCCCACCCCGGTACTGAGGCACCGCACGAGCGAATGCGCCAGCTCGACGCGAGGTAGCCCAAAATGCTGAGTGAAATCGCCGTACGGGAGGAATTGCTAGGTGCGGCCACTGGTCACAGCGAGACGATGACCGGCTGTATCTGGACGTTCTTGGTCAGCTGCTGCGGGGAGGGGACGGGTGTGCTGATATTGACAGAAGTGTTGTAGCCGTAGATGACGACCCCGTCGAGGTGGTTCGCGCCCGGCCAGTTCGACTCCAAACGGACCGCCATTTGAGTGGGGAAGTTGGTCACCTCTTCGGCGCACGACCGGATCAGGACGACGCTCGGGGTGGCGGTCAGGTGGGTGGCCAGCATTCTGGCCAGCTTCTTGTAGGTCCAGCCCCAGTCTTTGGCACCGGCCTCGGCGTCACCGATCTCCTCGTCGTTGCCGTGCGCGCGGATGCACAGCGGCTCGCCCGCCTGCACCCCGGCCAGATAGGTGGCCAACTGTCGATCCGCCTCGGCCTGCGTGAGCCCGGCGTCGATGGGCAGGAGGGCACCCCAGGCAGCCGCTCCCGAATCGGGCCCTGCGGACTGGCCTCGGGTATTCGGATCCTGCGTCGCCACGATGAACATAAAATTCTCCTTCGGGGTAGCCGCGTGTTTCAGAAGAACCGCCGAAGGCAGATTAGCGCGGTGGTCTAGGAATGGTCCTGTCAGCTATCCGGCTCAAATGGACTCTGTCGTTGGTCGGACAATTATTGACCGCTGCTAATAGGCGGACTCGGTTGACGTCAGTCATCGACGTGCAACTCCCAGACGCGCAATTGGCATGCGGTCGATGTCGGCTGACGCCGCGCCGACCGCATGAGTCAGGCCGCTGAACTCGTGCCAAGGCGAAGCGGACCTCAGCTGACCCGTCCTCCACGTTTGGCAGCCGAGATGAAGTCGGTCCAGGCCCGGGCGGTGAAGGTAAGAAGCGGTCCGGTGGAATCTTTCGAGTCGCGGACGGCGACAGTGCCAGGGAGGTTGGTGGCGACCTCGACGCAGTTGCCACCGTTGTCGCCGCTGCGGGTGCTCTTGCGCCAGACGGCGCCGGTCAGGTCAGTCATGCCGCATCTCCCCGACGATTCGCTTGATCATGTCCCTTGAGTCTGCCTGACCGAGGGCGAGCGCATCCAGACCCTTCCAGACGTCTTCATAGGCCCGAAGCTCGTCTGGCTTGTCGAGGTAGAGCGCCCCGGTCAGCGACTCGCTGTAGACGACCGACGGTTCCGGTGCGGCTCGCCCGCCCTTCGTGGCCGGGAAGTCCAAGAGCACGAAGGATCCTGCGACCGCACCGGGATGTGGCCCTGCCGCGAGCGGCACAATACGAACCGACACGTTGGGCAGCTCCGATGCCTCGAGCAGGCGAGAGAGCTGCTCACTCATCACGGTCGGGCCGCCGACGACACGGCGTAGCACCGCTTCAGAGAGAACGGCATCCAGGTGCGGCGGCTGTGGAAGCCGACGAGTGAGCAGGATCTGACGCTGCAGCCGCACCTCAACCGCCCGCTCGCGCTCCTCAATGCTCAACCGGCTCGTGGGTCGGAAAAGACCGAGTGCATAGGCACGGGTCTGAAGCAGTCCGGGGATCAAGTTTTCGCCATACTCGCGAAGGTGAGAGGCTGCCGATTCCAGGCCCACGTACAGTTCAAACCAGTTCGGCACCGCATCGCCGTACGCGTGCCACCAGCCCTTCGACTTCGTCTCCACGGCCAGCCCGCGCATCGCCTCGGTCATCTCGGGCGACACCCCGTACAGCTCGCACATCGCCTTGACGTCGAGCACCCGGACCGATCCCTGGCCGCATTCGAGGCGCCAGATCTTCTGCCGGCTGTATTCGAGGGCGTTTCCGCTGCGGACTGTCGCAGGCTGGTCACAGCGCGGCGGCCGTCCGGTCCCCCCGAACGGCCGCCGGGCTTCCCCGAACACCCCTCGCCCCTCCGATCAGGAAGGCAGGCAGACATGAACGCCAGAAACCAGCGACCGGAACCGCCGAGCGGCGGTGGGACCTACCGCTCCGCCCTGTACACCAGTCTGTTGCCGTGGCAGGTGCGCGAGCGCCGTTTCGCGCCGGTCGATTTCGGACGTCGCGGTCTGAACCCCGACGACGTGTATGCCTTCCTCGACCGGGTCGCCGTCGACACGGCCGCCGTCTACGCCGCTCTCGCCGAGAGTCGCCGTGAGACCGCCCGGATCAAGGCCGGGCTGCGTCGCTGGCAGACCGATCAGGCCCCCGCCCGCAACGAGCGGGACCAGGACCGATGAGCCAGCGGTACGTCATCCACCTGCCCGTGGTCGCCACCGACCTGCCCGCCGCGCAACGCCTAGCCCGGGTCATCGGCCGTTGGATGCTGGTGCTGCCGATGACCGATCCGGGGGAGACCACCGTCTCCGAAGAGGACCATCAGCTCGTCCGGCACCGGGCCTTCTGCGACCTGCGGATGGCAGGCGGCCGGCGCTGCCTGCTCCGCGACGGCCACGACGGTGCCTGCTCCCGCCGCCTACGCCGCTGACCCGGCGTCTCCGGACTGGTGAAGCATTATCGCGATCTGCGACGGTACGTGACGCACCGATCAACTACTCGCCTCGGTGTACTACCTGGTCGGCCCGGAGCGTGACCATTGCGGTGGTGCGGCCATCGGCGTCGGCGAACTCGACCTCGTACGCAGGCGGGGGGCCGTTGAAGACATGAACGACCGTTCCTACTGCCCCGGCAGGCAGTTGTTCTCCCGGAACGGCTTCCCGGAGCTCAACCACGTCGTACAGCTCCAACATGTCACCCTTCCTTGGGCGGAAACGAGATGGTCACCATCCGAGGTGAAGAGAATCCATTCTCCAGTATCCAGGCTGTGCGGACGGTGACCGTGCCACCCGGCCCGGTCAGGGGTAGGTCGACGTTCCACCGCTGGCCGAACTCGTCGGCCTTGCCCAGCAAAGGCGTGCCAGCGACGACGCCTTCGCGGATCTGCTGCATGATCACGTCGGCGTCGTCCGGCCCGAGGCCGGTGGTGGAGTTAATGACGCGGTACTTGTTCTTGCCGACAGGGTGGTCCGGGTTCATGGCGTAGGCGGTGATCTTCCTTGCGTCGATCTCGGCCTTGGTGAAGTCCGGTCGGCTGGAATCGCCTGGAATTTTCGTCGGCTCGGGGCCGTCGGGCTTCTGTGGGGCGGGTGGCTGCTTCTGGAGTCGCCCCAGCGCTTGCTTGAGTTTCTCGATGAGGTCGCCGAGCCGGCGCATCTCCGGAATCAGCCGTCGCAGGCTGGCCAGCAGCCCGCGCAACAACCGCGCGATCCGCGCCCCCCACGACGCCACCAGCGTCGTGACCTGCTCCACGACCAGCGGCGCGGCCAGCCCGCCGGTGATGAGGAGTTCGCCCGCGTACACGATGATGCGGGACACGCAGGTGGCGATGGCGTCGCGGACCAGGAGTCGGACGGCGGCCACCAGGCCGGCGGCGCCCTCGGTGATCGCGGCCATGGTGTCGGCACCCTGGGCGAGGCCGGTGATGGCCTGTTGCTGTTCGTTGGCCCAGGCCCGGTAGGCGGGGCCGGCACTGCCGCCCCAAGCTGCGACGTCGGTGCGGACGGCGCGAGCCAGTTCGGCGGCGTCGTCGCGGAGCGATACGGCGACGTTGCGCCAGGTCTGCGCGTGTGCGGTGATCTGCGCGGGGTCGCCGGCGAGCCAGTCCAGCGCTTCGCTGAGCGGCTTGACGTGTTCGATGAGCCAGGCGATCCCGTACTGGAGGAGGGCGCCGACCGGGTCGGAGACGAAGGCGAGGGCGTCCAGGCCGGCGCTCACGACGCCGAGGCTGCCGTCGATCCAACTACCGGTGCGGACGCCCTGCGCGATGAGTTCGATGTCCTCGCAGATCCACACGCCCGCCCAGGCGCTGGGCGGGGTGTCCGCAGCGGCGGCGACGAGCGGGTTCGACGTCACCTGTGCCGCCGCACCCCGTCGAGTAGTTGCTTGGCGCGGGCGTCGGAGCCTCGGTAGCGGTCCGCGCCGACCCGCAGCTTGCCAGCAGTGTCCCGTACCGACGCGGCGGCAGCGCCGATGCCGTCGACCAGGGTCCGCTGCAGGCCGTCGAGCAGCACCGGCATCATCGCGCAGAGCTGCCCGTAGGCGTCGGCGCCCAACCGGACGTGTTGGCCAGCGTGCTGGGCGGTGTCGAGGCTGCTGGCACAGCGATCGAGGCGTGCGGCGTGGGCGGTCAGGTCGTCCGGGTCGACCTGGATGCCGTCACCGGCGGGCATCGTTCGATCTCTGGCCGGGGAAAAGCCGGCTACGGTACGAGTCGATGATGGCCTGGGCGCTCGCGTCGTCGCCAAATGACTCCGTGGCTGCGTCGCTGACCTGTCGGAACAGGTCGGAGCGCGCGGCAGCGGTGGTGTCCAGGATCTGCCGAGCGGTGTGCGCAGCGGGTTGTTGTCGGATGCGCTCGTCGAGCCGTAGGTCGATCAGCAGGCCAGTCGAGTCGACTGTGACGTCGACAGTCCGGTCGGCGTTGTGAGCGGTGCCGGTCAGATCCCGCATCGTCGCCGACAGAGTCTTGGCTCGCTCCGCCCGCTCGGCGAGCGACGTTTCCCACTCGTCGAGCCGGCGCTCCGCCGCGTCGAGCGCAGCGTCGTCCGCCCACACGTCGACCCTCCCCAGGGGACCACTGCCGGCGGCAACCGGCGACATCACCGGCACGCTACCAACCGGTGGCGCTGCGTGCATGCCCACAAAGTGAATGCCAACAAACTTTGCGCTAGGCCGAGCGGGCGGTGCGTCAACCCGTGCCGCCTCGCCGATCATGGAGTTGTGGTGGGGAACAAAGCGCTCGTTACACCGCCAAACCGGGCACCACAACTCCATGATCGACCGAGTCAGCCGCGATCTTGCACATACTGTCGCGACTAATGACGCATAGCCCCGCATATCGACGACCGAAACTGCAAGATCGACGCAGGGGGGCGAGGCGTGCTTATGACCCGCACGGCGATCGTCAGCAAGGTGACCAACCTCTGGCCGACCCGCGAGGACCGGCGTCGGATCGTCGCCCCGCCCCTCTGAGGCACCGGCCTCGGCGCCGCGCTCGGTGTCCTACTGGCGCGGAGGAGTAGCAATCCGAACCACGTGACGGTCCGGTCGACGAAGATTGTCCCCGTGACGAGCGACAACACGCAGCGGGGGTGGTCCGCCCGAACCATCTGGGACAGGCGGTTCGACGCCCCGCTGCGCTCGTTCCTGCGTACCGAGACCGGCGGCGCGCGGGTGGTGCTGATCGCCGCGGTGGTGGCCCTGGTCTGGGCCAACCTGCACGTGTCGTCGTACGAGTCGGTCTGGGAGACCTCATTCTCGATCCAGCTCGGGGACTGGCGCGTGTCACACGACGTGCGTTTCTGGGTCAACAGCGGCCTGATGACGTTCTTCTTCCTGGTCGCGGGGCTGGAGTTGCGCCGCGAGTTCGACATCGGCGAGTTGCGGGAGCGGCGTCGCCTGGCGTTGCCGATGCTGGCCGGGGTCGGCGGCATGCTGGTGCCGATCGCGATCTACCTCGCCATCAACGCCGGGCACACCACGGCGGCGGGCTGGGGCGCGGTGATGGCCACCGACACGGCGCTCGCGCTCGGGGCGCTGGCAGTCTTCGGGCCACGCTTCTCGGAACGGCTGCGGGGTTTCCTGCTGACCGTCGCCGTCGTCGACGATGTGGTGGCGATCGCGGTGCTGGCCATCGCGTACCCGCATCACCCCTCGCTGACGGCGCTGATCGTCGCGGCGGCGATCTTCGGCGTGGTGCTGCTCGTCCGGGGCTGCGGGGTGCGGTTCGGGCCGGTCTACGCGCTGCTCGGGGTGGCGGCCTGGCTCGCCGTCTCGATGTCCGGTGTCGACCCGGTAGCTGTGGGTCTGGTGATGGGGTTGCTGACCTACGCCTACGCTCCCGGCCGAGGCGACCTGCAGCGGGCCAGCGACCAGTTCCGCCTCTTCCGGGAACAGCCCACCCCGCAGCTCGCCCGGATGGCCCGGGCCGGGCTCACCTCGGCGCTGTCGCCCAACGAGCGGTTGCAGACGCTCTACCACCCGTTGGCGAGCTACGTGGTGGTGCCGCTCTTCGCGCTGGCAAACGCCGGCATCGTCATCGACGGTGACCTGCTGGCCAGGGCCGTTACCTCTCCGGTCACGATCGGGGTCGTTGTCGCGTACGTCGTCGGCAAGCCGGCCGGGATCGTGGCCACCGCGTGGTTGGTGACCCGGCTCAGCGGCAACCGGTTCCGGCCGCCCGTCGGTTGGGTTGCCGTCGCGGGGGTCGGCACGATCTCCGGCATCGGGTTCACCGTCGCGCTCCTGATCGCCACTCATGCCCTGAGCGGCCCGGCCCTGGACGAGGCGAAGTTCGGCATCCTCGTGGCGACGCTCGGCGCGTCACTCGTCACCTGGCTGGTGTTCCGCTCCGTCGGACGGCTCTCGCCGGCGCGGCGGACCCGTGCGCTGCTGGGCGTCACCGAGGGGATCGTCGACCTGATGCTGCCTGTCGACGCGGATCGCGACCACATGCGGGGGCCGCTTGAGGCGCCGGTGACGGTGGTGGAGTACGGCGACTTCGAGTGCCCCTACTGCGGGCAGGCCGAGCCGGTGGTCCGAGAGCTGTTGGCGGACTTCGCCAACGTCCGGTACGTCTGGCGGCACCTGCCGCTCACCGACGTCCACCCGCATGCCCAACTCGCCGCCGAGGCCGCCGAGGCGGCGGGGGAGCAGGGCGCGTTCTGGGAGATGCACGACCTGCTGCTCGCCCACCAGGACGCTCTCAACCCCACCGACGTGCTCGGTTACGCCGAACAGCTCGGCCTGGACCTCGACGGGTTCCGGGAGCACATGGTGAAGCGGATGGGCGTGGACCGGATCGCCGAGGACGTCGACTCGGCCGACCTCAGCGGCGTCACCGGCACACCGACCTTCTTCATCAACGGCCGGCGGCACCACGGCGCGTACGACATCGCCGCGCTCTCGGCGGCGGTGAAGTCGGCGTTCGCGAGCGCGAAGCTCCGCCCCGAGTACCACCCTCGGGACCCCGGCCGCCGCGAGACCGGGCCGGCGAGCTGACCGACGAGTACCGCGGTGCTCGCGGCGTCGCTGGATCAACGGGGTCCGCCGCCGTGGCCTCCGATCCGCCGCCGCGTCGCGGGGCGCGGAGGTGTTGGTCGGCTCCTTTGGAGCTGAATCGTTTGCGGCATCACCGACGGGGGCGCTGCCGACTGCGGGCTTCCAGCCGGGCGGGGGAAGCGGCGGGCCTTCGGTCTGATTCGTTTGCGGCATCAGTTCCAAAGGCAGCGCGCCAACCTCTACGGCCCTGCAGCCCAGGGCCCCGAGACCGGGCCGGCGAGCTGACCGTGCGGTCGCCAGCGGGCCAGGTGGTCGACGGACGCCCCGGCACCGCCATTCGCCCGCTGCCCTCGCGGTCCGGGGCGCCGCGAGCGACGGTCAGGTGGTGGGGAGAGCGGCCAGCCGGGCGGCGCGGCGGCCCGCGACGGCCACGACGACGGCGAGGGCCAGGGCGATCAGGAAGAAGACGTCCGCGCCGGTGAAGGCCGCGTGGAAACCCGCCGTCGGGTCGGTGGCGGAGCTGGCACGGGTGTACGCGATGGTGAGGATCGCGATGCCGAGTGAGCCGCCGAGTTGATGGGCGACGTTGACGAGGCCGGACGCGGCGCCGGCGTCCTGCGGTTCGACTCCGGCGACGCCGCCCTGGGTCATCAGGATGATGGCGAGGCCCTGGCCGATTCCGATCACCAGCAGGGGCAGCAGCACGTCCGGGAAGTAGCTGGAGCCGGTCGAGATGCGCGACAGCCACGCCATGCCGACGAGCGCGAGAACGAGGGACGCCACCAGCAGGAGGGGTCGGCCGAGCCGGTTCTGCATGGGTCGGATGGCGTACACCATGGCGAAGAACATGCCGGTGATGGGCACGTACGCGAAGCCGGTCTGGAGGGCGCTGAGGTGCAGCACCTCCTGGAGGTACTGGCTGAGGAAGTAGAAGGTGGAGAAGGTCGCGCCGACGATGAGGATCCGCCCGGCGTACGCCCCGGAGCGCTCCAGGCTGCGGAAGAGTCGCAGCGGGGTGATGGGCTGTGGTGCCCGGTGTTCGATCAGCACGAAGGCGGTCAGGAGGACGGCGCCGAGGCTCAACGAGACAACGGTGCCCGGTGCGCTCCAGCCGGCGGCTGCGGCCTGGATGAAGCCGTACACCAGGGCCGTCATGCCGCCGGTGGAGGTCAGCGCCCCGCCGAGGTCGAACGTGCCGGAGCGGCGTTCGGTCTCGACCAGGAACCGTGGTGCGAGCAGCGCGATGGCGATGCCGATCGGCACGTTGACGAGCATTCCCCAGCGCCAGGAGAGCAGGTCGGTGAAGACGCCGCCGATGACGATGCCGACGCTGCCGCCGGCGCCGATGACCGCGCTGTAGAGGGCGATCACTCTGGCTCGGGCCCCCGGTTGGGGGTGGTCGGCGACCAGCAGCGCGAGCGTGGAGGGCACCGCGAGCGCGGCGGCGAGGCCCTGCACGACGCGGGCGGTGATCAGCCAGCTTCCGCTCGGGGCGATGCCGGCGGCGAGGGACGCCGCGGTGAACAGGGCGATCCCGGCGAGGAAGACGCGGCGGCGCCCGAGCAGGTCACCGGCTCGGGCGCCGAGCAGGAGCAGGCCGCCGAACGCCAGGACGTAGGCATTCTGCACCCAGGAGAGCCCGGACTGGGAGAAGCCGAACTGCCGCTGCACGTGCGGTAGTGCGGTCGTGATGATCGAGGTGTCCAGCGTCATCATCAGCTGCGAGCCGAGGATGAGCGCCAGGGCGATCCCGCGACGGGAAGCGGGAGTCGGGGACATGGTCCGCCTTCTTTCGGCCTAGACTGATAGAAGACCTCCGAATAAGTGGAGGCGCACTATCACTCTAGTGATAGCCAGCCTCCGGTTGCCAGCGCTGGGAGACATCGGCATCGTGACGGCCCTCACCCACCTGCGCGTGGCTCGCCCGCACCGGGCCGACGCCGCCCGCAACTACGACGCGATCCTGGCGGCTGCCCGGGTCGCCTTCGCCGAGCAGGGCGCGGAGGCTCCGCTGGAGGAGATCGCCCGCCGCGCCGGGGTGGGCATCGCGACGCTCTACCGCAACTTCCCGACCCGGGAGGTGCTGATCGAGAACGTCTACGTCACCGAGGTCGAGGCGGTGTGCGCGACGGCCGGGGAGGCCGAGAATCTCGCCCCCCGCGACGGCCTGTACGCGTGGCTGCGGCGCTTCGTGGAGTACATCGGGGCGAAGCAACCGCTGGCCGCCGGCCTGAACCGGGAGTCCACCGCCTACCTGGAGTGCCGGCGGGCGCTCTACGCCGCCGGTGGGCCGCTGCTGGAGCGGGCCCAGCGGGCGCGCGAGGTGCGCGCCGACGTGACGATCGACGACGTCATGCGCCTGGCCAGCGCCATCGCCTCCGGGCACTTTCCCCGCGCCGACCAGCGCGATCACGTCCTCGCTGTCGCCCTGGACGGGCTGAGCGCGCAGGCGGAGTGACCTCGGCGGTCCTCCCGCGCGTCGATGTCCGAAGTGGAACAGATGCGGAACGTGTTCGGGGAATCACGATGGACTCGGACCCTTGACTCTCGGGAAACATAGGGCCACCATCTGACAACGTTGTCACAGACCCCGCCATCTGACAACGTTGTCATGTCTGGAGGCAAGATGTCCGACCCATCGCCGGTTTCCCGGCGTACCTTCCTCTCCGCCGGCGCGACGCTGCTGGCGTCGGTCGGGGTGACCGCAGCCCTCCCGGACGCCCTCGCGTCCGCCGCCGTGCCGGCGCCGGCCGCCACACCCACGGCCACCGACCTGGCCCGGTACCGCCCGGTGACGGTCTCCTCGACCGACTACGCGCCGACGCCGGCCACCTTCGCCGTGGACGGCCTGCCGCAGGTCGGCGTCCGGGGGAGTGGATGGCGCGCCGCCAACGGCGATCCACAGTGGATCTCCGTGGACCTCCAGGCGCTGTGCCGGATCGAGGCCGTCTCACTGGTCTTCGAGGCCACGCTCGCCGACGGGCCCTTCGACGGCAACTACACCGACACCGACGGCGACGAGATCCTCTCCAGCGCCGCGACGGCGTACCGGATCGAGGTCTCCACCGACGGCCGTGCCTGGCGGTCGGTGTACGAAACCAGCGAGGGTCAGGGCGGCACGCAGACCATCAAACTGCCCGAGCCGGTCACCGCCCGGTGTATCCGGATGACCGCCACGAAGCGCTCGAACAGCAACCCGGTGGGCCTCAACGGCTTCCAGGTCTACGGCGTACCTCTGGAAGGCCGGCCGAAGGCCGAAGGCTGGACCAGTTGGGAGGGCGGCAACACCGGTCCGGCCCCCGAGCTGAGGGTCGCCGCCGACGGCACGGTGCCGCTGGAGTCGGGCTGGTCGTTGACGATGGACGACTTCGCCGGCACCGCCGACGGTGCCGAGCTCTCCCGTAGCGGCGTCGACGTCCGATCCTGGCTGCCGGCGACGGTGCCCGGAACCGTGCTGGGCACCCTGGTCGAGCAGGGTCACCTGCCCGACCCGGTGGCCGGCTTCAACAACATGCGCATCCCGGAGGCGCTGTCCCGGCACACCTGGTGGTACCGGCGTGCGCTGCGGCTGCCGCGTGACCTGGACACCTCGGCCGGCCGACGGATCTGGCTGGAGTTCGACGGGATCAACCACGAGGCGACCGCCTGGGTCAACGGCGTGCAGGTCGGCAACGTCAAGCACCCGTTCGCGCGGGCTGCCTTCGACATCACCGACGCGTTGGCCGGTCACCGTGGCGAGCACGTCCTCGCCGTCCGGGTCACCCCGATGCCGCACCCGGGCACCCCCGGCGACAAGGGCGCCGACGGTCGTACCTTCCTCCAGTCGGCCCACCACTACCTGGACGCGCCGACCTACCTGGCGGTGTCCGGGTGGGACTGGATGCCGGCCGTGCGCGACCGGGTCACCGGCCTCTGGGACCACGTCCGCCTGCGCAGCACCGGCGCCGTGGTCATCGGCGACCCGCACGTGCAGACCACACTGCCCGACCTGCCCGGCACCGACACCGCGGAGGTCACCATCCGGGTGCCGGTCCGCAACGCGGCGACCAGCGCCACCACTGTCACCGTCCGCGCCGAGTTCGACAAGGTACGCGTCGAGTCCACCGTGACCGTCCCCGCCGGCGGGAGCACCACAGTCACCTTCACGCCGGAGCGCTTCCGCGCGCTGCGGCTGCGCAACCCCCGGCTCTGGTGGCCCAACGGCTACGGCGACCCCCACCTGTACGACCTCACACTCACCGCCACCGTGAAGCGCTCGGTCAGCGACCGGCGTGCGCTCCGCTTCGGCGTCCGCGAGTTCGCCTACGACTGGCACCAGCCGATCGTCATCTCGCCGCCCGGCAAGCCCGCGCTGGAGTTCGTCGACGGCGCGGCGACCCAGACGGTCGCGTTCGACAGGCAGCACGCCCGGCACGTGCGCATCCAGGCCGGCCAGCGCGCCACCGGCTGGGGCATCTCGATGTTCTCGCTGTCGGTGGCCGACGGCACCGGCCCGGATCTCGCCCTGGGCCGCGACGCCACCGCGTCGTCCTCGGAGAACGACGGCAACGGTCCCGGCAAGGCCGTCGACGGCGACGCGGCGACCCGCTGGGCCTCCCAGGCCGAGGACAACCAGTGGATCCAGGTCGACCTCGGCGCTCCGGTCGACTTCGACCGGGTCACCGTCGTGTGGGAGCAGGCGTACGCGCTGGACTACCGCGTCCAGGTCTCCGCCGACGGGGACGCCTGGAACGACGTGACGTCGGTCAGCAACGACACCCCGCTGGGCAGCCGCGCCACCCAGGTCGAGACGTTCGCCAGCCAGACCGCACAGCACCTGCGCATCCAGACCGGCGCGCGGGTGACCTCGTGGGGCGTGTCCATGTGGGCGCTCTCGGTGCAGCGGCAGGCCGAGCCAGACGTCGACCTGGCACTGCGCCGGACGGCCACCGCGTCGTCGTCCGACAGCGACTCCAACGGCCCGGACCGGGCCGTCGACGGCAACCCCCGGACCCGCTGGTCGTCTAAGTTCGAGGACAACCAGTGGATCCAGGTCGACCTCGGCGCGCCGGTCAGCTTCGACCAGGTCACCATCGTCTGGGAGCAGGCGTACGCCCGCGACTTCGTCATCCAGGTCTCCGACGACGGGCAGCGGTGGACCGACGTGAAGTCGGTCAGCAACGCCGTCACCCAACTCAAGATCAGTGTGAACGGTGTGCCGGTGTTCGCCCGGGGCGGCAACTGGGGCTGGGACGAACTGCTCCGTCGGGTGCTGCCCGACCGGCTGGCCGACACCGTCGAGATGCACCGCGACATGAACTTCACGATGATCCGCAACTGGCTCGGCAGCAGCAACCGCGAGGAGCTGTACCAGGCCTGCGACGAGCAGGGCATCCTGGTGTGGAACGACTTCTGGCAGGCCGGCGCGTTCCTGCCCAACCCGCCCGGCTACGTCGACATCGCCGCCGACACGATCCGGCGGTTCCGCCACCACCCGAGCATCGTGGTGTGGTGTGGCGCGAACGAGGGTGACCCACCGCCGATCGTGGACGCCGGGCTCAAGCAGGCCGCGGCCACCGAGCACCCGGAAATCCTCTACATCCCCAACTCGGCCGGCGGCATCGTCAGCGGCCACGGCCCGTACCACTGGGTGGAGCCGGCGACGTACAACAACAGGAACACCTACGACACTGGCGCGTTCGGTTTCCACACCGAGATCGGCATGCCGGTGGTGTCGGTGGTCGAGAGCATGCGCAACCTCGTCGGTGACGCGCCGGAGTGGCCGATCGGTGAGGTGTGGAACTACCACGACTGGTCGACCATCGGTAACCAGCGCGTCGGCACGTACCAGGCGGCGATCGACGCGCGGCTCGGTGAGTCCGACTCACTCGACGAGTTCGCCACCCGGGCGCAGTTCGTCAACTACGAGAGCCACCGCGCGATGTTCGAGGCGTGGAACGCCAACCTGTGGCAGGACGCAACCGGTCTACTGCTGTGGATGTCGCACCCGGCGTGGCACAGCACGGTCTGGCAGACCTACGACTACGACCTCGACGTGAACGGCGCCTACTACGGCGCCCGCAAGGGGTGCGAGCCGGTGCACGTCCAGGCCGACCCGGGCACCTGGCAGGTCCGGGTGGTCAACCACACCGCCGCCCCGCTGAGCGGGGTCACCGTGAGCGCCCGACGGTACGACCTGAGCGGCCGGTCGCTGGGTTCGCCCCAGCGTCAGCGGGTGGACGTGGCCCGCTCGGCCACCACTGCGGTCTTTCCGCTCGCCGCGCCGGAAGGCGGCGGGCTGCACCTGGTGCGACTGGAGCTGCGGGACGGCCGCGACCGGCTGCTCGCGGAGAACACCTACTGGCGCTACGACAAGGCCGAGCAGTTGCGGGCGCTCAACGACGTGCCGAGCACCCGACTGTCGACGTCGTCGAGCACCGTACGCGTCGTGGACGGGCGCAACACCGTCACCACGACGGTCCGCAACCAGGGTCGTACGGTCGCCGCGTTGGTGCGGCTCGCCGTGCGCGACCAGCGCGGTGAGCGGGTCCTGCCGGCCCGCTACGACGACAACTACTTCTGGCTCCTGCCGGGGGAGAGCCGCGAGGTGCGGATCTCCTGGCCGGCCCGGTCGGGCCTCGCCCGCCAGGTCACGGTGAACGCGCAGGCGTACAACTCCTAGGAGTACGCGGTGGGAAGCGGCGCTGTGCGCGCCGCTTCCCACGCGTCCCGGCCAGCGGGTCACTTCTTCTTCATGATTGCCTCGCGCCAGATCAGTCCGGCGATGCTCGGCCTCACCTCGGTGGTGATCACCGCCATCGCCCGCCGGAGGTACCGGTCGTCGGTCAGCTGCGCCACCATGCTCGCCGCCAGGTCCGCGCGAGCCGTGAACAGGCCGTCCGCGACATCCTCGGCCACCTGGTAGCGGGTGACGCTCGGGTGGTCGAACAACCCGGACGGTCGGGTGATGGTCCAGTCCAGGTCGCTGTCGCGGACGAGGGACTCCATCCGCCGCATGTCCTCGTGCGCGGTGCGGCCCGCCCTGCGGTTGAACAGCGGGTCCAGCACGTTGTTGAAGAAGAACTCGCCGGTCGGCCGCCAGGCGGGATCCAGGACGCTGGAGCTGACGGTGATCAGGCGCTTGATTCCGTGGCGGTGCATGGCGGCCACGATGTTCGCGTTGCCCCGGGAGTAGACGGTGATCGGCTTCGGGGTGAGCGGGACGCCCAGGCTGGACAGGACGGCGTCGCTGCCGGCCACGGCCCGGTCGACGGCGTCGGGGTCCGCGACGTCCGCGTTGACCACTGTGAGGCCGGGGCGGGGTTGCACGGCGTGTGGGCGGCGGGTGACCGCGACGACCTCGTGGCCGGCGGCCAGGGCCTGCTCGGTGATCCGACGGCCGGTGGGGCCGGTGGCGCCGAAGACGACAGTGCGCATGTGTTCGCTCCTCGCTGGGGGTTGACGGCGTTGACCGTGTCAGCGGGGGAGAGCATTATTCAACCGTGTTGAATAAAACGCGGGGTCGGCCCCGCGGCAACCCCGACACCAAGGCCCGCATCACCGCTGCCGCCCGCGAGCTGTTTCTGAAGCACGGTTATCCGGGCACGACGGTCCGGGCCATCGCCGCCGCCGCTGGTGTCGACTCGGCGTTGATCAGTTACCACTTCGGCTCCAAGCAGGGCCTCTTCAGTCAGTCCCTGGACCTGCTGTGCGTTGATCCCACAGCGCTCGACCACGCCCTGCGGGGGGACCGGGAGCATCTGGCCGACCGTCTGCTCGACTCCGTCACCGGCCTGTGGGACGCCGCCGGGCCGGTGCAGAGCCGGATGGCGGTGCAGGATGACGACACGATGCGCGCCCTGCGGGACTACCTGGACGGTGAGCTACGCCTCCGCATCGCTGAATTTCTCGGCGGGCCCGACGCCACGCGACGTGCCACCGCCGCGGTCGGAGTGCTCGGTGGGCTGATCTTCACGCGCTACCTGAACCCGATCCGCTCGATCGGTGCGCTGTCCGCGGTCGACGTCCGCCGGGTCTTCGGGCCGGCGCTGCGCGCCGCCCTGTACGGACGCGTGCCGGCCTGATCGCACAGCCACCCGATGCGGTCGTTCCGGGCTGTTATCGCATCTTCGCCAAGGTCAAGACCCATGCTGTACGCGGGGACAGGGGCCGCGACGGGGAGTGTGCGGGAGTCGGCGGCGCGCAGGCAGGGGTCCGATCCCGGGGGGACTGATCATGTCCGACGCCAGCCGCGCCGGGGGCGCGACGACCCGGTCCCCGTCCGGCGCGGTGCGGGTCGCGTTCGCGTTCTGGATCACGCTCGTGGGCACCACGGTGCCGACCCCGCTCTACCCGCTCTACGAGCTCGAGTTCGGCTTCTCGTCGTTGACAGTGACGGTGGTCTACGCGCTGTACGCGCTGGGAGTCGTCGTCGGGCTGCTGGTCTTCGGTCGGCTCTCCGACCAGATCGGCCGACGCCCGGTCATCCTCATCGCGCTGCTGCTCTCGGTCGCCGCCGACGCCGTGTTCCTGGCGGCCGTGGACCTGGCGATGATCATCGTGGGTCGGATCCTCGCCGGGCTGTCCGCCGCGCTGATCATCGGCACGGCGACAGCGGCGTTGGCGGAGCTGATCGACCCTCGGCACCCGAAGCGTGCCGCCACCGTGTCGATCTTCGCGAACCTGGGCGGCCTGGCCACCGGCACCCTGCTGTCCGGGATCGTGTCGGACGTGGCACCCGAACCGCTGCGGCTGCCCTGGGTGATCGTGCTGATCCTGGCGGTGGTCGCGATCATCGCGCTGCGCGGGGTGCCGGAGACGGTCCGGGAACGGTCGCCGGTGACAGTGCGGGTGCAGCGGTTGCACGTGCCGGCGACCATCCGCGGCGCCTTCATCCGCTCGGCGATCACCGCCGGCGCGGGCTTCGCCGCCCTCGGGGTCCTCACGTCGGTGAGCGGGCTGTTCCTCGGCATGGTCCTGCACGAGACCTCACACACCCTTGCCGCGCTGGTGGTCTTCGTGGCGTTCGCCGGCGCGGCTTTCGGTCAACTGCTGACCCGCGTGCTGTCCTCGCGCGCCGCGCTGGCCAGCGCCTGCGCCGGCCTGGTCGTGGGGGCGGGCCTGCTCGCGTTCAGCATGTGGATGGCGTTGCTGGCGACGCTGCTCATCAGCGCGGCGATCATCGGGGTCGCGTCGGGAGTGGCGGTCGGCGACGGCATCGCGACGATCACGATGAAGACCGAACCCCAGCACCGGGCCGAGGCGGTGTCGACGTTCTTCGCCATCCTGTTCGCCATGCTCGGTGTGCCAGCGGTCGGGGTCGGTCTGTTGATCCAGACGATCGGTCTGCGCCCGGCCGGCGAGGTCTTCAGCGCGGTGGTGGCGGTGCTCGCGCTGGTCGTCCTGCTCAGCCTGGTTCGGGGCGGCCGGACACGACCCGCGAGCTGACCACCGGCCGAGCCTTTTCAGGGCACCCGGGGTGCCTGACGAGCCGTTCACTGAGGTCTTGCGGCGGTCATCGTATACAACATACGCTCCCCGAATCGCCCACTTGAGGAGCTCTCCATGACGAACCTCTCCGTCCGCGACACGAACCTGCCCCGCCGGGTGCTCCGGGCCGCCGTGGTGGCGGCCGCCGTCGTCTGCACCGTCGTCGCCTGCTCACCGGTGTCGAACAACGACAGCGGCGACCCGTCCGGCGGCGACCAGTCGGCAGGCCAGGATTCCTTCGGTACCCCCGCCGACCCCGCGGCCGTGAAGCAGGGCGGCAAGCTGGTCATCGCCCTCTCCGCCGAGCCCGACGCGCTGGACCCGACGCTGTCGAGAAGCCTCTACTCCCGCTACGTCTTCCAAGCCATGTGCCAGAAGCTCTACGACGTCAACGAGCAGGCGCAGGTCGTACCGCAGCTTGCGACGGCCCTGCCCACCACGAGCGGCGACGGCCGGACGGTGACCATTCCGCTGCGACCCGGCGTGCGCTTCGCGGACGGCACGGCGTTCGACTCGGCAGCGGTGAAGGCCACCCTGCAACGCCACCTCACCAACGCCCGGTCGGCGCGCAAGAGCGAACTCGGCCCCATCGACGGCGTCGACACCCCGGACGCGCAGACCGTCGTCCTGCGGCTGAAGCAGCCGTTCGCACCGCTGCTCGGGGCCCTCGCCGACCGGGCCGGCATGATCATGAGTGCCCAGGCGCTCCAGGCCCGAGGCGACGACTTCGCCTCGGCGCCGGTCTGCGTCGGCCCCTTCAAGTTCGCGAAGCGGGTGCCGCAGAACTCCATCGAGGTCGTGCGGGACCCCAACTACTACGACGCGAGCAAGGTGCACCTGGACGCCATCTCATGGCGGATCCTCACCGACGCCAGCATCCGCGCCGCCAACCTGCGCTCCGGCGACGCGCAGGTCGCCGACTCGGTCTCCACTCAGGACGTCGCCTCGCTCCGGCAGGACGCGGCGGTCTCCGTCCTCCAGTCGCAGTCCCTCGGCTACCAGGGCCTGACCATCAACGTCGGCAACGTCGACGGCGTCGGCACCGCCCCCAAGCCCATCAACCGCCCGCTCGCCCAGAACGCCAAGGTGCGGCAGGCCTTCGAGCACGCCATCGACCGCAAGGCCCTTGTCGACGCGGTCTTCAACGGTCTGCACGCCGCCGCCTGCTCACCGATCTCGCCCGCGAGCACGTTCTCGTCGCCCGAGGCGCAGACCTGCCCGGCGCACGACCCCGCCAAGGCCAAGCAGTTGCTGGCCGAAGCTGGCGTGCAGACGCCGTACACGGTCACGATGCTCGCCTCGAACACCCCCGACACGCTGCGCCTCGCGCAGGCGTTGCAGTCCATGGTCAAGGACGGCGGATTCGACCTGAAGATCAACCCGGTGGAGTACTCGTCGCTCCTCGACGAGCAGGACCGCGGCAACTTCGAGCTGCTGCAACTGGGCTGGAGCGGACGGATCGACCCGGACGCCAACATCACGAACTTCGTCGGCACCGGCGCCAGCCAGAACGTCGCCGGCTACAGCAACCCCCAGCTCGACACACTGCTGACCCAGGCCCGACAGGCCGGCGACGTCGAGGAGCGTAGGAAGCTGTACGGGCAGGCGGTCACACTGCTCCAGCAGGACGACGCCCTGATCTACCTCTACCGGCAGCGCAACCTGACCGCCGTCAGCAAGCAGATCCAGGGCCTTCAGGTCTACCCGGACGGCGTGATCCGGGCGGCCTTCGCCGGCTTCGGCAAGTAGGCCGTCGTGGCCCGATATCTGCTCACCCGCGCCTGGCAGTCGGCGCTGACCCTGCTGTTGTCGACGATCGTGGTCTTCGTCGGCGTACGGGCGCTCCCCGGCGACCCGGCCCTCGCCCTGGCGGGGGAGGACCGGTCGCCGGAGGCCCTGGAGGCCATCCGCCGGCACTACGGGCTGGACCAGCCGCTGCCTGTGCAGTTCGGACAGTACGTGGAGCGCATGGCGCAGGGCGACTTCGGGGTGTCCATCCGCACCGGCACGCCGGTCTCGTCGATGCTCACGACCGCCCTGCCGGTGACCGTCGAGCTGTCCGTCCTGGCGATCCTCATCGCGGCGGCGCTGGGCGTCGGCGCCGGGGTGCTCGCGGCGGTCCGTCGTGGACGTCCGGCGGAGTGGCTCGCCAACGGCCTGGCCCTGATCGGCCTGTCGGTGCCGCACTTCTGGCTGGGGCTGCTGGCGATCCTCTACCTGTCCGTGGCGACCGGGCTCTTCCCCGCCTCCGGCTTCGTGCCGATCCTGGAGGACCCCGTGGACAACCTGCACCACATCGTCCTGCCGGCCGTGATCCTCGGCACCGGCCTGGCCGCCATCATCATGCGGCAGACCCGGTCGGCGATGCTGGACTCGCTCTCCTCCGACTACGTGCGCACGGCCAAGGCGAAGGGGCTGCGACCGCGCGCCGTCATCACCCGGCACGCCCTGCGGAACAGCCTCATCGTGGTGGTGACAGTCGTGGGTCTCCAACTCGGCGGGCTGATCTCGGGCGCTGTCGTCACCGAACAGATCTTCGGGCTGCCGGGCTTCGGCAAGATGACCATCGACGCGGTGTTCCAACGGGACTACCCGGTGATCCAGGCCGTCGTCCTGCTCACCGCTGCCGCCTACATCGTGATCAACTTTTTCGTGGACCTGCTCTACTCGGTCATCGATCCACGCATCCGGGTGACGGGAGATCCGGCATGACCGTCCTCACCGTACCGATGGCGGAGACCGGCACCGCCAGCATCACCCGGCGTACCCGCGTGCTGCGGCGGCTGCGGCGCAACCCGCTCGCCGTGGTGAGCTTCGTCGTGCTCGCGCTGGCGGGCGTCATCGCGCTGCTCTCGCCCTGGCTCGCGCCCTACTCGGTCGACCAGACCGACTTCGCCCGTACGTTCGCGCCTCCCGGCACCGCCGGGCACCTGCTGGGCACCGACGATCTCGGCCGGGACGTCCTGTCCCGCATCATGCTCGGCGCTCGGGCATCGTTGCAGGTGGGGCTCCTGGCGGTGGCCACGTCGCTGGTCATCGGCGTGCCGCTCGGGCTCGCCGCCGGCTACTTCCGGGCCTGGGACGCGGTTATCTCGCGCTTCACCGACCTGCTGCTGGCATTTCCGTTTCTGATCATGGCGGTGGGGTTGGCGGCCATCCGGGGCGCCAGCCTCGGCAACGCGGCGGTGGCCATCGGCATCGCCCAGATCCCCGGGGTGATCCGGGTCGTCCGCTCGGACACGCTGCGCCTCAAGTCGCTGGACTTCGTCGCGGCGGCCGTCGTGGACGGCGCGAGTGACCTGTGGGTGCTGGCCCGGCACATCCTGCCCAACGCGACCTCGGTGATCCTGGTGCAGGCCACCGTCGCCATCCCGGCCGCGATCCTCGGCGAGGCGGTGCTGTCCTTCCTCGGCCTCGGCATCCAGCCCCCGGCGCCCAGTCTCGGCACCATGCTGGCCACCGCCCAGCAGTTCGCCGCCCGCGCACCGTGGGCCGCCGTCTTCCCCGGCGTGGTGATCATGGGTCTGGCGCTGGCGTTCAACGTCTTCGGTGACGCCCTGCGCGACGCCCTCGACCCGAAGGGGGACCGGCGATGACCACCGCCTCCGCGCCCGTGCTGGAGATCCGCGATCTGTCGGTGTCGTTCCCGACCGAGACCGGCACCGTCTCGGCGGTCGACGGTGTCAGCCTGGACCTCGCAGCCGGGGAGATCGTCGGGATGGTGGGCGAGTCGGGGTGCGGAAAGAGCGTCACCGCGATGAGCCTCGCCGGGCTGCTCCCGGGCAGCGCCCGGGTCACCGGGTCGGTGCGCCTGGACGGCACTCAACTGGTCGGGGCCCGCGAGTCGGCCCTGCGTCGGGTCCGTGGCCGGGAGATCGCCTACATCTTCCAGGAACCGATGACGTCGTTGAACCCGGTGCTCAGCGTCGGGCGGCAGATCGGGGAGGTGCTCCAGGTCCACGAACGGATGTCCCGACGGGCGGCGCGGGCCCGCGCCGTCGAACTGTTGACGCTCGTCGGGATCCCGTCCGCCGCCCAGCGGGTCGACAACTATCCGCACCAACTCTCCGGCGGCATGCGCCAGCGCGTGATGATCGCGATGGCGGTGGCCTGCGGCCCGAAGGTGCTGGTGGCCGACGAGCCGACCACCGCGCTGGACGTCACCGTCCAGGCCGGCATCCTCCAGGTGCTGCGGGACCTGCGCGACCGGCTCGGCACGAGCGTCCTCATCATCACCCACGACCTCGGCGTGATCGCCGACATCGCGGACCGCGTCGTCGTCATGTACGCGGGCCGGGTGGTGGAACGGGCGCCGGTGGACGACCTGTTCGCCCACCCACGGCACCGGTACACGGCCGGGCTGCTGTCGGCGTCACCGCAGCCGGGCCGGCACGCCGGCACCGACCGGTTGACCGAGATCCCCGGGCTGGTGCCCGTCCTGGCCAGCCAACCCGACGCCTGCACCTTCGCGGATCGCTGCCCGGCCGCCGACGAGCGGTGCCGGGCGGCCGCCCCGCCGTTGGAGGATGTCGGTGGCACCGACCATGTCGCGGCCTGTTGGCACCCGTGCACGACGGCACCGACGGCAGCTCAGGAGGCGAACCGATGACGCCGCAGCCGAACGCCCTGGAGATCGCGGACCTGGTGATGCACTTCGGCCCGGTGCGGGCCGTGGACGGGGTGTCCCTGACCATCCCGCGGGGCCGGGTCACGGCCCTGGTGGGGGAGAGCGGTTCCGGGAAGTCGACAGTGGGCCGATGTGTGGTGCGGCTCGTCGAACCGACAGCGGGAACGGTCCGGATCGCGGGCACCGACGTCACCCACCTGTCCCGACGGCGACTGCGCCCCCATCGCGGCGCGGTGTCGATCGTCTTCCAGGACCCGGCCGCGTCACTGGACCCGCGGATGCTGGTGGGCGAGATCGTGGCCGAGCCGCTGCGACTGGCCGGCAAGCGGGTCTCCCGGCGCGAGCGGGACGCCCGCGTCGCCCCCCAACTCGAACGGGTGGGCCTGCGTGCCGAGGTGGCCCGTCGCTACCCCCACGAGCTGTCCGGCGGGCAACGTCAACGGGTCAGCATCGCGCGGGCCCTGATCTCCGAGCCCATGCTGCTCATCGCCGACGAACCCACCAGCGCGCTCGACGTGTCAGTGCAGGCGTCGGTGCTCAACCTCCTCGCCGACCTGCAACGCGACATCGGGTTCGCCTGCCTCTTCATCACCCACGACCTCTCCGCCGTCGAATACCTGGCCGACGACATCGCTGTCATGTACCTGGGTCAACTCGTCGAGACCGGCAGCCGCGAGCGGATCTTCGCCCGGCCCGCACACCCGTACACGCAGGCCCTGCTCTCCGCCGCGCCGGTGGCCGACCCGGTGCGTCAGCGCCACCGTCAGCCGGTGCTGCTCGGCGACGACCTGCCGTCCGCGCTCGACCCGCCGTCCGGTTGTCGGTTCCGGACCCGGTGCCCGCTCGCCTTCGACAGGTGCGCGACGGAGGTGCCGGCGCAGACCGCCATCGGCGACGGCATGGCCGCGTGCCATCTGGTCCGGCCGGACGGCACCGGTCCCGACGTTCGTACCGCAGATCCCAGTGAGGTGTTGTCATGACGTTCACCACCCGACCCACGTTGCAGGGCACCTTCGGCATGGTGTCCTCCACCCACTGGCTCGCCAGTCAGTCGGCGATGGGCATCCTGGAACGCGGGGGCAACGCCTTCGACGCCGCTGTCACCGCCGGTTTCGTCCTGCACGTCGTCGAGCCGCACCTGAACGGGCCGGGCGGCGAGGTGCCGGCCATCGTGGCCACCGCACGGGACCCCCGGCCAAAGGTGCTGTGCGGGCAGGGGCCGGCGCCGGCCGGCGCCACCATCGCGCACTTCCGGTCCCTCGGGATGGACCTCATCCCGGGTGCCGGGCCGCTCGCGGCGGCCGTACCCGGCGCCGTGGACGCCTGGCTCCTGCTGCTGCGCGAACACGGCACGCTCACCCTCGCCGAGGTGCTGGAGCCGGCGATCGGCTACGCCGGCGCCGGGCACCCGCTGGTGGGCCGGGTCGGTGACACCGTGGCGGCCGTACGGCCACTGTTCGAGGAACACTGGCCCACCTCCGCCGCGCTCTGGCTGCGCGGCGGCCGACCACCCGCCGCCGGGGAGTTGGTCACCAACCCGGCGTACGCGGACACCCTGCGCCGGCTCGTCGAGGCGGGACGGGCGGCCGGCGCCGACCGGGAGGCCCAGATCGAGGCCGCGCGTCGGGCCTGGAGCACGGGTTTCGTCGCCGAGGCGATCGACGCGTTCAGCCGGCGACCGTTCCAGGACTCCAGCGGCCGCCCGCACGCCGGGCTCGTCACCGGCGACGACCTGGCCGCGTACTCGGCGAGCTGGGAGCCGCCCGCCACCCTCGACTGGCACGGCTACTCGGTGGCGAAGACGGGTTTCTGGGGTCAGGGGCCGGTGCTGCTGGAGTCCCTGGCCACACTGGACGCGCTCGACGACCCGGGCGCGTACGACCCGGCGACCGCGGCGGGTGTGCACGCCCAGGTCGAGGCGCTCAAGCTCGCCTTCGCCGACCGGGAGGCCTGGTACGGCGACGGGGCCGACGTGCCCGCCAAGGCGCTGCTCTCGCCGCAGTACGCCCGGGAGCGGGCCGCCCTGATCGGCGATCGCGCGTTGGCGGAGTTGCGCCCGGGTCGTCCGGACGGGGCGCAGCCACGCCTGCCCGCCCACGTCCGACAGGGTGCCGGGCGGCATACCGGGTCGACGGATGCCACCACCGGAGAGCCGACGGTGCAGTCGGACGGGGTGACCCGGGGCGACACCTGTCACGTGGACGTTGTCGATCGCTGGGGCAACATGATCTCCGCGACGCCCAGCGGCGGCTGGTTGCAGAGTTCTCCGACGATTCCGGAGCTGGGCTTTCCGCTGGGCAGCAGGTTGCAGATGTTCTGGCTGGAGGAGGGGCTCGCCTCGTCACTGGCGCCGGGCCGCCGACCGCGTACGACGTTGAGCCCGACGATGGTGCACCGCGACGGCGAGCCGGTGCTGGCCTGCGGCACCCCCGGTGGCGACCAGCAGGACCAGTGGCAGTTGCCGTTCCTGCTGCGGCACCTCGTCGGTGGGCAGAGCCTTCAGGAGGCCATCGACGCGCCGGCGTGGCACACGGTCAGCCTGCCGGGGTCGTTCTATCCCCGCGACATGGAGCCCGGTGTCCTGGTGGTGGAGGACCGGCTCGACCAGGGTGTGCTGGACGCCCTGCGGGCGTACGGGCACGAGGTGCGGGTCACCGACGGGTGGAGCCTCGGTCGGCTCTGCGCGGTGACCCGTGACCCGGCGACGGGAGTGCTGGCGGCCGGCGCGAACCCCCGGGGGATGCAGGGCTACGCGTGCGGCCGGTAGCGGGCGCCATGGCCGCGCGCCCGTCAGCGGGCGCCGTAGCCGCCTTCGGCGTTCTCGTACGCGGCGGCGGATGCCGCGTCGAGGTGGTCGAGCGCGGCCCGCTCGGCGCGGTCACCGTCGCCTGACTCGATGGCGTCGACGAGTTGGATGTGCTCGGCCCACGAGTGTGGCGCGCGTTCGGCCGCCCCGAGCCGGAAGACCCACTGGACATGGAGGTAGAGCGACTTGGCGATCGACGACAGCCAGGGGTTTCCGCTGATCTGGAGGATGCGCAGGTGCAGTGTGCTGTTCAGTTCGGCGACCCGGGCCAGGTCCTGGCGCTGCGTCGCCTCGCGGCCCTGGTCGA
The DNA here is from genome assembly GCF_036136635.1 of Micromonospora sp. NBC_00330. Classification (NCBI taxonomy): domain Bacteria; kingdom Bacillati; phylum Actinomycetota; class Actinomycetes; order Micromonosporales; family Micromonosporaceae; genus Micromonospora; species Micromonospora sp. NBC_00330. Next base: position 1,778,418 of record NZ_CP108012.1, read on the forward strand.
GCAGGGCGCGCAGGGACGCCACGTCGGCCGCTGTGGCCCGCTCGGCGGCCAGCCGGGCGGCCAGCGTCTCCAGGCGCTCGCGCACGGCGAACATGTCGGTGATGGTCCCGCTGCTCGGTGAGGCGACGACCGCTCCCCGGCGGGGGAGGATCACGACGAACCCCTCCGCCTCGGCGACGCGCAGCGCCTCCCGGACGGGGTTGCGGGAGACGCCGAAGTCCTCGGCGAGCCGGTCCTCGGTCAGCCGTTCCCCGGGCAGGTAGTCGCCGTCGATGATGGCGGTCCGCAGCGCGGCGAGGACCTGATCGCGTAGCGGCAGGTGTTGTGCGCCGAGCTTGTCCCGTAGGTCTTCAGCCACCTGGTCGCCTCTCCGTGAACGTGTCCGGACAAAGTGTATACGAAGAACAATTACTGGAAGGTGGCCGACAGTGTCGAGCACAGCGCCCCGCGTCACCCACCCCCGCGTCGCCCCGCACCGAGACGAGCGCCTGCTACGGCGACGGCAGGCGCTTGTCGTCGTCCTCACCTTCCTCACCGGGAGCGCCGACGCTCTCGGTTTCCTCGCCCTCGGCGGCGCCTTCGCCAGCGTGATGACCGGCAACATGGTCCTGCTCGGGCTCTCGGCCGGCCGGGGCGAAGCCGACCTGGCTCTGACGTCGAGCTGCGCCATCGTCAGCTTCATCGTCGGTGTCCTCGCGGGCGCCCGCGTCGTCGGCTCGGCACAGCCCGACGATCCGGTCTGGCCTCGGCGGGTCACCTGGGCGCTGGTCCTGGAGCTGTCGGTGTTCGTGGTGTTCGCCGTCGTCTGGGAGGTCACCCTGCACACCCCCGACGCGGGTGTCCACCTGGCGCTGCTGATGCTGTCCGCTGTCGCGCTGGGCGTGCAGAGCAGTGCGATCCAACGCTTCGGGGTGTCCGGCCTGTCCTCCACGTACCTGACCGGCACGCTCACCAGCCTGATCGCCGGGGTCGCCGCGCGCAGCCCGTGGGCCAGCCTGCGCCCCAAGGCCCAGGTGCTGCTGGCCCTCATGGTCGGCGCGGCGGTCGGCGCCGTTGTCGCCCTGCACCTGCCGGTCGTCGCCCCGGCCCTGCTGATCGTGCCGCTGGTGCTCGTCATCGCCGTGTCCGCGCGGATGCGGGCCTGAGCGTCAGACACCACGAGCGAACAGAGCCAGGCGTACCCGGTTGGGGCTGTCGGTCTTGGTCATCAGGCTGGTGATGTGGGTCTTGACGGTGGTCACACCGATGTGGAGCTGGTCGGCGATCTCGGTGTTGGACAGGCCCTCGGCGACCAGGTCGAGCACGTCCCGTTCCCGGGCGGTCAGGCCCGGCAGGGCCGGTGGCGACCCGGGGCGGGCGTGCACCGCGCGCTGCACGAGGCGACGCAGCACCTCCGGGCTGAACGGGCTGTCGCCGACGGAGGCCCGGCGGATGCCGTCCAGCAGCTCGGTCGGGGGCGCGTCCTTGAGCAGGAACCCGCACGCTCCGGCGGTCAGCGCGGGGTAGAGGTGGTCGTCGTCGCCGAACGTGGTCAACACCAGGACGCGGGTGGCGGGGCGTTCGGCGAGGATCCGGCTGGTCGCGGTGATCCCGTCGACACCGGGCATCCGCAGGTCCATGACGACGACGTCGGGGAGGAGCCGCCCGGCCAGCGGGATCGCCTCACGGCCGTTGTCGGCCTCCCCGACGACCTCGATGTCGGGTTGGGCGTCGCAGAGCATGCGCAACCCGGCCCGGATGAGGTGCTGGTCGTCGACCAGCAGCACCCGGATCACGCCGGCTCCGGCGCGGGCGACCCGGCCGGGGCCTCCCGGTCGCGGGGCACCGACCCGGCCGGCGGGTCGGCGGGCGCGGCGGCCACGGCCGGAAGGACGGTACGCACCCGCCACCCGGTGTCGGTCGGGCCCGCCTCCAGCCGGCCGCCGAGGACCTCGACACGCTCGCGCATCCCGGTGATGCCGTGCCCGCCACCGGCCGGCACGCCCGCCGGCACCCCGCCGCGCCCGTTGTCGGTGATCTCCCAGTGCACGGAGCCGTCCCGGACGGCGACCACGAGGTGCGCGAGCGCGGACGTCCCCGCGTGTTTGGCCACGTTGGTCAGCGCCTCCTGGGTCAGTCGCAGCACCGCCATGCCGCGCACCGCGTCGAGCGAACCGATCGCCGGGTCGAGATCGGCCTCCACGGTGACACCCGCCTGCCGGGCCCGGTCGATGGACGCGCCGATCGCCGCCGGCAGCGCGGACGGTTCGATAGCGGTCAACGCCGCGTCGCCGCGTACCCCGTCGGGGTTGCGCAGCACCGCGACCAGCCGGCGCAGCTCCGCGAGGGCCGAGGTGCCGGTGCCGTGCACGTCGTCGAAGACCTCGCCCACCCGCGGGTCCAGGTCGGTGAGCACGTGCCGGGCCACGCCGACCCGCAGGACCATCGACGCCACGTGGTGAGCGACGACGTCGTGCAGCTCGCGGGCGATGGCGCTGCGTTCGTCGGCGCGGGCCGCACGACTCTCCGACTCGTGCTGGCGTTGCTCGGCCACCGCCCGCTCCACGGCCTGCCGACTCAGCTCCCGGTTGGTGCGGATGACGAGGCCGAGCAGCACCGGCACACCGACCTCCAGGGCCAGGCCGACGACGCCCGAGGCGACCTGGCCGACCGGGTCGCCGACCGAGTCGGTCAGGTCGACCACCACCAGCAGCGCGGCGGACAGCCAGATGGTCCGGGAGCGCCGCGCCCGCATGGTGATCTCGAGCAGGGCCCAACTCGCGCCAACCTGGTTGATGGTGAAGTCGTCGACCAGGCGGATCGCGACCGTCAGCAGGGCGGCCTGCGTCAGCAGGTTGACCACCGGCCAGCGGTGCACCGCCAGCCCCACAGTGAACGCGAGGACCGCGAGGATCCACTGTGTCGTCGTGGGTGTGCTGGCGGAGTGCGGAACGAAGAGCAGGTAGCCCAGACCGGCGAGGTCGAGCAGCGCCATCCGCACGAGCGTGTCCCGCATGTCGAACAGTCGCCCCGGCCAGCTCACGGTGGTCAGCCTAGGTGCTGCGGGCCGGTGGCGACGGCCGTCGGCCGCCGCCACCGGGTCCGGACCGCGAGGTACGCGGCCAGGCCGAGCGGTCCGAGCAGGATGGTCAGCAGCAGCACCGGAGCCATCACCAGCGCCGGCACCCCCCGATCGCGGCTGTCCAACCACGCCCACCGTCCGACGAACAGATCGAACGCGATCATGTGCGCCCAACCCGCCGCGGCCCCAGTGGAGGTGCCGAGCAGGTCGCGCACCCCGGCCAGGGTCGGCGACGCCACGGCTGGCAGCACGTCGCCGAACGCCGGGATCACCAGCAGCGCGTAGATCACCACGACCGGCAGCACGATCAGCGGCGAGGCGATGATCCGGGCGGTCCACGACCAGCGCGGCAGCAGGATCATCAGCGCCCAGAACGGCGCGGCCACCGCGAACGTCAGGGAGAACAGCGTGGCGGTCACGCGGCCAGCGCCAGTTCCGGGCGACGTCGGCGGGCCAGCACCAGGCCGGTCGCGGTCGCCGTCGCGACCACCAGGGCCGCGACCGCGGCGAGCGTGACGGCGTCCGGCCGCAACAGCGGCTGTTCGCGCAGGGCCTGCCAGGTCAACAGCACGGTGAGTACGCCGTACGCGCCGCCCGCGACGACGAGGAGCCGGGCGCGGGTGCGCTCGTCCAACCGCGTCGCGAACCGGGTCAGCAGAATCGCCAGGATCGGCAACGCCTGGAGGGCGTGCAGCCCGACGAAGTGCCCGATCCTCAGGTCACCACCCGTGGTGCTCCAGCCGACGATCGGCAACCCGGGCCCACCGTCGGGAACGCCGACGCTGTGCGCCCCACCGATCCCCTCGATCCCCGGGTCCTGCATCGGCAGCGCCATCGGCACCGCCGCGAGCATGCCCAGCAGGGACAGCCCGAGCCCCCACCCGACGGCTGTCGCGGCGACCCGATCGGGGATCCGCTGGATCAGGACCACGATCCCGATGACGAGGTGCGCGAAGAACAGCACCCCGATCGCCGCGCCCATCGCCGCGAACAGCGCGGTGTTCAGTGGCGTGCTGTCGTTGAAGTGGCTGGTCTGCCCGCGTATCACCTGACCGATGATCCACGCGTTCTCGACGACAGCCACCGCGACGATGACGACGACCGCCCTCTCGACGGCCCGGCTGCGGCGTGGCAGCAGGGAGAGCATCCAGGCGAGCGTCGCGCCGTACAGCACGAACGACACCGCGAACTTGAACGGCTTGAGCCAGATCGGCGCCCCGGTGAGGACGCGTGAGTCGACGAGGATGCCGACCAGAGCGACGACGCCGCACACCGCCATCACGGATACCAGGAACATCAGCCGGCGGTTCCAGCGCGTCGCCCGGCGCACAACGGTAGTCATGTCTGTAGATGTTCGTGGCCGTGCCCACCGATCGCGTCCGACCGCGAGCCCCGGTTGCGGCCGGTGGTCGGAGCGCGCCTCCTCCCTGGGTAGGAGACGAAACCCGTCGAGGCCGCTCGGTGGTGCTGGCACAATGGCCGGCCTGCCGACCGGACCGGGAGCGACCATGACGACCAACCAGGACCGTGTCCAACCGAACGAGACCACGGTGCCGCTGCTGCACTGCCCAGCCCCGGAGGAGACCCTGGCGTTCTGGCGGGCGCTCGGGTTCGCTGTGGCTTTCGAGCAACTCAGGCCGTATGTGTACCTGGCGTTCACCTGGAGTGGGTTCCAGCTGCACTACGGCCCGGCGCCCAAAGACCTGGACCCGGCGAAGGAGCAGTCCGGCGGGTGCCTGGTGATGGTGGACGCGGTGGCGTCGTACCACGCGGCGTTCACCGAGGCGATGCGCCGCAGCTACGGCAAGGTGCTGGTCAAGGGTCTACCCCGGATGACCCGCTTCCGCGCCGGGTCGTCGCGGTTCAGCATCGTCGACCCGTCGGGCAACACCATCGTCTTCATCCAGCGGGACGAGCCGAAGGACGTGGAGTACGGCGGGTCGAAGGAGCTCGACGGGCTGGCCCGGGTGCTCGACAACGCGCGGATCCTGCGCGAGTTCAAGATGGACGACAGGGCGGCCTACCGGGCGCTCGACTCGGGGATGCGCCGCCGCGCCGAGGACGCCCCGGTGGTCGAGCAGGCGATGGCGTTGGCCGGCCTGATCGAGTTGGCCACCGCGTTGGACAAGGCCGACCGGGTGCCCGAGTGGGGCGCACGACTCCAGGCGCTGTCCCTGACGCCGGAGCAGCGGACGCAGGTGGCGCAGTACGTCGCCGACCCCACCCACCTCGAACCGTGGTGGCCCGACCCGCGCTGACCCGGATCTCCCCGCGTCTGGCCCGCCAAGATCCGCACAACTTCCGGGATGCAGGTGCCTCCTCGGCCGGTGAGGCAGCACTTTCCCTGTTCTTGTGCGGATCTTGGCCGAGCGGCTTCAGGCCGTGCGGCTCATCGGGCTTGTGCCGTTGCGCTGTGGCGGAACAGCGCCGCCACGCCGGCGAGCATGACCAGCAGCAACCCGGTGAACCAGTTCATCGCCGTGCCGGCGGTGACGGCCTGGGTGGCGACGCCGATGCCGACGGAAGGCAGGATCATCCCCAGGTAGCCGATGAGGAACAGCCCGGCCAGGGCCTCGCCGCGCTGGGCGGGTGCGGCCATCGCCGCGACGGCGCCGACGGCGGCCTTGAAGAGCACGCCGGCGCCGATGCCGGCGACCACCCCGCCGACCAGGAACACCGAGAGGCTGGCGGTGTGCATCCCCACCAGCAGGACGGGCACGCCGACGGCCTGGGCCAGCAGCCCCAGGCGTACCTTCGCCGGGGCGGCCAGTCGGCTCGTGAGGGTCTGCGCCACTGCCGCACCGCCGAACACGGCGAACACGATCACCCCGGCCAGGGCCCGCGACGGGAGGTGCAGGGCACCCGCGACAAAACCCGGGGCGACCGAAGTGAACAGGCCGAACACGGCGAACGAGGCGAAACCGGCGGCTGTCGCGGCCAGGTAGCCGGCCCGGTCCCCGTGGTCGGCGCTGATCCGCTGCGGCCGGTAGGTGGGCTTGACCAGCCGCTCCTCGACGGTTTCCGGGGTCAGGGCGACCGCCACGATGCTGACCGCCAGCAGGACGGCGAACACCAGGTACGGCGTACGTAGCGGCGCGTCGACGTACTGGGCGAGGACGCCCGCGACCAACGCGCCGACGCCCAGGCCGCCGATGTTGGCGGCGGTGGAGACCATCTCGAAGCGCTGGCGGGACGAGCCGGGCCGGTGCGCGGCGTGCAGCTCCTGGAGGTACGCGGTGGCGGTCGCGGTGATCAGACCGATGCCCAGCCCGCTCACCAGCCGGGCGACCAGCAGCACCGGCAGGGACGGGTCACCCAGGAACAGGGCGGCGGCGACCAGTTCCAACGCCAACGCCGGAATGAGGATCTTCTTGCGGCCGACCCAGTCCGAGACGTGACCGGCGAGCAGCAGGCTGATCACCACGCCCACCGCGTAGACCGCGAACACGATGGTGCCCATGAACGTGGAGAAACCGTCCCGCGCCATGTAGAGCGGGTAGAGCGGGGCGGGCACCGTGCAGAACGCCATCGCGGTCAGGAACGCCAGGGCGATCGCCCAGAAGCCACGGCCGTGGCGGCGGGACGAGCCGTCGCCGCGGTCGGACGTGGTGGGGCGGGGTGTCAGGGTCGACAGGGACATGACCCCACTGTTGCCTCGCCCAAGGATCAAGTCCAACGAAAGTTGATGTTCGCGACGATCGCGATCGGTGATACTTGGTGGTGTGGAGCTGCGCCAACTTGAGTACTTCGTCGCCGTGGCTGAGGAACAGAACTTCACCCGCGCCGCCGCCCGCCTGCACGTCGTCCAGTCCGCCGTCTCGGCCGCGGTCAAGACCCTCGAACGGGAACTGGGCGCGTCACTGTTGGACCGCAACTCCAAGCGCGTACGCCTCACCGACGCCGGTGCCGCGCTGCTGCCGCGCGCCCGGATCGCCCTCGACGCGGCCCGCGACGCCCGCGATGCGGTCGCCGAGGTGCACGGCGGCCTGCGCGGCACCCTGCGCATCGGCACGATGACCTCGATCAGACTCCTGCACCTGCCGGCCCTGCTCGGCGAGTTCCACCGCCGGCACCCCGGAGTGCTGCTGCACACCAGCGTCGCCCCGCACGGCTCCCAGGGGCTCATCGACGCCCTCGCGGAACGCCGCCTCGACCTCGCGTTCGTCTCGCTGCCCGGCACGCCTCCGGCGGAGATCCACCTCACCGAGCTGGCCAGCTCGGTCCTCGACCTCGTCGTCCCGGACGACCACCCGCTGGCGACCCGCGAGGCGGTCACCCTCGCCGACATCGCCGGGTTGGACTTCATCGACTCCCCGGTCGGCTACGGCAACCGGGCCGTGACCGACCGGGCGTTCGCGGGCGCCGGCCTGTCCCGGCGCGTCACGATCGAGATACCCGACATCGCCACCGGCGCTGAATACGTGCGGCACGGGCTCGGCATCGCGCTGCTGCCCCGCTTCGCCGTCGCCGACGACCACGGGGTGCGCCTGCTGAGCGTCACCGGCGCTGATCTGATCTGGACGGCGTCCCTCGCCACCCCGGTGGACCGCCCGGTCGGGGCCGCCGCCCGTGCGCTGATCAGCCTGACCGCCGAGTTCCTGCCCTGACGGGCCGAAGGTCCGCTTCGCCGTAGGCCACATCTGTCCGTACGTCCGGTCATTCGACAGAGCGGCACGAAATTACCGCTTTAGGGTAAGTGCGGCAAACACACCTAGCTGATCCGATAGCTTTCGAAGGAGAGGAAAACTCGTATTCCTCCCTTCGGGTGCATAAGGAGTCAGTGATGAAGCGCAGTGTCGCGCTCGCGGCAGCCCTCCTGGCAGGTCTGACCAGCATCGGATCGATCCCCGGGACCGCCGTCGCCGATGGCGGTGGCCCCGGGTACCACGACGACCGCAAGGGGGGTGATTACCAGCACGGCGAGGAGGGAGCGGTCTTCGTCCAGACCAACAAGGCCGAGGGCAACACCATCAAGGTGTACGACCGCGACGAGGACGGCCGTCTCACCAAGGCGGGCGAGTACGAGACCGGCGGGCTGGGCGGCTTCACCATCGGTGCGCCGCTCGACGCGCTGGCCTCGCAGGGCTCCCTGACCTACCACCGCGGACTGCTGTTCGCGGTGAACGCCGGCAGCAACACCGTGACGGTCTTCCGCGTCGAGGGCACCAAGCTGCACAAGCTCCAGGTCATCTGGTCCGGCGGTCTGCTGCCGGTCAGCGTCGCGGCCCGTGGCGACCTCGTCTACGTCCTCAACGCCGGCGGCGAGGGCTCGGTGCAGGGCTTCGAACTGCACAAGGGGCGCCTGTCGCGGATCGAGGACGCCAACCGGTCGCTCGGGCTGCACAACGGCAACCCGCCCGCGTTCGGGACCGCTCCGGCCCAGGTCAAGATCGACCCGGACAGCGAGTTCGTCCTGGTGTCGACAAAGGGCGCCAACGTCATGTTCAGCTACGAGATCGGCCGCAACGGCAAACTGTCCCGTAACCCCGTCATCAGCGACGCGGGGAACACCCCGTTCGGCTTCACCTTCGACAGCGAGGACTCGCTGCTGGTCACCGAGTCGGGTGCGAACGCGGTCAGCCGGTTCGAGCTGGAGGACGACGGCGCGCTCGACCAGGTCGGGCCGTCGGTGCCCAACGGGCAGCAGGCGCCGTGCTGGATCCAGCGCGTCGGCGACTACTTCTTCGTCGCCAACGCCGGCAGCTCCACCATCAGCTCCTACCGGGTCACCGACGACGGCAAGCTCGAACTCGTCAAGAACGTCGCCGCCGACACCAACGGCGGGTCGATCGACATGACCACCAGCGACGGCTTCCTGTACGTGCAGAATGCCACCGCAGGCAACGTGCAGGGCTACAAGGTGCACGAGGACGGGTCGCTGAACCTCGTCACCACTGTCGAGGGTCTGCCGAAGTTCGCCGACGGCATCGGCATGGAGGGCATCGCCGCCTCCTGAGCGCACCACCCGCTGGTCCCGGTCGTTCGTCGACCGGGACCAGCTCTCGCCGGTCTCTAGATGGCCTCCGCTGAGTCCGGGCGCGTTCGTTCGCCCCATCGGACGACCGCCGGGGCGGCGAGCCCGACCGCTACGAAGATGCCGCCCATCAGCAGCCAGCCGGGGGCGCCCCAGGCGATGCAGAGCAGGCCCAGGATGGAAGGGGCGGCGACGTTGGCCAGGCCCGTGCCAAGTCCGGAGATTCCCATGTACTGCCCCTGCGCGTGCGCGGGGGCGAGCCGGAACTGCAACTCGAGTGAGCCCGCCGCGTGCCACAGCTCGCCGACGGTGTGCGATGCGACTCCCAGCGTGATCACCGTGACGGCTACCCATCCGGGCATCTCCGACGTGGCGGCGATCAGGGCCATCCCGATCAGGAACGCCAACCCGGAGCGGCGCATCGCCCGACCTGCCGCTGAACTGGAGTCGACTCCCCGGCTCGCTCTGACCTGCAGCGTCGCGACGAGGGCGGTGTTGACCAGCACGGCCACCCCGACGAACCAGCGTGGCGCGTCGGTCTGCGCGATGATCCACACCGGCAGCGCGAAGACCAGTACCTGGCCCTGTATTCCCAGGATGGCGTCGAGCACTGTGACTGCCAGGAAGGGCCTGTCCTTCAGTGCGATCCAGCGCCCGGTCAGCTGGGGCGCTGCAACGGGCGGCAGCGAGGGCAGCCGAGTGATGATGGCGGCGCATGCCACGAAGCTGACGGCGTTGCCGACGACCAGGGCCAGGTAGGCCGCGCGGGTGTCCAGTTGCACTGCGGCGCCGGCGGCGAGGGCGCCGCAACATCCCGCGAGGTTGGCGACCGACCGCAGATAGGCCCGGTACCGGCCGATGTTGGTGCCGCCGAAGCCACGCACCAGCGGACCGCGAGACGCCCCGCCGGCTGAGTGCGCGAGTTGGGTGAGGCAGACCAGGACGACGAACGGCCAGAACGTGTGCACGAAGGCCAAAGCGGCCATGGTGGCGGCCCGGATGACCAGGGTCAGCAGGTAGATCTCGCGCGGGCCTCGACGATCGGCGAGATGTCCCACCGGAACCCCGGCGAGCATCCCGACGAGCGCTGCGATGCCCATCCCCAGAGCGACCTGCGCGAGGGGGAGCCCGACGGATCGGGTGAAGAAGAGCACGGCGCTGGCCATGAAGATGCCACTGCCGAGCATGTTGACGAAGGTCGCGAAGGCCAGGACCCGCCGAGGGCCGTGATCGGGGATGAGTCCTCGGGCAACGAGCCACGAGGTGTCGCGCGGAGGGATGGGAACGGGCGTTGTCGCTGCCTGCACAGTGACGGGGCCTTCCGTCGAGGTCGTGGCGGGGCTGCCTCCTGCCGGGGCCGCTACTCGAGGCTGGCCAACTCGTCCGGCGACAGGACCAGCGCCCCGGCGGCAAGGTTCTCGACCAGGTGATCGGGGTTGCCGGTACCGGGGATGGCCAGCAGGTGCGGGCCGCGGCTGAGGGTCCATGCGATCCGCACCTGTGCGGGCGTCGCGCCGTGCGTGCGCGCGATGGCCTCCACTGCCGTGTTGACGGCCACGCCGCCGGCCTCACGTCGGTCGCCGGCGATCGCGAAGAACGGCACGAATGCGACGTTCTGGTCGCCGCAGGTACGCACGAGTTGGTCCTGCGTACGTCGGGTGTCGACACCGTACGTGTTCTGTACGCAGACAACCGGGGCGATCGCCTGCGCCTGCGCGAGGTGGTGCGGACGGATGTTGGACAGGCCGAGATGCCGGATGAGTCCGGCGTCACGGAGCTCGGCCAGCGCGCCGAAGTGCTCCGCCACCGAGTCCAGCCCGTCCTGGCGCAGGTTCACGACATCCAGATGGTCGCGGCCGAGTTGGCGCAGGTTCTCCTCGACCTGTCCACGCAGCTGATCCGGCCGGGCCAGCGGCAGCCACTTCCCCGAGGGATCGCGGCCCGGTCCGACCTTCGTGGTGATGACCAGATCGTCGGCGTACGGCGACAGTGCAGTGTTGATCAACTCGTTGGCCGACCGGAGCGGCGAGAAGTAGAACGCCGCAGTGTCGATGTGGTTCACACCGAGGTCGACGGCTTGACGTAGCACTCCGATGACGCGCGCGCGGTCGCTCGCCGCGCTGCCGTTACCCGTCAGGCGCATTGCGCCGAATCCGATCCGATTGACGCTCAGGTCGCCGAGCGTCCAGGTACCCGCAGATTCCGCACTGATCATGTTGGTGGGCATTGGGCGAACCTAGCCACCGCCACTGACCTGCGCAGTCGGGCGTCTGCCCGATACCGACCGGGAAGGATCGCTGTTAGGTTATCTATCGTGGGAAGCGCTTTGCCGGCAGCGCAGTGACAGCCCGCAGATCATTCGGTTCCTGACCGCATTCGCGGTTCGCCCCTGACGACAGGCCGTCCCGAAGAGCGCGCTAGGACGCCAACCGTTCGCGCGCGGTGCGCGGCGGCCGGGGGATTCCGGCGCTGCCGTCCGACGTGTTGATCTCCGACCAGACGGCGTCGAGGGAGAGGCCGAGGACGTCGGCGATCGCCGCGATGGTCGGAAAGGCGGGGGTGGCTATCCGGCCGGACTCGATCTTTCGAAGGGTCTCTGGCGAGACGCCCGCGTCCAGCGCGGTGAGGAGCATCGAACGCTCTCCACGGGCTCGACGCAGGAGCGCGCCGAGGCGCTGTCCGCGTTCGAGTTCTTCGGGAGTGAGCGGCAACCTGACCATGACCCGATTCTAGTACCGGGATAATATGGCCGGGATACTTATTGGTGGCCCGAGGAAGGCGCTGCATGATCGAGATCCTGAGCCCCACCGACGTGCTGCGAGCGAAGGACACCGGCGCGCTGGTCGCCGGCATCCTCCAGTCGCTGAAGAGCCGCTGCGTGGTCGGCACCAACCTCCTGGACATCGACCGGTGGGCGCAGGCCATGATCACCGAGGCCGGGGCGCAGTCCTGCTACGTCGACTACGAGCCGTCCTTCGGGCGCGGGCCGTTCGGCCACTACATCTGCACGTCGGTGAATGACGCCGTGCTGCACGGGTTGCCGTACGACTACCCGCTCGCCGAGGGCGATCTGCTCTCGCTCGACCTCGCCGTCTCCCAGGGGGGAGTCGTCGCGGACTCGGCCGTCAGCTTCATCGTGGGCGACGTGCGGCCCCCGGAGAGTCTCGCGCTGATCGACGCGACCGAGCGCGCGTTGCAGGCGGGGATCGCCGCCGCCGGCCCCGGCGTTCCCATCGGTGACCTCTCCCACGCGATCGGCTCGGTCCTCACGGCGGCGGGATACTCGGTCAACACGGAGTTCGGCGGCCACGGCGTCGGATCGACGATGCACCAGGACCCGCACGTCTCCAACACCGGGCGCCCCGGTCGCGGCTACCGGCTACGCCCGGGGCTGCTGCTGGCGCTGGAGCCCTGGGTGATGGCCGACACCGCCACGCTCGTCACCGATGCCGACGGCTGGACCCTGCGCAGCGCGACGGGCTGCCGGACCGCGCACAGCGAGCACACCATCGCCATCACCGACGACGGCGCGGACGTGCTCACCCTGCCGACGCCCTGACCCGTCAGCCGACGCCGGGCCACCCACCATGGACGATTAACCGCCCGCCGAAGGGGCACGTCCTCCGTGGCACCCTGCCGGATCGCGTTCAGAATGAACCGATCAGTCATATTTTCCGTGATGACGGTCAGGGTCACCCACCAGAGTCACGGAGGCACGATGTCAACGGTTCGAACTGGTCCGGTCATCGGACTGCTCGTGCAGATCGTCCTGCTGGCGGTTCTGGCGGAGGCTGTCGGTCTGGGCGCGGCGGGCTGGGTGGCGGGGCTGGCGTACGGCGTGGTCCTGTGCGCCCTGCTCAGCCGGGGGATGTCCCGCTCGGGCGCGGGTGCGCTCAGCCCGGCCGACCGGGTGACCCTGAGCCGGGCGATCCTCGTCGGCGGCGTGACGGCCCTGGCCGCCGACTCGTTCGGCCGGTCGGCGCCGATCACACTGATGGTCGTCCTCACCAGCGTGGCGTTGGCCCTCGACGCCGTGGACGGGTACACGGCCCGCCGCACCGGGACCACCAGCGAGCTCGGCGCGCGCTTCGACATGGAGATTGACTCCTTCCTGGTCCTGGTGCTCTGCCTGCACGTGGCCCCCACTGTGGGTGGCTGGGTGCTCGCGATCGGGGCGATGCGGTATGTCTTCGTCGCCGCCAGCTGGGTGCTGGGGTGGATGCGCGGATCCCTGCCGCCGCGCTACTGGCGCAAGGTCGTCGCCGCCATCCAGGGCGTGGTGCTGACGGTGGCGATGGGCGACGCGCTGCCCGGGCCGCTGACGACAGTCGTGCTGCTGGCGTCACTGGCGCTGCTGGTCGAGTCGTTCGGGCGTGACGTCGCGTGGCTCTGGACGACCCGTCACCTCCGCCACACCGTCATCCACGACGACCCGCGCAACCAACACGCCCCGGACGTCCACGACGCCCCGGTCGCGATGGTCCACGCGAGCAGCCCGATGAGCCACAGTGCCCCGAGCGCCGCAGCGGCGCTGGGCCCGGGCCGGACGGATGCGCTGCCCTGGTCGGACCACCCCGCTGTCACCGTGGCCCGACGCGGGATCGCCCGCGTCTGAGCCGCCCGGATGCCGCGCCCAACAAAGATCATGGAAGGATGCCCGGGTTGTCGCTCTTGACGCGTGTACGTCAGCTGCCGAGCCAGGGACGGAGGGCGATGAGGGACGAGGTCTCGGACGGCATCGACGACGGCACCGACGTCGAGGATCGGCCGAAACGCTCCATCGCCGCCCGGCTGACGACGGTGCTGGCCGCGCTGCTCGTGCTGCTCGTCCTCACCGTGCCGTACGACTTCGGCCGACTCAGCCCGGCGGCGTTCGCGCGCATCCCCCTGGAGGCGCTGCTGGTCGTCGCCCTCCTGCTCGCCCTGCCGTCTCGTGGCAGCCGACTGGTCGCTACGCTGGCCGGCGTGGCCCTCGGCCTGCTCGGCCTGTTGAAGCTGCTCGACCTGGGGTTCACCGCCTCGCTGAGCCGGGCGTTCGATCCGGTGCTCGACTGGGCGCTCCTCGACGAGGGGTTCGACTTCCTCAGCGAGTCGTACGGTCGACCCGCCGCCATCGGCGTCGCCATCACCCTGGCGGTGGTGCTCGTGGGCCTCCCCACACTGGTCACGCTGTCGATGCGGCGACTGCGGCGCCTGGTGGTCCGGCACCGCACCGGGACCACCCGGATCGTGGCCGCGCTGGTGGTCGTCTGGGTGGCCTGCGCCGCGTTCAACGTGCGGGTGGTCGAGGGCGTGCCGGTCGCCGACACGTCCGCTACCACTTTGGCCAACGGTCACGGCTTCCAGGTGCGCCTGCGCCTCGACGACCGCGAGACGTTCGGCGCGCTGATCGAGGACGACAGGTTCGGCGACACCCCCGGTGACCAGCTACTGACCGCGCTGCGCGGCAAGAACGTGGTGGTCGCCTTCGTGGAGAGCTACGGCCGGGACGCCGTGGAGGACCCGGAGTTCGCGCCGCAGGTCGGTGCGGTCCTCGACCGCGGCACCAGCGAGCTGAGCACAGCGGGTTTCGCCGCGCAGAGCGGCTTCCTCACCTCGCCGACCTTCGGTGGCGGCAGTTGGCTCGCGCACGACACGCTGCTCTCCGGCCTCTGGATCGACAACGACCAGCGGCACCGCACCCTGCTGGCCAGTGACCGGATGACCCTCAACGGCGCCTTCCGGCGGGCGAACTGGCAGACCGTCGGCGTGATGCCCGCTGTCACCAGGGCGTGGCCGGAGGGTTCCTTCTTCGGCTACGACCGGTTCTACGACGCCAAGGCGCTCGCGTACCGTGGCCCGAAGTTCAGCTTCGGCACCCCGCCCGACCAGTACACGCTGGCCAGCTGGCAGCGCCTGGAGCAGGGAAAGCGCGACGGCAACGTGATGACCGAGTTGGCGTTGGTGTCGAGTCACGCGCCCTGGACGCCCGTTCCGCCGCTGCTCGACTGGGCCGACGTCGGCGACGGCGCGGTCTACCGTGGGACCGCGGGCAGGTCGGACGACAAGCGCCGCAACACCGGCCAGATTCGGGCGGACTACCGAAAGTCCATCGAGTACACCCTCGGCTCGCTCATCTCCTACGTGCGGACCTACGGAGACGACGACCTCGTGTTCATCGTCCTCGGTGACCACCAACCCGCCGCTGTCGTCACCGGCGAGAACGCCAGCCACGACGTGCCGATCTCGATCATCACCCGTGATCAGGCCGTGTTCGACCGGATCTCCGGGTGGGGCTGGCAGGACGGGCTGAAGCCCGGGCCGCAGGCGCCGGTCTGGCGGATGGACGCCTTCCGGGACCGGTTCCTGACCGCCTTCGGACCGTAACCCGGCCACCTCTCTCACGGACTGGACCCAGACAGATGACGGCTACCACCGACACCAGGATCGCCGCGCTGCGGACCGACCCGGCCCTGTCCCTGCTGCACCGGTCGCTGGACGTCTACTACGGCGATCCCGAGCGGGACGCGAGGATGGACGCCTTCTACTCCCGATTCGTCAGGAGTGGGGACCTCGTCTTCGACATCGGCTCCCACGTGGGCGACCACATCGCCAGCTTCCGCCGCCTCGGTGCCCGGGTGGTCGCCGTGGAACCGCAGCCGCTGTGTCTGCGCGCCCTGCGGGCGATCTACGCCGACGACGACCAGGTGACACTTGTCGACGCGGCGTGTGGCGCGCTCCCGGGGCGCGCCCGGTTGCACGTCAACTCCGCCAACCCCACCGTCTCGACCGCCTCGCCGGACTTCGTCCGCGCCGCGAAGGGCGCGGGCGGGTGGGAGGGCCAGGTGTGGGACGCCGACATCGAGGTCCCGGTGGTCACCGTCGACGCGCTGATCGAGACGTACGGCGCGCCGACCTTCACCAAGATCGACGTCGAGGGTTTCGAGGACGAGGTGCTGGCCGGTCTGAGCCGCGCACTGCCCGCGTTGTCGTTCGAGTTCACCACCATCGCGCGTGCGGTCGCCGACCGGTGTCTCGATCGCCTGACCGCGCTGGGCTTCGACGGCTTCGACGTCGCTGTGGGCGACGACAAGTCGATGACGTTCCGACGGTGGATGTCCGCGACCGACCTGGCGACGCATCTGCACGACCTGCCGCACGCCGCGAACTCCGGCGACGTGTACTGCGTGTCCGGAATCCAGGCACCCACCACCGACAGCTGACCGGAGCGCGTACCCTCCGCGGATGGACCTCGAAGATCTTCCGCTCGCCGAGTTCGCGTTTCCGGGGCCACTGCGGGACAAGCTCGTGGGCGCCATCCTGTCCGGGGCGAAGACGTCGACGACCGGCCTGCTGGCCGGGTACGAGTGCGCGAACGAGCCGCTGCCCGAGGTGGGTCAACTGTCCGCCGTGGTGGACTCCGCCGGCCGTCGGGTCGCGGCCATCGAGCTGACCGACGTACGGGTGGTCCGGCTCGCCGACGTCGACCTGCCACACGCCCTGGCCGAGGGGGAGGGCGACGAGTCGGTGGCGCAGTGGCGTGCGGGGCACGAGACGTTCTGGCACAGCGCCGAGGTACGCGCCGAGCTGGGCGACCCCACCTTCACGGTGGACGACGACACCCTGGTGGTGACCGAACGCTTCCGACTCGTGCACGTCGCCTGAGCGCCACCACCCACTGTGGACCGTCAGCGGGCCACACCGTGGTGCAAGGTCACCTATGCTCGGCGCGTGATCCCCCCGGCACTCGAGATCCGTGGCCTGGTCAAGACCTTCGCGGCGCATCGCGCGGTGGACGGCATCGATCTGACCGTCCACCCCGGCACCTTCCACGGCATTGTCGGGCCCAACGGCGCCGGTAAGTCCACCACCATCGGGATGGCCGTCGGCCTGGTCACCCCGGACTCCGGGCAGATCCGGATCCTCGGCCACGACGCGCTACGCGAGCGCCGCCAGACCCGCGCTCTGACCGGCGTGCTGCCCGACGGCCTCGACTTCCCCGAACGCCTCACCGGCGCCGAGCTGCTGCGCTACAGCGCCGGACTGCGCGGGCTGCCCCGGGCCACAGCCACCGACCGTGCCGCCGAACTGATCGACGTGCTCGGCCTGGCCAAGGGCGCCGGCACCCCGCTGGCCGACTGCTCCACCGGCACCCGCAAGAAGCTCGGCCTCGCCCAGGCGCTGCTGCACGCGCCCCGGCTGCTCGTGCTCGACGAACCCTTCGAGGCGGTCGACCCGGTCTCCGCGGCCACCATCCGCCAGGTGTTGCGCCGGTTCGTGGCGGGCGGCGGCACCTGCGTGCTGTCCACCCACTCGATGCTGCTCGTCGAGCAGATGTGCGACGAGGTCACAGTGATCCATCAGGGCCGGGTGGTCGCCGCAGGGTCGGTCGCCGAGGTCGCCGCCGGCAGCAGCCTGGAGGACCGGTTCGTCGAGTTGGTCGGCGCCGAAGCCTCCGGCAGCGCCGGTCTGGACTGGCTGACCGGGCCACGATGAGCGCGGAACTGACCGCCCCCGGCCGGCTGCGCGGCACCCTCGGCGCGATCGCGGTACCGGCCCGGATGCGCGCCACGATGCTGCGTCGCTCGCTGCGCGAGCACCCCGGACCCACTGTGGCCGGCCTGGTCGGTCTGCTCGCCGCCGCCTGGTTGATCCGGTACGCGCTCCGCGGCGACCAGCACACCCTCGGGCTGCTCGTCGGGGCGTGGGTCCTCGGCTGGATCGTGTTGCCGCTGCTGCTCGGCGGCGGGCGCGGCCGGGTCCGCCCGGCCCACCTGCGGTTGGAGCCGATCGGCGGGGTGCCGGCCGCGATCGGTCTGCTCGCCGCCTCGGCGATCGGCATCGGCCCGGCCGTCTCGCTGGTGGCACTCGCTGCGCTGCCGGCGCACGCCGCCCGGCACGGCACTGTCGCGGTCCTCGTCACCGCCGGCGGCGCGGTGCTGCTCTGGCTGCTCGGGCTGATCGGCTCGGCCATCGCGCTGGAGGTCGTCGGCCACGCCGGCGGTCCGGCCGGTGCGCTGCTCACCGGCGTCTTCACCGGTACGGCGATGGGTGTCGCCGGGTCGCTCTGGGCGGTCTTCCCATGGGTGTCGGTACTGCTCGTGGCAGCGCCGGAGGAGGTGGTCCGGGCCATGGCCTACGTGCCGAGCGCCTGGCCGCTCGCCGCCGTGACCGGGCCAACCGGGCAAGGGGCGCGCCTCATGGCGACCCTGGTGGGCATCGTGGCGCTCTGCGCCGCCGCGTACATCATGATTGTCCGAAGGGTGATCGCCACGGGCGTGCCGTTCCGGCCGCGCCGGACCACGGCGGCGTCACCGGCGGCCGCCGAGCGCGAGTGGCTGGGATGGGTGCCGGCCGCGACGCGGGCGGTCGCGGGCCGTGAGCTGCGGGCCTGGACGCGGCATCCGCTGCGGTTGCAGTATCTGGCGTTCGCTGTGGTGTACGGAGCGTTGCTGGCCGGGCTGCCGCTGCTGTCCGACGTGGACGTGCTGCTGCCGTGGGCCGGGCCGCTCGCCGTGCTCGGCGCGGCGGCGATGTCGGCCGGGCTGGTCGGGCTGGACGGGACCGCGTTGTGGCTGCCGCTCACCACACCGGACGGCGAACGCGCCGAGGTCCGGGGACGGGCCCTGGCCTGGCTGGTGCTGGTCACCCCGATCGGGGTGCTGCTCGCCGTCGCCGGCATCCTCCTCGCGCCCGACGTGGACCCGCTGGCCGCGCTCGCCACTTTGCCGGCCCTGCTCGGCGCGGGCGCGTCGGTGCCGGTGTGGGTGTCGCTGCTGCGCGTACGCCCGGTGGCCGACCCGCGGCATCC
Organism: Micromonospora sp. NBC_00330; assembly: GCF_036136635.1. Lineage (NCBI taxonomy): Bacteria > Bacillati > Actinomycetota > Actinomycetes > Micromonosporales > Micromonosporaceae > Micromonospora > Micromonospora sp. NBC_00330. The sequence continues at coordinate 1,797,243 of NZ_CP108012.1, forward strand.
GACCGCCGCCGACAACCCGACCGACATCGTCAGCGTGCTGGTCGCCACCGCCGCTGGGCTGCTCGCCGCCGCACCGGTGCTCGCCCTGGTGATCTGGGGCCCGTCGGAGGTGGCGCCGCTGTTGCCGCTGGTCGGGCTGCTCGGAGGCGCAGCGGCCTGGTGGGGTGGCGTGTGGTTGGCCGACGAGCGGCTCGCCCGGCGCGGCACGACGGTGCTCGCCGCGGCCGGTCAGCGGAGCCGGCCCCCGGAGACGGTGCTCCCGCTGACCTGGGACGTGCAGTGGTATCGGGAGAACACGTCGACGGCGTGGGCGCTGGGGTTGCTGACGGTCGGGTGGATCCCGGTGATCCCGCAGGGGTTGATGCCGCTGGCGTTCGGAGTCGACAGCGGGTGGATCGTGGCCGGTCACGTGAGCGGGAGCGCGCACACGGCAGTCGGGTTGGCGATGGTCGGTCTTGGCGTCGCGATGCTGCTCACCGGCCTGGTGCTGTGGGATCGCCGACCGCAACCGGGCGGCCCTGCCCAACCTGTTCCGCCCGGATGACAGTCCTCTGTCCGCGGGATCGCCACGTCGATCGGTGGCATCTCAGCAGGGCACCGCTCGGCGTGTCGAACAGCTCAGCTGCCAACGATCAAGGGAGCAGCACCACCTGGGCATGTCGATGTCGTCGTAGCGGCGCTCTACCCGGGCGCTGCCCCGTGCCGGTCGCAGCCCGTGGGCATAGCCTCGGCTCGTGGATGACGGACTTCTTCGCCGGCTCCGGGCCGAGCAGGCCCGAGCGCTGCTCGACGACGCCGACCCGCACCACGCGGTGATGTTGGCCTGCGACCTGTTGGTGGCTGGCGTCGACGGCGACGCCGTGGTGGCGCTCGCGGCGGAGTCGGCTCGGACACTGCCGGCGCATGACGCCAGTCGGCGCCTCGCGGCAGTCACTGCCGAACTCGGGGTTCCGGAACCGGACCTGCCAACCGCGGTGGCGCTGGTCGCGGCCGACACCTGCGAGCGGTTCCTCGACGGGAGCATCCCGGCCGAGGTGGGGACACACCGTCTCTATGTGGTCGGATATGAGGGCAGCCGACTGGACGACCTGCTCCCGGCGGTCGCTGCCCTGGCCAGACGTCTTGAGGACGACCTCGGTGGGAGGGCCGACGACGATCTGCGAACCCGGCTCGCCGCGCTGGCGCGGACCATCCTGAACCGCCTGGGCAGGGATCCGGCATGAGGCTGCGACTGGTCGCTTGCGGCCGGTGGCACACCGCCGCTGGGAAGTCGTCAGGATCTCAACGCCGTGGCTGGTCTTCGTAACCTTGGTCCGCCAGACTGCGCGGTATGGGTGATCGTTGGCGCCGGTGGGCGTGGGTCGGGGTGCTCGTCATCGGGCTGATCCTTTATCTGGCGGTGCTGCGGACCCTGGTCAGCACCAAGAATCCGAATTTCGTACCGGCGTTGATCCTGCTCGGGGCGACGTTGGTGCCGTTGACGTTCCTGACGTTCGCGCAGGCCCGGACCGGGCGTTGGCAGGTGCCGGCGTCGGTGTTGGTGACGTCGGCGTTCTTCGGCGGCGTGATCGGCACTGTGGTCGCCGGCACCCTGGAGTACGACACCCTGCGCGGCCTCGGCACCCTGCCGATGCTGTTCGTCGCGTTGATCGAGGAGTCGGCGAAGCTGATCGTCCCGGTGGTGCTGCTGTTCACGGTGGTGGCCCAGCGTCGTCGCCGGGTGCCCTCCGACGGGCTGGTCATCGGCATCGCCGCCGGCATGGGGTTCGCCGCGCTGGAGACGATGGGCTACGCCTTCAGCGCGCTGCTGAGTTCGCAGGGCAACATCGGCGCGGTGGAGCAGACGCTCTTCATCCGGGGTCTGACGGCGCCCGCCGGTCACACCGCCTGGACCGGGCTGACCGCCGGTGCGCTCTGGGCGTTGCTGGCGAGCCCGAGCGTCGCTCGGCTCTTCGGGTTCATCGGCACGTTCGTGGGTGTCGTCGTCCTGCACACCCTCTGGGACACGTTCTCCGGTTCGCTGGTCTTCGTCGTGTTGGCGATCATCAGCATCGGCTGGTTGTTCTGGGAGCTGCGCCGCTACCGGACCTTCAGCGATCAGCACATCGGCCAGCTGCAACCGCACTGACCCGCGCCGTACTCCATGCCTCTCCCGGCCCGCATCCAAGGGCTGGGGGAGGCATGACTGTTCGTGATGTCGCTGCGACCGGGCCGGCACCTCATCTAACGTCAGAGTGTTCATATTTGGCGGGATTGGTCGGGAAGGTGCGGCGATGGGGGTGCGCAGCTGGTTCGAGGGTTGGCCGGTCTATCGCCAGCTCACCGGCACGGACCCGCTGGGCCGGGGTGCCGCGGCGAAGTCCGACGGGTCCCGCGCGCTCACCGCCCGCACCGATACCGCCGATTCGATGGCCCGTTCGGTTTGCCCGTACTGCGCTGTGGGGTGTGGTCAGCGGGTGTTCGTGAAGGACGGGCGGGTCAGTCAGATCGAGGGTGATCCGGACAGTCCGATCTCGCGGGGTCGGCTCTGTCCGAAGGGTTCGGCGAGCAAGAGCCTGGTCACCAGCCCGTTGCGGCAGACCACGGTCCGCTACCGCCGGCCGTACGGCACGGAGTGGGAGGACCTCGACCTCGACACGGCGCTGAACATGATCGCCGATCGGGTCCTGGCCGCCCGGGACGAGACCTGGGAGGACGTCGACGCCGAGGGCCGTCCGCTCAACCGGACGCTGGGTATCTCCAGTCTCGGTGGGGCGACGCTGGACAACGAGGAGAACTACCTCATCAAGAAGTTGTTCACCGCGATGGGGGCGCTTCAGATCGAGAACCAGGCCCGTATTTGACACTCCTCCACCGTCCCCGGTCTGGGGACCAGCTTCGGTCGTGGCGGCGCCACCCAGTACCAGCAGGACCTGTCGAACTCCGACGTCATAGTCATCCAGGGTTCGAACATGGCCGAGGCACACCCGGTGGGCTTCCAGTGGGTGATGGAGGCCAAGCGTCGGGGCGCGAAGGTCTTCCACGTCGACCCGCGGTTCACCCGCACCAGCGCGCTGGCTGACTCGTACCTGCCGATCCGGGCGGGCACCGACATCGCGCTGCTCGGTGGGGTGGTGCGCTACATCCTGGACAACGAGCTGGACTTCCGGGAGTACGTCGTCGCCTACACCAACGCCGCGACCATCGTGACCGAGGAGTACGCCGACACCGAGGACATGCACGGCCTCTTCTCCGGCTTCAACGACGACAACGCCACGTACGACCAGGCCAGTTGGCGGTACGAGGGCCACTCGCAGAACCAGACGACCCGCGACAGCGAGACGCAGCGGGAGACGGCGGCCGGGCTGGAGAACGAGTCGCACGGCGCGCCCGTCGGCGGCGAGACCGAACGTGACGAGACGTTGCAGCACCCGCGCTGCGTCTACCAGATCCTCAAGCGGCACTTCTCCCGCTACACCCCGGAGATGGTGGAACGGGTCTGCGGCATCCCGCAGGAGAAGTTCTTCGAACTGGCCCGGGCGTGGACGGAGAACTCCGGCCGGGACCGGACCGGCATGCTCGTCTACTCGGTGGGTTGGACGCAGCACAGCGTCGGCGTGCAGTACATCCGCACCGGCGCGATCATCCAGCTCCTGCTGGGTAACGTGGGCCGCCCGGGTGGTGGGGTGATGGCCCTGCGCGGGCACGCCAGCATCCAGGGGTCCACCGACATCCCGACGCTGTTCAACCTGCTTCCGGGCTACCTGCCGATGCCGCACCACGCCAATCACCCGACCCTGGACGAGTGGGTGGACAGCATCGCGCACCCCGGGCAGAAGGGCTTCTGGGGCAATGCCCGCACCTACGGCGTCAACCTGCTCAAGGCGTACTGGGGTGACGCGGCCACCGCCGACAACGACTACTGCTACGGGTACATGCCGCGGATGACCGGCGACCACGGCACCTACCAGCAGGTGCTCGACATGATCGACGGGAAGATCAAGGGGTACTTCCTGCTCGGGCAGAACCCGGCGGTCGGCTCCGCGCACGGCCGGGCGCAGCGGCTCGGCATGGCCAACCTCGACTGGCTGGTCGTCCGGGACCTGTTCATGATCGAGAGCGCCACGTTCTGGCAGAACGCGCCGGAGATCGAGACCGGCGAGATCGCGCCCGAGCGGTGCCGCACCGAGGTGTTCTTCCTGCCGGCCGCCTCCCACGTGGAGAAGGAGGGCACCTTCACCCAGACCCAACGGCTGTTGCAGTGGCGGGAAAAGGCCGTCGAGCCGCCAGGCGACGCCCGCTCCGAACTCTGGTTCTTCTACCACCTCGGCCGCGTCATCCGGGAACGGCTCGCGACGTCGACGAAGCCGCGCGACCGTGCGCTGCTCGACCTCGCCTGGGAATACCCCACGCACGGCCCGAACGTCGAGCCGAGCGCCGAGGCGGTGCTGCGCGAGATCAACGGGTACGACGTGGCGACCGGCCGGCCGCTGGCGTCGTTCACCGAGATGAAGGACGACGGCTCCACCCTCGGCGGTTGCTGGATCTACACAGGGGTGTACGCCGACGGCGTCAACCAGGCGGCCCGCCGCAAACCCGGCTCGGAGCAGTCCCTGGTGGCGCCCGAGTGGGGGTGGGCGTGGCCGGCGAACCGGCGCATCCTCTACAACCGTGCCTCCGCCGACCCGGACGGCAACCCGTGGAGCGAGCGCAAACGCTACGTCTGGTGGGACGCGGACAAGAGCGAGTGGACCGGCTACGACGTGCCGGACTTCGAGAAGACCAAACCGCCGTCCTACCGACCGGAGCACGACGCCTCGGGTGTGGCGGGCATCGCCGGCGACGACCCGTTCATCCTTCAGGGAGACGGCAAAGGCTGGCTGTACGCGCCGACCGGCGTGCTCGACGGACCGATGCCCACCCACTACGAGCCGGTCGAGTCGCCGGTGCGCAACCCGCTCTACCGACAGCAGGCCAACCCGACCCGCAAGGTCTACACCCACCCGATCAACACGCTCAACCCGAGCCCGCCGCAGGAGCACAGCCAGGTGTTCCCGTACGTGTTCACTGTCAGCCGGCTCACCGAGCACCACACCGCCGGTGGGATGAGTCGGACGGTGTCACCGCTTGCCGAGCTGCAACCCGAGATGTTCGTCGAGGTGTCCCCGGAGTTGGCGGCCCTGCGAGGGTTGAGTCACCTGGGCTGGGCCCACCTGGTCACCAGCCGGGCGGCGGTCGAGGCGAAGGTGCTGGTGACCGACCGCGTGACGCCGCTGCGAGTGGATGGCCGGATCATCCACCAGGTCTGGCTGCCGTACCACTTCGGGTACGAGGGCCTGGTGACCGGCGACTCGGCAAACGACCTGTTCGGCATCACCCTCGACCCCAACGTCCTGATCCAGGAGAGCAAGGTCGGCACGTGCGACGTCCGGCCCGGACGACGCCCGCGAGGACAGGACCTGGTGGACCTCGTCGTCGACTACCGGAGGCGGTCGGGGAATCTCGTCCACCGCTACCCGCCGATGGTCACGACCGACGTCGCCGACAGCAGCAGCGACCAGGAGGCCTGACCGATGCCCCACGCCAACGCCCTGTACGGGCCGCTGGACCCCGCGCCGGACGCCGGCTACGAGGACCCGCCGCCGCGGATGGGGTTCTTCACCGACACCAGCGTCTGCATCGGGTGCAAGGCGTGCGAGGTGGCCTGCAAGGAGTGGAACGGCGTCCCCGAGAGCGGGCTCGACCTGCTGGGCATGTCGTACGACAACACGGGCGCGCTGACCGCCAACTCGTGGCGGCACGTCGCGTTCGTGGAGCAGCCCCGTTCGGCCGGCTGGGCGACTCCGGCGTTCGCGGGGGACCCGGACGGGCCGGCGATCAGCCCGGTGACGGCGGCGGTCGGCGCGCGTACCAGCACCGACACCGGAACGGACCCCGGTCTGGACACCGGCTCGCCCGCCGCGGCGGCCCGCATGTCGGGCGGCCCGGAGTTTCTGGGGATGCCGGGCGCGCAGCCGCCGGGCAGGGGCTCGGGCTCGGAGGGGCGGACGGATTTTCGCTGGCTGATGATGTCGGACGTGTGCAAGCACTGCACCCACGCGGCCTGCCTGGACGTCTGCCCGACAGGTTCCCTGTTCCGGACGGAGTTCGGCACCGTGGTGGTGCAGGAGGACATCTGCAACGGCTGCGGCTACTGCATCTCCGCCTGCCCGTACGGCGTCATCGATCAACGCAAGGACGACGGTCGGGCGTGGAAGTGCACGCTGTGCTACGACCGGTTGGGCGCGGGCATGACGCCGGCGTGTGCGCAGGCGTGTCCGACGGAATCGATCCAGTACGGGGAACTGGACGAGTTGCGGGAGCGGGCCGCCGCGCGGGTGGCGAAGCTGCATGAGCGGGGTGTGCCGGAGGCGCGGTTGTACGGGCACGACCCGAACGACGGCGTCGGTGGAGATGGCGCGTTCTTCCTGCTGCTCGACGAGCCGGAGGTGTACGGGTTGCCACCGGACCCGATCGTGACCACCCGCGACCTGCCGGCCATGTGGAAGCATGCCGGCCTGGCGGCGATGACGATGGCGGTCGCCACGACGGTCGCGTTCCTGGGCAGGCGGCGATGACCCGCGGCGGTGAACAGCTCACGGTGCCGCCGGCCGACTTCGCCTCCTACTACGGCCGACCGGTGCTGAAGCCGCCGGTGTGGAAGTACGACATCGCCGGCTACCTGTTCACCGGAGGCCTCGCCGCCGGAAGTGCGCTGATCGGCGCGGGCGCCCAACTGACCGGACGACCCGGGCTGCGCAAGGTCGGCCGTTGGACGGCCCTCGGCGGCGTCGCCGCCAGCACGTACCTGCTGGTCCACGACCTCGGCCGGCCGGCCCGGTTCCACCACATGCTCCGGGTTGCCAAGGTGACCTCGCCGATGTCGGTCGGCACCTGGATTCTCGCCGCGTTCGGCCCGCTGGCCGGTGTGGCAGCGGTCGCCGAGCTCGCGCCGCTGCTCCCGCAGCACGGTGTGCTTGGCCTCGCCCGTCGGATCGCACCGCCCATCGGCAACGTCGCCGGCCTGGCCGCCGCGGCCACCGCGCCGGCGCTGGCCACGTACACCGGGGTGCTGCTCGCCGACACGGCAGTGCCCTCCTGGCACGACGCCTACCCGTCGCTGCCGTTCGTCTTCGCCGGCAGCGCGCTCGCCGCCGCGTCCGGGGTCGGGCTGATAGCGGCACCGGCCGCGGAGGCCGCCCCACTGCGACGACTCGCCCTGGCCGCCGCCGCCATCGAGTTCGGCGGAGGGCACCAGCTGGAACGGCAGGGCCTCACCAGCGAGCCCTACACGCACGGACGCAGCGGCCGGCTGGTCAAGGCGGGACGCGCCCTGCTCGCCGTGGGCGCCGCCACCGCGCTGGTCAGCCGACGCAGCCGGGTCCTGGCGGCGATCTCCGGCGCCGCCCTCGTGGCGTCGTCGGTCGCCACCCGGTTCGGCGTCTTCGAGGCGGGACGGGTGTCGGCCCGCGATCCGAAGTACACGGTCGTGCCCCAACGGGAGCGGCTCGCCGAGAAGCAGTCGGCGACCCGGCTCTGAGCGGATCGGCGCAAAGGAAGGCGCCCCTTCACGGGGCGCCTTCCGTTGCGCTGCAAGAGATCTGGCCGCGACGGGGCCCGACGCGTGTCAGCCGGTGAACAGCTTCGCCGCGGTGATGGCGGTCTGGACGATGCCGTACCCGAGTAGCACCGCGACCAGCAGCCACGACAACCAGAGCCGCCCGGTCTGGCTACCGACGCGCGGCGGCGCTGGCGGCTGGCTGTCCCGCCCGAGAGCGACCGGCTCGGTGATGGTGGCCTTGGCCACGGGCGAGGTCGGTCCTCGGTTCGGTTCGTGGAACCGCTCGGGCACGGAACGGACCAACAGGTTCGCGACGAACCCGATGGCGAGGATGCCGACCATGGTGAACAGCGCGGGCCGGTACGCCGCCGCGGTGAGCGTGCCGGGCTTGCCCTGCGTGTCGAGGATCCCGTTGACGATCAGCGGGCCGGCGACACCCGCGGCCGACCAGGCGGTGAGGATCCGGCCGTGGATGGCCCCGACCTGGAAGGTGCCGAACAGGTCACGCAGATAGGCGGGCATGGTGGCGAAGCCACCGCCGTAGAAGGAGATGATCGCGGCGGCGATCAGCACGAAGACCGCTGTCGCGGAGTGACCGGCCACGGCGAGCAGCAGGTACAGCACCATGCCGACGCCGAGGTAGACCATGTAGATGGGCTTGCGGCCGATGAGGTCGGACGTCGTCGACCAGACGAACCGCCCAGCCATGTTGAACAGCGACAGCACTCCCACGAAACCGGCCGCCGCCGTCACCGAGACCGTGGTGGCGGTCCCGTTGTCCCGGAAGAAGTCCTGGATCATCGGGCTGGCCTGCTCCAGGATGCCGATGCCAGCGGTGACGTTGCAGAACAGCACGATCCACAGCAACCAGAACGACCGGGTACGCACGGCGTTCGACGCCGACACGCTCGCCGTCGTCACCAGAGGCCGGGCGGCGACGCTCGCGGGGTCGAACCCGGCGGGCCGCCAGTCCGACGCCGGCACCCGGACGTTGAACGGGCCGAACATCATGATCACGAAATAGCCGATGCCGAACGTGACGAAGAGCGCCACGAGGGCATGTCCCGACGCCACGGCGGCGGGGTTGTTGGGGTTGTAGCCGGAGTCGTAGAGGGAGAGCAGTTGGCGCGCGAGCGGGCCGGCGACCAGGGCGCCGCCGCCGAACCCCATGATGGCCAGCCCGGTGGCGAGGCCGGGGCGGTCCGGGAACCACTTGATCAGTGTGGAGACGGGCGAGATGTAGCCGATGCCGAGCCCGATGCCGCCGATGACGCCGTACCCGAGGTAGAGGAGCCAGAGTTGTTGGGTCGCGATGCCGAGCGCGCCGACCAGGAACCCGACGGCCCAGAAGCACGCCGAGACGAACATCGCCCGGCGCGGTCCGTTCCGCTCCACCCAACGGCCACCCACCGCCGCCGACGAGCCCAGCATGACGATGGCGATACTGAAGATCGCCCCGATTGCCGTCTGGCTGACGTCGAAGTGCGCGATGAGGGAGTTCTTGTAGACGCTCGTCGCGTAGACCTGGCCGATGCAGACGTGCACGGCCAGTGCCGCGGTCGGGATGAGCCAGCGGCTGTATCCCGGGGGAGCGACAGTGTGCCGGGGATCGAAGACCGACAGCATTCGTCCACACCTCCTGCGGCTGAGTGGGCCGCGACGTTGCCGAGCTGTCCGACCCGGCGGTTGGCCGAGGGGCGCCGCCGCAGTGGCGGCCCGGCGCACGTCTGGCGTCAGCCGTTGACCGGCTCGATCTCACGTTACGTGGCAACGAGTTCACGTCATGTCGTTACCGGGAAACGCGGAAGCGGGGACGGGCCAACCGGCCCCGCCCCCGCTCTGCTGGCGTACGGCTCAGTGAATCGCGACCTTTGCGGCCGCCTCCTCCTGGGCGCGTCGTTCGTCCCCGCTGAGGGTGTGCAGCGGCTTCTCCTTGATGAACAGCACGACGATCAGCGCGAGCAGCGCGATCGGCGCGCCGACCAGGAAGAGGTCCGCGGTGGCGATGCCGTACACGTCCTGCACGATGCGCAGCACCGGCTCGGGCAGGGTGGACAGGTCGGGCACCTCGGCGGAACCGCCGCCGGCGGTCGCCGCCGGGCCGAGCCGGTCGGTCGTCAGCGAGGTCACCCGACTTGCCAGGACCGCGCCGAGAGCGCTGACCCCGATCGCGCCGCCCATGCTGCGGAAGAACGTCAGCACGGAGGTGGTGGCGCCGAGCTCGTGGGCCGGTACGTCGTTCTGCGCGGCGAGCACGAGGTTCTGCATGAGCATGCCGACGCCGACGCCCAGCACGGCCATGTAGATCGACAGCACGACGACGCTGGTGTTGGCGTCGATGGTGCCCAGCAGCAGCATCCCGACGGTCATCACCGCGGCGCCGGCCACCAGGTACGCCTTCCACCGGCCGTACTTCGTGATGAGCTGACCGGCCACCGTCGACGAGACGAGCAGACCGAAGATCATCGGAAGGCTCATCAGGCCCGCGACGGTGGGCGACTTGCCCAGCGAGATCTGGAAGTACTGCGACAGGAAGACGGTGCCGCCGAACATCGCGACACCGACCAGCACGCTGGCGATGGTGGCCAGGGAGACCGTGCGATTGCGGAAGATGCTCAGCGGGACGATCGGCTCCGCCGCCCGCGACTCGACGACCACGGCCAACGCCAGCAGGACCAGCCCGCCGATGACCATCACTGCGGTCCAGCCGGAGGCCCAGTCGAACTTGTTGCCGGCCAGGGACGACCAGATCAGCAGCGTGGAGACGCCCGAGGTGATGAGCAGGGCGCCCAACCAGTCGATCTTCGCCTTGCGGCGGACGACCGGCAGGTGCAGGGTGCGCTGGAGCAGGGCGATGGAGATGATGCTGAACGGGACGCCGATCAGGAAGCACCACCGCCAGCCCAGCCACGACGTGTCGACGAGCAGCCCGCCGATGAGCGGGCCGGCGATGGTGCCCACACCGAAGACGGCGCCGAAGATGCCGGCGTAGCGGCCCAGCTCACGCGGCGGGATCATCGCCGCCATGACGATCGTGGCCAGCGCCGTCATGCCGCCGGCGCCGATGCCCTGGACGACCCGGCTGAGCAGCAGAACCTCGACGTTCGGCGTGAACCCCGCGATGAGTGAACCCACCACGAACAGTCCCAGCGACAACTGGATCAGCAGCTTCTTGCTGTACAGGTCGGCCATCTTGCCCCACAGCGGCACCGTCGCCGTCATGGCGAGCAGTTCGCTGGTGACGATCCACGTGTAGACGGTCTGGCTGCCGTTCAGATCCGCGATGATCCGCGGCAGAGCGTTCGCCACCACGGTGGAGGCGAGGATGGACACGAACATGCCGACCATCAGGCCGGAAAGGGCCTGGAGTACCTCCCGACGCGACATGCGCGTGCCGACGTCGGCGGTGTCGGCGGGCGGGACGGTGGTGGTCATTGACGCTCCCTTGTCGGGTTGTGGCCCAGTGACTGGCCCCGGAGCTGATGCGGCGAGGCGGGGACTGGCGGGTCAGGAGGGGGACGGCGGATCCGGCAGGCCGGCGGCGATCGCGGCGAACGCCTCGTCGACGAAGTCGTGCAGGGGCCGGGCGTCGTCGCCGGCGGCCCAGCGCAGCATCGCGGTGCGGAAGGCGGCACCGGCGACAGCGACGACCAGCGGCGGGTGGCCGTGGTCGAGGTCGACGCCGAGGCGGGTGGCGACGACCGCGACCATTGCCTGCTCGGTCGCGCTGTTGACGGCCACCAGCCGGGGCAGCAGCGCGGGGTTCTGGGCGATGACAGTCAGTCGCAGCCGCCACAACTCCCGGTCGGCCTGGATCGAGTCGATCGACTCGGCGAGGGCTACCCGCACTGCCTGCAACGCTGACACCTGCGCCGGGGCGGCTGCCAGTCGCGCCACGACCGGGTTGCCGTCGAGTGCCGGATCGTCGGTGAGGGCCTCGTCCTTGCAGGTGAAGTAGTTGAAGAAGGTCCGCGATGAGACGTCTGCGGCCTCGCTGATCTCTTCCACAGTGACGTGCTCCAGGCCGCGTTCGGCGACCAGCCGCAGCGCGGCGGCGGTCAGCGCGGCGCGTGTCTGCGCCTTCTTGCGGTCGCGACGTCCGGGCGCAGCGTGGTCGATGTCGGTCACGCGGGCGAGATTAGAAGCAAACTTGCAGAGCCTGCAAGTTTTTAGAGTGTGAAGTGATCTTCCTGACTCGTGACCTGGACGGAGACCGACGGATCCGGCCGTTGGGTGCGGGGCACGGCGCCGGTGGTCTCCAGGATGAGCGCGGCGACCAGGTCCGGGTCGTCGCTCATCGGCACGTGCCCGCAACGGGGCAGCGTCACCACCCGTGCCGCCGGCAGGCCCGCGCGGGCTCGCTCGGCCTGGTGGACGCCGAAGATCCGGTCGCAGTCCCCCCAGCCGATGGTCACCGGCACCGTCGCGTCGGACAGCCGAAGGCAGTCGAAGCGATAGTCGCGGGCGGCTCGGGCCACGGCGTTGAAGCCGACCCCGCGTCGCAGGGCGAGCGCGTCGCCCAGCGCGCGCTCGACATCCAGCAGCGTCGGGCGGGCCATCAGCGGCGCGAAGCACAACGCCCGTAGGTACGCCGAGCGCAGCGCGAGCCGCATGATCGTGGTGGGCAGGTACGAGTTGGCCCGCAACATCCGGAGGATGGCCAGCGCCCGGCGGCGCTCTGCCGGTGTGAAGAAGCCGGCGGGGGAGAAGGCGGTGGCCGAGGCGACCGCCCCGGTGGCGGCAAGCTCCAGGGCGATCGCCCCACCGAGGCTGTAGCCGGCGACGTGCGGACGCTCCAGCCCCCACTCGGTCAGCGCCGGCAGGACCCCGGCCACTGTGGCGGCCATGTCGGCAGGCATGCCGGTGCCGGGCACCGGGGAGTTCCCGAAACCGGGCAGGTCGAGCGCGATCACCTCGTGGTGGGCGGTCAGCCGGTCGAACACCGGTTCCCACGCCTGATGGCGGTGACCGATGCCGTGGATGAGCACGAGCGGCTCTCCGCTGCCCGCACGTCGGAAATGAATACTCATGACCGCTCTCCCACCGACGTCCTGCCGAAGGAACGCCCGAGCTGGCGTACCTCGTCTTCCATCTGGCCGACCATGGTCTGGCCGCCGAACCGGGTGATCAACGCGTCCGAGAGGCCGCTCAGCACCAGCGGCCGAAGCGCCTGCACCAGGGCGAGCGACCGTGGCACGTACACCTTGCGCTTGCGGCGCTCGATGCCGTGGAGCAGGGCCTCGACGCACTGCTCGACGGGCACGACGGTGGACAGCGGCCACGGCAACCGGCGCAGCGCGGTGCGAAACGATGCCAGGTCGTTACGGATGTCACGGACCAGGTCGGTGTCGATCCAGATCGGGTGTGCCGTGCCGACTGTGACGCCGCGTGAGCGGGTCTCCAGGCGCAGCACGTTGGCGAACTGCTCCACGCCGGCCTTGGACGCGCAGTAGGCGGCCATCCCGGGCATCGCCGTGAAAGCGGCGGCTGACGAGACGATCAGGACGTGGCCGCGGGAGGCGGTGACGTGAGGTAGCGCCGCGCTGACGGTGCGGATCGCGCCGCAGAGGTTCACCTCGACGGTACGGACCAGCGCGTCGACCGGTCCCACGGCGACGGTGCCGAGGTTCGCGATGCCCGCGTTGGCCACGACCACGTCGATGCCACCGAAGCGGTCCACAGTGGAGGCCACCGCGGCGTCCAACGCCGCCTGATCGGTGACGTCACACTCGTGCCAGTGCGCGTCGAGGTCGGCGCTGAGCCGTTCGAGCAGCTCGCCTTCGAGGCCGACGAGGGCGACCCGGGCCCCGCGGGCGACGGCCTCGCGGGCCAGCTGTGCCCCGATGCCGCGCGCCGCGCCGGTGATGAGCACGATCTTGCCCGCCAGGTCATACCGCATCGGCGTGCTCCCGCTCCGGTTCGTTGGGGGTGCTGCCGGTCGACGCGATCTGGTAGTCGGCCGGGCGGAACCGGCGCAGGCGCATCCGGAAGCCGGTGGCGAAGCCCGGCCAGATGGTGGTGTTGCGGCCGGTGGCGTCGAGGTACCAGCTCGAACAACCGGTCTGCCAGACGGTGCCGGCCATCTTCTGGTCGACCCGCTCGGTCCAGCGTCGTTGCGCCCGCGCGGTGGGCTCGATGGCCTGGATGCCAGTGGCCCGCATGTGACGCAGGGCCGCGAGCACCAGATGCAGCTGTGCCTCGATCATCAGCACCACCGAGGTGTGCCCGAGCCCGGTGTTCGGGCCGAGCAGGAAGAACAGGTTGGGGAAGCCGGCGATGGTAGTGCCCTGGTACGCGTGCATGCTGGGGGTCCACACGTCGCCCAGACTGCGCCCGCCTCGGCCGTGGATGCGCCGGACGACGGGGGAGTCGGTGACGTGGAAGCCGGTCCCGAAAATGATGGTGTCCGCCCGGTGGTGGACGTCGTCGTCGGTGACGAGACCGTCCGGCGCGATCCGGGAGATGCCGGCGGTGACCACGTCGACGTTCGCTCGGGTGAGCGACGGCCAGTAGTCGTTGGAGATCAGCACCCGCTTGCAGCCCATCGCGTAGCGGGGGGTCAGCTTGTCCCGCAGGATCGGGTCGGCAACCTGACGCCGCAGCGTACGCAGTGACAGCCGCGAGGCGAGACGATTGACCGCCGGGTGCAGGAAGCCCAGGCCCAGGCTCTCGCGTAGCAGGTAGAGCCCTGCCCGGGCGGCCCGCTGCGCGCCGGGCACGGTGCGGAACGCGGCCTGCTCGGCCCCGCTGATCCGGCGCGACAACCTCGGCATGATCCAGGCGGGGGAGCGCTGGAAGAGCGTCAGCTTCTCGACCGTCGGCTGGATCTGTGGCACGAACTGGATGGCCGAGGCCCCGGTGCCGATCACCGCGACGCGCCGGCCGGTCAGGTCGTGGTCGTGCCGCCAACGGGCGGAGTGGAACACGGTGCCGGCGAACTCGTCGATCCCGGGCAGGTCGGGGATGGCCGGGTCGCTGAGCGGGCCGGCGGCACAGATCAGGACCCGGGCGCTGTGGTCGCCGCCCGAGGTGCGCAACAGCCAGCGTTGGCGCTGGTCGTCCCACCTTGCCTCCCGCACCTCGTGGCGCAACCGCAACCTCGGGCGTATCCCGAAGCGGTCGACGCAGCCGCGCAGGTAGTCCCAGATTTCCGGCTGGCTGGAGAACGTGTTCGACCAGCCGGGGTTGGGGGCGAAGGAGAACGAGTAGAGGTGCGACGGAACATCGCAGGCGCAGCCCGGGTAGCTGTTGTCCCGCCAGGTGCCGCCGACGTCCTCACCGCGGTCGAAGACGAGAAAGTCGGTGAAGCCGGCCCGCTGTAGGCGGATGGCGGCGCCCAGGCCACCGAAGCCGGCGCCGATGATGGCAACGTCTGTCTCCATTCACTCCTCCGTCAGCTCGGGCGCGTCAGTCGGGTCGGCCACTGGCGGCCAGGGCGGATCGCCCACGCCGGTGATTCGTACGCCGCCCCACGGATCGACCTCGGCCAGCCGGGCCGCCCGGACGCGGTCGGCGATGCGCACCTCGACGTCGCGCCGGCCGGAGCGCAGCAGATGGGCCACCCGTGGCTCGGGCTCGATCCGTCCGCCCCAGTGGAAGCGGCCGTCGACCGGCTCCCATCGTCCGCTCAGGTGCACCCGGACAGTGGTGCCCTCGACACCCGCCGGGCCGTGGTAGCTCACGGCACGATCCGCTCGTGGGCGCGGGTGAGCTCGTGCGGCAGGTCGGCGCTGGCCCGTACCCCCTCGATGCCGCTCCACAGCAGGGCGGTCAGGTAGTCGGTGAGGGCGGCCCGGCTGATCGGCTGGCCGTGCGTGGTCCACCAGTCGCCGACGGCCTGCACGAAACCCACGAGGCCGTACGCCCAGGGTTCGGCGGGACCGGCGTCCAGGCCCAGCGTGCGGAGTCGGTCGCCGATCACCCGGGCGAGCCCGGCGGCCACCTGCCGGCTGGTGCCGGCGATCACCTGGTGAATGCCGGGGTCGCCGGACTGGTGCATCAGGAACCGGTAGAGCGTCGGCTCCGACTCGACCACGCCGAGGTAGGCGTCGATCGTCGCTTCGACGAGGCCACGTTCCTCGCGGACCTGTTCGATGGCGGGTGCGATGGTGTCGACCATCCGGGCCGCCACCACCTCGCTGACCGCGACCCAGAGCTGCGACTTGTCGGCGAAGTAGCGGTACAGAACCGGTTTGCTGACACCTGCGGCGGCGGCCACCTGTTCCATGTCGACCTCCGGCCCGTGCCGCAGCAGCGCCTGCACGGCGGCACCGACCAACTCCTGCCGTCGTTGCTCACGATGGTCTGCCCAGCGGTCTCGCCGGCCGTTGCCCTTCGCCTTCGGACCGCCGTCGGGGGGCGTGGCCGGCGGGTCGGACGGATTGACATCGGTGAGCGGCGATTGCATGCTACTACTCGTAACAGTTACTGGTCGTCACGTCAATATGGAGGAGCCATGGAGGCGGCGGAAACCGGGCGCGCGGCGGTCGCCGAGCGACTACTCACATCCTCGTTGCGGACCAGCTACGACCCCACCGTCGAGATCGACTGGGACGCCCCGCACACCCACGGCGCCTACTGGCTCCCGCCGCGGCGCAGCAGCCTCTACGGCACCCCACTGTGGGAGCAGCTCAGCGAGGAGCAGCGCGTCGAGCTGACCAAGCACGAGGTGGCCAGTGCGGCCAGCGCCGGGCTGTGGTTCGAGACGATCCTCATGCAGATGCTGATCCGGGAGTACTACCGCGCCGACCCGACCACCCGGCAGGCCCAGTACGCGTTGACCGAGGTCGCCGACGAATGCCGGCACTCCATCATGTTCGGTCGGCTGATCGAGGCGATGGGTTGTCCGGTCTACCGTGCGAGCACCGTGGACCACCACCTCGGGCGCTTTCTCAAGGCCACTGCCAGCGGCCCCCGGATGTACGCCGCGATCCTCATCGCGGAGGAGATCCTCGACGCGTTCCAGCGCGAGATCATGGCGGACGAGTCGCTCCAGCCGCTCATCCGGATGGTCTCCCGCATCCACGTGGTGGAGGAGGCGCGACATGTCCGGTTCGCCCGCGAGGAACTGGCCGCCGCCGTAGCGGCCACCGGTCCGGTGGGCATGGCGTACGCCCGACTGTTGGTCGGTCGCGCCGCCTCCACGATCGCCAACCGCCTGGTCCATCCCGGCGTGTACGCGGCGGTGGGCATCCCGCCGGCGGTCGGTCGGGCCGCTGCCCGCGCCAACCCGCACTGGCGTGCCACGCTGCGCTGGTCCGCGGCGCGGGTGCACGACCACCTGGCGGACGTCGGCCTGGTCGCTGGGCCGGGGCGTCTGCTGTGGGCCCGGGCCGGGCTGATCTGACCCGTCGCCCCTCAGGGGACGGCATGGGGCGGGCCGTCCCCGGCCGGACCCCACGCCGCCCGTGTGGGCTCACTCGCTGCGGGCGAAGCCGCCCTTCGGTGCGATGATCTCCAGGTTCGTCCCGTCCGGGTCGTTGAAGTACGCGACCTCAGTGCCGACCGCCGCCGGCGGCTCCACCTCGCCGGACGCGAAGGTGTACGGCTGTCCGAGGAACTCGAACCCGGCCTCGCTCATCCGGTCGTAGACCGCGCGCACGTCGTCCACGTGGAAGCACAGGTGCATCGAGCCGGGCCGGTTGGCCGCCACCTGGGCGGCGTCGCCGACCGGCTCCTGGAACTGGATCAGGTCGATCCCGAGGTTGTCGAGGTTGAACGTGGCGTACCGCAGCTTCGTCGTCGGCAACCCCTGTGACTGCGCGAAACCGGCGCCGTGCATGCTCTCGTCCCGGACGACCGGTTCCGCGCCGAGCAGGGCCTGGTAGAACGCGACCGAGCGGTCGAGGTCACTCACAGCGATCCCGACGTGCGCGGCCTTCTTCAGCCCGATGGACACGGTCGAGGGATTGGGGAATGCCATCCTGACTCTCCTTACCAGCGCTCTTCGTCGCCTGTGTCGATGCTGATCTTCCTGGCGTACCCGGGGCGGGATCAGTTCATGCGACGTCGCTGTCAGGCCCGTTCGACCCGCGCCTGCTGGTGATCGGTCAGCCGCAGGCCCACACCGCGGACGACATCGATGGTGGCCCCGGTGCCCAGGTCGTGCAGCTTGCGGCGCAGCCGCTTGACCAGCGACTGCACGTCCGCCTTGCGTTCGCGCCCCTCGTCACCCCAGACCGACCGGTGCAGCTCGGCGTAGCTCCAGACCCGGGCCGGCTCGGTGATCAGGCAGGTCAGCAGGTCGTGTTCCAGGCGGGTGAGGTCGATCTCACGTTCCCCGCAGCGGGCGCTGGAGCGGGCCGAGTCGATCACCAGGGCGGCGACCGGCGTCGGTTCGGACGGGGCGGCTGCCTGCTGCGGGGCGGCGATCAGCCGGCGCAGCTCGTCGAGGTCGGCGACCAGCAGCAACGGTGCGATGCCGTCGAGAAGCTCCGCGAGCCGGATGCGTTCGGCCGGCGACGGGGTCACCGCGATCAGCAGTGGGAACGGCTCGTCGGCCGGATCACCCCTGTTCACCGTTGCCTCGTCCTCGGCCACCGCACCACCCGGGATCGATGGGCATCCCTGCCCAGCTCTCGTCACGGTTCTGACAATGATTGGCAAGCGTGCCGCCAGCCAGGGCAACTCTTAGCGACAAGTTGCTCACGGCAAGTTCTTGATCGTCCGTTCTTCTCGATCATAGTGTCCACTCGGGCAACCGGCGTGACCCGCGCGGTGCATGGGGGAGGTCCACCATGGCCCATTACACCCTGGGTCGTTCTGAGGGAGGCAGCACCGATGTTCAGACGTCCACAATGGCGGCGCGCGGCCAGATCACTGGTGAGCGCCGGCGCGGCGACGATCCTCGCCGCGACATGCTTGGCGACGATCAGCTCTGGCGCGCAGGCCGCGCCGGGCGGTGCGATGGGGGCGGGCGCCCAGACCGGGGACAAGATCCGACCGGAGCTCGCCAAGCAGCTCCAGGCCAAGAGTGAAGGGGACTTCTGGATCCGGTTCAAGGACCGGGCGGACCTGAGCAAGGCCAGCGCCATCAAGGACTGGTCGAAGCGTGGCACGGCGGTGGCGGACGCGCTGCGCAAGACCGCCGCCGCGAGCCAGGGCAAGATCCGGGCCGACCTCGACAGCTCGGGCACCAGGTACCAGACCTTCTGGGCCACCAACGCCATCAAGGTGAACAGCGGTTCGCTGGCGATGGCCCAGAAGTTCGCCGGGCACTCGGAGGTCGAGGGCCTCTACGCGCCGGTCGCGTACAAGGTGCCGGAGACGACAAAGGGCACCGACGAGAAGACAGTGAACGCCCTGGAGTGGGGCATCGCCAACATCAACGCCGACGACGTCTGGTCCCAGTACGGCGTCAAGGGCGAGGGCATCACCGTCGCGAACATCGACACCGGGGTGCAGTTCAACCACCCGGCGCTGGTGAACTCCTACCGGGGCAACAACGGCGACGGGACGTTCGACCACAACTACAACTGGTTCAACGCCGCCAACGCGACAGGGGCCTGCGCCACCGCCCCCTGCGACGGCGATGGCCACGGTACGCACACGATGGGCACCATGGCCGGCTCCGACGGCGCGAACCAGATCGGTGTCGCCCCCGGGGTCAAGTGGATCGCGGCGAACGGTTGCTGCCCCAGTGACGCCGCTCTGGTCGAATCCGGTCAGTGGATGCTCGAACCGCTGGACCTCAACGGTCAGAACGCGGACGCGAGCAAGCGACCGAACATCATCAACAACTCGTGGGGCACCCGGGACCCGTCCAACGAGCCGTTCATGGAGGACGTGACGAACGCCTGGACCGCGTCCGGGATCTTCGGCGCCTGGTCCAACGGCAACAGCGGGCCGGCCTGCCAGACCAGTGGCTCGCCGGGCAGCCTCGTCAGCAACTACTCGACCGGCGCGTACGACAGCAACAACAACGTCGCCGGCTTCTCCTCCCGCGGCGCCGGTCAGAACGGCGAGATCAAGCCCAACATCTCGGCGCCGGGCGTGAACGTCCGGTCGAGCATCCCGGGCAGCGCCTACGGCAGCATCAGCGGCACCTCGATGGCCTCACCGCACCTCGCGGGCGCTGTCGCGCTGCTGTACTCGGCGGCACCGTCGCTGGTCGGCGACGTCAACGCGACCCGTGCGCTGCTCAACGGCGCCGCCATCGACAAGGCCGATGACCAGTGTGGTGGCACCGCTGCCGACAACAACGTCTACGGCGAAGGCCGACTGGACGCCCTCGCGTTGCTCAACGCCGCCCCGACCGGCGACATCGGCACGCTGGCCGGCACTGTCACCGACGCGACCTCCGGCGCTCCGATCGCCGGCGCGACACTGACGCTCACCGGCGCGTCCGAGCGTGAGTTGACCACCGGTGCCGACGGCACGTTCTCCACCCAGCTCCCCACCGGCGACTACCAGGTCGCCGTCGCGGCGTTCGGGTACGCCAGCACCACCAAGACGGCAACTGTCGCCAAGGGCGCCACCACGACGCTCAACGTCGCCCTCACGGCGGTGCCGAGTGTCAACGTCACCGGAGCGGTCACCGACGGCTCCGGCCACGGCTGGCCGTTGTACGCAAAGGTGACAGTGACGGGAGTGTCCGGTGTCTACGACTACACCACCCCGTCCAACGGCCGCTACAGCATCAAGCTGCCGGCCGGGCAGACGTACACCCTGAAGTACGAGCCGCAGTACCCGGGTTACCAGACCGTCACCAAGGAGGTCGTGGTCGGCTCGGGCAACGCCACCGCCAATGTCGCCGTGCCGGTGGACAGCAGCGTCTGCACCACCGCGCCCGGCTACACGACCGGCTCCGACGGTGAGTACGAGACCTTCGACGCCACTACCACGCCGGCCGGTTGGACCGTCGTGGACAACGCGGGCAGCGGTCAGGTCTGGACGTTCACCGACGACGGCGACCGGGGCAACCTGACCGGCGGCAGCGGCAACTTCGCGATGATCGACAGCGACAACTACGGTGCCGGCACCAGCCAGGACACCTCCCTGGTCAGCCCGGTGGTCGACCTGACCAGCGTCACGGCCCCGGTCATCCGGTTCAACCAGGACTTCAACCAGCTCAACGACGACACCGCCGACGTGGACCTGAGCATCGACGGCGGCGCCACCTGGACCAACGTGCTCCGGCAGGAGACCGACGTCCGGGGACCGAAGCTGACCGAGATCCCGATCCCGCAGGCGGCCGGCAAGGCGCAGGTGCAGGTCCGGTTCCACTACTACGACGCCTCGTACGAGTGGTGGTGGGAGGTCGACAACGTCCTGATCGGCAGCCAGGTCACCTGCGTGCCGGTCGACGGCGGTCTGGTCGTCGGCAACGTCCGCGACAAGAACGACGACAGTTACGTCAACGGCGCGACAGTCACCAGCAAGGACCGGCCCGCCGAGAAGGCCGTCACAGTGGCGACCCCGGACGACCCGGGGCTGGCCGACGGCTTCTACTGGATCTACTCGTCGCTGACCGGCGAGCACCCGTTCACGGCGACCGCCGGCAACTACGTCAGCCAGACCAAGCCTGTCGACGTCGAGGCCGACTGGGCGACCACAGCGAACTTCCAGCTCGCGGCCGGTCGACTGGCGGTGACGCCGACGCAGCTGAGCGCGACGCTCCAGATGCCCAACGGCAAGACCAGCAAGTCGTTCACTGTGACCAACACCGGCGGCGCGCCGGTCGAGGTCAAGTTCGGTGAGCGGGACAACGGGTTCGAACTCCTGCGGGCGGACGGCTCCACTGTCACCCGGCAGCAGGTGCTCGGGTCCAGCGGCGCGCCGGAGCAGCGGCTCACCGTACCGACGTCGTTCGCCGCCAAGGCGTCCGGCAAGGAGGCCAAGGCGGCTGCCGCGGCGGCCGGCCCGCAGGCGGCGCCGTGGACCGACATCGCCAACTACCCGGCCACGATCATGGACAACCGGGTGGTGAACCTGGACGGCAAGGTGTATTCGCTCGGTGGCGGCGACGGTGAGGCCTCCACCACCAAGAACTACGCCTACGACCCGGCCGCGCAGACCTGGACGGCGATCGCCGACCTTCCCGGCGCGCGTAACGCAGTGACCGCGGGCGTGGTGAACGGCAAGATCATTGTCAGCGGTGGCTGGGGCGACGCCGGCCCGGACTCCGCCACCTGGTCGTACGACCCGGGGGCCAACACCTGGACGGAACTGGCCGACAACCCGGCACCGCGGGCCGCTGCCGGTCAGGCCGTCGTCGACGGCAAGCTGTACGCGGTCGGTGGCTGCACGACGGCGGCCTGTCTGCCGATGTCGAACAGCGTCGTCCGGTACGACCCGACCGGTGACAAGTGGGAGACGGTGGCCAACTACCCGAAGTCGGTGGCCTTCGCCTCCTGCGGCGGGATCGACGGCGTCCTCTACTGCACCGGCGGCAACGACGGTTCCGTCGCGCAGAAGTCCAGCTACGCCTTCGACCCGGGTGCGAACACCTGGACCGCCATCGCCGACGCGCCGGCCGACAACTGGGCCAGCTCGTACGCCGTCGCCAGCGGCAAGCTCCTCGTCGTCGGTGGCTCGCAGGGTGGGGCCATCAGCAACGCCGGCTTCGCCTTCGACCCGGCCGCCGGTTCGTGGTCCAACCTGCCCAACTCCAACACCGCGCGGTACCGCGGCGGCGCCGCGTGCGGCTTCTACAAGATCGGCGGCTCGTCCGGCAGCTTCAACGCGGCTCCGGAGAGCGAGGTGCTCCCGGGCTTCGAGGGATGCTCCGAGTCGGCGGCCGACGTCAGCTGGATGACCATCGACAAGTCGGCGGTCACCCTCGCACCGGGTGCGAAGGTCACTGTCACCGTCGGTCTGACGGCGAACGTGGACCAGCCGGGCACCTACTCCGGGGCGGTCGCCATCTCCGAGAACACCCCGTACTCGGTGGCGCCGGTCGCGGTGACCATGACCGCGAACCCCCCGAAGACCTGGGGCAAGCTCATGGGTACGGTCACCGGCACCAGTTGCCAGGGTGCTACCTCGCCGCTCGCCGGCGCGGTCGTGCAGGTCGACTCGTGGGCGGCGTCGTACACCTTCGCCACCGACGCCGAGGGCAAGTACGCCTACTGGGTGGACCGCCGCAACAACCCGCTCACGATGATCGTGGCCAAGGACGGCTGGAAGCCGCAGACCCGTCAGACCAGGATCGACACCGCCACTCCGACGGTGGAGAACTTCGGGTTGGCGCCCATCAGGTGCTGACGGCTGAGCTATAGCCGAAGAAGTCCGGCCCGCCTGGTCCCCGACCAGGCGGGCCGGACCGCGCCCGGGGTGGTCAGACGGGAGCGAGCCGGAAGCCGACGCCGCGTACCGAGTGGATCGTCGCCGTGGCGTTGAGACTGGCCAGCTTGCCGCGTACCCGGCGGATCACCGAGTGCATGTCGGAGCCCCGGCCGAGGTGCCGGTTGCCCCAGACCTCGAGGTGCAGGCGCTCGTAGGTCCAGACCTGACCGGGCGCGTGCACGAGGCAGAGCAGGACGTCGTGCTCCAACCGGGTCAGGTCGATCTCCTGGTCGCGCCACCGCAGCACCCGGCGGTCGGAGTCGACGGCCAGATCCGGTGGCGGTGGCTGTGGGCTCGGCGCCGCCTCGGCGAGCACCACTGTGGGCGGGGGAGCCGGGGCGGCGGGCGCCTCGACCACCCCGAGGAACTCTCGTGCCTGGTCGACTGTCGAGACGATCAGGAAGGCGTCACTGCCGCCGAGCAGCCGGGCCAGGTGTCGCCGCTCGGCCGGCGAGGATGCGATGCCGATGACCAGGCTGGCCCCTGGAATTCCCTGCATGTGCCAACACCTTCCGGTTCCCCAACTCACTCCGGATGGATTTTTCGCGCCGCCGACCGAAACATCGATCGGCGTCCTGACCCTAGTGGTGGCTGATCTCGGCTGGGTAAAACATAGTTGCATGTAAGCATGTGAATCCCGCAGCGCCGTCCAGGTCCACCCGGCCCAGCGCCGACGATCCGCTTTTCCGGAAGCGGTGGGGGTTGTTGTGACAGAACCAAGACAATTCGAGGACGGGGTACGGACCTGCCGGGGCGAGCATGGTCGCCATGTCCATCGGATCGTTGTACTCCGTCGGGCGGTCGACGCCCGGTCCGGCGCGACCGCTGCCGCACGCCCGCGCGGCGGTGCCGCTGGCGCTTCGGCTGTTCGTGGCGGCGCTGTCCGGTCTGGTTGCCCTGACCCTCACCGCCGCCGTCTTCGTGCGGACGTACCCCGGGCAGTGGCTGGACGGGGTGCTCCTGCCGCGCGCCGAACGGGGCGGGGGGTACGAGCAGCAGACCGTGCTGGTGGGCCCGGCCAAGACCGTGCTGGCCACCTTCGGCAGCCCGAGCCTCATCGCGGCTCTGCTCGGCGTGGTGCTGCTGGTGGGTGTGCTCCGCCGACGGCTGGTGGCGGGGGTCGTCGGTGTGGGCATCGTCGTCTGCGCGGTGCTGCTGGCCGGCGCGGTGAAATCGGAGCTGCCCCGCCCGGATCTACAGATCCTCAGCTCCACCACCCACAACAGCTTCCCCAGCGGCCATGTCGCGGCGGCGACCGCCCTGCTGCTGGCGTTCATGCTGGTCCTGCCCGGGTGGGCCCGGCGCTGGCTGGCGGCGCCGGGCGCGGCCGGTGTCTCGGTGATCGCCTCCGCCACGATGATCGCGGGCTGGCACCGGTTCAGCGACGTGCTCGGTGGCGTACTGCTGGGGGTGACGGTGTTCTGCCTGGCGGCGGCTGCGTTGGCGGCCTGGTCCAGCGACCGTGACTCGACCGGCGGTCCGGACGGTGGCAGCCTCTGGCGCAGGCTGGCCGAGGCGGGAGTCGGGCTGGTCGTGCTGGTCTGGGCGCTGCTGGTGGTCGTGCCCGGTCTGGCCGCGTCGGTGCAGCGCGGCTTGTTGATCGCCATCGTGGCCGCGTCCGCGTCGACGATGTTCCTGGTGGGCGCCGTGGTGTTCCTGGTGCGTTCGACGGGTTTCGCGGTGCCGACCTCCCCGCGGAGCCCCGCGCAGCCACCGCCAACGACCGAAACCCGAAAGATCTCATGATGGGATACTTGACGACATGTCCCAGGTGCTGTTGATCGAAGACCACCAGACGGTGCGTGACGGACTGCAGTTGGCGCTCACCCGACAGGGCCACACAGTGCATGCCGTGGGCACCGGTGAGCAGGGGTTGGAGCGGCTGCGCGCGACCCCGTCCGATGTCGTGGTCCTCGATCTCATGCTGCCCGGGATGGACGGGTTCGAGGTCTGCCGCCGGATTCGGCAGCTCGGCGATCTGCCGATCATCATGCTCACCGCCCGCAACGACGACATGGACGTGGTCGCGGGCCTGGAGGCCGGCGCCGACGACTACGTGGTCAAGCCCGTGCAGGCCCGGGTGCTGGAGGCGCGCATCCGCGCGGTGCTGCGACGGACCGCTGGCGACTCGCGGCGTGGCGGCGACCGGACCGGCCTGGAACAGCACGGCGCGTTGACCATCGACCGGGCAGCGCTGGTGGTCAGCAAGGACGGGACGCCGGTCAGCCTCGCCCCGACGGAGCTGCGGCTGCTGCTCGAACTCTCGCACACGCCGGGTCAGGTGCTCAGCCGTCAGCAGCTGCTGGAGGCCGTGTGGGAGCACGGGTATCTCGGCGACTCGCGACTCGTGGACGCGTGCGTCCAGCGGGTACGCGCCAAGATCGAGGCCGACTCGTCGGCACCGCTTTACATCCAGACCGTGCGTGGTTTCGGATACCGGTTCGGGCCGCTGTGACACAGTGGCGCCGGGTCGGCGCGTGGGTCTCGGGTCTACGGGTCCGGCTCGTCCTGGCGTTCGCGCTGCTGGGCGTGACCACGACGGTGGCGGTGGCCGGTGGCAGCTACTTCCAGGCTCGGACCGTCATCCTGCAACAGGCGCAGGACGCCGCGGTGATGTCGCTGACCGACCAGCTCACTAAGATCTACCCGATCGTCCAGCTTCCGCCGACTCAGGACGACCTCGAACTGTTGGCCCAGCGCCTCAGCGACCGGGAAAGCTTCGCGGTGGTCGTCTACCGGGACATGCGGGCACAGGGCGGCTCCGAATTCGCCGACCCGCTCACCCCCGAGCTGCGGCAGAAGGTTCGTGACGGTCGCATCGCCTGGCAACGGGTCTCGCTCGGCGGAGAACCCGCGTTGCTCATCGGTACCCAGTTGGCGCTCGACCGCCCGGACGGCACGTCCCGCCCGTCCGGGGTGGAGGTCTACTCGGTGCGCAATCTCGTGCCCGAGCAGCAGAGCGTCGACCAGCTCGCCACCAGGGCGTGGTGGACCGGTGGCCTGTCCCTGGTTCTCGCCGTCCTGCTGGCCCTGCTGTCCGCCCGCGGCGTCCTGCGACCCGTCCGCGACCTCAGCCGGGCGGCGCGCCGCCTCGGTGAGGGCGACCTGAGCACCCGGTTGACGGTCCGGGGCGCCGACGAGCTGGCGGATGTGGCGCGGACCTTCAACGACACCGCCGGCACGCTGGAGCGGCAGGTCGGCGAGCTGCGGCGGTTGGAATCCGACGCCCGCCGCTTCGTGGCCGACGTCTCGCACGAACTCCGGACGCCGCTGGCCGCGATGACGGCGGTCACCGACGTGCTCGACGAGGAGGCGGAACACCTGCCCGGGGACGCGGGCCGGGCCGCCCGGCTGGTCAGCCAGGAGACGCAGAACCTCACGCAGTTGGTCAACGACCTCATCGAGATCAGCAGGTTCGACTCCGGCACCGCGCGGCTCGCCCTGGACGACGTGGACGTGGCCGCGGCGGTGACCGCGACCCTGCGGATCCGCGGCTGGCTGGATCGGGTACGAACGGAGTTGCCACCCGGCATCGTGGCCCGACTCGACCCCCGCCGACTGGACGTCATCGTCGCCAACCTGGTCGGCAACGCCTTCCGGCACGGTGCCGAACCGGTGTCCGTGCGACTGAGCGCCGACCCGGACTGGGTCACCATCGAAGTGGCCGACCAGGGTCCGGGGCTGGACCCGGAGGTGTTGCCGCACGTCTTCGACCGCCTCTACAAGGCCGACACCGCGCGAACCCGCTCCGAGGGCAGCGGCCTCGGCCTCGCCATCTCCTGGGAGAACGCGCGGCTGCACCGCCACGGCGAGCAACGGGGGAGTCTCGTCGCGGGCAACGGCACCCACGGCGGCGCGGTGTTCACCCTCCACCTGCCCCGCGAAACGGCCGACACCGGAGGTACCCGGTGACCGGCCGACGGAAGGGCCGCGCGCTGCTCGCCGGCGGACTGCTTCTGACGCTGGTCGCGGCGGGATGTGGGGTACGACCCAGCGCGGTCATCACCGGTCGCCCGCCGATCAGCGGCCCCGCCCGGGGCAGCTGGCTCTACCTGCTCGCGCAGGGCGAACTGGTGCTGATCCTCCGCCCGGTCAACACGGACCCGTCGCCCGCCGCCGCGCTCTCGCTGCTCGCGGCCGGTCCGCAGGAGAACGAACGCGCCCAGGGCTTCACCAGCGACGTTCCGGCCGGCCTCGACCCGGTCACTGTGACGGCGGGCGCCGATCGGTCCGGTGACCTCACGGTGCGGGCGAACATCGCCGCACAGGCGTTGTCGGCGCACGCGGTCGACCAGATCATCTGCACGACGGTCGCCGCCGCGGCGCAGGTCAGCGCGGCGAACACCGCCACCACCGTCACCATCGTCGGGTCCGACGGCGCCCGACCGCCACGGGCGTGCCCGATCAGGTGACCGGGTGCCGAGCGCCGACTCACACCAGGTGGTCGACCGCTCGGGCCGGCCGGGGCAACCCGCTGTGGTGGCCGTGGTCCTCACCGGCCAGCGCGCCGGCGATCAGGATGTCGATCAGGGCGGCGAACTCGATGCCTGCCTGCTGCCAGATCTGCGGGAACTGGGACGCGGCGGTGAAGCCGGGGAACGTGTTGACCTCGTTCACGATGGGCTCGGGCGAGCCCTCTGTGGGCAGGAAGAAGTCGACCCGCAGCAGCCCACGGCAGTCGAGGGCCTGGAAGGCGCGGATCGCACGGTCCTGAAGCACCTCGGTGGTCGCCGCGTCGAGCGGGGCGGGAATCTGGAAGATCGCCCCGCCGTCGTACTTCGCGTCGTAGTCGAAGAAGCCGGCGCCGGTCACCCGGATTTCCAGCGGCGGGCCGGCCTGCACCCGGCCGTCCGGGTGCTGGAGGACGGCCACGTCGATCTCGCGTCCCCGCGCTCCCTGCTCGACGAGCACCTTCGGGTCGACCTGGCGGGCCTGCTCCAACGCGGCGGGAACCCCCGCCCAGTCGTCCACCCTGACGACGCCCAGGCTCGACCCGGCCCGGGCCGGCTTGACAAAGACCGGCAGCTCCAGCCGACGCTGGTCCTCGGGCGACAGGGCCTCACCGGGACGCAGTGTCACCCCCGGGCTGACCCGCAGGCCCTCCGCCGCGAGGAGTCGCTTGGTGACCCCCTTGTCCATGCCGGCGGCGCTGGCGAAGACGCCGTTGCCGACGTACGGCACGCCGAGCCACTCCAGCAGCGACGACACGGTGCCGTCCTCGCCGTACGGGCCGTGCAGGGCCGGGAACACCACGTCCTGGGCCCGCAGGACGCGCAACGCCGCAGGCAGGGGCGTGGGTCGGCCGCCGACGTGCCACCCGCCGTCGCGGTCGATGAGCACCTCGGTGACCTGGTACCGCTCACGGTCCAGGTGGGCGAGGATGCTCGCCGCCGAGCGGCAGGACACCTCGTGCTCGCCGCTCTGCCCGCCGTACAGCACTGCCAGTCGGGTTGTCATGAGTTCCGTGCCCTTCCGTGGAGGTGCTCGCGGGCCACCCGGGCCCCGATGCCGGTCAAGATCTCGTGTGGGTTGGTGTCGGCCCAGCGGGCCCACTCGACGACAGTCGGAGGGTGCTGGTCGCCCTCGGCCGGGCCGAACACCACGACCGGGTCGCCGATCGTCACGGGAAGATCCCCGGCGTCGACCACGCACTGGTCCATGGCGATGCGCCCGACGATCGGGCACCGCCGGCCGGCGAGCCACACCGAGGCGCGGCCACCCGCGGCCCGGGGCAGCCCGTCGGCGTAGCCGAGCGGCAGCAACGCGAGGGTGGTCGCCGCGCCGGTCACGTGCTCGGGCCCGTAGGAGACGCCAGTGCCGGCCGGCACCCGCTTGACGTTGACCACGCTCGTCCGCAGGGTCATCGCGGGATGCAGCCCGAAATCGCCCGGACCGCTGACGCCGAACGGATCCACGCCGTAGAGGGCGATGCCGATCCGGCAGAGGTCGAAGCGGGTCCGCGGTGCGGAGAGCGCGGCCGCCGAGTTGGCCAGGTGGACGAGATCGGGGTCCAGGCCGGCCGATCGTGCGGTCCGCAGCGCCTCCTCGAAGATCGCCACCTGATTGGTGAGCGCGGGGGCGCCCGGCAGGTCGGCGTCGGCGAGGTGGGACCACACCCCGCGCACCCGGATCCCACCCTCTCGTTCGTACTTGCGGGCCCAACCGACCAACTCGGGCCAGTCGTCCCCGGCGGCCCCGTTGCGGGACAACCCGGTGTCCGCCTTGAGCTGCACCATCGCCGGCACGCCGAGCAGACGGGCCGCGTCGGCGACGGCGTGCAGGTGCGTCGTCGTGGACACGCCGACGTCGACGCCATTCTTGATCAACATACCGAAGTCGTCATCCGGGCTGTGCAGCCAGCTCAACGTGGGCGCTGTCACACCCTGCTCGCGCAGGGTCAACGCCTCGGCCGACGAGGTCACTCCCAGCCAGGTGGCGCCGGCGCGCAGCGCGGCCCGGGCCACCTGCACCGCGCCGTGGCCGAACCCGTCGGCCTTCACCACTGCCATCAGTCCGGTGCCGGTGACCGCCGCGATCGTCCGCACGTTGCTGGCGATCGCGTCCAGGTCGATCAGGGCTTCGGCGAGGGCGCTCATCCGGCCGCCTCCACCCGTCGCGTGCCGGGCAGCGCGAACAGCCAGCCCGCGCGAACCGCCAGCAGCCCGCGATGAACGGCCAGGCTCAGACCGATCACCAGCCCGCTCAGCAGAATCGGATAACCGAGGACGATCAGGCCCTGAGCGGACCCACCCAGCCCGGAAACCGGTACGAGCAACAGCCGGTGCAGTAGAGCCAGGACCGGCATGTGAATGACGTAGATCGGCAGGGTGATGCGGCCGAGCCTAGCCAGCGGTTCACTGAGCGCCGACCACCGGGACAGCCGGGCAGCGGCGGTTATGCCGAAGATCACTGCCACCACGGAGACCGCCGGCCACACCCCGAACCACTGCTGGGCGCCGGTCACGGCCATCGCGGTGAGCGCCAGGACGTAGCCACCCGAGGTCAGCAACAGCCGGCGGCGGCTGGCAGTGGCGGCCCACCGCTGGATCTGCGGCCGCAGGTACAGGCCGGCGAGGAAGAAGACCAGGTTCTGGTAGAGGCCGGCGCGGTTGCCCGGGGTGTCGAGCAGGCCGGCGGCGGCGACGGCGGACAGCGCGGCGGCGGGGACCAGGACCAGCACCCGGGGCGCCCGACGGGTCACCTTGGCGATCGTGAAGTACAGCGCCAGGGCGTACAGGTACCAGAGGTTGGACGGCGTGATGGTGAGCTGCTCCAGCAGGCCGAGCGCCGAGGTGGCCCGGTCGGTCGGCAGTTCCGGCGCTGCGGCGAGGACCACCGTGTGGATCAGGAGCCAGACGGCGTACAGGTAGAGGAAGCCGGCGATCCGGCTGCGGGCGACGACCCGCCACGGCCGCTGGGCGGCGTTCGCCGCGAAGACGCCCGAGATGGTGAAGAACAGCGGCATCCGCAGCGGAAGGAACTGCTCACCCAGCGTTCCCCAGAAGCCCGGCACCGGTACGCCGATGTGCCAGTCGATCTGGAGGTAGTCCTTCACGACGACGTGCCACAGGACGACGAGGATGATGCAGACGCCCTTCGCGGCATCCGCCCACTGCGCCCGGTGTGCTCCGGCGGCAGGCGCGGGCGCGGAGGCAGGTGCGGGTCCGGTCCGTTGGCGGTGGCGGAACCGGACGCGCGGCACGTCGGGCTCCGGCTCGGCGGGCCGGGAGTCGGTGGGAGAGAGCTGTTGGATCACCCACCGAAAGCTGCCAGCCGGATATCCGCACGTGATCCACGGATTGTCATGATCCGGTAATGGAACCGACCGGGCCTATACCTCCACGACGGCAGCTGGGAGGCTCTTATTTCACCTAGTATCGTTAAGGGCATGTCGGATGGACCCGTGCGCATCACCGGGCCATTCCTGGCTGTCCTTGACGCCCTCCTCGACGCAGACGGCAACGAGCTGCACGGTTGGGCAATCATGAAGGCGACCGGGAAGTCGGGCCCCACCATCTACAAGATCCTTGAACGGCTCGCCGAGTCGAAGTGGGTCACCTCTCGCTGGGAGGACGACACCGAGCCGGGAAAGCCCCGCCGCCGCTACTACCGGCTCACCCCACACGGAGCGACCAGCGCCCGAGAGCTGATCGCCGCACGCCGACCCCGGCCCGCACCGTCCACTCGCCTGGCCTTCGGTTGGTGCAAGGCGTGAACCGTTGGGAGATCATCGTCGGCGTCATCCTCGGTCTCCTGGTCAACGAGATGACCGATCTGTCACCGTGGGCGGCACGACGTCTCGCCCGCTGGGCGGCCTATCGCTGGGCGACTGATCCCGAGGTCGCCGCCGGCTACGCCGAGGAGTGGACCGCGATCGTCGACGAACGCCCCGGGAAACTGTTCAAACTCCTGACGGCCGTTCAGTTCAGCCTTGGCGCAGCGCGGCGGGCAGCGCCGAGAACGTTCGCCGTCGTCGGCCATGCCGCCGAGCGGAGGTTGGAATCCCTCCTGGACGGCCTCGGCATTGTCCTGTTCACAACTATCGGGCTCTCGCTCGCGATGCTGTTCGGCCTCTCGGCGGGGCTTCTTGGCGGCGCGCTGGACATCGACCCGAGAATCGTGATGGCTGTGATCCTCCCGCCAGCCTTGCCCGTCGGACCGGCGTTCCTTCTCTGGTACCGGAAGCGCCTTCGAGCAGGCTCCCCGAAGTAGCGGGTGCGAGTGTCTGCCCCGCAGACCGACGTTGGGGCCGCCAGACTTCGCCTAGGCTCGTTGCGGAGGTGCCGAACATGAAGCTCGGGCTGCACTACTGGAACTACTCGAACCCGGCCGACCCGGCCGCGATCGCACCGACCCTGGCGCAAACGGCGACAATCGCCGAGCAGGCCGGCGTCGCGTCGTTCACGGTGATGGACCACTTCTTCCAGATGGACGCGGTGTTCGCGGCCGAGGAGCCGATGCTGGAGGCGTACACCACGCTCGGCTACGTCGCGGCCATGACCCAGCGGATGACGCTGGGCGTGCTGGTCACCGGCGTGATGTACCGCTACCCGGGGTTGCTCGCCAAGACCGTGACGACTCTCGACGTGCTCTCCGGCGGCCGGGCCCGCCTCGGCATCGGCGCCTCCTGGTACGAGCGGGAGCAGCTCGGGCTGGGTGTGCCGGTCGTCCCGGTGGCCGAGCGGTTCGAGCGGTTGGAGGAGACGCTGCGCATCTGCCTTCAGATGTGGAGTGCCGACGACGGCCCGTTCAACGGGCAGCACTACCAGCTCGCCGAGACCATCAACTCGCCGCAGCCGTTGAGCCGCCCGCGACCGCCCATCATGATCGGTGGTGGCGGCGAGAAGAAGACCCTGCTGTTGGTGGCCCGGTACGCCGATGCCTGCAATCTGTTCGGCCGCGGCGGTAGCGACGACGTCGCGCGCAAGCTGGATGTGCTGCGCGGGCACTGCGCCGCCGAGGGCCGCGACTACGACACCATCGAGAAGACGGTGGTCGCGTCCCAGGCGCCGCTGGACGACACCGACGCGTTCTTCGCCGAGGTGTCCGAGTACGCAGCGCTCGGGGTGAGCGAGGTGCAGGTGACGCCGGACCGGGACCCGATCGAGTTCGCCCGGCGGCTCGGTGACGAGGTGCTGCCCCGGTTGGCCGACATCGGCTGATCCCGCTGCGCGAAATTCGGTGGTCGTGGGGCTGTCCGCGGTCTAGCGTGGCCCGCCGTGCTCTCAAACGAACAGATAATCGGGCAGGCCCTGGGTCGGATCGAGGCGGGGTACGTCTTCCCTGAGAAGGTCGCGGACATCGACGCCGCAATCCGGCGCCGTCTCGCGGCAGGCGAGTACGACAATCTGGAAGGGCCGGCGCTCTGCGAGACAGTCGGTGAGACGACGCGTGGCGGGGCGCACCCGACGGCCCGCCACCCGGTCACCGAACACATCCTCGTGACAGTGCCGACCGCCCGGACCACCAACAGCGTCACGACACGGTCGCCTCGCGTACGGGCAGGATGGCGGCATATGTGTCACTCGTAGCGACGCAGAACCTCGATGACGGTGATTCCGGGAAGGACCACCTTCATGCCGGGGTTCTGCGTCTTCTCGTTGTACCGCAACGGATCCGGGCGCGTCCGGACCGCCGATCGAGCCAGCTACTCCAAGTCCTTACTCGGAAAGGCCAGTGGAGGATCAGCAGGGGGTCAGCGACCAGGTCACCTTCGTCACGTTGGCCGGTATATACAGGTCGCCCCCGGTCCCGCCGGCAGGAGCGCAGTTTTTGAAGGGAATCGACGAGCCGAAAGTGAACCCGGATATTACGGCGTCGCGGCCTGTGCCGTTGTAGAAGTTGAATCCCTGGATGCTGCCGGTCCACTCGCTGTTGGTCGTCAGAGACGGCGTCTCCACGGGACCCTGCGGCGGGTGATTCCAGTTGGGCCAGATGCAGAGCATGCCCTGCGGGCAGTTCCCGGACCCCCAGCTTTGTATCGACACTCCGGGTGCTGCCGCCGAGGCGGTGGGGGCGGCGGCCAGCGCGCCTGCGACGGACGCGGCGATGGCGATGGCGATGGATTTCAACAGCACGGTTCACCTGCTTCAGATAGATGCATGTAGATGCAAATTTAAACTACCGGCGGAAAATTGACACGTCAAGCACCTGAGACGACGTAGTCCGACGGGGTCAATCGGAAGCTGGCGTCCACCTGTGTCTGATGACGATTGAGGTAGTTTCAGGGCACCGGATCCGGTCCGGCTCCAGCTCGCGGACTGCCGGGACGGCCGGGCCCGCAACCAGCTCTGGACGATGAAGCCGGACGGGAGTGTGCAGCTGGGCGGGCGCTGCCTGGACGTGCTCGGAGCGTCCAGCGACGCCGGAGCGGCAAATCAGCTCACCACCTGCAACACGACACCGGCCCAGCGGTTCACCCTCGACGGGGACCAGCACCTGGTCAACGCCCACAGCGGGATGTGCCTGGGTGCGGTCGGCCAGAGCACCGCGAGCGGGGCGCTGATCGAGCAGCGGAGCTGTGGCGCCGGCAGGACCACCTGCGGTGGATCCGGAGATGACAGCCTGAGCACGGGCGAGGGCTGTCCTCGCGTACTGCGGAGGACAGCCCTCGCCGGTGATCGATCAGGCGACTCGCTGACGGGTCAGGCGACCGAGGCCGGGAACCGTTCCCACACCCGGTGTGCGGCCATCAACTGCTGCACCGCGGTCAGCGCCTCGGCGCCCGAGCCGGCCGCCACGACGCCCGGGGTGCCGGCGACGCCGGCCTGCTCCAGCACTGTGACACCGGCGCCCCAGGCACCGATCGCCTTGGCGTGCCGCCAGCACTCCTCGACGAGCAGCAGCACGCGGGGGTCCACGGTGGCCGGGGCCGGCGTGCCCGCCTTGGCGTCGCGGGCCGGCAGGGCATCCGGTGCGGGTGCCGGCGCTCCGGCCAGCAGGACCGCGTCGAACTCGACCGACCGGCCGGTGGCGAAGGTGCGCTGCACCGGCAGGTCGCCCACCATGCCACCGTGCGGGGCGATCAGCAGCGGCACCATGCCGGCGCTGAACACGGCCCGGCGGACCTCGTCGACGCCGTCCAGGTCGCCAGCGGGGTCGACGACGATCCCGACCATCCGGCCGTCGCTCGGCCACTCCCGACCGACCTGCGACAGCGCCGGGCTGGGCGTGACGTCGGGGAGCGGGACGGTCGGCTGGGGTGCGGGCAGACCCAGGCCGGTGGCGACCTGCTCGCACAGCACCGGGTCGATGTTGGCGAGGCTCTGCAGCTGACGCTCCTTGATCGCCTGGTGGTAGCACTTGCCCAGCTCGAAGGTGTACGCCCGGATGATGTGTTCCTTCTCGACCGGCGACATGCTCAGCCAGAACAGGCGGACCTGGCTGTAGTGGTCGTCGAACGAGGCCGGGTTCGCGCGTACCTTCGGCGCCTGCGCGACGGTGACCGGCACGTCGACGAAGGCGTGCTCGGCGTCCCCGGCGGGGAACGGGTTGCCGCCGTCGAGCGAGTTCGGTCGGTACGGCGCGACACCCGCGTGCACGGCGTGCTGGTGGAAGCCGTCGCGCAGCATGTCGTTCACGGCCGCGTGCGGGCGGTTGATCGGGATCTGCGTGAAGTTCGGCCCGCCCAACCGGGTGAGCTGCGTGTCGACGTACGAGAAGAGCCGGCCCTGCAACAGCGGGTCGTTGGTGACGTCGATGCCCGGGGGCAGGTGACCGAGGTGGAAGGCGACCTGCTCGGTCTCGGCGAAGAAGTTCGTCGGCGTCCGGTTGAGCACCAGCCGCCCGACCGGCTGCACCTCGGCCAGTTCCTCCGGCACGATCTTCGTCGGGTCGAGCAGGTCGATGCCGGCGAAGGTCTCCTCGGGAGTGTCCGGGAAGACCTGGATGCCCAGCTCCCACTCGGGGTACGCGCCGGCCTCGATGGCGTCGTAGAGGTCGCGTCGGTGGAAGTCCGGGTCGATGCCGCCGATCAGCTGGGCCTCCTCCCAGGTCAGCGAGTGCACGCCCAGCTTCGGCTTCCAGTGGAACTTGGCCAGCACCGTTTCCCCGGCCTCGTTGACGAGGCGGAAGGTGTGCACGCCGAAGCCCTCCATCGTCCGGTACGAACGCGGGATGCCCCGGTCGGACATGTTCCAGATGGTGTGGTGCTGCGCCTCGGTGTGCAGCGACACGAAGTCCCAGAAGGTGTCGTGGGCGCTCTGCGCCTGCGGGATCTCCCGGTCGGGGTGCGGCTTGCCGGCGTGGATGATGTCCGGGAACTTGATCGCGTCCTGGATGAAGAACACCGGGATGTTGTTGCCGACCAGGTCGAAGGTGCCCTCGTCGGTGTAGAACTTCGTGGCGAAGCCACGGGTGTCGCGGACCGTGTCGGCCGAACCCCGCGAACCGAGCACCGTGGAGAACCTGACGAAGACGTCGGTCTCGCGGCCCTTCTTGAGGAAGCCGGCCCTGGTGACCGCCTCGGCGGTGCCGTACGCGGTGAACACACCGTGGGCGCCGGCGCCCCGGGCGTGCACCACGCGCTCCGGGATGCGTTCGTGGTCGAAGTGCGTGATCTTCTCGCGGAGGTGGTGGTCCTGGAGGAGCACCGGGCCGCGCGGGCCGGCCTTGAGCGAGTGGTCGGTGTCGCGCAGCCGCGCCCCGTTCGCGGTCGTGAGGTAGGCCCCCTGCTGACCGTTCGCGATCGTCGGCGCGCCGGTCTCCGCGCCGGTCGGCGTACGCGTCTGCGGTGCCCCCTGTTCCGGCTTCGGCGGCAGCGGGTCGTGCGGCGTCGTCTGCTCCTCGAGCGGCGGCGGCGCGCTCCCCGGCGCACCGGGGACATCCGGGGTGAGGGCGTCGGCGATCTTTCCTGAGGCGGTCTTCACGACGTTCTTGACCGCCTCGGCGGGCTTGCTGGAATCCACTGAATGAACCTCTCCATGGCGCGTGTGCGGGCCGGCGCCTGCCCTGCTACCCCAGGTCAGAGGGTCGAAACACGACTCATCTCGGCATCCTGCGCCGGGACTGGTGATTTCGCCGATGCCGGGATCGGCGGAGCAGCCAAAACTGACATACGTCGATATCCCTCGACTTTAGGGAGTGCCCGACGTGTCCTCACCAACCACCACCCGTCCCCGTTCCGTCGCAGCCCGTGCCACCCGCCTCGCGTTGGCCGCCGTCCTGGCCGCCGGTGGCGTCGTGGCCGGATCGCCCGGCGCCGCCCAGGCCGCCGGCCCGTACGAGCGGGGCCCCGCCCCGACCACCGCGATCCTGGAAGCCAGCCGCGGCCCGTTCGCGACGTCCTCGCAGAGCGTGTCCTCGCTGAGCGTCACCGGCTTCGGCGGCGGCGTCATCTACTACCCGACCAGCACCAGCGAGGGCACCTTCGGCGCCATCGCCATCTCGCCCGGTTACACCGCCGCCTGGTCCAGCATCAGTTGGCTCGGACCGCGCATCGCCTCGCACGGCTTCGTGGTGATCGGCATCGAGACCAACAGTCGGCTGGACCAGCCGGACAGCCGGGGCCGGCAGCTGCTCGCCGCGCTGGACTACCTCACCCAGCGCAGCTCGGTCCGTACCCGGATCGACAGCAGCCGACTCGCGGTGGCCGGTCACTCCATGGGTGGCGGGGGCAGCCTGGAGGCGGCCTCGTCGCGACCCTCGTTGCAGGCCGCGGTGCCGCTGGCGCCCTGGAACACGGACAAGAGCTGGTCCGAGCTGCGGGTGCCCACGCTGATCATCGGCGGCGAGAGCGACACCGTCGCGCCCGTCGGGTCGCACTCGGTGCCCTTCTACAACAGCATCCCGGCCTCCGCCGAGAAGGCGTACCTGGAGCTGAACGGGGCGAGCCACTTCTTCCCGCAGACCACCAACACGCCGACCGCGCGGCAGATGGTGGCCTGGTTGAAGCGGTTCGTCGACGACGACACCCGCTACGAGCAGTTCCTCTGCCCCGGCCCGAGCGGCTCGCAGATCGAGGAGTACCGCAACACCTGTCCGAGCGCCTGACGGCGGTCACGGGGCGGTCGCCGCTGGCGACCGCCCCGTCCACGTGCGTAAGGGGGCCATTGAAGGTCTTGACGCCAAACCCGAGAAACGTACACTGCGAGTGTAAATAAACACCCGCCACGACAGAGGGATGGGTGATGGAGCGCGGCCTCGAACTGCACCACATCGGCGTCCGTTTCGGCGGCCTCACCGCCCTCGACGACGTGTCCCTGCGGGTGCCACCCAACCGGGTGGTGGGCGTCATCGGGCCCAACGGCGCCGGCAAGACCACGCTGTTCAACGTGATCTGCGGCTTCGTCGCACCGGAGACGGGTTCACTCACCCTCGACGGTCGGCCGCTAAGGCCGCGGCCGCACCGGCTGACCCGGCTCGGCATCGCCCGGACCCTCCAGGGCACCGGGCTCTTCGCCGGGCTGAGCGTGCTGGAGAACGTGATGACCGGCGCGTCCCACACCGCCCGTGCCGGCTTCGTCCCGGCGCTGCTCGGGCTGCCGGCCAGCGACCGCGACGAGCGCCGGCTGCGCGGGGACGCCCTGGCCATCCTCGACGAGTTGGGCATCGCCGAGCACGCCGAGGCCGCGCCGACCACCCTGCCCTTCGCCGTACGCCAGCGGGTCGCCCTGGCCCGCGCGCTCGCCGCCCGGCCCCGGCTGCTCCTGCTCGACGAGCCGGCCGGTGGCCTCGGGGCGGACGACATCGCCGAGCTGGCGGAGTTGGTCCGGCAACTGCCCCGGCGGGACACCGACCCCTGCGCCGTGCTCCTGGTCGAGCACCACATGGACCTGGTGATGGCCGTCTGCGACGAACTCGTGGTCCTCGACTTCGGCCGGGTCATCGCCGCCGGCACCCCGGACGAGATCCGCGACGACCCCGCGGTCACCGACGCGTACCTCGGTGCCACAGTCGAGGAAGAGGTCTCCCCATGAGCGGCACCGACCTGCTCGTCGTACGGGGGCTGGTCGCGGGTTACGGTGCCGCGCCCGTGCTGCGGGCCATCGACCTCACCGTCCCGGCCGGCACCATCGCCGCTGTCGTCGGCGCCAACGGCGCCGGCAAGACCACCCTCCTGCGCGCGCTCTCCGGCATGATCCGCCCGGCCGCCGGCCAGGTCCTGCTGGCCGGGGAGGACCTTCGCGGTACGCCGGTGGAGCAGCTCGTCCGACGCGGCATGGCACACGTCCCGGAGGGCCGGGGCGTGATCAGCGAGCTGACCGTCGACGAGAACCTGCGCCTCGGCGGGCTGTGGCGACGCGACCGGGCCGACGCCGGGCGGGCTCTCGACGAGGTCTACCAGCTCTTCGAGCCGCTGGCCCGACGCCGTCGGCACCTCGGTCACCAGCTCTCCGGCGGCGAGCGGCAGATGCTCGCGCTCGGTCGGGCCCTGGTCGGTCGACCCCGTCTGCTGCTGCTGGACGAGCCGTCGCTCGGCCTGGCGCCACGGGTGGTGGCCCGGACCATGGCCCTGCTCCGCCAACTGCGCGACCGCACCGGGCTGACCGTCCTGCTGGTCGAGCAGAACGTGCGCAGCGCGCTCGCCGTCGCCGACCAGGGCGTCGTGATGTCCCTCGGTCGGGTGGTGATCGCCGCCCCGGCGGTGCAGCTACGCGACGACGTCGACCTGCGCCACGCGTACCTCGGTTTCTGACCACCATCTCGTCTCCCGGAGGGAGGACTGTTGGACCGCTTCGTCTTCCTCACCGTCGACGGCCTGTCCCGGGGCGCTGTGTACGCCGCGTTCGCGCTGGCCCTGGTGCTCATCTGGCGGGCGGCGCGAGTCGTCAACTTCGCCCAGGGAGCGATGGCCGTCGCCGCCGCGTACGTCGCCTACACCGTCAGCACCGCTACCGGTTCCTACTGGCTGGGCTTCGTGGTCGCGATCGTCGCCGGCCTGCTGCTCGGTGCGCTGGTGGACCGGGTGGTGATGCGGCACGTCGATCACGCCTCACCGCTCAACCCGGTGATCGTCGCGCTCGGGCTGGTGCTGCTGATCCAGGCCGTGCTCGGCATGGTGTACGGCAGCGAGTTCCGCCCCGCCGAGGCCCCGTTCAGCCGGTCCGCCCTCACCGTGGGCGGGGTCGCCGTGCTGTCCCCGTACGACCTGTTCGTCTTCGCCACGATCGGCGTGGTGGTCACCGGCCTGGCCTGGATGTTCGCGCGTACCCCGGTGGGGTTGCGGATGCGCGCGGCGGCCTTCGCTCCGGAGGTCTCCCGGCTGCTCGGGGTCAACGTCGGCGGGATGCTGACCCTCGGCTGGGCGCTCGCCTCCGGGGTGGGCGCGCTGGCCGCGATGCTGGTCCTGCCGACCGAGCTGGGCCTGCACCCGCACGCGATGGACCTGGTGTTCGTCTCGGCGTTCACAGCGGCGGTGGTCGGCGGGCTGGACAGTCCACCGGGGGCGGTGGTCGGTGGGCTGGTGGTGGGTTTGCTGCTGTCCTACGTCAGCGGTTACGCCGGCAGTGACCTCACCCCGCTCGCGGTGCTGGTCCTGCTGCTGGCGGTGCTGCTGGTCCGGCCCGGTGGGCTGTTCGCCCCGGTCGCGGCGAGGCGGGTGTGAGCGCCACGAGGGCGGCAGTGCCGCCGAGAGAGCAGCTCGACGACCCGGGCAGCCGACCGGTCGACCGGCGACGCGGCTCCACACTGCTGCGCCACCTCGCCGTGGTGCTGGCCGCCGGGTTGCTGCTGGTGGCGGTCAGCTACTCCGTCGAGCCGTTCCGCAACTTCCAGCTCGCCACGGTGGCCGCCTACCTCTGCGCGACCGCCGGGTTGACCGTCCTCACCGGGCTCAACGGTCAACTGTCGCTCGGGCACGGCGCCCTGATGGCCACCGGGGCGTACACGGTGGCGCTGTGCCAGACCGCGTTCGCCGACCGGGGGATGACCGGCGGCTGGCTGTTGCCGCTGTCGTTGGGTGCGGCGATCCTCAGCACCGTCGCGGTCGGCGCCGTGGTCGGTGTGGCAGCGGCCCGGCTGCGCGGCCCCTACCTGGCCGGGGTCACCCTCGCGGTGGCAGTGGTGGTGCCGGCGCTGGCGGTCACCTTCGACGGCGTGTTCAACGGCGAGCAGGGGCTGTCGGTGCCGGTGGAGCCGCCGCCGCTGTCGCTCGGCCCGTACTTCCCGTACGAGCAGTGGCAGCTCTGGGTCACCGGCGCGGCCACCCTGCTCGCGTTGCTGCTGTTGGCGAATCTGATCCGCAGCCGGTACGGGCGTACCTTCCGGGCGGTCCGCGACGACGAGGTGGCGGCCCGCCTTGCCGGCATCCACGTGGCCCGCACCCAGGTCCTCGCGTTCGTGGTCAGCGCGGCGACCGCCGGGCTCGGCGGCGCGCTGCTGGCGGTGCTCGCGCAGAGCGTCTCACCCGGCGCGTTCTCGCTGACCCTGTCGCTGTTCCTGCTGATGGCCGTGGTGATCGGTGGCCTGGGTCGACTGACCGGCGCGCTGTGGGGGGCCGTCCTGCTGGTCGCCCTGCCCGATCTGACCCACTCGGTGACCGAGATGCTCACGCTCTCGCCCGCTGTGGCGCAGCGGCTGGAGGGCAACCTCCCCCTGGCGATCTTCGGACTCACCCTGATCGTCGTCATGATCGCCGCCCCCGGCGGTGTGCAGGGTCTGCTGTCGCGTCTCGGCCGGGCGTTGCTGGCCAGGCGGCCGACCCGGCGTTCCTGAGCTGTCCTCGGTCCGGCCTCGGCCGGGCGCCCCACCACCACACCGTTCCCACAGACAACCGGACCGAGAAAGGTCGGTGTTTCCCATGCACCGTAAAGCGCATCGCGGCCTCGCGATCGCCAGCACCCTTGCCCTGCTCATCACCGCAGCCGGCTGTAGCGGCGACGACGGCCCCGGCTCCGGCGGGGCGTCGGTGCCGGGCGTCACCGACACCGAGATCGTCGTCGGCACCCACATGCCGCTGACCGGTCCGGCCTCGGCCGGCTACTCGAAGATCGCCCCGGCGACGAAGGCGTACTTCGACTACGTCAACGCCAACGGCGGAGTGCACGGCCGCAAGATCACCTACAAGATCATGGACGACGGCTACAACCCGGCGAACACCCAGCAGGTGGTCCGTCAGCTCGTCCTCCAGGACAAGGTCTTCGCCGTCCTCAATGGTCTGGGCACGCCGACGCACACCGGTGTGCTCGACTTCCTCAAGAGCAACCGGGTGCCAGACCTCTTCGTCGCCTCCGGCAGCCGTAGCTGGGACCAGCCGGACAAGTATCCGGGCACGTTCGGGTTCAACCCGGACTACACGGTCGAGGGCAAGATCCTCGCCAACTACGCGAAGGCGAACCTGGCCGGCCAGAAGGTCTGCTTCCTCGGTCAGGACGACGACTTCGGCCGGGACAGCCTGGCCGGCGTCGAGAAGGTGCTCGGCGCCGGTGCCGTGGCGGTCAAGCAGACGTACGTCACCAGCAACACCAACGTGGCGCCGCAGATCGGCGCGTTCAAGGCGGCCGGTTGCCAGGTCGTCGTGCTCGCCACGGTGCCCGGCTTCACCGCGCTCTCCGTCGGCACGGCGGCACGGCTGGGCTTCAAGCCGCAGTGGCTGGTCTCCAACGTCGGCGCCGACCACCCGACCCTGGCCAAGCAGCTCGGTGCCGCCGCGCCGCTGCTGGAGGGCATGGTCGGCACCAACTATCTGCCGATGCAGAACGACACAGCGAACCCGTGGGTCCAGCTCTTCACGAAGGTCAACAAGGAGCACAACGGGGACGCGCCGTTCGACGGCAACACCGTCTACGGCATGTCGGTCGGCTATCTCTTCGTGCAGGTGCTGCTCGCCGCCGGCAAGGACCTCACCCGGGAGAAGGTGCTGGAGGCCGTGCAGAAGGGCGGCTTCCAGGGCCCCGGGCTGGTGCCGCTGCGCTTCTCCGCCAAGGATCACTCCGGGTACGGAGGCCAGCG
Source organism: Micromonospora sp. NBC_00330 (assembly GCF_036136635.1). Classification (NCBI taxonomy): domain Bacteria; kingdom Bacillati; phylum Actinomycetota; class Actinomycetes; order Micromonosporales; family Micromonosporaceae; genus Micromonospora; species Micromonospora sp. NBC_00330. Next base: position 1,839,496 of record NZ_CP108012.1, read on the forward strand.
GTTGAGCCGGGTGAGCGGGGGAGTGCAGACCTACTTCGGGCCGGCGTACGAGACCGACGAGGCGGACGGGGCGGTCAACGAGTACACCGCCACACCGGCCGCGCCACCGGCGAACGGGGTGCCGACCGTCTCCTGAGGCTTCGCAGCCCTCGACGTCCGACCGGGCGTGGTTTCCCCCGACCACGCCCGGTCGGACGGCTGCGCGCGTGCTGCCGGCGCGGCCTGCCGGCCGATCGTCGGAGGCGTTGACCGATACCGATCGACCCTCCTACTATCTGCACCGTGAATGCATATTCGGGCCGACTCGCGGGCCGGGTCGCCATCGTCACCGGCGCCAGTCGCGGAATCGGTCTGGCCATCGCCCAACGCCTCGTCGCCGAAGGCGCGCGGGTGGGCCTGACCGCACGCCGCCCCGAGGGGCTGGCCGAGGCGGTCGCCACCCTGGGCGGTCCGGCACACGCCCTCGCGGTGCCGGGCCGGGCCGACGATCCCGAGCATCGGGCCGCCGCGGTGAGCCAGGTGAGCGCAGCGTTCGGGCCGGTGGATCTGCTGGTAAACAACACCGGCATCAACCCGGTGCACGGCCCGCTGGTCGAGCTGGACCTGGCCGCGGCCCGCAAGATCCTCGACGTGAACGTGGTCGCCGCGCTCGGCTGGGTGCAGGAGGTCTGCGCCGCCGGCATGAGCGAGCGCGGCGGCTGCGTCGTCAACGTCTCGTCGATCGCCGGGCTCGGCCCGTCGCCCGGCATCGCCTGCTACGGGGTCAGCAAGGCCGCGCTCAACCACCTCACCGCCAGCCTCGCCGTGGAGTTGGGGCCGACGGTCCGGGTCAACGCTGTCGCCCCCGGCGTGGTGAAGACCCGCTTCGCCGCCGCCCTCTACGACGGGCGGGAGGCCGAGGTCGCCGCGCGGTACCCGCTCGGGCGCCTCGGTCTGCCGTCGGACGTGGCGGGCGCTGTCGCCTTCCTGGCCTCAGACGACGCCAGTTGGATCACCGGGCAGACCATCGTCTGCGACGGCGGCGTCTCGCTGACCGGCCGGGCCGGATGACGGCGTCGGCGGAGCGTCCGGAGCCGCTGATCAACGGCTGTCTAGACTCGGCGGTGCGTCGGGGGACGCCGTGGCGGTGAGGGGGCGAGGGCGGATGGACGGGGTCGATGTGGCGGGCCGGGTCGACGGGCGTACCGCCCGCGCCGAGCGGACCCGCGCCGCCATCGTCGAGGCGCACCTAGCGCTCATCTCCGAGGGCGACCTCCGCCCGACCGGAGAACGCATCGCCGAGCGGGCCGGCATCTCGCTGCGCACCCTCTGGACCAACTTCAAGGACATGGAGACGCTCTTCGAGGCCAGCGGCGCGGAGGTGCTCCGCCAGCAGGACGCCGCCTACCGGCCGATCTCACCGGGGCTGCCGTTGGCGAAGCGGGTCGACGCGTACTGCCGGCAGCGGGCTCGACTGCTCCAGCTCATCGCGTCGTCGGCGCGGGCCGCCCAGATGCGTGAGCCGGTCTCCGAACAGCTGCACCGCAACCGTCTCAAGCACATCGAACGGGTCCGCGACGAGGTCGAGGAGCTCTTCGCCGTCGAGCTGGCCGAGGCCGGGGCGGGGCGGGAGCAGTTGCTCAACGCCCTGGTGGCGGCGAGCACCTGGCAGGCCTGGTCGATGCTGCGCTACGGGCTCGGTCTCGGCGTGGACCAGGCCCGCGCGGTGATGGCCCGGACCGTGGGCGCCCTGCTGGCCGAGGTCGCGCCCGACTGACTCCGGCCCGGCCGATATCGCCCCCTCTTTCCATTCGGTTTCCGATGGGTAACACTGGCAGGCATGGTTACTGCATCAAGAGTGCAACTAACCGTGCTGCGTGGCCGGGACGACGAGTGCCGGGCTGTCCGGAGCCTGCTCGACGGCATGACCGACGCCGGCGGTGCCCTGCTGTTGCGCGGAGAGCCCGGATCGGGCCGGACGGCGCTTCTCGGCTACGCCCATCGCCATGCCGAGGGTGGCTGCACAGTGCTCGCCGGCAGCGGGCTCGCCGAGGAGGCCGCCCTGCCGTACGCCGGCCTGCAACGTCTGGTCGACCCGGTGCTCGACCGGGCCGCCGCGCTCCCCGGTGAGCAGCGCCACCTGCTGCGGCGCGCGCTGGCCGGGGAGAGCTGCCCGGCCGACCGGCAGTTGACCCTGTCGATGGCGGTGCTCGGGCTGCTCGCCGCCGCCGCCCGGGGCCGGCCGTTGCTCGCCACAATGGACGACATCGACCGAGGTGACCCGCAGACCGCGCAGGTGCTGGCGTTCGTGGCCCGCCGACTGCGGCACCTGCCGCTCGCCGTCCTGCTCACCGCGGACGTCACCGCCAATCTCGACGGGATACCGGCACACCGACTGCGCGCGCTGACCGAGCACGAGAGCAGCGCCGTCCTCACCGATCGACTCGATCGGCTGACCGTCCGCGAGGGCGTCGACCGGCTTCCCGACCGACCAGCCGCGTCGGCCCTGACCGCGTTGGCCACGATCGGCGGCGGCAATCCGCAGGCCCTGGTGGACCTGGCCGAGGTGCTCACCGCTGGGCAGTGGCGGGGCGAGGAGTCGCTGCCCGCCGCGCCACCGGCGGACGGAGCACTGGGTCGTGCGTACCGCGCCCGGCTGGACCGGCTGCCCCCGGAGACCCGACGGGTGCTGTTGCTCGCCGCGCTCGACGAGGACGGCGAGCCGGGCACGGTGATCCGGGCCGCGGCGGCCGCTGGCGCCGAGGTCGAGGCGCTCGCCCCGGCGGAGGTCGCCGGGCTGGTCCGTGTCGAGCAACGAGGTGTCACGTTTCCACAGCCGCTGGTGCGCACGATGATCGCGGCCAGCGCGCCGCTCGCCGAGCGTCGCGCGGCGCACCGACTGCTCGCCGAGGTGCTGGTCGCGGACGGGCAGCGGCTCCGCCGGGCGATGCACCTCGCCGCCGCGACGGCGGGTGCCGATCCGGTCCTCGCCGCCGAGCTGGAACAGGCGGCGGTCGGCGGGTCCGACGGCTGGGCCGCCGCCTCGGTGGCGCTGCGGTGGGCCGCCGAACTGAGCGACAGTCCGGGGCTGACCGCCACTCGGCTGCTGACCGCAGCCCGGTACGCCTGGGCCGGGGGGCAACCCGACGAGGCCCGGCTACTGCTCGACCGCCTCCGCGCGGTCTGCGTCGACCCGGTCGTTCGAGGCCGCGCCGACCTGCTCCGCGGTGAGCTGGAGCTGCGCTGCGGCACCGCGTCGAGTGCGTCGGCCACGCTGCTGGCCTCCGCCGCGGCGGTGGACGGCACCGACCGTGCCCTGGCGCTGACCGGGCTGGTGCGGGCCGGCGAGGCGGTCTGCTTCACCGGCGACCAGTACCGGTACGCCGAGGTCGGCCGGCGGGCGCTGCCGTTGCGGCGCCCGAACGACCCGCCGGCCCTGGAGGTCATGGGCTGTCTGATCGCCGGGGTGGCGGCGACCCTGCGGGGCGACCACGAGCGAGCCGGGCCCGCGCTGCGCCGCGCCGTGGTGCTGGGCGACCGGCTGACCGGTTGGGCGTTGACCCCCACCGCGCTCAGCTGCGCCGCGGCGGCCGGACTGCTGGTGGCCGTGGACGGCGCGGCCCACCGGCTCGCCGAACGCGCCGTCGAGCTGGCCCGGGAACGGGGTGAGCTGTCCATGCTGTCGCGGGCGTTGGAGCTGCGGGCGGTCGCCGAGTACTGGCTGGGTCGACACGAGGCGGCGGCGGAGACCTCCCGCGACGGGCTACGCGTCGCCCGGGCCACCGGGCAGGTCAACTGCGCCAACGTCCATCTGGGCATGCTCGCCGTCCTCGCCGCGATCCGGGCCGATCGGGACACCAGCCTGCGGCGGATCCGCGAGATCGGCGAGTCGCCGACGCCGGGCAGTCGCCCGCACGCGCTCGCCGCGTGGGCCCTGGCGGTGCTCGACCTGATCGACGGCCGGCACGCCGAGGCAGCGGAGCGGTTGGCGTCGCTGGCTCGGCTCGGCACGCGCCGAGGTCAGGTCCTCGTGCAGGTGATGGCCACCCCGTACCTGGTGGAGGCGGCGGCGCACCTGGCGCACCGGCCGGCGGCGACGGCCGCCCTCGCCGCGTTCGACAGGTGGGCCAGCAGCACCGCGAGCCCGTTGCGCAGGGCCCTGTCCGCGCGGTGCCACGCACTGCTCGCCCCCCGGGGCGGCGCCGAGGCGGAACGGGACTTCCAGGCGGCGCTGCGTCTGCACCCGACCGAGGCCGGCACGTTCGAGCGGGCCCGCACCGAACTGATCTTCGGCCAGGAGTTGCGCCGCAGCCGACGCCCTCGCGACGCGCGGACGCACCTGCACCAGGCCCGCGAGATGTTCAGCCTGCTCGGGGTGGAGTGCTGGGCCGAGCAGGCCACCACGGAGCTACGGGCGGCCGGGGAGTCGATCGGTCCGCCTGACCTGCCCGCGGCGCGGTTGTTGACCGGCCAGCAACTACGGATCGCCGAGCTGGTCGCCGAGGGTGCCACCAACCGGGAGATCGCCGCCCGGATGTTCCTCTCCACCCGTACGGTCGACCACCACCTGCGCAACGTGTTCCACAGGCTGGGCATCCGTTCGCGGACCGAGCTGGCCCGCGCGTTCACCGCCGAGCGGCACGTCGGTCTGGCCTCCGACCGGTGAACGTCCGGTCTGGACGCGTTTAACTATCACCGCTAGTTTGAGCGTCATGGACCTCACCCTCTCCGCCGAGCAGGCGGCGGTCCGCCAGCTGGCCGCCGAGTTCGCCGACCGCGAGCTGCTGCCACACGCGGCCGCCTGGGACCGCCGCGAATCGGTCGACCCCGCCATCGTCGGCATGCTCGGTGACCTCGGCTTCCTGGGGCTGACCATCGCCGAGACCGACGGCGGTTCCGGCGGCGACCACCTCGCGTACTGCCTGGTCCTGGAGGAACTGGGCCGGGGCGACTCGGCGGTGCGCGGCATCGTCTCGGTCTCCCTCGGCCTGGTCGCGAAGTCGATCGCCGCGCACGGGAGCGCGCAACAGCGGGCCGAGTGGTTACCGAGGCTCTGCTCCGGCAGCGCACTCGGCTGCTTCGCGCTGACCGAGCCGGACAGCGGCTCCGACGCGGCGGCACTGCGCACCCGTGCGGTCCGCGACGGCACCGACTGGCTGCTCACCGGCACGAAGATGTTCATCACCAACGGCACCACCGCCGACGTCGCGCTGGTCTTCGCCCGCACCGGCGGCCCCGGGCACCGAGGAATCACCGCGTTCCTGGTGCCCACCGACAGCCCGGGCCTGACCCGGCGGGAGATCCACGGCAAGCTCGGCCTGCGCGGCCAGGCCACCGGCGAGCTGGGCTTCGACGAGGTGCGCGTGCCCGACACCGCCCGCCTCGGCGCCGAGGGCGCCGGATTCCGGCTGGCCCTGGCCACCCTCGCCAAGGGCCGGATGTCGGTGGCCGCCGGGTGCGTCGGCATCGCCCAGGGCTGCCTCGACGCGGCCGTCGGTTACGCCGGGCAGCGCACCCAGTTCGGCAAGCCGATCGCCGGGCACCAGCTCGTCCAACAACTGCTCGCCGCCATCGCTGTCGACACCGCCGCCGCCCGGCTGCTGGTGTGGCAGGTGGCCGACCTGATCGACCGCGACCAGCCGTTCGCCACCGAGGCGTCGACGGCCAAGCTCTTCGCCAGTGAGGCCGCCGTCCGCGCGGCCAACAACGCGGTCCAGGTCTTCGGCGGGTACGGCTACATCGACGAGTATCCGGTCGGCAAGTATCTGCGCGATGCCCGGGTGGCCACTCTCTACGAGGGCACCAGTCAGATTCAGCAACTCCTCATCGGCCGCGCGCTCACCGGCGTCAACGCCTTCTAGCTGCAGGGAGATCCGGCATGAGAGTCTTCACCTCGTTCGAGGAGTTGGCCGCCGCGGCCGGCGAGAGCGTCGGGCCCGGTCCGTGGCAGCGCGTCGAGCAGAGCCGCGTCGACCTCTTCGCCGACGCCACCGACGACCACCAGTGGATCCATCTCGACCCGGTCCGCGCCGCGGCGGGGCCGTTCGGCGGGACGATCGCCCACGGGTACCTCACCCTGTCGCTGTTGCCGGCGTTGGCCGGCGGGCTCTATCGGGTCGAGGGGGTGGCGATGGGCGTCAACTACGGGCTGAACCGGGTGCGCTTCCCCGCGCCGCTGCGGGTCGGCGCCGCCGTACGCGCCACCGCCACCATCGCCGACGTGTCGCCGGTCAGCGGCGGTGTGCAGTTGGTCGTGACGGTCACCGTGGAGAGCGACAGCGGCGGCAAGCCCGTCTGCGTGGCCGAAACCGTGAGCCGGCTCTACCGCGCCGTGGAGCAGTGACCGCCAGCTCGGCGAACGTTCCGGCGTCGATGCGCGACGCGAGGTCCGGTCGACGTGCGGATGCCGGGGCGGTGCCGGGCCGCTGGGCCCGGCACCGCGACCGGTGGGGTCAGGCGAGCGTGCAGGCGGTGCCGTTGAGGGTGAACGCGGACGGCCGACCGGTGCCACCCGTGTGGGTCGCCTGGAAGCCGATGTCGACAGAGGTGTTCGGCGCGATCGTCGCGTTGTAGGAGACGTTGCGGGCGGTCACCGCTCCGCTGGACGGGGAGTAGGTGGCGTTCCAACCGCTGGTGATGCTCTGCCCAGTAGGCAGTGTGAAGCCCAGGGCCCAACCGTCGACCGGCGTGCTGCTCGTGTTGGTCACCGAGACCGACGCGGTGAGACCGCTGTTCCAGGCGTTGACCGTGTACGCGACACGGCAGTCACCGGACGGCGGGGGCGTGGTGGGCGGGGGCGTGGTGGGCGGGGGAGTGGTCGGGGGCGTGTCGCCCCCGATGCTGCCGGGCACCGTACGGAGAGCGTCGTACCAGGCGGCGGCCATCTTGCGGTAGCCCGTGGCGTTCGGATGCACCCCGTCGGCCAGGTCGCTGAGCGTCAGGGCGCGGTACATGTCGACCAGGTGTACGCGTTTGCCGGCGGCGGCCCGGCTCTGCACGATCCCGGGGATCGCGGCGTTGTAGCCCCGGACCTGGTTGTCCGCGCCGGACTTCGGGATGATCGTCGCGACGAACACGTCCGCGTTCGGGGCGGTGTTGGTGATCCGGTCGACGAGCGTGGCCAGCCGGGACGGGGCCCCGGACGTGTCGCCGTACATGTCGTTGGTGCCGATGTGCAGCAGCACGGTGCGCGGGTTCGTGGCCCGCAACCAGTTCACCACGTTGGCGTCGATCTGGGCGATCGTCCAGCCGGAGTGGCCCTGGTGGTCGTGGTCGCCGAGGCTGGCTGGCCCGTTGAACTGGGAGCCGACGAAGTCGATCCGGTAACCACCGGCCGTGAAACGCTGCCACAGCTCGATCCGGTAACCGCCGGGGACGTTGAACCCGTCGGTGATCGAGTCGCCGAGCGGCATCACGCGTACCCCGCCGTTGGACTCCGCGCTCGCGGGAGTCGTCGCGATCGGTACGGCGGCGACCATGGCGGCGACGGCGGCCAGGGCGGTCCACCATCGGCGGGCCCGCCGGGGCCTCGACGTCGGTGCGCTGCTGGTCGGTGCGAGAGGGGCGGGTTGGAAGGGCGTTGTACTGCGCATGGGACTTCCTCTGGTGGGGGTGCGCGACATCAGCGCGGCACGACCAAGAACCCGGACGTCTGCACTGGTGGTCGTGGCGGTGTGGAGCGGGTACCGACCGTCGAGTATCTGGCGGGGACGGACCGAAGTGCCGCGGCGGAGGTGTGCCCTGCACCTCGCCTGACGCACCATAGCGTGTTATCGCTAACACCGGCAACGCATCGCTGTTCGACGATGCCTTGGAGGCGGGCCGCTCAGACCCGTGCTGGGTGGAGCACCGAGCCCAGCCAGCGCAGCTGACGCCGGACGTGCACGGCTTCCCCGCCCTCATGGCCGTTGAACGGGTAGACGTGTATCTCCCGCTCGGGCGGGACGGGCCTGCCGTTCGCGGCGCCGTAGTGGTTGTAGGCGGCGAAGGCGGTTCGCGGCGGACAGACGGTGTCACGCCCGCCGACCCCGAAGTGCGCCGGAGCCGTCGCCCGACGCGCGAAGCTCACCCCGTCGACATAGGACAACGTGCGCCACACGGCCTCCTCGGCCTCCCGGTGCACCGCCAGGTACCGGGCGATCTCGCCGTACGGCGCGAGGTCGGTGAGCGCGACGGCCCGGCGCATGTCGCACAGGAACGGAGCGGTGGTCAGCACCGCGCTGAGATCCGCGACGAGACCCGCCACCGCCAGGGCGATGCCGCCGCCCTGGCTGTTTCCGACCACCGTGACGCGGTCACCTTCGACCCCCGGCAGCGCGCGGACCGCCTCGACCGCCCGCACCGCGTCGGCGATTAGGCGGCGGTAGTGGTAGGTGCGCGGATCGAGGATCCCCCAGGTGACCGGCCAGGGCCCGCCGGGCGCGCCGTGCGGGTCGGGGGTGTCCCCGGCGCCGTGCTGCCCCGCCTGGCCCCGGTTGTCCATCAGCAGGTGCGCGTACCCGGCCACCGCCCAGGTCGGCCGTTCGTGGGGCAGGCCGCGCCCGCGACCGTAGCCGGCGTACTCGACCACGGCCGGCAGGGGCTCTCGAACCCCGGCCGGGCGGGTGTACCAGGCGCGGACCGGGTCACCACCGAAGCCGGCGAACGTGACGTCCCAGGTGTCGAGCAGCCGCAGGTCGGTGGGTTCGGGGCGGACGTCGACGAGCACCGGTACGGCGGCCGCCTCGGCGAGCGTGCCCCGCCAGAACTCGTCGAAGTCGTCGGGTTCGGCGACCTCGGGTGCGTACCGCTGGAGGTCGTCGAAGGTGGAGGCGGAGTGGGGCACGGGTCCTCGCAGGGGCCGGGGTCAGTGCGGGTGGGCGGGGGGCGCGGTGCTCTCCCGGACGACCAGCTCGGTCACCAGGTCGATCCGGCTGGTCGCCGGCTCGTTCCCCCGGGTCAGGTCGAGCAACATCTGGGTGGCGATGCCGGCCATGTCGCGCAACGGCTGGTTGATCGTGGTGAGCGCCGGGTCGGTCCAGGCGGAGACCGGTAGGTTGTCGTACCCGATCACCGAGAGGTCCTCGGGCACTCGCAGGCCGCACTGACGGGCGGCCCGGAGCACCCCCATGGCCTGGATGTCCGACCCGGCGAAGATCGCCGTGGGTCGGTCCGGCCGCTGGAGCAGTTGCAGCCCGTGGGTGTGCCCGGCTCCGGCGGAGAAACTGCCGTAGCGGATCAGCTCGCGGTCGACCACAATCTCGGCTTCGTCGTGGGCGGACTGGAAGCCGGCGGCGCGGGCGCGGCTGCACAGCACGTCGGGTGGCCCGGAGATGATGGCGATCCGTCGGTGCCCCAGCTCCAGCAGGTGCCGGGCGGCGAGCAGACCGCCGTTCCAGTTGTTCGACCCGACGGTCGGCACGGAGGCCGAGGTGGCGCTGTCGGTGTCGACGACGACGAACGGGATGCCCTGCCGGCGCAGGTGCTGCTGTTGGGCCTCGGCCAGGTGGGAGAGGACGAACACCACGCCCAGGGGGCGGTCGGCGAGCAACGCCTCCAGCCATCGTGCCGGCGGGCGGTGCGCGCCGTCGAGCTGGGCGATCGACAGCCCGATGCCGGCTGCGGAGGTCACCGCCTCGACGCCCCGCAGGATCTCCATCGCCCAGCCCGTGTCGAACTCGTGGAACACGAGGTCCACCCTGCCGCCGCTGGTCGTGTGTCGCCGGACGCGGCGCTGGTACTGGTGGCGGTCGAGGCTCGCCTCCACCCGGGCTCTGGTGCCGGGGGCGACGTCGCCGCGTCCGTTGAGGACCTTGGACACGGTCGCGACCGAGACGCCGACATCATTGGCGATGGTCGCGATGGTGGTGGAGGCGGGTGGGTCGAGCGGGCGGTGCTCTGTCATCGCGGCCTCATACAACATCCGAAAGTTTCGGGCGACCTTAACATGATGAGACATTCACGCCAGTGGGTGCCGCAGTCGGGCTACGCATTCGCGGGACATTGCGCGGCTTGTCGACGACGGAGCGCCGATCGTGGGGTCACCGTGTGCAGGAAACACTCCCTGGTAGTCCGATTGAGACTCTTGACAGGCATCGATGGGGCACTTAGGTTGCCGAAAAGGTTACGCAGGTTTCCGGAAAGTTTCGGATCGTGAGAAACGTCCGCCACCGAGCTGGTTCACGAGGGCACGGGGATGTGGCCGGAGCTAAGGGGTCATGGCATGAGAAGTCCGTCGCTCGAGGACGGCGGCGCCGCGCCGTGGCGTGATCGAGGCCACTGATGACATCCACCCTGCGGCCACCGCCTCCGGCGCCGCCGAGCTCTCCGCAGCTGGCGCAGAGCCCTGCCCCGCGCTCGCCACGACGCCGTCGCAGTTGGCGCCAGGCGCTGCGCCGGGACTGGCAGCTCTACTCCCTCGCCATCCTGCCGCTGTTGTTCTTCCTGGTCTTCCGGTACCTGCCGATGATCGGCAACATCATCGCGTTCCGTCGGTTCAAGCCGGGCGGCAGCATCTTCGGTGAGTACTGGGTCGGGCTGCGCTACTTCCGGATGTTTCTCAACGACCCGACGTTCTGGGAGGTGTTCACCAACACCCTGGTGCTCGGGACGCTGACCCTGCTGTTCTGTTTCCCGCTGCCGATCGTGCTGGCGCTGCTGCTCAACGAGGTCCGGGCCCGCCGCTTCAAGCGGTTCGTCCAGTCAGTGTCGTACCTGCCGCACTTCCTGTCGATCGTGATCGTGGCGGCGATGGTCATGCAGTTGACCTCGATCGACGGCACGGCCAACCAGATCGTCGGCCTGTTCGGTGGCGACCCGGTGGCGTTCCTGCAGAAGCCCGAGTGGTTCCGCACCATCTATGTCTCGTCCGAGGTCTGGCAGACCGTCGGGTGGGGCACGATCCTCTACCTCGCCGCCCTCACCACCGTCGACGAGGACCTGTACGAGGCCGCCCGGATCGACGGCGCCGGCCGGCTGCGGCAGACCTGGCACGTCACGTTGCCCGGCATCCGTCCGACGATGGTGACCCTGCTGATCCTCAACATCGGCAGCTTCCTGGCCGTCGGGTTCGAGAAGATCCTGCTGCTCTACAACCCGTTGACGTATCCGACAGCCGACGTGGTCTCCACCTATCTGTTCCGGATGGGCTTCCAGTCGAGCAACTTCAGCTACGCGGCCGCCATCGGCCTCTTCGAGGCGGCGATCGGGCTGATCCTCGTCCTGTCGGCGAACGTCATCTCCCGTCGCACTGTGGGGACGAGCCTGTGGTGACCCTCGGTACGAAGATCGACGCCCCGAAGACGCGCGGGCCGGTGGACAGTCGCGGTTACCGGATCTTCCGGGTGGTCAACGCGATCGTCCTGCTCGGGGTCGTGGTCGTGACGTTGTATCCGTTCCTCAACATCGTGGCCCGCTCGCTCAGCGAAGAGGCGTACATCATCGCCGGCAAGGTGACCATCGTCCCGCGTGGGTTCGACGTGACCGCGTACAAGCTGGTGATGTCCGACTCGCTGTTCTGGACGAACTATCGCAACACGCTGGTGTACACGGTGGTCGCCACGCTCATCTCGATCGTGCTGACCACGTGCTACGCGTACGTGCTGTCCAAGCCGCAGCTCAAGGGCCGCGGGGTCCTCGTCGGCATCGCGCTGTTCACCATGTTCTTCTCCGGGGGCCTGATCCCCAACTACGTGCTGGTCACCAGCCTGGGAATGAAGAACACCATCTGGGCCGTGGTGATCCCCAACGCCATCAGCGTCTTCAACCTGCTGGTCATGAAGGCGTTCTTCGAGAGCCTGCCGACCGAGTTGGAGGAGGCTGCGGCGGTCGACGGGTTGAACACCTACGGCATCCTGCTGCGGATCGTGCTGCCGCTGTCGAAGGCGATCATCGCGACGATGGTGCTCTTCTACGCGGTCTCGTTCTGGAACTCGTGGTTCACCGCGTTCCTCTACATGGACCGGCAGGATCTGCTGCCGGTCACCGTGTATCTGCGCAACCTCATCGCGGGTGCCACCGACGCACAGCAGTCCGGCGCCGCCGACGCCGACGTCGTGCAGGCCGCGGCCACGCTCCAGGCCGTGACGATCGTGCTCACCACACTGCCCATCCTGGCGGTCTACCCCTTCGTCCAGAGGTACTTCGTCTCCGGCGTGATGCTCGGCGCGGTCAAGGGATGACGCCGGGCGCTGCATCGCATCACCTCCGTTACCCCCACCACCGAAAGGACGAGCCATGCTCCACAAGACGTGGCGCCGGGTGGCGATAGCCACCGCGGGTGTGCTCGCGCTCAGCCTCACCACCGCCTGTTCCGAGGACCCCGGTGAGTCGACCGACCTCTCCGAGAACCGGGTCGGCGCGATGGCCAACTACGGCGTCGGTGACCAGTTCAAGGCCACCGAGGCGCTCTCGTTCTCCACCCTCTACAACAACCACACGTTCTATCCACTCAAGGAAGACTGGCTGTTCTGGTCGGAGCTCACCAAGCGGACCAATGTCAAGATCGATCCGGTGGCCGTGCCGCTGAGCGACTACGAGCAGAAGCGCAGCCTGCTGATCGGCGCCGGAGACGCTCCGCTGATCATCCCGAAGACGTACCACCCGCAGGAGGACGCGTTCGTGTCCTCCGGGGCGATCCTCCCGGTGAGCGACTACCTGGATCTGATGCCCAACCTCAAGGAAAAGATCACCAAGTGGAACCTCAAGCCGGAGATCGACAACCTGCGGCAGTCCGACGGTAAGTTCTACCTGCTGCCCGGCATGCACGAGAAGCCCACGCAGGACTACACGGTCCTGGTGCGCACCGACATCATGCAGGAGCTCAACCTCCCCGTCCCGAAGACCTGGGACGACCTGTACACCGTGATGAAGGCGATGAAGGCGAAGTACCCGAACGTCTACCCGTACTCCGACCTGTTCAGCAAGCCCAATCCGACCGGCGCTCTGCTGAACATCCTCGGCTCGGCCCACGGCACCCAGGCGGGTTGGGACTACCAGCACGCCACCTGGGACCCGGCGGCGAAGAAGTTCGTCTACACCGGCGCGTCCGAGCAGTACAAGCAGATGGTCACCTACCTGCACAAGCTCGTCGCCGAGGGCCTGCTCGACCCGGAGAGCTTCACCCAGACCGACGACCAGGCCCGCCAGAAGCTCGCCAACGGCAAGTCCTTCATGGTCACCGGCAACGCGCAGACGCTCGTCAACAACCACCGGCCCGACCTGGCCAAGACCCTGCCGAACGCCAAGATGGCCAAGATCCCGCTGCCGATCGGCCCGGCCGGGGAGATCAACCCGTTCCCCCGGCTGGAAAACGGCATCATGATCTCCTCGAAGGCCCGGGAGAGCAAGAACTTCGTCGCCATGATGCAGTTCATCGACTGGCTGTGGTATTCGGACGCCGGCATGGAGTTCGCCCGCTGGGGCGTCGAGGGCACCACCTTCACCAAGGACGCCTCCGGCAAGCGCTCGGTCACCCCGGAGGTCGACGTCCTCGGGCTCAACCCGAAGGCCACCAAGCACCTCCAGAAGGATTTCGGCTTCTACAACGGCGTCTTCACGTACGGCGGCACCCCGGACCTGGTCCGTGGATTCTTCTCCCCCGAGGAGTTGGAGTTCCAGAAGGTGATGGACGCTCGCAAGCCGAGGGAGGTCCCTCCGCCGCGCCCGTTGACCGACGAGGAGCGCGAGCAGGTGTCGCTCTGGGAGACCCCGCTGAAGGACTTCGTCACCCAGAACACGCTGAAGTTCGCCCTGGGGCAGCGTCCGCTCAGCGAGTGGGACGCGTACGTGGCCGAGCTGAAGGCCAAGAACTCCGACCAGTACATCGACCTGGTCAACAAGGCGTATGAGCGGTTCCAGAAGAACAACGGCTGATCGACGGGGGTCCGGTCGGGCGGCCTGTCGCGGCCCGACCGGACCCCCCGGCGACCATGGATCAGCCTGAGTCGACCGGAGGGAGCGAGCGTGAGTGGCGCGACTCAGACCCGGCGACAGTTCGGCGACGGACCACTGTCGCGGATCACCTCGCGCGTCTACATCCTGCTCGTGGTCGAGTTGCTCCTGCTGCTCACCACGTTGCCCGCCCTGCTCCCGCTGCTGGTGCTGGGCCACGATCCGAGCAACCTGCCGCTGGCCGCGCTCCTCCTGGTACCGGTCGCCCCGGCGATCTCCGCCGCCCTGTACGCCCTGCGCCACCAGCGAACCGACCTGACCGACCTGCGCCCGGCCGCCCTGTTCTGGCGTGGCTACCGAGCCAACGCGCTCGGCGTGCTGCGCGTCTGGGTGCCGACGCTGCTGTGGCTGACAGTGCTCGCCGTGAACCTCGCCTACCGCGGCGCGGTCGGCCTGTCGAGCTGGTGGGCGGTGCCGCTGCTGCTGATCGGTGTGGGCGTGACGCTCTGCGCGGCCAACGCCCTGGTGATCACCTCGCTGTTCGACTTCCGCACCCGCGACGTGCTCCGGCTGGCCGTGCACTTCCTCGTCCGTACCCCCGGTGTGGCCGTGGGCAACGCCCTGCTGCTGGCCGCGGCGGCCGGGATCACCGCGGTCTTCTCCGAGGCGGTGTTGATGCTGCTGGCGTCGATCGCGGTCCTGGCGTACGTGCGCATCAGCGACCCGATGATCCACCTGATCCGGAAGGAGTTCACCGCATGAGCCTGCCCCTCAGCGCCAAGGTGCCCTTCGGGGGCGACTACAACCCGGAACAGTGGCCCGAGGACGTGTGGAAGCAGGACTACCGCCTCTTCGACAGCGCACGGATCGACCTGGTCACCCTCGGGGTGTTCGACTGGGCGCTCACCCAGCCCGCCGAGGACACCTACGACTTCGCGCTGCTGGACAGGATCGTCGAGCGGGCCAGTGCCGAGGGACGCGGGATCTGCCTGGCCACCGGCACCGGTGCCCACCCACCGTGGTTGGCGAAGGCGTACCCCGAGGTGACCCGGACCGACTTCGAGGGCCGCAAGCACCGCTTCGGTCAGCGACACAACTCCTGCCCCAGCTCGCCGGTCTTCCGCCGGCTCTCCACGGAGCTGGCCCGCCGGGTCGCCCGCCGCTACGCCGACACCCCGGCGGTGCTCGCCTGGCACGTCGGCAACGAGTACGGCGGCGCCTGCTACTGCGCGCTGTGCGCGGCCGGCTTCCGGAACTGGCTGCGCCACCGCTACGGCACCCTCGACGAGCTCAACGACGCCTGGTACACCACCTTCTGGTCGCACACCTTCACCGACTGGGACGAGATCGAGCCGCCGTCGGCGCTGACCGAGCACTGGCACGGCCCGGACCACACCGCGTTCCCGGGCATCACACTGGACTACCTGCGGTTCACCTCCGACGCGATGCTGACCAACTTCCGCGACGAGAAGGCGGCCATCCGGGAGTCCAGCCCGACGCTGCCGGTGACCACGAACTTCATGGGCATGTACCGGCCGATCGACTACCACCGCTGGGCCCCTCATCTGGACTTCGTCTCCTGGGACAACTACCCGCCCGACGACGGGTCGGCGGCCCGGATGGCGCTGACCCACGACCTGATGCGCGGGCTCAAGGACGGCCAGCCGTTCTGGCTGATGGAACAGACCCCGAGCTGCACCGCGTGCCGCGACGTCAACCCGTTGAAGCGCCCCGGTCTGATGCGGCTGTGGAGTTGGCAGGCCGTGGCGCACGGCGCCGACGCTGTGCTCTTCTTCCAACTGCGTGCCTCCCGTGGGGCCAGCGAGAAGTACCACGGTGCGGTCATCGGGCACGCCGGTCGCTCCGACACCCGGGTGTTCCGGGAGGTCGCCGAGCTGGGCGCCGAACTGGAACGGCTCGGCCCGGCGTCACTGGGCGCGCGGACCCCGGCCCGGGTGGCGCTGCTGTTCGACTGGGACAGCTGGTGGGCGTTGGAGCTGTCCGACGGCCCGTCCCGGCTGGTCCGCTACCAGCAGGTCGTGCTCGCGTACCACCGGGCGCTCTGGGACGCCGGTGTGGACCTGGACGTCGTCGCGGTGACCGCCGACCTGTCCCGCTACGACGTGGTCGTGGCCCCGGCCCTGCACCTGCTCAAGGGTGACCTGCCGCAGCGGCTGGAGGCGGTGGCGACGCGCGGCGGGTCGGTGCTGACCACCTACCTGTCCGGCCGGGTGGACGAGAACGACCAGGCGTTCCTGATGGACGTGCCGGGCCCGCTCGGGCAGCTCATGGGCGTCCGGGTCGACGAGTGGGACGCCCGCGGCCCGGAGGTGGTCAACAGGGTCCGCCTCGGCGACGGCGCCGATCAGCTCGACGTCGACGCGCGGCTGCTGTTCGAGCTGGTGATTCCGCAGGGCGCCCAGGTCATCGGCATCTACCAGGCCGACTTCTACGCGGGCACCCCGGCGGTGACCCGCAACTCCTTCGGCGCCGGCGACGCCTGGTACGTGGCCGCCGGACTGGACCAGGCCGGGGTGTCCTGGGTGGTGCGGCTGGTGCTCGCCCGCCACGACCTGCTCGGGCCCTACCCGGACGTGCCGGACCTGGAATCCGCCGTGCGGGTCGCGGCGGACGGGTCGCGGCTGCTGTTTCTGCTCAACCACCGCGCCGAGCCGGTCGAGGTGACCGCCCGGACCGGCGGCGTCGACCTGCTCACCGGCGACCGTACGGCGCCCGGCGGTGCCCTGCGGCTGCCGGCGTACGGGGTTGTCGTGCTGAAGGAGGACCGGTGAACGCCGAAGAGTCGGTGGAGTTGGAGCAGCTGATGTTCGTCGAGGAGCCGATGGACGGTGACGAGCCGCGCGTCCACCCGGCCTGGCTGCCTCCGGAGGCGTTCCGTTCGCTCGGCGCGCGCCGCGTCCTGCTGCACGGGGAGGGGTTGCTCGTCGACACCGTCCTCAACGAGGTTTCACGCGCCTGCGCCCGTTACGGCGGGCGGGTGTGGCACTCCCCGTCCTGGGACGTCGACGTCGACCTCGTGCTCGCCCTGCGCGACGGCGGTGAGCTGCCCAACCCGGCGGTGGAGGCGGCGCGCGCAGCCGGCGAGGCGGCGCTGGTCGAGCTGGGCGACGGCGGCACGCTCGGCGACGAGGGCTTCGTGTTGGCGCGGGCCGGCGACGTCACAGCGGTGCTGGCCGACGCGCCCGCCGGCCTGCTGTACGGGCTCTTCCACGTGGTCCGGCTCTGCGCGGCGGCCTTCGACCCGGCCCGACCGCCGGAGCGGCACCGGCCGGCGCTGCGCCGACGAATGCTGAACCACTGGGACAACGTGGCCGTGCACCCGGTGATGGGCCAGGTCGAACGGGGGTACGCGGGCGGCTCGATCTTCTGGCAGGACGGCCGTCCGCGCGGCGACCTGGCCCGGGTACGGGAGTACGGGCGGCTGCTGGCCTCCTGCGGGGTCAACGCGATCTCGGTGAACAACGTCAACGTGGCCCGCACCGAGGCGCTGCTGCTCACCGAACGGCTCGGCGACGTGGCCGAGATCGCAGACGCGCTGCGCCCGTACGGCATCCGGGTGCACCTGTCGGTCAGCTTCGCCGCGCCGGTGGCCCTCGGTGGCCTGCCGACCGCCGACCCCCTGGACGAGGCGGTGCGGGTCTGGTGGGCCGCTACCACCCGGCGGGTGTACGACCGGATCCCGGACTTCGGCGGTTACCTGGTGAAGGCCGACTCGGAGGGGCAACCCGGCCCCTTCACGTACGGCCGCGACCACGCCGACGGGGCGAACCTGCTGGCCGAGGCCCTCGCCCCGCACGGGGGAGTGGTGCACTGGAGGGCGTTCGTCTACAACCATCACCAGGACTGGCGGGACCGGTCCACCGATCGGGCCCGGGCCGCGTACGACCACTTCGCCCCGCTCGACGGGCGGTTCCGCACCAACGTGGTCGTGCAGGTGAAGTTCGGCCCGGTGGACTTCCAGACCCGCGAGCCGGTCTCACCGGTGCTCGCCGCGATGCCAGCGACCCGGCTGGCGGTGGAGTTGCAGGTCACCCAGGAGTACACGGGCCAACAGCGGCACGTCTGCCACCTCGGCCCGTGGTGGAGTGAGGTGCTCGGCTTCGCCCCCTGGGGGCCGGGCGGACGGACGATCGCCGACGTGGTCACCGGGGGGTCGGCGGCGGGCGGCGGGATGGTCGCCGTCGCCAACGTCGGCGACGACCTCTTCTGGACCGGGCATCCGTTGGCACAGGCCAACCTGTACACGTTCGGCCGGCTCGCCTGGGACCCCCGGCGGGACCCGACGGCGATCCTCGACGAGTGGATCACGCTGACCTTTCCGCCGTCGGCGACCGCCGACGCGGAGCTGGTGCGGCGGACCCTGCACGAGATCATGGACGACTCGTGGCGCACGTACGAGCGCTACACCGCCCCGCTGGGCGTCGGCTTCATGGTCAACCCCGGCGACCACTACGGTCCCGGCGTCGACGGGTACGAGTACACGCGGTGGGGCACCTACCACTTCGCCGACCGCGACGGCGTCGGCGTGGACCGCAGCCGCGCGTCGGGCACCGGCTTCGCCGGCCAGTACCCGCCGCACTGGGCGGACGTGTACGAGTCACCCGAGACCTGCCCCGACGAGCTGTTGCTGTTCTTCCACCACGTGCCGTACGGCCATGTGCTGCACAGCGGCTCGACAGTCATCCAGCACATCTACGACACCCACTTCGCGGGGGTCGAGGAGGTGACGGTGATGCGTCGGAAGTGGCAGACGTTGACCGGCATGATCGACCCGAGCGTGTACGAGCGGGTCGCCGAACGCCTCGACGAGCAGGTGCGCTGCGCCACCGAGTGGCGCGACCAGATCAACACGTATTTCTTCCGCAAGTCCGGGGTGCCGGACGAGCGAGGGCGGGACATCTACTGAGCGGCGGGTGAGGCGCGGCCTGGCCACCCGGTCGGGCCGCCCTCGTGCCGCGCCCCGGCCGGCCTGGCAGGTTTCGAAAACGTCCCGATAATTTATCGCCACCCATTGCCCCTGATCATGCCCGTCGATGCCTATTGCTGCGCAGGTGACCGCCAGAACCCTTGTGGCGAAAGGTTTCCGGAAGTCTTGACAATCGAGTGTGCTCGATCGAAGCTGACATGGTCACGCGAGCCGCGGTCAAGGTCGGGCGAAGGGCAGTCCTCGACTTAAGTCCCCTTCCACGCGCCTTTTTCGCAAGGGATCGCGACGATGACACTGAAGACGAGAATGCTTGGCGTCGTCATGGCGGCCGTGACACTGGCCGCCGCCGCGTTGACGTTCGCCACTCCCGCGTCGGCGGCGACGCTCACGCAGGTGACCAACTTCGGCACCAACCCCACCAACCTGCAAATGCACCTGTACGTCCCGGACCGGGTGGCGACCCGACCGGCGATCCTCCTGGCCATGCACTACTGCACCGGGACGGGCCCCGCGTTCCACTCGGGCACCCAGTACGCCTCCCTCGCGGACCGGTACGGGTTCATCGTGATCTACCCGTCGGCCACCCGCAGCAGCAAGTGCTGGGACGTCTACTCGCCGCAGGCGTTACGCCGTGGCGGCGGCAGCGACCCGGTCGGGCTCATGTCGATGGTCGACTACGTGCGGCAGCGCTACTCCGCCGACCCCGCGCGGATCTTCGCCACCGGCACCTCTTCCGGCGCGATGATGACCAACGTCATGCTGGGCGTCTACCCGGACGTGTTCGCGGCGGGCGCCTCGTTCGCCGGGGTGCCGTTCGCCTGCTTCGCCACCGGCGGCACCTCGGAGTGGAACAGCCAGTGCGCCAACGGGCAACTCATCCGTACCGCGCAGCAGTGGGGTGACCTGGTCCGGGAGGCGTACCCCGGCTACACCGGCACGCGACCCCGGATGCAGATCTGGCACGGCACCAACGACGAGACGCTGCGCTACCCGAACTTCGGCGAGCAGGTCAAGCAGTGGACCAACGTGCACGGGCTGAGTCAGACGCCGACGTACACCGACTCCCCGCAGTCCGGCTACACGCGCACCCGGTACGGCAGCAGCGGCCCGATGGCGCCGGTCGAGGCGATCAGCATGCAGGGTGTCACGCACAACCTGCCGGTCGACGCCGCGCAGGTGATCCGCTTCTTCGGGCTGGACGGCACCCCACCGCCGACCACTCCGCCCCCGACGACTCCGCCCCCGACGACGCCGCCCCCGACGACGCCGCCCCCGACGACTCCGCCGCCGACCACGCCGCCGCCGACCGAGGGCGCCTGCCGGGTCGGCTACACGGTCAACGCCTGGAACAGCGGCCTCACCGCGAGCGTCGCCATCACCAACACCGGTGCCACCGCCGTGAACGGCTGGGCGCTGACCTTCACGCTGCCCACCGGGCAGCGCATCACCAGCGGCTGGAACGCCCAGTACACCCCGGCGAGCGGTGCGGTGACCGCCCGCAACGTCTCCTACAACAACACCATCGCCCCGAACGCGTCGGTCGAGATCGGCTTCCAGGCCACCCACGAGGGCGGCACCGGCAGGCCCACGTCGTTCGCCCTCAACGGTGCCGCCTGTTCGGTGTCCTGATCTTCCCTACCCACCCCACCACCCTCAGAAGGAGTCACACGATGAGAAGTACGAGATGGAAGGCGGCGTCCAGAGCCGCCATCGCGCTGGCCGGCGCGGGCGCCCTTGCCGCCGGCATGGCGCTCTTTGTGACGGCACCCGCCTCCGCCGGTACGACGCTCGGCGCGTCCGCCGCCGAGAAGGGTCGGTACTTCGGCACGGCGGTGGCCGGGTTCAAGCTTTCCGACAGTGCGTACACCACGATTTTGAACCGTGAGTTCAACATGGTGACCGCCGAGAACGAAATGAAGATGAACGCCACCGAGCCGCAGCAGAATCAGTTCAGCTACGGGGCGGCGGACCAGATCGTCAACCACGCGCGCAGCCGCGGGATGAGCGTGCGGGGCCACACCCTGGCGTGGCACTCGCAGCAGCCCGGCTGGATGGAGAGCATGAGCGGCACCGCGCTGCGGCAGGCGATGCTCAACCACGTCACGCAGGTGGCCACCCACTTCCGCGGTCAGGTCGTGGCGTGGGACGTGGTGAACGAGGCGTTCGCCGACGGCAGCTCCGGAGGCCGTCGCGACTCCAACCTCCAGCGCACCGGCAACGACTGGATCGAGGCGGCGTTCCGGGCGGCACGTGCCGCGGATCCGGGCGCGAAACTCTGCTACAACGACTACAACACCGACAACTGGACGCACGCCAAGACCCAGGGCGTCTACAACATGGTGCGCGACTTCAAGGCCCGTGGCGTGCCGATCGACTGCGTGGGCTTCCAGTCGCACTTCAACAACGAATCCCCGTACGTGAGCAACTACCGCACCACGCTGTCGAGCTTCGCGGCGCTCGGTGTGGACGTGCAGATCACCGAGTTGGACATCCAGGGCGCTTCGGCGAACACGTACCGCAGCGTCGTCGAGGACTGCCTGGCCGTGGCCCGCTGCAACGGCATCACCGTGTGGGGCATCCGCGACAGTGACTCCTGGCGAGCCTCGCAGACCCCGCTGCTGTTCAACAGCAACGGCTCGAAGAAGCCCGCGTACGACGCGGTTCTCGCCGCGCTGAACAACGGCACCACGCCCACGGACCCGCCCACCGATCCGCCGACCGATCCGCCGACCGATCCGCCCACGACTCCGCCTCCGGGCCCGGGTGGCTGCACGGCGACGGTGTCGGTGAACCAGTGGACGGGTGGCTTCGTGGCCACGGTGAAGGTGACCGCCGGTTCGTCGGCCATCAGCGGCTGGACGGTCGGCATCGGTCTCCCGTCCGGGGCGACGGTCACCAACGCGTGGAACGTCAACCGCAGCGGTAACACCGGCACTACCAACTGGACGAACGTGGCGTACAACGGCCGCGTCGGCGCCGGACAATCCACCGAGTACGGCTTCCAGGCCAACGGCACCGCCGGCACCCTGAGCCCCACCTGCTCAGCAAGCTGAAGCCCCACCGGCCGGTGCGGAGGCGGCTCCCGCCCCCGCACCGGCCCACCCCAGCCCCCTCCAGCCCCAGCCCTTGGTGATCAAGAGGTTTGCGTCATCCTGCCTGGCCTGTCATGACGCAAACCTCTTGATCACCGGGGTGGGCGGGGGGACAGGGGAGGGGAGGGGAGAGGGTCAGTCGCCGGAGAAGCCCCAGAAGTAGATTTCCTCGGGCTTGCCCTCGGCGTCGTGCACTACCGCGCAGCGGCCGAACCACCTCTGCTCGGCCAGCCCCTCGATCGCGGCCAGGTGCTCGCGGGTCAGCCGCTCGGTGCCGGCATGGCGCAGTGCCTCGGCGGCGCTCACCGGCTCGACAGTGCCGAATTCGGGCCGTTCGCCCTCGTCGAGGACTCGGTAGACGTCGAGGATGGAATGGGTGCCCGATTCCTGCACCCATTCGTCGTCGAACAACTCTTTCATCGTGGCGGGACGGTTGGGATAGTCGCTCGCCGAGTTCGGTGTCTCACCGCGGGCCCACCAGTAGTTACCCTCGGCGAAGACCTTGTCCCGCAGCGCGTCCAACGCCGCGTCCAGGTCTGGCTGATACGCGACGAAGTAGCTCCACCCGGATGCGCCCACCACTGCCTCTTTCCTCAACGTGTCAACAGTGCCGGCACGGTAGCGGGCAGCACCGACATCGCGACCGACGCGTGCGCGCGGCGTCATCGTGCCGAACCCGCTTCGCCGCCTCGATCTAAGCCTGGGCGGCGACGAGGAACATCGGCACGGCGACGAGGATCCGGTTCGAGCGGGCGCGCTCGGTCTGCTCGGAGAGCCAGGTCTCCTCGTCGGTGATCCGTTTCAACACGCCGAGCGCGGTGTCGTCGGTGAACACAGCCGTGTGCACCTCGACGATCGGGTCGGTGAACCCGGCGTCGAGCAGCAGGTTGCGATACCTACGGGCAACGCGCGGCGACGGCAGCGTGTCCGCCTTCTCGTGGACCAGTCGACGGGTGGTTGCCGGGTCGTCCGAGTCAATGGCGATCAGGTCCCAGTCCTGGCCGAGCAGCACGGCTCGGCCGCCCGGTGCGAGCACCCGCCGGGCCTCGGCCACGGCTCGCGTGGGGTCGTCGAGTACGTGCAACACCTTGTCCGCCCGGTAGTAGGTGACCGACCCGGTCTCCAGCGGCAGCTCGGTGACGTCGCCGACATGGAACTCGCCGGCCGGCCAGCGCTTGCGGGCGACGGCGATCATCTCGGGATCGAGGTCGACGCCGACCGCGTGGGCTGCGCGGTTGGCCAGTTCGACGACAGCGCGGCCACTGCCACAGCCAGCGTCGACGACGGTTCGGCCAGTGAGGTCGCCGAGCAACTCGTAGGAGCGGGCGCGCAGTTCGACGGCCGCAGGCTCGCTCTCGATGGCATCGAGGACAGCTAGAAGACTGGACATGCCCGCCATGCTCGGACTTAATGTCGACATGAAGTCAAGCACGATGACGATCGGCGAAGTGGCCGACCACTTCGGCCTGCCGGCGCACGTACTGCGGCACTGGGAGTCGGTGGGCCTGCTCTGCCCCGCCCGGGTCACCGGCGGTCGTCGCCGCTTCACCCGCGACGACCTGTTCCGGGTGGCCTCGATCCTGCGCGCGAAGCAGGCCGGCCTGTCGCTGCCGGACATCCGGGCGTTCCTCGCCGCAGGCGACCCCGCCGGCCGCAAGGACGTGCTGCGCCGCAACCACAGCGCGCTGCTGGCCAGGATGGCGGCGCTGCGGTCGGCGCTCGATCTGTTGGAGGCCGGGCTGAACTGCTCACACGAGGACGTCTCGACCTGCCCGAACTACCGCAGTCAGTTGGCGGAGCTGGTGGAGGTCGGAGGTGGTGACTAGCCGTCGATGCGGACGATGTTGCGGATCTTGTTGGACGCGTCCAGGGCGGCGACCTTGTACGCCTCGGCCAGCGTCGGGTAGTTGAACACCGCGTCGACCAGGTAGTCGATAGTGCCGCCGCAGCCCATCACCGCCTGCCCGATGTGGACGATCTCGGTGGCGGCGGTGCCGAACACGTGCACCCCGAGCAGTCGGCCGTCGTCGGGGGAGACGAGCAGCTTCAGCATGCCGTACGAGTCGCCCACGATCTGACCCCGGGCCAGTTCGCGGTAACGGGCGATGCCCACCTCGAACGGTGTCGAGCTTTCGGTGAGCTGCGCCTCGGTCTGCCCGACGAAGCTGATCTCCGGGATCGTGTAGATGCCGATCGGTTGCAGGCCGTGCATCTCCCGGATCGGCTCGCCGCACGCGTGCTGCGCGGCCAGCCGGCCCTGCTCCATCGAGGTGGACGCGAGCGCGGGAAAGCCGATCACGTCGCCGACGGCGTAGATGTTCTCCACCGCGGTGCGGTAGTTGGCGTCCACAGTGATCCGGCCGCGTCGGTCCGCCTCCAGCCCGGCCGCCTCCAACGCCAGGTCGTCGGTCTGACCCTGCCGCCCGGCCGAGTACATCACCGTGTCGGCGACGATCTTCTTGCCGCTCTTGAGGATGCACAGCGCCGCCGTCTGGTGCTTCTCCACTGCGGCGACCTCCTCGCCGAAGCGGAACGCCACGGACAGGTCGCGCAGGTGGTACTTGAGAGACTCGACGACCTCGTCGTCGCAGAAATCCAACATCCGCTCGCGGCGTTCCACCACCGTCACCTTGGTGCCGAGCGCGGCGAACATCGAGGCGTACTCCATGCCGATCACGCCGGCGCCGACCACGACCATGCTGCGGGGTACGGCCTGAAGGTTGATGACCCCGTCGGAGTCCACGATCGTCCGGTCGTCGAAGTCGACGCTGTCCGGGCGGGCCGGGCGGGTGCCCGCGGCAATGACGATCTTGTCGAAGGTCACCTTGGACTCGCGGCCGGAGCCGCCATCGACCCATATCGAGTGCGCGTCGGCGAAACGCCCGGTGCCGGTGATCATCGCGACCCGGTTGCGGGCCAGTTGATTGCGGATGACGTCGGTCTGCCTGGTGATCACGTGCTGGGTCCGGGCCGCCAGGTCGCTGACCGTGATCTCGTCCTTGACCCGGTAGCTGCTGCCGTACAGGTCCCGCTGACTCAGGCCGGTCAGGTAGAGCACTGCCTCCCGCAGCGTCTTGGAGGGCACGGTGCCGGTGTTGATGCACACCCCACCGATCATGTCGCGGCGGTCCACGATGCCGACGCGCCTGCCGAGCTTGGCGGCGGCGATCGCGGCCTTCTGACCGCCGGGTCCGGAGCCCAGCACCAACAGGTCGTAGTCATACACAGGCGTTAGCGTCGCAAGATGTCGCGGCCGGCGCCAGACCCCGGAGTCGAGCGTTATTCGTCTGCCATGGTGCAGAGGCCGCCGTTCAGCGTGATCTCCTCCGGCAGTTGCGTGCCGGAGGCGACGAGCCCCAGCGAGACCGTGCCGCCGGGCGGGATCACCGCGTTGCGAGCGGTGTCGCGCACCCGCAGGTAGCTGTTGTTGACACGGTCGACGACCTTCGCGCCCCAGATGCCGTGGACCTGCTGGCTGGCCCAGAACCGCCACGTCATCGTCCACCCGTCGACCGCCGTGGCACCGGTGTTCTCGACGACGAGGTGCGCCACGAAGCCGTCCGACCACTGCCGCACGTCGGACCGGACCACGCAGCTCGGCGGTGGCGCCAGGGTGGTAACCGTGACCGGCGCGGACAGGGGGGACAGGTGTCCGACCTCGTCGCGGGCCTGCACCACGAAGGTGTACGTGGTGTTCGGCGTCAACCCGCCGATCTGGGCACTGTTCACGGGCGGGTACTGGTAGACCTCACGGACCCGGGTGAGTGTGCCGCCGGCGTCGACCCGGAACACCTCGTACCGGTCGAGCGCGACGTTCTCCACCGAGTGAGCCCACCGCAGCCACACCTGTGTGGCGGCGACGTCGTACGCCACCGGTTGACCCGGCGCGCTCGGCGGTTGATCGTCCCCCGGTGGCATGGTCAGCCGCAGGGACGGGTTGGACACCGAGCTGTTGCCGGCCGCGTCCAGAGCCCACACCGAGAAGGTGTACGTGCGCGACGGCCGCAGGTTGGTGATCCGGATGCTGTTGGTGTCCGTCGAATACTGGGCGCCGGAATCCTCGAATCGCGCGCCGACCGGGTAGCGGACCACGCCCACGTTGTCGGTCGAGGCCGCCCAGGTCAGCTCGACCGAGGTGGTGTCGATGGCGACGACGGTGATCGGGCCGGGTGCGGTGGGCCGTTCGGTGTCGTCGGCGGCGTACGCCGGTGTCGCGCCGGCGGCGACGAGGGTTGCCGTCAGTGCGCACGCGACCAGCGCGGCGGCCTTCGACCGGATTCCTCGACTTCGACGTTCGCGCACGATGAATACCCCCGGATCCGGCCGCCCACCGCTTCCACCAATCCACTACCGTCGATACTAGGTCACTGTGGTTCGGCAGGCTGCCCCGCCGGGCTCGGCCGCCGACCTCGACGCGCAGTCGCCCCAGGGCTGGTGGATGGTGTGCCGCTCGTTGCCTTTGGAGCTGAATCGTCTACGACATCGGTGGCCACCGGTGCCGCTGATTCGTTGACGACATCAGCTCCAAAGGCAACGAACAAGACACCAACCCGCCCGCGAGCCCCGCCCGCGAGCCGCCGCCCACCAGAGCACGACCTAGCCGACGAGGCGGCGTTCCCAGGCCCAGGCGGCGATCTCGACGCGGTTGCGGGCCTTGAGTTTCATCTGCACGCTCGCCAGGTGGGTCTTGACAGTGCCCACGGCGATGAAGAGCTGGGTGGCGATCTCGGCGTTGGTCAGGCCCCGGGCGACGAGCTTCACCACGTCGAGTTCCCGTGGCGACAGGCCACCGTCGTCGCGCGCCGGGGCCGGCGAGCTGAGGTGCTCCAACAGCCGTACCGTGATCGAGGGGCTGATCAGCGCGTCGCCGGACACTGCCGCGCGGACCGCCTCCACCAGCAGGGCCGGGCCGGAGTCCTTGAGCAGGAAGCCGCACGCGCCGTTGGAGAGCGCGGTGTGCACGTACTCGTCGAGGTCGAAGGTCGTCACGACGACCACCCGGATCGGGTCGGCGACGCCCGGCCCCGCGAGCAGCCGCAGCGCCTCAAGACCGTCGAGGCGGGGCATCCGGATGTCCAGCAGCACCACGTCCGGGCGCAGGCGTCGAGCCAGTTCGACGGCCTGGACGCCGTCGGCGGCCTCGCCGACCACCTCCATGTCCGACTGGGCGCCAATGATCATGCCGAAGCCGGTCCGGACCATGGCCTGGTCGTCGGCGATCAGGACCCGGATCACCGCGTCACCGCCACCTGGAGCGGGAACGCCGCGTCGAGCACCCAGCCCCCGGCGACGCCGGGCCCGGCGGTGATCGTGCCGCCGAGGGCGCGTACCCGCTCGGTGAGGCCGATCAGGCCGAAGCCGTGCCCCCGGGCCGGCGCGGTCCGCGGCGACGCGCCGTCGTCGGCGACCCGGATCAGCAACCAGTCCGGGGTACGCCGCACCGCCACGTCCACGGACCGCGCGTCCGGCGCGTGCTGGCGGGTGTTGGTCAGCCCCTCCATCACCACCCGGTACGCCGACGTCGACACCTCCACCGGCAGTCCGTTCAGGTCGCCGTCGACGTGCAGTCGAGCCGGCGCGTTCGCCGCGCCGTTGAACCCGGTCAGCAGCGGCTCCAGCTCGGTCACCCCGGCCAGTGGCGCCAGCGGCGCGTCCGGCGGGGCGTCCGGGTTGCGCAGGATGCCGACCATCCGCCGCATCGAGGCCATCGTCTCCGCGCCGGCCCGCTCGATCTGCTCCAGGGCGACGATCACCCGTTGCGGGTCCTGCTCGGCGACGAACCGGGCACCCTGCGCCTGCACCACGATGCCGGTGACGTGGTGGGCGATGAAGTCGTGCAGGTCCCGGGCGAACTCGGCACGCTGCTCGGCCCGGACCAGCGCAATGGCCCGCTCCCGGCCGGCGGCCATGACGCGCAGGTAGAGCCCCACCCCGGCGGCGCCGGCCGCGGCTAGCACCTGGAGCAGACCGAAGATCACCAGCAGGTTCTCGGTGCCGACGCGCAGCGGCATCGCGGCGACGGCGAGCCCGGCGGCCACCGCCGCCCACGGGGCGAGCCGCGGCGCGCCCCAGCGGGCCACCACGAAGACCACGCCGATCAGCCCGGCCGACTCGGCGAGCCCCCAGGTGCGGGCGAGCATGATGCCGCCGCCTCCGGAGAGAAGCACCATCCCTGCGGTCACGGCCAGTGAGGCGGTGGCGAGTGCCAGCGCGGCCAGCGGCAGCCGGCGGGAACCCAGCCGGTGCACCGGCAGCCACAGCGGCACCGTCGCCACCGCCAACCCCATGGGCACCAGCAGGAGCAGAAGAGTACCGATGCCGGTGTCATCCGCCGTGCTGGCCGCAAAGTCGAAGAGGGCGAGCAGGCCGAAGGCCACCAGCCCGGCCGCTTGGGCCAGGCGTACCCACAGACGTCGAAGATCCGGCGTGCTCATGGTGACCCAGCGTAGCCAGCCGGCTGGAGGTGGCGGATCGGCCAAAAGGCAGACCCGGCACCGGCGATACCTGGCCCCGGACCGATGCGCCCACCCGCCGGTGACGGCGACGCTTTCCGGGTCACCACGCAGCCACTGGAGGAACGATGACAACCCACGCCCCGCCGGAGACCAGCCACGCCGCGGTCGCCGCGGTCGACCTGGTGAAGGTGTACGGCAGCGGCGACACCGCCGTCCGTGCCCTGGACGGGGTCTCGGTCGGCTTCGGCCGGGCCGAGTTCACCGCGATCATGGGCTCGTCCGGGTCCGGCAAGTCGACACTGATGCACTGCCTCGCCGGCCTCGACACGGCCACCTCCGGTCGCGTCCTGCTCGGCGGCACGGAGCTGACCGGCCAGTCGGACCGGACGCTGACCCGGGTACGCCGAGAGCGGATCGGATTCGTCTTCCAGTCCTTCAACCTGTTGCCGCAGCTCACCGCCGCGCAGAACATCACGCTGCCGCTGGACCTCGCCGGTCGGCAGCCCGACGCGGAACTCCTCGCGCACCTGGTGCGGGTGCTGGGCCTCGGCGACCGCCTGAACCACCGGCCCAGCGAGCTGTCCGGCGGCCAGCAGCAGCGGGTGGCGCTGGCCCGGGCGCTGGTGGCACGGCCGGAGGTGGTCTTCGCCGACGAGCCGACCGGCAACCTCGACTCCCGCTCCGGCGCGGAGGTGCTCACCATCCTGCGCGACTCGGTACGCGACCTCGGCCAGACCGTCGTCATGGTCACCCACGACCCGATCGCCGCCGCGTACGCCGACCGGGTGGTGCTGCTCGCCGACGGTCGGCTGGCCGGCGAGATCGACAAGCCGAACCAGGTGTCGGTCACCGACGCCCTGCGTGACCTGGCGACCAGCCGATGAGGGCGACGGTGCTGCGTACCCAGACGACCGCCGCGGCCCGGCGGCCCGGCCGGCTGATCCTGACCGGCCTGGCGATCCTGGTCGCGTCGTTCGTCGTCTTCGGCACCGTGCTGGTGCAACAGATCACCGAACGGACCGTGCGGGACAACCTCAGCGGCACCCCGGCCGTCACCGATCTGGTGATCGGCAGCGTCGACGTGCCGCCACCCACAGTGACCGACGTGCGGCAGGTCCGAGCCGTGCCCGGGGTGGCCGAGGCGGTGGCCCGGGTCTCGACCGGGGTCTCCATCGGCGAGGGGTACCTCAACCTCCAGTCCGATCCCGGCACCGGCCCGCTGACCACGGTCCGGGTGATCGAGGGCAGCTACCCGGATCAGCCCGGCGAGATCGCGATCACGCCGCGTACCGCCGAACGGCTCGGGCTGTCGGTCGGCACCACCACCAGCGGCACGGGCGGTGAACTCACCACGCCCGCCCCACTCACAGTGACCGGCCTGGTGGAGAGCAGCGCCGACGCCGGCTACGACGCGTACGCCCCGGACAGCGCCGTGATCGCCTGGGCGCGCCTGACGACTGTGGAGCGCGTCGACGTGCGGGTGGCCCCCGGCACCTCGACCGACGCGGTCCGCCAACGGGTGACCGCGGCGGTCGCCGGCCAGCCGATCCGCTCCGGCGCCGAGGTGCGCGAGGCCGAGGCACAGGCGGCGGCCCAACAGGTAGGGAAACTCTTCATCCTGGTCGGCATGTTCGTCTCCATCGCTGTCGTCGCTGCCGCGCTGGTGGTCACCTCGACCTTCCGCATCGTCTTCGCGCAGCGGATGCGGCAGCTCGCGCTGCTGCGGGCGGTCGGCGCGAGTCGGGCCACCCTGGTGGGGGCCCTGACCGCCGAGGGCGCCCTGACCGGGCTGGTCGCCGGTGTCGTCGGGGTCGCCAGCGCCATCACCCTCGGGTACGCGCTGCCGGCGATTTTGCGCGCCACCGGCCACGCGGTCTCCTCGCCGGGCCTGCCACTGGCGGAGGCGGTCGCCGTGGTGATCGGCGCCGTCGTGATCACCGTGCTGGCCGTGCTGGCACCGGCGCTCTCCGCCGCCCGGGTCTCCCCGCTGGAGGCACTGCGGGCGGCGAGCACCACCGCCGGCCGCCGCGGCATTGGCGTGCTGCGTCTGGTCTTCGGGCTGCTCCTGGCCGTCGGCGCGATCCTGGCGGCGGTCGGGACGATCAGCCAGTTGCCGAAGCCGGAGCAGTCGGACTACGACCCGTCGATGCCGCTGCTCCTGCTGGTCGGGTCCGGCGCGTTGGCGTTCTTCGCGCTGGTTACCCTCGGCCCGCTGCTGGTGCGCCCGGTGCTGGCCGTGGTGGGTTGGCCGCTGCGCCAGCTCGGGCCGCTCGGGCGGATGTCGGTCGGCGGGATCGGCGGGGCACCGCGTCGGGCCGCTGCCGTCTCCGTCGTGGTCGCCCTCGGCGTGACCCTGATCTCCGGGGTGGTCATCGGCGGCGCGTCGTTGCAGATCCTCGCCGACCGCGAGATGGCGCTCTCGGCCCCGACCGACTTCGAGGTCACCAGCAACGGTGGGACGCTCCCGCCGGCCGTCGTGACCCGGGCCGAGGCGGCGCGCGGCGCGCTGGCGAGGGTGGTGCCGTACCGGATGGTCGGTGACGCCACGCTGCTGCGCGGCGCGGACAAGCTCGGCGACGTCGAGGACGGTTATCCGACCAGCGACCTGGACCTGGCTGCGTTGCCGAGCACCGGCGCCCTGGACGTGGCCCAGGGCACCCTGACCGATCGTGGGCCCGGCCGGATCGTGCTCAACAGCTGGGTCGCGCGGGACGCGGGTCTGCGGGCCGGCGACACTGTCACGCTCGCCGCCGCCACCGGCCGGGTCGACGTGCGGGTGGCAGCGGTCCTGCCCGGTGACGGGCCGCTGCAGGCGGGCATCCTCGCCGATCCGGCCGACCTGGACCGGCTCGGTGTGCCGGCCGCGTACACCGGTCTGCTGGCCGACGCGGCCGGCGCCGGCGAGGACGGTCGCACCGCCGGCGTGCGGGCGCTGCGGCAGGCGATCGGTGGCAGCGACGGGGTGGGCCTCGCGGTGCTCGCCGACGAACGGGACCGCAACGACGCGTTGGTGCGCACGCTGGTCTGGATCGCTGTCGGTCTGGTCAGCCTGACCGTGCTGATCGCTGTGGTCGGCGTGGGCTCCACGACCGCTCTGTCGGTGGTGGAGCGGGTACGCGAGTCCGGGTTGCTCCGGGCGATCGGGCTGTCCCGGACCGGCCTGCGCACCATGCTCACCGTCGAGTCCGGTCTGTACGGGGTGATCGGCGCGACAATCGGCCTGGTGCTCGGCATTCCGTACGCCTGGTTGGCGGTCCAGACCCTCGGGATCGAGGCACCGCTGACCGCGCCGCTGCTGCCGCTGGCCGGGCTCTTCGTGGTGCTGGTCGGGCTGACCGCGCTGGCCGGGGTGCTGCCGGCCCGTCGGGCGTCGCGGGTCAGCCCGGTGGTGGCGCTGGGGGCCGACAACTGAGCACCGTCGTGGGGTGGTGCCGCGCCTTCGGCGCCACCCCACGACGGCCTGGTCAGTTGGGGTTGTTGGCGTGGGTCAGCGTCTCCCAGGCGACGAAGAGGTTGTTGGTTCCGGCCGGACGTTGTTGCAGCGTGAGGGTCTGGGTGTTGGTCATGACGTTGCCCAGCCGGGTGCTCATCGCGTTGAAGCCGACCTCGGTGATCGGCCCGAGGCCCCGGGTGAGGCTGCCACCGCAGAGCCAGGAGGGTGGCGCCTCGCCGAGCTGGTAGCGCGAGTGGAATCCCAGCGCCTGACGCAGCCGCTCACCGACCTGCGGGTACAGGTCCCGTCCCTGGATCCGGGAGGTCTCCGCGACGTGCGAGATGGCGGAGATCCCGTACCCGGTGTGGACGAAGTCGCGGCAGGTCTCCTGGGCGAGGCCGGCGACGAAGGTGGACTGGCCCTGCCAGTAGCCGATGATCTCCGCGCTGGTGTCCAGGCCGCTGCCGGGCATCGTGTACGGCAACGCGCCGTCGCTGGGGAGGTAGACGAAGGCCCGGGCGCGGTTGAGGAAGCGGGTGGTCGCCGCGTCGTACGCCGCCCGGTCCTCCAGGAACACCGCGATGCCGACGGTGGCCTCCATCATCGTCAGTTCCCAGTTGCCGTTGCTGTTCGAGCCGTTGCGCACCATCGGCAGGTAGACGTTGCGCAGCATGGTGGCGAAGCGGTTGGCGTTGGGCCAACTCGTGTACGTGTACTTGATGATCTCGGCCGCCCGGGGCCAGACCGAGGCGGCCCAGCCGGTCTGCAGCGGGGCGTTGCTGCCGGTGTGGGCGGTGATGGTGGCCGACCACGCGTCCATGATCTGGATCGACTTCTGCGCGTACCGGGCGTCACCGGTGACGTACCAGGCGAGCGCGTCGGTGTACGCGGCGATCGCGTCCTCCCGCTCGTCGGTGCAGCCGTTGTTCGGGTTGGAGTAGGAGCCGCACTCGACCACCGAACGGGGCGCCGGGGTGCGCGACAGGGAGGCGTACCGGCTGCTCATCATCTGGTTGTGGGCCGCCGCCCACGGCTGCGCGCCGGCCTGCACCCGGCCGCGGACGAAGTCGAGCTGGCCCCGACTGACCAGCACGCCGGGGTGGGTGAAACCACCCGAGGGCGGTGGTGTGGTGCCGCCGCCGGCGGGCAGCGCCCAGGTCTGGTTGGCGGTGCCGGTGCAGCTCCAGATCTGCAGCGGGGTGCCGTCGGCCGAGCTGGGGCCGGTCGCGTCGAGGCACTTGCCCGAGGTCGGGTTGACCAGTTGCCCGGCACTGGGCGACCACTGCTGCGCTCCGGTGCCGTTGCAGTCGTAGATCTGCACCCGGGCACCGTTGGCGGTGCTGGCGGCGGCGATGTCCAGGCACTTGCCCAGCGCCCGGATCGTTCCGTCGTCGGCCACCGTCCACTGTTGCGCGGTGGAGCCGTTGCAGGTGAAGAGCTGCACCGGCGTGTTGTTGGCCGGGTTCGCGGTGGCCACGTCGACGCACTTGCCGCCGTACCCGGTGATGGCGCCCGTCGCGGCCGCCATGGCGGGCGATGCGCCGACGACGAGGCCGGTCGGTACGGCGAGCAGGGCCGCGGCGAGCGCGGAGGTCAGTCTGATGCGGGGGCGGCGGGGCAGGAGCCCGGCCGATCGTCGCGCCATGTGGGGGTCCTTCCGGGGCGGCGAAACAACTGTAAAGTGTGTTAATCATTACAGTCATACACACCGATATCAATGTCTTCGTCGCCACGGATGCCGTTACGGGTGCATGGACGCACCCTTGAGCACCTTGTCCACCACGTTGCGCGGCGCGTGCAACGCCAGGCCCACCAGGTCGAGCTTCTCCCGTCCGACCGCCTGGACCGCAGCGCGGTTGTCCCGGTCGTTGCCGGTGGCGAACAGCTCGGAGGTGAAGATCGTCAGCCGCAGGCCACGGGCGAGGGCGCGCGAGTGCGCGCCGACCAACGTTGCCCGATCCCCGGCGAAGACCAGCACCGGCTGGCCGAACATCGGCAGGTAGCTGGTGCCGTCCGCGTCGCGGTACTCCTCGCCGACCAGCTCCGGCAGCGTGCTCGCGATGCCGCTGACCAGGAAGGCCGTGACGTTCAACCGTTGCCAGCTCGCCAGGTCGTTGCGGAGCAGTACGGCGATCTTGGTGGGAAAGCGGATCGGTTCGGTCATGCCGTCGAGCCTGCCCGCCCCGACGCCTACCGGTCTTGTACGTTCTTAGCGTGGCCACCCGCCCGGCGGGCTCGCACGTCAGCGCGTGGCGACCCGCGGTAGCCGGGGTCGCCGAGGTCTTCCACGCCCATTTCGTCGACCACGCCTACCCCCGGCACATCCACGAGGTGTGGACGCTGTTGATCGTCGACGACGGCGCGGTCCGCTTCGACCTGGACCGGCACCGGCACGGCGCGCTGCGCACGTCGGTCACCCTGCTGCCGCCGTACGTGCCGCACGACGGCAGCTCCGCCACACCGGACGGCTTCCGCAAGCGGGTCCTGTATCTCGACACCTCGGCGCTCGACGCCGAGCTGGTCGGGCGGGCCGTCGACGAGCCGGACCTGGCCGATCCGCACCTGCGCGACCGGGTCCACCACCTGCACCAGGTGCTCGCCACACCCGGCGACGAGTTCGAGGCCGAGAGCCGGCTCGCGTTCATCCTGGACCGGCTACGCCGCCAGCTCCGCCAACGCTCCCCGGCCGGTGGCCAGCCCCCCGGACGCGGCCTCGCGGTGCGACTACGGGAGCTGCTCGACGCCCGGACGGTCGAGGGCGTCACGCTGGGGGAGGCCGCGGAGCTGCTGCACGCCCACCCGACCCACCTGGTCCGGACGTTCACCCAGGTGCACGGCGTGCCGCCGCACACGTACCTGACCGGTCGTCGGGTCGAACTGGCACGTCGCCTGCTCCTCGCCGGGCAGCGACCCGTCGAGACCGCCGTCGCGGCCGGGTTCTTCGACCAGGCGCACCTGACCCGCCACTTCCGGCGCTACCTGGGCGTCAGCCCGGCCCGCTACCCCCGCCCGAGCTGATCGCGGTCAGACGAGTTGGCCGCCGATGACGGCGAGCAGGCGCAGCTTCTCGTCGCTCGGCGACCCGGGTACGGCGGTGAAGACCAACAGTGTCTGTGACTGGTCGGGATCCACCAGCGTCTGGCAGTGCAGCTCCAATGCCCCGACCTCCGGGTGCACGAAGTGCTTGGGTGGGCAGTAGCCGGCGGGCACCGGGTGTTCCCGCCACAGCTGCGCGAACTCCGGGCTCCTGGCCAGCAGGTCGTCGACGAGCGCGGCGGCCCGCGAGCCGCGCCCGTCGCGGGTGTACGCCGCGTGCAGGTGCGCCACGAGCAGGCGACTCTGGGTCTGGTGATCCTGCGCCGGGTGTAGCTGCCGTGCCGTCGGGTCGGTGAACCAGCGGTGGTGCGCGCTGCGCGCGAACCCGGTGTACCGGGTCTCGTCACCGAGCAGGGCGACGGCCGGCGCGGTCTGCGCCAGGGTCTCGCCGAGGTGGTTCACCACCTGGGCCGGGGTGTCGTGCATCCGGTCGAGGATCCGCATCATTCC
Source organism: Micromonospora sp. NBC_00330 (assembly GCF_036136635.1). Classification (NCBI taxonomy): domain Bacteria; kingdom Bacillati; phylum Actinomycetota; class Actinomycetes; order Micromonosporales; family Micromonosporaceae; genus Micromonospora; species Micromonospora sp. NBC_00330. The sequence continues at coordinate 1,874,818 of NZ_CP108012.1, forward strand.
CGGATTCACGTGGTCGGCCCGCACCGCGCGGCGCGGAACGGCGTGACCGGCGAGTTGGAACAGGTGGTCCCGTTCGGCGAGGGAGAGTCGCAGGCCCCGGGCCAGGGCGGCGAGCATCTGCTCCGAGGGGTGCGGCCCGCGCTGCTGCTCCAACCGGCTGTAGTAGTCGGTGGACATACCGCTCAACGTGGCGACTTCCTCGCGCCGTAGCCCTCCGGTGCGCCGACGGGGGCCCCGGGGCAACCCGACGTCCTCGGGCTGGAGCGCCTCGCGGCGGGTGCGCAGGAAGCTGGCGAGTTGGGCGCGGTCCACGGTGTCTCCGATCACTGTGTGCCGGCTGTCGACCGGCGCATCGAGTGCAACAGACGAGCCCGGGGACGGTGTTCCGCCCGACCCCGAGGAAAACGGGGCGGGCGGGTCGTCCCGTGCGCTCAGCGCTGGATGGACTTGGTCTCCAGGAACTCCTCCAGCCCGAAGCGGCCGAACTCGCGGCCGTTGCCCGACTGCTTGTAGCCGCCGAACGGGGCGAGCGGGTTCCAGTGGCCGGCGTTCACGTCGACCTGGCCCACGCGCAGCCGCCGGGCGATCGACAGCGCGTGTTCCGGCTCACCGAAGACGCCGCTGGTCAGGCCGTACAGCGTGCCGTTGGCGATGGCCACGGCCTCCTCCTCGTCGGCGTATCCGATGATCGTCAGCACCGGGCCGAAGATCTCCTCCTGGGCGATCGCGGAGGCCGGGTCGACGTCGGCGAAGATCGTCGGCTGGACGTAGGCCCCGACGGGCAGCCCCTCGGGCCGCTGCGGGCCGCCGAACACGAGCCGGGCGCCGTCGGCGATGCCCCGCTCGATGTAGCCGACGACCTTCTGCCGGTGGGTCTCGGACGCCATCGGGCCGATCCGGGTGGCCTCGTCGCCCGGGTCGCCGACGGTGTACTGCTTCGCGGCCTCGACGGCCAACGCCACGACCTCGTCCTGACGGGAGGCGGGCACCAGCATCCGCGGCCACGCGCCGCAGACCTGACCGCCGTTGGAGAACGCCATCATGAGACCCCGCTCGACCGCGGCGGGCAGGTCGGCGTCGTCGAGGATGATGTTCGCGCCCTTGCCGCCCAGCTCCAGTGCGACCCGCTTGACGGTCGCCGCGGCCACCGAGGAGATGCGCTGCCCGGCACGGGTGGACCCGGTGAACGAGATCATGTCGATGTCCGGGTGGGCGGAGATCGCCTCGCCGACTGTCGCGCCGGTGCCGTAGACGACATTGAAGACACCCGCCGGTACGCCGGCCTCGGCGGCGACCTCGGCGAGGACGCGAGCGGTCAGCGGCGCGTTCTCGGACGGCTTGAAGACCATCGTGTTGCCGGCGAGCAGGGCCGGCGCCAGCTTGGAGACGATCTGCTGGAGCGGGAAGTTCCACGGCGTGATCGCGCCGACCACGCCGATCGGCTCGCGGACGATCAGCGAGTTGCCGACCTCCTCGGTCCAGGCGAAGTCGTCGGCCAGGCCGGCGATGGACTCGACCACAGCGGCCGGGAAGGCGACCTGGGCGGTCCGGGACATACCGATCGGAGAGCCCATCTCGGCGGTGATCGCCTGGGCGATCTCCTCCGTGCGGGCGGCGAGGCCGGCGCCGAGGCGGCGCAGCACGTCCGCCCGGTGCTGCGGGGTGGTCGCCGACCAGGGCGGGAAGGCGGCTCGGGCGGCGGCGACGGCGCTGTCGACGTCGGCGGCGGTGCCGGCCGGGGTCTCGGCGACGACCTCGCCGGTGGCCGGGTTCACGACGGGAAGGGTGCCGGCGGAGCCGGTGACGGTCTCGCCACCGATCCAGTGGCCGGCGACGGTGTAGGTGGAAGGTGTCATGGACCGACCGTCGCACCGCTGCCGAACCCCAACCAGGTGCGGTTTATCCAGGGTTCCGCGATCCCTGGCTGGGGCCCGGCCCCCTCAGAGCGCGAGGACGATCCGGCCGGCGATGGTGCCCGCTTCCTGTCGGGCCCAGGCCTCGGCGATGGCGTCGAACGGCACTGTCTCGTGGTCGACGGTGAGCCGGCCGGCCGCCGCGTGCCCGGCCACCACGGTCAGCGCCGCGGCCCGCTCGGCGGTCGACAACCCGTTGTTCGTGTAGCCGATCATCCGCAGTTCGCCGCTGCGCAAAACGGCGGACTCGATGGGTGCTGTCGCGCCGGCCGCGCTGCCCAGGTTGACCAGCCGCCCACCCGGGCGCAGCACGCGCAGCGACGCCGCTGCCGGGACACCGAATACCGGGTCGAGGACGAGGTCGACCGGCCCGTCGGCGGCGTGGCGCAGCCGGTCGGTCATCGAGGCGACATCGTCGTCGGGGAGCAGCGGGACCGCGACGGCGGCACCGAGCTCCTCGGCGCGGGCTCGCGCCGCGGCCGAGCGGGCCACGGCGACGACCCGGCGGGCGCCACCGAGCAGGGCGAGCTGGACGGCGGCCTGCCCGACCACACCCCCGGCGCCGAGCACGATGACCTGGTCGCCGGCCGCCAGGCCGCCGGCGTGGGTCAGCGCCGCGTGCGCGGCGACAGCGGAGAGGCCGAGGGCCGCGAGCAGGGTCAGTGGTACGCCGGCCGGCAGCGCCACCACGTCGACGGTCGGCACTGTGACGGTGGTCGCCATGCTGCCGTCGACACCGGAGCGCATCCCGGCCGACGTGCCGAACCAGACCGCTGTGCCGTCGGCGAGCCGACCGACCCCCTGCACACCCGGCACGTACGGGGTGCTCGGCGGACCGAAGTAGCTGGTGCCGCTGGCGCAGAGCACGTCCAGCGGAGTGATCGGCACGGCCTCGACGGTGACCGCCACCGCGCCGTCGGCCGGTACGGGCGCCGGCCGCTCGGCGATCGTCGGTGCGGCGCCGCAGGTGGTGAGCACTGCCGCGCGGATCACGTCGCGATGTCCGGGTAGGGCATCGAGAAGTGGGCCAGCCGCGCGCCGTAGGACTTCTGGTATTCCAGCGGCTCGGTGTTGTCCCGCTCGAAGAGGGCGATGAAGAGGGTCAGGGTGAGGAACGGGTGCGCGCCCAGCTCGAAGAGCTTCACGTGGTCGTGGGCGGCCAACGCCTCGCGTTCCACGTCGTCGAAGCGCAGCCAGGTGCTCGCCTCGCCGGTGTGGCAGTTCAGCACCGTGTTGGCGCACTCGGCCTCCCACCAGGCGACCAACTCGCGCGGCTCGCTGCGGTAGCGCTCGACCAGCTCCGGGTCCCGATCGACCATGAAGAGGAACTTGTTCAGCAGATACTTGCTCATGCCGTCGGCGCTCCGTTCGGGTACCAGGTGAAGTACGCCTCCATGGTGTGGAACAGATCGAGGGTGTCCACGTAGTCGGCCTTCACGCCGGCACCGGCCACGCCCATCATCAGCATGAAGTCCATGAAGCCGTGGGTGGCGTTGCCCGGTGAGTGCAGGCTGTCCAGGGTGACCTCGCGCAGGCACTCGTCCAGGTCGCCGTTGGCGATCCACTCGACGGCCCGCTGGTCGAACTCCGGGTCCGGGCCGTGCGGGCCGAACTGCCGAGGGCCGCCCAGCTCCAACGAGAGGTGGCCGGTGCCGATGACTGCCACCCGCAGGTGCGACGGCCACGACTCGACGATGTCGCGGATGCTCTGGCCGAGCTGGACGAAGCGCTTCGGCTGTGGCAGCGGCGGCGCGAAGATGTTTGTGTAGATCGGCACGATCGGCAGGTCGGCCTCGGGGCGCAGCGTGATGATCGGGCAGGTGATGCTGTGGTCGATGCGCAGCTCGTTGCTGAACGCGAGGTCGAAGCCGGCGTCGAGCCCGGCCCGCAGGATGTGCCCGGACAGGTCCTCCTGGCCCTTGAGCAGCATCCGGGGCAGCCCGAACTCGCGCTCCTCGTTGTACCAGTTGGCGTCGTAGTGGGGCGCCTTGCCGACCAGGAACTGCGGCATGTTGTCCAGCCAGAGCTGGTGGAAGTGGTCGGAGCCGACCATCACCAGCACGTCGGGCCGGGCCCGCGTCAACGTCTCCCGGAACGCCAGGATCTTGCGGGTCCACTCGTCGGCGAACGGTGGCCGATCCTCGCCCGTGGCGGTGCTGGCCCGGAAGTAGAAGGGGTGGTGGGTGGAGGCGATGACCGCGACGATGGAGGCCATTCCCGCTCCTTTCGGGGGTGGAGGAGGAAATCAGGGTTCGTACACGGCGTTGCGGTCGACGGTGCGGTAGATGTCCATCCCGAGCGGTCGTCGGCGCTCCTCGGCGAGGTGCCCGAGCAGCCCCGCCGCGCGGGCCAGCAGGGCGAAACCGCGCAACATCTCGACCGGGAGCCCGAGGTCGGCGAGGGCCGCCCCGCAGACTCCGGCGCCGTTGAGCGGCAGGGTGCGGCCGAGCACCTGCGGGTGTACGCGTCCGATCGCCTCGAACAGCCGCAGGTGCGGGCCGTGCAGACCCTCCTCGGTGGCGATCCTGATCAGCACGGGTGTGCGCGGGTCCTGCTCCTTGTGCACTGGGTGCCCGAGCCCGGGGACCAGTCGACGCTCCCGCTTGGCCCGGGTGACCGCGTCGAGCGCCACCGCGTCGTAGTCGGTCACCTCGCCGGCCTGGGCGAGCGTGTCGGCGAGGAAGCGTCCACAGTCCTCGGTGACACCGAGGAAGCGGGAGCCGCCGCCGAGCAGGCCGGCGGCGAGCGCGCCCTGCAACGACTCGGGCGCGGACAGGTACGTCAGCCGGGCGGCGATCGCCGTCGGGGTGAAACCGTGGTCGGCGAGGGCCACCAGCACCGCCTCGAAGACCCGTACCTCACCCTTGGTGGGACGGCGGCCGGCGACCAGCCAGTACGCCAGCTCGCCGAAGCCCACAGTGCCCATCAGGTCGGCGGCCAGGTCCTGCCCGAGCAGCGAGATGGTGGTCGGGTCGGAAGTGCCGATCCCGGTGGGGAAGCTCAGTTCTTCAGCCACGCGCGGATCTCCTCGCCGTGTTCGTCGAGCCCTGGCGGCGGCAGCTCGTACCGGGCCGGGGTGTCGGAGAAGGTGATGGGGTTGCGGACACCGGGCACGTCGCCGACGGTGACGACCGGGTCGAGCCCCAGCTCCTCGGCGAGCGCCACACCACCGTCGATGGTGTTGATCGGCGCGCACGGGACGCCGGCGGCGAGCAGGTCCCGGAACCACTCGTCAGTGGTCCGCCTGGCGAGGCGTTCGACAAGCAGGGGCCGCAACTGTTCGCGGTTGGCAGTGCGGTCCTGGTTGCGGCCGAAGCGCCTGTCGTCCGGCAGGCCGGGCAGGTCGAGCACCTGGCAGAGCTTGCGGAACTGCCCGTCGTTGCCGGCGATGACGATCAGCTCGCCGTCGGCGGTGGGCAGTGGCTCGTACGGAAAGAGGCTGGGGTGGGCGTTGCCCATCCGGAACGGGACGGTGCCGCCGGCCACGTAGCCGCTGGAGTGGTTGACCAACCCGGACAGGGCGGAGCTGAGCAGGCTGACCTCGACGTGCTGGCCTCGTCCGGTCTCGCCACGGTGGTGCAGCGCGGCGAGGATGCCGATGCTGGCGTGCAACCCGGCCATCACGTCGAAGACCGAGATGCCGGCCCGGTACGGCGAGCCGTCCGGGTCGCCGGTGAGGCTCATCAGGCCCGAGATGGCCTGCACCATGAGGTCGTAGCCGGGGAAGTCCTTACCGGCGCCGGTGCCGAAGCCGCTGATGCTCGCGTACACGATCGTGTCGTTGGTCGCGGTGACGGTGTCGTAGTCGAGGCCGAACCGGGCGAGGCCGCCGGGCCGGAAGTTCTCGATCAGCACGTCGGCGCGGCGGGCCAACTCCTGCGCGGCGGCCAGGTCGTCGGGTTTCTTCAGGTCGAGTACGACCGACCGCTTGTTGCGGTTGATGCCGAGGTAGTACGTCGAGACCCCGTCGCGGGTGGGCGGCATCCAGGTGCGGGTGTCGTCGCCACCGGGGCCCTCCACTTTGATCACCTGGGCGCCCAGGTCGGCCAGGAGCATCGTCGCGTACGGCCCGGCGAGGATCCGGGAGAAGTCCGCGACGAGCAGGCCGGCCAGTGGGCCTGTCGAATGCTGCACCATGTTTCCGCCCGTTCTACGGACACCTGTCCGCCGAGACAGCTTGCGATACCTCACGGGGCGTGTCAACGGTGCGTTTATCAAACGGGATCGCTCTCTTGACACGCATCGTGACCGGGACCACACTTGCGCCACTCGGGCTGGCCGCAGAGCGGACAACGGTCCGGATTTCCCTCGTACTCCGAAAGGAGGGTGGCGAATGAGCGCAACCGACCGGCCGGTGGTCTTCCGTAACGGCCTGGTTCTCACCATGGACGGCGCGCGCACGGTGCTGCCCGGCGCCGACGTGCTGGTCGTCGGCGGCCGGATCGCGCAGGTCGGCGTCGGTCTCACCGCACCCGACGACGCCCTGGAGATCGACGCCACCGACGGCATCGTCATGCCCGGCATGGTCGACACCCACCGGCACCTGTGGCAGACCGCGATGCGCGGGTACGGCGCCGACTGGACCCTCACCCAGTACTTCGTCTGGTACTACCTCGAGTCGGGCAAGCTGTTCCGGCCCGAGGACGTCTACGCCGGCAACCTGCTCGGTGCCATCGAGGCGATCGACGCCGGCGTCACCACCACTGTCGACTGGTCGCACGGGTTGCAGACACCCGAGCACGCCGACGCCGCCGTGGACGCCCTGGAGGCGGTCGACGGGCGGTTCGTGCTCGCCTACGGCAACATCCAGCAGGGGCCGTGGGAGTGGGCCACCTCGCCGGAGTTCCGCGACTTCCACCGCCGCCGTATCGACGGTGGCAAGCTGGCCGGCTTCCAGTTGGCGTTCGACGTCACCGGTGACCCCGCCTTCCCGGAAAGGGCCGCGTTCGAGGTGGCCCGGGAGTTGGGCGTCGCGGTGACCACCCACGCGGGCGTGTGGGGCGCCACCAACGACGACGGCATCCGGCTCATGCACGAGAACGGGTTCATGAACCCGTCGACCGTGTACGTGCACGCGGCGACGCTCACCCAGGACTCGTACAACCGGATCGCCGCGACCGGCGGCTCGGTCTCCGTCTCGACCGAGAGTGAGCAGAGCGCCGGCCAGGGTTACCCACCCACCTGGCAGTTGCGCCACCACGACATCCCGGTGTCATTGTCGATGGACACCAGCGTGTGGTGGAGCGGCGACCTCTTCTCTGCGATGCGCAGCACGCTCGGCGCGGACCGCTCCCGGGAGCACCTGGAGGCGCACGCCAAGCAGGAGACCATCACCCACTGCCACCTGCGCGCCGAGCAGGTCGTCGAGTGGGCCACCCGAGGCGGCGCCCGTGCGCTCGGCATGGACGCCACGATCGGCGCGCTCGCCCCCGGCCGCCAGGCCGACGTCGTCCTGATCAAGAACGACGCCTCGCCGGCGATGTTCCCGATCCTGAACCCGCACGGTCACGTCGTCTTCCAGGCCCAGCGTGCCGACGTGCACACAGTGTTGGTGGGTGGCCGGGTCGTGAAGCGGGACGGCCGTCTCGTCGGCGTCGACCTCGCCGCCGCGCGGGCCAGGGTGGCCGCGACCATCGACCACCTGCGCGAGACGATGGGGGAGGAGGCGTGGCAGCGGGGAATGAACCCGGACGTCCCCGAGACCGCGATCCTGGAGAACCCGTACCAGTACACCGAGTGGGACGCCGGGTCGGCGCAATGGAAGCATTAAGGACATGAGTGACAACGGAAGGGGCGCCGGGCCCGACTTCATCGAGGCTCTCGCCCGTGGCCTCGACGTCCTGCGCTCCTTCCGTCCCGCCTGCCCCTCGATGACGCTCAGCGAGCTCGCCGCCGCCACCGGCCTGGCCCGCCCCACCGTCCGGCGCATCCTCATCACGCTCGAATCGCTGGGCTACGTCCGCGCGGCCGGCCGCGGCCACACCCTCACCCCGCGCGTCCTGGAGCTGGGGATGGCGTACGTCAACGCGCTGAACATGTGGGACGTCGCCCGGCCGCACATGGAGAAGCTCGTGGCGCAGACCAACGAGTCGACCTCGATGGCCCAGCTCGACGGCAGCGACATCGTCTACGTCGCCCGGGTGGCCGTCCCCAAGATCGTCACGCTTGGCGTCACCATCGGCACCCGCTTCCCGGCACCCGCGACGTCGATGGGCAAGGTGCTGCTCGCGGCCCTCCCACCCGACACGCTGGCGACCGTCCTCGCCGAGCCCAGCCGCTCCGGCATCACGCCGCGCTGGCAGCCCGCGCCGGGCGACCTCGACCCAGTGCTGCGCGAGGTCCGGGCGAAGGGCTGGGCGCTCGCCGACCAGGACCTGGCGCCGGGAATCCGGTCCGTCGCCACCGGCGTACGCGACGGCGACGGGCGGGTCGTCGCCGCCATCAACGTGACAGTGCACGCCGCCGAGACCTCGCTGGAGACACTGCGCGAGGAGCACCTCCCGAGGTTGCTGCGCGCGGCCGCCGACATCGGGCACGACTGGGCGCTCACCGCCGCCGTGCCGGTGGTCACGGCCTAGCCGAGCTTCGGGTTGGTCGGGGCCAGCAGATCGTTCGGGGCAACGCCGACACCCGATCGGATGCCATAGTGCCGCGATGAAGGCGGACCTGCACAGTTACCTGAAGGGCGGCCGCGAGTCGCTTCTGTGGAAGCTCGACGGGCTCGGCGAATATGACATTCGACGTCCGTTGACCCCGACCGCGACCAACTTGCTCGGTCTGGTGAAGCACTCGGCGGCCATGGAGATCCTCTACTTCGGCGTCGTGTTCGGCCGACCGTTCGAGCAGGAGTTGCCCAATGTCGGCGACGGGGCGGAGGCCAATGCCGACATGTGGGCGAGCGCGGATGAGACCCGCGAGGAGATCGTCGCACTGTATCGTCGCGCGATCGCCCACGCCGACACCACAATCGATGCCCTTGCCCTGCATGAGGTGGGCCACGTGCCGTGGTGGGGCGACGCGGCGGTCACGTTGCACCACGTCCTGGTTCACGTCGTCGCGGAAACCCAACGGCACGCCGGCCACGCCGACATCGTGCGCGAACTCATCGACGGCGCGGCCGGGCTGCTGCCCAGGAACGACAACCTGCCCCCCGTGGACGAGTCATGGTGGCTGGACTACCGCCAGCGGGTGGAGCAGGCCGCCTTCGACGCCAGCAAGCGCAGCAACTAGTTCTCCGTCGGTCACGGCAGCCAAATCGCCGGCCTGCCGCCTGGGCCGGCCTGCCGCCTGGGCCGGCCTGCCGCCTGGGCCGGCCTGCCGCCTGGGCCGGCCTGCCGCCTGGGCCGGCCTGCCGCCTGGGCCGGCCTGCCGCCTGGGCCGGCCTGCCGCGAATCGATCATGATGACTGAAAGTGTCGTACACCTGTTCTAGTCTCGGGTCATGGTCGAAGAGTTGACGCAGGCAGAGGACGGCATCGCGGCCTGCGCCGACACGGCCACCTGGGCACTGCGCGAGGACGAGCTGATCACCGCGCTCGACACCGCGCACCGCATCGAGCAGCGGCTCGCGGCGGTGAAGCTGGCCCTGATCCGTGAGCTCGACGGCCGAGGCGCCGCCACCACGCACGGCGCCTCCTCGACCGCGGTCTGGCTCCGCGAACGATTACGCCTCACCATCTCGGCCGCCCGCCGCCTCGTCGACCTCGCCGGCGTCCTGGACACCGGCAACCCCGGGGTACGCCACGCACTGGGCGACGGTCACATCACCGTCGACCAGGCCAGGGTCATCGCCGACACGGTCGACAGCGTGCAGACCGCCGCCGGTCCCGAGGCCGCCGACAAGGCCCTCGGAGTGCTCGTCGAGTGGGCCGGGCAATTCGATCCCACCCTCTTACGCAAACTCAGCACCCGCATCCTCGACCACGTCGCACCCGACATCGCCGACGCTGCCGCCAAAGCCGCACTGGACGCCGAAGCTCGCCGCGCCACCCGCGACCGCCACCTCACCCTCTCCACCCTCACCGACGGCCGCCTGCGACTCACCGGCAGCCTCGACACCGAGACCGCCGGGCTGCTCCGTGCCGCCATCGACCCACTCAGCGCACCCTCGGGCCCTGACGATCAACGCTCTCCCGGCCAGCGCCGGCACGACGCTCTCGGTGACGTGTGCCGCCTCGCCCTGCGCACCGGCGACTTGCCCGAGCACGGCGGCGATTCCGCCCAGATCGTCGTCACCACCAGCTACGACGGGCTGACCCGGCAACTGGGCGGCGGCACCCTCGACACCGGCCTACACCTCACCGCCGAGGCCGTGCGCCGCCTCGCCTGCGACGCCGCCATCCTCCCCGCGGTCCTCAGCGGAGCCGGCCAACCACTCGACCTCGGTCGACAACGTCGCCTCATCACCGGCTCGCTCCGCCGAGCTCTGGTGCTACGGGACGGGGGCTGCGCCTTCCCGGGCTGCGACCGGCCACCGCGCTGGTGCGACGCCCACCACATCAAGCACTGGGCCGACGACGGCGACACCAGCCTCACCAACGCCGTCCTGCTCTGCGGCCACCACCACCGGCACCTGCACCACAGCGACTGGGCCGTGCGATTGGCAGGCGACGGCCACCCCGAGTTCGTGCCACCGGCCTGGCTCGACCCCGAACAGGTTCCCCGCCGCAACCACTACCACCGACGAACGTGAGCATCACCAGCACCCAACGATCACCCCGGTCAGCAGGCCGATCGAGTGACCAGCCCAGCACGCCCCACTCCCGCATGGCACCGACGCGGAGGGAGGCGCGCGACCAGGGCCCGGCACGTCCCACTCCCGCGCGGCCGCCGACGCGGAGGGAGGCGCGCGACCAGGGCCCGGCACGTCCCACTCCCGCGCGGCCGCCGACGCGGAGGGAGGCGCGCGACCAGGGCCCGGCACGTCCCACTCCCGCGCGGCCGCCGACGCGGAGGGAGGCGCGCGACCAGGGCCCGGCACGTCCCACTCCCGCGCGGCCGCCGACGCGGAGGGAGGCGCGCGACCAGGGCCCGGCACGTCCCACTCCCGCGCGGCCGCCGACGCGGAGGGAGGCGCGCGACCAGGGCCCGGCATGCAGCGCCGCCGCGATCTCGTACCCGATTCCCTTGTTCGTGCCGGGGGCCAGCGCGATTCTCGAGTCGACCTCGCCGTTGTGCCGTGGGTGGACGCGCCAACGCTCACGACGGTGATCGCTTGGCCGCCGCACCGCCGCACCGCCGACCCCCGGGCCCCACTGGGCAGGACACCTAGCTCGCGGGTCTGCCGGCTGATTGCCACCCCGACGTCCGGCCACAGTCACACGGCCGATCGGATACGCGGCCCGGCGGTCACGAAAACCGGCGGCGAATCGTCACAGAGGGCGGTTAGTCTTCCTGCGCGCGTCGTCGTCCTGGCACGTCGCGCCCCGCGCCCGGTTGGCGCGGCATCGCCGCCACCGCCCACCGTCGGCCGGCTCAATCGACTTCAGGAGAGTTAGTGACACAGCAATCCCTCGCGACATCGGACAAACTCGACGGCGCGGTGCTCAAGGTGGCGGGCGTCGTCGTCCTTGGCGCGATCATGTCGATCCTCGACGTGACTGTGGTCAGCGTGGCGCTGCCCAAATTCCAGAGCGAGTTCGACGCGTCCTACGCCCGCGTGGCCTGGACCATGACCGCCTACACCCTCGCCCTCGCCACAGTGATCCCGCTCAGCGGGTGGGCGGCGGACCGGTTCGGCACCAAACGGCTCTACATGGTGGCGCTGACCCTGTTCACGATCGGGTCGGGGCTCTGCGCCATGGCCGACACGATCGGCGAGCTGATCGGCTACCGGGTCCTGCAGGGCCTCGGTGGCGGCATGCTCATGCCGCTGGGCATGACCATCATGACCCGGGCGGCCGGGCCGCACCGGATCGGCCGGTTGATGGCCGTCCTCGGCATCCCGATGCTGCTGGGGCCGATCGGCGGCCCGATCCTCGGTGGTTGGCTGATCGACACCGCGAGCTGGCACTGGATCTTCCTGATCAACCTGCCGATCGGCCTGATCGCCCTGATCTACGCGCAGGTCGCGCTTCCGAAGGACGCGCCCGAGCCGTCCGAGTCGTTCGACTTCGTCGGCATGCTCATGCTCTCGCCGGGCCTCGCCCTGTTCCTCTACGGCGTGTCGTCCCTGCCGGAGGCGGGCACCTTCGCCGAGGCCAAGGTCTGGGCCCCGATGCTTGTCGGCGGCGCGCTGGTCGTGGCGTTCGTGCTCTACTCGTTCAAGCCCCGGCACCCGCTGCTCGACCTGCGGCTGTTCCGCAACCGCAGCCTGACCATCGCCTCGGTGACGATGTTCGTGTTCATCATCGCGTTCATGGGCGCCGGCCTGCTGTTCCCGAGCTACTTCCTGCAGGTGCGCGGTGAGTCGACGCTGGCCGCCGGCCTGCTGATGGCCCCGCAGGGCATCGGGGCGATGATCACCATGCCGATCGCCGGCACGCTGGCTGACCGGGTGCCGATCGGGCGTACCGTCCCGTTCGCGCTGGGTCTCATCGTCGTCGGGTTCTTCGGTTTCACCCAGGTCGACCCGCAGACGTCGTACTGGCTGCTCGGCGGGTCGCTGTTCGTGATGGGCCTGGGCATGGGCGGCACGATGATGCCGATCATGACGTCGGCGCTGCGGACGTTGTCGGCAAACGACGTGGCTCGCGGCTCGACGCTGGTCAACATCCTTCAGCAGATCGGCGGCTCGGTCGGCGCCGCCGTGATGTCGGTGATCCTCACCAACGAGCTGAACGGCTCCCGGCCGATCCCCGGCCTGGTGGACGAGAGCGGCAAGCCGGTCACCGAGGCCGGGCTGGCCATCGCCGCCCAGCAGCGGCCGGAGCTGCTTCAGCAGATGCCGGTCGACCCGTCGATCATCGAGCGTGGGCTGGACTTCGCCGCCAAGTCGTTCGCGAGCACGTTCTGGGTCGCGTTCGCGCTGGTCGTGCTCACGATCATCCCGGCGGCGTTCCTGCCGCGCCGACGTCAGCCGGCGCAGCTCGACGACCCGCAGGGCGAGCAGGTCAGGACGCCCGTCGTCATCCACTGACCGACCCCGCCGCGCTCGGCACCCGGTGAGGTGCCGAGCGCGGCGGGTACGGCGTCAGCGCAACGGACCGTCGCCAGGCCCGTCCGGGTCCTCGACCAGGTGGATCGCCGCTTCCTCCGCGCTGGCGGCACCCGCGTCGATGCCGGCGTCCCACGCCACCGACTCGGCCTCGTCGTCCTCGCGGACGCCGTCGTCGTAGGCGACGAGACGGCCGGCGCGCGCCTCCGCCTCGTACCCCCGGCGGGTCAGCTCGTCCTCGTCGTCGCCACCCTCGGCGTACGGGTCGACATCCGGCACCTCCTGGGCGAGGTGTTGCGCCAGGGACTCGCCCGCCCGTTCCTCGGCCGGCGTGGTGCCGAACCGGTTTGCCGCCGTCCAGTGGTCCTCGGCGACGATGCCGGTGTCGAGGGGGTCGCCGACCCGGTCGTCGTCGAGGGTGTCGGAGGCGTCCAGGACCCCGTCGTCCTCGGCCACGTTCCACTCGTCGACGGAATCCATCCGTTCGGTCTGGCTCACGGCGGTCTCCTCTTCGTCACGGTGCAGCAAAGCGCTCAGCCTATGACCGTGCAACGCGCCCGCACCCCGAGGCCTGCCCGCTGTGACGAACGGACCTCGGGGCGGGCGGCGCCGCTGTGGGTCAACGCTTCAGCAGCTCCGCCACGGCGTCGGTGAACTCCACCGGCTGCTCGATGTGCGCGAAGTGTCCGCTTCGTTCCAGCGTCACCAGCCGCGAGTCCGGAAGCCCCGCGTGCAACTGCTCGGCCCAGCGAGGGCCACAGATGAAGTCGTACGCCCCGACGATCACCACGACGGGCACGGTGATCTCAGCGAGGTTCTCCCGCACGTCGAAGGGCGTGGGGTCCTGCGCGCCGGCCGGCGTCGCCCAGATCCGGACGGCCGCCTGAAACGGCGCGAACTCGTCCTGTCGGCCCCAGAAGTCCGCGAAGTACACCGGCAGGGCGGCGCGCAGAGCGGCCCCCAACGACTCGTCGTCCGTCGCGCCGCCGATCTGCGCGAAGGCAGCCGGGACCGCCGCCGCCTCCGGCCGGTCCGGGTGCCGCTGCGGGTAGGCGGCGAGGCCGGCCATGGCCTCGCCCCAGAACTCGGCGCCGGTGACGGGCGAGGTGTCGTACAGGGCGAGGCCGGAGATCCGGTCCGGGTGGGCGAGCGCGTACCGCTGGACGACGAAACCGCCGTGCGAGTGCCCGAGGAGGTACACCCGGGGTTCGCCGAGGTGCTCGACGACGGCGTGCAGGAACCGGACATACGTGTCGAGACGGTAGTCCTCGGGGTTGTCGAGCTGCCCCGACGCGCCAGTGCCCACCGGCTCGACGTAGACCATCGTGAAGTGCGTCTCAAGGCTGGGCGTCCGCAGGTACGCCCACTCGATGCCCGGCCCCCCGGAGTGCGCCACGCAGACCGGACCGGTGCCGGCGACGTGGTAGACCTGCCGAACGCCATCCACTGTGAACGTGTGGGCACCGGGTGTGAGGGCGCTGACGTCGTGGCTGGTGAAACCCATGAACTATCTCCCGATCCGAGACCCGCGCGGCGTCCGCCGACACGGCGACTGGTGCATGACGCAGACCAGATGCGCGGGTCGACAGGAAAGTTCGCTCGGTCGGAGAAGTTCTTTCAGACCAGCGCGGGGACGGGGTGGAAGAGGGTGAGTTGGCGCACCCGGCCCTCGCGCAGCACCTGCAACCACAGCGCCGCCGGTGGGCAGTGTTCCGGGTCGTCGGGTGGGCTGATCAGGTCGGTTTCCCAGATCAGCACGTCGCCGCTGGCCACCACGTTGCGCAGCCGCTGACGTACCCCGGCGGTCAGGTCGCGGTTCATGCCGCTGATCGCCAGGTCACGGCCACCACGCGGGCCGCCCGGCACGATCATCTCGGCGTCCGGCCACCAGCTCTCGCGGACCACCCGCTCGAAGTCGCCGCCCATCGCCGTGGTGATCATGTCGCGGCCCTCCCGCCACCGCGAGTCGTTCGAGGCGGCGACGTCCGTGTGCGCCGCGTCCGCCGCCGTCCGCAGCCCGCCGGCGAGCGCCCGGCGGGCGTGGCTGAGGCGGCTGCGGACGGTGCCGACCGGCACGCCACACACGGCCGCGATCTGCTCGTACGAGGACGCGTCGCTGAAGTACCGCAGCAGGGTGACGAGCCGGTCAGTTTCGGACAGTTGCCCGATGGAGTGCCACACCCAGTCGCGCATCGCGCCCCGGTCCAGCGCCTCCTCCGGGGTGGGTGTGTCGGCGGGGCGGGCGAACCACTCGGGTTCGGCGACCGGGACGGCTCTGGGCCCGCGCAACGCCATCCGGCTGTTGTTGCGGACGATGGCCCGCAGCCAGGGGCCGACGGCGTTCGGGTCGCGGACCTCGCCGATGCGACGCAGGGCGACGACCATCGTGTCCTGCACCGCGTCCTCGGCGTCCGGCCCGTAACCGAGGACGCTCAGCGCGACGGCCCGCATCCCGGCCTCGTGCCGGGCCAGCAGCGCCCCCAGCGCAGCCGCGTCTCCCGCCTGCGCGAGCACGACCAACTCCCCGTCGCTCTGCGTCACGCCCAGTTCCTCCCCGAAACACCTGTTCTGAACGCTTGTGCTGCATCAAGCGTACGGCGGACCGGCGTGCCGATGCCCCGGGCCGGTCGGCCGTCCTACGCTGCGGACGGGCTGGCGGCGCGGGTCGCCCGGGTGCCGATCTGCCGCAGGTGCGCGATCAACTCCGGAGGCTCGTGCACCTCCATCTCGCAACCGAGAGTCAGCAGGCGCCACGCCAGCCACTCCAGAGTGTCGGCGTTGCTGCGTAACCGGCACGAGGTCGCGTCGATCGGCTCCAGATCGACGCCGGCGCCACCGAGCGGGCCCGCCATTCGCTCGATCGGCGCGTGCAGCGTCACCACCGCCCGGTAGACGGGCGTCAGCTCGAGCAGCTTCTCCGTCATGAACGAGGCGGCGTCGGACGCCGGCAGTTGCCGGGCGGCGACCCGGGTCCGCGTGGGCCGCAGGTCGGTGATCCGGTCGACCCGGAAGATCCGCCAGTCGTCGCGGTCGTTGTCGTAGCCCACCAGATACCAGCGCCGGCCCGCCGACACCAGCTTGTACGGCTCGACGAGCCGTTCGGTGTCCACGCCGTCGCGACGGCGGTAGGTGAACCGCAGTTGCTCACGGTTGTTGACGGCGGCGGCCAGCGCGCTCAGGTGCTCCGGGTCGACAGTCGGTTGGACCCAGGTGAGCAGCGGTTCGGTGGCCGCACCCAGCGCGCTGACGCGGCGCCGTAGCCGGGACGGCAGCACCTGTTCGAGCTTCGCCAGCGCCCGTACCGAGGCCTCCTCGATGCCGGCCACCGCGTGACCGGCGGCCGTGCGCAGACCGACAGCGATCGCCACCGCCTCGTCGTCGTCGAGCAGCAGCGGCGGCATCGCCTTGCCGGCGACCAGGCGGTATCCGCCGATCGCGCCCATCGTCGCCTGCACCGGGTAGCCGAGGTCGCGCAGTCGCTCCACGTCACGCCGGATGGTGCGCAGGCTGACGCCGAGCCGGGTGGCAAGTTCGCTGCCGGGCCACTCGCGGGGCGTCTGCAACAGAGACAGCAGGCCCAGCAGTCGGGCGGGGGTGTCGGACATGATCCCAGAATGCCAGCGATGTGTGCCAGAACCTGTCCTATATGGGCCGTAGCTTTTCCGGCATGACGCCATTTCGCATCGACATCCCGCAGGTGGACCTCGACGACCTGCGTGACCGGCTCTCCCGAACCCGGTGGCCCCGCTCGTTGCCCGGCACCGGCTGGAGCCGTGGGGTGCCGCTGCAGTACCTGCGCGAGCTGACCGAGTACTGGGCGAATGGTTACGACTGGCGGGCCCACGAGGCGCGTCTGAACGACTTCCCCCAGCTCGTCACCGAGATCGACGGCCTGGATGTGCACCTGCTGCACGTCCGCTCGCCGGAGGCGGACGCGTTGCCGTTGTTGCTGACACACGGCTGGCCGAACTCCGTCGTCGAGTTCACCGAGCTGATCGGCCCGCTGTCCGACCCACGCGCTCATGGCGGGGATCCCGCGCAGGCGTTTCACGTGGTGGTGCCGTCGGTGCCCGGTTACGGTTTCTCGCAGGCGCCGCCGGCCGGGTTCACTATCGACCGGCTCGCCCGGATGTGGGTCGAGCTGATGGCCCGCCTCGGCTACCACCGTTACGGCACCCAGGGCGGCGACCTCGGCGCGTACATCGCGCCACGGGTGGCCGCTGTGGCGCCGGAGCACGTCGTCGGCGTGCACATCGATGGTGGGTTCGGCTTCCCGACGGCCGCCGACGTGCCGGACATGAGCGTGGCGGAACGCGCCGAGTGGGAGCAGATGCAGCAGTGGATGAGCGGTGGCGTCGACCATCACGCGCTGCTGCGGGCGGCGCCGCAAACCTTCTCGTACGCCTGGAACGACTCGCCGGTCGGGTTGCTGGCCTGGATGATGCAGAAGTTCAAGGAGTTCACCATGACGGTATCGACACCGGAGCAGGCCATCGACCGGGACCACCTGCTCACCAATGTGAGCCTCTACTGGTTCACCGGCACGTCGGGAACGTCGTCGTGGCCCATGTACGAGCGACTCACCGTCGCCGACGACGGCGGTTTCGCCTGGCCCACGGGCCAGCGGCGAGTGCCGTCCGGTGTGTACGGCGGCGGCTCCGCGCTGATGCGCCGCCTCGCCGAGCGAGACAACACCATCGTCCACTGGCCGCAGGGCAACCCGGGCAGCCACTTCGTGGCGATGGACGAGCCGCTGGCGCACGCGGCGGACATCCGCGCGTTCTTCGAGGCCCTGCGTTGACCGAGCTGAGCTGGGCGCAGGTGTCCGCCCGACGACTACAGCGGCACCGGCTGTGCGCGCCGGCGGCGGTCGCCGCACCGGACGCCGCACCGGACGCCGCACGCGTCGCCGACGTGGTGTCGGCGATCAGTGGCGCGCACGCCCAGATCGCGTCGGCCGCCGAGCTGTCCATCGGGCTGCGGGTGCCGGGCGCGACCCGCGCTCTGGTGCGCCGGGCACTGTGGACCGACCGCACC
The DNA here is from genome assembly GCF_036136635.1 of Micromonospora sp. NBC_00330. Taxonomy (NCBI): domain Bacteria; kingdom Bacillati; phylum Actinomycetota; class Actinomycetes; order Micromonosporales; family Micromonosporaceae; genus Micromonospora; species Micromonospora sp. NBC_00330. The sequence goes on from NZ_CP108012.1 coordinate 1,892,862, forward strand.
CTGGTCAAGACCCGTGGGCCACGCGGGACCGTGCACCTGCTCGCCGCGGCCGACCTGCCGATGTGGGTCGGCGCGCTGACCGCGTTGCCGGCGCCGTCCTGGGAGCGCAGTGTGGTCCTGCTGACGCCCCGGCAGACCGAGCAGGTCATCGCGGCCATCGCCGACGCGGTCGCCGAGGCCGACCTGACCACCGCCGAGCTGACCGAGGAGGTCGTCGCCCGTACCGGCCCGTGGGCGGGTGACCTGGTCATGGAGGCGTTCCAGGACAAATGGCCGCGGTGGGTCGCCGCGATGACCGCCGCCACCCGTGGCGGAGTGGTCTGCTTCGGCCCGAATCGCGGTCGGGCCAGCACGTACACCAGCCCGACCCGGTGGCTGCCCGACTTCGCGCCGATGGCCGGCCCCGCCGCCCTGGCCGCCCTCGTCCGCAGCTATTTGCACGCGTACGGGCCGGCCACCCCGGCGCAGTTCGCCCGGTGGCTGGGAGTGCCCCCGGGGTGGGCGACGTTGCTGTTCGACTCGCTGGACCTGACCGAGGTGACGGTGGAGGGCACCCGGGCCTGGGTGACCGCCGACGACACCGAATTCCCCGACGACCGGCCGTCCGGGTTGCGGCTGCTGCCGTACTTCGACGCGTACGCGGTCGGCTGCCATCCCCGCGAACGGCTCTTCCCCGATGCCGCCGCCGAGCGGGCGCTCGCCGGTGGCCAGGCCGGCAACTATCCGGTGCTGCTGGTCGACGGGGTGGTCGCCGGCGTGTGGCATCAACGCCGCTCCGGCCGCTCGATCCGGGTCACCGTCGAGCCGTTGCGGACGCTCGGTGCCGCCCAGCAGCGGGCGTTGGGGGAGGAGGCCGAACGGGTCGGCGACATTCTGGAGGGCAAGGCGTCGCTGACCATCGGCACCGTCAGTGTCGGTCCGCACGCCTGAGGCCACGCCGGCCCACCGCTTGGGCCACGATGGGAGCGTGCACCCCGAACCGGTCGACCACGCGCCCCGGCAGGCGTTCCCCTGGGCGCTCCTGCGCCAGCGCTGGGAGGACCTCACCTTCCTGCACTGGGCCGTCGCTCCGGAGGTGGTCGCGCCGTTGCTGCCCGCCGGCACTCGTCCGGACACGCTGCGGGGGGTCAGCTACGTGGGCCTGATCGGTTTCCGGATGGTCGGGCTGGGCTTCGGCCGGGGCCCGGGGGTGCCGTACTTCGGCACCTTCTGGGAGACCAACGTCCGGCTCTACTCCGTCGACGAGGCCGGCCGACGAGCTGTCGTGTTCCGGTCGCTCGACGCGTCGCGCCTGCTGCCGGTGCTGGTGGCGCGGGCGACGCTGCGCCTGCCGTACCTCTGGTCGTCGATGCGGTTGGATCGCGACGGCGACCGCCGTACCTACCGCTGCCGTCGACGCTGGCCGGGGCCTGCGGGTACGACGAGCCGGATGGTGGTGCGGGTGGGGGAGCGGATCGTCGAGCCGACCCCGCTCGAACACTTCGTCACCGCCCGCTGGGGGCTGCACACCCGGGCGTACGGGCGCACGCTGCACCTGCCGAACTGGCATCCGAGCTGGCCGCTGCACCGGGCCGAGGTGCTGCACCTGGATGACGAGCTGGTCGTCGCCGCCGGGCTGCCGGCACCGGTCGGCCCACCGGTGAGCGTGCTCTACTCGCCAGGTGTCGGGGTCAGGTTCGGCCCGCCGACGGCGGCCCGGCCACGCGGTGCCGGGCCGCCGGAGCCTCAGTAGCGGCCACCCTCGGGTGCGGGCAGCGCGTCCAGGTCGGCCAGGTCCTCGGCGCTGAGCCGCACGTCAGCGGCCGAGCAGTTGTCCACCAGGTACTTCGGGGTCTTGGTACCGGGGATCGGGATGACCTGGTCGCCCTGGGCCACCACCCACGCGAGGGCGACCTGCGCGGGGCTGAAGCCGGCCCGGTCGGCGATCTCCCGGACCCGGGCGACGATGGCGAGGTTGGCGCGCAGCGCGTCCTGCTGGAAGCGCGGCAGGCCACGCCGGAAGTCGTCGGCGGGCAGGTCGTCGAACGAGGTGAACCGGCCGGCGAGGAAGCCGCGACCGAGCGGGGAGAACGGCAGGAAGGCGATGCCCTGCTCGGCGCAGTACGGCAACACCTCGGTCAACGGGTCGCGCGTCCACAGTGACAACTCGGACTGCACCGACGCCACCGGGTGCACCGCCTGGGCCCGCGCGATCTGCGCGACAGTCACCTCGGACAGGCCGAGCTGCCGGGCCTTGCCCGCCGCGACGACCTCGGCCATCGCGCCCCAGGACTCCTCGATGGGCACCTCCGGGTCGACCCGGTGCAGCTGGTAGAGGTCGACGTGGTCGGTGCCGAGCCGCCGCAGGCTCTCGTCGATCGCCGCGCGGATGTGCTCCGGGCGGCCGTTGTTGCCGATCTTCGGTGAGTTGCCGGGGCCACCGGTGGGGGAGGTGGCCACCAGGCCGACCTTCGTGGCCAGCACGGCCCGCTCCCGGTGCCCGCCGGCCAGCGCCCGCCCGACCAGCTCCTCGTTGGTGTACGGCCCGTACACGTCCGACGTGTCGATCAGCGTCGCGCCCAGGTCCAGTGCCTGTCGTATGACGGAGATCGACGTGTCGTCGTCGCGAGGGCCGGTGATGTCGTAGCCGTGGCTCATGCCCATGCAGCCGAGGCCGATGACGCCGACCTCGGGTCCGGTGCTGCCCAGCGTGGTGGTTCGCATGCGCCCCACGCTACGACCGGACCGGCCGGCCCGCACCCGCCGTGGCGGGCACAGCTGCTCCCCGGGTACGTGACGACTCTCACCAGAAGTGGACTCGTGAGTCCGGTACGGTGGGCGCTAAGCGGACCTACGAGTCCGGATATGCCCGACGGTGACCCACGAGGAGCCCCGTGACCCCGGTACGGATCAGCGACGCCCTGCGCGCCGTGGTCTTCGAGCCGACGCGCGACCTGACCGAGGCGCTCGACGAGTTCTACGCACCCGACTACACCCACCGCAGCGACGGCGAGACCCTCGACCGGGCCGAATTCGTCGCGATGGTGACCCGGGTACGCGCCCAGGTCGTCAGCGGCACCGTGCGGGTCCTCGACGAGCTGCGCGACGGTCTCCGCTACGCCGAACGACACGTCTACGAGATCACCCTGGCCGATGGGTCGACAGCCCGGCGGGAGATCGCCATCTTCGGGACGTACGCCGAGGACGGCCGCTTCCGCCACCTCAGCGAGACGGGTTTCGACCTGCCCGCCTGAACCGTCTCGACGACCAACGCAGGAAAGAGAGCCATGCCCCGCCTTGCCGACCCCGACCCGAACGCGATTCCGGCCGACGTCCGCGACGTCCTGTCCGCGCTGCCGCCCGACCCGATGGTCAAGATGCTGACCCACTCGGTCGGCACGGTGAACCTCTTCATCCAGCTCGCGAGGGCGCAGTTCACCTCGTTGGAGCTGCCCGCCCGCTCGCGGGAACTGGTCATCCTCACAGTGGCCGAGTACGCCGGGTGCGAGTTCGTGGCGGCCCAGCACGCTCCGATGTCCGAGGCGGCCGGCGTCGACGAGCGCACCCGCGAGATCATCAGCAGCCGGGACGTCGACAACCCGCACCTCTCCGGTCATGACCGCACGCTCATCCGGTTCGCCGCCGAGGTGGTGCGGTCACCGCGCGTCCCCGACGACCTCTTCGACCAGGTGCGGCACATCCTCAGCGAGCGCGAGATCGTCGAGGTGCTCCAGGTGATCGGCTACTACTGGTCGTTCGGCCGGGTGGCCACCATGCTCGACGTCGAACTCACCACCGTGTACGGCGACGAGCCGCTGCTGACCGACGAGACCGAGCGGGCAGACTGACTCCATGACCCCACCGACGCCGAGCAACCCGGATGCTTCCCATCGGCGTCTGGACGCCCGTCGTAACCAGGAGCGGGTCATCGCCGCCGCCCGGGAGCTCTTCAGCGAGCAGGGTCTCCAGGTGACCGTGCCGCAGGTGGCGGAGCGGGCCGGGGTGGGCCGTGCGACGGTGTACCGCAGCTACCCCAGCAAGGAAGACCTGATCGTCGCGGTCGTTCAGCGGCAGTTCCAGGAGCTGGAGCAGCGCATCCGCGCGGCGCTCGACGGCGTCGACGCGTACCGGGAGTGGTGTTCCTTCGTGCCCGACCTGTTCGGACGCCTCGCCCGCGACCGGGTCCTCGCCGACGCGTTCTTCGAGGGCAGGCTGGTGCCCGCCGCGCGCATCCTGGGCCTGATCGGGCAGCTGGTGGCGGCGGCCCGGGCGTCCGGCAAGATCCGTCCGGACGCCGGCGAGCTGGACATCCGTGTCATCCTCTGCGGAACGGTCCGGCAGCTCATCGTGCTCGACGAGCGCGACCCGGCGGTGTGGCGCCGGTACGCCGACCTCGTGCTCAACGCGCTGCGCCAGTGACGGCCAAGGCTGACACTGGGGAGAAAGCTCGGCCGACGTGTCGAGGACTGTCGCGCGGCTTCGACTATGGGTTGAGGGCCGGAGGCAGCCGGTCTCACCGACGAGCCGACACGGCACGGACCGAGGAGTGGATCGATGACGAAGGTGACGACCTGGGCGACGATGTCGTTGGACGGCTACATCGCGGACGCGTCCCACGGCGGCTTCGAGTACCTCTTCCAGTGGTACGAGAACGGTGACGTCGAGACGCCGACGGCCGACCCCGAGCTGACCTTTCGGACCTCCGCCACGAGCGCGCGGCATTTGCGGGCCCTCACCGAGCGGACCGGCGCGCTCGTCGTCGGCCGGCGGCTCTTCGACATCACCGGCGGGTGGGGTGGCCGGCATCCGTTGGACGTGCCCGTCGTGGTTGTCACGCACAGCGTGCCGGAGGGTTGGGCACCCGAGAACGACTCCTTCGTCTTCGTCACCGACGGCATCGAGAGCGCCATCTCCCGGGCGAAGGCGATCGCCGGCGACAAGGAGGTCGGCGTCAACGGCGGCACCATCGCCACCCAGGTCGTGGAGGCCGGCCTGCTCGACGAGGTGCACGTCGAGCTCGTCCCGGTTCTGCTCGGCGCCGGCATCCCGCTCTTCGCCGACCTGAAGATCGCGCCACTTCAGCTGGACGGCCCGTTCAGCGTCGTCGAGGGCGACGGCGTCACCCACCTGGCCTACCGGGTACGCCCAGCGGCCTGAGCGCCGCGGTGACCAGCGCCCCCACCTTGCCCCCATCGGCATTGATCGATATTGTGCGCGCAGGCGCCGCCCCGCCTCAGACCACCACCGTCGATCCGAAGCGGGTTCCGCATGCGCACACTGAGACTTGTCACGACCCTGGCCGTCGCCGGCCTGCTCGCCGGTGGGATGGCAGTGGTCGCCGCCACACCGGCCAGCGCGGCGACCGCCGTGTTCTCCGTGACGAACAACTGGGGCAACGGCTACCAGGGGCAGGTCACCGTCACCAACGACACCTCCGCACCGATCACCAGCTGGCGGGTCGAGTTCGACCTGCCGTCCTCCTCGACCGTCAGCCAGTCGTGGAACGCGCAGCAGACGACCTCGGGCAGCCACTACACCTTCGCCAACGTGTCCTGGAACGGCACCCTCGCCGCCGGCGCCTCCACCTCGTTCGGCTTCCTCGTCAACGGCACCGGCACCCCGGTCAACTGCACAGTGAACGGCGCGTCCTGCGCCGGCGGCCCGCCCCCGACCACCCCGCCGCCCACGACCCCGCCGCCGACCACGCCGCCGCCGACCACCGGCACGCCGGTCGAGCGGCACGGGCAACTACGGGTCTGCGGCACCACGATGTGCGACAGGTCCGGCGCGCGGGTGCAGCTACGGGGCATCAGCAGCATGTGGCTCAACTGGGAGACCGCCCCGTACGCCGAGAACCTCTCCGCGTTGACCTGGATGCGCGACAACTGGAACCTCCAGGTGATCCGCGCGGCCATGGGCGTGGAGCCGGCGGGGGCGTACCTCAGTGACCCGGCCAAGGCGCGCGCGCAGGTGGAGACCATCATCAACAACGCGGTCACCGCCGGGGTCTACGTGATCGTCGACTGGCACGCGCACGAGGCGCAGAACAACCAGTCCCAGGCGGTGGCGTTCTTCGGTGACCTGGCCCGTCGGTACGGCCACCTGCCCAACGTCATCTGGGAGCCCTACAACGAGCCGCTCCAGGTCAGCTGGACCACCGTCATCAAGCCGTACCACCAGGCGGTGGTGTCCGCGATCCGCGCCGCCGACCCGGACAACATCGTCGTGCTCGGCACCCCGACCTGGTCACAGGACGTGGACGTCGCTGCGGCCAGCCCGGTCACCGGCACCAACCTGATGTACACCCTGCACTTCTACTCCTGCACGCACGGGGCGTCGCTGCGCGCCAAGGGCGACGCCGCGATCCGCGCGGGTCTGGCGCTGTTCGTCACCGAGTGGGGCGCCAGTAACGCCGATGGCGGCCTCGACGGCCGGGCCTGCCTGCCGGAGGCACAGTCCTGGATCGACTGGATGAAGGCGAACGGCATCTCCTGGACGGCCTGGAAGCTCGACGTCGGCACCGACACCACGAACCTGCTCAGCCCGGGGGCGCCGGTGACCGGTGGGTGGACCAACTACCTGCACGGCCACGCGCCGTTCGTGGTAACGAACATGAGGTGATCCCGGCCCCTGCTTGACCGGGATTGATCGAATCGAGACTGCTGATGTCGGGGTGTCCAGGCCGGCGGGACACCCCGACATCACCGACCGCCACCACGACCGCGCCACGGCCACCGTCGAAGGGTCACTGCGTGAAAGCCCGCCGGTACGCGGTGGGGGTGGTGGCGAAGGCCCGCTGGAAGTGCGCACGGAGGTTGGTCGCCGTGCCCAGGCCGGTGCGCCGTGCGACCTCGTCGATGGTGATCCCGCCGTTCTCGAGCAGGGTGCAGGCGGCGCGCAGCCGTTGCTGGATCAGCCACGCTCGTGGGCTCATCCGGAACCGGCTCTGGAACGTGCGGTGCAGCGTACGGCTGGACATCACACCCTGCCGGGCAAGGTCCGCGACGGTGATCGGGAGGTGCAGGTTGCTGCTCGCCCACGTGATGACCCCGGCCAACTCGTCGCCCTCACCCGGAACGCCGACCGGGATGAACTGGGCCTGACCGCCGGCGCGGTGCAGCGGTGTGACCATGTGGCGGGCCCGTTGGATGGCGGCAGCCTGCCCGTGGTCGCGGCCGACGAGGTAGAGGCACATGTCCAGACCGGCGGCGAGTCCGGCGCTGGTGATCACCTGGCCTTCGTCGACGTACAGCGCACTCGCGTCCACGACCACCAGTGGATGCTCATGGGCGAGGGCGTCGGCGTGCGCCCAGTGGGTCGTCGCGCGGCGGCCGTCGAGCAGCCCGGCCTGGGCCAGCGCGAAGGCGCCGGTGCAGATCGACGCGATGCGGGCGCCACGACGGTGTGCCTGCCGCAGCGCCTCGAGAGCACGCGGCGGTGCCGGGCCACGGCGGAACCCGGGCACTATCACCGTGTCGGCATCGTCGAGCGCGTCGAGCGTCGCGGCGACGGTCAGCTCCAGACCAGCGGTGGTGGTGGAGACCGAACCACCGTCCAGTGTGCACACCGTCATCGCGTACCGGCCGTGGCCCTCGTGGCCGAAGACCTGCGTCGCGATGGTCAGATCGAAGGCGACGACAGTGGGCAGGGCGAGGACGGCGACCCGATGCGTGGCGGGTTTCTTACGCATGGTGGCAAGGATGCCACTCGCCGCCGCCCGGGCGGCAGGAGATCCTGGGCCGTATGCGGATCGAGATCGTGGTGTTCGACGGCTTCGACGAACTGGACGTCTTCGGGCCGTTCGAGGTGTTGTCGATGGCAGGCTTCGACGTGGCGTTGGTCGCCGTCGAACGATCGGGGCTGGTCACCAGCATGCGTGGTGTCCAACTCCAGGTGCCCGAGGTGCTGGGTCAGGCCGACGGTGTGATCGTCCCAGGTGGCGGATGGCTGAACCGGGCCCCGGAGGGTGCCTGGGCGCAGGCGCAGCGCGGTGTGCTGCCGGCGAAGCTGGCCGCATTGGCACCATCGGCGCGGTGGATGGCGTCGGTGTGCACCGGTGCGCTGCTCCTCGCCGCCGCCGGCCTGCTGACCGGCCGGCGGGCGACCACCAACCGCAACGCGTACGACGAGTTGCGCGCCCACGGCGTCACGGTCCTCGACGAGCGGGTGGTCGACGACGGTGACCGGGTCACCGCCGGCGCGCTGTCGGCCGGCCTCGACCTGGGGCTGTGGCTCACGGAACGGGAACTCGGCGCCGCCACCGCCGACCGGGTCGCCGCGACCATCGAGTACCGGCCGCAGACCCGCACCCGCTGAGCAGGGCGGACAGAACGGGCGCGTCACCTTAACGCGCCGGAAACACCCCCGGTACCAACCCTGGGAACGCTCGTCGGACAGTCGAGACCACCGACACGCGAACCGGGGTGACCATGGCCGACAACACCACGAACGCGCCGACGTACGACGAGCCGGTGGGCCGGTCCGGCAACGGCCGGACGGTGCCCACCCCCCGTACGAATCCGGTCCTGTCGCTGGACGACGGCGACCCGGCGGACCTGGCCACGATCGGGGTGGAGGAGGAGTTCCACGTCGTCGACCTGCACACCCGGGAGTTGGTGCCCCGCGCCGGGGAGTTGCTCGACCGGTTGCCGGCGGCCTCGTTCACCGCCGAGCTGCACCGCAGCGTGGTGGAGACCAACACCGCGGTCTGCCGCACCCTGGACGAGATCCGTGCGGAGCTGACAGGGCTGCGTCAGGCGGCCGTCCAGGTCGCCGACCGGGCCGGTCTGGGCATCGTGGCGGCCGGTACGGTGCCGCTGCGCGCCGACGGCGACCCCAGCGTCACCCCCACCTCCCGCTACCGGCGGATGCTCGACGAGTATCAGATGCTCGCCCGGGAGCAGTTGATCTGCGGCGCGCAGGTGCACGTCGGCGTCACCGACCGGGACCTGGCGGTGGCGGTCACCCGCCGGGTCCAGCCGTGGCTGCCGGTGCTGCTCGCCCTCTCCACCAGTTCGCCGTACTGGATGGGCCAGGACAGCGGCTACGCGAGTGTCCGGTCCCTGGTCTGGCAGCGCTGGCCCACCGCCGGTGACCCGGGCGAGGTGACCAGCGCCGCGGACCACGAGGCGCTGGTCGCCGAGCTGATCTCCTCCGAGACCATCACCGACCCCGCCATGATCTATTTCGACGTCCGGCCGTCGGCGCACGTGCCCACAGTGGAGCTGCGGGTCACCGACGCCAACGCCGACGTGGAGACCATCGTCCTGCTCACCGGCCTGTTCCGGGCGCTCGTCCGACGGGAGGTCGCCGCCCTGCGCGCCGGGGTGGAGCGCACTGCCGTACGACCACCGGTGCTGCGCGCCGCCGTGTGGCGGGCCGCCCGCTCCGGGTTGGAAGGTGACCTGCTCGACCTGCCCCGGTCGGCCCGACCGGTGCCGGCCGCCCAGGCGGTCCGCCGCCTGGTGACCGACCTGCGCCCACAGTTGGAGGCGACCGGGGACTGGGAGCAGGTCAGCGAGCTGACCCGGTACGCGCTGGAACGCGGCAGCTCCGCCGCCCGGCAGCGGCGGGCGTACGAGCGACGGGGCCGGTTGGCCGACGTGGTCGACCTGCTGCTCGACGAGACCCGGGGTCGGGTCCGCGGTCCGCTGCCGGGTGCGCCGACACCGCCGGTGCTGCCCACGTACGCCGACGCCGGCGACGAGGTCTTCGGACCGGCCGGGCCGCAACCGGCGTACGCCCCGATGCTCGCGGCCCTGCGCCAACTCGGCGCCGGGGTCCTGCGTCAACGCGAACACGACCGGGACGAGGAGCAGCGGGCCCGGGGCGTGACGTTCAGCGTGGCCGGCGAGGCGAGCACCCGGCTCTTCCCGGTCGACCTGGTTCCCCGGGTGGTGCCCGCCGCCGACTGGCGGACCCTGCGTACCGGCCTGGTGCAACGCGCCCGCGCCCTCGACGCGTTCCTGCGTGACGTCTACGCCGACCGGGCCGTGGTGGCCGACGGCGTGGTGCCGGCGTGGGTGGTGGAGTCCTCGCCCGGGCTGCGCCCGACCGGGGCGCTGATGGGCCGGCGGGGCACCCGCGCCCAGGTGTCCGGCACCGACCTCGTCCGGGACCCGGACGGCGGCTGGTACGTGCTGGAGGACAACCTGCGGGTGCCCTCCGGGATCGGCTACGCGGTGCAGAACCGTCGGCTGACCCAGGCGGTGTTGCCGGAGCTGCCGGTGCCGGAGGATCTGCTGCCCGCCGACGAGACGCCGGCGATGCTGTACCGAGCGCTGGTCGCCGCCGCGCCCGCCGCGGCCGACGACCCCGCCGTGGTGGTGCTCAGCGGCGGCCCCGGTGATCCGGCGTGGTTCGAGCATCGGCTGCTCGCCGACGAGATGGGGGTTCCGCTGACCGAGACCAGCGACCTGTTGGTGGAGGAGGGCCGGGTCCGGCTGGTCCGCGAGGGCTGCCGCCGCGAGGTCGACGTGATCTACCTGCGGATGGACGAGGAGGCGCTGCTGCACGCGCCCGGCGCGGACGGGGTGCCGCTGGGCTGGCCGCTGCTTGCCGCCGTGCACGCCGGGCGGCTCACACTGGCCAACGCGCTGGGTAACGGTGTCGGTGACGACAAGGCGCTCTACGCGTACGTGCCCCGGCTGATCGAGTACTACCTGGGCGAGAAGCCGCTGCTCGGGGACGTGCCGACGTACCTGTGTGGACTGCCCGAGCAGCGGGCCGAGGTGCTGGGCCGGCTCGACGAGCTGGTGCTCAAGCCGGTCGACGGGTACGGCGGTGACCGGGTGGTGATCGGCCCCCGCGCCGAGGCGGAGGAGTTGGACGCCGTCCGGGAGCAGATCCTCGCGGCCCCGCACCGGTGGATCGCCCAGGAGATGATCGCGTTGACCACCCACCCGGTCTTCGACGGCACGGCCCTCGCCCCCCGCCACGTCGACCTGCGGGCGTTCGTGTTCCTCGGCGACACCGCCGAGGTCGCGCCCGTGGCGCTGACCCGGGTGGCACCGGCCGGCAGCATGATCGTCAACTCGTCGCGCGGCGGCGGGTCGAAGGACACCTGGCTGCTCGGTGGAGCCGACGAACCGTCGGTGTAACCCACCCTTGACCCACCCGTCATCGGGACGCAACCCGGTCCGCCAAGCCTGGACCGGTCAGCGGCCCCCAGCGGATCCAGCCGATGAGAGGTGTGTGCCATGTGCGGTATCGGAGGCGAGTTCCGCCTCGACGGGGCGCCACCGGACCTGGCCGCCGTCGAGCGGATGCTCCCCGCCCTGGCCTCCCGGGGCCCGGACGGCGAGGGTCGGTGGCAGCAGGGGCCGGTGGCCCTGGTGCACCGCCGGCTGCGCATCATCGACCTGTCCGACGCGGGCGCCCAGCCGATGGTCGACACCGAGCTGGGTCTGGCCATGGTCTTCAACGGTTGCATCTACAACTACCGGGAGCTGCGCGACGAGCTGACCGCCGCCGGCTACTCCTTCCGGTCCACCTCGGACACCGAGGTGATCCTCAAGGCGTACCACCGGTGGGGGACGGCCTGCGTCGAGCGGTTCTACGGGATGTTCGCGTTCGCCCTGGTCGAACTGGCCACGCACACCCTGGTGCTGGCCCGCGACCGGCTCGGCATCAAACCGCTCTACCTGGCCGAGGGGCCGGGCCGGGTGCGTTTCGCCTCGACCCTGCCGGCGTTGCTCGCCGCCGGTGACGTGGACACCGACCTCGACCCGGTGGCGCTGCACCACTACATGAGCTTCCACTCGGTGGTGCCGCCGCCGCGCACGATCCTCGCCGGGGTCCGCAAGCTGCCGCCGGCTACCGTGCGGGTGATCACCGCGGACGGCCGGAGCACCGACACCACCTACTGGCGGCCGGAGTTCAACCGGGCCGCCGTCCCCGCGATGTCCGCCGACGAGTGGCAGGAACGGCTCATGGCGGCGTTGCGCACCGCCGTACGACGGCGGATGGTCGCCGACGTGCCGGTAGGCGTACTGCTCTCCGGCGGTCTCGACTCCAGCCTGATCGTCGCCCTGCTGGCCGAGCAGGGCCAGACCGGCCTGGCCACCTTCAGCATCGGCTTCGAGGCGGCGGCGGGGGAGAGCGGCGACGAGTTCCACTACTCCGACCTGATGGCCCGCCACTTCGACACCGACCACCAGCAGATCCGCATCGGCGCGAAGCGGTTCGTCCCCGCCGTGCACCAGGCCATCGCGGCGATGAGCGAGCCGATGGTCAGCCACGACTGCGTCGCGTTCCACCTGCTCTCCGAGGAGGTCTCGCAGCGCATCACGGTGGTGCAGTCCGGGCAGGGCGCCGACGAGATCCTCGCCGGCTACGACTGGTACCCGCCGATGGCCAACGTGGCCCGCGCGGACGCCGTCGAGGCGTACGCCAGGGTGTTCTTCGATCGTCGCCACGACGCGCTCGGCGGGCACCTGGCGCCCGAGTGGATGCTCGACCACGACGCCAGCCTGGAGTTCGTCGCCGCGCACTTCGGGGCCCCCGGCGCGGACACCGCGCTGGACGCGGCGCTGCGCCTGGACAGCCTGGTGATGCTTGTCGACGACCCGGTCAAGCGGGTCGACAACATGACGATGGCCTGGGGGTTGGAGGCACGGGTGCCGTTCCTCGACCACGAGGTGGTCGAACTGGCCGCCGCCTGCCCACCCGGCATGAAGCTGGCGCAGGGCGGCAAGGGGGTGCTGAAGGCGGCGAGCCGGGGCATCGTCCCGGACGAGGTGATCGACCGGCCGAAGGGCTACTTCCCGGTGCCCGCCATCCGGCACCTCTCCGGCCCACTGCTCGACGACGTGCGGGACGCGCTGACCGCCCGACCGGCGCGCGAGCGGGGCCTGTTCCGCAAGGACTACCTGGAGGAGTTGCTGGACGCGCCGAACGCCCGGCGGACCACGCTGGGCTCCAACGCGCTCTGGCAGCTCGGGCTGCTGGAGCTCTGGTTGCAGCGGATCGGGGTTTAGATGAGCGTACGGATTGAGCCGCCCCGCACCACCCGGCGGCCCCGACCCGCCAGCCACCGGCCGGTGTCGCCGCCGGTGCCGATCAGCGAGGACTTCGCCCCCGCGCCGTCCCCCGACGGCCGCCGGGTGGCGTTCCTCTCCGACCGGGCTGGCACGCCCGGCGTCTGGGTCTGCCAGGTCGACGCGGGCGCGCCCGTCGCGCTGCCCGTCGGCGACGAGCCGGTCCTCGCGCTGAGCTGGTCCCCGGACGGCCAGTGGTTGGCCTGTGTCGTCGCCCCCGGTGGCGCGCCCCGCACCGAGCTGTGGGTGCTGCGCCCGGACGGCACGCGACGCCACCAGGTCGCCGGGTTCGGCCGTCGCAGCGCCGCGCTGGCTGGCTGGCTGCCTCACGGCGCGGTGCTGGCGGTCACCGAGACCGACGAGCACGGGCAGGCAGTGCTTGTCGACGCGGCCACCGGGCACCGGCGGGTGCTCGCCCAGGGCGACCTGCTCACCCTCCTGGACGTGACAGCGGACGCCGGCACCGCGCTGCTGCGCCGCGGCCCCCGTAACGCCCGCTGGCTGGAGGTGCTCGACGTGGCCACCGGCGTTCGGCGGCGCCTCCTCCCGGACACCGGGCGGGGCAGCACCGACCAGGGTTGGTTCGGCCCGGACGGGACGAGCGTGCTGGCCCGCACCGACGCGTACTCCGAACTCGCCGCGCTGGTACGGGTCGACCTGACCCGACCGGAGCAGCCGCCGACCCGGCTGGCCGGGCGACCGGACGCCGAGCTGGAACACGTCACGCCCAGCGCGGACGGGCAGCGCGGCGCGTTGCTGTGGAACACCTACGGCGGGCGCAGCGAGCTGAGCCTGCTCGACTTCGCCAGCGGTGTGCAGCGTTCCGTCACCGCACCCGGCGAGGTGCTCGGCGACGCCGTCTTCGCAGCCGACGGTGGCCTGCTCTGCCTCACCGCGCAGGGGCCGGTGCAACCACGGGAGGTCTGGCTGGTCGACCCGTCGACCGGGGCGCCGCGCCCGCTGCGGCCGGACACCGGCCCGCGCACCGACGATGCCGGTGTCGCGCCGCAACTGGTCGACCTGCGTGCCCGCGACGGGCTACCGCTCTCCGGCTGGCTCTACCGCCCGGCCGGGCCGGGCCCCTGGCCGACGGCGATCAGCCTGCACGGGGGCCCGGAGGCGCAGGAGCGCCCCGGCTACAACCCACTGTTCCAGGCCCTGGTGGCGCAGGGCATCGCTGTCTTCGCGCCCAACGTCCGTGGGTCGTCCGGGTTCGGCCGCTCGTTCGTCGCCGCCGACAACCTCGCCGGCCGCTACGGCGCGATCGCCGACGTGGCGGCCTGCGCCGACTTCCTCGTCGATTCCGGCGTCGCCCGGCCCGGCCAGCTCGGCGTTCTGGGGCGCTCCTACGGCGGTTACCTGGTCCTCGCGGTGCTGGTGAACTTCCCCGGCCTGTTCGCCGCCGGGGTCGCCGAGTGCGGCATCTCCGACTTCCGGACCTTCTTCGCCGGCACCGAGCCGTGGATCGCCGCCGCCGCCGTCAGCAAGTACGGCGATCCCCAGCGGGACGCCGACCTGCTGCGCGACCTCTCCCCGCTGACCCACATCGACCGGTTGGACGTGCCGGTGCTGCTGATCCACGGCGCCAACGACACCAACGTGCCGGCGGGCGAGTCGGCGCAGGTCGCCCAGGCCCTCGCCGACCGGGGGGTGCCGCACGGCCACCTGGTGCTCGCCGGGGAGGGGCACGACTTCCTGTCGCGGACCAACGCCGAGGCGGCCCGTACGGCCACCACCGGCTGGCTGACCCGGCACCTCGCCGCGAGGACGACCGTCGTCGGCTGAGGCGTTATCCTGCGCCGGTGGAGGTCGCGGCGCAGGACGAGCGGTTGGCCGCGGACCTGGGTCGCTGGCTGGCCCAGGTGACCTTCGTCGACCTGGACACCGACGAGGTCACCGCGCGGGTGATCGACTCGGTGGTGCGGTGGGCCGAGGCCCAGGGCTGGCGGGTCTACCGACGCGCGCCCAGCGTGATGCCGTTGCCACCGCCGCTGGAGCAGCGGCACTCGGTGCTCGACGTGGCGTGTGCCCGTCCGGACGGTCCGCCCGTCGTGGTGGAGGTCGACCACACCGACCGGGCCCGTACGGTGCAGAAGCTGCGCGCGGAGGCGGACGCCGGCCGGATCCCCATCTGGGTGCGGTGGGGCGTCGGGCGTTTCACCGCGCCGCCACCGCCGGTGCGGATGGTGACAGTCGAGGTGACCCGGCGGGCCGGTCCGGCCGGGCGCGGACGGCTGCACAGCCGCGGCGGTGACCGCCCCGCCCCGGTCCACTCGACCGGCGGCGGCACTGTGACCCCGCAGGCGCTGCCGATCCCGTTGACCGATCCGGCGCAGGGCCCGGTCGACGACGCGGGTAAGAGCACCTGAAGCGAATCGTAAGCGGGCTCCGGCAGAGTTCTGGGTGTCACCGGAGAACACGACAAACACCCAGGAGATCCCGATGCGCAAGCTCGTCAACTCGACCTACATCACCCTCGACGGCGTCATCGACAACCCGATGTGGACCATGCCGTACTTCGACGAGGAGGCCGCCAGCCTCGCCGGGGCGCAGACCGAGGCGGCCGACGTGATGCTGATGGGCCGGGCCACCTACGACGGCTTTTCCTCCGTCTGGCCGAACATGGACGAGAGCGACCCGACCACTGGCGCCGCGTACTTCAACAACGTCAAGAAGTACGTCGCCTCGACTACGCTGACCAACCCCACCTGGAACAACACGGAGGTGCTCCAGGGCGATCTGGTCGAGGCGGTCACCGCGCTCAAGGCCCAGCCGGGCAAGAACATCATCCAGTACGGCTTCGGCTCGGTCACCGCCCAGCTGATCCGGGCGGGCCTGGTGGACGAGGTCCGGTTCTGGATCCACCCGGTGCTGGAGGGCGGCCCCAGCCTCACCGCGGCGCTGACCGACGTCAAGGCGTCGTTCGACCTGATCGACACCCGGGTGCACAAGAGCGGCGTGATCGTCGCCTCGTACCAGCCGAAGGTGACCTCCTGAGCACCGGTCAGAGCTGGGCCCGGGCCTCGCCCGGGCTCAGCCGCGCGCCCTCGGCGAGCAACGCGTCGAAGCGTTCCGGCCCGAGTTCGGCCCGCAGTCGTGCCGTCACCCGGTCGGTGTCGTCGCGTTCGGCCGGCGCGGCGGGGGACCGCGTGGCGAGCCGGGCGGCGGCCGCGGCGCCCAGCAGCCGGGCGGCGACCTCGGGGGATTGCACCGCCGCCGCCATCCCCTCCAGTGGGTTGATCGCGTCCCGCATCGTCGCCATCGCCTCGGCGACCTCGAACGCCTCGACGTGCAGGGCCAACGCGGCGTCCGGATCGCCGCCCTGCTCGACCGCGTAGCCCAGCTCCACCAGCACCATCGGCAGGTAGAGCGCGGGTTGGCTCTCTCCCCGGCCCAGGTCGGCGAGGTGGCTGAGGTGGGTGACGGCCAGGTCGAGCTTGCCGTCGCGGCGGGCGGCCAGCCCGAGGCTCATCTCCGCGAAGATCAGCGCGCCGGGCGAGCCCTGCTCCACCGCCAGGTCATAGGCGCGTTCGGCCAGTTCCCGACCCTGGGCGTAGTCGCGGGTCTGCACGGCCAGCCAGGCCAGCCAGGACAGCTCGGCGCAGACCTGCGGCCACAGCGCCAACTCCTCGGCCCAGCGCAGCCCCTCCCGGTGCAGCGCGGCGGCGCGCTCGTGCTCGCCGCGCATGTCGGCCAGCCCACCCACCCACTCGGTCGCCCGGAGCCGACCCCACCGGTCGCCGAGGTCGGCGAACAGCGCGGCGCTGCGGGTCGCGGTGCGCTCCAGGGTGGCCTGGTCACCGTTGGCGTGGGCGATGTGGGCCAGGGAGGTCAGCACCGCGGCCTCCGTCCACGGGTCGGTGGCGGCGGTGGGTAGCAGCTCCGACACCAGGGCCAGGTCGCCGTGTTCGATCAACGCGTTGGCCGCGAACCACGCGGCGTGGCTGTCCGGGTCGGCGGCCACTGCGGCGCGTACGTCGTCCGGGGCGATCACCTCACCCTGCGACAGGGCGAAACCGACCCGCCAGGGCGCCGCGCGGGCCTCCTGCTCCGGGTCGCCGGGCACGGCCAGCGCCCGCCGTGCCTCGGTGAGCCGGCCGCGCAGGAACCAGTACCAGCTCAGTGCGACAGCCAGGCGTAGCCCGCCCCCGTGCGCCAGCGCCGACCGTAGGTTCGCCAGCTCGGTGTCGAGCAGCGCCAGCCACCGTCGTTGGTCGGCCCCGCGCAGCCCGGGGTCGGCGCGTTCGGCCAGCTCGGTGTAGTAGGTGGCGTGCCGCCCGCGTACCTCGTCGGCGTCGGTGAGGCGTTCCAGGCAGAACGCGGCCACCGATTCGAGCAGCCGGTAGCGGGGGGCCGCGCCGGAGTCGTCGAGCACCACCAGCGACCGGTCCACCAGCCGGGCCAGGGCGTCCAGGTCGGTTCGGCAGACCTGTTCGGCGGCCTCCGGGGTGCAGCCGTCCGGGAACACCGCCAGGTCGGCGAGCACCACCTGGTCGGACTCGTCCAGGAGGTCCCAGCTCCAGCCGATCACCGCGGTCAGCGTCCGCTGTCGGGGCGGCACGTCCCGCTGTGTGGTGGTGAGCAACCGGAACCGGTCGTCGAGCCGGTCCACCACCCCGCGTACGCCCAGCGCGCGGACCCGGGTCGCGGCCAGCTCCAACGCCAGCGGCAGACCGTCGAGGCGGCGGCAGAGCTGGGCCACCGCCGTCGCGGTCTGCCCGTCGAGGCGGAAACCGCGCTGCTGCGCGGCGGCGCGAGCCACGAACAGCCGGGCCGCCGCCGAGCGCCGGACCGCGTCCAGGTCACCGTCGTCCGGCACCGGCAGTGGGGGTACCTCCCAGAGCAGCTCACCGGTCAGCCCGAGCGGCTCTCTGCTGGTGGCCAGCACGCTCACCCCGGACACGTCGCGCAGCAGACGGGCGACCAGCTCGGCGACCGGTTCGACGACGTGTTCGCAGTTGTCCAGCACGAGCAGCAACTGCCGGTGCCGCAGTGCCGTGACCACCCGGTCGGCCGGCGACTGGGTCGTACCGGCGGCCTCGTGGGCGCCCAGGGCGCCGAGCACCTGTTCGGCGACGCGGGCGTCACCGGCCTGGAGTGGGGCCAGCTCGACCAGTCGGACACCGTCCGGGTAGGACGTCGCGCGGGCTGTCTCGGTGGCCAGCCGGGTCTTGCCGACGCCGCCGGGCCCGACCAGCGTGACGAGCCGCTGCCGGGGCAGCAGCGCCCGCAGCTCGGCCAGCGCCTCGTCCCGCCCGATCAACTCGTCGAGCGGGGCCGGCAGGTTGTTCCGGATGATCGCTGCCTTCGGCGTGGCGTTCAGGCCGGCGTCCTGTTCGAGGATCCTGCGGTGCAGGGCGACCAGCTCTGGGCCGGGGTCGAGGCCCAGCTCCTCGGCGAGCCGGTCCCGCAGCTCGGCGTAGCTCTCCAACGCCTCGGACTGGCGGCCGGCCGCGTACAACGCGCGCAACTGCACCGCCCGCAGGCCTTCGCGCAGCGGATGTCTGGCGACCAACTCGGCCAGGTCCGCGGCCACCAGGTCATGCTCACCCCGGGCCAGCCGGGCCTGCGCCAACCGCTCCTGAACGACGAGGCGCTGCTCGGCGAGGCGGGTCGCCTCGGCCCGCACGAACTCGGCGTCGGCCACGTCGGCGTACGCCTCGCCGCGCCACAACGCGAGGGCCTCGGTCAGCCGTTCGACGTCCGCGCAGCGGGCCAGCTCGTCGAAGCGGTCGACGTCGACCGCGTCGACCCGCAGCAGGTAGCCGGGTGGCCGGGACTCGACCAGATCGCGGGCACCGGGCTCGGCGTCGTTGAGCGCCTTGCGCAGCTGCGACACCCGCACCTGGAGGGCTCCGGCCGGATTGGCGGGGGCGTCGTCACCCCACAGGTCGTCGATGAGGCGGTCCGCCGAGACCACCTGGTTGCGGTTGGCCAAAAGGTCGGCCAGCAACGCCCGCACCTTGGTGCCGGGCACCACCACCGGCTCGCCGGCGTCCGTGGTCACGGCGAGCGGCCCGAGCACCCCGAACTGCACGGCGATGATCCTAGTCGCGCTGAGCTGACCTGGAGCGTGACCGCCGCACGCTCTGGCGCTCAGCAGGCCGGCCGCAGCAGCGGCTCGGGCTCGGCGTCGCCGAGAAGCGCCCGGGCCTGCCGGGCCAGCAGGTGGTGCTGGGCCGCGAGGGCGAGTTGTTCGCCCATCAGGGCGTGCCGCGCCGCCTCCTGGGGCCGGCCGGCCGCCCGGTACGCACCCGCCAGGCCGAGGTGTGCGTTGACCTCGCCTCGGCGGTAACCGATCTCCCGGCCCAGCCGCAACGCCTGGTGCAGCAACTCGAGCGCCGGTGCCGGGCCGTGCAGGCCGAGCGTGGCGGTGCCGAGTGTGGAGAGGGCCTCCGCCTCGACCCGGCGTCGACCGACCGCGCGGGCGATGCTCAGACACTCCTGGGCGAGGCCCTGCGCCTTGGCATGGTACCCGAGGTCGACGTACGCGGCGGCGAGCTGGTCGAGATCGGTCGCGACGCCGTAGCGGTTGCCCACCTGTCGACGCAGCACCACGGCCCGGGTGAGGTGCAGCACCGCCAGGCTGGGCCGGCCGAGCGCGCGCACACCGACGGCGAGGTTGTGCAGAACGTTGGCGATGTCGTTGAGCGGCTGCTCGGCGACGCCGAGGGACGTGTAACCCTCCAGCGCCGACTGCTGGGCCCGGACCGCGTCGTGCACCTGGCCCAGCTCCAACTGCACGACGCCGAGGTTGCCCAGGCAGCTCCACTCGGCGTGCCGGTTGCCCACCTCGCGGTAGAGCCGCAGCGCCTGCGCGTAGCACTCGCCCGCCTCGGTCAGTTGGCCCTCCTCCCGGTGCACGATGCCGAGGTTGTTGAGAATGGATGCCTGACCGGCACCGTTGCCCAGACGCAGTTGGATGGTCAGAGCCGTCTGGAACCGCCGCCGCGCGTCGGCGTAGTCGGCCCGACTGGCGCTCAGTGTCGCCAGGCTCGACTGCATCGCGGCCACCCCCGGGTCGTCGCCCTCACGTTGGGCCTGAGCCAGGCCCAGCTCGACGACCTCGCGCCATTCGCCGTGCGCCCCGGTCTCCTGGAGGTAGCCGCGCATCCGGTCGGCGAGGTGCCAGGAGATCTCACGTGGGCCGTGCTGCGCCACGTGCCGGATCGCGCTGAGCAGATTGGCGTACTCGGCGTGGAACCAGCTCGGCGTCTCGGGTTGCGCGGCCACCGCCGTGCGCCGGACCGAGTCGGCGGGTCGGGGGAGGAACGCCATCCGGGGGTAGTTGCGCCGTGCCAGCGCGTCGGCGATGGCCAGGTACCCGTGGAACAGCCGCCCCAGGGCTTCGGCGCGCTGGTCGGCGGTGTCCTCGTGCTGGGACTGCTCCGCCGCGTACAGGCGGATGAGGTCGTGGGTCACGAACCGGCCGTCCCGGGCGGGGCGGACCAGGTGGCTGCTGGTCAGGGTGCGCAGCATGGCGTCCGCCGTGGACCAGTCGACGTCCGCCAGCGCCGCGAGGTCCTCGGTGGTGAAACAGTCGGTGGGGGTCGAACCGAGCAGTCGCAGCGCCCGCCGCTCGGCGCCGCCGAGCCGTTGATAGGACGGTGTGATCGCGGCGCGCAGCGCCACTCGGGGGTCGCCGGGCACGGAGAGGCCACCGAGTCGGTCTCCGTCCCGAAGTCGCCGCACGTACGCACGGGCGTCGTCCGGGCCGGTAGTGGTCAGGTTTGCCGCCACGATCCGCAACGCCAGCGGAAGGTTTCCGCAGAGCGCGGCAAGGTCCTGGACGACATCCGGCGCCACAGTGAACCCGTGATCCTGGAACACAGCGATGAGCAGGTCGGCCGCGGCGTCCGGGCTGAGCGGGTCCAGACCGACGGCCCGCCCACCGTGCAGCGCCACCAGCGCGCCGAGCGTGCTGCGGCTGGTCACGATCACCGCGCAACCGCCGGCGCCCGGCAGCAGCGGCTCGACCTGCTCCGCCGAGGCGGCGTCGTCCAGGACGATGAGGACGCGGCGACCGGCGAGCGCCGCCCGTAACGCGGCGGCCCGGGCGTCGGCGGTGGCAGGTTGGGCCGCTGGAGGCACGCCCGAGTAGGTGAGCAGCTCGGACAGGAGGTCGAAGGGGCGAGCCTGATTCTTGTGTTGGCCGCGCAGCCGCACGTACCACTGGCCGTCGGGGAACTCGTCGGCGAGTTGGTGACCCAGGTGGACGGCGAGGGCGGTCTTTCCGATGCCGGGAGCACCCGACACCGACACCAGGGGCAGGCGTCCCTCAGTGGCGGCGGTGACGATGGAGCGCCGGATGGCCTCGACTGTCGCGACTCGACCGTGCAGCACGCCGATGTCGGCCGGAAGCAACGACATCGGTGGCGCCGCGGGGGTGGCCGTGGCCGCCGCAGAAGGTGGTCGCCAGCTCAGCGCGGAGTCGGCGCGCAGCACGCGGTCGCGCAGCTCCCGCACCGCCGGCCCCGGGTCGACGCCCAGCTCCTCGGCGAGGATCGTGGCGAGCCGATGAAAGGCGTCGAGGGCCTCGGCCTGGCGCCCGTCGCGATACAGCGCGAGCATCAGCTGCGCCCACAGCCCTTCGCGCAGCGGGCTGCGGCGGGTCGCCTGCCGCAGCTCGGCGACGACCTCGGTGTGCCGGCCGAGGGTCAGCTCGGTGTCGAAGTAGACCTCACTGGCGCTCGCCCACCGCTCGGTCAGCGCCGGAACGTCCTCCCGGTGCAGCACCTCGGAGTCGACGTCGCCCAACGGGTCGCCGCGCCACAGCGCCAGGGCCTCCCGGAGCAGGTCGGCTCGGCGTTGCGGCTCGGCGTTGCGGCCGGCCGCCACGAGCGCGTCGAAGCGGGAGAGGTCGAGGCCGGCCGGGGGCAGATCGAGGAGGTAACCACTGGCGCGCGTCGCGATCAGCCCACCCGGGGGCCCCTCGATGGTCAGGGTGCTGCGCAGCCGCCGCACCAGCGAGTGCAGTGCGGCCCGCGCATGGGCGGGCGCACCGGTGCCCCAGACCCGGTCGACGAGCGCGGCCACACTCACCGTCTCGCCCCGGTTGAGCAGCAGCGTGGCCAGCAACGCCCGCTGGCGGTTGGCCGGGACGGGGATCGTGCGGTCGTGGCGGGAGACGCGCAGCGTGCCGAGCACGGCGAAATCCCACTCCACGAAAGCCCCCAGCATCGGGCCGACCACACATCTCACGCGCCGACCGAGAGCGACGGTAACACGACTGTCCGACAAGGCCGGTCGGTCGCGACCCACTGTGACCGCCCCGGTACGGGCCTCGTGACAGCGCGATGACAGTGCTTCGGCGACGCCCGCTGCGACAGTTCCATCGGCGACGAGGAGGAGCAGGTGACGCAGATGGAGTTCCGCATTCTGGGGCCGATCGAGGCCGTTCGGGCCGGTCGGCCGGTGCGGCTGGCCGGTCCACAGCAGCGCTCGGTGCTGGCCGCGCTGCTGCTGGCGCGCGGCCGGATGGTGTCGGTGGATCGGCTGGTACGCCTGCTCTGGGCCGAGCGGCCGCCGGCGACCGTGCGTACCCAACTGCGCAAGCGGGTCTCCGAGCTGCGCGGGGCGCTCGGCGCCGATCGCATCCGTTCCTGGCGCGACGGTTACGCGGTCCGGCTGGAGGCGGGTGAGCTGGACCTCGACCGGTTCCTCGACGAGGTGCGGCGGGCCGCTGTGCTGCGCCACGCGGGCCGGCCGGCGGAGGCGTCAGCCGCGTTGAGCACGGCTCTCGGCTGGTGGCGCGGGCCGGCGTTGGCCGACGGCACCGACGAGCTGACCGATTCGGAGGCGCCGCAACTGGAGGAGGCGCGGCTCGCCGCGATCGAGCAGCGGATGGCCGTGCGACTGGACCTGGGCCACCACCCGCACGTGGTCGGCGAGCTGATCGCGTTGGTCCGGCGGCATCCGTTCCGGGAGCGGTTGCGTGGGCAGCTGATGCTGGCCCTGCACCACAGTGGGCGGACCGCCGACGGCCTGGGTGTCTACCGGGACTGGCGGGCGGAGCTGTCGGCACAGCTCGCCATCGAGCCGGGGCGGGAGCTCCGTGATCTGCACCGTGCGCTGCTCGGCGGGGATGTTTCCTGCTGAGCGTGGTGGTGCCGGGGGGGGGCTGGATGCCCCCCCCCGGCTGGCCGTCATACGCAGGTGACCCACCAGTGGTGCGAGCTGATCTGGTTGTCGGCGGGGGTGCCGTCGCTGAACGCCTGGTAGCCGAGGGTGAAGTCGGCCCAGTAGTCGCCGCGCGACAGGCACATGCTGCCACCGGTGAGGAACGTCCCGGTGCGCATCCGTACCGAGTCGTACTCGTGCGCGATCCCGTTGTTCCAGACCGACGTGGCGATGTTGTCGAAGCTGTAGTCGCCGCCGCAGTCCCACTGGCCGGTGGTGGCGGCGCCGCCCGGGTTGACCCAGTTGTTCGCGTTGCCCGCCCAGGCGCACCATCGGCCACCCCACCAGGCGTGCTCGTAGGCGTAGAAGTAGCCGTCGCCCGCTGCCGCGGCCCGTGCGCCGTCGAGCGGGGTTCTCCGGGGCAGGTCGACCCGCTCGGCCCGGCCGTCGCGATCGGTCGGCGCGGCCTGGCTGGCCGACCCGACCGCGCCCGGTTGCGCGGGGGATGCGGCCGCCGGTGCGCCGGCCAGCAGCGTGGCGAGCATCGCGCCCCCCGCTAGGACCAGGTGGATACGTCTCATTTCATCCTCCTTCTCGCCGGGCGACCGTCGCCTCGGCGTTCGTCAGTGCTCGGCGGCGACCACGGCCCGGGCCCGGGGGACCGCCCCGCGCTCCAGCCGCTTCTTCGCCGCCACGTCCTGGTGGTACGCCGCCGTCAGCTCGTCGCCGAGGCGGACGTCCAGGGCCCGGGTCGTCGCGGCGAGGCCGTCCCGGGCGCACCGCGCCTCGGCGACCGCCGCGGCGATCTCGTCCGCCCGCCCACGGGTGCCGACGCTCTGCCGCAGCTGCTCGGGGGTGTCCACGGTGAATCCCTGCTGTCGCAGGCACCGCGCCCACGGCCGCAGCGCTGCCGTCCACGCGGGATCGGCGAGGACCCGGCGCTGCCGCAGGTACGTCAGGTCGGCGACCACCTTGCTGGAGCGGTACCACTCGGCCAGGTCGCCGTAGAGCCGGCGCTGCGCCTCGGACGTGCATCCCTCGGCGCTGCGCCGCATCACCCCGCCGGAGGGGAGCCGCGCCTCCAGTCCCTGCGGGCGGGCGCCGTTGAGTGCGGCCAGGTAAGCCTCCCGGCGCTCGGGGGACAGGCCGCTGACGTAGCGCTGGTTGGGGTCGGCGTGCCGACGGGCGTCGACCGCCTCCACCAGGTCCGAGCCGAAACCGTGTTTCCGCGCCCACGCGATGTCGTCGACGACGTACGGGAAGGAGAGCAGCCCGTCTGCCGGTGGCGACGTGCCCAGCCACATCTCGAAACCGGCGCGGGTCATGCAGTCGCGGGTGAGCAGTGACTCGGCGCGGCTCAGAACCTGTCGTTCCTCGGCGGTGACGGGGCCGGCGGGCGCCGGGTCGAACGAGGGTGTGCCGGCCGCCGCCGGTCCGGTCGGGGCCGCGCCGGGCCAGGCTCCGGCCATCGACGACGCGACAAGTGGCAGTGCGACGGCGACGACGGCGATGACCGCGACGACCGCCCGCCCTCGGGGCCCGACCGGTCTGGATGTCCTCCGTATCCGCATGAGTCGAGCAGACCAGCGCGGCGTTCCTTCTCCGTACCATCGGCGTACCGCGAGGACGGCCCCCGTCCAGATTCGACATTCGCGGTGCACGGCTGATGGCGTGCGGTCGATCCAACGGGTAGAAACATGTCAACCCCTGTGTCCCGACCGGATCCTCGGCCGGAGGGGCCAGAGAGCGCTCTCACCGCCCCCAGCTGCGCCGGAATCACGCCCGGCCAGCGGAGAGGACGAACCACATGACAGCCCCGTCCCGACGGGTTCGCCGGACCTCCGGTCGTACCCTCCTTCTTGCTGTGCTGGTGATCACCGCCGTCGCGGTGACCAGCACCGCCGCCAGCGCCGGCCGCCCGACGCACGGCGCACCCGACTTCGGCCCGAACGTGACGATCTTCGACCCGTCCATGCCGGTCGGCGAGATCCAGCAGACCCTCGACGCCGCGCACGCCCGGCAGGTCGACAACGAGATGGGCACCGAGCGGCACGCCTACCTGTTCAAGCCGGGCAGGTACGGCACGACCGCGCAGCCGTTGCAGGCAAAGGTCGGCTACTACACCGAGGTGTCCGGCCTGGGCGCCTCGCCCACCGACGTCACCATCAACGGCAAGCTGGAGGTCTACAACCGCTGCCTCGCCGACGGCGGCACCGGCAACTGCCTCGCGCTGGTCAACTTCTGGCGCACCCTGTCCAACCTCTCGCTCACCATCAACGCGGCCGGCCAGGACGACTGCCGGTCGTCGGCGAACTTCTGGGCGGTCTCCCAGGCGGTGTCGATGCGCCGACTGAACATCGGCGGCGGCGGTCTGTCGCTGATGGACTACTGCACCGCCGGCCCGCAGTACGCCAGCGGCGGGTTCATCGCCGACTCCCGGCTGCCGGCCACGACGAACGGTTCGCAGCAGCAGTGGCTGACCCGCAACAGCGAGGTCGGTAGCTGGTCCAACGCGGTGTGGAACCAGGTGTTCGCGGGCGTCGAGGGCGCGCCGGACGACGCCACGTTCCCCGACCCGCCGTACACCACACTGGAGACCACCCCGATCAGCCGGGAGAAGCCCTACCTCTTCATCGACGGCAAGGGTCGCTACCAGGTGCGGGTGCCCGCCGCGCAGCGCGAAAGCAGGGGCGTCTCCTGGGCCGACGGCATCACGCCGGGGCGCACCATCGGGATCGACGACTTCTTCATCGCCAAGCCGTCCGACCCGGTGCGGGTCATCAACAGCCAGCTCGCGCGCGGCAAGCACCTGCTGCTCACGCCCGGCACGTACGACATCGCGCGCAGCATCGAGGTCCGGCGTCCGAACACGGTGGTGCTCGGGATCGGGCACGCCACCCTCACCGCCGTGAACGGCGCGATCCCGCTGGACGTGGCTGGTGTGCCCGGGGTGATCGTCGCCGGTGTCACCATCGACGCCGGCCTCGTCGAGTCGCCGGTCCTGCTGCGGGTTGGCCGCCAGCACGGCCACGACGCGAGCAGCCCGCACAACCCGACCACGCTCTCCGACGTGTACTTCCGGGTCGGCGGCCCACACATCGGCCGGACGAACACCGCCCTGGAGGTCAACAGCGACAACGTGCTCATCGACCACACCTGGGTGTGGCGCGGTGATCACGGCGTCGAGGGCTTCACCGAGGGCGTCAACGGTGACACCGACCGCTGGCGCACAAACACCGGTCGCTACGGGGCCGTCATCAACGGCGACCACGTGACCGCGACAGGCCTGTTCGTCGAGCACTTCCAGCGCTACAACACGGTCTGGAACGGCGAGCACGGCACCACGATCCTCTACCAGAACGAGCTACCGTACGACCCGCCGACACAGGCCGACTGGATGAACGGCCCGGTCGAGGGCTGGGCCGGGTACAAGGTTGGTGACCGGGTGCGTCACCACACCCTGTACGGCGGCGGGGTGTACGTGTTCAACCAGAACAACCCGTCGATCCACACCGAGAACGGCTTCGAGGTCCCGAACCGGCCCGGGGTGCGACTGCACCACATCATGACCGTCAACCTCAGCGCCGGCACGATCGACCATGTGGTCAACGGCGTCGGGGACGCTGCCGACATGACCAAGGTCGGCGCTCCGGTCTACCTGACCCGGTATCCGACCCCGTAGCGGGGATCGGGCGTACCGACGGGGCCGGAGCCGGCAATGGCTCCGGCCCCGTCGTTCAATGGCGGGGGCGTCGGCTGAGAGATTCCGCGTCGACGGTCTTGAATTCCTATCGAGTCGGTAGGAAAATACGTGAATGCCGGTTGGTCCGCTCCTCACCTCGCGTCGGGTCGTCGACCTGATGCGAACCGCCAGCGAGCTCTGTCCGGGCGCACCGGGCACCGACTGAGCACCGCAGCACCGCACCCCTCTTCCGGCCGCACCGCCGGCTCACGCGTCGACTCGTGACCCGGCGCGGCTCCGCACGCTCGTCACCGCGCTTCTGACCGATCCGGCACGGCCGGATCGGTTCGCCACCATGGAGGTACGCCATGACATCGGACCAGCCACCGCCCACCCCGCCGACGGCCGGCGCGTCCCGGCTCGCGTTCAACGAGGATTGGGCGGCGACCATCCTCGGCCTGGCCCTGCTCGCCCTGGTCCTGCTGGGTGCCATCCCCGCCGGGCTGGTGCCCTGATGACCGCCGACGCGACCCGCACGGGCACCGAGCCCGCCACCGCCGACGCCATCGCCGCCGACGAACCGCCCACCGACAAGGTGGTCGAGCGCGACACGTCGTCGACCACCGCCGATCCCGTCGAGCCGACCAGTGTGGCGCGCGACGGGGCTTTCTGGGCCTGGACGGCGCTCGGCCTGCTGATCGTGGTCGGTCTCGCCGCGCTCACCCGCTACCTGGAGCAGAACGTCCCGGCCTGGGCCGAGGGCAGCGCCGTCGAGGACGTCGGCGCGGCGATCGAGTACCCGGTCTACGCGATCCTGCTCGGCCTGCTCGGCAACGTCGCCGTCACGCTGCTCGGGTGGCGGGACCGGATCGCCGCCGCGTTCCGGACCGAGTTCTTCATCAAGACCGGTCTGGTGCTGCTGGGGGCGTCGATCAACCTGGCCGTCATCGCCAGCGCCGCCGGCCCGGCGATCGCCCAGGCGATTCTGCTGATCAGCGGGGTGTTCCTGTTCACCTGGTGGTTGGCCGGCAGGTTCGGCCTCGACGACAAGCTGCGCGCGCTGCTCGCGTCGGCGGTGTCGATCTGCGGGGTCAGCGCGGCGATCGCCGCCGCAGGCGCCGTGCGGGCGCGCCGCGAGCAGTTGGCCTACACGGCGAGTCTGGTCATCGTCTTCGCGTTGCCGTCCATCTTCATCCTGCCCTGGTTGGCCGACGTGTTCGGGCTCTCCGACGCGGTGGCCGGCGCCTGGATCGGTGGCAACATCGACACCACAGCAGCGGTCACCGCGGCGGGAGCGCTCGCCGGTGAGGAGGCGCTCCAGATCGCCAGCATCGTCAAGGTCACCCAGAACGCCCTGATGGGTGTGGTGGCGGTCGCGCTCACCGCGTACTTCACCCTGCGGGTGGAAAGACGGCCGGGCGCGGCCCGACCGGGCCTTGGTGAGCTGTGGACGCGGTTTCCGAAGTTCGTCCTCGGCTTCATGGCGGCCTCGATCATCGCCACCTGGTACCTCGACGCGGCTGGCGCGGACGGCAAGGCCACCATCGCCGTCGTCAACGACCTGCGCGTGTGGTTCCTGATCCTGGCCTTCGTCAGCATCGGCCTGGAGGTCCGGGTCGCGTCGCTGCGGGAGGCGGGTTGGCGACCGGTGGCGGTGTTCGCCAGTGCCACGGTGTTCAACCTGGCGTTGGCGCTCGCCCTGGCGTCCCTGCTGTTCCGCAACTTCTCGGCCTGAGTCGGCCGGCCGCCCCTGGGGACGGTGATGGGGCCGGAGCCAGGCTGGCTCCGGCCCCATCGCGATCAGCGGGGTGGTGTCGTCGAGGTGGTCGGCGCACGGTGTGACCGACCCGAGCGGGAGTGCGAGGTGGGCGTCTTCACCGGGTCGAACGGAAGGTCCTTCCTGGTCCGTTCGGGCACCGCCAGGAACGACGCCGCCGTCTCGGTGGGCCGCTTGGCGCGGCGCGGCGTGGCTGCCGTGGCCGGGGTGCTCTTCGTCGACCAGCTGTGCCGGCCACCGGCCTTGTGCCGGCCGGTGCCGGTGGTGCCGGTGCGCGCCTCGGCTCCCGCCACGGTCACCGGGCTGGGTATCAGTACGGGGCGAGGGCTGGCGGTGCGGCCCGCGCGTCGGTGCCGTGCGCGTCCGCTGCCGGTCTTGAACCCGAGGGCGGGCCGTTCCACCAGGTGCCAGGAGAGCACGGCGCACAGGAGGGCACCGAGCAGGCTCAGCACGATGTAGCCGAGCATCCCGAATCGGGCCCCGCCGAGCAGGGCGATCATCTGCTGCACCGGGAAGCCGTAGATGTAGATGCCGTACGTGTAGTCGTGCCGGCGGCTGATACCGGACAGCCGCTTCGGCAGCGCGACGGCGGCGAAGAGCACCAGGTAGGCGAACGCCGGCACACCCACAGCGAAGAACCCGCCCAGCCACAGCGAGCCGACCAAGGCGACGCCGGCCAGCACTCCCAGCTCTCTGGTCACCGGAATCCGGTGCGCGTACAGGCGGGCGGCGGCGCCGAGCAGGAACAGGAAGCCGAGCATCAGCATCCAGTCGGCGGCGAAAGCGCCGAGCAGCGGGAACGGTCCGATCGCGCCGTGTTGCGGCGGGCGGGAGCTCCAGGTCGGCGCCGTGAAGAAGTCCCGCAGGACCAGGGCGTAACAGACGGCGGTGAGGACGAGCACCGCGCGAGGTGCCCGGTGCAGCACCGAGGTCACCACGAGGATGCCGACGATCCCATAGAACGCCAGGTCGTATCGGAGGGTCCACAGTGAACCGTCGAACGCGCTCGGCCCGCCGACGATCTGGCCGTACGGGGTGTCGGCCAGCAACCCGGAGATGGGGAACTGTTCCATCGAGGCGAGGACGTTCGTCGTGACGTAGTCGATGGGCCCCTCAGGGTGCCCCCAGAACCCGTCGAGGTTGCCGTTCTCGTGCAGCGCGACCAGCGGCGCGAAGACGAACGCGGTGACCAGCAGGCAGGCCCACAGCCCGGGGAAGACCCGCAGCAGGCGGGCGCGGACGTACTGGCGCAGCGTGGAGCGCAGCGCGCTGTCGGTGATGAGGAATCCCGAGATCAGGAAGAATCCGTACAGGCAGAGGGTGCCGAGGTCGCTCTGTCGGCCGAAGGTGCCCGCGCCGAGGTTGTGCTGGCCGAAGCCGAGCGGCCCGGCGTGCGCGACGATCACGCCACACGCCATCGCCAGGCGAAGGACGCCGAAGGCGTTGTGCTGGGCGGAGTATCTGCCCTGCAGCGTCGCGGAACGCTGCCCGTTCAACTTCGCCTGCACCTGGAAACTCCTCTGATCACTGAACTGTTTGGACCGACGGATCGGAGCGCTGCCGATCGATGTGCCAATTATCAGTGGGTAAAGGAGATTTGTCCGGAAATTTGGATGATTGTCCAGATTGGCGGACGTCAGCCGATGGCGGCGGCGGTGCGGCGACGCTGCACCACCCGACGGGCCGGTACGTTCAGCAGCCCTGCCAGGGCAACGACCGAGCGGTCACTCGCCCGCCCGTCGCCGAACGGCGAACCCACGACGGCGGTCCGCCCGCTGGCAAGGTGGCGGAGCCCGGCCGACAGGAGCAGTTCGGGATCGGTGCCCACCAGCTCGCCGCGGCCCGGCGTCAGGGCCTCCGGACGTTCCGTGGTGTCCCTGGTGACCAACAACGGCACCCCCAGGGTGGCGGCCTCCTCCTGGAGCCCGCCCGAGTCGGTGACGACCAGGTCGGCCGCCCGCAGCAGCCCGACCATCTGTGGATAGGGCAGCGGTGGCGTGACCCGGGCGTTGGCGACGCCCGCGAGGCCCGTGGTGACCTCCGCGCTGAGTTGCGGGTTCGGGTGGGTGACCATCACGATCTGGGTGTCGGGGCACGCTCGCGCCAGGCGACGGAGCCCGTCGACAGTGGCAGCCACCCCGTGGCCCCAGTTCTCCCGTCGGTGCACTGTGGCCACCACCAGCTTGCGGGCCGGGTCGACCCAGTCCGGCGCCTGGGCCATGCCGCGCGCGACCAGGTCGTGAAGGGCGTCCACGACGGTGTTGCCGGTCACCACGATCGCGCTGGAGCTGATGCCCTCACCGATGAGGTTCGCCCGGGCCGCCTGGGTCGGCGCCAGGTGCAGCGCGGCGATCCGGGCGAGCATGGCCCGGTTGGCCTCCTCCGGGAACGGCCGGTCCAGGTCGTTGGTCCGCAGTCCGGCCTCCAGGTGGATGACCGGGACGTGCCGCCAGAACGCGGCCGTCCCGCCGGCCAGGGCGGTCGTGGTGTCCCCTTGCACCACGACCGCCGCTGGACGGTGGTGTGTGAGCAACTCGTCGATGCCCGTGATCAGTGCCGCCGCCAGTTCGGCGAGCGAGCCGCTACGCCGTTGCGGGCGCAGGCTCACCTCCGGGCGGAGACCGAACGGGGCGAGTGCCTCGGCGACGCGTCCCGGCTGTTGACCGGTGTCCGCCACCCGTACCGTGAACCTCGGATCATCGAGGAGACGGCGGATCAGAGGCGCGGTCTTCACTCCTTCCGGCCTGGTGCCGGCGAGGATCAGGACCTCTCGCGGTGTCGAGCTGCTCGCACACATGTCGGGTCAGCTCCTGGCAGCCGCGCGGCGACGCCGGTAGAGCGAGAACCCGCCGGTGGTGCCGGCCACGAGCGCGCCGAGACCGAGCGCGAGCGGCGCCCCGGCGAGCGGGATCACCGGAATGGGGGGCGCGACCGCGTTGGCCCCGCAGCTCGACGTGCCGATGGTCACTCCCGCCAACGCGCCGCCGAGCGCCGTCAGGTTCAGCGCCGTGACGGTGAGCTGACCCACGCCGGAGGTGGTCTGGCCATTGAGGGTCAGGTCGATCAGACCCGGGATGCTCAGGCCGGTGTTCGGCGCCGGGTTGACCGGCAGGGCGAGCAGGGTCGTGTCGACGCCCAGGATCGTCGAGACGATCCGGGCGTTGACCAGACTCGCGGTGCCCGTCGCAGAGGGGCTGCTGGTGGCCTGGCACGACGAGTAGATGGCGTCGGCGACGAGTGAGATCGAGGCGAGGCCGCTGGTGCCGAGGGTCAGCGTCACCCCGGCACCCGGCGTGACGAGGCACGACCCGCCGGGACCGATGGTGATCGAGCCGCCGGTGCCGAGCACACCGGCGCAGGCCGCCGACGTGCCGTCGTTGAACGCCCGGACGTTCTGGCCCAGCACGCCCGCAGTGATGACGGTCTGCCCGCCGAGCACGGCCAGCGGGGGATTCTGGTTACCGGAGATCGACTCGGTGGTGCCGTCGTTGGTGGCCGACGCCGTGCCGGAGCTGGCGAGGCCACCACCGAACAGGCTGATCTGAAGCGCCGAGGCGGAGGACTGGGAGGTGTCGGCCATCGCCGGAGAGGCCGCCAGGACGACCATGGCGAGACCACCAGCCAGCACCGCGGCGGTGCGGGCGAGACCGGATCTAACTCGTGGCATAGATGTCTACTTTCTGGTGTGGGCGATTGCGGGGCGGTCTGTGGTGGGGGTGGTGAGGTGCGAGAGGTGGCTGAGGTGCCGGGGCGGTCGGATCGACCGTGGCCCGTCGTTGCGACCCGACCGGCGTGCCGGTTGGGCCCGGCGCGGCTGGGCCGGCACGGCGGCCCGACCCACGGCCGCCTGGCCGACGGCCACTCGACCCACGGCCCGAGCCGGGGCCGGTTGGGGCTGCGGATCGGCGGCACGGGCGGTTTTCTGCCAGTCCGTGCGGGCCGTCACCATGCGGGCGAAGGCCAGCCAGACCGCCAGTGACTGGGCGTAGCTGTAGAGCCAGTGGCAGACGCCGAGCAGCAGGGCCTTGGGTATCGAGAGCTGCGGCTCACAACGAATCCGGTAGACGATGCCCCACAGGGCGAAGGGTCCGATGCCGAAGACGAGCACCAGCGGGGGTACGCCCCAGCCGCCGCTGTTCCACCAGCCGCGCAGTCCACCCATGGTGTTGTCGATGTAGTAGGACATCACCACCAGGCAGGCGACGTAGATCGGTGTGCCGAGCAGTTGGGTCCACGGTGCGGCCAGGAAGTGGGCGATCTCCAGTGTGGCCGAGTTGCGGATTCGCGGCGAGCGCAGCACCCTGCCGAGGTAGCGGCCACACTGCATCGACCCCTGGGCCCAGCGGGTGCGCTGCCGCACCAGCGGGCGGATCCGGGTCAGCGCCTCCTGGGCCACCCAGCTCTCCGGGCAGTACTCGGTGCGACCGCCGGCCAGCAGGATGTGCAGGCCCAGCTCGAAGTCCTCCAGGAGGGCGCCGTGCCACGGTGTGCCGTGCTGGTCGGCGATCTCGTTGAGCAGGGACAGCCGGGTGAACTGCCCGTTGCCGCCCATCGCCACGCTGCCGGTGCGTCGCCGCAGCGATTGCATGGCGGCGATCGGGGCGCGGAACTCCATGTCCTGCAGCCGGATCAGCAGCCGTCCCCAGGCGCCGACCTCGGTCGGCTGCGCGTACCGGCGCGGCGCGCACTGGAGCATCCGCACCTCCACCTGTACCGCGCCGACCTGCTCCGAACCGAAGTACTGACGGCCGGAGAGGGCGACCGGGCCCTGGGGGTCGAGTCGGCTGTCCGCGTCCAGGACCCCGACGATCACCCGGGTACGGTCCGCGTTGGCGGGCAACGACTGCTCGATGCGTCGCCAGGCGG
This sequence comes from Micromonospora sp. NBC_00330, assembly GCF_036136635.1. NCBI lineage: Bacteria > Bacillati > Actinomycetota > Actinomycetes > Micromonosporales > Micromonosporaceae > Micromonospora > Micromonospora sp. NBC_00330. The sequence continues at coordinate 1,926,322 of NZ_CP108012.1, forward strand.
CGTTGAGCGCGGCGCCCTTGCCCTGTCGCGCGTCCGGCAGTTGACGCTGGACCACGTGCACCCGCGGTTGGTCGGTGAACGCGGCCAGTTCGGCCAGCGTGCCGTCCTCGGAGGCGTCGTCGACGCACCAGACGGTCGCCTGCGGAAAGTCGCAGAGCAGACGCCGCACTGTGTCGCGGATGACCGACGCCTCGTTGCGGCACGGCACGATGATGTGCCAGTCGAAGCCGTCCGGGCTGCCGCCCCGACTACGTCCGCTCTTCAGGTGGAACACCAGGATGCTCAGCACGTACGCGCAGAAGCTGACGCACAGCAGGAACGCCGCGGTGTTGAGCAGGGCGAGCGACTGCGTCTCAGTGGACACCGGCGACCGTCCCGGAGATCCGCTTGGTCCGGCTGACCAGGACCACGAAGAGGATCGTGACGGCGATCAGACCGGCGGTCGTGATCACCGAGCCGATCAGCACGTGGCTGCGTTCGTAGCCCAGTTTGAAGCCCCAGGTCTGCATCGAGACCACCACCGCGCCGAGTCGGACCTGGTTCACGGTGACCAGCAACACGACGGCCATCGCCAGGGCGTTGAGTCCCCGCGTCAGTGAGATGCGGCGGAACCCGACCAACGTCGACGCGAGCACGATCGGCGGGATCAGCAACATGGCGACCGAGCAGCCGCTGGAGACCATGAAGCCGACCCAGCGCTCGTCCAGTGGGAAGATCACGGCCGCGCCGATGGATTTGGTGTCCGCCAACCCGACGGCGTTGACGAGATGAGCGTTCAGCCACGCCTCCGCGCTGGCGATGTCGTGCCACCGCCAGAGCATGGCGACGGCGGCGGCGACTCCGATCAGGCCACCCGCGCTGGCGCGCAGCCACGACCCGCGTCGGGGACCTGTCATCGCTCGCGGCCCAACATGGCGACGAGCCACAGTGCCAGACCCAGCACTACCAGCCCGACGCCGACCAGCAACCAGGACTGAACAGCAACCCCGGTGGCGGCAAGGCCACCTCCGATGTGTGGCCCCTTGGTGGGTACTCCGTACATGCCAACTCCCTCCGTAACTCGAAGGCCAGAATGGCATCGCAGAATCGGGCAAAGAGGATAAAGCGGCATAGAAACCCTAAAGAGTGATTAAATGCTTCATGAGTGTGGCAGGCGGGTGACCCGAACGGCTGCATCCCTTGCCCCGCAACAGGTTCAGCGTCCCGAGAGTTCGTGCAGAGGTGGTCAAGATGGTGACCGGTATCCCCGGCCGCACGGTCACGCCGGCGCCGTCGAGGTGGCGGGCGATGGTCGGCTGGAAGAAGGCGGGCCTCGCCCTGGTCCTGATGTTCGGCGTGCTCTGCGCGGGCCTCGTCACCGTCGGCTTCGGCCTGAAGCACCGGTACGAGAGCCGGGTGCAGCGCGAGGACATCCTCGGTCAGGGCACCCACGACGAGCGCCGGTGGGAGTCGGGGCCGCTCAATCTCCTGCTGCTCGGGTCGGACTCCCGCGACGGCGAGCCGGACCAGGCTCTCTACCCCGGGCAACGGTCGGACACGATCATGCTGGTGCACGTCAACGCCGCCCGAGAGGCGGCCACCGTCGTCTCCATCCCCCGGGACAGCTACGTCGACGTGCCCGCGGCGGGGCAGACCTGGGCCGGTGGCCCCAACAAGATCAATGCCGCGTTCGCGTTCGGCGGGGCCGCGCTGGCCGCCGAGACGGTCGCCAAGCTCACCGGGCTACCACTCGACGGGGTGCTGGTGGCCAACTTCGCCGCCGTCCGCAAGCTGGTGGACGCGGTGGAGGGCATCAACGTGTGCCTGCCGTACACCGTCAAGTCCTCGGACACCGGCGCCACCTGGCCCGCCGGGTGCCACGACCTGGACGGCAAGGCGGCCGACGACCTGATGCGGCAGCGGCACGGCGTGCCCGGCGGAGACTTCGGCCGCATCTACGACCAGCAGCTCGTGGTACGCGCCCTGGCCGAGCGGGTCACCGCGACGAATCTGCTCACCAGCCCGACCCGCCTCGACCGGGTGCTCACCACCGCTGCCGAATCGCTTGTCGTCGACCGCGACCTGAACCTCACCGACCTCGCCCTCGTGCTGCGCAAGGTGAAGCCGGAGACGGTCCAGTTCGTCACCGTCCCGTTCAGCGACGCGAACCTGCAGACCCCGGCCGGGTCTGCCGTGCGGCTGGACGAGGTCCAGGCCCCGGCGCTCTTCGCCGCCCTGCGCGAGGACCGGGTGGCGCAGTGGGTCGCGGCCAACCCGCAGACGCCACCGGCCAACTGAGCACGGGTACGAAGACGGCGGGTGGGAGGTCCGGGGACCTCCCACCCGCCGTCACTGACGGCCCAGGTCTAGCGCGACCGCCGCCAGTAGCGGCAGGTCCAGTCCACCTGGTGCAGCTCGTCCTCGATACCGTGCTCGCCGCGGAAGTCGTCGACGGCCTGCTTGCAGCCGCGTACCGCGTGGTAGTCGTCGATGATCACGTAGCCTCCGACGGAGAGCTTCGGGTAGAGCGAGCGCAGCGCCACCATCGTCGAGTCGTAGAGGTCCCCGTCGAGACGCATCACCGAGATCTGCTCCACCGGCGCGGTCGGCAGGGTGTCCGAGAACCAGCCCTTGAGGAACCGGACCTGGTCGTCGAGCAGCCCGTACCGCTCGAAGTTCGCCTTCACCTGCTCCAACGACACCGCCAGGAAGGGCACCTGCCACAGCGCGTCCTCGACGTCCTCGACCCGATGGGGAGCCGGCTTCGGCAGGCCGCGGAACGAGTCAGCGACCCACACCGTCCGGTCCCGGTCGCCGTAGGCGCGCAGCATCCCGCGCATGAAGATGACCGCCCCGCCCCGCCACACACCTGTCTCGATCAGGTCACCGGGTACGCCCCGCTCCAACACGTCCTTGACGCATCGTTCCAGGTTGTCCAACCGCCGTAGCCCGATCATGGTCTCGGCCTCCGGCGGCCAGTCCCGCCCGGTGGCCCGCGCCTCGGCGTCGAAGGGGAACTGGAGCACCAGCTCCAGGCCCTTACGTCGCAGCAGGTGCCGGCCGCGCTGGAGGATCCGGCCGTGCAGGGACCCTTGGCGTGGCTGGTAGGGCATCCACGTCTCGCGGAAGACGTACCGGGTCAACGCCTTCTTGAGCAGGTCGCAGTAGAGGGCGCGGGGGTCGTCCAGCGACGGCTCGGACGCCTGTGTGGGTATCAACATCTCGCTCATCGGCCTGTCTCCTTGTCAGTGTCGTTTGTGGCCAGCTGGGCGGCCGCCTGCCGTGGGCGGGTCGCCGACCGTTGCTCCGGCCGTCGTCAGCCCCGGCGTTCGGCGTCGCCGACGGCTACAGCCCGTCGCAGCACGATGGGCTCGGTGGAGGGTTGTTCCGCACTCGGCCGCCCGGCGGCCAGCAACTCCTGCCCGAAGACCGGCCAGCGGTCCGTCAGGTCGGCCACCGGAGTGTCCGCGGACGGCTCCGGCAGCGGTGCCTCCGCCACCGGCGACCGCCAGACCGTCTCGGGTCGGGCCAACGGTCGGCCGAGAACACCCGCCACGGCGGGACCGCCGCCCCAGGACGGAGCCGCGGGCTCAGGCTGGGCGGTGGGCGTCGGCACCTGCTCGGGCCGGTCCGGGACATCCGTCACCACCGGATTTGGCTGGGTGATGGCGTCCTCGATCCGGGTCGGCCCGGCCGGCGCCTCCGAGGGCGCCCCGGTCCCGTACGGGGTGCGCCCGGCCGTCGTGCTCTCGACCGGCTGACGCTCGGCCGTCGTGCTCTCGGCCGTCGCCCTGTCGACCGGCCTGCTGTCGACCGGCTTGTGGTCGACGGGCTTGCGGTCGACCGTCGTGCCCTCGACCGTCCTACCCTCGACGGTCCTGCCGGCCGGGGCCGACTCACCCGAGCTCTGTCGGCGGTGCCGTCCGGGTGGCCCCGACTTGTCCTCGACCAGGGCGCTGACCAGCTCACGGATGACCGCGCCCTGGGCGCCCGCCTTCGTCACCGGCAGCGCCAGGGCATCCTGGGCCGCGCCCGGCGCCAGGGCCGGTTGCTCGCTGCTCGGCCGGTGGTCCGTGCGAGGCGCCGCCCCGATCACCACGACACCGGCCAGCGGAAGCCCGAGCTGTTGCACGAGCCGGGCCGCCCGGGTGCTGTCGTCCAGGTTCGTCCGGCCGGCGCGGACGACCAGCAGGACGCCGTCCGCGTGCTGGGCGAACGCCGAGATCTCCCGTCCGGCCAGGATCGGCGGCGCGTGGACGATCACGCAGTCCTCGTCCTCGCCCAGCGCGTTGAGCAGCCCGCCCAGCTCGTGCAGGGCCTCCGTGTCGGCGCCCTCGCGGGGCTCGGCCGGCAGCACGGTCAGGGTGGGGAAGTCGACCAGGCGCACCGGCGGGCACTTCTGGGCCAGCACCTGCTGCCAGGTGTGCGGCGCATCCGGGAAGTGGCCCGACAGCACCGGGTCCCGTACCGCCCCGTCCACCAGCGTGGCCCGACAGTGCTCGTCGGCCATGCCGAGACCGAGCAGGGCGGTCACCAACGCCTTGCCGTCGTCGTCGTGTGCGCTGGTGACCAGCAGCCGCCGACGGGGCAGGGGAGCGGTGAGCACGCTGAGCGTCGAGATCGTGGCGCGTACCGCGTCGGCGACGTTGGTGCGGGCGTACAGCGCGGCGGCGTGATGGCGGGCGAAGCGGCGCGGCAGCTTCGGCAGCACCCCGATCACCGGCAGGCCGAGGCGCGCCTCGATCTGGCCGACGTCGCGCAGCCGGCTGTCGAACCGGTCGCGCAGGATGGTCGCGCCCCAACCGGCCAGCAGCCCGGCCAGGGCCCCGAGTACGCCGTTGAGCAGCGGCTTCGGGAAGGCCGGTCGGGCCGGCGGGCTGGCGGTGTCGAGAACCCGGGCGTTGATGCTCGTGGAACCGCCCATGTCCAGCCGGCCCAACTGCTGACTGACGGCGCGGGAGGCGGCGTTCGCGATCGCGGCGGCCTGCGTACCGGTGCCGGCGCTCGCGTGCACGGTGATGATCTGAAGGCCGAGTTCGTACTCGCCGCTGACGTGACCGAGCACCGCCCGCTCGGGCAGTTGCAGCGAACGCGCCGCTTCCAGCGCGACCTCCCGGGACCCGACCAGTCGGGCGATGGTGGGCGTGAGATTCTGCGCGAGGGCCAGATCCACCGGTCGGTCCGCGTCGGTCTGCTCGGCGCTGACCAGCACGGAGGCCTCCGCCTCGTAGCGCGCCGGGAGGAGCTGGGTCACTCCCTGCGCGGCGGCCAGGCCCGCGCACAGGCCGAGCAGTGGTACGCCCACCCGGCGCCAGGAGGCACCGAGCAGACCTTTGACATCTATCGACGCGCTCATCAGGCGATCGCCTCTCTGGTTGGGTGCCCGGCCTCGGCGGGCGATGTGCGGAGGGACCGGGCCGGGGACCGCAGTCCGCGCCAGGTCGTGCAGAGGGTTTCGGCGATCCGGTCCCAGCCGAACTCGGCGCCGGCGCGGGCCAACCCACTGTTGGCCAACTGCCCGGCGAGCGCCGGGTCGTCGCGCAGCCGCGCGAGGCGGGCGGCGAGCGCGTAGACGTCGCCGGCCGCAAAGACGAGACCGGCGTCGCCCACCACGTAGGGGATCTCGCCGACGTCGCTGCCCACGACGGGTACGCCACACGCCATCGCCTCGACCAGCACCCGGCCGAACTGCTCACGCAGCGGGATGCCGATCCACGGCAGGGTGTTGCGCTGCACCACCTCGACCGACGGCATCGCCAACACGTCCATGTCGTTCAGCAGCGTGGGCAGCTCGGCGTGCCCGGCCCAGCCGTGCCGGTGCACCCGGCCCGGTCGGCGCGCGGCGGCCCGCTCGATCTCGGCACCGAGGCTGCCGTCCCCGACCAGCGACACGTCGCAGTCGATCAGCTCGGCGGCGCGCAGCAGGTCGGCCACGCCCTTGTGCGGCTCGAACCGCCCGACGAACCCGACAGTGAACGGGCGCGCGGTCGGATCGGTGGGCAGTGGCCGGAACATCCGGGTGTCCACGCCGAGCGGCACGATAGTGGCCGGGCCCCGGTAGCCCTTGATCCGCAGCACGTTCAGCGCCGCGGGTGTGATCGGGAAGGCGTGGTCGACGGACAGGTAGGACTGTCGCTCGATCCGGGGGAACGGCACCGGAAAGCGGGTGACCACGTTCTGCGCGGCGTACAACGTGGTGGGCACCCCGGCCCAGCAGCGTTGACGCAGCCGCAGCGCCTGCCAGGTGGTGAGGTACGCGGCCTCGCCGATGACGTGCAGGATGTCCGGGCGGGCGGTCGTCACGTCGTGCTGGCCGGACAGCCGGAACAGCACCGAGGCCATGTGCCCGGTCAACGACTCGCCGAGCAGGTGCGGAACGACGTGGTACCGCAGCCGGTGGTGTCGACGGGCCAGCCGGGCGAGTTCGCGTCGGGTCGTCGGGGACACGTCCGCGGCGAGCACGGTGAGGGTGACGTCCGGCTGTTCGCACAGAACGTCGAACAGGTCCGTCCAGTGTTCGGTGCGCTTGCCGACGACAGTTGTCAGGACGTGCATCACGCTCCTCCTCTCGTTTCAGGTCGGGCGACCGCGATTCGACCGACACGGGTCCAGGCCCGCAGCCGAGCCGTCCCGGCCCGGGGTTGCACTGGCATCCGCGCTCCGGCCAGTCCGATACCGATCAGTGCGCGCAGCAGCACCACGCCGCGTACCGCGCGCAGCGTGCCGGCGCGGTGGCGGGCGAAGAACCGCAGCATGCTGCGGTACAGGTGGGGCCAGATCCAGGCCGGGTCGGAGCTGCTCGCCCCGCCGGTGTGCACGGCGGTCACCGAGGGCACGTACAAAACCTCGGCGCCGCGCCGGGCCGCCTGGAGGCACAACTCCTCGTCCTCGTAGTACAGGAAGTAGCCCTCGTCGAGGCCGCCGATCGCCACGAACAGCTCGCGGCGCACCGCCAGGCAGGCACCGGAGAGCCAGTCCACTGCCACCGGCTGCGCCCCGCGCACACAGGCGTCGTACGCGGCGCGGCGCTGCCGACCGCTGAGCAGCCGCCGCAGCGACACCGGCACCAGCGACCCACCGAACCGGCTGGCCAGCACCGTGCCGAGGGATTCGAACCGGTGGGCGCTGATCGCGACCCGGCCGTGCGCGTCGGTGAGCCGTGGCCCCGCGATGCCCACCGACGGTCGGTCGCGCAGCACGCGCACCAGTTCCGCCACCGCGCCGGGGCTGACCACGCAGTCCGGGTTGACCAGGAGCACGACGTCGGTGTCGACCCCGGCCGCGGCCCGGTTCACGGCGGTGGCGAACCCGGTGTTCGTGGGGCTGGCGAAGACCGTCACCTCCGGGAAGCGGCTTCGGACGAGGTCGACGGTGCCGTCGGTGGAGGCGTTGTCCACCAACCGCACCGGCACCTGCGCCTGCCGCAGCGCGGTCAGGGCGGCGACGATCTGTCCCGCCGAGTTGTGGGTGACCACCACTGCTGTGGCGTCGGCCGCGCTCATGCCGCCACACCCGTTCCGGTCAGGGCGCCGCGCAGCAGCGGCGGCCGGGCGGGTCGCCGCAACCGCGCACCCTCGTGGTGTGCCGTGAGGAGGGTCAGCGCCGGCAGCAGGCCCAGCTCCCAGTGCCCGTCGGTCGGCGCCGCGAAGAGGGCGGCGGCCAGGAAACCGCAGGACAGCGCCGCGAACGGCAGCGCGATCCCGTCCCGGCTGCGCAGGCCGACGCGGATGCTGCGCAGGATCGGCCAGAGGACCAGCAGGAGGCCGACCAGCCCGAGGTTGGCAAGAACCGTGACGTAGAAGGCGTGGTACACCGGCCCGACGTCGGTGAAGGTGAAGCCGGACAGGTAGATGTCCGGCGTGGTCTGTCCGAGGCCGGCCCCGACCAGCGGCTGGTCGGCGAAGACGCCCAGACCCACCTCGGACTCCACCCCCCGGTAACCGGCGGACTGCCCGAAGCCCTTGGTGATCTCCGTGGCCCGCTCCCGTACCCCTGGTTGCAGGGCGAGGATCGCGGCCACCGCGACCGCCGCCGCGGCGGTGGCGGCCAGGCCGGCGCGGACCGTGCGGCCGCCGCGAAGCAGCATGATCAGCCCGGTCAGCGCCGCGGCGAGCCAGATCCCCCGGTACGACGCGAGGAGCACGTCGACGGCGAAGAACCCGCCGAGCAGGAGGGCGCCGGCCCGACGCCAACCCCGCACCCGACCGGCGATCCAGATCAGCGCGGGGATGGCCATGAGGGTGATGAGCCCGCCGTGCCGCCCCGGTGCCGCCACCGAGATGGCGGTGAAGACCCCCGCCAGCACCACGTACAGGATGCCGGCGGCCAGGATCCGACGGGGCGTGGTGAGGGTGTGGGTGGCGACGAAGAAGTACACCGGGATCGTGGCCACCTGGTACGCGGCGACCAGCACCTCCGTCGGGAGGTTGCCGACGGCCAGACCATAGGTGGCCGCCACCACTGTCAACCCGACCAGGACCAGCATCCCCACGTCGGCGGCGGTGCGCCGGATGCCCCGCTCCGCTCCGAGCCAGTGGCGGGCGGCCAGCGCGGCGCCGCCGGCGGCCAGCAGCAGCACCTTCACCGCGATGTAGCCGCGCACGTCGCCGCCGCTGAGCAGGGCACCGACCACGGCGCCGCCGATGATGCCGACCGGCAGCACGGCCCAGGGCCAGAGCAGGAACGCGCCGAAACACAGCACTCCGACGGCGGCGGCCACGCCGACCGGCCCGGGCAGCAGGGTCACCACTGTCACCACACCGCCCAGCGCGGCGCCGGAGAGCACCACACCGGGCGCGACGATCGGCACTCTCATCGCGGCAACCCCGCCAACAGGGAACGCAGCTGGACGCCCCGTACCGACCAGCTGTTGCGGGTGGCGACCTCCCGGCGTCTGGCGGCGTCGTCGGGCGCGCCGGCGCGGTCCAGCGCGTCGGCCAGCGCCGCGGCGAAACTCGCCGGGTCGGCGGCGAGGGCGATGGTGTCGCCCAGTGCCCGCAGCGCCGGCAGCGGCGTCGCGACGACAGGCTTGCCGAGGGCCAGGTACTCGTAGCACTTCTTCGGGTGCACGTAGTCGATCAGCCCACCCACCCGGTAGGGGATGATCGTGACGTCGCAGGCCCGCAGGATGCCCGGCACGTCCGTGAAGCGGACGGCGTCGACAAGCTCCACGTTGGACAGGCCGGCGAGCGGGGCACGGCCGGCCCGGGTGGACGGGCCGATCAGCACGAACGTCCACTCCGGGTGGGCGCGCGCCACAGCGGCGACCAGGTCCGCGTCGAAGGCCCGGGTATCGACCGCCCCGCTGTAGCCGATCAGTGGTCGGCGCAGGCTGAGTAACCACGGCGCGACCGGGCCCTCCGGCGAGAAGCGGTCCGGGTCGCATCCGTTGGCCAGCACCACCGGTGCCGGGTCGGAGGCGGGCATCCGGTCGGGTAGCGCGCTGGAGGAGGCGAGGACGAGGTCGGCGGCGCCGACGGCGGAGCGCAGCGCGCGGCGCAGGTGCCAACGGTTCCAGGGTCGGGTGAACGTCCAGTCCAGGTCGGTGGCGTCGTAGACGACGGCGGACGCGTCCAGCCGGGCGGCCACCGGCGCGGCCAGGTCCTCGTCCAGCCAGAGCAGTCGTACGGATGCCGCCCGCCGCTGGAACCACCGGCGCAGCACGCGCGCGGCGAGCCAGCGGTTGACCCGGTTGACCGGGGGAAGGTGCCGGCCGAACGGCAGCAGCGCCGGCGCGGCGCACTGCCACAGACCGTCTGCCACCTGCCGAACCTGGACCCGCCAGCGCGGGAGGTGCCCGGCCGGGTCGACGAAGAGCACCCGGTGGTCGACGGTCAGCTCGCGGGCCAGCGCGTGCTGTCGGTGGGCGCCGTTCGCCCACGGCGTGCCGCTGAAGATGACCACCCAGTCGCTGTCGTCGGCGGGCGACACGACCGCCGCGGCCGCCGGTTGCAGGGCGGTGGTGTGCTCAGCCACGGCCCGACCGTTCCATCGGCCGTGGCGCTCCGGCGGGCAGCAACTCGTCCTCGCCGAGGCGGCCGAGCACCGGGCGGGCCCGCTCGTCGTCGAGTCGCAGCAGGCGGGCGCCTGCGTGCCGGTCCAGCCAGCCACGCAGCGCACCGGCCGCGATCCGCCGGTTGATCCAATTGACCAGCGGCACCGCGTCACCCAGCGGCAGCGCGGTCGGCGCGACGGCGTGCCAGGCCGCCGAACCGATCGGGGTCACCTCGCACCGCCAGCGCGGCCGGTGTCCCGGCGGGTCGACGATGAGCAACCGTTGCCCGGGCGCCAACTGCCCCAGCACCGTCGAATGCCCGTCGACGGACCACCGGTTACGGCTGAACAGCACCACCCAGTCGCGGGTGTCGCCGTCGGGCAGCGGGCCGACGTCGCCGCGCAGCGCGGCGAGCAGGTCGCCCAGACCCAGCTGTACGGATCGACCGAAGAGCCGCTTGACCAGGTGGTCGGCGATCAGCGCGGCCCGGAACACCGGCAACCGGTACCGGGGCTGGGTCAGCCGTAGATACCCGACCAGGCTGCCCAGCAGGTGTCGGAAGCGGATGGTCGGCCCGAGCAGCCGGCAGGATGCGCCCCGGCTGTGCGTCACCACGGCGTCCGGGAGCATCCACAACTGGTGCCCGGCCTGGTCGAGCTGCCGCGCGAGGACCGCGTCGTTCCAGTAGACGGGGAACGCCTCGTCGAAGATGGTCTGTTGTCCGAGCACCGCGCGGCGCACCAGCATGCAGCTGCCCGAGGCGAGTTGCCGGGGACGGCTGAAGTCCTCGCCGCGCATCTGGAACCGGTGCAACGCCTGGCGGAACCCGGGAAGCCGGCGCAGCGCGGTCACCAGCGCGATGGTGGCGGCGAAGCTGGGCTGTTGGACGTAGTGCTGCTGGAAGGTGCCGTCCGGGTTGAGGTACAGCGGGCTGACCCCGGCCACGTCCGGCCGCTCCCGCAGGTGCTCGACCATCCGCGACAGCGCGCCCGGGTGGAACCGGATGTCGCTGTTGAGCAGCAGGATCAGCTGCCCGTTCGCCCGGCGGTACGCCTGGTTCACGGCGGCGGCGAAGCCGGTGTTGTGGTTGTTGCGGATCAGCCGGACCCGGGGCTGGTCGGCGAGCAGGTCGGCCGAGCCGTCGGACGAGCCGTTGTCGACGGCCACCACCTCGTAGTCCAGGTCGGGGTCGACTGTCGACGCCAGCGACTCCAGGCACTGCCGGGTCTGCTCGCGGGTGTTCCAGCTGACCAGCAGCACCGACAGCAGCGGGGCGCCCATCAGGACACCGCCCGGTCGTCGCGGCGGGCGAAGATCCGCAGCAGGTCGCCGAGTCGTGGGTGCGTCACCCGGGGCGACCGGCTGGCGGCGACGTCGGCGACCAGCAGATTGCGGGCGTTGCGCAGCCGTGCCGCCGGTTGCCAGTAGAACCGGGAGAAGACCGTGTCGTGGGAGATCACCCGGAACCCGGACTCCACAAGCATCCGACTCAGGGTGTCGGGGGTGAAGTGCCAGCGGTGGTACGTGGGAGCGATGGCGGGCCAGTCGGTGCCGAGCCGGTTGGCGGCGGCGGAGGCGATGTTGGGTACCTCGAGGGCGAGCCATCCGCCGGGGGCGAGGGCGGTGTGCGCGGCGCGGAGGAAGGCGCGGGGGTCTTCGACGTGTTCGAGGACGTGGAAGGCGCAGACGACGTCGGCGGTGAGTGTGGGTGCGATGGTTTCGAAGTAGCCCTGGCGTACGGGCATGTGGAGGTGGTCGCGGGCGAAGGCGGCGGCGGCGTGGCTGACCTCGATGCCGCTGGCGGTGATGCCGGCCTGGTGGGCGGCTTCGAGGAAGTAACCGCCGGCGCAGCCGGCTTCGAGCAGGACCGTGGGGTGGACGCCGGACAGCAGCCAGCGCAGCCGTCGGCTCGCCTCGAACCGGCGCTGGCCGGCGGAGGCGAAGTAGTCCTGGTACCCGTCCGTCGTGTAGTAGGCCTCGTCGTACAGGTCCTCGGGGGCCGGGGCGCTGCCAGCGGTCCAGACGAAGCCGCAGTCCGGGCAGCTCCACAGCAGCTCGCCGAGGGTCGGCGAGTGCCCACCGGCGCGGCCGCAGAGCTGGCAGCGGACCAGCTCGATCCCATCGAGTTTCATCAGGTGCTCCGTCCGGTTCGTGGCGCCCGGGCGATCACCCGGAGTAGGTCGCCGAGGCGTGGGTGGGTCAACCGCGGTGAGCGGAGCCCGAGCACGTCGGCGGGGAGTAGATGCCGTGCGTGCCGCAGTCGGTAGGCGAGCGGCATGTAGTAGCGGAAGACAGTGGTGTCCTGCCGGACCACCTCGAAGCCGAGGTCGGTCACCAGCCGGACCAGGGTGTCGGGGGTGAAGTGCCAGCGGTGGTAGCGCGGTTGCAGGCCCGGCCAGTCGGTGCCGAGTCGGTGGGCGGCGGCGGAGGCGATGTTGGGTACCTCGAGGGCGAGCCATCCGCCTGGGGTGAGGGCGTTGTGTGCGGCGTGCAGGAAGGCGCGGGGGTCTTCGACGTGTTCGAGGACGTGGAAGGCGCAGACGACGTCGGCGGTGAGTGTGGGTGCGATGGTTTCGAAGTAGCCCTGGCGTACGGGCATGTGGAGGTGGTCGCGGGCGAAGGCGGCGGCGGCGTGGCTGACTTCGATGCCGCTGGCCGTGATGCCGGCGCGCTGGGCGGCTTCGAGGAAGTAGCCGCCGGCGGGACCAGCTTCGAGCAGCACCGTGGGGCGGACGGTGGAGAGCAGCCAACGCAGCCGCCGCCGCGCCTCGAACCGGCGGGGCGCGGCCCGGAAGTAGTCGTCGTAACCGCCCCCGGCGAAGTAGTCCTCGTCGTAGCGCCCGTCCTCGGTGGCCTGCTCCTGCGCGGTCCAGCTGAAGCCGCAGCCTTCGCAGCGGCGCAGCAGCCCGCCGAGTCGGGGCAGGTGGGCCTGCCGTGGCCCGCACAGCACGCACTGCGCGGTGCGGTGGCCGACGCTCATCGCGGAACGCCAGTGCTCGGCGACAGCACGGCTGTCGGCGCGCGCAGCAGCCGGTGCAGTCGCATCCGGTCGCTCGCGCCCAGGTGTCCGCCGGCGATCAGCAGCGTGCCGGCGACGAGCAGGGCCAGACCCGCCCGGGAGGACACCGCGAGGGCGGCGTCGAGGCGTCCCGGACCGTCCGGCAGGAACTGGCTGGCCGCCGCCGTGACCAACCCGGCCGCGACGGCCGCGGCGAGCGGCGGCCAGATCGCCCGCGCCAGCGGGGCCAGCGGCCGGGCCGTGGCGCTGTGGAAGTAGACCAGGAAGTATCCGGTGCTGAGCACCACCGCCAGCGCCGTCGACAGCGGTACGCCGAGTGGCCCGCACAGCAGCAGCATCGGCACGGTGAGGACCAGGTTGAGGACGACGGAGAGCAGCACGTACCGCGTCTCCAACCCGGGCCGGCCCTCGGCGCGAGCGGCGATCGTCGCCGCCCCGGTGATCAGGTTGAGGGCGTACGCGGGTGCGAGGATCATGATGTTCGCCGCGGCCCAGGGAACCTGGTGGCCCAGCCAGAGCCGGACCAGCGGATCGGCGCTGACCATCAGCGCGGCGGTGGCCGGGGCCAGGAACAGCGCGAGGTACCGGGTGGTGGACAGGTAGAACCGGTCCAGCCAGCCGGTGCCCCGGGACACCGTGCGGGCGACCGCTGCGGGGAACAGCACGATGAGGGCGAAGCCCGGGGGCAGGCGGAGCAGGTTGAGCAGGCGACTGCCCAGGTCGAAACCGCCGGCCACGGCGGGGCCGAAGGCGCCGCCGAGGACGAGGCGGTCGAGTTCCACGTTGACCATGCCGGCGCCACTGGAGACCTGCACCCGCAGGCCGTAGCCGCCGATGCGGCGGATGTCGGCCAGGTTCGTTCGTCCCCATCGGGGGGACAGGTCCGGGCACTGGCGGTGGGTCGTCGCGGCGAGCAGGAGGGTGCGGATCACACCGGTCGCGGCGGCCGAGGCGGCCAACGCCACGAGGCCGCCGCCGAGGCGTACCACCAGGATGGCGAGGGCGGCCGCGAGGATCGCCGTGCCGGCGCTGATCGCGGCGAGTGACCCGTAGCGTTGGCCGCCTTCGAGCACGGCCCGCCACGGCAGCTCCACGGCGCCGGCCACCAGGCCGACGACCAGCCAGAGGGTGGCCTGCCACGCCTCGTCGGCCAGGTCACCGAGGCGCAGCAGCCCGACGAGCCACGGCCAGCCGGCACCGAGCGCCCCCAGGGTGAGCAGGCCCAGCAGCACGGCCCAGCCCAGCCCCAGCCCGAGCAGCCGACGTACCAGGTCCCGGTCGGCCGCGCTCTCGGCTCGGGCCACCTCACGAACCAGTGCGGAGCCGAGTCCGAGGTCGATCAGGGCGGCCATCGCCAGCAGACCGGCGAGCACTACCCAGATACCGAACTCTCGCGGCCCGAGCCGCTGGTAGACGACCGGCACCGAGACCAGCCCGGACACCGCCATGATCACCCGCGCGGCCAGCATGCTGGCCGTGTTGCGGGTGACCCGGGTTTCGACCGCGTGGGCCGTACTAGCCACGGGGGAACCCCCGGAACAGCTCGACCACTGTCAGCAGGAGCAGGGTGAGGTCGACTCGCATGGAGCGGCAGTTGAGGTAGAGCAGGTCGCACCGGAGCTTGTCCTCGACGGTGGCCGCGTATCCGCCGGTGAGCTGCGCGATGCCCGTCAGCCCCGGCCGGACCAGGTGCCGCAGGTCGTAGTCGGGCAGCCGGTCGAAGCCGGCGATGAACTCCGGTCGTTCCGGGCGGGGCCCGACGAGGCTCATCTCGCCGCGCAGCACGTTCCAGAGCTGGGGCAACTCGTCCAGCCGGGACCGTCGCAGCAAGCGCCCCAGTCGGGTGATCCGGACGTCGTCCGGCAGGGCCAGGACCGGGCCGGTGGCCTGCTCCGCCCCGACCCGCATGGTCCGGAACTTGACCACCCGGAACAGCCGGCCACCGGTCCCGACGCGTTGCTGGAGGTAGAACGGTGGGCCGGTGAACGACACCACTGCGGCGATCACCGCTATCAGCGGGATCACCACGAGGGCACTGAGCAGGATCACGCTGAGGTCGAAGAACCGCTTCAGCCGCTCCCCACGGGGTCGGCCGGTGGCGCCCGATCCCAGCCGAATCCACGGCAGTCCACCGAAGCGCGCCATAGCGGGTGCCCGCAGCAGGCCGTAGACGGGGCGGGCCAGCACCATGATCTCGACGCCGGCACTCATGCAACTGGTGATGATGCGGTCGTCGACGCTCTCCAGGGAGTGCTTGAGCAGCAGAAGGCGAGGGCGGACGGTGGCCAGCACCCTCGCGAGTTCCTCGGCGCAGGCCGGCACCGGGAGTCGGACGGCGACGTCGAACTCCTCGTCGAGGCGGTCGGGCGTGGTGACCGCGTCGTTCGCCTCGAGCACCACCACGCGGGCCCGCCGCCTGTGCTGTTCGGATCGGGCCTGCTCCTGGTGGGCGAACAACTCCTGGAGCTGCAGCGGGATCTCCGGGCGCTGTCGCTCCTCGAACCTTGGTGCCGTGGCGGGGTCGTGGGAGGTCGCGCTGTCGTTGACCGACATCGGAGCTGAGTCCGCGGTTACGGGTCCCGGGGTCTTTCTCAACGCGCCGACCTCCTTCTCCGTCAGGTGCTTCGAGGGCATGCGGGCGAGCACCCCGGGAGTAAGCTACTAGTCACAAATGCCCCAATAGTCCCGGATAGGCAAAAACGGGACGTCTTGCTCCGAACGCCGCATATCGGCCCAGACCGTTGCGTGAAACGCACCGTTAGTGGGTATTTGGTGGGATACGGTCGTGCCCGGTCGTCCGGTTGCCGCTGAGGGCCGAGAACCCCGTCGTTCCAAGGAGTTCCACATGGACCAGCCAGATGTTGCCGTCGGCGTCGACCAGCCGACGGACCTGATTCCCGGGCGCGTGCTGGTGACCGGAGGCGCCGGCTTCATCGGCAGCCACGTGGTCGCCCGGCTGATGCTGATGGGCAGCCAGGTCCGGGTGCTCGACAACTTCTCCACCGGCCGCATCGAGAACCTGGCCGACGCCGCGTACGGCGGGTTGACCGAGGCGGACGTCGTCTCGGGTGACATCCGTACGCCGGAGGGCGTCGAGGTCATCCACCAGTGGCAGCCGGACGTGGTGGTGCACCTCGCCGCGCAGCCGAGCGTTCCCGCGGCCCGCCGTTCACCCCTGTACGACGCCGACGTGAACGTGTTCGGCACCGTCAACGTGCTGGACGCCTGTGCCCGTGGCGGCGTACGGCTGGTGATCAACGCGTCAAGCAGCGCCATCTTCGGCAGCGTCGCCGCCCACGACCTGCCGGTCCGCGAGGACTACCCGATCGCCCCGGTGAGCCCGTACGGCGTCAGCAAGGCCGCCGGCGTGCACTACCTCGACTGGTACGGGCGTCAGCACGGCCTGCCGTACACCTCGATGGTGTTCGGCAACGTCTACGGGCCCCGGCAGGAGGGCAGCGACTGCGGCGTGGTGTCCCTGATGGCCGACGCGCTGCTCGGGGGCCGGCAGGTGGTGATCTACGACGACGGCACCCAGACCCGGGACTTCATCCATGTCAGCGACGTCGCCGAGGCGATCGCCGTCGCCTGTCACCATCCCGGGGTGGGTATGGTCAACATCTCCTCGGGTCGGCAGACGAGCGTGAACGAGGTGTACGACACGGTCCGGGAGGCGTCCGGCGTCGGCAACGCGGCCCGATACGAGCCGTTGCCTTGGCCGGGGGAGGTGCGCAACATGGCGCTGGACACCAGGAAGGCGCGCGAGCTGCTCGGGTGGTTCCCGAAGATCGGCTTCACCGAGGGCGTACGGATGACGGTCCGCGATGCTCGCCGCCGCCAGGCCGGCAGCCAGATCCTGTCCCCGGTGCGGGCGCTGGAGCGCGCCGTCACCGGCTGAGGGCTCAGCGCGTAATTCCCGTCATCTGATCGGGATTTTCATCGATCAGTCTAACTCTTGCGGGTCGGCATCCACTGCTGCCACGATGGCCGTCAATGCCTTCCGTCCCGAAGGAGTGGTCGTCATGGCGGTCTCCCGCCGCAGGTTCGTCACATCGGTGCTGGCCGGGTCCGCCCTCGCCACCGCCTCCACCACCGAGCTGCTCACCAGCATGTCCAGCCCCGCGCAGGCCGCCAGCCCTCCCGGGGACGTGGTCGGCAAGGTGACGGTCGGCTACCAGGGCTGGTTCAGCGCACCCGGCGACGGGGCGCCGATCGGCGGATGGTGGCACTGGGGCCGCGACCGGTTCCAGCCACCCTCGCCCGCCAACACCACGATCGTGTCCTGGCCGGACATGCGCGAGTACACCCGCACCTATCCCACCGCGTACCCCAACCTGGGCAACGGCCAGCCGGCCACCCTCTTCTCCTCGTACGACCAGCAGACGGTGGACACCCACTTCCGCTGGATGCAGGAGAACGGCTGTGACACCGCCGCGTTGCAACGGTTCAACCCGATGGGCGACGAGGGCCCCACCCGCGACGCGATGACCCAGAAGGTGCGCTCCGCCGCCGAGCGGCACAACCGCAAGTTCTACATTATGTACGACGTCACCGACTGGCTGACCTTCCAATCGGAGATCAAGACCGACTGGACGACGAAGATGGCCGCGCACACCGCGTCCTCCGCGTACGCCCGGCAGAACGGCAAACCGGTCGTCTGCATCTGGGGCTTCGGCTTCAGCGAGCCCAGCCGCCCCTTCACCCCCGGGCCCTGCCTGGAGGTCATCAACTGGTTCAAGGCCCAGGGCTGCTACGTCATCGGTGGCGTACCCACCTGGTGGCGGCAGGGCATCGAGGACTCCCGCCCCGGCTTCCTCGACGTCTACCACTCGTTCCACGCGATCTCCCCGTGGATGGTCTACCGGGCCAGGACCGTGGAGGAGCTGGACTCCTACTACAACAACGTCAACGTCGGCGACATGGCCGACTGCGCGGCGCGCGGCATCGACTACCTGCCCTGCGTGATGCCCGGCGACCTCGCCGGGGGCCACCGCAAGCACGGCGACTTCTACTGGCGGCACATCTACAACATGGTCCGGCTCGGCTCCCAGGGCCTGTACGTGTCCATGTTCGACGAGTACAACGAGGGCAACCAGATCGCCAAGACGTCCGAGACCCAGGCCACCACCCCGGCCGGCGCGAACATCCGCGCCCTCGACGAGGACGGCGTCGCCTGCTCCTCCGACTACTACCTGCGGATCACCGCCGACGGCGGCCGGATGCTCAAGGGGCAGCTCGCGCTCACCGCCGTACGCCCCACCCCGCCGATGGTCGGCACCCCACCACCGGCCACCGGCAACCTGGCCGCCGGCCGACCCACCTCGGCCAGCAGCCAGGGCGGCGGGTTCCCGGCGTCGAACGCAGTGGACTCGAACGCCGGCAGCTACTGGGAGAGCGGCGGCGGCTCCTTCCCGCACTGGTGGCAGGTCGACCTCGGCGCCAGCCACCAGGTCAACAAACTCGTGGTGCGGCTGCCCGCCGGCTGGGGCGCGCGCACCCAGAGCATCACCGTGCAGGGCAGCGTCGACGGCAACTCCTTCGCCTCCATCGCCGGGGCCTCCGCGTTCGCCTTCGACCCCGCGACCGGCAACACCGTCACCCGCACGCTGACGACCACCACGGCCCGCTACGTCCGCCTCAGCATCAGCGCCAACACCGGCTGGCAGGCCGCCCAACTCGCCCAGGTCGAGGTGTACGCCGGCAGCACCGTCCCGGACAACCCGCCGACCACCCCGAGCGGCCTCACGGTCACCGGCAAGACGTCGACGAGCGTGTCCCTGGCGTGGACGGCCTCCACCGACGACACCGGGGTGACCGGCTACCAGGTACGCCAGGGCGGCACCGTCGTCGCCACCGTCACGGGCACCACGGCGACGGTGAGCGGGCTCAACCCGTCCACCGCGTACACCTTCACGGTCGTCGCCCGCGACGCCGCCGGCAACACCTCCAGCGCGTCCTCGGCGGTCACCGTCACCACGGACGCCGCGGCCAACTCGGACCTCGCACGGGGTCGACCCACGTCGGAGAGCAGCCACGTCCAGAGCTACGGGTCGGGCAACGTTGTGGACGGTGACGCGAACAGCTACTGGGAGAGCGCCAACAGCGCGTTCCCGCAGTGGGTGCAGGTCGACCTGGGTTCCTCGCGCACTGTCGGGCGGGTGGTGCTGAAGCTGCCGCCGTCGTCGGCGTGGGGCAGCCGGACGCAGACTCTCTCGGTGCAGGGCAGCACTGACGGGGGGAGCTTCGGCACGCTTGTTGGGTCGGCGGGGCGGACCTTCAACCCGGCCACCGGTAACCAGGTGACGCTGACGTTCACCGCCGCGCAGGCGCGCTACGTGCGGATCACCGTCACCGGCAACACCGGCTGGCCGGCCGGGCAGTTGTCGACACTGGAGGTCTACGCCAGCTGATCGGACGTGGGGCGGCCGCTGGACGTCGACCGGCGGCCGCCCATCCCATCGTCCGTGTGGTCACGCCGCCACACGCGCCGACGTGACTAGCCCTCACCGCTTGGACCTCCATGGGTGCCATCGGGATGGCAGGGGAGACGGCTTGCAGGTTGATTGGCGTGGAGTGGCTTGTGTGGCAGCCTGGCTGAGTGACCAATGGTGACAGTGAGACCACGGGTTGGGACTTCTTCGTTTCGTACACGCAGGCCGATCGGTCGTGGGCGGAATGGATCGCGTGGCTGTTGGAGGAAGACGGCCATCAGGTATTGGTTCAAGCGTGGGATTTCGTGCCGGGTACTCACTGGATCCAGGGCATGCAGGATGGGACGCAGCACGCTGAGCGAACGATTGCGGTGTTGTCGCCGGAGTATCTGAAGTCTGTGTATGGCGGTGCGGAGTGGCAGGCTGCTTGGGCGGCAGATCCTGCCGGTCGTCTCCGCAAGCTGCTCACTGTGCGGGTAAGTGACTGTGAGCGAACGGGTCTGTTGGCCAACGTGGTGGGTGTCGACATATTCGGTGTGCCCGAGGCGAAGGCGAAGGCCCGGGTCCGGTCGATGGTGGCACGAGCGCTTGCGGGGCGGGCCAAACCATCCAGCCCGCCTGCCTTTCCGGAGAGCCGGGCGATGCCGCGAGAGACGCGGTTCCCGGGGGCTCTGCCGACGGTATGGAACGTGCCCGCCCGCAACCCGCACTTCACGGGACGGGAGCGGGACCTGAAGGCGTTGGCAGAGGGGTTGACGGCGGGCTTGCCGCTCACGGTGCATTCGATACGTGGGCTGGGAGGAGTCGGTAAGACCCAGCTCGCGGTCGAGTATGCGAACCGGCACATGAGTGCCTACGACCTGGTGTGGTGGGTGGCGGCCGAGAAGCCCGCGTTGATTCCGGACCAGTTCGCGCGGCTGGCGCAGCGGTTGGGTGTGGAGACTGACGTCGATCCGGACACGCTGCGGGTGTCGGTGCATGAGGCGTTGCGGGAGGTGTCAGGATGGCTGCTCGTGTTTGACAATGCCGATGCTGTCGAGCAGGTTCGCCCGTGGTTGCCAGCGGTTCCGCTCCCGCCGGGGATCCCCGGCCATGTGCTCGTGACTACCCGCCGGGGTGGGTTCTCGGCCATAGGGCGGGTGCATGACTTGGACGTGGTGGAATCTGGCGAGGCGGTGGACTTGATGCGAGCACGGGTGCCTGCTTTCCCTGAGGTCGTGGCAGTGCAGATCGCCGAAGAGCTGGGTCGGTTGCCGTTGGCGTTGGAGCAGGCCGCCGCCTATCTCGATCGCACCCAAATGCCGCCCACCGAGTATCTGCATTTGCTGCGTACAAGGGGCCGGGAGTTATACAGCCGCGGCCAGTCTGCGTACCGACAGGAAACGATAGCCACGGTGTGGGAACTGAGTCTTGAACGTCTGATGGCGGACAGCCCACCCTCTGTTCAGTTGTTGGATGTCTGTGCCTACTTGGCACCGGAGCCAATACCGTTGGACTTGTTCACCAC
Source organism: Micromonospora sp. NBC_00330 (assembly GCF_036136635.1). NCBI lineage: Bacteria > Bacillati > Actinomycetota > Actinomycetes > Micromonosporales > Micromonosporaceae > Micromonospora > Micromonospora sp. NBC_00330. The sequence goes on from NZ_CP108012.1 coordinate 1,947,252, forward strand.
CCACCATGATCGGCTGCCGGAGCCGTTGGCGGCAGCCGCACGGGATCCCCTGAGCTTCAGCGACGCCGTGGCGGCGGTGGTGGACTATTCGTTGGCAAGGCGCACCGAATCAGGATTGCAGCTGCACCGCTTGGTGCAGGCCGCGTTAAGGAGCCGGCACGATAGTGCTGTCTCCGACACCTCCGGAATGACCAGCTGAGGGGATGTCGGTGGCGAACCCCTTGGCGGTGGCGTTGAGCTTGTTGCGTGCCGACGTCCCCGGTGATGATTTGTTGCGGTCTCCTGAGGACTGGCCTCGGTGGTCGGTTCTGTTGCCGCATGTTCTGGCGGCCGCCAGTCACGTGCCTGATGATGGCGGCGAAGTTCTTGTAGCGGCTCAGGATTGCAGTTATCTACTGGATTACGCCGGGAGGTTCCTTCAGGCTCACGGGCGATACCTCGAGGCCAAGCCTTTGCTTGAGCGGGCATTGGCCATCGATGAGGCGGTGCACGGGCCGGACCATCCTGCCGTCGCGACTGGGCTGATCAACCTAGCCGTGGCCCTGCGGGCTCTGGGGAACGCGGCGGCGGCTCGGCCGCTGGCTGAGCGGGGGTTGGCCATCAGTGAGGCGGTGCACGGCCCGGACCATCGTGTTGTCGCGATCGCGCTGAACAATCTCGCCACGGTCCTGCGCGATTTGAAGGACCCATCGGCGGCTCGGCCGCTGCTTGAGCGGGCGTTGGCCATCACTGAGGCGGTGCGCGGGCCGGACCACCCCGACGTCGCGATTGGGCTGAGTAATCTCTCCGTGGTCCTGCGGGATTTGGGGGACCCATCGGCGGCTCGGCCGCTGGCTGAGCGGGGGTTGGCCATCAGTGAGGCGGTGCGCGGGCCGGATCATCCTGTCGTCGCGATTGGGCTGAGTAATCTCTCCGTGATCCTGCGGGATTTGGGGGACTTGGCCGTGGCTCGGCCGCTGCTTGAGCGGGCGTTGGCCATTGACGAGGCGGTGCATGGACCGGACCATCCTGACGTCGCGATCCGGCTGAGCAATCTCGCCATGGTCCTGCGGGATTTGGGGGACTTGGCCGTGGCTCGGCCGCTGCTTGAGCGGGCGTTGGCCATTGACGAGGCGGTGCATGGACCGGACCACCCTGTCGTCGCGATCCGGCTGAGCAATCTCGCCAGGGTCCTGCAGGAGTTGGGGGATGCGGCGGTGGCTCGGCCACTGATTCAGCGAGTGGCGGCGATTGGTGAGGGGGCGACGGCCCTTAGTCAACCGTATTCAGAGGAGACCCCGACATGAGCCAGGCCGACGCCGCCACCCTTGCTTACTGGGGCGAACACCGTGAGCAGTTGCGGCAATCGGAGAACCAGCGCGCCGTCCTCACCAACTACCTGCTCGCCATCACGGCTGCGCTGAGCGGACTAATCGCGCAACAGAAGTTCGCCGTCACAACTCTGCCGCTGTCGATCCTAATCACGCTGTCTGGACTATTCGGCGCCCTAGCGACGGCAAAATACCACGAGCGTGCCGAATATCATCTCCAGCAAGCTCGGGCCCTGACTCAGGTCCTTAAAGAGGACAGCCTATTGGCGCGCGGTGACGATCTTACTCGGCAATACCGAGAAGCTCACTACCGCAAGCACCCTCGCCTGCATCGAATACGCTTACATCGCCTGTGGACCGGACTTCATTGCGGAATAGCAGTCTACGGAATGGGATTGACTATTACCACGCTCCTTTGAGTGTCGGATTCACGCCTCGCGGTCATGTATCGGACGGATGGGTTGATCAAGGATGCCGGTGGTAGATCCGTTGGCGGTGGCGTTGGGTTTGTTGCGGGCCGACGCGCCCGGTGATGATGTGCTGCAGTCCCCTGAGGGATGGCCTCGGTGGTCGGTTCTGTTGCCTCATGTTCTGACGGTCACCGCTCATGTGCCTGATGATGGCGGCGAAGATCTTGCGTTGGCTCAGGATTGCAGTTATCTACTGGATCGCGCCGCGACTTTCCTTCAGGCACACGGGCGATACGTCGAGGCCACACCGCTGCTTGAGCGGGCGTTGGTCATCGCTGAGGCGGTGCACGGTCCGGACCACCCTGACGTTGCGGTTGGGCTGAACAATCTCGCCTTGGTCCTGCAGGATTTGGGGGATCCGGCGGCGGCTCGACCGTTGCTTGAGCGGGCATTGGCCATCATTGAGGCGGTGGACGGGCCGGACCACCCTGACGTCGCGACCGGGCTGAACAATCTCGCCACGGTCTTGCAGGATTTGAGGGACGCGGCGGCGGCTCGACCGCTGGCTGAGCGGGCCTTGGCCATAGACGAGGCGGTGTACGGAGCGGACCACCCCGCCGTCGCGATCCGGCTGAACAATCTCGGCGCAGTCCTGTGGGATTTGGGGGATGCGGCGGCGGCTCGACCGCTGGTGGAGCGGGCGTTGGCCATCGACGAGGCGGTGTACGGACCGGACCACCCCGTCGTCGGGACTGGGCTGAACAATCTCGCCAGGGTCCTGCGGGATCTGGGGGAGGCGACGGCGGCTCGACCGTTGGCTGAGCGGGCGTTGGCCATCACTGAGGCGGTGTACGGGCCGGACCACCCCGTTGTCGCGATCCGGCTGAGCAATCTCGGCGCGGTCCTGTGGGATCTGGGAGATGTGACGACGGCTCGGCCCTTGCTTGAGCGGGCGTTGGCCATCGACGGGGCGGTGCATGGACCGGGCTCAAAAGGAAGCGGTTTGCCAGATCCGCGCCAGTAGGCCGCAATAGATTGACAAAAATGAATGGAAGTGCGATCCCCTAACCACAGTTCGCGGACGCCGTAGGCCAAGATTCGAAGAACCCCTCCCGGCAGGTCGGGACACGAGGCTCCGTCAAGTGCCGTCAACGATGACAGCCCTGCCGTCGTGCTGAGAAGCCTGCAAGTGGGCGCATGTTGTTTCGTGCTCACCTAGTCTGCGACTGAGGCCCTGCTACCTGTTCTTCTTCCATTGGGACGATCGAGCCGCCAGCAAGATACAGCGGAGCGCGTAGGTCACGAGCGCTCGTCGCCGCATGAACTCGAGTGGCGACGTTCTCGGGAAGATGCTGCTCGGCCTCTCGGGGCGAGAAGAAGGCGGCGTCCTCCAACTCCTGTCCTGGGAGATCGAGACCATCGAGGTTGGCGATGGACCCGCAGTCGAACGTGAAGCTGACGATCGCACGTGGCCGCTTCCCGGCGGGCGGTGCCCAGTCCACTACGAGCAGGTCACCCACCACCACAGAGATCCCCAGCTCCTCTCGGATCTCACGGGCGCAGGCGTCATGTGGGTATTCGCCCTCGTCGACGTAGCCGCCGGGGAAGGCCCAGTGGTCGCGGTACGTCGGTTTGACGAGCAGCACGTTGCCGGCCGGGTCGGTGATGAAGGCCGCGGCGGCGGCGTAGAAGGAAGCCAGGTTGGCGTACCACGTGGCGGGCTCCGTCCAGATCACCTTGGTGACGCTAGCGGACTGGTCCGGGTGGGTGACCTGCTCGCGCCCTGGTCGACGCGGACAGCATCGCGCCGGCTGAGGTTCGGTGCCGGCCGTTGCTGGCCACGGTGGTCGGCCTCACCCGCTGACGGACGAGCGCCGCCGCAGGTCGTAGGCCGGGTCGACGGGTGCGTAACGGCAGCGTCAGTGCTCCCAGAGGTCCTCGGTGCGGAAGTACCTGGCGGTGAACGTCTCTTCCAGGGAGCCGGTGTCTGTCTCATCTGTCCACCAACCCGGCCAGACGTCGACACCGGAAGGTTCGCTGATGGTCGTCAGGACGGTGGAGCACCGGTGGCAGCGCCGAGGCGCCGAGTCACGGAACCGCCCGCCGCAGTCGCATCGCCGTAGCCGTCCCTCAAGAGCCTCCATCAGCGTGGGGTAGGTCCTGTCCCGGGAAGGGAGCGCGTCGGCGATGGTGATGAACGTGCCGTCGTAGTAACTGATATCCACCCGCATCGGGCAGCTGTCGCAGTAGAGGAAATAGCAGTCCAGCAGTGGCGAGTGGTCGAGGCGGTAGAGGCGTTCGTGGCACTCCGGACAGGTGACGTCCTCGCCGTTCAGCCAGTTGTCGTCGACTTCGTCCGGTTCACCCACCGATTGATCATCCCATGGGTGTGACGCCGAGGAGCGGCGGCGATTCGCGTTTCGGCCCGGGTGGCATCGGCCCGCTGTGAGACTGGGTTAGTGCCGGCACGTGATTGGATCGGAGCTGGCCGACTCGACTTGGCGAGGTGGGGAAGATGCCCAACGACAACGAGATTCGTCCCTTCCGGCTCGACACATCTGAGGACGCGATCGCCGACCTGCGTCGCCGGATCGCGGCTACCCGCTGGCCCACCCGCGAGTTGGTCACCGATCGCTCCCAGGGGGTGCAGCTGGCGACGATCCAGGAGTTGGCCCGCTACTGGATCACCGATTACGACTGGCGTGCGTGCGAGACGACGCTGAATTCGCTGCCGCAGTACACGACGAACATCGACGGCGTCGAGATTCACTTCATCCACGTACGGTCGCAGCATGAGAACGCCCTGCCACTGATCATGACGCACGGCTGGCCGGGCTCGGTCGCCGAGCTGCTCGGGGTCATCGGCCCGCTGACCGACCCGACGGCGCACGGCGGCACGCCCGAGGACGCGTTCCACCTGGTGCTGCCGTCGTTGCCGGGCTACGGCTTCTCCGGCGAGCCGACCGAGCCTGGCTGGAATTCGGCGCGGATGGCGCAGGCGTGGGCGAAACTCATGGACCGCCTCGGGTATTCGCGCTACGTCGCACAGGGTGGCGACGTCGGCGCGGCCGTCACGGACGCCATGGGGCGGCAAGCACCCGAGGGGCTGCTCGGCATCCACGTCAACCTGCTCGCCGGGGCGGTCGGCATCAAGGACACGTTGCCGGCGAACTCCGAGCAGGAACGCGCCGCGCTCGACGCGCTCACGCTGTTCTCGATGGACGGTTTTGGCTACTTCCTGGAGCAGTCCACCCGGCCGCAGACGATCGGCTATTCGCTGCTGGACTCGCCCGTCGGGATGGCGGCCTGGATGCTCGACCACGACACGGACAGCTACTACAAGATCTCCCGCGCGTTCCTCGACGGTGAGCCGGCCGGCGGTCTCACCCGGGACAGCATCCTCGACAACATCACGCTGTACTGGTTGACGGGCACCGGTGCTTCGTCCGCCCGGTGGTACTGGGAGCAGGGGCGGTTTCAAGCAGCGGCCCAGGCGGCCGGTCAGGCTCCGCCGCCGGTCACCGTTCCGGTCGGCTTCACCACGTTCCCCGGCGAGCTCTGGCCCGCTCCGCGTAGCTGGGCCGAGGCGGTCTACCCCGGCATCGCGTACTTCAACGAGGCTGACCGCGGCGGGCACTTCGCGGCGTGGGAGGAGCCGGAACTCTTTTCCGCCGAGGTGCGGGCCGCGTTCCGGCCGCTGCGCAGCACCTGACGGCCTCACCCGCTGACGGACGAGCGCCGACGCACGTCGTCCGCCGGGTGGATGGTGCGGACCGGGTCTGGCACCGGTCCTCGAGGCTGCCACTCGCGGGGGTAGCCGAGGGAGACCTCCTCGAAACGCACCCCGTCGTGGAAGGTGGTGCGGGGGATGTGTAGGTGTCCGTAGACCACTGTGGCGGCGTCGAAGCGTAGGTGCCAGTCGCTGGTGCGGACGGTTCCGCACCACTGGGCGAAGACCGGGTAGCGCAGGACGTCGGTGGGTTCCCGCACCAGCGGGTAGTGGTTGACCAGCACCGTCGGCAGCGCCCTGTCGCGTTCGGCCAGCCGGCGTTCGGTCTCGGTGACCCGAGCGTCGCACCACGCCTCCCGGCTCGGGTACGGGTCGGGGTGCAGCAGGGCCTCGTCCGTGCACACCACACCGGCCGCGTACGCCAGGGCCAGCGACTCCTCCTGGGTGCGTGCCTCGGGCACCCGGAACGTGTAGTCGTAGAGCACGAAGAGCGGGGCGATGGTGGCCGGGCCGCCGTCGCCGTCCCACACCGGGTACGGGTCCTCCGGGGTGAGCACCCCCAGCCGCCGGCACATCCGCACCAGTGCGCGGTAGCGCTCCTCGCCGCGCAACGTGACCGGGTCCCGCGGTGGCGTCCACAGCTCGTGGTTGCCCGGCGCCCAGATGACCCGCGCGAACCGGCTGCTCAGTAGCCCGAGCGCCCACTCGATGTCGGCGAACCGGTCGGCGACGTCGCCGGCGACGAGCAGCCAGTCGCCGTCGTTGTCCGGGTGCAGCTCCTGCACGAACGCGCGGTTCTGCGGGTGCCCGACGTGCAGGTCGCTGACGGCCCGCAGCCGGGGCGGAAGGCTCACCCCCCGAGGCTAGGCCGTTACGGCCCGATCAGGACACCCCTGTCCCGCCATCGGGCACGGTCAGCAGAACCAGCCGTCCTGCACCCAGCCGCGCCGGTTGATGTGTCCGTAGGCGAACCCGTAGACGTAGCCGCCGCTGCGAGGACCTTCGACCAGGAACGTCTGACCCTGGTAGAGGGTGCCCATCCAGGCGCCGACGGGCTGGGTGCGGACGAACAGGTCGCTGGCGCACACCGTCTCCCGTTCCCCGATGGTGCCGTTGGCGGCCTGCGCGGGGGACGGCAGGGTCACGGTGGCGGCGACGATCGCGGCGAGCAGGCCGGCGAGGGCGCGACGTCTGCTCACCATGAGTCGTACCCACCGATGCACTCGGCGCGGAGGTAACCCCAGTCGTTCGGGCCGAAGTCGAAGGAAGCCGCCCACCCGTTGTAGACCGGGTGCGCCCCCGGCGTGTGGCCGATCTTGTTGCCGTACCCGAGGGTGCGCTTCAGGCCGGTGGGCCCGCCTGCGGAGTCGTAGTTGGCGTAGAAGCTGGCGCTCTGGCAGACCACTATGGCGTGCCGTGGCACCACCGGGTCGGCCTGGGCCGGCGTGGCGCCCAGCGCGATAGTGGTCGCTCCGATGGCCAACGCGGCGGCCCTCGCGCGCTTTCGTCGGGGCATGCCCACCTCCCGTACGCCGAAACTTTCTACCGGCGACCCTACCGACGAGGTTGATAAATGTCGATGGGGAGGTGTGTGGTCGAGCCGGCTCCCGAGGTGCCTTCGGTGGTCCGCATATCCGGCGACCCGACGGGAAAGCGCGGGGCGTCCGACAGCCCGAGACCGGAGCAGGAGACAAACATGCCTTTCATCACCGTGGGTACGGAAAACTCCGCGCCCATCGACCTGTATTACGAGGATCACGGTTCCGGTAAGCCGGTGGTGCTGATCCACGGCTTCCCGTTCAACGGTGCGACCTGGGAGAAGGAGACACGGGCGCTGCAGAACGCCGGATACCGGACGATCACCTATGATCGCCGCGGTTACGGCAACTCCGCCCAGCCGGCGTTCGGGTACGACTACAACACGTTCGCGGCCGACCTGGACGTGTTGATGACCGAGCTGGACCTGAACGAGGTGACCCTGATCGGTCACTCGATGGGCACCGGCGAGGTCATTCGCTACCTGGGCAACTACGGCTCGCAGCGAGTGAGCCGGGCCGTCGTGCTCAGCCCGCTGCAGCCGATGCTGGCCAAGGCGAGCGACAACCCGGAGGGCGTCGACCGGAGCCTCTTCAAGGGCTTCCAGGATGCCATCATCAAGGACCGGTTCGCCTACCTGACGTCCTTCTGCGACGCGTTCTTCAACCCGGACCAGAACATGGGCAAGCGGGTCAGCGAAGAGGCGTACCGGGCGCACTGGCAGATCGGCGCGATGGCCTCCGGTAAGGCCACCCACGACAGCGTGGACGCCTGGCAGGAAGACTTCCGCCAGGACCTGCCGAAGATCAACATTCCGGTGTTGATCGTGCAGGGTGACCAGGACCGGGTGCTGCCCTACCCGGTGACCGGTCAGCGGCTCGGGCCGATGATGCCGACCGGCACGCTCATCACGCTCAAGGGCGCGCCGCACGGTATCCCGTGGACCCACGCCGACGAGGTCAACAAGGCGATCATGGACTTCATGAAGCAGCCGGCGAAGGCTCGCGCCTGACCCGTACCGGTAGCCGATCGGACGCCAGCGCCGTGAGGCGCCGCGACACCCGGCCCACGGTTCGCACCGGGGCCGGGTGTCGTCGTCGGTCAGGGTCGGCGGGCGACCACTGCGCCGTTGGCGCCGGGCGCGTCGAACGGCACGGTACGCACGTCGACGAAGCCGGCGTCGGTGAGCCAGGCCGCGTACTCGGCACCCGAGTAGTTCCGGCCGCCCTCCGTCTCGACAAGCATGTTCATCCCCATCAGGGCCGCCTCCGGCGGCCCGGTGCGTTCGTCGTTGAGCAGCAGCTCGCAGACGACGATCGCCCCGCCGGGCGGCAACGCCGCGTGGCACCGGGCCAGCAACTCCCGGTTCGTCGGCTCGTCCCAGTCGTGCAGGATCATGCTGAGCAGGATGACGTCGTGCCCGTCCGGCAGCGCCGGGTCGGCGAGGAAGTCACCGCCCACCGCGTCGATCCGCCCGGTCAGGCCGGCCTCCGCGATCCGCTCCCGGGCCCGCACGCAGACGTGCGGCAGGTCCAGCACGGTGGCCCGTAGCTCGGGCAGCCGTCGGCAGAACTCGATCGGGAACGCGCCGGCACCGCCGCCCACGTCGAGCAGCCGCCGATGCGCGGAGAAGTCGTACGCGTCGGCCAACGCGCTGGCGGTGAAGCTGGACGTGGAGAACATCGCGTCCCAGAACTGCGCCAGCATCTGCGGGTCCTCGGTGTCGAACATCGACTGCTGGGACTCCGGGTCCCAGGTCAACGGTCGATCCGTGCGCAGGGCCTCGCCGATGCGGTGCCAGGGCAGGTAGGTGCGCAGGTCCGAGTAGCGGACCTGCGCCCCGAAGTAGTACGGGCGACCCTCGACCAGGAACTGCTCGGCCAACTCGGAGTTGCGGTAACCGTCGCCGGCCTTCTCCAACAGGCCGAGCGACGCACTGGCGGCCAGCAACAGGTCCGCGGGCCGGTCGGGTAGCCCGAACTCGGCGGCGGCCTGCTCGACGGTCATCGTCCGCCCGCCGGCCAACCGGGTGAACAGACCGAGTTCGACGCCGACTGCGAGGGTCTTGAACCCCCACACACCGGCCACCAGACGCATGAGGGGAGTCGGAGTGATCACCACGACATGAGATCACACATCACACGTTTCCAACATGGACGCTCACGCCCGGATCAGCGTCACCAACCCCGCGGCCACCAGCACCCCGGCCCAGAGGCGGTCCACGTTGAACCAGGCCCGACGCAGCACACCAACCCCGAGCACCTGGTAGACCAGCAGCGCCACAGCGAGGGCGACGCCGAGCATGGCGACTGTGTGCACCCCGGCCGCCGCGAGGCCGGACAGCGCACCCACCGGCGCGGCGGCCAGGTGCCCGGAGTGACCTCCGGGCACCGGCTCGGCCACCAGCACCGGCAACAGCATCAGCCCCGCGCCGTGCGCCGACGACATCAGGAACGACCAGGCGGCGAGCTGCGCCGCTGACAGCCGCATTCCCGCCCAACGGAAGTGCCGCTCGGACAGCAGCCGCCACAGCCCGAAGGCCACCAGCAGCACACCACCGACCACCGCGAGGGCGCTGCTCGTCGTCACCGACCGGGTCGCGGCGACCAACGCGGCGACGATGGCCACCGAGGCGAGATGCCCCGCGGCGATCGGCGGCAGGGCGCGCAGCAACGCCGACCGGCTGCGCTCCTGTAGGCCCCGGGCCACAGCGAACAACCAACCCATCGCCGGGTTCAGACCGTGGAACGCGCCGAGCGCGGCGAGCGTCGCCAGTGCGGTGACGGTCACGGATAGCAGTACGAGTCGGAGGAGGCGTCCCCGCCCTGCAACCGGGTCTGGTGCACCCGCAGGCCCCGGAACTCGTCCCCGTGCGGAAAGAACCGCTCATCCGGGGTGAGCCCTCCGGCGTCCACGTCGACGTCGAGCTTGGCCAGCCAGGCGCCCACCCCGTCGGGGTAGAACTGGTCGTCCCACGCGCCGTAGAGCGAGTTGCTGACGTAGACCCGTCGGCCGTCCCGGCTGACCTCCACCATCTGCGGGCCACCGGCCAACGCCTCGTCCGGCGCGGACGGGTGCGCGGTCCGGCGGACGATCCCGCCGAGGTGCACCGAGCCCGTCTGCACCGGGTGCAGCGGATCGGTGACGTCGTACTGGCGGAGCTCACCCGTGCCCCAGCAGGAGACGTAGAGGAACCTGTCGTCGACCGACAGGTCGATGTCGGTCACCAGCGGCGGCACCGCCCCGAACGGCTTGAGCAGGTCGGGCAGGTCTGCCGCATCGGCCGGCTCGGCCGGAATGTCGATCACCTTGGTGACCGCCCAGGCGTCCCCGTCACGGTGCCACAGCCAGATCGAGGCGGACAGGTCCTCGACGCTGATCACCACCCCGACGAACCCGTACGACTTCGTCGGATCGTGTGCCGGGCGCAGCTCCAGCGGCATCTGGTACTGGTCACCGAGGTCGACCCGTTGGACGTGCCGGCGTTTCGCGAGATCCCAGAAGTGGATGGCGTGCCCGTAGCGTCGACCCAGCAGCAACTCACCGATGATGCCGTCCTCGATCATCGACGGGGTGCCCCACTCGCTGGTGACCAGCACGTCCTGGGTCAGGTGCCACCACACGTCGTACGCCAGGAACTGCGGCCCCCGGTCGGCCTCCCACGCCCCGCGGACCTCGAACGTGGTGTGGTCGAGGATGGCGATGCCACCCGGGCCCTCCGCGCCGTCCGCGCCGCCGAGGGCCGAGAGGTAGATGCCGTCCGGGCCGCAGTGCACCGTGTGCGGCCGCGAGTAGCCGGCCCGCTTCGCCAGCTCCTCCGCCCCGATCACCTTGACGATCTGCGGCTGGCGCGGATCGGGCTGGGTGTCGAGCACGTGGATGCGCGACGACCGCAGGCCGGGCACGATCAGGTAGCGCCGCTCGACGTGCGGGTGCGGGGCGGTCGGGCAGAGCGCGCTGCTGCATGCGTTCCAGCCGAAGTGGTGCAGCTCGTCACCGACGAACGGCAGGTCGGTCCAGCCGACTACCCGGCCGTAGTCGGGGGAGTCGGGGTCGGTGTCCAGCACCACTATGGCGTCCGGACGACTGGCTGTCCGGTCGAAGGCCGCCACGTAGGCGAGCTTCTCCGCCGGTGCGGTCACCGCCTCCCGGGGCGAGGCGTAGAACGTGGGGTCGGGGGTCCAGCGGGTCATCACAGCTCCGCTCGTCAGGTGGTGGGAACGCCCAGTCGGTCGAGCAGGTGACGGCGCAGCGCGCCGAAGGCCGGATCGTCCGGCGTACGGGTGGGGCCGAGGTCGACGGGCAGCTCCGCGGCGATGCGGCAGTCGTCGAGGAGCAGGATCCGGTCGGCGAGCAGCAGCGCCTCCTCCACGTCGTGGGTGACCAGCAGGGCGGCGAAGCCGTGCTCGGCGCGCAACCGGCGCAGCAGGATCTGCATCCGCAGTCGGGTCAGCGCGTCCAGGGCGCCGAACGGCTCGTCGAGCAGCAGCAGGTCCGGTTCGCGGACCAGGGCCCGCGCCACTGCCACCCGCTGCGCCTGCCCACCGGACAACTCGGCCGGCCAGGCGCGATCCCGCTCGGCCAGACCGACCTCGGCCAGCGCCCGCCGGATCCGCCCCGGGCCGTCCGCGCCGGACAGGCCGAGCCCCACGTTCTCCGCCACGCGTTTCCACGGCAGCAACCGGTGCTCCTGGAAGACCACGGCCGCGGTGCCGTGCACGACGCTCGTCCCGCTGGCCTCGCCGTCCAACCCGGCGAGAATCCGCAGCAGCGTGCTCTTGCCGGAACCGCTGCCGCCCAGCAGGGCCACCACCTCACCGCGGGCGATGGTCAGGTCGACCCCGGCCAGCACGACCGTCGGCCCGAACGCCCGGCTCACCGCGTGGGCGGTCAGCACCGGCTCGGTGCCGTTCAGGTGGCCCGCAGTCCGCGACGCCATGTCAACATCCTCCTCTCCAGGACGCGCAGCGCACTGTCGGATATCAGCCCGAGCAGTGCGTAGACGAGCAGGCCGAGCACCACAACGTCGGTCTGGCTGAACTCCCGGGCCTCCATCATCAGAAAGCCGATACCGGTCTGGGCATTGACCTGTTCGCCGACCACCAGGCTGAGCCAGGCCGCCCCGATCGCCAGCCGTAGGCCGAGGAAGAGCGACGGCAGCGCGCCGGGCAGCACCACGTGGCGCAGTCGGGCGGCCTGCCCCAGACCACAGGTACGGGCCGCCTCCACCAGCCGCTCGTCGATGTCCCGGATGCCGGCGTAGGTGTTGAAGTAGATGGGGAAGAACGCACCCAGAGCCACCAGGCTGATCTTGAGCGATTCACCGATGCCGACCCAGATGATCAGCAACGGGACCAGCCCGAGGTGCGGCAGCATCCGGGCCATCTGCACCGGCGGGTCGACCAGGTCGTCACCGAGCCGCAGCAGCCCGGCCACGGTGCCCAGGACCAGGGCCAGGAGACCGCCGATCAGCAGACCCGCCCCGGCCCGGGTGAGGGAGTCCAGCAGGTGGATGCCGAGCGTCCCGTCCCGGCTCAGCCGCCAGCCGGTGGCCAGGACGTCGCTGGGCGCGGGCAGCTTCTCGGCCGCCAGCAGCCCGGTCCGTGCGGCCAACTCCCACCCCAGGACCAACACCACCGGGCTCAGTACCCGTCGCCAGCGCCGGGCCGGCCGCTGACGACGGGGTACGACCGGCACCGCCGCCGCGACCTCGTCGGGCGCCTCGACGAGGCCGGTACGACTCACTGGAACACCTCGTTGAACCGGCCGTCGACCCGGGATCGGAGGTCGACCGGCCCCGGGATGAGTTCCAGGGCGATGAAGCTGTCGGTGATGGCCTGAAGTTCGTCGCCGATGGCCGGGGTGACCGGGGCGAGGGGCTTGGCGCTGCGGGCCAGGGCGCGGCTGGTGACGTCCTGCGGGATCTTCAGCTCCGGCGCGAGGGTGCTGGCTCGCTCCTCGGGGTGGGCGATGCCCCAGTCGGTCACCTCGCGGTAGCGCTGGAGGAATGCCCGGATGTCGTCAGTCCGCTTGTCGAGCGCCCGGGGCGTCGCCAGGACGTACTCGCGGTTGCTGGCCAGGCCGGTCGCGTCGGCGAGCACCTGGACCCCCGGTTGCTCGGCCAGGGCGAAGTACGGGTCCCAGATCACCCAGGCGTCGATCTGGCCGCCGTCGAACGCGGGCCGCCCCTCGGCGGGCTTGAGGTACTTGACCTGGATGTCCTTCAACGTCATGTTGTTCGCCTCCAGCAGCCGCACCAGCAGCCAGTGCACGTTGGACCCCTTGTTGAGGGCCACCGTCCTGCCCTTGAGGTCGGCGAAGCTGCGGTAGCCCCGGTCGGCCTTGACCAGCACGGCCTCGCCCTGCGGAATCGGTGCCGAGGTGCCGATGACGGAGAACGGGATCTTCCCGGCGGCGGCGAAGACGGGCGGCGCCTCGCCGACCTGTCCGATGTCGATGGAGCCGGCCTTGAGCGCCTCGGTGAGCGCGGGGCCGCTCTCGAACAGCGACCACTCCACATCCGGTGCGGCGCCGCGCGCCTTGACCAGGCTCAACCCGCCGAAGCGCTGGTAGCCGATCCGGAGCTTGTCCTTCGCGCCGCCCGCATCGGCGGACCCGCCGCACGCGCTCACCGCGACCGTGGCGAGCAGCGCCACTGTGGTGAGCACGGCCGTCAGGAGGCGGCGTTGCGGGGGACGGCTCGTCGGCGGGGTGGGCATGGCGGCTCCTCGGGTCGGGGGCAGGCGGACGGCGGCGCATCGACAGGTGTCGGCGCCGGCAGTAGCCTACTAACCCGATAGGTTTTATGGGTAGGCTGTCGACGGGATCGTCCCACCCCTCAGGAGGTGCCCGCCTCGCCGCGTGCGCCGACCGCCCCCGCTGGAGGAAAGAGCCCCGATGACCCTCACCTTCCACTGGTTCCTGCCCACCAACGGCGACAGCCGGGACATCGTCGGCGGCGGCCACGGCGTACCGACAGGCGCCGCCGGAGGCGCCCGCCCGGCGAGCGTGGCGTACCTCGGGCAGATCGCCCGCAGCGCCGAGCAACTCGGCTTCGTCGGCGCGCTCACCCCGACCGGCGCCTGGTGCGAGGACGCCTGGCTCAGCACCGCGATGCTCACCGAGGTCACCGAGCGGCTCAAGTTCCTGGTCGCCTTCCGGCCCGGGCTGCTGGCCCCCACGCTCGCCGCCCAGATGGCCTCGACCTTCCAGCGGTTGTCCCGGGGCCGACTGCTGCTCAACGTGGTCACCGGCGGTGAGTCGCAGGAGCAGCGGGCCTACGGCGACTTCCTGGACAAGGACGCCCGGTACGCGCGGGCCGACGAGTTCCTGCACGTGGTGCGTGCGCTGTGGCGCGGCGAGACCGTCGACCACCACGGCACCCACGTCCGCGTCGAACAGGCACGGCTGCACCGCTTGCCCGACCCGGTGCCGCCCGTCTACTTCGGTGGGTCCTCCGCCGCCGCCCTCCCGGTGGCGGTACGCCACAGCGACGTCTACCTCACCTGGGGCGAGCCACCGGCCCTGGTCGCCGAAAAACTGGAGCGGGTCCGAGCGCTGGCCGCCCGCGCCGGGCGGGAACTCCGCTTCGGCATCCGGTTGCACGTCATCACCCGCGACACCTCCGACGAGGCGTGGGCGCAGGCGCGCCGCCTGCTCAACGGCGTGGACGAGGCCGACGTTCGGGCGGTGCAGGACGGGCTACGCCGCAGTGAGTCCGAGGGGCAGCGCCGGATGCTCGACCTGCACGGCGGCTCCCGCGACAGCCTGGAGGTCTCGCCCAACCTGTGGGCCGGCGTCGGGCTGGTCCGGGGAGGGGCCGGCACCGCGCTGGTGGGCAGCCACGCCGAGGTCGCCGACCGGATCGCGGAATACCACGCACTCGGCATCGACGAGTTCATCCTCTCCGGCTACCCGCACCTGGAGGAGGCGTACTGGTTCGGTGAGGGTGTGCTGCCGATCCTGCGCGACAGTGGGCTGTGGCGGCACCCCGACGGCCAGCCAGGGGCCGCCGACCACGTCGACGTCCCGTTCGCCGGCGTGCCAACGCCGCAGCCCGCCGGAGCCCGCTGACTGGCCGACCCGCGGCAACCGACGCCACCGCCGCCTACAGGTCCATCGCGTAGACCCGGACCTGGCGGCCGGTGTCCGGCTGCACGGTCTCGCGCTCCAGCGACATGCCGATCTTGACCATCACCCGCGCGGACGCCTCGTTGCCGACGACGTGGATGCTGACCAGCCGCCGCAGGTCGAGCGCGGCACGAGTGTGGGCGACAACGGCCTGGGCAGCCTCGGTGGCCAGGCCCCGACCCCAGTACGCGCGGCCGAGCCGCCAGCCGATCTCCACGGCCGGCATGATCTCGGGCAGGAAGGTCGGCACCGCCAGTCCGGTGAAACCGGCCAACTCGCCGGTCTCTCTGACCTCCACCGCGTACAGGCCGAAGCCGTGCTCGTCCCAGTGCCGCTGATAGGTGGCCAGACGCTCCGCGGTCGCGGCCCGGTCCAGGGTGCGGCCGTCATGGATGTAGCGCATCACCTCGGGCTGCGCGTTGACCGCGGCGAACCCGTCCAGATCGTCGCTTCGCATGCGGCGCAACAGCAGCCGCGGAGTTTCCAGGGACGTGGCACCAGGGGAGCTTGTCAGGTCAGGCACCTCCCCTTCGTAGCATTTCGGCGCTCACAGGGCGATGGGTCGTCCCTAGACGGATCGGCCGGCGAACCGCTGGCCGACCCGCCGCCCGACGAGGCTCGCCAGGGCGCTGCCGACCGCCATCCCGACCAGCACCAGAACCGCCCCGACCGCCCACAATCCGCTGTCGTCGGTCCCTGCGGCCCGCCACGACCAGACCGCCGTGAACGCCACAGTCATCACCGGCGCCACCAGCCACGGGCTGAGCCGCGTCCCGGCGAGCGCGGCCAGCAGCACGAGCGTCACCACACAACCGATCACCTGCCACGGCTCGTACGGGCCACTGCTCGCGCCGGTCTGCGCGTCGACCGTGTACCGGGTGTCCCAGCCCAGCCAGAGGATCCACGCCCCAACCGTGGCCGCCGCCAGGAACAGAACACCGAGCAGTGCGCGGGTACCCCTCGTCGCCGTCATCCGGTGATCATCCCCTGCCTGCCCCGCACCGGAACAGCCGTCCCGCGCCCCGACCTCAGGCGCCGGTGGCGTCCCAGACCACGACGTGGACGACGAACACCTGATCCTTGTTGGGCGGGGCGATGGTAGCGAAGCCGACGCGCCCCTCCGACGTGCGAAAGCAGAAGTCCGCCCCCGGCGTGAACGACGCCCGCGCCGACCCGAGGCCGTCGACGGCGCAGACCGGGTACGCCTCTCGGGGGTCGCCGCCGGAGTACTGGTACACGTTCGGCGGGTTGGCCACCTGGATGTTGTCCGACCGGATGTCCGCCCAGTCGTGGTACAGGTCGAGCCCGTCGGTGGCCCCGTCGGTGTGTTTCGCGACGACCTGCTGATCCGGCCGATCGACGTCGATCGCCGCGCCGCGCGGCAGCACCACGCTGCGGTCCACGAGGACGCGTGGCGCGTCCGGGTCGACCACGCCCGCACCGTTGGCGGTTGGTGTGGCTGGCGCCGGAGACGGGGTGACGGCGGTGCTCGGCGGGGAAGCGCCGCCCGATGTCGACGGTGTGGGCGTCGACGTGCCGCCGGCGACGGGTGGCGGCGTCGACTCGCGGCCGAGTTGCGTCGCCACGACGCCGCCGAGCAGCACACAACCGAGCGCGAGCAGCGCGATCGCCAGCCGGGTGCGTTGGTACCAGAACCAGAATCCGCCGAGCAGCAGAACCGCGGTCAGGGCGAGGGCGACCAGCAGCGCGTCCCGGCGCAACACGCCCTCCACCGCAGTGACCACACCGAGGACGTTGGCCGCCACCCCGACCACTGTTAGCGTCCGCAGCCGGCGTTCACCGTCAGCGTTCGCCGCAGGTGCTGACTCCTGCATCAGGTGCCTCCCCGGTTGTCGGTGCCGATCGCGCCGAGGCCCGACCGGGACGACGGAAAGCCCGCCCAGGTCATGCTCTCACCGGATCGCACGTTGCCGGGGATCAGGACACGCGGGTACGCGGGCCGTCCGCGTTGGACTGTTGCCTCGGTCGGTGGTGATCCTCTACGGTCTGGTCAGCGGTGGGCGGTGCGGTCCGCATCCGACCCGACACCGCCGGTTGCCCGTCGTGCGGGCCGGGATGGTGGAGTCCCGGGTCGCCCCGTCGGCGGTGACCCGGCGGTCGTGTGACTCCCAGCTCGTCCCCGGGCGCTGATGCCCGGCGTGGCTCCGTGCGGAGCCGACGACGAGCCGGGCACGCCGACCCCACCGGGAGAGCCCGTGTTCCTCAGCCCGCACGAGCAGGACCGCCTGCTCATCCACGTCGCGGCCGATGTCGCCCGCGCCCGCCGCGAACGCGGCCTGCGCCTCAACTACCCCGAAGCCGTCGCGGTGATCACCGCGTTCCTCCTCGAAGGGGCCCGCGACGGGCGGTCGGTGGTCGACCTGATGTCGGCCGGCCGGACGGTGCTCGGTCGCGACGACGTCCAGGACGGCATCCCCGAGCTGCTGAGGGAGGTGCAGGTGGAGGCGACCTTCCTGGACGGCACCAAGCTCGTGACGGTGCACCACCCGATCCCGTGATCCCCGGGGAGATCCTGCCGGCGGCGGACCCGGTCGAGATCAACGTGGGTCGTCCGGTGACCACGGTGCTCGTGGTCAACACCGCCGACCGCCCGGTACAGGTCGGCTCGCACTACCACTTCGCCGAAGCCAACCCGGCGCTGTCGTTCGACCGGGGCGCGGCCTGGGGGCAACGGCTCGCCGTTCCGGCCGGAACCTCCGTCCGGTTCGAGCCGGGCATCAACCGCAGCGTCGACCTCGTACCACTCGGCGGCGCACGCGTCGTGCCGGGCCTGCGCGCAGAGTGCGCGGGACCGTTGGACCCGGCGCCGCACGCGGTCACGGCCGACGGGTCGCCGCGGTGAGCGCCGTGCGGCGCGACCGCTACATCGACCTGTACGGGCCGACGACCGGCGACCGGATCCGACTGGCCGACACCAACCTGCTGATCGAGGTGGAGACCGACCACTGCGTGGGCGGCGACGAGGCGGTCTTCGGCGGCGGGAAGGTGATCCGCGAGTCGATGGGGCAGTCCCGTGCCACCCGCGCCGAGGGGGCACTGGACACCGTCATCACCGGCGCGGTGGTGCTCGACCACTGGGGCGTGGTCAAGGCCGACGTGGGGCTGCGCGACGGGCGCATCGTGGCGCTCGGCCGGGCCGGCAACCCGGACACCATGCCCGGTATCCACCCCGATTTGGTGATCGGCCCGTCGACCGAGGTGATCGCGGGCAACGGGCGGATCCTCACCGCCGGCGCTGTCGACACCCACGTGCACTTCATCTGCCCGCAGATCGTCACCGAGGCGCTGGCCAGCGGCATCACCACGATGGTCGGCGGCGGCACCGGGCCGGCCGAGGGGACCCGCGCGACGACCGTCACCCCGAACGCCTGGCACCTGGCCCGGATGCACGAGGCGCTGGACACGATGCCGGTCAACGTGCTGCTGCTCGGCAAGGGCAACACCGTCTCCAGCGAGGCCCTGTGGGAACAGTTGCGGGCCGGCGCGGGCGGTTTCAAGCTGCACGAGGACTGGGGCACCACACCGGCGGCGATCGACGCCTGCCTGCGGGTGGCGGACGCGTCCGGGGTCCAGGTGTCGATCCACACCGACACGCTCAACGAGGCCGGGTTCGTCGCCGACACCCTGCGGGCGATCGGTGGCCGGGCGATCCATTCGTACCACACCGAGGGAGCCGGTGGCGGGCACGCGCCGGACATCATCACCGTTGCCAGCGAACCGAACGTGCTGCCGTCGTCGACCAACCCGACCCGGCCGTACACCGCGAACACCCTGGCCGAGCACCTGGACATGTTGATGGTCTGCCACCACCTCAACCCGTCAGTGCCGGAGGACCTGGCCTTCGCCGAAAGCCGGATCCGACCGTCCACGATGGCCGCCGAGGACCTGCTGCACGACCTCGGCGCCATCTCCATCATCGGTTCCGACTCGCAGGCGATGGGTCGGGTCGGCGAGGTGATCATGCGGACCTGGCAGAGCGCCCACGTGATGAAGGACCGGGTCGGCGCGCTGCCGGGCGACGGGCCCGCCGACAACCACCGGGCCCGACGGTACGTGGCGAAGTACACCATCTGCGCGGCGATGGCCAACGGGCTGGAACAGGAGATCGGCTCGGTCGAGCCGGGCAAGCTCGCCGACCTGGTGCTCTGGGACCCGGCGTTCTTCGGCGTACGACCGCTCCTGGTCCTCAAGGGCGGCATGATCGCCTACGCCCAGATGGGCGACGCCAACGCCTCCATCCCGACACCGCAGCCGATGCTGCCGAGGCCGATGTTCGGGGCGTACGGCAACGCGGCCGCCGCCACCAGCCTGGCCTTCGTGGCCCCGGCGGCCCTGGACGCCGGGCTCCGCCTGGACGTGCGTCGCCGGGTGGTGCCGGTGAGCGACGTACGGTCGCGGGGCAAGGCCGACCTGCCGGAGAACAACGCGATGCCGCGCATCGAGGTGGACCCGGACACCTTCACCGTGCGGATCGACGGGCAGGTGGTGGAACCGGACCCGGTGACCCGGCTGCCGATGGCCCAGCGGTACTTCCTGTTCTGATGGCGACGCCGAGCCTGCTGTTGTTGTTGGCCGACGGACGCTTCCCGGCCGGGGCCCACGCGCACTCCGGTGGTCTGGAGGCGGCCGTCGCCGCCGGCCGCGTCACCGACCTGGCCTCGTTGGAGGCGTTCCTGGCCGGACGGCTGGCCACCGCCGGTCTGGTCGGCGCGGCGTTCGCGGCGGCCGCACACCGGGTGGCGATGCCCGAGACGGTCGGCTCGGCGCACCCGGCCCGGTCCGCCCGACCATCGGACGCGCCGGCCGGGTCCGCCGTCGGCGCTGGGGCACCGGCCGGGTCCACCGCTCGGTCGGGGGCGCTGGCTCGGCTCGACGCGGAGCTGGACGCGCGTACCGCCGCCCCGGCGTTGCGGGCGGTCTCGCGCCGGCAGGGCCGGGCGCTGCTACGAGCCGGGCGGACCATCTGGCCGGACGCACCGTTCGCCGACCTGCCCGTGGGGCCCGGTGGCGTACACCAACCGCTGGTGCTCGGGCTGCTCTGCGCCGCGGCCGGGCTGTCCCGCGTGGAGACCGCCACGATCGCCGCGTACGGAACGCTGACCGGGGCGGCCAGTGCCGGCGTACGTCTGCTCGGCCTCGACCCGTACCAGGTCCAGTCCCTGCTGGTCGGCCTGGCCGATGCCTGCGACGGCACGGCCGCCGACGCGGCGCGGGCCGCCGATGACCCACCGGAGCGGCTGCCGGCCGCCGCCGCTCCACTCGCCGACATCCATGCCGAAATCCATGCCACCTGGGAGGTGCGTCTCTTTGCGTCCTGAGACCGTTGTGCCGAGCGCTGTGCCCGCCGTCGAACCGATCACGCCGCCGCCGGCCACGCCGCCGCCGGCCACGCCACCCCACGACGAAACCGTTCCGCACACTCACCCGGAGCCGGGGGTGGACCCCCATCCGCCGTTGGCGCGTGCCGGCCGTGCGCTGCGGGTCGGCATCGGCGGCCCGGTCGGTTCCGGCAAGACGGCACTGGTGGCCGCGCTCTGCCGTGCCTTCGCCGACGAGTTGCGGCTCGGCGTGGTGACCAACGACATCTACACGACCGAGGACGCCGACTTCCTCCGGCGGGCCGGCGTGCTGGACCCGGCCCGGATCCGCGCGGTGGAGACCGGTTGTTGCCCGCACACAGCGATCCGCGACGACATCGGCGCCAACCTGGACGCCGTCGACGAACTGGCCGAGGCGGTCGGCCCGTTGGACCTCGTCCTGGTGGAGAGCGGTGGGGACAACCTGACAGCGACCTTCAGTCGGGGGCTGGTCGACCGGCAGATCTTCGTGGTCGACGTGGCCGGCGGGGACAAGGTGCCCCGCAAGGGCGGGCCGGGGGTCACCGCCGCCGACCTTCTGGTGATCAACAAGACCGACCTCGCGCCGATGGTGGGTGCCGACCTCGCCGTCATGGATCGTGACGCGCGGGCCCGGCGCGGCGACCTGCCGACCCTCTTCCTGTCCATCGTGGGAGACCCCACGGCAACGTCGGTCGCGGACTGGATCCGGCACGAGTTGGCCCACCACGCCGCCCTGCACCCACTGGCCGTGCCGGTCGGCCCGGCCTGATGCGAGCGCTCGCTCGACTGGTCGCCCGGGCGGACGGCCGGGGCGGTACGGCCCTGGTCGAGTTGCACGGCGAAACGCCGCTGCTGCTGCGCCAGACCCCGACCGACGGTGGTGTCGCCACTGTGCACCTCGTCGGCGGGGCGGCCGGGCCGCTCGCCGGGGACGATCTGCGCCTGGAGATCGAGGTCGGGCCGGGCGCGGCCGTCCGGGTGCACAGCGTCGCTGCGTCGATCGCCCTACCGGGTCGCGCGGGTGCCGTCTCCCGGATGGCGGTTCGGGGGGTGGTGCACGCCGGCGCCACGCTGCACTGGCTTCCGGAACAGTTGGTCGCGGCGGCCGGCTGCGCGCACCTCGCCGAGTCCCGGATCGAGCTGGCCGCCGGCGCGAGCCTGCGGTGGCGCGACGAGCTGATCTGCGGCCGGTACGGCGAGGCACCCGGCGGCGCCGTCGTACACACCCAGGTCGACTACGCGGGTCGACCGCTGCTGCGCCAGTCCCTCGCGGTGGGACCGCACGCGCCGGGCTGGGCCGGCCCGGCGGTGCTCGGCGGTGCACCGGCCACCGGATCGCTGCTGGTGGTCGATCCGTCGCGACCCGCCGAACCTCCAACGGTCGAGGGCAGTGTCGCCCGGCTGCCGCTGGCCGGCGGCCCGGCAACACTGTGGACGGCCACCGCTCCCGACGCGCACACCCTGCGCGCCCACCTAACGGTCTGAGGAGCCGCTACCGGGCCGCCTGTCGGTCCTGCTGGTCCTGGCGGTTGCTGGTCCTGGCGGTGTTGCTGGTCCTGGCGGTTGCTGGTCCTGGCGGTCTTGGTGCGATGCCGTCCTGGCCCTGCGCGGCGCCGCCATGGCCCGTGTCACCCGCGGCGGCCGAGGGTGATCGGCCTCGGCGAGACCGTTCCCGAGGCCAGGTTGGTGCAGAGCACGACGGTGCCGGCCGGCGGACATTCCAGAGAGCCTGATGTCTGTGAGTCATCGTGATGACTCACAGACATCACGCTCTCTGCCGTGTGGGGCGGGTGGTCGGGCCGCGCTCAAGGCCGTGCCGAACGCCCCGCAAGCCCGAATGTCCGCAAGCCCGAACGTCCAAACGCCCGAACGTCCGAACGCCCGAACGCTGAACGCCCGAACGCCCGAACGCCTGAACGCACGGAAGCTCGGAGCTCGGACCTAGGAGCCCGGAGCCCGGAGCCCGGAGCCCGGAGCTCGGAGCCCGGAGCCCGGAGCCCGGAGCCCGGAGCCCGGAGCCCGGAGCCCGGAGCCCGGAGCTCGGAGCCCGGAGCCCGGACCTCGGAGCCCGGAGCCCGGACCGGGGAGCTCGGAGCCCGGAGCGGGGGAGCGGGGGAGCGGGGAAGGGGGTCAGCGGTGTGGGCCGGCCGCGTCGGCGTGCACTCGCTGCCGGACCGGATCGAGGCGGCCGATCAGGTCGTCGAGCTGGCGTACGAGGTTGGCGGCCGGGGGCATGCCCGCCTCGCTGGTCTCCGCGACGCCCATCTCCGTGATGCCCATCTCCGTGATGCCCAGTTCGGCGATGCCCAGTTCGGCGATGCTGGCCCGGACCCGCTCGTCCAGGCGGGCGTGCTCACGGCGGCCCCGAGCCGTCAGGTACGCCCGGATCCGTCGGCGGTCGATCGGATCGATCCGGCGGAAGACGAGATTGCGGTCGACGAGTTGGTCGACCAGCTTGGTGAGGGTGCCCGGCGGCAGCGACGCCTCGGCGGACACCTCGCTCATCGGGTGACCCTGGCCGTCGGCGAGCAGGCAGAGCACCCTCCACGCCTCGATGCTGATCGCGTCGTCGGCCAGAACAGCGCCCAGCCGGCGGGAGAGCAGCCGTTCGGCGCGGGTGAGCGAGCGCAGCAGGTCGGCTGGCGCCCCGGGCACGTTTGACATGAAACTCCCTGGTCCGGTGGCCCTGTCATGGTAGCGAGTCGTCCCGGTCAGTGGTGAGCGCTGGTCTTCCGTCGTAGGCCGGGCAATCATGTGCTCATGTCCGCGCCGGCACCGCCGTGGCTGACCGTCGACCGTGCCGTGGTCAGCATCGCGCTGGTCTATCCGATGCGCGGGCCGGCCGGCATGTTCGGCCCCACCTGTGAACTCTGCGCGCAGCTCGCGGTCGAGGAGATCAATCGGTGCGGTGGTGTGCTGGGCCGGGAGGTCCGCCTGGTGCTGGTCGACGGTGGCGCACCGCCGGCCGAGGTGGCCGCCGAGGTCGAGGCGTTGGTGTCGGTGGGGGCCGTGCAGGGGGTGACGGGGTGGCACATCTCCTCGGTGCGCCAGGCGTTGGCGCCCCGCGTCGCGCACCGGGTGCCGTACGTCTACACCGCACTCTACGAGGGCGGCGAACGCACCGAAGGGGTCTTCCTGACCAGCGAGACACCGGATGCCCAGTTGTGGCCCGCGATGCGGCTGCTCGCCGGGGAACAGGGTGTGCGCCGCTGGTTCGTGGTCGGCAACGACTACGTGTGGCCGCGCCGTACGTCGCGGGCGGCGCAGCGGTACGCGCTGCGCGGCGGCGGGCAGGTGGTGGGCCGGCACTTCCTGCCGTTGGACGCGCACGACTTCACCGAGGTGCTGCGCCGCATCGAGCACAGTGACGCGGACGCTGTGTTGATGCTGCTGGTCGGTGCCGACGCGGTGCGGTTCAACCGCGCGTTCGCCCGATCCGGTCTGGACCAGCGCTGCCTGCGGCTGAGCACCCTCATGGACGAGAACATGCTGTTGGCCAGCGGCGCCGGCGCGACCCGGAGGCTGTACAGCACGGCGGGTTTCTTCGCCGGGCTGGTCACCCAGGAGAATCTCGACTTCCACGGCGAGTTCGCGCGGCGTTTCGGGGTGGAGGCGCCGCCGCTGGGCAGCCTGGGGGAGTCCTGCTACGAGGGCGTCATGCTGCTCGCCGCGCTGATCGGCCAGGCCCGCACCCTCGACGTGCGGGCCATCGAGACGGCCGCCGACACGGTCGCCTATCAGGGCCCACGTGGGCGGTTGCGGCTGCGTCAGCGGCACGTCCGGCAGCGCATCTACCTGGCCGAGGCCGACGGGCTCGACTTCACAGTGCTCGCCCAGCTCTGAAGCGGGCACGGCAGTCGGCCCACCCGACCCTTGACAGCGCCACCCGATCCCGTCCTAAGATGCTTCCTGCGTGAAGTATCTGGCCACGGGGTCAGATCTCGCCATTGTGTGCCCACTGTTGGCGGATTCGTCCGTCGACCATTGTGGTGGCACTTATTCTGCGTCTTTCCGAACGGCCGACACCGTTTCCTCCCCAACGGTGTCGGCCGTTTTTCGTGCGCGCCTCGGCGGTCCCTCGGAAACAGTCAATTAAGGACTGGGAAACACCCACGCAATCATGCCGGTCGACGCTTTCGGTGCCCATATCCGATCCGGTGCCCTGCGCGGCGTCCACCCGTCGACCTTGGCACCGCCCACGTCAGCTCCATCGGACCGCACCGACCGTCCTTTCGCCACTTGAGTGCACCGCAGGGAGAGTAGATGTCATTATTCCGGGGCCGCCGCATCCTGGCGGGTGCCATGACCCTGGTCGCCGCGGCCGCGTTGACCGCGTGCGGCAGCAAGACCACCGACGAGGGCGGCGCGGCCGGCGTCACCGCCGACGTCTCCGGCGACACCGTCAAGGTGGGCCTGCTCAACTCGCTCTCCGGGACCATGGCGATCAGCGAGGTCACCGTCCGCGACTCCATCATGCTCGCCGTCGATGAGATCAACGCGGCCGGCGGCGTCCTCGGCAAGAAGATCCAGCCGGTCGGTGAGGACGGCGCCTCCGACTGGCCCACCTTCGCGGAGAAGGCCGAGAAGCTCATCTCCGAGGACCGGGTGGCGGCCGTCTTCGGCTGTTGGACGTCGGCCAGCCGCAAAGCGGTCAAGCCGGTGTTCGAGAAGAACAAGGCGTTGCTGTTCTACCCGGTGCAGTACGAGGGACTTGAGCAGTCGCCCTACATCTTCTACACCGGAGCGACGACCAACCAGCAGATCGTTCCCGGGCTGGACTACCTGAAGTCGCAGGGCGCGAAGTCGGTCTATCTGGTCGGTAGTGACTACGTCTTTCCGCGGACCGCCAACAAAATCATCAAGGCGTACGCGGCCGCGAACGGGATGACGGTGCTGGGTGAGGATTACGCGCCGTTGGGCTCCACCGAGTTCGGCACCATCGTCAACAAGGTCAAATCGTCCGGCGCGGACGCGGTGTTCAACACGCTCAACGGTGACAGCAACGTGGCCTTCTTCAAGGAGTACAAGTCGGCGGGTCTGAGCGCCGCCGCGATGCCGGTGGTGTCGGTGTCGATCGCCGAGGAAGAGGTCAAGGGCATCGGCACCCAGTACCTGGAGGGCCAGCTGACGGCCTGGAACTACTACCAGACCACCCCGGGTGCGGCGAACTCGAAGTTCGTGGCCGCGTACAAGGCGAAGTACGGCGCGGACAAGCCGACCAGCGACCCGATGGAGGCCGCGTACGTCGGCGTGCACCTGTGGAAGGCGATGGTCGAGAAGGCCGGCGCCTTCGACGTGGAGAAGGTCCGCTCCGCCTCGGACGGGATCACCTTCGACGCGCCGGAGGGTCTGGTCACCGTCGACGGCAAGACCCAGCACATCGCCAAGACCGCCCGGATCGGCAAGATCGGCGCGGACGGCCTGATCACCGAGGTGTGGAACTCGGGCAAGCCTGTCGCACCGGACCCGTACCTCAAGACCTACCCGTGGGCGAGCGGCCTGAGCTGACGACGCCGGCCCGGGCGGAACGCGTTGCCGCGCGCTCTGCCCGGGCCACCCGACCAGCAGTTCGGAGTACCCACCGTGACAGTCCTCTTCGGTCAACTCTTCACCGGCATCAGCATCGGCGCGGTGCTGCTGCTCATCGCGCTCGGCCTCGCGCTGACCTTCGGCCAGATGAACGTGATCAACATGGCGCACGGTGAGTTCATCATGGCCGGCGCGTACACGACCTACGTTCTGCAACAGAGCATCACCGGCGCGGGCCTGTCGCTGGCGGTCGCGCTGCCGGTGGCGTTCGTGGTCGCCGGCACCATGGGTGTCCTGCTGGAGGTGCTGCTCATCCGCCGGCTCTACGCCCGGCCACTGGACACCCTGCTGGTCACCTGGGGTGTGTCACTGATCCTGCAACAACTGGCCCGGGACATCTTCGGCAGCCCGAACGTGCAGACCCGCGCGCCCGAGCTGCTCACCGGCAACGTGGCGCTGCCCGGCGGGCTGACCATCGCCAACAACCGGCTGTTCATCCTGGCCCTGGCGCTGGCCGCCGTCGCGGCGCTCACCCTGGCGCTGCGACTCACCCCGCTCGGGCGTCGGATCCGCGCTGTGGTGCAGAACCGCGACCTCGCCGCCGTTTCCGGTATCGCCACCTCCCGGGTCGACCGGACGACCTTCTTCCTCGGCTCCGGCCTGGCCGGGCTCGCCGGGGTGGCCCTCACCCTGCTCGGCCCGATCGGCCCGACCATGGGCACCAACCTGATCATCGACGCCTTCCTGGTCGTCGTGGTCGGCGGGATCGGCCAGCTCAAGGGCAGTGTGATCGTCGCCTTCGCCCTCGGCGTGCTCCAGGCCACCGGGGAGTACCTGACCACCCTCAGCGTCGCCAAGGTGATCGTGTTCGTGGCGATCGTCGCGTTCCTCCAGTGGCGGCCACAGGGCCTGTTCACCCTGCGGACCAGGAGCCTCGCATGACAGCCGTCACCCCCGCGCCACCCGACACCGCCGTCCGCCCGGCGCCTGCCGGCGCCGTACCACCGGGCCGCCCCGCCGGCCGCTCACGGATGCGGACGCTGGCCGGCTTCGCCTTCGGCGCGGCGCTGCTGTTCGCCGTCGCCCCGCTGGTGTTGTCGGACTTCCGGCTGGCGTTGCTCGCCAAGTACCTCTGCGTCGCCATGGTCGCGGTCGGCATCGGGATCGCCTGGGGCCGGGGTGGGATGCTCACGCTCGGCCAGGGCGTCTTCTTCGGCCTCGGCGGCTACGCGATGGCCATGCACCTCAAGCTCGCCGACGCGGGTCCAGGTGGGATGCCCGACTTCATGCAGCTGTACGGGCAACTCGACGAGCTGCCGCTGTGGTGGCGGCCGTTCGCCAGCCCGTGGTTCGCGCTGCCCGCGACGGTGCTGCTGCCGATGATCGTCGCCTTCGGGCTCGGCTCGCTGGTCTTCCGTCGCCGGGTGCGCGGCGCGTACTTCGCCATCCTCAGTCAGGCGCTCGCCGCCGCGATGGTGATCCTGCTGATCGGCCAGCAGGGCACCACGGGTGGCACCAACGGGCTCACCGACATCAAGGGCTTCTTCGGCTACGACCTGGACGACCCGGTCAACCAGCGGATGGTGTACTTCATCATCGCCGGGACGCTGCTGGCGTTGCTCGCGCTGACCCGTCAGCTCATCCACAGCCGTTACGGCGAGTTGCTGGTGGCGGTCCGCGACGGTGAGGAACGGGTCCGCTTCCTGGGCTACGACCCGGCGTCGGTCAAGCTGGTGGCGTACGTGGTGGCGGCGGGCATGGCCGGGCTGGCCGGGGCGCTGTTCGTGCCGGCGGTGGGCATCATCTCGCCCGCGCTGATCGGCATCGTCCCGTCGATCGAGTTCGTCATCGGCGTCGCGGTGGGCGGCCGGGCGACACTGCTCGGGCCGGTGCTCGGCGCGGTGGCGGTGGCCTGGGCGCGTACCGCCCTCTCCGAGCGTTTCCCGGGCACCTGGACGTACCTGCAGGGGTTGCTCTTCGTGGTCGTGGTGGCGTTCCTTCCCGGCGGCCTGGCGTCGCTGTGGGCGTTGGCCCGCCGCCGCGACGTCTCCGCGCAGCCGCTGCGGCGCGGGTGGCTGTCACTGGGCCGACGACGCGCCGAACGGACGGAGGTGCCGGCGGCATGAGCGGCGAGCGGTTGGACGGGTTGTCCGTCCGTGACGTGCGGGTCAGCTTCGACGGTTTCACCGCAGTGGACGGCGTCTCGTTGGAGGTGCCCGCCGGCGACATCCGGTTCCTGATCGGGCCGAACGGCGCCGGCAAGACCACACTGGTCGACGCGATCACCGGCCTGGTCAAGGCCACCGGCTCGGTCCGGTTCGGTGACGAGGAACTGCTCGGCCGGCCGGTGCACCGGATCAGTCGGCTCGGCATCGGGCGAACCTTCCAGACCTCGACGGTCTTCGAGGAGCTGTCGGTGTTGCAGAACCTCGACATCGCGGCGGGCGCCCGGCGCAGCTGGGCGACCCTGGCCCGCCGTCGCCGGGGTGTGCCCGACGAGATCGCCGCCGCGCTGGAGACCATTGGTCTGGCCGAGCGGGCCGCGGACCTTGCCGGGACGCTCGCGCACGGCCAGAAGCAGTGGCTGGAGATCGGCATGCTGCTGGTGCAGGACGCGCGGCTGCTGCTGCTGGACGAGCCGGTCGCCGGGATGAGCCACGAGGAACGCGACGCCACCGGCGCTCTGCTGGAGTTGGTGAGCCGGGATCGCACCGTCGTCGTGATCGAGCACGACATGGACTTCCTGCGTCGGTTCGCGCGCAGCGTCACAGTGCTGCACGCCGGCCGGGTGCTCAGCGAGGGCACTGTCGCGCAGGTCCAGGCGGACCCGCGCGTGCAGGAGGTCTACCTTGGCCACCCGGTCGACGCCGGGTCGGCCCGCACTGGCCTGGAGGCATGATGCTGACGCTGCGTGGGGTGCACGCCGGGTACGGGCGTTCTCGGGTGCTGCACGGGGTCGATCTGGCTGTCCCGCCCGACGGGGTGGCCGCCGTGCTCGGGCACAACGGGGCCGGCAAGAGCACGCTGCTGCGGGTCGCGGCCGGGCTGCTGCGCCCGAGTGCCGGCACCGTCGAGCTGGACGGCGAGGACGTCACCCGCGCCGGGCCGCACGAGCGGGTGGCGCGGGGGATGGCGTACGTCCCGCAGGGTCAGCAGTGCTTTCCGCACCTGACCGCGGCGGAGAACCTGCGGCTGGTCGCCGACGGCCGGCGCGACGGGGCGGTGGCCACCGCGGAGGTGCTGGACCTGTTTCCGGCGTTGCGCCCGTTGCTGCGCCGTCGGGCCGGGCTGCTCTCCGGCGGACAGCGCCAGCAGCTGGCCATCGCCCGCGCCCTGATCACCCGGCCCCGGCTGCTGATGCTCGACGAGCCGACCGAGGGCATCCAGCCGTCGGTGGTCGCGGAGATCCAGGAGCGGATCGTGGAGCTGACCCGGCAGTCCGGGTTCAGTGTGCTGCTCGTCGAGCAGCACCTGGGCTTCGCGCTGCGGGTGGCGGACCGTTACCACGTGCTGGAGTCCGGTCGGGTCACCTCGCACGGCGACGGGGGTGTGACGGCGGAGCGGGACGTCCGGGCGGCGTTGGCGGTCTGATCGGCGCGGCGTCGGTCAGGTCCTCGGCGCGGGCCCGGTCGAGTCGCGGACGACCAGCAGGTGCCCGGTCGGGCGGCGGCGAGGACGTGTCGTGCGCGGCTTGAGCGCGAGGGTGAGTGCCGTGCGGCCCATCTCGGTCATCGGCAGGCGGATGGTGGTGAGGCTGGGTGCCAGGTCGGCCGCCACGGAGACGTCGTCGAAGCCGACCACTGACATCCGCGCGGGCACCGGCACGCGGCGGGACCGCAACGTCGACAGCACGCCCATGGCCATCACGTCGTTGAGCGCGATGATCGCCGTCGTCTCGGGATGCTCGTTGAGGATCTGCTCGGCGGCGGCGCGTCCACCGCTGCGGGTGAAGTCGCTGTGCACGACGACGAGGTCGGCGGGAGACCCACCGCGCTGCCGCAGGGCCGACGACACTCCGGCCAGCCGGTCGGCGACGGTGGTGAGGCCGGCGCTGCCCGCGGCGACAGCGATCCGCCGGTGGCCGAGATCCATCAGGTGCTGGGCGAGCGCGTGGCCACCGGCCTCGTTGTCCGGCAGGACGGCGTCGACGCCGAGCGCGTGTCGTCCGATGGCCGCGGCCCGGCCGCCGTGGTCCTGGAACGCGGCCAGCTCGGCGCGGGCCGCGCTCTCCATCCGGGGGTCGTCGTAGCCGGAACCGCTGATCAGGACGATGCCGACCCGTTGGGCGATCAGGTGGCGCAGCTGTTGCAGCTCGTAGTCGGGGTCGCGCCCGGACTGGCAGATCTGCACCAGCAGCCCCTGCTCGGCGGCGAGCTGGATGACCCCGGCGGCGATCTCGGAGAAGTACGGGTCGTCGACCTGGTGGACGATCAACCCGACCGTGGAGGTGGCCCCACTGGCCAGGGTGCGGGCGTACGGGTTGGCCACGTAGCCCAGCTCACGGGCGATCTGCCGGATCCGGTCGGCAACCTCGGCGCTGACCCCTTCGCGGCCGGCGAGCGCTCGGGAGGCGGTCGCCAGCGAGACGGCGGCGTGTTCGGCGACGTCCACGAGGCGCGGCCGCCGGCTGGCCCTGGGCATCCGCAATCCTCCGGAAACATTCATGCCACCCGATCTGTTGCGAGCGGCATCGATCGAAGCCTAGGGTACGTAAGCGCTTACGTAAGCGCTTACGTGACCGGCATCCGGCATGCCGCGAAACGAGGTGACAGCCATGTCCAGGGCCCGACGAGCGGCCGTCTCCCTCCTGGCGATCGGCGCACTGACCGGCGCCAGCGCGCCACCGGCGCAGGCGGATCGCAGCATCCCGTCCGACGTCCACCCGGCGCTGCGCGCGCACCTGGTCGCCGCGTACGACTTCGACCACCCGGTGCCCGGCGACCCCGCCCTGGAACGCGACCAGGGGCGTTCCGGCACCGAGATCGAGCTGATCAACGGCGGTGCCGCCATGCGGGTGCCGGACCGCGCCTACCGGGGCAGCCGCAACGCGGTGCAGACCCGGCAGGTCAGTCCCACCGTCGCCGGCAACGACGACTGGAAGGCCGGCACCTGGTCGGCCAGCGGGGTGCGGACACTGCGTCCCTTCAGCGCCACCGCCGGCACCACGGTCATGGGCTGGTTCAAGCTGAACATGGACAGCCCGCTGCCCAACTCCACCACCGCCGACCCGGACGACAGGTACAACGCGATCGGGCTGGCCGGAGTACTGACCGGCGACTCCGACGGCCACGGCGTGCGCGCCCTGCTGGAGCTGATCGACGTCGACGGGGAGTTGCGTCTCGTCGCGCTCGGCCGGCGGCTCGACGGCGGCAACTCACAGACCTTCGCCGCCACCCGGGACTGGCGCGAGCTGCTGCCGGTGGGGGAGTGGGTGCACCTGGCCGCCACCTTCGACTTCACCACCGGCGCGCTCGCCCTCTATCGCGACGGCGAACCGGTGGACGGCTTCTACACCCGCGCAGACGACCCGTGGCTGGTGTCCGGGCCGGGCCCTCACGTGACCACCGCGTCCGACCCCCGGGGCATCAAGATCGGTGGCAGCTTCCCCCAGGACACCCTGGAACGCAACCCGTGCGACTGCCGGATGGACGGCCTGATGTTCCTCGACAGTGTGGTCTCCGCGAACGACGTGCGGAGGCAGTACCGCCACCTTGCCCGCTGACACCCTCGGCACCGTCCCACCGAGAAGGAGACACGCGTGCGCACCCTGCACCGCCGCGCCGGCACACGCCGCCGGCCCACACTGAGGGCCGGCCTCACCGCCCTCGTGCTGATCCTGTCCACACTGGTCGCCACGCCCGCGCGGGCCGCCGACGCGGTTTACGACCCGATCCCTGACATGCCGGTCCAGTCCCGACTCGGGCTGGTCCTCAGCGAGTACGCCAGCTTCCCGCAGTCGTACCCCACCCCGGCGCCGACCGACGCGCGGCTCATGCGTACCGCGCGGATCAACACCATCATGGAGGTGCCCGACGGCTCCGGCCGGCGGGCGGTGCCCGACCTCAACGGCAGCCTCTACCTCGTCGAGGGCGGCGTGCCGCACGTCTACCTGGACGTGGCCGCGACGTTCGCGCCGCGGTTCTTCTCCGGGCGAGGGCTCGGCCAGGGCTTCGGGTACGTCGCGTTCCACCCCGAGTTCGGTGCCAACGGGCGGTTCTACACCATCCACACCGAGTTGGCGTCGACGACGACTGTCACCCCGGACTACGCCCAGCCCAACGCGCTCTTCCACGGCGTCATCACCGAGTGGACGGCGACCGATCCGGCCGCCGCCACCTTCGCCGGCACGCACCGGGAGGTGCTGCGCATCGGCTTCGGCGGCCAGGTACACGGCATCCAGGAGATCAACTTCAACCCCACTGCCACGCGCCACGACCGCGACTACGGCCTGCTGTACCTGGCCGTCGGCGACGGTGGCCAGGGCGCCCGCAACACCGACCCACAGAACCTGGCCCTGCCCCACGGCAAGTTGCTGCGGATCGAGCCCCGGGGCACCAACTCCGCGAACGGGCGCTACGGCATCCCGGCCGGGAACCCGTTCGTCGGCCGGGCCGGCGCGCTCGGCGAGCTCTACGCAGTGGGTTTCCGGGACCCGCACCGGTTCAGCTGGGACCGGGCGACCGGCCGGATGTACCTCGGGCACATCGGTGAACACGCCGTCGAGGCCATCTACGAGGTCCGCGCCGGGGACAACTTCGGCTGGAGCGAGCGCGAGGGCTCCTTCGTCTTCGACAAGACGGCCACGAACCCCTGCGATCGGCTGCTCCCGCTGCCCGCCGACGACGACACATACGGCTACACCTACCCGGTCGCCGCGTACGACCACGACCCTGCCGCCGGTTGGAACTGCACCGACGACGTCGGTGTCGCGGTGGCCGGCGGCTTCGTCTACCGGGGGCGGGCGCTGCCCGCGCTGCGCGGCAAGTACGTCTTCGGCGACCTGGTCGACGGCCGGGTGCTCTACACCGAGGCCAACGAGATGCGCCGGGGCCGGGACCTGGCCACGATCCACCAGCTCGCGCTCTTCGACGCGGCGGGCAACCCGGTCCGGATGCGCGACCTGTCCGCACCGGGCGCGCCGGGCGACCCCAACCGGGTGGACCTGCGCTTCGGCACCGACGCCGCCGGTGAGCTCTACGTCGTCGCGAAGGCCAACGGAAAGGTCTGGAAGGTGACCGGTACCCGGGAGTTCGCCAGCGGTGACGTCGGGGACGTCACAGTCCGCCGCACCACGGGAGCCGCGAACTGGGCGCCGGTGACGCCGGCGAAGTGGCAGTTCACCGGCGACCAGGTCATCCTGGCCGAGGCCGGGGAGAGCCGGCCGGGCCCGCGCCGACCCTTCGAGTACGCAGTGCTGACCAACGGCCCGGCGTGGTCGTCGGTGCAGGTCGACGCCCAGGTACGACTCGACACGCCGGTGGAGGTCACCAACCGGGACGTGATCATCGTGTTCGGATGGCGCTCGGACACCGAGTTCTACTACGCCCACCTCTCCACCGACAACACGATCTATCCGCACAACGGCATCTTCAAGGTGAACAACGCCGACCGGGAACGCATCGACCACCAGTGGAACGGCCGCTCCCGGGGCGCCAACCCGGCGATCACCGACGCCAGGTGGCACCGCGTCCGGGTGGTGCACCTGCCGGCCACCGGCGAGATCGCCGTCTACGTCGACGGGCACCGGGACCCGCTGCTGACCGCGAAGGACACCACGTTCGGCTCGGGACGGGTCGGCTTCGGCTCGTTCGACAACGTGGGCCGACTGCGCAACCTGACCGTCACCGGCACGCCGGCCTGAACCGGGGCGCGGTGGGGACGGCGACGCTCACGCCGCCGTCCCCACCGGCTCATCCGTCGACCTGCCCCGGCGGGCCCGGTCCGGTTCGTAGAATTCCTGCCATGCCGGAGATCGTCGAGTTGCTGGCCTCGCCCGTGCACCGCTTCCTGGGCCGGCCCGCCGACGGCCCGGCCCCGGCACCGCCCGGTGAGTTGGTCGACGCCGTCCGGATCCGGGCCGGTCTCGGCATCGTCGGCGACCGGTACTTCGGCCAGCAGGCACACCGCGACGCCAGCGTCACGGTCATCGCCCAGGAGTCGCTGCCGGTCGGCATCGGCCTGGCCGAGGTGCGGCGCAACATCCTCACCACCGGGATCGCCGTGGACGAGTTGATCGGCAGAGTGCTGGTGCTGGACTCCGGCGACGGCCCGGTCAGCCTGCGGGTCAACCGGGCGGCCCGACCGTGCGCCTGGATGGACGTCACCGTCGGCCCGGGGACGTGGAAGGCGCTGCGCACCACCGGCGGCATCCGCTGCACGCCCCTCAACGACGGCACCCTGCGCGTCGGCGCGATCGACGCCGTCGTGAGCTGAGGAAAGGGCTCGACGTCAGCACTCCCGGACCGGCATGGTGTGCACCGGACAACGGCCGCCCGGCGGTCGGCGCAACGTTCGGGGGAGGCGGCGGCAGTGGAGCACGCACTGACGGATCAGCTGGTCGACGACCACACGATCTTGCAGGTGGTCGTCGGTTCCCGCGCGTTCGGGCTGTCCGGTGCGGCCTCGGACACCGACCGACGCGGGGTGTACGCCCTGCCGGCCTCCGCGTTCTGGGGGCTGCGGAAACCCGCGCGCCATCACGACGGGCCTCTCGACGAGCAGGTGCGGTGGGAGGTGGAGCGGGTCTGCACGCTCGGGCTGGCGGCGAATCCCACGGTCCTGGAGGTGCTGCACTCCCCGCTGGTCGAGACGTGCACCCCGCTGGGCGTGGAACTGCGGGCGCTCACGCCGGCCTTCTTGTCCCGGCGGGTGGCCGACACCTACCTGCGGTACGCCACCGCCCAGTTCGGCAAGGCCGAGCGGGGGATCGCCCGCGCCGGCGTTCCGGCGTGGCGGCACGTGATGCACCTGATCCGACTGCTGACGGCCGGGGGTGACCTGGTCCGCACCGGCCGTCTGGTGCTGGACGTGGGCGCCGACCGGGACCGTCTGCTGGCGATCAAGGCCGGTGAGGTGCCCTGGGCCGAGATCGTCGCCTGGCGGGACCGGCTGGTGAGCCGGATGACGGCGGACCTGGCCACCAGCCCGCTACCCGACCAGCCCGACGAGGTCACCGTCGAACAGTGGTTGATCTCCGTCCGGGATCGCTCCGTGCGGTGCTCGGCGTGACGGCCTGGGAGGCCGCGGGGCTGCCGGCCGGCGTCGACCTCGCGGGCATCGTCGCCGAGCAGCGGCACCCGCTGGTGTTCGCCACCGTCTCCGGCGCCCACCTGTACGGGTTTCCGTCCACGGACTCGGACGTCGACCTGCGCGGCGCGCACCTGCTTCCGGTCGAGGACCTGATCGGGCTGGCGCAGCCGACCGAGACCCACACGGTCATGACCGACCGCGAGGGCGTGGAGCTGGACCTGGTCACCCACGACCTGCGCAAGTTCGTCCGGCTGATGCTGCGGCGCAACGGCTACGTGCTCGAACAGCTGCTGTCGCCGCTGGTGGTGCGCACCACCGCGGTGCACACCATGTTGGTCGAGCTGGCACCGCTGGTGCTGACCCGGCACCACGCGCACCACTACCGCGGCTTCGCCGCCACCCAGCGGCGGCTGTTCGACACGACCGGCGAGCTGAAACCGCTGCTCTACGCCTTCCGGGCGTTGCTCACCGGCGTCCATCTGATGCGCACCGGTCGGATGCTGGCGCACCTGCCGAGCCTGCTGGTCGCCGAGGCCGCGCCGGCGTACCTTCCGGAGTTGATCGCGGCGAAGCGGTCCGCCGAACACGGCGGGCTCGACGGCCTGGTCGCGGGCCCGGTCCTCGGCCGGGATCTCGCCGAGCTGGCGTCGCGGCTCGACGAGGCGCAGCGCGACAGCCGACTGCCGGAGCAACCCGCCGGATCGGCGCAGCTCGACGATCTGGTGGTGACGGCAAGGCTGGCGGATTCGGCGAGGTGACGCTCTGACGCGCCGGTGCGTGGTAGAACCAAACCGCGCATCGGCTCGCAGGTCTCCGGGCAGCCGGGGCAATGCCGGACGGGACCTCATCCGAAACAGAGGTGGTGCGTTGAACCTCGAGCTGCGGCAGCTCATCGAGGAGCTGCGGGCTGAGCTGGCCGATGTGCCGGACAGCCTGGCCTACGCCGAGTTCGGCGAGGGGGCGGCCATCGACGCCGTACCGGCGGGGCTCCCGGCCGACCTGCGGGACCTCCTGCTGGTGGCCGACGGGCTGCGGGCGGGTCGGGTCGAGCTGGCGTCCTCGTCGACCCTCGCGGGGGTGCAGTACCACCTGGACTACGCGCCGGACTTCTCGTCCATTCCGCAGGACCGGGCGGGCTGGCTGGTGGTCGGCGTCCGCAGCGACGAGCCCATCTTCATGGATCGTGGCACGGGAGCGATCTGGTACTTCCCACCCACCGGCACCGAGTGGTTCATGTCCGACGCGTTCGAGGAGCTCGCCCCCGACGTGGAATCCTTCGTGGACTACTACCTGCTCGGGCCGGGCTACGCCGACCTGACCCCCGCCGACGACCGGTGGTTCGCGTTCCTCGACGAGCAGGGCCTGCTCGACGAGGACGATGAGGACGGCAGTTGAGTCAGACCGGGCTGATGTGTGCGGCCAGAACCCGCCAGCCGTGCGGGTCGTCGTGGACCCACGTCCGGGTGTAGCGCAGCCGCGCCGCGAACGGCGCCCCCTCGGAAGAGCCGGACACCCGGCCCAGGAAGAACGTCACCCCCGTCTTGCCGACGACGAGCAGGTCCAGCTCCTCCTCCACCAACTCCTCGACGACCGTGCGGCGGTCCCGGTGGGCGGCCAGGTCATCCTGCTTGCTGTGGGTACGCCCGTCCGGGCCGATGGCGATCAGCTGGTCGACCAGCAGCTGATCGAGGGCGGCGACGTCACCGGCCCGTTGGGCGGCCTGCAGGGTGCGCTCGGCGTCGAGCAGCTCGGCCTCGCGTGCGCTGTCCGGCATCGTGGCGTCCTCCCGTTCTGATCCGACCCGGTGCCACCGTCGGCCCGGGCTGTCCGCATTGTGGCAGCCAACCTGGCCCGGGCGGGGATGGATCGCCGCCGACGTTCACAGACTCAGGCGAATCCGTACGACGGTCTCCCCGGGACTGGTGAGCACCGCTACCTCGTCACAGATCTGCTCCACGATAGCCAGCCCGCGACCCCGTACCGAGTCGGCGGCCGGCATGCTCCGGCCGAACGCCCGCGTCGGCCCCTGGTCGACCACGTCGCAGAACAGCTGACCCGGCTCGGCCCAGAGCCGTACCCAGCCGCCGCCGGTGGTGTGCTGCAACGTGTTGGTGGCCAGCTCGCTGACCGCCAGCGTCAACAGCTCCACCCGCTCGGCCGACAGGCCACGGGCCAGCGCCCCGGCGCTGACGAACGCGCGCAGCGCTCGTATGTCGGTCGCGACCTGATACGCCATGGTGTCCGCTGCGTGGGTGGGGACACTCTGCTCGGCCACGGTCTCCCGTCGCTCGCCGGGCATCAGCCCGCCCGGTGCGGCTGCCCGGCCAGCGGCACCGCGTTCCGCGCGGGTGTCGTGGGCGTGCGAGCCTCGAAGTGCGCCATCGGGCAGCCGGAACCCTTCTCGTAGCGACAGCTGGTGTCGCCACATCATGTCACCCGCTGCCCTCTTGGCTGTCTCGTCCGTTCGGCGGTTGATCACCTACGGGCGGGCCCGACCAGCCTCGCGGCCCCGGCAGCGGGACTCGCCGTCAGGGACGGATGTCCAGGGCGCCGATCAGCCCGTCGCGCAGCGTGAACCGGTACCGCAGCTCGATCGGGCTGCCGGGGAAGTCACCGGACACCCGGGTGATGGCCAGGTACGAGTCGCCGGCCTGCGACGTGACCCGGACCGGCTCCGCGGTGTACGCGTAGGCGTCCATCGTCTTCTGCCGCCAGGCGCGGATCGAGGCCCGCCCGTCGTACAGCCGATCCTCGTCGGCGACACTCGCGGTGTCCGCGAAGCAGGCGACGAACGCGTCCAGGTCCCGGTCGTTGACGGCCCGGAAGTAGCTGTCGATCACGTCGGGCAGGTCGAGGGCCATCTGCTCCTCCTGCGGCACGGGCCGCCGTCGGGCAGCCGTCGGGTTCCCGGTCCGACCTCACCGTACGAGAAGCCGACGGCACCGCGCGGAGCAACCAGCAGAACCATCCCCGCTGCGGCCGCCGGGTTTGCCGCCGGTGGGCCCGGGTAGCCACGCGTTTCCGAAAGCGAAGGGCGGGGGCATGGCCGAGCTGGCGTTCGTCGACAAGGTTGCGGCACGGGCGGGTCTCCCGCCGGAGCAGGCGCGCCCGCTCACCGAGGCGGTCCTGCGGACCCTCACCGAGCGGCTCAGCGGCGGGGAGGCGGGCGCGTTGGCTCCCCACCTGGCCGCCGAGCTGAGCCCGCTGCTGATCAAGGCCGCCGAGCCGCCGGAAACGTTCGGCTACGACGAGTTCCTGCGCCGGGTGGCCGACCGCGCCGGGATCGACCGGCCGGCCGCCGAGCGCGGCACGCGCGCGGTGCTCCAGACGATGCACCGTGTGGTCGGGCACCGGGAGTTCGAGGACGCCCTGGCCCAACTCCCGGCGGACCTGCGGGCACTGGCGCAACCGCTGCCGCACGGCCCCTGACCGACGCCCCCAACCGCCGCGCGCCTCGGGCGTCGGTGACCGTTCGGTCCCTGGCGCGCCGCCACGACACCGGATCTACTGTGCGTTACCGATCGAACGCGCAGTGGTGGTGGTCCCGCGCCCGTCCGCCGGGTCGTCGCCGCTCCGATCCGAGGAGCGTCCCCCTTGGCGTCCATGGTGTCCCCGCGTCCCCTGTTGACCGCAGCGACGACCATCGTCGTGCTGATCACCCTCGCTCCCGCTCCCGCCACCGCGTCACCGCACAGCTATCGGGTCGTCGACCTCGGCACCCTGAGCGGGGGTGACGGCGCTGCGACGGCGATGAACGACCGCGGCGACATCGTCGGCTGGAGCACCGTCGCCAGCGGCGCCCGGCACGCCGTGCTCTGGCACCACGGTGTCATCACCGACCTGGGCGTGCTGCCGGGCGACACGGATTCCAGCGCCGTGGACGTCAACGAGTTCGGTGACGTGGCGATCACCTCGTTCGGCTCGGACTACCTGACCCGTGCGGTGCTCTGGCGCGACGGTCAGCTCCACGACCTGGGCACCCTGGGCGGGGAGAACAGCGTGGCCATCGGCGTCAACGACCGGCGGCAGGTGCTCGGCACCAGCGAACCGGCCGGCGAGATGCCGCACCGCTTCGTGTGGCGCAACGGTGTCTTCACCGACCTGGGCCTGGAGTACTTCTACGAGTTCACCGCCGACTTCAACAACGCGGGTGACGTGGTGGGCGGGTTCAACGTGCCGCCGCAGGACTATCCGTGCACCTGCGTCGGCGGTCTCCTGCGCAACGGCGTCTTCACCCAGATCGGCAGCGAGGCCATCGGGGTCAACAATCGGGGCCAGGTGGTGGGCGCGGCGAACGGGCGGGCGTTCCGCTGGCAGAACGGGACGTTGACCGACCTCGGCACGCTCGGTGGCTACTGGAGCCGCGCCACCGCGATCAACGACCGGGGCGCGGTGGTGGGCCAGAGCACCACCACAGCGGCGTGGCGCCCGTTCCTCTGGCGCAACGGGGTGATGACCGACCTGACCGCCCGGGGCGTGTCGGAGACCGACTCGATCGAGGACATCAACATCCGGGGCCACCTCGTCGGCGCCCGGGGGAACCGGCCGGTGCTGTTCCGCTGAGCGGAGATCGTCGCGCCGCGAACGGCCGGGCGCGGCCTGACCCGCCGGTCAGACCGCGCCCCTTCGTCCGAGGTCAGCCGGTTACCCCGCTGCTGACCACCCACTTCTGGTGTGCGCCGCCCGCGTACGTGCCGAGTTGGATCTGGGTGCGGTCGGCGCTGCTACCGCCTGCGGCCTCCATGACCTTGCCGGACTGCGGGTTGCGGATCGACCCGTCGGCCTGCGGCTGCCAGACCTGCGCGCCGGTGCCGTTGCAGGTCCAGAGCTGGATCTTCGTGCCGTTGGCGGTGCCGGCGTTGTCGATGTCCAGGCACTTGCCCAGCACCCGGTACGTGTCGCCGACCTTCGTCCACGACTGCGCGGCGGTGCCGTTGCACGTGTAGAGCTGGATCTTCGTGCCGTCGGCGGTACCGGAGTTGTCGACGTCCAGGCACTTGCCGCCGACGCCGGTGATGGTGCCGCCGGTCGGCGGCGGGGGACTGCCCGGGATCGAGTTGAGCGTGTACCACGCCTCGGTGCTCCACAGAGACTCGCCGCTGGCGGAGGTGAACGGGCGCGGCGAGCGCAGGTGCACCACCCGGCCGGCCTTGCGACCAGGCACCGTGAGGCTGACCTTCTTGCCGTCCGCCGAGACGGTGGCCGAGGTGACGGTCAGCGTCTCCTCGTCGATCTTCGGCCCGCCGTAGTTCGACGTCGCCACGTACCTCCACTGCTTGAGCTTGTAGCGCGCGGCCAGCTCGGCGGCGGTCGCCGTCGAGACGGGCTGGGTGTACTCCACCTCGAAGCCGGTAGTGGTGGCGCGCATCGCGAGCATCTCGAACGTGGTGGCGGTGTTCGGGGTGAGCTTCTGCAGGCCGTACGAGAGCTTGCCGGTCTGCCCCCAGTTGCCGCCCGCGCCGAGCCCGCCGACGTAGATCGCGCCGTCCGGGCCGACGTTGACCTCGGAGACGCCCGCCTCCAAGCCCTGGGTGAGCCGGAACAGCGCGCCCTGGTACTCGCCGTTGACCTTCTCCACATTCGCCCGTTGCAGGCCGCCGTAGGTCACGTCGCCGATGACGAACTGGCCGGCGTAGCGACCGCTGGTCAGGTAGAGCGGCGTGCTGGGCGAGTTGGCGATCTCGTTCTGCGGCATCCAGAGCACCGGCTGCGTGACAGCAGCGGTGTCGAACGGGCCGGCCGGGTTCGTGAAGTGGTTGAAGAACCGGCCCTGCTTGACGTGCACCAGCTTCGACGAGGGCAGCCAGCCGCCCTGGTTGTCGGTGACGAAGATGCCGCCCTCCGGGCCCCAGCCGATGCCGTGTGGCGTACGCAGGCCGCCGGCGACGTAGCTCACCGCGCCGGTGTCCTTGTTGACCTTGAGGGTGGTGCCCCGGTTGGTAGCGGGCTGCGGGTTGGTGGTGGCGCCGCCGGAGTTGATCGACACCGACAGGTTCAGGTAGAAGAACCCGTCCTGGTAGAGCAGGCCGAACGCGAACTCGTGGAAGTTGCCGCCGTACGGCCAGGTGGCGACGGTCTCCAGACGCTCGGCCACCTCGTCACCGCCGGTGTTCACCAGCCGGGTCAACCGCTGCTTCTCGGTCACGTAGACCACCCCGTCGACGACCTTGAGCCCCATCGGTTCCTTGAGGCCGCCGGCGATCTTCTTGGTGGTCACGTTGCCCGGGGCTGTCGATCCGCCGGTGTTGCCGAGGATCCAGACCTCGCCGTCCTGGGAGGTGCCGGACTGGTCGCTGCCGCCCCAGGTGCTGATGACCAGTCGGCCGTCGGCCAGCCAGTCCATGCCGGTGACCTTCGGCTGGAAGCCGCTGGGCCGCAGGTTGGTCAGTGTGTAGCCGGGGTGTACGCCGGTCAGCGGCAGGCCGTCACCGGGGGTGTCGGAGACGCCCTCGCACTCCTTGCGTCCGGGTGCGGTCACCCGGACCACGCCGGCGTCGGTGCTCAGCGCCGAGTTCGGTACGACCACGAAGGTCGACGAACCGGGAGTCTTCCACTCCAGGGTGATCTGCTGCCCGCCCCCACGCTCGAAGTGGTCGATACGCAGCGGGTGAAGGCCGGCGGTGAGGGTGACGGTGCCCTCCTTCGGCGGGGTCGCGCCGTGCAGGCCGTCATGGTTGATCACCACCGCGTTGTCGATCGACAGCTTGGAGCCGTCGTCGCTGCTGAGCCGGAAGGTGTAGCTGCCGGCCTGGGTGGTGGTGATGTTGCCGAGCACCTGCGAGACGAAGTTGTCCTCGAAGCCGAAGTCGGCCGCCGAGGTCCAGTTGACTGTGGACATCAGCTTGTCCACGTTCGGGGTCTGGGCGGGCTTGAGCGTGCACAACTCGGACAGCGGCACCTGCACGTCGAAGACGCGCAGCGTGACGCCCGGTTCCTGCGCGGGGGCGGCGTTGGCGGGGACGGCCCAGAGACCGGCGGCGAGGACGAGTGTCAGCGCACCCAGGACGGGATGGTGGAGTCGGCGTAGCAGGCGTGTGCCCATCGTTCCTCCAGGAGGCAGTGGAGTGTCCGACGGCCGGCGTGGATCAGCGGTGAGGACGACCGTCGGCCCGGCTCCGTAACGTCCTCGACGCCGACGAGTGACGTTGCGGAAACACCGGGTGGATGGCTCGGAACATTAAGGTGTTTCGATTGGACTGTCCATGGCTTCGCCTCGATACATCAAAAGTTTCCAATGCCCGTGCGAAAGTTCACGACGGTACGCGAAGAATGCCCGGCTATTGCGACTGTCTACCGCCGTCCGCGCCGCGCCGGACCGCCGGTCCGATTGCCGGACTTCCGAGTCGGGTTGGTAGACGTACGGGTTGCGGCTCTGCCCCGGCCCGCGCCGCCGGCGGATCGCCTATCCACAGTGGAAGCTCGGCTCGTCGCCGGCCGACGACGGGCCGCCACCAGCACGATCGCCGAGACCACGACGACGATCAGGGCCGGGACCAGCCAGGCCGGAAACCCGCCGCCGCGTTGCTCCTGCGTGGCACCGGCCGGCGCGCTCGCCGCAGCGCCGGTAGGGGCGACCGGGCTGCCGGTGGTCCCGGAGCTGGTCGATCCCTCGCCCTCGGCCTGGGCGAGCAGCGCCGGATCCGGCCCCGCCGTGGGCGCCGACCAGCCCGCCGGGGCCGGCGTGCCCGGGCCCTGGTAGTCGAAGGCCACCTCGCCCCGCACCGCCTCACCGTCCGAGGCGACCGAGAGGTAACTGGCGGTGTAGCGGCCCTTCGCCGGCCAGTGCGCGACGGTAACCATGGCCGGGAAGCCGGTGTGGTACAGCCTCGGCTCGAACACGCCGTTGACCATGAAGTACTCGGTGACCGGCTTGTCCAGCCGCTTCGGTTCACCGTAGGACCACCCGTTGTCCACTCGCGACCCGTCCGGACCGCTGATGGCGAAGTGCGCGTTGGACGCGGGCTTCTCGGTGAAGTACAACGCCAACCGGGTCAGCGGCTCGCGTACGACAGTGCCCTTCAGTGGGGTGGAGGTCGCCAGCTGGCCGTGCGCGGACGCCGGGGTGACCGGCAGCAGCAGCGACACCACCACCGTCGCCGCCAGCGCCGCCGCGACACGACTCAGGACCTTACGCACAGTGACGAGCTTCGATCGCATTCGTTCATCATGGTCATTTCCCCGGCACCGAACAAGACGTAGAGTTCTCCTCCCCGACGATCAACCCGACACCCGTCCCCCTCGCGTCGTTCGGAGTCCGCCCGTGTTCGTCAGTACCCCCGCCGCCCGGACCGCCGCCACCCTCGCCACCGCCACCGTCGCCGCCCTGCTCCTCGCCGGTTGCGGGCACGACGACGACCCCTCGGTGGCCACCCCCTCGACGACGCCCACGTCCGTCGCCCCGTCGAGCGCCACCCCCACCGCGCCGACCCCGACGGCCACCAGCACGCCCAGCGCCTCCGCCAGCACCACCGCCGTGGACCAACAGATCACCGTCACCATCGCGAAGAAGCGGGTCGATCCGCCCACCGGACGGGTCACCGTCAGTAAGGGCCAGCTGGTCCGGATCACCGTCACCTCCGACGTGGCCGACGAACTGCACGTGCACGGCTACGACCTGGGCGCCCGACTGCCGGCCGGCACGCCCGGCTCGGTGGAGTTCCGCGCCGACAAGACCGGGCTGTTCGAGGTGGAGACGCACGAGTCCGAGCTGGTGCTCTTCCAGCTCGTCGTCCGCTGAACGACATGACGGCCGCTCCCACGCTGCTGGCACACGGCGTCGGTGGCCGCCAGGACCTGCCGATCACACTGCCGCAGCTCGTCGCCGCCGCCGCGCTCACCCTCGTCGTCACGTTCGTGGCGCTGGGCCTGCTCTGGCGCGAACCTCGGCTCGACCGGGACGCCACCGGCGGTCGGCCGGCGCCGCGGTGGCTCGCCCGACTCGTCGACGCGCCCGCGTTGCGGTGGACGCTGCGCGGGCTCGGCCTGCTCGCCGCCGCCTGGTTCTGCCTCGGTCTGCTGGGCGGCCCGGACACCGCTGACAACCCCACAGCCGGCGCGCTCTACGTGCTGCTCTGGGTCGGGCTGGCTCCGCTGTCGCTGCTGCTCGGCCCGATCTGGCGGGCGGTCAACCCGCTGCGCACCGTGCACCTGCTCGCGGCGCTGGCGGCGCGGCGCGACCCGAACCGGGGGCTTCGTGAGCTGCCCGACAGCGTCGGCTGGTGGCCGGCCGCCGCCACGCTGTTCGGGTTCGTCTGGCTGGAACTGGTCGCCCCCGACCGGGCCACCCTGCCGGTCATCACCGCCTGGCTGGTCGGGTACGCGGTGATCCTGCTGGCCGGCGCGGTGCTGTTCGGCGCCGGCTGGTTCGACCACGCCGACCCGTTCGAGGCGTACAGCACAGTGATCGGTCACCTCGCCCCGCTCGGCCGGGCCGCCGATGGCGTGCTGGTCTGGCGCAACCCGCTCGACGGGATCGCCGGCCTGCGACCCCGCCCCGGGCTGGTCGCCGTGGTGATCGTGCTGCTCGGCTCGACAATGTACGACAGCCTCTCCAACGCGCCGGGCTGGTTGCGATTCAGCCAGGAGAACGGCCTGCACCCGGCGGTCACCGGCAGCGCCGGTCTGAGCCTCGTCATCGCCGCTGTCGCGGTGGCGTACCTCGCCGCCACCGGTGCCGCGGCGCGCATCGGTCGCGCCGGTACGGCCGAGACCCGCGGAGTGC
Organism: Micromonospora sp. NBC_00330; assembly: GCF_036136635.1. Classification (NCBI taxonomy): domain Bacteria; kingdom Bacillati; phylum Actinomycetota; class Actinomycetes; order Micromonosporales; family Micromonosporaceae; genus Micromonospora; species Micromonospora sp. NBC_00330. The sequence continues at coordinate 1,992,227 of NZ_CP108012.1, forward strand.
CGGGCGAGATTGCCCACTCCATCGTGCCGATCGCTGTGGGGTACGTGGTAGCGCACTACTACTCGCTGCTGATCCTGGAGGGCCAGCGCACTGTCGCGTTGCTCTCCGACCCCCTGGGCACCGGTGCCAACTGGCTCGGCACCGCCGACTGGGAGCCGCGGACCGCGCTGATCACGCCCTCGGGGGTGGCGACCCTCCAGATCACCGTCATCATCCTCGGGCACCTGCTCGGCACGCTGCTCGCCCACGACCGCGCCCTGTACCTGTTCCCCCGGGCCCGGGCGGTGGCCGGCCAACTACCCCTGCTGGCACTGATGGTCGCCTACACCGTCGCCGGCCTGCTGCTGCTCTACGCGGGGTAGCCCCGCCCGGCGCTGGCCCGTGCGCCATGATGGCCCGTGGACTCCGATCTTCAGCGCTACCTCGAGGACCTCGTCACCACCGCCCGCGACGTGCTCGGCGCCGACCTGGTCGGCGCGTACGCGGCCGGCTCGGTGGGGCTCGGGGCGTACCAGCCCGACCGCAGCGACGTGGACGTGGCGCTGCTCAGTGCCGGGCCGCTCACCGACACCGCCAAGCGGACGTTGGTCGCCCGGCTGCGGCACGAGGCGCTGCCCTGCCCCGCACGCGGACTGGAACTGGTCGTCTACGACCGGGCGGTGGCCGCCTCCGGCACCCCCGAGCCCGGCTTCGAGGTCGAACTCAACACCGGGGCCGGCATGCCGTTCCGGCGCACCCTCGACCCCGCCGACCGCCCGGCCGCCGACGGCCGATTCTGGTACGGCCTCGATCGCAGCATCCTGCACCAGAGTGGACTCCCACTGCTCGGCCCGCCGGCGGGGGAGGCCTTCGCCGACCTCGCCCCGGCCGACCTGCGCCGGCTGCTCATCGAGGCGCTGTCCTGGTGGCTCGCCCTGCCCACACCGCCGGCCGACCAACCCGCGCCCGGCACCGAGGACGCCGTACTCGGCGCCTGCCGGTCACTGGTGCGCCACCGCGACGGTGTCTGGCTGGCGAAGGTGGCTGCCGGCCAGCGGCTGATCGACGCCGGCGACCGGGCCGAGGTGATCCGTCAGGCGGTCGCCGCACGGCACGGCGGGCCGCCGCCCACCGGGGCGCAGGCCCGTGCCTTCCAACAACGGGTACGCGACGAGATCGCCGGGTAGCGGTCGCCTGGGCGGGTCCTGCGGCGCTCAGCGGACCGGGCTGGACTCCAGCGAGGCGAAGAGCAGGTTGAGACCCTCGGTCATGGTCGGGTGGGTGATGATCGCGTCCCGCAGGGCGGTCCACGGCATTCCGGCGAGCATGGCCAGCTGCACCGAGGTGATCACCTCACCGGCCTCGGCGCCGAGCAACGACGCACCGAGGATCCGGTCGGTGCCGCTGTCGACGACCGCCTTCCACATGCCCTGGGTCTGGCGCAGGGTGCGTGCCCGGGGGATGGCGGCGACCGGCAGGTGGGCCACCTGGACGTCGTACCCGGCGCGGCGCGCCTCGGTCTCGGTCAGCCCGATCCGCGCCAGCTCCGGGGTGGTGAAGACGGTGTACGGGATCAGCCGGTCGGCGGTGCTGCGCTGGCCTCCCGCGAGGTTCGCCCGGATGATGCGGTAGTCGTCCAACGAGACGTGGGTGAACTGCGGGCTGCCGGCGACGTCTCCGGCCGCCCAGGTGCGCTCGGCGCTGGTGCGCAGGTGCTCGTCGACCTCCACGAAGCCCCGCTCGCTGAGCCGTACGCCGGCCACGTCCAGGCCGAGCCCGCCGGTGACCGGTTCCCGCCCGGCCGCCACCAGCACGTCGTCCCCGATCACCACGCTGCCGTCGTCCAGTGTCACCCGGAGCGAGCCGTCGGCCTCCCGGTCGACCCGCGCGACCGCCACACCCACCCGTACGTCGATGCCGTCATCGAGGAAGACGCGCATCACCGCGTCGCTGACGTCGGGGTCCTCGCGGGTGAGCAGCCGCGGACCACCCTCGACCAGTGTCACCGCGCTGCCGAACAACGCGAACATCTGCGCGAACTCCACCCCGACGGTGCCGCCGCCGAGCACCACCAGCCGGGCCGGCAGCCGGTCCAGGTGCAGCAACTCGTCGCTGGTGAGCACCCCGGCCTCGGCCATCCCGGGCACCGACGGCAGGTGGGGGCGGGTGCCCGTGTTGATCACCACGTCGCTGCCGCGCAGCAGTCGCTCGCCGCCGTCGGCGAGTGCCACCCGTACGGTTCGTGGGCCGACGAACTGGGCCTCGCCGATCACCAGGTGCAGGCCGGAGTCGAGGAACTGCTGCCGGTTGGCGGCGACCATCCCCTCGACCACGTCCTGCTTGTGCGCGCGCAACAGGTCGATGTCGACCCGACCGCCCTCCACCGCCAGGCCGAGCGCCGACGCGTCCCGCAGCTGACGGGCCGCCCGCGCGCTGGTCACCAGCGCCTTCGTCGGGATGCACGCGACGTTGATGCAGCTGCCGCCGATCATGCCGCGCTCGACCATGGCGACCCGCTGACCGGATCGGGCGACGTCCATGCTCAACGTCTTGCCGGCTTTGCCGCCACCGACGACGAGCAGGTCGAACTCCTCCGGTTGGTCGGTCACCGGGCGCTCCTCTCGGTCACCGGCCAGGCCGGCGGCCACCGCTGGTGCGCGGCGGCCAGCCCAGCCTGCCAGCTCAAGCGGGCACGGCGACCCGGTTCCGCGCAGAATCCGCCCGGGCCGCCCCGTCCCTTGATCAGGTGATGAGAAGTAGGTCTGCGGGCCATCCACTACCTACTTTTCATCACCTGATCACCGCTGGGCGCTCGGCCCGGGCCCGGGTGCAACCACTGCTGATGGTCAGTGCCGGGCGGCGCCGTTCTCGCTGACCGGCTGCCCGAAGGCCAGGAACGGTACGGGCGTCGGTGCGTCAGTGCCGATGTGCCGAGGGAAGATCCGCTCGGCGTCGTCGGCGCCAGCCTCCCGGGCCGCCGTAGGTTCGGACGTCGTCGGATCGTCCGCCACCGTCGGTGCGTCCGCCTCCTCGTCGTTCGCCTGCTCCGCCTGGGCCCGCCCGCCAGTGGACTGTTCTACCGGGGCCAGGTCGGCGTAGCCGTTCTCGACCCGGCTCCGGTCGGCAGGTGCGGCGTTGAGCGGGGCGCGGTCGGCAGTGGCGCGATCGGCGTCCGCATCGTCCACTGTCGGTCGCTCGGCGGAGTACCTGTCGACGCCGACGCGCTCGACGGTGAGCCGCTCGACGCCTACCCGCTCGGGGGCGGGCCGGTCGGCGCTGGAGCGGGAACCCACCATCGGGTACTCGGCGGTCTCCGTACCGCCGGCTGCCGCGGCCATGACAGCGGCGGCGGCGAGGTCGGCCACCCGCTTCGCCTCCCGCTGTACGCGGGCGCGGACCTCCTTGGCGTGCCGCTCGGCGGAGTCCCCGGCCCGGCGGGCCTCGTCCAACCGGGCACTTTCGGCGGTCAGGTCCCGACGGACCTCACTGAGTCGCTGCTGCATTCGGGACAGCTCGTTCTCCAGCGTCTCGCCCTCCTGGCGGATCTCGGCGAGCTGCTGGCGGCCGGTGTCCAGCTCGGCGTTCAGCTCGGCGGCTTCCTGCCGGCGCTCCTCGAGCTCCTTCTGCAGGGCGGCGAGCTGCTGCTGATGGCTGGCGGCCTGTTCGTCGGCGCGGTTGCGCAGCTCGGTCACGTGCTGCTGTGCCTCGGCCAGCAGCGCGGCGATCTGCTGCTCGGTCGCGCTGCGCTGCTCGGCCAACTCCTGCTCGGCGGCGGCCTGCTGTTCGGCGATGTCCTGCTCGGCGGCGGTACGCCGTTCGTTGACCTCTCGCTCCACGCTGGCCTGCCACTGGGCCATCTCCTGCTGGTGCTTGGAGCGGGTCGACTGGAGTTCCTGCTGGATCTGGGTACGGGCCGACTTCATCAGCGCATCGGCGGCCACCCGGGTCTGGTTGAGCTGCTGCGCGCTCTGCTCGGTGATCCGCTTGGCCTCGTGCTGGGCGCGCTCGTGCGCGGCCTCACCGTCGGCCCGCAACTGCTCGGCGTGCTCGCGGATCGCTGTCAGTTCGGCCTCGGCCAGGGTGCGCCGCTCCTCGTGCGCCTGCTCCTGCTCGGCCCGCCGGGCGGCCAGCTCCTCGGCCAGATCCTGACGTGCCTGCGCGGCCCGCTCACGGGTGTCGGCGAGGATCCGCTCGGACTCGCTGCGCAGCTCGTTGGCCCGATCGGTGGCCGACTCGGTGATGATGCCAGCCTGCTTCTCGGCGAGCGCCATGATCTCGCCGACCATCGGGCCCAGATCGTGGAACGAAGCGCGGTCCACCTGCACGGGTTGCTCCTGAAGCTCGGCCAGTTCGGCGCGCAGCCGCTGCACCTCGGCGGTCAGTTCACGGACGCGGACGGCGGAACGCCCGTGCTCTCCGCTCAGCATCGCGATCTGGCCGTCGAGCTGCTCCAGGTGTCTGTCCACCTGGCGTTTGTCGTATCCGCGCAGGGCGAGCTCGAAGCTCGGCCGGGAGGCCGCATCGTCGCGTGCTGCGTGCGGCTCAGCGCCGATGGACATGCACCATCCTCCGTACGATCGGGGCGTCAGGGTCGGCGGTCGCCTGCCCCACGGGCCGTCAGTGTGGCGCAACGCTACCGCCGAGCGGACCTCATGCGAAGTCCTGCCCCACCACCTCTCACGTTGCCGTCCCGCGTCCCCCCGATCCCGCGCCGATCATGGACTCGTGGTGCCGGAAAGGTGGTGCTCCACCACCTTTGTCATCCACCACAACTCCATGATCGACGCAGGTCACCTCGGTGCGAGGTCAGCGTCGGCGGGCGACCAGGACCGCGTCGTGGTGGGTGATGCCCTCGCCGTTCTGGTTGGTGACGAGGCGGGAGCGTTCCTCAGCCGCCAACACCTCCCAGTGGGTCGGCTCCAACTCGGCGGCCACGTCCTGCGCGGTGTACATCGCCTCCGGCATGTGCATCCGGTGCGCTGCTCCCCACAGATCCGACGGGTGGTGCCCGACGATCAGCAGGACGCCGCCTGGTGCCACAGCAGCGGCCAGCCGGCCGAACAACTCCCGCCGCTCCGCCGGTGGCAGGTGCATGAACTGCGCGGACACCAGGTCGTACGCCTCCTCGGTGGGCGGCTTGTCCCGTAGGTCGGCGTGGGTGAACTCGATCCGGTCGCCCACGCCGGCGGCCTCGGCGTGCGCGGCGGCCCGGCTCAACGCCGTGGTCGAGATGTCCACCGCCGTCACCTGCCAGCCGCGCTCGGCCAGCCACACCGCGTCGGCGCCCTCGCCGCTGCCCACGTCCAGGGCGCGCCCCGGGGCCAGGTCGGTGACCTCGGCGACCAGTTGCGGGTTCGGCCGGCCACTCCAGACCGAAGGGCGGGACTGGTAGCGCTCCTCCCACGCCGGTTCCTCGAACGTCGTTGCCAGCATCTGCCGGTACGCGGCCACCGCGTCGCGGGTCTCCTCGGCGATGAGGTCGGCGTTGATCGCCGCCGCCGCGTTCAGGCCGGCCCCGGCGGACGTGATCACCTGACCGCGGATGTCGGCCACGTTGCCCGCCACCCAGACACCCGGGACGGTCGTCGCGCCGGTGGCATCGGTCGGGATCTGGGCGCCGATGACGTGCTCACCCATCGTCACCTCCTCCGGGGCGAGACCCAGCCCCACCAGCACGTCGGCGCGGGGAGTCAGCCGCGTCGCCACCACTATCGCGTCGAGGGCCACCACCCGGCCGTCGGCGAGCCGTACACCGGTCAGCGCGTCGTCGGTCACCTCCACGGCGGCGACCGGGCCGGGCACCACGGCGATGCTGCGGGCGGCGAGCCGCTCGGCGGTCTCCGCGTCGGGTGCCGGGGAGTCGTGCAGGAGGAGCAGCACGCTGGGGCTCCACTGTCGCCACATCTCGGCCTGGTGCACGCTCAGCGGGCTGGTCGCCAGGACGCCGATCCGGCGGTCCCGAACCTCCCAGCCGTGGCAGTACGGGCAGTGCAGCACGTCGCGACCCCACCGCTGGGCCAGGCCGGGCACGTCGGGCAGTTCGTCGGTCAGTCCCGTGGTCACCAGCAGCCGGCGGGCCCGCACCGAATCTCCGCCGTCCAGACTCAGCCGGAACCCGTCGTCGTCCCGGGTCGCGGCCTGCACCCGTCCGGTGCGGAACTGCCCGCCGTACCCGGCCACCTCGGCCCGTCCGATCGCGAGCAGCTCCCCCGGCGGCGTCCCCTCCCGGCCCAGGTAGTTGTGTATCCGGTCGGCCGGCGCGTTGCGCGGCTCACCGGAGTCGATCACCAGCACCGACCGTCGGGCCCGGCTCAGCGCCAGGGCTCCGCTGAGCCCTGCGGCGCCGCCACCCACCACCACCACGTCGTATGTCTCGTCCACCGGTATCTCCCTCTTGCTCTGTCGGCTGCGCCCACCATCCGTCGCCGCCGGCAGGGTGGCAACTATCCTTGCCGTTATGGCAAACGAGGACAGTGCCGCGCTGGCGGCCGTCGGCCCCCGGCTGCGTGCCCTGCGTCACCAACGCGGGACCACGCTGACCCAGCTCGCCGACCTGACCGGCATCTCGGTGAGCACCCTGTCCCGGCTGGAGTCCGGTAGCCGTCGGCCCACCCTGGAACTGCTGCTTCCGCTGGCGAGGGCCTACCAGGTGGCGCTTGACGAACTGGTCGACGCCCCCGCCACCGGCGACCCCCGGGTACGCCCCAAGCCGATCGTCATCCACGGCGTGACGTATCTGCCGCTGACCCGCCGACCGGGCGGTGTCCAGGCGTTCAAGCAGATCTTCCCGCCGGACCCGTCCGCCGGGGGCCGAATCCCACAGGCCCACGAGGGGTACGAGTGGCTCTACGTGCTCTCCGGCCGACTACGCCTGCTGCTCGGTGATCGTGATCTGACGCTGACCCCGGGGGAGGTGGCCGAGTTCGACACCCGCATTCCGCACCTCTTCTTCAACCCCGGCCCCGGCACCGCCGAAGCCCTCAGTCTCTTCGGGCCGCAGGGGGAGCGGCTGCACGTGCGCGCCCGCCCCGCCGCCGCGCCGGACAAGGGGTAATGGTCGATCAGATCGTCGACACCGGACCGGGCGAGCACCTGCACCTGCGGGGCCTTCACCGGCAGTCGGCCGGGGCGCAGCGCCAGTACTCGGGCACGGCCGGACGGACGGAGAACTGCCAGGGTTCGGACCTTCGATCACATTCATCGATGGTCGCGATGGCGGCGCCGACACCAGTACCGCGAACTACCAGCGAAGACTCCAACTCCACCAGGTACGGCTGGAGTGCGAAGAGCTCCTAACGGTCGCTGTGGTTGCTGCCGGTGGAGCGGAGTGACCGGCGACGGCCTTCCTGATCCGGCTCGTTGTCCGCCACCGGATTGCCCAGCCGGGTCACCCAGTCGACGAACTCCGCGTCCTGTCTCGGCAGCGGCTCGCCGTCCGCCAGGGTGCCCGCGGCGTCCCCGTCGGCCCGGGACTTGTTGCGCCGGAACAGGCCCAGCCGCCCGCTGGTCCGTCCCGCCTCGACCACGGATGCCGGGTCGGTCCCGGCGGTGCGGGCCGGCACAGCATCGGTCGTGGGCGGGGGCCCGGCGCGCTGGGCGGTCGCGAGGGCGTCCCAGTTCGCGGCCCGGTTCAGGTTGGGCAGGGGCGGCCGGTGCCGAGGTGGGGGCGCCGGTTCGGGCCGCTCGTGCGTGCCGGCTGACCGGGTCGCCTCGGCACCCGGAGCGGGCTCGGCCGAGGGCGGCACCCGCCGCGCCGGAACGACCGGCCAGGTTGCCTGAACCGGCGTCCGGTTGGTCTTCGGCGGTTGGTACATCCGGAGGGTCCCCGGAGCGACGAGGGCCCCGTCGGCCGGCATCCCTTCGGGTTCGGTGTTGTCGGCCTCGGCCTCCGCCGTCCCGGAGCCGTCCCCGGCAGGTCCCGTGGGAAGGTAGGTTGCCGTCGCGGGGGCCGGTTCCGATGTCTCCGGGGTGTCATCGAGGTCGGCCGGTGTGGCGAGGTCGGCGGGTGCGGCCGATGCGGCAATAACAGCCGGTGCGGCGCTGGCGTCCCGGTCCCCAGCCGGTGCACCGAAGCCCAGCGGTTCGGCTGCGGTCGGGAGCTTCGCTGTGATCGCGCCGGCGACCGGCTCCGTGCCGGCCAGGTCGACGGGCTCCGGCTCGTCGGTCGTACCACCACCGGCCGGCCTCATGGCCTGCCGCACGGTTGGGCCGGCGGACAGCGGACGGAGAATGTCGGTTGGCTCGGCGACCCGCGCTTCGGCGGTGCGCGGCAGGAGCGGCCGGCGGAACAACGCGGCGGCGGCCGAACCGAGCGTACCGGCGGCGACGGCGAGCAGCGCCCCGTAGTACGGCGTGATCTGGTACCGGTCGATGGCGTCGCCGGTACCGGCGGCCAGATAGGTGAACGCGATCAGCACCGTGCCGCCCGCTCCGGTCACGCCGTTGACCAGCGGCGGATGCCCGCGCCAGCGGGCCAGCCCGCCGGTCGCCGCGCCGATGAGCAGGGCCACCGCCGGCAGAATCAGGATCGCCAGCCGGTGTGCCGCGTCGGCGTCGAGCCCGGCCGGCTCCAGCACACCGAGCCGTACGGCGGGCACCGGCCCAGCGGTTGCGAGCGACGGGACGACCGAGACGAGCGCCAGCAGCCAAACCGCGCCACCCACTGCCGCCATGTTCCAACCCAGCGGCGGCTTCACCAGTACGGCGATCGCGGCACCCGCGCCAACCAGCGCGCCGAGGGTCGCGCAGATGCCGACGGCCCAGATCGGGTCCACAGAGAAGCGCTCGGCGGCCTGGGCCGGACGGACGAAGAGCGGTGCCACGACGGTGGCGCCCAGCGCGGCGGCGGCGGCGACGGCCACCAATCTGCGGCTCCCCAGCCCCCCGTACTGGCGGGCCAGGCGTGCCGCGACGACGGTGCCGGCGACGGCGGCGTGTGCCGCGAACCAGCCCACCCAGACGAGCTGGGCAGGCCACTGGTTGACGGCGGCGCCGGTCGAGGCGCCGCTGAGCTGGACGATGCCGAAGCTGAACGCGATGCCGAGTTGACCGGCACCGGCGAGCATGCCCACCCCGAGCGCTGCGAGCAACAGGTTGCGCCATGTGCGAGAGACCATGTCCGGCACGTTACGCACCTAATGCGGTGGTTTTTCCGGAAATGCCGGTTTCTTCGTCCGACCCCCGTGCCAGCGGTTACTTCAGTCTGACCGGGCGCACGATGTACCTGGTGCCGCCCTCATCGCTGAGCATGTGGACGGTGGACGGTGGACGGCGGCCGGGTCGCGGTAGATGACGCCGGCGGTCGGCACGGCGGCCGATCGTTGGGAGCGCATCCGACCAGTCGAGATCGGGTGCCTGCCTACGGCAAGCATGACAGGGGATACGGGCGTGACCCACGAGCACCGAACGTTCCACAATCCTCAGCCTTCTCGCCAGGGCTCACCGAGCGGATCGCCGACTCGATCATCCGCCACACGAACTGACCTCGGGCCGCCCGGACCCGGGCGATAGCCGAGCACGAATCGCGCTCAACTGGCTATGGCCCGGCCGTGCCGACATCAGCGCCGGGCGCTGGAGTGGATCGCCTGCCGCGCGGTGGCGGTGACGTGCCGCGAGGGCCGGACCGGTTCCCCTCCGGTCCGACCCCCGCGATCAGGTCCGCGCTAGGCGCGGATCCTGCGCTGCCGGACGACCAGCAGCAGCGCCGCGCCGAGGAGCACCGCCAGCACGCCGGCGCCCATCCAGAGCCCGGCCGGGAACGACGTACCGGTCACCGGGAGCTTGCCCTTCACCGGGATGGTGATGGTGGACTCGGGCGAGACCGGCGCCGGTCCGTCCGGCGGGGTGCCGGTCGCCGTCGCGGTGTTGCGCAGCGACCCGTGGTGATAGTCGGCCTTGCTGACCGTGTACGTCGCCGTGCAGGTCACGGCGGCGCCGGCCGCTAGGGTGACGGCGGCGTTCGGGGTCCGCCCCGGGCCGCAGGTGATCGGGCCGAGGTTGGCCGCCGAGGCCGGCGCGGTCAGGGCGTCGGTGATCGTCACGCCGGTCAGCGGCACCTGACCGGTGTTGGTGACCACGAACTGGAACGGCACGTGCTGCCCCGGTCGGACGATCTTGTCGGTGCTGCTCGACTTCACCACTGTGATCGCCGCGCCGCGGGTGGCCGTGACCTCGGCCGAGGCCGGCGCGGAGCGTACCGGTGCGGGTGGGTCCTGGCCGGGGATGGTCGGTGGCGTGCCGGCCGCGACTGCCGTGTTGGTGATCCGGCCGGTTTCGATGTCCGCAGCGGTTACCGCGTAGGTCGACGTGCAGGTGGTGCTCGTCCCGACGGCCAGGGTGACCGCGCCGTTGGCGACCGGCGGGGTGCCGCAGGTGATCGCCCCGGGCGTTCCGGTGCCGGAGAAGTCGGTCTCGTCGACAGTCACCGCGCTGAGCGCCGTGGTACCGGTGTTGGTCACCACGAACCGGTACGTGACCACGTCACCGGCCGCGGACACCACTGTGGGCGTCACCGACTTGGTGATGGCGATCGCCGGGTGCGGGATCGGAATGTCCACCGGCGACGGTGGGGAGACCGGCGGTGGCCCGAACGTGGGCGTACCGGTGGCCGTGGCGACGTTGCGCAGCGACGAGCCGGTGAAGTCCTCAGCGGTCACCGTGTAGGTCGTCCGGCATTGGATGGAGGCGCCCGGCGACAACGTCACAGCGCCGTTCGGGATGTTCTGCGGACCGCAGGTGATCGGCCCGAGCACACCGCGCTCGGACGGCGGCAGCACCGTGTCGTTGACTGTCACGTTGGTGAGGGTGAAGCCGCCGGTGTTGACGACCAGGAAGGTGTAGGGCACCTGCTGGCCCGGCGCGGCGATCGCCACAGTGGTTGTCGACTTGATCACCTCGATGTCGGCGACGAGGCCGGACTCCGGGATGGTCAGTGTCGACGGCGGCGAGTCGACCGGAGCGCCCCCGCCCGGCGGTGTGCCGTGCGCGGTGGCGACGTCGGTGACGCCGTTGTTGTCCAGGTCGGCCTGGGTGACGGTGTAGGTGGCGGTGCAGGTGGTGCTCGCGCCGGGCGCGAGGGTGGTGGCGGCGCAGGTGATCGGTCCCAGGTCGGCGTTGGACGACGGCGGGGTCTGCACGTCGGTCACGTTGACGTTGGTCAGCGTGAGCCCACCGGTGTTGACCACGTGGAACCGGTACGGGACCTGCTGACCGACCGCGGTGATCGCCACCGTCGTGGAGGTCTTCACGACCTGGATCGCGGCGATGATCCCCGCGTCCGGAATGGTGAGCGTCGCCGGCGTCGAGTCGATCGGGTCGTCGCTGCCGGCCGGTGTGCCGTGTGCGGTGGCGACGTCGGTGACGCCGTTGTTGTCGAGGTCGGCCTGGGTGACGGTGTAGGTGGCGGTGCAGGTGGTGTTCGCGCCCGGGGCGAGGGTGGTGGCGGCGCAGGTGATCGGGCCGAGGTCGGCGTTGGACGACGGCGGTGTCTGCACGTCGGTCACGTTCACCGAGGACAGCGTCACGGTGCCGGTGTTGGCCACCAGGAACCGGTACGGCACCTGCTGACCGACCGTGTTGATCGAGACGGTGGTGGACGACTTCAGCAGCGAGATCGACTGGATCAGGTCGGCCGCCGGAATGGTCAGCGTCGAGGGCGCCGAGTCGATCGGGTCGTCGCTGCCGGCCGGTGTGCCGTGCGCGGTGGCGACGTCGGTGACCTCGTCGTTGTCGAGGTCGGCCTGGGTGACTGTGTAGGTGGCGGTGCAGGTGGTGTTAGCGCCCGGGGCGAGGGTGGTGGCGGCGCAGGTGATCGGGCCGAGGTCGGCGTTGGACGACGGCGGTGTCTGCACGTCGGTCACGTTCACGTCGTTGAGCGTCACGCCGCCGGTGTTGGCCACCAGGAACCGGTACGGCACCTGCTGACCGACTGCCGTGATCGACGTGGTGGTCGACGACTTCACCACTGAGATGCCGGGGACGACCACGTCGCTCGGGATCGTCAGGGTGGCCGGCGGCGACTGTACGGGCGGCCTACCGCCGGGTGGTGTGCCCCGCGCGGTCGCGCTGTCCCGGACCGAGCCGAAGTCCAGGTCGGCCTGGGTGACGGTGTAGGTGGCCGTGCAGGCGGTCTGCGCGCCGGGCGCGAGGGTGTTGGCGGCGCAGGTGATCGGGCCGAGGTTGGCGTTCGACGACGGCGGGGTCTGTACGTCGGTGACGGAGATGTTTGTCAGCGGGACGCCGCCGGTGTTGACCACGTGGAACGAGTACGGCACCTGCTGACCGACGCTGTTGATCAGCGTGGTGGTCGACGACTTGATCAGGGCGATGTCGGCCGGGGTGGCGCCCGCGCAGGACAGTGTGGTGCTGAACGGGAAGTAGTGGATCTCACCGCCGCGGTGGTCCAGCGTGCGGGTGATGACGCTGCCCTCGGTGTTGCTGGAGGAGAGGTCGGTGAGGCTGGCGTTGGGGGCGTAGATGGTGCCCTCGACGGTGGCGGCGTTCGGGGTGAGGGTGAGCGCGGTGGCGGTCGGGAAGTTGAACAGGACGTAGCGCGCCTGCGACCCGCCGATCCCGGCGAAGTTCGGGGCGGTCCAGGCGAACGTGTTGCCCACACCGCTGGTGTCCACGTTGACCAGCAGTGGCGTGGCGGCGGTCGGCTGGCTCGCGAAGGTCAGGATCTGGATGTTGGCCAGGTCGGCGGCGGTCAGATTGAGCACGTTCGTCACGCCCGGGGTCAACGTGACGACGGCGTTGCTGCCCGGCGGGATCGGGCGGGGCAGCACGTCGCCGTTCGGCGTCCGCAGCACCACTGTGTTGTCGCAGGTGGCCAGGCCGGCCGTGGTGTCCCGGAAGGCGGCGAACGCCCCGGCGAAGTTGATCGGCGAGGTCGGCCCGACGCTGGCAACCGGCTGCCGGGTGACCAGTTCCACCCGGGGTGAGGCGTCGTAGTCGTTCGCCGGCAGGATCCGGGTGTTGACCTGGGCGCCGTTGTTGTCGGTGTCACGGACGAAGGTGCCGGTCAGGTTGCCGACCTTGGCGTAGCCGTTCGAGAGCACCTGGAGCCGGCTGCCGCCGACGCTGCCGGCGAAGTTGACCCGTCCGCCCACGACCAGGGCGCTGGGGTTGGCGTCGCCGGGAACCACGAACGACCCGGCGGTCGCTCCGGCGAGTTGGTAGTTGCCGAAGGTGAGGTCGCCGCCGACAGCGAGGGTTCCCTCGTTCTCGTCGTTGTTCACAGTGGCGTTGCCCTCGGTCATCACGCCGAAGCTCAGCGCCTCGGCGACCGGGTCGACCGGGCCGATGGCCTCGTCGACGGCGGCCAGTACCGGGTTGATCGGGGTGGGCGCGGCGGGCGCCGGCACCAGCAGACCGTTGACCGCCAGCACGCCCGCGACGGCGGCCAGCGCCGTCGCCCGTGACCTGCGGCTACCCCACCACGAAATTCTCATCACGCCCCCGTTGGTTCGAATGTGCCAGGGGAGCTTATAGGGGAGAAAACACGCTTATGCCGGTTTTGTCCGAATGGCGGTTCTGCCGGACGGGCTTCGAACTGTGCGCACCGAACTTCCGTGTTTATGATCGACAACCCCCGACCGGGGATCCGACATGGCCGATCGATTCGGCCCGGAGCAGAGCTGAGGTGCGCGACGGTGATCCGCGAGGCGTACGCCTGCTGGGTGCGCGAACCCGGCGTGGCCGAGATCCAGCCGGTGTCGCTGACCGCCCCGGGCCCCGACGAGGTGCTGGTCCGGACCCGCTACTCCGGGGTCAGCCGGGGCACCGAGACGCTGGTCTTCGCCGGCCGGGTGCCCGCCGACCAGTACGCCACGATGCGCGCACCGTTTCAGGAGGGCGAGTTCCCCGGCCCGGTGAAGTACGGCTACCTCAGCGTCGGCGTCGTCGAGCAGGGCCCGCCGGAGCTGCTCGGGCGAACGGTGTTCTGCCTGCACCCGCACCAGAGCGCGTACGTCGTGCCGGTGAGTGCTGTGGTGCCGGTGCCGGAGGGGGTGCCGGCCGCCCGGGCGGTGCTCGCCGGCACTGTGGAGACCGCCGTCAACGCGCTGTGGGATGCGGCGCCGCTGGTCGGCGACCGGGTCACAGTGATCGGTGCGGGCATGGTGGGCTGCTGCGTCGCGGCGCTGCTGGCCCGGTTCCCCGGCGTCCACGTCGAGTTGGTCGACACCGACGCGCGCAGGGCCGGCGTTGCCGGGGCCCTCGGCGTCGACTTCGCCAACCCGGCCGACGCCAGTGGTGACCGGGACCTGGTCGTGCACGCCAGCGCCACCGCCGCCGGCCTGCAACAGTCGCTGGACCTGCTCGCCCCGGAGGGCACCGTCATCGAGCTGAGCTGGTACGGCGACCGCCCGGTGCAGGTGTCACTGGGCGGCGCGTTCCACTCCGGTCGACTCAGCGTGCGCAGCAGCCAGGTCGGCATGGTGGCACCCGCCAGACGGGGACGGCGCAGTTACGCCGACCGACTGGCGCTCGCCCTGGACCTGCTCGACGACCCGGCCTTCGACGCGTTGATCACCGGCGCGTCGCGCTTCGCGGAGCTGCCCGACGTGCTCGCCAGGCTGACCTCGGGCGACCTGCCCGCGCTCTGCCACCTCATCACCTACGAAGACGGAGAGTGACAGTGTTCAGCGTGACAGTTCGGGACCACATGATGATCGCCCACAGTTTCCGAGGCGAGGTGTTCGGGCCCGCCCAACGGCTGCATGGCGCGACGTTCGTCGTGGACGCGACGTTCCGCCGGCCCGACCTGGACGCCGACGGGATCGTGGTGGACATCGGCCTGGCCACCGAGCAGCTGCGGGCCGTGCTGAGCGAGCTGACCTACCGCAACCTCGACGACGAGGCGGCCTTCGCCGGGGTGAACACCACCACGGAGGTGCTGGCCCGTACGGTCGCGGACCGGCTGGTCGAGCGGGTGCACGCCGGCGAGCTGGGCGCGGGGGCGCGCGACCTGACCGGCATCACTGTCACCCTGCACGAGTCGCACATCGCCTGGGCGAGCTACGAGCGGTCGTTGTGACCGATGCGGGCCGGGCGGTGCACGTCGTCCTGCCCGGTGACATCGACGATCCGGCCACGCCCAGCGGCGGCAACTTCTACGACCGGCGGATCTGCGCGGGGCTGGGCGAGCGCGGCTGGTCGGTGCACGAGCATCCGGTGCCCGGCGCGTGGCCGCACCCCGACCCGGCCGACCGGGCGACGCTGGGCGGGGTGCTCGCCGCCGCGCCCGACGACGCCGTGGTGCTGGTCGACGGCCTGATCGCCTCGGCCGTGCCGGACCTGCTCGCCCCGCACGCCCGTCGGCTGCGCCTGGTGCTCCTGGTGCACCTGCCGCTGGACGACGAGCCGGAGGCCTGCGCCCTGGCCACCGCCCGGGCCGTCGTCACTACCAGCGAATCGACCCGCCGTGCCCTGCTGGCCCGCCACCCGGCCCTCGCCGGCCGGGTCCGGGCCGCGCCGCCCGGCGTGCGGCCCGCGCCGCCCGCGGCCGGCTCGGTGGCCGGCGACCGGTTGCTCTGCGTCGCGGCGGTCACCCACCACAAGGGGTACGACGTGCTGGTCGACGCGTTGGCCACGCTGGCCGGCCGGTCGTGGACGATGGTCTGTGCGGGCACCCTGGCCCGGGAACCGGATCTCGTGCACCGGCTGCGCGACCGCTTGACCGGAGCGGGCCTCACCGAGCGGGTGCGGCTGGTCGGCCCGCTGACCGGCGCGGCGTTGGACGACGCGTACGCCGCCGCCGACCTGCTGGTGTTGCCGTCGAGAGGCGAGACGTACGGCATGGTGGTCACCGAGGCGCTGGCCCGCGGCCTGCCGGTGGTGACCACCGAGGTGGGCGGGCTGCCGGAGGCGCTCGGTCACGCGCCCGGCGGTGAGCGCCCGGGACTGCTGGTCCCACCCGGTGACCCGGCGGCGCTGGCCGCCGCGCTGATCCGCTGGCTGGACGACGACGCGCTGCGCGCCCGGCTGCGGCGTGCCGCTCTCGCCCGGCGCGACACCCTGACCGACTGGCCGGTGACCACCGCGTTGCTGGCCGGCGTGCTGAAGGAGGTGGCGGAATGACCGCCGAGGAGACCCTGCCGTTCGCCGACTGGCTGCGCTTGCGTGAGCCGGCCGACGCGGCGGCGCGCGCCGAGGACCTGCTGGACGCCGTCCGGGCCCGACTGACCGGCGACGCCCCGACGGTGATCCACGACCTGGGTAGCGGCACCGGGTCGATGAGTCGTTGGCTGGCCGCCCGGCTACCCGGACCACAGCACTGGGTGCTGCACGACCGGGACGCCGACCTGCTGGCCCGGGCCGCCGAGGGCATGCGGGGGGTGACCGCCGCCGACGGCGCCCCGGTCACCGTCCACACCCGCTGCGGCGACCTCACCCGGTTGACCGCCGCCGACCTGGCCGACGGTTCCCTGGTCACCGCGTCCGCGCTGCTGGACATGCTCACCGCCGAGGAGATCGAACGGGTGGCGACCGCCTGCGTCGGCCGGCCAGCCCTGTTCGCCATCTCGGTGACCGGGCGGGTCCGGTTCACCCCGGCCGACCCGCTCGACGAGGCGGTCGAGGCCGCGTTCAACGACCACCAGCGGCGTACCGTCGAGGGCCGGCGGCTGCTCGGCCCGGATGCCGTCGCCGCCACCGCCGCCGCGTTCGCCCGGCGCGGCGTCGACGTGCGGGAACGGCCCAGCCCGTGGCGTCTCGGCCCGGATCAGGCCGACCTGACCGCCGAATGGTTCCGAGGGTGGCTCGGGGCCGCCTGCGAGCAGCACCCCGACCTGGCCGGACCCGCCCAGGCGTACGCCCGCCGTCGGTTGGCTGACGCGGCGGCCGGCCGACTCACGGTGCTTGTCGAACACACTGACCTCCTCGCCGGTGGATGAACCGTTCACGCCCTGGGTACGTGCACTAGGGCAAGTGGACGATCTTCAAAGGGAGGCCGGCGCCGATGTTCTGGGCCTGGGCACGAGTGGTCGGCGGGGTGGGTCTGCTCGCCGTCCTGCTGTGGCAGGTGGGCAGCGGCCCGTTCCTCGCCGGGGTACGACTGATCGACGCGTCAGCGTTGGCTGCGTCGCTGGTCATCGGGGTGCTCACCACCGTCTGCGCGGCGTGGCGGTGGAGCCTGGTCGCCGGCGGCCTCGGCGTACGCCTGCCGTTGGCGACCGCTGTGGCGCACTGCTACCGGGCCGTCTTCCTCAACGCCACACTGCCCGGAGGGATGCTCGGCGACGTGCACCGCGCGGTACGCCACGGCCGCGACGCCGGTGACGTCAGCCGGGGCATCCGCGCGGTGGTCTGGGAGCGCGCCGCCGGGCAGGTGGTCCTGGTCGGGGTCGCGCTGGTGGTGCTCGCCGCCTTCCCGTCCCCGGTCCGGCCGTACCTGCCGGTCGCCGCCGCGCTGCTCGTCGCCGGCGGGCTGGTCGTCGTGCTGGTGGCCCGGGTCCTTCCGAACGGTGGCGGGTCGCGCTGGTCGACGGCGCTGCGTACCGCAGTGGCGGACGTACGGTCGGGTCTGCTGGCACGGCGCACCTGGTTCGGTGTGCTGGTCGCCTCGGCCGTGATGGTCGCCGGTCACCTGGCCACCTTCCTGGTGGCGGCGCGTACCGCTGGATCGGACGCCCCGCTGTCCCGTCTGCTGCCGTTGACGTTGCTCGCCCTGCTCGCCATGGGCCTGCCGTTGAACGTGGCCGGGTTCGGGCCGCGGGAAGGGGTGGCGGCGTGGGTCTTCGGCGCGGCCGGCCTCAGCGCGGCCGAGGGCGTCGCCACCGCCACCGTCTACGGCGCACTGGTGTTGGTGGCCAGCCTGCCCGGGGCCGCCGTGTTGCTGGCCCGTCGGCGTCGAATTCCGGTCGCCGCTCGGGAAGCCGCCTCCGGCGGCGGATGTTGAGTCGGTTGTGAGACGGTACGCGTCGCCGGACGGCGGTGGCGCCGGACAAAGGAGTCCCATGCCCGAAGCATTGCCGGTTGCCACGATCCGCACGCAGGTCACGGTGCCGCTGGCGTTTCCGGATGGCTACACGACGACCGCGCGAGTGTTCACCTTCAAGGGCCTGGTGGACGGCCGGGAGCACCTGGCCCTCGGCCTCGGCGACTGGGCGGGCGCCCTGGACCGGCTCGCCGCCGGGGGAGCGGCCCCGCTGGTGCGTCCACACAGCGAGTGCCTGACCGGCGACGTGTTCGGCAGCCAACGCTGCGACTGCGGGCCGCAACTGCGCGAGGCGGTGCAGCGGATCGCCGAGACCGGCGGTTTCCTGCTCTACCTCCGGCAGGAGGGCCGTGGCATCGGCCTGTACGCCAAACTCGACGCGTACGCGTTGCAGGACGCCGGGTTGGACACCTACCAGGCCAACGTCGCGCTGGGCCGGGGCGAGGACGAGCGGGACTACACCGCCGCCGCGCAGATGCTGGCCACGTTGGGAGTGCCGCGGGTCCGACTGCTGAGCAGCAACCCGGACAAGGCCGAGCAGTTGACCCGGCTGGGCGTGGACGTGGCCGAACGGGTGCTCACCAGCGTCTTCCTCTCGCCCGCCAACGCCGACTACCTGGCGGCGAAGGCGGCCAAGGCGGCGGAGGTCGAGGCGGCCGAGGCGGTCGAGGCGGCGGATGTGCTCGCGGGTCGTGCTCCTGAGCGGCCCGTCTCCCGATGAGTTGGCGGCCGGGCCCGACGCGGCCGTACGTGCTGCTGAGTTGCGCCGCCTCCATCGACGGGTACATCGACGACGCCTCCGAGCAGCGGTTACTGCTGTCCAACGAGGAGGACCTGGACCGCGTCGACGCGGTCCGGGCCAGCTGCGACGCCATCCTGGTCGGCGCCGGCACCGTCCGACGAGACGACCCTCGGCTGCTGGTGCGCTCCCCGAGCCGCCGGGCCGAGCGGGTGGCGGCAGGTCGGCCCGCCTCGCCCACCAAGGTCACCCTGACCGCCCAGGGCGACCTCGACCCGACCGCCCGCTTCTTCACCGCCGGTGATTCGGCCCGGCTCGTCTACTGCGCCACCGGCGCGCTGGAGAAGACCGAGGAGCGGGTCGGCGCACTGGCCACCGTGATCGACGCGGGTGAGCCCGTCGACCCGGGGTGGCTGCTGACCGACCTGGCCGCGCGGGGCGTACAGCGGTTGATGGTGGAGGGCGGCGGGACGGTGCACGCCCAGTTCCTCGCCGCCGGTCTCGCCGACGAACTGCACCTGGTGGTCGCGCCGTTCTTCGTCGGCGACGGCAGCGCGCCCCGGTTCGTCGGCGAGGGTCGTTTCCCCTGGCACCCGGGCCGTCGCGCCCGCCTGGCCGAGGCCCGCCAGATCGGCGACGTGGTCCTGCTCCGCTACGCCCTCTCCGACCGCTGCCCCACCAACCCCACCGCCCCTGCCGCCCCTCCCGGTCCTACGCGTTGATCATGGGGTTGGCGGGCGATTCGATCTCCGCGGACCCCGCCAACCTCATGATCACCCAGGCCGGACCGGACCGGACCGGACCGGGCCGTGCCGGGCGGGCCGGGCCGGGGTGGGCCGGGCCGGGGTGGGGTGGGGTGGGGTTATTTTGTGGACGGTGGGGGTGGGTTCGGACAGAATCTCCTGATGTCCGTAGCGCCCCTGGCCCTCCTGCGCTGGCAGTTCGACCTGACGTGGTCGCTGTTCGAGTACCACCTTGAGCGACTCGAACCCACGGACTTCCTCTGGGAGCCGGCCGACCACTGCTGGTCGGTGCGGCAGAGCACCGACGGCACCTGGACCCCGGACTGGGCCGACACCGAACCCGACCCGGTCCCGGTGCCGACGATCGGCTGGCTCACCTGGCACGTCGGCTGGTGGTGGACAGTGGCGATGGACCATCTCCGGGGTGGATCAGCGCGGCAGCGCACGGCCGTTGTCTGGCCGGGCGCGGGCGAGCCGAGTGTCGCCTGGCTGCGTGGCCTGCGCACCGAATGGCTGGGTCTGCTCGACCAACTCGGCGACGGCGACCTCGACCGCGTCGCGACGTTCCCCTGGCCGGACGGGACCGACCACACCGTCACGCACACGATCGGTTGGGTCAACTCGGAGCTGATGAAGAACGTCGCGGAGATCGGTCAGCTCCGGCTGCTCCGCGCCGCACGAACCGATCGGGACGGCCCGGCCGCGCGACCCTAGGCCAACGCGGCGAGGGCGCCGGGTGCGGTCAGTGGCCGGGTGGTCGTACCGACAGGTCGTGGTGGAAGACGTTGCGGGGGTCCCAGCGGGCCTTGACCTGTTGCAGCCGCCGGTAACCGGACCCGAAGTAGACCTCCGGCCACTGTCGGGACGCGGTGACGAGGTCGACGTCGGGATAGTTGATGTAGGCGCCGTCCGGGGGCACACCGCCGGTGTCGGCGTACATGTCCCGGTAGAACTCGCGTATCCAGGCCAGGTGTCGGGGGTCCCCGGCCGGGTCGCCCCAGCCGGCGAGGTAGAACAGCAGCATGGACGCGTCCCGCTGGACGGAGGCGGTGGCACCCGATGCCACGGCGTTGATCGCCCCGCCGTAGGTGTTGAGGCTCAACGAGCCGGCCGGCAGGTCGCTGTCGCGGGTGAGGTGGCGGTAGGCCACGTGCAACTGCCGCTCGGTCAGGGGTACGCGATGGAAGGCGGACTTGACCTTCAACCGCCAGCTCTTGCCGTCGTCGTCATGGCTGCCGAGGGTCGCTGTCAACCACGGCAGTGTCTCCGCCGAGACGACCGGCGTGACACCGACGCCGTCGCCGAGCGCCCGGACGAGTTCGTCGAGCACCTGTCGGCTGCCGTGCGGGACCTGACCGGCGAGGGTGTGACCGCCGGCCTGCGGGCGGGACAGCACCAGCTCGGCGTACAGGTGCCTGCCCCGGGAGTCGGGCGCGCCGTTGCGGGCGCACCATTGGCCGAAGTTGCCGGCGAGTCGGTGGAAGCCCGGCTCGTCCATGCCGGCCCACGGCCACGTGACGGTGACGTCCAGTACCCGCGCGGGTGGGGTGGGAAGCGAGCGGAACCAGTAGCGCGTGACCACGCCGAAGGTGCCCCCGCCACCACCGGTGTGCGCCCACCACAGGTCGCGGTGCGGGTCGGTCGGCTCCCGGGTGGCGACCACCGCACTGGCGGTGCCGTGCCGGTCGACCACTACCACCTCCACCGCGTACAGGTGGTCCACCACGAGTCCGTGCAGGCGGGAGAGGCGACCGTAACCGCCACCCGCGATGTGACCGCCGACGCCGACTCCCGGGCACGATCCACCGGGGAGGGTCACCCCCCAGCCCAGAAAGAGCCGGCGGTACGCCTCACCGAGCGTGGCGCCCGCCTCGACCGCGAAACCGAACCGTCGGGGGTCGTGGTAGACCTCGGTCAGCCCGGACAGGTCGATCACCATCCGGACCGCCGGGTCGTCCACGAACCCCTCGAAGCAGTGCCCACCGCCGCGCACCGCCACCCGTCGGCCGGCGCGGACGGCGTCCTGCACGGCCGCGACGACCTGCTCGGTCGAGCCGACCACGCGCACTTCGTCCGGCGTGCCCACGAACCGTCGGTTGCCGCGGCGGACCAGGTCCGCGTACCGGGGATCGTCCGGCCGCACCCGGACCGGGCCGAGTGGGGGCACGCCCCCCGCCGGTGGCGCGGCGGAGACCGGGGACGGAGAGAGGACGGCGGCGGAGGCGACAGCGCCGACGCGGAGCAGATCTCTGCGGCTTGGCGGATTCATGGCCCCGATCCTGTCGCCGCCGGGTGGACGACGTGCAGTACTTTCGTCACACGGAGTGCCGTGACGAAACTGGAGGCGGCGTGCTCAGTGTCCGGTGTGTCGAGTGCGAGGCGGAACTGCCCGTCGGCGCCGGCCGGGGGCGCCCACGCCGCTACTGCTCCCGGCGCTGCCAGGCCCGCGCGTACCGCAGGCGTCGTGAGCACGGCCCCACCAGCAGCCCGCGTCGGATTCGGGACCTGCCCGCGCCGACCGGCGGCGACCCGCGCCACCGGTTGGTCGCCCTCGCTGTCGAGCTGGCGGACGCGGGCGGGCTGGACGCCGTCTCCCTGCGGGTCCTCGCCCAACGCGCCGGCCTGCCCGCCCACGCCGTGTACCGGCACGTCCGGAACCGGGCCGACCTCCTCGCCGCGATGGCCGAGCAGATCACCGCGACCCGCCCGCCCGGCACCGCGCCACTACCGCGCGACCCGCGCCAACGGCTCGAACGGCTGGCTGGGGACGAATGGGCGATGTATCGCCGCCATCCCTGGCTGCTGGCCATCCTCGCCACCGACCGGCCGCCGACCGGGCCGGCGGTACTCGCCATGGTCGACCGGGTGGTGGCGGCATTCACCAGCGCCGGATACGAACCGGCCGAGGCGTTCCGCGCCTACCTGGCGCTCAGCGGCTACGTCCAGGGCATGGCCCTGCTCATCCGACGTGACCCCGAGGACACCACCTACCACGCCTGGTGGGCGGCGACCGTCACCCGGCTGGAGCGGACCGGCCGTACCCGGGGCCGACCATGGCTGGCCGCGGCCGGGCAGACCAGACCCGACGCCGACCTGGACACCTGGTTCCAGTTCGGCCTGGGCGGGCTGCTCGACGGCCTGTTGCACAGCCCCGCTCGGTAGGGTGGCCGGCGTGCCGCGACTGGAGACGATCACCAAAGACAATGTGGAGGCCGCGTGCCGGGTGAGCGTGCGGCCCGACCAGGAGAAGTTCTCGTCTCCGGTCGCCTGGTCCCTCGCCGAGGCGTACGCGCAGCCCGAGATCGCGTGGCCGCGTCTCATCGTCGAGAATGACGAGATCGTCGGCTTCCTGATGGGCTTCTTCGACATCGTGTGGGATCCGGCCCAACCGGACGACAGGCGCTCGGGGCTGTGGCGGCTGAACATCGCCGCCGAGCACCAGGGTCGAGGGTACGGACGCTTCGCGGTGCAGGCCGTCCGCGACGAGGCCCGCCGACGTGGGCACGACCGCGTCTACACGACGTGGACGCCGGGGCCGGACGGCCCGGAGCGGTTCTACCTGAAGCTCGGGTTCCAGCTGACCGGGGAGACCAGCGAGGACGAGGTGGTGGGCGTCCACACCACCCGCTGACCGCAGGCAGTGGACCACCCGGACCGAGTGATCAGCAGTGCGGCGGTGCCTGCGTACGATGCGGGGTCGAGTTCCCCTCGTCGCGGCGGAGGTATCGGGCAATGGCTGGCCAGCACGAGGGTTTCGCCCTCGGCATCGACCTCGGCACGTCCAACACTGTCGCGGTGCTGCGCTGGCCGGACGGGCGGACCCGACCGCTGCTGATGGACGGTCAACCGCTCAGTCCGTCCGCCGTCTACGCCGACCCGGACGGCACCCTGCACACCGGCTGGGACGCCCGCCGGTTGGCGCAGGCCGACCCGGCTCGGTTCGAGGCGAACCCGAAGCGTCGGGTGGACGAGCCGACAGTGCGGCTCGGCGAGCGCGCGTACCCGCCCGCCGACCTGCTCGCCGCGGTGCTGGCGGCGGTCGGCCGGGCGGCGGTGGGTGCTGTGGGGTTCCTGCCGCCGGCCGTGGTGACCTGCCCGGCCGCCTGGGACGCGACGCGGCGACAGGTCCTCGCCGACGCGCTGCTGCTGGCGGGTTGGCCGCAGGCGGTCGAGCACACCCTCGCCGGGCCGACACCGCCCGGCACCCGGCTGCTGCGGGAGCCGGTGGCCGCCGCCCGCTACTACACGCAGGTGCTGCACCGTCCGGTGCCGGTCGGCGGGGCGATCGCGGTGTTCGACTTCGGTGGCGGGACGCTCGACGTCGCGGTGCTGCGCAACGAGGGCGCCGACCCCTGGGGTGACTCCGGCTTCAGCGTGGTCGCCGACGGTGGCCTGCCCGACCTGGGCGGTCTGGACCTCGACGCCGCGCTGGTGCGGCGGGTCGGCGAGTTGGTCGGTGAGCGGCACGCCGCGCAGTGGGCCCGGCTCACCCGACCGGCGGATCCCGCGCAGCGCCGCGACCAGGTCCGGCTCACCGACGAGGTACGAGGTGCGAAGGAGACCCTGTCCCGGTCTGCTGTCGCCCCGGTCGCGGTGCCGGGAGTGGCCGAGACGATCCAGCTGACCCGGGCGGACGTCGAACGGGTGGCCACGCCGTTGCTGCGCCGGGCGGTGCAGCGGGCCCGGGAGGTCATCGCCGCCGCAGGGCTGCGCCCCGATCAGCTCGACGGGTTGTTCCTCGTGGGCGGGTCGTCCCGAATCCCGCTGGTGGCCCGCATGCTGCACGCCGAGCTGGGGATCGCGCCGACGGTGCTGGACCAGCCCGAGTTGCCGGTGGCCGAGGGCGCCCTGACCGACCTGCCGCTGCGCAAGCCGCTACCCGCCCCGGCGTACGCGGGAGCGCCGCTCGCACCACCCGCGCCTGCTCCGGTGAGCCCGCCCGCCCCGGCCGGAGCGCGCGCCCCGGTCGTACCGTCGCAGCCCTGGCCGGGATCGACCCCGCCGGCGGGCCCGCCCCCCGGCCCGGGTCTGGCCGGCGCCACCCCGACCCCGCCGGGCGGCGCGACAGGCTGGCGGCGGGCGCGCTGGGTGGTGCTCGGCGCGGTGCTGGCCCTGGCCGGGGTGGCCACCGCGGCGACGCTCTACCTGACCCGGGACCGCTACCCGGATCTGACGTTCGACTCGCTGCGCGAGCTGTCCCGGCCGTCGGCCGGCGCCGAACGGCCGGTCGCCATGTGGACGGCGGTGCTCGACGATCGGGCCTACCTGGCGTTCCCGCTGCCGGACGACCGGTTGGAGGTGGTGGCCGTCGACGCGGGAGACGGCCACCAGCTGTGGCGGAAGCAGACCGACGTGCGGGCCGACGACTGGGAGGGGATCATCGCCGTCCCCGGGGCGGTCGCGGTCCTCGCCGACGCGCCAGGCGACAGCACCCCCCGACCGCTGGCCGTCCTCGACGGGCGTAACGGCGAGCAGCGCTGGCAGCGCGTACTGCGTGGTGACGACGACGTCTACTTCACCGACGACACGGCGGTGCTGGTGGACCGGGCCGCGGACGCACTGGTCGGCCTGCGCCTGACCAACGGCTCGACGAAGTGGACCCAGCCCAACCCCCGTGGCCAGTACGCCGGTGGCCGTACCGTGGTCCGGCCGGTCGGCACCGACGCGGCGGCCGGCGGGCCGGCCTTCCTCGACGGCACGCCCCGCAACCCGTGGACGAGCAAGGGCCGGCGACTGGTCCAGGTGGGTGCGGACCGGTCGGTGCGGCTGCTCGACATGGCCTCCGGCGCGGTGCTGCGCCAGTGGGGCAGCGTCGCCGACCTCGACGACCTGGTGGTCGCCCACGAGGACCGCCTGTACGTGGCCGCCAACGAGGGTGGTTACCAGCTGCTCGCGTACGACCTGGGTTCCGACGCCGAGCCGGTGGTGCTGCACCGCTCCGGCAACGACGAGTACCGCCCGAAGGAGCTGGTGGCCTGCGGCGAGCGGCGGGCCTGCCTGTTGCAGGTGCCCAACAATGACGTCGCGCGCACCGAGGTGGTGGCGGCCACCGAGGGCGAGGGCATGATCAAGTGGTCGGCGCCGGGCGTGACCGGCCTGGTCCCGTTGGGTGAGCAGGTGCTCGCCCAACGGGAGTTGCCGGAGCCGACAGTCACCGTCTTCGACGCCGCCGGCAAGCCGGTGCTGCGGGACCGGGGCGGGGTGGCGGTCCGCCTGGACGCGGGCAACCTGCTGGTCTTCGCCAAGGCGCCCAGCGTGGTCGCCGACAACCGGGTGCTCGCCGGGGTGTGGGCCGAGTCCGGGGAGGTCGACGAGTTGGGTGAGCTGAAGGACGTGCGCAGCTCGTCCTGCTCGTGGAACACCCACGTGATCGCCTGCGGCGCGGACAAGGACTTCGTGCTGTACCGCTTCACCGACGACTGACGTCTTCGGCTCACCGGTCGGCTCGTACGATGCTCCGGTGAATCTTCGAGGTACGGTCCGCGCCGATCGTCCGCTGGTGGTCCTTGCCGTGGGCGAGGAGGCCCGCTACCTGCCGCCCGAGCTGCCGGTCCTGCTCACCGGCATGGGCAAGGTGAACGCCGCCAGCGCGGTGGCCGCCGTGCTGGCCGCCGGGCCGCGACCCACCCTGCTGCTCAACCTGGGTACGGCGGGCGCGTTGCGCCCTGGCTGGGCCGGCATCCACGAGGTCGCCACGGTGCTCCAGCACGACCTGGACACCGAGCTGCTGCGCACGCTCACCGGCGAGACCTACGGGGCGCCGCTGTCGCTGGCCGCCGAGGGCGCGGTGCTCGCGACCGGTGACACCTTCGTTGCCGACGACGCGGAGCGGGACCGGTTGGCGCAGCGCGCCGACCTGGTCGACATGGAGGGGTACGCGGTGGCCTGGGCCGCCGCGCAGGCCGGCGTGCCGTGCCGGCTGGTCAAGCAGGTCAGCGACGAGGCGGGGGAGGGCGCGGCCCGAACCTGGCAGGAGTCGGTGGACGCGTGCGCCCGAGACCTCGCCGAGTGGGCCGCTCGACACGTCGCCTGAGCCTGACGAGTCAGTCGTCGGGTTGCCGCAGCCGCAGGCCCGGCGTGGTCTCCCGGGCCGCTCCGGGCACCAGGATGTGCGCCGCCAGCGTGAGCGCCACGACCGTGGTGACCAGCAGTGGCGGCCAGCGGCCGGCCCACGGCAGCGTCAGCAGTGGCAGGGGGAGGCAGAGCATTCGCCGCCACGGCACGAGCATGGACACCAGCAGTGTGAACAGGACGCGGCCGATCACGAACAGCGCCGGGCCGCCCAGGATCAGTAACAGCCACCCCACCGGCGTGGTGCCGGTGGGGTGGGTGACGACCAGGTCGAACGAGGCCGCCGTGGCGACCACCCCGGCCAGCATCACCAGATGGGTGTACGGAGCCACCCGCGCCGGCCGGCCCGCCCTGGCCCCGGCCTCCAGCAGCTCGCCGGCCCGGAACACGTAGACCTGCCAGAGCAGCAGCATGATGGCGAACGCGCAGAACAGCGCGGCGACCCGGAGCCCGGCCAGCGGGCCCCGGCTGACCTGCAGCGTGGGCACCAGGATGATGTCGCCGAGGGCCAGGATGACGAACTGCTGGTACCGCTCGCCCAGGTGCGCTGTGGTCCGCTCGTACTGGTCGAAGGGCACCCGGCCCAGCCGGGGCGTGGGGTAGCGGGCCGCCGCGGAGAGCAGGTCGATCGCGATGGCGATGCTCCAGAGGGTCCAGTTCACAGTGCCGGACAGCGCACCGGTGATCCAGAAGACGCTGGAGACGAGGAACCAGAAGAGGAACCGGATGGCGCGGATCATGGCCGAGCGGTGATGCTGCTGGTGCAAGCTCGTGATCAGGATGATGCCGCGAATGACGTGGGTGCCGACGTACGCGATGGCGAAGACCAGCGCGTGCCCGCTGGTGACCTTCGGCAGCGATGCGCCCATCCCCACCGCCCCGACCATGGCGACCATCAGGATGGCCTGGATGGGGCGTTGCTGCGGATCGTAGAACTCGGTGGTGGTGGAGGTGACCGACCAGGTCCACCAGATCGCCGTCAGCATCAGCAGGACCATCGCGGCGCCGGACCAGCTGTGGACTCCCGCGAGCAGGGTCGAGGTCAGCGCGAGCGAGGCCACGAAGACCACGTCGAAGAGCAACTCCAGCAGCGTGGCCCGCGTCGAACCGTCCGGCCGGCGTACCAGTGCCGCGGTGCCTCCGGTGGTCATGCCCGGCCTCCCGCAGTGTCTCCGAGGATTATCGGCGGTGCGAGCGCCCTCCGTCCCCGGATCGGACGATTCCCGCCGGCCGGGGAAAGGGCGGCGGCGCTTCGGCCGTACGAGCAGGGGTCAGTTCTCGGGTTGCCGCAGCCGCAGGCCCGGCGTCGTCTCCCGGGCCGCTCCGGGAAACAGGATGTGACCGGCCAACCCGAGCGCCACGACCGTGGCTACCAGCACCGGCGGCCAACCGCCGGCCCACGGCAGCACCAGCAGTGGCAGGAGCTGCCAGGCAACTCGACGCCACGGCACGACCCACGACACCGCCAGGGTGAAGATGACGCGGCCGACCACGAACAGCGTCGGCCCGGTGATGATCAGCACGAGCCACGGCACCGGCGTCGTTCCGGTCGGCCTGGTGACGACCAGGTCGAAGGTGGCGGCAGTGCCGGCCACGCCGGCCAGCATGATCAGATGGGTGAACGGGGCCAGTCGCGTCGCCCGGCTCCCCTTGGACCCGGCCGCCACCAACAACTCGCCGGCGCGGAAGACGTAGATCTGCCAGAGCAGCAGCATTGTGGCAAAGGCGCAGAGCAGGGAGGCGAGCCGGAGGGGATCGAGGTGGCTCCGGCTGACCTCCAGCGTCGGCAACAGGATGATGTCGCCGAGGGCCAGGATGATGAACTGTTGGTACCGCTCGCCCAGGTGCTCGGTGGTCCGCCCGTACTGGGCGAGCGGCACCCGGCCCAGCCGGGGGGTGGGGTAGCGGGTCGCCCCGCCGACCAGGTCGATCGTTATGGCGATCGTCCAGAGCCCCCAGTTCGGAGTCTCCGACAGTGCGCCGAGGACCCAGAAGACGCCGGACGCCGTGAACCAGAAGAGAAACCGGGTGGCCCGCTCCCTGGCTGTCAAGTGCCCCTGCCGGTGCAGGGCGGTGACCAGGATGACGCAGCGAATCACGTGCGTGCCGACGTACGAGATCACGAAGAGCAGCAGGTGCCCGATGGTGACCATCGGCAGCGATGCCGCCATCCCCACCGAGCCGACCATGGCGATCATCAGGATGGCCTGGATCGGGCGTTGCTGCGGATCGTAGAACTCGGTGGTGGTCGTGGTGACCGACCACGTCCACCAGATGGCGGTCAGCATCAGCAGCAGCTTGGCGCCGCCAGACCAGGAGAGCTCTTCGGACAGCAGTTTCGATGTCAGCGCGAGGGCGGCCACGAAGACCACGTCGAAGAGCAACTCCAGCAGCGTTGCCCGGGTCGACTGGTCCAGCCGGCGTACCAGCGCCGCATTCCCGTTGGTGGTCATGCCTGGCCTCCCGCCGCGATCTCCCGAGGAATTATCGGCGGCCCCGACAGGGGCCGTGCCCGGATCGGCGATTCCCACCGGTCGGGGAAGAGGGCGTCCGGAGGTTGCCACGGCGTCGGACGCCGGGCGATGCTTTACTGCATCCATCAATCTCGATCTCGCCGGAGGTTCGGATGCGCCGCTCCCCGCTGGTCGCCCTCGTCCTGACCACCCTGCTGCTCGTCGCGCCCAGCGCGGCGCAGGCCGCCGTCCCCGACCGGGCCGCCGCGCCCGCCGCCGACCCGACGGCCACGCTGACCGGGGTACGCACCGCGGGCACCGCCTGGGGTCTCGACCCCGCCACCGGCCGGATGACCCTCACCGTCGACGACACCGTGGCCCCCAGCGAACTGGCCGAGCTGCGGGCGGTGACCGACCGGGCCGGCGTGCTGCTGCGCCGCGAACCCGGAACGCTGCGCCCCCTGATCGCCGGCGGGCAGGGCATCTACGGCGGCGGTGGCGCGCGCTGCTCGCTCGGCGCGAACGCGCGCAGCGGCAGCACCTACTACGTGATCACCGCCGGGCACTGCACCACCGCCGCCCCCACCTGGTACGCCGACAGCGCTCGGACCACAGTGCTCGGCACCCGCACCGCCACCAGCTACCCCACAAACGACTACGGGCTGATCCGCTACACCGGCCAGATCGCCCACCCGAGCGCCGTCTACACCTACCCCGGCCTGCTGACCATCAACGGCCCCGGCAACGCGTACATCGGTCAGGCGGTGTGCCGCAGCGGCAGCACCACCGGCGTGCGCTGCGGCACCGTCACCGGTCTCAACCAGACCGTCAACTACGCCACCGGCGTGATCTACGGCCTGATCCGCACCAACATCTGCGCCGAGCCGGGGGACAGCGGCGGACCGCTCTACGTGGCCTCCACCGGCAGGATCCTCGGCATCCTCTCCGGCGGCACCGGCAACTGCACCGCCGGCGGCACCACCTACTACCAGCCGATCGCGGAGGTGCTGGCCGCGTACGGGCTGACGTTGCCCTGAGCGTCGAGGTGTGACGTGCGACGGGTTGCCCGTCCCGCGCGGGACACCTAGGCTCGGCGACGCCCAGCACCCCCGCCGCGAGGACGTGTGCCCGATGCCGACCGCCCCCCGACCTGACCAGCCGAGTGTTCCGGCCGGCCATCCGTCGATCGAGGTGGCCGCCGTGGGGGAGACGATGGTGGTGCTCTGCCCCGCGCCGGGTGAGCCGCTGGAGCACGCCGAGCGGGTCGCCGTCTCGGTCGGTGGGGCCGAGTCCAACGTGGCCGGTTACCTGGCGAGCCTGGGACACCTGACGACCTGGGTGAGCCGGGTCGGCGACGACCCCTTCGGTCGGGCCGTCGTCCGACACGTCGCCGCCGCCGGCGTCCGCGTCGACCAGGTGTGCGTGGACCCGACCGCGCCCACCGGCCTGTACGTCAAGGACCCCGGCCCGGAGGGGACCGCCGTGCACTACTACCGGGCCGGGTCGGCGGCCGCCCGGATGGACCCCGCCACGCTGGCCGACCCGGCGCTGGCCGGTGCCCGGGTGCTGCACCTGTCCGGAATCACCCCGGCGCTGTCCGCGTCCTGCCGGGCGCTGGTCGAGCACGCGGTGACCGACCGGCCGCTGGTGGGGTCGCTGGTCAGTTTCGACGTCAACCACCGGGCCCGGCTGTGGTCCGCCGAGCAGGCCGCGCCGGTGCTGCGCGACCTCGCCAACCGCTGCGACCTCGTCTTCGTCGGGCAGGACGAGGCGGAGACCCTCTGGGGCACCACCGACCCGACGGCCGTACGCGAGCTGTTGCCCGATCCGGAGACGGTGGTGGTCAAGGACGGCGCGGTGGGCACCACCGCGCTGGTCCGCGACGCCGAGCCGGTCTTCGTGCCCGCGCCCCGGGTGACTGTGGTGGAGCCGGTCGGCGCCGGAGACGCCTTCGCCGCCGGCTACCTGGCCGGGCTCCTACGCGGCCTCGACCCGGTGCGGCGGTTGCGCCTCGGTCACCTCGTCGCGGCGCAGGCGTTGACCAGCAGCGGCGACAACGCCCCGGTTCCGCCGTGGGCCTGGTTCGAGAAACTCATCGACGCCCCCGCCGACGCCTGGTCACCGCTCGACCTGACCGCCCCGGGGGCGACGACCTGAGCCGGGCCGCCGGGTTGCGACCCGACCAGCAGCGACAGTCCCACCGCGACCTCGGATGGAGTGCACCATGACCACACCGGACTTCGACCACATCTTCGGCGGCGCCCGGGTGATGGCGATCCTGCGCGGCCTGCCGGTCGCCGAAACCGTTCGGCTCGCCGAGCGTGCCTGGGATCTCGGCATCGACGTGGTGGAGGTTCCGGTGGCCACCGCCGACGCGGTGCCGGCGCTGCGGGCCGCCGTCGAGGCGGGGGCCGAGCGCGACCGGATCGTCGGCGCCGGCACCGTGCTCGACGTCGAACAGGTCGCCGCGGCGGCCGACGCGGGCGCCCGGTTCACCGTCGCGCCCGGCCTGGACCTCGCGGTCGCCGACGCCGCCGCCGCGCGTGGCCTGCCGCACCTGCCCGGTGTGGCCACCCCCACCGAGGCCCAGCAGGCACTACGGCACGGCCTCACCTGGCTCAAGGCGTTCCCCGCGATCTCCCTCGGCCCGGCCTGGTTCAAGGCCGTCGCCGGCCCGCTGCCGCAGTTGCGCTTCGTCGCCACCGGCGGCCTCGACGCCGGCAACGCCGGCGCGTTCCTGCAAGCAGGCGTACGCGTGGTGGCCGTCGGCTCCGCCCTCTCCGACCCCACCCAACTAGACGCCCTAGCCAAGCTCACCCGCAGCTCCCTCTAACCCCCCGTCTTCCCCCCGGCCCCGCCCCCGCCCTCCACACCGTCGATCATGGAGTTGTGGTGGGGTGCGAAAGGTGTGTTCAGCCTGTTGCCGGGCACCACAACTCCTTGATCGACGGGGGCGGGGCCGGACCGGGCCCTGCACCCCGACCACCCAGCCGCGATCTTGCACTTGCTGTCCCGACAAAGGTCGCGAATCGGGGCACATCGGTGACCGTAAGTGCAAGATCGACGCGGGTGGCGAGACGCAACGTGGGGCACGCGTGGCGGGGTTGCGCCATGGCGTAAGTGCGTCGGGGTGCGGTGCGCGGTTGGGGTGGGCTCTGCGTCGATGCTGTGGTGCGTACCACTTCTCGACACAAAGAGGTCATCGTGGCTCTGTCTCACCGGCGCCGCCGATCCGGGCTGATCGCCCTCGGCGCCGCCCTCACCCTGGCGGCCGGGTTCACCCCACCCGGCGCGGGAGCGGCCGCCGCCCCGCCGAACAACCCCGACCGCCCGGCGGGTCAACCCCCGGCCGCCGCCGGACGCGCGTCCACCGTCACCCTGATCACCGGTGACACGGTCACCGTCACCACCGCGGCGGACGGCAGCACGGTGTCGACGGTGCGCCGGCCGGACGGCAGCACCCCCAGCTTCCACCGCACCGTGCGCGACGGCGACACCTACGTCTACCCGGACGCCGCGCTGTCCTATGTGACGAGCGGCGTGCTGGACCGGCAACTGTTCAACGTCACCGACCTCATCGCCGACGGCTACGACGACGCGCACACCGACGCGCTTCCGCTGATCGTCACGATGACCGACGCGGCAGCCCGCAACCGCACCCGCCCCACCGTCGACGGCGCCGAGCTGGTTCGACAGTTGGACAGCGTGCAGGGCGCGGCGCTGACCCGCCAGCGCGCCACGGCCGACCGGTTCTGGACCGCGCTGACCGCCGGTTCGACCCGGCGTACGGGTGGCGCCCCGACCCTCGCCAACGGCATCGCCAAGGTCTGGTTGGACGGCCGGGTGCACGCGGACCTGGCCGAGTCCACCGCGCAGATCGGCGCGCCGAAGCTGTGGGCCGAGGGCAACACCGCCACCGGTGTCGACGTCGCGGTGCTCGACTCGGGTGCGGACGCCGAACACCCGGATCTCGCCGGTCAGATCGCCGAGTCCAGCAGCTTCGTGCCCGAGGAGCCCGACATCCTCGACTACAAGGGCCACGGCACGCACGTCGCCTCGACGATCGCCGGCACCGGCGCCGCGTCCGGTGGCACCGAGCGGGGTGTCGCCCCGGGTGCCCGTCTGCACATCGGCAAGGTGCTCAACAGCGAGGGCAGCGGCCAGAACTCGTGGATCATCGCCGGCATGGAGTGGGCGGCCCGTGAGCAGAAGGCCCGGGTGGTCAGCATGAGCCTGGGCGGTGAGGCCACCGACGGCAGCGACCCGATGAGCCAGGCGGTCGAGCGACTCAGCGCCGAGACCGGCGCCCTCTTCGTGATCGCCGCCGGCAACAGCGGCCCGGCCACCATCGGCAGCCCGGGTGCCGCCAACTCCGCGCTCACCGTGGGTGCCGTCGACAACACCGATCACCTCGCCGACTTCTCCAGCCAGGGGCCTCGCGCCGGCGACGGCGGGCTCAAGCCCGAGATCACCGCCCCCGGCGTGGACATCCTGGCGGCCCGCTCGCACCTGGTGCGGGGCGGCTCCGGCGACTACACGTTGATGAGCGGCACGTCGATGGCGACCCCGCACGTGGCCGGCACGGCCGCGCTGGTCGCCGCCGCGCACCCGGACTGGACCGGTCAGCGGATCAAGGAGGCGCTGGTCAGCACGGTCAAGGCCACCCCCGAGTACACCCCGTACCAGGCGGGTGCCGGCCGGGTGGATGCTGTCGCCGCCGCACACGCCACAGTCTTCGCCACCCCGAGCGCCTACTCCGGCTTCCAGGCGTGGCCGCAGCAGCCGGGCGCGAGCGTCGACCGTACGGTCACCTACACCAACCTCGGCAGCGCGTCGGTCGACCTGAAGCTGGCCCTCGACGCGGCCACCGCGCCGGCCGGACTGTTCGCGCTCTCCGCCGACCGGGTCACAGTGCCCGCGGGCGGCACCGCCACCGTGACGGTGACCGCCGCTTACGACAAGCTGCCGGTGGAGAAGCAGGTCAGCGGCATGATCGTCGCCACCGACGACACCGGTGCGGTGCGCGGACGCACCCTGATCGGCGCCGGCAAGGAGGGGCAGCGGCAGAACCTGACGCTGGTCGCCAAGGACCGCGACGGCAAGCCGCTCGTCGGCAAGGTCATCCTCACCGCCGACACCCTGTTCACCGCCGTGGACCTGCCCGAGAGCGGCACCGCCACGCTGCGGCTGCCGGTGGGAAGCTGGAACGGTTGGATCTCCGCGGACGTGCGCGGCGCGCACGGACCGCACTCCAAGGGCATGGCGATGCTCAGCTTCACCGACGTGAACCTGGACCGCGACCGCACCGTCACCCTGGACGCGCGCGACGCCCGGCAGGTGCAGGCCCGGGTGCCGCAGGAGGCCACCGCCAGCGCGCTGCGGATGGACATCCACCGGTCCACCAAGAACGGTCTCACCGAGAGTCAGGTGCTGCCCGACGACTCGTACGACAGCATGTGGGCGTTGCCGACGAGCCGTCCGGTGACCGACGGCGAGTTCGAGTTCGGCGCCCGGTGGCGGCTGGAGCAGCCGGCCCTGACCGTTTCGGCGGGCGGTCGCCCGTACGACGACCTGTTGGTGAAGCGGGCGACCCCGGCGCTGCCGGCCGGTCGTCGCCAGCTGGACGCGGTCTACGTCGCCGACGCGTCGGCGACGGAGCTGGCCAAGCGTCCGGTCCGGGACCGGGCCGTCGTGGTGCGCCGCAGTGACAGTGTGGACATCGCCACCCAGGCGCAGGCCGCCGCGGCGGCCGGAGCGAAGCTGCTGCTCGTGGTGAACGACGGCGTCGGTCGGCTCCAGCCGTGGGACGAGGCGCCGTGGAGCCCGGAGAGCCCGGCCCCGGTGACAGTGGCCACCCTTGGTGCCGACGAGGGCGGGCAGCTCATCGCCGCGCTGGAGCGGGGCGCGGTGCGGCTCACCGTCGAGTCGCACCCGGAGACCACCTACCTGTACGACGTGGCGCACCACTGGACCGGCACGGTGCCGGCCGACCCCACCTACCGGCCCACGAAGCGGCAGTTGGCCCGGGTCGACGTGGAGTTCCGCAACTACCGGCAGGGCAAGGCGTTGGAGTTTCGTACCGACGTCTGGCGCGGCTGGGCGTCGAGCAACCAGGAGCCGGCCCCGGCGCAGGGCCGACGCACCGACTGGGTGAGCGCCGACCAGCGGTGGATCGACGACGCGTTCATCGCCGGCGAAACCGGTCAGCACCTGATGGCGGTGGCCACCTACCCGGCCGGCAAGCCGAGCGCCGTCACCTGGTTCGGGCCGATCCAGCGACCCCGGATGGGCGGCAACTACGTGCCGGTCCGCTACCTGGACACCGTCTACCTGCCCGCGCCGGGCTGGGGCGACGGGGGCGGCCACATCGGTGAGGCGTACGCGAACTACGACATGGTCAACCGGACCACCCTCTACCAGGGCGACAAGGAGCTGAACTGGGGGAACGCCGAGTACCTCCAGGTCTCCGGGCTGGCGGGGCAGCGACTGCCGTACCGGCTGGTGGTGGAGAACGACCGGGCCGCGTGGACCAACCCGTACTCCCGGCAGACCCGCACCGAGTGGGGCTTCCACTCGGCGGTCACCGGGGAGGAGACGGCCGAGGTGCTGCCGATGATCCAGCTGGACTACCAGGTGGCCATCGACTCCGCCGGCAAGGCGTCGCGGCGGGCACCGCTGACAGTTGTCGCCTCCCACCTGCCCGACGTCACCGGCACGATCGGCGCGGTGACCGTCGAGGTGTCCTACGACGACGGGGCGACCTGGCAGAAGCAGCGTCTGACCCGGCACGGCGACGGCTGGCGTACCTCGCTGGCCGCACCGGCGAAGGCCGGCTTCGTGAGCCTGCGCACCACGGCGCGGGACACCGCCGGCAACACGGTGAGCCAGAGCATCAGCCGGGCGTTCGGCCTGCGCTGACAGCACTGCGGCCGGCCGCCGCTCGGGGTGCGTGAGACACCCCGGGCGGCGGCCGGTGCCGTCAGTGGAGTTCCTCGGTGAGCTGGTCCCAGTCCGTCACCACCGGCAGCAGGTCCCCGGCCAGCCAGGCTGCGCTCTGGTCGTCGTGGTGCGGGTCGCCGGTCACCCCGCAGGCGCCCAGGGGGACCACCCAGCGGCTGTCCGAGCGGCGGGCCAGGTCCCAGACGAAGCGCGCCGCCGGCCCCCGGAAGCACCAGTGGGTGACCCCGGGCACGCTGGAGGTGGCCAACACGCAGTCGTGGTCACCGTCGAGCCGGGGGCCGGGCCCGGTGTCCGGGCCGGGCAGGGCCCGCCACGGCGCCAGCCGGTGCAGGTCCCCCCAGGGCACCTTCCCGGCCGCCGCCTCGGCGACCTCCTCGGCCGCGTCGCGTACCAGCGCGGCGATGTCCACACCGGGCAGCGGGGTCGCGCCGAGCAGGTGCTCCAGCGCGTGACCGACGCGCGGCGTCAGGGCCAGCCAGGGCGCGAACACCTCGGGGTACGCGGGCAGCGCGGCCAGCGCGGCCAGCGCCGGGTGGGCGGCGATCCGGCGTACGACAGCCGCCCGCAGGATGGCGTAGGCCGCCGCGTCAGTGCTGTCGGCGGCCATCCGACGATCCCAGCGCAGCAGTCGTTCCCGAAGCGCGGCGGCGGCCGGACCGAGCCCCGTCGACTCGGCGAGGACCGCCAGCAGCGGCCCGGCCGCGCCCAGGTACGTGTCGGTGTGCACCGCGGCCATCTCGTCGGCCGTCCAGCCCGAACGGGCGTCGAGCAACTCGGCGATGCGATGCGCCCGGTGCCCTGCGGCGAACTCCACCCCGAGCGGCGCGGCCAGCCCGCGCTCGTTGGCCATCACCGACCGACCGACCACCTCGGCACGGGGCATCGGCGCGTGCCAGCCCTGCCAGGCGTACGCGGCGTCCCATCCGGGGACCACCCGCCGGCCGTTTTCCGGGTGCCGTACCGGCACCGCACCGGCGACCCGGTGCAACAGCCCTCCGGCGGTGTCCGCCGCCTGCACCACGTTGACCGGCTCCACCCAGTGCCGCAGCGCGTGGTCCACATCGGCCACCGTGCGGGCGCGCAGCAGCTCCGGCAGCGTCGCGAAACCGAGATCACCCCGGACCCGGGGCGGGTAGCGCAGGCTGACGGCCGTCTCGTCGTCCGGCCCACCGGCGATCACCGGACCACGATCGGTCTCCACCACCTCGACCTCGACCGGGTCGGCCCCGGCCACCTCGATCGTCTCCACGTGGCGGTGCGCCGGTCGCCAGCCGTCCGGGCTGAGCGCCTGCACCCGGGAGCCGTCGCGGCGCAGCCGCTCCGCGTAGACGTCCTGGTAGTCGGCCATCGCGTTGGTGATCGCCCAGGCCACCGGACCCGTGTGCCCGAAGTGCGCGATGCCCGGCACACCCGGCACCGCCAACCCGACCACGTCGTACTCCGGGCAGGCCAGCCGGATCTGCTGGTAGACGCCGGGATCCTCGATGAACCGGTGCGGATCACCGGCGAGCAGCGCGGCCCCGGTGCCGGTGCGCTCGGCGGCGAGCAGCCACCCGTTGCTGCCGGCCACGGCCGGCCCGTCGGTGGCGAACAGGTCGACCGCGTCCGGCCCGAGCCGCTGCGCCACGTGTTCGCGCCAGAGCTTGCCGGGGAACCCGGCGAACAGGATGTGGTGACCCAGCCAGACCGCGAGCGGTGTCCACGGCTCCCACCGACCCGGGCGCAGCCCGGTGGCGGCGAACTCCGGTGACCGGGCCGCCCCGACGGCGAGAGTGGCGTTGACGCCGTCCACGTAGGCGCCCACCCACTCGGCGGTCGCCGGGTCCAGTGCCGCGTGGCAGCGGCGTGCGGTGTCGTCGAGCCGGACCTGCCGGACGAACCGGTCCCAGCCGAGCGCGTCGGGGCCGAGGAACGCGGCGCTGGTGCCCTGGGCGCGGTGCCGTTCCACCTCGATCTGCCAGGCCCGGTCGTACGCGGTCACCCGGCCCTGCGCCACCGCCAGCGCGATCGGGTCGTCGGCCCGCAGGTGCGGCACTCCCCACGGGTCACGGAAACGCTGCTCACCGCTGTGCTTGCTGTGCTCGCTCACGCCGGCTCCGGGGCCACTGCGGTGGCGCGGCGTCGGGCTGCGGGGACGACCAGCGGGGTGCCCGTCTCCGGGTCGTCGATCACCCGGCAGGGCAGCCCGAACACCTCCGTCACCAACTCGGCGGTGACCACCGACGCCGGCTCCCCGGCGGCCACCACGCGCCCGTCGCGCATGGCGATCAGGTGGGTGGCGTAGCGGGCCGCGTGGTTCAGGTCGTGCAGCACCGCGACAAGGGTGCGGCCCTGCTCCTCGTGCAGCCGGGCGCAGAGATCCAGGATCTCGATCTGGTGGGCGATGTCGAGGTACGTGGTCGGCTCGTCGAGCAGCAGCAGGGGCGTCTGCTGGGCCAGCGCCATGGCGATCCAGACCCGCTGGCGCTGTCCGCCGGACAGCTCGTCCACCGCCCGGTCGGCGAGGTCGTCGACACCGGTCGCGGCCATCGACTCCTCGACCACCCGCTCGTCCTCGCGGGACCACTGCCGCAGCAGCCCCTGATGGGGGTAGCGACCCCGGGCGACCAGCTCGGCGACGCTGATGCCGTCCGGCGCGATCGACGACTGCGGCAGCAGCCCGAGCGTACGGGCCACAGTGCGGGCCGGCAGATCGTGAATGTCCCGTCCGTCCAGCAGCACCGCACCGGCGCTGGGGCGAAGCATTCGGGACAGGGCGCGCAGCAGCGTCGACTTGCCGCACGCGTTCGGGCCGATGATCACCGTGAAGGACCTGTCGGGCACCGCCACTGTCAGGTTCTCGGCGATGGTGCGCTGGTCGTAGGCGAGGGTCAGCGCGGTGCCGCCGAGTCGGGAATCGCCGGGTCGCATGGGTGCTCCTTCGAGGGCGTCACTGGTGTTCACAGCCGGCCCGCCCGACGTTCCATCGCCAGCAGCCAGACCAGGTAACCGCCGCCGA
Source organism: Micromonospora sp. NBC_00330 (assembly GCF_036136635.1). Classification (NCBI taxonomy): domain Bacteria; kingdom Bacillati; phylum Actinomycetota; class Actinomycetes; order Micromonosporales; family Micromonosporaceae; genus Micromonospora; species Micromonospora sp. NBC_00330. Next base: position 2,031,105 of record NZ_CP108012.1, read on the forward strand.
TCACGCCGGTCACCACGCCGACCGGGAGTTGGTGCCCGGCGAACGCGCGCTGCGCCACCAGGTCGGCCCCGACCAGCAGCGCCGCGCCGACGGCCATCGACGGCAGCAGGTTCGGGCCAGGGGCCCGGGTCAGTCGTTTCGCCACGTGCGGGGCGACGAGCGCCACGAAGGACACCGGCCCGGCGGCTGCCGCCGCGAACGAGACCAGCAGCACGGCGGCAGCGAGCAGCACCAGGCGCAGCCGGCGTACCGGCACGCCCAGGGCGCTGGCCGCGTCGTCGCCCAACTCCATCATCCGCAACGCCGGGGCGCAGCCGACGAGCACCAGCGGCGCCAACACGACCAGGACGGCGAGCAGCGGCCCGGCGTTGGCCCAACCCCGCCCGTCCAGGCTGCCGGTGAGCCAGAGCACCGCGCGGGCGGCTTCCATCAGGGGCGCCCGGGTCAGCAGGTAGCCGTTGACACCGGTCAGGATCGCGGACACCCCGATGCCGACCAGGATGAGCCGAAAGCCGTGCACCCCGCGCCGCCAGGCGAGCGCGTAGATCACCAGCCCGGTGCCGAGACCACCGACGACCGCCGCGCCGGCCAACGCCAGGCTGCTGCCGCCGAGGACAACCACCACCAGTGCCCCGGTCGACGCGCCCTGGGTGAAGCCCAGGATGTCCGGGCTGCCCAACGGGTTGCGGACCAGTGACTGGAACACAGTGCCGGCGAGAGCCAGGGCCGCACCGACCAACAGGGCGGTGACCAGCCGGGGCAGGCGCAGCTCGAGCACGATGAACTGCTCTGCCACAGTGCCACCGCCGGTCAGCGTGCGCAGCACGTCCGCCGGTCCCATCGGGTAGTCGCCACTGCCCAGGGCCACCAGACCGAACCCGGCGGCAAGCACCGCCGCGCCGGCCCCGACGCCCAACGCGCGGGGCCGAAACCGCAGCGACAACCCCCCAGTACGCAGAACAGTCACGCCATCGCTCCGCTTCGCTGCGCGCTGGCGCGACGCGCCAGAATCCTGAGCCTGCCGGTTCGCTCGCTCCGCTCGCTCACGGTTGCGCCACCGGTCGACGGGTGACCAGCCACAGGAAGAGCGGGCCGCCCAGTACGGCGGTCACCATGCCGACCTGGAGTTCACCGGGGCGGCCCAGCACCCGGCCGAGCACGTCGGCGCCGAGCAGCAACGCGGGTGCGAGCACCGCGCAGTACGGCAGCAGCCAACGCAGGTCCGGGCCGGTCACTGCGCGAACGAGGTGCGGCACGAGCAACCCGACGAAGACGATCGGGCCGCACGCGGCGGTCGCCGCGCCGCAGAGCAGGGTGACGGCGACGATCACGGCGGCACGGATCAGCGCGGGTCGAGCGCCGAGGGCTCGCGCCGCGTCGTCGCCGAGCGCCAGCGCGTTCAGCGGACGGGCGGCGCCGAGCGCGACCAGCAGCCCGATGAGGATGAACGGCAGCACTCGGGTGACGGTCGCGGAGTCCGCGCTGGCCAGTGAGCCGACCGTCCAGAAACGCAGCCGCTCCAGCGACGCGGTGTCCAGCAGCATCACCGCGCTCACGTAGGAGTAGAGGGTGGCGTTGAGCGCCGCCCCGGCCAGCGCGAGTCGGGCCGGGGTGGCACCGCGTCCGCCGCCGACGGCGTAGACGAGCGCTGTCACCGCCGCCGCGCCGAGCAGCGCGAACCAGACGTACCCGCCGACGGCGGTGACGCCCAGGAACGCGGCGGCGGTGGCGACGGCCGCGGACGCGCCGGCGTTGATGCCGAGCAGACCGGGATCGGCGAGTGGGTTGCGGGTGAGGGCCTGCATGACCGCGCCCGCCACACCGAGGGCGGTGCCGGCGAGCAGCCCGAGCAGGGTGCGGGGCAGGCGCATCCGGTGCACCACTGCGTACTCGGTGGCGTCGCGGTGCAGCAACCCGGACCAGACGTCGGCGAGCGGCATGGCCTTCGCGCCGACCGCGATGCTGAGCACCACGATCACCGCGAGCAGTGCCACGGCGGTGACCAGGCCAGCGGCGCGGGCCGCCCGACGGCCACGCCGGCGCGGGGGTGCGGCCGTTTCCCTGGCCGGCACGGGCGGTGCCGGTCGGGTGACGGTAGGTGTGGCGTCCAGTGTGGGCTCCGGGGTGGTGGCGACACGGCGTACCGCTGTTGACAATGACCGAGGTTAGGCTAACCTAACCCCGCTGCCCTGGTCGACCCCGGCCAACCCTTGATCGAAAGACAACACCATGCCCGATGCCCTGTCCGCCCGCCGCCTCTCCCGCCGTGGCCTGCTGGCCGCCGGTGGCGCTGCCACGCTGGCCACCCTGCTCGCCGCCTGTGGCAAGGACGACGCCGCGAAACCCGCCGCCGGCAACGGAAGCGGCCCCTGGTCGTTCACCGACGACCGCGGCACGAAGGTCGAGGCGGCGGCCCGTCCGGCCCGCGTGGTGGCCTTCACCGGCGTGGCGGCGGCTCTGATCGATTTCGGTCTCGACAAGCAGATCGTGGGCGTGTTCGGTGAGACCAAGCGCGCCGACGGCACGGCCGAGCCGCAGGCCGGCGACCTGAACGTCGAGGGGGTCGAGATCCTCGGCAACGTGTGGGGCGAGTTCAGCCTGGAGAAGTACGCGGCACTGCGCCCCGAACTGCTGGTCACCCACATGTACGACCCGGACGCGCTCTGGTACGTGCCGGACGAGAGCAAGGCCAAGATCCTCCCGCTGGCGCCGAGTGTGGCCATCACCACCGCCCGGGTGCCGATGACCAAGCCCATCGAGCGGTACGCGGCGCTGGCCGAGTCGCTCGGCGCGGACCTGTCCGCGAAGAAGGTCACCGACGGAAAGGCCCGCTTCGACGCCGCCGCCGAGGCGGTCCGTCAGGCGGTCAAGGCCAACCCCGGGATCAAGGTGATGGCCTGCTCCGGCAGCCCCGACCTCTTCTACGTCTCCAACCCGAAGGTCAGCACCGACCTGATGTACTTCGCCGAGTTGGGGGTCGACATCGTGGTCCCCACCAAGCTCGAAGCCGGCGACTACTTCGAGGCGCTGAGCTGGGAGAGCGCCGGCAAGTTCCCGGCCGACCTGATCCTGCTGGACAACCGCAGCACCGCCTTGCAGGCCAAGGACCTCACCGCCAAGCCGACCTGGCAGCAACTGCCGGCGGTCACTGCCAACCAGGTGAGCCCGTGGGACGCGGTACCCCGCTTCTCGTACGCCGGCTCCGCGCCGCTGCTGGAGAACCTCGCCACCGCCATCCGCAACGCCAAGAAGGTCAGCTGACGCCATGAGTACGAGCGCCGCACCGATCGCCTCGCAGTACCGCTTCTACGCCGCGCACGTCGTCCGCGCCCACCGGGTCGGCGCCTCGCTGATCCGGGTCACCTTCGGTGGCGCGGAGCTGGCCGACTTCGCCGGCGGCGGCCGGGACCAGAGCGTCTCGCTGTTCCTGCCGCACCCCGGGCAGCACGCCCCGGTGGTTCCGGTCGAGCAGGGCGAGGACTGGTTCGGCGGCTGGCGGGCACTGCCGGCGGACGTCCGCGCGGTGCTGCGCTCGTACACCATCCGGGAGCACCGCCCAGCCGACAATGAGGTCGACATCGACTTCGTCAGCCACGGCGACACGGGCCCCGCCTCCCGCTGGGCGGCCCTGGCCGGCCCCGGCGACCGGGTGCTGCTGCTCGGCCCGGCGGTGCCCGACAACCGCAGCGTCTGCTTCCGCCCGCCGGACGGCACGGACCTCGTGCTGCTCGCCGCCGACGAGACCGCACTGCCGGCCGTCGAGGGCATCCTGGCCTGGCTGCCCGCCGGCACCCGGGTGCGCGCCTGGATCGAGGTGCCCGACGCCGCGGACATCACCGACCTGCCCACCGCTGCCGACGCCGAGATCAGGTGGATCGTGCGGGGCAGCACACCGCCCGGCAGCGATCTGCTGGTCAGCTCCGTGCGCGCCGCCCGGCTCCCCACCGGCGGCACCCCGTACGCCTGGATCGCCGGTGAGTCCGGCGTGGTGCGGGCGCTGCGCCGGCACCTCGTCGACGAGCGCGGCTTCGACCGCCGGAGGGTGACCTTCGCCGGCTACTGGCGACGCGGACTGTCCGAAGAGGACCTGCGTGCCGAGGCGCTGGCCGGCGCCACCGCCTGACTGACGACCCCAACCGATCGGCAGCACTGCCCCGAGGCGCACCGCCGCGCCGGGGAGGGTTCCGGCTGCCCCTCGTCGAGAACGTGGAAGGACATTCCGTGACCGTGCCGACGTACCCCGTCGAGACCACCACGCCGCCACCGGCGTCAACCGCCGCGCGGGCCCAGCTGCTGCACGGTGGCTCGGTCGAGCAGTACCGCCGGACGATCGCCGACGGCGTCGACCGGGTAGCCCGCCGGGTGGCCACAGTGGACCGGCCCGGCACCGGAATCACGCCGGCCGAGCTGGCCCCCCTGGTCGACCGGGTGGACCTGGACCGTCCGCTGGGCGACGCCGGCGCGGCCCTCGACGAGCTGGAGAACGTCTACCTGCGCGACGCCGTCTGGTTCCACCACCCCCGCTACCTGGCCCACCTCAACTGCCCGGTGGCCATCCCGGCACTGCTCGGTGAGGCGGTGCTCACCGCAGTGAACTCCTCGCTGGACACCTGGGACCAGAGCGCCGGGGCCACCCTCATCGAGCGCCGGCTGATCGACTGGACGGCCGAGCGGATCGGCCTCGGCCCCCTCGCCGACGGCATCTTCACCAGCGGCGGCAGCCAGTCCAACCTCCAGGCGCTGCTGCTGGCCCGGGAGGAGGCGTGCGCCGACGCCATCGGCCCGGCGGCACGCGCCGAACTGCTGCCCCGGCTGCGCGTGCTCACCTCCGCCGCAGGCCACTTCAGCGTGCAGAAGTCGGCCAAGCTGCTCGGCCTCGCCCCGGACGCGGTGATCGCGGTGGCCACCGACGCCCGGCGACGGATCAGCGCGGCGGCCGTCCGCGAGGAGATCGCCCGGTGCCGGCAGGCCGGGCTGGTGGTGATGGCCGTCGTCGGCACCGCCGGCACCACCGACTTCGGCTCGATCGACCCGCTCACGGACCTGGCCGGGATCTGCGCGGCAGCCGGCGTGTGGCTGCACGTGGACGCCGCGTACGGCTGCGGTCTGCTCGTCTCGCCGACGCGCCGGCACCTGCTCGACGGCATCGAGCGGGCCGACTCGGTGACCGTCGACTTCCACAAGTCGTTCTTCCAGCCGGTCAGCTCCAGCGCGCTGCTGGTCCGCGACCGGCGGACGCTGCGGCACGTCACCTACCACGCCGACTACCTCAACCCGGCCCGGATGGTGGAGCAGCGCATCCCCAACCAGGTCGACAAGAGCTTGCAGACCACCCGCCGTTTCGACGCGCTGAAGCTCTGGCTCACCCTGCGGGTGATGGGCCCGGACGCGCTCGGCGGGCTCTTCGACGAGGTCGTCGACCGCGCCGCCGACGCCTGGCGACTGGTCAGCGAGGACCCGCGCTTCGAGGTGGTGACCCGCTCGGAGCTGAGCACCGTGGTGTTCCGTTACCTGCCCACCGGCCCCGGCCGGGACCTGGCCGACGCCGCCAACCTGCACGCCCGGGAGGCCCTCGCGGCGTCCGGTCTGGCCGTGGTCGCCGGGACCCGGGTGGACGGCCGGCACTTCCTGAAGTTCACACTGCTCAACCCGGAAACCACTGTCGACGACGTCGGGTACGTGCTCGACCTGATCGCCACCCACGCCGGCCAGTACGTGCACGACCACGTCGACGTCGACCTGACCTGCCCCGTCGGCTGACGCCGATGAACCTGCCCCGTCGGCTGACGCCGGTGACCACGAACCCGCGCCTGGAGACCCCGATGTCCACCCACGACTTCATCGCCATCGGGTTGGGCCCGTACAACCTGGGCCTGGCCTGCCTCACCGCGCCGATCGACGAACTCGACGGGGTGTTCCTGGAGGCCCGGCCGAGCCTCGCCTGGCACCCCGGCATGCTGTTGGAGTCGGCCCGGTTGCAGACCCCGTTCATCGCCGACCTGGTCAGCCTCGCCGACCCGACGTCGCCGTACTCCTTCCTCAACTACCTCAAGGAGATCGGTCGGCTCTACCCGTTCTACATCCGGGAGAGCTTCTACCCGCTGCGCAGCGAGTACGACGCGTACTGCCGGTGGGCGGCGGCGAAACTGCCGAACCTGCGCTTCGGTCAGAGCGTGACCACTGTGGAGTACGACGCCGCCGACGAGCGGTACGTGGTGCGGGCCAGCACCGGCACGGGGGCGACACTGGAGTACCGGGCCCGGCATCTGGTGCTCGGCACCGGCACCCCGCCGCACCTGCCCCCTGCCGTGGCGGATCTGCCCGGCGACGCCGTGCACAACTCCCACTACCTGGAGCACCGCTCGGCGCTGCGCACCAAGCGCAGCATCACTGTGGTGGGCAGCGGGCAGAGCGCCGCCGAGATCTACCACGACCTGCTCGGCGACATCGACAGGTACGGCTACCAGCTCAACTGGGTGACCCGGTCGCCGCGGTTCTTCCCCCTCGAATACACCAAGCTGACGCTGGAGATGACCTCACCGGACTACGTGGACTACTTCCACGCGCTGCCCGAGGCGACCCGCTACCGGCTGGAGTCCGAGCAGAAGGGCCTGTTCAAGGGGATCAACGCCGACCTGATCAACGACATCTTCGACCTGCTCTACGCGCACAGCGTGGACGGGCCGGTGAACACCCGCCTGCTCACCAACACCGAGCTGGTCAGCGCCGAGCACCAGGACGGGCAGTACACGCTGGGGTTGCGTCAGGTCGAGCAGGAACGCGACTTCGCCCTGCGTACCGAGGGCCTCGTCCTGGCCACCGGCTACCACTACCGGGTGCCGGAGTTCCTCACGCCGGTGTCAGACCGGATCCGCTGGGACGCGCACGGCCGCTTCGACGTGGCCCGCAACTACAGCATCGACCACAGCGGGCGGGGCATCTTCCTGCAGAACGCGGGCACCCACACGCACAGCATCACCTCACCGGACCTGGGCATGGGCGCCTACCGCAACTCCTGGATCATCAGCGAGCTGCTCGGCCGGGAGCACTACCCGATCGAGAAGAGCATCACCTTCCAGGAGTTCGGGGTGTCGTCGTGACCAGCGTCTTCACCCGCGTCGACGAGAGGCTCGGTGAGTTCGCGCTGCGGCCGCTCGATCCGGACGCCGACGCGGCGCTGCTGCACGCCTGGGTGACGCACCCGAAGGCGGCGTTCTGGATGATGCAGGACGCCGACCTGGCCCAGGTCACCGAGGAGTACCGGCGCATCGCCGAGCACCCGCACCACGACGCCTACCTCGGTCTGTGGCGGGGGAGTCCCGCCTTCCTGGCGGAGCGCTACGACCCGGCCCACGTCGAGCTGGTCGGCCTGTACGACCACCAGCCCGGTGACGTGGGCATGCACTTCCTCTGCGCGCCGGTCGACGCGCCAGTGCACGGCTTCACCCGGGCGGTGATCGGCACCGTCATGGCGTGGCTCTTCGACGACCCGACGACCCGACGGGTGGTCGTCGAACCGGACGTGCGCAACACCGCAGTGCACGCGCTGAACGCCGCCGTCGGCTTCACCGTCGTCGGCCCGATCGCCAAGCCCGAGAAGGACGCGCTGCTCAGCGTCTGCACCCGAGCCCAGTTCCAGGCCGCTGCCGACCGCGCCACCGCCGACCGCGCCGCTGCCACCCGAACCGAAGGAGCCCCGGCGTGACCACCACCGCCGTCCCCACCCACCCGCCCGTCGCCGCCGCGCACAACGCCTCCGGCGACCCGGTCGGGCACCTCACCCCGCAGCGCTGGGCCCGGGCCAACCGGCTGCTGGTCCGCAAGGCGCTCGCCGAATTCACCCACGAGCGGCTGCTCACCCCGGAGGCCGTGGCCGGTCCCGACGACCGGCAGTGGTACGAGGTCCGCAGCGACGACGGCACCGTCACCTACCGGTTCGCGGCGCGGGTGCTCGCCCTGGCGCACTGGCAGATCGACGCGGACAGCATCAGCCGACACCGCGACGGCACCTCCCTGGCCCCGGACGCGGTGGACCTCATCGTCGAACTGCGCGACACCCTCGGGCTCTCCGCGCGGGTGCTCCCGGTCTACCTGGAGGAGATCACCTCGACGCTGGCGGGTACGGCGTACAAGCTGGCCCAGGCCGCGCCGAGCGCCGCCGAGCTGGCCGAGGCGGACTTCCAGACCATCGAGACCTCGATGACCGAGGGCCACCCCTGCTTCGTTGCGAACAACGGCCGGCTCGGCTTCGGCGTCGACGAGTACCACAGGTACGCCCCGGAGGCGGCCGCGCCGGTGCGGCTGGAGTGGCTGGCCGCGCACCGGGACCACTCGACGTTCAGCAGCGCCGCCGACCTCGACTACGACACGCTCGTCGAGAGCGAGCTGGACGCCGAGACCCGGGCCCGGTTCGCGGCCACGATGGCCGATCTCGGGCTGGACCTCGCCGACTACCACCTGATTCCGGCACACCCGTGGCAGTGGTGGAACAAGCTGGCGGTCACCTTCGCCGGTGAGCTGGCCGAGCGGCGGCTGGTGCACCTCGGCCCCGGGCCGGACGTGTACCTCGCGCAGCAGTCCATCCGCACCTTCTTCAACGTCAGCGAGCCAGGTCGGCACTACGTCAAGACCGCGCTGTCGGTGCTGAACATGGGCTTCATGCGGGGGTTGTCGGCCGCGTACATGGAGGCCACCCCGGCGATCAACGACTGGCTGGCCGAGCTGATCGCCGCCGACGAGGTGCTGACCGGCACCGGCCTGACCGTCATCCGGGAGCGGGCCGCCGTGGGTTACCGGCACCGACAGTACGAGGCGGCCACCGAGCGGACCTCCCCGTACCGCAAGATGTTGGCCGCCCTGTGGCGGGAGAGCCCGGTGCCCGAGCTGGCACCGGGGCAGCGACTGTCCACCATGGCCGCGCTGCTGCACGTCGACGACGAGGGCGGCTCACTGGCGGCGGCGTTGATCGCCCGGTCCGGCCTGGCGCCCGAGGTGTGGCTGCGGCGCTACCTGGACGCCTACCTGACCCCGCTGCTGCACAGCTTCTACGCCCACGACCTGGCCTTCATGCCACACGGTGAGAACGTCATCCTGGTCCTCGACGAGCAGGACACCGTCCAGCGGGTGATCTTCAAGGACATCGCCGAGGAGATCGCGGTGATGAGCGACACGGTCGAGCTGCCGGCGGCGGTGGAGCGGATCCGCGTCGAGGTGCCCGACGATACCAAGCTGCTGACCATCTTCACCGACGTGGTGGACTGCTTCCTGCGGCACCTCAACGCGGTCCTGGTCGAGGCCGGTGTGCTCGCCGAGGACGACTTCTGGCGCACTGTCGCGGCGTGCGCCGCCGACTACTTCGACCGGGTGCCGCACCTGGCCGAGCGGGTCCGCCACTACGACCTGTTCGCCCCGGAGTTCACGCTGTCCTGCCTCAACCGGCTGCAACTGCGCAACAACCAGCAGATGATCGACCTGGCCGACCCGTCGGCGGCGCTCCAGTTCGTCGGCACCCTCACCAACCCGCTCGCCGCCCACGCTCCGGCCCGGTGACCGCTGTCGCGTTTGGTCGGCGCGCACGCCAACGGGTGCAATAGGCGGATGGGAGTTCTGAGTACCGCGAGCCTGTTCGCCGCCACCCTCACCACCGGCCTGACCGCCGGGCTGTTCGCCGCCTTCGCGTACGCGGTCATGCCGGGTCTGGCCCGCAGTGACGACCGGACGTTGGTGCTCGCCATGCGGCGGATCAACGAGTCGATCCTCAACGGCTGGTTCGCTGTGTGCTTCGGCGGCGCGCTGCTGTTCACGCTGCTGGCGGCGGCGCTGCACCTGGGGGCCGAGCGTCGGGCGGTGCTGCCGTGGATCGTCGCCGGGCTGCTGCTGTACGTGGTGGTGCTCGGCGTCACCGCCGTGGTCAACGTGCCGCTCAACAACGTGCTGGCCCGCGCCGGCGACGTCGACGACGCGGCCGGCCTCGCGGCGCTGCGGGCGCGCTTCGAGGTGACCTGGGTACGCGCCAACGTGGTCCGCGCCGTCGCGTCGACCGGCGCCTTCGGGTTGCTGGCGTGGGCGCTGGTGGCCGAGGGCCGGCTGCTCGGCTGAGGCCGGACGGGCGACCGACCGACCGGGCCGGCGTCGGCTCAGTCGGTCGGCTCTGCCGTGCCGGCCTGCTGGAACGCGCGGGCAAGCTGGGCGAGGTCGAAGCCCTCGAAGTGCTGAAGGAACCGGCGGCGTACGGCGGCCAGGTGACTGGGCCAGGCTTCGTGCAGGCGGGCGTAGCCCGCGTCGGTGAGGACGGCGTTCCAGCCGCGCGCGTCCTCCTCGCACCTCTCTCGCCGGACCAGGCCCTGCGTCTCCAGCCGGATGATCGTGCGGGTCATGCCGCTCAGCGAGAGGTAGCAGAGCGCGGCGAGTTCGTTCATGCGCATCCGCCGGTCCGGTGTCTCGGAGAGGTTCATCAGCGCTGTGTACTCGGTGAGCGGTAGCTGACGGTCACCGACCATGTCCGCGTCGATCGCGCGGGGCAGGACGTGCATCACCTGGCCCAGGGCGCGGACCAGGGATTCCTCGTCTGGGGTGAGGGGCTGCGGAGTCGCTGCGGAGGGGTTGGGCATCCTCCTATCATACTTGTTTGACTGAGCAAGTGCTCACCCTCCGTGTGATCACGCCCATAGGCCAGATGTTTGCTTGACCAATCAAGCACCGGTTAGCGTTCCCGGCGTCAGGCAAGGACCTCTGAAAGGCGCCACACATGACCAGGATCGGGATCATCCTCGGAAGCACCCGCCCGGGGCGTAACGGCGAGGCCGTCGCCCGCTGGGTGCTCGACGTCGCCAAGCAGCGCACCGACGCGGAGTACGAGCTGATCGACCTGCTCGACTACCAGCTGCCGCACCTCGACGAGGCGTACCCGCCCTCGATGGGCCAGTACACCCAGCCGCACACCAAGCGGTGGGCCGAGACGATCGCGTCGTTCGACGGCTTCATCATGGTTACCCCCGAGTACAACCACTCGACCTCGGGCGCCCTGAAGAACGCGATCGACTTCCTCTACGCCGAGTGGAACAACAAGGCCGTCGGCTTCGTCAGCTACGGCTCGGTCGGCGGGACGCGCGCCGTGGAGCACCTGCGTCTGATCTCCGGTGAGCTCCAGATGGCCGACGTGCGCTCGCAGGTCGCCCTGTCGCTCTTCACCGACTTCGAGAACTTCAGCGTCTTCAAGCCCAACCAGTTCCACCAGGACTCGCTGACCGCCACGCTCGACCAGGTGGTCGCCTGGAGCACGGCGCTCGCTCCGCTGCGCAAGGCCTGAGCGTTTCGCGTCGTCCGGAAACGGCCGTGGGGGAGCCCACGGCCGTTTCCGGGCGTTCAGGCACTCTGTGCTCGTCAGACGCGCCGAGCGTCGGCGAGCAGGTCCAGCGACAGCTGCCACAGTCGCGCCGCCGCCTCCGGGTCGATCGCGTGGTCGGCGACGCCGCGCAGCGGGTCCGCCGGGTCGTGGCGCACCGCCTGCCCACAGTCCTCGAAATACCGCCCGCCGATGCCCTCCACCTGCGGCCCCGCGGCGAGCAGCACGGAGGTCGCGGCCCCCTGCTGCGGGGTCTTGAAGTCGTACGCCGGAAGGTTCGCGTAGTCCTCCTCGGTGAGGTGCCGTCCCAGGTTGGTGGTGACGGCACCCGGGTTGGCCGCGTTGACGGTGATGCCGTCGCCGGCCCAGCGCCGGTTCGCCTCGACAGCGAACAGCGCGGTGGCGGTCTTCGACTCGCCGTAGGCGAGGAAACGGTCATAGGGGCGTTGCCGGAAGTTGACGTCGTCGAAGACCATCGGGGCCCGAACGTGGGCGATGGAACTCAGCGACACCACGCGGGCCCGACCGGCCTCGGCGAGCGCCTGGTGCAGCCCGTTGGCGAGTGCGAAGTGGCCGAGGTGGTTGGTGGCCAACTGCAACTCCCAACCCTCCGCCGTGCGCATCTCGGGGATCGCCGACACCCCGGCGTTGTTGACCAGGATGTGCAGGGGCCCGTCCCAGGCGGCCACGAACGCGGCGACCGACCGCTGGTCGGACAGGTCCAACGGCGCGACCCGGAGCAGCCGGTTCGCGGTCCCGGCGCCGATCTCCCGCGCGGTCTCCTCTCCGGCCCGCACGTCCCGTACCGCCAGTGTCACCTCGGCGCCCGCCATGGCGAGCGCCCGGGCGGTCTCCACCCCGATGCCCGACGAGGCACCGGTGACGATGGCGCGTCGCCCGGTCAGGTCGACACCGGCCACGACGTCGGCGGCGGTGGATCGGGCGTCGAACGGCGTGCTGACGCGTGTTTCCGACATGATCATTTCCTTCGGTGGGTGTCCTCACGTGGCCGTGCCGGCTCGCCGCATCGGCGTGCGGTGTGCCGGCGTCGCCCTTCGCACCGATCGTGCGCGGAGGTCTGCGCGGACGGCCAACACGCTCTTCCTGGCGTGGCTACAGTCTGTTCCTGTGGCCACGCCTGAGCTGCGACAACTGCGGTACTTCCTGGTCCTCGCGGAGGAGCTGAGCTTCACCCGGGCCGCCGCCCGCCTGATGATCGCCCAGCAGTCGCTGTCGCAGCAGATCACCGCCCTGGAACGCGCCGTCGGGGCGAAGCTGTTCGACCGTGACAGCCGCGGCACCACCCTCACCGACGTCGGCGCCCTGTTCGTGCCCGAGGCGCGCGCCGTGACCGACCGCGCCGAGCAGGCCGTCACCGTCGTGCGACGGGCCCTGCGGGGTGAGGTGGGCACCCTCCGGCTCGCGTTCCTGACCACCGTCGCCAACCACCTGCTGCCCCCGGTGGTCCGGGCAGTCCGCCACCACCTCCCCGACCTGCACCTGGCCACCGAGACGACCAGCATCGCGCCCCTGGTGCAGGGCGTCCTCGACGGGCGGTTCGACGTGGCCTTCACCCGGACCCCGCTCGTTCCCGGCCTGGAGGCCAGGAGACTGACGACCGAACCGGTCTGCGCGGTGCTGCCCGCGGGTCATCCGCTCGCCGGGCGCGACGAGTTGACCCTCGCCGACCTGGCGAACGAACCGTGGGTCATGACGCCGCGCAGCTCCTGGGAGCCCTGGCACCGCGTCTACGAGGACCAGTTCCGGGAGGCGGGCTTCGTGCCGACAGTCGTCCAGGAGGAGGCCGGCGTGCAGAGCCTCCTCGGCCTGGTCGCCGCCGGGATCGGCGTCACCCGGCTCGCCTGCTCGGCGGCCAGCCTCCGCCGCACCGGCGTCGTGTTCGTTCCGCTGGCCGGCGCCGACACGTACACCGAGATGGTGTGGTTGGCGGCCAACACCGCACCCGCGCTGCACCGGTTCCTGGACGTGGTCACGGAGCTCGCGGCGACGACCGACCTCACCAGCACCGGCTGACGGTGGGCGGCCGGCTCAGCGCGTCGCGAGGTCGTGGGTGGTGCCGTCGGCGACCGCGCGAAGCTTGTCGGGGTTGGCGACGTTGTGGATGGCGGTGATGCGACCGCCCGCGTCGATGTCGAAGGAGACGGTGGCGACCACCCGACCCGCACCGCTGAACAGCAGTCCCGGCCCCCCGTTGATCTCGACCACTGCGGCGCGCATGTCGTGCGGCGCGACGCCCTGGTAGGTGACGGCGCCGATGGCCGCGAACCACGCGGCGACCGTTTCCGCGCCCCTGATCGGACGCAGGGCCTGGCGGACCTTACCTCCACCGTCGGTCCACAACGTGACGTCCGGAGACAGCAGCTCCAGCAGGGTGTTGATGTCGCCACCGGTGGAGGCGGCGAGGAATCGCTCGGTGACCCCGCGCTGCTGCGACCGGTCCGCAGTGAAACGTTGCCGCTGGCCTCGCACGTGCTCGCGAGCCCGGTGAGCGGTCTGGCGGACCGCCGCCTCGGAGCGCTCCACCGCCGCCGCGATCTCCGCGTGGCTGAAGTCGAAGACCTCCCGCAGGACGAACACGGCGCGCTCCAGCGGGCTGAGCGTCTCCAGCACCACCAGCATCGCCATCGACACCGACTCGGCGTCGGTGACGGCGTCGGCGGCGTCCCCGTCGGTCAGGACGGGTTCGGGCAACCACGGCCCCGGATAGGTCTCGCGGCGGTGCCGGGCCGAGCGCAGGCGCTGCAACGCCAGGTTCGACACGATGCGGGCGAGGTACGCCTTGGGGTCGGCGACCTGGGAGCGGTCCGCCGAGGACCAGCTGATCCAGGCGTCCTGCACCGCGTCCTCCGCATCGGCCGCGCTGCCGAGGATCCGGTAGGCCACCGAGAACAGCAGATTGCGGTGACTGTGGAACACCTGCTCGTCGGCGTCCGGCGGGTGCGTCACCGCGCGTCCCGCAGGCGGGTGAAGCGGCCGCCGCGCGGCCAGAACGCGCCGGAGGAGGGCAACCGCGACATGCGACGGTAGGTCGGCCAGGGCGAAGCGCTCACTGTCTCCTTGTACCAGACCGCCGTCCGCCCGGTCAGACACCCGCGGCGTGGGCTGTCGTCGGGGCGGGTGAACTGCACGACCGCGTCGTTTCGACCCAGGCTCACCGGCGTGTGGTAGTAACCGAACCGGAACGGCCTTGGTTGCTTGCCCCGCAGCGCACGGGCGATCGACACCGCCGCGTGCACGCCGGTCGGCATGCCGCTCTGACAGGTGCCGTGCAGCACCCCGTAAGCCTGCCGGATCGCTGCCGCGTCGCCGATGGCGTACACCTCGGGGTGCGACACCGACCGCAACGCGCGATCGGTGACGACGCGACCGCGGTCGTCGACGGTCAGCCCGGCGGCGGCGGCCAGCGGCGCCACCCGGGTACCACCCGTCCAGAGGACGACGTCAGCCGCCACCGTCTCCGCGCCGGCCAGCTCGACAGCGTCGGGCCGGACCCTGATGACCGCCGCTCCGGTGATCACCTGAACGCCGAGGCGGGTCAGTGCGCCCCGCAGGTATTCCCGGGCCTTCGGGTTCATGCTCGCTCCCGGCTCCTGCTGGCCCACCAGGGTCACACCGAGCTCCGGGTGCCGTTCCGCGATCTCCGCGGCGGCCTCGACCCCGGTCAACCCGCTGCCGACCACGGCGACAGTGCCGGCGCCGAGCCGTGCCAACCGGTCCGCCAGCGTAATCGCGCCGCTCGGACCGTCCAGTGTGTACGCGTGCTCCTCGACGCCCGGGACCGCCGCCGTGTCCGTCACGCTGCCCAACGCGTAGACCAGTGTGTCGTAGCGCAGCACCCGGCTGTCGTCGACGCGGACGGTCTTCGCGTGGGCGTCCACAGCCGTCACCCAGCCGCGCACGAACTGGGCGCCCGTTCCCGCCAGCAGCTCCGGGATGTCCAGCTCGGCGAGCCGTTGGCCGGTGGCCGTCATGTGCAGCCGGAGACGCTCGGTGAACCGCTCCTGCGCGTTGACCACTGTCACCCGCACGTCGGCCCGCCTGGTCCGGGCCGCGAGTTGGGTCGCCGCGGCCATGCCCGCGTAGCCCGCGCCCAGGATCAGCACGCGGTGTGTGCCCGCCGGGACCTGTCGATGCGCTGTGCTCATTGTTTCGCCTCTCTGATCGGACTGACGACCACGAGATGCGTGCCGCTCGTCGGTTCGTGACATGGCAGCGATGTGACGCCCGCCACGGCCGGCGTCGGAGGGGCGCGTTCACTACCCTTGGCGCGATGAGCCGAACCGCCGCCGCCGGTCGGGCTCCGCTGTGGCGGGACCGGACCTTCGGCACGTACTGGGTGGCCCAGTCGCTCTCGGCGGCCGGCGACTCGTTCGCCTACCTGGCGGTGCCGCTGCTGGTACTCCAGGCGACCGGGTCGGTGGCGCGGATGGGCCTGCTCACCGCCGTCGCGGGCGCGGCGTCCGTCGTCGCCGGGATCTTCGGTGGGGTGCTGGTCGACCGGTACGACCGCCGCACGCTGATGATCGTGGCGGACCTGACTCGGCTGGTGCTCTACGCAGTGGTGCCACTGGCGTGGCTCGCCGGCCCGCAGGTCTGGCTGCTCTTCGTCGTGCTGCCCATCTGCGAGGCGGCCGGCATGCTGTTCCAGGTCGCCGCGGTGACAGCGGTCCGCAACCTCGTCGACTCCGACCGGATCACCGAGGCCAACGGCCGGTTGCAGGCGACGTACGCGGCGGCGGCCGTCCTCGGGCCACTGCTCGCCGGTGTGGTGGCGGCCCGCTTCGGCCCGGCCACCGCCATCGCCGTCAACGCGGCGAGCTTCGCGCTCTCGGCGGCCGGCCTGTGGCTGATCCGACTGCGCCCCGTCCAGACGGGCGAGGGGGTGGCCCGGCAACGCCCGCTGGCCGAGTTCCTGGCCGGGGCGCGGTTCCTGTGGCGACAGCCCGTGCTGCGCGCGCTGACCGTCCTGTTGTCGGTCTTCATCTTCCTCACCTACGGCTTCGTCGACGTGCTGATCTACCACGTCACGCACGACCTCGGCGGCTCCGAGGGCACCGTCGGCACGGTGCTCGGCCTGGCGGCGTTGGGCACTGTCGCCGGCGCACTGCTGGTGGCGCCGCTGCGCCGCCGTCGCGGCTTCGGCCCCACCTGGATCGGCGCGCACGCGATCTGCGGTTTCGCCGTGGCGGGGGTAGGCATCGCCACCACGGTTCCCGCCGTCACCACGCTGACCGCGGTGTACCTCTGCTGTCTCAGCGTAGGCGGGATCTGTTCGATGTCCCTGCGCCAGGAGATCACCCCCGATCACCTGCTGGGCCGGGTCACGTCGGCGTTCTGGAGCACGCACTACGCCCTCGGTCCGGCCGGCGCTGTCGTGCTGACCTGGGCCGCCGGCCGCTTCGGCGCGCCAGCGGTCACTCTCGCGGCGGGAGCGGGGTGCCTGCTGGTCGCGATCGGCGGCCTCTTCACCCCGATCCGCCGAGCCGGCGCGGAGCCGGCCGCCGGGCAGCCCGAACTGCGCCCGGCCCCGGCCGGCGGCACCGTTGGCTGAGACGGCGGCACCGTTGGCTGAGACGGCGGCACCGTTGGCTGAGACGGCGGCACCGTTGGTGGAGACGGCGGCACCGTTGGTGGAGACGGCGGCACCGTTGGTGGAGACGCTATGGAGCTGATGTCCTAAACGATTCAGGCGGTGGGGGCGCTCCAGGCGGTGGAGAAGATCCGGACGGCCCGGCCAGCGGCCGATTCGTTTGTGACATCAGCTCCAAAGGCGCCGACCACCACTGTGGCCTCCTGAGCGAGCGGAGCGGGCGCGGTCAGAACTCCTGGTACATCACGTGCAGGCCGACCCGGCCGAGGGTGGGGTGACGGAACGCGCCCGGCACGGTGCCGACCACCTCGAAGCCCTCCCGCCGGTACAGCCGCACCGCCGAACTGTTGCTCTCCGCCACGGCGTTGAACTGCATGCCGGCGTACCCCTGCCGGCGGGCCCAGGTCAGGGCGTCGCGGCACAGCGCGGTGCCCACGCCCCGGCCCCGCGCGTCGGCGGCGACCATGAAGCTGGCGGTGGACACGTGCGCGCCTGGCCCGGGCCGGTTGGCGCCCATCTTGGCGGTGCCGAGCACCCGCTCGCCGTCGACCGCCACGACGGTCCGCCCCGGCGCCGCCTCGACCCACATGCCGTACGACTGCTCGACGGTCATCGCCGGGTCGTAGGGGAACGTCTCCTGTGCCCGGATCACCTCCTCGATGATCGGCCACACCTGCGACCAGTCCCGGTCGACGAACTCCCGAATCAGCACCCGGGGAGGTTAGGCCGGGGCAGGAGCATCGGACAATCCGTTATCCGCTGGTGCATCTGCGCGGCCCACCCGGTGCGAAGCATTGATCGTGACGAGACGTCACGGATCCGGTCGCTTCGACGAAAGGCCCGCTGATGAAGATCGCACGAATCGCCGCCCGGATGGCGGTGGGTGCCGTGGCCACCGCGCTGGCCACCACCGCTGTCGCCGTACCGGCCGCTCAGGCCACCAGCAAGCCCAAGCCGCTCGGCACGACGTCACTCGCCCAGGTGCTCACCCGGGACAGCAGCGGCTTCGACCGCAACTCGCGGGACTTCGACGTGCTGACGGCGGCCGTGCTGGCCGTGCTGGAGGCCAAGCCGAACTCTCCGGTCAAGGTGCTCACCGACGGCACCGTGGCGCTGACCGCGTTCATCCCCACCGACGCCGCCTTCCAGCAGTTGGTCCGCGAGATCACGCAGGCCCGGAAGCTGCCGAGTGAGAGCGCCGCCTTCACCGCCGTTGCCGGGCTGGGCATCGACACCGTCGAGTCGGTGCTGCTCTACCACGTGGTCCCGGGGGCCACCATCGATCGTAAGACGGCGGTCCGGGCCGACGGCTCGGACCTGACCACCGCGCTCGGCTCGACCGTCGAGGTCGACGTGCGCACCTACCTGTACTTCTTCCGCCAGGTGCGGCTGGTCGACGCCGACACCGACGACCGTGACGCGCGGGTCGTCTCCTACGACGTGAACAAGGGCAACCGGCAGATCGCGCACGCCGTGGACCGGGTGCTGCGCCCGATCGACCTGCCCTGACCGCGTGCGGGGGCGTCCGACCACGCGCCGGGCGCCACCCGCGCCGGGCCGTCAACCCGAGGCGAGCGCGGCCAGCTCCTCGTCGAGCACTGCCGCCAGCCGGGCGGACCGCCCGGGATGGCTGCGCGCTGTCATCCCACGGCTGGGCATCTCCACGGTCATCAGCAGGTACAGGTGCATCCGGTAGAGACCGAGCCGGCGGCGTGCCGAAGCGTTCAGCACCAACGGTTCGGCTGCGCCGGCCTGGTAGCCGCGCAGCAGGGGGTGCTCCGGCTCGTCCTCGACGCGCCGGAAGAGCAGCGGCGAGACCAGGTCCAGCAGTGGGTCGCCGTAGAGGAACCGCTCGCCGTCCACCAGGCCGCGCAGCCGCAACCGGCCGTCCCCGTCGGGTGCGGCCAGCACGTTGCCGTCCCAGCAGTCGAAGTGCAGCAGCGCCGGGCGGCGTACCTCGTCGAGCACGTCGGCGTGCCGCCCCACCAGCGCGCGCAGCTGCTCCGGGGTGACCGGCAGTCGGACCTCCCAGTCGGCCGCGTCGGCCAGGAGCGCGTCGAGCATCGCCGTGAACGCCGCCCGCCAGGTCGGCCCGCCGGCCCGGTCGTCGTCGTACCCGAACCGCTCACCGGTCACCCGGTGCAACGCGGCGAGAGCCACCCCGAGGTCATAGCGCGCCGGGCCGTCGTCGACAGCGACACCGGCCTCGGCCAGGTCGGACAGCGACCGGCCGGGCAGCATCGCGGTGATCAACCACTCGCCGTACGCCGGGTCGGCGCCGCGCCGGAGCACCGGGGGGACGGGCACCTGCGGCGCCCGCTGCGCGACGAGCCGAAAGTACCGCTCCTCGGCGGCGCAGAGCCCGCGCTCGTAGCGCAGCAACGGCGTTCCGGCCGGCGGAGCCAGCTTCAGCACCACCCGACGGTCGTCGTCGAGCAGCGCCCACCAGACCGTCGCGTACCCGCCACCGGCCAACGGACCGGCGTCCCGGACCCGGGTGTGTGGCCCGAACGACGCACCGACCAGGTACGCCACATCGGCTCGCGTGAGGGGCCGCTGGGTCGGGCTGGCACCGGTCACGACGTGCTGTCACCTCGCCGTGCCCGTGGCGCGGAACCCGCTGTGGCGCGGGTGGACAGTGGTACGGGACCGGCGGTGTCGCGGCGGACCAACTCGGCGGGGAGCACCTCGACCCGGGGCGTCGGGGCCCCGACGCCGAGCACCAGGGACATCGCCCGCACACCCATGTCGACAAGGGGCAGCCGCACTGTCGTCAGCGCCGGGGTGACGTCCCGGGCGATAGGCATGTCGTCGAAACCCAGCACCGAGATCTGCTGCGGCACTGCCAACCCCCGCGCGCGCAGGGTGGCGAGCGCCCCGATGGCCATCGAGTCGTTGAGCGCCACGATCGCGGTCAGCTCCGGGTCGGCGTCGAGCAGTCGGGCGGTGGCCTCGGCCCCACCGTCGCGGTCGAACTCCGCGTACCGGATGCGCCGTTCAGGCAGCTCACGGCCCTGCTCGCTGAGGGCCTGCCGGAGGCCGGCGAGCCGGTCGGTGGTGGTGGTCAGGATGCGCGGGCCGGCGACCACGCCGATCGCCCGGTGCCCCAGCCCGCACAGCTCCCGCCCGGCGAGGTATCCGCCGGTCCGGTTGTCCGGCATCACCGCGTCGCCGGAGTGCTCGTGCCGGCCGATCACCGCCACCCGCCCGCCGGTGGCCTCGTACGCGGCGAGCTTCTCGTTGAGCTGCCGGGTGAACGCCTCGTCGTGGTAGCCCGAGCCGGCCAGGATCAGCGCCGCCACCTGGTGGCCGCGCAGCAGCTCCACGTACTCCAACTCACGGTCCGGGTCCCGGTAGCTGTTGCAGATCATCAGCAGCCGGCCCTGGTCGGTGGCGACCCGTTGCAGCCCCCGGGTGATCTCGGCGAAGTACGGGTCGGAGACGTCGTGCACGATCACGCCGACAGCGCTGCGGTGCGAGCGGGCCAGCAGTTGGGCGTGCGCGTTCGGCACGTACTGCAACTCGGCGACGGCGGCGAGCACCCGTTCGCGCAGCTCGTCGGTGACCGGCTTGCTGCTGCCGTTGATGACGCGGGAGGCGGTGGCGGGCGAGACGCCCGCTCGGCGGGCCACATCGGACAGGGTCGCCATGGCCCGCCCCCTCGATCTGTTGACGGCGTTTCGTCGTGCCGGCTAGCGTCACCGTACCGCAGAGAAAGCCCTTTCCCGCAGGGAGGCCCGGCCGTGTCCGATCGCTTCGCGGTACTTCAACTTGACGACCTTCCCGCCCGACGCTGCTCGTGTGGGACCACCCGCCGGGGTTTCATCGCCGAGAGCGAGGGCCAGGCCAGCGTGCATCTGCTCCAGGTGCAGGACGCGGTGACCCACCACCACCGGATCGCCACCGAGTACTACGTCGTGCTCGCCGGTGAGGGCGAGATCGAGCTGGACGGCGTCCGTCACCCGGCTCGGCCGATGTCCGCGTTCCTGATCAAGCCGGGCTGCCGACACCGGGCCATCGGCGACCTCACGGTGCTGCTGGTGTCCCTGCCGGCCGCGGACGACACCGACGAGTACTTCGATGCGTGATCGGCCGGCGCCGCTGCCCGGCGGGGTCGGGGTGTCCCGGCTGCGCGTCTATGACACCGCGGCCCCGGACGGCCTGGTCGGCGGCACCCCGCACGTGCACCTGTGCTGCACCGAGGGGTACGTGGTGACCGACGGCGAGGGCGCGGTGCAGACCCTGACCACTGCCGGCTACCGGGAGACGCCGCTGCGGCCGGGGGTGGTGGTCTGGTTCGAGCCGGGCACCGTGCACCGCCTGGTCAACACCGGCGGGCTCAGCATCGTGGTGCTGATGCAGAACAGCGGCCTGCCCGAGGCCGGCGACGCGGTGCTGACCTTCCCACCCGAGGTGCTGGCCGACCCGGCCGCGTACGCCGAGGCGGCGGCGTTGCCCGACGGGGGAGCGCCCGGCGCGGACGTGCACGCGGCGTACCGCCGTCGGGATCTGGCGGTGGCCGGCTTCCAGGCGCTGCGGTCCGGTGGTCCGGCGGCGCTGGCCGCCTTCCACGGCGCCGCGATCGCCCTGCGGCAGCCGTTGTTGACGCGCTGGCGGCGGCGGTGGGAGGCCGGCGCGGGCCGCGCCGCCGCCGACACCGCCGCGCAGCTCGACGCCCTGGAGCGGGGGGATCCCGGCCACCTGGGCGACGCCGGGGTGTACGCGGTGGACGAGCCGGTCGAGCGGGGTCGGCTGGGCATGTGTGGCCTCCTCGACACCTACCCGGCAGCCGGCTGACCGTCCCTTCGGGACGGCCGTCGGGGTCGCCAGGCATCGGTGGAAACAGATCGAGGAAAGGCCTTGCCCGGCGTGAGGGTGCCGCCTACGCTCCAGGAAAGCGTTTGCCTGATCCGCCGACCGGCCCGGTCCATGGGCGTCGTGCCGGGCCCCGAGGAGGTTCCGCGTGACCGAGAACTCTTTGGACACGGCGGGCCGGCAGGCCGCCGCCGACGAGGCGAGCGGTGCGCAGGCAGCCGCTTCCACCCCCGGTGCCCCCCGTGCCGTCGACGGCGGGGATCTGTCCACGGTGGTGAGAACGCCACCCGGCGGAGGGCGTCCGCCCCGGCCCACGCTCGGTCGCCGGGCGGTGACCTTCGCCGACTCGCTCTGGCGCCCGGCGCTGGTGCTCGCGGTCTTCTTCGCCGCCTGGTGGTTCGTGGCGGCCCGCGAGTACGTCCCGAACTACCTGGTGCCCACCCCCGGCCAGGTCTGGGAGACGATGACCACCCAGTGGTCCGAGCTGGCCCGGCACACACTGGTGACCCTCTACGAGACGGTGCTCGGCTTCGTGCTGGCCGCCGCGTTGGGTCTGGTCACCGCCGTCGCCATCGCCTACTCCCGCACCCTGGACAAGGCGCTCTACCCGATCGTCCTGTTCGCACAGGTCATCCCGAAGATCGCCATCGCGCCGCTGCTGGTGGTCTGGTTCGGCCTCGGCCTCACCCCGAAGATCATCCTGGCGGTGCTCATCGCGTTCTTCCCGGTGGTCATCTCCGGCGTGGCCGGGCTGCGCTCCACCGACCCGGAGCTGCTCGACCTCGCCGCCACGATGGGCGCCGGGCCGTGGCGCACCTTCCGCAAGATCCGCTTCCCGAACGCGTTGCCGCACCTGATGGCCGGCCTGAAGGTGGCCGTGACCCTCGCCGTGGTCGGTGCCGTGGTCGGTGAGTTCGTCGGCGCCAGCGAGGGGCTCGGCTACGTCCTGTTGCTGGCCAACGGCAACCTCGACGCCCCACTGCTGTTCGCCGACCTGATCCTGATGTCGGCCATCGGCATCGTCCTGTTCGTCCTGGTCGAGATCGCCGAGGCACTGCTCATTCCGTGGCACGCCAGCCGCCGGGCCGGCGTGTCCCTCACCACCTCCTGACCGACCCCATCACGGAGGCACCGATGAAACGCACCGCCACCACCATCCTGGCCACCGCCGCCCTGCTCCTCGCCGCCACCGGCTGCGGTGGGGACGACCCCGCCGGCAGCACCAACGCCGACGGCAGCAAGCAGGTCACCCTCACCCTCAACTGGGTGCCCTACGGCGAGCACGCGCCCTTCTACTACGGCCTGCAGAAGGGTTACTACTCCGCCGAGGGCATCGACCTGAAGATCCTGCCCGGCAACGGCTCGGGCAACACCGTCAAGCAGGTAGCCCAGAAGCAGACCGACTTCGGTTGGGCGGACAGCCCGGTGCTGCTCAAGTCGGTGGCCAGCGGCATGCCGGTGCGCAGCCTCGGCGCGTACCTGGAGAAGGGTCCCTCCTCGGTGGAGTTCTTCACCGAGGAGAACATCAAGACCCCGGCCGACCTCAAGGGCAAGACCGTCGGCGGCACCCCCGGCGACGCCCTCTACGCGACCTTCCCGGCCTGGCTGGAGAAGAACGGCCTCAAGAAGGACGACGTCAAGGTGGTCAACGTCGACGCCGCCGGCAAGATCGCCGCACTGGCCGAGGGCAAGGTCGACGCCATCATGGGCTTCTTCCACGACCAGGCGCCCACCATCGAGAGCAAGACCGGCAAGAAGGTCGACGTGCTGCTCTTCGCCGACTACGGGATGAACCTGCTCGGCACCGGCCTGATCGCCAACACCCAGACCCTGCAGAAGGACCCGGAGCTGGTCCGCAAGTTCGTCCGGGCCACCCAGAAGTCCTGGGCCGACGCCGCCCGGGACCCGGCCGGCGCGGTGAGCGCGATGACGGCTCTGGCCGAGAACGAGCCGGCGCCCGAGGTGCTCACCAAGCAGCTCACGCTCAACATGCCACTGATCGGCGCGGACGGCCCGCCCGGGGTGAACACCGAGGCCCAGTGGTCCGAGACCATCGACCTGATGTCCCGCTACGCCGAACTGAAGGACCCGGGAGCGCCCAGCGCGTACTGGGACTCCTCGTACGCGGCGCAGGGGTGACCCGGTGACCGCCGCGCCGGCAGCCACCGGCACCGCCATCGGGATGTCCCGGCTGACCGTCCGGTTCACCACCCGACGGTCGCAGACCACAGCGTTGGACGACGTGTCGCTGGACATCGAGCCGGGCGAGTTCGTCACGATCGTCGGCCCGTCCGGCTGCGGCAAGTCCACCCTCCTGAAGATCGTCGCGGGGTTGGTCAAGCCGACCAGCGGCGACGTGTCGCTGCTGGAGCGCCCGGTGCGCGGCCCGCAGAAGGAGATCGGCTTCGTCTTCCAGAAGGCAGCGTTGCTGGAGTGGCGCGGCGCGCGGGCCAACATCCTGCTCCAGGCCGAGATGCGCGGCATGGACCGGGCGCAGGCGGCCCGCCGCGCCGACGAGCTGATCGAGATGACCGGCCTGACCGGCTTCGAGAAGGCGTTGCCACACGAGCTGTCCGGCGGCATGCAGCAGCGGGTGGCGCTCTGCCGCGCGCTGCTGCACTCCCCGCCGGTGCTGCTGATGGACGAACCGTTCGGCGCCCTGGACGCGCTGACCCGCGAGCAGATGAACGCCGAACTGCACCGGATCTGGCGGGAGACCGGGACCACAGTGGTGCTGGTCACCCACTCCATCGCCGAGGCGGTCTTCCTCGGCACCCGGGTCGTGGTGATGAGTCCCCGGCCCGGCCGGATCATCCGCACCTTCCCGGTCGAGCTGCCGGCGCACCGCGACTACGCGCAGGTGATGTCGGATCCCCGCTTCGACCGGCTCGCCACCGACCTGCGTGGGTTGCTCGGCAGCGCGGCCGCCAACCACTGAGCGCGGATCGGCACGACCAGCACGACGGAAGGAACACCATGACCCGCAGGTCGATCGGCATCATCGTCAACGGCGTGACCGGACGGATGGGCTACCGGCAGCACCTCGTCCGGTCGCTGCTGGCCATCCGCGAATCCGGTGGTGTGGCGCTTGCCGACGGCACGACCATCTGGCCGGAACCGGTCCTGGTCGGGCGCAACGAGACGAAGCTCCGGGAACTCGCCGAGCGGCACGGGCTGACCGACTGGACCACCGACCTGACCTCGGCGCTGGCCCGCGACGACGTCGACATCTACTTCGACGCGCAGGTCACCCAGCAACGGGAGAAGGCGATCCGGCAGGCCATCGAGGCCGGCAAGCACATCTACACGGAGAAGCCGCTGGCCGAGGACACCGCGGCGGCCCTCGACCTGGCCCGGGCGGCGGACGCGGCCGGCGTCCGCACCGGTGTCGTGCAGGACAAGCTCTTCCTGCCCGGTCTGCGCAAGCTCAAGCGCCTCATCGACGGCGGCTTCTTCGGCCGGATCCTGTCGGTGCGCGGCGAGTTCGGGTACTGGGTCTTCGAGGGCGACTGGCAGCCCGCTCAGCGGCCGTCGTGGAACTACCGGAGCGAGGACGGCGGCGGCATCGTCGTCGACATGTTCCCGCACTGGCACTACGTGCTGGAGGAACTGTTCGGCCGGGTCACTGCCGTCTCCTGCGTGACAGCCACCCACGTGCCCGAACGGGTCGACGAGGCCGGTCACCCGTATGCCGCCACCGCCGACGACGCCGCGTACGCCACCTTCGAACTCGACGGCGGGGTGATCGCGCAGATCAACTCCTCCTGGGCCGTGCGGGTCTACCGCGACGAACTGGTGGAGTTCCAGGTCGACGGCACCGAGGGCAGCGCGATCGCCGGCCTGCGCAACTGCCGTGTGCAGCACCGGGCGGTCACCCCGAAGCCGGTGTGGAACCCGGACCTGCCGGCCACCGAGGACTTCCGCGCCCAGTGGGCCGAGGTGCCCGACAACGAGGAGTTCGACAACGGCTTCAAGGTGCAGTGGGAGGCGTACCTGCGGCACGTGGTGGCCGGCGAGCCGTTCCGGTGGGACTTCATGGCCGGCGCTCGCGGCGTGCAGCTCGCCGAGCTGGGGCTGCGCTCCGCCCGCGAGGGTGGCCGCATCGAGGTGCCGGAGCTGCGCTCATGACCGCCGAGGTGGTGCTGCCCGGTGGACGGCGGCACCGGCTCGCCGGGGGGAGCGGCTTCGCCCGACCGGACGCGCCGGCGACCAGCCGGATCGCGTACGCCGCAGCACACGTGGTCGCCGATCCGGGCGCGGAGAACGTGCCGGGCGCCCCGGCGGCGGTGGACTGGGACACCACCCTCGCCTTCCGGCGGCATCTCTGGTCGTACGGGCTGGGGGTCGCCGAGGCGATGGACACCGCCCAGCGGGGGATGGGGCTGGACTATCCGGCCACCCGGGAGCTGATCCGGCGCAGCGCCGCCGAGGCCCGCGCTGTGGGCGGGCGGATCGTCGCCGGGGTCGGCACCGACCAGCTACCGGTCGGCCCGGCCACACTGGCGGCGGTCACCGCCGCGTACGCCGAGCAGCTCGACGACGTCCGCGCCGCCGGCGCCCGGCCGGTGCTGATGTGCAGCCGGCACCTGGCCGCCGCCGCACGCGGCCCGGAGGACTACCTGCGGGTGTACGACGAGCTGCTGAGCGCCGCCGACGAACCGGTGGTGCTGCACTGGCTGGGTCCGATGTTCGACCCGGCGTTGACCGGCTACTGGGGTGCTGTCGACCTGGACCTGGCCGCCGACACGGTGGTCGAGCTGATCAAGGCGCACCAGTCGAAGGTGGACGGCATCAAGGTGTCGCTGTTGGACGCCGACCGGGAGGTCGCGTTGCGCCGCCGCCTGCCGGCCGGGGTACGCCTCTACACCGGTGACGACTTCCACTACCCGGAGCTGATCCGGGGTGACGAGGTGGGGCACTCCGACGCGCTGCTCGGAGTGTTCGCGGCCATCGCGCCGGCCGCCGCCGCCGCACTGGCCGCCCTGGACCGGGGGGACCTGACGGCGTACGACGAGATCTTCGGGCCCACAGTGCCGCTGGCCCGGCACCTGTTCGCGGCGCCGACCTGGCACTACAAGACGGGGATCGTGTTCCTGGCCTGGTTGGCGGGGCACCAGAACCATTTCACGATGGTCGGTGGGGCGCAGTCCGGCCGGTCTCCGGCGCACCTGGCCACCCTGCTCACCCTGGCCGACGCGGCCGGGCTGCTGCCCGACGCCGACCTGGCCGCAGTGCGTGCCCGGGCCTTCTTCACTGTGGCGGGGGTGGAGCAGTGAGCCTTGCGCGGTTCTCGTTCAACCAGGCCACCGCCCAGCGCTGGCCGCTGCCCGAGGTGGTGGCCGGGTGCGTGGCGGCCGGTGTACCGGGCATCGGCCTGTGGCGGGAGCCGGTTGCCGAGTACGGGTTGGCCCGCTCGGCGAAACTGGTCCGCGACGCCGGCCTCGCCGTCACGTCGCTGTGCCGGGGCGGGTTCTTCTCCGCCGACGACTGGCGCGCGGAGAACCTGCGCGCCATCGAGGAGGCCGCCACCCTCGGCGCCCCGGAGCTGGTGTTGGTCTCCGGTGGGCTGCCGGCCGGCAGCCGGGACGTCGACGGCGCGCGGCGTCGGGTCGCCGACGCGATCGGCGAGCTGGCCCCGCACGCCGAGGCCGCCGGGGTACGGCTGGCCATCGAGCCGCTGCACCCCATGTTCGCGGCCGACCGGTGCGTCATCGCCACCCTCGGCCAGGCGCTGGACATCGCCGAGCGGTTCGACCCGGCGGTGGTCGGCGTGGTCGTCGACGCGTACCACGTCTGGTGGGACGACACGGTGTACGCGCAGATCGCGCGGGCCGCCGCCCGGATCGCCGCGTTCCAGGTCTGCGACTGGGTGACCCCGCTGCCGGAGGGGGTGCTGCTCGGTCGGGCGCTGCCCGGCGACGGCTGCATCGAGCTGCGTCGGCTGCGTGAGGCGGTGGACGCGGCCGGCTACGTCGGCCCGATCGAGGTGGAGGTCTTCTCCGCCGAGGTGTGGGCGCGTCCGGGCGCGGAGGTGCTCGACGCGGCGATCGCCGGCTATCTGCGCCACGTTGCCTGACGTCTCCGAGCGGCGGTGGCCGGCGGCGGTCGGCGCCTGGCTGGGCATCGGCACCGCACCCGCCACGCTGGTGCTCGGCGCGGCGATGGCCGCCCGACACGGGGGCGCGGTGCCGGTGGCCGGGCTGCTGGTCGGCGGGGCGCTGATGGCGGCCCTGCTCTGGGGGCAGGGCCGGATCGGGCTGCGTCGGCCGCTCGGCGACGGCGGGACGTTGACCGCCGTGCTGCCCGCGTACCTGGGGGACACCTCGCGGCTGCTGCTGGCGGCGGTGCTGGCCGTGTCGATGGTCGGTTGGAACGGCTTCAACGTCGGGCTCGGCGGGGCCTCGTTGGCCGCGCTGACCCACCTGCCGGGCTGGGCCGGGCCGGTGCTGCTGGAGGTGGCGGTCGTCGCCGTCTCCTGGGCGCCGGCCCGGCTCGGCAACCGGGTCGCGGTGGTCACCACGCTCAGCGCGGTGGTGCTGGTCGGCTGGTGCCTGACGGTGCTTCCACCGCCCGGCGCGCCGGTCCGCCTCGCCGGCGGCGGGCTCGCCGACGCCGCCGCGCTGATCGGGTACGCGGCCGTGTTCGCGCTGCGCGCACCGGACTTCAGCGTGGGCCTTTCCCGAAGGCGGGACCTGGCCTGGTGCGTGGGGCTGCTGATCGGGCCGGCGCTGCTCGGGGTGCTCGCCGGGGCCGGCCTGTGGCTGCGGACCGGCTCGGCCGACGTGGTCGCGCTGCTCGCCGCCGGCTCGGGGCTGGCCGCGTACGCGAATCTGTTCGTCGCGGTGGCGGTCTTCGCGGCCGCGCTGACCACCACGTACTCCGGTTCCCTGGCGTTGCGTGGTCTGGCTCCCCGCCTGCCGGCGCGGGCGGCAATGCTGCTCGTCGCGGTGCTCGGCGGGATGCTGGCGGTGGCGCGGTTCGACCGTCTGGTGCTGCCCTGGCTGACCCTGTTGGCCGCCGCGCTGCCGGTGCTGGTGGTGCCGATGGCAGTGGAAGCCGCGGCCCGTCGGCGCGGTCGTGTCCCGCGTACCGTCCCCGCCTGGTGCTGGATGCCGCCGGCGCTGCTCGCCGTGGCCTGCACGCTCGCCGGGGTGGGTGTCGCCCCGCTGCTCGGGCTGGCCCTGGCCGCGGCGTTCACGGTGCTCTGGCGGCGACGAGGAGACGTCGCCTAGGCGGCGGCGGGGATGGTGGCGTCGATGAGGTGCGGGCCCGGCTGGTTCAGTGCCGCGGAGAACTGCTCCGCGAGTTGCTCGGCGGTGGTGGCGCGGGTGGCGGGCATCCCGAACGCGTTCGCCAGCCCGACGAAGTCGATCTGAGGGTTGGTCA
This sequence comes from Micromonospora sp. NBC_00330, assembly GCF_036136635.1. NCBI lineage: Bacteria > Bacillati > Actinomycetota > Actinomycetes > Micromonosporales > Micromonosporaceae > Micromonospora > Micromonospora sp. NBC_00330. The sequence continues at coordinate 2,060,261 of NZ_CP108012.1, forward strand.
GGTCGAACAGCGGATTGGCGTCGGGGTTGACCGAGCCCGGCTGCTTGCTGAAGTAACCCCACTCCTGGCGCAGGATCGCGTACCCGTGGTTGTTGAGGATCACGTTGGTGATGTTCAACCGCTCGCGTACCTGCGTCCAGAGCGCGGTGGCGGTGTACATGACGCAGCCGTCGGCCACCAGCGCCACCACCGGTCGGTCGGGTGCGGCGACGGCGGCGCCGACGGCCAGGGGCAGGCCGTCGCCCATGGCGCCACCGGTCTGCATCAGCACGTCGTGTCGGGGAGCGCCAGCGGTGGCGGTGGCGAGGGCGAGGCCCGAACTCACGGACTCGTCGATGATGATGGCCCGCTCGGGTAGGAGCGCCGCGATGACGTCGGCCCAGTTCTGCACTGTCAGTGCGCCAGTGGGTAGTGCCGGTCGGTGCGGGTCGGTGACCTGGGCCGACGCGTCCGGTGCCACCAGGTCGGCGAGCCGGACCAGCGCGTCGACGGCGTCCTGGCCGACCTCGGCCAGGACGTGCGTCTGGGCACCCTCGGGCACGAGGAGGCTCGGCTGGTCGGGGTAGGCGAAGAACGAGACGGGTGCCTTGGTGCCCGCGACGATGACGTGCCGTGCCCCGTGCAGTTGGTCGAGCACCTGATCGGGGTAGAAGCCGAGTCGGGGGAACGCCGGTAGGCCCGCTCCTCGTTCGACCCGGTTGGAATAGAGCTCCTGGAAGACGCGTGCACCGGTCGCCGCGGCGATGCGGCCCGCTGCCAGCAGACCCGCCTCCCGCAGAGTCGTTCCGCCGATCACCAGTGCCGTCGTCTCGCCGCTGCGAAGCGCCTCGGCGACCTGCGTGATCGTTCCCTGGTCGACTGTCGGTGCCGGCCGGGGCCGCACGGGTGCGCCGGCCGCGCCTCCGTCGGACCAGGACACGTCCGCCGGCATGATCACGGTGGCGATCTGTCCGGGCGGCTCCAGGACGGCGGCGAGTGCGGCAGCGGCGTCCGGGCCGGCGCCGGCGGCGTCCTCGGGGCGGCGGACGGGGCCGCGCAGCCATCCGGCGAGGGCGACGATGTCGGAGTTCAACGGTGGGTCGAACGCGGTGTGGAACGTCGCGTGGTCCCCGACGATGTTCACCACCGGCGAGTTGGCGCGGCGGCTGTTGTGCAGGTTCGTCAGGCCGTACGCGAGGCCGGGCCCGAGATGCAGCAGCGTCGCGGCGGGCTTGCCCGCGATCCGGGCGTAACCGTCGGCCGCGCCGCTGACCACGCCCTCGAAGAGGGCGAGTACGCCGTGCAGCTCGGGAACCGCCTCGAGCGCTCCGACCAGGTGCAGTTCGGTGGTGCCGGGGTTGGTGAAGAGCACCTCGACTCCGCCGTCGACAAGCGTCCGCAGCAGTGCTTCCGCGCCGTTCACACACGTCACCCCATCGCCGGTCGGATCAGCAGTGATTCAATACTAAGCTCGCATTTCGGACCACTACTGCTAGGTTCCGGTAAATAGCCCGGTAGGTGAGGAGGGGATCCGATGGAACGGGGATGGGCCGAACGCGGCTACCAGGCCCGCTGCCTGGACATCAGCATCGATCGCTCCTTCGACGACTTCCGGCGGCAGTACGAGCAGGCCGTCCCGGCCTACGACGCGGCGGCGTTCAACGCGCTGGTAGCCCGCAACGCATCCTGGGGCGATGTCCTCGCCCTCATGCGCGACAGCGCGCCGCACGCCTTCCTCATCTACTGGAGCAGCGGCGACCTGCGACCGATGATGAACCTCGCGGGCGACCCCAGGCACTGCGTCGAATACCTGATGGGCAACCACACCACGGCTGAGCGCATGTTCCGCCACGACCCGGCGGTCATGCTGTACACGCCGCTGCGGACGGTGATCTGCGACGGACCCGACGGCGGAGCGCGGTTCATCATCGAGCAGCCCAGCCACGCGTTCGGCTCCTTCGGAGTGGACGCGATCCACGAGGTGGGCCTGGAACTCGACAGCGAGGTCGCCGCCCTCCTGGCGCACCTCGAGGTGCCCGTGCCGGCGGGCCTGTCCGACTAGGGCAGTGGTTCGCGGCAATACCGCTGCTCGGGCTGGCCCTGGCCGGGGTGTACGCCCTGCTCTGGCGTCGTCTGAAAAAGTGATCTAGGCGCGGCCGGCAGAACGTGATCTTATACGCACCGGCGATCCGTAACACCGCGCAAACCATCGATTAACCATCGGCGGCTTAGGTGGGGGAGCGCTCCCATAGGCGGGTCGCGATCGATGAAAAGCTCCACAAGGGAGCAACCGAAAGGAGCCTCGTGGCTACAGGCACGAGCGGAAACAGGCTGCGAAGACTGGCAATACCTACGCTGGTCGTCGCCCTGATCACCGGTACCACCGGGGTCGCGGGAACGGCGTCGGCGGCACCCGCGGGGTCGTCGGGTAACGGCAGTGGCGCCGGCTACTTCACCGCCGGGTCCGACCGGAAGGTCACCCTGACCGACGGGGGCGACCGCCGACCCGGCGGCAACCGTGCGGCCACGCCGAAGGCAGCCGTCGACGAGACCGGCACCGGCATGTACGTCGTCGAGTTGGCCGAAGACCCGTTGACCACGTACACCGATGGGGTGTCGGGTCTGGTCCGGACCCGCCCGGCGGCGGGTAACCGGCTGGACGTGACGTCGACGCCGTCGCAGGCGTACCGCCGGCACCTCGACACGCAGCGGGGCGCCGTCGCCGCCGCGGCCGGGGTCACTGTCAACGCCGTCTACACCACCGCCTTCAACGGGTTCTCGGCAAAGCTGACCACCCAGCAGGTGAGCACCTTGCGGGCGGACAAGCGCGTGCGCGCCGTCACCGCCTCGCGGGCCCTCGGCACCCCCTCGGCGCCGCCCACCGCTACCACGGCGACCGCCGCCAACCCGACGCCCGCCACCTCCAGTGGCGCAGGCCAGTCGGCGCCGACGGACCGCTCCGGCCGGCCGGCCAAGCCCGGCCCCGGCACGGGCGCGGGCATGGTGATCGGCGTCCTGGACACCGGCATCTGGCCCGAGAGCGCGTCGTTCGCCAAGAAGATGCCCGCTCCCGCGAACTGGCACGGCACCTGCCAGACCGGTGTGGCCTTCGTGGCCGAGCACTGCAACGGCAAGATCGTCGGTGCCCGGTACTTCGCCGACTCGTGGCTCGCCGGCGGTGGCTCGGTGCCCGAGGGTGAGTTCCTGTCCCCCCGCGACGCCGCCGGGCACGGCACCCACACCGCCTCCACGGCGGCCGGCCTGCCGATCTCGAACGTCACTATCGACGGTCGCCGCTTCGGCCCCGTCTCCGGGGTGGCGCCCGATGCTCAGATCGCCGTCTACAAGGTGCTCTGGGGTGGCATGGGCTACGACGCCGACATCATCGCCGGCATCGACGCCGCCGTCGCCGACGGCGTGCAGGTGCTGAACTTCTCGATCGGCTCGCAGCTCGGCGACTGGGAGGCCAACACCCCCATCGGCGTGGCGTTCCTCAACGCCTCGCTGGCCGGGGTCTTCGTCGCGGCGTCGGCCGGCAACACCGGCATCGTGAGTGGAGCGATCAGCAACGCGGCGCCCTGGGTGACCACTGTCGGCGCGGCGGTGACCAAGCTCGACGAGGCCACCGCCAAGCTGGGCGACGGCACGAAGCTGGTCGGCGGCTCGCTGGACGCCCTTCCCGGCGGTGGCGCACTGCCGCTGGTCTTCGGTGACCAGGCCGGCTCGCCGGATCTGGGCGCGGTCTACTGCGAGCCCGGCAGCCTGGACCCCGCCAAGATCAAGGGCAAGGTGGTCGCCTGCGCGCTGTCCGACATGTTCGGCTCCGCCGCCGAGATCAAGGCCAAGGGCGGGGCGGCGATGGTGGTGTTCGAGCCGGTCGGCAACTACCGGATCAACTCCATCTTCAACTTCCCGGTGGTCTACCTGCCGACCGAAAAGCAGGCCGGCACACTGTTCAACTACCTGATGCGCCACCCCACCGACGCGACAGTGTCGTTGCGCACCGGCGGTGACGGCTCCAGCGTCCCGGGCATACCGAGCGTCGCGGACTTCTCCTCCACCGGCCCGGACAAGGTGACCCTCGGCGTCTTCAAGCCGGACCTGGTCGCGCCCGGGTCGAACATCATCGCCGCGGTCTCACCAGCGGGCAACTTCGGGCGACAGTACGACGCGTACTCCGGCACCTCGATGGCCTCGCCGTACGTGGCCGGGGCGGCGGCGGTCCTGCGCGCCACCCACCCGGACTGGTCACCCGGCGCGGTCGCCTCCGCGCTGCGCACCACCGCCACCGACACCGTCGGCACCAGCAACCCCCTGGACCAGGGCAGCGGCTTCATCAATCTGCCCCGGGCCACCGACCCGGGACTGGTCATCGAGCCCACGGCGGCGGAGCTGATCGAGTTCAGCGAGACGGCCGAACCCGACGGCAAGGCACTCAACCTGCCGGCCATCTCGTTGCGCGAGTACGACGGGACCCGCCCGGTGACCCTCACCCGCACCCTGACCAACGTGGGCAAGGCGCGGGAGACCTACCGTTCGTCGGTGTCCGGACTGCCCGGCATGAAGGTCACCGTGTCGCCGGCATCGGTAACCCTGGCGCCCGGCAAGTCAGCGACGGTCACCATCACGCTGCGTCGGGGCAGCGCGCCCTGGGACCGGTACGTGACCGGGTCGATCACCTGGCAGGGTAAGGCGCACAGCGCCCGGATCCCGGTCGCCGCCCGTCCGTGGGGCATCTCGGCCCGGCCGTACGCGGACGACGGCGAGGAGTTCGCCCGGATGGCCAACGGCGCCTTCGGCATGGTCCAGCCGGGCTTCACCGGCCCGCTCGTCGGTCGCAGCACCGGCTACACGCCGATGCGGCGCACGTCGTACTCGATGCCGGCCGGCGTCTACGGGGGCGTGTTCGACCCGAGCGCCACCGGAGTGAAGACTGTCGACTTCACGGTGCCGGCGAACACCGCCGGCATTGTCGTCGAGGCCAACACCGCCGATCCGAACACGAACCTTGATCTCTACCTGTACAAGGGCGACACCCTCGTCTACAGCAGTGACAGGTTCTGGACCAGCGCCGAGCAGGCGTACAAGTTCCTGCCCGAGCCGGGGCGCTACACCGCGTACGTGTTCGCACAATACCCCGGCGGTCCCGTCGTCGACTTCGAGCTGGGCCACGCCATCATCGGCCGTAACGCCAAGTATTCGGGTGCCACCCTCACGCTGCCCTCCACCTCGGAGCGTGGTCAGGGCTTCAACTTCACGCTGAAGCCGGACAAGCCGCTGGCCGAGGGTGACTTCTGGGCGTACACCGAGTACCGCACCAACGGCACCGTGGTCCCCGGCAACCTCGTCTACACCCAGCAGAGTTCCTGGCAGTAACCGTTCAACCGAGCGTGGGGCGGTGCCGACGTGCACCGCCCCACCGTCGCTTCGCCACCGACGGCATCGCGGCGACTACCGGTCGTACCTTCCACCGTCCATCCGGAGGGTGGCGCCGGTCAGGTAGCCGGAGATCGGGCTGGCGAGATAGGCGACGAGGTCGGCGTACTCGCGGGGCTTCCCGATGCGGCCGACGTCGGTGCCAGCGCGAATCGGGGCAGCGTTGCGCTCGACCTCCTCCCACGTCTCACCCCACCCGTTCTCGCGGCCGAGTTCCATGAGGTACTTGCGGGTAGTGGGAACCAGGATGGTGCCGGCCGCGATAGCGTTCGAGGTCACTCCCGTGTGCTTGAGGTCACGGGACAGGGACCGGGCGAGGTTGAGCCGGGCGGCGTTGCTGGCTGCGTAGTGCGGTTGCCCCGCCGACGGCGTCTCACCGGTCACGCTGCCGATCTGGATGACACGCCCCCACCCCTTGGCCCGCATCGCCGGGACCAGGTGTCGGATCAGGCGGACCGAGCTGAGCACGTTGAGGTTGTACATGTCGGCCCACGCGTCCGCGTTCAGGTCGGACCACCCTGATTCGGGATCGTAGGCGCCGGCGTTGTTCACCAGGATGTCCACCTCACCGGCCTGGTCGGCCACGGCCTCGGCACCAACATCGGTGGTGAGGTCTCCGATCACCGCCTGACCGCCTATCTCCTGGGCGGTCTGCGCGGTGCGGGTTTGGTCTCGACCATGAACGACCACGGCAACGCCTTCGGCGGCCAGTACCGAGGCGATCTCCGCGCCGAGACCGCTGCTCGCGCCGGTCACCAGAGCGCGCTTGCCGGCAAGCTGCAGATCCATGATCTTCCCCTGTCACTTCCGAAACGGCCGGGCCGGTGCTCGGCGCCGTATCGGACTGTGACTCGCAGATAATGGACCCGCAAGTCCAGAATCGGTGCCGACGATCCCCGCAACCGAGGGCCTCGCCTGTCGGCGCCCCTCGGCCGAGCCTGGTGCAACGGTGGGACGATTCGTTGCGATATTGATCGAGTTGAGGCGGACAAGGCCGCGCGAGGACTTGGGCTGCCGGGCTCGGGCCGTCAAGTCAGCGAGATTAGACCTGAACAGCAGTGGTCTGCGCATGCTTCTGCCGTGGGTCGAGCGGCACCTGAGCTGTCACGCCGTCAGGGACGCTTCCAGGTCGCGGCGGGTGAGGGCAGCGCGGAGTTCTAACGCCTCGGCGGCCAGATTCTCACGACACCCCTGCTCGCGGTCGATGGCGCAGACCACTGTCTCCACCTGGGCGCCGATGGACCGTAGTTGCCCGCACGATGCCAGTAGTGCGCCTCCCGTGGTGACGACGTCCTCGATCAGCACGACACGCCGCCCGTGCACCGGACCGCCCTCGGCGGCCTTGTTGGTGCCGTACTCCTTGGCGTGCTTTCGCACGAAGACTGTGGGCAGCCCCGTCAGCTGTGACATCACCGTGGCGAGAGGGATGCCGCCCATCTCCATCCCCGCCAGCACATCGCACTCCGGCAACATGGCCACCATCGCTTCGGCGACCTCGCGCAACAGATCCGGTTGCCCTTCGAACAGGTACTTGTCGAAGTACTCCTCGCTGACCTGCCCAGACCGCAGACGGAATCGTCCGGTGAGGTGGCAGGTGTCGGAGACGCGGCGCGCGAGTGGGTGGGTCACCTGCTCAGCCTCGCATCTCGCCTGGATCAACGAATCGTGCCCATAGCCGGAGGTTCGGATCGTGACGGCCGTGGTCCCGCGTTCAGGGCAGCGGATACGCGGTGAGACGGTCGGCGAGTTGCTTCGGGTGGCTGAGTGACACGCAGTGGCCGCCGTCAATCTCGTCCGGGACGACGCCGAGCCGGTCGGCGGCAACCCGGCGCTGGAAGTCCGCCGGGAAGAACCGGTCCTCGCGGGCGAGGAGCACCCTCGTCGGCACGTCCGGCCAGGCGTCCAGGGGCCACGGCTCGTCGCCCTCCGCGCTGACCTGGTCCCGGCTGTGTGATGCTGCCTCCGCGATGATCTCGGCCGGGACACCGTTGTAGAACTGCTGCTCCTCACTGAGCCCTTCGGCGCTGCGGTAACCGGTGTTTGCCCACCAGTCACCTGGCCTTTCACCGGGCTTGGGGACCATCGGTGTGAGCAGGACGAGCAACCGCACCGGCAGCTTGTCGGCAATGAGCGGCGCGGTGAACGCTCCGTACGAGTGCCCGACGACCACGAGATCTCTCCGGTCGCCGATCGCGTCGACGACCGTCTGGCAGAACTCGGTGAACCCTGCGGATCTGTCCTCGATCGGCAGTTCCGGCACCACCACGTCGTGGCCGCGGCTGGTCAGCTCGGGGACAAGGAGATGCCAGTCCCAGGCACTGCCCCCGCCGCCGTGGATCAGAACGAAAGTCGCCATGCCCCGAAGCCTCACACACTGGTGTGACACGCGCTTCTGTCGATGACGATGCTCTGGATACGGACGATGAAAGCGCTTCGGGACAGCCACATCGAGGTTGAGGCCAGTAGGGTGCCGCCGATGGGGTACCGGCCACCCCGAGGTAGTCCTCGGCGTGGCTCAGGTGACAGCCACCGATTCCGAAGGAAGCCCGGCATGAGCAGCCCACGCGAAACGTTCCTCCGACTGGTGAACGGTGTTTGCGACGGTCCGTACGAGGACTTGGCCGACCTGTACGCCGAACAGACCCATGTCACACATCCGTTCCACCCGCTCAACCCGCCGCCGCTGCGTAGCCGCAACGAACTGCACGAGCACTTCACCGCGTCGCCTCCGGTCGCCCGGACGCTGGTCCGTAAGCCAGTCGACGTGACGATTCATGAGACCGTGGACCCGGAGGTGATCGTCGCCGAGTTTGCCTATCAGGGGCGGGTAGCCGAGACCGGTGAGGCATTCACGGTGCCCTGCGTCTTCGTGATGCGTATCCGCAATGGGCTCATCATCGAGTCCAGAGATTACATCGACCCCATCGCGAGCGCGCGGGCCTGGGGTCAACTCGACAGCCTCCTGACCGCACTCCGTCCGCAAGAAAGCACCTCCATCGAGGGCACAGCCCGACAGTGATTCGCGCCCTGCGCACGCATTTGCCACAGCGAGTGTTGGTGCACAGCGACACGCCCACGGCCGACCTGGCCTCGTGATCTGGTCTTCTACGCCCGGACGCGGCGCGGTGACGCGCTTCTTGGCGACTGATAACGGTGCCGGGCCACTCCGGGACCTGGGTGATCGGCTTGGTAGCGCCGGCGGGCGGGACGCTCCCGCCCGCCGGCGACCGGGGTCAGGTGACAGTGATGGTGAGGTTGAGCGAGCGGGTCTCCCCGCTGGTGTAGGTGACCGTCACCCGGGCGGTGTAGGTCCCCTTGCGGGGGTAGCTGTGCGCCGTCGACCGTAGCGTCGCCCCGTGTGTGATAGCGCTGTTGTCGCCGAAGTCCCACGCGTAGTCGGTGATGCTCTGCCCGGACGGCGCCGTCGCCGTGGCGGTGAGCGTGGTGGTCAGCGGCGCGGCGCCGCCGGTCGGGTTGGCGGCAAGGGCCAGCGTCCCGCCCGGCTCCTGTTTGACCCCGGCGCCGTTGAACCGCAGCCAGTCCAGGGCGAGCAGGTCCGGGGTCCCATTGACCTGGGCGGCGTTGACGAACTTCGCGTACAGGGTGGTCGTGCCGGTGGGCTTGTTGGTCAGCGTGACAGTGGGGGAGACCAGGTTGTCCCACCCGCCGGTGGAGCCGATGGCGGCCGTGCCGATCAGCGTGCCGGTGGGCGAGCCGGTGCGCAGTTCGATGGTGCCGCCGAGCCCGCCGTTTGTCACCCCGAGCGTCACCGAGCCGATGTTGCGCAGGTCCGCCGGCCCGAACGCCACCCAGTCGTTGTGGTCGACCTCGCCGAGCCGCTTGCCGGCGCGGGCGGTGGCCCGGTCGTTGACGGTGACGCCGGACTGGGCGCTGAAGTGCTCGGCCTCCTTGCTCTTGGGCTGCAACTGCACGCGGGTCGAGCCGGTCAGCGCCGGTACGCCGCCGGCCGCGCCACCGTCGGTGTACTGCGCGGTGATCAGGGTGTAGAGGTTCTGCCCGGGCCCGTGGCCGTCACCGGCGTCCGCCTCGGTGGCGAGCAGCCCGGAGCAGCCGGTGTAGACGTCCAGCGGGTGGGCGTGCGAGTCGTGGCCGAGCTGCGTCTGCACCGTCACCTTGGCGCAGTCGATGGTGGTCTCCTCCGGGTCGGTGACCGTCACCGTGTACGGGATCTTGTCACCGAAGTCGAAGAACCCGCCGTCGGGCACCGTGATGGTCACCGTCGGTCGGGTGTTGCCGACCACCACGTCGGTGACCGCTGTGGCGGTCAACCCGTTGCCGCTGTTGCGTACCGTCAGCCGGGCGGTGTGCTTCCCGGCCGTCGAGTAGGTGTGGCTCGGGTTGGCGGCGGTGGAGTCGGTGCTGCCGTCGTTTGTGAAATCCCAGGCGTAGCTGAGCGCCGACCCGTCACCGGCGGACGACCCGGCCGAGGAGAACGTCACAGCGAGCGGCGTACGTCCGGTGTCCGGGGTGGCGGCGATCTTCGCGGTCGGTGGCCGCCCGTTGGCGACGTAGTCGATCCGGTAGATGCCCGCGCCGGCGTTGCTGCCGCCGCGACCGCTGCCGGTGCCCTCGCCGAAGTCGATGACGTAGAGCGAACCGTCCGGGCCGAACTCCGCCTCGAAGGGCTGGATCCAGCTCATGTTGCCGAAGATCCCGTTGATCGACTGGAGGTCACCCACGGCCGTCGGGCCGAAGCGCGCGTTGCTGAAGGTCTGCGCCGTCTTGTGGATCGACAACGTCTTGAACCACCTGCGGGTCAGCTCATAGGTGATCCACTTGCCCTCGAAGTACTCGGGGAACTTCGTGGTGCGGGTGTTGGCCGGGTCGTAGTCGTAGACCGGGCCGCTCATCGGCCCGCCACCGCCGGTGCCCAGCTCGGGGAACTGGGTGGAGGCGGAGTACGCGTACCAGACCAGCGCGGACTTCGCCGCCGGCAGCGTGGTCAGGCCGGTGTTGTTGGGTGAGTTGTTCACCGGTGCGGCGCAGTTGAACTTCGCCCCCGAGGTGTTTGTGGCGAAGTTGTAGTCGTTGAAGGGGATGTTGTTGCCGACGCAGTACGGCCATCCGAAGTTGCCGGCGTTGGTGATCCGGTTGAACTCGACAGTCCCCTCCGGACCACGGTTGGGGTCGGCGGCGCGGGCGTCGGGACCGTAGTCGGCCACCAGCACCGCGTTGGTCTGCGGTTCGATGGTGATCCGGAACGGGTTGCGCATGCCCATCGCGTAGATCTCCGGCCGGGTCCTCGCGGTGCCGGCCGGGAAGAGGTTGCCGCTGGGCACTGTGTACGTACCGTCGGATTGTGGGGTGATCCGCAGGATCTTGCCGCGTAGGTCGTTGGTGTTGCCGGCGGTGCCCTGGGCGTCCCAGGCGGCGCGACCGGCGCGTTCGTCGACCGGGGTGTAGCCGCTGGAGGCGAACGGGTCGGTGTTGTCACCGATCGCCGCGTAGAGCCGTCCGGCCGCGTCCATGGCGAGCGACCCGCCCATGTGCGAGTTGGCCCGGCCCTCACCCCGGTAGGTGGGGACGGTCAGCAGACGTTTCTCCGACGAGAGCGCGACGCTGTTGTTGGCGACGGTGAACCGGGACAGGTTGAGCTGTTTGAGGGTCTTGTCCGACCAGAGCAGGTAGATCCAGCCGTTGCTGGCGAAGTTGCGGTCCAGGGTCATCCCGAGCAGCCCGTCGGACTGGTCGGTCATCGCCGAGGTGTACGCGAAGTCCAGCAGCGTGGTGACCTGGAGGGTGTCGGAGTTGACCACCTTCAGCGCGCCGGTGCGCTGGATGTAGTAGACCTTCCGGTCCGGGCCGACGGCCAGCTCGAAGGGGTCGGCCAGGTTCTCGGTGACCAGCCCCACCCGTTCGAAGTTGCTGGTCTTGGTGGCCGAGCAGTCACCGGCGACCGCGCCGGCCGCCCACTCGATGCCGTAGCGCAGGTGCTCCAGGAAGGTCGGGGTGCTGAACTGGGAGCTGGCGTGCCCGCCGGCGGTGAACCAGGATCGGCCGCCGTCGTAACGCTGACACCAGGAGTACGCGTGGTCGACGCCCTCGTCCAGGCCGTTGATCCCGTCGCGCACCTTGATCTGGGCGAGTGTGTGCACGTTGCCGGTCGGGTTGGTCCGCCAGTTGTACCACTCCTCGCTCTGCTCCCAGAGCTCCGGCAGGTTGCGCGTGGAGGGGTGCGCCCGGTCGAGCACCTTGACCCGGCCGGGGAAGGTGCCGCCGGTGGACGAGAAGTCGGGGTGATAGTCGAAGATCGTGCCGACCAGGCCCTCGTACCAGGGCCAGTCACGTTCGCTGGCCGACGCGGCGTGCAGGCCGGCCCAACCACCGCCGTTGCGGATGAACGTCTGCAACGCGGCCCGCTGGCTGGCGTTGAGCAGGTCACCCGAGGTCGGGAGGCTGTTGGTGTTGTTGAACACGAGAGCGTCGAAGGTGGCGAGGTTGGCGTCGGTGAAGGCCGCAGCGTCGGTGGTGGCGACGACCTCGAAGTTGTGGGCGGCGCCGAGCTGCTGGATCGCGGCGATGCCGGCCGGGATCGAGTCGTGGTAGAAGTTGGTGATCTTGGAGAAGACCAGCACCCGGAAGCGCGGGGCGGCCTCGGCGGGCAGGGCGGTGGTGGTGCTCACCACTGTGGCGATGGCGAGCAGGATCAGGCAGAACGCACGGAGGTGTCGGGGCATGGGGGCGCTCCCTGTCGGACGGTGAGGGGTCGGAAAGCGCTTTCTCGCTGCCCGCATCACGGTACTGACAGCCAGTGACGACCGTCAATAGCCTCCTGGTAAGCGGTTTCCCGCCCCGGCGGCGTCCGCCCGTCGGTGGGCCCCGCAGCCCCACGGGTACGGCTTAAGATGTCCTCTGGATACGCCCGGTGACTCTATGGATGCGGCGTGTTCTATCGACCTGGGGAGGTCTCGTGACGGTGCCGTCCACATCGGAATTGCCCGAGGGTCGCGGTGCCGACCGGATCGACACCACGACTGTCCATCCGGCTCGCCGCTACAACTACTGGCTCGGCGGCAAGGACAACTTCGCCGTCGACCGGGAGTCTGGCGACCAGATCGCGGCCGTCTACCCAGGGGTACGCACGCTCGCCCGGGAAAACCGGGCCTTCCTCGGCCGCGCGGTCCGGTTCCTCGCCGAAGAGGCCGGCGTCCGGCAGTTCCTCGACATCGGCACCGGCATCCCGAGCGCCGACAACACCCACGAGGTGGCCCAGTCCGTCGCCCCCGACTCCCGGGTGGTCTACGTCGACAACGACCCGATGGTGCTGGTCCACGCCCGGGCACTGCTGACCAGCGACCCGGCCGGCGCCACCGCCTACCTCGACGCCGACCTGCGCGACCCGGAGAAGATCCTCGCCGACCCGCAGCTGCACGCCACAGTGGACCTGTCCCGACCGGTGGCTTTGGTGCTCATCGCCGTGACGCACTTCCTCACCGACGACGACCGCCCACACGAGCAGGTCGCCCGCCTGCTCGACGCGCTGCCGTCGGGCAGCTGGCTGGCGCTTACCCACTTCACCACCGACCACATCCCCGCCGAGATCGTCAGGCGGATGGAGGCCGAGTTCGCCGCCGGCCGGATGAAGCAGGACGCCGTACCCCGCGACCGCGCCGAGTTCGCCCGCTTCTTCACCGGTCTGGAACTGGCCGAACCGGGCATCGCCCCGGTCACCGAGTGGCGGCCGCAGGTGCCACCGGAGCGGCGTCCGCCTCTGGCCGACGCCTCCATCTACGGCGCAGTGGCCCGCAAGCCCTAACCCAGTCGGTGTCGGCGATACTCCGGCTCCACCTGGCCGAACGCTAGTCCGTTCTCGTCCAACGCGTTGTACAGAGTCAACCAGCCGTCCGGAAAGCAAAGGCCAACAGCGACGGAACCGTCCGCCAGGTCCCCGCCGGCCCATTCGAGAAGCTCGACCGCCTCCAGCCGCTGCCCGCGCCGGGCAGCCAGCACTGCGGGAACGTCATCCCGCCAGGCCAATCGGAAGTCGTCCGACGTCGGCCACGCCGGTGGGCGGGTCACATCGATCGAGTTCCAGGTGATCGACAGGTCATCGAACTTCTGGTGATTGACCTCCAGGCGCTCCCCGGCGAAGTCGAGCACCACCGGGCAGTCGGCGAACCACTCGTCGTGTGCGGTGTCCCACACGACCCACGGACCCGTCAGCGTTCGGCCGACAAGCCTGGCCAGGCGTCCTCCGTGATGCTTCGCGACGCTGTCTTCCCCGTTCAACCAACGCGGTTGATATCCGTCGATCCCGAAGTCGAACACCGGCCAAGTATCCCGGCCTGAACGCCCCCCGCAGCAGGTCGGGGAAATCCGGGGCTCTCGTCACACTGACTGTCTAACACCGCGTCCCGGCATTCGGACAACGGGTTTCGCCGCCGCCAGCGCATCGGGCGTCGGGGCGCGGGCCGGGCCCATGCCGGTCAGGCATACGGCTTCGGGTCGAAGCTGATGCCGCCCCGTTCGGCCATCCGGAGCACCCGATTGCCGTAACGCGGGGGTTGGCGCAGGTAGAGGGTGTAGCCCGTCGCCTGGAACCTCAGGTCCAGGTCGCGCCCTTCCAGGTGCCAGCAGGGTTCCCCCGAGCGTGAACGGGCCTCCTGGCGCAGGTCTTTCAACTCGAACGGCAGGCAGATGGAGTGCAAGCTGCCGACGATGTCCCACACGTTGTGGAAGGTCAGCGTGGCCGGCGCGACCCAGAAGTGAACTTGCCGCATCGGCCCCGGATCGACTCGGCGCACGATGTAGTCGAGGTCGAGATGCAGCGCCAAGGCCGACGGTGCGGTCGGATCGAGGTCGTCGTCCTCCCGATAGTCCACTGTCGGATCTTCTGTCGGACCCTCGTCGTCGGTGACGGCGAGCGCGTGAATTCGGCAGTAGTCCCACGGCGTCTCCACCAGGTCCTGATCCGTCAAGGTGGCCTTCCGGAGACCGGACTCACTGTGCGCATCCGTCGTCATGAAACGATTATCGCCAGCCGCGTCGACAGCGCCAGATGTCATTCTGCGCGTGCGGGCTCCGCCGGTCGGGTGAAGAAACGGACGATGTCTTGCGCCGCGGTGGGGGAGAGCATCATCGCCTGGACTCGTGCGGACATCTCGGCGATCGGCTGAATCCTGTTGAACATCGACTCTTCGTACGTCCGAATCGCCGCATTCGGGTCGGCGGGGTTGGCGACGAGCTGGCTGGCGAGTTCTGCGGCGTCGAGCATGGCCTGGTTCGCGCCCTCGCCGACCGGTGGCATGAGGTGCGCGGCGTCGCCGATGAGTGTGACGCCCGGCCGGCTGGTCCATCGCGTACCGATGGGCATCGCCTCGATCAGGCGTGGCGTCGGCGCGCTCTCGGCGGCCTCGATGAGTGCGGTGAGGCGGGGGTTCCAGCCAGCGAACAGGTCCAGCAGTGCGCGCTTACTGCGGTACGTATCCAGGGGCCGGTCCTCCGCGCGCAGCGAGATCCCGACCCGGAGGCTGCCGTCGCCGAGACGTTGCGCTGCCAGGATCTGGTTCACCCCGACGCACCACAGGTTCCCGGGGCCGACCAGCTCGGCGAGATCGGGATGACGCCGGTCGACGTCGTCGACGCTCAGCTCCACGAGCGTGGCCACGTAGGACAGTTCGACGTCGGTCAGCAGTGACCGGACGATCGAGCGCGCGCCGTCCGCGCCGATGAGGATGTCGCAGCTGGTCCGGTGACCGTCGTGGAACGTCAGTTCCCAGCCCTCGTCGGGTCGGGGGGTCGCCGCGACAAGCCGGTGCTGCCAGGCGACCGTGTCGCCGGGGAGGGAGTCGAGCAGCAGATCACGCAGTGCGCTCCGGTCGATCTCGGGACGTCCGGAGAATGAGCCGGGTTGTGGCTCGTGGTGCACCAGGGTGCGTCCGGTCGGGTCGAGGATGCGATGTTCCTCGCCGTCGGGCCGCGCCTCCGAACGGAACCGGCCGGCGAGGCCCGCCTCGGCCAGGGCCAATTGCCCGGACTCCGGGTGCAGATCGAGGGCGCCGCCCTGGGGCCGCGCCGATCGGCTTGCTTCCCGGTCGTACACCATCGAGTCGATGCCGTGTCGGTGCAGGATCCGAGCCAGCGTCAACCCGCCGAGTCCACCACCGGCGATCGCAATTCGCGTTCTCACGGCGCTACCGTACACTGTATTGGTGGATACACCGTACGGTAACGAGCCCCTGCCCGTTTGGGAGCGGCCCGAGCCTCAGCCGCGGGCAGTGCCGGTGCCGTTGAGCCGCGAGAAGATCGCCGCTACGGCGATCCGGCTTGCCGACGCGCACGGCCTCGACGGGCTGTCACTGCGCAAGATCGCCAAAGAGCTCGGTGTCGGTCCGATGCGGCTCTACGACTACGTCATCAACAAGTCGGAGCTCCTCGATCTCATGGTCGACGTCGTCTATGCCCGGATCGCCGAGGTGGGCCAGCGCTCCGGGTGGCGCGACACGGTGCTGGCCGTCGCCCACGCGACCCGCGCTGCCGCCCTTGACCACGAATGGTTCTCCGACGTGCTCGGCGGACGGCCACACCTGGGACCACACGCGCTCGCCGTGGGCGAAACGACCGCCGCGGCGCTCAGTGCGGCCCCCGGCGTGCGTGACATCGACGATCTCCAGCGAGCCGTGGGCGCCCTCAACGCCTTCATCATCGGATCGGTCCGCAGAGAGGTCACCGAACGACGCACCGCACGCTCCACCGGCACCGACGAAGCCGCCTTCCAGGCCAGCCTCGGCCCCTACCTCACACGTATGTTGGCAACCGGCAGGTATCCCACAGTGGCCCGGCTCGTCATCGACGGCGCCCACCTCAACGCCGAGGAGACCTTCCACCACAACCTGACCACCATCCTGGACGGCATCACGCGCCGACGCCCAACGTGACCGCCGAGGTATAGCCGTCTCCACCAACCTGACCCGCTCGACTGGCCGTACCCAGACAACGGCGACGCGAGCCCAGACAGGAGCCCACGAGTGGACGTCAGCCTGGCGACGAGCGCCGGCAGGGCCGATCGGCCGAACGAGGACTTCGTCGGTGCGGTTCCCGGCGCTGTCGTCCTGCTCGACGGCGCCGGCATTCCGGGAGCCGAATCCCTCTGCCTTCACGGCGTCGCCTGGTACACGCACCGCCTCGGCGGCGCGCTGCTCGGCCACCTGTCGCGCGGCGACGGGCGAGAGCTCGCCGCGATCCTCGCCACCGCCATCGGCGAGATCGCCGCCGAGCACGGCGACACCTGCGACATCGCGGACCCGAGCAGCCCGCAGGCCACCGTCGCGATGGTCCGCGCCCACCACTACCGCTTGGACTGGCTCCTGCTCGCGGACTCCTTCCTCGTCATCGACCAGGTCGACGCCGGCCCGCTGGTGATCACCGATGAGCGCGAGATGACTGCCCGGCGGGAATGCGCGGCGCCGCTGACCGGCATCGCCCAGGGAACACCGGAGTACGACCGGGTGCGAGCCTCCTGCGTCACCGCGCTGCGTGCCCGCCGGAACCAACCGGGCGGCTACTGGATCGCCAAGGATGACCCGCGCGCGGCGCGGGAAGCGGTGACCGGCAACCGGTCCCTCGCCGACCTGAACGGTGTCGCGTTGCTCAGCAACGGTGCCAGCCGCATCGTCAGCCCGTACGGTCTGACGGACTGGCCGGGCGTGCTGGACCTGCTTCGGGCCAGCGGGCCGGCCGGTGTCATCGCCCGCGTCCGGCAGGCCGAGGAGCGGACCACCGGTGGCGCGGATGCGCACAGCCCGGATGACGCCACAGTGGCCCACTGCACGCACCTGCCGTGGTGAGCACCTGCCCGTGCCGCGAGAGGGTGCTCGGCTTCAGGCGTGAGACGGGGGAGCTGCGACGGGGGCTCGGTCGTCCGACCCCTCCGGCATGGTGATCGGCGCCGCGATGATCCGGCTGGGCACCACCGGTGCGTCCCGGCCGGTGCCCCGCCGGCTGCCGCCGCCGGAGGATTCCTCGTGGTAGTCCTGCTCCACGTTGACCGACCAGACGTCGTGAGAACTCCCGGTGGCGATGTTCTCGGCGGTCAGCATCGCGGTCAGCATTGAATGGTCCTGGTTGTTGTAGCGGTGCATGCCGTTGCGGCCCACCGGGTGCACGTTCGGCACCGCCTCGCTCAGCCAGGCTCGGATCACGTCCACGTTGTGCTGGTAGCGCTCGTCGTACACCGGGTAGGCCTTGGGCATCCGCACGACGTAGCCGGCCTCCACCACGCCGGGCCGCACCAACCCCAACCGCTCCAGCTCCGCGGTGGCGAGGGCCACGAGGTCGGCATCCGTGGTACGCCACATCTCGTCGTCCTCGAACACGAAGTACTCCAGGCCCAGGCAGGTGCGGCCGTCCTTGACGAGGTACGGCGACCAGGAGCCGAAGTTCTGGATCCGGCCCACCCGTACCCCCGGGTCGTGCACGTAGATCCAGTTGTCCGGGAACGAGAACTCCGCCGGCACGACCAGGGCGACCGTCAGGAAGTCGCGGTAGCGCAGGTCGGCCGCGCAGGCCAGCACCTCCGGCGGCGCCGGCGGGTGCAGCGCGGTCACCAGCTCCGAGATCGGCATGGACGAGATCACGTGGTCGGCAGCTTCGGTACGCTGCCCGCCCGCGCCGTTGACCGTCACGCTGATCGCCCGACGGCGGGCCGGGTCACGGTGTACGGCGGTGACCCAACTGCCGGTGGACAGTTGCCCGCCCCGCTCGCGGACCTGCTCGGCGCAGCGCTCCCACATCATCCCGGGCCCGTACTTCGGGTACTGGAACTCCTCGATCAGGCTCGTCACGTCGGTGCGTCGACGCCGGGGCACCAGCGCGTTGCGGATCGCCGTGGCCAGCGACAGGTTCTTGATCCGCTGCGCCGCCCAGTCGGCCTGCAACCGGTCCGCCGGCATACCCCAGACCTTCTCGGTGTACGTCTTGAAGAAGATCGAGTACAGCCGCCAGCCGAACCGGGCCGACACCCAGCCCTCGAAGTGTGACTGGTCTCGTGGCGGCCGCAGCCGGGCGCGGGCGTACGAGCCGAGGCAGCGGACGGCCTCCGGCAGACCCAGGTTGCGCAGCGCGTTCACGGCGCTCAGCGGATAGTTGAACAGGGCGCCCCGGTAGAAGATGCGGCTCATCCGGGGCCGGGTCAGGAAGTCCTCGTCCGGCAGGATCTCGTGCCAGAACGCCTCCACCCGGGGCACCTTGGTGAAGAACCGGTGCCCGCCGATGTCGAACCGCCACCCGTCGCGCTCCACTGTCCGACTGATCCCGCCGACCACCTCGTCGGCCTCGAACACCTGCACCGACCGGCCGTGCCGGAGCAACTCGTACGCCGCGGTGAGCCCGGCCGGCCCCGCACCGATGACCACAGTGCCGTTCTGCTCGCTCATGCTGACGCGCTCCCTGCTCACCGCCATGATTGAGACGCGGCGTCCACCCGCTATGGGCAGAATGTCACACTTGGTGATAGCTGGTCCTCGCTTCGGCGGGGCGCGATGCGGCGTACCACGAGAAGAGCGACTCCCCCGCGCGGCCGGCGGACCGGGGGAGCGGGGAAGCGGGGCGGATGGACCGGTGGCGCAGCGGCGCGGCGACGCTGGCCGCCCGGACGGTCGCGGCCGGCCGCCGCGGAGCGCACCTGGCCCGCCGGGTGCCGGCGCCCTGGCCGTACGTCATCGGCCTGTTCCTCGGCGCGAAGCTGCTGCTCACACTGCTCGGCCTCCTGGTCCTGCACGCCTGGGACGGCGTCCCCGGGGCCCCGCCGCCGGACGAGGCGTTGATGTGGGCGCAGCAGCTGGAGATCTCCGGGCACCGGTGGATCTCCTTCTGGTTCGCCTGGGACTCGCTGCTCTACCTGCGGCTGAGCGAGCTGCCCCTGAGCGGGCCGTGGCGAGACTTCGGATTCCCGCTGCTGTACCCGTTCCTGGCCCGGCCCCTCGGCGCGGTGCTCGGCGGCGACAACGCACTGGCTCTGCTGGTGATCAGCAACGTCGCGTTCCTGCTGGCGCTCTGGTACGGCTACCGGCTGGCGGAGCTGCTGCTCGGCGACGAGTACGCGGCCCGCCGGTTCACCCGGTACCTGGTGCTGCTGCCGACCGCGTTCCTGTTCCAGGCCGCGCTCACCGAGTCGCTCTTCGTCTGCCTCGCGCTGGCCGCCTTCTACTACGCCGAGCGACACCGGTGGCTTCTGGTCGGCGTGATCGGCTACTTCCTGGCGATGAGCCGCTCCGTCGGCCTGCTCGTGGCGCTGCCGCTGGCCCTGGTGCTGCTCCGGCAGCACGACTGGCGGCTCGGGCCGCGCGCCCTGCTCGGCTACCTGCGGATCGGCTGGCCGTTGCTGCTGCTCCCCGCCGGGTGGTTCACCTTCATGGCGTACTGCCGGTGGCGGGGCGGGGACTGGTTCGCCTACCAGCACGCCCAGGAGACCGGATGGGGCATCGAGGTGCAGAACCCCGTTCCGGTGCTGCTCGACGGGTTGACCGGGGAGCCGCGCGACGCGGCTAGGGCGTGGTTCGCCGTGGCCGTCCTCGCCGTGCTGGTCGCCGGGTTCCGTCGCCGGGAGTTGGCCTACCTGGTGTACGGCGTCCTCATGGTGCTGGTGCCGCTGTCGATGGGCCCGCCGGTGTACAAGAGCCTGCTGCGCTATCTGCTCGCCGCCTTCCCGGTGGCGCTGGTGCTGGCCCGCTGGGCCCGCCACGCCGGCGTCGACGTGTGGCTGACCGCGGCGCTCGCCCTGGTGCAGGGCGTGCTGTTCGTGCTCTGGCTCACCTACTGGACCCACATGATCATCTGATTGACGCTGCCTCCGGCCGGGCAAGATGGACGCGATGACCGAGCCACGGGTACGCCTCGACAACCTGGGCGCCTGGCTGATCAAGGGCAACGCGGACCTGGTCGACCTCGCCGCCCGATTCGCCCGGAAGCCACTGGTGACGAGCTGGTGCGTGCGTCCCGGCTACCGGGCGCGGTTGATGTGCGCCGGGCAGCCGGTGGTCTTCTGGGCCAGCGGCAGCCGGGGCCGACTGCCGTACGGGGTGTGGGGCGTCGGGCGGGTCACCGGGGCGGCCGAGCCAGGCGCACCGGGGCAACAGTGGTCGGTGCCGCTGGATCTGCCCATCCTCGCCGAACGGGACCGGGTGCCCCGGCTGCTGTTGCGCGCCGATGACCGGCTCGCCGCCCTGGAGGTGTTCCGTCAGCCGCAGGCCGCCAACCCCTCCTACCTGACCGTGGCCCAGTTCGCCGCGCTGCGGACCCACCTGCCGGAGTGAGCGGCCCCGGGCCGTGACCGACCTGCGGCCCTGTGCGAGTCTGCTACCCGTCGTTGCCAACGCACCTTCGGGGAGGCCCGGTGTTCGCCCTGCCGCTGACCGAGGACGTCGAGCTGCGCCCGTTGAACCCGTGGCGGGCCGAGGAGTTCCTCGCCCACCTCGATCGGGCCCGCGAGCACATCCAGCCCTGGGTGTCGCCGTCCTTCGTCGCCACCGATCTGCCGTCGGCCCGTGCGGTGTTGCAGCGGTACGCCGACCTCTGGGCCAGCGACAACGGTGGCATCTGGGGGCTGTGGTGGCGGGGCACGCTCGTCGGCGGGGTCATGTTCGTGTCGTTCGACGTGACCCGGGGCGTCTGCGAGGTCGGTTGCTGGGTGGAGCCGGCGGCGCAGGGCAGGGGCCTGGTCGCCCCGGCGGTGCGCCGAATCGTCGACTGGGCGGTGCGCGAGCGCGGCATCCAGCGGGTGGAGTGGCGTACCAACGCCGACAACACCCGCAGCAAGGCCCTCGCCGACCGGCTCGGCCTGCGCCTCGACGGCACGCTGCGCCAGGTCAGCCCGGGTCCGCACGGCCGGATCGACCTCGAGGTCTGGTCGGTGCTGGCCGACGAGTGGTCCGCCCGCCACGCACCGTCCACTGACGACAGCGAATAGTTGTCATACCCGCGCGGCACCATGCATCCATGGCCGTCCCCGCGCTCACCCCTCATTCCGACCCGCCGCGTTCCGTGCCGCTGCGTGAGGCGCGCACCCGGTTCAGCCAGCTCGTCGCGCTGGCCGAGCTGACCGACGCGGTCACCGTCGTCACCCGCGACGGCGATCCCCGCCCGGTCGCCGCGATCGTCCCCGCCGCAGCCGCCCGCAGCGGCGCCCAGGCCCGCGCCGACGCCGACCGGCTTGCGACGGTCACCGCCGGCTGGGCCCGCCGCCTCGAGGAGCAGCACCGACGCAGCACACAGCGGCACGCCGCCGAGCTTGGCGCGGTCCGCGCGGCGCTGGCCGAGGTGTGGGCCGAGCTGGACAGCCGGGTCGTCCCGGGCAGCGACCCGATGCTGGCCCGGCTGCGTGCCGCACACGCCGACCTGCTCGCCGGCTGACTCGCCTCCGCTGCGGGCCGGCGGTCGTCGGGTCAGCCGGTGGCCGGGTACGCGTGGGTCTCGGTTGCCTTGACCGCCACCCAGACCCGCTGGCCGGGGATCAGCCGCAGCTGGGCGGCGGCGGCCGGCGTGACGTCGGCGGCCACCCCGATCGGCCCGTCCAGTTGCACCCGTACGTTGTCACCGTGGCGCTGGACGCCGGCCACCGTGCCCGCCCAGGTGTTCCGGGGGCTGCCCTCCGGTTGGGCCGGGTGCAGAGCCACCGCGGCCGGACGGAACGCCACGAACGCCTCGCCGTCCAACCGGTCGGCGACAGTGAGGGTCAGCTCCGGCGACACCTGCACCCCGTGCCCGTCGGCGCGACCCCGGTACAGGTTCAACCCGACCAGCCGGGCGACGTAGTCGGTGCGCGGGCGGGCGGTGACGCTCGGCCCGTCGCCCTCCTGCACCACCCGGCCACCCTCGACGATGACCAGTCGGTCGGCCAACGCCAGCGCGTCCAGCGGATCGTGGGTGACCAGCACCGTCGCGCCCGCGTGCGCCGACAGGTGCCGGTGCAGCTCCGCGCGGGTGTCCAGCCGGGTGCGGGCGTCCAGCGCGGCGAGCGGCTCGTCCAACAACAGCAGCGACGGTGCCACTGCCAGCGCGCGGGCCAGCGCCACCCGCTGCGCCTGGCCGCCGGAGAGCTGCCGAGGCCGGCGCTGCGCCTGCGCGTCGAGCCCCACCCGGCCCAGCCACTCCCGGGCCGTGGCGCGGGCGGCCCGCCGCTCGACGCCGTGCCGGCGCGGCCCGAAGGCGACGTTGTCCAACGCGCTGAGGTGTGGAAACAGCAGGTAGTCCTGGAAGACCACGCCGATCGACCGGCGTTCGGTGGGCACCCAGCCCCCGGTCGCCGGGCGGTCCAGGTCGACGCCGTCGAGGGTGACGTGCCCGTCGGTGAGGGGATGCAGCCCGGCCAGCGCCCGCAGCGCGGTGGTCTTGCCGGCGCCGTTCGGGCCGAGCAGCGCCACCACCTCGCCCGGCGCGACCCGCAGCGGCACGTCGAGCCGAAAGACGCCCCGGTCGACGACGAGCCGCGCGTCGAGAAGTCGCTTGCTCATGCGGTGGTCATCCAGCGGTCCCGCAACGCCACCAGGATGCCCACCGACACGACGAGCAGCACCAGGCTGAGCACGATCGCGGACTCCAGGTCCGTCTCCAACGCCAGGTAGACGGCGAGCGGCATGGTCTGCGTCCGGCCGGGGTAGTTGCCGGCGAAGGTGATGGTGGCACCGAACTCGCCGAGCGCCCGCGCCCAGCACAGCACCGCCCCGGCGGCCAGACCGGGCGCCACCAGCGGCAGCGTGACGTGGGTGAAGGTGGTCCACCGGCTGGCGCCCAACGTCGCGGCGGCCTCCTCGAAGCGGTGGTCGGCGGCGCGTAGCGCACCCTCCACGGCGATCACCAGGAACGGCATGGCGACGAACGCCTCGGCCAGCACGACACCAGTGGTCGTGAAGGGCAGGGTGATGCCGAACGTGCTGTCGAGCCAGCCGCCGAGCAGGCCACGCCGGCCGAAGACCAGCAACAGCGCCACCCCGCCGACGACCGGCGGCAGCACCAGCGGCACGGTGACCAGCGCGCGTACCATCCGACGGCCGGGAAACTCGACCCGGGCCAGCACCCAGGCGAGCGGCACCCCGAGCAACAGGCAGAGCGTGGTGGCCAGGGTGGCGGTCTGCACCGACAGCCGCAGGGCGGTCAACGCGCCCGGCTCGGTGAGCCGCTCCGGCAGGGTCGTCCACGGTGCCCGGATCAGCAGCCCCGCCAACGGCAGGACGAGGAACAACAACCCCAGCCCGGCGGGGATCAGCAGCGCCGCCGGCACCCGCCCTCGCCGTCGAGGCGTGGCCGGGCGTCCGCGGCGTGTGTGGTGGTCGTGGACCTGCCTCACGGAGCCTGGAACCCCGCCTCGGCGAGGACCGCCTGCGCCGGCGCCGAGCGGACGTACGCGACGAAGGCCCGTGCGCCGTTCGGATTCGGCGCGTCCCTCAACGCGACGATCGGGTAGTCGTTTACCGCCCGCGCCGACTCGGGAAACTCCACGCCGGTCACGTCGGCGCTCGCCGCCCGCGTGTCAGTGCGGTAGACCAGTGCCGCGTCGACCTCGCCGAGCTTCACCTTGGCGAGCGCACCCTTGACGTCCCGTTCCAGGGTGACAGGCGTCAGCGCGACGCCGGCCGCGTCCAGGGCGGTGCGGGCCGCCGCGCCGCAGGGAACCTGACTGGCGCAGAGCGCCACCTTCACACCCGGGCTGGTCAGATCGGCCAGGCCGGCCACTGCCTTCGGGTTGCCCCGGGGAACCGCGATCACCAGCTGGTTGCGGGCGAAGACGCGCGGCGTGCCGTCGGCGTCGCCGGCCTCGATGACAGTGGTCATGTTCGCTGGGGCTGCCGAGGCGAACACGTCCGCCGGCGCGCCCTGGGTGATCTGGTTGGCCAGGGCGGAGCTGCCGGCGACGTTGAGGGTCACGCGGCTGCCCGGGTTGGCCGCCTCGAAGTCCTTCCCGATGCGGGTGAACGACTCGGTCAGCGAGGCGGCCGCGAACACGGTCACCGGGCCGGTCACCCGCCCGTCCCCACCGCTGCCGGTTGCCCGGCCGTCGCCGGCGCCGCAGCCCGTCACCGCCAGCCCGGCCGCCACCAGGACAGCCACCGCCGTACGCCTGCTCCGCGCGTTCATCCGCGCGACCGTCTCCGCGTTCACCCGCGCGTTCGTCTCCGCCTTCATCTGGCCGACCGTCTCCACGCTCACCCGCGCGTTCGCCTCCGCCTTCATCTGGCCGACCGTCCGCGCGCCGGGGCGGGCGCGGCCCGCTCCACCACGACCGTTGTCGACTTGATCACCGCAACGGCCACCGAACCGACCCGCAGGTCGAGCTCGTCGACGGCCTCCCGGCTCATCAGCGACACGACCCGGAACGGGCCCGCCTGGATGTCGACCTGGGCCATCACCGTGTCCTTACGGACGTCGACGACGATGCCGCGCAACCGGTTGCGGGCCGAGGAGAACTCGGCGCCCGCGTCCGGGTCGGTGGCCTGAGCGCGAGCGAACGCCGCCAGGTCGACGCCGTCGACGACCCGGTGGCCGTGCTCGTCGCGCCCGGCCGTCAGGCGCCCGGCGTCCACCCAGCGGCGAATGGTGTCGGCGCTGACGCCGAGCAGGTCGGCCGCCTCCCCGATCCGGTACGTCGTCACCCGCTCACCCTAACGCCAGCATTTGCGATGGCGAAAGCCCGAGATAGGCAGCAACCGCGTGGACCAGGGGGTTGCAGGGCCAGCAGTTGCGTCTGCCTTCTCGGCCTCACGACGCCTGCGGCTCCCTTGGGTGAGCCCGCAAGATCGCGCTCGAACCAGGAAGTAGTGGTGTCGGCGTATCGGTGAGACCACCGCATCCTTGTTCGAGCACGATCTTGGGCGTTGGGCGTTGGGCGTTGGGCGTTGGGCGTTGGGCGTTGGGCGTTGCACCCGCGCCCTGGATGCCGGCCAGTGGCATGTCCGTGCTCTGAGCCTGGAGATCTTGGACAGTTTCCGTTCCGACGGAACGGAAACTGTCCAAGATCTCGGGAGCGCGGGGCAATGGCGGGGGCGTAGGCGCCCCAAAACTCGATCCCGGTCGGTCGAACGCGGCGATAGCCGTCAATATCCGCTCAATATCAGGGATGTTGCTGTCTCTCGGGCGTCGGAGGCAGCAACATCCGCGAAGTTGCGTAGATCTTGGCGCCGGCGGAGTGCGGGCGCCGGCGGGGTGCGGGCGCGGGCGGGGTGCGGGCGCGGGCGGGGTGCGGGCGCGGGCGGGGTGCGGGCGCGGGCGGGGTGCGGGAAGTGGGGCGGGGTTACGAGGGGGCCTTGTCTGGCAGGTCGTGGGGTGCGGGGCGAGCCGGGTGTGCGGCGGGCGGGCCCGCGTGAGCCCGCCCGCCTCGACGGTCAGCAGTTGCGGAGTTCGGGGGACTGGTTGAGCAGTTGGCCACGGGTCGATACGAAGCGGCGGTAGCGCTCGCTGTCGACGGCCGATGGGCGGAACGCGGCGACGCGGTGGCAGTTCTGGAAGGCCAGGCGTACGCCGAAGTGTCGCTCCAGGCCACCGCGGATGGCGTCGCTCGCCAGTGCGCGGAGCAGTTGACCCCGGTCGGCGTCGGTGGGCGGCGGGACGACGTTGTCGGCCAGGTCGCCGTCGCCGGCCTCCAGGTCGGCGACCACCCGGCTGACGGTGGCCCAGGCGTACGGCAGCGAGTCGCGGACGCAGGCGATGAACGCCTCGTCGTCGATGGGGCCGCGTTCGGCGGCGTCGAGCAGGGCGGGCGGGACGGTGAGTGACATGGTTCTCCTCCGCTTCAGCTAATGATTACCGTTTTCAACAACGGCGTCGACTGAGCAGACCATGTCTCTCGGACGACGTCAACGATCCCCCGGCGCGCCACGCCGCGACCCACAGGCAGAGCACATAAGAACGCGCCAACCCGTGTGAAGGCCAACCCGCTAAGAGCGCGCGGAGGACCCGTTGGGGCGTCAGGGCCGGCGGGGGTGGCCCTTGAGGTGCCGGCCCAGCTCGCGGGCGATCTCCCGGTTGGCGTCGCGCTCGGCCAGCGTCTGCCGCTTGTCGTAGGAGCGCTTGCCCTTGGCGAGGGCCAGTTCGACCTTGGCGTAGCCGTTCTCGAAGTACATCGACAGCGGAACGAGGGTCACCCCGCCCTCGCGGACCTTGTCCAGGATCCGGTCGATCTCGGCGCGGTGCAGCAGCAGCTTGCGGTTGCGCCGCGGGGCGTGGTTGGTCCACGTGCCGTAGGCGTACTCGGCGATGTGCAGGCCGTACAGCACGATCTCGCCGTCGCGCTCGTGCGCGAACGCGTCCACCAGCGAGGCCCGCCCCTCGCGCAGCGACTTGACCTCGGTGCCGACCAGCACGATGCCCGCCTCGTACGTGCGCAGCACCGTGTACTCGTGCTGCGCCTTCTTGTTCGAGGCGATCAACCGGCGGGCGGGTGGCGTGGACGGGGTCACCAGGCGACGATATCCGGCCGTCGGAGCAAGTCGTACCGGCCGGCTCAGTCGCGTGCCGGGCGCGCGGGGCGTAGTCGCGCGGTGAGGTCGCGTACCGCGTCCCCGAACGCCTCCTGCGACTCACACGGCCAGTGCCCGAGGATCGGTGGGGGAACGCTGTCGCTGGGCGCCGGGACCACGTCCTGCGGGTCGGTCAACCGCCGGTCCACGGTCGCCGACGGACCGGTCAGTGTCTCGGCCTCCCCGGGACGGTGGGAGGCGAAGATCCAGCCGCCGATCGGGTCGGTGTCGCGCCACAGGTTGATCCAGCGCCAGCCGACCCGTTCGCCGATCTCCCGCAGCGCCGGCTCGTCGGCGTAGGCCGGGAAGAGCCGGGAGTACAGCCGGCCCAGCGGTGACCCGTAGGTCAGCAGGGCTACCCGCTCGGTGATCCGGGTGGGCAGTTGCAGGACCGTGGCGGCGAGCAGCACCGAGCCGTGGCTGTGTCCGGCCAGCAGCACACCCTGCCCCTGCTCCACCAGGTAGGTGATCCGCTTGGCCAACTCCGGCACGGCCCGCTCGGCGTAGCAGGGCGGCGCGAACGGGTGCGCCGCGCGGGGCCAGAAGGTGCCCAGATCCCAGAGCACTCCCACGTACCGACGGAACTGCGCCGTCCGGTACGCGAAGATGCCGCCCACCACCAGGCCGAGCAGGATCGCGGCGATCACGTAGCTGCCCGACCCGATCAGGAAGTTGACCATGCTCTCCGGCACTCCGAGGTAGCGCTGCGCCACGTCGCCGGGTAGGAGTTGGAGCAGGCCGAGCACGCTGGTGGCCAGGCCGAGCGCCGCCAGGCCGGCGTACACCACGGAGAGCGGTTCCAACCGTTCGGTGAAGCGGGCCCGGGCCACCGCCTGCTCGACCCGCCGCAGCCGGGCCGCCGCGCGCGGCGGCGCGTCCGGGAAGTCGGCGGCCACGATCGCGTGCGCGGCCCGCCGCCGGCCGCGCCGAGTCAGCCTGGTGACCAGGCCGGCCACCAGCAGCGCCGTCACCACCGCCAGGAAAAACCCGAAGATCGCCCATTTGTACGCCAGGGGAGGGCTGGTCTCCAGGCCGTCCGCGGTCGTCCCCTCACGATCGAGCAGGTCCGCCACCCGGTAGACCAGCTCGGCGGAGAACGCCACCGCGAGCCCGGCGGAGATCGTGATGAAGACCGGCGCTCCCAACGCCCGGATGGGTGACCGGCTCTGCCCGCCGCCCCGACGCCAGATCACCAGCACGGCGAGCGCGACCACCAGCACCGTCTGGCTGACGAACAGCCAGGCCACGATCGCGCCGTAACCGGGCAGTGCACCGCCCTGCGGCCACGGCGCCGGGCTGATGACGACGTGCACGATCACCAGCATCGTCAGGCCGCAGGCGATGATGCGCAGCCCGCGGAAGACGCCGTCCACCCGGGGCGACGGGTCGGTGCGGTCGATGCTGGGCACCACGCTGACCAGGACCAGGCAGGCAATCAGCACCGCTCCGGTGGCCGTCAGCAGGATCACCATCACCCACGAGCGGTGCTGGCTGGCGCGCGCGGCCAGCAGGCTTCCGCTCAGCGTGGCGAACGCCGCCGCGACGTGGACCGAGCGCAGCCGACCCACCAGCGGCTCGCCGTCCCACTGGCCGACCGCGCTCAACTGGTGTTTCGATGTCAGCGTCGACGGCGTCCGGAACGCGTCGAACGAATGGCCCGGGCGAGCGCCCAACCACCAGACGAGCCCGATGGCGGCGACCGGCACGAGCGCCAGCACACCCAGGCGCAGCCCGGGCGGGCGCCCGCCGAGCCAGGACAGCCAGCTCCGGCCGGCCAGGCACGACGGGGTGTCCATGCAGCGCCAGGCGATCAGGTCCAGCGCCACCCCGACGATGGAGAGCACGTAGAGCATGGTGAGGGTGAGGGCGAGCACCCGGCACAGCGCCATGAAGCCGCGCGTCGAGACGGTGTTCGCCGGGCGCATCCAGAGCGCCACGTTGCAGAGCATGAACGGCAGCAGGAAGACCAGCGACAGCGTCCGCACGGCAGTGCCGGACGGCAGGTCACTCCAGCGGTACGCCTCCAGCGTCACCCCGTCGGTCCCGGTGGAGTCCGGATAGCCGGGGCGCGGTCGGTAGAAACCTCCGCTGCGGTCCCCGGCGACCTGGTGCACGTACGGCCGGTCCAACACCTGGTCCGCGCCCGCGCCGGAGACACCGTGCACCCGCAGCTCCACGATCCCGCCCGACGTCGTCGGTCCGGTCGGTGTCGCGTCCGCCATGGGCCCCCCGAGGTGTGCGCGGCAACCGGGCGGGTCGTCGATGTCCGGCCACCCGCGCGGCTCCCCGGCTTACCCGTCTGCGGGGCTGTCAACCGTGGGCCGGGGCTCGGCGATGGTGCGGTCGACCCTCGACAGGTGATTTCATGGCGCCATGGCGAACCCGGTGATCCTGACCGTCGACGACGACCCCGTGGTGTCCCGGGCGGTGGCCCGGGACATCCGGCGCCGCTACGGCGACCGCTACCGGGTGTTGCGGGCGTCCTCCGGCCCGGAGGCGCTGGACGCGCTGCGCGAGGTCAAACTGCGCGGCGAACAGGTGGCGCTGCTGCTGGCCGACCACCGGATGCCGGAGATGACCGGTGTCGAGTTCCTGGAAGCGGCAATGGACATCTTCCCGGCCGCCCGCCGGGTGCTGCTCACCGCGTACGCGGACACCGACGCCGCGATCGAGGCCATCAACGTGGTCGACCTGGACCATTACCTGCTCAAGCCCTGGCACCCGCCGGAGGAGAAGCTGTACCCGGTGGTCGACGGGCTGCTGGAGGCGTGGGCGGTCACCCCGGACGCGGCCAGCGCGGAGATCCGGGTCGTCGGGCACCGCTGGTCGGCGCCGTCGTTCAAGGTCCGCGACTTCCTGGCCCGCAACCTGGTGCCGTACCGGTGGCTGTTGTCCGACGATCCGGAGGGCGTCCGGTTGCTCGACGCGGCCGGGGCCACCGAGGCGGATGTGCCGCTGGTGGTGACGCCGGAGGGCAAGGCGTTGGTCGCCCCGAGCGAGGCCGAGTTGGCCGCGCTGGCCGGGTTGACTGTGGTGCCGGCGTGTGACTTCTACGACCTGGTGGTGATCGGCGGCGGGCCCGCCGGTCTCGGTTCGGCGGTGTACGGCGCGTCGGAGGGGCTGCGCACCGTGCTCGTGGAACGACGGGCGACCGGCGGTCAGGCCGGGCAGAGCAGCCGCATCGAGAACTACCTGGGCTTCCCGGACGGGGTTTCCGGCGCGCAGTTGACCGATCGGGCCCGGCGGCAGGCGGTCAAGTTCGGCGCCGAGCTGCTCAGCGCCCGGGAGGTGGTCGGTCTCAGCGAGGCCGGCGGTGCCCGACTGCTGCGCTTCGGCGACGGCACCGAGATCGCCGCGCACACGGTGGTGCTGGCCACCGGCGTGTCGTACCGGGTGCTCGACGCCCCGGGGCTGGCCGACTTCACCGGGCGTGGGGTGTTCTACGGCGCCGCCGCCACCGAGGCGCCGAGCTGCGTCGAGCAGGACGTCTACATCGTCGGCGGGGCGAACTCCGCCGGCCAGGCGGCGGTCCACTTCTCCCGGTACGCGTCGAGGGTGCACCTGCTCATCCGTGGTGCGGACCTGACCGCCTCGATGTCGCGTTACCTGATCGACCAGCTCGAACGGATCGACCGGATCACCGTGCACCCGCACACCGCAGTCGTCGGCGGGGCCGGGGACGGTCACCTGGAACGGCTCACCCTCTGCGACACCCGCACCGGGGAGGCCCGCTCGGTCGACACCTCCTGGCTGTTCATCTTCATCGGGGCGGAGCCCCGCACCGACTGGCTGGACGGGGTGCTGGTCCGCGACGCGCGCGGTTTCATCGTGACCGGTCCGGACCTGCTCGCCGGGGGGCGGCGGCCGGCCGGCTGGTCGCTGTCGCGCGACCCGTACCACCTGGAAACCAGCGTGCCGGGCGTGTTCGCCGCCGGGGACGTGCGGGCCGAGTCGGTCAAGCGGGTCGCCTCGGCCGTCGGCGAGGGTGCGATGGCGGTGTCGCTGGTGCACCGCTACCTGGAGGCCCAATGAGCCGGCTTACGCGAGCGAAGGAGTTCCAGTGAACGCGAGGAGTGAGCCGGTGTTGCGAGCCCCGCAGTCGCGAGCGAAGGAGTCCCTGTGACCACCGAGTCTGACCGGCTGACACCGGCGCAGTTGCGCACTCTGTTCCTGTTCGAGGCGCTCGACGACGGGCAGCTCGACTGGCTGGCCGAGCACGGCCGGGTCGAGCAGCGCGCCGGCGGCACCCTCGTGTACGGCGAGGGTGAGCCCGCCACCTGTTTCTTCGTGCTGGTGCGCGGGGCGGTGGCGTTGAGTCGCCTGGTGCGCGGCGACGACGTCGAGGTCAGCCGGACCGACCAGCGCGGGGTGTACGGCGGGGCGACTCAGGCGTACCTGGGTGACCAGGTCGAGCAGATCTACCGCAACAGCCTGCGGGCGGTGACCGACGCGGAGTTCTTCGTGCTGCCGGCGGAGGACATGGCGTACGCCCTGCGGTCCTGGTTCCCGATGCCCATGCACCTGTTGGAGGGGTTGTTCTTCGGGATGCGGGACAGCCAGGCCATCGTCGGTGAGCGGGAGCGGTTGCTGGCCCTCGGTTCGCTCTCGGCGGGCCTGACCCACGAGCTGAACAATCCGGCCGCGGCGGCGGTGCGGGCCACGTCGGTTCTGCGGGACCGGGTCGCCGGGATGCGGCACAAGCTCGCCATGATCGCCGACGGGCGGCTCGACGGAAGCGCCCTGCACGGCTTGGTCGCGCTGCAGGAGGAGGCGGTCGCCCGGGTGGCCACCGCGCCGAAGTTGACCCCGATGGCCACCGCCGACGCCGAGGACGCCCTGACCGACTGGCTGGAGGACCATGGCGTCGGCGGGGCGTGGGACCTGGCGCCGATCCTGGTCGGCGGTGGGCTCGACGCGGCCTGGCTGGCGCAGGTCAAGGCCGCGGTCGGTGCCGCGGACCTGGAGGCGGCGGTGCGTTGGCTCACCTACACCGTCGACACCGAGCTGCTGATGCGCGAGATCGGCGACGCGGTCACCCGGATCTCCGGGCTGGTGGACGCCGCCAAGCAGTACTCGCAGCTGGACCGCGCGCCGCACCGTGTGGTGGACGTGCACGACCTGCTCGACGCCACGCTGGTGATGTTCAAGGGCAAGATCCCCGCCGAGGTCAAGCTGGTCCGCGAGTACGACAGGGACCTCCCACCGGTCCCGGCGTACGCGGCCGAGCTGAACCAGGTGTGGACCAACCTGATCGACAACGCGTTGGGCGCGATGGGGGAGAAGGGTGTGCTGACCGTCCGCACCGGACGGGTCGGCGACCAACTGACGGTGGAGATCACCGACACCGGGCCGGGCATCCCGCCGGAGGTGCGTCCGCGCATCTTCGAGCCGTTCTTCACCACCAAGCCGGTCGGCGCGGGCACCGGTCTGGGGCTGGACATCTCGTACCGGATCGTGGTGCACAAACACCACGGCGACATCCGGGTGGAGACCGAGCCGGGGCGCACCACCTTCCGGGTCCTCCTACCGATCACCGAGGGCCCACCGGACTGAAGTCCGGCGCGTCCGCCGCGCCGATCTTGCAGTTTCGGTTGTCGAAATGCGTGGGAACGCCCCTTGTGCCGGGACAGTAAGTGCAAGATCGCGGGGGCGGGGCGGGGCGGGGCGGGGCGGGGCGGGGCGGGGCGGGGCGGGGCGTGGGGTTAGGCGGGGTGGTTGGGGGTCAGGAAGTCGGCTAGTACCCGGGTGTGGGTGGAGAACGCCAGCTCGACCGGGTCGGTGAGCACCAGCCACTCGGTCGCCTCCTCGGTCGGCGCCGACGGTGGCAGGTCCTCGGCCGCCCGCTCGGGCAGCACTCCGAAGACCATCATCGTGCCGCCCGCCGGCGCCCCGTGCACAGCGAACAGGCGGGCGTCCTCGGCCGCCGCGACGAGGCCGGTCTCCTCCCGCAGTTCCCGCACGAGTGCGTCGGACCACTCCTCGCCGTACTCGATGAAGCCGCCGGGCAGCGCGAGCAGGCCGCGGGCCGGTTCGATGTCCCGGCGGACCACCACCACTCCCAGGCCCTGGGCGGTACGGACCGGCAGCACCGCGACCGCCACCGGCAGCGGGTTGCGCCAGACGGTCTCGCCGCAGACCGCGCAGACTCGCGGCCATCCGGCGGCCGGCGGGTAGGCGGCGCCGCAGTAGGAACAGTGCGAGTACGGCGTGCCGGTCATGCCGCAGCACGTTACTCCGATCCCCGCCCGGACCGCCGCCTCGTCCCGCGCTCAGCCCGCCGCCGTCGCGCCGGCCCCTCGCCTGCCGCGCCCCCGCCTCGTCGCGCGCTCAGGCTGCCGGGTCGCCCGTGTAGAAGGCGGTGGTGCGTTCGGCGGCGGCCTTCGCCTCGTCGGCGTCGGTGCCGGCGGCGATGCTCGCTTCGCACCACAGCTGGCTGCTCAGCTCCATGGCCCGTCGTCCCTGGGCGGAGGCGGTCCACTCGGCGCCCTGTTCCGGGGTGATCCCGCTGCCGTCGGCGGCCAGGTGCGAGGCGAGGCCGAGCAGCCCGAGGTCCCAGCCGACACCGACCGCGCCCGGCCCGAACTGGGCCCACCGGTCCTGGTCGACGTGCGCGATGTGGTCAAGGTCGAGGCGGGCCCGCTCGTCGCCGACGGGGGTGACCCGCACCTCGATCCAGCTCACCTCGCCGCCCATCTCCCAGGTGGCGGTGAAGCGGTGCGGCGGCTCGCAGCTCTCGACGGTGCCGTGGGCGTTGCCCTGGAGCTGGTACGTGCCGCCCAGCCGCAGGTCGCCGGAGATCGGCAGGAACCAGCGCGGGATGCGCTCGGCGCTGGTGCAGGCGTCCCACAGATCCTCGGCCGTCGCCTGGTAGGTCTGGCTGATCGTGGTGACCCGCGCCTCACCGGCTTCCAGGTTGCGGCTGCCGACCGTCCGCTGGACGGCGTTGATCTGCTCGGTGGCGTCGAACATCAGGTGTTCCTCTCATCGGGTGGGTCGGCGGGCCCGCGCAGCCGACGCTCGCGTCGGCCCCGGGCCAGCTCGGTGGCGAGTGCCGCCAGGGGTGGGGCCCAGAACCGGCGGAAGTGCTCCAGCCAGCCGTCGACCTCGCGCAGTGGGCGTGGGTCGACCGCGTAGAGCCGTCGGGCGCCCTCCGGCCGCACTGTGGCGAAGCCGTTGTCGCGCAACACCTTGAGGTGCTGGGACACGGCGGGCTGGGAGATGCCGAACTCCTCGCGGATGACCGCGCTGACCGCGCCGGCGGTCTGCTCGCCACCGGCGAGCAGCTCCAGGATGCGGCGCCGGACCGGATCGCCCAGCACGTCGAAGGCGTGCACGACGACAGTTGTATCACTGACGACTTATTTAAGCCAAGTCTGATACGCCGATGAGCTTGTCCAGCCGGATCGGCAGCTCCCGGATCCGTACGCCGGTCGCGTGGTGCACCGCGTTGGCGACCGCCGCGGCGGCGCCGACGATGCCGATCTCGCCGATGCCCTTCACCCCGGCCGGGTTCAGCTCGTCGTCGCGCTCGTCCAACCAGTACGCCTCGATGGACTCCACGTCCGCGCAGCCGGTGATGTGATAGGTGGCCAGGTCGTGGTTGACCCAGTCGCCGTACCGCTCGTCGAGCAGGCCCTCCTCGTGCAGCGCCATCGACAGCCCCATCGTCATGCCGCCGATGAGCTGGCTGCGCGCCGTCGTCGGGTTCACCACCCGCCCCGCCGCGAACACCCCGAGCATCCGGTTCAGCCGTACCTCGCCGGTGTCCGCGTCGACCCGCACCTCGACGAACTGCGCCCCGTACGCGTACCGGGGCAGCGCGGGCTGCCCGCCCACCTCCTCGGTGGTGTCCGCCTCGGCGGTCACCTCGTCGGTCGGCGGCCCGCCGTCGCGCAGCTTCTCGCGCAGCGCCTGCGCGGCGCGGATCACCGCCCAGCTCCAACTCGCGGTCCCCATCGAGCCGCCGGCCAGCGCCGCCGTCGGCAACGCGCTGTCCCCGATGCGGATCTCCACCCGCTCCGGCGGCACTCCGAGGGCGTCGGCGGCCACCTGCCAGATCGCCGTCCGGGCGCCGGTGCCGATGTCGGTGGCGTTGATCTGGACCAGAAAGCTCCCGTCGGACCGAGCGGTGGCCGTCGCCGTGGACGGCCGGGCCCGGGCCGGGTAGCTCGAACCGGCCATCCCGGTCCCGATCAGCCAGCGCCCGTCGCGTCGGGACCGGGGCGACGGATCACGGCCGGCCCAGCCGAACCGCTGTGCGCCATCGCGCAGGCAGGCCACCAGGTTGCGGCTGGTGAACGGGCGTCCCTGGTCGGGGTCGACGGCGGTGTCGTTGCGGACGCGCAGCTCCACCGGGTCGATGCCGACGGCGATGGCCAGCTCGTCCACAGCGGACTCCAGGGCGTACGCGCCGGGGCACTCGCCGGGGGCGCGCATCCAGAACGGCGTGGGAACGTCGAGGCGGACCAGCCGGTGTGTGGTGCGGCGGTGCGGTGCGGCGTACATGCTGCGGGTGTAGACGGCGGTCTGCTCGGCGAACTCCCGGACGGTCGAGGTCTGGCTGATCGCGTCGTGGCAGATGGCGGTGAGCCGGCCGTCGGTGTCGGCGGCGAGGCGGACCCGCTGGATGGTGGGGGTGCGGTAGCCGACCGGCCCGAACAGTTGCTGGCGGGTCAGCGCCAGCTTGACCGGGCGGTCCACGTGCCGGGCGGCGAGGGCGGCCAGCACCACCGACGCCTTGGCGTACCCCTTGCTGCCGAAGCCGCCGCCGACGTGTTCGGCGACGACGCGGATCGACTCCTGCGGCAGCTCGAACAGCTCGGCGAGGGTGGCGCGCACCGGCGTCGCGCCCTGGGTGGAGTCGTGCACCAGGAGCCGCCCGTCGTGCCACTGCGCGGTGGTGGCGTGCGGTTCCATCGGGTTGTTGTGGTACGCCGGCGTGCGGTAGGTGACGTCCACCTGCACCGGGGCGGCCGCGTACCCGGCGTCGAAGTCGCCCTCGGCGGTGTCCGTCGGATAGCTGGGGTTGACCTGGTCCGGCTTGTACAGGCCGGGATGGTCGTCGGTGAGCACTGTGCTGTGCGGGCCGGTGTCGTAGTCGATGCGGACCAGTCGGGCGCCCTCGCGGGCCGCCTCCAGGCTGGTGGCCACCACCACGGCCACGTACTGCCCCCGGTAGTGCACTGTCGGCTCCTGCAACAGCCGCAGCTCCGGCTGCGGGCCGGGCGCCATCCGGGGCGCGTTGCCGTGGTGCACCACGGCCAGCACACCGGGCGACGCCAGCGCCTCCGTCGTGTCGATGCGGGTGATGCGGCCCCGCACCACCGCCGACGGCACCGCCCAGCCGTAGGTGACCCCGTCCACCGGGTACTCCACCGCGTACCGGGCCGTGCCGGTGACCTTCGCCGGGCCCTCCAGCCTGGGGTACGCCCGTCCGACCGCCCCGGTGCTCACGACGACGCCAGTTCGGTGAGCGCCCGCACGGTGATGGCCCGGGTCAGTGGCAGCTTGAAGCCGTTGTGCCGTAGCGGGCGCGCCTCGGCCAGCTCCGCGTCGGCGGACCGTGCCGCCAACTCGGGGCTGAACGGACGACCGCGCAGCTCCGCCTCGGCCCGGTACGCCCGCCACGGCCGGTGCGCCACCGCCCCGTACGCCAGCCGCACGTCGCGGACCACGTCCCCGTCGAGGTCCAGCACCGCGGCCACCGAGCCGGCGGCGAAGGCGAACGAGGCCCGGTCGCGCACCTTGAGGTACGTCGAGCGGCGCGCGGCCGGTAGCGGCGGCAGGCGCACGGCGGTGATCAGCGCGCCCCGGGCCAGTGTGGTCTCCCGTTCCGGGTGGGTGCCGGGGGAGCGGTAGAAGTCGGCGATCGGGAGGTCACGGGGGCCGTCGGCCTCGTGCACCTCGACCACCGTGTCGAGGGCGGCCAGCGCGACGGCCAGGTCGGACGGGTGGGTGGCCACGCACTGCTCGGACCAGTCCAGCACCGCCAGGTCGCGGTTCTGGCCGTGCAGAGCGGCGCAACCGCTGCCCGGCTCTCGTTTGTTGCACGCCTTGCCGGTGTCCTGGAAGTAGACGCAGCGGGTGCGCTGCAACAGGTTGCCGCCGGTGGTGGCCATGTTGCGTAGCTGTCCGGAGGCGGCGGCGAGCAGGGCGCGGGCCAGCACCGGGTAGTCGCGGCGTACCACCGGGTGGGCAGCGAGGTCGCTGTTGCGTACCGTCGCGCCGATCCGCAGCCCACCGTCGGGCAGCTCCTCGACGGTGTCGAGTGGAAGCCGGGTCACGTCCACCAGCACGTCGGGGCGTTGCACCCCGAGCTTCATGAGGTCCACCAGGTTGGTTCCGCCGCCGAGGTAGGCGGCCTGCGGTTCGGCCGCCAGCACGGCGACCGCGTCGGCCACGTCGGCGGGCCGGTGGTAGCGGAACGCCTTCACGAGGACGCCGCCGTCTCGCGTACTGCCGCGACGATGTGCGGGTACGCGGCGCAGCGGCACAGGTTGCCGGCCATCCGCTCGCGGATCTCCGCGTCGGTCAGCTCGGCGGGCGTGTTCAGGTCGTCGGTGACCGCGCTGGGCCAACCCCGGGAGACCTCGTCGAGCATGCCGCGGGCGGAGCAGAGCTGCCCGGGGGTGCAGTAGCCGCACTGGAACGCGTCGTGCGCGATGAAGGCGGCCTGCAACGGGGACAGTTCGTCCGGACCGGCCAGCCCTTCGACGGTCACCACCGACCGGCCGTCCACGGTGACCGCGAAGACCAGGCAACTCTTCACCCGCCGGCCGTCGAGCAGCACGGTGCAGGAGCCGCACTGGCCGTGGTCGCAGCCCTTCTTCGCCCCGGTCAGGTCGAGGTGCTCGCGCAGCGTGTCGAGCAGTGTGGTGCGGTTGTCCAGGGTCACCGCACGGGACGCGCCGTTGACCTCGACCGTCACCCGGGACGAGTGGCGTTCGTCGATCGTCGTCG
Organism: Micromonospora sp. NBC_00330; assembly: GCF_036136635.1. Taxonomy (NCBI): domain Bacteria; kingdom Bacillati; phylum Actinomycetota; class Actinomycetes; order Micromonosporales; family Micromonosporaceae; genus Micromonospora; species Micromonospora sp. NBC_00330. Next base: position 2,098,102 of record NZ_CP108012.1, read on the forward strand.
CGTTCTCTCCTCCGCCCTGCACCGGCCCAGACTAGCTTTGTCGGTATATCTCAGGGCGAATAACGCAAAGCCCTTCGTACGGGAGGTGACGACGGTGACCGCCGGACTGCTGCTCGCCGCCGGCGCCGGGCGGCGCTACGGCCGGCCGAAGGCGCTGGTCGAGCTGGACGGCGAGCCGCTGGTGCGGCGTGCGATCCGGCTGCTCGGCGACGGCGGCTGCGCACCCGTGCACGTGGTGCTCGGCGCGGGCGCCGACGAGATGCCCGACCTACCCGGCGCGGTGCCGGTCCGGCACGACGGCTGGTCCGACGGGCTGGGCTCGTCGCTGCTGCGGGGCCTGGCCTCGCTGCCGGCCGCCGTGCCGGCCGCCGTCGTGGTCCTCGTCGACCAGCCGCTGCTCAGCCCGATCGCGGTGCGCCGGGTGCGCACTGCGTACGCCGACGGCGCTGTCGTCGCGGTCGCCACCTACGCCGGCCGGCCCGGGCACCCGATCCTGCTGACTCGACGTACCTGGCCGCTGCTGAGCGGCTACGCCCTCGGCGACCGGGGCGCTCGCGACCTGCTGCGCGACCGGCCGGACCTGGTGGTCGAGGTGCCCTGTGACGACGTCGGGTCCCCGGCCGACGTGGACACCCCGGCCGACCTGCTCCGACTCCGCCCGCTCAGCGGCGGCTCAGCCAGCGGGGCAGCCCCTCGCTGGTGACCGCGTGATAGGTGATCATGATGATGACGCCGATCAGTCCCAGCAGCGGGCTGACGAACCAGCCGAGCAGACCGCTGAGCCCGTACAGGGCCAGGCCGGTGACCGGTCGCAGCCGCTGCGTACGCACGTACTCGGGGCTGACCCGGCGCTCCAGCAGCGCCGGGTGGCGGTGCAGGTAGCCGAAGAACACCAGCCAGGGGGCCGACATCAGGGCCGCGGCCAGCGCGTACAGGGCGACGGCAGCGCGTTGGTCGTCGGTGTCGCCGTGGGTGAACGCGGACGCCAGCACCGCTGTGGGGAAGGGGATGATCACCGCGCCGAAGAGCACACCGAGGTTGATCCAGCTCAGCGTGAGCGTGGTGCCACGGATCAGCCGCAGCAGCGCGTGGTGGTTGAGCCAGAGCACCCCGACGTAGACGAAGGACACCACGAAGGCCAGGTAGGAGGCGCCCTCGCCGAGCAGGCCGGTGAGCAGGTCGCCCTCGTGGTATTCGGGCACCCGCAGCTCGATGACCAGCAGTGTGATGACGATGGCGAAGACACCGTCGCTGAAGGCGGTCATCCGGTCGGTTGCGGACAGTCGCCCCTTGGGGTCGGGCTGCTCGACCTCGTCGGGTGCTGCGGACATTGCCGCAGGCTAGCCACTCAGCAACGCGGTTGGTGCCGGTTTCGTCCGATCGGGACGGGAACGGCCGCCCGGGGTCGAATCCCCGGACGGCCGCTCGCGCCGCCCCCGTTCAGGCCACCGGCGTCGCGGTGCCGGTGGTGCGGGCGAGCCGTTGGTGGGCGCGGATCAACTCGGCGTAGCGCAGACCGCTCGCCTTCATCGTCCGGCGCTGGGTGGCGTAGTCGACGTGCACCAGCCCGAAGCGCTTGTCGTAGCCGTACGCCCACTCGAAGTTGTCCAGCAGTGACCAGACGAAGTAGCCGTCCAGGGGAACCCCTCGGGCCACCGCCGCCGCGCAGGCGGCCAGGTGCTGCTCCAGGTGGTCGGTGCGTTCCTTGTCCTCCACGGTGCCGTCCGGGGTGACCTCGTCCGGCCACGCCGAGCCACTCTCGGTGACGATGATCCGTCCCGGCCGGTACTCCTCGTGCACGTCGACGAGCAGCCGCTCCAGGCCCGCCGGATACATCTCCCAGCCCATCGCGGTCTCCACCGAGCCGGGCACCGGCACCTGCCGGGCGTACGGGGCCGCGCCGGTCGGGTCGTCGACGACCAGCTGACGGAAGTAGTAGTTCACCCCGAGGAAGTCCGTCGGCGTGGCGATCACCGCAAGGTCGTCGCCGCGTACCGGCGGTTCGACCCCGTAGGTGGCGGTCATGTCGGCGGGGTAGCCGCGCCCGTGGATCGGGTCCAGCCACCACCTGTTGACGTGCCCGTCCGCCCGGCGGGCCGCCGCGACGTCCTCGGGTCGGTCGGTTGCCGCCTCGATCGGGCTGAGGTTGACCACCAGACCCACCGAGGCCGGCCGGGCGGCGTTGGCGCGGATCGCCTGGGTGGCCAGGCCGTGCCCGAGCAGCACGTGGTGCGAGGCGTGCACCGCCCGGGTGAGGTCCCGCTCGCCGGGAGCCATGTTGCCCTCCAGGTGCCCGATCCAGCACACGCAGAGCGGCTCGTTGACGGTGCACCAGTCGGCGACCCGGTCACCGAGGCGGGCGGCCACCACCGCCGCGTAGTCGGCGAACGCCTCGGCGGTGGCGCGCTCCGGCCAACCACCCCGGTCCTGAAGGACCTGCGGCAGATCCCAGTGGTAGAGCGTGACGAACGGTCGGATCCCGTCGGTGAGCAACGTGTCGACGAGCCGATCGTAGAAGTCCAGCCCGGCGGCGTTGACCCGCCCGACGCCATCGGGCATGACCCGGGGCCAGGCCACCGAGAAACGGTACGCGTCCACGCCGAGTCGGCGCGCCAGCGCCAGGTCCTCCGGCCACCGGTGGTAGTGGTCGCACGCCACCGCGCCGGTGTCGCCGTTGTCGACCTTTCCGGGGGTCGCCGAGAAGGTGTCCCAGATGGACGGCGCCCGGCCGTCGACGTCGACGGCCCCCTCGATCTGGTACGCCGCCGTGGCGACACCCCAGAGGAAGTCGGGTGGCAGCTTGGACAGGTCGGGCACGGGTCGGTTCTCCTCTGGGGTTGGATGACTCACTTGACAGCGCCGGCGGTGAGGCCGGCGACGAAGTAGCGCTGCAGGGCCAGGAACCCGACGACGACCGGGATGCTGACCACCAGCGAGGCGGCCATGATCTGGTTCCAGTAGACGTTGAACTGGGTGGAGTAGCCCTGCAGGCCGACGGCCAGGGTGCGGCTGCCCTCGTCGGTCATCACCGAGGCGAAGAGCACCTCGCCCCACGCGGTCATGAACGCGTACACGGTGACCGCGACGACGCCGGGCACGGCGGCCGGCAGGATGACCTGGAACAGGGTGCGCAGCGGACCGGCGCCGTCGACCTGCGCCGCCTCGTCCAGACCCCGGGGGATCGAGTCGAAGTAGCCGACCAGCATCCAGATCGAGAACGGCAGCGAGAAGGTCAGGTACGTGATGACCAGGCCGGTGCGGCTGGCGTACAGCTCGATGCCGGTGGCGTTGCCCAGGTTGACGTAGATGAGGAACAGCGGCAGCAGGAACAGGATGCCGGGGAACATCTGCGTGGACAGCACCGTCACCGAGAAGACACCCCGACCGCGGAACCGGTACCGGCTCACCGCGAACGCGGCGAAGATTGCCACCGCCACCGAGCAGACCGCCGCGATGCTCGACACCACCAGGCTGTTCACCAGGTACCGGGCCAGCGGCACTGTGCTCCACATGTCGATGAACGGTTGCAGGGTGGGCCGGCTGGGCCACCAGGTGAAGCCGTTCTGCACGTCCTGCAACGGCTTCGCCGCCGAGGTGACCATGACGTAGAGCGGGATGACGACGAAGAGGGTGAGCAGGGTCAGCACTATGCGCCGGCCCCAGCGCTCGCCGGCGGTCTCACGCATGGTCGTCCCTCCGACGGTTGGTGATCAGCAGGTACGCGGCCGAGACGACCAGCAGGAACAGCAGCAGCGCCACCGACATCGCCGACCCGGAGCCGAAGTCCCAGGTCTTGAAGGAGCTGCGGTAGATGTGGATGGAGATGAGGTCGGCCTGCTCGGGCGCGGAGCCGCCGAACAGCACGAACGGGGTGTTGAAGTCGTTGAACGTCCACAGGAACAGCACCAGCAGCAGCACCAGGTTGACCGGCCGCAGCATCGGCAGGGTGACCGAGCGCAGCCGGCGCCAGAACCCGGCGCCGTCGATGGCGGCGGCCTCGTACAGCTCGCCGGGCACGTTCTGCAACCCGGCCATCAGGCACAGGAACGCGAACGGCCAGTTACGCCAGACCGACACGACCAGCAGCGACCAGAAGCTGTTGTCGCCGATCAACCAGAACGGCCGTTCGTTCATCAGCCCGAGCTGGTCCACGAGCACGTGGTTGACCAGGCCGGTGTCGCGTTGCAGCAGGAAGCTCCAGGTGATCACGGCGGCGTAGACCGGCAGCGCGTACGGGGTGAGGAACAGCGCCCGCAGGATCGCCCGTCCACGGAACGGTCGTTGCAGGACGACCGCCGCCGAGATGCCGAGCAGCCAGGCGAACCCGACCGAGAGCAGGCTGTAGGCCAGGGTGATCCAGAAGGAGTGCAGCAGTTCCTTGCCGGCGGCGCTGTTGAGGTCGAGCGTCGCCCGGTAGTTCTCCAGCCCGATGAAGGGCGCGGTGGACCAGTCACGGATGTGGAACTGGGTCAGCTCCAGCAGGCTCATCCAGACCCCGACGACCATCGGGATCACGTGGATGGCGAGTTCCAGCACGACGGCCGGTGCGAGCAGCAGGTACGGCAGGAGCGAGCGGCGGGGGCCGCGGGGCCGGCGGGCCGGCCGCCGGGCCGGCGACCCGGCCCGGGGTTCGCGTCGGTCGGCGTCCGGCGCGGTGGTGCTGGTTGCCATCGGGGTCCTCTCGGAGGCGGTGGCCGGGGCCGGGCTCAGCGCCCGACCACGGCCACCGGTGACGCCTGGGTCAGCGCATCTTCTGCTGCGCGTCGGTCAGCTTGGCCTTCACCGACGCCTCGGTGACCGGCTTGCCGCTGGCCGCGTCGGCGAACAGCTCCTTCATCGCGGTGCCGACCAGGGTCTCGAAGGTGCTCTCGTCGGGCACCTGCGGCAGCGGGGCCGCGGTCGTGACCAGGGTCTCCTGGATGGTCTTCTGCTCGGTGGCGCTGAACGCCGGGTCGGAGGCCGCGGTCTTCACCGCCGGCAGCGAGCCGTACGTCTTGTTGAGGATCGTCTGTTCCTCGTCGCTGGTCATGAACTTGACGAAGCTCAGTGCGCCGTCCTTGTTCTTGGTGTGCTTGAAGACCGCCATGTTGATCCCGGCGACCATGCTGTTGACCTTCTTGCCGCCGGCCGGCGGGCTGGCCAGGAACGGCACCGGGGCCACCCCGTACGCGTCGGCGGGCATGTTCTGCGTCTTCAGGTTCGACCCGGCGGACTGCCACAGCAGCATGGCGGCCTTGCCGTTGGCGAAGTCGGAGACCGACTGGTTCTGCGCGTACTCGGCGTTGCTCGGGTTGGTGATCTTGTCGGCGGCCATGAAGTCGACGTACCGCTTGATCGCCGAGACGTTCTGCGGGGTGTCGAAGGTCGGCTTGCCGGCCGAGTCGAACCACTCGCCGCCGTACTGCTGGCTGAAGGTGAAGGCGTGGTGGGCGTTCTCCGACGGGTTGGCACCCTCGACCGCCAGGCCCCACTTGCCGCCGGTGCTCAGCTTCTTGCCGTACTCGGCGAGCTGCTCCCAGGTGGTCGGCGGCGCGGTGATGCCGGCGTCGGCGAACGACTTCTTGTTGTAGTACAGGCTGTACGCCATGCTGTAGAGCGGCACGGCGGCCGGCGGCTTGCCGGGGGCGCCGGCGGCGGCGAGCGCGGCGGGCACGATCCGGTCCTTGCCGCCGACGGCCTGCAGGGCGGCGTCGTCGAACTCGACCAGCGCGCCGGTGGCCTGCAACGACGCCGACCAGGTGTTGCCGATGTTGACCACGTCCGGGCCCTTGCCGGAGGCGGCGGCGGCCAGCAGGCGGTTGAGCAGATCCGACCAGGGGACCACCTCGACGGTGACCTTGATCCCGCTCTGCTTCTCGAACTTGTCCAACTCCGGCTGGAGGATGGTCTTGTCGGCCTCCAGGCTGGCGCCCTGGTTGCTGGCCCAGTAGGTGAGCGTCTTCGGCGATGCGGCGGAGTCGTCGCCGGAGCCTCCGCAGGCGGTCAGCGAGGCGGCCGCCAGTACGGCGGCGGTGAATATCCCGAGGTGTCGTCTCGACACGGGTCAGCCCTTCCGGTGCGTGGTGGGGGTCCGCCGGCCTTCGTCACCGATAGGGGTCGGGCGACGGGGGCCGGCTGCGGACAGGGTTCGGGGGTGCGCCGTCGGGGTTCGTCGGCGTTTCCCGGGAGTTACATCACGGCTTAATTTATGTCGTCATTAAAGTTGCTGGCTGGTGGGTCGTCAAGCACGAGGCGGTTACAGTCGCCTCGAACGGCCGACGGGAACGAGGTGACGAGTGGAGCTGGCGCGTGCCACCAACCGCAGCGTGCGGTTGCGCAACCGGTCCGCCCTGCTGACCAAGCTCTTCCTGGACGGCCCGCTCACCCGGCAGGACCTGGTGCGCAGCACCGGGCTGAGCCAACCCGCGGTCAGCAACGTGGTGGCCGACATGATCGACGAAGGGCTGGTCGCCGAGGTCGGCGCGGCCGAGTCCGACGGCGGCCGGCCCAGCATGTTGCTGCGGATCGCGCCCCGCTTCGCCTTCCTGATCGGCGTGGACGTCGGCGAGACCCGGGTCCGGGTGGAGCTGTTCGACTTCGCGATGACCCTGCTGGCCAGCGTCGAGTACCCGCTCGACCCGGCCCGCACCGAGCCCGACCTGGTGGCCGGGCACGTGCTGGCCGGCATCGAGGCGGTCACCGGCCAGGCCGGGGTGGCCACCGGCGACGTGCTCGGCGTCGGCATCGGTGTCTCGGGCGTGGTCGAGCAGGGCGCCGAGGCGGTCGTGCACGCCCAGGCCCTCGGCTGGGACCGGGTGCCGCTGGAGCGTCTGATCGGCGCCGGGACCGACCTGCCGCTGCACATCGACAACGGCGCGAAGACCCTCGGGCAGGCCGAGATGTGGTTCGGCGCCGGCCGGGGCGCCCGGCACGCCGTCTTCGCGCTTGTCGGCTCCGGGGTGGGCGCGTCGGTGGTGACCAACGGCGCCACCTACCGGGGCGCGTCCAGCAGCGCGGGGGAGTGGGGGCACACCACCCTGGTGTACGGCGGCAGGGTCTGCCGATGCGGCGCGCGCGGTTGCCTGGAGGCGTACGTGGGGGCGGAGGCGATCATCGACCGCTACCGGGAGGCGCGCCGGGGTCGACCGGTGCCGGGCGAGGACGAGGAGTCCCAGATCGCCGCGCTGGTCGCCGCCGCCGAGACCTCGGCCACGGCCCGACGGGTGCTGGAGGACACCGCCGGCTACCTCGGCGCCGGGGTGGCCAACCTGATCAACCTGTTCAACCCGGAGCGCGTGGTGCTCGGCGGCTGGGCGGCGATGGCCCTCGGCGACCTGCTGCCGGCCGTGCGGGAGGCCGCCGGCCGTCAGGCGCTGCGCCAGCCGTACGAGCAGGCGTCGATCGAGCTGTGCCGCCTCGGGGTGGACGCGGTGGCGCTGGGCGCGGCAACCCTCCCGATCGCGCGCTTCCTCACCGAGGGTGGCGTCCGCCGCTGAGCGGGGACGACTGCTGAGCCGTCGGCAAATTACCCAAAAAGAATTCTCGGGATAAATAACGAAGTTATAGATCGATGTCTTGACGCCGTCGCAATCTCGCCGCAACACTCCTACGAGAGCGCTCTCCGACCCGCGACGCCGCATCGGCGGCACCACCCACGGCGCCACGGGGCGAGCCGATCCCATCCGCGCGGCACCCCCTCGTAGCCCCCTATCGACAGGCGATGTCATGACATCTCGCGCAACATCCGTACGCCCGCGTCCTCGACGCGTCGTCCGGCACCTGCTGGTCGGGCTCACCGTGGCCCTGGTCGCGGCGCTCACCCCGACCGGCGCCACCGCGCCCGCGCAGGCAGCACCCACCCTGCTGTCCCAGGGCCGCACCGCCACCGCCTCGTCCAGCGAGAACGCCGGCACCCCGGCCTCCGCGGCCGTCGACGGCAGCACCGGCACCCGCTGGGCCAGCGCGTTCAGCGACCCGCAGTGGCTCCAGGTCGACCTGGGCGCCCGGGCCACCATCAGCCAGGTGAACCTGCTCTGGGAGGGCGCCTACGGCCGGGCCTTCCAGCTCCAGACCTCCGACGACGGTGCCACCTGGACGACGATCTACTCGACCACCACCGGCACCGGCGGCACCCAGAACCTCACCGTCACCGGCGCCGGCCGCTACGTACGGATGAACGGCACCGCCCGGGGCACCGGCTACGGCTACTCGCTCTGGGAGTTCCAGGTGTACGGCGAGACCGGCGGCACCACGCCGACCTGCGGCAGCAGCAACGTCGCGCAGGGCAGCCCGGCGACCGCCTCGTCCAGCCAGGACGCCGGCCTCGCGGCCTCCGCGGCGGTCGACGGCAACACGGGCACCCGCTGGGCCAGCGCCGCCAGCGACCCGCAGTGGCTGCGCGTCGACCTCGGCAGCACCCGCACCATCTGCCGGGTGGTGCTCACCTGGGAGGCCGCGTACGCCCGGGCCTTCCAGCTCCAGACCTCGGCCGACGGGACCACCTGGACGACGATCTACTCCACCACCACGGCCACCGGCGGCACGCAGTCGCTCACCGTCACCGGCAGTGGGCGCTACCTGCGGATGTACGGCACCGCCCGGGGCACCGCCTACGGCTACTCGCTCTGGGAGTTGGCGGTGAACACCACCGGCGGCGGGACCGGCGAGCCCCCGGTCGACACGACCGACCCGCGCAACCCGAACCTCGGGCCGAACACGTTCGTCTTCGACCCGAGCACGCCGACGTCGACCATCCAGAGTCGACTGAACACCCTCTTCACCCAGCAGGAGACCAACCAGTTCGGCCCGCAGCGCTACGCGGTGCTGTTCAAGCCCGGCACCTACACGGCCGACGTCAACCTCGGCTTCTTCACCCAGGTCGCCGGCCTCGGCATGAGCCCCGACGACGTCAACCTCAACGGCCACGTGCGTACCGAGGCGTTCTGGTTCGGCGGCAACGCCACCCAGAACTTCTGGCGGGCCGCCGAGAACCTGTCGGTCACCCTGCCCGCCGGGCAGACGGTGGAGCGCTGGGCGGTGTCCCAGGCGGCGCCGTACCGGCGGATGCACCTGCGCGGCGCGCAGAACCAGATCCAGCTCTGGAACGGCGGCGACGGCTGGTCCAGCGGTGGCCTGATGGCCGACACCCGCGTCGACGGCCTGGTCGTCTCCGGCTCGCAGCAGCAGTGGTACTCGCGCAACAGCGAGTTCGGCAACGGCTGGACCGGCTCGGTGTGGAACATGGTCTTCCAGGGCGTCAACGGCGCTCCCGCGCCGAGCTTCCCCAACCCGTCGCACACCGTCATCCCGCAGACCCCGCAGGTACGGGAGAAGCCGTTCCTTTACGTCGACGGCACCGGTGAGTACCGGGTCTTCGTGCCGGCGCTGCGCACCAACTCCACCGGAACGAGCTGGTACAACAAGACCCCGGCCGGCTCGTCCATCTCGCTGTCGCAGTTCTACGTGGTCCAGCCCGGCACCAGCGCCGCCACCATCAACGCGGCCCTCGCCCAGGGGCGGCACCTGCTCTTCACCCCGGGCGTGCACCACGTCACCGAGCCGATCCAGGTCAACCGGGCCGACACCGTCGTCCTCGGTCTCGGCCTGGCCACCATCCAGGCCGACAACGGCGCGGTGGGCATGCGGGTGGCCGATGTGGACGGCGTGAAGGTGGCCGGCCTCATGTTCGAGGCCGGTACGACGAACTCGCCGGTGCTGATGGAGGTCGGCCCGTCCGGCTCGTCCGCGAGCCACGCCACGAACCCGACCTCGCTGCACGACGTGTTCTTCCGCATCGGCGGGCCGCACGTCGGCAAGGCCACCAACACGCTGACTGTCAACAGCGACAACGTGATCGGCGACCACATGTGGCTGTGGCGGGCCGACCACGCCGCCAGCGGCGTACCGACCGGGTGGACGCTGAACACCGCCGACACCGGGCTCACCGTCAACGGCGACAACGTCACCATGTACGGCCTCTTCGTCGAGCACTACCAGAAGTACCAGACCATCTGGAACGGCAACGGCGGGCGGACGTACTTCTACCAGAACGAACTGCCCTATGACCCGCCCAACCAGGCGGCCTGGATGAACGGGTCGACCCGGGGCTACGCCGCGTACAAGGTCGCCGACTCGGTGACCAGTCACCAGGCGTTCGGGCTGGGTAGCTACAGCTACTTCAACGTCAACCCCGCGGTGGTCGAGGAGCGGGCCTTCGAGGTGCCCACCAACCCGAACGTGCGCTTCACGAACATGGTGACCGTCTCGCTCGGAGGCGTCGGCACCATCAACCGGGTGATCAACAACGCCGGTGGCACCGCGAACGCGGCCAACCAGCAGGTGTACCTGACCACCTACCCCTGACCGGGGCGCCCGCGCCGGCCCGGTCCTCTGTGACCGGGTCGGCCGGGTGGCACCCAGGGCCGTGGCCGGCCCGGTCCCGCCGAGACCGGGCCGGCCGCGGTCGTGCCGCTCAGCCGGCCAGCACCTCGGCCGCCGCCCGTTCACCGGCGAGCACCGCGCCCTCCAGGTAACCACTCCAGCGGGTGGCCGTCTCGGTGCCCGCCCAGTACACCCGCCCCACCGGCGTCCGCAGGTGCGGGCCGTACGTCCGCCACGTGCCCGGGGTGAGCGCACCGGAGAAGCAGCCCCGGGTCCACTCGTCGGCCGACCAGTCGTACTCGATGAGATCCACCGGCTCCTCGGCTCGTGGCCCGACCACGCTCGCGAACGCTTCCAGCAGGCATCGCCGACGCGCCGCGAGGGACATGCCGCGCAGGGTCGCGGCGTCCGTGGAGTAGCTGAACCCGGTCAGCACCCCGATCGGTGAGGTCGGGGTGGAGTTGTCGACCGTCTCGGTGAGCGGACCGATGCTGGCGGTGGCCACGCCGGAGCGCCCGTCGGCACGCCAGAACGGCTCCGGGTAGACGGCGTGCACCTTCAGCGCCGAACCCATCGGCATGCGCTGGGTGAGCCCGTCACGCAACGGGGGCAGCGGCGGGTCGTACCGGATCCGGCCGGCCAGTGCCGGGGCCAGCGCGACCACCACGGCGTCGCCGTCGACGCGCCCGGTGTCGGTCCACGCCGTCGCGCCGCCGACCGTCTGTTCGATGGCCCGCACCGGCGCGGCCAGCGTCAGCGCGCCCGCCGGCAGAGCGGCGGCCATCCGTTCGGCCAGCGCCGACGGCCCGCCCACGATCCGGTCCTGCTGCGCGCCGCCGGCCATCCCCAGCAACGGCCCGGTCCCGCCGGCGCTGCGCAGGTAGAACAGCAGGTGCAACACTGACAGCTCGTCCGCGCCGGTGGCCAGCAGCCCACCGGCGAGCACCCGCCCCAGGTAGTCGGCGGTGTCGTCGTCCCCGGCCGTGACGGCGAGCCACCCGCCGAGGGTCGTCCGGTCCCACAGTGCGGCCTCCGGCGTCGCCCAGGGTGCGGCCGGGTCCAGTCGTGCGGCGTACTCGTCGAGCAGACCGAGCACCCGACCCACCCGCGCCGGTGGCTCGGCCCGGCGCGCACCGGCCCAGAGCACCGTGGGCGCGCCGACCGATGCCGAGGCGAAGGTGGCCAGCCCGTGCTCGGCGACCAACGCGTACATCCGGTCCTGGGTCGGCCCGATCCACTGCGCCCCCAGGTCGAGTTGGGTGAGCTCGGGCAGCCAGCGGGTCAGCACCCGACCGCCCACCCGGTCGCGGGCCTCCAGCACCCGCACCTGGGCGCCGGCACGGCTCAGCGCCAACGCGGCCGCGAGACCGGAGAAGCCGGCGCCGACCACAACCACGCGCAAGCCGTCGACCACACAGCGGTCTACCCACAACCGTCGCAGGCATGACTACCGGCTCCGGTCGCGGCACACACCGGGCCCGGGTCGGCCGCCGAGAAACTTTCCGCCGGCCTGTCGATTCGGACGGCGGCCGATCGTGTGGAGGATGAGAGGTCGGCGACGGGCCGGCCCCCCCGTGAGGAGGAACGATGACGCTCTACCTGCTCAGCATTCACCAGCCGCAGGGTGAGCTGCCCCCGGACCCGGAGTTCCTGGCCGGGGTGATGCGCCAGATCGGTGAGCTGCGCGCCGAGTTGGCCTCCACCGGCTCGTGGGTCTTCGGCCAGGGACTGCACGGCCCGGAAACCGCCACCGTGCTGCGTGCCCGCGACGGTGACGTCCTGGTCACCGACGGCCCGTTCGTGGAGGGCAAGGAGTACCTGGGCGGCATCACCATCATCGACGTGCCGGACCTGGACGCCGCCCTGCACTGGGGTCGCCGTTACGCGCTGGCCACCACCCTGCCGATCGAGGTGCGCCCCTTCCAGGGCGGGGCCGGCGACTGACGGTGCCCGACGTGGAGACGGTGTTCCGCGCGGAGTACGGCCGCGCGGTCGCCGTCCTGGTTCGCCTCCTCGGCGACATCGACCTCGCCGAGGAGGCCGTCCAGGAGGCTTTCGTCGTGGCGGTGGCGCGCTGGCCGACGACCGGTCCGCCGCCCAGCCCGGCCGGCTGGATCATCACCACGGCCCGGAACCGGGCGATCGACCGGCTGCGCCGCGACGCGTCCCGGGTCGACCGGCACGCCCAGGCGGCCCTGTTGTTCGCCGCCGACAGTCCCGTCGAGGAGGGACCGGTGCACGACGACCGGCTACGGCTGATCTTCACCTGCTGCCATCCGGCGCTCGCCCCGAGCACCCGGGTCGCCCTCACCCTGCGGCTGCTCGGCGGACTGAGCACCGCCGAGATCGCCCGAGCCTTCCTGGTGCCGGAGCCGACCATGGCGCAGCGGCTGGTCCGTGCCAAGTCGAAGATCCGGAACGCTCGGATCCCGTACCGCGTGCCGCGCGACGCCGACCTGCCCGACCGGCTGCACGCGGTTCTCGCGGTGCTTTACCTGATCTTCAACGAGGGATACACGGCCAGCGCCGGGCGACAACTGGTCCGCGCCGAGCTGTGCGTCGAGGCGATCCGGCTGACCCGGCTGCTGGTCGAGCTGATGCCGGACGAGCCGGAGGCGCTCGGTCTGCTCGCGTTGATGCTGCTCACCGAGTCCCGCCGCGACGCGCGGACCAACGCCGAGGGTGAGCTGGTGGCGCTGCCGAGCCAGGACCGGGCCCGGTGGGACGCCCAACTGATCACCGAAGGGCAGGCGCTGGTGCGCCGCTGCCTGCGCCGCGACCGGCCCGGCCCGTACCAGATCCAGGCCGCGATCGCCGCCGTGCACAGCGCCGCGGGGCGCGCCGCCGACACCGACTGGGCACAGATCCTTCAGCTGTACGACCAGCTGACGGTGGTCGCCCCCAGCCCGGTGGTGGCCCTGAACCGGGCCGTCGCGCTCGCCGAACTGTCCGGACCGGCGGTGGCGCTGACCGAGGTGGACCGCCTCGACCTGGTCGGCTACCACGTCTACCACGTGGTCCGCGCCGACCTGCTGGCTCGCCTCGGCCGGGGCGGGGAGGCCGTCGAGGCGTACCGGACGGCCGTCGCCCTGACGGACAACGCGGCCGAACGGGCCTTTCTCACCGCACGCGCGACGGCCCTTGCGGCGCTCTGAGGGCGCGTTTGCCGCTGGGGCGGCAGGGAACCCGAGGCACCGCCGCAGCAGGGGATGGGGAGGGGCCATGGCGTACCGTCCGACCGCCGTCGACACCGCGCCCGACCTGTCCACCCTCACGCTCGGCGTGGAGGAGGAGTACCTGCTGCTCGACCCGGGCACCGGCCGGAACCTCCCGGTCGCCGACCAGGTGCTCGCCGCGCTGCGCGGCCCCGTCCGGGACCAGAGCCGCCAGGAGTTCCGGCACAGCATGGTGGAGATGGTCACCCCGGTCTGCGCCGAACTCACCGAACTGCGCGCGCACCTGGTGTCGCTGCGTCGCTCCGCCGCCGAGGCCGCCACGGCGGCCGGGGCCCGACTGGTGGCGGTCGGCGCCACACCGGTGGCCGAACCGCACCGGACGGTCCCCGACGAACCGCGCTACCACGCGATGTCGCGCCGGTACGGGCCGGTGGCGCACGACCCGGCGGTGTGCGGCTGCCACGTGCACGTCGGACTGCCCGACCGGGAACTGGCCGTGCAGGTCTGCAACCACCTGCGGGTGTGGCTGCCGGTGGTGCAGGCGGTCACCACCAACTCGCCGCTGCACGACGGGTACGACACCGGGCACGCCAGCTGGCGCTCGATGCAGTTGGAACGGTGGCCCAGCATCGGTCCGACGCCGTACTTCGACTCCGTCGCCGACTACGACCGCACCGTCGGCGAGCTGATCGCCGCCGGCATCATGCTCGACGCGGCGATGGTCTACTGGTACGCCCGGCCGTCGTCGACGTACCCGACGGTGGAGGTGCGGGTCGGTGACGTCTGCACCGAGGTGGACGACGCGGTGCTGGTCGCCGCGCTGGTCCGGTCCCTCGTGGCCACCCTCGCCGACGACGTACGCGCCGGGGTGACCGCCCCGGACGTCCGGGACTGCCTGGTCGCCGCGGCGCACTGGCGGGCCGCCCACGACGGTCTCGACGGCGAGCTGATCGACCTGCGTGCCGGTGGCACCCGGCCGGCCTGGGCGCTCGTCGACGAGCTGATGGCGGTGATCGCCCCGGCCCTGCTGCGCCACGGCGACCTCGGGTACGTGGTGGCGCAGCTCGCCCGGCTGCGTCGCGACGGCACCGGCGCCACCCGGCAGCGACGGGTGCTGGAGCGCGCCGGAGACCTGCACGTGGTCCTCGACGACCTGGTCGCCCGCACCGCCGCCGGCTGAGCGCCGGCACGGCCCACCCTCTTATCTGGACACCTTGCGCTCGGACGGTTCTGCCATTGCCTGGCGAATCCCTCACGTCGTGTGGCATGCGGGTGAGGAGGGGGTTGCTGGTGCTCGGGCTGGGCAACAGGCCCGATCCGCCCCGCGGCGGACGGCGATAGTGCGGATCGTGAAAGATAGGACGATGGCGAGACTCGAAACTCCACGACTCGTGCTGCGCCGTTGGCGCGATGACGACATCATGCCCATGACGGCGATCAACGCGGATCCGGACGTCATGCGCTGGATCGGCAGCGGGACGCCTGCCGATCCAGAACGCACGGCGGCGGGAATCGCCGGCTGCGAAAGCGCCTGGGACGACCACGGGTTCGGGCTGTTCGCGGTTGAGGTCCGCCAGACCAGCGAACTGGCGGGTTTTACCGGCTTGGCGATCCCAACCTTCCTGCCCGAGGTTATGCCCGCGGTCGAGATCGGTTGGCGGCTGGGCAGACCGTATTGGGGACAAGGCTTCGCCACCGAGGCCGCCCACGCAGCGCTGCACTTCGCGTTCGTCGATCGAGAACTCGATCGGATCCTCAGCATCCACCAGATCGGCAACGACGCATCTGAACGTGTCATGCAGAAACTCGGCATGCGGCTAGACCGCGAAACGATCGACCCCTCCTGCAACCGCCCGACCCGCGTGTATGCGATCACCCGCGATGAGTACAACCGCACTCGCGCCATACCGGCCTGACAGGCCACTCGACAGTTGTGAGGTGCCCACAGGGTGCTCCAAGTGTCCAGATAAACCCGGTTCAGCGGATGTCGTGGGTCTGTAGCCACAGCTCCAGCAGGCCGAGTTGCCACAGCTTGTTGCTGCCGGCCGCACTCTCCGCCCGGTCCGGCTCGGCGAGCAGGTGTGCCACGTACTCCGGACGGAACAGCCCTCGCTCGCGCGCGGCCGGCGCCTGCAACGCCTCGGCCACCAGCTCGCGCACCGGGCCGTCCACGTTGCGCAGCGCCGGTACCGGGAAGTAGCCCTTCGGCCTGTCGATCACCTCGGCGGGCAGCACCTCCCGGGCGACCTCCTTGAGCACGCCCTTGCCGCCCTGACCGACCTTGTGCTCCGGCGGGCAGAGCGCGGCCAGGGTGACCAGGTCCTGGTCGAGGAAGGGCGTACGCACCTCCAGACCCCACGCCATGCTCATGCTGTCCACCCGCTTGACCGGGTCGTCGGGGAGCATCAGGTGGGTGTCCAGGCGCAGCACGGCGTCCAGCGCGGTCTGCGCCCCGGGCGCGGCGAGGTGCCCGGTGAGCAGGTCCCGGCTGGCGTCGTGTTCCAGCGCGTACGCCGGGCCGACGATGCGGCGCAACTCCTCGTGGCCGCGGTCGAAGAACGCGGCGGCGAACGTCTCGGCGGCGCCGTGCCGGGGCGCCTCGACCAGTGGCTGGTGGTAGCCGTAGCCGGCGAACACCTCGTCGGCGCCCTGCCCCGACTGGGCCACCTTCACGTGCTGCGCCACCTGCTCGGAGAGCAGGTGGAAGGCGACCACGTCGTGGCTGCCCATCGGCTCGGTCATCGCCAGCACGGCCCGTCGGACGGCCGGCACCAGGTCGTCGTCGGCCAGTCGGATCCGGTGGTGGTCGGTGTCGTACGCGCGGGCCACCAGGTCGGAGTAGTGGAACTCGTCGCCGGACTCGCCGTCGCGGCTGTCGAAGCCGATGCTGAACGTCCGCAGGTGTTGCTGGCCAGCCTCGGCGAGCAGCGCCACGATGAGGCTGGAGTCCAGTCCGCCGGAGAGCAGCACCCCCACCGGCACGTCGGCGACCAGCCGTCGGCGTACCGCCGCGCGCAGCGCGTCGCCGATCGCGGCCCGCCAGTCGGCGGCGTCCATCCCCGCGTCGGCGGGCTCCCGCACGTAGTCGGGTCGCCAGTAGACCTCCTCGCGGCTGCTCCCGTCCGCCTCGATCACCCGCAGGGTGGCCGGTGGCAGCTTGCGCACGCCACGCAGTACCGTCCGCGGCGCGGGCACGATAGAGTGCCAGGACAGGTAGTGGTGCAGCGCCACCGGGTCGATGCCGGTGTCGACGTCGCCGGCCCGCAACAGCGCGGGCAGGGTGGAGGCGAACCGCAGCCGACCCGGTGTCTCGGCGAGGTAGAGCGGTTTGATGCCGAGCCGGTCGCGGGCCAGGATCAGCCGCCGCCGCACCCGGTCGACCAGCCCGATCGCGAACATGCCGACCAGGTGGTCGACGAAACGTTCACCCCAGTGGGCGTACGCCACCAGGATCACCTCGGTGTCGCTGGTGGAGTGGAACGCGTACCCGGCGCGGCGTAATTCCTCGCGCAGCTCCGGGTAGTTGTAGATGCAGCCGTTGAAGACCAATGCCAGGCCCAGGTCGTCGCGGACCATCGGCTGCCCGCCCGCGTCGGACAGGTCGATGATGGTCAGCCGGCGGTGCCCCAGGGTCACCCAGCCGTCGGCGAACAGGCCCTCGTCGTCCGGGCCGCGGGAGCGCATGGCCTCGATCATCCGGGTGACCGCCGCCGCGTCGGGCGTGCGGCCGTCGAAGCGTGCCTCCCCGCTGATCCCGCACATCAGCCGGGCCTCCCGTCACCTCGCCCCCGACCGGTGCCGGCCGGTCCCGCCGACCGGACGGGGCCGCTGGCTACCCGTGGGCGTGGGGAGCAAACCCGTCAGCCGCGCAGGGTGCGCAGGATGCGGGCCAGCTCGGCGCGGTCGGTGTCGTTGAGGTGGCCGAAAAAGCGGTCGGCCTCGGCCCGGCGCGCGGCCCGGATGGCGGTGCTGACCCGCTCGCCCTCCTCGGTGAGCGCGACCAGGGTCGCCCGACGGTCGGCCGGGTCGGGTCGGCGTTCGACCAGCCCTCGGGTCTGGAGGTCGTCGACGACCTCGGTCGCCGAGCGGGGCGCGATGCGCAGGTGCTCGGCGAGGGTGCCGGGGCGTACCTCGCCGTGCCGGGCCAGCACGCCGAGGGCCCGGGACTGGCTGGGGGTGACGTCCCAGGGCGCCAGTGAGTCGCGGCTCTGCCGGCGCAGACGGGACGCCACGGCCCAGAACGTCTCCGCCAGGCTCTCGTCGTCGGCGCTCTCGACGGTGTGCTCGGTCACCGGAATACGGTAGCAGGATATGTGGTTGCTCCCTCATGATGAGGTAACCTCAGCAATATTGTCGACGAAAGGCAGTGCCCCCTTGGAACCCACCCCGAAGGGCCGCGACCGCGGCCACCGCACCGTCAGCGCCGAAGAGAAGACGCAGGCCCGTCAGGTGTCGCTGCGCCGCATCGGCCGCCTGTTCACCCCCCACCGGCCCGCGCTGGCCGCCGTCACCGCGATCATCGTCGTCTCCTCGATCGTCGCGATGGCCACCCCGTTCCTGCTGCGCGCCGTGATCGACCGGGCCCTGCCGCAGGGCGACGTGACGCTGCTGGTCTGGCTGGTCCTCGGCATGGTCGCCGTCGCGGCGGTGACCTCCGCCCTCGGCGTCGTACAGACCTGGATCTCCACCCAGGTCGGCCAGCGGGTCATGCACCGGCTGCGCACCGACGTCTTCAGCCACCTCCAGCGCCAGTCGCTCGGCTTCTTCACCCGCACCCGCACCGGCGAGGTGCAGTCCCGGATCACCAACGACATCGGCGGCATGCAGTCGGTGGTCACCTCCACCGCCACCGCCGTCGCCGCCAACCTCACCACAGTGGTCGCCACCACCGTCGCCATGGTCGCGCTCTCCTGGCAGCTCTCCCTGGTCTCGCTCGTGGTGCTGCCGCCGGCCATCTGGCTGACCCGTCGGGTCGCCCGGATGCGCCGCGAGATCACCGCTCAACGGCAACGCGAACTCGCCGACCTCAACGTCACTGTGGAGGAGGGGCTCTCGATCAGCGGCGTACAGCTGGCCAAGACCCTCGGCACCGGCCCCGCGCTGATCGACCGGTTCACCGCCTCCTCGGCCCGACTGGTCGACCTGGAGCTGCGCAGCGAACTGGCCGGCCGCTGGCGGATGGCCTCGATGAGCATCATCTTCGCCGCCGTACCGGCGGTCATCTACCTCGCCGCCGGGCTGCCCGGCACCGCCGGCACGCTGAGCATCGGCACCCTGGTCGCCTTCACGGCCCTGCAGGGCGGCCTGTTCCGACCGTTGATGGGCCTGCTCAACGTGGGTGTCTCGCTCACCGCGTCGCTGGCGCTCTTCGCCCGGATCTTCGAATACCTCGACCTGCCGGTCGACGTGGCCGACCCCGCCGAGCCGGTCCGCCTCGACCCCGCCCAGGTGCGCGGCCACCTGCGCCTGGAGGACGTCACCTTCGGCTACCCGGGCAGCGACACCGCCGCCCTCGCCGGGATCACGCTCGACGTGCCCGCCGGCACCAGCCTCGCCCTGGTCGGCGAGACCGGCTCCGGCAAGAGCACCCTCGCCGGCCTGGTCAGTCGCCTGCACGACCCGACCGCCGGCCGGATCACCGTCGACGGCGTCGACCTGCGCGACCTGCGCCTGGCCGACCTGGCCGCGATCGTCGGCGTGGTCAGCCAGGAGACGTACCTGCTGCACACCACCGTCCGGGAGAACCTGCGCTACGCCCGGCCGGACGCCACCGACGTCGAGATCGAGGACGCCACCCGCGCCGCCCAGATCCACGACCTCATCGCCGGGCTGCCCGACGGGTACGACACCATGGTCGGCTCACGCGGACACCGGTTCTCCGGCGGCGAGAAGCAGCGCCTCGCGATCGCCCGGACGCTGCTGCGCGACCCGCGCATCCTGGTCCTCGACGAGGCCACCAGCGCACTGGACACCGAGACCGAACGCGCCGTGCAGCGGGCCTTCGACGTACTCGCCCAGGGGCGCACCACGATCACCATCGCGCACCGGCTCTCCACGGTCCGCGACGCCGACCAGATCGCGGTGCTCGACCACGGTCGGATCGTCGAGGCCGGCACCCACGACAGCCTGCTGGGCCGCAACGGCCGCTACGCCACGCTGGCCGCCTGAACACCGGATCACAACCGTCTCGAAACAGTCTCGGAATTGTCTCGTTATGACGTGGTCAGGTGGCGGTAGACGGTGGCCCGCGAGACACCCAGCGCGGCGGCGATGGCGTCCACCGAGTGGGTGCCGGCCGCGTGCATGCGGCGGGCCGCCTCGACCTGCTCCCGGCCCAGCGCGGGCGGCCGTCCCGGCCGCCGACGTCGGCTCGCCGCCCCGCCGGCAGCGCCCGCTGGCGTCGCCGGGATCGCGCTCCCCACTGTCGCGTCCGCGTCCGGCCCGGCGGCGTCTGCGTGTGGCCCGGCTGCGGCGTCCATGTGCGGCCCGGCGGCGTCCGTGCGCGGCCTCGCTGCGGCGTCGGCGCGCGGCCCGACTGCGGCGTCGGCATGTGGCCCGGCCGAGGCGTCCGTGCGTGGCGCGGCCGCGGGGTCCGCGGGCAGCGGGGCCAACAGTCGGCGTGCGCCGTCGAGCATGTCGGCGCGCAGCACCTCGTCGGACACATCGGTGAAGAAGACGACCGGATCGCTGCACGCGCCCACCGCCTGGACCGCGAGTACCCGCTCGCGGCGCCCCGCGTTCGGTCCGGCGATGAGGTCGTTGGCCCGCATCGCGACCTCCATCAGGCGGTGGTACGTGTCGCCCCGGCCGATCAGCGCGATGTCGTGGAAGAGCATGCCGAGCGGCCGGCGGTGGGCGAGCATGACGTCCAGCCAGCCCTCCAGCACCGTCCACCGGGCTCGCTCGGTCGGCTGTGTCTGCGCCGAGTCGAGCAGCGCCTCCAGGTCCGCCACCAACGGCTCGACCAGGGCGGCGAGCAGATGCTCCTTGGCCGGAAAGTGGTACAGGATCGCGGTCTTGGTGAGCCGCAGCCGCTCGCCGATCTGGCGCAGCGAGGTGCGCTGGTAGCCGTGTTCGGCGAACAGGTCGAGCGCGGCGCGCAGGATCCGGGTGCGGGTGTCGTCCGCGGGATCGGCGGTCATGCCGGCCAGCCTAGCGACGTCCTGACCGGTGGGCACGATCACCGTTGATTCGGCTGACCGTTGGTCAGTACAGTGGTGTCGGTCGACGTAGCCAACGGCAGGAGGGGCCATGCCCGTCATCTCGATCGGCAACCTGGTCAAGACGTTCGGCGCCATCCGGGCACTCGACGGGTTGGACCTGCACGTCGAGCAGGGGGAGGTGCACGGCTTCCTCGGGCCCAACGGCTCCGGAAAGTCCACCACCATCCGGATCCTGCTCGGGCTGCTCCGCCGCGACTCGGGCGACGCCCAGGTGCTCGGCGCCGACCCGTGGCGCGACGCTGTCCGCCTGCACCGCCGCCTGGCGTACGTGCCGGGCGACGTCAGCCTCTGGCCCAACCTCACCGGCGGTGAAGCCATCGACCTGCTCGGTCAACTACGCGGTGGCCTCGACCGGCGTCGCCGCGACGAGCTGCTGCACCGCTTCGACCTGGACCCGACCCGCCGTTGCCGCACCTACTCCAAGGGCAACCGGCAGAAGGTCGCCATCGTCGCCGCCTTCTCCTCCCCGGTGGAGCTGTACGTGCTCGATGAGCCGACCTCCGGCCTCGACCCCCTCATGGAGGCGGTGTTCCAGGACGAGGTCCGGCGGGTCAAGCAGGCCGGCGCCACAGTGCTGCTCTCCAGCCACGTGCTCGCCGAGGTCGAGGCGCTGTGCGACCGGGTCAGCATCATCCGCGAGGGCCGCACCGTCGAATCCGGCACCCTCACCCAGCTGCGCCACCTCACCCGCACGGCGGTGACCGTCGAGACCGCCCGCCCGGTCACCGGCCTGGACGCGCTGCCCGGCGTGCACGACGTGCACGAGGTCGACGGCCGCACCCACCTGGAGGTCGAGCCCGCCCACCTCGACGAGCTGCTCGGCCAGCTCATCCGCTTCGGCGTCCGGGCGCTGACCAGCACACCACCCACCCTGGAGCAGCTCTTCCTGCGCCACTACGGCGACGATCCCGCTGCTGCTGTCACGGGCGGTCCCGCCGCTGCTGCTGTCACGGGCGGTCCCGCCGCTGCTGTCGCGGGCGGTCCCGCCGCCGGCTCCTCGGACGCCGATGTGCAGGCTGACGCCCCGCAGGGCGGTGCCCGGTGAGCGCCCTCACCGGCACGACCCGGCTGGCCCGGCTCGTGCTGCGCCGCGACCGCATCCGCCTCGCCATCTGGATCCTCGGCACGCCACTGCTCGGCTACGCCCTCGCCGGCAGCGTCGCCGGCATCTACCCGGACCAGGAGACCCGGCTGGGCTACGCCACCACCTCAGCGTCCAGTCTGGTCGCCCGCGCCTTCAACGGCCCCATCCACGGCACCGACCTCGGCGCCGTGGTCGTCGCCGAGACATACGTGACGCTGGCCCTGATCGTCGCGCTGCTGAGCACCTTCGCGGTGACCCGGCACACCCGCCAGAACGAGGAGACCGGCCGGGCCGAACTGCTCGGCGCCAACGTGGTCGGCCGGTACGCGCCGCTCACCGCCGCGCTGCTCGTCATCGTCGCGGCGAACACACTGGCCGCCGTGCTGCTCGCGGTCGCGCTGGTCGGCGCCGGTCTGCCGCTCGCCGGCTCCGTCGCGGCAGCGGCAGCGATCGGCGGCGTCGGGGTCGCCTTCACCGCGATCGCCGCGGTCACCGCCCAGCTCTCCGTCACCTCGCGCGGCGCCAACGCGCTCGCCGCCGCCACCGTCGGGCTGTCCTTCGTGCTGCGCGCCGCCGGAGACGTCCTCGGCGAACAGAGCGCCGACGGCACCCGCGTGCGCAGCGCCTGGCCGTCGTGGATCTCCCCGCTCGGCTGGGGCAACCAGGTACGAGCCTTCGACGGTGAACGCTGGTGGGTGCTCGCCCTGCCCGTCGCGCTGCTGTTCGCCGGGGTGGCGCTGGCGTACGCCCTCGCCGAGCGACGCGACCAGGGCGCCGGGCTGATCGCCCCCCGACGCGGCCCGGCCACCGGCGCGCCACGGCTGCTCAGCCCCGCCGGGTTGGCCTGGCGGATGCAGCGCGGCACGCTGCTCGGCTGGGCGGTCGGCGTGGCAGTGCTCGGCCTCTCCATGGGCGTCGCCGCCGACGAGTTCGACGACATGATCGACGCGAATCCGGCCGCCGCCGAAGCGATCAACGCGATGGGTGGCGGAGCCGACCTGATCAACGCGTACCTGGCCGCGATGCTCGGCCTCTTCGCCCTGACCATTGGCGCGTACGTCGTGCAGGCCCTGCTCCGCGTACGCGGCGACGAAGCCGACGGGGTGCTGGAGGCCGCCCTCGCCACGGCGGTCAGCCGTACCCGCTGGCTCGGCACCCAGGTGCTCGCCGCGACATTCGGCGCGGTCGCCCTGCTGCTCCTCGCCGGCGTGACCACCGGCCTCGGCTACGGCATCGTCATCGGAGACCCGCTCGGCCAGGCCGTCGAGCTGGGTGGTGCCGCGCTGCTGCGCCTGCCCGCCCTGCTCGTGATCGCCGGTGTGGTGACCGCGATCTTCGGGCTGCTGCCCCGCTGGTCGGTGGTGCTGTCCTGGACGGCGCTGCTGGTCTTCCTGCTCCTCGGGCAGCTCGGCGCGGTGTTGGAGTTGCCGCAGGCCGCGCTCAACGTCTCGCCGTACACCCATGTGCCGGCCGTGCCCGCCGTCGACCCGGCAGCGCTTCCCCTGGTGGTGCTGGCGGCGGTGGCCGCGGCCCTGCTTGCCGTCGGCGTGGCCGCCTTCCGCCACCGCGACGTCCCGTCCTGAGCCGCGGCTCGGGCGTCCCGATGATCGCAGGCAGCTCAGCAACTCGACACGCCGACGCCGGCCCTGCTGAGCTGCCACCGATCACCTGAACTAGCACGTGTTGGTTACGGTCGGGCGTTGTGCACAGGTCGGCGGGTGTCCACAGAGGGCCGGCTGCTGCGGTTGCGGAGGGCTGAGGTAAGGCTCCAGGTTCCGTGCGTGAACTCGGTGCTTCGGGAACTCGTGGACCTTGGCGGTGGGCTGGTGACGCTCGGGACGGCCAGGCAGGTGGTGCCGTCGTGGACGCTTCAGCAGGCTTGCCGTAACGGCGAGTTGGTAAGGGCGCTGCCCGAGGTGTTCGTGGCGGCGCACCTCGTCCTTGGCCGGCCCGGCGCTCCGGTTCTGAGTCGACTCGACCCGGCCATGAGTCGGCGGGCGGCTCTCGCCTGGGCCGGCGGCCACGGCGCGCTCAGTCATCTCAGCGCGCTCGCTGTGTGGGGATTGCACCCCGAGGTGTTGGTGACCTCGTGCACCTGAGCGCGCCGGCGAGCGCGAGCCTGCGCACCCGGCCCGGGGTGATCGTGCACCGACGCCAGGGCCTGAGCATCGAGCCGCCGCAGGTGATGGTCCGGCAGGGCCTGACGGTCACCCGCCTCGAACAGGCCCTCGTCGACTCGTGGCCGACGGTGCCGCCTGCCGACCGGCGAGCGTTGGTGATCCGAGCGGTCAACGACTGGCTGACCACACCCGAACGGCTGTCGGCAGCCCTGGAGCGGGCGCCGAAGCTGATCGACCGGGCGGCGCTCCGGCACCTGCTGACGAAGCTTGCCGATGGCTGCCGCAGCCCACTCGAAATCTGGGACACGAGCACGTCTTCGCCGGTCCCGGGATGCCGGCGTTCCGCCGACAGGTGCCGGTCCGGGTCGGGCGCCGCATGGTGTACCTCGACATGTTCGCCGAGGGGGAACGGGTCAACATCGAACTCGACGGGGCCACCACCCACGGCAGCCCAGGCCAGCGGGAGATCGACCTGCGCCGTGACGCCCTACTGGCTACCGTCGGGATCCTGGTCGTCCGCTTCGCCCACCGCCGCCTCGTGCACGACGTCGACGAAGTACGCCGGGAAACCCTCGCCATCTTGGCGACCCGCCGAACCTGACGCGACGGGTCGGGGCGGACGAGGGTTGCCCGGGGCTGGCAGCCTCGGGCGGGTGAACGACCTTCTGACGCAACTTCCGGCGCTCCTCGGCGTCCTGGTTGGCACCGTGGGCACGATCCTCGCCACCTCCCTCGCCGACCGCGCCCGATGGCGGCGAAGCCAGAGCGTCCGCTGGGACGAGAGGCGGCTCGACGCGTACGTCGACTACGCGCACGCCCTCAAGGAGAGTCACGCGGTGGCGCTGCGACTCACGGCCGACCACCGGCCGGGATCGCGAAGCCACCCCATCGACCGCGAGGAGGGGCTGGTCCGGCTGGCTGAGGCGGACGCCCGGCGCACCATCGTCTGGGAGAACCTGCTCCTGCTCGGCGACGAGCCGACTGTCGCCGCCGCCGCCAGCTGGCGGGACGCGGTCTGGCAGGTCGAACGGCTCGCCCGGGGAATCGTCGAGCCGCCATCGGACGTGGCGGAGCTGCTGACCCGCGTCGACGAGGCCCGCGACGGTTACTACCGGGCGGCCCGGCGCAGTCTCGGGGTACGCGGGGGGTCGGTGGAGCAGTCCGCGGCGCTGCGGCAGGCGTTGGTCGACCGGTCCACCGCCACGCCGGAGGTGCCCGCCAACTGAGCGCGACGGTGCCGGAGGGGTGTCCTGGCGGGCGCGGGTCGACCACAATCGTGCGGTGCGGCGTCGCGGGTGGGAGTGGGGATCGCTGGGCGTCGTGGCCGCGCTGGCGGCGGGCGGCACGGCATGGGTGTGGCTACGGTACGACTTCGAGAAGGTCAACTGGACCTGGGGCGTCGTCGCCGGGGTCATCGCCGTCTACGTCCTGCTGGATCAGCTCTTCCGCACCGGAACGGCGGGTCTCGCCGAGGCCGCCGCCCACCGGCGCGCCGCCGCCGACGAACTCGTGGAGCTGATCCGACGCGACCCGACTGACGAGACGCTGTTGCGTACCGTCGACGAGCCGTACCCGCTGCCGGTCCGGTGGCGCACCGCTCCCGACCGGTTCCTCCCCTCCTGGCGGGCCATTGGCCGATCCAGCGCACCCGTCCCGGTGGACCTCGCCGGGGGCGACGGGACACTGTGGAGCTGCTACCGGCGCGTACCCTCTGGTCGGCTGTTGTTGCTGGGACCGGCCGGCTCTGGTAAGTCGATCCTCGCGCTGCGGATGGCGCGAGAGTTGCCCGTGCACCGCGAGCCGGACACGCCCGTACCGGCGTTGGTCCCCGCCGACTCCTGGGATCCCGATCGGGAGGGCTTCCACGACTGGCTGGTCGATCGGCTCGCCCGGCGCTACCCGCAGCTCGCGGCCGGTCACCCGCGCCGGGACGCCGTGCTGCGCGACCTCGTCGAGACCGGCCTGGTGGTGCCCGTCCTCGACGGACTGGACGAGGTGCCCGAGGACCGGCTGATCACCTGCCTCGACGAGCTCAACGCACTGCCGACCCAGCGTTTCGTCCTCACCTGCCGGACCTCGGTGTACGAGCGCTACCTGACCCAGGGAGAGAAGCTCCGCGGTGCCGCCGTGGTGATGCTCGAACCGCCGTCGCCCGCCGAGGTCGCCGACTACCTGGTGGACGCGGCTCCGCTACATCAGGTCGAGAACTGGACCGCCGTCGCCACCACACTCGGGGACGCCCCGCAGTTGACCGCCGCCCTCTCCACCCCGCTGATGGTGGCGATGGCCCGCAGCGCCTTCGACCAGCCTGGCACCGACCCCCGGGACCTCGTGCCGTTGGCTAGCGAGCGGGGTCGGCGCTCCGTCGAGGACGACCTGCTGACCAGGGCCGTCGACGCCGCGTTGCGGTCGCGCCGCGGTTCCCAGGGCCTACGGCGCTGGGAACCCAAGACCGCCCGGCGCTACCTGGCCTTCCTCGCGGCGCACCTGGAGTCGCTCGACGTCCGGGAGTTCCGCTGGTGGCAGTTGGCGAACGCGCAGCCCGGCCCGTTCTGGGCGCTCGTCGCCGGTGCGCGTACCGCGGTGGCGGTGTGGCTGGCGCTGACCCTCTCCGCGGACGCCCTCACGGCGACGGCGGAGCTGGTGACCCACCCACCGACCCGGCGTCTCCTCGACGACCTGGTCCACGAGACGGACGCCCTGACGATCACGGCCTTCCTGCTGGCCTCTGTCGTGGCGTTGGTCCGCGGCTCTGGTCGGGCCGGTCAAGAACGACCCCGCCGGGTGGCGTTCGTCGGCGGACTCCGAGCGTTCCGCGACGGGCTGCTCAGTGGGTTGTTCGGCGGGGCCTTCCTGGCACTGTTCACGTTCGGCTTCCTCACGGCCTTTGCGCCCACCCCGCAACTGCTCGCGCTGCTGGACCGCGTGCCGGGACTGCCACCGTGGTCAGATCCGGTCCGGGCCGCCGTCGCGGTCGGTCTGGTGAGCTGGGCGTACGGAGCGGTCCGGGCCGGACTGCGGGTGGACGTCGCCGCACCCGCTCCCGAACTTGGGGCGACCAGCGTGGTCGAGACCGTCGAAGCCGACCGTGCCGCCAGCGTCGCCTCCGCGCTGGCCAGCGCCGCCAGCGGCGTCCTCCGGGTGCTCATCGTCGTCGCGGCGCTGCGTCTCACCGGGGCGCTGCCCGCCGTACCGCCGCTGCCGGCGCTGGTCTGGGCCGGGGCGGGGCTCGGGCTGGGCTGGTGGCTGCACCGGCGCGGTGGCGGGGCGTGGATGCGCTTCGCCCTCACCCGTGCCGCCCTCGCCGTCCGTGGCCGTACGCCCCACCGACTGCTCGCCTTCCTCGCGTACGCCGAGACCGTCGGTCTGCTGCGCGACGGCGCGGGAGCGTACCGGTTCCGGCACGGTCGCCTGCAGAGCCGACTCGCCGGAGGGTCGGTGAGCGCGCGACGGGGCAGCCGGCTGCGCGAGGAGCTGGGTGTCGAACTTGCCCGCGCCGGCTACTGGCCGGAGGCGTTTGGCGTCTTCGCCGACGTCACGCAGGCACGGGCCGCGAGCATCGGGCACGCCGACGACCTCACCGTGGCGGCGCTGCGCCGGGCGCTGCTGGCCGGGGCGGCTGCGGGGGAGTGGACCCGGCTGGCGAGCCTGCTGGCACTTGTCCCACCACCCGGCGAGCCGACGCCGTTGGCGGTGCAGCGGCAGCGGATCGCCCGCCTGATCGCCGACGACGCACCGGTGGCACAGCTGATCGTCGCGGCCGAGGAGCTGAGCCACGGGGCCATCGCCGTCACGCCGGAGCCTGCGTCCGCGACCCGCCCGGCGGCGCCTGGAGCGCGGGAGTTCCTGGCCGTCCTGCACCACGTCAATGGGGACAACGAAGCCGCGCGCGCCCGCCTGGACCTGCTGCGTACGGCTGCCAGTCAGGACGTCGGGGAGCCGGCGCCCATCGGCGCCGGCCTGCTCGCCGGGCTACTCGTGCACGACAGTGAACCCGCCACGGCACTGGTTGTCTGCCATCAGGAACTACTCCTCGCCGATCAACCACCCGACCGGGTCGACCTGTTGCTTCTCGCCGAGGCATGGCGCTGGTCGGTCGAGGTGATGCGACGCAACACCGACGAACGGGCCGAGCTGCGCCGCCGTATCCGGGCGGTGCTGACAGGGCGCCGAGAGCACCCACGGCGGATCGAGCTAGGCCGACGCGAGCTGGCCGAGCTGGGACTCCAGCTGTGCCACGCCGTGATCGAGCACCAGACGTTGGGCCCGCTCGCGGTCGCGGCGTCCCGACGGCTGGTCACCATCCTCGCCGAGCCCGCCATCGTCGTGCAGACCGTCAACCGCAGCGCCCCCATGTGGCACGACGGCTGACGGGTACCGGGCCTGGACGGGGAGACCAGCGCTGGGATCCATCGTGGGAGGCGGATCGCATTGATGCGCCCGAAACGGTCAAGTCACCGGACATCTCCGAGTTGCTGATCCGGGTCACCACCGAGGCCCCCGTGCACGGCTGATTTCCCGACAGCGTCCGCAGTCCCAACGGCGTACCGTCCCGGGTCAAGCATGGGAGGAGTCGGATGAGTTTCTTGCAGCAGGCAGAGCAGTCGCCGGACACCGAGCGGATGTTCGATACGGACACGAAGGCGATGGGTTACCTACCCAACTACACCAGGTTGTTCGCCCACAGCCCGGCGGCGTACCTGGCATGGCAGCAGCTCAACGGTGCGGTGAAGGCCGGGATGGAGCTGCGCCGCTATGAGTTGGCGACCCTCGCCGCTGCCCGGGCCCTGAAGTCGTCCTACTGCGGCCTGGCACATGGAAAGGTCCTCCGCGACAAGTTCTTCGACGCGCCGACCGTTGCCGCCATCGCGTCGGACCACGGCAGCGCCGGTCTCTCCGCGCAGGAGGTCGCAGTCGTCAACTTCGCCGGAAAGGTCGCGGCCGATGCGAACTCCGTCACCGAAGCCGACGTCGCGGGCCTGCGCGGCCACGGTCTCGATGACGCGGACGTCTTCGGCGTGATCCTCGCCGTTGGCGCCAGATGTTTTTTCAGCACCGTCCTCAGCGCTGCCGGGGCTGAGCCTGATTCGCAGTACAACGAGAGCCTGGACGTGGACCTGCGGCGGGCGTTGAGCTTCGGCGGTTAGACCCAGAGAGAACACACCGACCGGGCTGTCCCAGGGTGTCCGTCCTGACGCCCCCGTTCAGCAGGGCGGCTGACGCTTGTTCGGGGCGGATGTCCATTCGACGGAGATCGGTGGCGGATCGTCGCGGTAGCGCCGCCCGTTGTCAGGAGCCGAACCGCACGTGGCCATGCAAGCCTCTACTTTTACGAACTTCGATGTCCTGGTCTCGGCTCAGCGTGGCGCCGCTTTGCACTGTGGACAGTGATGCGAGGAGGCTTCATGCGTGGACGCAGATGGGCGACCCTGGTGACGGCGGTGGCGCTGGCGCTGGGCGGATTGGTGGGGTTCAGCGCCGCTCCGGCTGCGGCGGATCCGCCGGGCGGCACGCTGCGCAACGTCTACTCCGACGGTCAGTTCTGCAACAGCTACGGCAGTGAGGGTGTTCGGACCGGCCTCTGGAGTCGGTACTACTGCGAGTACCGCCAGTACGGCCCCAACGCCCCCGGCTTCTACTTCCTCTGGAGCTTCACCTCCTAGCGCTTACCCGCTCGGACGGGCGCTCTCAGACCCGATTGGCCGCCGCCGGGTCGACCAGACCTGCGGTGGCCTTTCGCCATGGGTAGGTGGCTGCCCAGCTGGTCCGTCGGCGTGCGGCGCTCAGCGGCGCGTACCACAGCTGGGTAGGACTCGGGCCGTCGTCCACAGGTGCTTCTGCTGTCCACAGCAACCCCCGCGAGGGCGACGCTCGACGGCAGGGTGGGCCGGTGGACGCACGCTTGCAATCCCTGCTCGACCGAGGCGGTGGCCTGGCTACCCGACGGGACGTGCTCCGTGTGGCGCCGCCGTGGACACTCCAGGGCGCGTGCCGGGCCGGTCGAGTGGTCCGGGTCCTGCCGGAGGTCTACGTCGATACAGCGCTCGTCCGGGATGCCCATGCTGATCTGCCACCTCTCGCGCGGATCGAACCGGAGCTGGCTCGTCGCGCCGCGCTGGCGTACGCGGGAGGGCGCGGGGCGCTCGGTCGACTGAGCGCGCTCGACGTGTGGGGCGTACGGCGTCAGCCGCCGGGTGAGCCGGTGCATATCGACCTGCCCACCGAAGCGGGCATGAGAAGTTCGCCGCATCTCATGGTGCGGCACCGGCCGGGCTTAGTGATTGAGCCACCGCACGTGGTGATGCGGCGCGGGTTGCCGGTTACTCGGCTTGATCGGACCCTGGTGGACTGTTGGCCCCTGTTGCCGTCGGTCGACCGATCCAGCCTGCTCATCCGCGCGGTCAACGACCGCCTGACCACGCCGCAGCGCCTCGCCGCCGTTCTGGCCGAGGTGCCGAGGTTGACCGACCGCGCGGCGGTGCGCGGGTTGGTGGATCGCCTCGCCGCCGGGTGCCGCAGCCCCTTGGAGGTCTGGGGGCACGACCACGTCTTCACCGGCCCGGGAATGCCGAGGTTCACCCGGCAGGCGCGGGTACGGGTCGGTTCCCGGACGATCTACCTCGACATGTTCGCCGAGGCGGAACGGGTCAACATCGAGCTGGACGGCGCGACCAGCCATGGCGATCCGGCCGAACGGGAAATCGACCTCCGCCGCGACGCCCTGCTCGCCACCGTCGGCATCCTCGTCGTCCGCTTCAGCCACCGTCGCCTCACCACGGATCCGGCCGAGGTCCGCCAGGAGACTCTGGCCATCCTCGCCAACCGTCACGGCCGCCCATGATCACTTGATGCTGAGTAGTTCTCGACAGCCCCAAACAACTACTCGCCATCAAGTGATCGTGAAGAAGCTTGTGGGGGGACCCGGGCGGTCGGGTCGCTTGAGGGGTTGGCGTGGCGGTGGAGGAGTTCGGCGATCCATCTCGCTGCTTCTCGCTGCGCGGTGAGCATGTGGTCGCGGGCGTCGGCCAGGTCGTGGTCGTCCGCGTGATCAGCCAGGATCGTGGCCCACTGGCGGCTGAGCTCCTCCGCGTACCGGGCCTTTCGGATCTGCTCGTCGAACTGGTATTCCAGCTTGACCAGGCGGTCGACGTGCGGCTGGAGTGCCGGCAGGATCCGTTCGTCGAGTCGTACGGCGGCGTCGGGGCGGCAGGTGAGCGTGATGTCGCCCCGTTGGTAGTGCCACAGGGGGTCCTCGGCGAGCGCCTGCTGCAACGCCACCTCCAGGTCTCCGGCCCGGTGTGGGGGCAGGTCCCGGGCGGCGTCGGCAGCCAGCCGGGTCAGCCGCTGGACCGCGTTCGGTTGGAAGTACTGCACGTACCAGCTCAGCACCTCGGACCGCAGGCTCGCCGGTGACGACCAGGCGAACGTGGCGCGGATGTAGAACGAGTACACGTAGCCGCGTGCGGGGACAGCGATCAGCCGGGGTGCGTCGCGTTGTTCGACGAGTGGACCGGACGGCGACGGCGCGGCGGCGGAGCCGACCGGCGCCTCGTCCTGGAGTGCGGCGACCAGCCGATCCCAGCTACGCGCCCACCACCGCCAGCCGCGCACACCGGCGTCGCGGGCGATGGTCAGCCCGCGTACGCCCCGGTGTCGCCACTGGTCCGCGGGCCTCGGCCTCCCGTCGGGGGCGTCCGTCATGGCACCCCTCCACTGTCACGGATCCGCGTTTCACGCTAACAACCGGTGACCGATATGCCCGCCGCCACGCCGTCACCGAGCGGACGGCATATCGACACCAACCAGACTGATGATCATTCGGGATTAACCGAGCATTGTGGAGCAGTTGGGGTGCCGAGGGGTGTTGTCGTCGACCGGCAGCGGTGAGACTGGGTCCGGTCCGACAATCATGCGGATCGATCGACTGGATGGTCTGGAGGCAGCCTGTGTCCACCCTCGTGTCCCCGCTGACCACGCTCGGCGCGATCCGCCGGCGTACCACCACCCTCGCCCTGCTCCTCGCCATGGTCGCCGCCGCGCTGGTCGGCCCGTCCGTGGTCTCCCCCCGGTTGACCGACCCGGCCTTCGCGTCGGTCTACAGCTCCTGCACCATGAGCCGCTGCGAGGACGCCCGCACCGCCCGTTCGGGCTGGTCCGCCAAGGGGTTCCCGACCAGCCGCGGCTGGTATTCCTGGAGCGGCGGGAAGTCCAACTTCGCCGGCGGCCAGTTCTACAACTACGAGGGTCAACTGCCCACCAACGCCACCTACCACGAGTACGACGTCTACCCGCGCACCCAGGGCGCCGCCCGGGACGCGTACCGGATCGTGGTGAACCGCAGCACCGGGGTCACCTGGTTCTCGCCCAACCACTACACCGACTTCTACCGGCTCTGACCGACCTGGGGGCCGGCCGGCCTCGGCCGGTCGGCCCCACTACGGCGTCGTCCCGGTCGGATGTCGCCCGGTCAGATGCCGTGCCGGTCAGATGCCGTAGCGGTCAGATCAGGAGGAACGTGATGGTCGACGAGCACGCGGGTCGGGTGCCCGATTGGCTGATCGTCTGCCACGACGGCGACCTCGACGTGCCCGGCGCTGTGGTGTTGGCCGGAGCGACGACGCGGACCAGGGCCGGGTTCTTCGCCGCGCTCGCCGCTGTGCTGGCCCTGCCGGCGTACCTGGGGGAGACCTGGGACGCCCTCTCCGACGTGCTCCGGGACCGGCTCGATGCCGGCCCGCTCACAGTGTTGATCACCGACGCCGGCCAATTGCTCGTCGACGAGCCGTCCGATCAGCACGGTCTGCTGCTCGCCGTGCTCGGCGACCTCGCCACCAGCGCCCCGCACCCGCTGCGTGTCGTCCTCAACGAGACCGCGCCGTCCTGACCGGTGATTCGATCCGTCCCGGGCGCGAGGTTGGTGGCCCGGCGGTGCGGGTCGCTGTCACCCCGCACCGCCGGGCATCCGGTCAGTGCGTCGCGGGCGGTATGCTCTGCTCGTACTGGAAGACGTTGTGCGGGTCGTACTTCGCCTTGATCTTGCGCAGCCGGGGGAAGTTGTGCCCCCAGTAGGCCTTCTCCCACTCGGCCATGCCGATGTTCGGCACGTTCACGTAGGCGCCGTCCACGTAGGGCCGCAGCGCCTGGCTGAACTCGGCGATCCAGGTCTGGGCGATCGGGGTGATGGCATCGTCGCTGTCGGGTTCGCCGCGTTTGCCCCAGCCCGCGCCGGGCTCCGAGTAGAAGAGCGCGTCGCGGTGCGGGAACGCCGAGCCGCCGAAGGGCTCCTGTCGTTGCGCTCCCCGGCCGAAGGCCTGGGTGAAGAAGTTGCTGTCGGGTGAGGGCGCCTTCTCCATGAACTCACGGACGATGCTGACCGCCTCCTCCGGGAACGGCTCGCGGGTGAACTGGGAGAAGAACTTCCAGTTCGCCGGGTCGTCCTCGTTCGGGGTCTGGAAGCCGGCGTAGACGTCGCCCCAGTTGCCGGTCTGCACAGTGACAGTGGGGTTGCCGATCGACAGGATCGGCGCCAGCAACTCCCTGGCCTCCGCCTCGGATCCGTCCGCCAGCACCGCGAAGAACAGGATCTCGGTCGGGTGGACCTCGATCTGGCTGCCGAGACGCGGGTCGGTGAAGGGTGCGACGCGCTGCCAGGTGTCGAAGACCTCGTGCAGGTCGTCGAGACCGGGCCAGGTCACCTGCAAATATGCGACGCTGGTGACCGGAGCGACCTTGTAGGTCAGGGAGGTGACGATCCCGAAGTTGCCGTTGCCCGCTCCGCGCAGCGCCCAGAGAAGATCCGAGTAGTTCCACGGGTCGACCTGGAGCACTCTCGCCCCGTCGGCGCCCGCCGCCACGACGATCTCCGCGCCGATCAGGTTGTCGCAGGCCATCCCGAGGTAGCGGGTGAAGAAACCGAGGCCGCCGCCGAGGGTGGCGCCGGAAAGGCCCACTGTCCCCTCCGTGCCCGTCGTCGCCGCGAGGTCGTGCTCCCCGAGGGCGGTCACCGCCTCCGACTGGGTGAGCCCCGCGCCGACCTTTGCCGTGCGGGTGGCGGTGTCGATGTGGACGTCCTTCAGCTCGCTGACGTCGATCACGATGCCGTTGTCGACGTTCGACCAGCCTTCCAGGTTGTGCCGACCACTGCGTACCCGCAGCGCGACGTTGTGCTGTCGCGCCCAGGTGAGCGCGTTGACCACGTCCTGGGTCTCCTGAGCGAAGACGATGACCAGCGGATAGTGCACGAACAGCTCGTCCCAGCCGAGGCTGGCCTCCGCGTAGTTGGGGCTCTGCGGGCGGACGATCCGGCCGGTCAGCTGCGCCGGCGGGAACTTCGTGTCGGAGGGCCACCCGGGACCGTCGGCCGCGATGGCCGAGCTGCCGGTGATCACGCTCGGGATAGCGACCGCTCCGGCGCCGACGGCCGTCGCCCTGAGCAGATCACGACGGGAAAGGTCGCGCATGGTCCGAATCCTCTCGATTGGTGACACGCCCGAAAAATGAACCGAGAGGGGCATTTCCTCTCATCTGGCGCAAACCAACCGTAAGGCCCGGGGCTTCCTCGCAGATCTGAGAACTTGTCACGGAACCCGGTCGGGTGATTTGGAAACGGGTCAGTGCGGGGCGGGCTGGTCCAGGATGGCGCTGAACCGCTCCTCGGCAAGGTCCAGCTGGCCGAAGATGTGCCGCTTCACCGCTGGCGACAACGGGGTGTCCGGCCGGCCGATCAGGTCCCGGAACAGCGGCACCAGCGGCCGGTACTTCCGGGCCGACGAGATCACCTTCGGCCCGACCGTGTGGATCACGCCCACTCCGTTGTCGGTGAAGTCCGACACCTTGATCACCCGGGCCCAGGGCTCCCGGTCCAGGCTGACCGCCAGATGCTCCCGGTACTGCGCGTTGCGGTCCCGCTCGGGGTCGTACACCGGGTTGGTGACCGCGGCGACCAGGGTGGCCACCCGTGGTCCGAACCGCGCGGCGAGCCCGGCCAGCGCGGCCCCGGTCGGGTCGGTGCCGGGGTCGCCGCCGGCCAGCTCGACCGGATGGTCCTCCACCGCGTCGTGCAGCAGACCGGCGACGATCACGTCCACGTCCCGCACCTGGTAGTGGTGCATCAGCCTGATCGCCACCCGCAGCAGGTGGTTCAGGTACGGCTCGCGGACGCGTCGATCGTCGCGGTGCAGTTCGGCGGCGAGGTCGAGCGCGGCGGTCAACCGCGCCCGGGCGGCGTCGTCGAACTGCTGGACCTCCAACCGGAAACGTTCCAGCAGGCCCGGTTCGCCGTGGATCTCGGTGATCGCGTGCATCGGCATGCTGCCCAGGTGCGGCGGGAAGTCCATGCGTCACTTATAGCCGATCTTCCCCACATCGATGAGCCCGTACGTCGCCGACCCGACCGCGAGTTGCGGGCGTGCCGAGCCGTCAGATCGGCAGCCGGTCGGCGCCGGCGAGCGGGCCCACCAGGAGGGGGACCAGCGGCGCCGGCAGGACGGGGTCGCGGCGCAGGGTGGGCGTCCAGCCCGCGTCCGCGGCCAGGTCGGGGTCATGAGTCGCGTTGTACGCCGCCAGCAGGTCGACCGGTCGGGCCGCCCCGCCGCCCTGGCGGACCCAGGAGCCTCGCTCGGTCACCGCGGTGCCGCCCCAGTCGTAGAGCAGGTCCGCCGGGTCGACCGCCGCATCCAGTGTGAAGAAGTTGTTCTGCGCGTAGATCGCCGACTGGACACCGACGCCGAGCGCGTACTGGAAGTCGTCCCCGCCGAGTCGGTAGTGGTTGTTGTAGACGTCGACCTGACCGAAACGCACCCGGGGCAGCCGTTGTAGGACGCCGTCGAAGAGGTTGTGGTGCAGAGTGACCCGCAGCCGGCCCACGTCCGGGCCGACGGTGTTGGACGAGCCGATCAACAGCAGCTTGTCCCGACCCGTGAAGCGGTTCCAGGAGGCGGTGACCAGGCTGGCGGTGTGTGTGACGTCCAGCGATCCGTCGTGCACCTGGTACGGCCGACCGAAGTACACCGGCTGGGCGCTGTCCGGGTTGTCGCCGTCGGTGAAGGTGTTGTGGTCGACCCAGACGTTCTCGCTGCGGCGTACCGAGATCTGGTCATACTGGCTGTTCCAGTTGCCTGCCTCACCGTCGGTCGGAGACCAGGCGGGGAAGCAGTCCCGTGCGTCGACGAGGGTCAGATTGCGGACGATGACGTTCGTCGCCCGGTCGATCATGAGGGTGAGCCCGGTCAGTCGAGCGCCGCGCAGCCCGACGATGGTGGTGTTCGGCCCGACGTTGATCTGGGTCTGCCGGGTCTGATTGGTCACCGAGCGCACCCGAGCCTCCTCCAGCGGCCCGCTCGGTGGCACCCGTCCCCACACCGCCGGGTCGTACGCGGCCAGGTAGGCGTCCAACCGGTAGGCCGGGTCGGCCAGGTCGGCGCAGCTCAGCGGCGTGCCGCCGGGCCCTTCGAAGCCGTCGATGGCGCCGTCGACGTAGATGAGCTTCGGGGTGGCGTCGGCGGCGTTGCCGGCATTGTCGCCGCCCAGCGCGGCGACCAGCTCCGCCCGGTCGTGGACCACCCGGGTCCGCTCGGGGGTGGCCGTCGAGCCGCCGGTGGTGCCGGGGCCGTCGGCCGCCCAACCGTCCCGCTCGGGCAGCGTCTGCCGGCCCAGGTGGTCGGCCAACCAGGAGAGCCGGTCGGCGGACGGGACGTCCGGACGGGCAGCGGCGGCGGCCGGCGCGGCGCCGAGGAGAAGGGCGACCACTGTGGCGCCGCCGAGGATTCTGCGCATCGACTCACTCCGTTCGTTTGTGGTGGTGGTCCGTCCCAGGTGGTGTCTGCCGCTATCCGGCCAGCTCGGCGCGGTACGCGCCGGACGCCCACGGCACCCCCAGCTCACTCGGCAGCGCCCCCCGCTCGGCCGCCCGGCGCAACACGTCGACGACGCCCCGCAGGTGCCGGACCCGCTCCCCGCCCTCGCCGAGGATGGTCACCAGCTCGCCGTCGAGCAGCCGGGGCTCCGGCGCGGGCCGCAACGCGTCCAGCAGCGCGGTGAACGGCGCGGTACGGGCCAGCGGTGCGATCAGTGGCACGCCCACCGGGTCGACCCGGTGGGCGAGCAGGTTCTCCAGCAGCCCCAGCCGCCCCGGCACCCGGCGGGTCACCACGTCCCCGGGCAGACGCAGCCGGTCGGTCGGGTACTCCAGCACCGCCTGCCCCGCCGTACCGGTCACCACCACCTCGCCCGCCACGAACTCCTCGGCGGCCAGGGTCACCGCCACCAGCACCGGCGGCCCGGCGCGGAACCGGACCCGCAACACGGCGGTGTCCTCCACCTCGATCGGACGGACCCGGTA
Organism: Micromonospora sp. NBC_00330; assembly: GCF_036136635.1. Lineage (NCBI taxonomy): Bacteria > Bacillati > Actinomycetota > Actinomycetes > Micromonosporales > Micromonosporaceae > Micromonospora > Micromonospora sp. NBC_00330. The sequence continues at coordinate 2,135,403 of NZ_CP108012.1, forward strand.
GCGCTCCACCTCGATCGCGACCGGCCACGGCGTTGCCCCGGCGAGCGCCTCGGCGATCGCCAGGCACTGCATCACCGCGTGCGCGAGCGGGTTGACGAGCGCGCCGTCCAGCACCGGCCGGCCGTCCACACTCCGTCGACCGGCCCAGGGGGAGCGGGCGTAGTAGGCGTCCGGCCGTTGCCAGGCGGCGATGGTGGAGATGCCGGTGACAGTGCCCAACCGGCCGGCGGCCAGCGCGTCGGTCAGCGCGGTGAGGGCCGCCGAGCCGAGCGCCTGGAAACCGACCTGGGCCACCCGACCGGCGGCGGTGAGGGCCCAGGTCAGCTCCTCGTGCTCGGCCAACGACAGCACCGGCGGCTTCTCCAGCAGCAGGTCCGCGCCGGTGGCCAGGGCGTCACGGGCGATCGCCAGGTGGGTGTGCGGCGGCGTGCAGATCACCACCACCTCCGGTCGGGTGGCGGCGAGCATCGCCCGGTGGTCAGTGAACACCGCCACCCCGGGCGGCACCGGGGCGGCCGGGTCGTCCTCCACCGGTCGGACGTCGACCAGGGCGACCAACCGCAACCGACCGGCGTCGTGCAGGGGCGCGATCACCCGCCGGTGCCAGCGACCGTGCCCGTTGGCCCCGATCACCGCCACCCGGGGCGGCGGGGTTGCCCCGCTCACCGCCGGCCGGTCCGGGTGGACCCGGTCACCGGGCACCGGCCAGGGTGGCCTCGACGCCGTGCCGCTCCAACGCGGTCAGCCAGGCGATCACGTCGGCGCGGACTTCGTCGTCCTCGGCCACCTCGATCGGGATGACGTCGCGCAGCGCGAAGACCGCGTCGACAGCGCCCGCCGGGCTCTGCGCCCCGGCGTCCAGCGCGGCCCGGATCGGCCCGGCCAGGGGGTCCTGGAACGGCAACGACCGGCCGTCGTCGGCGTACCCCAGCGCGAAGCGCAACCAGGACGCCACGACCAGCGCGCCCCAGCGCGCGGACCGCCCGGTCGCGCGCAGGTCGGCGATGGTGTGCAGGACGCGCTGCGGCAGCTTCTGGGAGCCGTCGATCGCCACCTGGAGGGTGCGGTGGTGGATCGCCGGGTTACCGAACCGGGCGAGGGCCTGCTCGCCGTAGTCGACCACCAACACCCCGTCCGGTGGGGTGAAGCTGGCCGCCACGTCCTCGGCGATCAGCCGGCGCAGCACGTCACGCAGGTGCGGGATCTCCAGCGCGTCGGCGATCGTCTCCCGACCGGCCAACGCTCCGAGGTACGCGATGGCGGAGTGCACCCCGTTGAGGGCGCGCAGCTTCAACCGCTCCCACGGGCCGGCGTCGTCGGTCAGCACCGCCCCGGCGAACTCCCAGCCGGGCCGACCGCCGGGGAAGTCGTCCTCGATCACCCACTGCGCGTACGGCTCGGCGGCCACCGCGGCCAGGTCGGTCACGCCGAGCGCCCGCCGGGCCGCCTCGATCGTCTCCGGGGTGCTGGCCGGCACGATCCGGTCCACCATGGTGCCCGGGCAGGTGACGTTGCCGGCCACCCACTCGACCAGCCCGGCGGGCACCCCGCCGGCCCGGCCGACCGCCTGGTCGAGCATGCCGCGCAGTCGTCGACCGTTGGCCGGCAGATTGTCGCAGCTCACCAGGGCCACCGGCCCGGCGTCCGCTGCGGCCCGGGCGGCCAGCCCGCGCAGCAGCAGCCCCGGCACCGTGGTCGGCGCTCCGCCGCCGGCCAGGTCCGCGGCGAGCGCCGAGTCCGGGGACAGGCGGCCGGTCACCGGGTCGAGTTGGTACGCCTTCTCGGTGACGGTCAGGGTCACCACGCGCACCGCCGGGTCGGCGAGCAACGCCACCACGGCGTCCGGGTCGCTGGGCGCGTGCCGGACACCGCTGAGGGCGCCCACCACCCGGGTGGAGCTGCCGGCCGCGGAGAGGGCGCTGACGCTGAACAGGTTGTCCTGCGCGGCGATCGCCTCGACCACTGCGGTGCTGCGCGGGGCGACGGCCACGATGCCCCAGTCACCGCCGGCCGCGCCGACCGCCGCCTCGGTGAAGACGGCCTGGTGGGCGCGATGGAACGCGCCCAACCCCAGGTGTACGACGCCGGTCGGCACGGTGCCCGGCCGGATCAGCGGGCGGGCCTCGGCGGGCAACCGGCGCAGCATGCCCAGGCCGAGCCGGGAGGCCCCGACGGTCACCGCCATGCCGGACCGTCCGGGAAGCGGAACTCGGCGATCGACGCGGGCTTCATGGTGGCGCTGTAACCGGGCCGCTCGGGCAGCAGGTAGCGGCCACCGCGGGTCCGCACCGGATCGACGAAGTGTTCGTGCAGATGGTCGACGTACTCGATCATCCGACCGTCCAGACCGGTGCCCACCCTCAGGTAGTCGAAGATCGCCAGGTGCTGGACGTACTCGCAGAGGCCCACGCCGCCGGCGTGCGGGCAGACCGGCACGCCGAACTTCGCCGCCAGCAGCAGCTCGGCCAGGACCTCGTTGACGCCGCCGACCCGGCAGGCGTCGACCTGCATCACCCCGATCGCCTCGGCCTGGAGCAGCTGTTTGAAGATCACTCGGTTGGCGGCCACCTCCCCGGTGGCCACCCGGCACCGTCCGGCGCTCAACTCGGTCACCGCGCGGGCGATCCGGGCGTGCCCGAGGATGTCGTCGGCGTGGGTGGGCTCCTCGATCCAGTACGGGTCCACCTCGGTCAGCGCCGCCATCGCGGTGATCGCCTCGTCGACGTCCCAGACCTGGTTGGCGTCCATCATCAACAGCGCGTCCGGGCCGATCTCCTCCCGGATGATCCGGGCCCGCCGCAGATCGTCGGCGAGCGGGCCGCCGACCTTCATCTTCATCGCCCGCCAGCCGTCGGCGTACGCCTGCCGGGTCAGCGCCCGCACCTTGTCGTCGGGGTAGCCGAGCCACCCGACCGAGGTGGTGTACGACGGGAAACCGTCACGGTCGACTGTGGCCAACCGGTCGGCCAGCCCGTCACGTCCCTTGTCGAGGATGGCGGCCGCCTCGTCCGGGGTGAGCGCGTCGGTGATGTGCCGGAAGTCGACGCTGGCCACGAGGTCGTCGGTGGGCAGATCGGCGAGGAAACGCCACATCGGCTTGCCGGCCACTGTGGCCCGCAGGTCCCACACCGCGTTGACCAGCGCGCCGGTCGCCATGTGGATGACGCCCTTCTCCGGGCCCAGCCAACGCAGCTGCACATCGGCGCTGAGCGAGCGCCAGAACGCCACCGGCTCGGCAGTGATCTCCTCGATGGTGCGGCCCTGGACGTGGTGCGCCAGGGCGCGCACCGCCGCGCAGGTGATCTCGTTGCCCCGACCGTTGGTGAAGGTGAACCCGGCGCCGGTCGGGCCGGCGTCGGTGCCCAGCTCCACGTACGTCGCCGAGTAGTCACCCCGGTTGATCGCGTCGGAGCCGTCGCCCCGGGCGGCGGTGGGGAACCGCACGTCGTGCACCTCGACGGAGGTGATGGTGACGGTCATTGCTGGTGTCCTCCGAAGTTGAAGACCCGCTTGGGCAGCCGGTACGCCAGGTCCACGATGGTCTCGGCGGCCTCGTCCATCGGCAGCCGGTGCTCGGCGACGAGCCGGGCCAGGAAGCCGGCGTCCACCCGGCGGGCCACGTCGTGGCGTACCGGGATGGAACAGAACGCCCGAGTGTCGTCGACGAACCCGGTGGTGTTGTAGAAGCCGGCGCTCTCGGTCACCGTCTCCCGGAACCGGCGCAGCACCTCAGGGGAGTCCAGGAACCACCAGGGCGCGCCGAGCAGCAGCGCGGCGTACCCGCCCGCGAGGGGCGCCAACTCGCGGGTGAAGGTGTCCTCGTCGAGGGTGTAGAGCACCAGGCGCAGCCGGGGGTCGTTGCCGTAGCGCTCCAGCAGCGGGGCGAGCGCGTGCACGTACTCGGTGGCCTGCGGGATGTCGCCGCCGACGTCGCGGCCGTGCCGGGCGTGCAACCACCGGTTGTGATTGCGCACCGCGCCGGGGTGCAGCTGCATGACCAGGCCGTCGTCGAGCGACATCCGGGCGAACTCCACGAGCATGTGCGCCCGGAACGCCTCCGCGTCGTCGGCGTCGGCCTCGCCGCGCCGGCCCCGGTCGTAGAGCCGCTCGGCCTCGGCCGGGGTCAGGTCCAGGGTGCGCGCGGTGGGGTGGCCGTGGTCGGAGGAGGTGGCGCCGGCGGCGATGAACGCGGCGCGTCGGGCCCGCAGCGCCGCCAGGTAGCCGGTGTACGTGCCGGTGTCCTCGCCGGCCCGATCGCCGAGCCGGTCCACGTTCGTCGACCAGCCCTCGAACTCCATGTCCACCACGTCGTCCGGGCGGAACGTGGTGACCACCCGGCCGCCCGGCCCGCCCCACCCGTCGGCGGCCAGCTTGGCGTGCTGCGCGAGGTCGTCCAGCGGCGACTCGGTGGTCGCGAGGACCTCGATGTTGAACCGCTCGAACAGCGCCCGGGGCCGGAAGTCCGGCTCGGCGAGCCGGGCCGCGATCTCGTCGTAGAGGGCGTCGGCGGTGCTCGGGCGAAGCGGGGTGTGCACCCCGAACACGGTGCGGAAGGTCTGCTCCAGCCATAGCCGCGACGGGGTGCCCCGGAACAGGTGCCAGTGCGCGGCGAAGCGTCGCCAGATCACCCGGCCGTCGGTCTCCACCGGGCTGCCGTCGCGGGTGGGCACCCCCAGATCCGCAGGGGGTACGCCCTGACTGAGCAGCATCCGGGTCAGGTAGTGGTCGGGCACGATGAGCAACTGCGCCGGGTCCGGGAAGGGGCGGTCCTCGGCGAGCAGGGCCGGGTCGACGTGCCCGTGCGGCGAGATGATGGGCTGCTCCGCCGCCAGGGCGTACAGCTCCCGGGCCAGCGCGCGCTGGCCCGGCTCGGGCGGCAGGAGCAGGTCGGTGTGGTCGAACGTGGGCACGGAGTGGGGCTCCTCGTCTCCTGTGTCAGCGGGGGGTGAGCAGGTCGGCGACACGGACGGGTCGGCCGGTCTCGATGGACCGGTTGGCGGCCAGACCGGTGAGCAGTGCCAACGCGCCGTCGTCGGCGGTAGCGGCGCGGCCCAACGGGTCGGGTTGACCGCCGAGGAGCACCCCGGTCATCCGGGCGTCAGCGCCGCCGTGCCCGTGCCGACTGCGACCCTCCACCGGGATCTGCCGGGGCGGGGCCCAGAACGGGCGCAGGGTAAGCGTCGCACCGCCGCCCTCGGCCGGCGCCTCGGCGCCGTGTAGGGCGGCGCCCTTGACCGCGCCGGCGGTGCCCCGGTCGACGAAGTCGTTCTCGGCCACGTCCAGCTCCAGTCGGCCACGGCTGCCGTTGACCATCACCCGGTAGCCCTCCCAGGGCGCGTACGCGGTGAGGTGGTAGGTCATGGTGGCGCCGGTGGAGTAGCGGGCCAGCACCGCCATGTCGTCCTCGATGCTCACCCCGGGCGCGAAGACGTTGCGGTCGCGCTGGTAGCCGTCCTCGGCCTCGGCGTCGAGGTACAGCTCGCGCAGCCGGGGGTGCGCGTCCAGCCGCAGCGCGAACGGGTCGTCGGCGGCGGCGGGGGAGCCGTGCGCCCGGTCGTAGTCGCGGGCGTAGCCGTGCCGGCGACCGTCCTGGCCGTAGAAGAAGAGCCGGCCGGCCGCGTACACCTCGACGGGCGTGGCGGCCAGCCACCAGTTGACCAGGTCGAAGTGGTGGCTGGCCTTGTGCACCATCAGCCCGCCGGAGGTGGCCTTGTCACGGTGCCAGCGGCGGAAGTAGTCGGCGCCGTGGCGGACGTCGAGCAACCACTCGAAGTGCACCGAGCCGATCTCGCCGACCGCGCCCTCGGCGAGCAGCCGGCGAACCTGTTCGTGCAGCGGGTTGTAGCGGTAGTTGAACGCGACGGTCACCCGCCCACCGGTGTCGGTGACAGTGTCCAGGATCCGCCGGCAGCGGGCCACGTCCACTGTCATCGGTTTCTCGGTGACGACCTCCCGGCCGGCGCGCAGCGCGGCCACCACGTACTCGTCGTGGGTGACGTCCACGCTGGTGACCAGGACGACGTCGACGCGCTCGGAGTCCAGCATGGCCTTGAAGTCACCGGCCGGGTACGTGGGCACCGGGCGATGGCCCAGCTCGCCGAGCCAGCGGTTGTGCGCGTCCATCCGGGCCTGGTTGACGTCGGCGAAGGCGACCAGCTCGGTGGTGTCGGCGTGGTCGAGCACCAGCGCCCGGACGAACATCTCGGCCCGCGCGCCGGTGCCCACGACGGCGTACCGGACTCGGCCGGCGGCTCTCGGTGACATGCGGTCGCCTCCCGTGGTGCTGCAAAGGTTTGCAATGAAGTAATCACGATCGATCCGTTCGCGTCAACGACGACGGCGTGATCGGCGTCATTTGTCAGCGTTTGGGGGGCCGCAGGTGACCAAGGGGAGTGTGGGTGCAACGAAGCCGTAATCATTGACCGTTGACACTGGCGCAACCGTTTGCATTAATGGGCCACACCTACGTGACCGCCACCACATCGGACGAAGGGGCCGCCGTGCCAGTCACCATCCGGGACGTCGCACGGGCGTCCGGTGTGCACATCTCCACCGTGTCGCGCACCTTCTCCGCTCCACACCTGGTCAACCCGGAGACCCGGGTCCGGGTGCTGGCCTGCGCGGAGGATCTGGGCTATCGGCCCAACCGCGCCGCCCGGGCCCTGATCACCGGGCGGACGCACAACATCGGGCTGATCATCGCGGACATCGCGAACCCGTTCTTCCCGCCGCTGATCAAGGCGGCGGAGAGTCAGGCCCGCCACCGCGACTACCACGTCTTCGTGGCCGATACCAACGAGGACCCGACCGCCGAGGAAGAGCTGGTCCACGCGCTGGCGAAGCAGGTGGACGGCGTGCTGCTCTGCAGCCCTCGGATGAGCAACAGCCTGATCGAGCAGCTCAGCCGCGAGGTGCCACTGGTCGTGGTGAACCGCCAGGTGACCGGCCTGCCCTGCGTGCTGATGGACGTCGGTCAGGGCGCCCGGTCGGCGATCGAGCACCTCATCGGCCTGGGGCACCGCAACATCGCGCTGCTCGGTGGCCCGCGCAGCTCGTGGACCAATCGGGAGATGCGCCGTGCCGCCGGCGCTGCCGCCCGAGCCGGCGGCGCGGAGCTGACCATGCTCGGCCCCAACGCGCCCACCGAGGTCGGCGGCTCCGCCGTCGCCGAGCAGGTGCGACGCAGTGGCGTGTCGGCAGTGCTCGCCTACAACGACCTGATGGCGATCGGCCTGATCGAAGGGCTGGACGCGCTCGGGGTCCGGGTGCCGCAGGAGGTGAGCGTCGTCGGGGTCGACGACATCACCCTGAGCCGGCTGACCCGCCCCAAACTGACGACGGTGGCCACACCCACCGGGGCCGCCGGCCGGACGGCCGTTGACATGCTGCTGCAACAGGACATCGAGTCACCGCGCGGTGCGCGGGGGTCCGGTGCCGGCACAGCGCTCGGCGTCCGTCGTACCACCGCACAGGTAATGCTCCAGACCGACCTGGTCATCCGCGACTCGACCGGCCCGGGCCCGTACGCCCGACCGGCACGTCCCCTGGCCGCACCACGTGGCCCGGGCCCGCATTGCCCTGCGGACCCGGGCATCCCGACTACGGCCACCGGTGACGCCGTCGCCTCCTAATGCCGAGGAGTGAGCGCACATGCACCCCGCAACGCCCCCCACCACTGACGCGCCCGTCGGGCGCGCCCACCGTACCCCGCTGCCTCGGCGGCGCCTGCTGCGTGGCCTGCTCGCCGTGACGGTCGCCGCACCGCTGATGTTCGGCGCCGCGGCCTGCGGAGACGACGACGGCGGCGGCGCCGCCGACCCGAACGCCCCGGTCAAGCTCTCCATCTTCTGGTGGGGCGGCGACGCCCGGGCCAAGCTGACCGAGGACGCCCTGGCCCTCTACACCAAGAAGCACCCGAACGTGACGTTCGAGAAGACCTGGCAGGCCAACCAGGGTTACTTCGACAAGCTGGCCACGCTCACCGCCGGCGGCAACCCGCCGGACCTGTTCCAGATCGACGACAACTACCTGGCCGAGTACGCGGCCCGCAACACCACGCTCGACCTGACCTCGTACCAGAAGTCCGGGAAGCTGGACACCTCCAAGTTCCCCGAGAGCCTCTGGCAGTACGGCGTTGTCGACGGCAAGCTCGCCGGTCTGGCCGCCGGGGAGAACACCCAGGGCCTGGTCTACAACAAGACGCTGTTGACCACTAACAATTTGCCCGAGCCGACCACCGGAATGTCGTGGGAGGAGCACATCGCCTGGGCCGAGCAGGTCACCGCCAAGACCAAGGTGCCCGGCACCCAGGACCCGAGCGCCGACTACAAGGCGTTCTGGGTCTGGCTGCGCCAACAGGGCAAGGACCTCTACAAGGGCAAGGAGCTGGGCTTCACCGCCGAGGACGTGACCAAGTGGTTCGACCTGTGGAAGGGCGCCCGGGACCGCAAGGCCACCCCGACCGCCGACGTCATCCACGAGGGCAACTCCAGCGACATCACCAAGCAGCTGGTGGTCACCGGCAAGTCGGCGACCTCCTGGGTCTGGGCCAACCAGATGCCGGACCTGAAGAAGAACACCAAGGACGAGCTGGGCGTGATCGCCTACCCCGGTGACCCGAGCGCGCAGTGGGCCCGAGCCTCGATGTACTGGTCGGTGTTCAAGGGCAGCAAGAACAAGGACGTCGCGGTCGACGTGATCAACTTCCTGAACAACGACCAGGAGGCGGTCAAGCTGCTCGGCACCGACCGCGGGCTGCCGTCCAACCAGGACCTGCGCCGCGTGGTCAGCGACGACACCACCGACCCGGCCATGAAGCAGTCCATCGCCGTCGAGGCGGAGCTGACCCAGAAGTTCGGCAAGTCACCGCAGGTGCCGATCAAGGGACACAGCAAGGTCCGTTCCGAGCTGATCAAGGCCGCCGAGAACGCGCAGTACGGCCGGGCCACCACCGCCGAGGCCGCCGCTCAGTTCATCGAGGCGTGCAAGTCCGCCATCGCCTGACCGCCCGAACAGGCGAGGAGAGGAGCTGTTCGTGGCGTTGACCACGGCACCCGACCCGACCCGACGCGGCCCCGGATCCGGCCGGGCCCACGCTGAGAGGCGTGGGCCCGGACGCTTCCGGCACAGCGAAGGTCTGGCGGGGTACGTCTTCCTGTCGCCGTGGCTCATCGGCCTGATGGGTGTCACGGCAATCCCCATGCTGCTGTCGCTCTACCTGAGCTTCACCAACTACGACATCCTCACCCCCTTCTCCGAGGTGGAGTGGGTGGGGCTGGCCAACTACGAACGGATGTTCACCGCCGACCCGTCGTACTGGCACGCGGTGCGGGTCACACTGACCTTCGCGCTGATCGCCGTACCGCTGAAGCTGGCCGCGGCGCTCGGCGTGGCGCTGCTGCTCAACCGTGCCTGGCGCGGCGTCGGGCTGTTCCGCGGCCTGTTCTACCTGCCGTCCCTGCTCGGCGGCAGCGTCGCGCTGGCCATCGTCTGGGTCAACATGTTCAACCGCGAGGGCGCGTTCAACTCGCTGCTGAGCCTCTTCGGCATCACCGGCAAACCGTGGGTAAACGACCCCGACTGGGCCCTGGAAACCCTGATGGTGCTGGCCATCTGGCAGTTCGGCGCACCGATGGTGATCTTCCTGGCCGGGCTCAAGCAGGTGCCCACCGAGCTGTACGAGGCCGCGTCGGTCGACGGGGCCGGCCGGTTCCGTCAGTTCCGCAACGTCACCCTGCCGATGCTCTCCCCGGTCATCTTCTTCAACCTGGTGCTGGAGACCATCAACGGCTTCCAGGGCTTCACCGCAGCGTTCGTGCTCAGCAACGGCACCGGCGGCCCGGTCGACTCCACCCTGATGTACACGCTGAACCTCTACATCACCGGCTTCACCGACCTCAACATGGGCTACGCCTCGGCGATGGCCTGGGTGTTCCTGCTCGCCATCGCGGTCATCACCGCGATCTTCTTCAGCACCGGACGGTTCTGGGTGCACTACTCCGACGGGGAGGACCGGTGATGGTGACGGTGACCCCGACGACCGCAACGCCGACCGCAGCGCCGCCGACCGCGCGCCGACGACCCGGCGGACGGCCAGTGCTGCGACTGCTGATCCTGGTGGCGATCGTCGTCGTGGTGCTCTACCCGCTGATCTGGATGGTGGGCACCTCGCTGAAGTCCCAGGAGGAGATCGTCAACAACGTCGGGCTGCTGCCCGAGCGGTTCACGCCGGGCAACTACACCGCCGGGTGGTCCAACTTCGACGTCAGCTTCGGCCGGTTCTTCCTCAACAGCGCCATGGTCAGTCTGCTCACCGTCATCGGCAACGGGCTCTCCTGCCTGCTGGCCGCGTACGCCTTCGCCCGCCTGCGGTTCCGGCTGCGTGGCATGTGGTTCGCCGTCATGATCGGCACGCTGCTGCTACCCCAGCACGTGCTGATCGTGCCGCAGTACATCCTGTTCCGCACGCTCGGGCTGGTCGGCGGTGACTGGCCGTACCTGCCGCTGCTCATTCCGCAGTTCCTGGCCACCGAGGCGTTCTTCGTCTTCCTCATGGTGCAGTTCATGCGGGGCGTCCCCCGGGAGCTGGACGAGGCGGCCCGCATCGACGGCGCCGGCCCGTTCGGCATCTTCCGGCACATCATCCTGCCGCTGAGCCGCCCGGCGCTGGTCACCACGGCGATCTTCTCGTTCATCTGGACGTGGAACGACTTCTTCCGCCAGCTGGTCTTCCTGTCCCAACTGGAGGACTACACGGTTCCGGTCGCGCTGACCCTGTTCATCGACTCGACCAGCCAGAGCGCGGTCGGCCCGATGTTCGCCATGTCGGTGCTGTCGCTGCTGCCGGTCTTCCTGTTCTTCGTCGCGTTCCAGCGGATGCTCGTCGAGGGGATCAACACCAGTGGCATCAAGGGCTGAACCCCCGGACACCGGCGGGCGACGGGACTGGCGCGACGTCGCCCGCGACGCCGCCGACCTGGCACTGCTGGGCATCCTGCTGACCCTCGCGGCGGTGCCCCTGCTCACCGCCGCCGCGGCGGCGGGCACGGCCAGCGCGGCGGTGCACGACTGGACGCGTACCGGCAGTTGGCCGTCGGCGCGCACGACAGCGCGCCGGTTCGGCAGCGCGGTGCTGCCCGGTGTGCCGGTCAGCCTGCTCGCGCTCGCCGGCGCGGCGCTGCTCGCCGCCGACCTGGCGGCGCTGGCCACCGGGCGGGTGCCGGGCGGCCCGGCCGCGCTGCTCGTGACGGCGCTGATCGCGGCCGGCCTGGCCGGGTACGCCGGGTTGGTCGTCGTCGAGGTGGGCGGAAACGGGGGCGGGCGGTGGCGGGCCTCGGCCCGGTCCGCCGCCCGCGCCTGCCTCGACGCGCCCACCCGCTGGGCAGCGCTCACCGGGGTCGTCGCGCTGGCCGGGCTGCTCACCGTCCTGGTCACGCCGGTCGCGGTGCCGATCCTCGCCGGTTACACAGTGGCCGCCCTGCACGCCGTCACCGTCCGCCGGCCGGTCTCGGATGCCGTCTTCGGCGGCCGGGAGAGACCGGGCGACCCCAACGCCCGCCGGCCGGTTTCGGTCGCCGTCGCCGGACGCCGGGAGCTGCCGTGAGCGGGGAGCCGGTGCGGCTGACGGTCGGGGAAACGGAGGTCGCGGAGTACGTGCTCGACCCGGCGCTGGACGCGCGGCACGGGCCCCGACCGTACCTGCACCCGGTACGCACGCTCGGCGGAACGGTGGTCACCGACGCGCTCCCCGCCGACCACGTGTGGCACCTCGGCGCGTCCCTCGCCGTGCAGGACGTCGACGGCAGCAACCTCTGGGGCGGGCGCACCTACGTCCGCGACGTCGGCTACACCTGGCGGGACGACCACGGCGTCATCGCGCACACCGGTGAGGTCGAACGGTCACCGGGCCGGTACGCGCACGACCTCCAGTGGCGCGACCGGGCCGGCGGGGTGCTGCTGACCGAGCGGAGGTGGCTCGCCGCGTCGGTGGTCGCGCCGGACGCCTGGCGGCTCGATGTGGAATCCGTCCTCGTCGCCCCGGACGACCGGGAGATCCGGCTGGGCAGCCCGGCCACCAACGGCCGCCCGGGCGGGGCCGGCTACGGGGGGTTCTTCTGGCGGGCCGCCGCCGACGGCGAACCGGCGGTGTTCACCGCCGACGCGGCCGGGGAGGAAACGGTCAACGGCAGCGCGGCGCCGTGGCTCGCGCTGACCGGCGCCGGGTCGGGCGGCGGGGCGTACACACTGGTCTTCGCGGGCCTCGGCCGCGGCGACCGGTGGTTCGTGCGGACCGGGATGTATCCGGGGGTCTGTGTGGCGTTCGCGTTCGACCGCCCGGCGGTGGTGCCGGCCGGTGGAAGCCGGCACGGCCGGTACCAGGTGTGGGTGGCCGACGGGACCCTCGACCGGGACGCGGTAGCGGCACTGGTCGCGACGGTGGTGTGAACCCCGCCCGGACCCGGTGGTCAGCCGGACCGGTCGGTCAGCTCACGGATCGCCACCTGGTACGCGGCCTGGGTGTGGTACGGCCAGTGTCCCTCGATCGGCGGCGGCACGGTGTCCGCCGGGTCGACGGTCAGGCTGCGCGGATCACGCAGTCGAATGTCGACGCCGGGTGGTGCGCCGTGCGGGCCCGGAGGGAAGATCGGCCCGCCGATCGGGTCGGTGTCGCGCCACAGGTTGCGCCACCGCCACCCGATCCGCCCGCCCAGGTCGCGCAGGGTTTGCGGCCCGAGGTACGCCGGGTAGAGCCGCGAGTAGGTGCGTTGCAGCGGCGAGCCGTAGGTCAACAGCGAGACCCGGGCCAGCACGGACGGCGGTAGTTGCAGGATGGTGGCCGCGGCGAGCACCGAGCCGTGGCTGTGCCCGGAGATGACCACCGGCCCCCGCGCGGTGAGCCCGGTGACCCGTTTCGCCAACTCCGGAACGGCGCGGGCGGCATAGCAGGGCGGCGCGAACGGGTGAACCGTCCGGGGCCAGAACGTGCCGAGGTCCCACAGCACCGCCACCACCCGCCGGGTCTGGGCCGACCGGTACGCGCGGAAACCGAGGACCATGAGGCTGAGCACCAGCAGGCTGATCACCCAGACGCCGGCGTCGGTGACGTAGGCGGCGATCACGCCAGCGCCGCCACCGTGCCCGCCCAGGCGGTCCGCGAGCTGGGTGGGACCGATCCCGATCAGGTCGAAGGCGACGGTGGCCAGCCCGAGCGACGCGATCAACAGGAATGCGATCAGCACCGGGCCCAACTCCTCGACGATCCGGGACCGGGCGATGGTCTCCCGGACCAGGCGTAGCCGGTGCGCGTCCTGCGCCGACACGTCCGGGTAGTCCCGTTCGATGATCCGCGCCGCCAGCCTCCGGCGCCGACGCCGGCTCAGCAGGAGGGTGACCGAGGTGACCGCCGCGCCGATCAGCAGCGCGGCGAGCCCGGCGAGCGCCGCCCACCAGTAGGCCACCGGCGGTTCCAGTGGGCCGATGATCGGCGGGTTGGGCCGGATCGGATCGGGGATGTCGCCGTGGTCGAGGGTGTCCGCGACTCGGTAGACCAGGGTCGCGGTGAAGGCGGCGCCGATGCTCACCGCCGCCGCCGCCACGATCGGGGTGCCGAGCCCGCGCAGGACGGGGCGCTCGCCGTCGCGGACGGCACGCTGACGGGTGTACGTGACGACGGTGAGCGCGACCAGCAGGACGCCCTGCGTGGCGACCACCCCGGCGGCGGCGCCCTCGTACCCGGGCAGCTTGCCCAGGCCGGCCGGTGTCGGGTCCGCGAGCGTGGCCGCGCCGAGGCAGCACACGGTCACCACCACGGTGGCCGCCCAGAGGGGGCGCAGGAGCCGTCGGGCCCTCGCCGGGTTCGGCGGCACGGGCAGGGCGAGCAGGATCACCGCGACAATGAGCAGCCCGGCGGCGATCCCGAACAGCACGTCGTGACCGGGTGCGCCCACGCCGCCCGGTGTGATGCCGGCGAGCAGGGCGACGTTCAACGTCCCTATGCCGAGCACCACGTGGAGCTCTCGCAGCCAGCCGGTGGTCTGCTCGTCCTGCCAGAAGCCGGCGTCGGCGAGGCTTGCGTTCCGGCCTCGCGGCGGACGCTGCAACGCCGTGCCGAACCCCTCGAAGGCCCGCGCCGACCGGGTGCTGATGGCCCAGACGACCCGCAGCGCCACCAGGGGTACGACCGACAGCAGGGCCAGCCGGGGCCCGGTCGGGAGGACATGCAGCCAGGCGAGGTAGGGGCGGCTGGCCCGGCACCCCGGGTACGGCACGCACTGCCAGCCGACCAGGTCCAGCGTGGCGCCCACCGCCGCCAGCACGAACGTGGCGGTGAGGGTGCCGGCGAGCAACCGGCACAGCACGCCGAGCAGGCCCCACCGGTCGTGCCCCGGCGGCCGGAGCCAGATCGCCAGGTTGCTCAGCATGAAGGGCAGCAGCAGCAACATCGAGGCCGTGCGGACCGCCGCGCCGGCGGTCAGCGAACCCCAGCGGTACGCCTCGACGGCGACTCCGTCGGTGGCCCCGCCGGCGGTGCCGCTGCCCGGCCGGGGCCGGAAGAAGCCCGCGTGCGTGTTCCCGGCGACCCGGGTCACGATCGGGTGGTCGAGGATCCGTTCGGCGGTGACGCCGGAGATGCCGTGCACGCGCAGCTCCACGGCGTCGCGCTCGGGCGTCCTGTCCACGCCGTCAGGGTCACAGACAATCCACCCGGGCGCTGCCGATACGGCAAACGTCAACGGGTCGGTAGGGCGGCGGTGACTCGGATGGCCTTGACGATCGCCGGGATGGAGCCGATCAACAGCACCAGCCCCCAGATGATCGCGATGATCGCGAAGATCAACGCCGCCACGTCGTCGACGATGCTGACCAGGATCACCGGCACCAGGTTGTGCAGGAACTCCAGCACCACCGTGCACAGCAGGGTGGTGAGGATCAGCAGGACGAGGCCCTTGTTCTGCAGGAAACGCGGCTGGGCCAGCACCAGCATCCCGGCCCACACCAGCTTGAGCAGCAGCACCAGCCCGAGCAGCACCGCCGCCTCGCCGACCGGGAAGAACCCCCACAGCGCCAGGTACGCCAGGGTGCCGAACGGGACGGCCAGGAACAGCGACACCATGATGGACAGCTCCACGAACGCGACGACGAGCGCGATCAGTCCGACGATGATCAGGATGATCGAGAAGATCAGGCTGGCGACGCCCTGCACCCGGCCTTGGACGCGCTCGGGCAGCAGCAGGCCCAGGCAGAACAGCCCGGTGCTCCAGACCGCCACCGCGTCGATCAGCGCCAGGTAGCCGGTGCCCCGACCGGACGGTTCGCTGACCCCGGAGACGTCGTCGATCTCCACGTCCAGCGCTCCGGCGCTGTCGGCGAGGGCCGCGCCGGCGTCGGCGCCGCCGAGCAGCAGCCCAGCGCCGAGCTCCACCCCGATCGCCAGGACGATGGCGAGCATGGCCAGCAGCAGGAACGGCTTGCGCAGGTCACCCACGGCGGCACCTTCCTCTCGGTCCAGGTCGGGTCAGGACGTGGCCACGACGACAGCGCAGCCGCCCAGGCCGGGGCAGACCAGGCCCACCTCGGTGGCCTGATCGACGGCGATCTTCGCCACCGCGCCGGTGCCGTCCGCCGCCGGCTCGACCTCGTCGCGGATGGTGAGGTCGGCGTCGCCGGGCGCCGGGGCGACGACAGTGAAACGTGCCGCGCTGCGCAGCACCAGGGTGCGCAGCGCGCCCGGGTCCGCCACCCGCACCGCGCAGCTGCCGGAGAACACCAGCCGGCCCGCCTCGTCGGCGCAGTCGGCGCTGACCGTCGCCGGATCCACAGCGGAACGCTCGCCGCCCAGTGCGCCCAACCGGTCGACGAACCCGTGCCGGGCCCCCGGATCACCACTGTCGTCGCGGCCCGCGCCGACAGCGACCACGAAGAGCGCCACGAGCAGGACGGCGAACAGCCCCAGCAGGGCCTTCTGCCGACCACTCATCGCGCCACGGCCTGCGCCACGATCTCGGTGAACCGGATCTCGTCGACGCCCGCGAAGTAGCGGTTCGTGCCCTGCGTCTTGCCGACCACCAGCAGCGTGACCTTGTGGGGGCCCTTGGCGAGTCGAACCGTGCCGACGTCCAGGAACTCCGTCTTCTGCACCGTCGGCGTGAAGCCGAGGAACGTGCCGCCGACCTGGGTGCCGTCGATGGCGAAGACGGTGTTGGCGTAGTCGAAGGCAGTGGTCCGCACCGCGGCGAAACGCCAGGTGCCGTCGGCCGGGATCTGCACCGTCACGGTGACCTGATCGCCGATCGCCAGCCCGGTGAAGAAGAGCTGCTTGTCCCCGGACCAGACCACCCCGCAGCAGTTGGGCTGCGCGCCCACGGCCGCCTTGCTGTTCTGCGGCGACGTGATCACCGCGGCGTCCACCAGGCTCTCCGCCTCGACGGTGACCACCCGCGGCTCGCCGGGCGCCGGCTCGCCGTCGCGGGTCAGCAACACCACCCCCACGGCGACCACCACCAGCACCAACGCCGCCGCGGCGGCGATCCACAACCACGGGGTACGCCGTGGCGGCGCGACCGCCCGCACCTCGTAGGTGACCCGGCCGCTGGAGCGCGAACTCTCCTCCGGCGCGGTGTTCGCCGAGTACGCGAACCCGGTCATGTCGTAGCGCCGGGGCGGGGTGCCGGCCGGCACGGCGAGCTTGACCAGGAACGACACCGAACCCTGCCCGGGCACCACCCGTTGGGGTTCGGCGACGGTGAACCAGGCCCGCTGGGAGCCGTCACCGGGCGCCACGTCGAACACCACGGTGTCCGGCGCGTTGCCCGGGTTGGAGACGGTGAAGGTCAGCTCACCGCTGTTGCGCGGGTCGACTGTGAACTGCTCGGCGGCGGCGACGACCGCCCATTCGGTGGTCATGACGACTCCTCTTCCAGGACGATCTCGACGGTGGCCGAGGCGGGCTTCTCCGCCTCGACGATGCGGGTGATCACGGCGAGCTGACCGGCGGCGGCGACCGGCACCCGCACCACGACGTGGAAGGCCCGCTCGGGGGGCTCGTCGATGGCGAAGCCCGACATCCCGGTGGCCAGCTCCAGGGCCCGGCGCATCCCGTACGGGGTGCCGCGCCAGCGGGCCAGCAGGGCGGCGTTGGCCACCAGGTCGCGCAGCCGACCCACCGGCAGCGGCAGCGGGGTGTCCGGCCGGGGCGACGCCACCACGTGGTCCATCGCCACCCAGCGGGTCAACCGCACGACCAGCCCGTCCGGCGCCCGGTACGGGTCGAACAGCGCGTCCACCTCGGCGAGGATCGCCTCGTCCGGGGCGTGCAGCCCCTCCATCACGTCCAGCAGCGCCCAGAGCACGCTGCCCGGCACGCAGGCCCGCTGGTAGGCGGCGGGCAGCAGCCGTTCAATCGCCGAGCGTCGCATCCTGGCGCACCACCTCGATGTCGTGCTCGCCGGAGCAGAGCAGCCAGGTATCCGGGACGGTCACCACGTCGGCGGTGGCCTGGTTGGCGCTGGGCGTCCAGGTGACGGCGTCGGCGCTGCGGTGCACGCCGCGTTCGCCGCTGGCCAGGATCAACCGCTCTGCCGTGCCGGTGCCGCCGGCTGTCGCGCTGGCGGCCGTCGGGCCGCTGACCGCGATCGCGTCGACCGGCACGAACCGGGTCCGGTCCCGCAACGGCAACCCGCAGTTGACCGACACCGCCTGCCACTGCGGCTGGGCGGCCAGGGTGTCCAGCCGCAGCACCCCGCCGCTCTGCGTGGCCGCCACCGCCTGCTGACCGGTGAACGCGAGATCCCGGCAGGTGCCGCCCAGCCACCCGGCCTGCATCGACTGCCACTTCACGTCGGACTCGAACAGCCGGGTGCGGTGGCAGCCCTGGCCGGGCTTCTTCGGATCCGGTTCGCCGGCGCCGCTCCACAGCAGGGTGGCCGGGCCGTCGTACTGCACGGCGAGGACCCGGTTGTCCACGTTGGCCAGACCGACGTGGCTGAAGCTGCCGGGTCGGCCGCCGCCGGTCGACAGGTACACCCCGAAGCTGGCCTGCGCGGCCACCGCCACCCCCGGCGCGCCCCGCTCGGACACGAACGTGCGGACCGCGTAGAAGCCCCGGTCGGCGTCGGACGGGTCGACCAGGATCTGCAACGGCACCGCCCCGGGCAGCAGCGACACCTCGTACAGGCCGGTGTCGGTGGCCACCAGCAGCGCGCCAGCGCCGTCGCGGTCCAGCCAGGCCACGTCGGAGATTCGCGAGTCCAGGTCGGTGAGCAGCGACCACGACTCGCCCAGGTCGGTGCTCAGATGCACCCGGGAGCCGCCCGAGCCGCGCAGGGTCACCACTGCCACCGAGCCGGGACGCGCGACGATGCCCGGCCGTACCGGCGCGGGCGCGGGCGCCACCCGCAGCACCGTCTCGTCGTCGTCGAAGCGACCTGCCGGTTCCCACCCCGCGCCGCCGTTGCTGGAGCGGAACAGCACCGGGCCGCGCCCGGCGTACCAGGTGCGCGGCTGGTACTGGTCCACGGCGAGGGCGCGGACGTTCGCGTCGGGCGCCTCGTCGACCACGAACCGCACCGACTCGACATAGCGCACCCCCGGCTCGGCGTGCTCCAGCAGCCGGTACACGTTTGACGCCCGCAGTGGCTCGCCGAACGGCCAGCCGGTCGGGTTGAGCGCGGTCGGCAGCGGGCTCAACGTCTGGTGCAGCCGGTCGTGGATGCGGCGACGGACCGCGTCCACGTCCTCCTCGCGGCGGACCACCACCCGGGCCCGCACCGACACCGCCTTGAACCGCGCCCAGCTGGCCCGGGAGCGGATGCCGAGCATCCGGCGTTCCTCCAGGTCCGCCTCGACCCGGTGTCGCGCCTCGGGCACCTCGTGCTCGCGCAGCACCGCCACCGGCAGCCGACCGCCCGGTCGGGCCGCGTCCGGCACGTACGGCACCAGCACCACCTCGACCTCACCGGGGCGGGCGAAGCTGTACACCGCCGCGCGGGTGAACGCCCGCGCCCGCGCCACCGCGCCGGAGCTGGTCGCGAGGACCTCGAAGTCGCGGGCGGTGACCGCCCGCTGTTGGGCGAAGAACTCGTACGGGCCGCGCAGCAGCACCGACTCCAGCGCCTCCACCTCCCGGCCGCCGGCCGCCGGGGCGGGGTTGTCGACGCGTACCCCGGGTAGCGGGTCACGAAGGCTGGTCAGCGTGCCCGCCGCCACGTTGCCGGTCGGCCCGCCACCGGCGCGGTACCAGAGCCGGACCTGCCGTCCGGCCGGCGGCACCGCCGCGACGGTCACCGGCGGTACGGCGCTCGCCGGTGCGGCCACGTCGGCGGTGACCTCGCCGTGCGGGGTCGCCCCGACGGGGGGTCGCAGGTCGAGGGCCGGGGCGAAGACGACGGTGCCGGAGCAGCGGTCGACCAGGTACGCCTTGGCCTGCGGGCCGAGCCCGGCGAAGCTGTCCACCGGCTGCCAGATCTCGAACGTGCGACCGTCGTGCTCGCGGGCCGCCGCGCCCAGCTCGACGGTGCCGGCCGGCACCTCCACCCCGAGCAGCAGGTCCAGCGCCTCGGCGGTGTGTGTCAGCGGCGCGTGCGCCGCGCGCAGCACCTGCCCCGGCTGACCGGTGCCCACCCCGAGCAACTCCGCCTCGACCGGTTCGCAGTGGTGCATCCGGACCGTCACCGACGTCTCGTCCGCGGGCAGCAGCGTCGGCTCGGTGGTGACGAACACGACCGGCCGGGGGTCAGCGCCCCGGGCCGCGGCGACCCGCAGCCCGGCCGGGATCCGGACCGCGCCGCGGTCGGTGCCCGTGCGGGTGAACCGGACGTCCGCCCAGGCCGCTGTCGGCGCGTGCCGGGTGACCCCGAGCAGGTTCAGGAACGAGACGTACGCCTTCTCCGGCAACTGGTTCAAACGGTAGATCATCACCTCGGTGAGGTGCGCGAACGTCTCCACCAGCGCCATGCCGGGGTCGTGCGCCGACAGGTCGGTCCACGCCGGGCAGGACTGCCGGATCCGTTCCCGGGCCTCGGTGACCAGGTCGAGGAAGCCGCGATCGTCCAGGTGCGGCACGGGCAGCGTCATGACGCTCCTCCCTGAGCGGGCTCGTCGACCGGGAGCAGATCCACTGAGAAGACCAGTTGCCCGGGTGTCAGGCTGGCCCGCACCCGGTAGTCCAACCGGATCACCAACCGCCACGCGTCGTCCGGGTCCGGCCCGGCGTCCACGCCGATCACCTCGACCCGGGGCTCCCAACGGGCGATGGCCTGCCGGACGTAGTGGATGGCCAGACCGGCGGTGGTGTCGTCGTTGGGCGCGAAGACCAACCGGTGCAGCCGGGAGCCGTACCCGGGTCGCATCAGCCGCTCGCCCGGCGTTGTCGACAGGAGCAGGAACAGCGCCTGCCGTACGCTCTCGTCGCCCTCGGTCATCGCCAGGCCGCCGGCCGCGGTGAGCGCCAACCCGCCGGTACGGCCGGCGTCGAAGCCGGCGCCGACGAAGCGGAATGCCCTCATCGGTCCGCCCCCAGGAACTGCTGGCGTGCCTCGCGCACCGTGTGCTTGACCAGCCCCGGCGGTGTGCCGTTGGTGAACCCCTCCAGGTGCGACAGCACCACCCGGTGCCCGTCGACGCGGACCCAGTCGCTGTAGCCGACCCGGACGGTCAGCGTCGTCGTGCACGGCTTGATGGTCGGGCCGTAGTTCGGGCAGGCGATGATCGTGCGTCCCTCCGGGTCGTCGTCGACGAGCACGGGCACACCGGTGACGGTCACCCACTGCCGCGAGGGTCGGTTCTCGACCCGGCCGTCGTGGTCGCAGGTGATCACGGAGTCACTGTGGATCCAGCGCATCAGCCGCCTCCTTGGTGGTGGGCGCGGGCGAGCGATCGGGCCTGCTCCGCCGCGGTGGTCGGGTCCTCGGTCGAGTCGGCGTGCAGGAAGTCCACGCTGCGGGCGCGCACCACCATCGCCCGGCCGGGTGCGGAGATCACCAGGTCGGACGCCGCGTGCAGGGTGGCCAGGTCGGGGGTCAGCTCCAGGAAGCTGCCTCCCTGGGTGCCCAGCCGCAGGCTGCGCCGCACGTCGTCGACGACGATCGACTGCCCGCCGGCGGTGCGCATCGTCCAGCGGCGGGCCTTTCCGTCGTCGATGCCCGCGTCGTACGGCTCGACGGCGCCGAACAGCGAACCGAGCACGATGCCCGAGGCCGGCTCGCCGCCGGGCAGCACCACCAGCACGGTGTCGCCCGGATCGGGCAGCGCCACCAGACCCTTGCCCGGCCCGGCCCCGGGGCAGAGCACGGCGAGCCAGCCGGCGTCGAGGTCCCCGTACGCCGGCAGGGTCAACCGGACCCGGCCCAGCCCGTCCGGGTCGGCGACGTCGGTGACGCTGCCGAGGGTGACCACCGCGCCGCCGGTCGGAGTCGCCGGGGTGGCCGGCGGCACCGTGGAGAAACGGGTCAGGTGCCCGTTGCCGTCCACCGTGTGCACCACCTCGGTCAGCACGTACGTCCCGGCGACCGGGTCGGGCACCCCGCCGAGGTCGACGCGGCGGCCCGGCCGTAGCGCCGGATCGCCCTCGGCCACCCCCTCGGCCGTGGCCAGCGCCGCCGCCCGGGTGTCCAGCCGGGCCTGGGCCAGCGCCGCCAGCTCGTCGTCGCTGCGGCCGGGCTGGTCCACGGCGGTGCGAACGCCGTCGGCGCCCACGTCGGCCGGGTCCGGGCGGTCGTCGGCGGGTCGGCCGCAGCGCGCCTCGTCGACCTGCTGGCTGATCACCTCGGCCCGCTGCGGGTGCCAGCCCAGGGCCGCGCTGGGACCGCTGGCCTGGTCGGTGTTCGTGGACAGCCGCACTGTGTGCATCCCCGCGCCGAGGGTCAACGCGACCGGCTCCCCGTAGCCGGCGAGGGTGACCAACCGGACGCCGTCACCGTCGGCGGCCAGGTGCAGCCCGGCCCGGCCGGTCACCTCGCGCAGCAGCTCCAGATCGCTGTGCCGGTGCTGGAGCAGCCGCTCCAACCGAGGGCCGTCGACCTCGGCCATCACCGCCAGCCCCACCGCGCCGCACAGCTCCCGAGCCAGCTCGACGGCGGTCACCGAGGTGAAGACTCGCAGCCCTTGCCGCTTGCGCAGCCGGTGCAGCAGGTCGTACGCCCGCAGCCGCAGCACCGCCGCCCCGTCGGCGGCGTACTCCATCTCCACGCAGGTGACCTCACCGGTGAACAGGGCGTCCGCGTGGTCGGCGAGCCGTACGTCGAGGGCCGTGCCGGGGCGTACCGCCGGGTCGAACGCGCCGGTCCCGGCGGTGGTGGCGAGCACCAGCTCGGCCTGGGTGGGCTGGTCGAGTCGGGCCGCGACCCGCAGCGAGCGGACCCGCTGACGGGCCGCGCCGACCAGTTCGGTGCCGTCCAGCAGGATGATCAACGCCCGGGGCGCGACGCTGGTCATGGCGTACCCCCGGGGTTGCCGGGCGCGCTCGGAGCCGCAGCGGTCGGGCCGGTCGCCGCGTTCCACGGCGCGTCGGCGATCGAGGTGCCCAGGTAGGACGCTCCCGCGCCCACCGCACCGGCCACCGCCCGCGCCAACCCGGTGACCGAGCCGGTGCCGGCGGTGGGTGGGACGGCGAGGGTGGTGCCGGCCGGCACGGCCAGGGGATCGGTGATCCGGTTGTGTTCGGCCAGCAGCCGCCAGCGCAGCGGCGAGCCCAGCGCGTCGTTGGCCAGCAGGTCGAAGCGCACGCCGGAGCGACCCGGCTCGGCCGCACCGTCACCGGCGGCGATCACCGCGCTGCCCGGCGCGGCGGTCGGGGTGCTCGCGGCGGCCAACTCCTCGGCGAAGCCGGCCTCGGCCTGATCGGCCGTCTCGGCGGCGCGGACCAGCTTCAGCCGCAGCCAGGAGCGTCGCGGCGACCCGGTGCCGGTGAACGCGTCGAACCGTTCCGCCACCGCGATGATCACACCCGGCACGTTCCAGGTCTTGCCCCAGACCAACCGGACCAACGGCGGTCGCAGCCAACCATGCTCGGCGGTGGAGTTCTCCGCCAACATCCACAGCGGACGGGTGAGCACCCGGACGTCGGCCGGACGCAGTTGCGCCTCCACGAAGTCGACGTCGAAGAGCAGGTCCAGCACCAGCTCGGTTCGGCCCCCGCCGGTGAAGACCAGTGGGTCGTCGGCCAGACCGGACCCGGTGAGTTGTCCGCCGCCGGCACCCCGCTGCCGTACGCCGGCGAGCCGGGTCACCTGCACGGTCTCCGGGTTGAGCAGGCAGTCCACCCGAACGCCTGAGGAGTCGATGAGGAAGGCGACGCGTTCCATCAGTCACCCGCCTGTTCCCGGTCCAGCCGGGTCAGCTGGGCGGTGTCCACCGCCGTGCCGGCGACCGACCAGAGTGCGGTGTCGTCGGGCAGTGCCGGCCACGGGTCGACGCTCCGCGCCACCGCGTCGGGCGGCGGCCCGTCGATGCCTGTCGCTCGGTTGCCGCCGGTCGCTCCCGCGCCGGGGTCGCGCAGCGCGGCCGGGCGCCCGGTTGGTGCTGGTTCACCGGGCAGGGCCAGCCAGGGTCCACCGTCCACGACGCGCATCAGGTCCCCGCGCCCGGAGGCCGACGGGTTCCCGGCGCTCGTCGCCGTCGAACCGGTCCAGGAGGCGTCGGCCCCGCCCCCGTTTCGAAGGCGGTGCACGGCCACTGTGTCCAGTCGCGACGTCCGGGCCGCGCTCGGTGCATCACCACTCGCGTGTTCGCTCTGGTCCTCCCTGGGCGAGGGCTGGCCGTCCGGGTCGCCCCGGAACCCGTCGTGACCACCCGAGAGTCGGCCGGCGGTGGGTCGTGCGGTGGAACGCCCGTGGCCGACCTCACCGGACCGCCGTGCGTCCAGGGGTAGGTGTGAGGTGATTCGGGTGGCTTCGGCGTCCGCCCGGTGCGGGCGGCCGCTCGGCGAGCCGTGCGGCCCGAAGACCATGGAGCGGACCGGCTGTCGGGGTCCATCCGCCCAGGGGAGTCCCCTTGCATCGAGGGCCGTTGCGTCGGGGACCGTGGTGTCGACGGTTGTGGTGTCGGGGGCTGTGGTGTCGCCCCGGGCCGCCCGCCGTACCGGAGGCACCGCCGCGCCCGGTCCCGCCGGCCAGGTCGGACCGGCCGGCGGGGTCGACGCGTCGGGCCAGCTTGATCCGGCCGTCGGGGTTGTCAGGTCCGAGCTGGACGAAGGCGTCCCGTCGCCGGCTGGGCCGGCGGCACCGGTCCCCGTACCGTCGGGCTGGTCCGCGGCTCGCGACGGACGGCCTGCCCTGCCGGTTCGGCCCTCGGCACGCGACCTGGTCGGTCGCTTGTCCCCGCTCGCACCGGGACCGCCTACGTCGCCCTGGCCGCCGAGCCCGCCGGACCTGCTGGACCTGCCGAGCCCGCCAAGGCTGCCGGATCCGTCGGACCTGCCGTCAACGACCGGGTCCGCACCGTCGGCGTCGACCGGACGGGTCGATTCGCCCTGCCCGCCGTCCCAGGCCCCGGCCTCGGCGGTGCCGTCCGGAGACGGGGCGAGGTCCAGGTCGTGCAGCAGGCCGGGCGCGTGGGCGGCGACCAGGTCCAGCCAGTGCCGCGGCGGCTCCCCGAAACGGCGTGGGGCCGCCACGGGTGTCTGCGACGGCGGCGGAAGGTGGCCGGCGGGCTCGACCCGCCCGGCGAGGCGCTGCACCGCCCCGGCCGCCGAGCGCAGCCCGACGGCCAGCCAGCTACGCGGGCGTCGGCGCGGTGGCACCGCCGGTCTCCAGCTCCAGGCCCTCGTAGCGCAGGGTCAGCGAGGCGATGGCGATCTCGTGGCTGAGGGTGTTGAGGTGCGCCCCGCGCCACCGGGTCGGCCAGGCGTCGATCAGGTTCCAGCGCAGCACCTCGGCCGTCCCGACCGAGTCGAGCAGCACCACGGAGACGTTGCGCCGGTTGAGGGTGCCCTGGGCGGTGGCGTTCACCCAGTCCCACAACTCGCGGGAGGCGGTGAGGCCGAAGTGCAGCGTCACCGGCTCGTACTCGGCCTGACCGGGCACCATCCGCATCCGACCCAGGCCGTGCTCCCGGTACGGCTGCCCGGGGATGTTCACCTCCAACCCGGTCATCTCGGTGAAGTGGCCGTTGGTGACGCCGTTGATGAGCAGTCGGAAGTTGTACGCCCGGTACGGGTCGACCGGGGCCCCGGGTTGCGGGGTGGCGGTGGTGGGCATGTCAGCCTCCGATCGTCTCGGTCTCGGTGCCGCCGGCCCACTGGCTCAGCTTGAACACCACGAATTCGGCGGGCTTGACGACCGCGATGCCGATGTGGGCGATCACCATGCCCGCGTCGCGGACGTCCGGCGGGTTGGTCTCCTCGTCGCACTTGACGAAGAACGCCTCCTCCGGGCTGCGCCCCAGCAACGCGCCGTCCCGCCACACCCGGGTGAGGAACGCCCCGATGTCGCGCCGGATCGAACGCCAGAGGGTGAAGTCGTTGGGCTCGAACACCATCCACCGGGTGCCGTTGGCGATGGCCTGCTCGATGGCGATGCTGAGGCGTCGGACGTTGAGGTAACGCCATTCGCTGGCCTCGGCGGCGAGCGTACGGGCGCCCCAGACGCGGATGCCCTCGCCGGCGAAGTAGCGGATCACGTTGACACCCTTGGGGTTGAGCACGTCGTGTTCCGGTCGGGTGACCAGGTAGCCCAGGTCGACGGCGCCGCGCACCGGTTCGTTGGCCGGTGCCTTGTGCACCCCGCGCAGGGCGTCGGTGCGGGCCCAGATGCCGGCCAGGTGCCCGCTCGGCGGGGTGAGTTCCAACTCGCCGCTGATCGGGTCGCGCACCCGTATCCAGGGGTAGTAGAACGCGCCGAACTCGGACTGTCGCGGCCGGTAGGCGGCCCCCTCGTGGCCTCCGGAGCCGCCCGGCTGGGCCGCGCCGCCGCCGGGACCGCCGGCCGGACCGCCGCCCGTACCCTCGGCGGGCTTGGGGGGTTTGCCGGAGGACGGCGTGGCGACCCGGGTCAACGCGGAGATGTCGTCGATGTCCGGCGCCGGGTCGCAGATCGCCACCATGGTGCGGGTGCGCTCGGCCATGCTGAGCAGCGCCTCGTGGGACACCACGTCGTGGAAGCCGGGCGCGGCGATGATGGAGATCTCGTCCACGGCCTCCAGCAGTTGCAGACCGCCACGCCGCTGCCCGGAGCCGGTGATCGCGCCACCCTCGCCGACGTTGACCACCCAACAGCGGGCGCCCCCGTTGTCGAGGAAGCCGAAGACCGCCCGGGCCAGCGGGGTGCTCTCCACCCGCTCCCCACCGGCGAAGAGCCGCAGGAACTCCGTCCAGTTGTTGACCGGCACCGCCTTGCCCAGGTGGGCGGAGCGGTCCGGGGCGACGCCGACGAAGGCGGCGATGCTGGTGCTCGCCGGCCCGATCGGTCGGGCGCCGCTGGGGACCTCCTCGACATAGATGCCGGGGGAGAAGTAACTGGGCATCGGTCCTCCTGTGCCTGTGGGTGTTAGTGGGTCGGTGGCGCGCAGACGATGACGATGTCGTCCTCGGCCGGGTCGACGTCGGCGGTGAGGACGAGCCCGCGTCCGGTCAGCCGCAGCCGGACCGGGCTCGGATGCTCGGGGTCGTGCGGGACGCCGACGATCAGGAACCGGCCCTCGGTGTCGGTGCGGGTGGCGGACCCGGTGGCGGGCAGCTCGACCCGCATCGCGGCCAGTGGCTGCTCCTGGGGGCCGACCACCCGTCCACCGAGGCTGCGCACGTCGAGTTGCCGCAGCCGCAGCGGTTGCAGCACCGGCGGCGCGGCCGGAGTCGGGTGGTCCACCTGCGCCGCCACGTCGATCAGCAGCGCCGGTCGGGGCGCCGTACCGAAGGCCGTCCACAGCGGTGGGTCACCGGCCTCCAGCACGACCGGGTAACTGCCGTCGCTGGTCGCGGCGGTGAGCACCCGGTCCAACCGGGGCAACCCGGCCGGACCGGTGACGCAGAGCAGGTGACGGACAGTGAACCGGTACGGTTCGCGGACCGCGCCGCTGGAGCGGGTCTGCCGGGCCGGGCGCAGCTCCATCGGCCAGAGGGTGAGCCCGTCGGCGTCGTCGCACGCGCGGGGCGGGCCGATCGGGACGGGTTCCCCCGCCGCGCTGGTCACCCAGGCGACCAATTCGGCGGTGGCGGTCTCGATCGGTCCGCGCCCGTGGGTGGTCATCGCGGCGGCGTCCCCTGGATCCGGTACGCGATGGCCTCGTTCCACACGTGCGGGTAGACGCCGATCTCGAAGTACCTGGTGAAGCGGTTGATCGGCGCGTTCGTGTGGTCGTGGTAGAGCAGCCACACCGGCGCGATGGTGAACAGGACGTAGTTGGCCAGGACGAGGGGGATGTAGAGCGGCCCGAGCAGACGCCCCTGGAAGATGTGCACGTCCTCGTGCCGTTGGATGCCGGAGCTGGAGCCGGCGCAGACGGTGCCGATGGTGGTGGCGTAGCGGGGCGAGACCCCCTCCACCACGCTGACCCGGCCGCTGTTCAGTGACGTGGGCCGGTCCAGTGAGTGCCCGAAGATCAGGTGCACGGTCAGGTAGATGGCGCCGACGACAGTGTTGAGCAGGCTCCAGGTGTGGTCGACGACGAAGAGGAAGATGCCGCGGGCGTCCGCGCCGTACACCCCGGCGGAGGCCACCGACCAGCCGAAGACCGCGCCGACCACCAGGCCCACGACGGCGCCGATCAGCAGCCCGATCGAGCCACCGGCGAGGAAGCCGAGCAGGGCGGCGAAGCCGACCTGGATGGCTGCGCTGAGAATTCCGAAGACCATGACGACACCCCTCAGACCCAGGAACGGAAGACTCGGGGCTCCCGACCGCTCGCGACCTGGGTCGGCGTCGCCTGTCGGTTGCCGGGCGGGAACTGGTTGACGCCGAGCGCGGCGGAGAAGATGACCAACGCGTTGAAGAACGCGATGATCCACTTCTCGCCGCCGGCGTCGTCGGCGAACGCCGCTGTCAGGTAGGACAGCAGCAGCGCGATGGCGATGGCGATCCACTTGCGGAGCTTGTCGCCGCTCGGGCCGATCAGCCCGCCGATGACGTTGGTGGCCAGCAGGGTGGCGGCGCTCGCGCCGGCGATGGTCCCCAGGGCTGCCCAGGTGAAGAGATCGTTCATGACGATCCCCCTTCTGCGATGGTGCGACCGGGATGTGGTGGTGGTGAGGTCCGGTGCCCCCTGCGGGGAGCACCGGGGCCGGTCGCCGTCGTTTCGGGGGCGGCCGGGGCCGGGCGTGGCCGGCTGAGCCGGCCACCAGATGGATCAGCCGGGCCCCGGGGCGCCGGCGGGCGGGCCCGGCGGCGGGGTCGGACCGGGCGCAGCCGGCGCCGCGGGGTGACGGCGGCGAACCAGGAGTACGCCCACCGCGGCGAGCAGCAGCAGGAGGAGGACACCGCCGACGACGAGCAGCCAGGGGAATCCGCCGTCGTCCTCCTCGCCGGCGGCAACCGGCGAGGTGGACGGCCGTGGTGGCGCCTCGGCCACGGCCCGCAGCTCGGCTGGCTTCTCCTGGTTGGGATCGACCTTCCAACTGACCGAGCGGCCGTTGACGGTGCCATTGCTGTCGATCACCCGGCCGGGAAATGTCACCGAGATCTCGAACGACATGAGCTTGAGGAACGCCTGTTGGTTTTGCGGATTCTGCTCCGCAACCTTTCCGCCATATTTCTTGGGATCGAGCGGCAGCGTGAAGCGGTACAGGTCCCCGTCCCTGACCAGTTTTACGCTCTCGGTGTCGAAACCGGCCAGTGGTGCCTTGCGGTAACTGATCTGGGAGCCGTAGAAAGTGTCGTCCTGGTAAAGGGTCTCCTCGCCCGCCGGTAGGGCGGGGATGTTCTGCCGCAACTCCGCGAAGGCGACCGGGAGGTTCTTGTTCCGGCCGCTGAGCACGGACTTCTGGGCCGTCAGCAGGAGTTGACCGTCGACGGTGTCGTCGGCGTTGACTGTCAACCCCATGTTGAGTTGCATGCAGCCGCTCAGCACGGCGAGAAGAAGGAGGCACACCGCGACGCGGAGTGCCCTACCGCGGTTGACTCTCCTGTTCATGGGCTCAGTGTGTGTGATCGCTTTCACCATCAGCAGTCAGCGATCGGTCACAACGAAGTCGCCGATTTTACCGGCGCACTGTCGCCTTTGTTTAGCCCCGACGGCGACCCGCTTGACTATTCTGGAGCTTTGGGGCCACGACGGTTCCTCGTCGGCCGTAGTCTGGTCGGATGAGAATTGTCGCGTGCGTCCTGCTGGTAGATCCCGACGGGCGGCTGCTGTTGCAACTGCGCGACGGCGACGCGACGCACCACCCGAACGTGTGGGGGCTACCCGGTGGCCACGGCGAGCCGGGGGAGACGCCGGAGCAGACCGCCGAGCGGGAGTTGTTGGAGGAGACCGGCCTGCGGGCCGACGGGCCACTGCACCCGGTCGCCGTGCAGTCGCTGCCCGAGCTGGCCCGCGTGAAGCACTACTTCCTCGGCAGCACCAGGGCCCGGCAGGAGGACGTGGTGCTCGGCGAGGGCGCGGCGATGATCTTCGTCCCCGGTGCCGAGGTGCTCAACGGTCGTCAGTGGACGCCGGGCACCGTGGAGGTGTTGACCGAGTTCCTCGCCTCGGCGGAGTACGCCGCAATGGCCACCGGCCGGATCGCCGGGCCTGCTCAGCCCGCCGGCGGTCTCCAGTCCGCGTAGCGGGCCATGCTGCGCAGCGCCACCCGGCCCGGGGTGAGCCGCAACGCGATGGTCCGCATCGCGACGGCAATCGGGTTGTGCAACTGTTGTCCGAACCGCCCTGCGACGTAGGAGGCACGGGCGACTGACTGACTGCGTGGTCGACGCTGCGCGTCGTACGCGACCAGGGCGGCGGGCACTCCCTCGGCGCCGCCGGCGCAGACCGCGCCGAGCACCACAGCGTCCTCGATGGCCTGCCCGGCGCCCTGCCCGAGGTTGGGTGTCATCGGGTGGGCGGCGTCGCCGAGCAGCGCCACCCGGCCCCGCACGTACGAGGGCAGCGGCTCGGCGAGGTAGTGGATGTCGTTGCGCAGCACGACATCGGGTGGGGTCGCCGCGAGAAGCGCCGGGATGGGGTCGTGCCAGTCGCCGAAGCGCTCCCGCACGGCCGCCAGCTCGTCGGGGGCGTGGCCGCCCGGCGGGGCGTTCAGCGCGCCGTACCAGTAGAGCTGGCCGTCGCCGATCGGCACCATGCCGAACTCGGCCCCCGGCCCCCAGGTGATGGCGGCCGGGATCGGGTCGGGAAAGGCGATGGCCGCCCGCCACGTCGTCGATCCCGCGTACACCGGGCCGGGGTGTTGCGGCCAGAGCTGGGCGCGGACCCGGCTGCGCAGGCCGTCGGCGCCGACCACCAGATCGGCGCTGAGGGTGTGCGTGCCGTCCGGGCCCTGATAGTGCACCTCGGCGCGGTCCGGGCCGGACTCGACGTGCTGCACTGTGGCGAAGGTGTGCAGGGACGAGGCCGGCAGAGCCTCGCGCAGCGTGCGGTGCAGCGTGGCCCGGTGCACGCCGAGCGCCGTGGTGCCCAGCTGCCTGATCATCTCCGAGGCGTCGATCCGGGACAACCACCGCCCGTGGCGGTTGCGGATTCCGCCGGGTGCCTCGCCGTGTCCACCCCGGCGCAGGGCCGGGCCGAGGCCGAGGGCGTCCACCCCGCGTACCGCGTTGGACATCAGGCTCAGGCCGGCACCGACCTCGCGCATTTCGGGGGCGCGCTCCAGCACGGTGACCCGCCACCCGTGCCGGTGCAGGGCGAGGGCCGCGCTCAACCCACCGATGCCGGCGCCCACCACCACCGCGTGTGAGTCGTCCATGTCGATCCTCCTTCTACACCTGTAGAAGAGTGATACTACCTGCGGACCACCGGATAGGAAGGAGTGCCATGACGGCGCGGGCGAACCGGATCGCGACGCTGACCGACGCGGCCATCGAACTGATCGCCGACGGTGGCATGCGAGCCCTGACCCACCGGGCGGTCGACGGCCGCGCCGGAATGCCGCCGGGCACCACCTCCGCGTACCTGCGGACCCGACAGGCGCTGATCGAGGCGGTCGTCGGACGGCTCGCCGAACGGGACCGGGCCGACCTGGCCGCGTACGACCTGCCGACCGGCCCGCCACCCCCGACCCCTGCCCCCCGGCTCGACAGCGGCGACCTCGACGCGCTCGCCGCCGGCGTCGCCGAGGTGCTGGACCGCTGGTTGAGCACCGGACGCAGCCGGAGCCTCGCCCGCTACGCCTGCCTGCTGGAGGCGGTGCACCGGCCCGAGCTGCGCGGCATCCTGCAACACGGCACCGGCCTGCGCGTGCAGTCCCGGGACCTGCTGGCCCGGGCCGGGGCCACCGACCCCGACCGGCAGGGCGACCAGTTCGTGGCGTTCGTGGACGGGCTGCTCTTCGACCGGCTGGCCGGCGCGGGCGCGCTCAGCGCCCCACCGCCCGGCACCGCAGCCAGCCGGGCCGACCTGAGCGCCGCCGTCCGTACGCTGCTGCGTGCCCTCACCGGAAGCTGACCCGACCGGCGCCGGTTGGCGAGCGGGTCGCCAGGCCAGGCTGCGTGTGGGCCCGACGGTGTGCGGGCCTGGTGATGTACGGGCCCGAGGGTGTGCGGGCCCGACGGTGTGCGGGCCTGGTGATGTGCGGGCCTGGCTGGGCGCGGCCCGTCTGCGCGCTGGCACCCGGGCGGGTCGCCAGGCAGCCCGGTGATCAGGTCCGACGCGTGATGGGAGACGATCGCCCCGGGATGCCGTGGGCCGCCGGCATGGTGTCGTGGGCTGGCCCTATGGAGCTGAATCGTTTACGACATCGCGCCTGATTCGTCTACGGCATCAGCTCCAAAGGGGGAGCGGACGGCGTGCTGCGGTGTGCCGGCGGTGTGCCGGCGCCGTGCCGGCGGGAGCTGGTGGCGCGTGTGGTGAGCTGGGGCCGGGGCGGCGGGCCGGGGCCGGGGCGGCGGGCCGGGCGGCGGGCCGGCGGCGTAGGTGGGAGAGGTTGGGCGATGGTGCGGTTCAGCGGCCTGCGGACGGCCGGCGGGCGGTTGCGGCACGGCTGGCGGCCGGTGCTGGAAGCGACCGTCGCGGCGACCGTGGCCTGGCTGCTGGCCACCCGGTTGCTCGGGCACCCGCAGCCCTTCTTCGCGCCGGCCGCCGCGCTGATCGTCCTCGGGCAGGCCCGGGGGCAGCGCATCCGACGGGCCGTCGAGGTCATCCTCGGGGTCGCCGCCGGGGTGCTCGTCGCCGACCTGGTGGTGCAGGCGCTCGGCCCGGGCAGCACCTGGACGGTGTTCACAGTCATCCTGCTCACCGTCCTCCTCGCGGTGGCCTTCGGCGCCACCGGCGTGACGCTGGTGCAGGCGGCGGTCTCCGCGCTCTACCTGGTGGTGGTCGCACCACCGGACGGCTCGCTGGTGCCGTTCCGCTTCGTCGACGCGCTGGTCGGCGGCGCGGTAGCCCTCGCGGCCAGCCTGCTGGTCGACGCCCGGCATCCCCTCGCGCCGCTGGTCGCCGAGGTGCGGCGGACCTTCGACGAGTTGGCCGGGCTGCTCGGCGGGATCGCCGACGCGCTGGACGACCGCGACGAACCGGCGGCGGTCGCCGCGCTGCGGCAGGCGCGGGGGATGGACGCCCGGGTGGACGGGCTGCGCGACGGTGTGCTGGCCGCCGGTGAGGCGCTGCGGCTCAACGTCCGTCGACGTCGGCACATCGGTCGGCTGCGCTCGGTGGACGAGTCGATCCGGCAGATCGACTACGCGGTCCGCAACGTCCGGGTACTGGCCCGTGCGGGCGTGACCCTCAGCCGGCTGCACACCCCGGCCCCGCCCGAACTGGGCGCCGCCCTGCGGTCACTGGCCGAGGCGGTCCGTCAGGCCGGTGCCGCCCTCGCCGCCGACCTGAACGGGCAGGAGGGGACCGCCGACCGACACGCCACGCTGGCCGACGAGTCGGCGCTGGCCGCGGTGCACGCCGCCGGGCAGCTCTTCGGTCCCACGCAGACCCTCCCCCTGGCGATGATCATCGGTCAGGTCCGAGCCACCGCCATCGACCTGCTGCGCGGCGTCAACCCGGAGGACGACGCCGCGGTCCTCGCCCGCGTCGACGACGCCCTCGGCCTCCCGCCGGTCTGACGTCCGCGCCGCTCAACTGTGGTTCCCTGCCCTTCACGGGTGGGCGGTGAGCCAGGCGACGGCGGAACCGCGGATCGGGGCGGGAATGTCGTGGCCGCCGGGGAACTCCTGGTAGGTCACGTCGTAGCCGCGATCGTGCAGATGGGGGACGAGACGGCGGCTGCACACGTCGATGGGCAGCACCCGGTCGTCGACGCCGTGCGAGATGAAGATCCGTGGCCGGCCGTGGGTGACCGGTGGCGCGGCGAAACCGGGGGAGAAGGCCAGCACCGCGTCGACCAGGTCCCCGTTCGCCAGGCCCAGCGACAGCGCGTACGAGGCGCCGTCGGAGAAGCCACCGATTGTCAGGTCGGCCACCGGGTAGGTGTCGAAGACGGTCGCCAACAGCCCGTCGATGCGCCGGACGTCCGCCCCGAAGCCGCCGGCGATCAGGTCCCAACTGGCCGCCGACGAGTCCGGGGCGACCAGCAGCAGGTGCTGCGCGTCCGCGACCGGCAACAGCAGGTCCAACCCCTGTCGGGCCGAACCGCCCGCACCGTGCAGGAGCAGCACCAACCGGTACGCCGAACCGTCGGCCGCCGGCTCCGGGGCGTACCCCAGGGCCAGCCGGTCACCGTCGGGGCCGGTCATCGGCACCAGCCCGGTGCGGCCCGGCGCCACCGGCGGGTGGCGGCGGGCGGTCAACCGGCCGTCCCGGGGGCTCGGCGCCGGGTCCCAGCGCGACGGCGCGGAGTCGGACACGGGTCGGCGCTCCTCACGGTGGACGAAAGGTCCGACGCGGTTACCCGGCCCGTACGGGGTTAACCGTCGGCGTGCTCGACCGAGCGTCGACTCAGGCGCTGGCCCGCGCCACCAGGGCGGACGGGAAGAGGGTCACCGGAGCCGCCGGGCGCCCGTCCAGCAGGGCGGTGGCCGCGGCGACGGCGATCCGCCCCACCGGATGACTCGCCGTGGTCAGCGCCGGGGCGGTCATCCCGGCCAACGGAATGTCGTCGAAGCCAGCCACCGCGACGTCGCCGGGCACCTGCGCACCAGCATCGCGCAGGCCCGCGATCACCCCGAGCGCGGTGTCGTCGCTGATCGCGTAGATCGCGTCGATGTCCGGCCAGCGGCGCAGCGCCTCGCCGGCCGCCGTCCGGCCGCGCGGCGCCCGGAAGTCCCCGGGCAGTATCCGCTCCGGCAGGCCGGCCTCGGCCATCAGTCGGCGGTACGTCTGCACCGGGCGTTGCGCGCAGGGCAGCCACCGGGGGCCGGTCACCATGGCGATCCGGCGGCGACCCGAGGCGTACAGATGGCGCAGCACCGCTTCGGAACCGGCGGCGTTGTCGACGTCGAACGACGGCACTGTCGCCGAGCCGACGCCGATCGAAACCACCCGACCGCGCAGCGACCGGGGCACCGCCGCCAGCAACTCCTCGGTGGTGTTGACCAGGATCACACCGCAGACGCTGCGATCCCCGTCGAGTTGGTCGAGGCTGCGGGGGTCACCGAACGGCAGCCAGTACAGCGCCACCCCGACACCGGCGGGCGTGCACACCCGGGCGGCCGCGCCGACCACCTGGTGCACGTACGGGTCGTCCAGCACCGCGGCGCTGGTGCCGAGAACGGCCACCACCAGGCGTACGCCACCGCCGCGGACCAGCGCCCGGGCAGCCGGGTTGGGCACGTAGCCGAGCTGGTCGACGGCTGCCGTGACCTGCTTCCGGGCGGCCGGCGAGGCGAACCCGGTGCCGGCGATCACCCGCGACGCCGTGGACCGGGACACCCCGGCGACCCGGGCCACGTCCTCGAGAGTGGCCGGTCGGTGTGCCGCTGTCGTCATCGTCGCCTCCTGCGGCGGCCCGTCCGGTCGGACCAACGCCTGCTCACATCATGCCCCGGCCGGACCAACAGCGGTAAGGGGCGGTTCCCGGTTGTGGTGGTAGCGCTCTCAGGTGTGCGATCGTGCCAGGAGATCACCCCGAGAAAGAGGACCCACCCTCGTGAGCGCCCCCACCAGTCGACTCGTAACCCCGGACAATGCCTCGCCGACAGTGCGGACGGTGCGGCTCGCCCGCAACGGCGTCGCCGTCACCTTCACCCTCAACGGGCTGGCCGTCGGTAGCTGGTTCTCTCGCGTCCCGGCGGTCCGGGAGGCGTTGGACCTCTCCGCCGGCCGACTCGGGTTGCTGCTGCTCGCGATGAGCGTCGGCGCGCTGCTGGCCATGCCCACCTCCGGCCTGCTCGCCCAGCGATTCGGTGCGGCCCGCACCGTCACGATGGCCACCGTGCTGGTCGCCGTCGGCCTGACCGTGGCGGGGCTGGGGGCCACGATGACCGGGTCGTTCGCCATCGTGGCCCTGGGACTGGTCGCCCTCGGCTACGGCTCCGGCGCCTGCGACGTGGCGATGAACGTCGAGGGCGCGGCGGTGGAACGGCGGCTGGGCCGCACGATCATGCCCCGGTTCCACGCCGGGTGGAGCCTCGGTTCGGTGGCCGGAGCGGCGCTCGGCGCCGGGGCGGCCCGGTTCGACGTGTCGGTCGGCGCGCATCTCGTCGCGGTCGCGGTGGTCGTGTTGGCCGGCACCGCGCTCGCCGCCCGGACGTTCCTGCCCGTGGGCAGCGACCACACCGGCGACCCGGCGGACGCCACCCCGGCTGCCCGTCGCCGGGCGCAACTCGCCGCCTGGCGGGAGCCGCGCACCCTGCTGATCGGGCTGTTCGTGCTGGTGGCGGCGTTCACCGAGGGTGCCGCCAACGACTGGCTGGCCGTGGCGTTCATCGATGGACGGGACCTGAGTGAGGCCGCCGGCGCGGCGGTCTTCGCGGTCTTCGTGGTGGGTATGACCGTCGGCCGCACCGTCGGCACCATCGCCCTGGACCGGTGGGGCCGGGTGCCGGTGCTCAGCGGCACCATCGGCCTCGCCGTGGTCGGCGCCGGCCTGGCCGTACTGGCGGGCTCCGGACCGGTGGCCGTCATCGGCGTCGCGCTGTGGGGTCTGGGTGCGTCGCTGGGCTTCCCGGTCGGGATGAGCGCGGCGGCCGACGACGAGGCGCACGCGGCGGTGCGGGTGAGCGTGGTCGCGGTGATCGGCTACACCGCGTTCCTCGGTGGCCCGCCGCTGCTGGGGCTGGTCGGCGACGAGGTCGGCACCCTACGCGCGTTGCTGGCGGTGCCGTTGCTGCTGCTGCCGACCCTGCTGCTGGTGCCGGTGCTGCGCCCGCCGCACTCCGCTGAAACCGCTCCGTCGGTAGGTAGGAACTAGCCCTCGCCGCCGAGCGGTAGCGGGTGCGCGGCCGACTGCGCCGCGCACCCGCGCTCGTTACGGTCGCCCGCTCAGGCCCGCACGACGTGCACGACGATCTCCTGACCGTCGCCCACGGTGCCGGAGAACCCCTCCGACAACGCGTCCACTACCGTCAGTTGGAGCGCGAGGGTCTCGTGCGCGATGAGCTTCTGATGCGTGGAGATCGCCGCCGCGACATCCGCGGGGGCGGCGATCGACACCGTGATCCGGTCGGAGACCTCGAAGTCGGCGTCGCGGCGGGCCTGCTGGATGATGCGGACGACGTCTCGTG
Source organism: Micromonospora sp. NBC_00330 (assembly GCF_036136635.1). NCBI lineage: Bacteria > Bacillati > Actinomycetota > Actinomycetes > Micromonosporales > Micromonosporaceae > Micromonospora > Micromonospora sp. NBC_00330. The sequence goes on from NZ_CP108012.1 coordinate 2,172,092, forward strand.
CGACGCCCTCGGCAGCCAGCTCGGGGGTGATCTCGGTGTCCAACGCGATCGTCACGCCACGCTGGGACTCCACCACCCAACCGGTGCGCGGCACCTCCGTGATCAGGATGTCGTCCAGGCCCACCTCGACCTGCGCGCCGTCGACCGACAGTGGGTACGTCCCGTTCGCCCGGACGCCGTCGACCAGATCCCGAGGGGCCACGGCGGCAATCGCCTTCGCGACGTGCTGGGTGCGGTTGCCGAACCGGCGGCCCAGGGTCCGGAAGTTCGCTTTGACCTGCACGTCGATGACCCCGCTCTGGGCATCGAGCGGCTGGAGGACCTTGACGTTCAACTCGTCACCGATGTCGTCCAGCAACGCCTGCGGGAGGACGGTGCCGGCCGGCAGCCCCACGAGCGCCCGGCTCAACGGTTGACGGATCCGCAGACTGCTCGCCTTGCGCGCGGACCGGCCCGCCTCGGCCAACGCCCGCGCCGTGGCCACCTGGGCCGACAGCTCCGTGCTGATCAGTGTGGTGTCGGGTGTGGGCCAGGTCGCCAGGTGCACCGACTCCGGGGCCGACTCGGCACCGCGCCGGACGACCTGCTGCCACACCTCCTCCGTGACGAAGGGAATGAACGGCGCCAGTAGCCGCGTGAGGATGTCGAGGCACTCGTACAGGGTGGTGAGGGCGTCGGGGTCGCCCTCCCAGAAACGCTGCCGCGACCGCCGTACGTACCAGTTCGACAGGTCGTCGATGAAGTCGGCGAGCAGTCGGCCGGCGCGAGCCGTGTCGTAGTTCTGCATCCGCTCGTCGACGGCGGCCGCGAGGGCGTGGACCTCGCCGACGATCCACCGGTCCAACACCGGTCGCTGGGCGACCGGCTGCGCCAGATGCGGCGCCCACGTCGAGTTCGCCGCGTAGAGGGAGAAGAACGCCGCGGTGTTCCAGTAGGTCATCAACACCTTGCGGACGATCTCGTCGAGTGGGCCGGGCCCGATCCGGCGCGGCGACCACGGTGAGCCGGAGCAGGCCATGAACCAGCGCACCGCGTCGGCGCCGTGCGTGTCCATCAACGGGATCGGCAGCAGAATGTTGCCCAGGTGTTTGCTCATCTTGCGGCCGTCCTCGGCCAGGATGTGCCCGAGGCAGACGACGTTCTCGTACGGGGACCGGTCGAAGACCAGCGTGCCCACCGCCATCAGCGTGTAGAACCACCCCCGCGTCTGATCGATCGCCTCGCAGATGTACTGGGCCGGGTAGGTGCGCTCGAAGATCTCCTTGCTACCCGGCACGTGGGGGTAACCCAACGACGCGAACGGCATCGCCCCGGAGTCGTACCAGGCGTCGATCACCTCGGGGACCCGGGTGGCGACCTGGCCGCAGTCCGGGCAGGCGAAGGTGATCTCGTCGACGTACGGGCGGTGCGGATCCAGCTCGGACAGGTCGGCGCCGGCCAGCTCCCCGAGCTCCGCACGGGAACCAACGGCTGTCACGTGGTCGTCCGGGCATCGCCACAGCGGCAGCGGGGTACCCCAGTACCGGGAGCGGGATACCGCCCAGTCGATGTTGTTCTTCAGCCAGTCGCCGTAGCGGCCGTGTTTGATGTGCTCCGGGAACCAGTTGGTGTTCTCGTTCTCCCGCGTCAGCTCGTCGCGGACCTCGGTCGTCCGGATGTACCAGGATGGCTGCGCGTAGTACATCAGCGGGGTGTGGCACCGCCAGCAATGCGGGTAGGGGTGCTCGAACGGTTCGTGCCGGAACAACCGACCAGACTGCCTGAGCCGGTCGATGAGCAACGCGTCGGCGTCCTTGAAGAACACCCCACCGACCAGGTCGATGCCGTCGTTGAACCGCCCGTTCGGGGCGACCGGGTTCACCAGCGGCAACCCGTACGCGCGGCAGACCGCCAGGTCGTCCGCGCCGAAGGCCGGCGCCTGGTGCACCAGGCCGGTGCCGTCCTCGGTCGTGACGTACTCCGCGAGGACCACCCGGTGCGCGTCCGGGATGTCCACCAGGTCGAACGGCCGCTCGTACCGCAGGCCCTCCAGGGCCGACCCCGGTACCGTCGCCAGGATCTCCGCCTCGTCGCCGAGGACCCGCCGGGCCAGCGGTTCGGCGACGACGAACGTGCCCTGCCCGGTGCGGACGAGGGCGTACGTCACAGCGGGATGTACGGCGACGGCGGTGTTGGACACCAGGGTCCACGGGGTGGTGGTCCAGATCAGCAGGTCGACACCGCTGTGTCCGGCTACGTCCCCGCGCAACGGGAACCGCACGTACACGGAGGGGTCGGTGACGGTCTCGTACCCCTGCGCCACCTCGTGGTCGGACAGGGTCGTGCCGTCGCGGGTGCAGTACGGCGCGACCCGGAAGTCCTCCACCAGACGCCCGCCGTCGTGGATCTGCTTCAGCGACCACCAGACGCTGTCCACGTACTCCGGGGACATGGTCTGGTACGGGTGCTCCAGGTCGATCCAGTAACCCATCCGCTCACTGAGCTGGACGAACTCGTCCACGTGCCGCAGCACCGAGGTGCGGCACAGGGCGTTGAACTCCGCGACGCCCATCCTCTCGATGTCGGGTTTGCCGCTGAGCCCCAGTTCCTTCTCCACAGCGAGCTCGACGGGCAGGCCGTGACAGTCCCACCCGGCGCGGCGTGGCACCGAGAAGCCTCGCATCGTCCGGTACCGGGGAAAGAGGTCCTTGAAGACCCTCGCCTCGATGTGATGGGTGCCCGGTGTGCCGTTGGCGGTCGGCGGCCCCTCGTAGAACACCCACGGCGGACCGTCGGCCGTCTGCTCCAGACTCCGGTTGAACACGTTGTTGGCCTGCCACCACTCGATGACCGCACGGTCCATCCCACCAAGGTCGATCTTGGTGGGCAGTGGCACGAATGGCGACTTCGACGGACCGTCCGGCACCGACGTTCTCCCTACACTTCACGTCCGCTCACGCGGGCATCAGCTCACTGCCCACGCGGGGACGAAGCGCCGGGCGTATGGCCAGGACTCCGCGGTACCACCCCGCTTGCGCCTCGACGGTGCAGGCGCCGCTCCATTTCGCGACGTGACGTGCCGCGACGTCCGGTTCTACTGGGGCGGTCGAACTGCCCGTTCTTCCGGAGGCTCCCCGGTGATGGCCGGATCGGTGCCGATGCCGCCCAGCATAGCTGTCCGTGCGCGGAGCCCGTGGCCGGAGCGCTAGGCGTGCAGCCAGACGCGGAGAGGGCCGGTGGTGGTGAAGCCGGCGGAGAGCGCCGGCGTCAGGTCCGCTGCGGTTTCGTAGCCGACCAGCGGCGCGTTGGGCACCGTGGCACACACCGCGCGCCAGATGTCCCGGGAGTCGTCGCTGCGGGTGAACAGGTTGGAGACGCCGTACGGGCCGTCGCCGCTGAGCACCGCGCCGCCGGTGATCACACCACTGTCGTCGTGGCGGGCGAGCACACGTACGCGGGGGTCGGCCAGGAGCGCGGGGCGGAACAGCTCCCCACCGCCGTGGGCCGCCGCCCAGGACGCCAGCTCGTCGGGTGTGGTGACCGCGGCCAGCGGCGTGTCGACAGGTGGTGCCGACGGTGGCCGGTGGATCCACTGCGCGTCGAAGAGCACCCGGAACCCGTACCCGGACAGGTCGAGGTCGGCGAAGCTGTCCTTCACCGACGCGCCGGGCCCCGCGTCGATCCGGGCCAGCACGGCCTCGGCGTCGACGCCCGGCCGCACTGTGACCGCGTCCGGGTACCACTGCGGCGAACGGTGGGGGACGGACCAGGCGTCGCCGTCGGTACGGCCGGCCAACCCATGGCTGCGGCAGACGATGTCGCACCATTCGGCGTTGTTGCGGGCCGCCGTCCGCGCGTCCATGGGCATGATCGGCAGCCTAGGCGGCCCGAGGTGCTGTCAGGGGGCGTAGACCAGGTCCATCGTGTCGGTGTGCCCGGACCAGCGCAGGTCGAGGCGCCAGCAACCGGCCTGCGGCAGGTCGATGATCGACGGACCGGGGCCTCCGGCGACCTCCCGGATCACCCGGGTGTCGGTGCCGTCCAGCCTCGCGGTGATCACCAGGGTTGCCGGTGCCGTCGGGTCGGGGGAGGTCGTGGCGGCGCGGGCCACCCAGAGGATCTTGTTGTTCGACCCGTCCGTGCGGACCTGCCGCAGCGGATGGGCGAACAGCACCGCCACGATGTCACCCTTCGCGCCGAAGACGTGCGGAACCCGCGCGTCCCCGCTGAACCCGGCGTCCGCCCAGTCCGGCAGCGACCCCGTCTCGACCCGCGCAGCGCAGGCGGTCGCGGTGCTCGCCGTGGTGGCCGCACCCGCCGTCGGCGTCGCGCCGCTCGTCGTGGTCGTGCACCCCGCCAGCAGGACCACCGAGGATGCCAGCACCAACCTGCCCCAGGAAACCATCTCGCCCCTTCCGGTACGCGCCGACCACTCGTCGCACCTTTCCGACACCGCCCAGGCCCGCCGGGTTCCTCGTGCTCTGAGAGGGAACGTCTACCGGGTTGGCGGCGGTGCGGCCAGAGGAGCGCTAATTCGCTATCCGGTGGCCGGAGCGCAGTGATACACAACCGAGGTGCAGAACATTGTGGATTTCCCCGAGGTCCTGCGGCTGATCGAAGACCGCTCGGCCGCGTTCCGCGCCGCGATCGCGTCCGCCCCCGACCTTGACGTGCAGGTCCCGACCTGCCCGGACTGGACGCTGCACGAACTCGCGCAGCACCTCGGCGACGGCCGCCGCCGCCAGGCCGCCATCATCGCGGCGGGCCCGGGCGCCGAGCCCCCGGCGAGGACGGACCCGAAGGGCGCCCCGACCGCGCCCCGCGACCGCGAAGCCCTGGACGCCTGGCTCGCCGAGTCGACCGAGCTCATGCTCGACGCGATGCGCGACGCCGGCCCGGACCGTGGCTGTTGGACCTGGTGGGGTCGCTCGCAGGCCCCGCAGACCAGCGGAGCCGTGGCCCGGCACCAGATCCAGGAGCTGGCCGTCCACACCTACGACGCCCAGCTCACCCAGGGGGCCGCACAGCCGCTGCCGACGGACGTCGCGGTCGAGGGCGTCGACGAGTTCCTGACGACCGTCGCGGCGACGACAGTCCCCTGGCCATTCACGCCGGCGACCATCGACCTGCACACGACCGAGGGCCGCTCCTGGCGCCTGACCCTCAACGCCGACGGCGTCCGCTGCGACGACCTCCCCGCCGGCGCGGAACCGGGCGACATGGCGATGCGAGGCGCAGCGAGCGAACTGGTCCTCTACTTCTACGACCGCGTCCCGCTCGACGGCCTGGAGACCACCGGCGACACCGAGCCGATGGAGCAGCTCGCAGACTGGGACCCCAACGCGTACTAGCCCAACGAGCGCGCGATCTCGATCGCCTCGGCCTTGGTGAGGGTGCCCTCGAGCCGGTAGCTCACGTCGTCGTCCTGCCAGATCAGGGTCGAGGCGGCCAGTCGGGCGGTCTCCCTGCGGATCCCGCCCGCCCGGTCCACGTAGGACAACACGTGTGGGCCGTCGACCCAGACGGCGAAGTCGCCGTTGACCTGAACCCAGTTCGCGCCCGGCGGGGTGACCTCCTTGTGGAAGGCCAGGTCGAGGCGACCGTCGAACGCGTCGACGCGCAGCGCGCCCCCGTCGTAGAGCAGCGTCGCCACCCGGTACCGGCCCGTGGCGTCCGGGTCGGCCACCAGCACCTGCTCGGGTGTGCCCAGCATCGCCGGCAGGCGGATCGGGAACCGCACCGCCCGTTGCGCCTCGTCCAGGGCGACGGCCCGCTGCCCGGGCAACGGCGACGCGGTGCCGGCGGGCCGCGTCGGGGCGGGCGAGGTGGCGATGCTGACCCCGGCGAAGCGCAGCAACCCCGTGACGACGTCGGCGATCGCGGCCCGCGTCGGCGGCAACAGCGCCACCAGCAGGGCCACGAGCGCCACCGCGGCGAGCGACCGCCACCGGCGCCTCCGGGGCGCGGGCGTGCCGAGTCGTACGCGCACGCGGGCGGTCACGTCGGGTGGATCGGGGGTGTCCAGCCAGGCGGAGAGGTCGCGCAGTTCGCGTTCGAGGTCACCCATGCCGGACCTCCTCACGGTCGAGCAGGCCGCGAAGCTTCGCCAGCGCCCGGGACGTACGCGACTTCACAGTGCCCCGGGGCCAGCCCAGAGCCGCCACCGTCTCCTCCTCGGTGAGATCGAGGAAGAACCGGCAGACGATCACCTCGCGGTCCCGTACCGGCAGTTGTCGCAGGGCCTGCACCAGCGACGCCCGGCGCTCCCCGGCGAGGACCGCGCCGACCGCGTCATCCTCGGCGACCTCGGACGTCGGGTCCGCTGCCGCCGCCCGCAGGACGAGCCCGTCGCGCCGACCACGGGAGCGGTGCAGGTTGCGGGTCTCGTTCGCGACGATCGCGAGCAGCCACGACCGGAAGGACGCGTCACCCCGGTAACGTGACAGCTTCCGGTACGCCTTCACGAACGCCTCCTGGATGACGTCCTCGGAGTCCGAGCCCGCGCCGAGCAGCACCGCGGTCCGGTACGCGGACGCGGTGTGCCGGGCGACCAGGAGGTTGTACGCCTCCAGGTCACCTGCCCGAGCGCGGGTGACGAGCGCCTCGTCGTCCAGGGGAGCCTCCGTTCGGATCACACTCATGACACCGCCCACCCGCCGTGGGTTCCACAGGGATTTCCCGGCGCAGGTCAGCTCTCTCCCATCCGGCGTGCAGCGTATTGCCAGGAACCGGTGCTGCACTGGAGGGACGTCGAGGAGAGGGGCGGGGCATGAGCTGGTTCAACCGCCGGTCACGGGGTGCCGAGGCGACCCCGACGAAGCTGGACCGGGAGGCGACCCGCGACGACCTCGCGGCGCTGGAGGCGTTCGTGGCCACTCGGCGCGGGGTGGAGTTCTACCTGGAACCGGAGACGACCGCGACGGACACCACTGTGGTGGCGATCGCCCACGACGGCGAGTGGATTCGCCGCCGTACCGGAACGCCCCGCGCGGCCGGTTCCATCGCCCGCAAGCACGCGGTGCCACTGTACGAGGCGGCGCGCACCGGCTACCCGGAGCGGATGCGGACCTGGAGCCGGGCCCACCCGGAACGCCACGCCCGCTGATCGGCTGAATCGTCTACGACATCAGCTCCAAAGGGGCCGCCTGAACGCTCCGCCCCCCGGCCACGGGCCCAGTCCGCGAGGCCGATCAACCAGTTCGCCCAGCCCGCCGTTGCGGCGAGAGGCATCACCCGCGCGCCGATATTTCCGCAGGTCAATGTGGTGAGCGTGGTCGGGTGGTGGTGGGGTCCGCGTTGACCGGTGGCGCGGCGGTGTGGCAGCATTCGCGGCCTGACGGCAGTGAAGGAAGTCGGTGCGAATCCGACGCGGTCCCGCCACTGTCACCGGGGAGCGATCCCCCCTCGTGAGTCACGGCCGTGTGTCTGCGGTTGGAAGGCCGGGGGAGAGCGTTGATCCGGAAGCCAGGATACTTCGGCCGTCGGGACGTACCCCAGGGCGTGGACACCCGAGGAGGACCCGATGACGCACGGCGTCTCATTCATCGACGATTATCGTCGTATCGCGCTGCAGGCAGTGCGTTCCAAGGACACCGGCCACCGGCACCGCTGAGCTGATCGCCCGGCGCTGACCGGCCCCGACGCATGCGTCGGGGCGCTGGTCGCGCGGGCCGTCGTACCGGCCGACGCCGTACCCACCCGCATCGCCCCGGTCGCCCCCGTGAGGGCCCAGGGCGTCACTTTCCGGAGCCTGCCGTGCGCATCCTGCTGCTGTCCACCGCCGACACCGACCTGCTGGCCGCCCGCGCCAGCGGCGCCGACTACCGGCTGGCCAACCCCGCCCGAGTCACCGCCGAGGAGGTGCCCGCCCTGCTCGACGGGGTCGCCCTCGTCGTCGTACGCCTGCTCGGCGGTCGGCAGGCGTGGCCGGACGGCCTCGCCGCGGTACTCGCCACCGGCGTGCCGACGGTAGTGCTCGGCGGTGAGGCGCTGCCCGACGCGGAGCTGATGGCCATCTCCACAGTGCCGTCCGGGGTGGTCACCCAGTCGCTGGCGTACCTGGTGGAGGGCGGCCCGGACAACCTGGGGCAGTTGGCCCGGTTCCTCTCCGACACGGTGCTGCTCACCGGCGAGGGGTTCGCCGCACCCGCGCCCACCCCGGCGTACGGCGTGCACGGCGAACACCCCGCCGACCCGGATCGGCCCACGGTGGGGATCGTCTTCTACCGGGCGCATGCCCTCGCCGGCAACACCGACTTCGTCGACGTGCTCGCGGACGCGGTCCACGACGCCGGCGGCAACCCGCTGCCGATCTTCTGCGGCTCGTTGCGCGGGCTGACCGCTGGCGCCGGCCCGCTCGGGCTCTTCGCCCGCTGTGACGCGCTGCTGGTCACGGTGCTGGCGGCCGGCGGCGCGGTCGCCGCCGACGCCTCCGGTGGCGGCGACGAGGACGCCTGGGACGTCGGAGCCCTGGCCGCCCTGGACGTGCCGGTCATCCAGGCGCTCTGCCTCACCAGTACCCGCGCGCAGTGGGCCGACAGCGACGCCGGCCTGTCCCCGCTGGACGCCGCCATGCAGGTGGCCATCCCCGAGTTCGACGGCCGGATCGTCTCCGTGCCGTTCTCGTTCAAGCAGATCGACGCCGACGGGCTCTCGGTCTACGCCGCCGACCCCGAGCGGGCCGCCCGGGTCGCCGGGATCGCGATGCGCCACGCCCGGCTGCGGTACGTGCCGCACGCCGACAAGCGGGTCGCCGTGGTGCTCAGCTCGTACCCCACCAAGCACTCCCGGGTCGGTAACGCCGTCGGGCTGGACACCCCGGCCTCGGCGGTCCGGCTGTTCGCCGCGCTGGCCGAGGCCGGCTACGACCTGGGTGACGCGCCACCGCCCGACGACGGCGACGCGCTGATCCACGCGCTGATCGCCGCCGGTGGTCACGACGTGGAGTGGCTCACCCCGGAGCAGTTGGCCGCCGCCGAGGCCCGTGTTCCGGGGTCGACGTACCAGCGCTGGTTCGACCAGGTCCCGGCCGAGCTGCGCGAACGGATGAGGGAGCACTGGGGTGAGCCGCCGGGCGAGCTGTACACCGAGGGCGCCGACATCGTGCTCGCCGGGCTGCGCTTCGGCAACGTGGTGCTGCTGATCCAGCCGCCCCGCGGCTTCGGGGAGAACCCGATCGCCATCTACCACGACCCGGACCTGCCGCCCAGCCACCACTACCTGGCCGCGTACCGCTGGTTGACAGCGCCGGTCGCGGACGGCGGCTTCGGCGCGGACGCCGTGGTGCACCTGGGTAAGCACGGCACCCTGGAGTGGCTGCCCGGCAAGGGCCTCGGCCTGGCCGCGGACTGCGCGCCCGACGCGGTCCTCGGCGACCTGCCGCTGGTCTACCCGTTCATCGTCAACGACCCCGGCGAGGGCACCCAGGCCAAGCGGCGGGCGCACGCCGTGGTCGTCGACCACCTGGTCCCGCCGATGGCCCGCGCCGAGACCTACGGCGACCTGGCCAAACTGGAACAACTGCTCGACGAGTACGCGACAGTGCAGGCCCTCGACCCGGCCAAGGTGCCCACCGTGCGGGCCCAGATCTGGGACCTGGTGCGCGCCGCCGAGCTGCACCACGACCTGCACGCCGAGGCGATGCCCGACGCGGACGACTTCGACGACTTCGTGCTGCACCTCGACGGGTACCTGTGCGAGGTCAAGGACGTGCAGATCCGCGACGGGCTGCACATCCTCGCCGACGCGCCCACCGGCGAACCCCGGGTCAACCTGGTCCTGGCGGTGCTACGCGCCCCGCAGATCTGGGGCGGCGCCCGGGCCCTGCCCGGCCTGCGACAGGCCCTCGCCGTCGCGTACTCCCTCGACGAGCAGGAGCTGCTCGCGTCGCCGGGACAGCGACTGGCGCTGCCCGCCGCGCTGACCGACGTGGTGGACGGGCCGGCCGGCACCGCCGCCGACGCGATCGACCTCATCGAGGCCCTCGCGCGGCGGCTGGTCGTCGGCATGGAGACCCTGGACTGGGCCGTGGACACTGTCGACGCCGTGGTGGCGGAGGTGACCGGTCGGCCGATCCCGGACGTCGCCGCGGTGCTGCACTTCGCCGCCACCGAGCTGGTGCCCCGACTGGACCGGACCACCGACGAGCTGACAAACACCCTCGGGGCGTTGGACGGCAGGTTCGTGCCGCCCGGCCCGTCCGGCTCACCCACCCGGGGCCTGGTCAACGTGCTGCCCACCGGCCGCAACTTCTACTCCGTCGACCCGAAGGCCATCCCCAGCCGCAACGCCTGGGACGTCGGGGTGGCCCTCGCCGATTCGCTGCTGGCCCGACACCTCGCCGACACCGGGGCGTACCCCCGCTCGGTGGGGTTGACGGTGTGGGGCACCAGCGCGATGCGGACCCAGGGCGACGACATCGCCGAGGTGCTCGCGCTGCTGGGCTGCCGGCCGGTCTGGGACGACAGGTCCCGGCGGGTCACCGGCATCGAGGTGGTGCCGACCGCCGACCTGGGCCGCCCGCGCGTCGACGTCACAGTGCGCATCTCCGGCTTCTTCCGCGACGCGTTCCCGCACGTGGTGGCGCTGCTCGACGACGCCGTCCGGCGGGTCGCCGCCCTGGACGAGCCGGACGAGGAGAACTACCTGCGGGCGCACGTCGCCGCCGACCTCGCCGAGCACGGCGACGAGCGGCGGGCCACCGCGCGGATCTTCGGCTCCAAACCCGGCGCGTACGGCGCTGGGCTGCTGCCCCTGATCGACGCCCGGACCTGGCGCAGCGACGCCGACCTGGCCGAGGTGTACGCGGTGTGGGGCGGCTACGCGTACGGCCGGGGCCTGGACGGGCGGGAGGCGCGCGCCGACATGGAGCGCTCGTTCGCCCGGATCGCGGTCGCGGTGAAGAACCAGGACACCCGCGAGCACGACATCGTCGACTCCGACGACTACTTCCAGTACCACGGCGGGATGGTGGCGATGGTCCGCCACCTCACCGGCACGTCACCGCAGGCGTACGTGGGTGACTCGGCGATGCCGCACGACGTGCGCACCCGCACCCTGGGCGAGGAGACCCGACGGGTGTTCCGTGCCCGGGTGGTCAACCCGAAGTGGATCGCCGCGATGCGCCGACACGGCTACAAGGGCGCGTTCGAGCTGGCGGCCACAGTGGACTACCTGTTCGGCTACGACGCCACCGCCGGTGTGGTCGACGACTGGATGTACGAGCACCTGGCCGCCGCGTACCTCTTCGACGAGACCACCCGGGAGTTCCTGGAGAAGTCCAACCCGTGGGCGTTGCGCGGCATCACCGAGCGGCTGTTGGAGGCCGCCGACCGGGGGCTGTGGGCCAAGCCGGAGCCGGCCACCCTCGACCGGCTGCGCGACACGTATTTGGCCAGTGAGGGCGACCTGGAGGACCGGGCATGACCACTACCTACCCGTTCAGCGCGGTGCTCGGCATGGCCGACATGCGGCTGGCGTTGCTGCTCAACGCGGTCTCGCCGGCGATCGGCGGGGTGCTGGTCCGGGGTGAGAAGGGGACCGCCAAGTCGACCGCCGTGCGGGCTCTCGCCGCGCTGCTGCCTCCGGTGCGGCGGGTGGCCGGCTGCCGGTTCGGCTGTGACCCGGCCGAGCCCGACCCGGTCTGCCCGGACGGCCCGCACCCGGCCGAAGCCGCCGCCGAGACCCGTCCGGCCCGCCTCGTCGAGCTGCCGGTGGGCGCCGCCGAGGACCGGGTGGTCGGCGCACTGGATCTGGAGAAGGCGATCGGCGAGGGGGTACGCGCCTTCGAGCCGGGCCTGCTCGCCGCCGCGCACCGGGGTGTGCTCTACGTCGACGAGGTCAACCTGCTGCACGACCACCTCGTCGACCTGCTGCTCGACGCGGCGGCGATGGGCCGCAGCCACGTCGAGCGGGAGGGCGTCTCGGTCAGCCACGCGGCGCGGTTCCTGCTGGTCGGCACGATGAACCCGGAGGAGGGGGAGCTGCGCCCGCAGCTGCTCGACAGGTTCGGGCTCACAGTGGAGGTGGGCGCCAGCCGGGACCCGGAGATCCGGGTCGAGGTGGTCCGCCGCCGGCTGGCCGCCGACGCGGACCCGGTCGGCTTCGCCGCCCGCTGGGCCGACGCCGACGCGGAGATCGCCGGCCAGGTGGCCGCCGCCCGCCGTCGACTTCCCGGGGTACGACTGCCGGACGCCGCGTTGCGGCAGATCGCCGAGGTGTGCGCGGCGTTCGACGTGGACGGGATGCGGGCCGACATCGTCACCGCCCGTACCGCCCTCGCCCACGCGGCCTGGCACGGCCGGGACCGGGTCACCATCGACGACGTACGGGTGGCCGCCCGGCTGGCCCTGCCGCACCGCCGCCGCCGCGACCCGTTCGACACCCCGGGGCTGGACGAGAAGCGCCTCGACGAGGCGTTGCAGCGCGCCCAGGATGCCCACCCCGACGACCCGGACGACGCCGGCCCCGACGACAGTGGCCCGGACGGCGGCGGCCCGCAGGGCGGTGGCCCGGCCGGTGGCGGTGGCCCGAACGGGGGCGGACCACACGAGGGCGGCCCGAGTGGCGGCGGACCGCAGGGCGGCGACGGCGTCGACCACTGTGAGCCCGGGTCGACGGAGCACTCTGCGGCGCGGAGCGGCGCTGGCCCCGACGGGCGCACCGACGGCCCGGACGGCACCGACGGCTGGCCGCAGCGCCAGCCGGGCGACCGGGGCGACGACGACGGCTGGCCGCAGCACCAGCAGGGCGGCGACGGCCGGAACTCGCGTCCGCGCGGTGGCCGGCAATCGGCGACCGGTGCCGACGACCCGACCGGCGGCGGGGAGTCCCAGCCGGTGGCCGTACCCAAAGGTGGGCTGAAGGCGCGGGTGCTCACGGCGCCCGGCCTGGGTGACGGGGTGCCGGGCCGACGGTCGCGGGCCCGCACCGGGCGGGGCCGCACCACCGGCGCCCGGGTGCCGGCGGGTCGGGTGGGCGCGCTGCACCTGCCGGCCACGATCCGCGCCGCCGCGCCGCACCAGGCGGCCCGGGGCCGGGTCACCGGTCCACTGCGACTGCGCCGCGACGACCTGCGCGAGGCCGTTCGTGAGGGGCGCGAGGGCAACCTGGTGCTGTTCGTGGTGGACGCGAGCGGCTCGATGGGCGCCCGGCAGCGGATGACCACGGTGAAGGACGCGGTGCTCGCCCTGCTCACCGACGCGTACCAGCGGCGGGACAAGGTAGCGGTGATCGCGTTCCGGGGTGGCGGCGCCCGGACCCTGCTGCCGGCGACCTCGTCGGTGCTGGCCGCCTCGACCCGGCTGGCCGAGCTGCCGACCGGCGGGCGTACGCCGCTGGCCGAGGGGCTGCTCGCCGCCGCGGACCTGTTGCGGGTGGAGCGCCTGCGCGACCCGAAGCGCCGCCCACTGGTCCTCATCGTCACCGACGGGAGAGCCACGGCGGGCACCCGCCCGCTCGACCGGGCGGCAGCGGCAGCCGCCGTCCTGGCCGCGACCGGGGCTCCGTGCGTGGTCGTCGACTGCGAATCCGGCCCGGTCCGCCTGCACCTGGCCGCCCGCCTGGCCACCCAGCTCAGGGCCCCCCGAACCCCACTGGAAGCCCTCACCCACCCCCGCGATCATGCACTTCCTGTCGCGGCATAACGGACCAAACACACGTATGACCAACAGAAACCGCAAGATCGCGGGAGAGACGGGCGCGGGAGTGCCCGCGGGACGGGGGACGGGCTGATGCCGCAGGGACAACCGAGTTCGGTGCCCGCTGACGGGTTGACGACCCGGCAGCGGCGGCACCGGCCACTGCTGATCGTCCATACCGGACAGATGAAGGGAAAGTCGACGGCGGCCTTCGGGCTCGCCCTGCGGGCCTGGACCGCCGGGCTGCCGGTCGGGGTGTTCCAGTTCGTCAAGAGCGCCAAGTGGCGGGTGGGGGAGGAGAACGCCTTCCGGGCGCTCGGCGAGGTGCACGAGCGCACCGGCCAGGGCGCGCCGGTGGCCTGGCACAAGATGGGCGAGGGCTGGTCCTGGATCCAGCGCGGCGGCGACGCCGACCACGCCGCCGACGCCCTGGAGGGCTGGCGGCAGATCCAGCGTGACCTGGCCACCGAGCGCTACGGGCTGTACGTGTTGGACGAGTTCACCTACCCGATGAAGTGGGGCTGGGTGGACGTCGACGAGGTGGTCGCCACCCTGGCTGAGCGCCCCGGCTTCCAACACGTCGTGATCACCGGCCGGGATGCCGACCCACGCCTGGTCGCCGCCGCCGACCTGGTCGCCGAGCTGACCAAGGTCAAGCACCCGATGGACGCCGGCCAGAAGGGCCAGAAGGGCATCGAGTGGTGAACGCACACTGGGCGCTGCCCCGGGTGGTGGTCGCCGCCCCGGCCAGCGGCCACGGCAAGACGACGGTGGCCACCGGGCTGCTCGCCGCGCTGCGCCGACGGGGCCTGACGGTCAGCCCGCACAAGGTCGGCCCCGACTACATCGACCCCGGCTACCACGCCCTCGCCTCCGGGCGACCCGGCCGCAACCTCGACCCTTTCCTGGTCGGGGCCGACCGGATCGCCCCTCTGCTGCGCCACGGCGCGAGCGTCCCCACGCCCGCCGACATCGCAGTGGTCGAGGGCGTCATGGGCCTGCACGACGGCGCGGTGGGCCGCCGCGACTACGCCTCCACCGCGCACGTCGCCCGGCTGATCGAGGCACCCGTGCTGCTGGTGTTGGACACCACAGCGCAGGGCCGGTCGGCCGCCGCGCTCACCCTCGGCATGGCCGCGTTCGACCCGGCGGTACGGATCGGCGGGGTGATCCTCAACCGGGTCGGCTCGCCCCGGCACGAGACGCTGTTGCGCGACGCCCTCGCCGAGGTGGGCGTACCGGTGCTCGGGGCGGTGACCCGCGCCGCCGAGGTGGCCGCGCCGGCCCGGCACCTCGGCCTCGTCCCGGTCGCCGAGCGGGCACCCGAATCCGTCGCGATCGTCACCGCGCTCGCCGAACTGGTCGAGGCCACAGTGGACCTCGACGCCGTGCTCGCCCTGGCCCGGACCGCCCCGCCGCTGACCACCAGGGCGTGGGACCCGGTCGCCGCCGTCGGTGGGCCGGCCGGCGTCGAGCGACCACGGGTCGCCCTCGCCGGTGGTCCGGCCTTCACCTTCTCGTACGCGGAGACCGCCGAACTGCTCACCGCGGCCGGCGCGGACGTCGTCACCGTCGACCCGCTGCGTGACCCGGCGCTGCCCACCGGCACCCGGGCGGTGGTGATCGGCGGCGGCTTCCCCGAGGCGTACGCCCAGACGCTGGCCGACAACACAGCGCTCCGCACCGAGCTGGCCGACTTCGACGGGCCGATCGTGGCCGAGTGCGCCGGGCTGCTCTACCTCGGGCAGTCCCTGGACGGGGTGCCGATGTGCGGTCGACTGGACCTGACCGCCCGGATGACCGACCGGCTCACCCTCGGCTACCGGGAGGCCCTCGCCGTCACCGACTCCCCGGTGGCACGCGCCGGCGAGCCGGTACGCGGCCACGAGTTCCACCGCACCACCACCGACCCGGAGCACGGCGACGCGCCGGCGTGGCGCTGGAACGACACCGGGCACGGCTTCGTCGCCGGTCGGGTGCACGCGTCCTACCTGCACACCCACTGGGCCGGTCACCCGGACGCGGCCCGTCGACTGGTCGAGGCGTGCCGATGAGCGCCGAGGCCACGCTCACCGGGGTCGGCGTCGGCCCCGGCGACCCCGAACTGCTCACCGTCAAGGCGGTGCGGCTGCTGCGCGAGGCCGACCTGGTCTTCGTACCCGTGATGGCGGACCGGGTCGCGCCCACCGCGACCGCCGGTGCGACGCCGCCGGGTGCGGACGCCGGGCGGGCCGAGGCGACAGTGCGCTCCCACGTCGCGGCGGAGCGGCTGCGCCGGCTGCCGTTCGCGCTGGACGACCGGGGTGGGGTCACCGCGCGCCGGGCAGCCGCCTGGGACGACGCCGCCCGGGTGGTGGTCGAGGCCATCGACGCGGGCGCACGGTCCCTCGCGTTCGCCACCATCGGCGACCCCAACGTCTACTCCACCTTCGGTTACCTGGCCCAGAGCGTCCGCGCGCTGCGCCCGGCGGTGCGGGTGGCGACAGTGCCCGGCGTCACCGCCATGCAGGAGTTGGCGGCCCGCAGCGGCACCCCGCTCTGTGAGGGACGCGAACCGCTCACCCTGCTGCCGGCCACCGCGGGCCTGGCGCTCTTCGCCGACGCCCTCGCCGGGCCGGGCACCGTCGTCACCTACAAGGGCTGGCGGCGGCACCCGGAACTGCTCGCCGAGCTGCGCCGGCAGGGTCGCCTCGCCGACGCCGTGCTCGGACGCAGCCTGGGGCTGCCCGGTGAACGGATCGGGCCGGTCGACGACACCGAGCACGACCTGCCGTACCTGTCGACGCTGCTGGTTCCGGCCCGCCGCGAACACCGAGGAGGAAAGCTGTGACCAGCGACGGCAAGGTGTGGTTCGTCGGAGCCGGCCCGGGGGCGGCGGACCTGCTGACACTGCGGGCCGCCCGGGTCATCGCCGAGGCGGACATCGTGATCTGGGCGGCCAGCCTGGTGCACGTCGACGTGCTCGACCACGCCCGCCCCGGGGCGGAGATCGTCGACTCGTCGCAACTGCCCATCGAGGGTGTGCTGCCGCTCTACCGACGCGCCGCCGAGCAGGGGTTGACAGTGGCCCGGATCCACTCCGGAGACCCGGCGTTGTGGGGCGCGGTGCAGGAGCAACTGGACGTGTGCCGGGCGCTCGACCTGGCCGTCGAGATCGTGCCCGGGGTGTCCTCGTTCACCGCCGTCGCGGCGATCGTCGGACGCGAGCTGACAGTGCCCGAGGTGGCCCAGTCGGTCATCCTCACCCGCCTCGAGGGCGGCAAGACCCCGATGCCGCCCGGCGAGCGGGTCCGCGACTTCGCCCGGCACGGCACCACGATGGCGCTGTTCCTCTCCGCCGCCCGCTCCGGGCAGGTGCAGGCCGAACTGCTGGCCGGCGGCTACCCGGAGGACACCCCGGCCGTGGTGGCGTACCAGGCGACCTGGCCCGACGAACTGGTGGTCCGCTGCACGGTCGGCACCCTGGAGGCGACTGTCAAGCAGCACAAGCTGTGGAAGCACACCCTCTTCCTGGTCGGCCCGGCCCTCGCCGCCGAGGGCACCCGCTCGCACCTCTACCACCCCGGGCACTTCCACACCTTCCGCCGGGCCGAGCCGGCCGCCCGCGCCGAGCTGCGCCGCCAGGCCGGCGCCCGCACCGGGGGGACGGCCACACCGGGGCACACACCATGACGTACGCCGAGCCGCCGCTGCGCGAGCCGGACCTGCCGCGTACCGCGAAGGTCCGGCCCACAGCGCTGCGCACCGGATGGACCACCGGCGCGTGCGCGACGGCGGCGGCCAAGGCCGCTGTCACCGCCCTGGTCACCGGCACCACCCAGCAGGAGGTGGAGATCGGCCTGCCCGCCGGACGCCGGGTGCGCTTCGGAGTGGAGCGCTGCGAGGTGACCGGCACGCCACCGGTCCGCGCCGAGGCGGTGGTGGTCAAGGACGCCGGGGACGACCCCGACGTCACCCACGGCGCCGAGCTGACCGCCACAGTGAACTGGACCGACGTCCCCGGCCTGCGGCTGGCCGGTGGTGCCGGCGTCGGCACCGTCACCAAGCCCGGCCTCGGGCTCGCGGTCGGCGGCCCAGCCATCAACGACACCCCCCGCCGGATGATCGGCGAGGCGGTGGCCGAGGTGGTCGACCTCAGCGAGGTCGGCGTCCGGGTGGTGATCAGCGTGCCCCGGGGCGAGATCATGGCCCGCAAGACCACCAACCGCCGGCTCGGCATCCTCGGCGGCATCTCGATCCTCGGTACCACCGGGATCGTCCGCCCCTTCTCCACCGCGTCGTGGCGCGCCAGCGTCGTGCAGGCCGTGCACGTGATGGCAGCCCAGGGCGAGCCGACGGTGGTGCTCTGCACCGGCGGGCGTACCGAGCGGGCCGCCCGCGCGCTCCTGCCCGACCTGCCCGAGGTCTGCTTCGTCGAGGTCGGCGACTTCACCGGGGCCGCGGTGACCGCCGCCGTGGGTGACGCCATGACCGGGGTGGTCTTCGTCGGCATGGCCGGCAAGCTCGCCAAACTCGCGGCCGGCATCCTGATGACCCACTACACCCGCTCCACTGTGGACCTCTCCCTGCTCGGCGCGGTGACCGCCGAGGCCGGCGGTGACCCGTCGCTGGTCGCCGCCGTGACCGAGGCGAACACCGGGCGGCACGCGTACGAGCTGTGGGAGGCCGCCGGGCTGCTCGCCCCGGCCGGCGACCTGCTCTGCCAGCGGGTCCGCCAGGTGCTGCGGCGCTTCGCCGGGCCGACGGTCACCGTCGACGTGGCGATGGTCGACTTCGCCGGGGCTCACGTCGTCGCCTCGTCCGGCCGGTGGCCCCGATGACGCCGTTGACCCCGGTGACCGCCGTGACAGTGGTCGGACTGGACGCGGCGGGCGCACCGCCGCACCCCGCGCTCGCACCGGTGCTGGCCACCGCCGGGCTGGTGGTCGGGGCCGCCCGGCACCTGGCCGCGGTGCCCGTACCGGCCGGCGTGGACACCGTCACCCTCGGGCCGCTCGCCCCCGCCCTGCGCCGCCTCGCCGAGGCCGTCGCCGCCGGGGTGCCGGCCGTGGTGCTGGCCAGCGGCGATCCCGGCCTGTTCGGCATCGTCCGGCGGCTGCGCGCGGCCGGGCTGCCGCTGCGGGTGGTGCCGGCGGTGTCCAGTGTGGCCGCCGCGTTCGCCCGCGCCGGGCTGCCCTGGGACGGCGCCGCAGTGGTCACCGCGCACGGGCGCGACCCCCGCGCCGCAGTGAACGCCTGCCGGGCGCTGCCACTGGTCGCGGTGCTCACCGCACCCGGCGCCGGCGCGGCCGAACTGGGCGCCGGCCTGATCGGCTGGTCCCGCCGTCTGCTGGTCGCCGAGCACCTGGGCACCGCCGCCGAACGGATCCGCGCGGTGACCCCCGAGCGGGCCGCCGCCGAGACCTGGGCCGACCCGCACGTCCTGCTCAGCCTCGCCGACCCCGTACCCGCCCCGCCCGCCGACGCCCCGTCCGATCGGGGCACGGCCGGCGGCATGCGCGCCGACAATCAGCCCGCCGCCGCGCCGGCTGACGGCTGGGCGCTGCCGGAGGACCGGTACGCCCACCGCGACTCCATGATCACGAAGTCGGAGGTGCGCGCCCTCGTCGTCGCCCGGCTGCGGCCCCGACTGGGCCGGCTGGTCTGGGACATCGGGGCGGGCAGCGGCTCGGTCGGCATCGAGTGCGCGCTGCTCGGCGCGGCAGTGCTCGCCGTCGAACAGGACCCCGAGGCCGGCGCCACCGTCCAGGCCAACGCCGCCGCGCACGCCGTGCACGTCCGGCTGGTTGCCGGACGCGCCCCGGCGGCGCTGGCCGACCTCCCCGAGCCCGACGCGGTCTTCGTCGGCGGTGGCGGCGTCGACGTCCTCACCGCCGTGGTGGCCCGCCAACCCGAGCGGGTGGTGCTCACCCTGGCCGCACTGGACCGGGTCGCACCGGCAGTGGGTCTGCTGCGCGCCGCCGGCTACACGGTCGAGGGCAGCCAGCTCTCCGCCGCCCGCCTCGCCGACCTGCCCGGCGGGTCGATCCGCCTCGCGGCCACCAACCCGGTGGTCGTCCTCACCGGGGAGCGCCAGTGACCGACCAGAACCCGCCCGCCCGGATCGGCCTGGTGGCGGCCACCGCCGCCGGCCGCCGGCACGCCGACACAGTGACCGCCGCCTGGCCGCACGCCCGGCTGGTCGAGGCCGAGACCGTCGCCGACGCGCTGCGGACCGCCTGGGCCGGGTGTGACGCGGTCATCGCGTTCCTGGCCACCGGGGCCGTGGTGCGGATCGTCGCGCCGCTGCTCGACGACAAGCGCACCGACCCGGCGGTGGTGGTCGTCGACGAGGCCGCCCGGCACGCCGTGGCGCTGCTCGGTGGGCACGCCGGCGGGGCCAATGCGCTCGCCGAGCAGGTCGCCGCCCTACTGGACGCCCGACCGGTGATCACCACCGCCACCGACGCGGTCGACCTGCCGGGGTTGGACACCCTCGGCTGGCCCGTGCAGGGCGCTGTCGCCGCGGTGTCCCGGGCCATCCTGGACGGCGAGCCGGTCCGGCTGATCGCCGACGCCGACTGGCCGCTGCCCGCCCTGCCGCCGAACGTGCGCGCCGCCGACGAGGACCCGACGGACGACGGGTACCGGCTGCTGGTCACCGACCGGGTCGTCTCACCCGACGAGCGGACCGCCGTGCTGCGACCGCCGTCGCTGGTCGCCGGCGTGGGCGCGAGTCGGGGCGTACCCGCCGCCGAGGTGACGGAGCTGCTGCACCGGGTGCTGGCCGAGGCCGGCCTCGACCCGGCGAGCCTGCGCTGCCTGGCCACCGCCGACATCAAGGCCGACGAGGCGGGCATCCGCAGCACCGCCGACGCGCTCGGCGTACCCCTGGTGACCTGGCCGGCGACGCGGCTGGCGACGGTCGACGTGCCGCACCCCAGCGAGGTGGTCCGCGCCGCGGTCGGCACGCCGAGCGTGGCGGAGGCCGCGGCCCTGCTCGGCCCGGACGGCCGGGCCGACGACGCGACGCTGCTGGTGGGAAAGACAGCGACGGCGATGGCCACCGTCGCGGTGGCCCGGCACGCGCCACGCGGCCGGCTGGCCGTCGTCGGCCTCGGGCCGGGCGCCACCGACCTGCGCACCCCCCGGGCGGTGGCCGAGCTACGTCGCGCCGCCGTGGTGGTCGGCCTCGACCAGTACCTGGAGCAGGTCCGCGACGTGCTCCGCCCCGGCACCAGGGTGCTCTCCAGCGGGCTGGGCGCGGAGGAGGCGCGGGCACGCGCCGCCGTCACCGAGGCCGCCGCCGGCCGGGCCGTCGCGCTGATCGGCTCCGGCGACGCCGGGGTGTACGCGATGGCCAGCCCAGCCCTGGAGTACGCCGACGAGCGCATCGACGTGGTCGGCGTGCCCGGCGTCACCGCCGCCCTCGCCGCCGGGGCGTTGCTCGGCGCGCCGCTCGGCCACGACCACGCCTACCTGAGCCTCTCCGATCTGCACACCCCGTGGGACGTCATCGAGCGGCGGGTGACCGCCGCCGCCGAGGGTGACTTCGTGACGCTGTTCTACAACCCGCGCAGCCGAGCCCGCGACTGGCAGCTCGGCAAGGCGCTCGGCATCCTCGCCGCGCACCGGCCCCCGGACACCCCGGTGGGTGTGGTGCGCAACGCCAGCCGCCCCGGCGAACGGGTGCACCTCGCAACCCTGGCCACGCTCGACCCGGCCATCGTCGACATGTACAGCGTCGTGGTCGTCGGCAGCAGCGACACGAGGCTGGTCGCCGGCCGGATGGTCACACCCCGGGGGTACCGATGGCGCTCGTGACGATCGACGCCTGCCAGGGCTGCGGCGCCTGCCTGCTCACCTGCCCCACGCACGCGATCCGACCGGTCGCCGGTGGCCTCACGGTCCGCGCCGACCGGTGCACCGGCTGCCTGGAGTGCCTGGAGATCTGCCCGGTCGACGCGATCCGCGTCGTCGCTGACCCTGACGCGATCCGCGTCGTCGAGCCCGACCCCTGTGAAGGAGCCCGATGAGCCGGGTGGTGCACCCCATCGAGGCCGAGTCGTACCGCATCCTGCGCGAGCGCGTCGACCTGTCGCACCTGCCACCGCTGAGCCGCGCGGTCACCGAGCGGGTGGTGCACGCCAGCGCCGACCTCGCGTACGTCGACGACCTCGTGTGCGACGAGGCCGCCCTGGAGTCGGGGCTGGCGGCGCTGCGCGCCGGGGCGCCAGTGGTCACCGACGTGGCGATGGTCGCCGCCGGCATCACCCGGGCCGGCCTGGAGCTCGTCTGCCCGGTCGCCGAGCCGGCCGCCGCCGCGCTTGGCCTTTCGGCCGGGATCACCCGCTCGGCGGCGGCCATCCGGATCGCAGTGGAACGGGTCGGCCCGGGCGCGGTCTGGGTGGTCGGCTGCGCGCCCACCGCGCTCGTCGAACTGCTCACAGTGGACGCCGCACCGGCGCTCGTCGTCGGCCTGCCGGTCGGCTTCGTGGGCGCCGCCGAGTCGAAGGCGGCGCTGCGGGCCAGCGGCCTGCCCGCCGTGTCCAACGTGGGGGAGAAGGGTGGCTCGGCGGTCGCCGCCGCCGCCCTCAACGCCCTGCTCTACGTCGAGGAGAAGTCATGACCGGGTTGGTCATCGTCGGGCACGGCACGCGCAGCGCGGCCGGGGTCGAGCAGTTCGCCGCTCTCGTCGAGCGGGTCCGCGGTCGCGGTGACATCGGCGACGTCGAGGGCGGCTTCATCGAGCTGTCCCGCCCACCGCTGACCGACGCGGTCGGCGCTCTCGTCGCCCGGGGGCACCGGGCGTTGGTGGCGCTGCCGCTGGTGCTCACCGGCGCCGGTCACGGCAAGGGCGACATCCCCGCCGCGATGGCCCGGGAGCAGCAGCGCCACAGCGGGCTGAGCTACCGCTACGGCCGCCCGCTCGGCCCCCACCCGCTGCTGCACGACGCCCTCGAACAGCGCATCGACGCCGCACTGGCCGGCGCCGACCGGGCCGACACGGAGCTGGCTGGTACCGACCGGGCCGGCACGTGGGTGGCGTTGGTCGGGCGGGGGTCCACCGACCCGGACGCCAACGCCGAGGTCGCCAAGGTCGCCCGGCTGCTCTGGGAGGGACGCGGCTACGCGGGCGTGGAGCCGGGGTTCATCTCGCTGGCGCAGCCGTCGGTGCCGGCCGTGCTGGAGCGCCTGCGCCGCCTCGGCGCGCGGCGGATCGTGGTGGCGCCGTACTTCCTGTTCGCCGGGGTGCTGCCGGACCGGATCGTCGCCCAGTCGGCGGAGTTCGCCGCCGCCCACCCCGACCTGGACGTCCGCGTCGCCGAGGTGATCGGCGACTGTGACGCCCTCGCCGACCTCGTCCTGGAGCGGTACGCCGAGGCGCTGGGCGGGGACATCCGGATGAACTGCGACACCTGCGCGTACCGGGTGTTGATGCCCGGCTTCGCGGACAAGGTGGGTCGCCCGCAACGCCCGCACGACCACCCCGACGACCCGGTCGGCCACCACCATCACGGGCACGGACACGACCACCACGACCACGGGCACGCACACCATGGGCACGACCACGGCTCGGTCGCCGTGGTCGGCGGCGGGCCGGGGCCCGACGACCTGATCACGGTACGCGGAAAGGCGCTGCTCGACGCGGCGGACGTCGTGGTGGTCGACCGCCTCGCCCCGCAGGGGCTGCTCGCCGGGCTGCGCCCCGACGTGCTGGTGGTCGACGCCGCGAAGGTGCCCCGTGGCCCGTCGATGGCCCAGGAGGCGATCAACGAGGCACTGGTGTCGCACGCCCGCGCCGGTCGCCGGGTGGTCCGTCTCAAGGGTGGTGACCCGTACGTCTTCGGGCGCGGCCACGAGGAGGTGCTGGCCTGCGCGGCGGCCGGTGTGCCGGTGACGGTGGTGCCCGGGGTGAGCAGCGCGCTCGCCGCACCGGCCCTCGCCGGCGTGCCGGTGACGCACCGGGGCGTGGCGCACGACGTCACAGTCGTGTCGGGGCACCTGCCGCCCGGGCACCCCGACTCGCTCGTCGACTGGGCGGCGCTGGCCCGAGCCCGGGGCACCGTCGTGCTGCTGATGGCCGTCGACACCATCGCCAAGATCGCGAACGTGCTGATCGAGCACGGTCGTGCCCCGGAGACCCCGGTGCTGGCCGTGCAGGACGCCGGGCTGCCCGACCAGCGATCGGTGCCCGCCCGGCTGGACGAGATCGGCGCCGTCGCCGCCCGGGAGGGCGTCGGCCCACCCGCCGTCTTCGTCCTCGGCCCGGTGGTGGCCCTCACCACCACCGGGCCGACGGGATGACGACTACTCGCTGCGGGCGGTCTCCGGCCCGGTGATGCGTTCCAGCAGCGGCAGGGTGGAGGCGATGACGCCGAGGCAGGCTGCCAACCCGGCCACGACGATCACATAGAAGCCCGGTTGCGGCGCGACGAGGGTGTAGCCCATCTGCGCCCGGAGGAACAGGTGGGCGGCGAGGAGGCCCATGCCGATGGCGACGGCGGCGACGGCGAGCATCGGCACGGCGCTCTCCAACGCCACCACCCGACGCAGGACCCGCACCGGAGCGCCGCTGAGGCGCAGCAGGCTGAACGGCCGTCGGCGTTCGGTGAGACCGCCGATGACGCTGACCGCGAGGCTGCACCCACCGAGCGCGAGACTGGCGATGATGATGACGTTGGCCAGTTGCTCCCAGCCGCGCAGCGTGTCGGCGAAGTCCGATTCGAAGTCACCGGGCACGTTCGGCCCGACCCAGAAGGTCGGGAAGGCGACCTCCAGCACGGTACGGGTGCGCTCGACGGCGGCGGCGGAGCCGTCGGTGCCGACGACCATCGACACCACGGGTAGCCGCTGGAGTTCGTCGAGGGTGAGCGACGCGGCGGGCCAGACCGTCGCGGACGACGCCGATTCCCGCCAGCGGCTGAGGCCCATCGGCACCTCGATGACGCTCGCGCCGTCGGCGCACCGGCCGTACGCGCTCGGCAGGTCGGTGCACGCGATCACCCCAAACTCCCCGGAGTCGGTCACCACCGGGTTCTCGCGGATGGCGGTCGCGGACCGCACCCCGGAGATCGCGCGCAGCTCGGCGAAGAGCGTGTCGGGCACCGAGGGCACCTTCTCGTCGAAGACGGTGTTCACCGTGCCGGCGTCGGTCGAGCCGACCGGTGCCGGGCCGCGGTTGACGACGATCGTGGTGATCACGCCGACGGCCACGCTCGTGACGAAGAGCGCGAGCATGATGCCGCTGATCGCCCGGAAGCCGGCCTTCGGGTTGTCAGCGAGGCGTCGCGCGGCGATGAGCGTGGCCGGGCGGTTGGCGTACCGGGCCATCACCCGGGCGCCGACCATCGTCAACCACGGTCCGGCGAAGACCAGGCCGGCCATGATGAGCAGCAGCCCGGGCAGGAACACCGCAGTCTGGCCGTCGGACGTTTCCGGTTTGAAGCCGATGGCGAAGAACAGCACGGCGACACCGAGCAGGGCCGGGATCAGCCGGTACGCCCGCGGTGCCCGGGGTGTGACCCGCCGGGTGACGCCCAGCGGCGAGATTCGTACCCGGCGCAGCGAGACCTGGGCAGCCACCGCCGCGCCGACCGGGACGCCGAGCGCCACCAGCAGGACGTTCAGCACGCCCAGCGACATGTCGCTGGGGAAGAACGGCATGCCGGTGAACGGGATGCTCGCGAGCGGGTCGCGGAAGGCGTAGAACAGGCCGAAGCCGACGGCGGTGCCGGCGACGGCGGCGGCGACCGCCTCCACCGCGGCGACCATCGAGATCTGCCGGGGGGTCGCGCCGACCAGGCGCATCGCGGCGAAGCGTTGCTCCCGGCGGGCGGCGCTGAGCCGGGTGGCGGTGCCGATGAAGATCAGCACCGGGAAGAGCAACCCACCGGCTATCACACCCAGGATCAGGTTCACAGTGGTCTCGGGAAGGGCGGGGGTGTCGCCGACGCTGGTGACCTGCTTCGCAGCGGGTAGCTTGGCGACCTCTTCGGGAGAGCCGCCGGCGAGGACGAGCAGGGTGTCCGGCGAGGTCAGCGCGGCCGGGCCAACGGTGCCGAGGTCACGCCCGGGGTAGCGCTCGCCCAGTTGGTCGGCCGGGTGGGCGGCCAGCAGTTCGCGAAACGCGGGCGAGGCGTAGTACTCGCCGGGACCCGGGGTGATGGGGACGCCGACCGGGGTGGGCGCTGTCGAGCCGGTCGCGGCGACATCGATCCGAATGATCTGCTTACCGCGGAAGTAGTCCTGCCGGGTCGACCACCACAGCGGGTCGGCGTCGCCGGCCGAGACGTTGGGATACATCGACGCGTACCGGGTGAGCTGGGCGTTGACCGCGTTGACCCCGGCGAGGGTGGTCAGCAGCAGCCCGCTGCCGACCGCGACGGCGGCGGCGATGACGATCAGACGGGTGAGCGCCTCGCGGCCGCCGGCCACGGCGAGGCGGAGCCCGAAGCGGATCACGAGGCGATCCGGTCCGGCGCGTTCACGCGCCCGTCACGGACCATGACCTCGCGGTCGGCGTACGCCGCGATCCTCGGCTCGTGGGTGACCAGGATGACGGTGGTGCCCTGCTCGCGGGCGGCGCCGACCAGCAGGTCCATCACCTGCTCGCCGGTGAGCGAGTCGAGCGCGCCGGTCGGCTCGTCGGCGAAGAGCACCTGCGGCTCGGCGACCAGGCCGCGAGCCAGGGCGACCCGTTGCGCCTGCCCGCCGGAGAGCTCACCAGAGCGCCGCTGCTCCAGGCCGTCCAGCCCGAGGCGCGCGAACCAGGCTCGCGCCCTGGGCAGCGCCTGCTTGCGGTGTACGCCGCTGAGCAGCAGCGGCAGCGCGACGTTCTCCACGGCGGTCAGCTCGGGGACGAGTTGACCGAACTGGAACACGAAACCGAACCGGTCCCGGCGCAGGCTGCTGCGCTCGGTCTCGGCCATGGCGTGCACCCGGGCCCCGTCGAAGAGGATCTCGCCGGAGTCGGGCACCAGGATGCCGGCCAGGCAGTGCAACAGGGTGGACTTGCCCGAGCCGCTGGGGCCCATGACGGCGAGGATCTCGCCCGCCTCCACGGCGACGCTGGCACCGCGCAGGGCGGGGGTCTGGCCGAAGGAGAACTCGACGTCGCGCGCTTCGATCACGACGCTCACGGCCGCACCTCTTTCCGTAGGGCGTCCAGTCGGGCGCCGGTCATCTCGATCCATCGGAGGTCCGCCTCCAGGTGGTAGAGCCCGTGGTCGGCGAGCAGCGCGTCGACCAGGCTGCCGGCGCGCTTGATCTCGGTCAGCTCACGCATCCGGTGCAGGTGCGCGCTGCGCTGGGTGTCGAGGTATTCGGCGGCCGGCCGGTCCAGCATCAGCGCGAGCACGACCTTGGCGAAGAGCACCGTCTGCAGGTGCGGTTCCGGGTCGACCGGTTGGGTCAGCCACTGCTCGACCTCGGTCGCGCCGACGTCGGTGATGATGTAGCGCTTGCGGTCGGGGCCGGAGCCGGGGGCGACGTCGCTGATCACCACCTTGCCGTCGCGGGCCAGTCGGCTGAGGGTGGAGTAGACCTGGCCGAACGGCAGTGGCTTGCCCCGGCCGAAGAAGGCGTCGTAGTCGCGCTTCAGGTCGTAACCGTGGCTGGGCTCGCGTTCGAGGAGTCCGAGAAGAGTCAGTGGCACGCTCATGCCAGCGAGACTACACCGAGGGTATACCTCGCGTATATACCCTCGGTGTGTTGTGAGTCGGCCCTGGTCAGGCGTTTGCTGGGGATGGAGTCGGCGGTGTGGCTGGTGTGCGGTCAGCCGATCAGGGCGCGGGCCACTGCGTAGCCGGCGGTGGCCGCGGCGAGCCCGGCGGCCACGCTGCCGAGCACGTTGGCCAGCGCCAGGAGCCGATGACCGCTAGTGCTCAGCCGCAGCGTCTCGTAGCTGAAGGTGGAGTAGGTGGTCAGCGCGCCACAGAACCCGGTGCCGAGCAACGCGCTGACCGCCGGGCCGGCCGGCCACCCGACCAGGACGCCCAGCAGCAGCGACCCGGCCACGTTGACGAGCAGCGTCCCCCAGGGGAACGCCGAGCCGTGCCGGGACTGCACGGCCCGGTCGGTGAGGTAGCGCAGCGGCGCGCCGACCGCCGCGCCCAGGGCGATGAGCAGCACTGTCATCGCGTCACCTGACGCAGCAGCCCGGCGGTGACGGCGTCGCCCACGGCGACCGCGACGAGCGCCCCGAGCACCGTCGCGGCGAGGTACGCCAGCGCCGTGCCCGGCGCGCCCACGACGATCGCCTGCTGAACGTCGACGGCATAGGTGGAGAATGTGGTGAACCCGCCGAGCACCCCGACCCCGAGGAACGGGCGAGCCAACGGGGGCCCACCGTCGAGGTGCCCGAGCACCGCCATCAGCACGCCGATCAGCAGGCAGCCGGACGTGTTGATGGTGAACGTGGCCCAACCGAAGCCGGTGGGCGGGTGCGGAACGGCGTGTTGCAGGCCGGCCCGGGCCAGCGCGCCGAGCACCCCGCCGGCCGCGATCGCGGCGAGGACCGTCACGGGGCGCGCGGTCAGCTCGCGGCGGTCGGCGGGGACGCGCAGGTCGACGTCGGGGTCGGTACGCGGCTCGAACGGCTCTGGCACGGCTTCTCAGCGTAGTGCCGGGGACAGCGGCGATCAGCGCACTGTCGGCGACGGTGGTGTCGCGGTGGCGTCAGCGAACTGCCGCGACAACGGCGTCCGGGCCGCCTCGCCAGACCGTGCCGACCTCGCTGAAGCCCGCCGCGGTGAGCGCGGCCAGGTGCCAGGAGACCGGCGGATTCCACTCGGGGCTGTGCCCGGTCGGGTAGATCTCGTGTCGTTGGGCGACCAGCGGGGCGAGCACCGGGTCGGCGCCGGCCCGCTCCCACCAGTCCGACCAGGACAGCATCGAGCCGGCGGCGTACCGGGCGTTGCGTCGGTCCCGGGCGCGTTCCATCAGCCGCTTGGTCAGCTCCGGCAGGGTGTCGTCGGGCATGTGGTCGGCGTTGACGAAGACGCCGCCCGGTCGCAGCACGTCACGCAGCTCGGCGTAGAGCTGCTCGAGCCGGTCGGCCGGCAGCCAGTGCAGGGCGGTTGCGGTGAGCACGGCGTCGTACTCCTGGTGCGGCAGCGTGGAGCGCCACTCGGGGGTGCCGAGGTCGGCCGTGATGATGGTGGCCCGGTCGGCCAGCGAGGCGCCGGCGATGGCGAGCAGCGCCGGGTCGAGGTCGACCACTGTGGTCTCGGCGGCGGGGAAGCGCGCCAGCGTCCGCAGCGAGATGGTGCCGGTGCCGCCGGCCAGGTCGAGCACGCGCGGCGGCTGGCCGTCGAGGACCGCGTCGACGGTGTCGAGCATGGCGGTGAACCGGTGCTCCCGGTCCGGGAGGTAGGCCTCCTGCTGGCGGTCCCAGCTTTCCTGCCAGGCCCAGGGATCCACGATGTAAGGACTCATGGCGACCAGGCTAGTTACGTCAGAAGCACGTTGTCCAGACCTTGTTGCACATCTTTTGCAATTGCGAGAAGATGGCAGGGCGATGATCAGAGCGACGCCGGGTCGGGCCTCCGCCCGGCCCGGCGTCCTCCTTCCGGTGAGATCAGACCGGGGCGTCCACCAGGCTCGCGTCGGTGCGGGCCGGCTCGTCGCGGCGGGCCAGCCGCAGCGCGCCGAGGAGTACGCCCAGGCCGATGAGGGTGAGTGCGGCGCCGGCCCAGATCGGCGAGGTGTAGCCGAGTCCGGCGGCGATGGTCACCCCGCCGATCCACGCGCCCAGCGCGTTGCCCAGGTTGAACGCGGCGATGTTCGCCCCGGACGCCAGGGTCGGCGCCTGGTGGGCGTACCGCATGATGCGCATTTGCAGCGGCGGCACCGTGGCGAAGCCGAACCCACCCATCAGCACCAGCGCGACGATGGTCAGCACCGGGTTCGTGGCGGTCAGTGCGAAGCCGACGAGCACGACTGTGAGCACCGCCAGGACGGTGACCAGCGTGCGCGACAGTGACCTGTCCGCCGCCCGGCCGCCGAGCAGGTTGCCCGCGAAGAGCCCCACGCCGAAGAGGACGAGCAGCCACGGCACGGTGCTGGTGGCGAAGCCGCTGACCTCGGTCAGCGTGTAGGCGATGTAGGTGAACGCGCCGAACATCCCACCGAAGCCCAGGACGGTGATCACCAGGGAGAGCCAGACCTGCGGGTGGGTGAAGGCGCGCAACTCGCCGCGCAGCCCACCGGCCGGACGGTCGGCGTTGGCGGTCTCGCCCGCCGGGATCAGCAGGGCCAGCCCGATCAGGGCGACCACCCCGATGGCGGTGATCGCCCAGAACGTCGACCGCCAGCCGAAGTGCTGCCCGAGGAAGGTGCCGAACGGCACGCCGAGCACGTTGGCGATGGTCAGGCCGGCGAACATCATGGCGATGGCGCCCGCCCGTCGGGCCGGTGCGACCAGGCCGGCGGCGACCACGGCGCCGATGCCGAAGAACGCGCCGTGGCAGAGCGCGGCGACGATCCGGCCGGCCATCATCACGGCGTAGTCGCCGGAGACGGCGGAGAGCAGGTTGCCGATGATGAAGAGCACCATCAGGCCGAGCAGCACGGGTTTGCGCGGCAGGCGGGTGACCGCCGCGGTGAGGGCGACGCCACCGACGGCCACGCTGAGCGCGTAGCCGGAGATCAACCAGCCGGCCACCGGCTCGGTGACAGCGAAGTCGGCGGCCACCTCGGGCAGCAACCCCATGATCACGAACTCGGTGAGCCCGATGCCGAAGGCGCCGATGGCCAGCGCGATCAGGCCGGGCGGCAGGGACTTGGGGCGTACGGACATGGTCTTCCCATCGGGAGGGGGCAGATATGCGGCGCGTGCAACTACACGCGCCAGCAACGAAATACTTGCACGCGCTTCATATCAGCGCAAGCGTGGTAACCTGGGGTCCGTTCAGATCACCCCGAGGAGGCCGGCATGGGCATCGCCGACGACGCGGTCGAGATCCGCGCGCAGGGCTGGCGCACCCTCGCCGCCCTGCACGGGCTGATCGAGACATCCCTGGAGCGGGCCCTACAGGCCGGCCACGACCTCTCCGTCGTCGAATACACGGTGCTCGACGCGCTTTCCCGCCAGGACGGCTGGCACATGCGGATGAGCCAGCTCGCCCGCGCCGCCGCGCTCTCCGGCAGTGCCACCACCCGGCTGGTCACCCGCCTCGAACAGCGAGGGCTGCTCACCCGCATCCTCTGCGCCGACGACCGGCGCGGCATCTACACCGAGCTGACCCCGGCCGGCTCCGAGCTGCTCGCCCAGACCCGACCGACCCACGACCGGGTGCTCGCCGACGCGCTCGCCCAGGCGGAGGCCACCCCCGAGCTGGCGCCGCTGGTCGACGCCCTGCACCGGCTGCCGGCCACCCGCTGACCGCCCGTCGGCCGGGGGCGACAGCGGGCGTACGGTACCCGCAGCCCCACCGGGACCGCCGCGCCAAGGAGGCAGCCGATGCAGGACCGCACCCCTCGTCCGGAGGAGCTGGAGCCGATCGAGCGCGCCGGCATCGACGAGCTGCGTGCCCTGCAACGCGACCGACTGCGCTGGTCGTTGCGGCACGCGTACGACAACGTGCCGCACTACCGCCGGGCGTTCGACGCGGCCGGCGTGCACCCCGACGACTGCCGGGATCTCGACGACCTGGCGCGTTTTCCGTTCACGGGCAAGGCGGAGCTGCGGGAGAACTACCCGTTCGGCATGTTCGCCGTACCCCGGGAGCGGGTGGCCCGCCTGCACGCCTCCTCCGGCACCACCGGCCGGCCGACGGTGGTCGGCTACACCCGCGACGACCTGCGCACCTGGGCGCGGCTGATGGCCCGCTCGATCCGCGCCTCCGGTGGCCGCCCCGGCGACCGGGTGCACGTCGCGTACGGCTACGGGCTCTTCACCGGCGGCCTGGGCGCGCACTACGGGGCCGAGGAACTGGGCTGCACTGTCATCCCGGTCTCCGGGGGCATGACCGAGCGTCAGGTCATGCTGATCCGCGACTTCGAGCCTGAGGTCATCATGGTCACGCCCAGCTACCTGCTGGCCATCGTCGACGAGATGCGCCGCCAGGGCATCGACCCACGGGCCACCTCACTGCGGGTGGGCATCTTCGGCGCCGAGCCGTGGACCGAGGACATGCGTCGCGAGATCGAGCAGCAGCTGGACATCCACGCCGTCGACATCTACGGGCTCTCCGAGGTGATGGGTCCCGGCGTGGCGACCGAGTGCGTCGAGACCAAGGACGGGCTGCACCTCTGGGAGGACCACTTCTACCCGGAGATCATCGACCCGGTCACCGGGGCGGTGCTGCCCGACGGCGAACGGGGTGAGCTGGTGTTGACCTCCCTGACCAAGGAGGCGATGCCCGTCGTGCGCTACCGCACCCGCGACCTGACCCGGCTGCTGCCCGGCACCGCCCGCCCGATGCGCCGGATCGAGAAGATCACCGGCCGTACCGACGACATGATGATCCTGCGTGGGGTGAACATCTTCCCCACCCAGATCGAGGAGCTGATCCTGCGCACCCCGCAGCTCTCGCCGCACTTCCAGTGCGTCCTCGATCGGCACGGCCGGCTGGACACCCTCACGGTGCGGGTGGAGCGGCGAGCCGACGTCGGCGTGGACGCCGCCGAGCGGGCCGGCGACGCGCTGGTTCAACTGGTGAAGAACACCATCGGCGTGAGCGTGGCGGTCGACGTCCTCGCCCCCGACACTGTGGAACGGTCGATGGGCAAGATGCGCCGCATCGTCGACCAGCGACCGTCCGCCTGACCGCTGCCCAACGTTCCGGGCCCCCGGGGGTGGCCGTCGTCGACATAGGATTCTGCCCATGCGCGTGCTGGTGGTCTCCGCCCCGCTCGTCGGGCACGTCTTCCCGCTGGTGCCGCTCGCGGTCGCCCTCCGCGACGCCGGCCACGACGTGCTGGTGGCCACCGGCGGCGGAGCTCTGGCCGCCGCCGAGGCGGGTCTGCCGGTGCACGACATCGCGCCGGGCTTCGAATTCGGCCGGATCGCGCTGCGGGTCTTCCCCCGCCATCCGCTGATCGCGCGGGCGGAAATGGCCGGCACCGCCGGCACCCGGGGCGCCGGCCTGCTGTTCGGCGCGCTCAACGACCAGCTCACCGACCCGGTGGTAGCGCTGGCCACCCGGTGGCGGCCGGATCTGGTGCTGTACGAGCCGTTCGCGGTCGCCGGTGCGGTGGCCGCCGCGCGGCTAGACGTGCCGGCCGTACGCCAGGAGAACGCCCTCTTCGACGGTCGGGACCTGGTCCGCGCCACAGTCGCCCGACTCGGCGCCGCGCTGCGCCGCCACGGCCTCACCGAGCTGCCCGCGCCGGCCGCCGCCCTCGCTGTGGCCCCACCCAGCGTTGCCACGCAGGGCGGCTGGCCGATGCGCTACACGTCCTACGTCGGCGGTGGGGAACTGCCGGCCTGGCTGCGCGAGCCGGGTGAGCGCCCCCGGATCCTGGTCACCCGCAGCACCCTCACCGGCCCCGGAGACCGGGGGCCGATGCCCGCCGTGGTGGCCGCCGCCGCCCAGGTGGACGCCGAGATCGTGCTGGTCCGCCCCGACGAACGGTCGGCCCGCTCGGTGCCCGGAAACGTGCGGGTGGTCGGCTGGATCCCGCTCGACGAGGCGTTGCCGGCGAGCGCGGCGCTGGTGCACCACGGTGGTGCGGGCAGCGCCTTCGGTGCCCTCGCCGCAGGCCGGCCCCAACTTGCCACCACGGGTCCGGGGGACCGACGGCACAACGCCGAACTGGTGGCTCGCCGGGGAGCCGGCCTGGCGCTGCGCCCCCGGGACATCACCGCGCGGGCACTGACCCAGCTGCTCACCGACGAGCGCCTGCGGACCGCTGCCGCGCAGGTCAGCCGCGAGATCGCCGAGATGCCGCCACCGACCGACCTCGTAGCGCGGCTGGCGGCACTGGTCTGACGCCCACCCCGCGTGGCCACCCCGGATGCACCGTCGGCTGCGGCAGGATGACCGGATGCGACACGTCGTGCTGTTCCACTCCGTGTACGGGCTGCGACCCGCCGTGCGCGCCACCGCCGACCGGTTGCGCGCTGCCGGGCACCAGGTCAGCACCCCCGACCTGTACGGCGTCCCGGCCACCGACACCGTCGAGGAGGGCTTCGCGCTGCTCGACAAGATCGGCCAGGAGGTGGTGCTGGACCGGGCCCGCGCCGCGCTGCGTGACCTGCCACCGGAGACGGTGCTCGCCGGCTTCTCCATGGGCGCCGGGGTGGCCGGGGCGCTGCTGGCCGAACGCCCCGCCGCCGCCGGTCTGCTCCTGCTGCACGGCACCGGTGGCGCCCCGGACGCGGTCCGACCCGGGTTGCCGGTGCAGTTGCACCTCGCCGACCCCGACCCGTACGACGCGCCGGACGAGGTCGACGAGTGGCAGCAGGGCATGACCGACACCGGCGGCGATCTGACGGTCTTCCGCTATCCCGGCGTGGGTCACCTGTTCACCGACCCGGACCTGGCCGAGTACTCCCCGGACGCCACCGCGGCGGTCTGGCCGCGCGTGCTGGCCTTCCTGGCCGCTCGCTGAGCACCCCTTCCGCGGACCGCGCTCGCCTGACGCTCGCCCACCACGGCGGATGGTCGGCCGCGCGTGCTCGGGTCAGGTGGACAGAGCTGGGTGCGACACCCTACGGCTTCAGCACGATCTTGCCTTGCGCATGGCGGGACTCACTGAGCTCGTGGGCGGCGGCCGCCTCTTCCAGCGAGAACACGGCCGCGACCGGCACTGTGAAACGACCCTGCTCGGCGAGTTCGACGACGGCGGCGATTCCTTCGAGTGCCGGTGTGTCCGCGCCGGGGCCAGAGCCGCGCGACAGGTGCACGCCGTAGGCCGAGGCGTTGATGTCGGCGATGCTCACCACAGTGTCCGGGCTCGGGACCAGGCCGACCAGGTCTGGCAGAGAACCAGAGCCGGCACAGTCGAGTACGACATCCACCCCGCCGGGCAACAGAGTGTGGACACGATTGGCCAGCCCGGGGCCGTAGGTGGTCGGGATCGCCCCGAGCGAGGCGACGAACTCGTGGTTGCGGTCGCTGGCCGTGCCGATGACGGCCGCCCCGCGAGCGACAGCGAGCTGGATCGCTGTCGTACCGACCCCGCCAGCCGCGCCCTCGATCAACAGCGTGGTGCCGTCCTTGACGCCCAACCGGTCGAGCACTCGGGTCGCCGTCTCGATGTTGCCCGCCGCGCCGCCGGCCTGCTCCCAGCTCAGGGCGGCCGGCTTCCGTGCCCACGCGGCCAGGACGGCGTATTCGGCGTTCGCCCCGCCCATCTGGGCGTAGTCGGTGATCCCGAAAACCTCATCGCCTACCCGAACCGTGGTCACCCCGTCCCCGATCTCATCCACCACGCCGGCAGCGTCGACACCGGGCACGTGCGGCAGGCGGAGCGGAATCCACTCCTGGAATCGACCGGCGCGAACGTAGGTGTCGGCCGGATTGACACCCGAGGCCCGAACCGCCACCCGTATCTGGCCGGGTCCGGCGTGGGGTTCCGGTGCCTCCGATACCGCAAGGACACTCGCGGGACCGTATGTCGAAAATTGCAAAGCCCTCATGCACACGGACGCTAACGCACGCCGCTGTCCGCCTCGCTAAAGTGAGAGCCGTGACCGATCGTTTGCCTCACGCTCTTCGCTCCGACGCCCTGGACAACCGCGAGCGCATCCTCGAGGCCGCCCGCGCGGTCTTCGCCGTCGACGGCCTGGACGTGCCGATGCGGGAGGTTGCCCGGCGCGCCGGGGTCGCACCCGCCACCCTGTACCGCCGATTTCCGACAAAGGAGATGCTGGTCACCGAGGCATTCGCAGAACAGATGTACGCGTGTCGCGGCGTTGTCGACGAGGGCCTTGCCGATTCGGATCCATGGCACGGTTTCTGTTTCGTGATCGAGAAAATGTGCGAACTGCACGCACGCGACCGAGGCTTCACCGCAGCTCTCATGTCGACCTTTCCCAGGGCAGTTGATTTCGAGGCGCGTCGCGAATACGCGCTCAGAGCGATCGACGAACTGGCTCGCCGCGCGAAGGAAGCGGGTCGCCTTCGCCCCGACTTCGTCCTGGACGACGTCATCCTCGTGCTGATGGCCAACAGCGGTATCCACGTGACCTCGCCGACTGCTCAGGTCAGCGCCTCCCGGCGCTTCGCCGCGCTCGCCATCTCGGCGTTCCAAGCCTCCCCGGATGTCTCGCCGCTCCCGCCCGTGGCGCGGTTGGCGCCGCCGGCGTCGGTGTCCGGACGCAGCCAAGCGGGCTAGTACTCCCGGCGACCCAGCCGGCAGGAGTCCCGGCCGGCTGGGTCGCCGTGTCGATCATGCTGAGGGTGAGGCGGGCTTTGGTCGCGAATCCGACCCAGCCGCGTCGCGCGGGCCCCCGTCCCAGCCGCGTCGCGCGGGCCCCCGACTCAGCCGGGTCGGGCGAGCCGCTGACCTTGCTCAGCGGACGCTGGCGCCGATGCGCGGGGGCGTGGCGGTGCCGTGCACCCGCTTGGCGTGGCTGGCGAACAATCGGGGCGCGATGATCGGCATGAGGAGCCGGGCCGGCAGCGGAGCGTGCGCCAGCACCGCCTTGACCACCTCCGGGTCGCCCTCGTACATGGCCAGGCCGAAGGCCAGCGGGAGCTGCTTCTTCGGGGACTTGCTCATGCCGTGCTCGCCGAGCTGCATCCACTCCCGGGCGGTGACGTGCCGTTGCGCCAGCGGCAGGATCTCACTCTCCTCCAGGGCCATGTGCTCGATCAGCGCGGCGCGTAGCTGCTCCAGGGCGTCCGCGAGTTGCTCACCGTCGCGTGCGGTGCGGCGCCACTGGGGGAGGAGGCCGACGACCGTCGCGTGGGCGTCCTCGATGGCGTGGTGCTGCGCCTCCATGGTGGGGACGATCGCCGCGGCCTCCGCGCCGCCGCGCTCCAGCAGGCGGGGCCAGAGCAGCAGGTCCTCGCCCTCGTGGTGCAGGTGCAGGATGTGGCAGAGCATCTCGGCGTGGGCGCCGACGACCTCCGCGCGCGTGGCGTCGCCCGGTGTGACGTCGCGGACGAGCTGCGGCAGCAGGCTGAACTCGCGACGGAGCGCCGAGTGCGCCATGTACATGTCGCGTACGTCGGCCATGGCTTCGCGGTGGTTCTGGTTCACGGTGACCTTTCCGAGGGATCAACTGGCACAGATATGTTGATCATGCTCGGTGCCACTTGGAACCGGCTTGGAATCCGCCAACCGTGCCGGTCAGCGGGCCATCGCCGCCGTCGCCTCGGCCAGCCAGTGCGGCGACTCCCATCGGCGGGCGACCCGCGCGGCGAGGGTGAAGTGCCGGGTCGCCTCCTCGGTGCGGCCCACCAGCCGCAACAGCTCACCGAGCGTCAGCGCGACCGGCCGCACCACTGCCGCTGTGGTGGAGAAGCCGGCCAGTTGGTCGCGTACCGGGAGCAGCGCGTCGATCACGGGTTGGGCCAGGTCCGGTCGACCCAGCGCCACGACGACCATCCCGCGAACGCTGAGCAGCGCCGACTCGAAGTAGTCCGGGCGGTAGGTGTGCCGCCCGATCGGCATGGCCCGTGCCTCGTCCAGGCGTCCGCTTCCGATCAGCGCCAGCGCCAGCAGGTCGTCCACGATCGGGCCCAACGACCCCCGTATTCGCCGCGTCGCCTCCAGGTGCTCACCGAACCGCCCCTGGCTGATCAGCAGCGTGCCGGTGGAGAAGTAGTGGAAGGCCCCGGCGTGCAGCGAACCCTGCCGCCGCATCTGCACGGCGACCTGGTCGTAGTGCCGCCGCGCGGCGGCGAAGTCGCCGGCGATGTGCGCGAGGGCGCCCAGCGAGCACAGGTTGATCGTCTGCGCCTCGTTCAACTGGTACGTCTCGGCCAGCCACCCCTGCCGGGCGACGCTGAGGCGCAGTTCGTCCGGCTCGTTGAGCGCGGCAGCGCAGTGGCCCAGCGCCTGCTCGGCGACCGAACGGTAGGTCACCAGCCCGTGCTCGTCGGCGAGGTCACGCAGCTCAAGGGCGAAGGTCCGGCGTTCCGGCGCCTCCCGCTCGTAGCTCATGGTGCGAAGCCGCGCGGCCAGGCCGAGGGCCCGCAGCTCGGGGTCGTCCAGCCGCTGCGAGAGGGCCAGCGCCTCCCGTCCGGCCGCCACGCCTCGCGAATCGGACTCGCCGTCCAACTCCGTGGCCAGCGCCTCCAGCAGCCGGCAGCGGGCGACCGGGTCCAGGTCGTCGGCGCGCAGCAGCCGGGTGAGCAGTTCGACGACCCGGTGGTCCACCACGCCGTACTCGTGGGTCAGCCACGGGGTGGGGACGGTCCACGCGGTGAACGCCGCGACCAGCAGGTCGTCGCGGCCGGACGCCGCCGCGACGTCGATCGCCCGAGCGCGGGTCTGCCGGGCGGCCGCCACCGCGCCGGCCCGCGCCTGGGCGCGCAGCAGCCGCCCGAGCAGGTCGACCC
This sequence comes from Micromonospora sp. NBC_00330, assembly GCF_036136635.1. NCBI lineage: Bacteria > Bacillati > Actinomycetota > Actinomycetes > Micromonosporales > Micromonosporaceae > Micromonospora > Micromonospora sp. NBC_00330. The sequence goes on from NZ_CP108012.1 coordinate 2,210,148, forward strand.
GGAGCGCGTCGCGGTCCCCGGCGACAGTGGCGGCGGCCTCGACAGCATTGCTGAGCAGCTCGATCGCGGCGTCGTACGCGTACCGCCGCTCGGCCAGCTCGGCGGCCCGGATGGCGTAGTCGACGGCGAGCGGTGCGGTGTCGGCCGACGCGGCGCGGGCGTACTGGTGGGCCAGGGCGGGGTAGTCGTCGGGCCGCAGCCGACGGGTGGCGGCGGCGATCCGCGCGTGCAGGCGGGTGCGGCGCAGCTGCGGCAGGTCGGTGTAGATGGTGTCGCAGACCAGGCCGTGCACGAACCGCACCCGCCCGGGCGCCGGTTCGGTGAGCAGCCCGGCGGCCAACCCGGTTTCCAGCGCCCGCAGGACGGTGCCCTCGTCGGTGCCGGCCGCGTCGACGAGCGTTCGCACCTCGGCCTCCCGCCCCACGGCCGAGGCGAGACGCAGCACCGAGACGGCCGTCGCCGGGAGGCGGGAGAGTCGTCGGCGCAGCACGTCGCGTACGCCCTCGGGAACGTCCGAGGTGGCCACGAGCGTGCCCTCGGCGGCGAGCAGTCGCGCCGACTCCCGGACGTAGAACGGGTTGCCGCCGGTCCGCTCGGCCAACGCGGCGACAGTGTCCGGGTCGACGGTGCTCCCGGCCAGCGCGCCGAGCAGCCGTTCGACCTCGGACGCGCTCAGGCCGCCCAACGGGATCCGGTGGGGTGACCGGCGGGCCAGGACGGCCATCGTGTCGGCGAGCCGCTCGGTGTTGTCGGCGGGACGCAGCGCCGCGACGAACAGGACGGTGCCGTTGGTCATCTCGGTGACGCTCTGCAACAGCAGCAACGTCTCGGCGTCGGCGGCGTGCAGGTCGTCGAGGATCACGGTGACCGGTCGGCGGGCCGCGGCGGCGTCCAACCAGGCGCCGACGGCGCGGTGCAGCCGGAACCGGCCGGCGGTGACGTCGCCGCCGGGCTCGCCGTCGCCCCCACCGAGCAGCGGGGCGAGCGCCGGTGCGAGGTCGCCCGGGGGTGCCTGCTCGGCGAGTTGCCGCAGCGCCTCGACCCAGGCCCAGGCCGGCGGGGCGCCCTCGACCTCGGGGCAGCGGCCGACGGTGACCAGCCAGCCGTGGGCGGTGAGCTCGTCCCGAAACCGGGTGAGCAGGCTCGTCTTGCCGGCCCCGGCCTCACCGCCGAGCAGAGCGACTCGTGGACCGCTCGCCACCGCCTCGGCGGCCGCCTGCCGGAGCGCCTCCAGCTCTGCCTCCCGGCCGACGAAGACCTCCTCCGACACCTGCCGCTGGACGCGTACCGCTGTCGCCGCCACCGGCGGCAGCAGGTCGAGTCGCTGGCCCAGGATGGCGGACTCCACCTCGACCAGCGCCGGGCCCGGGTCCAGTCCGAGCTGGTCGGCCAGGGTCGACCGGGCCCGGCGCAGCGCGGCGAGCGCGTCGCCCTGCCGACCGGTACGCCACAACGCCAGCGCCAGCAGCCGCCAGCTCTCCTCCCGCAGCGGCGCCTGCCGGGTCAACAGCTCCGCCTCCGGCACCGCCTCGGCCGCGTCGCCGCAGCGCACCGTCACGTCGAGCAGCAGTTCCCGGGCGCCGAGCCGCAGTTCCTCCAGCCGCAGCACCTCCGGCTGCGCCCACGGCTCACCGGCGAATTCGGCGTACGCCCGACCGCGCCACAGATCGAGCCCGACGCTCAGCAACCGACGTGCCCGGCCCGGGTCGACGGGGCCGACCGCACGCGCCTCGGCCAGCAGCGTCTCGAACCGACCGGCGTCGACGGCGTCCGCGGGCAGCCGCAGCGCGTAGCCCGGTGGCGCGGTGACCAGGACCCGGGCCGGCGTTCGGCGCTCGCGGGTCGGTTCCAGAACGCGGCGCAGATGTGAGACGTACGCCTGGAGGGAGGCGATCGCCCGGGGCGGTGCGTCACCCCGCCACAGATCCTCGATCATCTGCCCGACGGAGACGACCTCGCCGCGGGTTGAGAGCAGCAGCGCGAGCACGGCGCGTTGGCGGGGGCCGCCGAGGTCGACCGGCCCGCCTGTGTCGATCTCGACCTCAAGCGGCCCGAGCACCCGTAGCAGCATGACGGACCAATCCTAGTCGCGCTGGTGAGCGGCTTCTCCGCTGCCACGGGACACCGGACACCCAGCTCATGGCAGCCGCGGGCGGCGGCCGACCACCGCGCGGGGCACCGCCGAATGCGCCTCGTTCGATATCGTGGCGTCACAGTCAAGATCCTCGAAGGGTGCCTGGCGATGAGCACGACGGCCTTCGACGAATACGAACGGTCGCGCTGGGCCGGGCGCGCGGGCGCGTACGACAACAGTCTCGCCGCGCTCTGCGCGTACCCGGCACCGGCGTTGTTGGACGCCGCCCACGTGGGGGCGGGCATGCGGGTGCTCGACGCGGGCGCCGGCTCCGGCACGGTGGCCAGGCTGGCGTGCGCTCGCCACGCCACAGTCGTCGCCGTCGACGCCGAGCCCAGCATGGTCGAGTTGGCGCGCGACCGCCTTCGGTCCGTCGACGAGGTCTGCCTCGCGGCGTTGCCGCACCTCCCGTTCGCCTCCCGGTCGTTCGGCGCGGCCGTGGCGAACTTCGTGATCAATCACGTGGGCGATCCGCTGGCCGCGATCACCGAGCTGCGACGGGTCGTCCGGTCCGCTGGTCGGGTCGCGGTCACCGTGTGGCCGCACCCCCCGCCCGAGGCGCAGAGCCTCTGGGGTGAGGTCTTCGACGCCGCCGGGGTGGACCGTCGCGCCGCCGCCCCGACGGTGGACGCCGACCGGGACTTCCCCCGTACCCCCGACGGGTTGGCGGGCCTGCTCGACCGGGCCGGGCTCACCGACGTGCGCTGCGACACGATCACCTGGGCGCACCGCACCGATCCGCAGGTCTGGTGGGACGGCCCCGCCAACGGCATCAGCAAGCCAGGTCTGGTGATGGAGACCCAGCCGGCGGCCGTGATCAGCCGCATTCGTGCCGCGTACGACGAGCTGACCGTCCGCTACCGTGGCCCCGACGGCCTGCTCACGCTGCCCACCGCGGCACTACTGGCCTCGGCGTCCGTGCCTTAACCACCCCACCCCCCACCCCCACCACCCCCGCCGCGCCGATCTTGCAGTTTCGGCTGTCGATATCAGTGAGATGCCGCTTATGCCGGGACAGCAAGTGCAAGATCGCGGGTCAGGACCGTCGATCATGGAGTTGTGGTGCCTGACTTGTTGGTTGCCAAGGCATTTGTCAACCACCACAACTCCATGATCGACAGGGCAGGGCAGGGCTGGGCTGGGCTGGGCTGGGCTGGGTGGGGTTAGGCGGAGGCGGGTAGGCCATCCAGTGGGCGGATCAACGGTGGGCGGGACACTGCGCGCACCACGCCCGGCGGGGTGCCGGCGTCCGCGAGTGTCCACTGTCCGGCCGAACTCGTCGGCGTGCGGCGGACCGGCGCGGCGGGCCGTCCGATGTCCCGTAACGGATCATCATCCGCACCGCGCCGAGGTCGGGACGCCGCCGTAGCCGGCGTCGGCGGTACGTCGCCCGCCGAGGCGACGGCTCGGAGCCGGCGTGGGCCCGCCGTACGGCTGTTGTCGGAACCCGACGCGGCGGGGCGGGTGGCCATCGTCGGGGTGGGGCTGCCTCGTTTCGACGCGATCGGGCCGGTGGCACCGCCCGGCCCCGCCGAGGCCAGCGTCGCGAAGACGGCGTCGAGGCGGCCGGTCCGAGCGCCGACGGTGTCGAGGCGCACAATCTCCGCAATCCTCGCCGCCGAGCCGTTGACCGCAGCAGCGGGCAGGTTGGCGTCGCGGTGCACGGTGTCGACGTGCCCCACGCTGGCAGCCCGGCGTTGGAACACGGCCCGCAGGGCGCGGGGCAACCGCTCGGCGGCGACTTGGCGCAGCGCGGGAGCGGCGAACGCGTACCCGTCGACGCGGTGGGGGAGCAGCAGCCCGGCGGCGACCAGCTTGCGGAGCGCGGATGCCGACCGGCCGGGTGTCCAGCCGAGTGCCCGGTCCACGGCCGCCCCGGAGATCAGACCACCGAGGGTGCCGGCGGCCATCAGGACCGCCCGCCGCTCACCGTCGAGGTGGTCCAGTTCCGCGCCGACGGCCCGGCGTACCGCCTCGGGCAGCGGGAGCGTCGCCGGATCGGCACCGTCCACCAGCGACGTGACGTACGCCGCCGCGTGCCCGGGGCGGCCTCCCACCAGCGGCAGCAGCCGGTCGACCAGCGCCACCGGCTGCCCGGCCCGGGTGAGCAGGTGACGCAGCAGCCGTCCGGACTGCACAGTGGCCAAGGGTCCGATCGTCATCTGGCGGGCCGGACCGGGCCGGGTGTCGGCCCACTGCGGCTGGTGCACGGTGAGCAGGGCCAGCGGCAGGCCGCGCTCCGTCGCCGCGCCGAACAGCGCGTGCAGGAAGCGGCTCACCGCGGGCGCGGCCCGGTCCAGGTCGTCGACGGCCACGATCAGCGGCCGGTGGGCGGCCAGCCGCAGCAGGACCTCGCGGCAGATCGCCGCGCCGGCCAGGGCGGCGGCCGAGCCGTCCGGGGTGGTCAGCATCCGCTGGAGCGCCGGGACCGCGGTGGCCACCCGGGTTGGCGGGAACAGCGGCGTCAGGGCGGCGACGAGCCGATCGTGGACCGCCGCCGGGCCGTCGCTGTGCCGGATCCCGGCGAGACCGCGGAGCAGGTGCGCGACCGGCGCCAACACCTGGTCGGGGTACGGCTGACAGGTCGCCACGCACCAGCGGACCGACAATCCGTCCACCGTGGTCAGCCCACGGGTCAGCTCGTGCAGCAGGCGGCTGCGGCCACTGCCGGTGGGGCCGACCAGTGAGATCCACCGTGGTGTCCGGTTTCGGATGGCCGCGCCCAACTGGTCGCGGATGGTGGCCAGTTCGCGGCGTCGACCGATCAACGGGCCGTCGTGCCGGTCGGCGCCGGGGCGTACCGGACCGACGGCGTGCCAGACCGGCACCGGCGGCACCCGGCCGGCGACCGGCACCGGCGTCAGCTGACGTTGGGTGATCAGGCCGGCGGTGGCGCGCGCGGTGGCAGCGCAGAGCGCGACGGCACCGGGCGCGGCGTACTCCTGCAGGCGGGCCGCTGTGGTGATCACCGCGCCGCTGGCCACGCCGTGCCCGCCGGTGACGACGTCGCCCAGGTCGACCACGACCTCGCCGGTGGCGACACCGACCCGGACGCGCAGCCTGATGCCGTCGACCATGGGCCGTCGGTCCAGCGCGGCCTGGATCTCGAGCCCGGCGCGCACCGCCCGGTACGCGTCGAAGCCGTCGGAGTGCCGAGCGCCGAAGAGCGCCATCACGGCGTCGCCGATGTACTTCTCCACCACCCCGTGCCAGCGGTGCAGCACACCTGCCACGGTGTCGAAGTAGGCCCGCTGCAACGCTCGGACGTCCTCGGGGTCGAGCTGGTCCACCAGGGCCGTGGAGCCGACGATGTCCGCGAAGAGGACGGTGACGACGCGCCTCTCCTGAGGTACCGGCCAGAGCGGGGTCACGGTCCGTTGCGTGTCGACGATGATGCTGGTGGTCATGGGTGTCGCACCGGCCTTTCTCCCCGCTGTTGCCTGATCACCTCCGGAGATTGGCACTAGTGGGCCGACGGGGGATCTGCCGAACGACGTATGTCGGCCACCTGCAACCTTTAGTCGCAAAGTCGACGCGAGGAGTACCGCATGCGGTGGGCGGCCGTAGAACGGTATGGGGCCCTGTGATTAGGCTGCGTGGCATGGCCAGCGATGTGGACACCGCACCGCTCGTGGGCCGGGCCGAGCTGGTGCAGACGGTTCGGTCCGCGTTGCTCGGTGACGCCGCGCACGGGCAGACCGCTGCGGTCTTCCTGACCGGCGAGAGCGGTGTGGGAAAGACCCGGCTGTTGGGCGAGATCGGCGACCGCCTACGGGAGCGGGGCGCCGTGGTGCTCACCGGCAGCTGCCTGGACATCGGCGACGCGTCCCCGCTGCACCCGCTGTTGCAGGCGCTGCGCCGGTTCGACACCGAGGTGTCCGCCTCGCCCGCCCGCACCTCCTCGGCGGTGCGGGGGCTGTTGCAGATGTTCGCCGACGAGACCGCCGGCCCGGACGGCGCTGGCGCGTTGCTGGAGCGGGTCTCCCGTGGCCTGCACCTGATCGCCGAGGGTCGCCCGCTGGTGCTGATCCTCGACGACCTCCAGTGGGTCGACCGCAGCACCCGGCAGCTCCTGCTCTACCTGCTGGCCGGCCTGGGTGATCTTCAGTTGTCGGTGCTGGCGGCGGTGCGTGCCGAGTCGTTGCAGGGCGCGCACCCGCTGCGCCGGGTGCTCACCGAGCTGCGGCGGCTCCGCACGGTGCGGGTGCTCGACCTGGCGCCGCTGGGCCGGGCCGACACCGAGACGCTCGCCGCCGCTGTGGTCGGCCGGACGCTGACCACGGACGCCGCCGAGCAGGTCTGGCAGCGCAGCGGCGGCAACCCGTTCGTCATCGAGGAGCTGGCCCGGGATCTGCGCGACGGCCGCGACGGCCTGTCCGAGACGCTGCGGGAGATCTTCCTCGACCGGGTCGACGCGCTGCCCCAGCACGCGCACGCCGTGGTGCACGCGGTGGCCGCCGGTGTCGAGCCGGTGCAGCACTGGCTGCTGGCCGAGGTGCTGCGGATGCCGGAGGACGAACTGATCGCCGCGGCCCGGGCCGCGGTGGCGCACCGGCTGTTGGTCGGTGCCGACGAGGGCTACCGGCTGCGGCACCGCCTGGTGGCCGAGGTGCTGGCGCACGAGCTGCTGCCGGCCGAGCGTTCCGGGCTGCACCGCCGCTACGCCGAGGCGCTGACCACCGCGCCGGGTGAGCTGCACCAGGCCCGGCTGGCGCACCACTGGCGGCTGGCCGGCGAGCCGGCGCGCGCCCTGCCGGCGGCGGTGGCCGCCGCCCAGGAGGCCGAGCGGCTGCACGGTTACGCCGAGGCGCACCGGCACTGGTCGGCGGCGTTGCAGTTGGCCGCCGAGCCGGGCCCGCTGACTGTGGACCGGGTCGAGTTGCTCGAGAACGCCGCCGAGGCGGCCCACCACTGTGGGGAGCACGCCCGCGCGTTGGCCCTGCTGGAGGAGTTGGCCTCGCTGCGGGGTGGCGAGCCGAGCTGCGCGCTGCACATCCGCCGCGCCCGCTACCTGGCCGCCGCCGGTCGCTCCGCGCTGGCCGAGGAGGAGTACCAGCGGGCGCTGAAGGCGGAGGACTGCTCTCCTCGGGACCGGGCCAGCGCCGCCGCCCGCCTGGCCGAGCTGCTGCTGCACCTGGGTCGCTACGCCGACGCCGGTGTGCGGGCCCGCGAGGCGTTGGCGTTGGCCGAGAACGTGGCCGGATCGGCCACCGAGGTGGTGCTGGCCAGTTCGGCGTTGGGCTTCAGCGACGCCTGTCTGGAAGACCCGGACGCCGGTCTGGCGGTCATGCGCGACGCTCTCGACACTGCCGAGCGCGCCGGTCAGCCCGAGGACGTGGCCTGCGCGTACCTGCACCTGGCGGAGCTGCTGACCGGGCCGTTGAACGTCCTCGAAGAGGGCGTGGTGGTGGCCCGGCGGGGCGCCGAACGGGTGGCCGAGCTGGGGCTGGGCCGCACCTGGGGCACCCGGCTGCTGGCCATCGCCATCAACGGGCTGTTCCGGGTGGGCCAGTGGGCCGAGGCGGAGAAGGTGGTGGCGGCGGCGCTGCGGCACCGACCGTCCGGTGCGGACGCCGTGGAGCTGCTGTTGGCCCGGTGCCGGCTGTCGGTGGGCTACGGCGACATCGAGGCCGCCGGTCGGGACCTCGACGCGGTGGCGACCCTGCTCGCCGGCGGCGGGGCGCGACACGTCATTCCGCTGCTCACCCTGCGCTCCGGGCTGGCCATGTGGGAGGGTCGGCACGACGTGGCCCGGCAGGCGGTGCAGCGCGGCCTCACCGAGAGCCGTTCCGACGACGTGATGATCCTCTCCGCGTTGGTTTGGCACGGCCTGCGCGCCGAGGCCGAGGCGCACGCCAGCCGCACCGTGGAGGTGGACCCGACGGCGGTGCGCCGGCTGCGGGACGTGGCCGAGCGCGTGGCTCGCAAGAGCGCCGGCGCCGCCCGGCCGGTGCGCTCGGTGGTGGAGGGCTTCCTGGCTCTGTGCGCCGCCGAGGTGAGCCGCCTGGACGGCAGCGATCCGGAGCTGTGGGCCGTGTCGGCGGCCGAGTGGGATCGACGCAATCACCCCTATCCGGCGGCCTACTCGCGGCTGCGGCAGGCCGAGGCGCTGCTGGCTCGGCGCAGCCGGGTGGCCACCGCCGGCAAGCTCCTGCGGGAGGCCTACCGGGTGGCGCAGGGGTTGGGCGCGGTGCCGTTGACCTCGGAGATCCGCGAGTTGGCCGGGCGGGCCCGGGTGTCGCTGGACGAGCGTGACAGCACCACCGGTGCGCGCAGCGTCCCGGTCGAGGCGTCCGACGACGAGTTGGCGGCGCTCACCGCCCGGGAGCGGGAAGTGCTCGCCCTGGTCGCCGAGGGGCTGACCAACAGGGAGATCGGGCAGCGGCTGTTCATCAGCGAGCGGACCATCGGGGTGCACGTGTCGCATATCTTCGACAAGCTCCAGGTTCGTACCCGTGTGCAGGCCAGCGCGATCCAGTTGCGCAACCAACGGGGCTGACCGACCCGACGTACGTATCCCGGCGCGTGTGCGCGCCGGGATACGTCGTTTTACTGATCCGTTGGCCCGGTGTCGGCTGAGAGGCTGGGCCGCGTCGACGACGGCACGGGGGATGCCGCCGACCACAATGGAGGAGAAATGATCGAACCGGTCTGGGGGCCCGTGCACCGGGACATCGTCGACCTGCTCGCCGATCATCCCGCGGACGTGCCGGCCGTGGTCGATCACCTGACCAAGCTCCAGGACATGCTGGTCCGGCTGCCACCGTTGGAAGCCAGTTGCCCCCTCGCTGACTTCAACAAGCTCTACCTGACCATCACCAGCAGCGTGCTGGACGGGCTGTACGACGACCGCTTCGTCGACCCGGTCTTCCTCTCCCGGCTCGACGTCGAGTTCGCCGCCCGGTACTTCGACGCGATGCGGCTGTGGACCGACTCCAGCCCCGGCACCCCGAAGGCGTGGGCGTGCCTCTTCGAGCGGATGCAGGGGCCGGATGCCCGGCCGCTGCCGTCGGCGGCGGCCGGGGTGAACGCCCACATCAACTTCGACCTGCCGTTCGCCCTGGTGACCACGTTCGACCACCTGGAGTCGGAGCCGGTCGACGGCAGCGACCAGCACCACGACTACCTCGAGATCAACAACATCTTCGCGGACAAGATCCCCGGCCTGCGCCGGGGCTACCTGGAGCGGTGGCAGCTGCTCATCGACATGCTCAACGGCGACATCGACGACTGGTACCAGGGGGAACTGGTCGAGTACACCCGCGATGTCGCCTGGCGTAACGCACAGAAGATCTGGCGGTGCCGGCACGATCCGGACGCCCGCGAGTGTGAGCGCACACGGTTGGACGACAACGCCGCGGCGCTCGGCCGGTTGCTGCTCTCGCCCCTCGGGGCGTTCCTGCAGTAGCCGGGACGGGGGGCCTCCGCGCTCCGCCCCGTGGGGGGCGGCGGAGCGCGGGGGCGCGTCCCACCAGTTCCACCCCGCGTGACCGACCCGAGCTCGGGTCGGTCACGCAGGGGACAGCCGGTCGGCCCGGGGGGGTGCCGACCGTCTGCCACCGTCGGCCGGCCCGGGGGGTGTCGGCCGGCGGTGGGGGAGCGCCGAACGGGGGTCGGTTCGACGGCGTGCGGATCCGGGGGTGTCGGCGGGCTCGGATCGGGTACGCCCGCGCCATGACCGTCCTGGCCCGGCGCCGGCCCGCCGCCCGCCCCCGGCCCGCGCGGCCCGGCCCTCTGCGGCCGGGCGGCCCGGTGTCGCGACCCACCGCCCGGCCCGGCGCCCGATGACCGGCGTCGTGGCCCGGTTTCCGTTCCGCTTCGATCCGGTGTTCCGCCCGGTGCTGGCGCTGCTGGGGGTCCGCCCGGCGACGGCCTGGGTCGCCGTCACCGAACGGGACCTGATGATCCGGTACGGGCCGTGGCGGCTGCGGACCGACCGGGACAACGTGACCGCCGTCGAGCTGAGCGGGCCCTACCGATGGTGGCGGGCGATCGGCCCGCACCTGTCGCTGGCCGACGGCGGTGCGACCTTCGGCAGTAGTGCGGCCGGCGGGATCTGCGTGCGCTTCGGCGTACCGGTGCCGGCGCTGGTGCCCGGGGGGCGGCCTCGGCACCCGGCGGCCACGGTGACCGTCGCCGACCCGCCCGCGCTGGCCCGGCTGCTCGCCGTTCCGGACCCGTCCTGAGCAGGCCGAACAGGTGCCCGGTTCCGCCGATCGGGCGGCCGGGCACCGCCTACCGTCAGATCAGGACCTGTGAGGGTGGGACTGGCGATGGGTGACGAGCACCGGGCGAAACCACGGCGCTGGAGCGGGCGCCGCCACGCACCGAGCGGGCCGGACCCGGCGCTGCGGGCGGCCCGCGATCCGGCGCGCCCACACCGGGGCGGCCGGCAGGGCGTCGTGGTGCCCGAACGCGTGGCCACCGCGGCCCGATCGGCGCCGCCGGCCAGCCCGCTGCGCCGGTGGCTCTTTCAGCATCAGGTGCAGCCGCCCGGCCCCGAGGCGACCGAGGGACAGAACCGTCGGCACGCCTGGTGGCAGGTGATGTGCCTGACCGGCGTGGACTACTTCTCCACGCTGTCGTACCTGCCGGGCATCGCTGCGGTGGCGGCCGGGGCGCTCTCCCCGCTGGCGACCTTGTTGATCGTCGTGCTCACCCTGTTCGGCATGCTGCCGATGTACCGGCGGGTGGCCCACGAGAGCCCGCACGGTCAGGGTTCGGTGGCGATGTTGGAGCGGTTGTTGCCGTTCTGGCGGGGCAAGATCTTCGTCCTCGTGCTGCTCGGCTTCGTGGCCACCTCCTGGATCATCACGATCACCCTCTCCTCGGCCGACGCCACGGTGCACCTGCTGGAGAACCCGTACCTGCCGGACGCCCTGCACGGGTCCCTGGTGCCGGTCGTGGTGACTGTGGTGCTGCTGCTCATTCTCGGCGGGGTGTTCCTGCTCGGGTTCCGCGAGGCGGTGGTGGTGGCCATCCCGCTGGTCGCGGTCTTCCTGGTGCTCAACGCGGTGATCGTCGTGGTCGCGGTGGCCCGGATCGTCGAGGACCCGGGCATCGTGTCGAACTGGACGGCCGCGGTGACCTCGACCGGTGGCGGACCGGGAGGGGTGCTGCTCACCGCCGTGTTGGCGTTCCCGCTGCTGGTGCTGGGGCTGTCCGGTTTCGAGACCGGGGTCAGCATGATGCCCCTGGTGGCGGCCGACGGCCCGGACAGGCAGGCCCGGCTCGCCGCCCGCATCCGCAACACGCGCCGGCTGCTCACCACCGCCGCGTTGATCATGTCGGTGTACCTGATCTCGACGACCTTCGTGACCACGGCGCTCATTCCGGCGGAGGAGTTCCGGCCGGGCGGCGGCGCGAACGGGCGGGCGCTGGCGTTCCTGGCGCACACCTACCTGGGGGAGGTGTTCGGCACCGTCTACGACGTGAGCAGCGTGCTCATCCTGTGGTTCGCCGGCGCCTCGGCGATGGCCGGGCTGATCAACATCGTGCCGCGCTACCTGCCGTCGTACGGCATGGCGCCGGAGTGGGCGCGGGCGGTACGCCCCGTGGTGATCGTCTACACCGTCGTCAGCGTCGCCATCACGATCGCCTTCCGCGCCGACGTCAACGCCCAGGCCGGGGCGTACGCCACCGGGATCCTGGCGATGATGGTCTCCGGGGCGGTGGCGGTGACGATCTCCGCGGCCCGTCATCACCGGCGTGGCTCCGCGATCGGCTTCACAGTGCTGACCCTGGTGCTGCTGTACGCGCTGCTGGAGAACGTCATCGAACAGCCCGACGGCATCACGATCTCCGCGCTGTTCATCCTCGGCATCATCGTGGTCTCGTTGGTCTCCCGGGTCACCCGGACCACCGAGCTGCGCGCCGAGCGGATCGAGTTCGACGAGGCGGCCCGTCGGTTCATCACCGAGTCGCTGGCGCACGACGGGCAGCTGCACCTGATCGCGAACAAGCGGCAGAAGGGGTCGGTGAAGGAGTACACGCTCAAGGAGCGGGCGCAGCGCGGGATGAATCCGGTGCCCGGTGCCGCCGACGTGCTGTTCCTGGAGATCGACGTGGTCGATCCGTCGGAGTTCAGTCAGGTGCTGCGCGTGCACGGGATCGAGGTGGGCGGCTTCCGGGTGCTGCGGGCCAACAGCCCGGCCGTGCCGAACGCGATCGCCGCGATCCTGCTGGCCCTGCGGGACGCCACCGGGGTACGACCGCACGCGCACTTCGAGTGGTCGGAGGGCAGCCCGATCGCGCACCTGGCGCGCTACCTCATCCTGGGCCGGGGGGACACCCCACCGGTGGTGCGGGAGATCATCCGCCGGACCGAACGGGATCCACTGCGTCGACCCGGCATCCACGTCGGCGGGTGACCTCGGTACCCCTCTGGCGGCTTTGAAGATGAAAGAGGGCACTATTCACGTTCACACCTTCCTGTCCGTATTGCGGACCTATCGTGGCGTTTGGTAGCCGGCGAACACGTCGAGCCCCCCGCGCCCGAATCGGCGCGCGGCCACGTCACGTACGCAGGAAGGTAGGCACCGTTGATGTCCACGTACCGAGAGGGAGACGGCGCGACCCGACCCAGACGGCGGTCCCGATGGTTCTTAGCCAGCGGCTTGCTGGCGGGGAGCCTGGTCGTGGGAGGGGCCGGAGCGGCCGCCGCCGCCGACCGCGCCCTCACCCTCCCCGGTCTGGCCCGGCTGACCCCGGCAGCCGACGACGACCGCCGCGACGGCGACCGGCCGGGTTCGCAGCCCGCACCGGACGACGCGGAGCGGGCACGCCCGACCACCCCCGGCACCGGCAAGCGGGCCGTGGTGTCGGTGCCCTGCGACTCCGCGAAGCTGGTGGCGGCGCTGGTCGCGGCCAACGCCGAGGGGGGCGGTGAGCTCCGCCTCGCGCCCAAGTGCCGTTACACCCTCACGGAGGCGTTCCACGAGACCGACCAGTACGACGGCGGGATCCGTGACGCCCGGGAAGCCGCCGACGCCGCGGAGACCCCCGGCGACGCCGACGCGCCGCCGCACAACCCGGCCGACGACACCGCCGGCCTGCCGGTGATCTACCAGGCCATCACCATCGACGGTGCGGGCGCCACCATCGCCCGGGCCGCCCAGGCCGCCTCGTTCCGCTTCTTCACCGTCCGCGACGGCGGCGAGCTGACCCTGCGCGACGTGGAACTGCACAACGGCCGCTCGGCCATCGAGGGCGGCAGCGTGCACGTGGTGCACGGTGCCACCGCCGTTGTGGAACGGGTCACCGTCACGCAGAGCACCTCGCTGTCGCCCGAGGGCGGTGGCGGCGGCATCTTCAACGACGGCAACATGGTGGTCACCGACTCCACGTTCATCGGCAACAGCGCCTCCGGCGCCGCGGGCAAGGGCGGGGGCCTGCTCAACGGCGGCGTACTGACGCTGAAGCGCTCGGAGTTCCACCGCAACAGCGCCAACGCCTACGGCGGCGGGCTGGGCAACTACCGTGGTGCCGCCGACGTGGAGAGCGTGTCCTTCACCCAGAACAGCGCCGGCCAGGGTGGCGGGCTGGCCAGCTTCTCGGCCCGGACGAAGGTCTCCGACACCGAGCTGCTGAACAACACCGCGCAGGTCGGCGGCGGTGCCGCCAACTCCGACGCGGTGCTGGTGATGCGCACGATGACCATCCGTGGCAACACCTCCACAGTCAACGGCGGCGGCGTCTCGACAGTGAAGGGCCTGACGCCGATCGACGACAGCGTGATCGACGGCAACACCACGCACGGCCTCGGAGCCGGCATCTACGCCGAGAAGGCGAACCTGCTGGTCCGCGGCAGCGACGTGACCCGTAACGAGGCTGTCGGCGCCGCGTCCCAGGGCGGCGGCATCTACGCCAACGCGGGCTCGGTGGCGATCTACACCAGCAAGGTCACCCACAACGCGTCGACGGTGAAGCCCGGCGGCATCTTCGGCATGCACGCCCAGGTCAAGATCGACGATGAGAGCGTGGTGGTCGAGAACGAGCCGACCAACTGCGAGGGCAGCCAGGTGCCGATCGCGCACTGCTTCCGCTGACCCGCGCACCATCCCGAGCGCGTTCATCCCGAGTGCACCGCCCGCCCGGACGACCGTCCGGACGGGCGGTGCTTCTCGTCGTCACGTGACGCCCTCGGGCCCTCGCCGACCGTCGATCCCCGTGGCCTCCGCCGCCGCCGATCCACTCCAGGTCGCGGCGTCAGCCCATCGCGCGCAGACGGCCCGAGAGGTCGCCGGCGAAGAAGTCGAGGAAGCCGTCCGGGTCGGGGCCGGCGTTCTGCAGGACGATGTGGTCGAAGCCCGCCTCGACGTACGACCGGACCTTGGCGACGTGCGGTTCCGGGTCCGGGCCGATGGCGAAGAGCTGCCGGATGTGCTTCTCCTCGACGTACGCGCTGGCCGCGTCGAAGTTGACCGGGTTCGGCAGTTCGCTCATCACCTTCCAGCCGGTGACCATCCATCGGCTCGTCTGCAACACCGCCTGCACCGCCTGTTGCTCGTCGGTGGCCCAGGCCAGTGGCACCTCGGCGTAGCGCGGGCCCGAACCCTGGGCGCGGCGGTAGTGCTCGACGATCGACGCGTCCGGCTCGGTGGCGAACAGGCCGTCGCCCAACTCGGCGGCGAGCCGGGCCGACACCTCACCGCTGGCCGCGACCGCGATCACGGGCAGGGTGTCCGGCAGATCGAAGATCCGGGCGTCCTCCAGTTGCAGGTGCCGGCCCTCGTACGACTGGTAGCCGCCCTGCCAGAGCAGCCGGATGATCTCCAGCGCCTCGCGTAGTCGCTCGTGTCGCCCCCGTACGCTGGGGAAGCCCTGCCCGACCACGTGCTCGTTGAGCCGCTCTCCGGCACCCACCCCGAGGGTGAACCGGCCGTCGGAGATCAGCGCCATGGTCGCCGCGGCCTGCGCGATGATCGCCGGGTGGTAGCGGACGGTCGGGCAGGTGACCCCGGTGGCCAGGCGCAGGGTGCTGGTCTTGGCCGCGATGGCGCCGAGCACGCTCCAGGTGAAGGACGAGTGTCCCTGGGCGTCCAGCCACGGGTGGAAGTGGTCGCTCATCTCGACGAAGTCGAAGCCGGCCCGCTCGGCCAGGACGGCCTGCCGGATGATCTCCTGCGGGCCGTACCCCTCTGCGGCCAGCTTGTAGCCGATCTGCATGCCCACACTCCCGATCCCGTTCGCTGACTGAGGCATCGGCGGTTCCCGGCACCGGCGCGGACAAACGCCGGCGAGCCGCAAACCAGCCTCCTAGGATGCTCTAGCCGGTGTGCGGTGGGCGACGTCAGGCACCAATCACCGCCTCCAACCACCGGACAGCGTCATTGCACCAGCAGATCGATGACACCCGTCAGGTCCTCCTCGCCACCGCCCTCCGCCAGGCGGCGGCGCATCAGGTCGAAGTAGGGGCGGAGCAGTTCGGGGCTGACGCCCTGCTGCTCGGCGGTGCGCAGAAAGGTCGGCGTGCCGGCCACCTGCATGGCGAGAGGGGAGACGACTCCCTTGGTGTAGTCCCCGCTGCGCAGGTGGTCGGCGGTCTGGTGAACCGCCGGGATCATCGCGACGAGCCAGTCGGCGAGCAGTGGGGCGAGCGCCGCGGGGTCGATGTCCTCGCGACGGATCAGGGCGAAGGCGTGCGCGGCCCCGGCGAACATCCCGTACATGGCGCTGAGCAGAGCCACGTCGTACAGGGCAGCGAAGCCCGCGTCATCGCCGACGTAGGTGGTGCCGACCGGAACGCCCAGCGTCTCCCGGTGCCGTTCGAACAGCGCTCGCGAGCCGCTGTAGAAGACGTAGCCGCCGGCTTCCGGGACGCCGATCATCGGCGGGACAGCCATGATTCCACCGTCCAGGTAGCGCGCGCCGTGTCGGCGGGCCCAGGCCGCGCGGGCGCGAGCCTGGGCAGGGGTGCTGGTGGTCAGGTTGACCAGGTCCCGGCCGGCCAGGTCCACACCAGCCAGCACCTGGTCGACCGAGCTGTCGTCCAACAGGCAGACCACGACCAGGGCGCTCGCCGCTACCGCCTGAGCGGCGCTGCCCGCGACCCTTGCCCCTTCGGGCGTGAGCGCTGCGGCGCGGGCCGGGGTGCGGTTCCAGACGGTGAGCGGGTGGCCGGCGGCGAGCCAGGCGCGGGCCAGCGCGGTACCCATCGCGCCGAGTCCCAGCACAGTGACGGAGGGCTTCTCCACAGTGTTCGGTTCCATGCCGATTAGGCTGGTCATCGGCACCCAGATGATCAAGTACGCACTTCGGAGTGCGTGGTTACCCGGGGGTGAGCGAGCACGTCGAAGGGGTGGGTATGGCGACGGTGAACCGGCCGGGCACCGCTGACGGACACGCCTGCGGTATCGACACCGCGATGGAGGTGATCGGCGGCAAGTGGAAGGTGCTGATCCTCTGGGCGCTCCACGAGCACCCCCTGCGTCGCTTCGGCGAGCTGCGTCGACTGCTTCCGGGGATCACCGAGAAGGTGCTGGCCTCCCACCTGCGGGAGATGGAGGCGGACGGCGTCGTGCGCCGCGTCTCCTACGACGAGGTGCCACCCCGCGTCGAGTACTCGTTGACCGAGGCCGGCACGCGCCTCAACGAGGCCCTCGAGCCGCTGGCCGCCTGGGGACGCGACAGGTCGACAGTTCGACGGTTGGGGGAGGAGACGGGCTAGTGGTCCTGGGCGACCTCGTCGAAACCGCGCCGGCCCGTGCCCCCACTGCGGGGGCACGGGCCGGGGTACGTCCGTCGTCTACTTGGAAGGCTCGGGCAGCTTGCAGTCGACCTTCGGGTTGGCGCCGATGTAGTTCAGCGGCCCGGCCACGATGGTGACCAGGATGGTGCCGGCCTCGGCGCAGTTGGTGTCGTCGCCGCTGTAGTAACCGCGCTGGCCACCGGCGATGGCGCCGATCACCAACCAGATCACGACGATGACTCCGAGAATCGAGGTGCCGCGCATCGCTGCCTCCTGAGGTATGTGGTGGATCTGAGGTGCAGCCGTTGTACCCAATCGGGTCGCGCGGCTAACGGTGGCGTGCTAGGCCCCCCGCCGGATCCCCCATCCGGCCGATGCCGTCCGCCGTTGTGTACCGCCCGGGCATCCGCCGCCCGCACCGGGTAGCGCCTGTCGGCTATCGGATCGGCGACCGACCTCGCCGTCATCCGGGTGAGTGGACGTAGAACTGCCTCACGGCCCCGCCGAGGAGGACTCATGGACGCCCCGACACCGCCCCTCTACATCGACCGCCCCGAGGACGTCGCGGTCGCGGCCCGCGCGCTTGCCGGCGGCGCGATCGTCGCGGCGGCGTTCGCCAACTTCTACGTCATCGTGACGCGTCCCGACGCGGCCACCGTGCGCCGGGTCAACCTGGCCAAGGGGCGACCGGTCCACCAGGTCGGCAGCATCACCACAGCGATCGGCCGGATCCCGGGGATGTTCGACTGGACGCGGATCTCGCCGCGGTTGCCGGTCGGTCGGGTGCGGGCGCTGATGGACGCCCTCTACGGGGCCGGGCCGTTCGGCTTCCGCGGGCCCGCGGCGGATCGGCTCCCCGAGCACCTCACCCAGGTCGACCAGGGTTTGCGGACCACCCAGGTGATCGCACCAGGGCTGACCTGCCCGTCCAACGCCTTCTTCGAGCGGGCGCTCGCCGAGACCGGAACGGATCACCTCTACATCACCTCGGCGAACCGCTCCCGGCATCTCACCGGCGCGGCGGAGGAACCGGCGCACTGGAAGGCGGGCGCCCTCGCCGCCGACTTCGCCCACCTCGACGATCTGGTGGTGCTGGTCCACCGGGACGAGGCCGCGGCCCGCGCCGCGTACCCGGGCTACCTCACCACCTCGGTCACGCTGCTCTCGTTCCACGCGCCGGAGGGTGACCTCGAAGAACCGCCGGTGCTCACCGTGGACCGGCACGGATCACTGCACCTGGACGACGTCCGCCGCGCGGCCGCGCCGCTCGGCCTACAGGTGCGCCTGGCCGGAGGTGCCCGGGAACGATTGCAGGTCCGGGGGTACGCCGGGGCACTGGTGTGAGCGGCTACCGCATCGGCCTGGTGGTGCCCAGTTCCAACACCACAATGGAAACCGAGATCCCGGCGATGCTGCGCCGACGTGAGGTCGTCGATCCGACGGTCCGCTTCACCACCCACGCCAGTCGGGTACGGCTGCGTCAGGTGACCGCCGACGAGTTGGCCCGGATGAACCGTTCCGCCCTGCGGTGTGCCGCCGAGCTGGCCGATGCCCGCTGCGACGTGCTCGCGTACGCCTGTCTGGTGGCGGTGATGTGCGAGGGCGCCGGCGCGCACGAGCGGGCCGAGCGGCGGTTGGGCCGCGCGGCCGTTCGCGCCGGGCACGACATGCCAGTGGTGACCAGTGCCGGTGCGCTGGTCGCTGGGCTGCGGGCGCTGGGTGCCCGCCGGGTGGCCCTGATCGCGCCGTACCTGCCGCCGTTGACAGCGACCGTCGCCGCCTACCTCGCCGCGTACGGCGTGCAGGTGACCGACTCGGTGAGCCTCTGCGAGCCGGACAACGTGGCGGTCGGGCGCATCCCCGCGGAGCGTCTGGTCGAGCTGGCCGGTCGTCTGGACGTGACCGGCGTGGACGCGGTGGTCCTCTCCGCCTGCGTGCAGTTGCCGTCGTTGGCGGCCGTGCCGCAGGTGGAGGCCCGTCTCGGCCGCCCGGTGCTCACCGCGGCGACGGCGACAGTGCATCAACTGCTCACCGGTCTGGGTGTCGAGCCGTACGTGCCCGACGCAGGTCGGTTGCTGGCCGGCCCGTTTCCGCGCTGAGTTGGGGGGTCAGTGCGGCGGTGACGGGGCCTCCGGCGGCTTGCCGTGGCTACGCCGGAAGTCCGCGTAGGCCACGCCGACAAGGACCAGCAGCCCGCCGAGGGAGGCGAAGACCGGCGGCAGGTACAGCACGCCGGGGGCGATGGTCAGCAGCGCCAGCACCCCACCGGGTCGGGACCACGACACCCGGCTGAACACCTCGTACTCGAACGAGGCCCGGCCGGCCAGGAACAGCGCCGGGCCGCCGAGGATCACCGCCAGCCAGGCCGGTGGCGTCCGCCCGGTCGGCTCGTGCAGCACCAGGTGGAAGCCGGCCGCCGTGGTGACCACGCCGGCGATCATCAACAGATGGGTGTACGGCGCGCTGAACAGGAACTTGCTGGGCGACTGCGCTGCCTGGATCGCGGTCGGCAGCAGCTCGCCGGACTTGTGCACGTAGATCCGCCAGAGCAGCAGCGTGGTCAGGAACGCCACAGCGAAGGCCCCGATGTTCTCGGCCTCGTTGTGTTCCATGCTGAACATGGTGCCGATCGTGAGGATCGCGTCGCCGAGCGCGATGATGAAAAACTGCTGGTAGCGCTCGGAGAGATGCTCCGCCGTGACGTTGCGCTGCTTCTCGGGCACCACCCCGAGCCCCGGCACCGGGTACGCGAGGCGGAAGCCGAGGTAGTCGATGGCGAGCGCGATGGCCCAGCACGCGATCCGGGCGTCCTCGCTGACGAACGCGCCGATGAGCCACGGGATCGCCGACACCGCGAACCAGACGAAGATGCGGGCCGCCCGACGCTGGGTCTGCGGTTCGCGGCGTACGGCCGGCATCAGGAACAGGCCACGCCCCAGGTGGATCGCCACGTAGGTGCCGGCGAAAACGAGCCCCCGGGCGTTGAACGCCTCCGGGATCGCCGTGGTCATCAGCAGCGCGCCGAACATGACGGCGCTGATCAGCAGCTTGATCTCGGTGCGTTCCGGGTTGTACAGGTCGGTGACCAGCGTGGTGATCGCCCAGGTCCACCAGACGGCGGCGAGCATGATCAGCGCCTCGGCGCCTCGGTGCCAGTCGAGCTGGTCGACCATGCCCCGTGAGATGAGCGCCAGTGCGACCACGTACACCAGGTCGAAGAAGAGTTCGAGGAGGGTGACCCGGCGTGGGGCCTCCGGGTCGCGCACCGGCGGACCGCTGGCCCGTGGCGATCCGGGCTCCGGCGCGGCGAGGTGCACGGGATACTCCTGCGGAACCGCTCGACTCGATGGACCTGTCCGGTCCACCTCTACGGACGGTAGCGAGCGGGCGAACGCGGGATTCCACCTTCGCCCGCTCGTCCCCCGACCGGGTTGGTCACCCCGCTTGCGGCGATGCCGACGGCTTCTCGCCGCCGCGAGGGGCGGCGAGGGCGTCGACCAGGCGGCGGGCCGAGCCGGCCAGGTTCCATCGTTGGGCGAGCTCGAGCAGCCGGTCCGGGTCGGCCGGCGCGCTCGGCAGCGCGGTGGGCAGCTCCGGCAGGGGCACGTCCAGGGCCACCCGGACCACCGTCGGCGCGACGCCCAGGTAGTCGCGCGCCGCGACCAGCTTGGCGCGCAGACCCGGTGCGAAGGACGAGTCGGAGTCGTCGAGCGCGGCCAGGATGCCGGCGATGCTGCCGTACCGTTCGATCAACCGGGCGGCGGTCTTGTCGCCGACGCCGGCCACCCCGGGCAACCCGTCACTCGGGTCGCCGCGCAGCGCGGCGAAGTCGGCGTACCGGTCGGCGGGCACACCGTAGCGGGCCCGCACGGCGGCGTCGTCGCAGTCGTCGAGCTTGGCGACGCCGCGCCCGACGTAGAGCAACCGGACCGGTCGGGCGTCGTCGACGAGTTGGAACAGGTCGCGGTCGCCGGAGACCACCTCGACCGGGCCGGGCTGGGTCACCGAGAGCGTGCCGAGCACGTCGTCCGCCTCGTAGCCGGTCGCGCCGACCGCGGTGATGCCCACAGCGGTCAGCACCTCCAGGATCTTCGGCACCTGCGGGGAGAGGGTGTCCGGAACGATCTCGCCGCCCTGCGGGGCGACCCGGTGCGCCTTGTACGACGGCAGCAGGTCGACCCGCCACGCCGGGCGCCAGTCGTAGTCGAGTGCGCAGACCATCCGGTCGGCGCCCCGCACCCGGATCAGGGTGGCGAGCATGTCGAGGAAGCCGCGCACCGCGTTGACCGGGGTGCCATCCTCGGCCTTGGCGGCGGACTCCGGAATGCCGAAGTAGGCCCGGAAGTAGAGGCTGGCTGCGTCGATCAGCAGGATCGGGGGTCGGTGTGCCACGCCGGACAGCCTGGCACAACCGTCCGACGATCTGGCGTACGCCCGGCCGCCGGTGGTGTCAGCGTCGCTCGTCGGGCCGGTAGACGGTCTCCCGTCGGGCCAGGCGCTGCACGACGTAGCTGGTCACCAGCAGCAGGATCGCGACCACCACCTCGACCCAGGCCGCGACGCCGTCGGCGACGGTGACGCCAATGACCAGCAGGACCAGGCCGACGAGTGCGAGGACCCCGGCCCACAGTTGGCGACGACGGCGTGTTGCCACCCGATTCGCCTCGTTGCCTGCCACGTCGGTCCTCCCGGTCAGGTCGCCCGCGCGGGCGTCCCGATCCCAGGCTAGGGGGCCGCGGGGACGCGCGGGGCCGGAAAACGTAGGCGGAGCACCTGCCGGCCGGTGTGCCGAAGTCGTGACGAGCTGGGCAACCGGGTGGCGGCGCATCGATGACGTCAGCGAACGGAACCGGTCGGCGGCGGGTGTGAAATCGCCGTTGTGACGGAGAAGAGGAAATTCTCTGTCACGCCACTGATGTCGTTCGGGTCTGAGACAGCGTGCCGCTGACGGTGCGTCCAGCCAGGGTGCCCGGGTCACCACCTGGGGCGGTGCGGCCGGGCCTGCTGCGGCATCTGCCCAGCGGTTCACCCGCGACGGCCCGGTGTTATCGCTTCTGTCATTAATCCATCACCTTGAGTGACGGCTCTTTTGTGTTTCTCGATGGAAGGCTGTCGATGGCCATCCGACCCGCTGTGCCAGCCGTCGAGGGTCGAGCCGCCCACCACGGGCAGATATTCCGTCGTTCTTCTTCAGAAGAGGTGTCACAACATGCGAGATGGATTCGCGGACCGAACCAACGACGAGTTCCTGCAAGAGGTGCTGAGCAAGGTCAACGAACTGCGGGCGCGGCACGGATCGTCGTTGCTCACCCTCGACCTGGAGCTCGTGGAGTACTCGAAGTCGCGGGCGGCCTTCATGGCCGAGAAGGACAACCTCACCCACGAGGGCCTGCGATCGGGCACCGGTGAGAACGGGTCGTGGGCGGGAGCCTCGACTGGCCCGACGGCAGGCTCCGGGACCGCTGCCGTCGACTCCTGGTACAGCGAGATCAGCAACTACGACTTCGCCACGGGCAAGGCCATCGACTCCACGAAGGCCATCGGGCACTTCACCGCGCTGGTGTGGAAGAACACCACGAAGCTGGGCGTGGGGCGGGTCGCCGGCCAGGGCACGAAATGGTGGGAGACCTACATCGTGGCCAACTTCTCGCCGCCCGGAAACATGGGAGGCCAGTACGTGATGAACGTGTCGCCCGCGAGCTGACACGCCGACCCCTCGCGGCGGGCGTACCGGCGGTGACCGGTGCGCCCCCCGGGCTGCCCCCGAACCACCATCAGGGCCGAGGCGACGGGGCATGCCAGCCCCGGCCCGCTTCGTCGACGTGCATGTCGCCGTCCCCTGCTCGCCAAGCCGGCGCGTTCCAACCTGGAACGGACTATAGTCGGAGCGGGAGCGACGGAGGTAGCGGGTGCGGCGAGAGGATCTTGCCGATGCGGACTGCGGCATCGCGCAGGCGCTCGGCGTACTGGGGGACTGGTGGACGTTCCTCATCGTGCGTGACGTCGCCGGCGGGACGACCCGCTTCGACGCGCTCCAGCGCGAGCTGGGCGTCAGCCGGCGGGCGCTGACCGAGCGCCTCGCCGCCCTGGTCGAGCACGGTGTGCTGGAACGCAGACCGTACTCGCGACACCCACCCCGGTACGACTATCTGCTCACCACGAGGGGCGAGGGGCTGTTGCCGGTGCTGATCGCGCTGCAGGACTGGGGGACGAGGCATCTGATGGGTGACGGTGACGTGACCGCGACGGCCGACGCCGGCTCGGCCGAGGCGCGCCGCGCGCACGACCTGGTCGGTCGACGGTTGCCCGCTGTCGTCCTGCCCGCCGCCGACGGGCAACCGGTGGCGGTGGCCGCGACGGACGCGTGGACGGTCCTCTACCTGTTCCCCGGGGCGTACGCGCCGGGGACGCACGGCTATCCGCCAGGCTGGGCGGAGATTCCCGGTGCCCGGGGGTGCACCTTGGAGTCGACCACGTACGCCAAGCGTCATCCGGACTTCGTGACCGCCGGTGTCCGGGTGTACGGCGTCAGCACCCAGCGGCCCGACCAGCTCGCCGACTTCGCCGCGTACGCCGAACTGCCGTTTCCGCTGCTGTCGGATGAGGACGGTCGGCTGGGGACGGGGCTGCTGCTGCCGGTGTTCCGCGCGGGTGGGATGACCCGGTTCAAGCGCCTGACTCTGCTGGTCGACCCGACGGCGGTGGTGCGGGCCGTGCAGTTCCCGGTCACGGACCCGGCCGGCTCGGTGCAGGAGATGCTCACACTGGTCGGTGAGCACGCAGGGACCCCCGGCTGACGCCTTCTGCGTCGACCGGGGGCGCCTACGAGCCGGCGGGTCCGTGGAGCCTGCGGGCGCGGCGTCAGGCCGGGAGCGTCCAGCGCTGGTTGGCGCCGGCGAAGCAGTCCCAGATCTGCAACCGGGTGCCGTCGGCGGAGCTGTTGTCGCTGGCGTCGAGGCACTTGTTCGACTGCGGGTTGCGCAGCGTGCCGTTGGACTGGGCCTGCCAGACCTGCGCGCCGCTGCCGTTGCAGTCCCAGAGTTGGATCTTCGCGCCGTTGGCGGTGGAGCCGCTGGTGATGTCGGCGCACTTGCCGAGGGCGCGCAGCGTGCTGTCGCTGGCCACGGTCCAGGTCTGCGCGTTGGTGCCGTTGCAGCCCCAGAGCTGGACGGCGGCACCGTTGGCGGTGCTCGCCGAGGCCACGTCGACGCACTTGCCGGCGATCCCGGTGATCTGACCGGTGCGACCGGTCGGCGGCGGGGTGGTGCTGCCCATGATGGTGTCGTACATGGCGCTGAGCAGTGAGGTCGAGCCGCTGGTGTCCTGCGACAGCTCCCAGTTCATGACGCCGCCGGCGTTGGCCAGGGCCCACTGGGTCTTGCGCTTGACTGTCGGAATGCCGTTCCAGCACTGCTGGCTGCCGCCGATGGTGGCGCAGTCCCGGTTGGCGTTCGCCGGGTCGAGTCCGACCAGGTACGAGTAGTTGTAGTAGACGGGGCGGCTGTAGAACGGGATGCCGAGGACGGCCTTGCTGGCCGGCAGGCCGCGGGCCTTCCACAGGTTGATGCTGTTGATCGACCAGTCGTAGTTGGCGTGCGGGCTGCCGCCGTCGTACGCCATGATGTTGAGCCAGTCGACCTGGTTGAACACGGCCGTCTGGACGCCCTGGACGCTGCCGCCCTCGCTGACCACGGCGGCGGTGAGCAGCTTGCCGCGACTGTGCAGGGCGCTGCTGAGCTGCGTCATGAGCGCCGTGTAGTTGTTGGCCGAGGCGCCCGGGTCGGGGTACTCCCAGTCCATGTCGACGCCGTCGAGGTTGTACTGGTTGACGAAGTTGATCAGGTTGTTGACGAAGGTGGTGCGGCTGGTGGCGTTGGCGGCGAGCGTCTCGAAGGCCGAGTCGTTGCCGTCGTTCCAGCCGCCGACGGCGATGGAGACCTTGACGTTGTTGGCGTGCCCCTGGGAGACCAGCGAGGAGAGCCGGGCGCCGTCCACCCCTTGCAGGGTTCCGTTGCTGTTGGGTAGGACGAAGGCGTAGTTGATGTGGGTGAGCTTGTTGTACTGGATGGTGTTGATGTTGCCGGCCCAGGAGGGCATGTAGCCGACGCTCTTGAAGTTGTTCGGCAGCACCACGGCCTGCGCGGCGGTGGGAATGACGGTGAGGGTGGCGCCGGCAGTGGCCAGCGCGAGCAGGCCGGCGGCGAGGGCGCGGCGCAGTGGTGAGGACATCGGGGGCCTTCCCGTGGGCGGGGGACGACACCCGCCCGCGCAGGGTTGTCGCGGGCGGGGGGTGCGGGGGACGCAGGGACGGGTGGGCCTCGAGGCAGCCAAATCTTAAAGAGTGTTAACTGTCCGCGTCAATCAACGTCGATGGATTTTCCGACGATCGGTGTCGATATGGGGTTTGCCCAAACGACCGTTAAGCTGACGGGGTGGGAATCGACGAGCTGTATCCGCCGGATCGGTTGATCGCCGCGCAGCGCGCGACGGCCGCCGCCGGCCTGGACGCCCTGCTGCTCACGCCCGGCTCCGACCTGCGGTATCTGACCGGATACGACGCCCACGCGGGGGAGCGGCTGACCTGCCTGGTGCTGCCCGCCGAGGGTGAGCCGACCCTCGTCGTGCCCCGGCTCGAACGCCCGGCCGCCGAAGCGTCCCCCGCGCCGGCGACCGGGGTGCGCATCGTCGACCACGCCGACGGCACCGACCCGTACCCCCTGGTCGTCGCCGCCCTCGACGGCCCGGTCGCGGCGGTCGGGCTCGCCGACCGGATGTGGGCCGAGCAGGTCCTCGGCCTGCGCGCGGCGCTGCCCGACGCCGGGCAACGGCTCGCCGGGGAGGTGCTGCGCGAGTTGCGGATCCGCAAGTCCCCGGCGGAGATCGCGGCGCTCACCGAGGCCGGCGCGGCGATCGACGAGGTGCACCTGCGGATGGGCGAGTGGCTGCGCCCCGGTCGCACCGAGGCCGAGGTCGCCACCGACATCGCCGCGGCGATCCGCGCCGCCGGGCACGTCACAGTCGACTTCGTCATCGTGGCGGCCGGGCCCAACGGCGCCAGCCCGCACCACGGCACCTCCGACCGTCCGATCGGCGTCGGCGAGCCGGTGGTGGTCGACATCGGCGGCACTATGGCGTCGGGCTACCGCTCGGACTGCACCCGCACCTACCTGGCCGGCGGGTCGGCGCCGGCCGACTTCCTGGACTACTACGCGGTGCTGCGCGACGCCCAACGCGCCGCCGTCGAGGCGGTGCGGCCCGGGATCACCGCCGCGGCGGCCGACGCCGCGGCCCGCGCGCCGATCGCCGCCGCCGGCTACGGTCCCGCGTTCCTGCACCGCACCGGCCACGGCATCGGTCTGGACGGGCACGAGGAGCCGTACCTGGTGGCCGGCAACGATCGTCCCCTCGACGCCGGAATGGCCTTCTCCATCGAACCGGGCATCTACCTGGCGGGCCGGCACGGCGCCCGCATCGAGGACATCGTCGTCTGCACAACGGACGGCGTGCAACGGCTCAACACCACCCCCACGGAGCTCATCGCGCTATGACTGTCGACCGGATCCTCCCCACCGACGAGGCCCACGACCTGCTGGGTCTCGCCACCGAGCTCGCCGACGGCGAGCTCGCGCCGAGGGCCGCGGCCTTCGAGGAACGCGCCGAGTTCCCCCGCGAGGTGCTGCGCACGCTGGGCCGCGCCGGCCTGCTCGGCCTGCCCTACCCCGAGGAGCACGGCGGCGCGGCACAGCCGTACGAGGTGTACCTGCAGGTGCTGGAGATCCTGGCCAGCCGGTGGCTCGCTGTCGCCGAGGCGGTCAGCGTGCACACCCTGTCCTGCTACCCGGTGGCGGCGTTCGGCAGCGACGAGCAGCGCAAGCTCCTGCCGGACATGCTCGGTGGCGAGTTGCTGGGCGCGTACTGCCTCTCCGAGCCCCAGGGTGGCTCGGACGCGGCCGCGCTGACCACCCGGGCCGATCGCGACGGCGACGCGTACCGGGTCTCCGGCACCAAGGCGTGGATCACCCACGCCCACACTGCCGACTTCTACAACGTCTTCTGCCGCACCGGAGGGCCCGGCCCGAAGGGGATCTCCTGCCTGCTCGCCGACGCGGGCACCGCCGGCATCACGCCGCAGGCGGCCGAGCGGACGATGGGGCTGCGAGCCTCCCCGGTGGCGCAGATCGCCTTCGACGAGGCGCGGGTGCCGGCCGACCGGTTGATCGGCGGCGAGGGGATGGGCTTCACCATCGCGATGTCCGCGCTGGACTCCGGCCGCCTGGGCATCGCGGCGTGCGCGGTCGGGCTGGCCCAGGCCGCCCTGGACTACGCGGTCTCCTACTCCCGGGAGCGGCAGCAGTTCGGGCGCTCCATCATCGACTTCCAGGGGTTGGGGTTCCTCCTCGCCGACGCGGCCACCCAGATCTCCGCCGCCCGCGCGCTGACCCTGGCGGCGGCCCGACTGCGCGACGCCGGCCGCCCGTACTCGATCGAGGCGGCCAAGGCGAAGCTGTTCGCCACCGACATGGCGATGCGGGTGACCACCGACGCGGTGCAGGTGCTCGGCGGCGCGGGTTACGTGGCCGACCACCCGGTGGAGCGGTACATGCGTGAGGCGAAGGTGTTGCAGATCGTGGAGGGCACCAACCAGATCCAGCGGATGGTGATCTCCCGGGCACTGGCCAAGGGCTGACGACGGCACGTGGTGGTAAGGCTGCGGTGGGTGCGTCACGGCCCACCGCGGTCCGCCACTCGGGTACCTCGTCGCCGTGCGACGGTTTTCCCGGTAGGTTGCACGCCGTGGAGGAGATCGACCGCGCTATCGTCGCCGCGCTGACCGCCGACGGCCGTCTGTCGTACACCGACCTCGCCGAGCGGGTGGGGCTGTCGGTGTCCGCAGTGCACCAGCGGGTCCGTCGGCTGGAGCAGCGCGGGGTGATCAAGGGGTACGCCGCCCGGGTGTCGTTCGAGGCGCTGGACCTGCCGCTCACCGCTTTCGTGGCGATCCGGCCGTTCGATCCGTCGCAGCCGGACGACGCCCCGGAGCGGCTGGCCCACCTGCCGGAGATCGACTCCTGCTATTCGGTGGCGGGGGAGGACTTCTACCTGCTGCTGGTGCGGGTGGCCAGCCCCACCGACCTGGAGCGGGTGCTCCAGGAGATCCGCACCTCGGCGAACGTCACGACCCGGACGACTGTGGTGTTGTCCACGCCGTACGAGAACCGGCCGCCGAAGATCAGCTCTGCGGCACCGAGTCGGTCGCGGTCCCGGGTGCCGGAGGAGCCGGCTGGTTCCACCGCAGGATGACCTGCCGGCCGTGCTCGTGACCGAGCGCGCTGACCGTGGCGGTCTCCAGGCGTAGGCGCCCGCCGGCGGACGGGGGCAGGCCGATCCAGCGGGCACCGAGCACCCGCAGGCTGTGCGCGTGCCCGACCAGCGCGACGGTGCCACGGTCGAGCAGCGGGGTGACGCGGGCCAGCACCCGGTCGAGCCGTTCGCCCACCTGCGCGGGGGACTCCCCGCCGGGGCAGCCGTCGGTCCAGATGTTCCAGTGCGGATCGTCGTCGTGGATGTCGACGGTGGTGCGGCCCTCGTACTCGCCGTAGTTCCACTCGCTGAGGTCCTCGTCGACGCCGTCGACGGTGAGCCCGGCCAGCTGCGCGGTGCGCAGCGCCCGGGAGCGGGGACTGCTCAGCACGGTGACGAAACGCCGGCCGGCCAGGAACGCGGCCAGGGTGCGGGCCTGACGCTCGCCGTCGGGAGTCAGCTCCAGGTCGGTGTACGAGGTGTGCCGCAGGCTGGCGCTCCAGGTGGTCTCGCCGTGCCGGATCAGCAGGAGCTCTCCCATGCGGTCAGTTAACCATCGCGGGGCGGTGCCGACAGGAGACCCTCCACTACCTATCTTCCTAGGATGCCTTAGCGGGTGTGCCGACCGGCACTGCCGGTTTCGGCACCCGGAGACCGGGCAAGCGAGCCAGGACAACCGCCAGACCGAGGAGGCGCGATGAGCTTCACCGAGAAGGCAAAGAACAAGGTTGAGCAGATGGCCGGCGCCGCCAGGGAGCGCGTCGGCGACATGACCGACAACGAGCGGATGCGTGGCGAGGGCGCCAGCCAGCAGAGCGACGCGCGCGCCAAGCAGGCCGGTCAGAACGTCAAGGACGCCGGTCGAAACGTGAAGGACTCCTTCACGAAGTGACCTGAGCGGTCCACGGGTCCCCGGGCGCACCGTCGCCCGGGGACCCGTCGTGGTGCGTTGCTCTGCCTGCTCAGGGCGAGGCGGATTCGAGACGGCGCGCGGGGCAGTGAGGCGCTTTCGCGTCTGCGATGATCTGCCGCGTGATCCGACCCCGCCTTCGCCCACTGTGGTGTGGCGTACTGGTTGCGGCGGCCGTTGTCGGCAGTGTCGCGTGCACGGCGTCCCGGGTGCCACCGCCGGAGGGGCCGGTCTTCGTCGGCTCGTCCGCCTCTGCGGCCGCGCCGCCGGCCAGCGCATCGCCGACGGTTGCGACGCCAACGGCTCCCGCCACCCCACCGAGTGCCCAGACGCCGACGGTTGCGGCTGTCCCGGGGGCGACGCGGGTGGGCAGCAGGGCGCCGGTCGTCGATCACGGCCCGCGCACCGGCGCGAAGGTCGCGCTGACCTTCGACGCGGACATGACCGACGGGATGTTGGCCAGTCTGCGGGCCGGCCGGGTGAAGTCGTACGCGAACCTGCGCATCCTCGACCTGCTGGAGCGGGAGCAGGTGTCCGCGACGTTCTTCCTGACCGGCAAGTGGGTGCGGCGGTATCCGGACGTGACCCGGCGGATCGCCGGCAACCCGCGCTTCGAGTTGGCCAACCACACCTACGGGCACGCGGCGTTCACCGCCGACTGCTACGACCTGCCCCGGCTGCCGGTCGACGAGCTGGCCGGCGATGTGGCGAAGACGTTCGAGGTGATCGCGCCGTACGGCGGTCGGCAGACCCGGTACTTCCGGTTTCCCGGGTTGTGTCACGACGCGGCGGCGTTGGACGCGTTGGCGCCGCTGGGTGTGACCGTTGTCGACGGGGACGTGGTCAGCGGCGATCCGTTCGCGACGGCGTGGAAGCCGTTGGTGCGGGCGGTGTTGGACCACGTTCGCCCCGGCTCGGTGGTGATCATGCATGTGACCGAGGCGAACGCGGCGATGACCGATGAGGCGTTGCCGCACATCCTGGCGGGGTTGCGGGAGCGAGGGCTGGTGCCGGCGCCGTTGTCCGAGGTGCTGGCCGGCGGCTGAGGCTCAGCTTTCCTGCACGTCGTCGACGGTCAGGACGATCTTTCCGCGGCGGGATCCGTGCTCGGCCGTGTGGTGCGCGTCGGCCGCCTTCGCGAGCGGGAAGGTCGCTTCGATGGGCACCCTGAAGCGGCCTTCGGTGAACAGTTCGGCTGCGGCGGGCAGGCCGTGGCGGCCGTCGGGTTCGCCGGCCAGCTGCCCCATGGACAGGCGGACGCCGTGGTTGGGCGCGGTGAAGTCCGCCAGGGTGAGCACCGCTGTCGGGTCGCCGGTGAGGTGGAGCAGCTCGGTCAGGGACCCGGCGCCGGCTACGTCGAGGGCGCGGTCGATCCGGGTCACACCCAGGGCGTCGAGGCGGGTGGTGAGGTCGGGGCCGTAGGTGACCGGTGTCGTCCCGAGCTGGCGGAGGAAATCGTGGTTGTCGGCGCGGGCGGTGCCGATGACGTGGACGCCGCGGGCGGCGGCAAGTTGGACGGCGGTACTGCCGACGCCACCGGCGGCGCCGTCGACGAGGAGCGTCATGCCGGGCCGTAGGTCCAGCAGGTCGAGGGCCCGGGTGGCGGTCTCGATGCTGGTGCCCGCCGCGCCCGCCTGAGCCCACGGCATGGCTGTGGGCTTGTGCGCCCAGAGCTGTAGTACCGCGAACTGTGCGCTCGCGCCGCCGAGTCTGGCCAGCTCGACGATGCCGAAGACATGGTCGCCGAGGGTGACTCCGTCGACGTCGTCGCCGATCTCGTCGACGATGCCGGCCGCGTCGACGCCGGGGATATGTGGCAACGGCAGTTGGGCGCTCATCGGGGTGCGGCCGGAGCGGAGGCCGACGTCGACGGGGGAGACGCCGGCGGCTCGGACGCGGATGCGGATCTGGCCGGCCCGGGGCTGTGGCGCGTCGGTGCTGCCGAGGTGGAGTACCTCGGGACCGCCGAACCGGTCGTACTGCACGGCGAACATCAGGGGCTCCTCTGCCTGGTTGACGGGGTGGTAGTCGTACCGTAGGCCGGAAACGGAGCAGACGTTCCGCTGTGGGATCAAGTGAGAGGGTGGTCGGTCGGGGATGTCTCAGATACAGCGTGCCGATGCCCGGTTCAACCGTGATCGGGTGGTGGCGGCGGCACGGGAGGCGTTCGCGTCGGCGGGGCTCGAGGTGCCCATGCGGGAGGTGGCGCGACGGGCGGGGGTGGGTGTGGCGACCCTGTACCGGCATTTTCCGACGCGTACGGAGTTGGTGGCGACGGTCCTGGCCGAGCGGGTGGAGGACTGCGGTCTGCAGGTGCGCCGCGCGCTCGATGACCCGGACCCGTGGCGGGCGCTGTCGGGGGTGGTGCGCGAGTTCGCTGAGCGACAGATCCATGATCGGGCGCTGAATGAGGCGTTGTTGGGGCCGGGTGAGGTGAGTGCGGCGTTTCAGCGGGAGCGGCGGGAGCACGCGCAGGCGTTGAACGTGCTGGTCGGGCGGGCCCGGGCGGCGGGTGTGCTGCGCGACGGCGTCGACGCGGACGACGTCCGGGCCGGTCTGTTGGCCATCGCGTCGCTTCGGCGGTTGCCGGCAGCGACGAGCGCCCGGGTGATCGGTCGGGTCGCCGATCTGGTGCTCGCCGGTATCCGCGCCTGACCGGTGCGGGCCGTCACGGTTGTCGTCGCGGCGGGGACGGTGCGGGCCGGGTACGTGCAGGCGCTGGGCTGCCGGTGACGGGCAACGGCGAAGCCCCCGGGTGAGGAATCCCGGGGGCTTCGCCGTTGGTGGGTCAGTCGTCGCGGTGGTCGTGCCACCACTGCTGGCCGTTGGCGGGCAGGGTGTCGATCGGGTCGTAGTAGGCGTAGCGCTTGTTGAGCGCCTCCAGGTCGGCGGATTCGATGGAGGTGCGGTAGTTCTTCGTCCAGTAGGAGATGCCGCGCTCCCGGTCGTAGTCGGTGAGCATGTGCACCCAGCGCTTACCGACGAAGGGGACGTCGCAGACGATGCGGGGGGTGGCGTAGCCGGGGAGGTAGCCCATGATGTCGTGTTGGAGTTGCTGGGCGTGCCAGACCGGAACCCGCCAGTGTTCGGCGTTGGGGATCATGTCGCACATGTAGAAGTAGTACGGCAGGATCCCGGCTTCGCCTTGGAGGGCGAAGCAGAGGTCGAGCAGTTCCGGGGTGGTGGCGTTGACGCCGCGCATGAGGACGCCCTGGTTGCGGACGTCGCGGACGCCGACGTCGAGGGCGGTCTGGGCGGCCTTGGCGACCAGTGGGGTGAGTGACTGGGCGTGGTTGACGTGGGTGTGGATGGCGAGGTTGACGCCGCGGCGGGCGGCGGTGCGGGCGACGCGTTCCAGGCCCTCGACGACGTCGGGTTGCAGCCAGTGTTGGGGTAGGCCCATGAGGGCCTTGGTGGCGAGGCGGATGTCGCGGACCGTTTCCAGTTCCAGCAGGCGCATGAGGTACGACTCGAGGTTGCGCCAGGGGACGTTGGCCACGTCGCCGCCGGAGACGACCACGTCGCGGACGCCGGGGTGGGACTTGAGGTAGGCGATGTGGGCGTCGTAGCGGTCGACGGGCTTGAGGGTGAGTTTGAGTTTGTCGACGGCGGGGGTGGAGTTGCCGACGAGGTCCATGCGGGTGCAGTGCCCGCAGTACTGGGGGCAGGTGGAGAGCAGTTCGGCGAGGACCTTGGTGGGGTAGCGGTGGGTGAGCCCTTCGGCGACCCACATGTCGTGTTCGTGGAGGCTGTCGCGGCTGGCGTAGGGGTGTGAGGGCCAGTCGGTGCGTCGGTCGGAGGCGACCGGGATCATGTAGCGGCGGATGGGGTCGGCGAGCAGCGCCTCGGTGGTGAGGGTCGCGAACGGCACCATCGTGTTGATCATTTGTGGTGGCACCAGCATGGACATGGTGGCCAGGGCCTTCTGGTCGGCCTCGAGGTCGGCGTAGAAGGTCTCGTCGATCAGGTCACCGAAGACGGCGCGGAGCTGCTTGATGTTCTTGACGCAGTTGACGCGCTGCCACTGGGCGGATTCCCACTGGTCGCGGGTGACGTGGCGCCAGCCGGGGAAGCGGGTCCAGTCGGGTTCGACCAGGGGGCGGCGGTGGTACTCGTAGGGCTGCCCGGCGGTCGGTACGGCGACCGGGGCGTGACGGGGTTGAGGGATGGTCTCAACCGGTTGGGTCTGGGTCACGGCCCCTCCTCGGTGTTACGGCTGATCATCGAAGCCCGAAGGCTACTGGAAAATATTCGGTACAGAAACTAGTCTGCCGTAAGTTTTCCCGTTACGCGAGCCTTGACCGGGGCTTCGGACGGCTGGCAGGGGGAGGTTGGCGTGACGTCACCGGTGGGACTGCACCGCGTCGTGCAACCGGCGGGGGTGCTGCCGCAGGCGGCCTGGCGCCTGGACACGTCGGCGGCGATCGCGCCGAACGAGGTGCGGATCCGGGTGCAGCGGCTCAACCTGGACGCGGCGAGCTTCCGGCAGTTGTCGGAGAAGCACGGCGGCAACGGTGACGCGGTCCGCGCCGAGGTGCTGGAGATCATCGCGACCCGGGGGAAGATGCAGAACCCGGTGACCGGGTCGGGCGGGATGTTGATCGGCACGGTCGAGGAGGCCGGTCGGCGGTCCCCGCTGGGGCTTCGGGCGGGACAGCGGGTCGCGACCCTGGTGTCGTTGACGTTGACGCCCTTGGTGATCACCGATGGGTTGGCCCGTTGGGACGGGCGCAGCGAGCAGGTGCCGTGTGACGGGTGGGCGATCCTGTTCGCGCGCTCCATCGCGGCGGTGCTGCCCGACGACGAGGACCCGCAGTTGTCCCTGGCCGTGCTGGACGTGTGCGGGGCGCCCGCGCTGACCGCCCGGGTGGTGTCGCGCTACGTCGAGGACCGTCGGCGTAGCGGTGATCCGACGCCGGTGCGGGTCGCGGTGATCGGTGGGGCGGGTAAGAGCGGGTCGCTGTCACTCGCGGCGGCGCGACGGGCGGGCGCCGCGCGTACCGTCGGGGTGGTGCCGGTGGCGGCGGAGCACGACGCGCTGACGGCCGCCGGTCTGGCGTCGGTGGTGGCGTTGGCCGATGCGCGCGACCCGGTGGGGTTGTCCACGGCGGTGACCACCGCGCTGGGTGCGCCGGCGGACGTGACGGTGGTTTGCGTGGACGTGCCGGGGTGTGAGCACGGGGCGGTGCTGGCCACCGCGGACGGCGGCACAGTGATCTTCTTCTCGATGGCGACGAGCTTCTCCGCTGCCGCGTTGGGCGCGGAGGGGTTGGCCGCTGACGTGACGATGCTGGTGGGCAACGGGTACGTGCCGGGGCACGCGGAGTTGGCGCTGGGGCTGCTGCGGTCCGAGCCGGGGGTGCGTCAGCTGTTCGCGGCGCGGGTCGCGGCAGACTGAGGTCATGACGAACCCCTCGACGTTGTATCGCGGCGGCGTGCTGCACTGTCCCGCCGACCCGAGCGCCACCGCGCTGCTGGTGTCCGGTGGGCGGATTGCCTGGTTGGGGACCGACGGTGACGCGCCGCCGGCCGACCGGGTGGTGGACCTGGGCGGGGCGTTGGTGACGCCGGCGTTCGTCGACGCGCACGTGCACGCCACCGGCACCGGTTTGGCGTTGTCCGGGTTGGCGTTGTCCGGGGTGCGCTCGGCGGGGCAGCTGCTCGACGCGGTGGCGCGGTTCGCGGCGGGTCTGCCGGCGGACGCGGTGGTGCTGGGGCACGGCTGGGACGAGTCGGGTTGGTCGGACCCGACGTTGCCGGACGCCGCGGCGCTGGACCGGGCGGCCGGTGGTCGGCGGGTGTACCTGTCGCAGGCGTCGATCCACTCGGCGTTGGTGTCGTCGGCGTTGCTGACGGCGTGCCCGCAGGCGGCGCAGGCGGCCGGGTACGACGCGTCGGGCTGGTTGCGGCGCGACGCGCACCACGTGGTGCGGGCGGCGGCGCAGGCGTCGGTGAGTCGGGCGCAGCGGGTCGTGGCGCAGCGGGTGGCCCTGGCCCACGCGGCGTCGTTGGGGATCGCGGCGGTGCACGAGTGTGGTGGCCCGGAGATCTCCGACGAGGAGGACTTCACCGGTCTGCTGGGCATCTCCGGCGCGGGGTTGCCGGAGGTGTACGGGTACTGGGGTGAGTTGGGTGGCGCGGCGCGGGCCCGGGAGTTGGGCGCGGTCGGCGCCGGTGGGGACCTGTTCGCCGACGGGGCGTTGGGCTCACGCACGGCGCACGTGTCGCAGCCGTACGGCGACGGTGACGGCTGCGGGCACGGGTACCTGTCGGTCGAGCAGGTGCGCGATCACCTGTTGGACTGCGCGGCGCACGGCATGCAGGGCGGTTTCCACGCCATCGGTGACGCGGCGATCGGCACCGTCCTGGACGGGTTCGCGGCGGCGGCGCGGACGCTGGGGGTGGAGCGGTTGCGCGCGGCCCGGCACCGCATCGAACACGCGGAGATCATGAGCAAGGCGTTGATCGCGCGGTTCGTGGAGTACGGGGTGGTGGCGAGCATGCAGCCGGCGTTCGACCGGTTGTGGGGTGGCGCGGGCCGGATGTACGAGACGCGGCTGGGGTTGGACCGGTCGTTGGAGTCGAACCCGATGGGTGCGATGCACTCGGTGGGGGTGGCGTTGGCGTTCGGGTCGGATTCGCCGGTGACGCCGCTGGACCCGTGGGGGTCGGTGCGGGCGGCGGTGGCGCACCACAACCCGGCGCAGCGGATGAGTGTGCGCTCGGCGTTCGCGGCGCACACCCGGGGCGGGTGGCGGGCGGTGCACCTGGACGTCGAGGGGGTCCTGGCGTTGGGCGCGCCGGCGACGTTCGCGGTGTGGTCGACGCCGGCGGGGGTGGAGCGGGGTCTGCCGGTGTTGCAGGCCGAGGACCCGGAGGCGCGGGGTCCGGACGACCCGACGCCGCTGCCGGTGTGCCGGCGTCTGGTGCTGCGCGGTGAGGTCATCTACGAGGAAGGGTCATCATGACCGGGAAGCTTGATCTTGATCCGGTGCTGGTGGCGCGGGCCCGGGAGTTGGCGCGTCGGGCCGGGCAGCCGGTGGTGGACCTGGCGCGCAGCCACACCACGGTGTCGGTGGAACGGGCGGTCCTGCGGTTGGCCGGGGTGACCGGCGCCGACCCGGACGGCATTCCGTGGGTGAACCGGCTCGTCGACGCGGTTGCCGCGGACGTCGGGTTGGGTCACGGGGTGGCGGTGCCGGTGTTCGACGCCCTGGTCCGCGAGGGCAGCACCGACGTGACGTTGCTGGCGCAGAAGGCCGCGGCCGGGTCGGTGCGGTTCACCCAGCCCACCGGGCGGGCGGCCACGGCGGCCCGGTCGGCGGCGCGCAAGGCCGTCGGCGCGGGCATTCGGCGCATCGACCGGCGGCGCGCCGAGCGGGACCGGCTGGTGAAGCGTCACGGCGACCCGGCGCAGCGGCCGTGGATCTACCTGATCGTCGCCACCGGTGACATCTACGAGGACATTCCGCAGGCGCAGGCGGCGGCGCGCGCCGGCGCTGACGTGATCGCGGTGATCCGCTCCACCGGGCAGTCGTTGCTGGACTACGTGCCCGAGGGCGCGACCCGGGAGGGGTTCGCCGGCACGTACGCCACCCAGGAGAACTTCCGGCTGATGCGCGCGGCGTTGGACGAGTCGTCGAAGGAGGTGGGCCGCTACGTGCGGTTGACCAACTACGCGTCCGGGCTGTGCATGCCGGAGATGGCGACGCTGGCCGGGTTGGAACGCCTCGACATGATGTTGAACGACTCGATGTACGGGATCCTGTTCCGTGACATCAACCCGGTGCGCACGTTCGTCGACCAGCGGTTCTCCCGGCAGGTGCACGCCCGCGCCGGGATCATCATCAACACCGGTGAGGACAACTACCTGACCACCGCCGACGCTGTCGACGAGGCGCACACGGTGACGGTGTCGCAGCTGCTCAACGAGTTCTTCGCCCACGAGGCGGGGTTGGCGGACTGGCAGTTGGGGTTGGGGCACGCGTTCGAGATCAACCCGGAGGTGCCGGAGTCGTTCCGGTTGGAGTTGGCGCACGCGTTGCTGGCCCGCGAGTTGTTCCCCGATGCGCCGTTGAAGTGGATGCCGCCGACGAAGCACATGACCGGTGACGTGTTCCGGGGCAACCTGCTCGACGGGTTCTTCAACCTGGCCGGCGCGCTGACCGGTCAGGGCATCCTGCTGGTGGGGATGATGACCGAGGCGGTGGTGACGCCGTGGTTGTCCGACCGGGACATCGCCCTGCAGAACGTGCGTTACGTCCTCGGCGCGGCCGGTGGGTTGCACGAGGACTTCGTGCCGGCGCCGGGCGGGTTCATCCGCCGCCGCGCCAACCAGGTCCTCGGTGAGGCACTGGACCTGCTGGACCGCATCGGGGAGCAGACGCTGCTCACGGCGATCGCCGAGGGCACCTTCGGGATCATGAAGCGGCCCGCGGATCGCGGCAAGGGACTGTCCGGGGTCGCCGCGCACGAGGCCGACTACTGCAACCCGGCCACCGACATCCTGGAGGCCGCCGCGTGAGCGGGGAGAAGCAGATCGTGCGCCCGTACGGGGACACCACCGGTGACGGCATGGTGCAGGTGTCGTTCACCCTGCCGGTGACCCACGACAAGCGCGCCGAGGGCGCGGCGGTGCAGTTGGCCAACAAGATGGGCATCGACCCGGCGATGGTGGTGCACGCCAAGCCGATGGGCGACGGGTTCACGTTCTTCGTCGTCTACGGGCGGGCCAACCACCTGGTCGACCTGGGCGCCGTGCAGGTGGTGGAACGGGACTTCGCGCTGCTGTCGGCGAAGGACGTCAACACGGTGATCAAGCAGCGGTTGCGGCGCAAGCTGTCGGTGGTCGGGGCGTGCATCGGCACCGACGCGCACACGGTGGGCATCGACGCGATCCTCAACGTCAAGGGCATCGCGGGGGAAAAGGGCCTGGAGTACTACCGGGAGCTGAAGGTCACCAACATGGGCGCGCAGGTCAGCGTGCCGGAGCTGGTGGAGACCGCCCGGGCGGAGAAGGCCGACGCGGTGCTCGTGTCGCAGGTGGTCACCCAACGCGACGCGCACCTGCACAACACCCGGGAGATGTCGGCGGCGTTCCGGGAGGCGATGCCGGCGGGGCGGCGTCCGCTGCTGATCGTCGGTGGTCCCCGCTTCGACGAGACGATGACCGACGAGTTGGGCGTGGACCGGATCTTCGGTCGGGGCACCACGCCCGGCGAGGTGGCCAGCTACCTCGTGCACGCCCTGATCACGCAACGGAAGGCGATGGCATGACCGACGCACGGCTCGGGTTGACGGTGACGCACCGGCGGTATGTGCCGTACTCGCACGCCCACTACGCCGGCAACCTCGTCGACGGGGCGTACGCGCTCGGGTTGTTCGGCGACGTCGCCACCGAGGTGTGCATCCGCACCGACGGCGACGAGGGCCTGTTCGCCGGGTACGCCGACGTGCGTTTCCACGCGCCCGTCCACGCCGGGGACGTGGTCGAGGTCACCGCGCGGGTGTCGCGGGTGGGCACCCGCAGCCGCACCCTGGAGCTGAGCTGCGCGGTGGTGTGCCGGGGTCGCCCGGACCGCTCCGCGTCCGCCGCGGAGGTCCTCGACCCGCCGATCGTGGCGGTCACCGCGACCGGCACCGTGGTCGTTCCCGCCGCCAGCGTGAGCGAGGAGTGAGCCGGGGTTGCGAGCCCCGCGGTCGCGAACAGGGAAACTCGTGACCCTGGCGGTCTGCGCGGACGTCGGTTCCACGTACACGAAGGTGGCGGTGGTGGACCTGGCCGCCGGTGTCCTGGCCGGCGCGGCGTCGGCGCCCACCACTGTGGGCACCGACGTGCTGCACGGTCTGGACGCGGCGGTAGCGGCGGCCACCGCAGGGCTCGGCGTGCGCGACGTGCCCTGGTACGTGTGCTCGTCGGCCGGTGGTGGGCTGCGCCTGGCCGTGATCGGCTACGAGCCGCTGGTCACCGCGCAGGCCGGCCGGCGGGTCGGGTTGTCCGCCGGCGCGCACGTGGTGCACGTCGCGGCCGGGCGGCTCGGCGCCGCCGACCTGACGGCGTTGCGGGCGGCCCGCCCGGACGTGGTGCTGCTCGTGGGCGGCACCGACGGCGGCGACGCCGACACTGTCACCCACAACGCCACCCGCCTGGCCCGGGCCCGGTGGCGCCGACCCGTGGTGTACGCGGGCAACGCCGACGTGCGCGAGCAGGTGACCGGGCTGCTGCGTGACGCCGGGGTGCCGGTCACCGACGCCGACAACGTCCTGCCGCGCATCGGGGTGCTCGCCCCGGCGTCGGCGCGGGCGGCGATCCGGGCGGTGTTCCTGCGCCACGTCATCGGTGGTAAACGACTGTCCAGGGGTGCCCGGTTCGCGCGGTTGGTGCGGGCGGCCACCCCCGACGCGGTGCTCACCGGTGTGGAGGTGCTCGCCGACACCCTCGGCGGTGACCTGGCCGTGGTCGACGTGGGTGGGGCCACCACCGACGTGTACTCGGTGCTCACGCCCGACGAGCGGGCCACCGGGCCGGGCCGGGAGGTCGCCGGCAGCCTGTGGCGGGCCCGCACCGTGGAGGGCGATCTGGGCATGCGGTGGAGCGCCCCCGGGGTGGTGCGGGCCGCCGCGGAGGAGCGGCTGCTCACCGCCGGCGAAGCCGACGACCTGGGTGCCGCCGCGGCACGCCGGGCGGCCGACCCGGCGTTCCTGGCCGTCGACGACGTCGAGCGGGCCGTGGACCGGCGCATCGCCACCCTCGCCGCGACGGTGGCGCTGCGCCGGCACGCCCGGGGCGCCGCCACCGGTGAGCGGGCCGGGCGGGACCTGCGCGACGTGCGGATGCTGGTGGGCTCCGGTGGGGTGCTGCGGCACGCGCCGGCGGACGTGTCCGGGCAGGTGTTGACGGCGGTCCTGGCCGACCACGCCGGCGGGTGGGCGCTGCCGCGCGCCGCCGCGGCGGTGGTCGACGCCGACTACGTGTTGGCCGCCGGAGGGCTGCTCGCCGAGGAGCACCGGGCGGCCGCGCAGGCGCTGCTGCGTCAGCATCTGCGGACGCATTGAGACTCGCCGACCCGACACGCCGTGTCGCAACACACGACAGGCCGGCTGCGGGTTGACAACCGACGGGGGTCGGCACGTACCGTCTTTGAGTCCTACCACGGGAAGCGGCTGTTGTTCGCTTCGTCCCTTCGTCCGCTGGCCGAGCGACATGTTTGAGCGTCATCGTCGCGGCGGCCAGGTCCAGCGGGCGGGGGTCGGCGGGGCGGCGCGAACCGGCCGCGGTTACCGGTGTACGGGCAGGGTGAGGTGCACGGCCAGTAGACAACGGCCCGGCGGGGGCAGCCAGTCCACGTCCGGTCGGTCCGAAGGTCGTCGTGCCCCATCCTCGCCACACCGGCCGGGAAGGGCCTGGGAGCATCGGGGCGCGGCGCGAGCCGCGCCCCGATTTCATGTCCGCCGGGCGGTTCGTGCCCGACGGCCCGACGCGGCCGGTGAACCCGCCAGCCAGGTAACCTTCGCCCCGTGATCGAGGTGAAGCGGTGACGACCCTGGACCGGGATGAGATGCACACCCCGGCGGCGCTGCCCCGGCCGGTCGTTCCCGGTCGGCCGCTGCCGCTGAGGGTCGCCGTGCCCCTGGCCGTGGCCGCCGGGCTGGCCCTGCTGGTGGCGTTTCCCCCG
Source organism: Micromonospora sp. NBC_00330 (assembly GCF_036136635.1). NCBI lineage: Bacteria > Bacillati > Actinomycetota > Actinomycetes > Micromonosporales > Micromonosporaceae > Micromonospora > Micromonospora sp. NBC_00330. Next base: position 2,250,857 of record NZ_CP108012.1, read on the forward strand.
TACGGGGTGTGGCCGCTCGCGCCGGTCGGGGTGGCGTTGCTGGCCGCCGCCGCGCACCGGCGGCGGTTGCGCGCCGGTGCCGGCCTGGGCTTCCTGACCGGGGTGGCGTTGTTCGCCCCGCTGCTGGCCTGGACGAACCTGCACACCGGCTACCTGCCGTGGGTGCTGCTGTCGCTGCTGCAGGCCGGCTACCTGGCGTTGCTGGGCGCGGCCACCGCCTGGGTGTCGCCGCTGGTCGACCGCGCCCGCTGGGCGTGGCCGGCGCTGACCGGGCTGCTCTGGGTCGGGCAGGAGGCGCTGCGCGACCGCACCCCGTTCGGCGGGTTCCCGTGGGGGCGGTTGGCGTTCAGCCAGGACAGCTCACCGCTGCTGCGGCTGGCCGCGCTGGGCGGCGCCCCGTTGGTCACCTTCGTCGTGGCCCTCGTCGGCGGGTTGCTGGTCACCGCCGTCTGGCAGGCCTGGGTCACCGCCCGGCGCCCTGAGCCCACCACCACGCCGGGCGACGCCGCGCCGGGCGCTGAGGGCCCGCTGGACGGCCCTGCACGCGGCGGGGGTGCGCCGGGGTGGCGGTGGACGCCGGTGGTCGTACCGGCCGTCGTGGCCGTCGCGCTGACCGTCGGGGCTCTGCTGGTGCCGGTCGCCACCGCCGGGTCCGGTGACACCGTCACCGTGGCGATCGTGCAGGGCAACGTGCCGCGGCTGGGCCTGGACTTCAACGCCCAACGGCAGGCGGTGCTCAACAACCACGTCGACGCCACCATCGAACTGGCCGAGCGGGTCGCCGCCGGGCAGCAGCGGCGACCCGACCTGGTGGTGTGGCCGGAGAACTCCAGCGACATCGACCCGCTGCGCAACCCCACCGCCGGTGCGCGGATCTCCCAGGCCGCCGACACCGTCGGCGCGCCGATCCTGGTTGGCGCGGTCCTGCTGGGCCCCGACGCCGGGCAGGTCCGCAACGCGGGCATCCTGTGGCGACCCGGCACCGGCCCGGACCTCGAGCAGCTGTACACGAAACGCCACCCGGTGCCGTTCGCCGAGTACGTGCCGCTGCGCGACGTGGCCCGGATGGTCAGCAAGAAGGTCGACCTGATCCGCAGTGACTTCGTGCCCGGAAGCACCCCGGGCGTGGTACGTGCCGGCCCCACAGTGCTCGGTGACGTGATCTGCTTCGAGGTCGCCTACGACGAGGTGGTCCGCGACACCGTCACCGGCGGCGCGCAACTGCTGGTGGTGCAGACCAACAACGCCACCTTCGACGTGGCGGAGGCCCGCCAGCAGATGGCCATGGTGCGGCTGCGGGCGGTGGAGCACGGACGGCCGGCGTTGATGGCCTCCACGGTCGGGGTGTCCGGGTTCGTCGCACCCGACGGGCGGGTAAGCGATGCCACCGGGTTCAACACCCGGGAGGTCGTGGTGCGGCAGTTGCGGCTCGACGACGGACGCACCCTCGCCACCCGCCTCGGCTGGTGGCCCGAGGTGGCGCTCGCCGCGCTGGCCGCGGCGGCCCTGGTCGGCGCGGCGGTGCTGCGCCGGCGGCAACGGGTCAGGCCCGGATAGCAACAGCCGGTACGCCGGCGGGAGCGGAGGAACCGTGATCCAGGCGACCGATACGATCCGACGCGCGGACGAGGTGCCCGGGGTGGGCCGGGTGCTGGTGGTGATCCCCACCTACAACGAGGCCGACAACATCGCCGTGATCGTGGGCCGGGTCCGGCGGGCCGCCCCGGCGGTGCAGATCCTCATCGCCGACGACAACAGCCCCGACGGCACCGGCGCGATCGCCGACGCCCTCGCCGACGGCGACGCGCACGTGCAGGTGCTGCACCGCCAGGGCAAGCAGGGCCTCGGCGCGGCGTACCTGGCCGGGTTCGGGTGGGCGCGCGAGCGCGGCTACCAGGCGGTCGTGGAGATGGACGCGGACGGTTCGCACGCCCCGGAGGACCTGCCGGCGCTGCTGGACGCCGCCCGCGACGCCGACGTGGTGATCGGCTCCCGGTGGACCAGGGGCGCGCGGGTGGTCAACTGGCCGCTGCGGCGGCTGTTGCTGTCGCGTGGCGGCAACCTGTATGCGCGCCTGGCGCTGGGCATGCCCGTCTCGGACGCCACCGGCGGTTACCGGGTGTACCGGATCAGCGCGTTGGACGCCATCGACCTGGAGTCGGTGACCTCGCAGGGCTACTCGTTCCAGGTGGAGCTGTCGCGGCTGGCGCACCGGGCCGGGGTGCGGATCGTGGAGGTGCCGATCACCTTCGCCGAGCGGGAACGCGGCGACAGCAAGATGAGCCCGAAGATCGTGGCCGAGGCGCTGTGGCGGATCACCGCCTGGGGGGTGCGCGACCGGCGCCAGGCGGTACGCCGGGGCCTGCACGGCACCGCCACCGGCCAGGCACGGTGGCCGTGAGCGGGTCAGGCGCGGTGGCCGTGCGCGCGGGCGTGTCATGCTGGATGAGCGGAACACGTCAGTGGTGTCCGCAGGAATGGCGATGAGGTGAGATGCGCCGAGGACTGAGGTTCGTACCGTTGGCCCTGTTGCTGGCGGTGGTGCTGGAGCTGGCGGTGTTCGTCGGCGTGGGACGGGCGCTGGGGTTCGGCGCGGCGGTGTTGCTGGTGTTCGCCGCGTCCCTGCTGGGGTTGGTGCTGCTGCGCCGCGAGGGGATGCGCGCCTGGCGTGGTTTCCGCGCCGCGGCGGCGGCCGGGCAACCCCCGGGCGGTCAGGTGACCGACGGGCTCGTCGGGTTGGCCGGCGCGCTGTTGCTGGCGGTGCCCGGCCTGGTCAGCGGGCTGGTCGGGTTGCTGCTGCTGGTGCCGCCGGTGCGTCGACTGGCCCGCGCCGGGGTGCGCCGCGCCACCGAGCGGCGGGTGTCGTCGATGGTCGCCGGTGACCTGTTCGGGCCCCGTACGGTGCGGGTGCGTCAAGGTGCGCCGCAACCCACCCCGCAACCGACTGCACAGCCGGAACAGCCGGTGGTGGTCGACGGCGGTCGGGCCATCGAGGGCGAGATCGTCGAGCCCGGCCGGCACTGAGACCAGGCCACCTACCGCGCTCAAGGCAGACATGACGGCGCCCCCGGGGGAAACCCCGGGGGCGCCGTCATCGCGCGTCGTGCGGCTCAGGCGCGGCCGCGGCGGGTCCGAACCTCCTGCAGGCGCTCCTCCAGGATGTCCTCCAACTCGGCGATGGAACGCCGCTCCAGAAGCATGTCCCAGTGGGTACGCGGCGGCTTGGCCTTCTTCTGCTCCGGCTCGTTGCCGTCGACGAGTCGGGCGACGCTGCCGTCGAACTTGCATTCCCAGGTCATCGGGACCTCGGCGTCGACGGCGAACGGCACCTCGAACTGGTGGCCCTTGGCGCAGAGGTACTCGCGGGTCTGACGCGGCGCGAGCTCCGTGTTGCGGTCGGATTCGTAGCTCACCGCGCCAAGGCGGCTTCCGCGCAGCATACGCTCGCCCATGATCGACTTCCCCTCGTTCGTGGTGCTGGTCTTCTGGGTGTAACGGTGCGTCCCCGTCGAGCCATTCCCGCCCGAGGGCGTGAGGCGTCGACGGGTGGGCCGGGACCAAGGGTAGCCGGCCGGGACGCTCACCCGGTGAGGTGATCCCCAGGCGGGTCGGGACAACGGTGTGTGTCCGCTGCCACCGGGGAGGTTAACCGCCCGAGCCTACCGAAGGTTGCGCCACGATCATCAGGTGGCGTCCCCGGGAGCGGCGGCGCCGAGGCGGGCCAGCGCCAACGCCAGGTCACTGACCTGGTCGCCGAGCTGCGCCACCCGCCGCTGGGCCAGGTCCCGGTCGGTCTCTGCGGCGTCGAGTCGTACCGTCAGGGCGGTGCGGTGACCCTCGGCGGTCGCCGCGGCCTGCCGGGCCACTGTCAGCTCGGCGGTGAGCGTGTCGCGCTGGGCGGCCAGGGCCGCCACCTCCGCGCGCAGCCGCGCGGCCAGCTCCGCGGCCTCCTGCCGGGCGTCGTCGGCCTGCCGGGCGGCGACGTCGGCGCGGTCGCGGGCCCGGTCGGCCTGCTCGCGCGCCCGGGCGGCGTCGGCGGCCTCGGCGCGGGTCCGCGCCGCGTCGGCGCGGGACTGCTCGATCTGGCGGCGGACGTCCTGCACCTCGGCCTGCCACCGACCGGCCCGTTCGGTCGCTTCGGCGGCGGCCCGGCCGGCCCGTTCGGCCTCGGCGCGCAGCGCGTCGCGTTCCACGCTCAGGTCGGCCACCCGCTGCCGTTCGGCGTCGCGTTCCGTGCGCAGGTCCCGCGCCTCGGCGCGGGCCTGGTCGCGGTCGCGCTCGGCCTGGGCACGCAGCGCCTCGGCGGCGCTGGCGTCGTGGCGGGCCTGGTCGCGGGCGGCCTCGGCGTGCCGCGCCCGCTCGTCGGCGGTGTCGGCCTGCCGGTGCGCCAGCTCGGCGCGCTGGCGGGCGTCGTCGGCCTCGGCGCGGGCCTCGCGGGCCTGCTCGCGGGCGCGCGCCGCGTCGGCCGCCGCGGTCTCGGCGTCGTCGCGGGCCTCGTCGCGTTCGGTCTGCGCCGCCGCGATCTCGGTGGCGGCCTCCGCGCGGACCTGCGCGAGCTGGCGCTGCACACCCACCGGGGACAACTCGGCGTGCAGCGACTCGGTCAACGTCTCGACGATCTGGTCGAGTCGGTCCACCGCCTCCCAGGTGCGGGCGACCTGCCCGGGCAGACCGGGGGCGTTGCGGTGCCGCATCCGGCTGTTGCGGGAGGCACGCTGGCAGGCGCCGTCGTTGTCGCGGCAGTAGCGAAACGGTCGACCCGCGCCGACGCGCTGCGGGACGGGCGCTCCACAGTGGGCGCACGGGCGGGTTTCGGCGGTGCTGGGCTGGGCGTCCATCGAGGGCGAAGTCTAGTGCCGGCCGATCAGCTCGCCGCCCGGGCCGTCGCGTCCAGGGTGTAGCGACGTTGCAGCAGCAGCGCCGCGAGCATCGCCACCGCCGGCAGCAACCCGAAGCCGTAGCGGACCGCCGCGAGCGCGGCGTCCGGCTGCGTCGGCGACTCACCGGCCGTCGAGGCCACGAAACCACCCACCGTCAGGCACAGCGCGTACGCGTACGGGCCCAGGGCCGCGCCGGTGGCCTCGGTGGCCGTCCACACCCCGGTGTAGGTGCCGGCTCCGGTGCTGCCGGCGTTGCTGGCGGCGCGGATCACGTCGGGCAGCATCGAGAACGGCAGCAACTGCATGCCGGCGAACGCCACCCCGAGCACCGCCACCGCGGCGACCAGCACCGGCAGGCCGGCCGGCCTGCCCACCGCCAGCACCACCGAGCCGGTCGCGAACGCGCCCTGCGCGCCGAGCAGCGCCCGCTGCTTGCCGACGCGTCGGGCCACCACCAGCCAGGCCGGGGTGACCAGCAACGCCGGCGCCACGAACGCGGCCACCAGCACCGTGGTCAGGCCGGGGGCGCGCAGCTCGTACTCGGCGTAGTAGGGCACCCCGGCGAGCACCAGGTGGGTGGTGGTGGACATCGCCAGGTACGCGGCGACCAGCCACCGGAACTGCGGATCGCGCAGCGCCGTGCGCAACGCCCGCCACCCGCCGTGCCCGGACGCGGTGCTGGGCGGCGCGGAACCGCGCAGCCGGGCGATGCCGGCGACACCGACCAGCATGGCCACCAGCATCCCCACCGCCAGGACCACGCCCATCCGCTGGTAGCCGTCCCGCGTCGCGGCGTCGCCGCCGGTGAGCAGCGGGGCCAGCAGCCCGGAGGCCAGGATGCCCAGGGTGAGCACCACCATCCGGAACGCCATCAGCCGAGTGCGTTCGTGGTAGCCGATGCGCAGGTCGGCCGGGGTGGACAGGTAGGGGACCTGGTAGGCGGCGAAGAGCAGGTTGCCGGCGATGAAGAACACCGCCACCCACGCCGCCGCCGGCGCGCCGGTCAGGCCGCCGGGCACCGCGAAGAGCGCGGCGAACGCGACCGGCAGGGCGCAGCCGAGCAGCAGCAGGCGACGACGGTCGCCGCGTCGGGTCTGCTCGACGTCGGCGCGGTGCCCCACCCAGGGGTGCAGCAGCACGTCGGCGATCTTCGGCAGCAGCAGCGCCAGGCCGGCCAGCCACGGCCCGACGGCCAGCACGTCGGTGAGGAAGTAGAGCAGCAGCAGGCCGGGCACTGTCACCCAGACACCCATACCGAGCGAGCCGGCCGCGAAGCCCGCCAGGGGCCCGCGTGGCAGCGTCGCGTCGGTGGCGGCCGCGGGCCGCCGGTCCAGCCCGGTCATCGCCGCATCCTCTCCGCAATCCAACGGTTGCTGGATTCTAGGGGCAGAATGGCGGCCATGACCATGCCCCGCCGCCGCCCGGGTCGGCCCCGCCGCGACGAGACCCGGCCGACCCGCGAGGTGGTGCTCACCGCGGCGACCGCGCTCTTCGCCGAGCGGGGCTTCGACGCCGTCGGGCTGCGGGAGGTCGCCGCCGCCGCCGGGGTCGACGTCGCCACTGTCGCGCACCACACGGGTACGAAGGCGGCGCTCTACGACGCGTGCTTCGCCAGGGTGTTCGCCGCCGAGCGGGACGTGCTGACCGAGGCCGCCGAGCAGGCCCGCGCCGCCCTCGACGCGGGTCCGGACGCGGCGCGACGGGCCCTGCACGAGCTGGTCGACGCCTTCGTCGACTTCCTGGAGGACCGCCCCGAGACCACAGCGCTGTGGCTGCGCCGCTGGTTGGAACCGCAGCGGCACGCCGAGCTGGATCAGCGCTACGCCGACCCGTTGTACCGGCTGGTCGCGGAGCTACTCACCGCCGCCGCGGCGACCGGCGCCCTCGCCGAGCCGACCCCGCACATCACAGTGCGGAGTCTGGTGTGGGCGACGCACGGGCACGTGGTGGCGCTGGCCGCGGGCGCGCCCGGGGCTCGGGAACGGCGCGAGTTCCGGGCGTTCGTGCATCGCCTGCTCGACGGGCTGTACGGATCGCCGACCCCTTGACGGGCCGCCTCCGCGCGACGATTATCCATCGGACGTTGGATTAATGGGGGCGGCAATGGGCGTACCACAGCGGGTGGCGGTGATCGGGGCCGGCGCCGCCGGGCTCGCCGCGGTCAAGGCACTACGCGACGCCGACGTGCCAACTGTGGGCTTCGAGGCCGCCGAGCAGGTCGGCGGCCTCTGGGTGTACGGGGCACCCGACTCGCCCGCGTACCGCACGCTGCACCTCAACACCAGCCGTGGTCGCACCCAGTTCGCCGACCACCCGATGCCCACCGACTGGCCGGACTACCCCGATCACCGTCGCGTCGCCGGCTACCTCGCCGACTACGCCACGCGCTTCGGTCTGACCGACACCATCCGGCTGCGCCACACCGTCGAACGGGTCACCCAGCACCCCGACGGCACCTGGACGGTGGCCGCCAGCGGCCCGACCGGCCCGGTCGAGGTCACCGTCGACGCCGTGGTCGTCGCCAACGGACACAACCGGGTGCCCCGGCTGCCCGACCCCGGCTACCCCGGCGAGTGCACCGCAGAGCAGATCCACAGCCACGACTACCGGGGCCCGGAGCAGTTGGCCGGCCGGCGGGTCCTCGTCGTCGGCGGCGGCAACTCCGCGATGGACATCGCCGTCGACGCCTCGTACGCCGCCACCCGCACCCTGCTGTCGCTGCGCCGGGGCGTCTGGGTGGTGCCGAAGTACCTGCTGGGTCGCCCCTCGGACACCCTCAACGGGGCGTTGGCCCGCCGGCTGCCGTGGCGTCTGCGCCAACGCATCAGTCAGACGATGCTGAGCGCCACCGTCGGCAACCCCACCCGCTACGGGCTGCCCGCGCCAACGCACGGTTTCCTGCAGGACCACCCGACGCTCTCCGACGGGTTGCTGTCGCGGCTGACCCACGGTGACGTCGAGGCCCGGCCCGGCGTCGCCGCCCTCGACGGCGACCGGGTGGAGTTCACCGACGGCCGCAGCGACAGCGTCGATCTGATCATCTGGTGCACCGGCTACCGGGTGGACGTCCCGTTCCTCGACCCGGCGTTGCTCGCCGGAGGCGCCGACACCCTGCCGTTGTACCGGCACGTGTTCCACCCCGACGCCCCCGGGCTGAGCTTCGTCGGGCTGATGCAGTCCACCGGCTCCGCGTTCCCCCTGGTCGAGGCGCAGGCCAAGCTGATCGCGGCGCACCTCGCCGGCCGGTACGCGCTGCCGGACCCGGAGCGGCAGCGCGCCGCGTGCCGGGCCGAACTGCGCGCTGCGACCGCCCGTTGGGGTCAGCGCCGCCCGGCGATGCGGGTGGACTTCGACGTCTACCTGGCCGAGCTGGCCCGGGAGTTGACCGCCGGCACCCGCCGCGCCCGCTCCGGCACGGCGCCCTCGGTTGGGGCACCCCGGTGAGCGGCCGAACACTTGCCGGTCGGCGGGTGCTGGTCACCGGGGCGAGCGGAACCTTCGGCCGCCACCTCGGCGCCGCGCTGAGCGCCGCCGGCGCCCGGGTGGTGGGGCTCGACCTGCACGCCCGTCCCGACGACGACGTGCCGGTGCTGGGCTGTGACCTGACCGACCCGGACGCCGTACCGGCGGCGGTGCGGGCCGCCGTCGACCGGCTCGGCGGGCTCGACCTGCTGATCAACAACGCCGGGGTCGGTGGTCCCGCGCCGGCCGAGTTGCCGCCCGACGAGGTGGTCCGCCGGCAACTGGAGGTCAACCTGCTCGCCGCGTGGCGCACCACCGCCGCCGCGCTGCCCCCGCTGCTCACCGCACACGGACGGGTGATCTTCGTGGCCAGCCGGATGGCGGTGCTGCCCCTCCCGCTCGCCGCCGCGTACGGGGTGAGCAAACGGGCCCTGGTCGCCTACGCCGACGCGCTGCGCCACGAGGTCGGCACCCACGTCGGTGTCAGCGTCGTCTACCCGAGCATGGTCGCCTCACCGATCCACGACAGCACCGCCGAGGCCGGGCTGTCCCTGCAAGGGGTGTCGCGCCCCGAGCCCGTCGAAGGGGTGGTCGCGGCGATCCTGCGCACCGCCACTGCCCGGCGGGCGCCCCGGGACGTGGCGACCACCGCACGCGGCCGGGTGGAGATGGCCGTCGGCCGGCACGCGCCCGCGTTGGCCGACCGGCTGGTACGCCGTACCCTCGCCGCCCGGCTCGCCGCCGGTGACCTGGACGCCGCGCCGCTGGCCGCCGGGATGCTCGGCCGCCACCGGGGGCGGTGACCGCCCGGGTCAGGGCGTGGCGACGGCCGCGCGCGAGCGGTCGGCGGCGATGCGCACGGCCAGCGCCGCGAGCGCGGTGCCGGTCACCCACCGCTGCACCCGCAGCCACACCGGCCGGCGGGCGAAGAACCCGGCCAGCGAGCCGGCGCTGAGCACGATCAGCGCGTTCACGCTCAGCGCCACGACGATCTGGGTCAGACCGAGCAGCAGGCTCTGCGTGGCCAGGTGTCCCCGCGTCGGGTCGATGAACTGCGGCAGCAGCGACACGTAGAGGATCGCGATCTTCGGGTTCAGCAGGTTGGTGACCAGACCCATTGTGAACAGCCGCCGGGGCGGGTCCGGCGGCAGCGGCGCGGGCCGGAACGGCGAGTGCCCACCCGGACGCAGCGTCCGCCAGGCCAGCCACAGCAGGTAGCCGGCGCCGGCCAGCTTCACCACCGCGTACAGCGTCGGCACCAGGACGAAGACGGTGGCCAGGCCGGCGACCGCCGCCGCCAGGTAGACGCCGAAGCCGGCGGCCACCCCGAGCAGCGAGATCAGCCCAGCCCGGCGGCCCTGCGCCACCGAGCGGGACACCAGGTAGACCATGTTCGGGCCGGGCGTGAGCACCAGGCCCAACGCCACCAGCGCGATGCCCAGCAGTGCACCAGTACTCACCACGACGTTTCCCCGTTCGGTAGTCCCCACACCGACCGTAATCGGGATGAACGTCCCAACCCAGGGCCACCTGACAGGCCGTGGCCTGCGATCCTGGGTGATCCACTCGCGTTCGGTGCGACGGCGGCGCCGTCGGCGGGAATGCTCACCGTCGCGGGCGTGCTGACCCCTGGCAAGTGCGTGTCGCCGGCCGGAGGCGGCGCGTTACGGTGGCCAGGGAGGTGCCGCACGGTGACCGAGGCGTGGGAAGCGTCAGTGGAGGCGAAGATCCAGGATGCCGTTCAGCGCGGCGAGTTCGACGACCTGCCCGGCATGGGCAAGCCGATCCCGGGTCGGGGGGCGCCGTACGACGAGGCGTGGTGGATCAAGAGCTTCCTGGAGCGCGAAGCTCTCCCCAGCGACCTGCTCCTGCCCACGTCGCTGCAACTGCGCCGACGCATCGAGCAGGTCCCCGACGAGGTCCGTGACCTGCCCACCGAACAGTCCGTCCGCGACTTCGTGGGGCAGTTGAACGCGCAGATCGTGGCGTGGCTGCGCTTCCCCGACGACGGCCCCCGGGTCGCGGTACGCCCGGTGAACACCGAGGACGTGGTCCGCCGTTGGCGCACCGAACGGGCCCGGCCCAAGGTCACGACGACCGTCGCAGCAGCGGCGGCCGTTCTGCCCCCGGCGCGCCGGCCCCGCCGTAGTTGGTGGCGGCGGTGGCGCCGACGGGGCTGACCCCCGGCCACTGCCACGGCAGACTGTGCCGATGCTGATCGAATCGCTGTCGCCCGAGATGCTCTCGACGCCGGGTGTCGCCCTGCGTCAGTGGTGCGCCGACGACCTGGATGAGCTGGTGCAGGCGTACCGGGATCCCGTCCTGCGCCGCTGGACCAGAGCCCCGGTCACCACCGCCGCCGAGGCACGACGGTGGCTGGAAGGCGCGCTGCGCGACTGGGCCGACGGCCGGCGGTACACCTTCGCCGTCATCGAGGAGCAGGCCGACGGCGTCCGGCTGGTGGGCAACGTGGTGCTCAAGGGGGTCACCCCGGAGCGCCCGGCCCCGGAGGTCGGCTACTGGACGGCGTCGTGGGCACGCGGCCGCGGCGTCGCCCCTCGCGCGGTCACCGCGCTGAGCCGCTGGGCGTTCGACCGGTTCCCCGAGGTGGCGCGTCTCGACCTGCTGCACCAGGTGGACAACGTCGCGTCCTGCCGGGTGGCGCAGAAGTGCGGCTTCGTGTTCCAGGAGGTGCTGCCCGCCCGACCGCCCTTCCCGCTCGACGGCCACCGGCACTCGCTGCACGCCGGGTAGCCGGGCAGCACTCTTCGACACCTCCCCGCGCCGACCGTCCGAACCCGTCGCGAACGGATCCGAACAGGTCCGAACGTCTGCTGCCGGCCTCGATGCTGGTGCGAGTCAGTCGACTGCGGCCCGCCAGCTCCAGGAAGTGCGCCGGGCCCGGCCGGGCAGCTCACCGCGGCCGGTCATCCAGAGCAGCACCTCGGGTGCCGCCCCGGCCGGGGCGTCCGGGAAGAGCCGCCTCAGCACCAGCGCGCTCAGCCGCTGCGGCGGCTGCCACGGCACACCGAGACCGAGGGTGACGTCGTGGGTGTGCAGCACGGTCTCGGCCACGCCCATGGCGGCGAAACCGACCGGATCGCACGGACCGAAGTGCCAGGCCCGCGCGTCCGGCGGGGCGGCGTCGACGGCGGCGGCGAGCAGCCCGGCGCAGGCCCGCACCACGGTGAGCACCTGCGTCGGGCTCGCGTCGAGGGAGACCCGCAGGTCGTACGGCAGATAGCCGTCGTCCGGGCGGCCGGTGACCTGGCCCGCGTACGCGAGAAGGTCGTGCGCGACGTGCGCCGAGGTGGTCCAGCAGCTCCAGCTCAGCGAGCCGGCCGGCACCGACCAGTCGCGTTCCCGGTGTGGCAGCAGCACCCGGGTCATCTCGTCGGCTGCCTCCCGCAGGTCGGCGCCGGTCACCGCCGACATTCGCCAACCCGCCGGGCAGCACCGGGCATGGGAATGCGGTCATGGGTAAAGAAAGTCGAGGCATGCAAGAATCCATCCTTGCACGTGGGGGGAGGCGAACGGAGTGTTGCCCAACCTTGTGGTGGACACGACTGTGTTGCCCCCGGCGGACCGGTTCGCGTTCTGGTACGCCCTGGTCGCCCAGGAGACAGCCCCGGCGCACATCAGCAGCAGCCACCTGGACAACTTCGTGGCCTACGCGCAGGCCATCGATCTCGGCCGTATTCGGATGACCTCGCTGCGCTACCCGTCGCTGGACTCGATCCGGCCCACGAAACTGGTCCGCCGAGCCGAGGGGGACGTGTATCAACTCGCGCTACCACTGACGGGTCGCAGCACCTTGATACAGGACCGCACCGAGTCCACGCTGGACGCCGCGAACCATTTCACGCTCTTGGACACCGCACGGCCACACGTTGCCCGCCATCGCGCGGACGGCCCCGGTCCCGCCACCTCCATCACCGTGCAGATACCGCACGCGGCGCTGCCCCTGGCACCGGACCGGCTCCGCCGCCTGCTGGCCACGCCGATGCCGTCGCACGTCGGCGTCGGCGGGCTGTTGGCCCATCACCTGCGCAGCATCGCGGCGCACCCGGAGCAGTTCGAGCCGGCCCAGGCCGAGATCCTGGGCGGGGTGGCGGTGGACCTGCTCACTGCCGCGCTCGCCCAGTACCTCGACATCGAGGGAACCCTGTCACCGGAGGCGCGGCAGACCGCACTGCGGGCCCGGGTCGTCGATTTCATCGACCGCCACCTCGACAGTGACGAGCTCAGCCCTCGCAGCGTCGCCGCCGCCCACCACATCTCGCCGCGGTCGCTGCACCGCCTGTTCGAGGCGGAGGCGACGACGCTTGCCGAACTCATCCGCGCCAAGCGCCTCGAGAAGTGCCGGCGTGATCTCGGCAACCCGCTGCTGCGGCAGCCGATCCATGCCATCGCCGCCCGTTGGGGTTTCCCGGACAAGGCCCACTTCAGCCGCCTCTTCCGTGCCCACTACGGACTTTCGCCGCAGGAATACCGCACGGGCGTCGCTCGCCAGGATCGGTGACCCGTCCGCCCGACCGCTACCGCCGGCGGTCGGTGGGATCGTCCTCGACGAAGTCCCGGACAGCGGCGCGGATGCTCTCGCCGTACGGGTCGGCCGGTAGCCGCTCCAGGTGCTCGCGGGCTCGGTCGAGGTGCTCCCGGGCCGGGCCGACGTTACCGAGGCGCCGGTGGCAGTCGGCCAGGTTGAGATACAGCGACGGCAGGAACGCCTGGACCTGGAGCGAGGACAGATACCGCTGGGCGCGTTCGTCGGTCAGGTCGGACACGGCGGCCAGGGCCCGTTCGTCCCAGGTCAACTCCGCCTCGGTGGTGTCCTGCAGGTCGGCGAGGTAGTGCGCCAGGGTGCAGCGGTGCAGGGCGTCACCGGTGGGGCCGAGCTCGTCCCACAACGCGGTGAGCAGCTCGCGGGCTCGGGCAGGTGCGCCGCTCTGGCCGAGCTGCACGGCCTCGATGATGCGCGTCATGGTCGGGTCGGCAGTCGCTTGGTCGGTCATGTCGCCGATGGTCCGGCCTCAACCCGGTCGAGGGTCAAATTGCTCTCGGGCCCGTACCGTCTCAGCTCCGCGCCGGTGACCACCCGTCGGCGACGAACCGGGAGGCGTCGGCACCCTCGCCGGAGAACAGCATGCCGTGCCGGTCCGCCGCTACGACCCGGTCGACGTAGACACCACGCCCCTGGCCGGAGCCGTCGGTGCTGCTGCTGAACCGCAGGTGGGTGGCCTGATCGGGCAGCGCCACCGTGACCTGCCACCACACCCGACCCCCGTAGCCGGTGACCGTACCGTCGGCGCTCCACCGGCGGGCGGCGTCGCGGAGCTGCATCGCCGCCGACGCCCATGTCTGACCACCGTCGGTGGAAACCTCGAATCGCGCGCTGTCGAAGCGGGGCTCGGTGTCGTACCAGAGCAGGAAGCTCGCCGCCGCGCCACGGCCGGGCCGACGCAGCGGCGCCGTGAGCGTGCTCGTCGCGGAGTCGCGTGGGTCGGCCCGCCAGGCGCTGGCCGAGCGCGGCCGTACCGGCATCGCCTCCGCGAGGTCACGCGCGACGGCCCGTCGGGCGACGTTGTTGCTGCCCCAGCCCCGGTCCGGGTGCACCCGGTTGCTGAGCATGACGACGAACGAGTGGGAAAGCGGGTCGATGACGATCGACGTTCCGGTGAAGCCGGTGTGCCCGAAGGCCACGGGAGAGGAGAGCCCCATCATGTACCAGTGCTTGTTCAGCTCGAAGCCGAGCCCGCGGTCGCTCTCCGGGTAGGCCGACTCGAGCAGCGCGTTGTGATTGACCAGCATCGCGCGCACCGTTTCCGAGCGCAGGATCCGCCGGCCGCGGTATTCGCCGCCGTTGAGCAGTGACTGGCAGAGCACGGCCAGGTCCGCGGCCGTGGAGAAGACCCCGGCGTGCCCGGCCACCCCGCCGAGCGACCACGCGTTCTCGTCGTGCACCTCACCCCACACCATGCCGCGTCCGGCGTACGGCTGGTATTCGGTCGCGGCGATCCGCGACCGCCGCTCCGGGCCCGGGTTGTAGCCCGTGTCGGTCATGCCCAGCGGCCCGGTCACGCCGTCGCGAACCAGGTCGGCCAACGGCCGAGCGGTTACCCGCTCCAGCAGGACGCCCAGCGCGATCAGCCCCAGGTCGGAGTAGACATACTGGCTACCGGGCGTTGCCCCGGTGGTGAGCGGCGTGGCGAGCGCGGCGGCGAATCGCTCGGCCGGTGTCGGGTACCTGCTCCACAGTGGTGTGAACGCGGGCAGACCCGATGTGTGGGTGAGCAGCATCCGCACGGTGACCGCCGCCTTGCCGCCGGCGGCGAACTCCGGGACGTACCGGGCGACCGGTGTGTCCAGCTCCACCCGTCCCCGCTCCACCTGCTGCATGGCGACGATCGTGGTGAACAGTTTCGACACCGACGCCAGGTCGAAGATGGTGTCGCGCCGGGTCGGGATCTGCTGGTCGGCGGGGAGTTCCACACCGACCAGGTCGGGCGGCGGCCCCACCGCGGAGTACTTCACCGCGCTGCCCACGGCGGCGTGCTCAACGATCACGCCGTCCTTGGCGGCCAGGACCACCGCGCCGGCGTACGCCGGGTAGCCGGGGTGCTCCGGGGTCGGCTGGAGATACGCCGCCAGGTCGGCGGGCAGGCGATCCACCTGGTCGGGGAGCAGTCCGACCTGGCGGGCGCTGCCACGCCGCAACGTGTCGTGACGGAACTGGATGTCCGCGGGGGTGACGGTCGGCGGACCGGACGTCGGTGTCGCGGCGACCGCCCCGGTGGTGGGCAGCACCGTGCTCAGGATCATCAGAGCCAGGCCGAGCGCGAGTGAGCGGAGCGGACGACGGGTCGACCTGGTCATCACCGAACTCCTCAGTAGAGCAGGTAGGGCCGGCGACGCCGGTTGAAGGTGGCCAACTCCTCGGCCCAGGCGCCGACGACGTCGTCCACGTCAGCTCCGGCGTCGATCTGGGTCCGCAGTCGCGGCGACCCGGTGAGCTTGTCGATCCAGTACGGGCGCACGGTGTCCCACGAGTCGCGTCGCCAGGCGAACGCCGGGTACCTGTGCGCCTCCACCAGCATGGCCACGCCGGTGCGGATCGGGTCGTACACCGCCGGGTCGACGACCTTGACCTCGACGCCGGCGCAGAGCTTGTTGAGCAGGTCCGGCTTCTGCCCGGCCGAGGTCGGCGAGAAGTACGCCTCGCGGAACTCGACCCCGGGCAGGTTCCGGGCGTTGAGCCGGTCACCCCAGTGGTGGTCGAAGTCCGTCGCCAGCCCGCCGATCAGTTCGAACGGGCGGCACGTGCCGCGCCCTTCGGTGATCGAGGCGACACCCTCGAACAGCCCGGTGCCCGGGTAGACCAGAGCGGTGTCCGGGGTGGGCATGTTCGGGCTGGGCATCACCCAGGGCACGCCGGTGTCGGCGGCGAGGGCGTCGCGCTTCCAGTGCCGGCACCGCACCACGTGCAGGTCGACCGGTCGTCCCGCCTCGGCCGGCAGGAACGTGGCGTTGAAGAACCGGGCCAGCTCTCCGACGGTCATCCCGTGCTGCTGAATGATCTCCTTGAGACCCACGCCCGAGGTGTACGGGCTGGTCATCATCGGCCCGTAGGCCCGCCCGCCGATCGGGTTGGGCCGGTCCAGCACGACGTAGCGTCTGCCGACCCGGGCCGCGGCGACCATCGAGGTGTACATCGTCCAGATGTAGGTGTAGAAGCGGACTCCGACGTCCTGGATGTCGAAGACCACGGTGTCCACCTCGGCCTCGGTGAACATCGCTTCCCACCGGGCCTGCGAGGCGCCGTACGCGTCGTACACCGGGATGCCGGTGCGGGCGTCGACGCCGGTTCCCTCGCTGCCACCGGCCTGGGCGGAGCCGCGGAAGCCGTGCTCGGGGCCGAACGCCGCGACCAGTTGCACCCGACCGGAGCCGTGCATCAGGTCGACGAGATGCCGGTAGGACGCATCGACGCCGGTCGGGTTGGAGATGACGCCCACGCGCTGACCGGCGAGGTCGGCGAACCCGGACGACACCAGCTCGTCGAGGCCGGTGCGGACCCGACGGTCACGGGAGTCGGCCGCCGCCGGTGCGACACCGAGCGTCCCCGCCCCCAGCGCGCCCGCACCGACCGCGCCGACCAGGAAATTCCTCCGCTGCATGCTTGCCTCCTACCAGCTCAGGCCGTGGCCGTAGGGGTAGAGCACGGAGCCTGCCCCCTCGGCCGTGGGGATCGTGACGGGCAGCCGTCCGCTCGGGGACAGTTCGCCGTGCAGCGCGCGGACGAGGGCGTCCATCGCCGCGCGGGTGTACGAGTACGTCGCCAGGTAGGTGGTGACGCCCGGCAGGTACGCGATGTCGTACGGGTCGCGGACGGCCACGACGACAACGGGTTTCCCGGTGCCCAGCAGCGCCGCGACGAGGCGCTGCTGGGTGGCTCGCGGGTCGGTGACGGCGGTGTCCCACGCCTTGTTCACGAGCACGACGGTGAGGTCGTGCTCGGCGGCCTGGCTCGCCGTGGCGGTGATCGTCGCGTCGGAGGGCAGGGTCGCCGGTCGGGCGGTGACGCGGGCACCATGCGTGGTGAATCCGGCGGCGACCGTCGCGACCGGGGCGAAGGCGGCGCTGTCCCAGCCGGTGATCAGGACCGACCGGTCGGCGTGGGGCAGGGGCAGCACTCCGGCGTCGTTGCGGACGGCGGTGATCGTCGGGTCGGTGACCTGGGTGACGGCGGCGAGGTGCTCCGGAGCGCCGACGGTCCGGACGGCCTTCTCGACGTCGACCAGCGGCGAGCGGGCGAGTCCCTGGCGATACT
Source organism: Micromonospora sp. NBC_00330 (assembly GCF_036136635.1). Lineage (NCBI taxonomy): Bacteria > Bacillati > Actinomycetota > Actinomycetes > Micromonosporales > Micromonosporaceae > Micromonospora > Micromonospora sp. NBC_00330. The sequence continues at coordinate 2,268,029 of NZ_CP108012.1, forward strand.
TCACGCCGAGGATGCGCCGGACCGACTCGTCGATCCGACGCTCGGTGAGCTCGCCGGTGGCGACGGCCCGCAGCACCGCGTCCCGCGCCAGCGCGAGATTCGGCGGCATCAGGAGCTGGTCGGCGCCGGCCTTGAGCGCCAGTACGGGCACCCGCTCGTCGCCGTACTTCGCCCGCACGCCAGCCATGTTCAGCGCGTCGGTGACGATGACGCCCCGGAAACCGAGCTCACCACGCAGCACGCCGGTGAGGATCGTCGGCGACAGGGTCGCGGGGTCGCCGGACGGGTCCAGCGCCGGGACCACGATGTGCGCGGTCATGATCGTGTCGACACCGGCGCGGATGGCACGCTCGAACGGCGGCGCGTCGATCCGATCCCACTCGGCGCGGCTGTGGTTGATCACCGGGAGACCGGTGTGGCTGTCGGTGGCCGTGTCGCCGTGCCCGGGGAAGTGCTTCGCCACGGCGGTCACCCCGGCCCGGTCCTGGAAGCCGGTGACCTGGGCGGCGGTGAGGTCGGCCACGAGGGTGGGGTCGGCGCCGAAGGACCGCACGCCGATCACCGGGTTGCCCGGGTTGACGTTGACGTCGGCGATCGGCGCGTACGGCTGTTGGATGCCGACGGCGCGCAGCTCGCGTCCGGTGACCTCCGCCGCCGTCCGGGCGGCCCGGGGCGACCGCCCCGCGCCCAGCGCCATCGACCCAGGGAACTGGGCGGCGGGGGAGGGCATTCGCACCACCGCGCCCTGCTCCTGGTCGGTGGAGATGAGCAGCGGCACCCTGCCTTTTGCCCCGTCGCCACGGGCAGCCCTCTGGAGTCCATTGGAGAGGGTCGCGATCTGCCGGGGGCTGTCCAGGTTGTGCGACCAGGAGAAGTAGCAGACGCCGCCCAGGTGGTATCGCTCGATCACCTCGGCCGGTGTCTCCACACCGAAGGCGGCGAGGTTCGCGGTCCGGTCCGCGGAGCTGGGGTCCGTGGCGTCACCGCCATAGACGTAGGTGGCGAAGAGTTGTCCGACCTTCTGCTCCAGGCTCATGTGTCGCAGCGTCGACGTGACCCAGCCGTGCTCGGCGGTCGGTGGGCGCACCGGCGTGGTGGCCTGGGCAGGCAGGGAAGCGAGGGTGGCCGCCAGTGTGGCTGCCAGGGCGGTCGCGGTAACGAGTCGGGTCTGCATAGACGCCTCTCAGTCCGGGTGGCTGAAACTTAGCTTCACGTCAGTCGCTCGTCAAGAAGACAACCTACAGATTGCCGCCGGCCGAGACGGAAGCCCTCCGGGAGAGTGCTCGAACCGTTGCGAAAGGACACTCGATGCAGAGTCGACAAATTACAAAGCTTTGCTCGAATCTTGCAGAGCGCTGTTCGTGTTCGTAAACTGCCGTGGTGAGCGAGCATATTTTGGTCCAGGCGAGCGGCCTGACCAAGATCTATCCAGCACGCGGGTCCACAGCGGAGTTCCGCGCGGTCGACGGCATCGACTTCGCGCTTGAGCGGGGGGAGTCGTTCGGGCTTCTCGGCCCCAACGGCGCCGGCAAGTCGACCACCATGCGAATGATCGCCGCCACGTCGCCGATCAGCGGCGGCAGCCTGCGCGTGCTGGGCATGGACCCGATGAGACAGGGCCCGGAGATCCGCGCCCGGCTGGGCGTCGTCACGCAGGACGACTACCTGGACAACGAGCTCACCGTGCGGGAGAACCTGCACATCTACGGGCGATACTTCGGCCTGTCGCGGGCCGTCATCCGGGACCGCGCGACCCGGCTGCTCGACTTCGCCCAGCTCCAGGAGAAGGCCGGCGACCAGGTCGAGACGCTCTCCGGCGGCATGCGGCGGCGGCTGACCATCGCCCGCTCCCTGATCAACGAACCGGACATCCTGCTGCTCGACGAGCCGACCACCGGCCTCGACCCGCAGGCCCGCCACATCCTGTGGGACCGGCTCTTCCAGCTCAAAGAGCAGGGCGTCACGCTCATCCTCACCACGCACTACATGGACGAGGCCGAGCAGCTCTGCGACCGGCTCATCGTCGTCGACCACGGCCGCATCGTCGCGCAGGGCTCACCCCAGGAACTGATCACCAGGTACGCCACCCGGGAGGTCCTCGAACTCCGCTTCCGCCTCGACGAACGGGACACAGCGGCGGAGAAGCTGCGGATGTCGGTGCTGGCCACCGGCGGCAACGACGCCGAGGGCCGCGTCGAACTGCTCCCCGACCGGGTGCTCGTCTACGCCGCCGACGGCGAGGCCGCCCTCGCCACTGTGCATGCCATGTCGCTCACGCCGCTCACCGCACTGGTCCGCCGCGCGACGTTGGAGGACGTGTTCCTCAAGCTCACCGGCCGATCGCTCATCGAGTAGCAGGAGAGAGCACCGGTGTTTCGCGTATTCGGGTACTGGTTGACACGCTACCGCCGCACCTGGCGTGGCTCCATCGTGATCAACGTGCTGAACCCGTTGCTCTTCCTCATCGGCATCGGCGCCGGGCTGGGCGCCCTGGTCGACGACAACGCGCCCGCCCAGATCGCCGGGGTCTCCTACGCGGCGTTCTTCGCCCCGGGCATGCTGGCCGCCGCCGCGATGCAGAACGCGTTCCTGGAAGGGGCCGGCGGGGTCGCCCGTGCTGCCGGCTTCGGGGCGTACCGCAGCGCCACCCCGACGTCGCTGAGGCCGGAGCAGCTCGCCGCCGGGCACCTGCTCTTCATCACCTTCCGGGTGCTCATCGCCAGCGGCGCCTTCATCGTGGTGATGGCCGCGTTCGGGTTGATCGGGGGATGGTGGGCCCTCGGGGCCCTGTTCGGCGCGACGCTGACCGGGGTCGCGTTCGCGGCACCCGCCGCCGCGTGGGCTGTCGGCGTACGCAAGCTGCGCCACATCGACACGGTGTTCCGCTTCGTCATCATGCCGCTCTACATGTTCTCCGGCACGTTCTTCGCGGTCTCGCAGCTACCCGAGTGGATCCGACCGGTGTCCTACCTGCTGCCGCTGTGGCACGGGGTGGAGCTGTGCCGCACGCTCAGCCTCGGCACGGCGACGATCACCGGCAGCTCCGTCCACATCGCCTACCTGCTGGCGCTCGCCATCGGCGGCTTCCTGGTCGCCCGGGTCACCTACCGCCGACGGTTGCACCCGTGACGGCCCACGCCCAGCGCCCCGGGGAGACACCATGACCACCGTCGCCGTACCTGCCTGGACCAGACGCCGGGCCCTGGCGCTCGTCGAACGCAACTTCATGATCTACCGCCGGTCGGTCACGCCGCTGCTCAACGCGCTCGTCGAACCGATCCTGTACCTGCTGTCGATCGGCGTCGGCGTCGGAATGCTCGTCGGCACGGTCCCCGGCGTCGACGTTCCGTACGCCGCCTACGTGGGCCCGGCGATCCTGGCGACCACGGCGATGAACACGGCGTTCAACCAGACGAGCTTCGGCGTCTTCATCCGGATGCGGGTCGAGAAGACCTACCAGGCGATCCTGCCGACACCGCTCTCCGTCACCGACATCGCCGTCGGGGAGGTGACCAGCGCGATGATCAACGGGCTGTTGACGTCGATCGGATTCCTCACCCTGATGGCCGTCGGTGGGCTGGTCACGTCGGCCTGGGTACTGCTGGCCCTGCCGGCGTCGCTACTGATCTCGTACGCGTTCGCCGCCGGCGGCCTGGCCGTCACGACGTACCTGCGCGACTTCCCCGACTTCCAGTACATCCAGCTCTTCATGCTGCCGATGTACCTGTTCGCGACGACGTTCTATCCCCTGTCGGTCTACCCGGAGGCGGTGCGGCCCCTGATCCAGGCGCTGCCGCTCTACCACAGCATCGAACTGGTCAGGGAACCCGCGTTGGGCCGCCTCGGCTGGGACCTGCTGATCCCGGTGGTCTACCTCCTCGCGTTCGGCTCGATCGCGATGTACGTCGCCACCCGTCGAATGACCCGCGCGATGCTGCGCTGATCGGCTCGCGAGCGCGTCAGCGCTGGGCGACGATGGCCTCGAGCACCGAGCGGACGGATGCCGGGCGGTGGCCGATGACTGCCTCCAGCGTCGGATCGGTCACCGCGAACTCCTTTCCTCGCGCCGCGCGGTACATGCCGAGAGTGAAGTCGGCCGCCGCTGCGGGCATGCCTCGCTCGATGGCGGCCGCCCGCCACTGGTCGTCATCCGCGACGACACGTTCGACCGTGCGGCCCGTGATGTCGCTGAGGATGGCGGCCACCGCTTCGAGGTCGAGCATCTCCGAGGCGGTCAGGGGTGCGGTGACCCCGTCGAGTACGCCGTCCTCGGTGAGGGCGACGACTGCGGCCTCGGCCAGGTCGGCGTGCGCGGTCCAGGACACCGGGCCGTCCGCCGGCGCCACGAGTTGCCCGGTCTCCAGCGCCGTGCCGATGGAGAAGCTGAGCGTGCTGGCGTAGAACCCGTTGCGCAGGGCGGTGAAGGGAACCCCCAGTCCGGCAAGGTGTTCCTCGGTCGCGGCGTGCGCGGGCTGGGCGGCGAAGAGCGAGTCCCGGGAGGCGGCCTGGTGGCTGGTGTAGAGGATCCGGTTGACTCCCGCGGCGTGGGCGGCGTCGATGGCGGCGCGGTTCGCGACGAGCGCGCCGGGGCCGCGGATGGCGGCGGAGACGACGAGGACCTTGTCGGCGCCCTCGAAGGCGTGCCCCAGCGTGGCCGGGTCGGTGAAGTCTGCGGCGCGGACCCGCACACCCCGCTGGGCGAGGCCGGCGGCCCTGTCGACGTCGCGCACGCTCACGCCCACGGCGTCGGGCGGCAGCCGGTCGAGCAGCCGGTCGACGATCTGGGACCCGAGGTTTCCAGTGGCACCGGTGACGACGATCATGATGAACTCTCCTTGTTATCGGCGTTACGCCAGGAACGTTAGCACTGATATTCCGTGGCTAACAAGACACTGTTAACATCGGTTCATGGTGACGACGCAGGACACCCGCGACGACGTCCGCGCGGGCATCGTCGCGGCAGCGACCCACCTGCTGCGGGAGAAGGGCGCGAACGCGGTGACGACCCGCGCCGTCGCCCAGGCCGCGGGCGTGCAGGCGCCGACCATCTATCGCCTGTTCGGCGACAAGGACGGCCTCATCGACGCCGTCGCCGAGCACGTCATGGCCACCTACGTCAGCGGCAAATCGGTCGCCGCGGACGGCGCGACGGGCGACCCGGTCGCGGACCTGCGCGCCGGATGGCGCGCGCACGTGGAGTTCGGCCTGACAAACCCCGAGCTGTACGCGCTGATCGCCACCCGGGGGAGCGGTGCGCCCTCGCCGGCGACGATTGCCGGCCTCGACGTGCTACGTCGCCGCGTCCGACGACTCGCCGCAGCCGGCCTCCTGCGGGTCGACGAGGAGCGCGCGCTGATGATGATCCACTCTGCGGGCAACGGAACCATCCTCACGCTGCTGGGAATGCCCGCCGACCAGCGCGACCTCGGTCTGGGTGAGGCCATGCTCGATGCCGTGCTCACCAACATCCTGACGACAACTCCGGTAACACCCGACACCACCGCGAACGCGGTCGCGGTGACCTTCGCGACGGTGTTGCCCGACCTCCCGGGGCTCACCGACGCCGAACGCGCGCTGATGGCCGAGTGGCTCCACCGATCGCTGACCCACCAGACGCCGTGATCACCTGGCGCTGTCATCCCCCGACGAGGTGATCACGTGGCGAGGAAACAACTCGACGGGATCCCGCTGGGAAGATAACTTGCAGTTGACCGCGACACCGCCCGAGGAGGTGAGACCCATGAACGTTGTAGCGATGTGGGTGCTCCCCCTTGCCGTCACGGTCGGGCGATTGACGTAGGTGTCGCCGGGAGCGCCTTGCCAACACGGCACTCCCGAGAGGCAATACCTATGCACCCTGCGCAATTCACCGCCGACCCGCCGTCGACCGATCGCGTGCCCAGCACGTACGACGTGATCGTTGCCGGATGTGGGCCGACCGGCGCGATGCTCGCCGCCGAACTTCGACTGCACGACGTACGGGTCCTTATCGTGGAGCAGGAGACCGAGCCGGCATCGGCCGTCCGCATCGTCGGCCTGCACATCCGCAGTCTGGAGCTGATGGCGATGCGCGGGCTGCTGGACCGCATCCTCCCGCACGGGCGGCAGCGTCCGGCCAGCGCCTACTTCGCCGCCATCCCCAAGCCCGCGCCCAAGGGCCTGGATTACCGGTACGCCTATCTGTTGGGTATCCCGCAGCCGGTCATCGAACGTCTGCTCGAGGAGCGCGCCATCGAACTGGGCGCGCAGGTCCGGCGCGGTCGGGCGGTCGTCGGTTTCGAGCAGGACGACGAGGGGGTGACAGTCGAGCTGGCCGACGGGGAACAGCTGCGCTCGCGCTACCTCGTCGGCTGCGATGGCGGGCGGAGCACGGTGCGCAAACTGCTCGGCGTCGGCTTTCCCGGCGAGCCCGCCCGGACCGAGAGCCTGATGGGCGAGATGGAAGTGGGCGTCCCGCAGGAGGAGATCGCCGCCAAGGTGGCCGAGATCCGCGAGACCCATCAGCGATTCTGGCTCCGGCCGGCAGGCGTTGGGGTCTACAGCGTCCTGGTCCCCGCCGCCGGGGTCAGCGACCGCGCCGAACCGCCCACCCTCGACGACTTCACACGCCAATTGCGCGCCATCGCCGGGACCGACTTCGGCGTGCACTCCCCACGCTGGTTGTCCCGCTTCGGCGATGCCACCCGGCTGGCCGACAGGTATCGGATCGGGCGGGTGCTGCTGGCCGGCGACGCGGCACACATTCATCCGCCCATCGGCGGACAGGGCCTCAACCTGGGTGTCCAGGACGCATTCAACCTCGGCTGGAAACTGGCCGCGCGGATCCGCGGCTGGGCGCCGGAGGCACTGCTGGACACCTACCAGGCCGAACGCCGTCCGGTCGCCGAGGCGGTGCTGGACAACACCCGAGCCCAGACGGAGCTGCTGTCCACCGAACCGGGCGCACAGGCGGTGCGGAGGCTGCTCACCGAGTTGATGGACTTCGACGAGGTGAACCTCCATCTGCTGGAGAAGATCACCGCCATCGGTATCCGCTACGACTTCGGCGCCGGCCCCGACCTGCTCGGTCGCCGCCTGGCCGACATCGACGTCAAACAGGGCCATCTCTACGGTCTGCTGCACCACGGCCGCGGTCTGCTGCTGGACCGCACCGAACGCCTCACCGTTGGCGGCTGGTCGGACCGGGTGGATCACCTCGCGGATTCGACTGCGGCACTGGACGTTCCCTGTGTCCTGCTGCGCCCGGACGGCCACGTCGCCTGGATCGGCGACGACCAGCGGGACCTGGACGACCACCTCTTCCGCTGGTTCGGCAGCCCGGCCCACTGATCCCGGGCCGCCGGCCGCACCGTCGAGGTTGAGGAGTTCGGCGCGGAGACGGGTGCGGGGTGACAGTCGTGGTCACCCCGCACCCCGGGCGCCAGCGTGCACGAATGAGGGGCGGCCCTGTGTCATTCATGCCGCCACCCTCGCCGCGTGAGGGCCGGACAAGCCCCGAGGCGGGCTGACGCCGGGGACCGAGGCCAGAGAAGCCAAATACTGGATTGTTATTAATGATAATCCGCTAATTCCCTGGGACAAAGGGTGCACAACGTACACACACCATAATGACAGTTATGCTGTCTAATGAATGAGGATGGTGTACGCGGCCAGACGAGGCGGCTGTCCTGTCCCAACGGGCTTGATGCGGAGCGCTGTCGGTGACAGCGGCTGCCAGAATCGACGTTCCCCGCGCCACAGTGCGTACGGGTGGCCGTAGACGGGGTCGACGGGGTGGGTAAGTCCACGTTCGCCGGCGAGTTGGCCGCAGTGCTCAGCGGCCGGGGACGTCAGGTCGTGCACGTGTCGGCGGACGACTTTCATCACCGTCGGGCTGTGCGGCATCGCCGGGGCCGGGATTCTCCGGAAGGCTTCTGGCTCGACAGTTACGACTACGACGCCCTCGTCCACAACGTGCTGGAGCCGTTCGGTCCCGAGGGTTCTCGCCGTTACCGTCCCGCTGCCCATGATCTTCGGTCAGACGAGGTCCTGGATCTTGCCTGGCGAACCGCGGCGCCGGGCGCGGTACTCATCGTCGACGGGCTGTTCCTGCACCGTGACGAGCTGGTGCAGTTCTGGGACTTCTCCGTCTTCCTTGACGCGCCGTTCGCTGTCACCGTCGCGCGGATGGCCCGACGCGACGGCTCGCATCCGGATCCCGAACATCCCAGCCTCCGCCGCTACGTCGGCGGCCAGCGGCTGCACTTCGCCGCCGGCGCGCCTCACGAACGCGCGGACGTCGTCATCGACAACCAGGATGTGACCCGACCGGTCCTCGCCAAGGTCGACATTGGTCGACGATGATCGAGGTGAGTGAGAACGAGCCGAGCCGGGAAGCTGGTTCTCATGGGCAACATGATCGCCGTCATTCGGTCGCTCAGGAGGTGGATTGATGAAGTTTCTTCTCACGTCGGGTGGCATCTGCAACCCGAGCATCTCCGACGCGCTCGTCGACCTGCTGGGCAAGCCGATCGCCGAGTCCACGGCCCTGTTCGTCCCCACCGCCGTCTACCCCTTCCCCGGCGGAGGCGAGAGGGCGTGGAAGGCGATCCACGGCCAAACTTCGATCCCACTGACCCAGCTCGGTTGGAAATCCCTGGGGATGTTGGAGCTCACCGCGCTGCCGACCATTCGAGAAGAGAACTGGGTCCCCGCGGTCCGGGAGGCCGATGCCCTCCTGGTCTGGGGCGGCGATGTGCTCTACCTGACCTACTGGCTGCGCCAGTCGGGCCTGGCCGACCTCCTGCCGTCGCTGAGTGACACGGTCTATGTGGGGGTCAGCGCCGGGAGCATCGCGGTCACCCCGTACAACTGCGACGCCGAATTCGACAGTCAATTCGTCCCTGACGGCAGCGACATGGCGCAGGGTGCCGACCGGGCGCTGGGGCTGGTGGATTTCATGCTGTACCCACACCTCAATCATCCGGACATGGAGGACACCGACCTGTCCAACATCCAGAAGTGGGCGTCCGGAATCCCGGTCCCGACTTACGCCATCGACGACAACACCGCCATCAAGGTGGTCGATGGCACCGTCGAGGTCATCTCCGAAGGAGAGTGGACACTGATCAACCCCTGACCGAGACCGGGTTGCCATACCCGCCGGGTGCGACGCCGCAGTTCCGGCAGACCCTTCCCGGGCGGTCCTCGTCGCCGCAGGCCAGGCAACGTCCGGCCGGGTCGACCCCTGCGGCGTGCGCATCGAGCACCCGCTCCACCACGATGGAGAGCTCCTCGGTGGGGTGCCTCCGCGGATCGGGGCAGTAGGCGATGTCGTGGCAACCCCACGAGTCCCACGGATGCGGCGTTGTGGGGACTCGTCTGCCCGCCTGCTTCTGCAGCCGCCGTTGCGCCGCGAAGGCGACTGCTCTCGCCAGCACCAGAGCGCGGGCTGTCTCGAGTTCACCGAGGGCCCGGACCAGCGACGGGGGATCGACCTCGATGTTGCGGGGGATGCGGTGGCGGGTCGCCAGGTGATGACAGGTGGCCTGGAAGCCGTACGGCGCGAAGTGGTAGAGGCAGTCCCGTAGATGCGACCGGCGCCGTCGAGGGCTGAGGCTATCGTCACGCACGCGGCGGGCGGTCGCGGGGAAACTGGTCATCTCCGGACGATCACTACGAGCGGCCGTACGCGGCGCGGGCCTGGGCCACCTCGGCGGCCTCGCGTTCACGCCAGCGGTGCTGGGCCTCCCGGTTGCAACTGCGACAGACCCGACGGTATCGGCCGGTGGCCGGGTCGAGCTCACGGTCGTGGCCGTTGCGGCACTGTGCCGGCTGGCTTCGACTGCGGCAGGCGTCGGCCCGGCTGAGCTGGCGGAGATGTGTCGGCTCGATACAGTCGGCGGCGCCGCAGGTCTGGTCGACGTCGAGGGCGGGGTCGTACCCGCCGACGAGGACGACGTACGCGGCGATGTGCGCCCACGCGCGACCGGCGACCTTCTGGTGCACCCCGCGTCGCCGCCCGTAACCTTCGACGATCAGGCAGCCGTTCTCGGTGCGGTGTGAGCGCTCCAGGAGGTAGGCGCGCAGCGACTCCTCGGTGTGGTACCGGGAGAGACCCTTCACGGCCGAGAGCACGGTGTCACCGTACCCACGTCATGCAGCGTCGGCGAACGACGTTGCCGTAGCGTCGCCCGGGTGGGTCTGCTGTTGGTGCTGCGCGCTTCGCTGCCGCGTCCGAAGAGCCTGCGTCGGGCTACCCGGGCGCAGCGGCGGGAGCGCTATCGCGCCGACGCCGAAGAGTGGGCCACGGCGCGGGAGCGCGGTCTGCTGCTCGACGTGCCGGTGGAAAAGTTGTTGCCGTTGCTGAACGCGGCCGGCGGTAACCGACTTCCGATCTTGGGTCAGCTCAGCCCATGGTCAGATGGCGTACTCGTTCGTGAGGATCTGCCGCAGCTCGATGCTGAGGTCGACCGTCTGGGGGCGGCGGCGGCTGACGACGCGGAGCGTGGGCTGGTGGCGGAGCTGAAGGCGTTGCTGGCGCGTTGGCGTGACGAGCCTGGCCTGACGCTGCACTGGTATGGGGACTGACGGAGATGCGAACGCTCGCACGGAGCGAGCTGGGCGGCGCCACCGACACGCGTCCGGGTCGGTGACGCCGACGACCGTCTCAGGCGCGGGTGCGGTAGTGCAGGTACGCCACACCGTTGCTGAGTCGGCGATTGCCCAGCAGCTCCAGGCCGAGGCGGGTGCCGCTGGGCAGCCCGGGCTTGCCTGCGCCGGTGAGGATGGGATGGATCAGCAGGTGACATTCGTCGATCAGCCCGGCCTGGAATGCCTGCGCCGCGAGGTGTGCGCCACCGATGGTGAGGTCACTGGTGGCCGAGGCTTTCATGGCACGTACCGAGGCGGGGTCGAAGCTCCGTTCGAGCCGGGTCTTGGCGGTCGAGGTCGCGTCCAGCGTGGTGGAGTAGACGACCTTGTTCGCTGCCTGCCAGACGTCGGCGAAGTCGGCCGTGAGCTTCGAATGTGCGGCCAGGGCAGGATCGGTCTCCCAGAGCGACATCGACTCGTACAGGCGTCGGCCGTAGAGGTAGGTGCCCATGGGCCGGACCAGGTCGGTGACGAACGCGAGGTACTCGTCGTCGGGCGGGGTCCAGTCGAATCTGCCGTGTTCGTCCTCGATGTAACCGTCGAGGGACACGTTGGTCACATACGTCAGTTTGGCCATGGCGCTACACCTCGACGTCGACTGCGACGGGGCGGCGATTGCGCAGTGCCGCGTCCAGTTTGGAGAAGGCCTCGTTCCAACCCTGGTCGGCGGGGCCAACCACCCGCCCCGGGAGCCACTGACGGATCTCGAGGCGCGTCCGTCCATCGGCCTCGTCGTGGAACTCGACCCGCATCCTCGTCTCGTGCGGCTCAATGCCCTCCGGCAGCTGCCCGGTGACGTGCGCGACGCCGTCGATCAGTTCGCCGTCGGCGACGTCGGTGAGGTCGATGTGGACGTCGACTCGAAGGCCGGGTTGGGCCGGGAACACCTCGGTCCATCGCTGGTGGCCGCCGGGCCGGACGTCGAAGTCCATCTCGTCGCGGGGCAGTGAGTTGCCGATCGGCCCCCACCATGCGGCCAGGTGGTCCGGGTCGGTGAAAGCTCGGTAGACCAGCTCCCGTGGCGCGTCCACCACGCGTGAGATGACGATCTGCGGCTCGTCGCTGTCCATCAATTCTCCTTGTCCTGAGCCTTGCCCGGTGAATCCCTGTCGGAAATCGCCGGGTCGTGGACCGTTCGGTCCGTTGGGCGACCGGCTGCCTGCACGGCCGCCAGGTGGGCGTCGAGGCGGATGAGGGACGTGTCCCAGAGCCGCCGGTAGCGCTCGATCCACTCGGCCGCTTCGCGCAGCGGGGCGGCCTCGATGCGACTCATCCGCAACTTCCCCGACCGGGTGCGTGAGATGAGCCCGGCGCGCTCGAGCGCTTTCAGGTGCCGCGACACCGCCGGCATCGAGATCGGGAGGGGAGCGGTGAGCTCGGTGACAGTGGCGTCGCGGTCGGCCAGCTCGGCGAGGATCGCCCGTCGAGTCGGGTCGGCCAGGGCCGAGAACACCGCGCTGAGTTGATCGCTGCCAGACACCAGAGCCTCCCACCTCACTTAACCAACACGTTAAATGTAGTGCCGGATGAACGCCTGTCAACACGCCGAGACATCGCGGATGGACCCGCAGCCTCGTCGAGGTGCCGGCGGGCGCCGACCCGGCGGTGGCCGCGGCACTGGGCCACGCCGTGCTCGCGGCGTGGCTGCCGCTGTCCTGGCGAGCGGGCCTACGGCCGGGAGAGACCGTAGCGGTGCTCGGTGTCGCTGGCGTCGTGGGACGCGAGGATCAGCTCGGCGACGGCGTCTGGACGGTCCAGCGGGACGAGATGGCCACTGCGCGCGACGAGTGTTCCCGCCAGCTCGTCGCTGACCGGGGCCAACTGGTGGTGCAGGAGGTCGCCGACAGTGTTGCCGCCGACGGCGAGGGTCGGCACGGTCAGCCGTCCCGCCGCGAGGATCGCTGTCGCGTTCTGCTCCGCCGCCCGGTAGTAGCCGAACCCGCGGCGCAGCGCCTCGCGGCCGGTGTACGCGTGGACGAACGCGTCCCGGATCTCCGGTGGCACGCCCCGGCGCTCGTAGGTCCCCGCCGTGAGGAACCAGTCCAGGTACGCGCCCTCGTGACCTTCCAGCACCGTCTCGGCCAGCCCGGGGGCGGAGTGGAAGCCGAACCACCACGGCGGCGTGGCGAAACCGCCCGGCAGGCCGGGCAGTACGGCCTCCATGAGGACCAGTCGGCGGACGCGGGTCGGGTGCCGCACGCCGAGCAGGAAGGCTGCGGGTACGCCGGCGTCGAGGGCCACCACATCGGCCCGGTCCACTCCGAGCGCGTCGAGCAGCCCGAGCATGTCGTCGGCGCCGGTCGCGGCGTCGAAGCCGTCTGCCACGTCGGCGCTGTCGCCGAGGCCGCGCAGGTCGGGCGCGATGACCCGGTGCTGGCTGGTCAGCAGCGGCAGGACCGGACGCCACACCTGCCAGGTGTGCGGCCAACCGTGCATCAGCAGCACCGGCGGGCCGGCACCGTCCAGCGCCACGTTCAACTCGGTGTCGTTCGTCTGGATTCGTCGCAGTTCCATCTCACCCTCACCGGTTACCATCAGTTACCTACTCAATCATGGAGAGCACCGAATGATCGGACAAGACGGCACTTCACCGACACCTGGTGAGCTGGAGGTAACCGGCAATCTCTTCAGCCCGGCCTGCCCGACGCGGGAGCTGCTCGACCGGATCGGCGACAAGTGGACGTCGATGCTGATCAAGGTGCTCGCTGACGTCCATCCGGGCGAACTCGGGTTCGCCGAGTTGCGCCGCCGGACGCCCGGGGTGTCGCACAAGATGCTCTCGCAGACCTTGCAGAGCCTGCGCCGTGACGGCCTGGTCACCCGCCGCGTCGAGCCGACAGTGCCCCCGCGCGTCTACTACGCCCTCACCGATCTGGGCGTTTCGTTGGACGCCCCGCTGGCAGCGGTACGCGCCTGGGCTGAGCATCACATGGCTGCCGTTGGTCGGGCCCGCCGTCGTCACGACGATCAGGTGTCCGCCGACCTGGCTAGCTGAGGTGCGCCCAAGCCGGTAGCCAGACCTCGGTGCCGGGTGCCTGCACCCGTCGGGAGCCGAGGTAATCGCGAAGTGCGGCCAGGGCGGGATGCGGGTTGTCGTCGCGCCAGATCAGTGACATGGGGTAGACGGGCGCCGGGTCCCGCACCGGTACGCGGCGCAGGTCGTAGCTGTCCGGCCACAGGTACCGGGTGCGTTCCCCGGCGAGGGTCGCCAGTTCCGCGGAGTCGGCGATCTCGGCCAGCAGCGCCTCGTTGCCGAAGACCGGCCCGACCAGGTCGATGGTGAGGCCGAAGGCGGCGGCGAGTTCGTCGTAGTAGTCGGCCCATTCGGTGTCGGGGGCCATGCCGGGCATCCAGATGCGGTGCTCGGCGAGTTGCGCGGGCGTGACGCTGCGGGCGTTGGCGAGCGCGTGGCGGGGGCCGACGAGCAGTTCGTGGTGCTCGTCGATCACGCGGGTGGTTCTGATCGCGGCGGGCAGGTGACGCGCCGCGACGGTGACGGCGTGGAAGGTGGCGTCGACAGTCCCCGCCTCGACGGCGGCCATCGCGGCGTGGACGTCGGCGTCGAGGGTGACGACGTCCAGCTCGATGCGGGGATGCGCGCGGTGGAAGTCCTGCAACAACACCGCTGGTGCTATCCGTCGGCTGTGCACGTCGACGCGCAGCGCCCGTCGCCCGGGGCGTACGGAGGCGTCGGCGCGCGCCTCGGCCCGCAGCAGTTCACGGGCGTGCGGCAGGAACGTCTGACCGTCGACGGTGAGGTGGGTGCCGCGCGCCGTGCGGGTGAACAGCCGTACCCCGAGGTCCTTCTCCAGTGCGGCGATGCGCTTGGAGACGGCCTGCTGGGTGATCGACAGCGCGGCGGCGGCGTCCTGGAACTGGCCGGCGTCGACGGCGGCGACGAAGGTGCGGACGGCGTCGAGGTTCACCCGGCGAACCCTACTGACACAACGTCTGGTTGTGACTCGCCGCCCATGCGGTTGTTTGATCCATGGTCACCTGCCTTGCTTTGATCGCGATGGTCAACGAGAAGTTGTCGGGGGTGGGAGGTGTGGGCTTGTCCACGAGGCGGTCCCTGGGACGGCGGTTCGGCTGGTTGTGGGCGTCGTACGCGGTCAGCGCCTACGGCTCGGGGCTGGGTTTCGGGACGTTGCCGCTGATCGCCGTGCTGGTGTTGCAGGCCAGCCCCGCCCAGGTGTCGGTGTTGGCCGCGCTGGGGCCGGCCGTGGGCGCGCTGATCGCGTTGCCGGTCGGGCCGTGGGTGGAGTTCCACCGCAAGCGGCGGGTGATGATCGCGATGGACCTGGCCCGATTCGCGGTCCTGCTGACGATCCCCGTCGCGTACGCGCTGGGCCGGCTCAGCTTCGGGCAGTTGCTGGTCGTCTCGGCCGTGGTCGCCACCGCCAAGATCACCTTTAACGCGGCCGGCGGCGCCTTCCTCACGGCCCTCGTGCGGCCCGATGACCTGCTGGTGGCGAACGCGCGGTTCGAGTCGACGACCTGGAGCTCGATCGCGCTCGGGCCGCCGCTGGGCGGCGCCGCCGTGGGACTCTTCGGGCCGGTCGTCACCGTCGTGGCCGACGCGCTCAGCTACCTGCTCTCCGCGCTGGGCCTCACCGCCATTCGCGACCACGAAGACCCACCTCGGCGCACCGGCGCAGGCCGGGTCCGGGCCGGCGAGCTGCTCGACGGCTGGCGGTACCTGCTGACCCACCCCGGTCTGCGGGCGCTCTACCTCAACCAGTTGCTCGTCGCCGGGCTGATCATGGCCACCGAGCCGCTGTTGGCAGTGCTCCTGCTCGGCGAGCTGGGCTTTCCGCCGTGGCAGTACGGCCTCGCCTTCGCCGCGCCCTGCGTCGGCGGGCTCATCGGGTCACGCCTGGCCGGTCGGGTGGTGGCACGCCATGGCCAACACCGGATCATCCGCACCGTGGGCACGCTGCGCGCGATCTGGCTGATCGGCCTCGCCTTCGTCCAGCCCGGCGTGGTCGGTCTCGCCACGGTGATCGCCGTCGAGTTCGCGATCATCATCAGCATGAGCCTGTACAACCCGGTGCTCGCCACCTATCGCCTTCAACAGACTCCGAAGGATCGCATCGTCCGTACCCTCTCTGCCTGGTCGATCGGCAGCAGCGCGGCCATCGCCGCCCTCAGCGCGCTCGGTGGGCTGCTCGCGCAGGCCACCAGCCCGCGCACGGCGATCACGGTCGCCGGGCTGGTGATCTTCGCGAGCCCGCTGCTGCTGCCCCGGAGCACGGACGCCGATCGACCGGCACCGGAGCGCTCCGCACGGGTCTCTACGATCGCGTGATGTTCCAGCCGACCTACCCGATCCGCACCGCACGGCTCACCCTGCGCCCGGTCACGATCGACGACCTCGACGACGTGTACGCGTTTCAGCGTCGGTCCGACGTCGTGCGCTGGATGCTCGGCGCAAAGCCGCGTACCCGTGAGCAGTCGCGGGTGTCGGTGCTCGCCATGGCGGGTGAGGACGCGTGGCGCGCGGAGGGCGACTGCCTCACGGCGGCCGTGGTCACCGACGTCGGGGTGATCGGGATCGTGGAGTTGGTGTGGCGCAGCCGGCTGGAGCGTACCGCCGAACTCGGGTTCGTCTTCCACCCCGACCACGGCGGTCGCGGGTTGGCCACGGAGGCCGCCACCGCGGTGCTGGCCTGGGGGTTTGCCGAGTTCGGGCTGCACCGGGTCTACGGGCGCTGCCACTGTCGCAACAGTGCGTCGGCCCGGCTGATGGCGCGACTCGGCATGCGGCAGGAAGCACGCCACGTCGAGAGTTACCTGTTCAAGGGGGAGTGGGCCGACCAGCTCGTCTTCGCGATCCTGGCGCACGAGTGGCGGGCCGGCACCCGCACGCCGCCGTCGTGATCGTCTGCCACGGCGACGTGCGGATCAGGTGGACACCTCAGGCCTGGCGGCCGAGCCACTCCCGGTAGGCGGTGGGCGCGATGACGGCGTCGTCGCCTGCGATGAGGACATCGCCGGACATGGCGGCGAACATGCCGGCGGTGTTGTCGGTGGTGACGGTGCGCTGGTCACCGTGAGCGGCGAGCGTGATCCGCCCCAGCTCGTCGAGGGCGAAGACGTCGGGGCCGGCGACGTTGCGGATGCCCTGCAGCGGCGCGCCCATGCTGACCTCGGCGACGGCCTGCGCCACGTCGGCGGCGGCCATCGGCTGCACCGGCGTGCCGGGCAGGCGGACCGTGGTGTCGTCGGCCGTCCAGGACAGGATCGCCTCGACGAACTCGAAGAACTGGGTGGCGCGGACGATCGAGTACGGAATGGGACCGGCCGTGAGGATCTCCTCCTGGAGGGCCTTGGCGCGGTAGTAGTCCAGGTCAGGCACCTGGTCGACGCCGACGATGGAGAGGATCACCGCGTGGCCGACGCCCGCGCGTGCGGCGGCGGCCAGCAGGTTGTCCATGGTCGTCTGGAAGAAGGCGGGCGAGGCCTCGTCGAAGGTCGGCGAGTTCGTCAGGTTGACGACGACCTCGGCGCCGGCGAGCCCGTCGGACAGGCCCTGCCCGGTGAGCAGGTCCACCCCGGTGGAGGGCGACAGCGGCACCGCCTCGTGCCCCGCGCCCTGCAGGATCTTGACAACCTGCGACCCGATGAGACCGGTCCCGCCCAGTACGGCGATCTTCATGCCATGCACCTTCCCGTGACTGTGTGGTCCGACTGCTGAGGTTCAGCCGATACTCGGACCTTCCTTGTCCGAGAACTATACTCGGACACAACAGGTCCGAGTAGCGGGGTGGCTAGGGTGACGTCATGAAGATGTCCGGCGGGGTCGAGTGGGCGCTGCACTGCTGCGTGGTGCTCACCACCAGCCACACGCCCGTTCCGGCGGCCAAGCTGGCGGAACTGCACGACGTCTCCAGCAGCTACCTCGCCAAGCAGCTCCAGGCGCTCGCCCGCGCCGACCTGATCCACTCCGTGCAGGGCAAGTCGGGCGGCTACGTGCTGACCCGCGCACCGGAGAGCATCACCCTGCTCGACGTGGTCCGGGCCGTCGACGGGCCCGGCCCGACCTTCGTCTGCACCGAGATCCGCCAGCGCGGCCCGTTCGCAACGCCGGCCGACGCCTGCACCACACCGTGCCCGGTGGCCCGCGCCATGTGGGCGGCCGAGGACGCGTGGCGTCAGGCGCTCGCGGCGGTCACGATCGCCGATCTCGCCCGTGACGTCGACGCCACCTCCGGCCCCGAGGCCCTGGTCGGCATCCAGGCCTGGCTGACCGGCGGGGCCTGACCCCACCCGGCAGAGCCGGCTGAACACGGTCAGCCGGTGTGGCGTACCTCGGTGTCCCAGATCTGCGCCCACGGACGCCGCAGCCCCCGGCACACGTGAATCGGGCCGCCGTTCTCGTCGTTGTCCACCTCGACCCGCTGGTCCACCCGCCCGGCGAGGGTGCACTGCTCGAACCAGGTGGTGAGCTGGTCGGGGCGCTCCCAGCCGACGGCGATGACCACGTCCGCGTCGGCGGGCGGCCGACCGAAGTCGACCATGCTGTTGTGCCCGGAATACGCCCGGGGCAGACCACGCGTCGGCCCGTAGCGGGCCACCGCGCCGGCCTCGCCGTAGTTGCCGGTGAGGACGACCGCCCGCGAACGCTCCTGCGGCGGCAGTCCGCGATGGACGGCAGCGAGAGAGTCGGCGAACTCGGGCCAGCCGATCGTCTCGCCGGCGTCGTAGTTGACGTCGACCACGAAACCGGGCAGCCGGTCGGCCGGCAGCACCGGCAGCAGCAGCACGACGTTGGGCAGCAGGAACGGCACCACGCCCAGCGCGAGCAGCCCCCGACGCCACCAGAGCGACCCGCGCGACGCCCACGCCACGGTGACCAGCGCCCCGGCGGCGGTGAGGACCAGCAACAGCGGCGCGTCGTAGTAACCCTTGCCGCCGGCGATCAGCACGATGCCGACGACGACCACCCAGGCCCAGCCCACCGCCCGGTAGGCCCGCCACTCGGGCCGACGCAGCAGCGCGACGAGGCCGGCGATCCAGATCGGTACGGCGTACGGGCTGATGATGACGAAGTGGAGGGTGAACGCCTCCAGGCGGCCACTGTAGGAGCTGTCGCCGTCGGAGATGGACCCGGCAACGCCGAGCTGCGGGAAACCGTTTGTCGCCTGCCAGATCAGATTCGGCGCGGCCAGCAGCACGGTGATCCCGGCGGCGGCGAGCACCCACCGGTCGCGCAGCAGCCGACGCGGCCCGGCGATGAGCACCCCGGCGACCAGGCCCACGGCCAGCAGCGCCGGCAGCAGCTTGCTGAGCATGCCCACACCGAGCGCCAGCCCGATGCCCAGCGCCCAGCGGCTGTCACCGGTACGCAGCAACCGCACCGCACACCACGCCGCGATCAACCAGACCAGCAGGTCGACGGTGGTGGTGCTGAGCAGGTGGCCACTGGCGAGCACGATGCCGGAGAGCGCGGCGAGCATCGCCGCGAAGAGCTGCCCACCCCGGCCGGCCCCCAACTCCCGGGCGATCGCGGCGACCAGCAGCACCGCGCCGCCGGCCAGCACCGCCGACGGGGTACGCAGCACCACCAGGTTGCCCGGGGCGATCGTGTCGAGCAGCCGGGCCAGCACCGGGACCAGGGGCCCCTGGTCGACGTAACCCCAGTCGAGGTGCCGGCCGGCGAGCAGGAAGTACAGCTCGTCGCGGTGATAGCCGTAACGGTCCGCGAGGAGCAGGAGCGTCACTGTGGTCGCGGCAGCCACCAGCCACGGGCCACGGGTACGAACGCCGGGCTCCGGCGGCCGCCCCGACGGCGGCGACTGGGTCGGCCGCTGAGGTCGGTCGATCTCGATCGCGGGCTCGCTCACCCGCTCATGATGACCGGCGGCGTCGCAACGTGGGTGCCCCTACCGGCGTTCGACACTGTCCCGAATGCGGGTGGCCGAGGCGGGTGCGAAGATCAGCTTTGTCACTTGGACCGAAAGGACGATATGCGCTATCGCACTCTGGGCAACACCGGCACCCTGGTGTCCACCCTCTGCCTGGGCACGATGACCTTCGGCGCGGAGACCGACGAGGCCGGCAGCTTCGCCCAACTGGACCGGTTCGTCGAGGCCGGCGGCACCTTCATCGACACCGCCGACGTCTACTCCACCGGCGTCTCCGAGGACATCATCGGGCGCTGGCTGCGCAGCCGACCCGACCTGCGCGACAGCCTGGTGATCGCCACCAAGGGGCGGTTCCCGATGGGCCCGGGGACCAACGACGCCGGCCTGTCCCGGGTGCACCTCACCCGCGCCCTGGACGCCAGCCTGCGCCGACTCGGCGTCGAGGCCGTCGACCTGTACCAGGCGCACGCCTGGGATGCGCTGACCCCGCTGCCGGAGACGCTGCGGTTCTTCGACGACGCGGTCAGCGCCGGCAAGATCCGCTACGCGGGGGTCAGCAACTTCACCGGCTGGCAGTTGCAGAAGGCCGCCCTGCTCACCCAGCACCTCAACCTCACCCCGATCGTGACCCTGCAACCGCAGTACAACCTGCTGGCCCGGGAGATCGAGTTCGAGTTGGTGCCGGTCTGCGAGAACGAGGGCATCGGCATCCTGCCGTGGTCACCGCTCGGCGGCGGGTGGCTGACCGGCAAGTACCAGCGCGACAGCACACCCACCGGCGCGACCCGGCTCGGCGAGAACCCGCAGCGCGGCGTCGAGGCGTACGCGGGTCGCAACGCCGAGGAGCGCACCTGGCGGGTGCTCGACGCGGTCCGCCAGATCGCCGAGGACCGGGGCGTGTCCATGTCGGCGGTGTCGCTGGCCTGGCTGGCGGCCCGACCGGCGGTCACCTCGGTGATCCTCGGCGCGCGGACCACCGACCAGCTCGACGACAACCTGACCGCCGCCGACCTGGTCCTCGACGCCGAGCAGATGCGGCTGCTGGACGAGGCGAGCGCCCCGCTGGTGGGCGACTACCCGTACGGCGCGGCCGGGGTGCGCCAGCGCGCCCGTGACCTGCCGGCCGGATCATGACCTCGTTCCCCGAGCCCACCGAACCGGCCGGCAGCCGCACCGAAGTCTTCCTGCGCTACCTGGACTACTTCCGGGAGTCCGTGGTGGCCAAGGTGTCGGCGCTGGCCGAGCCGGAGCTGCGGCGCAGCCCGCTGCCGTCCGGGTGGACGCCACTGGAGTTGCTCACCCACCTGCGCCACGTCGAGCTGCGCTGGATCGAGTGGGGTTTCCAGGGCCGCGACGTCGCCGAGCCGTGGGGCGACCGCCGTGACGACCGCTGGTACGTCGCCCCCGACGAGACCCGCGCGGATCTGGTGGCGGCGCTGCGGGCACAGGGCGCGCACACCACGGCCGTGGTGACGGCACACGACCTGGCCGAGATCGGCGCGCCGGGCCCGCGGTGGAACGGCGCGGACCCGGCGTCGCTGGAGCGGGTGCTGTTCCACCTGGTGCAGGAGTACGCCCGCCACCTGGGCCACCTCGACGTGGTCGCCGAACTCGCCGGCGGCCCGACCGGAAGGTGAGCCCGTCGGCTCGATAATGGGCTGATGCCGCTGCTCGTCGCACCAGCCCTGCCCGCCGGGAGCCTCGCCGCCCAGGAGCAACCCCATCTTCCGGTACGCCCCGGGCTGGCCTTGCGGCCGTGGCGCGACGACGACGCCCCGACCGTCCGGGCGGCCTTCAACTGTCCGCAGATCCAGCGGTGGCACGTCCGGCGCATCGACGGCGACGACGAGGCGCGGGCGTGGACGGCGCAGTGGTCGAGCCGTTGGCGTGACGAGACGGCCGCGAGTTGGGCGATCGTCGACGCCGACGACCGACCGCTGGGTCAGGTGGGGTTGCGGGGCGTGCTGCTGGTCGAGGCGTCGGCGCACCTGTCGTACTGGTTGGTGCCCGCCGCGCGTGGTCGGGGCATCGCCACCGAGGCGCTGGGGGCACTCACCCGGTGGAGTTTCACGCGGGCCGGTCTGCACCGGCTGGCTCTGGAGCACTCGACCGTCAATACGGCGTCGTGCCGGGTGGCCACGCGGGCCGACTTTCTGGTGGAGGGCGTGCTCCGGGGGTCGGTTCGCCACGCCGATGGCTGGCACGACATGCACCTGCACGCACGGCTGCGCACCGACGGTCCGATCTGATCAGGTTGTCGGCGCGGATGGTGTCGGCGTCGCGCCGTCCTCGTCGGCGCGTCGCATCGCCCGCGGCAGTCGCAGCGCGACGAGGCCGGTGGCCACCAGTCCGCCGACGCCCGCGACCACCAGGGTCACCGGGGCGGACGTGGCGTCCAGCAGGACACCACCGGCGAGGTAGGACGTCGCGGCGGCGACCCCGATCGCACCGTACAGATTGCCGAAGACCCTGCCGCGCATGCCCGCTGGCACCGTGCGTTGCAGCAGCGTGCTGGAGGCGACGTCCATGGCCGCCAACCCGAACCCACGGACGGCCTGCAGGGCGATCGCGGCGGCGACGGCCCAGGCGAGCCCGGTCAGCAGGTTGCCGACACTGCTGACGGCGAAGCCCGCGATCAGCAGCAGCGGCATCGACGCCCTGGTGCCCCACCTGGACAACATGGCGTACCCGGCCACCAGGCCGACACCGACAGCGCCCAGCAGAAGCCCGACAGCTGATTCGCCGACGTGGAAGGTCTTCTGGGCCAGCAGCACCAGCGCCACGTCGTCGACCCCGTTGAAGGCGACCACAGCAGTGAAGCCAAGGAAGATCACCCGCACCGTCGGAACACTCAACAGATAGCCGATGCCCGCTTTGGCCTGTCGCAGCAGGGACGGCTGGCGTCCGTCGCCGGTTGCCGGCGGCAGTGAGGGGAGCGTCGCGAGCAGCACGGCCGAGACCAGGAACGACACGGCGTCGACGAGCAGCACACCACGCAGTCCGACCAGCGGGAACAGGGCCGCGGCGAGCAGGGGACCGACCGCCTCCGCCGCGTTGGAGCCGAACCCGAGGGTGGAGTTGGCGGTTTCCAGGTCACTGTCACCGACCAGGGCGGGCACTGCCGCCCGAGACGCCGGTTGGAAGAGCTGTGACGCGGTGGCGCGAACCGCGACGAGAGCCAGCAGCATCGGCAACGAGGGCATCGTCAGGACGATGACCAGCAGAACCACAGCTTGGATGAGTTCGCAGACGACCATCAACCGTCGGAGATTGAGCCGATCGGCGAGGGCGCCGGTGAAGGGACCCAACAGGGATGGAGCGAAGTCTCCGACAAGGAGCAGAAGCGCGACTGCCAGCCCTTTACCCGTCGTCTCGGCGACATGGAAGATCAGCGCGACAAGGCTGAGTGAATCGCCAGCGTACGAGACGAGCCGTGCCGAGAAGAGCGTTCGGAACGGCCTGTTGTGACGAAGCAGCTGGGTGGGACGCAACGGCGCAGCGTCCGCCGTGGCGGACGCTGCGCCGGACATCTCGAACTTCCCCTGTCGCCGAGGGTTGCGGTGAGGCGTCGTGCCGCCGATACACGGGACGGGTGAACCAGCCTGTAGGTGAAGGTAGCCATCGACGCGTCGGTGAGCGCGGTATTTACGGTTGTCGGGGAGCTGACTCAGGAAGCGACCGGGACGTCGGTGGTGGTCCCGTTGGCGTCGGTGACCCGTACCTCGGTAGCGGTCGCGGGCAGGAGCGCCGCGTCGCGGCCGGCGTCCTGCCACTGACCGTCGCCGATCCGGTAGCTCAGCGCCGAACCCTCGGCGGCGACGAGAATGCCCTGGTTGTCGGGCAGTCGTAGCCGCACGGGGAGGGGTGCCGACCAGTCCGCGGTCGTGCTGGCCACCGCTTCGAACGGAAGATATTTGGGGGCGAGCAGCGCGATGACGCGGGACGGGTCGTCGTCGTACTGGACGGTTTCCACGAGGAGCCGCCGGCCGTCGGGGGTTGCCCCGTAGACCCACAAGAGGGGTGAGCCGTTGTGCGTGTGCACTCCGACAGGGTCGATGTATTCGGCGAGGGCTTCGGTCGGCGCGTTCACCTCTTTGGCGGCCGGGTCGGTGCCCCAGACCTGCTCCGCGCCGGGCAACGTGTGGCGAAGAAGCGGTGGTGCGGGCCGATCCTTGTTGTCGGGGAAGTAGATCTCGCTCGTGCCGTCGATGTGAATCGCGTTCTGCCGTTCAACGGGAGTCCGGGAGAGCGCGACGGTCAGCTTGGTTCGCTGTGGCGGCACCGGCAACACCGCCGCACCGTCTCGGAACACCACCGGCTCGAAGGTCCGCTCGACCTTGCCATCGGGCATGGACCGCAGTTGCGCGGAGAACTCCACCGGTTGCCCGAAGTCGAGCACAAGGAGCACGTCGCGCTGCGGTCCGAGCAGTACCGCCTGCTCGAGGCCGTCTGTCTCGCTGTCGGTGGCCTGCGTCAGGGTGCGGACGCGCGGGCCGCCGGCGGTCGGTTCGACGAACCCCACGGTCGTGCCGTGTGCGGTGGCCTGGGCGACGTAGGCGGCCGGGCCAGCAGGCGTACCTCCTGCCCACACGACGTGCGGCTCGCCGCGCGTCCAATCTCCGACCTCCTTGATCCGGCGCTGCCACACCCGGCGGACCTGCCGCAGGTATCCCTCGTCGGCGGCCAGATCACCGCGAGTGGGCTGGTCGAGCAGCGGTGACGCGACGGGTGCATCTCCGGTGGTGCCGGGCAGGTCGAGGACGCCGGCCACGGGCACTGCCACCACTGCCGCGCAGACCGCCGCCAACACGGCTCGCCGGCGCACCACCCGCCGCCGCCCACCCCGACGCACCTCAGCGAGCAGGCCCGGCGGGCTGACCAGGTCATCCGTCGCGCGATGCAGGATGCCGCGTACGTCACTGTCGTTCATGGTCATCGCGAACTCCCGGGTCCAGTGATGGGCATGACGAGGTTCGATCCGGCCAGCGCCTCTCGCAGCCGAGCCACCCCACGGGAGGCGTGACTCTTCACCGCCCCCTCGGAGCAGCCCATCGCCGCCGCGACGTCGACGACCGGCAGGTCTTCCAGGTAACGGAGCACGACAGCGGCCCGCTGCCGAGGCGGCAACGCCCGCAGCGCCCCGACGACCAGCTCGCGAACCGCCACCGCGTCGGCGTGGTCCCGGGCAACCCCGTCGTGGTCGCCCAGCGACTGTTCCGGGCGGCGGGCACGCCACCGCCACCGGTTGATCGACCGATTGACCAGCGCACGCCGCGCGTACGCCTCCGGGCTGCTCTGCACCCGACGCCAGCGCACGTACATCTGCTCCAGCACCTCCTGAAGCAGATCCTCCGCCGCGTGCCGGTCACTGGTCAGCAGGAAGGCAACCCGCAGCAGCGCCCCCGACCGTGAGCGAACGAAGTCGTCGAACTCCGCCCCGCGCGAATCCCTCATCTGACCTCCCGGCCTCGTCAACCAGCAAGACACCAGGTGGGCTCGCGGGGTTTACCGGTCCGGCAACTTTGCCCGGCGGGTCGGACCCGGTGATCGGGTGTGGGCCGGTGATCCGGGTGGCGCGGGTGGTGGACGGCCAGCGGTCAGTAGGGGCACCTGCGCCCGTCGCGCACCATCTGCGCGTACTCGGCGCCGGTGATGCGCAGCCGATCGGTCTCGGTGCCGTCCTTGGCCCGACAACCGTCGAACGGACTGAGGTAGAACCCGGTGTAGGCCGAGTCGTCAGCGCGCCCGGTCACCTCGAACGGCTCGTCGCCGGGTGCCGAGATCACCATCGTCTGGCGCCGCCCGTCGGCCAGGTAGTCCAGCTCCAGCCGCCATCGGCAGTGCTGCTTGGCGCTGAGCGCTCGTACCTGGACGACGTTCTTCTCACCCTTGGGCAGGGTGATCTTGTGGGTGGAGAAGAACGGGGCACCGGTGTCCTCGCCATCCGGGTCGTCGACGAGCATGCGGGGATTCGGTCGGTCCACATGTGTCACGAGGACGATCTTCTTGGAGTCGCCCTGGGACTCGTTGGGCTCCCGGATCCCGGTGAGCGAGGGACGGCAGGGCTCGACGAGGACGGGCCGGAGGTCGACGGCCTCGCCGGCCTCGTCCCGGGTGCCGACGAGGGTGATCTCCCAGGTGCTCCGTTCGACGTCGACAGCGCCGGCCTCGACGGTCGGATCGTCCGGCCGCTTGGCGTCCAGGCGAGCCAGGTCGGCGCCGGCGGGGTAGACGTAGTCGAGCGCGCCCTCCTGCGGGTAGGGAACGTGCTTCACGTCCAGGACGACGACAGGCCCCCGCCCGGCCAACTGCTCGGCCAGCTCGTTCGCGGGCTTCCACTGGCTGATCGCGCCGAGGACGACGGCGCCGAGCCAGGTGGCGACGGCACCGACGACGATCGTCAGCAGCCAGGTGACGGGACGCTTCCACCAGGCGACGGTTGCCGGCGCGGGCGGCGGCACGGCCTTACGGCGACGCGGGCGCTTGTTACGTGGACTCATGGACCGGAGTCTCCTGCGTATCGGTGGACGTGTCGGTGTCGAGGAGCCGACGGGCCAGCAGCACGGGCAGTGCGACGAGCCAACCCCAGGCCGCGCCGAACCGCAGCGCTGAGGTCAATTGCAGGCCCAGGGACTGCCAGGGCGCGCAGCCGGTAGGGGAGTCCGAGATGGCGCAGTCGACGAGGACGTCGGACGCCGCGGTCAGCGCGGACGCCGCGATCGTGGCTCCCCAACAGACGACGACGAGCCCGAGGCGGTGCCCGGAGTTCGGCAGGCCGGCGAGCAGCGCCCACAGCAGGAGCCACAGCACCACCAGCAGGGCGAGGGCGAGCACCGACCTGTGCACCCAGACGTCCATCGACAGGGGATTCGGATCGATCTCGTGGGTCAGTAGATATTCGACGTCGTCGCGTACGCGTGGCGGTGGGGACAGGGCGGGGCGGGACAGGAACACACTGAGCAACGCCAGAAAGCCTCTCCCCGAGTAGCTGTCCCACACCGCCTGGGTGCCGTTGACCAGGATGAGCACCAGCACCGGAAGAACGCCGGCCAGGGCAAGGTTCGCGCTGCGTCCTCGCCCGTCGCCGATCAACGGAACGCGGGCTGCCGGCGCGCTGTCGTCGCCCTCGTCGGTGTCTTTCCTGAGCCGGTCCAGCAGCAGTATGGCCAGGCTGGTGCCACCCACCAGGGAGGCGTTCGCGCCCGCCAACAGGCAGCCGAGAAAGAGGGCGTCGGACGTCCAGCCGGTCAGCGTCAGGTGCGCGCTGGCGAGGAGCGTGGAGGTGTCCAGCGCCTCGTTGGCGTACCAACCGGCGGGGGCGGTGTGGACGCGAACCACGAGGGTGGCCCACCAGAGCAGATCCCCGATCGCCGTGGCGGTGAGGGCGGCGGCCGCGCCGACCATCGCCGCGACGAACGGGTGCGTCCGCCGGGTGACCAGGCCGCAGGCCAGGTACGTCGACACCCCGACCAGCAGGATCACCAGCCAGCGGATCAGCGGCGTCACCGCGTCCATCATGGGGGCGGTCATGAGGTCGAGGGGCGCGAAGAAGACCACCCCCTTCGCGACGAGGGTCCGGAAGTCGACTGCGGTCCGGGTGACGGTGATCGGCCCCGACAGGGAGTTGACCTCGGCGGTGACCCCCAGGTACACCAGGATGGCGCCCACCGCGGCGAGCACGGCGACGACGATCCTGAATGGTCGGCTCATCGGGCCGGCCTCATCCCGGGGCCTGTCGTCACACAGTCAGTCTCCCGCATCGTGCTGACGCGTACCGACCCCCCGGAGGTGGTTGACGACAGCTCAGCGGGCCTCCGCCCAGCCGACGAAACGCGCGGTCAGGTCGGGCAGCGCGACGTCCGGGTTGAGCTTGGTGAGGTCGGCAGTGGCTTCCTCCTGGACCTTCGCCAGGTGGATCAACAGGCCCGGTCGATCCTCGCGGTACTCGCCGAGCAGGCGCAGCTTCGCGGCCGAGCAGGGCCACAGGATGCCGCAGACCGGGCAGCGCCACGACGGGCGCAGAGGGGAGTGTTTGGGACGCTCAGGCATCAGCCGACCCCCACTGTCGCGAAACGTCGAACCGGTATGGGTTCGCTCGCGGCGGCGGTCAACAGAACCCCGGCCCTGAGAGCGCTTCGTACCTCGTTCCACACAGCTTCTCCTCCTCGTCGCTGCACCGTCTACACCGCACTGTGCCGGGGGTTGCTGGACAAACACACAGCGTTAACTAATCTTCTCGGAGCAGCGGATTTGTTCCAGGGGAGGGACGGCATGAACCACGCCTTTGTCGCGGCGCTGGCCGCGGCGGGTCACACCGCCGAGAGCCTCGCAGGTCAGCTCGGTGTGCACCCGAAGACCGTCGCCAGGTGGGCAAACCCGGGGCACATTCCCCAGAGTCGACACCGTGCGACAGTGGCGGGGCTGCTGGCGAAGGACGCCGACGCGCTGTGGCCGGACGTGGTCCGTCGCCGTGAGCCGGTGTGGTTCCGGCCGTGGGTCGACCTCGAACGTGAGGCCGTGACGCTGCGATCGTTCCAGCTCGCGTGGGTTCCCGGGCTGCTCCAGACCGAGGCGTACGCCCGGGCGACCCTGGCCGGCGGGGTGCTGACACCGGAGGCGGTCGCCGAGTTCGCCGAGGCGCGGATCAACAGGCAGGCGATCCTCGGCCGGGGAGGCGGGCCGCTGTTGATCGCCGTGCTGGACGAGGGGGTGCTGAGGCGGCGTGTCGGTGACGACCGCGCCTTGATGGCGGTGCAACTCGCGCGCCTGCTCGGGCACGCCGAGACGGGCGCCGTGCAACTCCACATCGTCCCGGCGGACGCGCCCAGCTACCCCGGACTCGACGGACCGTTCACCATCGCCGACATGCCGGACGGGTCACGGGTCGCGCACGTCGACAGCGCGGCACGGGCGCAGATCCTCGATCAAACGTCGGATCTTGTTAGCCTGGAACGACGGTGGGAGCGTATTCGCGGCGAGGCCCTGCCCCGAGGGCGCTCGTTGGAACTTCTCAGAGAAGCGGCAGCATCATGGACATGACCGGTGCGCGGTGGCGGAAGAGCACGAGGAGCGGCGGCAACGGCGGTGACTGCGTCGAGGTTGCCGACAACCTTCCGGGTGTGGTCCTGGTCCGTGACACGAAGGACCGCGACGGCGGCACGCTGACGTTCAGCCCAGAATCGTGGCGTGGCTTCGTCGCGATGGCCCGCGACGCCGGCTGACCGACCACATCAGACGAAGGCTCCCGGCACTGGCCGGGAGCCTTCGTCGTGGGTGGCCCGGCCGTCGCATCGACGAACGATCTGATCAACGGACGACGACGGGGTCGGCCGGTTGCGGTTGCGGGGCCGCCGGCCAGGTGAGTCGGCGTACGCCGGGCACGAGGGCGGTGCCCGCGCAGGAGGCGAGGACCAGCAGGCCCGCGACGGCCAGCGGGACGGGTGCGCCGAACGCGTCGGCGGCCAACGGCGCCAGGGCGTAGCCCAGCGGCATGGCGGCCAGCGACACCAGCCAGTCGTACGAGGTGACCCGGGCCAGGACCTCCGGCGGGAAGTGGTGCTGCACGACTGTCTCCCACACCGGGTTGAGGTAGCCGAGGGCGGTCAGCGCCACCGCGTAGGCGGCGATCACCGCAGGGGCGGGCGCGGCGACGGCGAGCAGGAACAGTGGGGCCGCGTAGCAGGCCAGCCCGAGGTTGGCCAGCAGCACCGGCCGGTGCAGCCGGACCCGCCCGGCCAGCAGCGATCCGGTGAGCATTCCGATCGCGCCGGCCTGCAACAGCAGCACCCAGGTCGTCTCGCCGCCCAGGCGGTCGATGGCCACGGCCGGCCCGAGGGTCATCAGCACGGCGGCGGCGCCGTTCCACACGCCGTGCCCGAGCAGGCTGGTCCAGAACCAGTCGCGGGCGCGTACCTCGCTGAAGCCGTGCCGCAGGTCGGCGAGGACGGAACGGCGGGGCACCGGCACGTGGCGGACCCGCACCAGCGCGAGCAGCGCGGCGCTGAGCGCGAACGACGTGCCGTCCAGGATGAACGCCCAGCCGGGCCCGGCGGCCCAGATCAGCGCGCCGGCCAGGGCCGGACCGGCGAGGCGGCTGGTGTTGGCGGTGATCCCCATCATGGCATTGGCCTTCTGCCGGTCGGCCGGTTCGACGGTGCCGGCGACCAGCGGGGACGCTGTCGGAATGGCGAACGCCGAGGCGGTGCCGCCGAGCGCGGACGCCACCACGACTGTGGTCAGTGACGGGTCGCCGCCGAGCAGCTCCACGCCGACCGCGACCTGCGTGGCGCAGCGGACCAGGTCGGCCAGGAGGGCGACCCGGCGGGCGTCGAACCGGTCGGCCACCACCCCGCCGAGCGGCAACAGGACCAGCCGGGGGACGACCGACGCAGCGAGGACGACGGCCAGTGCGCCGGTGGAGCCGGTGGTCCGCAGCACGGCCAGCGCCAGCGCGGCGGGCACCACCGCGTCGCCGAGGGCGGAGATGGTGCGGCCCAGGAACAGCAGCCGGAAGGAGTGGTTGCGCAGGGGGTGAGCCATGGCCACAACATACTTCGACGTCGAATATTTCGGCAACGAATATTTCGGTGCTGAGGTAAGCTGGCGCGGTGACCACCACTCCGGACGCCGTCGACCGGCACATCGAGCGTTGGCTGCCAGTGGTGCCCGACCTCGACGCGGACGTCGAGGGGGCGGTGACCAGGATGATCCGACTGACCCGGCATCTGCGGGCCGTCAAGGAGCGGGTCCTGGTCGACCTCGACCTGCCGGCCCACGAGTACGACACCCTGCACGCCCTGGCCGGTCGCGGTGGCCGGGCCGCACCCTCGGACCTCGCCGTGGACCTCACGATGGCCCCCGCCTCGATCACCGCGCGGGTGGACGCGCTGCTGCGGCGGGGTTTCGTACAACGGATTCCGTCGACAGTCGACCGTCGACGCGTCGACGTGGAACTCACCGAGGCGGGTCGGGCCGCGTGGCGCGGGGCGATGGAGGTCCAGGGCGCCGAGGAGCACCGCCTGCTCGGCGCGCTCACCGCGACCGAGCGGCGACACCTCTCCGACCTGCTGCGCCGGGTGCTGCTCGTCGCCGAACAGCCACAGAGCACGCCGCAGACCGACTGAACGGGGCCGAAAATCGCCTGGCGGTCCGCGTACCGCTGATGCGAGGGTGACCGGCGTGACTGCGCATGTGCTGGCCGGAGCCCTGGCCGACGACGGACGGCGACGGATCTTTGCGGCGATCGTGCTGGGCGCGACCAGCGCTACCGAGGTCGCCGAGCGGGCCTGCCTGCCGGCGCGGGTGGTGCTCACCGGGGTCCGCCGGCTCACCGACGCGGGTCTCGTCACCGGCGCGGACGGCGCGCTCGCGGCCGACGAGGCGTCGCTGCGGGCCGCAGCGCGCGACAGCGGCCCGGCCGACGACGCCGAGCCCGGCGTCGACCCGGTGCTGCGGACCTTCCTGCGCGCGGGCGTCCTGGTGAGTCTGCCGGCGCAGCGGAGTCGACGGAGGGTCCTGCTCGCGCACATCGCCGAGCAGTCGTTCGAGCCGGGCACCCGCTATCCGGAACGGGCCGTCGACGACGCGCTCAAGCCGTGGTGCGCCGCAGGAGGGTCGGATCACGCGACGCTGCGCCGGTATCTGATCGACGAGCAGTTGCTCACCCGGGAGCACGGCATCTACCAGCGGCTCTGAACGTCCGCCGCGCGAACCGTCTCGTTGCGGAGGATCTTGCTAGCCTCGGCGCATGACCTCCTGCACGCCCTCCGACGGCCCGCCGGACCTGTTGTTCCTGCTCTCCTGGGCGAGTCACGCGTTGCAGACCGAGCACGCCGCCGGGCTGGCGGAGCTGGGCATCTCGCCGCGGGCGCACTACGTGCTGGCGCAGGCCCACACCGGTGAGCTGACCCAGCGGGAGATCGGCGAGCGGTGCGGTGTGGACAAGACCACGATGGTCGTGACGCTCGACCAGTTGGAGCGGGCCGGGCTGGCCGAGCGCCGTCCGGTGCCAACCGACCGGCGTGCCCGGATGGTCGCTGTGACTCCGGCGGGGGAGCAGGTGCTGCAACAGGCGCAACAGGTGGTCCGGCGCATCCAGGACGACCTGCTGGCAACCCTGCCCGAGCAGGACCGGGAGGTGTTCCTGCGGGCTCTCCTGGGACTGGTGAGCGGACCACTGGCCAACACCTCCCCGTACGCGCCGGGGGCCCGCTCCGGCTGTTAGTTCCGAGAAAGATAGTTCCGAACAAGACTATCTGTTACGGTCGTACTCGTTCGTTTCCCCTGAACGAGGAGCCCGTCATGAGTGCTGCCACCGTCACGACCCCCGCACCCTCACCACTGCGCCGCCGCGCCCTCGGTGTCGCCGCCGCCGTCGTGGCACCCCTGGCCATCTGGGCGATCGGCGCGCTGGCCGGAGTCGACTACACAGTCGAGAGCCCGGGTCAGCCCGCCACCGTCATCGGGGCCGGCGCGATCGTCATGATCGCCCTGGGAGCCGCACTGCTCGGCTGGGCGGCGCTGGCGCTGCTGGAACGGTTCGCCAGCCGGGTCGCCCGACCGGTCTGGATCGCGCTGGCCATCGTCGTGACGGCGCTGTCCTTCGTCCCCGTGCTCAGCGTCGACGCCACCGGCGGCGCCAAACTCGCCCTCGGCGCGACACACGTGGCGGTGGCGGTCGCGTTGATCGCCCTGCTGCCCCGCCCGCGCCGCTAGGCAGCCCGCTGGCATTCCCCCCGCCCACCTCGTGTCGCGCTGACCACGGGGTGGGCGAAACCCTCGTGAGTCGATGCGCCGAGATTGCTAGCATCGCCGTCATGGCACGAGGTATCTGGTCGCAGAAGGTCCGCTCCGCCCGCTGACGGCGGCGCCCTTCCTCTGCTGAATTCGCGCTCGCCGTCCCGGTTCCCGCCGGGCGGCCGATAGCTGCTGCCCGGCTCCATCGCGAGCTGCGGAGCACCGTTGAACCCCGAAATCATCTCCCTGCCGGCCGAGGCCGGCGACAGCGCGCACGTGCGCGCCACGAACATCACAGTGACCCGCGGGTCCCGTCGCGTCCTGACCGACGTCTCGGTCACCGTCTCCACCCGGTCGCGGGTGGCGGTCGTCGGCGAGAACGGTCGCGGCAAGACGACACTGCTGCACGTACTCGCCGGGCTGATCACACCGGACGACGGCACCGTGCTGCGGGCCGGCACGATCGGCCTGGCCCGCCAGGAGCTGCCCGCCCGCGACGGCGAGACGGTCGGCACCCTCACGTCCGAGGCGCTGGCCGCGTCGCTCACCGCCCTCGCCGCGCTCGACGAGGCGACCCTCGCCCTGACCGCCGGCGATCCGAGTGCCGAGGACCGCTACGCCATCGCGCTCGACACGGCCACCCGGCTCGACGCGTGGGACGCCGAACGCCGCGTCGACGTGGCACTCGAGGCCCTCGACGCCTGCACCGACCGCGACCGTCCCCTGGCGACGTTGTCGGTGGGGCAGCGCTACCGGGTGCGGCTGGCGTGCCTGCTCGGCGCGCGCCACGACGTGCTACTTCTCGACGAGCCGACCAACCACCTCGACGCCGACGGCCTGGACTTTCTGACCCGCCGACTCCGCGAGCACGACGGCGGTCTCGCCATCGTCAGCCACGACCGGGCGCTCCTGCGCGACGTCGCGGACCGGTTCCTCGACCTCGACCCCACCCACGACGCAAAAGCACGGCTCCACGCCGGCGGTTATGACGCCTGGCAGGGCGCGCGGCGCCGCGAGCGGGAGCACTGGGAGCAGGAGTACGAGCAGCAGCAGACCGAGCGTCGACGACTCCAGGACGCGGTGTCGAAGGCCCGCGACCGACTCTCCACCGGCTGGCGGCCGGACAAGGGGACCGGCAAGCACCAGCGCCAGTCCCGCGCGCCGGGCGTCGTACAGGCCCTGAACCGGCAGCAGGACGCCCTCCAGGCACACCGGATCGACGTACCGAAACCACCGCCGACGCTGCGGGTGCCGGTCCTCGGCGTACGGCAGGGCGCGCCGCAGGTACGCGCGCAGGGCGTCGCCGTCGACGGGCGGCTCCCTGGGCCGGTCGACCTCACCATCGACGGCGGTGACCGGCTGCTCGTCACCGGGCCCAACGGGGCTGGGAAGTCCACACTGCTCGCGGTGCTCGCCGGAGCGCTCGAACCCACCGACGGGTACGCCTGGACGGCGAGGGAGGCCCGGGTCGCCCGGCTCTCCCAGGAGACCGCCGGGCAGGCCCCCGACCTCACCGCCGACGAGGTGTACGCCCGCCAGGTCGGACGACTGGTGTCGCGCGGGGTGCTGCCCGCCGCCGAGACCGTGTCACTCGGATCGCTCGGGCTGCTGGACACCACCACGACGCGTACGCCCGTCGGGCGGATGTCACAGGGGCAGCAGCGCCGTCTCGACCTGGCACTGGTGCTGGCCGGGCGGCCCACACTGATCCTGCTCGACGAGCCGACCAACCACCTGTCGTCGACCCTCGCTGACGAGCTGACCGACGCGATCCGCGCGACGAGCGCCGCCGTCGTCGTGGCCACCCACGACCGGCAGTTGCTGCGGGACCTGGCCGACTGGCCACTGCTCCGGGTCGGCGATCCGGCGACGCCGAGTACGCGAACCGGGGCGACCGGATAAAACCGTTGACCGGGCGGTGATGATCAACAGGTGACCATTACCGCCCGGCCCACCTGGACGACCAGCACCAGCCGGCCCGACCACCCCGACGCGGTGCTGCTGCTGCGCGAGTACATGACCGAGATGGTGGTTCGCTATCACCGTCGCCCCGCCCTGCCCGGCGAGGTCGACGCGGCGCTGGCCGAGATGCCCAGCGACGACCTGACCGCGCCGAGTGGGCTGCTCCTGCTCGCCCACCACGGCCCCGACCTGGCCGGCTGCGCCGGGCTGCGCTGGCAACCCGGCTGGGCCGAGCTCACCCGGGTGTTCATCCGCTCCGAGCACCGCGGCGCCGGTGGTGGCGCGGCGCTGCTGGCCGCCGTCGAGGAGCAGGCCCGCGCGGCCGGGGCGGAGCGGATCCGGCTGGACACCCGGCACGACCTGGTCGAGGCCCGCGCCCTGTACGCCCGGCACGGCTACGCCGAGATCCCGGCGTACTCGCGGGGCCCCTACGCCGAACACTGGTTTGAGAAGCGGCTGTCCTGACCAGTTGACGTCGGCGCGCGGACACGCTAAATAAGAAGAGGAAGTTGAGTCGCCCCGGCTCAACTCATCACCTTCGGCCAGGAGAACCGAGGAGGCATGACCATGTTGATGCGTACCGACCCGTTCCGCGAGATCGACCGGCTCGCCGAGCAGTTCTTCGGTACGGCGGCCCGTCCCGCGACGATGCACCTGGACGCCTACCGCGACGGCGACCACTTCTACGCGGCGTTCGACCTTCCCGGGGTCGATCCGGACACCATCGACTGCACAGTCGAACGCAACGTGCTCACCGTCCGCGCCGAGCGTCGCCGGCCCGCCGGCGACGGCGTCGAACTGGTCGCCGCCGAACGCCCGATGGGCACCTTCACCCGGCAACTGTTCCTCGGCGACACGCTCGACACCGACAAGCTGGAGGCCGGCTACGAGCACGGGGTGCTGACGCTGCGCATCCCGGTCGCCGAGCGCGCCAAGCCCCGCCGGGTCACCATCCAGGCCAACGGCGCCGCCCGCCGAGAGATCAACGCCTGATCCGACACGGTGACGGGTGGGATCGGCGCGCCTGCACGCCGATCCCACCCGAGGCTGAGAGCCTTTTTCACATGGTGTTCTCCGATGCTCCGGTGCTCGCCCGCCCGTCCGCGCCACCCGCGCTGCCGAGCGGGCCGGTCGAGGTAACCGAGGCGTGGCTGCGCAACCGGCGGCTGTCCGAGCACACCCGCGACGCCTACCGGCGTGACGTCACCGGCTGGCTCCGCTGGTGCGCCGGCCACGACCTGGACCCGCTGCGGGCCACGTTCCTGCACGTCAACGAGTACGCGCGCGCGCTGGAGAGCAGCGTCGGCGCGCGCAGCGGCCGACCACTGACCCCGGCGACCGTCGCACGTCGACTCTCGGCGCTGTCCAGTTGGTACGACTTCCTGGTCAAACTGGGCGCCGTCCCGGCCAACCCGGTCTCCGGCGCCGACCGCCCCCGCGTCGACAGGGACCACTCCGCCACCGTCGGGCTCACCCCCGAGGAGGTGGACGCCCTGCTCAGCGCCGCCGACGCGGACACCGGCGCGACCGCCGTCCGCAACCGGGCGGCGCTCGCGCTCCTCGCCGACCTGGGTCTACGGGTAGGGGAGCTGATCTCGTTGGACCTGACCGACCTCGGCACCGAACGCGGCCACCGCAGTGTGCGTTTCATCGGCAAGGGCGGCAAACAACGTCGCCGCGCCCTCACCCCCGGCACCGGGCACGCCCTGGACGCCTACCTGGCCCAGCGGGCCGCCGCCACCGGCGTGCCGGTGCCGCAGCTCACCGGCCCGCTGTTGGTCACCGCCAGCGGTGCCCGACTGGACCGGCACTCGGTGTTCCGGATGGTCCGTCGGCTCGCCCGGGCCGCCGGCATCCCGGCCTGGGCGAAGCTGTCCCCACACTCGCTGCGGCACGCCTTCGCCACAACGGCTCGCTCGGAGGGCGTGCCGTTGGAGGACGTGCAGGACGCCATGGGGCACGCCGACCCGCGTACCACCCGCCGCTACGACCGGGACCGGCACAACCTCGACCGCGACCCGGCCTACGCGGTGTGGGCGGCCCGGTCACGTCGTCGCGGCTGAGTGCCGCACGCCCGACGTCGGGTTGTCGATCAGTCGAGAACCGCAGTGGCTTCGACCTCGACGAGGAGATCAGGCTCGCCCAGAGCAGTGACACCCAGCAGCGTGATGGGCTTGACCAGGTCAACTCCCAGCTTCTCACCCGCCCGAGCGACGCCTTCGCCCAACAGGGGCATCTTGTCGGGCGACCAGTCGACGACGTAGATGGTCAGTTTCGCCACGTCGCCGAAGGACCCACCGATCGCGGCCAGGGCGGTGCCGATGTTGAGATAACACTGCTCGACCTGGGCGGCGAGGTCTCCCTCACCGACTTTGCGCCCTTCGGCGTCGCGGGCCACCTGACCGGCGAGGAAGACCAGCTTGGACCCGGTTGCGATCGACAACTGGCGGTAGACATCCGGCTTCGGTAACCCGTCCGGGTTGACGAGGGTGACGGCCATGCTGACCCCTTCTGTCGTTGCGCCGGGCCGTCTCAGCTCTGCGGGCGGGGGCAGATGCAGAACGGCTGCCCAATCGGGTCGAGAAGCACCACCCACCGCTCGCCGCCGGGCTGGAAGGACGGCTTCGACGCGCCCGCGGCGACGAACTTCTCCTCCGCCGCCGCCAGGTCGTCGACGTAAAGATCCAGGTGGTAGCGCTTGTCACCGGTCTGGTCCGGCCAGGACGGCGGTCGGTAGCCCTCGACCAGGCCGAAGCCGATCGAGACGCCACCGGAGCTGATCATCGCGTACTCCGGTTGGCTGTGGGTGACCTCCCAGCCCAACGCCTCGTGGTAGAACGCGGCGTGGCCGGCGGGATCGGAACTGTCGAGGTTGACCATCGCGAGGTCGGCAGAAGTTGTCACGCCGGCAGTATGCCGCCGGGGCCCGACAACTCCGGCCCGCGACACCGGCCAGGAGACGGGTCAGGGGGCGTCGAGGGGCCAGAACGTCACGCGGGCCGTGCCGTCGCGGCAGATCAACCCGGCGCCGAGCCGGCGGCAGTCGGTCACACCCGCAGGGAGCACTGCGGACACCCGATGACCGTCGCGTCCCACCGTCGCGATCAGGGAACGCCTGCCGTCCTCCGCCATCCCCAGCACCACCAGGGGTTCCGTGGCGACCCGTGGGCCCGCCACCGTGCGCCACCGCGCTCCGGCCGGCCACGTCCACACTCGTACCCCGGTGCCCGCGTCGATCGCCCAGCGTCCCCGCTCGTCCTGCCCGCAGATCAGACCCTGGCAGGGCCGCAGGACCAGGTCACCCGGCTGCACCGGCGACCGCCAGCGCGGCACCAGCCCGGGTAGGTCGAAGCCGGTCAGCGCCATCGCGCCGCCGCTCGGGTGGCGCAGCACCAGATGCGCGCCGACGACCTGGGGATTGTCCGGGCCGTAGTCGGCCGGCGGAAGCTGTCCCCGCCCGCGTTCGGCGCCGTCACGGGCGTCGAGCAGCCGGACCAACCCGTCGTCCTGCACCAGCAGCACCCGCCCGGGCAGGCCGGGCAGCGCCCGCAGCACCGCCGTGGAGGGCAGCGGGACCGACCACCGGGTCGCGCCGGTGGCCGGGTCGACGCCGTGCACAGTGCCCTCGACCCGCCGACCCGGTTCGGCGGCGCTGCGCACCTCGCGCACCGCGACCGCCTCGTTCCCGGCCGCGGACACCCGTTCGGGTCGCCGCCACAGCGGCTGGCCGGTACGCAAGGACCGCGCGGTGGTCACCCGCGCCCCGAGCGCCTGGTCGCGCTCGACCAGCAGCAACAGGTCACCGGCGACCTCGGCGGACCACCCGGCGGCGGGCGGCACGGTGACCCGCCACCGCGGCGGGCCGTCCGGCGCGGCCGAGTCGTAGGCGCTCAGCGTCGGCGGGTTCGGCTCGGGGTCGACGACCAGCAGCAGCGGCCCCGCGCCGAGCACTGTCGCCCGGGCGGGCACCGCCGGCCCGACCTGAGGCGTCAGGCGCGCGGTCGGGGCGGCACCACCGAGCAGCACACAGGCCGCCACCAGCGCCGCCACCCGCCACCGGCGGGACACCTGCGGCGGTGGCGGGCGCTCCTCCAGGGGCGCGCCCCTGTCGTCACCCAGCTCGATCAGCACCGACATGAGCGCCCACCCGTCCGCTCGCGCCGGCCGGTCAGCAGAGCAGGTCGAGGTGGTGGTGGGCGTCCTCGGCGATCTCCTCGTGCCGCAGCCAGCGGCGCGCCCACAGCCGCGCGGCCAACTCCGCCTGCTCGTCGCCCCACGCGGCGTGCTCGACGAGCAACGCGGTGGTCAGCGCGTACGCCAGGCGCAACGCCAGACCACGAGCGCCCGCGAGCACCGCCGACGCGCCCGGGTCGACGGTCACCGCGCTGATGGTTTCCTCCAACTGCGCGGCGGCGGTGGCCAGGGTGTCGGCCAGCACCGGCGACAGCGGTCGCGCCAGGTCGACGGCGGCGGTCAGCCGGCCCAGCAGCGGCGCACCGGCGTCCTCCCGGGTCAGCGCGCGCAGCACGTCCAGGGCCAGCACATTGGTGGTGCCCTCCCAGATCGGCAGCACCTGGGCGTCGCGCAGCAGCCGGGGCACGCCGGTGTCCTCCACGTAGCCGGCCCCGCCGAAGCTCTCCACGTACTCGCTGGCGGAGCTGACGGCGAGCCGGCCGGTGGCCAGCTTCGCCAACGGCGCCACGATGCGCAGCTCCGCCGCGGCCTCCGGGTCGGCGCCGACCTCGACCCGCCCGAGCAGGGCGAAGGCGTGCCCAGCGAGGGCGAACGCGCCCGCCGCGTCGACAGCGAGGGTGCCCAGGGTGGCCCGGTGCAGGGGCGAGGACACCAGCGGGCCGCCAGCGACGTGCCGCACCTCGGCGTACGCGCGGGCGTAGGCGAGACCCCGTCGCATCCCGCCGGCCGCCGCCGCGGCGTTGTGCACCCGGGTCACCACGACCAGGGTCATCGCCCGGACCAGACCGGGCACCGCCGGATCACCCAACGGGAGGGCGTACGCGTCGCGCAGGCCGATCTCGGCGGTGGGCAGCGCCCGCGTGCCGAGCTTGTCCTTGAGCCGGTGCACCGTGACGCCCGGCGCGGGTGCGCCCGGCGCCGCGCCGTCGGCCAGCGGTGAGTCGACCGCGTACCGGGGAACGAGGAACGGGGCGAGCACCCGGCTGCCCCGCCCGGCGTCCTCCGGCCGGGCCAGCGCCACCGCCATCGCCGCGTCGGCGGCGGAGCAGAACCACTTCTCCCCGGTCAGCCGCCACGAACCGTCCGCCGCGGGTCGGCCCAGCGTGCTGGAGCGGCCCAGATCGGAGCCGCCCTGCGCTTCGGTCATCCACTGCCCGCTGGTGATCGCCGTGGCCGGGTCCGTGGAGATCAGCCGGGGCAGCCACGCGTCGCGGACCGTGGCGTCGACGTCGGGCATGCTGAGCAGCGCCGCCGCCCCGTCGGCCATCGCCACCGGGCAGGAGAACGTCGCCGACTCCGGCCCGTACAGGTGCAGCAGGGCGTGCTGGACGACCCGCGCGGCGGCACCCCAGGTGCCCCGGGCGTCCGGCAGGTAGGGCAGCGCCACCACTGCGTGTCGGGCGGCGGCGGCGCGTTGCGCCTGCCAACCGGCGGAGGTGTCGATGCGGTCGATCCGGGCACCCCACGGGTCGTAGCGGACCAGCGTCGGCGGGTGCGCCTCCGCGTCGGCGTGCGCCGCGCGCAGCGGCCCGGTGACGTCGGCGGCCAGGTCCGCGAGACGGCCCTTCGCGGCGGCGTGCCCGCCCGGGCCGAGGTGACGCTCCAGCCAGGACCGCAGCAGGCCATCGCCGGCGTACGGGTCGACGGGGGGTGGTACCGGCTGCACGAAGCGGCTCATCGATCGGCTCCTGGCACTGCTCGGGGGTGTGCGCCGACGGTAGACGATGCGGGGCCGCCGCGAACAGGGCACACCCGCCCATCGGGCGCACCCAGTTTCCGGCTTGTCGCCCGTCAGCGTGAGCGTCTTCTCTACGGTCGGTAGTCGTGGGTGCGGGCCAGTCGTGGAGCCGACCGGCCCGGCGTCACCGCCCGATGCGCACCGGGTTGGCGTTCGCCGGGTTCGGCGTGGCGCTGTGCTGCGTGGGGGTGGCCGGGTTGGGCGCCTGGAACCTGCAGACCGTCCGGCAGGCCGCCGGCCCGATCCGGGAGACCGCCGACGGTTTCCTCAGCGAGGTGGCCCTCGGCGACAGCGACCGGGCGTACGAGCGGCTCTGCGAGGACGCGCGCAGCCGCTGGAGCGCGATCGGCTTCACCAGTTGGGTGCGGACCCCACCGATGGTCACCGACTACGAGATCACCGACGTGTCGGTCGCCACCCGCAGCGGACGACCGCACGGCACGGTGACCGTGAAGGTGACCCGCGACGGCGGGCTCAGCGAGGAACGTCGCCTGCCGGTGGTCCGTGAGGACGGGAACTGGCGGGTGTGCGGTGACCCCTTCTAGGCCCCCGGTCGCCGCCCCGACACGCCCACAGCTGCTGCGACCACGCGAGGGGGTGCAGCCGACCACCTCGACGGAACTCTTCTTCGACCTCGTCTTCATCTTCAGCATCACCCAGCTGTCGCACTACCTGCTGGCGCACCTGGACTGGCGGGGCGCGGGCCGTACCGGCCTGTTGCTGGCGCTGGTGTGGCTCGTCTGGGTCTACACCACCTGGCTGACCAACTGGCTGCAACCGGACCAGGGGCCGGTGCGGACGATGCTGATCGGAGTGGGGCTGGGCAGCCTGCTGTTGTCGGCGACGATCCCGGAGGCGTTCGGCTCGACCGGCCTGCTCTTCGCGCTGGTCTACGTCATCGTGCAGGTGGGCCGCACCCTGTTCGCGTTGTGGGCGGTGCAGGGCAGCCCGTGGTTGGTGGCCGGATTTCAGCAGTCGCTGCCGTGGATCACCGGGACGTCGGTGCTCGTGGTCGTCGGCGGGCTGGTCGGCGGTGCCGCCCGGGACGCGGTGTGGGCAGCGGTGATCGTGATCGAGGTGGTCGGCCTCTCGATCGGCTATCCGCTGCCACGACGGGGACGCAGCCGACCGGAGCGGTGGATGGTGGAGGGTGGGCACCTGGCCGAACGGTGCGCGGCGTTCGTCCTGATCGCGCTGGGAGAGTCGATCCTGGTCACCGGCAGCACCCTCACGTCGCACGTGGACCTGGTGACGTCCGGGGCGTTCCTGCTGGCGTTCGGCGGTTCGGTGGCGCTGTGGTGGGTGTACTTCGCCCGCTCGGCCCCGGCTGCCACGGAGGTCTTCGCCCAGGCCGGGGAGCGCACCGGCGCGTTGAGCCGAGTCGCGTTCAACTTCCTGCACCCGCTGATCGTCGCCGGTGTCGTCGTCACGTCGGCGGCCGACGAGCGGTTGCTGCGGGAGCCCGCCGCGCCGGCCACCACTGTCGACGTGCTGCTCACCCTGGGTGGTCCCGCGCTGTTCCTGGCCGGGCACGCCGCCTACAAGGCGCTGCTGTGGCGGACCCTGCCGGTCAGCCGGGTCACGGCGGTGGTGGTCCTGCTGGCGCTGATGCCGGTGGGGGTGGTGCTGGGGGCACCCGTCGCGGTGTGCGCCGCGGCGGCGTTGGCGGTGACGGTCGCCGTGATCCTGACCGACCGGTTTTGGGTCCGGGCCGCCGCCCGGCAGCCGTCCTGACCGTCCGGCCGCATCGGGTCGGTTCTAGGACAACGGCACCGTCGGCGGGCCGGCGGGTGGTTAGCGTGGGTCACCGGCCCTCCGGGTGACCTTCCGCAGTGCTCGGACGAGCGGAGGCGACCCGATGACGACAGCGCAACAGACCTGGCCACAGCGGTGGTTGGTGCTGGTCGCCGCCGCCGGTTACGGCAAGAGCACCGCCCTGGAGACCATCGGCGGAGACGGCCCGACGACCTGTCACCGGGCGACCGACCTGATCGAGGCGGCCTCACACGCCACGCACCCGCCCACGGCCACGCAGCCCTCGGAGCGGGTCGCTGTGGACGAGGTGTCCGCGCTCACCGACGACGACCAACTGACCCTGGTACGCCTGTTGACGGCGCTGCCGGGTCAGCCGGCGGTGACGCTGGCGGCCCGGCAACCGCTGGCCGCCGCGACGCTGAGCGCCTGCGCCGTACCCGTCGTCGAGCGCGGGCCGGAGACGCTCGCCCTCAACCGGGACGCGGTCGCCCGGATCCTGCGCGACGAGCACGCGGTGCCCGACGGCGACCTGGCCTACCTGGTGTACGAGCTGACCGCCGGCTGGCCGGCGTGGGTGCACCTCGCCGGTGACGCCCTCGGCCGGCAGGGCGTCGGCCGGCGGGAGCTGCTCGCGGCCCTGACCGAGCCCGGCACCGCGGGTGGGCACTTCGCCCGCGAGGAGGTCCTCGCCGACCTGCCCCCGTCGGTGGCGCGGCTACTCGGTCGCGTCCACGACCTCGACCCGATCAGCGCGCCGCTGTGCGCGGCCGTCGACGGTCACGCCACGACCGAG
This sequence comes from Micromonospora sp. NBC_00330, assembly GCF_036136635.1. Classification (NCBI taxonomy): domain Bacteria; kingdom Bacillati; phylum Actinomycetota; class Actinomycetes; order Micromonosporales; family Micromonosporaceae; genus Micromonospora; species Micromonospora sp. NBC_00330. The sequence continues at coordinate 2,310,705 of NZ_CP108012.1, forward strand.
GGCACCGCGGCGGCGCTGCGCTGGGCGACCCGCACCGGGCTGCTGGTCGCCCACCCCCGCCGGCGCCCCGGTCGTACCCCGCCGACGGTGCACCTGGTCCGGGTGCTCGCCGAGGTGTTGGCGCAGCAACCGGCCCGGCCCGAAGCCGCGGAACGCCGTCGGTTGGACGCCGCCGCCGACTGGTACCTCACCAACGCGTACCCGCTGGCGGCGGCCCGAGCCCTGCACGACGCGGGGGACACCGCACGGTGCGCCGACCTGATCGCGCGCCAGGGCGGGCAGATGCTCGCCGCCGGCGGCGCGCCGGAGGTCACCGACCTGGTCGCCGCGTTACCGCAGGCCGAGCAGAGCCCGGACATCCGGCTGATCCACGGTGAGGCGTTGCGAATGTCCGGCTCGGTGACCCAGGCGGCACGGGTCTTCGCCCCGCTGCTGGCCCAGGCGGAGCGGGATCGTCGCTGGCCGGCACGGTTGCTCTGGCGGGCGGCGATGGTGCCGTACCTGCGTGCCGACTACGCGGGCGCCCTGGCCGTGCTCGACCTGGTCGGTACACAGCCGACGGTCACCCCGCCCGGCCCCGACGACGTGCTGGTGCTGGCCTGCCGCGCCAGCACCCTCGCCCAGCTCGGCCAGGTCGAGGACGCCATCGCCACGGCGACCAGGGCGCTCACCGTGGCGCAGCACCTCACCGAGGACGGCCCGCTGGCGGCGGCGCACATCGCGGCGGCACTGACCTCGTCCGGCACCCGCCGCGACGGGCACCTCGCCGAGGCACTGGCGGCGGCCGAACGCGCGGGCGACCTGGTCCAGCAGGCGCGTGTCCTGGTCAACCAGGCGCACTGCCTGCTGCGGGAGGCCCGTTACCCGTCGGCGCTGGCCACCGCCGTGCGGGCCGTCCGCGCGGCGGAACTCGCCGGCCCGCCGGGTGTGCTGGTGACCGCGCTGCACAACGCCGGTGAGGCGTTGCTGCGGCTGGGCCGCTACGAGGAGGCGACGCTGCACTTCAGCCGGTCCACCTCGGTCTCGCAACGGTTGGGACTGCGCCGGGCGGCGGCCGGTGTCTACGGGATCGCCGAGGTCGGTCGCCGCCTGGGCCGTCGCGAGGAGGCGTTGGCGGCCTTCGCCGAGGCGGTGGAGCTGGCCCGTGATGTGGGAGACCTTCAGGTGCTCATTCCGGCGCTGGTGGGCCTGGCTCGGCTGCGCTGCGAGGGCGTCGGCGCCGACCTCGCGGCCGCCCGCGCCGCCGCCGACGAGGCGCACCGTCTGGCGCCGGCGTACCTGCTCTCGTCGGCGCTGGCCGCGACGGGCTGGGTGGCGTACGCCGGGGGTGATCTGGGGTTGGCCCGGCGGCGGGCGGCCGAAGCGGTCGGCGCGGCCCGGACCGGTCGGCAGTCCGACGCGTTGGCCGAGGCGTTGGAGCTCACCGCCGCTGTCGCCGCCGAGCCGGCCGCGAGCCGCGCCGCGTTGCTGGAGGCCACGGAGATCTGGCAGGCGGCGGGCGCGGTCCCGGCCGCCGAGCAGACCGTCGTTCTGCTCGGCCGCGTCCCCGGCGCCGACGGCGCACAGCGGTCGGCGGCGCAGGTGGCCGCCGACCGGTTGGTGGCGCTCGGGGTCGAGACGGTCGACGGGCGGCAGTTGTCCGAGACCTCCGCCGGGAGCGGAGCCGTCGAGGTGCGGGTGCTCGGCCGGTTCGAGGTCGTCGTCGGTGGGCGGGAGGTCCCGCTGCCGGCGTGGCGGTCCCGGCAGGCCCGTACGCTGCTGAAGATCCTCGTCGCCCGGCGTGGCCGTGCCATCGGGCGGGCGGAGCTGTGCGAGCTGTTGTGGCCCGACGACGAGCCGAGACGCACCGCGCATCGCCTGTCGGTGCTGCTGTCCGCCGTGCGTGCCGTGCTCGACCCGCCCCGCCGGTGGCCCGTCGACCGGTACGTCCGCGCCGACCTGACCGGCGTCCGCGTCGACCTGACCCGGGTGGTCGTCGACGCGGAGCGCCTCCTCGCCGACGTGCCACGGGCCGAGCGCCTCGGCCGCGACGGTGACCCGGCGCGAGCCCGCGAGTTGCTCGCCGAGGTGGCCACCGCCTACCAGGGGGATGCCTTCGCCGACGAGCCGTACGAGGACTGGGCCGACGGGCTGCGGGAACAGACCCGCTCGGTGTGGTTGCGGGCGCTGCGTGAACTCGCCCGCCTTCACCGACGCGATGGTGCGGCCGACCGGGCCGCCACCACCCTGGTCCGGCTGCTCGACGCCGACGGCTACGACGAGTGGGCGCACCACACGCTGGTCGCGACGCTTATCGACGCCGGCCGGCACGGCGAGGCCCGCAGGGCGTTCGAGAGGTGGTCCGGGGCGATGCGCGCGATCGACGCACCGCCCCCGGACCCTGCTGTGTTGGGCAGACGGGCCGGTCAGCAGCTGTAGAGGTTCGCGTTGCCCGCGGGGGTGTCCACGTACGAGTAGAAGATCATGCTGGGGTCGGACTCGTCGTCCTCCGCGCAGGTGTCCACATCGGAACCACCGTCGAGGGCGTCGCCGTCGGTGAGAACGCCCCAGATGCTGACGCCGGCCTCCCCGATCAGCAGTTCCGCACCGTTGGCGCCGGAGAGATAGTCGTTGCCGTCGAGCCCGGCCAGCAGATCGTCGCCGGCCCCGCCGACGATGATGTCCCCGCAGCCGTTACCGAAGATGATGTCGTCGCCGCCACCACCGTGGATCGTGTCGACGCCACCGCCGCCGTAGATGGTGTCGTTACCGCCGAGTCCATAGATCTCGTCGGGTCCGCCGCCGCCACGCAGGGTGTCGTCGCCCTCGGTGCCCATGATCGGGTCACCGTCGGTGCTGGCGCACGGATCCGCGTTCGGGTCAGCGTGCGCCGCGACGCCACCGACGCCGACGAGACCGCCGCTGAGCAGTACGGCAGCCAGCACGGCCGCCACTCGGGTACGCATGATGGAACCTCCTGTTCGTAGGCCCCGTCCGGAGCCCGCCGACGCCACGATGACGTCGCGCGCAGAGTCGCAGCCGCACGTCATCGTGGCGTCAGTACGACGCGCTGCTGACGCCCTCCTGACGACCGTGCGGAGTCTGATCCCACAGCCGTCGTCGACAGTCGACGAGGCAGTGCGGAGGGAAAATCCAATGAAGCGGAAACTGGCTGGTCTGGCAGTGCTGACCGGCATGGCGGCGGCGACGCTGCTCGCACCGGCGACCCCGGCGCAGGCGTCGGTCGGCCTGTACCGGGTCGCCGCCACCAGCGTCCTGGACGCCACGAACACCAAGACGATGCCCATCTCGTGCAACGGCGCCGACCAGGTCGTCGGCGCCGGCGGGCGGATCAACGACGGTCAGGGCGACGTCCTGATGACCCGCATGTACGCCGACGCCGCCCTGCACACGGTGACCGTGGTCGGGGTGGAGGCCAACGCCACGAACGTGCCCTGGTCGGTGAACGCGTTCGCGGTCTGCGCACCGGCCGGCACGGTGGCCGGCCTGCAACTGGTCACCACCACATCGGCGAACAACGCCCTCGACAAGGTGGGCATCACCGCCGTCTGCCCGCCGGGCAAGAAGACCTTCGGCGGCGGGTACCGGATCGACAACGCCAACGGCGCGGTGGCGATCGACGAGCTGGCGTTCACCCCGGCGCTCGGCTCGGTGTCGAGCACCGCGTACGTGTTCGGCGCGCCAGGCAACTTCACGTTGCAGACCCAGGCGTTCTGCGCCACCCCGCTGCCGGCGATGGCGTTGACGGAGGCGTTGAGCGGGCTCAACGCGACCTCGCCGAAGCCCATGACGACGCCGGCCTGCCCGGCGGGGTCACAGACCGCGGGGGTCGGCGGCGTGCTGAACGGGCTCACCGGGGCCGGCTCGGTGACGACCCTGGTGCCCAGCGCGACGCTGGACACCGCTCAGGCGACCGGATGGGAGATCGCCCCGTTCGCCGGGGCATGGAACATCAGGGCGCAGCAGGTCTGCGTGGGCTGATCCACCCGTACCAATGGCCGGCCGTCCCCAGCACGGGGGCGGCCGGCCACCCGCGATGCCTCAGTCGCGGGGGCCGAGGTCGCCGCTGCGGTAGTGCCGGCGGCAGAGCACCTGGTAGCGCACCTCGGCGGTGTCGACGGTGTCGCCGATGACGACCTGGGCGCCCTCACGGACGACCCGCCCGTCGACGACACGGGCGTTGAGCAGCCCTTCGCGGCCGCACCAGCAGAGCACTTCGACCTGGATGCGGGCCACCTCGTCGGCCAGCTCGAACAGGCGTTGCGCGGCGGGGAACATCCGCGAGCGGAAGTCGGTGGCCAGGCCGAACGCGAACACGTCGACGTCGTAGCTGTCGACCAGTTCGGCCATCTGCTCGACGTGCTCCACCGTGTAGAAGCAGGCCTCGTCGCAGATCAGGTAGTCGACGCGTACCCCGTCGGCCCACCGGCCGCGCACCAGGGCCCGCAGGTCCAGGTCGTCGGTGACCTCGATGGCCTCGTGGGCCAGGCCGATGCGGGTGGTGACCTGCGGTCCCAGCGACCTGTCGATGCGGGTCGTGACGAGACCGCGTCGGCCCTGCCGGGCGTGGTTGTAGTTCATCTGCAACGCCATCGTGGACTTGCCGCAGTCCATCGGCCCCCAGAAGAACTTCAACGCCGCCGCGTGCACCGGACGCCCGTCGAGCCCGCGCGCGGCCGCGCACCCGGCCGGGGCGTGTGGCTGGCCGGGGAACGGGTGGGCCAGGCAGGTCGGGGCGGTGGCGGCGTCGTCGGTCACGGTCGGGCAGCCTAGCCCATTGACCGGCCCGGATCGGTCGGGCGCGGGACCCGTGCTCAGAGCACCCGGGGTGGGGTGTTGCCCGCGGCCACGATGGCACGGCGGATCGGCACGGCGGCGAGGAGCAGGAACCCGACCACGAAGAAGATCAGCAGTGAGACCAGGCCCACCCGGTACGAGGCGGTGAGTTGGAACACCAGGCCGAAGGCGAGCGGGCCGAGCCAGCTGGTGCCCTTGTCGCTGATCTCGTAGAAGCCGTAGTACTCGCCCTCCTTGCCGGCCGGGATGAGCTGGCTGAACAGCGATCGGCTCAGCGCCTGGCTGCCGCCGAGGACCAGGCCGATGGCCGCGCCGAGGACCATGAACGGCACCGGCGCCTCGGCCGGCAGCCGGAACGCGCCGATGATCACACCGGTCCAGAGGACCAGGCTGAGCAGCACGGTCTTCCAGGCGCCGATTCGCCGGGCCAACGCGCCGAGGCTCAACGCGCCCCCGAAGGCGAGGAACTGCACCAGCAGGATGGTGATGATCAGGGTGCTCTGGTCCAGTCGCAGCTCCTCGGTGCCGTACTGGCTGGCCAGGGTGATGACGGTCTGGATGCCGTCGTTGTAGACCAGGAACGCCAGCAGGAAGAACAGCGTCAACGGGTACGCCTTGATCTCGCGCAGGGTGTGGCCCAACTGCCGGAACCCGTCGGTGAGCACGTTGCCCCGTCGGGCCAGCGCCGCCGCCGCGCTGGGGCGTTCCCGCAGCCAGCGCAGCGGCACCAGGGTGAACACCGCCCACCACACCCCGGCGGAGACGATCGACCAGCGGGCCAGGTCCAGGGTGCGCTGCGGGTTGTCGTCCTCGCTGAACATTGTCACCGCGACCAGGTTGAACGCCAGCAGCAGGCCACCGCCGAGGTAGCCCAGCGCCCAGCCACGGCTGGAGATGCCGTCGCGTTCGTCCGGGCCACCGAGCTGCGGCAGGAACGAGTTGTAGACCACGACGGCCGCGCCGAAGGAGATGTTGGCGACCAGGAAGAGCGCCCCGCCGAGCAGGTAGCGGTCACCGGTGACGAAGATCATCGCGATGGTCGCGCCGGCACCGGTGAATGCGGCGCCGCCGAGCAGCCGCTTCTTGTGCGCCGATCGGTCGGCGATCGCCCCGATCACCGGCAGCACGAACACGGTGAGGAACACCGACAGCGAGATCAGGTACGGGTAGTAGGACCCGGCCGCCACCCGGATGCCCAGCGGGTGCACGTACCCGTCGCAGGTGTCCGCGCCCAACTCGCACCCCGCGGCCAACTCGGCGACGGTGGTGATGAACGGGCCCAGGAACACCGTGATGACTGTGGTCTGGAACGCGGAGTTGGCCCAGTCGTAGATGTACCAGCCGCGCCGCTCCCGGCGAGTGCTCGCCGGAGGCGGGGTGTCGTCCACCGTGGGGGTCACGGTCTCGGCCATCGGGGGTCCTTCGATCCTCAGGCGGCCCAGTGGCCGCGGCTGCGGTAGACGTCGCGCAGCACGCCGACGTGATCGGTCATGATGCCATCCACGCCACGATCCAGTAACTCGTGCATCTGGGCGGGTTCGTCGATCGTCCAGACGTGCACCTGAAGGCCGATGCGGTGGCAGTAGTCGAGGAACCGGCGGTCCACCACCGGCACCCGCCCGTAGCGCGGCGGCACCTGCGCGGCGACCACCGACGGCGGCAGCCGCAGTGGCCGCCCGTGCAGGGAGGCCAGCCGCAGCCGGGCGACGCCGCGCATGCCCAGGCTGGTGGCGACCCGACCCTCGGTGAGCGCGCGCAGCCGGGTCAACCGGGCGTCGCTGAACGAGGCGAGCAGCACCCGGTCGCCGGCGCCGGCCCGGGTCACCGTCGCGACCGTCGGCTCGACGCCTCCGTCGGCCTTCACGTCGATGTTGAAGCGGACCTGCGGCCACGCCCCCAACACCTCGTCGAGCCGGGGTACGACGGCGGCGCCGCCGACGCGCACCGAGGCGAGGTCGGCCCAGCGCATCTCGGCGATGCGTCCCGCCTCACCGGTGACCCGGAGCAGCGTCGGGTCGTGGAAGATCACCGCCACGCCGTCCGCTGTGGCGTGCACGTCGGTCTCCACGTACCGGTAGCCCAGCCCGATGGCCCGGGCGAACGCCTCGGTGGTGTTCTCGTCGCCCTCGGCGGCGCCGCCACGGTGGGCGAACGCCAGCGGCGCGGGCGCGTCGAGGTAGCCGAATCGGGTCAACACGCGACGCAGTATGCCCTCGGTTGGTGGCCGGCGGGTGGCCGGCCGGCGTCTGTCGCCCGCTCGCGCCGCCGCCCCGCCCCGCCCGGTGATCGACTCGGATTCCTGAAAGTCGGGGCGTCCGCGGCGCGGGCATGCCCCGGTTTGCAGGAATCCGAGTCGATCTTCCTGCCTGTCTCAGCTCCAGTCGGTGTGGTAGCCGTCGTGGCGCAACAGGTCCAGCAGTTCGGCGTCGCTGGGCCGGTGGGCGTGGGTGAGCGCGGCGGTCAACTCGTCGACTCCGACCGGGTCCGGCCCCTGCACTTCGATCGCCCGTACGGTGGCGCCCTCGGTGCGATAGAGGGCGATGGACGGGTCGCTGTTGTCGGTCTCGTGAGTCACGATCAGCGTGCTCCCGCCGCCCAGGTCGGTGCAGGTGCGCAGCCGCGGTGAGCCGCAGTCGACGCCGTCGGGTAGCCCGCTCGCGGGATGCGGCACACGCAACCGCCAGAGCACGGGCACGGCGCGGCCGTCAGCGGTGCGCAGCGGGTAGGCGATGTCGAGGCCGCCACGCTCCAGCCAGGCGACGGCGCCGGCGCGGGTCACGTCGTCGGGGATCAACAGCTGATCGCGAGACCACGGTGACGACCGCGTCAGGTCGGCGAGGTCCCGCTGGTCCTTGGCGTGGTGGTACGCCGTCCGCAGCCCGGCGTAGCCGATGCCGCCGACGACGAGGAGTACGACTGCGACGAGGACGAGAGGGCGGCGCGACACGTGATCATTGTCCCCGTCGCCCAGCGGCACCGCCGACCCGGCGTCGTGCAGACCCCAGGGGTTCAGGCCAGCCAGCCGCCGGTCATCCGCGCCACGGCGGAGCCGTCGAGGTCGGCGAGCTTGACTCCGACGAACTGCCGGGCGCCGTCGGAGGTCTGCACCCGCACCGGCGGCGTCGGGTCGGTCAGCGTGGCGACCACCACCGCCGCCGCCTCGGCGGGGGACTGCGCGGCGGCGAACGCCTGCCCGGTGCGGGCCAGGTACGCGCGCAGCGCCGGTGCGTACACCCCGGCGGCGCTGGTGGCGTCGGCGTCGATGCCGATGTTGGCGACGAACTCGCTGGCCACCGCGCCCGGCTCGACGAGGGTCACCCGCACGCCGGTGGTGGCGGCGAGCGGGGCGAGGGACTCCATGTACCCCTCGACGGCGAACTTCGCGGCGCAGTACGCCTCGTTGAACGGCTGACCGACGATCCCGCCGACGCTGGAGACGGTGACGAGGCTGCCCCGGCGGGCTCGCAGGTGTGGCAGGGCGGCCCGGCTGACGTGCAGCACGCCGAAGAAGTTGACCTCCATGACGGCCCGCACGTCGTCGACGCTGTCCTGTTCCAGGGTGCCGACGTGCCCGGCGCCGGCGTTGTTGACCACCGCGTCGAGCCGGCCGTACGCGCCGATCACCTCCTCGACACAGGCGGTCACCGAGTCGGCGTCGGTGACGTCGAGGCGGCGTATGTCGATCAGGTCGGCGACCCCGGCGGCGCCGGCGGCCGCGAGCAGCTGGTCGGCACGGCCGACGTTGCGCATGGTGGCCACCGTGCGCCAGCCGGCGCGGGCGCAGCCGAGTGCGATCTCCAGCCCGATGCCGGTGGACGTGCCGGTGATCAGCACCGTCTGCTCGCTCATGATCTCCTGCTTTCGTGGCGGGCGCTGCGGGCAGAGTCGTTCCTCGGCCCCGCCGCACCAGGTTAAGGGCGCAGTCGGTGATCGAGGCGGCGTTAGGCCGAGCGGCGGCGGTGCGCCCGGCTGATGTCGCTCGGGCGGCCCGGGTCGATGTGACGGGGCAGGTCCGGCTCGTCGGGGCGCAGCGGGGCGAGGGTGTCGGTGAGCGCGTCGATGATCCGGTCGGTGGCGCGGCGGGCCGCACCCGGGTGGGCCGCAGCCGTCTCGCCCAGGTCCACGGGGGTGCCGAAGTGCACCCGGATCACCGGTCGACGCCACAGCGAGCGGGCGACGCCGCGCAGCATTCCGCGCGGCGCCTGGTACGGCAGCACCTCGTGCGAGCCCCACTGGGCGACCGGGACGACCGGGGCGCCGCAGGCCAGGGCGAGGCGGGCGGCGCCGGTCTTGCCGCGTTCGGGCCACAGGCCGGGGTCCAGGCCGATGCGCCCCTCGGGGTAGATGAGGATCACCGAGCCGCGGGCAACGGCGGTGGCGGCGTCGTCGAGGGCCCGGTGCACGGCGCTGGTGCCCCGGTCGACCCGGATGTGCCCGGCGTGGCGCATGGCGGCGCCGAACACCGGGGCGCGGAACAGCCCGGCGGTCGCCATGATCCGCGGGGCGACGCCACGGGTCTGGCAGGCGGCGGCCATGACCACCGGATCGAACGGGCTGATGTGGTTGGCGGCCAGCACCAGCGGGCCGCGACGAAGGTGGGCCGGGACGTCGCCGGTGACCTCGAGGCGGGCGAGCAGGCCGACCAGGCCCCGGGCCAGCAGCAGGGCTGCGCGCCAGATCAGCGGCGGCTGCCAGGTGGTGTGTGCGGTGTCCATCAGCGCGCCATCGTCGCACGCGCCGGCGGGGCCGCGAGGGCGGGTCGGGTGATCAGGGTCATTGGTCCCGGGAGGGTGCGGGCCGTCCAACCTTCTACGACGAGCAGTAGTATTTACTACGTCTCGTAGTACGGATGGCTGGGGGTTTCAGGTGGACGCGTTGGACGTTGCCCGCTGGCAGTTCGGTGTCACCACCGTCTACCACTTCCTTTTCGTGCCGCTGACCATCGGCCTCTCCGTGCTGGTGGCCATCCTGCAGACGATGTGGCACCGCACCGGCAACGAGCGCTATCTCAAGCTCACCAAGTTCTACGGCAAGCTGTTCCTGATCAACTTTGCCATGGGCGTGGTCACCGGCATCGTGCAGGAGTTCCAGTTCGGCATGAACTGGAGCGACTACTCCCGCTTCGTCGGCGACGTCTTCGGCGCACCCCTGGCCATCGAGGCGCTCGTCGCGTTCTTCCTCGAATCCACATTCATCGGCCTGTGGATCTTCGGCTGGGACCGACTGCCCAAGCGGGCGCACCTGGCCAGCATCTGGGCCGCCGCGATCGGCACGAACCTCAGCGCGTACTTCATCCTCGCGGCGAACTCCTTCATGCAGAACCCGGTCGGCTACCGGATCAACCCCGACAGCGGACGCGCCGAGTTGACCGACTTCCCGGCCGTGCTGACCAACAAGGTCGCCCTGATCACCTTCCCGCACACCCTGGCCGGCTCGTTCCTGGTCGCCGGGTCGCTGGTCGTCGCGGTCGGCCTGTGGCACGTCATCCGCAACCGCGACTCCGCCGACACCGGCGCGTACCGCTTCGCCACCAAGTTCGGCTCCTGGGTGGTCCTGGTCGCCTCGGCGGCCGTGCTGTTCACCGGCGACATCCAGGGCAAGATCATGACGGACGTGCAGCCGATGAAGATGGCCGCCGCCGAGGGCCTCTACACCACCGAGAGCCCCGCCTCGTTCTCCGTGCTCACCATCGGCAGCCTGGACGGCAGCCGCGAGGTGTTCGCCATCAAGATCCCGTACCTGCTGTCGTACCTGGGCACCGGCGACCCGAACGGCACGGTGCACGGCATCAACGACCTCCAGGCCCAGTACGCCACCCAGTACGGCGCGGGCAGCTACACCCCGATCATCCCGGTCACCTACTGGAGCTTCCGCTTCATGATCGCCTTCGGGATGGCGGCCGGCGCGATCGCCCTGCTGGTGCTCTGGAGCCAGCGCAAGGGCCGCACCCCGAGCAGCAAGTGGCTGCTGCGCGCCGGGCTGGCCATGCCGGTGCTGCCGTTGCTGGCCAACTCCTTCGGCTGGATCTTCACCGAGATGGGCCGTCAGCCGTGGATCGTCTTCGGCGAGATGCTCACCCGAAACGGGGTGTCCCGCAGCGTCTCGCTGGCCGAGGTGCTCACCTCGTTCACCGCCTTCACGCTGATCTACGCCACCCTCGCCGTGATCGAGGTCAAGCTGCTGCTGCGCTACGCCAAGGCCGGCGTGCCGGACGTCAGCGAGCAACCCCCCACCGACGACACCGACGACGCCGAGCGTCCGCTCGCCTTCGCCTACTGATCCCGGAGCCCATCGTGGAACTGACCACCATCTGGTTTCTCCTCGTCGCCGTGCTGTTCACCGGGTACTTCATCCTGGAGGGCTTCGACTTCGGCGTCGGCATGCTGCTGCCCGTGCTCGGCCGCGACGACCGGGAACGCCGCGTCCTGATCAACACCATCGGCCCGGTCTGGGACGGCAACGAGGTGTGGCTCATCACCGCCGGCGGCGCCATGTTCGCCGCGTTCCCCGAGTGGTACGCCACCCTCTTCTCCGGCTTCTACCTGCCGCTGCTGCTGATCCTGCTGGCCCTGATCGCCCGGGGGGTCGCCTTCGAGTACCGGCACAAGCGCCCCGAGGCGTCCTGGAAGCGCCGGTGGGACGCGGCGATCGTGGTCGGCTCGCTGCTGCCGGCGATCCTGTGGGGCGTCGCCTTCGCCAACATCCTGCGCGGCGTGCCACTGGACGCCGACCACGAGTACGTCGGCGGCCTGCTGAACCTGCTCAACCCGTACGCCCTGCTGGGCGGCGCGACCACCCTCGCGCTGTTCCTCACCCACGGCGCGGTGTTCCTCGCCCTGAAGACCACCGGCGACATCCGCGAGCGCGCGGGCGCGCTCGCGGTGCGCCTCGGTGTGGGCGCCGCCGTGCTCGCCGTCGCGTTCCTGACCTGGACGTTGAGCATCCGCTCCAGCGCGGCCGCCGTCGTGCTCGCCGTCGGCGCGGCCCTCGCCCTGCTCGGCGCTCTGGCCGCCGCCCGGGTACGCCGCGAGGGCTGGGCGTTCACCGGCACCGCCGTGGCGATAGGTCTGGCGGTGGCGACGCTGTTCGCGGCGCTGTTCCCGAACGTGCTGCCCTCCACCCTGGATGCGGCCGGCACGCTGACGGCCACCAACGCCGCGTCCACCCCGTACACCCTGAAGATCATGACCTGGGTGGCGGTGATCTTCACGCCGGTCGTGCTCGCCTACCAGGGCTGGACCTACTGGGTGTTCCGCAAGCGCATCGGCGTAGCCAACATCCCGCAGCACTGACCTGGCGAGCCAGCCCCGCCGATCATGGACTTGTGGTGCCTGACTTGCGGCGACGAGGGCCGTTCGTCGCCCACCACAACTCCATGATCGGCCCGGGATGGGGTGCGTCGGGGCCGCCGCACCCGGCGGTAAATCGGCTGTTGGTGCGGACGCGCCTCGCTACGGTGTGCCGATGCCCGCCACTGTGCACGTACGCGAACTCAGCACCGACGACCTCGACGCCGCCTGGGAGTTGGGCCGGATCGCGTTCGGCTCCGACCCGCAGCGGCCCGCGCAGACCACCGCCACGCCCGCCGGTCTGACCCGTTACGGCGCGTTCGACGACGCCGGTCGGCTCGTCGGCAAGGCCGTCGACCTGCACCACGACCAGTGGTGGTCGGGCCGGGCGGTGTCGGCCGCCGACGTCGCCGGGGTGGCGGTCGCCCCCGAGGCCCGCGGTCGCGGCGTGGGCCGTGCCCTGCTCACCGCGCTGCTGCGGGGCGCACACGAGCGGGGGGCGGCGGTCAGCGCGCTCTATCCGACAGTCGCCGCCCCGTACCGGGCCTGCGGGTGGGAGGCCGCCGGTGTGCTGCGTACCGTCGATCTGGCCACCGCCGCGCTGCCCCGGCACCGGCCCTCTGCGGATCTGGTGGTGCGGGCCGGCACGGTGGCCGACCTGCCTGCCGTCACCGACCTGTACGAGCGGGTCACCCGGCACCGCAACGGCATGCTGACCCGCCGGGGTGAGCTGTACGACTTCTTCGCCGCCGACCGGGGTCTGCCCGGCGACGGTCTCACTCTCGTCGAGCGCGACGGCGACCTGGTCGGGTACGTCACCTGGCAGCGGGGCCGGGGCTACGGCGCCGATTCCGTGCTCACCGTCGACGAGGCCCTGGCCGTCACCCCCGAGGCCGCCCGGGAGATCGTCGGGGTGCTCGGCAGTTGGGCCAGCGTCGCGCCGACGCTGCGGCTGTGTCCGCTCGACGGCGACGCCGTCAGCACCGTCCTGCCGTTGGAGTCGGCCCGCGATCACGAGCGGGACCTGTGGATGCACCGACCGGTCGACGTCGCCCGCGCGGTGAGCGCGCGGGGGTGGCCCGCCCACGCCCGGGGCGTCGTCGACTTCGGCCTCACCGACGCGCTCGCCGAGTGGAACACCGGCACCTGGCGGTTGACCGTCGCCGACGGCGCCGCCGAGCTGACCCGGGTCGACGGCGAGGCCGACCTGCGGTTGGACGTACGCGGTTTCGCCCTGCTCTACGCCGGGGCGGCGCGGGCCCGCTCGGTCGCGCAGGCCGGCCTGTTGCAGTGTGCCGGTGACGCCGACCCGACCGCCCTGGACCTGTTGGGCGTCGGCGGCCCTGCGCAGCTGCTCGACTACTTCTGACCGACCGGACGCGGCACGTCGGCCGCTGACAGGTTGGCCGGGTCCGGCCCGGTGCGCGGGCAGGACCGACCCGCGCACCGTCGGGCTCGTGCCCGTCAGGTCGGGGTCGCGGCCAGTTCGGCATTGGCGCGTTGGGTGACCAGGGTGAGCGCCCGGGCGGCGGCGCTCGCCTCGTCGGCGGGGATGTCCGCGTAGAGGCGCGCGCTGATGTTCGCGACGGCGTCGGCGATGCGGGCCTGCACGGCGTGACCGGCGTCGGTGAGCCGTAGCCGTGGCGTGTCGGCGTCGTGGTCGGCCTGGGCGAGGTTCGCGTCGACGAGGGTGGTGAGCACCCGTTGCACCTCCTGCTCGTCGACCTTGAGGGTGCTGGTGATCCGGTGCGTGAGGTGAGCGCGTTCGGCCGGGCCGTTGGCGAGGACGTTGAGGGCGAGCAACTGGTTGAACTCGACGCCGAGGGGAGCGGTGGCCCGTTCGAGCAGGGCTCGGGTGGCGTAGTGGGCGTGGCCGATGACCTGGCCGTTGAGGGTGGGGATGGTGGACATGACGCCTCCTTCGACACGTTGGCAGAACCAACGTTGGTCCCACCAACGTAACACCCGATCGTGGGTCGCGCCAACGATTACTGGTAGGCTACGGCGCATGGAGAACGCGGCCCCGCAGTCACCCGCCGGGCTCAGCACCACACCGAGCTGGCTGCTCAACCAGACCGCCGGTCACGCCGCCCGCCTGCTCAGCGAGGGCTTCGCCGCGCACGACCTGCGCGGCTACCACTACCGCCTGCTCGCCACCCTGGCCGAGGACGGGCCCGCGAGTCAGGCCGACCTCGGCCGTCGCTGCGGCATCGACCGCAGCGACGTGGTGGCCGCCATCAACGACCTGGCCGGCCGAGGGCTCGTGGTGCGTGCCCCCGACCCGGCCGATCGCCGCCGCAACGTCATCAGCGCCACCGACGCCGGCGCCGACGAGGCCCGCCGGATGGGCGCGACCCTCGATCGCGTCCAAGCCGACCTGCTCGCCCCGCTGTCCGCCACCGAGCGCGAGCAGCTGACGCGACTGCTCACCCGACTGCTGCACCACCACAGCCGGCACTGACCCGCCTCAGCGGGCCTCGCGCAGCTCCGCCAGCCGGGCCTCGATCTCGGCCAGCTCGGCGCGCAGCTTCTCGGCCTGCTGCTCCGCCTCGGCCCGCTCGGTGCCCAGGATCTGCTCCACCGCCTCCTGCACCCCCGGCACGTCGACCAGGGCCACCATCTTCAACGCCTCCGCCGGCTTCACCACGTACGGCTTCGCCAGTGCCTTGCTGCCCTGCTGCGCCGCGACGGTCCACTCACCGTCGGCGTACGCCAAGGTCACGGTGAGACCCGCGGGGCCCTTCGGCTTGACGGCCTTGACCGCCCGCCGCGCCGGCGGCTTCTCCGTCTGCTCCACCTTCGGCTCCTCCTGTCGCTGCGCGGGCACCCGCGGCGTGTCCAACACGAACTCCGGCGCGGCCACCGCTGGCGGCTCGGGCTCGGGCTCCGGCTTCGGCTCCACCACCCGACGAGTGACGCCCTTGGGCGCCACGGCCAGGTCGGCGGGGGAGAACGGCAACTCGTCGCGACCGAAGCGCACCACCACGAACTCGTCGGACACCTCCGGGTCGGTCAGCTCGATCACCTGACCGACCTGACCGGCGATCTGCCCCGCCGCCGCGGTGAACACCACCCGCGGTTTACGCCCGGCCGCCAACGACTCCCGGATGCTCTGCACCTCGCTAGTGGACAAACCCTGGCCGGCATCCATCACAACCCTCTTCCGTACACCTGTTTGATTGCTGTCTTGATACCAGCCGGCTGCGACACCCGCCGCACGGGGCTGACGCCCGCTCAGCCGCCCAGCGCCCGCAGCGCCCGGTCCGCGTGCTCGTTCATGCTGACCTCGCTGTGGATCACCTCGATGACCCGCTGGTCGGTGCCGATGACGAACGTCATGCGCTTCATGCTCAACGGCCCCAACGGCACCCGCCGCTTGACGCCGAACTGCTGCGCGACCGCGCCGTCGGCGTCCGACAACAGCGGATAGTCGAAGCCGTGCAGCTTCGAGAACTCGGCCTGCTTCGCCACCGGGTCGCGGCTGATGCCCACCCGCGTCGCACCCAGCGCCGTGAACTCCGCAGCGAGGTCGCGGAAGTGACAGCTCTCCGCCGTGCACCCCCGGGTCATCGCCGCCGGGTAGAAGAACAGCACCACCGGCCCGGCCGCCAAAAACTCCGACAGCCGCCGCGGCGTGCCCGTCTCATCCGGCAGCTCGAAATCCTGCACCTCGTCGCCGACACCCACACCCGCCACCGCGCACCTCCATTGTCCGATCGACCGTCGTCTGATCGACCGCGCGGTGAGCGTAAGCGATCACGCCCAGAGCGCCGCCACCTCGTCGGCCACCACGTCGGCCTGGGCCCGCCCCGCTCGCGCCGCGCCCGCACGCCGGGCCGGGTCCAGCACGTTGCGGCCGATCGCCGTGCGCGCCGCCGCGTCCGGCGTCAGCACCACCACCCGCGACCCGGCCACCCGCAACGCGTCCACCTGCGCCGACAGCCGTGGCATCGGCCCGAACGCCGCCGACGTCGGCGCGAGCACCAGCACCGCCCGGGCGTCCGCCGCCAGGTCCGCGTTCACGCTCGAGCGCATCCCACCGTCGACGAAGCGGCGCGCGCCGATCGTCACCGGCGGCCACACCCCGGGCACCGCGCAACTCGCGCCCACCGCGTCCACCAGGGACACCCCGCTGTCACTGTCGAACACCACGAACTCACCGGACGACGCGTCCACCGCCGTGATCAGCAGCCGCCGCCGCGGCCACTCCCAATCCGGCAGAAGGGCCTCGATCACCGCGCGCCGCGACGCCTCCGACTGGGTACGCGCCGCCACCGCCATCGCCCCGATCCGGGCCCGCGAGCGCACCGCGTCGCGGGTCCGCCCACCGGCCCAGATCAACCGCGCCAGGGTCGCGAAACCCAACCGTGCCGCCAGCTCACTCGACGGCGGCGCCAACTGCTTGCTGTAGAAACGCTCGACGGGCAACCCGGAGCACACCTGCGCGCCGACCACCGAACCGGCCGACGTGCCCACCACCAGATCCGCCTCGGTGACCGGCACGCCCCGCGCGACCAACCCGGCCAGCAGCCCCCACTCCCAGGCCACCCCGGTCACCCCGCCACCGCCGAGCACCAACGCCCGATGCATGTGACTCTCCTCTCGACGACCGAGCCGCGCCGGTCACGGTAGCGTCGGCACGACCAACGCGCAGCCGTCAGACCCCCCGGGAGGCACCGTGGCACCCGTCACCGTCATCACCGGCGGCGGCCGGGGCATCGGCGCGGCCACCGCCCGCCGGCTCGCCGCCGCCGGTCACCACGTAGCCCTGTGCTACCGACGCGACGAGGCGGCCGCCACCGCCGTCCTGGCCGACCTGCGGGCCTCCGGCGCACAGGCCATCGCGGTACGCGCCGACACCACCGACCCCGAGCAGGTGCACTCCCTGTTCGACGCGGCCGCGCAGCTCGGCCCGCTCACCGGCCTGGTCAACAACGCCGGCGTCACCAGCCCGATCGGACCGTTCACCGAGCTGCGCGTCGAGGACCTGCGCCGGGTCGTCGACGTCAACCTCGTCGGCTACGTCCTCTGCGCCCAGCAGGCCGCCCGCCGGCTCACCGACGGCGGGGCGATCGTCAACGTCTCGTCGGCGGCCGCGACCCTCGGCAGCCCGGGGGAGTACGTGCACTACGCCGCCGTGAAGGCCGCCACCGACACCCTCACCGTCGGCCTGGCCAAGGAACTCGCCCCGAAGGGCATCCGGGTCAACGCCGTGGCCCCCGGCATCGTGCGCACCGACATCCACGCCGACTCCGGGGTGCCCGACCGCGCCGACTCCGCCGTCGGTCGCATCCCGCTGGGCCGCGCCGGCGAACCCGACGAGATCGCCGCCGCCATCGCCTGGCTGCTCGGCCCGGACGCCTCGTACGCCACCGGGACCGTGCTGCGCGTCTCCGGCGGTCTCTGACCACGCGTCCACCCGGTCCCGGGCTTTCGCGCGGTCGGAGACCGCCGGATCCGGCTCAGTGGGTGAACAGCTTCGCCGCGGTGACGACGGTCTGGGCGACCCCGTAGCCGAGCAGCGCCGCCACCACCAACCAGGAGATCCACAACCGGGCCTGCTGCCCGGTTCGGCTGTCCTCACTCATCGCGTACCACTCCTCTGCGTCGTGGTGTCCTCGTCCACGTTCTGATCCTGATGCGCGTTCTGCTCCGTCGACGGTTCGTGGTAGCGCTGCGGCACCGGCCGTACCAGCAGGTTCGCCAGGAAGCCGACGGCCAGCACAGCCACCATCGTGAACAGCGCCGGACGGTACGCCGCGGCGGTCAGCGAGCCCGGCTCGCCCTGCGCGTCGAGGAACCCGTTGACGATCAGCGGACCGGCGATCCCCGCCGCCGACCAGGCGGTCAGCAGCCGACCGTGGATCGCGCCGACCTGGAAGGTGCCGAACAGGTCCCGCAGGTACGCCGGCACGGTCGCGAAGCCACCGCCGTAGAACGACAGGATCACGCAGGCCAACAGCACGAACAGGGCCGTCGAGGTCTGCCCGACGAGCGCCAGCAGCGCGTAGAGCACCATGCCGACACCCAGGTACACCAGGTAGATCGGTTTGCGGCCGATGATGTCCGAGGTGGACGACCACACGAACCGCCCGGCCATGTTGAACAGCGACAGCAGACCCACGAACCCGCCGGCCGCCGCGACGGTCACCGCCGAGGTGCCGTTGTCGCGGAAGAAGTCCTGGATCATCGGGCTGGCCTGTTCCAGGATGCCGATGCCGGCGGTCACGTTGCAGAACAGCACCACCCACAGCAGCCAGAACGAGCGGGTCTTCACCGCGTTCGCCGCCGACACGTTCGCCGTGGTGACCAGCGGCTTCGCCGCCACGCTCGCCGGGTCGAAGCCGGCCGGCCGCCAGTCCGGCGCCGGCACCCGCACGTTCGCCACCCCGAACATCATGATCACGAAGTAGCCCAGGCCGAGGGTCACGAACAGCCACACCAGGGCGCTGCCCGACGCCGTCGACCCCGCGTTGGCCGGGTCGTAGCCGGGGTCGTAGAACGACAACAGTTGCCGCGACAGGGGAGAGGCGACCATCGCCCCACCACCGAACCCCATGATCGCCAACCCGGTGGCCAGCCCCGGCCGGTCCGGGAACCACTTGATCAGGGTGGAGACGGGGGAGATGTAGCCGATGCCCAGTCCGATGCCGCCGAGCAGCCCGTAGCCCAGATACAGCAGCCACAGCTGCTTCGTGGCGATGCCCAGCGAGCCCACCAGGAAGCCCGCCGCCCAGAAACAGGCGGAGACGAACATGGCCTTACGCGGCCCGTTCGCCTCCACCCAGGTCCCGGCGATCGCGGCGGACAACCCGAGCATCACGATCGCGATGCTGAAGATCACCCCGATCGCCGTCTGGCTGGTGTCGAAGTGGGCGATCAGGGAGTTCTTGTAGACGCTTGTCGCGTAGACCTGACCGATGCAGAGGTGGATGGCCAACGCCGCCGGGGGGATGAGCCACCGGCTGTAGCCGGGCGGCGCGACGGTGTGCCGACGATCGAGTGCGGAAAGCATGCGTTGCTTCCTCTCCGACGAGGACGAGAAACGTCGCACCCAACGTGCCCACACCACTCGTAAGCGGCAAACCTCACCGTCGCCGGACGGTCGTTCCGCTGAGCTGAGCGGTCAGTCAGCGCCCGCGCGGCGCGCGCTGTTGGAGGCCGGCGCGCGGCGGGCCTCCAACGGCGCGCCGACTCAGGCCGCGACCGCCGCCTCGGCGACCCGCTCGGCGTCGGGGCGCAGTTGCGGGGTGGCGAGCGAGATGGCCAGGTTGACGATCGCGAAGACGGCGGCGATCAACAGACCACGGTGAAACCCGTCGACCAGCGCCTGCTGCTGACCGGCGCCGCGGCTGAGCGCGTCGGTGACGTGGGTGACCGACAGCGTCGTGACGATGGCCAACCCCAGCGCGCCGCCGACCTGGTACACGGCGGTGACCACACCGGACGCGGCGCCGGCCTCATGGTGCTCGACGTCGGAGATCGCGGAGATCTGGGCGGGTACGCCCAGCGTGGTGATGCCCAGACCGAACAGCAACAGGCCGGGTAGCAGCTCACCGGCGTAGGAGCCGGTGGCGCTCGCCCCGCTGAGCAGCAGCAAACCGATCACGCTGAGCAGCGCGCCGATGATCTGCAGGGTGCGGGTGCCGAGTCGGTGCACCAGTTGGGTGGCGAGGACGGCGCCGGCGATGGCCGTCGCGCCCATCGGCAGGAACTGCAGGCCGGCGGTCAGCGGCGAGGCGCCGCGTACCTGCTGCAGGTAGATCGCGGTGAGGAAGAACATCGACAGGAACGCGGCGCCGTTGAGCGCCAACGCCCCACTGGAGACACGCAGCGCCCGGGAGCGGAACAGCCGCAGCGGCACCAGCGGCGCGGCCGAGCGCGCCTCGACGCCGACGAAGACCGCCAGCAGCGCACCCGGGCTGGGAGTGCCGTACGGCCGCCACGAAGGTCGGCACGATCGCCACGAGGGCGATGACGATCGGTACGTTGACGAAGAAGACCCACCGCCAGCTCAGCGCGTCGACGAGCAGGCCGCCGGCCACCACGCCCAGGGTGCCGCCGAGCCCGGCGAGGGCACCCCAGATGCCCATGGCGATGTTGCGTTCCCGTCCGTGCGCGAACGTGACGGTGAGGATGGCCAACGCCGCGGGGGAGAGCAACGCGCCGCCCAGGCCCTGCACGGCGCGCGCGGCGATCAGCAGGCCGGGCGAGGTAGCGAGTCCGGCGAGCAGGGACATCGTCCCGAACAGCACCAGACCGACGATGAAGATCCGGCGGGCGCCGAGCAGGTCTGCGGCGCGACCGCCGAGCAGCAGGAAACCACCGAAGAGCAGGGTGTACGCGCTGATCACCCATTGCAGGTCGTCAGCGGTGAAGCGCAGATCGGCCTGGATGTTGGGCAGCGCCACGTTCACGATCGTCACGTCGAGGATGACGATGAACTGCGCTACCGACAGCACCGCCAGAGTTGCCCAGGGACTACGTCGCATGCCTACCTCATCGGAGAGAGGACGTCGCACGGCGCGGTATACGCCGTACATCTACAACGTATACGGGCGTGTGTACGTAGTACACTGGCCTGGTGGTCAGTATGAGCAAGGACACCCCGCAGCGTCTCGACCCCACTGCGATCGTCGCGAGCGCACTGCGCATCGCCGACGCCGAGGGCCTGTCCGCGATCACCATCCGCCGGCTGGCCCAGGAGCACGGCGTCACCCCGATGGCGCTCTACCGGCACTTCCGGGACAAGGGCGACCTGCTCGACGCGCTCGCCGCACGCCTGCTCGCCGACATCCGCCTGCCCGAGCCGACCACCGCGCCCTGGGACGAGCAGGTCCGCGCCATCCTGGCCGCCTGCCTCGCCGCGCTACGCCCACACCCCACCGTCGCCGGGCTCGTCCCCACCCGCATCCTGCTGTCCGAGCCGGGCCTGATCCTGGTGGAGCGCATCCTCGCCCTGCTCCACGGGGCGGGCTACCCCCCGGAGCAGGCCACCGAGATCGGCAGCCAGGCCCTCTGCTCCCTGGTGACCCTCGTCGCCACCGAACCCGGCGCCATGGGGGGCACCGACCCGGACACCCGCGACGACGCCATCCGCGCCAAGCGGGCAGTGCTGCAGGCGTTGGCACCGCAGCGCTTTCCGCACGTCCTC
This sequence comes from Micromonospora sp. NBC_00330, assembly GCF_036136635.1. NCBI lineage: Bacteria > Bacillati > Actinomycetota > Actinomycetes > Micromonosporales > Micromonosporaceae > Micromonospora > Micromonospora sp. NBC_00330. Next base: position 2,331,945 of record NZ_CP108012.1, read on the forward strand.
GCCGCCGCCGACGCGCTCACCCTCTGCGGCGACCGGGACGGCTACTACGACCTGGGCATCGAGTTCGCCGTCGCCGGCATCCGCGGCATCCGCCCGGCGACCCGCACCACCGGGTGATCCCACCCGCACCGCTCACCAGCGGTGCGGGCGTGACCGGCCCGGCCTTGGCCCGCCGCTACCGCAGGGCCGGCAGGTGCCAGCCGCCGGCCAGCGCGTCGGCGTCCGCCGGACCCCAGCTGCCCTTCTCGTACGACTGCACCGCCGTCGGCAGATCCAGGATCGGCTCGACGATGCGCCACTCCTGCTCGATCGTCTCGGCGCGCGCGAAGCGCAGGTGCTGCCCGTCCATCGCGTCGTCGAGCAGCCGCTCGTACGCCTCCTGCCGGCGACCGAAGGCCGAGCCGAAGTCGACGGACAGATCCACCGGACGGCTCGCCACCTCGGCACCCGGGCTCTTCGCCTGGATCGACATGGTGATGCCGTCACCGCGCCCCAGGCGGAAACGCAGCAGGTTCGCGGCCCTCGCCGTCCCCCGCTCGGCCGGGATCAACGAGCGCTGCGGCTGCTTGAACTCGACCACGACCTCCGTCGCCGTCCCCGGCAGCGACTTACCGGTGCGCAGGTAGAACGGCACGCCCGCCCAGCGGGGGGAGTCGACGGTCACCCGGGTCGCCACGAACGTCTCCGTGTTCGAGTCCGCCGCCACGCCCGGCTCGTCGCGGTAGCCGGCGTACTGCCCCCGGACGGTGGACTCCGGCGACAGCGGCGCGATCTGCCGCAGCACCGCGGCCTCGGCCTCCCGGAACGCCGCGGTGTCCTCGCTGGCGGGCGCCTCCATCGCGATGAGCGCGACGACCTGAAGGATGTGGTTCTGCAGCACGTCCCGCGTCGCGCCCACGGTGTCGTAGAACCCGGCCCGGCCCTGCGTGCCGAAACCCTCGGCGAGGGTCACCTGAATGTTGTCGATGTGCTCGTTGTTCCACAGCGGCTCGAACAGCCGGTTGGCGAACCGGAAGGCGTAGAGACCCTCGACGGCTTCCTTGCCGAGGTAGTGGTCGATGCGGAACACCCGCTCCGGCGCGAAGGCCGCGCCCAGGGTGCGGTCCAGCTCGCGGGAGGACTCCAGGTCACGCCCGAACGGCTTCTCCACGATCACCCGACCCCGGTCGGCCAGACCCACGGCCGCCAGGCCCTCGACGACGGAGCCGAACACCGCCGGAGGGATCGCCAGGTAGAAGACCGGCCGCTCGGCGTCGCGCAGACGCTCAGCCAGCCGCTGGTACGTCGTCGGGTCCGCGTAGTTGCCGGAGATCATCGAAAGGTTGTCCGCCAGCCGGTCGAAGGTCTCGTCGTCGATCTCGTCATTGGCCTCGGCGACCGACTTGCGGGCCATGGTGACCAACTGCTGATCATCCCAGGGGGAGCGGGCCACGCCGATCACCGGAACGTCGAGGCGGTCGCGCCGGGTCAGCTCGTACAGCGCCGGAAACAGCTTCTTCGAGACGAGGTCTCCCGTGACGCCGAACAGCACTACCGCGTCTGAGCGCATGTGCATGGCACTTCCCATTCGATCATCCGAACCTGATCTTCCGAACGGACAACCGCACGACCCACGCCAGGAATTCCCCAGCGTGCGGCGTACGTGAGGTCGGCGACAGCACTGTCTCGACGAGCCCTTATGTTAAGGAAGGTTTACAGTACAGGCGAAACGCCGGTAGCCTGCGATTCTAATCGACGAAGGTCGATCATCACGAGGCCTGGAGGTACCGTGCGTCGCCGACACACCACCACACGGCTGCTGGCCATAGCCGCACTCGCGCTCCCAGTAATCCTGCCCGCAACGCCCGCCGCCGCCGCGGCGCCCACCGCACCAACCCGACACCTCAGCGACGTCATCCCCGCACCTGTCGAAACCCACCCCGACGCCCACAACGCATTCCGCATCACCCCCCTGACCGTCATCCGCACCACCCCCGGCTCAGCCGCCGCCCGGCGCATCGGCAACCAACTCGCCACCACACTGCGCCCCGCCACCGGCCATCCTCTGCCCGTCCTGCCCGTACGCTCCACCCCGCTACCCGAGATCGCCCTGCTCCTCGGCGGCGCCGACGACCGCGTCGGCCAACAGGGCTACCAACTCGACGTCACCCGCCGCGGCGTCACCATCCGCGCCAACACCCCCGCCGGGCTGTTCGCCGGCACCCAGACCCTGCGCCAACTGCTCCCCGCCGACATCGAGGCACCCGACCGGCAGCGGACCACCTGGACAGTCCCCGGCGGACGAATCATCGACTACCCACGCTTCGCCTACCGCGGCGCGATGCTCGACCTCGCACGCCACTTCCACACCGTCGACGACATCACCGCCTACGTGGACCTGCTCAGCCAGTACAAAATCAACTACCTGCACCTGCACCTCACCGACGACCAGGGCTGGCGCATCCAGATCGACTCCTGGCCCCGCCTCACCACCGTCGGCGGCGGACCCGGCACCGGAGTCGACGGCGTCGGCCCCGGATACCTCACCAAGGCCGACTACAAGGCCGTCGTCGCCTACGCCGCCGCACGACACATCACGATCATCCCCGAGATCGACATGCCCGGTCACACCAACGCCGCCCAGTCGACGTACCCCGAACTCAACTGCGACGGCGTCGCACCGCCCCCGCGCACCGACATCGCGGTCGGCTACAGCTCCCTCTGCATCAACGACGAACTCACCTACCGCTTCGTCGAGGACGTCATCCGTGAACTCGCCGCCATCACCCCCGGACCATTCCTGCACATCGGCGGCGACGAAGCCCACGCGACCACCGACGAGGACTACCGCACCTTCATGAACCGGGTCCTGCCCCTGGTCGCCAAGTACGGCAAGCGCGCCTCCGGTTGGAACGAGATCACCCAGGCCGACCTGCCCACCGACGCCGTCGCCCAGTTCTGGGGCACCGGCACCACCAACGCCAGCCTCGCCGCGGCCGCCGCCCGCGGCAACAAGATCATCATGTCGCCGGCGAACAAGGCCTACCTGGACATGAAGTACGACGCCAACACCCGCCTCGGCCTGCGCTGGGCCGGCCTGATCGAGGTGTCCGACGCCTACGGCTGGGACCCCGCCACCCGGGTCGCCGGCGTCGGCGAGAACGCCATCCTCGGCGTCGAGGCCCCACTGTGGTCCGAAACGCTGCGCACCCTGGACGACATCGAATACATGGCCTTCCCCCGCCTACCCGCGATCGCCGAACTCGGCTGGTCCACCACCGCCAGCCACGACTGGGAATCGTTCCGGACCCGACTGGGGGAGCAGGCACCCCGCTGGCGACTGCAACAGGTCGACTTCTACCCGTCCCCGCAGGTGCCCTGGACCTGACCCGCACCCCGGCGCACGCTGTTCGTGGGCACCGGCCGACCCGGCCGGTGCCCACGACGGTCAGCGACCGCAGGCGGTGTCCAACGCCTTCAGCGGCGGGTCGAGATCCGGCGCCTCGATCTCGGTGGCCTTCGGACTGGCCAGGTGCTTCTCCACACCCGCGGCCAGGGTCTCCAACGCGGTGCGCACCTGCACATCGGCAGCGGTCGGCGCCGCCGTCCTGAGGTCCTGCAACAGCGCGGTGTAGTGGCCGCGAACCTTCGCGCCCGCCTCCTTGGCACTGACCGGCTTGTCGATGGCGGCGATCGCGTCGTCGGCCATCGCCACGTAGTGCTTCTTCACAAAATTGAGACTGGCGTCGCAGACCTGCTTGCTGTTCGCCGCCACGTCCACGGTCGGACTGGACGCCACGGTCGGCGACGGCGCGGCAGCCCCCGCGCCCTCCTTCTCGGCAGGCTGGCAGCCCACGACGAGGCCGACGGTAGCGACCAGGCCAACGACAATACGGACAGGCTTACTCGTCAAGATGTTCCCCCGTGGTGATGTGCGGCCCCGCCGTTCGCGATGAACGCGCGGCGGCCGGAGCGCACCACTGTAGACATCACCCACCGATGACGCACACCGCTTTCACGCCCGGTATCCGCCCCGACCTCACCGGGCATGAGACGTTGGAGCACACAGCCATCTCCAGCGAGGACGCCTCCATGAACCTGGCGTACGACCAGTCAGCAGACACCGGACCAGCGGTGGTCTGCCTACCCATGTTCAGCATGAGCCGCACCGCAACGGCCACCGCCTTCAGCCCCGCCCTCGCGGGCGTCGGCCTACGAGAGATCTACCTGGACCTGCCCGGCCACGGAGACACCCCCGCACACTGCCCACCCACCTCCCAGTCCGTACTGGACACCGTCTGCGCCTGGCTCGACCACCACCTCGACGCGCCGGTCCTACTCGCCGGCGGCTCCTACGGCGCGTACCTGGCCGCCGGCATCGCACGCCAACGACCCGACCTCGTCGCCGGCCTGCTCCTGGTCTGTCCCGGCGTCACCATCGCCCGCCACAGCCGGAACCTGCCCGACGAACCACCACTCGGAGCACCCCCGGCCTGGCTCGACGCCGCTCCCGCCGCCCTGCACGCACACCTCGACGCCGCCCTGGGCCACCGCACCCCAACCGTCGTCGCGACGGTCCTCGCCGCCCTGAACTCCGGCGGCCCCGGTGACCCGACCTTCCAACAGGAGCTGCAGAGCGGCCCCGGCTACGCGCTACCCGACGAGACCGCCGAGGTCGTCTTCGACGGCCCGGTCGCCGTGATCACCGGCCGACAGGACCGCATCGTCGGGTACGCCGACCAGTTCCGCGCCATGCGCCACTACCCGCGCGGCACCTACACCGTGACCGACGCGGCCGGGCACTACCTGCCGTACGAACAACCCACCCTGCTGCGATCACTCAGCCAGGACTGGTTGCGCCGTACCCGCGACCAGGCCCAGACCGCGCCGCGCCGCCCCTGACTGGACAATGGGAGCCGCGGGTCCCGGTCGGCCGGTACCGGGCGAACTTCCGGTTCACCGTCACCACCTGCGCGTGCAATCCGAGCTGGTACTACGAGGACCGGCTGATTTTCGTGGCCAACGACCAGGTGCGACGCGACCAGTCCCGCTGCCGCCGTACGGCTGATCAGCGTTCATCCGCGGCGGCTGGCGCGATCTGGTCGAGGTGTGCGCCGACGGTGGCCTTGGCGGTTGCGTTCGAGGTCCGGCCGGGGCGCAGGAGGGCGTGCAGGATCACGCCGTCGACGAGGGCGTAGAGACGCTCTGCCTCGACCTTCTGATCGAGCCCGGGCCGGAGCGCACCCGCGTCGGCCAGTCGCCGGATCATCGTGGTGAAGGCGTCGGTGAGGCGCTTGTCGATTTCCTTGCGCAGGCCGGCCATTGTCGGTTCCACGACGGCGCGTGCCGTGAACGCGAGCCACACTTCGCACTCGCCGCGCCGTGACCGGTCCAGCGGCAGCATCTCGTCGATCATCGACCGGACCACCGCACGCGGGTCGCCCGTGGTGTCCACGGCTCGGATCCGCTCCTCGATCCGTTCTCCCACCAACCGTAGGGCGAATCCGAGGAGTTCGGACTGGGTGGTGAAGAAATGGCGCAACGAACCCATGGACAGACCGGCCTCGCGCGCCACGTTTCGCACCGATGCCTGCTCCAGCCCGTCCCGCATCACGATCCGCCAGACGGCTTCGGCAAGCTCGGTCCGTCGGGTCTGCGCATCCACCAGCTTCGGCACCACTTTTTATAACACACTCGTGCTACTTTCTTGTTGCTAACACAACTGTGCTAGATAGGCGGGAGCGTCCGTGTCACGTCGAGAACAAGCCTGGCTCACGGCAGCCGTGGTCGGCTGGCTCGCACTCAACGGCGCGGTACTGCTCCTCGCGCCCGGCGACGCCCCCTTCGACTGGCCGGCGCAGCACGACCCGCCATCCGGGCCCGGCCAGGTGATCGCCGCTCAGGCCACCCTCGTCGAGTTGGCACTGCTCGCCGCCGTCGGATACGCGCTCACCCGTGGTCGACCCGCACCGGCGATCGCCGAGCGCGCACCGACAACCCCGACCGCTCGCCGTGAAACAGGGCTCGTCCTGGCGTACGGCGTCCTCGCCCAACTCGGTGGCCTGCTCATCGGCCGAGGGCTCGGCTGGCACCCGATCGGCTTCCACCTGAGCGGCACGCTCGTCGGTGCCACCGATCCGGTCGGGCCCGCCGAGGCGCTCGGCTGGGCCACGTACAACGTTGTGGCCTACGCGCTGTTGCCACTCCTGTGGTTCCGGCGGCGGTACACCGCCCACCAGATGTGTCTGCGCTCGGCCGATCGGCGCGGCGACGCCATCCTCATCCTCGCCGTGCTGGTCCTCGAATCGCTCGCGCAGTGGGTGGTGCTCGGCCACGCGTTCGCCGGCCTGGCCCCGGGTCAGCTCACCGTCGGAGTGCCACTGACATTCCTGCTGTACTTTGCTGGCACGGTGCTGCCCACAGTCATCTTCGTACAGAGCGTCCTCGTCCCCCGATACGCCCGTCTGACCGGCTCCACCACCGCGACCCTCGTTCTCGGCGGCCTGACGTACGCGGCACTGCACGTGTTCGAGGGCTGGGGCAGGTTCGGGTCGCCGCGCGAGGCCACGCTGACGATCCTGTTCGTGCTTCTCATCTACACGCTGCCCGGCGCATTCAAGACCTGGCTCACCGTACGGACCGGCAACGCCTGGGTGCACGCGTGGGCGTACCACGCCTTCGCGCCACACACGATGCACGACACCGGGTTGATAGTTCGGATCTTCCGCCTCTGACATGTGCGGCTCTGCCACCAGCAGGATCGGCAGCACCACGAGCCCGAGACTGAGACCGGGTCCGCCTTCGTCAGCGCCACGGCGGACAACAAACGGTAGCCGGGCATCGCCAGAGAGCGGGCCGAGCGCGGGGGAGAGGTCGACCGAACCCGCCGGTCACTAACGTGACAATCGACGACGACTTCAGGATGACGCTGACGCGATACTGGACGGAGGAGCTGTGAGAGGGATTGGCCGGCTGACCGGCGGTGACCGCTTGGGTTGCCCGAAGGACGCCATGATCGAAGCCGGTATGCCCCCCGATGAACCGCACCACGGCCCTGGGGTCTACGTCATTCTCGCAATCCCCGATCGATTCAGCGCGGCGATCGCCGACCGGGTCAAGATCGGACAGAGCGACGATGTCCGACGCCGCCTCGCCGACCTCCAGACCGGCAACCCGGCCCACCTGCACCTGGCGCACGCCAGTTATGAACCCGACGCCGGTCGGCGACGTGTCATCGAAGCCGACCTGCACCGGCGTTTCGGTCACCTGCGGGTAAACGGCGAATGGTTCCGCTGGACTGACGAGCTGAACGAGCACGTCAACACCCTGTGCGACGAGGAGTGCCACCTGTGACGGCGGCTCGAACGCGAAGCGAATCTGTGGAGTCGGCTCAAGTTGTTGCGGTGGCTCAGGACAACTGAGGACTGACACCCGCCGTGGCACAAGTAAGCCCGCGCCCCGTCCCAGCAGCACGACGAGTGCGATTCGATAATGCACATTATGTAAAGTAGCGGGTTCTGGGCGGTCCCCTCACCGTCGTACGGCGGGGTCAGTCGCGCGACAGGCCGGGCGGGCACGCGTCCTCGTCGGGCCCGACGAGGACGGCGTTGACCAGCGGGTTGCGTCGCAAGGCTGCCAGGATGGCAGCACTGGCGCCGATGTCGGTCCAGATGTCGTCCCACAGGGCGGAGACCAGCCAGGAGCGATCCGCCGGAAAGAACAGGTCGGGCAGCGCCCCGTCGCCGCCGCGCATGTGACCGACGCGCCAGCCGAGAGCCTGCTCCGGCCCGGCCTCGACCAACACATAGGGCCAGTCCCAGTAGAGAGACACCCTCGCGGCGTGCGGAAAGACGACGTCGTGGGCGCCGGTGTCGAGAAAGCCCAGCCACCAGGGCTGATCCGGCGTGCACGCCACCAACTCGTCGACCACGGCGCGTTCGTGGGCGTGGAAGTCGACACCCTCTGGCGGGTGGAAGGTGCCGTACGCCTCGAACACCGGCGGGATCGCCGTGGTGACCGACAGGCCCTGCGTGGTCCGCCCGGCGAGCCAGGCGACGTCGTCGGCCGTGCCGATCCGCCAGGTCCGCCCGTCCTTGCTGACGTCCATGGGCCTCATCGGTGTCGTTGCGTCCCGCGGGCCGCGGTCGACGGCGGTGGGTGACGCATGTGGAGCCCACCCGGCTCGGCCGGCGGCCCGCCACTGGTGCCCCTCGGAGCAGACCAGATCTGTCGGACCATCGAGGTCCCGGTACACGATGGGCATGCCCGGTCGACCACAGGTGGGACAGGTGGCGGCGAGCGACGTCATGCCGCGCACGTTACGTGCTCCTCGGTCAGCTCCCGCCGTAATCGCGGCGGTCCGGGACGAGGCCCCTCTCCCCTCGCTTACCGCTTCCCGGATACGCGAAAATGCTGCATAATATCCCTTATGCATGACAAACAGGACGAATCGCTCGTGGTGCTGATCGAGGAGTTCCTGACCGCGCGGGCCACCCGTAAGCCCTCCCCGCACACCCTGGCCGCGTACCGCAGGGATCTGCGCACGGTCGCGGCTCTGGTCGCGGAAGATGCCACCCCTCCCCTACCCCTGGACGCGCTGTCGATCACCGACCTCTCCCCCCGGGTGATGCGCGCGGCCTTCGCCCGGTTCGCCGCTCCCCGGGCGCCCGCGTCGGTGCACAGGGCCTGGTCCACCTGGAACAGTTTCTTCACGTTCCTGGTCGCTGACGGGTTCGTGGCGGGCAACCCGATGCCAGCGGTCGGGCGGCCTCGGGCACTACTCCCCCAGCCGAAGCCGCTGCGCGGCGCGGACACCCCCGAGGTGCTGCTCGCCTCCGCCGCACGCGACGACGGTCGGCAACGCGACCCGTGGCCGGAGCGGGACGTGGCGGTGTTGGCGGTGGCGCTCTGCGCCGGGCTGCGCCTGTCGGAGCTGCTGGCGTTGCGCGTCGACTCGCTCGGCGGTCGGCCCGGTGAGCGGCGGGTCGAGGTGGCGGGCAAGGGTGGGCGGCCTCGGGTGGTGCCGATCGAGGCGGATCTGGACCGGGTCCTGCGGGACTACCTGGACAGTCGGGTGCGGCGCTTCGGTTCGCGGTCGGTACGCCCCGACTCGCCGTTTCTGGTGGATCGGCGCGGTGAGCCGTTGCGCCGTGGTGGCCTGCAGTATCTGGTCGAGTCGTGTTACCGGCGGGCCGGCATCGGTGACCGGGTGCCGCGTGGTGCGCGGCTGCACGCGCTGCGGCACACCTTCGCGACCCGGTTGGCGGAGGACGGTGCGAGCGCGGCGGAGATCATGCGGTTGTTGGGGCACGCGTCGTTGGCGTCGTCGCAGACGTACATCGAGGTGACGGCCGGGCAGCAGCGCGACGCGGTCCGCGCCAACCGGACCAACCGCGCGCTGGCGGGTCTGGTGCCGCCCGGGTGAGCGTGGTCAGTGTGCGCGGTGGCCGGTGCCGTCGGCGGTGACGGGCAGTGGGCCGAGGACGGCGTTGATGATGTGGATGCGGGCGTTGGTGGCCTGGTAGTCGGCGCAGACCGTGTCGGCGCGGTCGCCGAGGCGGGCGGTGGGCCCGGCGCGGGCGACGGTGACGGTGACGCCGTCGAGGGTGGTGGCGGTGCCGGCGGTGGCGAGGTCGGCGATCGGGTGGTTTCCGGTGATGAGGTGGGCTTTCAGCAGTGTGCGGAGCTGGTCGGTGTGGTGGGTCATGAGGTCGTCCCAGTTGTCCTCGGAGAACGTGGCGGCGAAGGCGTCGTCGGAGGGCGCCAGGAGGGTGACGCCGTCGCCGGCGGGCAGGTCGGTGAGGACGCCGCTGGTGCGCACTGCCGCTTCGAACGTGGTGAGGGTGGGGATCCATCGCAGCGCCTGGTCGACTGGTTGCCCGGCGAGGAAGCTCGGGTTGCCGGGGTCGGTGCCGGTGGGCAGGGCGGCGCAGAGTGGCCCGGTGGGCTGGGGTCCTGCGGTCGCGGTCGCGGCGTCCGTGCGGGGAGCTGCGGGGCTGCCGGTGCAGGCGGCCAGCAGCAGGGTCGGCAGGAGCAGGCCGAGCGTCCGTCGGACGCGCCGAGCGCCGTGCGGTCCGCGGATTCGTCGGGGTTGTCGCGGTGGGGTGGCGGGGTGCGACACGGCGGCCTCCACGGGTGCGGGGGTTGCTGGTGAGGGCCGGCGGCGCGGGGTTGGGCCCGCGCCGCCGGCGTGGTGGCTCGCTAGTTGTCGGTCACAGTGCCGCGCACTGGGTGGTGCGGGGGCCGTGGACGGTGTTGGCGATGCCGAGGTTGTGCGGGGTGGGGTTGTTGCCGGCGCAGGTGAGTGGGCCGCGGATGGTGGTGCCGGCCAGCACTGGTGCGTCGGTGCCGGTGGTGTTGCCGGACAGGTCGACGGGGCCGGCGATGGTGGCGTCGATGATGGAGATGGTGTCGGTGGTGGCGATGCGGACCGGGCCGTTGATGGTGCTGTCGGCGAGGAGGATGCCGGCGGCGCCGGTGGCGGTGAGTGGGCCGCTGATGGTCGTTGCGGTGGTGACGAGTGCCGCGCCGGCCCGGACGGTGACCGGGCCGTTGATGGTGGCGTCGTCGGCGCAGGTGAAGCCGGTGACGGTCAGGGGTCCGTTGCGGCGTCCGGTGAGGGTCGGGTAGACGCGTTCGCCGTCGGTCAGCTTCTCCACTCCCTTGCCGTCGAGGAGCAGGGGGATGAGGCCGCGTTCGGGTTGGTTGAGGGGGATGTAGTGGTCGTCGCCGATGGTGATGACCTTCCAGCCGTGGGCGGCGATGCGCTGGGCGACGGTGGTGCCGACGCCACCGGGTCCGTCGGTGCGGGCGCCGTTGTACTGCGCGTCGGTGAGTTTGTAGGCGCAGGGCGGGTTGTCGAGGATCAGGTCGGCGGGGGGCGCGTCGAGTGGTGGTGGGCTGTCGCCGGGGTGCGGTGCCGGGTGGGCGGGGATGGGGCGGGAGCCGCGGAAGACCAGCCGGCCGGTGTTGGCGGCTTGGGATTCGATGGCTTCGCTGCGGGCTTTCAGGATGTCGGCGCGGTCGGCGCGGTGGTAGTCGAGGAACTGGTGGAACGTCCACAGGGCGGAGTAGGTCTTGCGGCGTCGGTTGTTGGCGGTGTTGCCCTCGTCGGGGCGGGTCTGGCCGCCGGAGCTGCGCAGTTCCAGCAGGGAGTTGGTGACGTTCTTGAGTCCGAGGGTGTTGCGCAGGATGGTTTCTTCGCTGAGGCCGACGTTGCCGCCGCCTTCGCAGCCGTAGGGGCAGGCCCACCAGCCGGCTTCGGCGCCCTTGGCGTACATGTGGCCTTCGATCATGTCCTGGGACTGGTCGAAGATGGGTTGGGCGACGTTCTGGTGCCGTGGGGGCAGCATCGGTAGGTCGCCGGCGCGGGAGTTGCCGAACTCGTGGCCGTCGTAGCCGGCGACGGGTCGGTAGTCGCGGACCATTGTGATGTACGCGGTGGTCTCGGGTTGGCGGATCAGGGAGTAGTCGCGGTTGAGGTCCTGGCCGGTGGAGTTGCCGCGGGTGTTGTTGGCGCGGCCGTCTCCGTTGATGGTGGGGACGATCAGGACGGTGGTGTGGCTGAGCAGGTCGGTGATGCGGGGGTCGGTGCTGAAGGCGAGTTGGCGGGCCATGATGAGGCAGGCTTCGCGGTCGCCGGGTTCGTTGCCGTGCACGTTGCAGTTGATGGCCACGGGTGCGGTGGCGGCGACGGCTTCCGGGGTGGCCGCCGGGGTGGGGTGGCCGATGACGAGCATGTTGATGGGTCGGTTCTGGACGGTGGGGCCGAGTTCGACGACGCGTACGCGGTCGCTGAGGGCGTCGATGGCTGCGGTGTAGGCGTACTCGTCGGTGTCGCTGGTGTACTGCGCGGCGTGGGTGGTCTCCCAGCCGGTGCGTAGTTGCTCGCCGGGGGTGGTGGGGTTGCCCCAGGGTGCGGTGGTGGTGGCGGTGACCGGGTCGGAGTAGGGCTGTTCGGTGGTGCCGGTGCGGGCGCGTACGCGCCATTGGAAGGTGTCGCCGGGGTTGTAGCCGGCGTCGGCGAAGGTGGGTGCGTGTTGGTTGATCTGGCGGTTGGGTCGCCAGATGCCGACGATGGTGGGTGTGCCGGTGGGGGTGTTGTCGGCGTCGACGGGGGTGCGTTCGATCTGGTAGTCGGTGGCGCCGTCGACGGGTTGCCAGGCGAGGGTGGTGTATCCGTCGGCCTGGTGGGCGGTGAGGGCGGTGACCTGGTCGGGTGGTGCGGCGTTGGCGGGGGTGGGTGCTGCGGTGGTGAGGGTGATGGCGATGAGCGTGGACACGGCGATGAGGGTGGGTCGCTGGCGTCTCATGTGGCCTCCGACGAGTTGATCGTGGCGCGTGTCGACCAGCATGGTTGTCGAAGTCCGTCGATGCAATGATCTTGAGGGAATCTTGCGACTCGGTGGTCCGCTCCCCCGCCGACCCTTGATCGACTCGGCTTTCAGCAGGGCGCGGTGTCCGGGGCACGGGGATGCCCCGGTTTTCAGGAAGCCGAGGCGACCTTGGACGCGGACCAGAGCCGCGATGCGGTCGGTTGGGCGATGATGCTCAGCCGAGGTCGACCAGCAGGGGGCGGTGGTCGGAGATGGTCGACGCGGGCGTGGTGACCGCGCGTACCGGTGGGAGCTGGTCGAGGGCCTGCCGGTCGGCGAGGATGTGGTCGAGTTGGACGCGGGGCTGCCCGGACGGGTAGGTGGGGCGTCTGCCCAGGGGGTGCCAGCCGGAGATGAGCCGGGCCGCGCCGGCGGGCAGGTTGAGGTCGCCGAGCAGGACGCGGGGCCCCGGTAGCGCGCGCAGGGCGCGGACGGTCTGACGTAGTTGGCGGGCGTTCCAGCCGGGCACGAAGGACAGGTGGGTCGCGGCGACGGTGAGGGGGCCGTGCGGGGTGTCCAGGACGGCGGCGAGGACCACACGGGGTTCGTCGTGCAGCAGGATGAGACCACCGCGGGGGCCGGGCACGTAGACCGGTGAGCGCACCGGAGCCGGCTTGAGTCGGGTGACCTGCCAGCTGCGTACGGGGTGTCGGCTGATCAGCCCGATGCCGTAGCAGGGTTCGCCGTGGCCGTCGTCTTCGTGGCGCAGTGGGCGGAACTGTTCGCCGGGGGTGCCGACGACGGCGGCGGCGAAGCGGTGGTGGGGTGCGCCGAGGGCGCGGGCGGCGATGGCGGTGAGGTCGAGGTGGCCGCTGCGGCGTTGGTCGCGGTCGACCTCCTGCAGGGCGAGCACGTCGGCGTCGAGGGCGCCGATGGCGGCGGCGAGTCGGTCGGAGTCGACGAGCCCGTCGGTGAGGGACCGTCCGTGCAGCAGGTTGAAGGTGGCCAGGCGCACTCCTGCACCTTACGTGCCCGTGGCATGGTTGCCGGGTGGTGAAGGTCTTGCTGTGTTCGGTGCTGGTGTTCGTGGCGGTCGGAGCGTTGGGGGTGTGGTTGCGGCGTACGCGGGGTCGGTGACCGGGTGAGGCTGGCCACTTGGGTGCCGGCCGGGCGCGTCGGGTGGGCAGAATTGCCGCCCGTGGACGCCGTGACGCTGAGTACCCTGCTGGCCGCCGCCGCGATGGCCGGGTGGGTCGATGCCGTGGTCGGTGGTGGCGGGTTGTTGCTGCTGCCGGCGTTGTTGCTGGCCGCCCCGGGGGTGCCGGTGGCCACCGCGTTGGGCACCAACAAGTTGGCCGCGATCTTCGGTACGGCCACGGCGGCGGCGACGTACGCCCGCAGGACGAAGGTCGACTGGCGGGTGGCGGGCCCGGCGGCGGGGTTCGCGGTGCTCAGCTCGGGTGTGGGCGCGGCGCTGGCCGGGGCGGTGCCGGCGTCGGCGTACCGGCCGGTCGTGCTGGTGGTGCTGGTGTCGGTGGCGGTGTTCGTGCTGCTGCGCCCCCGGATGGGGGTGGTGGCGGCGCCAGCGAAGCGCACTCCGGTGCGGGTGGCGGCGGTGATCGCGGTGGCCGGGGTGGGGATCGCCCTGTACGACGGGTTGATCGGCCCGGGCACCGGCACGTTCCTGGTGTTGGCGTTCACCGCCCTGTTGGGGGCGGACTTCGTGCACGGCTCGGCGATGGCGAAGGTCGTCAACGCGGGGACGAACCTGGGCGCGCTGGTGGTGTTCGGGGTGACCGGGCACGTGTGGTGGCTGCTGGGCGCGGGCATGGCGGTGTGCAACATCGCCGGCGCGGTGCTGGGAGCGCGGATGGCGTTGCGCCGCGGCTCCGGGTTCGTGCGAGTGGTGTTGCTGGTGGTGGTGGTGGCGTTGGTCGCGAAGCTGGGCCACGACCAGTGGGTGAGCTAGCCGCGGCGGCTGGGTGAGTCGAAGCGCCCGGCGCGGATCTCGCGCAGGGCCCGGCGGCGGGTGTCGCCGCGCAGGGTGTCGACGTAGAGCCGCCCGCCCAGGTGGTCGGTCTCGTGTTGCAGGGCCCGGGCCAGGAACCCGCTGCCGGCGATGGTCAGCGGCTCGCCGTGCTGGTCGACGCCTTGGGCGGTGGCGTGCAGGGCCCGCACGGTCGGGAAGTACAGCCCGGGGATGGACAGGCAGCCCTCCTCGTCGTCCTGGAGCTCGTCGGACAGCTCCAGGGTGGGGTTGATGAGGTGGCCGCGGTGCCCGTCGGCGTCGTAGACGAACACCTGGGCGCTGACGCCGATCTGCGGTGCGGCGACGCCGGCGCGGCCGGGGGCGCCGAGCAGGGTGTCCATCAGGTCGGTGACGAGGGCGCGCAGCTCGGCGTCGAAGGTGGTGACCGGTTCGCATCCGGTGCGCAGGACAGGGTCGCCGATGATCCGGATGGGCCGCATGGTCATGGGGTTCAGCGTATCGCCGTGCGGTGCCGCGGTCAGCGCCCGGCCAGGGTGGCGCGGATCGGGGTGGTCTTCGCGGCGGCCTCGGCGACCTCGGCGTGTGCGTCGCTGTCCCAGGTGATGCCGCCGCCGGCCCAGGTGTGCAGTCGCTGTCCGTCGGCGGCGGCGGTGCGGATGGTCAGGCCCAGGTCGACGTGGCCCGGGGCGACCCAGCCCAGTGCGCCCATGCTGGCGCCCCGCCCGACCGGTTCGAGGGCGCTGATCTGGGTCAGGGCGGCGAGTTTCGGGGCGCCGGTGACGGACCCGCCGGGGCAGGTGGCGCGCAGCAGGTCGGCGAGGCCGAGGCCGTCGGCGGCGGCGGCGCGGACTGTCGACTCGGCCTGCCACAGGTCGCACCAGCGGCGCACGGCGAACAGCTCGTCGACGGTGACGGTGCCGGTGCGGGCGATGCGGGCGAGGTCGTTGCGTTCCAGGTCGACGATCATGATGTGTTCGGCGCGTTCCTTCGCGCTGGCGAGCAGTTCGGCGCGGCCGGTGGCGGTGGCCGGGCGGGTGCCCTTGATCGGTCGGGTGATCACCTGCCCGTCGGTGACCTCGACGAGGGTTTCCGGGGAGGCGCAGCCGATGGCCCAGCCGTCGCCGGTGAGGACGCCGCCGTAGCGGGCGCCGGGGAGCGCGCCGAGGCGGCTCAGGGCGGGTAACGGGTCGCCGGTGTAGGGGGCGGCGGCGTGGCCGACGAGGTTGCTCTGGTAGACGTCACCGCGGCCGATGGCGGCGCGGACCGCGTCGACGGCGGCGGCGTGCTGGGCGGGGGTCCAGCTCTCGACCCACTCGCCGAGCCACCACGGCGGCCCTGTGCCGGGCCGGGTGACCCGGGTGGGGCCGTGCTGGTAGACGACGACGGCGAGGTCGGGCAGGGCCGGCGCGGGTTCGGGCGCCCCGGTGGGTGCGCCGGCCAGCAGCGCCCCGGCGGCGGCCGATAGGTACAGCGCCGCACCGCAGACCCCGGTGCCGTGCCGGCCGGTGGCGGGTCGGGTCAGGTCGTGCAGGGGTAGGCCGTGCGCGGCGAGGAACTCCTCGGCGAGGGCCGCGGGGTCACCGCCGTCACCGCGAGACCAGTGCAGGCGGGCGCGTTCGGTCAGCGCACCCCGGCACGCGGCCGGCGCGGCGGGTACATCGATCGACGCCGCCGGGCCGCGGACAGCGGCCACAGCCGCCGGGCCGCTGCCTGCGGCCCACACCTGTGGGAGCGTTTCCACGCCGTACGGTCCAACCTTCCTCATCCGTTCAGTGGATTTCCCGTGCACCAGGCGGGCACCTGCTCGATGCTGGACACTTTCGCTTGGTACTGTGCGTCACTGGTCATGTGAACCATGACACAGTGCCCCCACAGTCCGGAGAACCCGATGTGCCAGCACCAACCGACCTGCCCCTCCGCTGAAGCCACCGACCGGGAAGCCGCGCGGGTCCTCGCCTGCTTCCGTGAGCAGGGCTGGAGCCTGCTCTGCAACGGTGTCATCGTCTTCGAGGACACCGGCGAGCTGCTTCCCGACGGCAGCAGCATCGCACCGCACCGCGGCCCCGCCCGCCACGCTCTCGTGGCCTGACCGACCACTCAGCGTCACCGTTTAGCCGCCGTCGACCCAGGCTAGTCCCCCGGTAAGGGACGTCCCCGCCCAGGTCGCAGCGGCTGCCGGGGCAGGCCGTACCGCCCGCCCCGGCGCGCCGTCGTCAGTCCCCGACCGGCTGCGGCGTCGTCAGTCCTCGAACGCCTCCGGCGACGGGCACGAGCAGACCAGGTTCCGGTCGCCGTACGCGCCGTCGATGCGCCGCACCGGCGGCCAGTACTTCCCGGCCCGGTCCACCCCGGCCGGGTACGCGCCCACCGACCGCGGGTACGCGTGCGACCACTCGTCACCGCTGACCATCGCCGCGGTGTGCGGCGCGTTGGCCAGGGGGTTGTCCCCCGCCGGCCACGCCCCGGAACCCACCTGCTCGATCTCCGCGCGGATCGCGATCATCGCGTCGCAGAACCGGTCCAGCTCGGCCAGGTCCTCGCTCTCGGTCGGCTCCACCATCAGCGTCCCCGCCACCGGGAACGACATCGTCGGCGCGTGGAAGCCGTAGTCGATCAGCCGCTTCGCCACGTCGTCGACGCTCACCCCGGTCGCCTTCGTCAACGGCCGCAGGTCGAGGATGCACTCGTGGGCCACCAGGCCCTTGTTGCCGGCGTACAGCACGGGGAAGTGTCCCCGCAGCCGCGCCGCCACGTAGTTCGCCGCGAGCACCGCCACACCGGTGGCCCGGGTCAGGCCCTCGGCACCCATCATCCGCAGGTACGCCCACGGGATCGGCAGGATCCCCGCCGACCCGTACTTCGCCGCCGAGATCGCCGGCGTGGCGTCCATGTGCGCGCCCAGCGGGTCACCGGGCAGGAACGGCGCCAGGTGCGCGCGGACCGCCACCGGGCCCACCCCGGGGCCACCGCCGCCGTGCGGGATGCAGAACGTCTTGTGCAGGTTCAGGTGCGAGACGTCCGCGCCGAACTTGCCGGGCTTGGCGAACCCGACCAGGGCGTTGAGGTTCGCCCCGTCGACGTACACCTGCCCGCCGGCGTCGTGGACCTTCGCGCACAGCGACGCGATGCCCGTCTCGTACACACCGTGCGTCGATGGGTACGTCACCATGATCGCGGCGAGCGCGTCGCGGTGCTTGTCGATCTTCGCGTCCAGGTCGACGAGGTCGACGTTGCCGTCGTCGTCGCAGGCCACCACCACGACCCGCATGCCGGCCATCACCGCCGACGCCGCGTTCGTGCCGTGCGCCGACGACGGGATCAGGCACACGTCGCGGTGCGTCTCACCCCGCGACGCGTGGTACGAACGGATCGCCAGCAACCCGGCCAGCTCACCCTGCGAACCGGCGTTGGGCTGCACGCTCACCGCGTCGTAGCCGGTCACCTCGGCCAGCCACGACTCCAGCTGACCGATCATCTCCCGGTACCCGACGGTCTGCGCGTCCGGCGCGAACGGGTGGATGTTCGCGAACTCCGCCCAGCTGACCGGCTCCATCTCGGTGGTCGCGTTCAGCTTCATCGTGCACGACCCCAGCGGGATCATGCCCCGGTCCAGGGCGTAGTCGAAGTCCGACAGCCGCCGCAGGTACCGCAGCATCGCCGTCTCGGAGTGGTGGCTGCGGAACACCGGGTGGGTGAGGAAGTCGCTGCCGCGCGTCAGGTCGACCGGCAGGGCCGCGTCCACGTCGCCGTCGAACGCGGGCACCCCGAACGCCTCCCACACCAGCGCCAGGTGCGCGTCGGTAGTGGTCTCGTCGCAGGACACCCCCACCCGGTCGGCGTCGACCAGCCGCAGGTTGACGCCACGGTCCGCGGCGGCGGCCACCACCTCGGCGGCCCGCCCCGGCACGGTCGCGGTGACGGTGTCGAAGAACGCGACGTCCGCGACGTCCACCGCAGCGGCGCGCAACCCGGCCGCGAGGCGCGCCGCCATCGCATGGGTACGCGTCGCGATGTCCCGCAGCCCGTCCGGGCCGTGGTAGACGGCGTACATGCCGGCCATCACCGCGAGCAGCACCTGCGCGGTGCAGATGTTGCTGGTCGCCTTCTCCCGCCGGATGTGCTGCTCACGGGTCTGCAACGCCAACCGGTAGGCCGGGTTGCCGTCCGCGTCGCGCGACACCCCGACCAGGCGCCCGGGCAGCATCCGCTCCAGGCCCGAGCGCACCGCCAGGTAACCGGCGTGCGGCCCACCGAAGCCCATCGGTACGCCGAAACGCTGGGTGGTGCCGGCGGCGATGTCTGCGCCGATCTCCCCAGGTGCGCGCAGCAGCGTCAACGCCAGCAGGTCCGCCGCGACGGTCACCAGGGCGCCGACGGCGTGCGCCGCCTCCACGAGGCTGGCATGGTCGCGTACCGCCCCGGACGCCCCCGGGTACTGCAGGTGCAGGCCGAAGAACTCCGCCGGCAACTCGTCGCGCTGCACGTCGAGGACCCGCACGTCGATGCCGAGCGGCTCGGCCCGGCTGGTGATCACGGCGATGGTCTGCGGCAACGCGTCGGCGTCGACGACGTACACGCCGCTCTTGCTCTTGGAGGCGCGCCGCGCCAGGGTCATCGCCTCCGCCGCCGCGGTGCCCTCGTCGAGCATGGAGGCGTTCGCGGTGGTCAACCCGGTCAGGTCGGTGACCATGGTCTGGAAGTTCAGCAGCGCCTCCAGGCGGCCCTGGCTGATCTCCGGCTGGTACGGCGTGTACGCCGTGTACCAGGCCGGGTCCTCCAGCACGTTGCGGCGGATCACCGCCGGGGTGTGCGTGCCGTGGTACCCCAACCCGATCATGGAGACGGCGACGGTGTTACGCGCCGCGAGGGCCCGCAGCTCGGCGATCGTCTCGGCCTCGGTGGCCGGGTCGGGCAGGTCGAGGGTGCCGTGCCAGCGGATCACCTCGGGGATCGCGGCGTCCATCAGCTCGTCGATCGAGTCGTGCCCGACGACCTCCAGCATCCGACGCTCATCGTCGGGGCCGGGACCGATGTGACGGGTGGCGAACTGCTCTACGGTCATAGGGGGCACTCCCGGGGCGAGGTCGACGTGTCGGCCTCCCCCTCTGTCGCACCCACAGGGGCACTCCACAGTGCCTGCCCACGAGGTCCTTTTGCCTGAGAGGTTCCGGGGAGGATTTGCCCCTTCGGCGCCGCCCTGCGTGCTGTCGGGCGGTCTCTCCCACGTGGGTGTTACCGGCATGGTCAACGCTACCAGCGTCGGTGTTTCCGGCGGATGTCCTACCCCCGGGCCCTCAGGGCCCTCCCGTCACACCTCGAGTGGGGCTCCAGTGGCGACCCGCGCGGCGAGCTGCGGCAGCACGACGCCCAGCGGCGCGTCGACGCACACTGTGGCGTGGCCGTCACCCCGGGTCGGCCCCTGGTTGACGATCGCGACCGGGATGCCCCGTTTGGCGGCCCGAATCACGAACCGGCGCCCCGACATCACCGTCAACGACGACCCGAGCACCAGCAACGAGCGGGCCTGCTCCACGGCCGCGAAACACCGCGCCACCCGCTGCGCCGGCACCGTCTCACCGAAGAACACCACGTCCGGTTTCAGCATCCCGGTGCCGCAGATCCCGCAGTCCACCGGCCGAAACGCCGCCACCTGCTCCTCAGGGAGATCAACATCACCGTCCGGGTTGACCGCGGCGACGCGGGCCACGAACTCCGGGTTGGCCTCGCGCAGCCGCCGGTGCAGCTCCTCCCGGGAGGTCAGGTTGCCGCAGTCCAGGCAGGTCACCTCGTCGAGGCGGCCGTGCAGCTCGATCACCGACGGGCTGCCGGCCGCACCGTGCAGACCGTCGACGTTCTGGGTGATCACCGTGTCGACCAGCCCGGCGTGTTGCAGCCCGGCCACCGCCCGGTGCCCGGCGTTGGGCGCCGCGCCCGCGATCAGCCGCCAGCCCAGGTGGCTGCGCGCCCAGTATCGCCGCCGGGCCAGGGGATCGCGGGTGAACGCCTGGAAGGTCATTGGCGTGTGCCGCCGCGCCACCCCGCTGGGCCCCCGGTAGTCCGGAATTCCCGACTCGGTGGACAGGCCGGCGCCGCTGAGCACCACCACCCCACCACCGGCCACCAGCGAGGTCAACGCGTCGAAGCTCTCCATCACCTCTCCATGCTGCCTCAACCGGTTCGCCAACGCCGAGCCCCGCGCCGGGTGGGCAGCCCCACCCGGCGCGGGCGCAGGCGGCTACACCGCGACGACGTCGGCGACGACGCAGGCGATGTTGTCCGGCGCACCCTCGGCCCGCGCCAGATCGATCAGCGCCCGCACCGTGTCGCCGGGATCGTCCGTCGCGGCCAACGCCGACCCCAACTCGACCCGGTCGACGACAGCGGACAGCCCGTCGGAGCACAACAGGTACCGGTCACCCGGCAACGCGGTACGCAGCGCCAGATCCGCCTCGACCTGCCGGCCGCCGCCGAGGGCACGCACCAGCACCGCGCGCTGCGGATGCGCCGCGGCCTGGTCACGGTCGAGCCGGCCCAGATCGACCTGGGCCTGCACCCAGGTGTGATCCTGCGTGAGCAGCGACAGCTCACCGCCGCGCAGCAGGTAGGCCCGCGTGTCACCGACGTGCACCAGCGCCAGCCGGGAACCGCTGAACAGCAGCGCGGTCAGCGTGGTGACCGGCTGGTCGGTGTCGGTGGCCAACCCGCACACGGCGCTGTCGGCGTCGCTCACCGCGCCGGACAGCATCGTCAGCAGGTCGGCCGCCGGCACGTCGGTGAGCGCCAACGGCTTCAGGGCGTCGACGGCGGCGGCGCTGGCGGCCGCGCCGCCGGGCCCCCGCATACCGTCGGCCACGGCGAGCAACCGCCCGCTGGCGTACGCGGTGTCCTCGTTGCTGTCGCGCACCAGGCCGGTGTCACCACCGGCGGCGCAACGGACGGCAACTGTGGGATTCGGGTCGGACATGGTGGTGCCCCCTTCAGACAGGTGGTCCACGAGGAGGGTGGCGAGCCGGGCGCGGGCCGCGGTGTCGGCGCTGACCTGCCGCCAGTACGCGGTGACCGCCTCAGCCGCCGCCGCGGGCTCCAGGCCGCACACGACCCGGATCGTCGCCAGCGGCATACCGAGGCGACGCAACTGGGCGACCAGCCGGGCCACCGGCAGCTGAGCCGGGTCGTAGAGCCGGTAACCGGACTCCGGATCGACGGCGGCCGGCACCAGCAACCCCACCTGGTCGTACAGGCGCAACGCCTTCGGTGTCAGCCTCGCCGCCCGGGCGAACGCCCCGATGGTCATCAGCCCCACGTCGACATCCTCCTCGCAGCCGGCCACGGCGACCGGCACCCACCAGGCTCAGGGTTACCCGAAGGTCAAGGTCAAGCCGGTGACGCCGCCCGCACCCGCGGCGCCGGTAGGTTGGGCGCATGCGCGTCGTCATCGCCGGAGGCCACGGCAAGATCGCCCTACTGTTGCAACGCCACCTCGTCGGGCGCGGCGACACCGCCGTCGGCCTCATCCGCAACCCCGAGCAGACCGCGACGCTACGCGCCGCCGGCGCCACCCCCGTCGTCTGCGACCTGGAACACACCCCGCTCGCACAGGTGGCCGAGCACCTGCACGGCGCCGACGCGGTGGTCTTCGCCGCGGGCGCCGGCCCCGGCAGCGGCGCCGCCCGCAAGGACACCGTCGACCGGGCCGCCGCCGCGCTACTCGCCGACGCCGCCACCCGCGCCGGCGTCCACCGCTACCTGCTCGTCTCCTCCATGGGGGTGGACACACCACCCGCCCCCGGCACCGACGACGTGTGGGCGGCGTACCTGCGCGCCAAACGCGCCGCCGAGGACGACCTGCGCGGCCGCGACCTGGCCTGGACGGTGCTGCGACCCGGCCGGCTCACCGACGACCCACCCACCGGGCGGGTCACCCTCACCCCACACGCCGGCCGTGGCGCGATCAGCCGCACCGACGTCGCCCACGTCCTCGCCGCCCTACTCGACGAACCGCGCACCACCGGCGCGACACTGGAACTCGTCGACGGGCCCACCCCGATCGCCGAGGCCGTCCGCGCCGCCGCCAGCTGACCGACCCGTCGCGCCGAGGAGAACCCATGGACCCGCAGCCACTCGACTACCGCTTCACCGCGCCCATCGAGAAAGACGGCGCGTTCGCCACGTACGTGACGGTGCCCGACTCCGCGGACCTGCTCGGCACCCGACGCGCCGTCAAGGTCACCGGCACCATCGACGGGCACCCGTTCAACGCCACCCTCATGCCCTCCGGCGCCGGCCCCCACTGGCTGCCCATCCGCGCCGCCCTGTGCAAGACCATCGGTAAGAGCGCCGCCGGCACCGAGGTCACCTTCCACCTCGAACAACGGCTCAGCTGACCACCCGCCGCACCGACTGTCGCCCTCAGCCGCCCGGGCGGTGCGCGGCGACCAACACCGGCCCGCCGGGGACTGTCGGGAAACGCCGCACGTCACCCAACCCGGCCCCCGCCAGCACCTCCGCCATCCGGTCGGCGTCGAAGGCGTTGCCGCCGTTGCGCACGGCGTTCCACCGGTCGACGGCCGCCCGCAACGGGTCCCCGGCCGGCGGATTGGTGCCGGCCACCAGCCAACCACCGGGTCGCAGCGCCTGCACCAGCCGGGGCAGCGCGAGCGCCAACGTCTGCTGGGGAAGAAACGGCGCCGGCACCCAGACCAGGTCGTACCCGCCCGGCTCGGCCACCTCCGCGACGTCCTGAAGGCGCAGCGTGATCCGATCCGCGACATCGCGGGCCTCGGCCAACTCCCCGATCGCGAGGTCCAACGCCCGTTGCAGCACGTCGATACCCACCACCGACACCCGCGGCAACGCGCGGGCCAGGGCGACAGCCAACGCCGCCACACCCGTGCCCACGTCCAACACCCGGGCGTCCGCCGAGTCCAAGCGCTGCGCCAGCCCCGGCAACTCGGGCACCACCCGGGTCGCCAACGCCCGACCGGTCGCCGCCGACGCCCGGCCCTGATGCAGCAACACCTCGTCGTCCACCTGCGCCCAGCCGACCCCACCCCCGCCGGAAGGCTCCTGCGCCGCCGCGGCGACCGCCTGCCGCAGCGAACTCAACCGCGCCTGCACCGTGCTACGCCCGGTCGGCCCGTCGGCCGGCACCAGCGACGGGTGCGCGACCGGCGTCGCGCCGTCCCAGGACAGCAGACCGGCGGCCTCCAACACCGCGCTGCGGTGCGGCGACGCCGCGAGGACCTCGGCGAGCGGGGCCGACAGGGCGTCACTCATGGTGCCGACCGCGGCCGCCAGCGCCCACGCCGACGCCTCCAACGCGGCCAGCGGATCCGCTGATGGGGACGGTGATACCGACACGACATCGCCTCTCCCAGCGGCGGGCCACGGTCAGCCCCGCCTGGCCCCTCCGACTATGCCACCGCCGACAGCGCGCCGGGTGGGGTCCACGTCAGGGCACCCCACCCGACGACTCAGCGCTGCTGGTGTCGCGGCAACGCCGACTGGCCCACCACGCCACCCACGAACGGCGCCCCCGGCGTCTCCGCCGCGATCCGATCCATCGTGCGCGCCAACTGCTCACTGCCGTCGTCGAGATGCCGCGCCGCCGCCTGCATGTGCGACACCATCATCTCCCCGAAGATCCGCAACGCCTCCCGGGTCGCCACCGTGTCGTCGAAGCTCGACCCCGCCGCGCTGCGGTACTCCGCCACCGCCCGCTCGGCCTCCTGCTTCGCCTCCGCCTCCGCCGCGTGCAGGTAACTCTCGTACTGCACCCGGGCGTACTCGGCGACCCGACGCGCGTAGTCATGCGCCTGCGCGATGATCTGCTCGGCCTCGCGCTGCGCCGCCGACAGCAGATTCACCTCCCGCGCGGCCGGGGCCTTCGCCGCCGCCCCCGTACTCGGAATCACCCCGTGCCGGTGCAACTCCACCCGGTCGGTCAGCCGCTCGTTCTCCGCCCGCAACGTCGCGATCTGCGTCGCCAACAGATCCAACTCGTCAGCGACCTGCACCCGGAACCGGTCCACGTCAGCGTTGTCGTAACCACGCCGAGCGAACGACGCCGCACCGAACTCCCACCGCCGAACCCGATCGGCGGTGATCCGCACCTGCACACCGCCGGAAACCTGCACCCCGTCATACCGACTGATCGGCGTCGCACTCACCTGTGCAGACCTCCGTTCGCGACCGCCGGGCTCGCAAGTTCACTCCTCGCGCTCACCTGTGCCCACCTCCCGAAGTGTCACCCGCAGCCGACTGCTGCACCGCCGTCCGCCACGCCGGGCCGTACCACTGCGCGCCCAGGCCCTCGTGGTGCACCTGACCCTCGTGGTAACCCGCCTGCGTCAACGTCCGCACCGCGTGCGACACCATCTCGTCCGACCCACACACGAACACGTGCCGGGACCGCCAGTCACCGTCGGCCAACGCCCGGTCCACCGCCTGCACGAACTCCCCCGGCCGGTGCACGTCGGCACCGACCACGTACGTCACCGTCAACCACGGACACGACGACGCCAACTTGTCCATCGCGTCGCTGTCGTAGAACTCGCTACGGGACCGGGCCCCCACATACAGGTCCACCCGCCGACGGGAACCCTCCGCGGCCACCTGCTCCACCAACGCCTTCACCGGCGCCCAGCCGGTACCCGAAACCAACAACAACAGGTCACTGGAGCCCGCCGACCACAACCCCAGCCGGTCCCCCACCGGCGCCGCCAGGTGGATCCGATCCCCCACCGCCGACCCGTACACCAGCCGCGACGACACCGCGCCACCCGGCGCGGCCCGCACATGCAACTCCAACGTGCCGTCCGCCCGCGGCGCGTTCGCCGGCGAGTAGTACCGCCACGACCGCACCGACGGGTGCGACACCCCGATCGACTGACCCGGCGTGAACGGCAACAGATACTGCGGACGCACCGTCAACACCGCCACGTCGAACGCCCGCCGCTCATGCGCCACGATCTCCGCCACCCACCACGGCGGATTGACCGCCTCGGCGGCCTGCGCGGCCTCCATCATCACCTGGGCGACCAACCCGTACGCGGCCGTCCAGTCCGCAGCCAACTCGTCGGTCCACTGCTCGGCGAGGAAATGCTGCAACGTCGCCACCAGCGCCTCACCGACCGCCGGATAGTGCTCCGCGCGGACCGCGAACTTGCGGTGATCCGCGCCGAGATCCTGCAGGAAACCCACCAGCCGATCCACCTGGTCCACGTTGGACACGATGTGACCCAACGCGGTCACGAGGCGGTCCCGCTGACCAGCCATGTTCGTGGGGAACATCTGCCGCGTCTCGGGATGGGCGAGGAACAACGTCGAGTAGAAGTAGAGCGGCACCTGGTCGCCGTGACCGGCGACCACCGACCAGCTCTGCTTGAGGCGAGCCGCGTCCACGCTCAGACGCCCGACCTGTTCCCGGCAGCCACCACCTGGCCCTGCACCTGCCCCAGCACTGTCTGCACGTCGGCGATGATGTCCGCCGGCACCCCCAGCTCGGTCAGCGTCACCGTCAGGTGCTCGCCCACCTTCGCGTAGTGCCCCACAGTGATGTTCAACGGCTGGTGCGCCTCGGCCAACCCGCGACCCGTGTACTCGTTCGGGCCACCCAGCACCACGGTCAACATCAACGCCAGATGCCGCCGCTGACCCGCCATGTCCACACCAGCGAAGTAACCCGCCAACTCCGGGTCCGCGAGCACCTTGTCGTAGAACAGCTCAACCGCCGCCTTGACCGAACTGGCACCGCCAATGCGGTCGTAGTGCGAGGCGGGAGCAGTCTCTTCCGTAACCGTCACGGTCGTTCCTTCCGGGGGTGAAGGGTCCAGAACCGTGAGGGACCATAGCGTGTCAACCGCCCCCGGTCAGCGCCCCCTTATCGGATTCCCGACAACACGCCGCCACGGTCCGTCACCACTACCGGCGGGTATATCCACAATGGGCCACCGACACGACACCCACGGTATCCACAGTGGATCGACACGGCCAAACGGACCCCTGCAACCGTCACCGACGGTCGCGAGAAAACAACCGGAAAAAAACCGAAAGTCGAACGGTCAGCCGGCGCGCCGCCGCGCCCGACGCGCCGCCAGCTCGTCACCCACCGGATCCGGGCCCGACGCCACCGCCGGCTCCACCGGGCCGCTCGTCGCCGGCTCCGCCGGCAGATGCGACAACGACCCCTGGATCTCCTTGAAAGCCCCACCGATCGCGATGCCGAAGACCCCCTGGCCACCCTGCAACAGGTCGACCACCTCCTCCGGAGACCGGCACTCGTACACCGTCGTCCCATCAGAGATCAGCGTGATCCCCGCCAGATCCTCCACACCACGCGACCGCAACGCCTCGATCGCCTTACGGATGTTCTGCAGGGACACCCCCGCATCCAACAACCGCTTCACGACCTTCAACACCACCAGGTCCCGGAACGAATACAACCGCTGCGTCCCCGAACCCGAGGCGTCACGAACGCTCGGCACCACCAGCGTCGTCCGCGCCCAGTAATCCAACTGCCGGTAACTGATGCCCACCGCGTGGCAGGCCGTCACACCCCGGTAGCCAACCGAACCGTCACCCTCAGCCGCCACACCTGGCGACGAGGCACCCGACTCGTCGAACCCTGCACCCGGATCGGAATCCCGCGGCTCGTGCATCCGGACAACCTCCCCGTCAGTGTGGCGACGCATCGTTTCCGGGACGCGCACCCCTCGACATGGAAACCCTATCGCCACCGTCAGGGGTTACCACGGAGGAACCGACGCGACACGCCGCGCAGCCACCGAGAAAGATCACCAACCGAGCCCAGGCACACCTCAGCCCGCGAAATCCTCCGGACGCACCTGCTCCAGGAACTCGCGGAACTTCTCCACCTCGTCCTCCTGCTCATCAGGGATAACGATCCCCGCCTCGCTGAGGACCTGCTCCGCACAACGAATCGGCGCACCAACCCGCAACGCCAACGCGATCGAATCGCTCGGCCGCGCCGACACCCGCACCCCATCGCCGATCAACAGATCCGCGTAGAAGACGTTCTCCTTCAGCTCGGTGATCTCCACCGCCTGCAAGGGCGCCTTCAACGCCGCCAACACATCCCGCAGAAGGTCATGCGTCAACGGCCGGGCCGGCTTGACCCCCTGCTGCTCATAAGCGATAGCCGTCGCCTCGACCGCGCCGATCCAGATCGGCAGATAGCGGTCCCCCTCGACCTCCCTGAGCAGGACGATCGGCTGGTTGCTGGGCAGCTCCACCCGAACTCCGACCACGCTCAGCTCGCGCACCGCCGCCTCCGTGTCGTTGTCACCTACGCCGCACCGCGCCTTTCCCTGCACGGTACACGGACCGCAACACGGCCGTCCCATGCGCTACAGCACCACGCCCGCGCCGAAAAGGGGTTACCCCGGCAAGCCTACGGCACGCTTCCCGGAAGAGATCTTTCCGCTCAGCCGCCACCCACCGGCCACCCTCACCGACCCAACGTCGACCGCAGCCCCACCCGCACCAACGCGGCATGCAACTGCTCCGACAACGCCACCAACTCCCGCGCCGTCTCCGCAGCCCGCGCCCGCGCCGCCGGATCACTCTGCCGCGCCAACGGCGCCACCAACTGCGCGAACAAACCGACCTCCCGGTCCGCCGCCGTCCGATAACCCCGCAGGTGCCGCGGCTCCAACCCGTACGCCGCCAACCCCGCCACCGCCGACGCGATGATCAGAGCATCCGCGTCATACCACCCCGGCGGATCCGACACCAGCACACCGAGCCGCTCCAACTCCACCAACGTCGACTCGTCGATCCCACTACGCGCCACCAGATCCGCCCGGCCGAGCCGCACCTGCGACGACTCGGCCGGCTCCGCCAACTCACGACCCGGCACCGCACCATCGGGACCAACCGCCACCAACGCCGGCCGCGACCGCCCCGGCTGCTCACCGGACGAATCCCACTGGGCCAACTGCTCCCGGATCACCCGCAACGGCAGGTACTTGTCCCGCTGCGCGGTCAACACGAACCGCAACCGCGCCACATCGTCCCAGCTGTACTTCCGGTAACCCGCCGCCGTCCGCTGCGGCTCGACCAAACCCTCGGCCTCAAGAAACCGCAGCTTCGAAATCGTGGTATCCGGAAAATCCACCCGCAACTGCCCAAGCACCTCACCGATGCTCATCAGCGGCTCAGACCGAGCCGCCCCGGGTGACATGGAGGCCGCAGGCTCGTTCACCCCCGGCCGGCCTCCTCCTCCGGGCGCGGACCGGCGATGAACACCACCCGGAACTTACCGATCTGGACCTCGTCACCGTTGCTCAACGTGGCCGCCTCAACCCGCTCACGATTGACGTACGTGCCATTCAGGCTGCCCACGTCCCGCACCGTGAACGTCCCACCATCACGGTGGAACTCCGCGTGCCGACGCGACACCGTCACGTCATCCAGGAAGATGTCACTGTCCGGGTGTCGGCCACTGGTCGTCACATCGTGGTCCAACAAGAACCGGGCACCCGCATTCGGGCCTCGACGAACCACCAGCAGCGCCATACCCGGCGGCAACGAACCGGACATCCGGCTCGGCACCACATCGGTATCCGGCCCCTCCAGCACTTCGTCGAGCGAACCGAGATTGAGCGTCGAAGTGACGTCGAGTGGGGGGAACTCGTCGTCTGGCCGCGTCATGGGACCACCTCACGGATCTGTTCGGTCGGCGTCGGGTAATGGCGGGTCTGGCCGCCGGGCACTTGAACACCCGGCGGCTGGCTCCCCGTGCCCGGGAAGGCAATTCCGCAACGCTCAACTATTGGGTTCTCGGTCGACTGGGCGAGCCTAGCCAGCGCCGAAATGCAGGGCAACCGGACGCGCGCAGACATCCCACGCACCGGATCAAGCACACTCAGCCTTCGGTGATCTTCTGATACGCGGCCGCCGTCAGCAACCCATCAGTCGCAGTCGGATCATTCGGCGTGATCTCCACCAACCAACCCTCACCGTACGGATCAGTGTTGATCAGCTCAGGCGTGTCAGCCAACGCGTCGTTGCGCGCCGCCACCGTACCGGCCACCGGCGCGTAGATCTCCGACACACTCTTCGTCGACTCGATCTCGCCCAACGAGTCACCGGCCGCGACCACCGCACCCGCCTCGGGCAACTGCACGTACACGATGTCGCCGAGCGCGTCCTGCGCGAAGTGGGTGATGCCGACCCGGACCGAAGCCGTGCCGTCACCCGCCACCCACTCATGCTCGGCGGTGTATCGCAGATCCTCGGGAATCACCAGACGCGTCCTTCATCCATCGGTGCCCCGGACCACCCGGGTCCGGCGCGGCCGCGCCGGTCAGGAGACCGGACGGGCGTGTTCCAACTTGATCGGCACGTGCAGCGCCGAAACCTCGGCAACCTCACGCTCCCCAAACGTCACGTTACCGCCGTCACCCCGGACCGACGCCACCACCCCACCAGGAATGTTCAACGCCGTACGCATCGTCGCCGGATCACCGATCACCGTGATCGTGTACGGCCCCGACAACCGACGCCCCTCCACCATCAACGACCCGTTGTCATCGAGGAAGTACGTCGATGCGATGATCCGCACCGTCGCCCGATCCCCGCCGGAAATCTGCATCGCCTCGGCACCCGCACCGCGCAGCTCCTGCACCGCGTCCAACACCCGGTTCGCCGAAATCGGCCTCACCCCGGCGTCGAACTGCACAGTCAACCCCGGACCCACCGCCGGCAACGTCCCCGCCAGGATGCCCAACTCGTCCGCCCGCCGCGTCGCCTCATCCAACGCCGCCTGACGACCCTGCTCACCCGAGCGCAACTGCCGCTGACTGTCCTCCAGAGCCCGGATGTCCTGCTGCAGGCGATTCTCCCGCGCATCCAGATCCGACAGGATCCGCACCAGGTCCTCCTGCCGGGTGGCACCCAGCGTCGGATCCGTCGACGTCGTCTTCAACTGCACGACCAACGTGAACCCCAGCAACGCCAACAACGCGGCGATCATCACCCCGGCCGTACTCAACCGGGACCGACCAGCCACCACCGGCGCCGCGGACTCCCCCGCCGGCTCCGCCAACCCGTCGGAACCCGCAACCGGCTGCTCCCCCGACCGCGACACCGCGCTCAGGTCCACCGTCGCGCCATCGTCGACCGGTTCCACACCCGGCTCCACCGCAGGATCGGCCGCAGGCTCGTCATCCGACGGCTGCGCCGGCCCCTGCGGCGCCAACGGACTCAACTCATCCGGATCCGGCGCATCCGGCCGCGGATCCGGCTCACCCGCCGGCCCACCGGGCCGCACCGGACCCGCCGGCTGCGGCCACCCGGTCCCCGTGTCGGTCTGCTCGTCACTCATCGCAACCCAACCTACGCCCGGAACAGGTGCCGACGGATCGCCGCCACGTTGCCGAAGATACGCACACCCAACACAACGACCACACCGGTGGACAACTGCCCACCCACCCCCAACTGGTCACCCAGATACACGATCAGACCAGCTACCAGCACGTTCGAAATGAACGACACCACGAACTGCTTGTCGTCGAAGATGCGGTCCAACCGGGCCCGTACCCCACCGAACACCGCGTCCAACGCGGCCACCACCGCGATCGGCAGGTACGGCTGCAACGCCGCCGGCACCGTGGGATCAAGCCACACGCCCAGCACCACACCGGCGAGCAACGCCAGCACCGCGATCATCGGCCACCTCCGGAGGGGCTAACAGTCGTCCCCGGACCGGACGACCCGGGACTGCCGGAACGGACACCCGACGCGGAAGGGCTCGGACTGACCGACGGCTTGGCGTAGCGTAGCTGCGGCTCCGGCGCCGCCGGCAGGGTGAGGTCATCCGCCTCCCGCACACCGAACGACAACCCCGTCCCCTGCGCGACCTTCCGCATCAGCGCCGCGTTGCGGCTGTCCTCGAACTTGCGCCGCATCGAACCCGGCCCGATCGCCGACACCTCGTACGGCCCGGTCACCGGCCGGAAATCCACTAGCATCGCCTCACCCGCCGACCTGATCGTCGACGTCGACGTCAACCGCTGCCCGTTGATGGCGATCGCCTCCGCGCCAGCACTCCACAACGCGTTCGCCACACCCTGAAGGTCGCTGTAGAGCACCCGCGGCGGCCCAGCGCCGGCACCGGTGACCGCGTCCGCCTTGTCCGGCGCGTCCGCCAACCGCACCACCACACCATCACCGCGAACCCGACCCAGCCCGGTGCTCGCCTCCAGGTTGCGCAACCGGGCGGCGGCCGACCCGCTCAACGCCGCGTCCCGCTGCCGACTGACCTCCTCGCGCAGCTGGTCCGCCCGCGTGGACAACCGATCGGTCTGGCTCTCCCGGTCCTTGATCTGCGCCACCAGCCCCGAACGGGCCTGGCTGCGCCCCGGCTCGTCCGCCATCGTCTGCCGGTACGCGACAGCGAACAGGAAGCCGAGCATCACCACCACGACCAGGCTCACCGACCGCGCCGGCAAGGTCCGCCACCCGCGCGCCGGAGCGGACCCCGCCGAGCGCCGACGGGCGGCAGCCGCGTCCGCGTACCCCGGATCCAGCGGGTTGCGGAACAGCTCGGTGAGGAAATCCGGCGCGTACACCCGGTCCTGGCCGGGCTTTCCCAGCCGAGGCGCGCTCACGCCGCCGCTCCCGGACCCCGCGCCGCGCGCACCAGCCGGGCCGCCTGCACGACGTACATCCCGCCGGCCACCCAGTACAGCACCAGTCCCCACCAGGCCAACGCCCAACCGATGGCGCTCGCCGCCGTCGCCACGTCGCTCGCCGCGCTGGCCAACAGCAGCACCGGGAACGCCGCGAGCAGCAGGAACGTGGCGGTCTTACCCACGTAGTGCACCGGCGGCGGCCCGTACCCGTAGCGACGCAGCACCGCCAGCGAGGCCAGCAGGAGCGCCTCGCGGGCCAGCAGCGCCGCGGTGAACTGCCACGGCACCACCTCCCGCGCGGTGAAGGCGATCAGGGTGGCGAGGATGTAGAGCCGGTCGGCGAGCGGGTCGAGCAGCTCGCCCAGGCGGCTGACCTGGTGCAGGCGGCGGGCGATCCAGCCGTCGACCCAGTCGGTGGTGCCGCCGATGGCCAGCACCACGACCGCCGCCACGTCGGCCCGCGCCACCAGGAACAGGTAGAGGAAGAGCGGCACGCCCAGCAGCCGCCCGAAGCTGATCAGGTTGGGCAGGGTGAGCACCTGGTTGCCGGGAGTCTCGTCACCGGTGTCCCGCGGTTGCTCTGCCCGAGCCGGCCGACGCGACACCGATCCTCCTCCACGGCACGCGGGCCCCCGCCGGCGCCGGGCGCGGCTGAGGGTCGTACGCGCTGTCGGGCCGACCAGCGCCGGCTCTCCCCTGCGGCCCCGGGCGGGGCCCTTCCCCTGATGCGGCCCGCGATCTCGATGATCGCGGGCCGGGTAGGTGCGCTGCCACTATATCGGGCTTCCTCTCGCTGGCCGGGCGCCGCCGCGGGCTGTCGGTGCGGCTGTGCCGCACTGTGGCGTGGATCACCACGCCTAAAGCGTCCTAGGATACTAGTGGAAGAGGGGGACGGTGCTCAGGCCGTCTGGACAGCGGGATCGGTCTGCTGCTCGGGCACCGAGGTCGCCGCCCGAGCGAACCCGGCCAGCGCCAGCAACAACTCGTGCTGCATCCGCGCCGGCATCCGGTCCAACACCGCCTGCACCGCGCGCTGCCGCCGCTCGGCCAACTCCCCCAACAGGGTCAGCGCCGCAGGGGTCGGCACCAACCGCACCTCACGCCGGTCCCGCGGATCGGCCACCCGACGCAACAGCCCGGTCGCCTCCAACCGGTCGCACAGGCGGCTCGCCGACGAGGGCACCACGTCCAGCAACTCCGCCAACCCGTTGACGTTGGTCTCCGGACGACCGCTGATCAGCGTGAGCACCCTCAACTGGGTGGGCGGCACCTGATGCCGCGACGCGGCCGACTCCAGCACGGCGATCAGCGTCCCGGCGGCCGCGTCGATCGCCGCGGCGAGATCCGCAGGTCGCTCCACCTGATGTCCCCTGCCGTCGTCGCGCTGGTGCCCGCCCGGCAACGCGGCGGCGAATCTCACCCCGTGCCCCGTTCGCGCGGACCGTGCCAGTCCAGACAGACCACGACGGCGTCGTCGCGCAGATCGGAATCCGCGTGATAGGCGTGCAGTTCGCGCATCACCGTACCAACCGCCTCGGCCGGCGGCTGCAACCGCGTGGCGCGCAGGGAACGAGCCATCACCCGCTGCCCGTACGGCTCCTGACCCGGCGGCTCGGCGGCCCACACCCCGTCGCTGACCACGAAGAGCCGGTCACCCGGGGCGAGTTGCACCTCCTGAAGCTCGTAGCGGGTCTCGGCGAACATGCCCAGCGGGAGCTGCTGATCCAGCTTCATCGGCTCGACAGTCGACCCGCGCATCCGCAACAGATGGGGGGAGCCCGCGTCGACCGCCCGCACCCGGCCGAGGCGAGTGTCCACCTCCAACAGCAGGGTGGCCACGTACCGGGCGCCCCGGTGTTGGTAGAAGACCGTGTCCGAGGCCAGCTCGGCCTGTTCCACCAGGCCGCCACCGGAGCGCCGCGCGTTGCGCATCGCATTGACGGTGACGGCGGTCAACAGGGACGCCGCCAGCCCACTGCCCTCGCCGTTGAGGACCGTCACGGTGAGACGGTCGCCGTCCAACGACCAGTCGAAGTGGTCGCCGCCGACGGTGTACGCCGGTTCGAGCTGGCCGGCCAGATCGAACGCGTGGTGGGACACACCACGACCGGGCAACAGGTCCCACTGCATCTCGGCGGCCATCGTCAGTCGCTCCCGACGGCGGGCCCGCCGGTAACGGTCGGTCTCCCGGTCCGCCGCGCGCATCGCCACGGCCAGGGCGCCGGCGATGTCCGTCGCCCGACCGGTGACCGTCGCGTTCGGTACGGTCGCAAGTTCGATCAGCAGCACACCAAGCCGCTCCCCCCACACCGTCAAGGGCAGGTAGAGCCGGCAGGGGCCTTCACCGTCGCGTACCGGTTGCTGGCTGCTGAAGCAGCGCTGCGCCATCGTGTGGCAGGACAGGAAGCCGCCCGCCGGCAGGTCCGGGTCCAGCACCGGCCAGAGGCCGCTGATCCGGTAGTCGGCGACGAAGACGTCGGTGCGCAGCGCGCCCATCGAGGACCGGATCGCCCGGTCCGCCGCTTCCGCCAACTGGTCGGGCGGAGCCTCGCGCAACGCGCGCGACACCACGTCCGGCGCGTCTACCATCGTCGCCCTCCCCAGAAGCTTGCTATAGGGCAAGCATCATACGGACGCCCCCGGACGGATGATCGGCGCGGTCAGTCCGCCGCGCGGGTCGCGAGCACACCGTGGAACGCGTCGGGCACCAGTGCCGGCGGGCCGTCCGGCCGCCACTCGGCCACCGGGACGATCCCGTCCGCCGTCGGCGCCCATCGACCCAGCAGGGGCGCGAACGCCGCCGGTGGACGCATCCGGAACTGCGGCCCCATCATGGCCAACGCCTGCGGGTGGCCGGCCAGCTCCTCGGTGTCGAAGTCCACAGCGAGCAGGCTGCCCGGCGCCGCGGCGGCGTACAACTCGTCGAGGGTGTGGGTCAGCGTGGCGTCGTCGAGGAACGCGGCCAGGCCGAGGAAGACCACCCCGACCGGCCGCCGACCCCAGCCCGGCACGAAACGGTGCAGCTGCGCCGGGTCGACGGTGCCGATGTCGGTCGCGTCGCCGAAGCCGTAGCCGGCCCGGTCGCTGCCGGCGAGGATGCTCTGTCCCAGTCGGATGGTGACCGGGTCGACGTCGGTGTAGAGCACTGTCGCGTCGGTGGCGACCTCGTGCACGTTGCCCATCGTCGGCACCCCGGCGCCGAACACCAGGAACCCGTCCACGCCCTGCTCGACCATGGCCCGCACCGCCCGGCCCAGGAACGCCCGCAGCTCGCGGAACACCGGCGCGCACGGCCCGTACGCCTGCTCGAACGCGCTCGCGGCGGCCACGTCCACGGGGAAGTGATGCTGCCCGCCGAGCCAGAAGTCGATCATGCGAGCGGTGCTCGGCTGGTCTGGTTCACCCATCGGCGGCGCTCCCTCCCCGGTCGTCGCCAGCGTACCGACACCGACGCGCTCAGCGGTATCGCGGCGCGAGGGCGCCCGGGCCCGCGATACTGGCCGCGAGCGGAGGTGGGCGGTGAACTCGGCGAACAACGCGGCGGTGGTGGTCGGCGTCGACGGCTCGGCGTCGGCAATGCGCGCCGTGCGCCTCGCCGCCACCGAGGCGGCGCGCCGGCACCGGCCCCTGCGGGTCGTGCACGGCTTCATCTGGCCGCTGCTGCACGTACCGGTCTCCCCCGCCCCGGACGCGCCGCCCGGCGGTGGGCTGCGCCACCGGGCCGAGGAACTCGTCGAGGCCGCGGTGCGCGAGGCCGAGGCGACAGTGCCCGGATTGTCGATCTCCGGCGAGATCATCGACGGTGAGGCCGCCGGGGTGCTGGTGGGCGAATCCCCCACCGCCGCGCTCATCGTGCTCGGCGACCGCGGGCTGGGTGGGTTCTCCGCGCTGCTGGTCGGCTCGGTCGCGGTGCAGGTCGCCGCGTACGCCGACTGCCCGGTGCTGGTCGCGCGCGGCACGCAACGACCCGACGAGCCGGTCCTGGTCGCGGTGGACGGCTCGGACGCCTCCCGGCGGGCGGCGGACGTCGCCGCCGAGACCGCCGTGTCGCTCGGCGTGCCGCTGGTGGCGGTGCACGCCTACCGACACCCCGGCAGCAGCGGCCCCGGCGACATGCAACCCCTGGTGTACGACGAGGCGAAGCTGCACGGCGAGCAGGAACGGATGCTCGCCGGGTGGCTGACCGGGCTCACCGAGGACCATCGGGGTCTGCGGTTGACCTGCCAGGTGGTGCACGGCCGACCCGGCACTGTCCTCGCCGAGGCGTCCCGGTCCGCCCAACTGGCGGTCGTCGGCGGGCGCGGGCGCGGCGAGGTGACCGGGTTGCTGCTGGGGTCGGTGAGCCAGTCGATGCTGCACCACGCCCAGTGCCCGGTGGTCGTGGTCCGCGCGCCCCGGTAGCGCGCCGGGGTTGGTCCGCCACCAGACGGGTAGGCGGCCCCGGTACGCCCAGCGGACGGTGGGCAGCACCAGGTGCCCAGACCGACGAAGGAGGCACAGATGCCAGGACCACGGCCGGGCAGTAACGCGTACGACAAGCAGCGCGCGCGGTTGCGCAACGCGATCGACGACTCCGGGCGCCGAGTACCCGACGGCAAGGCCAACCAGGTCGCGAACCGGATCCTCCAGGAGGATCGCGGTCAACGGGGCGTGGTGCGCGGTGAGCGGACGTACGGCCCGAAGAGCGAGCGCGAACCGGGCGACCCGAAGTGAGGACTGTCGACGTTGCCGACGGCGCGATCGCTGGCGCCGTCGGCAGCACCGCCCTGAACGTGGTCAGCTTCCTCGACATGGCGCTACGGGGACGGCCGGAGAGCGACGTCCCCCAGGAGACCGTCGACCGGCTGGCCGGGATCGCGCACGTCAGCCTGGGGTCCGACGGCCGGGCGGCCAACCGCCGCTCGGGCCTCGGACCCCTGATCGGTTACGGGCTGGGCATCGCCGCAGGCGTCGGGTTCGCGCTCTACGCCGGTGGTCGACGTCAACCGTTGCCGGTGGCCACCGGTCTGCTCGGCGCGGGCGTGATGACCATGACGGACGGGTCGATCACCGTGCTCGGGATCAGCGACCCGCGTACGTGGCGGCGCTCCGACTGGATCTCCGACGTCATCCCGCACCTCGCGTACGGGCTGGCGGCCGCCGCCACCTGGAACAGGTTGCGGCGGCCGCCAGCCCGCGGTCGCTAGCCCATCGGTCAGCGGGTGTCGCTGTCGTCCTCGGCCACCGGCTCACCGGCCGGGCCGTACGGCGACACCTGCCCCTTGGGCACCGGTCGACCGGCGTCCCCGCGCGAGGACCCACTGTTGAGCGGGTGCCCGGTCGGCTTGGGCCCCTTGCTGTCCTGGCTGGTGGCGCCCTTGGCGTTGCGACGGAACTCTTCCTGCTGCGGATTGACCACGGGTGTCTCCCTTCCGGGTACGGGGGCGGCATCGACCGCCTCCACGCCTCGGCATACCCGCCCGCCCCGGTGGCATTCCGGCCACGGTCAGCGGTGCGACGGCTAGCGGGTCCTCAAGTGGGTAACCCGACGGGGTGGGCAATGATCGAAGTGTGGTGCGGGTGCTGCTCGACCGGCGTGGCCGCACGTACGCGCAGGAGGCCGGCATCCGGCTCTCCGACCGGCCGGGGCCGCTGTACCAGCTGCTGGTGCTGACCACGCTGCTGAGCACCAGGATCCGCGCGTGCGTGGCGGTGGACGCGGCGCGGGAGCTGTTCGCCGCCGGCTACCGCACCCCCCAGGCCATGGAGGCGGCCAGTTGGCAGGAGCGCGTCGACGCGCTGGGCCGGGGCCACTACCGCCGCTACGACGAGCGGACGGCCACGATGCTCGGCACCGGCGCCCGGCTGTGCCTGGACCGTTGGCACGGTGACCTGCGACGTCTGCACCGGGAGGCCCAGGGCGACCCGGCCGGGCTGCGGCGGCGGCTCACCGAGTTCCCCGGCATCGGCCCCACCGGCGCGGACATCTACCTGCGCGAGGCGCAGGCGGTC
This sequence comes from Micromonospora sp. NBC_00330, assembly GCF_036136635.1. Taxonomy (NCBI): domain Bacteria; kingdom Bacillati; phylum Actinomycetota; class Actinomycetes; order Micromonosporales; family Micromonosporaceae; genus Micromonospora; species Micromonospora sp. NBC_00330. Next base: position 2,369,876 of record NZ_CP108012.1, read on the forward strand.
TGGTCGGACGTGCGCCCGTACGCCGACCGTCGGGCCCTGGCCGGGGCCAAGCGGCTGGGCCTGCCGGGGTCCCCGGACCGTCTCGCCGGTCTCGTCGACGAACCGGACTTCGGCCGGCTCGCCTCAGCGCTGGTGCGGGTGGCGCTGGGCGAGGAGTCCGCCGGTGAGGTCACCCGCGTCGCCGCCCGCTGAGGCGCTCACTTGACCGTCTTGTCCCCCGGGCGGGTCAGGTGCCACACCAGCAACGCGGCGAGCAACGCCAGGACCACCACCCCGCCGGAGATGCCACGGCCCTCCTCGGGGCTGCGGCCGGCGCTGCCGAAGTAGATCACCGCGAGGCCGGCCAGCACCGTGACGAACGTACGCAACCCTCGGTCCTTCACGTCTGGCACCGTAGGCGTACCGCGTCCCCCGCATTGTCGATTTAAACCTTTTGTCAGCCTTCTGGGTGACTGCTCAGCGCTCGGTGACGAACCCGCAGAGCCGCACCCGGCGCACCGCCCGGTCGCCGACCTCCACCACCTCCAGGGTCAGCCCGGGCAGCCGCACCGTCTCACCCGGGGAGTCCGGCAGGTGCCGCAGTCGGGCCAGCACCAGACCAGCCACCGTCGTGTAGTCCCGGGACAACGGGAACCTCAGTCGCACCCCCAGGTCGGGCAGGTCGTGCAGCGGGAAGTCACCGGGCACCAGCAGCGAACCGTCCGCTTCCCGGACGACCCCGCGCACATCGCGGTCGGTCTCGTCGTACAACTCGCCGACCACCTCGGCCAGCAGGTCCTCCATGGTGACCATGCCGTCGATGCCCCCATGCTCGTCGACCACCAGGGCCAGTTGCTGATGCTCCTGGCGCAGCTGACGCATCGCGTCGGCGACCGGCAGGGTCACCGGCAGCAGCAGCGGCGCCCGGACCCGCTCACCCACCGGGGCGGTGCCGGCCCGCACCAGGTCGCGGATGTGCACCACCCCGAGCACCTCGTCCAGGCCACCGGGGCCGGTGACGGGAGCGCGGGACCGCCCGGCGGCGGCGAGCCGCCGGACCCCCTCGTCGGCGGCCAGGCCGGCCGGCAGCGTCGTCACCTCCCGCCGGGCCACCAGGATCTCCCGCAGCGTCCGGCCGGCGATGTCGAACGCGCCGGTCAGGATCTCCCGCTGCTGGGCCGACAGGCCGCGCTGGCTGGCCAGCATCTCCCGCAGCTCCTCCTCGGTCATCTCCTCCCGGTTGGCCCGCGGGTCACCACCGGCGAGCCGCACGACCGCGTCGGTGGCCCGGCTCAGCAGCCACACCGCGGGCCGGGACACCCGAGCCAGCAGATCCAACGGGCCGGCGCTCAGCAGCGCCCAACGCTCGGCCCGCTGCATGGCCAGCCGCTTCGGGGCCAACTCCCCGAGCACCAGCGTGACGAACGTCAGCAGCACCGTCACCAGCAGCACCGCGGCGGGACGCGCCGCCCCGCCGAGGAAACCCAACGGCCCGACCAGCGGAGAGGCCAACGACACCGCCGCCGCCGCCGAGGCCAGGAACCCCGCCAGGGTGATGCCGAGCTGGATCGTGGCCAAATAGCGGTTCGGGTCGCGGGACAACTGCACCAACCGGTCACCGGCACGGCTGCGCCGACCCAGGCGCCGCAACTGCCCCTCCCGCAGGGTCACCAACGCCATCTCGCTGCCGGAGAGCGCGGCGTTGACCAGCACCAGCACGGCCACCAACGCCAACTGCCCGAGCTGACCGCCCATCGCGTACCCCCGTCCGCCGCCTGAGGTCACTCAACCGCAGCGGGGCGCGGCGCGGGCCCGGTTTGCGACCGCGCCCCCGCTCAGTCGACCTCCAGGTCGTCCAGCGAGATGGCGTGGGTCATCAGCCACCGGGCCAGCGCCGACATCCCGAACAGCCACAGCGGCACCGACTCGGTGGGGCCGTTGGTGGCGTAGATGGCGAAGCGCAGGTCCGGCGCTCGGTACGCCTCGATCCGCCACCGGTGCTGCCGGTCCCGCCAGACCGCCGAAGGGTCCATGGCGTCACCGTAGGTGACCGTCGCCGACCTCGGGGCCGGTTGGCCCGGCACCGCCGGCTCAGCCCGGCACCACAATCGTCCCGAACACGATGCGGGCAACGGACACCAGGAGGCTGATGCCGACTGCGGCGAGGATCAGCCAACCGAGCCCACGCCACCCCGAGCCCCGGCCGGGCACCGGCGCCGGCGGCGGTCTCCACAGCTCCCGGTAGGTCCAGGCCAGCACACCCACCCCGAACGGCAGGAGCCCGACCCAGAACCAGAACCACCGGGTGCCGACCAACGGCGGCGCGCCAGCGATCAACCGGCCCAGCCAGAGCACGGTCAGCACACCAGCGAGCAGACCGCCGATGCCCGCGATCCGGTGCGCGAGGTCGCCGCCGACATGCCACGGACCGGCTACGGCAGCGACCCGCGCGTCCAGCCCGGCGTTTGTCGACAGGTCCGGCTCGCCCGGGTACGAAGCCGAGGCGGGCGGGTCGACGAAGGCGTACCGGATCTGGCCGTTCGGCACGCTCCAGGCGAGCATCCCGCCGTCGGTCGCGTACCGCAGGTCCGGTCGGCTGCCCCAGTACGCGCCGTCGTCCGCCCAGCCCTGCGCCCGTTGGAAGGTCACCACCCGGCCGGCCGCGAGATCCCGATCGAGTTGCGCCTCGGTGGACTCGCGCGGCTCGACCCACCACGCGAGGGACGCCCACAGCACCCACAGCACCGGCAGCGCCCAGCGCAGCACCACCGGGACGACCTCACGCCACCGGCGGCGGGAGGCTCGTGACCGGGTGGGGATCGCCTCGACCATCAGCCCACCGTCGCACCTCGGCGCACTGTTGTCTGCCCCCGGATCGGCCGCGACTGACGGCCGTGCGGCGGTCAACGGTCCGGTTGATCCTTGTCCGACGGCACAGTGGCTCGCCGGACGCAGTCGCGCAGCAGGGCGCGGCGTTGATCATGAACGTCGTCGGGTTCCTGGTTGCTGGCCGCGTAGACGTTGCTGACCGGCGACCAGGCCATGGACATGGCGATGACCAGAGCCATGAGGTCGAACGGGTCGCCTGTACGTACCCGCCCGGCGGCCTGCGCCTCGGCGATGGCCGTGAGCTTGCGATCGTCGTAGTGCTGGTGGGTCTCGACGAGGTGCCCGGTGGGCCTGCGCTCCAGTCGTGTCCAGGTCGCGAGGCGGATGAGGTCGGGGCGGCGCAGGTATTCGTCGTAGAGGCGAACGGCCCAGTCGGCAAGATCGTCAGCGTCGATCGGCACGACGTTCGTGATGCGCTCCAGTGAGCTGAGGAAGATCGCGTCGAAGAGCCGTTCCTTGTCGCCGAAGTAGCCGTAGAGCTGCGCCTTGTTGGTGCGCGCCGCCGTCACGATGCGTTCGATGCGCGCTCCGGCGATGCCGTGCTGGGCGAACTCCTCGGTGGCGGCGTCCAGGATCCGCTGGTAGGTCGCGGCGCCTCGCGAGGTCGGTGGCTGCTCCGGCATGCCCGCACTCTAGCAAACAGAACGGTTGGTTTGCTGCACGCCGCGATGGGGTCTACGGTGAAACAGACCGAACAGTTTGTTTAAGGAGTTCACCGATGCGGACGACCACCGGATGGCAGGCGACCGGCCCGGCGACGCTGCGCCGTACGTTGTTGGAGCGGCGCGACCTGCGCCCCGATGACCTCGCGGTGCGGATCGAGCACTGCGGCGTGTGCCACAGCGACCTGCACGCCCTCAACGATCACGATCAGCGCGTGGACGCGCCCCTGGTGCCCGGTCACGAATTCACCGGCGTGGTGACCGAGACGGGCCCCGAGGTGACCGCCTTCACCGTCGGCGATCGCGTCGCAGTGGGCAATATCGTCGACTCCTGCGGCACCTGTGCCATGTGTCGAGTAGGACAGGAGAACTTCTGCCACTCCTTCCCGACTCTGACCTACGGCGGCACCGACCGGCGGGACGGGTCGACCACCTTGGGCGCCTTCTCCCGCGAATACATCGTGCGGGACCGCTTCGCCTACCCGCTTCCCTCCGGCCTCGACCCGGCCGCAGCCGCCCCGCTGATGTGCGCCGGCGTCACCGTCTGGGAAGCGCTGCGTTCCCTCGGTGTGGGCTCCGGCAGTCACGTCGCCGTGGCCGGGCTCGGCGGCCTGGGTCACCTCGCGGTCAAGCTGGCCGTGGCACTCGGCGCCACCACGACCGTCATCAGCCGCACCCAGGAGAAGCGCGACGATGCCCTCCGGCTCGGCGCACACGATCTCCTGGACTCCACCGACACCCGCCAGATGGCAGCGACACGCGACACCTTCGACGTCGTCATCGACACCATCTCCGCTTCGCACGACCTCGCCCCGTACCTGAAGGTGGTGGCGATGGACGGCACCCTCAGCCTGCTTGGATACCTGGGCCCGGTCACCGTCGAGGCGATGGACCTGCTTGTCGGGCGCAAGAAGCTCAGCTCCGCCGGCAGCGGAGGCCGCCGCTCGACAGCCGAGATGCTCCAGTTCTGCGCCGACAACGGCATCGCCGCCGACGTCGAGGTGCTCCCGTCGGCGCAGGTGGAGACGGCACTCGACCGCCTCCGGCGAAACGACGTCCGCTACCGCTTCGTGCTCGACATGTCCGACCTGGACTGACAGCGGTTGACCCGGCGCGCGCCACGCGCTCAGGTGACGACGATGCGGGCGTCGTCGGGCAGCCGGCGGGTCGCGCCCCGCCGGTCCAGCAGCTCCAGCAGGGGCACCGCCACCCGACGGGTGGTGTCCAACGCCTGCCGGGCCGCGGAGAGGGTGAACGGCTGCGGCAACCCGGCCAACACGCGGACCGCGTCGTCGAGCGCGTCGGGCAGCAGCACCACGTTGTCGGCCAGCCGCAGCAGGGCGCCGGCCCGCACCGCGGCCCCGATCTCCCGGGGGCCCAGGCCGAGGTCGACGAGGCGGTCGGCTTCGGGGGCGCGGAACGGCCGGTCGCCGTACTCGGCGCGGACCCGTTGCACGGCCAGGGCCACCGGTTCGGGCAGCGCGTTGGCGCTCGCCGCCCCGACCCGACCGGCGTGGATCCGCAGCGGCGGCCGGACCAGCGCCTCGACCAGCACCCGGTCGGGCAGGGCGAGGCGCTGACGCAGCGCGTCCACCGGCATCCCGGGCTCCAACGGGTGTTCCCGCGCGTGCCGGGCGACCTCCTCGGTCAACTGCTCGCCGAGCCGCCGCCAGTGTGCGGGGTCGGCCAGCCAGTCACCGGCCACCGGCTCGGCGTATGCCGGGCCGTCCTGCACCGGCCCGGCGTGCACCGGCACACCCATCCGGAGCAACGCGGCGGCCCGGATCAGCCGGCGACGGCGCAGCTCCCCCGCCAGGTCGGGTCGACCGTCCAGCTCGGCGAGGACCTGGGCGCGGGCGGCGGCCGCACCCCGTCGGCCCAGCGGTGGAGGTGCCACGTCCAGCACCCGCACCCCGCCGCTGACGTGGTGGCGGCCCGGGTCCCGCAGCAGCGCCCGGTCACCCACCAGCAACGGCAGCGGGCGCGCCAACCGCAGCCGGACGGTGTCCGGGCCGAGCGGACGCACCCGTACCGGCACCGCCGCCGACCCGACGTGCAGGGTGAGGGTGGCCGGAAGGTCGGCGGCCGGGTCGCCGGCGAGCCGGACGTCGACCAGGTCGGTGTGGTGAAACCGGCCCGGGGTGAGCAACGCGTCACCCCGGCCGAGCCGGTCGCGGGGCGTACCACGCAGGTTGACCGCCACCCGGGCGACCGCCGCCGCCTCCGGTCGGGCCTCGCCCAGAGAGTGCAGGCCACGGACCCGGACCGGTTCGTCGGCGCCGGCCAACTCCAGTTCGTCGCCCACCCGCAGCCGGCCGGCGCCGAGGGTGCCGGTGACGACGGTGCCGCTGCCCCGCACTGTGAAGCTGCGGTCCACCCACAGCCGGACCGGGTCGTCCACCACCGGCGCGGGCAGTTGGGCGGCGAGCCGGTCCAGGGCCGCCCGCAGCTGCGGCAGGCCGGCGCCGGTCACGCCACTGACCGCCACCGCCGGCACCGCGCCGAGGCTGGTCTCGGCGATCTCGGCGCGGGCGCGGGCCGTCGCCGGCCCCGGATCGGCAAGGTCCGCGCGGGTCACCGCCAGCAGGCCGTACGCGACGCCGAGCGCGTCGAGGGCGGCCAGGTGCTCGGCGGACTGCGGCATCCAGCCCTCGTCGGCGGCCACCACGATCAGCGCCGCCGGGACCGGGCCGACCCCGGCGAGCATGTTCGGCACGAACCGCTCGTGCCCGGGTACGTCGACGAAGGCGACGGTGCCGCCGGACGGCAACGTCGTCCAGGCGAAACCCAGGTCGATGGTCATCCCCCGGCGGCGTTCCTCGGCCCACCGGTCGGGTTCCATCCCGGTCAACGCCCGGACCAGTGTCGACTTGCCGTGGTCGACGTGCCCGGCGGTCGCGACGACGAACATGCTCAGTCGTCCCCGGGTACGCGCAGCACGGCCTCGCGGACGGCCTCGTCGGCGTCGGCGGGCACACAGCGCAGGTCGAGCAGGAGCCGGCCGCGCACCACCCGACCGAGGACCGGCGGGTCTCCGGTGCGCAGCGGCACCGCGTACCGCTCGGGCAGGCTCAACGCCCACGAGTCCAACTCCACCCCGGGGGCGCCGCCCCCGCCGACCACCGCGACGGCCGGCACCACCTCCGCCTTGCGGCCGTCCGCGCCGAGCCGGTCCCGCAGCCGCTCCACCCGTTCACGCAGGGCGCCCGGGTCGATGTGCAGCGCCGCCCGCGTCGGAGTGTCCGATTGGTGCACTGTGGCGGCCAGCGCGGCCAGGGTGAGCTTGTCCACCCGCAGCGCCCGCGCCAGTGGGTGGCGACGCAACCGCTCGATCACCTCGACGTCGCCCAGCAGCAGGCCCGCCTGCGGCCCACCGAGCAGCTTGTCGCCGCTGGCGGTGACCAGCGCGGCGCCCGCGCGCAGGGTGCTGGCCGCGTCCGGTTCGTCGGGCAGCAGAGGGTCCGCGCCGAGCAACCCGGAGCCGATGTCCGCGACCACCGGCACCCCGAGCGTGGCCAGTTGCCGTACCCCGACGGCGGAGGTGAAGCCGGTGACCCGGAAGTTCGACGGGTGCACCTTGAGCACGAAGCCGGTCTGCGGGCCGAGCGCGGCGGCATAGTCGGCGAGGGTGGTGCGGTTGGTGGTGCCCACCTCGCGCAGCCGCGCGCCGGTGCTCTCCAGCAGGTCGGGCAGGCGGAAGCCGTCGCCGATCTCGACCAGTTCGCCCCGGCTGACCACGATCTCCCGGCCGGCTGCCAACGCGGTGGCGGCCAGCACCAGCGCGGCGGCGCCGTTGTTCACGACGTGCACGGCGCCCGCGTCGGGCACCGCGGCGGCCAGCGCGTCGAGCGCTCCCCTGCCGCGGCGGGCCCGCCGGCCGGTGGCCAGGTCCAACTCGACGTCGGTGTGCCCGGCGGCGGCCACCACCGCGGCGACCGCGGCGGACGACAACGGCGCCCGACCCAGGTTGGTGTGCAGCACGACACCGGTGGCGTTGAGCACCACCCGGGGGCCGGGCGTGGGCAACGCGGCGACAGCCGCGTCGCGTACCTCGTCGGGGTTGAGCTCACCGCGGCGGGCGCGGCCCTGCGCGTGGGAGACGATGGCCTTGACCTGCTCCCGGCCGAGGGTCACGGTGGCGGCGGCCAGCACCGGGTCGGCGAGCAGCGTGTCCGTACGGGGCACCCGACGTCGCGGGTCCACCGGGCCGTCGCCCATCACGTCATCTCCTGCAAGCGGTGTGGCGGAGACGGACGGGAATCGAACCCGCCTGGCCCGGGTCCCGGACCACTCCGGTTTTGAAGACCGGGAGGGGCACCAGCCGCCTGAACGCCTCCACCGGACATTCGATCACACCGCGGGCGGGACCGCCCGCTCAGATGGAAGATCCATGCCGGTTCGCCGCGCCTCGACCCGTTCGCGCTGCGGCACCACCGTGTACCGGGGGTCGCGGGCCGAGGCGACGCCGCCGTAGAAGATGCCGAACCGGGTCAGCACCGACGCGGCCAGCAGAGCGGTCCCCGAGAGCGCCCCGACCATCCGGCTGCGCCGGCCCAGCAGAGCACCCGCCACCCCGCCGACGGTCAACAACCGACTGGCGCGCAGCAACCGACCCGGCCGACCCAACCGGTAGGGCTCGCTGAGCAGGCCGAGGCGGGTCTCCACCCGATGCGCGCCGTACAGCTCCAGCGCCGCGCCGGCCACCGCCATCCGGCGGGCCGGCCCGGCCTGGGCCGGCGGCGCGGCGAGCAGACCCACACCGGCGCCGCTGGCCAGCGCGCTGCCCGCGAAGATCACCGGCAGCTCGGGGTACGCCTCATGCCACGACGGCACCGCCGTGTCGGCCAGCAACACCCCGGTGTACGTGGCCAGCGCCGGCGCGGTGCCGGCGGCGAGCAGCCCAGCGGCGTGCCCGATCGGCGGCAACGCCCGGCCGGCCAGCCCCAGCAGACCGTGCCGGGGCAGCACACCGGCCGCCTCGGCAATCGCGGCGACACCCGCCGCCGGCCCGTACGCGGTCAGAATCCAGGTACCCACCGACATCGGCGAGGTCAGCTTGGCCACCCGCAGCATGTGGTGGAACCGCGCCGGCCGGCCCAGGTCCTTCACCAGGAAGACGGCGCTGGCGCTGACGGCGGCCAACGCGGTCACCCGACCGGCGCGCCGCAACGCGGGCCGCCCGGTGAGTTGCCCGCCCGCGGCCAGCAGCGACGAGCCGGCGGCCAGCCCGCCGGTGAACAGGTACGCGGCGATGTCCCACTTCCAGACCGGCCCCTTCAGAACGGGCCGACCGTAATAGGACGTGAACTCGGCCTCCGGCACCCGCAGTTCCTCACCGCCGCCGCGCCGCCTGCCCCGCCGGCCCCCGGCCTCGGTGCTCCGCCGCGCCGTCAGGTCGCCCCGGCGACTGCTGGCGACGGTGTCCCTGTCGTTCGGATGGTCGCCACCGCTCGTGGCCGCTGCACCCCTCGCGACCTGCGCGCCACTCGTGGCCGCCGCACCGCTCGCGGTACTGCCGTCGCCGCTCACCGACTGTCGATCGCCGCCCTCGGCGGCGAGGCGCTCCCGGAAGCGACGGAACCGGTCGCCCACGGGGCCCGGTGGGGTCATGAGGAACCTCCGACGAACGCGGCGACGGTCGCCGCCGCCATGGCGAGAGCGGCGAGGCCGGCGCGCTTCCACATCTTCGGCAGGTCACGAGTGGTCACGACCGGGTCGGGCGGCAGCCCGTACACCTCGGGTTCGTCCAGGAGCAGGAAGAACGCCCCGTCACCACCCACGCCGTCGTTCGGGTCGTGCCCGTACAGGCGGGCCTCGGGGACCCCCCGCTCGTGCAGCGTCTCCACCCGGGCGGCGGCGCGTTCACGCAGCTCGTCGAGGGGCCCGTACTGGATCGACTCGGTCGGGCACGCCTGCGCACACGCCGGAGTCATGCCCGCGCCCAACCGGTCGTAGCACAGCGTGCACTTCCACGCCCGACCGTCGTCCTTACGCTGATCGATCACCCCGTACGGACACGCCGAGATGCAGTACCCACACCCGTTGCAGATGTCCTCCTGCACCACCACCGTGCCGAACTCGGTGCGGAACAACGAACCCGTCGGACACACGTCCAGGCACGCCGCATGCGTGCAGTGCTTACAGACGTCCGACATCATCAACCACCGGAAATCCGTGCGCTCCTCGGCGCCCGTGCCCCGGCCCGGCGGCTGGGCCCCCGGCATCCCCAGAAACTGCGGCCCCCCGTCGACCAGCCGGGCCGGGTCGGCGTCGACCGGCGCGCCGAGGACGTCCGCCGTCGCCGCGCCGTGCCCGGCCGGGCGGGGCTGCTCGATGAACGCGACGTGTCGCCACGAGTTCGCGGTCAACGCGCCAGTGTTGTCGTACGACATGCCGAGCAGATCCAGGCCACTCTCCGGAACGCCGTTCCACTCCTTGCAGGCGACCTCGCAGGCCTTGCAACCGATGCAGACGCTGGTGTCGGTGAAGAACCCCATCCGCGGCGGCGCGTTCTCATAGCCCGCGTCGGGTGCCGGGTCCAGCGGACCGTACAGGCTGTTCGGGTCAGGAAGCACCGTGCTCCTTCCCCTCGTTGTCGGTGGTCACGGCCGGCGCGTGCTGGCCCGGGACGATCCCGGCGCGCCGCTGGTAGTCGGCCACCAGCTCGAGCAACGCCGGGCCGGTGGGACGACGGCCCGGCCGCACGTCGCAGGTGCCGACCTTGCTCTCCTGGATCAGCACGTTCGGGTCCAGGCTGATACCGAACAGGTCGTTGGCCGAGTCGCCGGTGACCAGGCCCTCGAAACCGAAGTGGTACGGCAACCACACCTGGTGGATGATGCGACCGTCCACCCGCAGCGGGGTGAGCCGGTCGGTCACCAGCACCTTCGCCTCGATCACCGCGCGGCCGCTGACCAGATGTGCCCAGCCGAGATGCGTCAGCCCTACCTCGCCGGCCAGGGCCGGGGACACCTCGACGAACATCTCCGGTTGCAGCTCAGCGAGCGGTGACACCGTCCGGCTCATCGCGCCGGCCGTGTGGTGCTCGGTGAGCCGGCTGACAGTGAACACGTACGGAAACACCTGAGCGTGCTCCTGCGGCGGGCTCGGGTTCACCGAGTTCACCGGGTGCGCGTACATCTTGCGGGTCGGGTTGGCCTGCTGACCGTAGAGCGGGTTACGCACCGGCGACTCCACCGGCTCGTAGTGCGTCGGCAGCGGCCCGTCCAGGACACCGCTGGGCGCGTACAGCCAGCCCTTGCCGTCGCCCTGCATGACGAACGGGTCGTCGCCCGCGATGCCCTCCGGCCCCGACGCGCCCGCCGGCGGTCGGTACGACGGAGGCTTGGTCTTCTCGAAGTCCGGCACGTCGTAGCCGGTCCACTCGGACTTCTCCGCGTCCCACCACACGTAACGCTTGCGCTCAGACCACGGGTTGCCATCCGGGTCGGCGGAGGCACGGTTGTAGAGGATGCGCCGGTTCGCCGGCCACGCCCAACCCCACTCGGCGGCCACCCAGTCCTGCTCGTGTCGGGACTTGCGCCGGGCCGCCTGGTTCACGCCGTCGGCGTACACCCCGGTGTAGATCCAGCAGCCGATGGCTGTGGAGCCGTCCGCGCGGGCCTCGGCGAAGCTGGACAGCGGACGGCCGGTCGCCACGTCGTACCCGTTGATCTCGCGCAGCACCGCCTCGGCGCTCGGCTCCGCGTGCGGACCGTGCGTGGGGTAGTCCCAGGTGAGGTCGAGCAGCGCCCGGTCGCGCGGCAGCGGCGAGTCGGCCAGCTTCTCGCGCAGTTTGCGGCCCAGGTGATAGAAGAACCACAGCTCGGAGCGGGCGTCACCTGGCGGCTCGACGGCCTTCTCCCGCCACTGCAACAACCGCTGCGTCTGGGTGAACGTGCCCTCCTTCTCCACGTGCGACGCGGCGGGCAGGAAGAACACCTCGGTGCGGCACTCCTCCGGCACGATCTCCCCGGTGGCGACCTCGGGACCGTTCTGCCAGAACGTGGCGCTCTCGATCATGAACAGGTCCCGGACCACCAACCAGTCGAGGTTGGCCATGCCGAGCCGCTGCGCGCGACCGTGCGCGGAGCCGACCGCCGGGTTCTGCCCGAGCAGGAAGTACCCCTTGATCTTCCCGTCGATCATGTTGAGCACCTGTTGGTACGTGCCGTGATCACCGGTCAGCCGGGGCAGATAGCCGTAGCAGAAGTCGTTCTCCGGCGTCGCCGCGTCACCCCAGTACGCCTTGAGCAGGCTGGCGGCGAACGACCGCGCGTTACCCCAGAACCCCTTCTGCCCCGGGTGACGAATGCTGTCCACCCACTCGTCGAAGCTCGGGTGCTCGGCGTGGTGCGGCATCGGCAGATAACCGGGCAACAGGTTGAACAACGTCGGGATGTCGGTCGAGCCCTGGATGCTGGCGTGGCCACGAAGCGCCATCACCCCGCCACCCGGGCGACCCATGTTGCCCAACAGCAGCTGGATGATCGCGCCGGTGCGGATGTACTGCACACCCACACTGTGCTGCGTCCACCCGACCGAGTAGATCAGCATGCCGGTGCGGTCCCGGCCGGAGTTCGCCGTCCACGCCCGCGCCAACTCCAGGAACTGCGCCTGCGAAATGCCGCAGACCCGCTCCACCATCTCCGGGGTGTAACGGGCGAAGTGTCGCTTGAGGATCTGGTAGACGCAGCGCGGGTGCTGCAACGTCTCATCGCGCCGGGTCTGCCCTCCCACCGGCGCGCCGTGCGACTCGTGCGTCAACCCCGCGGCGCTGTCCCGCTCCTGGGCGGTGTGCCCACTGCCCGACGAACCCTCATGCCCCTCGTACTGCCAGCTGTCCTGCACGTAAGTGCCGGTCTCCGGGTCGAAGCCGGAGAAGAAGCCGTCGCCGTCCTCGGTGTCGCTGAACTTTTCGCTGACGATCGTCGCCGCGTTGGTGTACGACAGCACGTACTCCCGGAAGTCCAACTCGTTGTCCAGGATGTAGCGCACCACCCCACCGAGCAGCGCGATGTCCGTGCCCGCCCGGATCGGCAGGTACTCATCCGCGACAGCACTCGTCCGGGTGAACCGCGGATCGACGTGGAAGACCTTCGCACCCTTGCGCTTGGCCTCCATCACCCACTGGAAACCCACCGGGTGCGCCTCAGCCATGTTCGAACCCTGGATGACGATCACGTCAGCGTTGGCGATGTCCTGCTGGAAGTCCGTCGCACCGCCACGACCGAAGCTGGCCCCCAGACCGGGGACGGTGGCGGAGTGTCAAATACGGGCCTGGTTCTCGATCTGAAGCGCCCCCATCGCGGTGAACAACTTCTTGATGAGGTAGTTCTCCTCGTTGTCCAGCGTCGCCCCACCGAGACTGGAGATACCCAGCGTCCGGTTGAGCGGTCGGCCCTGCGTGTCGACGTCCTCCCAGGTCTGCTCGCGGGCGGCGAGGATCCGGTCGGCGATCATGTCGAGCGCGGTGTCGAGCTCCAGATCCTCCCACTGCGTCGAGTACGGCCGGCGGTAGCGGACCGTGGTCTGCCGCCGCGGGCTGGTGACCAGGCTCTTGCTCGCCGAACCCTTCGGACAGAGCCGACCCCGCGAGATCGGGCTGTCTGGATCACCCTCGATCTGACTGACCCGCCCGTCCTTCACGAACACCCGCTGACCACACCCCACAGCGCAGTACGGGCAAACCGAACGGGCAACGCTGTCGGCGTCCTCGGTGCGGGCGGTGAGTGCGCGGGACCCGTCGGACTTCGCCGCGGCACCCCGGCCCAGCGGGTCCGTGCCGGTGAGCTGGCGATAGACCGGCCAACCCTCGATAAAGGTCCGTAGACCCAACCCCGACACCCCCTCCCACGCGAGCGACCCTCTGAAGATAGGTCAACTGAGACAGGTTCGCGAACCGAGGAAGCACGACAGCGCCGCCCCCGGCTGGTGGGCCGGGGGCGGCGCTGGTGTCGGTGTGCAGGTCGCCTCTCGGCGAGTGGCACGACGCGGCTCCAGCCGAACGGTATTCCGCGAGGGCGATATTAGGTGAGGCCCGGGGACACTGAGTCACACCGACACCCTCCACAACCAGCCCGCCTGCGCCGTTGTTCCCCGGCTCGGCCGGGCCGTTCCGCCGCCGGGTCCCATCGCTGCACTGCCGCTCGCCGCACGACCACGACAGCCGCCATCGCGCCGCGCGTCGGCCACAACCCACGAGATCTTGGACAGTTTCCGTTCGCGCGTAACGGAAACTGTCCAAGATCTGCTGACAGCCACCGACCGGACCGCGTCATCCGCCTCCGGCGGGCACCTGGCATCGCCGCATCCGCGTCCGGCGGGCACCCGGCGTCGCCGCATCCGCGTCCGGCGGGCACCCGGCGTCGCCGCATCCACGTCCGGCGGGCACCGGCGTCGCGACGGTCCGCGACCGTGCGTCTGCCGGACACGGAAACGGAAGTGCCGCTGGCCGGCACCCCGGTTTGCGAGTGCCGGCCAGCGGTCGGTGTCATGCGGTGGTGTTGCCGTGCGGTGGTGCTGGCGTGCGTGTTCCTTGGTGGTGCGGGGTCAGCTGTTCCAGTGCTGGGCGACGAGGTCGGTGGCCTGCTGCTCCCACTGGGCGTAGGCGTCCGGGTAGGCCGAGACCTGCACCGTCTGCGCGGCGTCGGTCAGCGCCATGTCCTGCCACCCGTCGACCTGCTTGAGGCCCTTGAGGAACGCGGTGGTGGAGTAGGCGGGGTCGGTGATCTGCTCCGGCGTACCCCAACCACTGGACGGGCGCTGCTGGAACAGGCCCAGCGAGTCGTGGTCGTTCATGTCACCCAGGTGACCCAGGTTCTCCAACTTCGACTCCTGCAGGCTCGTCGCGATCGAGATGACCGCGGCCCGCTCCGGCAGACCCGCCTTCTTCGTGGCGGCGATGATCGCCTTCACGTTGGCGCTCTGCTCGTCGTTGAGACTGATGTGGGACTGGTCGCCCTGCGGCTTCGGCGCGTTGGTCTGCACGGCCACCGCGACCGGCTTGGCATCGACCGGGTTGGCGTGGGCGGCGATCGGGCCGGCGAAGACACCACCGGCGAACGCGACACCAGCAACAGACAGAACGCTCTTACGGAAGATCGTGTTCATGGGGGTAGCTCCTTCGGGGGTAGGACACCCGCACACACCGATCGGGGAACGGCGGTGATGGGTGTGAGCACCTCGTCCGGCGCTGCACAAACAAAGGGGGGAAAGTCTGAGAGGGGTGACGCCCGGGTGGGGCGTCGGGGGTCGGCGACCTGCCGAGCGGGGGCTCGTGGCGCCGGGTCCCTGTGTAACGACCGGCGGGCCAGGGTCATTCCGGGGTCGGCCCATCTGCCGGCACCCTCATCGTGGCAGTGCCTGCGGTCGTTCGTGGGGACTGTAACCATCGGGGGGCCGGGGTCATTCCGGGGTGGCCCACCCGTCGGCACCCTTGTCGTGGCGGTGCCAGGTGGTCGTTCGTGGGGACTGCAACGACCGGGTGGTGGCTGGCATTCCAGCCTGCGCGACCAGCCCTCAAGCGTCCGGGCGGCGGGTCGGTGGTACTGCGATCGTCAGGGTATGTAACGACCCCGACCCCGCTATGATTCCGACCCACGAGTGCACCCGGCCACCACCCACCAACACCCACCGACGGACAAACCACCCAAGGCCGCCGGACCCACGGCGCCGAACCGGCCCTCACCCGGGTGATCCACTCGGGTTCACGGAAGTCGGGGCATCCCGGACGGCCGGACACCCCGACTTCATGAAACCCGAGTCGATCACGATCGGGGCGAACGCGCGAAGGCCGCACAAAACCGGACAGACTTCGCATCCGAGCAGGGCATGCTGGCGCGCCGGGTGCAGCGTGCGGGGATCGACCTGAGCGACACACGCTCTGGTGGGCGTTACCCTGACACCATGCAGGCCGTCTCCCCCACCGCGACCGGCGTGGCCTTTCTGGCCCGCCCGGGTCGCCCCGCTGTGGTGGCGCGGACGCTCGCCGAGCTTGCCGGCCCCACCCGAGGTGTGGTGGAGCTGCCGGTACGGCTGATGTGGAACGCCGAGCGCACCTTTGACCTCGGCGACCCGGACCAGCTGCTCTGGATGTACGAGAACGTGCTTCGCGAGACCACTCGGGCCGAAGATCTGCGCGCCCTGATCAACGGGCGGACGCTGCGTCGGGTGTGGCGACTGCTCAACCTGCCTCGGGGCGTACGCCAGGCGTGGGAGAGCCGGCACCGCGGCCTGCGCGCGGCGTGAGCGAACCTCATCTGCACGAGTTCTACCGGGAGGTGGCCCGGGTGGCGCTTGCCGCCGCCGGGCCGTACCGGTTCGTTCTGGGTGGTGGCGTGGCGTGGGCGGCGCACGGGCTGGTCGCCCGACCGACGGAGGACGTGGACCTATTCGCGGACGTGGAGGGTGCCGCAGCGGCGGCGTCCGCCGGGGTGCGGGTGGCCCTGGAGCGGGCCGGGTTCATCGTCAGTGATGCCGACCCGGACAGTGACCTGGCCGAGCTGTTCGACGGGTACGAGCAGGACATGAAGGACTTCGTGGTGAGCCGCGACGGACGGCAGATCCGCCTCAGCCTCGCCCGGTTGGACCGCCAGCAGAGCCCCGTGGTGATGGACCTGGGCCCGGTGATGGACGTTCGTGACCTGGTGGCGAACAAGATCGCGGCGTTGGTCAACCGGCGGGAGGTTCGCGACTTCATCGACGTGGCCGCGGCCCTCGACCACTACGACGTGACCGAGCTGTTGCTGCTGGCACGGCAGGTCGACCCTGCGCTGGAGCCGGACGACGTGCGCGCCGCCGGCCGCTACCTGGATCGGCTCTCCGACCAGCGTTTCGGCCGGTACGGCCTGGGCGCCGCCGACGTCGCCGCGATCCGGCAACGCTTCGCCGCCTGGCCACGCTGAACGGGTGGGCGTCCCGCGCGGACGCCCACCCGACGGCGGGTCACTTGGTCGGTCGACCGCCTGTGACCCCCAGGATCTCGCCCGTCACGTAGCTGGACTCCTGCGAGGCGAAGAAGACGTACGCGGGCGCCAGCTCAGCCGGCTGCCCGGGACGCCCCTCCGGGGTGTCGGTGCCGAACTGCTTCACCTTCTCCTCCGGCATGGTGGACGGGATCAGCGGCGTCCACACCGGCCCCGGTGCGACCGCGTTGACGCGGATGCCCTGCTCGGCCAGGTCGGCGGCGAGGGCCTTGGTGAAGTTGGCGATCCCCGCCTTGGTGGTGGCGTAGTCCAGCAGCTGCGGCGACGGGTCGAACGCCTGGATCGACGACGTGTTGATGATCGCCGACCCCTCGGCCAGGTGCGGAATGGCGGCTTTGCAGAGCCAGAACATCGCGTACAGGTTGGTCTTGAACACCCGGTCGAACTGCTCGGTGCTGATCCCGAGGATCCCCTTGTCCTGCGACATCTGGTACGCCGCGTTGTTCACCAGGATGTCGAGGCCGCCCAGGTCGCGTACCGCCCGGTCGACGAGTTCCTGGCAGTGCGCCTCGTCGGTGATGTCACCGCGTACCGCGACGCCCCGCCGGCCGGCGGCCTCGACGAGCCGGATGGTCTCCCGGGCGTCGGCGTCCTCCTCCTCGCCGAGGTAGGAGATGAGCACGTCCGCGCCCTCCCGGGCGAAGGCGATAGCGACCGCCCGGCCGATCCCCGAGTCACCGCCGGTGATCAGCGCCCGCTTGCCGTCGAGCTTGCCGCTGCCCCGGTACGACTCCTCCCCGTGGTCCGGCTTCGGGGTCATCTCCCCGGTCGAGCCGGGCGCTGACTGCTGCTGTGCGGGTTGACCGGACTGCTGGCCGTACTGGCTGGTCGGGTCCTGCTGGGTGTGCTGGTCCTCGCTCACTGAAATCTCCTCGCTGCGCGCGGGAAGCGGGGCTCTCCCGCGAATGCCGTCCCTGACCGCCCTACCCTGCGTCGGCCTGCGGAAACCGCTGCAACGATCGGGGCTGCCGTGGCAGGAGCGCCGGGTGCTGGTTATGGTGCGCAAGGCGCTCACGAGGCGCGTCCACCCCCATGGAAAGGCACGTCATGACCTCTCCCTCCGGCCCGTCGCGCCGCCAGGTGCTCGTCGCCGCGGCGGCCGCGGCGACCACTCCGCTGATCGCCGCCGCGCCCGCGCAGGCGGCCGGCGCGCCCCGGCCGCGCACCTGGGACCTCACCCTCCTGGGCACGTCGGACACGCACGGCAACGTCTACAACTGGGACTACTACCGAGACGCCGAGTACGACGACAGCAAGCAGAACGACATCGGCGTGGCGAAGCTGGCGACCCTGATCAACCAGATTCGTCGGGAGCGGCGCGGCAAGGCGACGCTGGTGCTCGACGCCGGCGACACGATCCAGGGCACGCCGCTGGCCACGTACTACGCCAAGCAGGAGCCGATCACCGCCACCGGGGAGAAGCACCCGATGGCACGGGCCATGAACGTCATCGACTACGACGCGGTGACCCTGGGCAACCACGAGTTCAACTACGGCCTGCCGTTGCTGGATTTGTGGATCCGTCAGCTCGGCTTCCCGGCGCTCGCCGCGAACGCCGTCAACGCGAAGACCGGCAAGCCGGCCTTCCTGCCGTACGTCATCAAGAAGGTCTCCCTCGGTTTCGGCGCGCCGACCCTGCGGGTCGGCATCCTCGGGTTGACCAACCCCGGTGTGGCCATCTGGGACAAGGGCAACGTCGAGGGCAAGCTGCGCTTCGACGACATGATCGCGACCGCCGCGAAGTGGGTGCCGATCATGCGGGCCCGCGGCGCGGACCTCGTGCTGATCTCGGCGCACGGCGGTGACAACGGCACCTCCAGCTACGGACCCGAGCTGCCGAACGAGAACCCGGTGGCGCTGATCGCCCAGCAGGTGCCGGGGATCGACGCGATCCTCTTCGGTCACGCGCACAACGAGGTGGTCGAACGGTTCGTCATCAACGAGCGCACCGGCACGCAGGTGCTGCTCTCCGAGCCGTCGAAGTGGGGCCAGCGGCTCACCCGGATGGACTTCACCCTCACCCGTGAGCGTGGCCGGTGGACGATCACCAAGAAGGCCGCCACCATGCTGAACACCAACACTGTGGTCGAGGACCCGAAGGTGCTCGCCGCCGTGCGGGCCCAGCACCAGAAGACCGTGGCGTACGTCAACCAGGTCGTCGCCACGTCCACTGTGGAGTTGTCGGCGGCGGAGTCGCGGTACAAGGACACGCCGATCCTGGACTTCATCAACCACGTGCAGACCGAGGTGGTCGGCGCGGCGCTGGCCGGCACGGCGTACGCGGACCTGCCGGTGCTGTCGATCGCGGCGCCGTTCAGCCGGACCGCCGTCTTCCCCGCCGGCGACGTGAAGATCCGTGACGTGGCTGGCCTGTACGTGTACGACAACACCCTCGAGGCCGTCGTGCTCAGTGGCGCCGAGGTGCGCGCCTACCTGGAGTACTCGGCGAAGTACTTCCGTACGTTCGCGCCGGGCGCTCCGGTCGACCCGGAGCAGATCAGCGACCCGGCGGTGCCGGACTACAACTACGACGTCTTCTCCGGCCTGGACTACGACATCGACATCTCCAAGCCGGTCGGGCAGCGGATCACCCGCCTGGTGCTGTCCGGCACCGACACTCCGGTGGCGGACAACGCGCAGTTCGTGGTGGCGGTGAACAACTACCGGCGCAGCGGCGGTGGCAACTTCCCGGGCATCGTGAAGACCCAGGTCTACAACGCGCAGCAGGAGATCCGTCAGCTGCTCATCGACTGGGCGCAGGCCAAGGGGACGATCGACCCGGCCGACTTCTTCCAGCCCAACTGGCGTCTGGTACGCGAGGGCGTGCCGGTCTTCTGACCGCAGCGCATCACGAACGGGCCGTGGGTGGCGACGCCCGCGGCCCGTTCCGCGTTTCTCAGCCCTGCACGTTCCAGCGGATCGGGTCCTCGGACTCCTCCGGCCGGTCGCGCCCGGGATCGGTTTCGGTCAGGGCCACCCGCTCGTCGGGACGGACGGCGGGCGGCAGCTCCCCGAACCGCGCGTGACGCAGAAACTCGTACTCGTCGTCGGTGAACGGCTGCTCGGTCATCAGCGCCTCCTCCTGCTCCGCTGTGATTGTCCGGCGGCCACGTCGGTCGACGCCAGTAGCCGGGCGCACACCCTGTAAAGCATCCTAGGATCCTGGGTGAGCGGTGGTGGCCTGGCGTGATGGATGGGACAACCGGTCGAGCACCGCGAGGGCGGCCCGGATCGGGCGGCGGCGCAGCATCTCGTCGAAGCTCGCCCGCCCCTGGCAGAACTGCACGAACATCCGCCAGCCCGGCGGGGTCGCCAACAGCGCGTGGAACACGTCCGGGCGACGGGTGAACACGTCGAGCAGCCGGAACCCGGCCCGCATCTCCGGCAGCAGACGCTCGGCCACCGCCCGCTCGTACCCGGCCAGGTCACCGCCCGCGACCGCAGCTCCGGCCAGCTCGCCGGAGCGCAACGCGAAGCTGATGCCCTCCCGGCTCCACGGCTCCAGCAACCCCGCCGCATCCCCCACGACCAGCACCCGGCCGTTGCGCAACGGTGAATCCTCCGCCCGGCAACGGGTCAGGTGACCGGAGTCGTGCTCCGCCGGCAACCCGGTCAGACCCAACCTGTCGACGAATCGCCGCAGGTACTCGCGGGTCCCCTCCCCCGCGCCCCGACCGGCGATCACGCCGACGGTCAGCCGGTCACCCTTGGGAAAGACCCAGGCGTACGAGCCCGGCATGTCGCCCCAGTCCAGCAGCAGCCGACCCCGCCACCGCTCCTGCTCGGCGGGCGGCACCGGAATCTCCAACTCCAGACCCAGATCCACCTGCCGGTAGCGAACCCCGACGTGCCGGCCGGTCACCCCCGACGAGCCGTCCGCCCCGATCACGGCACGAGCCGCGATCGTCGTACCGTCGGCCAGCCGCAGGCGTACCCCCTCGGGGTCCTGCTCGATCGCGCGGACCGCGACCCGCTCCCGCAGTTGCGCGCCGGCGGCGACCGCCGCCGCGCGCAGCCGATCGTCGAACTCCTCGCGGCGCACCATCGTCACCACCGGACTGTCGTGGCGGCGGGTGAACTCCCGACGGCCGTCGCGGGTGAACGTCACCCGGTCCACCCGGTCGTGCGCGGGCACCTCGATCCGATCCTGAACGGCCGCCAGCGAGGTGCCGATCAGGCCACCGCCGCAGGTCTTGTACCGCGGGTGAACGGCCCGCTCGACGACAAGGGTGGACACGCCCGCACGGGCAGCGGCGTGCGCCGCGGACAGCCCCGCGGGGCCAGCGCCGACAACGACGAGATCCCAAACGATCACGGAAGCAGCCTAGGGCACCTCCCCCGCCCGCCCGCCGGACCCGCCCGCCGGCGCGACCGCCCGATCGGGTGTGCATCTTCGGGCACCGAGGGGGTAACCGGCGCACGGCAACCGCCACCACAGTGGCGGACGAGCAGAGGAGGAACCATGCAGCAGGTGCAACTGTCGGAGGCCGAGCAACGGGTGTACCAGGCGGTCACCACCCTTGAGGCACGCGGGCAGGTGCCCTACCCGGACCTGATCGCCGAGGAATCCGGGCTGACCGCGGAGCAGGTGAACAGCCCCCTGCATCTGCTCACCGAGAAGGGCCTGCTGCACCGCGAGGACTCACCGATGGCCGGCCTCGACTTCGGTCCCCGGTTCTGCGCCCGCCAGATGGCGTGACCGACGGAACCAGCCGGCACGGTTCGCCCCCCGAAGACCCGGGTAGCGGTCAATCATGCATGACCGAGGGTCGACGGGGGGCGCGATGAGCGCGGCGCAGACGCCGCAGCCGGTGACGGCGGCCGAGAACCGACGACGCTGGCAGGCGGTCGGCGTCGGACTCGTCGCCGCCTTCATGACGCTGCTCGACGTGAGCATCGTCAACGTGGCCGTGCCCTCGATCGACCGGGCGCTACACGCGTCGTCGAGCGACCTGCAGTGGATTCTCTCCGGGTACGCGCTCACCTTCGGCCTGGCGCTGGTGCCCGCCGGCCGCTTCGGCGACGCCCGCGGTCGGCGCAACGCGTTCGTCTTCGGCATCGCGCTGTTCACCGTCACCAGCGCGCTCGCCGGGCTCGCCACCTCCCCGACCTGGCTGGTCATCGCCCGACTGCTGCAGGGCGCCGCCGCCGGCGTCGTCAACCCCCAGGTCATCGGGCTGATCCAGCAACTGTTCCGCGGGCCCGAACGCGCCCGCCCGTTCGGGCTGCTCGGCGCCACCATCGGCATCTCCACCGCCGTCGGGCCGCTGCTCGGCGGACTACTCATCGCCATCGGCGGCGACGAACACGGCTGGCGTTGGGTCTTCTTCGTCAACGTGCCGGTCGGTGTCCTCGCCGTGATCCTCGGTTGGCGGCTGCTGCCCGGCCGCCCCACCGGTCAACGCGGCTGGCATCGACTCGACCCCGTCGGCGTCCTGCTGCTCGGCGTCGGTGTCGTCCTGGTCCTGCTGCCACTGGTACAGGAGCAGCAATGGAAGACCCCGTGGAAGTGGGCGCTCATCCCGGCCGGCCTGGCCGTGCTGGTCGCCTTCGGGCTCTGGGAACGACGGTACGCACGCCACCACCAACCCCTGTTCGACCTGCGGCTGTTCAGCTTTCAGTCGTACACGCTGGGCTCGATCCTGGCGCTCGTCTACTTCGGTGGCTTCACCGCGATCTTCTTCATCTTCACCCTGTTCCTCCAGATGGGCCTCGGCTACAGCGCGCTCGTCGCCGGCCTGGCCATCACCCCCTTCGCCCTCGGCTCCGCCGCCGCCGCCGTACTCGGTGGACGCATCGTCAACCGCTTCGGTCGACCACTGGTCGCCATCGGACTGCTCACCGTGGTGATCGGACTGGCCGCCACGGTGATCGCACTGCACCTCTTCCCGGACGCCCCCGCGCCCTGGGTCACCGCCGGCCCACTGCTCGTCGCCGGCATCGGCAGCGGACTGGTGATCGCCCCCAACCAGACGATCACCCTCTCCGAGGTGCCGGTCGAGCAGGCAGGCAGCGGCGCGGGCATGCTCCAGACCGGCCAGCGGATCGGCGCCGCCGCCGGCATCGCCGCCGTCGGCTCGCTGTTCTTCTCCACGCTGGCCGACAGCCGCGGCGACTGGACCAACGCCTTCGAACAGTCCCTCATGCTCGCCACCGGCATCATCGCGCTCGCGTTGGTCGCCGCGCTGATCGATATCTGGCGCACCCACAACCACAAGAACTGACCGGGGTACGCCGGCGGCCGGCACCCGGGTGTGGGTGCCGGCCGGCAAGTCTTTGTGGTGGTGCGGTTGGTGCGGGGTCAGGGCACGGAGATGCCGGGCACGGAGATGCCGGGCACGGAGATGCCGGGCACGGAGATGCCGCTGGCCGGCACCCCGGGTTGCGGGTGCCGGCCAGCGGTCGGTGTCGTGCGGTGGTGTTGCCGTGCGGTGGTGCTGCGTGCTTGTTTGCGATGGTGCTGTGGTGCGGGTCAGCTGTTCCAGTGCTGGGCGACGAGGTCGGTGGCCTGCTGCTCCCACTGGGCGTAGGCGTCCGGGTAGGCCGAGACCTGCACCGTCTGCGCGGCGTCGGTCAGCGCCATGTCCTGCCACCCGTCGACCTGCTTCAGACCCTTGAGGAACGCGGTCGTGGAGTAGGCGGGGTCGGTGATCTGCTCCGGCGTACCCCAACCCGAGCTCGGGCGCTGCTGGAACAGGCCCAGCGAGTCGTGGTCGTTCATGTCACCCAGGTGACCCAGGTTCTCCAGCTTCGACTCCTGCAGGCTCGTCGCGATCGAGATGACCGCGGCCCGCTCCGGCAGACCGGCCTTCTTCGTGGCGGCGATGATCGCCTTCACGTTCGCGGTCTGCTCGTCGTTGAGGCTGATCCGGGACTGGTCGCCCTGCGGCTTCGGCGCGTTGGTCTGCACGGCCACCGCAACCGGCTTGGCATCCACCGGGTTGGCGTGGGCGGCGATCGGGCCGGCGAAGACACCACCGGCGAACGCGAGACCAGCAACAGACAGAACGCTCTTACGCATGATCGTGTTCATGGGGGTAGCTCCTTCGGGGGTAGAACACCCGCACACGCCGATCGGGGGACGGCGGCAGGGTGTGAGCACCTCGTCCGGCGCTGCACTAACAAAGGGGGAAAGTTTGGGGGGGTGACGCCCATCGGGCGTCGGGGTCGGCGACCTGCCGAGCGGGGGCTCGTGGCGCCGGGACCCTGTGTAACGACCGGCGGGCCGGGGTCATTCCGGGGTGGCCCACCTGCCGGCACCCTCATCGTGGCGGTACCAGGTGGTCGTTCGTGGGGACTGCAACGACCGGCGGGCCGAGGTCATTCCGGGGTCAGCCCATCCATCGGCACCCGCATCGTGGCGGCACCTGCGGTCGTTCGTGGGGACTGCAACGATCGGGTGGTGGCTGGCATTCCAACCGGCGTGACCAGCCCCCGAGGTCGGACGGCGGGTCGGTGGTACTGCGATCGTCAGGGTATGTAACGACCCCGGCCCGGCCATGATTCCGGCCCACGGGTGCGCCCGGTCACCACCCACCAACACCCACCAACGGACAAACCACCCATGCCCGCCGGAGCCACGGCGGCGGACCGGCCGTCACCGAATGATCCACTCGGCTTCACGGAAGTCGGGCTATCCCGGACTCCCGGACACCCCGACTTCATGAAACCCGAGTCGATCACGAATGAGCGGACCGCGCAAAGGCCGCAAGGTGGACAAAGTGCCCCCTTGGAATCGGATACGGGCCGGGCGAGGCTCGACGCGGCGGCGCGGGACGTCAGCGTGCCGCCGTATGTCGACATCGGCGGGCAGGGCCCGGACTGACGACGGCTGGGGGTTGGCGCTGGACATCGGCCGTACCGCGGTATGTCGACGTCGACATCGGCGGGCAGGGCCGGACCGACGACGGCCTGATAACACGGCGCTGGCGGGTCGCCGTCTGAACAGGCTGGCGCCCGTCGGAGTGTTCCGACGGGCGCCAACTTGAGTGCTATCCGGGCGCTGCCCGGTGGTGTGGATTAGTGCGCCGCACCACCGAAGCGCTGGCGGCGGCGCCAGGCCAGGGTCAGCAGCAGCATCACCGCTCCGGCGCCGACCAGGCCGCCACCGAGCTTCATGGGCGTGCCGAGGCTGTCACCCGTGACGGGCAGCGGCTGCTTCTTGTGCAGCACCCGCAGCTCGGTGCTGGCGGTACGGCCGGACTCCCGGCCCGTGGCGGTGAAGGTCAGCAGACCCGTCACCGACGGCTTGTAGGTCTTGGTGAAGCGGCCCTGAGCGTCGGTGTACGCCGTGAAGTGCAGGGGCGCGCTCGCCTGGTAGGCCACCGGAGCCATGGCCACGGTGCTGCCGTCGCTGCGCCGAGCCGGAGCCGCGCCGCCGGCCGGAGCGGCCTGCGGAGTGACCGTCACGGTGATGTCGACGGTCTCGTTCGGACCGAAGTTGGTGCCGGTCAGCACCACCGTCTCGCCGAGATAGATCGTCGGGCGGTTGACGGTCAGCGACGCGGCGGTCGGCGGGTACGGCGGCGGTTGCGGCGGGTCGGTGGTGGCGCTGGGCGTCGGCTGCGGCTGTGCCGCCCCCGCTGCCGTCGGCACGGCCACCACGGCCAGGCCGACCGTGAGCGCCATGATGATGCGGGATAGCCGCATGATTGGTTCCCTCCTACTGATCACAGCTTGGTGCGGAATGAACTTGGGTGGTCCAGGGGCTGGCGGTGGGGGTCAGCCACAGCTCGGCCTGCCCGACGGCGGTCTTGGCCGTCAGCACGGTGACCTCCAGCGCCCTCTCGGCGCCGGGGCCGACGTCGACGCTGGCCGTCGCCACCTGGCGGCGGCGTTCGGTGCCGCTGCCAAGTGCCGTCTCGGCCCCGTCCAGTCGGGCCTCCAGCACCGCTCCGCCAGCCGGGCTGAAGATCGACACCAACGTGCGGGCGGTGTACGGATCGCCGGCCAGGCCGAGGCCGAGCACGGATTTGCTAAGTCCGGACTTCGGCGCCGTTGAGCGCAGGGTCACCCGTAGCCGGAGCTCGCGGCGACCGTCCGACCGGCATTCGCCGACCGTCAGGTTCGCCGTCGGCCGCAGGTAGTAGCCGAGCTTCGCGCCGCTGCCGTCGTTGAGGAACACGCCGACGGTCGGCACGGTGTCCTGTTCCGGAAGCGTCCCGGCCATCCGGCTCTCGCCGAATGTCCGCTGTTCCTCAGGTCGGGCACTCCAGAACAATATCCGGCGTTCAGTGATAGCACGGTCAAATGCGGACAACAACACCCGCGGGTTGACATTCTTCTTGAAGAAGGCGTCGAACACCGCCGACGCCGACGCCGCGAAGAACTCGTCCTGCTGTTCGACGCCGAGGCGCTGGTAGCTGTCGTTGAGCAGGGTCTGGACCACCTTCTCGCTGGCGAGCGGGACACCGCCGGGCACCAGCACCGGACCAGTCGCCTTGAGCAGGTAGGACAGCACCACCGGATCAACGGCGAGCACGCCGTCGACGGTGGTGCCGGTCTTACGCCGGAACATCTCGCGGTAGAGCGTGGCGGCGGTCGGGAAGTGCGGGGACAGGTTGACGTCGGCGGGGTAGATGCCGGGCAGATCCGTCCAGAGGGCCCGGGTCTCCGCGGGCACCTTCAGCGCCGGGGTGAACTGACCGAGCGAGGAGGTGCTCCCCTGCTTGCCCATCTTGACCTTGCCGTTCTCCGCCTCGATCATCGCGTACGCGCCGAACATGCCGCCGGTGGCGCGCAACTCGGCGAGGTTCTGCGAGACGAGCAGGTAGCGGCGTGGGCCGTTCGCGCCGAGCAGCGGCGGGAGGAGGCGGGCGCCCTGGTCGGCAGCCGTGGTGAGGCTGGCCAGCCGGTCGATCTCGTCGCGCAGGTCGCTCAGCGCCTGCCGGATCTGGCTGACCAGGCTGTCGGCGGGCACCGCCGCCAGGTTCTGGCGGGTACGTTGCACCGACTCGTGCACCCCGGTCAGGTCCGTGGAGACGGCGGCGAGCCGGGCGAGGTCCACCCCGCCGCCGGTCGGCACCAGGCTGGCCAGGTCCGTCCGGAGCAGGGTCGGGAACGCGTTCCGGGCCAGTTCGTCGATGGCGACGGCGATCTGCGCGACGGCGTCGAGATCGTCGCCGGCGATCGGCGTACGCCGCCCGAGCTGCCAGCTCGGGTCGGCCGTTGCCGACCGGGCCGCGCCGGCCTGCTCCTGAAGGGCGGCGAGCGTCCGCAGGGCACGATCGGTGTCCCCACCGACGATCTGGGCGCTCAACTCTCGGGCCAGGCCAGCGGCGTTGAGCAGGTGAGTGCGCGCCTGCCAGCCGCGGAAGCCGATCCACCCGGCGGTCGCCAGTAGCAGCGAGCCGACCACCAGCGCGCCAAGCAGCGCCCGTCGCAGTCGGGCCCGCCGACGACGCCGGGACCGGCTCCGCCGCCGGATCGGACGTTCGCTCACCGTCACACCTAACTCCCATTCGCGGAACCGGACAGAAGGTCGATTCCCTGACGTTCTTAGCACGCCTGAGGGAAGTTCGTACCGTTATCGCAATTGTCGTCCTTTAAGCGAGTTTTCTTCGTGGCTCCGTGGCGGGCTCTGCGACCCGTCCGGCCGCCTCGTGCAACAGCCGTTCGATCTGGTCCACGCCGGCGGGCAACGACATCTCGCGCAGGTACGCGGCCCGCCCTCGGCGACCCATCTCGGTGCGGGTCGGCGGCGGAATGGTGGCTGCCAACCAGAACCTGTCGGCCAATGCCGCCCAGTCCTCGGGTGGGCAGGACAACCCAGCCCGAACCCGCTCGACCAACTCGGCCGTGTCCCCACCGGCGGAGGCGATGACCGGCGCGGCGCACGAGAGCGCGGCCTGGAGTTTGCCGGGCACCGTGCCGCGCAGCTCCGGAAGGTCGCGCACCATGACCAGCTGGTAGTCGGCGGCGGCGTACAGCTCGGGCATGTCGACCGGCGACCGCCGCTCCAGGAAACGGACGTTCTCCGCGCCCAGCTCGGCGGCGAGCCCCCGCACCCGCCGCTCCGCCGCCCCCGAACCGACCAGAACCAGATCCATCGTCCGGTCCAGTGCAGCGGCCGCACGGACCGCGGTCTCCAGCCCCTGCCGCGCCCCGATGGTCCCGGCGTGCATCACCACGCACCGACCGTCGCGACGGACCAGCTGGCGGGCCGCCGCGCCGGGTGTCGCCGGGTAGAAGATCCGCTCGTCGGTCCAGTTCAGCACCAGCCGGACCCGGGCCGGGTCGGCGCCGGCGGCGACCACCAGGTCCCGCATCGACGGCGCCGCGACAGCGATTCGCGCCGCGGTCCGGTAGATCCGGGTCATCGTGCTGCCCATCCGCGCCGCCCAGCGCCCCTCGCCCCCCTCGTCCGCGCCGTCGCTGGTCCAGACGTCCTGCACGTGCAGCACCGCCGGCACCCGCCCGAGCAACCGGAGCACCCCGGCGGCGGCGAACGTCGTCGCCGGCAGTTGAAAGACGTAGAGCGCGTCCACGTCACCCAGGAACCGGCGTGCGACCAGCCCCGCGCTACCGGCGAAGGAGAGGTAACTGGCCATCCGGCCACCGACGGACGCGGCACCCCCGGGGTACCGGGGCACCCGTCGGACACTCAGCCGCTGGCTGTGTGTCTCGTGGTGCCACCGCTGTCGCCAGCCGGGATAGACGTGGCCACCGGGGTAGTCCGGAAAGCCGGTGAGGACCCGTACCTCGTGTCCACGCGCGGCCAACTCCTCGGCGAGGCTCCCCGGGATGAACGCCGGCTCTGGCGGAAAGTGGTACGACAGGATGCCGATCTTCACCGGTGCGCCCCCGTCCCACAGGGATCGCCGGCGACCGGCGCGGCACCATGACCGGCCGGCGTGCGGCGCGCGTACGATGCCGACAACCCCTCCCCGCGCGGCCACCGGCGTCGACGCACCGCCCCCGCGGTGCGCGCTTCGGTGTCCGTACCGATGAGAGGGGCACCGATGGCTGATCGCGTGTTGTTCGTCTGCCACGCCAACCTGTGCCGGTCACCGATGGCCGAGTACCTGGCCCGCCGGCTGCTGGCCGACCGGCCCGTCGAGGTGGCCAGCGCCGGCACCGACGCGATCGACGGGCTGACCATGCACCCGTACGCCCTGGAGGTCGCGACCGAGAGCGGCACGGACCCGACGGCGTTCCGGACCCGGGGGTTGCGCCCCGAGTATCTGGTCGACGCGACGCTAGTGCTGACCGCGACCCGACGCCAACGCTCGGTCTGTACCGCGTTGGCGCCGGGGGCGCTGCACCGGACGTTCACGCTGCGCCAGTTCGGCCGGCTGGCCGCGGCGGCCGAGCCGCCCACCGACTCGGCCGACGACCCGCTGCGGGCGGCGATCGCCGCCGCCGCCCAGGCCCGGGGACGGCTGCAACCCGCCGCCCCGAACGAGGACGACCTTCGGGACCCGATCGGCGGTACCGCGGCCGACTTCAGACGCTGCGCCGAGGAGATCGAACGGTCGCTGCGACCCCTCGCCGCGCTCATCGGGGCAGCCGGGTGAGTTCCTGGGTGTGGTCGGGGACTCCGTTGACCCCGTCGGCCGTCGCGCTGTGCCGGCCGGACGCGGCCCGGTCGGCCGGCACCGACGCCTCGGTAGTCGAGGCCACCACCCGGTAGGCCTCGTACTGGTACGCCTCGGCCTTGGCCACCTTGGCCATGTTCAGCACACAGCCGAGCAGCCGGACCGAGACCGAGTGCAGTGACCGGGCCGCCGCGGCGACCTGGGTCCGCGAGGTACGGCCCTGCTGGGTCACCAGCAGCGCGCCGTCGGCCTGCACGGCCACCACCACGCCGTCGGTCACCGCGAGCAGCGGCGCGGTGTCGATGATCACGATGTCCGCCGACTCGCGCAACGCCAGCAGCAGGTCCGACATGGCCTTGGAGCCGAGCAGCTCGCTCGGGTTCGGCGGGGCCGACCCACTGGGCAGCACCAGCAGCGACTTGTCGCCCCAGCGCTGCACGACGTCGCCCACCTTCACGTCGCCGACCAGCACGTCGGTCAGGCCGACGCCGGCGTCCAGGCCCAGGTAGTCGTCGACCTTCGGGCGGCGCAGATCGGCGTCGACAAGCAGCACCCGCCAGCCCGCCTCGGCCAACGCGATGGCCAGGTTGCAGGACAGGGTGGTCTTGCCCTCGCCCTGAAGGGCGCTGGTCACCGCAATGACGCGGGCCGGCTCGTGGACGTCCACGAAGCGCAGGTTGGTCCGCAGCTTGCGGACCGCCTCGGCGCGTGCCGAGGTCGCGGCGTCGCCCACGATGAGCGGAGCGCTGCGGGCGTTGGCCTCGAACGGAATCTCACCGAGCAGCGGGCTGCCGGTGGCGCGTTGCAGGCCGGCGGCGTCGCGCAGTCGGACGTCGGCGACGCCGCGCAGGATCGCCAGACCGATGCCGAGGATCAGGCCGATCAGGCCGCCGAGGGTGAGGTTGCGGACCGGCTGCGGCGAGACGGGGTTGGCGGTGACCCTCGGGCCACTGACCACCTCGATCTTGATGGGCGTCTTGCCCTCCGGGGTCGTCTCGACCTTCTGGACGAGCTCGACGAACTTGTTGGCGAGACTCTCCGTCACGCGCAACGCGCGAGTCTGGTCGGTGTCGGTCACCGACGCCCGCAGGAGAACGGTGCCGGTCTCGGTGGAGGTGCTCACCCGGCGCTGCACCTCGTCGGCGGTGAGGCCGACCGGAGTTTCGGCCACCACGCTCTGCGCCAGCCGGTCGGAGCTGAGCAGGTCGGCGTACGACTTGACGCGCTGCTGGAGAAAGAGCCCGCCCTGGTAGGCGTCGGTAACGCCGGTGCTGGGGGTGGTGACGAAGAAGGTCACCGAGGCGACGTACCGGGGTTGGGCCCGTACGGTCAGGAACGCCGAGACGCCGAGAGCCACCATGACCGTGACCAGCGCGACCCACCAGTGCCGACGCACGTGGCGCAATTGGCGGAGCAGGTCCATCAGGAGCGCCCCCGTGCCGGTCCGGTTACGGCAAAGAACTTCACGAAAACCCCCAAGGTCGTCTCTAAACTCGTGAAACCATTAAAGCGGCTCATACGGCTTATGTCCGGAGTTACCTATATTCCGGCGGCGAGATGTGCGCCCGCATGACCAACCCGACAAACGTCCATTCGGCAGCGGCGACAACCGAGGAAAAAGTCGAAGGCCGATCGGAGGGCGTCCGATCGGCCCAGCGGTCGCCGCCGACCGCGCCGCCGGATAGGGTCGACAGCGGTGTGCCGGGAAGTCTGGTCGGCGAGTGGATTCCTGCCGTCCCGACTCCTGTAGGTGAGCCCGAAGTTGACCTCCCCCACCCCGCCACCAGGCCCGCGTCCGCCGAAGATCCGGCTGTTCTCCCGATCGTCCTGGCCGCAGGCCCGGCACCTGGCCGGCGTGCTGCGTACCGAGACAGTCGGTGGCGCGCTGCTGCTGTCAGGCGCTCTGATCGCGCTGATCTGGGCCAACTCCCCGTGGTCCGACTCGTACACCAGGCTCGGCGACGTCGTGCCCTGGCCCGGCGCGCCCTGGCACCTCGACCTGAATCTGGCCACCTGGGCGGCTGACGGCCTGCTGGCCATCTTCTTCTTCGTGGTGGGCCTGGAGCTCAAACGGGAGTTCGTCGCCGGTGACCTCCGCGACCCGCGCCGAGCCGCCCTGCCGATTGCGGCAGCGCTCGGCGGGATGGTGCTGCCGGCGCTGATCTACGTGGCGGTGGTGCTGAGCGGGGGCGGGGAGGGCCTGCGCGGGTGGGCCATTCCGACCGCCACCGACATCGCATTCGCGCTGGCCGTACTCGCTGTGGTCAGCTCACATCTGCCCCAGGGCCTACGCGCATTCCTGCTCACCCTCGCGGTGGTCGACGACCTGTTCGCGATCACCATCATCGCGATCTTCTACACCGCCGACTTCCATCCCGTACCGCTGCTCGCCGCGTTCGCGCCCATCGGGCTCTTCGCGGTGCTGGTGCAGCGGGGGCGCACCTGGTGGTGGGCGCTCATACCGCTCGCGATCGCCGCCTGGACACTGATGCACGCCTCGGGCGTGCACGCCACCGTCGCCGGTGTCCTGCTCGGCTTCACGGTCCCGGTGCTCGCCCGTCGACGGGCGGGCGGCGACCAGACGGCCACCGCCAGTGCGGAGGCGGGCGAGGGTGGGCTCGCCGCCCGCCTGGAACACCGCTGGCGGCCGGTGTCGGCCGGCTTCGCGGTGCCGATCTTCGCCCTCTTCGCGGCCGGGGTCACCCTGCGCGGCACCGACCTCGGCGCCCTGCTGAGCGACCCGATCGTGATCGCCATCGTCGCCGCCCTGGTGTTCGGCAAGAGCATCGGCATCTTCGGCTCGACGTACCTGCTGGCCCGGTTCACCCGCGCCGAACTGGACGAGGACATCACCTGGGCCGACCTGCTCGGGATCGCCCTGCTGGCCGGCGTCGGCTTCACCGTCTCGCTGCTCATCGGCGACCTGGCGTTCGGGCCGGGAAGCACTGCCGACGACCGGGTCAAGGCGGCCGTGCTGCTCGGCTCGGTGATCTCCGCCGGGCTGGCCGCCACGGTGCTCAGCCGCCGCAACGCGGCGTACCGCGGGGTGGCGGAGAAGGAGCGGCTGGACGCCGACGGGGACGGCGTACCCGACGTCTACCAGCACCCCGACGCCCGCTGAACACGCCGGCGCGGCGCGGCGAGCGCGAAACGCCTAAGGGCGGCGCGGCGAGCGCGGTTCGCCGTCGTGCCGCGCCGCCGCACCAACCGCGCGGGCTCGCCCTCAGCGGCGACGGTCGGCGGGCGGCAGGTCCTCGGTCTCCTCGACCAGCGCCTCGGCCGTCGGCCCGGTGAGGTCGTCGCCCGGCACCGCCACCGCCTCGACGCGATCCTGCTCGTCGGGCTTCCCGCCGGGCGGCGGCTCCGGGGCGGTGGCACCGCCGGCGTAGCCGTACTCGTTCGGTTCGTCGTGCCGGCTCATGTGGTCATCCTCCCGCTTTTCCCGTTTCACCTGTCGAGGCCAACGGTAGGTGGTGATCGTCCTCGGCGCAGCGCGCCGGGGATTGTCGGCCGGACCATGGGGGTGGGCGGCTGAGCGCCGCCCCGAGCAGCTGACGCAGGGCGATGATCGCCACCGCGCCGGCCAGGCCGTTCCAACCCGGCTCGCCGGCGAGCCGGAGCAGGCCGGCCGCGGTGAGCAGGTCCAGCAGTACCCGGACGCCGCTGCGCAGCGCCCCGGTGGTGAGCGTGGTGAGCACCCCGGCGACCAGCGCCATTGCGGTTACCACCGTGACCAGGGTGCCCGTCACTGTCGACGCTCCCCCTCGGCCACCTGACGCTGCTCCTGACGGATCTCGCGGCCCAGGAAGTAGTTCAACGCCGTTCGGATCGTCGCGATCGCGGCCAGTTGGCCGATCTGCGTGAACGACGGGGACACCGCCGTGCGCAGCACGTCGGCCGCCAGCTGGAATTCCAGGCCGAGGGTCAGAAAGCGGCCCAGCGAGAGCCGGATCGGCGTGAAGCGGGCGGCGCTGCGATGTCGCAGCCCTTCGACAACGAACCGCACCGCCGCCCACACCGCGCCCACGAAGATCACCAGCGCGCCGGCCACCTCGACCACGGCAACCAGCACCTGGTCGCCCTGGCGCAACAACTCGGCCGGCTCCACCCCGGGCCGTTACCCGCCCTCCGGGCAGCTAGTCGGTGCTCAGGTCAGCTCGTTCACCGCTTCCAGGATCAGCCAGAGACCGGAGATGGCGAAGAGGATCGCGGCACCGTACTTGATGGTCTTCTCCGGCAGCCGCCGGCCGAGCATCCGGCCGACCAGGATGGCCAGCGCGTCCGCGGCCACCATGCCGATGGTGGAGCCGAGCCAGGTGCCGAACCAGCCGTACTTGGTGGCGAGGGTGATCGTGGCGAGCATCGTCTTGTCGCCCAGCTCGGCGAGGAAGAACGCCACCGACACCGCCACGATCGCGGTCTTGCTCGTCTTCTCCGCCTTGCGCTTCTCCTCCTCGGTGAGCTTGTCACCGCGCAGCGTCCACGCACCGAAGCCGAGGAACGCCACACCGGCAACCAGGGAGATCCACTCGGTCGGCAGCACCGCCCCGAGACCCACGCCGATGGCGACCGACGCCAGGTGCACCACCGCTGTGGCGACCGTGATGCCGATCAGCACCGGAATCGGTTTGAACCGCGTGGCGAAGGTCAGCGCCATCAGCTGGGACTTGTCCCCCAGCTCGGCGACGAAGATGACGCCGAAGCTGACGACCAGCGCGGCGAAAAATCCCTCCATGACGTCCTTCCCGTTCACGCCGGGAGGAGGTACAGGGGCGCCCTCGACCCGGCTGCAACAGCCTGAGTCGAAGGTCTCGCCCGCCCCGAGAAACACCGAGGCCGCGTGGCCGGATGCGGAACGCACCAGTATGTCGACCACGACATTGGGGGCTACTCCCCTTCGCGTGATCAGCCTATCGGATCACCGCCGGGCTCGGCCGAGCCGGGTGAACAGGCTCACCGCGCCCGCGCCAGCGTGACACCGAAGAGCCCGTCCGGGTCGGTCCAGAACTCCGCCGTGGCGAAGCCGGCCGTGGTCAACTCCGCGGCGATTCCCTCCCGGTGGAACTTCGCCGAGACCTCGGTACGCAGCTCCTCCCCCGCCGCGAAATCGACTGTCAGCCCCAGCACCCGCACGCTCATCGGCCGGGTCGCCCGCAACCGCATCTCGATCCACTCGTGGTCCGGATCCCACACGGCGACATGGTCGAACGCCGCCGGGTCGAAATCGGCGCCCAACTCCCGATTGATCACGTGCAGCACGTTGCGGTTGAACTCGGCGGTGACCCCGGCGGCGTCGTCGTAGGCCGGAACGATCACCGACGGGTCCTTCACCAGGTCCGTGCCGAGCAACAACCAGTCGCCGACCTCCAGCGCGGCGCGCATCGCCGTCAGGAACTCGGCCCGCTCGGCGGGCAACAGGTTGCCGATGGTGCCGCCGAGGAACACCACCAACCGCCGACCGCCGGTGGGCAGCCGGTCCAGTTGCCGGGTGAAGTCCCCCACGATGCCCCGCACCCGCAGGCGGGGATAGTCGGCAGCGATCTGGGCGGTGGACCCTCGCAGCGCACTGACCGACACGTCGAGGGGGACGAACGTGCCCAGCCCACCGCGGCGGGTGAAGGCGTCCAGCAACAGCCGGGTCTTCTCCGACGAGCCGGAGCCCAGCTCGATGAGCGTCTTGGCCCCGGTCAGCGTCGCGATGTCGGGAGCGTGCGCGGCCAGCACCGCCCGCTCGGCCCGGGTCGGGTAGTACTCGGGCAGCCGGGTGATCTCCTCGAAGAGGTCGCTGCCCCGGGCGTCGTAGAACCACTTCGGCGGCAGCCACTTTCGCCCGGCGCTCAGCCCGGCCCGGACGTCGTCGCGCAGACCACGCTCCAGCTCACCCTCTTCGAGGTAGATCTCCAGGGGTTCCGCGGTCATCGGCTCGCTCCTTTCGTTCGATCAGCCGTTGCGTGCCTGCCCGGCGCGACTCACCGGGGTCGGCAGTGGACGTACCAGCACCTCACCCGCGGTGGCGACGACGAGGTGCCCCTCCGGCACCGACCGCCACCCGGGTTCGTCGTCGTGTGGCTCGGAGGCGAGCAGCACCGAACCCGGCGTCTCGCGGACCGACAACGCGTGCCCCGCCACGCTCGCCACCACCCGGTGCCCGTCGGTGAGCAGCAGGTTGAGCCGCGACCCGGGGGCGGCGGCGGCGACATCGCTCACCGTCCGCCCGACCGCCTCGACCGGGTCGGCACCAGCGCGCAACCGATGCCGCACCAACGCCCAGAGCAGCGCCGAGTCGGTGGTGGCGTCCAGGGTGAGCAGGTCACGCACCGGCAGACCGGCGGCGAGCGGCACCACGGCGTCCGGCCAGCCGCGGACCACACCGTTGTGGCTGAACAGCCATCGCCCCTCAGCGAAGGGCGCCGCCGCGCCGTCGAGCACCGCCATCCCAACCGTGGCCGAGCGCACCGCCGCCACCACCGCGGCGCTGCGGGTCACCGCGGCCAGTTGGGCGATGGTCGGGTCGCTCCAGATCGGCTGCGCCCGCCGGTACCGCACCGGCTCACCCTCACCCGGGTACCAGCCGACACCGAAGCCGTCGGCGTTGATCGTGCCGCCGCCGCGCATGTCACGGGGCGCCCAGGACTGCCGCACCAGCGAGTGCGGAGGGTCGAACAACAGCTCGGCCAGGGTGACCGGCGGCCCCAGGTAGGCCAGGTGGCGACACATCAGGGCCCCCGGCCCGCCGCCGGGCCGCCGGTCGTGCGGCGACTCACCGGTACGACTCGTCCGGTCGCGCGTCCCGGGCGCAGCGGAAACCGCTGAAGATCTGCCGGCGAATCGGGTAGTCCCAGTTGCGGAAGGTGCCCCGGCAGGCGGAGCGGTCGGTGCCGAACGAGCCACCGCGCAGCACCCGGTAGTCGCCGCCGAAAAAGACCTCCGAGTATTCGCGGTAGGGAAACGCGGCGAACCCCGGATGCCCGTCGAACGCGGTCGAGGTCCACTCCCAGACGTCGCCGATGAGCTGGTGCACACCCAACGACGAGGCGCCGGCCGGATACGCGCCCACCGGCGCCGGCCGCAGATGGCGCTGGTCGAGGTTGGCGTGCGCCTCGGTCGGGTCGTCGTCCCCCCAGGGGTAACGACGTGACCGCCCGGTCGTCGGATCCCACCGGGCCGCCTTCTCCCACTCGGCCTCGGTCGGCAGCCGCTTGCCCGCCCACGCCGCGTACGCCTGCGCCTCGTACCAGCAGACGTGCACCACCGGCTCGTCGGCCCGGACCCGCGCCCACTGACCGAAGCGCCGATACGACCAGTCGTCGCCGTCGGGACGCCAGTGCATCGGGGCACTGAGCTGCTCCCGAACCCGATGCTCCCAGCCGGCCACGCTCCACCAGCGCTGCTCGGCGTAGCCGCCGTCGGCGATGAAGGCCGCGTACTGGCCGTTTGTCACCGGGGCGGCGTCGATGACGTACGCCGGGAGGTCGACCCGGTGCGCCGGACGTTCGTTGTCC
This sequence comes from Micromonospora sp. NBC_00330, assembly GCF_036136635.1. Taxonomy (NCBI): domain Bacteria; kingdom Bacillati; phylum Actinomycetota; class Actinomycetes; order Micromonosporales; family Micromonosporaceae; genus Micromonospora; species Micromonospora sp. NBC_00330. The sequence continues at coordinate 2,406,430 of NZ_CP108012.1, forward strand.
AACGCCCACGGATCGGTGTCGGTGCCCATGGTGAACTCCCCGGCCGGCACCAGCACCTCCGCGCCGACCCGGACCGACGGCTCGGGCGGCGCCGGGGCGTGCAGCACCGCCGGGCCGGAGCGCAGCTGGTGGGTGGCGAGCATGGTCTCGTCGTGTTGCTGCTCGTGCTGCACGATCATGCCGAAGGCGAACCCGTCGGCGACCAGCGGCCGTTCGGTGAAGGTCACCGCGTCGAGCAGGTCGTGCACCTTGTCCCGAACGGTGGCCAGGTAGGCGCGCGCCTCCGCGGGCGGCAACAGGGGCAGCGCCGGGCGGTCCCGGCGAGGCTGCTTGAACGCGTCGTACAACTCGTCGATGTCACACCGGACCGGTTCCCGGCCCCCGACGTCCCGGACCAACCAGAGCTCCTCCTGGTTACCGACATGGGCAAGGTCCCAGACCAACGGCGACATCAGCGGTGAATGCTGGCGCGTCAGGTCGGCGTCGTCGACCACCTCGGTCAGCAACGCGGTGCGGGCGCGGGCCCGCGCCAACTCCACAGCGATGTGGTCGCGCAACTGCTCGCCGTCGACCCGGCCCGCCTCCGCGGCTCGCAGAACCGGCTCACTCCTCGCGCTCACTGGTCTCTCCTCTCTGCGGCGGCCAGCCGCTGGCGTACCCCTCGCCGGATCTCGTCGTGGGCGCTGGCCGGCAGCTCCAAGCGGGGCATGGCGCCCAGGGCCAGGTCGAGCAGGGCCGCCGCGGCGGCGCCCAGCGCCGGGTCGGCCAGGCCGTGCCGGGCGGCATCCGACCAGCGGTGCGCCACCGGCGTGGCGATCGTGTACGCCTCGCGCACGGTGCCCGGGTCGCCGAACAGGGCGGTCAGCACCGCCAGTGGCAGCCGCCAGCCGCGACCGGGTTGGGCGTCCAGGTAGCGCAGCTCCAGGTAGCCGCGCGGCCGCACCGGCGGAAAGAGGGTGCTGACGTGGTAGTCGAGGTCATCGGTGGTGGGCGGTTGTGGCAGCGCGCCGTCGAGCCAGTCGGCGAAGGTCACCCCGGGTGGCGCGGCCCAGTCGGCGCTGCGCCGGCGCAGACAGAGCAGCGGCGCGGCGAGCACGTAGCTGATCCAGGCGTCGGTCGGATCGTCCCCGGCCCGCGAGGGCGACCAGACCGGGCGGGTCCGAGCCGGGTCGATGGCCAGCCAGGCGGCCATCCGGGCGGAGGCCCAACCGGTGCGCCGCCCGGCGTGTCGAGCGGCGGAGGCGAACGCCGCGAGCAGTGGGGGCCCGACCGCGTGGGCCGCGGCCCAGCGGTCAGCGACCTGGTCCGGCTCACCGGCGTCGAGGCAGATCTGCAGGCCGGCGGTGCTGTACATCATGGTGCGACCGGCCGGGCCGTTTCGGTCGAAGGCGCCGCGCATCGCGCGGTAACGGGGAGTTTCCACCACCGGGCGGGGCCGTCGGTGGGGGTCGATGCCGCTGCTGCCGAGGATCAGCCCGGCGGCGGCCAGCAGGTCGGTGACCTGGGCGATGTCGGCCTCGGTGGCGCGGATCAACGTGGCGACCGAGGGGCGGGGCGGGGTGGAGATCTCCAACTGGCCACCCGGCTCCAGGGTGACCATGCCGCCGTGTCGCAGCGGCTGGGCCGGGCTGGTGGCATCCAGCGTGGCGGGGCTGTGCCGCCCCAGCGCCGCCCGCAGCCGCGTCGCGTCGACGGGGCGGGCGGGATCGGCGGCGTCGTGCACGGTCCATTCCAGTTCGACGCCGGTGTGGGTGGGTGGGCCGGTCTTGAAGCAGATCCGGGCGAGGTGTCGGACTGCGGCTGCGGACTCGCGCAGGATGGCGCTGCGGTCCAGGTCGGATGACGTCACCAAGGGTCGGGCCCCCTCTCCGGTGTGCCGGGTCCGGCACACCGTGCCACCGTAAACCCACCCACCGACACCGTCGGGGGGCGTGCACGGTGCCACCAATCTCTGTCTAACAGACGAATTTCCGAAGCAGGGCGGAACCAAACCGCTCCCACCGCCGACCGGTCAGCCGGCGGCGGGGTGGCCCGGTCGCGACGGTGACGGCGGGGCCTTCCCCGATGGGGACGGTTTACCCTTCGCCGACTCGGAGGGCGTGCCCTTCGCCGGCTCGGACGGCTTCGTCTCGGGTACCAGCCGCTGGCAGTACGCCTCGACCTCGGCGGGGCCGCCGGCAGCGGTCACCAGCTTCTGGAAGGCCGGCGTGCGCAGCGCCTTCTCCCGCTGCTCGGGCTTCTTCGCCCGCCACGCGCGGCACAGTCCGTGCACCTGGCCGACGGTAGGGGGACTGGCCGGCGGCGTGGCGGTGACGGGCGGCGGCGCGCCCGGCGACGGGGCGCCGGGGCCTACCGACCGACCGGGCTCGCTCGACCGGGATGCGCCCTGGTGCGTCGAGGGTGACGGGCGCGACGACGGTGCCGGTGCGACAGGTTCTGGCCCTCGGTCCCGGGTGACTGCCGCGAAGGCGGCTCCAGCGGTGGCGGTAGCTGCCACCGCGCCGATCCAGGCCACCGCGCCGGTGGTCATCCGGCGACGGCGTGGCCGCTGCGGCACTGCCGGCGCCGGGTTGGCCCGGGCGGCCCGGAACGCGGCCACGGCGGCGTCCTCCCCGGCCAACTCGCCGGGGCGGACGGGTCCGGCCGCCGCGGCGAGCAACGCCGCCACCGGCTCGGCCGGGGGCACGTTCGGGGCGCTCAGGTGAGCCTCGGGTGAGTTCGCGTCCACTTCTGCGGGCGTGATGGAGGGGCCCTGATCCAGGGTGGCATCCACCCGGGCAGGGGCCGAGTCGAGCAGCCGCTCGGTGTCGGCGTGGTCGGCCCGCCGGAACGGGTTCATCGGGAGTCCCCTCACGTCAGCCGTCCGCCGGTTCGACGTGCGATGCCCGCAGGGCGGGGCCGCCCCCCGCACGCGGCGGTGGCACCCCCTCGACCCCGACCGACGACTCGGCCGGGCTCTGCCGCTCCAGCAGGACCGCGAGCCGGCGTAGGCCACGGTGAGCGGCCGTCCGCACGGCGCCGGCCCGTCGGCCCAGCACCCGGCCGGCGGATCCCGCGTCCAGCCCGATCACGGCCCGCAGCAGGACTGCTTCGGCCTCCCGGGGCGGGAGGGTGGCGATCAGCGCGAGAGCGGTCTCGGTACCGATCGTCTCGCTGGCTCGCTCGGCCGTGTCCGCGTCGCTGGCGAGCTCGACCAGCGCCTGCACCGGGACCGGGAGCGAGGGGCGGCGGCGCATCCGGCGCAGGTGGTCCATCGCGCGGTTACGGGCGATGGTGACCGCCCAGGCCCGGAACTCGCCCCCGGTGAAGCCGGGCAGGTCACGGGAGATCTGGAGCCAGGTCTCGGAGGCGACGTCCTCGGCATCGGCGCCGACGAGCGCGGTCAGATACCGCAGCAGCCCGGGCTGGAGGCTGCGGTAGAGAAAGCGGAACGCCTCCTCGTCCCCGGCCTGCGCGGCGGTCACCACCTGCGACAGGTCGGCGGTCATGCGCGGCCCACGCAGCGTTCGGGGCGTGTCGGCCCGACCAACCGGGCTGGCGCACGCCACGCGGCACGAGTCGTCCGCCCGATCAGCACCAGCACCGCACCGCCCTCCACCGCTCCGATTGTGCCCGCGACCCCGATTGTCGGGGCGACGTGTCCGGGGGCCAACGCCAGGGTGGTCGATCGGCGCGCTGCGCGCCGAGGTAGCCGGGAGGGCCCGAGCCGGGCTAACGCTAAGAGGGGGCTCACGACGCGACAAGTCGGCGTCGTGTCACGGAAGAGTGACAATTATCAACCCGGGCCGACGGCGCGTCGTCGTAACGGCCAGTACGCAGCAGACGCCGACCACGCCTGGAGGCGGTTTCTTGCGACCGTCGACCACCCGAGCGACGAAAATAGTCGCTTTTCGTGACACCACACATCCACAGCGTCACTGAGGGCGAGCGTCCACACAGGTCAGGCCGGATCGGCCAGTCTGAACCAGCCACCCGGCGGCCCTGCCACGGCGCGCCGCCCCGCGCCACTCTAGGTACGGTAATGCGGTGTTGTCATCGGAGGTCGTGCTCAGCGGTCGCTACCGCTTGGACGAACGTGTCGCCACGGGCGGCATGGGCGACGTTTGGCGTGCCTCCGACCTGATCCTCGGCCGGCAGGTCGCGGTCAAGGTTCTCCTGCCGGCGCTGGTCTCCGATCCCGATTTCATCGCCCGGTTCCGCGCCGAGGCCCGGATCATGGCGGCGCTGCGGCACCCCGGCATCGTGCAGGTCTTCGACTGCGGTGCGGACGACCTCCCCGACGGCGGGCGGGCGGACTACCTCGTCATGGAGTTCGTCGCCGGCGAGCCGCTGTCCAAGCGGATCGAGGCGGCCGGGCGGCTCGACGTGGCCGAGACGATGTCGATCGTGGCCCAGGCGGCCGCAGCGCTCAACGCGGCGCATCGCGGCGGCATCGTGCACCGCGACGTCAAGCCCAGCAACCTGCTGGTGCAGGAGGACGGCACTGTCGTCCTGGTGGATTTCGGCGTGGCCCGCTCCACCGACATCACCAGCATCACCAGCACCAACGCGGTGCCGGGCACCGCCCTCTACATGGCTCCCGAGCAGGCCGCCGGTCGGCCGGTCAGCGGCGCCACCGACATCTACGCCCTGGGCGCTGTCACCTACTGCTGCCTGACCGGCAGTCCGCCGTTCACCGGTGACAATCCGCTCCAGGTCGCCGTGCGGCACCTGGACGACGAGCCGCCGGAGCTGTCGCACGACATTCCGGAGGCGGTCCGCGCCCTGGTGTCGCGGGCCCTGGCCAAGGATCCGCTGGAGCGGTTCACGAGCGGAGCGGCGATGGCCGAGGCCGCTCGGACGGCGGTCACCGGCGGCGAGCCGCCGACGGCGATGGCCGGGCCGGTCGCGCTGCGCGACGCCGGGCCGGGCACGCGCACGGACGTGCCGGCCGGGGCGGCGGTGGCCGACGGGCGCCAGCGACGGCGGGGTCCGCTCGTCGGCGCGGCGGCGGCCATGCTGGTCGCGCTGGTCGGGCTCGGCGCGGCGCTGGCCGCGACGCGTGGCGTCGGCGAGGACCCGGCGGTCAATCTGCCGGCCACCTCGCCGACGACGGCGCCGAGCGGTCCCGTCGACCTGCCCGCGGCGAACGAGCAGATCACCAGCGTCGAGCCGGGCCGGCCGGACCGGCCGAACGTCCCCGGCAACTCCCCGTCGGCCTCGGTCTCCGCCACGCCGAGCGTGCAGCCGAGCCAGACCGTCAACTCGCCGACGCCGACGGCGGGCGTCACCACGGCGCCGCCGACCAGCGCGGCGCCCACGACGGGCGCGCCGCCGACGACCAGCGCGCCTCCTGATCCACCCGCCACCTCCAGCCCGCCGCTCGATCCGGAGGTGCCGGCGGGCGGTTGAGCCGACCCCCGTCAGTCCCACCAGCACCGATATCCCCAAAACGGACTTACGACGCCGAAGACGCCTCTAGGCTCTCAGCAGGCTATTTACCCCATCTGCTGCAGGAGCCTGCGTGAGCGCTGAAAAGCTGGTCGTGATCGGTCAGGGGTACGTCGGACTGCCGCTGGCCATGCGGGCCGTGGAGGCGGGGTTCGACGTGGTCGGTCTCGATGTCGACGCCGACCGGGTGAAGCGCCTCGCCTCCGGCGAGTCGTTCGTCGAGGACATTCCGGCCGACCGGCTGGGCCGCGCGTTGGGCAGTGGCCGCTACCACCCCAGCACGGAGTACACCGACGCTGACGGGTTCGACATCTGCGTCATCACGGTGCCGACCCCGCTGCGTGACGGGACGCCGGACCTGAGCTTCGTCGAGCAGGCCGGCATCGGTATCGGCCCCTACGTACGCCCGGGCTGCACGGTGATCCTGGAATCGACCACCTACCCGGGCACCACCGAGGAGCTGCTGCGCCCTCTGTTGGAGTCGGCCAGCGGCCTGACCAGCCCCGGTGACTTCCACCTCGGCTACAGCCCCGAGCGGATCGACCCGGGCAACCCGACCTGGCGCCTGGAAAACACCCCGAAGGTGGTCTCCGGTGTGGACCCGGCGGCGCTGGCCCGGGTGGACGGGTTCTACCAGCTCCTCGTGGAACGCACCGTGCCGGTGGACTCCACCCGCGTCGCCGAGCTGACCAAGCTGATCGAGAACACCTTCCGCCAGGTCAACATCGCGCTGATCAACGAGCTGACGATGCTCTCGCACCACCTCGACATCGACGTCTGGCAGGCGATCGACGCCGCCTCGACCAAGCCGTTCGGCTTCATGCCGTTCCGGCCCGGCCCCGGCGTCGGCGGGCACTGCCTGCCGATCGACCCGTGCTACCTGTCCTGGCAGGTCAAGCGCCGCCTCGGTCGGCAGTTCCGGTTCATCGAGCTGGCCAACGACGTCAACCACGAGATGCCCGAACACGTCGCGCAGCGGATCATGGGAGGGCTGAACCGGGACGGCAGGGCCGTCAGCGGCGCCCGACTGCTGCTGCTCGGTCTGGCGTACAAGAAGAACACCGGCGACATGCGCGACTCCCCCGCCGTGGACGTGGCCCGTCGGTTGCAGGCCCTCGGCGCCGAGGTGCACGCCGTCGAGCCGTACGCCGAGGCGCACCAGATCCCCGCCGGGATCACAGTGGTCGGGCTCAGCGAGCGTGAGGTGCGCGCGGCCGACGCGGTGGTGGTGGTCACCGACCATGACACCTTCGACTACGACCTCGTGGTCAGGCACGCCCGCTACGTCTTCGACACCCGCAACCGGTGCGTCGGCCCGATGGTCGAGCGCCTGTAGACCCGGCACCGCTGGCCGGTCCCGCCGCCGGGGAAGATGGCGGGACCGGCCGGCGGATGTCCGTCCGGTCACCGAGGTCGGACCGGCCGGTCCGGACCGCGACCGGGTCACTGGTCGGCGAGCGCCTCGACGACCGGGCGGGACAGCGCCCGGCGGGCCGGCAGCACCGAGGCGAGCAGTGCGGCGAGCACCGCGACACCGAGGATCAGCCCGAGTTGGCCGAGCGGCAGCACCACGTGGAAGTCACCGCCGAGGCGGTCCAGCAGGGCCATCGTGGACGCGCTGACTCCGGTGCCGAGCCCGACCCCGAGCACCGCGCCGACCAGCGCCATCAGCACCGCCTCGACGGCGAGCACCGCGCGCATCCGCCCTCGGGTGAGCCCGACCGCCCGCAGCACGGCGTTCTCCCTGGTCCGTTCGACCACCGACAGGCTCAGGGTGTTCGCCACGCCGACCAGGGCGATCACGACGGCCAGACCGAGCAGCGCGGTGACGAAGGCGAGCAGCATGTCCACGGTGCCGGTGAGCATCTTCTTGTAGGCGCCCTGGTCCATCAGGTTCACCGTCGGGTAGCGGCCCAGCACCGCGGTGATCGCGTCGCGGGCCCGCTCGGGGCTCACCCCGGCGGCGGGGTCGATCTCGGCCAGGTAGCCGCGCCGGGCGGGGAAGAGCGCGGCGAAGTCCTGGTCGGACACGTCGATGACGTGACCGGCGGGCACCTCACCGCCGGGGCTGTCGTCGGTCACCACGGCGGCCACCCGGAACGCCTTCCCCCTGACTGTCACCGGGGAGCCGACCTGCCAGCCGCGGGCCCGTGCCAACTCGCTGTGCACCAGCACCTGCCCCGGCCCGACCCGCTCGGCGTCGCCGGCCAGCACCCCGCTCAGCGTCCGGCCGACCAGCGCCGGGTGGGCCGCGCGGATCTCGACGTCGTCGACGACGGTGCTGCGCTGCTCGTGCACCACACCCAGTTCGGGACGGGAGGCGAGCTCACCGACGAGCGCGGCCGGCAGGTCCTGACCGATTCCGCTGACCACGAAGTCCGTCCCGATCTGGGCGTCCACGCTGCGTTCGATGCCGTCCTTGGTGCTGCGTGCACCGACCATGAACGCCGAGACCAGTCCGATACCGATCACCAGGGCGGTGGCCGTCGCGGCGACCCGCCGCGGATTGCGCACCGTGTTGTTGACAGCCAGTTCACCGATGGTGCCGAGCACTCGCCGGACCGGCCAGCCGAACACCCGGGCCAGCGCGGGGACGAGCACCGGCCCGAACAGCACGATCCCGAAGAAGGTGAGCACCCCACCGACCGCCACCAGGAGAAGCTGAGCGGCGCTGGCGGCGCCGGCCAACGCCGCCACGCCGACGGCGAGGACCACCGCGCCGATGCTCAGCCGAACCCGACCAGCGCCCCGGCTGGGCTGCACCGCGGCGTCGGTGAGCGCGGCCACCGGGGCGATCCGCGTGCCCCGCCAGGCCGGCAGCAGGGCGGCGCACACGGTGAGCCCGGTGCCCAGCAGCAGGCCGGTGAGCACTGTCGAACCGGTCACGGTCAGCCCACCGGTGACCGGCACGTCCAGTCGGGACAGCAACAGCCGCAACCCGGCGGCGAGGGCCACCCCGAGCAGCACCCCGAGCGCGGAGGCGACCAGCCCCAGCACCGCCGACTCCAGCACTGTGGCCCGGAAGACCTGCCCCCGGGTGGCGCCGATCAGGCGCAGCAGCGCGGTCCGTCGGGTGCGCTGGGCCAGCACGATCGCGAAGGTGTTGGCGATCACGAAGCCGGCCACCACTATCGCGACCCCCACGAAGATCAACAGCAGCATGCGGAACTGGTCCACGTTGCGGACCGCGTCCTCCACCGCCTCGTCGAGGATCTGCTGGCGACTCTTCACAGTGGCTTCGGCGCCGGACACGGCGCGTACCTTCTCGGTGAGCGCCGCGACGTCGGCACCTGGTCGGGCCGCCACCATGATCCGGCCGTAGCCCCGCTCGCCGGTGAGGGCCAAGGCGTCCGGCCCGACCATGCCGACGAACGGACCGCCGACGTCGCGGGCGGTGCCGGCCACGTCGACGGTGCCCACCACCGTGTACGGGCGGGCCGCTGCACCGGTGGCGCCGATCCGGACCGCCGCGCCGAGCCCGAAGCCCTGCTCGGCCGCCGTCGGCGCGTCGAGCACCACCTCCCCGGCCCGGTCGGGCAACCGACCGGCCACCACGTCGTACGAGCGCAGCGCGTCCTCGGTGGGGATGGCGACGAGCATGGTGAAGCCGAGCACCGGCCGACCGTCGGCGCCGACGATCCCGGCGGTGTTGGTCAGTTCACCGGCGGCGGCGGCCACCCCGTCGACCGCCCGCACCCGGTCGACCAGCGCCGGGGGCAACACCTCCCGGCCGGCCGAGTAGACCCCGAGGTCGGTGTGGCGGTCGAAGGTGCCGGCCCGCTCGTACGCCCCGGCCCGCATCCCGTCGACGAAGATCATCGTGCCGGCGACGAACGCGACACCGAGCACGACGGCGAGCGCCGAGAGCAGCATGCGCAGCGCCTCGGCGCGCAGCGAACGCAGGGTCAGGCGGATCATGCGGGGCTCCCGGTGCAGGTGGCGGATCAGACCCCTCCGACGCTATGGCCGGCACCGGTCCGTCGATCTCCACCTGAGCGCTCGACCTGCGTGCGCCCCGGGTCGCGGTGCACCCACCGACCGCTACGACCCAGGTCGTACGCGGTGTCATCCGCCCGGCGTGACCAGCCCGCTCTCGTACGCCAGGACCACCGCCTGGACCCGGTCGCGCAGCTGGAGTTTCGCCAGGATCCGCCCGACGTGGGTCTTCACCGTCGCCTCGGCCACGTGCACCCGGGCGGCGATCTCCGCGTTGGACAGCCCCTGGGCGACCAGCAGCAGCACCTCACGTTCCCGTTCGGTGAGCTGCGCGAGTCGAGGGTCGGCGCTCGGGGCGGCGCCGAGCTGCCCGGCGAACCGGTCCAGCAGGCGCCGGGTGATCGACGGAGCCACCACCGAGTCGCCCTGGGCGACCACCCGGATCGCGGCCAGCAGTTCCTCCGGCGGGACGTTCTTGAGCAGGAAGCCACTCGCCCCGGCCTGCAGCGCCGCGAACGCGTCCGCCTCGGTGTCGAAGGTGGTCAGCACCAGCACCCGAGGGCCGCCCGCGGGCCGCTCGGCGCAGAGTCGACGGGTCGCCTCCACCCCGTCCATGGTGGGCATCCGGATGTCCATCACGACCACGTCGGCCTCGGTGCGGGCGAGCACCCGCAGGGCGTCGGCGCCGTCGATCGCCTCCCCGACGACCTCCAGGTCGGGCTGGGATTCCAGCACCATCCGGAACCCGGCGCGGACCAGCGCCTGGTCGTCCACGATCACTACCCGGACCGTCATGCCGCGATCACCTCCGTTGCCGGCTCTGACGGTAGCGGCAGCCGAACCTCGACCTGCCAGCCCCCGGTCAGCCGGGGACCGGCGGTGAGGCTGCCGTCGTACACCGTCACCCGCTCCCGCATGCCGAGCAGGCCGTGACCGCCGGACGGCGCCGGGCTGACCAGCGGGCGGCCGCGACCGTCGTCGACCACCCGGACCGCGACGGCTTCGGCGGTGTACGACAGGACGACCTCGACGCCGGCGCCGACGCCGGCGTGCTTGAGCGCGTTGGTCAGCGCCTCCTGCACCACCCGGTAGACGGTCAGCTCCAGGCCCGGCGGCAGGGCCGGTGGCGCACCGGTGACGGTGCTGCGGACGTGCAGACCGGCGTCGTCGAACCGGGCCAGCAGGTCGGGCAGCTCGGCCAGCGCGAGGCGTCGGTGCTCGGGGTCGGCCGCCACCGCCAGCCCGTCGGATCCGTCCGCGCCGGCCGGGCCGGCGTCGCGCAGAACGCCGACCAGGCGGCGCATCTCCTCCAGCGCCTGCCGGCCGGTGTCCGCGACCACCTTCACGGCGGTACGCGCCTGGGCGGGGTCACGGTCGAGCATGAAACGGGCCCCGTCCGCCTGGACGATCATCACGGCCATGCTGTGGGCGACAACGTCGTGCAGCTCACGGGCGATCCGGGTGCGCTCCTCGGCGACCGCCGCCCGGGACTCGGCCTCCCGCTCACGTTCGAGGGTGGTGGCCCGCTCCTCCAGGCTGAGCACGTAGAGCCGGCGGGTCCGCACGTTCAGCGCGACCAGCCACACCGCGCCGGTGACCAGCGCGTACCACAGCGCGGTCACCCACCACTGGATGACGTTGGGAGTCTGTGCGGCGGCCAGTAGCACGCCGACGGCCGCGACCGCGCCGGCCAGTACGCCGTCGCGCAGCCGCCGGCCGTACTTCACCACGCTGTAGAGCGCGATCAGGACTGCCACGTCGTAGATGAGCGGACCCCAGCGGGCGATCACCTGGATCAGGGCGAGCGCCGCGACCGCCACCGTCACCGCGCTCGGGTGGGTGCGGCGGAACAGCAGCGCCACCGCCATCCCCACGCCGACGGCCGTGGCCGCCCAACCGCCCGGCTGGCTGACCGCCGCGGCCAGGGAGACGAGCACCACCAGCGCGGCGACGGCCACGTCGAAGGCGACGCCGCGCAGCGGGCGACCGAACACTGTGCGTCTCACGGTCACCCAGCGTACGTGCCGGGACGCTCGGCCCTTCGCCTCGGCTCAGCCGCCGAGGACCTCGCGCATGCGGTCGATCTCGACGGTCTGCTCGGTGGCGACGGAGTTGGCGAACTCGTTGAGCGTCAGGTCGGAGCCGACGGTGAGCAGGTTGGTGGCCATCTCGATGGCGCCCTGGTGGTGCTCGGTCATCATCCGGACGAAGAGCCTGTCGAAGTCCGCGCCGCGGGCCGCGGCGAGTTGCCGCATCGCCTCTGGCGACTGCATGCCGCGCATGGTGCCGTGGTCGTGCCCCTGCACCTCCGCCGGGAGGCCACGGGTCTGCAGCCAGCCGCGCATCATGCCCATCTCCGGCCCCTGGCTGGCCCGGATGCGCTCGGCGATGGCCCGGACGTCGGGGTCGGCGGCCCGGTCGGGGGCGAGCTCCGCCATCGCCAGGGCCTGCGCGTGGTGCGGGATCATCATCCGGACGAACCAGACGTCCAGCGAGTTGTGCGGGGCAGGACCGGCGTCGCGGACCTCGTGCGCCGGGCGGGTTGCCGCCGTCTCGCCCGGACGGCCGGGCGCGATGACGGTCAGGTCGGTGGGGACGGGGCTGACCGTCGGCGACGCGGCGGAGGTGGCGGGCGCGGAGACCGGCTGCGGTGCGCTCGTACCGGTGTCGCCGTCGAGGCGGATCACCAAGAACACCACCAGCGGCAACACGAGAGCCAGTGTGACGACCGCCAGGATGCGTGCGCGCCGGTTGGTCATGGGCCACTCCCTGCAGTCGAGGTCACCGCGATGTTATCCATTGAAGAACCCGCTTTCATGTGATCCAGCTCACATCGACGTTCTTCGTCGGACGGTAACGTGTCAACAATCGTCTCCCCCTTGCGAAGGGCCCCCCGCCGATGATCAGATTCCACAAGCCACGGTTACGACAACTGCGTGTCGTGGCGCTCGCCACGACCGGCCTCCTCGTCGCCAGCGCCCTCGTCGCCCCGGCGAGCAACGCCCAGACGGTGCCGCAGGCGGCCAAGGCCCCCGCGCTCACCAACACGATCCCCGGCGTCGACGAGATCGTGAGCAGCCCCAACCTGCGCCAGATCGCCAACCTGCCCAAGGTCGCCCCACTGGACGCGACGAACAGCGACATCGCCTTCCAGGGCAAGTACGCGTTCGCCGGCAACTACAACGGCTTCGTCATCTACGACATCTCGCGGCCCAGTGCGCCGACGGTCAAGGCCCGGGTGCTCTGCCCGGGGTCGCAGAACGACATCTCCGTCCACGGTGACCTGCTCTTCCTCTCCACCGACTCGTCGCGCAGCGACGACTCCTGCAACAGCACCACGCAGGGAGCGGACGTGAAGGGCTCGTGGGAGGGCATCAAGGTCTTCGACATCAAGGACAAGGCCAACCCGCGCTACATCAAGTCCGTCGAGACGGCCTGCGGCTCACACACCCACACCCTGGTGCCGGGCAAGGACCGCAAGGCCGTCTACCTGTACGTCTCGTCGTACAGCCCGCGGGCCGAATTCCCGGACTGCCAGCCGCCGCACGACTCCATCTCCATCATCAAGGTGCCGGTGAAGAAGCCGACCGACGCGGCAGTGGTCGCGACGCCGAACCTCTTCCCGGACGGCGGCTTCCCCGGCAGCCAGACCGGCTCGGCGACCACCGGTTGCCACGACATCACCGCCTACCCGTCGAAGGACCTGGCCGCCGGCGCCTGCATGGGTGACGGCATCCTCCTCGACATCAAGAACCGCGAGGCCCCCCGGGTCATCAACCGGGTCCGGGACGAGGTCAACTTCGCGTTCTGGCACTCGGCCACCTTCAACAACTCCGGCACCAAGGTGATCTTCACCGACGAGCTGGGTGGCGGCGGGGCGGCGACCTGCAACGAGACCGTCGGCCCGAACCGCGGCGCGGACGCCATCTACGACATCGCCGGCCGCGGCAACGCCCGGACGATGACCTTCCGCAGCTACTACAAGATCCCCCGGGCGAACGCCGACACCGAGAACTGCGTGGCGCACAACGGCTCGCTGATCCCGGTGCTCGGCAAGGACATCATGGTCCAGGCGTGGTACCAGGGTGGCATCTCGGTGTTCGACTTCACCGACTCGGCCAACCCGAAGGAGATCGCCTTCTGGGAGCGCGGCCCGCTCTCGGCCGACACGTTCGTCGGCGGCGGCACCTGGTCCGCGTACTACTACAACGGCCACATCTACTCCAACGACATGGTGAAGGGCCTGGACGTCCTGGAGCTGAACGACTGGCGTACCTGGTCGGCCAAGCTGACCCGCTACCAGGAGCTCAACGTGCAGACCCAGCCCAGCTACCTGGGCTGGTAAGCACCGCGCACCACACCGGGCCCGGTCCCCGATCGTCGGGGGCCGGGCCCGGCCACGTCCGGGAGAGCCGACCGGTCAGCTCATCGGCAGTCGGTAGCGCCGCTCGCCCGCACCGGTCGCGGTGACCAGCCGGACCTCGCCGCTGCGCAGGCCGTACGTGACGGACCAGCGGGTGTGCCCCTGACGGACGGCAGCGAGCAGCCGGTGCGCCGCGGCGACGTCCAGCACCCCGCCGGCGTCGGTCAGCGCGGCGGCGATCTGCCCGTACCGGCGGTCCGCACGCCGCCGCTGCTCGGGCACCCCGACGACCGGCACGTTCGTCAGCGCCTGCCAGCCGCCCGCGCCCCGTTCCACCCGCAGCTCACCATCGACGAACTCGATCACCGCTGACGCTCCGGTCGCGTCGGCCAGCAGGTAGTGCAGTGGCGGCCCGCCGTCGAAGTCGAGGTTGTGCCCGGTGAAGACGGCGATCGCCTCGTCGACGGTGGCGGCCCGGTCCAGCACCAGCCGCAGGATCCGGACCGAGCCGACGGTGGGCTTGCCCGGCACGGGGCGGGCCGTGGCCGCGTCGTCGGCGGCCAGCCCCACCGCGAGGCCCCGCTCGTTCATCCCGTCGAAGGGCAACAGCGGCGCGTTGAGCAGCCGACGGTCACCGGCCGGGTCCGCACCGACCCCGAGGTAGGAGATGTCGACAAGCGAGAGGGACGCGTACCCGTCCGGCGGGTCGGTCCGCAGCACCAGCGCCGGGTTGGCGTCCCAGTCGAAGTTGCGGGCGAACACCGGCCGGTCGGGGTCGCCCGCGGCGACGAACAGCGAGCACCCGAACGGGCTGGGTGGCGGCGCGTCGGTGCCCACCGTCGGGTCGTACGCCCCGACGTAGGTCATCTCGTACAGCGGCAGGTCGTCCACCCGGCGCAGGCTGGCCATGGTCCGCTCGGCCTGCTCCGGGTCCTGGCGGGAGGCGGCCGGGGTGGCCGGCGGCGGGCCGGCGCGCGGCGGCCCCGGCGGCCCCGGCGGCTCTGACGGGGCACAGGAGGTGAGGGCAAGCAGGAGGGCCGTCGCGGCGGCCGGCAGGGTCTTGCGCATATCCATAGGACGCGATGGGGCCGGTCGACGGTTGCTCGCCTGCGCCGCCCGGTGCGGCTGGTGTCGTCACCTGTCGGCCCGCTCCACGGCGAACATGAAGCAGCCCGCCGCCGATGGATTGCTGGCGGGGATCGGACCTGGCGTTGCCGGACGTGACGGGCCCGGACCGGTTCGCGGGCGGGCACGGTGGGGCCCGTCACCAGGACGGGGGTTGCGAACCGGCTGGTCAGACGCTGTGCCAACGTGAACAGATGTGACAGTTGCCGCCCCGCCCGAACCGACCACGCGCTGGCGGCCCCACCCGCTGGACCTGGTGGCGGCCGTCCTCGCCGTGGTCGGGGCGGCCTGCGCGCTGAGCGGGCTGCTCCCCCGCGCGGAGACCACCGCCACCCTGCACCGGATCCTGCCGCTGCTGCTGTTCCTCGGCACCGTGATCGTGCTCGCCGAGCTGACCGCCGTGGCCGGTGTCTTCGACGTGCTGGCCAGCCGACTGGCCATCGCCTCCCGGGGCAGGTGGGCGGTGCTGTTCCTGCTCTGCGGTGGTCTCGCCACGCTGACCACCCTCGTGCTCAACCTCGACACCACAGCCGTGCTGCTCACCCCGGTGCTGCTCGCGCTGGCCCGGAACCTGCGGATCCCCGCCGCCCCGCTCGCCGTCACCACGGTCTGGCTGGCGAACACCGCGAGCCTGCTGCTGCCGGTGTCCAACCTGACCAACCTGCTCGCCGCCGACCGCGTCGGGCTGGCACCCCTGGCGTACGCGGCTCGGATGGCGTTGCCGCAGCTCGCCGCAGTGGCGGTCACCATGGCAGTGCTCTGGTTCGGGTGGTGGCGGAAGGACCGGCCCTTCGGTGGGCGTTTCGTCCCGCCGGCCCGGCACGTGCCGGCCGACAGGGTGCTGCACCGTACGGCGCTCGCCGGCTGCCTGATCTTCGTCGTCGGCATCCTCGCCGGCGTGGAGATCGAGATCGCCTCCACCGTCGGGCTCGCGCTGGTGCTTGTCGGGTTCCTGGTCCGCTCCCCCGCCACGCTTCGCCCGGGGCTGGTCCCGGTGCGCCTGCTGTTCTTCGTCACCGGCCTGTTCCTGGTGGTGCAGACCCTCGGCCGGCACGGGCTGGACGACCTGGTCGGCACCCTGGTCGGCGCCGACGGTGGCGCGCTGGGTGCCCTGCGCGCCGGTGGCACCGGAGCGCTGCTCGCCAACGCGGTGAACAACCTGCCCGCCTACCTGGCCGGCGAGTCGGTGCTGCCGACCGGTGACCACACCCGCCTGCTGGCCCTGCTGATCGGCACCAACGTCGGCCCGCTGGCCGCCCCCTGGGCGTCGCTGGCCACCCTGCTGTGGTTCGAGCGCTGCCGGGCGGCCGGGGTGGCGGTGCCGGTGACCCGGTTCGTGCTGACCAGCACCCTGCTCGCGGTCACCGCGACGCTCGCCGCGGTCGGCGCGCTGCTGCTGGTGAGCTGAGCGCTCAGTCGCGGTACACGGCGACCTGAAGTTCGGTGACGCCCTTCTCGGGGGTGTCCGGGCAGTAGTCGAGGTAGACCTCCCGGGCGAAGCCGTCGGTGCGGTAGCCGTTCTCCTCGATCCACCGGGCGAGCGCCTGCATGCTCGGCTCGACGTCGTCCATCGCACCGTGATGGATGATCGTCGCAGCGTTGCGCAGCTCCGGCAGGTCGCGCACCGTGACGTCGGGCGCCGCGGACGGCTCGGCGTCGACGAGCACACCGGCGTGTACGACGACAGCGTCGCCGCCCGAGTCGGCCGGCTCGTACCAGGCGATGCCCGGCCCCGTCGGCGTGATTCCGGCGGCGTCCAGTCGACGGAACAGCTCCGGGTAGAGCGGCTGGATCACCGGGCCGATGTCCTCGCCCTGGTAGCTGGGCGCGACGGCGGTCAGCTCCGCGACGCGAACCGGCGCGATCTCCTTGAGGACGACGTCCTGGGTGGTCATCCGACCCTCCGACTCGATCATTCGGAGCCTCGCCTCGACGGCCGTGAGCCGGGCAGTGTCGGCGGCCAACTGTTCCGCCAGTTGGCTCCGGCGCAGCCGCAGCATGCCGCGCAGCTCGGCCACGTCGACGGCGTCGTCGACGATCGCGCGCACCTGTTCGAGGGTGAGGCCCAACTCCTTGAGGGCGATCACCCGGTTGAGCCGGCGCAGCTGGTCGGCGCGGTAGAAGCGGTAGCCGGTGTGCGGGTCGACGCTGGCGGGGGGCAGCAGGCCGATGCTGTCGTAGTGGCGCAGCATCCGCACCGACACCCGGCCGAGTCTGGCGAAGTCTCCGATGGTGAACATGGTCCCCTCACACTCGTCCCTGACACCGTGTCAGAGTCAAGCGTGGCGTGCGGGGCGACCGTCAGTGGCGGGCGGGGCGCGGGCCGACCAGCCGGCGAACCATCGGAGCGGCGTTCCACTTGGCCGCGCCGACCAGGTCGCGGGCGTGCTCCAGGACCGTGTAGTCGGGTCGGGTCAGCCCGTCGGCGATGGCCCGGTCCAGGTCGTTGCCGCAGCGGCTCAGCACTGTGTCGAAGTCCCGACGGACCGGCTCCTGCAGGTCGTAGCCGAACGAGCGGTGCAGCCGGGCGAAGAGCGGCTTGTACAGCCGGACCCGCTCGTGCAACCCCGACGAGTACGACATCGGGTTCTTCGGACGGCGGAGGACGTAGTCCGGCAGCACGTCGGAGAACGCGCGCCGGACGATCCACTTCTCCTGCCCGTGGCGCAGCTTCAGATCCACCGGCAACCGCATCGCCAGCTCCACCACGCTGAGGTCGAGGAACGGCACCCGGGCCTCCACGCCGTACGCCATGGCGGCCCGGTCGACGCGCTGCAACTCGGTGCGGCACAGGTTGCGGATCCGGTGCAGGAACAGTCGGCGGGCCGCCGCCGGGGCGACCTGGTGGTACATCGGGTACCCGCCGAACAGCTCGTCGGAGCCGTCGCCGGTCAACACCACCTTGATGCCCAGGTCGCGGAGCCGCCGGAAGATCGGCACCGAGACGACCGCGTTGATGATGTCGCCGTACTCGGTCAGCTCGGAGATCCGGATGGCCTCGCGGACGTCGGCGAGCCGGATGTCACGCGGTCGCAGCTCGACCACCACGTGTGGCACGTCGAGGTCGGCGGCGAGCCGCCGGGCGTACGCCACGTCGGGGCTGTCGGCCACGCCGACGGTCACCGCGACGCAGTCCGGGTGGATGTCGCGCACCTGCCGCAGGGTCAACGAGCTGTCCAGCCCACCGGAGAGCACCACCCCGACGGTCAGGTCGGTCTCCACCCGCATCCGGATCGCGTCGCTGAGCGCGGCGCGGACCAGCAGCGCGGCCTCGTCCGGGTCGTCGATGACCGGCAGGCCGTCGCCGAGGGTGAGCAGGTCGACGTACGGGCTCAGCCGCACGTGCCCGTCCGCCTCCGCCCAGCCGTGGTGCCCGGGCGGCACCTCGGCGATCGGGGCGCCGTGCCCGACGAGCGCCTTGACCTCGGACGCGAGGTGCAGGCAGCCGGGTCGACGGGACCAGTACAGCGGCTTGACCCCGAGCGGGTCGCGGGCCAGGTACGCCCGGCCGGTGGCCCGTTCGACGACCGCGAAGGCGTACTCGCCACGGAGTCGGGTCACCGCCGCCTCGCCCCACTGCTGGAACGCGGCGAGCAGCACCTCGGTGTCGCTCTCGGTGCGGAAGGCCTGCCCCAGGCGGGTCAGCTGCGCCCGCAACTCCCGGTAGTTGAAGATCTCGCCGTTGAAGCAGAGCAGCCAACGCTCGTCGGTCGACGTCCACGGTTGCACCGCCCGGTCCCGGTCGACGACCCGCAGTCGGCGGGTGCCGGCGAGCAGCCCGCTCTCGGACCGGGTCTCGGTGACCTCCCCGCGCGGGGCCAGTGCGGCGAGCATCCGCCGGAAGGTCGCCGGGTCGGCTTCGGGGCCGATGCTCAACGCGATGCCGCACACCGGCTCAGACCCCCATCTCGGCCTCGTACGCCCGGCGTAGGCGACGCCGGGCGGTGGGCGCGAGGCACAGGTGCCAGGCCTGCCCCTCGTCGATCACGTTCAGCTCACCGGCCTCCTGCCGGCTCAGCAGCAGCTCCGCCAGGGCCTCGCGCGCGCCGAAACGCTCGAACCAGGCCAGCTCGACGTCGACCGAGTAGCCGAGGCAGTGCCCGCTGGGCAGCATCGCCGCGTAGCCCAGGCGGCGCAGCCGGTACTGGTGCTCGGCGCTGCGAACCAGGCTGGTCACCCAGAGCGGCGGGGTGGCCGCCGGCGCGACGGCGGTGAACTCCCGTCCGATGTCGTTGAGCAGCGCCACCACCTCGCGCCGGGCGCGGCGGAACAGCAGCCCCGCGGTGCGCGGGGTGGCGTCGGGACGCAGCCGGCGACGCAGCCCGCGCGCGGCCCGGCCCAGTATCGTGGCGGGCTGCTCCTGGTAGCGGAAGCGCAGCAGGTCGCGGCGGCGCAGCCACTCCAGGTCGACCAGGTCGGGGCTCCCGTTGACCTGGTCGTCGGTGACGAAGGTCGGCGCGTCCTGCCACCACAGCACGTCGATGCGGGAGAGCAGGTAGATCCGGACCAGCGCGCGGAGGTCGGTTGCCGAGGTGCGGTCGTTCGGTTGGTAGCGGGCCATCTCCAGCAGCAGCGTCTCGCGCGCGCCGATCAACCCCTGCGGCGTGGCGTCGAGGACCGCGGCGAGCGCCGGCTCCCGCAGCCGCTCGTCGATGAGCACCTGCCGGGCCCGGGTGCTCGCCGCGTCGGCCAGGGCCCCGACCTCGACCAGCAGTTCGGCGACGGCGGCCCGGTAAGCGGGCAGGTCGGGGGCGGGGGCGGGAACGCGGCGGGGGCTCGCACCGGAGGGTCGACGGCGGGCCGGAGCGGTGGGCGACGCAGGCGAACCGGGCTGCTGTCCCGGGCTACGGCTGGGCACTCGCATGACGGGTCCCTCTCTCCGGTCACGGCACTGGGTGGTTCGCCCTGAAACACACCGTAATCATCGGGACCGGAGCGGGACCGAACATTCCTCCTATCTCCCCCCTAACGGAGCGTGGACGACGCACCCGGGGGATCCTTGGGTTTGGCGCTTTGGAGCTGATGTCGCAGACGAATCAACGCCGCCGGCTTCGCAAGCGGACCGTGATGCCGACGAGGCGGTGCTCCAGGCGGCGCACTCGGCCCGGGCCGACGGCGCCACCCAGTGATGTCACAAACGATTCAGCTCCAAAGGCACCGACCAACACACCGCCCACCCCCCAGCCGCCGCCCACCGCCGGCCGGGCCCACATCGAGCGAGCCGAGCATGGCGCCCGCCGACGGGCCGCCCGGCGCGGGCCGGACCCGGCCCGGCAACCACCGCCGGAACACCGGCAACCACCGCCGGAACGCCGGCAGCAAGGGTCAGTCGCCGTCCGTCGACACCAGGGCCTGCACCTCGGCGTACGACGGCAGTCCCGCCGGAGTGGTGGACCCGCCGTCGCGGACGGCGTCGGCGGCGGCGAGCGCGGCGCCCAGCGCTGCCCGGAACAGCAGCGAGCCGGTGCTGACCCGGGCCACCCCGGCCCCGCCCAACTCAACCATCCCCGGGCCGCCCGGCTGGTACAGCGCGTTCACCGGAGCGTCGATCCCCTCGGTGAGGACGCGCAGGGTGGCCAGGTCGACGGTCCCGGGCACGAAGATTCCGTCGGCACCGGCCACCAGGTAGGCACGAGCACGAGCGAGGGTCTGCGGCAGTGGGTCGTCCACCCCGAGCCACCAGGTGTCGGTGCGGGCGTTGACGAACAGGTCCGGCACCGCCGCCTTCACCGCCGCGACCTTGGCTGCGGTGGACCCGGTGTCGGCGAGGGTGCCGTCGGCACGCCCGTCTTCCAGGTTGATCCCGACCACGCCGAGCCCGGCCAACTCCGCCACGTACTCGGCGACCTCGGCCGGGTCGTCGCTGAACCCGGCCTCCACGTCCACGCTGAGCAGCACCGGCAGCCGAGCCAGCCGGCGGGCCAGGGCGAGCGTCTCCCCGGCGGTGGCCGCGGTGCCGTCGGGAAGGCCGGCGGTCGCGGCGACCCCGAGGCTGGTGGTGCCGATGGCCGGATGTCCACGCGCGGCGAGCGCCGCCGCCGAGGCGTGGTCCCACGCGTTGGGCAACAGCAGGGGGCGGCCGGCGCGGTGCAGGGCGTGGAACGCGGCACGACGTTCGATCATCGGACGCTCACCTCCAGAGTCGTCGGCACCCGCAGTGTCGGGTGCGGTTCATGGCGCATCGGGGTGGGACCACGCCGGCAGCGTTCCCGCAGCACGTCGAGCACCCCGCTGGCCAGCGCCAGGGCGTGCCGGTCGCCGGGGCAACCCCGCTCCCCCGTCCCGAAGGTCAACAGCCCGGCACCGGACCGACCGGGCTGGAACCTCGCGGGCTCGGTGAACGCCTGCGGGTCACGGTTGGCCGCGTCGAAGCGCAGCAGCACGGGGGCGCCTGCCGGCAGATCCCGCCCGCCCAGCCGTACCTCCTCGACGGTGACCCGTCGGGTGGCCCGGACCGGTGGGTCGAGGCGCAGCACCTCGGCCAGCAGGTCGACGGTCCGTGCCGTGGCCGGCGCTCGCGGGCCGGCCGGGGGCAGCAGGTGATGGGCGGCGGCGCCGATCAGGCCGGCGGTCGCGTCGCACGCCTGGACCAGCAGACCGATCAGGTTCGCCAGTACCTCCGGCGGACCCTGCGGCGCGAGCGCCAGCAGCGCCGTCACCGCCCGGTCAGCCCGCGCGGCCAAGGCCGGGTCCACCCCCGGGTGGTACGCCGACGCGACGACAGCGACCGCCGTCCCGGCGGCTGCCGGATCAGCGAAACCGAGGCGATCGGCCAACGCCCGCAGCGGCACCGGCCGAGCCAATGCCCGCATCACGTCGACGCGCTCGCCGGCGCGGTCGAGAACGGCCGCTGTCAGCCGTGCCGCGTCGTGTCGCAGGTCGTCCGGTTCCAGCGGGGCCAGCGCGCTCACCGCGACCGCCCGACGGTCGGCGTGCCGCCGCTGTGGACTGAAGCGGCTGACCGTGGCGCGCAGCCAGGCGAGGGTGCCGGGCGGACCGGTGTCGACGGCCGGCACCTGGAATGCCCTGTCGGTCAGCGCCGCGCGCACGTCGGCGTGCCGGGTCACCCACCAACCGCGCTCCGGGTGGAACGAGGGCGGCCCACACGCCGGTGTTCCCGGGGCGGGCGCAATGTGCGGCCAGTCGTCAGTCACCGCCCGACCGTAGGGCGCGAACCGTTCGCCCCACACCGAACGATCCAGGCGCGGCCGCCCGCCGCTCGCCGGTCAGGCGCGGCCGCTCGTGGGCGGCGAGGCCACCGGCGGGTCCAGGGTGTGCTCGGGGATGGACAGGGCCGCGGCCAGGCCGGGGCGGCCGGCGGTAGTGAGACGGACGGCCCGGCCGGTGCCCTGGCTGATCCAGCCCAGGTCGGTGAAGCGGCGGCAGAGCGCCGCGCCGAGCGCCCCGGCCAGGTGCGGGCGGCGTTCGGTCCAGTCCAGGCAGTCGCGGACCACCGGGCGGCGGGCGGCGCGCAGCACGTCAACGGGTACGCCCAACCCGGCCGCCCAGGCCCACCCGTCGGGTGTCAGGGCCAGCCCGCTGGACCGGTCGAGTCGGCGCCCGACCAGCAGCGCGTCGTACATCAGCACGCCCAGCCGCCCGGCCAGGTGGTCGTAGCAGGTCCGGGCGTACGCCAGGGAGGCGGTGGCGGTCGCCGCGCGCAGCGACCCGGTCGGTGTGGGCGTGGCCGGGGCGTGGCCGGCCAGGTCCTCGATCAGCTGGGCCACCGACGGCCCGGCCAGACGCAGGTAACGGTGGCGGCCCTGGCGTTCCTCGACGAGCAGCCCACCGCGGACGAGTCGGGTGAGGTGGTCGCTGGCCGTCGACGGGGCGACCCCGGCGCGCCGGGCCAGCTCGCCGGCGGTCCACGCCCGCCCATCGAGCAGCGCCAGACACATTCCGGCGCGGGTGCCGTCGGCCAGCAGGGCCGCCAGCTCGGCCATCCCCCGACCATCGGTGCCAACGCTCATCGCCCCAGTCTAGGAAGGCCGACGCCGAGCCGGTGAACAGCGACCGGGGGCCTCCGTCACGTGGACGGAGGCCCCCGGGCCTGGTGGTGCCGAGGATCAGGCCGGCGGCGTCGGGATGAGGTGCGCGGCGAAGCTGACCGCCGACGGGCTCACCTTCGCTGCCGCCATCCCGCCGGGAGCGGCGAACCGCCGGTCCAGCGCGATGGTGGTGTTGTTCCGGTTGCGGTAGACCACCACGAAGCCGGGCCCGCCGGAGTTTTCGATCGGCGCGATCGTGGGATCGGTGGCGGCGGTGGCGGCCGTCGGGTCGCTATCGTTCACGTACAGACGCAGCCACTCACCAAAGGTGCCGGAGCCCTGCTCGGTCTCGTACACCCGGTAGACCTCGTTGTCGGTGCTCCGAGCGACGATGGCGATACGGCTCAGCGCCGGGTCGACGATCGCGGCCGGGGAACCGGCGGCGGTGAACGTGCCCACCGTCTGCCAGGTGGCCGGCCAGGCCCCGCCCAGTTCCTGCTTCTTCATCACCAGCGAACCGTCGGCCGCACGGGCCACCACGCCGGTGCGATAGCCCTGAATGATGAAGGCGGCCGGCACGCCGGTCACGTTCCCGCCCAGGTCGGTCCAACCGCTGAGGATGCCGTCGTTGGAGTAGAGCGCGGTCTTGATGGTGCCGACGGTGGTGGTGGCGACCAACCGGACACCGGCCTCGACCTTGACGACGGTGACGCCGCCCGCGAGGTCGACGTCACCCAGGCTCTTCCACGACGCACCCGTCCCGGTCTGACGGTAGTGCCACAGGCGACCGTCGACGTCCACGCCGAAGATCACGCTGGTGCCGTTGGGCAGGGTGACCGCTACCGGCGGGGCGGCAATGGAGCCGCCGAGGCTCCCGTTGGACGCCCACGTCGCGGCGTTCGCCGTCGTCTGGGCGCCGGTCCACACCATCCCGGTGGTGTGCAGGGCGCTGATCTGCACCTGCTTACTGGAGCTCAGCACGTTGAGCGTGGGCTGCCCGGTGAAGGCCTCCGAGCCGAACAGGGGGACGTGTTGGACGGCGGTGTAGTCGTCGGGGTCAGGCTGGTGGACGACCCGCACCTGACCGATGTTGTCGGTGTGCGCGTAGACGATCGGCCCGAGCGTGGCGCCGGAGATCGGCTCGGCCTGCGCCGCCGTCGAGCGCGAGAAGGACTCGGTCGGCAGGAACGGCATCGGGTCGGCGAACCAGCCCTGCAGGTCGACCAGGATGTGCGCGGTACCGCCGCTGACGTTCTTGATCCGAACCTTCCCCTCGGTGCCGAGCTTGGTCACCACGAGGCTCGATCGGGTGTTGTTGAGCCCGGCGGGGAAGTCGGCAGTCGAGGCGGAGTTCGGAGTGCCGTCGAGCGGCGTGACGGTGAGATAACCGGCGGCCGCGGGACCGACCACGTGCACGTTGAGGACGGCGGCGGCGATGCCGCGAGTCGGCAGGCCGCTGGTGCCGCCAACCGCGACGTCGACGGAGCCGCCCGCGGGCACCGCCTGGGCGCCGGTGGGCAAGCGGCTGTCGTACAACCTTGTCGCCGGGATCGGACGCAGACCCGCGCCGGTGGTCGGGCTGCTGGTCCAGTACCCCTGGACCGTGATGGCGACGTGCACGGCGGGCCCGCGAGCCTCCAGTTGCACGTTACGGCTGCCATCGGAGTTGAGCTTGACCGCCATCACCATGGACGTGGTGGCCTTGACGTAGTCGATGCCGACCTTCGCGGTCGCGCTCGACCCGACCGTCACCCAACCGTTGCCGGTCGAACCCGTCACCACCACGTCGAGCATGACCGCCTTCGCGGTGCTCGGCACCAGCCCGCCACCGGAAAGGTTGGCAGTGCGGGTCCCGCTCGTGGGTAGGGTGCCGGTGGCGATCCCCAGCCCTACTCGGCTGTCGACCACCCGCGTGTGGTTCACCGGCACGAAGCCCGAGCCGACGCTGCCCGTGGCGGTGGTGTAGTAGCCCGCCACGTCCACTTTGATGTGCAGACTGCCGGTCAGGTTGTAAACCGCAATCTTGCCGTTCGCGCCCGGCTTGACCACCGACGAGTTGGTGATCGTCTCGCCGACCGCGGCATTCAGCTCCGAGGTCGTCCGGCTCGTCTGGTCCGGGTAGACGGACAGGAACGTGTTGGCGGTCGGGCTGATCGCCGTCACGTCCACCATCAACGCGCTGACGCCGCTGGACGGGATACCGCCGATGCCGACGGCGTTGAACGTGGTGACGGACTTGGCGCCCCGAACACCGGTGGTGCCGCCGGTGCCGTTACGGGTGTCCAACAGGGTCACGCTGTCGATCGGTACGTAGTCACCGCCCCGGCCCGCGGCGTCGGCGTGGGCAGGGGTCGGCGAGACAACCATTGCCAGCACGACACCAAGGGTAGCTAATCCACTACCGACACGGGCGCGCAAACGTGAGGTCAATAATTCGTTCATGCAAATTCCTTCTAGAGGAAGCAACGGCGAAGGTGGTCGGAAACCGTGCGAACATGCGGGCCAGCGGTGTGGCCAACTCTCGGACGCTAGGGGGCCTCCGTCACGTGGACGGAGGCCCCCGGGCTGGTAGTGCCGAGGATCAGGCCGGCGGCGTCGGGATGAGGTGCGCGGCGAAGCTGACCGCCGACGGGCTCACCTTCGCTGCCGCCATCCCGCCGGGGGCGGCGAACCGCCGGTCCAGCGCGATGGTGGTGTTGTTCCGGTTGCGGTAGACCACCACGAAGCCGGGCCCGCCGGAGTTTTCGATCGGCGCGATCGTGGGATCGGTGGCGGCGGTGGCAGCCGTCGGGTCGCTATCGTTCACGTACAGACGCAGCCACTCACCAAAGGTGCCCGAGCCCTGCTCGGTCTCGTACACCCGGTACATCTCGTTGTCGGTGCTCCGAGCGACGACGGCGATACGGCTCAGCGCCGGGTCGACGATCGCGGCCGGGGAACCGGCGGCGGTGAACGTGCCCACCGTCTGCCAGGTGGTCGGCCAGGCCCCACCCAGCTCCTGCTTCTTCATCACCAGCGCACCGTCGGCCGCACGGGCCACCACGCCGGTGCGATAGCCCTGGTTGATGAAGGCCGCCGGCACCCCGGTCACGTTCCCGCCCAGGTCCACCCAGGCGCTGAGGGTGCCGTCGGTGGAGTAGAGCGCGGTCTTGATGGTGCCGGTCATGGTGGTGGCAACCAGTCGGACACCGGCGGCATCAACATTCACCAGAGTGATTCCGCCGGTGAGGTCGACGTCACCGAGGCTCTTCCACGCACTCGTCCCGGCCTGGCGGTAGTGCCACAGGCGACCGTCGACATCCACGGCGAAGACCACGCTGGTGCCGTCGGCGAGGGTGACCGTGACGGGTCGGCCCACCATGGTGCCGCCAAGGTCCCCGGTCGTTGCCCAGGTCGCCGCGTTCGCCGCCGTCTGGGCGCCGGTCCACACGGTGCCGGTGGTGTGTAGGGCGCTGATCTGCACCTGCTTGGTGCCGCTCTGCACGTTCAAGGAAGGTTGCCCGGTGAACGCCTCCGCGCCGAACTGGGGGATGTGCTGGACGCTGCTGAAATCGTCTGGGTTCTGCTGGTGGACGACCCGCACCTGCCCGGTGTTGTCGGTGTGCGCGTAGACGATGACTCCGAGCGAGCTGCCGTCGCTCGGCTCCCCCTGCAACGCCGTCGAGCGGGAGAAGGACTCGGTCGGCAGGAACGGCATCGGGTCGGCGAACCAGCCCTGCAGGTCGACGACGATGTGCACCGTACCGCCGCTGCTGTTCTTGATCCGGACCTTCCCCTCGGTGCCCAGCTTGGTCACCACGATGCTGGACCGGGCGACGTGCCCGGCGGGGAAGTTCGTCGTCGACGCGGTGTTCTCGACGCCGCCCAGGGGCGTGACGTTGAAGAACCCGTCCACCGTCGAGGCGACCGCGTGCACATTGAGGACGGCCGCGGCGATGCCACGGGTCGGCAGGCCGTTGGTGCCCGCGACAGCGACATCGACGGCGCCGAAGGCGGGCACCGGCTGGGCGCCACTGGGGAAACGGCTGTCGTACAGGGTGGTCGCCGGAACCGTGCGCAGGCCGGCGCCGGTGGTCGGGCTGCCGGTCCAGTAGCCCTGGACGGTGATGGCGACGTGCACGGCCGAACCGCGATTCTCCAACGTCACAGAGCTGGCACCGGGGTTCAGCTTGACGACCATCCCCAACGAGGTGGCGCCCTTGGCGTAGTCGATTCCGGTCTCCGCAGCCGTGCTCGACCCGAGGGTCATCCAGCCGTTGCCGGTCGCGCCGATCACCACGACGTCCAGCATGACCGCCGTCGCGGAACTGGGCACCAGCCCACCGCCGTAGATGTTGGCGGTACGCGTTCCACGGGTGGGCATGGTGCCGGCGGTGATCCCCTGTCCGGTCCGGCTGTCGACCACCCGGGTGTGGTCCACCGGCACGAAACCGGAACCGGTGCTGCCGGTGGCGGTGGTGAAGTAGCCCACCACGTCCACTCTGATGTGGACGTTGCCGCCCGCGTTGCGCACCGCGAGCTTGCCATTCGTACCGGGCTTGACCACCGCCGAGTTGGTCATGACCTCACCGACCGAGGCGTTCATGGCCGAAGCCTTCGGGTCCGTCAGGTCCGAGTAAATGGTCAGGAACGTGTTGGCGGTCGGGTAGATCGCCGTCACGTCCACCATCAACGCGCTGACCCCGCTGGTCGGGATACCGGCGATGCCGACGGCGTTGAACGTGGTGACGGACTTGGCGCCCCGAACACCGGTAGTGCCGCCGGTGCCGTCGCGCGTGTCCAGAAGGGGGACGCTGTCGATCGGTACGAAGTCACCACCCCTGCCGGCGGCGTCAGCGAGAGCACGCCCAGGCACCGCAGCCCCAACAAGTATGATCATCAGGAACGCCAGCCAGCTGGCCACAGCGCCCTTCCTTGAGGAAACCCTTTGAGCCATAACAAGACCTCTTCTCGTGCCATCAAAGCACGCTGCTAGCACCTGTCGATTTTGTTAAGGGAGTTAAACTCCAGGTCGGATTCCATTGCATGGCCCCGGCTTGCGACTTGCAGCGCAATTGCGCCGAGCCCAATGAGCCAGTAAGTGAAATCAGTGTCGCTGGATAGCGGGCCTTAGCGACGCCGGCGCTTCCATCCCGTCGCACGATTGATCAACGAAGCGCTTGCCTCAACAACATTGTCGGCCACTTCGAGGAGGTGATTCGCCTGATATTCGTCGTCCAAGGCGGCATTATCAGAGGGAACCCGCTCGATTCGCCCGCCCGTCAACAGCCGGGGCTCAAGGACGTGATCGAGTGACCCTATTTCATCAAGAAGGCGCACCAAATCAATTTCTCGCTGCCGCCCGCCACGGAGGTCGCCAAATATTGCCTCGTAAGGACCGTTCACGAACCCCACGACCGAGGCTACGGCAAACAGCCTCTTCCCCGGCAACGGCTCAATAGCGGCAGCCTCAACGCCTGAAGTGCGAAGAAAGCCAAAGGGAATGGTGGCGAACCACCCTTCAACCGACCACAGTGTGAGGCTCCGCGCCGGAAAGCTTGCGTGTACCCGTCGGTCGCCATCATCAAGTTCGATGTAGTCCGGCCACCGCTCGCAGAAGTGGTCGCTCACTCCCGTCGCCCATTTACCCGCCAGGCCGGATTCCTGAAGGCATCGGAGGTGGCAATAACCGTACCGGTCATCTGTGAATGATCTATCCTGCCCGAGCATGTAAGGCGCCAGGTAGAAATCCTGACCCATCAGGCCAAGGGCCAGCTGACCACAGATGAAGCACTGCTCCGGAACACCACCATCACGTAGCTCACTCATCGCCGCCCCACCAGATAGCCAAGGCCATTGATGATCGAGTCTACTGGCTCTTCCATGATGCCGCTCTTGTTGAAGTAGGTTAGATTTCCGCCCCAGTCAATGACCGCCTCCGTTGCCGATCCGGCCCGGGAGATGTCTTCGGTAAGGTCGGCAGCAACGGTCGTGAAGGTTGGGTGCGTGTGCAGGATAGGAACATCCCCACGCGGGAATCGTACCCGATTCGCTACGCCGAGGGTGGCGCGTAACGCGCCAGTTCGGCTCTGGGAAACACCGATCTCGCTGTTCAGCCACTCCGAAGCCTGAGCCACGGCTCTCGGGCGGACACCGCCGCCAAGGCTTACCGTGCCGTTGGTCTGAAACGCGTTCACGAGACGCTTTGCGCCCCCGGACATCTGGCCCCAAGAGATCTGGGGAGTGGCTCGCTGCGCACCGCCAAACGCCCGCTCCGCCACCCCACCGGCAACCGAGCTGACCCGGCCCATTCCGGCTCGGAGGCCACTTCCGAGGGCGCGGACCCCGGCACCAATGGCCTGCCCGGCAACCGCACCGAGCGCACCGCCAGCGGCGCCGAACAGGCCGCCCATGGCGGTGGCTCCGGCGAGGTCCCAGCCGCGCTTGCCGTCCATGTAGCCGGTGACCGCCGAGCCGACCGCGCCGGCGAGCGCCCCGCAGGCCACCGCGCCGACACCAGTCCAGCCGATCGCCGCACCGCAGCCCAGGCCGACGACGGCACCGACGGCGAAGCCGGCGATCTCGGCCGCATGGTCCTCGACGAACTGGGTCGCCTTGTCCCACATCTTCTCGGCGCCCTCGACGAGTGGTGCCAACTTCTGTGCGGCCGCCAGCCAAAGGTTCTGTTTGAACTTCTGTGGGTCCTGGATGGCCATTGTGGTGACCGCGACGACGCTCGCCGCCATCTTGAAGCCGGTGGACACCACCTTGCCGAGCGTGATGAGCGGCTTCGTCAGGGCGGGAATCACCGCTAGCTTGGTGAACTTGACAGCTTGTTTGATGGCCGACTTCGCGGCGGCTGTCACCGCGACCTTGGCCTGGTAGATGCGTTGCGCGACCATCTTGGCCTGTTGTTTGGCCCAGTCGGCGCCGCGGGCGACCTGGTTGAGTCCGGACTGGATTTTGCTCCCGACGTACCGGACGGCGCTCATCGTCTTCTCGCCGATCCACTTCGCGGTGCTGGAGATCGCTCGGCCGACCGCCTTGATGCCGGACCACGCGTAGTGAGCGACGGTGGACACGAAGTTCCTGCCGATGTTGTACGCCGTGTTGACGACATTGGACGTGATGTTCACGGCCGCGCTCGCGGCACGCTTCATCCAGCGCGGCCAGTGGCCGTCCGGGTCGTCGAAGTCCAGCGGGGCGCCAGCGCCGTAGGTGTAGCGGTTGGCCAGGATCGAGTCGCCGGAGGTGTAGTTGACGCTGTCCCGTGAGGTGAACGTGCCGGTGCCGGGCTGGTACCAGCGGGCGCCCATGTCGACCTGCCCGGTGTCCGGGTCGGTCCAGTCCCCCTGGAAGCCCAGCCGGCCGGTGCTGCCGGTGCTGGTCACCTTCTTGCCGAACGGGTCGTACGCGGTGGAGTCGTTCAGCGTGGACAGTTGGGTGTCGGCCGGGTTGATGGCCGCCACCACGTCACCGTGGGCGTCGGTCAGCGACAGCCGCTTGTTGGCGGCCTGGGCGGTGGCGAGCAGCTCGTCGTTCGGGCCGCGACCGTAGTACTCGTACCCGTCGTGCACCACCTCGTCGCCCAGACCGGCGTAGACGAAGGAGTTGCCGGTGCGAGACGCGACCCGGTCCAGGCCGTCGTAGGTGTAGGTCTGGTCCTGCGCCCCGGTGAGCCGGTCGAAGGCGTCGAACGAGAACTGTTCGGCCAGGACCGAGCTGGTGCGGGTCCGCAGGGTGCCCCGCGGGGTGTACGCGTAGGTGTAGTCGCCGTCGGAGAGCAGCCGGTTGCGTTCGTCGAACGTAGCGGTCTTGGACCCGGCCCGGACCCGGTTGCCGCTGGCGTCCCAGGCGTACGTGACGGTCCCGGCCGGGCTGGTCCAGGAGATCAGCCGGCCGGCCTTGTCGTAGTCGTAGGTGTTGTTGCCAGCACCGGCGGTGCCGGTGGTGTTCTTGCTGGTGAGGTGGCCGTTGAGGTCGAAGCCGTAGGTGACGGATGCCACCGTCTGGCCACCCGCGTTGCGCAGGACGTCGCTGGCGACCCGCCCGTAGTCGTCGTAGCCGAAGGTGCGGACGCGGCCGGCGCCGTAGTCGACGGTCTTGACGTCACCGGCGGCGTCGTAGTCAAGCTTCTGCTGCTGGCCGGTGATGCTGTCGGTGAGCGTGTCCAGGCGACCCTTGACGTAGCCGAAGCTGGCCGTGCCGGTCAGGTCGGTGCGGCTGGTCACCCGGCCGTCGTCGTTGTAGTCGAAGCTCGCCGTGCCGGACGGACCAGCGGTGGACAGCAGCCCGCCCCTGTCGTTCCAGTTGTACGTGTTGCTGCCACCGGGGGCGTTGACGCTGGTCAGCCGGCCGTCCTGGTCGTAGTCCAGGGTGCGGGTCGCGGTCGGGGTGTCACCCCCGGAACCCGTCTCCACCGTGAGTCGGCCGGCCGCGTCGTAGGTCCGCGTGCGGCTCACCCCACCCGGGGCGCTGAGCCGCACCGCGTTGCCGTCGGCGTCGTACGCGACCGTCCAGGTCCGGTCGGCGGCGGTCGGGTGGCTCGCCGTGGACGGCTCGATCGCCGACTCCGGCAGACCCAGCGTGTTGTACGTGTAGGTGGTGGAGTTGTTGCGGCCGTCGGTGTAGCGGGTCCGGTTGCCGGCGGCGTCGTACCCGAACGTGGTGGTGATCGGGTCGGCGTCGGTCGGCTCGATCTGCTTGACGAGCTGGTCCGCCGCGTCGTACTCGTAGGTGGTGACGGTGTTGTAGGGGTCCTTCGACGAGGTCATGTTGCCGGCCACGTCGTAGCCGTAGCTCTGGGTGCGCAGGACCGTGCCGTCGGCCTTGAGGTTCAAGGTGCTGACCCGGTTGCCGAACTGGTCGTACCCGACCCGGGTGGTGCGGCCGAGCCCGTCGGAGGTCCGGACCTGGCGGCCCGCGAAGTCGTACCCGAAGATCATGGCCTCGCCGGTCGGCGCGGTGCTGCGGGTGATGTCGCCGGCCCCGTTGAAGGTGTTGACAGTGGTCGCCCCGGTCGGTGACGACGACGAGGTCAGGTTGCCCGCGTCGTCGTAGGCGAGCTTGCTGACCAGGTTGCGGGTGGTCGGCCGGCGCTCGACGACGGTCTGGGTGACCTGCCGGTCGAGATCGTCGTAGGTCGACTCCACCCGGGCGCCCGTCGGGCCGGTGACCGAGAGAACCTCACCGGTACGGGTGTAGGTGTAGCGGGTGAGCGCCCGGTCGTCGTTGGTCTTCGACGGTTCGTCCCGCACTGTCAACCGGTTGAGCTGGTCGTACGTGTAGCTGGTGATACCCGCCGGGTCGGTTTCCTCCAACACGTTGCCCAGGGCGTCGTAGCGGCGCTTGTGCTCCGGGGTGACCGGCTGGGTCACGCCGGGCGCCTGGTACGTCGGCGCGAGGCTGCGCACCACCCGGCCGAGCTTGTCGTACTCGGAGGTGGAGACCCGTCCGAGCGGGTCCTTGACCGCGACCTGCTCGCCGAAGGTGTTGTAGCCCACCGAGCTGCTCGGGTTGGTGGAGACGGCAGCGTTGCCGTCGCTCTCGGCAAGGACGGCCGGGCCGCTCTGTCCGATCTGACGGCCGAGTTCGTCATAGCGGAAGGTGTCGGTGTACTTCGCCTTGTCGGCGCCGCTCACATTGCCACGCGGGTCGGTGACCGAGGTGCGAAGGCCGCGCCTGTCGTACGTGTAGCTGGTCACCCGGGTGCTGCTGCCGGCGGTGACCTTCTCGGTGAGCACGTTGCCGGCGTCGTCGTAGGTGTAGTCGACGACCTCGGAGGTGGCCAGCACCTCCCAGTTCAGGTTCGACGGGTTGCCGGTCCGGACGGTCTGCTTGACGTTGCCGTTGTAGTCGTAGGTGAAGGTGTTGGTCCGGCGCACCCCCGTCGGGTCCAGCACGGTGCTCGCCACCTTGCCGGCCTTGTCCGGCGTGTGGTCGGTGATCTGGGTGCCGTTGGCCCCGACCTTGCGGGTGACGTTGCCGGCCCCGTCGTAGGTGTTCTGCTCCACGACGTAGTCCCGCTTGGAGCCGTCCGGGTTGCGGAAGTCCTTGAGGGTGATTTTTTCCAACAGGTCGTCGCGGTAGTACTTGTACTCCAGTCGCCGTCCCATGGCGTCGGTGTCGCTGGCCAGCCGCCCCGCGAAGTCGTACGAGTAGGAGTGCAGGACCAGGTAGTCGCCGGTGCCGGTGCCGGGGGTGCCGGCCGGGTCGCTGCGCCAGTCCCGCAGCCGCACCTCGGCCACCTTGTTCTGGGCGGTGTACGCCCAGTCGTAGCGGTTGCCGTTGGCGTCGGTCATGGTCGTCTTGTTGCCGAACCTGTCGTACCCGTAGCTGGTCTCGTTGCCCTCCGGGTCGACGACCCGGACCGGCCGTCCCTCGTCGTCGTACTCGGTGCTGGTGACCCGCTCGGGGTCACCGCCGAGCAGGTCGGAGACGGTGACCTTGGTGGGGTTGCCGTCGGCGTCGTACTCGTTGACGGTCCGGCTCTGGTGCTGCTTGCCGGTGACGGCGTCGGTGGTGACCGGGCCGGTGACGGTGGCGACCCGTGAGTGCCCGTCGTAGGTGATCGTGGTGGTGACGCCCGCGGGATAGGTGTCGGAGATTTCCTTCTCGGTGATCCGCCGGCCGAGCGCGTCGTAGGTGTACTCGGTCACCAGCCCGGACGGCTCGGTCACCTTGTACAGGTCACCGTTGGCGTAGTACGCGTAGGTGGTGGGCTTGCTCTGCCCGTTGGTGATGCTGCTGGCCAGCAACCCGGACGGGGGAATGCCGTTGACACCGGCCTCGCCGCCGGTGGTGTAGGTGTGGGTGACCTTGCTGAGGTCCGGGTTGGTCTGGGTGAGGGGCTGTCCGGTGCGCTCGCGGTACGTGAAGGTGGTCAGGAACGCGTTGTCGGTCGGACCGCTGGAGCGGCCGTCGCGCTGCTCCACCGCCAGGTCGATGCGCGGGTCGAACGGGTCGGTGATGGAGGCCGGGTACGTGTAGTAGTTCGTGAAGCACTGGGTGGACGTACGGCAGCTCTTGCGGGTGGCGAGACGACCCCTGCTGTCGTACGTCATCTCCACCGTGTCACCGTTCTCGTTGGTGACCTTGCTCTGCTGGCCGTCCGCGTTGTAGGAGAACGAGCGGATGGCCATGCCGTCCAACGGGTGCCGCACGAAGATCGGCCCACCGGAGTCGCCGGGGATCACCGTGCAGAAGGCCGGGTCGTTCGGGTCGGGCTGGGTGCAGACCTCGGTCGGCGGCGGGTTCGGCGGCGGGCTGGTCTGCCCGGGTCGGTCCTCCTCGCGGGTCTCCAGTCCGAGCGGGGTGCCGGAGCGCAGCAGTCGACCGGCGAGCGCGTCGTACTCGTACAGGTAGGGGCGGTTGGCCGGGTCGAGGACCTGGACGCTGCGCCGCAGGTCGGTGTCGCCGCCGTAGACGGTGGGCTGACCCACCTTCCAGGTGCCGCCGTTGTCGTCGGTGTACTCCTTGACCCGGTCGGTGGCCGTGTCGTACTCGACCTCGGTGGCGACCCGGCCGCTGGGCAGGGTGACCCGGGTCAGCTGCTGGGCGGCCGGCTTCGCGTACTGGAAGTGCGCCTTGGCCGTGTCCGGGCCGATCGGGCGCGAGTAGACGGCGACCTCGTCGATCGTGCCGGCGAAGTACCGCTGGGCGGTGCTGCCCCAGCCCGGCCACGACGTGGGCGTGGTCGCCGAGGCGAGGCCGACCTGGTTGAAGGTCAGCAGCGAGTGCTCGATCGGCTGCCCGGTCAGGTCACCGACCTTCACCCCGTCGAGGTACATGGTCTGGGTGTTGGCCATCGCGGAGAGCACCACGTGGTGCCACTTGTTGTCGTTGACCGTGATGCCCGAGGTGATCGGTGCGATCGTGCCGGTGGCGAACTGGCCGCGCAGCTTGCCGTCGGTGCCGGTGTAGAGCAGCGGGACGCCGCTGGCGGCTGCGGTGCCGACGGCCTTGTCCTGGTAGCCGATGAGCGGGCCACCGGTCTGGGTCAGGCCGATCTTGAACCACAGCTCGACGGAGACGTCGCGGCTCTTCTTGACCAGGCCCTTGGGCAGTTCGAGGTAGGCCGAGGTGCCGTTGAAGGCGGCGGCGGTGCCGTTGGTGCCCTCCAGCACGCCGGGCTGGCCCAGCGTGACGTTGTTGCGGTACGTGCCGGCGTCCTTGCCCAGGTTGATCGCCACGTCGCTGGCGGCGCCGGTGCCCTCGGCCTCGCCGAGGTGGTAGTACGAGTCGGGCTTGGCGTCGAGAACGGCGGTGCGGTAGTGCGAACCGGCCGCGTAGTCGTAGTTGGTGCAGGCGGACTCCGGGCCGCAGACCTTGGTCAGCAGGTCACCGTTGTAGGTGTAGTTCCAGGTCAGTTTCGCGCCGTTGACCTGGTCGGTGCTGACCGTGGCGATGCGGTTGCCGTTCCAGGTGAAGGTCAGCGAACGGCCGGCCGTGTTGCTCTGGCTGTTGGACACCTGGGCCCGGGCGAGCTTGCCGGTCATCGGGTCGAGGGTCAGGTTGACCGAGTGCCCGGAGTTGTCGGTGATCTTCTGGAGTTTGTAGAGCAGGGAGAACTGGTAGGTGCTGCCGGTGCGGTCGACGAGCTTCCAGCTGCTGCTGTCGACGCTGAGCTTCGCGACCCGGCCCGGCGGCGGGGCGTACGTGCCGTCCGGGTTCTTGCCGAACCGCACCTCCTGACCGTCCGGGTAACGGACCACCACGTTGCCGGAGCCGTCGTTGTCGGGAATCAGCGTCATGTCGTACCGGCTGGACCAGCCGGCGCCGAAGACGCCGGTCGTCCGGGGGTCGAGGCTGTTGTAGGTGCGGACGAGGTTCAGCTCCGGCCCGACGGTCACGACCGTGGCGTCCACAGCGGAGGTCGCGAAGTTGCCGGTCTGGGCGTCGAACTCGCGGCCCTGCTCGGCGTTGGGTGAGGTGGCGATCCGGGACAGCAGGTCCGGCTGCGGCACCGAGCTGATCATGGTCGAGTACGGCGAGATGACCTCGTTGGCGCTGTCCTTGACGTAGGAGCGCCACAGGTAACTCTTGCCCCAGACCATCCGGCCGGCGGGCACCACCCAGGACTGCTTGGCCTGGTACCCGGAGTTGGTGCAGTTGGTCGCCGCACCGGCGTCGGTCTGGTCGCAGATCTCGAACTTGAAGGACAGGGTGGCGCCGGGTGCGGCGTCGGTGTCCACGGCCCGGGCCCACAGCAACGGGGTGAGCGTGGGGGCCTGGTAGCCGTTGTCCGGGTAGAGCTCCTGCACCACCGGCGGAACGTCGAACACCTGGAGCACGATCCGACCGGGTGGCACCTGGTGGTCGGTGAAGACCACGCCGCCGGTACGCACCATGGTGAAGTCGAGGAAGTAGGAGCCGGGCTCCAACCGCTTGACCGTCGCGTCGAGGGTCACCTTCGCGCCACGGGCCAGGGTGGTGGGCAGGTTCGCCGCCCGCTGCTGGGTCACCGCCGCGCCGGTCTGCGCGTTGTAGACCCGGTAGGCGAGGTAGTAGTTGGCCGGCGTCCACGCCTCGGCACCGAGGTTGGTGACCGTCACCTTCACCTTGCCGTCCTGGTTACGCAGGACGGCCGGCTCCGGGGTGGGCTTCGGGATCGCGTACCCGGCGTTGTACGGGCTGTGCGTGACGTAGAGCGCCGGCGGGTTGGCCGTGCCGGTACCGGCGAACTTCTTCCACGCCGAGGTGTCGGTGGTGGACGCGCGCAGCGAGAGACCGTTGTTGGCCTGCTGGCCGTTGGCCCAGCGCTGCACCAGGTTACGGCCGCCAACACCGAGGTCGAACATCTCCCCGGCCGCTGGGCACGAGGACTGGGACTGGCCGAGAGCGACGTACCCGTGGGCGAACGAGCGGCTGACCAGGGCGCCACCCACTGCCGGCCCCGGGTACGAGTAGCCGGTGCCGGCCGACCACGACCCGGTGACCGGGTGGACGCTGACCGCGCGCGCCTTGCAGGAAGCCGCGTCGAAGTTGACAGCGGAGAGCGCCACACCGTGGATGGTGTGGTTCTGGAGTCGGCTGACCAGGTTGCCGAACTTGAGGTAGGCCGCCGCGTTGAACTCGCCGCCGCAGCTGCCACCAGGACACGCCGATGAGGGGAAGCGCCCAACGAGCAGCTCACCGCTACCGGAGGTAGAACTGCCTCCGTGCACGGACATGCTGCCGTCGGCGTTGATCGCAGCGACGGGCGGGCCGACGGTCGGGTCGACCTCGACCGGGTACCGCCGGGCCGGGTCGGTCAGCCAGGCCCGGTCGGGGGTGACCTTCAGCGCCGTCTGCCCACCCGTGGTGACCAGCTCGTAGGCGACCTTGGTGGAGGTGGCGGGACCGGCCGTGCCGGAGCCTGCGTCCACCATGTAACCCGCCGGGATGACCCCGCGCTGGCGCCCGTCGCGGTCACTGAGGACGACCTGACCGTCGACCAGCTTCGCGGTGAGGTTGCGCAGGCTCAGCGGGAACACGTACGACGCGGGCGCCTTGGCCGAGCGCAGGACCAGGGTTTCCTTCACGCCACCGGCCCGGGGCTCCAGGCGCAGGTCGACGTCGGGGCGTACGCCGGGGTAGGTGACGGCCTTGCCGTCCACCCGGCCCGGCGCGTTGGACGCCTCGGCCAGACCGAACCCGAACTCGGTGTCGGCGTCGAAGCTCAGCCGGGCCAACTGACTCGCTGCGCCGTTGCCGGCAAGGTGCAGACCGACCGAGTCGGCGGCGGTCCCCCACCCGTCGGCGGTCGGTACCAGGGAGTGGTCGATGGGTGCCCAGGTGCCGTCCGGCTTGCGGTAGTTGATCGGGGAGGAGGAGAACTCGGTGGTCTGGGTGCCGTCGGCGTTGTCGAACACCCGCTGGTTGACGTCGCGCTCGGCCGGCCGTTCCCGGCTGGTCCGCTTGTCGAAGCCGCGGGTGTCGTCGACGGGTGCGGTCGCCACGGACGCCTTGTTGCGCCCCGGCTCGGGCTTGTCGGCGAGCTTGTGCAGCGGGTACTGCCCGCGCAGCGACTTCGGCAGGTCACGGTTGGGGCGTCCGGACGTCACGTGCGCCTTGCCCGCCGCCGAGCCCCATGCCTGGTTCGGCTTCGCGCCGCCGGCGCCCCGACCGGTGGAGGCGACACCGTCGCGGTCCCGGGCACCGCCCGCCGGCAGCGCGGTCACCCCGCTGCCCCCCAGGTTGAGCATCAGCACGCCGGCCAGGGCGGCAGCCAGGACGGACCGGGTGGTGCCAGAGCCGAACACCGAGCGTTGCCGGGGTAACCGACCACGCAGATCGGTCAGCCGACCGCGCGGGTCGGGCAGACGGCGAATGCTGAAGGACATGGTCACCCCTGGATCGAGGACGGGCTGAGAGGCGGAGAGAGACGAGCGAGGGCCGCGAGACCTGCGAAGGCCCGCGAAGCCGGGTATGTGATCGCCGTTACCTCTTCACGGGCACGGCGTTACGGCGTCGACCCATCAGTCGACGGAAATGTCAGGAGGTACGAAGAGGCAACTCGCGTGGACGGAATTCACGCCGGAGCGGATCGTCCAACAGAACCAATATTGCCTCGGCACGGCAAAATGCCGCCAAGTCAGCGGTCACAGCTTCACACCCCCGTGTGCTGCTACTCATCGATATGCCGCTGTAGGTTGCAGCACGCCCGATCGGCTGTCAAGCCACAGTGGCGGCGGTCTTCCTGATCAGCGTTACGACCTGGGACGATTACTTTCCGTCAAGACTTCGGTTATTTGAAGGCTTAAGTCCGTTTTCGGCTCGCCCCGGCCCGCTTCCGGACGTCCATCGTGGATGCTCCGGGAACCCTCCCGGCGCCCTCGATCCGGGCCGAGCTTCCGCGCTTGGCAGGCGACCCATGGTCGTGCATGATGGGCCGCGACCGTGGCGGACGAATCACTCACCGAGCACAGTGAACTCTTTGTGAATGTGACGGTAACCGCAGACTGATCGATTCACCACGGTCGTTTTATTATTCTCGGGGGAGGATGACACAAACGTGTCCCACTTGACCAAAAAAACCACTCCACGGACGTCTTCTCGGCGTCGATCGCTGGCGTTGACCGCCGCAGCACTCATCGGCGCCGCCGGCCTCGTGGCACCGCTGCCGGCGTCTCCCGCGCAGGCGGCAACCGACGCCTTCAGCTGCACCGGAGCCGCGGCGTTCTTCAACTCGACAACGACCGGCACGCTCGTCCGCCGCCAGTACAGCACCCCGGGCCGGGACGGCGGCGTCTTCACCGCCGCCACCACCGTCGGCCCTGCCGGCTGGCAGACGTTCGGCCGCCTGCTGGGTGGGCCGGACGGCCGGGTCTACGGCATCAACTCGACCGGGCTGAACCGCTACCGGTGGACGGGCAGCGTCTGGGAAACCGTCGACGGCAAGCAGAGCTGGAACATCAGTACGAGCTTCACCAACTACGCGACGGCTGCCTTCCGCAACAAGATCACTGTGGACCAGATCGGCGACTTCTACGCCGTCGACGCCCAGGGCAAACTGCGCTGGTACCGGTTCGACGAGTCGACGCGGAAGTGGACCATCGACGCGCGCGTCATCGACACCGGTTGGGACCGGTACAACCTGATCGTGGCCGGTGCCCCCGGCACCCTCTACGCCCGTACGGCCGATGGCAAGCTCTACCGACACCGGTTCGACCCGGCGAGCCAGCGGTGGCTCCTCCGTGACCGCCAGGTCGGTTCGAGCGGCTGGGGAGCCTTCACCCGGGGGCTCTTCTCCGCCGGCGGGGACACGCTCTTCGGCATCCAGGCCGACGGCGACCTGTTCCAGTACCGCTTCCGCGAGGACAACCTGTCCTGGGCGCTGACCGCCGACCAGATCGGCAACGGCTGGGAGGGCTTCCCGAACGTCTTCACCACCACCAACACCTGCCGGCAGGGGGCGATCACCAGCCCCGCGCTGCCCGCCACTCCGGCGCAGCAGAACGCCCCGTTGGCGGTCGTGCAGGCCCCGCCCGCCGGCTCCGCGCTCGGCAGCCTGGAGATCGCCTACACCGACAACATCGGTCAACTGCGGCACGGACGCGCGAACCCGGACTCGCTGTTCTCGGTCCAGTGGTCACCGGTGCCCGGCACGGAGGCGTACACCGGCAGGCCGTCGCTGGTCTCGGACGCCCAGAACCGGGTCACCATCGTTGCCCACGAGACCACCAGCAACGTGGGTTCGTTGACCCAGAAGACGCCGGCCATGCCGGACTGGAACCCGTGGCTCGCCCTCGGTGGGGCGATGCGCTCGGAGCCGACCGCCGTCCGGCTCTCCGACGACACCCGCGCGGTCTTCGCCCTGGACGCCGAGGGTGCACTGTGGCACCGCCGCCAGGACGGCACGGCCGGGGATCTGCTTCCGTGGACGCCGCTCGGTGGCACCGGCCTGACCGGTACGCCGGTCGCCGTGCCGGGCGCGGACGGCACGGCCGCACTCCTGGTGGCCAACGCGGCCGGCACCCTGCAGACGGCCACGTACAAGGGTGGCGCGCTGACCTCCGCCTGGACGGGGCTGGGTGGCGCGGGCTTCGTGGACACGCCGAGCGTGGTGACACTGCCCGGCCGTCGCCTGATGGTGTTCGCCCGGCACACCGACGGAGTGGTCAAGAGCCAGTTGCAGAACCTCGACGGCACCTGGCCCGGCACCTGGAACGCGGTGGGAGACAGCGGTGTCACGC
The DNA here is from genome assembly GCF_036136635.1 of Micromonospora sp. NBC_00330. Classification (NCBI taxonomy): domain Bacteria; kingdom Bacillati; phylum Actinomycetota; class Actinomycetes; order Micromonosporales; family Micromonosporaceae; genus Micromonospora; species Micromonospora sp. NBC_00330. The sequence goes on from NZ_CP108012.1 coordinate 2,446,926, forward strand.
CGGTCGGCTCCCCGACCGCGGTTCTGAGCCCCAACACCGGCCGCATCTCGGTGTTCACCCGGACGACCGACGACACCATCCAGCACAGCCGACAGACCGCCGCGGGCTCCACCGCGTGGGGCAACTGGGCCACGGCGACGGTACCGGACGAGACCTATCCGACCGACCCGACGGCATTCGTCTTCCAGAACTCCAGTGGCATCCGACTCGGGTTCGTGAGTCGGACCGCCAACGGTTCGGTTCGGCTCTACGACACGGACGAGTCGGCTGCCTCGCTCGCCACTCGGGCCGCCCCAGCCGCGGGCATCTCGTTCACCAGGCAGGAGATCCCGCAGCCGCGCGACAACTGACCAGGATCGGGCCGGCGGCCGTCGGGGCGACACGCCCCGACGGTCGCCTCGGCTTGCCTGCTGTCCCTACTCTGAAGGGGCCGCGACGCCACTTCGGCAAGTCGGGGCCTTAGCGCCTGCACCGCCGGGCGGATAGAAGTAACCGGATGATCTGGACGAAGTTCAGAAGCGACCGCACCCCTCGCCGACTCCGCGCCGTGTCTGACCTGCGGTTTCCTGCCAGCGGACGTCACCATCTACGAAATCGGTATCCCCATCTCAGCGACGACGACATCGTTCTCGTCGAGACCGCGACCCGGCAGTGGTTCCGGATCATCGCCCGCCAGCCCAACGCGAAGCTGGCCATGCCCTCGGTGGTCGTGGACGGCCTGTGGCAGGAGCTGACCCTCCATGCGCGGGACTACGCCACCTTCTGTGACGCCGCGTTCGGGCGCTCTACGCACCACCGACCGACGTCCGCGACGAGCGGCGACACGACCGACGCCGATCGCGGGCCTCTCCTGCTCGCCACGCTGGGCCACGGCCGGCGGGACGAGGGATGCGGCCCGACCGGCCTTCCGCTGCTGTTCCGAGTGGACCAGGAACTGGACATCCAGGACGGCAACCGCTACCTGGCCGACTGCGGAGGCCGTGGCGAATGCTTCCCGGTCTCTGGCCGGGTCTGCCTGCAACACCTCGCCGGACCCGGTAAGCGGCCCAAACCCCGCGGCATTCGTGGCGACCTGCCCTTCCTCGACGGCCGCCACGGCTACGCCGGCGGTGCAGGTGGCAGCGGTGGTGGCGGCGAGTTCAACGGCGGGAACGATGGCGGAGGCGGTGACGGCGGTGGGGGCAGCAACTGAGGTTTCGGACGACGCACGACGATCTCAGCCGAGGCCGGTCAGCGGGATCACCGTCCGGTCCGTGCCGTCGTAGCTGCGCGCGGCGTCGAAGTCACCCGTCGGTCGCTGCCCACCGGCGACGGCACGAGCCACCCGCAGGTCGGCGTTGCGGAACCGCAGGGCCAGGCTCAGGTGCGGCACCCATACCTCGGGCGCATGCCACGGGCGGTGTCCGTCGGCCTCGGCGAGAACGTCCCAGACGGCGGCGTGCAGCGCGGTCAGCGCCGGAGTGGGTCGGACGAGCCAGACCAGTGGGGCGCTGCCATCGAGGACGACGACCCGGTCGAGCGTCACCGGCACCGGCAGCGCGGCGTCGAACAGCTCGGCGAGGCGGTGCTCGACCCCCGGCGGGAACTCGTCGACGGCGGCGAGGGTGAGGTGCGGCCGGTTGGTCGGGTGGATGTTGCGGGCCAGGCTGGGCAACCCGGCGGCGGCCAGCCGGCCCCAGACCGCCCGGACCGCGACCTCCAGGCCGGGCGAGCAGACCAGTTCCACAGTACGCACGCGCCCACGCTAGCCGGACGGTCCACGCCACCCCCCACGGATCGGGACCGCGCCACACCCGTCAGGCCGGGTGGCGGCGGTGAGCGTCCCCGGCCGACACCGGGTTGACCTCACCCGCGATCCGGGCACGGTGGGTCAGGTCGAAGATGGCGACGACGGTGATGGTGGCCGCGCCCAGCAGGCCCACCGCCAGCGGCGGGAGTCGCGCCGCGACCGGGCTCAGGATCAGGCACGCCACCACGGCCGCGAGGCAGTGCCTCGTCAGGCGGCCGAACACCCAGATCTCGAAGATCATCCGCCCGATGAGGAAGGTCAGCGGCCCGACCAGGATCGCCACGACGTTGCCGGCCGACCGCTGCGCGTTGGGCTCCTTCAGCATCAACTCGCCTCCGATGCCGGTGAGCAGGATGCCCGCCACCATCACCAGGTGGGTGTAGCTCGCCCGCAGGTTGAGCCGGTACGGATCCCTCGCGGTGTCGATCTTCACGGCGAGGCTGCTCGTGGTGCGATAGAAGTAGGTCCACCAGAGGAAGACCACCGTCCAGAAGGTGAGCAGAAATGCTGTGGTGTCCGCCAGGTCCCGCGTCGACAGCCGGTAGAAGTTGCCGGTGGCCAGGATCGTCTCGCCGAGGGCCAGGATGATGAACTGCCGGTACCGCTCGTTGAGGTGTTCGCCCGAGAGGTGCCACTCGTTGGCCCGCGCCCGGCCGAGCCACGGCACCGGCCATCCCAGGATCGGCCCCGAGTAGTCGATCGCCAGCGCGCATGCCCACAGCAGGACTCGGGCTTCGCCGCCGCTGGCCGCCGCCCCGGCGAACCAGACCGTCGCGGACAGCAGATACCAGACGATTCCCCGTACCGGCCGACGCCAGGCCGGGGTGCCGCGCAGGTAGAGGGCCATGACCAGGGTCCGGCCGAGGTGGATCCCGAGGTACGCGCTCACGAAGACGAAGCCCTGGTCACCGAAGGCGTCCGGAACGTTGATGGACATCAGCAGGCTGCCGAGCATCACGCCGATGATCAGGATCTGCACTGTGGGCCGCTCGCAGTCGAGGCTGTCGGTGGCCAGGTTGGTGTTGTACCAGATCCACCAGAAGGCCAGCAGGAAGATCACGGCCTGTGCGTCGGCGAGCAGGCTGGGCTCCTCGACCAGGGTCGCCGACAAGCGGCCGAGGGTGAAGATGAAGACGAGGTCGAAGAACAGCTCGACGGCACTGGAGCGCACCGGGTCGACCGGACCCGCCGCGACTTTCCTGGGCATTTGTCCATCTTCGCAGCCGGCCGGGAGGCCAGGAGTCGACTGCCCCTTATTGATCAGCTTCCGTCCACTCACGCTTCGGTCGTCCGCGAGGCGCGCCGACGGTCAGAGCCAGCCGTTGTCACGGGCGGTACGGACGGCCTCGGCGCGGTCGGCGGCGCCGAGCTTCTGCACGGCGGCGGAGAGGTGGTTGCGCACGGTGCCGGTGGACAGGTGCACCCGACGGGCGATCACCGCGACCGGTGCGCCGACCTCCACCAGCCGCAGCGTCTCCAGTTCCCGGGGAGTCAGCGGGCACGGGGGCAGGGTCAACGCGTCGGCGGCCAGCGACGGGTCGACGTAGCGCCCTCCGGCGTGCACCCGGCGGATCACGTCGGCGAGCGCCCCACCCGGCGAGCCCTTCGGCAGGAACCCTCGGGCGCCGGCGGTCAACGCCTGGCGCAGGTGCCCGGGGCGACCGTGCCCGGTCAGCACGACCACCGCGCAGTCGGGTCGGACCCGGGTCAGCTCGGCGGCTACCGCGATGCCGTCCAGGCCCGGCATCTCCAGGTCCACCACTGCCACGTCCGGGCGGTGCGCCAGCGCCGCGGTGACTGCCGTCTTCCCGTCGGCGGCATGCGCCACCACCTCGATGTCCGGTTCCAGGGCGAGCAACGCGGCGACGGCCACCCGGATCAGGTCCTCGTCGTCGGCGAGCAGGACGCGGATCACGACGGCGCCGGCACTGTGGCTTCGAGGGTGAAGATCGCGTCCTCCCGGCGTACCCGCAACTCGCCCCCGGCAGCGGCGAGTCGGTCGGCCAGCCCGCGCAGGCCGTGGCTGTGCGCGTCCGGGCCGCGGTCGTCGGCCCCGTCGTTGGCCACCGTCATCCTGGCCACGTCATCCTCCCGATCGATGCGGATCCGGCACCAGTCGGCCCGGCTGTGCCGCAGCACGTTGGTGCTCGCCTCGCGCAGCACCGCCGCCAGCTCGATGGCGGCGGGCTGCGGCAGGTCCGCCGGCAGTGGCAGAACCGTGCACCGCACCCCGCAGGAGCGCAGCACCCCCACCACCGCGGCGAGCTGTTCGTCGAGGTCGACGGCCCGATAGCCGTGCACGGTCTCCCGTACCTCGCTCAGCGCGGACGCGGCCAACCGTTGCACCTCGGCGGCTTCCCGCCCGGCCCGTTCCGGGTCGACCGGGGCGAGCCGGGCGGCGAGTTCGGCCTTCAACGCGATCACCGTGAGGCGGTGCCCCAGGACGTCGTGCACGTCGCGGGCGAAGCGCAGCCGCTCCTCGGCGGCGGCCAGCCGGGCCTGGGCGGCCTGGCCCTGCCTGGCCTCCACGAGCAGGTCCCAGAACCAGACCTGGAGCCCGTTGACGGCGGCCACTGCCGCGCCGATCCCACCGGTCACGGCAAGGTGGCGCGGAACGGAACCGCCGGTCCACCAGGCCACCGCGACAGCCACCGCCAGGACGCCGACCGCGACAGCCAGCGCGGCCCGCCACCGCACCAGCAGCGGCGTCATGCCGATCAGCGCCGCACCGAGCCAGGCCCAGGTCGGCCACCTGCCGGCCGCCACCGGACCCACCAGCGGAACGGTCAGCACCGCCACCCCGACCAGGCTCAGCTCCGCCCGACGCCGCCAGCGCGGGTCGAGCCACGGCGTCACGGCCGCGTACAGGACGACGGTCTGGGCGATCACGAAGGCGAGGATCCCGACCGCGCCGAGTGTCACCCGACCCGGGTCGGGCTCACGGGTCAGACCGACCGCCGGTAGCAGGACGCTCGCCCACACGCCGGTGGCCAGCGACACCAGCGTCGCCCGCCGGGCGCGGCGCAGCCGGCGGTCCGCCCGCGGAGTCACCGCCTCGCTCGCCACGCACCGATCCTAGGACCGCCCGGGCACCGTCCACCCATGCGACCTGTCACGGTCGCGCCGTGCGATCCGCACGGTTTTCCCGTGACGAACGGGTCTGCCGGCCACACCGGGGGCACCGGCATGGTCGAGGCATGGAAAACACCCGGATGTACGCGGACAGCCTCACCGCCGTACCGTCGCCCGCCCCAGTGCCCACCGACGAGCCGACCCCCTCGGCCCCGACACCGGCCACGGCGGCACCGACCGCCGCGGCACCGGCCAGCAGCAGACGGCGGCTGCTGTGGCATCTGGGCGAGATGGCAGTGGCGATGATCGCCGGGATGCTGCTGCTCGGAGGTTTGTGGGAGCTGGCCGGCGCCGCCCTGGGCGTCGGCGACGCGCTGGCCCGGCCGGAGGTCGCCGCGCTGGTGATGGCCACGAACATGACAGTCGGGATGACGGTGGCGATGCGCTACCGGGCGCACCCCTGGCACGCGGTCGGCGAGATGGCCGCCGCGATGTACGTCCCGTTCCTGCTGCTGCTCGTGCCGTTTCGGGCCGGACTGGTCGACGCCGACGCGCTGATGCTCGGCGGTCACCTGCTGATGATCCCCGCGATGGTGCTGGTGGCGGTCCGACACCGACACGAGGCGTCGACGCCGGTACGTCGACACCGGGTCGTGGTGGCACTCGCCCACCGCTGGCCGGCCGGGTTGGCGCTGCTGCTGACCGCGGACATGTGGGTCGACCCGGGCGTGCTCAGCCCGTGGACGATGCTGGTGCTGCCCGGCGGCTACCTGGTGATCGGCATGGCCCGCCGCACGCTGGGCGGGCGGGGCATGCTCGCCACCCAACTCGTCGGTCTGGCCATCTGGGTCGCCCTGATACTGGTCGCGGTGTTGGCCGGCGGACGGACCGCCGACTGGCTGGTGGCGTTCGGGTGGTTGGCGCACGCCGGCTGGGACGTGGTGCACCACCGCAACCGCCGGGTGGTGCCGCGCGGCTACGCCGAGTTCTGCGTGGTGCTCGACGTGGCCCTCGCCGCGGTGATGGTGCTGGCCATCCTGACCACCGACGCCTGACCGAGGCCGCCGTCGGGGTCGCGGAACAGCCGCAGCACGAGCTCGGGGACAGCTCTTGTGGCGGTCGCCGCAACGGCCCGGACGGCGTGATGAAAGGCTTGGCACATGAGTTCCGCACCTGCACAGCACGACGCACCGATCGACGCCACCCCCGACGGCACCGACGAGGTGAGCGCCTTCACCGAGCTCGGGCTCCGCGCCGAGCTGCTGGGCGCCCTCGCCGCCCTCGGGTACGAGGAGCCGACCCCGATCCAGCGGGAGGCTATCCCACCGCTGCTGGAGGGTCGGGACCTGCTGGGTCAGGCAGCCACCGGCACCGGCAAGACGGCCGCGTTCGCGCTGCCGCTGCTGAACCTCATGACGGCACACCGCCAGGGCGGCGACCCGGTGGCCCTGGTGCTGGTGCCGACCCGGGAGCTGGCGGTACAGGTCTCCGAGGCGTTCCACCGCTACGGCAAGGACCTGGGCGCGCGGGTGCTGCCGATCTACGGTGGGCAGCCGATCGGGCGGCAGTTGCGGGCACTGGACAGCGGTGTCGACGTGGTGGTGGCCACCCCGGGTCGGGCCCTCGACCACATCGCCCGGGGCACCCTGCGCCTCGGTGGGTTGGCCACGGTGGTGCTCGACGAGGCCGACGAGATGCTCGACATGGGCTTCGCCGAGGACATCGAGGCGATCCTGGAGCACGCACCGGCGCAGCGTCAGACGGTGCTCTTCTCGGCCACCATGCCGTCGCGCATCGACGGGATGGCCCGCCAGCACCTGCGCGAACCGGTGCGGATCGAGATCGGCCGGGAGCAGCAGGTCGCGGGTGAGGCGCCCCGGGTGCGGCAGAGCGCGTACATCGTGACCCGGGCGCACAAGCCAGCCGCGCTGGGTCGGGTGTTGGACGTGGAGTCCCCGACCGCGGCGATCGTGTTCTGCCGCAGCCGGGAAGAGGTCGACCGGTTGACCGAGACGATGAACGGTCGGGGCTACCGCTCCGAGGCGCTGCACGGTGGCATGAGCCAGGAGCAGCGCGACCGGGTCATGGGCCGGCTGCGGGCGGGCACCGCCGACCTGCTGGTGGCCACCGACGTGGCGGCCCGTGGGCTGGACGTCGAGCAGCTGACCCACGTGGTCAACTACGACGTGCCGTCCGCCCCGGAGTCGTACGTGCACCGGATCGGTCGGGTGGGTCGGGCTGGCCGGGAGGGCGTGGCGATCACCCTCGCCGAGCCGCGTGAGCACCGGATGCTCAAGACCATCGAGCGGGTGACCGGCCAGCGGATCACCATCGACAAGATCCCCACCGTGGCCGACATGCGTACCCGGCGGCTGGAGCTGACCCAGGCGGCCCTGCGGGAAAGCCTGCTGGAGGACGACCTCGACCCGTTCCGGGTGATCGTGGAGACGCTGACCGACGAGTTCGACCTGATGGAGGTCGCCCTCGCCGCAGTGAAGCTGGCCCACGAGGTGACGTCGCCGGGCTCCGACGACGAGGAGGAGATCCCGCAGGTTCCGGTCCGTGGGCCGCGCGAGGGTCGACCGGAGGCCGGCGGCCGGGGCGGCGACCGGCGGGGCGGGGGCCGGCCACGCTCCGGCAGCGGCAACACCGTCCAGGTCTTCGTCGGCCTGGGTCGACGCGCCGGGGTGCGCCCGCAGGATCTGGTCGGCGCGATCACCGGGGAGACCGGCATCCGCGGCCGGGACATCGGCTCGATCGAGATCGCCGACCGGTTCTCACTGGTGGAGGTGCCGCAGGGGGTGGCCGACGAGGTCATCTCCGGGTTGCGCTCCAGCACGATCAAGGGCCGCAAGGCCACCGTGCGCCGCGACCGCGGCGGCGACGAGCGCTGAACACGCCGTCGGCGACCGCCGGAGTACGACGGTCACCGACGACACTGCCCGGCAGGCGGCGGGGAAACGTCGAGGACCCGCCGCCCGCCGGTGCTAGCCGATGTTTCCGTTGACCACGTTGTCGGCCCCGGCCAGCGACGCGCCCCCGGACCGGTGGTCGTACGCCCGCATCACGTTGTTGGTGACGATCCAGTTGTTGCTGGTGCCGACCGTCATGATCGGTCGGTCCTGGCGGCGGGGCGTCGCGTCGTCGTAGAACTGGTTGCCGATCACCTGGCACAGGTCGGCGTCACGGCCGAGGATCCCGTTCGCGCCGTTGTCGTGGATGTCGAGCCCCATGATCCGGGTCCGTCCGGACGAGGAGACCTCGATGCCGTTGGTGGCGTTGCGCCACAGCCGGCCACCGATGAACTGGGTCCCCCAAACCTGCCGTAGGTCGGCGCCGCTGCCGGTGCCACTGGTGCCGTTCGACTCCAGGTAGACGTTCTGGAAGATGTTGCGATGGGCGGGTTCGCGCAGTTCCACGCCGTTGCCCCGGCAACCCCAGACGTGCAGGTTGTCGAAGAAGCAGGCGCTGTCCAGCAGCCGTATCCCGGTCTGGCACTCACCGACCCAGACGTTGAGGAACTCGTTGTCGTACGCGACCTTGTTCACGAGGATGCCGACGCCGAGGCAGTCCTCGATGTTGATGTCAGTGATCTTGTTGGCGTGGGCACTCGTTTCCGCGTCCGTGCCGAGGAACTCGATGGCGTGGCTGCCCGAGTTGCCGAAGTGCAGGTGGTGGAAGGTCGACCGGGGGCCACGGACGGTCAACAGCACGTTGGAGGTCCGCATGCCGTAGAAGTGCACGTTGGAGATCTGGTTGTACTTACCGCTCGAGACCAGACGACCGGTGTAGCCCGGGGCCGGCTGGATGATCGCCGCGCCGATGTTCTCGCCGGTCCAGGTCACACTCGTCGGGAAGCGGACCTCCGATCCGAGACCGAGTGCGCCCACCGGTTGGAAGATCTCCCCGCCACCGGCCGGCAGCAGGTTCAGCGCGGCGGTGACCTTGTCCGACTCGTCACTGCCGTCGAGCCGGCAGCCGACCCGGGGGTCCCGGAGGCTGAGCGGGGCCTCCCGAACGGTCGTGACGGGCGGCGATCCCGCCTCTTCGGCACCCGCGAGGGTGGCCACCGTCGTCGCCACCGCGGCGCCCGCGCCGCCGGCGAAGAGCATCCGTCGCCCCAACCGTCGGCCCGGTGGATCTGACCGTTGTGGCACTACCGGCGGCACCGCAGCAGGTGCGCTCACGATCGGTTCCATACCTCTCCCCCGTGGAGTGCCACATCGAGCGGCGGGCAGACTCTACTGTGCATTGTCGCGTGCCGGCCGACGCGGATCAGAGGGCGTACGGGCCGAAACGGCCCCAGGCCACCACGGCGGCGAGGACGAGCAGCACGGCGCAGGCGACAGCGCCCTGGATCTCGGTGCGACGTCCGTCCTGGGTGGTCTGCTGCTTGCGGGCGCGCAGGTGCACCAGGAGGCCGCCGATCATGACGATGACCAGTCCGACGGCGGCGAGCGGGGTGAGCACCGTGGCGATGCCGGTGGCAGCGGGCAGCACGAGCCCGGCGGCGGCCAGCAACTCGACAGCGCCGAGCGCCTTGACCTGCGACGGCGGCACCGGGTCCACCCACCGCATCACGTCGCGCAACTTCTCCTTGGGCTGGCTCAGCTTGGCCAGTCCGACGCCGGCGAAGACGGCGGCGAGCAGGATCTGAATGATCCAGAGCACCACGTTCACGGGGGTTCCTCCAGGGGGCCGCCTCGCGGCGGAGAGGTGGTTGACGGTGCAGACGAGACAGTAGACCTTCCCCCGCGTACCGAAAGGGCCCCCGCCGTCGGGAGACGGCGGGGGCCCGGATGGTCGGAGCGTCAGACCGCGAAGAGCGCCGGACCGTCCAGCGTCTTCACGTCGGCCGGGCGCAGCGCCAGGGCGAGCACGTCGGCCACGTCGGCCAGGGTGTGCACGGTCAGCGCCTCGCGCACCTCGGTCGGCAGGTCGTCCAGGTCGGGCTCGTTGCGCGCCGGGATGATCACCTCGGTGAGGCCGGCACGGTGCGCGGCGAGCAGCTTCTGCTTCACCCCACCGATCGGCAGCACCCGGCCGGAGAGCGTCACCTCACCGGTCATCCCGAACTCGGGGCGGACCGGGCGACCGGTGACCAGCGACGCCAGGGCCGTGACCATGGTGATGCCGGCGCTCGGACCGTCCTTGGGGACCGCGCCCGCCGGGAAGTGGACGTGGATCCGGCGTCCCGCGAGAGCGTTCGGGTCGATGCCGAACCGCCGCCCGTTGGAGCGCAGGTAGGAGAGCGCGATCTGCGCCGACTCCTTCATCACGTCACCGAGCTGGCCGGTCAGGGTCAGCCCCGGCTCGCCCTCCATGCTGGTCGCCTCGATGAAGAGCACGTCCCCGCCGGTGCCCGTGACGGCCAGACCGGTGGCCACGCCGGGCACCGCGGTGCGCTCGGCCGACTCCGGTGTGAACTTCGGCCGACCCAGGTAACCGGCGAGGTTGTCGGTGCCCACGCGTGCCGGCGTCGGGTCCGTCGCCAGCGTCACCGCCACCTTGCGCAGGATCTTGGCCAGGGCCCGCTCGAGCTGCCGGACGCCGGCCTCCCGGGTGTACTCCCCCGCGATCAGCGCGAGAGCCTCGTCGGCGACGGTGACCTCGTCGACGGTCAGGCCGGCCCGCTCCCGCTGCCGGGGCAGCAGGTGGTCGCGGGCGATGGCGACCTTCTCGTCCTCGGTGTACCCGTCCAGGGTGACCAGCTCCATCCGGTCCAGCAGGGGGCCGGGGATGGACTCCACCACGTTGGCGGTGGCCAGGAAGAGCACGTCGGACAGGTCGAGGTCGACCTCCAGGTAGTGATCCCGGAAGGTGTGGTTCTGCGCCGGGTCGAGCACCTCCAGCAGGGCGGCGGCCGGGTCGCCGGCGTAGCCGGCGGCCAGCTTGTCCACCTCGTCGAGGAGCACGACCGGGTTCATCGAACCGGCCTCGCGCAGCGCGCGGACGATCCGACCGGGCAATGCCCCCACGTACGTACGCCGGTGCCCGCGGATCTCCGCCTCGTCGCGGACGCCGCCGAGCGAGACCCGGACGAAGTTACGCCCGAGCGCCCGCGCCACGGACTCGCCGAGGCTGGTCTTACCCACCCCGGGAGGACCGGCGAGGGCGAGCACCGCGCCGGAGCCGCGACCGCTGACCACACCGAGGTTGCGCTCGGCACGCCGGTTGCGCACCGCCAGGTACTCCAGGATGCGGTCCTTCACGTCGGCCAGGCCGGCGTGGTCGGCGTCGAGCACCGCCCGGGCCGCGGCCAGGTCGGTGTTGTCCTCGGTACGCGTGCCCCACGGCATCTCGAGCACGGTGTCCAGCCAGGTACGGATCCAGCCCGCCTCCGGGGAGGCGTCGCTGGCCCGTTCCAGCTTGCCGACCTCGCGCATGGCCGCCTCGCGTACCTTCTCCGGCAGCTCGGCGGACTCGACGCGGGACCGGTAGTCGGCGGAGCCGTCCGGCTCGTCCTCGCCCAGTTCCTTGCGGATCGCGGCGAGCTGCTGGCGCAGCAGGAACTCGCGCTGGGACTTCTCCAGCCCCTCGCGAACGTCACTGTTGATCTGCTCGGTGACCTCCTGCTCGGCCAGGTAGTCCTTCACCCAGCCGACCAGCAGCTCCAGCCGGGCGGTGACGTCCGGCGCGGCGAGCAGCTCGGTCTTCTGCTCCAGCGTCAGCCAGGGCGCGTAACCGGCCGAGTCGGCCAGCTCGGAGAGGTCGGTCATCCGCTCCACCGCGTCGATGACCTGCCAGGCGCCCCGCTGCTGGAGCACGGAGGTCACCAGGGCGCGGTACTCGCGGGCGAGTTCCCGGGCCCGACCGGCGTAGGCGGGTTCGTCGAGTTCGGTCGCCTCGACCCAGAGGGCGGCGCCGGGGCCGGGCACGCCGGAGCCGATCCGGGCCCGGGACAGGCCACGGATCACGGCGGCGGGCTCACCCTCGGGCAGCCGGCCGACCTTTTCGATGGTGGCGACCACGCCCACCGGGCCGTACTCGCCGTCGATGCGCGGCACGGCCAGCAGCTTGCGGTCGCCGGTCGCCCGCGCCGCGTCGATCGCGGCCTGGGTGGTGGGGTCGAGGGTTACCGGGATGACCATCCCGGGCAGCAGCACGGCGTCGGTCAGGGGAAGTACCGGAAGAGTTGCCATCGAACACCTGCCATCGCGTTGAGTTGAGCGTGTCTCACTCAAGTAACAAAGCGTTCCCCTTGTTCCGGCCTGTGACCCAGACCACTCTTCTCCCCGGTCCGTCGGGCCGCCCGGGACCGGCGGGCGACCCGACGAGGCACCTCAGGTGAGCTTGCTCTTCACCGTGTTCACCACCGAGCCGGCCACCCCCGGGTTGGTGCCGTACAACCGAGGGTCACCCGGAGGCAGCACCGGTTCCGGCGCGTTCGCCCGCGGGTTGTCGTCGTACCGGAACTCGCCCTTGCCGTCCGGCGACGGCCCGGACGCCCAGCGCCCCTGGGCGGCGTCCGTGCCCGACGAGAAACCCAGGTAGGTGTAGCCGTACTCCGCGGTGAACTCGCCCGAGTCCGGAAACGCCTCCGGCACGGGCATCTCCTCCAGCCCGTCCTCCTTGAGCTGCTCGATCGCCGCCAGCCACATGTTCTGGTGCATGGTGTCGCGGGCCAGCAGGAAGCGCAGCATCTGCTTGACGCCCGGGTCGTCGGTCATGTGGAACAACCGGGCGACCTGGAGCCGACCCTGCGCCTCGGCGGTGACGTTGAGCTGAAAATCGGCCAACAGGTTGCCGCTGGCGGTGATGAACGCGCCGTTCCAGGGCACCCCGTTGGAATCGGTGGGCAGGGCCCCACCCCCGCCGTGGATGAAGTGCGCCGGGTTCTCACCGGCGTAGGTCGCGGCACCACCGGGATCCTCCGCGATCCCCTCGGTCAGCGACAGCGGCGCGTTGTCCAACAGCCGGGTGATCATCGTGACGATCATCTCGACGTGGCCCATCTCCTCCGTGCCGACGTCGAGCAGCAGATCCTTGTACTTCCCGGGCAGGCGGCAGTTCCAACCCTGGAAGAGATACTGGTTGGCGACCGTCATCTCGCCCCACTTGCCGCCCAGCACCTCCTGCAACCGGCGGGCGAACGCCGCATCCGGGCCGTCCGGCTTGGCTTCGAACTGCAGATCCTTGACGTGGCTGAACATCCAACCTCCTCGGTACCGCAAATAGGTAGCGAGGCCGTTCCCGCCCCGATGACCCGAGCGGGCCAACCGGTGTCCCGCCCGGGTCAGCGCACCGGGCGAGCCATCGGCAGCAGCACCTCCAGCGCCACTCCACGGGGCCGTAGCCGGTGCGCCCGCAACGCTCCCCCATCCGTCGCGACGAGCTGCCGCGCGATCCACAGGCCCAGACCGGACATCCCGACGGCCGGCGCCGGACGCCGCAGCGCCACCAGCAGCGCATCGTCGACCCGACCCTCGTCGGTGACCAGGATGCTCAGACCGGGGCCGCGCACTGTGGCGTAGAGCCCGACCTGTCCGTCCGGCGGCCCGTGCCGCAACGCGTTCTGCACCAGGTTGACCAGCACCTGTCTGGTTCGTCCGGCCGGCACCGGGCAGGAGGCCGCCTCCCGGGTGGCCCGCGCCCGCCGACGTCCGACCGGCACCAACGCGGCGGCCTCCCGCAGGATGCCCGACAGCGCGACGGCCGGCTCCGGCTGCGAGGTCGGCGTCAGCACGCCGGTGCCGGCGGTCGCGTCGCGCAGCAGGCTCTGCAGGTGGGCGGCCTGGTCGCGGGCCAGCTCACTGATCGCCCGCCGATCGTCCCCGGTCAGCTCCCGACGCTCGTCGGCCAGCGCGCGGGTCAGCGAGGTCAGGGTGCTGATCGGCGTCCGGAACTCGTGGCACAACACCCGCAGCAGCAACTCCGAATCGGCCGCCGCCGGCCGTCTCTCGCCGGGTGTCGGCTCAATGGGGCGCAACCCTCGCAGCAGGTCCCGCAAACCGTGCCGTACGCGCATCCACCCGACTCCCCTCGTTCGGTGCGAACCCGCATGATCGGTACCCGCTGGGGAACGGCGCAGACATGCCGGGAGCCTCCACCTTGCGACTCGTCGTCGTGGACGATCACCCCCTTTTCGTCCGCGGCCTGGAGTTGCTGCTCCCGATCACCACCAACGGCCGGGCCGAGGTGGTCGCCTCGACCGGCGACGCGGCAGCGGCGGCGGCCCTGGTCAGCAACTACTGCCCCGACCTGGCCCTGGTCGACCTGCACATGCCGCCGCCCGGCGGCATCCGGGCGGTGGCCGCGATCCGGCGGACCACCCCACGGGTACGCGTGGTCGCGATGTCCGGTTCCGACGACCCAGAGCCAGCGGTGGAGGCGCTGCGGGCCGGCGCCGAGGGGTTCCTGCCCAAGACCAGCGAACCGGAGGAGCTGCTGCCCCCGCTGCTGGCGATCCTCGACGGCTGGGCGGTGCTGCCGGCCGAACTGCTGCGCGCCATGCTGCGACCCACGCGCTTCGCGTCCGTCGACCTGGACGGCGAGGAACGGCGACTGCTGCGAGCGATCGCCGCCGGCCGCAGCACCGTCGACATCGCCGAAGAACTGCACGTCTCCGAACGGACGGTGAAACGGATGACCGCCGCGTTGCTGCGCAAGTTGCGGGTCTCGAACCGGGCCGAGGCGGCTGCCGTCGCCGGTCACAGCGGCATCCTCGGGGAATGAAGCCTCGGCACCGAACCGATTCACGGTTTTGCTCGGTAACGGAATCGCGACGCGCCGAATGAATGGAAGGCATATTGTTGCGGATTACCGGGGTGGTAGGTCAGACTTTGGACACATCCCGCCGCACACAGGGAGTAATCGGCAATGGCGAGAAAAGTAATCACGGTCCTGACCGACGACCTCGACGGTGGGAAGGCCGACCGGACGGTTGAGTTCAGTCTCGACGGCGTGGCCTACACGATCGATGTCTCCGACGAGAATGCCGGCGTCCTGCGCAAGGCGCTCGATCCGTACATCAATGCGGGTCGGCGGATCGGGCGCGGTCCGGTGGAGAGCACCCGTTCAGTCCGGCGGCCCGGGCGACCCACCGGCGCGGGAATGGATCGCGAGCAGAACCGGGCGATCCGGGAATGGGCCGTCAAGAACGGCTACAAGATTTCCGAGCGCGGCCGGATCCCGGTTGAGGTCGTCGAGGCGTACAAGAGCCGCTGACGCGACTCGACGGGGCCCCGCCGGAAACGGCGGGGCCCCGTCGTCTGTCCGGACGCCCGAAACGAAGCGGCGGCCGGCCACCCCGGGTTGTCGCCCCGGATGGCCGGCCGCCGTTGGTACGTCAGCTCAGTTGACGTCGATGCGCACCGAGTCGAAGGCGGGGGTCTGGTTGGCCCGCTCCATCATCGGCAGGCGGTGCGAGCCGTCACCGGCCCAGACGGAGCACTGGGCGGTACCGGACTCCGGCAGGCCCGGAATCTGAATCGTCACCTCGTCGGGCTGGGCGCCACCGCGGCCGTCCTCGGTCGCGACGAAGAACGCGGGCACCTCCTGCGGCTCCGGCGGAGCGGTCAGGCTGTCCAGCATCCGGCAGGCGGTGTGGAAGTGACCGCGGACCAGGCCCTGGTCGTTGAGGAGCGAGCTCTCCACGTAGTAGCCACCCTGACCGGCGGCCAGGAAACGGTCCCGGACCAGGTTGCGGGTGCTGACCCGCAGGGTGAAGGCCTGGTTCTGGCCGACCTGCTCGGGGAACTGGGTGATCAGCAGCGACGGGTTGTTGGCCGCCGCGCCGACCTCACCGAACTCGGTGCTCACGCAGCGGTTGCCGTTCTGGAAACCGTCGTGTGGCTGGAGCCGGCTCTCGTCGCAGTCGTTGGCGAGCACGCCGAGCCCGGCGCCGGGCTCGGTGCCGCCGCCGTTGTTGCCGCCACCGTTGTTACCGCCACCGTTGTTGCCACCGCCGTTGTTGCCACCGCCGGGGGTGGTGGTGGGCGTGGTGCCGCCGCCGTTGTTGCCGCCCGTGCCGCCGGTGGGCTGCACCTGGCACTCGGCGAGCTGCGCGAGGCCCTGCGGCCGGGGTCCGACCCGGTCGATGGCGGTCGTGATCCGGTCCAGCACGGCGCGGCGCTTGCCGGCCAACGGCTGGAGGATCGCGGTGCGGATGAACGCCTCACCCTTGTTGCCCTCGGCGGCGAGCCGGCGGTCCGCCTCGGCGATCTGGGTCTGCAACTGGGCGAGGTTGCGGTCCACCTCGGCCCGAGCCCGGTTCGGCACCTGCGGCAGTTTGGCCGTCACGTCCGGACAGGCGATGGCCGTGCCGGTGCCCACAGTGCCGTCCTTGCCGTCCTCACACTCGGGAACGGACTGCTGTCCGTCACCCCAGTGATTACGCACCCACCGACCGTTCTGCCAGGTCCGGCTGGTCGAGCCGCCACCGGTCGGCGCGGTAGCGCCGGGGCTCGGCTCCACGCACTGCCCGGAAGCCGGACGTGGCTTATTTGTCCGCCGGTCCTGGGCCGACGAAATCTGAGTCACGGCGACAACTCCGCCGAAGACCGCGAGCGTGCCGACAACTGCCAGCAGACGCTTGCTCCGCGCGTTGCCGGAAGGCCGGCGCGCCCGAGTGGACCTGCGCATCGAATTGCTCTCCTTCTCGATCCGGTAGTGGATTTCTGCCCTCGGCGGACCGACGGATGTGAGGTGGCACGCCGCGGTGGCGACCCACCGTGACCTACCCGGTAATGCGTCGATGGCCGACGATGCCCTTTCCGCACCGTCTCCCGCGCCCGGTGGACGCGGATGGGGAGATCCTGTTCATTCGCGCAGGAGTACGGGGCGGCGGCCGGGAAGGTTCAACAGACGCACAGGAAATTGCCGCGACCCGACACGGAGCCGGCGCGGAGCAGGGATCAGCAGGTGAAACGGGCGCTGGTCAGTCGGCGCAGAGGTGGTCGAAGGCGAACCCGCCGACCAGTTCGTGGCGGCGCTCGCTCAGCGCGGCGATCTGCGCGGTCCACTCGGCGCGCGGCAGCAGGTCGGCGACGGCGCTCTCCCGCAGTCGTTCCCCCACGGCGACGGCGGCGAGATCCTCGGCCAGCCGGGCCGCGTCGATGCCGCAGGAGAAACGGTGTTCGGTCACCGAGACCTCCTCGACGAGGCACGCGTCGGGGCGTACCTGCACCCAACTCCACCCCTGCGCCGGCCCGTCCACCCAGCGGACGTGCAGCCCTCGCACGATCGGGTCGGCCACCCGCCCGGCCACGTACGCCTCGACCGCCGCAGCGCGGGTCAGCGCGCCGAGGTCGTTGACCGGCCCGGTACGCCCGTCCGGCAATCGTCCGAGGATGTCCCGGAAGCCCACCGGCGCCGGTTCGGTCCCGGCGGCGGAGGCCCCGCCCGCGGCGTAGGCGCGCGCGTCGATCACGTACTCGACCAGGCGGCGCCCGTGCTCGGCGGCGCTCAACGTGGACGACCCGATCCGCAGAACGGGCAGGCCGGCTGCCGCGCTCACCGCGTCCGTGAGTCGCTCCACGCGCTGCTCCGCCGAACCGGGAGACGGCACCGGGCCGATCTGCACGGCGACGACCGGACGGCCGGTGTCGGCGGCGTGGACCACGACATCGAAGCTGGCGCGGCTCGCCGAGGTCCACTGGCTGCCGGTGACGCCGGGCGGGCGGCCCTGGACCAGATCAGTGAGCCGGCGGGCCGCCAGGACCCGATGGCCGGCGCGGCTGAGCAGCGCGTCGCGCCCCGACTCGGCGGGCATCGCCCGCAGCCAACCGCGCTCGTCGCTCCCGCTGCTCGTCATCTGCCTGATCCATCCGCCGGTCCGTCGAGCCGGGCCGAGTCTAGGTGGTCGATCATGGGCCACCGACTTCTCCTGTGACGGGGATCACAGCAGTGCCGACGTTCCAGAGA
Source organism: Micromonospora sp. NBC_00330 (assembly GCF_036136635.1). Classification (NCBI taxonomy): domain Bacteria; kingdom Bacillati; phylum Actinomycetota; class Actinomycetes; order Micromonosporales; family Micromonosporaceae; genus Micromonospora; species Micromonospora sp. NBC_00330. Next base: position 2,464,651 of record NZ_CP108012.1, read on the forward strand.
TGGCCGCCAGGTGTATCCAGCGACCGCCGGTACCGGACCGGCCCGGAGGTGACCATGTCGCGACAGCAGTTCGGCTTCCTCGCCGGGTTCCTCGCCGTGGCGGTCTGGGCGCTCGCCGGCGTCGGAGTCGCCGCCCTCGCCGTGCTCGCCGGCCTGCTCGGCTGGCTGGTCGTCCGGGTGCTCGACGGCGACCTCGCGGTGACCGGTCTCGGTGACCGCCGCGCCGACGCTCGGCGGCGCCGATGACCACCCGCCCGTCCGCGGGGACGAACCCCAGCACCGGACTGGCCGCCGGGACGAGCGGTCCGGAACGCCGCCCGGGCGACACCGCGGACGTCGCGCGGATCGCGGTGCAGGCGGCCAGCCTCGTGCCGGGCGTGTCCGTCGTCCGCCCGGCGGCGGTCCGCCTGGATGACCGGTCCGTCGGACTCGACCTGCACCTCATCACCTGGTACGGGCACAGCGTGCCCACGATCGCCGAGACGGTCCGGGCGGTGGTCACCGAACGGGTGGCCGCCCAGACCGGGCTCAGCGTGGCGGTGGTGACCGTCACCGTGGACGACCTGCTCGTCCCCGGCGTCGACTCCTCCGGCGTCGGCACCGCCACACCGGAGGACGGCTGAGATGCGCACCGCCAACCGGGTCGCCTCGTTGCTGCTGGCCACCGCTCTGCTCCTCGGTGGAGCGGCGGCGGCCGTCCAAGCGTTGCTGCTCACAGTGCACCGACCGACACCGCTCGACACCAGCGGCTGGCTCGAAACGCTGAGCGGCACCCGGTGGCGCGACCCCACAGTCCGGGCCGTGGCCGCCGGGGCTCTCCTACTGGGCCTGGCCATCCTCGTCGCCCAGCTGCGCCGCTGGACGCCGGTCCGCCTGCGCGCCGACGAACGCGACGGCTGGTATCTGCACCGGCGCTGTGTGGAACGGCGGCTCGCTGACGCCGCCAGCGCGGTGCCGGGCGTCCGCCGCGCCCGGGTCCGCGTCCGACGGCGCGGCGGCCAGTGGCGCCCCCGGGTCCGCGCGACCGGCGACCCGGCGGCCCGGGCGGAGATCGAGTTCGCCGTGCACCAGGAGTTGCGCCACCTCACCGCACCCCGCCCCGCCCGGATCGACGTCCGGCTGCTACCTCGGCGACGGCCGGCGTGACCAACGCCGGACACCGACTGCTGTGGACCATCATCGCGCTACTGCTGGTCGCGGGCGGCGCGGCGGCGCTGACGGCCAGCCTCGGCACCTTGCCCGGTGCTGACCCCGCGGCGGTGCTGCTCAGCCCCGCACTAGTCGACAGGTGGCGGATCGCCGCGCCGTGGAGCACCGTGGCCGCGGCCGTCGCCGGAGCGCTGCTCGCGCTGGCCGGGCATCGTCTGCTGACCCGGGAGCTGCGGGGCCCGGACGGCACGCTGCGCGGCACCCTGAGCCGCCCCGGACGCCGGCCGGGCCGGACCCGGCTGGCCGCCGACGTCCTCACCGACGCGCTGGTACGTGACCTGACCGGCAACCCCGGGGTACGTCGGGCCCGGGTGGTGCTCACCGGCGCGCCACCGCACCCCGACGTGTGGATCCGGGTGGACCTCACCGCCGACGCGCCGACCGCCGGCGTACGCGAACACGTTCGCGCCGCGGTCCGCCGATTCGCGGCGACGACCGACTGCCAGCCCGCGCACCTCGACGTGACCGCCCGCATCGAGGCCGGCCGCCCCTGACCCGACGCCGACCCGAGGGGCATGATCGGTGTCGGTGTCGGCGGCGAAGGGAGTACGCGGGTGCGGGTGGTGTCGCTGGTGCCGTCCCTGACCGAGGCGGTCGCGCTGACAGTGCCGGGAGCGCTGGTCGGGGCCACCGACTGGTGCAGCCACCCGGCCGGGCTCGACGTGGCCCGGGTCGGCGGCAGCAAGTACCCCGATCTGGACCGGGTACGCGCGCTGCGTCCGGACGTGGTGCTGCTGAACGTCGAGGAGAACCGCCGGGCCGACGCGGAGGCGCTGCGGGCGGCCGGCGTACCGGTGCGGGTGACCTATCCGCGGACCGTTGCCGGCGCGTTGACCGAGCTGGGCGACCTGCTCACCGAACTGGGTGCGCCGACGGAGCCGGCCTGGTTGCGGGCCGCCCGGCGGGCGTGGGCCACACCACCCCGGCTGACGACGACCCGCCGCGCGGTGGTGCCGGTCTGGCGTCGGCCGTGGGTGGTGCTCGGCGGCGACACGTTCGCCGGCGACGTGCTGCGCCGCCTCGGGGTGCTCAACGCCTACGACGAGCACCCCGAACGCTATCCCCGCCCGACCCTCACTGAACTACGCGAACGACAGCCGGACCTGGTGGTGCTGCCCGACGAGCCGTACCGGTTCACCGCCGACGACGGGCCGGAGGCGTTCCCCGGCGTACCGTGCGCCCTGCTCTCCGGGCGGCACCTCACCTGGTACGGCCCGTCCCTGGCCGAGGCGCCCGCGCTGCTCGCCGACCAGCTGTCCCGGCCGGTGCTGGTCGGCTGACCCCGGCCACCGCCCGGCGGTCGGCACGCGGCCCGGCGGCTCGGCGAAACGGCTCGGCCAGCGGCCCGGCGGCTCAGCCAGGCGGCTCAGCCGTCGGTTCGGCGGCGGGCGGCCAGGGTGCTGGCGCCGATGGAGACCACCAGGGTCAGCAGCACCACGGCCAGGGTCAACCAGACCGGCAGCTTGCCCACCGGCGTCTCGGCGAGAATCAGCTTCAGCCCGGCAAACGCCAGTAGCAGCGCCAACCCGTACCGCAGGTAACCGAAGTGGCGCAGCAGGCCGGCGAGGCAGAAGTAGAGGCTGCGCAGGCCCAGGACGGCGAACGCGGTGGCCGTCCAGACCAGGAAGGTGTTGGTGGTGATGGCGAGGATCGCCGCCACCGAGTCGATGGCGAAGACCACGTCGGTGGCCTCGATGGCGACGAGCGCGACCAGCAGCAACGTCGCCACCCGTCGGCCGGCCACCCGGGCGGTGAACCGGTCGCCGTGGTAGCGGGCGTCGGTGGGCACCAGCCGCCGGAACAGCCGGACCACGACGTTGCGTTCCGGGTCGACGTCCGGCTTTCCGCGTACGGCCAGCCGCCAGCCGGTCCAGATCAGGAACGCGCCCAGCACGAACCCGGCCCAGGCGAGCCGGTTCAGCAACTCGGCACCGGCGAAGATGAACAGCAGCCGGAAGACGAGCGCCCCCACGACACCCCAGAACAGCACCTTGTGCTGGTAGCCCGACGGCACCTGGAAGTAGCCGAAGAGCAGCGCGAAGACGAACACGTTGTCCACCGAGAGCGCCTTCTCCAGCAGGTAGCCGGAGAAGTACGCGATGGCCGGGTCACCGCCGAGGCCCCACCAGACGACCAACCCGAACAGCAGACCCGCGCCGATCCAGACGGCGCTCCACAGCAGCGCCTCGCGGAGCTCGATGACGTGGTTGTCCCGGTGCAGGAGCACGTCCACGGCGAGCAACACCGCGATCACCGCGCCGACCGCCGCCCAGGCCCACAGCGGGACCGCGACCGTCGCCTCAGCCACCGACGCCCTCCGCATCGACCACCGCGCACCGCCCGTCAACCAGGCCGGCCGGCCCTTTCCGAGCCTAGGTGAACGCCCGACCGGGCATCGGACGGTCGAACGAAGTGGGGTCGGGCCCCACGACGACGAGCTGGCAGCTACCCGACGAGCGCGGCGGCGCCTGCGCAACCGAGGCGGTCGAACGTCCGAGCGGTTCCTCATGGTCGGCCTGGCCGGCGGTCCTGGCGCTTTGCGGGTCCGCCGCACATCGGTGAGGGGTGATCCGGCAGGATCGACGGTGACCGGACACATCACCCAACACGGCAGGAGATCCCCGCATGACCCAGGCAGCAGGCGCCCAGTCGGGCAAGCCCGAGGTTGGTCCGATCGAGGGTGCACCGCCGGCCGACCTCGTGATCGAGGACATCACCGTGGGCGACGGCCCGCAGGCCGAGCCGGGCCAACTGGTCAGCGTGCACTACGTCGGCGTGTCGCACTCCACGGGCGGCGAGTTCGACTCGTCGTGGAACCGGGGCGAGGCGTTCGACTTTCCGCTCGGCGGCGGTCAGGTCATCGCCGGCTGGGACCAGGGCGTCGCCGGCATGCGCGTCGGCGGTCGCCGCCGCCTGACCATTCCGCCGCACCTGGGGTACGGCGACCGGGGTGCCGGCGGCGTCATCAAGCCGGGCGAGACGCTGGTCTTCGTCGTCGACCTGCTCGGCGTGAGCTGACCGACTGTCGGGGTCGCCGGCCCACGCCGGCGGCCCCGCGCCCGGGTGCGACAGTGGCGGCCACCTCGTCGACCGAGGTCAGGCGGCCAGTTGCAGGTCCGTGGTCGCGACCACCGGGCGACGCGCGGCCTCGATCGGCGAGGTCAGCTCCAGAATCGGCATCACGCGGTGCAGCCCGCTGACGCGCAGCACCCGCGCCACCACCGGGCTCGGGTCGACCAGGACCAGCTCGCCACCGCAGGCCCGCACGCGCAGATGCGCCGCGAGCAGCGTGCGAACGCCGGCGGCGGAGAGCAGCCGCAGCCCGGACAACTCCAGTTGAAGCACCGGGCGGGCCGGCGCGGACCACAGCGCGGACCGGAACGCGGCCACGGTGGCGATGTCGATCTCGCCGGCCACCCGCACGAGGACCATCTGGTCACCCACGCTGACCTGCACGTCCAGCCGGTCGCTGCGCTCTTCCATGCCCAGAAATCTAGCCGCCACCTCCGACACTTTCGCCCCTCCACGGAGTGATTCCGGGTACGCCCAGGGGCATACCCCGAGGTACCCCACCTCCCCCTCGGGGTGGAGTCAGGGGGCCCGGGCGGCGCGCCGCGTGGGCTCGAACCCTGGGGGCGGCCAGCATTCGGGTGGAGAATAGGTCGATGCTGATCCCCCGGCCCCGGCCGCCCCGGCTGATCCGCCCCGTCCGCGAGCCGGCGACCAGCCCTCCGGCGCTGGCCGGGCCATGGGCCCCCACCGACCGCCGGCTCGACGACGCCGAGTTGCTACCCCTCCCCGCGGGCGCCATCGGCCCCGAGGACGTGCTTGTCGACGGCGCCGGGCGGGTGATCAGCGGCGACGAGGACGGTCGGCTCTGGTGGTGGCCTGTCGACGCGCGGGCCGGCACCCCACCCCACCTGCTGGCGGAGACCGGGGGCCGTCCGCTCGGCATCGAGCTGGACCCGTCCGGTGAGGCCCTGGTGGTCTGCGACGCGTACCGCGGGTTGCTGCGGGTCACCCCGGACGGCGCGGTACGCGAACTGACCGGAACGGCACCCCCTGTGCACCTGGCCAACAACGCGACGGTGGGCCGTGACGGCACCATCTACTTCACCGACAGCTCCGACCGGTTTCCGGTCTCGCACTGGAAGCGGGACCTGCTGGAGCACCGTCCCAACGGTCGGGTGCTGGCCCACCATCCCGGCAGCGGCCGCACCGAGGTGGTGACCGACGGGCTGTACTTCCCCAACGGGATCGCGCTGACCCCGGACGAGTCGGCGCTGATGCTCGTGGAGACCAGCACCCACCGCCTCCTGCGGGTCGAGCTCAGCGGCGGTGTGCGGGTCCTCGCCGACCTGCCCGCGTACCCGGACAATCTCGCCTCGGTAGGTGACGGGACGTACTGGATCGCGCTGCCCAGCCCCCGGGTGCCGATCGCCGAACGGCTGCTGCCCCACCCGCGGCTGCGCCAGATCGCCGCCCTGCTGCCCGACGCGATGCAGCCGCAGCCACGCCGCTACGGGCTGGTCGCGCTTGTCGACGACGCGGGAACGGTCCACCGGACGCTGCACGGTCCGAACGGGCACTACTCGATGATCACCGGGGTACGCCAGCACGGCGACCACCTCTGGCTGGGCAGCCTGACCGGGTCCGGGGTGGCCCGCGTACCCCTCGGATGACGGCCACGGGCGGCCACAGGGCCGGCCCCGCCCGCGTACCCATCGACTGATGGCCACGGGCGGCGACAGGGCCGGGCCGCCGTCGTGGCGGGCCGGCCCTGTCCTGCCGCAGGTGGTGTCTCAGCGGCCGCTGACCGAGGGCGCCGGAGCGGGCGATCCGCCGGCCACCGCGCCCGGGTGCGCCGGGGCAACCGGCGCGGGCTTGAGCCCGGGCGGCACCGGCAGGGCGCTGCCCCGGGCGAACTCGTCCCAGCTCACGTTCCACGCGGTCCAGCCGTTGCCCGGCTGCAACTCCACCTCGGTGCCCTTGACGGTGACCAGGTCTCCAACCTGCGTCACCCCCATCAACCAGTCGGCCGCGGTGGCGGAGACGTTCGCGCAACCGTGCGAGACGTTGGTGCTGCCCTGGTCCCCCTCGGACCAGGGGGCGGAGTGGATGAACTCGCCGCCCCAGGTGTAGCGCTGGGCGTCGTCGACGTCGACCACGTAGCCACCGTTCGGCTCACCCCGGGTGTCGAAGGTGACCCGCTCGTGCTTCTCCATGATCACCATCTTGCCGCTGGAACTCGGCGTGCTCGGCTTACCCAGGCTCACCGGGATCCGGCGGACCTGCTTGCCGTCGCGCAGCACTGTCATCTGCTTGGTGGCGTTGTCGATCTCCAGCGAGACCTGCCGTCCGATCTTGGAGGTCGCGGTCCGCTCGGCGTCGCCGACCAGCTTCTTTCCGATCGGCAGACCCTCCAGACCGGCCCGGACACTGATGGTGGTCCCCGGTTTCCAGAAATCGGGGGCACGGTAATAGACCTGACTTCCATCCTCGAGCCACGACCAAGCGCCCGGTTGCGGTGGATTCGTCTTTACGAACAACCGCCGCTGGACATCCGCCCTGGCCTCTTTCGGAATTCCTGGGTCGAACGCCACCGTTACCGGCATCGCCGTGCCGTACGTCCGATTGCCGTTGAAATAGAGGGTGCTGGTGATCTGCGGTTTGGTCGATTTGGCCATCGTCGTGAAGGTGGTGGTGCGGGTGGTGGTGGCACCGGAGTCACCGGTCGCCGTCACCTCGGCGGTGTAGGTCCGTCGTGGTTGCAGCGGTGCGCTCGGTACCCAGCCGGAGCCGTCCTCGCGCGGCTCGGCGTCGACCTGCTTGCCCTTGTCGTCGGTGAGGCGTACGCCGGTGACCCGCCCGCCCTTGACCACGGTGCCCACCTCGGCGCTGACCGGGACGTCCCGGGCCTTGTCCCCCGGGGTCACAGCGAGCTCCGGTGGGGCGGCGTGCTTCTTGGCCGAGCCGGTCGCCGAACCCCGGTCGACGGTGCACGCACCCAGGACGAGTGGTGCCGCCGCGATGGTTACCGCCAACAGCGTCAATCGCCGCCTAGACGTCATGTTTCAGTCCCCCCGTTTTCGACTTCCCTCCGCCACATTCTTGCCCGCTTGAGGGGACCATTCGCGGCATTCGGAAATAATCGGCGGCGCATTTATCGACGCATTTTCCGACAATGCTCCGCTTGGCCGGAACAGGGGTTCAACCGACCCGTGTCATGCGCTTTGCTCCGCTTGAGCGACGCAACGTCGACTGTCCGAATGGCCGGGGGCACCTGAGGGCGGGCTCGGTGCGCACGCAGCAGAGGGAAGCGGTTGCGTGGGGAGTTGACGCCACCAAGACGCGACCCGTCCCGGTCCGCCTGCAACGCCCGGCGTGTCACCACCTACCCGGATCCGAGCTACCCGGATCCGAGCCGCGACGTTTGTCCGGTTCCGGATCGCCGATGGGGTCGACGCGCTTCATGATCGACTCGACTTCAAGGAAGTCGCGGCATCCCGGTCGCCCTGACACCGCGACTTACATGAACCCGAGTGGATCACGCACCGGGGGCGGACCGAGCGGGGCGGGCGGGGCGGGCGGGGCGGGCGGGCCGGGCGGCGCGGACCGAGCGGGGCCGGGCGGGGCCGGGCGGGGCGGGGCGGGGCGGGGGGCCGGGCGGGGGCGGACCGAGCGGGGCCGAGCGGGGCGGGCCGGGCGGGGCGGGGCGGGGCGGGCCGGGCGGGGCGGGGCGGGGCGGGCCGGGCGGGCCGGGCGGGGCGGGCCGGGCGGGCCGGGCGGGGCGGGCCGGGCGGGCCGGGCGGGGCGGGCCGGGCGGGGCGGGCCGGGCGGGCCGGGCGGGGCGGGCCGGGCGGGGCGGGCCGGGCGGGGCGGGCCGGGCGGGCCGGGCGGGGCGGGCCGGGCGGGCCGGGCGGGGCGGGCCGGGCGGGGCGGGCGGCCGAGACGCCGATCGCGCGCGGCGCGGTGGGCACGGGAAGTAGAAGGTCAGGCCGGGTGGCGCACCTCGTGGGCGGACTTTTGTCAGTTGAAGCGAAACTTCCGGCGAACGCGACAAAGCTTTGCCTTCGTCCGGAGGCAAGGGTAAGGTCTCGATCTAGATAGAGGGTTGCCCATTCGTCGATCAACTTGCCGCCACCTCTGCCGGGTCGCCGCGTTCCGCTCCCGATGGGTCCGGGCCGCACCCGCGCCGTCCCTCACCGTCCAGCCGGAGCCCGCCTCCGGCCGGTTCGGCGCGCCCGGCGGACGGCAGTCAGGTCGACCGCCGCCGACGGCGTACCAGCCGTCAGGAAGGGACCACCACCATGGATCAACAACTCAACCGACCGGGGCCGACGCCGGCGTCCGAGCCGGTCAGCCGGCGTGGAGTGCTGCGCGCCGCGACCGTCTCCGCAGCCGCTGTCGGCGCCGCCGGTCTGCTCGGCGGCCCGGCCGTCGCCGCGCCCACCGCATCCGCCGGGCAGGCCCAGGGCCGCCGACGGGTGCCGGTGGACCGGATCAGCATTCAGCTCTACACGCTGCGTGATCAGCTCGCCGCCGATCTGCCCGGCACTCTGGACGCGCTGCGTCGGATCGGCTACCGGCGAGTGGAGCACGCCGGTTTCGTCGGACGCACCGCCGCACAGTTCCGGGCCGCGCTCGACGAGGCCGGGCTGCGTTCCACCTCCGGGCACGTCGGCATCCCGCAGCCGTTCGACGCCGCCACCTGGGAGCAGGCTCTCGCCGACGCCAACGTGGTGGGCTGCAAGAAGATCGTCCACCCGTACTTCGGTCGGGACGCGGCCGGTCAGCCGATCCGCGACCCCGCCGTCTACCGGGCCCTGGCCCGGGACCTGAACCGCGCCGGTCGGCTCGCCGAACGCGCGGGGCTGGACTTCGGCTATCACAACCACCAGCTCGAGTTCGTGCCGCTGACCGGCGGCTCGACCGGGTTCGACATCCTCAGCTCGCAGACCGATTCCCGGCTGGTCCACTTCGAGCTCGACCTCTACTGGACCTGGCGGGGCGCCCACGACCCGGTCGACGTGATCCGGGCCAACCGCGGTCGGATCCGCCAGGTGCACGTCAAGGACCTCGACGTCGAGGGTGGTTTCGCCGACCTCGGCGACGGCGTCATCGATTTCGGCCGCATCTTCGCCCACGAGCGGGAGGCCAGCATCGAGGAGTACATCGTGGAGCGTGACGACGCGGGCACCGCGCCGCGCTCCCCCGCCGACGCCCTGGACACCGCTCGCGTCGGCTTCGACTATCTCGCTTCACTTCGGTACTGAAACCACCCCGGGGGACTCACCTGATGAACAGGACCGCATTTGCGTCCGCCCTGCTGTTGGTGACGGCCGGTCTGGTCGTACCACCGTCGGCAGCCTCCGCAGCGCCGGCCGCGCCGCCGGACAGCAGCTTCCAGAAAGTGACACTGAACGACTTCCCGGGCGAGCCGATCAGCCTCGCCGTCCTGCCCGACCTGCGGGTGCTGCACACCTCCCGCACCGGTGAGGTCCGCATCCACGACCCGCGCACCGGGCTGAACACCCTCGCCGCCGACATTCCGGTGTACGAGCACGACGAGGAGGGTTTGCAGGGCGTCGCCATCGACCCGAACTTCGCCCAGAACAAGTGGGTGTACCTCTACTACTCGCCGCCGATGGACACTCCGGTGGACGACCCGGCGACCCCCGGCGTCAACGAGGGGGACGCGCCGGAGACCGGCACCGAGGCGGACTGGCAGCGGTTCAAGGGCGCGCTGCGGCTGTCCCGGTTCAAGCTGGACGGGATGAAGCTGAACCTCGCCAGCGAGCAGCAGATCATCGACGTGCCCACCGACCGGGGCATCTGCTGCCACGTCGGCGGCCAGATCGACTTCGACAGCAAGGGCAACCTTTACCTGTCGACCGGTGACGACTCCAACCCGTTCGCCTCCGACGGCTACATCCCGATCGACGAGCGGGCCGACCGCCACCCGGCGTACGACGCCCAGCGCACCTCGGCCAACACCAACGACCTGCGCGGCAAGCTGCTGCGCATCAAGGTGAAGGCCGGTGGTGGTTACACGGTGCCGGCCGGCAACCTGTTCAAGCCCGGCACGGCGCAGACCCGCCCGGAGATCTACGCGATGGGGCTGCGCAACGCGTTCCGGTTCGCGGTCGACAGGCGTACCGACGACGTGTACCTGGGCGACTACTCCCCGGACGCCTCCAACCCGAACCCGGAGCGCGGGCCGGCCGGGCACGGTCGGTGGATGCGCATCGACAAGCCGGCGAACTACGGCTGGCCGTACTGTGTGACGCCGACGATCGCCTACCGCGACTACGACTTCGCGACCGGCGAGTCCGGCGCCCCGTTCAACTGCAAGCGCCCGGTCAACGAATCACCGCACAACACCGGCAAGCGCGTGCTGCCGCCGGTCGAGCAGCCGGAGGTCTGGTACCCCTCGGCCGCGTCGAGTGACTTCCCGCAGCTGGGCACCGGCGGCATCGGCCCGATGGGCGGCCCGGCGTACGACTACGACGGGACCAGCACGTCGCGTACCCGCTGGCCGGCCTACTACGACGGGGTGCCGCTGTTCTACGAGTGGACCCGGGACTACATCAAGGAGTTCCGCCTCGACGAGGACGGCGACGTCGACGACATCCGCCCGGTGGTGCCGTCGCTGGTAGTGGACAACCCGATGGACATGGAGTTCGGCCCGGATGGCGCGCTCTACGTCCTGGAGTACGGCGACGGTTACTTCGCCGAGAACCCGGACGCGCAGCTGTCCCGGATCGACTTCGTCCGGGGCAACCGGACGCCGATCCCGAAGATCAGTGGCACCCCGACCGTCGGGCAGGCCCCGCTGACCGTCGCGTTCTCCAGCGCCGGCACGACCGACCCGGACGGTGACAAGCTCAGCTACGCGTGGGACTTCAACGCGGACGGCTCGGTGGACAGCACCGCTCCGAACGCGAGCTGGACGTTCCCGGAGAACGGCTCGTACACGCCGACGTTGAAGGTCACCGACCGCACCGGACGGTCCGCCTCGGCGTCCCTGCCGCTGGTGGTCGGGCCGACCGCGCCGGTCGTCGAGTTCGTCACCCCGGAGGCCGGGCAGCCGTTCCAGTTCGGGCAGACGGTCGCGTACGAGGTGAAGGTCACCGACGACCTGCCGGTGGACTGCTCCCGGGTGAAGGTCACCTACGTGCTCGGGCACGATGAGCACGGGCACCCGCTCTCCACCTCGACGGGTTGCTCCGGGACCATTCCCACCTTCCTGGACGGTGGGCACAGCGGCGCGGACAACCTGACCGCTGTGTTCGTCGCGGAGTACACCGACGCGCCGACCGACCCGGGCGTACCCGCCCAGTCCGGTTCGGCGACGGTGGTGCTGGACCCGACCCCGGTGGCGGGTCTGGCCGGCTGATCGGTTCAACCACGACTGTGGCGGCGGCCGGAGTGTTCCGGCCGCCGCCACACGTCGTTCAACTCCAAGGTCTGGAATCGTCGGGGCGTCGGGACGGCGGCCGGTCAGCTCCAGTCGCTGTCCACGTGGTTGTCCCGCCACCGTCCGCCCACCGGCGGGGTGTCCAGTCGCATCCCCTCGTCGGCGTTGCCGGCCAGGTCGTTGTCCTCGACCCGGCAGTCCACGCAACTGCCCCGCTCGGTGATCCACAGCCCGTGCGTCTGGGTCGGGTTGTCGTGGTTGTCCCAGACCCGGTTGCCCCGGATGGTCGCCGAGTCGAACGGCGCGTCGATGGTGATGCCGGCCCGCAGCTCTGGCGCGGCGGCCAGCTCGTATCCGCATCCCGGCGGTGGCACGTCCCCGCTCCACGCGGTGAACGCGTCCGGGCGGACCGGGGCGAGGGTGAGTTCGTCACCGGTGTTGGAGGCCACCATGGCCACGGCCTTCCCGACCCGCAGGACCTTGCCCCGGTGCCCGTCGTGCGGCCAGTTGGCCGACCGGTCCACCAGGCACCGCTCGCTGTAGCGGACGGCGTCGCCGGTACCGCCGGTGGCCTCGCCGTACTGCCGTCCGTTGTTGCGGATCCGATTGTTGAGCAGCACCGCGTCGGTCATCTGGTGGTCGATCCGGATCGCGTCGAGGCCGTTGCCCCAGAACTCGTTGCTCTCGATCACCACGTCCCGGATGGAGCCCCGGTAGCCGCGTCCGAGGTCGTGCGAGTGATAGCCGTGCCGGCCGTTGCCGCTGATCCGGTTGCCCCGGACGGTGTACGGGCCGGGGCTGTTGCCGATGCTGATTCCGTCGCACATGTTGCCGTCGATGACGCAGTCGGTGAGCAGCCCGCCCCGGCCGGCCACCGACGAGGTGCCCTGCGCGGACACGTCGAACCCGGTCTCCAGGTTTCCGGTCATGGTGCAGGCGGAGACGATCAGGCCGTCGGCGCCCCAGTCGGAAATGCCGAAGCGGTTGCCCTGGCTGTGGCAACCGACGATGCGGTAGCCGCGCGGCGGCGGCCAGTAGTCCTTCTGCAGCTCCAGGAAGATGCCGTTGGTGCCGTTGGCCAGGGCGGTGCAGTTGGCGATGGTCAGCCGCTCCACGGTGCCCCAGCCGCCGATGCCGATCCCGATGCCGGCGCCGCCCATCTGCTCGCCGTTGTCCAGTCGGCCACAGCCGACCACCACCACGCCGTCGATGAGGGAGTCCTGGAGGAAGTCGCAGCCCAGCCCGGTGGCCGCGGTGTGGTGGATGTAGAGGTTGCGGAAGACGCCCCGCACCATGTACTGGATGCCGAGGCCCTTGGCCAGGTAGTTGTACTCGGCCATGGCGACGCCGGAGCCGTCGATCTGGAAGTCGGAGAAGGTGCAGTCGGCGATGTGCCGGTCCCGGTCGGCGCCGTGCTGCACTGTGGTCCAGAAGGCCAACGGGGTGGGGTCGGCCCGGTTGCCCTCGTTGCTGAGCATGAACCGGGTCGCCGCTGGGCCGGCCCCGATCAGCGACACACCGCTGCGCCACACAGTGCCCGCGTCCCGGATCGAGTAGATGCCCGGCGGGCAGTAGATGACCCGGGCCCGTCCGTCCGAGGCGTATCCGGCGCCGAGGCGGTCCACGAGGGCGGCCAGCGCCGGCTGGTCGTTTGTCGCGCCGTCACCGGTGAGCCCGTACTCCAGCGCGTCGCAGTACAGCGGCGCGCCGGCCGAGGCGGGCCGTCGTACCCGGACCGAGTTCAGTAGCAGCTCGTTCGCCACGGCCACGGGCGGGCTCCCTTCGACGCGTTCGGTGCGCTCCGGCGGGGCCGACTTCCCGGTGAGGCCGCCGGGAAACCCCGGCCCGATGACACCGCCGGGGAGCCCCGGGCGTGCGCCGGCCCCGGCGCCGCACGGGGGCAGCGCCGGGGCCGAGGGGGTACGCGTCAGACGGCGGCGATCAGCAGCGCCGGGCGCTCCACGCAGTCGGCGACGTGCCGCAGGAAGCCGCCGGCCACCCCGCCGTCGCAGACCCGGTGGTCGAAGGTGAGGCTGAGCTGCGTCACCTTGCGGACGGCGAGCTGCCCGTCGACCACCCACGGCTTGTCCACGATCCGCCCGACCCCGAGCAGGGCCGCCTCGGGGTGGTTGATGATCGGTGTGGAGCCGTCGACGCCGAACACCCCGTAGTTGTTGAGGGTGAAGGTGCCACCGGTCAGCCGGGCCGGGGGCAGGCTGCCGGCCCGCGCGGCGGCGGTGGTCGCCGCCAGTTCGGCGGCCAGCTCGGCGGTGGTGAGCCGCTGGGCGTCGCGCAGCACCGGCACCAGGAGCCCCCGGTCGGTCTGCGCGGCGATGCCGAGGTGCACCCCGGCGGACTGGACGATGCGCTGCGCCTCGGTGTCGACCCGGGCGTTGAGCTGCGGGAACCGGCGCAGTCCGCTGAGGCAGATCCGGGCCAGCAGGGCCAGGATGCTCACCGGCGCGTCGGGCGTCGCGGCGTTGATCGCGGCGCGGGTCTCCAGCAGCCCGGTGGCGTCCACGTCGACCCAGATGGTCACCTCCGGGATCTCCCGCCGGCTGCGGGAGAGCTTGTCGGCGATCACCTTGCGGACGCCGGTCAGCGGGACGATGACGTCGCCGTCCCCGACCGGGGCCGCCCCGACCTGCGGGTCCGGCACGGCGGCGAGCCGGGTGGCGGGCGCGGTCAGCGCGGCCTGCACGTCGGCGCGGCGGATCACGCCTCCGGGTCCGGTGCCCCGCACCGTGTCGAGGTCGACGCCGTGCTCACGGGCCAGCCGCCGCACGATCGGTGAGATGACCAGGGCGGCGGTGGGCGGTGCCGGGTCGCCGGACGCCGCAGCCGCGCCGGTGCCGCCGGTCGGGCCGACGTCGGCCGGGTCGGGGGCCACCGCCAGGCGGGGTCGACGCCGACGGCGGGTGGCGGTGCCGTGGCCGGTGCCGTACCCGATCAGCACGTTGCCGGAACCGGCCCGCTCCTCCTCGCGGTAGGTGGCGTGCCCGGCGGGCTCGTCGCCCCCGTCCAGCGGCGCGATGGTGATCAACGGCTGGCCGACCGGGCGTACCTCACCGGCCGCGCCGTGCAGGGTGACCACCCGTCCGGCGTACGGGCAGGGCACGTCGACGACGGCCTTGGCGGTCTCCACCTCGACCACGCTCTGGTCGACGGTGACCACGTCACCCACGGCGACCCGCCACTCGACGATCTCGGCCTCGCTCAGCCCCTCGCCCAGGTCGGGCAGGAGGAAGACCTGCGTCCGTTCGACGATGGTCATGCCGCCGCCCAACGCGCGTCCGGCTGGTCGTCCCACTGGAGGCGGGCCACCGCGTCGAGCACCCGGTCGACGCCGGGCAGGTGGGTGTGCTCCAGCATCGGCGCGGGGTACGGGATGTCCAGTCCGGCGACCCGCAGCACCGGGGCGTGCAGCGCGTGGAAGCAGCGCTCCTGCACCCGGGCGGCGATCTCCGCGCCGACGCCCGCGAAGCCGGGCGCCTCCTGGATCACCACGCACCGGCCGGTACGCCGGACCGAGGCGATGATGGTCTCGTCGTCGAACGGCACGATGGTGCGCACGTCGACGACCTCCAGGTCCCACCCCTCCTCCCGGGCGGCCTCGGCGGCCTCCAACGCGACCGGCACCGCCGGCCCGTACGCCACGAGGGTGGCGTCGCGTCCGGGCCGGCGCACGACGGCCCGGCCGAACGGCTCGTTGCGGGTCGGCAGAGACGCCTCGGCGCTGGCGAAGTAGAGCTTCTTGGGCTCCATGAAGATCACCGGGTCGGGGTCCTCGATAGCCTCACGCAGCAGCGAGTACGCGTCGTCGACGGTCGCCGGGGTGACCACCTTCAGTCCGGGGGTGTGCGCGTAGTACGCCTCGGACGAGTCGCAGTGGTGCTCGACTCCGCCGATCCCGCCCGCGTACGGCACGCGGATGACGATCGGCACGCTCAGCGCGCCCCGGGTGCGGTTGCGCAGCTTCGCCACGTGCGAGGCGATCTGCTCGAACGCCGGGTACGCGAACGCGTCGAACTGCATCTCGACCACCGGGCGCAGGCCGGACATGGCCATGCCGACGGCGAAGCCGACGATGCCGGCCTCGGCGAGGGGTGTGTCGAAGCAGCGGTTCTCGCCGAAGCGGGCCTGGAGGCCGTCGGTGATCCGGAAGACGCCGCCGAGCGCGCCGACATCCTCACCGAAGACGACGACCCGGTCGTCGGCGGCGAGCGCGTCGGCGAGCGCGGTGTTGAGCGCCTTCGCCATGGTGGTGGCCATCAGGCGTCACCCTCCTCGGCGTGGGCGGCGGCCAGCTCGGCGCGGACCTGCTCACGCTGTTCGATCAGCTGCGGGGTGGGCTCGGCGTAGACGTGGTCGAAGAGGCTCAGCGGGTCGACGGTGGGCTGCTCGTTCATCCGGGTCCGCAGGTCCGCCGCGTACGCCTCGGCCTGCTCGGCGATCTCGGCGACAGCCGCGTCGTCGAGCACACCGCGGGCGCGCAGGTAGGTCTCCAGCCGAGCGACCGGGTCCCGGTCCCGCCAGGCGTCGACCTCGGCGCCGTCGCGGTAGCGGGTGGCGTCGTCGGCGTTGGTGTGCGGCTCCATCCGGTAGGTGTGCGCCTCGACCAGGAACGGTCCCTTGCCGGCCCGGGCGTGGGCGACCGCGCGGGTGAGCACGGCGAGCACCGCGACCGGGTCGTTGCCGTCGACCTGCTCACTGGGTACGCCGTAGCCGACGCCCTTGTAGGCCAGCGACGGCGCGGCGGTCTGCCGCGACAGCGGGACGCTGATGGCGTACTTGTTGTTCTGTACGAAGAAGACCACCGGCGCCTTGAACACGGCGGCGAAGTTGATCCCCTCGTGGAAGTCGCCCTCGCTGGTGGCGCCGTCGCCGATGAAGGCCAGCGCCACTGTGTCGCGACCCTGGTACGCCTCGCCGTGCGCCAACCCGGCGGCGTGCACGCACTGGGTCGCGAGGGGGGTGCACTGCGGCGCGGTGTGCACAGCGGTCGGGTCGTAGCCGCAGTGCCAGTCGCCGCGCAGCAGGGTGAGCACCTCGACCGGGTCGATGCCTCGGGCAACCAGCGCCATCGATTCGCGGTACGTGGGGAAGACCCAGTCGGTGTCGCGGACCGCGAGGACCGCGCCGACCTGGCACGCCTCCTGGCCCCGCGAGGACGGGTAGACGGCGAGCCGGCCCTGCTTGGTCAGTGCGGTCGCCTGGGTGTCGAACCGGCGGCCGAGCACCATCCGCCGGTACAGCTCGCGCAGCACCTCGGCGGGTGGTTCGGGGTAGTCGGCGCGGGCGGGCAGCGGTGTGCCGTTCTCGGCGAGCAGGCGGACCGGCTCGGCGTCCGGTAGCAACGAGCGCGCCGGGTCGGGCGGGGTGACCGTTCGACGGGTGCGCGGGGATGCCCTGCGGACCGCCTGGGGAGTGGTCGTCACGGCGGAACCTCCTGGGACGTGTGGTGAGCCTATGCTTCCGCTTGTGGATGATTGACTCAAGATCGACACGGAAGGCGGGACGGTTGGCATGCGGAGGGCCCAGCAGTGAGCCAGGAGACCGCCGACGAAGCGAGCCGGGGCGCGGGATCGGGACGATCGGCCCGAGCCCTGGACGAGGTCGACCGGCGCATCCTCGACGAGCTGGTCCGCGACGGTCGGACGTCGGTGCGCACCCTCGCCGAACGGATCCACATCTCCCGCACCAACGCGTACGCGCGGGTGGAGCGGTTGCTCCGCGACGGGGTGATCACCGGGTTCCGGGCCCAGGTGGCGCCCGAGGCGGCCGGGCTGGGCACGTCGGCGTACATCGCCCTGACCATCGAGCAGAACACCTGGCGGGAGGTGTCGGCCGAGCTGGCCCGGGTGCGCTACATCGAGCACGCCGCGCTGCTCGGCGGTGACCACGACGTGCTCGCGCTGGTGCGCGCCCCGGACAACGCGGCGCTGCGCGACGTGGTGCTGGGCCGGGTGCAGAGCATTCCCGGGGTGCTGTCCACCCGCACCTGGCTGGTCTTCGAGGAGTTCGACGGGCTTGGCAGCCCCTGGGCGTGACCGTCCGGCTCAGCGCTCCGGCGGGGCCTCCAGCCCGTCGCGGTCGGCCATTTCCAGCAGCGGTTCCAGCGAGTGCCGGTCACCGTCCAGGCCGGCGTGCGGGTCGCCGCGCTCGGCGAACCGGGCCGGCATGCTGAGCACGTCGAAGTCCTCCGGACGGACCTGGTCCAGCTCCGACCAGTCCAGCGGCGCGGAGACCAGCGCGGCCGGCGTCGGCCGGATCGAGTATGCCGAGGTCACCGTGTGGTCCCGGGCCATCTGGTTGTAGTCGACGAAGACCGGCCGGTCCCGTTGCTCGCGCCACCAGGTGGTGGTGACCAGGTCCGGCAGCCGACGCTGCATCTCCCGACCCAGTGCCAGCACCGCCCGGCGGCAGTCACCGAAGCTCCACCGCGGCTCGATCGACAGGTAGACGTGCAGCCCCCGACCGCCGGTGGTCTTCGGGTAGGCGGTCATGCCCAGCTCGGCGAGGAACGCCCGCACCTCGTGCGCCACCGGCACCACCTGCTCGAAGCCGACGCCAGGCATCGGGTCCAGGTCGATGCGCAGCTGGTCGGGGCGTTCCACGTCGGCGGCGGTGACCGGCCACGGGTGGAACCGCAGGGTGCCCAGGTTGGCCGCCCAGATGACCACTGCCAACTCGCTCGGCGCGACCTCGTCGGCGGTACGGCCACTGGGGAAGGTGATGTGCGCGGTCCGCACCCACTCGGGCGCGCCGGCCGGCAACCGCTTCTGGTAGAACGCGTCGCCCCGGTTGGTCTGGCGGGTGGCGATCGTCGCGCCCTCGAAGACACCGCGCGGCCAGCGTTCCAGCATTGTCGGCCGGTCCCGCAGCGCCCGCAGGATCCCGTCACCGACCGCCAGGAAGTAGCGGACCACGTCCAGCTTGGTCAGCCCACGCTCGGGAAAGTACGGCTTGTCGGGGCTGGAGACGCGGACCAGCCGCTCCCCCACCTGGATCTCCTCCGCCGCCGTGGCCACGCCCTGAGGGTACGACGCACAAGCGCGCCGCACGGCCACCGGACGGACACTGGCGCGGCGCCGGCGGAGCTGTCTTCCGCAGCGATGATGCGCTCGGTCAGGTGAGCAGCAGCACGCCGACCACGATCAGTGGCAGCCCGACGAAGAGGAAGATGCCGACCCCGGTGAGCACGCGCCCACCGCCAGCGGTCTCGCGCTCCACTGCAGCGCCGAACATGGCGCGCGGGCCCAGCATGCCGATCCGACTCATCGTCAGGTCACCCGTCACACCGAGGAGCCCGCCCACCACAACCAACCCGATGCCCAACCGAGCGGTGTAGTCACCGCCAGCGACCGCCACCCAGATCATTGCCGCGACCGCGACCAGCGCCCCGACCACCGCGAACAACAGGAGCGCTTCCCGCAGCCCTCGCAAGACAGTCATTGTCGCCCCCCGTCGGCTGTCCGGCACACATTGTCTCGCATCACCAGATCGCGGCGCTGCCCCGAAACCGACAGCGAAGACCGGACACGGTTACCGTCGGCGGCGCCCGGGTAGGGGGGCCGCATGGCGGAACTGGCAACCCTCTGGATCGTCCGACACGGCGAGAGCACCGCGAACGTCGCGGCGACGCACGCCGAGGCGTCGGGCGCGGAGCTGATCGACCTCACCCACCGCGACGCCGACGTGCCACTCTCTCCGACCGGAGAGGAGCAGGCTCGGGCGACCGGCCGTTGGCTGGCCGAGCTGCCGGACGCGAGGCGCCCCGACGTCGCGGTGGTCTCGCCGTACCTGCGCGCGGTGCAGACCTCCCGGCTGGCGCTGGCCGGCACCGACATTGCCGTGCACCGCGACGAGCGGCTGCGCGACCGGGAGCTGGGCATCCTCGACGGGCTGACCGGGCACGGGGTGCGCCGGCGGTACCCGGACGAGGCCGAGCGCCGGGAGCGGTTGGGCAAGTTCTACTACCGGCCGCCGGGCGGGGAGTCCTGGACGGACGTGGCGTTGCGGCTGCGGACGCTGCTGGGCGATCTGCGCCGCGACCACGAGGGGTGCCGCGTGCTGCTCTTCGGCCACGACGCGCTGGTCTTCCTGCTTCGCTATCTGCTGGAGGGGTTGACCGAGGACGAGCTGATGGCGCTCACCCGACAGGACGTGATCGCCAACTGTTCGATCACCGAGTGGTCGGCGGACGGCGAGGACGGCCTGGCCCTCACCGCCTTCAACGACGTCGCGCACCTGCGTCAGCAGGGCGCCCAGCCGACCAGGGAGGACGAGATCCATGCCGAGCCGGTCTGAGGTGAAGGTGATCACCCCGGCGTTGCTGCGGGACTGGGCGCTGCCGGTGCCGGTCGGTGGAAAGGAGAGCCGGGGCACGGTGCTGGTGGTCGGCGGTTCCCGCTTCACGCCGGGTGCGGTGCTGCTCGCCGGGGTGGCCGCGTTGCGCGCCGGTGCCGGGGTGCTCCAGCTCGCCGCCGCCGAGTCCACAGCAGCCGCGCTGAGCATCCAGGTGCCCGAGGCGCTGGTGGTCGGCCTGCCGGAGACCGCCGACGGCGCGGTGGCCGCCGACCGGGACGGCCAGCTCGGCGACCTGGTCGCGCAGGCCGACGTGGTGGCGATCGGCCCCGGCCTGAAGGCGATCGACGAGACCAACCGCCTGCTGAGCCTGGTCCTGGAGGCGGCCCGTCCGGACACGTCGCTGGTGCTCGACGCGTACGCCCTCGGTGCGCTCAGCCACGCACCGGACCTGCTGGTCGGCTCGGGTCGACCCGTGGTGCTCACCCCCAACGTCACCGAGGCCGGGCACCTGCTCGGGCGGGAGCCGGGCGACGACCTGGACGCCGAGGCGGCCGAGTTGGCAGCGCGGTACGAGGCGGTCGTGTCGCTGTACGGGCACGTGGCCGCCCCGGACGGTCGGGGTTGGCGGGAGGAGAGCGGCGACGCCGGGCTGGGCACCTCCGGCAGCGGGGACGTGCTCGCCGGGTTGCTGGCGGGGCTGCTGTCCCGGGGTGCCGACCCGGCGCAGGCGGCCTGCTGGGGCTCGTTCTCGCATTCGGTGAGCGGCCAGCGACTGATTCCCCGCTACGGCCGGATCGGTTTTCTGGCTCGGGAGTTGCTCGACGAGATCCCCCGCACCCTGGCGATGGTCTGAGGCGGTTTCACCTGTTTCCGCATCCGGCGTCGGGGTACCGGAACCCCACCAGCCGAGACTCTTCAGGGAGGTCATACCGGTGTCGACCGATGCCATCGTCCTGCTCAAAGAGGACCACAAGGAAATGCGCCGCCTGTTCAAGGCCTTCCAGGACGCCGAGGAGGGGCCGGCGAGCCAGCGGCAGAAGTTGGTGGACCAGATCCTGGAGGCACTGACCGTGCACACCTACCTGGAGAACGAGGTGATGTATCCGGAGGTCCGCCGACTCCTGCCCGACCTGGAGGACGACATCCTCGAGTCGTACGAGGAACACCACGTCGCCGATGTGCTCTGCGCCGAGCTGGCCAGCATGGACGCCGACGACGAGCGGTTCAACGCCAAGACGACAGTGTTGATCGAGAACGTCACCCACCACGTCGAGGAGGAAGAGCAGGAGTGGTTCCCCAAGGTCCGCGACGCGCTGGGCCGCAAACAGCTCCAGGAGATCGGCGAGAAGATGATCGCGCTGCGCGCGGACGCGCCGCGTACCCCCACCGCGCCGAAGGCGATCAAGAAGGCGCTCGATGCGGTGACGGCCTGAGGCACCCGTTCACACCGAAGGGCCCGGCACGATGCCGGGCCCTTCGTCGTGCGCCACGGGTCAGCTGCCCGATCCCGGCTCGGCCATCCGGCGGTGCTGCTCGGACTTGAGCTTGTCCGGAATGATCTTGCCGGCGGCGGTCTGCACCTTGTTCATCAGCGAGCCGGCCGTGATCGTCTGATCACCCCTCATCATCGCCTCGAAGCCCTGCTCGGCGACCTTCGCCGGGTCGTCCTTCTTGCCCGAGCCCACCCGGGTGTCCTCCATGTCGGCCCGGTCGAAGAACTCCGTGTCGGTCGGCCCGGGCATCAGCGAGGTCACCGTGACACCGGTGTCCTTCAGCTCGTTGCGCAGCGCCTCGGCGAAGGACTGCACGAACGACTTCGACGCGTTGTAGACCGCCTGGAACGGCCCCGGCATGGTGGAGGCGATCGACGAGGTGAAGAGGACCCGGCCCGTGCCCCGCTCGACCATCCCGGGCAGCAGCCGCTTCGCCAGGTGCACCGTCGAGCGCACGTTGAGGTCGACGATCTCCAACTCGTCAGCGAGGTCGGTGCCGCCGACGAAGGCGCCACCGGCGCCCCGACCGGCGTTGAGCGCCAGCGCGTCCAGCGGCCGTCCGGTCGCGGTGACGGCGGACACCAGTTCCGTCACGCCCTGCTCGCGGGCCAGGTCGGCGCGGACCGACCAGATCTGCGGGCCGCCGTCGCGGCGCAGCTTCTGCGCGGCCGCCTCGATGCCGTCGTCCTCGGCCGCGATGACCAGGTCGAAGCCGTGCTCGACGAACTGCGCCGCCAGCTCGTACCCGATCCCGCTGGAGGCCCCGGTGACCAGGGCGAGCGGCCGGTCGGAGGTGGGTGTGGTCATGGTCTCGACTCCTTCTGTGCGAACCCTGGCCGCACCCGTGACGGTGCGGTGGTCTCCTACCGTGTGCCCCGCGACGCACCGCCCAATCACGTCGGCGGGGTCGCCTCCCGGAGGGTGGCCCGACCGGCCGGTTCCGGCCCGGTAGGATCCTCCCGGGCCGTTACTGGCGCGTGGGGATGGAGAACCATCGGGGAGCGGCCTCGTCACGTGGACGTTTGCCGAGCGCCTGGGCCTTCCCGCACGTCTGTTGGAGGTCGCATGTCCCGCAACGCCGAATCCACCGCATTCCGGAGTGCCCTTGAGGTGATCCGGGCTGTCGAGCCGCGGGTCGCCGACGCCATCGGCGCCGAGCTGACCGACCAGCGGGAGTCGCTCAAGCTGATCGCGAGCGAGAACTACGCCTCCCCGGCGACCCTGCTGGCCATGGGCAACTGGTTCAGCGACAAGTACGCCGAGGGCACCGTCGGCCGCCGCTTCTACGCCGGCTGCCAGAACGTCGACACCGTCGAGGCGCTGGCCGCCGAGCACGCCCGGGAGCTGTTCGGCGCCGCGCACGCGTACGTGCAGCCGCACTCGGGCATCGACGCCAACCTGGTCGCCTTCTGGGCCGTGCTGGCCGACCGGGTGGAGTCCCCCGCCCTGAAGAAGGCTCAGGTCCGCCAGGTCAACGACCTCACCGAGGCCGACTGGTTCGCGCTGCGCCGCGAGCTGGGCAACCAGCGGATGCTCGGCATGTCGCTGGACGCCGGCGGCCACCTCACCCACGGTTTCCGGCCGAACATCTCCGGCAAGATGTTCGACCAGCGCAGCTACGGCACCGACCCGGCGACCGGCCTGATCGACTACGACCGGGTGGCCGAGGCCGCCCGTGAGTTCAAGCCGCTGATCCTGGTCGGCGGCTACTCGGCGTACCCCCGGAAGGTGAACTTCCGGATCCTGCGCGAGATCGCCGACTCGGTCGGCGCCACCTTCATGGTCGACATGGCGCACTTCGCGGGCCTGGTGGCCGGCAAGGTGTTCACCGGCGACTTCGACCCGGTGCCGCACGCGCACATCGTCACGACCACCACGCACAAGTCGTTGCGCGGCCCGCGCGGCGGCATGGTGCTCTGCCAGCCGGAGTTGGCCGACCAGGTGGACCGGGGCTGCCCGATGGTGCTCGGCGGTCCGCTGCCGCACGTGATGGCCGCCAAGGCGGTAGCGCTCGCCGAGGCCCGCCGGCCCGACTTCGCCGACTACGCCCAGCGGATCGTCGACAACGCGCAGGCGCTCGCCGAGGGGCTGCTGAGCCGGGGCGCGACGCTGGTCACCGGCGGCACCGACAACCACCTGGTGCTGATCGACGTGTCCGGCTACGGGCTCACCGGCCGGCAGGCCGAGCAGGCCCTGCTCGACTCGGGCATCGTCACCAACCGCAACTCGGTCCCGCAGGACCCGAACGGCGCCTGGTACACGTCCGGCATCCGGATCGGCACCCCGGCGCTGACCACCCGGGGCCTGGGCGCCGCCGAGATGGACCAGACCGCCGAGCTGATCCACACCGTGCTGACCCAGACCACCGCCGGCGCCAACGCCGACGGCACCCCGTCGAAGGCGAAGTACAACCTGGACGCCGGCCTGGCCGACAAGATCGCCCGCCAGGCCACCGACCTGTTGGCCACGTACCCCCTCTACCCCGGCATCGACCTGAGCTAGCCCTCAACCGCGTCGATCATGGAGTTGTGGTGCCCGATCCGGGCTGGTAAACGACTTTCGTCCACCACCACAACCCCATGATCGACGCGAGGGGTGCGACCGTCAGGCCATCGGGCGCTTCAGGTGGTAGCGGTGGACCTCGGTGCTGCCCTGGACGTTGTTGACGTCCTCGGCGGCGGAGACCAGCTCCCACCCCTCCCGGCCGGCGCGGTTGAGGTGCGCGATGGCGGTGTCGCCGTAGGCGGTGATGTCCTTGCGTGACCCGTCCGGCGCGTACCAGACGAACGAGACGTGAAAATTGCGGCCCTGTCCCTGATAGCGACGGACGAGCAGGGCGTACTCCCAGGCAACCATGCGGCTTATTATGACCGTCCAACCAGGACGGCGGCACGCGGGTCGTCGCGCATTGCCATCCGATGAACGCGGTGTGTCAACCCGCCCGGCGAGCCAACTCGTCGGTGATCAGCACCGCGAGGCGATCCAGCCCGACGTCGATCTGCTCCGGTGTGACAGCGCTGACCGACAACCGCAACGCGTGGACCGGCACTGTGTCGTCGTAGAAGTGCGCCATCGGCGTCCACAGCACCCCGTAGTCGCGCCCCGAGCGGTCCAGCAACGCGTCGTCCACCGGGAACGGCACTGTCACCACCACGAAGAACCCGCCGGCCGGCACCGTCCACCGCACCGCGGGCCGGTCCGGCTGATCGGGGAAGCGCCGGGTGAGGCCGGCCACCAGGTGGCGCAGATTCCTTGTGTACGCGGACCGCTCCCGGGTGTTCGCGGCCACCAGGCTGCATCCGTGCTCCAGCAGCCGGCCGCCGATCACGGCCTGCGCGATCGGCGACGTGTTCACGGTGACCATGCTCTTGATCATGGCGAGTTGGTCGGCGAGCGGGCCGACCCGCCCGTCCGGGCCGGCCACCCGCTGGTCGGCGACGACGTACCCGACCCGCGCGCCGGGGAGCACGGTCTTGGCGAACGAGCCGAGGTAGACGACCCGCCGGCCGGTGTCCAACGCCTTGAGGGTGGGCGGGCGCGGCCCGTCGTCGCTGTGGAACAGTCCGTACGGGTTGTCCTCCAGCAGCAGCAGATCCTCCTGCCCGGCCAGGTCCAGCAACCGTTGCCGGTGTGCGGTGTCGATGCTGATCCCGGAGGGGTTGGCGAAGTCCGGCATCAGGTAGCAGGCGCGCGGCCGCAGCCCCGCCGCCCGGGCCCGGTGCACCTGGGCGGCCAGGTCGGCCAGGTCGACCCCGGCCGGCCCACCGGCGACCGGCCACACCGGCAGGTCCACCAGCCGGGCCGCCCCGGTCAGGCCGACGTAGGTCGGGGCGACAGCGAGCAGCACGTCGGTCGGCCCGGCCCGTAGCGCCCGCAGCACCAGGAACATGGCCTCCTGGCAGCCGACGGTCACCACCACGTCCTCCGGGTCGACGGTGATCCCCTCGTCGACAGCGAGGTTGCGGGCGATCAGGTGGTGCACGATGCCCTTCGTCCGGCCGTACTGGAGCAGCAGCCGCCGGGCCTGCTCGGGGCGGTGCCCCAGGTCGTCGACGAGGTGCCGGTGGAAGGTGTCGAGGTGGCGGTGCACCGCCGCGAGGTCGAAGAACTCCTCGTACGGCCGGCCGGCCGCGAGGGACACCGCCGCCGGGTAGCGCTCGGACACCTCGTTGAGGAAGTTCATCGAGGTCAGCGCCGGATCGCCCAGCGCGGGGTGCAGGTCGGCGACGGTCAGGTCGACCGGTTCGGCGGCGCTCATCGCTCAGCCCACCCCGAGGGTACGCAGCTCGCCGGCCGCCGCCACGTCGGCGCAGCCGGCCAGGGTGAGCGCGTCGGTCAGCTCGGCGACGAGCAGTCCCAACGCGTCCCGGGCGGCCGGTTCGCCACCGGCTGCGAGGGCCCAGAGCAGCGGCCGGCCGACAAGTACCCCGGCCGCACCCAACGCCAGGGCCCGCAGCACGTCGGTGCCGCACCGGATGCCGCTGTCCAGCAGCACCTGGCAGCGGCCCTCGACCGCGTCGACGACCTCCGGCAGCATGGTGACGCTCGCCGGTGAGCCGTCCAGTTGCCGCCCCCCGTGGTTGGAGACGACCACCGCGTCCGCGCCGGCCCGTACCGCCTCGGTCGCGTCGCGCGGGTCCAGCAGCCCTTTGACCACCAGCGGCAGGTCGACCTGCTCGCGCAGCCACGCCAGGTCCGCCCAGCGCAGCGCCGGCGCGAACGACGCGGCGGTGTGCGCGGCGATCGCGGACACCCCGGGGGCACCGGAGTGCGCCAGCGCGTCGCGACCGTCGGGGAGGTTCGCGGCGACCACCTCGGCCGGCAGTCGGAACGCGTTGCGCAGGTCCCGGGGGCGTCGGCCGAGCACCGGGACGTCCACCGTGACGACCAGCGCCCGGCAGCCGGCCGCGACGACCCGGTCCAGCAGGTCGCGGACGAGCGCCCGGTCGCGCAGCCAGTAGAGCTGGAACCAGACGTCCGCGCCCGCCCCGGTGACCTGTTCGATGGGGGTGCTGCCCAGCGTGCTGGCCAGGTACGGGATCCCGGCCGCGCCGGCCGCCGCCGCCAGACCCAGCTCTCCGTCCGGGTGCACCAACCGCTGGTACGCCATCGGCGCCACCCCGACCGGCATGGCGTACCGACGGCCGAGCAGGTGGGTGCCGAGGTCGACGGTGTCCACCCCGCGCAGCACCCGGGGCAGCACCGCGACCCGGTCCAGCGCGCGGCGGTTCGCGGCGAGGGTCACCTCCGACGCGCTGCCGCCGGCCAGGTAGTCCCACACGTCCGGCGGCAGCACGGCCCGGGCCCGCTCGGCGTAGTCGGCGAGCGACACGGCCGGCAGGTCGGCCAACACCCGCTCACCCATCGCCCGGCCCCGGGCCCGTCGCGGCATCCAGCTCGGCCGGGTCATCCGCTCCGCCCCCGGGCGGCAGTCCGAAGCGCTCGCGGAGGAAGGCCGCGGCGCTTTCCTGCGCGCGCCGACCGTCGGTGAAGGTGCCCGGCATGGCGAAGAACCCGTGGATCATGCCCGGGTAGTGCTCCAGCCGGGTGGACACACCAGCGTCGCGCAGCCGCTCGGCGTACCGCTGCCCCTCGGCGTGCAGGGGATCCAGTTCGGCGGTGATCACCAGCGCCGGCGGCAACCCGGACAGGTCGTCGGCGAGCAGTGGCGAGGCCAGCGGATCCTTGGCGTGCGCCGGGTCGGCCAGGTAGTGCGTCCGGTACCAGGCGACCGAACGGCGGTTGAACAACGCCGAATCGTCGTCCCCGGATGGTTCGCCGCTCTGGTCGGTGTTGGGGTAGACCAGCAGCTGCGCGGCGAGCGGCGGCCCGTCCGTACGGCTGAGCAGCGTGACCGCGGCGGCCAGGTTCCCGCCGGCGCTGTCCCCGCCCACCGCCAGCCGGGTCGGGTCCACTCCCCACTCGTCGGCGTGCCGGGCGATCCACGAGGTGGCGGCGTGGCAGTCGTGCACCGCCGCCGGAAAGGGGTGCTCCGGGGCGAGGCGGTACCCGACGGTGATCACCTGACAGGGCACGGCGTTGGCCAGGCGCCGACAGATGCCGTCGGCGGTGTCGATGCTGCCGAGCGTCCAGCCGCCGCCGAAGAAGTACAGCACTGTGGGCAGCGGACCCGACCCGGCCGGCCGGTACACCCGCAGCGGCAGCTCCCCGGCGGGGCCGGGGATCCGCTCGTCGCGTACCTCGGTCACCGGCTCGACCGCGCCGCTGCCGGCGCGGATCGCGGCCAGGTCCGCGGCGCGCGCCTCGGACAGGGTCTGTGCGTACAGCGGCGGGGTGCCGGCCGCGGCGCGGGCCGCCCGGTAGGCCGCCACCTCCGGGTGCACTGCCATGTCGCTCCTATCCACCGGTGCTGACCAGCAACGTGTCGATGCCGCGCAGAAACAGGCTGCCGCTGTACGTCGGCGTCTCGGTGACCGTCAGCGCGGGGAACCGGGCGAACAGCCGGGGCAACGCGAGGCGGCCCTCCAACCGCGACACCGCCGCGCCGAGGCAGAAGTGCGGGCCGACCCCGAAGGCCAGCGACGGGGGGCCGGAACGGGTCGGGTCGAAGGTGTCCGGGGCCGGGAAGCGGGCCGGGTCCCGGTTGGCCGCCCCGATCATGATCAGCACGTTGTCGTCGGTGGCGACCGGCACGCCGTGCAGCACCGTGTCGGCGGGCGCGGCGCGGGCCAGGAAGTGCACGGGGCTCGCCAACCGCAGCACCTCGTCCACGCAGCCCTGCGCCAGCGTGGCGTCGGTGGGCAGCGCCGCGACGGTCTGCGGTTGGGCCAGCAGCATCGGCAGCCCGTTGCTGAACATGTAGACGGTGGTGACGAAGCTGGCGTTGAACAGCACGATCAGGTTGCTGACCAGCTCCTCCTCGGTCAGCTCCACCTCCCCGGAGTCGAGCGCCTCGACCAACGCGGTGAGCAGGTCGTCCCCGGGCACCCGGCGGCGGTGCCCGAGCAGCTCCCGGTAGAAGGCCCGCAACTCCCGGGCGGCGGTGTTGGCGGCGGCCAGCCGCTGCGGGGTCTTCCCCGCCACGTCCAGGAACTCGTCGATCCACTCCACCCGCTCGCGGTACCACTGCAACTCGGCGGCCGGGATGCCGATGAACTCGGCCATCACCAGGGCCGGGATCGGGTACGCGAAGTCGGCCACGAAGTCGACCACGCCATCCCCGGCGTCCGCCATCCGGTCCAGCAGCTCGTCGACCACCCGCAGGATCACCGGTTCCAGCGCGCCGAGCCGGCGCGGCGTGAAGGTGCGGGCGAAGACGTGCCGCATCCGGGTGTGATCGGGCGGGTTGACGAACATCATCGAGGTCTGGAAGGTCTGCAGGATCTCCTGCTCCTCCCAGCCCGGCGGCGGCTGTTTCGTCCACTCCGGGTCGCGCAGCAACCCGTCGACGAGGTCGTAGCCGACCGCGACGGCGGCCACCGTCCGGTGCTCGGCGCGCGCCGGCACCGCGCTGATCGGGCCGAGCCGGTGCAGGTCCGCGTACCACGGGTACGGGTCCTGTCGGCCCTCCTCGCTGTACAGGCCGGTGAGTATCTCGTCCACGTCCACGGCCAACTCCTCCCCCGCCGATGTCGGTGACCGGGGGCAGCGGGGATCACCCGCCGCCCCCGGCCGATGTCACAGATCGAGCAGCCGCAGCGGCACGGCGTTTGCCAGTGCCTGGTTGCCGGCGTCGTTCGGGTGGATGTGGTCCCCCGAGTCGTACGCGGGCAGCAGCTGGCTGGGCCGTGCCGGGTCGCGCAGCACCCGGTCGAAGTCGAGCAGCCCGTCGAACTCCCGACTGCCGCGCAGGTACGCGTTCACCGCCTGGCGGGTGGCCTCCTTCTGCGGCGTCCACACGCCCGGCGCGCCGTGCCCCTCGTACGGCGTCAGCGTGGCCACCAGGCTGGTCAGCCCGCGCTGCTGGAGCTGCTGGTTGATCTGCCGCAGCGTGCCGATGATCGCCTCGGGCGAGTCGTTCGACATCCAGATGTCGTTGATGCCCAGGTGGGTGACGACGGTACGCACCCCGGTCTGGCCGAACACGTCCTCGTTGAGCCGGGCCGCCGCGTTCGGGCCGAGCTGGTAGTAGCCCGGGTAGTTGCCGTCGCCCGGCTCGGTGCCCTCGTGGTTGAGCCGGTTCCCGGCCAGGCTCAGGTTGAGCACGCCCGGGGTGCGCTTGTCCGGCCGGTCGGCGAGCAGCCGGTCGGAGAGCAGGTCGGGCCAGCGCCGGTTGGCGTTGACGGTGCTGCCGTTGCCGTCACCGATGGAGTCGCTGAGCACTACCAGCGCGCCGGGACTGCCCTTGCGCTGCACGTCGACGCCGGAGAGGAAGAACCAGCAGCACGTGGGACGGGTGGTGAACCCGGTGCCCTCGGCCACCCCGGTCAGATCCCCGGCACCGATGAAGTTGGCCTGCTGGGACTGCCCGTGGAACGTGGTCGGGCCGGTCGGCGTCGGGAAGTGCACAGTGACCACCAGGTCGCTGTCGTCCGCGACCGGGAAGGTCAACGGGTCGCTGAGCAACTCGGCGCCCCGGTTCATGGTCGCCGCGGTGGCACCGGTGAAGCTCAGCGGGCGTACCGAGGCGGCGTCGATGTCGGAGAGGTCGTCGGGGGTGCCGGTGTTCGGCCGGGCCACTGTGGCGCGACCGACCTGTACCGCCTGCTCGCCGTAGAGGTTGCTCAGGCGGACCCGCAGCGCCGGGCCGCCCACCGACACGTGCACGATCATCCGGACGCTCTGGTTGTTGAGGCCGGTGTTGGTCAACCCGACCGAGTTGCCCCGGGTGACAGCGGTGGCCCAACTGCCCGCCCACTCGGCGCGGTCGGGCCGGCTGGCGGCGGTGCCGGACGGACCGGCGCTGGCGACGACGGCGGGTGCGCCGGCGACCAACAGCGCGGCCGCAGCGGCGATGACAGGCCATCTCTTCGGGGTTGCCGTTGCCATGGAACCTCCATCGTGTGGCAGCCCAGGGCCGTCCGCTGACGGCGCCCGCCTGGACGATGGTCCAGAAACCTAGCCGCCGCCGCTGACGGGCGTCAATCAACCTGATCGACGCGATCAAATGTCCGGCGGGCCGCTCGGACCGCCCGTCGGCACGGTTCCGACCAGCCGTTTCCCGCCTAGGCTTCCAGGCGGCGGCGGTGCGGTCGCCCAAGCGCGCCACCGTCGCGTCGTTCCCGGGAGCTGCCCGGGGACCGCCGCTTTCTCGGATGGGGGCTGCCGGATGACTGACGGACCCGGGCACACCACTACCTACGTGCACAGGGTGTTGGACCTCTTCGCCGAATTCGGCGACCGGGAGGCGTTGGTCGGCGCCGATCGGCGACTCACCTACACCGAGGCCGCCGCGCGGGTCCGGGCGATGGCCGCGACGTTGACCCGGCACGGCGTACGGCCCGGGTCGGCGGTGCTGGTGACCGTCGCGAACGCGGTGGAGGGTCCACTGCTGCAACTCGCCCTGCACCTGCTCGGCTGCCGGACGATGTGGGTCGCCCCGGTGACCGCGCGCCGGGAGGTCGACGAGTTCATCCGGTTGGCCCACCCGGACGCCCTGGTCTACGACGCCCGGGACCGGGCCAGCCTGGGCCCGGAGCTGGCGGCCGCGCTGCCCGGCACACCGGTCTGCTGTCTGGGCGCGGGCGGCGCCGGCCCCGACCTCACCGCCGACACCGACGCCGACGTGGCGGAGCTGCCGGCGTCCGTGCCGGCGCCCGAGTCGTTCCTGCAGACCAGCGGCACCACCGGCAGCCCCAAGCTGGTGCATCACCGGGAGAGCTTCTACGCCCAGATCCTCGCCCTGGCCGGCGACTTCCGCGCCGCCGGGTTCCCGTTGCTAAGGCACCTCTCGCACTCGCCGATGTGGCTGGCCAGCGGGCAGATCACCACACTGTTCAACCTGTTCACCGGCGGGGTGCTGTTCCTGCGCGACGACTGGGACCCGGTGGCCTTCGTGGACACCGTGCAACGGGAGCGGATCAACTCGACCTTCGTCACCCCGCCGATGCTCTACGAGGTGTTGGACCACCCGGCGCTGGTCGGCGCGGACTTCTCCGCCATGTTCATGTTCAACGTGGGCGCCGGGCCCGCCGCGCCCGCCCGGCTGCGCCAGGCCATCGCGCGGTTCGGTCCGGTGCTGCGCATCGTGTACGGCCTCAGCGAGGCGGTCGTGATCACCGCCCTGCCCGGGCTGACCGACGATCCGGAGCACCCGGAGCGGCTGCGCTCCTGCGGGCGGCCCTACGGCGACGTCCGCGTCGAGATCCGCGACGACGACGGCGCGGTCCTGCCGACCGGCCGCGACGGCGAGGTGTGGGTGCGGACCCGACTGAGCTTCGCCGGCTACCACGGTCAGCCCGAGCTGACCGCGCAGACGCTCGTCGACGGGTGGGTGCGTACCCGCGACATCGGCCACCTCGACGACGACGGCTACCTCTACCTCGTCGACCGGGCGCACGACATGATCGTCACGCATCGCCGGAACTGGGCGATCTTCTGCCGTCCCATCGAGGACGTGCTGGTCGGGCACCCCCAGGTACGGGCCGCCGCCGTGATCGGCGTGCCGGACGAGACGGTCGGCGAGGTGCCGTACGCGTACGTGGTGCTCGGGCCGGGCGCGACGGTCACCGGGGCGGAACTGATCGAGCTGGTGACCGCCGAACTCAACGAGATGTGGGCGCCGGCCGGTGTGGCGTTCCTCGACCGGCTGCCGGTGAACCGGTCGATGAAAGTGGACAAGCGGGCGCTGCGCGCACGGTACGCGGCCCGTCGGGCGGCGGCGGTCGGGGCGTGACCCCCCGCCGGCAACTGGTCGTCCTGGTCAGCGCGGACCTGATCTCCAACCTGGGTACCCGCATCTCGGTGGTGACCATTCCGTGGCTGGTGCTTGTCACCACCGGCAGCCCCACCAAGATGGGTCTTGTCGCGTTCGCCGAGACCCTGCCCTACCTGCTGTCCAGCGCGTTGGGTACGCCCTGGGCGGACCGGATCGGCCTGCGCCGTACCTCGATCCTCTGCGACGCGGGCAGCGCGGTGGTGATGGTCGTCGTGGCGCTGACCCCGTGGTTGGGTTTCGTCCCGCTGGTGGCGCTCGTCGCGGTGGCCGGCGCGCTGCGGGGCATCGGGGACCGGGTGAAGCACGTGATGTTCCGCCCGGTCGCGGAGGCCGCCGGAGTGCCGCTGATCCGCCTGACCTCCGCGTACGACGGGCTCAGCCGGGTGGTGACACTGTTCGGCGCCGCAGTGGGCGGGCTGCTGATCGCCGTCTTCGGGGTGACCGAGGCGATCCTCATCGACGCGGCCAGCTTCGGGGTCTGCGCGCTGCTCATCGGCGTCCTGGTCCGCCCGCCGGCCGTCCCGGCGCAACCCGCCCAGCCGGAAAGCTACCTGCGCGCCCTGCGGGGTGGCTTCAGTTACCTGGGCCGGGACCGGCCGCTGCTCGGCATGCTCGCGGTCATCTCGGCGCTGAACATGGTGGCCAACGCCAGCGTGGCCGTCTACATCCCGGTCTGGGTCGCCCGGGAGCTGCCCGGTCCGAGCGGTCTCGGCCTGGTGCTGGCCGCGTTCTCGGCGGGCGCGCTGCTGGGCAACCTGGTGTTCACCGCGCTCGGGCCCCGGCTGCCCCGGCGGCTGACGTTCCTGGTCGGCGCGCTGGTCGCCGGCACGCCCCGGCTGGTGGCGCTGGCGATCAGCGACGAGCTGCCGGTGGTGCTCGTGGTGACGTTCCTGTCCGGAATCGGCATCGCGGCGGTGAACCCGCTGCTCGGGGTGGCGCTCTACGAGCGGGTGCCGCCGGAGTTGCAGACCCGCGTGATCGGCATCGCCGGTTCGTTGGCGTTCGTGGGGTTGCCGGTCGGCGCGCTGCTCGGCGGCTGGTCGGTGGACGCCCTGGGATTCACCCCGGCCCTGCTGACCATGGCGGCGGCGTGCCTGGTGGTCACCGCGTACCCGCTGCTCAGCAGGGCGTCCGGCCCGGAGACGCCGGCGCGGCCCACCCCCGTCACCACACAGTGACCGACCCTGACCTGCCTCGGAGGTCCTACCGCACCGCTGCCCACTCTGCCCGACGGGCCCGGCACTCGGGGTCGTTGCGGTGGGCGTCGGCTGCCGGCCGGGTCACTCCGGGCGGCAGGCGCGTCTGGTCCACGACAGCGCACCGGATGTTCCAATCCGAGAGCAGTCTCGCCCGCTCGACGTTCGCCTCGGTCAGAACGACGCCGAGCAGGTCGACGCCGAACAGGTCCGCGCCCGTGAGGTCCGCGCCGGTCAGGTCCGCGTCGGTCAGGTCGGCGGCGGACAGGTCCGCGTCGGTCAGCACGGCAAAACGAAGGCTCGCCTCGACCAGGCTCGACCCGGTCAAGGTGGCGTGGTCCAGTCGCGCCCGGTCCATCTGCACGTCCTGCAGGTCCACCCCGCTGAGGTTGGCGCCGCGCAACTGCGTGTCGATCAGTTCGACGTCGGTCAGGTTGGCCCCGGCCAGGTCTGCGCCGGTCAGGTCGGCGTCGGAGAGGTTCGCCCCTGCCAGATTCGCCAGGCTCAGGTCCATTCCGGCCAGGTCCATCCCGCGCAGGTCGGTGCGGGACAGGTCGACACGGGTCAGATCCGGCCGGCCGCCGATCGAGTCACTGTCGCCCAGCGCGGCCAGGGCGGCCTGGATGTCCACCGGGGGCAGTGCCAAGGTGTCCTCGACGGCGGCCGCCCCCGTGGTCTTGTCGCTGCGGGCCGGGGTGCGAGCGGCCGTCCCGCCGACGGAGTGGACGCGGACGAACGCCGACAGGATCTCCACCACGGCAGGACGATCGGCCGCGGAGTCACGCATGATCCGTCGCAGGGCGTAGATGGCACCCAGGCGCACGTCCACCTTCTCGGCGCCGGGCTGCCCCAACTGTTCGATCGAGGCGGTGAAACGGTCGGTGATCTGCCCCTGCGCGGTGAGGCGTCGCTGCTCCCGGTCGGCCTCCTGTTGCGCCCGGTTGGCGGCGTTGGTGACGTACAGCCCGACGGCGAGGACGATCACCGACAGGATGCTCCCCAGGCCGAGCAACCGTTGCCACGGGTCCGGTCTGAGCTCCAGGGAGGCGCTCGGGGCCAACTCCAGCCGGGTTGTCGACGGTCGGCGGGGGTGTAGGGCGCGCGGTGCGACGGTAGCCGGCCGAGGCCGTCCACCGCGGGTCGGGCGAACGGGGGCTGCGGTGGGGGCACCGGTACGCCAGGCGGCGCGGACGGCGGCTAGTCGAGCGCGGATGGTCGCCACGACCTCCATTTGACCCGACCTGCGCCACTCCTGCCGTCACCACCCGGACGCGCGGCAAACCGGTTGCGGGCCCGGCGCGGCTGCCGCAGGCTCGGACCGATGAGCGCGCAGCCGCCGCCGGGCGTCCCCGT
The DNA here is from genome assembly GCF_036136635.1 of Micromonospora sp. NBC_00330. Taxonomy (NCBI): domain Bacteria; kingdom Bacillati; phylum Actinomycetota; class Actinomycetes; order Micromonosporales; family Micromonosporaceae; genus Micromonospora; species Micromonospora sp. NBC_00330. Next base: position 2,499,469 of record NZ_CP108012.1, read on the forward strand.
GACCGACGATGCCGTGGCCGACCGGATCGACGTGGCAGTGGTCCGCCGACTGGTGGCCGAGCAGTTTCCCCGGTGGGCGGAGCTGCCGATCCGCCCCGTCGCTGTGGACGGCTGGGACAACCGCACGTTCCACCTGGGCGAGGACATGAGCGTGCGGCTGCCCAGCGGCGCCGGGTACGCCCTCCAGGTCGCCAAGGAGCAGCGCTGGCTGCCGGTGCTCGGGCCACAGTTGCCGGTGGAGGTGCCGACCCCACTCGGTCACGGCCGGCCCGGGGCGGGTTACCCGTACCCGTGGTCGGTGTACCGGTGGATCGACGGGCGGACCGCCCGCGCTGAGCGGATCGACGACCTGACCCGGTTCGCCACCGACCTCGCCGCCTTCCTGCGCGCCCTGCGCGCAGCGGACGCCACCGACGGCCCGGCGGCCGGCCCGCACAGCGCCTGGCGGGGCGGTCCGCTGTCCACCTACGACGCCGAGACCCGCGCGGCGATCGAGACGCATCGCGACCGGGTGCCCGTCGACGTCGTCACCGGCATCTGGCAGGCCGCCCTCGACACCACCTGGACCGGGCCGGCGGTCTGGTTCCACGGCGACGTCGCGGACGGCAACCTGCTGGTCCGCGACGGCCGGCTCGCCGCGGTCATCGACTTCGGCTGCTCCGGCGTGGGCGACCCCGCCTGCGACGGCGAACTTCTCGCCGAGCACAGCGTGGCGCGCTGAACCCGTGGAGGCCCCGGCCCGTCAGCGCTCGGCGGCAGCCGGGGTGGCGTGTTCGGTACGGCAGCGCGGGCAGCGCAGTCGCGTCCCGGCTGCCGTCCGGGGCACCCGGAGCCGCTGACCGCAGCCGCAGGTCACCACCGGCGCCGACGCCCGTAGGTATTCGTCCCGGTCCCGGCGTGGCCACCGACCGTGGCAACGGGCGCACCACTTCGGCGGGTAGCTGTGGTAGTGGGCCAGGCCGAACGCGCCCGCGACCATCAGCGCGGCGGGGACCAACAGGCCAAGTGGCGCGAGCAGCGCGGTCGGTACTCCGCCGACGCCGTCGGAGACCACCACCGCGACCACGGTGAGCACGACCACCGGCACACCCAGCAGCGTGAACCCGAAACCCCAGGCGAAGGCCAGCAGTGACGGCAGGAACATCCAGATGCCGCCGGGCGCCCAGCGGCGGACACCGTACCCGCCGCAGCGTGGGCAGTTCGGCGAGGCCGGGTGCGGCACCGACCGCAGCGCCTTCGGCGCCAGCCACTGAACCAGAAGCTTGAGGATCTCCTCGACCAGTTTCGACGCGAGGGCCTGAAGGAACGAACCGAGCACGCGGTCACCTCCCTCGCCGATGGACTCTGCCGTCGGCCCACCGCCCATGGTGGGCGGCAGGTGCCACCAGCCCACAGCAGCGCGCCGACGCGGCGCCGTCCACGACGCCAATCCGACAGCGTCCGCGCGTTGTTCGTCGGACGTTCGGCTGCTGGCCGCGCGGGCGTCGGCCGGGGACGGCTAGCGTCGACCGTCGTCACCGCACCTGGAGGCCGCCGCGTATGACGTCGTCACCCACCCGCCGCCGCACCGCCGAGGTCACCGCCGTGCGCCGCATCGGCGACAGCGCGCCGCACAGCGCGTTCACCGACCTCGTCCGGTACGCCGGAAGCTGGTTCTGCGCCTTCCGGGAGGCCCGCACCCACCTCAGCGACGACGGCGTGATCCGGGTGCTGACGTCGGCCGACGGCCGCTCCTGGACCTCCGCGACCGTCATCGCGCAGGCCGGCGCCGACCTACGTGATCCGCGCTTCGTGTCGCGACCCGACGGGCGGCTGCAACTGCTGGCGGCGGCCGCCACCGGCGCGGCCACGAAGACGTTTCAGACGGTGACCTGGCTCTCCACCGACGGGCACACCTGGGGCGGTCCGACCCCGGTGGGCGAGCCGGGCGTCTGGGTGTGGCGGGCGGCCTGGCACGACGACACGATGTACGGCGTGGGCTACGCCACCCGGGAGCCGAGGTTCGCCCGGCTCTACCGCAGCACTGACGGGGTGGACCTGCGGCCCTTGGTGCCGACGCTGTTCGAGGACGGGTACCCCAACGAGTCCGGTCTGGTCTTCGCCCCGGACGGCACCGCCCTCTGCCTGTTGCGACGGGACGCGGCCACCGCGAGCGCGCAGCTCGGCAGGGCCGAGCCGCCGTACCGGGACTGGACCTGGACGGATCTGGGTGTCCAGGTGGGCGGGCCGACGCTGCTCCGACTGCCCGACGGGCTGCTGCTGGCCGGGGTGCGCCTGCACGACGGCGAGGTCCGCACCGCGATCTGCGTCGTCGACCCGGACCGCGGCGAGCTGACCGAGCTGGTCGCGTTGCCGTCCGGCGGCGACACCAGCTACCCCGGCCTGGTCTGGCACGACGGCCTGCTGTGGGTGAGCTACTACTCGTCGCACGAGGGGCGGACCTGTGTCTACCTGGCCGAGGTCAGCCTGACCGGCTGAGCCTGGCAGGGCAGCCCGGCGGTCGGCTAGCGTGCCGGCATGCCATCGACGCTCACCGAATCGACGGACCCGTACTGCCTGCGCCCCGGGGAGGCCGCCGAACTGCTGAACGGGCACCCGTGGCGGCGGTTCGTGGCGCTCGGCGACAGCGTCGTGGAGGGCATGTGTGAGCCGACACCGGGCTACCCGGACGTGCAGTGGGTCGACCGGGTCGCCGCCGAGCTGACCGCCGTACGCCCCGAGCTGGCGTACCGGAATCTGGGTCGACGCGGGCTGCGCGCGTACCAGGTGCGGGCCACCCAGCTCGCCTCGGCGCTGGCCTTCGCACCTGACCTGGCGCTTGTCGTCTGCGGCGGCAACGACGCCTTCCACAGGGCGTACGACGCGGAGGCGGTGGACGCGGAGCTGACCGCGATGATCAGCGCGCTGCGGGATGTGGGCGCCGAAGTGATCACAGTGGGCATGTTCGACGTCTCGCACAGCCCGGCGGTGCCCGAGCACGTCCGGCCCGGCCTGGGCGAACGAATGCGCCGCCTGTCCGCCCACACGGCCACCCTCGCCGAACGGCTGAGAACGATTCACGTGCACCTGACCGACCATCCCCTGACGGCCGACCCCACCCTCTACAGCACCGACGGCCGCCACGGCAGCGCCCGCAGCGACGCCATAGCGACAGCCCAAACCCTCCGCACCCTCTCTCACCGGCTCCCCCGGCCGCAGTGATCATGAGGTTGGCGGGGCCGGGAGCGGCCCGACGCCCCGCTAACCCCATGATCAACCGGGAGGGAGGGCGGGGTCAGTCGGTCAGGAGGATTCCGGTTAGGAGGACGCCGTGGGCCAGGTTGAGGATGCCGTCGCAGCCTGGGTAGCCGACCCTGGCCAGGCCGCCGGAGGCGTGCCGACCGAACAGGTACGGAGCCAGGGAGTACGGGACGTCGGCGGTGACCGTCTCACCCGTCTCGATCTGGACGAAGTCCATCGACACCCGGTCGGTCGGCAGGTACTCCTGGAGGATGGCGCCGCCCTGGTCGACGGCGGCCCGCACACCGTCGGCCCAGTCCGCCGCGCTCAACTCCGGGCCGAGCAGCACGCCGTGCCCGGCCGAACCGTCGGCCGGCTTCGCCACCAGCGTGGCCTGCTCGGCGATGGCCCGGTCGAGCACCGCGGCGGTCAACGGCACCGTGTACGGCACGTGCCGGCGGATCAGCGCCTGGTCGTCGGCGGGCAGCCCGTCCACGTCCTCCCACAGCCAACCGAACGTGGTCTTGTTGCCGAGCAGCCAGGCCGCCGCCGACACGAACATCGGTAGGGTGCCGGCGGCGAGGGCCACTGCCACCGCGTCCAGACCGGCGGTCGCTGTGACCCGGTTGGGCACGAACAACCGGAACAGCGCGTCGACCGGCGCGCCGTCGACGACCAGGCGGTTGTCGACGTCCACCGTGGCGGTGGCGACCGGCGCGATGACCAGGTCGATGCCGAAGTCCCGGGCCCGTACGGCGAGGGGGTCGAGGATCCGGATGAACGTCTGCGGGTCGTCGAGGCCCGGGTAGTCGCCGTCGAAGTCCATCAGCAGCGCCACCCGGGCGCCCTCGGGCAGCCGCAGCTCCTCGCGGATCGCCACGAACCGCTGGTCCAGCAGCGACGGCGCGGCCCGCACCGGCAGGTCGTCGAGGATGCCGTGCTCCCGGTAGAGGCCCTCGTACCGCTGGATCACGGTGTCCGCGTCGAACCCGCCGCCGAGGCTGCTGTCGATGTTGTACTCGACGAACTTCGGCACCCCGGCGGAGAAGATCACGTCCGGGCGGTACGCGGCCAGCAGCGCCTCGGTCAGCGGCTCGGCCTCGTCCAGTAGCCGGGTCTCCCCCGCCGGTACGCCGAGCAGGCGGCGCAGCTCACCGGCGGTGCCGGCCCGCCGACGGCAGGCGTCGAGGATGAGCTGGGCGAGCCGGTCGCAGACCTCGTTGAGTTGCCGCCAGGCGTCGGCGGCGAGCACCGGGGGGCGGGCCAACCGCCACTGCTTGTTGTAGGTGGCCCGACCGTGGAACACCTGCTCCCAGGCCGCCGCCCCACTGGCCACCATGGCCCGTCGGCCAGACTCCGGCAGGTCGGTCCAGGCCCGGTCGGCCGCCGGCCACGGATAGTTCGGGTCGCTCATGATCCGTCCTTCAGTGTCAGGTGGATGGCGGCGGCGAGCTGGTCCCGGCCGGGCTGTACGGCCCGGTCCAGTGCGGGGGCGAACGGCAGCACCGCCCCGTCCGGGCGGGTGACCCGGCGCGGCGGGGCGAGCAGCCGGACCCGCTCCACCACGCTCGCAATGATCTCGGCGGCCATCCCGCAGGAACGGTTGCCGTCGTCGAACACCACGAGGCGTCCGGTGCGGGCCACCGACTCGGTGAGACCGTCGATGTCGAACGGGTACAGGGTGCGCGGGTCGAACACCTCCACCGAGACCTGCTCGGCCAACTCCTCGGCGACGGCGAGCGCGTCGTGCACCAGGTGCCCGATCGCGACCACCGTCACGTCGTCGCCGAAGCGGTGGATCCGGCCCCGACCCAGCGGCACCGGCGCCAGGTCGTCGACGTCGTCCCGCACGTCCATTGCACCGGCCGGCGCGAACACCACCACCGGGTCGTCGTGGCGGATCGCGGTGACCAGCAGCCCGTACGCGTCGGCCGGGGTGGCCGGCACGACGGTGACCACGCCGACGTGGGCGAAGAGGCTGTACGGGTGGTCGGAGTGCTGCCCGGCCCACCCGGTACGCGAACCGGACCCGGGCACCAGGTAGGTGACGGGGACACGGCACTGCCCGCCGGTCATCAACGGGAACTTGTGCGCGTGGTTGACGATCTGCTCGAAGACCAGGAACAGCAGCGACGGGATCTGGAACTCGATCACCGGCCGCAGCCCGGCCAGCGCCGCCCCGGTGGCGAAGCTGGTGAACGCCTGCTCGGACAGGGGGGTGTCGCGGACCCGTTCGGTGCCGAACCGCTTGGCCAGCCCGGTGGTCACCAGCGACGCCCCGACCTGGACGTCCTCGCCGAGCAGGAACACCGCCTCGTCGCGGGCCAACTCGTCGCCGAGGGCCCGCGTCAGTGCCCGACGGTACGACAGTCGGGGCACCTCAGCCACCTCCGGTGCGGGCGGTCATGCCGCTGGCGTACAGGTAGGTCAACGCGTCGGCCGGGTCGGGTTCCGGGCTGGCCAGGGCGAACCGCACCGCCGCGTCGAGGGTCGACTCGACATCGGCGTCCACTGCCGCGCGGTCGGTGTCGGTGAGGCGTTCGCCCTGGATGCGCACCGGGTCCCGGGCCCGACCACGGGTCACCTCGTCGGGTGGCCGGTAGTCGAGGCGTACCGCGTGTTCGAAGGTGTGGTGGACGTCGAAGCGGTAGGTCCGGGCCTCGATCAGCTCGGGGCCGCCGCCGGCGCGCATCCGGTCGACGGCGGCGCACGCGGCGACGCGTACCGTCTCGGGGTCCTGGCCGTCGACCTGCACGGCCGGGATGTCGAACGCGGCGGCCCGGCCGGCGATGCTGCCGGCCACCGCGCCGGCGACCGGCATGGTGGTGGCGTAGCCGTTGTTCTCGCAGACGAACAGCACCGGCACCCGCCACAGGGCGGCCAGGTTGAACGCCTCCAGCAGCATCCCCTCGTTGACAGCGCCGTCGCCGAAGAAGCTCACCCCGACGGTGTCGCGGCCCCGGCGGCGGTGGGCCCAGACCGCGCCCGTGATGATCGCCCCGGAGGCGCCGACGATCGCGTTGGCGCCGAGCACGCCGATGCTCAGGTCGGCGGCGTGCATCGAACCGCCCCGGCCGGCGTTGAGGCCGGTGACCCGGCCGCACAGCTCGGCGAGCATCCGGGCCGGGTCGGCCCCGCGGGCCAGGACGTGCCCGTGCCCGCGGTGGGTGCCGGCGAGCACGTCGTCGGCGTCCAGCGCGGCGCAGACGCCGGCGGCGATCCCCTCCTGACCGAGGTACGGGTGGATGCCGCCGACGATCTGCCCGCCGTGGACCAGCTCCACCGCCCGTTCCTCGAACCGGCGGATCAGCCGGACCGTGCGGTAGAGCCGGACCGGGTCGGCGTCGGTCACGCGGGCCCCTTGATGGCGGCCAGGATGTCGTCCCAGAGCCGAGCCCGGGCGGCGAGGGCGGTGTTGACGGTGTCGGCGCACTCCTGCCACTTGGTGTCGTCGTCGCCGCACAGGTCGGCGAGCATCTGCATGGCCATCGGGGTGTGCTGTTCGCCGTCGACCTCGATGTGCCGCTCCAGGTAGTCGACGAACGTGTGCAGCCGGTTGCTGTGCTCGTTGACCGAGACGACCTGGGTGAACATGTCCGGGATCAGGTCTTCCCGACCGAACGCGAAGGCCGCCGCCTGGCAGTGCACCGGGGTGGACTCGATGATCTGCCAGGTGGTCGCGGCGAACCTCGCCGACGGGGCCGGCACCCCGGCCTCGGCGAGCGCCTCGGTGACCGGTCGGCCGGCGCGCAGCAGGTCGATGAGCGCGTTCACCGCAGTGGTGTCCGCGCCGGCCTCGGCCATGCCCTGCACGTACAGCTCGAAGTGGCTGATGTAGCCGCCGCCCAGTTCGTCGCTCTCCTCGACCATGACGATGTCGTTGATGAGGCGGCGGCTACCGGTCGGGCCGGTCGGGATCCACGGCACCGTGACGCAGGTCAGTTGCCGTTGCAGAGACTTCAGCAGGGACATGAAGTCCCAGACCGCGAAGACGTGGTGCTGCATGAAGGTGACCAGCGCCTCGTGGGTGTCGAGGTTGGCGTAGAGCGGGTGCTTGACCACGGCGTCGCGCCGGTCGGTCACCGCCCGCTCCAACCGCTCGATGCCCGGGTGCGTCTTACCCCAGTCGTACCGTGACATGTCAGCCTCCCTGCTGGGCGCGGTGGCGCCAGATGACCGGGCAGTAGTCGGGGTCCGCGTAGTCCGGCCGCCCGTCGTGGGTGCGGCGGACCAACACGTCGTGGTTGTACGCGGCGAGCGTGCCGTCGGAGAGCGGATACTCCCGCCAGGCGTTGTCGCCGTCCTGCAGGTGCAGCGAGATCGCCTGTCGGGGACGACCGCTGACGTTGGGGCCACTGCCGTGGTAGGTGCGGCAGTGGTGGAAGCTCACGTGTCCCTTGGGGATCACCATCGGGATCTTGCGGATCTCCGCGCCGTTGTACGCGGCGTTCTCGGCCAGCATCTCCTCGAGCTGGCTGCGGTCCCGGTCGGCGAAGTGCCGCACCACCGTGTCGTCCGCGCCGATCTCCTTCCACCGGTGCGAACCGTCGACCATGGTGATGGTGCCCATCTCCTCCCCGCAGTCGTGGAAGGGGATGAACGCGGTGAGCATCTTCTCCGACGACGAGGACGCCCAGTAGTGCTTGTCGAAGTGCCAGGGCACGATGTTGCTCGGCTCGCCGGAGATCGGCGGCTTGTAGATCAGCGTGGACTGGAAGACCCGGATCTCGTCGGCCTGGGCGAGCCGGGCGGCGACCGCGCCGAGCAGCGGCTTGCGCAGGATCGCGCCGAGCCCGTCGTGCTCGTGGTGGACGTAGTCGTTGTGCCGCTGCACCGGGCCCTTGGACTGCTCCCAGTAGGCCAGCTTCGGTGGACGTACCGGCAGCCGCCGGTCCCGCTCCCCGTCGTAGTAGCGCTGCGTGGCGGCGGCGAGGGCGTCCACCTCGTCGTCGGTGAACACCTTCTTCGACAGGTACCAGCCGTGCTCGGCGTAGTGCCGCACGTCGTCGTCGGACGGCAGCAGCGCCTGCTCCTCGGCGGTCAACGTCGGCTCGTAGTCGGTCGCGGTCATGCCCCCACCCCCTGTGGTGTGGCCGCCACGGCGGCCAGTTCCCGTTCCTTGGCCTCGTAGAGCGCCTTGATGTTGCCGCTGCCGAAGCCGCGCGCGCCGCGTCGCTCGATCAGCTCCAGGAAGAGCGTGCGACGCACGTGCATCGACTCGGCGAAGATCTGCAACAGCTGGCCGTCGTGGTCGGAGTCGACGAGCACACCAAGCTCGCGCAGCCGGTGCAGTGGGGCGTCGATCCGACCGACCCGCGCTTCCAGGGCGTCGTAGTAGCTGGCGGGGGTGCCGGCGAAGCGCACCCCGCGCCGGCCCAGCGCCTCGACCGCGCCGACGATGTCGTCGGTGCGCAGCCCCAGGTGCTGCACTCCCCCGCCGGCGTGCTGGTCGAGGAACGCGTCGATCTGCCCGGGCCGCCGGGTGCGGTCCGGTTCGAGCAGCACCACTGTGACCCGCCCGGACGGGCTCTGCACCACCTTGGAGTTCATTCCCTGCCCGTCGACCTCGATGTGCTCCTCGAAGATCTGCGCGAAGTCGAACAGCGCCTCGAAGTGCCGGACCGTCTCGTCGAGCTGGCCGGGCGGCACGCAGACCGCCAGGTGGTCGATCTCGGCGAGCACCGGCGGGTGACCGTCCGTCGTGGACGTCGCCGCGGTGATGGCGCCGGGCAGGAACGCACGCCCCGCGCCACGGCGCTGCACCAGCCGGTGCCGCACGTCGGCGAAGCCGTCCACCTCGGCGATCACCACCTCGGCGTCCGCCCCGGTGTGGGTGGTCGGCGGCGTCACCCCGGTCGCGCCCCGACCCACCAGCTCGGCGTACGCGGCCGGCACGTCGTCGACCTCGACGGCGACGACGCCGATGCCGTCACCGTGGCGTTGCACGTACCGCGCCGCCGGATGCTCGGCGCTCAGCCCGGAGGTGAGCAGCAACCGGATGTCGCCGTGGCAGAGCAGCAGCGAGCGCTGTCCCGCCAGCCCGGTCTCCGGACCACCCTGGCCACAGATCTCGAAGCCGACGGCGGTGCTGAAGTAGAAGGCCGCCTGTCGGGCGTCCCCCACGTAGAGTTCGATGTGGTCGATACCACGGATGTCCATGTCCCCTGAAACCCTTCCCACCCGATTCCCCCTGTGTTGCCGTCCGGGCACACCCCGCCCGGGATGCCGCCTCGATCACCCCCTCGGCTCGGCGACGCGGGCCAGCAGCAGGCTCACGTTCTGGCCGCCGAACCCGAACGAGTTGGTGACCGCGTACTCCAGGTCGGCCTTGCGGGGCGTGCCACGGATGTGGTCCGCCGGGCAGGCCGGATCCGGATCGTCGAGGTGGTACGTCGGCGGCAGCAGCCCCCGACCGAGCGCCAACGCGGTGGCCGCCGCCTCCAGCACCCCGGAGGCACCGAGCAGGTGACCGGTGAGCGCCTTGGTGGAGCTGACCGGCACACCGCCGACGCCGAAGACGTCAGCCAGCGCGGTGGTCTCCGCGATGTCACCGAGCTTCGTGCCGGTGCCGTGCGCGTTGACGTAACCGACCGCCGCCGCCGGCACACCGGCGCTGCGCAGCGCCCGGCGGATGCACGCCGCCGCGCCCGCGCCGTCCGGGCGGGGGGCGGTCGGGTGGTACGCGTCCGTCGTCGCGCCGTGGCCGGCCACCTCGGCGTACCCGGCGACGCCGCGCGCCGCGGCGTGCTCGGCGCGTTCGAGCACCAGCAGCGCGGCACCCTCGGACAGGACGAACCCGCTGCGGGAGGTGTCGAACGGCCGACTCGCCCGGCCCGGGTCGGTGCCGGCGCGCGCCAACGCCCGCGCGTTGCCGAAGGTGTCGGCGAAGGTCGGGAAGAGCGGTGCTTCGCTGGCCCCGCAGAGCACCACGTCGACCTCTCCGGTCGCGATGAGGCGCACCCCGTCGGCGACCGCCTGGGCGCCGGAGGCGCAGGCGGTGCCGACCGACGAGCTGTAGCCCCGGATGCCGTGCGCGATGGCGATCCGCGCCGCCGGCATGTTCGGCAGGATCCCGGTGAGCAGGTACGGGCTGACCGCCGCCCGACCCCGGGCCGCCCGGGCCAGCACCTGCGACTCCAGGGTGGCCATCCCGCCGACCCCACCGACGATCACACCGATGCGGTCGGGTTCGACGTCGCGGCCCACCTCGATGCCGGCGTCGGTGAGAGCGTCGGCGGCGGCGAGCAGGGCGAGGACGACGACCCGGTCCAGCACCCGGGTCTCCGGCCCGGACGCGACGGTGCGCGGGTCGATGTCGGGCAGCAGGCCGGCGACGTCCAGCGACGTGCTCACCGGGTGCCCCTCGGGCGGGCGGGTCAGCCCGGACCGGCCGGTGGTCAGCGCGTCGAAGGTCTCCTCGACACCCCGCCCGACCGGTGTGAACAGACCCATCCCCGTGATCAACGCGGTCACGCCGCCGCTCCGCTTCGCTCGCTCATGACGTGGCCTCGGTGAGGTAGCGCTCGCGCAGGACCACCTTGCGGACCTTGCCGGTCACGGTGACCGGGATGTCGGCGGAGCGCACCGGCACGACCCGGCGCAGCGTGGCGCCGACGTCCGGGCCGAGGGCGGCGCGCACCCGCTCGGTGCGGTCCTCGGTCTCGTCGACGCCGGCGGCCAACTCCAGCAGCACGTCGGTGACGACCGCGCCGGCCTCGGCGACGATCACCACGGTGCAGTCGGTGACGTCGGGGCACGCGGCGAGGATGCGCTCCTCGGACAGCGCTGTGTAGAAGCGCCGCCCGTCACCGGCGTCGACCGAGTCCACCGCCCGGTCCAGGTGGTAGTAGCGACCGTCGGTGTCGGCGCGGACCAGGTCACCGGTGAGGTACCAGCCGCGCTGGCGAAAGCGGTAGGTGGTGACCGAGTCGTTCCAGTAGCCCCGGAACAGCGACGGTGAGTTGATGCCCAGGAAACCCACCTCGCCGACCGGCACCGGCTCGCCGTCGGCGTCGAGCACCGCGACAGTGGCGAACCGGTACGGGCGGCCGATGCAGCGGCCGTACCGGTCGGTGTCGGCGCGGTGGGTGATGTGGAACATCGAGTGCCCCATCTCGCTGGAGCCCAACCCGTCGATGAAGACCGAGCCGGGCACCTTCGCCACCCCGTCTCGGGTGATGGTGTCGTGCCAACCGACAGCGACCAGGCGGCGGATGTGCGGCTCGTGCGAGGCGTCGCCGGTGTTGAACCACAGCCGCACCGAGTCCAGGTCGTACCCGGACAGGTCGAAGCGGGCCAACTCCGCCCAGGTGACCGAGAAACCGAACACCCCGTCGGGGCGCCAGCGTTGGATGGCGTCCAGCACCCGCTCGCCGCCCTGCTCAGAGAGCAGGAACATCTGCGCGCGGTTGCCCAGCGCCTGGTTGACCATCAGCACCGTTGCGGTGTGCGGTGCGGGCAGCGCGTTGAGGATCCGGGTGGTGCCCTGCGCCTGCGGCATGGTGAGCAGGTGCCGGGTGGCCGCGAAGAGGCTGGCGTGCGAGTGCAGCACCGCCTTGGGCACCCCTGTCGTCCCGGAAGTGTGGGTGATCACGATCGGGTCGTCCGGGTGGTGCCGGTAGTGCTCCGGGGCCGTGGCCGGATCGCCCGCGCCGGCCTGCGCGGGGGTGCCGAGCACGGGTACGCCCAGGTCGTGCCCGGCAAGCAGCGTGGTGTGCTCGTCGTCGGCCAGCACACCGACGCCCCGCAGGCGGCGGATGTACTCGGCGGCGATCTCCGGGCGGAGTTTGCCGTTCATCAGCGCCGGGATCGCCCCGAGCCGGGCCAGCGCCAGGTAACTGAGCACCATGTCGGCGGCGGCGGTGGCCCAGACGGCGACCGGGTCGCGCGGGCGTACCCCCTGTTCGTGCAGCCAGGCGGCGCGGGCGGCGACCCGCTCGTCGAGCCGCCCCAGCGTCAGTGGCGTCTCGGCGGGGTGCCCGTCGACGGCGGTGTCGAAGGTCAGGCCGGGCCCGTCCGGGTCGGCGCCGTGCGCCAGCACCCGGGCCAGGACGTTGCCCGCACCCAGTTCGGTGTCGGCGGCCAGTGCGCCGCGCAGTCCCCGTGTCCTCATGGTCGTGCTCCTCCCCCCAGCAGCACCGCGACCGCCTCGGTCGGCGTGTCGGGTGCCTGTTCGATCAGGATCAGCAACACCTCGTCGGCGTCGCCGTCGTCGCGCAGCAGGTCGGCCTCGGCGACGCCGTCGGCGTACGGGTCGCCCGTCGGGCTGAGGCAGACCACCGGGCCGCGCAGGTCCCACCGGGCCGCGAGGTGCCCGGCGACGCTGTTGGGCACGGACTGGAAGAAGAACAGCGGGCCGATCCGCCCGCCGGCCTCGACGGTGGCCCGTACGTGCCGGGCGCTGGCGAGATCACCGCTGGCGCTGACCAGCACGATCCCCGTCCGCACCCCGGCGGGTACTCCCGCCGGCCCGTACCCCCGCCGCAGACACCGTTCCGCGACGGCCACCACCACCGGCGCGAAGTCCGAGTGCACGAACCCCGGCACCCCCGCCGCGCTGCCCACGACGTCCTCACCCTCGGGCCAGGAGGCCCGAGCCCTCTCCCCCGGCGATCTTGCGGTTTCGGTCGTCGGTCCGGGTGCGTGGTCGGATTCGTCGGGGCGGAAAGTGCACGATCGCGGGGAGTGGGGGGTGGTCATCCGACGCCGACCAGGAGAGCGGTGTTGGCGCCGCCGAAGGCGGCGTTCAGGGTCAGGGCGTGGGTGGCTCCGGTCTTCTGGGGACGGTCCTTGACCACGTTCAGGGGGCAGGAGTCGTCGGGGCCCAGCCAGCCGGCGTTGACCGGCAGGTCGCCGTGGCGCAGCGCGAGCGCGGTGACCACCAGTTCGAGCAACCCGGACGCCTCCAGCGCGTGCCCGTGCACCGACTTCGTCGAGCTGACCGGGACGCGGGTGCCATGCCCGCCGAGGGCCCGACGCAGGGCGGCCGCCTCGGCGGCGTCGCTCTGCGCGGTACCGGTGGCGTTGGCGTTGACGTAGCCGACGGCCTGTGGTGGCAGCCCGGCCCGGCGCAGCGCGCCGTCCACCGCGCGGGCCAGCCCGGTGCCACCGGGCTCCGGCTGGCAGGGATGGAACGCGTCACCGGCCCGCCCCCAACCGAGCACTGTGGCCACCGGATCGACACCGCGTCGTCGGACGGTGCTCGACTCCAGCACCACAGCGGCCACGCCGTCACCCAGCAGCAACCCCCGGCGGCCGGCGCTGAACGGACGGACCGCCCCGTCGACAGCGAGGGCACGACCGGCGTCGAAGAGCGCGAACTGGTCCGACTCCACCAGGTAGCCGGCCGCGACCACCACCCGCTCGACGTCACCCCGGGTGATCCGGGCGGCGGCGTCGGCCACCGCCGTGCTCGCCGACACGCAGGCGCTGGTGTAGACCCGGGTGTGACCCGAGAGTCCACATCGGGCGGCGAGCTGACCGGCGAGCACGGCCGGCGCCGTACCGAGGGCCGGGCCTGCGCCGGCGGCCGGGCCCGCACCGAGGGTTGGGCCGCCGTGCACGGCGAGCAGCAGGGCGCACCCCGTGCGTTGCGCGCGGTCCAGACCGGCTGCCCGGCAGGCCGCGTCGATAGCGGCGGCCAACTCGTCGGCGAGGGGAGCGACCTCGGGCACTGTGGCCGCCACTGTGACCCGGCGGGCGGCGGTGTCGAATCGGCCCACCGGTCCGAACGCCGGCACCCCGGCCAACACACCGGCGAGCTGCGCGTCGGCGCCCCGCCCCAGGGCGCTGACCGCGTACACACCGGTGAGCTGGGCGACGCGCGCCTCAACCATCTGCGGAGGCGGTCAGCGACGCCCGGAACACCACCAGTGCGTCGTCGACGGTGCGGATGCCGGCCAGTTCGTCGTCGGTGAGGTCGAGCCGGCGTTCGTAGCGCTGCTCCACGAGGTGCACCAGCCAGGCAAGCTCCATCGAGCCGATCCGGTCGGACACCTCGGCAGCCGGTTTCGCGGCGAGTTCGGCGAGCATGGTCATCAGGTCAGCTCGCCCCAGATCGGGCTGACCGCTCATCAGCCTTTGTCGCTCGTCGCCTCGGTGACGCGATTGGCGACCATCGTGGTGAACTCGCCGACCGTCATGAGGGCCAGCTGTTCCGACTCGTCGTCGGCGAACGTCAGGCCGTACCGGTCCTCGACCCGGACGGACAGGTCGGCCAGGGCGAGAGACTCCAGGTCGACGCCGGACGGGCCGAGCGTGGTGTCGTCGTCGAGCCCCTCGACGTCGTAGTTCATGTCGGCGAGCTGCTCGACGACGAAGGCGCGGACCTCGGCTCTCATGGATACCCTCTCTGCGTGGCTCAGCTGACGGTGTCCGGTCGGGACACCGTCTACGTGTGGGTCGGCCGGGACACCGGCGGTCAGCCGGATCGGGCCGCTGTGCTGGTGCGGCGGGCGGGTGCCCTGCTGCTCGGTCGCGCGGACGCCGAGCTGGTGCTGGCGCACGACCGCGAGGGACGGCCGGTCGTCCGGGTCGACGAGGTGGCCGGGTCGGTCGAGTTGGCGGTCAGCGTCAGCCGTACCGCCGGGCTGGTGGTGGTCGCCGCCCGTCGGGCCGGCGCGGTCGGGGTGGACGTGGAGCGGATCCGCCCGCTGCCGGCGCTCGCGCTGGCCCGCCGCTGGTTCGCGCCCGCCGAGCTGGCCTGGTTGGGCGATCGGCCCGAGGCCGGCCGGACGGTGGACTTCCTGCGCCTGTGGACCGCCAAGGAGGCGGTCGGCAAGGCGCTCGGGCGGGGGTTGCGCGGCGGCGGGCTGCGCCGGTTGATGCCGCCACCGGGGCTGCCGTTGCGGCCGGTTCCCGGCGCCGAGCTCCTGCGGGTCGGTCACCCACGGCTGGGCGGGGGCCTCGTCCTGGCGGTCGCCGCGCGGGCGAGCGCGCAGGTCGACGTCGAGGTGGTGCAGCGGCCCGGTCACGGGGTGACCGCCGAGCGCAGCGCGTCGGTCGAGCGAACCAGCTTGCCGGTGGTGGTACGGGGCAACTGATCGAGCAGGTGCAGCGCTCGGGGCCGTTTGTAGCCGGCCAACCGTTCGGCGAGGAGCTTGTCCAGCGTCTCCTCCGACAGGGGACCGTCGGGTTGGACGTACGCGGTGATGCCGTCGTCCCAGACCACCACCGCGGCGGCGACCCCGGTCAGCTCGGCGACGGTGGCCTCCACCTCGGTCAGGTCGACCTTCATCCCGCCGACGGAAACCTGCGAGTCGAGTCGACCGCGCACCGTGACCAGGCCGGTGTCCTCATCGACGGTGCCGGCGTCGCGGGTGTGCAGCCAACCGTCGGACCAGCGGGTCGGGTCGCTCAGGCCGACGTACGGCGACGCCGGGCAGGACACCCACAGCTCGCCGCCGGACTCGCGGACCTCGATCCCGGGCGCGGGGGCGATCGACGGTCGGTGCGACCCGTGCAGGTCGGTGCCGATCACCCCGACCTCGGTCATCCCGTACATGTTGCCCAGCGGCACCCCGTAGCGGTCGGTGAACGCCCGGGCGACGGCGGCCGGGACCAGCTCGCCCCCGGTGGTCATCCGCCGCAGCTGCGGCAGTGGACCGGTCGGGCGGGTGGAGGCGAGCAGTCCGATGTGGAACGGCACGCCGAGCACGGTGGCCGGCGTGGTGCCGGCGCTGATCGCGGCCAGCACGGCGTCGCCGCTGAGCCGCTCCGGCGGCACCAGCTCGACCCCGGCGTGCAGCCCGTAGAGCAGGCCACCGACCAGGCCGAGCACGTGCACCATCGAGGGCAGCAGGATGATCCGCTCGCCGGGCAGCGCCACCCCGTCGATGCGGGTGTAGCGGTGCACCTCGGCGACCAGGTCGGCGGCGGTGCGGCCGATCACCTTGGACGGGCCGGTGGAGCCGGAGCTGAGCTGGATCACGGCGTGGCCGCTGACCGCGGGGCCGTCGGCGTACCGGGTGACGCCCTCGGTGACGTCGACGAAGATCTTCAGCGCGCCGCCACCGGTCCGCACCGGAGCGACCACCACCTGGGGGGTCAACCGGGCCAGCGCCCGGTCCACCTCGTGGTCGGTGAGGCGGTGGTCGAGCAGGATGGCCTGTCCCCCGGCGCGCCAGGTGGCCAGCAGGTTCACCACGTACGCCAGCGACGGTGGCAGTCGCAGCGCCGCAGCACCTCCGGGGCGCAGTCCGACGGTGGTCAACCGGTCCTGTGCGGCGGTGACCAACCGGTGCAGCGTGGCCCGGTCGACGGGCTCGGGCAGACGGAGACAAACGTCGGTCGGGTGGCCGGCGAAAAGGACTTCGTCCACCCAGCCGGGGTCGGTCGCCGTAGGATCTTCTGCCGTCACTGCCGTTCACCGCCCAGCATGAAAGAGGGCGAATCCGCCCATCACGTACGCTTGTCGGGGTGCTGCGGGGAACCATACGACGCCCACAGGGCCATTGCTAGATGCGAATGGATGGATCAAAAGCAGCGGCCAGCCGGATTGCCGACAGCCCGTTCGGCGGACAGGATCGGGCGGGCGATTTGGCAGAACGTCACCGAGACATGACCCCTCGTACAACCGTCGCGCGGTGCCAGCCGGACGGCCGATGGCGTCGCGGTTGTCGGCCGAGCCCGAGGGTTCTCGGGCGCTAGCTCGGTTTGATGCTGGCGAGTTGGACGAGCAGCTGAACCAGCCGGTACGCCTCGGCGACGTCGGCGGCGTGGAAGGCGACCGTCCGACCGCCGCCGACGCGGGTCACACCCGGCACCAGAGTCGCGAGGTCGACCATGTACGGGCCGTACAGGTCGACCTCGACGTCCAACGGCCCGGCCATCTTCGCCGGCGGGATCGAGGCGCGCCGGGCGATCGCGTCGGCGGCGGCGCGACGCAGCCGCTCCCGTGCCTCCTGCGGATGCAGTGCCACCGCGGCGGCCTGCCCCAGGGTCTGCTTGACGGCGACGGTGACTGCCGAGGGCACCAGCTCACTGAATTCCGTGCAGGCCGTGTCGTCTCCGCTGAGCAGGACGACCGGCGCGTCCAGGTGTCCCGCCATGGCGACGTTGAGGCCGATCTCGCCCAACGACCGGCCGGCCACCCGCACGTCGAGGACGGCGTCACTTATCGTGTGGGCCAGCACGGCAGGCCCGGCACCGGCCCGAGCGTGATAGCCGATGAGCAGAACGGCATCCGTCTGCTCGTCCAGCCCCGCGAGCATGCCCAGCGGGCGGGGTTTGCCTCGCACGAGGTGAGCACGCCGGTCGAGGTCCTCCGGCAGGATGTTCCGAAACGTTCCGTGCGCGTCGGCGACCCACACCACCGCGTCGGGTTCGGCATCGAGAACCCCGGCGATCACCGCGTTCGCCTCGGCCGTCATCAGCGCCCGACCGCGCTCGTAGTCGTACCGATCCGGGTTCGTCTCGGTGGGGTGCACGACCCCCGAGATGCCTTCCAGGTCCACCGAGATCAGTACCTTCATGGCTCCAGGACCCTACGCGCCCCGGACGGGATGTCGACCCCGCCCGCCCCACCGCTCGCGGAAAGCGGGGCGAGCGCGGAGCGTCAGGCCAGGGCCGGGGTCTGGGCGTGGATGTGGAAGCGCAGCGAACGGGCGTCGGTGAAGCACTCCCGCATCGGGCGCACCAACTCCCGGTGCTCCGGGCTGCGCTCCCAGTCTTCGAAGTCGGCCAGGCTCGCCCACTCACTGGTGATCAACCACTGCTCCGGATCGGTGGACGACCGGCACACCTGGTCGACCAGGTGCCCCGGCACACCGCCGGCGACCAGGTGCCGCACCTGCTCGTACGCGGCGAGGAACTGCTCGGTGCGTGGCACCGGCACCCGTACCAGAAAGACCACCCGGGCTCGTTTGTCGCTCATGACACCTCTCCCCTCATCGGCGCGGCCCCGCGCAGGACCAGCGCACTGTTGAACCCGTCGAAGCCCCGCGCGCAGATCAGGGCGAGTCGGCTTCGCGGTCGGCGGTGCTCGCGCAGGAAGTCCAGCTCGCAGCCCTCGGCCACCTCGTCCGGTCCGGCCGACGCGGGCAACGTGTCGTGGGCGAAGGCGAGCAGCGCGGTGGCCACGTCCAACGCCGAGCCGCCCTGGTACGCCCGACCGGTCAGCGGTTTCTGGGTGGTCACCGGGGGCGGCCGGTCGGCGAACACGGCCCGCAACGCCTCGGCCTCGCTGCGGTCGTAGCGGGGCACGCCGAGAGCGTCGGGCAGCACCACGTCGATTCCGGCGGCGGCGACGCCCGCCCGGTCCAGAGCCAGCCGCATCGCCCGCGCGTACTGGGCCGGGTCGCCGCTGCTCTCCGCCGTGGTGTGCGCGGCGTCGTGGGTGGAGCCCCACCCGCTCACCTCGCCGTAGACCCGGGCACCCCGCGCCAGGGCGTGCCCCAACTCCTCCACCACGAACACCGCTCCGCCCTCGGCCGGCAGATAACCGCTGGCCGTGGCGTCGAACGGCCGGTACGCCCGCTCCGGGTCGGCGACGTCACTGAGCAGCCCCGAGCGCAGCTGGCAGGCGAGCGCGTACGGGCTCAACGGGCACTCGGTGGCCCCGGCGATCACGACCGGGGTGCCCCGGCGCACCGCGCGGGCGGCGTGCGCCAGGCTGTCCAGCCCGCCGGCCGACTCCGCGACCAGCACCCCGCTCGGACCCTTGAACTGGTGGTGGATGGAGAGCTGCCCGACGCTGGCCGCGTAGAACCAGGCGATCGACTGGTACGCCCCGACCGTCCGCGACGTGCCGCCCCACAGCCGTTGCAGTTCCCGCTGACCGAACAGGTTGCCCCCGGACGAGCTGGCCAGGGTCACCGCGTAGCCGTACGGGTCGGGGGCCCGGTCGGGCAGGCCGGCGTCGGCCAGCGCCAGCCGGGTGGCGGCGAAGCCGAGATGCGTCCACCGGTCGGTCTGCACCAACTGCCGACTGTCGGCGTAGGAGTCGGCGGTGAAGCCGGGCACCTCCCCGCCGAAGCGGGTCGGATAGCCGGCCGGGTCGAACAACGTGATCGGCCCGGTCCGGCGGGTGCCGGCGAGGACCGTGCGCCAGTGCGCGTCCGCGCCGATGCCGCTCGGTGCGACCACCCCGATGCCGGTCACCACCGCCCGGGCCGTCGCGCCGCCACTGTGCGAGGCGGCGCTCACGCCGCCACCGCGCCGAGCATCCGACGGAAGACCATCGCCGACTGGAAACCGCCGAACCCGCTGCCCACCGAGAGGGCCACGTCCACCGGAACCTCCCGTGCCTCATTGGGTACGTAGTCCAGATCGCACTCCGGGTCCCGGGTGCTCCAGTTCGCCGTCGGTGGCACCACACCGAACTCGATGGCGAGGGCGCACGCGGCCATCTCGATCGACCCGATCGCGCCGAGCGAGTGCCCGACCATCGACTTGATCGAGCTGATCGGTATCCGGTACGCGGCCTGACCCAGCGCCCGCTTGAACGCGGCCGTCTCGTGCCGGTCGTTCTGCCGGGTGCCCGAGCCGTGCGCGCTGATGTAGGAGACCTGCTCGGGCAGGATCCGGCCCTGCCGGAGCGCGTCGGTGACGGCGAGGCCCATCTCCAGCCCGTCCGGCCGCAGCCCGGTCATGTGGAAGCCGTTGCTGCGGCTGGCGTAGCCGGCCACCTCGCAGTAGATGTGCGCTCCCCGCCGCCGGGCGTGTCCGGCCTCCTCCAGCACCAGCACCGCCCCGCCCTCGGCCAGCACGAACCCGTGCCGGTCGGCGTCGAACGGGCGGGAGGCGTGTGCCGGGTCGTCGTTGTCCGGGCTGGTCGCCTTGATCGCGTCGAACGAGGCGACAGTGACCGGCGAGATCGGCGAGTCGGCGGCGCCGGCCAGCATCACGTCCGCCTCACCGTCCACGATCATCTGGTGGGCGTACCCGATGGCGTCGATGCCGGAGGTGCAGCCGGTGGACACCACCTGCGCCGGGCCGTGCAGCCCGTGCCGGCAGGCCACGTCGGCCGCGAGGCTGCTGGGCACCAGCGCCTGATAGAGGTACGGGCCACCGCGCGCCCCGTCCACCAGCCACCGTCGGCCGTGCTCGCTCACTGTGACGTACTCCTGCTCCAACGCCATCGTGCCGCCCACCGCCGTGCCCAGCACCACCCCGGCCCGGTCCCGTTCCGCGTCGGTGAGCACCAACTGGGCGTCGGCCACCGCCTCGGCGGAGCAGGCCAGCGCGAACTGCACGTACCGGTCGGCCCGGCGTCGCTCGGCCTCGCTGAGCCCCGCCGCGACCGGGTCGAAGTCGCACTCCGCCGCGATCTGCGACCGGAACGCCGACGGGTCGAAGAAACTGATCCGCCGGGTGGCGGTCCGCCCCTCGGTGATGGTCTTCCAGAAGCGGTCCCGGCTGGCGCCGCCCGGGGCGACCACCCCGATCCCGGTCACCACCGTGCGGCGTCGGGTCATGACCCGCCCCGCTGTTCGACCAACTCTGTGTCGACGTGGCCCAGTTCGGGCCGGGGGGCGAGCGGGCCCAGGTGGAAGACCACCTCGGCCGGTTCGACGCCGGTGTTGCGCAGCCGGTGCCGCACGTTCACCGGCACGAACAGCCCCTCACCGGCGGCCAGCAGCGTCGGCTGGTCGTCCAGGTCGACGGTGATCGCGCCCCGCACCAGGTACAGGAACTCCTCGCTGTACGGGTGGTAGTGCTCGGCGATCCGCTCCCCCGGCTCGAGCGTGGCGACCCCGAGGAAACCCGAGGTGCTGCCGACGGTGCGGGGGCCGAGCAGCACCCGCAGCTCACCACCGCGACGGCGGTCGGCGGGTACGTCCCGGGCGGCGATCGGGCGGGTGCTCAGGTCACTCATCGTCGGCCTCCGTCGGTGCGTCGCTGGCGGTCGGGCTGCCCTGGTCGGCGCGCTGCCAGGCGATCCGCTCCACCCGGTCCTTGATCACCGCGAGTTGGATCACGCTGTTGGTGTTGATCCGCTCGGTCATCGCGGCGTTGTCGACCGGCGCGGTCGGCTTCATCGCGAAGTCCTGCGTCCAGGTCATCCGGGTGCCACCGGCCTCCTCGGTGTAGCGCCAGTGGATGCGCATGTACTCGAACGGCCCGGTCTCCACCCGGTGCGCCCGGACCTGCCTGCTCACCGGGTCGGCGGTGCGCTCGCTGACCCAGCTCCAGGACACCCCGTTCTCGTCGGGGTACATGGTGAGGCGGAACCGCACCGTGTGCCCCTCGCGGGGCAGGATCTCCACCACCGCGTACTCGGTGAACAGCTCGGTCCAGTTCGCCACGTCGTTGGTGACCTCCCAGACCAGCCCCAGCGGCGCGTCGATGACCACGCTGTTCTCGGTGTGCCCGGGTGGGTCGGCGCGGCGGGCGACCAGGTCGGCCACCGCCGGGATGCTCAACTGTCCGGCCTGCTCGGGGATGGCCACCTGCCAGCGGTCGGCGACGACAGCCGACAGTTCCAGCAGGGCGAGCGAGTCCATGCCCAGCTCCTCCAGCGACGCGGCGGGCGCCCGGGCGGCGGCGTCGGCGTCCAGCCCGCAGTGCGCCACCAGGATGTCGGTGATCTCGGTGGTCATCGGGCGACCATGGGTGACGGTCATCGGGTCCTCCTGTGGGTTGCATCGGGATCTGCGGCGGGCGCGGTACGCGGTGCGGGAGTGGCCGGCGGTGCCGGCGGTGCCGGCGCGGGCGCGGGCGCGGCGAGCAGACGGTCGACCAGGCCGGTGGTGTAGCGGCCCTTGCGGAATGCGGCGTCGTCGAGCACCCGCCGGACGAACGGGATGGTGGTGTGCACGCCCGGACCGGCGATGTCGAACTCGTCCAGGGCACGTTCCAGCCGGTTGAGGGCCAACTCCCGGTCGGGCGCCCAGACGATCACCTTGGCGAGCAGCGAGTCGTACCAGGGGCCGACCAGGTAACCGGCGCTGGCGTGGGTGTCCACGCGGGTGAACGGGCCGCCGGGTGGGGTGAACCGCTCCAACCGGCCGGGGGTGGGGGCGAAGCCGCGGTCGGGGTCCTCGGTGTTGACCCGACACTCCACAGCGACGCCGTGCAGGCGGATCTCCTGCTGCCGCCACCGCAGCGGTACGCCGGCGGCGATGTGCAGTTGTTCGTGCACCAGGTCGATCCCGGTGACCATCTCGGTCACCGGATGCTCCACCTGGATCCGGCAGTTGATCTCCAGGAAGTGGAACTTCTCCTCGGCGTCGACCAGGAACTCCAACGTGCCGGCACCGACGAAGCCGACCTGGAGCGCGCCCCGCAGGGCGGTCTCGGCGATGGTGTCGAGAACGGCGGCGGGCAGCGCCGGCGCGGGCGCCTCCTCGACCAGTTTCTGGTGCCGGCGCTGCACCGAGCAGTCCCGGGTGCCCAGGTGCACCCCGTTGCCGTGGGCGTCGCAGAGCACCTGCACCTCGACGTGCCGCGCCTCGGTGAGGTAACGCTCGACGTACACCCGGTCGTCGCCGAAGGCGGCCTGCGCGGCGGCCCGGGTCCGGGTGTACGCACGGCGTAGCTCGCCCGGGGTGTGCACCACTGTCATCCCTCGGCCCCCGCCCCCGGCGGCGGCCTTCACGATCACCGGGTAGCCGACGGCGTCGGCCACCTCGGCCGCCGCGGCGGCGGTCGGCACCGGGGCGACACTGCCCGGCGACAGCGGCAGGCCGGCGCGGCTCATCAGTGCGCGGGCCGAGGACTTGTCGGCCAGCGCGGCCATCACCGCCGGTGGCGGGCCGATGAACGTCAGCCCGTTGTCGGCGCAGATCTCGGCGAAGTCGGCGTCCTCGGAGAGGAAGCCGTAGCCGGGGTGCACCGCCTGCGCCCCCACCTGACGGGCCGCCTCCACGATGGCGGCGGCGTTGAGGTAGCTGCGCCGACTCGACGCCGGTCCGATCCGGACGGCCTGGTCGGCGAGGCGGACCGCCGCCGAGTCGGCGTCGGCGGCGGAGTAGACCACCGCCGTTCGTACGCCGAGCTCCTTGCAGGCGCGCAGCACCCGCAGCGCGATCTCGCCCCGATTGGCGATCAGCACGGTCTCAAACATGATCAACCACCCCGCGCCGTCACGCCGGGTCCAGTTCGACGAGCGGCTGGTCGTACTCGACCGGCTGGCCGTCCTCGACGAGGATCGCGGCCACCCGGCCGGCCCGGTCGGCGATCACCTCGTTCATCAGCTTCATCGCCTCGACGATGGCCACCGGCTGGCCGGGGCGGACCAGGTCGCCCACCGCGACGAACGGCCGCGCGCCGGGCTCCGGCGCCTGGTAGAAGGTGCCGACGATCGGTGCCCGCACCGCGACGCGCCCAGGCACCGGCGGCCGGAGCACCGCAGGTGGGGCACCGGGCGCCGGCCCGACCGCTGGTGCCGCCTCGGCCCGGGGCACTGGTACGTCCGGTCGGGTCGCGTCCTCGGGGTGCCACTCGACCTCCAGCACCGCCGGCCCGCTGCGCAACCGGATCCGGCGCACCGGCCCGGCCAGCTCGGCGATCAGGTGCTGCGCCTGCCGACGCAGCCCGGCCAGCGCCTCCTCGCCGTCCACCCCGACCTCATCGGACGCGTCGACTGTCGACAGCGCCCCGTCGCCGGCGGTCATCGCAGGCCTGCCCGAGCGCCGACGCGGTTCGCGCCGAACCGTCGGAAGCGTTGCCGGCGCAGGCGGACCAGCATGGCCGGCGGCACGTCCAACAGCGGCAGGAGGTTGGCCAGCAGGGCCGCACGCAGGCGGTGGGCGGTTTCCGCCGGGTCGTCGTGCGCGGCACTCGACGGCTCCGACACGACCTCGTCGACCACCCCGAGCCGGCGCAGGTCGGGAGCGGTCAGTCGCAACGCGCGAGCCGCCTGCGGCGCCGCGGACCGGTCCGGCCAGAGGATCGCCGCACACCCCTCGGGGCTGATCACCGAGTAGACGGCGTTCTCCAGCATCAGCACCCGGTCGGCCACCGCCAGCGCCAGCGCGCCGCCGCTGCCGCCCTCGCCGGTGATCACCGCGAGCACGGGCGTGGGCAGCACGGTGAGGGTGAGGATGTTCTCGGCGATGGCCGCCGCCTGGCCCTGCTCCTCGGCGCTCACACCGGGGTCGGCGCCGGGGGTGTCCACCAGGGTGACAACGGGCAGGCCGAGGCGGGCCGCGAGGCGCATGAGCCGCAGCGCCTTGCGGTGCCCGGCCGGGCTGGCCATGCCGAAGTTGCGGGCGACCAACTCGGCGGTGGTGTGCCCCTTCTGGTGACCGATGACCATCACGTGCCGGCCGGCCAACCGCGCCACCCCACCCACGATGGCCGGACAGTCCGCGCCGAGCCGATCGCCGTGCAGCTCCACGAACCCGTCGAAGACCGAGTCCAGATAGTCCAGTGTGGTGGGCCGCCCCGGGTGCCGTGCCATCCGGACGGTGTCCCACGCGTCGCGTACCGCCGGGGTGCCGGCGTCTCCCTCGGCCGCCGGGTCCGTCGGCCGCGCCAGGACCGCGCCGTCGTCGGCGAGGCGCTCGTGGTGCGACGCCGGCTCCTGCCGGGGTACGGGCGGACGCGCCGGACGGCCGGCGCGGGTCGCGGCGAGCAGCGCCGCCAGCCGTCCGCGCAGCGACCGCCGCTGCACCACCATGTCGACCTGCCCGTGTCGGAGCAGGAAGTCGGCGGTCTGGAAGCCCTCCGGCAGGGCCCGCCCGGTGATCTGACGGATCACCCGAGGGCCGGCGAAGCCCATCCGGGCGCCACTCTCGGCGAGCACCAGATCGGTGTTGGTGGCGAACGAGGCGGCCACCCCGCCGTAGGTCGGGTCGGTGAGGACGCTCACTGTGAGCAGCCCCGCCTCGCGCAACGCGGCGATGGCCTGACTGACGGTCGCCATCTGCATCAACGACAGCGCGCCCTCCTGCATCCGCGCCCCGCCGGAGGCGGTGATCAGGACGAGCGGTGTGCGGTCGTCCAGCGCCCGTTCGGCCGCCCGGGTGATCAGCTCGCCCACCGCGCAACCCAGGCTGCCACCGAGGAAGCGGAAGTCCATCACCGCCAGGGCCACCGGGTGCCCACCGATGGTGGCCGTGGCGCAGACGACCCCCTCGGCGAGGCCCGTGCTGGCCCGCGCGCCGGTGAGCCGGTGCGGGTACGGCAGCACGTCGACGAACTCGAGCGGGTCCGCCTCCGGCAGCCGGTCGGGCAGCAGACACAGGGAACCTTGGTCGACCAGTTGGCGCAGGCGTTCCGGCGCGCCGAGTCGGGCATGTTCCCCGCACTCCGGACAGACGTCGAGGTTGCGGCGCAGCCGTTTGCGGTAGAGCAGGCTGGCGCAGCCGGCGCAGCGGGACCAGAGCTGCTCTTCACGCGGCGCGGTGGCCGTCACGACCGCCGCCCGGCATCCGGGGCGTCGAACCGGTAGAAGCACCGCGCCATAGCGTCGCGCGGCGAGCGCCAGGTCGACAGGTACGGCGACACGTACGGGCGTAGGCGGTCACTGACCCGGATGAACTCGGGATGGTCACGAGCGGCCTCCACCGCGCCCTCCGCCGGCTGCGCGGTCTCGAGCAGGTGCACGTAGAGATCGTGCAGTCGGTACAGCGAGCGGTGCCGGACACCGACCAGGCGTGGCAGCTCCGTCGCGTCCGACTCGGCGAAGATCTCGGCGACCCGCTCCTCGGCGGTCGGATCGACCTTCGCGACGATCAGCGATCGGTCCATGTTGGGCCTCCCCCCACAGCGTCCGGCCGGCGACGGGTGGCCCCCGGACGCGCTGGACGACTGCCGACACGATGCGCCGATCCTCGTCACGGCGGCGTCACCGCGCCGGGTCGGCCAGCGACGGGTGGTGGTGACGCTGCGTTGACGCAACCTGTGTATCAGCTATGTGCCCGGCGTACTTGACGCTCCAATGTTTATGCAGTTCAGAACCGATCTCGGGTTGACTGTCGGCAATAGAAGGTCCACGCGGACATTGACGCAACGTGACCATCATTGATAATCTTCAGCGTGGTCAGCCCGGCGGCCTCGGCGGGCGGGACCGCGCCCGGCCACGCCGTGATCGGCGGGGTCGACAGTGGCGTCGAGGGCAACCGATCCGGGACACAGCAGACAGTCGGGACGAGCGTTCCGCAGGGGGTGCCGCCGTGGCCGCTGATCCGTCCGTGCCGACCGCCGGAGACCCGCCCGAGGAGGGCGTCTCACTGCACCTGCTCGGCGGCTTCCGACTCCTCCGCGAGGCGGTGCCGGTCGTGGTGCCACGCGGGCTGCAACGGGTGATCGCGCTGATCGGGCTCCGCCCCGGCGCCACCCGCAGTCAACTCGCCGGGCTGCTCTGGCCCGACGCGTCGGAGGAACGGGCGCTGTCCTCCCTGCGTACCGCCCTGTGGCGGCTGCGACAGGACCCGTGCTGCCCGATGACAGTGGCCAGCGACACCGTACGCCTCGCCCCGGCGGTCCGGCTCGACGTGGACGACCTGGTCGGCACCGCGGCCCGGGTCCGGGACGGCGACGACCCGCGCACCGCCGCCGGGGCGCTCGCCGCCGGGCGCCACGACCTCCTGCCCGGCTGGTACGACGACTGGGTGCTGCTGGACCGGGAACGCCTGCGCCAACTCCGCCTGCACATGCTGGAACAGGTGGCCGGGCACCACCTGGCCGCGGGGCGGCACGGCGAGGCCCTCGAAGCCGCGTTGGAGGCGATGGCCGCCGAGCCGTTACGCGAGACACCACACCGACTGGTGGTCCGCATCCACCTGGCCGAGGGCAACGCCTTCGAAGCCGTGCACGCCTTCTACGTCTACCGCGACCTGTTGCGCCGGGAGCTGCGGCTGGAGCCGAGCCCCGCCATGAGCGCCCTGCTCGACGACACCCTCGCCCCGATCCGCCAGGCCAGCCGCGAGGCCATCACCGACCGCCCGTCACCCGCCGTTCGGCGTACCTGACGGCGGTGCCCGTCACCGCCCGGCCGGCGTACGTGACGGTGATGTGACAGGCGCTACGGCACGGTGGGCGCACAGAGCACGTGGCACCGATCCCCGAGGGGTCGGGCAGGCCACCGGCGGAAGGGGTCCCATGAGTCGTCTACTGATCGTCAGCCGGATCATCCCGGGAGCGGAGGGGCGGGTCGCGCAGATCTTCGCCGAGTCCGACGCCACCGAACTGCCCGGCCTGACCGGTGTCACGCACCGATCCCTGTACTGCCTGCACGACCTGTGCGTACACCTGCTGGAGACCTCGGACGACGTCGACCCGGACGCGCTCGCGGCGGCCCGCAACCACCCGCTCTTCCGACAGGTCAACGAGCGGCTCTCCGCGCACACGTCGCCGTACCTGCCGACCTGGCGTTCCCCCCGGGACGCGATCGCCGGCTGCTTCTACCGGTGGGACGCGGCCGAGGCGCCCGCTCAGCGCCCGGCCAGCACCGAGGCGCCCGCTCCGCGCCCGGCCGTTACCGAGGCGCCCGCCGCGCACCCGGCCGGCTGACATGTCCGCCGCGCCGCCGCACGTCCTGATCATCGGCGCGGGCACGGGTGGGCTGTGCCTGGCGCACGGCCTGCGCCGCGCCGGGATCACCGTCGCTGTCTACGAACGGCACCGCGACCGCGCCGAGGGGCTGCTCGGCTACCGGGTCGGCATCGGCCCCACCGGTAGCCGGGCGCTGCGGGAGTGTCTGCCTCCGGAGCTGTTCGCCACCTTCCTGGCCACCTGCGCCCGGCCGCCGCACTACTTCAACGTCGTCACTCAGGGGCTCCGCCAGACCGCGTCGTTCGCGCTGCGGCCGAGCGCCGACCCGGTACGCACCGAACACTCGGTGGCCCGGATGGTGCTGCGCCAGGTGCTGCTGACCGGCCTGGAGGACGTGGTGCACTTCGACAAGACCTTCACCCGGTACGAGCAGCGCGACGACGGCACTGTCACCGCGCACTTCGCCGACGGCACCAGCGCCACCGGCGACCTGCTGGTGGCGGCCGACGGCACCCATTCCGCCGTACGCCGCCAGTACCTGCCGCACGCCGTCACCCGCGACGCCGGGACGATCAACATCGCCACCCGGATCCCACTGACCCCGCACACCCGCGGCCTCATACCGGAGCGGGTCCAGCAGGGCATCTCACTGATCTTCGGCGTCGGCGGCATGATGGGCGTGCTGCACGTCATGGAGTTCAAGTGGGACGCCGAACGCGCGATCAAGCCCGGCGTCAGCGAGCCCGACGCCGCAGTGCTCCGAGACTGGCCCGGCCTGGCCCACGACACCACCACCGACAACATCAACCTGATCATCTGGAGCGCGGCCAACCGGTTCCCTACCGACATCATGGAACGCCGCGGTGAGGACCTGCTGCAGGTCGCCCTGGACCTCACCGCGAACTGGCACCCGCACCTACGGGAACTGCTCGCCCACGCGGACCCGGCCAGCGCCCTACCGATCAAAGTGTCCACGTCCGAGCCGGTGCCGCCCTGGAAGAGCAGCACCGTCACCATGCTCGGCGACGCCATCCACACCATGACCCCGGGTCGGGGCGTGGGCGCGAACACCGCGCTGCGCGACGCCCGCCTGCTCTGCACACAGCTCAGCCGCGCCACCGCCGGCGACAAGACGCTGCTCCAGGCGGTCGCCGACTACGAGGCCGTGATGGCGCCGTACGGCTTCGCCCGGGTCGCCGAATCGTTGAACCGCAGCGGCACCAGCGGCGACGACCGGATGTACCGGCCGGTGGTGGGTCGGCTCGCGTTGCTCGGCGCGCGCGGCTACTTCGGAGTGACCAGCCGGGTACCACGGCTCCGTCGCCGGTTCGTCGACGACTTCCACACCTACGAGGGCGACCGGGACTGAACCCCGCGTCGCCCGACCCGGGCTCGGCGTCCCGCGCCGGGCCCGGGTCTCGTCGTGTCCGGACCTCGGCCGGCACCGGTGTCATCGGGTGCCGGTCTCATCGGGTCGGGTTTCGGTGTGATCGGACGACGCTGTGTTACCCGGTAGGCACCGGCTGAGGTGGCTCACCCACCGGCAACGCTGACGGCCGATCCTGCCTGTCGTCGGCAATACGCGTGTGCGAAGCTGCGGCGAGTTTTTCTCGTGACTTTTCCAACGACCTGAGAGGGAGGTTCGCCGTGGCGTGGTCTTTCGGACACTCGCTGATAGTGGTACTGGCACTGTTGCTGGGCTTGGCCGCCGGGTGGCTGCTGCGCGGCCGGCGGGGCGTACAGGGCAATTCGATTGTGGATGGTGACCCCGTCGCCGGTCTGGCCGTGATCACCCCGCCCACACCGGCTGCCACCACCGACGACGCCCGGCCTGAGGCCGCCGTCGACCCGGCACCCCCAGCGGTCGCCGACGAGCCGGTACCGGTCGACACGGTCAGCGCGCCGGCCGCGCTGACCGAAACGGACGGCCCCACCCCGGTGCCCGTGCCGGCGGACGCCCCGAGCACCGTCGACCCGGCGGACATGGCGCTGACCGAGAACCCGCCGCCAGTGCCGGCCGCCGAGCAGTCCGACGCCGCTGAGCTGCGGCAGGAGGCGGGCGTGGACTCGACCGCCGAGCCGGTTACTGTCGACGAGCAGCCCGCCCCGGCGGCCGTGGTCGCTCCCCGCCAGCCCGCGGACGACCTCCCGCCGGCCGACACGGCACCGCTCGACACGACGCCGCTCGACATGGCACCGGCGGATGATGCGGCGATCGACGCCGCGCCGGTAGCGGCCACCCCGGCCGACACCACGCCCGCCGACGACGCCCAGGTCGAGACCGCGCCCGTCGACACCACGCCGATCGACTCGACGCCGGCCGACGACGTGCCGGCCTCCGTCGGTCCGGCCGACGACGTGGAGACCAGGGCCACTGCGGTCGACGCGACGCCGGCAGAGGTGTTGGCGAGCGCAGGACCGTCCGATGCCGAGCCGGTGCAGGCCGACTCGGTCAACGCCGAGCCTGCGGTTGCCGCTGCGGTCGCCGAGCGGTCGACGGTGGCCGCGCCTCCGGTCCGCCCGGCCGCCGCCGCGACCCCTCCGGTCCGTTCGGCCGCCGACACGGCGATCAGCAGCGTCGACGCCGACCCGACGGGCCCGGCCGACGACTTCCGCCGGATCCAGGGGATCGGGCCGAAGATGGCGGCCGCGTTGCAGGACGCTGGCGTGCGCACGTACGGCCAGCTCGGCGAGCTGGACGAGCCGGCGCTGCGCGACCTGATCCGGGCCGCCGGCCTGCGCGCCGCACCCGGGCTGGCCAGCTGGCCGCAGCAGGCACGCGTGCTCGCTGGCGCCGGCGACGAGATGGCAGCGGTGCTGCCGAGCGGCAACCAGGTCTGACCGCCTGCACTCGAGCCCCCGGCAGCCGTCCACCGCGACGGGCCGCCGGGGGCTCGGCTGTAGCTGCCGAAACTCCTCCGACGCCACCGCGCTGAGTGATCGACTCGGCATTCAGGAAATCGCCCGGTCCACCCGACCGGGACACCCCGACTTCCAGAAACCCGAGTCGATCTCTCGGGCGGGCGGTGGCGCCCGGCCTCAGGCGCGCAGCTTGGCCGCGAGGTCGCTGATCGACGCCATTGCGTACCGCTGCATTCCGGGACCGAAGGTGATGCGTGTGGCGCCCTGCCGGCCCAGCTCGGCAACGGACTCCTGGTGCGGTTCGGCGGCCATGTTGATCGGCCCGGAGATGCCCTCCCGCAGCTGCGGGAGCACCTGCGGCGGCGCCAGGATCGGGTAGACGCAGTCGGCGCCGGCGGCCACGTACAGGCGGGCGCGTTGCACCGCGTCGGCCGGGTCACCCGTTCCGAACAGGAAGGTGTCGACGCGGGCGTTGATGAAGAGAGCGTCGCCCGCCTCCGCGCGCACCTCGGCCAGCCAGTCGGCATGCCGCCGGGGGTCCTTGAGGGTGGCGTTCCCCTCCGAGTCCTCCAGGTTGCAGCCGACGGCGCCGGCCTCCAACAGCCGTCCGACCAACTCACGGGGTGCGAGGCCGTAACCGCCCTCGACGTCGGCGGACACCGGAACGGACACGGCGCGGACGATACGCGTGACCGCCGCGAACATCTCGTCCGGTGGGGTCGCGCCGTCCTCGTAGCCGAGCGAGGCGGCGACACCCGCGCTCGGGGTCGCGAGCGCCGGGAAACCGGCGTCGGCCAGCACCCGGGCGCTCGCCGCGTCCCAGGGGCCCGGCAGGACGAGCGGGTCACCGGCGGCGCGGTCGTGGTGCAGGGTACGGAAGGTCGAGGCTGTCATCGTTGTGGTCTCCCGACGGGGCTGCGGAGGGCGGGCTCAGGCGGTGTGTCCGCCGTTGGAGTCAAGCACGGCGCCGGTGATGTACGAGGCCGCAGGGCAGGGCGATCTTGCCGGCGAGAGACGGTGTCACGGGTTGGTCCCGGTTGTTGACCGACCGGTCCACCATACGCTTGGTGGACCGACCGGTCAACAATCGCTACGCTGGTCACATGGCAAGGCCACGGCAGTTCGACGAGGAGCAGGTGATCCGCGCCGTCCGGGACCAGTTCTGGGACGCCGGCTACGCGGCGACCTCACTGGAGGACCTGGTACGCGTCAGCGGGCTGGGCAAGGGCAGCCTCTACGGGGCCTTCGGCGACAAACACCGGCTGTTCCTGCGGGCGCTGCGGGAATACACCGACACCAGCGGCGGCTACCTGCGCGAGATGCTCGCCTCCGCTCCCCGCGCCCTGGACGCGCTGCGCGCGTTCGTCATGGCGCCGGTCAACGACCCGGGTGGTGCCGCAGCCCGGCGCGGCTGCCTCATGGCCAACAGCACGTACGAACTCGCCACCAGCGACCCCGACGTCCTCGCCGAGGCGCGGCGCACCTACGAGGCGACGACCGCCCTGGTCGCCGAGAGCGTCGGGCGGGCCCAGGACGAGGGCGATCTGCCGCGCGACGTCGACCCGGTCGAGACGGCGCGCGCGCTGCTCGCCGCACAGCAGGGCCTGGTGTTCATGGGCCGGACGGGGCTGGACATCGACACCCTGACCGCCACGGCCCGCACCCTCGCCGCCAAGCTGCTACCGGACGCCTGACACCACCCGATCGGGGGCGCGATTATTTGATCTTGCGGGTGGACCGGACCACGATGCTCTCGTACTCGGGGTGCTTGACCACCCAGTCGGCGATGAACGGGCAGATCGGCACGACGGTCCGGCCCTTGCTCCGCGCGTCGTCCAGCACGGCCCGCGCCAGCGTCGACCCGACGCCCTTGCCCTCGTACGCCGGATCGACCTCGGTGTGGGTGTAGGCGATGATCGAGCCGGTCAGCTGGTAGGTGACGAACCCGACGACCGCGCCCGCCTCGTCGCGCGCCTCGAAACGCTCCCGCGCCGGCGCGTCTGTCACGGTGAACTGCACCTGACCATCCAACCACCCGGCCCGACGGCGCTCCACGCGGCCGGCAGGGGACGCGACAGCACGCGCATTGTCTCGGCCGAAACGGGAAACGCAACGCCGCCGGCCAACGGGAGTACGCGACGCCGCGGGCACACCGTGGGAGGGGACACGCCACCATGACGAATCCATCGACGGACGGCGGCTTCGCCGTCGTCGAGATGTTCACGTCCCAGGGCTGCAACAGTTGCCCTCCCGCGGAGGAGTTGCTGAGCGAGATCGAGCGCGACGCACGGGACCGGCGGCAGAACGTCTTCGCCCTCGGATTCCACGTCGACTACTGGGACGACCTGGGCTGGCCCGACCAGTTCGCCGACGCGGCGTACACCGCGCGCCAGGAGGCGTACACCCGCGCGTTCGGTACCCGAGGTCTGTACACCCCGCAGATGGTCGTCAACGGCACCGTCGAGTTCGTCGGCTCCGATCGCCGCCGGGCGGCCGCCGCGATCATGTCCGCCATGGTCCCGACCGCCGCCACACCACTGGCGCTCTCCATTGCCAACCTGGGCAATGACCGGGTGATGGTGGACTACCGGACCGAACAGCCGCCGGAGCGCGCGGTGTTGCACGTGGCGGTCGTGGAACGGGACCTGACCAGCGACATCGCCCGGGGGGAGAACGCCGGGCGGACGCTGCGGCAGGACAACGTCGTACGGGCCTTCCGGTCGGTGGGCCTGGACGCCGAGCGGGGGCAGGTGGAGCTGGCGACACCACCTGATCTCGATCCGCGAAGCGCGAGCGTGGTCGGCTACGTCCAGGAGAACGGCGAACGGGCGATCGTCGGCGCCACGGCCATCGAGCTGTCCACCGCGTAATCTCAGCCCATGCGGATGGTGCGGGGTGCGAGGCGGTTCGGTGGCTGACGCGGACGACGTACGCCGGGTGGCGTTGGCCCTGCCGCACACGGTGGAGATTCCCAGTGACGGCTTCGACTTCCGGGTGGCCGACAAGGGCTTCGTCTGGTCCTATCCGGAGCGGACACCGGGCAAGCCTCGGGTGATCCGGCTCGACATCGCGGTGCTGTTCGTCGGCGACGAGGCCGAGAAGCAGGCTCTCCTGCTCGGTGAGCCCGAGATCTTCTTCACCACGCCCGGCTACCAGGGCCTTCCCCTGGTGCTGCTGCGCCTGGCGGCGGTCGGCCTGGACCGGCTGACCGAGCTGGTGACCGACGCGTGGCGGATGCGCGTGCCGGACGCGCTGTTGAACGACGGTGCGGGCCAATCGCAGAGCGACAGTGCGGGCCAATCGCAGAGCGACAGTGCGGGCCAATCACAGAGCGACAGGGCGAGCGAACCGCTGGGCGACCATGCGGGCGCCGGCAAATAGCGACATCAGCACGCAACGGGTTGGACACATTGACGGGGATCTCGGTACTCCATTACGGTGACCGAGAGAGCGCTCTCTCACCTGACCTTCCCCCCAATTCAGACGCAAAGCGCTGGACCCGGCAAGCCGTACCCGGCGCGCGCGATGGAGGCACGATGAAACCTCCCGTCCCCCACCGCCGATGGGCCCTGGCCGCCGCCACCGCGCTGGCCCTGGTCGTCGGCGGCCTCGCCATCCCCGTCACCCCCGCGGCCGTAGCCGCACCCGTCGGCGCCGGCAGCTACACCACCACCCCGGTCGGCGCGCTTCCCAGCGGCTGCGGCGCGATGTCCAGCAACCCCCGGCAGTTCGCCACCGCCAACGCGCCCGCCGGGCCGATCCCCACCAACGACTGGTGGTCCTCGCTGCTGTGGAAGCGCACCGACTGCTCCTTCAGTGAGCCGCTGCACGCCCACCCGATCTCGTACGACACCTTCGGCGACGGGCTCGGCTTCTCCGCCAACTCCACGCCCGCCATCAGCGGCACCGCCACCGGCGTCGGTGAGTTCCACTACCCGTACGTGCAGGACATCCGGGTCGGTATGGCCGGGCTCGCCGCACCACTGGTGAAGGTCGACGGCTGGACGGACTGGACGGTCAGCCCGCACTGGAGCGACGGCACGCGCACCATGCGCGCGACCATCGGCCACGGTCTGCCCTTCGCGTACTTCCAGACCACCGGGGGGAACGCGCAGATCAGCACCGCCGGCACCCCCGACGTCTGGTCCAACAACGGCGCCACCATCGGCTTCCGGGTCAACGGCCACGACTACGTCGGGTACGCGCCCAGCGGCGCCAGCTGGACCGTGGCGTCCGGCCGGATCTCCTCCACCCTGGCCGGTCGGGGTTACTTCTCCGTCGCGCTGCTGCCGCCGACCTCCAGCG
This sequence comes from Micromonospora sp. NBC_00330, assembly GCF_036136635.1. Taxonomy (NCBI): domain Bacteria; kingdom Bacillati; phylum Actinomycetota; class Actinomycetes; order Micromonosporales; family Micromonosporaceae; genus Micromonospora; species Micromonospora sp. NBC_00330. Next base: position 2,534,236 of record NZ_CP108012.1, read on the forward strand.
CGACCGAGCGCGCCGCGCTGGCCGCAACCTACGGTCAGTACGCGCACGCCCACGTGACCGGCACCCAGGTGTCGTACGCCTACAACCCGGCGACCAGCGGCCTGACCACCACGTACGCGTTCACCACTACCGCCCGGGAGGGCACCGCCACGCAGACAGTGGTCAGTCTCTACCCGCACCAGTGGAAGTCGCTGAGCGGCTCCACAGCGATCACGCCGACCTACCCGTCGGCGCGTGGCCGGATGAAGGTGCTCACCGGCGTCAACCAGTTCCGTACCGCCATGAAGTTCCAGGGCATCCTGCCGGAGCTGCCGGCCGTCGGCGACGGCAGCGGTGGTGACCTGTCGACGCTCACCGGGCACCTGGCCGCCACCCGCGCCAACCCGATGGACCAACGGGGCAACGACACCTACTGGACCGGAAAGGGGCTCGGCCGGGCCGCCCGGATCGCCGAGATGGCCGACCAGGTCAACGACACCACGACGCGCGACAGCGCGCTGAACGCGATCCGCAGCACGCTCACCGACTGGTTCACCGCGTCCAGCGGCAAGACCAGCCGGGTCTTCTACTACGACAACAACTGGGGCACCCTGATCGGCTACCCGGCGTCGTACGGGTCGGACCAGGAGCTCAACGACCACCACTTCCACTACGGCTACTACATCGCCGCGGCCGCGACGCTGGCGAAGTTCGACCCGGCCTGGGCGGCCACCAGCCGCTACGGCGGCATGGTCGACCTGCTGATCCGCGACGCCAACAACTACCGCCGCGGTGACACCCAGTTCCCGTACCTGCGCGACTTCGACATCTACGCCGGGCACGACTGGGCGTCCGGGCACGGCTCGTTCGGCTCCGGCAACAACCAGGAGTCCTCGTCGGAGGGGATGAACTTCGCGAGCGCCCTCATCCAGTGGGGGCAGACGACGGGCAACACCGCCATCCGCGACGCTGGCGTCTTCCTCTACACCACCCAGGCCGCCGCCATCCAGGAGTACTGGTTCGACGTCAGCGACCAGAACTTCCCCGCCGCCTTCGGGCACTCGACTGTCGGCATGGTCTGGGGTGACGGCGGCGCGTACGCCACCTGGTTCAGTGGCGAGCCGGAGATGATCCAGGGCATCAACCTGCTGCCGGTCACCGGCGGTCACCTCTACCTGGGCAACAACCCGGCGTACGTGCGGACGAACTACGCCGAACTGGTCCGCAACAACGGCGGACAACCGACGGTGTGGCAGGACATCCTCTGGCAGTTCCAGGCCCTCGGCGACCCCGACGCGGCGCTGGCGAGCCTCCGTGCGAATCCGGGCTACACCCCGGAGGAGGGCGAGAGTCGGGCGCACACGTTCCACTGGATCCGTAACCTCGCCGCCCTCGGCAACGTCGACACGACGGTGACCGGCAACCATCCGCTGTCCGCGGTCTTCTCGCGCAACGGGGCCCGCACCTACGTGGCGTCGAACCCGACGGCGACGCCGATCACCGTGACGTTCTCCAACGGCACCACGCTCGCCGTGGGCGCCGGGAAGACGGCCACCACCGGGGCGTACACCTGGAGTGGTGGCAACGCGGCCGGCGGCGTCCCCCCGACGACGCCGACGGACCCGCCGCCGACGACCGACCCGCCGACGAACCCGGGCACCCCGACGCGGTACCTGCTGCCCGGGGGCGGGTTGGGCGCCGCCGGTAGCGCGGCCACGACGGCTGTCGCGGCGGCGAACGGCAACCACGACGGTACGCCCACAAACGCCCAGGTATTCACGGCGACCGGCCTCAACCTCGCCTACGCCGGCGGGCAGACCGCGATCGATCTGTTCGTGGACGCTGGGTCGGCGGTCGGCAACGGCGTGCAGGCGAGGGTCTCCTACGACCTCACCGGCAACGGCAGTTGGGACCGGGTGGAGACGTTGCGCTACTTCGCCACCGACCCGGTCACCGGCTACGAGCACTACACGCAGAACGCCGGCCTGTCCTCGGCCACCGGCACGTTGGGCGCGCTGAGCAACGGCACGGTCCGGGTGGAAGTCTGGTCCGCGATCGGCAACAACCCGACCACGCTGGGCATCGGCAACCAGTCGGTGCTGCGGCTTCCCTACTCCTGATCGACAGGCACGGCGCGACATGACGTCGGCCGGTGCGGAGGACCAGGATCGGTCCTCCGCACCGGCCGACGTCGATTGTTCAGTCGGTCATCGGGTGATCACGAGGCGGTGCAGGTCGGCGTGACGCCGGAGGCGCTGCCGGTGCCCTGGAAGCCGAACTCGGTGACCTGGCCCGCGCCGAGCCGGCCGTTGTAGTTCACGTTGGCGAACCGCACAGCGCCGGTGGAGCCACTGGCCGTCGCGCTCCAGGTGTTGGTGACGCTGGCGCCACTCGGGAGCGTGAAGCCGACGTTCCACCCGCTCGTGCCGGTGGAGCCGGCGGTCACCTTCACTGTGGCCACGAACCCGCCGGTCCACGAGTTCAGTGACACCGATGCCGAACAACCAACCGCCGGCGGGTCCGTCGGCGGGTCGGTCGGCGGGTCCGTCGGCGGATCGGTCGGCGGGTCGGTCGGCGGGTCCGTCGGGATGGCGGGGCCGGCGTTGAGGGCGTTCAGAACGTTTGTGTACGCGGCCTTCTTGTTGCCGTTGCAGTCGAACAGCAGGGCGTTGTCGGAACCACGCCACGAGTCGCAGTCCCGCACACCCCACGTCGTGATGCCGGTGCAACGCGAGACGTTCATGCACGCGCGGGTGACGGCGCCGTAGATGTTGGCCTGGTTGCCGCCGGTCATCACGTCCAGCTCGGTGATCTGGACATCCACGCCGAGGTCGGCGAACCGCTGCAGGTTGGCCTGGTAGTCACCGGCCAGCGAGGTGCCCAGGTGCGACTGGAAGCCCACGCAGTCGATCGGCACGCCACGGGACTTGAAGTCCCGCACCATGTTGTAGATGCCCGTCGACTTCGCGTTGATCCCGTCGGTGTTGTAGTCGTTGTAACACAACTTCGCACCCGGATCCGCTGCCCGCGCCGCCCGGAACGCCGCCTCGATCCAGTCATTCCCGGTGCGTTGAAGGTTCGAGTCACGACGCGCCCCGGAGTTACCATCGGCGAACGCCTCGTTCACCACGTCCCAGGCATAGATCTTGCCCCGGAAGTGCGTCGCGACCTGGGTGACGTGGTTGATCGCCGCGTTGCGCAGCGCGCTGCCGGACATGTTCTGCGCCCAGCCCGGCTGCTGCTGGTACCACAACAGAGCGTGACCCCGCACACTCATGCCATTGGCCTGCGCGTGACTGACCAGACGATCACCACCGGTGTAGCTGAACCGGCCCTGCTGTGGCTCGGTGGCGTCCCACTTCATCTCGTTCTCGGCCACGACACTGTTGAACTCACGGTTCAAAATCGTCGTGTACGCGCTGGTCGACAGCTTGCCCGTCGCGACGGCGGCACCGAAGTAACGGCCCTTCTCGGCCGCCGAGGCCCGGAGGGTCGTGCCGGCGCTGGCCGTGGAGGTCAGCGTCATCGTCATAGCGGCGGCGAGGGCGCCGGTGACCGCGATGGTCACCGCCGCCCGCAGGGCTCTTCTGTGATTCATGCGGATTCCTTCTCTGTGGTGGTGCAGCGATGGAGACGCACGCCCGAATCTGCTCCTGCGACATGGGAGACGTCAGCAACGGTCGCCGTCGCGGCAGCGGTGCGGGGAGTCCTGACCCGACGTCCGGCATGCCCTGGGCGGACGTCGCGGGTCGAGGTGCCACAGCAGGTTCGCCCGGTGAACCACGGGTGCGGCTACCCTCAACCATCGACTGTGAGCGATAACATGCCGTTCGTCAAGTCGTAACCAACCGCGCCGGGAAACCTGTCGTTCCGCCGCAGTGGTGGGGCACGTCGCCGTGCTGCCGGAGCCGCGCCGAGCACGGCTCCGGCAGCGCCCGTCACTGGAACGAGGCGTCGTCGACGAGGAGGCTGTCGGTGCCCTCGGCCGTCTCCACGTAGAAGGCGGCGCTGGTCAGGGTGCCGGTCCACGACACTGTCGCGGTTCCGGTGAGCAGTGTCCAGCCGTTGACGTTCACCCCCACCGCCGGCGTCAGCTGGAGGTAGTTCGTCGTGCCGTTCGCGGTCAGCGACAACGTCGCCTTCGCCGACGGGGTGCCGCCCTGTGCTCGTACCCAGACGTTCGTGGTGTAGCTCTTGCCGTTGGTGAGCTTGGCGGTCACGTCCTGACTGGGGCCGTTCCAGGCGCCGGTCCGGCCGGTGATCGACAGCGATCCGCTGCCGCCGTGCGCGACAGTGGTGTTCCTGGCGAGCGTTCCGCTGCCGTGCACACCCCAGCCCGTCGTGCCGTTCTCCACGTCGCCGTTGGTGATCAGGTTGGTGGCGCTGCCGCCGCCGGTGCCGCCGAACTGCCACCAGTTGATGTTGAAGAGGTTGCCGGTGCCGCCGGCGAAGCGCAGGTAGAGATCATGGGTGCCGGTCGCTCCGCTGACCGCGCAGGTGCTGGTGGTCCAGGTCTGCCAGCCGCCGGTGCCGCCCACTGTGCAGGTGCCCACTGTCGGGCCGGTGGCGCTGTCGAGGCGTACCTCGATCCGGCCGCCGCTGGTGGCCGACGCGACCCGGGCGCTGAACGCTGTCGCACCCGCGCCGAACGCGACGCCCTTGACCTTGATGTAGTCGCCGTTCTCGATCCAACCGACGTTCATCCCGCCCTCGCTGGACGCCTCGGTCTCGATCCCCGAACCCCAGGCGATCGTCTCGGCCTCCTGTCGCACGTACGGGTTCAGCGTGCCCACCTGAGGGGCGCCGGTGTTCGTCATCGTGATCGTCGGGAACAGGCCATTGCTGGTGTAACTGAACTTCTCCACAGCGACCGAGCGGGTGTAACCACTACCACCCGGCAACGCCCCGTTGTGATAGAAGAAATACGAACCACCCTGGAAATCGATCACACCCGCGTGATTGGTGAAGCTGGCGCCCTGCCGCGGCATGATCGTTCCGCGATATGTCCACGGCCCCGTCGGCCCGGTCGCCGTGGAGTACGCAATGAACTCCGAGCAGCACTCTGCCGCGAACACGTTGTAGTACAACCCGTTGCGCTTGAACACCCACGGCCCCTCCTCGTACAGCGTCGGCCGACTCGCATTCCCGTTACGAGTACCGAACCCCGCCGTCGTGAGTGGAATGCGTGTCGCGCTGCCGGAGAACGAGATCATGTCGGGGTTCAACTTCACGTACCACAGACCCGGGTTACCCCAGTACAGATACGCCTGACCGTCATCGTCGATGAACGCGTGCGGGTCGATTTCGTTGTTGCCGACCAATGGTCGACCGAGCGCGTCGCGGAACGGCCCGGTCGGGCTGTCGGCCACCCCGACGCCGATGACCATCTGCCCGTTGGAGCGCTGGCGCACCGGCACGTACCAGTAGAACTTCCCGTTGCGCGCAACGACCTGCCCGGCCCACGCGTTGGCGTCGGCCCACGCGAACGTCGCCAGATTCATCGGCGATCCGTGATCGGTCCAGTTCACCATGTCGGCGGACGAGTACACCCGCCACTCGCGCATGGTGAAATAGGTGGAGCCATCCTCGTCATGTCCGGTGTAGAGGTAGACCCGGCCGTTGTGCACCATTGGCGCCGGGTCGGCCGTGTAGATGTTCTGGACGATGGGGTTGTCGGCCTTGGCCGTACCCGGGATGAGTGCGAGAAGACAGGCCATGCTTGCCAGCCAGGCGATGGCGCGCCTGGTCCGGCGAGTGGCCCGGGTTGCGGTTCGATCCTTCACGTTCACGATTACTCCCACAGAGAGTGCGCCGTGCGCGATGTTGACTGGGCGAGCCACCGCCGTTCCGGCGGCACTCGAACGGGCTTTGTCGTTCACTCGCGGAGCAGCACGGCCGGCGACCGTGTTAGCGCTAACAGCGTTTCCTGAATGACCCCTCCCCCACCTGACCTGGATTTTTGTGAGCCGCAGGATGACCGTCGTAACCGCATCGCAGCATTGAGGCATCGACGCTGACATCGAAGATTTACGATGCACGGTACTGAGCGACCCGAGGGGCGTCAACGGAGGGGAAGCCTCCGTGACCGTCACCCACGGTGACGCTTCGGTGTTGGCGAGCCCGGCAGATGTCCGTTCCGGACCGCTGCCGCCACCGGACCCGGCGGCCCCGCTCCAGGTCGCCCGCGGATTGGGTCGGCGAGGTGCCCCGGGGGTTGCGGGTGTGTTAACGACGAACTATGTTAGCGATCACATCGATGTGCCGCGATAAGCGCAGGGGTGGGCACCCGGCGTCCACGGCGACCCACGTCCCACCCACCACACCGCACCCGGCGTCGGCCCCCGTGCCGCCGACGACCCACCGCCGTCGATGGCGGCCCCGACGTACCCGGCCACCTGGAGGTTCCCCATGCCACCCCTGCCCCTCAGCCGTCGCCACCTGCTTCAGGCCGCCGGAGCCACCGCGGTGGTCTCCGCGACCGGCGTCGCCGTCTCCCCCGGAAGCGCGTCCGCAGCCGTCGTGCCCCCGGCCCGGGCCGACATCGGCGTCTCGGCGTACGCGTTCGACCTCGGTCAGGTGCGGCTGACCTCCGGCCGCTGGATGGACAACCAGAACCGGACGCTCAACTACCTGCGGTTCGTCGACGTAGACCGGATGCTCTACAACTTCCGCGCCAACCACCGGCTGTCCACCAACGGCGCCGCCACCAACGGGGGCTGGGACGCGCCGAACTTCCCGTTCCGGACCCACATGCAGGGCCACTTCCTGAGCGCGTGGGCGTACGCGTACGCGGTGCTGGGCGACACCACCTGCCGGGACAAGGCCAACTACATGGTCGCCGAGTTGGCCAAGTGCCAGGCCAACAACGGTGCCGCCGGATTCGGCGCGGGCTACCTCTCCGGCTTCCCGGAGTCCGACTTCACCGCGCTCGAGGCACGGACGCTGTCCAACGGCAACGTGCCCTACTACTGCATCCACAAGACCCTCGCCGGGCTGCTCGACGTCTGGCGCTACATCGGCAACACCCAGGCCCGTACGGTGCTGCTGTCCCTCGCCGGCTGGGTCGACACCCGGACCAGCCGGCTGAGCTCCAGCCAGATGCAGTCGATGCTGGGCACCGAGTTCGGGGGCATGAACGACGTGCTCGCCGACATCTACCAGCAGACCGGTGACAGCCGCTGGCTCGCCACCGCGCAGCGGTTCGACCACGCCGGCGTGTTCGACCCGCTGGCCAACAACCAGGACCAGCTCAACGGCAAGCACGCCAACACGCAGGTGCCGAAGTGGATCGGCGCGGCCCGGGAGTTCAAGGCCACCGGGACCACCCGTTACCGGAACATCGCCAGCAACGCGTGGAACATCACCGTCGGCGCGCACACCTACGCCATCGGCGGCAACAGCCAGGCGGAGCACTTCCGGCCGCCGAACGCGATCGCCGGCTACCTCACCAACGACACCTGCGAGCAGTGCAACACGTACAACATGCTCAAGCTGACCCGGGAGCTGTGGGTGCTCGACCCAAACCGGGCGGACTACTTCGACTTCTACGAGCGCGCGTTGATGAACCACCTGATCGGCGGACAGAACCCGGCCGACAGCCGCGGCCACATCACCTACTTCACCCCGCTGCGGCCGGGCGGACGTCGTGGTGTGGGCCCGGCGTGGGGTGGCGGCACCTGGAGCACCGACTACAACTCGTTCTGGTGCTGCCAGGGCACCGGCCTGGAGATCAACACGAGGTTGATGGACTCCATCTACTTCTACAACGGCAGCACGCTGACCGTGAACCTGTTCACGCCGTCGGTGCTGAACTGGACGCAGCGCGGCATCACCGTCACCCAGACCACCAGCTTCCCGGTCAGTGACACCACCACGCTGACCCTGTCCGGCTCGATGAGCGGGTCGTGGAGCATCCGGTTGCGGATCCCGTCCTGGACCAGCGGTGCGACGATCGCCGTCAACGGCACTGTGGAAAACGTCACCACCACACCGGGCAGCTACGCCACTGTCACGCGCACCTGGGCCGCGGGCGACACCATCACCGTGCGGCTGCCCATGCAGATCGCCGTCAAGGCCGCCAACGACAACGCCAACGTCGGCGCGGTCACGTACGGCCCGACGGTGCTGGCCGGCAACTACGGCAACACGGCCCTGAGCACCCTGCCCACCCTCACCGTCTCCTCGATCAGTCGGACCAGCACCAGCTCGCTCGCGTTCACCGCCAGCGCCAACGGGTCCACTGTGAACCTCGCCCCCTTCTACGACGCCCACGGCTACAACTACACGGTCTACTGGAACACCAGCGGCAGCGGCGGCCCCACCGGCAGCTACCGCCTGGTCAACGTCGGCACCGGGCTGGTCCTCGGCGTCCAGAACATGTCCACGGCCGACGGTGGTCTGGCCGTGCAGTGGAGCGACAGCGGCACCGCGGACCACAACTGGGTGGTCATCACCGACGGCAACGCGGTCCGGTTCCGCAACGTCAACAGCAGCAAGGTCCTGGGCGTGGAGAACATGTCCACCGCCGACAACGCCCGAGTCCTGCAGTGGGCCGACAACGGCACCGCCGACCACCGGTGGATCCTGGTGGACAACGGCGACGGCACCTACAAGATCCGCAACGTCAACAGCAACAAGCTGCTCGGGATCCTGAACGGGTCGACCGCCATGGGCGCGCAGGCCGTGCAGGATTCCGACAACGGCAGCGCGGACAACCGGTGGAGGCTGGTCCGCAACGCCTGACCTCCGCCCCGCCAGGCGGGCTCACCGGCGCGGTCACCCGAAGGCCGCGCCGGTGACGCCGGGCGGGCGCCCGCCAGCGGTCGTACAGTGGGGAGGGTCCTGGCCCCAGTGAACGTGGCGGACGTGTCGGCTCGTGCCGCTTCCGCCCGGAAGGAGCACAGTGAACCGCCCCCTCCGCACCACGCTCGGCGGCGCGTTGACAGCCGCCATGCTGGCCACCGTCGCCGTCGCGCCGGCGCAGGCGCACCCCGCAGGACGGCCGCCGGCCGTCCTCGCCCTCCCCGACGGATTCCAGCCCGAGGGCATCGCCACCGCCGGCCGGTACGCCTACTTCGGCTCCCGCGCCACGGGTGCCATCCAGCGCGTCGACCTGGTCACCGGCCGGGGCACGACGATCGGCGCGGCCACCGGCACGCCGTCGCTCGGCCTCAAGGTCGACCCACGTGGCCGGCTCTTCGTCTCCGGCGGCACGGCTGGCGACTCTCGCGTGCTCGACACCCGCACCGGCGAGGTGCTGGCCCGCTACCAGTTCGCCACCGCCCCGACGTTCGTCAACGACGTCGTGCTGACCCGCGACGCGGCATACTTCACCGACTCGAACCGGCCGGTGCTCTACCGGCTGCCGCTCGGTCGCCGTGGGGCGCTGCCGCCCGCCGACGCATTCACCACGATCACCCTGACCGGCGCGTACGAGCAGGTCGGCACGGGGGTGAACCTCAACGGCATCGCCACCACACCGGACGGCCGGGCGCTGATCGTCGTCCAGTCCACCACCGGCAACCTGTACCGGGTCGACCCGGCGACCGGGGCGAGCACCGTCGTGGACGTGCCGGGCCACACCTTCACCAACGGCGACGGACTTCTCCTGCTCGGCCGCACCCTCTACGTCGTGCAGAACCGCCTCAACCAGATCGCCGTGGTCCGGCTGAACCACGCCGGCACCGCCGGAACGCTCACCGGCACCATCACCGATCCGAACTTCGACGTACCCACCACAGTGGCCAAGGCGTTGGGCCGGCTCTACCTGCCCAACGCCCGGTTCACCACACCGCCGACACCCACCACGCCGTACACGGCCGTCGCGGTCCGCACCCACTGAGCGACCCGAGGGGGTACGCGCCGCGCGTGCCCCCTCGGCCCACCGCTCTGGACCTGAATCACCGATTCGGCCGCCAGTAGGATCACTGGCACCTCGGCGATGACTGTCGCCCCGTGCACCCCGGAGTCCGTGTGGCCGCCCGTCCGTACCGGTTCCTGCGCCGAACCCTGGCTGTGGGCTGCCTACTCGCCGCCGCCGCGCTCCCGGCCACCCGGCAGGCCGCATCGCCGGTCGCGCCCACCGACGCCGCGCAGCCCACGGTCCTACGAATGCTCCAGCTGAACCTCTGCAACAGTGGCCGCGCCGGCTGCTACACCGGCCGAGCGATGGGCAGGGCCGCCGAGGTGATCAGGACCGAGACACCCGACCTGGTCACCCTCAACGAGATCTGTGCCGGTGACCTGTCCGCCCTGCACGGCGTCTTTCAGACCATCCACAGTGGGCGGACCGTCGTGGCCGCGTTCCAGGCCGCCGGCGACCGCCCGAGCGGCGACGACACCCGGTGTCGCAACGGCCAACGGTTCGGCATCGGGCTGCTGACCCACGTGCGGACGCCGGCCACCCCGCGCACCGTGCACGCCGGAATTCACCCGACGCAGGACCTCGCAGATCCCGAGGAACGAGCCTGGCTCTGCGTCAACGTCGACGGCGCCCTGCTCGCCTGCACCACGCACCTGTCGGCCACCGGCTACCGCGTCGCGCTCACCCAGTGCGAGCACCTGATCGACACCATCCTGCCGACGATCGGCCGCAACGCCGGGTACGAGCCCACAGTGCTGGGCGGCGACCTCAACCTGCGCTCCGGCCATGACCCCGACGTACGTTCCTGCACCCCGACGGGCCACCAGCGGGTCGACGACGGCCGACTGCAACACGTCACGGCGACCACCGACATCACGCTCTGCTGTCGCAGACTGGTGCCCATGCACGGGACGACCGACCACCCCGGGCTGCTGGTCACCCTCACGATCGACCGGAGCCGACCCGGCCGGCCGCCGGCCTGATCCGCCTCCTCAGCGGGCGCGGACGACGCGTGGCCGGCCGGCGTCAGCGCGGCGGCGTGTCCCGGCGGGACGGGAAAGGAGTACCGGGCTGGCCGAGGGTGGAGCGGGCGCGCAAGCCGACCGGGTCGGGAGCAGCGGTGGGCGCCGGGGCCGCCGGCTCCGAGAGCCGCCGCGCGTCCAGGTACGCGGTGGCGGCCCGGTCGTCGTCGGTCGGAGCGGCGAGCAGGGCGTAGAGCAGCCCGACGACCCCGAAGACCACCGCCAGCACGATCGGCACGAGCAGGGTGCTCACCCCGGCGCCGGTCACCTCACCCGCGCGTTCGTGGCGGTGCACCGACAGGGCGCTCATTCCGGTGAAGTGCATCCCGTTGACGGCGATCCCCATGACCAGCGCGGAGGCGAAGATCGCCAACCCCCGCCGGACGGTCATCGCGAGCCACAGCGCGACGGTGGACGCCACCACGGCGATGACCACCGAGAGCACGACCCGGACCGTGTCGTAGCCGAGACTGCCGTTGAGGCGCATGGCGGCCATGCCGGTGTAGTGCATGGAGGCCACGCCGGCGCCGGTGAAGATACCGCCGGCGATCAGGCGTACCGGATTCAGCCGGCCGGTGCCCACGATGGCCAGGCCGATACCGACCGCCACCACGGCGATGGCCGTGCTGGCCGCGGTCAGCGGCACGTCGTAGCGGATCCGGGTGTTCTCGACGGCGAAGCCGAGCATGGCCATGAAGTGCATCGCCCAGATGGCGGTGCCGCCCAGCGCCCAGGCCGACAGCAGACCCCACCACGCCCGCTGGCCGTTGGTGCGGGCCGTGCGGATGCGCCCGGCGCAGACCAGACCGAGGATCGAACCGAGCACGGACAGCGCGTAGCTCAGCGCGGGCGTGATCCAACCGTACTCAAAGTGATTGATCTCCGCCACGGCGGCTTTCTCCCCATTCGTTACCGACGCGTCAACAAGACGCCTCGGCAATGATCAGGGGTGCTGTGATCAGGCGCAACAGTGCCCCCCGGGCTATCCGAGGGGTGCCGTCACGGTGACCGTCCGCTGCGTCGATTCACCGACGATAATGACTGAGCGTGATTGTCACGCTGACGTGTGGTACGCGAGAACACCTCGATTGACTGCCGCTATAGCCTGTCGAGCCGTCGACCGCAGCTCCGTTGTGGCACCGCCGGAGTCGGCAATCTGACCCAGCAGGTCGACGACCTGTCGGGCCCACCGGACGAAGTCACCGGCGGGCATCTCGCCATCGATTTCGTGACCGCTGCCGAGCACCTTCGCCAGCGCCTCGCCCCGGGCCCACCGGTAGACGGGCCAGGCGAAACCGAGATCCGGCTCCCGGGTCGCCGTCAGCCCTCGCGCGGCCTCGTCGGCCTCGATCTCCCCCCACAGCTTCAGCGTCTCGTCCACCGCGTCGGCCACCGGCCCGCGCGGCAGCGACGCCCGCTCGTCGACATCGCGGCGCGCCTCGAACACCACCACTGACACCGCGGCGGCCAGCTCGGACGGGGACAACCCGTTCCACACCCCCCGGCGCAGGCACTCGGCGACCAGCAGGTCCGCCTCGGTCCAGATCCGGCCCAACATCCGACCGGCGTCGGTGACGGCGCCGTCGCGGGCGAGGTAGCCACGCTCGGTCAGCAGCGCCACGATCCGGTCGAACGTTCGCGCGAGGGACCCCGTACGACCACTGACGCGCTCCCGCAGCTCCTCGGTGTCGCGCTCCAGCCGTCGACGCCGCTCCGCCCAGCGGGCGTGCTCCTCCCGCTCCGGGCAGGCGTGGCAGGGATGGTGACGCAGCTCGGTGCGGAGCTGGGTGATCTGGTGGTCCTCGCCGGTCACCTGCCGGGAACGGCCCCCGCGTCGGCCACCGTGCCGATCCAGGCCGGTGCCGCTGACCTCGGCGGCGAGATCCCGCCGGGCGCCCGGGGACCGGTGGTTGAAGTGCTTGGGCACCCGGATCCGGGCCAACACCTCGGCCGGAGTGGTGAAGTCGCCGGGGCTGACCCGCCCGGCCCACCGGTCCTGGGTGAGCACCAGCGGCCGGGGCTCACCGAACCCACCGGTCGCCGGGTCCAGCACCACGGCCAGCCCGGCCCGCCGGCCCGACGGCACCCGGATCACGTCGCCGACCCGCAGCCGCTCCAACGAGGCCACCGCGGCGGCCTTGCGCTGGGTCTGCCCCTGCCGGGCGATCGCCTTCTCCCGGTCGGCGATCGCCACCCGCAGCGCGAAGTACTCGTCGAAGTCGCCGTGATGGCAGGCGGCCTCCGCGCCGTACGCCTCGATGGTCTCGGTGTTGCGCTGCACCTGCCGGGCCAGGCCGACCACCGACCGGTCCGCCTGGAACTGGGCGAACGAGGACTCCAGCAGGGCCCGAGCCGGCTCCGCGCCGACAGTGCCGACCAGGTTCACCGCCATGTTGTACGACGGCCGGAAGCTGGAGCGCAGCGGGTAGGTGCGGGTGGACGCGAGCCCGGCCACCTGCCGCGGGTCGGTCTCCGGGGACCACACCACCACGGCGTGCCCCTCCACGTCGATGCCTCGACGGCCGGCGCGCCCGGTGAGCTGGGTGTACTCCCCCGGCGTCAGGTCGACGTGCGCCTCGCCGTTGTACTTGACCAGCCGTTCCAGCACCACGCAGCGGGCCGGCATGTTGATGCCCAACGCCAGCGTCTCGGTGGCGAAGACCGCCTTGACGAGACCGCGGACGAACAACTCCTCGACGATCTCCTTGAACACCGGCAGCATGCCGGCGTGGTGGGCGGCCAGGCCGCGTTCCAGGCCGTCCAGCCACTCCCAGTAGCCCAGGACCGACAGGTCCTCACCGGGAATGGCGGTGACCCGGGACTCGACGACGCGGCGGATCTCGGCCCGCTCCTCCGCCGAGGTGAGCCGCAGCCCGGCGGCGAGACACTGCTGCACGGCGGCGGCGCAACCGGCCCGGCTGAAGATGAACAGGATCGCCGGTAGCAGACCCTCCCGGTCCAGTCGGTCGACGATGTCCGGGCGCAACGGGCCACGCCAGCGCGGGCCGCGCCGGCCGGCACCGGGCCCGGCGCTGCGCCCCTCACCCAACTCCAGCCGCCGCGCGGTCTCCCGGGTGTAGCGCAGCAGCTCCGGGTGCACGTCGTGCTTGCGGGCGGCGTCGGCGTCGTGGAACAGGTCGAACATCCGCTTGCCGACCAGCATGTGCTGCCACAACGGCACCGGCCGGTGCTCGCTGACCACCACTGCGGTCTCGCCGCGCACGGTCACCAGCCAGTCGGCGAACTCCTCGGCGTTGGAGACGGTCGCCGACAACGAGACCAGGGTGACGGAGGCGGGCAGGTGAATGATCACCTCTTCCCAGACCCCACCGCGGAACCGGTCGGCCAGGTAGTGCACCTCGTCCATCACCACGTACGCGAGGCCCTGGAGGGTGCTGGAGCCCGCGTAGAGCATGTTGCGCAGCACCTCGGTGGTCATCACCACCACCGGCGCGTCGCCGTTGATCGCGTTGTCGCCGGTCAGCAGGCCGACCTGCTCGGCGCCGTACCGGGCGACCAGGTCGTGGTACTTCTGGTTGGACAGCGCCTTGATCGGAGTGGTGTAGAAGCACTTGCGCCGCGCCGGTGGGGTCGCCGCGTCGACGTCGGGCACCGGGTCGTCGGGCCGCCCCCGCAACGCCAGGTGGACGGCGAACTCCCCGACCACCGTCTTACCGGCGCCGGTGGGAGCGCAGACCAGCACACCGCTGCCCCGCTCCAGCGACTGACACGCCTCCCGCTGGAAGTCGTCGAGGTCGAACCCCAACTCGAGGGCGAACTCGTCCAGCGCCGGAAACTGTGCGGCTTGTGCGGCCTTGCGGCGCGCCGCTGCGTACCGCTCGGCGGGGCTCGACATGGCACCAAGATTAGTGCGTGCCGAGTCATGTCACCCCACAAGGCCGTCCGGAGGCACGGTCGGGGGCGGTCGGTAGGGTGCACGGCGTGCCGGACCATGCCGAACCGCCCCAGACCAGTCCGCCGGGCACCGCTGAGGCGCCCGCCGCCCGCCGGGCGTCCCGACGCCCTGTCAAGGCGGTGCTCTTCGACTTCCACGGCACCCTGGCCCAGGTGGAGGACCCCCAGCGGTGGGTGCTGGAGGCCGCTGCGGCGTGCGGCGTCACCCTGGACCCGGTCCGCGCCACCTCGCTGGCCGACCGACTGCTGACCGCCGGCCGCGCCGGCGGGCCACTGCCGGCACGGGTGCCGCCCCGACTCGCCGAACTGTGGGCCGACCGGGACCTCTACCAACACGCCCACCGGGGCGCGTACACCGGGCTGGCCGAGACCGTCGACGCCGGCATCGACGGCTTCGCCGACGCGCTCTACGAGCGGCTGCTGACCACCGAGGGCTGGCTGCCGTACGCCGACACCGCCCCCACGCTGACCGCGCTGCGCGACGCCGGGGTGCCGGTGGCGGTGGTCAGCAACATCGGCTTCGACCTGCGGCCACACTTCGACACCTGGGGGCTGACCGACCTGATCGGCGCGTTCGTGCTCTCCTACGAGGTGGGGCGCTGCAAGCCCGACCCGGCGATCTTCTGGCGTGCCTGCGGCATGCTGGGCGTCGACCCGGAGCAGACCCTGATGGTCGGTGACACCCCGGCGGACGCGGGCGCGGTGGCCGCCGGCTGCTCGGTGCTGGTGCTCCCGGCAGCCGAGCCGGGCCGGGAGAACGGGCTGGGCGCTGTGCTCGACCTCGCTTTACCAGGCTGACCTGCGGTTCGTGTGCCGTCAGTCGGGAATGTGAATCACCGGTAGCTCGCCATCGCCGTACCGGTCCTCCCCGGTGAGGATCGAGGCGTCGTGTTCGAGGACGGCCAGCGCTGTGCTGGCCAGATCGGCACGGCCCGTCACCGTCCGCCAGAAGCTGAGTTCGTGCCAGGAGTGCCCCTCCGTCGAGAGCACCTCGCAGGCGTCCAGGTTCAACAGCCGGTGCAGGGTCGCCCGCTCCTTCGGGTCGCTGACGATCGCCAGCGCCTCCGCCGCGGTCACTGCGGTGACGCCAAACCTGTTGCGGTCCTGGATGACTTCGTGCAGCGGTTCCCCGACATGCACCGACCCCGCCAGGTACGCCAGCAGTGCCGACCGGTCCAGCACGAGCCGGACCGGTCGGTCGTCCTCGGGGCTCACGCCGCCGGCTGTTCGACCGTGCCGGCGGCGGCGTCCAGCGCGTGCTGGCGGGCCCGCTCGCGAAGGGCGCTGCGGCGCGCCGGCGACCAGTCGGCCTCCACGGCAGCCCGGCGGGCGCGCGCCTCGGCCACGCCCTGCTCGCTGATCGGGATGCCCTGGTGAGCCAGCTCCGCATCCAGGGCGTCCAGCCGCATCCGGTCACGGACGGCCTGGGTGATGTAGGCGCTAGCGTTGGACTCGCGCTCCAGGCGCTCAGCCACATCGGGTGGCACGGAGATTGATAGTTTCCGCATCGCGCTCGTCATACCAGGGACCGTACGCCGGTAGCACCACGTTGGCGAACACTTGCGGCCGTGTCGGCGGGTGGACACCGCCGCAGGTTGGCCAGGGCGGACGGCCTACCGTCGTGCCCGTGACCGAGATCCTGCTGCCCACGACGGCGCCGGCCGACACGCCACCAGCCCGGCGCGGTGGCGTCGCCGCCGTGGGGCTGGTGCTCGGCGGGGCCCTGTCGGTGCAGTTCGGCTCCGCGGTGGCCGCGTTGCTCTTCCCGCGTACCGGGGTGGCCGGCGCGGTGACCCTACGGCTGACCATCTCGGCGGTGCTGCTGCTCGTGGTGTGCCGGCCCCGGCTGCGCGGACACGACCGGTCGGCCTGGCTCGCGGCCGGGGCGTTCGGGCTGGCGCTGGCCGGCATGAACTCGCTGTTCTACCAGGCCATCGAACGCATCCCGCTGGGCCCGGCGGTGACCCTGGAGGTGCTCGGCCCCCTCGCCCTGTCGGTGTTCTCCGCCCGCCGGCTGGCCAGCTGGGGCTGGGCGGGTCTCGCACTGGCCGGGGTGGCGCTGCTCGGGCAGGGCGGCTTCGACAGGCTGGACCCGGTCGGGGTGGCCTTCGCGTTCGGCGCGGGCGCCATGTGGGCCGCGTACATCGTGCTGAGCGCCCGGGTCGGCGGCCGCTTCCCCGGCGCGGACGGGCTGGCCCTGGCGTTGGCCGTCGCCGCGCTTGTCACCCTGCCGCTGGGCATCGTCGACGGCGGCGCGGTGCTGCTCGACCCGCCGGTGCTGGCGCTCGGCACCGCCCTCGCGGTGCTCGCCTCCGGGCTGCCCTACACCCTGGAGCTGCTGGCCCTACGGCGGATGCCCACCGCCACCTTCGCGGTGCTGATGAGCCTCGGCCCGGCCGTCGCCACGCTCGCCGGGTGGCTGGTGCTGCGGCAGGCGCTGACAGTGCTGGAATGCGCCGCCATCGTGCTGGTCATCGCCGCCAGCATCGGCGCGGTACGGGTCAACGCAGCAGCCGCAGGGCGCCCGGAACCGCGCTGATCGTCACCGGCGGCCTCAGGGAGCGTTCCCCGTCGGCGTACGAGGTGATGCCCTCGGCGGCCAACTCCACTGTGCGGGCCCGGAAACTGCGCACCAGCGGGTGGCTGACGTGGGTGCCCCGGTAGATGCGCGGCTTCACCCGGACGAGGGTCCGCCGGTTGACCCGACCCGCCACCACCACGTCGAGCAGTCCGTCGGTCGGGTCCGCGTCGGGGCAGATCCGCATCCCACCGCCGTACGTGGGGCAGTTGCCCACCGCCACCAGCACCGCGTCCAGGTCGTGCGGCACGCCGTCGAGGCGCAGCGTGTAGCGGCGTGGGCGCAGCCGGGCCAACTCGACCAGGATCGCCAGGTCGTACCGGCGCGGGCCGCGCGGCCAGCGCATCCGGTTGGCCCGCTCGTTGACGATCGCGTCGAACCCGGCCGCGAGGACAGCCCCGTACCAGCGCTCGACGCCGTCGGCCCCGACCATCCGGGCCAGGTCGACCGGTTGACTGCGGCCGTCACGCACCGCCTCGGCGATCACCGCCGCCGCAGCGAGGGGGTCGGCCGGGAAGCCGGTGTCCAGGGCGAAGTCGTTGCCGGTGCCGGCCGGGATCGGGCCGAACGGCACGGCGGTGCCGGCGACCGCCTGCAACGCCCGGTGCACCGTGCCGTCCCCACCGACCGCCACCAACGCGCCAGCGCCGTCGGCGACGGCGGCCCGGCACGCCGTCTCCGCCTCGGCGGGGCTGGACGCCGGCAGCAACCGGATCGGCCGTCCGGCGGCGGCCAGGCCGTCCAGCAGCCGGGGCAGCAGCGCGCGGTGCCGTCCACGACCGGCGGTCGGGTTGGCGAGCACGGCGACCGGGCCGGGCAGGTGATCGTCTGCGGTCACGGGCAGCACCGTACCGGTCGGACACCCGCCGTTCACCAGGGGCACACGCCGTCACCCTCGGTTCCGCCGCCGACGCGCGAGGTGACGCGACGACGCCGCCCCCGGTAGACGGGGACGGCGTCGGTGGGACCGGGCGGCGCGGGGCCGTCAGGTCATGTCGTCGTAGCGGCGTTCGATCGGCGCCGGTGGGGCGACCGGTTCGGGTACGCCGATCGGCGCCGTCGAGTCGACCCGCTGCCCGGCCACTACCGGGTCCGCGTCGAACTCCAACGGCGACACCTCGTCGTCGTCGATGCCGGCGTAGATCTCCTTGCCGCGCCCACGCCGCCGGTCGTTGAGGAACGCGATGCCCACCGCGCCGAAGTAGAGCGCGGAGAGGCAGATCGCCAACGCCGTCATCCCGAACGGGTCCGGGGTCGGAGTGACCACGGCGGAGAACGCGAAGAACACGAAGATCGCCACGCGCCACCAGCTGAGCAACCGCTTCGCGCTGGCGATGCCCACGAAATTGAGCATCAGCACGACGAGCGGGAACTCGAACGCCACACCGAACAACAGGATCAGGTTGGTGACGAAGGAGATGTACTTGGTGATCTCCAGAGTCGTGCTGATCTCGCTGTCCGAGATGCTGAGCAGGAACTCCAGACCCTTGGCCGTGACGAAGTACGCCAGCACCGCACCGGCCGCGAACAGCGGCGCGGCGAGGGCGGTGAAGAAGTACGCGTAGCGCCGCTCGTGCCGGTGCAGGCCGGGCGCGATGAACGCCCAGAGCTGGTACAGCCAGATCGGCGCGGCAATGATCAACCCGACCCAGAGCGCGACCTTCAGGTTGAGCAGGAACAGGTCGGCCGGGCCGAGCTGCACGAACTGACACTTGCCGTCGACATACTTGGCCTGCGGCAGGTCACAGTAGGGCTGCTGGAGCAGGTGCAGCACCGGCTTGGCCAACCAGAAACCGAAGCCGAACCCGATCAGGATCGCCACGGACGCGCGAAACAGACGATTACGTAGCTCACGGACGTGCTCGATGAGCGTCATCGACCCGTCGGCGGCCCGCTCGAACGCCTTTGGGCCGCGTTTACGCAGTGCGAAGGCCACGGGAGTGGGGCCCTTCGGTCAGTTGTCGCGGACGCGGTGCACCGGGTCGACGACCGGCTGCTGCGGCGGCGCCTGCTGGTACGGGGCCTGCTGCGGCTGACCAGCGTACGGCGCCTGCTGCCCGGCGTGCGGCGGCAGCGGCTGGTAGCCGGCCTGCGCGTCGGCCTTCTCGGCGAGGTCACGGTCGTCTTCCTGCAGGCTCTTGGTCTCGGCCTTGATGATCCGCAGCGACCGACCCAGCGAACGGGCCGCGTCGGGGAGCCGCTTCGCACCGAAGAGCAGGATCAGCACAACCACGAGAACAGCGATGTGCCACGGCTTGAGGGCACCCATGAGAAGCTCCAGTCGCTCTGTGTCCGGGGGGTGGTACGCAGCCCATCGTACGTGCGGATCGGCTGCCCGCCACCCACTGGGTGGTGGTGGTCCGGGCGGGAGGGTGAAGTCTTGACCAACCCGCGATGATCCGTCAACCACCGCCGGGTGCGTACCCGATCAGCCGCGCTTGGCCTTGATCACCGCGAGTCGCTGGGAGGTGGTGTCGAGCCGACGTTGGACCTCCTCGGCACGCTGTTGCAGCGCCTCGGCGGTTTCCCGCAGCGCCTCGGCCTCGGCGGCCCGCCGCTGCAACGCCACGGCGGCGCGGCGCAGCCGGGGCAGCCGGGCCAGCACCGGGCGCGCGGCCAACGCGAGCGCCACGAGGGGTAGCAGCACCACCGCGAGCACGATCCAGATCAGCACGGCGGTCAGCCTACTGGGTGCGGCCAGCCACCGCCGGGTCACCCGACGCCGCGCGCTCCGGGTCGACCTCGGGCGGCCGGGGCACGGCCGTGGGCGCTGGCACGGCGTACGCGTCCAGCGCGGCGGCCGCCGTCGCCCTCACCTGCTCGGCCAACTCGACCGGGGCGACCACCGTCACCTCCGGGCCGAGGCCCAGCACGAACCGGCGGGCCCACAGCAGGTCGGTGACCCGCAGGGAGACGAGCCACTGGTCGCCGTCGCCGGCCTCCACCCGCTCGCACGGGTAGTACTCGGTGATCCACCGCTCGCCCCGACCGATGCGCAGGGTGATCAACGGCAGGTCGGCCGAGGGGCGGAACACGCCCTCGGTGAGGTCGTGCGGGACGGCCTGCGGCGGCACCGTGGCCGGCTCGTCCAGCTCGGTGACCGCGTCGATGCGGTCGGCGCGGAACAGCCGGACGGCCTCCGCACGCCGACACCACGCCTCCACGTACGCCCGGCCACCGACCATGAGCATCCGCAGCGGGTCGATGACGCGTTCGGTGGTCTCGTCCCGGGCAGCCGTGTAGTAGGTGATCCGCAGGGCCTTGCCGCCCTCAACGGCGGCGCGCAGCGCCTCGACCCGCGGGGTGTCCCCGGGCAACCGGACCGCCACCGGCGCGCCCACCAGGTCGCCCGCGGCCTCGATCTTGGCGAGGGCCCGTTCGACGGCCTCCCGGTTGGCCACCCCGGGCGTCTCGGCCAACATCCGCAGCGCCACCACCAGTGCCAGGGCCTCGTCGGGGGTCAGCCGCAACGGCCGGTCGATGCCGGCGTCGTAGGTGATGGTCACCCGGTCACCGTCGAACGCCATGTCGATCAGGTCACCGGGGCCGTACCCGGGGAGCCCGCACACCCAGAGCAGCTCCAGGTCCTCCCGGAGCTGGCGCTCGGTGACGCCCAGGTCACCGGCCGCCTCGGCGATCTCGATGCCGGGCCGGGCCAGCAGGTAGGGCACCAGGTTGAGCAGTCGGGCCAGCCGGTCGGCGGACGCGCGGGAACCGTTGCGGGCGGCCGGGCGGGTCACCGGGCACCTCCGCTGACGGCCAGCTCGTCGCTGCGCACGGCGATCTCCTTGAGTCGTTGGATGACCGCCTCGCGGACCTCCGGTGGGTCGAGGACCCGCACGTCCGGGCCGTAGCCGACGAGATGACCGGCCAGCCCGTCCGGGTCGGCGTACGGCAGGACCAGCCGGTCGCCGTCCGGCCCGGCGGTCACCTCCACCGCCCAACGGCGCAGCCCGGCGGCCCGCCCGGGCGCGGCCAGCACCGTGGCCCGACCGGTGCGCTCCACCGGGCCCGACCAGCGGGCCACGTGGCTGATCAGGTCGACGTTGGCCGGCGGCTCGTACGCGCCGGGGGCGCCGGTCACCCGGACCGCGCCGACGACCCGGGACAGCCGGAAGCAGCGGGTCGCCTCCCGGTCCTGGTCGTGGCCGACCACGTACCACCGGCCGCGCCAGCAGACCACGCCCCACGGTTGCAGCCGCCGCCGGCTGGGCGCGTCGCGGTCGGGCACCCGGTAGTCGAAGCCCACCTCGCGGCGGTCCCGAGCGGCGGCGGTCAGCGGCGCGAACGCCGGGTCGACGGTGACCATCGGCTCCAGGCCGAGGGTCGCCTGCGGGTCCACGTCCACCCCGGCGGCACGCAGCTTGGCCAGCCCCGACGACGCGGCGGCGGCCAACCCGGCGTGCTGCCACAGGCGGGCGGCGATGCCGACCGCTGCGGCCTCGTCCGGTTCGAGGAGGATGTCGGGCAGCGCGTATTCGCGGTGGGCGATCCGGTAGCCGGGCTCGGCGTCGAAGGCGCTCGCCGTGCCGGTCTCCAGTGGCACACCCAGCTCACGCAGCTCGGCCTTGTCCCGTTCGAACTTGCGCTGGAACGCCTCGTGGTCGCGCGCGTCGTCCGGATCGTGCTCGTAACCGGGCACGGTCGCGGCGATCTGCGCGGCGGTCAGGAACCGTCGCGTGGACAGCAGGCAGATCACCAGGTTGACCAGGCGTTCGGTGCGGGTCCGCGACACGCGGTAGACGCTAGCAGCCGACCCGCCCACACCGTGCACCCACGCGGGCGTGCCGCACACTTGTTCGGATCGGGCCTCCCCCGGCGCGTCGCCGTCCGCGGTCATAGGGTGATCCTCATGTCGCAAGCGGAGGCCAGGCCCGAGAGTGAGAGCGTCGGCACCGTCGTCGTCGCCGGTGCCGCCAACCTCGCCATCGCCATCGCCAAGCTGATCGCCGGGCTGATCTCCGGATCAGCCGCGATGCTCTCCGAGGCGGCGCACTCGGTCGCCGACACCACCACCGAGGTGCTGCTCTTCCAGGCGCTGCGCCGCGGCGCCCGCCCGGCCGACCAGCGACACCCCTTCGGGTACGGCAAGGAAAGCTACGTCTGGGCGTTCTTCGCCGCCATGTTCACGTTCGTCGCCGGCGCCGGTTTCGCCGTCACCCACGGCGTCACCACGATCCTGGTGCACGAGCACAGCGGCGACTACCTCATCTCGTACATCGTGCTCGGGGTGTCGTTCGTCATCGAGTCGATCTCACTGGCCCGGGCGGTGCGGCAGGTCCGCCGCGAGTCGCGACGCTGGCGGACCACACCTCGGCGGTTTTTGCGGCTGACCGCCGACACCACGGTCAAGGCGGTCTTCCTGGAGGACAGCGCGGCCCTGATCGGCCTGGTGCTGGCCGGGCTCGGCGTCGGCCTGTCGCACGCCACCGGCGACGAGGTGTGGGACGGCGTCGCGTCGATCCTGATCGGGCTCCTGCTGCTGACCGTCGCCGGGGTCCTCGCCGGCAACAACCTGTCACTGCTGGTCGGCCGGGCCGTCCCCGAGCGGCTGCGCCACGAGATCGAGCAGGATCTGGCCGGGCTGCCTGAGGTGGAGCGCATCGACACCCTGTTGACCATGCAGCTCGGCCCGCAGGACATCCTGGTCGCCGCGAAGGTCGACTTCCGCGACGAGGCCACCGGCGCGCAGATCGAGGCCACCGCCGACGAGGCCGAGCGGCGGCTCACCGACCGGTACCCGGAGATCCGCTTCGTCTTCCTCGACCCGACCCGTTCGATGCCGGGCGCCACCGGCACCGCCCGGCACACCCAGGCCGGGCCGAGCCCGGACGCCGGCGGCCCCGAGCCGACCTGACCACACCCGGGCGCGGGCCGCCACGCCCGCGCGGCTAGCGTGCCCGTCATGGTGCGATGGCGTACGGGGACGGTGGCGACGCTGCGACGGCAGTGGACCGGGGCGGTGGAGCTGGACGTCGACCTGCCCGACGGCACGCGGATGCGGGCACTTGCCTACCCGGAGCTGGTCGGCACGCCCGAGCCCGGCGACCGGGTGCTGCTCAACGCCGGCGCGCTGCTGATGGGGTTGGGCACCGGCGGGTACGCCCTGGTGGTCGCCCTGCCGGACCGGCTGCCGCCGGACCCGCCGGACGTCGCCGACATCCGCGACGCCGGGCACCTCGTCAAGGCCCGCTACACGCCGTTGCAGCCGATCCTCCTCGGCGTCGACGAGGAAGCCTCGCCGCACCGCGACGTGCTGGCCGACGCGGACGACCTGGGCGGCCTGCCGGTGGTCACCGCCGACCTGCACTCGGCGCTCCCGGCGATCCTGGCCGGCATCCGGGCCGACGCCCCGAAGGCGCGGGTGGCGTACCTGCTCACCGACGGAGGGGCGCTGCCCGCCTGGTTCTCCCGCACCCTCGCCGGGCTGCGGGCCGAGCTGGCCGGCACGATCACCGTCGGGCAGGCGTTCGGCGGCGACCTGGAGGCCACCACAGTGCACGGCGGTCTGCTCGCCGCCCGGTACGTCCTCCATGCGGACGTGGCGATCGTGGCGCAGGGACCAGGCAACCTGGGCACCGGAACCCGGTGGGGCTTCTCCGGCGTCGCCGTCGGCGAGGCGGTCAACGCGATCGCCACACTGGGCGGGAAGCCGGTCGGCTCGTTGCGCATCTCCGACGCCGACCCCCGCCCCCGACACCGGGGCGTGTCACACCACAGCCTCACCGCGTACGGCCGGGTGGCGCTCGCCCCGGCGGAGCTGGTGGTGCCCGAGGATCTGGAGCCGTCCCTCGCGGCCGAGGTGCACGCGGCGCTGGCGCCGCTGGCGGCCCGGCACCGGATCGTCCGGGTGCTCACCGACGGTCTGGACGCCGCGCTGCGGGCCAGCGCCGTGCCCCTGTCCACCATGGGCCGTGGCCTCGACGCCGACCACGCGTACTTCCTGGCGGCAGCCGCCGCCGGCCGCCACGCGGTGACCCTCCTCCCCTGACCCGGTCCGGGCCGCCGACCCGGTTGATCATCACGTTGTTGCGCGCCGCCTCGGCGTGTCATGGCAACAACTTCATGATCGGCGCGGGCGGGGGCCTGGGGGGCGGTTAGGCCAGGAAGATCAGGGCCAGCCAGCCGCCCACGATGAGCGCCAGCGCCAAGGCCAGCACCCAGGTCGGCACCGTGTAGTCACCGCGCCGGTTACGGTCGACCTCGGCGCGGATCTTCTCCCGCCGGCGTTCGACCCAGTTCTGCCGCTCGGTGCCGCGCTCGGAGCGGTCGGAAGGTCCAGAAGTCGTCATGGCGCGCTCAGCTTAACCGCTCGCTCCGCCGGGCTGACCGGCCCCGTCGGCGCAGCGCACCGACGGGGCCGGCAACCGGTCACATGCTGGCGATCAGCCGCTCCACCCGCTCGTCGTACGCCCGGAACGGGTCCTTGCAGAGCACTGTGCGCTGCGCCTGGTCGTTGAGCTTCAGGTGCACCCAGTCGACTGTGAAGTCCCGGCGCTTCTCCTGAGCGTGCCTGATGAACTCGCCCCGCAGCCGAGCCCGGGTGGTCTGTGGCGGGGTCTCCTTGGCCTCGAAGATCTCCGGGTCGGTGGCCACCCGGTCGACCTCACCGCGGCGCTCCAGGAGCCCGTAGAGGCCCCGGCCACGGCGCACGTCGTGGTAGGCCAGATCCATCTGCGCCACCCGGGGGTGCGACAGCGGCAGGTCGTGCTTGCGCTGGTAGCGCTCGATCAGCCGCAGCTTGCTGACCCAGTCGATCTCCCGGGAGACCGGCTCCAGGTCGCCGCTCTCCACCGCGTTGAGCACCCGGCCCCACAGCTCGACGACCCGCTTGGCGGCCTGGTCGCCGCCGCGTCGCTCGACGAACTCGGTGGCCTTGGCGAGGTACTCCTGCTGGATGTCCAGGGCGCTGACCTCCTTGCCGTTGGCCAACCGCACCTTGCGCCGGCCGGTGATGTCGTGCGACACCTCCCGGATGGCCCGGATCGGGTTCTCCAGGGACAGGTCGCGCATCACCACCCCGGCCTCGATCATCCGCAGCACGATGTCGGCGGTGCCGACCTTGAGCAGCGTGGTGACCTCGTTCATGTTGGAATCGCCGACGATCACGTGCAGCCGCCGGTAGCGCTCGGCGTCGGCGTGCGGCTCGTCGCGGGTGTTGATGATCGGGCGGCTGCGGGTGGTCGCCGAGGAGACGCCCTCCCAGATGTGCTCGGCCCGCTGCGAGAGGCAGTAGACCGCGCCGCGTGGGGTTTGCAGAACCTTGCCGGCCCCGCAGATCAACTGCCGGGTGACCAGGAACGGGATGAGCACGTCGGCGAGTCGGCCGAACTCGCCGTGCCGGGAGACCAGGTAGTTCTCGTGGCAGCCGTACGAGTTGCCGGCCGAATCGGTGTTGTTCTTGAACAGGTAGATCTCACCCGCGATGCCCTCGTCGTGCAGCCGCTTCTCCGCGTCGACGAGCAGCCCCTCCAGGATCCGCTCGCCGGCCCGGTCGTGGGCGACGAGATCGGTCACCGAGTCGCACTCCGGTGTCGCGTACTCCGGATGCGACCCGACGTCCAGGTAGAGCCGGGCCCCATTGCGCAGGAAGACATTGCTCGACCGGCCCCAGGAGACCACGCGACGGAACAGATACCGCGCGACCTCGTCCGGGGACAGCCGCCGCTGCCCGCGATAGGTGCAGGTGACGCCGTACTCGGTCTCGAGGCCGAAGATTCGCCGCTCCATGGTGTGACATTAGCCGCCCGGAGGCCCGGTTCGTCACTGTCAGACCACAGGTCGTGCCCCGAGCGCTGTCACATACCGGTTGAGTGCGACATTCCGTCCGGACCGAGGCTCGCCACGAACCGCCGGCAGCTGTCGTACTCCGGAAGCAGGCCCCGCTCGCGGGCCTGCGCCAGAGTCGGCGCCGCGTCGTCGCGCGCGGACAGCTTTGGAACGTCGGCGGGCCACTCGATGCCCAACTCCTCGTCCAGCGGGTGCACCGCGTGCTCGCCGGTCGGGTTGTAGGTGGCCGAGCAGAGATAGCTCAACGTCGCGTCGTCGGTCAACGCGCAGAAACCGTGCCCCAGCCCCTCGCTGAGGTAGACCGCCCGGCGGTCGGTGTCGTCCAGCCGGACGCCCTCCCAACGACCGAAGGTCGGCGAGCCCACCCGCAGGTCCACGATCACGTCGAGGACCGCGCCCCGCACACAGGTGACGTACTTGGCCTGCCCGGGCGGGACGTCGGCGAAGTGGACGCCGCGGACCACGCCACGCGCGGAGACCGACAGGTTGGCCTGGGCCAGCCGCAGCGGATGCCCCACCACCTCGGCGAGCGTGTCGAAGCGGTACCACTCCATGAACATGCCGCGCGGGTCACCGTGCTGCTGGGGGGTGATCTCCCAGGCGCCCTCGATGCTCAGATCCCGGATCTTCACCAGGAACCCCCGTCGTCGTCGGCCTTGTCGTTGAGCAGACCGAGCAGGTAGTTGCCGTAGCCGCTCTTGGTCAGCGGCTCGGCGAGCGCGCGCAGCTGCGCGTCGTCGATCAGACCAGCCCGCCAGGCGACCTCCTCGACGCAACCGATCTTGAGACCCTGCCGCTCCTCGACCACCCGGACGAACTCGGCGGCCTGCATCATCGAGGTGAACGTGCCGGTGTCCAGCCAGGCGGTGCCCCGATCGAGCACCGTCACCGCCAGTTCCCCGGTCTCCCGGTACACCTCGTTGACCGCCGTGATCTCCAGCTCGCCGCGGGCGCTCGGGGTGAGCTTGCGCGCGATGTCCACCACGCGGTTGTCGTAGAAGTAGAGGCCGGGCACCGCGTAGCGGGACTTCGGCCGGGCCGGCTTCTCCTCGATCGAGAGCACCCGACCATCGGCGTCGAAGTCGACGACGCCGTACTCCTGCGGGTTGGCCACCTGATAGGCGAAGACGCGCCCACCGACCGGGTCACCGTGGTCGGCGAGCTGCCGACCCAGACCCACGCCGTGGAAGATGTTGTCGCCGAGGACCAGCGCCACCGACTCGGTGCCGATGAAGTCCGCGCCGAGGATGAACGCCTGCGCGATGCCCTCCGGACGCTCCTGGCTGACGTACTCCAGCCGCAGCCCGAACTGGCTGCCGTCGCCGAGCAGCCGACGGAACTGGTCCTGGTCGTCCGGAGTCGTGATCACCAGGATCTCCCGGACCCCGGACATCACCAGGGTGGAGAGCGGGTAATAGATCATCGGCTTGTCGAAGACCGGCATCAGCTGCTTCGAGACCGCCCGGGTGATCGGCCAGAGCCGGGACCCGGTGCCGCCGGCAAGTAGGATTCCGCGCATCGGGGAAGCCTAGCCGCACCCGGACACGTTGTGCGGGGGTCGCGTACCAGGGGCCGCGCCGCCCGTCGCGTATACTTCCGGACCCGTGAGGATCCTCGTCACCGGCGGAGCCGGATTCATCGGGTCGGAGTACGTTCGCCTGCTGCTGGGCAAGCCCCTCGGCAGTGCGGAAGGCGTGCCGCCGCTCGAGCCGGCCGTCGTGACCGTGCTGGACAAGCTGACCTACTCGGGCAACCTGGCCAACCTCGAACCCGTCCGCGACGACCCGCGACTGCGGTTCGTGCAGGGCGACATCTGCGACCCGGTCGTCGTCGACGAGGTGGTGGCCGAGCACGACGTGATCGTGCACTTCGCTGCCGAGTCACACGTCGACCGCTCGATCGCCGGCGCCGCGCCGTTCGTCACCACCAACGTGCTGGGCACCCAGACGCTGCTCGACGCGGCACTGCGCCACGGCACCGGCCGGTTCGTGCACGTCTCCACCGACGAGGTCTACGGCTCGATCGACGAGGGCTCCTGGACCGAGACCTGGCCCCTCGCCCCCAACTCGCCGTACTCGGCATCCAAGGCCGGCTCCGACCTGCTCGCGCTGTCCTACCACCGCACCCACGGCATGGACGTGGTCGTCACCCGCTGCTCCAACAACTACGGCCCGTACCAGTTCCCCGAGAAGGTCATCCCGCTGTTCGTCAGCAACCTGCTCGACGGTGGCACCGTCCCCCTCTACGGCGACGGCGGCAACATCCGTGACTGGCTGCACGTGCACGACCACTGCCGGGGCATCGCCCTCGTCCAGCAGAAGGGCCGCGCCGGTGAGGTCTACAACATCGGCGGCGGCACCGAGTTGACCAACAAGGAACTCACCGGCCTGCTCCTGGACGCCTGCGGCGCCGGGTGGGACCGGGTCGTCCCGGTCACCGACCGCAAGGGCCACGACCGCCGGTACTCCCTCGACATCACCAAGATCAGCGAAGAGCTCGGCTACCACCCCAGCATCACCCTGGACCAGGGCCTCGCCGACACCGTCAGCTGGTACCGGGACAACCGCAACTGGTGGGAGCCCCTCAAGTCCGCGCCGACCGCATGACCCGACTCCTCGTCACCGGCGCGGGCGGGATGCTCGGCCGGGACCTGGTCACCGTGCTGGGCGCACGGCCCGACCTCAAGGTGACCGCCGCCACCCGCGCCGACCTGGACGTCACCGACCGCGCGGCGGTCCACGCCGCCGTCGCCGGGCACGACCTGGTGATCAACGCGGCCGCGTGGACGAACGTCGACGCCGCCGAGGCCGACGAGGCCGCGGCGACCGCCGTCAACGGCCACGCCGTGGCCAACCTGGCAGCGGCGTGCGCCGCCGACGGAAGCCGGCTGATCCAGGTCTCCACCGACTACGTCCTCGCCGGTAACGCGGACACCCCGTACCCGGAGGACGCGCCCACCGCGCCGGTCAACGCCTACGGCCGCGGCAAGCTGGTCGGCGAACAGGCCGTCGCGCGACTGCTGCCCGACACCGGGTACGTCGTGCGCACCGCCTGGCTCTACGGCGCGCACGGCCCGAACTTCGTGTCCACCATGCTCCGACTCGCCACCCAGCGCGAACACCTCGACGTGGTCGACGACCAACACGGCCAACCCACCTGGTCGTACGCGCTCGCCGAGCGGCTCGTCGCGCTCGCCGACGCGGCGCTGGCCGGTCACGCGACGCCCGGCGTCTACCACGGCACCTGCGCCGGACAGACGACCTGGTACGGGCTGGCCCGCGCCGCGTTCACGCTGGCCGGACTGGACCCGGACCGGATCCGACCCACCACCAGCGACCGGTATCCGCGTCCCGCCCCCCGGCCTGCGTACAGTGTGCTAGGGCACAGCCGCTGGGCAGCCGTGGGTCTGCCCTCGCTTCCAGACTGGCACAGCGCCCTGGTTGACGCGTTCCACTCCCCCGCTCCACCCGCCCCGTGGAAGGTCGCATGAAGCTCACCCTCGTCACCGGCCTGACCGGCCTGCTGCTCCTCGGCACCATCGTCGAGCTGTTGCGCCGCCGTCAGCTGCGCGAGAAGTACGGCATGCTCTGGCTCGCCGTACTGATCATCGTGATTCCGCTGTCCCTTTTCCCCCGGCTGCTCGACAACGTCGCCGAACTCCTCGGCGTCGCCTCCGGTGTCAGCCTGGTGCTCTTCCTCGGCATCGTCTTCCTGCTGCTGGTGTGCGTACACCTCAGCTGGGAGGTCAGCGCCCTGGAAGAAGAGACCCGCACCCTGGCCGAAGACTTCGCCCTGCTCCGCGCTGAGATCGACGCGGACCGGGCAGCCCGAGACGAACTGGTGTCGACCGATGGTTAACGGCAAGCGCACATTGATCATCATCCCGGCTCTCAACGAGTCGGGCTCGATCGCCGACGTCGTCGGCGAGGTCCGTGGCGAACTGCCCGGCGTCGACGTGCTCGTCGTCGACGACGGCTCCACCGATCGCACCGCCGCCGTCGCCGCCGCCGCCGGCGCCCTGGTCGCCAAACTGCCGTACAACCTCGGCGTCGGTGGGGCCATGCGCCTCGGCTACCGCTACGCCCGCGACCACGACTACGACGTCGCCATCCAGATCGACGCCGACGGCCAGCACGACCCCCGGTACGTGCCGAAGCTCGTCGACCTGCTCGAGGACAACGACCTCGTCATCGGCGCCCGCTTCGCCGGTGAGGGCGACTACAACGTCCGCGGCCCCCGCCGCTGGGCGATGGTGATGCTCTCCGCCGTGCTGTCCCGGGTCGCCCGCACCAAGCTCACCGACACCACCTCCGGCTTCCGGGCCGCCAACCGGCGGGTCATCGAGATGTTCGCCGGCTGGTACCCGGCCGAGTACCTCGGCGACACGGTGGAGACCCTGGTGCACACCGCCCGCCGCGGCTACCGCATCCGCCAGGTGCCGGTCGCCATGCGCAAGCGGATGGCGGGCACACCCAGCCACTCCCCCGCCAAGGCGATGGTCTACCTCGGCCGCGCGTTCGCCGTTCTCACGCTGGCGCTCATCCGCCGGTGATCCGACGGCTACTGAGCCTGGTCCCGCCCGGCACCGTCGCTGTCGGTGCCGGGCTGGCCCTTCTCGGGCTCGCCTCCTACGTTCACCTCGCCGTCGCCGGCCACAGCCTCAGCAAGGCCGACTACTCGTCCCTGTCGGTGCTCTGGTCGATCGTGTTCACCCTCGGCATCGGCGTGTTCATGCCGATCGAGCAGGAGGTCGCCCGGGTCGTCGCCGCCCGACACAGCCAGGGGCTACCGCCCGGGCCGGTACTGGCCCGCGGCGTCACCGTCGCCGCCGTGATGCTCGCGGTGCTGGTGTTGGCCGTCACCATCGGCCGTCAGCCGCTCGCCGACAAGCTCTTCGCCGGTGACGGCAACCTGGTCACCGTGCTGATCGGCGCGCTCGCCGCGATGGCCGTCGCCTACGCCACCCGCGGCGTCCTCTCCGGCCTGCAACTGTTCCCCTGGTACGGCGCTCAACTCGGCATCGACGGCGGCCTGCGGATCATCATGGTCGCCCTGCTCGGGCTGGCCGGAGTGACGTCGCCCCTCTGGTACGGGCTCGTGCTCGTCGCCGCCCCACTGGTCAGCGTCCTGCTCACCCTGCCGCCGGTGCTGCGCGCCATCGGCGGAGGCCCGCCGGTGGCCTGGGCCACCCTGCTCCGCGGCCTCGGCCTGCTCACCGCCTCCAGCCTGCTCTCCCAGGTAGTGGTGAACATCGGCGTGATCAACGTGCAGCTACTCGCCCCCTCCGACGCGGCAGCCGCCGGCGCACTACTCTCCGCCCTCGTGCTGGTCCGCATCCCCCTGTTCGTCTTCGGCTCCCTACAGGCGTCACTGCTGCCCGGCCTGGCCACCACCGCCACCACCGGCGACCAGGCCGGCTTCCACAGCCTGCTGCGCCGGGCGCTCGGCATCGTCACCGCGCTCGGCCTCACCGGCGCCCTCGGCGCCGTGCTGCTCGGCCCATGGTTGGTCGGCACCCTCTTCGACGCGCCCGGCGTTCTCGGCCACGGCGACTTCGCCTGGTTGGCGGCCGCCACGCTCGCCTACCTGTGGGCGATGGTGCTCGGCCAAGCCCTCCTCGCCCTCGACCGGCACCGCGCCCAGGCCCTCGCCTGGACCGCCGGCGTCGCCGCCCTCATCGCCGTGACGCTGATCCCGGCTCCGGTCACCCTGCGAGTCGAACTGGCGTACACCATCGGCTCCGTCATCGTCGCCGCCACCATGGCGATGCTGCTGCGCGGAAGCGTCCGCCGCCCCACCACCCCCATCCGGCCGCTCGCCGAGGCCGTCGCCCCTGCCGCATCCGGAGGCATCCGATGACCAGACCCCGGATGAGCGCCGTCATGCTCGCCTACGGCCCGGAGCCCTACCTCGTCGACGCCGCCCAGGCGGTGCTGGCCAGCACCGACGTCGACATCGACCTCATCGTCGTCGACAACGGCTGCACCGGGGACGGCATCGACATCGTCAAGGGCCTCCCCGGGGTACGGGTGATCCGACCGGAGGAGAACACCGGCTACTCCGGCGGCTGCCGGGTCGGCGCGGCCGAGGCCACCGGCGACTGGCTCGCGTTCGTCAACTCCGATGCCGTCGTCGCACCCGACGCCCTGGCCAAGACCACCGCCGTCGCCGCCGAAGCGGGCGTAGGCGCGGCCATGGCGTCCATCCGGCTGGCCGACACCCCCGAGCTGATCAACACCAGCGGTAACCCGCTGCACTTCACCGGCCTCTCCTGGGCCGGAGGCAACGGCGAACCGGCCAGCAACCACGCCGAGCGGCGGGCCGTGCCCTCCCTCAGCGGCTGCTGCTTCGTGATCAGCCGGCAGCTCTGGCGCGAACTCGACGGCTTCGCCGCCGAATACTTCGCATACCACGAGGACACCGAACTCAGCCTGCGACTGTGGCAACGCGGACTACGACTGGAGTACGTGCCGGACGCCGTCGTCCGTCACCACTACGAGTTCTCCCGCAACGCCCTGAAGCTCTACCTGGTCGAGCGAAACCGACTGGTCACCCTGCTCACCGCCTACGAGGCGCGGACACTCGTGGTGCTCGCCCCGGCGCTGCTGCTCACCGAAGCCGCCATGCTCACCGCCGCTGTCGTCGGCGGCTGGTCCCGGCAGAAACTGCGGGGTTGGGGCTGGTTGTGGCGCAACCGCGACTGGGTTCGCGGCCGTCGACGCCAGCTACAGGCCGAACGCCGGGTGCCGGACGGGGTCATCGCGGAACTGATGACCGGTCGGGTCACACCCTCCGGTGTGCCGACCACACCCGGCCTGGGCGCGTTCAACGCCGTCGCCGGCGGTTACTGGGCCCTGGCCCGGCCCCTGCTGCGCCGAGGATGACCGCTGCGCTGGTGCCGGCCCCGAACACGGGCGCGGCACCAGCGGGCGAAACCCTAGCGCTCGCCGCCCTCCGCGGGCCGGTCCTCCAAGTCCGCGGAACCGGCCGACGACGTCGGCTTGTGCCCCTCCGTGGTCGGCACGACCGGCTCGGCGGGACCGCCCGCCGCATCCGCCGCCTGCCTCTCGGCCGCCGCATCCCCGTCCAACAGAGCCGTCAGCGCGGCACCGGTGATCCGCCGGAACGTCCGTCCGATCCGCTGACGGTCCAGGACCGCCACCTCGAGCTGGTTCGCGGCGATCGTCCGGGCGGCACCGCCCTCACCACCGACGGTGCTCAACGCCTGCACCGCCACCCTGACCGCCTCGCCCAGGGACATGTCCGCCCGATGCTGCGACTTCAACACGCCGGTGATCGCCTCGGCCTGACCACCCATGGCCATCCGCCCCGGCTCGTCGTTTACCGAACCGTCATAGGTCAGCCGGTACAGCTCGTCCGCCTCCGGGGTGGCACCGACCTCCGCCACGCAGATCTCCACCTCGAACGGCTTCGACTGCTCGGTGAAGATCGCACCCAGGGTCTGCGCGAACGCGTTGGCCAGGGCCCGACCGGTAACGTCACGCCGGTCGTAGCTGAGCCCGTTCAGGTCGGCCATCCGAACACCGGCGCGGCGCAGGTTCTCGAACTCGTTGTACCGGCCGACCGCGGCGAACCCGATCCGGTCGTAGATCTCACTGACCTTGTGCAGGGCGCTGGAAAGGTTCTCCGCGACGAAGAGGACCCCGCCGGAGTAGCTGAGGACCACCGCGCTGCGGCCCCGAGCGATGCCCTTGCGGGCCAACTCGGAGCGGTCGCGCATGATCTGTTCGGGAGAGGCGTAGAACTGCATGGCCACGTCGGCGGTTCTCCTTACGGCGCTGTGCTGACGACTGCTGACTGGTGAGGTGCGGGTCTCAACCGCCCGGGTTCTCCATCCGGCCGGCAACCACACCCTCGGCGATCGCCGCCGTCTCGGTGTCGGTCAACCGGCGGGTGCCCTCGGCGGTCGCGGTCATCACCACGGGGTAGATGCGGCGGGTCAGATCCGGCCCACCGGTCGCGGTGTCGTCGTCGGCGGCGTCGTAGAGCGCCTCGACCGCCAGCCGCGTCGCGTCCTCGACGGACAACCCGGCCCGGAACCGCTTCTTCAACGCGGACTTCGCGAACAGCGACCCGGACCCGATCGCGTCGTAGCCGGTCTCCTCGTACGGGCCACCTGTCACGTCGAAGCTGAAGATCCGACCGGCGCGCGCCGGGTCGGCGGCGGCCAGGTCGAACCCGGCGAAGAGCGGCACCACTGCCAACCCCTGCATGGCCGCCCCCAGATTGCCCCGGATCATCGAGGCCAACCGGTTGGCCTTACCGTCCAACGAGAGCATCGCGCCCTCGATCTTCTCGTAGTGCTCCAGCTCCACCTGGAACAGTCGCATCAGCTCGATGCCGATACCGGCGGTGCCCGCGATGCCGACCAGCGAGTACGCGTCGGCGGGGTGCACCTTCTCGATGTCGCGCTGAGCGATCAGGTTGCCCATGGTGGCCCGTCGGTCGCCCGCCATCACCACACCCTCGGCGGCCGCGATGGCCACGATGGTGGTCGCGTGCGGCGCCAGGTCGGCGGCCATGCCCGGCGGCAGCGGTCGCCGACCGGGCAACATCTCGGGGGCCACCCGACTCAGAAACGTCGTGAAGGAGGACGTCCCCGCGTTGGTGAACACATCTGGAAGACGCCCGGATGGATCAAAGCCCGCTGCCACGTGGTTCCTCTCAGGTACGTGATCGCCCTGGCCAGCCTCATGGGACTGTCACGGAACTGGCCAAGACCACCGTTGCAGTTGAAGCAGAGTATCCCGCGCACCCATCCGGTGCGATGATCGTGGTCCAGATGTTGCGGGTCGGCGCCGCCACAGATCGCGCAGACGCCGCCCTGCTCGGCCAGGAGCTCCTGAAACTCCTTCTCACCCACGCCGTACCGCCGCCGCAGGTGGTACTCGCGAGTCCCGCCGTAGAGTCGCTGCGCTGACTCCTTGCCGCGGGCATTATGGCAGGGTTTGCAGTAGCTGTGCCGGCCACTGGCCTTGGTAGTGGTGGTGGGAAAGTCGTCCAGAGACTTGATCTGCTCGCAGTCCGGACACCACTTGAGACCCTCACCGACGGGCGTGGGCGACTTTCGCTGTGGGGCGATGCCGCGCTTACGCCGGCTGGCCTCGGACCGGACGGCGGCACAGGCTTTGCAGTAGAAGGCGAGACCGTCTACCCGTCGGCGGTCACGGTGGAACTCCGTACCGGCCAGCGTTCTCTTGCACTGCGGACACGTCTTGTCCGGGTGGTCCGGCAAATCGGACATATGCCTCTATTGACCCCCTTTCTGGACGTAGCCCCTCACAAATTCCTCTGCGTTCTCTTCGAGGACGGAGTCGATCTCGTCGAGGAGGTCGTCGACGTCCTCGGTGATCTCGGCGTGCCGCTCGGCCACCTCGGGGTTGGCCTCGGTGGTGACGTCCTCGATTTCCTCGCCCTGACGGGACTTGCCGGACTGCGACTGGCCGCCGCTGTCATGAGTGGCCATGGCTGTCTCCTCCACGATCGTCTGGGATGAAATCTACCCCGCGCAGGCGACAGAAAGCCCTCACGTCCGCCGTGTTCGGGTCGGGGGCGTTCGATCGCGCCGAAGCGGTCAGCCCCGAGGAGCCGACGCGTCAGCCGGGGCCGGGGCCGGGACCGGCACCGGGACGCGCTCCGGCTCACGCTGCCCCTCCCCCGACGCCTCCGCCGGTGGTGCCTCGCGCCGCAGGCGGGGCGTCCAGTCCTTGAACCGCAGCGCCTGCTTCTCCACCAGATGCCAGGACAGGAACGCCAGGACGACGGTGAAGACCATGACCACCGCGAAGTAGCCGACGAACCCCCAGGCAGCCGCCCCCAGCCAGGCCAGCATCTGCTGCACGACGAAGGAGTAGATGTAGATGCCGTACGAGTAGTCGTTCTTCTGGCCCACCCGGTGCAGCAACCCTGGCAACCGGACCGCGAGGTAGAGGATGGCGTACTCGTAGGTGAGCAACGCCGGGCCGAACAGGTGGCCCTCCAGGGTCTGCCAGCCGGTCACCACGATGGCGAGCACGCCGAGGACGTCGCTGATGGGCAGCTTGTCGCTGTACAGGTCCGCCACGGCGCCCACCAGGAACATGAAGCCGAACCGCAGGAACCAGATCTTGCTGAGCGTGCCGAGCAGCGGCAGCGTAGCGGCGGAGCCGCTGGTGAAGTACGTCGATCCGCCGAAGCGCAGCGCCTCGTACTGGTTCCAGAGCAGCAGACCGAAGACGAGAACGGCGGCCGCGAGCACCAGCCAGCGGGCACGGCGCAGCACCGCCACCACTGCCAGCGACGCCACGATCAGGTAGCAGAAGATCTCGTAACTGAGCGTCCAGAGTGAGCCGTCGAGGACGCTCTTACGCACCAGGTCGCCGTACGGCGTGTCCCGGAAGACGTCGACGATCCCCTGCTGGCGGTAGCCACCCCACCAGTTCGCCTGGAGGAAGTTGACCACGCCGGCCGGGTGCCGCCACAGGCCGTCCAGATTGCCGCGATCGGCGTACCAGACGATCGGGGCCACCACGAAGCCGATGAACAGCAGACACACCCAGAGGCCCGGCCAGATGCGCAGGGCGCGGTGCCACAGGTAGCGGGGCAGGCTGGCCCGCCGGGCGCTGCGGGTGATGAGGAAGCCGGAGATGCCGAAGAAGCCGGCCACCCCCAGACCGGCCACGTCGACGACCTCGGTCAACGGTCGGGCGTACCCGATCACCGCGGTGTGCGCGAGGACGACCGCTACGGCGAAGCAGAGCCGCAGGAAGCCGAAACTGTTCGCACGCCCGGCGTACGCGTTCGACAGTGGTACAGCGGTCATCGCACGCAGGCCAACCTGCCGGGCTGAGGGGAGCATCGCATCACCGTGTGGGTCGACGGATCGGGGGACGGCCTAGCATGCCACACGGTGATTGCCGGCGGAGGCAGCGGATCTCAGCCCCCGGTCAGTGTCTCCAACAGGTCCTTGGCGCTGGCGCAGCGGTCGAACAGCGCCCCGACGTGCGCACGGGTGCCCCGCTCGGGTTCCATCATCGGCACCCGGACCAGCGACTCCCGGCCCACGTCGAAGATCACCGAGTCCCAGCTCGCGGCGACCACCTCGGAGGCGTACTGGGCGAGGCAGCGGCCGCGGAAGTAGGCCCGGGTGTCCTCCGGTGGCTCGGTCATCGCGCTGCGCGTCTCGTCGTCGGTGAGCAGCGTCTTCATCGCCCCCCGGCTGACCAGCCGGTGGTAGAGGCCCTTCTCCGGCCGGACGTCGGAATACTGGAGGTCGACGAGCTGGAGCTTGTGCGAGCCCCAGCCGAGCTTCTCCCGCTCCCGGTAGCCCTCCAGCAGCCGCAGCTTGGCCACCCAGTCCAGCTCGTCGGCGCAGAGCATCGGATCCCGGCCGAGCCGGTCGAGGACGCTCTCCCAGCGGTCCAGCACGTCGATGGTCTGCTCGTCGGCGTCGGTGCCGTACCGGTCGTCGACAAAGGACCGGACCCGCTCCAGGTACGCCCATTGCAGGTCGAGGGCGGTGAGCCGACGGCCGTCGCGCAGTCGCATGCGGTGCGTCAGGGCGGGGTCGTGGCTGACGGCGCGCAGCTCGCTGACGGGGTCGGCGATGCCGAGGTCGGCGCCGAGGGCCTTCTCCTCGATCATGGTGAGGATCAGCGCGGTGGTGCCGACCTTGAGGTATGTGGAGATCTCGGAGAGGTTGGCGTCGCCGATGATGACGTGCAGCCGGCGGTACTTGTCGGCGTCGGCGTGCGGCTCGTCCCGGGTGTTGATGATCGGCCGCTTGAGGGTGGTCTCCAGGCCCACCTCGACCTCGAAGAAGTCGGCGCGCTGGGAGATCTGGAAGCCGCTCTGGCCGCCGTCCTGGCCGATGCCGACCCGGCCGGCGCCGCAGACGATCTGCCGGGTGACGAAGAACGGCGTCAGGTACGCCACGATGTCGGCGAACGGCGTCTGCCGGCGCATCAGGTAGTTCTCGTGGGCGCCGTAGCTGGCGCCCTTGTTGTCGGTGTTGTTCTTGTAGAGGTGGATCGGCTGGGTGCCCGGGATGGTGGCGGCCCGGCGGGACGCCTCGGCCATCACCCGCTCGCCGGCCTTGTCCCAGCGCACGATGTCCCTGGGGGTGGTGACCTCGGGGGTGGAGTATTCGGGGTGAGCGTGGTCCACGTAGAGCCGTGCGCCGTTGGTGAGTATCACGTTGGCCAGGCCGAGGTCTTCGTCCGCGAGGGCCTCGGCGGGGTCGTACGCGGCACCGGAGTAGGTGAAGCCGCGGGCGTCGCGCAGCGGCGACTCTTCCTCGTAGTCCCATCGGGCCCGGCCACCCCGGTTGAGTTCCGGGCGTGCCCCGTAGGCGTTGACCACCTGCGATGAGGTGACCATCGGGTTGGCTCCGGCCTGCCCGGGCACGGAGATGCCGTACTCGACTTCGGTGCCCATGATCCGTCTTACGCTCATCGACCTACCCGTTTCGCTCGCCCGACCCGGTCCACCGTCAGGTCGAGCGTAGTCCGCCCTGAGCACCTGCACTCTGTAGGTGAGTGCCGGCGGGCCGGAACAGTTCGCCGGATTCGGTGTCGGAATGCTCAGCGGGCGGCGTCGGGTCGTCGGTCGCGGCGGCGCGGGTGGTCCAGACGAGCCACCCGAACAGCACCAGGCCGACACTGGCGCTCAGCAGCGGAACGACCGAGCCGACCACTGGGTGCCAGTCGCCGGCGAGGGGGTTGAGGCTGCTCAGCCCGATGTTGGCGGGCAGGCCGTTCTGCCAGCGGACCATCGTGTACGCCAGGCAGAAGAGCTGGATAGGCAGGAGGAGCAGCACGGCGAGGCGGGTGAACGAGCGGGCTCGGGCGACCTCGAAGCCGCGTTGTTCGGCGATCCACGCGGCGTAGAGCAGGACGCCGACCAGCATGGGCAGCATGTAGCGGCCCTGGGTGACGAAGCCGCTCTCGTTGACCAGGGCGATCTGCATGAGGGAGGGGACGGCCACGCCGCCGCCGAGCAGCACGAGCAGGCGCCACCGGTCGATTGTGCTGCCCCAGACGACCCCGATGAGCAGCAGCGCTCCGGCGACGAGCTGCCAGATCAGGTATGGCGGGGCGGGCATCCGGGTGTCCAGCCAGGAGGTGACCCCGACGATCTGGTCGAGGTATCCCCGCCACCGGTCGGCCTCGCGCAGGGCCGCCTGCCCGTAGGTGAGCTTGTCGGCGGAGTAGTTGCCGAGGTCGGAGGTCTGTTGGCGGACGGACCAGGCGAGCACGGCGAGGGTGGACAGGACGATGCCACCTGCCCAGAGCTGCGCTGCCCGGTCCCGCAGCAGGCCGAGGAGGTTGCTGCGGCGCAGCGGGAAGGCGAACGCGAGGAAGGCGGTCGCCAGCCAGAGCGGGCCGGTCTGGCGCAGCACCGCGAGGAGCAGCGCGCTGATCCCGACGAGGACGATGAGGCCGCGCCGTGGGCCGGGTGGGCCGAGTAGCAGGGGGATGACGGCGCTGAAGAAGGCGATGCCGGCGGCGATTTCCAGGCCGTTCGGGTTGACTGCGCTGGCCATGTGCACGGCCATGGGGGTGGTGACGACGAGCAGGGCGCCCATCATGAGGCCGCGGCGGGATCGGTTGCGGATCACGACGTACGCGCAGGCGAGCAGCGCGGCGCAGCACAGGGCGCTGATCATTCGGGCGAGCAGGACGCCGGACCAGCCGGGCCAGAGCACTGTGGGTGCGCCGACGAGGGCGTAGTAGGC
Source organism: Micromonospora sp. NBC_00330 (assembly GCF_036136635.1). NCBI lineage: Bacteria > Bacillati > Actinomycetota > Actinomycetes > Micromonosporales > Micromonosporaceae > Micromonospora > Micromonospora sp. NBC_00330. The sequence goes on from NZ_CP108012.1 coordinate 2,574,117, forward strand.
GGGGAAGTACCGACCGGCCCCGGTGCCGGCGCGGGTCGGTGTGTCGTCGCTGCCGGGGGGCTGGGCGCAGGCCGCCGAAACTTCCTTCTTGAACTGCCAGCACTGCTCGCGGACGAGACCGCCAGGGACGGTCTGGAAGGCGCCGGTGCCCTTCTTCGCCTCGGCGGGCGGGGGTGCGATCTGCCCGGCGGCGACGCCGGCCGCTCGGACGATGTGCTCGCGCTCGTCCGGGGTGCCGTCGTAGGGGGCGGCCATCGACCAGGCGAAGATGATCAGGAAGAATGCGGCGAAGGCGAGGGCCCAGTGCCGTCGGCTTGTGCTCATGGTGGCCGCCGGGCTTCCGCCGGTGGCCGGCGGCGTCACTCTTCCGGGATCAGGCACGTCAACCTCGCGGCTCGCGCGGGCAGGCCCCGCTGGGTGGATGGACAGACGATAGACTCCCTCGTCGTCCTCACCGCTCCGGGTCCCCCCTTGGAGAACTCTTTGCTGTCACCTGTTGCCGATTCCGTCCGCCACCTGTCCCGACACAGTGCTGTGCGGTTCCTGGTCGTCGGGGGTCTGAGCGTTGCCGTGGACACGGGATCACTCTTCGTGTACCACGGAGTTCTCCGGATTGTCCTGCCGGTCGCGGCCGCCATGTCGTTCCTGACCTCGTTCTGGGTCAACTTCGGGCTGAACCGGGCGTGGTCGTTCGGCTCGTCCGCGCAGATGGTGCCGCAGGTGGGGCGCTACTTCGCGCTGGTCCTCGCCAACCTGACCGCCAACGTGGTGCTGGTGTCCGCGTTGACCTGGGCGGGCACGCCGTACCTGCTGGCGAAGCTGCTGGTGACGGCGTCGCTGTCGGCGGCGAACTATGTGGTGTCGAAGCGGTGGATCTTCGCTGCCTGACCGACGCCCTGACACACCCGCAGCGAGGGTGCCCACCGGATGGTGGGCACCCTCGCTGTTGGGGTCAGAGGTACTGGCCGGTGTTGCTGGCGGTCTCGATGGACCGGCCGGCCTCGGCGCCCTTGCCGCCGGAGACGAGCGTGCGGATGTAGACGATCCGCTCACCCTTCTTGCCGGAGATGCGCGCCCAGTCGTCGGGGTTTGTGGTGTTGGGGAGATCTTCGTTCTCGCGGAACTCGTCGACGCAGGCGTCGAGCAGGTGCTGCAAACGCAGCCCCTTGCGACCCGAGGTGAGGAACTCCTTGATGGCCATCTTCTTGCTCCGGTCGACGATGTTCTGGATCATCGCGCCGGAGTTGAAGTCCTTGAAGTAGAGGACTTCCTTGTCACCGTTGGCGTAGGTGACCTCGAGGAATCGGTTCTCCTCGGTTTCCGAGTACATCCGCAGCACCACGGCGTCGATCATCGCCGCGACGGTGGCCTGGGGGTCGCTGCCGTGTTCGGCCAGGTCGTCCGGGTGCAGGGGCAGCCCGGAGAGGATGTACTTGGAGAAGATGTCCTTGGCCGCTTCGGCGTCCGGTCGCTCGATCTTGATCTTCACGTCGAGGCGACCGGGGCGCAGGATCGCCGGGTCGATCATGTCTTCCCGGTTGGAGGCGCCGATGACGATGACGTTCTCCAGCCCCTCCACGCCGTCGATCTCGCTGAGCAGCTGCGGGACGATGGTGTTCTCCACGTCGGAGGAGACACCGGAGCCACGGGTCCGGAAGATCGAGTCCATCTCGTCGAAGAACACGATCACCGGCGTGCCCTCGCCGGCCTTCTCCCGGGCGCGCTGGAAGATCAGCCGGATGTGCCGCTCGGTCTCACCGACGTACTTGTTGAGCAGCTCCGGGCCCTTGATGTTGAGGAAGAAGCTGGTGTGCTTCTCCTTGCCCTGCCGCTCGGCGATCTTCTTGGCCAGCGAGTTGGCCACCGCCTTGGCGATGAGCGTCTTGCCACAGCCGGGCGGGCCGTAGAGCAGGATGCCCTTCGGTGGGCGGAGCTGGTGCTCACGGAACAGGTCCGCGTGCAGGAACGGCAACTCCACCGCGTCGCGGATCTGCTCGATCTGCGACTGGAGGCCACCGATGTCGCCGTAGTCGACGTCGGGCACCTCCTCCAGGACCAGCTCCTCGACCTCGCTCTTCGGGATCCGCTCGTACGCGTACGCCGAGCGGGGCTCGATCATGAGCGAGTCGCCGGCCCGGATCGCCGAGCCGATGAGCGTCTCGGCGAGGTGCACGATGCGCTCCTCGTCGGAGTGGGAGACCACCAGCGCCCGGTCGCCCGGCCCGCCGTTCGGCCCCTCCAGGATCTCCTTGAGCATCACCACTTCGCCAACCCGCTCGTAACCGAACGCGTCGACGATGTTGAGCGCGTCGTTGAGCAGGACCTCCTGGCCGCGCCGCAGGTCACCCACGTCGAGCGAGGGCGAGACCGCGACCCGCAGTTTGCGGCCACCGGTGAAGACGTCCACCGTGCCGTCCTCGTGCTTGGCCAGGAAGACTCCGTAACCGCTCGGCGGTTGCGCGAGCCGGTCGATCTCCTCCTTGAGCGTCACGATCTGCGTGCGAGCTTCCTTGAGGGTGCTCACCAGCCGGTCGTTGTTCTCGGTCAGCCGCGCCAACTGTGCCTGGGTGGCCGCCAGCCGCTCTTCGAGCTGCCGGACGTGTCGGGGGCTTTCGGTCAACTTGCGCCGCACCAGGGCGAGTTCCTCTTGCAGGAACGCGACCTGCGTGGAGAGATCGTGGGCTTCCTTCTCCCACCGTGCGGCGCGCGAGTCCGCGTCGTCGCTACGTGCTGCCACGTCCCACCTCCCCGGGGGGCTTGAACGTTCTGCCCTAACACTAGCCGCTATGAGGCCGATTCGGTCCCACGCAACACCCTCGTCACCGAACCTTGATCGCCAAGGGTGGCCTGACGGGCCGTTACCGGCGTTCAGGTACCGTCGGAGCGTGGCACGGGAGAACATGGGGGGTGCACAGGTGGCCGAGGTCGCGACCGACGAATTGCAGGTCTGGGTCGACCAGGACCTCTGCACGGGCGACGGGCTCTGCGTGCAGTACGCGCCGGAGGTGTTCGAGTTCGACATCGACGGCCTGGCCTACGTCAAGGGCGTCGACGGTGAGCTGCGGATGGCACCGGGCAGCCGGGTCGACGTCCCCGCGCACCTGCGGCTCGAGGTGATCGACTCCGCGAAGGAGTGCCCGGGCGACTGCATCCACGTGGTGCGCGGCGACGGCGTCGAGGTCGCCGGCCCGGACGCCGAGGAAGACTGACCCACCGGCCGGGCCGCAACGGCCCGGCCGGGCCCGGTTCGGGGTACGCCTCAGAGCATCGGACGGCCGACCACCGAGGCGACCAATCGCGCGAACTCCTCCAACCGGGCGATCTGCCCGGCCCCGCCGTCGTCGAGGGTCTTGCCGAAGCGCAACGCGTCGTGCCGGGGTGTGCCGGCCATCTCCTCGCTCGGCGGCGCCTCGTCCAACGAGGTGAGCAGCAGATAGACGTCGATGCTGTCGACCCGGATCTCGCCGCTCTCGGCGCGGTTGAGCCGCCGCCGGCAGCCCACCTCGGTGACTGTGGAGACCGGCACCACCCGCAGCGACGAGGTCATCGAGCCCGGCGGGCCCTCCTCCGGCGGTACGTCCTCGCCGTGCCAGAGGATCAGCCGGCTGCCGTCGCAGACCACTACCTCCTGCCACACCCCGTTGACCTCGTTGACGAAGCGTTCCAGGGTGAAGCCGAGCACCGACGCGCCGCGCAGCACGCCGCCGAGCGCCTCCAGGGCGACGTCCGGGTCGCGCAGGTAGGCCCGCGCCGCCGACTCCAGATCCTGGTAGGGCGACCAGTCGGGAAAGACCGCGGGGAGGTCTCCACCGCCGTAGCCCGGTCGGCTCATGCCAGCGTCTCCCCCTGCTCGGCGCTGCCGACACCCAGCTCGTTGGTCACGGCCTGTCCATCTCCCCCGCACCGTTGGGTTGCGCACCTGCCGCCTGTGCGGCGGCGGCCTGTCGGGCCGCCTCCGCCTCGCGCAGGTCCTGGCGGCGCTGCGCGTACGCCTCGGTGCCCTTGCTGGGCTTGCGTCGGCGCGGCGGCGCGGTGACCCCCGGGGCCAGCTTGCGCGCGGACACCAGGAAGGCGGTGTGCGCGATCATCCGGTGGTCCGGACGGACGGCGAGGCCCTCGGCGTGCCAGTCGCGCACCAGGGATTCCCAGGCCCGCGGCTCGGTCCAGCCGCCCCGCTCGCGCAGCGCCTCCACCAGCTCGGAGAGCTGCGGTGTGGTGGCGACGTAGCCGATGAACACCCCACCGGGCACCAGCGCCCGCTCGACCATGTCGAGGGTCTCCCAGGGGGTCAGCATGTCCAGGATGATCCGGTCGAAGCCGGTCTCCTGGCACTGCGCGACGTCGCCGACGTGCAGGTTCCACGAGGGGTGCGGCCCGTTGAAGAACGCCTCGACGTTGCGCTTGGCGATCTGGGCGAAGTCGTCGCGCAGCTCGAACGAGTGCAGCTCGCCCTCGGTGCCGACGGCGCGCAGCAGGGAGCAGCTCAGCGCGCCGGAGCCGGCGCCGGCCTCGAGGACCTTCGCGCCGGGGAAGATGTCGCCCATCGCCACGATCTGCGCCGAGTCCTTGGGGTAGATCACCTGGGCGCCGCGCGGCATGGACAGCACGTAGTCCGACAGGAGCGGCCGCAGGGCCAGGAACGCGGTGCCGCCGCCGGAGGTGGTCACCACGCTGCCGTCGGGGAGCCCGATCAGCGCGTCGTGCGCCAGGATGCCGCGGTGGGTGTGGAACTCCTTGCCGGGCTCCAGCGTCACGGTGTGCATCCGCCCCTTGGGGTCGGTCAGCTGGACCCGGTCGCCGGGCCGGAACGGCCCGCGGTGCACGGGTGTCAGCGCCGGGTTGGCGGGGTCGGCGGCGACGGTGGAGGGAGTTGCGGTCACGGTGTCATCTTCCGGTTGGGTTCGAGGAGCTGTGCCAGGTCCGCGATGTGCAGAATGCCGACGACATCTTCGCCTGACGTCACCACGTACTGTGCGCCCGGGTAGGTCTGTACGGCCTCCATCACCCGCTCGCCGTCCCATCCGACCGACAACGTGGGAAGGGTGCCCAGCGACCGGGCGACGGCGTCCACCGCCAGCCACGGTCGGCGCTCGACCGGCACCGCGTCGGCGGCGGCCGGGTCGACCAGCGCCACCGGCCGACCGGTGGAGTCGGTGACCAGCAGCGCGGCGCCGGGCTGCCCGCTCTCGGCGCGTCGGCGCTGGGCCTCGGCCAGCGGCGTGCCGGTGGCCACCGGCCAGACCGGACGGGCCAGCCGGGCGAGGTCGATCAGCGGGAACCGGCGGCTGACCCGGGCGGCCCGGATCGACTGGCCGGCGCCACGCCAGAGGGTGACGGCGACCAGCAGCATCAGCGGCAGCGCCAGCGGCGCCAGCCGCCGCTCGACGGTGAGCAGCAGGACCAGGGCCGCGGTGCCGACGGCGACGACCCGGCCGGCCCACCCGGCGACCTCGGTGCCGAGGTGCCGGTCGCGGGTCAGCCCCCACACGGCGGCGCGCAGCGCCCGGCCGCCGTCGAGCGGCAGCCCGGGCAGGCTGTTGAACAGCGCCACGATGACGTTGCTGACCGCGAGCTGGAAGGCGAGCTGGTGCGCCACGGTCCCCTCGGGCAGGGCGAGCGTGGCGGCGACCGCCAGGACGCCGAGCACCGCGGAGACCGCAGGACCGGCCAGCGAGACCAGCAGGTCGACGCGGGGCGACGGGGCGTCCCGGTCCATCTCGGTGTAACCACCGAGCAGCTCCAGGGTGATCCCCCGCACACCGATGCCGTACCGCCGGGCGGTGAGGGCGTGGCCCAGCTCGTGCAGCAGCACCGAGCCGAGCAGCGACACGACGAAACCGAAGCCGATCAGGTAGCCGCTGAGCTGCGGCAGGTCCAGTTGTCGGCGGGCGAACTCGCCGTACAGCACCGCGATGAGCACCGCGAGCAGGACCATGGAGCCGTTCAGGTACAGCGGCACCCCGAACACCTTGCCGACGTTCAGGCCGAGACGTCGGTCCGGTCGGCGCGGCGGCCTGGTTGTCTGCTCCATCGCCACGATGCTACGGACCGTCGCTGTGTGGGGCGGGCGGCGGTGGGTGTCACACCGGTGCCCTAACCTTTGCCGACATGACGGCGGAATCGGTCACCACCTCCCAGTCCTCCCCCGCGGCGCAGGCGCCGCCGACGGTGCGGGCCTCGCTGTCCCCGTCGCGGGCGGCGGATTTCAAGACCTGCCCGCTGCTCTACCGGTTCCGCAGCATCGACCGGCTGCCCGAGCGCACCACCATCGAGCAGGCCCGGGGCACGTTGGTGCACGCGGTGCTGGAGCGCCTGTTCGACCTGCCGGCCACCGGCCGCACACCGGAGGCGGCCGGCGACCTGGTGGCCCCACAGTGGGACCGGCTGGTCACCGAGCAGCCCGAGCTGGCCGGGATCTTCGACGGCGCGGAGCCGGCCGGCCCGGTGGAGTTCCTCCGCTCCGCCGCCGGGCTGTTACAGGGTTACTTCGCTGTGGAGGACCCGACCCGGCTGGAGCCGGCCGAACGCGAGAGCCTGATCTCCGCGGTCGTCGACGAGGAGTTGCTGATCCGGGGCTACCTCGACCGGCTCGACGTCGCTCCGGACGGCGCGCTACGGGTGGTCGACTACAAGACCGGGGGCGCTCCGCGGGAGGCGTTCGAGGCGCGGGCGCTGTTCCAGCTGAAGTTCTACGCCCTGGTGCTGTGGCGCACCCGGGGGGTGGTTCCCCGGGTGCTGCGGCTGCTCTACCTGCGCGACGCCGAGGTGCTGGATTACACCCCCGACGCCGACGAGCTGGTCCGCTTCGAGCGCACAGTGGTGGCGCTGTGGCGGGCGATCGAGCAGGCCACCGCCCGGCAGGATTTCCGGCCCCGGCCGAGCCGGCTCTGCGACTGGTGCAGCCACCAGGCGCTCTGTCCCAGCTTCGGCGGCACCCCGCCGCCGTTCCCGGTCGCCGCGGCGAGCGCCGACCCGCTGCGTGACTCCCGGGCCACTCCAGTGACGCCGGGCGCCGACGAGTGACGGCCTCCTGAGCGACGCGTACGCCCGGCGCGGTGATTCAGGCCGCCGGACCGTCTGCCGCACGCCGACGCCGACGACCCGACCGCAGCGGTGCCGCCGCGGTCGGGACAGGGCGACCGGCCGGCCTCTACGGTGATCCGCGACGCACCGGCTCCGGTACGCGAGGATGACCGGTGCGCGGCACGACGTCGGCGGGAGGGGGACGAGATGAGCGATCAGGCGCCCTCGGCGCGGCCGGTGCGGATCCTGCTCGCCGACGACCAGCCGCTGCTGCGGACCGGGTTCCGGATGGTGCTGGGCGCCGAGAGCGACCTGGACGTGGTGGCGGAGGCCGGTGACGGCGTGGAGGCGGTGGAGTTGTCCCGCCGGCTGCTGCCCGACGTCGTACTGATGGACATCCGGATGCCCCGGATGGACGGGGTGGCGGCGACCCGGGCCATCGTCGACGCCCGGCTGCCGGTACGGGTGCTGGTGCTCACCACCTTCGACCTGGACGAGTACGTGGTGGGCGCGTTGCGGGCCGGCGCCAGCGGGTTCCTGGCCAAGGACGTGCCGGCCGAGGATCTGATCGCGGCGATCCGCACTGTCGCCGGCGGGGACGCGGTGGTGTCACCTCGGATCCTGCGGCGGCTGCTGGACCGCTTCGCCGAACTGCTGCCCGACCCGGCGGCGACGCCGTCGGCGGCGCTCAACGCGCTCACCGACCGGGAGCGCGAGGTGCTCGTGCAGGTCGCCCGAGGGCTGTCCAACGCCGAGATCGCGACGGTGCTGTCGGTGAGCGAAACCACCATCAAGACGCACGTCGGGCATGTGCTGACCAAGCTTCGGCTGCGCGACCGGGTGCAGGCGGTGGTGCTGGCGTACGAGTCGGGGCTGGTCCGCCCCCGGGCGTAGCCGCACCGGCCCGGGTACCTCACTCGGCGTACTCGAAGATCCCTCCGTGGGGGGACGGCTGCCGTTGCCGTCGTCACCTACCGTGACCGGAGACGGCCTGGTTCGGTTGACCCTCCTGTGGCGTCAGGTGCAAGTGTCGGTGCTGCCGCCCGACGCCGGGGAAAAGCGGTCGACCGGCCGTCGACTCAGGGGCAACCCTGATCAGACATGGGGGTGCACCCGCAGCGGGAAATCCGCGCCGGGTCCCCCCAGGGTTGGACGGAACGGGCGTACGCAGCACCGATGATTGAACAGTCGCGCCGGACCATCGGGGGGCGGCGTGCATTTTCGGACAGACGGAAGAGGTAGATGACGTGACCGCGACGGTAGGCCAGCAGGCGCAGGCCGCGGCCCGGGCGAACGACGTGTGGAAGGTGTACGGCAGCGGCGAGGCTCAGGTCATCGCGCTGCGGGGGGTCAGCGCGGAGTTCGAACGTGGCCGCTTCACCGCGATCATGGGCCCGTCGGGTTCCGGCAAGTCGACGCTGATGCACTGCCTGGCCGGCCTGGACTCGGTGACCCGGGGGACGGTGTCGATCGGTGAGACGACGGTCACGGGGCTGGGCGACGCGGGGCTGACGAAGCTGCGCCGCGACAAGGTGGGCTTCATCTTCCAGCAGTTCAACCTGCTGCCGACGCTGACGGCCAAGGAGAACATCCTTCTGCCGCTGTCGATCGCCGGTCGCAAGCCGGACCCGGCCTGGTACGACACGGTGATCGAGACGGTGGGTCTGAAGGACCGGCTGGACCACCGGCCGGCGCAGCTCTCCGGTGGGCAGCAGCAGCGGGTGGCGTGCGCCCGGGCGCTGGTCTCCCGCCCCGAGGTGATCTTCGCGGACGAGCCGACCGGCAACCTGGACTCGCGCTCCGGCGCGGAGGTGCTCAACTTCCTGCGTAACTCGGTGCGGGAGCATGGCCAGACCATCGTGATGGTCACCCACGACCCGACGGCCGCCGCGTACGCCGACCGGGTGGTCTTCCTCGCCGACGGCGAGATCGTCTCGGAGCTGATCGAGCCGACCGCCGAGACGGTGCTGGACACCATGAAGAAGCTGGACACTGCGGCCGAGGTGGGCAACTGATGTTCCGCGCGACGCTGAAGAGTCTGCTGGCCCGTAAGGTCCGGCTGATCCTGTCCGGCCTGGCGGTGGTGCTCGGGGTGATGTTCGTCTCCGGCGCGTTCGTGCTCACCGACACGTTGGGTCGCTCCTTCGACTCGGTGTTCGCCGACGGTTTCTCCGAGATCGACGTGAACGTCGCGGCGAAGCCGAAGGTGCAGGTCAACGAGATGGAGGGCGAGCAGACCGTCGCCCCGCTGCCGGCCGCCCTGGTGGACCGGGTGAAGCAGGTGCCGGGGGCGGCCTCGGCGACCGGTGTGGTCAACGCCGACGGCGCCCGGGTGATCGGCAGCAACGGCAAGGTCGTCACCTCGTTCGGTCCGCCGCAGTTGGGCGAGAACTGGACCGGCGAGAGCGAGCTGTTGAAGCTGCGTGAGGGGCGCGCGCCGCAGGCCGAGGACGAGATCGCTATCAACAAGGCGTTGGCCACGGCCGCGAAGGTGCAGGTCGGCCAGAAGGTCGGCGTGCTCACCGCGTTCGAGTCGAAGAAGCGGGACTTCACACTGGTCGGCGTCTTCGGTTACAGCGGTGACCGGGACTCGATCGGTGGGGTCAACGAGGTCTTCTTCACCACGCCGGTGGCGCAGCGGCTGATGCTGGGCGAGCCGGACGTGTTCAGCAGCATCACCGTGCAGGCCGCCGGCGGGGTCTCCGACGAGAAGCTGCGCGACGACGTGGCCCGCACCCTGGGCGCGGACTTCGAGGTGAAGACCGGCGAGCAGGTGGCCGCGGACGCCTCGGCCAGCCTGAAGGAGGGCCTGTCCTTCTTCAACAAGATCCTGCTCGGCTTCGCCGCGGTGGCGCTGCTGGTGGGCACCTTCCTGATCCTCAACACCTTCTCGATCATCGTGGCGCAGCGGACCCGGGAGTTGGCGCTGATGCGCGCCATCGGGGCCAGCGGCCGGCAGATCATCGGTTCGGTGGTGCTGGAGGCCATCGCGGTGGGGTTGATCGCGTCGGTGCTCGGCCTCGCCGCCGGTATCGGGGTGGGCGCGCTGCTGGCGTTCCTGTTCGGCAAGCTCGCCGGTGGGCTCACCCTGGCCGGGATCGGCGTGCCGGCGGCCGCGGTGATCGGTTCGTTCGCCGTCGGTCTGGTGATCACCGTGGTGGCGGCATTGCTGCCGGCGCTGCGGGCGTCCCGGATCCCGCCGATCGCGGCCATGCAGGACGTGGCCACCCCGGACCGGCCGTTGACCAAGGTCACGGTGGCCGGGTCGCTGGTCACCGGCGTCGGCGCGGTGCTGCTGTTCCTCGGGCTCAGCGGCAACGCCGGCGGTCAGACCCTGGCCACCATCCTCGGTGGGGTGCTGTTCGCCTTCATCGGGGTGGCGCTGCTGACTCCGCTGATCAGCCGGCCGGTGGTGAGCCTGCTCGGCGCGATCTTCTCCTGGTCGGTGCCGGGCAAGCTGGGCCGGCTCAACTCGGGGCGTAACCCACGTCGTACGGCGATCACGGCCGCCGCGCTGATGGTCGGCATCGCGCTGGTCACCGGCGTCACTGTCATCCTCGACTCGGCCAAGGGCAGCATCAGCGCGCTCGCCCAGGACACCATCAAGGCCGAGCTGGTGATCGCCGGCCAGCAGGGCGGCCCGCGTCCGCCGACCTTCGACCCGGGTGTGCTGGACCAGGCCAAGGCCCTGCCCGGTGTGCGGTTGGTCGACGGCGAGTACGGCGACATGGGGCGGATCGACGGCGAGAGCACCTGGGTCGCGGCGAGCAGCGACATCGCGTCGCTGCGGCAGATCTTCGGCGCGAAGCCGACCGCCGGTGACATCGACCGGCTCGGGCCGACCCAGATGCTCGCCAGCTCGGACACGGCAACGTCCCGTGGCTGGTCGGTGGGCTCCACTGTCAACGTGCAGCTGACCCGGGGCGAGGCACGCACCTACACGATCAGCGGCATCTACGAGTCGTCGCAGCTGACCAACCCGGTGACGCTGCCGGCGACCGCGGCGAAGGACTTCGCCATCCCGCAGCCCATCCAGGGCTTCATCCAGCTGGACCCGGGCACCCGGGTGTCCGACGTCCAGCCGCAGGTGGAGGCGTTGCTCGCGGACAGCCCCGAGGTGTCGGTGGCGGACCGGGACGCGTTCATCAAGCAGCAGACCAGTTCGCTCGACGGGCTGCTCACGATGATCCAGATCCTGCTCGCGCTGGCCATCGTGATCGCCGTGCTGGGCATCATCAACACCCTGGCCCTGTCGGTGCTGGAGCGGACCCGCGAGCTGGGTCTGCTGCGGGCGATCGGCCTGCGCCGGTCCCAGACCATGGGCATGATCACCGTGGAGGCGGTGGTGATCTCGGTGTTCGGCGCGCTGCTCGGCGTGGTGGTGGGCACCGGCCTCGGCGCCGCCGTGGTCGAGGCCCTCAAGGACGAGGGCATCACCGACCTGATCCTGCCCTGGGGGCAGATGGGTGTCTTCCTCGGCCTCGCCGCCATCATCGGCGTGGTGGCCGCTGTGCTCCCGGCCGTCCGGGCGGCCCGGATCAACGTCCTGGGCGCCATCGCCCACGACTGATCGGCACTGCCGAGGCCCCCGGTCGCCATCCGCGACCGGGGGCCTCGGCCTGTCCCATTCCCCCTCGGCCGCCCGTACGCGCCTGCCAGGCTGGTGCTGCCGGCAGGGCGCCGGCCCGCCCGCGATCCGGGCGGCGGAGAGCCGGGGCCGGTGACATGACCGATCAGGACACGTATCAGCGGGCACTCGACAACGCCGAGCGGCTGCTCGGGCAGCCGCTGGTCCTGCCGCTCGGCGAGGGCGAGCCGTCGGTGGGGCACGACTTCCGTCGTCTCGCCACCGTGCAGACCTTCGGCGCGGCCTGGCCCCGGGAGGGCCTGGACCTGCGCAGCCGGTGCCTGATCTCGGTGGCGATCGCCGCCGCCCTCGGCACCCACGAGCCGCTGCGCGGGCAGCTGCGCATCGCGCTGACCTCGGGCGTGACCCGGGAGGAGATCGTCGAGCTGTTCATCCACCTCGCCGCGTACGCGGGTGCGGCGCGGGCATTCGACAGCTACCAGGTGGTCGCCGCGGTCTTCGCCGAGCGCCACTGAACCCGGCCGGTCGGGAGCCCAGCGCCACCGACCCGCGCCGGGCGGTCAGCCGGCCGCCGCGGCCCGATCGGTCAGCAGCGCCGCGAGCAGCGCCAGGTCCACGCCGGTCAGGCTCTCCACCTGGTGTACGCCGACAGTGCTCGGCAACGCCACCTCCGCCGGTACGGCCAGGACCGCCGCGCCCGACGCCAGCGCGCTGGCCACCCCGGTCGGTGAGTCCTCGATCGCCACGCACCGCTCGATCGGCACACCCAGCAGCCGGGCGGCGGTCAGGTACGGCTCGGGGTGCGGCTTGGCCGCCACCACCTCGTCGCCGGCGACCACCGTGTCGAAGTTGTCCCGACCGAGGGTGTCCAGGGCGATCTCGACCAGCGCCCGAGGGCTGGAGGTGACCAGCGCGGTGGGGATCCCCGCCGCACGGACCGCGCGCAACAGGTCGAACGCGCCCGGCCGCCAGGGCAGGCCGGTGCGGAACAGCTCCAGGATCCGGGTGTTGATCCACGCCGCGCTGATCGCCGGATCCCGTTCGGGCTGCCCCAGGTCGTCGTGCAGGATGCGCATCGACTCGGCCATGGCGGTGCCGATGATCGACTGGCGGGCGTCGACGGAGAGTTCCCCGCCGTACTCCTTCGCGAGTTCCTGCAACGCGACGTCCCACAGCTTCTCGCTGTCGACCAACGTGCCGTCCATGTCGAAGAGCACAGCGGCGGGGTGATGGCTGCTCAGCGGAACCTCCAGGGTCGTGACCGACACCGGCGATCCTGCCAGCAGCCGCCGGGGGCGGTGGCGGCAACGGGCGCCAGGGTGATCCGGGCAACCCCGCTCAGCCCAGGTCGCACTCCTTCAGGGAACCCTCGTAACCCCGGAAGAACATGTCGGTGCGCTGCTCGGCGGTGCCGTGCGCCCCTTCCGCGAACCACGGCTGGTCCGGGTCGTCGCCGACCGCCGCCACCCCCTCACGGAACTCGTCCAGGTCGCCCTCGGCGAGGGTCAGGGCCTTCGAGCGCACCGAGTCGCCGAGGTACGCCCCGGCCATGCAGTCGGCCTGCAACTCCTGCTGGATGGTGAAGCTGTAGTTGATGCCGAGCCGCACCTGGATGGCGTGCGCGTACTCGTGCCCGAGCAGGTAGAACACGAACGCGTCGCCGACCTGGCGGAACGCCGCCACCGACCAGGCGACGTCGTACGCGATGAAGTCGCCCTGCGAGCAGTAGACGGCGTTGTTGCGGGGCAACGACTGGCCACCGCAGGACACCTCGCCGTCGCGCTGGTACGGGATGATCCGCCGGATCGGTCGGAACCGCTGACCGGATTCCTTGAACTGGGCCGCCCAGTACCGCTCGGCGACCTCCTCTGCGTCGGCGACGTCCTGCTCGAACTCGGCGACGCTGGTCGTGCTGTCGGCCCGGGTGGTGCTCGGTCCCGGTGACGCTGCCGACCGGTTCGCCCCTGGGCGCTCGGCCTCCGGCTCGGCCAGACCACCGCCGGCGCAGGCGAGGGAGACCAGGGCGGCGATCAGCAGACCCGCCACCGGGCCCCGCGCGTCGCGTCCGAATCGTGCCCCCACTGTGCCTCCCCAGACATCGGTGCTCAGGCTGGTAGTACCCCGACGATAGGACCGAAACGCCCGTCACCGGTTTCACGCACGGCACGGCCGGACGGTTCACAGCCCTTGGGCCCGGTTGGGCTTCGGCTCAGCGGGCCCGGGTGGGCTGGAGTGGTGCCGCGCGGCGGGCCCGGGTGGGGTGGTGTCGCGCGGCGGGCCCGGTGGGCGCGGAGCGCCGCTGCGGGGCCGCCACAATGCTCCGGGACGGGTGTCGCCGTCGAGTAAAGGAGAGGCCGTGGTGCACGAGCTGGGCAGTCGCAGCCGACGTCAACCGGCGCCGGCGCACGTCCTGTGGCGGTCACTGCGCTACCCGGACGAGGCCGGCAGCCGGCCCTGGCTGGAGTTGCGCGACGACGAGGTACCGCCCCGGGTGGTGGCGGGCTACGCGCCGACGCTGCTCGTATGGTCGTCGCTGTGGCCGCACCGACCGTTGGACCGGATCCGCTTCGACGTGACTCCCGGGCTGCCCGGCGGGGACTGCACGCTGCGTTGGACGCTCACCACCGACGGGGAGCTGCCGAGCGAGAGCACCCTCGGCCACCTACGCCACCGCCTCAACTACCTGGTCAATGGCCGGCTGCGCCGCTCGTACGGCCAGTAGGGTCGCTCAACCGCCCGACTCCCGACCTCGATGCCACGTGTCGCCCTGGTCACCGTGCCGCTCGGCCTCGTACCGCTGCTGGCGCTCCCGAGCGTCCCGCCCAGCCCGAGAGTCCTCGCCCCCGACCTCACCGACCCGCCCCCGCCGCACCACGACGACATACGCCACCGCCGCCACAAGAACGAAAACGCCCACCACCACCCACAGCACCGTCATCCCGCCAATCTAGGCCCCACCCACCACCCCTGGCCCCCGCTGATCATGAAGTTGGCGTCATCCCACTCGGCGTGTCGTGACGCTAACTTCATGATCACCGGTTCGGGTGGGGGCGGCAGAACCCGGGGTGGGTGGGATGTCCGGGTGGGGGGTTGGGGTTCGACGTTTCCTGTGGGGGCGCCGGGTGGTGTCCTCGCAGGAGGAGGGGAAGAACCGTGAAGTACATGATTTTGCTCTACGGGTCGCAGCAGGACTACGACGTGCTGTCCGGGCGGGCTTCCGACCGGCCGGCGATGTCGGCCGAGCAGATCGCGGCCATGCACAAGCACATGGAGACCTTCCACCAGGCGCTGGCCGAGTCCGGGGAGTTGGTCGACGCCCGAGGGCTGAGCGAGCCGGTGCACGCCCGCCGGGTGCAGGTGCGCGAGGGTGCACCAGTGGTCACCGACGGCCCGTACCCGGAGACCCAGGAGGTCCTCGCCGGTTACACCATCGTGGAGTGCGCCAGCTTCGACCGGGCCACCGAGATCGCCGCCGGCCTGGTCGACCCGGACGCACCCGGTGGGTACGTGGACGTGCGGCCGGTGCTCGACGGTGTCGAGGACCTGGCCGGCTGACCCGGTGCCGGAGACTCCCGCCGAGGATCTGCTGCGCGAGCTGGCGCCGCAGGTCCTCGGCGCGCTGGTCCGCCGCTACGGGCACTTCGACACGGCCGAGGACGCGGTGCAGGAGGCGCTGATCGCCGCGGCGCACGGTTGGCCGCGCGACGGCGTACCGGAGAATCCGCGTGGCTGGCTGATCACCGTGGCATCCCGTCGGCTGACCGACCTGCTGCGACGCGAGCAGGCCCGGATGCGGCGGGAGGACGCGGTGGCCCGGTGGGTGCTCCCGGAGCAGTGGCGCGCCCCCGCCGCCGACCGTCCGCCGGCGGACGCCGACGACACGCTCATCCTGTTGTTCCTGTGCTGCCACCCGGCGTTGTCGGCGGCGTCGCAGATCGCGCTCACCCTGCGGGCGGTGGGCGGGCTGAGCACCGCCGAGGTGGCGCGCGCGTTCCTGGTGCCGGAAGCGACGATGACCCGGCGGATCAGTCGGGGTAAGCAGCGGATCCGCGACAGTGGGCTGCGGTTCGCGCCGCCCACCGGCCCGGAGCGCGCCGACCGGCTCGCCGCCGTGCTGCACGTGCTTTACCTGATCTTCACGGAGGGGTACGCCCGCACCGCCGGGCCCGGCTTGCTGCGCGCCGACCTGACCGCCGAGGCGATCCGGCTGACCCGGCTGGTGCGCCGGCTGGTGCCCGAGGACCCCGAGGTCACCGGGCTGCTCGCGTTGATGCTGCTCACCGACGCCCGCGCGCCGGCGCGGATCGGCCCGCACGGTGAGCTGGTGCCGATGGCCGAGCAGGACCGCTCCCGGTGGCGGGCCGACCAGATCACCGAGGGGGTCGAGCTGATCACCGGGGCGCTGCCGCGCGGGGTGGTCGGGGCGTACCAGCTCCAGGCGGCCATCGCGGCAGTGCACGACGAGGCGCCGAGCGCGGCGGCCACCGACTGGGCGCAGATCACCGCCTTGTACGAGGTGCTCCTCGGGATGTCCGACAACCCGGTGGTGGCGCTCAACCACGCGGTGGCGGTGGCGATGAGCCGTGGCGCTCCGGCCGGGCTGGCGCTGCTCGCCGACCTGGCCGACGACCCCCGTCTCGCCGACGACCCTCGACTGCCGGCCGCTCGCGCCCACCTGTGGGAGCTGGAGGGTGAGCGGGTCGCGGCGCGGGAGGCGTACCGGATGGCGGCGGCGCGCTCGACGAACCTGGCGCAGCAGCGCTACCTGAACGCCCGCGCGGAGCGTCTCGCGGGCGACCCGCCGCCCATCGCCTGACCCGCACGAGCCGTGCGGGTCACGGACCGAGCCGGCGGGCCGTGCGGGTCACGGGCTGGCGGCCAGGAACACGAAGGCGGCCATCAGCACCAGGTGTACGCCGCCCTGCAACACGTTGGCCCGGCCGGGCACCACGGTGAGGACGGCGGTCACGGCGGTGAGCGCGAGCAGGGCGAGCTGGGTGCCGCCGAGGCCGAGCAGCAGCGGGCCGTCCAGCCAGATCGAGGCGATCGCGATGGCCGGGATGGTCAGGCCGATGCTGGCCATCGCGGAGCCGAGCGCGAGGTTCAGGCTGGTCTGCACGCGGTCGCGGCGGGCGGCGCGGGCGGCGGCCAGGGTCTCCGGCAGCAGCACCAGCAGGGCGATGATCACGCCGACGAACGCGTGCGGCAGGTTCGCCGCCGCGACGCCGGCCTCGATGGTCGGGGAGACCGTCTTGGCGTCGCCGACCACCGCGACCAGTGCCACCAGCAGCAGGCCCAGGCTGACCATCGCCGCGCGGGTCGTGGGCGGCTTGGCGTGCTCCTCCGTCTCGATGACCTGGCCCCGACTGTCGACCGGCAGGAAGTAGTCGCGGTGCCGGCCGGTCTGCACGAGCACGAACAGCCCGTAGAGCGCCAGCGAGGCGACGGCGGCGAAGGCGAGCTGGGCCGGGCTGAACTCCGGGCCGGGCCGGGCCGTGGTGAAGGTCGGGATGACCAGACTCAGGGTGGCCAGGGTGATGACGGTGGCCAGCGCCCCGCCGGTGCCTTCCGGGTTGAACACCGCGACGCGACGGCGCAGCGCCCCGAGCAGCAGGGACAGGCCGAGTATCCCGTTGCAGGTGATCATGACGGCGGCGAAGACGGTGTCCCGGGCGAGCGACTGGGTCTTCTCCGGGCCGCTGATCATCAGCGTGACGATGAGGGCGACCTCGATCACGGTGACCGCGACGGCGAGCACCAGCGACCCGTACGGCTCTCCCACCCGGTGGGCGACCACCTCCGCGTGGTGCACTGCCGCGAGCACGGCACCTCCGAGCAGCACCGCGACCACCACGATGATCGGGCCGGGCGGGCTCCGTCCCCAGGTGACGATCAACACCAGAACGGCGAGCACGGGTACGGCGAAGGTCCAGTCGGTCAGGCGGGAGCGAAGCAGGGCGGCCATCCGTACAGGGTGCCAGGTCAGGTGATCATGTGCCCACCATCGACGCACGGATCTGCGGTGTCGACGGTCCACAACCGGCAAACCCGTAACCTATGGGTTACGCTTCTGGGGTGGATGAGGTGGCCGTCGCGATCGCCGACCCGGTACGGCGGCACATCCTGACCATGTTGCGCGCCGAACCCCTCTCCGCCGGCGAGATCGCCCAGCGGTTCACGATCAGCCGGCCCGCCATCAGCCGCCACCTGCGGGTGCTGCGCGACAGCGGGCTGGTCCGTGACGAGCTGGTCGGACGGCGGAGGATCTACCGGCTCGACCCGGGCCCGCTCGCCCCGCTGCTCGACTGGCTCACCGCGCTCACCACAGTCGACCGGTGGGGCCAGCACCTCGACGCGTTGGAGACCGAGGTCTATCGCACCCGCCGAGAGCGCCGCAGCCGCGGCCCGGCGGAGCACCGAAGGGAGCACACGGCATGACCCGCACACCCGCCGGACGCCTGTTTCGCACCGACACCGGCCACGATCTCGTCCTCACCCGAACCTTCCGCGCTCCGGCGGCGGACGTCTGGGCCAGCCTGACCGAGCCGGAGCGCACGGCCCGCTGGTTCGGCCCGTGGGAGGGCGACGCCGGGCCCGGACGGACCATCCGGGTCCAGATGGCGTACGAGGAGCAGCAGCCCTGGTGTGAGGTACGCATCGACGCGTGCGAACCCCAGCAGCGCCTCGCCGTGTCGATGGTCGACGACTACGGCACCTGGCTGCTGGAGCTGTTGCTGACCGAGACCGACGGCACCACCGAGCTGCGCTTCGTGCAGCACCTGAGCAGCGTGGAGGGCATCGCCGAGGTGGGCGCCGGTTGGGAGTACTACCTGGACCTGCTGGTCGCCTCCCGGGACGGTTCGCCCCGCCCGGAGTTCGACGAGTACCACCCGGCCATGCAGCCCTACTACCAGGGACTGGTCGCCGAGGCCGCCACCCCGCACGCCTAGGGCTTTGTCAGGTCGGCTGTCGGTTGGCAGTTCGCCTTCCTGCGGG
Source organism: Micromonospora sp. NBC_00330 (assembly GCF_036136635.1). Classification (NCBI taxonomy): domain Bacteria; kingdom Bacillati; phylum Actinomycetota; class Actinomycetes; order Micromonosporales; family Micromonosporaceae; genus Micromonospora; species Micromonospora sp. NBC_00330. The sequence continues at coordinate 2,592,724 of NZ_CP108012.1, forward strand.
TGCGTCCGGCCGGGCATCGCGTGGCCCGGGACGCCGACGGCCTCCTGCCCGAGCGGTGGCTGATCGCCCCCTGGCCCGACGAGCAGACCGCCAGCGTCACCCGATGACCTTGGGCGCTCGCTTTGGCGCATCATCCAACGGATGTGCGGCCGGGGCCTCCCCGAACGCCTGGCGCAGGTGCACGGCGACCTCCTCTTGGGCGTGCGCGGCCTTGTCCAACACTGCGGCAAGGCCGAAGAAGTCGTGCATCACTCCCCCGTAACGGACCGAGGTGGCCCGCACGCCGGCGGCCTCCAACCGGGCGCACCACTCGTCGCCCTGGCTCTGCAGCACGTCGCGGTCGGTGGTGACGATCAGTGTCGGCGGCAGACCGGCGAGGCCCTGCGCGGAGAGCGGAAGCAGATCGACCCTGGGGTCTTTCAGGCTGTCGGTCACGCCACGGAAGGCATGCATCATCATCCAGGACAGCAGTGGACGATTCAGCGGCCGGGCGTCTGCGGCGTCCCGCATGGACGCGCCGTACTGGGCGGTGGTGGTCAGCGGGCAGACGAGCACCTGCGCCACGGGCAGTGGCTCGCCTGCCTGCTTGAGCTGACCGCAGGTCGCGGCCGCCATGTTCGCCCCGACGCCCTCGCCACCGATGGCGATGCGTGACGGGTCGCCGCCGAGCCCGATGGCGTTGGTCCGGAGCCACCGGTAGGTGGCCAGCACGTCCTCGTGGGCGGCCGGGAATACGTGCTCGGGAGCCTTGCGATACTCCGGCGACACCACTATCGCGCCCGTCCGATTGACCAGGGCGCGGCAGGACGCGTCATAGTCGTCGTTCGTGAACAGGATCCAACCGCCACCGTGCACCCACATCACAACGGGCACCGAATCGAGGGTCTGGCCGAGCGGCTTGTAGACGCGTACGACCAGATCACCACCCGGGCCGGGCACGGTGACGTCCGCCGCCGATCCGATCACTTCGGGGTCCGTCGGCCGCCCGTCCTGCTGCAGGATCTCCATCGCCGCGTCGACGAGGCTCGGCTGCTGGCGGGCCTGCTCGAGGGTGAGGAGCTCGTACGGGGCCAGTACCAGTCGGGACCAGGTGTCGAGGATCCGCTGCGCCTGGGTGTCGAGCAGGCAGGAGGCGTCGGTCGACAGGACGTTGCTGCGGCCGGACGCCCGGTCGCGCATCTTGTCCATGAACCCGGCCATCACGTACATGAGCCTGCGACGGCGTCCGGTGGGCAGGACAGTGGGATGCGAGCGGGCCGGGACCGACCGCTTGGCGGCGAGGTACCGCTCGCCGAGCCGACCCATCTCCTCCGCGCCCACCGCCCGACGCAGCGCCGGCAGGAACTCCCGTTCCTCCTTCTCGACGTGGTGCCGGATACCGCCGATCAGCTTGTGCAGCGCCCGCTCGAATTTGCGACTGCCGGGATCCGCATGGTCAAGCAGGACGAGCAGCCTCTTGAGGGCCTGGTGCTCGTCCCGCCCCTCCTCGGCGTCCGCGGCGACGCCGATCTCGGCCAGCGCCGGATACAACACCTCCTCCTCGGCGTGGGCGTGCAGGGCGCGACCGTAACTCACCTGGTCGACCAGGGTGCGCCGGTCACCGCGTCCGGCCTCGAGGTGCTCGAAGAGGCGGCTCGCCACCACGTGCTCGTCGGCGATCAGGTGGTCGAGGTCGCCCGGCAAGGTCGCGTACGGCAGCGTCATCGGACACCTCCTCCTCCACACTTACCGCAACCGGCGCGGCCTTCGCGGCATAACCTGGCATGTCGCCAAGATCCGGCGCATGCCCCTCCCAGGGATACGGACGAGCTGCGGGGGCGAACGCCCCGACCCAGCTGACCGGGGACCGCCTCACCTGCCACCAACCTGTGAAACCGCTACACCGCAACAAACGCCACCGAACCTAACAAGGCACTACTAGCGGTCCAGCTCCCGCCGCAGCTTGGCGAACTCGGCGGTCAACGCCGGCAGCGGGAAGTGCGCGTTCAGGCCGCTGGGGTTCGGCAGCACCCAGACCCGGGCCGGCCCCAGCCGGTCCGGTCGCGGGCCCAACCCGGCCTTCGGTCGGGCAAAGGCGATCCGGTACGCGGTCACCCCGAGGATCGCCACCCACTGCGGCCGGTGGCGCTCGGCCTTCACCGCCAACCCGGTGACGCCGGCCACCAACTCCTCCGAGGTCAGCTCGGCGGCGCGGGCGGTGGCCCGGTTGCTCAGGCTGGTGATGCCCAGACCCTGCCGCAGTAGCTCGTCGCGTTCCCACGAGTGCAGCTGGCGCTCGGTGAAGCCGGCCCCGTGCAGGGCCGGCCAGAATCGGCTGCCCCGGCGGGCGAACGGCTCCCCCACGGCGGCCGAGTAGAGGCCCGGGTTGTAGCCGCAGAACAGCACGCGCAGCCCGGGGCCGATGATGTCCGGCAGACTCCGGCCGGCCGCCGCCGCCACCTCCTGCGGGGTCGGCCGCCGCGCCGGCCCCGCACGCTCCGCGTCCACCCCACCGATCCTGCCGCACGCCCCGGTGCCGGACCCGACACACGGCTTGGGACCCTCAACGGATGCAGTCAACCGACCACCTCGCCGCCAGCCGTTACGCGCGGATGCGCTGGAACACTCCGCTCTCGCCGGAGCACGCCGCGTTGCTGCTGCAACGGCTCGACGTCCGCCCCGGCGCGCGTGTGCTCGATCTCGGCTGTGGCTGGGGTGAGCTGCTGCTGCGGGCGGTCGCCGCCGGCGGTGTCTCCGGCCCGGTCGCGACGCGCGGCGTCGGCGTCGACACCGACGAGGCAGCGCTCGCCCGAGGGCGGCGGCTGGCCTCGGGGCGGTCGCTGAACCGGCACGTCGCCTTCGTGATGGGGGAAGCGGCGGCCTGGCAGGAGCCGGCCGACCGGGTCCTCTGCATCGGCTCGGCACATGCCTTCGGGGGCACCGAGGCCGCCCTCGACGCCCTCGCCGCAGTGGTCCGGCCCGGTGGGCGGCTGCTGTTCGGCGACGCGTACTGGGAGCGGTCCCCCACGGCGGAGATCGCCGAGGTCTTCGGCCCGGAGGTCCCGACCCTTCCCGGGCTGGTCGAGGCCGCCCGCCGGCGGGGCTGGCGGTTGCTGCACCTGAGCACCGCCGACCAGCGGGAATGGGACGACTTCGAGTCCACCTGGCTCGCCGGCCGGCAGGAGTGGCTGCTGGCGTACCCGGAGGATCCCCGCGCGGTCGAGGTCCGCGCGGAACTCGACGACCGGTTGCGCCAGTACGTCGGCGGTTACCGGGGTGTCCTCGGCCTCGGCTACCTCGTCCTCGGCCGCTGACCGCCCGCGGTTGACGCCGCTGGCTACGCTGCGCGTGGTGAGCGCCGGATCTCGTCTCGCCCTGCCCTGGCGGATCCTCGTCGTGGCCACCGCGGCCGTGCTGGTCTGGCTGTTCCTGGGTGCCCTGCTCGGCCGTGCCTACGACCGACCCACCCACGCGATCGGGGCGGTCCTCACCACCGCTGTCGTCGTACCCCTGGTGGTCGTCGCGCGTCGCGGCCTGGACCGACGGCCCTGGGCCGGCCTCGGGTTGCCGTCGCTGCGCGCCGGCTGGCGTCGTCTGCTGTTCGGCCTGGCCTGCTGGCTCGTCCCCGCCGCGGCGGGGTTCGCGCTCTGCCTCGGTCTCGGCTGGGTCGAGATCAGTGTCCGGACGTCCGTCGGGGACGTGCTGCGGGTGGCGGCGCTGCTGGTCGTGCTGGTCTTCCTGAAGGAGGCGCTGCCGGAGGAACTGGTCTTCCGCGGGTACCTGCAACACAACCTCGCCACCCGGCTGCCCGCCTGGCAGGCCGGCGTCGGGCAGGCGGTGCTGTTCACAGTGTTCGGGTTCCTCGTCGGGGCGGCCCGATCCGTCGACCGACTGGCGCTCTTCTTCGTCTTCGCGCTGCTGCTGGGCGCCTTCCGCGCGGCCACCGGCGACATCTGGGCCGGCATCGGCCTGCACGTCGCGTTCCAGACGGTCGCTCAGCTGTTCGGCGACGTCGGGGCGGTCTTCGACGTGGGCGGCGCGGACGTCCTGGGAGTCGTGGCCATGGGGGCCGTTCCGTTCTCGGTCAGCTGGTTGGTCCTGCGACACCACTACCGGGACCGCCTGAACTGGCGCGCTCTCGCACCGGAACCCGGTGCGTCGAGGGGCTGAAGCCTGGGCGTTCGGCCACCACTCCGACCGGCGTGGGGAAGAGTGGCGGGCGAGAGCTGTCGTCGACGAGCGAGCGACGGCACGGCGTCGTGCGGAGGTTTTCGGATGAGCGACACGTCTTCGGTCGAGCCCGCCCGCAACGTGGTCCTGGTCCACGGCGCGTACGCCGACGGCTCGTCCTGGTCCGACGTCATTCCGCTGCTCCAGCGGGCCGGGCTGACGGTCACCGCGGTCCAGAACCCGCTGACCTCCCTGGCCGACGACGTCGCGGCCACCAACCGCGCCCTCGACCGCCAGGACGGTCCGACGGTGCTGGCGGGCCACTCCTGGGCCGGCACGATCATCAGCGAGGCCGGCAACCATCCGAGGGTCACCGCCCTGGTGTACGTCGCCGCCCGCGCGCCGGACGCCGGCGAGGACTACAACGCGCTAGCGGCCAAGTACCCCACGCCGCCGGCGAACGCCGGCCTCGTGCACCACGACGGGTACGCGCAGCTCAGCGAGAGCGCGTTCCTGGCCGACTTCGCCGGGGGGATCGAGGAGACCCGCGCCCGCGCCCTGTACGCGGTGCAGGGCCCGATCGCCAAGGACCTCTTCCAGGGCCGCACGACGACGGCCGCCTGGCGGGACCGGCAGTGCTATTACTCGATCTCCACTCAGGACCGCACGACAGCGCCGGAGCTGGAGCGGTTTCTGGCCGATCGGATGAATGCGACGACCATCGAGGTCGAATCATCGCATCTCGCCATGGTCACCCACCCGGAGACGATCGCCGACCTCATTCTGATGGCGACCAGGGGTACCCGCAGCCCCGCGTAGTGCGGCAGAGGCTGGCCGCGCGACGGCCGGCCGGCGGCACCACGAGTTGCCCGGGCGAGCCGTTCCCGATCTTCGTCGGTGGACATACACCGACATACGTCATACGTCTCACCTCAACCCTGGACGGGCACACTCAGCCCGGAGCGCCTGGGCTTGACGGGGCGTAGACATCGGAGGTTTACTGCGTCAACGATGCCAGTCGATGAATTTTGATCGTCCATTGTGGGCGTTCTGCGTCATCGGCTGGTTTCCGCAAGCCCCCTGCACCCCCACCACCCCGCACCACACCTCAGCCGAGCATCGGCGGCCCGGCTTCCGCACCACCGCCATCGCGGCCTCCGGCCTGCCCGTGTGCACCGCCTGAGGTCGACGCTCAGCAGAGGAGCAAGACCATGCGTTCCCGTCCCCGCCTGTTGGCACTCGTCACCGGCCTGGCCGTCATGCTGGCCAGCCTGGTCGCACTGCCGACCCCCGCCTCGGCGGCACCCCTGACCAAGGTCCTGGTGTTCAGCAAGACCGCCGGCTTCCGGCACTCGTCCATCCCCAACGGCATCGCCGCGATCCAGCAGCTCGGCTCGGCCAACGGCTTCACAGTGACCTCGACCGAGGACGCCGCCCAGTTCACCACCTCCAACCTGGCCCAGTACCAGGCGGTGGTCTTCATGTCGACCACCGGCGACGTCCTCAACGCCAGCCAGCAGAGCGCGTTCGAGTCGTACATCGCCGCCGGTGGTGGCTACGTCGGCGTGCACGCCGCGGCCGACACCGAGTACAGCTGGCCGTGGTACGGCTCGCTGGTCGGAGCGTGGTTCGACTCGCACCCGGCGATCCAGAACGCCACAGTGAAGATCGAGGACCAGACCAACCCGTCGACCGCCCACCTCGGCACCACCTGGGTCCGCTCCGACGAGTGGTACAACTACCGCACCAACCCCCGCTCCAGCGCCCGGGTGCTGGCCAGCCTCGACGAGTCGTCCTACAGCGGCGGCAACATGAGCGGCGACCACCCGATCACCTGGTGCAAGGCGTACGGCGGCGGGCGCGCCTGGTACACGGGCCTCGGGCACACCGAGGCGTCGTACACCGACCCGAACTTCACCCGGATGCTGCTCGGCGGCCTCCAGGTCGCCGCGGGCTCCGTGACGGCTGACTGCTCGCCGCGCACCACGACCCCGCCGCCCACCGCCAGCGGCTCCACGCTGCGGGCCCGCGCCAACAACCAGTACGTCAGCTCCCCCAACGCCACCACCCCGCTGATCGCCAACAAGACCTCGGTGGGCACCACCGAGCGGTTCGACCTGGTGAACCTCGCCAACGGCAACGTGGCGCTGCGCGCCAAGGGCAACGGGCAGTTCGTCGCCGCCGAGAACGCCGGCGCCGCCGCGCTGATCGCCAACCGGGCCACCGCCGGCGCCTGGGAGACCTTCCAGCTCGTCCGCAACTCCGACGGCACGGTGAGCCTGCGGGCCACGGTCAACAACCGTTACGTCGCCGCCGACAACGGTGGCGGGTCCCCGCTGATCGCCAACCGGACCTCCATCGGTCAGTGGGAGAAGTTCGACCTGGTCACCACCAACTGACCTGGTCCCCCGCTCGTTTTCCACCACCCCACCTGGTCGTGGTGCGCCCCCGCGCGCCCGTCCACCGGTCGTCGAGAAAGGACGATCATGCTCTCGTACCCCCGGCGCTGGCCCCGGGCCCTCCTCGCGGCGGTCACCACCGTCGCGAGCGTGGCCCTGGCTGTGGCCGCACCGTCCACCGCGCAGGCGGCGGTCATCCCCGCCTCGGACTATCAGCAGGTCAAGCTCGCCACCGGCTCGGGTGAGCTCGGTGAGGCCATGTCCCTGGCCGTCCTGCCCAACCGCTCGGTGCTGCACACCGCCCGCAACGGCGTCCTGCGGGTGACCGACGTGGCCGGCAACACCAAGGTCTCCGGCACCCTGTCGGTCTACACGCACGACGAGGAGGGGTTGCAGGGCGTTGCCGTCGACCCCAACTTCGCCAGCAACCGGTGGATCTACCTGTACTACTCCCCCACGCTGAGCACCCCGTCCGGGGACGCACCGACCACCGGCTCGCAGTCCGACTGGGACCGGTGGAAGGGGCACCTGCGGTTGTCGCGGTTCACCCTGAACAGCGACGACACGCTCAACCTGGGTAGCGAGAAGATCGTGCTCCAGGTCGCCAACGACCGTGGGCAGTGCTGCCACGTCGGTGGTGACCTGGACTTCGACGGCGCCGGCAACCTGTACCTGACCACCGGCGACGACACCAACCCGTTCGAGTCGTCCGGCTACGCGCCGCTTGACGAACGGACCAACCGCAACCCGCAGTTCGACGCCCAGCGCTCGGCGGGCAACACCAACGACCTGCGGGGCAAGGTGCTGCGGATCAAGCCGCAGGCGGACGGCACGTACACGATCCCGTCGGGCAACCTGTTCGCGCCCGGAACGTCGGGCACCCGCCCGGAGATCTACGCGATGGGTCTGCGCAACCCGTTCCGGATGAGCGTCGACAAGGCGACCGGTGTCGTCTACCTCGGCGACTACGGCCCCGACGCCGGGTCCACGAACTCCAGCCGTGGCCCCTCCGGTCAGGTCGAGTTCAACCGCATCGCGGCGCCCGGCAACTACGGCTGGCCGTACTGCACCGGCAGCAACACCAGCACGGAAACATACAATGAATACACCTTCCCGTCCGGGCCGTCGCAGTCCAAGTACAACTGCACGGGCGGGCCGACCAACAATTCGTTCCGCAACACCGGGCTCGGCACGTTGCCCGCGGCGAAGCCGGCCTGGATCAAGTACGCAGGCGATTCCGGTTCGCCGTCGGAGTTCGGCAGCGGCTCGGAGTCGCCGATGGGTGGGCCGGTCTACCGGTACGACGCCTCGCTCAACTCCAGCATCAAGTTCCCGGCCTCGCTGAACGGTCAGTTCTTCGCCGGTGAGTACGGCCGCCGCTGGATCAAGGCCATCGCGATCAACTCCGACGGCTCGCGCGGGGAGATCTCCAACTTCCCGTGGACCGGCACCCAGGTCATGGACATGGCCTTCGGCCCGGACGGCGCCCTGTACGTACTGGACTACGGCACCGGCTCGAACAACCAGGCGCTCTTCCGGATCGAGTACATCGGTGGCGGCAACCGCAGCCCGATCGCTGTCGCCTCGGCGAACCCCACGTCGGGGGCCAACCCGTTGACCGTCAACTTCTCGTCGGCCGGCAGTTCCGACCCCGAGGGCGGCGCGCTCAGCTACCTGTGGACCTTCGGCGACGGCACCACGTCGACGGCGGCGAACCCCACAAAGACGTACACCACCAACGGCTCGTACAGCCCCACCCTGAAGGTCACCGACCCGACCGGCCTGTCCGGCACGGCGAGCCTGATCGTCACAGTGGGCAACACCGCACCGACGGTGTCCCTCACCTCGCCCACCGACGGCCAGCTGTTCACCTTCGGTGACACGGTGCCGTACCAGATCTCGGTGAGCGACCCGCAGGACGGCACCATCGACTGCTCCAAGGTGAGCCTGACGTACGCGCTGGGCCACGACAGCCACGCCCACCAGATCACCTCGAAGACCGGGTGCAGCGGCACGATCACCGTGCCGACAGACGGTGAACACGACTCGGCGGCCAACATCTACGGGGTCTTCGACGCCGCGTACACCGACAACGGTGGGCTCACCACGCACAGCATCAAGACGCTGCAACCCAAGCACCGCCAGGGTGAGCACTTCAGCGCCCAGTCCGGTGTCCAGGCCACCGACCACACCAACGCCGAGGGTGGCCGCACGGCCGGGTTCATCGAGAACAACGACTGGATCTCCTACCAGCCGTACAACCTGTCCAACGCGAACCGGTTCACCGCGCGGGTCTCCTCGGCCGGCGCCGGCGGCACCATCGAGGTTCGCGCCGGGTCGGCAACCGGCACCCTGCTGGGCACCGCCACGGTGCCGGTGACCGGTGACTGGGAGACCTTCGTCGACGTCTCCACCGCCATCAGCAACCCGCCGAGCGCGTCGACCACTCTGTACCTGGTGTTCAAGGGTGGCTCGGGCAACCTGTTCGACGTGGACGCGTTCACCTTCACCACCGGTACCACCACCCCCAGCGGAGGGATCACGCTGCGGGCGCAGGTCAACAACCAGTACGTGTCGGCCGTCGGCACCAACCCGCTGATCGCCAACAAGGCCAGCGTCTCGACGACCGAGCAGTTCGACCGGGTGGACGCCGGCAACGGCAACATCGCCCTGCGATCCCGCGCCAACGGGCTGTACGTCTGCGCCGACAACGCGGGCGCCAATCCGTTGATCGCGAACCGCACGACGATCGGACCGTGGGAGACGTTCCAGATCATCAACAACTCCGACGGGACTGTCGGTCTGCGGGCTCTGGCCAACAACCAGATCGTGGCCGCCGAGAACGCCGGCGCTGGATCACTGATCGCCAACCGGACGTCGGTCGGGTCCTGGGAGAGGTTCGTCCTGACCACCGGCTGACCAGCACGTGGTGGGCCCGGCCTGGGCGGTGACCAGGCCGGGCCCTACCGTGTGAAGTAGGCGGCGCTCTGCTGGTCCGCCGGGTAGTAGGACTCCACAGCGATCTCCTCGATGGTGATGTCCATCGGGGTGCCGAACGTGGTGATGGTCGAGAACAGCCGCAGCTCGCGTCCACCGATCCGCAGGATCATCGGGATCACCACGTCGGCGTCGACCCGTTGGTCCGGCGGCTCCTCGGGCAGCGGGCTCAGCAGTTCTTCGTAGAGCGCCGCGAGTTCCGCGTCGGGCGCGGCGGCGAGCTGGCGCGAGATCCGGCTGCGGAACACCGCCCGCACGTCGGCCAGGTTGACGACCAGGGGGGCGAGCCCACGCGGGTGCAGGCCCAGCCGAACCAGGTTCACCGGCGGCCGCAACAGGTCGGGCGCCGCGTACGCGAAGAACGGGTCGACCGCGCGGTTGGTCAACACGATGTTCCACCGGCGGTCGAAGACCAGCGCCGGATAGGGCTCGTGCGCCCGAAGCACCCTGCGGACCGCGTCGAGGGCACCCGCCAGGGCAGTGTCGTCGAGCGGGCGCTGCGCGTACCGGGGCGCGAATCCGGCGGCGAGCAACAACTGGTTGCGATCACGCAGTGGCACGTGGAGTTGATCGGCGAGCCGGAGGATCATGTCGGCGCTCGGCGTGGACTTGCCGGTCTCGACCAGGCTGACGTGCCGAGCCGAGACATCCGCGGCGATCGCCAGGTCGAGTTGGCTGAGCCCCCGGCGCTTGCGCCACTGCCGCAGGAGTTCCCCGACCGCATACACGATCATGAGCCTACTCATCGTCGCTCGGGACGCCATGAAGTGCGATGTCATCGACAAGCGCACGAGGCCGGGCGAACACTTGCGGCCATGACCACCGAGAACAAGAGCATCGTCGGACGTGCGTTGGCAGGGCTGGTCGACACCGGCGACGTCGACACGCTCGCGTCGTACCTGAGCGAGGACTTCACCCATCACCGGTCGGATTCGACGACCTCGACCAGGACGCAGTGGCTCGCCGCGGTCCGCGCCGCGCTGGGCCCGACCGCCGGCATGCGGGTCGACATCCTGCACCTCCTGGCCGACGGTGACCACGTCGTGGTGCACTCGCGACGCCGACTCCCCGATGGAGGGCCGGAGATCGTGGTCGTCGACGTCCTACGCATCGCCGACGGATTGATCGCGGAGGTGTGGGAAGTCATCGAACCGGCGACCCACACCGCCGCCAACGACGCGTGGTGGGACACACGCCCTAGATCGGGAAGCGGCCGTGGCGCCAGTGCCAGTGGCCGCCGGCCCGCAGGTGGTCGATGATCGCGCGCTCGAGCACCGTGCGGCGCGGCAGCTCGTCGAGCGGCGTGGTCAGGGTCCGGAACCCGAACCGCAGCACCTCGATGTCGGCGTCCGGCCCTGCCGACTCGTCGTAGGGCTCCAGCTCGAACCGGCGCTGGAACCGCACGATGTTGGAGTCCTCCGGAAGGTACTCCCGCAGTTGCGGGTCGAGCAGCCACGAGGCGCAGGAGAACGCGGTGTAGCGCTCGTCGGGAAAATGCCGGGGGAAGAACGCGCGGGCCTCGTCGAGGGACGCCGCGACCGCCTCCGGGGTCAACGGCCCCGAATCGGGGACGTGCAGGCCGATGGCGCCGGCGCCACGCTGGTGCTGTAGTCGGCCCAGCTCGTAGACGCTGCCGCGCGAGTGCTGCGTCAGCCAGCTCTGCATGATCGGCCAGCCCTCGCCGCGCATCCGTCGGTCGATGGCGAGGTTACGGCCCAGGTCAGCCAGGGTCACCCAGGTCACGGCATCGGGGATGCCGTGGTCGCGGTGGTACCCGCGCACCACGTCAACCAGGGCCAGGTACGCGTACACGTAGAGATGGCGCCAGGCAGGCCCGCGCTCTCGCGGCAGCTCCGGGCCGGGCGACAGCCAGTCGTAGCCCGCGAGGTCGGCGCGGACCAGGGCGATCGAGCGGTCGAGCAGCCAGCGCAGCTCCGGGGTCCAGAGCGGAGAGTCGGGGTCGGGCCAGCCCGCCATGACCTCGGCGGCGTCGTCCGGGCGCACGGCGAGCCGGTCGAGGAGCGCGGGCGCGTCGGCCTTGGCTGGCAACGGAGCTGACGGCCCGTCACCGGCGAGCCAGTGCACGCGGTCGACCTCCTCGACGGGCACCCCGAGCCGGGCTGCGGTGTCGTCCAGATCCACGCCGACGACCATACCGGCCGGCGGGCTTCTCAGGAGTCCGCCGGCACCCCGGCGTCGAGCTGCCCGATCATCGGCGCGAGGAGGTCGTTGAGCTCCCGGGCCAGCACCGCCACGGCGCGGCGCGCCGCCGCGGCGACCTCGTCGTCCGGACCGTCGGGCGTCGGCGGCAGGTCGTCGAGCGGGACCGGCGCCTCCACCTGGAGCAACGCGCGCAGATGCGGGCGGCGCGTCTGGTCCTGCTCGGTGGGTGTGGTGAACTGGCCGAACAGCTGGGGCCAGTCCTGCCAACCACGGTCGCGCTGCCACTGCTTGGTCCAGGTCAGCTCGGCCGGCCAGCGGGAGGCCACTGTCACCTCGCAGACCAGGCTGCCGTCCCACGGGCTGCGCGCGCAGGTCGCCGAGATGATCCGCCGGTGCCACCGCGCGAAGCCCGGCGACAGCTCGGTGGCCAGCCGCCAGGCGGTCACCGCGAACGCCACGGGCGCGAAGTCACCCCAGGTGTCGGCGAACTCGTCGATCCGACGAAACACCTCGGCCTCGTACCGGCCGCGCCCGTCGGTGCCATGCTCACGGTCGAACTGCTCGTCCAGCCAGAAGGCGCGCGGCTCCGGCATCCTCAACCCCGTTTCACAGCGGTGGTGTTGCGTACCTCGAACCTATGCGAATGTCGGGGTTACCGACGCCATCCTCGCCCGTTGTCAACCTGCGCTCGGCCGGGCGGCGGCAGACCGCTCAGCCGACGAAGACGCAGAAGGGATGCCCGGCCAGGTCGGCGTACACGCGCAGAGGCTCGTCCGGGTCGTCGATGCGGTCGTACAACAGCCGGCCGCCGAGGCGCAGCAACACGCTCATGCTGGACCAGCAACTCCTCGACGGACTCCACTGTCAGGTCCAGGTGCAGCTGCTGGGGCACGGTATTCGTCGGCCACGTCGCCTCGGGCAGATGCTCCACCTGCTGAAACGCGATCTGAGGTCCGCCACCGGGCGACCGCAGCACCAGCCAGTCACTGCCGCGTTCGTCGTCCGTGCCGGCCGCCGGCGGTTCGTCACCGGGCCGGTAGACGAGGCCCAACAGCTGTCGATAGAACTCCGCCAGCGCCCTCGCATCGGTGCAGTCGAGCACCACCGAACACAGCTTGGGCACGCTCTCCTGGTCAACCATCGTCGATCACCTCCGGATGCCATTCTGGTCGGACCGCGACGGTGCCGCAGCGGCAGCCGCTTGACAAGGACGGGGTTCCAGAGTGGACGATGCACCGTGCGAATTCTTGTGGTGGGTGGCAGCGGCCTGATCGGCGCTCACGTCGTGGACGTGCTCCGGGAGCGTGGTCACACCGCGACCACTGTGGCGCGTACCGCCCAGCCGGGCGTCGACCATCGGCTCGATGTCGGGTCCGCGTCGATCGAGGACCTGCGGCAGTTGCTCGCCGGTCACGACGGCGTCGTGTACGCCACCCGCACCGAGGAGCAACGACCGCTGCCCAAGCCGATCTATCCCGAGTTCCGCCGCGACAACGTCGACCCGGTGGTACGCCTGTTCACCGCGGCCCGCCTCGAAGGTCTCACCCGGGGCGTCGTGATGGGCTCCTACTACACCTACTTCGACCGGCTCCACCCGCAGTGGCGCCTCGCCGAACGGCACACGTACATCCGGTGCCGCCTGGAGCAGGCCCGCGAGGGGCGGGCGGCCGCCGGCGAGGGCCTGCCGGTCGCCGTACTCGAACTGCCCTTCGTCTTCGGTAGGGCCGGGGATCGACTGCCCAACTGGGCCGGTCCGCTGGACCGGTGGGCGCGCTCGCGTACCCCGCTGGTCGCCCCGACCGGCGGCAGCGCCGCGGCCTCCGCCCGCAGCGTGGCCGAGGTCGCTGTCGACGCCCTGGAGCAGGCCAGCGGTGCGGACATCCCGGTCGCCGACGAGAACCTGACCTGGGCCGACATGATCGGGCGCATCGCCGAGGCGGTGGGCCGACCCCGCCGGGTCACACGGATGCCGTCCGGCGCCGCGAAGGCCGCCCTGCGACTGGGTGGCGCGCTACAGTCCCTCGGGCGCAAGGAGTCGGGCGTCAACCCCACCTACCTCGCCGACCTCCTGCTCGCGAACCTGTTCATCGAACCGACGAGCGGCCGCCCGCTGGACCCGGCGCTGCGCCAAACCTTCCCCGCTGCCTAGCGGTCCGGCCTTCGCTGCGACGGTCGGGCCAGATATGCGGTCTTGGCGTCCGGTGAGAACCCGCAGGCCCGGTAGAAGGCGTGCGTCGCAGGCGTACGCGAACCCGTCATGAGCATCGCCTTGTAGCAGCCCGCATCCCAGGCGGCCTGGAGTGTGCCGGCCATGATCAGCCGACCCAGGCCGGTGCCGCGCCGCGACTCCTCGACGACGACGTTCTCGATGACCGCGTACGGCGACGCCGACCGGGTGAGGTTCGGGATCACGTTGAGGTACGTCGTGGCGACGACGACACCATCCACGTCGAGGACGAAGAGATGCAGCGCCGGCGAGCCCAGGATCTGCTGGAAGGCCGCCACGTCAGATCCGTCGTGCAGCACCGGATCGTCGGGGTTCAGTTGCCGGTAGAGGCCGATGATCTGCTCGAAGTCGTCCGACCGGGCCGCACGGAACATGGCTGAAGCGTAACCAACAGTGGCCGGGATCGGGGCCTGGCACTCGGCGCATCCCCCGGGCTCAGCGAGGTTTGGTCAGCGCGGTCGGGTCGGCTGGCGGCCTCGCGAAGCCAGCCGACCGCGGGCGAGCATCCGCAAGCACGCCCTGAATCGCGGCGAGCTTGTCGCGGACCTGTTCGACCTCCGGATGCCCGATCGCTGTGAGGATCTCCAGGGCGCGCAGCCAGCAGAGGTTGGCGGCCTCCGGGTGGCCGAGGGCCTGCTGGGTGTCACCCAGGTGCCGTAGGGCCTCCGCCTCGTTGTAGCGGTGTCCCAGTTCCCGGTTGAGTTTCAGCGCCCGGCGGTAACAGCGGGCCGCCCGCTGGTAGTGACCGAGATGGTGATGGGCATAGCCGAGCGTGTCCCAGCTGTTCGCCTCGCCGGTCCGGTCCCCGAGCTGACGTTGCAGGACGACAGCCTGCTGGCAGTAGCGGACCGTCTCCTGGTACTCCCCGAGCATTGCGTGATCCCAACCGAGCGCGTTGAGAGCGCGGGCCGCACCTGCCTGATGCCCGTTGTCGCGGAACAGCCTCAGCGCGCGTTGATCATGGCGCAACGCTGCCGCCTGATCGCCTTCCTTGTCGCTGACCCAGCTCAATGTCAACAGCGCGTGCGCCTGGCCCACCCGGTCGGCGAGTTCGTCCAGCAACACCAGTGCGCGTTCCAGGTGGGCCCGGGCCAATTCGAGCCGGCCGGTCTCCGAATAGGCGGGAACGATGTCCTGGTGCGCCTGTGCCCGCGCCGCCCGGTCACCATTGCGCTCGGCGGCAGCCAACGCGCGGTTCTGCACGGCGATGAGGTCCTCCCAGTGCCCCCGGCGGCTCAGAAAGGTGGTCAGTGACGCGGCGAGCTGCCAGACGTACCGGTCGAGCCCGTGCCTGGCGGCCAGCTCGACCACCTGCCTGAGCACGGCGTACTCCTCGGCGAACCAGGACAACGCCTGGGCGTTGTCCGCTGGCTCCTCCGGCTGAACGCCCACCTGGACTGGTGGCGGCTCGCTCGGATTCCGCAGCGGGGACAGCCGCCGGTCGGCGCACTGAGCGCTGTGGAGGTAGTGCTCCACGATCCGGTGCAGGGCGTCGCGGTGTACCTCCGCAGGCTCCGACTCGACCAGTTCCGCCGCGTACGCTCGCAGCAGGTCGTGGCAGGTGTACCTGCCCGGCACCCACTCCACCAGAAGCTGCGCCCGGGTCAGTTCAGCGAGGATGCCACGTACCTGCCGTTCCGGCACGGCGGCGAGGCTGGCGGCGGCCCGCACCGAGGTGTCCGGCCCAGGGTGCAGCCCGAGCAGGCGGAACAGCCGCGCCGCCGGCTCGCCCAGCGCGCGGTACGACCAGGAGAACACCGACCGTAGGTCGGTGGCCGGGTCCCCGCTGCCGGAGAAGCCGTCAAGGCCGCCCTGCAGTTCGGCCAATTCCCGGCCGAGCGCGGCGAGCGGAAACCCGGGCTGGGTCGCCGCGCGGGCCGCCACGATCGCCAGCGCCAGCGGCAACCCGGAACACCGCTCGACGATGTCGTCCACCGGCTGCGGTTCGGACTCCACCCGGCCGCCGCTGAGTCGACGTGCCAGCAGCTCCCGGGCGTCAGCGGTGCCGAGGAGGTCGAGCGTGACCGGGTGGGCGCCCTCGACCGCCACCAGGCCGGACAACTGCTGTCGGCTGGTCACCACCACCACGCAGCCCGCGACACCGGGCAGCAACGGACGGACCTGTTCGGCGTCGCGGGCGTTGTCGAGCACGATCAGCATTCGCCGACCGGCGACGATGCTGCGGTACAACCCGACCTGCGCGTCCAGGTCCGGCGGCACCGCACCGGGCGGCACACCGAGGGCGTCGAGGAAGCCGCGTAGCGCTACCGCCGGTGGCAGCGCCTCCGCGGTGGGCTCGAAGCCGCGCAGGTTGACAGCCAACTGTCCGTCGGGAAACCGGTCCAGGTTGTCGTGGGCCCACCGCAACGCGAGCCAGGTCTTACCGATCCCACCCATCCCCGCGACAGTCATGATGGCGGGCCCGCTTCCGGCTTGGCGGTCCACGGCGTGGGTCAGCGCCGCAAGCTCACGAGCCCGGCCGGCGAAGTGCGCCGGCGGCGGTGGCAGTTGTCGGGGCGGATGAGCCGTGGCCGGCTCCGTAGGTGCCCGCACCACGGCCGAGGCGGCGAACTCACGATCGCCATGGAGGATCCGGAGAAACAGCTCCTGCAGGTCACGCCCCGGGTCGATGCCCAACACGTCGGCCAGGCGTTGCCGGATCTGCTGGTACTGGTCGAGGGCTTCCGCCTGTCGACCGGAGCGGGACAGCGCCAGCATGAGCTGGCCGGCGAGACGCTCGTCCAATGGTTGTTCGGCCAGTTCACGCGACAGCTCGGACAACAACGCCGAATGCTGACCGCGACGCAGGGCGATGTCGGTACGGTCACGCTCGGCGGCCAGCCGTGCCTGACGCAGAGCGGTACGCAGGGAATTGAACCAGGGGGTGTCCAGGCGCGCGAACGGATCACCGCGCCACAGCCCGATCGCCTCGTCGAACTGCCGCAGCGCGTCGTCGTCGTCCACGGCGAGCCGGACGCGGGAGACCAACTCCTGAAAACGGTGCAGATCCACCATCATGGGATCGACCTTGAGCAGGTAACCGCCCTGTTGCCGGACGATGGCGACGTCGTCGGCGCTCCTCAGACAGCGCCGTAACCGGGAGAGGTAGCTGTAGAGCGCACCCTGTGCGCGTTGCGGCGGCCGGTCCACCCACACCCTGTCGAGCAACTGGTCGACGTGAACGACCTTGTTCGCCTCGACCAGTAGAACTGCCAGCACGCATCGCTGACGGACATGCCCCAGGTCAATCGGATTGCCGTCAATGAAGGCCTCGACGTCGCCCAGCAGCCTGAATTGCGCGACCATGAGCCCCCGCTGCTCGCACCTGCCCCCATCAGCAGATTCAAGCTTCCCACAAACTTTGTTCAAGGGGCGTCCGCTAGGTGACGGGCAGGGCCGTTCGGACTGGATCCGAACGCTCTGAAGACCGCTCCGGTGGCTTGTCATGACACGGTCCATCCAGGACTTACGAGGGGTCCATCTCGAATGGTGGACAGGCCAGGTCCGTCTCGAAATGCGACCACAAGGTGGGATCACACCGATGCCTCATCGACGTGTGCGACAGGCTCACACGTGTGCGGCCCGTACGAACTGCCGAACTGGACGAATTCGAATGCGACGGACGGGCCGGCCAGCAGGCGAGCACCCGGTTGACCTGACGGATCGGCTGATCAAATCCGTATTTCCGGTATGCACGTGGCTGCGCCGGAGGCGCGGCGGTGAAGGGCCGCGAGCCGGATCCGTAGTTGGCTGCGTCGAGTCTCAGGTGAGCTGTTCGGCCAGTCCGACGAGGATGCCCTCCGGGCCGCGGACGTAGCAGAGCCGGTAGACGTCCTCGTACCGCTCCAACTCCCCCACGAGTTCGGCGCCGTGGCCGCGCAGCCGGGTGATCACGTCCTCGATGTCGTCGACGGCGAACATGATCCGTCGAATGCCCAGGGTGTTCGCCGGCGCGTTCTTCGGTTCCCCGCCGACCGCCGTCGGTCGGTGGAACATCGCCAGCTCGACCTTGCCGTGGCCGTCCGGGGTCCGCAGCATCGCGACCTCCTGCCGGACGTCGTCGATCCCGATGACGCGCTCCACCCACCGCCCCTCGACCGGCCCCCGCCCCTCCAGCTCCATGCCGAGTTCGACGAAGAACGCGATGACCGCGTCGAGGTCCTCGACAACGATGAGGACGTTGTCCATCCGCTGGATCGCCATGCTGGATCTCCCTGCTCTGGTGCGGTCACGGTGACCGCATCCTCCCCGAGGACGGAGCCACTCGGCCGTTCTCGACATGACGAACGGGCTGTCTGCCGCGGGACGGCCCCACCAGCCGTCAGGCCCGCCGCTCGGATGCCAGCCCGTCAGGCTGCGCCTGTGCTGTCTTCCACGCCCCACAACCTAACGGCCACGGGAGGGCTGGAAGGCTGAGTGAGTGGGACCGCGGAACGAGTTGGCGGCAAGGCTTGCCGAGGAACGCCTTGCTGAATGGCAACGCGTCGACTACGGCGCCTGGCGGGCGATGCTCGACGACAAGGACGTGAACACCGTCATCGGCGCGGACGGTACGCGGTACAACGTGGTGAGCTACGCCCTTGATGACGGCGACGGGCGCATCCGCATGTCGGTCGCCGTGGATCACGGGACCTGGTCGGCATTCGTACCGCTGGTGCGTGACGAGATCATGAATCCGGACGGCACGTTCGTTGAGTGAGGGGCAGTCAGCTATCTGGTGTCCCCAGCATCAGGGTGAGTCCTTCCTCAGCCGCCAACACGGCACCGTCGAACTCCACCTGCGCGGCGGCCACTGCGGCTGCCCGATCATTGCCTGGCCAGAAGTGGGTGAGCAACAGGCGGCGGGCACCCGCCCGGCGAGCCCATAGACCGGCTTCCGTGGAGGTCATGAGGTTACGGGTGGGACGGCTGGTCTCGCCGTCGTGGTCCGTCGCCTCGACGATGAACAGGTCGGCGCCACGGCCCAGTTCGGCCAACGCGGGAGTCGGCCCCGTGTCCCCCGAGTAGGCCACGGCAATTCCGTCGGCCTGAAGCCGGATGCCGGCGTTGGGCACGAAGTGCGGCAGAGACAGCCCGGTGAGGTCGAATGGCCCGACCGGGTAGCTGCCGGGTAAAGGGTGCAGGTCGAATACCGCGTGCAGGTCGACATCGGGCTCCAGGCCGCTGAGCCGGTCGAGCACGCCGGGCGGGCAGAACAACGGCAGCCGTGGTCCCCCGGGCTGACCGTAGAACCGCATCCTGAACAGACCGTGCAGGTCGACGCAGTGATCCGGGTGCTCGTGGGTGATGACGACAGCGTCCACCGCACCATCGGGCCAGTGCTTGAGCAACCGCGGCAGTGTGGCGTACCCAAGGTCAAGCACCACGCGGTAGCCGTCCCAGTCCACAGCGAAGCCGCTACAGGCCCGGCCTGGCTCGGGAAAGGCACCGGAACTGCCGAGTACGGTGACCTGTCGCATCCGCACAGCGTGTCATCTCTTCAGGTGGGATGGACACCCCCTGGTATGGGATGCCGGCCCACCTTGAGCCTCCGGAAGACGCACCGGCACGAGTGAACGGCGACTCTGGTCCCGGAACGGCATGATCTTGAGCCGCTGTCGGCGCGCCAGCTTCCAGTAACTACTGATGTGAGCGCTGGCGCCGGCGCAGCAGCACGGCTGTCACCAGGTAGCCGACGCCAAGCAGTGCTGCCAGCGCGGCGATGATCACGGCGTCGGGTCTGGGATGACCAGGAAATCAGTGACGTAGCTGGTTACCTCGCCGTCGGCGGCAAAACCAACGAAGGTCGGGTAGATGCCGTCGCCCCACCCGGAGCTAACGATGATCACGTTAGCTCCGGTCGCTTCATCCGCGATCGCATCGACAGCGGCAGGTGCGGGCGGCACCTGCGCCGGGATGAAGACCTCGTCCACCTGGTCGAACTTCCAATCGGCCAGCGCCCGCAGGGCCATCGCGTCTGCCAGTGTGCCCACGCCCGCGTCAACGGGATAGCCGAAGAACCCGTCCGCCTCCAGTTCGACGGGCTCCTGCCCGTCCGTCAACGCCAGTTCCCAGCGCACCGTCGGCTGTTCCTTGACAACGAGTTGGAGAGCGGCCGTGCGGTCCTGCGGTTCGCTCCCGCTCTGGTGGACCGCCGCGACCCACGCGGCCAGTCGATACCGGCCAGGCTCGACGGTGACCGTGAACGGTGCCGCTGTTTCGGGGGCAATCAACGGATCGCAACCGACGACCTGACCACTCGGCAGCGTCACCATGCCGACCGGATGCGCCTTGATCACGTACTCGACGCCGCCTTGGGTGATCCGAGCACCGTCGACCAACACCGTGGTCAAATCAGGCAGGTATGGCATACATCCTCCAGCGCTACCAGCACAGCACACACCCCTGGGAACTGGCTGCGATCATGCCAAGCTCGGCTGTCACCCATCGTCAGCGGGCTGGTCGTACCGTCAAGGCCGGTTGTCGTGCATGTCCTGGGATGGATTCGTCAAGCATGTCGTGGGACTAGACACGCCCAGCAGCCCGGCTGCGCCTGTCACAGGACACGTTCGACACTGGCCTCTCACCAGATGCCTGCCAGAATCGGGTGCTTCGGGGGCACGGGGCTCATCCTGCGATCCCCGTTCCGGCACGATGAGGCCGTGGGAATGAGTGTGGAGGTCCGGGAGTACAGCGGTGCCGTCGTAGAGCAACTGACGGACGCCGCGGGTGTCGCGTCTCTCTGCTCCTTGGCTGCATCGGAGCCATCCCGCTACCCGTTGCTCTCCGGAGTCGATCCCTACGACGACACCTGGTTCAACAGCCGCCAGACGGCCAGGCTGGAAACCGAACTTCAGTCGATCGTCGAGCGATCCAAGGATGAGAGCGTGCGGGCGGCCGCCCAGGCGATACTGCAGCTCGCATCGCTGCTAGAGGCCGCGCCCCGACGCCCCCACCACCGACAACTCCTGTTCAACGGGGACTGACCGCGCCCTCCCCGAGGACGGAGTCACCCAGTGGGTCTCGACATACAGGACCTATGTCTGCCGCCTCGCGGCCCACTAGCCATCGGGTCGGCTGCTGGGTCGAGGCCCCTTCACCGCGGTTGAGCTGGACTGTGCCGGGCTCGCCGGCCCACTCGGCGTCCGTGAACGCCAGCCACGGACCACCACACCAGTCGCCGGACTCGAGGACGCCGGGTCAAGCTGCGTCTTGCGGGTGATTAGTCCCGGTCCCACTCCGTCGAGGCGCTGAGCACCAGCGGGATTGTGTCGACCAACTCTTGCGGTCCTTCGATCTGCCACGCACGTACACAGCAGCCGCATGTTGACGAGGAGCTGTACGACGAGATCTACGCCGCCGTCGTCGGGCCTCGCCCGCCGCAGGAAACCTAGGTCGAACCGTCAAGCCTGTCCTGGGACGGCTCTGTCAAGCATCTGGTGGGACCAGCCACGCCGGCAGCGCCCTGAGGTGCAGCTCAGGGCGCCTGCCACCGTCACTTGGCGTTGTATTGATCAACGGCGGGGGCGTAGCCGACCAAAGCGGACGACTTGGCTCTTGACCTGCTGTTACGCCTGGCATTGATGGTCAGCAGTCGGCATTGCGGGTTTCCCTCCGACGGCCTGGAAACGGCATGATCTTGGCCCTGCCGGTGCCGCACCTCGGACGCGCACAGGTTGCATCCGGTGTCTTGTGCCCGCCTGTGGCCCCAACCCTCCGTCGAGGTTGCCCGCCTTGCCACGCGTCCCCGAAGCTGCGATCCATCGTCGACGCCTTGGCAGGCGCTTCGCGCACCGCCTAGCCTCTCCGGGATGGAGCAACTGCGCGACCTTGGCATCCGCCTGGCGATGGACGAGCCGATCGGCGATGACCTGCCGATGGCGGCCGCTCACGCTCTGACCCGAGGCGTCGACTCTCCGAGCTTGCGTGAGCTCGCCGGCCTTTCGAAGGGCCAGTCGCGGGAAGCCGTCGGCTTGTTCCGGCAGGCGATGGATGAGCTGGGCAGTCCCGTCCCGGACAAGAGCGCCGCCCGGCTACACCTCATGCGCCAGGCCGCGGCGAACATACTTGCCGGACAGGGTGACCCCGAGGATCTGGCGCACGAAATCTACTGGCAGGCCTATTACTCCGGCCGGCCGGAGCTACGACCGGTCGGCGATCACTTCCTAGAGTTGTACGCCGGATGGGGCGCAACGTACAGGGAGGCAGAAGACGCGGTGGCGGCCATGAAGGCAGCAGCGCGATCGTTCCTACACGACCACCCAGCCTGAGCGACTATCCGCTAGACCGAGGCGTTCAAGAACGGCTCGACTCCTTGACCCCCAGAGATCCAGCCGGTCTACCGGCACCTGTTAGAAAGTGCCGAACCGTGATGGGCGTGCAGGTCAGCGGCGAGGTGAGTGCCAACCTCTGCCGGGCCTTCCCGGCCCCCTGAATCGGTCGTGAAATATCACGGACGCTTGGGGACGCTGGACAATAGTCCAGGGTCCCCAGGAGCTCGTAGTTGGCGGACCCAGTCGATTCGGTCCTGGCGCCCGATTGAAACCTACAACCCGCTAGGGCAATCGCCAGCGGACCCACGCGCCGACGACCAGTAGCAGTCCAACCAATAGCAATGCGGCGATTCCTTGATCGTCCGCCAGTCCGCGACGCCCCACGCGTCGACATCAACCCCCTCCGAGTTCGACCGCCTCTTCGAGCGCGGCCCCCTCTACAGCCACTGGCAGAAATAGTGGGACACCTGGCCTGCCTCACCGCTCAGGTCTACCCCCGCCCGGGCTGCGGCTGCGGCTGCGGCTCCTGCCCATTGCCCTCCGAGTCACCAGCCTCGGTCCGAGTCACGTCGGCACTGGTGGTGTAAGAGACGGCCATCGCGGACGTGGCCTCGAAGACCCGTAGTAGGTGCTCGAGTACCGTCTCCGGGGACTGGCGTGCGGCTGTGAGTTGATCTGTCGAGATTCCGACACCCACTCTCTTAGATCATCTTCTATGGAATCGTCAGACCCTGCTCTTACATTCCGCAGGTGCGTTCTGACGTTCCGCGATCTTGGTGGGGGTTATGGCGGCGGGTAAATCGAGCAGCAGGGCCGGCTCTGGTGGCGGATGGATCGCTGGCGTCGTTGTGGCGGTACTTATCCTCCCTGGCCTAGTGATGCAGCTAGCTCAGGACCATCCCGTCGTCCTCGCGCTGGTCATCCTCATCATCGTGGCTGCCTTCGCTGGTGCGTTCTACCTCAAGTTCGTCAAGGCCCGGCGGCTGGCGGAGTACGAACGCAACATCGCTGTCACCGACAGCATGACCGGCACAGAGTTCGAGCACTTCATGGCCCGCCTCATGCGCCGCTCAGGTTTCAGGCGCGTCACAGTGTCCGGCAGGTCCGGTGATATGGGCTGTGACGTGGTCGGATACACGCCGGACGGCCGCAAGGTCGTGGTGCAATGCAAGCGGTACAGCTCCAAGCTAACCAGCCCGGACGTTCAACGGTTTGCCGGTACCGCCCGCGATGTCCACCGTGCCCATGTCCCCCTGCTGGTGACCACCGCGCACGTCACCAACCCCGCTCGCGATGTCGCCAAGCTGTGCAACATCACTTTGGTCGACCGCACGCTGCTGTCCCGGTGGGCCACCACCCATACGCCGCCGATCAAGGGCTGGCCCAGCCGGAGACGCCACCAGTCTGATCCGCAGGTGGCCGCCGTAGCACCGCCGCCTACCGCTACCGCGCACACGCGCGACCCGGCCGCCAGCGCGGCCCCACCGCACGCCACCAGCCCGCTGACGGCTCAGCCCAGCCGTCCACCAGCCGCGGACTGGTGGAGCGACCACACCACCCCTTGAACACCATCGCCACTGGCTGGCCGCGACCGCGGCCGCTCCCCCACACCCCCGGAGGTCAGCCCATGCCTTATACGGCCGAGATCAGCCGCACCAACCCCAGCTGTTTCGTGTTTCTGCTCGACCAGTCCCACTCCATGATCGACACAGTCGGCGACGCGGAGATTAACCAGCGCAAAGCCGACGTGGTCGCCGATGCCCTCAACCGGCTGCTGCGGGAACTGACCATCAAATGCGCCAAGGAAGGCGGCGTTCGTGACTACTTCCACGTCGCTGTCATCGGCTACGGCGCCGGAGCAGCCTCGGCGTTCAGCGGCGAACTGACCGGCCGGGACCTGGTGCCGCTGTCCCAGGTGGCCATCAACCCCGCGCGGATCGAGACCCGGCAGAAGAAGGTGTCCGACGGTGCCGGCGGCCTAGTCGAACAATCCACCCGCTTCCCCATCTGGGTGGAACCAGTGGCGCAGAACGGCACACCGATGTGTCAGGCGCTGCGCCAGGCCTACACGCTGGTGGACCAGTTCCTCACCGAACATCCGGACTCGTTTCCGCCGGTAGTGCTGAACCTCAGCGACGGGGCATCGACCGACGGCGACCCCACCTCCGACGCCGCGAAGCTGCGTGAGCTCACCTCCACCGACGGCAACGTGCTGCTGTTCAACCTGCACGTGTCCAGCGAAGGAGGCCAGCCCACCATCTTCCCCGGACAGGAAGCCGCCCTACCCGCCGACGACTACGCGCGGCTCCTGTTCTCCATGAGCTCGCCACTTCCCGCGCACATGCGCGCCTACGCCTCCCAACAAGGCCTGCCTGTCGACGACAGCAGCAGGGGCTTCGTCTTCAACGCCGACGTCACCACGGTGGTGCAGTTCCTGGACATCGGTACCCGCGCGTCGGACCTGCGCTGACCGGCCGAGGACCGGGGTAGATGCGCGCGATCGTCACCACCTTCCGGGTGCCAAAGGTCGGATCATCCTGGCAGGAGTATGAGGACGCCGCCGCCGTCGGCCCCGGCCAGTCGGGCGAGGCAGCCGGAGAGTTCCACGGCCCCTGGCTGGCTGCCGCCATCGCCGATGGCGCCAGCGAGGCACTGCTGGCACGGCAGTGGGCCAACGAACTGGTCAGTCAGTTCTCCGACGCCGAACCCACCGAACACCTCGCGGAAGGCATCCTCGCCTCGGCCAGCCGCTGGGACGCCATTGAGGCCAACTATCGGCAGCTGCGCGAGGAGCAGGGGGAACCCATCGCCTGGTACGAGGATGACGGCCTGGAACAAGGCTCTTACGCCACCATCATCGGCGCCCGGCTCATGCCCGGCACCACAGACGAGGACGGGCCACTGCAGGCGTGGGCGCTCGGCGACTCCTGCCTCTTCCACATCCGATCCGACGCGCTAATCACCGCGTTCCCGATGGACGACCCGACCGGATTCAACACCAGCCCGGCACTGGCCCCGTCCCGGCCCAAGGAACCCGCCGCCATCGCCAAGCACGTCACCCACTTGAGCACCACCTGGCAACGCGGAGACACCATCCACCTCGCCAGCGACGCCCTGGCCTGCTGGTTCCTCACCCAAGCCGCAGCCGGCGCCACGCCGTGGCGCACCCTGCAGAGCCTGGAAACGGACAACGACTTCGACCAATGGGTCCAGGACCTACGAGGCGACAAGGCCCTGCGCAACGACGACACCACTCTGCTGCGCATCAACATCCAGTAAGCGAGGACGATCGACCGTGGCCCCGCAGCGCACCCCGGCCTTTCCGAACGGCAGCGCGTACGTTGACGCCCTGCAACACCCACAGACTGCGTTCACGGACCCGGACCTGCGTTCGGGAACCGTCAAGCAGGACCTGCTCGGGTTCCCGGATCCGCTGTCGGGCAACTTCGCCTCGGTCTTCAAGGTCACCAGCACGACCGGGCGATGGGCCGTCAAGTGCTTTACCCGTCCCGTGGAACACCAGCAACGGCGCTACGCGGCCGTCGACACAGCCCTGAACAAGTTGCACCACGACGCCCTGGTCCACTTCAATTACCAGCCTGATGGCTTGGCCATCAACGGCAGCACCTTCCCTCTACTCAAGATGCAGTGGGCAGAGGCGCAGGAACTGCTGCGCTGGTTGGATCGCCACCACACCGACCAGGAGAAGGTGTTCCACCTCGCCGGACAGCTTGTGGACATCGTCGCGGCCATGGAGAAGGCTGGCATCGCCCACGGCGACTTGCAGCACGGCAACCTGCTTGTCACCGACACTGGCAAGCTCACACTGGTCGACTACGACGGAATGTATGTGCCCGCGCTGGCTGGCTACCCGGCCACGGAGAGTGGCCTAGCCGACTACCAGCACCCGGAGCGCCGCGACGCCGACTACGGACCCGGGCTGGACCGATTTTCGGCCTGGGTGATCTACACCAGCCTCTATGCCGTGGCCACCAACCCGCGGCTCTGGACGCAACTGCGAGGCAGGGACGACGAACGCCTCCTGTTCGCCAAAGACGACTACCTGGACCCGGCCAATTCCACTGCCTTCACCCAGTTGCACACACAGGGTGACCCACAGCTAGCCAGGCTAAGTAACGCGCTTGCCTCGTTCGCGCGCACCCGCAGCCTCGATCGCATCCCGCCACTGGACCCGCCGGCCGTGCTCGGTGCCGCAGCCACCACCATCCCCGCCCCCCGCCGACCTTCACCGGACGCCGGCCACCTCCCGGACTGGTTGACCGACCACGTCCACCCCACCACCGCACCAGCCACCCCGTCGCCGGCCGACGCAGAACCCGAATTGCTCCTGCAGCGTTTTCCCCGAGACCGCCGTCTTGCGGCCGCTCGCGTAGCCGCAGTGGCGGGCCTGCTCGGCGCAGCCGGCGGCGGGTGGGGCGACCGCTTTCTGTCGATCAACCCCCTGTTCTGGTACGCCCTTGCAGTCCTGGCCGTGCTCGTGGTGCGCTGGCTGTACAAGCACCACCCGCAGACGCTCGCCCGCCGGAAGGCAGTCCAGGACCACCGGTCCATCAAGCAGTCCACCGCTGAAACCAAGAAGCTACTCACCGTAGCTCAGCAGCACCTGGCAGACCTCGAAGCTCGACGCCACCAACGCCAGGTCGCCATCGATGTCGCACGGACTCAAGCGGTGGAACTGCGCACAAAGGCCCTGACCGCCGCCGGCAACGCACTGAGGAACAAGAAGCAGCAACTGTCCAGCGAGCGTGCCAAGCTGGGCGACGGCACGCCGCTGCGGCAGTCCTTCGTCGCGAGCAAGCGGCTGCGGCACGTGGAGGCCGCACTGAAAAATGCGGTGATCGCCGATGACCCCCCACAGGACATCAACACGCTTCGCATCAGGTATCTGGCCCAGCAGGGGTTCCAGTCGGCCGCCGACTTCGTGGACTACTACGTCTCCGACCACGGCGGCAGGGGCGAACGCACGTACCTTCGGCGCACCCCCGGAGACAGAGGCACCTACGTCAACCAGATCGGCAAGGGCTGCGCCAAAAACCTCCTGGCCTGGCGCAACAACATCAAGGAGCGAGCCGAGCAGAGCGCGCCGAGAACCCTCACCGCCGCCGAGGAGAAGATGATTAGGGACCGCCTACACCAGGAGGTTGCCCGCCTGAAGCAGGATTCTGACCTGGCTGAAAAGCAACGTACCGATGCGATCGACGCCGCCCGAGCGCAGGAGCAGCGCCGGCACGCCGAACTGGACGCGCAGCAAACCCAGCTCGAAACGGAAACAAGGAGTGAAGGCAACAACCTTCAACGGCATGCAGGACGCGCCGCGTCGGAACTCAGGGCAGCCCAAGCACGTGAGAGCCGCCACGCGACGCTGGTCGCCTCCTACGCCACCATCACCGGGCCTCGCTTCGTCCGGACGATGGCCTGGCTGGTTCGTGACTGACCGGGACGGTCGGCCGCCAGCTTGATCTTCAACCTGCGGTCGGCGTCGCGGAGCCGGATCTGGATCTGGATCTGGATCTGTTGATGTTCGCCTGACGGTCCCCGCACATCGCAGGCAGCCGGCCCAGCCGACATCGCCGAAATTGCCGGCAGCCCTGCCCAGGGTGGACCGGGCTCAGTGTGTCCGTGTCAGATGTTGAAGCGGAACTTCTGAGGGGTGGGCGCCCACCAGCACTGATCAGCAAGAGAGTCCTCTGAGCTGCTCGTATACGTGTTGGACAACGTTGATCATCCTTGCTCAATACTGGTCATCCTGCGGACTTGTCGCGGACTTTGCGGACTGCCTGCGGACCGTCCACCCATCGCCTCAAATAGACGGGGCGGCCTGCACCTCGCCGACGCCCCGGCCGCTGGGCCCACCCCATCTTCACGTAACCGCTACGTTGGTTGTTCCACAGTCATAGCCTGACGGATACCGGACCCGGCGACGAACCTTGACAACTGAAGGGCACCACCCCTGAGCAGGGGCCTGCCTCCCCGGTTCGGAACCGTAGGCGATCGCGCCACAAGCGCGAGGTTCTCAGCCGGTAAATCCGGGCAAGTTCTGCATAACGGGCGACGAACCAAACCTCTCTAGATTAGCGTTCATCTATTCATGCTGCTCTGGCAGCGTTTCACCGGTCGGAGACGACCGGTCTCCGTTGCAGCACCCAGACCGACGAGCTGGGGCCAGGAGAGCTGATCATGTTTCACCGGTCGGAGACGACCGGTCTCCGTTGCAGCATGTCGTAGTACGCCTGACGCAGCCGGTTCCGCTCGAGTTTCACCGGTCGGAGACGACCGGTCTCCGTTGCAGCGGCTGCCACCAGTCGACGCCCGAGGCGCCGCTGACGTCTCACCGGTCGGAGACGACCGGTCTCCATTGCAGCTGTCGCCAGCTCGCGGCCGACGCCTACACGGCGTGCGTTTCACCGGTCGGAGACGACCGGCCTCCGTTGCAGCCAGTTGCCGGTGGCTCGGGTGTTGGCGTTGAGCGCGTGTTTCACCGGTCTGGGACGACCGGTCTCCGTTGCAGCTCTGCCCGGGCCTGGATATCCAGCGCGGCGGCGTTGTCGTTTCACCGGTCGGAGACGACCGATCTCCGTTGCAGCCAGGTGGCGCCGAACCGAACCACTTTGGTGCGGGCGAAGTTTCACCGGTCGGAGACGACCGGTCTCCGTTGCAGCGCCCGGTTCATCTTTGGGCTTAAGGACGAGTTCGACGGGTTTCACCGGTCGAAGACGACCGGTCTCCGTTGCAGCCACCATTGCGGTTCGTCGGTGCGGATGGCTCGCCCGGGTTTCACCGTCGGAGACGACCGGTCTCCGTTGCAGCAGGACGCGGCTGCCGAGGTTGGTGCGCAGCGCGCCGTTTCACCGGTCGGAGACGACCGGTCTCCGTTACAGCGAGCAGCGCGAGGAGGTCACCAACGCCCTGTCCCGGGAGTTTCACCGGTCGGAGACGACCGGTCTCCGCTGCAGCCCCGCCTGCTTGGTGTCCTGCGCCGCCATATAGAGGTTCACCAGCTGGATACAGCCGGTGTCTCTGTTGGCACGAGCGTAGGCCGGTCCCAGCAACGGTGGTCCGGCTACACCTGTTCCGGTGGAATCCGGCCGTCGTCGGCAACGGCAGGAGCCCTCACGCCGAAAGGTCGCGTGACGAACTTCCGGACACATAAGGAACGCGTAATCGACATCGGCACACGCCTGGAGATCGAGCGGCACTCGAGCAGTGCAGGGCCGGCAAAAGGCTGGAGGAAGCCACCGGGCAGCTTAAACAGAGCAGGACCTGCCGATCCACAAACGTGGGGCAGGTCCGCCCACCGACCGTAACAGCGCGCACACCTAACCCGCGACGTCCGCAGCCCATCACCCCTTGAAAGCGCAGGAAGGCAGGACTACCGCCCTCACGATCATGGGACGGCTACAGGCCACATCGGCGGGCGAGGCTGGTCGAGCAGCTGCCCGCACGGCTACGCGGCCAGTGGGAGCGCCTTGAACACCCAGCGACGGTGCCATTCCAGATGTTCGTCAGCGGGCATAGCAGTTCCAGGTCTCGCCTTCAAGGATCTGCCATGCAGGTCGTAGATGGCCCGGCCGGCATCGGTGCGGGCGGTGTAGGTAGTGGAGACATGGATGCGCAGGTCCAGGTCAACGCCGAGGACACCGCGGTCAAACAGCTTGTGGTGCAGCGCGCAGAGCGCCAGACCATTGTCCGGCTCGTCGGGGCCATCCAGAGCGAACCAACGCACATGGGCAGCGTCGATACCTACGGTGGCGCCGTACAACTGCCCATCGAATCCGCAGAAGGCGCACTGACGATCCCATGCCTGGATGATCAGCTTGCGCCAGTTGGGATCCCGTCGTCGTTCGGTAGCTCCCGCAAGCTCGGAGATGGGCTCGGCGGCATGGAGCACGGTGGCCGGGTCGAGACCAACCGCTCTGAGCACGTCCGGAGCGATTGTGTCCGGGAAATGTCCTTCGACCAACGCGCGGGCGGCGGAGTTAGCCAACTCGGGGTCATCAGACAGCGCGTGCTCTACCGCAGCGTCAAATCGTCCGGTGACCGGCTCAACGGCCAAGGGTCCAACTTTGTCCATCGGCACATCACGGTCAAGGACCCAGAAGCCATCCGAGCGGAGCCGCGTGAACGGATACGCCGCTCCCTGCACCCGGCTCGTCCTGGACGCTGGCCCGAATTCGGCGATCAGACTCCCCAGTTGTAGCTGAGCCTCGTGCCACGTCATCGCGCTGGAGCCGGTGGCTGCCAAGCGCCCCAGCGCCAGCAAGATCAGCAGTGGCTTGTGAGGCGAGCGACGCCCATCACGCTGGTGGAGCCGCAGCGCGGCAATCCGGGCTAGCAGTTCGTTACGTTCCGCTGTTGCCTGCTCAACGTTTTCCGCCATCGCTGTCGATTGTCACATTCGGATCAATCGGCGTCACAGCCAGCATTGACCAGCGTGCCCAGGGCTCCGACGAGTCGCGGATAACCGCCATCGCGTCGCTGAGCAGCCGCAGGAGTGATTTCTTTTCGCCTCGGCGGGAGGCCGGCTTGCGTTGCTGGCCCTTGATCCTGGCCGTCCGCGGCTGGCCCCGCAAGGCCCACCGTCGCAGTCGCGTCAGTGCGTCGTACGGAGCGTGGGGTGGGCCTGTGCGGGGCTGCGCCGATCGGCCGGCCGGGCGAATCGGGCCAGCACCGCCCACCCGGCCGTTCCCGCGCCGGGTAGGGCGTCCTTGTGGTTCTGGAAAGGACGTTCTCTGCTATGACGACCACTCTGTTGTCCCGACCCGTACCGGACAAGTTCAGCGTCGCCGAGGTCACCGCCCTCGCGGACCCTGCGAGCCTGCTGGTCCGGGCCCAGTACCTTGACCCCCGCGAGCTGGTCGATAACCCACGCAACCTGCGTACCGACGTCGGGGACCTGAGCGATCTGACCGCCTCGATGGCGGTCGTGGGAGTTCTCTGTCCGTTGGTCGTCATTCCGGTGCCAGAGCAGCCGGATGCGTTTCAGTTGATCATCGGGCACCGCCGGAAGTACGCGGCGATCGAGCTCGGCATGGAGCAGGTGCCGGTGTGGGTCGCCTCCGACGAAGGGACTGCGGCGCAGATCGTCGCGCAGCTTGCCGAGAACGGCCACCGGGTGGGGCTGACCCCCACCGAGGAGGCTGAGGCGTTCCACCAGCTGACGTTGCTGGACTGGTCGCCCGAGCAGATCGCCACCGTGCGGGCGATCCCGACGGCCAAGGTGAAGCAGACCTTGAAGCTGCGGGAGTTGCCGCAGGCGGCGCGCGGAGCCGCCGACGCCGGCACCCTGACTCTGGAGGATGCCTCCGCGCTCAGCGAGTTCACCGAGGACCCGGCCGCCCTGGATCGAATCCTGAAGGGCACCGGGTCGAGTTGGGGATTCCGGCACGCCATCGCCGCCGAGCGGTCGAAGCGGACCTTCGCGGCGGCGAAGGAGCGGGCGAAGGCGGAGTTGGTGCTCGCCGGGGTGAAGGTGACGTCCAAGCCTAAGGGCTACCCCTACAGCGGTACAGCCGTGGCCGCCACGCAGCTCGCCGACGCCAACGGCAACCCGCTCGACCCAGAGATGTTTCCCACGTTGGCGGGGCTCGCAGCGTTCGTTGAGAAGATCGGCGACCATGCCCAGACGACTTTCTACTGCGCGGAGCCGGACCGGTATGGCTACCAGCGCCTGAGCTACGGCAGTCGTCGGGGCGTCACGGAAGAGGAACGTGCCCGCCGGGAGGCAGCCGAGCAGGCCCGCGCCGAGTACCTCGCTGGTCTGACAGTCGCGGCGGAGGTACGGCGGGAGTTCTACCGCACCGCATACGGGTCGGCGCGGGCGGTGAAGCGGCTCTTCCTGGAGGCGCTTCGGGCCACCGTCGTGGACGGGTTGCAGTTCCGCGACGTCGACGGCCTGTACGCCACTCTTGGTGGCGTCGATGGTGCCGCTGCCGTGGTGGCTCGGGAGGACAAGTTGCGCCGCTGCCTGGTGGCGCAGTGGATCTGCGTCCAGGAACGCAACCTCGGCTACGCGGCCCGCGATGAGACGTGGGCGTTGGATGACGAGGCGGCAGTGGCGTGGCTCGACCAGCTCGTCGCCGACGGCTACACCCTCTCCGAGTCGGAGACGACGCTGCGGGATTCGCTGGGCCGTGACCTGCAGGACGAGCTGCCCAACGACGAAGACACCGACGAGTCCACTGCCGCAGACGCCGAGGATCCAGATTTCGGCGATGTCGATGCGGAGACCGAGCAGGCCGACGGCGTCGCTGCGGACGACGACGTGCTCGCCGCACCACACACCGCGCAGGAGCCCGCGCCCGAGGCAGCGGGCCCCGAGGCCGATGGCCTCTCGGACGCCGATGAACTGGCCGACGTCGAGAGGCAGACCTTGACGACGAGCCTGTGAGCAACGAGTCCTGATCTGAAGATCCGCTATCGGCGGGGGTCCACGCATTGCGCGTAGGCCCCCGCCGACTCGCGTGCCAACCCGACTCCGCAGCGGAGCGAGGTCACTCACCGCACCAGCTCTCGACATTCCCGATTGGAGCCCCGTGTCCACTGACGCCGACTTGGTGTCCGAGGTCGATGACCCTAAGCGCCGTCTGGCGCTGATCCGCCAGCGGGAGATCCTGCTCGCGTTCGAGGAGTACGGACCCGGCTATCACCGGGTCACCGGCGACGGCTGCCGGTACGTCGCCGAGATCGTCAACGCCACCCGTGACGAGTGGGAGTGGATCTACGCCCACGCCCGAACCCACCCCGAGGTGCTGATCCAGGCTGAGCCGGCCCGCAACCCCACGCAATGGCGGCAGCTGCGCCGCGAGCAGGGCGAAGCGGCGTTCCGCGCCGCCGACGCCGCGTTCACCGCCGGCGACACCGCCGCCCTGGACCACCTCGACGAGGCCCAAGCGCTCGGCACCCTCGGGCCCGAGCAGTGGGAGCGACTACGCCTGGCCGTCATAACCACCGCTGACGGCGCCCGCTGACTCCCTCAACGAAGTCCCCACCCCCGACTCTCCTCGAAGGGACCCATCCCTCATGTCTTCGATGATCACCGTTCCGGCGCACCGCAACGTCGACCTCGACCAGCTACGCCGCATGCTCACTGACCAGTCCACCCGGGCCTTGGACGTTAAGGCCGGCGCCGGGCGGATGCGTGCCGTCGGCGGCAGCCTCGTCTTGGACGGCACCGAGCCGCAGCTCGGCCCGGAGGGGGTGACGATGACCTCCGGCACCTACGCGATCAACGATGTCGCCACCGCCGGCCTCGCCGACAAGCTCGGCATCCCCGTCGTGTACCTGCGGCGTCTCGCCGCCGAACACCCCGACCTGTTCGACGACAACGTCAACGGCTGGCTTGCCCGCGACCCCCGCAGCTTCCTCATCCGCTGCCTGCGCAACGACACTGGCGGGGGCATCGTGCGGGCCGTCTTGTCCGACCGGTACCACCGCATCGACAACCTCGACGTACTCTTCGCCGCCCTCGACGGGATCCGCCGCGCGAACGTGCGAGTCCAGTTCGCCGGCTGCGACCTGACCGACCGGCGCATGTACCTGCGGGTCTACTCACCACAGGTGCAGGTCGCCGCACCCCGCCTGCTGGCCCGCTACCGGTCCCCGTTCGACGGGCGGGCCGGCTCCGAACTGCCGATCGTCTCAGCCGGGTTCCTGATCTCGAACTCCGAAACCGGGGCGGGCGCGTTCAGCATCGCCCCGTGGGTGCGCTTCGAGGTCTGCCGCAACGGCATGGTCATCCGCCGCAACGCCCTACGCCGTACCCACATCGGCTCCCGCATGACCGGCACAGACGGGGTCGTCACCACCTCCGAGGAGACCACCCGCCGCACCCTCGACCTGATCACCTCCCGCACCACCGACGCAGTCACCGCCTTCCTCGACGCCGACTACATCAACGAGGTCCTGCGCGAGCTCGACACCGCCGCCGGTACCCCCATCACCGACCCCAACACCACCCTCAAGATCGTCGGGCAGCGCTTGAAGTACTCCGAGGAGCAGCAACGCGACATCCTCGCCCACTTCATCGCCGGTGCCGACCCCACCGCCGGTGGGGTCATGCACGCCATCACCTCCGTCGCCCAGACCCTTTCCGACGCCGACGCCGCCCACGGTCTCGAGGCCACGGCCGTCCAGGCCCTGCACCTCGCCGCCACCACCGCCTGAAACCACCACCTCTCTCGCACATTCGCGCGCCCGGACCCATTCGCAGGTCCGGGCGCGCGCCGTGTACTCGCCCAGGAGCCATCCTCATGAACCACACATCTCCTCGCTCCCGATCCGACGACGCCCGACAGCAGGACACGGAGCCGTTCGTGATCATGGATTGGATGCAGTTCCGTCTCGCCGTCGGCGCGGCCCTGTCGCACGGTCCTGCCCGCGTCGACCGAATCCTGTTCACCACGGACGGACCTGCGCTGCTCACCGTGGTCGGCGACGACGGGGCCGTGTATCAGCTGACCTACGACGTCAACCGGGCGCGTACGTGGGTCATCGCTGTCCAGGCACCCGGCGAGGTCCGGCGGCCGGTTCGCGGCGCGGCCTGCGATGAGCTCGGGTTCCGTCTCGCCGGCGGCCACCCGCACCTGGTCTACGAACTCCTCGCCCGCGCCCACCACCCGACGACCATCGTCCGCGGCACCCTGGCGGACTTCCCCGCGCAGGGGCCGCGGTGACTCCCCTCGACAGCTACCGCGATGCCGTTGGCGAGAGAGGGCGGGGCCGGTGAGCGTCGACCTGGAGGCCGTCGCGCACTTGGCGAGCCGCGACCGGCGACTGGCCCGCCAGGTCCTCTCCGCCCAGCAGGCCCAGGCCGCCGAGGAAGCGAGGATCGCCGCCGCTGACGCCGCGATGCAGCGTCAACTCCAGGCAGCAGAGCGGCAGCAGCACCTCGCCGCCCAGACCCGCGCCACCCAGCGCCGCGAGGCCGAGGAGAGAGGCGCCGATCAGCGGGCCCGCCGCGAGGCCCGCGCCCGCGCCGCCCGGCAGCGGGCAGCGCGTTGGCGGCACCGAGCCGCTCCGCTCGTCGGGTACGTGCGGGGGCACGCCGATGACGTCTACGCCGCGACCATGTACCTGCTGGCCGTCGGTGGCGCCGTCTACGGACAGATCACCGCAGCCCAAGCCCGCGGCTGGCCGATGCTCGCTGGGATCGTCGTCGCCGTCGCGATCGAGGGTCTGGCACTGGTTATGGCGCTGACCGCGCAGAAGATGCGCCTCGCTGGGGAAGCCGCCCGCACCCCACGCGCCCTGACCTGGCTCTGCGCCGCTACCGCCGCCGGCATCAACTACCTCGGCCACCAACATGCCAGCCGCGTCGGCGCCGGGCTCCTCGCCGTCCTGTCCCTCGCCGGGATCGTGGTCTGGGAGATCCGCAGCGGTGCCCGACACCGCGTCGAACTGCGCCGCCGCAGGCTCCTACCCGATCCGCCGGCCGCGTTCGGCTGGCGCCGCTGGCTCCGATACCTGCCCAGCACCGCCGCAGCCTGGTCCGTCGATGTCCGCGACCGTGTCAGCCCCCGCGCCGCCTACCTGCTGCGGAGGGCCGCAGCCGAACGACAGGCCCGGCGGACTGCCGCGAGGCGCAACCAGGTCCGCCGGCTGGCACGCCGCACGGTCCGCGCCGCCGCACGGCGGGGTGACACCGGCGCGGTCCTCGCATCTCTGACCTAGCTCGCCGAACACGGCACCAGCCGCCCGGTCCCCGCCCTACCCCACCCACAGATCCACCATGAGACAGGACAGGTCCCGGACCAGTCCTCATCACCACAGGACCGCGCCTGCACCGAGCCGGACCCCACGTCTGCTTCAGGGCAAGCATTCCCGGCGCAGGACCGGACCCGGCCGGCCCCGGACTCTGCGCTATCTGCAGGGTCAGACCCGGCAGCGCGGATGGCCCCGGCGCAAGACCGGACCGCGGTCGACAGGGACCGCAGTGAACAGGACCACGGCCACGATCTCCCGGACCAGGTCAACGCCGAGTGGTCTTCGCAGCGGACCTCCACCTCGCCCTCGATTTCCAGGGACACCGTCGCAGCATCGACCGTCGAGGCGGACGACCGGGTCGGGGTCCGGAGCATCGGCGACAGCGGACCGGCTCCGCGCGAGATGCCCTCGCGGGACGGGGCCGACCGGCTACGGCCACGGCCGATCCCCGACGTTAGGGACCTGATGGACCCCGGGCGTCGAGTCGCGGACCGCCTGAGCGCTCACGGCGTGACGCTGTCCCGGTCGGTCCTGATCAAAGGGCTACGCACCGATGGGGTCCGCGTTTCTACCGACCGCGCCACGGCGCTCCTCGCGGCGCTCAGGGCCGACGGACCGATCAACGACGCGGCAGTCCTCCCGTCACCGCAGGACTAGGCAAGCCCTTGGTCCCCGGCGCCCGGCCAGCGTCTCGCCGACCGACGCCTCTCACCCTCCACGCGGCCCAGAGCGATGCCCGCCGCCGCGACAGCACGAAGTCCCCAAACAGCCTCCAGGAGAAGCACTGCGATGCCCGACCTTCACCCCACTTCGACCAGACCGGAAGGGCTCCCGATGAGCGGCCACATCCGCCACCCCCGCGACCCGCGCCAGTCGGTGTGCGGCGTACCCGCCGCCGACTTCCGTCGATGGGAGACCGAAGCCCCACCTCGCACCGGCTACACCTGCGCAGACTGCTACACCCTGCTCCCCGAAGCCGCCCGACCCGACGACGCCAACCACCGGCCCGACGACCCCACCCTCATCGACACCCTGCGTCAGATCGT
Source organism: Micromonospora sp. NBC_00330 (assembly GCF_036136635.1). Taxonomy (NCBI): domain Bacteria; kingdom Bacillati; phylum Actinomycetota; class Actinomycetes; order Micromonosporales; family Micromonosporaceae; genus Micromonospora; species Micromonospora sp. NBC_00330. The sequence goes on from NZ_CP108012.1 coordinate 2,629,679, forward strand.
CGCCAACCGGCAACACGCCAAGATCAACGGCGTCTTGGTTGACCTGTGGTCAGCCAGCGTCACCATCCTCATCTGGGACCGGCTCCGCCCCGACAACCAACAACGACTGCTCACCCTGCCGCCGCACGAGCTGATCCTTCGCTGCATCGCCATCTACACCCGCCTCACCGAGAAGGCAAACAGCCGGTGACCGGCGGCCGACCGCGGCAGTGGTTCCACTTCGGGCCATGGGTCTTCGACATCGACGCAGCCAAGGCTCTGATCGCCTCGGCACCCCGGGACACCCTGCCCCTCGACGTCACCACCTGGTCGACCGCGTACGGCCTACTGACGGCATACGGGTTCCAGTGCAGAGTCCTGTAGGCCAATTCTGCAGAGGCAGGGACGCGGAACACTCGGGACGCTGCGCCGGCGGGCGTGCCCGGCGACCCGCGTCCGCCATTAACTGCGAGTAGTCGGTCGCCGTGGGCTGGCACCCGAATCGCGGCAGATCCGGATGCCGCTCTGCTTCTGGGCGAGGGCAATCAAGGTGACGGAACTGCCTACATCGAGCCGCTCCGCATAGCGGTGATGAGCAGCGCCGCGACCAGTTGAGCCTCGATCGTAGCCAGTTAGTCCGCGAGGTCGGCCACCCTCGTGTCACCTGCCACGACAAGACAGTCGACAACTCGCTGCCAGCGGGCAATATGGTCAGGAGTAGCGATATCAGGACGCCGTTCACGTAGCCATTCCGGCAGACTGTGGGTCAAGGCGCAGCTTTCGCCGGCGCCGGCAACGATGCGCTCGATCCAGATCAGGCCCTGCTCGATCTGGTCGGAGACATCAAGTTCGCGTACGGCGACAACGAGATGGTCGATGCTCATTCGCGAACGGGGGACCGCCCCGAGCCAGCAGTTAACTTGTGGTGCCCATGCCAGCAGGTTCCGCCAGCGGTAGGGTTCTCCGGCAAGTTCGATCGTGAGGTAGCCCCACTCGGCAGCAGGATTGGGAATCAAGGCAGATTCGACATAGCCGCCCCACGATTGTTCGAGGAAGAGACTAGGGTTCGCCTGAGCTGCGTCGATGATCTTGTCCATGATCTTGGGCCAGAGGCGCTGAGCTTGTCGGCCGACCTCCACCCGTTCCTCGGCGGCTGCGGCGATGGCCTTGAGCGCCTCAGCGAGGGGTCGTCCCCGGCCGAGGTAATTGTGGACATAGTCGAGCACCGGCTCATCGCGGCCCCCGATGGCCTGCAAGAGCGCCGCGCGTGCTGCCACGAGCGCATCGCTTTGGCTGTGGTGATACCCGTGCTTGCTCGCTAGCATCGCGCGCTGATGTGCCGCGACGAGCGACCGTAGAGCTTGCTGCGCGTCCTCGGCGGAGCAGGCCGGGCTGACCGCTGCGGCACCGGTAGCGCGCAGGGCGGCCGTGAGCCGCGAGACGAGGATGTCGCCGCCGGTCAACGCGTCGAGTGATCGGGCGTTCGGTGGGTCGAGGGCGACGACGGGGCGGCGTTGCTCTTCTCGGTCCCAGGGCCCGAGGCTAGAGCGAAGAAACGATTCGGTGACCAGATCGAAGGCCACGCGATGGTGGCAGCGGCCGAATAAGTGGGTCGTATCGCATGGCGACGCCCAGACGTCATCGAGGCCGCGGGCGTAGGCGAGCCGAGTCTCGTTTGCGCCGTGGACGGCGACCGCACGACTGAGTGCGATCAGTTCGTCGAGGCCGCCGACGTCGAGCACACCTAGCGCGGACCGAAGTTCGACGGCTGCGGGCAGCAGAAGGAGGGGCAGGGCCCGACCCGCGGACCGGTCGGCACCGTAGCCGAACACCGTGTCGTCGTCGATGTCGTCGCGGGACGTGGTGGCTGCCGCGACCTGCAGCAGCACCTGAGCGCTCCAGATGAGGTCGTCATCGGAAACTGCCGCTCTGGATGTTAGGTGGAGCTCCAACGCAGACGCTGCGACGGCAACAGGGCCGTCTATGGACAAGGCACGCGGCTCAGGAGGGTTCTCCCATATTGCCTTTGCGAGGAGGAGGTCGGCGGTGAGTGTTTCGGTGTCTACGTCGGGTGCCCAGCCGCCCTTGTCGCGGACGTGTGCGTGGCGGACGGTGAGGCCGATTGCGTCGCTAGTTCTGCGAAGGGCTTCATTGGTCTCTCCAAGAACCTCTTCGACTTCGGGATCGGATGTTTGCTGAATCAGGAAACCTTTGTCATGCGGGGTGACCTCGTAGGTGTTTCGATCGAGAGCAGCCGCCCAATTCTGGACCGTGGCGAGATATTGACGGGCAGCGGCGGAGGCCTCGTCACCGACCCGTGCCCGGGCGTTGGCTCGTAGCTGCTCGCCGACCGCCTTGAGTTCCGCAAGGCGGTCGGTCTCTGCGGACAGCGTCAGCGCCATGCTCGTCTCGCGCAGACTCCATGTGCGGCGCTCGGGGTTCGATAGTTCAGGGACACGCGCGGCCAAACCGCTCGACCGTTCTTGGGACGAGCGCGAAAACTCGAGCTGCCAGACCGCCGGCTCGACGAGAAAGGGATCCACAGCGCCGCCCACAACCTCGAGATGCCGGACGAGAACGCCGAGCGCGAGTGCAGGCATCGCCAGATTGTGGGCGTCTTTGACCAAGATCGAAGTAAGTGCCTGCGGAGGGACACCCGCCCGGATGTGCTCTTCCGTGACGAGTTCGAGCGCCTGGAGCGCGCTCATACATGGGTAGGGACCGACCCCGGTCCCGCGGTACCAAAGCCAGACGTGGCCGTCACCGACATACTCGCGTGGCTCTCCGATGATCGACAGGACTTGCTTGCTCTCGTCGTCATCCTCGGCGGATGACCCATGGCGGAGGCTGGAGAGCTGGCGGACACGGCACCGCGCAGCGTGGTCGAGCATCCGGTTGAGCAGCGACACTCCCTTCAAATAGTCCGCCCTGAAAAGCGCGAGGAAGGGCCCTTTCGCGAAGTGGGCGAGAGGTCCTAGCGCGAAGAAGGCGTGGTCGCGAATCCCGTCGTCGTGGAGCCCACCGTGCGATTCGTAGCCGTTGTCGTCCTCGTCAGGCTGGTCGATGTAGTACTCGGCAGCGAGGTAAACCAGCAGTTCCGTGCTGTAGCTGGCAAGGCTATGACCGGCGAGCAGCGGTTCCACAGCGTGGTCAAGTGAGTGCGGCTCGTCCTCCGCGATGCGCCGGAGGATCGCCTCGCCGGCCTCGCCTAGGTCGGGGCCGAGTAGTGCGAGGTGCTCAACTTGCTGGTCGTTGATCCATTGGTAGGGCCGATGCCGTGTTCGACTTGGCCCGCTACTGCCGCGTCGCGATATGCCCGATGAATCGAAGATATTGAGTCTTTTGACTCGAGCCTCGTCTTCAGCAACCTGTTCCGGAGTTCGTGCGGCGAGTTCGGCGCGGCGGGCCGCTTCCTGCTCATCGAGGGCCTGCTCGTTCGCCCGGCATTGGTCGACGATGGCGCCGCAGAGTTCGATCCGCAGCGGATGTCCCCTAGGTATCCTGCGTAACACCAATGTCCGGAGCCAGTCCCGGACCAGTTCGTCTGCTTCTCGCCGTATGGCGGACGGTGTCCCGGCGTCCAGCAGCCGGGCGATTACGGGCTCGGCGGCGATGGAATCCAGCATCCCGTCGCGTCGGTGCCGGGTGTTCAAGATGCGGATTATGCGAGCGGTGCCCTGAGCCCTGTCCTCGGTCAAGACGGGCCACGCGTCACGAAGAAGCACAGCGAGGTCAGGCGCCACGAGCAGCGCCTCCGTGGGGATGTCAGACCATCGCTCGCCGCCTCCGGATTTCGCGATGGCGTTGAAGCCCGCTTGGAGCCCAGCGAAGCGACCGGCCCGGGGATACGAGAGGTCGTCGGGCGCAGAAAGCATGATCTCGCAGGCGAGCCGGGCGGATGGCAGCGTCCAGCGGGCGGCACCCGCGGCAGTCAGGGACGCCGCTGGGTCTCGTTCGGCGAGTAGCAGCCGCGCGACGGAGTAGGCGCGGAGCAGGTCGTGCCGGAACGACGGGACTCGCTCCCAGGGCAGGCTGCTGGCTGGCTGCAACAGTCCAGTTCGGCGTAGTCCGTCGACCGCGTCGTGATCGAGCCGAGCGAGAAGATCGTCGGTATCGCCCTTATGCAAGGCGTAGTTCGCCAAGCTCAGCATCGTGTTTTCACGGGCGTCCGGCGTTCCCTGATCCCTGCGGCCGGAGTTGCGCACGAGGTGCTGCCAGACGTGGTCGAGCGCTTGTGACTCGCTAAGAGGCAGGCCGGGGTCTCCGGCCCGGCCGAGAAGGTCGACGACGATGGGGCGGCGCAGTAGCTCGCGTGCGCGGGGGTTGTCGACGAGTCGCCGCAGAGCGGGGAAGTGCGCGGCGATGTCATTGAGCTCGACGTCGTTAAGGCCGGCCACGGTGAATTCGCGGGGGCCCTCGGCGCCGGATCTGAGCAACTGTCTTACGACAGCGATGCCTTCTGTCGACGTGACAACGGCCGCCTGAACTCCTGCTGTCCGGGCCGCGCGTACGCAGTACAAGAGGATATCCTGATGATCCTCAACGGCAGCCTCCGCAGCGTCGATGACGAGAAGCCGTTCAGGAGCCGTCAACTCACTGAGCAACTCCTCCAGAGGGCTCGAAAGCAGCGCAAGTAGTTCAAGCTGGCTTGTGGGCAGATGTCGTAGGTTGAGTGCGACTGCCTGACGGTCGGCGCCGAGTTGGTCGGGCGCGATAGCGTCCATCACCAGCGCGCTCTTGCCGACGCCAGAGTCGCCCACGACAATGATGTCGCCGTCGGCTATCAGAGCGGCCTTCAACTCGTCGCGCATACCGGAGCGCGGCAAAATCAGCTCGTTGGACGAGCCTAGGGCGAGGGAACGGACGACTGTCGCCCGAGCTTGTTCGTCCAAGGCTAGGAGCCGAGTCCATCCCTTCGGCGCCGGCAAGACTACGAGGTCGGCGGCGCTGGTAACCCCCAGCCGGCGCCACCAAGCGGTCGGGTCAGGCACACCGGTGCCCCACTTCGGGTAGTCCGGTCGAGGCTCGAGGAGGGTGATGGGCGCCATCGTGATGGACGATTGCCCTTCCCTCAGAGCATGCTCGATTACCACGCCGACCAGACGCCCACCAGAGATGACTGGCCCACCGGACATGCCCGACCAGGCCGACTCGTCCAACACACGATCCTCCAGGGCGCGGTGCCCAGGGGACTTGCGTACTTGGACGGTGGCCAGGCCGGTAACAAGCTTGGCGAGAACGGGGATCTCCCCGATAACGTCGACGACCTCGCTTACGACTTCAGGCGACGGCTGCTCAGCGAACCACGGGTAACCGTAGGCGTGACAGTCGATCGACGACTCAGCAGTGGCATCCCGGTCGAGACGTGCCAGTTCGAGCGCCGGAAATTCCGCCCACGCACCGTCGATCTCCACAAGTGCTAGATCCGGTGCCGGCCCGAACTCCTGACCGACGAAGCGAGAGTCCAGCGACGCGTCGTACAGGTCCTTGTGGACCGTACGGATCCGGACCCTCAAAGCGTCGGCCACCACATGGGCCGCGGTGAGAACCGTACGGCCAGCCACGATGCATCCGGACCCGTATCGGTACCGCGGGCTCGCATCCGCACCGAGGTCGGCGATGACCTCAACGAGTCGAGCAGCCAAAGAGACGTCCAACCGCTCAGCCCTTGAGCTCGTCACCCGAACTGGCGACCTTCACCGGCCGCCCCGAGCGGTCGATGGGACTGCCGAAGACCACCGTGACCTTTTGCTCTTCTGCACGCTCCCGGCTGCCGCCACCACCCAACTCGACCTCGACGATCGGGACCTTGAAACCAGCCTTGCCCTCGGCGGAGCGCGTCGCCGTCACAGTCAGCTCGACCGTCATCGACTCCACTGGCAGCTGAATGTCGCTGCTGGAGCCCTTCGCCCGGGCCTCGAGCAACTCGTCACGCAATGCCGCGATCGCCTCTGCCAGTCCGATGCCATCCGAAGCCTTTGTCATACATTCGACCTTCGCGCCGTGCCGTCAGTGCGCCTAACTCTAGCCCCGCGAAACCGGGAGGGCCGGCGCCGTCCACCGAACGTAAGGATCTGGGTGGACCCCAGGATGCCTCCGCGCCCCTTCAATGCCTATGTGCAGATGCACTGTCATCGGCAGATCCGGACGCCGCCGGGTCGACATGCATCACCCTTTGTAGTCGATCTTCTCGGTGTGCGACGAGGTCGGCTCGGCTGTCAGGTCGTCGCTGACCTTACGGACGCCGATGGCCGCTGTGTACTCGGTGGCTTACGCGGCTTTGCACTGCAACTCGTACGCCGACACCTATCCCGCCTCGACAACCCGAATCCGCGTAGAGCGAACCTCATCGGCCCAACCAGCAGCGCCCTGAACCGGACCTTCGCCCTGACCACCGACCTGAGCACACCCACTGGTCGTGGGGCAGATCCACATCACCGGCCAGCCGCCCCGCTGCTCATTCGACGGGGCACACCGGCTCTACTGAACCTGGCGCAAACGGGTGCCACAGCTACCCACCTACCTGCTCACCACCGCAGAGACTGGCCAGATCAGGGCGACGCTAGACAGCGCACCCAGGGATCTCCGAGCTGCCCGCTTTCGATCGACGGCATGGCAGGCGCTGGCACCTGCGCTTATAGCAGCCGCAGCCGTCGCCGGCCTTGGGCTGGGTGCAGGTGCCGCAGCGGGGCCCGCACGCGCTCTGCAGCGACGGTCAGCCGGTGTGCGTGCTGGCCCTCGATCCTGACCGGCCCCGGCTGGCTCCGCAAGGCCCACCGTCGCAGCCGCTCGTGATCTTCGAAAGTCGGTTGGGTGGGCCAGTGCGGGGCTGCGCCGATCGGCCGGCCGGGCGGATCGGGCCAGCATCGCCCATCCGGCGACCCCGCCCGCTGAAAGCAGACCGGGGTCGGACGCCGATTGACGCTGCCCCGCAGGCACCGAGCCCGTGATGCAAAGCGCATCCCAGCGAACCAATCCGTGGGTTACACAGCACCCTCCCGACCGTCATCCCTCTGCCGTGCAGCTTCGCACCGGCAGCGAGATCCAAGGCGGCGAATTGCTGATCACCACGCACACGCCAACGACCTGCGCCTGTGGCCGAGTACTTCACGGCCGGTCACACCAGCCGCGAAGCGCTGCTCGGCATTACCGCCCACCTGATCGCCGCCGGCCGGCGACCCGCTCACCTCAAGAACCCTTGGAAGCACCCATGACTGAACTTCACACCGTGGCCCTGCCTGACCCATACGGCGAACTGACCCTCACCCAGACCCCGAACCTCACCAGCGGGCAGGTCCGCTACGTCATCTCCGGGCGCCGCGCCAGCGGCGCCTTCACCATCGAGCCCGCCTTCGCCGGCGAGGAGTTAATCCCGACCCGGATCTGGGTCCGCTGCGGCCATGAACCCGCAGACCAGTTCAACACGGGCCCGCTCATCAATCGGCCGGTGATCAACGGGATCACCATTGCGGGCATCGTCGACTTGGACCCGGATCAGCAGGAGCCGGTCCGGCGATGGCACCTGACGGTCTACCGCGCCGGCAGCACCAGGGTCGCTGACCTGGTGCCGGACAGGACCTCGGAGTACGCCGCCGCAATCATCACTGTCCTGCGCGCCATGTGGGCCACCCACCCACTGCGCCAGACCCTCGTCACCACCTGGGCGCGGCTGTGTGCCGAGCAGCGCGCCGAGCACCTCCTGCGAGACGAGTTGGCGCACCGCTACCGCAGACGCGACCAGCTCGCCACAGAGATCCACCACTACGAGCGGCGCGTCGCCGACCTTCGCACCCTGGCCACGGCCGGCGCCGATGCCGGATCGAGCAGCGGCAACGGACAGCCAGCCCTGCAAGCGACACAGGTTGGCACCGCCCACGCCGTTGGCGTCGGAAGCGGGGCCTGACCGATGACTTTCGACGACTTCGTGGAGCTGCCGGGTCTGGGTCGTGTCACGGTGACCGAGGAACGGCGTCCGGGCGGCGTGGTCGCCTACCGCGTTTCGGCCGCTGAGCTGTTCGGCACGATCGTGCTCAAGCCGGACGTCCTGGATCAGCAGCTCGTCCCTGACCGGGTCATCATGCAGCTCGGCGACGGCGAGCATGTGCTCGCTACCCACGTGACGAACCTGCTCGTCGTACGCGGCGTCACCCTCGTCGGCGGCGGCGACGCGATAGACCTCGACACGACATCCTGGCCGCTGCGGCTACGCCTGGCGCCGCTGAAGGCCGCCGACCGGGCGACGGCCGGTGGCGCGGCAGCCGTCCGCCGCGCCGTGGCGCTGTGTCAGCTGCTCGCCTCCCGCTACCGGCGGCTGGACCGGCTCGCGCTGATGCGCGACACCGCCGGGCCCCGCCTCAAGCGCTGGGTGCACCAGCAGATCCTGATCCCGCATCAGATGCACTGCGACACCAGCGAAGAGCTGGCCGCGGCGTACCCCATCGCGGAAGCGCTGCAGCAGTGGTCACCGCTGCCGCTGCTCCCGACGCCCCCAGCGTGCGCGTGCGCAGGTGAGCTGCCATGCGTATCCCCGGACACCTACGTCACGGCTGACGACGAGGGCGACTGGCTGACCTGCCCGACCTGCGACCAGAAAACCGTGATGGTCACGCCCGGGACGAGCGTGGCGGGTCTGCTCGCTGAACACGCCGCGCACACCTGCCGCCCTGACCTGCCCTGATAGCCGTGCCACCGACCGGATCGGCCGCAGCCGGCAGCGGCTCCACACGGCTGTCGACCCATGCCATTCCGTCGAGGTCGTCGCCCCGCCGGCCGGCGCCCCCTGACGACGAGCCGATCCCACCCCGACCGGAGGATCCCTCACCCCGATGTCTCACTCCATCTCTTTCCATGACGATCCATCCCCGGAGTACGGGCCGGATGTCGCCATTGGTACGTCGATCGGCCTGCGGCCTGAAATGGCGTGCCGCGCCTGCCGGCGGATCCTGAACACCTCCTTCGACACGAGCGGCCAGCTCCGGCACCTGCACCCCACCGCCCGAACCTCCTACGACCACGACCCGGACCCCGTCCCGAGCGCGGAGGTGGCCGGGGTGGCACGGTCCTGCGATTTCTGCAGCGACCGATATCCCGTCTTCCGGCTCGACAGCGGCCCCGTACAGGCCCTCGCTCTCGGCGAGGACGACAGCAGCGTCGACGACTTCGGCACCACCTGGTCGGCGTGTATCACCTGCACTCTGCTCGCCCAGGCCAGCAAGAGCGAAGCCCTGACCCAGCGGGCGGTCACCCGGATGGGGTGGGCGGATCCGACGATCGCGGCCGAAGCCGTCCGCGCGATTCATGCCGGTGTCGTGGGGACCCTGCGGCCAGGGCGGACCCTGCTCACCGACGTCCACTGGCCCCACGCCCCGATCACGGCCACGGCGCTGCCGAAGGTCCGTGACCGACTGACCACGCTGCTAACCGGACCAGACCGCATGGACCTGCTTCAGGTCCGCCAGCGGCAGGCCATCGCTGCCAGCCTGCAGGGCGGGCGGCTCTACGCGGTCGACGACGAGTTCACCGACCTCGCCCGCACCGCCGCCGTGGACCTCCCGGCGACCGTCCTCGACGTCGAAGACCTCCCCGCACCCCACGGGCTACTGCTCTGGGCCGCCGCAGTCGCTGGAGGTGTTTGCGCCGCGTCATGGGCCAGCAACAACGACGGCATCCAGATCATCTGCTACCGCGCTATCGGCGGCACCGACAGCATCAACGACGCAACGGCGGTACAGGCGCTGCGGGAACAGGTCGGCTGGCTGATCCCCGTCGACCACCAGCTCATCACTGCCAGGCGGGCCATCACGTCCGCTGACGGCGCGCTCGCGGTAATGGCCGCGACGTGGCTGCTCATCGCCCAGCGCACCGGAGAGGCCGTGTCGGTCCTCGCGAACAGGTCCATCCGCAAGGCGTACGAACGAACGCGGCGGCCCACCCCGGAGGTGCGGCTGGTGCGTATCCGCAGCCGGCAGAACACCAGCCGGCGCGAGACCGGGTCGGGCGAGTCCCGGCAGCCGCAGGCGCAGCGGCAGTGGATCAGCGGCTACTGGCGCTCCCAACCGCACGGCCCCGGCCGTGCGCTGCGAAAGGACGTCTACGTCTTCGCCTACCTCCGCGGCCCCACCGACGCGCCTATCGCCGCGAGCACCACTGTCCGAATCCTCGCCAGCGAACGCCGACACCCGAAACCGCAGTAGAGCGGCATCCCCTGCCGTCCTCCGGGCGACCACAGCCGGTCTTGCTTTCTACCCGTACTCGATCAAGGAGTTAGTCGTGTCTCACGTCCCCACCTTCACAGTCCGGTCGCAGGCGGAGCTGCTGGGCCTGGTGCCCTACCTGCTGGGCTACCACCCCGAGCAGAGTCTCGTCGCACTCTTCATGAAGGCCGACCGGAGAGTCGCCGTCGCGGCCCGGGTCGACCTTGCCGCCCCGATGGCGCAGGTCGTCGAGGCCTTCCGCGACGTCGCCGATCGGGCGGCGGCGCAGACCCTCGTCCTCGTCGGCTACGGCAACCGGGACGTCGCGCCGACGGTCACGGCCGCCGGTGACGCCCTGGCCGCGCACCTCACCGTCAGCCAGACACTCCTGGTGATCACCGACCGTTACTTCTGCCTCGACTGTCCCTGCGACGCCATCGAGGGTGTCAGCTTCGACGCGAAGGCGACCGCGACTGCCGCCCAGTCGACCGTCGAGGGCCTCGTCGCGCTACCGAGTCGCGACGCCCTGCTCGCGCTCACCGATCCCGACCCGGCACAACAGGCCGCGGTCGCCGCAGCCATTGCCGCCCTTCAGCCCGCCTCCGACGAGCCGGCGACGCTGCGAGCGCTGCTCGACCGGGCCCGGAACGGCCACCGCCTCACCGTCGAGCAGGCCGCCCGCCTGGCGATCCTGCTGACCGATCCGCACAACCAACACGCGGTACGGCGGGCCACGTCGGGGGCGATGTGGGAGCGGGATCTGTGGCTGGATCTGACCCGCCGCCTCCCCGACGAGTACGTCACCGCCCCGGCAGGTCTCGCCGCCTGGTGCGCCTGGCGACTCGGCGACGAGACCCTCGCTCTCGCCGCGGCCCGGCGGGCACTCACCGTCAACCCCCAGGACCGGATAAGCCGCATCGTGGCGCTCGCCGCCGACAGGCACATACCCGCCCGCGACCTGGCCTTCCTCGGAACCTGCGACTTCGACGTCGCGCGCGCCGAGTGACACGTTCCCGTCGAGCCTCCGCACAGCCAGCCCTCCGGGCCGAAGCAACCACGCCCCGACCTTGATCATCCCGCCCTCACCACTGCCTCTGGAGTACCTCGTGACGTCGCAAGCTGCCCTGACCAACACCGGCCTGATGCAACACCATCGCACCCCGACAGTCGCCGACGACGGCGAGCTGCGTTCGCACCACACGACGAACGGACAGCAACACCCGGACACAGCGATCGTCGACGCACTCACCGCATTCCTCAACCGTGAAGCCGAGCCATCCGGCGCAGACGCGTTGGAACTGATGAGCAGCCTCATCGACAGCAGCGGCCGGCCGCTGCTGACCGAAACCTGGGACGTCAACGCCGCGGTCAGCGAGGACCGATACGGCGTCCCGACCGCCACGATCACCGCCGGCCCCGTCACCCTCACCGTCACCCCGGTCCCCGGCACCGCTGCGCCGCTCAGCATCGCGATCGCAACGGAGAACGGCGAGTACGTCAGCCTCGACCTCACGGTCAACCAGCATCCCGTCCAGCATCCCGCCGTCCTGGTGCCCTGCCCGGCCTCGGCCGATCAGTCGGGCCCGAACCGCACCCATGACCACCTGAGGACCCTCCGATGACCACCCCGACCCAAGTCCAGGGGCCGACCGCCGCACCAGCCACCCAACCGCCCCCACCGCAGGACCTGCGATCCGAGCCCGTCCTCAACGTGGCCCTTCGTTACGCCACCGCCGGTATCCCCGTGATGCCCCTACACACTCCCCAGCCTGCTGGTGGCTGTAGCTGCCGGCGGGCACTCGCCTGCCCGTCACCCGGCAAACACCCCAGGCTGCGGCACGGGCTGCGAGATGCCTCCACCGACCCCGCTCTCGTACGGCGATGGTGGACGAGGTGGCCCGACGCGAACATCGGCCTCGCCACCGGCACCCTGCTCGACGTCTGCGACATCGACACCGTAGACGGCCTGCGAACGGTCACGACCATCCTCGACAACACCCGCCCGAAGGGGCCTGTCGTGCGAACCGGATCTGGGTGGCATCTCTGGTTTGCCGCGACCGGGCATGCCAACCGCGTCGGCCTAATTCCCGGGGTGGACTGGCGTGGACGCGGTGGACTCGTCGTCGCACCGCCTTCGCTGCACCCCACCGGCCGCCGGTACACCTTCACCCAACAGTTCGACCGCGTCCTGCCAGACTGCCCACCAGCCCTACGGCGACTGCTGTCACCACCGCCGGCCCCGGCCCCGGTGCCGGTGCCGGTGCCGGTGCCGGTGCCGGTGCCGGTGCCGGTGCCGGTGCCGGTGCCGGTGCCGGTGCCGGTGCCCGAACCGGCTATCGCATCACTGGCCACGGCTATCTCGACGCGGATCGACGACCCCGACCGGTACGGGTTCGCCGCGCTCAACGGCGAGATCGGCAGAATCCTCGCCGCACCCCGACCAGTCATCCGCGGCGGACAGCGGATCACCGCTGGCGGCCGGAACACGGCCGTGCACCTCGCGGCATTCCGCCTCGGACAACTCGCCGCGCACGACGGGCTAGCCGCACAGGTGGTGTGGCCCCAGCTCGCGGAAGCCGCGCACACCGTCGGCCTCTCGGCGGCTGAGGCTCGCGCGACAATCGCCTCCGGCTGGCGAGCCGGACTACGCCGCCCCCGCGCAGTAACCCGGGGACGACAACCGCACAGCGACGGTACGAACCCTCACCCCGGCCGTCGCCTTCGTCTCGCTGTCACCAATCGTCCTTCGACATGAAGTCGTAGCCACCGTTGTCAATCGTGTCCTCCACCGCCCGGACGATCTCGTCGTCGCTCAACTCGGTCGCCGAGCTTCGGGCAGGCGGTACTTCGGTACGCCGGGCCGCAGCGCGAGCAGCATCACTCTGCGACTGTCGACGACGGCGCTCCTCCTCCGGCAGTCCCGCCCAGCGCGTCGCTTGTGCACGAGCGGCGACGCTCTGACCCTGCCGGCTGCGTCGCTCCTGTTCAGGCACATCCACGCGCGGTGCGGCCGTCGACGGCGTTGCGCCATGTTCGTGTCGCGCGCGATCTGCGGCGCTATGCGCCAGACGGCGGTCTCGCTCAGCAGGACGCGGGTGTCCTTTGCCACCGAAGTGTGTCCGCGTGCCACTGAAGCTTGTCTCCCGGTCACCCGAGCGGTGAAGATCCGGGCAAGAAATTGTCTGGACGCTGGTGCTGCTAGCCGGTGGCGGCAGATCATGCCCGATTGGCTAGTCGTCGTTCGGCAGGTACCAGCCGTGTTCGCGGTGCCTGGTGGTTGCGTCCGGGTTGTCACGCTTGTAGGCCTCGTTGGCGCGGCGCGTCATCTCTCCGTTGTAGCGGTGCAGCTCGTCGTAGAGGTTCGACGCCTCGCCGTCACTGTCGCTGGACACGTAGCGCTGTCGCAACGCCTCGCGCTCATCTTCGAGTTCCGCGTCGGACAGCGGGCGGAGGCTGCCCAAGCCGCGTGCGATGGAGTCGAAGATGCTCATGTCCAGATGCTGGCACGCAGCAGGCTGGCGGGCAAGGAGGCTGCATTGACCCCACTCCAAATCGGGCCGGCTACGACCCGTCACGTGCGCACCATGTCCGGGTCGGACCCTTGCGCCCATATGGCGCGCGTAGCAGCTCCCGTCGTCATTGGGGTGGTCGCCACGCGCACGCAACCTGGCGCAATGTTGAGTGGCACAAACCCTCACCGAGGAATAGTCCGCTAGCACGACCGCCAAGGGATCGAGGCCGGCACCCGGCTCGCCGGCGACCGACGAGCTCCATGCTCCCGGCCGAACGCTGCCAGGTGGGCCACGCTGACGGCGTACGGCATCGACGGCCGCTTGGGGCCAGAACGTCTCGGAACTCCCGCCGTGGAGCCACAACATGCCGGAATCGTGGGGCCGGAACACTTCGGTAAGAACACAACACGACCAGTCCAGCACCCAGCGCCTACCAGTTGTCGAGTTCAACCACCCCGCCGCCGTATGCCATCGGGGCCTCTGACTCGGCACCCCGTGTGGCTGGACAGCAACCCGCGCGAGGAATGCCAGGCGCGGACGGTCGCTCCCTGCGGGCAGCATCTCGCCCCGGAACAAGCGACCCGGCCACGACACGTCCGGACGGCGCTGGCGGGCGCAGAACGCCCCCACATCATTTGGCTCCGTCCAAGCGTGCCGCCAGCGCCCGAGCTCGGCGGCCGGCGAGGTCGGTACGACGTCCGTGCCCCGATCCTCACGGATGAGGCGCACGGGCGGTGTTGGTGTCCCGGGTGGCGGCCGGGTGTCCGCTGCTGAGGGACCCGAAGGTCAGCCCACCCGGGCCGGGGCCGCTAAGCCCCCTTCCAAAACATCTTGGCCCCTTGTCTCGCTCCGCTCGACGCCAAGATCTTTTGACCGGTTGCTTGCAGCCCCGGCCCCAGGGCGGGCTCTGACCGGCCCCGTCAGCGCGGCACCCCGGCGCCCCGGTCACCCGGCCGGCCCGCCCGCCGCACACCAAGCGACAGGGAGCACGGTCATGCTGTTCAACCTCACCTTCGAAGGCAACCTCGCCGACGAGCCCGAGCTGCGCGTCACCCCCTCCGGCAAGGCCGTCTGCAAGCTGCGGGTCGGCCACAACACCCGCCGCCGTAGCAACGGCGGTGAGTGGAGCAACGGGCCGACGATGTGGGTCACGGTCACCTGCTGGGAGAGCCTCGCCGAACGGTGCGCCGAGCACCTGCGCAAGGGCGACACGGTCATCGTCGAGGCCCGCGACGACCTCTCCGTCTGGGCCTACCAGTCACCCAACAGCGAGAAGCCGGCGGGGCAGCTGCAGGTCACCGCCGGCAACGTCGCGGTCTCGATGCGGTTCGCCGGCGCCCAGTCCGCCCGCACCGCCAAGACCGAGCAGGCCGAGGACCCCTGGAGCGCCGACGACCGCGAGCTTGAGCCCGCCTTCTAGCCCTCACCGCAGGCGGGGGCCGGCCGCGCCGGCCGGCCCCGCCCATCACCCCTCACCCGACCCGACTGTCTGGAGCGTCGTCATGTCCCTGTTCACCTGCATCGTCGAGGGTCGGCTCACCGCCTCACCGCAGACCGGCCACACCCGCGACGGCCGCGAGTACGTCCAGTTCTCGATCGTGCACCGCGACCGTTACCGCGACCACAGCGGCAAGTGGGTCGACACCCGCGCCATGTTCTTCGAGGTCATGTGCTGGGGCGACCTCGCCGCCCGGGCCCGCAACCTCACCCGCGGCGACCAGGTCCTCGTCGAAGCCGGCCAACTCCTGCCCTACCTCAACGACTCCGACATGCCCAGCCTCAAAGTCCAGGCCCGCAACCTGTCGGTCTCCATGCGGTTCACCGACGCCCACGCTGGCACTGCGGTCAAGGCCCGCCGCGGCGACATCGTCACCACCCCCGACGGCGAGCAGTACGCCGCGCACCTCTACCCCGAGGTCACCACCGACCCACAGCTCCTGCACCGCTGACCACCACATCGGGCGGGCCGCTGCCCGCGGCCCGCCCGGGGATCAGTCCATCCGCCTGGTCGAACACCGAACACCCGCCCGACGCCCGGAGAACCTCTCATGACTCCTCCAGCCCGCCATCACCTTGCCGACGCCTATCGGGAGCTGGTTCGCGGCTGCGCGACGATCACCCAGGTCGTCCACGCCGCCCACCCCCAGTCGGGAGCCTGTCTGCCCCTGCCCGCGATCAGCCTCCCGCAGGACGCCGACGACGTACGCCGCCAACTCGACATGCTCATCGGCAATCTCTTCGACGAGCACGCCCAAGCGGTGAACCAGCAGTGGTTAACCGCCACCCGAACCTGCACCCACCTGACGGCAGACAACGTCATCGCCGTCAAGGAGCTCTACTACGGCTGGTATCAACTCCTCGGCGCCCTCAACGCCCGCATGCAGGGCCAGCCCGGTCTCGATGATGTCGAAAAGCGCGCCGCCAACCTCGCCTACACGCTGGTGACCTACCTCCGCGCCTACCCCACCTCACCGGTCAGGCACCTGCGCCTGCGGCTCATCGGACAACGCGTCCGCCCATACGAGACGCCGCGCATCGCCACTCCACCCTGACCCGCTTGGGTCTCGCCGGTGTCCGTGGTGCGCGCTGGCCAGTCCCCAGTGGTGACCGACCCGGCCACGTCCGGCAAGCGGCGACCCAACATCTTGGCCGGCTCGCTGCGCTCCCCGGACCGCTGCGCTCCCAAGATCTCGCGGCCTTCCCGCTTGCCCGCCGCCGGCCGCGGCCGGTCCCTCACCGGCCTGTCAGCGCGGCACCCCGGCCCCAACCGGGCAGCAGCGCACCAACCCGAACCGTCAGGAGGACCCACTCATGAGCACCACCGCCACTCCCACTGCCCCGCAGCACCGCTACCCCACCACGGCGTCCGTCCGCCGCCGGCTCGTGCTGGTCGGGCAGAAGGACGCCTACGACCAATACAGCGCCGCCGACGCCGCCGAGTACCGAACCGTCCTGCGCTACAGCGACCGCTGACCCGCGACGCGCGGCGGGGCCGGACTGTCGAGTCCGGCCCCGCCGCGCCATCACTGTGGCGCCACCGCCCGCCCCTGCCGACCGCACCCGGCTGCGCCGTGGTGAAGGCCGCGCCCGACCTCATGCCGTCGACAATGCCGGCTCCTCATGCGCGGGCATCTCCATGTGCTCATCGACGAGGGCCGGCTGGTCGCCCACGGGGGTCGATTGGTCGCTGGCGCGGGCGAGGGCGGCGCGCACCCCAGTAACCGGAAGCTCGATCATGGCCGCGATCTCCGTGACCGGCTCACCAAGTTTCCGTAGCCGGGCGACGGCCGCATCGGCTTCCCGGTCCAGCCCTCCTGCCCTGCTCTGCCCGGCGGCGAGGATCCGCTGAGCCCGAAGGTCCGCCTCGTCCCGCACCTGATCCGCGCGTGTCACCCGGTCGAAGTAGACCCGCACCGCCTCCGTCACGTTCGCCTCGTAAGCCGCGAGCCGCGCGACCCGCGCCGCCCGAACCTCCGACGCCTTCCGCGCCGCCATCCGATTCACACCCGCACCAGAAATTCTCTTAGCCATGCCGAAACCCTAGCCACCTGCACCCATTACCAACAAGGCCAAGTCGCAATTTCAAGCCACGTCAATCCAACCACAAACAACCGAAAAGAAAAGCCATCAAAACCCCGACACAACACCGCCTCACCAGCTAAAGCGTAGATCTACAGCTTCAATAGAGAACGCCGACACACCTCTTGCAGATGCTCTTGCCATGGATCGCCTGCGGCGGGTACCGTCCCCTCTCCCCCTCAAATAGAAGGCGCAAATAATCGCGCCATCGAGCCGGATGGGAGGCGAATTCGACGCAAGGGAAGGGGGTGGCCGCCCAGTGATGACGTTGCACAAGTTGTCGGTCGGCGACGGCTACACCTACCTCACCCGGCACGTCGTCGGCGGCGACCGCGACCGGCTTCCCGGGCAGGACGCGACCGACTACTACACCGCCCTCGGCAACCCTCCCGGCCGGTGGGGCGGCCGAGGGCTGGCCCCGCTCGGTCTGGCCGGGCAGGTGTCCGAAGAGCAGATGCGGCACCTGTTCGGCCAGGGGATGCACCCCGACGCCGATGCCAACATCGCCCGCCACCTCGCTACCCGGGTTCGGCCCGGCATGGACGACGAGGAGATTGAGCGGCTCACGCAGGAGGCGATCCGTCAGGCCACCCTCGGGCGCCGTTTCCCCGTCTACGCGACCCTGCAGGACTTCGACACCCGTGTCGAGCAGCGGCTCGACGTGGTGCGCGCCGAGACAGGTCGGGAGCCGACACAGGCCGAGACGGGCAAGGTACGCGCCGAGGAGGCGCGTCGTGCCCGGGGTGCCGTCGCCGGCTACGACCTCGTCTTCACCCCCGTGAAGAGCCTCGTCCTGCTGTGGGCCCTCGACGAGCGCGAGTGGGTCCGCGACACGGTGAAGGCGATCCACGAGCAGGCCCGCGACTCCGCGCTGCAGCTGTTGGAGAAGCACGCGGCGTTCACACGCAGCGGCGATACCGGGCAGGCGCAGTTGGACACCCGCGGCCTGGTCTACGCCATGTTCGACCACTACGACTCCCGCGACGGCGACCCGAACCTGCACACCCACGTCGCGATCAGCAACAAGATCCAGGGAGCGGATGGGAAGTGGCGCAGCCTCGACGGCGGCCCGTTGCACCGCGTCGCGGTCGCCGCGTCCGAGCACTACAACTCCACCATCGAAACCCTTGCCGTCCAACACCTCGGGGTGGAGTTCGCGGTCCGCCCCGACACCGTGGGCAAACGGCGTCCGGTCCGTGAGGTAGCCGGTGTTCCGCGCGACGTGATCGGGACGTTCTCATCGCGGCGGTCGCAGATCGAGGCCCGCTACGAGCAGCTGGTCGTCGACTTCCGTCGCGCCCACGGCCGCGACCCCGACAACCAGGCGGCGTTCCGCCTCGCGGGCCAAGCCAATCTCGACACCCGCGGCCCCAAACCCGCTCCCCGTTCCCTCGCCGCGCTGCGCGAGGAGTGGACGGCCCGACTGCACGCCGAACACGGCCAATCGGCCGCACGATCCCTTGCCCAGGTAGTCACCGCCACCGGCCCCACCCACAGATACGAGATGGTTTCCACAACGTTATCCACAGACCAGGTCGAGGCCCTTGCCGCTCTGGCGGTGCGGCGGGCAGAGGGATCCCGGTCGACGTGGACGGTGTGGAACCTGCGTGCCGAAGCCGACCGGCTGCTGCGCGAACCACCCACCACCGTCGCCCCTCGCGGGCTGCGCTTCACCGATCAGCATGATCGCGCGGAGGTGCTGCAGCAGGTCGTCCACCAGGCCATGACCGCGCTCTGCGTACCCGTGACGGCCGAGCCGGATCTGGTCGAGCCCGCCGGGCTGCGCCGCAAGGACGGAACGTCGGTGTTCGTACAGCACGGCGCCGCCCGCTACACCAGCCAGACGATCCTCGACGCGGAACAGCGCCTCCTCGACGCCGCCCGCACCCCGACCGTCCTGGGCTACGCAGCCCCCGCCGTGCAGGCAGTGCTTGATGGTTACGAGGCCACCACCGGCACCACGCTCGACCCCGGGCAGCGGGCCATGGTCGTCGCGTTCGCCACCGACGCGCGGCTGATCGCCGTTGGGCTCGGCCCCGCCGGTGCCGGAAAGACCACCACCATGCGCGCGTACCAACACGTCGTCGCTGCCCACGGGCAGCGACTCATCCCCCTGGCCACCTCCGCCGCCGCGTCCGCCGTCCTCAGCGCCGACCTCGGCGTCCCCGCCGAAAACCTGCACAAGTTCGTCCACGAACACACCACCCACCGGCACGCCGACAGCACCTTCCCCGCTGAGAAGGACTTCTTCCGGGTACGGCCTGGCGACGTCATCCTCGTCGACGAAGCGGGCCTCGCCGGCACCCACAACCTCGACGCCCTACGCGACATCGCCTCCCGCCACGGCGCCCTCGTACGCCTCCTCGGAGACCACCGGCAACTCGCCGCCGTCGAGTCCGGAGGCGCACTGCGCCTGCTCGCAACAGAGGCCGGCGCCGTCGAACTCACCGCCCTGCACCGCTTCACCACCCCGACCGAAGCCGATGCCACCCGCCGCCTCCGCGACGGCGACACCACCGCCCTCGACCACTACGAGAGCAACGGCCGGATCCGTGGCGGCTCCTACGAGGCCATGGTCGAACAGGCCTACACCGCCTGGCACACCGACATGACCGCAGGCTTGACCACCCTCATGTCGTCGTCCACCAGCGCCGGAGTCACCGCCCTGTCCGCCCGCGCCCGCGCCGACCGCGTCACCGCCGGCCAGGTCGAACCCGACGGCGTCAACCTGCACGACGGCAACCGCGCCGGCCGCGGAGACTGGATCGTCACCCGCCTCAACAGCCGCACCATGACCAGCAACCGGGGCAAGGACTGGGTCCGCAACGGCGACGCCTGGACCGTCACCCACCGCCGCCCCGACGGGGCCCTCACCGTCAAACACCAGCAGCACGGCGGCACTCTCACCCTCCCCGCCGCCTACGTCGGCGCGCACGTCGAACTGCTCTACGCCACCACGGTCCACCGCGCCCAGGGCGCCACCGTCGACACCACCCACGCCCTCATCACCGACGACATGGCCCGCGAACACCTCTACGTCGCCGCCACCCGCGCCCGCCAACACACCACCCTCTACGCCGTCACCCACCGCATCCTGCCCCTCGACGAGGACGCCCGCCTCGACCGCGCCGGCTACGACCCACACGCCCGCGCCGCCCGAGAAGTCCTCGAAACCGTCCTCGCCACCGAAGGCGCGCAAACCTCCGCCACCGAAGCCATCACCCACGCCGCCGACCAGGCCCGCAGCCTCGCCACCCTGGTCCCCCGACTGCGCTACGCGACCGAACTCGCCGACAGCCAGCGCCTGCACGCCCTCGTCTCCGACGCACTCGGCCCCGACGCCGTCGCGGTGCACCGTGACGCCGCCTGGCCTACCGTCGTCCGCGCGCTGCGCACCGCCGAGAGCAACGGCTGGGACCTGCCCCAAGTCCTCGCCAACACCGCCCGCCGCGGCACTCTCGCGGGCGCCGAATCCCCCGCTCAACTTCTCACCTGGCGCATCAAGGACCACCTGGACGGCCGCAGCCCAAGTCCCGCCCTCACCCAGCCCAGCGTCGACGACACCGCGCGCTACGCCACTCTCCTGGGACCGATCCTGCGTACGGCCGAGCCCTTCGACCCCATCGACGCGACCCGTCCACCGCGGCTTCTCGCCAGCGAACCCACCTCACACGACGGCGACCACCGACAGTTGATCGCCACCGTTCTCGGCGACCGAAAGGCCGACCAAGCTACCGGCGAGCCCGCCTGGCCAGCCCTCACCGCAGCGATCCGCCGCGCCGAACACGCCGGACACGACGCCCTCACCGCCGTCGCCACGGCCGCCCTCGCTCGACCCCTGCACGACGCTCGGTCCCTCTCCGAAGTCCTCGCCTGGCGCCTCAACCGGCACCTCGACACCACCCCGCCACCCGTCGAAGTCGGCACCACCGACGGCTGGCGCACCCTCGCCTGGACCCTCAAGGCCGCCGAAGCCCACGGCCACCCCGCCGAACAACTCCTCACCGCCGCCCGCCCCGGCAGCGACCTCGACAGCATCCGCCACCAACTCCACAACCTCACCCGCCCCGCCCCCGAGGCCGGGCCGGTTCCCTGGCTCGACGCCACGTCACGTACCACCGACAACGCCTTGACGGCCTACCTCGAAGACGCCACCCGGCTCATCCAGAACCGGGTCAACGAGGTCACCGACCGCGCCCTCACCGAGCAACCCGCCTGGCTCACCGGACTCCAGAGCGACGCCACCCAGCCGAACGAACACCCGACGTGGAGAACCCACGTGGCGACCATCGCGGCCTACCGCGACCAGTACCAGATCACCAGCGACGACCCCGACCAACCCATCGGCCCCTACGTCCCCCAACACCACGCCGGGCACCGGGCATACCTCCACGCCGCCGACGCCGTCCTCGCCGCCCGGCACCCGCACACCACCCCCGCGGACCCCACCACCGCGAGAATCGCACGCGACATCTACCTCGCCCTACCCGACGAACAACGGGCACACATCGCCGCCCGAATCGCCGACGACCTGGGCAAAGACTGCCTCGGCCCCCGCGACGGCGACCCGGACAGCATCCTCGCCACGCCCACGTACGCAACGCGTCTCAACGCTCAACTCATCGCCGAGGGCTACCGCAGCTCCGCAACCACGCCCTACCCCGCGACGTCTGCCACCTCGCCCGAGCAGCGCGTCGGCCTACAGCACACCGCGCCCGAGCCACCTCTTGACCAAGTCCAGAGTCAGCCGGACGTTCAGATGTCCTGGTGAACCGAGCAAGGCAGGCGTCGCGGTACGCGGGGCGCCGGCATTCCCGCCTAGTGCGCGGCGTGGACGCCGTACCCGGAGTCCTCGGTTGCGACGGCCGACGTCAGATGCCAGCGAGGCGCTGGGCGAGTTCCTCGGGTGTGATGGTCTCGATGCCCAGCGACCGGGCCTTGTCGAGCTTGCTACCGGCCTTCTCTCCAGCGACGACGAGGTGGGTGCGAGCAGAGACACTTGAGGATGCGCGTCCCCCCGCCTTGGCGATCAGCTCGGTCATCTCGGTCCGGGACAGGTCCGCGAGAGGCCCGGTCATCGCACCGGTTACGACAACGGTCAGCCCCGCCAAGGGCAGCTCGCTCTTCGCCTCCTGGGCGGACGCCTCCGCATCGCCCTCAGCATCTGTGGGAACAGCGGGAACGAAGCCGGGCTGGTCCAGATTCACACCTGCGGCGACGAGCTTGTCGATGACCGGGGCGAGGTCGGCCAGTTCCTCGACGATCACTGGGGCCTTCTCGTTGCCGATGCCGTTGACCTGCTCGAAAGCGACGGCGTCGGCGTCTCGAATGGCCTGCATGGAGCCGAAGTGCGCGGCGATGCGCAGCGACATGGAACGGCCTGTGCCCAGGACGCCAAGAGCGCAGAAGACGCGATTCAGGGGCTTGGTCTTGGCCGTCTCGATCGCGGCCATGAGGTTGTCGGCGCTCTTGGCCCCCATGCGGTCCAGGGTGAGTAGCTGATCGCGGGTGAGGGTGAACAGGTCGGCGAAGTCCTCGATCAGCCCCTTGTCGACGAGTTGCACGATGATTTTCTCGCCGAGGCCGTCGATGTCGAGCGCGTCGCGGGCCACGGCGTACCGGATCGCCTCTTTCTGGCCGCAGGAGCGTCCCCGCGCGCAGCGCCAGCGCTCCTGGCTGCGGTCGATGCCGGAGCCGCAGCGCGGGCAGAGTGCGGGGAAGTCGATGGGCTGCTCGGTGCCGGTACGGAGACCGGCGACCGCACCTTCGACACGGGGAATGACTTCGCCGGCTCGGTAGACGATGACGTGGTCTCCGAGCATCAGGCCTCGGCGGGTGATGTCGGCCGGGTTGTGCAGCGTGGCGTAGGTGATGGTGGTGCCGGCGACGTCCACGGGGTCGAGAACGGCCCGTGGGGCGATCACACCGGTGCGGCCCACGCTCCACTCCACGGCGCGCAGCACGGTGATCTTCTGGGCGGCCGGGAACTTGAAGGCGGTGGCCCAGTGCGGGGTGCGAGAGCCCATCCCGGCCCGGATCTGGTCGGCAGGGCTGTCGGCCTTTATCACGGCACCGTCGAGTTCGATGTCGAGTCCGGCGCGCAGGGCGCCGATCTCGTGCACCCGGTTCACCACCTGGTCGACGGTCGCGTAGGTGCGGGTGGCGAGCGGGGTGTCGGTCATCGTCCCCAGCCCGAGATCGGCGAGGCGGGCGATGAGCTGGGTGTGGGTGAGCGCGGCGAGGCCGGGATCGTCGGTGTGCTCGGGGTGGGTCAGTGCGGCGTAGGCCAGGAAGGTCTGCCCGATTCGGTAGGCACGGTCCTTGGCGCGCAGCGAGCCCGAGGAGGCGTTGCGGCGGTTGGCGAAGGCCGTGGCGCCGTGGGCGATCCGCAGCTCGTTCGCAGCGGCGAACTGGTCCTCGGTCATGAGGACTTCGCCCCGCACCTCGACCGTGACCGGTTCGGTCAGGGTCATGGGCAGGCCGACGATGTCCCCGATCGCGTGGGACACGTCCTCCCCGGTCGTCCCGTCGCCGCGGGTGACGAGTTGGGCCAGCCGGCCCTGGCGGTAGCGGGCTGCCAGGGCCACACCGTCGAGCTTGGGTTCCACCGCCCAGCCTGCCACCGTGGCGCCGCCCAGCCGCCGCTCCAGCGAGACGGCCCACGCCGTCAGGTCCTCGTCGGAGAAGACGTTGCCCAGGCTGAGCATCGGAACGGGGTGCGCGACGTCGCCAGTTGTCACGCCTGCCGCGACCTGCTGGGACGGGGAGTCGACCGCGATCTGTCCGGGGTGCGCGTCCTCCCACGCGGTGATGCCGCGCAGCAGCCGGTCGTAGGTCTCGTCGTCCAGGTCTGATTCGCCGGAGCCGTAGTAGGCATCGGCGGCCTTCCGCGCCTGCGCGACGGCTTCAAGGTAGGCGGCCTCGTCAGCGAGGTCGACAGCGGGCGCCGCTGCGGAAGGTGGGGTCATGCTGCCTATTCTGCGGACTGCCCCTGACAGCATGTCGGTAGCGCTGGTGGGATTCATCCGCGGTGTTGCGTCGGCGCCGTCGGGCGGGTTTCTGCCCGCTGCTCCGGTAGGCGGGGGCGGCTGAGCGGGGGCGGCTTGTCAGTTCCGGGTCGTGCCGGGGAGAGCCCGAGCGTGCGATAGAACGTGTCGTTCTCGAAGCGTCGGTGCGGGTCGAACGTGTGGAGAGCCTGCCGGAACCGGTGGAAGCCGTCGGTGTGGGAGGCGGGCAGCAGCTCCGGAGTGAAGTACTTGCCCCAGTGCGGCCTACCGCCCAGGCCGTAGAGCAGGCGCTGGATGTCGTCGAACAACGGACGCGCTGCGGTGATCGACCCGGCGGCGCTCATGTAGGACACG
This sequence comes from Micromonospora sp. NBC_00330, assembly GCF_036136635.1. Classification (NCBI taxonomy): domain Bacteria; kingdom Bacillati; phylum Actinomycetota; class Actinomycetes; order Micromonosporales; family Micromonosporaceae; genus Micromonospora; species Micromonospora sp. NBC_00330. Next base: position 2,654,303 of record NZ_CP108012.1, read on the forward strand.
AAGCCGAAGTAGGTGGCGGGGGCTGCCTGCGTGGGACTCAGGTGACCGCGGGCTGGGCCGGTGGTGCGCAGGATGACGGGGTAGTGCAGCTTGTAGGGAGAGTCGCGCAGGAGTTCCTTGAGGCCGGCGTACGCCGCGGGGACGGCGTCCAGGGCAACGGCGATCTCCATGTTCAGCTGCGGGGCCGGGATGCCGTTCTTGAAGATCCCGTGGAGTGTCCCCGTGGAGCCCGTCGCGCTGAGGAACTTCTCCAGCGTCTGGGCTGCTGGCGTCCGGCCCCGGCCGTCGCCGATGTCGGCCATCAGTTGGCGGCGGGTGCGGGTCACGATGTGGTCCAGGTCAGCCCGAGTGTGGGTCTCGTCGCCTGAGGGTGTCCAGCTGTCGTCGTGGACGATCCAGGTGTGCGTGACCTGGTGCTCGGTGAACCACCAGCTCTTGGCGGCCACGGATTCGCGGTTCCAGGCGGCGTAGCGCTCGGGCAGGTTGTCCTCGGCGACGGTGAAACGGGCGCAGTGCAGTCCCTTTGCGGGTCGACCTCGCAGTTCCAGTCCGACGACCACGCCGAGGCACCCGAGGTTGAGCACGGCCGCGTCGAACTCGGCGTCAGCGGGGGTGAGCTGGTGCAGGGTGCCGGTCCCGTCCATGAACTCGACGGTGGCCACGCAGTCGGAGAAGGTGCCGCCGGACAGACCCTGTGCATGGGTGCCGGTGGCGAGCGCGCCGGCGACCGTCTGGCTTGTGATCACGGGCGGGCATGCGGCCGGCTCCAAACCGCGGCGGCCGAAAGCACGCCACACGTCTTCGAGCAGCGTGTCTCCCGTGACGTACAGGTTCTCGCCACGCAGCTCGCCGGCTCCCCGACCGGGGAGGTCGAGGAGGATGCCGCGAGTTCCGTCCGGGCACCGCAGCTGAGCGGGGTAGGTGAACCTGGATCCGAGGACGCGCACTGTTCCTTCCTCGCGCGTCAGCATCGACTCCAGCTGTTCCAGGGACGTGATGCGCGTCCAGCCGTCCTCGGCGGCGATGGCGACGTTGCCGGCCCAGTTGGTGAGAGTCATGGAAGGAGTCCTCAGCTGTCTCGGTCTTTGTTCGGGGCGGAGAGCGCCCGTCGCACCTGGTACCTGCCTCTACTTGGCAACGCCGTCGTGCCCCGAAACGCGGGCTCGCAGTTGGCGGTCAGGCGCAGCGCGGGCCCGGCGGAGGGCTCGCGCTGCGCCCTGGCACTCCGCCTCTCAGGCGGGGCCGAACATGTGCTGAGTGGGTGGGTGCGGGTGGGAACATGAGGTGAACCCGGGGCCGAAGCAGCAGGCATGGGCCGTCGTCCAGGTCTCAAGATCGGTGGAGGATCGCCCCAGGAGCTGCGCGGCCGTCCGGGTCGCCGGGGCGTCCCCCTCAGCGCCGATGCGGCCCCAAAGGCCGAGGACCTGCGCTGCGGCATTGCGGCGCATCCCGTACTTGGCCAGGCTCGTCACGAAATGCTCGTCTGTCTGCCGCACGAATCTGATCGGCCGCCCGCATGCCTGACTCAGGGCCGAGGCCCACTGGGCACAGGTCGCCTGCGAGTGGTGGCTCATCAGGGAGCCGCTCAGATCCACCGAGTCGGGAGACAGGATCTTGCGGCAGAACAGATCGGCGGCGTCGTCGCAGCTGATGTAGGAAAACGGGGTGTCCGCGTCGACGGGAAAGGTGAAAGACCGCGTCTCGGCGATCGACTGGCACTGGTAAAGGATGTTCTCCAGGAACATGGGCAGCTGGACGACGTCGAACGCGATCCCGGATTTCTCCAGGAGAACTTCCAGCGCTGCCGCTTCGTCGGCCATCGCGCACTGCTCCGAGGCGAACTGGATGCCCAGGCAGACGATCCTCTGCACACCGGCCCTCTGCGCCGCCTGCAGGTACATGCCGCCGATGTCGAGCCGCCGGTCGATTGGAGGCACCATCAGCATGGTCTCCGTGCCGGCCAGCGCTTCGACCAGCGAGGCGGGCTGGGTCGGCTCCCAGTCCCGGAGCTGAACCTCGACGTCGCGCACGGCCCGCCCAGCGATCCGGGCTTCCGGGATGGCCAGGCGTAGCGTCATCTGCTGCGCGTCGGCGGCGAGTCGGCGCAGCGTGTAGTGGCCGACCTTGAAGAAGTTCCGGGTCGCCCCGAGCACGGTGACGACCTGCGGCAAGTCTGTCATCACGCGCCCCAGCTCTCGCCGCTCGTCGTGTCCTTGTACAGATCCACCGGGTTGACCGTGTTGGAGTGGTAGCCCAGCAGCCGACGGCTCTGGGAAGAGAGATGGCCGGCCGCGGTGGCGGGGTCGCAGGTGTGGTCGTACGGGCGCAGCCACGCTTGCCCGAAGCGGATGATCGCGCTGCGGCGCTCCTGGGTCCGGTTGGGCAGCACGGCATGCCACATGGTGTTGCCGAAGACGACCGCGTCGCCTGGTTTCGCGTGGATGCTCAGGGCGCCGTCGGGAAGCGAGCCCCGGGCGAGGGCGTCGTTCGCCGCCTTCCAGTAGGCGTCGTCCATGTGGTTGGCCGGCCACCGGTGTGAACCGGGGATGAGTACGAGGTTGCTGCTGTCTTTGGGTCGCGTGTCGGTGAAGAACACCTGCGCCTTGAGGTGCAGCGGTCCGTTGAGTTCGTCGTACGGACGCTCCAGGTAGGGCCCGGAGTCGCGGTGCCACGGCTCGTGGGCGTCCTGGTAGATCCCCCGCCGCAGCACCTCAGTGCCCAGGACCTGGAGCGACCCGTTGAGGATCCGGTGGGGTACGGACATCAGGGCGCCGCACTCGAAGAGCAGCTGGTACTCGGCGATGAGGTTCGCGGCGTCACGTACGTGGGTCAGGGCCGGGTTCGTGTTGAACGAGCTGTGCGTCAGGTCGGGGCCGCGGTCATCGGTAAGCCTGCGGACGGTCGCGTCCAGCGTGCTGACGACGCTGTCCGGAACGGCCTGATTGAGGAGCACGAAGCCCTGCTCGGTGAACTGGGCGACGGCGTCGATCGGCGAAGTGATCATGGTTGGCTGCCTTCTGCCTTGGTCTTGGACGGCTGTGGGGCGTTGAGGGCTGTGCGCAGTCGTTGTGCGACCTCGTGCTTGTGGGCCGGATCGGCCAGCCGAGGGAAGACGACGATCGAATCGCCGTCGTAGCGGGGCACGACGTGGACGTGGAAGTGAAAGACGGTCTGATGGGCGGCCTCACCGGTGGCATGGACCAGATTGATGCCGGACGCGCCGCACGAGTCCCGCAGCGCGTTCGCCACCTGCTTCGCGGTCGCCATAACGTGCTGGAATGGCTCTTCCGGGATGTCCAGCAGGTCCTGGAAGTGCTGCTTGGGAACAACGAGGACGTGCCCGTAGGTCGCCGGGAGATGGTCCAGGAAACACAAGGTGTCCGCTGTCTCGGCTATGACGTGCGATTCCACGTCGCCGGACGCAATGCCGCAGAACACGCAGGAGGACACCGCGTCACCGACCGAATCTTGTGCCGGGTATCGAGATAGCCACTGCGGATCGAAGGTCAAGGACATGGCGTACGAGGTCTCCTCGGGAGGCGCTGTGCGCGAGTCGGATGGGCAGCCGGGCGTGGCGACATGGCCAGGAGGCGACCGATGCTGCGGGTCGATGCTGGCTGGTGAGGCGATCCTCAATTGACACTCCTGACGATCGAGGGGTGGCTTCGCAGGGCGGGGTGGTCGCTGTGGAACGGCGGCGTGCCCGGCCGGGCGGTGCGCTGTCTGAGCACCGTCCGCTCCGGCGGCGCTGCACCTGGGCGGCGCTAGGGGGCACGGCGCACCAGTCGGGTCAGGGATTGGTAGCCGTGATCGGTGAGCACGGCCGTCAGGGAACGCCGGTACGGCACCTGCCGCAGGAATCCGTCGGCCAACAGCACGTTGAAGGTGTCGCGAACCGTGCCGTCCAGGGCGATGTCCACCGCTGCGGCTAACTCCCGCACCGTCCACGCCCGGGTCGGATCGGCGAGCAACGTCGTGTAGATGCGGCGCCGGTTGTCCGCCGCCGCTTCACCCGGATGCGTCACCTCTACCGCCCCGGCTCATCGAGTTCGGCAGAGTGGCCGTGGCCTTGCTCAACGCACCCGGCGCGCATGCGGGCGAGTTCTTGGCGCAGGCGCGGGCCGTCGCGGTGGCCCGGGTGGTCGGCGCGGTGGTCGGTGGCGGTCCGGGTGAGGAGTTGACGTGCGTGCAAGCAGTGCCCGTCCTGATAGAGGACGAGGGCGAGGGTCGCTTGGGCGGCGAGGGTGGGCAGCGCCCGAGGGCCTTCGGCCTTGCTGTGGTGGCGGATGAGGTCGCTGTAGCAGTTCGCGGCTTCGGTGAGGTTGCCGGTCCGGCGGTGTGCAGTGGCGAGGACCCGGAGGACGGCATGCGCCTCCGGTGACGTGACACCAAGTAGGCGACGCAGGGAGCGGTACGCCCACTCCGCCCAGGGCAGTGCGGTGCAGGCCTCACCGTGGACGAGAGTGAGTTCCGCGAGTAACGCGGCGGCGTTCGCGGAGGCGACGTCCAGAGCGCAGATGTCGTCGGTGGGATCGGTGAGCAGCAGCCCGGTGTGCAGGACCTGGATGGCGCGTGCGTGATCACCGTGATCAGCGCGGGCACGAGCGTAAGTGAGGCGCTGCGCCATGGACATCCGAGGTCCGACAAGCTGGCGCGGGTTGGCCCGCCACGTGATGTGCAGATCGCTGGAATCGGCGCCGACCGCGACACGGTGCAGGCCACCAGGGGCATACGCGGCAGCAGAATCGACTTTGCCCGACGGCACGAGGTGCGGGGCGCGGTGCAGCACCGCCTCAGCGATCCCGTCGCGCAAGGCCTGGGCTGGGACGGGTGCCCGGCCGCAGGCCGGCATGCACAGGTAGACCGGTGCGCATCCGGGGAGCTGCACCAGGATCATCGGGTGGTCACAGCTGTGGCAGGCCACCAGCCCTGGCGGTACCGGGGCAGCCGGCACCGCTCGTGCCCGCGCCACCCATTCGTCGATGGTGGCCGGTGACAGCCCGCGCTCTCGAGCCACATCTTTGATCGCCAGTGACAGGCCGTGCTCGACGGCACGCTTCAACGTCGCGGCCACCGCATCGGCAACAAACGCCGGCGTCCACGAGGCAAGCGGCCGGGTCCTCGACGGCATGACGGACTCTTCTTCCTGCTCATGGGTGTGCCCGACGGCGGTTTCGTGGGGATGTCATGCGGCTGGGAGGGTGGACCAGTGCCTGTTGGGTTTGACGCGCGGATGCAGAGGTGGTGGCGGCAGATCCTCGTCATTCGATGCGCCGGGGGGTTCCCACCACCGCTGAGACGAGTGGGTGTGGGTGAGATAGAGGAAGTAGTTCTCGAGGTGCCAGCCGGTGGGCGTACGGCGGGCGTATTCGTAGGCGAGGACCTCGCCGGTGTTGGGGTCCAGGATCAGGAGATCGCGGTCGTTGTGGCCGGTGGCGGTGATGCCGATGCCGCTGCGACCGGCACGGTCGATCACCCGCGAGTAGTAGGTGATCGGCTGGGTGTGGCGCAGAACGGCGATCGTGGTGGCGCGTTCGACGCGCCGCGGGCTGTACCAGTTGGCGAGCGAGGCAATTCCCCGCAGCACCGCCTGGGGCTCGGCGGTGTCGCCATAGCGGCGGTGTATCCCGTCGCGCACCGCTCCGCTGTCGGTGAACGCACTACCCGGTTCGACGAAGAGGATGTCGCCGGGTAACCACCAGTCCTTGGTCACCTCGACATACCCGCGGGGGTAACTGGTGAGAAGCTGCGCGCCCGACCGGTCATTGGCACGCCAGCGGATGATGTCCCGCACCGTGATTGGGTCGCTGCGCCAGAGGCGAAGGTGGATCACGTCGTAGGTGCCCGCCGTGAGATCGCAGCTACTGGCGGGCACCTGGCCGATCAGCTGGTGTAGTCGTGTCGCGGGCGGGTGGGGGTACCACAGCCGGGTCGGCCCTGCGATCTGCGTGCTATCGACCACCTGTTGCAGCTCGGTGGTGGACGCGTTGCGTGGTGTCTTGCACGGCCAGGCGTCGGGACGGGCTGATCCAGCAGAGCGGATGGCACAGTCCGGCAGCGGACCGACGGCCAGTAGCAGGACCGCGATCTTGACAGCGGCGTGGCCGAGCAGCGTGCGAGGTCGTAGGGCGCCTGCGAACCGGGATGCCGGCGTACGGGTGTCGGCCAGCGGCCCCGCGGTCGCACTGATCGGCCAGAGGTACCTCGTGCGGTCGGCGTCGATACTTGTCATGACCACCTCGCCTGGGTGCAGACAGCGCGATGGTTTGAGCTGGCGGGCGTCCCGGCGGTGTCGGTGATGCGGGCGCGCAGAGGATCGCCGCTCGGCAGGTACCTGTTGGCGATGGTCGTGGCGGCGGCGAGGCAGCGGTGAGCAACGTCGGGCCATCCGCAGTCGCGGTAGAGGCACGCGAGTTCGGTGAGCGTGTTCAGGCTGACTGGTGCGTCGGGGCCGTGCCGGTGCGCGGCGGTGGTGTAGACGTCGGCGAGGTCCCGGATCGCCTGGTCACAGCAGCCGACGCGGTGGCGTGCCTGGGCCAGGCCTGCGCGGGCGTACAGGGTCCGCTCGTGGCCGGCGCCGAGGTGCGCGGTGGCGAGGTCGGCCAGGTCGCGGTAGGCGGTCACGGCCTGGTCTGCGTGCCCGTTCACGGCGGCCAGGGGTGCCAGCAGCGCCGCCGCGTCGAGTTGTTCGGCAGGTGGGGTGGCGCGGTGGGCGAGCGTGCGGGCGTAGACGGCCCATTGGTAGGCGTCCGTGAGGTCGCCGAGCGTCTGCCGCGCCACGGCGCGGTCGATCGCCCTACGCGCGGGCGTGTGGTGTGGCCCGCACGCCGGTTCAAGTGCCCGGGGCATCGGCGTCCGCGTCGGCATGTCCGTTCAAGCTCCTATTCACGTTCGATCTTGGGGAAAGGGCTGGTGTGGCCGGCGCCGACAGTGGGGGCCTATCGCCGTCGGCCACGTCGGTCGCCGCGGCCCTCCCCTTTCCTGGGCGGGCGACCGGCTTGTGCGCCCCGGCGCGGGCTCAGCGCGACTGGCAGGCGATGACGCGGACGACCGTGAGGCGAAGACGCGGCGTGATGGCTGAGCTGTCGCCTTCGCGTAGGCATCCGGCTCACTCTGGGGCGACGGGCCTTACGAGCGTCTCGGCGACGGCGGTGGGGTTGGTGGCGTTGAGCCGCCCCGATTCGCGAGCTGGACGTGGGGCGCGGTGCATCAAGGTCACCGTGGGACCGTCGGGGAGGGTGAGCGTCGGTCGGGGTAGGTATCTGTGCCGGAGGTACAGGTCCTGGGTGGTGGGAAGGGTCTCGGTCCAGGCGGGCAGGTTGATGCGGTCGAGGCGGGCTTCGTGGTGGGTGAGCATCGCCGCGCCGAGACCACGCCGCTGGGCATCGGGACGCACGGCGAGGATCGCCAGGTGGTGGTGCGGGTCGAAGGGACGCTGGTTGGTGAGCAGTTGGTCGAGGACGGCGAAGCGCTGCACGTGGGTGCCAGCGACGGTGTCGAGGCGGATCCGGAAGTTCGCTGGTGGCGCAATGGGCCGATAGCGGTGAAAGGCAACGGTGGCAGCGCTCAGGTCGTCGGTGATCTGGATGTCACCGTGGAACATGGCGTGCTCTACCCAGATCGTCGCGACGTCGGCCAGGACGTGGCGGCGCGCGGCAGGGTCGGGTACCAGCCACTGGGCGAGTGGGATGGGGTGAACGGCGTCGGCGATAAGTGCGGCGACCGAGTCTTTGTCCACCCAGCGGGCCGATCGGATGCGCGGAATGACGTCCATTGAGTTCTCCAAGCACGGCGGGCAGCTGGATAGCTGCCGGTGGTGTCCGGGGTCAGCGGTATGCGGCGGTGGCGAGATCCCCCACTGCGGCGTCGACCGCCGCGGTGATGTCGCGTACCGGCTGGTAGTGCTGCGCGGCGATGGCCTTCAGGCGAGCGGCCAGGATCGCGGTGTCGTCATCGAGGTAGAGGTGGTGGGTGAGGCCGAGGCTGGCGACGAGGCCGGCAAGGGCAGCGGTGTGGTTGTCGGGTTGTTCGTGGCCGGCGGCGAGGTAGCGCAGGCGGGAACGGGCGATGACCGCCCATTTGCTGTCGGCCGGGAGGTAGACGTCAGCGCGTATGAGGCCGCCGAGGCGCCGTCGGGTGTACTGGCGCAGGATCCCGCCGGCGACCAGGCCGGCGCGGGTGCGCTCGTAGAGGTCGGGGGAGAACCCCCGCAGCCATGCCCGCAGCAGCGGGTGAGCGTTGCGGATGGTGACGGTCGCGGCATCGGCGATCAGGTCCCCGACTGGCCGATCGACGTGCGGGTGTACCCGCTGGTGACCTGCTGCACGGGTGTCGTCATTCGGGTCGAGGGTTACCCGCCCGGCCAGGTACAGGTCGATCAGGACCGCGCCCGCGAGCCCGAGGGCGAGAGCCTGCCGGTGCACGTGGGGGTGTCCGGTGTCGTCGTCGTGGCCGAGGAGGAACAGGTCATCCCGCAGCGACAGGCGTGGGATCGGCGCGGTCATCGACGGGACCTCTACCGTAGCCCGGCGGCCCGTTGCCGCAGCCGGGCGTGCACGCCGTCATGGACGGGCTGCGGCTGTGGAAGCAGCCCCTTGTCGACCGCGGCGAGGACGGTGTAGTTGGGATCGCAGACGTTCCCGATCGGCGCCCGGCCTGCCTGCGACACCAACTGGTAGGCATCGAGCTCGTCCAGCCCGGTGAGCTGACTCGTCCAGCCGACGAGGTCGCGGTGAGCGATACGGTACGCGTCCTCCAGCGGCCGGGCGCAGCCGATCGACATGATCTCCCGGTCGGTCTCCAGCCGCGGCCACGCCGTTGACACCCCTTTGATCACCTCGAGGGCCAGCGTGGTTATCGTGGCGATCTCGACCCCGACTCCGCACGCCTCGCCCTCACCTTGACGGGCGTGCCCATCGCCCAAAGCCAACATTGCCCCGTGCATGTTCACCCCGAAATACACGGTGGTGCCTGCCCGCAGCTCGGGGGTGTCGAGGTTGCCGCCGTGCATGTCCGGGACGATCGTTGAGCGGACTTCCATGCCGGCGGGAGCAACGCCGATGGTGCCGATCATCGGATTCAGCGGCAGGTCCACGCTGTGGCCGCTGCGCGTCGCGTGGAAACGCACTGCAGCGGTCTGCTGATCAATGTCGTACCGCCACACCCGCTCTTCGAGAGGAAGCTGCAAGGCGGCATGGGACGTCGAGGTCAGCGCTCCGAAGTGCGGGAACGTCGATGACACACCCCAGTCCCGCGCCGGCACGATCGACACGACATGGACCGCGAGGGTGTCCCCCGGTTCGGCGTCCTCGACGAAGAACGGCCCTGACACCGGATTCAGGTACGGCATCCGGCACACCTGCGACGGCAGGTCCGCCGGACCGCGCACGAGACCACCGAAGCAGTCCTCGGTGTGCACCTGCAGGATGTCGCCGGAGCGCACCTGAGCTACCGGCATCCGCCCGCCGAAGGTGTAGGCGAACTCGTCGCGAACCGGCCGGTAAATGATCGTGTCCACGGCCATCACACCCGTTCCACGTCACGCGTCGGCACCTGCGTGGGCGCCAGACCCGACAGGGCGGGCCGACGCCCGGACGCGTACAGGCCGGCGAGAACGACGACCCCGAGGGCGAGCCACGCCACGCCGAGGCGCTGCGCGGCGATGTTCGCGTTGACCACGACATAGGCGAGGATCGCGAACCCGACCCCGGGCATCACCAGATGAGCCCACCAGTTCCCGCTACGCGAACGGATGAGGTGATGCACCACCACCGAGACGTGCAGGACCAGGAATGCCACCATCGCCCCGAAATTGATCAGCGACGACAACAGGGTGATCCCGTCCGCTCGGGTCGCCAAGTACAGGCCCAGGGCGAGGGACACGAACCCGGTGAGCAGAGTCGCGTTGATCGGCACGTTGCGCCGGATCGACACCTTCGCCAGGAACGCCGGCAGTTGCCGATCCCGGGCCATCGCGTACAGCAGCCGAGACGTGGCGACCTGCGCGACCATCGAGTTCGGCAACCCCCACGCGATTGCCGTCGCGACCGCGCACAGGGTCGCCAACCAGCCGCCACCGGCCACCTGCGCGGCGTCGTAGAAGGCAGTGCCATTCGGATCCCCCTCCGCAAGAAGACCGGCGGGGTCGGGGACGAGCATCGCGGCCAGCCACGTCTGGGCGACGAACAGCACCCCGGCCAGGACGAGAACCGCGGCCATCGCGCGACCGATCTGCCGGGAGCCACCCTTGGACTCCTCGGCCAACATGCTGATGCCGTCGAAGCCCAGGAACGACAGCACCGCGATCGACACCGCCCCCGCCACCACCGACCAGGTGAACGTGTCGGCGTTGTAGAACGCCTCCCAGCTGAACCGGCCCTTCCCGGTCGCGAGGGCCCAGCCGGCGACGGCCAGGAAGATCGCCAGGACGATCAGTTCACCGACGAGCATCACCCGAGTCACCACCGCCGTCATCCGGATCCCCACCGAGTTGACGACCGTGTTGACCGCGACGAAACCGAGCAGCCACAACCACACCGGCACCGCCGGCACGGTGGAGTGCATCGCCACCGACGCCACCAGATATAACAGCCCCGGTACGAGGACGTAGTCGAGCAGGATCACCCAGCCGGCGAGGAACCCGACCGGCGCGCTGATCCCCCGGCCGGCGTAGTTGTAGACGCTGCCCGACATCGGGAACGCCCGCACCATCTGCGCATAGGAGAACGCCGTGAACACCAACGCCACCACGCCGATCACGTACGCCAGAGCGACCATGCCGCCGGAGCCGGCGTAGACGCTGCCGAAGATCGCCATCGGCGCGATCGGCACCATGTACACCAGGCCGTACGCGATCAGATCCCGGAACCGCAGTTGCCGGCTCAGCTCTTGGCGATAGCCATAGCGGGCCAAATCCTGCTCGTGCACAACATCCTCCGCGGGTTCAGGTATCAGTGGGATGGAAATTTGCGCTTGCTAAACACGTCGGCCGGGCGAAGGAGCCTCCGCGGCCCTGCCCGCTCGACGGCAGCAGCTGTGGCGCGATGGCCGAATGCGCCGCCAGCGGTGTGATCAGCAGTGGCATGGAACTCCTGGCGACAGGCACGGTGAATCTTCTTCGGTGAGCGGTTTCGCTGGCTGGTGAGTACGCAGCAGCGGCGATGACGCCGACATAGAGCGACCTAAGACGAGATCGATCAATGTCGGCCAGCCCCGTCAGACGGTTCTGACATTCCGTTGACATTCACGGCACCCCCAACATCCGCCGTAGGTGAATGTCAGCGGATTGTCGGAGATGCACGGCAGCCCTTATCGACACGGTCAGCGGCGACTTTTGATGTTCTAGTCATCGCCCGCGTCGACGTCGCAGGCGATGAGGGACCGCAGCCGCAATGCGGCGCGACGGTCTGCCGTGTCCACGACCGCTTGGGAGGGCATGCACCATGACCAGTTCATCCATGCCGGAGGTCGGAGAGGTTGGCCGTCGGGCCGCCGAGATCCTCGACAAGATGCAGGCGCACCCGGCCTACGGCCGGCTGCAGAGCTCGTCGATGAAGTACTCCACCTGCTGGGCCACGTTCACCGGCTACCCGGCTATCAGCCGTTGGTCGCTGGAGCGCGATGCCGCTCCGCTGCTGGACGAAGCGCTGCGCGTGCTGGCGCTCAAAGCTGCCGTGTTCGAGCTTTCCGGCGGCGACGAGCACGCCGCCGAACTGCTGGTGCCGGCGCCGGTGGACGAGATGATCCACGCCGTGCTGGCCCAGTTCACCCTGATGACGCGCCTGCAGAGCGACCTGGGTGTCACCTTCCCCCATGCCACCGAGCTGGAGGAGTTCACCTACACCCGCGGCGGCATCACCGACGCCTACTACGCCGCCGCCGGGTGGGGAGAGCAACCACTGCGGTACTGGCTGGACTCAGCCGAGGTGAATCGACGTCTCGGCCTGCTCAACGAGCGCTACCAGGCGGCCGGCCTCGGCCGGGACGGACGCAGCCACGACTTCGACTTCGACCGGAACGAGCCGGTCGCCGCCGGGGTCAGCGGTTAGCCAACTCCACCGACAGCACCCGCCGCAGGGCCGTCACCGCTTCCTTCGCTCCGAACCGTTCGGCGGCCAGCCGCTCGGCGCGGGCCACAGCGGCAAAGATCCCTTCGGCGGGTGCCTCCCGCAAGACGGCTACGAGCCAACCTTCCAGGTCCACCAGGTCGGCGGGCAACTCCAGCGCCGCCGCCGTCGGCGCCGGTCGGGGCGCCTGATCGGGGACCAGTTCCCCGGCCGAGGCGTACCGGCCGGCGGGAAGGCCCACCCGGAACGGATGAACGCAAACGGCGACACCGTCCGCGGTTGCCCGCCACCCGAGGTCAGGTCGGTACGCGAATTCGGGTCCCGGCCGGTCGATGACATCGAACTGGCCCGGCCCGAGCTGCTGAGCCGGACACACCACGCAGGTCTGCTCACACCACTGCGGAAGGGGCCCCGACATGCCGCCGATCGTACGGCAATCAGGAGGTATCAGGGTATGACGGTCTTATCGCCTCCCCGTCCCGTCGCCATCGACCGCGCCCTCTGCGACGCTCGAACGTGGTGCGCGGGGCACACGATCGATGACCGACCAGCCCTGGTCCACGCGCTGCGCGTCGCAGTGACCATCGGGCAACACGTCCCCGCCCCATCGCAGGACGTCATCGTCGCCGCGCTCCTACACGACGCACCGGAATTTGCCCCGGCGGAGCCCGACGTCTACCAGGCCCTCACCGCCGCATACGGGATCGAGGTCGCCCGGATCATCGCCGTCCTTCAGGCCGAACATCGTTCCCTTGATGAACCCGACCCGCCCATCCACGTCGACGACCAGCCGGTCCTGCTGGCCTCGACCGCCGACAAGATCGTCGCCCTGACCTCGCTGCTACGCCGGGCCCAGAGCACCGGCAATGCATCAGACTTCTTCGACCGGCGCCCTGTGTTACGCGGACTACTGCCGTACTTCCGGGCCTTCCAACGCGCCGCACATCCTCGGGTGCCCGCCAGCATGTCGGCACACCTCGACGCCGCCCTCACGCCGCTCGAACGCGCCACTGCTTGTGCGCAGGGCGCGGGTGCACGGTGATCAGCGCCGTGCTCGACGAGCAGCTCCGCACGCGACTACGAGTCGACCTGCTCGCCGCATCACGACGAGTACCGACGCGGCGACACATCATCCAGACATGGGAGCTGTCTTCGGTCGAGCGCTGGTTCTTCCCCGATGGCAGCAGCTTGGTCTGCAAGCTCGCCACCGCACCGTTCACCGGCGAAGCGACCGTCCTTCGCGCGCTCAACAACCGGCAAGCCCCGGTCCCGCTGCTGGACGGCTACACAATGCGCCCCGACGGGGTGGGCATGCTGATGGAAGACCTTGGCGAGCCTCGCCGGCCCGCGACGTCCGCAGAGGTTGCCGCCACGGCCCGATGGGTTCACGCCACTGCCGGCATCCCCAACCTCCCGACCTTCGACGAAGCGGGACTGGCGCGGCTGCCAGAGCAAGGACTCGACGCGTTAGACGAGCTCCGTCGACAAGGGCGCTTCATCCACGACGCGAAAGGGATCGAAGCGGTGCTGCAGCGACTCGCTGCCACCGCACAACAGAGGGCCGACGGTGCCGAGCGGCCACCGTTCGGGCTGTGCCACGGCGAGTTCCACCGCACGTCGCTGCACGTCAGCCGCACCGGCTGCCGCCTCGTCGATTGGGCCAAGGCATTCACCGGACCGGGCCTCCTCGACCTGGCCACCTGGTTCGGCACCCGCACATCCACCGAACCCCGACTCCTCGCCAGACTTATCAAGGCCTACGTCGCCGCAGGCGGGCATCCCGACGCCGAAGTCGACCGGGGCGGGCTTCCCGCTGTCCGATGGGCGCTGGGCTGGCACCGGGTGTGGGCAGCCTGGTGGCTGCTCGCTACCGCCGCCGCTGGCCACTACCAAGCTTCTGCCGATCGGCGCCATACCGAAGTCGTCCTCCGGCAACTCCGAGCCGCAGTGGACCTACTCGGAGCACCGCCGCTCCTCAACACCAGCCGCCCATCACCTACTGCAGGAAGATCCTCGTGAAGCGCCTCGTCGTCGACACCCACGCCTCGTCCTGCTATTTCCGCACCTCCGTCGGTGGCGACGGGCGCAAGGCGTTGGTGCAGGTCACCGAACGGTGCAACCTGCACTGCGCCCACTGCTTCGTTTCGTCGACTTCCGCCTGGTCCGACCTGTCCCTGGCAGATTTCACCACCCGCGTGCTGCCGCGGCTGCTGGACTCCCGCGTCGAACGCCTCACGCTCACCGGGGGCGAGCCGTTCGTGCACCCCGACCTGATCGCCATGTGCCAGGCAGTAGCCGACCGAGGACTACCGGTGGGCCTCTGCACCAACGCGACGCTGACCCGCGACGCGGACATCGACGCCCTGGCCGCCCTCGGCAACGTACACATCAACGTGTCCTTCGACGGATTCCGGCCCGAAAGCCACGGCAAGTTCCGCGGCGATCGGTCGTCGTTCGACACCACCGTCGCGACCACCCGCAAGTTCGCCGACGCCGGCTTACTCAAGGGCCTGCTGTCCACGCCCAACGCGCTAACCACGCCGGAAGAGTTCGCCGATCTGTGCGCGTTCGCCGTCGATGTCGGCGCCGAATACGTGCTGATGAACCCGCTCTCCTCCTTCGGGCGAGGAGTGAAGAGCCGCGGCAAGCTCGCCGCGACCGCAGCTGCCATGGACGCGATCCGGGCGGTGACTGATCGTTTCGCTGACCAGCTCGATCTCGTACGTATTCGCTTCCCCAACGACAACCTGCCGCTGGGTGGCTGCGACGCCGGCAAGCTGATCCACGTCTTCGTCGACGGGCAGGTCGCCGTCTGCCCCTACCTGGTCTTCGCCGCCCGCACGCCCGCCTCGGTGCACAGTGAAACCGAGTTCCTGACGGGCAACATCCTCGACAGCGAGGCCGCCCCCAGCCTCGACGCCTACGACTTCCACACCCGCTACCAACTCGGCGCCAACCCGACCTGCGGCTCCTGCGAGATGGCCGGGCAGTGCGGCAAGGGCTGCCCGGCCGCGGTCGTGGCCGCAGGTGGCCGCATCGGCGACGTCGACACCGAGCAGTGCCCCATCACGGCACCCAACGGTCGTCGCCTGCTGCCGCTGTCCCCGTCGAAGGGGTGAGCAGTCTGTTCATCGCCGTCGAGGGCCCGAATGGCGTTGGCAAAACCACTATTGCCCGCTTCCTGGCCGACAGTCTCGCCGAACTCGGATCGGCCGGGGTCCACCTGACCGGCGAGCCCACCCGCACACCCCTGGGCCAACTCCTGCGCAGGCAGGAATCCTTCCTACATGGCAAGGCCCTGGCCCTCGCCCTGGCCGCCGACCGTGCAGCGCACATCGAAACAGAGATCATCCCCCGCCTCGACGACGGACTGCACGTCGTCACCGACCGGTACGTCGCCTCCTCGCTAGTGCTGCAGCGGATCGACGGGCTCGACCTCGGCGAGATCTGGTCCTACAACCGCTATGTCCTGCCCGCCACCGTCGTCTACCTCGAGGACCACCCAGAGGTCATCCGCACCCGCCTGGCAGCTCGGCCACAACTGACCAGGCTGGAGCTCGCCGGCTCACCCGAGAAGGAACTCGCCCTCTACCGCGAGGCCGCGGCTCACTTACACCGGCAGCAGTGGCGCCAACACGTCGTCGTCTGCCACGGCCTCACCCCCGAGCGGGTCGTGGACACTATCCTCGGCCTGCTACCCGCCGACGGCCCCTGACCAGCGAGGCTCCCCGTGCTGTCCATCCTGACGATCAACGTGCAGGCCGCGGCCCTCGCACGCGCGCAGAACCTGCTGACCTGGCTACTCCAGCGCGACGACCACCTGGTCATCCTGACCGAAACCAGCAATGGACCCGGCACCCGGCACCTGCTTGCCGGTCTTCGCGCGGCCGGGATGGTCGTCACCCACCAGCCCTCACTCGACGGCGACCGAGGGTGCGCTATCGCCAGCCGTATCCCGACCCGGCTCGCCCCAGACCTCACCGCCGGAATCAGCCTGCCCGGCCGCGCCCCCGCCGTCACCCTCGACACCCACCCCGACGTCACAATCCTCGGCCTCTACGTCCCCTCCAGCGACCGGGCACCAGCCAAACTCGCCAAAAAGCGAGCCTTCCTCACTACCGTCACCGACGCACTCACCCGACTATCCGCCGCCGACCGCGCACACCTGGTCGTCGGCGGGGACTACAACGTCATCAGCCGCGACCACCAACCCCGCTACCCCGGCTTCCAATCCTTCGAGTACGAGTTCCTCGACGCCCTCGACGCACTCGGGCTCATCGACGTTCACCGCGCTCTACACCCCGGAGTGCAGGCGCACAGCTGGATTGGTAGAAACGGCAACGGATACCGCTTCGACTACCTCCACGCCGGCGCCAGGCTGGTGCCTCAGGTGTTGTCCAGCAGCTACCTACACCAGCCCCGTCAGGTCAGACTCAGCGACCACTCAGCACTCGCTGCGTGCCTCAACGTTATCCCGCGCACAGTTGCGAAGCAGTCAGTCGCCGCCATACCGTCACTGTTCTGAACAGCATCGCCATCGATTCTGTGTCTGCTCGCCGCCGAACCTCCTTTCCCCCGAGGCTGAGGTATTAGAGACGAGCAGAGCAGGACGACGGACTGAGCTCCATGAGCAGATCAACCGGAGCGGCATGGGTCATCTCCTACACAAGCGGACTAAGGGATGTCTCGTAACTGGTTGAAGGCGTTGCCCGGCATCGGGCTGGTGGTCAGCCGGTGAGGATGATGTTGTGGAGGTTGGCGATGCCGGAGGCGGCGTCGGCCAATGTGTGGCCGGCGCGGCGGTAGTCGCGCAGGATCTTGAAGTTCTTCATCCTGGCCAGGGCGTGTTCGACCCCTGCTCGGACGGTGCGGTGCTCGACGTTGAGGGCTTGCTTCCAGTCCGGCAGATCCGTGCCGTCGGTGGGCTTGCGGTACGGCATGATCACCTCGGGGTTGCCTCGGTAGCCGCCGTCGGCCATGACCGGCCGCCCGTCCAACGTCTCGGCGATGCCCGAGGTGCGGTAGACGATCGTGTCGTTGCGGTTGCCCGGCTGCGGGTCGCCGACGGCGATGACCAGGCGGGTGCTGGCGTCGATGGCGACCTGCAGGTTGGTGGAGTAGCGGTAGTTCTTGCTCCGGGCGGCCAGGTGGTGATCGCGGGTCGGGATCAGCGTCCCGTCGACGATCGCGATCTGCTCGATCGGCCGTTTGCGCACCGGCGCCAGGGCCAACAGCGGCGCGAGGGTGTCGATGACCCGATGCGCCGCGGAGTGCGACACCCCGAACAGCGGACCGATCTGGCGCATCGTCAGGTTCGTACGCCAGTACGCGGCGACCAGCAACACCCTGTCGGCCAGTTCCAGGGCCCACTGCCGGCCCGGCCGGCCATCAGCGATGCCCTCACCGCCACGCTCGGCGACCAACCGGACCAGCGTGCGGAACTGAGCGGGCTGCAACCCGGTGAACGGAAAGATCCACTCCGAACGAGCTGCCGTGATCACCTGCACCCCGGGGATCCTGCCCGACCATCCTCAACGGACAAACACCAGGATTACGAGACATCCCTTAGATTGGCTACAGCAGGTCGCCGAAAATGCTTATGTTCGATAGCCTGTTCCGCTCGTTTTCGTCGGAGCGTGACCGTGTCCGCTGCCCCGTCGGGAACTGACGCCGACCGCTACGTGGGGCCGAGGCACCACGACAGATTGACGCGCCAGCAAAGCGAGTTGGGTTTCGCTATAACGGTCTGGGAGGGCCACTCCAGCCCTCTTCTCCAGTTCGTGAACGTGTATCTCGTAGAACCACGGTAGACACCAGTTCGGTGCGAGGAGCCGGACCACCGGGCGCGCGGTCGCCGCCTCGACAGACATCGAGTCATTGCGTGATGACGCCAAGTAACTGGACCCCCTGGTTAGGCGACAAGTAGCTTGGCCATGTGAGCAAACCGCAGCAGGGCGATGGATGGCGCAACTTGGGGCTGTCCGACTCCTTCCGCGCCTGGGTGGAACCCGATCCCAACCCCGGCCCGTTCATACGCCAAGGACTCGTAGTTCTAGACGCGAACGTATTGTTGCATCTCTACAGGGTAACGACCTTGGCGCGTGAGCAGATTTTCACAACCTTAAGGTCGGTTGAAGGACGTCTTTGGATTCCCCACCAGGCCGCAAGCGAGTTTCATCGGAATCGCCTGGACGTCGTAAGGGGCAAGATGTCTCAGTTTCGAGAGACTCGATTACTACTGTCGCAAGCAAACACAAGAGCCGTAGCCGAGATCAGGAAATCGATAGTCAGGCTGATCGAGTTTCGACAACACAATATGACGGACCGTAAGTGGGAGCCGCAAGCGTACGGACTCGACGAACAATCCATCATGGCTAGACTCGACGGGGCCATGGACCCCGCATTGGCAGAGCTGCAGGCACTGCAAGATGAGCATGACATCGGGCCGGGCGAAATTACTTCCGAAGACCCTATCCTCGCGCACCTTGAAGACATCACCAAGGGAAAAATTGGTGAGCCCTACACGCAGGAACGCTTGATGCGGCTTGTCAAGGAGGCCATAGAATTCCGCTTCCCCAACGGGATCCCACCTGGCTACAAAGACGCAGACAAGGCTTCAGCCTATCGTTCGGCCGGCGATTACATACTTTGGAGCCAAGTTCTAGACCACGCATCGCAAGTTTCTCGTTATGGCCGCGTAGCCTTAGTCACGAACGACGTCAAGGGAGATTGGTGGATTCTCGACAAGAAGGGCGCTCCCGATAGGGCGCGCCCCGAGTTGCGACAAGAACTCTTCGAGCGCACTGGTGCAGAGTTAAAACTCCTAACGCTGTCGGGTTTTCTTGAGGTTGCTGCGCACCAGTTCCCAGGCAGCGTAAGCGATGACACAGTACGTGCAGTACGCGAGTCCGAGGTGATGACGAGAGTTGAGGCACTGTTGGGTGACCTCCGCCATCCTGGCAGTGAGGCAGAGGCTAAACCTGACTTATTCAATTTGTCGGTAGTCATGTTCGAACAGCTCATACTGGCACTCTTTACTGCCATGGGATACGCAAATATTGAATCCACGCCAGCAAAGGAGGACCTTGGTTATGACATTTTGGCGAAGCATCCTCACTCTAACCGTGGCGATGGCGCGACCATCATAGAGGTGAAGCTTTCAAGGTGGCCCGTGGCCGTAAGTGCAGTGCGTCAACTTTTAGGCGCTATGCAAGTCGCAGAAGCAGAGTCCGGTGTACTGGTAACCAGCAGCAGTTTCGCGCCGGCAGCACAGGCGCTTGCTGCGGAACACAGCATACAGCTCATGGATGGAAAGCACCTTCTCGCCTTATTGCTTGAGTTTCTCGACATAGAAGCCACATTCGGATCGAACCCAGATAAAGAAGCTTGAGGAGTTCCTCAATAGTCGCCAATCGGGTTGCATTGAGGAACCTAAAGTTGGACACTCCTGAGGTGCCCAGTTAGCGGATGCGGCAGCTCAGGCCGACCGATATCACCGGCAGCCGCGCCGGCCTTGCGGCCAGTTGTGCGGCCGGCACAGCCGGGGCGGCAACAGGCGTGGCCGCCCCGTCAGGTCGGCGACGATGCCCGAGCAGCGCTCGTCAGGTTCCAAATCAAGGTGTCGTAGGTGTCCGCGACCCGCAACACCGGAACGCCCAGTGATCGAATCATCGCATCGAGTCCGTGCTGCACCTGCTCACCCGAACGCTGGGAGTTGACCACCCGCTCTACCTCGATGAACGCGCCGAGCCCATCGACGACGTCTACACACACCGTCGCGCCACCCCAATCACCGGTTCGACGCTGCTTGACGATTCGCACGGTTGGCACCCAGCCCATCGTGGCGAGCGCTTCGTGCACCGCGTCGCGGTCGGAGATCACGCATTCGTGCTCCAGGCACGCCATCTCGTTGTCGATCGGCTTCTTCACGGTGAACAGATGGCGGCCCTCCTGCGTGCGCAGACGCGCGAACGGAACACCGATCTTCGGCATCCCGTACGACCAGCCGGCTGGCGCGTACGCCTGGTCGTCCTGCACCGACGGCTCCGTCAACGCCACCTGCCGCTGGGCGAGCGCCGTGATCAACTCTTCCAGGTCGCTGACCTGGTACTTGGCTTCAACCTCATGATCATTTTTTTCTAGCGCACGGGTCACGAGCAGGGAGCATACGAAAGTCTCAGGTCACGCGAATTCCGGCCAACGCGAGAGCGATGTCGGAATTTTGTCGGAAGAATGTTGGAAGAAGCCGCTGAGTAACCGACGCACCACAGCTCCGCACTAGAGTGTCCTCACGCCACCACGTGTCGCCTCGTGCGGACGTTCGTCTCCATCGGGAGCTGCTGATGCCGAGCGTTCCACCGCAAGAAATTGCCGAGGCATGGATCGCTCTTGGCCAGCTGCTCGCCAGCAGCCGTAAGGCCGCCAGTTACACGCAAGAAGCGTTTGCGCCTCTTGTCAACTACGGACGAAGCACGATCGCGAACGTGGAGACCGGCCGTCAGCGAGTGGGGCGGAACTTTTGGTCCCAATGCGATGAGCTCTTGCGGACCGGCGGCAGTCTGGCCCGAGAATACGATCGGATCCGCCACGCCAGCGCCCGACACGTGCCGAGCAGTGTGCCGGCACCTCAGCCGCTTGAGGTTGCTCCAGAGCCGTCGTCCTCCACCGCTCTTGAGGCGCTAGCCGGCAGGGTCGGCGGCGACTACCTGGCAGGCGAGTGGCACACCTTCTCCACGCTGACCAGCATGCTGGCGCAACAACGCCAAGCCGTGTCACCCGATGTGCTGCTGGGGCTGATCGAGGCGCACCGTGAATGCCTGTCGACGCTCTACCGCAAAGCCGGCCGTGCACCCATCCGTGCTGATATTGGGGCCATGCTCGCCGAAGCTTCGGTCGTCGCCAGCCGGCTGTGGAGTGCGCAGGGCAATCGTGCTCTCGCAATCGCTCACTGCGCCTACGCCCGCCAGTTGGGCGACAGGCTCGGTGACCGCAGGATCAGCGCCACCGCACGAATCTTCGAGAGTAACCTCCAAGCCGCCACGCTGATCGAAGCCGATGGTGACGTCATGATCGGCCTGCGGCTGCTCGACGAGGCCGATCGCGCCTCCGCAGATCTCAGCCCCGCCGCGCGAGCTCGCATAGCCGCCGAGCAGGCCCAGGCCTATGCCGCCCTACGACTTCCGCGCGAGGCTACCGCTGCCCTAGGGCGAGCAGAGGCAGCGGTCAACGACTTGTCACCGATTGACTGTGTCGGCCTCTACAGCGACTGGAGCAACGCCCGTCTCCACGTCTACGCGGGCACATGCCATCTTCTCCTCGGCCAGCCCGAGCAGGCTGTGGGGGTGCTCGAAGGTGCAGTACAAGCGCTCGAACACGACTCCGCGAACATCAACGTCGCCCTCGCTGCGGCGGTCGACCTCGCGAGCGCCTACGCCGAGACCGGCGAGCTGGAGCGATCCTGCACTCTGCTCGGCGACACCTTCGGTCAGCTGAAGGCCGGCGGCAACCAGCGGGGCATCGCCCGAGCTCAACGAGCCCGAGAGCGGCTGGCCCGTTGGCGCGCTGAGCCGGTTGTACGCGAACTTGAGGAGCAAATGGCTGCCTAAGAGGTAGCCGGCGACCCGCCCGAAGCCCACAGCGAGTTAACCGCCGCCACTACCGCCGTTGGGTCAAGACTGTCGAGTACCACGTCAGGGTGGTGGGAGGCCAACTCTTGATGTCCAATCCGGTGAGCGACAACAGCGACATGGAAGCCTGCGTGACGTGCGCAGGCGATGTCGTTGGGCGCATCCCCGATGACGATTACTCGATCAGGATCGAGCTGTTGGCCGTAGGTCGCGAGGTAGCGTCCAGCTACGACCGCCGGGAGTTGGAAGCGGTCTCGAGCGTCCGACCCGAACCCGCCGATGCGGAGATCGAGAAACTCGTCCAAGCCCGACACCTGCAGCTTCACCTCGGCGGCCGAGCGCAGGTTGCCGGTCAGCACGGTCTGGTGGAAACCACGGCCGTGCAGCTCCGCGATGCTCGCCGCAGCACCTGGATACGGTGGCTGCACCTCAGCCAGCTCCCGCCGGCCCTCTTGCATTACCGCGGCGATGGCCTCGCGGAAGGCGGGTATGCCGGCCTCCGCAGCCAACGCGTCGACGCCCGAGGTGATCGCCGTGTCGATGGCAATCGACTCGTCCGTATAGCCGTGCACCTTCTTGTCAGGGAAGACAACCTCCGACTCGGCCATGCCGTAGGCGCGAGAGATCGCTCGCGTCAGCCAGCGCAAGTCTGCGGGGATGAGCGTTCCGTCAACGTCCCAGATAACCAAGCCGGCGCTGCCGTGGTTCATGGAGCCATCGTCGCACGCACGCCGGGGCAGGCAACTCGACAGCATCATCGGGTTCATCGGAAGGAACGTAGCGGTGCTGACAAAGACGCACGGTCTGCTCACGATCTCCTGCCCGCAGGCAAACTGGCTGCCCTCGGCTGGACGAGCCACCCCCTCCTAGATCAATTACTAGTGAATCCGCCGGAGGCCTGAGGAGCGACACGTGCGCGTGATCTGGATCAACGGTGCGTTCGGCGCTGGGAAGACGACTCTGTCGCAGCAGTTGACGACGGATGACCCTCGGCTGCTGATGTTCGATGCGGAGTTGCCAGGGTTCATGCTCCGCGAGATCGTTCCGCCGCCCGCGAGTGGCGATTTTCAAGACCTGCGGGTATGGCGGCGTAGCGTCGCGGATACAGCAACGGCGCTGCTTGAGGAGTACGGACGGACGCTTGTCGTACCGATGACCGTGGTGGTGCCGTCGTATCTTGACGAGATTTTCGGCCGGCTGCGGGCCCACGAGGTGCTTGTCGACTATTTCTTCATCGACGTGCCCACCGACGTCCTACGGACGCGCATCGCGGCGCAGTCCGTCTGGCCGGATGACCCGGATCGTGATGCGCAGGTACGTGCTTGGCGGCTGGAACAGGTAGCCCGCTGCGCTGCGGCTGTCAGCATGCTGCCGGCCGACACGGTGGTGCTGGATGGTCAGCTGCCGGTGGCGCAGTTGGCCTCGGAGGTGCTGGCACGGTCAGCAACGTGATCTCTCGTAGCGGCCAACCGAGCTCATTCGGGAACGGCGACGCGGCTGACGACGGCCGCGAGCCCATCCTCATGTCGCTGAATCCCCTGTACTACGACCTCCTCTGGGCAGGCGAGAAGACGCACGAGTTCCGACGCCGGTTCCTGACCGGCCAGTCAGCGCGTTGGTACGTCTACCTCACCTGGCCTGTCGCCCGGCTCGGGGCGGTTATCGACCTCGGGCCCGCCATCGTCGACACTCCGGAGCGGATTGCCGAGATCGCCGAACGGGCTCGCCCCGGCAACGGCGCCTCGGTGCTCGAGTACGTCCAGGACCTGGACCAGGCCTTCGCGATCCCGATCCAACGAGTTGCGGAGTACCCGGGGATGTCGCTGGAGCAGCTCAGGGCTCAGCTGGGCGCATTCCATCCTCCCCAGGGGTACACCAAGCTGCGCAACCACTCTGCGCTGCTCAGCATCTGCACGACGATCACGGCCGGTCCACCGAGCCGCGAGATGACCGTGCCTGATCGCACCTAGGCGGTGACGCCAACCGGCGCGGCGACACCGGCGAAAGGTGACAGCAGAGGCGGGACCTTGCCCAGACCGCAGCAACCTGCGGGTGCCTGAGCGGGGCGGGCGGTCCGAGCGTGGTTAGTCGGTCGTCTCGTCGGTGTCGGGCCAGAGCCGGACCGCCCGCGCGGCGGCGTCGAGGATCACCTGGCCGTCGACCTCCAGCCGCGACTCGGGCATGTCGTACGCCGGCCACTCGCAGACGAAGGTGACGGGCCCGGGCTGCGGCAGCGGCCAAACCCAGTAGTGCGCCACGTGCCGCCGGGCATCCGACTCAGCGGTGCCCGGAAACAACAACCGGCCAGCGGGCTCAGCATCCAGCAGCGTGAGTGAGCGCCGATCCATGTTGGTGACAGTGCTCCCGTCAGCGAACTGCACACCCACCCGGAGGAAATCAGCTGGCACGGGCTGCCCGGCCCAGTACCCGACCCGGTGGTGGTGCATCAGATCAGCCCGACGGTCGGGCGTACGCAGCACCGCGGTCACGCTGAACTCGAAGCCCGCGGGGTAGGCGAGCAGGCCGCTGATCGCGACCGCGACGCGATCGGTGTGGACCAGCACGTGGCTTTCGGCCACGACACCGGGGATCACCGCCTCGGGTTTCATCCAGGCGGGACGGGGCTGTCTGATCGGTTCTGGCGCGACGTCCGATGCCGCTACCTGCCGGTCGAAGAAGCCCATATGGCCCACCTTCCCACAGTTCCGAGCTCTCGTACGGCCGGGTCTATCTGCCCTCCTCCGACTCGGTGCTTAGCCGGCACCGCCGGCCCCCGACGCATCATCGCGCGGGTAAGCCGCGGCCCGGCCGTCCATCGATAAGGCGGGATGTTTTCGGCGTAGTGCGATCAGTGTTGCCCGCACCTCAGGTTGCTGAGCGGCTTCGGCGAGGTCGAAGGCTTCGGCGGCGTAGGCGTGCGCAACCCGGATCGCACCCAGGTCCAGGGCGAGGGCGCCGAGCAGCCCGGACAGGTGGACGGCGAGGGTGTAGAGCCGGGCGCGTTGTGGTGGGTGCTGCTGCCCGGCCATGAGCTCATCCACACAGGTACGCAACGGCCGCAAGCGCGCCAGGCGGACTGCTGGCGGGAGGCGTTCGTTGTCGGCGATCGCCTTTCGGACCTCGTCTTCGAGGTAGCTGAGTCGGGTGTCTTCGTCGTTGCAGGACTTCAGCGCGGCTCGGCGGGCGTTGATGCTGTTCTCGTCTTCCCAGAGAGCCGATTCGTCAGCACTGGAATCGGTGCTGGCGGCGGGCTGCGGCCGGTGCGGGTTCTTCGCCGACGGGACCGACGGTGGCTGTGGTTGGTGCCGCTGGATTCGCCTGGTGAGGCGGTCGTATTCCTGGGTGAGGGTGCCGTTGGTGTGCAGGGCGGTGTCGCAGCGTGCCCAGAACTCGCGCTCGGGGTATTGGCGGCCGGTCTCGGTGTTGGCGACGGAGCTGCGGCCGTACTGCACGAGCCGGGCGAGGCCCTGCTGGGTGAGGT
This sequence comes from Micromonospora sp. NBC_00330, assembly GCF_036136635.1. Taxonomy (NCBI): domain Bacteria; kingdom Bacillati; phylum Actinomycetota; class Actinomycetes; order Micromonosporales; family Micromonosporaceae; genus Micromonospora; species Micromonospora sp. NBC_00330. Next base: position 2,679,475 of record NZ_CP108012.1, read on the forward strand.
TGGCTTGCTTGCGCAGCTGTGCGAGGTGGCGGCCGAGTGCGCGCCGTGCCGTCGTGATCTCGTCGTCGGCCATGGTTTGCCACCCCCTGGCGGTGCCGAGATGCGGTCACGGTGCGGGCAGACCGTATCCGCCGCCTCCGACAATTCCTGGGTCGGTTACTGAGGGCTGTCGGGGGTCGGACGGGGTTGGTCGACAGCCGGGCAGCCTAGCGGCTGCGTTGGCCGCCGGTAGGGGTCACGCGCGGCCGACGATGTCGCCGTCTTGTCGGAGTCGGCAGCGGAATCTGCCGACAATGTCGTGGCACGGCGCGGCGGGCGTGTCGGACGGCTGGCGTCCTACGGTCGACTCATGCCCGCCGAACGCCGTGACTTCACCGCCGATCTACCTCGCAAGCGGATGGCCGCAGGGCTGCTCCTGACCGATCCCCGCGGTCGAGTGCTGCTTGTCGAGCCGGCATACAAGGCCTCGTGGGAGATCCCCGGTGGGTGCGTCGAGGCCGACGAGTCGCCCTACCAGGCGGCGGTCCGGGAGTGCCGTGAGGAACTCGGGCTGACCCTGACGCCCGGCCGGCTGCTGGTCATGGACTGGGTGCCACCGCAGCCTGGCCGCACCGAGGGGGTCATGTTCGTCTTCGATGCGGGCACGCTCACGTCCGAGCAGACGGACCGGATCGTCTTGCCGCCGACAGAGTTGCGCAGCTGGTCCTGGTGCGACCAGCCGGCGGCCCATGAACGCCTGCCGGCGCTGCTGGCCCGACGCGTCGCCGCGGCCCGGGAAGCACGCGGCCAAGGGTTCACCAGGTACCTGGAGAACGGGCTGCCGGTCACCTGACCCCCGGCCCTACACGGGCCAGCCGCATCCACGATTCGACTCGTAGCCCTCTGCTGAAGATCCGATCTGCGGGAGGTCGCCTTCGGGCGACCGGCCCGACTCACACACGTCCCGCTGCCATCCATTTGCATAACTTTGAGGATGTTTGTCCATGACGCAGACGACCACCACACAGAACCCCAGTACAGCGGGCCAGCCGGGCATCGCGCGACCGGAGTCGGTCTTGCCGGAGCTACGGGCCACATGGTGGGAGACGGGAGTGCGTGCCCGGGCGGAAGCGGGCGTGTTCACCGTCTTCGCGGAACTCCCCCGGCTTGTCTGGGCCGCTCTGGGCGTCAGTTGGCGTGCAGACCGGCTGCGTACGGGCGTGGTGGCGGTAGCGACGGTCGGCGCCGGGGTGATGGCGGCCTTCGGCCTGTTGGCGACGCAGCGGGTGTTGGTGGAGTTGTTCGCCGGCGGGCCGACCGCGGACAAGGTCCGGGCGGCGTTGCCCGCGCTGGCCGTGCTGGCGGTGGCGGTCGCGCTGCGTGCGGGGATGGGCATCGCCACGGGGTACGCGCAGAACGCGTTGACGCCGCAGGTGAGCCGGGAGGTGGAGCGGGGCCTGTTCGAGGTGTCCACGCAGGTGCGGCTGGAGGCGTTCGACGCCGACGCGTTCGCCGACGACATGGAACGCGCCTCCCGAGGCACCGAGTCGGCGATCGGCCTGGTGCAGTCGTCGATGAACCTCCTCGCCGGGCTGGCCGGCGTACTGGCGGTGGCGGTCGCGGTCGTGGTGATCCACCCGCTGTTGCTGGTGGCGTTGTTGGTGGCGACGGTGCCGAACGGGTGGGCGGCGCTGCGGGCGGGCCACCTGCGGTATCAGACATACACGGCCGGGTCGGTGCGCCGGCGCCGGCTGTGGCTGTTGCAGCGGTTGATGGCCGAGCGGGCATCCGCGCCGGAGCTGCGGTCGTACGGGCTGCGCCGGTTCCTGCTCGACCAGTACGACCGGGTCATGCAGGTCGAGACCGACATCCAGCTCGTCCTGGCGCGGCGGGTCACCACCACCACCTCGGTCGGGGCGATGATCGGAGGAGTAGCCACCGCCGCGGTGTACGTCCTGCTCGGCCTGCTGCTGATCGACGGGCAGATCCCCCTCGCCGCCGCGGCGACGTGCGTGATCGCCGTGCAGTCCGCGCAGCGTTCCCTCGCCATCGTCACCTTCCAGGTCGACCGCGTCTACACCGAGGGTCAGCACTTCAACGACTACACCGGGTTCATGACCCGCGCCGCCGCCTACCTCCCGGGCAGCAGCGGACCGGTGTCCGCGACGGGCCCCGAACGGCTGCAGGAACTGACCGTCAGCGGGGTGAGCATGCGCTACCCCGACCGCGACGCACCCGCCGTCGACAACGTCACCATGACCATCACCGCCGGGCAGACCGTCGCGTTCGTCGGGGAGAACGGCTCGGGCAAGACGACCCTCGCCGCGATGATCGCCACCCTCCGCAGCCCCAGCGAAGGCGTCATCGAATGGAACGGCCAGCCCATGTCGGAGTGCGACATCGACGGGCTGCGAGCCAGGATCGCGGTAGTGACGCAGGAATACCACAAATGGCCGTTCACCGCGGCCACGAACATCGCCATCGGCAACGTTGACACCGATGCCCGGCAAGACCTCATCGAGTCCGCCGCCGCCCGCGCGGTCGCCCACGACATGATCACCGAACTGCCCCACGGGTACGAGACACTGCTCGACCGGACCTTCGCCCGAGGCCAGGACCTCTCCGGCGGGCAGTGGCAACGCATCACCGCCGCCCGCGGCTTCCTCCGCGACGCCGAACTGCTCATCATGGACGAGCCCTCCTCCGCGCTCGACCCCCGCGCCGAGGACGCCCTGTTCCAGGCCATCCGCGACCGCAAGGGCCGGGCCACCACGATCCTGATCACCCACCGGCTCGCGAACGTCCGCCACGCCGACCGGATCTTCGTCCTGCACCACGGCCGGCTCGTCGAGGCCGGCAGCCACGACGACCTCATCGCCACCGGCGGCCGGTACGCCGAACTGTTCGCCCTTCAGGCCGCCGGCTACGACGCCACCCCGAGCGAGGACAGCCCCATCCCGCAACAGCACCGACCCGCCTCGCGATAGGAAGAACCGTCATGGACCAAGCGGCGCCCACCGGCAACTCCGAGACGATCCTCATCAGCATCCGCGGCAATTCCAGCGCCGGGAAGAGCACCATCGCCACGGCGTTGCGGCGCCGGCACGGCCGCGGCTGCGCGATGGTCGGCCAAGACCATATCCGTCGGATCCTGCTCAGGGAACGCGACAAGCCCGGCGGCCTCGCGCCCGCGCTCATCGCGCAGAACGTCCGCTTCTGCCTCGACCACGGCTACCACGTGATCCTGGAAGGGATCATGCACACCGCCCGCTATCGGAGCATGCTCACCGAGCTGCGTGACGCGCACCGTGGGCGAACGCTCTTCGTCTACCTCGATGTGTCACTTACCGAGACCTTGCGACGCCACGAGACGCGTCCCTTGGCGGCGGAGGTGTCGCCGGAAAACCTGCGCAGCTGGTATACCCCGCGCGACGTCCTCGGCTGGTCCAACGAGCTCGTCCTGCCGGAGACCACCATGCTGGAGCAAGCGATCGAGCGCATCGCCACCGTCGCCGGCCTGCCGTTGACCGGCCGCGACGACGACCTGCTCCCGGCCGTCCCATGACTTCACCCCAGACGTCCAGCGCAGGCAGTGCCGGTCTCGTGGCGGACGGGGCGGATGACGTGTTCGCGGCGCTGGTCGCCCGTGCCGCTGCCGCAGGGGTGGGTACCGGCCGGGTGGTGCACCGTACCGACAAGGCCGTCGTCGCCACCGGCCGCCGCGACGGCCGACCGGTGATCGTGAAGCTGTTGACCACCGACGACCCGTACTGGGTAGGCCGGCGCCAACACGAGCTGCGCATGTACGAACTGTTCACCGATCAGCCACCCCCCGTGCGCGTGCCGCAGGTCCTGTACGCCGACGCTCGCCTGACCGTCCTGACTCAGCTACCTGGGCAGCGCCTGGACGACCAACGCCACCTCACTCGCGACGTCAGCCCGGCCACCGCACAGCTGGTCCTGGACACCCTCGACACCGTCGCCGCCTGGATGCCAGCACCGCCGCTGCCGCAACCTGTCGATTACCACGGCCGCATCGGCGCCGAACACACCGCCGGACTCCTCGACGACGCCGACCAGCACGCCCTACACACCCTCGTCGACCAGCTCGGACCGGACCGGGTCACCGCACACGGCGACCCCCTACCCGCGAACCTGCTCCTCGACCGCGAGCACTGCGCCCTCATCGACTTCGAGCACACCGGCAGCTACCTACCCGGCTACGACCTCGCGCTACTGCACATCATCGGCGCCGCAGCCAGCCCCACCCTCACTGCCGCGATCGCCGAACATGTGCACATCGCCGACATCACGACGGCCTACTACGTCAACCTGCTCCTGCTGACCTGCAGAGAGATCCGCCTGCACACCGTGCTGCCAGCAGGCGACTCGACCACGTCCCGGCTCGCGTACCTGCGACAGCTACTCAGCCAAGCACGCCGCGACGTTCAGGCACTGATGCGATGGGCATGAACCGGACGACCGCCATCCCGCGGGCCCACCGCAGCCCCGCAGACGGCTCACAGGCACCTCCCCCGCTGAGCCGTGACTTCCACCGGCTGTGGGGCGCATACTCGGTCAGCCACCTGGGATCCGCCGTCGGGGCGGGCGCGCTGCCGCTGGTCGCGATCCTGCTGCTGGACTCATCGGCTCTGCAGATCTCCCTGCTCGCGGTGATCTCCGGCCTCGCTTCGGCGGTCATCGTCCTGCCCCTGGGCCCTTGGGTGGAGTTCCGGCGCAAACGGCCCGTGATGATCGGCGCCGACCTGCTGCGCTTCGCGGCCCTGGCCAGCGTCCCCATCGCCGCCGCGCTAGGCGCCCTGACGTACGAGCAGCTGTGCGTCGTCGCCGTCGTGCAGACCGCCGGCACCATCGTGTTCGGCGCCGCCAGCGGCGCACACCTGAAGCACCTGGTCACCGTCGATCAACGTGTCACCGCCAACAGCCGATTCGAGACCTCCCAGTGGACGGCGAACAGCCTCGGCTCACCCATCGGCGGTGTCCTCGTGTCCTGGCTCGGCGCTACCGCGTCCATCACCGTCGACGCCGCGAGTTTTCTGATGTCCGCGCTCGGGATCCGCCGCCTGCGCAGCCCCGAACCGCCGCCACCTGCGCGGCAACCCGCCCCGAGGCGGGGCCGGGAAGCCATCGAAGGATGGCGGCACATCCTTCACCACGCGGGCCTGCGGGCACTGTTCGTCAACGCCGTCGTCTTCGGCGGCGCCATCACGGCCAGCACGCCCATCATCGCGGTGTTCATGCTCCGCGACCTACACCTGGCGCCCTGGCAGTACGGCCTGGCCCTCGGACTGCCCTGCCTCGGCGGCATCCTCGGCTCCCTCACCGCCGGCCCCCTCACCACCCGATACGGCCTCCGCAGGGTCCTGCTCACCACCGGCGTCGCCCGCACCCTCTGGATGGGATTCATCCCCCTCGCCCCGCCCGGCACACCGGGCCTGATCATCATCACCCTCGCCGACACACTCCTGCTGTTCATGGCGGGAACGTTCAATCCCACCTTCGCCGCCTACCGCATGAACCACACCAGCGAGCACTGCCTGTCCCGCGTCCTGACCGCCTGGTCCATCACCAGCAAACTCACCCAACCCCTCTTCATCGCAGCCGCCGGCATCCTCGCCGCCGCCACCGGCCCCCGCACCGCCCTCACGGCAACCGCCGCCCTCACCCTCACCAGCGCCGCGATCCTGCCATGGAAGACCACCCCGAACAGCCCGCCCCACACCCCCGCCGCGAACCCGCCCAGCGGACGTCGCCTACTGGCACGTCGTTCCGGTAGCGCGAGCACCGGCCTGTCTACCGCCGTCACGGCCACCGCCACCACACCCAGGGAGAACGCAGAATGAGCGATGACAACCCGCAGCGGCGGGCACCTCGCCGGTACGCCGGCACCACGACTGATTTCGTGCTGGACGGCACCACGGGGCGCCTCACCACGGCCACCTCGTCCGGGCAGCTCACTCACGTCGAGCTGCGCGTCGGCAAACACGGCTCCACCCTGGCCGGCCTAACCGAGGCGCTGTCCACGGCGATCACCACCGGTCTGCAAGCCGGCGCGCCCCCGTCCGAGTTCGTGGCCCCGCTACGGCACACCCACTACACCCCTTCCGGCGCCACCACCGACCCGGACGTGCCGCACGCGACCTCGCTGAGCGACTACCTCGCACACCGCCTCCACCAGCAACACATCAGCACCCCGCCGCACCCAGACGCCGCGCAGCTGCCTGGAGACATTCAAACCAGCACGCAGCCACGACTGCCCACGGCCAGCTGGTTGCCGCACCCCCGCAGCTGACCCGACCTCGATCAACCTGGACCTGCCGGAGGTGAAGAGGGCATGCGCGATGACGAGTTACGCGGTCTGGTTGGCGGGAGCCAGCCGCTGATGCGGGCGCTGCGCACCGTGCGGGACTCGGGCCTACCTGACGCCTGGATCGGCGCCGGTGTCCTCAGGGACCTGGTGTGGGACCAACGCTACGGGCACGGATTCGACTTCTCGCAAGCTCGGGATATCGACGTGGCATTCTTCGACCCCACCGACCTGACCCGCACCAACGACGAGCACGCCACCGAACATCTGACGGCGATCTGGCTCGGACCGCCATGGGAGGCGAAGAACCAGGCCGCCGTGCACACCTGGTACCCCGCCCGATTCGGAGGCGACCCCGTCCCCGCGCTGCGAAGCATCGCCGACGCGGTCGCGACCTGGCCCGAATACGCCACCGCCGTCGCGATCCGTCTCGACGCCGGCGGGCACATCGCTGTCTGCGCACCCCACGGACTCGATGACCTTCTCGACGGCATCTGGCAACGCAACCCGACCCGAGTCAGCCAGGTCGTGTCCGCGCAACGACTAGCGCGGCAACGCCCCGCCCACCGCTGGCCCCGAGTCCGAGTCCTCAGCTGATCACCCGCGATGGACGCCAGGAGGCTCGCCCCAAATGCTCGACGCCCGCCGAATGGACGACTCGTCCACTCTCACGATCGCTGCCGCCCAACCGCCAGTCACCTGCGACGCCACGCTCAACGGCACCGCAATCCGTGCGCTCATGCGCCGCGCACGTCAGCAGGGTGCCTACTTGGTGCAGTTCCCCGAAGGCGCCCTGTCCGGCTACGCCGGGCAGGCCAAGGACCACTTCGCCGGCTGGAACGTCGACTGGACAATGCTACGGCGGGAGCTGGACAAGACGGCCGCGCTCGCGGGTGAACTCGGCCTGTGGGTGATCCTGGGCAGCAATCACCGACTCAGCGGCGAGCACCGTCCGCACAACAGCCTGTACGTGATCTCCGACCAGGGACGCATCGTCGACCGCTACGACAAGCGCTACCTCTCCCACACGGAGATCACCCGCTTCTACACCCCCGGCTTCACACCAAGCGTCCTCGACATCGCGGGATTCAAGCTGGGGCTGGCACTTTGCATCGAGATCAACTTCCCGGAGATGTTCCTCGACTACCTGCACAGGGGCGTGGACTGCGTCCTGTTCTCCACCTTCTCCGAAGACCCGATGTTCGCCGTGATCGCCCAGGGCCACGCCGCCACCATGAGCCAGTGGGTGAGCGTCTCGGTGCCCGCGCAATGCAGCACCGCCATGCCCACCGGAATTATCGGCCCTCACGGCGGCTGGCTCGCCCGCTGCGCACCCGATGGCACAGCCGACCTGGTCTGCGCCACGCTCGACCGTGACGCCCCAGAGCTGCGCATCGCCGTGCAGCACGCCCGCCCCTGGCGCACCACCGCCCGCGACGGCGCCATCTACCGGCAACGGCGCGTGGACGATCCGCGCAGCCACAACCGCACCGAGGGGTGACAGTGGCGCCGAACCAGGCGCCACCCATCGAACAATGTCGTATAGCGACGGTACGGTCACTCCTGGCAGTTTGTTGTGGTGGAGGGAGCTTGCTCGTGGTCAAGCGCAGCAGCCGATCTCGGCGCAGGGAACCGATTCGCCGGCCGATTCCAGCAACACGACTGTCCGCCTCGGCGGACAGGGTCACCGACCTGACCGGGCAGCGCCTGGTCGACGGCTGGCCGGTGACCGAGCAGGTGCGAGTGCGGCTGGCCCGCGGCGCGGATATGGCCGCAGTGCGTCGGCTCACCGCGCTGGCCGGTGTCCATCTCGAGGACGAGGTCGTCGACGACGTGGACGCCGGTGTCGGCGGGGCCGCGTTGCGGGCCGGCTTGGACGGTGGTCCGGACACGTTCATGCGATACATGGCCGAGAAGTTCACCGGCCCGCAGGCCATGGATCCGAGGAGGCTGCTGCCGCCGGCGACGCTGGTGCTGGTGGCCGAGCACGACCAGCGCGGCGTTGTCGGAGCGGTGGTCGCGTACCCGCCGGGTGGTGTGCTCAAGCAGCTGGTCGAGCATCAACGGCGGGCAGGGTTGGGCAGTCAGCAGCTGTTTCAGCTGGTCATGGCTGGCGTGATGTGGATGGTGCGGATCAAGGCGATCGCGGTCGACGAAACGATGCGCGGCCGCGGGATCGGCAGTGCGTTGCTGCATCGCTGCCAGCAGATTTACGCGCACTGCGGCTACATGATCACGTATGGGCAGATGGCCGACAGCCCGGAGCTGGAGCGGTTCTACCGCAGCCACGGCTTCGACGTGCTGGAGCGTGACAGCGGGTTCGACCCGTGGGTGGTCCTCGGGGTTCACGCCGAGATCCGCCCCGACCCGGGTGAGCGCACGTTCGTCCAGCATCAGAAGGCAGGCGCGAATCGGAGGCCCGGTCGGGTGCCGGCACCACGACACAGCAGCAGGACGCCGTTTGACCCGGGCACCCTGGCCCTGCATGACGATCACCTGCCGGCACTGCTGACGCAGGGCTCTGGGGAGTTGCTCGCCATCCAGTTCCTGCCCCTGCTCTGGGTCAAGATGGCCGAGGGGCAGCGCGCCAACGCTTGCATCGACGCGTGTGCGCAGCTGCGGTACGCCTACCAGCAGTTCGGGATCGCCGCCGAGATCCTGCCGGTCGGTGTGGTGATCCACGACCCGGACGGCGGTCGTACCCGGTACGCGACCGACGAGCCGAGCTGGTACGACGACACCACCCTGGTCGGGCACACCATCCTGCTACTGCCCGAACACGACAGACTGGTGGATCCGACCATCGAGCAGGTACCAGAGGTCCGGGCACTGCGACAAGGTCCGGTCATCGGGCGGCTTCCTGAGCCGAACCGGCAGGCGCTGCGTGACGGCGAGACCAGCTTCGCCGTCCAACGCGCTGACCTGCTCATCGAGTACCAGCCGGTCCGGCCCGAGCATCGGGATCGACTGCTGAGCGGGCCGCTGCTGGCACGTAACGACGTCCAGTATCGGCGCGGCGCCGTCAACCTTGCCGCAATGGCCGTACAGGCGTTCCGCGATGCAGGAGCCGCCGATCGCATCCGGCAGACCACCGCCTTCCCCCGCCTAACGGCGCTGCTCGATGCCATCGGCGACGCTCCGATTGGCGTCGACGAAACCACCAGCGATGTGCTGATTCACCTGCCCGGGGGCCCCGTCCGGCTCGACCAAGTCCCGGTCCCCCGATTGCCGTAGGGGGATGACGGTAGTCCCGACTGCGGAATGCCTTCACCGCTCGGTTGACGGCTATGGGACGCGGATCGGGCATCGTCGCATCGACTATTCGCGCGGCGCGTGGACGATTCGCGCAGCCACGAGCGTACTGGGAGTGACAGGGGTGCCGAACTTACGCGGCTTGTACCGTGGCCGACCTCAGTTCCCGCTGATGATCGTCGGTCATGGTCGATTCGACCACGCCCACGTTCCCGCCAGCCTGCGGAAACAACTGATGGAACTAGCCGCCAGCGACACTGCCCATTGGGGTCTGCTTTTCGTGCTCGACGCCCGAAGGCGCCGTTGGACCCTCTTCTCCCCCGACGCGGAGTACGCGGCGCTGTTCGCACCCGCCGCCCACACCCTGAACCTCGACGTCGACGTCTTCACGACGAAGTTCCCCTGCTGGAGCAGCGGATGGCGGATCACCTAAATAGGCCACCTGCGTTCGCCCGGGGATCGCCTCGGGCTCCAACCGGCGTCAGCGGCAGCGTCACCCACACTTGGCCTGACCCGGCGGCTCACAGCGTCCGATGTCGGCGGTCGCCATGCCCGGCGTCATCTCCGCGACCTGCGCGACGACCTCGCCCTGCGGGCTGATGATGTTCGTCGGCCCGTAGCCGATCCGGTCCGCGCCACGCTCACCGGTGACGTCAGCTGACACCAGCCACATGCCGCTCTCCCGGGCCCGGGCGGCGCGGATCGGGGTGTGCCGGTCCTTCCAATGCAGGGCGGAGGCGCGGCGCATCATGTTCTGCGCTGGGACGAGGAGCAGTTGTGCGCCCTGCGCCGCCACCGCCGCGGCCGCAGCAGGTACCCGGGTGTCAGAGCAGATGTTGATGCCGAACAGCACGCCTTTAACCTCGAAGGTTGGGTAGTCCTGACCTGGAGTAAAGAGCGATTCTCCCGGCATGAGGTGGGTTTTACGGTAGACGCCGAGGAGCTCACCGCCGGCCACGACGACCGCTGAGTTGAAGTACTGGCCCGCCCGTCGTTCGATGACACCGAGGACAAGGGTCTGCCCGATCCGGCCCACACGGCGCAGCAGCGCAGCGAACGACGCGGAGCGCAGATCCATAGCGTGGGCGTCCAGGTGCTGCTCCTGCACGAGATAGCCCTGCAGAAAGCACTCCGGGAACAGCAGCAACTCCACATCCCGCTGATCAGCTTCGCGGCCGAACTCCTCGATGCACTGCACCGCCGCGCCGACATCGCCCAGAATCTCCGGGGTCTGACAGGCCCCCACCCGCATCACCTCGGCCACTCCGAAACCCTAGCGAGGTCCGACGACGTTGCTGCTTGCGCGATGACAGTGGGGACGGCACCGCCGCTGCGGGACCTCCTGTGAGACTGGCCGGCGTGGAGGGTCACGGCACGCGCAGACGGGCAGCGTTTCCGCCGCCGGGTTAGCCGGTCTGAAGGCGCTTGTACGACCGGGACCGGTCAGGCCTAGGGCATGGCTGCGGCGTTGTTGGCCGCGAGCCAGCCGGCGGGACTGCCGCAGTCATGGTACTCACCGGTGACGGGGTGGATCAGTACGTCGTTGTCGCGGGCGAAGGCGATGACGGCGTCGGTGGCCTGGTACTCCCCGTTGGCAGCCGGAATCAGCTCCTGGAAGTAGGCCACCGCGTCAGCGGGTAGCAGGGTACGGCTGATGTTGATGTACGCGGTCGGCTCGTCGTAGTCGTGCGGCTTCTCTAGTAGCTCGTCGAGCAGTTCATGACCCTCGGATGCTCGCGGGTGGAGGATGCCGTAGCGGTGGGCCTCGGCGCCGGGCACCGTGGCGGCGGCGAGCGCAGCCGGCACTCCGGCGGCGACCCGGGCCGCGGCGAGGTCGGCCAGGTCCGATCCGCCGTCGTTGCGAAGCAAAAGGTCGTCGCCGGCCACCAGGAGGAAGTCGTCGCCAGCGATGAAGTCAGCGGCGACGATCGCGGGCAGCGCGGTGCCGTAACGGTCGTCGCGCGGCTGTTCGATGAACGTGAAGTCGGCTTGGCTGTGCAGGTCGACGACGGACGCGTACTTGTCCTGCCAGCCGCGTGCGGTGAAGTAGTCCTTCAGGTCGTGGTCTTCGGTGAAGTAATGACGCACCTGGCGGCCGATCTCGCCGGGGGCGGTGACGATCGCGATCTCACGGGTGCCTGCGGCGACGCAGTCAGCGACCGCGTAGGCGACGACTGGTTGGTTGAGGATCGGCAGCATGCACTTGTTGATCGTTTTGCCGATCGGGAAGAAGCGGCTGCCCATGCCGGCGACAGCGATGACGGCCCTCACGTGCTTACCTTTCGGTTGGGTTACACCGGCCGTCAACGTGTAGCGACAGTGAGCCGGGCGGACCAATGCAGCTTACGCATAGCATTGGGTCGATTCGGGCACCTAGTGGAGGCGCGCACGGGCGCAGGCCGCCGGCGACGGCGGCCTCGATCCCTCTGCGTACGAGAACGACGCCTGTCCGGTGTCGTCTACCGAGACTCAGGCACCGAATGCACACCCCGGACTTGACGCAGGAGCTACTTATCGTCCCGGGCCGTCTTCCTCCTCATCGGACGCTTGTGCTGTGCGGCGATATTGAGGATGGCCCTCGTCCATCTGAATGGCCGCGTGCAGTGCGACTGGGTAGCGGGCGCGGCCGGACCAATACATGGTCTGGTGACAGAGCTGAGCGGTGGCGACCGCGAGTGCCTCATGAGAGACACGGTCATTGAGGGCGATGGGGTAGATCTCGGTAGCGGTCATCGAGTACCACGGTTCGGGCATCTCGCTCTTGCGGCGTTCTTCGCGGTTCTCGGAGATAACGGACCGTTTGGCGTCCCACCTGGTGTACTTCGCGCCGAGCCGGCCCGAGTTGCCACCGTCGTAGTTGCGCGGCACGTTGCACAGGACCCAGACCGGCGTGCCGAAGTCCGTCTCAATCTCGTAGAGAGCGTTGGTCGTCTCGCCTTCTCGTACGGCGTCTTTTGTGCTGAGTACGTGGGTGTAGGCGATCGGTGGGGGCACTCTGTCGTCGGCGATGTTGACGCGGATGATCGCGTCGGGGCGTTCATCGTCTTGCAGGCTGTAGCCCGGCAGCCACCGCTTACTCTTCCATTCTCCGGGTTGGCTGCCCTGCTTGCTGTTCTGCAACCCATCCCAGATGCGGCGGGCGCTGTCCTCGTCGACGGTGACGACGTACGGCCGGCCATCGAGGTCCTCGGCGAGGTCCTGCAGTGCCTGTTCGACGACGTCGCCGACGTCGTCCCAGCGCTGACGGTACGACTTCTTGCCGCCGGTCTCCTGCGGGTATTCGGTCTCGTGGAACTGGTTCTGGGCTTGGCGGTAGGGCTGCCATGAGGCGACAGTCGAGCTCCAGCCGAGCAATTGCCACACGTCGCCTGGCGTCGGCGGCGGGATCAACGCGGTCGCGGTCACGACCGTTCTGGGAGAGCTCTTCTCACCCTTGCGTTTGTTCTGCTGGCGGATGTGGAAGCCGACGTGGGCGATACGGTCGGCCCCGTACCCCGCGTGTCGTTTCTCAGGACGCAGGGCGTTGGCGATGCGGTCGTCGATGATGCCGAGCGAGCGGTAGAGGTCGAGCAGCGCCATCTCTGCCGGGTGGTCGGGGTCCTTTGGCTCGATGATGCCGTTGGCGTTCCTGCCGAGCAGGTACTGGCTGGCGATGTCCTTGCTCGCCAGAATCATCTTGCTCTGTGGCTTCGCGTCCGCTTCCTCCAGTTCGGCGGGTTTGAGGCCTGGGATGTCCTCGGTGGTGGGGATGTGGGTTTCGCACCAAGCACCGATCAGGACGTCGCCGCTGGTGTCGAGTGCCGCGGCGGCGGGGTTCAGTGCCTTGGTCCGGCCGTTCGGGCTACCGTGCGCCAGGAAGTTCGCCGCGAGGTGGAAGACGGCGGTGATCGTCCCGCCGAAGAGATCGATCTCTTCGCCGTCGTGCGGGTCGAGGCCCTCGGTCTCGAGGCCGTACGTCTTGGCGAGGGCAGCGATCATCCGCAGCCGGGTTTCGTCGCGGTACCAGAGGCAGACCAGGCGCAGCTTGGTGAAGCCGGCCGCTTTGACTGCGGCGGCGATGGAGGCGGGCTCGGGAAACGCGCTGCCCTTGCCGCGCAGAGCCTTCTTGGACCCGGTGGCTTCGCGTTCTGCCTTGCGGCGGTCCAGCTCCGCCTTGGGCACCCGCTCGGGGTCAGTCGGTCGGTGCGGCAGAGCCATGGTGGTGGCGCGCGCGATGAGTGGCTCTGCCCGGCCCTCAAACCGGCCCAGGACGTGCTCGTTGAGGACCCGCAGGTGGTGCATGCCGGTGCCGACGCCGATGGGGAACGGCCGGCTCTTCGGCAGTACGGGCCAGATCTGGGCAGGGCGTTCACGGGAGAAGCTCAGGGTGGGCCTGCGGTCCTTGCCTGCCTCGGCGATGGCTTCGGCGCGCATGCGCTGTTCGGCCTGCGAGCGGGTCGCGATGGCCTGCAGGACGGAGTAGTCCATCTCGAGGCGTCCGAGCGCCTCGAGCGCGTAGCGGCTGATGGTGCGGGCGCCGCCGCCGCCGTGCAGGCCCACTTCGAGGACCGGGCGGTTGTCACCGGGCTGGACCGCCAGCACGGTCCTGCTGTAGATCAGTGAGTCCGAGATCCGGGTCACCCGGGAGGTCACCATGAGTACGGGGGTGGCGATGTTCGGCACCGTTTGCAGCGTGAGGGCGGTACGTGACAGTGCGTACCGGCCGCCCTGGTCATTTTCCCAGGGGTCGTCGAGAGCGATCAACCCGCCGGTGACGTCTGGCCGCAGTGGGATGGCAAGGCCTTCGCGGACCGTCCAGGGGCCGGCCAGCTTCTGCGCCAGGCCCCAGGCGATGGTGCGGAACACCCAGTTCGGGGCGACGGGCTGATTGCCGGTCTGCGGCCGGACGTGCTCGGCGAGGTAGACCTCGCTCTCCGGAGTGTCGGCGATCTTCTGTGCCAGCTCCGGCGGCTGCCGCAGGTCGATTTCGTGGATCGCTATACCCTGGGCCAGCCCGTGGGTGAGGGTGAACACCCGGCACAGGAGCTTGTCGTCGATCCGCTCCCGTGATGCGAGGAACGGCTGGGGCCCACCAGGCTCGAAGTAGACGTATCCGCCGGTGAGGACGCTGAGCACGGTGGTGGCGATCGAGTACGGGGCCTGGGCGGAGTCGTTGCCGTACCGCCTCTGGCAGGCGCGGTCGAAGTTCTCCCACAGGGTGCGTGTCTCGGCGTCCAGGTTTCTCAGGTACACGCGGTCGTTGCCGACGAGGTCGGGGGTGCAGCGGTACGCGAGCGTGTCGAGATAGCGTCCGGGCTCGCGGTGGTGTCGGGTCACTCGTCCTCTTCTCGGAAAGCGTCCAGCACGGTGGGCTCGTTGGGGTCGATTCCGGCGTACGACAGGAATGCGTTAAGCGCTTCGCCGTACAGGTCGTTCATCTGTTTGCGCACGTCGGGCGGCCACTTCGCGTGAATGCGGCGCAGGATGGTGTCGAGGTCAGCGCTCCAGGTGTCCTCGTGGAACGCGAAGTCGACCATGTGCAGGACGGCTTCGGTACCGCCACGGCGGGCCCGACCGGCGAGCTGGATGAGGTCGACGATCATGCCGGCGACCACTTCCTCCTGCAGGGATTTCTGCATGGAGGCGAACTGGCTCGCCGAGCGCAGCAACAGCCTCAGCCTCTCCCACGCGGCGTCGCGGGCGGCGGCGAGCGCGGCGACGGGATCACTGCTTCCACCGGCGGGGAGGGCGCGCATGCCGGCTGCGTTGATGCTCCCGTACATCTCGGACGGCTCGTTCAGCAACGCCAGGGGCCGCACGCACAGGTAGACCGACCGCACCGCGGAGCGGATGCCCTTGACGATGTTGAGGCCACGCGCGATCAGCGACAGCGGCACGACCAGGATGTTGCCCCGGTCCGGGAAGGTCTCGAACTCTTCCTGGGTCAGCCGGACGGCGAGGTTCTCGCGGGGCAGGTCCGGATTGAGGCTGTGCCGGTCCTCGGCGCGCACGGCCACGCACAGTCCGGACCGGTAGTTCCCGGACTGGGCGATGCCGCGGGCGAGCAAGGCGCACTGCTCGTAGGAGTTCGCGACGACGAGCACGTGGGCGCGGTCGGGGTCCTCGCGAGCTGCCCGTTCCAGCTCCCGGCGGATATGCCGGTCGTACAGCTGGTCGCCGAGCTCGATCAGGGCGTCTCGTTTTCGGCTGGTGTGCAGTCCCGAGACTTTGATCGGTTCGCCGAGCAGCGGGTGCCCTTTGCCGTAGTCGACACGCCGTTTCCGGGCGCGGATGGAGCGGGCTTGTGCGTCGGTCATCCACCAGCGGACCGGGGCGTGGACGTGTTCGCGGACGGCCTGCGGGAAGAACGCCGTCGCTGACAGCCCCATGACGGGCCGTTGCGTTCCGGCCAGGCTCAGCGAGACGATCCCGCCGAGTTCGGCGGTGAACAGGTGCGGGTCGCCGCCGATGGTCTGGGCGACCAGCTCGGCGCTCTTCTGCCTGTCATCGAGGCCGGTGACCCGGTAGCCGGTCAGGGAGCGGCCGAGCATGCCGATCGGCATCACGGTGGTGATCGCCGAGTGCTGGAGCTGCTCGATGATCTTCTGAGCGGAGCGCAACCCGGACGACCGGAAGCGCTGCGCGTTCTTGCGGACCTCTGCGAGCGCCTCGTCGAGTTCGATCATCACCGCGCGGGTCGCCAGCAGGTTGATGATCTGGGCTCGGCGGTGCCCGTCCTTGATGACGTCGCCCAACAACTCGTGTAGTTCGAGCTTGACCGCGTCAAGCAGGCTCTCGCCTCGTGGTCCTACCAGTGCGCTCAGGCCCCGTTGGACGTCCGCCCACACCGGTTCGAGCGCGCCGCTCGCGCGTCCGTGCCGGTCGGCATGCTGGTAGCGCTCAGGCATCAGCGCGTTGATCCGCTCGACGATCTCGGTGGGTATGCCCGCGTCGCCGATATCGGAATCGGGCCACAGCAGTCGGGCCAGTGTGCGGTCGCGGCCACGCGCCATGTGCCAGCGGCTGCTGGTCTGATCGGGAATGCGTTCCTCGGCGCGCTGGTCCTCGGCAGCGTGCAGTTTGAGCGCGTTGCGGCAGATGCTGAGCAGCAGGAACTCAGCCATGAGCCGCACGTGGCTGACCGACGGCAGCAGCACGTTCTCGTCGTCGATGGGCAGCCGCTTCGCGTCGGTATCGATCTCCTGAGGGGCCGAGGTCCAATGACGGCGCGAGTGCAGTTTCACGTCGCTGGCGCAGCGTTCGATGGCCCTCGACTGGAACTGATCCACCTCGTCGATGAGCACGGCATGGCTGGTACGCAGCGCGAACTCGGCAGCCGTCAGGGTCCGCACGGGGCGGCCATCGAGATTGACGCCGATCCGCAGGGTGCCCTGCAGGAAATAGAAGTGGTTCATGACGACCACGTTCGCGTCGCACGCCTCGTAGACCGGGGTGAACTTGCTACAGGTCGGGATCCACGGGCAGGCCGAGACTCCGACGCCCTGACGGCCGAGCGAGAGGCAGGGTTCACGTCCGGGCGGGTAGTCGCCGGTGGACTCGGTGAACTCGCGTTGCGCGCATCCGTAGGCGAGCGGGTCGATGTCGCGTTCTCCGCGTAGACCCCAGTCGCCGGGCGATTCGGGGTCTTCGTCGATCAGCGAAGCGTGCTTGACGGCCCGCTCGCGCATGCTGCTCGAGGACATCAGGTGCGCGCACGTCGGCGTGTGGTCCAGGTCCTGTTGCTCTCGGAGATAGGCCAGGTCGCCCTGGATGTTCGAGGTCATCGCCAGGCAGGACTTGATGTCCGGCTGCACGAGCGTGACTCGTAGGTTGCGCAGGGCGAACCAGCTGGCCATGACCCGGACCAGCACGCTCTTGCCGGTGCCGGTGGGAGCGTGGAAGATCTCCAGGCCGACGGCCGACATTGTTAAAACTTCACGGGGCGAGACGACGTCGGTGGTCTGCAGCACGTCGACCAGGCCGGTGAGCGTGGTGTGCAGGAACCGCTTGGCCGGCGGGAAGCGTTCGTCGATCTGGGCGGCCAACGTCAGGAGTTCGTGCGTGGGAATCTGCAGCTCGGGCGTGTAGGGGACGGTCGACACGTGCGGCAGCTGGTCGAGGGCGAACGGTTCGGTGAAATGCGGATAGCGCGGGATCCGCACCCGCCCGTGGATCTGACCGCCGTCCTTGACGTAGATCGTGGGGGTACTCCACGTTCCGGGGCCCGCGAAGTCCGGCGGCTTCGGGCGGACGCTTGGGCGCCGGAACCGGGCGGTCTGGCGATCGACGTAGTCCAGCAGGTTCCCGCCAACGCGAGGAAACGCGGCGTCAGCCCTGAACGGGTTGTTCCCGGCGAGCTCAAAGGCTGCGATGGGTGCCTGTTCCTCGTCCGGACCTGGATCGGAAGGGGTGAGGGCGGTGCGGGCGGCGACCGAGAAGGCACGATGCTCGGCCAGGTCGGCTGGGGCGATCGATCCGACCAGCGCGATCCGCTGCTTCTCGTCGCGGGTAAGCCTGCTCCAGCGGTCCCACACCGTGTATTTCCCGGACAGCAGGAACGCGGCGTCGGCGAACCCGGCGGCGTCACGTGCGTCACCGGGGATACGGCGTGGGAAATAGTGGGCTGCCAGTGCCAGGGCGGCGTGCACCACGCTGGTCTGCACGGTCGGGTCGCTCATGCCCACCTCACCCCCGCTTGCTTGCAGACCAGCTCACCGAAGGCCGAGGCGGTGGCCACCTTCATGTCGTACTTCTGGCACACCTCGGACAACAGGGGGACCTGCCCGGCCCGGTAGTCCGGGACCACGAGCCATTCGGCGCCGCCGCGGTCACCCTCCTGCGCATGGATGAGGCTCGCGAGCGTCGTCGCCGAGGTGTAGTCCTTGACGTCGACCTTGAAGGACGTCTTGGTGCCAGGGATCGTCACCTTCAGGTCGTAGGCGTCCAGGGCCGGCCACAGGTTCACCTTCAGCCCGCGTTCGACCAGTCGGTCCCGCAGCGCCAGCTCCGGAATCCCTGGCACTGTGGTGTATCGCCAGATGCCCCGGGCCAGCGCCTTGTGGTTCTCCGCCGGCATCGGCTGGGGAACAACATCGATGTCGGGAAACAGCACCGCTTCGCGGGTGGCGGGACGGTCCGGGCGTGGTTCGGGAAGGAGTTCGGCAGCAGAACCGTCATCGCTCGGACGGAACAGGTACGAGGCCCCCATATCGGCGTGCGGGGTGTGCCAGCATCGGGCCGACCCCACCAGCGCACCGGCGCTCTTCGCCAACGCCAGCCGCATCGGCCACCGGCAGATAGGACACTCGTACCACCAGCCCTGGTGGATCGAGGCGTACGGGATGTCGGTGTAGAACTCGACCACGGTCGGCGGCAGCCGCAAGTCCGCCAGCTCATCGGTCGACCCGGACGGATATCGGATCAGATCCGCACGCCCGTTCTCGTAGACCGATTGAACGCCCTGTTTGCTCAGCGCCAGATACACAGTCTCCTGCTCCACCTCCTCCCGCAGCTCGCGCACACCCGCGAGCATGTCCGAGCTGCGATCGAGTTTGCGCAGAGTGTGCAGCAGCATCCTCTGCTCGAAGTCCAGATCGAAGGCGTCCTCCGTGACCTGCCCGTCCTGATCCATGACGAGCAACCCCTTGAGATCGACTGGCTCCACCCCCTCGGGCAGTAGCTGCGCAAGGTCACCCGAAAGAGCCTGCCGGAACCAGCCGAACGGCAACGGGCTTCCCGGGCCGCGGGCAGCCAGCACAATCCCGTGGCACTCCATCAAAGTCTCCAGCCGCCGCTCCGGCTTCCACCCAGCAGCAGTGAGGGCCTTCGCGGCATGCAGGGCCGCCTTGGTCACGAGGTAGCGAACATGAAGATCACTTAACGTGCGCGCGTCGTCATCGACAGCATGGGTCACGAAGGCGGATGTTAGACCCACCCTCTGACAAGACGAGGTCCCG
This sequence comes from Micromonospora sp. NBC_00330, assembly GCF_036136635.1. Lineage (NCBI taxonomy): Bacteria > Bacillati > Actinomycetota > Actinomycetes > Micromonosporales > Micromonosporaceae > Micromonospora > Micromonospora sp. NBC_00330. The sequence goes on from NZ_CP108012.1 coordinate 2,698,969, forward strand.
AAAGCGGTCGAGGTCAGTGTCAGAAATCAGACGACGAGGCGTTCGAGTCCGGGGCACTCCACGCGCGGATACCGCTGACGATAGGTGTCCGCGAACTCGACGACGTGACGCCGGCCGAGATCAGTTAACTGCCAACGGAACTCCACCACGTGCGTTCCGCCGGGAGCCAGCACGGGCACTGCCTCGATCAGCCCTCTGCTCGGCGGGCCACCGGCCGCGTTGCGATAACCGACGCCAAGAAAGAACAAAGATCTGCCCGCCAGCCGGTCCTCCGGCAGACCCTCGGGCCCGGCCGCCGCCACCCGGACCAATACACCCCACAACCACTCCGACAACAGATGCGGCTCGTGATCCACTTCGACAGCCTCATCCAGACCCGCCCGGGCGGCAGCCCGTCCGCGTCGGGTGATCTTGACAGCAATCCGAACGACCTCACCGGCATCCGGATGATCGATGACATCCTCGGTCACGATCACCAGGCCCCGGCGAGCGAGGGCGTGCAGAGTCCGGCCAGCGCCCGGGTCATGAACCCCACGTCGGCGCAGCCGCTCCTGGAGACGCGTATGACCCGGCTCTGACGACGCCTTCAGCGCCAGCGGCAGCTGACGCCACTCGGCGGCAGGCGGCACCGGCAACCTCTGCAGCCGACGCATCCACATCTCGGTCTCGGTCATCCGGTCGTCGCGCATGATCTCGCCCAGATACACGCGCTGCCGCTCATTGAGCGACGCCCACGCCTCGGCAGCGGCCCGAGACGGCCCCCTGCGTCCTCCGCCTTCCACCGCCGGCGCAGGATCCTCCGGTCGGGTGCGCATCCACGCGTCCAAAACCATCCGGGTCGGCACCCGATAGATCTTGGCCAGCGGCGGCAAGAGGCGACCGGTCATCACCGGCTCCACCCAATCCCGGCCGGCCATCGACTCACCGCATTCGAGCGCAGACAGCGCCTCCGCCGACACACGCAGATCCTGACCGGCGTGAGATGCCTTCAACAACTCCGACGTGCGGGCCAGCGTCAGCCCGATCAAGAAGCGCAGATCGGCAAGCGTCTCCTGGCCTGGCACGATGTCGATCAGCTCATCAGGGCGGCAACTCACTGCCTCGGCCAGGCGTTCCACCTCAGCCGGAGTCGCCGCAAGCAGACCTTCCTCAAAGAGGAACACCTTCCGGGCGGACAGCCTTGCGCGTACGGCCGCATCGCGCCGCGCCAAGCCACACGTCAACCGTCGTGCAGCCAGAGCCCCCGGAATCAGCCGACGGGCCGCAGGCACGATCATGCCGGCGTCGACAACCGTCGTCACGCCGCCCACGTCGGTCCGACATCCGCAGACCTAGCCTTCATAGCCATCGCAACCGTCCCCACCAGCGACGATAACCCGTTACGGGCCAAACTGCAGGCGACCTAGGGGACCGCCCTTGACTCACAGTCTCCAAGTATCGAACACATGTTTGATCGTTGCATGGATGTGTCGACTAGTCGAGCGGTGCAGTGGTGGAGACACGCCTAGCCGTCAGTACCGGATTCAGCGCTTGTACCGCTCGCCGACAACCCACAGGCAGCGTGCTGCTAAGCCTCGACGGCTCAGACCCAGAGCGCGCCGTTGTTGAGCCGCTCGTGCCACTGATCGAGCTTGAGGTTCTGCTCCTCGCTGGTGATCTCGACGTAGCCGTCGTGGTCGCCAATCCACCAGCGATCGTCGTGGCGGACGAACATGTGGTGTCGGTCTCGCGGGGAGAGGCGGCTGGCCCGCTGTTGCTCTTCGTGCCGGCGCATCTCGTCGTGGCTCATGGTCCGCGGTACGCGGGGCGGGGCGCCGGCGCTGATGGTGGTCGCGGGTTCGGGGTTGGTGTTCATGGCTGGCACTCCCTTCACAGCTCGATACGAGGAACGTCGAGGGTTGGGCTGGATTCGCGTGGCGGTTCCACCCCAGCAACTGGGCCTTCGACTTCCGCGGAGCGGGCGATAGCGGCGGCCTCGGCTGCGCTGGCGCTGCGGGTGAGGGTGACCGTGACGTGTTCGGAGACCAGGTCGTGGCCGATGGTGACGGCGGTCCCGACTGCGACGGCGGTGACCTCCAGGCGGGCGAGGTGGGTGTAGTGGTTCAGGGTCTCTGGAAGCCGCTGGTGTGGTGCCCAGAGTGATTGGATCTCCCGTGCGCGTTCGACGTTCCAGGCGAGGATGACGGCGTCGATGGGGTCGTGGTCATAGGCGATCGAGACCGCGAGTTCGTAGGTGAGTCGCCGTTCGTCGGCCGTGAAGACGTCGGGGGTCAGCCATGCGGCAACGTCGCGGGCTTGTTCGGGGTGCTGTAGAAGGTCGGCGATGATCGCATCTTCGGGGTGCAGGTCGGCGGCAGCCAAGGCCACGACGGTGGGCAGGGACAGGGCCTGGTCCGGATCGATCGTGCTGGCGGGGGCGAAGATCTCCGCTTGGGCGGTGAGGGCTTGGCCGAGGCGAGCGAGCGCGTCCCGGGCGACCGGGTCGGTAGTCTGCGTCGCGGCGGTGACGTAGGGCTCGGCGAAGTCGATGGTGTCGCGGTCGAATGCGGCTTGGATGACGATCTGGCTGTAGGCGTGAACCCGCTGGTCATCCGGGGCGGCGGCGGCAAGAGCGTCGAGCAGGTTGGTGTCGACGTCGGGCCGGTCGACGATCGTGACGACAGCGGCAACGATCCGTCCGGGGTCCTCGCCGGTCACAAGGGTGTCCAGGATGGCGCTGTAGATGGCCCGGTGAGCGGGGTGGCTGAAGTCGTCGCTGATGAGGTTGTCAGTGATGAGAGGCTGGTTCGGATCGGCGAGGAGGGCACCGAGAACGCCCTGCTCCGCGCGCATGATCAGGTCACTCATGGCGGGTCCTTACTGCTTCGTGAGCTGGTCGCGGACGGTGTCGGCGGCGCGCATTCGGGCGCTCGTTTCGTCGAGGTGGGCGTGGTGGTCGGGGTCGGTACACCGAAGCCACGCGCCGTCGCTGCTGCGGGTCCACCACGCGCCGGCGAGGTGGGCGTAGTAGGGCATGCTGCGGCTGTGTGGCCGGGCCTCGCCCTGGTCGAGAGCCGAGGCCATCTCCGCGTCGGCAATCGTGTCGGGAAGGCTGCGGGCCGGGCCGAGGGCGGGGCTAGAGGCCATCAGCGGCGGCCCGTGGGTCTGCCAGCGTTGGGCGAGGTCGGGGTGCGCCTCGCTCAGTAGAGCGGCGCTGGTGTGACCCGCCCGGCAGGTCGGGGCCCAGAAGTTGCCTGCGGCAGCGAGGGTTTGGCGCAGTTCTCCGTGCCAGGAGCGGGGGGAATGGGCGCCGCCGCTGTCGCGGCTGGTGTAGAGGACGTCGCGCCAGATCTTGAGGCTGCGCAGTTCCTCGACGAGCCCGGGGTGCTGTGGCCAGCACAGCGGCAGTCGCTCTTCACGGGAGAGTTCGTAGAGGTCATGGATCCAGGTGACCCAACCGACCAGCGCCGTCCACTCGGCGCTCTGCTCTTCGAGGGTCAGGGCGTGCCACTCGCGGATCGGCCGGACGGGAGCGTCTGAGGCCGCAGCGGCCGGTGAGTCGATGGTCATCGCGGGGTCTCCGGGCTGTGGCCCAGCAGGGTGCGGGCGTGGCGAACCGCGTCCGCGTACTCCCTGGCATGTCGGCTCTCGTAGTGACGAGCCATGCGGGTGAGGACGGCCGGGGTGGTGGCATGGATGACCAGCGCCTCCCGGCGCTGCTCGTTGAGGGTGCGAATCGCTTCGGGGGACATGGTCTTGCGGTCGGTGACGGTGGTCTGGACGATGACGCCACGGTCGTTGCGTTGCGGGACAAGGAGGGTTTCGCGATAGGTGCCGGCGAGTTGAGAGAAGTCGTCGAGGTCGTCGCCGGCGAGCCCACCGAGGGCGATCTTGATGGTGGAGTTGGCCCAGAGCATTCGGCGGCCCACGGCCCGCCAGCGTTGTTCGGCGGCGGCGAGGTTCTGCAGGACGGCGGTGACGAAGATGCCGCTGCCTGCGGCGTAGGACATCAGCTGCGGTAGGTCCGGCAGCGGGACGACGTTGGTGACCTCGTCGAGGATCAGGCCCAGGGGCGGGTCCAGCCGGCCGGTGGGGGCGCGCAGTGCGAGGCGTTTCGCGGTGGTGGTGATCTCGTCGACGAAGGCGGTGACGAGTGGAGCGAGGGCTTCGGCCTGTTGTTCGTCAACGAGCAGGTACACGGTGTCGGTGCCGGAGCGCAGGAACGTCTCGATGTCGAAGGATTCATCGACCGTTCCGGCGAAGACGTGGTGGGCGGCTTCGCCGAAGAGACAGCTGGTGCCGGTCTGGACGGTGGCCCACAGGTTGGACCGGGTGGTGTGCGGTTGGCGGTAGAACCCGTCGAGCATCTTCAGGACCCCGTCGCGGGCCCCGTAGGCATCGCGCAGGAGTTTCACGGGCTGGTCGTTGGTGTCGTCGGTCGACCAGGCCAGGACGTCTGTCATGGTCCGGCCGGTGAGGGCGGCGGTGTGCAGCCAGGCGGCCATCAGGTTGGTGGCGGTCATGCCGAAGAACCCGGCGTTGGTCGTGTCGGTGCTCTCCTGCTTACCGACCTGGATCATCACGCCGGCCCGCTTGCGGGCGACGTCGTACCGGTCGCAGCCGGCGACGGGGCTCCAGGCGATGCGGTGCGGCCAGGTGAGATCACCGGTCAGCTCCATCACCCACGCCGTTCCCGCCCGGAGCGTGGCGGTGTTCTCCAAGACGTCGGGACGTACGGAGGTGACGACTGCGGCGCCGGGGAAACCGCGCAGCCACGGGATAATGACCTGGCTGGTCTTGCCCTGACGGGGCGGGGCGACCAGGAGCACGGAGGATTCGAGCCCTGCGTGCAGGCGCATCGATCCGGCGTCGCCCAACGGCACCGCGACATCCGTCAGCTTCGGCTTCTGAGCCAGACCAGGCCGCAGGCGCGGGGCCGACCGCAGGACGGCCTCGGCGGAGAGGGTGCGCCGCAGCTGCTGCCGCGATGCCATCCCCCGGGCCTGGCGTCCGTTGCCCCACCGCTGCCACAGCGCCGCTCCTGCTGTCGAGAGGGCACCGGTGACGAGCACGGCGGCGGTGTAGAAGCGGATCGGGCCCGGCAGCTGGCCCTGGACAGGTGGTGGCCAGGCCAGTCGAGGGTCGCTGAGGTGCCGGGGCAGGGCGAGAGCGATGCCGTACGCGTCGGCTGGGGAGGTCGCCGGCCAGTGCAGCGCCAGCAGCCCGGCGACCTGGCCGGTCAGCCAGATGCCGAGCATGCTGCTAGCGGCCACCGCGACGACGGCACCCACCACCCAGTCAGAGCCGCTGGTGAGACTCCCGCCGAGCCGCGTGGTGTTGCCGCTCATCTACACCGCCATTCGTTCGTTGGTGTAGAACAGCTGCCGTTCCTGCGGGGTGAGGATGGTCTGCACGATCTGGCTGGGCTGCCGGCCGATCTTCCACAGCGCCCGGCCGACGTGCTCGCCGGACCAGGAGGCGATGTGGGCGCACTCGGTGTCGGTGAGCCCGATCTGGTCCTTGGTCATGGCCAACGGCGCGGTGTCCTGGCGCAGACATACCCGCACGTCGCAGGAGGCGATGAGGTTGCTGGCGATGGTGACCTCTTCGCTGCCGGCCGGGCCGACGGCTTCGAAGTCGGCGAGCCGGTGGGTGCTGAGCACCTGGATCGTTCCTTGGGCGCGGGACAGCCGCAGGTCGGAGTCGACCTTGCGGATCATGGCGGGGACGCGCATGGCCCGCCAGAGTTCGTCGCGGATGACCATGCGGACGGGACCGTCGGGTTCGTCGATGGCGGCCTGTCCCCAGGAGGAGACGCAGGCCAGGGTCATCGCGACGGTCTCGTCGCCGCGGCCGTCGATGCGGGACAGGTCGACGGTCTGGATGGGAGCGTCAAAGTCCAGGCGAATGGTCGTCGGCCCGTCGAACAGGCCGCTCAGCGACCCCTGGACCATGTTGCCGAGGGCGTCGGCCGTCGGGCGGATCATCTCCCGCAGTTCCCCGGTGTCGTCGCCGCGGACCCGCAGTTCGGAGGCCATGTCCGGCAGTGGGTCGCGTAGCAGCGCCCAGACGGCAGGGATGGTCGGATCGGTGAGGCCGCTGTCGCCGGTGGCCTCGCCGGAGGCGTGCTTGATGGCCAGGGACAGGGCCGCCTCCTCGGTCGGGGACAGTGCCCGACCCAGGCGCATCACCAGCAGCGAAGAGAGCAGGGTGATGCGTCTGCGGTGGATCTCGTCCAGCCGCTCGCGGAGCTTCTCCGTGTCGCCGGGAAGGTTGCGGCCGAGGGGTCCGCTGTCGAGGGGGTTGAGCCGGTTGCCGAGGCCTGGCCCGAGCTCGAGGGGCTCGACGCCGAGGTGGCGGGCGAGGGTGGCGTACTCGTTCTTGATGTCACCGAGGACGAAGGCGCGCACGCCGTAGGCCATCAGCCGGTAGCAGAGCAGCTTGATGGTGGCGGACTTCCCGGAGCCGGGTACGCCGGTGATGAGGAAGTTCGGGTTGGTGATCAGTTGCAGGCGCAGCCACTCGATGGGATGGCAGGAGAAGCTGCCTCCCGACTGGGTGTCGATACCGATGTAGGTGCCGGCCGGGGGCATCGTCTGCCCGTACAGCCACGGGTAGAGGCCCTGCATCTGGCCGGTGGAGGCCCGGAAGACGGGGATCTGCGGGGCGCGGGCTGCCTGCCCGGCGAACGGCCGCGGCCATCCGCGCCGCGGCGGCGTCGGTTCCGGTCGGGCCCGCCCGGGCTTCGAGAGGGCCGCGGCGGGCGTGGTCGGGGTTGGGAGGTCGCCGAGGAGGTCGCTCAGGTCGGCGACCGGCAGGTTGTTGCCTCGAGTACGGCGCAGCATCGGGCTCACCACCGCTTCCGGGGCAGGCCGAAGCCGAACGGGAGGGCGCCCATCACGAAGCCGGTGTCGTGGGCGTACCACATGCGGCGCAGCTCGATGCGGGCTGCGGCGGCGTCGGCCTCCAGTGCCGCGCAGGCGTCCTCGGTCTGGGCCGGGTCGGTGACGGTCACGGTGACGTAGCCGGTGAACCGGACTAGGCCGTGGCCGGCGGCGAGCTCGGCGTCCTGCGCCTCGGCGCGCGCCAGGGCCTGCCGCTCGTGCTCGGGCACGATCTGCTGGGTGCGGTGCCGCATCCCCACGGCGACGGAGCGGCGGGTCCGCTCCCCCATCACCTTGCGGGACGCCTCGCGCGGCCCGAGGGGTTCGATGTGCATCGAGTACGCCCGCCGGTGCACGCCGTCGCCGAGTAGCGGGGCGAGGACCGTGGAGTAGACCTGGTTGCGGGGCCAGTCGTGGATCCAGTACGTGACGGAGTGGGCGCCGTCGTGGGCGTAGCTACCCGGGGAGCTGAGCGCTGCGGCGGGGCCTGCAACGGCCGGATCGACGCCAGCGGGCAGACCGTCGGCACCCGGGGTGGTGGCGTTGGCGCGGCGTTCGGCGAGGTGCCGGCCGGCGTGCGGGTCGTAGGCGGTGCGGATGACCTCGGCGAGGTCGCGGGGGCCCAGCCACGACTCGACCTGCAGGTCCGCGCCGGCGATCGACGCGGACAGTGCCCGCAGGTGCCGGGTGAGGATGTCCGCCGCGGCGACGCTACCCCCACCTGCGCTCTTGATCGCCCCGGCGGCGCGGCGGTGGTCCATCGTGAAGGCCAGGTACGCCTCCCGGCCGCTGCTGGAGAGTGCGGCGGCGGTGAGCAGATCGCTGGTGACCGCGACCGCCTCGGCCGGGGCGGTGGCGGCGACGTGGTCGGCGTGCCAGCGGCGCAGCGCCGCTCCGGACTCCGGGACGATGCGCTGCAGCGCCTGCACCCGCACGATCGGGTTCCCCTCTGTGCACAGCCCGGCCAGCAGCGCGCCCCAGCCGGCGACGCGTTGGTCCCGGCGGGCGGAGTCGACCAGGCTGATTCCGGAGTAGCGGACTCGCGCGACCGCGGTGTAGGTGCGGTCCAGACGGTGGTACGCCACCGCGAGCGGCTGCCCCGACGGACCCTGCGCCTCCAGAATCGTCAGCGGCGCCAGGACTCCGGGCAGGTCCATCGGTTTCGCGGCCGTCGCGTCGGCCGGGGCAGGAGCGAACGCGGCGGAGAGGAAGCGGTGCCGGGTGCGGGAGCGGCCCCAGTGATAGGAGGTGAACGCCAGCACCCATTCGTCGGTGGTGCGGCCTCCGACGCGCAGGAACGCCAGCGTCGCCAACACGATGGCGAGCGGCCAGAGTAGTGCCCCGGCGGCGGGGCGGGCGGCGGCGAGCGGCCAGATCCCCGCCAGGACGGCGCCGGCGAGCATCGTGACTCGCTGCAGGGTCATCCCGAACAGGAATGCGACCTTCTCGTGCTGCCATCCGAAGTAGCTGCGGGTGCGGTGCTCGGCGGTGGGGGTGCTCACCGGTCGGCCTCCTCGGTTGGGTTAGCGGCTGGAGAGTCGTGCGGGGCTGGCAGGGCTGGATCGGGTACGCCCGTCCCCCTTGGTTGGGTCGGAGGCGCGGCCGAACTCGCGGCGCTGGCCGAGGGTCTTGGCGTCGGGTTGGTCTCGGGGGCCGGTGGAGGCGTGTGGAGCGGCGGTGGCACGGCTTCGGCCGCTCGACTCGGCGCAGATGTCGGAGCGGGTCCGGTCATGTCACCGGAGGAGGCCGGGATTCGAGGTTTCGCTTCAGCCGTTGCGGTGGAGCTTCCGGTGGTGCCGGTTGGTGCGGCGGAGCGGCCAGCGGTGCCGGTGAGGGCGCCGGTCCAGCTGCCTGCGTAGCGGGAGTAGCCGGCCGGGCGGGCGTGCGGGTTCGCACCGTGTACGCCAGCGTGCCCGGCGGTTTGTTCCATCCGCCCGGCCAGGGAGTTGACAGCCCGCTGGGCCAGGTCGACGCCGGCGGCGGCGACCGCGACCGGCGCGGCGACCGCCCCGAGTGCCGCGGTCGCGCCGCCCGCCGCGCCGGCGCTACCACCGGCCGCGCCGCCAGCGGCGCCGCTCTTGCCGGCAGCCGAGGCGAGGGTGCGTGCCTCACTGGCCTGGCTGAACTGAGCTGGGTTCACCCCGCTCGGCGGGCCGCTGGCGTTCGCCCTACCAGCGGCGAAGCCCAGCATCCCGGCGAGCCCGCCACCGGCGGCGGCCTGCACGGTGGCGAAGGTGAAGAAGCGGGCGATGACCGGCCACGCGACGACGGCCATGAGCAGCACCAACATGCCGGTCAGCAGGGTGGTCACGTCCTTGGCCCGGGTGGGGTCGGTCGGGTCTCCGAGAACGCCGAAGCCGATCGCGAAGACCAGCGCGATCATGGGCTTGAGGATGACCAGCTGGATGGTGGCGACGCAGAGCTTCGACCACCAACTCTGCGTCGTCTCCGACATGTTGCCGACCGCGGCGATAGGCGAGGTGGCCAGCAATACCGCGATCGCGGCGTTGCGCAGCAGCAGCTCGAACCACAGCACCAGCGTGAGCGCGATGCCCACCAGCGCGAGGATGAGCATCAGCGACCCCGAAGAGCCGGTGACCGAGCCCATCTGGAACAGGACGGTGAGTTTGGCCTTGAGGCCTTCGTTGCCGCCTAAGGATCGGTTGATGATGCCGCGGCTGACTTCGTCGGCGGCGATCAGGGCAGCGTTGGCGACGACCATCGTGACGAGGAACGCCAGCACCGCCTTACCCGCGCCGACGAGGCCCTGCGCCAGCGGGGAGCCGTCGCGGGTGGCGACGGTCCGGACGACCTGGAGGAGCAGTAGTAGGGCGGCGATGCCCATCGCCAGCCACCGCGAGATCGCCAGTGGCTGGTTGATGCTCATCAGGTCGAGGTTGGGAAACGCGACGAACGCGTCGGCGAAGGTCTTCAGCAGCGATGTGGCGGCGTCGGCGAACGAGCGGCAGACTGATTCCCAGGCGTTGGCCGCGGCGCCGTCGATGATGCCGCCGGGGGTGCAGCCGCTGATCTGGCCGTTGAGCGGGTCGCAGGCTGCGGCGTTCACGGGATGATTTCCTGCCAACCTTGGGCGGCGGCCTCGGCGCTGCCGGGCTGGGTCGCAAGGCTGGTGTAGTCGGTGGCGTCCGCCGGGTCCGGCGGGAGGACCTTCCAGTCGGTGGCGGCCCAGTGCAGCCGGATCGGGTACACGCCGATGGTGGAGGCGACCTGCCGGCCGGGCGCGGTGGTGGACAGGTAGCCGAGGACCAGCACGGTCGTCGTGTCCGGTGTGGCGTCGCGAAGCTGGTAGGCGGCCGGTCCGAAGGTGAGCGATGCGCCCAGCGGCACCGGCCCGATCGTGGACACGCCGAGGGTGCGCCGCAGGTTCACCGCCCCCTCGGCGAGGTAGTCGCTGGCGTCGGCGAACGAGGGGTCGGCGATCACGGTGGCGATCGTCCGCGCGCGAGCCGGATCCAGGTTCGACAGCACCTGCGTGAGGTATTCCGTACCGGCCGTCACCGCACCCGCTGGTGAGTGCGGGTGTCCCACCGCGATGCCCTGCACCGTCTGGCTACCGGCGCCCAGCTGAACCGGCCCGCTCGGAACTGACGTTAAGGATCCGGTGGCCGTGGGCGGCAACGCGACCGGCGTCGCCGTTGTGGCGTCACCGCGATGGGGTTTCAGCACCCAGACGATCAGCCCGGTGGCCGCGACCAGGGTCGCGAGTGCTCCGCAGGCGATGACGACCCACCGGGCACGGCGTGGTCCCGGGTCGATGAAGTCGTTCACGGCTCAGCTCAGTTCGCTGCGCCGAAGACGGTGTTGACCAGGGGGATCGCCATGGCGGTGACGATCACCCCTCCGAGCGACCAGATGAAGGCGCTCTTGCCCATCTCAGCGGTGCCGGGCCGGTTGGAGAGCTTCCCGACGGCCATCAGGCCGCCCGAGGCGAGGGCGGCGATGGCGCACCCGATCAGTGCACCCCACTTGACGTACGACAGCAGCAGCGAGATGCCGTTGCTGCCACCCGTCGGGTCAGCCGGAGCCGGGTTGGGCACGTCGGCGAGCACGGACAGGGCAGAGGAAAGGGTGTGCATGAGGAACTCCTTGCAGAGCGGAGGGACACGCCGCCGCGAGCTGACCAGGGGTGTTAGCAATCGCGTACAGCAGGATCAGACTTTAAGCAGCCCGCCGTCCGCAGGGGTAGACCCCGCTGGGTGACATAGGTCATGTGGCAACTTGCGTCTGCGATTGCTGTCATTGCAGGCTTGACCGACGCACTGACAGAAAGGCCGCTGCCGGGATGACGACCGACGACAGGACCCACCGCGTTGCCGCGCGCCTGGATCACCTGTTCCGCACGGTCTACCCCGCGACGCTGGGCCGCCCCTACAGCTACCGCGAGGCGGCGGCGAAAATCGCTGCACTGGCCGGTGGCGAAGCGGTGATCTCCCCGGTCTATCTCCAGCAGATCCGCACCGGCCAGCGCAAAACGCCGAGCCTGGACAAGCTCGCCTGGGTTGCCCAGTTGTTCGGCGTCCCGGTGACCTACTTCAGCGATGACATCGTCGCGGAACGTGTTGACGCGCAGCTGGAGATCGTCACCGAGCTGCGCGACGACGGGGTGCGGGAACTCGCCCGGCTCGCCGCCGGGCTGTCAGCGGAGGCCCTCGAGCCGATCAAGGCGCAGCTACGGTACGCCCGCCGGATTGAGGGCTTGCCGGACGCCGACAGCGGTGGGACGCTGCCGGTCAATCGAGTGTGAAATGCCTCTGACCTGCGACTTCGGCTTGACGCCGCACCACGGCAGGCCACTAGCCTGACTCATCGCACCACAGCCGGGTCGCCCTGTGCCCCGGCTCGCCATTCGATGGGAGAGGCAATGCGCCGACCACGGGCCGCCGGACCCGAGAGTCAGGCTCACCTACGCGATCTGCGGCGGCGGTGCGAGCAGCTACTCGATGACAACAGCATCGTGGTCCCGTCCCCCTTCGATCGGCACGGCCTCGCCGCCGCCATCGCCCGGCACCGACAACGGCCCGTGACCCTGCGCGACCTTCCCGCGTCCTCGCGGTCGGGCCAACACTCCGGGCTGTGGGTGCACACCGCCACCCAGGACCTGATCTTCGTGGACCCCACCCGCAGTTCGTGGGAGCAGGACCACATCACGGCGCACGAGGTGGGCCACATGCTGTGGGGCCACGAGGCATCCGACGTCGACCTCGGCGAGATCCTGCTGCCGGACCTCGACATGACCGTCGTACGCGCCATGCTCGGCCGACACGACTTCACCAGCGACCAGGAGCGCGAAGCCGAGATGATGGCCACCGTCATCATCGACCGTGCGGGCCGCGCCGCGCCTGGCGCACCCGCCGGGCTGTCTCAGGTGGCATCCGCCCTCGCGCTCGACGATGTCTGAACCCTCCGCCGCCGAACTCGTCGTGGTGGCCGCGTTGTGGATCGTGTCAGTCGCTCGGGTACACGCCATACACAGCGGGCCCGCTCACCGTGCGGTGTGGGCGGCCATCACCGGGCTGGCCGTGTCGATGACGGTCCGTGTCGAGCCAATCGCGCACGCAATCGACCAGCTCGCTGGCGTACACGGCGCCGGCGTCCTGGTGAAACACCTCGCCGGACTCGTGGCGGTGGCGGCCCTGTTCGACCTTGCCGTCCTGGGCACGGCCACCCATGTCCGGCGTCGCGTTTCCCTGGCCGGCCTGGCGGTCACCGTCGTCATCATGACCTGCCTGTTCTGGACGATGCCCCGCGTCGACTCCGAGGACTTCGCTGACCAGGCGGCCGGCAAACCCATCGCCACGGCGTACATCCTGAGCTGGACGGTGTATCTCGGCGTCGCGATAACCCTGTCCGCCCGGCTGTTCCGCCGTGCCCACCTGGCCAGCCGACACCGCGTCGTACGCGCCGGTCAGCTGGTGCTCGTCGTCGGATGCAGCATCGGCACCGGGTACGCCCTGTACCGGGCCGCCTACTTCGGCGCACGTCTCGCCGTCGGCCCACCAAGCCGCGGTGACATCTTCTACGTCGACCTCTCCGACGACATCAAGTACCTCGCCATGCTGCTCATCACGGCCGGGCTCACCATCGCCGGTGCGCCCGGAACGCGAGCCAACCTGAGAGCCCGCCGGCATCTACGGACACTCGGCCCGCTCTGGCACGATCTCGTGCCTGCCGACCACCGTCTCGATCCACCCGGGCTCAGTCCCCGCGAGCGGCTCTCCCGTCACGTCGTCGAACTCCACGACACGATCCACGACCTGTACCGCCGTACCGACGAACAGCTCGTCCATCGCGTCCACGACCGCCTTGCCACCCAAGGGCTCACCAGCCAGGATCTCGCGGCAACGACCGAAGCCAGCCTGCTCCGCATCGCCCAGGCGCTGCCGCCCACGGTTACGCCCGCTGCCCCCTACGCCCCGCCGCCCACGTCACCAAACCCGGTCGAACGGCTTACCCGGCTGCTCGACCTCGCCCACGTCTGGGACACCACGGCGGTCCGGGACGCCCTGACCCACGCAAGCACCGCACCGGAGCCGCACCGATGACCGCCACCCTTACCGCCGAATCCCGCACTGCCCGCCGGGTGACCGACTGGCTCGATCCGAAGACCTGGATCATCGCCGTCAGCCTCATCACCGGCTGGACCTCCGGCCGGTGGGAGGGCCTCGGATGGGGCATCGTCAGCGCGGTGTTCGCCGCAGTCATCCCGGTCCTGCTCATCAAGCGCGGCGTCACCGCCGGGCGGTGGGCCGACCGGCACCTCGGCGTACGCAGCCACCGCCTCACCGTCATGACCCTCATCCTCACCTCGGTCGGGATCGGAATCGGCGCCATGGCCGTCGGCGACGCACCCCGCGCGGTCATCGCCCTCACCCTGGCCATGTTCGCCACCCTCGCCGCACTCGCCGTCGTCACCCTGCGCTGGAAGATCAGCGTGCACACCGCCGTGGCCGCCGGCGCCACGACCATGCTCGCCAGCCAGCTACCCGCCCTCGCGATCGCCGGCCTGGCCGTCGTCGGGGCGGCCGTGGGATGGTCCCGCGTCGCGCTGCGCGACCACACCACGGCGCAGGTCGTCGCCGGTGGGCTCCTCGGCACCATCGTCGCGGGCCTGATCTTCGCCAACCTCACCTGACTCCGTTTGCGATAGTTGACAGCCGGACGCCTCGCTCGGCTATCCTCGGCGGCACTTCATGCTGTTTGCAATCGCATACAGGCTGACCTGCGTCCGTCCGAGGTGCCCCATGCCTACGCCCCTGCCGAGGCGGCGATGAGACCGCTCACGCTCGCACCCCTCGTACCCCTGGCGCTCGCCCTGAGCGTCTACGTCGCGGCCACCGGCAGCGGCAGCCTCGAACCCGCCGCCTCCACCACCGGCTGCCTACCCGCCCTGGCACCCGGAAGTGCCGCGCAGGCCGAGTTGAAAGACCTCGCGCCGACCGCTCTGGCGCACGCCCAGAGCATCTACACCGCGTCCGTTCAGATGAAGCTGCCCGCCAGGGCCGCCGTGATCGGCATTGCCACCGCCCTGCAGGAGTCCCACCTCAGGAACCTCGCCAACGCGAACGTCCCCCGGTCCCTAACTCTCCCCCACGACGGAGTCGGCGCCGACCATGACAGCGTCGGGCTCTTCCAACAACGACCACTCCCGCCCGACGGAGCAGGCGGATGGGGCACCGTCCAAGAACTCATGACCCCGGCCATCTCCGCCACCAAGTTCTTCACCAAGATGCGCGGCATACCCGGCTGGGAGACCCTCCCCCTGACCGTCGTGGCCCAGCGCGTCCAGGTCAGCGCCTTCCCCGACGCCTACGCCCAACACGAACCCCTCGCCACCGCCATCGTCAACGCTCTCACCGATGGCAGCCTCACCTGCTCACCGGGAGCCGGCACCTGGGTCAAGCCCGTCAACGGCACCTTCACCAGCGGCTTCCGCACACCCGAACGCCCCACCCACGACGGCGTGGACGTCGCCGCACCCAAGGGAACCCCGATCTACGCCGCCAGCGCCGGAATCGTCATCACCGCCAAGTGCGGCAGCGCCAACTGCGACATCGACGGCTCCCTCAACACGCCAGGCTGCGGATGGTACGTCCAGATCCGCCACGCCGACGACACCGCGACCCGCTACTGCCACATGCTCCACCGCCCGTACGTTGCCGTTGGGCAAGCCGTCAGCACCGGACAGCAGCTCGGCGTCGTCGGCACCAGCGGCCACTCCAGCGGCCCTCACCTGCACTTCGAAACTCACACCAGCAACCCGCCAGGTAGCGCCAACGCCACCGAACCGTTCGCGTTCATGGCCGCTCGCGGCGTCCTCCTAAATGATCACTGACAGCACGTTCGCGCTCGACCTTCAGTCAGTGGCGACTGCCAGTTAATCTGGCATCGTCTGATGCGGGCGGCGACACCGCGTAGTCCGATCGGCTCGGGCAAGCGCGGCCAACCCATGCAGGTATCGCAGCCAGCGGCATTGCGCCGTTCGGAACAACCAGCCCTTCCCGGCCACGGACCTTGACAACTGAAGCGCGCCACTTCCAGCAGAGAACCCGCCGCCTCGGCCGGATCGGAACCGTATGCGATCACGCCACAAGCGCGGGGTTCCGAACCAGCAAACCCGCGCGGAACCGGCCTAGCGGGCACAAATCAGACCAGTTGCAAGCTTTCATCTATTTGACCAGGTCACGAAGCGTTCCACCGGTCGGAGACGGCCGGTCTCCGTTGCAGCGACTGAACCGCCGACGCCGACGGTGAGGGCGGCGTCGTTCCACCGGTCGGAGACGGCCGGCCTCCGTGACAGCCCTCCATGCTCCAGAACGCGGCTATCCGCCAGATGGCGTCGTTCCACCAGTCGGAGACAGCCGGTCTCCGTTGTAGCGACACCGCCGGCGGTTCGGCGTGGTGGGCGGACCTGTTCCACCGGTCGGAGACGGCCGGTCTCCGTTGCAGCTTCGTCGTCCCGTACGGCGCCAAGTTCGTCCGCGAGCAGTCCCACCGGTCGGAAAGGCCGGCCTCCGTTGCAGCCCCCGGATCCGGGCCAGCTCACGGGCAAGGTGCACCGAGTTCCACCGGACGGAGACGGCCGGCCTCCGTTGCACGACGCCTTGCGTTTCACTGGTCGGAGACGACCGATCCCCGTTGCAGCATGGCCGGGCCGTGGGAACGGCGGATGGTCGAGCGCTCGTTCACCGGTCGGAGACGACTGGTCTCCGTTGCGGCTCGATCTGGGACAGCCATTTGCGATTGCGGCCGACGCGTTTCGGCGGTCGAAGACCACCGGTCACCGTTGCAGCGTTGGCGAGTACCAACGCCACGCACCGGGCCGCCGGTTCGATCGGGTATATACGGCCGGTCTTCGTTGCAGGTTCGTTGACTTCACGGGCAAAGGGGCCCGAAGCAGGCCGCGCACGTTTGGGGTGCGCGCCGGGGCGACGACGCGCAGCAGCGTCGCCAGCAGACCAACTGTGGTCAAGCTGGCGGCGCTGACGAAGATGAACGGCTTCGGCCAGCAGGTGGTCGGGCGGGGTGGCCGGGATTTGGGAGGTGACGGTGTAGCCCTCGACGAGACGTTGCTGCCAAAGCGGTCCTGCGATCGCGTCACGATCAGGCAGGCGTAGCCCTCGATCTCGCCGGTACCTGTGCGGCCGGTGCGGCCGCTACACCGTGGCCACTGAGGGGGTCCAGCCGAGCTGGGTGTCCTGGACGACGACCCCACGGGCCGGAAGATTAACTCTGGCCGCGACGGTGATGGTGGCGACCAACACGTCCAACTCGCGGGCACGGAAGCGGCGCAGGTCAGGACGCAGGTTCACACCACCGTCAGGCCGCCGTCCTCGTAGGCGCTGCGCTGGGGCTGCGGAACCTCCTGCATTTCCACCCACGACTGGTCGCCCAACCCGACCTCAATCCGAAATCGCAGCGGCTCGTCAGCGTAGTCACTACGCCACGCCGAATCACCACCTGAATACCAGGCCGGCGGGGTTGTGCGCTCGACCGTGAATAGCCACGAGTCGGTGACCGCCTGATCGTCTTGCTCGGCGGCACGTCCATCATGGTCTGCGCCGTCGGTACCGGGACGCAGCCGAAACGGCCCCCACACCTGCAGGCGAATTTGCTCCGCGGTCACGTCGTGGCGTGGTTGCCGGTTCTTACCGTCGTCGCGGACCTCAACCCGGATCCGGTCGTACCGCTCCACGTCTCGAGGGCCCATCAACTTCACCACCAGCAAGCCAGCTTCCGGCGGCCACTTCATGTCGAGCGCCAGATGCAGTTCTGGCCGCATCTCCCGGTGCCGGCGCTTTTGCTCAGCGTCGGCCTGGTCACGGCGCACACCAGCGGAGGTTCGCCACGCCAAAGCTGCGACGACCGCTCCGGTGACGGTGACGGGAGCGAGGAGCACTGCCGTCCAGTCGGCAAGGTTCATATCTTGGATGTTCACGCCCGAATGATGGCCCGCCGAAGCAAGGGGGAGGTACCGCAACTGTCGGGCACTGGTGAGCCGTAGGGCGCCGTGCCTACCCTGGCTTCATGCTGCTACGCGAGTCCAAGCCCGGTGACTACCACCAGATGGCGGACATCCTCTACGGCATGGGCCACGGCCAAGAAGGCTGGGACTACCAGTACGCCTCCGAGGGAGGCCCTGAACCGTCCCTGCCGAGTTGGGTGGCCCTCGACGGGGACGAGGTTCTCGGCTTGGTCGAGGGTCGCTTCGATTCGACGTATGACGAGCGCATCGAGCAGCCCGGCCATCCCCTGCCGCAGGCATGGATATACCTGATTGGGGTCCACCCCGAGGCGCAGCGGAAGGGCGTCGGGACAGCTTTGCTGCGCTGCTTCGCCGAGCAGGCGGTCATGGCGGGATGTTCCTTCGTCGCTCTGTTGCCTGACCAGAGCGACGACGACGTTCTGGAGCGAGTGGCCTTTTTCCGGTCCTGTGGCCTCATGCCGCTGGTGGACGGTGACCCTGAGGACGTACACGGGGCACCGCTTGCTGAATTGCTAGCGGGTCTGCCCGATTTGCCCGACTAAGGCTGAAAGCCGTGCGACGCCGGGCGTGGAATGACCGGTGCTCTACTTGGTACTCGAAATTCGACCCAACGAGCACGATTCGCGGCTAGTTCAGCCTTGCGGCATCGCCGTCACCTGCCGCAGGCCTGCAGAATAAAACTGAACCCGCTGAAACTTGATGATCGCGGAGGCTGTCTCGGGCAGAGATAGCTGGCAGGCTATCCGCATGTCGGCACGAGATGTGATCTTATGGGCGCTCGACGAGGTCATGATTGAAGAGGATCAGCGGCGGGTCTCGACCCGGGTTACGGACGTGTTCTACCGGAACAACCGGCCGAGTCCCGGCGCTCTCATGCTCGGCATCGGTGGCGTCGGTAACGACACTGGTGATGCTGGCGCGGTAGTGCTCATCGGCGTTGCCCGTCGCTCGCAGCAGGTTGCGACCGGCAAGGACCGTACGTCGGTCACGCCGGTGTTCCGTCTTCCCAAACCGGTGCCTGTCAAGCGCCTGCACGACGCGCTGCCGCAGGACGTGAAGCGGCGAATCGATCTGCTGAGCCGGATGCCTCATCCCCTTGCGCCGAAACGGCTGCCTCCGCAAGGCGGTGCCGCCGTTGTCGGCGCGCTGCAGCAGCTCTCACCCGCCGTCGGGCAGTGGATCGCCGCGCTGCGTGAGGCCGGCGAGCCTCTGGCCGGGCCACACGCCGCTCGGTTACGTGAAGAGCGTGACGCCGTCTCACTGGCGATTGATATCTCCGGCGTGTCGGCACCCGACGACCTTTTGTACACCCCAGGCGACGGGCTCAGCCCCAGCGAGCCGTTCGGCGCCACAGTGAATCCGCTGTATCTTACAGACAACCCGTTGTTCGTGGCGGACAACGAAGACGACCTGCTCGCCGAGGACCTGCGCCGCTTCGACCCTCATGGTCAACTACAGATGCGAAGCTCCAGCATCGCCCGCTTCACCGACGACCAGTTCACGTTGACCATCACCAACGTCAACCGCAAACCGCTCGAGAAGGCCCTAGGCGTCGACCTCATTTACTACGACGAACTCGAACAGATCTTCACACTAGTGCAATACAAACGTATGACCCGGCGCGCCGCTAGACAAAACAGTGGCATCGAGCGATGGGCGCACACGGGCCAGGCGGAACTTGAGGAGCAGCTGCAGCGGATGGATATCGGGTTAAACGAACCAGTCAACTCGGGTGACTGGCGCATGGTGCCCAGCCCGTTCTGGTTCAAGTTCGTCCGTGACGAGGACTTCACCCCCGGTGACCCATTCGTCCTAAAGGGCATGTACGTACCTGCCGACTACCTCCAACGCGCGATCGCCGACGGAAGCCTACGCACCGGGCCCCGCACCGGATTCGAGGTCACCTACAGCAACACTCGATACCTTCCTCGAGAGGTCTTCGTCGCCCTCGTACGTCGGGGATTCGCGGGGACCACCAGGGCTGGAAGCGCGGCCGTCCTGGAAGTCGCGTCCCAGCAAGCCCGGACGCGGGAAGTCGTTCTCGTCAGAAAGACGCCGCGCAGGGAATTCGACCACCCGACCCGCGCCTACCGCGTCACGGAGCCGATCTTCTAGCCCGGCAGGGACGATCGGCCGGAAGGGTTGAACGAGCGGCTTCTCGAAGACTGACTACCTGATTTGCTCCAACTAGGCCCGACACTGCCCTCCTGGTCCGCGTCGTCGTCGTACTGCTTGTCGAACACCTCGTCTATGGGAGCATTACGCCATTCATTGATAGCCAGCCCCTTCCCGGTCACGGACCTTGACAACTAAACGTGCCACTCCCGAGAGGCGCGCCGCGTCCACGACTTCGGGACCGTGTTTGATCGCGCCACAAGCGCGGACGTACCAGCAAACCAGGGCGGACCCGGCATAGCGGATAACAAACAGACCCAGCCGCGTGAGCGTTCACCCATACGCTCGATTCCCAAAATACTACCGGTCCGATACGACCGGTCTCCGTTGCAGCCACGCGTTCGCGTAGGTCTTCCCGACGCGGGCCAGGACTTCACCGGTCCGACACGACCGGCCTCCGTTGCAGCAGTCGCCGCTGGAGGGCCTTGACCAGTTCGGACAGTTTCACCGGTCGGAGACGACCGGTCTCAGTTGCAGCGGCTGCCATCCGGGCAGCCCTTCTGCCGGCCGAGCAGGTTTCACTGGTCGAAGACGACAGATCACCTCCACAGCATGAGCGAGCACCAATGCCACACGCCGGAAATCCCTCCCTCTCTACCCGCAGGTGAACGGGGCTTCACTAGCTATCCCCGAAAAGCGCGGCGTCCTGTTCAGAACACGGCCTTCGCTTGTTGTTACACGTTCTAGTGCGGTTGCCGTATTAATTGAAGGCTACGCAAGGGCGAGGACAAGCGGATTTCTTGTCGTCCTTCGGCCCATTGGAAGGTCTTCGTGGAACCTAACCATGTTCCGGTAGAAACATGCCGTATCCGAAGTGACTGAGTTGACCGAGGAGGAGTGGTCCCGGCTGCTCGTGGTCGAACTCCAGTCGTAGTCCGAGTCCACGGCGGGCGTTGGTGAGTTTCTCGGTTTGCCGGTATCGGCGGTAGGTCAATGCCCACCGGTCGGACAGACCCTCCTCCGGGCTAAGGCGGGTGACGGTTGCTGGTGGCAGGTTGCGGTATCCGAGTTCGGTTCGGATGTCGGCGGTGATGTATTGGTCGAGGGTTTGGCGTTTCGGGTATCGGACGGGCAGGTATGGGGTGAGGCTGCGCCATCGGCGGGCGGGCCCGCACAGCTCTGGTGCTACTTGCTGGAGGCTGCCGGTGGCTTGCAACATCAGCGTGACGTCGGGGAGGCCTTTGACCTGGTGGTCGCCGCGGCGTCCGGAGGCGTTGCGGATGCCGATGAGGTGACTGATTTCGTCGAGCATGAGTCCGCTGGGTACCCAGACGAGGAAGCTGGTCACGGTGGCGCCGGCTTGCGCTCCGGTGGGGATGGGGATCCAGTGGGCGTGCTGATGGTTCGTTGCCGCGCCTCGTTTCCCGAACAGAATAGGCCGGTTGCTGTCGATTTTGGTCGCCGCGAGTTGGTGGACTCTGTCGGCGAGCAGGACAGCGTGGGTGGCCTTGAACGGTGCACGTGACGTGACAGCGAAGCGGATCGCGGTGACACCACTGTCGACGTCCCGTTCTTTCGCGAGTGCTGATGGTTCGGCGGGTTGACGGGTGTAGCGGACCCAGCGTGTCTCGGGGGGCAGGGTGCGGCGTCCCTTGCGTACTTCCAGGGTTGTCGTTTCGAGGATTGCCCGTCGGATCGGTCCAGCTGGGGCGAGTAGCCGTACGGTTTCGGCCCCTGCCACCGTCGGTCGCCACCAGGTGTCGTCGGGCTCAGGGTTGGTGTCAAGGAGCCGGGCATCGCAGACGGAGTCGGCGCGGCCGAGGTAGGGGATCAACTCGACGAGCTTCGCGAGGGTGTCCCGCTGCTCATCGGTGAGGGTCGCCGGCCACTGGATGAAGAGGTCTTGGTCGCGCGGAACGGACAGGTACGGATCAAGGGTGAGGTCGGTAGACCCAGTCACGCCGGTGATGTGGTCGGCGTCGGGCAGGTAGTGGCGGCTGTGGCCAGGGCCTGCGGGTGGGGCTTGGTAGATGGGCAGGTCACCGAGGGTATGGAGGAGTTCGTCGAGTGTGGGGGCGGGGAGGTCGGGCCAGCGGGTGTACCAGGTCGCGACGAGCGCGCGGAGTAGCCGCCATGGTGATGGTGGCCATTCGACGGCTCCTTCGTTGACGCTGCGGTCCCAGGCGGTGGCGTGGTAGCGGCCGAGGGGGAAGCGGACCGCGAGGGTGATCGTCATCCCTTGCCCCGTCCGGTCCAGACGGCGGTGGTGACGGGGCCGAGCTGGTCGCCGCACTCCTGAACGAGTTTGGCGACGCGGCGGGTGGCCTCGGCGGTGTCCGGTCGTTCCTCTTCAATGCCGACGACTTCCAGGTCGCAGGCGGTTCGGAGGCGGAGTCCACCGTCGAGCAGGGTGCCAATCTCGAAGTCGACGAGTGCTTCCAGCAGCGCGGTCGCGGAGTCGGACAGGCCGTAGGAGCGCAGTTGTGCATGGTCGACCGAGAAGTACGCTGTGATTTGCTTCGCGGTGTACTCGACCCGGTGGTGCGGCACGGTCCCGTACCCCTCGGCGGTCGCGCCGTCCTTCGCCTCGTTGATCACCACGTCGCGTTTGACCCCGCCGCTGACCGCCGGCCGGACGTCGTATGCCTCGATGAAGCTGGTGACCGCGCGAGCGATCCGGGGCTGCCAGGGCCAGCCCTTGCGGGCGAAGAACACGCCGTGGATCAGGGACACCGGGTCGAGCGCGAAGCAGGCGCGGGCCACCGCCCGGTGATCCAACGGTCGGCCGGCGGTGAGTCCCAGGCGCTCGCGCATCCACTGCTCACCCTTGACGCCGTCGACCGCGCCGTTCATGACATACGCGGAGGCCAACCGATGTGCCTCAAGCCGGCTGGAGGACAGGAACGCGCCGTCGCCGTCGACGACCCGCACGTACGGCAGACCGGACAGTTCATCGCGCTGCTCGGCGCGGGCGTCGTCCCAGGTCGCCGCCTCCAGGCGGTTCGCCATCGACTGGGTGGACTCGACCAGCAACGCCCTCCCGTCGGTGGAGTCGAACTCCGCGGCGCCGAGGTCGGGGAACCCGGCGGGTTGGAAACGGGATCCCATGAGCGGACGCAGGTCAGCCTTGATCACCGTGCGGGGTTTGGTCACAACGTCTCCTTGAGCAGTTCGGGGGCATACGCGGTCTCGCGCGGTTCGTCGGAGGCGATCGGGGCGCCGAAGTAGCGGCGCAGCATGCGTTGGGGTTGCCGGCAGCGCGGGACCAACGCCGCCGCGAGCGCGTGGCCGTCGATCGGGATCTGCGCCGGCGCCGGCACCGCGTCCCAGCCGGCTTGGCGGAGCCGGCGGACGGCCTCGGCGTGCACGGCGGGTATCTGTCCGGCAGCGAGCCGGGCGGGCCAGTCCGGGCTGAGCGCCCACCGGGGCACGTCCCCCTGAGCGCGGCGTGGGGGTGTCACGCCGTCGGCCAGGGGGTGCAGGAGCCCGAGGGTGGCGATCGGGACCACGGGTTCGTCGGGGTCGGCCCAGGTGTGCTCGACGCCGTCCCAGCGCAGGGCGAGGCACGCGCGTAGCCACAGGTCCAGGGCGCCGTCGTCGAGGCGGCCGGGTGTAGCGAAGGCGTGCAGGTCGAGAGGGGGAACCCGTACGCCGCGGCGGAAGGTCGGCGAGCCGCGGAACGTCTGCTCGCTGTGCTCGTCCACGGCGGTGCGGCTGCGCCACAGCAGCACGTCGGCCAGGACATGGCGCAGCGGACGCAGTCCGAACCCGGGCACCACCGGGCTGGCACGCCACCGCGGTTGCGGGTCGACGGGCAGCAGCAGGTGACGCATGGTCCGCGCCTCCTGCCGTGGGGCCGCCGTGGCGGCGGAGGCTATGCCCACCGCGATCCGTAATTCGGCGCGGCTGGCCGCCGTGAGCACCTCAAGGAACTCGCCCGCTGACGGTGGTGTCCGCACGGGTACGGCGTCACGGGTGCGTCCGCTGCGGCCGACGGCCTGTTCGAGGTCGGTCACCGAGGCGAGGAGCCGGGCCAACGGCAGCGCTCCGCCGTCACGCACGTAGGCGAGGTAAGCGGTGTCGAAGCGGCGCAACCTCTCCCCGACCGAGCCGGTGCCCGCACCGCGGCGTACCCAGGACACCCAGTCCTCCAACCGGGCGGCGAGGCGTACCTCCGGTCGGTCCACGACCGTCACCCGGTCCAGGGGCACCGCGACGTGGGCGAGGCCGTTACGTTGGTGCAGACCATAGCGGGTGAAGGCGTCGACACCGCGTGCGACGCCGAGGCTGCGGGTGGCGGCGTAAAACTCGACGGCCCGGCGGGCGGGCCGCCCACGCCAGGCGGCGCGGGCGTCGGAGAACAGTTGCCGGGTCTCGGACAGGCTGAACGGCCGCTCCCACAGCGGCGCCCAGATTTCACCCCGGCTCACCTCACCGGCGGCGCCGCTCGTCGACCCGTCGGGGGTAGCGGCCACCGTGAAGGGGATCGCTGCCCGCCCGGCCTGATGCTGATGGCGGCGCACGGCGGTGGAGGCGAAGAACAACGCCCCCTCGACCATGAGCACGAACGCCCACGGGTTCACGATCGCCTCCGCCGCACCGAACGGCGACGAGTTCGGCCCACCCGTGGACAGCGGGTCAAACTGACCCGCGGACGCCCGACTCAGCGGCACGCTCTCCTGACCGGTGAGCAGATCCTGGGCGAGGGCACGAGAGCGGTCGACCTGCACCGGCGTGACCCCGAGAACCTCGAGTAACCGTTGATGGAAGGAGGTGGAGAACTCCAACCGGCCGTCGTTGCCACCCGAGCCCAGCAGCGGCGGAAAGTAACTCTGCTCGCCGACGAGGACCACCGTGGCGTCGATCCACGGCAGCAACGCGTCCGGGGCCCGGTTACGGAACTGGCGGATCGTGCGTTCCTTCGTCCAACCCTGCGAACGAGACCGCTCACCCACCCACGTGGCGGTCACCACCGCTACCCGGAACGCGTCGAGGCGAGGTGAGGGATGCGCGACCAACGCATCGAGGGCCTGTTTCGGGGTCTTGTCCTTCACCCCGAAACCGCTGCCCTCGTTCCACGGGCTCAGCACCGGCGTCGGCACATACCGATCCACCAACCACCCGCCAAGCTCCGGCACCGTCGTGTCGAGCACCAGACCGTCGTCAGTCCAGCAGGCGGTCACCTCCGGGTCGGCCTGCTCACCCAGCACCCGAAACAGGCCAAGACCAGCGAGGTACGCGCTCAACGGCGTCGGACGCAGCCCCGCCAACACGTGCCGGGTCATGCGGCTGTTCCCGGGTTCGCGCTGGCCCGCCAGTCGGCGATCCGCACCAACGTCTCCAAGTACGCCAGCACGAACGGCCCGTACCGATCCCGCAGACCAAGAGCAGTACGGGTCCACGACCGGGCACCGCCAAGGCCGAACTGATCCAGGTCGACCGTCAGCGTGCCCCCTGGTTGCCCCAGCAGGTCCGAGGTCAGCACCACCTCGTTGCGTTTCAACCCGAGCAGCCGGTCGTCGTCGGTGTCATCCGGCCCGCGGACCTGGACCCGCAGCTTCCCGTGATGAGCCAACGCCAGGTACCGCACCAGATCCGGATCCTCAACGTCGGCGAGCAGGCCACGTAACGGACCATCCAACAGCAACAACGACACCAACTCGTGCCGGAAGTTCGTGACCCCACCCGAGTAGACCAGCCGGCCGGCGATCGCGGACTTCGCCCACGGACGCCCACCCTCAACGTGCTCACGCTCATCCGGCGGCGCCAGGGCGCACAGAGCGTCCTGCCAGGCCGGATGAGTCTTCCCCGCGTCGTGCGCGTAGGCGGCGACGGCGACCGCATGCAACACCGGTCCCGGGAGAGCCGGGTTGATGCCGCCGATCAATGCCCGCGCTTGGGCGCGTACATCCGTGCTGTGCTGCTCCAGACTCACCCATTGCGGCTGCGCGACGCTGGCATCATCCTGCTGATACGCATCCTCCACCCCGGCCGCCTGGTCCATACCGATCCCGGGCACGGGCACCGGCACCGGGTCCAGCGAGGGGCAACCCGGCACCGCCCGACGCACCGACGGATCGAACCCGGACTCCGGGTCATAACCACCCGCGCTCGCCGCGACCACCAGCACCTCACCCGGACGGGCCGACTGCCGATCACTGACCCGCGTCCACTGACCCGTCACCTGGCTGAAACGCCACACTGGGACGCGTTTCGCGAGAGCGCGCAACTCACCGAGGGGCACCCGGCAACGCCACCTCGCCTCCGGCGCCTTCGCCTCCCCCGCCGGCCGCCCACTCGCGTCCGTAGGCGCCCACACCGCCCAGGCGAGCAACACGTCAAGATCGTCAGCATCGCGCACATACGGGCCCACATCCAGATCCGCCCCGGTCAGATCCGGTGCGGTATCGAACAACGCGAGGAGATCCGCCCGGCGCAGAACGGTGACCTCAGGCTCCGTCACGAGCACATCGCGAGCGAGGAGATCCTCACTCGTCACCGCAACGCCGTCCAGCACCGTCAGCTCGGCGACGCTCGCGCGCACATCCGCTTCCTCATACGGCAGGTGCTTGACCGGCGGCAGCCACCACAGCTCCGCATCCGTCAGCAGACCCCGCCGGTTACACCGCCCCGCCCGCTGCACAACCGACGGCCACGGAGCCGCCTCCGTGACCAACACCGCCGCATCAAGATCAAGACCGGCCTCAACCACCTGGGTAGCGACCACCACATGACCAGCGCCCGAAGGCTCCGCACTGATCGCCTCTGCCAAGCGCTCCCGCTCCACCCCCCGAAACCGGGAATGCAACAACGTGAGAGGCACCGACTCCCCCCGCAGGGCCACGTGCACGCCGCGTGCCGCAGCGACCGTGTTCATCACCACCAGGGTCAGGGTGCCCGGCCGGTGCCGCCGCAGCACCGCCGCCGCGATCGACGCGTAGTCGCCGGGCTCCACCGGAAGCCGGGCAACCCTGCGCCTCGCGTCCAACCTGACAGCCAGCTTTCCCACCCGGTCGCCCGCCTCGACGCGCACCACGTCGGACTCGACCGGGACCGGGTTATCCACCGTGTCGAGCAGACTCGCGGACACAGTGGCTGACATACACGTCAGGCCGGTCGGCTCAGCCGTCGGCCACGACCCCGCAACACTTGCACGAGTGAACGCCGCGAGCTGCCGCAACGTCGTCGTCGACTCCGGACACAACTGGATCTCATCAATCACCCACTGAGCGCCGTTGACGACCAGGGCGAAGTCGATGGGGTAGATGGCCCGAGAGATGCCATAACCGCGGTTGAGCGCCTTACTGACCAGCGAGTCCACCGTACCGATCAGAATCGCCGGCTGATCCATCTCCAACCGCCAACGCCGCTGAGACTCCCCCGCCCCACCCATCACCACATGCAACGCAACCGTCTCGGACAACCCAAGGTTCGCCAACCACCTCTCGGTCTCCCGCGCCACCTGCTCTACCAACGACCGCTGCGGCAGCGCAAAGACCAACCTCCGCGGCGTCCCGACAGGATCAGGCCCGTGCAGCCGCCGCCAGAGCCACGCCAGGATGATGCCCGTCTTCCCCGCTCCGGTCGGCGCCTGAACCACTGCAGGAAGACCATCGTGCGCCAGCCGCGCCTGGTACCCGTACGGCAACTCACCGGACGCCAACTTGAAGAACGCGTCAAAAGACGTCACACACACTCCTCATCGAGCCACCTCGGGAGCACGGCCCACCCGAACTCATCGAGCCGGGCCAACAGACGATCGGGAGACAGCCTCATCGACTCCACGTCATACACCCAGGGTGTGACACTGTCGGGATCCAGACGAAAGCCAGCTACAACCGGGCCCACCAACCTGACCACCGCCAGGCAGAACCAGCCCACGCACCATGCGCCCGCGCAAAGCCGACCAGGCCAAGCAGCGCACCGCCTCAATGCCGCTTCGGTCGTCAAGGAGAGTCCGAGCTAATCTGGCAACGTCCCGGACAGCGCTGACATCGCGGAGTTTGACGGGTTCGGGATGCCTGAGGTGCCCCTTACAGTTACCTCCCCCGCCAGCAGCGATTCGCCACCCACGGACGCCCACCACTGGCCACGGACCTTGACAACTGAAGCGCGCCACCACCAGCAGACCCGCGTCGCTCTGTGGTTCGGAACCGTTCGCGACCACGCCGCAGGCGCGGGGTTCCGAACCAGAGAACCAGGACAGAACACGCATAGCAGCAAAAACAAGCCCTGTCAGTTAACGTTTGTCTATTTGCTGAGCTCAAGAAGGGCTCCACCGGCCGGAGACGGCCGGTCTCCGTTGCAGCTCGCGGTTCGTAGGCGACATCGTCGAACACCTCGGCCCGCTCCACCGGCCGGCCGGAGACGGCCGGTCTCCGTTGCAGCCGGGCGGCCGGCCGACGCCCAGTACATCTCGGCGACCTGCTCCACCGGCCGGGGGACGGCCGATCTCCGTTGCAGTGCCGGTGGCATCGCCTTCATCCTGATGGCGGCGTGGGAGTTCCACCGGCCTGGAGACGGCCGGTCTCCGTTGCAGCATGGGCTGGTGCCAGTGAAAGTACGAACGGACGCTGGTCGAGAAGCGTTCCGTCTGTCGGAGACGACGGCCGGTCTCGGTTGCAGCTCGTCCATGCAGTCGCTGTACGGCGTGGACACGGGTTAAGTCCCACCGGTCTGAGGCGACCGGTCTCCGTTGCAGGTGCTCGGCGCCGAGCATGGTCTTGGTCGGCCCGTCGGTCTTCCAACGGGCGGAGACCGGCGCTACCTGACCGTTTCACCGGCCAGGTAGGGCCGGTCTCCGTTGCAGCACTTCGGCGGCGCGTCTCGTGTCATTGCCGGGGAACTACTCCACCGGCCGTAGACGGCCGGTCTCCGTTGCAGCCCCGACCCGTTCAAGCTTCAGATGCAGAGCAACGTGCTCCACCGGCCGTAAACGGCCGGTCTCGGTTGCAGCACCGTGAACGAGGCGATCACCCGCGATGGGAATCAGTGCTCCACCGGCCGTAGATGCCGGTCTCCGTTGCAGCTTGTCCATGTCGTACCCGTAGATCACTCGCAGCCCGAGCTCCACCGGCCGGAAACGGCCGGTCTCCGTTGCAGCGTCCAGACGCTGAGCGGCTCGCCTTCTTTGAGCACGACAGCTCCACCGGCCGCAGACGGTCGGCCTCCGTTGCAGCTACATCGAGGCACCGATCCGAGTCACGCGTTAAATGTGCTCCACCGGCCGTAGATGGCACGGCCGGTCTCCGTTGCAGCTTGTGGGGGGTGACCCGTGAGGGTCACGAGTTCAACTAGCTCCACCGGCCGTAGACGGCCGGTCTCCGTTGCAGCCATGCTGAGTTGTCGGGCGTGTTCGCGTTGGCCTTCTAGGCTCCACCGGCCGTAGACGCCGCGGCACCTCTCCGCCTTATCCTGGATTTCGCGTTAGGGCCACATAAGATCCTGGCTGGGACTTGGCGACGATTAGCATCTCGTTTGCTTTCTGCATCAAGTCCTCATAACTGATTCTTCGGCGCCGGGTTGTCACGACGATGCCAGACGAAAGGGTCACTAGAGCTGCGCGAACCATTTCCTGCCTCCTACTCAGAAGCTCGACGTAGCCGCGGCGCAAGTCGTCAGGGTCGTAGATTTCATCCGCCGCTCGCTCAAAGAGCACGGTAACTCTGGTGGTGATTACCTGTATGAGGCGCGGCTGACACAGGACGAGGAAGTCATCACCGCCTACGTGGGCGACGAACGGTCGCGGGCGCGTCTTCGATGCTGACATCTCAAGGGCCTCCGCCAACGCCGAGATTACGGCGCTGCCCCGAGCAAAGCCGTACTTGTCAACGACCGACTTCAACCGATCAATGTCCATGCGGCAGATTGCGATAGCCCGTCGTCGCGCTACGTGGTTTTCAACGACCGATCGAAAGACCGAGGCTCCTGGCATCTCTGTCAGCGGCGACTGTTCGACGAGTATTGCGCGGCGGCGAAGCAGAGACTTTGCATACTCAACGACTACGTTGGGATCGGCTGGTGCGGGAATGGCGACGTCGAATCCCATCTTTAAGTTTTCGACGATTTCAGTACTGCCCTCGTGTCCAGCTATGACAATCACGGGAACGCTTGATACTAGCCAACTCCTGCGGATCCTAGAAATGAGATAATAGCTATGCTTCGAGATTGCGGGGAGCATCAAGGCAAGGGTAATAGAGGCCCAGTCGGTCGTTTCTCTTGCTTGGGCGAAGGTGGCCGTCGTTACCTTTCCCATGCCTGCCTGAGAAAGTGCATCGCACAGTTCGCTGGCGGCGTTTCTGCTGTCGGCTACGATGAGGACAGCCGGCTCCCTTGGGAGCGCAGGTCGCGCTAGCGACTCGATGGAAGAGAGCACGCTTACCCCGCATTTATGGTGGACACGTCTGCAAGTAGCTGTTGTGGGAACAGTATGCCGGGTGCTGCTTGTCGGCGCCCTGGCGAACTTCATCCCCTTCGGGGCGACGTACGTCCGCCCCGCCCAAGATTGACAACTGTCGAGTTGGCGACGCCGACGTGGTGCGCCCCCTGAAGTGGGACGGAACACTTGGCTCGACGGCTGGGCGTCAATGCCGTCGACCAAGGCGGCCTCTGCGGAAGGGCTGCTCGGCTCGGCGACAGTGTTCTCGTCCGTGATCGGCAGGACGTGGGCGTGGGGCGGAGAGCGGTTGGCACACCAACGTCAGCCACACCGTCGGCGGACCACACCGAGCCATGACCGCTCCCCACCGGCTACGCGCGCACCTACATCTGTTCGGCAAGCGCTCGGTTGAGCGTGCGCCCACCGTTCGCGCACGCCGCAGGCCGAGGTCGGGCGAACTCGACCGGTCGGCGGCGGCTAGGCAAGGAGGCGGTAGACGTTCGGGTGTAGGGCCATCGGGATGGTCGGCATCCTCTACCGGCACGGCTGGTCGCACCCCGCGCGATGAGCCAGCGCCCCGTCGAGAGCGGACACCGTCGTTCGCCAAGTCCTAATCAGTAGGCCCTAGTTTTGGAAGCCACCAGGCGATCTCCCTCTCAATCTGTTGCCGCAGACTTCGCCGTCCGGGCGTCCTCCGGGTACGACGGACGCTGTTCGGCCTCGTCGCTCGCGTCGGTGCCTGTGGGGGGCCGGGGTCGAGGTGGGCTCGGCCCGTCGGGGGCAGTTGAGGTGGCGGTCTGGGAGACGTCCGGGTGTAGGGCCATTGGGGTGGTGGGCTCCTTCCACGGCACGGCTTGTCGCATCACGCGCGGTGAGCCAGTGCCCTGTCGACCGCACCAGCGGAAGCGGACTCCGTGTGCGGCTCAGCCGTGTTTTCGCCCGGAGGCTTCGGCAACGCATCATCGCCTAACCGTGCGCACTGCTGTGCATGCCGGCTGCGACATCCTGGTCGCGACCTATTCGGCCGTGGTCCGGGGCGTCACGGGCAGGCAGGCCCGGTGGCGGAGCCTGCGCAGTACCCACCGGCGCCACATCAGGCGGCGCAGTCCGAAGCGGTAGATGATCGCGCACTCCATCCGCGCGACGATGGCGTTGATCCCGCGAGGGCCGAAGTCGCCGAGCAGCATCTCGGCGCTCTTGGTGATGGGTGGCTGCTGCCAAGCGATCGCGCAAGCGGGGCCGACCAGGGGGTTGATGTCGGCGAGGCAAGCGTCGAAGACCTCGCTCATGGCGCGGCTCTCGGCGGCGATCCACGCGCGGGATTCGGCGAGTTGTTCCTGCAGAGTGTGGCCGCGGTCGGCGAGGGCGGTGAGGGTGGCCGCGTCGTCGCTGGTCCGGCGGCGGATGCGGTACGGGTATTCGGCCCAGGCGACGAGGGTGCGCACGGCTTGGGCGTAGCGTTCTCGGCGTGCCGTGGCATTCGCCCGGGTGTTGCCGAGGATGACGCTGATCAGGCCGGCGACCACGCTGGAACCGAGGACGGCCAGGGCGATGGTGATCGTGGGCGGCTGGGCGGCGGCGGAATCCACGGCCTGCACGAGCGTTGTTAGGTCCGTGACCACCGGCCGATCTCCTTCCGCATCGCGGTCGTGGCGATCCGGTGTGGAGCATGCCGGTCATCGCCGTGGGGGGCATCCTCGCACGGCCAATCGCCGCTGCGCCGCCACGCCTCCTCGAAGATCAGATGCCGGTGCACGAGCGTGACCAGAGGCTCCAGTCCATCTTCGGGCAGCCACCGCAGCGCGGGATCGTCGCGGTCGTACTGCAGGCAGAGATCCCCGAGCTGCAGGTTGCGGTGCTTGAAGGGACGGTCGCTGCCCGAGCGCGGGTAGGCGTACACCTGGTCGCCGGGCGGCAGGATGACCAGCCGGATCCGCTCGACCGGGTAGCCGTCGGCTGCTAACGCGGGAAGCGGTAGCAGGGTCAGCTCGAGGCGAGCCCCGCCGAGCGCGGTGGTGAGGCCGGCGGCCTGCGCCACGCCGAACACGTCGGCGCGGCACAGGAGGTGATCGGCCGCCGCGGCGGGATCCTGCAGGACCGCCGTCACCGGGTACGCCATGACCTCGCCGGCCGGTTGGTCTGCGCACCGCGCTGTGAGGTCACGGCCCGGCCGGCGGAGGTGATGCTGCCCGCGCTCAGAGCGGCCAACGCCTGGGCGGCGGGCTGAACGGTCGGGGCGTGGAACGGTTCGCCGAACACCGCGTGCCAGATATCGATCGCGGCCTGATGGTCGCCGTCGGCGGCGAGCCGCCGCGCCTCGCGACCCCGCTTGGCCGCGAGGCCGAACGTCTGGCTGAACCGCAACCGCTCGCCCGGTGTCCAGTCCTTGGCGAGGTCGTCCACGCCGGTCGGGTCGTACACCTTGCCCATGACCGCCTCGGCCGCGTGGTCGAGCGCGGTGACCGCGGCGGCGGCGTGGGACATCTTCGTCGTGATCGCCGCGTACCACAGGGACTCGATGACCAGGCCAGACAGTTTCTCCAGCGTGGGCTGGTTGGTCTTGAACGACTTGCCCATCCGGACCTGGTGCACGAAGGCACCGACGGTGGCCAGGTTACGTTCACGGACCACCCGCCGCAGGGTGCGAGTGTTCGACCACTCCCACCGGTCGAGGTCACGGTCGGCGATGAACACGCCCTCCTCGGTGTCGCCGTCCTCGAAGGCCGGCACCAGGTCGAACGTGAAGGTGCAGTCCGCGAACGTGACCTGCAGCGCGTGGGCGGGCTGCTTGTCCTCGTCGAAACGGGCGTCGGGCCAACGAGCGGCGACCGCCTGGCGGATCGCGGCCATCGAGGCGGCCGGGCCGCCCTTGCCGGCGCCGAACCACCGCTGCCGGTGATCCTCGGCCAGCAGGACGATCATGTCGACGTCCTTGAGCGGCTTGAGCATCGTCTTGCGGGCGAAGCTGCCCTGCAGGAAGGTCGACGAAGCGATGCCCGCCTCCGTCAAGACCTCGGTGACCTCCTGGTGGCGGCCTTGAGCCTGCTTCAGTTCCCGCCGATCCAGGTTCAGCGCGACGTCGAACTCGGCGAACGCCTCCCCTGTGGTTCGCGGTGCCATGTACACACATCCGTTCTGACCCGCCGTTCCGTGGCGGAGTCGTCGTGGCCGGCAAGACCTGACCGCACAGCGCGGTCGGCCCCCGGCTCCAGCCCTTCGAATCTTACTTAATTTTTCGACGTCATGTTCCGCATAGTGTTCCGCTTCGGAAGGGTAATGTTCGGCGCGGCAGTCCGGCCTTACGCGGCGAACCGACCAGAATCGGATGCAAGATCAAGGGCGGAGGAGACAGAGTGAGCGCGCCGGGGTTCCAGGGGGCACGCCTGCGGATGGCTAGGGAGCTTGCCGGGCTCAGTCAGGCGCACCTCGCTGGGCAGGTAGTCGTCTCAGCAGCCGCTGTCAGCCAGTTCGAGAGCGGTGCCGCCCGGCCCAGTCCCGAGACGCTCCACGTCCTGAGCGTGACGCTCGACGTGCCCGTCGAGTTCTTCCACCAGCCCCTCGTGGAGACCCACGAGGGATTCTTCCGGTCGCTGCGCCGCACCGCAGTCGCCGATCGCCGCCGGGCGCGTGCCGTCGCCCACGTCGCCCACGACCTCGCGGTCCACGCCGCCGCCGCCGGGCAGTTCCCCAGCGGAGCCGTCCCGCAGATCCGGGTCAACAGCCTCGATGCCGCCGGCGAGGAGATCGAGCGCATCGCCGGGCAGGTCCGCGAGGAGTGGAAACTACCCCCCGGACCTATCGGCAACGTCGTGGACCTCCTCGAACACCACGGCGTCGTCGTTATCCGCCTTCCGCTGGGCAGCACCGACGTCGACGCGTTCTCCCTGCCATTCAACGACCACCCGGTCGTCGTACTCGGCACGGACAAGAACGACCGCGCCAGATCACGCTTCGACGCCGCCCACGAACTGGGCCACCTCGTGCTCCATGGCGAACAGATCTGGGGGGTCAAAGAAGTCGAGAAACAGGCACACACGTTCGCCGCGGCGTTCCTCATGCCCGCCGACGAGATCGCCGACCAGCTGCCCGACACTGTCGACTGGTCAAGACTGTTCGAACTCAAGCGCTACTGGCAGGTCTCGCTGGCCGCGCTGCTGATGCGCGCCCGCACGCTCGGCCGCATGAGCGACGGCACCTACCTAACCGCGATCAAGGCCGCCTCGGCTCGCGGATGGCGGCGGGTCGAACCAGTCCCGCTCGGCGCCCCCGAGCGCCCCTGCCACCTACTGAACTTCCTCAGCTCCACCACGAGCGGAACCGCCCGCCAGCAGATGCCCACCTCTGTCATCTCCGCACTCGCCGCAGCCGCATAGCGCGCGCAGTCACGGACCAACCGGCCCGTCAAGCGCGCGCTCACCGGACCAGCGGCGATCCTGGCGTCGTCGTTCGTCTCCACCGACCACCCCCTCGACCCGCCAACCAGGTCACCCTCGAACGGGCGGAGTCCGGCCCGCTTACTGATCTAGCTGGACGCCGTCGTCCATCATGGTCGGCATGGAGTTGAGACCGCCCGCGCAGAGCGACCGCCGACAGGGACTGAGCAAAGCTGCCGAGATGGTGGTTTCTGCGATTCCTGGTGTTGGAGGACCTCTCGGCGTCATGCTCGCCGACGTGCTCGCACGCCGGTACAACCGGCGCATGCAGGAGTGGCTGACCGACCTGGCCGTCGCCCTACGTGAGCTAGAGGAACGCGTGGGCGACTTTGAGCACCTCGCCAACAACGAGGCGTTCGTGGACGCAGTGGCGGCGGGAACGCGGATCGCCGAACGGAGCCGTCGGGAAAAGCGCGAGTTACTCCGTAACGCGGTGCTCAACACCGCCCTCGCTGTCGACCCGGACGAAGACCGTCAGCATGTCTTCTTTGATCTGATCGATCGACTCCCGCCGGTCTCACTGCGTTTACTCAAGTTCTTGGCGGACCCGCAGTACCGCGAGGAGATCATGGTCGCCGAGTCGTCGTTTCCGGAGACCGAGCTGGTGCTCGTTGCCGACATCGCCCACCGGCTATCGCCGGTGCAGTCTCCAGCCAATGCCAGCGGCGACGTGGAGGTCCTCCTCGACAAACAGTGCGAGCGTCTCAAGGACGAGGGCCTGCTCGACGTCGGCTCACTCACCGAAGCCGGGTACAACGGCGAGCACAGCTACTTCGCCCATTACGTCAGGCTGGACGCGGTCACCCGGTTCGGTCGGTCCTTCCTGGCCTTCATCGAAGATCCACGCGACCATGGCGCCTGAACAGACGCCGGCGGGGTTGACTGCGAGGATCTTGATGCCGACCCAGCGTGAGACACCCGAACGGCGCCAAGCTGCCGAGTCGGCAACCGGAACCGAGTTATCCCCCGTGTCGAGCAGACTGGTGGAAATGGTGGCCGACATGCACGTCAGACGGTCGGTTCAACCGTCGGCCACGACCCCACACCCACCGCACGAGTGAACGCCGCGAGCTGTCGCAACGTCGTCGTCGACTCCGGACACAGATGGATCTCATCTATCGCCCACTGGCGCCTTTGAAGACCCGGGCGAAGTCGATGGGGTAGATAGCCTGAGAGATGCCCTAACCGCGGTCGAGCACCGGACGTCAACTCTAAGAACGCGTCAAAGACGCCACACACACGCTCCTCATCGGTGTGACACTGCCGGGATCCAACAAACCTAGCCACGACCCGGTCCACCAACCTGACCAACGCCGTGCAGACCCACCCCCGGTACCAGGCGCTCACGCAAAGCCCACCAGGCCAGGCAGCGCACGCCTTAATGCCACTTCGGTCGTCGAGGAGACTCCGAGCTAATCTGGCACCGCCCCGACACGACGAGGCCACGGAATCCGATTGGGTTAAGCAAGTCTGGCGAACTCACGCAGGGATCGCCGCCAACGGCATCAGGCAATTCATTGACAACCAGCCCATCCCCCGGCCACGGACCTTGACAACTAAAGCGCGCCACCTCCGGCAGGCACGCGCTGCCTCCGCGGTTCGGAACCGTAGGCGATCACGCCACAAGCACGAGGTTCCGAACCAACATACCCGGGCAAAATCTGGCATAGCAGGCACCAGAATGGGTGTGGCCACATTGGCGCCCACGCATTTGACCAGTTCAAGAAGGGTCTCACCGGCCGGATGCGGCCGGTCTCCGTTGCAGCAGGGACGTACCCGCGTCGCTGCCCATGAGGCCCGCCAGTTTCACCGGCCGGATGCGGCCGGTCTCCGTTGCAGCGCCGAGGGTATCGCTGGTTGGCTGCCGATCGTCGGGGAGTTTCACCGGCCGGATACGGCCGGTCTCCGTTGTAGCGCGATCTGGCCCAGTAGGTGGTGCGGCGAAGTCTGGGAGTTTTACCGGCCGGATGCGGCCGGTCTCCGTTGCAGCTCGCTCGACCCCGAGGTGGGCGACGTCGAGTGGTCGGATTTTCACCGGGCGGATACGGTCGGTGACCGCTGCAGCAACCGGGCCGCCGGTATCACCGTCCAGGACGCCACCGGTTCCACCGGCCAAGGAACGGTCGGTCTCCGTTGCAGCGCCGAGATCAGCCGGCGCATGGACTCGTACGTGCTCCGCGTTCCACCGGCCAGGAACGGTCGGTCTCCGTTGCAGCAGCGGCTCGCAGGACCCGGGCGCGAAGATGCGCCGGGTTCCACCGGCCAAGAAGGGCCGGTCTCCGTTGCAGCCGCACCACCCTCACCCTGTCCGACGACCAGCCGGGGGTTCCACCGGCCAGGAACGGCGGTCTCCCGTTGCAGCCATCAGATCGTGTGGTCGCGGGTGACCTCGATGGGGTTCCACCGGCCAGGAACGGCCGGTCTCCGTTGCAGCGCTGCCGCCAACGTGGGCGCGACCCGTCCGCTTGGTGGGTCCCAGCGCTACGCCTCCGTGGTAAGGCGCCAGCCGAGCGCGAGCTTCTCCGCGAGCCGGTGGCACACCCAGTATCTGGACAGAAGCACGCAGGGAACGGCTGACGACGACGAGCACGGCGCGCGATTCGGTGGCGGTGATGGGCGCGTAGGCCGCGAATAGGCAGGTGCGACGCTATGGCAGCAAGCGTGGGTCGAGCTAACCCAACGCCCGGCGGCCTTACAGGGCCAAGAGGAGCTGAGACCTTGCGAGCGGGCCAGAAGAGCCGGTGCACTGGCACCGGAACGACTTGCTCGGCGGTGCGGCCCGTTTGGCGCTGCGGGCGAGGAGCGACGCTCCTCCCCCGACTACCGCTGTCAAGCCCCCAAACCGGCCAAGGCGAGAAGGATGTCTCCCGCTGCACTCCGGCGGGTCACCAAAAGTGGGGGCTATGACACCGCTTGCGTCGGGGGCGGATGCTACTCCTGCGCCCGCGCCACTACGGGCCGCTAGCGGCGGGGGCGCCCACCTTTGATCCGCAAGTCTCGGCTGATCAATTTATTCGCGCGCGCATCCACCTAGAGAGCGCCGCGATAGGTTGCCGAGCGTTCAGAGTTCAACCGGCCCTCCGTCCCTGTCAAGGTGCTGCAGGATTTGGGCGTACCACGCGGTGCTCTTGTCTCTCCGACCGGCAGGGCGAAGAGACCGATACCCGGTCCATGCCGCGAGGTCGGCGATCTGGACCCATTGGCTGGCGCTGGCCTGCCGGAAAAAGGGGTCCTCGATGAGGGCACGACCGTTGTCGAGGCATCGGTGTCCGCGGTTGTAGTTCCCGTTCGTGCCATCGCCGTCCATCACGACGGCACCGAAGGCGGCAGCCTCCCGTAATTCGGCGTCGAGTCTCGCGACCATGCAGCGGTAGAGATCTTGCTTGTCGCGTTCGAAGTCGCGTCCGCGAGAGCTGGTGCGGCGGTAGACGCTCCCAAGGGTGATGCCCGGCAGGGCCGCGATGGCGTTCAGTCCGTCTTGGATGACGGCGAGGCCCGCGCGCTTGCTCCTCGTGGCAGGGGCTTGTGCCCAGGTTCCTCGGCCACCGGCGAGTTCGGTGGCGTGCAGCCGGGTGTCGGCGGGGATGCCGTGGCGGCGGTAGATCGCGGCGCGGAACTGGAGCCATCGCTGAATAGCGTCGGCCCAGTGCGCCGGGTCGGTCCGGATCCAGCTGAACGTGGTC
Organism: Micromonospora sp. NBC_00330; assembly: GCF_036136635.1. Taxonomy (NCBI): domain Bacteria; kingdom Bacillati; phylum Actinomycetota; class Actinomycetes; order Micromonosporales; family Micromonosporaceae; genus Micromonospora; species Micromonospora sp. NBC_00330. Next base: position 2,736,945 of record NZ_CP108012.1, read on the forward strand.
AAGCCGTGGGCTTCGCTACCAGAGTCGTCGACATAGAACAGGGCGAAGTTGGTGCCGGTGGTCATGCGGGGCGCGCTCCGAACCGGGTGGCGTGGCGGTGGTGGGGGTGTCAGCGTTCGGAGCTGTTCGCTTCGAGCCACGCGTCGATGTCGCGCCTGCGGTAGCGGCGGTACTTTCCGACCTTGTACGACTTGGGCCCGTTGCCCTTGTAGTTCATGTAGTACAAGGTCTGGGGCTGGATACCCAGGTATCGGGCTGCTTCGTCGTGGGTCCACATGCCGTTCGGCTCTTCTCGCATCGTCCACTCACTTGCCTTATCGGTAAGCAATCAAAGGTAACTTGCTAGGTGCGAAAGCAATATGGCCGCGGGGCTTGCAACTTGTCAACAGGGCGAGTAAAACTTACGGACATGACAAGTGAGCAGCTCGGCGGCGACGCAACGCCGGGTGAGGTGGTACGTCTGCGCCTCAAAGAGATCCGGAAGAAGCGCCGGCTGAACCCGGACAAAGCTGCTGAGCTGTACGGCGATCCGGCGATGTCGACGACGGTGTTGATGAACATCGAGGCGGGCCGCCGCCGGACTCCGGTCACGGTCGACGAGCTGATGCGCTTCGCCTACGCGCTGGATGTCCCACCGGAGGCTTTGCTGGTTCCCGGCGCCGACCAACAGGTGCAGGTCGCGCCTGGCGTGGTGGTCGACTCAACCCGGCTACTGCGGTGGATGCGCGGCGAGGAAGCGCTCAACGGCACCGACACGGCGCACTACGAGGCGGTCGCGGCCGGGTCACTCGGCCCGTCTGAGGGCAGAGTCCCGCAACAGCTGCGCGACGAGTTCCTGACCAGGGCACAGGCCGCGTTCGACGGCTTCTTCGCCGACAGCGACGAGATCCGCCGCAAGACCCGCCAGCAGGTTCGCGAGGTACTCGGCGAGGTCCGCACCGCAGCCACCAACGGCGTCCCCACTGACGAACTCATCACGATGATCGACGGCTTCCTCGACAGGCTGGAGTAACACCCCGAACAGCCGCCCAACGCTTCTAACAAGACGCTCGTGACCTGCGACTTGGTCACGAGGCGATAACCAGTACCCGACCAGGCGCAGCGCACCTCACGCGTCGGCGGCGACTCCGTATCCCTCTTCACCCCCCGCAGCCCTGTCCGGGCGGGCCGCCGGGGCGACAACCCCTGCCCGCAACCCGCTCGCCGCGGGTGAACCGGGGCGATGACGTGCGCCCTAACACCGGCCGGCCTGCACCGCACCTTCGCCGGACCGTGGCTGGCACACCACCGGCGACACGCCACTCGCCAAAGCGTCCGCCAGGGCGCGAGAGCGACCCGCGATGAACTAGCCCGCGAACTCGACACCACCCCCGCCGGCACCCCGCTGGCTGCTGCTTGACCCCTCGACAACGGGAGACGACATGACCGCCCAACCCCTCACGCTCTGGACCGTCGACGACGTATCGGCCTACCTCGGCGTCCCGGTCCAGACCCTCTACACCTGGCGCAAGCGCCGCATCGGTCCACCCGCCGGCCGCGTCGGTAGGCATCTGCGCTACGACCCTGACGCGGTGCGTGCGTGGTTCGCCGACCAGTCCAAGGCGGCCTGAGATGGGGCACATCGTTGACCTCTGGTACAAGACGGTTGCCGGTCCGGGCGGGAAGTCCCGGCAGGAACCAAAGCCAGCGTGCGGACAGGGGATGCGCTACCGCGTCCGGTACCTCGCTCCGGACGGCAAAGAGAAGTCGCAGTCGTTCCCCGACAAGAAGAAGCGCGAGGCACAGGCATTCCTGGCCAACGTCCAAGCTGACATTCTCAAGGGCACCTACGTCGACCCCGACGCCGGTCGCACCACCTTCAAGCGGTACGCCGACGAATGGCTCGCCGCTGCAACTACCGACGTCCTCACCCGCGACCGCATCGAGTACGAACTCCGGTTGCATGTGTATCCCGTCCTCGGTGACAAGCCGGTCGCATCGATCCAGCCGGCGACGATCCGAGCGTGGGCGCGCGGGTTGCAGGAAAAGGGACTGTCTGCCGGCTACCGCCGGGTCCTCTTCAGCGACGTGTCGATGATTCTGAACGCGGCTGTAGATGACAAGAAGATCGTCAGTAATCCGTTCGCAGCCAAGAGCATCCAACGCCCCAGGCACGTTCCCACCAAGGTCCAGCCGTGGTCAGTCGACCGGCTCACCGCGTTCCGCTCCAAAATGCCAGACCGCTACCGAGTCGCGGTCGATCTGGGCGCGGGCTGCGGACTGCGACAGGGGGAAATTTTCGCCGTAAGCCCTGACGATTTGGACGCGAACCGGCCAACCCTCCGAGTCGCCCGTCAGGTCAAACTCGTGCGCGGCGCGCTCATCTTCGCCCCACCCAAAGGCGGCAAGACCCGGGAGGTTCCCCTCCCCGCCTCAGTAGCTCGCCGCCTGAGCGACCACGCCCAGCAGTACCCGCCCGTAGAGGTCACCCTGCCCTGGGGAGCCCTGACCGGCGATCCCACGACCGTCACGCTCTACCTGACCACCGCCGACGGCCTGCCGCTCAGCCGCTCGAAGTTCAACCCCGGAGTCTGGAAGCGCGCCATCCGGGCCGCCGGCATCCCCGACGACCGTCACAACGGCATGCACGTCCTGCGGCACACCTACGCCTCGGTCCTCCTGGACGCCGGCGAGAGCGTCAAGGCCCTGTCGACGTACCTGGGCCACGCCGACCCTGGGTTCACCCTGCGGACCTACACGCATCTCCTGCCGACCAGCGAGGACCGAACGCGGCGCGCCATCGACGCCGCGTTCGGCGAGAACCAGACCGCCGAGGACGGCCCGGAAGCCTTTGACGGCCTGGAGACGGCATGATCATGGTTCAGCGGCCCTCCGGACGACCTCAGGAGCAGGTCAGGCCACCTGCGCCCGTTACTTGGCGTTGAAGTAGTTGGCCTCCGGGTGGTGGACCACGATCGCGTCGGTGGCCTGCTCCGGCATGAGCTGGAACTCCTCGGACAGCTCGACCCCGATCCGGTCCGCGCCGAGCAGATCCATGATCTTCGCCCGGTCTTCCAGGTCGGGGCAGGCCGGGTAGCCGAACGCGTACCGGCAACCCCGGTAGTCGTTGTGCAGGATGCCGGCGAGGTCCGCCGGGTCGTCGTGCCCCAGCGGACGACCGTCGGGCAGGGTCATCTCGGCGCGGATGCGCTGGTGCCAGTATTCGGCGAGGGCCTCGGTGAGCTGCACGGAGAGGCCGTGCACCTCCAGGTAGTCGCGGTACTCGTTGCGAGCGAACAGCTTCGCCGCGTACTCGCTGACCGGCTGGCCGACGGTGACCAGTTGCAACGCGACCACATCGAGCTGGTCGCCCTGGGGCCTGAAGAAGTCCGCCAGGCAGAGCCGCCGCTCCTGCCGCTGCCGGGGGAAGGAGAACCGGGCGCGCTCCGCGTGCCCGTTCTCGTCGAGCACCACCAGGTCGTTGCCTTCGGAGTACGCGGGGAAGTAGCCGTACACCACTGCTGCCTCAAGGACCTGGTCGGCGATCAGCCGGTCCAGCCAGTACCGCAGCCGCGGCCGGCCCTCGGTCTCGACCAGCTCCTCGTAGGAGGGTCCGCTGCCGCCCCGGGCGCCGCGCAGCCCCCACTGGCCGGAGAAGGTGGCCCGTTCGTCGAGCAGCGCCGCGTAGTCGGCCATCGGCACGCCCTTGACGACGCGGGTGCCGAAGAACGGCGGGGTGGGCACCGCCACGTCGGCGGCCACGTCGGAGCGGACCGAGGAGTCGTGCAGCTCCGGCAGCGACGTCGTGACCATCGAGCGCTGCCGTTCCCGGCGCGCCCGCCGGGCCGCGAGCGCGGCCTCCCGCTCCGGGTCGATCACCGGGGCGCCGCCGCGCTTGGCGGTCATCACCCTGTCCATCAGGGACAGACCCTCGAACGCGTCCCGCGCGTAGTGCACCTGCCCGGGGAACGTCGACCGCAGGTCGTCCTCGACGTACGCGCGGGTCAGCGCCGCCCCACCCAGCAGGACCGGCCAGCGTTCCGCGACCCCGCGGGTGGCCATCTCGGCCAGGTTCTCCTTCATGATGACAGTGCTCTTGACCAGCAGCCCGGACATGCCGATCGCGTCGGCGCGGTGCTGCTCGGCGGCGTCCAGGATGGCGCTGATCGGCTGCTTGATGCCGATGTTCACCACCTCGTAGCCGTTGTTGGACAGGATGATGTCGACCAGGTTCTTGCCGATGTCGTGCACGTCGCCGCGCACGGTGGCGAGCACGATGCGGCCCTTGCCGCCGTCCTCGATGGTCTCCATGTGCGGTTCCAGGTAGGCCACCGCGGTCTTCATCACCTCGGCGGACTGGAGCACGAACGGCAGCTGCATCTGGCCGGAGCCGAACAGCTCACCGACCACCTTCATGCCGTCCAGCAGGATGTCGTTGATGATCGACAACGGCGACCGGCCGCCGGCCATCGCCTCGTCCAGGTCGGCCTCCAGGCCGTTGCGCTCACCGTCGATGATCCGCCGCTTGAGCCGCTCGTCCAACGGCAGCGCCGCCAACTCCTGGGCGCGGCTGGCCCGGGCGCTGGTCACGTCGACGCCCTCGAAGAGCTCCAGGAAATGCTGCACCGGGTCGTACCCCTCGCGACGCCGGTCGTAGACCAGGTCCAGGGCGACCTCGCGCTGCGCGTCGGGGATCTTCGACATCGGCAGGATCTTGCTGGCGTGCACGATCGCCGAGGTCAGGCCGGCCTGCACACACTCGTGCAGGAACACCGAGTTGAGCACCTGCCGGGCCGCCGGGTTGAGCCCGAACGAGATGTTCGAGATGCCCAGGGTGAAGTTGACACCGGGGTAACGGCGGGAGATCTCCCGGATCGCCTCGATCGTCTCGATGCCGTCGCGGCGGGTCTCCTCCTGGCCGGTGGCGATCGGGAAGGTCAGCGCGTCGATCAGGATGTCGGAGCGGTCCACGCCCCAGCGGCCGGTCAGGTCGTCGATCAACCGCGCCGCGACCCGGACCTTCCACTCCTGGGTACGGGCCTGGCCCTCCTCGTCGATGAGTAGCGCCACCACCGCCGCGCCGTGCTCACGGACGATCGGCATCACCCGCGCGTACCGCGATTCGGGGCCGTCACCGTCCTCGAAGTTCACCGAGTTGACCACGCAGCGACCGCCGAGCATCTCCAAGCCGGCCTCCACCACGTTCGGCTCGGTGGAGTCCAACATGATCGGCAGCGTCGACGCGGTGGCGAACCGGCCGGCCAGCTCCCGCATGTCCTGCGTGCCGTCGCGGCCGACGTAGTCCACGCACAGGTCGAGCAGGTGCGAGCCGTCGCGCGCCTGACTGCGGGCGATCTCCACACAGGCCCGCCAGTCACCGGCGAGCATCGCCTCCCGGAACGCCTTCGAGCCGTTGGCGTTGGTCCGCTCCCCCACCATCAGCACCGACGCGTCCTGGGCGAACGGCACCGGGTGGTAGACCGAGGAGACGCCCGCCTCGTGCCGGGGCTCGCGGGCCGGGGCGGTGACGCCGTGCAGCCGCTCGGCCAGCACCTGGATGTGCTCCGGGGTGGTGCCGCAGCAGCCGCCGACCAGCCCCACGCCATACTCGGTGATGAACCGCTCCAGGGCCTCGGCCAGCTCCACGGGAGTCAGCGGGAAGTACGCCCCGTCGGCGGTCAGCACCGGCAGGCCGGCGTTCGGCATCACCGACAGCGGGATGCGGGAGTGCTGCGACAGGTAGCGCAGGTGCTCGCTCATCTCGGCCGGGCCGGTCGAGCAGTTGAGCCCGATCAGGTCCACGCCGAGCGGCTCGATCGCGGCGAGGGCCGCCCCGATCTCGCTGCCCACCAGCATGGTGCCGGTGGTCTCCACGGCCACGTGACAGATGATCGGGACCGACTGGCCCAGCTCGGCCATCGCCCGCTTCGACCCGACCACTGCCGCCTTGACCTGGAGCAGGTCCTGGCAGGTCTCGATGATCAGCGCGTCCGCGCCGCCGACGATCAGACCCGCGGCGTTCTCCTGGTAGGCGTCGCGCAGGGTCGAGTAGGCGGCGTGCCCGAGGGTGGGCAGCTTGGTGCCCGGCCCGATCGAGCCGAGCACGAATCGGGGCCGCTCCGGGGTGCTGGCCGCGTCGGCGGCCTCCCGGGCGATCCGAGCGCCCGCCTCGGACAACTCGCGGATGCGGTGCGGGATGTCGTACTCGGCGAGGTTGGCGAGGTTGGCCCCGAAGGTGTTGGTCTCCACGCAGTCGGCACCGACGGCCAGGTAGGCGTCGTGCACCCCGCGCACCACGTCCGGGCGGGTGACGTTGAGGATCTCGTTGCACCCCTCCAGCCCGTCGAAGTCGTCGAGCGTGAGGTCCGCGGCCTGAAGCATCGTGCCCATCGCGCCATCGGCGATGAGAATCCGCTCAGCCAGCACATCCATCAATGAAGTCCGCACCCGTTCAGGTTAGTGCGATTCGGCCGGACTCCACGACCATCCTCGAGCGATCCCCTATTGTGTCACGGTTATCACCCTGTCTGGTTCGTTCGGGTATGACCTGCTGCCGGAGCGGCCGACCGGCGCGGCCGACGGGCCGCACCCTCGCCCTGCACGTAGGCTGACGGACGTGAAGGACAACAGGGACGCCGCCGTGCCACACGGTATGACGACCGGGCGCGGTCCCGGCGCCAGCCGCGACGAGCAGGGTGAGGTGACGGCGTGACCGAGTTCGACGGACTGCCGGTGCTGCGGTCCCCGGTGGCGATCGCCGCGTTCGAGGGCTGGAATGACGCCGCCGACGCGTCCACCGCCGCGGTCGAGCACCTGGAGCAGGTCTGGAACGCCCGACAGATCGCCGAGCTGGATCCGGAGGACTTCTACGACTTCCAGGTCAGCCGGCCCACCATCACCATGGCCGACGGGGAGACCCGACGGGTGGAGTGGCCGACGACCCGGTTCATGGTGGCCAGCCCGGAGGGCACCGACCGTGACGTGGTGCTGATCCGGGGCATCGAGCCCAGCATGCGCTGGCGGACGTTCTGCGAGCAGGTGCTGGAGATCTGCCACAGCCTGGAGGTGGAACGGGTGGTGCTGCTCGGCGCGTTGCTGGCCGACGTGCCGTACACCCGGCCGCTGCCGATCAGCGGCAGCGCCTCCGACGCGCAGGCCGCCGAGCGCTACCAGCTCACCCCCACCCGGTACGACGGGCCGACCGGCATCGTCGGCGTGCTGCACGACGCCTGCACCCGCGCCGAGGTGGACGCCGTCTCGTTCTGGGTGCACGTGCCGCACTACGCCAACAACCCGCCCTGCCCGAAGGCCACCCTCGCCCTGCTGCACCGGGTCGAGGAGGTCGTCGACCTGCCGGTGCCGATGGCCGACCTGGCCGAGGAGTCCGCCGAGTGGGAGCAGCGGGTGCGCAGCGCCGCGGAGCAGGACGCCGAGCTGGGCGAATACGTCCGCGAGCTGGAAGAACGGGTCGGCGACGAGGGAATCACCCCGTTGACCGGTGACGAGATCGCCCAGGAGTTCGAGAAGTACCTGCGCCGCCGGGGCGGTTCGGCCGGCCCCACCGCCGGCTCCTGGTAGCACTGTTTCGGCTGCGGGCCTTCGGACCTTTTCTGGTCCGGGGGCCCGTTTTCGCGTGTCCGGGGTGGCGCCGTCACACCCGCTGGGGCATCCTAGGAACCTAGATGTGATCAAGGAGGCGGGTGTGCAGATCAATCCCGGGGCCGCCGAGTTCCCGCACCGACAGATCGCCGCGCAGCTCAAGGCCCAGGTCCGCCGGGGCGACTGGGGGCCGGGCGAGCGGCTGCCGTCCATCCCGGCCATCGCCGAGATGTTCGGCGTCGCCAAGCAGACGGTGCAACGCGCCGTCGACCAGCTGCGGGTCGAGGGCATCCTGATCACCAAACCCGGCTCCGGTACGTACGTCCGAGGCACCCGCCGCCGCCTCAACCGCCTCTCCCGAGGCCGGTACGGCGGCTTCCGCGGCTACCACACCGATCTGGCCGCCCGATACCGTCAACAGCTCGTCTCCGTGGGGCACGCCCCCGCCCCCGCCGAGGTGGCCGACGCCTTCGGCGTGTCCGACGGCACCAACCTGCTCTGCCGGCGGCACCTCGTCCGCACCGACGACTCCCCCGTCGAGGTCGGCGCCTCCTGGTTCCTGCCCCGCGACACCGCCGGCACCTCGCTGGAGCGCACCGAGGCGTTCGGCCGGCCGCTCTACCAGGAGGCGGAGGAAGCGACCGGACGGCGGTACGTCTCGGCCACCGACACGATCAGCGCCCGCCAGCCGAGCCGGGAGGAGGCCGAGACCCTCCAGATCCGGCCGGACACCCCGGTGCTGCACCTGCTGCACGTCGCGTACGACGCGCACCGCAAGCCGATCGAGGTGTCCCAGGCGACCTGGCCCGGCCCCATGACCACCCTGACCGAGGAGTACAAGATCCCCGGCCCGACCCCCGACCCGGAACCTGACCCCGGCCTGGTCCTGGGCTAGCCAGCCCCGCCGCCCCACTCGCCCAGCCCGGCCCGGCCCGCCTCGGCCCCGGCCCGGCCCGGCCCAGCCCAGCCCAGCCCGGGCGATCTTGCACTTTCGGTCGCACTTATGCCGGTTTTGCGCCTTTCGCCGGGACAGAAACTGCAAGGTCGCGGGGCGAAAGGCGCGCCAGGGGGTCCGTGAGAGCTCATCGCTGTCGAAGCGCGCCGCCAACCTTGCATCTATACACTCGGTATATATACTGCGGGTATATCGATGGCCGGGGCGGTCCGGTTCCGGCGTCGAGCAACCCACTGGAGGATCAATGCTGACCGTGAAATCTGTTGGTGCGCGGGGGATCACGCGCCGTGGCCTTGTCGGAGCCGCGCTGGCGGTCGGGGCCGGCGTACCGATGGGCATCGCCGGCCGCGCCGCGGCGGCGACCGCCGATGCGGGCCCGGTCCGGCTCGCTCTCCCCCGGCCGACCGGGCCGTACCCCGTGGGTGTGGTGCCGCTGCATCTGGTCGACCGGTCGCGGCCGGAACCGCTGGCCGGGCCGGAGCGGTATCGGGAACTGATGGTCAGCGTCTGGTATCCCGCCCGGAACGAGCGGCGCTACCCGCGCTCCCCGTGGATGACCGCCGCCTCGATGCGCATGCTGCTGGACTCCGCCGGTTTCGACCCCCACGCCGCGCTGGCACCGCTGACGGCCGGGCACGAGGGCGCCCCGGTGCGGCACCCGGGCCGGCGGTTGCCGGTGGTGCTGTATTCGCACGGCGCCGGCAGCCACCGTTCGGACACCACCATCGTGGTGCAGGAACTCGCCAGCCACGGGTACGCGGTGGTCACTGTGGACCACACGTACGACGGGTTCAGCGAATTCCCGGACGGCCGAGTCACCGTCCAGGAGGAGGGCTTCGATTCCACCCCGTGGACCTACACCCGGGACGTCCGGTTCGTCCTCGATCAGATCTCCGACCTCGCCGCCGGGGGGAACCCCGACGTCGACCACGCGCCGCTGCCGACCGGGCTGGGCGCTGCCCTCGACCTGAGTCGGATCGGCATGTTCGGCTGGTCGAAGGGCGGCACCGCGACGGCCCTGACCATGGGCACCGACCGACGGGTCCGGGCGGGGTTGAGCCTGGACGGCCCGATGGTGTCGCAGCCGCTGCCCTCCGCCGACCTGTACCGGCCGTTCATGCTGATGACGGCGGAGTACAGCCGGGCTGCGGAGCCCGCCGTCGCCGAGTTCTTCACGCACCTACGCGGATGGCGACTCAACGTGCAGGCCGCCGAAGCGGTCCACTCGTCCTACGGCGACAACCAGTGGCTCGTGCCGCAACTGGCAAAGCTCATCGGCATGAGCGACGAGGAACTCGTCGGTTGGGTCGGCACACTCGACCCCGCCCGCGCGGTCCGCATCGGGCAGGCGTACCCGCTGGCGTTCTTCGACCTGCACCTGCGGCACCGGGGTGGCCACCTGCTGAACGGCCCGAGCCGGTCCTTCCCCGAAGTGGCGTTCATTCCGTGACCCGGTCGAGGGCGCGCCACGACCCCGGCCCGGTCCTGAACTGAGCCGTGCGTGGGCTGGGCTAGAGGCGGATGCCCAGGAGGGCGTCGACAGTGTTCGCGAAGAGGGCGGGCGCTTCGGGGTCGTCGGTGGCACCGGCGAGGGTCGCCTCGGCCCAGCGGTCGGCTGCGGCCAGGGCTCCGGGGGTGTCCAGGTCGTCGGCCAGGCGTGCGCGTACCTCGGACAGCAGCTCAGCCCCGGACGGCCCGGCGGGCGCGGCGGCGGCCCGCCGCCAACGGTCCAGGCGTTCGTACGCGGCGGTGAGCAGGTCGTCGGTCCAGGTGCGGTCGCTGCGGTAGTGCCCGGAGATCAGCGCCAGCCGGATCGCCATCGGGTCGACCTTGTCGGCGCGCAGCCGGGACACGAAGACCAGGTTGCCGCGGGACTTGGACATCTTCTCGCCGTCCAGACCGATCATGCCGGCGTGGACGTAGTGCTCCGCGAACGGCGCCTGGCCGGTGAGCCGCTCGGCGTGCGCGGCGGAGGCCTCGTGGTGCGGGAACAGCAGGTCGTTGCCGCCGCCCTGCACGTCGATCCGGTCGCCGAGCAGGTTGAGCGCGATCACCGCGCACTCGATGTGCCAGCCGGGGCGGCCCGGGCCCAGCTCGCCGCCCGGCCAGGACGGCTCGCCCTCGCGGGCGCCGCGCCACAGCAGCGGGTCCAGTGGGTCCCGCTTGCCGGCCCGGTCGGGGTCGCCGCCGCGCTCGGGGAAGATCTCCAGCATCTGCTCGCGGGTCAGGTTCGACTCGTAGCCGAAGCGAGGCGTGGCGGAGATGTCGAAGTAGACGTCGCCCGTGCCGTCGTCGAGCCGGTACGCGGCGCCGTCCTTGAGCAGCACCTCGACCTTGTCGGCGATGTCCGGGATCGACTCGACAGCGCCCACGTAGTGCGCCGGCGGGATGATCCGCAGCGCCTCCATGTCCTCGCGGAACAGCGCCGTCTCGCGCATCGCCAGGACCACCCAGTCCTCGCCGTCGCGGGCGGCCCGCTCCAGCAGTGGGTCGTCGATGTCGGTGACGTTCTGCACGTAGCGCACCGGACGGCCGGCGTCGCGCCACATCCGCTGCACCAGGTCGAACGTGATCATGGTGGCGGCGTGGCCGAGGTGGGTGGCGTCGTACGGGGTGATGCCGCAGACGTACATGCTGCCCGCGTCGGCCGGCTCACTCGGGTGGACACCCTGCCGCGCCGAGTCGTACAACGCCAGTGGCTCGCCCCTGCCCGGCAGCCGTGGCACCTCGTGTCCCGCCCAAGACTCCATGGGATCAGCCTAGCCAGCCCGGCGACAACGCCGGAGCACCCCACGGGTGATCAAGATGACAGCGGTTCACATGGGCGGCCAGGGCATCGCCGGCCAGTCCTCCGGAGGCTGGGGGAAGCAACCGGTCTCGCGCAGCCGGTCGACCCGGGCGGCCACCTCGGCCACCTCGCTGATGGTCAGATGGTCGGCCAGCTCCGCGCCGAGCGCACCGGCGACCTGCCCGGCCAGCGCGTCGAGCATCTCCACGGCGTCCGCGGGCAGCCGCTTACCGGCCCAGCCCCAGAGAACCGTGCGCAGCTTGTCCTCCACGTGGAAGCTCACCCCGTGGTCGACGCCGTAGATCCGGTCGTCGGCACCGACGAGCACGTGACCGCCCTTACGGTCGGCGTTGTTGAGCACCGCGTCGAGCACCGCGAGCCGGGCCAGCCGCGGGTCGTCGGCGTGGGCGAGGGCGTACGCGGCGCCGTCGTCGTCCCGGGCGGCGGCAATCGGGATCCAGCGCGGCGGCAACTCCCCGGCGGGCAGGAAACCGACAAGTGGTTCGGCGTCCTCCGGCTCGTCGATCCACAGCTGGCAGGAGCCGGGGCCGAACGGGCCGTCCCGCAGCACTGTGGGCGGCACCAGATCCCATCCGGTGGCCCGGGAGACCAGGTACGCCGAGACCTCCCGACCGGCCAGGGTGCCGTCGGGGAAGTCCCAGAGGGGGCGCTCGCCCCGGACCGGCTTGTAGACGCAGCGGGCGGTCGACCCGTCCAGGGTCAGGATGCCGCGCAGCGTCGTGTTCGACGCGTCGACCAGCCGACCCTCCAGGTCGAGGACGCCGTCACGCAGCAGCCGCAGCGCGGCGTCGCCGTCCTGGCGAGGCTGGAGGCCGGACGAGGTCACCGGTGATAACCGTTGTGCCGCGGGCAGAGGTGCCCGGCGGGGTCCAACGGTTGGCCGCAGAGCGGGCACGGTGGCCGGCCCGCGTTGACCACTCGCCGGGCCCGCTCGATGAACTGGCGGGTCGCCTGCGGGGTGAGCCGGACCCGGAGCCGATCCAGGTCCTCGTCCGGCTCTTCGTCCTCGTCGTCGTCCTCGTCCTCGTCGTCCTCGTCGCCCAGCTCGACCTCGGGCTCCACCTCGCCCGCCGCGATCGCCTCGATCACCACTGTCGCGGTGTCCACGTCGAAGGCCAGCCCGAGCGTCCCGACCCGGAACTCCTCGTCGACGGGAGTGTCCAGCGGCTCGTTGTCGCCGATCACCGGCGCCAGCTCGGGCAGGTCCACCCCGAAGCGACGCTGCGCCTCGGTGAGCAGCTCCTCGAGCTTCTCGGCGAGCAGGGAAACCTGGACCTTCTCCAGCGCGACGCTGACCAGCCTGCCGCCGCCGCGGGCCTGCAGGAAGAACGTGCGCTCCCCCGGCGGCCCGACAGTCCCGGCGACGAACCGCTCCGGCGGTTCGAAGGCGTGCACCTGGTGGGTCATACCCACGACCCTATCCGGCCCGCCTTGGCGTCGCGCACCCCACCGACGCGAATCGCCACAGCGACGGCGCGCCCGGCGTACCAGGGGCTAAAACCGGGCGTGGCGGCCTTTCCGGCGTCCGCTGACGCCCTGGCCGCAGGCGGTGTCGTGACGCGCCTCACCGCGACGCACCCGCCCCACCGCCGACGGCCGCGTCCGAGTCGGCCACGCGATTCGCGCGCCGACGCCGCTTGGCCGGCGGCGGCACCAGCGCCGCCAGGTCGCCGCCGGTGTCGTTGAGTCGCACCAGAAACGGACGCAGCGGCGTGAACCGGATCGCCGTCACCGACGCCGGGTCGGCCACGATCCGCTGAAAGGCATCCAGGTGTACGCCGAGCGCGTCCGCCACGATGGCCTTGATCACGTCGCCGTGGCTGCACGCCAACCAGACCGCCTCGGGCCCGTGCTCGGCGTTCACCCGGGCGTCCCAGGAACGCACCGCCGCCACGGCACGTGCCGCCATCGCCGCCATCGCCTCCCCACCCGGGAAGACCGCCGCGCTGGGGTGCTGCTGGACCACCGGCCAGAGCGGCTCCTTGGCGAGTTTCTTCAGCGGCTGCCCCTCCCAGCTGCCGTAGTCGCACTCGATCAGCCCGTCCTCGACCACCGGGGCGGCCTGCGGCAGCGCCAGCTCCAGGGTCTGCCGGCAGCGGATGAGCGGGCTGGTCACCACCGCGGCCAGCGGCACCGCCCGCAACCGCTCGCCGACCGCTGTGGCCTGGGCGCGCCCGGTGTCGTCCAACTCGACCGGTTGCCGACCGGCCAGGCCGCCATCGGCGTTCGCCGTGGTTCGGCCGTGTCGCAGAAGAAGAAGGGTCGCCACGGGACCACCCTATGACCTGGGCCCCGCGTCGGGCCGTCGCGGGCGGCGACCTCACGAATGCGGCCCCCGGCTCCGCCTGCGGGCGGAGCCGGGGGCCGTCGGCGGATCGCTCAGGTGGCGTCGATCGTGCCGGTCAGCAGCAGGGCCAGGACCAGGGTGCCCAGCGCGACCCGGTACAGCACGAAGACGTACAGGGTGTGGTGGGCGACGTAGCGCAGCAGCCAGGCGATGGCCGCGTAGCCGATGCCGAAGGCGATGAGGGTGGCCACGATCGTCTGGGCCACGGTGGGCACCGACGTGCCCGGGGCGGACGGTTCGAAGACGTCCCCGAGGCTGAACACCCCGGACATCACCACCGCCGGAATGGCCAGCAGGAACGAGTACCGTGCCGCCGCCTCCCGGGTCAGGTTGAGCAGCAGGCCGGCGGTGAGCGTGCCGCCGGAGCGGGACACCCCGGGGACCAGCGCCATCGCCTGGGCGAAGCCCATCACGATGCCGTCCTTCATCCGGAAGTTCTCCAGGGTGCGGGTCTGCCGCCCCCAGTACTCGGCGAACGCCAACACGAAGGCGAACACGATCAGCGTGGTCGCCACCACCCACAGGTTGCGCCCGGCGGTCTTGATCTGGTCCTTGAACACGAAACCGAACAGCCCGATCGGGATCGAGCCGACGATCACGTACCAGCCCATCCGGTAGTCGAGGCTGGAGCGGACCGACGTGTCCCGGATGCCCACCAGCCACGTCCGGGTGATCCGCCAGATGTCCTTGGCGAAGTAGATCAGCACTGCCGCTTCGGTGCCGAGCTGGGTGACCGCTGTGAACGACGCACCGGCGTCCCGGTCGAAGAAGATCGCCGAGGTGATCCGCAGATGCCCCGACGAGCTGACCGGAAGGAACTCGGTCAGTCCCTGGACGATGCCCAGGACGATGGCCTCGACCCAGGTCACTCGCCGACTCCCGAGAGGTCGAGAGCCTCGGCGACGGTACGCAGGGTCTGCACACCGCTGTCCCGGTCGGCCACGAAGAGGGTCACCGACAGCGTGGTGACACCGGCCGCCGCGTACTCCCGCATCCGCTCGGCGATGCGCTCCTTCGGGCCGAGCAGCGAGGTGCGGTCGATGAACTCCATGGGCACGGCGGCTGCGGCGTCGCGCTGCCGCTTGGCCAGGTACAGGTCCTGCACCTCGCGGGCGGCGTCGCCGTAGCCCATCCGGGTGGCGAGCTGGTTGTAGAAGTTCTGCTGGCGGCTGCCCATGCCGCCCACGTAGAGCGCGGCGTACCAGCGGACGAGTTCGGCGCAGGAGGCCACGTCGTCGCCGATCACCACGGGCACCGACGGCACCACGTCGAACCCGGCCAGCTCCTTGCCGACCTTGGCCCGCCCGGCTCGCACCGAGGCGAGCTGCTCCTCGGCGAACTCCGGGGCGTAGAACACGGCCAGCCAGCCGTCGGCGATCTCGCCGGCCAGCTCCAGGTTCTTCGGGCCGACAGCGGCCAGGTAGATCGGTATGTGCTCGCGGGGTGGGTGGAAGCCCAGCCGCAGGGCCTTGCCCGGGCCGTCCGGCAGCGGCAGCGTGTAGTGCTCGCCGTCGTACGCCACCTCCTTGCGGGCGATGGCCAGCTTGACGATGTCGACGAACTCGCGGGTCCGGGCCAGCGGCTTGGCGAAGCGCACGCCGTGCCAACCCTCGGACACCTGCGGGCCGGAGACACCCAGGCCGAGCCGGAACCGGCCGCCGGAGAGCGCGTCGATGGTGGCGGCGGTCATGGCGGTGGCCGCCGGCGTACGGGCGGGGATCTGCATCACCGCGGCGCCGACGTCGATCCGTTCGGTCTGGCCGGCCATCCAGGCGAGCATGCTGGGCGAGTCGGAGCCGTATGCCTCCGCCGCCCACACCACCGAATAGCCCAGCCGGTCCGCCTCCTGGGCCAGCGCCAGGTGGTCGGCCGGTGTGCTCCACGCCGTCTGGTATCCGAGACTGAGCCCGAGTCGCACTGGTCCTCCCCCATCCGTGGCACAGGTCGCCCCAGGTTACGCAATGCCGATAACGGACTCGATCACCGGCTCGACCCCTTTGGTCCCCCCTCCATCGGGGCAGCCCGGGACGGCGGAACCGGCAGAACCGGCAGAGATACGGGAGCGAGGATATCCGTGGCGGCAGGTTCGAAATAAGGTTCACCCATGCAACAGCGACCGCTCGGCCGAAGCGGGCTGGCGGTTTCCCGGCTCGCGCTCGGCACCATGACCTGGGGCCGGGACACCGACGCCGACGATGCGGCCGCTCAGCTGAAGAGTTACCTCGACGCGGGCGGCAACCTGATCGACACCGCCGACGTGTACGGCGACGGCGACGCCGAGTCGGTGATCGGCTCGCTGCTGGGCTCCCTCGTCCCCCGCGAGGAGCTGCTGATCGCGACCAAGGCCGGGTTGCGCCCCGGCAGTGGCCGACGTCGGGACGGCTCCCGGGGGCACCTGCTGCGCACGTTGGACGCGTCGCTGCGCCGGCTCGGCACCGACCACGTCGACCTGTTCCAGGTGCACGGGTACGACCCGGACACCCCGCTGGAGGAGACCCTGGCCGCCCTGGACCACGCGGTGGCCAGCGGCAAGGTCCGCTACGTCGGGGTGTCGAACTTCTCCGGCTGGCAGACCGCGCGGGCCGCCGCCTGGCAGACCGCCTGGCCGGGGCGGGCGCCGGTGGTCGCGTCCCAGGTGGAGTATTCGCTGCTGGAGCGGGGTGTGGAGCGGGAGGTGCTGCCCGCGTGCGACGCGCTCGGCTTGGGCCTGCTGCCCTGGTCGCCGCTGGGCCGGGGCGTGCTCACCGGCAAGTACCGGCACGGCCGCCCGGCCGACTCCCGGGCCGCGTCGCCGCACTTCGAACGGTTCGTCTCGACCTACCTGGAGCCACGCTGCTCCAGCATCGTGGAGGCGGTGGCGACAGCGGCTGGCGGGCTGGGGGTGTCGCCGCTGGAGGTGGCGTTGGCCTGGATCCGGGACCGGCCCGGCGTGACAGCGCCGATCCTCGGCGCGCGCACCGTCGGGCAGTTGCTCGGCGCGCTCGCAGTGGAGCGGATCACCCTGCCCGAGGAGATCACCACCGCGCTGGACGACGTCTCCGCGGTGCCGGTCGGCTACCCCGAACGCGACGGCTGACCAGCCGGCCGGGTCACGGCTGAGCCCGCGCGCCCGGTCGCGGCCGGCCCGGCGCGCCGGGTCACGGTTGAGGGCGCTGGCCGGGGAGGTCGTGGATCGCGGTCAGGAAGCGCGACTGGTCGTCGCGGAGCGCGGGCTGGGTGAGTCGGATCCACGAGCCGTCGTCGAAGACGATCGTGGACGTCAGCTGCACGAGCCCTGTCGCGCCGCGCTCCGAGTCGACCCGGGCCACCCGGTCGCGCCGCACACTCCACAGCACCCGCGGTTGCCGTCGGTCGGGCCGGTCGGCGTCCGGGCGGGGGCCCATCCGCAGCAGGTGCACGTGGGTGTCGGTCACCGCCAGCGGGGTGCCGTTGTAACGCTCCAGGAAGAGCAGCAGGCTGCCGGCGAGGGTGGCGAGGTCGCCGCTGAAGACGAACCGGCGACGGTAGGCGATCTCGGCGAGCTGCTCGGCCAGCGGGCGGTACAGGCTGAGCCGAAACAGGGAGCGGAACGCCTCCTGCTCCTCGGTGAGCGGGATGGGATCCCGCTGCACCCGCTGGTGTGGTGGGGCCGGCTCCGGTTCGGCCGCCTCCGGCACACCGGCGGCGATGGCACCGGCCTTGCCGGGCAGCAGCAGCACGCCTGCGGCCAGCCGGACCGGCGTCAGCACCGCGTCCACCCAGACCACCGGGTTGACGATGTTGAGGAGCCCGAACAGCACCTTCGGGTCGAGCGAGTCGACAAGCTCGTCGGCCATCACATCGGCGAGCTGCCGACCGGCCTTGTGGGTCGGCGGGACGCGGACCGGGCCGAGCCCCACATAGCGCAGCTCCTGCCCGGGCAGCAGTGGCGCGACGAGAGCGCGTTCGGGTTCGTCGCTGGTGCGGAACTCGTCGCGCAGCTCACGGGCCTTGTCCCGGGCGGCCCGCGCGCCGCCGAGCACCGCGTCGGTGAACCGACCGAGCCGGCCTCGCTCCCCTGACATCACGCGTTCCTCCTAGCGGCCCGCCGGCTGACCCGCCGGCGGCTGCCCGAAGACATTCTGGTCGATCCAGTCGGCCCCGCCCTGCACCGCCTGGTCGATCTGGTCGCCGACCTGTTCGCTGCCGGGCACGGAGAGCCCGCTGGTCACCGCGACGGTCCCCCAGGTGACACCGTGGACGACGGAGTTCGGCACGTTCCACGGCAGGTGGGTCGCCCAGTCCCGGGCGATCACCCGGGCACCGTCGGCGACCCCGTGCGCCCGCAGCGCGGCGGCCCGGTCGAGGGCGCCCATGTCGAACGGGGAACCGGACTTGCCCAGCTTGTAGGTGCCCTTCGTGGGGTCGAGAATCTTGTGGAACCACTTGTCGGCCTTGCCGGCGGCGTGCCGCTTGTCGGCGTACTTCTTGCCGGTCCGCAGCTTGTCCTGCATCTTGACCAGCTTGTCGAGGTGCGCCTGCAGCTTGCGCAGGTACAGCATGACCCTCTGGAGCAGGCGGATGACCTTCTGCAGGTGCGCCGCCAGCGGCCGGATGACCTTCAGCATCCGGGTGACGACGACCAGGGCCCTGGTCACCGTCACGCCCACGCCGACCGCCCAGGACGCCCCCATCGTCACCGGGGCCATCAGCAACGCCGTCACCAGCGTCACCAGGAGGAAGTTCACGAACTCCACGCAGAGGTCCACGAGCACGTCGTGCACGGTCTGCAGGCCGTCGGCGACACTGCGCAGGTATTCTGCGGTCGCGGCGAACTGCTCGGCGACGTCGAGGAGCTGCTGCTCCACCTCGGCCAACCGCTGGCCGTACGCCACACCGGACGGTGAGCGCCACCCGGCCTGCGCGGACTCCCGGGCCCCGCGGTGCCCCTGGGCCAGTTCGCGCACCTGCGCGGCCAGCGCATCCCACTCGGCGGCCTTCGCGCGCAGCACGGCGGGCTCGCCGTCGACCAGGTCGACGAGCTGGATCAGTGGCCAGGCCAGGGTCCGGCAGACACTGTCGACGGCGTCCTGCACGCCGGAGAGCGCGCTGTCCAGGCCGTTCCACAGTTGGACGGCGCTGCCGGCCGGGCCGCTCATCCGGGCAGCCCCGACTGGATGGCCTTGAACCCGGCGTCGAGGTCCCGTTCGTTGTGCTCGTACGCCTCGACCGTGTCGCCCAGCGCCGTGGCGACCCGGCCGAACGCGGCGTTCGCGGCGGCGAACAACTCCTTGCCGCCGGTGACCTGCTCGGCGTACTTGTCGCGGAGCATGTCGCTGGCGAACGGCAGATGGCCGAAGGCGTCCGACGGCACGTCCCCGGCGGAGACGATCTGCCGCTCCAACGCGGCCAGCGAGCTGGCGACCTGCTTGGCGGCTGTCTCCAGTCGACGGACCGCCTGCACGTCGACATCGATATCCGGTGGCATGCCGTTCCTCCCCCATGAGTCGAGCGCACCGACGATACGATCTCCCGGCCGCCGGGCACCACCCGGTCGCACGATCCACGGGGAGGAATCTCATGACGGACCCGACGTCCGCGTTCGACGCGCTCGCCGGGCGGATCGCCGACATCGAACGCCGGTTCGCGGGCCTCCGCGACGACCTGGCCGAACTGTCCGGCACCGCTGTCGACGAGAGCGGGCTGGTCTCGGCGACCGTCGACGCCACCGGCGCGCTGACCGGCCTCACCCTCGCGCCCGCCGCCCTGCGCGCCGGCACGGAGAGGGTGGCCGAGCTGGTGCTCGACGCGTACCGGCGGGCTCGCGAGGTCGCCTCCGGCCACGTCGACGAGCACACCGAGGGGTTGGACGTCGCGCTCGGCGCGGGGCTCGGCGACCTGTTCGGCACACCGGGGGACTTCTCGGCGCTGGGCCGGCTGGAGGAGACAGTGGCCCGGCTCGGGCGGCTGGACGACCGCCTGCCGGGCACACCGGCGTGACGTCGCCGTCGCCGACCTGGCCGGAGATCGCCGCTCGGCTGCGGGACACCGTCGCCCGCTGCGACCGGGACACCGACCTGGAGCTCTCCGCCGGTCCGCGCGGGATCCGGCTGCTGGTGCGCCGCCAGGTGGTGCGGGCGATCTGCCCCGGCCACGACGAGGCACGCCTGGCCGCGCTCGGCTGGCACCGCCCGACCGGCGACGAGGGCTGGTGGTACGAGGCGGCGCGTACTCCGGAGCAGGTGCAGCGGCTCAGTCTGTTGGTGACCCGTACCGCCGCCGAGGTGTTGACCGACGAGCCGGGAACGCTCTCCTGCCGGGCGCTGCCGCCGGCAGCGCGACCTGGACCGGCGGTGCCGGCAGCGCGACCTGGACCGGCGGTGCCGGCAGCGCGACCTGGACCAGCGCCCGGCGGGGACGCGGAGCCGGCGGTGGTGGGGGTGCTCGCGGCGGCCGTCGGCCGGCGCGACCTGCCCGGCTACCTCGGAGCGCTGGCCGGCGCCACGGTGTGCGTCCCCCTCGCCGGGGAACCGACGCCGGACGCCGACTTCCCGTGGACGGTGGTCGGCGACGCGACCGGCGCGCCGCTGCTGCCGGTCTTCACCTCGCCGGGGGCGCTCGCCGCGTTCACCGGGGACGGGGTCCCGTTCGTCGCGCTGCCCTGCGCAGAGCTGTTCGAGGACTGGCCGGACCCGTCCTGGGGGCTGACGGTCGACCCGGGCAGCCCCCGGGCGGTCGCACTGGCCGCCCCGGCCCTCGCCGCCCTGCTGACGGCGAACGTCCCCGCGGACTGAGTTCGCGCCAGGCCGGGGCGCCGACGAAGCGCACCGCATCACCTCGCCGATCATGGAGTTGTGGTGGGCGACAAAGTGGCCGCAACAGGGCCAAATTAGGCACCACAATTCCATGATCGACCCGACCGTGGGCGGCATCGTCAGGCTCTGCCGGGGATCTCGGCGCGACGGGGACGCAGGGCGGCACGACGGGGCACGAGGCGGCACGAACCGCCCGCGGTGGCGTCGTTGGTCACTCCGGAGGGGGTGGCGAACGGCCGCTGGGCTGGGCAGCATGGAGGGCATGGACTACGAGTACGCGCCACTGCGGCTGCCGCCGAACGTCGACCGGTTGACCGCCGCGGCGCAGTTGGCGATCCAGGCGGAGTTCTCCGGATGGGAGTTGGCCCGGGTGCGGCTGTACCGGGACGGCACGCGGCAGGTGGTGCTGCGTCGGCGGCGGGTCAACCAGCCGCAGCCGGGTCTGTCGTACTGACCACCGGGCGGTGCCGCCCGAGGCCGGAGTCGGCCCCGGGCGGCGCCCGGCCTAGTGCTGGTGCCCGGCGTGGTCGTGGTCGTCGTCGAGCTCCAGGAACGGGTGCTCGTCGAGCCGACCGACCAGCCGGTCGTCGGCAGCCGGCTGGAACGGGCCGACCGCGTCGTCGTCGTCGAACGACTCCAGGTCGACCGGGGTGCCCACCTCGCTGACCATGACCACCCCGTCGAGCGGCTCCAACTCGGGGACGTCCAACGCGCCGAGCGAGCCGTCACCACTCTGCAGCAGCTCCAGCACCGCCTCGCCGACACCCTCCACCGGCGCCGGCTCGTCGTCCTCCGGGGTGCCCTCGCGGCGGGCCGCCTCGGCCACCCGCAGCAGCGCGGCGACGCTCGGCACCCGGTAGTCGCGACGCTGACGCACCGAGATGACCCTGGGGTGCGGGTCGCTGGCCTCGGCGCCCTCGCCGGCGCCGAAACGCTCGTCGGCCTCGTCCGGGTCGATCGAGTCGACATCCCACGGCGTCACCTCGCCGAAGGCGTCGAGCAGTCGCTCGTCGTACGCGAAGGAGGCGTTGTTCAACGCCACGTACGCCTGCCAGACGTCGTCGTCGTCGACGCGGCCCTGCGCGGCGCGTACGGCGGCCAGGTGGTGGCGGGCCGCTTCGATCACCCGCTCGAGAGCGGCGTCCAGCTCACCATGCTGGTCGGTCATGTGGGGCAGTCCCTTCACGTTGGGGAGATTGCGCGCCGGCGGCCACCGCCGGACACGACTAGCAGGTGCGGAGGAACCGGTCGAGAACCCGCACGCCGAACTGTAGTCCGTCCACCGGAACGCGCTCGTCGATGCCGTGGAACAACGCCGAGAAGTTCAGGTCGGCGGGCAGCCGCAGCGGGGCGAACCCGAAGCAGCGGATGCCGAGCTGCGAGAACGCCTTGGCGTCGGTGCCACCGGAGAGCATGTACGGAACGGGCCGCGCTCCCGGGTCCTCCGCGCGCAGGGCCGCCGACATGGCCTCGACCAGGTCACCGTCGAAGGTGGTCTCCAGTGCCGGCTGCCGCTGGACGTACTCGATCGCGATGTCCGGGCCGACCAGCTCGCGCAGCTGCCGCTCCAGCAACTCGGACTGGCCGGGCAGGCTGCGGCAGTCGATGGTGGCGGTGGCCCGGCCGGGAATGACGTTGTCCTTGTAGCCGGCGCTCAACCGGGTCGGGTTGGCGGTGTTGCGGATGGTCGCGCCGATGATGTTGGCGATGGGGCCGAGCTTCGCGATGGCCGTCTCCGGGTCGTCCGGGTCCAACTCGATGCCGAGCAGGTCGGAGACCTCGGTCAGGAAGGCCCGCACGGTGTCGGTGACCACCACCGGGAAGCGGTGCCGGCCGATCCGGGCGACCGCCTCGGCGAGCGCGGTGACGGCATTGTCATCGTGCATCATCGAGCCGTGCCCGGGGCGGCCCTTGGCGTGCAGCCGCAGCCAGTCGATGCCCTTTTCGGCGGTCTCGATGAGGTAGAGCCGCTGGCTGTCGTTGACCGAGTAGGAGAAGCCGCCGACCTCACCGATCGCCTCGGTGCAGCCGTCGAAGAGGCCCCGGTGGTTGTCCACCAGAAAGCGCGCCCCGTAGTCGCTGCCCGCCTCCTCGTCGGCGGTGTACGCGAGCACGATGTCGCGCGGGGGTCGTACGCCGGTGCGCTGCCAGTGCCGCACCACGGCGAGCACCATCGCGTCGAAGTCCTTCATGTCGATGGCGCCCCGGCCCCACAGGTAGCCGTCGCGCAGCTCGCCGGAGAACGGGCCCACCGACCACTCGTCGGCGTCGGCGGGCACCACGTCCAGGTGGCCGTGCACCAGCAGCGCGCCCCGGCTCGGGTCGGTGCCCGGGATGCGGGCCACCACGTTCGCCCGGCCCGGCGCGGACTCGTGCAGGACGGACTCCACGCCCACCTCGGCGAGCTTCTCCGCCACGTACTCGGCCGCGAGGCGCTCGCCGACGCTGGTGTCGTTGTCGCCGGTGTTGGTGGTGTCGATGCGCAGCAGGTCGCGGCAGAGGTCCACGACCTCTGCGGTGGGGTCGGGCAGGGCGGAGGCGGCATCGCTCGTCATCGCCTCTTCATACCAGCCCGGGCAGCTCGACAGGCCGGCGCGGGTGGACGCATCGACGGGTCGGTTTCGCGTTGGCCGCGTTCGGGTACCGCCGCCCACGACCGAACGTCCCTGCCGGAGCTTCCGCCCGCCAGTCGAGGAGGGCACCATGTCCGCTGTTCCCCTGCCGCCGCTGCCGCCCGCGCCCGCACCCGAGGAGGGCTACCGACCCGCCGGTCGCAGCATCGCCGACATCGTCGACCGGGAGCACCGGCAACTGCTGGCGCTGCTGGACAAGCTCTCCGGCCCGGACACCACGCCGCAGGAGGGGTTGGCGGTGCTCACCGCCGCGCTGTCGCGGCACCTGTCCGCCGAGGAGCAGTACCTGCTGCCGGCCGTCCGCGCGGCGCTGCCGGCGGCCACCGAGCGGGTGGACGCGGAGATCAACGCCGACGCGGCCCTGCTGAGCGCCCTGAAGGGGCTGACGGACGACGCGCTGTCCGCTGTCACCGAGCGGGTCCGCCGGCATGTCGACGGGGTGGGCGCGCTGGTCACCGAGCTGCGCGTGGTCGCGACCGAGGAGGAGCTGATCCGGCTCGGCAACCGGTTGGAGATCGCCGAGGAGGCCGCGCCGACCCGACCGCACCCGGGCACGCCGGCCACCCCTCCGTGGAACCGGATCGTGGAGCCGGCGGTCGGGGTCGTGGACAAGGTCCTCGACGCGGTGACCCGGCGACCGACGTACCTGGCGGACCTGCCGGAGCCACCGCGCGACCGGTGATCGGCGACCGCCGGTGATGCATTCATTATCACCGATCCGCTTGGGCTATTCCGCCAGCAGACGCGTAGTCCTACCGTCACCCTATGAACCTGGAGCTGCGTCACCTGCGGGTGGTCTGCGCGATCGCGGAGACGGGAAGTGTGACGAAGGCGGCCTCGGCGCTCGGCCTGGCCCAGCCGGCGCTCACCGCCCAGCTCCAACGCATCGAACGGACGCTGGGCGGCCCGCTGTTCGACCGGGACCGGCGCGGGGCTCGGCCCACCGCGCTCGGTGAGCTGGTGCTGGCCCGCGCCCGGGTGCTGCTGCCGGCGATGAAGGGGCTTCAGGACGAGGCCGCCCGGCTGGCCGGGGCGGGCGACACGCCGCCGTGTTACCGGTTCGGCGGGGTGAACAGCCCCATCCTGGGTCGGCTGGTGCACCGGTTGGCGGCCGAGCAGCCGCCCGCCCAGATCACCACGTACGCGTCCTGGTCGGTGGACGAGTTGGCGCAGTTGGTGGCCGGCGGTCGGCTGGACTTCGCGCTGGCCGGGGTGTGCGGCGACGCGAGTCCGTCGGGCGGGTTCGGGTTGAGCTGGCAGGAGGTGGCCGTCGACCCCGTGCTGGTGCTGCTGCCGGAGACCCATCCCCTCGCGGCGCAGGACGAGGTCCGCCTGGCCGACCTGCGCCACGAGCAGTGGGTCGCCGCGCCGGGTGACGGCTGCTTCGCCGACTGCTTCGCCGCCGCCTGCGCCCGCGCCGGCTTCACCCCCCGCAAGGTGTACGAGACCGACATCCGCGGCTGCGTCGACCTGGTGGAAGCCGGCGTGGCGGTGGCCCTGTGCCAGGCGACGTTCCGCCCGGTGAGCGGTCTGGTCACCCGTCAACTCGCCGGGACGCCGCTGCGCTGGCGGCTGCTGCTCGGCTGGCATCCGGACTCCCCCGCCGCCCAGGGCGCGGAGCTGGTGCTGGGAACGGCCAAGGAGGCGTACGTCGACTCGTTGGCGCCGCACCCGGCGTACCTGGCCTGGCTGCCCCGCAACCCGGGGTTCGGCGTCCGGCACCCCACCGCGGTCCGGCCGGGCTGAGCGGCCGGTATTCCCGGCCGCTGGCGGTGCGAACCGCCGTGGGCCGGGTATCTGGCGGACATGACCGACCTCTACCCGCCCGCCGACGACCGCGAACTGCTGCGCCAGGCGGCCGCCGCGCACACCGCCGCCACCCGCGAGGTGGAGGCGTTCCTGCGCCGGCTGCCGACGGTGCCCGACCCTGCCGACGTGACCGAGTACGCGAACCTGCTCACCCGGGAGGACCAGACCCGGGGCGACCGGGACGCCGCCGCCGACGCGGCGGGTCTGACCATCGCAAGCCTGGAGCCCGACAAGGGCCAGTAGCAGGACGCCGAACGGTGCCGTCCCTGCCCGGGACGGCACCGTCGAGCGGTCGCTCAGAGTTCGACGAGCGGGTCGTGACCCAGGTCCAGCAGGGAGTGCCTCCAGCCGTCGTCGGCGTTGCCGCGCGACGGCTTGGCGTCCATCAGCTCGCGGATCCGCTCGACCGCCTCCCGCATCACCTCGATGTCCTCCGGGGTGAGGTCCACCTTGCGCTTGTTGAGCACCTTGAGGATCTCCCGGCCGGGTTGGGGCAGGTCGAGGTTCGGGTTCGGGCTGAACGACTCCTCCCCCGAACCCCGGGTCAGCAGCCAGGTCCGCAGCTGCTCCGACGGAACGTTGACCTCGGCGTGGAAGTCCTCCCAGAGCACTTCCACCTCGGGGTCGAGCCGCGCTTCGCGTACCATCAGGTCTCCTCTCCGGGCGGCGGCCCGGACGTCTCCGGGTCGTCCTGGTCGGTCTTCGGATGCAGGCCCTCCGCGGGCACCCGCGTGCGGCGGGGGTTCGCGGTGGGCGGCGCCAGGATCGGGTCGGGATGGTCGTCCTCGTCCCGGGGTTTCGCGGACTCCGCGGGCTGGTGCGGGTCCTCGTGTTCCTCCCTTCGCGCCGGCCCGCTCATCGCGGGTGTGTGGTCGTGGCGGCGGTGTACCCCCGCTCGCCCGCGGTCACGTCGAAGGTGAGCGCGCCGTCGCGGACGTCCACAGTGACCTTCTGCCCCGGCGAGATCGCCGACTCCAGCAGCATCCGGGACAGGTGGTTGTCCACCTCCCGCTGGATCACCCGGCGCAGCGGGCGGGCACCGAACTCCGGCTGGTAGCCGTGCTCGGCGAGCCAGTCGATGCCGGCGGTGGTGAACTCCACCTGAAGGTCCTGGGCGTGCATCCGGCGGCGGGTCTCCTCCAGCAGCAGCGCGGTGATGTCGCGTAGCTGCTCGGCCTCCAGCCGGCGGAAGATGATGACCTCGTCGATGCGGTTGAGGAACTCCGGGCGGAAGTTCTCCTGCAGGCGGCGCATCAGCCGCTCCCGCAGCTCGTTGCTCTCCTGCTCGCTGCCCACGTCCCCGGTGCCGAAGCCGACCGAGCGCTGGGCGCCGGTGATCAGCTCGGAGCCGAGGTTGCTCGTCATGATCAGGACGGTGTTCTTGAAGTTGACGGTGCGACCCTGGCTGTCGGTGAGCCGCCCGTCGTCGAGCACCTGGAGCAGGATGTTGAACACGTCCGGGTGGGCCTTCTCGATCTCGTCGAGCAGCACCACCGCGTACGGGCGGCGCCGCACCGCCTCGGTGAGCTGACCGGCCTCCTCGTAGCCGACGTATCCGGGCGGCGCGCCGACCAGTCGGCTGACCGTGTGCCGCTCCTGGAACTCGCTCATGTCCACCCGGACCATCCGGTCCGCCTCGCCGAACAACGCCTCGGCCAGGGCCCGCGCCAACTCGGTCTTGCCGACACCGGTCGGGCCGAGGAACAGGAAGCTGCCCATCGGCCGCTCCGGGTCGGCCAGCCCGGCCCGGGAGCGGCGCACCGCCTCGGCGACGGCGGTGACCGCGTCGTCCTGACCGACCACCTTCTGGTGCAGGTGGCCCTCCAGGCGCAGCAGGCGGTCGCGTTCCTCCTCGGTGAGCTGGCTGACCGGGATGCCGGTGGCCCGGGAGACCACCTCGGCGATCTCCTGCGGGCCCACCTCGGGCACCTGGGAGCCGGACGAGCCGTCCTCGCCGTTCGCGCGTCGGATGTCCTCCTCCAGCTCGGAGATCCGGTCGCGCAGCGCGGAGGCCCGCTCGTACTGCTCGTCGGTGACGGCCTGTTCCTTGTCCCGGCGTACCTCGTCGAGTTCCTGCTCCAGCTCCCGCACGTCGGACGCGGGGGTACGGGTGCGCAGCCGCACCCGGGCGCCGGCCTGGTCGATGAGGTCGATCGCCTTGTCCGGCAGGAACCGGTCGGTGACGTACCGGTCGGACAGCTCGGCGGCGGCGACCAGCGCCTCGTCGGTGAAGCGCACCTGGTGGTGGGCCTCGTACCGGTCGCGCAGCCCGCGCAGGATGGCGATGGTGTCGTCGACGCTGGGCTCGGGCACCAGCACCGGCTGGAAGCGCCGGGCCAGCGCGGCGTCCTTCTCGATGCTCTTGCGGTACTCGTCCAGCGTCGTCGCGCCGATCACCCGCAGCTCGCCACGGGCGAGGGCGGGTTTGAGCATGTTGGACGCGTCCATCCCACCCTCGCTGCCGGCGCCACCGGCCCCGACCAGGGTGTGGATCTCGTCCATGAAGATGATCAGCTCGTCCCGGTGCGCCCGGATCTCGTCGATCACCTTCTTCAGCCGTTCCTCGAAGTCGCCCCGGTAGCGGGTGCCGGCGACCAGGCCGGCCAGATCGAGCTGGACGACCCGCTTGCCGAGCAGGGTCTGCGGTACGTCGCCGTCGCAGATCCGTTCGGCCAGCCCCTCGACGATGGCGGTCTTGCCGACGCCGGCCTCGCCGATCAGCACCGGGTTGTTCTTGGTCCGCCGGGACAGGATCTCGATGGCCTGCTCGATCTCGTCGGCCCGGCCGACCACCGGGTCGATCTGGTCGTTGCGGGCCAGGTCGGTGAGGTCCTGCCCGTACTGGTCCAGGGTGGGGGTGCCGCGGTCCGGCTTCGGCCCGGTCATCGGCCCGCGCTCGGCGTTGGCGGCCTGCAACGACTCGGGTTGGATCCGGCCGGCGGCCAGCATCCGCCCGGCCGGCGACTCCGGGTTGAGCGGCAGCGCCATCAGGATGTGCTCGGGACCGATGTAGTTGGCACCCATCGCCCGGGACAGCTGATGGGCGTCGAGCAGCGCCCGCTTGGCGGCGGGGGTCAACGACAGGTTGGGCGGCACCTCCCCGCGCGGCGCGCCGTCGCCCTTCCCGCCGAGGGCGTTGAGCAGGGTGTCCGGGTCAGCCCCGGCCCGGCGTACCAGGTCACGCAGCGGTTCGCGTTGCAGCGCCGCCCAGAGCAGGTGGTCGGTGTCCAGGTCGCTGCTCTGCCGTTGCGCGGCCCGCCGGGCCGCGTCGGCCAGCATCTCCCGGGCGTCGGCCGTCATCAGTCGGGTGATGTCGACCCGGTGCGGCGGTCGGCGCCCTCCCTCGCCCCGGCCGAAGTACCTGGCCAGGAATTCGTCCCACGGGTCGGAGCCGATGTCACCGGGTCCCATCATGTCTGTCCTCCGCAGTAGGGATCGGCACGGTCGGCAGGGGCTACCCGGCGCGCGCCCCGACAAACGCCGCAGGTGGCGGAGGACCGGCGTTCCGGGAGTGGCGTCGGGTCAGGGCCGGCCGATGGTGGCAGGCTGACGGAATGGATGAGACCCCGCTGCTGATCGTGGATGGCGCCAACGTGGTGGGCTCGCGCCCGAACGGGTGGTGGCGTGACCGTGCCGGGGCCGCTGCCCGGTTGCGCGACTCGCTCGCCCCGGTGGCGACAATCGGGTTGCCGGCCCGGCTGACCGCCCCGGTGGAGGTGGTCCTGGTGGTCGAGGGGGCCGCGCGGGACGTGCCGGGCACCGAGGGTGTCCGGGTGGTCTCCGCCGCCGGCTCCGGCGACGACACGGTGGTCGAGCTGGTGGAGGGCGCGCCGCGGCGTCGGCGGCTGGTGGTCACCGCCGACCGGGAGTTGCGCGGGCGGGTGACGGCGCTGGGCGCCGAGGTGTACGGCCCGCGCTGGCTCCGCGACAACCCGACCAGCAACTGAGAAATTCTCGCACTGGGACTCCCACAGATCGGACTCCCGGCACTTCCAAGGGCCTTCCGGACAGGCGGGCAGGAACACCGACAGGGCGGATGTTCTTTCGGAACCGCCGATAGGCTCTAATGGAGATCTCCCCGCCCCCAGGAGGTTCCGCCGTGGCGAGCGTCGCCGAGTTGAAGGCTGCCATCGATGTCGCCCTCCAACAGATCGGGGACGGGCAGACAGCCGTGCAGGCGGCCGGCGAGAAACTGTCCGAGGCACAGCAGACCCTGGCCGGGGCGCTGGAGGGCAGCGGGCACGAGACGGTGGAGGCGGCCCAGGCGTCGCTGACCCAGGCCAGCCAGGAGCTGGAGGAGTGTCTCGCCGCGACACTTGTCGCGGTGGAGCAGGCGCAGCTCTACGTCTCCACCCTGTAGGGGCCATGTCCATCATCGAGGATGTCGGCGGGCAGGTCCGTGCCGCCACCGAGGAGTTCCCGGTGGCGCTGCTCGGGCAGGCGCTGGAGAAGTTCGGTCTGGCCGCGGAGCGGCTGCGCTGGGTACGACAGGAGTCGGCCAACCCGATGGGGGTGCCCGAGCTGTCCGCCGCCACCGAGCACGCCGAGAGCGCCGGCTACGCGCTGCGGGTGGCGCAGGAGCAGCTGTCGGCCTATCTGACGGCGATCGGGCTCGGCGCGGACGGCGGCCCGGCGCCACGTCCTGAGCAACGCGCGCCCCGGCACGACACGCCGCCGGCGTCCGGGCCCGCCGCGGTCGCGCCGGAGCCGGCCGAGCAGGTACGGATGCGCCGCTGGTGGTCGGTGCGGGTGGCCGAGCTGACCGGCGGGCGCGAGGGCACCGACGACGAACCCGACGAGCGGGTGGACGACTCCCAGGAGTTGCTGCGCCGAGTGGCGGGTGGTGTCCGCTCGGGCGACCGGGACCGGCTCCGCAAGGAGCTGCGCCGGGCCCCTGCCGACGTGGGGCTGGGCATGGCGGCGCTGGCG
The DNA here is from genome assembly GCF_036136635.1 of Micromonospora sp. NBC_00330. NCBI lineage: Bacteria > Bacillati > Actinomycetota > Actinomycetes > Micromonosporales > Micromonosporaceae > Micromonospora > Micromonospora sp. NBC_00330. Next base: position 2,766,778 of record NZ_CP108012.1, read on the forward strand.
CCGCCGCTGCTGCGCGAGCTGGCCGGTGAGCTGCTCGGGCACCCGCCGCGCGCCACCGACCTCGGCCGGCTGCGCGGGGAGTTGGACGGACGCGTCCGCGACCTGCTGCCCGGGTTGCCGCCGCCGGTGCTGGAGACGCTGCTGACCCGGGTGTGCCGGATGCCACCGCCGCGCGGCTCCGGGGAACCACCGCACGCCGCCGACTCCGCGGTGACCGCCGGGGTGGCGACCGGGCTGCTGCTCGCCCGCCTCGGCCGGGACCTGCCGGCCGGCGGCGCGAGAGAACCGGCGGGGGCGAGAGAACCGGCGGGCGCGGGGCAGCGAGGCGACGCGGGAAAGCCGGCGCGGGCCGGGCAGCCGGCGGGCGCGCAGCAACCGGGCGGGACCGGGCGGCCGGGCGCGGTTCCCCGCGTCGGCGGTGCGGTGCCGCGGCCGGGCACCGCCACCACGCAGCGCTCCGGTGGTCTGCCACCGCGCGCGGACGGGCCGCCACCGCGCCCTGCTGGGCTGCCCCCACGCTCGGGCAGCCCCTGGCGGGACGCGCCGACGCGTCGGGGCTCCGATGGCTGACCGGCGCGGGCAACTGGCCAGCCGTGTCCGGGACACCCTCGCCGAGGCGTTGGGCGCCACCCGTACCCGGCTGTCCGCCGCCCAGGCCGACCTGACCGCCGGGCGGGAACGACTGGCCCGGGTGCAGCGGGCGGCGGCCGCCGTACCGGAGCGGGTGGGCGCCCAACGGGACCGCCGCATCGCCGAGATCGACGCCCGCTACTCCACCCGGATCGCGGAGCTGGCCCGGAGGGCCGCCGACGCGGCCCGGCAGGAGGCGCCCGGCTGCGCGGGGGCCGACTGGGCGGGGTGGGCGCCGACGCCCGCCCGCCGGGCCGAGCCGCCCGGCGCGCTGCGGGTCGGCACTGTCGGGATCGACGGCGTCGACCCGGTGCCCGCGCTGGTGCCGCTGCTCGACGCCGGGCACGTCCACCTCTCCGGGGACGACCGCGCCGGCTGCGACGCGGTGGTCTCCGCGTTGCTGCTGCGGGCCGTCGGCCGCGCCGACCCCGGAGCGGTACGACTGATCGGGTACGACCCGGACCAGCTCGGCGGTGGCCTGGCCGGGTTCGCTCCGTTGGGCACGGCCGGGCTGCTCACCTTCGTCGGCCCCGGTGGGCTGGGTCCGCTGTTGGACGACCTGGTGGAGCAGATCCGCCGGATCAACGAGACGGTCCTCGCCGGCGAGTACGCGTCGCTGCGCGAACTGGCGGCGGCGACCGGCCGACGACCCGAGCCGTGGCGGGTGGCGGTGCTGCTCGGCGGGGAGGAGCTGAACCGGCACGAGCGCGGGCAACTGGACCGGGTGGTGCGGGCCGGCGCCGCCTGTGGCGTACACCTGGTGGTGCACGGTGTGCCGTTGCCGGAGGATCCGACGGTGACCCGGGTGGTGGCCGGCGTGTCCGGCGCGCGGATCGGCGGCTCGGCCGGGCTGCCGGTGCGGCTGGACCCACCACCACCGGCGGCGCTGGTCACCGAGACCTGCCGGGACGTCGCCGCCCGGGTGAACGCGGGCCCGCCGCCGACCCCCTTCACCGACCTGCTGCCCCCGCCGGAGCTGATGTGGCGGGAGGACTCCGCCGACGGGCTGACCGCGCCGATCGGTGAGGGTCCGCAGGGCCGGCCGGTGCGGTTGACGCTGGGCGACTATCCACCGCACGCGCTGATCGGCGGGCCGTCCGGCACCGGCAAGACCAACCTGATCTTCGCGTGGATCGGGGCCCTCGCCGCCCGCTACTCCCCCGCCGAGTTGGAGTTCTACCTGCTCGACTTCAAGGAGGGGGTCTCCTTCGCGCGGTTCGCGAAGGGCCGACGCGACCCGAGTTGGCTGCCGCACATGCGGCTGGTCGGCATCAACGTCAACACCGACCGGGAGTTCGGGCTGGCGCTGCTGCGCTTCCTCGCCGAGGAGTTGCGGCGACGCGCCGACGCGGCCAAGAAGCACGAGGTGACCAAGCTGGCCGAGCTGCGGGCGGTCGACCCGACCGGGCACTGGCCACGCATCGTCGCCGTGGTGGACGAGTTCCAGATGTTGCTGGCCGGCCGTGACGTGGTCGCCCGGGAGGCGGCCGACCTGCTGGAGGACCTGGCCCGCCGCGGCCGCTCCCAGGGCATCCACCTGGTCCTCGCCTCGCAGGACGTGCGGGGCATCGAGGCGCTCTGGGGCCGCCCCGCGCTGGTCGCCCAGTTCACGCTGCGCATCGCGTTGCCCAAGGCGCTGCGCATCCTCGCCGAGCGCAACGACGCGGCGCAGTCGCTGCCGCGCTGGCACGCGGTGGTCAACGCCGAGTCGGGAATGGTGGAGGGCAACGAGGTCGCGCGCATCCCGTCGGCCAGCGACTGGGAGACGTGGAGCGGTTTGCAGCACCGGCTGTGGCGGATGCGGGCCCCCGACGCGGCGCCCGCCCGGCTCTTCGACGGCGACGCGATCCCCCGGCTGGCGGAGGCCCCGGACTTCCGGGCGCTCGCCGTCCCCCCGGACGGGACCGTCCCGCGCAACCCGGTGGCCCTGCTCGGCGAGATCATCGACGTGCAGTCCCGCTCGGCGTCGCTGCGGCTGCCGCGCGCACCGGGCCGCAACCTCGCGGTGCTCGGCACCCGCGTCGACGAGGCGTGCGCGGTGCTCGACGCGGCGGCCCGGTCGCTGGCCCGACAGCACCCGCCGGGCACCGCCCGGTTCTCCATCGCCTGCCTCGACCCGGACGCCGACCCGATCGCCCGCGCCCTCTACGACGACCTGGCCGACGACGCCGCCTGGTACGACGAGGAGACCGTCGGCGAGCTGATGGCCGAGACGGCCGACGGGCTCAGCGGCCCGGGAAGCCCGCACTACCTGCTCCTGTTCGCCGTCGACGCGGCAGCGGGCGCGTTGGCCGCCCGCGCGGGCCGACGTACCGGGCTGGAGCAGCTGCGCCGGATCATGCACGACGGGCCGGAACGACGCACCCACGTGCTGGCCTGGTGGCGGGGTGTGGCCCGGATGCGCGCCGATCTCGGTGGGCCGGCCGCCCGTACCGACCAGATCGGCGCCTGGGTGGCCCTGGACGCGCACGGTGGCGAGCTGGGCTCGTCGCTCTATCCGGGCACCGGCGGCCCGGACTGGTATCCCCGCCCCTGGCGGGGGCTCTTCTTCGACCGGGCGGTGCACCGCACCGGACAGGTGATCATCCCGTATGGACCGACACGATGAACGAACCGGTGACCAGCGAGACGTACGCAGCGCAGCTGCGGCGGCTGGCCGACCTCACCGCGCGGGTGCGCGAGCAGCGCGCCGAGGCGCACACCTGGCACGAGCGGCAGTGCGTCGCCGCCGAGCGGGCCGTCGCCGACGCGGCCGAGCAGCTCCAGAACGCCGAGGAGGAGCTGGTCGCCGCCCGTGAGCAGCAGGAACGGGTCGACGCCGAGGTGGCCCACCTGTGGCAGCAGGTCCGCTCGCGCCTCGGTGCCCGCCGTCTCGGCGGCCCGCCCGCCCCGGCGAACGGCGTCGGGGCCACCGACCCGGTGCTGCTGCTCGCCAAGGCCCGGGACCTGCTCGACCGGGCCGGTCAGCCGGGCGAGCTGCCGGGCTCGGTCAACCCGCTGCTCGCGCTCTGCGGGGTGGCCGGCGGTGTGCTGGCGTACGCGCTGGGCGCCGGCGCCCGCGCGCTCGGCGTCGGGTACGGCGGCGACCTGGCGGTCGGACTACCGGTGCTGGCGCTGGTGGTGACGCTGCTCGGGCCGTTGGTCGGCCTGGTGCCGGCACGGGTGCTGGCCGACCGCCGGCACGCGGTGCTCGGCCCGCGACCGATCACCGTGGTCCTCGGCGCCGGTCTGCTGACCACAGTGCTGTTGCTGATCCTCGGCCGCTGACCCGACGAACGGCCCCCTCATCCCTGTTTGGACGAGTCCGGAGGAAGGCTCTGAGCCAAGGCCATGGTTTCGGGATGGTCCGTGCCCAACACCCGCTTGCGACGTTGAAGGGTGTCCTCGTCAAGAGCGCGCGCCTCTTGGAGACTCCCCTCCCGGCGAAGGATTTCAGCGAGGATGGCCGCCGCCTGCAGAGTGCTGCGGTGGTCGGGACCAAGCCTGCGTCTGAGCTCGGCAAGGGATAGGCGACCACACGTCCTCGCTTCGTCCTGTTCTCCGAGATTCGCGAGGTCGAGAGCGAGTTGGACCTTGGTGATCAGGGTGTCCGGATGATCGTGACCAAGGACGACTTCCCGGCGGTCCAGAACCTGGCGGTGCAGAGCCCTTGCAGCTTCGTGTTCACCGAGCTCGGACATTCGATTAGCCAGGTTGTTGGCGGAAAGCAGAGTCTTGGGATCATCCTCACCGAAGATCCGCCGCAGGCGAGTGAGAGTGTCGTGGTTCAGCTGCCGTGCGTCCTGGTATCTCCCGAGGTCGGCCATGGCCCTGGCGCAGTTGCCAGCCGAAGACAAGGTCTCCGGGTCGTCCGGACCGAGCAGGCGCTGCAAGCGGGCAAGTGTGTCCGTCTCGATGCCCAACGCGTCGGGATGCGCCGGGGGGAGCGTCGCCGACTGACGCCGAGCTGCCCGCAAGACATCCAGATCGTCGCTGCCCAGCGATTGAGACCATCTCTCGCGAGCGGTCCTGGCGAGTTCATTCGCTGATGCGGCCTGTCCGGACAGCTCCAGATATCGGGCGGCATCGAGAACGACACTCCGATAATCCTGGCTGCCCGCCTCGGCGGATCCGGGCGCCAGCCGTAGATGCACGCCAACGTGAGCCGTCAGGATGGACCACAGCGGCCAGAGGGTCGGCTCAGAGGGGTCGCCGGTTCGGTTCGCGGCGAGCAATTCACCGGCCAACTGCCACTGCCTGCTTCGCGTCCGTGCGGTGAGCAGATCGCGCACGACTGCCGCCGTCGTGCGGTGGACCACGAGCGACCCCCCGTCCGAGTCGAGCCGCGCAAGGCCGAACTCGACCAGCCGTCCCACCGATGACCTCAGTTTGACGGGTGAGGCCTTGGCGAGGGCGCTTCGACTTGTCTCCTGCGGCATACGGGTGAGCCAGGTGAAGGGAATCGGCTCTGGTCCCAGGAACGAACACAGATTCAGGATGCTGACCCCGACGGGGTCCTCAACGCTGAGCCGTTCGACGGAGAGCGCGACCACCGCGGCCAACGACAGTTGATATCCGACCGGCCTGCCGCGGTCCAGAATCTCGATCGCATGTGCTTCGATCGCATCGACGTACTCACTGGGCCGCATGCCCGTTGCCACCATGAACCCCGCCGCTTGCGCTACCGCCAGGGGCAGATCGCCTACCGCGTTCGCGACCGTGTCCGCGTCCGACGGGCTGATTCCGCTCAGCTGCGCTGTCAATAAGGACACCGACTCCGTCCGGGAAAATACATCCACTTGAATCAACACTCCTAGCTGATTCCAGCTGTTGGCTCGCGAGGTGATCAGCACTTGGCCAGCACCATCGGGAATTGCCGGTGAAGCGAGCTCAGTTCCCGGCATGTTGTCGAGCACCACCAACCAGCCGCGGTGGCCGCGCAGCCAGCTCCGAGCCTTCTCGGCGGCATCCTTGACCAGTGTTCCTTCGGTTGCTTCACCCACTTCGACAGCCAGCGCCGCCAATTGTTCTGTCACGAGCGGAGGCTGTTCGGCAGCTATCCACCAAATCACAGAAAAGCGCTCTTTGAATCTGTGCGAATATTCGATTGCCACACTTGTCTTACCGGACCCACCTATACCGTGCAGACAGACGACAGATGATTCGAGTCGCAGGTGAAGTTCATCCAATATCTGCTCACGACCGGTGAACAACGGATTCCGATTCGGCATACGACGCGGGCCCGGCTGCTCGGTCTCGGCGGGGACGACGGTCTTGGATCTCCGGCGTGGCCGCAGCAACACCACCTCGGACCCCACACACATCAGAGTTATGACGCCTAAGGTCAACCACGGATTCTGTCGTACCAGGTCAAGGACCCTGGGCCAACGCTGCTGGTCGGATGCTGCGTTAGCTGCAAGGCCGGCCAGCGCAGCCAATATCGGCACACCGGCCACGACCCATCCGGCCGAGCGGCGACCATCAGAACCCATGGACGAATCCCTTCGCGGCACCGTCTCCCACATCCAACAGGACGTCGCGTCTGGTGTCACTGACCGTTCACCAGGTCATCGGGATGTGAAGCGCCCTGGGCAGGGTGTGCCCAGGGCCGGCGCCCGCCCTCGATACGGCCGGCGCCGGCCCTGGATGCAGCCGGTCAGGCCGGGATCAGCACGGCCTCGCGGAGAAGTCGGCGGGCCAGGGTGACCCGGTCGGCGTCGTCGGGCAGGCCGGGCAGGTCACCGACCCGGGTGACAGTGCCGGTGAGCAGGGCGCGGGCGGCCGGCTCGCAGGTCGCCGGAAGGGTGATGGTGCGGTCGAAGAGCCGCAGCGCCACGGTGTCCGAGTCGTGCGGCACCAACTGCCAGCGCAGGCCGGGACGCAGGGCGACCCGGGAGTCGGCGTCCAGGCTGGCCAGCGCGTCGGCCTGGGCGAGCGGTCGGATCGGCGCCGGGCGGGCGGCCGGCCAGGCACGCTGCCGCAGTCGCGCGGCGACAGCGCCCGGGTCGGCGCGCAGCAGCCAGTCCCGCAACGCCTCCACGGTCTCGGTCAGCTCCGGCTCGATGGCGTCCGGGTCGGCGACGTCGGTGCCGAACGGCAGGCTGGCCCGCAGCCGCTGGTCCTCGGCGGCCAGCGCCAACAACTCCTCGACCAGGGCGTAGCGGGTGAGCGCGCGGATGCCCACTGTCAGGTGCAGCGAGCTGGCGTCCTGCGCCTGCGCGCTGTGCAGCCACCCCCGGGGCAGATAGAGCGCGTCACCGGGGGCGAGCACCACGTCCAGCGCGGCCGGGCCCTGCGCTGTGGCACCGACCTCGTCGGCGCGTCCACCCCACTGCTGCTTCTCCAGTGGGTCGGGCAGCACCGGCGGGTGGATCCGCCAGTGCTTGCGGCCGTCGACCTGGAGCACGAACACGTCGTGGGTGTCGTAGTGGGTGGCGAAGCCCTGGCTGCCGGCCGGGGTCAGGTAGGCGTTGATCTGCAACGGCTGGTTGAGCGCGAGGCCCAGGTCGCGGGCGAAGTCGACGAGCGGCGGCCAGATCCGGTGCAGCCCCTGCAACACCAGGGTTGCCCCGGACGCGTACTGCTCCAGGACCCGCTCGTCGAGCACCTGGTCGCCGATCTCGGCGCCCGCGCCGCCGCCGCCGGTCCAGCGCGACGCCGCTACCAACTGGCCGTCCTTGGCGACGCGCAGGAACGGGGTACGCAGGCCGCGCCGGCTCAGCAACTCGTCGGCGTCGGCGGGGCTGAGCAGGTCGGTGAAGCCGGCCGGGTCGGGCAGTTCCGCGGCCCGGGACAGCAGCGGGGTGTGCCCCCAGTGCGCGGCGGCGAACTTCGCCGGTTCGACCGAGACGCAGCGGGCCAGCGCCGCCGCGGTGGCCTCGGCGGACGGAACCGCCGGGCGGCCGTGGTGGCCGCCCGGCGGGTCGAGGTAGGTCATGGCGAGCCGCTACCGGGCGCTGCCGTCAGCGCCACCGTCCTGCTGGCCCGGGGTGGCACCGCCGTCGGCGGGACCCTCCGCGCCGCCGTCGGCGCCACCGTCGTGCTGACCGGGAGTGGCACCGCCGTCGGCGGGACCCTCCGCGCTGCCGTCGGCGCCACCGTCGTGCTGACCCGGGGTGGCACCACCGTTGGCGGGACCCTCCGCGCCGCCGTCGGCGCCACCGTCGTGCTGACCGGGGGTCGCGCCGCCGTCGGCCGGACCCTCCGCGCCGCCGCCGCCGGTGGTCTGCATGTCGTCATCGTTGAGTGCCATCGGTACTCCCTCGGGTGTGCCGCCCCGCCGTGCGCCGGGGTCCGTCGTGCTGCGGGTGGTACCCCACGCGCGATCTTCTCTAACCCTCACCGTAGACGCCGAACCGGGGCGACACGGGCAGTTCGCGAGCGGCGGCGGAGAGTGCCAGGATGGGGTGGTGATCCTGGTGGGCACGTCCGGCTGGCAGTACCGCGACTGGCGCGGCCGCTTCTATCCCCAGGGGCTGCCGCAGCGGCTCTGGCTGGAGCACTTCGCGGCCGGGTTCGCCACTGTCGAGGTCAACAACGCCTTCTACCGGCTGCCCGAACGGGACACCTTCGCCGCGTGGCGGGCGCGCACCCCGGCGGATTTCTGCGTGGCGGTGAAGATGAGCCGCTACCTCACCCACATCAAGCGTCTGCGTGACCCGGAGGAGCCGGTCGCCCGGTTCCTCGGCCGCGCCACCGCGCTCGGTGACCGGCTCGGCCCGGTGCTGCTGCAACTGCCGCCGAACCTACGGGCGGACGTCGAGGCGCTGGACGCGACGCTGCGACTGTTCCCGGAGCAGGTGCGGGTGGCGGTCGAGCCCCGGCACCCCTCCTGGTGGACCGACGCCACCCGGACGGTGCTGGAGCGGCGTCGGGCCGCGCTGGTCTGGGCGGACCGGCTGGGCCGCCCGGTCGCCCCCCGTTGGCGCACCACCGACTTCGGCTACCTGCGGCTGCACGAGGGGCGGGCACGGCCGTGGCCGCGTTACGGTCGCGCCGCGCTGCGATCCTGGGTGGGCCGGCTGACCGACGCCTTCGGCGCGGACGAGCCGGCCTACGTCTATTTCAACAACGACCCGGGCGGCGCCGCGATCGTGGACGCGATCGCGTTCGCCGCGCTGGCCCGCGGTGCCGGGCACCAGGTGTCCCGGGTGCCGGCCGCCGCCAAGGCGGCCACGTCCGACGACCGAGCCCGCCCCGACGACTGAGCCCGCCCGACGTGTCGTCGGGCGGGCTCACAGCTCTCAGGCCGTCACGGCATCATCATCGCGAGGTCCTTGGGCATGGTGTCCTTCACGTCCTGCCACTCGCCCTGGGTGACGTGGCGGCGCAGCGTGTCCAGCACCACCTGCGTCACCCGCTCCGGGCCACCCTCCGCGTCGTACGGGAAGCCCTGCCGCACCTCGTAGAGGAAGTCGTCGCGGTTGAGCTTGATCGGCACGTCGGACGGCACCCAGCCGTCGAAGTAGATGCCCCGCACCAGCACCGGCAACTGCTGGGCGAACTCCACGCTCTCGTCCACCGGCAGCCGGTCGCGCAGCAGGTGCAGCACCGTGCGCAGCGCCGCGTACGACTGGTTGCGCCGGTCCTTCGGCCAGCCGTAGGCGTTCTCGATGTCCTTGAGAATCAGGTTCGTCTTGTCCAGCGAGGACTCGAACGCTGAGATCATCGCGTCAGCCATCGGTCGACCCCCGTTCCGTCGTGTCCCACCGTCGGTCGTCGGCGCGGCGCGGCGGCCCCACCGGGCCGCGGCGGGCCCGCACCGGGCTGCCCTGAGGGGCGCGCCGGGCGTTGTCGGCCGCGCCGACCACGTGCAGGACGGCACCACGCCGTCGATCCGTCACCAGTCGAACCGTCATCCCCGTCACCTCCGTGTCGTCTCCGGCGTCGGCCGTCCCCGGACGGCCGTACCCACCGCGTCCACCCTCCCCGCAGGGCGGGTGAGGCGGCCCCACCCGGATCGGGTGAGGTCAGCCGGCGTCGAGGAGACCCGCGAGGGTCTTCGCGTTGGTCTGCGCGTAGTCGCGGTAGCAATTGTTCATGAGCACGTGGGTCTGCCCGGCCTCGTCGGCCAGCTCACGCAGCTTCGGCGCCCAGTCGGCCAACTCCCGCTTGGAGTAGTGGTAGCCGAACTTCTCGTGAATGTCCTTGCTGGTCCACTTGTCGCTGTGCCCGTGGAAACGCATGACCGCGAGGTCCGCGGTGGCGGCCAGCACCGGAGGCAGCGACGAGCGGTGGCCCTGCGGCATGTCCACGCAGACGTACGGCAGTTTGTGCTCGCGCAGGAAGGCCAGGGTCTCGTCGGCGTTGTCGCCGTCGAACCAGGAGGCGTGCCGGAACTCGTACACCGGGCGCAGCGGCGCGCAGCGCTTCGCCACCTCCAGCAGGTACTGCTTGTTGGCCCGCTTGATGGTGAACCAGGGCGGGAACTGGAACAGCAGCGCGCCCAGCTTGCCGGCCTCGACCAGCGGGTCCAGCGCCGACAGGAAGCGCGTCCACACCTCCTCGTACGACTGCGCGGGCAGGTCGTCGGGGTAGACGTTCTTCTTGTCGGTCTCCGGGCGCAGGTCCTTGTAGAGCGCGCTGACCCGGGTGGGGTGTCCGGTCAGCAGGCTGAACGCCTTGATGTTGAAGGTGAAGCCGGCCGGGGTGCGCTCGGCCCACAACCGCGCGGTCGCCTCGGCGGGCGGCGAGTAGTAGGTGGCGTCCACCTCGACCAGCGGGAACTGCTTGGCGTAGTAGGCCAGCCGCTTCTCCGGGGTGTCGGCGGTCTGCGGATACCATCCCGAGTCCAGCAGTGTGCGGTCGGTCCAGGACGCGGTGCCCACGAGGATGTCACCCATTGTGGAAGTCCATCGCGTCGCGGACCGACCGGCAACCGCTGGGGTGGCTCAGGCCGCCCGCCGCTCGCGAGTCTGCTTGCACGTCACACAGGTGGTGGCGGACGGGAAGATCTCCAGCCGCTCCACCGGGATCGCCGCCGAGCAGCCCTCGCACCAGCCGTAGGTGCCCTCCTCGAGCCGGCCGAGGGCGTGCTCGTACTGGGCGCGGCGATCGAGGATGGTGCGCAACAGAGACTGGGCGGTGTCCCGCTCGGCAGTCTTGGTGCCGCTGTCGGCCTGGTCGTCGCCGGCGGTGTCGCCGACCTCCACCAACCGCAGCACCTGGCTCTGGAGCACCGCCTGGTCGTACTCCGCGGTCAGCTCGTCGTAGCGCGCCTGGAGCGACTGTCGGATCTGATCGATCTCCGTCTGGGACCGGGTCGTACCGACCGTGTCGTGGACGAGCATCGCTGCCTGCCTTTCCTGGGCCTGTGGCTCAAGGTGAACCGGGTGCCGGCGGCGCGGGGCCCCGGTCACGGTCGCGTTCGGTGCGCGGGCGGTCACCCGCGCTCTGTGAGCCGGGCGAGTACCCGCCCGATCAGGCGTGCAAACCGACAAATTCTCGGTTGTTGTCAGTCGTTTCCGCCGGGCTCCACGAGCGCCGGTCGGCGGGGGTCGTCGGCGCGTACCACGACGTCGGCGAAGCTCGCCGGGACGACCTCCTCGGCGTACCGGTCGAAGGCCGACAGCGCCCACTGCTGGGCCGGTTCGGTGCGCCTGCGCAGCGCCGCCGGGGACAACTCCAGGTGGACGGTCACGTCGAAGGGCAGGCCACCGCCGAGCAGCAGCGAGCCGCTGACCAGGACGACGCCGCCGGGTGCCAGGTCGACGTAGCGGGCGCGGCTGGCCCGGTCGGCGTCGGCGTCCCAGAGCGACGGAAGCAGCCGGCCGCTGCCGCCCGGACCGGCCGGGTCGAGCACCTCCCGGCGCAGCCCGGCCTCGTCGACCCAGGCCTCGTAGAAAGAGTCCGGGTTGGTGCGCCCCAACTCGAAGCGCAGCGACGCGGGACGCAGGAAGTCGGTGGCGCGGACGTGCAGCACCGGGTGACCCTGGGCGCGCAGCGGGTCGACAAGCGCCGCGGCCAGTTCGTCGACGCCGGCGGCGGGGGCGCCGTCCACTGCCACCCGCAGCCGCGCGAGCCCGGCGGCGGCGCTCGCGGCGCGGTCCGCCGCGTCGGCCAGCCGGCCGGTCAGCTCGGTGACGAGCAGGTCGGGCGAGATGGGGCGGATGCGCACCGGACCATCCTGCCCCGCGCCGGGTACGCGGCTGCCGCCGGTCAGCCGCTGCGGTCGATGGTGACCCGGGCGTCGTCGGCCAGCCGGTAGCCCACGCCGTAGACGGTGGTGACCAGCGGGACGTCCACGCCGACCTTGCCGCGCAGCCGACGCACGTGCACGTCGACGGTGCGCACGCCGGCGTGCTCGTAGCCCCAGACGGCGTTGAGCAGTTGCAGCCGGGTGAACACGCGGCGCGGATGGGCGACCAGGTGCAGCAGCAGGTCGAACTCCAGCCGGGTCAGCGGCAGCGGTTCCTCGTCGCGCAGCACCGAGCGGGACGAGGCGAGGATGTGCAGGGCGGGAATGGTCGGGCTGATCGGGCGGGCCGGCGACCGGCTGGTGGGCGCCTGGTCGGGGCGGCGTTCGGCCGGGACCGCACCGATGATCACGCCTTCACCCCGCTCCAGCATCTCGCGAGCGGCCTCCAACAGCCGGCGCGCCGCCGGGGTCAGCGACTCCTCACAGGCCAGCGGGATGGACAGCGTCACGGTGAGCACGGGCGCGGCGGTGTTCGCCGGGCGACGCTGGCCGCCGGGAGGTCGACCGGGCACCGCGGGTTGGGACGTATGCCATCCGGCGCGCGACGAGGCGGGGCTGACCGACATGGTCCTCCTTGGGCTGGTCCGGGTATCTCCCCACGGCCCGGGACGCCGCTTCATCGATGCTTCCCGGCGCCTGGGCGAGGGTCAAGAGGCGGCTGCGTTGCATGAATGTGACAATTGACGAACACATCGGAGCCGAATGCTCGCTCTGCGTACGAGGCCTGATGATTACAGCAGAGTCGTCGAGATGCCCCGTTACGGGGGTCCCCGACCGGTTCACCAGGCGGTCACATCGCCGCCGGACCAGGGCTCAGCTGCTGTGATCCACGCTGATCGGGGCCTCGTCGGCCAGCCGGTAGCCGACGCCGTAGACGGTGGTGACCACCTCGGAGCCGGTCAGCTTGGCGCGCAGCCGGCGGACGTGCACGTCCACCGTCCGGGCCACCGCGTGCTCGTAGCCCCAGACGCTGGAGAGCAGTTGCAGGCGGGTGAACACCCGGCGGGGCCGCTCGGCCAGGAACAGCAGCAGCTCGTACTCGATGCGGGTCAGCGCGATGACCCGGTCGCCCTGGCGGACCATCCGCGAGCCGGCCAGGATGCGGACGTGGTCCGGTGCGGCGGACGGCGCGGCGGGGCGCGGGGCCGGTCGCGGCCCGGACGCGGGCTCCTCCACGGCACGCAGTTGACCCTCCCCCGACTCGGCCAGCTCGCCGAGCAACTGCACCAGCCGGGCCAGCCGAGGGCTCAGCGGCCCCGGGACGAGGTCGAGGGTGATGGTGAGGGTCGGGCTGGTACGCGGACGGGCCGGCGGGCGCACGCCGGGGTGGCGGCGGGTGGGGATGGCGACGACGGACATGGTGCCTCCTGAGTGGCGGTACGCGCGCCACGCCGGGTGTGGCGTGACGGTCAGCGGCGCGCCCAGCCGGCGTTGACCGGGGACGCGAGGGGAGAGGGGTGGTGCAGTGGGGTCGGGCCGAGGGCCGGCAGGCCGGCGATCCGCCAGGCCGCGAACCCACCGACCACATCGGTGGCCCGGTGCAGGCCGACGTCCTGCAACGCGGCGGCGGCCAGCGACGAGGTGTAGCCCTCCTGACAGAGGATCACCACCGGCACGTCGTAGTCGACGGCCTGCGGCAGCCGGGCCGCGCAGCGTGGGTCGAAGCGCCACTCCAGCACGTTGCGCTCGACGATGAGCGAGCCCGGCACCACGCCGTGCGCGGCCCGCTGCGCGGCCGGGCGGATGTCGACCAGCAGCGCTCCGCTGCGGTACGCCAGGTGCGCCCGCTCCGGGTCCAGTCGGCGCAACCGGGCGCGCGCGGCGGCCAGGATCTCGTCGATGCCCCGGGAGCCCGGCGGCGGCACGGGGGCGGGACAGTACTCGGCGGTTATCTGCATTCTCGGGTTCCTTCCGGTGACAGGGGATTCTCGGTGCGCGCGGTTACCAGGACCGGCCGGCCTCGGCGACCTCGGCGACTCGCAGCCGCCCGTCGACGAGGTGATAGCGGGTCATCCGCAGCAGCGCCGGCCGGTAGACGTGCACGCTGACCGCCGGATCGACGCCTCGGTTGGTCACCTGGTGCACGTGCCGCGGGCCGAAGCGGCGGCCCGCGCCGGCCGGAAGCAGTCGGGGGCGTAGTCGGCCGGCGCTGACCGTCTCCTCGGTGAGCACGCCGCTGACCACCCGGAACGCTCCGGAGGAGCCGCCGTGGTCGTGCAGGTCGGTGCCCTGCCCGGGCAGCCAGCTCAGCGCCCACACCTCGTGCTCGTCGCTGACGGCGAGGCGGGCGTACCAGCGCTCGGCGGGGTCGAAACGCAGCGCGACCGGCCAGCCGGCCGGGTCGGCCCATCCGGCGGCAACGGTGAGCAGGTCGGGCTCCGGACGGTGGTGCGTCATGGCGGTTCCTCGCGGGTCGTTCGGCGGGGTGCTCTCGTACTCTAGACGGCAAAGCCTATAGGTTTAGTAGGTAATTCCGTCTGGTGGGACGCCAAGTCATCCGTCCGGGTGAATCAGCGCAGCACCGGCGGGTCCGCGCGGTAGCCCGGCAACGAGGGCCAGCGCACTGTCAACACCACCGACGCGCGCTCGGCGAACCAGGAATGGTCCACCCCACGGGCCCACACCACGTAGTCGCCCGGCACGGCCAGCCGTACCGTCCGGTCCGGCAACTCCACCCGGAAACACCCCTCGACGAGTACGAGCAGAGTGGTGCGCACCTCGCCGGTCGCCCACCGCGACCGGGCCTGCCCGGGCGGATGCACGCCCCACTTCACCTCGACGTCGGTGCTGTGCCGAATCTCCCCCGGTGGCGCGAAGTGCCCGAGCAACCAACCAGCGTTGGTGGCGCCGTCGACGCCCGCGTTGCCCACGTAGACCGTCTCACCCATCGGACCCCTCCCCCAGCGCGCCGGCCGAGCAACCTATCAGGACCGGTGTGGCTAACCTGGACCGGTGACCGAGAACCTCGACGCCGAGACGCTGGCGTTCGCGCACCGGATGTTCGACCTGGCCCGAGCCGGCGCCACCGACGATCTGGCGGCGCAGATCGACGCCGGCCTGCCGGTCAACCTCACCAACGACAAGGGCGACACGCTGCTCATCCTGGCCGCGTACCACGCCCACCCGGAGACGGTGGCCGCCCTGCTCAGCCGCGGCGCCGACCACACCCGGGCCAACGACCGAGGTCAGACCGCGTTGGCAGCGGCGGTCTTCCGCAGCAGCACCGAAGCGGTTCGCGCGCTCCTCGCCGCCGGCGCGGATCCGGCACACGGCAACCCCTCGGCCGTCGAGACCGCGCGCTTCTTCGACCTGCCGGAGATGACAGAGCTGCTGCGCGTCGGCTGACACCGGCACGGCCGGCCGGTATACAGGGGCGGTGGAAGATCCTCTGCCGGAGCAGATGCGGGCCGCCGCGACCGCGCTGCTGACCGCGCTCGACCCCGCCGCCCGCGAGAGCGCCGTGCACTCGTTCGACGACGAGGCGGCCCGACGCTGGCTGGAGTACCGGCCCCGACCCCGACCGGGCGTCTGCCTCGCCGAGCTCGACGTCACCGCCCGCAAGGCCGCCCACCGGCTGCTGGCCACCGCGCTCAGCCCCTCGGCGTACGCACAGGCGATGGCGATCATCTCGCTGGAGGAGGTGCTGGACCGGGCCGAGGGCTGGCAGCGCGGGCGGCACAGCGCCGACTACTGGGTGGCCGTGTTCGGTGACCCGGCACGCGACGACCGTTGGGCGTGGCGACTCGAAGGGCACCACCTGTCGGTGAACATGACAGTGGTGGACGGTCAGGTCTCCCCCGCGCCGATCTTCTTCGGCGCCAACCCGGCAGCGGTCCGCTACGCCGGCCGTCCGGTATCCCGCCCACTCGGCGTGGAGGAGGACCTGGCCCGCGCCCTGCTCGACGCGCTGGGCCCCGCCGAGCGGGCCGCCGCGATCATCGCCGACGAGGCACCGACGGACATCATCAGCGCCACCCGTGGGCGGGTCGACGCGCCGCTGGAGCCCCTCGGCGTACCCGCGGAGCGGCTGGGACCGACCGGCCGCGCACTGCTCGACCAGGTGGTCGCCCTCTACCTCGACCGGCTGCCGCCCGAGCTGGCCATCCGGGAAGCGACCCGACTGGACGCCGGCCCATTGCACTTCGCCTGGGCCGGCCCGACCCACCCCGGGCGGCGGCACTACTACCGGGTACAGGGCGACGACCTGCTGATCGAGTACGACAACACCACCGCTGACGGCAACCACGCGCACACAGTGCTGCGCCGCCCCGCCAGCGACTTCGGCGCCGACGTCCTGGCAACCCACCACCAAACCCACCACCACTGACCCCGCGCCCCCGCCCCCGCCCTGGTTCCTCGCCCTCGCCCCTGCTCTCTCCTCGCCGATCTTGCAGTTTCGGCTGTCGAGTTGCCCAGGTAGGCGGCTTTTGTCGGTGCGAAAGTGCAAGATCGACGGGTGGGGGTGGCTGTCAGGGGCGGGGGTGGCTGTCAGGGGCGGGTGGCTTCGATGAGGAAGCGTTGGGCGTGGGCGACGAAAGGGCCCTCTCTGGCGATGCGGTGGTGGAGGTCGCGCAGAGGTGCACGGTAGCGGTCGACGGTGAACCCGGGCACCGTCCAGATCACCTTGCGCAGGAACCAGACCACCGCGCCGATGTCGGCGAAGGTCGCCCGCAGCGTGGCCCGACGCAGGTCGACCACCCGCAGGCCGGCCGCTTCGGCGGCAGCGACCGCGTGCTCGGGGTGCCGCTGGGTCGCCGGCGGCAACGGTCCCAGGATCGCCTCACTCAGCTCCCGCATGGTGCCGGCCCCGATCTGCTGCGACAGGAACGTCCCGCCCGGCCGCAGCACCCGCGCCGTCTGAACCCAGTCGGTACGGACCGGATGCCGACTGACCACCAGGTCGAACGAGGCATCACGAAACGGCAGCGGCCCATCCGGCGCGACCGCGACCACCGACGCGCCTACCCGACGCAGGGTCCGTCGGGCGACCTCTACGTTCGGCGGCCACGCCTCGGTCGCCGTCAGCAGCTTCGGTGGACGCGGCACCTCGGCGAGCACCTCCCCGCCGCCGGTGTCCACGTCCAGCGCCGCGTCGGCCCGCGCCATCCGGTCGGCGACCAGCCGGGCGTACCCCCACTGTGGACGCTCCTCGGTAGCCCGGCCGGCCAGCCAGCCGAAGCCCCAACCATCGACGGGCGCGGCGGCGGCCTCCGCGATCAAGTCCTCGGCGTCACGCTCAGCGGTCATGGCGGTCAGCCTCGCGGCCGCTCACCCGCCCGGCAACCCATTTGCCGCCGCCCGGTCGAGGTCCGCGGTGGATCTCAGCCGAGGCTGAGCCGGTGCTCCTCGAGGGCGGCCTGGAGGATCCCGAGCGCCTTCGGGCCCATGCCGTGCAGCTTGGTGAGGTCCGCCCGGGGAACGCCCGCGAGCTGGCGCAGCGCGGTGTAGCCGGCGCCGTGCAGGGCCCGGGTGGCGGGCGCGCCGATCTTCGGCAGCGTGTCCAGGGAGGAGGTCATTCGGGGATGGTAGACCGACCAGTCGCACCGAGGCCGGCCCCGCGAGACCGTCTGCCAGGCCGGGTCAGGGGCGGGCGATCTCGCCGGTGGAGCTGGCCAGCGCGTCCAGGCCGCCGGCCTCGGCGCGACCGCTGTCGAACTGACGCATCAGCCGGGCGCCCAGGTGCACGCCGACCCCGCCGACGGCCAGCGCGACCAGTTCGGTGACCAGGATCGCTACCGACGCGCCGCGCTGCGGGGAGTGCGACCGGACCAGGCAGGTGAGCAGGAACATGGCGGCCATCACCGCGTTCACCAGGTTGAAGGCGACAGCGGTACGGCGGGTACGGTCGCCCGGCACGTCCCACAGGTCGACCATGCCGGCCACTGCGGTCAGCGCGGCGGCGACGAGGGCGGCGACGCCGGTCCAGTAGCCGACCTCCCCGAGGAACGCGGGCCCGCCGATCACGTCGGTGAGGTCGAAGACGGTGGCGCTGACGAAGAGCCCGAGCGGGAACGTCACCAGCATCGGTTGGATCGGGTGTCCCTGCACCCGCAGTCGGCTCTGCATCGGTCCTCCCCCGGGTCGGCGCAGCTCACCTGACCAGAGTGCTACCCGGGGCCGGCCGAGAGGAAACGATGCCGCCCGACTCGCCGCCGGCCGGGAGAACGGGCACCGTGGCCGCCGCCCTCCGAGGCCGGACGGCCAGACCGACGGATGATCGACTCGATTTTCAGGAAGTCGCGGCGTCCGCCGGCCCGCGACACCCCGACTTCCTGAAACCCGAGTTGATCACACGGCCCACACGGCCCGCCTGACCCACGGGACCCACGAGGCCGAGCGGCCGAGCGGCCGGGGGTCAGTTGTCGCGTTGGCGGGAGACCGTCCGGACCAGGCGCTCGGCCACCTCGCGCAGCGGGATGTCCAGCGACGAGGCGGCGGTCCGCAGCACGTCGAGGGCCTCGGCCGGTGGGCACCCGCGCTGCGTCATGATCACGCCGACGGCCTGGCCCACCACCCCGTCGTGCAGGAGTGAGGCGTCCCGCTCACCGGCGAGGGTGAGCTGTCGGTTGCGGTCGCGGACGGCGGCGAGCAGCAGGCCGGCGTGTTCGGCGAGCAGCATGGCGGTCAACTGGTGTTGCGGGGTCAGCAGGTCCGGCGCGGCGGCGTACAGGTTGATCGCCCCGATGACCTGGTCGTCGATGTCGACCGGTGCGGAGATCACCCCGCGTACGCCGAGGTCGCGGGCGTGTGCCGTCCAGGCCGGCCAGCGGGGCTCACCGGTCAGGTCGGCGGCGAGGATCATCTCGCGGCGGTGGATCGCGCTCATCGCCGGTGTGTCCGGGCCGTGTCGCAGGTCGTCCAGCCCGGCCAGCCCCTCGTCGGAGGCGGCCACTCCGGCCGGCTCGCCGGCCCGCAGGGCGGTGAACCCGCACCAGCGCACCCCGGCGACGGCGTCCCGGGTGACCCGGACCAGGGCCAGCAGCGCCTCATCAAAGTCGGTCAGGGCGATCAGCCCGGCGGTCAGCTCCCGTAACAGCGCGGCTGCTTCCAGGACGCCGAGGGTGTGCACCACCGGTTCCCGCGTGTCGAGGTTCACCGGTTCGCAGCCTCCGTGCCGTCTCGCGCCTGCCCGGCACGCATCGTCACCTGTGTCATCGTCTGCTCTCTCCCGACTCGACCGACCAGCCCTACTACCCTGGGAAACCTGGGTCGAAACGGCGTAAATCGGGGCCCCGGTCGCGCACGGAGGCGCGATCGAGGCCCCGACGGTCGGTACGTCAGCGCGAGGCGCCGCTGAGCCGCCGCCCGATCGACGCGATCAGACGGTCGAGCTCGGACCCGAACGGGTTGTCGTGCACGAGGTACGTCCAGGTGGCGGTGGGCCGGACCAGGGTGCCGTCGTCGGGCTGCCAGTCCTCATCGAATTCGGTCTCGGTGAAGGTGGCGATGGTGCGGGCCTCGATCTCCGGGATCAGGTCGTTGAACGCCGGCACTGCGGCCCGGTGGAACTCGTCCAGTGGGTCGAGCCGGCCCAGCGCGCGCAGGTGCACGCCCTCGCGGACCTCCGACAGCTCGGCCAGGTGCTCGGCCCAGAGCCGGTCCAGGTGGTACAGCGCGATCGACCGGGCGGCGCGGGCGAGCAGGTCCTCGTCCGTCTCGCCGGCCTTCTCGGGCTCCTTCTCCAGCAGCATCACCGCGGCCACGTCGCTGGTCAGCAGCCGCTCGCGGCGCGCGGCGAGGGCCTTGCGCTGCTGCTCGATCACCACGCTGTAGCGCCAGGTGTTGCGGTGGATCTCGTGGTTGACGCCCTCGGCGACCCGCTGGGCGTGCTCCACCGCGTAGTCGACCTGCTCGTCGGTCACCAGGCCGTCGGCGTTCATCCGCGGCGAGGCCGGCACCGAGTCGGCGGCGTGCCGGACGACGAGGTCGTCCTCCAGGCTGACGAAGAAGACCGAGCCGCCCGGGTCGCCCTGCCGGCCGGCCCGACCGCGCAGCTGGTCGTCCACCCGGCGGCTGTCGTGCCGGCCGCTGCCGATGACGTAGAGCCCGCCCAGCTCGGCGACCCGCTCCTGGTCGGTCTGGTCGCTGCCGCCGAGGCGGATGTCGACGCCCCGGCCGGCCATCTGGGTGGAGACGGTCACCGCGCCGTACGCGCCGGCCTCGGCGATGATCGCGGCCTCTTCGTCGTCGTTCTTGGCGTTCAGCACGACGCAGGGCACCCCGGCGGCGTTCAGCCCGGCGGCCAACCCCTCGGACTCCTTGACGTCCAGGGTGCCGACCAGCACCGGTCGCCCCTTGGCGTGCCAGCGCTGGATCTCGTCGATCAGCGCCTCGTCCTTCTCCGCCCGGGTGGCGTAGATGCGGTCCGGCTCGTCCTCACGGATGCACGGGGTGTTCGGCGGGATCACCGCGACCTCGAGGTCGAAGAACTCCCGCAGTTGGTCGCCGACCAGCACCGCGGTGGCGGTCATCCCGCAGACCTTCGGGTAGAGCGCGATGTACGCCTGCATGGCGATGGTGCCGAGCACCTCGCCCTCGGCGGTGGCGTCCAGCCCCTCCTTGGCCTCGACCGCGGCCTGGAGACCGTCAGGCCAGCGGCGGCGCTGGGCCACCCGGCCGCGCATCTCGTCGACCAGCTCGACGGAGCCGTCCCGGACGATGTAATCCACGTCACGGTGCAGCAGGGCGTGCGCGTGCAGCGCCACGTTGACCGCGGAGAGCTGCGCGACCTGCTCCTCGTCGTACAGGTCGATGCCGAGTTTGGCCTCCATGGCGGCCAGGCCGGCGGAGGTGAAGGCCACGCTGCGCCCGTCCTCGGCGACCGTGTAGTGCTTGTCCTTACGCAGGCCGCGCACCAGCGCGGCGGCCGCGTGCACCGGATCCTGCTCGCCCGGCACCGCGCCGGCCAGGACCATCGGCACCCGGGCCTCGTCGATCATGATCGAGTCGGCCTCGTCGACGATGGCGGTGGTCAGCGCGGGCTGCACCCGGTCTTCCACGTCGGTGACCAGCTGGTCGCGGAGGTAGTCGAAGCCCGCCTCGCTCACCGAGACGTAGGTGACGTCGCAGGCGTACGCGTCGCGCCGCTCCTGCGGCGTGGAGGCCTCGTTGACCCAGCCGACGGTGAGACCGAGCAGGGTGTAGACCGGCTCCATCCACTGGGCGTCGCGGCGGGCCAGATAGTCGTTGATGGTGAGCACGTGCACCGGGCCGTTGCCGAGCCGGACGTGCCCGTACGCGGCGACCGTGGCGGTCAGTGTCTTGCCCTCACCGGTGGCCATCTCGGCGACCTTGCCGGAGAGCAGCGACATCGCGCCGAGCAGCTGCACGTCGTACGGCCGCTGGTCGAGGCCACGGCGGGCGGCCTCGCGGCCGACGGCGCAGATCTCCTCGTAACCGGCGGCGGCACCCGCGGCCGCGGTCAGCTCGGCGTCGTCGAGCGCGGTGAGCTCAGCCTCGCGCGCCTCGATCGCCGGGAGCAGTTTCTCCAGCGGAGCAAGATCCACGGTCGAGCCGGGGCGCTGGAGGAACCGCCGGAACTTGCTCTTGAACCGTTGCGACACACCCATGAGCGGCAACGGTACGCGATTCCGGGCGGCGCGCGCGGCCCGGCCGCCCGGCAAGTCTGTCTTCCTGGGGCGCGGTCAGCCGACCAGCAGCTGGTGGCTGGCGAGTTCCCGGTACAGCGGGTCGGTGGCGGTCAGTTCGGCGTGGGTGCCCACGGCCACCACCCGACCGCCGTCGACGACGACGATCTGGTCGGAGTCGACCACTGTGGCGAGCCGGTGCGCCACGATCAACAGGGTCCGGCGGACGGCAACGGCGTCGATGGCGCGGCGCAGCGCGACCTCGTTGCGGGAGTCGAGGTTGCTGGTCGGTTCGTCGAGCAGCAGCACCGGCGGGCCGGCGAGCAGCGCGCGGGCGATGGCCAGGCGCTGCCGTTCACCTCCGGAGAGCAGCACGCCGCCCTCCCCCACCTGCACGTCGAGGCCCAGCGGTGTGCGCTGCGCCAGGTGGCTCAGGTTGACCTCGTCGAGGACGTCGCGCAATCGGTCGTCGGTGGCGTCCGGGGTGGTGATCAGCAGGTTCTCCCGCAGCGTCCCGGCCAGCACGGGAGCCTCCTGCTCGACGTAACCGAGCCGGGCCCGCAGCGCGTCGCGGGGCAGGTCCCGTACGTCGGTGCCGTCGAGTCGGACCGCGCCGGCGCTCACCTCGTAGAAGCGTTCGACCAGGGCCAACAGGGTGGACTTGCCGGCGCCGGAGGGACCGACCAGGGCGGTCCGGGTGCCGGCGGGGACCGCGAAGCTGACCTCGTGCAGCACCGGCTCGCCGCCCGGGTAGCCGAAGCCCACCCGGTCGAACTCGATCATGGGGGTCGGGCGGCGCGGCGTCGCCGTCGCGGCGGCGGGCGCCGGGCGGTCGTCAGCGCCCTCCGCGGGTACCGCCAGGATCTCCTCGATCCGCTGAAGGGCGCCCAGGCCGGACTGCAACTGGGTGTACGCCCGCAGCACCTGACCCAGCGGCAGCGCCAGCAGGAACAGGTACATGACGAACGCGACCAGGTCGCCGACGGAGATCGCCCCGGCGGCGACCCGCGCCCCACCGATGCCGAGCACCAGCAGGAACGCGCCCTGCACGGTGACCGAGCCGATCGGGCCGACCAACGCCTGCACCCGGGCCACCCGCAGCCCCGCCCCGTACGCCTCCCGCGCGCTGCCGGTGACGGCCTCCGTCTCCCGGGTCTCGGCGCGGCTGGCCCGGATGGTCCGGGCCGCCGAGATGGCCCGCTCCACCGCCGAGGTCATCTCGCCGATCCGCTCCTGGGCGGTTCGGGCCAGCGCCCGGACCCGGCGGGCGAAGGTGGCGGCGAAGACCAGCCCCAGCGCCACCCCGAGCAGTGTGACGCCGAACAGCAGCGGGTCGAGCAGCACCATGGCCGTGCCGGCGCCGACCACCGTCACCGCCCCGGTGACCGTCTCGAACAGCCCGGAGGTGACGACCGCGCGCAGCAGCGTGGTGTCCGAGCCGACCCGGGAGAGCAGGTCGCCGGTGCGTCGGCGGTCGTACTCGGCGATGGGCAGCCGCAGCAGGTGGCCGGCGAGCCGACGCCGGGTGCCCAGCACCACTCCCTCGGCGGTGCGTTGCAGCAGGTAGTCACGCAGCCCGCCGATCGCCGCGCCGAGCACCACGAGGGCCACCAGCACCGCGACCAGCCGGGACACGCCCTGCTCGGCGCCGATCCGCTCGAGCACCGACCGGGTGAGCAGCGGCTGCGCCAACGACGCCGCCGAGCCGACCAGCGACAGGACGCCCACCACCACCAGGGTGCCGCGGTGCTCCCGCAGGTACGGCAGCAACGCGGCCAGGCCGACCGGCCTGTCGGTCGAGGTGTCGCCGGGAACCGGCCGGTCCTGCACGGTGCTCATGTCGCGAACGTTGACGCCCTCTCCGCCCTGAAGGGCGGAGATTCCGGTCTGCTACACCCCGAAGGGGCAAGCTCCCGGCGGGTTACCGCTTCCCTGCGCGGCGCCGGCACGGGTGCCGGTCTTACCTGCGCTCCACGGTCGTTGAGGTCCGCCCGTCCGGCGGCCCTGATGTTCTTGGCGGCGTTCACGTCTCGGTCGTGCAGGCTGCCGCATGGGCAGCCCCACGTCCGGACGTTGAGCGCCATCTTGTCGTTGATCCGGCCGCAGTCCGAGCACATGCGGGTCGACGGGAAGAACCGATCTACCCGGGCGAAGGTGCGCCCGCGCCGGGCGGCCTTGTACTCCAGCATGGCCGCGAACTGCGACCACCCGGCGTCGTGCACCGACTTCGCCAACCGTGTCCGGGCGAGACCGGTCACGCACAGGTCCTCGACGAACACCGCTTGGTTATCGCGGATGATCTGCGTCGAAAGCTTGTGCTGCCAGTCCCGCCGGGTGTCGGCCACCTTCGCGTGCGCGCGGGCGACCTTCCGGACGGCCTTCTTGCGGTTGTTGCTGCCCCGCTGCTTGCGGGACAAGCCCTGCTGCAACCGGCGCAGCTTGCGGGCCGCACGGCGCAGGAACTTCGGCGCGCTCACCTTCGTCCCGTCGGACATCACGGCGAAGTGCGTCAACCCCAGGTCGATGCCGACCTCCGAGTCCAGCTCGGGCAACGACTGGTCGGCGGTCTGCACAACGAACGAGGCGAAGTGCCGACCGGCGGCGTCTCGAACCACCGTCACCGACGTCGGCGCAGCCGGCAGCTCCCGCGACCAACGAACTTCCAGATCGCCGATCTTCGGCAGCCGCAGTCGACCGTTGCCGAGGACCTTGAACCGGGCGTTGGCGGTGAACCGGACGGCCTGCCGGCTGTCCTTACGGGACCGGAACCGGGGAGCGGCGACCTTGCGACCCTTGCGCTTGCCCAACACCGAGGCGAAAAAGTTGCGGTACGCGCTGTTCAGGTCCGCGACGGCCTGCTGCAACACCACCGACGACACCTCGCCCAGCCACGCCCGCTCCGGAGTCAACTTCGCCACGGTAACCCGCTTGGACAACTCGGCGTCCGTCGGATACGGCAGGCCAGCCTCGTGTGCTTCCTGTCGCACGCGCAGCCCATCGTTGAACACCACCCGCGCGCACCCGAACGCCTTCGCCAGCGCCTCACGCTGGGCGCCATCCGGGTAGAGCCGGTAGTTGTACCGAAGCTGCACAGGTCGAGTCTACGGCGAGGACAACCACGTCCACCTACTGGTGGACTTCCCACCCAAGGTCGCCTTGACGAAGCTGGTCAACTCTCTCAAGGGTGTGTCCAGCCGGCGGCTGCGCCAAGAGTTCCCCGACCTCGTCCGCCACTACTACCGCACCAACCGCCTGTGGTCGGCGCCGTACTTCGCCGGCTCCGTCGGCGGGGCACCCCTGAGCGTCCTGCGGCAGTACATCGAGCAACAGAACCATCCGGTCCAGGGCACGCTCGGGCCTTGACGGGCCTCCCGCGCGGGCTTTCACCACCAACCTGAAGGGCGGTGCACCAGCCCGCATTTCGGTAGCTGGCGCTGGCACGCGGCGACGGCGGGTCAGGCGGCGAGCACCACCTGAAGCTCCTGGCGGCGACGGTCGGCCAGGTCGGTGAGGAGGGCGGGCGCCTCGTCGAACGGCACCACCGCCGAGACGAGGTGCTTGCGGATCGCGTCGCCGTTCGTTCTGAGCAGGTCGACGGTCTCGGCGGAGAGCCGTTCGCGGTCCCAGGTCGGCGCGAGCCCGCGCGGCACCCGGCCGATCTGTGCGCAGCGCAGCGACAGCCCGTTGTGGTGGAACTCCTCACCGAGGCGGACCGCGTCCGCGCCACCCTGGTAGAAGGCGAGGTCGATGACTGTGCCCTGGGGCCGC
Organism: Micromonospora sp. NBC_00330; assembly: GCF_036136635.1. Taxonomy (NCBI): domain Bacteria; kingdom Bacillati; phylum Actinomycetota; class Actinomycetes; order Micromonosporales; family Micromonosporaceae; genus Micromonospora; species Micromonospora sp. NBC_00330. The sequence goes on from NZ_CP108012.1 coordinate 2,791,939, forward strand.
AGCAGACGCAGGGCGAGGTGCAGCGCCCACGCCTGCCCCCGGCACTGGAACACCACGTCGGCGCCCCGGTCGCCGGCGGTGTGCGCCCAACGGGTCTTGAGCACCACCGCCGGGTCGTCCGCGTCGGGGTCGAGGGTCTCCAGACCGAGCGCCTCGGCGACCTGGCGGCGGTGCGGGGTGGGGTCGAGCACCACCACCGACGCGGCGCCGTTGCGCCGGGCGAACAACGCCGTCAGCAGCGCCACGACACCGGCGCCGACGACGGCGACCCGTCGGCCGCGTACCCCGTCGCCGAGCGTGCGGACATCGGTGCCGTGCAGGTCGGCGGCGGCGTGCAGCAGACCGTTGGCGCAGATCGGGCCCATGTGCGCGACGTAGACGCCGAGCAGCGGGTCCAGGTCGTCGGGCAGCGCCACGAACCGTTCCGCGACCGGGTCGGCCAGCCAGCCGGTGCGGTGCCCGTACGTCATCGCGCCGACAGTGCCCACCGCGATGGCCGGGGTCTCGCTCTCCACCACACGGCCGACCTGCATGTAGCCGAGTCGGGTCACCGGGTAGGGCGTGCTGACCGCGCCCGGCTGGAACAGGCCCAGGTCGGGGTTCCAGGTGACGTTCAGGTAGGGGTTCGTGCCCTTGACGTAGCTCAGCTCGGTGCCGGCCGAGACACCGCTGAACAGCGTCTCGACCCGGAACGTGCCGGGGCGCAGCGGGGCGGCGTCCTGCTCGACGAGGTCGACCCGGCCGGGGCCGGTGACCACCACGACCTTGTCACGCATCGACTGTCACCCCGCTGGCGAGCGCCGCCGGCGCGGTGGCGGTGGCGGTGGCGAGCCGCACTGTGGCGCCGGTACGGGCCGAGTCGGCCACCGCGAGGGCCAGGCGCTGGGTCGCGAGAGCCTCGGCGTACGGGACGCGCACGTCGTCGCCGATGCCGCGGACGGCGTCGACGAAGGCGCGGTCCACCGCCACCCGGGCGGCTTCCGGGTCGGCGGGGACGTGTCGTTCGCCGTCGGCGTCGCGGATCGACAGCCCGTCCTCGGTGATCGCGAGGGCCAGCCCGTCGGCGAGGATCTCCAGGCCGGCGCGGTGCTTCCAGCCGAGGACGCAGGCGGCGCTGAGCGTGCCGACCGCTCCGTCGGCGAAACGCAGGGCGGCGGTGGTCACCGAGTCGATGTCGGCGCCGTCGACCGGCGGCGGGGTGCCGTTGCCGTACGCGGTGACCTCGGTGACCTCGCCGGCCAGCACGCGGATCAGGTCGAGCACGTGGGCGGCCTGCTCGACCACCGGCCCGCCGGAGCGGTCCCGCCGCGACCACCACGCCACCGGGGGCACCTTGTCCAGCCAGGCGCCGCTGACCATCCGCACCGGCCGGTCGGCGAGCAGGTCCCGGGCCTGGTCGAGCACGCTCAGGTAGCGCCAGTGGTGGCCGACGGCGGTGCGCAGCCCACGCCGCGCGACCAGGTCGGCGATCCGCTCGGCGGTGCTCAGGTCGACAGCGACGGGCTTCTCCACGAACATCGGCACCCCGGCCTCGATCACCGCCTCCTCGGCGGGACCGTGCGCGAACGGTGGCACGCAGACGTACACGGCGTCCAGATCGGTGGCCAGCAGCTCGGCGACGTCGGCGCAGGCTCGCCCGCCGTGCTGTCCGGCCAGCGCGGACGCCGCCTCCGGCGCCACGTCGGTGACCCCGACCAGCTCGACGTCGTCGAACCCGGCCAGCACCCGCGCGTGACGCTGTGCCACGCCGCCGGCTCCGACCAGACCCACCCGGCATTTCCGCATCCCGACACCCCTTCGAAGACGTTTCATGTGCGATGGGAGCAGTCCCCTGGGCTGTGCGCAATCAAACGTTCATCCCCCGGGAACGAATTGTCGTCACCTCTGTGATCAAGCTGTTGCCGAGAATGCGGTTAGCACGTGACGAGGAATGGGAACAACCAAATTCGGTTTTTCCACGCACGAACGGAGGGGTGCCCGTGCGGGATATGACAACGAGCGTGTCGCCGGTGGTGGAGGCATGGGCCACGTACCGGACGACGTCGGCGGCCGACTGGCCGACCCGTCGGCTGATGCGCGCCAAGGGTGAGACCCGGGTCAGCGTGGTGCTGCCGGCGCGCAACGAGGAGGCCACCGTCGGCGCGATCGTGTCGACCATCAGGGAGCACCTGATGGATCGGGTGGCCCTGGTCGACGAGTTGATCGTGGTGGACTCCCGCTCGACGGACCGGACCGCGCAGGTGGCCCGCGCCGCCGGCGCGGAGGTGGTCAGTCAGGACGCGATGACCCGGGGGTTGCCCCGGCTCACCGGCAAGGGCGACGCGCTCTGGGCCGGGCTGGCCGCCGCCGAGGGAGACGTGGTGGCGTTCATCGACGCCGACCTGCGGGAGTTCCGGCCGCATTTCGTGAGCGGGCTGCTCGGCCCGCTGTTGACCGACCCGTCGGTCGACTTCGTGAAGGGCTTCTACCACCGGCCTCTGGTGGGCACCGCCAGCGTGGAGCAGGACGGCGGGGGTCGGGTGACGGAGTTGATGGCCCGACCGCTGCTCAACCTCTTCTGGCCCGAGCTGGCGGGCTTCGTGCAGCCGCTCGCCGGCGAGTACGCGGGTCGCCGGGACGTGCTGGCCCAGGTGCCGTTCGTCTCCGGGTACGGGGTGGAGACGGCCATGATGATCGACCTGCTCGACCTGGTCGGCCTGGACGCGCTGGCGCAGGTCGACCTCGGTGAGCGCAAGCACCGCCACCAGGACACCGCCGCCCTGGGTCGGATGTCCGCGCAGATCATGTTGACCGCCTGGTCCCGACTGCAACGGCGTGGCTGGGCGACCCCCGGGTTTACGCCGGAGGCGTTGCTGACCCAGTTCCGTCGCGGTGGTTCCGACACCCTGCCGAACCTGGACCGCGAGATCGTGGTCAGCGACGTTTCCATCGAGGAGCGCCCGCCGTTGGCCGAACTGCGCCATCGGGTGCCCCGCCGCCGGGTGGCCGCCGCGTGAGCGCGAGGAGCCTCACCGTGCTGATGAACGCCGGCCCGTGGCTGTCGGTGCCACCGCCCGGTTACGGCGGCATCGAGAACGTCATCGCCACGCTGGTGCCGGAGCTGCGCCGACTCGGCGTACGGGTGGTGCTCGCCTCGGTGGGCAGCAGCACCCTGCCGGTGGACGAGCAGATCTCGGTCTTCGCCGACGGGCAGTTCGCCGCGTTGCAGCGGCCGTACAACCAGGTCTGCGGGATCGCCCAGGCGCACCTGGCCGGGGTGGTCCGGGAGCTGCACTCCCGCGACGACATCGACCTGGTGCACGATCACGTCGAGGCGGTCGGGCTGGCCACCCTCGCCGCTATGGGGCCGGCCGGACCGCCGACCCTGCACACCCTGCACTGGGACCTGGCCAAGCACCCGGCGCTCTACGGCAGCCTGGACGGCGGCGACCGGGTCCGGGTCAACGGCGTCTCCGCGTCGCAGCTGGCCCGCGCCCCGCTGGCGCTGCGGGAGCACTCGGTGGGGCACGTGCACCTGTCGACGCCACTCGCCGTCGACGCCGACCGGCGGCCCCGACCGGACAAGGGCGAGCACCTGCTCATCCTGGGCCGGATCAACCCGGGCAAGGGGCAGGACGTGGGTGCCCGGCTCGCGCACCGGGTCGGTATGCCGCTGGTGCTGGCCGGCCCCGTCGGCCCGTACCATCGGCCGGCCGACCTGGCCGCGGCGGGCGACGAGGCCCGGCAGAACCCGGACGTGCGGTTCTTCCTCGACGAGGTGGCACCGCACGTCGACGGTGACCTGGTCCGCTGGGTCGGCACAGTGGCCGGCCAGGAGCGTGACGACCTGCTCGCCAGCGCCCGCGCGTCGCTGTTCCCGCTGCGGTGGGAGGAGCCGGGTGGCACTGCGGTCGTCGAGTCGCTCGCCCTGGGTACGCCGGTGGTGGCCACCGCCCGGGGTTGCCTGCCGGAGCTGATCGAGCACGGCCGCACCGGGCTGCTCACCACTGACGAGGAGGAGTTGGGCGACCTCGTCCTCGCCGCCGAGTTGCTCGACCCCGACGAGTGCCGGCGGGTGGCAGCGCAGCGCTTCACGCCCGCGGTGATGGCGCAGCGTTACGTCGAGCTGTACGAGCGGGTCCGGCAGTCGGCGAGCGCGCCGAGGTTGCTGCCGGCCTGACCGACGGCGGGGGCGGCCGGTTTGCCGGTCCCGGCAGCGGGTAGCCGGCAGCGCTCATGCCCGCCGCGCGACGAGGAGCCGGGAATGGTCGGACCGATGGCGCACTCCCGGGCCCGACCCAACCCGGCCGACGGCAAACCGCCGGTCCGTCGCGCGGCGGCGACGGTGGGGGTGCTGTTCCTGCTGGTCGGCGTGCTCGGCTTCGTGCCGGGGATCACCACCGGCATGGACGCGTTGCGCTTCGCCGGCCACGACTCGGGCGCGTACCTGTTCGGCGTCTTCCAGGTGTCGGTGCTGCACAACCTGGTGCACCTGGCGTACGGGGTGGTGGGTCTGCTGTTGGCCCGGACGGTCACCGGCGCTCGGGCGTTCCTGATCGGCGGCGGAGCGGTCTACCTGGTGCTCTGGCTCTACGGGTTGGCGGTGGACCACGACACCGGGGCGAACGTGCTGCCTGTCAACGACGCCGACGGCTGGCTGCACCTGGGTCTCGGCGTCGGGATGATCGCACTGGGCGTCCTGACCGGCCGGCCCCGTCGCTGACCGCCGATCCCCTGCGGGACCGGCCGATCGCGTCCGTGACCTGGGCGTTGCGGACCGTGACCTGCGTCGCCCCGCCGTCGGTCCGGTTTGATCGGGAACGCCCTCGGGTAGTTGGCAGATCCCGACCCAGCAGCGAATTGAGGCGCCGATGTCGAGCGGGATCACCTGCGAGGTGCGCACCACGGCACCGGTGGCGGTCGTCCGGCTCACCGGCCCGCTGCACCTCGGCACGATGCGCTCGGTGCACCGGGCGCTCAGCGACGCGCTTGTCGACCAGCCGGAGGCGCTGGTGGTCGACATGGCAGGGGTGAGCGTGGAGGACCGGTTGGCGCTGTCCGTGTTCGCCGCGACCGCCCGCCGGGCCGAGGAGTGGCCGGCAGTGCCGGTGCTGCTCTGCTCCCCGTCGCCGATCGCGGCACGATGGTTGGCCGAGTCGACCACGTGCCGGTTGCTCCCGGTCTCCGCGGACTGCGCGGAGGCGACCCGGTTGGCCGGCACGACGTCCACGTTGCGGATGCGGGCCCGGCTGGAGCCGGTGGCCGGGGCGTGCCGGCGGGCCCGGGAGTTGGTCACCGAGGCGTGCGCGCGGTGGAACCTGCCCGACGCGTCCGGCCCGGCCGCGTTGGTGCTCAGCGAACTGGTGGGCAACGTGGTGCGCCACGCCGGCACGCCGATGCAGGTGACGGTGACCCTGCGCCGGCCGTATCTGCACCTGGCGGTGGTGGACGGCAGCAGCGCCCAGGCCCGTGCGGGCGGGACGGACCTGCACGCCGAGGGTGGGCGAGGGTTGATGCTGGTCCGGGAGCTGACCCAGCGGTGGGGAAGTGTGCCGGCCGGGCAGGGCAAGGCCGTCTGGGCCATGCTGCCGGCAACCTGAGCGTTCGAGGGTGCTTGCGCCGGTACTGGCGATCTGACCGAAATTACCGTCGTTGGCTGGTTACATGGTGTGAGGGTGGGTAGAGCACGCCCGTCCTTTCTGCCGTCACGACGGGGTGAGCAGCCATGCCCAAGCGGGTAACCACAGAACCCGGTCGAGATCGGGGCCCGGCGATCCTGGCACCGGCCCGTTTCGGGGGCTTCCCGGGAGCCGTACGAGCGCCGGTCCCCGGCAACTCCCTGATCAAGTTCCTCGCCACCACCGACCACAAGCAGATCGGCCTGCTGTATCTGCTGACCTCCTTCGGGTTCTTCCTGGTGGCGGGGCTCCAGGCGATGGTGATGCGCGCCGAGCTGGCCCGCCCGGGGATGCAGTTCCTCTCCTCCGAGCAGTACAACCAGCTCTTCACCTCGCACGGCGCGGTGATGCTGCTGCTGTTCGCCACGCCAGCAGCGTTCGGGTTCGCCAACTACATCGTGCCGATCCAGATCGGCGCGCCGGACGTGTCGTTCCCCCGCCTCAACGCGCTCGCCTACTGGCTGTACCTCTTCGGCGGCCTCATGGTGATCGGAGGGTTCGTCACCCCGGGAGGTTCGGCGGACTTCGGCTGGACCGCGTACAGCCCGCTCAGCAGCGTCGAGCACAGCCCCGGCGTGGGCGCGAACATGTGGGTGCTCGGTCTGGTCGTCTCCGGGCTCGGCACCATCCTCGGCGCGGTCAACCTGATCACCACGATCCTCACCCTGCGCGCGCCCGGCATGACCATGTTCCGGATGCCGATCTTCACCTGGAACATGCTGTTCACCAGCGTGCTGGTGATCCTCGTCTTCCCGCTGCTGGCCGCCGCGCTGCTGGCGCTCTCCGCCGACCGGTTGCTCAACGCGCACGTGTACGACCCCGCCACCGGCGGCCCGATGCTCTGGCAGCACCTGTTCTGGTTCTTCGGCCATCCCGAGGTCTACATCATCGCGTTGCCGTTCTTCGGCATCATCACCGAGATCATCCCGGTCTTCTCCCGCAAGCCGCTCTTCGGCTACACGGGGATCGTGCTGGCCACCATCGCCATCACCGTGCTGTCGATGACGGTCTGGGCGCACCACATGTTCGCCACCGGCCAGGTGCTGCTGCCGTTCTTCAGCATCCTGAGCTACCTGATCGCGGTGCCCACCGGTGTGAAGTTCTTCAACTGGATCGGCACCATGTGGAAGGGTCAGCTCACCTTCGAGACGCCGATGCTGTTCGCCATCGGCTTCCTGGTCACCTTCCTGCTCGGCGGTCTCACCGGCGTCCTGCTGGCCAGCCCGCCGGTCGACTGGCACACCCACGACAGCTACTTCGTGGTGGCGCACTTCCACTACGTGGTGTTCGGCACCGTGGTCTTCGCCCTGTTCGGGGGCTACTACTTCTGGTGGCCGAAGATGACCGGGCGCCTGCTCGACGAGCGCCTCGGCAAGGCGCACTTCTGGACCATGTTCATCGGCTTCCACGGCACCTTCCTGGTGCACCACTGGCTGGGTGCCGAGGGCATGCCCCGCCGGTACGCCGACTACCTGCCCACCGACGGCTTCACCACCCTGAACACGATCTCCAGCATCTTCGCGTTCATCCTCGGCCTGTCCACACTCTTCTTCATCTACAACGCCTGGAAGTCCTGGCGGTACGGGGCGGTGGTGACGGTGGACGACCCGTGGGGCTTCGGCAACTCCCTCGAATGGGCCACCAGTTGCCCGCCGCCGCTGCGCAACTTCGACCGGATGCCCCGGATCCGCTCCGAGCGCCCCGCCTTCGACCTGAAGTACGGCCCGCTCGTCGCCGACCTGGGCCGCGACCTGCCGCAGCGCACCACCAAGCCGCCGCAACAGTTCTCCGACGAGCTCCGGACGGAGCACCACGCCCCGGAGTCGCCGTCCGCCGAGGGCGCGCACGGTGCCCGCGACGCTGTCGACTACCAGCCGGCGCCGCGCTCCGGCGCCCGCCCGGTGGACGTGCCGGAGCCCGAGGGCGTCCGCCGGCCGAGCTTCGAGGAGAGCGACCCGCCGAAGGACGCCGAGGACACGCCGAAGCCGCACGAGCGCTGGCGGCACCCGCACAGCGACGGTAACCCCGAAGAGCACTGACCGGGGGTACGCGCGGAAGGGCCGACACCCGGCGAGCGGGGTGTCGGCCCTTCGCGTGTCCGTGTGCGTCAGTCCCGGACCGGCGACAGGCCGGCGGCGGTGAGCGAGCGGCGTACCGCGGGCTGGACCCGGGTCAGCCGCAGCGGCACCCCGGTCCGCTCCGCAGCGTCCCGACCGGCCATCAAGGCGGCGATCCCACCGGCGTCGAAGCCACCCGCGCCGACCAGGTCGACGACCACCTCGCTGGGCTGGCCGGTGACCGCCTCCAGCATGGCCCGGCGCAGCTGGTCCGCGCCGTCGCGGTCGATTTCGCCGCCGACCTCGACGACCACCGAGTCGCCGTTCTGCTTGACCGAGATCCGGGTCTTGCCCGGGTCGGGTTCGGCGGCGCCGTTCTGCCACGGCGGCGGCGCGTCGGCGAGCATCGCCTGGCGTAGCCAGGTGAGCGCCCGCGACAGCAGCCGGGACACGTGCATCTGCGAGATGCCGAACCGGGCGGCGATCTCCGCCTGGGTCTGGTTGCCGTAGAAGCGCATCGCGAGGATCCGTCGTTCACGCCAGGGCAGTCGGTGCAGCAGGCCGCTCACCGTCACCCGGTCGTCGACCGACTCCAACGCGTTGTCGGACTCGCCGACCAGGTCCCCGAACTCGGCAGAGCTCTCCCCACCCACCGGCGCGTTCAGCGAGGCCGGGCTGTAGCCGGCCGCCGACTCCAGTGCCGCGAGGATCTCCTCCTCCGGGGTCTCCAGCCGGGCGGACAGCTCGGCCACCGACGGGGCCCGGGACAGCTCGCTGGTGAGCGCAGCGGTGGCCTGCCCCACCTCGAGGATCAGGTCCCGCAGCCGACGGGGCACGTGCACACCCCAGGTTCGATCCCGGAAGTGCCGTTTGATCTCGCCCACGATGGTGATCGCGGCGTACGCGGTGAACGAGCCCCGTTCCGGGTCATAGCGGTCGACGGCGTTGACCAGTCCCAGCCGGGCCACCTGCTCCAGGTCCTCCAGCGGCTCCCCCCGCCCCCGGTACCGGCGGGCCAGCCGGCCGGCGAACGGCAGCGCGAAGCGCACCAGGTCGTCCCGGGCCTCCCCCCGCCGCTCCGGCGGCAGCCCGGCGATCCGGGCCGCGTACGCCATCGCCGCCGCGTCGAGATCCTCCAGACCTCGATCGTTGGGTGGTGGTGGGGTCGTGGTCGTGGTCGTGCTCGTCTGTCCGAACATCCGCGCCTCCCTCAGGAAGGTCCCCCGCCCGGATCGGGAAACCGGTCGTGCGCGTGGTCGAGCCACGCACCGGGCCGGAAAGTGGGTCAGTGACTGGGATGCCAGCGGGCGACACCGCCTCTACGCAGCGCAATCAGGCCGTCGCAGCCAGCGATGTTCCCGCTCCGTAGGTACTCAATCACGGGACCCCGGGTTCGCGAGGATGTTTCGGCGTGCTCCGCCTCAGGAGACCAACAACCCCTGGTGGCCGCCGCTGTCGCGGAGCACGGAGAGGGCCTCGGCGACCCCCAGCGGGGGCGGCACGGGCAGGTCGTACGGCTGGGCGCGCAGCACCTCGGTGGCCCGGCGGGTGGGTACCGAGGTGATCGGGTAACCCCGGGCGGTGGTGCGGTCCAGCGCCCGACGCCGCCGGCCGAACCCGGCCACGGCCAGCCACTGCGGCAGCCCGGCCAGCGCGGGTGAGCGCACCCCGGGCGGCTCGGGCAGCACGTCCACCGAGCTGAACGCCTCGCTGCCGGCGAGCCACCACTCGGCCTCGTCGACGCTGCGGCGGGTGGCGTTCTCACACCAGTACGGCACCAGCCCCGCCCGCACCACCTGCCACGGGTCGAGCAGTCGACCGCACTCCACCACCAACCGGTCACCGGTCTTACCGGCGCGGCGCAGCCACCGTCGGTACAGGTCGGCCACGCCCGCGCTCAGCGCCGCCGGCCGGGGCACCAACACCCGGTGCAGCGGGTGCTGGTGCCGGGTGGACCAGTCCCGGGCGGCCAACTCGAAGCCCGAGTCGACGCCGTGCTCGGCGTACGCCGAGGGCACTGACACCTCCGGCGGCTCCCACCGGGTCGCGTCGCCGCCGGCGGAGCGCAGCACCTGCCGCAACGCGTGGCTGTCCGGGTGGAAGTCGACCGGGTCCAGCCCGCTGCCCGGGCAGCCGACCTGGAAGCTGTGCCCCGGCCCGCGCTCCAGGACCGGCCAGGTGCGCGCGTCGCGGACCAGCAGCACTGGGGCACCCGGGACCAGCAGGTCGGCCAGGAACCGCGCGTACGCGGCCGGTAGGGCCCTCCACGCGGCGGTCAGCGACACGGTCGCCCCGGTCAGCGCGCCACGGCTGGCCGGGCAGTGCACCTGGCGCAGGTGCAGGTCGGCGTTGCCGGCGAGCAACCGGGTGGCGAGTGCCGCTCCATGCTCCGCGGCGTCCGCCGGGCGGTCCACCCCGCCGTCGGACCAGTGCACCGTCATCTCGAATCCCGACGGCAGCCACGGCACGCCGAGGGCCACCGCGAGGTGCGCGGCCGCGCCGTGCGGAGAGCCGATCAGCACCCCGGGGTAGCGCCGGCGAGGGTACTGGTCGACGAACCAACGGGCCACCCTTGCGGCGTCCACCTCGTCGATCTGGGCCACTGTGAGCGCGACCCGGCCGGCGGCGCGGGTGACAGCGGCACGGCGTACCGGCTCGGGGGCGCCGGGGAACCGTGACGTCGGCCCGGTGTGCCCGAGGTCGGCGCAGTCGACCCCGCGCAGTGCCCGGGCGGTGGCGGCGACCAGCACCCGGGCGGAGCTGCCCGCGGCCACGACCCGGTCGCCGGCCAGACCGGCGCCATCGGCCGTGAGCCCCTTGTGCACCTTGTGCACCGGCCCCACCTTGCCTCGTTCGCTCACCACGCGGCCCGGCTTCCCGTCCCGATGGGGTTCAAACGGGGCATCACCCACCCGGCGGCACATTCCGCTGGTCAGCGGGGTGCCCCGGTCATCACCGGCGTTCGGCGGCTCGGGTTTCGCCAGGGCCAGGACGGGCACTTCCGGGGCCATGCGCACCGACGACACCAGTGAGCCAGCCGCCGCCACGATCACCCCGTACGAGGACGGACCGCTGCTGGTCCGCGGCGACTTCGCGCTTGTCACCCCGGACGGCGAGCGCATCGACGCGCGGCGGGGCACTGTGGCGTTGTGCCGGTGCGGCAAGTCGGCGCTCAAGCCGTTCTGCGACGGCACCCACAAGGCGATCAACTTCCGCGCGGGCACCACCCGCGAGGGCTGACCCCGCGTCGCCGCGGCAACGCGTCGACAGTGGCGCGTCGCGGCATCCCCGTCGCGGCCGTCAGACGACGACGGTCCGGACCGCCGGGGCCGGCGCCGTGGACGCGGCCACGGCGAGCGAGACGGTCGGCGGCACGGCCGGAGGGGCCGGCGCGCGCAGCGAGCTGCGGCCGGCCGCCCAGCTGTCCAGCAGGTGCGCGGCGAACAGCCGGTCCACCGCGAGCCCGACCGCCGCGCCGAAGAGCACATCGGAGGCGAGGGCCGGCTCGACGCGGACCAGGCCGCCGCACATGTCGTGCGCGGCGATCTGCTCGTGCACCGCGTCGGCCTCGACGTGCTCGTCGTAGAAGCGGGTGGCCACCTCGTCGAAGCCGAGCCGGCGCAACCCGTTGCCGTAGCGACGGTTGGGCTGCGAGGAGGTCATCTCGAACGCGGCCAGGTGCCCGAGCAGCGCGCCGCGCATCCGTCGGTGCAGCCCGAACAGCGACATCAGGTTGTTTGTCGCCAACGTCACCGCCGGGGCCGCGTCGATGTGGGCGCCGTAGCCGGTGTCCAGGCCCAACCGGTCGAGTGTGTTCCGAAACAGCTCGGCGTGCATCCGGTCCAGCCGCCCGTTGCCGTACTCGTCGGTCTGGATCTCCACGAGCGCGGCCTTGGCCGGGCCGCCGAGGCGGGGCAGCGCCCAGCTGTGCGGGTCCGCCTCCCGCAGGTGGTAGACGGAGCGGTGGACGACGAACTCGCGGAACTGGGTGAGGTCGGCACGCCGTTGCAGCGTCGCGGCCAGCGCCGGCCCGTCGTCGGCAGCGACCAGCTCGGCCAGGCCGGCCGCCACCCCGGCGGCGGGCACCGACGGCGCGCCGACCAGTCGACGCAGCGCCGCCTCGAAGACCCGTTCACAGCGGGCACGCAGCGCCAGTAGCGTCGGCTGCCACTCCCACGACTCGTCCACCCCGAGCCAGCCCCGGTAGTGCAGCTCGTAGCAGAGGAACAGCGTCAGCTGCAGGTCCTCGTCGGTGACCGGGTCCGCCGGGTAGAGGTCGACGCCGAGATCGGCCGCCAGGTCGTGCGGCGGGCGCCGCAGAGCCTTGACGACCGCCGCGGAGAGCGGACCCCGTGCCGTCGGCAGGGTCGCGGGACCGTAGCGGCGGTCGGCGGGCTCGGACATGGGACCTCCAGCGTCGTCGGGCCGCTACTCATGCCCTGGACCAGGGTGGCTAAACGAGGTCGTCGGCGTTCGCGGTGACCTCCACCTGCTCGCGGACCTTCCGGGCCGGTGCGCCCTCGGCGTACAGGCCCCTCAGGTCGGCGAAGGCGGGCTCCGGCGGCGCCAGCGACACCGCCGGGTCGACGACCGCCTCCAGTACGCAGGGGCGGTCCGCGGCGAGGGCCTCGTCCCAGGCCGCGCCGACCAGCTCCGGGCGGTCCACCCGCACCCCGTGCAGCCCCAGCAGCCGGGCCCACCCGGCGTACGGCACGTCGGGGCGCCGGCGGGTCGGGTCGGACGACGCTTGTCGCCCGTCGCCCATGCCGTTCTGGTCCCGGTTGTTGAGCACCAGCACCACCAGCCGCGGGTCGCGCCACTGCTGCCAGAGGTGCGAGACGGTGATCAGTTCGGCGAGCCCGTTGAGCTGCATCGCCCCGTCACCGACCAGCGCGACCACCGGCTGGTCGGGCGCGGCGAGCTTGGCCGCCACCGCGTACGGCAACGCGCAGCCCATGGAGCCGAGGGTTCCGCACAGCTGCGCGTTGACCCCCGGTGGCAGGGTGAGGTGCCGGGCGTACCAGTAGAGGACCGAGCCGACGTCGACGGCGACAGCGCCGGTGCCGGGCATCCGGGCGGACAACTCCTGCAGGACGAGCTGCGGGTTGACCGGGTCCGCGGCGGCGGCGGCGCGCTCGGCGGCGACCTCCCGCCAGCGGTCCACCGAACTCTCCACCGTGGCGCGCCACTGCTGTTCGGGCCGTCCGCGCAGCCGGCTCAGCAGTGCCCGCAGCGTCTCGGCGGCATCACCGACCAGCGGCACGTCGGCCGGGTAGCGGGTGCCGATCCGGCGGCCGTCGATGTCGATCTGCACCGTGCGCGCCTGCTCGGGCATGGGGAAGTAGTCGGTCCACGGGTCGTTGGTGCCGACCATCAGCAGCGTGTCGCAACCACCCATCAGCTCGGCCGCCGCCGGGGTGCCGACCTCGCCGAGCACCCCGGTGTGGAACGGCAACCGCTCGTCGAGCACCGGCTTGCCGAGCAGCGAGGTGGCCACTCCGGCGCCCAGCCGGTCGGCGATCTCGATGATCTCGGCGGCCGCGTCCCGACCACCCTGGCCCACCAGGATCGCGGTCCGCTGGCCGCCGCCGAGCAGCTGCGCGGCGGCGTCCAGGTCCACCTCGTGCGGCAGGACCCGGGCCAGCGGCTCGCCGGGGGTCGCCGTGATCACCCCGACGCCGTACGACTGCAGGTCGGGCACCAGCGCCTCCTGCAACTGTCGAGGTAGCACCACGCACGTCGGGCTGCGGGTCGCCGCCGCCGTCCGGAACGCCTGGTCCAGCAGCGCCCCGACCTCGTCGGGGCTGCGGCCGTACCGGACGAACTGGTTGCACACGTCCCCGAAGAGCCGGCTCAGCCCGATTTCCTGGTGTGCGCCGCCGAGCGGCCCGGAGATGTCCTCCCCGACGATGGCCACCACCGGCTTGCTGTCCAGCTTGGCGTCGTAGAGACCGTTGAGGAGCTGGACGGCGCTGGGACCCTGGGTGGCGAGGCAGACCCCGATGCCGCCGGTGAACTTTGCGTGCCCGGTGGCCATGAACGAGGCGGTCTCCTCGTGCCGGGCCGGAATGAACGCCGGCTCGCCGCCGGTGCGGTCCAGCGCGTCGACCAGTGGAGCGATCGCCTCGCCCGGGTACCCGAAGGCGCGGGGCACCCGCCAGGCCAGGAGCCGCTCCACCACGACGTCCGCAACCGTTCGGTCAACCATTGCCGCGCCCCGGTGTGCTGGGGTCGACGTAGCGCAGTACCGCGCCGACGCCGTCGGTGAGGTCGGGCGCCTCGTCGGCGCCGAGCACTGTCAGTGCCGCGTCGGTGCCCACGAGCGCCCGGACCAGCGCCGCGTCGGCGCGTACCCGCTGCGGGTCGGCCACCGACATGGCGGCCAGCTGCCCCGGGTCGACGGCGATCTCGGTGGGTTCCGCGCCGATCCACAGCTCACCGTTTGCCGACGGGTCGTCCACGATGAGCATCATGTCGACCTGGTTGCGTTGCAGGGCCGAGACGACCGCGTCGAGCCCGCCGCCCACGTCCTCCTGCACGCCGAACTTGTCCAGCGCGGCGCTGATCCGCTGGTCGGCGATCTCCGCGATGGTCTGCACGGTGAGGTCGTCCAGCATCGTCTGGTCGGCGCCGCCGGCCCGCGACCCGGCATCGGTACGAACCACCAGGTCCTGCCAGCGCTCCGGCATCTGGGCGGCGATCATTCCGGTGGCCCGGACGTCACCGGCGACCACCACCACGTCCGCGCCGACCCGGTCGGCCAGCTGCACTGTCGCCGCTGTGACGTCGCCAGCGTTCTGGTGCCACGCCTCCATGGCCGCCCGCTGGTAGCGCGACTGCGACCAGCCGCCGGGCTTCGCCCGCCGCAGCGGGTACTCGTCCCGCCCGGCGACGTGCGCTCGTCGGGGCACCCCGCCGGCGCTGACCGCCATCGCGTCGGCGCCGAGCCGGTCGGCGACCACACGTACCCAGGCCACCTGCTCGCCGCGCTGGGCGAGCAACGGCATCACGTGCGGCAGCGGCCCCACGTGGGCCAGGTCCCGCAGTGGCGGCGCGGACAGGTACTCGGAGAGCACCACGTGGCCGTGACTTGCGAAGAGCGCCAGGCCGTAGTCCCCGACCATCGGATCGTGACCTCGGACCACCCGGTCCAGCGCGGCGATGTTCGCCTCGTCCGCCCCCTGTTCGGCCAGGCGGCGTTCCAGGGCACGCCAGCGCAGATCCAGGGCGGGATGGGCGTCCTCCGTGTCCGCGGAGGCGTCCAGATACACCGAGCACCACGGCCCGGGACGGTCGTAGAGCGGGCGCAGGAAGGACAGCTGCATGCTCGACCCCTTTCCAGCTCGGCCCCCCGCTTACCCGGGTCGCCGGGGATGTCACCTCGCGGCCGTGAGCCCGTGACCAGGTTTCATTCACGTCGTTCAACCGAGGACGTCGATACGATCTGTGAACACAAGCGGACTCTCGGTGGTGGAAATGGACAGCGGACTCGATACCCGACGGATCGTGCACCCGACGGAACGAATCGTCACCGGGCGGCTGATCCGCCTGCTCGACGGCTACACCCGTGAGGTGCGCATCGGTCAGCCGGTGCTGGTGGCGGTGCTCGCCGCGGCGGCCTTCGCCCGGCTGCCCGCCCTGCTGCTGCGCTCGCTCTTCTCGTTCGGCGGCGGCGGCACCCGCCGTCGCTGGAAGGAGCTGAAGCAGGGGCCGGAATACCTGGTCACCCCGGTGCGGCTCCGCAACACCGCCGGTCAGCTCTGCGAGGTGGAGCTGCACGGTCACCTGCCGCAGAGCGCCCTGCACCCGGCAGACCAGGTGCAGCTCACACTGCGCCCGCAACGCGACCCGGAGCTGCCGCCCCGGATCGAGCGGATCGTCAACCTCACCACCGGGCAGTTGCTGACCCCGCGTACGGCGACGCTCTGGTCGCATCTCGGGCCGCCACTGCTGTTGCAGGCGTTCCTGGGCACGCTGCTGGTGGCCGGCATCGCGGCCTGCTCCGCGCTGACCTGATCGGCCCCGCCGGGTCGGCGGTTCAGCCGAGCGGGACGAGTGCGAGGGCGAGTCGGCGGTTCAGCCGACCGGGGCGGGCTCGCGGGCCGGTTGCCGGTCGACGCCGAGCATGCCCCGGCGGCGGGCCCAGCGCTCGAAGGCGAGTGTGGCGAACGGCGGCACCGCGCTGGCCAGGGCCACCGCCGTGGCCAGCAGGCTCCACCGGTGCAGCCGGGCCACGGCGAGCACCAGCAGGACGTACGCGACGAACAGGCCGCCGTGGATCGGCCCGAAGATCTTGACGCCCAGCTCGTTGTCCGGCGGACCGTACTTGACCAGCATGCCGACCAGCAGGGCCAGCCAGGAGCAGGCCTCGGCGATCGCCGCCGCGACGAACAGCCGGGTCACCTTCTCGCGCATCCGCACGCCACCACCTCTCGGCCCGCAATGCTATCGGTCCGCTCCGGCTGGGCTAACAGTGCGGGCAGTTGGGTAGGAAAGGGTCCTCGGGTCTTCCCCCGCCCGCCGATCACGTGCGAGGTTAGGGGGACCAGCGGTGACGGGGTGGTGACCATGGGCGAGGACGTCGGCGTACGAACCTTCAGTCGAGAGGATCGAGCCCGCTACCGCGACAAGGTCCGCCGCTGTCTGGATGTCTTCGCCGAGATGCTGCGCGAGTCCCGCTTCGACCTCGACCGGCCGATGACCGGCGTGGAGATCGAGCTGAACCTGGTCGACGAGGCGTCGAATCCGGCGATGCGCAACGCCGACGTGCTGGCGGCCATCGCCGATGAGAGCTTCCAGACCGAGCTGGGCCAGTTCAACGTCGAGATCAACGTGCCGCCGCGCCGGCTGACCGGCACCGGCACCGCCGATTTCGAGGAGTACGTGCGGGCCAGCCTCAACGCCGCCGAGGTGAAGGCCCGGGCGATCGGCGCGCACATGGTCATGATCGGCATCCTGCCGACGCTGCGCCCCGAGCACCTGACCGCCGAGACGCTGTCGGCCAACCCCCGCTACAAACTGCTCAACGAGCAGATCTTCGCGGCCCGCGGCGAGGATCTGCCGATCGCCATCAGCGGGGTGGAACGTCTGGCGGTCACCGCCGACACGATCACCCCGGAGGCGGCCTGCACCAGCACCCAGTTCCATCTTCAGGTCAGCCCGGCCCAGTTCGCCGACTACTGGAACGCCGCCCAGGCGGTGGCCGGCGTCCAGGTCGCTGTCGGCGCGAACTCGCCGCTGTTCTTCGGCCGGGAGTTGTGGCGCGAGACCCGCATTCCGCTGTTCCAGCAGGCCACCGACACGCGGTCGGAGGAGATCAAAGCCCAGGGGGTACGCCCCCGGGTCTGGTTCGGCGAACGCTGGATCACCAGCGTGTTCGACCTGTTCGAGGAGAACGTGCGCTACTTCCCGGCGCTGCTGCCGGTCTGTGATCCGGAGGACCCGGCGCAGGCCCTCGCGGCCGGTGAGGTGCCCAATCTGGCCGAGTTGCGCCTGCACAACGGCACCGTCTACCGGTGGAACCGCCCGGTGTACGACGTGTCACGGGGCCGGCCGCACCTGCGGGTGGAAAATCGGGTGCTGCCCGCCGGCCCGACCGTGCTCGACACCATCGCCAACGGCGCCTTCTATTTCGGGTTGGTGCGCGCCCTCGCCGAGTCGGACCGGCCACTGTGGTCGCAGATGTCGTTCAGCGCCGCCGAGGAGAACTTCACCAGCTGCGCCCGGCACGGCATCGACGCGCAGGTCTTCTGGCCCGGTCTCGGCTACCTGCCCGTCACCGAGTTGGTGTTGCGCCGGTTGCTGCCGATGGCGCATCACGGCCTGGACCGGTGGGGGCTCGACCCGACCGAGCGTGACCGGTTGCTCGGCATCATCGAGCAGCGCTGCCTGACTGGCCGCAACGGCGCGACCTGGCAGGTGGAGACGCTGCACCGGTTGGAGTCGGCCGACCACCTGGACCGGCCGGAGGCGCTGCGCGAGGTGGTCCGACACTACGTCGACCTGATGCACAGCAACCGGCCGGTGCACGAGTGGCCGATCCCGTGAGCACACCGGACGGTCAGCCCGATCGGCGCGAGGCTCAGCCTCGCGGGGTGGGAACACCGAAGAGGTCGATGATGCCGCCGGGAAGCTGGGCGAGCAGGTCGTGCCGCTCGTCGTCGTTCAGCGCCTCGGCGACGGTACGCAACACCGCCTGGGCGTGTTGACGCACCTGGTCCGCGTTCGCGACCTGTTCGCGGTCCCCGACGTGCTTCAGGAACTCACCAATGTCCCACCGGCGGCCCTGCGGATTACGGGTGACCGAAGCGTCCAGCCGATCCGGTAGCTGTGCCGCGAGGTTGTCCGCCTCCTGTCCGGCGAGCCGTTCACCGAGCACCGACAGGACGGCCTGTATGGACCGCACGGCCTCGTTCTCACCGAGGCCCGCGCGCTGTCGTACCGTGGCGATCATCTGCTCGTACTCCATGCCCCGCTCCTTCGGTCTCGTCGGCATGCCGTCAGGCCTGCCTGCGGACGAACGGGGCGAGTTCCCAGGCTCCCTGGCGACAAACGGGGTCACGTGCGGATCCGGACGCCCCGCCATCGGCGGGCGGGGCCTCACAAAACGTGCCAGTCAGGTCACTCTGGTCGCCAGCCGAGCCGGGGTCGGGCCGTGTCGGAAGCCCGCCCGCTGATACCGGGGCACCGCGCGTTCGCTCGGGTTGTCGGTGTCCCTTGTGGACCCCCATGCGAATCGACGACTGTCGTAGGCTGTGGCAGCTCGCACGCATCGTCTGATCACGATGAGGGGACGCCGGTGGCCACTTCTGGAACAGACCCAGCCGCGATCGAGGGGCCCGCGCGGGTGCCCCTGTCCCGTCGGAACATGCTGCGGATGGGAGCGGCGGCGGCCGGTGGCGCGGTGCTCGTCGGCTCGGCGGAGGCCACGTCCGCGCAGGCCGCGCCGGCTGGCGCGAAGCGCGTCCTGCGGGCACCGGCGCTGGCACCCGGTGACCGGGTTCGGGTCGTCTCGCCCGGCAGCACGCCCGACCCCACGAACATGGCCCGCGGCATCGAGATCCTGCGCAGCTGGGGCCTGGAGGTCGAGCTGGGCAGGCACGTCTTCACCAAGTACGGCTATCTGGCCGGCAACGACGCGCAGCGGCTGGCCGACCTGAACGCCGCGCTCACCGACCCGGGAATCCGTGCCGTCTTCGCCGCGCGTGGCGGTTACGGCACCCAGCGGATCGTCGACCAGATCGACGTCTCCGTTCTGCGCCGGGACCCCCGGGTGGTCGTCGGCTTCAGCGACATCACCAGCATCCACGGCAAGCTCTGGCGCGATACCGGCCTGGTCACCTTCTACGGCCCGATGGTCAACTGGAGTGACGACCGCACCGGCCCCGAGTCGGCCGAGGCGCTCCGCAGGGCGGTGATGACCACAGCACCCGTCACGATCTCCCGGGACCCGGCCGAGACGGCCGCTTCCGTGGTGGTGCCGGGGCGGGCATCGGGGCCCCTGCTCGGCGGCTGCCTGACGCTGATCTCCACCTCGCTCGGCGCGGAGGACTCCCCGAAGTTCGACGGCGCGATCCTCTTCTTCGAGGACGTGGACGAGGCTCCGTACAGCATCGACAGCATGCTGACCGAGCTGCGCCGGGTGGGCGCGCTGGGCAGGGTCGCCGGTGTGGTCATCGGCCAGATCACCAACAGTGTCGGTGAACCGGGCGAGTGGGACGCGGCGGCGGTGCTCAAGGACCGCCTGTACGACCTTGGCGTGCCGGTCCTGGGTGGGCTACGG
This sequence comes from Micromonospora sp. NBC_00330, assembly GCF_036136635.1. Taxonomy (NCBI): domain Bacteria; kingdom Bacillati; phylum Actinomycetota; class Actinomycetes; order Micromonosporales; family Micromonosporaceae; genus Micromonospora; species Micromonospora sp. NBC_00330. The sequence continues at coordinate 2,811,435 of NZ_CP108012.1, forward strand.
CTGGGGCATGGCAACGGGCAGCTCACCGTCCCGCTGGGCTCGCGCGCCACTATCGACGCCACGGCAGGGACCCTGACGGTGGAGCCGGGGGTCCGCCCGCGTTAGGGCTCAGACCTGCGGCGTCGGGTCCCAGGGGGACGGGTCGTCGCGTAACCGGCTGTACAGGTGGCCGTCGCGCCACTGGCCGGCCCGAAACTCGCCGGCTCGCACGACGCCCTCGAGTTGGAAGCCGGCCTTCTCCAGCGCCCGTTGCTCGGCGACGTTCTCCGGGTGCGTACCGGCCTGGATGCGCTGGGCCGGGCTGTGGTGGAAGAGGTAGTCGCAGAGCAGCGCTTGGGCGCGCCAGCCGATGCCCCTCCCCCGCCACTGCGGCAGCAGGGCGATGCCGATCTCCCAGTACGACGCCCTGCCCGCGTATCGGCCAGCGGTGTAGCTGACGACGCCGGCGGCGGCCTGCTCCTGCTCGACCTCCACGACGAGCCGTCCGTCGTCCTCGCCGAGGTAGCCGTCGACGGCGAACCGCCGCGCCGGCACCCCGGCGTCCCGGAAGCCGGCCCAGTCCAGACCGATCAGACCCGGCTCGGTGCAGAACCGCCGGAGCATCGCCAGGTCGGGCTCGGCAACCGGCCGCAGCCGAACGCTGAGGTCGACCGAGACGGGCACCGACATACCGCCACTCTCCATGGCGACACGCTAGCTTGCGCAGAGCCAAGGCCGGGTTCGACGCCGTGTGCACGCGGAGCGACCGGCGTTGATAGCCGAGGCTCTGGTCGGCTCCTTTGGAGCTGAATCGTTGACGACATCACCCCACGGCCTGCCCCGGCCCAGCCCGCCCCGGCCCAGCCTGCCCCGGCCCAGCCCGCCCCTGCCCAGCCGCGCTGAATCGTTTGCGACATCAGCTCCAAAGGCAGCGCGCGACGCACTCCCCTGCCGGCAGACCTGGCCGCCGGTCAGACCTTGAGCAGCACCTTCGTACAGTCGTCCTGCTTCTTCTGGAAGATCTTGTAGCCCTTGGGTGCGTCACGCAGCGGCATCCGGTGGCTGACGATGAAGCTCGGGTCGATCTCGCCGCGCTGGATGCGCTCCAGGAGCGGCCGGGTGTAGCGCTGGACGTGGCACTGACCGGTCCGCATGATCAGCGAGCGGTTCATGAACGCGCCCATCGGGAACTTGTCGACGAAGCCGCCGTACGCGCCGACGACCGAGACCACCCCGCCGGAGCGGCAGGCGAGGATCGCCTGCCGCAGTGCGAACGGTCGTTCCGTCTCGACTCGTGCGACCTGCTTGGCCCGGTCGTACGCGTACATGGCGGCGTTGCCGTGGTGGCCCTCCAGGCCCACCGCGTCGATGCACGCGTCGGGGCCCCGGCCGGCGGTCATTTCGTTGAGGGTGTCCAGCACGTCGGCTTCCTCGTAGTTGATCGCCTCGGCGTCGATGTGCTCCTCGGCCAGTCGCAACCGGTACGGGAACCGGTCGATGACGATCACCCGCTCCGCGCCGAGCAGCCGGGCGCTGGCAGCGGCGAGCAGCCCGACCGGCCCGGCGCCCCAGACGGCGATCACCTGCCCGGGTTTGATGTCGCACATCTCGGCGCCCATGTAGCCGGTCGGGAACACGTCGGCCAGCATGACCGCCTGGTCGTCGCTGATCTCGTCGGGCACCTTGACCGGGCCGACGTCGGCGAACGGCACCCGGGCGTACTCGGCCTGACCACCGGCGTAGCCGCCGAGCAGGTGCGAGTAGCCGAAGATGCCGGCCGGCGAGTGCCCCATGATCTTTTCGGCGATGCCGGCGTTGGGGTTGGAGTTCTCGCAGACCGAGTAGAGGCCGCGCTGGCAGGACGAGCAGTGCCCGCAGGCGATCGGGAAGGGCACCACCACCCGGTCGCCGGGGGCAAGGTTGCGGACCTGCGGGCCCACCTCCACCACCTCGCCCATGAACTCGTGGCCGAGGATGTCGCCCTTGCGCATCGCGGGGATGTAGCCGTGGTAGAGGTGCAGGTCGGAGCCGCAGATCGCTGTGGTGCTGATCCGGACGATCGCGTCCCGGGCGTTCATGATCTTCGGGTCGGGTACGTCGATGACCTTGACGCTGTCGGTGCCCATCCAGGCGGTGGCCTTCATTCTCGGTCCCTTTCGGAGAGCTCGGGCGGTCAGCGACGGGACGCCGGCAGCGGCTGGGCGGGTCGCTGCATGGCCTGTTGGCGTACGGAGATGCCGTTGGGGCTGCCCTCGGAGCGGACGACCTCGCCGGTCTCCAGCACCTGCTTGAACCGGCGCAGGTCGTCGCGGACCTGCTGCTCGGGTTCCTCACCGAAGATCTTCGCCACCACTCGGCCGAGCGCGCCGGCCGGTGGCGCGTAGCGCAGCTCCACCCGCACCTCGGTCCCCCGGTCGCCGGGCGCGGGCACGAACCGGACCCGGCCCGCGTTGGGCACCCGGGTCCCCGGCAGCGACCGCCAGGTGATCGACTTGTTCGGCTGATCGTCGATGATCTCGGCGTCCCACTCGACGCGGTGCCCGGCCGGGCCACGGGCGATCCAGTGCGAACGGCGCAGGTCGTCGGCGCGTACGGACTCCAGGTGCGCCATGAACCGGGGCAGGTTCTCCATGTCCCGCCAGAACCGGTACGCCTCGGCGGGCGACCGGTTCACCGTCACCGCGATCTGCATCCTGATCACCCGGGCGCGGGCCCGTCGAGCGCGCCCGACGCGTACGGCGGCGAGCACGTCGACGGCGGTGATGCCGGCGATGGCGAGGGTGGTCAGCGCGACCCGGCGGCGGCGTTCACCGCCACGGTCGGCGAGGGCCCTCCCGAGCAGTGTGAGGTCCATGGCGTCGCCGGCCACCCGGCTCCAGGCCCAGCCGGCCGGGCGGCGGCCGCTGAGCAGGCCGGCGGCGCTGCCCAACTCCCGTAGGCCGATGGCCGGAAGCACGGACCGCGCGGCCGGGGAGTCGTCCACCCCGGTCAGTCGCGCGACGGGTCCGGGCGCGACCAGCGCGCCCACTCCCAGGGCCAGGCTCAGCAGGCCGAGCGCGCTCGGCAGCGTCGCCGGCACCGGCCCGTCCAACTCCGGCAGGAGCACAGTGTCGACACGACTCATGTCCGTTCCCTTCCGGTGGGCGTCGCCGCCGGTCCGCCGGCGGGGGCGGCGGGTGGTCTCCGCCCCCGTGACGCTATGTCGTACCGGTGTCAGATGCGCCGGGTTCGGGGCAGAACGTCCGTTGCGGTCGGTGTGGGCGGGAACGCCGTACGGCGACGGTCGGCATCGCGACATTGACCGATTTCGATCACGTGAACGTCGTTACGGTCTGTCCAACCCGCCGTGCCGCCGGAAGGACATCCCGATGAGCCATGCTCTGCTGCGTCACCTGACCGCCACCATCGCCGTCGCGCTGCTCGTCGGGGAGGCCGCCGCGCCGGCCGCCGCGCGTACCCCCGGGTCGCCGGCGCCCGGCGGCGTCCGCACCGTGGTGCGCGACGCGGCGACCGGCGCGCCGGTCCCCCAGGCCTGCGCCAGGCTCGTCCCGGTGGACGCCGCGGCGTTGGCGGCGGTCTACATCGGTGAGGACCAGCACGGACGGTACGGGGGCTGCGCCGACGAGCAGGGCGTGCTGGTGACCGGGGACGTCGCCCCGGGGAGGTACCGGCTGCTGGTGCGCCCCTACGACACGACGGCGCACGGCTGGCAGTGGGTCGGCCGGCACGGCGGCACCGGTGAGCGCGAGCGGGCCCGGGTGGTCCAGGTACGCGCCGGCGCGGTGACCGGCGTGCCGGACGTCCGACTCGACCCGCCGGGCACCGTCGTCGGAGTGGTGACCAACGCGGCGACGGGCGCGCCGATCCCCCGTGCGCTGGTCATGGTGGTGCCCTACGTGCCGCACCCCAAGTACGGCGACCACGGCCCGACCACGGACGAGGAGGGCCGCTACACCATCACCGGCCTCGGCCCGTACCACTGGCCCGTGCAGTTCGCCGCCGACGGGCTGGCCACGGTGTGGTCCGGTGGGGTGGGCAGTCGGGAGCAGGCGCGGCCGGTGCGGGTCCGCGCCCAGCAGACGGCGACGCTGAATCAGGCGCTGCCGGCGGGGACGCCGCTGAGCGGGGCGGTACGGGTCGACGAGCTGCTCACCTACGGCCAGGTGATCGCGTTCGACGCGGCCACCGGGGACCTGGCCGGCGTCGCGGACGTGGGCAGCGGTTACGCCCTGCGCCTGCTCCCCGGGCAGCGGGTGAAGCTGCGCTGCGACTGCGCGTACACCCCGCCGGTCTGGCACCGCGACGCCGCCGGCTTCGACGCCGCGACTGCCGTGCGGGTCCGCCAGGCGCCGGTCGTGGTGGACTTCAACCTCGACTGACCCGGATTCTGGCCGGCCGCCGGAACCTTCTCCCGGGCCCGTTGGTGGGAGTGGTGGAGAAGGGGGGTGACGGTGTCCGACGGCGATCCGATCTCCGAGCTCTACGCCAGCTGTTTCCGACGCCTGGTCGTCCAGCTGTACGCGGTGACCGGCGACCTGACCGAGGCGCAGGAGGCGGTCCAGGAGGCGTTCACCCGAGCACTGATGGCGCCAGGGCGGTTCGCCGGGCTGGAGAACCCGGAGGCCTGGTTGCGTCGGGTCGCGGTGAACTGGGCCCGCAGCCGGTTCCGCCGCCGTCGGATGCTCGACGGGCTGCTGCGCCGTATCGGGCCGCCGCCGGCAGTCGCCGACCACTCCCCGGAGCACCTCGCCCTGCTCGCCGCGCTGCGCCTGCTGCCCGAGGGGCAGCGACATGCGCTGGCCCTGCACTACCTCGTCGACCTGCCGGTGGACGAGGTCGCCGCCACGCTGGGCGTGTCGTCCGGGACTGTGAAGTCCCGGTTGTCGCGGGGCCGGGTCGCCCTGGCGGCGCTGCTCGCCGACAGCGACGCCACGGGAACCGGGAGGATCGATGTCCGGTCGTGAGTTCTCCGGCTTCGACGTGGACACCGTCACCGAGGCCGTGTCGCAGCCGCCGCTCGACGAGCTGCGCACCACCGCCCGGTCCCGTCGGCGTCGGTCGGTCGCGACGGTGACGGCCGCACTTGTCGTACTGGCCGGGCTGGCGGTCGTACCGCTGGTGGCAAGGCCGGACCGGGTCGCGCCGGCCGACCCGCCGGCACCGTCGGGTGCGCAGTTCAGCCAGTTCACGCTGACCGGGCCGAACTCCGGGGTCGACGTACGGCAGGACGGCTGCGTGGTGCGCTTCTCGTACACCGGCGACGGCGGTCGCAGTTGGTCGGACTGGGACGCGGCGCGCTTCGAGGTCACCCGATGTGCGGCCGACACCGCCGCCGGGACGCCGGGCAGCGGCACGGGCTTCTCCGTGCTCGGTGAGCGGTCCTACCTGGTCACCGACGACGGCCTGGCTCACCTCTCCACCGACTACGGCCGCACCTGGCGGGACGCGGACTCCGCGATCGTCGCCGTACCCACGTTCCCGGCGACGGCCCGACCGGTCCTGTGCGGGTTCGGCTGTGCGCCGGTGTCGGAGCCGCTGGCGGTGGACCCGTCGAGCGGAACGGTGTACCGCCTCACCACCCCGGCGCCCACGTCGCGTTCGCTGTTCAGCCTCTACCCGGCAGCGGACGGCAGCATCTGGGCCACGTACCGGACAGCCGGCTCCCAGGGGTCGACCGTCGCCCGCAGCGCCGACCGAGGCGCGACCTGGACCACCTGGGAGGTGGGCGACGACGCGGAGGTGATCACGGCGGTCGGTGTCGACGACCGGGAAGGGTACGCGCTGACCCAGTCGTCGACGGCGGGTGGTGAGGTGCGGCTGCTGCGGACCACCGACGGCGCGAAGACCTGGACGGACACCGGCGCCGAGCTGCCGACACAGGTGCACTACGACCTCACTGTGGGGTCGGACGGGTCCCTGCTGACCATCGCTCCCGGTGGGGGCACCGAAGCCGACCGCAGCGCGCGGCTGCTCGTCAGCCGGGACGACGGGCGGACCTTCACTGTCGCCCGGGAGTACGGCCGGCTCGTCGGCGCGGTCAGTGTCGCGCCCGGCTTCGCCTGGCTCTTCGGGCGTGACGATGGGTCGACGGGCGAGCCGGACCACGTCCTCGTCACCACGGACGCCACCACCTGGACCCGCTTCTCGCTCGCACAGTGAACAAAGGGGGCACCACCCGGCGTTAGGAGTGCGCGGCAGCGGGTAGCCGGCATCCGCTCGTACCAGCGCCGGAGGAGGTGGGATGTCGGAGACCAGCGCCTTCTTCGAGCGGCTGACGGTCGCCGGCCAGGATCCACGGTTCAGCAAGGTCTGTGGCAGCGTGCGATTCGACATCCGCGACGACGGCAACCTGGAGCAGTGGCTGCTGGAGATCGATCATGGCCGGATGCGGGTGACCCGAAGCGACGCCCCCGCCACCACTGTGATCCAGGTGTCCGCGCAGCTCGCGGAGGCGATGGCGCGGGGCGAGGTGAACGGGCTGGCGGCGATCACCCGTGGCGAGATCATGGTCGACGGTGATCTCGCCCTGGCGTTGCGCATCGGGCGGCTGTTTCCGCGAGAGCCCGGGCGGCTTCAGCGCGACGATCCCGACAGTGAGACGTGACCGATGAGGGACATCGCGGGCACCGTGGCGTGCATCGACGGGAACACCTTCATGGTGTCCGACGCCAGCGGCGACGTGCAGTCGTCCCCGAGCACCCCGGTCGGCCTCTTCGCCGCTGACACGCGCTTCCTGTCCCGCTGGAGGCTCACCGTCAACGGCGAGTGCATGACAGCGCTGTCGGTGGACGACAGCCAGTACTTCGAGGTCACGTTCTTCGCGGTGCCGGGCGCGGCGGTGGACTACGTGGAGGCCGACGTGTCGGCCATTCGGCGCAGGCGCATCGGCCCGGACCTCACCGAATCGCTGACGATCTTCAATTACGGCGAGCGGGACATGACGCTCGACGTGCGTCTGGAGGTGGCCGCCGACTTCGCCGACATCTTCGAGATCAAGTTCGACACCGGCGACAAGAGCGGCGAGCACTACACGCACGTCGGCACGGACGAGTTGCGCCTGGGCTACCGCCGCGGCACCTACCGGCGTGAGGTCGTCGTGTCGGCCAGCGAGCCCGCGGAGTTCGACCCGGGCGGCCTCCGGTTCGCGGTCCGGCTGCGCCCCGGGCAGCAGTGGTCGACCCGGTTGCAGGCCGCGATGTTGGCGCTGCGCCCGGACGGCGTCGACCTGCGCGCCGCCCTGCGCGCCCAACGGCCGGACGACTCCACCCTGCCGGCCAGCGTGCGGGCCTGGGTCGCGGCGGCCCCGACCCTGGACACTGACAGCGTCGGCCTCCAGCAGGTCTACCACCGCAGTCTGGTGGACCTGGCGGCGCTGCGCTTCGCCCCGCTCTCGCTCAGCGGCGCGAGCGTGCCCGCGGCCGGGTTGCCCTGGTTCATGACCCTGTTCGGCCGCGACAGCCTGTTGACCTGCTTGCAGACCCTCCCGGTCACCCCGTCGCTGACCCCACCGACGCTGCGGATCCTCGCGTCGTTGCAGGGCGTCCGCACCGACGACGTGTTGGAGGAGGACCCGGGCCGGATCCTGCACGAGCTGCGCTACGGGGAGTCGGCCGCGTTCGAGGAGCAGCCGCACTCCCCCTACTACGGCACAGTGGACGCCTCACCGCTGTTCGTGGTGCTGCTCGACGAGTACGAGCGGTGGAGCGGCGACACCGCGCTGGTGGTGGAGTTGGAGCAGGAGGCCCGCGCGGCCCTGGCCTGGATCGACAGGTACGCGGACCTGACCAACACCGGCTACGTCTGGTACCAGCGACGCAACCGCGCCACCGGCCTGGACAACCAGTGCTGGAAGGACTCCTGGGACAGCATCTCCTACGCCGACGGCCGGCTGCCGGGCTTCCCGAGGGCCACCTGCGAAACCCAGGGGTACGCCTACGACGCGAAAATTCGGGGGGCACGACTGGCCCGCACCTTCTGGGGTGACCCCGAGTACGCCGATCGGCTGGAGAGCGAGGCGGCGGCCCTGTACGACCGGTTCAACAGGGACTTCTGGCTTGAGGACCGCGGCTTCTACGCCCTCGCGCTCGACCACGACGGCACTCCCGTGGACAGCCTGTCGTCCAACATCGGTCACCTGCTGTGGAGCGGCATCGTGCCACCGGAGCGGGCGGCGCGGGTGGTCGAGCACCTGATGGGGCCGGCGCTCTTCTCCGGTTGGGGGGTACGGACCTTCGCCGAGGGGCAGCGCCGCTACAACCCGCTCGGCTACCACAACGGCACGGTCTGGCCGTTCGACAACTCGTTCATCGCCTGGGGTCTGCGCCGCTACGGGTTCGCCAACGAGGCGGCCCGCATCGCCGAGGGCATCCTCTCCGCCGCCACCTACTTTGAGGGCCGGCTACCCGAGGCGTTCGGCGGGTTCGACCGCGACACCACCCGGTTTCCGATCCGGTACCCGACCGCCGGCAGTCCGCAGGCATGGTCCAGCGGCGCCACCATGCTGCTGATCCGCACCATGCTCGGTATCAACCCGCACGACGACCACCTGGCCGTGGACCCCGCGCTGCCCACCACCTTCGGGCGGATCGCGCTCCTGGACATCCCCGGCCGTTGGGGCAAGCGCGACGCGTTCGCCCGCCAACGCCCCGACCAGCGCTAGCGAAGACGCTCAACTGACGGTGAAGCCGCCGCGGGTACGCGTCTCCCGCAGCCAGTTGAGCCACGTCACCCACAGCTCGTCGGCCTCCCACTCGGCGCGCAGGCTCGTCGGCGACGCGTCGTAGAGAATCAACGCCTGCTCGATCTCGGTCTCACCCACCACCCACGGGCCGTTGCTCGTCAGCTTGAACTCGGGGATCCCCACCTTGCCGGGGCTGGTCTGCGCGGCCGCCGCCCGCTCGGCCTCTTTGTAGGCGTCGCGTCGGCGCTGATCGTTGCGCCAGTCGTCGACGCTGTCGAACGGCCAGTCCGGAAAGGGCTCTGGCGTTGCCTGATAGGTCATCCCGGCCCACCGCATGCGTTCCCGACAGAACCCCATGCCGGCAATGTTCAGTGCGAACTGGTAGCCGGCGGCGAGCGACGAGTACTCGTCGTAGCACTGTGGGCAGTTGCCGCACGACCCGTTCAGATCCATGCACGCTTCGGCGTGGGCGCGCGCGGTCGCGGCGGGTTCGGGCAGATCGACGTGTTCGAAGCTGTAGCCCATCGGACCCCCGACCGCCGTGCAGAGCAGGAACTTGGCATTCTGCCCGACGGCGACGAGCGACGCCCTCCGCGGCGCGTACCCGGTCAGGGCTCACCGGTGGCAGGCCCGGTGGCTCGGAAGGTACGCCGGTACGCGTCCGGGGGCACGCCGACGGTGCGGTGGAAGTGTCGACGCAGCGTCGCGGCGGTGCCCATGCCGGCCGCCGCGGCGATGACGTCGATGCTGTCGTCGGTCTGTTCCAACAGCTCCTGGGCGCGGCGGATCCGCTGCGTCGACAACCACAGCAGTGGTGTGGTGCCGGTGGCCGAGCGGAAGTGGCGGGCCAGGTTGCGGGAGCTCATGTTCGCCTGCCGGGCCAGGTCCTCGACGGTCAGCGGCCGGTCCAGGCGGGCCAGGGCCCAGGGAAACAGGGTGGCCAGCGGGTGGTCGTCACGGGCGGGCACCGGGGTGGTGACGTACTGGGCCTGACCACCGGCGCGGTGTGGTGGCACGACCAGGCGGCGGGCGACGGCGTTGGCGACGGTCGAGCCGTGGTCGCGGCGGATCAGGTGCAGGCACAGGTCGATCGCTGCGGCCTTCCCGGCGGAGGCGAGCACGGTGCCGTTGTCGACGTAGAGCACGTCCGGGTCGACCCGTACCCGCGGATAGCGGGCGGCCAGCGCCTCGGTGTGCGCCCAGTGCGTGGTGGCCCGCAGTCCGTCGAGCACCCCGGCGGCGGCCAGCACGAACGCGCCGGTGCACAGCGAGACCATTCGGGCGCCCGCCCGGTGGGCCGCGCTGACCGCGTCGAGCAGGTCGGGGGGTAGGTCCCCGTCGACGTCCTCGACCGACGGGATGATCACGGTGTCGGCGCGGGCGAGCCGGTCCAGCCCGTCGTCGGGCGCCAGCAGGAAGCGGCCGATCCGGACCGGGCGGGGGCCGCAGATCGCCACGTCGTACCAGGGGTCGGCCAGGCCGGAGGGGTCGTGGGCGAAGACCTCGCAGGCCAGGGCCAGCTCGAAGTGCAGCATCCCGTCGGTGGCGGCGATCGCGACAAGGGCCATGTCCGAAACTGTACGGGAGTTGGCGTTCCCGACACTGGTCGGTCGCCGGCCACTGCGGGAGGCTGGACCCAGTCGATCTTCGAGGGGGCAACGATGGGCCACAACGTGGCGGTGTTCGGGGCGTACGGGCACACCGGTCGGTTCGTGATGGCGGAGCTGCGCGAGCGCGGGTTCGGCGCCCTGCCGGTGGGCCGCGACCCGCGCCGGTTGGCGGCGTTCGGGCTCGACTACCGGGTGGCGTCGGCCGACGATCCGGCCTCGCTCGACGCGGCGCTGACCGGCGCGGACGCGGTCATCAACTGCGCCGGCCCGTTCGCGTCGACCGCCGCCGGTGTGATCGAGGCTGCGCTGCGCGCCGGGATCCCGTACGTGGACGTGGCGGCCGAGATCGAGGCCAACCTCGACACGTTCACCCATTTCACCGAGCGCGCCCGGGCGGCCGGTGTCGCGGTGGTCCCGGCGATGGCCTTCTTCGGCGGGCTGGGTGACCTGCTCGCGACGACGGCGATGGGCGACTGGACGTCGGCCGACGAGGCGCACGTCGCGTACGGACTGAGCAGCTGGCACCCGACGGCCGGAACGGTCGCCGCGGGCGTCGTCTCCCGTGAGCGCCGCGCCGGCCGCCGGGTCCGCTACACCGGCGGCCGGTTGGAGTACCAGTCCGGCGGGGAGCTGCCGAGGACCGACTGGGACTTTCCCGCGCCGCTGGGCCGGCGCACCGTCCTCGGGGAGTTCACCATGGCCGACGTCGTCACCATCCCCCGTCACCTGGCCATCCCCGAGGTCCGCACCTACATGACCGTCGACGCCGCCACCGACCTGGCCGCCGCGGCGGCGCCGGTCGCGGTCGACGGGCTGGGCCGGTCAGCGCAGACGTTCACTGTCGACGTCATGGTGCGTCGCGGCGACGCGCGCCGCCGTGTCGTGGCCACCGGCCGGGACATCTACGCCGTCAGCGCGCCCCTGGCCGTGGAGGCGGTCGGGCGCGTCCTCGATGGTCGGACGAGGACCAGCGGCGTCGCCTCCGCCGGCGAGATGTTCGACGCGGCCGACTTCCTGCGCGCGCTGTCGCCGACCATCCGCGTCGATCCGGTCAACGACTGAGGCCGAGAATTCGACCACAATTCGTTACTCAAAATCCGTAATCATCGCGCCAGAACCCGGCGACGGGACTTAAAAGAAACTTAAGACTGCATGAGCGAAAAATTGTCATCCGGAGACGCCGCGCCGGCTGCCAGGGCACGTGTCGACAGGCCTCCTTAATTCTTTCCCCGCGAGTTGATGAAGGCCCCTGACGTGCACATACTCCTTCCAACAGAGCTTTATCGTCGACTCGAAGGAAACCACTGGTAATGCGGACTCCCCCCGCGCACGTCGCACCCCCGGATCGGGCACGAAAGCGTCGTCGCCTCACTCGCATCACGCTCGCCTCCGCGATCGTCGCCGCACTGACCGGCAGCGGCATCTACATCGCCGGCGCCCAGGCCGAAGAGGTCGCCGTGCCCGGCCGGGTGCAGGCAGAGGCCTTCGCGGCACAGTCCGGGGCGCAGACCGAGGGCACCGGCGACGCCGACGGCGGCCGGAACGTTGGCTGGCTGGCCAGCGGCGACTGGCTGCGCTTCGACGGTGTGTCGGTAACGGGCGTCGACCTGACGGCCCGGGTCGCCTCGCACAACGCCGCCGGCGGCACTGTCGAGTTGCGCCTCGGCGCGCAGAACGGCCCGGTGCTGGCCAGCTTCCCGATCGCCCAGACCGGCGGTTGGCAGAAGTGGACGACCGTCGCCGCGAAGGCGTCCGCTGTGCCGGCCGGCGCGCAGACCGTCTTCGCGGTCATGAACAGCACCTCGACGTCGGACTTCGTGAACCTGAACTGGTTCACGTTCGGCCCCGCGACGGGCACGTCGCCGAGCGCCTCGGCCACGCCGAGCACGTCGGCGACCCCCTCCACCACGCCGAGTTCCACAGCGTCCGCGTCCCCGTCGACGTCCGTCCCGCCGAGCGCGCCGGCCGGCGGCTGGGTGCCCGTCGACCAGGCCAAGTGGAACAAGGAACTGGCCGCCTTCAACGCCATCAAGCCGAAGGCCGTGCCGCCGGGCACCACCCGGGTGCCGGAGTTCCACACCGACTGCGGCGTCGCGAATTCCGCTCCGGACGATCCGATCGTCCTGCCGAACCTCTCGGGCGCCTCGCACATGCACACCTTCTTCGGCCCGAAGATCGACGCCTTCACCACGACGGACAAGCTGTTCGCCGCGGCGAACACCTGCAACGCCCCCGGGGACAAGAGCGCCTACTGGACGCCGGAGCTGCGCAAGGACGGCAAGGCCGTGCCGATCAAGAGCATGCGCATCTACTACGGCTCGCGGGTCAAGGACCCGTCGACAGTGAAGCCCTTCCCGCCGGGCCTGGTAGTGGTCGAAGGCGACGCCAAGCGGCAGGTCGACACTCCGAAGAACGCCGGCAGCAACCAGTTCTGGTGCGCGGGCAGCGCCGAGGTCGGCCGCAGCGCTGACGGTAACTGGCCGAAGTGCGCCCCCGGCGGCAACCTGATCTTCCAGCTCGTGTTCAAGGACTGCTGGGACGGCAAGAACATCGACTCACCCGATCACAAGTCGCACATGGGCGACCCGGTGAACGGCGTCTGCACCGGCAAGTACCCGGTGGCCGTGCCGGATCTCTCCTTCATGGTCAACTACGAGTCGCTGGGCGGTGACGGCCTCAGCCTCTCCTCCGGCAAGCCGTCGTCCATGCACGGCGACTTCATGAACGCCTGGGAGCCGGAGCGTCTCGGCGACCTGGTGAAGTCCTGCCTCAACCAGAACGCCAAGTGCGGCGTCGACACGACCTTCGCCGGCGGCTGACCACCGCCTCCGTCTGCGACGGACGGCCCCCACGCTCAGGCGTGGGGGCCGTCCGTCATGGCAACCGGTGCGGCATGCCGCGATGCTCAGATAATCCCCTTGAACCCAGCCGCCTTGCAGACGGCGGAGAGGTTGTTGCCGGCCTTCTCGAAGGCAGGGTTGTCGGCGGCGGTCGCCGGGTCCGCCGCAGCCGCGGCCTTGGCCGCCTCGGCGCCGAACGCCCGCAGGGCAGCAGCGAGCTTGCCGTCGCCGGTCGCGGCGACCGCGACCATCTTCTTGTCCAGGTCGCTGAGGATCTTCTGGTAGTCCGCCGGGGAGTCCTGGCCGGCCGTGGCGACCTTCACCAGCTCGGCCTTCATCTCGTCGCTGACCTTCTTCGCCGCCTCGCAGAGCTGCTTGTCGCTCGCGGCGCCCGCGGCGGGTGACGAGGCCGGAGTTGCGGCAGCGGAGGTGGCCACAGCGGACGGGGCCGCGGAGGTGGGAGCGGGCGTGGTGGAGCCGGCGGTCGTCGCCTTATCGGCGTCGCCGCAGGCGGCGAGGGCGGTCGAAACGGCAAGGATCAACATGGCGGAAGCAAGACGGGAAGATTTCACGGACGCGGACGATAGTCGAAGTCCAAACGATGATCAATTCGCTCGGCATCCCGCCCATCCTCGGCGGCTCCACAGTGTCTGGTCATGGTGAAGCCGCGTCGCGCAGGGCCAGGATGGAGGTCGCCGTCAGTGCGACCGCACGGTCCTGATCGTGCGACAGGTCCGTGAGGGCGCGTACGGCGACGCTCCCCTGGATGTCCGCCAACGCCTCGGTCAGCCGTCGCCGTACAGACGGTGCGACGCCGCTCTGTTCGAGGCAGGCAACGAGCCGGATCGCAATCTCGTCTGCCAGCGCGGGATCGGCCGCCAGCAGGCTCAGCGCGTCGGCAGCGTCGACATCCTTGCTCTCCTCGGCGACCATGTCGATCAACGTGGGAAGCGCGTCCGCCACTCCGCGCGCGCCCAGCGCCAGAGCCGCGTACCCGCGCACCACGAGGTCGGGGTGCGCGAGGGCGTCCCGCAGCACCTCGGTCGCCGCGGCGTGCGGGATCTCGGCGACGGACTGAACGGCGCGCCTGCGTACCTCGGCTTCTGGGGAGCCGAGGCCCTCGGCCAGCAACGCCAACCCGCCGTCGCCGGACTGCGCCAGCGCCCAGCGCAGGGCTCCGGCGACGTTCGGGTCCGACTCACTCAGCACCGCCTCGACAAGTGCCTCCACCGGCACCGGCCCCTCACCGACCGACGACAGGGCTGCGCGTTGGCGGGCACCCGCGCTTTCCGACCCCAGTGCCCGCAGGAGTGTGACGACCTGTAGGACGTCCTCCCAGTTGGCGGGGTCCGCGGCACCGATCCGACGGAGTCGGGTGAGCAGCTCCATCTCATCCGCGATGCGCAGTCGCGTCCGCCGGATGAGGTCGTTGACGAGTTCCGCGGGGGTGAAGCCGGGATCGTCGAGCGCGCGGCAGACGTCACGTAGCGACAGACCCAACGACCGCAGGCTCTCGACGTGGAAGATCAGCCGGATGTCCTCGCTGGTGTACTCGCGATAGCCGGAACCGGTGCGACCAGTGGGCCGGATCAGCCCGAGCGCGTCGTAGTGCCTGAGCATGCGGGCGCTGACCCCGGACCGTCGCGCCACCTCACCGATCAACATCTGGTGTCATCCCTTCTCGCCGATCGGGCCGAGGGCGACGACACGCTTCGCCGCCTCGATCGCGAACTCGAACCCGGCATCCGGATCCTGCATCAGACGTTGTGTGGCGACCGCGTGCCTGCGTACTCGCGGGTCGAGATCCGCCATCGCGGCACGCAGGATCGGCATGACCACCTCGCCGAGCGCGATCAGCGCCCGGCTGAGGCTCAACTGCATCTCACGCCCACCCCGCCCGAGCTGCGTCGACAACACCGTGGCCAACTCGGGCTCCCGGCCGGGGGGTACGAGCGCGACCGCTGCACGCCAGGCGCTCCGCGCCACCTCGCCGTCGGCGTCGGTCAGCAGCGCCCGGGTGATCGCCGGCCAGGCTCGCCGGTCCCCGATCTTGGACAGCGTGTGCAATGCCTGACTCCGGGCCTGCGCGCGCTCCGAGCGGAGCTCATCGGTGAGCTTCGCCACCGTCAGTGCGGGTGGGTGGCGCAGGAGTGCCCAGGTGAGAATCTCGCGTACGGAGAACTCGGGCTCGACCGCGCATCGCTCGATGAGCGTGTCGATGAGCTGCGGGTCAGGGGTCGTGCCGACAGTCAGTGCCGCGCGCAGCCGCACCGACGGGTCGCTGCTTCCCAGCCCGCAGAGAACCCTCGTCGCGTGCGTGTCCTGTCTCGGCGTGGTCATCGGAATCACCCCTTTCCGGCCCAGTGAAGACCTTGTCACTGTGTCAAGGTCAACCCGTCCTCGCTGTTGGACGCGGCGACGAAGGGGCAGGGGCGGTCATCCGCCGCCTGCTGACCGCCCGACCGCGGCGACCTATGTGGACGGCGGGCTGGTAGGAAGAGACGAGTTGCCTCACCTCAGGGAGATGATCGTGGCACGTTCCCACCTGTCCCGCCGTTCGCTGCTGACCGCCGGTGGCGCCGCCGCCGTGGCGCTCGGCGCGGCCGCAGCCAGCCCGTCCGCCGCCTCCGCCGCGCCAGCCGACAACCCGGTCGACACGCCGACGGAGGCGCTGCGTCGGCTGCAGGCCGGCAACCGGCGGTTCACCTCCGGCCACGGCCGGCACCCGCACCAGGGCCTGACCGACCTGCACCGGCTCGCCGCCGGCCAGCACCCGTTCGCCATCACGGTCGGCTGCGCGGACTCCCGGGTGGCCCCCGAGGTGCTCTTCGACCAGGGGTTGGGTGACCTGTTCGACAACCGGGTGGCCGGCAACATCGTCGACGACCTGCTGCTCGGCAGCGTCGAGTTCGCCGTGGAGGAGTTCGGCAGCCTGCTGATCGTCGTCCTCGGCCACGAGCGCTGCGGCGCGATCACCGCCACCATCGACGCCATCCACACCGGCGGTACGGCGCCCGGGCACATCGGCACCATCGTGGACGCCCTGCGCCCGATCGTCGAGCCGGTGCTGGACCAGCCCGGCGACCCGGTGGAGAACGGGGTGCGCGCCAACATCGTCGCCCAGGTGCGGGCGCTCAGCGCACGCAGCACGATCATCGCCGAGAAGGTGCACGAGGGTGCGCTGCGGGTGGTGGGCGCTCGCTACGACCTGGACAACGGGCGGGTTTCCCTGGTGGCCTGAGGCCGTCACCCGAGCCCGGGCCACCCGGACGGCGACGCTGGTCGGTCATCCACTGCCGCCGACCAGCGCCGCCGGTCGCGTCGCGGCCGACGGGTACGGCGGTAGTAGGACCATCCGGCCATCGGCAACGCGACCGCCCAGGCCAGCAGGAGCGGGAGGCCGATCAGGACGCCGGTCGGGGTGAAGATGTCATCCGCACTGGACTCCCCCAGGTCCGCGGCGAACTGCCAGGGCAGGGTCGCCGAGTAGCCGATCATCAGGGCGGATCCCAGCACCGTTGGCGTCAGCGGCACCCACTGTGGCACCCGACGTCCGCGCAGCCACGGCACCCACCGGGGGAAGACCACGCCCCAGTCCTGAATGAGCCCCAGCGCCAGAACGCCGCCGAGCCCGGCGAGGACGCACAGGAGCCCCAGGTAGAACGCGCCGGCCGGCAGGCCCAGGAATCCGTCGACGGGGTGGTCCCCCACCCCGGGCCCGCGACCGTGGTACCACTCCCGGAACGGGTCGGGATTGGCGAACAGCGGGATGCCGAGGATCCATGGCACGTGCAGCGGGATGAACCCCAGTACGGGGGCGATCCACGCCACGTGCCCGGCTCGGCGGGCCCAGGGCGGCGGTGGTGCGGGCATGGCGTTCGTGCGTGGTGTTCGAGTCACGGCGTCGTCTCCATCAGCGGCAGGCGTTGACACATCCGAGATCACCGTCGCCGAACGGCGCGACGAGCGGATCGCCGCGCGGAGGGAAATCGCCTCCCCCTCCCCGGGGATGGTGTCTTTTCGTCACGACAACCCGTGTGACGGAAACACTTCACGGCAGCGGGCCGCGCTCCGGAGGCTGGACAGCATGAATGTGACAGGGCTCGACCGACCGGGCGACAGCCACCCACAGCCCTCGCCCGGGGACACCCTCGCCCGCATCACCGTCGTGGACGCGCTGCGCGGAAGCGCGCTGCTGCTCATCCTGCTGGTGAACATCGCGTTCTTCAGCTCCGGCTACGACTTCCACCTGGTCGACGATCCGACGCGCGGCACCGTCGACCTGCTGATCGCCGGCGCGGTGGAGCTGTTGTTCGCGATGAAGGCGTACCTGCTGTTCGCCTTTCTGTTCGGCTACAGCTTCACACTGCAACTCGACTCCGCGGCTCGGCGCGGAGCGGCGTTCCGTCCCGCGTTCCTGCGCCGGCTCACCGGGTTGTTCGTTCTCGGCGTGCTGCACGCGGTGCTGCTGTTCCACGGCGACATCCTCACCACGTACGCGCTGCTCGGCCTCGTGCTGCTCGCGGTCCGGCGGATCGAGCCCCGCACCGCGCTGATCGCGGCGGCGTCCATCATCGGCGGCATCGCCGTGGTGGTCGGGATCGCCGCGGTCCTCGGCGCCACACTGGTTCCGGACGAGGCCGCCGCGCTCAGCGCCGGTGCGCGTTCGACGCTGGCGCTGGGCGGCGGCCTCGGCGATGTCGTCCTGGAGCACCTGCGGTCGATGCCGGCGATGATCGGCGGCCTCGCCGTGCAGGGGCCGCTGGCGTTCGCGGCGTTCCTCGTCGGCCTCGCCGCCGGCAAGCACCGGCTGCTCGCCACCGTGCCCGCCCACCAGGACCTGCTTCGCCGGTGCGAACGGGTGGGGTACCCGATCGGTCTGGCCGGCGCCGTCGTGTTCGCGGTCGGTGGTTCTACGGCGAACCTGACCGGACTGATGGTCAGCATCGTCACCGCGCCGTTCCTGGCCGCCGCCTACGCCGCGACCCTGCTGCGCCTGTTCACGCGGCGGCCGCGCCTCGCGGACGTGTTCGCGCCCGCTGGGCGGATGGCCCTGACGAACTACCTGGCCCAGTCGCTCGTGTGCGTGCTCGTCTTCACCGGCCTCGGGTGGGGCCTGGTCGGCCGCACCTCGCCGGCACAGACACTGCTGATCGCACTGGTGATCTTCGCAGTGCAGTTGGTGGTCAACTCGTGGTGGCTGCGACGGTTCCGGTACGGCCCCGTCGAATGGGCGCTGCGCGCCTGGACCCACGGGGCGCGCCGCCCCAACTAGGGTGCTGACATGGTCGATCGGCACCAGGTGATGAACTTCCGGGTCCGGGCCCAGCAGCTGAACCGGGCCGAGGGCACGCTCGCCGACACCGCCGTCCTGGACCTCGGGGTGCAGAACACCGGTCCGGACGGCGGTCGGTGGGCGCTGGCGGTACGCGGGGTCGACGTGACCGCGTTGTCCGAGGCGGATCTGGTCCTGCTGTGGACGGTGCGGGGCGCTCCCCACCTCTACCGCCGGGCCGACGTTGCGAAGGTGGCGGCCGCCGTCGAACCCTTCTCCTCGGCCGACGCGGGTAAGCGCATCTACGACGCCGCGAAACCGTTGAAGGCGGCCGGCATCGACACCCTCGCGGCCCTGGACGAGATCGCCGAACGGATGCGGGCCATCGTCAGCACGCCGACGGTCAAGGGGGACGTCTCCGGCCGCCTGGCCACCATGCTGCCCGAGCCCTATCTGCGGTTCTGCCGGCCGTGCGACGCCACGCACCTCTACGAGATGCCGTTCCGGCTCGCCGCCCTGCGGGCCGGACTGGAGTTGCAGCTCGACACCTCGCCCCCGGTCCTGCGGCGCATCGCCGGGTTCAGACAAGCAGCCGCTGCGGGTGACCGCTTCGACCTCGTCCGCGCGTATCTTCGCCTGCTCGGTCCGGCCACCCCGAAACAGGTCGCCGACTACCTCGACGCCCCGGTGAAGGACGTGAAGGCGCACTGGCCCGACGATGTGATCGAGGTGACTGTCGACCGTGAGGTGCGCTCACTGCTGGCCGCCGACGTGGAGGCCCTGGAGTCCGCCGACGACACTGTCACCCGACTGCTCGGCCCGTTCGACCTGTTCCTCCAGGCCAAGGATCGGGCAACGCTGGTGCCGGACGCCGCCCACGCCAAGGAGCTGTGGCCGGTGTTGGGTCGCCCCGGAGCCGTCCTGGTCGACGGCGAGTTGGTGGGCACCTGGCGGCCCCGCAAGTCCGGCAGGACGTTCACTGTCGCCGTCCAGCCGTGGCACCGGTTGTCGGACGCCACACGTAAAGCCATCACCGCGCAGGCCGAACACCTCGCCGCGTACCGCTCCGTCCCCCTCAGCGGCGTCGACTTCGGCAGCTAGCCGTCGGCGACTCTCACTCCAGAGCCCAGGCGACGGCGGGCGGGCGCACCCGAGCGCAGATCGGCCCACCGGCGGCATCGGTCAACCCGACCCGGCCGACCAGCGTCCCGTTGCCCTCGTGGGCGGCGCGCAGCAGCTCGGTCGGCACGTCGGTGAACATCAACTTCGCTCGTCGGAACATCGCGAAGCCGTCCTGCGTCACCGCGCCCCAGCTCAGATAGAGAAACCGCGCCCCGGGGCGGCCGTGCACCCAGGGGCCACCGACGTCGAGCGCACAGTCGATCTCCCGGCTGGACACCTCGAAGGACCAGGTGGCGCTGGCCGCGTCGGCCGGCACCTGATCGACCACGTCGGCCTTGCGCTGAACCCCGACGTGCACGTTGCCCAGCCGCAGCGCGTCGGCCTCCGCACCGGCACGCTGACCTGGAAAATCGGTGCCGTCGATCCTGATGCGCATGGCACCGACTCTAGTTACCGGCCGGCTGCTCGGCGGTGTCGTCCTCGCCGTACTCGCCGCGGATGGGCAGGTAGTAGGCGGGCAGGAACGCGGCGATGATGGCGACGCCGGCGATCGGCACGAACGCGCCGACGAGGATGCCGGAGCCGATCCAGACCAGCGCGAGCGCGAAGCGACGACCGATGGCCCGCGCACCGAACGGCCCGAGGCCGGGGTCCAGCAGTTTGGCCCGCCGCAGGTGTGCCCACACGATGTTGAAGAGGGCCGCGGCCGTCCAGAGTGTGCCGCCGTAGACGACGACCGACGCGCGCAGCCCCTGCTCCGCGCGCAACGCCTCGGCGAGCAGTGACGTGGAGAACGGCAGGAACGCGATGACCATCAGGAGCAACGTGTTGAGGAAGAGGACTCCTCGGTCGACGTGCCGGACTCGGTCGAACATGACGTGGTGATTCACCCACACCTGCCCGATGAGCAGGAAGCTCAACGTGTACGCCAGGTACGACGGCCACAGCGCACCGAGCCCCTGGGCGAGGCGCCCGAAGTCGTGGGGCGGTTGGATCTCCAGCACGAGGAGCGTCACGGCGATCGCGAAGACACCGTCGCTGAAGGCCAGCAGCCGGCCCGGGCTACGGGTGAGCCGCGAAGTTTCCCTTTTGGGAGGCACGTACCGAATTATGCAATAAATCGGCTTTCGTCATTGGCGGAGCGGCGCCAGAACTGGCGTGGCGCGAAACCCTCACGTCGCAGCCAGTGCTCGGTGTAGACGATCCGCTCCGCCTCGACGACCACGAGTGTGTCCTCGGGTGGCTCGGACAGCGCCCGCCCCCGCTCGGCGTGCTCGTTCTCCCATCGAACCGCCGTCCAGTAGTGCGCGCGGTCCGGATGCTCCGGAGCAAGCACCCTGGCCGTCCCGAACAGTTGGGCACCGCGGCTGCTGGCCAACCCGACCAGCGGCGCGAAGATGCCGATGGACACGCGCGGGTCGGCGGCGATGTTGCGAATCTTTGGCGACCGTGGCGCGGCGGTGAAGAGCACCGCGAAGCCGAGCGGGAAGTACCGCACAGGGGTGGCCAGCGGCCCGTCCGGCCCCGTGGTCGCGAGCACGCACATGTTCTGCGACGACAACAGGTTGAGGAGGCGCTCCTCAAGCCGTTCGCGATCGAGCCGCTTCACTGGCGTGGGCTCCGACAGCCACGGATTCGTCAACGGCATACGGCGTCCTCGATCATGGCGAGCACCCTAACCGCGTGACCCGCCGTCAAGATCGACGGGGCTCGCCCTACGCCGTCCTGCGCAGGTAGGTCTCGGCCAACTGGCGTAGGCGCGTCCGGTCGAAGCTGTCCCCGTGGCCGGGATGGACGACGGACACGTCGAGGTCGACGAGGACCCGCATGCTTCGCCGGTACGCGGCCACGTCGGAGTTCGGCAGATCGTCGATCAGGGCGCCCTCGTAGATGATGTCGCCCGAGTACAGGGTCCCGGTGCGCTCCTCGAGCAGGGCGATGCTCCCGGGCGTGTGGCCGGGAAGGTGCAGCACCGTCAGCACCCGCCCGCCCAGGTCGATCCGGTCGCCGTCGTCGAGCAGGCGGTGCAGGGTCATCGGTGCGACGCGGTAGGCGGCCGGGTCGTAGCCGGGATCGGGCAGGACGTCGATCATGAGCTCCGGGATGTCCTCTCCGGCGGCGTCGATCCCGAGCTTGTCGAAGAGTTCCGCGCCGTACAGGCTCGCCGGCACGCCCGCCGCCAGGACCCCGGCCTCGGCGGGGTGGGCGGCCCGCTCCCCGAACTCCGACGCCGCACCGACGTGATCCAGGTGCGCGTGGGTGAGCACGACCATCGGATCGCGCGCGAACAGGCCCGGAATCGCCTCCCGCAGGGCGACGACACCGAGCCCGGCGTCGATCACGATGTCCCGATCGTCGCCCCGCAACCACCAGAAGTTCGCCGACAGCAGTTCGTTGACGTGCGGTTCCGAGATTCGGTGGACGTCGCCGTCCACGTCGGCCCGCGCATACCAGTCGACCATGCCCACGAGTGTGCCAGCGCGGCGATGCCACTTCGACCCGGCGAATCACGGTCAGTGGTTGTCGCGATCGAGAGGGAATCCGGCGGGTGCCAGGAGAAGTTAGATGATCGCGAAGAGGCGGTCGGCGGGGTCCACCACGGCGGCCAGGACCGCGCCGGGCACGAGGGCCGGGTCGGTCGCGCGGATCGTGTCCGCCTCGAAGGTGGCGAACCCCGGCCCGCTGATGCGCAGGTGGAGTTCCAGCTCGGGGTTCTCTCCAGCCAGGTGGTTCGCCACGGTGAGAATCTCCGCCGTCGCGGCGACACCGGCGGCGGACAGCCGGCGCGTGTCGCGACGGGATCGGGCGACCACCCGCCAACCGAAGACGCCGAACCCGACACCGATGGCTGTCGCCAGGACGCCACCGACCAGCAGACCCCAGAAGTCGCTGGACGATCGCGGTGGGTTCAGCGTCATGGCGGCGACGAGCAGGACCGGTCCGGGTAGGCAGATGGCCAGGAAGACGACTCGGCTGAGCAGCGCGCCGATCGGACCGACACGCGCTTCCGCTTCGCGAGGGGCACTCGTCACCCCTCGCACCGTAGTGCAGCGGCCGGCTGGTTCGCTCCACCGTCCGGGCGGGGCCGGGGGGGTGAATCCGTCCGCGCCGGCACGCGGGAACGCCCGATCCGCCGATCCGTTCGAGTACGCCATGAAAGACTCGCCCGGCTGGCGGAAGGGGCGGGAATGCATCCAACCTGGCTCGTAGCGCTCTCGTGGGCTTCGCTCGCGGTCGGCGTCGTCAGCTTCGCGGTCGTGCTGGCCGACACCTATCTCCGCGGGAACCGTCAGCCGGTCCGGGTCATGGAGATCGTCTGGCTGGTGACAGTCCTCTACATCGGCCCGGCCGCCGTCCGCCTCTACTGGAACTGGGGCAGACCCGAGGCGTTCTCTCAACGGCGGCAGGAGGATCAACCGCGCCGGCCCCGCCGGGGCATCGTCGTCACCCACGTGTCCCGCTGCGGCGCGCACTGCGCTCTCGGGTTCATCGTCGCCGAGGTCGCCCTGTACGCAGTGAGATTCGACGCGGCCGAGGACCCGCTGTGGGTCGCCTACGCCGGCGACTACCTGACGGCGGTGACGATCGCCGTTCTCTTCCGATACTTCGCCGGGCCGGGTCGCAGCCTCGGAAAGGTCTGGCACGCGCTGTCGAGCGTCGGCAGGATCGAGCTGCTGACCATCACCGTGTTCGAGGTGGCGTTGTTCGTGTGGCTGACCCTCGCGCATCGGGTGGTCTTTCCGGAGCTACACCTGCGACCCGACAGTCCGACGTTCTGGTTCGCCGGTCAGCTCGGGCTGATAGCCGGCTTCGCCGCGGCCTGGCCCACCGCCTCCTGGCAGCTCGGCCGAAGGCTGAGGTTCGAGCCGCGCCGACTCCCCTACGACTGAGCGGGCCCGGCGGCCCCGAAGAACAACAAAAGGCAAGGAGATCACTCCCCCTGCCACTTCTAACGTATACCGCACCTGGGGACTTGCGGCAAGACCCCGGTCGTGGCGCAGAATCGGCGGCCGGACCAGCACGAACGAGGTAACGGGGGCGCGACGTGGGTGTGTTGTCGATGGACGGGGAGCGCGGCGACCGGGCACCGCTGTTGGATCTTCGAGAGGTCGACGAGACGCAGGTGTCGGTCGTCGGCGGCAAAGCCGCGCACCTGGGCGCGCTGTCCCGGATCGACGGCATCCGGGTGCCGGCGGGGTTCTGCGTGACGACGGACGCCTTCCGGCGGATCATGGCGCAGACGCCGTCGATCGACGATCGGCTCGATCAACTGTCGCGCCTGAGCCCGGACGAGCGGGAGGCGATCCGCACGCTCAGCGCGGAGATCCGGCGCAGCGTCGAAGAGACAGCGATTCCAGGCGACCTGGCCGCCGCGATCACCGGGGCGCTCGCCCGGTTCGACGAGCAGGCCGCCTACGCCGTGCGGTCCAGCGCGACGGCGGAGGACACGCCCACTGCGTCCTTCGCCGGCCAACAGGACACCTACCTGAACGTGGTGGGGCCGGAGGCGATCCTGCGGCACGTCAGCCGATGCTGGGCGTCACTGTTCACCGAGCGGGCCGTCATCTACCGCCTGCGCAACGGCATCGACCACCGCACCGTCCAGATGGCTGTCGTCGTACAGCAGATGGTCTTTCCGGATGCCTCCGGCATCCTGTTCACGGCGGACCCGGTGACGGGCAACCGGACTGTCGCGACGGTGGACGCGAGCTTCGGCCTTGGCGAGGCCCTGGTGTCCGGCCTGGTGAACCCGGACGTCTTCACGGTGCGCGACGGGGACGTCGTCACCGGCACTGTCGCCGCCAAACAGCGCGCCGTCACCGCTCTGCCCGGCGGCGGCACCCGGGAAGTGGAGATCGACAGGCAGCGGCAGCAGCAGCCGGCGCTGACGCAGGCTCAGGTGGTGCGACTCGTGCGGCTCGGGCGACGGATCGAGGCGCATTTCGGCCGCCCGCAGGACATCGAGTGGTGCTTGGTCGACGACGACTTCCAGATCGTGCAGAGCCGGCCGATCACCACGTTGTTCCCCATCCCGGTGGCCGATGACCAGGAGAACCACGTCTACCTCTCGGTCGGTCACCAGCAGATGATGACCGACGCCATGCGGCCGCTGGGGCTCTCCATGTGGCAGCTGACGGCCATGGCCCCGATGTTGGAGGCCGGCGGGAGGTTGTTCGTCGACGCCACCCGACTGCTGGCCTCCCCCGCCAGCCGCGCCGGCTTCCTCACGATGGCCGGGCGCGACGATCCGCTGATGAAGGACGCGCTGGAAACCCTGATCGACCGCCGGGACTTCATTCCGACGCTTCCCGACCAGGGCGGTCCGGGTAAGCCGACGACCGGCGGCCCGTCCACCTCGACCGAGGCCGACCCGGCCATCGTGACCGAGCTGACCGAACGCAGCGAGACGTCCATCGCCGCCCTGCGGCGCGACATCGCGACGGTGACCGGTACGGCGCTGTTCGACTTCCTGCTGGAGGCCTTCAAGGAGCACAAGCGGGTCCTCGGTGATCCACTGAACATGCAGGCGATCATGGCCGGCATGGAGGCCACCTGGTGGCTCAACGACCGGCTGCACGAGTGGCTGGGTGAGAAGAACGCCGCGGACACCCTCACCCTGTCCGCGCCCGGCAACGTCACGTCGGAGATGGGGCTGGCGCTGCTCGACGTCGCCGACGTGATCCGTCCCTGTCCGGAGGTGGTGGCGTTCCTCCGTGACGTCGCGCACGACGGCGTCGCGCACGACGACTTCCTCGACGAGCTGCCGAAGGTCGCGGGCGGGGCCGAGGCGCGCACCGCCATCGAGGCGTATCTCGACCGGTACGGCATGCGCTGCGTCGGCGAGATCGACATCACCAGGCCGCGGTGGAGCGAACGCCCCAGCACGCTCGTGCCCGTGCTGCTGGACAACGTCAAGCTCTTCGAGCCGGGCGCGGCCCGGCGGCGCTTCGAGCAGGGCCGACAGCAGGCACAGCAGCAGGCGCAGGAGGTGTTGACGCGCCTGCGGGCGCTGCCGGACGGGCAGCGGAAGGCCGACGAGACCGCGCGGATGATCGACCGGGTGCGGGCCTTCACCGGCTACCGGGAGTACCCGAAGTACGACATCATCCGCCGTTACTTCATCTACAAGCAGGCTCTGCTGGCAGAGGCCGAGCGGCTGGTGCACGCCGGGGTGCTCGCCGAGACCGACGACGTCTTCTACCTCACGTTCCAGGAGTTCCACCAGGTCGCGCGCACGCACCGGGTGGACGACGAGCTGATCCGGCAGCGCCGTGAGGCGTTCCGGTCGTACCAGGCGCTCACCCCGCCCCGGGTGCTGACCTCCGACGGCGAGGCGATCACCGGGGCGTACCGACGCGACGACGTGCCGGCCGGCGCCCTGGCCGGTGTGCCGGTGTCGTCCGGGACGGTCGAAGGACGCGCCCGCGTCATCCTGGACATGGCGCAGGCCGACCTCGAAGCGGGTGACATCCTCGTCACGGCCCACACGGACCCGAGCTGGACACCCCTGTTCGTCGGCATCGCCGGCCTGGTGACGGAGGTCGGCGGGTTGATGACGCACGGCGCGGTGATCGCGAGGGAGTATGGCCTGCCGGCTG
This sequence comes from Micromonospora sp. NBC_00330, assembly GCF_036136635.1. Lineage (NCBI taxonomy): Bacteria > Bacillati > Actinomycetota > Actinomycetes > Micromonosporales > Micromonosporaceae > Micromonospora > Micromonospora sp. NBC_00330. The sequence continues at coordinate 2,837,540 of NZ_CP108012.1, forward strand.
TCGTCAGCGTGCTCGACGCCACCCGGCTGATTCGCGACGGGCAGCGGATCCGCGTGCACGGCAGCGACGGGTACGTGGAGATCCTGCCCTGACCGACGACGCTTCAGGAGGAACGACGATGGCGGTTCCGGTTCGACGGCTGGCGGTCGTGGTGGCCACGGCGTCGACGCTGGTGTCGTTGGCGGGGTGCGGCAGCGGCCGCGACGCGACCGAGGCGCGGACGACGCCGAGCCCGGAGGTGACGCTCGCCCCGTCGCCGGCCGCCGACCAGGAGTTCCGGCGACTGGAGGAGCAGTTCGGGGCGCGACTGGGGATCTCCGCCGTCGACACGGGCACCGGCCGCATTGTGGAGTACCGCGCCGACGAACGGTTCGCGTACGCCTCGACGTGGAAGGCCCTCGCTGCCGCCGAGGTGCTCGACGGCACCACCGACGCCCAGCTCGATCGGGTGGTGCGGTACTCGGCACGGGACCTGGTGGCACACTCCCCCATCACCGAGAAGCACGTCGGCGAGGGCATGAGCCTGCGCGCCCTCGCCGACGCCGCCGTGCGCTACAGCGACAACACGGCCGGCAACCTGCTGCTGCGCCACCTCGGCGGGCCAGCGGGGTTCGAGGCGAAGCTGCGCGCGCTCGGCGACACGGTCACCGACGTCGCCCGCTACGAGACCGCGCTGAACGAGGCAACGCCGGGCGACAAGCGGGACACCAGCACCGCGCGGGCCCTGGCCGGCGACCTCCGGGCGTACACAGTGGGGGTTGCCCTGGAACCGGCGGACCGTGACGGGCTGCGCGGCTGGCTGCGGGGCAACACCACCGGCGCGGCGCTGGTCCGCGCCGGGGTGCCGGCCGGCTGGGTGGTCGGGGACAAGACCGGGACCGGCGGGTACGGGACCCGCAACGACATCGCGGTGATCTGGCCGCCCGATCGGGCCCCGATCATGCTCGCCGTGCTGTCCAGCCGCGACACGAAGGACGCCACCCCCGACGACGCCCTCATCGCCCAGGCCACCCGGGTGGTCGTCGCCCAGCTCTGAGCATGAGTCGGTCAGGTCGAGGCGCGGCTGTCGTACGCCGTCTGGTGGCGGCGGATCTCGGCGTGGTGGTCGGCGGACCAGGCCGCCAGGGCCAGGACGGTGGAGAGCAGTGACCTGCCCAGGTCGGTCAGGGCGTATTCGACGCGGGGTGGCACCTCGGGGTACGACGTCCGGGTGACGAGGCCGGTCCGCTGGAGGTGTTTCAGGGTCAGCGTGAGCATGCGCTGGGAGATGCCGGGGATCGCGTCGCCCAGGTCCGAGTAGCGGACGGGGCCGTCGGCGAGCGTGCCGATGATCAGCACGCTCCACTTGTCGCCGACGAGGTCCAGGACCTCCCGGATGAAGTCGGCGTCCTCGTCGTTCCAGTGCGCGCAGGGCCCGGGAGTGGCCCGGACATTCCCCCGGACGTTGGTGCGCCTACGCCGAAGATCTCCTGCGCTCATCCCCGCCCCCTCCGCGCAGCCCGCGCTACGCACATGAATGTACCTTTTGTGGCCCTCCGATTCTGATGCATCATGGCGCTACGAACAAGAAGTGAGAATCATTGAGGAGCAGCATGAAAATCGAGTTCTGGTCGGACATCGTCTGCCCGTACTGCGGGCTGATGGACCACCGGCTCCACCAGGCCCTGGACCGACTCCCATACGGCGACCAGGTCCAGGTGATCCACCGGTCGTTCCAGCTACATCCCGACCTGCCCCGAGCGGGCGTCACACAACGGGAGTTGATCACGATGGCGGGGGCTCCCGCCACGACCGTGGATCGGGTCCTGCGGCCCATCGAGCGAGTGGCCGAGGCGGAGGGTTTGACGCCCTACCACGTGGTGGACCGCACGCTCGGGCCGACGGATTTCGCCCACGAACTGCTCGCGTACGCGACTGACCAGGGGCGCGGCGCCGAGACCTGGACGGCGATGTTCCGCGTGCACTTCGGGCAGGCCCGCAAGCTGTGGACCGTCGAGGAGGTCCTCGACTTCGCCGCCGAGGTGGGTCTGGACAGCGCCGGGGCCGCCGACGCCCTCCGAAGCCGCCGCTACCGGGCCCGCGTGGCGGCCGACCAGCGCGAGGCACAGCGCCTCGGGGCACGCGGCGCGCCGTTCCTCGTCTTCGACGGCCGCTTCGCCGTCCCCGGGGCGATCGGCCTCGACGACCTGCTCGTGGTCATCGACAACGCGTGGGCCGAGAGCCACCCGACGCCGCAGCCGCTGCCGGTTGTCGGTGCGGCCGAGGGCATGTGCGCCCCGGACGGGTGCGCGGTGCCCGACCGCACCACCTGAGTTCGTCAGGCGGGGTGGTACTTCAGCAGGACGACCCCGGAGGCGAAGGGCTCGGCGGACACCAACTCCAGTCGTGCCGGCGGCTGACCACCGTCGAACAGCGCCCTACCCCGGCGAAGGAACACCGGATGCACCAGAAGGTGCAGCTCGTCGATGAGCCGGAGATCCGCGAGGGATCGGACCAGTGTGAGACTGCCGTAGACCACGATGTCGCCGCCCGGTCCACGCTTGATTTCGGTGATCTCGTCGGCGTCGAGGCGGCTGAGCCGCCGGGTGTTCGTCCAGGTGGCGATGTCTCCCGAGGCGGAGACGACGATCTTCTCCAGCGCGTCGAGGCGTTGGGCATACCCACGTACGTCGTCCGGTTGGTCGGGGTTCTGGGCGGTCGACGGCCAGTGACCGGCGAAGTCGGCGTGCGTGATCCGGCCCAGCATCAGGCTGCCGGCTTCGTCCACCAGGGCCCGCTCGTATTTCTGCAGGTGGTCGTCGACCAGGAGCCAGTCCATCTCGTCGTCGGGGCCGGCGACGAACCCGTCCACAGTGGTCCACATCGACACGACAATCTTGCGCAACGTCGTCCTCCGTCATGGTGCGGTGAGCCCCGGGGATCCGGGTCCTCGGCGTGCTGGTTACCGACCGCCGCCTTACTGACCGCCGCCGAGCGCGGCTCGGACGGGTTGCGGTGTGCGAGCCGGGAAGCGCTCCTGGAAGTCGACGACGCCGACCCAGCTGGGGCGTAGGCCGATCCGGACCATCCGCAGGCCCGGCTGATCTATCGCCGCCAGGTAGGCGTTGCCCATCTCGTCGCCCATCCCCACGCGCTGGATGGTGGCGTACTCCGGCAGGACGCCCGCGACCTCGGTCAGGGTGACCGTGCCGCGCAGCATGAGCACCTCCGGAAGTCCGTCTGCGGTGTCGATGCAGACCGCCACGTCCGGCCGGGCGCTGAGGTCACGGATCTTGTACGTGCCGGCGAACGCGCCGACCACCAGCTCGTCGCCGGTCCACAGGAAGTTCACCGGGATCAGCCTCGGCGTGCCGTCCCTGCTGGTGTAGGCGAGGCGTGCCACCAGGGACGCGGCGAGCAGACGGCGGGCCAACGGGGTGTCCAGCAGCTTCACGTCACCTTGCGGCAGGCTCATGTGAACCACGCTAGGGGTCTAACTCCTAAAGAACAAGCGATACTCCTGAATTAGGATCCAGGTAGGGTGGACGCCATGAGCGGCATGCGTAGTTACGGAGATCCGTGCGGTGTCGCGCGTGGACTGGACATCATCGGCGAGCGGTGGGCGCTGCTGGTGGTACGCGACCTCCTGCTCGGCCCCCGGCGGTTCAACGACCTGCTCGGCGGCCTACCCGGGGTGAGCCCGAACGTGCTGAGCCAGCGGCTGCGCCAGTTGACCGAGCACGGCGTGGTGCGCCGGCGGGACCTGGGCCCGCCGACGCGGGTCCACCTCTACGAGCTGACCGAATGGGGCCGCGCCCTGGAGCCGATCCTCCTTCAGTTCGGGCGCTGGGGAAGCCAGTCCCCTCAACTGCCCGACGGCGCTCTTGGCATCGACTCCCTGCTGCTCAGCATCAAGGCGGCGTTCGACCCGGCGCGAGCTTCGGAACTCGCCGGCAGCTACGCGTTCCACATCGACTCCGACACGTATCTCGCCGACGTCGCCGGCGAGACGGTGCAGCTCCGGCGCGGCACGGCGTCCGACCCCGACGCGGCGCTCACCACCGACCTTGACACCCTCCGGGCCGTCTGCGGCCAGGAGATCACCATGGACGCGGCGATGGAGTCGGGCGCGCTGCGGTTGAGCGGCGACGAGGAGGCCAGGCGGCGCCTCACCGATCTGCTCCTGGCCCCGTTCACCCCCGCAAGCTGACGCCCACCCACCCACCCACCCCGCCCAGCCGGCCGGCCCGCCCTGGCCGTGGTCGATCATGGAGTTGTGGTGGGCCGCAGAAGCCGCGATGCATCCCCAAACCGGCACCACAACTCCATGATCAGCCAGGGTCGTGGTCGGAGGTCAGGCGCGCTTACCCTGCCCTGGGCTGATTCCCGCCACCGTCAGGTCGAGTAGTCGGGTCGCGGCGGCGGCGGGATCGGCGTGGTGCTCGGTGGCCAGGGCGATGCCGGTGATCAGCGCGAGCAGGTCGGTGATGGTCAGGTCTGGGGCCACCGCGCCGGCCGCTGCGGCCCGGCGCACGAGTGGCTCGCCCGCCTCGGTGAGCTGCGCGGAGGCGCAGTGCTCGTGCGCCTCGGTGGGGTTGGCGGTGCAGTCGCGGGTCAGCGCCATGGCTAGGCCTCTGATGGTGGCGACGTTCCCGTTGACGGCGGCGAGCCAGTCCATCAGCGCGGCCCGCGCGTCGGCGGCGTCGGACAGGTCGCGGGCACGAGCGCCGAGGTTCTCGATCACGCCGCGGAAGACGGCGTCCAGCAGCGCGTGGCGGCTGGGGAAGTGTCGGCGCACAGTGGCCGAGCCGACTCCGGCGATGCGGGCGATCTGCTCCAGGGACGCGTCGGCGCCGTGCGCGGCGATCTCCTGCTCGGCCACGGCCAGCAGGCGCGCGTAGTTGCGCCGGGCGTCCGCTCGCTGGCTGGACATGGCGTCACCTCACGGTTGCTAAGTGGCGGGGTCCGCCGTATCTTAGCGAAGCATAAACGGCGGACCCCGCCGTTTATCGTTCACCCCGTGACAGGAGACTCCGCATGCCCACCGATTCCGCACCCGTCCTGGTCACCGGCGCCACGGGAAGGCAGGGTGGTGCCACCGCTCGCGCCCTGCTCGCGGCCGGCGTACCCGTCCGGGCACTGGTCCGTGATCCCTCGACCGACCGGGCGCGGTCGGTCGAGGCCCTCGGGGCCGAACTGGTCACCGGAGACCTCGACGATCGCGACTCGCTGGTCCGGGCCGCGCACGGAGCACGGGCCGTCTTCTCGGTGCAGATGCCCGCGATGGACGGCAACACCATCAACTTCGACGGCGAGCTGACCCAGGGCGTCAACCTGATCGAAAGCGCGCTGGCCGCGAAGGTGCCGCAGTTCGTACACACGTCAGTCAGTGGCGCTGGCCAGCACACCGAGGCGCCCGGCTGGGCCGAGGGCCGCTGGGCGACGATGGAGCCCTATTACACGACCAAGGCCGCAATCCAGGATCGGGTACGCGAGGCGGGCTTCACGCACTGGACGCTCATCAAGCCGGGCTTCTTCATGGACAACCTCCTCCCCTCGGTGGCGTACCTGCTCCCCCGGGGCGTCGCCGGCGGGCTGGCGACGGTCATCAAGCCACAGACCTCGCTCTCCCTCGTCGCGGTCGACGACATCGGCCGCGCAGCCGCCGCGGCCATCGCCGAACCCGACCGGTTCCACGGAGTTGAGCTGGAGCTGGCGAGCGACCACCTGACGATGACGGAGATCGCCAAGACGCTCTCCGACGCTCTGGGCGCCGAGCTGACCGCGCCCGACATGACCGAGGAGGAGGCGGTCGCCGCAGGTATGCCGGAGTGGGCCGGCATCTCCCACGAGCAGATGAACGTCGTCGGCCAACCCGCCCGCCCGGAGTACGCGCGGGCCCTCGGCATTCCCCTCACGAGTTTCGCCGCCTGGGCACGCCACAACCTGCCCGAGCCGTCGCAGCCATAAGGGCCCGCTCCGGAGATCAGCCGCCCACGAATCGCCGGCCACGCGCACGGGGGTAGCGCGCATCGAGCATGATCGCTAGCCTTATCGGTCCCTCCACTGTGGACGACGGAAGGCCCCTCATGAAGCGCAGAACGATGACCAGCCTGGTGGCGATGATCGCCATGATCGCGGCGACGCTGATCGGCACCGGCAGTCCGGCGGCGGCGGCCTCCTCGGGCCCGTGGATCATCCAGCCCTTCACGAACCTCTACTGCCTCCACCCGGCGGGCTACTCGTCGGCGCTCAACGTCGTGGTCGAGCAGCGCCTCTGCGAGGGCGGACTGAGCCGCAACTGGATCTTCACCACGACCAGTTCGGGCTACTACCACATCTCGTACCGCAACGGCGGGCGGTGCATGGCCGTCCGCGGCGCGGTGACCACCGAGCGGGCGAAGATCGCCACGCAGGTGTGCGGCGACGCCCGCCTCAACGACCAGTGGCTGCCGATCAAGCTCTTCGGCTCCGGTGGTTCCGACTACTACCAGTTGAAGAACCGCAACACCGGCAAGTGCATGGCGGTCGAGGGCAACTCGGTGCAGAGCGGCGCCGACATGATGCAGTTCACCTGCTACACGACGTCGAACAACCAGGCCTTCACCTGGTTCTCCCCGTCCTAGGCAACGCCCTGCGGCCGAGATCGACTCGGGTTTCGTGAAGTCGGGGTGTCCGGACTCCTGGACACCCCGACTTCCGTAAACGCGAGTGGATCATCTAGCCGCCGCCGACGGTGGCGCACATCGAGCATGATCGTTAGCCTTACCCCTTCACTCCACTTTGGACCAAGGAAAGGCCCCTCATGCAGCGCAGAACGATGACCAGCCTGGTGGCGACGCTCGCCATGATCGCGGCGACGCTGATCGGCACCGGCAGCCCGGCGGCGGCAGCCACCACCGGCCCGTGGGTGATCCAGCCGTTCACGAACCTCTACTGCCTCCACCCCGAGGCGTACGCGTCGGCGAGCGGCACCGTGGTCGATCAGCACCTCTGCGACAGGGGACCGCTCCGCAACTGGAACTTCACCACGACCAGCTCGGGCTACTACCAGATCTCCTACCGCAACGGCGGGAAGTGCATGGCCGTCCGCAACGCGTCGAAGACCGAACGGGAGAAGATCGTCACGCAGGGGTGTGGCGACGCCCGCCTCAACGACCAGTGGCTGCCGATCAAGCTGTTCACCTCCGGGAGCGCCGACTACTACCAGCTGAAGAACCGCAACACCGGAAAGTGCATGGCGGTCGAGGGCAACTCGGTGCAGAACGGCGCCGACATGATGCAGTTCACCTGCTACACCACCTCGAACAACCAGGCCTTCACCTGGGGCCTGGACTGAGCAACGCCCTCACGCCGCGGCGGGACCTGTCCGGGTCCCGCCTGGCACGACATCGACTCGGGTCGCCGGTGAAGTCGGGGCGCCCCGACTCGGGCACGATCACACAGTGGCGGCTACCTGGCCCACCGGGAACTGCACGCCGGTGAGGTCTTCCGAGACGGCCCAGAGGCGTTGCTGCACGCTCACGTCGTAGGACTCGGGGCTGGACGTGACCAGCCTCGGGTAGCCGCGCGCCTCGCCCGGGCCGTCGGGGCCGTAGTACTGCCCACCGAGGACGGACGGGTCGGTGGCAGCCCGCAGGGTGGGCAGCGCGCCCGCCACCGCGGACTGGGTGATCACGGGGGCGAGCCAGGTGAGCGGCCGGCGGACGACCGCCGGGGCGTTGCGGGCCAACTCGGTGTTGGAGATGCCGGGGTGTGCGGCCACGGCGACAGTGGTGCCGTGCGCGGCGAGCCGGCGCTGCAACTCGTAGGTGAACATCAGGTTGGCGAGCTTCGACTGGCCGTAGGCGGCGACCCGGCCGTAGGACCGTTCCCATTGCAGGTCGTCGAAGTGGACGGCGGCGCGGATGCGGTGGCCGACGCTGCTGACGGTGACCACCCGGGAGCCGGGCACGGGCAGCAGCAGGCCGAGCAGCAGGCCGGTGAGCGCGAAGTGGCCCAGGTGGTTGGTGCCGAACTGCATCTCGAAGCCGTCTCGGGTGGTCTGCTTCGGGGTGTACATCACGCCGGCGTTGTTGATCAGCAGGTCGATCCGCGGGTGGGCGGCGCGTAGGTCGTCCGCGGCGGCGCGTACCGACTCCAGCGAGGTCAGATCCAGTTCCCGTACGGAGACATCGCCGTTGATCCGGGCGGCGGCAACTTTGCCTTTCTGCGTGTCGCGCACGGCCAGCACGACTGACGCCCCGCGCTCGGCGAGCCGCCGGGCGGTCTCGAAGCCGAGCCCGGTGTTGGCGCCGGTGACCACGGCGACCCGGCCGTCCTGGCGCGGGATCTGCTGCTCGGTCCACTTCATCTCAGGCTCCTTATGTACCGCCGGTAACTTACGTTCGAAACGGTAAGGTACCGCCGGTACGCTGTCAAGGGACCGCCGGTACCTAAGCTAGGGTTGGCGTCATGACGTTCCAGCGGGCGCGCAGCGAGGAGCAGCGTGAGGCGCGGCGCCGGGCCATCCTGGAGACCACCTCGGCGATGCTCGACGAGATGTCGGTGGCCGAGGTGACCCTGAACGAGCTGAGCAGGCGGGTCGGCCTGGCCAAGACGGCGGTGCTGCGCTATTTCGAGTCCCGCGAGGCGGTGCTGCTCGACCTGCTGGACGACCGCACGACGACCTGGCTGGCCGAACTGGACCAGGAACTGGCCCACGGTGTCGACCTGAGCCGGTCCCCGATGGAACGGGCGCAGCAGACGGCCGACGTGCTCAGCCGGTCGCTCGCCGCCCAGACGGTGCTCTGCGATCTCTTCGGCGCGCAGGGCGGGGTGCTTGAGCACAACGTCTCGGTCGAGGTGGTCCGCCGGCACAAGCGGGCCGCACTGGGCAACCTCGCGGTGATGGCCGACCTCGTCCGGCGGCACCTACCCGAGCTCGGCGACAACGCCGAGCTGTTCTGCCTGAACGCCCTGATCATGGGTGGCGCGCTGTCCGCCTACACCTCGCCTCCGCCGAGCCTGCTCGCCGTCTACGAGTCCGAGCCGGCGCTCGCGGTCCACCATGTCGACCTACGGACAGCTCTGCGGGTCGCCATCATCACGTCGCTAGTGGGCATACTGCCGCGCTCCTGATTCCCTGCGGGAAACTCGGTAGTCATGAGGCTGGTTGCGGTCTACCGTTGCCCGCCGTGCTCTCAAACGAACAGATAATCGGACAGGCCCTGGACCGGATCGAGGCCGGGTACGTCTTTCCGGAAAAGGTCCCGGACATCGACGCCGCGATCCGGCGCCGTCTCGCGGCAGGCGAGTACGACAACCTGGACGGGCCGGCGCTCTGCGAGACGCTGACCGCTCACCTTCAAGAGGTCTGCCCGGACAAGCATCTACGGCTGCTGTGGTCGGACCAGCCGCAGTCGCTGGATCCAGCCGACGAAGACGGAGGGCGGGCCGCGTTCCTCGCCCTGCTCAGGGCGGAGAACCAGGGCATCCGCCGGGTCGAGCACCTGGACGGCAACGTCGGGCTCATCGACGTGCGGCGCATCGCGTACGCCGACGAAGGCGCCGCCGCGATCGGCGCGGCCATGCAACTGGTCACCCTCAGCTCCGCGCTCATCCTGGACCTGCGCGCCTGCTCCGGCGGAACACCGGAGGGAGCCGCGATGTGGTGCAGCTACTTCTTCCGCGACGACCAGGTGCACCTCAACGACTTCTACGAGCGGTCCACCGGCGCGACCCGGCAGTTCTGGACGACCGCGCACCTGCCCGCGCCGCGCTACGCGGACCGCCCGGTCCACGTGCTCACCAGCGCGATGACGTTCTCCGGCGGCGAGGACGTGGCGTACACCCTTCAGGCGCACGGCCGGGCCGTCGTCGTCGGTGAGACGACGCGTGGCGGCGCGCATCCGACGGCCCGCCACCCGGTCACCGAACACATCCTCGTGACAGTGCCGACCGCCCGGACCATCAACAGCGTCACCGGTACCAACTGGGAAGGCGTCGGAGTGGTCCCCGACGTACCCGTCCCGGCGGACCAGGCACTCGACACGGCACTCAAGGCCGTCCTGGCCGTATAGGCGCAGCGGCGTGGCCGGCGGCCCCGTCCCCACTTCCCCTCGGTGGCGAAGATCGACTCGGGTTTCGTGAAGTCGGGGTGTCCTTGGAACCGGGACACTCCGACTTCCGTGAACGCGAGTGGATCATCGGGTCGTGCTGCCGGTGCCGCCGCAACCCCGGGGTTGTCCCCCGGTGGCATCATCGTTCTGATGAACGTGCGTCGCTTGGCGGCCATCGACATGTACGGCAGCCGAGGAACGACCCGCCGACGGCGGATCATTCTGGCCGAGTTCCTCGTCGGCGTGGTTCTCATGGTGACGTGGGGCATCTGGCTGCTGACGTCGTCCAGCGGCCTCAGCACCCGAGCGATCGGCCTGTGGTTGACAGGCGCAGGTCTCAACTACGCACCGCTGTCCATATACGCGCTGGCGCTGAGACGACCCGGCGCCCTCGAAGCCGAACTGGCAGGCGTCGACATCGACCGGGATCTGCGCCGGTACACGGTGCTTCAGCTCTGGGTATTCGTACCACTCTCGCTCGTCGTTCTCGCCATCCGCGACACACTCGCCCGGCGTAAGGCTCGAACGACAAGTCCTTGACCACCTGACGAGCCTGTTCGACGCGCCAGCCCTCCCACAGGTTTGGCCGACGACGACTTCGAGCACAACCAACAGGGTCAGGTCCGGCTGCCACTGAGGAGTGAGCCCAGTGAAACGACCGACTCTCGGCGTACTCCTCATAGTCTTGGGCACCATCATCGGGTACGTGCTCGCCAGCACCATCGGTGAGCGCTATCCAGACGCATTCGTGGGCACATCCGCCGTGATCATCATCCTGGGCTTGACTGCCGTGCTCGTGCACGTGCTGCGCCGCCGGCGGCAGCAGCAGGATTGAGGAAGCCACGGGCCATGCCTCCCGCCGGACCGCCGCAGTCGGTGCGACGAGCATGGTCTACCCGACGTCGACGGTGGCGCGCCGCCGTACGACATGACGCTGCTGCCGGACGGTACGCAGGCCAAAGTAGGCCACCGCACCGGAAGCCAGGTACAGCAGGGCCTGCACGTTGAGCACGAGTACGACGCTGAGCACGTCGCCGAGCAGGCCGGCCGCCGCCATACCCAGCCCCTGCGAGGCGTTGAAGATCGCGAAGTAGACGCCGAAGGCCCGGCCCAACTCGGTGTCGGGCACGCTCTGTTGGATCTGCGCGAAAGCTCCGCTGGCGTACGCGATGCCCGGCGCACCGACCAGGATGAACAACCCGATGTACCACTCGGGTTGACGGCTGACCGCCGGTCCGTTCCAAATGACCAGGCTGATCAGGGCGAAGGTGGTCGCCCCGAGGCTCATCAGCAGCCGAGGGCTGAGTCGGGCGCCCAGCAGGCCGACGATGAGCCCACCCGCCACCCCACCGATGGCCTGAACGCCGCGCAGCACACCGGTGAGGGTGCCGTCGGCGTGCAGCGCGCGGCTGACGAAGACCACGAAGAGCACCACGAACAGGCCCTGCGCGATGCCGCCCAACGCCACACTCACGATCGTTATCCGGACGGCGCGGTTGCGCAGCATCGCCGTGAGGCCGTGTCGCCAGGCGGTGAAGAACGACGACGTACGGTCCGGGGTCGCCTGCTGCGCAGTTGCATGGTGGGCGGCCCGGCGCCCGGCGGCGATCAGGGCCGCCGTGATCACGAAGCCCACGGCGGCACCGACAGCGAGGTAACGGGTGCCGTCGCGGGTGATCGCGAACCCGCCCAGCGAACCCCCGATGAGCCGTCCCACACTCATGTTGAGCGCTATCACGCTGTTGGCGCGCACCAGGTGCGCGGGCTCGACGAGGCGTGGCAGCGCGGCGTTGCGGGCGGAGTCGAACGTCTGCGTCAGCACCGCCTGGGCCCCGGCGACCAGGGAGATGATCCACAGGTGGTGGTCGGGTTGGCCGAGCAGCGGGATCACCACGGCGGCCTGGAGCGCAGCGACGCAACTCATGAGCCGGAACCGGTCGAGACGATCGGCCAGAGCACCCGCGAACGATCCCAGTGTGATGCCGCACAGCAACTCGACGAGGAAGACGGCGGAGGTGGTGAGCGCCGAGCCGGTCACCCCGAACACGTAGATCGGCAGCCCGGTGAGCAGCAGCCAGCTCGCCACGCTGGAGAAGAGCCCGGCAGCCCAGATCAGGGCGAATCCGCGGTGTCGCAGCAGGGTCACCATCTAGAGGAACTCCGGCGTGGGGTACGCCTGAAGGTTGAGAGTGACGGGCCGGGCGTCGCTCGGGGGCGCGGTGCGCAACGGGCGCAGGTACGGCCGGATGACGGCGTCCAGGGTCAGGGCGAGATGCCGCAGCTCCTCCGGAGTGAGCGAGAGCGTGTAGCTGTGGAAGGTGGCGCTCTCCCGCCAATCATCGGTCAGTTTGTCCTGCTGATGGTGGTAGCGCTGCAACGATCGGAACACCTCGTCGAGCTCCAGGGCGGTCAGCGCGTCGGTGATCTGCTGCCCCTCGGCATCATCGGGGTCCGGGCGGAATTCGAGCCCGGTGGCGGCGGCACGCCACGGCCGGTCACGCCGGTTGGCCCCGTCGGCGTGGACCCGCTCGATGAGGCCGTGCCGGGCCAGTTGATGCAGGTGGTAGCTGCAGTTCGATCCGGTGTCGTCCAGGGCCTCGGCGCACTGCGCGGCGGTTCTCGGGCCGGCGGCCAGCAGATAGCGCAGCAGCCGCAGGCGCAACGGGTGCGCGAGCACGCGCAGCTTGGTGGCGTCCTGGACGCGCACCCGGCGTTCCGGCTCGTTCAGCTCCACAAGACACCCCTTAGCGAAAGACTCCTTTCGGTTATACGCCCCCTCGGCTTACTTTCGCAACAGGTCTTTCGAGTCAGGCAGGCGCAGCGGCTGCCAGGATGCGACTCACAACTCCTGCCCTAATCTATGGGTGTCGATTACTGCTTCCAGCTCCGTTCGAGGAGAGGAATCCCGATCGTGAATGTCGGTAGCCGAGCCCTTCCGCGACTCCTCTCCGTCCTGCTGGCCGTCGTGCTCGCCACCGGCTTGCCCCTGCTCGGCGCGGCTCCGGCGGCGGCCGGGCAGACCAGCCTGCGAGCCGCCGATCCCAGCGTGATCCGCGTCGGCGCCACCTACATCTCCGTTCAGTCGGTCAACGGCGGGATCGCCGTTCGACAGGCGGCCTCTCCCGACACGCTGGCCGCCGCGCCCGCACGGCAGGTCTGGACGGACAGCCGCAACCTCGGTGAGGTCTGGGCCCCGGAGATCGTCACAGATGGCGGCCGCTACTACATCTACTTCTCGGCCGGGCGCGGCACCGCCCACCGCATGTACGCGATCCACTCGGCGTCACCGGCCAGCGGCTACACGGCCGAGCGCCAGCTCGCGCTACCCGACGGCAGGTGGGCCATCGACGGCAGCCTGTTCACCTTCAACGGGCAGCGGTGGTTCGTCTGGTCGGGTTGGGCCGGGGACACCAATGTCGAACAGAACATCTACCTCAGCCGGATGAGCGACCCGCTAACCCCGAGCGGTGGCCGGTACGTCATCTCCCAGCCCCGCGAGAGCTGGGAGCGCGTCGTCGGCAACCCGTTCATCAACGAGTCCCCCGAGGCGATCAGGGACCCCAACGGGCAGCTCCACATCGTCTACTCGGCCAACGGCAGCTGGAGCGACCAGTACTGTCTCGCGGACCTGCGGCTGCGCGCCGGCGGCGACCCGACGTACGTGTGGGACTGGTACAAGTCGAACGGCTGCCTGTTCGGCTCGAACCGGGCCACCATGATGGCTGGCTGGGATCCGACCCTGCACGTGAACGGGCCTGGCCACCACAGCTTCGTGCTGCTCAACGGCGACATCGCCACCAGCCCGCCCGCCGGGCCGAGGTTCCCGCTGATGTACCACGGAGTGCCCAAGGGCACCGCGTACTCCTGGGCGAACCGCTACTGGTACACCGGCACCTTCTGCTGGTGGGGCAACACCACCTACCGCCGCGCCAACGTGCCAGGTCCGACGGCCGACACCGGGTTCAGCATCAAGTTCTTCGAGTGATCCGGACGTGCATCCTGGCCCACGCCGGACGTCCCGGGCCGAGTGGCGCGCATCGATGGTGATCGTCTAGCCTCAGCGACACTCCATTGTGGACCGCGAAGGGCTCTTATGAAGCGCAAGATGATGACCAGCCTGGTGACGGTGCTCACCATGATCGCGGCGATGCTGGTAGGCACCGGCAGCCCGGCGGCGGCCGCCTCCTCTGGTCCGTGGGTGATCCAGCCCTTCACGAACCTGCACTGCCTGTCGCCCGAGGCGTTCTCGTCAGCGCTCAACGTCGTGGTCGACCAGCATCTCTGCGAGAGCGGACCGAACCGCAACTGGACCTTCACCACGACCAGCTCGGGCTACTACCGCATCTCCTTCAACAACGGCGGAAGGTGCATGGCCGTCCGCGGCGCGGTGACCACCGAACGAGCGAAGATCGCCACGCAGGTGTGCGGCGACGCCCGGCTCAACGACCAGTGGCTGCCCATCAAGCTCTTCGCCTCCGGGAGCGCTGACTACTACCAGCTGAAGAACCGGGGCACCGGCAAGTGCATGGCGGTGGAGGCCAACTCGAGGTTGAACGGCGCCGACATGATGCAGTTCACCTGTTACACGACGTCGGAGAACCAAGCCTTCACCTGGGGTCCCTGGTAGGCAACGCTCGTCGACCGCGGCGGAACCTCTCCGGGTCCCGCCGCGGTTTCGTGTTCCCGGCGAGTGGATCGTGGGCGGGGCGCGAGTGTCAGCCGGGCGGCGGCGGACACTCCAGGACCGCTATCGAGTTTCCGGCGAACAGCCTCAGGTGCGGGTGCCCGGAGAAGATCTGAACCGCCTCGTCGTGCGAGCCCGCCCCCACCACGGTGTAGGCGATCAGGGTGTCGGTGAAGTCCTCGACACCTCGCGCCGTGACCCGCTTCTTGGCGTTCAAGGGAGCGCCGGGGTCGACGATGGCCTTCTCGTTGGCCTGCGCCACGACGCCCACGCGTTCATGAACTCGGTCTGCTGCTGTTCGGTGAGGTCGGCCTTGTCGGCGTCGTCAGCCGCGCCGTGGAAGAGCGCCAGGAACCTGCCCATCCCGGCATCTTAGTGGCGGTCCGCGCGGGCCACCGGGTCACAATCACGACCCCGGCCGAAATGCCAGGTCGTTGACGCCCCAACGGAAGGGGTACTTTCCGTCACAGGTGAAACACCCTCTGCTTCCAGGGTCATCGGGGATCGTGGATGCATGAAGCTACGCATGCTCCTGATCGCGGCCTTCGCGGCCCTCATCGCCACGCTGGCAGCGCCGTCGGCCGCCACCGCGGGCCCGGCCGACCAACCGGTCGTCAACGTCGCGGCGCAGCCGGCCAACCCGGCAACCGCTAGCGCGGCCGACAATCCGTACGCCGGCATCAGCGGCGTCTCGTCCCAGGCTGTCGGTGCCTGCCCGTACGGCGCCACCTGCGTCTACACCGACACCTACTTCGGCGGACGCATGTTCGTGCTGTACCAGTGCCGGTGGTACTCGCTCACCAACTGGAACGGCTGGGGTTCCATCTACAACAACCAGACCTGGGGTGCCTGGGCCGACATCATGGACCAGAACCGCAACCCGATCCGCGGCTTCAGCTCTGGGGTCGCCTGGGAAGCCGTCGACTTCTCGCCGGTCTGGTACATCCGGATGTGCTGATCCGCTTGCCGTGGACGGGAGTCGGGGTTGCCCGCTCCCGCCCGCTGGGCGCCCGGCAAGCAAAACCCTTCGACCGCGGCGAGACCTCTTCGGGTCCCGTCGCGGTTTGCATTCCCCATCCGACGGCGAGATCGACTCCGTCCTTCCCGCCGAGCGCCGCCTTAAGAAAATTAAGGTCAACATCTTTTAAGTTCAGGATTCTTAAGATACAACTTGAGGTATGACAGAACAGGCGATGGACTGGCAGGAGCTGACCAGCTTGACGCGGGGGCAGCCGTTCGTCGTCGAGCGGGTGCGCCTGGCGAGCAACGGCGTCGCGATCGAGGGCGAGTTCGAGCCACCGCAACTGGCTCAGCTCAACGTCGATGACCAGGTCTTCGTCACGGCGTTCGTGCGCTGCCACGGCTCGATCAAGGAGATGGAACGCATCTTCGGGGTGAGCTACCCGACGATCAAGTCACGGCTCAACCGGATCACGCAGATGCTCGACTTCGTCGAGACCGACCCGGCGCCCTCGCGAGCCGACGTCATCGACCGGTTGCGCCGCGGTGAGATCACCGCACAGCAGGCGTTGGCCGAGCTGGACGGCCGGACGTGATGCCGCAGTTGGTGACCGTCAAGGTCAACCGCCCGGACCGCCGGCCCATCCGCGTCTGGGTTCCGGTGATCCCTGTGGCGCTCGTGCTCTTCCCGGTCGTGGTCCTGGTCGTGCTGGCGGCGATCGTGGCCTGCGTCGTGTTCCGCATCGGTGTGGTGCGGGCACTCGGCGCCGCTTGGCGTGTCATCTCGGCGCTGCCCGGCGCCCGCTTCGACATCGAGCACTGCCGCACGGCCGTGTTCGTGGCTATCCGATAGGAGAGGTTCGAATGACCGAACAACGCAAGGACATCCTCGACATGCTGGCCGCCGGCAAGATCACCGCTGAGGAGGCGGAGCAGCTGATCACCGCACTCGAACGGGACCAAGCACCGGCGACGGTGAGTCACGACGTCCGGCCGAAGGGCAAGGTGAAGTACCTGCGGGTGATGGTGGACGCCACCGACAACGGCGAGCCGTCGCGGGTCAACGTGCGGGTGCCACTGCAACTGCTGCGGGCCGGTGTACGGCTGGCGGCGCTGATCCCGCCGCAGGCCCTGGTCAAGGCCAATGCGTCACTCAGCGACTCGGGTGTGCCGATCGACCTGACGCAGCTCAAGCCCGAGCAGTTGGAGGCGCTCGTGGAGCACCTCGACGAGGTCACCGTGGAGGTGGATTCACCCGATGCCACAGTGCGGGTCTTCTGCGAGTAGGCGCCGTCTGAAGGGACGGGCCCTCGAGAGGGTGCGGGAACACCGTTGCCTCTCAGTGCGCTCTAGCGAGCGCGCGGTTTGCAGTCCCGCCCTGCGGTGGGACGGTCCCGGTCTGATCCGTTGGTGCGGTGCCGGGTTGACGTTTCAATGCCACCAGCCCCGGGAGTGGGGTCTTGCGGTCGGCTCCACGTCCAGCCGCCGGGCCACTCCCGGCGGTTGTTGCGTCAGCCGCGAGCGCGGCCAGGTTGCGGGCGGCGTTGAGGTCCCGGTCGAGGAACAGGCCACACGATTCGCACTGGTATTCACGCTCGGACAGGGCGAGCTTGGTTTTCACCGCGCCGCAGCTCGAGCACGTCTTGGAGGAGGGATACCAGCGGTCGGCCAGGATCAGCCGGCTGCCGTTCCACCTGGTCTTGTAGGTCAGTTGCCGGCGGATCTCGGCGAACCCGGCGTCGGTGATGTGCCGGGCCAGTTTGCGCCTGCCAACCTGAAGTTTAGCCACTCACCAGCAACAGCGGAGGGACCAGTCGGAAGGGTGGTCCCTCCGCGGCTCGCCCATTGACCGACTCTTCAGCTCTTGGCCTGGCTGCGACGAGCCCGCCGACGGGGCTTGTCGTCGCCGCCGGCGAGCCGGGTGAAGGTGAGCATGTTCGCCAGCGCCACGGCGATGATCGCGACGCCGACCTGGATCGCGAGCACTACCCAGTCCCAGCGCAGCACCCACACCTCCACGTTGGCCCCGTCGTCGATATCAAGCGCCCTGGCGACCACTGTGCCCAGCACCGCGGAGCCGACGCCGATGACGAACGTGGCGAAGAAGCCGATCCGCTGCCTCCCCGGCAGGATGAGTCGGCCGAGCAGGCCGACGAGGGCACCGATGAGCACCGCGCCGAGATAACCAGTTACCAGCATTGCCGTCTCCCCTCGAGCAATGCCCAGGTATATGCCCGAATCTCGCGTTCCCGGAAACCCCGCCCCGGCCTCGACAGGTCGCGGGATGGTGTCGAAGCGACGCCATCGGGCACGTCGATGGGAGCCGCTCGGAGGCGATCCGCGTCGTCCGCAGCGCTCGTGTTGGGCCCACCCGGATCGATGGGTAGCCTGCCGGCATGGCAAAGGTTGTCACGTACCTGGAGATGAACAACGCCACGGACCTGCGACCGGGAAAGGTCGTGCCGGAACTCTCCCTACGGCGCGTCGACGTTGGCCTGCCGCTCGTGCACGCCATCAATGCTCAGGTCGGGGCGCCCCACGGGTGGCGTTGCGCGTCTCGCACGAACGAAGAGTGGCAGGAGTTCATGCGGTCTCTTCCGCTGCGCCAGTACCGGTTCATCACCCTAAAGGACGAGATCGTGGGGGTGGCGAATGTGGAGCCCCACCCGGGCGGAGATGTGGAGATCACCGCCTTCGGGCTGTTGCCAGAACATATCGGGAAAGGTCTCGGCGGCCATGCGCTGACGCTGACCATCCGGCAAGCCTGGAACACGGTGGCCCTGGACTCTCCGGCCGTGCGCAGGGTGTGGCTGCACACCTGCTCGTTCGACCATCCGAATGCGCTGGGCAACTACCAGCGTCGCGGCATGACCGTCTACCGGACCGAGGTCGAAGCCGAGTAGGTGTCGGCTCAGGCCGCAGCAAACCGGCGGGTACGCCCGCGGCGCCACGGAGCACTACTGGTAGCTGGAGACGGGGATGGCGAAGTGGAACGCGCCCGGGTCCGGGACGTGCGGCCCGCCGAAGCGGAAACACACCCCTCGCTGTGGGGCCCAGCCGTTGTAGAACAACTGGGAGCAGTTGATGCAGTACTCCCAGTTCGCCTGGGTGCCAGGTGGCTCGCCGATGTCGTGCGGCAGTACGTAGTTGAAGGGGATGCTGGAACCCGGCTGGTGTTGGATGTTCTCGACGTTGTTGCCGATGCAGCGACCGTAGTTCGGCCAGAAGCCGCTGAAGAACAGCCCGAAACAGTTCCGGCACCACCGCCAGTCGGGCTGGTCGTTGGGCGTCCAGCCGCCCCCGAACGGGATTTTGAAGATCCAGCCGATCTGACGGTGCGTGCTGCCCGTCGCCGCACAGCGCCCACTGGGAGCGAAGCCCCAATAGAACATCACGAAGCAGTCGCCGCAGTACCGGTACGGGGCGTGTGTGGTGCTCGTCCAGGCGGACGCCGGGGAACCAGTGCCTACGGTGGCGAGCAGGGTGGCTGCCGCGCCCAGACCGGCGGTCGTGGTGAGGACCGCTCGACGAGTCCAGCGCGGGGCTTGATCGGCCTTATCCATGGTGTGAGTGCTCCCTTGTTGACCGGAGAATCTGGCAACGGACACGTGCGGCAGTGGGCCGGACCGCGCGGCGGGTCTGGCTGCGGCACGGGGGGGGTCGCGAAATCAGGATGTGCTGCCTCGGCCGTCGCGCGATAGGGCTCCGAGCGAGTGGAGTGACACGAATCGTTGATCTGACAATGCACTGCGGAATTGCGCTCGCGCTGGCACCGTCGTCGATGTCGAGCGCCCCTGCGACCACGGTGCCCAGCCTGATCGCGGTCCGGCTGAGGGCTTGCGAACGGCTGGTCTGCTCGCGCAGGGCCACCGCGCGCAGCACGCCCATGATCAGGCCGCGGTCGTGTCAGATCGTTCCACTACGCTGGCGGAGCTTTCACACGTGAACGAAGGACGCACATGGCCCGCCCCTACAGTCCCGGACCGAAGCTGTTCGTCTTCGCTGCCGGTGATGGCAACGATCAACGAGTCTCGGTGGGCGACCCTCAGGAGGCCTACGTGGCGTTCTCTGTGTTCTTCCGGGGTCGAGAGTCGGAGACCTACATCATCACTGACGAAGCGGCGAGGCAGAGGTTGGTGCTCAGGCCCCGTCTGGGTGTGATCTCCCGGATCAAGGATGCTGACCAACCTAGGTCGGAGCACCTCCGGGTCGACAGGGGCAACCGCTACCTTCCGAGCGCGATGCTGTTCTTCGAGAACGGATATGCCGGCCTCGACCACTTCGGCCAGTGGTTGTCCGACCTCTCGGACCTCGACGCGTCACCGGAGGCCCGCGGTGCCGCCCGCGCCGCCACGTTCACGACGGAAGCAGCGGCAATCGAAGAGGTCGCTCGGATCTGGGCGGATTCGGGCATCGTCGACCCGAGCGGCCAGTACTACGTCTTCTTCGACTCGCATGACGTCGACGAGGACCGAGCCGAACGAGCCGAACTGCTCCAGTTGATCGCATTCCTCGGTCTCGAACGGGTCGACGCCCCGGCCGAGGCCGCCGGGGGCGAGGTCTGGGTGCGCACCGACCCTCGCCTCGCTGTCGAATGTGCACGGTGGTCGTGAGCTATGGAAGACATCGTCTTCACCCGTAGCAGCGGCTGGTTCCCGAAGGTGATCCGCGAGGACGGTGAGCTGAAGCTGACGCTCGCCGCCGGGGCCGACGCCAACCATGACCCTCGCACGTTCACGTTCCCGATCGGGGAATCCCATCTTGCGGTGATCCGGGCGGACCTGGCCAGGCACCTGCTGTTGTGGAGTGCGGTCCTCCCGCTGTGCGACACCGCCGGAATCCGGGGCCAGCTCGACGAGAACGCTGCCGTCGCGCTCCTGGACCAGGTCCTGCTCTCCCCGCCCGCAGGCGTCGACGCGCTCTTTCGGCGCATCCGGTGGGACAGGAGTCGTCTCGTCGCCCATGGCGCCGACATCGAGCTACTGGAGCGCGGTCAGGTCTGCGAGGCGATGCGCGCGGCGACGGAGCTGGCGAACGAGAAACGTGCCCAGGAGTATCACGCGGACCGCCGTCGCGCCGAGCGCGGAGTAGCCCTCGGGCCACTCGACGCTGCGATTTTGAGGTACACGGGCCAGTATCTGCATGGCG
The DNA here is from genome assembly GCF_036136635.1 of Micromonospora sp. NBC_00330. NCBI lineage: Bacteria > Bacillati > Actinomycetota > Actinomycetes > Micromonosporales > Micromonosporaceae > Micromonospora > Micromonospora sp. NBC_00330. The sequence goes on from NZ_CP108012.1 coordinate 2,858,411, forward strand.
CGACGGTTCCACGGCGGAGCCCGGATGCCGTCGACCCCGCACTGCTGCCCCAGGTCATGCGTGTGATCGCCACCGCGGAGCAGGCGTGCGCCGGGATGCGGATCGGCCTCGATCCGCGGCGGGGACACCGGGCCACTGACAAGCGCGACCGGGATCGGATGGCGGCGGCGGTTGAGGCCGCCGTGCGCCGCGCGTACCCCGAACTCGTCGATGACGCGGTGCGGACGGTGAGCTTTCTGATGTGCTCGGAGGCCGCGGACCGCTCCAGGAGCACACCGGTGGAAGGCGACGACCACGCCGACCTCGGTGAGAGTGCGAGAAAGACGGCCCTGTCGTTCACCGATGACAAGGGCGGCGAGAAGAAATGGGTACGGGACGGGCCTCGCACTGCCTCCGCCGAGTTCTGGGAGTTCGTCTCCGATCGCTCAGCCGGAGACAACGAAGTGTTCACCATCGAGGACGAGGAGAGGGGCGAGGGGATTCAACTGCACTTCTACGCGGACTCCATCGCCCGGATCACGACGGTGCGACACGGGGAAGCCGGATCCGATCCGCAGTACCAGGTCGAGTACAGCCTGGTCGACGGGATCGGCGGGTACCGGAAGCTGGTGAGCGCCTTCGTCCGCGGCGGCTGCGCCGCACTCGAACAGCACGGTCCCTGGATGTCGGATGTCGCCGAGTTCGAGCGCGCGCGTCGTCGGCGCGACGCCCGGTAGCCCCAGTAAGAACCCACGCGAGGCCGGTGCCGAGGTCAGCGACTGTCAGCGGGTGAGGCCGAGATGCGTCGCCAGTTGCGCCACGCCGGCCGGCGGCAGCTGCGCGCGGGCAAGATTGGCGATCACGGTACGCGCCAGAGGCCGGCACCGAACCTCGGCCGGCGCGACACTGTCCGCGTTAACACGCTTCGCGGCCCGAGGGGCGTCGCAGGCTCAGTCGCACGTGGCACAACCCCAGCGTTAGGGCCGGCTACGGTTTGCCGGTGACCTGAACGAGGCAGGCACGTGCGTCGCGCCGGGCCGGGCCGACAAGACCTACTGAGAAGCCGACGCGTTACGCCGATGGCGGGGGTGCCTGGGGCGCGAGCGGGCGCAGGCCGTCAAACAGAACGGCAAGGGTCCGGTCGATGACGGGGCCGGAGTAGTCACCAGTTTCCGCCGCCATGCTGGCGCCCCGTAACAAGGCGAGTATCTCGGGCATGCCGACGTCGAGGCGTACGGCGCCGACGCCCTGGGCGTCGCGCAGAAGGTCTGCCAACGCGTCGCGCATCTGCGTTCGCTGGCCTGCCTGCTCTGCTTTGACGTCGATCCCTGCGCTGTGCAACGCGTCCGTCAGAGTCTTCTTGCGCGCTGCGTCCGCGACGACCTGCGCGAAGAATCTGAAGAACCCGGTCTGCGGCTCTGCGGCGACGCGCAACCGGGCAGCCTCGTCAAGCAGCAGGTCCACCCGCGCCGAGACGATCGCCGCATAGAGGGCTTCCTTGGTGGCGAAGTGCCGGTAGACGGTACCGACACCAACTCCGGCTCGGCGGGCGATCTCGTCCATGCGGGCGGTCAGCCCCTGCTCGCCAAGCACGATCTCCGCCGCCGCGAGTACCTTCGCGCGGTTGCGCGCCGCATCCGAACGGATCATGCCGGCCTCCTCAAATCGAGCACCCTTGACGAGCGGAATCTAGATTCCGTATCTTCAAGCGGAATACTGATTCCGATTCTACGGGGATGGCATGCAGTACACGACACTGGGCCGATCCGGCCTCCACGTCTCCCGGGCCGGCCTGGGCACGATGAACTTCGGCACCGACCCGCAGGCACCGACGCCGGAACCCGAGGCCCGCCGCGTCATCGGCGAGTTCCTCGACGCCGGCCACAACTTCATCGACACCGCAGACACCTACCGAGGTGGCACCAGCGAAGAGGTTGTCGGCCACGCCATCGCCCACCGCCGCTCCGAGGTCGTCCTCGCCACCAAGGGGGCGGCACCGCAGGGTGCCGGGCCCAACACCCGGGGCCTGTCCCGCGCCCACCTGACCCGCGCCCTGGAGGCGAGCCTGCGCCGACTAGGCACCGACTACGTCGACCTGTACCAGTGCCACGTGCCCGACCCGGACACCCCGATCGACGAAACCATGGCAGCGCTCGATGGCTTCGTGCGCTCCGGCAAGGTCCGCTACATCGGCTGTTCCAACTTCACCGCCGCCGGAATCGTCAGCGCCCAATGGGCGGCGCAACGCCTCGGCGGAACACCCTTCATCAGCCTGCAAGCCAACTATTCCCTGATCACGCGCGCCATCGAGGCCGAGATCGTGCCCACCTGCCAGCAACACGGGCTCGGCGTCCTCGCCTACAGCCCGCTCGGCAGCGGTCTGCTCGCCGGGCGATACCAGCGCGGCACCGCGCCGGCCGCCGGATCCCGACTCGCCCAATGGGCGGCCATGCCCAGCCCGATGGCACGCGCATTCGTGACCGGTCTCCTCGCCGAGCGGCACTTCGACATCGTCGACGACGTCACCACCGTCGCCGCCGAACTAGGAACGACCACGCCAACCGTGGCGCTCGCCTGGCTCCGCAGCCGGCCCGAGATCACCTCGGTGGTCCTCGGCCCTCGCTCCGCCGATCAACTGAGCGCGAACCTCGCCGGCCTCGCATTCGAGCTTCCGGAAAGCGTCTCCACCCGGCTGGATGCGGCAAGCCAGTACACCATCAGCCCTCCGGTCAACGGCCAGCACAACGCAGCCTGATTCAGCGACGAGCCGCCCTCGCCATCCTCGTACCCTCGCTCGCCTTCCGCTTCTACTGCGATCCGCCCGCAGCCGGCAACCGCCGTGTAGGAGGCCGTCGCGACGCCGATGTTAGGTTCGCTGACATGACTGGGCAGATCACGGCCGCGCAGTTCCACGCGGCCGACGGTGTCGAGGACTGGCGCTGCCTCTACCACCTGGTCTCGGCCTACTTCCCGACCGACTCGCTGTCCAAGGGCATCGCGCTCGTCGACGAGATTGGCCGGCTAGCCGACGAGGCCCAGCAGCAACACCTCATCGTCGACCTGCGCGGCACTGGCGTCACGGTGAGCCTGAATCGGCGCGACATCTCGTTGGCCCGGCGCATCTCGGCCGCCGCCAAGGAACTGGGCCTACCCGCCGACCCGACCGCCGTACAACTCATCAACGTCACCCTTGACGCACTCGTCGGCGCGGACGTGCTGCCGTTCTGGCAGGCGCTGCTCGGCTATCGGCAGATTGGCGACGACTACCTGTTCGACCCGTCGCGCCGCGGCCCGGGCTTCGGTTTGCAACCGTCGGACGAGGCGCGCCCACAGCGCAACCGCATGCACCTCGACATAGCCGTCCCGCACGATCAGGCAGAGGCTCGCATCGCCGCCGCCCTGGCGGCCGGCGGCCACCTGGTCTCCGACGCGCACGCACCCATGTGGTGGGTCCTGGCCGACGCCGAGGGCAACGAGGCGTGCGTCGCCACCTGGGTCGGCCGCGGATAGCAGGACGGCGGGCTTTCACCTCGTGAGCCCGACCAGCGTGGCGAGTCGCGCCACGCCGGCCGGCGCCGGCTGCGCGCGGGCAACATCGGCGATCACGGTACGCGCCAACGGCCGACACCGAACCTCGGCCGGCGCGACACTGTCGGCGTCCACCAGGGCCCGTGCAGCCCCGCGTAGGTCACCCACCTGGAGGTACGCCCGCGCGACGTCCACCAGGTACGCGCCCCGATACTCGGCCGGCAACCGCCGCCACGCCTCCCGCCGGATCACTGTCGAATGCCTTTGGAGCGCCTCGACGGCTTGACCCCGTTGCGCCGCCGCCAGCACTCGCGCCACGTCGACGGCGGTCGGCCCGAAGCTGGTCCGGTGCACATCGTCGTACCCCCTGAGCCCGGCGGCGATCCCGGCGGCCCGGTCGATCAGGTCGTCGGCGCGGCGGGTGTCGCCGCAGCCGGCGGCGGCCAGAGTGGCCTGGAGCAGCAGCGTCCCACCCACAGCCCACTCCCCCGCCGACCGCTGGGGACCTGAGGTGATGCGGTTCGCGGCGGCGAGCGTCGCGGCCAACGCGAGGCGGTCGCGGCCCGACGCGCGGAGCGCCTGGGCCACCGAGATGGCCGCCGTCGCCGCGAGGATTGGGTCGTCGCCAGCGGCGGACGTCGCCCGATCGGCGGCCAGCCAGCCCAGGTCAGCCTCGCCGAGCTTCACCAGCAACGACGAGGTGATCCGGTACGCCTGCACCAGCAACTCCGGTGTCTGCGCGCCTTGGATGGTGTCGAGCAAACCCGGCAACACCCGCACCAACTGCCCGTAGTGCGCGTGCTGGTAGGTCAACCAGGCGTAGCCGACCTGCCTTCTTACTTCTTCCATCGTCTGCTCATGGGCTTGCGGGGCGTCGTAGCGGGCGAGAGCGGCTCGGATGTCGTCCACCCCGTCCGGCGGGCCGGCAGGCGTTGGCCGCGGCTGACCGAGCAGGACCTCCGGGTCGACCCGCAGGACGTGGGCCAACTCCTGGATCACCGAGTACCGGTCCAGGGCGCGCACGCCCCGCTCCACCTTGTCCACCCAGCTCTTCGACCTGCGCAGCCGGTCGGCAAGCATCTGCTGCGTCATCGACCGCCGCACCCGCCAGCGGGCAACGCGGCGACCGATCGGGAGGTCATCGTTGGTCACGCCGCCACCGCCGGTCCGGGACCGCACGGGTCGTGTCCTCCACGGGTACGCGCTCCGCCTCGGCCTGCGCCAAGAGGCGCTGCTTGGCAGCCTCTCGCTCGGCCACCTCGCCCGTGTTCTCCGGAGCGTTGTCGTCCTGTCCGCTCATCCCCGCCTCCTCCGTCGGGGCCCGGAGGCTCGCTATCACCCGCCGCCCCAGGCCATCAGGACGTGCTCGCGTCCCAAACCGGACACTAGGGCCGACTAGTGATGCGGTGATTACTGGCAGTTATATGGCCAGGTTGATGCCGATGCGGCCGGCGAGCAGGCGCAGGTCGTCGGGGATGGCCCGGCGCTGGGCGCGCTGGGCCAGGGTCACTACGGCATCGCGGGCGAAGGGATTGATCGCGAACGGGATCGGCGCGGCCTGCTCGGCCCGGATGAATGCGGTGAGGGCCTCAGAGTCCCGGCGACCGCCGTCCGCAAGCGCGCGCCCGATGTCGAGCCAGTACGACAGTTGGCGATTCGACGCCTTGAGCACCTGCGGTTGGATCGTCCGGGACAGCTCGACTATCTTGCCGTACTCGCCCTGCTCGGCCGCGATGGACATCTTCCAGAGCCCCACATTGGTTGGCCCGAAGCAACACCCGTTGAAGCCGCCGCCGTCGGCCGGATCTCCCAGACTCGCCGCCTCGCGGGCGGCCTCGGCGAGGTGGTCGCGGGCAACATCCGGACGAGCGTCCACCGTCGAAGCCAGCGCTGCCATGAGGTGAAGCTGTCCGAGCATCTGCCGCACCCGGGCGTCGGAGGCGTCTCCCTGAAGCTCCACCAGCGAGCGGTCACTGACTCTGGCTGCCAAGCGCGCAGACTCGATCGGCAGGCTCTGCGCGTAGATGAACCGGGATGCGCCGATCCACGCTCGATCTTCAACGTTCTCGGCAGCCGATACTGAAATCCGGGAGGCATTTAGGGCCAGGTGACGATAGCCGAGGTGCCGAAGGCAGGTGGAGGCTAGGTAGGCGACCTGAGCGAGCGCGGTCCCACCCACGGCAGCGGCTTCGAGTAGCAGGCTCGGAAGCATGCGGGCCATGGCCGGGTAGTTGCACGAATTGCGGAGCTGATCGGCGCGGGCGATCTCGGCCGCCAGGCGTTCCGTCGTGAAGGTCGACGGGCGGCGCTCGCCGTCCTCGATCTCGATCAGGGCCGACCAGACCGCCGGCACGCACTCGGCGGCGCTCTCACGAGCCGGGTCGCCGGACTCGGTGCCCTGACCAAGCAGGTCCGCCACCGTGACCTGGAGGGCTGCAGCGAGAGCCACCAGAGTGGAACGACGGTCGATTGTCTTCCGGCCCGACTCGACCTGCGACACGTAGGACTGGGTGACGCCAGCGAGCCCAGCGAGGACGGCCTGAGTCATCCCGCCACGGCGCATGCGCCAGTAACGGACCCTGGCACCGATGGTGTCCGGCTTCGTCACCATGCCTACGCCCACCCCAGTTAGAGGACCGGATTGCGGCGTCGAAGCGCTACGCCCGCACGGTTGGACGCTACACCCGCAGCGCACCGCATCAGTGACGCTCGACGTCGTCCGGGCGGGTCTGGCACCTTCCGTGGTCAGCCCACTTCCGAGCCTCGATCGGCAATGATGGGCGGCATCGGTAGGCGATGAGAGTGAAGACGTGCAACGACCCGCATGGGGAGGCAAGGTGACTCAGCGCTCGCAGCACCAGCGGGCCCGGTGCCCCGTCTGTAAACGCGCCGTAGCCCTCACCGCCGACGGAAAAGTTGCGCGGCACAACGGCACCATTCGTGCCTACGCCCCGCCCGAGGAGTGCCCCGGGGGTGGACAGCGTGCGGAAGCCGCCAAGTCATGAGCACAAACACGGCCCGGCGTAGATGCCACGTCAATCTGGACAGGCGCCACGTTGGTGCCAGCTGCATGACGGTGCCAGGCTCGTCCGGACGGGACATTCAACTCCGAAGCCGGATGTCAGGGCAGAACCGCCCGAAGGGCGACAACTTTCAGTTATGCAGCCAGGTTGATGCCGATGCGACCGGCGAGCAGGCGCAGCTCGTCGGGGATGGCTCGGCGCTGGGCGCGCTGCGCGAGCGTCATTACGGCATCGCGAGCGAGGGGGTTGATGGCGAACGGGATGGGTGCTGCCCGCTCAGCCTGCACGAATGCAGATAGCGCCTCGACGTCTCGGCGACCGCTGTCCGCCAGTGCGCGACCGAGGTCTAGCCAGTAGGACTGCTGGCGGATCGACGCTGCAAGCACCTGCGGTCGGACCGTCCGAGACAGCTCAATCACCCGGCCGGACTCGCCCTGCTCCGCCGCAATGGACATCTCCCACAGACCGACATTGGTTGGCCCGAATCCACAGCCGTTGAAGCCGGCACCGTCGACGGGATCCCCGAGCGTTGCCGCCTCGCGCGCTGCCTCGGCAAGGTGATCGCGAGCCACATCCAATCGACCGCTGACCGTCGATGTCAGCGCGGCCGAGAGATGGAGCTGTCCGAGCATCTGTCGCACCCGCTCGTCGGCGGCGTCGGCTTGCAGCTCGGTCAGTGACCGGTCGGCGGCGCGGGCAGCGACCGATGCGGATTCAATCGGCAGGCTCTGCGCATAGGCGAAGCGGGAGGCCGCGATCCAGGCCGGATCCTCGGTGTCCTCGGCGACCGCCCCGGCGAGCCGGGCGGCGTTAAGGGCTAAGTGGCGGTAGCCGAGATTCCGCAGGCAGGTGGCGGCTTGGTAGGCGACCTGGACGAGCGCACTGCCGCCCACGGCGGCGGCTTCAAGCAGGAGGTTGGGCAGCATACGAGCGATCGCCGGGTAGTTGCACGAGGTGCGGAGCTGCTCGGCTCGGGCGATCTCGGCGGCTAGGCGCTCCGCCGTGTAGGTCGACCGGCGGCGCTCGCCGTCCTCAATCTCGATCAGGGCTGACCAGATCGCCGGTACGCACTCGGCGGCGCTCTCGCGAGCCGGATCGCCGGACTCTGTGCCCTGGCCGAGCAGGTCAGCCACCGTAACCTGGAGAGCGGCCGCAAGAGCGACCAGAGTGGAGCGACGGTCGATGGTCTTCCGACCCGACTCGACCTGCGACACGTACGACTGGGTGACGCCAGCGAGCCCAGCAAGGACGGCTTGGGTCATCCCGCCGCGGCGCATCCGCCAGTACCTGATCCTGGCACCGATGGTGTCCGGCTTCTTCACCATGCCTTCGGCCACCCCCGGCTAGAGGACTGGGATAGGCGCTACAGACTCCTACCCCCGCATGGGCTCGACGGTACACCGGAAGCGCTTTGCAGTGGTTACGCTGACCGCGCGGTAAAGCTGCGACAGACCACAACATGAGCCACTGCCCCACGGCGGTTGGGCTGCTGCGGGAAGTCCAGGCGCTAGCCTGAGCCACGCGTCACGAACTAGGTGCCGGTCCACCGCTTGGCACTCGTCCTTCACCCGAAATCTTGCCAGCGACCTTGAGCCGCAGCGTATCGTTTAGGAGCTTGCATCTATTCCCGAAAATGGGTCTAATAGGTCATGCCCTCAGAACCTGATTTGAATACAACCAATGAGCAGCGCCTACTGACAGCCGCCGTTCAGGGCAACATGCTGGATCTAGCAGGTTCACACTCGATAGACGAAGCTTCGATGCAGGAGTGGGGCGACGAACGCACCATTGCAGCTTCCATGGTGAGGGATATACTGCTCGGCCGTCACGGCGTGATTGATCCGAGGGGAGTGCGCATTCGAGGTGCCTGCATTGTCGGCCGTCTGGATCTCGACAACGCGAGGACGGACGTAGGGCTCCGCTTGGAGTCGTGCTACCTCCCTGAAGGAATAACCGCGGAAAGCGCAGATTTGCTTGGACTTCAGCTCCACGATTGCCTGTTAGCCAATACCGTCGCGCCAGCCCTCAACCTACCTCATGCAAACTTAAGGTCCGCTCTTAACATTCACGGATGCACAATTCGTGCGATGCCGAAGTTTGGCGGCGCAGTAAATATGATCGCCGCCAAGGTGGGCGGCAACCTTAACTGCAACGGTTCGAGGATATATAACGAATCGGGACCGGGAATCGGCGCGGACAATTTGCGAGTTTCGGGTTCCCTATTTCTGCGTTACGGGTTCGAAGCATACGGCGATGGCACGCTCGGGACGGTACGCCTGAACCGTTCACGGATCGACAGCTTCGTCGATTTCTCTGGCGCCAACTTACACAACAAATCAGGTCCTGCGATATCCGCCGATGGCATGACAGCTGACAGTCTCCTAATCCGCAACGGCTTCGCCGCCGAAAGCGGTAGCGCATTTGCTACGATTCGGCTGCTCAACGCAAGAATCTCAACCGTGGAGGTTCGGGGGGCAACGATTAAGAACGGTTCAGGTCCGGCGATCGTAGCGGATGGGCTGGACGTTGAGGGCGACCTTCTGGTGGGCAAGGATCTGACCGCCACGGGGTCGGGAAAAATCCCTACTCTAAACTTAGATCACGCGTCGGTAGGGACGTCGTTCTTTTTCAATCCTGAACGAATCACTAACAGCAGCTCGCCTGACAAGCGAATTTCTATTGACGGTCTCACCTATCCTCGGGTGCCGTCTGGGCTAGATTTGCAGCAGTGGCTTTCGCTTCTACGTCATGACACGGGAGGCTACGCCCCGCAGCCTTATCAGCAGCTTGCCGCCGTTCACCGCGCAGCTGGACATGAGAGCGAGGCCCGTATTGTTCTAAGGGCACAGCGGAAGCACCAAATTGACTCACACACGCTGACAGGCCGATCGAATCGCCTTTGGGCTCGAACCACCGGCTTGCTCCTCGGATATGGATACCAACCCTGGAGAACTCTGATTGGCCTACTTGCGGTTGCAATTATCTCGAGCGTTCTCTGCTTAACCTCACCAGCGCTAGTGCACACTAAAAACTCTCCCAACCCAGGGACGCCATGCCGTGCTAGTGAACGAATTGGTGTAGCAATTGACCTAACTATTCCTCTTATCAAGACAAACATAAGGAGTCAGTGTGATCTCGTAGGCACGGTCGCTAGCGATTGGCTAGCCATAGTTGGTTGGCTACTCCAGGCACTCTCATGGGGGTTTGCGACGCTCTTTGTTGTCGGATTCACATCCGCGGTCCGGAAGTCGTGATTTATGGCCTAGCCCAAGCCAGCCACACCCCCGCATTCTTAGACTGATGCGCCACGGATGTCTTGAGACTTGGCAAGTACCACTATGCTAATCAAACCGCTCAGCGGCTGACGTAGTGACAGTTCGATCGCCGAGGATGCGGAGAGCAATGTGAGCCTTATGGGTGGCATTGACGGCTGCGGGTTCGTTTGCGCAACCGCCTAGGCTTCACAATGCCACGATCGCCGCAGTCTCCGCAGGCAACTGGATCCGGTCCCGCATCACCGTGACACCCTCCCCCGTAGCCAGCAAGACCCGCCGCGCCACCCCGGGCAGCGACACCCCCTGCCCCCGCCCAGCCAGGTTCGCCACGACCAGGGTGTCTCCCCGCCGCATCACCAGGAACTGATCCCCGTGCTGCACAGAGACAGCGTTCATCCGAGGATCAGACAGGTCAGGAAGCGACCGACGCAGCGCGATCAACCGCTGGTAGAACGCCAACATCTCCCGGTGCTCGGGCTTGTCCAGCTCGGCCCAGTCCAACCGCGACCGCACGAACGTCTCCGGGTCCTGCGGATCAGGCACGTCCCCTTCCGGCCACCCGTGCGAGGCGAACTCCCGCCGCCGCCCGGTCCGCACCGCGGACGCCAACTCCGGCTCCGGGTGCGAGGTGAAGAACTGCCAAGGCGTAGAGGCAGCCCACTCCTCCCCCATGAACAACATGGGAGTGAACGGCGCCGTCAACAGCAACGTAGCCCCCACCCGCAGCAGCGAAGGCGACAGCGAAGCCGAGATGCGATCCCCGGTAGCTCGGTTCCCGATCTGGTCATGGTTCTGCAGGTACGCCACGAACCGGTGTCCAGGCACCCGAGGATCAACAGGCCGCCCGTGGTGCCGGTTCCGGAAGCTGGACCAGGTGCCGGCGTGGAAGAACCCACCGGTCAGCACGTCAGACAGCGTCTCCAGGGAGCCGAAGTCCCCGTAGTAGCCCTGCCGCTCCCCCGTCAGCAACGTGTGCAGGGCGTGGTGCGCGTCGTCGTTCCACTGGGCGTGCAGCCCGAACCCACCCGCCTCGCGCGGGGTGATGACCCGCGGGTCGTTGAGGTCCGATTCGGCGATGAGCGACAGCGGCCGACCCAGGTGCGTCGACAGCGACTCGACGGAGACGGCCAGTTCTTCCAGGATGGGCACGGCCCTCGAGTCGTGCAGGGCGTGGACGGCATCCAAACGCAGCCCGTCGACGTGGTAGTCGCGCAGCCACATGAGCACGCTGTCGATGATGTAGCGGCGTACCTCGTCGGAGTGCGGGCCGTCCAGGTTGATCGAGCGGCCCCAACTGTTGCTCTGCTCGGCGAGGTAGGGCCCGAACTGCGGCGCGTAGGCCCCGGAGGGCCCGAAATGGTTGTAGACAACGTCGAGGATCACCCCCAACCCCTTGGCGTGGGCGGCGTCGACGAACCGTTTCAGGCCGTCGGGGCCGCCGTAGGGCTCGTGTGGGGCGTACCAGCAGACGCCGTCGTACCCCCAGTTGTGTTCGCCGTTGAAGGCGTTGATCGGGAGCAGCTCGATCAGGTCGACGCCCAGTGACACGAGGTGGTCGAGGCGGTCGATGGCCGCGTCGAAGGTGCCTTCCGGGGTGAAGGTGCCGATGTGCAGCTCGTAGAGGATGCTGCCGGGCAGTTGCCGGCCGGTCCACGCGCTGTCTGACCACGCGAATTCGGCGTGGTCGTAGCGGCGGCTCGGCCCGTGCACTCCCGCAGGCTGCCACGGTGACCGGGGGTCGGGCAGTGGGGTTTCGTCGTCGTTCAGCAGAAAGGAGTAGTCGAGCCCGGCGTCGGGCACCTCGACCCGCCACCAGCCGTCGGCGGCGGCACGCATCTCGTGGTCGGTGTCGCCGGCCAGGCGCAGCCGCACCCGCTCGGCGTCCGGCGCCCACACGCTGAATTCGGTCATCACGCAGCCTCCACGGAAGCGGTGGAAGGAGTCAGCAGAGCCACGGGATAGTCGGCCAGAAGGTCGTCCAGAGGGGTCTCCCCGCCACTGTAGACCCGGCCGGTGAACAGGTCCTTCATCTCGTGAACGGGAAGTGACAGAGCTGTGTCACACCACCCACCGGCGCGTGCCAGGCCCAGCGGCAGCCGGGTCGCCACGGCGATCGCGCCGCCCCTGTCGAAGGCCACCACGTGCCGGCCCACCCGCCCGTGTGCGGGCACCGGCCGGTAGGTGGTGAACAGCTCCGGGTGCGCCCGCCGCAGCCGCAGGGTCCGCGACACGACGAGCAGCTTCGCCGCTCCGTCGGTGTCGACCGGGGGACGCCAGCCGCCGTCGATGCGTGCCAGCAACTCTCGGCGTACGTCGAAGTCGACAGGGCGGCGGTTGTCCGGGTCGACGAGGGAGTTGTCCCACAGCTCGGTGCCCTGGTAGGTGTCCGGCACACCGGGCATGGTGAGTTGGATCAGCTTCTGTCCGAGCGAGTTGCACCAGCCGGCCGGGGCGATGGCGGCGGCGAGTTCGGTCAGCTCGTCGTGCAGGCTCGGGTCGTCGTACATCTGGTCCACCACGGCGTGCACTGCCTGCTCGAAGGCCGGGTCGGGGTCCGCCCAACTGGTCGACGCCCCGGCCTCCCGGGCGGCCTTCTCGACGTACGCGTGCAGCCGTTCCCGCTCGATCGGCCACGCGCCGACGGCGGTCTGCCAGAGCAGGTGGGCGAAGGCCGGGTCGGGCAGCGGCGCGTACTCCATCCAGGTCTTGACCTGCTCGGCCCAGCGGCCCGGCAGTTCGCTGAGCACGGCGAGGCGGGCGCGGACGTCCTCGCCGCGTTTGGTGTCGTGGGTGGAGAGGGTGGTCATGCTGGCTGGCCAGCGGACCTGTTGGGCGGCGGCGAAGCGGTGGAACTCCGCCGGCGGCACCCCGAAGTGGGCGGGGTTGTCGCCGACCTCGTTGAGCGCCACGAACCGGGTCCAGCGGTAGAACGCGGTGTCCTCCACGCCCTTGGCCATCACCGCGCCGGTGAGCTGTGGGAACCGCATGCCCAGCTCGTCGTCGGGTTTGCGCAGTCGGCGGGTGACAGCGTCCAGGGCGCCGGCCAGGTCGGGGCGGCGGCGGCCGGCCTCGGAGCGGGCGGCGGCGAGGTGCCGGGCGCCGTGCGGCGGGTAGCCCCGGTAGACGGCGAACGCGGCGGCCAGCTCGGCGAGCGCCGCGCGGGCCTGCTCGGTGGGCACCTCGGGGGCGAGGGCGGCCAGCCGGGTCAGCTCGGCGGCGAGCAGTTGGGTGGCGGCGGCCAGTTTGGTGGTGTGGGTCAGGTCCTCCCAGGAGGTGTGCTGCCCGGTGAGGCGGTTGTCCAGCGCGGTGAAGTCACCTTCGGCGTCGGTGTCGACGAAGAGCCCGCCGACAGCGGCCAGGGCGTCGTAGCCGGTGGTGCCGTCCACCGGCCAGTCCGGCAGCTCCTCGCCGTACTCCAGGATCTTCTCCACCACGAGCCAGGCGTCGGGCGCGGCGGCCCGCAACCGGGCCAGGTAGCCGGCCGGGTCGCGCAGGCCGTCCGGGTGGTCGACGCGGATGCCGTCGACCTCCCCGGCGGCGGCCCAGCGCAGGATCAGCTCGTGGGTGGCGGCGAAGACCGCCGGGTCCTCCACGCGCAGACCCGCCAGGCCCGCGATGGCGAAGAATCGGCGGTACGTCAGCTCGGCGTCGCCGCGCCGCCAGGAGACCAGCTCGTAGTGCTGCCGGTCGTGCACCTCGCGGGCGCTGCCGTCGCCGGTGCCGTCGGCGATCGGGAAGCGGTGCTCGTGGTAGCGCAGCTCCCCGTCGACCACCTTGAGGTCGTCCAGGGCGGCCGGGTCGTCGCCCAGCACCGGCAGCAGCAGCCGGCCCCGGTCCCAGTCGATGTCGAACCAGTCGGCGTACGCCGAGTCGCGCCCCCGGCGCAGCACGTCCCACCAGGCCGGGTTGGCGGCCGGGACGGCGACCCCGGCGTGGTTGGGCACGATGTCGACGACCAGGCCGAGCTGCTTGTCCCGCAGGGCGGCCAGCAGCCGCTGGCGGGCGGCCTCCCCGCCCAGCTCCGGGTTGACGGCCCGGTGGTCGACCACGTCGTAGCCGTGCTGGGAGCCGGGGGTGGCGGTCAGCAGCGGGGCGCTGTAGAGGTGGCTGACGCCGAGGTCGTCCAGGTAGTCGACGATCGCGGCGGTGGCGTCCAGGTCGAAGCCGGGGCGGACCTGGATCCGGTAGGTGGCCTTGGGAGGGGTGGCCGGCATGTCAGATCGTCCTCTCCAGCACGACGAGGGAGCGGTCCGGCACCCGGATGGTGCCGCCCGCGCTGATCACCGTGGCGTCGTCCGGCTCGGGTTCGGCAGTGCTGATCACCCGTTCCCACTTCTGGCCGTACTCGCTGCCGGGCATCGTGAAGTCCAGCGGCGCGTCGTGGGCGTTGAAGCAGAGCAGGAACGACGCGTCGTGGTGCTTCTGGCCGTACTGGCCGCGTTCGCGGATGCCCTCGCCGTTGACGAAGAGCGCCACCGAGCGGCCGAAGTCGTTGCCCCAGTCCTCGCCGGTCATCTCCCGCCCGTCCGGGGTGTACCAGGCCAGGTCGGGCAGCGGCTCGTCGATGCCGCGCCCGTTCACCGGCAGCCCGGTGAAGAACCGGCGACGGCGGAACACCTGGTGACGTTTGCGGAACGCGGTGAGCGTGCGGACGAAGTCCAACAGGTGCTCGTCGGCGTTGTCCCAGTCGACCCAGGCCAGCTCGCTGTCCTGGCAGTAGACGTTGTTGTTGCCATGCTGGGTGCGGCCCAGCTCGTCACCGTGGCCGATCATCGGCACGCCCTGCGACAGCATCAGGGTGGCCAGGAAGTTGCGCCGCTGCTTGGCCCGCAGGGCGAGGACCGCCTCGTCGTCGGTGTCGCCCTCGACCCCGCAGTTCCAGGACCGGTTGTGGCTCTCGCCGTCGCGGTTTTCCTCGCCGTTGGCCTCGTTGTGCTTGTCGTTGTAGGACACCAAGTCGTTGAGCGTGAACCCGTCGTGCACGGTGACGAAGTTGATGCTGTGGAACGGTCGGCGGCCGTCGTCCTGGTAAAGGTCGGCGGAGCCGGAGATCCGGGACGCGAACTCGGCGAGGGTGGCCGGCTCACCGCGCCAGAAGTCCCGCACGGTGTCGCGGTACTTGCCGTTCCACTCCGTCCACAGCGGCGGGAAGTTGCCCACCTGGTAGCCGCCGGGGCCGACGTCCCACGGTTCGGCGATCAGCTTCACCCGGCTGACCACCGGGTCCTGCTGCACCACCTCGAAGAAGGTGGAGAGCCGGTCCACCTCGTAGAACTCGCGGGCCAGGGTGGCCGCCAGGTCGAACCGGAAGCCGTCGACGTGCATCTCGGTCACCCAGTACCGCAACGAATCCATGATCAGTTGCAGCGAGTGCGGGCTGCGCACGTTGAGGCTGTTGCCGGTGCCGGTGTAGTCGACGAAGTAGCGGGGGTCTTCCTCGCTGAGCCGGTAGTAGCTCGGGGCGTCCACGCCCTTGAAGCTCAGCGTCGGCCCGAGGTGGTTGCCCTCGGCGGTGTGGTTGTAGACCACGTCGAGGATGACCTCGATGCCGGCCGCGTGCAGCGCCTTCACCATGCCCCGGAACTCCTGCACCTGCTGGCCGGTCCGGCCCAGCGCGGAGTAACCGTGGTGCGGGGCGAAGAAGCCGATGCTGTTGTAACCCCAGTAGTTGCGCAGCCCCAGGTCGACGAGGCGGTTGTCGTGGATGAACTGGTGCACCGGCATCAGCTCGATCGCCGTCACCCCGAGCCTGGTCAGATAGTCGATCATCGGCGGGGAAGCGATGGCCGCGTACGTGCCGCGCAGCTCCTCCGGGATGTCCGGGTGACGCATGGTCAGCCCACGCACGTGCGCCTCGTAGATCACCGAGTGGTGGTAAGGGGTGCGCGGCGGCTTGTCGTTGCCCCAGTCGAAGTACGGGTTGACCACCACCGACTTCGGCATGAACGGCGCCGAGTCGGTCTCCGACATCCGCTCCGGCTCGTTCAGGTCGTAGTCGTAGACCGCCGGGTCCCACTCCACGTCACCGTCGATGGCCTTGGCGTACGGGTCGATCAGCAGCTTGTGCGGGTTGCAGCGCAGCCCGTTCGCCTGGTCGTACGGGCCGTACACCCGGTAGCCGTAGCGCTGGCCCGGCTCGATGCCCGGCAGGTACGCGTGCCACACGTAGGCGTCCACCTCGCGCAGCTCGACGCGGCGCTCCGCGCCGGTGTCCCACTCGTCGAAGAGGCACAGCTCGATCCGCTCGGCCACCTCGGAGAAGATGGCGAAGTTGGTGCCCATCCCGTCGTAGGTGGCGCCCAGGGGGTACCGCTCGCCCGGCCAGACCTGCATGTCGCTCCTTAGACCATGGTTATGTGCGCACCGGCCGAGATCGCCCGCGCGCACGCAGGTAGTGCCCCCGGCTCGGGCGCGCCAATCCATCCTTTCAGGCGACGGGCGAAAACCGCCCGTCTGATGCGCGCTACACCGATCGGGTGTCCTCCGTCACGATGACCCTTTTCGAGGTGCGTTCTTGGTCCCGATGGACTTTCCTTGTTCGGGGGCAAGCGTCCGCGCGCGTCCCGTCAGGCCATCTGCCACCCCTTACACCTCTCGCTCCGCCGCCACTGATGCCGGCGCGCCTCACCATGCATGGATGGAGATTGATGTGACAGTGCGGGTCGACGAGCAGCTCGCTGCCACCACCAAGGACCGGGCCCACCGGCCCACAGTGACCTCCCGGCCCCCCGCGCAGACCGGCCCCACAGCGCAGCCCGGCACGCCCGTGCCGGCGCAGTCCGGCCCCGGGGTGCCCCCGCAGACCCGCCGCATCCTCATGCTGTCCTGGGAGTACCCGCCGGTGCTCGTCGGCGGTCTCGGTCGACACGTGCACGCCCTCTCCGTCGCCCTCGCCGCCGCCGGCCACGAGGTCACCGTCGTCACCCGCCACTCCGACGGCGCACCCCTGGAGGAATACGCCGACGGCGTACGCATCCTGCGGGCTCCCGAGGACCCCGTGACCTTCCCCCTCGCCACCGGCTCGCTGCTGGCCTGGACGATGGCCTTCAACCACACCCTCACCCGCACCGCGCTGCGCGCCACCCAGGCCGGCTCCTACGACGTCATCCACGCCCACGACTGGCTCGTCGCGCACACCGCTATGACGTTGCGCGACCACCTGGACATCCCGCTGGTCAGCACGATCCACGCCACCGAGGCCGGCCGGCACCAGGGCTGGCTGCCGGAGGAGATGAACCGCACCATCCACGGCGTCGAGCAGTGGCTCAGCAGCGAGTCCAACCGGGTGATCGTCTGCTCCGGGTACATGCGCGACGAGGTGAACGCGCTGTTCGGCGTACCGGCCGGACGGGTCGACGTGGTCGCCAACGGCGTGGAGCCGCACCGCTGGCGGGTGCCCGCCCGCGCCGTGGCCGCCGCCCGCGCCCGCTTCGCCGGGAACGGCCCGCTGGTCACCTTCGCCGGCCGCCTGGTGTACGAGAAGGGCGTCCAGCACCTGATCGCCGCGCTCCCCCGGCTGCGCGAGCGGCACCCCGGGCTGCGTGCCGTGATCGCCGGCGACGGCCCGTACCGCGCCGAGTTGGAGGCCGAGGTGCACCGCCGCGGCCTCGGCGGCATGGTCACCATGCCGGGCTTCCTGGGCGGCACCGACCTGCCCGCGCTGATGGCCGCGTCCGACTGCTTCGCCGTACCGAGCATCTACGAGCCGTTCGGCATGGTGGCCCTGGAAGGCGCCGCGGCCGGCGCTCCCCTCGCCGTCGCCGCCACCGGTGGCCTCGGCGAGATCGTCGACCCGGGCGTCACCGGAATGACCTTCCGCCCGCACGACCCGGACAGCCTCACCGACGCCGTGGACGCGCTGCTGTCGGACCCCGACCGTTCCCGCGTCATGGCCCGCCACGCCCGCCGGATGGTCCACGACCAGTACGGCTGGGCCGCGATCGCCCAACGCACCGCCGCCAGCTACGCCGCCGCCATCCACCACGACGCCGCGTTCACCGCCGAGCGCGCCGAACAGCGGATGTCGCAGGGCCGGGCCCTCCCGGCGCTCCCCGAGGGCAACCTGCTCGCCGCCGCCGGCCTGCGCTGACCCTCCCCGTCCAGGCCCGATCCCGGCTCGGCCTCGGGCCTGGCCCGGTCTGGCCTGGGCTGCGCTCGGGCTGGGTTCGGGCTCGGGTGGGGTTGATCGACTCGGTTTTCTTGAAGTTGGGGTGTCCCGGTGCTGGGGATGCCCCGACTTGCGGTTGATCGACTCGGTTTTCTTGAAGTCGGGGTGTCCCGGTGCTGGGGACCCCCCGACTTCCTGAAAGCCGAGTCGATCATGTTGTGGCGAGCGCGCCGGGCAGTTCTGCGCTGGGAGCTGAGCGCCGGGGCGCCGGGCGAGTAGCGGGCAGCCGGGCAGCCGGGCAGCCCAGTGTCGGGCCGTCAGGCGGGGCGCGCCGCTCGGCGCCGAGCGGCTCAGTGTCAGGCCGTCAGGCCGGGGCGTGCAGCTCAGCGGCTGTCGGCCAGGGCTGTCAGAATGTGCGAATGTCTCGTCCTGTCGACGCCCTGGACGCCAGCTTTCCGGTCGCCGCCTCGATCGCGCTGGACCTGATCCGACGCCCCGAGGTGACCGAGCAGTGGTCGAGCCCGAGCGCGCTGCCACACCTGTCCGTGGGTGGGCTGGCGTGCCACCTGGGACGTCAGGCGGTCCGCGCGGCGGAGCTACTGCCGATGCCGACTGACCTGCCGGTGTTGGAGTCGGCCGACAACCATTACGAGCGGGCCGCCTGGGTCTCCGAGGGGTCCCCGGACGAGAACACGGTCGCCTCCGGCCCCGACGAGTCCGACGCCGTACGCGGGCCGGCCGACCTGCATGCCCGCTCCGCCCAGGCGCTGACGGAGGTCGGCCACCTGCTCTCGCGGGGCGCCGCCCGTGACGTCGTGCCGATCCCGTGGCAGGGCTGGGCCCTTCCGCGCAGCGAGTTCCTGCTCACCCGTCAGCTGGAGATCGTGGTCCACTCCGACGACCTCGCGGTGAGCGTCGGCCTATCCACGCCGGAGTTCCCGGCGGACGTCTTCGACCCCGTACGCGACCTGCTGGTCCGCCTGGCGGTGCGCCGCCGTGGCCAGTCCGCGCTGATCAGCGCGCTGAGTCGCAGCGAGCGGGCCCAGGACATCTCCGCCTTCTGACCTCCCGGCCCGTCGGCGATCATCGCCAGTCGGGGCCGTCCGACGGTCAGGGCCGCCCGACGGTCAGGGCCTGCCTCGGCACCACCGCGCCTGATCGACTCGGCTTCCTGAAAGTCGGGGTGTCCCGGCACGAGGAAAACCGCGCCTTCAAGAAACCCGAGTCGATCACGCCAAGCGGCGATCAGGCCGGACGGTCGGTTGGATCACGCCCGAGGACCGAGTCGATCATGCCGGGACGGGGCAGCTCGGAGCGCGGAAACGCGGCAGACCGCCGACCCCCGGGAGGGGTCGACGGCCTGCTGGTGAAGCGAGGAGCGGGTCAGCGCTCGCCGAAGGGGACGTAGTCCCGCTCGGCGGAGCCGACGTAGACCTGCCGCGGACGGCCGATCTTGGTCTCCGGGTCGCTGATCATCTCGCGCCACTGGGCGATCCAGCCGGGGAGCCGACCGAGCGCGAAGAGCACAGTGAACATCTTGGTCGGGAAACCCATGGCCTTGTAGATCAGGCCGGTGTAGAAGTCCACGTTCGGGTAGAGCCGACGGGAGACGAAGAAGTCGTCGGCGAGGGCGATCTCCTCCAGCTCCATGGCGATGTCCAGCAGCGGGTCGGGCTTGGCCATCCGGCCCAGTACGTCCTGCGCGGCCTTCTTGACGATCGCCGCCCGCGGGTCGTAGTTCTTGTAGACCCGGTGGCCGAAGCCCATCAGCTTGACGCCGTCCTGCTTGTCCTTGACCTTGCGGACGAAGGACCGGACGTCGCCGTCGCCGGCGTGGATCTGCTGGAGCATCTCCAGCACCGCCTGGTTCGCGCCACCGTGCAGGGGGCCGAACAGCGCGTTCACGCCGGCCGAGACCGAGGCGAACAGGTTGGCGTTGCTGGAGCCGACCAGGCGGACGGTCGACGTGGAGCAGTTCTGCTCGTGGTCGGCGTGCAGGACGAAGAGCATGTCCAGCACCTTCGACATCACCGGGTCGACCTCGTACGGCTCCGCCGGCACGCCGAACGTCATCCGCAGCAGGTTGTCCACGTACCCCAGCGAGTTGTCCGGGTACAGCAGCGGCTGACCGATGGACTTCTTGTAGGCGTACGAGGCGATGGTGGGGACCTTCGCCATCAGCCGGACCGTTGAGATCTCCACGTGCTCGGAGTCGAACGGGTCCAGGCTGTCCTGGTAGAAGGTGGACAGGGCGCTCACCGCGGACGAGAGCACCGCCATCGGGTGGGCGTCCCGGGGGAAGCCGTCGAAGAAGCGGCGCATCTCCTCGTGCAGCAGCGAATGCCGCCGAATCCACTCGGTGAACTCGGTCAGCTGCTGCTCGGTCGGCAGCTCACCGTAGATGAGCAGGTAGGAGACCTCCAGGAAGGAGGACTTCTCGGCCAGCTGCTCGATCGGGTACCCCCGGTAACGCAGGATGCCCGCGTCGCCGTCGATGTAGGTGATCGCGGATGAGGCAGCGGCGGTGTTGACGAAACCGGGGTCGTACGTGGTCATCCCGGTTTCCTTCAGCAGCTTGCTCACCCCGATACCGGCGGGGCCCTCGACCGCAGGATGCACCGGCATCGACAGCTGCCCACCGGGGTGATCGAGCTTGACTTCCGTCATGTGGTTCCTCGCTTCGCCGGCAGATCTACGTTGAATTGCCTTCGCTTCTACCGTAATTGCGGCTCGGGGGACAACGCCCGCCGTGGTTCGGCGGTGAGGTATGCGTCACCCGATTCCCGACCGGGCGGCCGGGAAACCCGGCATCCCGCCAGACGGGACCGGACCGGAGCGAACCCGGAAGCCCGGCCGGACCAACCTCCGGACCGGACCGGACCGAACCCGGAAGCCAGGTCACGACAGGGTGAGGCGTCGCAGCGTACCGTCCGTCGCGACCTGGAAGACGTCGAGCTGGTTGGTGCCGGCGTGGAACAGCTTGTCGTCGGCGAGCAGCGCGGCGAACCGGCGTCCGCCGGGGTCGGCCGGCACCACGGGGACGACGGCCCCGATGCGACCGTTGACGGCGACGGCGAGGAGGGTGCCGTCCGGGATCCGGTCCGGGACGTCGCCCCAGACCAGTGCCGGGAGGGTGCCGGTGTCCGGGTCCATGGCGGTGAACGCGGCCAGATCGGCGACCCGGGCGCTGCCGGCGGCGGGGCCGGCGCGTACCTCGGTGCCGACCAGGGGGTGGGGTGTCGGCAGGGGTGGCGGGGCGGGCACGCCACCGGGGAAGGTGACCGGTTCGCCGGGGCGGTCGTAGAAGTGCTTCGTACCGTCGGTGCGGGGGGCCTGCCGGGCGGAGCGCCCGTCGACCCGCCAGGGCAACCGGACGCCGGCCTCGTCGGCCACTGTCGGCAGCAGGTCGACGTGTTCCCAGTTGCGGTCGTCCACCCGGCCGCTCTGCTGCCGGGGTTCCTTGACGAACGTCGGCACCCACGCGACCTCCCCGGCGGCGGCCTTGATGGCGTCCATGCCCCGGCCCTGCGCGCCGGGGCGGAAGCTGACGCCGTGGTCGGCGGTCACGACGACGAGGGCCTGGTCGTAGAGGCCGTTGGCGCGCAGCGTCCGCAGCGTCTCGCCGATCAGCCGGTCGGTGTAGCCGAGTTGGGCGAGGTGCCGCTGCCGGGCCAGGTCGACCCACCCGGCGCCGTCGTTGGGCAGGTCCTCGGGGGCGTCGTAGCGCGCCCCGGACGGCAGGTACGCCCACGGTGAGTGCGGCATCAGCAGGTGCAGGAAGTGCAGGGTGGGCCGGGTCGTCGGCTTCAGCCCGGCGAGGAAGCTGGTGAACCGGGCCGGTTGGTTGTCGTCCAGGCTGTCCCAGCGGAACTTCGGGTCGGCCGGCACCGGTTCGGCGGCGTCCAGGCCGGCTTCGGCGCGGGTCTGCTCGCGGTAGGAGTCCTCCGGGTCGACAGCGCTGTCCGTCGGCCCGGCGACCCGGCCGAGCAGCTTGCCGGTCTCCCGGGCCAGCACGCCGAGCCCCTGCTCCGGGGTGACCGGCTGCTCGCAGCGGCTGGGCGGGCAGAGCCGGGTGATGCTCTCCTCGGCGCGGATGTCGTACAGGCCGCCGAAGGCGGTGAAGATGTTGTCCGGGTACTGCGAGTAGTGCGGGGCGACCGGCTTGGCCGGGTAGCGGCCGGTGAGCATCGCCGGCAGCGCGTTGGGCGTCCACCCGCTGACGCCGGTGGAGTTGCGGTACCAGGTGGAGCCGCCGGCCAGCTCGGCGAAGTGCGGGTACCGCCCGGCGTCGATCTTCCCGTCCGCGCCGAGCAGGCTGACCAGCGGCAGCTCGTCGAGGATCAGCATGACCACCGGCGGGTGCACGGCCGAGCCCTGCGCGGTGCCTGCCGCGCCGCCGTCGCCGCGCGGCAGGACCACCGCCGAGGTGGGTGAGGCGAGCAGGAAGAGCGCCACGAAGGCCACCGGGCCGGCGGCGGCCAGTCGCAACACGCGGCCCGGCGCCCGCCACCGCCGGTGCGCGGCCGCGCCGGCGGCTCCGGCCAGCACGGCCACCAGCAGCAGCGGTACGCCCCGAAGTGGCGTGACGTGTCGGCCCACCTGCACGGCGAGGGCGGCGACCAGCAGCCCGACCAGGCCGGTGTGGGTGAGGGCGCGGGCGGTCCGGCCGGCCAGTCGGCTGAGCGCGCCGAGCACCGCCACCGCAGCCGTGGGAAGCACCGTCACCAGGGCGAGCAGCAGCAGGATCTGGGCCGGGTCGGCGCGGTGGAAGAGGAAGAAGTCGGGGCTGCGGCCGAGCACGTCCAGCAGTGGCTGGGTGACCACGAGACCGACCAGCGCGACGATCTCCAGCAGCCGGCCCAGCTCACCTCGCCAGCCCCGGTCCCACCGTCCGGGGGCCGGCGGCCGGTGGTCCGGGGCCGGCGGGTCGACGGAGGCCGGTTCAGCCACCCATCACCGTCCGGTAGAGCGTGCGGGTGCCCGAGGGCAGTTCCAGCCGGTCGGTGATCCGTCCTCGGGCAGCGAGCAACGTCTCGAAGGTGTCGCGTCGGTAGTCCGGGAAGAGACCGGCGGGCTTGTTGGCCAGCAGCCGGGTCGCCATCGGGTCCTCCGGGTGGACGAACTCCACCACCACCGCGCCGCCCGGCGCGGTCAGCCCGGCCAGCCAGTCGACGACCTCCGGCAGCGGCACGTTGCGCCCGATCGCCAGGTGGTGCACCACGGCCAGGGCGAGCACCACGTCGGCGGACGCCCGCTCGGCGAAACCGGCCCGCTCGACGCCCCGCCAGCCGCCACCCGGCGACGGGTCGGCCAGGTCCAGCACCAACGGCAGGATCCGGCGCTGCCCCTCGGAGCGCAGCTGTCGGTACAGCTCGTCGACGACTGTGGGGTCCTGCTCGACGGCGACCACGTAGTCGGCGTGCCCGGCCGCCAGCCGGGAGTACCGGCCGTCGTTGGCGCCGAGGTCGAGCACCAGGCGGGGGCGGGCGCCGGCGGCGACAGCGGCGGCCACGAACTGCTCCTTCGCCACCCGGTCGCGGGCCGAGTAGCCGCAGGTGCGTTGGTAGTCCGACCAGTGGCTCTCGGGCGGGCGGCGGTCCAGCTTGCGGACCAGTTTCTCGATGCCGCGTACGGTGGCGAGCAGCAGCTCCCGGGAGAAGCCGGCGGCCCGCAGTTGGTCGCGTACCTCGGTGGTGCTGGCGGCGGCGTTGCGGTGCTGCATGGCCCCGTGCAGGTGCAGGTGGGTCAGCACGCCGGGGCGCAGCCGGCGGGCGCCGTTGAAGAGTGGACGTAGCTCGTCGGCCTCGATGCCGTCGACCCGGGCGCGCAGCCACGGTTGGAAGTCGACGCCCAGGTGGGCGGTGAGCATCAGCGGGTAGAGCACGGTCTGGCAGAACTGTCGGTAGCCGGCCCACGGTTCGCCATCGCGGACCGGCTCGAAGGAGCCGATGTCGATGAAGACCGGTTGGGCGCCGCGCCACTGGAGGTTGTACGCCGAGCCGTCCTTCGTGGTGAAACCTTCGCCGAGCGCGGCGGTCAGGATCTCCAGGTGCAGCAGGGCGGCGTCGCGCAGCATGCTGAACGACCACTCGTACGGGTGGGAGACGAACGGGATGCGCTCGTGGCGCAGCACTGCCGCCCACGGTGTTCCGGTCGCGGCTGGGACAAGGGTGGGCGGGGCGTCCTCGGTGGCGCAGACCTTGCGCGCGGCGACGAGCGCCGGGAAGAACGTGCTGCCGGTCAGTGCCCGCCAGTGCTCGGCGGCCCGAGGGTCCAGCCCGCGCAGCACCTCGTCGCCGACGTGGAAGACCCGGTTGGCGGGGTCGCGGAAGGAGGCCGGCTCGGGCCGTACCTCGGTGGGTGAGATCGCCATTGTCGGTGCTGGCCCGCTCAGCGCTGGTCGGTGGGTTGCCGGCGGAACCGGTCGACCAGCCGTCGCCAGTAGAGTTTCGCGGCGACCGCGGCGCCAGCCACCCCACCGACGACCGCCTGCACGATCAGGCTGCCGGACCCCGCGTCCAGGTAGGCCAGATGTTCCACCGATCGCTCCTTGCCCTCGCCGCCTCGACACCGGCGTCCCAGGGCGTACACCGATGAGGCTTTTGACCCAGAAAGCCGGACTTGTCCCTCACCGTACGCCGGTCGTCGTCGCTGTCGCGGGCACATCGGCGTACTCCCAGCCGCACCACAGAATGCGGCCGGGACGGCCGGTCGCGCCGGTACGCTGCGGACGTGCGCTGGATGATCGTGGACGCGCCGCTGGACTCCTCCGGCGCCGGGCGCGGCGAGGAGCGGGCCCCGGCGGCGCTGCGCCGCGCCGGCCTGCGCGAGGCCTTGGCCGCCGACGACGACGGGCAGATCGACGAGGCGCGGTTGCGCGACCCGAGCCGCGATCCGGCCAGCGGGGTGATCGGCGCGGCGGGCCTGGTCCGGGCCGGCGGCGCCATCGCCGCCCGGATCGGTGCGTTGATCGCGGACGGCCACCGGCCACTGGTGCTCGGCGGCGACTGCGCGATCCTGCCCGGCGTCTGCCGGGCCCTACCCCCGGCGACCGACCTGTGGTTCGTCGACGCCCACCCGGACTTCCTCGACGGCACGACCTCACCGACCGGTGAGGCCGCCGACATGGACCTCTCGGTGGTCACCGGGTACGGCCCCGCCGCCGTCGGCCCCGGCGGCGCGCTGATCGAGCCCGGCCGCGTCCACCTGCTCGGGCACCGCCCGGCCACCGACGAGAGCAGCCGGGTCGAGGCGGCCCGGATCGACCCGGCGATCCACCAGATCAACGCCGCCGAGCTGCTGCGCCGGGGCGCGGCGACGGTCGGCGCGAGCCTGGCCGCCGACGGCGACGGCCCGGCCTGGCTACACCTCGACCTGGACGTGGTGGACCCGCGCGACCTGCCCGCGGTGACCTACCCCGAACCGGACGGCCCGCGCTGGGCGGACCTGATCGCGTTGGTCACGCCGTTGACCCGCGCCGACCGGCTGCTCGGGATGAGCGTGACCGACCTGAACCCCGACGAGGACCCCGACGGGCGGCACACCCGACGCGTCGTCGAGGTCCTCACCGAGATGCTGGTCGGCTGACCGACGCCGATGTGCCGTGCGCCGACTATGCGTCAGTGGTGGGATTGGGCAGCCGAACGGTGAACAGTGTCCGACCTGGACGGCTGTCCACACCGACCGCGCCGTGGTGCGCCTCCACCACCGCCGCGACGATCGCCAGACCGAGGCCGGTGCTGCCGTGGGCGCGGGATCGGGAGCTGTCGCCCCGGGCGAACCGCTCGAACATCTCCGGTTGCAGCTCCACAGGCACCCCCGGCCCGTCGTCGGCGACGGTGAGCACGGCACTGGCGGCGTCGACGGCCAGCGTGGTGGTGACAGTGCTGCCGGGCGGGGTGTGCACCCTGGCGTTGGTGAGCAGGTTCGCCACCACCTGGTGCAGCCGGGCGGCGTCGCCCGGCACCTGGATCGCCACCTCGGGCAGTTCGAGCTGCCAGCGGTGCTCGGGTCCGGCGACGTGCGCGTCACTGACGGCGTCCACCACCAGGGCGGTCAGGTCCACCGGTTCGACGGCGAGCGGCCGGCCGGTGTCGAGGCGGGCCAGCAGCAGCAGGTCGTCGACGAGGCTGGTCATCCGGGTGCTCTCCGACTCCACCCGGCGCAGCGCGTGCGCCACGTCGGCGGGGACCTCGTCACGGCCGCGCCGGGCCACCTCGGCGTAGCCGCGGATCGCCGCGAGAGGCGTCCGCAGTTCGTGGCTGGCGTCGGCGACGAACTGGCGTACCCGGGTCTCGCTGGCCTGCCGGGCGGTGAGCGCGTCGGCGACGTGGCCCAGCATCCGGTTGAGTGCCGCGCCGACCTGACCGACCTCGGTGCGCGGGTCGGTGTCGGCGGCCGGGACCCGGACGGCGAGCGCCACCTCCCCCCGGTCCAGGGGCAGCTCGGTGACGCGGGTGGCGGTGGCGGCCACCCGGTTGAGCGGTCGCAGGGTCGCCCGCACGATCAGCGCGCCCGCCACGCCGGCGAGCAGCAGCCCGACCGCGGCGACCCCGGTCTGTGCGGCGACCAGCGCCCAGACGGTCTCCTGGACGCCGGAGAGGGGGATCGCGATGACGCGTACCCGGCCGTCCCAGTACTGGCGGGCCACGGCCCGGTAGTCACCGCGATCGCCGAGGTCGACGGTGCGCGGTCTGGCGTCGACCGTCAGGTCCGCCAGCGCGGCGACCTCCCCCACCGGGACGGGCTGCGGGTCGGGAAACGCGTTGGAGGCGCTGTTGGTCAGGGTCCGGGCGCTGGCCACGCGGCCGTCGGTGATCTCGGCGACCACCGTGCCGGACGGCAGCCCGGGTGGGATGCCCGGTCCGTCACCGGGGAAGGCCGGCCGCCCCGGCCGGTCGCCCCGCATGCCCGTCGCCGGGGCCAGCTGGGCGTCGAGCCGGTCGATCAGGAAGTGCCGCAGCGCCACGGTGGTCAGGCCACCGATGGCGACGCTGACCAACGCCAGCAGCGCGAGCAGGGCGAACACCAGTCGGGTACGCAGGGAGCGCGCGGCCAGCCACCGACGGGCGGCGCGCAGCGGGCGGCGGCTACTCGACGGGTTTGAGGACATAACCCGCGCCACGCAGCGTGTGGATCATCGGCGCGCGGCCGGCGTCGATCTTCTTGCGCAGGTACGAGATGTACAGCTCCACCACGTTGGCCTGGCCACCGAAGTCGTAGTTCCACACCCGGTCGAGGATCTGCGCCTTGCTGAGGACCCGGCGTGGGTTGCGCATCAGGTAACGCAACAGCTCGAACTCGGTAGCGGTGAGGGTGACGAGCTGCCCGGCCCGGCGGACCTCGTGACTGTCCTCGTCGAGGCTGAGGTCACCGACGGTCAGTACCGCCTCCTCCCGGGCGGCGATCGCCAGCCCGGAGCGGCGTAGCAGCGCGCGCAGGCGGGCGATCACCTCCTCCAGGCTGAACGGTTTGGTGACGTAGTCGTCGCCGCCGACGGTCAACCCGGCGATGCGCTCCTCGACCGCGTCGCGGGCGGTCAGGAAGAGCACCGGCACCGTGGGGGCGTGCTCGCGCAGCCGACGCAGCACCTGGAAGCCGTCCAGGTCGGGCAGCATCACGTCGAGCACCACGGCGTCCGGCTGGAACTGTCGGGCGGTGCCCAACGCCGCCATGCCGTTGCCGGCGGTGCGGACCTGCCAACCCTCGTAGCGCAGGGCCATCGACAGCAGGTCGGTGAGCGTGGGTTCGTCGTCGACCACCAGCACCCGGACGGGTTCACCGTCGGGGCGACGCAGCTCGATCCGGCTCGGCGCGGCCTGCCCGTTCATGACCATGGGCCCCATGGTGGCCGCCGCGCCTGTGCCGCGCCCCTGCGGAAGCTGTGCGCGAGCTGTGCGGCCGGGCCGACGCGACGCCGGCGACACCGCCGGTCAGCCCCGCCTCGTGGTCACTCGGACACCCCGTACGCGTCGGTACGCACGAACCGCATGCTCCAGCCGCCGGCCTCGTCGGGCCGGTCACGTTCGTAGAGGTGGTCGGGGCCGGGCTGCACCGGGCCCGTGCCATCCGGGTGACGCATGATCCAACGCTGGGGCGGGGCGCCGTCCGACCCGGCCGGCAGCAGCCGGACCAGCCCGTCCGCGGGCCCACCGACGAAGCGTACGGTGACCTCGCTCATCGCGGCGTCCCCTCGGGTGACCGTGCCGGCACAATCGGTGACACCGGCTCTGGCTCGCAAGCTACCGCACCCACCGCCGTGGCGCAGCGAGGTGCGCGGGGCCGTCCGCCCCGAATCGGGCTCCGGTTTGCCCAGCTCGGCGCTCGGGTACCGCCAGTTGTGCACCCGCCGTCGGCGGGGCGAGGACGAGGAGCGGTCGATGCGGATGCTGGACGGGCGGTACCGGCTCGAACAGCGCATCGGTGTGGGCGGGATGTCCGAGGTGTGGCGGGCCTACGACCAGGTGTTGGACCGGCCGGTCGCGGTGAAGCTCCTCTCGCCCGGCCGCGACGACCGGGACGGCCCGGTGGACCGGATCCGGGCGGAGGCCCGGTCGGCTGCCCGGCTGGAGCACCCCAACGTGGCCAGCGTGCACGACTTCGGCACCTCCTCGACGTGGCCCGGCCGACCCGTGCCCTACATCGTCATGGAGCTGGCCGAGGGTGAGACGCTCGCCGTGCACCTGCGCGCCGGGCCGCTCGACTGGCAGATCGCGGTGCGGGTCTGTGCGGAGGTCGCCGCCGCGCTGGCCGCCGCGCACGCCGAGGGCATCGTGCACCGGGACGTCAAGCCGGCCAACGTCATGCTCACCCCGGCCGGGGTGAAGGTGCTCGACTTCGGCATCGCCATCGCCGCCGGCGCGCCGGACCCGATGCCGACCGGAATGGTGCTGGGCACCCCGGCGTACCTGGCGCCCGAGCAGCTGGACGAGGCGCCGGCCACCCCCGCCGCCGACATGTACGCCCTCGGCGTGCTGCTCTACTACAGCCTCACCGCCCGCCTGCCCTACCGCGCGGCGACCGCGAGCGAACTGCTGCTCGTGCGCCGCCGTCGGCCACCGGAGCCGCTGCCCGACATCGCCGGGCTCCCGCCGGAGGTCGCCGAGCTGTGCCACTCCTGCCTGGCCGACGACCCCGAGAAGCGTCCGACCAGCCTGGTCGCCGCGCTGCTGCTGGCCGAGGCGGTGGACGCCCGGGTGTACGTGCCGATGACGATCCCGACGACCCGTCGGCCGGCCCCGACGTCGCCGTGGACCGAACGAGCCGCCGCGGAGGCCACCGAGGCGGTGGCGTTGGTGGACGAGCCGAACCTGCCCGCCGGGCGCTGACCAGACGACGCATGGCGTTTCTTCGGGCGGCGAAGGGGTAGCCGGCCTGGTGAGCGACGGGAGAAACGCGATGCCGGATCAGAGTTCCTGGCTGCGTGAGGCCACAGCGACCGCCGAGGGCGGTCACGTACGCACCGACGATGGCGGGCTCTCCACCGCGCTGGCCTCACCGCTGGCGCCGCACTGCACCGGGCTGACCCCGGAACAGTTGCTGGCCGCGGCCTTCGCCTCCTGCCTACATCACGCGGCGGTGGAGGTGGCCGGGGAGATCACCGACGAGGCGCACACCGTGCAGGTCCGGGCGGAGGCGAAGCTGGGGCGGGACAACGACGGCCGATACCGGGCCGACGTCCACGCGGAGATCTCCTCGGCCGGGCTGAGCCGAGATCAACTGGCCGACCTGGTCGAGTACGCCGACCGGCTCTGGCCGTTCTCCAGCGGCGATGCCAGCCGACACCGCCTGACCGTCACCCCGGCCGAGAACGGCCGACACTGACTCCACGCTCCAACAGTGGGGCGGTGCAGGGGGGACCGGTTGATGGAGGGGGCCTCGGCTGTTCGGGTGAGTCCCGACGGGGGCTGGAGATGCGGCCGGCGGAGTGGTGGGGCGACCGCATTCACCCGGCAAATCGGGAATAACCGTCTGGAGTGATCCGCGAGGTTGATCAGCTTCGCTGCTGTTTTGCCCGTTAAAGTCGCCATGATCAGGGCAAATTGTGGCGCATGCCACCGTACGGGCTGATGGCATCGGGCATTCAGCTCTTTAGCCTCGTCAGGTGCATCCCGACGACCCCTCCGCCCAGAAGCTGACCGACGCGCGCCCGAACACCCCCTCGGACGACGCCGCATCAACCGAACGGACGATCGGCCGTCACCGCGTTCCCGAACCGTCACGGCGTGGCCTGCTGGGCTCGACCCCGGTGCGGGTGGCGCTGGCCACCGGTGTCACCTGCTGCCTCAGCCTCGTCGCGGTCGCCACCGCGCGAGGCAACGACGACACCCCCCGTACGGTCGAGCCGCTTGCCGAGGCGGTGGCCGACCGCGCCGCCATCGCCGACGAGCGCGCCTCCCGGTCGCTGGACCGCGACGCCGCCCCCGCCCGGATCCTGCCCAGCCCGACGGCGAAGCCCACTCCCTCTCCCACCGCCGTCCGCAAGGCGCCCAAGAAGCCGGTCAAGCCCCGCCGCCCCCGGCCGGTCGCCGGCCTCGACCAGGCACAGATGGACAACGCGAAGGTCATCGTGGACGTCGGCCTGGAGATGAAGATGCCGCGCCGCGCCCTGGTGGTGGCACTGTCCACCGCCATGCAGGAGAGCAACCTCTACAACCTGGCCAGCGACGTCCTCCCGGAGTCGGCGGAGTACCCGAACCAGGGCAGCGGCTCCGACCACGACTCGGTCGGGCTGTTCCAGCAGCGGCCCAGCAGCGGCTGGGGCACCGTGGCCCAGCTGATGCGACCGTCGTACGCCGCGCGGGCCTTCTACACGGCCCTCAACGAGATCCCCGGCTGGCAGGACATGAGCGTCACCGCCGCCGCCCAGTCCGTGCAGATCTCCGCGTACCCCGACGCGTACGCCCAGCATGAGGACCGCGCGACCACCGTCGCGGCGGCGCTCACCACCTGAGCCGGGCACCCACGCCCGTACGTCTCAGCGACGACCCGGCGGTGGCTCCGCGCCCGCGTCCGGACCGCCGACCCCGACCCGGCCGCCCGCGACCCCGGCCGCTGCGGTGGGCGTGTCGGCGGGCACCTGGTCGACAGTCACCTGGCTGAGGATCTCGTCCACCCGCACCTCGCGCCGTCGGCGAGCGTCCAGCGCCGCCTCGAAGTCACGTCGGGCCTGCACGGCCTCCGCGTACGCCCGCTCCCGCACCCGCCGTGCCTCCTCGCGGGCCTCGTCGAGCTCGGCGCGGGCCTGGGCCAGGATCTCGGCGGCCTCGCGCCGCGCCGCCCCATCGGCGTGCCGGGGGGCGGCGTCGCCCAGGTCGAGTCGTCGCAGGAGCCCGCTGAGCCAGGCTGCCTCCTGGCGGATCTCGTCCCACTCCCGGGCCGTCCCGGCCGCGCCCTCGGCCCGCGCCGCGAGCCGGGACAACCGGATCCCCAGCTCGTCCAGGCAGTAGTCGACCTGCCGCTGGTCGTAACCGGTCTCAACGACGGAGAACCTCATACTGTCGCCCCCCAGGCAGCTGCTGTTACTTCCCCACCTGGATCCTCGGCCGCGACCGCTCGCGCCGAGGGGGTTCGGGAAAAATGTTCAGCATGCGCGCAGGTGGCGCGGGCCTCAGATGCGCTTGGGCAGCACGACGACCCGGCCGAAGAACTCGTCGATGCGGCGGACCACGTCGTTGAAGTCGTCCAGGTCGATCGGCTTGGTGACGTACGCGTTGGCCTGCAACGTGTAGCTGCCGACGATGTCGGTGTCGGCGTTGGAGGTGGTCAGCACGACGATCGGGATGGTCCGCAGATCCTCGTCCTGCTTGACCGCGCCGAGCACCTGCCGACCGTCCATCCGCGGCATGTTCAGATCCAGCAGGATCACGTCCGGTCGGCGGGCCTGCTCGTGCCGGCCCTCGGCGCGGAGAAACTCCATCGCCTCCTCGCCGTCACTCACCACGTCGATGATCTTGTCGACGTCGGAGTCCGCCAGCGCCTCCTCGATCATCAGCACATCACCCGGGTCGTCGTCGACCACCAGGATGCGTACCGGCTGCGGGCTGTCTACGCCCATCACTACCTGCCTCGGAGTCGGCGGGGACGGGACCCTGACGGTCACCGCGTTGGCGGGGAAATGCTGGCGGGGAAATCTAGCCCATCAGGAAGCACTGCGGGACGCGGGGTCGACCGACTCCGGTTCGTAGCGCAACACGTCGGCGAGGCCGGTCACGCGCAGCACCCGTTCGACCCGCCCGTTGGCGCCGGTGAGCCGGAGCCACCCCCCGTCGGCCGCCGCCTGATTGTCGCCCCTGACGAACACGGCCATTCCGGTGGAGTCGCAGAACGTGAGGTCGGTCAGGTCGAGCAGCACCCGGGTCTCGCCCGCTGCGGTGAGCCGGTCGATCGCGGCGCTCAGCTCGGGGGCGGTGCTCAGGTCCAGCTCGCCCACGAGCCGCAGGCAGGCGCCACCACCGTCGCGCTCGACGTAGTTGACGCTGAACGTCACCGTTCTCCCCCTCGCTCCACCCTGGGGTGGGACGTTTGCAGTCCGGCAAGTATACGCAGAGCTGACTCGTCCGCCGCCGAGCGCGGTGATCGATCCGGGAGCCACCGGCGGGTCGGTCAGCGGGCGGCACCAGGCAGCGCCGCGCATCCCAGCGCCAACGCCCGCGCCGCCCGAGGGAAGTCCCGCAACGCGGCGGCGTAGTGCTCCAGCGGCAGGACGACCGCCCCGGCGGGCACCCCACGACTGCCCAGAATCCCCGACAGCCACTCCACGAACTCGGTGAACAACGAGGGGTCGTCGACGTAGACCGCCGCGGCCAGGAAATCCACTATGTGGCCCAGGTCGCTCACTGTCGCGTCGAGCTGCGCGGCGGTGTACGCCCGCGCCGCCGGCACCCGCTCCCGCAGCTCCGCCAACGCGCTGTCGATCAGCTCACCGCGACGGCGCACCAGGCTGGCGTACTCGTCGTCGGCCAGGTGGGCCAGGCGGGCCGGCGGCGCTCCGCGCAGCGCCCGCTCGTCGGCGATCAACTCGGCCGCCGAGGGCGCGTCCGGCGCCCAGGCCACCCCGAGCCGGCGCGCCCACCGGCCGTCCGTGCCGAACCCACGCCCGCCGACCACCACCGGCACGTCCGAGCGGCGGCAGGCCTCGATCATCCGGTGGGCGTACGGCAGGCGCATCGGCAGCGCGCACGCCAGGGCGACCGCGTGCGCGTCGTAGCGGTGCAGGTACGACACGAGGTGGGCCGCGGGGACGCTGGCGCCCAGGAAGGTCACCTGCCACCCGCGTAACCGCAGTATCTCGGCCACCAGCCGGGGCGGCAGGGCGTGCCACTCGCCGTCCATGCAGGCGACCACGACCCGGCCGCCGGTCGGCCGCGGTCTCACGTGCGCGGAGACCGCCGCCACCACCTGCTCGCTGATGTGGGTGGCCGCATGCTCCTGGGCGACGCTCCACTCGTTGCGCGCCCACCGCTCGCCCACCTCGGCCTGGGCGGGCGCGACCAGGTCGAGCAGCACCCGCTCCGCCGGGACGCCCGCGTCGAGCAGGCCGATCGCCAGGTCGGTCGCGGCGTACTCGTCGGCGTCGGCGAGGTGGTCCAGGTACCCGGAGTACGCCTCGCCGAGGTCCGTGGTGGCCATGGCGGCGGTCACGCGTCAGTCCCCTCTGTCTGGTCGATGCCGGCGGGCACCGAGTGCAGGTGCCGTGCACCGCGACCGCTCAGGCCGGCCGCCCGCAGCGCCAGCACCGCGATGTCGTCGTGGTCGCCCTGCGCCAACCAGTCGCAGGTGATCTGCTCGACCCGTTCGGCCAGGGCCGGCGCGGGCATCCGGTGGCAGCCGGTCAGCGCGTTGACCAGCCGCTCCGCGCCGAACAGCTCGTCGCCGCGCCGGCCGCCCCGGGCCTCGGTCACCCCGTCGCTGTAGAGCAGGCAGGTCTCGCCCGGCGCCAGCCGCACTGTCACCTCCCCGACGCGGGGGTCGGGGACCACTCCGATCAGCATGCCGCGCAGCGGCACCGTCTCCACCTCACCGGAGGCGCGCAGCACCAGTGGTGGCAGGTGACCGCCACCGGCCATGGTGAGCGTGAGACCGCCGTCGCGCTCCGGGCGGGCCACGCCGAGCACGATCGTGGCGAAGCGGCCCTGACCGTGCGCCTGGGTCGTCTCCAGCAACGCGTCGTTGAGCAGCCGCAGCAACCGCGCCGGGTGCGACTCCAACCGGTGCAGCGCCTGGAGGCACTGGCGCAGTTGGCCGGTGAAGACGGCGGCTTCGACGCCCTTGCCCGACACGTCACCGAGGAAGAACACCGAACCACCGTCGGTGAGCCGGTGCGAACCGTAGAAGTCGCCGCCGATGCGCAGCCCCGCCTGCGCGGGCCGGTACGCGGTGCCCCACTGCACACCGACGGCCTCGACCGGCTCGACCGGCACCAGACTGGCCTGGAGGGTGTCGGCCACCTCGGCCTGGTCGCGGTAGAGCAGCGCGGTGGTCAACGCGGCGCCGGCGCGGGCCGCGAACGCCCGGACCAGCTCCACGTCGTCCTCGTCGTACCAGCGGGTGGCGCGACGGGCCACCAGCAGCACACCGACCGGCGCGTCACGCCCCGGCAGCGGGACGACCCGGGCGGCGCTGTCGGTGCCGGCCAGCCCCGGCAGCCAACCGGCGTCGACCGCCTGCTCCACCAGCCAGTCCACCGCGTGCGGCTCGGCCCCGGTCAACCCGTCGGCGATGGCGGTCGGCAGCTCGCCACCGCCCAGTACGCCGCTGTCCACCGTCGGCACCTCGTCGTCGGTGCGGGAGGCCCGCCACCAGCGGGCGCGCCCGGCCCGCGGGGCGAGCACCAGCACCGCCACCTCGGCCAGGGTCGGCACGGCGAGTCGGACGACCGCGGCGGCCGCCCGGTCGGGGTGCAGCGGGTTGCCCAGCTTGTCGCCGACCACTGCCAGGAACGCCGAGCGGGCCCGTTCGGCGAGCAGCGCGTCGGCGCGGCTGACGCTGTCGGTGACGTCCTCGACGTACCAGCAGCAACGGTCGCCGGAGAGCGGCACCTGGCGCGCGGTGAGCCGGCGCCCGCGATGGGTGAAGCTTCCGGGGACGCCTTCGCTCAACCCGGGCACACCGGCCGCGACGAGCAGCTCGCCGGGCGTCACCTCGGGCAGCAACCGCTCAGCCACCGGGCTGACGTGCCGCACGACGCCGTCGGCGTCGCACACCACCAGGCCCTCCCGGAAGTGCTCGACGACCTCTAACCAGTCGGGCGTGGCCTGCCCCCGGTCGGGGGCCAGCGGGGGCAGGGCCGCTGTGGGGCGGCGAACGTCGGCGGACCACGCCGAGGGTCGTGTCGTGCTCGGCGTGGAGAGCCGTCCGTCGCCCGGGTCCCAGTCCCTGACGTCGGAAGCAGTCACCAGCTGAGCCTCACTCCTTGTCGTTCACCGAACCCGTGCCGGAACCGGCGTCCACTGTCAAAACTCTCCAGCCACCCTACGCCCGAACCCGGAAAGCGGCATCTCACGGCAGGTGGCGGGCACCGCCACGGCGGGGGCATTGGACGAGGGACACGGGGGCGTATCGCCGCCCCCGCTTTGCGTTTTGTCGCTCGACAAGGAGAATGGTGGGATGCCCGACCAGCTGTTGACCATCGAGACGACCCGGCTCGCCGCCGGGCACGTCCGACTCCGGCTGACCGGCGAACTCGACTACGACAGCGCGCCCGAGCTGATCGCCGCGGCGGCCGGGCTGCGCGGCGACGACGACGCTCCGGTGCTTGTCGACCTGACCGGGGTGACCCTCTGCGACTCCTCCGGGCTCAGCGCGCTGCTGGTGGTGCACCGCGCCGCCGGGGCGATC
This sequence comes from Micromonospora sp. NBC_00330, assembly GCF_036136635.1. Lineage (NCBI taxonomy): Bacteria > Bacillati > Actinomycetota > Actinomycetes > Micromonosporales > Micromonosporaceae > Micromonospora > Micromonospora sp. NBC_00330. Next base: position 2,894,161 of record NZ_CP108012.1, read on the forward strand.
CGACTGACCGGGGTCAACCCTCAGCTCCAGCGGATGCTGGACCGCACGGGCCTGAGTGAGTTGCTGGCCGAGGCGTACGCCGACGACGACGTGCGCGCCATCGGCTGACCCGAGGCCACCCCCCGGGAAGCGAAACGGGGTGGCCCCCGACCCTGGGACCTGGGGTCGGGGGCCGGAGGAATGTCTAGGGTGCCGTCATCGGCTGGAGCCGGGGGCCGTCCTCACGCAGCTCGCCGATCGGGGCCGCGTCCACGTCCTCGGGCTCCCCCGAATCGGGCGTCTGGTACAGGTAGCGGACGAACTGCCCACCCGCCTCGTTGTCGTCCGCGCCGGGCCACTGACCGATGCAGTCCATCCCGATCACCTCGCGGCCCGTTCCGTCGGCCTCCTCCAGCAGCGCCCACAGGCTCACCGGGTAACACCTGGTGACCTCGGGTGTGAGCTGCCAGCGGGCGTACCAGCCGGGTCGAGCGGGGACAATCTCGACAACTTCCTTCATGACGACCTTCCTTCCGCGTACCTCGGAAGAACTCCGGTCCTGATCCGATCGTGCGGGCCATGCGGGTGAGCACCCCTCACCCCCGCCGGATGAAGCGTGGCGCAGGCGGCTCCGACCCGGCCGACGGCCTCCGTTTCCTTCTCCGGGACGGCGGGAAGGCGACTGGCGCAGCCACGATCCCCAGCGGAAGGGATGCCAGCATGCGCAAGCAGATGGAGGGCGACAACCAGAGGCGTCGGGCACTGGCCCGGCAGGCCCGGGAGCAGAATCGCCAGCCCAGCGAGATCGGCGCCAGCCTGAGCGCGTCCAAGCAGCTCACGAGCCTCGATGCGGGTAAGCGGGCCGGCCCACCAGCGGCCGGAGTACACAAGTCGGACACCACGCGCGGCGGGCCGGCACCGCCGCCCGTGGGTAGCGCCGACAACCCGCGACCGCAGCCGTCCCCGCCGAGCGGCGCGGCCGGTGTGAACAGCATGGGCTACCACGACCTGGTCGACGAGGTTCGGCGTCGCTCCGGGGTCGACTTCAAGACCGCCAAGGTGGGCACCGAGGCGACAGTGTTGGTCCTCGCGTTCGCCCTGGAGGCCGCCGAGCGGCAGCGGCTGCTCGCCGCGGTGCCGGCGTCGCTGCACGACGTGCTGCCGGTCGACGGCATCGAACGGCACCAGGACCTGCCCGGCTTCCTGGCCGAGGTGGGCCGGATCAGCGGCAACACCCCGGAGCAGGCCCGGTACCAGGCCGAGGCGACGATCGCCGCGCTCGCCGAGCAGGACGGCGACCTGGTCGAGTCGCTGCACGTACCCGACGGGTTGCGCGACCTGCTGAACCCGCCGGAGGCCGGCGGCGGCCTGGTGGGCGCCTCCACCACCACACCCACCCTGGACGCCGACGAGATCAGCGCGGCGCTGGACGACCTGCCCTACTGGGCCGGCGACAGCCAGGGCCTCTACCGGGTGGTCGCGCTGCCGCCCGACAACCTGGATCGGGTGCTCGCCCGGCTCGACCGGCTGCGCCAGGACAATGGCCGTGGCCCGAGCATCGGGCGTCCGGGCGACACCGCCGCCGTGTTGACGGTGCGGACCAGCCAGGCCAACGGGGTCACCGCGCTCGACGTGGACCTCGCCCGACAGATCGACGACGCGATCGACGAGGTGGGGGCCGGGATGGCCGGCGGCTGACCGCCCACCACGACACCGGCGGGTCGGCGGGACGGGGGCGACCCCGCTCCGCCGGCCCGTCCGCCGTGCCGGGCGCGCCGTGGGCTGGGCTAGCGTGCCAGTCATGAACCGCGCCGCCGACCGGTTGGAGCTGGTCGCCGACCCGGTCCGCCGGACCGGGCGGACACTGCTGTCCGCCGGGGTCGAGCAGTCGTACGTGGATGTCGAGGATCCTCGGCACCTGCACTTCGAGTACGTCCGGCGGATCGCCTCGGCGGTGGAGGTGGCGGCCCCGGCCGGCGCCCCGTTGAACGTCCTGCACCTGGGTGGCGGCGCGTTGACGCTGCCCCGCTGGCTGGCCGCCACCCGGCCCGGCTCCCCGCAACGGGTCGTCGAGCGGGACGCGGCGGTGGTCGAGTTGGTGGCCCGGGAGTTGCCGCCGCTGCCGCCGGAGGTGCGGGTGGAGGTCGCCGACGCCCGGGACGCTCTGACCGACACCCCGGACGGCCGCCACGACCTGGTGATCGCCGACATCTACCGCGCGGCCCGGATGCCCCGGCACGTGCGCACCGTCGAGTTCGCCGCCGAGGTTGCCCGCGTCCTGCGCCCCGACGGGTTGTACCTGGTCAACGTCACCGACCTGCCTCCGCTGGTCGGCACCCGGGTGCAGGTGTCCACCTTGCGGGCGGTCTTCGCCGACGTGTGCGTGGTCGGTGACCGGCGGATGTTGCGCGGCCGCAGGTACGGCAACCTGGTGCTGGCCGCGACCTCCCGCCCCGGCGGGCTGCCGGTGGCCCGGCTGGCGGTGGCCGCCCTGCGCGACCCGGTGCCCGGCGGGCTGCTGCACGCCACCGCGCTCGACACGTTCGTCGCGGGCGCCCACCCCGTCACCGACGCGGACGACAACTCCCGCCACTGATCGCCGTTGTGCCCGCAATGCCGGGTTTCCGACGGCGGGCGCGGGGAAGGCCCGCCGGATGAGCAACGTCGACGATCGGGCGACCGGCCGCCGAACCCTGATCGTGATCGGTCTGGTGCTGGCGACCGCGCTCGCGCTGGGGTTCGTGTACGCGACCCGGCGGGTGCTGGTCTGGGCGGTGGTCGCCGCGTTCTTCGCCGTCGCGCTCAAACCCCTCGTCGACCGGCTGCAACGCCGCTTCGTCCGGCGTCGAGCGCTGGCCACCCTGCTGGTGTTCCTCGCCGCGTTCGTGCTCCTGGCGATCCTGGCCGCGCTCATCCTGGTGCCGTTGTTCGGGGAGTTGGGCCGCTTCGCCGACCGGGCGCCCGAGCTGCTGCGGGAGGCCCGCGCCGGACGGGGCCCGGTGGGGCAGGCGCTGGAGCGCACCGGGGCACGCCGCTACGTCAGCGAGCACTCCGAGCAGCTTCGCGACCTCGGCGGCCGACTGCGCCAACCCGCTGTCGGTGTGCTGCGCGGCGTCGTCGAATCGGTCGCCGGGCTGGTCACTGTCATCGTGCTCGCGTACCTCATGGTGTTGGAGGCGCCGCGGATCACCCGCGGCCTGCTCACGGCGGCCGGGGACGGTCAGGGCGAGCGGCTGCGCCGGGTGGGCCGGGAGGTGTCGCGCACCGTCACCGGCTATCTCACCGGGAACCTGCTGATCAGCGTGATCTGCGGGGCGTTGACCTTCGTGGTGCTGACCCTCACCGGGGTGCCCTTCGCGGCGGTGATCGCCCTGCTGGTGGCGGTGGCCGACCTGATACCGCTGGTCGGGGCGACACTCGGCGCGGTGATCGCGGCCGGTGCCGGTTTCCTGCACTCCCCCACCGCCGGGGTGGTGGTGCTGGTCTTCTTCGTGGTCTACCAACAGGTGGAGAACCACCTGCTCCAGCCGCTCATCCTGTCCCGCGCGGTCCGGCTGAACCCGTTGACGGTGCTGATCAGTGTGCTGCTCGCGGCGGAGCTGGCCGGTCTGCTCGGCGCGCTGCTGGCCATCCCCGCCGCCGGCATCGTCCAGACCCTTCTACGCGAGTACGGCCCGCGCCGGCTGCGACCCGCCCCGCCGGCCGGTCCGGCCGCGCGGTCCGCGCGGCCGGCCGGCTCCACCGACTGACCGTCGCGGCCGGCCTGCTTCGCGACAACCTGGCCGGGCGGGCCGCCCTGCTCCCGACGACCTGGCCGGTGCCCGCTCAGCGGGACCGGGTCGCGACCTCGGGTGTGGTGCTCTCCAGCGGCACCGCGTTGGCCGGCACCAGCCCCAACTGGACCGCCGACCGGGTCAACGCGGCGTCCAACGCCCAGTCGGCGCTGACCCGCGTGCGGTTTCCCGGCATCGCCATCAGGTGGTACGCCCGGGTGACCGCCTTGGCCGGCAACCCGGCCAGGTTGACCTGCAACGGGTTCGCCGCCGCGTCCTTGCCACCCAGGTCGACGACCCAACCCAGGTCGTGGTGCTTGTACGGCTTGCGGCGGCCGAAACCGTACGACGCGGCGATGTTGTACGCCGCGCGCTTGCCCTGCCGCTGCGCGTGCTGGGCGGTCATCCCGCACACCTTGCCCGGATTGACGAGGTCGGGCACCGCGGCGGCGTCACCGCAGGCGAAGACCTCCGGATAGCCGGGAACGTTGAGGAACTCGTCGGTGACGAGTCGACCCCGGTCGGTCCGCAGGCCCAGTTCGTTGACGAACGGGTCGGGGCGTACCCCCACACACCACACCAGGGTGCAGGTCGGCACGTACTCGCCGTCGGTGAGCTTCACCCCGTCGCAGGTCGCCTCGGCCACCGAGGTACCCATCCGCACGTCCACCCCGCGCCGGTTGAGCACCTTGTGCGAGGTGTCCGACATCCGCTTGTCCAACTCCGGCAGCACCCGGGACGCCACGTCGAGCAGCATCCAGCGGGGCCGGACGGTGAGCCGGGGCCGCTGGGCGTGCAACGCGTCGGTGAACAGCTGCCCGTGCGCCGCGACCTCGGTGCCGGTGTAGCCCGCGCCGACCACCACGAACGTGGAGCGGGCCTGCTGCTCGGCCGGGTCCTCGGCCTGCTCGGCCAGTTCGATCTGCCGGACGATGTGATCATGCAGGTAGACGGCCTCGGGGAGGCCACGGAAACCGTGCGCGTACTCGGTCACCCCCGGGATGGGCAGCAGCTTGTTGACGCTGCCCACGGCGAGCACCAGCCGGTCGTACGCCAGCCGGTTCTTCTCCCCCTCGGCCTGGGTGAAGCCGACCCAGCGGTTCTGCAGGTCGACGTGGTCCGCCTCGCCGACGACCACCCGGACGCCCTTGAGCGTCCCGGTCAGCGGAACGGCGATCCGTTTGGGCTCGACCACCCCGGCCGCCACCTCGGGCAGCAGCGGCAGGTACAGGAAGTAGTCGGTGGAATTCAGCACCACGATCTCGGCCCGGTCCCGGGCGATCCGGCTCAACGTCTTCGCCGCGTGGTAACCGGCGAACCCGGCCCCCACGATCACCACACGAGGTTTCGTCATTGCGGGCCGTTTCCCGTCGAAGCCCGCGACAAACGTCCTACGCGCCAGCCCGTGCTCAGCTCGGCTGAAGCCGGACGTGGCCGCTGCGACCGATAGCCTCCAACTCCCACTGTTGACCGAACGCCCGGACCCGCTCGGCGGCGATCCGGCCCAGCTCCTCCGGGACGTCCGGATCGAGGACCAGCCGGCCGTTGACCGGGTTGAGGCCGAGCATGGCGCGGATCAGGGCCAGCGGCGTGCCGGCCGCCCACGCCTGCGGGCTGCACGCGGTCGGATAGGGCACGGCGAAGAGCAGTCGCTCCCGGTCGAACCCGCTGAGCGCCTCCGGCAGCCGGTGACCGAACTGTTCGGCCGCCTCGATCATCGCCAGGCTGATCCGGTTCGACTCGGCCCGGTACCCGTACCGGGCCAGGCCGAGCGCGGCGATGGAGTTGTCGTGCGGCCACACCGTGCCCAGGTGGTAGCCGAGGGCGTTGTAGAGCCGCTCCTCCCGGGACAGGGTACGGATGCCCCAACCGGAGAACATGTCCGGCGACATGAGTTGATGCACCACCGCATCGGCTCGCTCCGGTGGCACGATTCCGCTCCACAGCAGGTGACCCATGTTGGAGGTCTTGGAGTCGACGCGGTTCTTGTCGCCGTCCAGAGCGACCGCGTAGTAGCCGCCCCGTTCCTCGATCCAGAAGTCCTGGTTGAACCGCTCGTGCAGGGTGTTGGCCTCGTCGCGCAGTCGGCGCGCCAACGTGTGATTGTCCAACGGCCCGTCGAACAACTCGGCCAGCCGCATCTTGGCGTCGTAGGTGTAGCCCTGTACGTCGCTGGTGGCCAGCGGGAGCACGGGGATTCGGCCGTCGGCGAAGCAGACGCCGTCCGGGGAGTCCCGCCAGCACTGGTTGCCCAGCCCCTCGGGCGAGCGGGTGGCGTACTCGACGTAGCCGTCACCGTCCCGGTCGCCGTAATCGTCGATCCAGCGCAACGCGGCCACCGCGTTGTCCCGCAGGTGCCGGACGGTCTCGTCGTCGCCCGTCCAGCGCCAGTACTCGGAGAGCAGGATCAACCAGAGCTGGGTGGCGTCGGCGGTGCCGTAGTACGGCCCGAACGGTTTCTCGCCGCTGCGGGTCAACTCGCCGCTGCGCACCTCGTGCAGGATCTTGCCGGGCTCCTCGTCGGTGAAGTCGTCGCACGTCTCACCCTGGAGCCGGGCCAGTGTGAGCAGCGTGCCCTTCGCCAGCGCGGGCCCGGCGACGAGTGTCTGATACGCGGTGATCAGGGTGTCCCGGCCGAAGACGGTGAGGAACCAGGGCAGTCCTGCGCCGGGGAGCAGAATTCGCTGGCCCTTGACCTCCAGGTCGAGCCGCAACGCCGCCAGGTCGTTGCGGGACTGCCGCGCGGTGTGCTGCAACGCCGCGTTGTCGCTGCGCAGCACCGCCCGGTCCTCCAGCCATCGGCGCAGCGGGTCGTCGGCCCGGCCGTGGATGACGTCGGCGATGTCGCCCCGGACCGGCTCCACCACCCCCATCCCGGGTGGCAATGGCACGTGCAGGTCGACCTGCCACTCCTCGCGGGGGCCCAGGTACCGCTCCCAGACCAGGTCGTCGCCCTCGATACGGTCGGCCGGGGTCGCGCAGCACACCCGGGTCTGCGCGGAGAAGTCACCGCGCTGGTAGGAGAAGCACAGCTCGGACCCGTCGACGGCGTGGTCCCGGCTGATCTCGGCGGAGCGGTCCCGGACCCTCGACTTGACCTCGAACAGGTCGGCGAAGTCGGCGGCGACGGCCAGCCGCAGCTCCACCCGGACCGGCTCCAGCCGGTAGGAGACCAGTTCCACGCGTTCGTGGAACCCGTCGCCGACGTAGCGCAGGCGCCGCAGGCCCAGCGTGTTCGGCGGCAGCCCGGGCAGCTCCGGGTTGGTGAGCACGTACTGCGCTGAGTAGTGGTCGATCGTCTCGGAGCGCAGCGGCAACAACTCGCTGCCGTTGACGGTCAGGCTCCACCCACTGATCAGGCGGGTGTCCAGGTGGACGAGCCCACCGATGCTGCCCGTCGGCACATCTCCGCACGCGTTGGAGTAGAGGAACGTGGGCCCGCTGAGCACCGCGAGCGAGTCGGGGCCCAACTCGGGCGGGATGGCCCGCTGGTCGGCGCTGTCCGCCTCCGCGACGGACAGACCGGGGAAGGGATTGGCAGGGGTCGCGCGAACGGCAGCCATGCACCCACCGTAGGAAGCAGGGTACGGGGCGTCATCACCCGGTCCGGGTGAAAGGTCCGGTGCTCCTGCGGCCAAGGTGCCGAGCACGACCTGGCCGGCGCGGCCGGGCCGACGGTCAGGCGGGGGTTGGTGCGGTGATCGCCCAGCGCTCGTGGTCGCGCCAGGCGCCGTCGATGAACAGGTAGTCCGGGGAGAAGCCCTCCAACCGGAAACCCAGCTTGCGTGCCACTCGCCGCGACGGCTCGTTGCCCGGTTGGATGTTCGCCTCCAGCCGGTGCAACCCGACCGAGGTGAACGCGTGGTCGATCACCAGGGCGACGCCCGCCGATGCGTGCCCGGTCCCGCTGTACGGCAGGAACGCCGCGTACCCCAGGTAGCCACCGCGCAGCGCACCGAGCACGATTCCGCTGATGTTCACGTAGCCGGCGATCTCGCCGCTGGCCCGGTCGCAGATCAGGTAGCCGGCGCTGTCGCGGCGACGGATCCGGCGCAGATAGAGCTCGTACTCCTCCGGACTGGCCGGCGCGGCCAACCAGGGGTGGTGCAGGTCCCGGCTGCGCCGCGCGGCGGCGACGAACTCGTCCGAGTCGGTGGGCCGGGGTCGCCGGATCGCGGCAGGACCACCGGTACGCAGGTATCTCACGGCGGATCACTCTGACCGACCGGTGCCGCCGTTGTCCAACCGGCCGCCGCGTGCACGTCGTGGGCGCCGGCTAGCGGGACGTCAGGAGGCTGAACTCCTGACCATCGGGGTCGGCCAGCACGACTCTGCCTGCCCCATCCTGGTTGGCGTCGACGCGGGTCGCGCCGAGCGAGAGCAGACGGTCGACCTCGACCTGCCAATGGACGCCGACAGCCGGAGCGATGTCGAAACGCACCCGATCCCGGCCCCCGTTCGGCATCGGTGGCGGGCCACCCCAGGTGAACTTCGTGCCGCCGCGCGGCGACTGGATCGCGGTCTCCTGGTCCTGGTCCCAGACCAGCGGCCAGCCCAGGGCAGCACTCCAGAAGTAGCCGACGGCCTGCGAACCGTCGCAGGCCAGCGCACCGATGAAGCCGCAGCCGGCGAGGAACCTGTTGCCCGGTGCGATGACGTCGAACTCGTTGCCCTCGGGGTCGGCGAGCACCACGTGATCGATCTCCGGGCCCTGGCCGATGTCGGCGTGCCGCGCACCAAGTTCCAGCGCCCTGGCCACCGTCTGCCGCTGGTCCTCCAGCGAACTGCTGGTCAGGTCGAAGTGCATCCGATTCTGGACCACCTTCGGCTGCTGGTTCGGGGCGAAGCGGATGTGGTACTCGTTGTCGTCGGCGGGTAGGAGCAGGACGCCGTCGTGTGGATCGTCGGCGATCTCCCCGCCCAGGAGCCCGGCCCAGAACTGCGCGAGCCGCAGGGGCTCGCTCGCGTCGAAGCTGATCGCGAACAGGTGTGCGGTCATCGCTGCGCTCATCTCCCATCGGGCCGGACGCCGTGACAGCCGTCGGAGCCGGAGCCTAGGGGTGTGCCAGGTAGACCGCACCCGAGTTTCGGCGGGTCATCCCCGGAAGGGCGGGGCGACACCCCAGCCCCAGCGTGGGACCGGTGCCTGCCGGATCGGGTCCGCGTCCGGTTGGGAATTGCCTACCGCCAACCGGGTGCCCCACTCGAGGTAGCTCGCGAAGGCGGCGCGAAACTCCGGATCATCGGGTAGACCGACCTCGTCGGCGGCGTCCATCATCAGGTTGACCCACCGTCGACGCTGCGCCTCGCTGATCGCCCTCCCCAGGTGCTTGCCGAGCATGTGGCGGTAGCCGCCCTGCTCAGTCGTGTACGTGTCCGGTCCCCCGAAGACCTCGGCAAGCCACACCGCTACATGCCGGGCGTGGTCGGGGTCCAGGTTTGCGAACATCGGCGCGAGCAGGTCGTCGGAGCTGACCAGGCGGTAGAAGGCATCGCAGAGCCTCATGAACGCGTCGTTGCCGCCGGCCCACTCGTACAGGCTCGGCGGCGCGGCGCCACCAGGGCCGGCGACCGATGTACGGGCGTAGTGCCGCATTTCCTGGATGTCCTCGACGTACGGCCTGATCGCGGCGAAGAACTGCCCGAACACCGGGCCGCCCCGAAACCCTTTCAGGTGCTCGTCCACCGACGTCCAGGTGATGCGCAGCAGGTAGCAGGCCGGGTCGTCAAGGCAGCGGCTCAACTCGTAGTCCACACACTGCGGCGCGGCGCGTAACGCGCCAGCGGCCCGCTCGTACGCCGCCTCGAAACCGTCCAGCCGTTCCTGCGGGACGCGGTACCTGATGTACTCCATCACCATGGCTACAGCTCAACACCCGCAGCGGTGTTGATCAAGTACGCACCATTTGGTACGTGCCGAGGGAGGCCACGATGCCCAAGCGATACCACTGCCCGGTGGAACTCGCCGTCGACGTTGTCGGCGGGAAATGGCGACCGGTGATCCTGGCCCATCTCAAGGAGGGCGTACACCGCTACGGCGAGCTGCGCCGCCGAATGCCCGGGATCAGCGAGAAGATGCTGACCCAGCGTCTGCGCGAATTGGAGGCCGATGGGCTCGTCCTGCGGCACGACCACGAGACCACACCACCTCATGTCGAGTACCGGCTCACCGAGGAAGGACTCAGCCTGGCCCCGGTGTTGCAGGCCCTGTACGACTGGGGCGCCGCGCGGGCCACACGTACCGGTACCGCCATCGACGAGCCCTCCGCTGCCTGATTCGACCCGACGCACCCGCCCGGGAGCAGGTGAAAGACAGTCGTCGGGACGTGCCGCGTTGTGATCCACTGGCCCGGTGAGCCGAACCCCCTCGATCCCCCCGGCCGACGTCGAAGAGCGACTGTCGCGGGAGCTGAACGTCTGGCTGTGCACGGTGCGGCGCGACGGGTCCCCGCACCTGACGCCGGTCTGGTTCGTCTACCTCTCGGCGACGTTCTGGGTCGGTTGCGAGAGCCGCAGCGTCAAGGCCCGCAACGTCGTGGCCGACCCGCGGGTGTCAGTGGCTCTGGAGAGCGGCAACGCGCCAGTGGTGGCGGAGGGCGCCGCCCACCTGCACCGAAGTGGATTCCCGAGCACCGTCGTCGAGGCGTTCGCGCGCAAGTACGACGGCTGGGACGTCGGCCGGCAGGTCGGCCCGGACGGCGAGCGGGCGCTGCTGGAGATCCCCGTCCGACGGTGGCTGCTCGCGGGCACCGCCCAGTGAGCCGTCGATGCGAGAATCGGCCAGTGGAGAACGAGCTGACGACGGCCCTGGCGGGCGTACGGGACGCGTTCGCCCGGTATCCGCGCCGTGCGGTGCTCGACGGCTGCCCGCACTGCCGGGGTTCGGTGCTGGTCGACGAGCACGACCTGTTCTCACTGACCATCAGCCTCGGCAACACGGTCGGTGGCCGGGCGGACGTGAAGGCCCTGCTCCCCGTACTCCTTGAGCGCCTGCTCGGGTGCGACGACCTGGAACCGGTCATCGTCCTGGGCAAACTTCCCCGTCAGGAGTGGCGCACCTGGCCACGGGTCGAGCAGGAGGCCGTCGAGGCGTACCTCGACGCCGTGTGGCGGTCGTTGTTGGCGGATCACCCGTCGCGGCTCGGGTCGTTCACCGATCCGACGGACGTCCTCGACGCGGCTCACGCGGCCGGCGAGCGCGTCGAACGATTCCTCGACGTCTGGGACGCCACGCTCACCCCGTCGGCAGACCGTCACCTGGCCGAGATGGTCAGCAGACTCAACTTCACGAGTCAGAAGCCGAGCGTCCTGGGCGACTGGTTACGCCGATCGGCGACCCGCGACCGTCTGCACCGCGCGTGGGAACGTGACTACGACTCGCCGTGGGCCGACGACCTCGCCCAGGCCTACGACCTCCTCCGCGTCTGAAGGGCCCCTCGCTTCGCGACCGGACCACGTGCACCCGACCGAGCTGCCGTCGATCTGAAGCGCCGTGACGAGGAGGTTGAATGGACACCGAGCCCCAGGACCCCGTCGTCGTCGCGCTGTCCAGCCTGGTGCCAACTGGTGTCGACAGTGGCCGGCTGGCCCGGGAGTCCGGCCGACAACTGCGGTGGGTAGCAGCCGGCAGCGTCGCCCCACCGGTCGTCCTGATCTCCGGAGCGGGCGAAGTGGAGTTGGACTGGGCCGTCGTCCTCCCCCCGTTGGCCGAGAGGTCCCGCGTCATCGCCTACGACCGGGCCGGTCTGGGAGCCAGCGACCCCGACTCGTTGCTGACACTGAACTCGCAGGTACGCGACCTCGTGGCACTCCTGGACGACGTCGGTCCCGCCGTCCTGGTCGGTCACAGTTGGGGCGGACTGCTCGCCCAACTGGCCGCATTCGCCAGTCCGGACCAGACGCTTGGTCTGGTCCTGCTCGATCCGTTCCACGAGGACAGCATGGCAGAGGTGCCACTGGCTCTTCGTATCTCGTCGAACCTCCTGCTCAACGTCATCCCGGTGCTCAAGGCCATCGGGCTCTTCGATCGGATCGCGGCCAACATGGGTCGCACGCTCGCCGAGCGCTGCACCGACGACCCGGAGGCGCAGGCGTTGATCACCGAGGCGTACCGGGCCAGCTATCGCACGTTCGCTCAGGTCACGACCATTCGCGCGGAGAACCGTCTCGCCAACACCTGCACCCGAGACGTACGCGCCGCACGCGCGACGTCGACCGCCCCCGACGTACCGATGAGGATCCTGACCGCGACCCGCGGCAAGCCCGCGACCCTGCGACAGCGCTCCGGTGACCTCGCCGACCAGACCGCCGCGGTCTTCCCACGCGGCGTCCACGTCGTGGTGCCCGACAGCGGCCACTACATCCACAAGGACCAACCCGCCGCCGTGGTCGACGCCGTGCGCGCTGTCCTCTCCCAGGCCAACCGGGACACGCCGTAGCGGAACCGGGTCAGCGCCGCTGGACCGCAGACCTGGCGAACCACGGTGCCAGCCACGGGGTGAGCGCGACGAGACCGACGGCGAGGGCGGTGATGACGGCCTGCCCGATCCGGCCCGGCGTGACACCGACCGCCGGGTCCAGCACGTAGTTGGCGTACCCGTTCGCGGCCGCATCCGTCACCAGCACCGCGCAGCCCAGCACGAGCCCCTGCACCCGGCGGGCGGCCAACAGCGACGCCGCCAACGGATCCCACAGCGTCAGGGACGTGAAGTAGAACGTCAGCCACCCGGGCAGGGCGAGCTGCGGCCCGAACCGGGGCAGGAGCAACTGCACCACGTGCACCGCGGTGCCGTAGGCGAAGACCAGCACCGCGACAGCCACCACACACCGGACCGCGAGAGGCACGCCACGCCATCGGCCGGTGCTCATCCGGTCATGGTGCCTCAGCCGGGCAACCGATCCGTCAGAGCGGGCCGGGGAACGGCTGTTCCATCGGCATCGGCACCTGGAGATAGGTGGTGCCACGCATGTCGAGCCAGGCCCGGTCCGGCCCGCGCACCAGGCGCACCATCACCTCCTCGCAGGAGGGGCAGCGGGCGACGAGACCCGGGGCGTTCGAGTAGACGTGCAGGCTGGCCATCGAGCCGGTCGTCCCGCAGTTCTCACAGCGGCCCATCGCGCTGCTCAGGTCGACGGTGAACAACTCACGCATCGGGCCGTCGAGCATGTTGCCGTCCAGGTACGACATCTCCGTCATTGAAATCTCCTCGGCACTGCGTGAGCGAGCGGGTGGTCAGCCGGTGGGGCCGAAGCGTTCGGTCTTGACCCGACGCGACGGGTGACCCAGCCCCACCAGCAGGTCGGCCACGGTCTCCACGAACGCGGTCGGGCCACAGACATAGGTGAGTGGCTCCAGGTCCGGTGGCCACCCGTGCGTGTTGACGTCGGCCAGCCCGATCCGGTGCGGCTCACCGCGCCAGCCCTCCGGCGCCTCACGGGTGTAGACGTACGCGACGTCCAGGCCGAAGTCGTCGCGGACCCGGCGGCGCAGCTCGTCGGCGTAGATCACGTCGCCGGGGGTGCGCACCGAGTAGATCAGCCGGAACGGCGCCTTGCTGCCCACCGCCCGCCGCGCCCGGATCATCGCCATCAGCGGCACGACGCCGGAGCCGCCGGCGACGAGCTGCACCGGCGCGGTCTCCTCGGGCCGCCAGATGAACCAGCCACCGAGCGGTCCGCGGACCTCCACCGGGTCGCCGCCGCCAAAGACATCAATGAGGTACGGCGACACCTCGCCGTCGTGCACCCGCTGCACCGTCACCTCGATGCGCGGTCCTCCCGGCCCGTCCACGGCCGGCCCGGCGATCGAGTACGACCGTGCCGCCTGGTAGCCGTCCGGGGCGGTGAGCCGTAGGTCGACGTGCTGCCCGGCCAGGTGCCCCGGCCAGTCCGGCACCTCCAGCACCAGTGTCTGCGCGGTCGGTGTCTCCACCCGGCGCTCCACCAGCCGGCCGACCTGCCAACGGTTGGGTGTCCGGCGCTGGGTGCTCGTCGCCACGGCGCGCTCAGTCACCCTGGTACCGCTGTTCGCGCCACGGGTCGCCGTAGTCGTGGTACCCGGCGGTCTCCCAGAACCCTGGCTCGTCCATCGTCTTGAGTCGGAGGCCGCGCACCCACTTGGCGGACTTCCAGAAGTACAGGTGCGGCACCAGCAGTCGGGCCGGCCCGCCGTGCTCAGCGGGCAGCGGGGCGCCGTCGAAGGTGTGCACCACCCAGGCCTGGCCGCCGCGCAGGTCGTCGAGCGGCAGGTTGGTGGTGTACCCGCCGTAGGAGTGCGCCAGCGCGAAGTGCGCCCCCGTGTCGACGTCGGCGAGCAGCGTGTCCAGTGAGACGCCCTGCCAGTTGGTGCCGAGCTTGGACCAGCGGGTGACGCAGTGGATGTCCACCATCGGCGTCTCCTGCGGCAGGGCCATCAGCTCCTGCCACGACCACCGGTGTTCGCTGCCGTTCTCGGCGGAGATGACGAACTCCCAGGTGTCCAGTGACACCCGGGGCGTCGGACCGGCCGAGAGCACCGGAAAGTCCTCGGTCAGATACTGGCCGGGTGGCAGGGCCGGCTCCTGCGTTCGGGGCCGACCCTGAAAGCCCGGTGACACGATTCCCATTGCACAGTCGTACCACCCGCGCCGGTGGGGCGGGAGCTTTCCCGCGTACCCCGTCGTCAGCCGGCGCGGCGCGGTCAGTGCCGCTCCGCGACGACCTTGCGGTCCTCGGGCAGGTCGCCACCGCGGGTGGCGCGCAGGCTGGTCACCGTGACCACCACCAACACACCGATGATCACGCCGAGCGAGGCCAGGGTGGGGATCTGCGGCACGCTGTCCCAGATGCCGTGCGCCCAGTGCAGACCCAGCTTGAGGCCGATGAACGCCAGGATGACGGCCAGGCCGTAGCTGAGGTGCACCAGCCGGCTCAGCGCCGCGTGCAGGACGAAGTAGAGCGCCCGCAGGCCGAGCAGGGCGAACGCGTTTGTGGCGAACACCAGGTACGGGTCCTCGGTGATGCCGTAGACCGCCGGCACCGAGTCGACAGCGAAGACGATGTCGGTGGCCAGCACCGCGACCACCACCAGGGCGAACGGCGTGAGTGCCCGCTTCGCGCCCTGCCGGACGGTCATCCTGGTGCCGTGGTAGTCGTCGACCACCGGCATGACCTTGCGCAGCAGCTTCACCGACCGCATCTTGTTGATGTCGACTTCCTGCTGATGCCCGGACATGGCATCACGCAGCAGCTTCACCGCCGTGGCGATGAGGATGATCGCGAAGAGCAGGAAGGCGAAGTCGAGGGTCTGCAGCGCCGCCGCCCCGAGGGCGATGAAGACGGCCCGCAGCACCAGCGCACCGGCGATGCCGTAGAGCAGCACCCGCTGGGCGAGCACCGCCGGCACCGCGAACGCCGCCAACAGCAACATGAAGACGAAGAGGTTGTCGACCGAGAGCGACTTTTCCACCAGGTAACCGGTCAGGTATTCGACGCCCTGCTGGGAGCCGAATCGCCACCAGATCCAGCCGCCGAACGCCAGCGGCAGCGCTATGTAGAACGCCGACCAGCCGATGGCCTCCCGCATGGACACCTCGTGCGGGCGACGGGTGACCAGGAAGTCCAGCACCAGCAGCAGGAGGACCCCGATGATGGTGACCGCCCACAGCGTGGGCGTGCCCACCGACGACAAATCACTGGCGGCGGACAGATACGACACTTGGCTCATGTGGGGTCTCCTCGAACACCGTCATGTTCGAGGTCTCCTTCACCCACCACCTGATGGGCAACCACCCGAGGCGCGCCGGGCGCGCCGTACTGACCGGAATGGTTCGTGGGAAGTACTCCCCTCGCACGACAAGGTTAGGCCAGGCGGAATCGCCACGCCAAGCGGGACATCGATGGTTGCCCTGGTAAACCGCTGTGTGTGCCCGGTACGAGTGCTGTCATCCGCGCCGCAACGTCGCGCCCGGGGCCATCGCCTGCTCGACCAGGCCCCGGTAGTCACGTGGCAGTTGGGTCACCACGTCGTCGAACTCGCCGCCGGTGATCGCCTCGCGCAGGGTGGTGAAAACCGCCCGGCTGGCGTCCTCGGCGGCGGGCTCCGGCACACCGGCGCGCAACGCGACCCGGGCGACGAACTCCGCCGCGCCGAACCGGTCCGCCTGCTCGGTGCTCGGACTCGGTTTGAGCACGAGTTGCAGCGGTTGGGGCAACTGGGCGGCCAGGTCCAGGACCTCACCGCCGGTCAACCGCTCGGCGAACGTCTCCAACACGGCCCGGGTCAGCTCGACCGCCCGCTCGGACGACGTGGCGGTGCGCTGGGAAACCTGGTCGATGAAGGTGTCGTAATTCATCGCGTACTCCCTTGGCTCGCGTCGGCGCCTGCGGGTACCCGCGGTGGCCGAGGAGAAACGGCGCCGGTTTCCTGCGCCGGGCGGGCGTGACCGGCCGGCGGACGGGTAACCGCCGCCGGTCGTCACCACATCGATGCCTGAGGGAGCCCACGCCATGGCGAGCTACGCCGACGTCCTGCAGTACCTGTCGAGCCTGGACTACCCGGCCGAGAAGGACGACGTGGTCCGCGAGGCCGAACGGGAGGGTGCCCCGCCGGACGTGCTGAAGGCGCTGCGTGCCCTGCCGCCGGTCGACTACGCCAACGGAACCGAGGTGGCCCGGTCCGCCGGGATCGAGGCGGCGCCCGAGGTCGGCCCCGCCCAGCGGGCCGAGCAGGCCCGGGACAAGACGCACAACCGGGTCTCGCAGCACCTGCGCGGCATCTGATCCTGCGGTGGCGCCCACCACCCCGACCCGGGAGCGGCCCGGATGACCCGCACCGGCCCCGACCGGCCAGCGGACGTGCGTTTCCCGGCTGCGGCGAAGCAGCTCGCCGTCGTGGCGGTGGTCGGCGTCGTTTCCGGCTGCGCCTTCGCGCTGCTGCTGCCACTGCCGCTCGCCGCGCTGGCCGGCTGGGACGTGGGCGCACTGAGCTGGCTCGCGCTGGTCTGGCACAAGATCTGGCCGATGGACGCCGAGCGGACCGCCCAACTGGCCGTTCACGAGGACCCGAACCGGGCGATCCGGGACGCCCTGCTGCTCGTCGCCTGCCTGGCCAGCCTGCTGGCCGTCGGGTTGGTAGTGGCCAGCGCGCAGAGCGCGCCCCCCGGGGTGGCCCGAGAACTGCACAGCGGCGTGGGAGTGCTCAGCGTGGTGCTCTCCTGGTTCGTGGTGCACACAGTGTTCGCCGCCCGGTACGCCCGGATCTACTACACCGGCCCGGACGGCGGGGTGAACTTCAACCAGCCCGAACCGCCGCGCTACTCCGACTTCGCGTACGTCGCGTTCACCATCGGGACGACGTTCCAGATCTCCGACACCAACCTGACCAGCAACGAGATGCGTCGTACGGTGCTGCGCCACTCGATGGTGTCGTACCTGTTCGGCGCGTTCATCATCGCCGTGACCGTGAACCTGCTGGCGGGTCTGGCCCGGTGAAGATCCCGGCCACACAGCCCCCCGGAGCGCGACACGGGGCGGGGCCGATCGAAGGGCCGGGACAGGCGGGCGCCCCTGGGTCACGAACCGCGACCTAGGGCGCCACGCAAGCCTGCCCAGGCGGTGAACCGCATCCGAACCGGTCGCGGTCACCAGGCGGTGGAGGTCCGCTCGAACCGAGCGGCCAGCACTGCCGGGTCCAACCATACGGCAGAACATCCTCCGTTTGGTCAGAATTTGGGGAAGTGTGGGCCAGGGCACGTCACCGCCGGCCGGTCACCTCCGCGTACCGATGCTCCAGGTCGACCCGGGCCAACGCCCCCACCAGCCAGGCCAACTGCTCGGACTCGCCAGTGGCCAGGCCGGCCAGGTCGTCCGCCGACCTGCCCAGCCCGAGCCGACGTGCGGCAGCCAGCGCCCGCCGGTCGGCCACCGGGGCCACCTCCCGCCACAACGCCTGCGCCTCGCGGAGAAACAGGACGACAACCTGGTCGTCCACGCCCGGAAGCTCGGCCAGCAGCGCCCGCTCCCGGACCGGGTCGTGGTGCGCCACCGCCCGCAACCGGCGCAGATCACCCCGGTACCGCTCGATCACCGTCCGAGCCAGGTCACCCAGCACCGCGGCCAACGCGTCCACGTCACCGCGCTGGCCGCTGGCGCGCAGCACCCGGACCCGGTCCTCGTGCAGCGAACGCGCCAGCCGGGCCGCGCTGTCCCACCCCTCGTCGCGCAACGCCCGCGCCCCGTCCAACGCCCGCCGGAAGTCACCACGACGGGCCAGCAGCACCGACAGGTACAACACCTGGAACAGGCTCGCCGGGTTGTTGGTCACCCGGAACCCGTACTGCTCGGCGAAACCCCGCCCGCTACCGGCGAGCCGGCGCGCCAGACGTTTACGGTCCTCCACCGGAGTGATCAAACTGGTCGCCATGCCGGCGACTACCCGCGCCACCGGCCAGCCACACACCGGCCGGACATGCCCGTCAGCCGTGCAGGCCGCCGGTGCGGTCGCGGGCCTTGAGGCGGGTCGTGGGCAGGGCGGGCGCCGGCAGCGGCGGCGCCGAATCGTCGGCAACCACACCGAAGCGCCCGTCGCCGGCCATCCAGTCCTCCCGGGCCGCGGCGATCTCCTCGTGGGACCGACCAACGAAGTTCCACCACATCACCAGCGGCTCCTCGAACGGCGTACCGCCCAGCAACAGCAACCGGGCCCCGGCCCCGCCCCGCACCGTCAGCTCCCGGCGGCCCGAGCCCAGATACAGCAGCGCCCCCGGCTCGAACCCGACCCCGGCCGCCTCCGCGGACCCGGACATCGCCAGCACGGCGTACTCGAAATCGGGCCGCAACTCCATCGTCGCCGGCGCCTCGCCGCGCAGCTCCAACTGCACCCCCACCAGCGGGGTGTGCACCACCGCCGGTGACCGCTCCCCGGCGAACTCGCCGACCAGCACTGTCACGTCGAGATCACCGTCCCGCCAGCGCGGCAGGTCGGCGTGGTGCGCGAAGTCGGCCGCTCCGGCCCGCGCCGGGTCCGGCAGAGCCACCCAGAGCTGCACACCGTGCATCACCGGCGGATGGGTGGCCGGCGAGCGCTCCGAGTGGGCGATACCGTTCCCGGAGGTCATCACGTTCAGTTGGCCGGGCACGATCGGCTGCACGTTGCCGAGGCTGTCCCGGTGCAGAATCTCGCCGTCGAGCAGCCAGGTCACCGTCTGCAACCCGGTGTGCGGGTGCGGCGGCACCTCCATACCGGGCCGCTGCGCCACATCGTCCGGGCCGAAATGATCCACGAAACACCACGCGCCAACCATCCGGCGGGCGCGCTGCGGAAGCAGCCGCCGCACAGTGGTGTACCGACCCAACGGCACGTCGTGGCCGGGCAACAACACACTGCCGGGATCGACGTCGGCCACGCCAGGCGGTCGGGTCTGCGCCAGCATCGATTCAGTACGCTCCACCGCCCGACTGTACGCGCACGCCCATTGGCGACCGCGGTGCTTCCAGCCAGGGCGGGCGGGGTTCACCAGCTCGTGGCCATGGGGCTGGCCCGGCGTTGGGTTCACCGGTTGCTGGAGGAGACCAGAACGCTGTTGGCACCGGCGACCAGGTCCAGGTACAGGCGCTCCGCCGACCGGTCCCAGCCCGGCGTACCCAGCACCGAGCCCGCGGCCACCCCATCCCAGCGGTCGTCGCGTACCACCACCGAGCCGGCACCGGCTCCCGCCCGAACCCGCACGGGAGTCTCCCCCGGGACGCGGACGTCGAGCTGGCTGGTCCCACCGGTGAGTCGTACGGTCAGGATGCTGGCGGGCTGGTCTGAGCGCGGGCCGGCGGGGTTGCCGGGGGCGGTGGCGGTGATCGGTGGCAGCAGAATCTCGGTACGGCTGGAACCTCCGGCGAGTTCCACGCCCAGCAGCCGGGCCCGGGTCAGGTCCAACACCTGACTGCTCACCCCGCCAACGAGGTGAAGACGCCAGGCGACCCGCTCGTTGAGCAACACCCGCACGGCCCGTGGCCCGCGCCTCCCGGACTCCACGAGGTCGAGCCGCACGGTCTCCCCCCGAACCGCCGGTCGGCCCGCCACACCCGAGCCGGCCGGGGTGCTGATCCGGTACAGGTCATCACCCAACTCGGCTACCCGCAGCTCGAACGAGGACAGCCCATCCGCGAGCACGAAGGTACCCATCTGCCGACCCGCCAACGGCGCTGTCAACAGTTGCTCGGCAGCGGCGCCCGCACCACCGCGGCGACCCTCAGCCGCGTCCGGGTCAGCGACGCCCCCCGGACGGTCGCCGTCACCGGGCCGGGTGCCGTCGGGCCGGGTGCCGTCGGCGCGGCTGCCATCGGGGCGAGTGCCGTCCGGGCCAGTGCCGTCCGGGCGAGTGCCGTCGGGTTGGCCGGAGTAGGTCATGCCGAGGTGGTCGGGATCGGCAACGATCACGGCCACCGCTGCCGCGCCCAGGAGCAACACGACGGCGGCAGCAGCCACCAACAGGCGAGCACCGGTGGACCACCGTCGCGGTGCGGCCTCACCGGACGGTTCCGGCTCTGACTCCGGTTCGCGATCCGCGCCGTACCCCACTGCGGCCATGCCTGTGTCCCTCCGCCGGTCCCCGTCCAGGGGTACGTACCCACCAGCCGATCGGATCACTCGACGCCGATCACGTCACTCCGCTACGTCGCCAACGTAGATCTTGGACAGTTTCCGTTCGCGCGGAACGGAAACTGTCCAAGATCTACAGACACCCGCCAACCAGACGGCACCATTCGCCTCCCCAAGACCTGTGCAGGGCGGCACCCCCAGCCCGACGGCCGACGACCGACGGCCCCGTGGTCGACAGCCCTGACGGCCAGCGGACAGCGGCCAGCGGCCAGCGGCCAGCGGCCAGCGGCCAGCGGCCAGCGGCCAGCGGCCAGCGGCCAGCGGCCAGCGAACAGCGAACAGCGGACAGCGGCCAGCGAACAGCGAACAGCGAACGAGGAGGGTGACTGGTGAACGGCGGCCAGCGGCCGGCTGGAGCGGATAGGCCGCTGGCCGGCACCCCGGGTTGCGGGTGCCGGCCAGCGGGTCGGTGCCGTGCGGTGGTGCCTAGGTGCGCTGGTTCTGCGGTCGTGCTGCGACGCGGGTCAGCTGTTCCAGTACTGGCCGACCAGGTCAGCGGCCTGCTGCTCCCACTGGGCGTAGGCGTCCGGGTAGGCCGAGACCTGCACCGTCTGCGCGGCGTCGGTCAGCGCCATGTCCTGCCACCCGTCGACCTGCTTCAGACCCTTCAGGAACGCGGTGGTGGAGTAGGCGGGGTCGGTGATCTGCTCCGGCGTACCCCAACCACTGGAGGGGCGCTGCTGGAACAGGCCCAGCGAGTCGTGGTCGTTCATGTCGCCCAGGTGACCCAGGTTCTCCAGCTTCGACTCCTGCAGGCTCGTCGCGATCGAGATGACCGCGGCCCGCTCGGGCAGGCCGGCCTTCTTCGTGGCGGCGATGATCGCCTTGACGTTGGCGGTCTGCTCGTCGTTCAGCGTGATTCGGGACTGGTCGCCCTGGGTGCCGTGCGGGATCAGCTTGCTGGTGTCGGGCTTGTCGGCCTGCACCGCAACCGCGACGGGCTTGGCGTCGACCGGGTTGGCCACGTGGGCGATCGGACCGGCGAAGACACCACCGGCGAACGCGAGACCAGCAACGGACAGAACGCTCTTACGCATGATCGTGTTCATGGGGGTAGCTCCTTCGGGGGTAGAACACCCACACCGCCAAGGGGGGCGGCGGCAGGGTGTGAGCACCTCGTCCGGCGCTGCACTAACAAAGGGGGGAAAGTCTGAGGGGGGTGACGCCCGGGTGGGGGCGTCGGGGGTCGGCGACCTGCCGAGCGGGGGCTCGTGGCGCCGGGTCCCTGTGTAACGACCGGGGGGCCGGGGTCATTCCGGGGTCGGCCCATCTGCCGGCACCCTCGTCGTGGCGGTGCCTGCGGTCGTTCGTGGGGACTGTAACGACCGGGTGGAGGCTGGCATTCCAGCCTGCGCGACCAGCCCTCAAGCGTCCGGGCGGCGGGTCGGTGGTACTGCGATCGTCAGGGTATGTAACGACCCCGCCCCGGCCATGATTCCGACCCACGAGTGCACCCGACCACACCCCACGAACGCCCACAAACGGACATACCACCCACGTCCGCCGGGCCCACGGCGTTGGACCGGCCGTCACCCGCGTGATCCACTCGGGTTCACGGAAGTCGGGGCGTCCCGGACGGCCGGACACCGCGACTTCAGGAAACCCGAGTCGATCACGAATAGAGCGAGCGGCGCATAACACCCAGTGCCGGCAAAGTTCTCACACGGGTCGGCAGGCGACCGCCGGGAAGGCGGGACGACGGCGACCGGACACCAGGGGCGGTTATTGGCCCGTCAGGCGGGAGCGCACCTTTGCGGCGCAGGCGTCCAGAGCCGCCTGCGCGTCCAGTCCGAGGCTTTCGATGGCCACCAACGCGGTGAAGGCGACGTCGGCCAACTCCGCCGCGACGTCCTCGCGGGTGTGGGTGACACCCTTGCGCGGATTCTGCCCGAGCAGACCGATCCAGGCAGCCGAGGCCTCCCCCGCTTCCTCGGTGAGCTTGAGGATGCGGCAGGTCAGCTCGGTCTGCCCGGTGCCGTTCGCGGCGTCCAGCCAGCCCCGCGACGCTCGGGCCGCCTCCCAGATCGACTCGTCCACGACGACCAGTCAACCCGATCGGCCCCCCGGCCCGGACGACCGGGTACGGCTGTACCGCCGTGTTGACCGACGGATCAGCGAACCCATTGACACTGGTCGACGGCGGTTCTAGGTTCAGGACGCTACCGGCCGGTAGGCAACCGTCCCGCTGGTCGCCCCCGGGCGACGACCGTCCGATGGGGAGCATCGATGCTGTCCACACCCGTTCGCAACCTCCGCCGCCTGCTCGCCGCCGCCGCGACGCTGACCCTCGCGGTCGGCCTGGCCGGTGCCGCGCCGGCCAACGCCACCGGTCGCGACTCGAGGGGCGGCGAGCCGCTGCCCGGCTACACCATCGAGAATCCGCCGTTGGCGCCGCTGGTCGTGGGCGGCAAGCCGACGACGGTCCGCCAGGGCGTGCACCGCCACGCCGGGTACATCGTCGAGGTCCCGGCACGGTGGAACGGCGACCTGGTCTTGTGGGCGCACGGTTACCGCGGCCAGGGCACTGTGCTCTCGCCGGAACCGCCGGCCTTCGGGCTGCGCCAGCGCCTGCTGGAGCAGGGGTACGCGTGGGCCTCGTCCTCGTACGACCGCAACGGCTTCGACATCCGCTCCGGGGTGCTGGGCACGAAGGATCTGGCCGACCACTTCGGGCGGACGGTCCGCCGACCGCAGCACACCTACGTCGCCGGGGTGTCGATGGGTGGGTACGTCATCGGTCGTTCGCTGGAGCAGTATCCCGGCTTCTACAACGGCGCGTTGCCGATGTGCGGTGTGCTCGGTGATCAGACGCTGCTCGACTTCTACCTGGACTACAACCTGGTCGCGCAGGCGCTCGCCGGGGTGCCGGCGCATCCCACGCCGGCCGACTATCTGACCAACGCGGTGCCCCGCATCCAGGTGGCGCTCGGCCTGACCGGGCTCACCCCCACCGGGCCGGACACCACAACGGACCGGGGCAAGCAGCTGCGGGCGATCACGGTGAACCGTTCCGGTGGGCCACGTCCGGGCGCCGACGCGGCGTTCGCGGTCTGGAAGGACTTCCTCTTCTCGATCAGCGTGCCCACCGGGAGCGGCAACTCCCCCGCGCAGCGGCCCGGCCAGCTCTCCACCAACCTGCTCACCCGCTACGCCCCGAACAGCCCGGTGAACGTCAACGCGACGGTGCAGCGGGTCGCCCCGGAGAACCTGCGGCAGCGGCTCCTGCCGACGCTGACCGAGGTGCCGCGGATCGCCGGTCGGCCCACCGCGCCGGTGCTCAGCCTGCACGGTCTCGGCGACCTGTTCGTACCGTTCAGCATGGAGCAGGCGTACGCCACCGACGTGGCGCGCAACGGTCGCAGCAGGCTGGTGGTTCAGCGGGCCATCCGGGCCACGCAACACTGCGAGTTCACCCCGGCGGAGGCCGGCGCCGCCTGGGACGACCTGGTGTCCTGGGTACGCACCGGCAAGCGCCCTGCCGGCGACACCGTGACCGACCCGGCGGTGGTGGCCCGACCCGACTACGGCTGCCGGTTCAGCGACCGGGACGCGTACGCGGCCGGTGTCGGCACCCGCCGCCTCTACCCGGCCTGCTGAGGTACGCGGACACGAAGAAACCGGCCGGCTCCCGTCGAAGGGGGCCGGCCGGTTTCGTGTGCGGGTGTCACCACATCTGCTGGACGATGTCCGCCGCCTGCTCCTCCCACTGCGCGTACGCGTACGGGAAGGCGGAGACCTGCACGGTCTGAGCGGCGGCGGTCAGCGGCAGGTCCTGCCAGCCGCCGACGTTCTTGAGTGCGGTGAAGAACGCCGTGGCGGCGTACTCCGGGTCGGTGATCTGGTCGGGCGTGCCCCAACCGGACGACGGACGCTGCTGGAACAGGCCCTGCGAGTCGTGGTCGTTGTACGCGCCGAGGTGGCCGAGGTTGTACAGCTTCGACTCCTGCAGCGAGGTGGCGACGCCGATCACCGCGCCCCGGTCACCGACGCCGGTCTTCTTGGCGGCGTCGACGATGGCCCGGGCGTTGGCCAGCTGCGCGTCGTCGAGCGGTACGCGCGACTGCGCGCCCTCGATGCCGTGCGGGATCAGCTGGGCTCGGCTCGGCTTGCCGGCCGGCGGCTTGCCGGTGGCGGAGCCGGTGGTCAGACCCGACTCGACGGGCTGCTCATCCTGGCGTGCCGTGGTGGCGGCCTTGCCGGTGGCGCGGTCGATGGCGGCGACGGCGCCCTGGTGCGGTCCGGAGGTGACCGGTGCGGCGACCGCGGTCGGCGCGAGGGCCAGACCGCCGAGGGCTGCCACACCCGCCACGCTCAGCGCGGTCTTGCGGTACGAGTCCTTAGCGATGGCGGGGAGCCATCGAGTGAAGTCGACCTTCACGATGGTTGCCCTTTCGATCGTGCGGAGCGCTCCGGGGTGAACACTCCTCGGGAGATGACCGCGGAAATGGGTTTGGGCTCCGGCGGTACGGGGGACACAACCAGGTTCACCTGTCGGGCATTCCGGAAATGC
This sequence comes from Micromonospora sp. NBC_00330, assembly GCF_036136635.1. NCBI lineage: Bacteria > Bacillati > Actinomycetota > Actinomycetes > Micromonosporales > Micromonosporaceae > Micromonospora > Micromonospora sp. NBC_00330. Next base: position 2,919,056 of record NZ_CP108012.1, read on the forward strand.
CGGGGCCGGGGTGAGGTGCGGGTCCGGTCACCTGGGGAAATCGGATGGCGGATGCCACCGGCGGAACGTCAACGGAAAACGGACGATCGACGCGGCCGTGACGAGCCGGCAGATCAGGTGCCGTACGGCGCGCCGAAGCGGACCAGCACGTGCCAGAGCTGCTTGAGGTGCTGAAGGGTGTCCGTGATCGGGCCGCGATCCGCCCAGCGGTGCGGTTCAACGACCACCGAGGCCGCCGCCCGACCGATCAGCGCCGCGTCCACCGGGTCGCCCGACCGGGCGAACTCCCGGTGCACCCGGGCTGCCAGCACCGGGATCTCCGGCCCCCGGAACTCCGCCTCGACCTGGTCGACGGCCAGCACGAAGCCGGGGTGCCACCGCACAGGGAAACCGAACCGCTCGGCGATCGATTCCAGCGTCGCGCCGGTCGGAGTGCCGGCGAAGGACGGGTCGGCCACCAACTCCTCGACGTCGTACGCGAGGTCGAGCGTGCCGTGGACCTGGGCCTCCACGTAGTCGTCGAGCGAGCGACCGACCGCGCCCGGGGTGGTCGGCGGGTCCAGCAACGTCCGCGCCAGCGTGGCGACGTCTGTCCCGGCGCGGCCCAGGCATTCGCCGGTGGCGGCGACGCCGGCCAGGAGCCCGGCGAGCACCGCCTCGAACGCGTCGGCAGTGCCCACCACCTCCGGGCTGAGGTGGCTGTCGCCGAGGCAGAAGGTCGCCCGGCTCAGCACCGCCGGGCGCAGCCGCAGGTGGCAGGAGCCGAAGCGGGGGCAGGCGCCGTCCGCGTGGTCGAGCAGGTTCAGGCCGCCGTACGTGGGCCGATGCGCCGGCGTCACGCCGTGCCGCTGGTACGCGCCGTCGAACATCCGGTGCTCCCAGCGGTCCCGGTCACCACCGGGGTACGCGGTGAGCCCACCGTTGGAGATCCCGGTGACGAACTGGCTGCGGTACACCCCGTCCTCGGCCAGGGCGTCGGCGACGGTCCGGCCGTCGGCACACAACCGGTCGGGGTGGAAGTTGACGGTCAGCCGCCCGGACTGGATGGCCCCGAGCAGATGCTCCGCGCGGTGGCCGACGTCGGCGGTGGTGAGTTGCCGGGCGATGGCGGCCAGCGCGGAAGGACGCTCGACCACGGCCAACGACCGCACGTACGCGACGGCAGCCGTCTGCTCCTCGGTGAGAGCAGCGGCGCGCAGGCCGCCGCGATCAGACGTCGCCGTCATGTCCGGGGTCGTCGTCGTCCATCCCGGTGCCCAGCTCCTGAAAGATGGTGATGTGCAGGTCGGCCGGGGCGTCGAGCCGGGAGTTGAGCGACTGCCAGGGTGTGCGGGTGGGCGGGGCGACCTCGCTGGCCCCGGCGGCTACCAACCGGGCGGTGGTCGCCTCGGCGTCGTCCACCTCGAAGGCCACCCGGATCCGCGGCGCGACCTGCCGGCCCACCTCGACCTCGTCGATCATGCGCTTCTGCGCCGGGTTGGCGATCTCCAGGGTCGCGCGGCCGGCGTCCAGGATCACCACCCGCGCGTCCCCATCGCCGCTGAACGCCGCCTCCTCCGGCAGACCCAACGCGTCGCGGAAGAACGCGACGGCGGCCTCGTGGTCGGCGGCCTCCACCACGAGGCGCAGCTGACGGACAACGGGAGCGGGCGAGTCGGCGGCCATGAGCGGGATCCTATCGCCGCGGCGGGGCTAGGTTGGGACCGTCCAGGAGGGAGCGACGATGGTCGAGGCAGTGAGTGACGGCGCGTACCTGCTGCACCCGGTCGGCCGGGTCGCCTCGTCGCTGACCGACGCGGCGAGCGCGCCACGGCAGGGTGACGAGGGTGCGCCGACGGCGTGGCTGGTCTTCGACCCGCAGGTCGAGCGGGCCCTGCGTGACCTGCGGGTCGGCACGGAAATCCTGGTGCTGACCTGGTTGGACCGTGCCCGGCGCGACGTGCTCGCCGTGCACCCACGCGGCGACGAGAACCGGCCGGAGACCGGGGTGTTCAGCACCCGCTCACCGCACCGGCCCAACCCGATCGGGCTGCACCGGGTGCGGGTCCTGGCAGTGGACGGGCTGCGCGCCGAGGTGGCCGACCTGGAGGCCCTCGACGGCACCCCGATCCTGGACGTCAAACCGGTGCTGGGCGCGGCCGACGAACGCTGAGCCCGTCGACCGACATGTCAGCCCGACCTGAGACGCCCGCAGGGCGTCAGTGGCCGCGGTCCAGCCACTCCTGCAGGTGCGGGGCCTCCGCGCCGATCGTCGTGTCGTCACCGTGGCCGGTGTGCACCACCGTCTCCGCGGGAAGGGTCAGCAGGCAGGTGCGGATCGACCGGACGATGGTGTCGAAGTCGCTGTACGAGCGACCCGTCGCGCCCGGGCCACCGGCGAAGAGCGTGTCGCCGGTGAACACCGCGCCCAGCTCCGGCGCGTGGAAACTGCACGCCCCGGGGCTGTGCCCGGGGGTGTGCAGCACCCGCAGAGTGGTGCCACCCACCTCGATGCTCTGCCCGTCGTGCAGCTCGCCGTTGGGTGGCAGGTGCGGATGGACCATGTCCCAGAGGACCCGGTCGGCGGCGTGCAGCAGGACCGGCGCGCCGGTGGCCTCGGCCAGCTCCGGCGCCACCCGGACGTGATCGTCGTGGGCGTGGGTGGCCAGGATCGCCCGGACCTGCCGGTCGCCCACCAGGGCGAGGATCGTCGCCACGTCGTGCGGCGCGTCCAGGACGACGCACTCGCGGTCGTCACCGATCACCCAGACGTTGTTGTCCACGTCGAAGGTCTGCCCGTCCAGGGAGAACGTGCCCGAGGTGACCGCGTGGTCGACGCGGGCGGTCACGGGAACACCACCACCGAGCGGAGCACGTCGCCGTGGTGCATCCGGTCGAAGGCGTTCTCGACCTGGTCGAGCGCGATCTCCTCGGTGACGAACGCGTCGAGGTCGAGCCGGCCCTGCAGGTACAGCTCGGTGAGCATCGGGAAGTCCCGGCTGGGCAGGCAGTCGCCGTACCAACTGGACTTGAGGGCGCCGCCACGCCCGAAGACGTCCAGCAGCGGCAGCTCGATCTGCATCTGCGGGGTCGGTACGCCGACCAGCACCACGGTGCCGGCCAGGTCGCGAGCGTAGAACGCCTGCTTCCACGTCTCCGGTCGGCCCACCGCGTCGATCACCACGTCGGCGCCGAAGCCACCGGTGGCCGCACGGATCGCCTCGACCGGGTCGGTCTCGGACGCGTTCACCGTGTGCGTGGCGCCGAACGTGCGGGCCCAGTCGAGCTTGCGGCTGTCGGTGTCGACCGCGACGATAGTGGTGGCGCCGGCGAGGAGCGCACCGGCGACCGCCGCGTCCCCGACGCCGCCGCAGCCGATCACCGCGACCGAGTCGCCCCGGGTGACGTTTCCGGTGTTCATCGCCGCACCCAGCCCGGCCATCACCCCGCAGCCCAGCAGGCCCACGGCGGCGGGTCGGGCCGCCGGGTCGACCTTGGTGCACTGCCCGGCGTGCACCAGGGTCTTCTCGGCGAACGCCCCGATGCCGAGCGCCGGGGCGAGTTCGGTGCCGTCGATGAGGGTCATCCGCTGGGTGGCGTTGTGGGTGTTGAAGCAGTACCAGGGCCGACCCCGACGGCAGGCGCGGCACACCCCGCAGACCGCCCGCCAGTTGAGCACCACGAAATCGCCCGGGGCGACGTCGGTGACGCCCTCGCCGACCTGCTCCACGATGCCCGCCGCCTCGTGACCGAGCAGGAACGGGTAGTCGTCGTTGATGCCACCCTCGCGGTAGTGCAGGTCGGTGTGGCAGACCCCGCACGACTGAATCCGGACGATCGCCTCACCGGGCCCGGGATCGGGCACCACGATGGTGGTGACCTCGACCGGCGCGCCCTTGCTGCGGGAGATGACTCCCCGGACTTCCTGGCTCACTTCGCCTCCTGCTGGTGGTCTGCGGCGGGGCCGGGTGCCGGGGTGGGCGGGTGTGCCACGGGCTCGGCGGTGGGCCCCCGGCGAACCTACCGCGACCACCACGGCCAGCCCAGCCGGCCCGGCGGGTTATCGCGGGCGGTGCGGGGTACGCGGGCCGCATTCGACCACGGCCAACGGGAGTGACAATGAAATTCGCGCATCTGCCGCTACGGGTCAGCATCGGCGCGTACTTCCTCAACTCGGGTCTGGGCAAGCGCACTCTGGAGGGCACCGCCGCGGAGGGCCTGCACGGCATGGCGGTCGCCGCCATGCCCCAGCTCGGTCAACTGGAGCCGACCCGCTTCGCCAAGCTGCTGTCGTACTCGGAGATCGCCCTGGGAGCCGCGCTGATCGCGCCGTTCGTCCCGGCGCCCCTGGTCGGGCTCGGCCTGACCGCGTTCGGCGCGGGCCTGGTGCAGCTGTACCTGAAGACGCCGGGGATGCGCGAACCCGGCAGCCTCCGCCCGACCCAGCAGGGCGCGGGGCTGGCCAAGGACGTCTGGCTGGTCGGCGCTGGGCTGACCCTGGTGCTGGAGGGGCTGACCCACGGCCGTCGGCGCGGCTGACCCGGCGGGCGGCGTAAGGAGCTGCGGTGACCCAACCTCGGCCGGTACGGCCGTTCTACCGGCCGATGCGCCCACATCGTCGCGACGAGCCGCACCGCACCGCCACGCCGCTGGAACTCTTCTTCGACCTGTGCTTCGTGGTGGCCGTGGCGCAGGCCGCCGGCAACCTGCACCACGACGTCTCCGAGGGTCACCTCGGCCACGCGCTGAGCAGGTACCTGATGGTCTTCTTCGCGATCTGGTGGTCGTGGATGAACTTCACCTGGTTCGCCTCGGCCTATGACACCGACGACGACCTCTACCGGATCACCACGCTGGTGCAGATCGCCGGGGCGTTGATCATTGCCGCCGGGGTGACCCGGGCGTTCACCGACGGCGATTTCGCCGTGATCACCTACGGGTACGTGGTGATGCGGCTGGCCGCCGTCGTGCACTGGAGCCGAGCGGCGATCGGCGACCCGGCGCACCGGGCGGCGGCGACCCGCTACGCGATCGGCGTGACGGTGGTGCAGCTCGGCTGGCTGCTGCGGTTGCTGCTGCCCGCCGAGTGGGGCATCGCGTCGTTCGTGCTGCTCGCTCTGGCCGACCTGCTGGTGCCGGCGGTGGCCGAACGCCCCGGGATGACCCCGTGGCACCCGGCGCACATCACCGAACGGTACGGGCTGTTCACCCTGATCGTGCTCGGTGAGGCGGTGGGGGCCGTCTCGTTGGCGATCCAGGACGGGCTCGACGCCGGGGAACACGACCTCTGGTCGCTCGCGGCGGCCGGCGCGGTCATCGTCTTCGCGCTCTGGTGGCTCTACTTCGACCGGCCGAACAAGGCTCCCGACCGGCAGCCGTACTCCCTGGTCTGGGGTTATGGCCACTACCTGATCTTTGCCGCGATCGCCGCCGTCGGCGCGGGGCTGAGCGTGTCGGTGGACCACGAGCGACACCTCGCGCACATCTCGCAGAGGACCGTCGGGTACGCGGTGGCCGTCCCGGCCGCCGTCTTCCTGCTCACTGTCTGGTTGCTGCACGTACGTCGGCAGCAGCACGGCGCGGTGGTCGTCGCCTTCCCGGTCGTCGCGCTGCTGGCACTGCTCGCACCGCTCGGTCCGGCCCCGGTGTACGTGATGGCGGCGCTGCTGGTCGCCCTCGTGGCGTTGACCATCCTCTTGCGACGCCGCGACGTCGGCCCGAACGCGAGGGTGGCCGACGCGGCCTGACTGCGGTCACGCCACCTCGCGGGCCGGGTCGACGAGGGTGTCGGCGGGGCGTTGCGCGGGGACGGCGGGAGCGGCCGGCGCAGGGCGGACCACGCCCCGGTTCAGGCCGGTGACCAGGAGCCGGTTGTACGAGGCCGGCATGACCCGGGCCAGCAGGTCGGGCAGCTTCGCCGACCAGCCGATCAACACCCGGCCCCGACGCCGCTCGACGCCGCGCAGGATCACCTCGGCGGCCCGCTCCGGCGCGATGGTCAGCAGCTTCTCGAACTGCGCCCGACCGGCGGCGTACTCGTCGTGGGAGACACCACTGCCGATCCGGGCGTTCTCGGTGATCCGGGTGCGGATGCCGCCGGGGTGCACCGAGGTCACCCCGATCCCGTCGTCGACCAACTCGTGGCGCAGCGCCTCGGTGAAGCCGCGTACGGCGAACTTGCTCGCCGCGTACGCGGTCTGCCCGGCCGGCGCGATCAGCCCGAACAGGCTGGAGATGTTGACCAGGTGCGCGCCCGGCTCGGCCCGGAGGGTGGGCAGCAGCGCGTGGGTCAGTTGCGCCACGGCCCGGAAGTTGACGTCGATCACCCAACTGAACTCGTCGAACGTCACCTGGTCGAACCGACCGCCGAGGCCCACGCCGGCGTTGTTGATCAGCAGGCGTATCCGGGGGTGCCGCTGACCGATCTCCGCGGCCACCTGGGCGGTGGCGGTCTGGTCGGCGAGGTCCACCACGTACGTGGTGAGCTGGCGATCCGGGTGGTCGGCGCGGACCGCTGTGGTGACCGCGTCCAGCCGCTCGGCGTCGCGGTCCAGCAGGACCAGATCGCTGCCTCGGCGGGCCAACGCGTGGGCCAGCGCGGCCCCGATGCCACTGGCCGCCCCGGTGACCACGGCGGTCGCGCCGGCGAAGTCGAACCTCTGCACGAGCCTGCTCCTCTGCTGGCGGTTACCGACGTTCGACGCGACGGGAGCACGTAGCCGCGGCGCAGGTCGAGCCCGGTCGCGGTGACACGATGCGGGCGGGCGCCTCCGCGCCGCAGGCCTGTCGGACACCGTTCGCGGTGCAGGTGTCGACGGTGTCGGTGACGACGTGGTCGGAGGCCATCGCGTTCCTCCATCCGGGCCGGTGATCGGACCCTAACACCGCGCCTGTTCGGCCGACAGTCAGCGCAAGACCACTGCGCCGCCGTCGAGTCGAGCCCGGGCACGTTCGTCGGCGAGCCGAACGAGCAACCGGTCGAAGTCCGCCGCGTCGAGCACCGGCCCGTTCTCCTTCCGCCAGCCCACGCGCCGGGACCGCCGCTGGACCGCCGACTCGAACGCCCCGTCGGTCGTGCGCACCCAGCAGGCGAGGCGCGACGTGGGCTCACCGAGGAACAGCGCCGGGCTCGCCTCGAACCTGGTCACCCGCGACCAGGGCAGGGTGCGAGTGGAGAACACGTGCCGGAGCCGGACACCCCGATCGTTGACGTAGATCCCGGCCAGGTGCAACCGGAAGACGAAAGTCAGCCACACCCCCATCACAAGGAAGACGCCGGCCATGCCCAGGGCGGTCCGCGCGTCGATCTCACCCCGGATCAGCGCCCGCCCGGCCAGGACCGACGTCGTGGCGGCCACTGTGCACCCGACCAGCAGCATGAACCCGGTGAACACCTGGCGGGCACCCCACGGGTCCATCCGCTGCCATCTCCGCATGGCCTGGAGGCTAGTCCTCCGATGCTCGGGTGAAGTCCATGATCCAGTTGGTCTCCCAGGTCTGCTCGCCGTCGACCGAGAACGCCTGCTCCCAGCGGGCGGTGGTCGCGCTGATGCCCGACCAGATGAACCGGCACCGGACCGGGCGTCCCTCGTGCTGGTCGTCGGCGTAGAAGTGGCCGACCCCGTCGACGAAGCGGCCCACCATCGGCGGCAGCCCCAGCACCCCGGTGTCGCTGCTCATCCAGTAGATCGACCACTCCTGCCGGGCCGGATCGAAGATCCGGATCGTGGCGCCAGCAGAGCCCTTGGTCGGGAACGTGATCTCGTCGAAGTGACCGCCGCCGGCGAAGAAGCCGTGCGCCACCGACACACCGGGGAACTCCTCCCACTCGTCGGAGCCGACCAGCCGCTTGCGCAGCCGCCGGTTGACGACGTTCCAGGTGCCCACAAAGAAGTCGAAGTCGCCCATCAGCGGCCCACCGGCCCTTCCGCTCGCGTGTCACGCAGATAATCGGTCAGATTCGGGCTCTCCGGCAGCAGCATGTGCCGGACCCAGGCGGCCCGCTCGTGTTCCAGAACCGCCAACTCCCAGACGCAGCCCACTGCCGGGCGGCGTAGGTGGACGAAGTGTGCCGGGTCGTCGTCGGGACAGTCCAGCGCCGGCTGCCCGGCCGCGGCGACACGGACCTCCACCGCGTTGTCCCACACCCAGGTGTACGCCAGCAGATAGGCGCCGGTGTCCGCGCCCCGGTGCAGCACCACCCACCCGGCGGCCGGGGTGCCGTCGTCGACGACGTCGGCCAGCAGGTCGGGCAGCAGGTCGTACGCGGCCTTCTCCACCTCGGGTTCGACGGGTCGCTCCGGCTGGTCTATGTGGTAGCGCTTGAGGTGCCGGCCGCCGATCAGCACTGGTCCGGGCGTTCGTAAATCTTTGTCGCGAAATGCCATGCCGGGACGGTAGGACGGGTCCCCTGACAACTAGTGTCAGTGAAGTGCGGGCTTCTCGACTTCTCTCCGTCCTGCTGCTGCTCCAGTCGCACGGGCGGTTGACCGCCGCGCAGCTCGCCGAGCGGTTGACCGTCTCCCCCCGCACCATCTACCGGGACGTCGAGTCGCTGCACGCCGCCGGCATCCCGCTCTACGGCGAGGCCGGGCACGCCGGCGGCTACCAACTGGTCGACGGCTGGCGGACCCGCCTGACGGGGCTGACCGCCGAGGAGGCCGACCGGCTGTTCCTGGCCGGGCTGCCCGGCCCCGCCGACGAGTTGGGCTACGGCGACGTGGTGGCAGCGCTGCAGCTCAAGCTGCACGCCGCGCTCCCCGCGCCGCTGCGCGACCGGGCGACCCGACTGCAACAACGCTTCCACCTGGACACTCCCGGGTGGTACGCCGACGGCGACGCCTCCCCCGAGCTGGCCCGCACGGCCGAGGCGGTCTGGCGGCAGCACCGCGTCGAGGTGCGCTACCGCGGCTGGAACGGCGAGGTGACCCGGGTCCTGGAGCCGTACGGCCTGGTGCTCAAGGGCGGCCGTTGGTATGTGGTGGCCGACCAGCCCGGCCGGGGTGCGCCGGCGACGTACCGGGTCAACCAGATCCTCGCGTTGACACCACTGGCGCAGGAGTTCGACCGACCCGCCGACTTCGACCTGCCGTCCTGGTGGCGGGCGCACGTGGTGCAGTTCCGGGCCCGGCTGCACCGCGACGAGGCCCACGTCCGGCTGTCCCCCGCCGGGCGGGAGCGGTTGCGCGAGGTAGGCAGCGATCCGGTGGTCACAGCGATGGACAGCAGCGCCGGGCCGCCGGACGCGCGGGGTTGGGTGACAGCGGTGCTGCCGATCGAGTCGCTCACCCACGCCCACGGTGAGCTGCTGCGCCTCGGCGCCGACGTCGAGGTGCTGGCCCCGGTGGCGCTGCGCGAACGGCTGGCCGCCACGGCGGCCGGGCTCGCCGCGCTCTACTCCCCCGCCTGAACAGCCCCGCCCATCTCCACAGTGGAAGGGTCGGGGGCGTCGATTGTCGTCACGGTGTGCCACCCTGGGACGGTCGTCAATGGTCACCGGAGGTGAGGGTCACGTTACGGCTACGCGCACTGGTCGCCGTCCCCGGCACGGGGCCGGTGACCCTCGACGTTCCCGCCGGCACACTCGCCGCCCTGGTGGCGCCGCCCCGGTTCGGCACGGCGGTCGCCCGGGTGCTGGCCGGGCTGGCCCCGCCGGTGACCGGTCGTGTCCTCGTCGGCGACCGGGACGTCACCAGCCTGCCGCCGCCCCGCCGGCAGATCGGCTACGTGCCCGCCGGTGGCGCGCTGCTGCCGCAGCTCACGGTGCGGCGCAACATCGAGTACGGCCAACGCAAACGCGAACGGGTGCACGAGGTGGCCGACGACTGGACGGCCACGGTGGTCGACCGGCTCGAGTTGGCGCTCTCCCTCGCCCTGCTGCCGCACCAGATCTCCGACGCCCAGCGGTTCCGGGTGGCGCTCGCCCGAGCGGCGGCCTGCCTGCCCGAGGTGCTGGTGGTGGACCTGCCGGCCGGTTCGGCGGGCGACAGCCGCCTCGGTGACCTGATGCCTCGCCTCTCGCCGCCGGACGCCCCCGGAGTGGCGGTGCTGGTCTGCACCGCCGACCCGGCCACCCTGGCCGAGATACCGGTACGCCACGAGCTGGTCACCGAGCCGAGCGAGGCGGCCCGATGAGGTCGGCCGCCCCGGTGAGTCGCCGCACTCTGCTGCGCGCCGCCGCCGCGGGCGCCACCGCCCTGGCCGCCGGCTGCTCCGGCGGAACCCGGTCGGTGCAGGTCGCCGTGGTCTGGAGCACCAGTGAACTGGACCGGTTCCGCGAGGTCGTCGCCGGCTACCCCGCCCCGGTGCAGGTGATCAGCGCCGGCAACGACATCGACGCGTTCCTGCGCGCCCGACACCTGGCCGGCACCAGCCCGGACGTGGCGATCCTGCCGCGCCCCGGCCTGGTCACGGAGTACGCCCAGCGCGGCTGGCTGAGCCCGGTGCGCCCGTCCACCGACTACGCCGTGCGCGTCGAGCTGAGCGATCTGCTGATGACCGAGAGCGAACGCTACGGCGTGTGGGTCAAGGCGGCGCACAAGTCGCTGGTCTGGCACCTGCCCTCGATGCTGCCCGCGCCGCCGACCACCTGGGACGAACTGCTCCAGCGGACCAGGGAGCTCGCCGCGCGCGCTCGACGCGACGGCGGCCCGGTGCCCCTGGCCATCGGCGCCGCGGACGGCTGGGTGCTGACCGACTGGTTCGAGAACGTCCTGGCCGACATGGCACCCGACAGCTACTACGCCCTCGCCCAACAGGGCGCCGACTGGCGGGACAAGCCGGTACGCGACGCCCTGGACCGCCTCGCCGGGCTGTGGAGCATCGACGGTGCGTTTGTCGGCGGCGGCCGTCGTGCCCTGCTCACCCAGTACGAGGAGTCGGTGATCCAGGTGGTGCACACCCGACGGGCGGTGATGCTTCTCGGAGCCGACTTCACCGCCGACGTCGTCCGTCCGTTCCGACGCGGCCCGGAGGCACCTGCCACGTTCCGGTTCCCGGGCGCCCAGCCGGGCGGCGGTCCTCTGATCGTCGGTGGGGACGCGGCGGTGGCGTTCGCCGACGCCCAGGGCGGGGTCGAACTGGTCGAATGGCTCGCCAGGGCCGACTCGTTCCAGCCGTGGCTACGCCAAGGCGGTTACCTGTCGCCCAACACCAATGTCTCGATCACCAGCTACACCGACGGCGTCGGCAAGCAACTCGCCACGGAGATGCGGGCCCCCGGCACCCTGCGTTTCGACCTTTCCGACCAACTGCGCGGGGCGTTCACCGGCTCGGACGGGGTCGGCATCTGGCGGATCATGCAGGGCTTCTTCGCCGACGTCACCGACGGGGTCCGCGCCAGCGAGGCGATCCGCCGGGCCACCAGCCTGCTCGCCGCGGCGGCCCGCAGCGCGGGGGGCGGCCGATGAGCCAGGTGCGCGTCCTCGGCGAACTGGCGGTCCTCGACGACGTCGGTCCGGCCCGGCGGGGTCGGGCCTACCCGGCGGCGGGGGCCACGTCGGCCCTGCTGCTGCCGGCCGCGGTGCTGCTCGGCGGGCTGGTGCTGTGGCCGGTGCTGCGGACCATGCACGCCAGCGTCACCACCGACGGTCGCTGGGTCGGCGCGGCGCACTTCCGGACCGCCCTCGCCGCACCGGGCACCGGCGCGGTGGTCGGCCGAACGGTCCTCTGGGCGCTGCTGGTGCCGGCGGTGGTGACGGCACTGGGCTATCTGCTCGCCGCCGCGTCCCGCCGCTCCCAGGAGGGCGGCCTGGTCCGGTTGATCCTCCTGGTGCCGGTGGCGTTGCCGCTGGTCGTCACCGGGGTCACCTTCCGGCTGATGTACGACCCGGACCCGAGCCGGGGGCTGGCCACACTGGTCGCGACCCGACTGGCCGGCCGCTCGGTCGAGGACGCCCCGCAGTTGCTCGGGCCGGGGATGGTCACCGTCGCGTTGATGTCGGCGTTCGTCTGGGCCTGGGTCGGGTTGGCGGTGCTGGTCTTCCGGTCCGCGCTGGACGCGGTGCCGCCGAGCCTCGCCGACGCGGTCCGCGCCTACGGCGGTACGCGTCGCCACGTGCTGTGGGACGCGCAATGGCGGCCACTGCTGCTGCGCACGACCGCTGTGGTCTTCGCGTTGGTGGCGGTCGGCACCAGCCGCACGTTCGACCTCATCCTGGTGATGACCCCCGGTTCGGTCCGCGACGAGGCCTCGGTGCTGGCGCTGCGGATCTGGCAGACGTCCGGGGGCACCACCACCGGCGACGGCGCCGCGCTCGGCGTGGTGTGGCTGGTGGCGGTGATCGGCGGGATCATGGTGGCCGCGCTCTTCGTCCGGCAGGCCTGGCCCCCGCCGCGCGTCGAGGCGGCGCCGGATCCCGCCCCGGTCGCCCCGCCCCGGCGGGTGTTCCGGCTGCTCGCGGCGGGTGCCGCGATCGCCTGGCTGGTGCCGCTGGCGGTGCTGGTCGCCACGTCGGCGCACGGTCGGGTGGACGCCGCCGCGCGCGGCTGGTGGTCGGCGCCGCCGAACGGCGAGTCCTACCGCGACCTGGTCACCGGCACCGAACTGTGGCGCACGCTGGGCTTCACCCTGCTGCTGGCCACCGCGGTGACCGCCACTGTGCTGGTGGTCGCGCTGCTGGCCGCGTACCCGTTGGCCTGGTTGACCGGGCCGGCCGCGCAGGCCACCGGGCTGCTGCTGCTGGCGGCCAGCGTCGTGCCGATCCAGGTCATCGCCGGGCCGGTCAACGAGGTGCTGGGCCTGGTGCTCTCCTCCGGCACGGCCCAGGGCCTGGCCCTGGTGCACATCGCGCTGGGCGTGCCGTTCGCGGTGCTGGTGCTGCGCAACGCGTTCGCCGACCTGCCGGTGGAGCAGGTCCGCGACGCCCGGTTGGGCGGGCGCCGGTGGTGGCACACCCTGCGCCGGTTGGCCCGGCACAACCTGTCGGCGGTGGTGGCGGTCTCCGTGCTGGAGTTCGTCCAGGTCTGGAACGACCTGGTGGTGGGGCGGCTGTTCGGTGGGCCGGGGTCGTCGCCGCTCGGGCCGTTCCTGGCCGAGCAGACCCGCAGCTTCGTGAGCAACAGTGGGGCGCTGGCCGCCAGCTCGGTGCTCGCCTCGGTGCTGCCGGTGGTGCTGGTGGTCCTCTCGCGGCGGCACCTGGTCGCCGGGCTCGTCTCCGGGGGTGTGCGGTGACCGGGCCGGGTGGTTCGCGTGGCGGCTCACGTTGGCCGGCGCTGATCGCGATCGGCGGCGTGGTCGGCAGCGTCCTCGCCAACGTGGCCAGCAACCTGGCCGGCAACGTCCTCTCCGAGCTGGCGGCCAGCGTGCTCGGGCCGGTGACCATCGTCCTGGCCTCCGGCGGCGTCGTCGGTTACGTGGTCTACGAGGTGCGCCGCCGCCGGGCTGGCCGGGACGTCGACCCCGAGCCGACGGAGGTGCTCACCACCCCCGCCGCCGGGGCGCCCAATCTGCCCTACACGGCCGAGTTCACCGGTCGTGAGGAGCACGTCGACGCGCTGGTCGGTCTGCTCGCCCGGGAGCACGCGGTGGCGGTTCTGGGCCGACGCGCGGTGGGCACCTCCGCGTGCGCGGTGCAGGCCGCGAACGAGTGCCGGGAGGATTTCCCCGACGGGCAGTACTACCTGGACCTGCGGCGGCGCGGCCGACCCCGCTCGGCCCGGCAGGTGCTCACCGCGCTGGCCCGGATCCTGGGCACCGCCCCGCCGACCTCCGGCCGACCGGACGCGCTCGCCGCCGCCGCCGACGCGCTGCGCGGTCAGCTCGACGGTCGCAAGATCGTGCTGGTGCTGGACAACGTCGACCGTCCCGACCAGGTCCGGCCACTGTTGCCGCCCACCGCGCGCACCTGCCGCCTGCTGCTCGCCGGTGGTCCGGCGCTGGTCGGTCTGGAGGGTGTGGTCGCGCACTGGATCGCCGAGCCGGGCACGTCCGAGGCGGTGGAGCTGTTCGCGACGGCGGGCGGGGCCGCGCCCGCCGCCCGGGTCCGTCGCGCCGACCCGCGCACCGATCCGGCGGTAGGCGAGATCGTCGACCTGTGCGGGCGGCAACCGCGTACGGTCCGCGCGCTCGGTTACCGCACCGCTCAGCACGGCTGGCGGCACTCCGACGTGCTGGACGCGCTGCGCCGCGCGGTGCAGACGCCACCGCACCAGCGGCTCGCCATCTCACCGGCGGCCCGCCTGGTCACCGAACGGGACATCGCGTACCGGGTGTTGCCCCGCCAGGCCCGACGGTTGTACCGGCTGATGTCGCTGGTCCCCGCCCCGGTGGACCGGCCCACCATCGCCGCGCTGGCCGGGCGGCACCCCGAGCTGGTGACCGCACTGCTCGACCGGTTGGCCGCTGCGGCGTTCGTGGTCGGCGCCCCCGGCGACCGCTACGAGATCCGCCCGCTGCTGGCCGGCAGCGCCCGACTGCACCTGCGGGACGCGGATCCGGTCCGGGCCCGGGTCGCCGCGCAGGCCCGGCTGACCCGGCACCTGGCCCGCCGGGCCGAACGGCACGCGGCCAACCTGGCGGTGCTCGGCTCCCCGGGGGACCGGGAGTGGTCGCTGCCGCTGGACGACGACCCGTACGGCTGGTTCGACCTGCACCAGGAGCTGCTGCTGGCGGTGGTGCGGGTGCCGGCCGGCGCGAAGGAGACTCTGCCTCGCCGGGTCCGCCGGTGGTGGTTCCGGTTGGCAGTGGCGCTGTGTGGGTGGCTGGCGTACGCCGAGCGGCTCGACGAGTGGGAGCAGGTCTGCCGCACCGTGCTGGCCACCCCGACCGCCGACGACCGTCCGGAGATCGCCGGGTGGGCGCACAACGAACTGGGGGTGCTGCGTCGACGCCGGCACGACCCGCAGGGGGCGGCGGCCGCGCTCACCCTGGCGGTCAACGAGCGGGGGCGGCGGGGCAACGCCCAGGCGCGGATGAACCTCGGCCTGGCCCTGCTCGACCTGGGGCAGCTCGACGACGCGGTGGAGCACCTGGAGATGTCCCGTCGACACCGCTCCGGCGCCGACCGGGCCGGGCACGCCCTCACCGAGCTGGGCCTGGGCGCGGCCCAACTGGCCCGGGGCGAACCGGACACCGCGCACCACCACCTGGTCCGAGCGGCCAACACGTTCCGGTCGGTGGGCGACGCGCGCGGGTACGCGGCGGCGCTGACGAACCTGGTGCTGGTGCACGCGGCGCTCGGTGAGCACCTGGACGCCGCCCAGGCGTGGCGGGCCGCGCTGCGGGAGTACGAGTCGGTAAACGACCCGACCAGCCGGGCGACGGCGCTGCTCAACGCCGGGGCGACGCTGCTGAGCAGCACCCCGGGGCAGGCGCGGACGGCGTACGAGCTGCTGGCCGAGAGCCGCCGGCTGCGCGAGGAGAGCCGGCCGACCGCCGGGCTGGCGCGTACCCTGCTCTACCTGGGTGACGCCTGCGCCGCGCTGGGCGACCAGGCCGACGCGCGGCGGCACTGGGCGGACGCGGCTGCGGTGGCCGAGGAGGTCGCCGACGCCCAGGGGTTGGCCGCCGCCGACGCCCGACTGGAGGACGACGCCGACAGCCGGGTGACGTAGGTCGCTCGGGTTGGTCGGTGGCGTGGCTCTGGGAGACTCTGTGATCGTGGACGCGCTCTCGGTACGGGGACTCAGTCGCAACTTCGGCAACCTGGTCGTGCTCGACGAGGTGAGCTTCACGCTCCCGGCGGGCCGGATCGCTGTGGTGCTGGGCCCCAATGGCAGTGGCAAGACGACTCTGCTGCGCTGTGTCGTCGGCGCCGACCGGCCGGACGCGGGTGAGGTGCTGGTGCAGGGCCGCCGGGCCGACGAGACCGATCCTCAGGTGCGGGCGCTGGTGGCGGCCGCTCTGGACGACATCGACTTCTTCCCCGACCTGTCGGTGGTCGAGCACCTGGAGCTGGTCGCGTACGCCCACGGGGGTGACGCCGAGCCGGTCGAGGAGGTCCTCGCCGAGCTGGGTCTGGAGCCGGCCCGCGACCAACTGCCGGTGACGCTGTCCAGCGGGCAGCGCCGCCGGCTGGCGCTGGCGTCCTGTTTCGTCCGGCCTCGCCGGGTGCTGATCCTGGACGAGCCCGAGCAGCGGCTGGACGTCCGCGGGCGCCAGTGGCTCGCCGACCGGCTCCTGCGGGAACGGGCGGCGGGCACTGCCGTGCTGTTGGCCTCGCACGACCCGGAGCTGATCGACGCGGTGGTCGACGAGCGCATCGAGATCGGCAAGTGACCGCCGCGCCGGCCACGATCGCCGACGCGCCGGTCGGGGTGCCGACCGCCCGGCAGGTGCGAACGCACCTGCGCAAGGCCCGCAGCCGGCACCACGACCATTCCCTCGGCGACGTGCTCGGCGACGCGTACGTCATGGTCCTGTTCGTGGGCATGTACGGCTGGTTCGCGATCAGCGCCAGCCGCGATCTGCTGGACTCCCCCACGGTGGGTCAGGCCGAGCCGGGCGTGCGGTGGTGGCTGGCGGTCGCCGCGCTGCTGGCCGGCGCGGGGCTCGCCTGGCGTGGTCTGCGCGCGCTCGGCCCGCTGCTGGTGACCCCGGCGACGCAGAGCTGGGCGACCAGCGCGCCCATCGACCGGCGGGCCTGGCTCGCGCCCCGTTTCGTCCTGTTGCTGCTGGGCGCGGCGGCCGGCACCGCGGCGCTGGGAGTGGCGGTGGCGGCGCTCGGTGGGGTCAGTGAACCGTCCGCCCTGGGCTGGGCGGCGGCAGCCGGCGCGGGGTGGGGTGCGGCGGCGCTGGCGCTCAGCGTCGTCGCCCAGAGCAGCCGGTCGGGGCGACGCTGGCCGACGGTGGTCGGGGCGGCGCCGATGGTGGCGGCGGCCGTGATCACCGCCCTGGTGGTGCTCGTCGGCCGTCTCGGCGACGGGCTGTCCCGGCCGGCGACGACGCCGACCGTCGCGCTGTTCGCCGCCGCGGTGCCCCTCGCGGGCGTGGGCATGATCCTCGCGGTACGCGCGCTGCCCCGGGTCGACCGGGCCACCCTGACCACCGGCGCGCAGTTCGCCAACGCCGCCGCCACGGCCACGATCCTGCTGGATCCGAGCCTGCTCGCCGGCCTGGTGGAGAGCCGCCGCTGGCGCCGGATCGGCCGGGTTCGCAGCCGCCGGTTCCGGCCCGGCCCCGGCTGGTGGGCGCTGCTCCAGGCCGACGTCCGCCGGTTGCGCCGCCACCCGAGCGCCGTGCTGATCTGGGCGGCGCTGATCGGGGTGCAGTACGCTGCCGCGCTCGCCCTGCCCGGGTTGGCCGGGGCCACGCAGGTGGTGTTCGCGTACCTCGCCGCCAACCGGCTGACCGGCGGTCTGCGGTCGGTCAGCCGCTCACCCGGGCTGCGCCGGGCGCTCGGTGGCAGCGACAACCTGTTGCGCGGGATCCACGTGGTGGTGCCGGCTGTCGGCGCGGGCGTGTGGTGGTTGCTGACCCTGCCGACAGTCGATCCGGGGCCGGCCTGGCTGGCGCCGACGCTGGCGCTGGGGGTGGTGGCCGCCGCGTTCCGGGCCGGCACCCGCCCACCTATCGACTACGGCGGCGCGACTGTCAACACGCCGTTCGGAATGATCCCGGTCGACCTGATGCGTCAGGGGTCACGGGGGCCGGCGCTGCTCGCCGTGCTGGTCCTCGTCCAGCTGTTCCTGGGCTGAGCGGGCTCATCCGCCCGACGCGGCCCGGGGCCCGATCACGGCACCACCGGCTGTCGTTTCCGTCCAAGACAGCGCAGCGACAGCGATCTAGCCTGGACCCGGCAGCCCGCTTCCGAGCATGAGGAGACACCGCAATGCGCAACCTGGTCTACACCGGTTTCATGTCGCTCGACGGCGTCGTGGACTCGCCCGGCGGCGGGCCTGGTGAGGAGCACCGCAGCGGCGGTTGGGTGTTCAAGGACCTCGAGTTCGTCCCAGAGGCCTGGTCGCTGAAGGGCGAGGAGCTCGCCGACACGACGGCGTTGATGTTCGGCCGTCGCAGCTACGAGGCGTTCGCGCCGGTCTGGCCCGGTTCGGAGGACCATGCCGACTACAAGGAGCTGCCCAAGTACGTGGTGTCGAGCACGCTGTCCGACGACGCGCTCGTCGACGGGTGGGGGCCGACGACGATCCTGCGCTCGACCGCTGACGTCGCCGCGCTCAAGCAGAGCGAGGGCGGAGCGATCTTCATCCACGGCAGCGCGGAGCTGGCCCGACGGCTGTCCGATGAGGGGCTGATCGACCAGTACAACCTGCTGGTCTTCCCCGTGCTGCTCGGTGCCGGCAAGAGCCTGTTCGGCCGGGCCGACCGCGACAAGCACATGCTGACGCTGCGGGAGTCGGAGAGCTACCCGAACGGGATCCTCAAGGTGATCTACGACGTCAGGCGCTGATCCAGGTCGAGGGCGATGGCGCCGCCGGTGCCCTCGCGTAGCTGCCGGACGGTGCGTCCGAGGTAGCAGCGCAGTGCCCGGGCCAGGTGCGGCTCGTCGAAGTAGTCGAGCTTGGCGACCACGTCGGCGGCCGGGTCTCCGGTAGCCAGCAGCTCCGCCGCCGCGCGGGCCCGCTCGATCTGCCGGATCGCGCCGCGCGTCAGCCCGGTCGCGGCGCGGAACCGGCGTTCGACGGTACGCGCCGAGACGGCCGGACGGTGGCCTCGCAGCAGCTCGGCGACGAGCGGGTCACGGATCACGGTCCCGGCCCGGACGAGGCTGTCCACCAGGGCCTCGGCGTCGTCGGGGCCGGGCGTCTCCCAGCGCGCGCCGTCCAGCCGGAAGGTCCGGCGCGTGGTGTCGGGAAGCTCGATGCCGCCGTCGACCAGCGTCGCCGTGGGCACGGTCCGCAGCGAGGTGCCCACGGCGAACTCGATGCCGGTGAAGGTCGCGCCCTCCGGCACCGGCGCCGTACCGGTGCGGGTCTCGGGACCGGTGATGCTCGCGTACGTCCGGCCAGCCTGCTCCCAGAACACCAGGCCCCAGCGCACCCCTGCCACTGACGTCATCGCGGTGACCTGCTCGCTCGTGCAGGTCCACACGGTGTCGACCCATGGCGAGTCGGACCCGCGCGTCTCGAACCGCAGTCCCACCGGCGAAGGATACGCCGGCGAGCACGGTGGACGGACGGTCCTAGGACCCGAGCGCGGCGGCGACAGCGGCGACGCCGTCCTCGATCTCGGTGGGCGTACGGGCCGCGTAGCCGAGCACGAGGCCGGGCCGGTACGGCCGCTGGCAGTGCCAGGACAGCGGTTGCACCTTCACCCCGCGCGCCAGTGTCGCCGCCGCCAGCTCGGTGTCGACCACCGCGTCGTCCAGCGTGATCATCAGGTGCAGACCGGCGGCGGCGCCGTGCACCGTCGCCGACGGCAGCGCGCGGGCCAGCGCGGCGATCATGGCGTCCCGCCGGCGGATGTGTCGCCGGCGCAGCAGCCGCAGGTGCCGCTCGAAGGCGCCGGAGGTCATCAACTCGGCCAGCACCAGTTGCGGTAGCACGGCGTTGCCCAGGTCGGCGTTGCGTTTGGCGGCCACCACGGCCTCGCGCAGCCGCGGCGGCACGAGCAGCCAGCCGACCCGCAGGGCGGGGGCGAGCAGTTTGGAGACGCTGCCGGCGTAGCAGACCTGCTCGGGCAGCAGACCACGCAGCGCCGGCACCGGAGGACGGTCGTAGCGGTGCTCGGCGTCGTAGTCGTCCTCGATGATCAGACCGCCGGCCCGCGCCCAGGCGACGAGGTGGCGGCGGCGGTCACCGTCGAGCACCACGCCGGTCGGGAACTGGTGCGCGGGGGTGAGCATCACTGCCGGTACGCCGCTGGCGGTCAACTCGTCGACCCGCAGCCCGGCGTCGTCGACGCTGATCGGCGGGGTGTCCATCCGCCAGTTGTTCAGGTGCTGTCGCACCCCGAGCGAGCCCGGGTCCTCGACGGCGATCCGGTCGACGCCGGCGGCGGTGAGTGCCTGGGCGAGCAGCCCGAGCGCCTGGGAGACGCCGGCCACGATGATCACCTCGGCGGGGTCGACGCTGATGCCGCGGTTGCGGGCCAGCCAGGCGGCGACGGCCTGTCGCAGCACGGGCGTGCCACAGGGGTCGCCGTAGCCGAGGTCGGCCGCGGCGAGGCGGCGCAGCACGCTCCGTTCGGCGCGCAGCCAGTCCGCGCGGGGGAAGGCGGCAAGATCGGGTACGCCGGGCGTCAGGTCGATTGTCGCGTGCGCCGCGCGTACCGCGTCGAAGATGTCGGTGCCCGGTGCCGGCGGGAAGGTCGTGACCGGCGCTGGCACGGCGGCCGCTGTGGGCGTGGGTGCGGCCGGCGCGGCGACGACCACAGTGCCGGCCCGGCCCCTACCGGCGATGTGCCCCTCCTCGGTCAGTCGCTGGTACGCCTCGGTGACCACGCCCCGGGAGACACCGAGGTCGGCGGCGAGCACCCGGGTCGGAGGCAGCCGGTCACCGACCGGCACCCGCCCCTCGGCGATGGCCTGCCGCAGCCGGTCGGTCAGCCAGTCGGCGCGCCCGCCGGGCGTCGCGTCGGTGATGGTCAGGTGCAGGAAGTCGGACCCGGCCGATATGGACCTCTCGGACGCAGTCACTTTGGCTCTGCCCATCGGACCATTGTGGCAGCAGAGTGAGCAGGAGCCAGACCTGCCAACTCCGCCGGAGGACGATCGTGACCATCCCGTTCCTGATCACCACGCTGATCGTGGTGGTCACCCCCGGCACCGGGGTGATCTTCACGCTCTCCGCCGGCCTGTCGAGGGGTGCGCGGGCCGGGGTGCTGGCCGCGTTCGCCTGCACGCTGGGGACGTTGCCGCACCTGCTGGCCGCGATGACCGGACTGGCCGCGCTGATGCAGACCAGCGCCGTGGCGTTCGAGACCGTCCGTTACCTCGGCGTCGGCTACCTGCTCTACCTGGCCTGGACCATGGCGCGCGACCGCGACGCCTTCGCGGTGACCACCGACGCCCCACCCCGCTCGGCGATCCGGGTGATCGTCTCCGGGGTGCTGGTCAACCTGCTCAACCCGAAGCCGACGATGTTCTTCGTCGCGTTCCTGCCGCAGTTCGTGGACACCACGGCACCCGGCTCGACCCGGGCGATGCTCGGCTGCGGCGCGGTGTTCATGCTGCTCACCTTCGTGGTGTTCAGCGGCTACGGCATCTTCGCGGCCCGGGTACGCGACCGGGTGCTGACCCGACCCCGGGTCACCGACTGGCTGCGCCGATCCGCCGCCGGCACGTTCGTCGCGCTCGGCGTGACCCTCGCCCTCACCGAACGATAGGACCACCGTGTACTTCGAACACTCTCCGCGGCTTCGCGATGCATACCCCGATCTGGTCGCCGGTGTGGTGCAGGCCGCCGGGATCACCGCCACCGTCGACGTGACGGCACGCACTGCCGCTCATCTCGCGGAGGCGCGGCGGCGGTTGGCCGGTGGGGCCGAGAGCGGGTTCCCGGAGATCCAGGCGTGGCGGCGGGCGTACGCGGCGATGGGGCTGCGGCCCACCAGGTACCGGTGCGCCGCCGAGGCGCTGCTGCGTCGGCTACGCCTGGACGGCGAACTGCCCCGGGTGCACCCGCTCGTCGACCTCTGCAACGCCATCTCGGCCGCGTACGCCATTCCGGTCGCGGCGCTCGACCTGGACCGGGTCGACGGCGACCTTCTGGTCCGGCCGGCACACGGCGACGAGGCGTACCTGAGTTTCGCGGGCTACACCGAGCATCCCGACCCGGGCGAGGTGACCTTCGTCGACTCCGCCGGGCGGGCACACGCCCGACGGTGGACGAACCGGCAGAGTGGCTGGTCGGCAGTGCGGGCGGGCACCTCGTCGGTGCTGATCGTCGCCGAGGCGCTGCACCCGGGTGGCGGGCCGGCCGTGACCCGGCTGGTCGCCGACCTCGTGACGGAGCTGACCGAGGGGTGGTCCGCCCCGACGACCGCTGCGGTGCTCACCGCCGCCGCGCCCCGTTTCCGCACCGCTGCGGCGGGCGACGACAGGGGTCAGGCGGTGTCGCCGGGCAGCAGGTGACGGTAGCCGGGGATCGTCTCGGCGAACCAACCCGCGACACTGGCCAGGCCGCGGTCGTTGAGCTGCGCGTCGTGGATCGGGTACGCCGCCGCCGCGCCCACGGCGCGTGCGAAGCGGATCGCCTCGTCGAGGCGCAGCCAGGACCCCTGGGCCGGGACGAGCAGGGTGCGCACCGGCTCGTCCGGCACGTGCAGGGCGTCGCCCGGGTGGTAGACCTCGCCGCCGATCAGGTAGCCGAGGTTCGGGCAGTCGGGCAGCCCCTCGTGGATCGCGGCGTGCCGGCCGCCGTGCGCGCTGACCGCAATGCCGGCCGCCGTGAACCGCTCGCTCGCACGGACCCGGGTCACCGGCAGCGGGGCGAGATCCGGCAGTCGGGCGCCCTCCGGCGCGTACACGGGGACACCGAGACCGGCGAGCCGCAACACGTCTATGTGGTCGGTGTGCTCGTGGGTGACCAGGACGGCGTCCGCGCCGACCAGGGCCCGCGGCTCGCTCCACGTCCCCGGGTCGACGACCAGCACCCCGCCGTCGTGCTCGACGCGGACGCAGGCGTGCGTGAATCGGGTGATCCGCATCGGGCGACGGTACGCCGTCGGCAGGTGGGTCGTGGTCCCCGTGGCGGTTGGGCCGGCCCCGCCGGGGTAGTGCGGCAGCATGCCACAGCGATACGAGAACTACCCGAGGATCGCCGTCGTCACCGGCGCGGACTCCGGCATCGGCAAGGCCTGCGCGGTGGCGCTGGCCACTGCCGGCTTCGAGATCGGCATCACCTGGTACGGCGACCCCGACGGCGCGGAGCGAACGGCCACCGAGGTCCGCGCGACAGGGCGGCGTTGCGAGGTCGCCGAGGTGGACCTGACCCGGCTGCCGGACGCGGCGGCGGTGGTGGACGAGTTGGCCGATCGGCTGGGCGGCATCGGGGTGCTGGTCAACAACGCCGGCACCGGGGCCTCGGCGCCGTTCGTCGACACCGGGTGGGAGCAGTGGCGCGAGGTGCTCGCCGTCGACCTGGACGCCCCCTTCCTGTGCGCCCAGCGGGCCGCGCGACGGATGCGGGCCACCGGCGCCGGCGGGCGGATCATCAACATCACCAGCGTGCACGAGCACGCGCCCCGGGTGGGCTCCGCCGCGTACTGCGCCGCGAAGGGCGGGCTCGGGCTGCTGACCCGGGTGATGGCCCAGGAGTTGGCCGCCGACGGGATCACCGTCAACGCCGTCGCCCCGGGCGAGATCGCCACGCCGATGACCGGTCAGGAGGATGTCGACCCGTTCACCCAGGAACGGCCCGGCGTGCCGCTGGGGCGGCCCGGCGACGCCCGGGAGGTGGCCGCCGTTGTCGCATTGCTCGCCTCCCCCGCCGCCAGCTACGTCACCGGCGCGTCCTGGCCGGTCGACGGGGGCATGTTGCTGATGGGTCCCCAGGCCGCGGCGTTGACGAACGACGACTGGCGATCGGTCTGAGCGGCGCCGGCCGGCGCCGTCAGCGCATCGGCGCGGCCGACGCCCGGACGATGTACGCGAACTGCACACCGAACGCCACCACCGCCACCAGCACCCCGACCACTACCGTCAACGCGCCCCCGGCCCCGACGGTCGTGGCCACCAGGGCGATGCCGAGCCCGCTCAGCACCGCGTTGACAGCGCCCACGAGCGCGGCAGTGGTCAGCAGGAACTCCCACCGCCCCGGTCGGGTGCCGACCAGGTTCCAGGACGTGCTCATGGCGTCGTCGGCAACCACCGCGTCGGCGAAGAAGTCGTGCTCGCCGGCGAAACTGTGTTGGTAGTAGGCCCGGATGCGCTGGATCCGCCGCAGGTCCAACGAGTTCTCCACGGTGGTCTCCACCAGCCGCAGAAACGTCAGCACCCCGAGGATGACCAGCGTCGGCAGCACCGCGGCCAGGTACGGCCGGACCAGCTTGTCGTTGCTGGCGACGAAGCCGAGGCCGATCAGCGCCGCCGACAGGACGGACAGGAAGATGGTGGCGCGGCCGGTGGCCTCGGCGATGGTGCCGGCGCGGGACGTCTGCAACGCATAGTGCTCGGTGGTCAGCACGGTGAGAAGCGCCTGCTCACGTTCGCTCTCGTCCACCCCCGCCACCCTCCGTGGTCGCACGACTCCGTTACCGTCACCCTATGAGCGGCGGAGCGGGTCCGAACGGCGAACCAGCCGCTCGGAGAACGGGACAGCGCCCAGCAAAGCGGGCACGTATCCTCCGAACTCCGGTGATCAGCAAGCGGCGGTGGGGCCGACCGACGGCGGAAGGGGACCGGATGCCCGGGTGGGCTGGTCGGGGCGGACGGCAACGACGCGCCTTCGTCGTCGGTGGGGCACTCTTCGCGATCGCCGTCGTCATGCTGCTGGCCGCCTGGCGCAGCACCGGCTTTCTCAGCGACCTGCTGCTCAACCTCGGGGCCAGCGTCGTCCTCGCGGCCATCTCGTACGTCATCTTCGATCCGTTGTTCGAGGAGGCCCGCAAGGCGCGGGTGCAGGAGCACCTCAGCTTCGACCAGCAGGCGTTCGTGGCGCGGCTGCACCGCTCCGGCCGTCGGGTGCGCATCCTCGACACCTGGACGATCCTGCTGGAGCAACGGCACCGGGAGGAGACGCTGAGCGCGGTGCGCGCGGCGCTGGCCAACGGCGCCCAGGTGCAGTTGCTCCTGCTCGACCCCGACTGCACAGCCGCCCAGCAACGCTCCGAGGAGCTGGAACGGCAACGGGTGGACGTTCCCCGACAGATCCGCACCAATCTGCGCCACCTGGCCGCGTTCGCCGACGCGCTCGACTCGCGGCTGCGCCACCGCCTACAGGTCCGGCTCTACGACGCGTCCCCGTCGATCCAGCTCTACCAGTGGGACGGGCGGGCGCTGATCTCGTTCTTCCCGATCGGGAAGTTGTCGTTCAACGTGCCACAGCTCGAGGTGGACATGGACAGCCCGTGGGGCGGTTTCGTGCACGCCCGGTTCGAGGAGCTGTGGGAGCACGAGCAGGCCACCCTCGACCTGGAGCGGTACTGGTCGGTAATGGTCACGCTGCGCCACGACGAGTCGGACGTGGTCGAGGTACGCGTGCCGTTCGTGACTGTGGAGGGACAGCACTACGTCGACTGCCGGGGGTTCCGGGTGACCGGGCCGCTGACGGTGCGAGCCGTGCTGCCGCCCCGCGCTCCCGGGGCGGCGCCCGGCGTGTTCGCGCTGGCCGAGCCCGCCGACGGGGACCGCACGCCGGTCGCCGTCGTGAAACGGCACTTCGACCAGAAGTACGGGCACGACGACGGCGAGCGGGACGTCCGCCGACTGGTGCCGCCACCGGGCGATGCCCGTACCCCGGCGCCCCGCCCCGCGACGGCCGGTGACACGCACGCACGGTGACCCCGGACCGACCCGTGGGCGCGGTACAGGAAACAATGGTGGTCCACCCTGATCGCCAGGAGGACCGTCGGCGTGTCGCACCGCACCGCACCGCCGTCCGGGGCGGCGCAGCTACGCGCCGACTGCGGACGCTGCTTCGGGTTGTGCTGCGTGGTGCCCGCCTTCGCGGCGTCGGCGGACTTCGCCATCGACAAGCCGGCCGGCTCGCCCTGCCCCAACCTGCGCCCCGACCACCGCTGCGGCATCCACACCGAGCTGCGGCAGCGTGGTTTTCCCGGCTGCACGGTGTTCGACTGCTTCGGTGCCGGGCAGCAGGTCGCCCAGGTGACCTTCGGCGGGCGGGACTGGCGGGACGCGCCGGAGACCTTGCCGGCGATGGCGGAGGCGTTCGCGGTGCTGCGACCGCTGCACGAACTGCTCTGGTACCTCACCGAGGCGGTGGCGCTGCGCCCGCCGGCCGACCTCCGCGCCGAGCTGGAACGCGTCCGCGCCGAGACGCTGACGCTCACCGAGGGTGACCCGGCGCAGCTTCGCGCGGTGGACGTCGCCGACCACCGGAACCGGGTCAACCCGCTGCTGTCCCGGGCCAGCGACGCGGCCCGCGCCCCCGGCGGCGCCGACCGGCGGGGCGCGCACCTGCTCGGGGTGGACCTGCGCCGCGTCGACCTCCGCCGGGCCAACCTGCGCGGGGCGCTGCTCATCGGCGCCGACCTGCGCGGGGCGGACCTCGCCCTGGCCGACGTCACCGGCGCGGACCTGCGCGGCGCCGACCTGCGGGGCGCGGACCTGCGGCGCACGCTCTTCCTGCACCAGACCCAGCTGGACGCCGCCCGGGGCGACACCCACACGGGGCTGCCGCAGACGCTCACCCGGCCGGCGCACTGGACGGCGCTGCCGCTCACACCGGTCCGTCAGCCGGCCCGCTCCCCCGCCCGTCGGGGTCGTCGCCGTTAGGTTCGGCCCGATCCGGTCCGCCGCACGCTCCCGTCAACTCCTGGAAGCCGGCGTGGACCGGGCACTGTGGGCAGCGGGCGCGGTCGCAGAGCCGGCAGAGGTGGGCCAGGCTGCCGGCGTCGGCCACCTCGTCGCGCAGCAGGGCGCGGGCGATGTCGGCGAGCTGGGCGCGCTGCTCGGCGCTCAGCGGGGCGAGCAGCGCGGTCAGCACCTCCTGCCGGGCTCGCAGGGTCCGGGCGGCCGCCGCCGTGCCCTCGGTGGTGAGGTGCAGGGCGCGGCTGCGCGCGTCGGTGCCGGGACGCCGCTCCACCCAGCCCTGTTCCCGGAGCCGCCGGACCAGGTGCGCGACGCCGGGCTGGGTCAGCCCCAGCACCTGGCCCAACCACTCGGCGGTCACCCCCGGCTGGTCCTTGAGGACGACGAGCGCCTCGGCGAGCGCGCCGCCGGCACCGACGGACGCGCTGACCGACGACCGCATCCGCGAGCCGACGTGCAGGGCGAGTGCGCCGAGCAGGTTTGGCGAGCCGTCCTCGGGTAGATTCATAAGTTGTGAATGTACCCCGTCGGGCGATGTTGCTCATCATGTTGATGACGGTGGCGCAGCTACCGGTCGCGCTGCGGCAACTGCTCGTCGTGCTGCTCGGTCACCAGAACACCGGCAGCTTCGCCACCGCCGGCGTGGCCAGCGCCGGCTGCGGAATCGGGCTGGCGGTCACCGCGCCGCTGGTCGGCCGACTCCTGGGCCGGCTCGGCGCCCGGCCGGTGCTGCTCGCCACCGGCCTCGCCCACCTGCTCGCCCTGCTCGGCCTGGCCGTCACCACCGAACCGGTGGCGTTCGTGGCGCTGGCCACCGCGGCCGGGCTCAGCACGCCACCGGCGGTCGGCAGCGGACGCGCCCAGCTCGCCCGGCTCGTCGCCCCCGCCGCGCTGGCCCGCGCGTACGCGGTCAACGCCGTCGGGCAGGAGGTGCTCTACGTGGGCGGCCCCCTGGCGGTGACGTTGAGCCTGCTGATCAGTGGACCCACGGCCGCGCTGCTCGCCTTCGCGGTGATCGGCAGCGCCGGGCTGCTCGGCATGGTCGCCGTGCTGCCACCGCGCGAGGCCGACCGGCAGCCTCGCGGGAAGGGATCCGCGCTGCCCGGTCAGGCCACCCGCCGCACCGTCGTCGGCACCCACGTCGGCTACATGATGGGCATCGGCGCGATGTGGGTGCTGGTGCCCGCGTTCGCCACCACCGTCGGGCACCCGGACCAGGCCGGGCTGCTGGTGACCGTCTGGTCGGTGGGCAGCCTGGCCGGCGGCGTGCTGCTGGCGAGCCGGGGGCGGCCCGGCAGCCCGGCGGCGGCGTACCTGACGATGCTCGGCACGCTGGCCGCCACCTCGGTGGCGCTGCTGCTGCCGCGCAACGTGCAGCAGATGGCCGTCGCGCTGGCGGTCTTCGGTCTCGCGCTGGCACCGTTCCTCGCCGTCACCGACGAGATCCTCGCCCGGTCCACCCCGGCGGTCCGGCTACCCGAGACGTACGGGTGGTTGCAGACGGCCGGGCAACTCGGCATCGCCGCCGGCTCCGCGACCAGTGGCGTGGTCAACGACCACCTCGGTAACACCTGGGCGTTCCTGGTGGTCGTCGGCGCGCTCGCGCTGGCGCTGGTCGTCGCGCTCAGCCGCCGCCGGACGCTGCGGCTGCCGTCCGCTGCGCCGCAGGCCGAGACGGTCGGGTCGGCGGTCCCCGCCGGCGGGTCAGGTTTCGGCCGGGACGACGCCGGGTAGCCAGCGCCGACGCGGACCGGCATCGACGGGGGGCACGGCGTGGGCTACCGAAATCGCCAAGGTGAGCAGCCGGGCGACCCGCAGCACAGCGAGGACGAGGCCGGCCAGACGCCACTGGTGCAGGTCGACGCGGACACCGAGGTCCCCGCACCGGCGGACACCGACGTCCGGCCGGACATCGTGACCGAGCCCGACAACTCGGGCGTCGCCGGTGGTTCGTCCGGCAGCAGCGGCGGCGGTTCCAGCATGCCGGGGCACCCGGACGCGACTCGCTGACCGGGATCAGCGGCTGGTCAGCGCGCCCCGGGCCTCGGTCATGCCCTTGTTGGCGAGCCCGTCGGCCCGCTCGTTCTCCGGGTGGCCGTTGTGCCCCTTGACCCACAGCCAGGTGACCTCGTGCCGTTCGCAGGCCGCCTCCAGCCGCTGCCACAGGTCGGCGTTCTTCACCGGCTGCTTCGCGGCGGTTCGCCAACCGTTGCGCTTCCACGACGCCAGCCAACTGGTGATGCCGTTGCGCACGTACGTGCTGTCGGTGTGCAGCTCCACGGTGACCGGCCGGTTCAGGCTCTCCAACGCCTGGATGGCCGCCATCAGCTCCATCCGGTTGTTGGTGGTGGGCGTGGCCTCACCGCCGCACAGCTCCCGCTCGTGATCGCCGTAGCGCAGCAGCGCACCCCAACCACCCGGACCGGGGTTGCCACTGCACGCCCCGTCGGTCCAGATCTGCACGCCCCTGCCGGCCGCCGCGTCCACCATGCCCGGCAACCTACCGGGCGCGGACGTCGTCCTCCCCGCTCGGGGGGCCGGCGCGCCGAGCCGTCGGCGTCGAACCCACCACAGCGGGTGGGATGGCCGGCGCGGGCCGGGTGGGGCGCAGCCGGTCACGCACCCGGTGTGCGGCGTCACCGGCGGTCGCGGCGATCATCGGCAACAGCCGGGTCGAATTCATGATCGCGACCTCCTCGGCCGGAGTGGTGCCGCCGTCGAGGAAGCGCAGCACCCGCTCGGCCGGGTTGCGGTCGAAGAGTCGGTCGAAGAATTCGGGACCGCCCACCCCGCCCCGGTCCAGTGCCCGCAGCGCCACCGCGTCCATCCAGCGGTGCCGGCGCGGGTAGGCCGGCTCGGGCACCGGCGCGCGGCCCGCCGCGAGGGCGCGGGCCACCTGGTCGGCCTGGCGGTACATGGCGGAGAAGGTGAAGCCGGTGGAGGGACGGGTCGCGCCACCGGCCGTGCCGAGCCGGACCACGCGGGGGGTGGGCCGGGCCGGGAACGGCGCGTCGGTCATCGGGATCACCCCGTTCTCCACCTCGCGCACCCGCAGCCCGGTCGGATCCAGCCCGAGCAGATCCCGGTAGCCGGTCAGCGCCGCGTCGTACCCGGCGTCGGTCAGCAGGTCCGGCGAGAACTCGGTGTACTCGACCAGGGCGTAGCGGTCGCTGACCGGCAGCACGTACCCGAAGGAGACGCCCCGGGGCGGCTGCGGGGTACGAAAGTCCATCAGCACCGCACGCGTCGGGTCGAACACCGGCCGGTCAGCCTCCAGCCACCACCCTCGGAAGTGCTGCAACCAGGTGGTTCGCCCCGCTCTCGCCGGCGGCCGGGGACGGGAGTCGAGCACCCAGCCGGCCCGTACCCGGCGCCCGTCGCCGGTACGCACCAGCACCCGGGCGCCGTCGTCGCGCACCGTCTCGGCGGGCGCGACGATCCGCGTGGCGTCGAGGCGACGCTCGGCGTCGGCAGCCCGGTCGTAGACCGGGCCGGAGCGGAGCATGGCGTACCGCAGCGGGGTGAGGTCAAGGACGCGGCGTCGCGCCGCCGTCGCCACCTCGACCTGCTGCCAGCTCGCGCTGAGCAGCGGGTCCAGGTCGCTGTCGGGGTGACCCCAGAACGCCCAGGTGCGATCCTGACCGCGACGGCGCACGGGGTCGACGATGGCGATCCGCAGATCCCGGACACCGTGCCGGTCCAGCGCGGCGAGCAGCAACGACGCGGCGCCGCCGCCACCGAGCAGCGCGAGGTCGACGTCGAGCGGCGCGGAGTCGGTCACCCGCACCACGCTGCCACACCGCCGCCCGACACCGCCGGATGGGCCGCAACGGCGCTCAGGCCACCGGGGCGGGCGACTCGACCGGGGTCGGGTCGGCATAGGCGCGCGCGACAGCGGCGCGGTTGAAGACCCGCCAGGTGGCGGCGGAGACGCCGATCGCCACCACCAATCCGACCCAGTACGGCGCGGTGATGCCGAATCGGGCGGCGAGCAGCCCGCCCAGCAGTGCGCCCACGCAGTTGCCGCCCGCCGCCACGAAGAGGTTCGTGCTGGCCACCCGGCCCTGCAGGTTCGCCGGGGTGAGTCGTTGGCGCAGCGAGTTCGACACGATGTTCCACAGCCCGCCGTGCACGCCGAAGGCGAACAGCGCGAACCCGACCACGATGGTGCTGCGGGACGCCGCCAACGCCAGGTGCAGCCCCGCCTCGACGAGCAGGCCGATCCGGATCGTCCAGGTGGCGCTGATCCGGGCGATGATCCGGTCGCCGAGGAGTGCGCCGAGCACCCCACCGGTGGCCATGCAGGTGAAGAGCAGGCCGTAGCCGACGGATCCGAGCCCGAGCCGCTCGCCGGCGAGCAGCACCAGCACCGCGAGCGCGGCGGTGAGGGTCACGTTGAGCAGACCGATCAGCACGGCCATCGTGCGCAGCAGCCGCTGGTTGGCCAGCCAGCGCAGTCCTTCGACGATCTCGCCGCCCATCGAGCGGGTACGGAGTGCGTGCGTGTCGCCGACGGCGGCCCGGAAGTCACCGCCGATCAGCGCCACCAGTACGGCGCTGAGGGCGTACGTGACGGCGTTGACCAGGAACGGGCTGCCCGCCGAGAGCGCGAACAGGAAGCCGCCGAGCGGGCCGGCGAGCATGCTGTGCATGAGGGTGGCGCCGCCGCTGAGCCAGCCGTTGGCGCGCTCCAGACGGTGCCGCGGCACCACGACCGGAACCATGGCCTGGCTCGCCGCGCGGAACACGATCTCACCGGTGTTGACCAGGAACAGCACCGCGAACAGCAGCGCCACCCCGCCCCGGCCGCTGAGGATCGCAGTGGCCAGAACGGCGAGCGCTACCACCCGGACCAGGTCGATGACGATCATCAGGCGGCGGCGGTCCATCCGGTCCACCAGCACCCCGCCGGGCAGGGCGAAGAGCAGCCACGGCAGCCACGCCACCGCCGACGCCCCGGCGACCACGAGCGGGTCATCGGTGCGCGACGCGACGAAGAGCGGCGCGGCGACGGTGGCCAGGCCGCTGCCCAGGGCCGACAGGGTGCTCGCCGCCCAGAGTTTGGCGAACACCGGTCCCAGGCCAGCTCCCACGTTCCGTGTCACGGCGAGCGAACCTACCAGCGTCTCCCCTGCACGCACGGGGATTTATCCCTCCGGCAGATGGCCGCCCGCGGTCAGCTTGACAGGCAACCGGCTGGTTGCATAACTTGGCAGGCAACCGAATGGTTGCCTGTTGCGGGGAGGGCCGATGGACGACGCGTTTCGGGCGCTGGCCGACCCCAGCAGGCGTCGACTGCTGGACCGACTCAACGAGCGCAACGGCCAGACCCTGCGGGAGCTGTGCGACGGGCTAGCCACCACCCGACAGGCCGTCAGCAAGCACCTGTCGGTCCTGGAGGCCGCCGATCTCGTCACCACCGTCCGGCGCGGCCGGGACAAGCTGCACTACCTCAACGCCGCCCCGATCAACGCCATCGCCGACCGTTGGCTCAGCCGCTACGACCGGGAGCGCGCCGTCACCCTGGCCGACCTGACCACCGCATTGGAGCGACAACCCATGGAGAGCCCGACCTTCGTCTACACCACCTACGTCACCACCACCGCGCAGCGACTGTGGTCCGCGCTCACCGAACCGGCGTTCACCCGTCGCTACTGGGGTGGAGTCGCGCTGGTTTCGGACTGGCAGGTCGGCTCACCAGTGCTGTGGCAGGACGCACCCGACGGCGAGCCGCGCGACCTCGGCCAGCGGGTGCTCGTCGCCGAGCCGTACCGCCGACTCTCCTACAGCTGGCACGGCTTCCAACCCGAGCACGCCGAGCACTTCGGCTGGTCCGCCGAGGAGCTGGCCGCCCGGCTCGGTGAACGCCGGTCGACGGTGACCTTCGAGATCGAGCCGCACAGCGGGTCGACCGTCCGGCTGACCGTCATCCACGACGGCTTCTCCCCGGACAGTGAGATGCACCGGGCGATCAGCGGCCAGCTCGACGGCAGCGGCGGCTGGCCGGAGCTGCTGGCCAGCCTCAAGACCCTGCTGGAGACCGGCGAGCCGATGCCCGACCCGACCCCGACCCGCTGACCCGGGCACCCATCCGGCGCACCGGCCGGCCCAAGATCTGCACAACTTCAGGGATATAGGGGCCTCCAGACCGCGCGAGGCCCCTATATCCCTGTTCTTGTGCGGATCTTGGATCGGGCCCGGCGGCGGACCGCGCCCGGCCGGGCGGTGCATTTCCGCCGTCTGCGGCAATACCTCGCCATCGACACAGCGACGACAGCCCGACCGGATGGACATCGATCGGAGCACCGGTGTCGGTCGGGCCGTCCGGGCCTTTCCGCAGCTCGCCCCGCCTTCGGGTGGACACGTGACGGCAACGAGGATTTCTCATTTTCACCTGATCGAGGACCCAACCCAACCTAGTGTTGGGCACACCGGTGCTAGTCACGGAGTTGGCCACCCGAACGACGTCCCACGCAGTCAGCGGACGAAAAGTGAGGGAAGACGCGTATGAAGGTCTCAACAGCACTCTGCTCGGCGGCGCTCGGCGTGGGCCTCGGCACGCTCCTGCTGCCAGGCGCCGCACTGGCCGACACCACCGTGTCACCGGCCACCACCCCGGTCGGTGGGACCGTCGTGCTCACCGCGACGACCTGCAACCCGAAGTCGGGTGACGCCCTCTTCCGGGTCACCGGTCCCAACCGCGACCAGAACGTCCGATCCACCACGGCCGCCGCCGGCGGCGGGCTGAGCGCCGAGCTCTTCACCGCCGGGTTCACCCTGGGCACGTACACGGTGGCGGCGACCTGCGGCGACGGCAGCTCGGCCGGCACCGCCACCTTCGCCGTCACCCCGATCGGCGGCGCGCCGGCCGGCTCCGGCGGCGACAACCGTGACACCGGCGCTCTCGCCGCCGGCGGCACGCTGCTCGGCACCGCCCTCGCCGGCGCGGTGATCCTGATCCGCCGGCGCCGTCCGGTGTCCACTGTCGCCTGATCGGCGACCGTTCCATCCCTGAGACGGGTGCCCGCGCCGGTGACACCGGTGCGGGCACCCCGACGATCCGGTACGGAGGCGCACACGTGCGGTCGCGGCGGACCCTGCCGGCAGTGGTAGCCCTGCTCGGCGTGACCGGGCTCGGACTGATCACCGTCGGCCTCACCGCCGACCCGGCGCGGCCACCACGACCGTCGGCCGACGCGCCGACCCGCACCCATCCCGCACCGGACCTGGCGCCGCTGCCACCCGCCGCGCCGGTCCGGGTGCAGATCCCCGCCATCGACGTACGCGCCGACATCGTCCCCGTCGGCGCCGACGCCGCCGGGGTGCTGGAGGTGCCTCCACTGGACCGGCCCACCCTCGCCGGCTGGTACCGGTACGGGGTCAGCCCCGGTGAGACCGGCAACGCCGTCCTGGTGGGACACGTCGACGCACCGTCCGGCCCGGCGGTCTTCTTCGACCTCGGTCGGCTTCGCGCCGGACAACAGGTACAGGTCACCCGCGCCGACGCACGGGTCGCCACGTTCACAGTGGACGACGTCCGGGCTTACCCCAAGGAGCACTTCCCCACCACACTGGTCTACGGCCCGGCGGACGCCGCCGGGCTGCGCCTGATCACCTGCGGCGGCCGGTTCGACGCGACGACCGGCAACTACGTCGACAACGTCGTCGTCTTCGCCACCCGCACCGCCTGAACCGAGCCGCAGGCCCGAACCGAGCCGCAGGCCCGCGCCGCCCGCGCCACCTCCCCCGCTGTCGGGAGCCGGACCCCGCTCGGCAGAATGCGGTGGCACCATCCCCTGATCGGGACGGTGCGCCGGCGACGGGGAGGCACGGGTGGATCAGCGACCGGTACGGGACCGGACCGGTCGAGGCGTACTCGCCCTGGCCCGGCGACTGCTCGGACGGGTCGAGGGCGACTCCCCCACCCCCCGCCGGTCCAACCCGGACGCCGTGGTCGACTGCGCCGTCTACGTCAACGGCCGCCGGGAACCCGGTCAACCGCACTACGCCGACGCGTACGCCCGGGCGCGGCACGGCCGCGACGCCTTCGTGTGGCTGGGACTGCACGATCCCGGCCCGGCGGTGCTCGCCGCGGTCGGCCAGACCTTCGGCCTCGACGAGCTGACCGTCGAACAGGCCCTCGCCGACGGGCACCGGCCCACGGTGCAGCGCCACGGCCCGGTCACGTTGCTGGTCCTGCGCACGGCCGGGTACGTGGAGCACGACGAGCTGACCGACACCTCCGAGGTGATCGACACCGGGGACGTCATGGTGCTGCTCGGCGACCGCTTCGCCATCACTGTGCGGCACGGCGCCGCCGGTGCGCTGCGCAGCGTCCGCGCCGACATCGAGCGCCGCACCGCGCTGCTGGCCGCCGGACCGTGGGCAGTGGCGTACGCGGTCTGCGCCCGTATGGTCGACTCCTACCTGGAGGTGGCCGGGCACGTGGAACGGGACCTGGAGCGGGTCGAGGAGGCGGTGTTCGCCCGCGACCGCACGACCGACATCCAACACATCTACCAGCTCAAACGGGAGGTGGTGGAGTTCAAGCGGGCAGTCCTGCCGTTGCAGGCGCCGATGCGTACGCTGCTCGAACCCGACGGCCCGCCGCGTGCCCTGCACCGCTGGTTCGTCGACGTCGACGGCCGGCTGAGCCGGGCGGTGGACCGGGTAGCCGCGTACGACGACCTGCTCACCTCGATCGTCCAGTCGCGGCTGGCGCAACTCGCCGTCGAGCAGAACAACGACATGCGCAAGATCGCCGCCTGGGCGGCCATCGCGGCCACCCAGACCGGCATCGCCGGCATCTACGGAATGAACTTCAACCACATGCCCGAGCTGGCCTGGCGCTACGGCTACGCCGGAGCGGTCACCCTGATGGCGGCGGCTGCCCTGTTCCTGTACCGGCTGTTCCGCCGCTCCGGCTGGCTGTGAGGCCGGCGGTCCGCCTGAGCTGACGGAGGGCTAACCTCGCGCGGGTGATGTGGCAGAGGTACGTGGCGATCGGTGACAGCACCACCGAAGGGCTCGACGACCCGGACGGTCTCGGCGGTTACCGGGGCTGGGCCGACCGGTTCGCCCTGGCGGTGGCCCGCGCCCAGGGCGGTCTGGAATACGCGAACCTGGCCATCCGTGGCCGGACCACCGCGTTGATCCGCGCCGAGCAGCTCCAGCCCGCCCTCGACCTGGCCCCCGACCTGGCCACGGTGGTCGCCGGTATGAACGACGTGCTGCGCCCCTCCTTCGACGCGGACCAGGTCGCCGGGGATGTCGCGGCGATGCAGCAGGCACTGGTCGATCAGGGGGCCACAGTGCTGACCTTCACGATGCCGGATCCGGCGCCCGTGATGCCGCTGGCCCGGCCGCTGCGGGGTCGCATGCTGGCGCTCAACGAGGCGCTGCGGGCCGCCACCGCGCGGACCGGCGCCACCCTCCTCGACCTGGGCGCCCACCCGGTCTCCTCCGATCCCCGGCTGTGGAGCGACGACCGGCTGCATGCCAACAGCGCCGGGCACGAGCGCATCGCCGCCGCGCTGGCGTACACGGCGGGTCTGCCCGGGTTCGACGACTCCTGGACACAACCGTTGCCGCCGGCACCCCGGCGGCGCCGCGGCGAGGTGTTCGGCGCCGAGCTGGCCTGGACCCGCCGGCACCTGCTGCCCTGGCTGGCCCGGCACCTACGCGGCCAGTCGTCGGGCGACGACCGGGTGGCCAAGCGGCCGGTACCGCTGCCGGTGCCGCTGGACTAGGGCCGGTGCGGCAGGATGGCGACGTGGGTAAGGGTGGGGGACGTCGGCGGGCGAACGCGACAACGGGACGGGTGTGCCCGTGCGGTTCCGGCCGGGCGTACGCGGACTGCTGCGCGCCGGCGCACGGCGGCGAGGCCCCGGCGACGGCCGAGGCGTTGATGCGCTCCCGGTTCAGCGCCTTCGCCCTCGGCGACTCCGGTTACCTGCTGCGCAGTTGGCACTCCTCGACCCGGCCCGCTTCCCTGGAGCTCGACCCGGGGCAGCGATGGACCCGACTGGAGATCGTGGAAACCGAGCGGGGCGGCCTGCTCGACACCGCCGGCACTGTGACCTTCCACGCCCACTACCGGGACGCGGGCCGGCCCGGCACGGTGACCGAACACAGCCGGTTCGTCCGCGAGGACGGCCGGTGGGTCTACCTCGACGGTGACCAACCCTGACGGCCGTTGGGGCGTAGGATGACGTCGGCGTAGTCCTGCGCCGCACCTCCCTCCCGGCGCTCACGCCGCCGGCAACGCGGAGGCAAAGACGATTGCCGTGCCGGCGCTGCGCTTGTTCGAGGCGTTCGCCGACGAGACGGCACGCGCCCACTGGCTGCCCGACGTCGAGGTACGTGTCCGCACCGCCACCGCGCCGCGCAGCTTCCGGGCCGACTGGGCCGGTGGCCCCACCAGGATCGTCGTCGGCATCGACGCTGTCGGCGAGTCAAAGGCCCGGGTCAACGTCCTGCACGAGAAGCTGACCGGAGCCGAGCAGGCCGCGGAGCTGAAGGCGTACTGGCGGGACCGGCTCGCCGCACTGAAGGCACTGCTCGAAACGGACGGAGACCAGCGATGACCATGACATTCATCAACCTGCCGGTGCGCGACCTGACCACCGCGACCGAGTTCTACCGGGCGATCGGCTTCACCAGCGACCAGGCCGATCCGGACGGCGACAGCATGGTGCTCACCGTCTCCGACACCACCCGGCTGGTGCTGCACCTCCGCTCGGGCTTCGAGGCGTACACCGGGGTCGCCGCGACGGACACGGCGACCAGCCGGGAGGTCATCGTCGGCCTGTCGGCGTCGAGCCGGGGGCAGGTCGACGAACTGGTCGACCAGGCGGCGGTCGCCGGTGGGGAGTCGCTCGGGCCGGGGATGGCCAACGGGCCGATGTACATGCGCGGCTTCCGCGACCTCGACGGCCACCAGTGGTCGTTCCTGCACATGGCCGGCTGACAGTGCGGCCCGGCGGCGGCCTCCTCGGGCCCCCGCCGGGCACCTCGTCGATTCGGGGTGATCAGTCCGGCAGGTCGGCGGCCAACCGGGCGAGGCCGGGCAGGATCGTGTCCCGCCAGCCGGGCCCCATCCGCGCGAAGGCGTCCCGGGCCCGGGGGTCGTCGAGGTCGAAGCCCGAGTGGTCCAGGAACAGTCGGGTGCCGTTGCCCTCGGGAACCAGCCGCCAGGTCAGCGTCCAGTTCTCGTTGAACGTGTAGACGAAACGCCGCTCGGGATCGACCTCGGTGACCTCGCAGGCCACCGCTCCCCAACCGGGCATCTGTAGGTGGAAGCGGTGACCGACGACGGCGGCGACGTCGCCCGGTACCCACCAGCGGGCGAGCAACTCCGGCTCGGTGAGGCTGCGCCAGACCTTTGACGGCGGCGCGGCGATGAACTGGTCCACGGCGATGGTGGCGGTATCTGTCATGGTCTCCTCCTGGAGCATGTCGGCAAGGGTGCGGAGGCGGTGACGCCAGAACCGCTCGAAGGGGTGGAGCCAGTCGCCCACCTGGGCGAGTGGCTCGGCGGTCAGGTGGTAGTGCCGTTGTCGTCCGGTGGGCTGGTCGTGCACGAGCCCGGCCCGCCGCAGGATTTGCAGGTGCTCGGCGACGGCCGGCCGGCTCAGGTCGAAGCTGGCGGCGAGGTCGCCGGCCGTGCGGGGCCCGTCGGTCAGGAGTTCCAGCAAACGTCGGCGGACCGGATTCGCCAGCGCGAGAAAGAGGTCGTCGTCGGGCACGTCAGGAAGGATGCGTCGGAACTTCCCGACGTGTCAAGGATTCCCGACATAACCTTACGTGACGGTGGCTCAGGTCACCGCGACTCTCAGTCATCAGCAGCTCCGGCACGGCGGCCGAGGCGGGCCGGCGACCGGCGGCGGGTCAGCAGCACCAGCGCCACCACGAGGTACGCCCCGGCGGTCAGCGCGAACGCCAGCGCGTTGCCGGCCGCCGTGGCGAGCAGACCGTAGCCGGCGTACGTCACGATGATCAGCACGTCGGTGGCCATCCCGGCCAGCGAGGTGACTGTGGCGCGGCTGGTGCCGGTGATCCGCGCCTGGAGCCGCGCGTCGGCCAGCACTGTGGCCAACTGCGCGGCGCCGAAGGCCACCGCGAGCAGCACGAACCCCGCCGGGTGCCGAAGCAGGGCACCTGTGGCCAGCGCGACGCCGACCAGCCCCAGCAGCGCGGCGTAGCCTCGGCTGCCCAGCCGCTCCCCCGCCGGGGCGAGCAGCCCGCCGACCGTCACTCCGGCCCAGAGCAGCAGGAGCAGCAGGGGTACGGCCTGCGCCCCGACGCCGGTGTCCAGGGCGAGCAGCGGGGTGTACTCGTCCAGGGCACCCCAGTCGGCGGCGACCACGGCAACCAGCAGCACGGCGGCCCGTACCGGCGGACGGGTGCGGACCTGCGACACTCCGGCCCGCAGCGTGTCCCACCACCCCAGGTCACCATCGTCGTCCGGGCTAGCGGGCTCGTCCTGCCCCGGTGGTGCGGCGCCCACCGGCCGGGCGGCCATTGCCGGCTCGGCGACCGGGACGCGTACGGCGGCGGGCGCGCGGTGTTCCGGGAGGCGGGTGGCGACGATCGTGGCGAGCAGGCAGGCGAGCACGCTGGCCGCGCCGACCGCCGGGTACCCGCCGACGGCGAGCACCGGGCCGGCGAGCACTCCGGAGACCACCACGCCCAGCACACCCGCGGTCCGCGCCCGCCCGAGCACCCGGGCGTACCGGCCGACCGCGCCGAGCCGGTCCAACTCGGTCCAGACCAACGCCTCCAACGCACCGGAGACCAGCGCGCCACCAGCGCCCCAGAGCAGAAACCCGACAGCGAAGGCCGGGTACGACGGCAGCAGCACCCAGAGCGCGAAACCGGCGGCGGCCACCAGCGGGGCGAGACACAGCAGCAGCCGGCGGGACAGCACGTCGGCCCAGGCGCCGGAGGGCACCTCGAACAGGATGCCGGCGGCGGACCAGATGACGAAGAGCGACGCGATCTGCCCCACCGACAGCCCGGTGTCGGCGAAGAACACCACGTACAGCGGGTAGAGCAGGACGAGGTCACTGAGGAACGCGTACCCGTAGAGGGTCGCCGTCAGCCGACGGACCGCCGGCTCGGGCACGCGCGAATCGATGAGGATCATGGGGCCTTCCCGTGGGAGTGGAGACGGACACCGGACGTGCGGTGCCCGTGGTGGCCCACGGGATCGGCCGACGCTGCTGGATCAATGTCGCCAGGTCATGCCCGCGATGCTAGACAACCCGCGCGGCAGCGGCCAGCGCTTTCGGCGTGCCGAGCAGCGCGAACCGTGCCTGGTGAGCGAGGCGGGGGCGGACAACGAGGGGCGGGGCGGGATCAGATCGATCCCGCCCCGCCGCCGTACCGCTGGTGTCAGCGCCGGTCGAACGGCGGAATGACAGTGGTGGTCTCACTGTCGTCGCTGGTGCGCTGCCCGGGCACCGCGCGATCGGTGCCGCCCGTGACCACCTGGGTGGCGTCAGGGTCGACGTTGGTGCCCACCACCTGGGTGACGTCCGAGTCGACGGAGCCGCTGACCACCTGGGTCGTGTCGTCGGTCGCGGAGGGCCGGGCCGGCGTCGGCGTCACGTCGTCGAGGGCGCCGCGATCGACCGCCTGGGTGGCGTCGGAGCTGACCGGGAAGTGGACGACCTGGGTGGCCTCCGGATCGGTGGGCCGGGTCACCACCTGCGTGGCGTCGGCGTCGGCGGGCCGGGGCACCACCTGGGTCGCCTCCGCGCCGCTGGTGGTGGTGGCCGACCGGCGGGCCAGCTCGGCCTCGGCGTCGCGGCGACCCGCCCGGTACGCCTGGGCGTGCTCGGCGATCAGCTGCGACTCCTGCTCGGCGCGGGTCAGCCACGACTCCCAACGACTCTGCATCGGACGGATCAGACCACCGCCGACACCGACGACGAGGATGCCGCCGATCGTGGCCAGTACGGCGATCAGCACCGGAGTGGTGACCGCGGTGGCCACACCGATCTGGTTCAGCGCCGCGATGACACCGAGACCGAGGATGAACACCGAGGCGATGGTGGCCAGCACCCGGCCGTACGACAGGCCGCCGAGCGCGCCGCTGATGATGTCCTTGACCGCGTTGGCGATGGCGGCGGCGACCACGACGATGACGATCGCGACGAAGGCGCGGGGCAGCCACGCGATCACCGCGCCGAGCAGGTCGGAGATCGGGTTCGGCCCCCAGATGCCGAAGGCGAGCTGAAGGGTGAACAGCAGCACCGCGTAGTAGACGAGCTTCGCGACGATGTCACTGGCGTCGTACCGGGAGCGGCTCAACGCGCGGCGGATGCCGCCGCGTTCGACGGCGCGGTCGAAGCCCACCCGTTCGAGGACCTTCTCCACGATCTTCAGTACGGCCTTGGCGATCAGCCATCCGGCCACCAGGATCGCCAGGAAGGCGACGGCCTTGGGCAGGAAGAG
Source organism: Micromonospora sp. NBC_00330 (assembly GCF_036136635.1). Taxonomy (NCBI): domain Bacteria; kingdom Bacillati; phylum Actinomycetota; class Actinomycetes; order Micromonosporales; family Micromonosporaceae; genus Micromonospora; species Micromonospora sp. NBC_00330. The sequence continues at coordinate 2,959,825 of NZ_CP108012.1, forward strand.
CATCACCGAGCGGAGAGCGTCGCCCACCGCGTCGCTGACGTTGTCACTCATCTGGTCATTCCTTAAGTGGGGCAGCCGGAACGGTCAGCCCCGGACCTACCCTCGACCCGACGCGCGGAAACGCCGACGCGACGGCCCGACCCCTGGCGCGCTGGCGATCTTGGCAATATTCTCCGGAGTGCGTGCGGCCACTGGAGCTACTTTTCATCCCCCCGCCGTCGGCCGCAGGAGGAGATGCAATGCACGTCGACCATTCCGAAGTGGATCGCCGGACGCTGCTGCGGGCCGGTCTCGGCGCCGCCACGGTCGCCGTCGTCGGGAGCGAACTCGCCTTCCCCGGCGCGGCGCAGGCCGCGCCGGGCACCGACCTGGACTGGATCATCAGCTGTGACGAGTGGGCCGCTCGCCCACCGAAAGACCCGCTGTCGGTGAGCGCCATCGCCACCAACAAGATCATCGTGCACCACATGGCGTTCCCGAACGTCACCGACTACTCCCGCGAGCAGGCGGTCAAGCTGGCCCACGACTGCCAGGACCTGCACATGGACGGCAACGGCTGGTCGGACACCGGCCAACACTTCACGGTGAGCCGCGGCGGGTACGTGCTGGAGGGCCGCCGGGGCAGCCTGGAGCGCCTCGAAGCCGGCGACCGGCAGATGATCTCGGCGCACTGCCCGGGTGAGAACGGCCGGGCCATCGGCATCGAGAACGAGGGCACCTACGTCACCGAGACGCCACCCGAGGCGTTGACCGACTCGCTGGTCAAGCTCTGCGTCGCGATCTGCCGGCAGTACGGCCTGCACGCGCACGACATCTTCGGCCACTGGGACTTCCGCACCACCGAGTGCCCGGGCGCGGCCTTCTACCGGCAGTTCCCCGAGCTGCGGCGGCGGGTGCACGTCGCCCTGGGCACCAAGCTCGGCGACGTGCCGGCGCGCCGCTGGCCGGACCTGTGGCGTTTCGTCAACTCCCCCTCGGTCCGGGTGGTGCAGCACCTGCTCGCCTACCGGGGCTACCCGGTGACCGTCAGCGGCACGTTCGACGCCGCCACCGTCGCGGCGGTGCAGGACTGGCAGGCCCGCAACGGCATCGCTGTGGACGTGGACGCCACACTCACCACGCCGACCTGGGAGACCCTCGCGCCGGAGCTGGACCAGCACGCCGCCGGAGCACCGGTCACGGCCGTGCAGGAAATCCTCGCCACCAAGGGGTACGCGGTCACCGTCACCGGGGCGTACGACCACGCCACCCGGAGGGCGGTGCAGGACCTTCAGGCGCTGCACGGGCTGCCGCGCAACGGCAAACTCAGCACGAGCACGTGGTGCACGATCGTCGGCGGATCGGTCCGGGAGTCGTTCCGGCACCGCTGAGCGCGTGGTGGCGGTGCGGGGCGCACCCGCACCGCCACCAGCCGGCTCACCGGTTTGATCCGCCGCCCCGGCGGAAAGAGTCCCGGGCATGACCTGGGCCCGTCGAGCCGTACCCGCTGTCGCCGCCGCCGTCGCGGCCCTCGCCGCGCGGGACCTGATCCAGCGCGACCACGCGCTGCTGCGCAACTTCCCGGTCCTCGGCCGGGCCCGCTACCTGTTGGAGACGATCGGGCCGGAGCTACGGCAGTACATCGTGGCCGGCAACAACGAGGAGCGGCCGTTCACCCGCGACCAGCGCCGCTGGGTGTACGCGTCGGCCAAGCAGGAGAACAACTACTTCGGGTTCGGCACTGACAACGACATCGAGTACACCCCCGGGTACCCGATCATCAAGCACCGCACGTTCGGCCGTGCCGTGCCGCCGTCGTCACCGACCGCCGGGCACGACGTGCGGTTGCCCTGCGCGAAGGTGCTCGGCGCGGCACGGGGACGCGCCCGGGCGTTCCGACCGGAGTCGGTCGTCAACATCTCCGGGATGAGCTTCGGTTCGCTCTCCGGCAACGCCATCACCGCGCTCAACAAGGGGGCGGCGCTCGCCGGCTGCCTGCAGAACACCGGCGAGGGCGGCCTGTCGCCGTACCACCGCAACGGCGGTGAGCTGGTCTTCCAACTCGGCACCGCGTACTTCGGCTGCCGCGACGAGCACGGCCGGTTCAGCCTCGACCGACTGAAGGACCTGGTCGCCGGCGCACCGGCGCGGGCGCTGGAGATCAAGCTGAGCCAGGGCGCCAAGCCGAGCCTCGGTGGACTGCTGCCCGGGGCGAAGGTGTCCGCCGAGATCGCCGCCACCCGGGGCATCCCGGCCGGTCAGGACTGCGTCAGCCCGTCCCGGCACGCCGAGTTCTCCGACTGCGACAGCCTGCTCGACTGGGTGGAGTTGCTGGCCGCCGAGACAGGACTGCCGGTCGGCATCAAGTCGGCGGTCGGTGACCTGAGCTTCTGGCAGGAGCTGGCCACCCTGATGCGGGACACCGGCCGGGGTGTGGACTTCGTGACGATCGACGGCGGCGAGGGCGGCACCGGGGCCGCACCACTGATCTTCACCGACTCCGTGTCGCTCCCCTTCCAGCAGGGCTTCTCCCGGGTGTACAAGATCTTCGCCGAGCACGATCTGCACGAACAGGTGGTCTTCGTCGGCGGCGGCAAGCTCGGCCTGCCGGACAACGCCATAGTGGCGTTCGCGCTCGGCTGCGACATGGTCAACGTCGGTCGGGAGGCGATGTTGGCGATCGGCTGCATCCAGGCGCAGAAGTGCCACACCGACACCTGCCCCACCGGCGTCGCCACCCAGAACGCGTGGCTCGCCCGGGGCCTGGACCCGACGTTGAAGTCGGTCCGGGCGGCCAACTACCTGCGGACGCTGCGCCGGGACCTCACCAAGGTCGCCGAGGCCTGCGGCGTCGAACACCCCGGCCTGATCGGCACCGACGCCGTGGAGATCCTGGAGGGTCGCACCGGCTCCACCCCACTGCACCAGGTGTACGACTACCGACCGGAATGGGGACTGCCCTCGCGCGCCGACCAGGCGGAGATCATCCGGCTGATGGCCCCGGAGGCACCCCAGGGCGGCAGCGCCCCGCCCTCCGCCACCGCCGTCGGCTGAAACCACGCCCGCCCAGCCAACGCGGACAGGCGTCCCAGGCCCGGGGGCAGCCTGCATCCCGCGGCTGGGCCACTGTCGCTCGGGTCGCAAGCCCCGATCCCGGATCGGCTTGATGACTGTGCGGCATCTTGATGACTCACAGACATCAAGCGTTCTCCCGCCATGTCCGCGAAGCGCCGCGATAAACGCGTGGAGCTGGTGACACGCCGCGTCTATGGTGGCGCGGTGCTGATCAGACGCGAGACACCCGCCGACGTCGACGCCATCCGGGCGGTGCACTCCGCAGCCTTCGCCAAGGCCGACGGCGGTGACGGCGTACCGGTCGAGGCGACCCTTGTCGACGCGCTGCGCGCCGACGAGGGCTGGCTGCCCGCGTACTCCCTGGTGGCGACCGATTCGGACGGCCAGGTGGTGGGGCACGTGGTGGCCACCCGCGGCCGGGTGGGTGGTGCGCCGGTGGCGTTGGGCCTGGGACCGCTGGGCGTGCTGCCCGACTGGCAGCGACGCGGGGTCGGCAGTGCGTTGATGCACGCGGTGCTCGGCGCCGCCGACGCGCGGGACGAACCGCTGGTGGTCCTGCTCGGGCACCCCGACTACTACCCGCGCTTCGGGTTCCGGCCGGCCGTCGAGCTGGGCGTCACCCCGCCGCAGCCGTGGGGGCCGCAGTACTTCATGGCTCGCCCGTCGCACGCGTGGCGCGAGTCGATCCGGGGCGAGTTCCGCTACGCCGGCCCGTTCGACGACCTGTGAACCGACCCGCCATCCGTCGGCGGCGTGCCACCGACCTGGACGGCTGCGTCGCGGCGCTCGCCGAGGTTCACCGGGTCGACGGGTACCCGCTGAACTGGCCCGCCGACCCGCACCGCTGGCTGCGCCAGCCGCACCCGGCCCGAGCCTGGGTCGCCGTCGACGCCGACGGCGCCGTTGTCGGACACGTCGCGGTGCATCGGATCCCCGATCAGGTGGACGGGCCGCCCGGCCGGTCGACGGCCGAGGTGGCGCGTCTCTTCGTGATGCCGAAAGCCCGTGGGTTGGCGCTGGGCAGCGCGCTGCTGAACCGGGCCCGCCAGTGGGCGGACAAACGCGCAACGGACCTGGTGCTGGAGGTAGCCGCCGGTGGCACCGCGGCCGCCGCGCTGTACGAGCGCGCAGGATGGCGGTGTGTCGGCACCAGCACGGCACCATGGACCGCTCCCGACGGCAGCCCGGTGTCGCTGCGCCACTACACGCTGCGTCACCGCGCGCCGGGCTCCGACGTCGCACCGGCCAGCACCGCGAGGCGACGGGCGAGCCGGCCTGCGGCCTCGCGCAGCTCGGGAGGCTCCAGCACCTCCATCTCGTGATCCAGGCGGGCGAGGTGCGCGGCCAGCCACTCCAGGTTGTCACCGCCGACGACCAGCACTGACCATCCGTCGCGGTCATCCTCGACCCGCCCCACCTGTGGTGGGACCACCTCGCGCAACCGCTCCGGTTGGGCGTGCACCCGCACCCGGGCGAGGTAGCGGTACGGCGCACCGGTCACGGCCCGCTGCACGAAGGCGACCGGATCCGGATGCTCGCGCGCCGGAAAACGCCAGGTCGTCGCGACCGCCGCCCGCATCCGGTCCAGCCTGAACGTCCGCCAGTCGGCGCGGTCGACGTCCCAGGCCATCAGATACCAGCGGCGGCCGGTCGTGACCATCCGGATCGGCTCGACGCTCCGTTCCTGCTCACGGGCGTCCCGGCCGGGATAGTGGAATCGAACGCGCACTCCGTCCCGACAGGATCGGGCGAGTGTCACCAGCAACTCCGCGTCGATCTCGGCGACCGGGCCGATGAGGGTGTCGGTGGAGCCGTGCACCGCCCGTACCTCGGCGCGGAGCCGCGACGGCATCACCTGGTCGAGCTTCGCGAGCGCCCGTAGCGCCGCCTCGCTCGCCCCGGCGACAGTGCCCCCGGAGGCGAGCCGCAGAGACACCGCCGTCGCGATCGCCTCCTCGTCGTCGAGGAGCAACGGCGGCAGCCGGGTGCCCGCACCGAGTTGGTAGCCGCCGCCGACGCCCGACACCGCGTGCACGGGGTAGCCGAGCGCCCGCAGACGCTGCACGTCGCGGCGCACGCAACGGCCGGTGACCCCCAGCTCGGCGGCGAGTTCGGCGGCCGTCCAGGACAGGCGTCGTTGCAGCAGCGCCAGCAGGCGCAGCACCCGCTCGGTCGTCGCCTCGACGGTCACGCGTCGATCGTTGCACGGATAGCGGAACGACCCTGTCCGCTATCAGCGAGAGGCTGGGATCATGACCGACGAAAACAGGAAGCAGGGATCCGCCGTGACGCGCGATGTCCAGATCACGTTCGACTGCGCCGACCCGGCGGGGTTGGCCACCTTCTGGGCCGAGGCGCTCGGCTACCAGGTGCAGCCCCCACCCGGGAACTTCGAGTCCTGGGACCAGGCGCTGGACGCGATGGGTGTGCCGCCGGAGAACCGCAATGACGCGTCGGCGGTGGTCGACCCCGAAGGCTCGCGACCACGGCTGTTCTTCCAGCGTGTGCCGGAGCACAAGCAGGTGAAGAACCGCGTCCACCTCGACGTCCGCGCGGCCCCCGGGCTGGAGGGTGACGAGCGGATGGCGGCCCTGGAGGCGGAGGCCGAACGGCTCGTCTCGCATGGCGCCAAGCGGCTCAGTCGGCACGAGCCCACTCCCCCGTTGGGCGCCGGTCATCTCATCATGGCCGACCCCGAGGGCAACGAGTTCTGCCTCGACTGACCGAGCGTTCGCCCAGCTCACTGCCGCACTGGCCGGGCGTCATGCGAACATGTGTACGTGTCGCCCGGCGCCAGCATCCTGCACGCCGACCTGGACGCGTTCTACGCGTCGGTCGAGCAGCGCGACGACCCGCGCCTGCGTGGGCGGCCGGTGATCGTCGGGGGCGGCGTGGTGCTCGCGGCCAGCTACGAGGCGAAGGCGCGGGGCGTCCGCAGCGCGATGGGCGGCCAGCAGGCGCGCAGGCTCTGCCCGGACGCGATCGTCGTGCCGCCGCGGATGTCGGCGTACACCGCGGCGAGCCGCGCGGTCTTCGAGATCTTCCGGCAGACCACACCGCTGGTCGAGGGGCTCTCCATCGACGAGGCGTTCCTCGACGTGGGTGGTCTACGGCGGCTGGTCGGGCCACCGGCCGAGATCGCCGAACGGCTGCGCCGGGAGGTCAGCGACCGGGTCCACCTGCCGATCACGGTGGGGGTGGCCCGCACGAAGTTCCTGGCCAAGGTGGCCAGCGGGGTGGCGAAACCGGACGGCCTGCTGGTGGTCGCACCGGACGCCGAGCTGGCGTTCCTGCACCCGCTGCCTGTGGAACGACTGTGGGGCGTCGGCCCTGTCACAGCCGCCAAGCTGCGCGAACGCCGGATCCGTACCGTCGGGGAGGTGGCCCGCCTCGGTGAGGCGGCGCTGGTGTCGCTGCTCGGTGCGGGCGCCGGCCGGCATCTGCACGCGCTGGCGCACAATCGCGACCCCCGGGCGGTGCAGGTGGGGCGGCGGCGCGGTTCGATGGGCGCGCAGCACGCGCTGAGTCGCACCCCGCACGCCTCGACGGAGCTGGACGCCATCCTCGCCGGCCTGGTCGACCGGGTCAGCCGGCGGATGCGGGCGGCGGGGCGGTCCGGCCGCACTGTGGTGTTGCGGTTGCGTTTCGGCGACTACACCCGGGCGACCCGCTCGCACACTGTGGGTAAGGCGACGGCTGACACGACGCCGCTGCTCGCCGCCGCGCGTGCGCTGCTCCGCGCGGCGCTGCCCGAGATCGATCGCCGTGGTATCACACTGATCGGTGTCTCCGTGGGCAACCTCGACGACAACCCGGTCCAGCCTGAGCTGCCCTTCCAGCCGGACCCCGGGTCCGATCTGGACGCTGCGGTCGACGCGGTCCGCGACCGGTTCGGATCAGCGGCGCTCACCCGGGCGGTGTTGCTCGGGCGGGAGCCGGGCGTGGAGATGCCGCTTCTGCCGGACTGACCGATAAGCGTGCGGCGTCCGCGGCCGAGCTGCGATCAGAGACACATCACAGCAGGTCGGCGGTTTAGCCGGCGGCTGACGGGTGACCCTTGTGGGGTACAGCCTGACGAGGGGGGCCCACCATGTCCGACGACACCAGCGACCGACCGAGTCGCACCGCCGAGCGCCCGCACGACGTGACCGACCCGCTGCTGTGGCAGTTGGCGATCGACGTGCTGAGCGCACACGAGCCGGACGACGAGGGCCGGTGCCGCAATCTCCAGTGCGCCGGGCAGTCCTGGCCGTGCGCGGCCCGCACCGGCGCCGAGCACTCGCTGCGACTGGCGCGCAGCACACCCGCCTCGGTCGAATTGACCATCGACGGGACCGACAGCGACGACGTCGACACGGATGGGCGTCGCGACGTGGCGGTACCGGCCCCCCGCTGGGGCTGGAACGCCGGCCCGGTGGCGTCGCACCGAGGGTCGAAGGCCGCCTCCGCGGCGTGACGGGCCACCAGTCCCTGAACTGATCCGCACCACGTGGGCGAACGCTCGGCCGGTTGTCCGGTCGAGCGTTCAGCTGTCGTGGCGGAGCCAGGCCACGATGCGGCGCAGCAGCTCCTGATGCGCCGGTGACTCGTACGACCGGGCGTCGTGGCCGAGTGCGTTGTAGACGATCCGGCTGCTCCCGATGGTGCGCGCCCAGACGAGCGGATGGGTGTCGCCGCCCTCGTCGTGGACGTAGAGGGCCTCGATGTCGAGACCGTCGACCAGTTCCAACTCGGTGTAGCGCTCGTCGTGAACCTCGAAGTCCCCGAGCCCGGCGCTGATCGGGTGTTCCACACCGCTGCGCCGGATGAGACTCGGGCCGATCGGCGGGTGGAAGGTCCGGCCGTGGGCCCAGGCGGCACCGACAGTGGAACGCCAGGTTGTCGACTGGGGGAACGCGATCGTGGCGCTGTGCACGGCGAGCAGGCTGCCGCCACCGGCCAGGAAGTCGTCGAGGACGCGGGCGAAGATCTCGTCCTCGGGGATCGGGGTTGTGCGGTCCGCGCTCGCGTTCACCACCAGCAGGCGCGCGCCGTCGAGCGCGACCTTGAGCTGGTCGACGGCTGTCACGATCGCGACCGAACCCTCGTCGCCGATCAGCCGGGCCAGCGTGGCACTGGTTTCGGCCAGCGGGTGCCAGGGGTCGGCGTGCGGGCCCTCCCCGCTGAAGATCACAGTGTCGATGGACATGCCGGTGCTCCGTTCCTCATTTGGATTATTTTCGAAATCCCGAAATGAAAGCTAGCATGGCCCTCATGAGAGCCCTGCATCATCCCGATCTCACCTCGGTCGACCTGGCCACCCTGCTCGGCGCCCTGGCCGACCCGGTACGCCTCAGCGTCGTACGGCAGTTGGCGCAGGCCGGCGGCGTCGTCTGCGGCCAATTCGACGCGTTGTCCGACGTCAGCATTTCCACGCTCTCGCATCACCTGAAGGTCCTGCGGGCCGCCGGCGTCCTCCGTGTCACGCCGAACGGCAGTTTCCGTCGCCACGAGTTGCGGGCCGACGAGATCAACGAACGGTTTCCGGGCATCCTCTCGGCGATCATCGCCAACCTTGACCTGCCGGAGCGAGTAGGAGTGCCCGCATGACCGACGCCACATCGACCGGAAAGAACCCGCCGAGCACGCTGGGCCTGTCCGCCGACGAGGTCCTGAGCACGACCCGCGCCGTCCGCAAACGTCTCGACCTGGGACGCCCGGTCCCCCGCGACGTGATCGAGGACTGTCTGCGCATCGCGCTCCAGGCACCCAGTGGCCGCAACAGGCAGCGCTGGGACTTCATTTTCGTCGAGGACCGCGAGACCCGGGCGGCCGTCGCCCGACTGTGGCGACTCGGCCTGATGGCGCCGCCACCGGCATCGGGCGGCACCGGGCCGGCCTTCAGCCGGATGAACTTCGCCTCCGAGCAGTGGGGTCGGATCGCCGGCAGTCTGGCACACCTGGCGGACCACCTGCACGAGGTCCCGTTGCTGCTCATCCCCTGTCTCCGCGTCGAGTCACGCGCCGAACTGGACAGCGTGCGCGGGCAGGCGGGGGCCTGGGGTTCGGTCATCCCGGCGTTCTGGAGCTTCATGCTGGCCGCCCGGGAACGCGGGCTCGGCACCGCCTGGACCACCAGCCATCTCAGCTACGAGCGGGAGATGGCCGAACTACTCGGCATCCCCTACGACACGGTCGTGCAGGTCGCCCTCACCCCGGTGGCGTACACCCTGGGCACCGACTTCAAGCCCGGTCCGCGGGCCGACGCGGACGCGTTCGCCCACTGGAACCGCTGGTAACCGGCACCACCCCACCCACGGCCAGGACCAACAGGGCCACCGACAACAGCGGAAACCAATCTCCGGTACGCGAATAGACGGTGCCCCACCCCGACGTCGGCGTGGTGAGCAGCAACTCCGCGTCCCCGGCGGTGGCCTCACCCACCATCCTGCCGCCGGGGTCGGTGACCGTCAGCCGGCCGAACGCCGCAGCCCGGACCACGACGAGCCCGTTCTCGACGCCCCGGACAAGGGCCATCCGTCCGTGCAGCCAGCCATCGGAGGTGAAGTCCAGGGCGGGGACGAGCAGCACCGAGGCGCCCTGCGCCCGATACCGCCGGACCAGACCGGGATGGTCGAGGTCCTTGCAGATCGCGACGCCGAACCGCCCGTCCACGAGCACCTCGTCCTCACCCGGCGTCAGCCAGTCTTCCAGGCCCGGGATGAGATGCTGTTTCTCGTACGTCGCGACGGTCCCGCCGGGTTCGAGCACCAGTGCGACGTTGCTCGCCCTGTCCGCCCGATGCCGCACCGCGCCGACGACTACCTGGGCCTCGGTCTGCTGGAGCGCGGCCACGAGCACGGGCATCGTCGTGTCCGTCACGGCGAACACCTTCTCCGGCAGCACGACGATCCGTGCGCCACGGGCGACCAGACCCTCGACCCGCGCGGCGTAACGGGCGAGCAGGTCATGCCCGGGCGGCCGGTCGATCGGAAGCCCGTCCTCGGGCTGGCGCAGGGCCACCAGGCCGACGGTCAGTCGCGCGGCCGGCTCGGGGGAACGGCTCAGCGACCAGGCCGACCACCCGCTGGCGCCGAGCAGGAGGACGAGCAGGCAGGTGAGCGCCGGGCGAGGGCTCGGGCGCAGGGCGGCGAGGGCGATCGGGACGGCGAGCAGCAGGTAGGTGACGCCCCAGACTCCGGTGAGCGCGGTCAGTTGGATCACCGGGCGGACGTCGGCCTGGGTGTAGGCGAGGCTCCACCAGGCGCCGTGCGGCAGCAAGCGGGACGCGACGTACTCCCCCAGCACCCACAGCGAGGGCGCCGCGAGGACGGCGAGGACCGTTCGTCCGCGCAGCAGTAGTCCGCGGGCGAGCAGGACCGTGCCGGTCGCCAGGCCGACGCCGAGCAGGACCACACCGGCGACCACGGGGACCGGTAGTCGCAGGGTCCCGAGGTAGTAGCCGAGCACGCCGCCCTGACCGATCAACCAGGCGAGGGCGGTCGCGCAGAGTGCGGTCCTCGGGCGTACCCGCGTCGAGGCGAGGATCAGCGGGAGCGGGGCGAGCCAGGTCAGCGCGGCGACCGGATGCAGCCCGGTGCCGGCGAGCCAGAACAGGCCACTCAGGAGCGTGGCGAGGATCGTCGTCATTTGTCGAGCGTGCGGCGCGGGCGGCCGGAGCGGATCGCCGTACGAGCCCGGATCGATCTGGTCCCGTGGAGGGAGGCGTCAGCGGGCCGGGCCGGACGATACTGCCGACGTGAAGCGGTACGTCAATCTCGCCGTCACAGTGACCGCCGTGGCCGCGACTGTGCTGCCCGCGCTGGCCGGTGGGCCACGTGCGTGGTGGGTGCTGCCGCTCGCTGTCGCGTCGTCGGTGCCGGTGCTGTGGCGGGACCGGGCGCTGCTGCGGGTCGCCCTCGTCGTGGGCGTCGCCACGACCGTCTCGGCCTCGCTCGGCGCGCCCCCACTGCTGCCGGTCGGACCGCTCGTCTGCCTCTACACGTTCGCGGCGCGGGCCTCCCTGCCGATCCGCCTGCTCGGCATCGCGCTCACCGCCGCCGGACTGCTGGTCTCGCTGCTCTATCCCCGCCCGGACGTGGAGGTGCTGCGCTACCTGTCGGTCGCCTACCTCTTCGCGTACGCGCTGGGCACCAGCACGCGGGCCCGTCGAACCCAGGCGGCGGCTCTCACCGAACGCGATCGTCGCATCGCCGGTGAACGTGCGGCGGCGGTGCTGCGCGAACGCACCCGGATCGCCCGCGATCTGCACGACATCCTCACCCACGCGGTAGGCGTCATGATCGTCCAGGCGGAGGCGGGTCCGCTGTTGGTCCGAGACCAGCCGGATCGCGCCGATGCCACGTTCGCCACGATCGCCGCCACCGGCAGGGACGCTGTCGTCCAGCTCCGCCGCGCGGTCGGCAGCCTGCACGAACCCGCCGACCACCCACTCGACCAGCCGGGTCTGGACCAGCTTCCCGTCCTCGTCGAGCGGGTCCGGGCCGCCGGCCTCGATGCCACGCTCACCGTCTCGCCGTCCGCAGGTGCCGTCGAGCCGACGCTCGCACCGCCCCCGGACGTCGGGGTGGCCGCCTACCGGATCGTGCAGGAGGCGCTGACCAACGTGGTGCGGCATGCCGGGGCCCGATCGGTTCGCGTTCGACTGGACCACACGGCGCACTCGTTGACCGTGTCGGTCACCGATGACGGCCGCGGCCACCAGGCGTCCGAGACCGGCGGGCCCGGGTACGGGATCGTCGGCATGCGCGAGCGCGCCCACGCCTGCGGCGGAACCCTGCGCACCGGCCCGGCCTGCGACGGCCACGGCTTCACGGTGACCGCCACCCTGCCGTTGTCGGCACCGGCGGTGCTCTGATGCTGCGTGTCGTGCTCGCCGATGACCAGGACCTGTTCCGGGCCGGGTTCGCCACCATCCTCGGCGCCGAGCCGGACATCGAGGTGGTCGCCGAGGCCCCCGACGGCGCGGCCGCGGTGCGGGCCGCCCTCGACCATCGCCCCGACGTCGTGCTGATGGACATGCGCATGCCCGTCCTCGACGGCGTCGCCGCGACCCGACAGGTCTGCGCGCTCACCACGAGCCGGGTTCTCGCCCTGACCATGTTCGACACCGATGACTACCTGTACGCGGCGCTGCGGGCCGGGGCCAGCGGCTTCCTGCTCAAGGACGCTCCCCGAGCCGACCTGGTGAACGCGGTCCGGGTGGTCGCCGCCGGGGACGCCCTGCTCGCTCCCGCCGTCACCGCCCGGGTGATCGGCGAATTGCACCGGCGCGGCCATCCGGACCCCGTCCGGGCCGCCGCGGTGACCGCTCTGACCGCCCGCGAGACGGACGTGCTGCGCCTGATTGCGGCCGGTCTGTCCAACGCCGAGATCGCCGCCCACCACCACCTCAGCGAGCACACGGTGAAGACCCATGTCGGCAACCTGCTCACCAAACTGCACCTGCGCGACCGCGCCCAGGCGGTGATGATCGCCTACGAGTCGGGTCTGGTGATCCCCGGCCAGTGACGTGACCGGCCGGCGGGCCCGCTGTTCCGGGCGGGCCGCCGGCCGGGGGTACGCCTACAGGGTGCGCGCCAGCCGGTCGGCGAGCGTCCGGGTGAAGCGGGCCGGGTCGGCCAGCTCACCGCCCTCGGCGAGCACCGCCAGGCCGTAGAGCAGCTCGGCGGTCTCGGTCAGGGCGGCGCTGTCGCTGCCCTGCTCGTGGGCCTTGCGCAGCCCGGACACCAGCGGGTGACCGGGGTTGATCTCCAGGATCCGCTTGGTCGTGGGGATCTCGTGCCCCATCGCCCGGTACATCTTCTCCAGGGTCGGGGTGAGGTCGTGGGCGTCGCCGACGACGCAGGCCGGTGAGGTGGTCAGCCGCGACGACAGGCGGACCTCCCGGACGCTGTCCGTGAGGGTGGTCCCCAGCCAGTCGAGCAGCCCGGCGAACTCCTGTCGCTGCTGCTCGCGCTCGGCCTCCGCCTGCTGCTTCTCCTCGTCGGTGTCCAGGTCGATCTCGCCCTTGGCGATCGAGCGCAGCGGCCGACCGTCGTACGTGCCGACCCGCTCGACCCACACCTCGTCGACCTGGTCGGTGAGGAGCAGCACCTCGTGCCCCTTGGCCCGGAACGCCTCCAGGTGCGGAGAGTTCTCGATGGCGGCGCGGGACTCGCCGGTGGCGTACCAGATGTCGCTCTGGCCGTCCTTCATCCGCGACACGTAGCCGGCCAGGTCGGTGGGCTCGGCCGGGTCGTTGGTCGAGGCCACCGACAGGATGTCCAGCAGGGTGTCCCGGTTGTCGGTGTCGTCGATCAGCCCTTCCTTGACCACCGCGCCGAACTCGGTCCAGAAGGTGCGGTAGCGCTCCGCGTGGTTGGCCTTGAGGTCCTTGACCGTGGCGAGGACCTTCTTGACCAGGCGGCGGCGGACGATCTGGATCTGCCGGTCCTGCTGGAGGATCTCCCGGGAGATGTTCAGCGACAGGTCGTGCGCGTCGACCACGCCCTTGACGAAGCGCAGGTAGGTCGGGACCAGCGCCTCGCAGTCGTCCATGATGAAGACGCGTTTGACGTAGAGCTGGACACCACGGCGGCCCTGCGGGGAGAACAGGTCCAGTGGGGCGTGGCTGGGCAGGAAGAGCAGCGCCTCGTACTCGAAGGTGCCCTCGCCCTTCATGTGCACGACCTCGAGCGGGTCGGCCCAGTCGTGGCTGACGTGCTTGTAGAACTCGTTGTACTCGGCGGCGTCGACCTCGTCGCGGGGCCGCGCCCAGAGTGCCTTCATCGAGTTGAGGGTCTGCACCTCGCGGGTGGCGGCCTCACCGTCGGCGCCGGGTCGTTCGACGCTCATCCGGATCGGCCAGGCGATGAAGTCGGAGTATCGCTTGACGATCTCGCGGACGGTCCACTCGGCGGTGTAGTCGTGCAGGTTGTCCTCGGTGTCGGCCGGCTTGAGGTGCAGCGTCACAGTGGTGCCCTGCGGCGCCTCGTCGACCGCCTCGATCGAGTAGGTGCCCTCGCCGGTGGACTCCCAGCGGGTGCCGCCGGTCTCGCCGGCCTTGCGGGTCAGCAGGGTGACCCGGTCGGCGACCATGAACGCGGCGTAGAAGCCGACGCCGAACTGGCCGATGAGGTCCTGCTTGGCGTGGGCGTCGGCGGACTCGCGCAGTTGGCGCAGCAGCTCGGCGGTGCCCGACTTGGCGATCGTGCCGATCAGCTGGACGACCTCGTCGCGGGTCATCCCGATGCCGTTGTCGCGCACGGTGAGGGTGCGGGCGTCGCGATCGATCTCCAGGGTCACGTGCAGGTCGTCGGTGTCGGCGACGAGGTCCTTGTCGACGAGGGTGGCCAGCCGGAGCTTGTCCAGTGCGTCGGACGCGTTCGAGATGAGTTCCCGCAGGAAGACGTCCTTGTTCGAATAGATCGAGTGGACCACCAACTGGAGGAGCTGACGCGCCTCGGCCTGGAATTCCAACGTTTCGGCCTGGTTGCTCACACCGTCTCCCATCTCGGCTCGTGCGAAGGTTCGCGGAAAGGATACGAGTCGTCACCGGTCGGGGTGTGGGCGCGTCCGGGTCGTATTCCCGATCCGGTCGACCACCCCCGTGACATAGCTGACTTTGCTTAACAGAAGTCAGGTCGGATAGCGTGACGGCCATGAAGATCGCTGGAAGCACCGCCCTCGTCACCGGCGCCAACCGTGGCCTCGGCCGGCACCTGGCCGCCGAACTCCTCGCCCGGGGCGCCACCGTCTACGCCGGCGCCCGCAACCCCGACAGCGTCGACCTACCCGGCGTGACGCCGGTCCGCCTCGACATCACCGACCCCGCCTCGGTGGCCGCCGCCGCCGAGCTGGCCGGCGGCGTGAACCTGCTGATCAACAACGCGGGCATCGACACCCGGACCGACCTGCTCGACGGCGACCTGGACCTCGTCCGGCTGGAGTTGGAGACCCACTACATCGGCACCCTGTCGACAATCCGGGCGTTCGCGCCGGTCATCGCCGCCAACGGCGGCGGAACGATCCTCAACGTGCTCTCCGTCCTGTCCTGGTTCGGCTCCCCGACCCACGCTGCCTACAGCGCCGCCAAGTCCGCCGAGTGGGCGATGACCAACGTGCTGCGCGTCCAACTGGCCGACCGGGGCGTCCGGGTCGCCGGCCTGCACGTCGGCTACCTGGACACCGACATGGCCGCGGACATCACCGGCCCGAAGTCCGACCCGGCGGCGATCGCCCGCATCGGCGTCGACGGCGTCGAGGCCGACGCGTACGAGATCCTCGCCGACGACCTCAGCCGCCAGGTGCAGGCCGGGCTGGCCGGCGGCGTCGCCGCGCTCTACCCGCAGCTCCCCTGACCCACCACGCGACGGGCCGCCACCGGAGACAACCGGTGGCGGCCCTTTCTCGGGTACGCGGTCAGCTCGCCTGCAACGTCACGTCGTCGATCACGAAGGTGGTCTGCAACGAGGAGTCCTCGGTGCCGGTGAACCGCAGCGTCACCGTCTGCCCGGCGAACGCGGCCACGTTGAGGCTGCGCTGCACGTAACCGGTCGCGGCGTTGAGATTCGAGTACGTCGCCAGCGTGGTCGAGCCCGCCTGCACGGTGAGCCGGTCGTACGCCGTGGAGCTGGTGGTCTCGGCGGTGTCGATGTGCAGCCAGAACGACAGCGTGTACGTGGCGCAGCCGGCCGGCAGTGTCACCGACTGCGACAGGTTCTCGGTGCGGGTGCTGCCGAACCCGTTGAGCCACGCCTTGTACGACCCGCTCCGGGCCGGCTGGCCGCTGGCGTTGGTGATCACGCCGGAGGACGCGGTCCACGGCGTGCTGCCGCTCTCGAAGCCACCATTTCCGACCACCTGGCCGCCGGTGCAGGTCGGGGTGCCGCCGCCCACGGCGAGCTGCCACAGCGCGTACGCGACACCGTCGGCCGCCCGGTTCAGCACCGTGGCGCTGACGTTGGCGGTGGTGTCGCAGGACCGGTGGTAGCAGGGGTCGTACGCGGAGTTGGCGGTGCCGCCCCACTTGGCCGCCTGGGCGCTGGTCTTGCGGGCGCTGGCGCCGGCGGCGTAGCCCGAGGTGGGGATGCCGGCCTGCTGGAAGTAGTAGTCGTCGGAGCGGCCCTGACCCTCGACGTTCTCCTCCGGTTGCAGGCCCAAAGAGTCCCAGTACGCCTTCAGCGGCGCCGCCGTGGTCGAGGTGACCCGGTTGATGAAGTAGCCACCGTTGGTCGAGCCGACCATGTCGAAGTTGTAGTAACCCTTGATGTAGCCGCGCTGGGTGGCGCTGAGCGAGTTGACGTAGAACCGGGAGCCGTTGAGCCCCTGCTCCTCGTCGGTCCACCAGGCGAACCGCACCCGCTTGGTCACTGTCGGGTTCTGCGCGGCCAGGACCAGCGCGTTCTCCAGCAGTGTCGACGAGCCGGTGGCGTTGTCGTTGATGCCCGGACCGGCCGCGACGCCGTCCAGGTGCGCGCCGAACATGACCACCTGGTCGGCCGGGCCGCCGGGCCACTCGGCGATGAGGTTGTTCGACGGGTACCGGCAGCTGGAGCAGTACTGCTCGCTGACTGTGTAGCCGGCCGACTGGAGCCTGGTCTTGACGTAGTTGAGCGAGGCGGTGTAGCCGGCCGAGCCGGCCCGTCGGTTGCCACCGTTGCTGGTGGCGATGGCGTTGAACTGGGTCAGGTGCGCCTGGACGTTGGTGATGGAGATGTCCGGCGCGGCCAACGCGGCGGCGGACGCGGCGATCGGCCGGGTCACCGTCGTGGCGGTCGGAGGTGACGCGGTCGCCGGTTGGGCGGCCAACGGCACCGTCATCCCGGCGAACACGGCGAGCGCGATTCCCGCGCTCAGCGTTCTGCCTCTCATGGGGGCTCCTCGGGGTTGGAGAGATACCCGAGACACTTACAGATATCTATTTCTAGAGCATCGGTCGTTCGTCCCGAACCGCCGCCGATTCGACGGTGGGTACCGGCGTCGGCACAGGTGAGTAGAGGTGTCAGGATGGGTAGGTAACGCGGCAGGGGTCGTCGGGCCCGGAACGGGGGCTTGCGATGGGGTCGGATCGAGCGTGACACGACCCAGCACCGACCTGTTTCTCGGCGGCGACACCGGGCGGTTGATGGCACAACTGGACTGGTCCGGCACGCCGCTCGGCCCGGTCGACGGATGGCCGCAGAGCCTGCGCGCCGCCGTCCGGATGGTGCTCTCCTCCCGGTATCCCATGCTGCTGCTCTGGGGCGAGAGCTACTCCCAGCTCTACAACGACGCGTACTCCGCGCTGATCGGCGACAAGCACCCCGCCGCGCTCGGCGACGACGTACGAGTGACGCTGGCCGAGGGCTGGCACGTGCTCGCCCCGCTGATCGAGGAGGCCATGGCGACCGGGGTGGCCAGCTGGGTCCCCGCCCTGCAACTGCTGCTGGAGCGGGCCGGCTACCGCGAGGAGGCGTACTTCAGCGTCTCGCACGCCCCCGCCCGCGACGACGACGGCCGCACCGTCGGCGTACTGACCGTGTGCAGCGAGGTCACCCAGCAGGTGGTCGGCGAACGCCGGCTGCGTCTCCTGCGCGACCTGTCAGTGCTCGGCGACGGGCGCACCGTCGACGTGGACGCCACCGGCGCTCGGATGATCGACGTGATCGACGGCCACCCCCTGGACGTGCCGTTCGCCGCCATCTACCTGCGCGACGGCACGGCGCTGCGCCGGGTCGCCTGCACGGGCGGCGACCACTGGCACGCCCGGTCGCTGCCGGACGCCGTCGAGCTGACCGACCCGGGTCCGCCCGCGTACGCCTGGGGGTTGACGGACGCCGCCGAGGGTCGGGTGACCCAGGTGACCGACGTCGCCGACCGGCTGCCGCTGCCCGCCGGCCCGTGGAACGACCCGGTCCGCACCGCGCTGGCGCTGCCGCTGCCGTCCGCCGACGAGGACCAGCCGCTCGGCGTCCTGCTCGCCGGGGTCAGCCCCAGCCGAGGGCTCGACGAGGCGTACCGCTCCTTCCACCAGCTGCTCGCCCAGCAGATCTCCGTGGCGCTGCGCAACGCCCAGGAGTACGAGGAGGAGCGGCGCCGGGTCGAGGCGATGGCGGAACTGGACCGGGTCAAGACGGACTTCTTCGCCAACGTCAGCCACGAGTTCCGTACCCCGTTGACCCTCATCCTCGGTCCGCTGACCGACGCCCTCACCGACGCCACAGCGCCGTTGGCGGCGGTGCAGCGGGAGCGGGTGGAGACCGGCTGGCGTAACGCCACCCGACTGTTGACGCTGGTCAACAGCCTGCTCACCTTCTCCAGCCTGGAGGCCGGGCGGGCGCGCAGCGACGCCCGGGTGGTGGATCTGGCCGCGCTGACCGCCGAGCTCGCCGGGGTGTTCCGGGCCGCCATCGAGCGGGCCGGGCTGACCCTCGAGGTGAGCTGCCCACCGCTGCCCCGGCCGGTCGCTGTCGACCCGGTCAACTGGGAACGCATCGTCACGAACCTGCTCTCCAACGCGCTGAAGTACACGTTCATCGGCCGCATCCGGGTCACCCTCGACGCCGACGACGAGGAGGTGCGCCTCACCGTCGCGGACACCGGCATCGGCATCGCCGAACGGGACCTGCCGAAACTCTTCGAACGCTTCCACCGGGTGCGGGGCGCCCGCTCGCGCAGTCACGAGGGCACGGGCATCGGCCTGGCCCTGGTGCACGAGTTGGCCCGGCTGGAGGGCGGCGACGTGCGTGTGACCAGCCAGGTGGGCGTCGGCAGCAGGTTCACCGTGACGCTGCCCTGGTCGGCGGCGCACCGCACCGCGGTCACCGGGCCTGCGGTGGACGGACGGGGTGACGCGGCCCGCGCCGCCGTCGAGGAGGCGATGGGTTGGCTCACCGAACCGGACGACGCGCTGACCGAGCCCGATCCCGCGTCCGGGGCGGCCACTGACGAGCTGGCCGGCGCCCGGATCCTGCTCGCCGACGACAACGCCGACATGCGGGCGTACCTCACCCGGCTGCTCACCGGGCAGGGTTGGCGCGTGCGGGCCGTCACCGACGGCCGGCAGGCCCTCGACGAGATCCACAGTGATCTGCCCGACCTGGTCCTGACCGACGTGATGATGCCGGTGCTGGACGGCTTCGACCTGGTGCGCCGGCTACGCGCCGACCCGATGACCCGGACGCTGCCGGTGCTGGTGCTCTCCGCCCGTGCCGGCGGGGAGGCCAGCGTGGAAGGCCTGAGCCTGGGCGCCGACGACTACCTGGTCAAACCGTTCGCCGCGGCCGAGTTGATCGCCCGCATCCGGGCCAGCATCCGCCGAGCCCGCGACCGCACCCCTGCCGCGGCCGTCGTCGGCGACCCGGCGACTGTCGCTGCCCCGCCGGCACGAACCGCCCCGGTCGGCCCCGTTCCGCCGACCCCGGTGGTCGACGCCGTCCGCGACGCGTCAGTGGCGGTGGAGGCCCAGCCCGCGCCGGACGGGCTGGGCGACCTCCTGGACGTCGGGTGGACGTACCCGTCCGCGGCCACCTCCGCCGCCGCGATGCGTCGCGACGTCCGGGGCGCACTGGGCGAGCTGGACGTCGACCCGGACGTGCTGGAAGACCTCCTGCTCGCCGCCTCGGAGGCCATGAACAACGCCGTCGAGCACGCACAGCGACCCAGCCGTCCGGAGGTACGGGTGCGCGTCCAGGTGGGTGCCGGGCTGATCCGGATCTCGGTACGGGACTTCGGCACCTGGCGGGACCGCCGGCCGGCGATGGACCGGGGGCGCGGCGCCCTGCTGATGAACGCCTACGGCGACGTGCGGCTGGTCTCCACCGCCGAGGGGACGACGGTGACCATCGAGCGTCGACTGGTCTGAGTGCCGGCGGCGCGTCAGAGTCGGCGGCCGCCGGCGTCGCGGGCGATGATGCCGTCCAGCCGCTCTCCCGGGGTGAGCCGAGCCGGGTCGAACCAGAAGATCAGCACCTGCTTGTCGCCACTCCACGGCGCCACTCGGGCGTCGACCTGCCGACCGTCGACGGTGCCGATGATCCGCTTGGCGGGGCCGACGAAGTAGCCGAAGGTGGGCACCGGCGCGGCAAAGCCCTCGTCGTAGCCGATCTGGTGGAACCCGGCGCTGCGGTCGCTGCCGTCGACGTCGTTGACCAGGATGTCGGTGCTCAACGAGCCGTCCGGCGCCTGGCGACCGGCGGCCAGTCCGATGGACACCTTGGGCTCACCGGGCACGGACACCGGGATGAAGTAGTAGACCCGACGCTCGGCGCCGTGCCGCACCCCGCTGTCCACGATCTGGCCCAGGGGCTTCGGTGGAGGCTCGTCGCGGCCCACAGTCGGCGGTGGCGTGGAGCCCAGCGACTTCTCCGCCCACGGCGAGACACCGACCGACGGTGGAGCGACGGCGACCGGCGGCGGGTGCTCGGTCGGTGCCGGGTCGCCCGGCCCGGGCGCGCCGACCGCCACCACGACGACCACGGCGGCCAGGCCGGTCGCGAGCGTCGCCGCGCCGGCTCCGGCGACGCGTCGACGGGTACGCAACCGACGTCCCTCGCGCATCACGGTGTCCAGATCGAGCACGGCGTCGGGACGCTCGGTCGCCCGCATGGCGTGGCGGAGCCGTTCCAGCTCGCTCATCGGCGCGCCCCCTCATCGGCCGCGCGGGGCGCGGCGGTGCGCAACTTCTCCAAGGCCCGCGAGCTGGTGCTCTTGACCGTGCCGACGGATACGGACAGTTCCCGGGCCACCTGCGCCTCCGGCAGGTCGAAGTAGTAGCGCAGGACGACGATGGCGCGCTCTCGGGGGCTGAGCGCACCGAGGATGCCGATCAACCAACGCCGCGTGGCCACGTCGTCGGCCACGTCGCCGCGCCGCTGCTCCGGCACCTCGTCGGTCGGGTACTCCCGCATCGGCCGTCGCCACCCGTCGACCAGATGGTTGACCAGCGTGCGGCGGGCGTACCCGTAGGCGTCGTCGTCGTGGATCCGCGACCACGACGCGTAGGTGCGCACCAGCGCGGTCTGCGCGGCGTCCTCGGCCTGGTGATGGTCGCCGGTCATCAGGAACGCGGCGTGCACCAGTCGCGCGGACGCCGCCCGCGCGAACTCGACGAAATCCGCGTCACCCCGCGCCACCGCGAACCCTCCCCGTGCCACAGAGCTAGAGACGGGCGAGGCCGGCGAAAGGTTGAGCGCTGGGTCACATCAACTTTTCGCCACTGTCACCCGTCTTCTCCTCCGCGCCGCCGCCGAGCGACGCGCGAGGGGAGATACATGTCGACGAAGGCTACCCGCCGCCGGGGACCCGCCTCGATGGCGTCGCTGCTGGTGGTGGCGCTGCTCACCGGGTGCGGCCTGCCCGCCGCCGGGCAACCCGCCACCGACCCGGTCGCCGCCGGGCCGCTGCCCAGCGGACCGGCGACACCTACCGGTCGGCCGACCCGGGCCGCCGAGGTCCGACCCAGTTCCGCGCCCGTCGTCCCGGTCAGCTACCCCGCCACCGGCAGTAACCGCTGGTCGGTGGCGCCCGGCGAGACGACCCCAGCGCGCGCGACGGGCGGCCGGTTGCTGCGCTACCGGGTCGCCGTCGAGCGCGACATCCGGGGCCTGCCGGCGAAGGACATCGCCACGGCGATCACCACGACGTTGAACGACCCACGCGGGTGGACGGCGGGCGGGGCGTGGCGGCTGCGCCGGGTCGGTGCCGGCGAACCGACCGACTTCACCATCTACCTGGCGACCCCCGGCACCCGCGACACCCTCTGCCAGGACGTGCCGGACGCCTACACCTCCTGTCGCAACGGTGGCCGGGTGGTGCTCAACGTGGCGCGCTGGGTCAAGGGGGTACCGGGTTACGGCGCGACGCTGGAGACCTACCGGCAGTACATGGTCAACCACGAGGTGGGGCACAAACTCGGGTACGGCCACGAGCGGTGCCCCGGGCGGGGCCGACCCGCGCCGGCGATGCAGCAGCAGACGCTGGGCCTGCACGGCTGCACCGCGAACGCCTGGCCGTACCCGAAGGGCAAGGCCCGCTACAGCGGGCCGGTCGGGGCGTACGACGACGCGATCCCCCGGCGTGAGGGCGCTTATTCGGCATCGTGAGGACGGCGTGCCCTCAGGTACGCCGGCGGCGCTCCTGGTCGAGTCGCTCGTCCTGCCGGCCCATCTCGTAGATGGCGTTGAGGCTGGTCGGCAGTCGGCTGACGTTGTCCGGCACCGGGCCGGGATCCGGTGGCGGCCCGGAACCCGGTGGCGGACCGGGGTCGGGTGCGGCGGCGGGGGCCGGTGCCCGGCGGCGCAGGAGCAGCAGTGCCAGCACCGCGAGGACCGCCACCACCAGCAGGTACGACGCGGGTGGCCAGGCATTCCGGGTGGGGTTGGCGAGCGCCGGCGGCGGGGTCGGCGCGGGGGTGTCGCCGCCGTGCCAGGGCACGACGGCCTCGCGGGTGCCGGTGTCCTCGCCAGCGGTGCGGCGATCGGGGGCGGCGGGTGTGAAGACGCCGTTCGCCGGCCCGGCTGGCCCGGGGATCGCGGTGGGTTCCACCGGGCTGGGCTGACCGGCGACCGGTGGCCGACTCGGCGTGGCCGCCCCGGTGGGGGTGGCGCTCGGCGCCGGGGCGGCACTCGGCGTGTCGCCACCGAGCAGGTCGTCGACGATCTGGCCGACGCCACCGACGATGTCACCGAGCGGATGAGAGGTGGCCGACGGGGACGGCGCGGGCGCGAGGGCGAGGGTCAGCGCGAGGACCACGACGGTAGGCATGACGCCACCTCCGATGTGCCGATGTGCCCGGCACGCTACCGCAGGGAGTGGGCGTGCGGTGACCGCCGCTGCCGGGGCGACGAACGCGTGTCACGTCAGAGGACAGCCGGCTGCGCCCTCCTCGCCTACGATGCCAGGAACGCAGCGGGGAGCGAGGGGCGGCATGGTCGATTTCGCGGTGGACCCGGTTGACGTTCGCGCGCGTGCGCGAACCCTCGGCACCACGATCGCTGAGGACTACGCGAACGAGGCGGACGAGTTCGCCCGCAACTCCGTCGTTGATGCGCCCGGCTTCGGCCTCGCCTTGTCGCCGGTGGAGGCGCTCTACATCCAGCGCGTTGAGTTCCTCGTGAAGGACGTGCGGGGTGCTGCGGACGTGTGCCGGCAGATCGGCGAGAAACTCGGCGTGGTCGCGGATCAGTACGAGCGCGCGGAGAACCTGCACGTAGGCGGGTTTGGCGGCACGCCGGGGCCGATGAGCAGTTTCGGCGATGCCTACGGCAAGACCGGTGTTGCCGACCTTGCCCAGGATCCGGCGCTGCTCGTCGCCGCTGGCGCCTCGATCACGCTGGCGGAGATCGGCGCGATCATGGCTGGCATGTCGGCCTGCGGCGCGCTGTGCCCGACGTTCATCGTCGGTGTGACCGGCGCGGCCCTGTTCGTGGCCAACCCGCTCGGAATCGCCCAGGCGGGTGCCGATCTGATGCGTCACGGCGACAATCTGCAGAAGTCGCTCAACACGAATTTCGACAAGATCTGCTCGGCGGCGACAGCGACCTGGAAGGGCCAGGGCAAGGACAGCTTCGTCATCATGTCGACCAGGCTCAAGGCCCATCTCGACGAGCTCGGCGCATACATCCGCACCCTGGGCGAGACTCTGCACTCTCTGGAGATCGCGCTCGCCGGTCTGTGGATCGCCCTGGGTGCGATGACGATGCCGTTCCTGGCCTGGCTGATCACCATGCGCACCGCCCAACTCATACCCGGTTTCGCCCCCGCGCTGGAGCCGATCATCCAGGCGGCCGGAGCCGCTGTGGCCGGCTCCACCACCACGATGATCGCGGGGGTGACCGCGCTGGGCGGGCTGGCCTTGGCGCTCATCAATGGGCTCGCCAAGGATTTTCTGAAGCTGATGGCATTGCCGGACGACGGCGCGGCAGGCACACCGGACCTGACCGAGTTCCGCGTCGGCGAGAACTTCGCCTGACCCCGCCATAAGGAGCCTTCGTGATCGACCCAGACGTGCAACGCCGGATCGAGGGCATGGCCGAACAGGCGACCCGGTTCGCCGCCTCCATGCAGAATCTCACCGGCGAGGGCACCGACGACGCGGAGCTGGTACGAGCGACGTGTGACGCGAGCGGTCGCCTCGTCGACATCGACCTGGCGGCGGGCACCCGACGGATGCAGACCTACGAGCTGCGAGAGGCGATTCTTGCCGCCGCCGGCCGGGCCGCCGACGCGGCCAGCGCCAGCCTGGCGGACGCGGTCTCGCAGGTGACTCGGAGCACCGACGTGTACGGCGCCGACGCAGTGCGCCAGGCCCAGGAACAGGTTGCCCAGTACCGGCGGCTCG
The DNA here is from genome assembly GCF_036136635.1 of Micromonospora sp. NBC_00330. Taxonomy (NCBI): domain Bacteria; kingdom Bacillati; phylum Actinomycetota; class Actinomycetes; order Micromonosporales; family Micromonosporaceae; genus Micromonospora; species Micromonospora sp. NBC_00330. The sequence continues at coordinate 2,984,180 of NZ_CP108012.1, forward strand.
TCGACACCCAGCGGGACAAACTCGAGCAGCTGCGCGCCGGCCTCGGCCAGTCATGAGCACCGGGGCGCCAGAGCTGCGCATGCGCCGACGCCTGCTGCGGTTGCTCGGCACGCTGCGACCGGTCAAGGCCGGTTACCAGATGCGCCCGGTGACTGCCGGCGGGGTCTTCGGTGTGGCCGTCGCCGCGCTCCTGGCTCCCTTCGTGACCGCGCCGCTGGCCTCTCAGGTGCCGTGGCTGCCGTTCGTCGCCGCGCCCGCCGTGGTGGTGGCTGTTCCCCTGCTCTACATCGTGGCGACTTCTGCTGCTGGCGCCTGGTACTCCTGCGGCGCCGGGCTCCCGATGCTGTCGGTCACCGACGGAGAGGTCCGCGGCCGACTACGCGGAGTGTGGGCCGATGAACTGGCCGACGCCGACCCCGATGACCCGGCCTGGTGGGACCTGCGGCTGCCGGCCCGTGCCCTCAGCGGCGTTCGCGTGGAGCGCGACAGCCCTGGCGGCCCGCTCCTCGTCCTCGACCTGCCACTCGCGGCAGCGGAGGCGCTGACGGCGCGCGCTGACACGCAGAAGTTGGCCGAGCACTGGCGCAGCAGCGTCGACAGCCCGGCCGCGTGGCAGATCGGCCTCTTCGAGGGACGGTTTCGCCGCGAGCGCCGTCTCCGGGAATTCCTGGAGGCACTCGCCGCCGCGGGTGGCCCAGTCCCCTAGAACCTGCGCCGAGGGCGGAGGTCGCCTGTCGCACGTCCTCCGCCCACAGCGTCCGAGGTGGTCAGACGGGCAGGCCGCCGACCTGGGTGTTGATCCAGGACCGGATGGACGGCAGGTCGACGTAGATGGACGGGCCGGTGGCGCAGGTGGAGTTGTTGTTGCCGGCCCGACTCGTGGCACCGATCAGGTTCCACACTCCGTTGACCTGGCGCACCTGCGGCCCACCCGAGTCGCCGTAGCAGGCGCCGGAGTTGCCGTTGGTGTTGTTGGTGCAGATCTCGTACGGGCCGTTGATGCCGGAGCACCGGCTGTCGGCCACGATGGACGTGTCGAGTTCGTTGGCCACGGCCGGGGCCGAACCGCAGCCCCTCGGGGCGCAGGTCTGGCCCCAGCCGATGATCCGGGTGGCGGTTCCGACAGCGCCGGAGGTGCTCGGGATCGGGGCCGGCGCGTACGTGACCGAGCTGGCCAGTTGCAGCAGCTTGACGTCGACGCTCGGGTGGTTGACCGCCCGGGTCACCCGCACCACGGTGCCGCCGCTGGAACGGTTGACGCTGCCCACCCGCACCGAGGACGGCGTCGAACAGTGCTTGGCGGTGACCGCCCAGTTTCCCTTGATCAGCGTGCCGGTGCAGCCGGAGACGTACACCATGAAGGGGTAGTTCTCCGTGGCCGGCCGGCCGCCGACCACCAGCGGGCTGATGTCCGAGGCGCCGTTCCAGGTGTAGGTCGTGCTGGCCGGCGCGGCCAGGGTGCCGGCGAACAGCGAGTTCACCCGGCTCGCCTCGGCGGCGCTGGGGTTCGCGTTGCGGCAGGAGACCGGTGCGCTGCTGCCGGACATCAGGTCGGAGCAGAGGCCGGTGCGCCGGTCCGGCAGACCCAGGATGTGGCCGACTTCGTGGGTGGCGATGCGGGTGCGGTCGTAGCCCTGGTTCACGGCCGTGCGGCCCATCCAGATCCGGCCCGAGCCGAGACCGGTCGGCTGCGCGCGGGGCCAGCCTTCGTCGACGTAGATGGTGATGCTGGCCGGGGTGCCGGCCAGGAGTCGCACGTTGCTGACCCGGCTGTTCCAGATCTGCGCCGCCTGGTCGAAGTTGGTGCGGAACTCGCCGGTCCGGCTCGCGTCGTAGTAGACGGTCCGGACGGCGGCGGCCGGCGCACCGGTGGCGAGCTGCATCCCGGCCGCCGCCAGGATCGCCACCAGCATGGCCAGCGCCGCGCGTCTCAGTTGTCCTCGGAACATCGGGTACTCCCCTGCGGTCGTCCGGCGGCCGTCGGCCACCAGCTCATCGATGCACGTAGATATTAATGTGACGGCGACCGATGTTCGGCATAGCGGAAGCGTCATACCGGCGGCGTGGAGGGTGTTACCCAGCGGTTACGTCGCAGCGAAGCGCCCGTGCCGGGGCAGGACGACGGTGGCGGCAGAGGGTCACCGGCAGCGCCGCCGCGACGTGACCCCGGTATCGAACGGAGAAGCCACAATGAGGATCAGGAGCGCACTGACCGCGTTGGCGGTCGCCCTCGCCGGGCTGGTCGCCAGCGCCGGCAGCAGCACCGCCGCCGGCACCACGACCGCAGCGGCGTACTGCGGGATCACCTGGGGCAGCGCGGAGAAGGCAGCCGGCGCGCTGAGCGACGCCCCGCTGATCGACGTACGGACCGGCCGGCACGACTGCTACGACCGGGTGGTGTTCGAGTTCAACGGCCCGGTCGACGGTTACGCGATCGGCTACGGCGAGACGTGGACCGAGGGCGAAGGGCTGGCGCTGTCGCCGTACACGGCCGGCAGCGCGCTGCTACGGGTTTCGCTGCGGGCACCGTCGTACGACGACGATCACCTGGGCACCGTGCCCTACGCGGTCGGCGAGCACGTGGCGAACCCGCTGCGCTACCCGACGCTGCGCGACGTGGTGTTCGGCGGCAGCTTCGAGGGCTACAGCACCTTCGCCGTCGGCGTACGGGCGCGGTTGCCGTTCCGGGTGCTCGTGCTCGCCGGTCCCGGCACCCACTCTCGGGTGGTGCTCGACGTCGCCCACCAGTGGTGACCTGGGCCCGGTGACGTCGGGCAGGCCGTCCGGATCCTCGACAGCGCCCTCGCCCGCCGCAATCCGGCCGCCGGCGCGCGCGAACGGCTGGTTCGCCGAGCCGGGTCAGTCAGACGTGCAGGGTGGGCCGATAGACGAGCTCCTGGGTGCGACCGTCGAGGGTCCGGCTCTCGACCAACTCCAGGTCGAAGTCGGCCGCTCCCTGGAAGATCGGCTCGGTGCCGGTCTGTCCGGTGATCACCGGGAAGAGCGTCACCTGGACGAAATCGACGAGTCCGGCGGCCATCAACGCCCGGTTCAACGACAGACTGCCGTGCGACCGCAGGGGCACGGCGGACTCCTCCTTGAGCCGGGCGACGACGTCGACGGCGTCCCCGCGCACGACTGTCGCGTCCGGCCAGTCGAGCGGGCCTTCCAGCGTGTTCGACACCACTGTCGCCGGGAGGTTCCTCATCCGGGTCACCCAGGCGTCGCGGACCTCGGACTCGTCGGTGCTCGCGGCCAGCATCTGCGCGAACACCCGGTACGTGTTGGCCCCGAAGACCATGCGCTGCTCCTCGCTGTACGAGGACAGGCGGTGCGCGAGCAGTTCCGGGCCCTGCTTACCCCAGTACCCGCCCCAGTTTCCACTGGTGGTGCCGAAGCCGTCGAGGCTGGAAAAGACGTCGATGGTGTAGGTAGCGGTCATGATGTTCTCCGTTCACTGGTGAGTTCGGTGCGACGGGTCTCCAGGTAGGCCCGCTCGGTCTCGTTGGTGGCCAGTGCCGCGGCCTGGTCGTAGGCGGCTCGGGCCTCGTCGTCCCGTCCGAGCCGGGCGAGCAGTTCGGCCCGGGTGGCGGGCAGCCGGTGGTAGCCCGGAAGGTTGATGTCCTCCAACGCGGCGAGGGCCACCGCCGGCCCGTGCACCTCGGCGACGGCGACCGCACGGTTGAGCGCCACGACCGGGGTCGGCGCGAGAGCGAGGAGCTGGTCGTACAGTGCCAGGACCTGCGGCCAGTCGGTGGCGGCGCCGTCGGTGTGCACAGCGCTGATCGCGGCCTGGATCTGGTACGGGCCGGGCTGGTTGCGACGCAGGCATCGGCGGACCAGGTCGTGACCCTCGGCGATGAGCGGCCGGTTCCACAGTGATCGGTCCTGGTCGGCCAGCAGCACCAGGTCGCCGGTCGGGCCGAGCCGGGCCGGGCGGCGCGCCTCGGTCAGCAGCAGCAGAGCGAGCAGACCCAGGACCTCGGGCTCGTCGGGCATCAACGCGGCGAGTTCGCGAGCGAGCCGGATCGCCTCGGCGCACAGGTCCGTCCTGATCAACGGGCCGGCGGTGGACGCGTACCCCTCGTTGAACATCAGGTAGAGCACCGCGAGGACGGGTGGCAGCCGGTCCGGCAGCTCATGTTCGGCCGGCACCCGGTACGGGATGGCGGCGTCGCGGATCTTCTTCTTGGCACGCACGATCCGCTGGGCGACGGTCGCCTCCTGGACCAGGTAGGCACGGGCGATCTCCGGTACGTCGAGGCCGCCCAGCAGGCGCAGTGTGAGAGCCGTGCGCGCCTCCGGGGCCAGCGCCGGGTGACAGCAGGTGAAGATGAGTCGTAGCTGGTCGTCCCGCACCGGTCCCACCTCCGAGGGCTCATCCTGGTGATACAGCAGCAGGGCCTGGGCGTGCCGGGCCTCGCGGGTCGACTCCCGGCGGAGACGGTCGACGGCACGGTTGCGTGCGGTGGTCACGATCCAGGCGCCCGGGTTCGGCGGCAGTGTCTGCCACTTCTGCAGCGCCGTGGTGAAGGCGTCCTGGACGGCCTCCTCGGCGAGGTTGATGTCACCGAGGAGGCGGGCCAGGGTGGCGACGCAGCGGCCGTACTCCGCGCGGTAGACGCTCGCCAGGTCCATGTCGGGAGACCGGCTACCGGTCAGGCCTGGGACAGGTCGTCGAAGGGGCGCACCTCGACCGGGCCGCAGGCCGCCGCACACCTCTCGGCCCAGGCCAGCGCCGCGTCCAGGTCCGGACACTTGATGACCCAGAACCCGGCGATGTGCTCCTTCGTCTCGGCGAACGGTCCATCGCTCATGGCGGTGGCGCCGTTCTCGACCCGGACGACGGTGGCGCTGTCCGGCGAGGTGAGTCCCCCGCCGAAGACCCAGGCGCCCGCGGCCTGCATGTCGTCGTTGATCCGGCCGGTCTCCCTGAACATGATCTGTGTTTCCTCGTCGGACGGCGTCGGCGCGCCCTCGACGACGTGCACGGACAGCAGGTACTGCTTCATGACGATCCTCCGGTAGCTCGATGGTGGGATGGGTACAGGTCAGGCGGCCAGGCGGCGCGCGACGGCGGGGATCACGATCGCGGCCGCGACCAGGTGGGTGAGCATCAGCAGCGCCTTGGTGGCCACCTCGGCGTCGGCGATCACGTCCGGCACCAGGGACAGTGCCGTCAGCACCACTGTCGTGCGGACGAACGTGAGCCGGGGGCGCCGGGCGAAACGTGCCAGCGACGCGGCGATGATCACGCCGAGAAGCGAGAAGACGGCGGTCAGCACGCCGAACCCCGTCACGGGGATCGGGGCGTCGCCCAGCTCGAGGCTGATCCCGGCCAGGTTTCCGGCGGCGGCGACGGCCATGGTGGCGATGCTCGCCGCGACAGTGGCGGCGACACCGGTCCGGATCAGCGCGCCGACGTTCGACGTGGTGGCGCGGGTCGTGTTCGCAGTGGCGGTCATCGTGCCCTCCAGTGGGTGTGCGGCCCGTTGCGATGCCGGGCTCTCACCAGGGCTACGAACTGAACCGATCCCAATCGACAGCACGCTCGAACTTTTTCTCGACGATTTTGACGTCGGCGTGAGACGACGGAGTCTCAGGACATAGCGGACGAGCCCGACCACCGATTCTCGCAGCTCGACCGGCCGCGGCACCGCACGCCGCTCGGCGTGCGGTGCCGCGTCGTTTCACCAGCCCGCGTCCTCGGGCTCGGCGTCGGCGTCACTGCGCCTCAGAGCGACCGCTGGTACTCCTCCCAGGTCCGCTTCGGGCTGACCGCCGGTCCATCGTCGACGCCCCGGTTGGCCAGGCCGTTACGACCGAGGTAATAGTCGCCGGCCTGGTTCTGCGCACCTGTCGACTGGTCGGTGTCGGAGAGCGCGATGGCGTGGATGTGGTAGCCCCAGTCCCCCTGGGCCGGGGTCCGCAGCCACGCGGCGAAGCCCACAGTGCGCAGCCGACGCAACACGTCCGTCCGGACCGCCGAGGAGAGACCGCTGACCGACAGGTCGAGCGCGCCGCCGCCGTCGTGCGTGCCGGCGGAGGCGCCCACACCGCTGCTGTACGAGCCCTGCGTGATGCCGAGTTGGCGGCCGAGCAGGCGTTCGGCCTCGAGCAGCATCGACCTGGTGCGGGTGTTGACCTGCACACCGCGCAGAGTCACCACGCTGCCGGGCGAGATCGCCCTGACCACTGCGTAACGGCCCTCCCCCAGCGACCGCAGCGACGACGGGCCGGGAAGACCTGTGGCGTCGAGACCGGTGTAGCCCAGCGACCGCTGGTACGCGGCGTACGCGGCGATCGTGCTGGTGCCGAAATGACCGTCGACGTACGTCGACGAGAGCAGCCCTCTCGCCTGGAGTGCGCGCTCCACGAGCAGGACGCTGTCCTTGGCCCCCTCGGTCAGCGCGGTGTCCGGCCGACGCGGGTCGATCTGCGCCGCCTTGATCAACGCCTCCATGTCCAGCTGCGGCAACGCGGCAGTGGCCGGGCCGGCCAGCGGTACGACGCCGACCACCGCCGCACCGGCGGCGACGAGCAGGTTCCTTCTCGTGAGCACGCTTCCTCCGTAATATATTGACGAATTCACATGACGGAATGAAGCTATTCTTCAATGCGGGAGCTGAGTTGTCACCCCGCTGGGGCGTACGAACGTCCTCGGGATCGCCTACCGCCGGTCGACTCGGATGGTCGGGACCGGCCGGCCCCGACCATCCGTGTCAACTAGCTGCCAGAGCCCGGCCCGACCGCCTCGTCGGCCAGGTGCCAGACCTCGCGCATCGGGGCCCAGAAGTCCCCCGAGCCGGGCTCGGCGATCGACTCCTGACACGGGTCGGTCAGCTTCCACCACTCCTGCGTCTGCGGGTCCGCCGCGATCAGCCGCAGGTCGGCCTCGTAGTCGTCGCCCACGTACTCGTAGTAGCCGAAGAGCAGATCGTCGTGGAGAAAGATGGTGTAGTTGCGGAAGTTCGCCTCGCGCAGCGTCTTCTCCACGCTCGGCCAGACGGCGGCATGCAACCGCAGGTAGGTCTCCCGCTGCTCGGGGCGGAGTCGGATCACGCAGCCATGACGTTTCACGTCGTGCCCTTTCGTGTGAGCTGTTTCAGGGGTGCCGAAGGCACCTGAAGGTAGCGGTTGGGCAGTGCCCGGAGGGGGCCAGCCGGCCGCCGATGTCGGCCGTTTCGCCAGGACTACGCACTGTGGCGCCGGGTCTACCCTCGGGTGATGGAGGGCCGCGTGCTGGTGGTCGAGGACGACTTCTCGATTCGGGAGGTCACCGCCCTCGGTCTGCGCCGCGCCGGTTTCCGGGTCGACACCGCCGTCGACGGGCGACAGGCGCTGGCCGCGTTCCGCGCCCACCCGGTCGACCTCATCGTGCTCGACATCATGCTGCCGGGCCTGGACGGTCTGGAGGTCTGCCGGGAGATCCGGCGGACCAGCCAGGTGCCGATCCTGATGCTGACCGCGCGCACCGACACCATCGACGTGGTGGTCGGCCTGGAGTGCGGCGCGGACGACTATCTGCGCAAGCCCTTCGACCTGCCCGAGCTGGTGGCCCGGGTCCGCTCGGTGCTGCGCCGGGTGAGCGTGCCGGCCCCCTCGACAGTCATCGAGGTCGGCGGCCTGGAGATCGACCCGGGCGGCTTCGTGGTCCGCCGGCGCGGCCGGGAGGTGGCGCTCACCGCGACCGAATTCCGCCTGTTACTGGAGCTGGCCCGCCGGCCCGGTCAGGTCTTCACCCGGGAACTGCTGCTGGACCTGGTCTGGAACCACGACTTCCTCGGCGACTCCCGACTGGTCGACGTGGCGGTGCAGCGGCTACGCGCCAAGGTCGAGGACGACCCGGCGCAGCCACTGCTGATCCGGACCGTACGCGGCGCCGGCTACAAACTGTCGACGGGTTGACGGGGGCGGCGATGGCCGGACGCGCGGTGTTCCCCGGGCGCCTGCGGCGCCGGCTGACGGTCGCGTTCGTCCTGGTCGCCGGCGTCTCGGCCGGGCTGCTCGCCGGCGGGACCGGGCTGTTGCTGCGGCAGTCCTGGTTGGACGCGTCGCTGCACGAGGCCGCCGCCGACGCCCGCTACCAACTCGTTCTCGCTGGGCAGTTCCTGCCGCTGACCGAGCAACGCAGCACCGAACTGCTCACCAGCTTCGAGGCCAGCGGTCGGCACGTGCTGCTCGTCGACGGCCCGACCCGCGCCTCGCACCCCGCGTACGCCCCGGTGCTGGGCACCCGGTTGCGGGCCGTCGTCGCGGGCGGGCGGCTCGGCTATCAGCGTTCCGCGCCGAAGGAGCGTCCTCGGCTGCTGGTGATCGGTGGACGCGTTCCCGGCTCGACCGCCGAGCTGTACGTCATCACAGTGGAAGACGACGTCGCCGGCGACCTGGGTCAGCTACGCACCGCGCTGGTGGCCGGTTGGGTGCTCGTGGTGTTGCTCGCCGCCGCGGTGGGTCATGCGTTGGCCCGCCGCACGTTGGAGCCGGTGGGCCGGGCCAGCCGGGCCGCCCGAGCGCTCACCGAGGGCCTGCTCGCCACCCGCCTGCCGGTACGCGGGCGCGACGAGTTCAGCGTCTGGGCGGCGACGTTCAACGAGATGGCCGAGGCCCTGGAGTCGAAGATCGCGGCGCTGTCGGCGGCGCAGGCCCGCGAGCGGCGGTTCACGGCCGACGTCGCGCACGAGCTGCGTACCCCGGTGACCGCGTTGGTGGCCGCGGCGTCGCTGCTGCGCGAGCACCTCGACCAGCTGCCCGACGACGCCCGACCGGCGGCCCGGCTGCTGGTCGGCGACGTGGTCCGGCTGCGCCGGTTGGTCGAGGATCTGATGGAGATCTCCCGGCTGGACGCCGGGCGGGAGCAGTTGGCCGTCGGGCCGGTCGACGCGTTGGCGATGCTGCACGGCATCGTCGCGGCGCGCGGCTGGTCGCCGCGGGTGCGGGTCACCGGTGATCCGGTCGAGGCGCGCACCGACAGGCGTCGGCTGGAGCGCGTGCTGGCCAACCTGGTCGCCAACGCGGTCGAGCACGGCGGTGGCGAGATCACTGCCAGCGTGGCGGACGCCGACCCCCTGGTCGTCTTCGAGGTCACCGACGAGGGGCCGGGCATCCCGGCCGAGCATCTGCCCCGCGTGTTCGACCGGTTCCACCAGGTCGATCCGTCTCGCTCCGCGCCGGGCAGTGGGCTCGGGCTGGCCATCGCGCGGGAGCACGCCGAGCTGCTCGGCGGCGCGCTGAGCGTGCGCAGCGAGCCGGGCGAGGGCACCCGGTTCCGGCTGGAGTTGCCCGCTGCCGGTCCCGCCGGCACGCCGGGCGGTGTGGGATGACCGGCCACGGCGCGGTCGGGCTGGGAGCATCGGCGCTGGTCGCGGCGCTCCTGCTCGGCGGCTGCGGCACTCCCCGCTCCGGTGACCTCGGCCCGGCGCCCACGGCGCCGCCGCCGAGCGTCGCACCCACCGACCGCCCGGAACCCATCCCGACCCGGGCAGTGGCACCGACACCACAGCCCACGAACCGGCCGCCGGGTCCGTTGACGGCGGCGTCCACCGGCACGCGCCGGCCGGACCCGGTGACCATCGAGCTGTGGTACGTCCGCGCCGGGCTGCTCGTGCCGACCCGGCGCACCCGGCCGGCCACTGTCGCGACATCCCGGCTGGCGCTGACCGAACTGGCCGCCGGGCCGAGCCCGGCCGAGGCCGCCTCCGGGATGATCACCCTGCTTCCGGCCGGCGTCGAGGTCACCCGCATCGCCGACGACGTGGCGACGTTGCGGGTGCCGTCCGTCGGCGACCCGGCCACCCGGCGGCTGCGCGAGGCGCAGGTGGTCTGGACGCTCACCCAGTTCCCCAGCGTGCGTCAGGTTCGACTCGACGGCGCGGCCCCGGTCGACCGGGCGGACTACGCGGACCTGCTGCCACCGATCGTGGTCACCGGCCCGATCCCCGGCGAGCGCGTGTCCGCCCCGCTCGTCGTCACCGGCACCGCGACCGTGTTCGAGGCCACTGTGAGCGTCCGGGTGCTGGACGCCACCGGCCGGGAGGTGGCCACCGGTTTCGGCACCGCCAGTTGCGGCAGCGGCTGCCGGGGCGGCTACCGCGTCGTGGTCGGCTGGCGCCCGGTCCGCGAACAGAAGGGCACTGTCGAGGTGTACGAGGTGTCCGCCGAGAACGGCGCGCGGGTCAACACGATGGCAGTGCCGGTGGTCCTCGCACCCCGCGACTGACCGCCTCGCCAGGGCGGGTGTTAACCGGATGCGTCATCCGTTTGTCGACAGCGACGTGCGGCCCTGACGTCTACCCGACAGAGCAGATCCTCGTCGGCATTCCCCGGGCTCGCGCGGCCACGCGGCGAAAGCGCAGGCCAGACCCCGTGGAGCCGGTGAGAACGTCTCCGACACGCCGGCAGCGGGAAGGCTCGTCGGGCCTGGCCGGACGACCGTTCACGTGACCTTCGAGATTGACCTGAGTAGACATGTTTGCCAACGTGAGCGCGTCATTGCGCACAGTCATATTCGCTGTTCAGCCCCGTGACTACCGGGCCACACTGGAGTCGCACCGGTCGCCGCGACAGCCTCACCATCCCTCGCAGAGCGGAGATACATCATGTCCGGTGGCAGCCTTCCCCGTACCGGTATGGGCGTCGTCACGATCGGCGGCGCGGCCGGTATCGGCAGCTACGCCCTCCCCCTGCCGCTCACCATCGCCCTCACCGGAGCGACCGCCGTCCTCATCGGCTTCATCATGATCCGGATGACGTTCCGTCGTAAGCAGTCGGTCGGCCAGTGACCGCCAGCGTCACGAGAGGTCGTGTCCTGTTCGCCGCGGCGGTCGTCCTGGCCGCCGCGGCGGCGTGGACCGCCCATCACGTCCTCGCCGTGATCGGCGCCATCGACGGAGGCGGTCACCGCTTCACCTACGCGTACGCCGCCATGTTCCTGCTGCTGATCTGGCAGCTCGGCACCTCCTATCTGGAGAAGCCCGCAGTTGTCACCGACCGGATGCAGGGGCACCTCGACGCTCTGCACGTGGTGGGTATCGTGCCGGCGTACAACGAGGATCCGGGCGCGCTGCGGGCCTGCCTCGAATCCATGATCTTCCAAACCCGCAAACCGAACACCATCTACGTGGTGGATGACGGGTCGAAGCTGACCGAGGGCTACCAGCCGATCAAGCGGTGGTTTCTCGACGTCGCCCCCGTACACGGGATCATCGCCGCCTGGCACATCCAACCCAATGCCGGGAAACGGCACGCCCAGGCCGCCGCGGTGCGGTCGACACCGGCAGCCGACGTCTACTGGACGGTGGACTCGGACACCATCTCGGACCCGGACGCCCTCAGGGAGTTGTTGAAGCCCTTCGCCGATCCGGCGGTGCAGTCCGTCGCGGGGGTGGTGATGGCCGCCAACGTGCGCAGCAGCTTCCTCACCCGGTTCACCGACCTGTGGCTGGTGACCGGGCAGCTCACCGACCGGTCGTCGCTGTCGGTGTTCGGGTGCGTGTGGGTGAACTCGGGCCCGATCGCCGCCTACCGCGCGGAGGTGGTTCGCGACAACCTCGGCGCGTATCTGACGGAGACGTTCTTCGGCCAGCGGGTGCCCTTCTCCGACGACTCACTGCTCACCCTCTTCGCGATGGTCCGGGGACGTACCGTGCAGCAGCCGTCGGCGTTCGCGTTCTCCCTCATGCCGGAGAACGCCGGGCACTTCTGCCGGATGTTCCTGCGCTGGATGCGCGGCAGCTTCATCAGGACCTGGTGGCGGGTCCGGTACCTGTCGTTGCGGTCGATCGCGTGGTGGCTGCATCTGCTGCGCTGGGCTGCCACGGTGGTCGCGACGGTGCTGTTCGTGGCGGTGGCGATCCTGTCGCCGATCATCGACCCCGATCCGCGGGCGATTCCGTGGCTGGTGGCCGTCCCGTTGATCGTCGGGTACGGGCAGGCGCTCCGCTACATGACGGTACGACGATCGGACCAGTCGACGGCCTACCAGTGGGGCACCTGGCTCCTCACGCCCGTCGCTGTGGTGTTCGCCCTGGTCGTGCTGCGGGCGATCCGCTGGTACGGCATCGCCACCTGCTGGCGCACCGGCTGGGGCACCCGCAAGAAGGTGGAAGTGGCGCTGGGTTCCTGACCACGCGACCCGTGCTGAATCTGACACCTGGGCTGACGCCACGTGAAACGTGACCGTTTCGTCGGCTGAGTGCGAGGCAACTCACGAAAACCTGCACGATCAGCCAACCGCGAACTAAGGTCAGTACGACATCGTTTCGCGGGGGGTCGGGATGCTGGGTGGTCAGCAGGTGGGCGCGGGTGCCGGGGTTCCGGCAGCCCGGGGTCCGCGCTGCACCGACAGCGACCTGTTCACCGTCGTCATCGACACCCTGCGCGAGGTCGGCTTCGACCGGATGACCATCGACGCCGTCGCGGCCCGCGCCCACGTCAGCAAGGCCACCATCTACCGACGCTGGGACGGCAAGGCCGAGTTGGTCGTCGCCGCCCTGCGCGACCGGCAGGTGGGTGTACACAACCCGCCCGACACCGGCTCCCTCCGCGGGGACCTGATCGAGTTGCTGCGGGCCACGGCCGCGATCTGCACTGCCGACTGCGACCTCATGCAGGCGTTGACCTTCGCCATGCGGACCAACCCCGAGCTGGAACGCCTGGTGCGTCACCAGGTGCTGCCGGCCGGGCGGGTGGCAAGCACCGCCATCCTGGTCCGGGCCGCCTCCCGCGGGGAGATCCCGCCGGAGGCCGGCGAGCGGGAGCTGTTCCACGATCTGGCGCCCGCGCTCACCATGTCCCGCATCGTCGCGCACGGCCTACCCGCCGATGACGCGTTCCTCACCCAGGTCGTCGACCAGGTGCTGATCCCGGTACTCCGCTATCAGCACGGCCGTCCGTAGCCGACCTGATTCACCGATATTCGCAACACGGAAGGCTTCACCATGCCCGGAACCACCTCGACCGCGCCCGGCGCGCCCAACGCCGGGGCGTCGACAGGCGCACCGCACCCGCGGCGCTGGATCGCGCTGGCGGTCATCGCGGTCTCACAGCTGATGGTCGTCCTGGACGCCACGATCGTGAACATCGCGCTGCCGCAGGCCCAGGCCGACCTGGGGATCACCGACGCGAACCGGCAGTGGGTGATCACCGCCTACACGCTGGCCTTCGGTGGTCTGCTGCTGCTCGGCGGTCGCATCGCCGACTACTGGGGCCGTAAGCGCACGTTCATCGTCGGCATGACCGGTTTCGCGCTCGCCTCCGCCCTGGGCGGTCTGGCCACCACCGGTGAGATGCTCTTCGCCGCCCGCGCGTTGCAGGGCGCCTTCGGCGCGCTGCTCGCCCCGGCCGCGCTGGCGCTGCTCACCGTCCTGTTCACCGAGGCCACCGAGCGGGCCAAGGCCTTCGCTGTGTACGGCGCGATCGCCGGCGGTGGGTCGGCGGTCGGCCTGCTGCTCGGCGGGGTGCTCACCGAGTACGCCGACTGGCGCTGGTGCCTGCTGGTCAACATCCCGGTCGCCGCCGTCGCCATCGCGTTCGCGCTGCCGCTGGTGCCGGAGAGCCGGGCCCACGGCAACACCCGCTACGACGTGCCCGGTGCGATCGTGGTGACCGCCGGCCTGGTCTCCCTGGTCTACGGCTTCACCAAGGCCGCCGAGGACGGCTGGGACGCCACCGCGACGCTCGGCTTCATCGCCGCGGGCGTGGTGCTGCTCGCCGTCTTCGTGGTGATCGAGCTGCGCTCCAGCCACCCGCTGCTGCCGCTGCGGATCCTGCTGGACCGCAACCGGGGCGGCGCGTTCCTCACCTCGACGCTGATCGGCGCCGGCCTGTTCGGGGCGTTCCTCTTCCTGACCTTCTACTTCCAGGTGGTGCTGCAGTACAAGCCCCTCGAAGCCGGTCTCGCCTCCCTGCCGGTCACCGCCGGTGTGCTGATCGCCGCGGGTGGCGCCAGCCAGCTCATGCCCCGGTTGGGTGCCAAGCCGCTGATGGTCGCCGGTTCGGCGCTCGCCGCCCTGGGCATGCTGGTGCTGACCCAGATCGACGTGGACACCTCGTTCCTCACCCACCTGCTGCCCGCGCAGGTCGTCCTGGGCCTGGGGCTGGGCTTCACCTTCGTCCCGCTGTCCAGCCTCGCCCTGGTCGGGGTGCCGGAGCACGACGCCGGCGCGGCCAGCGCGACGCTCAACGCCACCCAGCAGATCGGTGGCTCGCTCGGCACCGCGCTGCTGAACACCTTCTACACCAGCGCGGTCGCCGCCTATCTGGTCGGGCGGGCGCCGAACCCGGTCAACCAGGTCGAGGCGTTGGTGCACGGCTACCGGGTGGCCTTCGCCTGGGGCGCGGCGCTGATCGTGCTCGCCGGACTGGCCACCCTGGTCCTGGTGAAGGTCCGCAAGGAGGACATCCCGACCGGCAACACCGTGCACATGGGCTGAGCCTGACCGACGTGGCCGCCGGCCGGAGCGCCCCGACCCCGGGGCGGGCCGGCCGGCGGCCACGTCCGGTAACGTCCCGACCATCGTCGAAAATCCGTTTGAGGAGATCCATGTCGACCCCTGCTGACCAGATCATCACAGCTCTGCGCGCGGGCCACGAGGAGCTCGCCGCGCTCGTACGGGACCTCAAGGAGGACGACCTGCTCCGGCCGTCGGGGGCCAGCGAGTGGCAGGTCTCCCAGGTGCTGAGCCACCTGGGCAGCGGCGCCGAGATCAACCTGGCGACGCTGGACGCCGCACGCTCCGGCGCGCCCGGCCCGGACGGGGACTTCAACCGTGGCGTCTGGGCACGCTGGGACGCGATGTCCCCGGCCGAGCACGCCGCCGGGTTCCTGGCCACCAACGAGCGGCTGGTCGAGGCGTACGAGGCGCTGGACGCCGAGACCCGGGCCTCGATGCGGATCGACCTCGGCTTCCTGCCGGAGCCGGTCGACGTGGCCACCGCGGCCCGGTTCCGGCTCAGCGAGTTCGCCCTGCACCAGTGGGACGCCGAGGTGGCGTTCAACTCGTTCGCGGCGGTGACGCCGGGGGCGGTGGCGCTGCTGCTCGACCAGATCGGCGGCATGCTGGCCTGGACCAGCCGACCCCAGGAGCTGGCCGGCCGGGAGGCCACGGTGCTGGTCCGGCTGCACGCGCCCGAGCGGACGTTCGGGCTGCGGCTGGGCGAGAAGGTCGAGATCGTCGACGCGCCGGAGCGCCCCGACGGGGAGCTGGTGGCCCCGGCCGAGGCGTGGCTGCGGCTGGCCACCGGACGGCTGGGCCCCCAGCACACCCCCGACGGGGTGCAGGTGACCGGCTCGGTGACAGTCGACGACCTGCGCCGGGTCTTCGTCGGCTTCTGACCAGCGGCCGTGCGGGCCGGTCTCCCCGGCCCGCACGGCACGTCAGCCCTTCACGCAGACCACCTGCTTGAGGTGCGCGACCACCTCGACCAGGTCCTCCTGCTGGGCCATCACCTCGGTGATGTCCTTGTACGCGCCGGGGATCTCGTCGACCACCCCGGCGTCCTTGCGGCACTCCACCCCGGCGGTCTGCGCGGCCAGGTCCTCCGTGCTGAACGTCCGCTTGGCCTGCGCCCGAGACATCCGACGCCCCGCCCCGTGCGACGCCGAGCAGTACGCGTCGGTGTTTCCCCGCCCCCGCACGATGTACGACCCGGTGCCCATCGACCCGGGGATGATGCCCAGGTCACCCCGGCCGGCCCGGATGGCGCCCTTGCGGGTCACCAGCACGTCCACCCCGTCGTAGCTCTCCTCGGACACGTAGTTGTGGTGGCACGAGATCGGCTCGTCGTAGCCGACCTGCGGGAAGTGCTCCCGCACCACGCCGCAGAGCAGGGCCAGCATGACCGCCCGGTTGCGCCGCGCGTACTCCTGCGCCCACCACAGATCCCGCCGGTACGCGTCCATCTCCGGCGTCCCGGCGAGGAACACGGCCAGGTCCCGGTCCGGAAGGTCGGCGTTGTGCGGCAGCCCCCGGGCCACCCCGATGTGCCGCTCGGCCAGCTCCTTGCCGATGTTGCGGGACCCGGAGTGCAGCATCAGCCAGACCCGCCCCTCGTCGGCGCCGCCCTGCTCCAGACAGACCTCGATGAAGTGGTTACCACCGCCGAGGGTGCCGATCTGCCGCTGCGCCCGCGTCTCCAGCTGCGCCACCCGCCGGTCCAGGCCGGCGAACCGGCCCCAGAAGTCGTCCCAGCCGGCCTGCTCCAGGCCCCGGATCCGACGGGTGTCGACCGAGTCCTTGCGCTGGGCGAAGCCGACCGGGATGGTGGCCTCGATCGCGGAGCGCAGCCCGGCCAGGTCGTCCGGCAGGTCGGCGGCGGTCAGCGAGGTACGGACCGCCGACATCCCGCAGCCAATGTCGACGCCGACCGCGGCCGGCGAGACGGCCTGCCGCATCGCGATCACCGAGCCGACAGTGGCGCCCTTGCCGAAATGCACGTCGGGCATGACGGCGACACCCTGCACCCAGGGCAGCGCGCCGATGTTGCGCAGCTGCTTGGCGGCCTGCGGCTCGATGGCGTACGGGTCGGTCCAGACCCGGACCGGTGCCCGGGTACCGGCGAGGGGGGTGAATCCCATAGTGGTCTCCTTCTGTCGTGCGGTGACCGTTAATGATCATATTTGGCGGCGAGCGGCGGTGCGCGGATACGAAAGGGCCGCCCGATCCCGGTGGGATGGGCGGCCGGCGGACGCGTCAGCGTCGGCGTCAGTCGCGCCACCCCGGGTCGTTGCGCCGCGCTGGGCGGTAGGCACGGGTATTGGCGGTGAGCTGCAAAGGGGTGCCGGTGGAGAGCAGGCACCAGCGGGCATCGGTGCGGACGCGTCGCGACATGGCGTACTCCCCTCCGGGTGTGATCGGTTGACCTTGCATCGACGAGACTAGGAGGGCCACGGCGCGTCCGCAATGGATATCGCCGCTAGCCGTAGTGCAGACTCGCGGGCATGGTGGAGACCTCCGTGCGCCTGCTGCGGCTGCTGACTCTCCTGCAGGTGCGCCGGGAGTGGACCGGCGCCGAGCTGGCCGAACGACTCGCGGTCACCACCCGCACGGTACGCACGGACGTGGAGCGGCTGCGGGTGCTGGGCTACCAGATCGAGTCGCACCCGGGGGTCGCCGGCGGCTACCGGCTCGGTGCCGGGTCGGCGCTGCCACCGCTGCTGCTCGACGACGACGAGGCCGTGGCGGTGGCCGTCGGGCTGCGGGCGGCGGCTGGCGGCTCGGTGACCGGCATCGAGGAGACGTCGCTGCGGGCGTTGGCAAAGCTGGAGCAGTCGTTGCCGTCACGGCTGCGGCACCGGGTGGACGCCCTGCGCTCGGCGACGGTCTCCGCCGCGGGCGGTGGCCCGACAGTGGACGCCGAGACTCTCACCGCCGTCTCCACTGCCGCGCACCGTCGGGAGCGGCTGCGGTTCGACTACGCCGGCCATGACGGCACGGTCAGTGTGCGCGACGTCGAGCCGTACCGTCTGGTCTACACCGGGCGGCGGTGGTACCTGCTGGGGTGGGACACCGACCGGGCCGACTGGCGGACGTTCCGCGGCGACCGGATCCAACCCCGGGTGCCGACCGGTCCACGCTTCGCGCCGCGGGAGCCGCCAGGTGGCGACGCGGTCGCGCACGTGCTGCGCGGCGTCGGCTCCACGGCCTGGCCACACCCCGCCCGGGTACGCCTGCACGCGTCGGCCGAGGCGATGGCGCGGCGGGTCCCCACCACGGCGGGCCTGCTGGAGGCGATCGACGAGCGGACCTGCCTGCTGCACACCGGCGGCGAGTCGCTGGGCAATCTCGCCGCCTTCCTCAGCACTCTGGCTGTCGACTTCGACGTGCTCGACCCGCCGGAGCTGCGTGCCGTCGTCCGGGATGTCGCCGCCCGGTTCGCTCGTGCCGCCGGCCCCGCGCCGGGGCGAGTCGCGGTTCACCCCGGCGCGGACGTGGCAGTGGAGCTATGACTGCGGCACCAGCCGGAAGGACTGCGCCGCGGTGCCGTTGCAGGTGTACTGGATGAGCTGGACGCTGTCCGCGGTGGATGCTCCGGGCACGTCGAGACACTTGCCACTGTTGCGGTTGACCAGGCGGTAGTAACCGCCACCCTCGGGCTCGGCGCGCCACTGCTGGTTGTTCCCGCCGCTGTAGGACCAGAGCTGGATGCGTGCAGAGTCGGCTGTCGACCGGTCAGTCACGTCGATCACCTGGGCGCTGTTGTTGCGGTTGTTGACCCGCAGGTACCCGCCGCTGGTCGGCACGAACTGGTACTGCTGCGCGGTGCTGCTGTTGCACGCGTACTGCTGGATGGCGGTGCCGTTCGCGCTGGCCGCGGCGCGGGCGTCCACGCACTTGCCGCTGGCCCGGTTGACGGCGGTGTGCCAGGCGGTCGGCGAGATGCCGTCGGACGGCGGGGGCGTGGTCGGCGGGACGGTGCCGACGCCGGCCAGCCAGTGCAGCCCGTCGATCAGCAACTGGTTCTGTTGGGCGCTGTCGAAGGTGGAGGACAGCCCGGTGTTGGTGCTGTAGTTCATCGCGTTGTGGCCGAAGTTGGCGTAGAGCATCTTGTACTGCCGGTTGCTCCAGACGAGCGGGTAGTAGCCGCCGTACCAGGACTGGTTGGGGTCCGTGCCGACCGGGAAGCTGGACGGGTCGACCGAGGCGAGGATGTCGATGTTGGGGTTCTGCCGCAGGTCGTTGCTCCACGAGTACCACTCGCTGATCGACGACGGGAACGTCGCCGGGAGGTTCCGGGTGGCGGCGTGGGTGCGGTTGTCGGCGCGCATCGTGACCCGGGTGGGTCCCCAGGTGTTCGTCTGGAAGGAGCCGGTGCCGAGGAAGGTGTTGTAGTACCAGCTCCAGCTCGACGGGTTGTCGGTCCACGCGCTGACGTGGAAGCCCAACCACGCCCCGCCGTTCTGCATGTACTGCTGGAACGCGCCCCGCTGCGCTGCGGGCGGCGCGTCGTCGAGGAACATGACGACCTTGTACTGGGCCAGGTTGGCGGTGTTCAGCAGGCCCCAGTTGTTGGTGGCCTCCCAGGAGAAGCCGTGCTGGGCGGCGGCCTGCGGGAACCAGGCCCGGGCGTCCTTGACGAAGTCGATGTGCGCGGCGTCCCAGGTGCCGTTGTAGAAGGCCAGGACCTTGAACGTCGGCGCGGCCTGCGCACTGCGCGAGGCGTTGACCGCGAGACCGGCGGTCAACGCGACGACCAGGGCGACGAACAACGACAGGATCCGTCTGGTACGGGAGGAGAGTTCTGCGATCACCTGATCGTCCCTTCGGTCGGGACGCGCGCCGCCGCGTCGATGTGCATCTGTTCACAAGGTTTACAGATAGATGAAAGGTTATGCGCTTCAGATGGACGGCGTCAATCGCGGGGCGGCCGATCGGGTGGGATTCCTGCGGCAACGGGTACCCCGGCCGGATGACCAGCCCGGACGCCGTCGACGTCGACCAGCCGCTCGCCGTGGACGTACCCGCCGCGCCGCACGACGCCAGCGGCGAACGGGTGCCGACCCGCGACCTGGCCGGCCTCGCGCCGCCGGCCCGGTCGGCGCGGCGCTGGACCCCGAGCCGGGTGGTGGCCACCCCCGCCGCGCTCGACCACCCGCACGGCCAGCGGATCGTCGAGCGGGTGCGGGCACTCGGCATCGAGGTGGAACACCTGCGCGCCAACCGGCTCACCGGGGTACGCGGGCAGACCGACCGGGAGACCTACGCCCGGGCCAAGTCGACGATGGCGATCGTGGTGAGCCCACCCTCGCGGCGCGTCCTGCAACCCATCGCGCCCAGCGCTGACTGGCGGGTCGACCTGGCCGAGGGCTGCCCGGCGCACTGCCAGTACTGCTACCTCGCCGGATCCCTGTCCGGCCCACCGGTGACCCGGGTGTACGCGGACCTCGACGACATCCTGGCCGGGCTGGCCGCGTACGCCGGGCGCGGCACGGTGACCAGCCGCAACGCGCGGCGCGCCGACGAGGGCACCACCTTCGAGGCGTCCTGCTACACCGACCCGCTCGCCCTGGAGCACCTGACCGGCAGTTGGCGGCGCGCGGTGCAGCACTTCGCCGACTGGGACGCCCCCGTACAACTGCGCTGGACCACCAAGTACGCCGACGTGGACACCTTCGTGGGGCTGCCGCACGCCGGCCGGACCCGGGTCCGCTTCAGCGTCAACTGCGCCCCGGTCAGCGAGCGGTTCGAGGGTGGCACCGCCCGGGTGCCGGACCGGCTGGCCGCGCTGCGCCGGCTCGCCCTCGACGGCTACCCCGTCGGCCTGACCATCGCGCCGATCATCGCGCTGCCGGACTGGCGGGAGCGCTACGGCGAACTGCTCGACCAGGTCCGCGCGGCGGTCGACGGGGTGCCGGACCTGGACCTGACCGCCGAGCTGATCACCCACCGGTTCACGCCGGGCAGCAAGGAGGTGCTGCTCGGCTGGTACCCGCGCACCCGACTGGAGATGGACGAGGAGTCCCGCACCCGTAAGCACGGCAAGTTCGGCGCGGTGAAGTACGTCTACCCCCGCGAGCAGATGACCGAGCTGCGCGACTGGTTCACCGCCGAACTCACCGCCAGCGTGCCGGCCTGCCGGATCCTCTACTGGACCTGACCTCGCGCGAGGGGCGGGTCAGCCGACCGAGGAGCGGGCGACCGGGGCGGCGAAGAACGTGTCCGGGTACGGCTCGTCGCGCAGGCTGTAGTGCCACCACTCACGGTCGTAGTTGACGAACCCGGCGTCGGTCATCATCCGCTGCAACAAGCGACGGTTGTCCCGCGCCGTCCCGGTGATGCGGGGGTCGGCCGTGTGCGCCCGCGAGTCGAAACAGTCGAAGCCCGTACCCATGTCGATGCTGTTGTCCGCGAAGCGCTGCCCGCGCGGCGCGGTGCAGGCGACCAGCGGTTGCCCCACCCGGTACGGAGGTTGGCTGGTGGCGGGCTCGTCGACCAGTGTCAGGTCCAGTGTGCTGCCGCGGCTGTGCGCGGTGGGCGCGCCGATGTAACCGTCGGCGAAGAGCCGGTTCTTGGCCAGGTCCGGGTAGAACTCGGCCTTGGTCTGCTGCTCGTCGGGGCGCTTCGACCAGTTGACGAAGTCGTCCACCGCCGGTTGCGGGCGGTAGCAGTCGTACACCTTGAGGCTGTGCCCACCGGCCAGCGCGGAGTCCTGTACGCGGCGCAACGCCGCGGCCGCCTGCCGGGTGAGCAGGCACAGCGGCTCGCGGTAGCCGGTGATCGGTCGGCCGACGAAGTTGTGCGGTGTGGCGTACCGGATGTCGGCGTGGATGCGCGGGTCGCTGTCGGTCAGCACCACGAACCCCGGCAGCGGGGCTGCCACCGAGGTGGACGGGGTCGGCGCGGGTGTGGGTGTGGGGCTCGCCGACGTCGGCGGCGGCGCGGCCGGCGCGGGGCGGGGCTCCGGCCGCGAGCAGCCGCCGAGCAGCGCGGCGAGCGCGAGCACGACGGCCAGGCGGTAGCGCACGAGTCCTGTCTATCAGCCCAACCAGGGTCGCCATCCCAGGATCCCTGTGGTTCGCCGGCCGAAAGTAGCCGGAAAAACTCCGGAACTTTTCCGCAACTCCAGCGAAGCTTCGCTCGGCCTGGCATGTCGTCAACCCCCATCGGTGAGGCAAGATGACGCGTGGAACGGGCACGCCGTTTCGGGACACACGGTGGGCGACGACTTGTGGGTCGCTCCTCCGGCTCGGTGAAGGAGACGCGGGTGGGCGCGGACGACGGACGCAGGGTGACCATCACCGCGATCGCACGGGAGGCCGGGGTGTCGGTGCCGACCGTGTCACGGGTGCTCAACGGGCGCTCCGATGTGGCCCCGGACACCCGGGAGCGGGTCGAGGAGTTGTTGCGCCACCACGGCTACCGGCGTCGCACCAGCCGCAGTGTTCGCCGTGCCGGTCTCGTCGATTTGGTCTTCAACGACCTGGACAGCCCCTGGGCCGTGGAGATCATCCGGGGCGTGGAGGATGTCGGGCACGGCGCGGGCGTCGGCACTGTGGTCTCCGCGATCCACCGGCAGCCCACAGCGGCCCGGCAGTGGTTGCAGAACCTGCGCACCCGGGCCACCGACGGCGTCATCTTCGTGACCTCGCACCTGAGCCCGCCGCTGCACGCGCAGCTGCGTCGCCTCAACGTGCCGGTGGTGGTCGTGGACCCGGCCGGCGTGCCGGCCATGGACGTGCCGACGATCGGCGCCACCAACTGGGCCGGCGGACTCGCCGCTACCGAACATCTGCTCGCGATCGGGCACCGGCGCATCGGTTTCGTGGCCGGGCCCACGCACCTGCTGTGCAGCCGGGCCCGGCTCGACGGTTACCGGGCCGGGCTGGAGGCCGCCGGGGTGCCGGTGGACGACAAGCTGGTCTACCCGGGCGACTTCTACCACGCCTCCGGTTTCGCCGGCGGGACCGCGCTGCTCGACCTCGCCGACCCGCCGACCGGCATCTTCGCCTCCAGCGACCAGATGGCCTTCGGCGTTTACGAGGCCATCCGGCGCCGCGGGCTGCGCGTGCCGGACGACGTGAGCGTGGTGGGGTTCGACGACCTGCCGGAAGCCCGCTGGGCCTCACCGCCGCTGACCACGGTGCGCCAACCGTTGGTCGAGATGGGACGGTTGGCGGCCCGGACCGTGCTGCGCCTGGCCCAGGGTGAGGGCATCGACTCGCCCCGGGTGGAACTCGCCACCGAGTTGGTCACTCGGGACAGCACCGCCGCCCCGCTGACCGGGTCGCCCACCTCGACGTGACGGCCGGAACTGCGTCGGAAACCGGTTGGACCGGTTCCGGTCCGTTCCCGAAAGTTCCGGCGAAGCCGGGCCCGGCCGAGAGTCACCCACGGCGGGCGCGGTGAGCGACCGATTGTCACCCACCGCGCCGCACGGTCAGTGGTGGTGGTGCCAGCGGACGGCCTTGCGGATGGTCACCGGCAGTGCGGGCGCGCCGTCGACCGGCGCCGGGTCCTCGGCGGTCGGCGCCACTCCCCCGGCGGCGATCCGGTCCAGCGTGGCCAGGCCGGCCCCGTCGACCTCGCCGAAGATCGTGTAGTTGGGGCGCAGCGCGGAGTTGGCGTAGACCAGGAAGAACTGGCTGCCGTTGGTGTCCGGCCCGGCGTTTGCCATGGCCAGCACGCCACGGGCGTACACCCGGCGCTCCCCGGTCGGGTCGGTGGGCGCGGGCGGCAGGTCGGTCGGCAACTCGTCGCGGTACCGGTACCCCGGACCGCCCTCACCGGTGCCGGACGGGTCACCGCACTGCAGCACGCTCAGCGTCGGGTACGCGGTGAGCCGGTGGCACGGGGTGCGGTCGTAGAACCGCTTGCTCACCAGGTGCAGGAAGCTCTGCACGGTGCACGGCGCGGCTGCCCGGTCCAGTGTCAGCCCGATCGGCCCGTGGTTGGTCGCCAGTGTCACCCGGACGCTGCCCCGGGACGGGGTGCGTCGCGGGTCCGGCGGCAGCGGCACCGGCCGGGCCGCCGGTTCGTCCGGGGTCTCGGTGTACGCGCACGGACCGTGGGTGGTGCGCGGCGGTCGGGTGGCGGTGTCGACAGCGGCGGGCGGCGCGGCGGAGACGCGCACCGTGTCGGCCGACGGGCCCGGGGCGGCGAGCGCGGTGGCGGACGAGCCGACGACCAGTGCCCCGGCGAGCACTGTCACCCCCGCGAGGCGAGTCAGGGCGCGCACCGGCCGGCGGGGTGCCGCCACTGCGGGGCGCGGTTCGAGTTCACTCGACACAGGGATCCTCCTGGACTGGTGGTGCCAGAAAGACCGGAGTCTATGGAGGGCAGCGCCCGATGTCGATCCGTCAGGGCATTCGGCGGCGACGCCGCCACAGCAGGCCGCCCAACAACGCCATCACCGTCGCGCCGCTCACAGCGGTCACCGACCAGAGCCACTCCGAGCCGGTACGCGCGGGCCCGCTGGCCGCCGCCGGTCGGGGGGCACCGGGCGCCGCCAGCGCGGACGGCGCCGCCGACGGGGTGGCGGTCAGCTCGCCGGGCTCGACCAGTCGACCCACTGCGGCGTCCCGCGGCAGTGTGAAGCCCCAGTCCAGGAGGGCCGCGCCCTGCTCCCAGCCGCGTACCGGCGTCGATTCGGCGCCCAGCAGTGTCACCACCAGCCGCCGTCCACCGCGTTCCGCCGCCCCCACGTAGGTGTGCCGGGCCAGGTCGGTGAAGCCGGTCTTGCCGCCGAGCGCCCCCGGGTACCGGTAGATGAGCTGGTTCTCATTCTGGATCTCGAAACCCTTGGTGCGTTGCGCCGGCTGGGCCGGAATCGACGTCTGCTCGGTCAGCGCGTACCGGCGGAAGGTCGGCTCGGCGAAGCAGGCCCGGGCGATCAGCGCCAGGTCGTACGCGCTGGTGAACTGCCCCTTGCCGTCCAGCCCGGACGGGGTGACCGCGTGCGTCTGGAGCGCGCCGAGGTGGTGCGCCTGCTCGTTCATGGCGCGCACACCGGCGGCGCTGTCCGTCCCGCTGCCGAGTCGGGCCAGCGCGTTGGCGGCCTCGTTGCCGGAGTTGAGCAGCAACCCGAGCCAGATGGTCTCGATGGTGTACCGGCCGCCCGCGACCAGGCCCACGGCCGAGGAGCCGGGTTCGATGTTCATGTCCGCGTCGGTGACGGTGACCATCTGTTTCGGGTCGAGCTTGGGCAGCATCGTGGCCGCCAGCAGGAGCTTCTGCACGCTCGCCGGTGTGCCGTACTCGTGGGGGCCGCAGCCGCCGAGCACCTGGCCGCTGTCCAGGTCGGCGACCAGCCACGACGTGGCCGTGACCCTCGGCGGCGCGGCGACGCCGGTCGGCACGACCAGGCCGGCCGTGTCCAGCGCCGCGCCGCCGATCATCCGCTGCTCACCGACGGCGGGCGGGGGCGACGGGCGGGGTGGGCGGGACGCCGCCGGGGCCGGAACCCGGGGGCAGCCCACCGTCGGCGCGGCGGACGCTCCCGTCGCACCGACCGGCACGGGAGCGAGCAGGACGGCGGACGTCGTGGCCGCCAGCAGCGCAGCTCTCATGTGCCCGACCCTAGTCAGGAGGATCGCCCGGCGGGACGGGAGCCGGTCAACTCGCGTCGCCGCGACCGCGCAGGTAGTCGTGCAGCGCGGCGGTGCCCCGCAGCCGGCGCAGGCTGCGGGTGTGCAGCTCCTGCTCGCGGCGGCCCAGCTCGGCGCGGACCCGCTGGGCGCTCCCGGTGGTCCGCAGCTCGCCCAGCACCGCGGCGATGATCTCGAACGGGTACGCGCCCCGGCGCAGCAACGCGATGACCTGCGCCGCGCGTAGCTCCGCCTCGTCGTACACCCGGTAGTTGGTGCCCGGGGTGCGGCCCGGGCGCAGCAGCTCGCGCTCCTCCCACAGCCTCAGCTGCGAGGTCCGGACCCCGACCAGGGCGGCGACCTCGCCGATGCGGGCGCCGTGGCGTGGTGCGGGTCGGGCCGCCGGTGGGCTGGCCAGCACGGTCTCGAAGGCACCGAGCACCCGGCGAATCTCGGCGCGTTCCCGGTCCAGCTCGGCATGGCCGCCGTCGAGCGCCGCCAGGGCCGCCGGCAGGTCACCCGCGTGCACCGCCGCCATGATCTCCCGGGTACGGCTCCAGCCGTGCCCCTCGGCCAACCGCCGCGCCACTGTCAGCGCCCGGGCGTGCTCGGTGGTGAAGATCCGGTAGCCGCTGGTGGTGCGGCGCACCGGCGGCAGCACCCCCAACTCGACGTAGTTGCGCACCTGCTGCACCGAGATCCCGACGGTGGCCGCCAGGTCCACGGCGCGCAGCCGATCGTTCGAGGCGACGTCCACGCGAGCCACCGTACCGCTTACGACGTGATTTGAGACTTTACGGGGTGTAGTGCTTTCGCGAGCACTCGGAGTTCGCAAAAAGTCTCTACATGGGGATGAATGAGACAATGGAACCCGCCAGTGCCCGGCGGGGCAAAGTCCCGCCACGATTCCGTGAAGGGTTCGTATGTCGCAGCCAGCATGGTCCGCCGCCGACAGCCACGACATGATCGAGGTACGCGGGGCGCGGGAGAACAACCTCGCCGACGTCTCGGTCGACATCCCCAAACGCCGGCTGACCGTCTTCACCGGTGTCTCCGGGTCGGGCAAGTCGTCGCTGGTCTTCGGCACCATCGCCGCCGAGTCCCAGCGCATGATCAACGAGACCTACAGCGCGTTCCTCCAGTCGTTCATGCCGAACCTCAACCGGCCGGACGTCGACTCGCTGCGCAACCTCAGCGCGGCCATCGTCGTCGACCAGGAACGGATGGGAGTCAACTCCCGCTCCACCGTCGGCACCGCCACCGACGCGTACGCCATGCTGCGGATCCTCTTCAGCCGCCTCGGCCAGCCGTCCGTCGGCGGCGCCGGTGCGTACAGCTTCAACCTGCCCGAAGGCATGTGCCCCACCTGCGAGGGGCTGGGCCGGGTCTCCGACCTCGACGTCAACGAGCTGGTCGACGTCGAGCGCTCCCTCAACGACGGCGCGATCACCGTGCCCAACTTCGCTGTCGACTCCTGGTACTGGCAGACCATCGTCGGCTCCGGCCTGTTCGACCCGGACGTCAAACTCCAGGACTTCACCCCGCAACAGTGGGAGGACTTCCTGCACAAACCGGCCACCAAGATCAAGGTGGGCAGCAACAACTGGACGTACGAGGGGCTGGCGGTCAAGGTCAAGCGGCTCCTCCTGTCCAAGGACCGCGAGTCGATGCAACCGCACATCCGCGCCTTCGTCGACCGGGCGGTCACCTTCACCAGCTGCGGCGACTGCGGCGGCACCCGACTCAACGCGGCGGCCCTGTCGTCGCGGATCGCCGGGCGCACCATCGCCGAGTGCTCGGCCATGCAGATCAGCGACCTGGCCGCGTTCGTCCGTACCGTCGACGACCCGGGGGCCGCGCCACTGGTCGCCAACCTTCGCGACCTGCTGGACTCCCTGGTCGAGATCGGTCTGGGCTACCTCAGCCTGGACCGCGAGTCGGCAACCCTCTCCGGCGGCGAGGCGCAACGGGTGAAGATGGTCCGGCACCTCGGCTCCAGCCTCTCCGACGTCACGTACGTCTTCGACGAACCCACAGTCGGCCTGCACCCGCACGACATCGCCCGGATGAACGACCTGCTGCTACGGCTGCGCGACAAGGGCAACACGGTGCTGGTGGTGGAACACAAACCAGAGACCATCGCCATCGCCGACCACGTGGTCGACCTAGGGCCGGGCGCCGGCACCGACGGTGGTCGGATCTGCTTCACCGGCGACATCCCCGGCCTGCGCCGCTCCGACACCCTCACCGGCCGACACCTGGACCACCGGGTGACACTGCGCGAGGCGGTACGCAAACCCACCGGGCAGCTCGCCATCCGCCAGGCCGACCTGCACAACCTGCACGACGTGGACGTGGACATCCCGCTCGGGGTCCTCACCGTGGTCACCGGCGTGGCCGGCTCCGGCAAGAGCTCACTGATCCACGGGTCGCTGCGCGGCCGGACCGGGGTCGTCATCGTCGACCAGTCACCGATCCGAGGCTCACGACGCAGCAACCCGGCCACCTACAGCGGGCTGCTCGACCCGATCCGCACCGCCTTCGCCAAGGCCAACGGGGTCAAGGCCGCGCTGTTCAGCGCCAACTCCGAAGGCGCCTGCCCGACCTGCAAGGGAATCGGCCTCATCTACACCGACCTGGCGATGATGGCCGGCGTCGCGAGCGTCTGCGAACGGTGCGAGGGGCGACGCTTCACCGACAAGGTGCTCACGTACACGCTGCGCGGCAAGAACATTCACGAGGTGCTGACCATGTCGGTCACCGAGGCGTACGCGTTCTTCCCGCACCTCATCCTCGGTCGGCTGGTCGACGTCGGGCTGGGCTACCTCAGCCTCGGCCAGCCACTGACCACCCTGTCCGGCGGAGAGCGGCAACGACTCAAGCTCGCCATCCACCTGGCCGAGAAAACCACCACGTACGTCCTGGACGAGCCGACCACGGGCCTGCACCTGGCCGACGTGGACCAACTGTTGGCCCTGCTCGACCGCATGGTCGACGCCGGAAACACGGTGATCGTCATCGAGCACCACCAGGCGGTCATGGCACACGCCGACTGGCTCATCGACCTCGGCCCCGGCGCCGGCCACGACGGTGGCCGCATCGTCTTCACCGGCACACCGGCCGAGCTGGTCGCCACCGGCGACACCCTCACCGCCAAGCACCTCCGCGCGTACGTCAACGACCCGGCGGTGATCGGCCAGGTCTGACACCGCTGCCCGCTACCGGCCTGAGTACAGCAGCGACGGGTGCACCGTGGTTCGACGGTGCCAGCGGCGGCGGTCGGCTGACGCGGCGCCACGGGCGGCTGGCAGGAGCGACGGCGGCGGCGCTCCGGCGGGGGTCGGGGCGGCGGTAGCGCTCCAGCGGCGGTCGGGGCGGCGGTAGCGCTCCAGCGGCGGTCGGGTCGGCGGCGATCCGGTGGCGGCGGTCTGGCGGCGGCGCTCCGTCAGGGGACGCGGCGCAGCCAGCGCCGCTGCCAGGGGGTCTCCACCGCCTTCGGATGGTAGCCGGCCCGCACCCACGGCACCGCCCGCTCGACCGGCAGACCGTCGAGGATCGCCAGCGCGGCCAGGGCCGTTCCGGTACGACCCACCCCACCCCGACAGGCCACCTCGACACGTTCACCGTCGTGGGCGCGTCGCAGCGCCTCCCCTAGGACGTCGAGGGCTTCGGCGCGGTCGAGCGGCACCCAGAAATCGGGCCACCGGATCCGCCGGTGCGGCCAGGCTGGCTCCGGACCAGGTGCCAGCAGCACGGCGAAGTCGGCGGGCGAGGTCGCGGCAGCGACGCGGCGTCCGCGCACCGTCGCCCCACTGGGGAGTACGAGCACGCCAGACTGCTCGGACCACGGCTGCGCGTCAGTCATCCGGACATTGTGCCGCGACGCTCTGACTGACGAGCACAGACAGCGCCGCCCCCGGCTGGTGGGCCGGGGGCGGCGCTGGTGTCGGTGTGCAGGTCGCCTCTCGGCGAGTGGCACGACGCGGCTCCAGCCGAACGGTATTCCGCGAGGGCGATATTAGGTGAGGCCCGGGGACACTGAGTCACACCGACACCCTCCACAACCAGCCCGCCTGCGCCGTTGTTCCCGCACCCCCGCCGGGCCGTTCCGCCGCCGGGTCCCATCGCTGCACTGCCGCTCGCCGCACGACCACGACACCCGCCATCGCGCCGCGCTTCGGCCATAACCCACGAGATCTTGGACAGTTTCCGTTCGCGCGTAACGGAAACTGTCCAAGATCTGCCGGCAGCCACCGACCCGGGCCACGCCATCCACACCCGGCGGGCACCCGGCATCGCCGCATCCCCACATCCCCACATCCCCGGCGGGCACCCGGCGTCGTCCCATCCGCATCCGGCGGGGACCGGCGTCGCCCCATCCGCATCCGGCGAGGATCGGCGTCGCCCCATTCACCTCCGGCGGGGACCGGCGTCGCCGAATCCGCATTCGGCGGGCACCCGGCATCGCAACGATCCGCGACCAACCACCATGCGCCTGCCACACGCGGAAACGGAAGTGCCGCTGGCCGGCACCCCGGTTTGCGAGTGCCGGCCAGTGGTCGGTGTCCTGCGGTGGTGTTGCCGTGCGGTGGTGCTGCGTGCTCGTTTGCGATGGTGCTGTGGTGCTGTGGTTCAAGCGTGCGGGGTCAGCTGTTCCAGTGCTGGGCGACGAGGTCGGTGGCCTGCTGCTCCCACTGGGCGTAGGCGTCCGGGTAGGCCGAGACCTGCACCGTCTGCGCGGCGTCGGTCAGCGCCATGTCCTGCCACCCGTCAACCTGCTTCAGACCCTTCAGGAACGCGGTCGTCGAGTAGGCGGGGTCGGTGATCTGCTCCGGCGTACCCCAACCCGAGCTCGGGCGCTGCTGGAACAGGCCCAGCGAGTCGTGGTCGTTCATGTCACCCAGGTGACCCAGGTTCTCCAACTTCGACTCCTGCAGGCTCGTCGCGATCGAGATGACCGCGGCCCGCTCCGGCAGACCGGCCTTCTTCGTGGCGGCGATGATCGCCTTCACGTTCGCGGTCTGCTCGTCGTTGAGCGTGATCCGGGACTGGTCGCCCTGCGGCTTCGGCGCCGCCGACTGCACGGCCACCGCGACGGGCTTGGCATCCACCGGGTTGGCGTGGGCGGCGATCGGACCGGCGAACACACCACCGGCGAACGCGAGACCAGCAACAGACAGAACGCTCTTACGGAAGATCGTGTTCATGGGGGTAGCTCCTTCGGGGGTAGAACACCCACACCGCCAAGGGGGGCGGCGGCAGGGTGTGAGCACCTCGTCCGGCGCTGCAGGTACAAAGGGGGAAAGTTTGAGGGGTGACGCCATGTCGGGCGTCGGGTCGGCGACCTGGCGAGCGGGGGGGGCTCGTGGCGCCGGGTCCCTGTGTAACGACCCGGGGGCCAGGGTCATTCCGGGGGTGGCCCATCTTCCGGCACCCTCGTCGTGGCGGTGCCTGCGGTCGTTCGTGGGGACTGTAACGACCGGGCGCGGGCTGGCATTCCAACCGGCGTGACCAGCCCCCGAGGTCGGACGGCGGGTCGGTGGTACTGCGATCGTCAGGGTATGTAACGACCCCGGCCCGGCCATGATTCCGGCCCACGAGTGCACCCGGCCACACCCCACAAACACCCATCAACGGGCAAACCGCCCAGACGGCGAGGCTCGCGCGACCCCAAACCACCCCTGGCCGGGCGTGATCCACTCGGGTTCACGGAAGTCGGGGCATCCCGGACGCCCGGACACCCCGACTTCATGAAACCCGAGTCGATCATGCCGGGCCCCGGCCCGCGCATGCCCGGCCTACGATCCTGCATGCCGGCTGGCCCCGCGTGGCCGGCCTCCGATCCGCACGTCCGGACCAGACCGTGTGGCCGGCCTCCGACCCGCACGTCCGGACCAGACCGTGTGGCCGGCCTCCGATCCGCGCGTCCGGCCCCAGAGCGCGCGTCCGATTCCGATCCTGCATTTCTGCCCGCCCACGCGTGCCCAGGCCTGCGATCCCGCACGCCGGGCCGGCCGCCGTGCCCGGCCCACGAGCTGGGCGGGTCAGCTGCCCAGGTAGCGCAGGATTGCGAGGATTCGTCGGCTGTAGCCCGTTGCGTGTGCGAGGTCGAGTTTGTCGAAGATCGCGTTGACATGCTTCTCGACAGCGCTCTGCGATACGTGCAGCCGCTGGGCGATGGCGAGATTCGTGTGGCCCTGGGCCATCTCGTGCAACACGTCCCGTTCCCGCGGCGTGAGCCGACCGAACGGGTCGGGCCGGTCCGAGCCGGCCACCACCTGACGGACCACCTCCGGGTCGAGGGCGGTGCCTCCGGCGGCGACCCGGTCGAGTGCGTCGAGGAAGTCGTCTACCTGGGCGACCCGGTCCTTGAGCAGGTAGCCGACTCCTTCGGGACGGTCCGCGAGCAGCCGCCCGGCGTAACGCCGCTCCACGTACTGGGAGAGCACGAGGACGCCGGTGTCGGGCCACCGACGACGGATCTCCAGGGCGGCCCGTAGGCCGTCATCGGTGTGGTTGGGTGGCATCCGGACATCGGTGACGACCACGTCGGGACGTGATCGTCCGACCGCCTCGACAAGCTGGTCAGCGGTCCCGACCGCCGCGAGCACCTCGTGCTCCTCGTCGGCGAGCAGCCGCGTCAGACCCTCCCGGAGCAGCGTCGAGTCTTCGGCCAGGACTAGTCGCACGGCAGTTGCGCCACCACTGTCGTCGGACCGCCGGCCGGGCTGGTCACCAGCAGCCGACCGTCCAGCGCGGCGACCCGTCGCGCAAGGCCGGACAACCCGCGTCCGGTCGGTTCCGCCCCGCCGACGCCGTCGTCGTGTACGCGCATCCGGATCCACCCATCCCGTACTCCGATTTCGACAGTGACCAGGGTAGCGGCGGCGTGTTTCGCGGCGTTGGTGAGCGCCTCGCAGGCCACGAAGTACAGCACCGTCTCGACCTGCCGCTCGGGGCGGACGGGCAGCTCGCAACGGATCCGCACCGGCACCTCGGATCCGCGGGCGACGATGGCCAGGACCTCGCCCAGATCGCTGTCGTCAAGTGCTGACGGGTAGACCCGCCACGCCACCTCGCGCAACTCTTCGATGGCCCGCTGCACGTCCTGGTGCGCCTGGGCGAGCAGCGCGTGTGTGCGGTCGGCGTCGCGGGCGCGCCGGGCCCGGCCGAGCAGCATGCCGAGGGCGACCAGCCGCTGTTGGAGGCCGTCATGCAGGTCGCGTTCGATGCGCTGCCGTTCGGCGTCGACCGCGGCGATGACCCCGGCCCGACTGGTGGTCAGCTCGTGGACCCGCCGCGTCAGCTCCGCCCGACTTCCCGGCCCGAGCAGTCGTCGCGCCAGCCGGATGTCCAGCGCGGCGATGCTGGCAACGGCCTGAACGTTGAGTAGTAACAGCACCGCCCCGACGCCGACCTGGGACAGGGCGTCGAGGAGGGTCAGCTCTCCGCGCACCGCCGCGCGCAGCACGATCCCGGCCAGCACCAGGCCGACGCCGAGCACGGCGTACGCCAGCAGGCCGAGCGTGCCGGGTAGCAGCCGGGCGGCCAGGTAGCCGAGCTGCCGCCGGGTCGCCACGGTGGTCGGCGCGGGCAGATCCTCCGCGGCGAGCAGCCCGACGAGGCGGCGATGTTCCATCCGCGCCAGCCGCCCGCCGTACCGGTCGGTCAGGCCGGCAATCCGACGGCCGGCCGCAGGCGCTACCGCGCGCACGCTGGATGCGGCGGCCACGACGGCGAGGAAGGCGAGTTCGACGGCGGCCGTCGCGATGCCGACGGCGACGCCGAGCGGCAGCCGGAGCCGAAGGCACCACCTGCCGATACGCCGCTCCCCCACCACCTCGCCCGCCTTCCGCACCACGCCCGTTCCCCCTGCTCTGCGTCATCTGACCCGCCCGCAGGCGACCCGGGTGGCGCGTGAGTGAAGTAGAAGAAGAGGGCTGACTAGCGCTCGTCCGAGGCCCAGGATCCGCTTCGGTAGAGGGTGCCGCGACCGCCCGGGTCGGGCATCCCGTTCAGTGCGCTCTGCTCGGGCTCGGTCGGCTCGGGGTTGCGGGCGGCGCGACGGGCTTTCAGCACGCGGGACCCGACGAACCAGGCGGCCGCCGCCACGCAGACCACGATCACCACCTTCTGGAGCGTGCCGACGTAGCCCTCGACGAGGTGCCAGTTGTCGCCCAGCAGGTAGCCGGCGAGCACGAATGTGGTGTTCCAGATCAGGCTGCCCAGTGTGGTGTAGAGCAGGAACGTGGTCACCGGCATCCGCTCCACGCCCGCCGGGATGGAGATCAGGCTCCGGAAGATCGGGATCATCCGGCCGAAGAAGACCGCCTTCACACCGTGCCGCAGGAACCACGCCTCGGTCCGGTCCACGTCGCTGAGCTTGACCAGCGGAAGCCGGGAGACGATGGCGCGCATCCGGTCGCGCCCCAGGGCCGCGCCGATCAGGTAGAGCGCGAGCGCGCCCACGACCGAACCCAGCGTGGTCCAGAAGATCGCACCGATCAGACTCATCCGTCCCTGCGCGGCGACGAACCCGGCCAACGGCAGGATCACCTCACTGGGGATCGGCGGGAAGAGGTTCTCCAACGCCACTGCCAGGCCGGCACCCGGCCCACCGAGTCGTTCCACCAGGTCGGTGACGTAGCCGACGATCCCGTCCTGTGGTGGCTCCGCTGCGGCGGCGGGGGTTCCGGTGGCGAACACGGCGTGGGACGTTCGAATCATGCGCCCACGTTACGAAGTCATCCTGAGAGCCGACCATGGGGCCGACCGCCCGACAGCGCGGGTCGACCACACCGGTGGGGGTGTGGAAAGCCGCACCCCGCTGCGGCTCGCTGTGGTCCAGCCGCCGTGCGTACCCCTGGATGTCGCGGCGAACGCGCGGGCGCACGCCGCCGCGGTCCGCGCGGCGCGCGCCCGGGTGGTGGTCTTTCCGGAGCTGTCGCTGACCGGGTACGAGTTGGACGCGCCGGTCGTGTCGGTCGACGACCCGCGGTTGGCGCCGCTGGTCGAGGCGTGCGCCGAGGCGGGTGCGCTGGCCCTGGTCGGTGCGCCGGTCACCGGCGACCACATCGCGATGCTGGCGGTGACCGGCGGCGGTGCGACGGTGGCGTACCGGAAGATGTGGCTGGGGGACGCCGAGGCCCGCCGGTTCCGGCCCGGCGATGCCCCGGTCGTGCTCGATGTGGACGGTTGGCGGGTGGGGCTGGCGATCTGCAAGGACACCGGCGTGGCCGCGCACGCGGACCGGACGGCCGCGCTCGGGATCGACGTGTACGCGGCGGGCGTCCTGGAGACGGCCGGCGACGCCGCCGTGATAGACCAGCGGGCGCACCGGATCACCGCCGCGCACCGGGTCTGGGTGGCGGTGGCGAGCTTCGCCGGGTCGACCGGCGGTGGCTACACCGAGGCGGCGGGGCGGTCGGGCGTCTGGACGCCGGACGGCGAGGTGTACGCCCGCGCGGGCACCGACCCGGGCGAGTCGGTCAGCGTCAGCCTCACGTCGCCCGACCGGGGCGGCGGCGGGCGCGGTTAGGGTGACGGAATGATCTCCGGACGGGTGGTGCAGCTGCGGCGGTACCCGGTCAAGTCGCTGCTCGGAGAGCGGACCTCGGCCGCCGACATCGGCGAGACCGGCGTCGCGGGTGACCGCGTGCTGGCCCTGCTGGATCGGGCCAGTGGACGGGTGGCCAGCGCCAAGCAACCCCATCGCTGGCGCGACCTGCTCACCCGGAATGGGTCCCCAGCCGTGTGTCGGCGCGTACGCCACCGTGGTCCGCTCCGGGCGGGTGGCGGACGGCGACCACGTTACGGTCGGCCCATGAGCACTGTCCCCTCCCGGCTGTCAGTGGTCACACTGGGAGCGCGCGATGTCGCCGCGCTGCGGTCGTTCTACCGGTCGTTGGGTTGGCCCGAGCTGCCAGCCAGTGACGACGGCTGGTCGGCCTTCCTGCTCGGTGGTGTGCTGTTGGCGCTCTACCCGCTGCCGGAGTTGGCCGCCGAGGCGGCGCCGGGTGTGCCCGCGCCGGCCGGTGGCTGGTCGGGGGTCACGCTGGCCTGCAACGTCGACAGCCGCGACGAGGTCGACACGGCGTTCGGAGCCGCCGTCGCGGCGGGGGCGACGGTGGTGGCGGAGCCGACCGACCGGTCCTGGGGTGGGCGCTCCGGCTACATCGCCGACCCGGAGGGCAACCGCTGGGAGATCGCCTGGGCGGGCACCGCCCGCTTCGACGAGCGCGGCGCTCTTCTCTCCTTTGGCTGAGTGTGCTGTTTGCGCGGCGGCAATGACCTTGAAATGCTTCGGGAATGACCTCCTTTCCTCCGACCTTCGCCGATGATGTCGTCGGGCAGTCGGCCCAGGCGCAGTTCGAGGCGTTCATCGACGAGCACCGCAGAGCGCTCAACGGCTACCTGGACGGGCTGACCGAGGAGCAGGCGCGCCGGTCGTTGGTGCCGTCCCGGACGACGCTGCTGGGTCTGGTGAAGCACGCCGCGTTCGTGGAGAGGGTCTGGTTCGACGAGGCCGTCACGTGTCGGCCCCGGACCGAGATCGGCATCCCGGCCACGCCGGACGAGTCGTTCATCCTCGATGACGGCGACACGATCGCCACCGTCCAGCGCGCGCACCGGGATGCCTGCGAAGCCTCCCGCCGCGCCACGTCCAGCCTGGGTCTCGACGACCTGCTTCGCGGCAACCGGCGCGGCCCACTGCCGCTGCGCTGGGTCTACCTGCACGTGCTGCGCGAGCTGGCGCAGCACTGCGGGCACGCGGAGATCCTGCGCGAGCAGATCCTGGCCGCCGACTAGCACCGCCCCAGCCCGGGCGGGTTGAAGGCCGCGTGGGCTGGGTCAGCCTCTGACCCACCCGCCGGTGTCGGCGAAGCGGCGCAGCGTCCATCGGGCCGGTGGCCAACCGCCGGGGTCGTGGTCGGTGGTCCATTCGGTGATCGAGGCCGGGGGCACGTCCAGGTCGAACGCCCGGAACACCGGCTGCGCGGCCAACGCGTGGAAGGCGCCCTCGACGGTCTCGCTGTGGCCGACCAGGACCACTGTGGAGCCCCGGTGCCGGTGGGCGATCTCCATGATCGCGCGGCTGACGCGGACCACCAGTTCTGCCCAGCTCTCGTTGCCCTCCTCGAACGGTCGGAACACGCCGCCACCCGCCACCGCGTGGTCGGTGCGGAAGAGGGCGGTCGGCAGGCCGTCGGCGTACGGGGGTGTGTGCCAGGTGCAGAGGCCACAGTCGGCCACGGGCCGAACCCCGAACGCCGCGCCGATCGGTTGCGCGGTCTCGACGGCCCTGCGCAGCACCGACGAGTAGACCGCCACCGGACCGTCGGTGGCGACCTCGGCGGTGAGCCGGTTGGCGAGGTCGTGTGCCTGCTCGTGGCCGAGGGCGGTGAGGCCCCGACAGCCACGTGGCCCACCGATGATTCCTTCGAGCTGGTGGACCGACTCGCCGTGTCGCACGAAGATCAGACGTGTCCGCATCGGGACATCATGCCAGCGGTATCGACGGGGATATCAGTCGTCCGTACGGCTGGTGGAGAAGCTGTCGGCCCGGGCGAGCAGAGCGTCCAGTTTCGCGCCCGTCTGCGCTGGTAGACGGTCCCGCCGCACCAGCTCGGCGATGTGGTCCCGTAGGTCGGCGACGCGCTCGGCGCGGTCCCTGGTGCGGCGGTTAAGGTCGGCCAGGTCGTCACGCAGATCTTCGGCGATCTTCGGGTCGACGTCACCACGGGCGACCGCTGTGGCGAGGACGGCGGCGAACTCGCTGCTCACCTCCCGGAAGCTGACCGGTAGCTGCTGTCCGACGGTCGAGGGCGCGGTGCTGGCGGCGGGGGGTGGCGAGGACGGTGCGGCCGGCGTCGGCGAGTGTGTCGTGGGTGCGGGGGCCGGGGCGGAGGTCGACGGCGCAGCGGCGATCTCGGCCGGGTCGGGTGTGCCCGGGTTGCCGAGCGGATCCTCCACGAACAGGACGCCGACGCCGATCAGCACGGCGAGCACTGCCGCGACGAGCACGGCGAGGGGCCGACGCGAACGGCGTCGGGCCGGCGCGACGGGTGCGGGGACGGGGCGGGCCACCACCGACCTGTCGATCAGGGTGGGCGGGTGGGCGGCCGGCCGGATGCGCAGCAGCTCGGTGGGCGGCTCGACCGGCTGTCCGGCGCCGAAGCGGCGGGCCAGATGCGCGGCGCTCGGCCGGTCGGCCGGGTTGGCGGCCAGGCAGGCGACGGTCAGCTCGGCGATGTCGGCAGGAAGACCGGGCACCCGCAGCGGCGGCACCGGGGTGCCCCGCCGGTGCACCTCCAGCGCGTCCTCCCAGCTCTGCACGGGCAGTGGCGCCCGCCCGGTGAGGGTGCGGTAGAGCAGTGCGCCGAGGGCGTACACGTCGCTCGCCGGGTCGGGAGGGCCGGCGGTCAGCCGTTCCGGGGCGAAGTAGGCGGGGGTGCCCATCAGCGGTTCGCCGGACTGGCTGTCGAGGCCGCCGAGCGCGGCGATGCCGAAGTCGAGCACCTTGGCGCCGGTGTCGGTGAGCATCACGTTGCCGGGCTTGACGTCGCGGTGCACGACGCCGATGCGGTGCGCGGCCGCCAGCGCGGCGGCGATCTGCCCGGCCACCCGGACCGCCTCCGGCCAGGGCAGAGGCCCGGTC
This sequence comes from Micromonospora sp. NBC_00330, assembly GCF_036136635.1. Classification (NCBI taxonomy): domain Bacteria; kingdom Bacillati; phylum Actinomycetota; class Actinomycetes; order Micromonosporales; family Micromonosporaceae; genus Micromonospora; species Micromonospora sp. NBC_00330. Next base: position 3,021,859 of record NZ_CP108012.1, read on the forward strand.
CGCAGCCGGTCGGCCAGGTTGTGACCGTCGACGAGCTCCATCACCAGGTACGGGACCACGACGCCGCCGGCCAGGGTCGCCTCGGCGTAGTCGTACACCTGGGTCACGTGTGGGTGGGTCAGCCGGGCGGCCGCGCGGGCCTCGCGTTGGATGGTGGCCCGCAGCTGCGGGTCGGTGGCGAACTGCCCGGCGAGCACCTTGATCGCGACCGGCCGCCCGAGCACCTCGTCGTCGCCTCGCCACACCTCGGACATGCCACCGAGACCGATCCGCTCGTGCAGTACGTAGCGGTCGTGGAGGCGGAGAGTAGGCGTGAGCGGCGACATGGCTTCACCAGTCTGCCTGGCAACACCGCAGTCGACCACTCTGCGTGCCCGGACCCACACTGTTCGTCCCGTGCGTACCGGAATGGGATTGGTGCGGGTCAGGAGCAGCGCGGGCTGGCGGGCAGCGGTCGCGGCTGGATGCGGTCGGCGAGCCGACGCAGGGCCAGGGCGGTGACCTGTCGGGTCGGGGCGAGCAGGGCCCGGCGGGGGTGTTCGACCTGGACCGGAGCATCCGGTCGGGCCGAGTTGACGTGCCGGTTCATGGCGTCGAGCGCGGTGATGTATCCGGTGGGAAGTTCCATGGTCAACTCCTCGGGACAGGTCCGGTGGAGCCCCGGACGACGAGTGCGGTGGGCAGCAACACGTGGCCGGCCGCGGCGTCCGCGGGCGGGTCGAGCAGCAGCTCGGCGGCGATCCGACCCTTCTCCTCGGCCGGTTGCCGGACGGTGGTGAGGCCGGCCGCGGCGGCCTCGGGGACGTCGTCGAAGCCGGTCACCGAGACGCTGGGACGATCATGGGCGGGCCGCGCGGCCAGGGCGTCCAGCACACCGAGCGCGAGGACGTCGGAGCCGGCCAGCACGGCGGTCGGGGGCGCGGGTTGGTCGAACAGACCGGCGATGGCTGCGGCTGCCGCCGGTCGGCTGTTGCCGGGGACGTTGACCAGCGTCAGCTCGGCCCAGCCGACGCCGACCTCGGCGAAGGCGTCGGCGAACCCGCTGAGCCGACCTCGGGTGGTCGGGTGCGGCACCTGGTCGACCCCGGTCAGTGTGAGCGGGCCGGCCGGCGCGTCGGGCAGCACGGAGTCGGCGAGCAGCGCCACCCGACGGTGCCCGAGCCCTGCGACGTGCGCGGCGGCGCTGCGCGCGGCGGCCCGCTCGTCGATGCCGACGAACCGTTCGTCGGCGCCGGCTTCGTCGCGGGCGGCAGTGCTGACGAACGGCAGCCCGCGTTGGCGGATCACGTCCAACGCCCATTCCTCGTCGGCGACGCAGTAGACGCAGAACCCGTCGACGGCGGCGTTCTCCACCGCCTGTCGGGCGTCGGTCACCGCCGGGGGCAGCGGCACCAGCAGCATGCTGGTGCCGTGCCGCTCGGCCGCCGCGCCGACACCGGCGAGGAAGCGGACCGCGAACGGGTCGGTGAAGGCGTACGACAGTTGCGAGGTGAACAGCACCCCGATCGAACCGACGAAACCTCGGCGCAGGGAGCGGGCGGTGGGGTTGGGGCCGGGGTACCCGAGTTGCCGGGCGGCGTCCAGGATCCGCTCGCGCAGGGCGGCGGAGAGCTGGTCGGGGCGGCTGTAGGCGTTGGACACGGTGCTGCGCGAGACGCCGACGGCGTCGGCCACGGCTTGCAGTGTTGGCTTCACCGGCACCTCTCTGTATCGATCCAGTCTGTATCGATACAGAGACTAGCCCGACCGGTCGGCGTCGGTCAATACGTGGACTGAGAGACCCCGCGGGGCCGCAGCGGTCAGGGCAGGCGGGCGACGGCCACAGCGTGCTCGACGACCATGGACGGTGGACGGACGTCAGTCGGGAGTCAGGCCGGGTAGAGGTCGTCCAGCAGGTCGCCGAGGATCTCCGCCGTACGCTCGGGCGGCTCGGCCTCGACGCAGAGCCGCTCCATGGCCACCGCGTAGTAATCCAGGTCGTCGCGCTTGTCCAGGTAGATGGCGCTGGTGAGCTGTTCGATGTAGACGATGTCCGGAAGCTCCTGGTCGCCGAAGCGCAGGATGGTGAAGGCGCCCCCGGCGGCGGCGTGGCCACCGGCGGCGAACGGGATGACCTGCAACCGGATGTGGGGCGACTTGGTCGCCTCGATGAGCGCGGTGAGCTGACCGCGCATGACCTCGGCGCCGCCGATGGGGCGACGCAGGGCCGCCTCGTCCACCACGGCCCAGAGCTGCGGCGGGTTCTGCCGCTGGAGCAGCTGCTGACGCTGCATCCGCAGCCCGACGCGCCTGTCGATCTCGCCCGGGCCGGCCGCGCCGTGCCCGAGCAGCACGACCGCCCGGGCGTACTCCCGGGTCTGCAGGAGGCCGGGCACGAACTGGACCTCGTAGCTGCGGATCAGCGCGGCGGCGGCCTCCAGGCCCAGGTACGACTGGAACCAGGACGGCAACACGTCGCCGTAGCGGTGCCACCAGCCGGGGCTGTTCGCGTCCCGCGCGAGCTTGAGTAGCGCGTCACGCTCGTGGTCCTCGGTGACGCCGTAGAGGGTCAACAGGTCGGCGACGTCACGCTCCTTGAAGCCGACCCGACCCAGCTCCATCCGACTGATCTTGGATTCGGAGGAGCGGATCTCCCAGCCGGCGCCCTCCCGGGTCACCCCGCTGGACTCCCGGAGGCGGCGCAGTTGGGCGCCGAGCAGCATGCGCAGCACTGTCGGCCCGGTTGTCGGGCCACCCTCGGCGGGAACCATCGTCACGTGCGGACCTCCGGACACCGACCCACGACGGCCGGGCGCCCCGGCCCGGCCGACGTGTAAGCATGCCATGGACCGACAGTGAGGTGAACTCCTCCGCGCCGGTGAATAAGTCCCGTCACCGGGACGACCCACCCCCGGACGGTCAGTTGATCAGGTGGTCGAAATCTCCGTCCCGCGCACCGAGAACGAAGGCGGCGATCTCATCCACCGTGTAGATCAACGCCGGCCCTTCCGGGTGTCGTGAGTTGCGGACCGCGATGCCCGCTCCCTCGGGCAGTTCGGCCAGTTCGACGCAGTTGCCGCTGGGGTTGCTGCGGCGACTCTTCTGCCAGCTCAGCGGAGGCAACTGGTGGATCGGTACGCCATTGGGTGGCTGCTGCATGGGGGCGTCTTTCTGTTACGAGCCCGCCGGTGGCCGTGGGAGGAGCGGTGACGGCGAGGGGGTGCGGTATCGACATTGGACGGTTCTGCACGTGCATCTGCTATTGCATCTGCATCCGACGGCGAGCATGATAACGCACATGATCGGTGCCCATCCGTTCACTTTGAGTTACCCCGACACGGGCAACGATCAGGCAAAACTGGGCCCGACGCGGCGTGCCGCGTCAACCGAAGGCTGGAGGCGGTCGCGGCGATGGGAGGGTTCGTGCCGGATCCGATGAGTGTCGCCTCCGGCGTCTGCGCGGCGGGCGCGCTGCTCTCCTCCTGGCAGCTACGCCGACGGGCGGTGCGCGCCGAGGCCGAGATCGGTCACCTCCAGGCCGAGCTGGCCGCCGAACGGCACGCCGCCAGCCACGACCCGCTCACCGGGCTGCCCAATCGACGCGCCTTCTACCGCCTGGCAGCCGCCCTGCTCACCGACGCCGCCGGCCAGCCGCTGATCGCCGTGGTGCTCGACCTGGACGACTTCAAGCAGATCAACGACCGGTACGGGCACGCCGCCGGCGACCAGGTGCTGATCAGTGTTGCCGAACGCCTCGCCGGCTTCGCCGGGGACAACCTCGTGGCCCGCCTCGGAGGCGACGAGTTCGCCGGGCTGCTCTCCAGCCCCACAGTCGACCGGCGCTGGATCGAGCACTCGACCCGCCGGCTCAGCGAGACCGTCGCCGCGCCGATCCGGCTGAGCGGATGCAGCGTCCGGGTCACCGCCTCCGTCGGGCTCGCCCCGGTGACCGGCCCGGCCCAGCTCACCGACGCCCTCAGCCGCGCCGACGCGGCCATGTACCAGGCAAAGAGCCTCGGCGGCGCCCGATCACCCCGCCAACTGGTCGACAGCGCGTTCCTCGGCGAGCGCTGACCGTTCAGGTGACGGGCGCGCCGAACCACCTGGGCAGCTGGCTGAGCAGGCCGGCCTGGTCGTCGCCCACCCACGCCACGTGACCGTCGGGCCGTAGCAGCACGGCGGGCACCTCCAGTTCCTCACTGACGTCGACGACGTGGTCGACCCGTTCCGCCCAGCCGGCGACCGAGAGCTGGCCGGTCTGGTCGAGCAGCAGACCCCGGCCGCCGTGCATCAGCTCGTAGAGGCGCCCCCGTCCCAGCCGTACGTCACGCATGTGGCGCCCGAGCATGTGGTGGCCCGTGCCGAAGTCGTAGCGGACCCCGATCGCGGTGATCTTCTCGATCAGGTACCGGTTGACGTCCTCGAAGTCCAACAGCTCCGACAGCAGGTGGCGCACGGACCGCGGCCCCGGCTCGGGTGAGAGCAGCAGCATCTGCGCCCGGGTGTTGTTCAGCACGTCCGAGGCCACCGGATGCCGTTCGCTGTGGTAGCTGTCCAGCAGCCCCTCCGGCGCCCAGCCGTTGAGCTCGGCGGCCAGTTTCCAGCCGAGGTTGAACGCGTCCTGGATGCCGAGGTTGAGCCCTTGCCCGCCGGTCGGCGGGTGGATGTGCGCCGCGTCGCCGGCCAGCAGCACCCGGCCGACCCGGTAACGCTCGGCCAGCCGGGTGGCGTCACCGAAGCGGGAGAGCCAGCGTGGTGAGTGGACACCGAAGTCGGTGCCCGCGTACACCCGCAGTTGGTGTCTGAAGTCGTCGATGCTCGGCGGGACCGTGCGGTCCTCGACCACCCCCTCGGCCGGGACCAGGACGCGGTACACCCCGTCTCCGAGGGGCCCGAGACCGAATCGGAGATGGGTCTTGCGGACCTCGGCCACCACGTCGGCCACCGTCTCCGGCGGCACGCCCACCTCCATCTCGCCCAGCAGCGTCTCGACGCTGCTGGGCTCGCCGGGAAAGCCGACACCGAGCAGCCCGCGTACGGTGCTGCGACCGCCGTCGCAGCCGACGAGGTAGCGCGACCGTAACTGCGTACCATCGGCCAGCCGCACGCCCACCCCGTTGTCGTCCTGGCTCAGCCCGACGAGTTCGCTGCCGCGCCGGATCTCGACGCCGACCTCGCTGGCGTGTTCGTTCAGGAGACGGTCGGTGGTGGTCTGCGGAATGCCGAGGACGTACGCGTGGGCGGTGTCCAGCCCGCCCGGCGACGGCTTGGGAATCGCGGCGAAGAAGCCCCCGACCGGGTGCTGCTGTCCGAGGGCGAGGAACCGCTCCAGCAGACCTCGCTGGTCCATCACCTCGATGCTGCGTGCGTGCAGGCCGAGCGCGCGGACGTAGCTGGTCGGCTCGGTCTGCTTATCGAGCACGAGCGCGTGCAGCCCATGCAGCCGCAACTCACTGGCAAGCATCAAGCCGGTCGGTCCGCCGCCAGCAATGATGACATCGATCATGGAATCCCCCGATTTTCCCAGATTTGGGCGTCGGCTGGAGATTCTGCGGCACCACCCGGGTCTTGCCGCAAGGCCCCCGGTGCGATATATGTTGGAGGTGGCAGAGAGCGAATCCGCTCTTTGCCTTACTTTTTGTCCCAGGTAGACGGCGTGATCGCCGCTCACAGCCGCCGGTCACTGTCGTGCAACGCCGCGTCGGCGAGGGTGACCAGACCCATCGGTGACACCAGCCCTCGCACGATCCGCGCCGCCCGATCCCGGTCGGCCGCCTCGGCGTCGAGGTCCACGGCCTGACGGGTCCAGTCGCTGAGGTCGTCCAGCGCGCGGACCGCGAGGAACCAGGCCAGGCGCACCGGGTCGACGTCGGTCCTGCCGTAACCGGCGAGCACCGCCTGCTGCTGCTCGGCAGTGATCGGCGCGAAGGCGAGCACCCCACCGAGGACGAACATGAGGTCGCACTCGGGCGGGGCGAGCACAGCGTCGTCCCAGTCGATCAACCAGACCCGCCCGTGCGCGCCGAGCAGCAGGTTGCCCAGGTGCGGGTCGCCGTGGCAGACGACATTCGAGCCGGGCCTGTCGCGCTGGTCGACGGCGCGTCGCTCGACCTCGCGAATCAGCACCCCCAGCCGGTCGGCCACCGCAGACCACACCCCCGCCAGCTCCGCCACCAGCGGGTCCACGAGGTCGGCCGGGTCCGGGTCGCGCAGCCGCGCGGCCATCGCGCGGGTCGCGGTCACGATCGAGGGGTACGCGGCGCCGCCCGCCGGCAGCAGCCGGCTCAGCTCGTCGCTCACCGGCACCTCGTGCACGGCGGCCAGCACCTCGCCGTACGCACGCCAGTGCGCGCCGGTCATCGGGCCGTCGAGCGCCCGCTGGTCGGAGACCCACGGCACCACCGAGAGGCGGCGGCCGTCGTGGTCGAGCGACAGCCGTCCGTCGTCGGCCCGCAGCGGCGCTGCGACGCCCGGCACCCCCTGTTCGGCCAGGTACGCCGTCACGGCCAGGCCTGCCGGGGTGCCGCTACCGCTCAGCTTGACCGCGTACCGAGCGCCGTCGGCGGTCTGAGCCAGCCACAGTCGGGCGTGCTGGTCCGCGCCGGAGGTGACCGGCTCCATCGTGGACAGGCGCAGGCCGAAGCCCGTCCGCACCTGTTCGGCCAGTGCGACGTCCTGCACCATGCGGACACCATGCCAGCGCACCCGCCGCCGACCCAGCGGTTTTGCCGGTCGCCGGGGCGTTCTGAGACGTCCTATCCGGGTATGGGAAGTCGGTACCCGAATCACGACCGCCGGGAGGAACCGACGTGGCGACCATCAGCGCCCTCGTACTCAACTGCACCCTCAAGCCGTCACCGACGCCGTCGAGCGCCGAGCAGCTCGGTCGGGAGGTGCTCGCCGAACTGGCCGCGCAGGGCGTGGAGGGCGAGATGATCCGCGTCGTCGATCACGACGTGCGTTTCGGGGTGTCCACGGACGAGGGCGACGGCGACGGTTGGCCGGCGATCCGCGCCAAGTTGATGGCGGCCCAGGTGCTGATCATCGCCACGCCGATCTGGCTCGGCCAGCCCTCCAGCGTCTGCAAGATGGTCCTCGAACGCCTCGACGCCGAACTCTCCGAGACCGACGCCGAGGGCCGGCTCCTCACCTACGGCAAGGTGGCCGGTGTCGCAGTGGTCGGCAACGAGGACGGCGCCCACCACACCATCGGCGAGGTGCAGCAGGCGCTCAACGAGGTCGGGTTCACCATCGCCGCCGCCGCCGCTACCTACTGGGTCGGTGAGGCACTGCAGACCGTGGACTACCGCGACGCCGGCCCCAAGCCCGACACCACCGGCCGCACCACGAAGGCCCTGGCGCTCAACTCCGCGCACCTGGCCCGACTCCTCGCCGACCAGCCGTACCCGCCGCCGGACGCGAAGAGTGCCGCGGTGGGCCCGAGCCGCGAATAGACCTCAGCGCCAGCCGTAGCCGGCGCGCAACGCCTGCCCGACACGGTCGAACCGGGGACGATCCAACACGGCGCCCTCCCGGCGGATGCTGTCCTCGCGCATGGTGAGCACCCGGTCCAGCCGGACCCAGCTCGGCCGGTTGTCGCGGTCCCACTCGCCCGGCCCGAGCGCGAACCAGTGCCGCTGCCCGTCCCGCTCGCTCTGGCTCGACAGCATCAGCCCGAACAGGGTCCGGCTGTGCCGCCCGACGACCAGCACCGGCCGGTCCTTGCCTTGCCGGGGGTCGTCCTCGTACGGCACCCACGTCCAGACGATCTCACCCGGGTCGGCCTGACCGTCCCGCTCCGGAGCGTAGGTCAACTCCCGACGCTGCAAGGCGCTCACCTGACGGCGGCGGGCCACCTGCGCGGGCGCCGGCCCGGTACGCCGGGGCGACGGGATCACCGCACCGACCCGAGAGATACGCGCCGCGACATTCCTCAACAGACCAGCCACGGCGGGCAGCCTACCCGCCGCCGAAGCGGACGGTACGACAGACTGGCCCGATGAACGAGCTTCCCCGTGACCTGCCGATCCTGGAGCGACGCGCGGTGCGGGTGGTGGTCACCGACGGCACCGACCGGGTGTTGCTGTTCCACACCCGCGACCCGGACCACGCCCGGCTGGGCACCTGGTGGGAGCTGCCGGGCGGTGGCATGGATCCCGGTGAGACCTATCGCGACACGGCGGTGCGGGAGCTGCGGGAGGAGACCGGCATGGTGATCACCGCCGACGAGGTTGGTGCGCCGAACTGGCGGCGGCGGGCGAGCTTCCTGCACCGCCAGTTGCGGCACGTCCAGGACGAGGTCGTCGTCGCCGTACGGCTGACCGGCCCCGGCCCGGACGTGGACGAGGCGCACCGGCTCGACTACGAGCGGGAGGACTACTTCGGCTTCCGCTGGTGGCCGTTGCCGGCGGTGGTCGCCAGTCGGGAACGGTTCTACCCCGGGCAGCTCCCCCGGCTGATCACCCCGTTCCTCGCCGGCACGGAGATCGACGAGCCGTTCGAGCTGTGGTCATGAGCCGGGCCGGCGGGCAGAGTGGGGACATGAGGACCGATCTGCACGGGCCGCTCTCCGCGTACGCCGCGCGGCTGCACGCCACGGCCGGCGACGGACACCACGTCGCGTCCCCGCTCGGCGCCTGGCTGCTGCTCGCGGTCACTGCCACGACGGCCGACGGCGATCCGGCCGTGGCGGACCAAGCCGCCGCGCAGCTTGCGCAGGCGCTGGGCACCGACCTGCCGAGCGCGGCCGAGGTGGCCCGAACACTATTGGACGCGCCGCACCCGCTGGTCGGGTCCGCCACCGCGCTCTGGCACCGAACGGGGCAGGGCGACGACCGACCGGCGGCGTGGCGGGCCGCGCTGCCCAGCACGACCGAGGTCGGCGCACTGCCCGATCAGGCCGGGTTGGACGCCTGGGCGCGCGAGCACACCCTCGGCCTGATCGAGACCTTTCCCCTGAAGGTCGACTGGGACGTGGCGTTCATCCTGGCCAGCGCGTTGGCCACCCGGGTGTCCTGGGCGACCCCGTTCGACGTCGCCGACGCACGCGCGCTCGGCGTCGACAGCCCGTGGGCCGGCCAACTACGGCGGGCACTACGCAGCCCGAGCGAGGGCCACCGCTGCGCCATCGTGTCCACGGCGCGGGCCGGTGACGTGATCGTGCACGCCGCACCCGCCCAGACGACCGACAGCGCGGGGCTGGTCGTCCTCTCGGTGGCCGCCGCGCCGCACGTGCCACCGGCCGACGTGCTGGCCATTGCGTACGACCTGAGCGCCGGCGTGGCCGACGGCGCGCAACCGGCGGGCAGCCGCTCGCTGTTCGACCTGCCGCTCGGTGAGACTCCGCTGTGGATGCTGACCGAGGAACGGGTACACACCTGGGCCCGCGATGGCCGCGAAGAGCGGCACACCGCCGTCCTCCCCTGCTGGTCCGCTCGCAACGACCATGAGCTGACCGCCCCGGCGCTCGGCTTCGCCGCCGCAGTGGACTTGCTCGCGAAGGCGCTGGCGCTGCCGGTGGAGCGCTTCGAGGCACGGCAGACGGCGGTGGCCCGGTTCGACAGGTACGGCTTCGAGGCGGCCGCGGTGACCGGCATGGCCGGGATCACCAGCATGCCGCCGGAGGGAGTGGCCCGCACCGCCGAGCTGCGCTTCGGCCACCCGTACGCGGTGGTGGCCGTCGCCACCGACGCCGAGACCGACGGCGCCACCGGCCCGTGGCACGGGGTGCCGGTCTTCTCCGCCTGGGTCGCCGAGCCCGAGGACGTGCCCGAGGCATGAGTCACCTCGCGGAGGACCAGGTGGCGGGGGTGCTCCGGCAGTGGATCGGCACGACCACCCCGAAGCTGCTGGGCGAGGGCATGGACGGCGCGGTCTACGAGGTCGACGACTCGCGGGTGGCGAAGATCTGGTTCGCCGGTTCGGTGGAATCGTCCCGCCGGGCCGCAGCGTTCTACGACGCCCTGACCGCGAAGCCGCTGCCGTTCCAGGTACCGCGGATCACGCAGGTGGAATCGGTGGGAGGTCGAGTCGTCACCATCGAGCGGCGGCTGACCGGCACGACAGTGGCCGCCGCTCTCGCGGCCGGCGCGGTGTCCCGCGAGGACGCGTACACGATCGTTGTCGACATCGTGGCCGCGCTCGCGGCCGGCGGTGGTCTCCCGGCGGCCCGTGAGCTGGCCGTCCTGGGCGAGGATTCTCCGCTGTTCAGCGCCGGGGAGGGCTTCCCGGCCGCCCTCGGGCGCCTCGCCGAACGCCGGGTCGAGCGTTTCCGACCGGTGCTGAGCGGAGCCGTCGCCGACCTCGACCGGAAAGCCGCTGCGCTCACCAGCCGTCTGGTCGAGGTCGACAGCGAGCTGAACCCGGAGCTGTGACATGTCGCCGCCTCCGTGGGAAGTTCCACTCAGCCTTCTGCCGGCACCTGCTCCTCCTCGCGCTGCGCGGCGCGGGCCGCGAGCCGGCGTTCCCGCTCCTGGGCGCCGATCAGGTCGTCGGGCAGCGAGTCCGGCACCTCCAGGTCGAAGCGGCGCAGCAGCCGGATCGAGAAACCGCCCAGCGTGATCAGGATCAGCGCCGCACCGAAGCAGACGTACGCGAAGCCGATGCCCCGACCCTCCCCGGTGCCGATCACCGCGCCCACCGACCCGGCGAGCACCCCGTCGGGGGCGAGCATCGGCTCGAACAGGCCGGTGGCCGCCGGAGCGAGCAACGCAAAACCGATCGGCAGTGTCGACCAGGAGATGGTCTGGTTGAGGCTGAACACGCGGCCATGGAAGCGCTGCGGCACCTTGACCTGGACGATGGTGGCGTAGATGGACTGCGCGGTGGTCATCGACATGGCCAACCAGAAGGCCCCGACGCCGATCATCACGACCGACGCGTCCAAACCGACGAGGATGCAGCCGAGCGCGGTGCCGAGGTTACCGATCAGCACACCGACCATGCGCCGGTGGCGGGGGCCGCCCCACAGCGCCATGAGCACGCCACCGGCAACCGCGCCGAGCGCCTCGGCGAGGGCCACCTGGGCCACCTGCGTGGCGCTGCCGAAGGACAGCACCAGCGGGGTGACGAGCACCAGGGCCGGGGCCAGGAAGATGTTGCCCAACGCGAAGTATCCCAGCATCAGACGGAAGCCGCGGTGTCGCCACGAATAGCGCAGGCCGTTGACGATCGCCACGAGCAGCCGCTCCTTGGGCCGCCAGCCGAGCAGGTCGGGAAAGCGGACCACGGCCAGGGTGACCACCGCGACCAGGTAGCTGGCCACGTCCAGCAGCAGGATGCCCCTGAGGTCGATGGTGGCGAGCAGGCCCGCGGCGAAGACCGGCATCAGCAGCAGGGCGAAGCCGTTGGAGAGTTGGGTGATGCCCATCGCGTGCCCCAGGTAGCGTTTGGGCACCAGTTGCGGCACCGCCGACTGGAACGCGATGCGCTGGAACGACGCAGCCACCTGACTCAGCGCCACCAGAACGTAGATGTGCCAGAGCGCGAGGTTGCCGGTCCAGAGCAGCGCGGCGAGCACCAGTTGGATCGTGCCGGCGCTGCAACTGGCGATCATCATGATCTTTCGCCGGCTGACCCGGTCGGTGATCGCCCCGGCGACCGGCAGCATCAGCACCCCGCAGATCAGCGCCAGCGCCCAGAGCAGACCCAGGTTGGCTACCGAGCCGGTACGGGTGAACAGCCAGATCGGCAGGGCGAACGCGGTCAGGGCCGAGCCCGTGGTGGAGACCAACTGCCCGACGGTCACCGCCACGAACCGGGCCATGCTCGGTTGGACCACCGGCTGCGCCGGGGTGGTGACGGCGTCCACGCCCCGGGCGTCGGCCACCACCCACGCGGCGTCCTCACCGCGGGCCCGCGTCGTCAACGCGGACACGTCACCGTCGACCAGCGCCGGATGCACCTGGGTGACGATCTCGGCCAACTCCTGCGCCCGATACTTGAGGAAGAAGTGCCCCGCTTGATCCAGCACCACCAGCCCCAGCCGGTCGCTGAGGAACTGCCACTCGGCGTAGCGCTCGGTGTGGTAGTCCGTGACCGGGTCCTCCGAGCCGACCACCGAGATGATCGGGGCGCGCAGCTTCACCGCACGCCGGTCGAGCAGGTCGGTGAAGTACTCCTCCGAGGCTCGGGAGTCGGCCCGCATGTTGCTGATGATTCGATCGGCCTGCTCCGGGTCCAGTTCGTTGGTGTCGACCCCCATCGACTTGAGCCAGCTCGCGTAGTGCCGGTTGCTGCGCAACTTCTCGAGCCGGGTACGCACCGCCGCGAACAGGCCCTTCGGCCGGGCGAACGGGAACATCGCACCGATGTAGAGGGCCGTCAGTTCCCTGCCGGCGGCCTCCACCTTGCGGGCCACCTCGGCGACGATCGCACTGCCAACCCCACAGTGCCCGTACAGCGCGAGGGGGCCCTCGACACGTTCCAGGATCTCCTCGGCGACCCGGGTGGTCAGCTCGTCGAACGACAGCGCGGCCTCGGTGAGCCCCACGTCGTGCCCGGGGATGGCCAGGGACCAGAGCGCGTGCCCGGCCGGCAACGCGTCCGCGAGCGGCTGGTAGACGATCGCGCTGCCACCGCCGTACGGCACGCAGACGTACGTGATCACCCGCTGCGCCGCCGGGATCGGTTTCGTCAGCTCGTAGAGCAGCCGACGAGGGCCGTCGCCAGCGCCGTCACCGGACATGAAGGCGGCCAGGTCGCGGATGGTCCGCTGCTGGAACAGATCCATCACGCCGACCGGCCGGCCGCCGTGCTCGGCCTTGCGGATCCGCGCCACCACCTGAGTCGCGAGCATCGAGTGCCCACCCAGGTCGAAGAAGTCGTCGTCGATGCCGAGGGCGTCCACGCCGAGGATGTCGGACCAGATCCCGGCGAGCATCCGCTCGGTGTCGTCGCGCGGCTCGACGAGCGCCACCGACTCGGCGCGGGTGACCACCGGCGCGGGCAACGCCCGACGGTCCAGCTTGCCGTTCGGGGTCAGCGGGAACACGTCCAGGGTGACGAACGCCGCCGGCACCATGTACTCGGGCAGGGTCTCCTTCAGCGCCACCTTCAACGCGTCGTGCTCGGCCGCGCCGACCACGTACCCGGTGAGGCGCTTGTCGCCGGGGGTGTCCTCACGGACCAGCACGACGGCCTCGGTCACGCCGGGCTGGGCGCGCAACGCGCTCTCGATCTCGCCCAGCTCGATGCGCAGGCCGCGCAGCTTGACCTGGTGGTCGATCCGCCCGAGGAACTCCAGCACCCCGCCGGGCTGGCCGCCGGTCGCGACCCGCCAGCGGGCCAGGTCACCGGTGCGGTACAGCCGGGCTCCCGGCTCGGCGGCGAACGGGTCCGGCACGAACCGCTCGGCGGTCAGCGCCGGCCGGCGGTGGTAGCCACGCGCCAGCCCGACCCCGCCGATGTGCAGCTCACCGGCGACACCGACCGGGCACGGGTTGCCCCGGGCGTCCAGGACGTGCAGGCGCAGGTTGCTGATCGGCGCGCCGATCGGCACGCTGGTCAGCCCGGCCAGCAGCGCCGGATCGCACGCCCACGCGGTGACGTCGATCGCCGCCTCCGTCGGGCCGTACAGGTTGTGCAGGCCGCAGCCGGGCAGTCGGGCGGTGAAGTCCCGGGCCGCGGCGAGCGGCAACTCCTCACCGCTGCAGATCACCCGGCGCAGCGCGGTGGCCGCCTCGACGCCGTCCTCGGCGAGGAAGACCGTCAACATCGACGGTACGAAGTGGGCGGTGGTGACCCGCTCGGCGACCAGCAGGTCACGCAGGTAACCGGCGTCCTTGTGACCGCCCGGCTCGGCCAGCACCAGCCGGGCGCCCTCACGCAGCGGCCAGAAGAACTCCCACACCGACACGTCGAAGCTGGCCGGGGTCTTCTGCAACACCGCGTCATCGGCACCGAGCCGGTAGGTGCGCTGCATCCAGTCGAGGCGGTTGACAATGCCCCGATGGGTGTTCGGCACGCCCTTGGGCCGGCCGGTGGAGCCGGATGTGTAGATGACGTACGCCAGGTTGGCCGGGCCGCCCATCGGAGTCGGGTCACTCGCCGGCTGGTCGGCCCAGGCCGACTCGTCGTCCAGGACGAACACGCTGGCGTCGGTCGCGGGCAACACGTCACGCAGATGCCCCTGCACCAGCACCACCGGCGCGGCGGCGTCGGTGACCATGAACGCCAGCCGGTCCGGCGGGTACTCCGGGTCGAGCGGCAGGTAGGCGCCGCCGGCCTTGAGCACTCCAAGCAGGCCCGCGACCAGCTCCGCCGAGCGTTCCGCGCAGACCCCGACCAGGGTCTCCGGGCCCACCCCGGCGGCGCGCAGCCGGTGCGCCACCCGATTCGCCGCCGTGTTCAGCTCGGCGTACGTCGTCGATCGGCCGGCGAACCGCAACGCGACCGCATCCGGTGTACGGGCGGCGCGCTCCTCGATCGGGGCGTGCAGGGTCTGCTGCCGGGGGAAGTCGCCGGCGGTGTCGTTCCACCCGGCCAGCAGCTCCCGCTCGGCCGGCGCGAGCAGATCCAGTGCGGAGACCGGCAGGTCCGGCGTGGCGACCACCGCGCGCAGCAGGGTGGTCAGCCGGTGCGCCATCCGCTCGACGGTGTCCCTGGTGAACAGATCGGTGTTGAAGACCAGCTTGCCCCAGAGGCCGTCACCGGTCTCGACCGCGTGCAGCTCGAAGTCGAAGCGGGTGGCGCGCAACTCCATCGGTTGCCACTCGAAGCCGACCCCGGCGTCGTCGGCGACCCCGGCGAACCGGCCCATCTCGTAGTTCTGCAACACGAACATCGCCTGGAAGACCGGCGAGCGGCTGACGTCGCGCGGCAGCCCCAACTCGTGCACCACCCGGGCGAAGGGCACCTCGGCGTGCTCCAGCCCGTCCAGCACCGCCCTGCGGGTCCGCTGGAGCAGCTCGGCGAAGCTCGGTTCGCCGGCCAGCTCGGCGCGCAGCGGCAGCATGTTGACGAACATGCCGACCACGTTCTCCAGCTCGGGTGCCGACCGCCCGGCCACCGAAGCGCCGACCGCGAAGTCGTCCTGCCCGGTGTGCCGGGCCAGGAACACCTGGTACGCGGCGAGCAGCGTCATGAACAGGGTCCCGCCGTAGGAGCGCGTCAGCGCGGCCAGCCCTTCGGTGGTGACCCGGTCAACGGTGAACTCGACGAAGTCCCCCCGGTAGGTCTGGGTCGCCGGACGGGGCAGGTCCAATGGCAGTTCCAGCGGGGTGATGCCGGTGAGCCTGTCCTTCCACCAGTCCAGGTGCCGACGGGTGCCCGGGGCGGCCAGCTCCCGCGCCTCCCAGACGGCGAAGTCGCCGTACTGCACCGGTAGGCTGGGCAGCTCCCGGTCACGGTAGCGGCTGATCAGGTCACGCAGCAGCACGTCCACCGACCAGCCGTCACCGACGATGTGGTGCTGGCCGAGCAACAGCACGTGCTCCCTCGCCGTCAACCGGATCAGCAGGGCGCGCAGCAGTGGCCCGTTGGCCAGGTCGAACGGCTCGGCGGCGGCCCGGTCGATCAACTCCTGCGCGGCGGCCTCGTCGGCGGCGTCGACCACTGTCAGCGGCACCTCGACCAGGTCGTCGAGCACCACGGTGGGCCGACCATCGGGGTCGGCCGGGAACCGCGTGCGCAGCGATTCGTGCCGGCGGGTCAGGTCGGCCAACGCGCGGCGCAGCGACGCGACATCGAGCGGGCCCCGAACCCGCAGCGGCACCGCGATGTGGTACGCCGCCTCGCCGGGCGCGAGCTGGTCCATGAACCAGACCCGCTCCTGGGCGTACGAGAGCGGCACCTCGGCGTCCGGCGGGCGGGGGGTGATCCGCGCGGTGGGCGCGCCGCCCGACCGGCGGCGCAGCCGTTGGGCGATCAGCGCCTGCCGGGCGGGATCGCGGGCCGTGTCCTTCACGTCCGTCATGAGGGGGTGTCCTTCTCCGCCACGAGCAGCGCGGCGACCTCGGTTTCGGAAAGCTCGTCGAGCTCGGCGGCGATCTGCTGTTCGATCTGGGCCGCCAGTTCGGCCACCACCGGGCTGCTGAACAGCGCTCGCATCGGCAACTCCACGTCCACCTCGGCGCGGATGCGGGCCATCGCCCGCATGCCGCGTAGCGAGTTGCCGCCGAGAGCGAAGAAGTCGTCGAGGACGCCGACCTTCTCCACCTGGAGGACGTCGGCGTAGACCTCGGCGACCAGGGCCTCGGCGTCGGTACGGGGAGCGAGGAACCCGTCGGTGGTGGCGACCGCCGGGGCCGGCAGCGCGGCGGCGTCCAGCTTGCCGTTCGGCGTCAGCGGCAGCGCGTCCAGCACGACGAATGCATTCGGCACCATGTGCGCGGGCAGCTCGAGGGCCAGGTCGGCGGCGAGCGCCGCTGTGTCGACCGGGCCGACCAGGTAGCCGACCAGCGTCGACTCACCACCGTCGGCGCGGACCACGACCGTTGCCGCGTCCACGTCCGGGCGGGCGCGCAGCACCGACTCGATCTCGCCCAGCTCGATCCGCATCCCCCGGACCTTGACCTGGTTGTCGCGGCGGCCCAGGTACTCCAGCGTCCCGTCGGCTCGCCAGCGGGCCAGGTCACCGGTGCGGTACATCCGCTCCCCCGGCGGCCCGTACGGACAGGGCAGGAACCGCTCGGCGGTGAGGGCCGGTCGGCGCAGGTAGCCCCGGGCCAGTTGCGCCCCGGCGATATACAGTTCGCCGACCACACCGGGCGGCACCGGATTCAACGCCGCGTCGAGCAGGTGGACCCGGGTGGTCCAGGTGGCCTGACCGATCGGCACCGGCCCGGCGGGCACCGACTGCCCGGGCGCGATCCGCGCGGCGACACACCCGACGGTCGCCTCGGTCGGGCCGTACTCGTTGATGACGGCGACCTCCGGGTGCGCCGCCCGCCAGCCGGCCAACTGATCACCGGTCAGCGCCTCCCCGCCGATCACCAGGTCGGTGGTGGGCGACAGCGCGTCGTCGAGCAGCGGCAGATGGCTGGGGGTGACCTTGAGGAAGGTGGGCGGCCCGCCAGCCCGAGCGGCCGGCGTGTCGATGCCCGCCAGCCGGACCGTGCCGCCGACGGTGAGCGGGCCGAGCAGCCCGGTCACTGTCAGGTCGAACGTGACGGGCGAGTGCAGCAGAGTCGTGCCGGCCAGCCCCGGGTAGGTGTCCCGGGCCCAGGCCAGGTACGCGGTGACCGCGCGGTGCTCCACCAGTACACCCTTGGGCCGGCCGGTGGAGCCGGAGGTGTAGAGGACGTACGCCGGGTGCTCCGGGCGCAGCGGCGACCGGCGGTCGTCATCGAGCAGGTCGGTGTCGTCGAGGTCGGCGGCGGTCGTGGAGTCGAGCACCAGCGCGTCGGCCGGGGCCAGCGCGGCCGTCTGCGGGGTGGCCAGCACCAGCGTCGGCTGCGCGTCGGTGAGTAGGTAGCCGATCCGGTTCGCCGGGTAGTCGGTGTCCACGGGCAGGTACGCCGCACCGGCCTTGAGCACCGCAAGGATCGCCACCAGCAGCTCCACCGATCGCGGCAGCAGCAACGCGACCCGGGTCTCCGGGCCGGCACCCCGCTCGACCAGCAACCGGGCCAAACGGTTGGCTCGGGCGGACATCTCGGCGTAGCTCAACTCCATCCCGTCGCAGAGCAGCGCGGCCGCCGCCGGGGTGGCGGCGGCCTGCCGCTGCACCTCGGCGACCACGGTGGTCGGCACCACCTCGCCACCGGTGCCGGCCCACGTGCGCAGCAGGTCGCGTTCGGCGTCGTCGAGCAACGGCAGCGCCGACAGCCTGGTGGCCGGGTCGGCGACGACGGCGGTGAGCAACCGCAGGTAGCGGGCGACGACAGTCTCGGCGGTGGCCCGGTCGAACAGGTCGGTGCGGTAGACCAGGCGGCTGGTGCCGCGCGTTATGTCGAACGCCAGGTCGTCCTTGGTGGTGCCCAGCGCCACCGCGTCCAGGCCGGAGTCCGGGATGAAGTTCAGTGCGGTCTGGAACACCGGCTGCACCGACGGGTCGCGGTGGGCGGCGACCGCCTCGACGATCCGCTGGAACGGCGTCTGCCCATGTTCCATCGCGTCCACCAGACCGGCCCGGACCCGGCCGACCAGCTCGGTGCCGCTCGGGTCGCCGGTCAGGTCGCAGGACACCGCGACCGGGTTGACGAACATACCGATCAACGGGGCCAGCTCGGCGGCGTCCCGGCCGGCGGTGGAGACACCTACCACCACCTGCGGGTCGCCCGAGATGCGGGACAGCAGCGCGGCGAAGGTGGCCAACAGCACCATGTACGGAGTCGCAGACGTGCCAGCGGCGAGCTGCCCGACCCGGTCCAGCAGCCCGTCGGGAAGGTCGAAGCGCACCTCGTCGCCGGCGAAGCCGAGCTGGGCGGGGCGCGGCCGGTCCAGCGGCAGGCCGGTCACCGTCGGCGCACCGGCCAGGCTGTCGCGCCAGAAGGCGAGCTGACGGTCCAGCTCGTCGTCGGTGAGCTGGTCGCGCTGCCACACGGCGAAGTCCGCGTACTGGATGGGCAGCTCGGGTACGTCGGCCGGCGCGCCGGTCAGCGCGGCCCGCGTGAACGCGGCCAGTTCGGCGTCGAAGAGCACCGCGGAGTGGCTGTCGAAGACCGCGTGGTGCACCACGAACTGCAACCCGAGCCGGTCGGCGGCGAAGCGGACCAGCCGGGCCCGCCACAGTGGCGGGGCGTCCAGCGGGATCGGCGTCCGCGCCAGCTCGGCCAGCGTGTCGGTGGCGCGGGCTTGCTGCTCGTCGGCGGGCAGGTCGGTCAGGTCCAGCTCCGGCAGCTCCACCGGCTCGACGGCCCGGACGACCTGCGTCAGCACCCCGTCGGCCATCCGCAGGTGGGTGCGCAGTGCCTCGTGCCGGGCGATCACCTGCGTGAGCGCCTCGGCGACCTGGGTCGCGGTGACGCCGGCCGGAAACCCGAACGGCACGGAGATGTTGAAGACCGGCGAACCGGGGTCGAGCTGGTTGGCCGTCCACACCCGCTCCTGGGCGAAGGAGGCCGGGAAGGTCCACTCCTGGGTCATGACGCCGACTCCCGCACCGAACGGGGGCGCATGTCGATCCACACGGTGTCGATGTGCGCCAGGCACTCCTCGCGGGTGCCGGCGAACCCCACGTCGTACCAGCCCGCCGGTAGGTCCCGTCCGGCCGGCCAGATGGAGTACTGCTCCTCGTCGTTGCGCACGACCAGGAATCGGGGCTCGGCCATCACAGTGCTCCATCGGTGTCGGGGGTGTGCGGTTCGGCCATCGCGACGGCGATCTTGCGGGGGCCGGTGAACGGCTCCCGGCCGTGTGCGGCGGTCATGTTGTCGACCACCAGCACGTCGTCGCGCTGGTAGTCGAAGCGGACGCTGGCGGCCCGGTAGGCGGCGCGCAGGTGGTCCATGACATCGGCGGGGATCTCGCCGCCGTCGCCGTAGTAGGTGTTCGACGGCAGCCCGTCCGCGCCGAACATGGCCAGCAGCCCCTCCTGGAGGTCCTTGGCCAGGCTGCTCACGTGGAAGAACGTGGCGTGGTTGAACCAGCGGGGGATGTCCGAGCCGGGCCGCTGGTGCACGACGTCGCGGACCGCACGGGTACGCAGCCCGTCACGGCCCACCCACTCCAGCGTGATCCGGTTCGCCGCCGCGTACGCCTCGACCTCGGCGCGGTCGTCGGTGCCGAACACGTGCTGCCAGCTCGCGCCGAAATCGCCGTGGAAGTTGCGCACCAGCATCCAGCGGCGGCGGACGAACTCCTCGCGTACCGCGGGGTCGATCTCCCGGTAGACCCGGCGGATGTCGGCCAGCGGAGTGGCGCCCAGTGTCTGCGGCGCGGTGATGCAGTAGAAGAACAGCGTCAACGGCCAACGCGCCTGGTACGAGTTCTCGTTGTGCAGGAAGATCTCCTCGTCCGGCGGGTAGTCGGTCGAGGTGTACACCCGGCCCTTGATGGCGTGTCGTGGTGAGGACCGCTCGGTGTAGGTCAGCGGCTCACCGGCAAGCGCCCGGACCACCCGGTCGAAGCCGTCCACCCCGCCCACGTCGAAGCCGCGGAACAACAACCCGCCCTGCTCGGCCACTGTGGCCCGCAGCTCGGCGCGGCGCGCGGTGATCAGCTCGGTCAGTGTCCGGCCGTCGGATTCGACGACCACGGGCAGCGTGGCGATCGTGTCGCTCATTGTTCTTTCCACTCCTGGTTTCTCGTCACGCGCGGGGCAGTCGCGGAATGGCGGGGATCGGTGCCGGGGTGGCCGGCTCGTCGGTGTCGGCCGCGGCGACGCGCAGTTCCTCGATCCGGGCTGCCAACCCGGCCACGGTGGGGGTCTCGAAGAGGCTGCGCATCGGCAGGCGCACCCCGGTCGCCTTGCGCATGGCCGCGATCAGCTGGACCGCGACCAGGGAGTTGCCGCCCAGGGCGAAGAAGTCGTCGTCGACGCCCACCTCGGGCACCCCGAGCCGGTCCTGCCAGACCCGGGCGATGGCCAGTTCCAACTCGGTGCCCGGCCCGGCGGTGCCGGCCGACGCCCCGGTCACGGCCGGCCCGGTGGCCGCCTCGTCGCCGGCCAGGTTGCCGGAGGTGACCCGGCCGGCACGGTGCCGAATGTCCTCCACCGTCCGGGTGGCGATCACCACTTGGGCGCCGAGACCGGCGGTGAGGCTACGGCGGAACGCCTCCGCGCCGTCCACCGGCCGGATGTCCTCGGTGGACGGGGCCGGCACCGCCCCGGCGTCGTCGCCGGCGGGCCCGCTCAGGCCACCTGTGACGGCGCCCTGGTCCACCCTGCGCAGCACGAAGTCGCTGATCTCGACCAGCTCCCGGCCGTCCGGGTCGCGCAGCGACAGGTCTGCGGCGACGACCTCGTCGGTGCCGCCGGTGCGGTGCCGCAACCGGCTGGTGAACCGGGCCGGCAGCGGACCGCGCACCACGATTCGGCCGTAGGACAGCGGCAGGTAGGTGCCACTGCCCTGGCCCCGGCCGAACGCGGTCGCCACGTCCAGCAGTGCCGGGTGCAGGCCCCAGACGGGCAGGTCGTCGGCCGCCACGGCGGGCGCCTCGACGACCGCCAACTCCTCGCCGTCGGCCAGGTGGTGCTCCCGCAGCGCGGCCCAGCGCGGCCCGAACGTCAGCATGCTGGTCCGGCCCCGCCCGAACGACGCGTCGTCGTCCACCCGGCGACCCACGACCGTGGCCGGTTGCGGTGCCGGTGCCGGCTCGTCGGTCCAGCCCGCGCCGCCCCGCACGTGGG
The DNA here is from genome assembly GCF_036136635.1 of Micromonospora sp. NBC_00330. Taxonomy (NCBI): domain Bacteria; kingdom Bacillati; phylum Actinomycetota; class Actinomycetes; order Micromonosporales; family Micromonosporaceae; genus Micromonospora; species Micromonospora sp. NBC_00330. Next base: position 3,043,070 of record NZ_CP108012.1, read on the forward strand.
TCCGCAGCCGGCCGCCTGCGAGGCTCCGCACCGCGAACTCGGTGCCGCCGTCGTCGGTGCCGGTCAGCTCCACCCGGTACTGGGCGACGGTGCCTTCGGGCACCGCGAACGGCTCGAGGAAGACCACGTCGCGCAGCTCCACCGCCGCGCCCGGGCCGGGCGCGGGCAGCGCGGCGGCCACCGCGGCCCGGACCGACTCCAGGTGCGCGGTGCCCGGCACCACCGGCACACCCCCGATCCGGTGCTCGTCGAGCAACCAGTGGGTGGCCGCGGAGACCAGCCCGTGCAGCACGGTGCCGTACGGCCCGGTGACCTTCGTGGTGAGCACCGGGTGGTCGACCGCCGCGGTGACGGTGTCCCGGCCGGCCGCCCGGAAGCCGGCCGGCGCGGCGGTCTCCACGGCCATACCGACCTCGGCCCAGCCGCCCCAGTTCTGCGACAGCACCGGTGCCCGCCAGCCCGCGCCCGAGCGCGCGTGCGCGTCGAGGAACGCGTTCGCGGCGCAGTAGTCGACCTGTCCGAAGCCGCCGACCACGGCGGTGATCGACGAGCACAGCACCACGAAGTCCAGTGGCAGGTCACCGAAGACCTGGGCGAGGGCGAGCGTGCCGGCGAGCTTCGGGGCGAGCACCCGCTCGGCCTCGGCCCGCTCCTTCACCTCGGCCATTCCCCCGCCGGGCAGGCCGGCCGCGTGCACGACGCCGTCGATGCCGCCGTACGCGGCCTGCGCGGCGTCGCGGACCCGGCGCAGGTCGGCCGGGTCGGTGACGTCGGCGGCGAGCACCAGCACCTCGGCGCCCGCGGCCTCCATCCGGCGGATCGCCGCGATGGCCCGGCCGGCCCGGTCGTCGCCGTGCACCGCGAGGTGGTCGTCCCACCGCTCACGCTCCGGCAGCCCGGAGCGGGCCAGCAGCACCAGCCTGGCCCGGGCCCGGGTGGCGAAGTCCTCGGCCAGGGTGATCCCGATGCCGCCGAGGCCACCGGTGATCACGTACCGGCCACCGTCACGCAGGGCTCCCGCCTCCGCCTCGGAGTCCACAGTCACCTGCTCGAAGCCGGGCAGCCAGCGACGCCGCCCCCGCAGCGCCACCTCGGCCCGCTCCGGGTCCCGGAGGCGGCGCAGCTCGGCGACCACGGCGGCGACGTCGTCCTCGGCCGGGTCCCCGTCGACCAGCCGCACGGCCAGCCCGGGCAGCTCGGCCGGCAGCACCCGGACCAGCCCGGCCAGGGTGGCGTGCTCCGGGCGACGCAGGTCGTCGCCGCGGACGTCGCCGATCCCGGCGGTTACCAGGTCCAGGGCGAGGCCGTCGTTCTCGCTGGTCAGGCCGGCGCCAGCGAGTGCCTGCACCAGGTGCAGGGCGCTGAAGAAGCCCCGCTCCTGCGCGGCCCAGACCGCCGCTATGTCGGTGCCGGCCGGCGGGCCGTCCAGCGTGAACGCGTGCACCAACCGGGCCGGCACCGCGTCGGCCGTGAGCGCCGCGATCAGGTCGTCGTAGTCGGCGCGCACACCGGGGCGCAGGTGGTAGCCGGTGTCGGTCACGGCGAAGGAGTCGCCGGGGCGTACCAGGATCGGGTCGGCGCCGGCGGCCCGCAGGCCGGCGACCAGCGCGTCACCGCGCGGGCCGGCGGTCAGCACCAGGCAGCGGCCCAGCGGCTCGGCCGCCGGCAGCGGCGCGGCCTGCTGCCAGACCGGCACCGCGAACCACTGCGGCAGCGGTCGCGGCCCCACCTCGACCGGGGCGGTCACGACCGGCTGCTCCGGATCCGGGTCGATCCAGAAGCGGCGGCGCTCGAAGGGATACGTGGGCAGCGGCACCCGCCGGGCCGCCGGGTCGTCGTCGAAGCGCACGGGCACGGCGGCGGACCAGAGCGCGCCAGCGGCGCCGAGCAGGGTGGCCAGGTCGCCGGTGCCGTCGCCCGGCCCGGGCAGGCTGCTCAGCGGGGCGAGCGGGCGCTGCTCCGGTGCGGCCCTGGCCACCTGCATCCGGGCCAGGCTGGCCAACTGCCGGCCGGGGCCGCACTCGAGCAGCTGCCAGGTGCCCGCCGCCAGCAGGGTGGCGACGCAGTCGCCGAACCGGACCGGCTGCCGCAGGTGCGCCGCCCAGTACGCCGGGTCGGTGGCCTGCTCGGCGGTGACCCAGGTGCCGGTGACGTTGGACAGGAACGGCAGCGTCGGCGGGCGCAGCGTGACAGTGCCCATCAGCGCCGTGAACTCGGCCAGGATCGGGTCCATCATCGGCGAGTGGAAGGCGTGCGAGGTGCGCAGCATCTTGCTCTTGCCGTCCAGCGTGGCGGCGAACGCCTCGACCGCGGCGGTCGGGCCGGCCACCACGCAGGTGCCCGGGCCGTTGACGGTGGCGACCGCCAGCTCCGCGGGCAGTTGCGCGGCGACCACCGACTCGTCCAGCGCCACCGCCAGCATCGACCCGGTCGGCACCGACTGCATGAGCCGGCCCCGGCCGGCGACCACCCGCAGCGCGTCGGGCAGGCTCAGCACGCCGGCGACGGTGGCGGCGACATACTCGCCGATGGAGTGGCCGATCATCGCGGCCGGCCGCACCCCGGCGGCCTGCCAGAGGACGGCCAGGGCGTACTCGACGGTGAACAGGGCCGGCTGGGTGTAGCGGGTCTCGACGAGGCGCTCCCCCGCCGCCGGGTCGCGGCCGAGGATCAGGTCACGCAGGTCCAGGCCGAGTTCGGGGCGGAGCAGCTCGGCGCACTCGTCAACGGCGGCCGCGAAGCTGGGCTGCTCGGCGTAGAGCTGCGCGCCCATGCCGGCGTACTGGGCTCCCTGACCGCTGAACAGGAAGCCCACCTTCGGGGCGGGACCGTCGGTCACCGGCTCCGGCCCGCGCTTGCGGGCACGCAGGGCGGCGGCAGCCGAAGCCAGGTCGGTGGCGACCACGGCGCGGCGGTGCGCGTACTGCCGGCGGCCGACGCGCAGGGTGTGCGCGATGTCGGCGAGGTACTCCGGCCCGGCGTCGGCCGCGCCGTCCAGGTGATCGGCGAGGCGCCGCACCGCCGCGTCCAGGGCGGTGGGGGTGGCCGCGGAGACCTGGAGCAGGTGCGCCGGGCGCACCCGCCGGTCGTCCCGGTACGCCGCCGGCGCCTCCTCCAGCACCACGTGCGCGTTGGTGCCGCCGATGCCGAACGAGCTGACCCCCGCCCGGCGCGGCCCGCCGTCGGCGTCCCACTTGGTCAGCGTGTTCGCCACGAAGAACGGGGTGTCGGCGAACTCGACCGCCGGATTCGGCGTCTCGAAGTTGATCGTCGGTGGAATCAGACCGTGCTCCATGGCCAGCACCGTCTTGATCACGCTGACGATGCCCGACGGCTGGCTGAGGTGCCCGATGTTCGACTTCACCGAGCCGATGCCGCACCAGCCCCGCTCGTCGGTGTCCTTCGTGTAGACCGCGGAGAGCGCGGCCACCTCGATCGGGTCGCCCATCGCCGTGCCGGTGCCGTGTGCCTCGACGTAGGTGATGGTGCGCGGGTCGACGTCGGCCATCGCCACGGCCTGGGCGACCACCGCCATCTGCCCGTCGACGCTCGGCGCGGTGAAGCCGACCTTGCCGGCGCCATCGTTGTTGATCGCGTTGCCGAGCACCACGGCGCGTACGGTGTCGCCGTCGGCGATGGCGTCGGAGAGCCGCTTGAGCAGGGTCACCCCGACTCCGCTGCCCCACACCGTGCCGTTCGCTTCGGCGTCGAACGGGCGGCACCGGCCGTCAGGCGAGGTAAAGCCCTCCATCCCCAGGTAGCCGACGTGCGGCAGCTCGATGTTCGCCCCGCCGGCCAGGGCCATGTCGCACTCGCCGTTGCGCAGCGCCTCGCAGGCCAGGTGGAAGGCGACCAACGAGGTCGAGCAGGCGGTGTGCACGGTCATGCTGGGCCCACGCAGGTCCAGCCGGTACGACACGTTGGTGGCCACGTAGTTCGGCGAGTTGCCGGTGGCGATGGACACCGCGGTGTGCGGGTTGCCGCCGGCCCGCTGGTTACGCAGCACGTTGCGCTGCAGGTACATGTTGCCGCCGGTGCCCGCGTACACGCCGACCGCGCCATCGTAGCGCGACGGGTCGTAGCCGGCGTCCTCCAGCGCGGTGTGGCAGGTCTCCAGGAACAGCCGGTGCTGTGGGTCGGTCAGCTCGGCCTCCCGGTTGGTCATCCCGAACAACCCGGCGTCGAACTCGTCGTACCCGTCGACCAGCGGGACACGGTTGACCCAGCCCGGATCGTCGACCTCGTCGACTGTCGCGCCCCGGGCCAACTGCTCCTCGCGGGTGAGCTCGGTGACCGACTCGACCCCGTCGACCAGGTTGCGCCAGAACTCGTGCACGTCGGCGGCGCCGGGTAGGCGCGCGGCGAGGCCGACGATCGCGATCGGTTCGATGCCCTCGTCCGCCAGGTCGGTGGCGTCGTCGGGCCGTGTGGTCGGGTTGCTCATCAGGCTGTCCTTCGTCACGCGGTGCCGCCAGGGCGGCGCGGAGGGATACGGCGGGTACGGCCACGGCGGGCGGCGGCCCGCATCGCGGCCCGGGCCAGCTCCGGCCGGTCGGCGGCGCCGTCCAGGCTGGCGGCGAGGGCCCGGACGGTGGGGTGGCGGAACAGGTCGAGCATCCGGATCGAGCGGCCGGTGGCGGCGGTCAGCCGGGCGTGCACGGCGGCGAGCGCCAGCGAGTGGCCGCCGATGTCGAAGAAGTTGTCGGTGACGCCGACCCGGTCCCGCTCGAGGACCTCCCGCCAGATGCCGGCGATCAGCTCCTCGGTCTCGGTGAGCCCGTCCGGTCCGGCGGGCAGCAGACCGGGCGGCGGGCCGGCGGCCTCCGCACCGACGACCGTCATGGCGCCGAGCTGCGGCACCCGCACGGTGGGCCGGGGCAGGTCCCCGGCCACCGCACGGGCCGGCGCGTGCGGCGTGGCGGCCAGCGCGTCCACCAGATCCGCCAGGTCGGCGAGCAGGTCCTCGATCCGGGTGGCGTCGAACAGGTCGGGGTTGTAGACCACCTCGACCCCGGCCCGGCCGTCGCGCTCCACCACGTAAACGGTGATGTCGAACGGCGAGCCGGGCTTCGGCACGGCCACCGGCTCGGCGCTCAGCCCGCTCAGGTCCAGCCGGGGCGGGGCGAAGTTGAGCACGTTGAACAGCACCTGCACCAGCGGCGCCCGGGCGGTGTCCCGGCCGACGCCCAGTGCCTCGACGATGCGTTCCAGTGGCGCGCCGGGGTGCGCCGTGGCCTCGTGCAGCTCGCCGGCGCACCGGTCGACCAGCTCGGCGAAGCTCGCGCCGGCGGTCCGTACCCGGACCGGCACGGTGTCGATGAACAAGCCGACCACGTCGTCGAAGGCGGCCAGCCGCCGGTCGGCGACGATCGCCCCGAGCACGTGGTCGTCGCCGCCGGTGAGCCGGGCGATCAGCTCACCGAAGGCGGCGAGCAGCACCGCGGCGACCGTCGTGCCGCGCCGCGCGGCCAGTTCCCGCACGACGTGGTCGGCCGGCGCCGACAACCGGACGGACGCCTCCGCGCCCGCGTAGGTCTGCACCGCCGGCCGGGGCCGGTCGCGGGGCAGCTCCAGGACTGTCGGCGCGCCACTCAGGTGCCTGGCCCACCAGGCCAGATCGGCCTCGCCCCGACGCCGGTCCCGCGCGTCCCGCCACACCGCGTAGTCGGCGTAGCGGGCGCGCAGCTCCGGCAGCGCGGGCGGCTGGCCGGCCACCGCCCGGCCGTACCCGGTGGCCAAATCGTCGTAGCAGACGCGCTCGGACCAGCCGTCGAAGACCGCGTGGTGCCAGGTGACCGCCAGCACGTGCTCGTCCGGCCCGAGCCGGTAGACGGTCACCTGCCAGGGCGGCCCGGTGGCCAGGTCGAACGGGTGCGCGGCGCCGGCGGCGAGCATCCGGGCCAGCTCCGCCTCCCGGTCGGCGCTGTTGGTCAGGTCGACCACCGGCACCGCCACGTCGGTGGGCTCCGCGCAGACCGCGTACGGCACGCCGCCGGTCTGCGGGATGCGCCACCGCAGCACGTCGTGCCGGACGGCCACGGCCCGCAGCGCGGCGCCGAGCGCGGCCGTGTCCAGCGGCCCGCGCAACCGGTGCGCCACCGCGATGTTGTACGGCGCGCTGGACGGCGCGAGCTGGTCGACGAACCAGAGCCTGCGCTGCGGCGGGGAGAGCGTCGGCGGGTTGCCGGTGCTCAACTCGTCGCCGGCGCTCGGCGCGACGGCGACCTGCTCGACCAACCGGCCGAAGCCGCGCAGCGCGAACACCTCCCGGGTGTCCACCTGCCGGCCCAGCTCGGCGCGCAGGGCGGCCACCAGCCGCATCGCCGCGATGGAGTTGCCACCGGCGGCGAGGAAGTCGGTGTCCGGGCCCGGCGGCGTGCCCAGCAGGCGGGTCCAGATCCCGGCCACCGCCGCCGCGACCGGGTCGTCGGTCAGGTCGGCGGGCACCGCCGCGTCGGCGGGCGCGCCGCCCGGCTCGGCCGGTGGGGTGGTGAGGGCGGTGACGGCCAGCGCTCGCAACGCCGACCGGTCCAGCTTGCCGCTGGTCGGGCTCACCGGCAGCGCGGCGCGGCGCAGCACCCGGGCCGGCAGCATCGCGGCGGTCAGCCGACTGCCGGCGTACGCGCGCAGCCGCGCGTCGTCGGGCGCGTCCGTCGGGGTGAGGAACGCGACCAGCTCGGTGCCGGCCGGCCCGGCCACCGCCTCAACGGCCACCGAGGCGACGCCGGGCAGGTCGGCCAGCACCGCCTCGACCTCACCCAGCTCGATCCGCTGCCCTCGGATCTTGACCTGCCGGTCGGCCCGGCCGAGGTAGACGATCCGCCCGTCCGGGTCGTGGCGGACCAGGTCACCGGTGCGGTACAGGCGCTCACCGGGCAGGCCGGAGAACGGGTCCGGGACGAAACGCTCGGCGGTCAGCGCGGGCCGGCCCAGGTATCCGTCGGCCAGCCCGGGCCCGCCGATCAGCAGCTCACCGGTCTCCCCCACCGGCACCGGGTCCAGCGCGGCGTCCACCACGTACGCGCGGTGGTTGGGCAGCGGCCGGCCGATCGGCACCGGGTCGGTCTCGGTGGCGCTCAACGGGCCGCTGACCGCCAGCACCGTGGTCTCCGTCGGCCCGTACCCGTTGAGGAAGCGCCGGCCGGGCGCCCAGCGCGCGGCCAGCGCGGCCGGGACGGCCTCGCCACCGCACAGCACCGTGCGCCAGTCGGGCACCTCCTCCGGGTCGAGCATGGCCAGCACTGTGGGCGTGATGAAGCCCCAGTTCACCTCGTGCGCGACGATGAACCGGGCCAGGCGCACCGGGTCGGCGCGGTCCTCGGCGCCGAGCAGCTGCACCGTGCCGCCGAGCAGCAGCGGGACGAACAGGTCCATTGTCGCCGCGTCGAAGCCCAGCGAGGCGATGCCCAGGCTGCGCACGCCGGCGTCCGCGCCGCTGAGCGCGACCACGCCGCTGACGAACTCGACCACGTTGCGATGGGTGGTGAGCACACCCTTGGGTCGGCCGGTAGAGCCGGAGGTGAACAGCACGTACGCCGGATCGCCGGGGCGGGCCGGGCACGGGGCGAGGGGAGCCGGACCGGGCAGGCCGATCGCCTCGACGCCGGGCGCGGCGCCGAACTCGGCCTCCGCGGCGTCGCCCACCACCAGCGACAGGCCCGCGTCGGCGGCGATCCCGCGCAACCGCCGACGCGGGCCGCCCGGCTCCAGCGGCACGTAACAACCGCCGGCCAGCAGCACACCGAGCACGGTGGCCACCAAGTCGGGTCGGCGGGTGCCGCACACGCCCACCCGGGTCTGCCGACCGACCCCCCGGGCACGCAGCGTGGCGGCCACCCCGGCGGCCCGGGACAGCAGCTCGGCATAGCTGATCCGGGTGTCCCACTGGCGCACGGCCACCGCGTCCGGGGTGCGGGCGGCCTGCGCCACGACCAGCTCGGCGAGCGTCGCGTCCGGCCAGGGCAACGACTCGCCCCGCACGGCGCTGACGGACAGGATGTCGGTCACCCGTTCCCCCCGGGGTAGCTGCTCGGATCGGTGACCTGCAGGCGGAGCTCGTTGACGTACCCGCGGCCCTCCGCGTCGGTCACCCAGCTGTCGTCGGGCGTCGGCAGCAACTCGGTGACCACGATCGCGACGTCCGGCCCGGTACGGGCGGCGGCGTCGACCATCGCGCACAGCGACTGGGCGTGGAGCGGGCCGGTCAGGTCCACATAGCAGGGCTTGACCTCGGTGCCGAGCTTCACGAACACCCGCTCCGGCAGGCCGAGCCGGGCCCGCCACCGGCGCACCGCGAGGAACCGGCCGGCCTCCCCCTTCACCCCGGCCAGACCGCTGTCCCCCACAGTGGTCCGCCACGTCCGCCGGGCCACCACCAGGCGGTCGATGGTGATCCGGGGCGTGTGCGGCGCCGGGTCGAGCAACTTGAAGCTGTCCAACAGCAACGAACCGAGCAGGTTGGCGAAGACCTCCACCAGCGGCCAGCGGCTGCCGTCGGGCAGCACCGCCTCCAGCCGGTCACCCGCCGGCACCACCCGCACCTCGGTGGCGGGGACCAACCGGTCGATCTCACCGCCGCGGGCGGTGTCGATGCCGAGCTGCCGGTCGGCCGCGCTGTTCAGCCCGTACGTGGTGCGGGTGGTCACCCTCGGGAAGCCCTCGGGGTAGAGCACCCGGACCCGGGCCGGGCCGAGGTCGGCGTCCAGCCCGGCGCGCAGCGCCACCGGGTCCGGGTGGAACGGCACGAAGACCGCGCTGTCGAAGGGCACGTGAGCCGGGTGCAGCTCGCCCAGCACCAGCAGGAACTCACCACGGTTCAACGCGTCCAGGTCGACGGCGCTGATCTGCACGTCGGGGCTGTGGATCCGGCCGGACGGCCAACCCGGCGCGGTCGCCGGGAACACCCGGTGGGCCCGCTCGGTCAGCTCTGCGGCGCTGAGCCGCAGCTCCGACTGCCCCGGCGGCAGCGCGGCCAGGTCGAACAACTCCGCCCAGCGGGCGGTGAAGCCGGCTCCGGCGGCAGCCAGTGGCCCCTCCGGGGCGAGCAGCAGCCCTTGGGCCAGGGACCAGACGTCGGCCAGCCGCACCGGGCCGTCGGCGCGCAACTCCTCGTACAGCTCGCCGAGGAGTCGTTCGCAGGCGGCGCCGATCTCCGCGGTCAGCCACCGCGCGGCCTGGAGCAGCACGGCCAGCGGCGCGGCGAGGGCATCGAGCACCCCCGCACCGACGGTCACGCTGAGATCCCGGGCGGTCTCCTCGTACACCACCGTCCGGCCGACGTACATCTGACCGGCCTGCCGGGTGGCGGGCCGACCGGTGACCTCGGTGAACTCCGCGTTCAGCGCCTCCAACGCGGCGCCCAACCGGTCCGGGTCGCCAGCCGCCGCGGCGACGTCGTCGCGGCGGGCACAGAGCCGGTCGAAGCCGTCGATCACCTCGGCGCGCAGGTCGGCCGCGCCGATCGCGTCCAGCCGCTCCCGCAGCACCTGCTCGGCCCGGGGGCTGATCGGCAGACCGGCGTCCCAGGTCAGCAGGCCACGCTCGACCAGTCGGTCGAGCAGCAGGTACGCGTCGGCCGCGGAGCGCAGGCCGGCGTCGCCGTCGGCAAGGATCCCCTCGATCAGCCGCAGTGCCGGCGTACGCCCGTCGCACCCGGCCAGCAGCCGGGTCTCCAGCGTGGACATCTCCAGCGGGGGGTGCAGCGGCCGGTGCAGCTGCCGGCCCTCCACCGTCAGGTGCGGCGCCAGCGCTGGCGCCCACCAGCGACGCACGTCCAGGTCGTCGGCGAGCCGATCGGCGTACGCGATCAACGCCCACGCCTCGAAGCGCACCAGCCGGCCCGACAGCAGCCCCGGCCCCGGGCGCAGCCGGGTCGACTCCTCAGCGGGGTCGAGAACGCCCCAGCAGACCGGGCCGAAGAAGCCGATCGTCTCGGCCTTGCCGCAGTAGCGCTGCCAGTAGCGCAGCAGGCTCAGTTCGCGCCGGCGCCGCCAGTGGTTGCGCACCGACGGGTCGGTACGCAGCAACCCGTCCAGGGCTGTCAACATTGCCGGGTTCTGCCAGGTGACCGCCTCGCGCAGCAGCGGGTCGGCGGCGATCTCGCCGGCGGTCACCGAGGCCCCGGCCAGGGCCTCGGCGAACGTCTTGTCGAACAGGTCGGCGGTGTCCCCGCCGGCCAGCAGCGCGTCCGCGGCGGCGGCGGCCTCCGGGGCGGCGAAGGCGGCCAGGCCGTCGGCCGGGAAGCCGGCGGTACGCAGCACCACGTCGCGCCAGACCGACCAGCCCGTCGTGCCGAGGGGCAACAAGTGCTTCATCGAATCAGCTCCGGCTTGTCGGTGTCCACGATGTGCAGTCGTAGTTCGCTGAAGTAGCGCCGGCCCGCCGCGTCGGGCACCCAGGCGTCCTGCGGGGTGGGCAGCATCTCGCTGACCACCAGCGTCGTGGCGTCGCCGCCGTCCCGGCCGGCCGCCCGCACCATGGCGCAGAACATCGTGGCGAAGGCGGGACTGCTCAGGTCGACGAAGCAGGGCTTGGTCTCGGTGCCGAGCTTGACGTACACCTGCTCCGGCAGGCCCAACCGGCGCCGCCAGTCCCGCACGGCCAGGAAGCGGGCCCGCTCCGCGGTCACCGCGCCCAGGCCGCACGCGCCGACAGTGGTCCGCCAGGTCTGCCGGGCCACCACCAGCCGGTCGAGGGTGATCCGCGGGGTGTACGGCGCGGCGGCGACCAGTTTGAAGCCGTCGACCGCGTGCGTGCTGAGCAGCCCGGCGCAGACCTCGGTCAACGACCAACGCTGTCCGTCGGCGGCGGCGACCACCAGCCGACCCGCCTCGTCGTGCACGGTCAGCGCCACGGTGGGCAGCACCCGGTCCGGGTCGGCGTTGGGCGCCGGCGCGAAGGCCAACTGCCGGTCGGTCGGGCCGATCAGCGCCTCCGCGACCCGGCTCGTGCGCCGCGGCCAGTCGGTGGGGAAGAGCAGCCGGACCCGGTGCGGACCGAGATCGGCGGCCAGCGCGTCGCGCAGCCGCTCCACGTCCGGGTGCGACGGGGTGAACACCTGACAGTCGAACGACGGCCAGGCGGCGTGCAGCTCGCCGAGCACCACTGTGTAGTCGCCCCGGGCCAGCGCCGCCGCGTCGGCCGCGCAGATCTGCAGGTCCGGGCTGTGCAGCCGGGCGTTGGACCAGTCCGTGCGCACGGCCGGGAAGGCCTCGTCGACCCGGGCGGCCAGGTTCGCCACGTCGAGACGCACCTCGGTGGTGCCGGGAGGCTGCTGATCCAGCTCGAACAACTCCGCCCAGCGGGCGGCGAACTGAGCGGCGACCGCGTCCACCGGGCGCTCCCCGGTGCCCCAGAACAGCCCCTGGACCAGGAACCACAGGTCGGACAGGGCGACCGGGCCGTCGCCGGCCTCGGCGCGCAGCTCCTCGTACAGCTCCCGGAACACCGCCCCGTACGCGTCCTCGAGCGCGACGGCCAGCCAGCGGGCGGCCCGCAGCAGCACGGCCAGCGGCGCGGCGACGGAGTCCAGCAGCGGCGCTCCGAAGACCACGTCCAGGTCCCGGCTGGTGTCCTCGTAGCAGAGGGTCCGGCCGGCGTACATCTGTCCGGCCCGGCGTTGTGCGGCCTGCCCGGTCAGGTCGGTGAACGTCGCGTCGAGCGCGTCGAGCGCCACCCGCAGTCGGTCCGGGTCTCCGGCCGCCGCGACCACCGCGTCCCGGGCGGCGCAGAGCCGGTCGAAGCCGGCCTGGGCGGCGGCCCGGGCCGCGGCGTCGCCGACGGCGGCGATCCGCTGCCGCAGCACCTCCTCGGCGGCCGGACTGACCGGCAGTTCGGCGTCCCAGGTGACCAGCTCACGCTGCACCAGCCGGTCCAGCAGCGCGTACCCGTCCTCCGGTCGGCGCAGCCCGATGCTCGGGTCGGTCACCACGTCGCGCGCGGTGCGGTGGCCGTCGGCGGCGGTGAGCAGGGCCGCCTCCACCGGGGACAGCGGGACGGGGGGCCGGCCCGGTCGACGCACCTCCCGGCCGACGAGGCACAGGTGCGGGGCGAGCCGGGGCGCCCACCAACGGCGCACCGCCGGGTCCTGACCGATCCGCTCGGCGTACGCGGTCAACGCCCAGGACTCGAACCACACCCAGCGGCTGCGGGTCAGCGCGGCGCCGGGGCGCACCCGCGCCGCCACCGGCAGCTCGGGGTCGATGGTGACCCAGCAGCTCGGCCCGAAGAAGCCGACCGTCTCGTTCTTGCCGCAGTACCGCTGCCAGTACTTGAGCAGGGCGCGTTCCCGTTCCCGGCGTCGCACGTTGCGGGCGGCATCGGGGCCGCCCCGGGCCAGCCCGTCGAGGGCGACCAGCGCACTCCGATTCTGCCAGGTGACCGCCTCGCGCAGCAGCGGGTCGGCGGCCAGCTCGCTCAGCCCCCGGCCGGTGGCGGTGATCGCCGCGGCGAACTCCTTGTCGAACAGGTCGGCACCGGTGCCGCTGGCGAGCAGTTCGTCGGCCGCGGCGGCGGCCTGCGGGGCGGCGAACATGGTCAAGCCCTCGGCGGGGAAGCCAGTGCTGCGCAGGAGGGCGTCGCGCCACACCGACCAGCCGGTGTCGCCCAGCGGCACCCGGTGTCCGTCCGCCGCGGCGCGCGCCGGCCCGCCCGTCGTCGGGGAGCGAGCGGTCTCCCGGTCGAGCGCGGCGCGCAGGTCGGCGCGGATCGCCGCGGCCAGCCCGGGCAGCGCGTCGTGCAGGAAGAAGTGCCCGCCGTCCAGCTCGTGCAGGGTGAATCCGGCGCTGGTGTGCTCCCGCCAGGCGTCGCTCTGCTCCCGGCTGACCGCCCCGTCGTGGCGCCCGCTGAACACCACGATCGGCACCGGCAGCGGCTCCTCGGCTCCGTACCGGTAGCCGTCCACCCGCTCGAAGTCGGCGCGCAGCAGCGGCAGCAGCAGCTCGACCAGCTCGGGGTGCCCCAGCACCTCGCCGGGCAACCCGCCGCTGACCCGCAGCCGGCGCAGCAGCTCCTCATCGTCCACCTGCGACAGCCCGTCGAAGACGCTGGGCGCGTTGATGTGCGGAGCGCGGGCGCCACCCACGTAGAGCCGCAGCGGCAGCGGACACCCACGTCGACGCAGCTCGCGGATCACCTCGAAGCCGAGCCGGCCGCCCATCGAGTGGCCGTAGATCGCGTACGGACCGTCGGCCCGCTCGGCGATGGCGGTGGCCACGTCGGCCACCCGGAAGCGGGGGGCCTCACTGATCCGGTTCTCCCGGCCGGGTAGCTGCACGGGCAGCACCTCGACGTCCGGGGCGAAACTGCCCGGGAAGTGGCGGAACGCGCTGGCGCCGGCGCCGGCGTAGGGCAGGCAGAACAGTTGCACCGGCGCCGGATCGCGGCTACCAGCGGAGAGGAACCAGGTCACCGCTCGCCTTTCTGAGGGGGGTCGATCCAGTACCGCCGCCGCTGGAAGGGGTAGGTGGGCAGCGAGGTGCGTCGGATGGCGTCGGCCGGGTGCAGGGCCGTCCAGTCCAGGTGTTGGCCGGCCACCCAACTGGCGGCCAGCTCGCGGAGCGCGCCCGCCGGGCCGGCGACCCGGGCGTCGGTGCTCAGCAGCTCGTCCAGCGCGGTGACCGCGCTGGCCGCGTCGGTGGCGACCACGGCGGCCCGGCAGCCGAACTCGCGCCGACCCAGCGCCAGCGTCGCGGCGACCTCGGCGAGGGCGGGCGCGGAGCCGGCCAGGTGCCGCCGCAGCCGGGTCAACGCCGCCCGAAGGGCCACCGGGGTACGCGCCGAGACCGGCAGCACCTGCGCCCCGGTCGGCCCCGCGCCGGGCGGTTCCGCCGGGGGCGGCTGTTCCACCACGACGTGCGCGTTGGTGCCGCCCAGCCCGAACGAGCTGACCCCGGCGACCCGACGCGGCGCGTTCGGCCACTCCCGTACCTTCGTCGGCACGTAGAACGGGCCGTTGGCCAGGTCGATCTCCGGGTGCGGCCGGGTGAAGTGCAGGTTCGGCGGGATGACGCCGTGCTGCACGGCGAGCACCGCCTTGATCAGACCGGCGATGCCGGCCGCGGCGTCGAGGTGGCCGATGTTGGTCTTCACGGAGCCGAGCGCGCAGGTCTCGGCGGGCGCGGTGCCCTCGTACACCTCGTGCAGCGCGGCCACCTCGATCGCGTCGCCGAGCGGGGTGCCGCTGCCGTGCGCCTCGATGAAGCGGACCTCGCCCGGGGTGACCTCGGCGGCGGCGAGCGCGCCGGCCACCGCGGCGGCCTGCCCGGCCGGGCCGGGGACGGCGAAGCCGGCCCGGTCGGCGCCGTCGTTGGTGACCGCCCAGCCGGGCAGGATCGCGAGGACGCGGTCACCGTCGGCCTGCGCGTCGGCGAGGCGGCGCAGCGCCACCACTCCGGCTCCGGAACCGAAGCCCGCGCCCTGGGCGGCCTCGTCGAAGGCCCTGCAGCGGCCGTCCGGTGAGGCCAGACCACCCGGGATGTGCCGGTGTCGGGGCCACATCACGCTCACTCCGCCGGCCAGGGCGATGTCGCACTGGTAGTCGGCGAGGCTCTGCGCGGCGAGACACACGGCGACCAGCGAGCTGGAGCAGGCGCTCTGCACCGCCACCGCCGGCCCGGTCAGCCCCAGCCGGTACGCGACCTGCCCGGGAAGGTGGTCGGCGAGCTGCCGACCGACCAGCCGGGCCTCCCAGTCGTCCGGGTCGACGTCGCCGACCACTGCCGGGTTGTCCATGAGGTGGAACAGGAAGTAGCGGTTGACGGAGGTGGCGGCGTACACGCCGACCGGGCCGGGGAACCGGGCCGGGTCGTGACCGGCATCTTCCAGCGCCTCCCACGCGGTCTCCAGGAACAGTCGGTGCTGCGGGTCGGTGCGGGCGGCTTCCTGGTCGCCGAAGGCGAAGAACTCGGCGTCGAAGTCGGCGACCCCGTCGAGCCGGCCGGTGGCCTTGACGTGCCGGGGGTCGGCGCGAAGTCCGGGGCCGACCCCCAGCGCCGCCAACTCCTCGTCACTGTGGTCGTGGATGGCGTCCACGCCGGCGCACAGGTTCCACCAGAACGTGGCCATGTCCGCCGCGCCGGGGAATCGGCCGGCCAGACCGATCACGGCGATCTCGTCGCCGGTGTACTCGCGTACGCCGACGGTTGCGGCGGACGGGCCAGCGGGCATCGGGGGCACGGCGGCCAAGGCCACGACGGCCGGTGCGGGTCCGACGGCCGGTGCCGGCGCGACGGCCGGTACCGGTGGGTCGACCAGCCGAGCCTGGGCGGCGACCGTCGGATGCTCGAAGAGCCGGAGCAGCGGCAGCCGGACACCGAACCGTTCGGCCAGCTGCTGCTGCACCTGACCGAGCAGCAGGGACTGCCCGCCGATGTCGAAGAAGCTGTCGGAGCGCCCGACGGCCTCCCGCCCGAGCACGGCGCACCAGATGTCGTGCACGATCCGCTCGGTCGGGGTAGCCGGCTGGTCCCCCACCGACCCGGCCCGGGCAGGGTCGGGAAGGGCCCGCTCGTCGACCTTCCCGCTGACGGTAAGCGGGAACTCGGCGACCGGCACGACGGCGCGCGGCAACGCGTACTCGGGCAGGTGCCGGGCCAGGGTGGCCCGGAGCACGGCCGGGTCCACCGGCGGCCCGGCCGACCGGACGTAGGCCAGCACATCACCGTCGCGGGCGATGGCGCGCACCTCCGCGACGCCCGGCGCAGCGGCGAGCACCGCCTCGATCTCGGTCAGCTCGACCCGGAACCCCCGCACCTTGACCTGCCGGTCGAGCCGGCCGAGGCAGCGCAGATCGCCGGTGGGCAGCAGCTCACCCAGGTCACCGGTGCGGTACGTCCGCACGCCGTCGGGGTCACGGCCGAAGGTGTCGCTGGCCTGACCGAGGTAGCCCGGCGCGAGGTGTTGACTGCGGACCACGATCTCGCCGTCCGGTGCCAGTCGCAGCGCGTACCCGGGTAGGGCCGTCCCGATCGGCAGCGGGCCCGTGGCTGCCGGGTCGACGTCGGCAAGCGGCAGCGCGTATCGGGCCGCGAAGGTCATCTCGGTGGCCCCGTAGCCGTTGACCAGGACGCAGCCCGGGGCGAAGCGACCTCGGGACCGGGCGGCGTCGGCGTAGGTGGCCTGCTCACCGCCGAGCAGCACCACCCGGACCCGGTCGAGCCGTTCGACGCCCGGGGTGTCCAGCAGGTACCGGTAGACGGTCGGGGTGGAGTGGTAGACGGTGACATCGTGGCGGGCCAGGTGCTCGACGGCGTACGCCAGGCCGTGTCGTCGCAGGTCGACCGGGACGACGGCGGCACCGGTGAGCAGCGCTGGGTACAGGTCGGGGATGGACGCGTCGAAGCTGAACGAGGCGAGCAGGCTGAGCCGGTCGCCCGGCCGCAGGTCGAGGGTGGCGATCTGGTTGTCCACCACGTGCGTGAGGTTGCGGTGGCTCTGCCCGACGGCCTTGGGGCGCCCGGTGGACCCGGAGGTGAACAGCACGTATGCGAGCGCGTCCGGGTCCACCTGCACCGGGCGCAGCGGCGCGGGTCGCACGTCGATGGCCGGGACGATCCGCAGGCCCGGCCGGTCGGCGGCGAGCCGTCGGGCCAACTCGGTGTGCTCGCCCCCGCAGAGCAGGGCGGTGGCGTCTGCGCCGTCGAGCAGTTGGCGCAGCCGCTGCTCGGGCAAGCCGGGGTCCAGCGGCACGTAGGTGGCGCCGGTGGCGAGCGTGCCGAGGATGGCGGCGATGGTGGCGGCCCCGTGTGCGGTCAGCAGGGCTAACCGGTCGCCGGGCTGGACGCCCGCTGCGGTCAGCAGGTCGACGTGCCCGCCGGCGAGGCCGGCGAGGGTGGCGTAGTCGAGCGGGCCGGTGTCGCCGAGCACGGCAGGTTGGTCGGAACGGGTGGCGGCGACGTCGACGAAGCGGTGGACCAGTGCCGAGGTCTTCATCTCAGAACGCGCGCGGGCGTCCACAACGGACAAACGCACAGCGATAGATGACAGTGATCATGATCCCCCCCAGGACTTCACAATGGAAGGAGCATAGGGTTCGATGGCCGTCGAGAAAGATCATCGATTAGAGTCGGACCAAAGGGTCGACTCGAGGCTCGGACGAGGGACGCCGAACTTCGTCCGATCATCCCTCTGGCGCGGCGGCGAATTTTCACCTAACGCGAATAGATCCGGCGGATTTTTCGGCGTGGCAATCCTTGCGCGGTGGATTTCACGACAGCCACGGTGAGGTCAGGTAATCGACAGCCGGCTCGTCTTGCCGACGGACACGCGATCTGGCGGTATCCCGCTTTCCGGTTGCCGCGATGTCGGCGATGTGGAGTAGATCTAGCCGCAGCGGCCGGTACGACGGAGTACGGGCCGGCTCAGGGCAGGTACGGGTCGGGCGAAGCGGGAGGATCGGACGCGGCACCGCCGCCTCCGCCGTCGCGCGGCAGTCGCGCCACCATCTCCCGGAACTCCCGTACCGTCATCGCCGTCCGCAACGTGGCGAAGACGGCGCCGGTCCCGGCCCGGGCGGTGGCCGGGTCGACCCCGGCACGCTGTTCCACCCGACGAAGGAACTCCGTTGGGCCGGCCTCCATCGGGGTCGCGCCGGCATCGCCGACCTCCAGGCCCACCCCGCTGGTCAACCCGTCGGCCCCAGCATCCGGGCCAAGGGCCGTCCCGGCCGGGTCCGGGGCTGGAAGGGCCGTCCCGGCCGCATCCGAGGCAGGGCCGGAGGCCCCGGCCGCATCCGGGGCGGGGCCGCTCAGGTAGCCGTCGACCTCGTTCGGAAGGTGCCCGACGAGGTCGCCCGGCGCGTCGCCGGTCACCCGCTCGGCCAACGTCTGGAGCACGGCGCGGGCGAGCACGGCGGCCTCCTCGGCCGGCAGGCCGGACCGTTGGGACACCGCGTCGATGAAGTACGGGAACCCGTCGCCGTCGGTCACGCTCGGCCGGTTACCCCTGGCCGGCCGCGACAAACTGCTGCTAGGCCAGCAGACCCTCGGCCAGCAGGTGGTCGAAGATGACCTGGTCGACAGGCGAGGTGCGGTGCCGGTCGGCGTACCCGAGCCAGGCCATCTCGGCGATCTCGCTGGCCGGCCGCAGGTGGCCCTGGTAGCCGGCCCGGTAGCAGGTCATCCGCACGGTGATGCCGGTCGAGTGGCCGTGCGCCTGGGCGGTGAAGGTGCCCAGGTGCACGGCACCGGGCACGTCGACCTCGACGCTCAACTCCTCGTCGATCTCCCGACGCAGGGTCTCCAGGTCGGTTTCGCCCGGCTCGCGCTTTCCGCCCGGCAGGTACCAGACGTCCTTGCCCACCGACCGGGTGCTCAGCACCCGACCGTCCTCGACGAGGATCCAGGCCACCTTGTCGATCTCGCGCACGATGCTCCCTCCGGCCGCTGGGACCGGGGACGCTACCACCCGGCGCCGCGCTCAGTCGGCGAGCAGGTCGAGCACCAGCGCGGCGGTCCAGCTGAACGCCGGCGAGCCCAGCCCGGCGCCGGTGTCCGGGTGGAAGTACTCGTGGCAGCCGGCCCCGGCGACCAGACCGATCATCGAGTGGCGCAGCCCGGCGGCCAGCTCCGGGTGCCCGTGCAGGAGCAGCCCACGCCGGACCAGCCAGCCGATGTTGAGCCAGCTCGGCCCCCGCCAGTAACGCAGCGGCTCGAAGTCGGGTGCGGTGCGGTCGTAGGTGGGCAGCGGCCGGTCCATCCGACCTGCCACCCCGAAGCGCGCCGACCGGGCTTCGACGACCAGCGCGTCGACCTCCCGGGGCGGCAGGTCGGGCAGGATCAGCGGGGTCAGCCCGAGCACTGTGCGGGCGCTCACCAGGCGGTCGGTGCGCAGGTCACGGGGCTGAAACGTGCCGGTGTCCCTGTCGTACAACCGGCGAAGGAGCGCTTCGGTGATGCGGGCCGCGCGGGCCCGGTGCGGCCCGGGGTCGGCACCGACGAACGCGGCGATCTCGGCGAGGGCGTGTTCGGCGGCCCCGAACGCCGCGTTGAACAGCGGGCATTCCACCAGGAACGGGTGACCGGTGGCCAGGTCGCGGTCGGAGTAGTCGTGGTCGCGGTAGGCGGCGACGATCGCCAGGTAACGCGCGTAGTCCAGGTCCGTGGGGCGGTGCGCGGCGTCGGCGTGCGCGGTGTCGTGCCGACGGTACGCGGACATGACGGCTGCCTCGGCCGGGACCGCGGCCATCGACTCGTCCCATGCCGGGCTGTTGTCCAACCCGGACTCCCACGGGTGCACGATGCAGACCAGCCCGTCACCGGCCACGTCCCGCCGGTCGGCCAGGTAACGCTGCTGGGCGACCAGCGCGGGGTAGAGCCGGCGCAGCGCGGCCAGGCCGGTGGGGTCGGGCGCCCGCCGGTACGCCAGCAGCGCGGCGAGCGCGTGCACCGGCGGCTGGACGAGGCCGGAGGTGGCCACCGCCGGCGCTCCGGGCACATCGGCCGAACGCCACATCTCCGGCCCCGGGAAGTACGCGCCGACCCGCAGCGCCGGGTTGAACACGATGTGCGGCACCCGTCCGTCGGCCCACTGCGCCCGGAACAGGCTCGCCAGCTCCCGCCAGGCGCGGTCGGGACGGACCTGGGCCAACCCGATCGCGATGAACGCGGAGTCCCAGCTCCACTGGTGCGGGTAGAGCGTGCGCGAGGGCACCGTGTGGTCGTGCTCCCAGTTGGCGTCGAGAGTGTCGACAGCGAGTCGACGCAGCCCGCCCGCGTCGGCCGGGCCGCCCGTGCCGGCGGCGTCGGCGCGCGTCGCCCTGGCGTCGGCGGGCAAGCCGACGCCGCTCGGCTCGGCGTCGGCGGGCAAGCCGAAGCTGGTCAGCCTTGCGTCGGCGGTCACGCGGCGGCCCGCCGGGGCAGCGCGTGTCGCAGCACCGTGGCGGCCTGTTGCAGGGCTCGGACCGGGTCGCCGCGCAGCCGGCACTCCAGCGCCAGCCAGCCCCGGTAGTCCAGCTCCAGCAGGGTACCCACCAGCGCCGGCCAGTCCAGGTGCCCGGCGCCGGGCTGGTACCGGTTGGAGTCGCTGACCTGGACGTGCCCGAGGTACGGCGCGGCGGCGCGCAGCGCGCGGTGCACGTCGTCCTCCTCGATGTTCATGTGGAAGGTGTCGGCGACCACCCGGACCGACGGCAAGCCGAGCGCGGCGCAGAGCGCCACCGCCTCGTCGAGACGGTTGACCATGTGGTCCTCGTACCGGTTGAGGGGTTCCAGGAAGAGGGTGACCCCCTCGGCCCGGGCGTGTTCGCCCAGCTCGCCGAGGGCGTCGAGGAGCACCTGCCGGTCGCCGTCCGGGGCACGGGGCGGCTCGAACGGCGGTAGTCGTCGGGAGAACATCCCCCAGGCGGCCGGGGTCATCACCCCGACGCCGCCCAGCTCGGCGATCACCGAGAGTTGGGAGCGCAGGTTGCGGACGGCGTCGGCGGACCGGGCGGGGTCGAAGTCGCCGATGAAGTGGTCCATCTCGACGCAGACGGTGGGCATCACCACCCCGGCGGCGCGGGCCCGGCGCAGCTCGGGCAACCGGCGGGCGAACGCCAGGTCGCCGCGGCCGCGTAGTTCGATGCCCTGGTAGCCGAGGGCGGCCGCGAGGGCGTACTTCTGGATCAGGTTGGTGCCCGGCAGGAGTTGTTCCTGACAGGCCAGCGCGATGGTGGTCATGAGAACCTCAGCACGACTTGAAGGACGTCACCGGCGCCGCGGTCGAGCAGCGCGAGGGCGTCGGCGACCGCGCTGGCGTCGACGATGTGGCTGACCAGCGGCAGCGGGTCGACGCTGCGGTCGGCCACCAGGTCCATGAAGGTCTGCGCGACCCGGTCTCCGGTCCACCGGCCGGCCATGCTCGGCGCGGGGGTGGGCCCGGAGACCTGGGCGGCCACCAACTGGATGCGGTTGTGGTGGAACTCCTCGCCGAGGCCGAGCGCGTCGGCCTGGCCCTGGTAGAAGCCGGCGGCCACGACCCGGCCGGCGTGGGCGGTGGAGCGGATCGCCTCGTGCAGCGCCGGGTACGCGCCGGACAACTCCAGACACACGTCGGCCCCCCGGCCGCCGGTGACCTGGCGCAGCACGGCGGCGGCGGAGGTGACAGTGGCGTCGACAGTGGATCGCGCGCCGTAACGGGTGGCGTGCTCCAGCCGGTCGGGAACCGTGTCCACGGCCACCACCCGGGCCCCGGAGAGCACCGCGAGCCGGGTGGCGAGCAGCCCGATGACGCCCTGGCCGAAGACGCCGACCCAGTCGCCGAGGTGCAGGTCGCCGGCGAGCACTGCGGTCAGCGCGATGGCGCCCGGGCGGGCGAAGACCGCGGCGAGCGGATCCAGCCCGGCGGGGAGCGCGCGGACCGCGTCGGCGGCGAGCACGGCCTCGGCCCGGTGCCCCCAGATGCCCCAGACGAGCTGCCCCGGATGCCGGTCGATGACCTCCGGCGCGACCTCGATGACCTCCCCGACCTCTTCGTAGCCGAAGCCGATCAGCGGATAGGGCACCGGCGTCTGTCGGGGGACGAACATCCGGGCGGCGTCGTCCCAGTCCTTGCTGAGCCGGGGATTGCTGCCCCGGTAGAGGGTCAGCTCGGTGCCGGCGGAGATGCCCGAGTAACAGGTGCGGACTCGGACCTGGCCGGGGCCGAGCGGATCCGGCGGGCAGGGCTCGAGGCTGATGCGTCGAGGCCCGGCGAGAGAGACCACCCAGTTGCCCATGTGTCACATCCCGGTAGCACTGGGCTCCAGGATAGACATAAAATCGCGATATGTCTTGTTATTGATCAATCGAAGGTGTTGAATCCGGCATGTACCCTTCGAGAGGAGTGCCACCGATGTCAGCACCTCCGAGGCGGATACTCGCCACCACCCTGATCATGGCACTAGCAGCGTCCACCCTGCTGGCCTGCGGAGACGACGGTTCAGACAGCAACAGCAAAAAGATCACCGTTTGGAGCCTGGAGGACGTGGCCGACCGCGTCACCGCCACCAAGGCGATCATCGCCGACTTCACCGCCAAGACCGGGATCCAGGTCGATCTCGTGACAGTCAACGAGGACCAGTTCCCCTCCCTGATCGCCGCCAACGCCGCCGCCGGCGACCTGCCCGACGTGGTCGGTTCGGTCTCCCTCGCCGGCATCCGTACGCTCGCCGGCAACGAGCTGCTGCACACCTCGGCGAACGCGGAGGTCGTCGACAAGCTGGGCAAGCAGACGTTCTCCCCCCGAGCGCTGGAGCTCACCTCCGACGACGGCAAACAGCTCTCCGTGCCCAGCGACGGCTGGGGGCAGCTACTCGTCTACCGCAAGGACCTGTTCGCCGCGGCTGGTCTGCCCGCCCCCGACACGTACGAGCGGATCACCGCCGCCGCGGCCCGACTGAACACCGGCGGGGTCGCCGGCATCACCGCGGCGACCGCCCCCAGCGACGTGTTCACCCAGCAGACCTTCGAGCACCTGGCGCTGGCCAACGGCTGCCAGCTCACCGACGACTCGGGGAAGGTGACACTGGATTCGCCCCAGTGCGTCGAGGCGTTCCGCTTCTACGGTGACCTGATCCGCACCAGCTCGGTCAAGGGCGCGCAGGACGTGGACACCACCCGGGCCACCTACTTCGCGGGCAAGGCGGCAATGGTGATCTGGTCACCGTTCATCCTCGACGAGCTGGCCGGGCTGCGCAATGACGCCAAGCCGACCTGCCCCCAGTGCCAGGCGGACCCGGGGTTCCTCGCGAAGAACAGCGGGTTCGTCACCGCGATCAAGGGCCCGAACGGCACCGAACCGGCCCAGTACGGCGAGATCAGCTCGTGGGCGGTTCTCGACGGCGCGGCGTCCGACCCGGCGAAGTCCTTCGTGGAGTACATGCTCGGTGACGGCTACCCGCGCTGGTTCGGCATGTCCCCCGAGGGCCGCTTCCCGGTGCGCAAGGGCACCCCCGCCGAGCCGGAGGCGTACCTGACCGCCTGGAACACCAGCCAGGCGGGAGTGGACGCGAAGAAGCCCCTCACCGACGTGTACGGCGACGAGGTGCTGGCCACGCTGCGCCGCAGCCCGGACACCTTCGGGCGCTGGGGCCTGAGCCAGGGGCAGGGCAAACTCGTCGGCGCCATGCTCGGCGAGTTGCCGGTGCCCAAGGTGCTCGGCGACCTCGTCTCCGGCAAGTCCGACGCGGCGGCCACCGCCAACCGCGCCACGAAGGACGTGGACGCCATCAAGGCGGGCGTCAATTGACCACCACCGCGCCCGGCCCCGGCCGCTCCCCCACCAGGGAGCGGCCGGCGCCACCCCGGCGCCGACCGCTGACCCTGCGCCGCCGCGAATCCCGGGCCGGGCTCGCGCTTGTCGCACCGACCCTGCTCGTCACCATCGCTGTCATCGGCATCCCGATCGTGTGGACAGTGGTGCTCGCCTTCCAGCGGGTCCGGCTGGCCACGCTGCGCAAGACCGGTCTGTTCGGCGAGTTCACCATGGACAACATCGACCGGGTGCTGCACACCCCCGGTTTCGCCGAGACGCTGTGGGTCACGCTGATCTACAGCATCGGCGGCACCGTCGGGTCGATACTGCTCGGCCTGGTGGCCGCACTGGTCGTCCGCCGGCCTTTCCGGGGTCGCACCCTGGTCCGGGCGTCGATGCTGCTGCCGTACGTGGCGCCGGTGGTCGCCGTGACGTTCGTCTGGCAGGTGATGCTCGACCCACAGCTCGGCATCGTCAACGCGTGGGGTCAACGCCTGCTCGGCTGGGACGCCCCGGTGCCGTTCCTCACCCAGGAGTCGACAGCGCTGGCCACGGTGATCGTCTTCGAGGCGTGGCGGTACTTCCCGTTCGCGTTCCTGTTCCTGCTGGCCCGGCTCCAGGCGGTGCCCGGCGAGTTGGAGGAGGCCGCCCGGGTCGACGGCGCCACCCCCACCCAGCGGTTCCGGCACATCCTGCTGCCGCAACTGCTGCCGGTGATCGCCCTGCTGGGCGTGCTGCGCTTCATCATGACGTTCAACAAGTTCGACGACGTCTACCTGCTCACCGGCGGTGCGGCCGGCACCGAAGTGGTCAGCGTGCGGGTGTACGAGTTCCTCACCGCCCGTACCGACATCGGGGCCGCGGCCGCGCAGGCGGTAGTGCTGGCCGTGGTGCTCATCGTGTTCGTGCTGATCTATCTGCGCTTCTTCGGACGGAGGGTGGGTTGATGGACCGGGACGTGGTCGAGACGGTGAGCCTGCGTTGGCTGCGCCGCCTGGTGATCGCCGTGTTCCTGGTGATCACGGTCTTCCCCTTCTACTACATGCTGGTGCTCTCGGTGCGCCCCATCGAGCGGCTGCTGCTCGACCCCGGTGCGCTGGTGGTCGGCTTCGGTGAGCTGACAGTGGCCACGTACGCCGAGGTGCTCAAGGCCACCGACGACGGCGGCCAGGGTTTCCTCACCTTCATCCGCAACAGCGGGCTGGTCGCCGTCGCCGCGACAGTGCTCACCCTGCTGGTCGCGATCCCCGGCGCGTACGCGGTGGCCCGGCTGCGGTTCTTCGGCCGCAGACAGGTGGACTTCCTGTTCCTGGCGGTCTACCTGTTCCCGTCGATCGTCATCGCGATCCCGCTGTTCGTGGTCTTCACCCGGGCCGGGCTGCGCGGCTCGCTGTTCGGGCTGGTGCTGGTCTACATCTCGCAGACGTTGCCGGTGTCGGTCTACATGTTGAAGAACTACTTCGAGACGATCCCGGTCAGTCTGGAGGAGTCCGCCGCCATCGACGGCGCCGGCCGGCTCGGCATCATCCGCCGTGTCAGCCTGCCCCTGGCGATGCCGTCGATCATGGCGGTCGCGCTCTACGACTTCATGATCGCCTGGAACGAGTTCCTCTTCGCCCTGCTGTTCCTGGTCGACAAACCCAACCGGTGGACGGTGTCGCTCGGGTTGTCCCTGCTCGCCGACGGGGTGGAGGTCCCCAAGACCGTGCTGATGGCCGGGTCGGTGGTGCTCACCCTGCCCATCGTGATCCTCTTCTTCGCCAGCGAACGGCTGCTCACCGAGGGGCTGACCAGCGGCGCGGAGAAGGGATGATGGTCTCGTCCGGGTCGCCCGCCCGCCCCCCACCGGCCCGGATACGGTGGCCTCATGGCCAACCCGACCCGCTGGGCGACCGACACCGGTCCTGAGCACTCACAGTGGTATATCGACAGGTTCCGCAAGCTCGTGGCCGAGGGCGCGGACCTGGCCGGCGAGGCCCGACTGGTGGACGCCCTCGTCGCGCCCGGCTCCCGCATTCTCGACGCCGGCAGCGGCACCGGCCGCGTCGGTGCGGCGCTGGCCGAGCGGGGGCACACGGTGGTCGGGGTGGACGCCGACCCCGCGCTCGTGGATGCCGCCCGCGCCGACTATCCCGGCCCGACATGGCTGGTCGCCGACCTCGCCGAACTGGATCTACCGGCGCTGGGTGAGGCCGAGCCGTTCGACGCGGCGGTGCTGGCCGGCAACGTGCTCGCCTTCGTCGCCGTCGGCACCGAACCGGAGGTGCTGCGCCGGGTGGCAGCGCACCTGCGACCCGACGGCGTGCTGACAGTGGGCTTCGGCACCGAGCGCGGCTACCCGCTGACCGCGTTCGACGCCGACGCGGTGGCCGCAGGGCTGCGCGTGGAGCAGCGCTTCGCCACCTGGGACCTGCGCCCGTGGCGCGACGACGCCCCGTTCGCGGTCACCGTCCTGCGCCGTCCGGCCGACTGACACCGTCCGCCGCACGTTGCTCTCCGGTGATCAAGAGGTTTGCGTCAGGCTCGCGCCAGATTCTGACGCAAACCTCTTGATCACCGCCGCCATGCCGGCGGCAGTTTGGGGGTTCAGTCTGGGGCGGCTACGGCGCGGGCGGCGGCCGGGTCGAGGGTGGCGCCGGCGGGCACCAGGCTGACCAGCCCGGCCGGTAGCCGCACCGGCCGCACGTCGCGGTAGCCGAGCATCGGGAGCACCTCCCGGTCGGCCAGCACGTACCGTCGGCCCAGGTCGGTGACCACGGAGACCGCGCCGCCGGTCGCGCCGGGCGCCGCGGCGGCCTCGACCACAGCGCCGCGGCCCGGCTCCACCACCACGTGGTCGGCCAGCACCGCGCCGCCGGTCGGCGCGGTGCGGGGCACGGCCGTCAGGTCCCGCAGCGGTACGCCCCAGCGCACCTCACCAACCCCGCCGTCGTCACCGATGCGGGTGCAGAGCGCCCCGCCGTCGCCGGCCGCGAGCCGGGGCGGGGTCGGTGGCGGGGCGTTCGGGCCGGTCGGGGCCAGATCAGGCACCGTGGGCAGCGCGGCGAACCGACCCAACGTCATCGGCACCGGCGCGACCTGCCCGGTGCGGGCCAGCAACAACCCCGCCTGCAACTCGGTGATGCCGGCCAGGCCGGCGTCGAGCGCCACCGCGTACTGCCGGCCGCCACCGGAGTTGCTCACCAGGTAGACGGTGCCGATCGCGGCACCCGGCACCCGGGTGGCGGGCCGGCCCAGCGCGGGCAGGTCGAGTGGGGCGAGGTCGGTGCCGGCGGGCAGCGAGTTGAGCAGTGCCGGCGCCACCCGAACCGCCTGGGCCCGGGTGGTGGCGAGCGCCGCCAGCACCCGGCTCGGATCACGGACGAGGTAGCGGCGCTGGTGCCAGACCAGGTGCAGCCCGCCGTCGGGGTGGCGCAGCAGCAGCGCGTCGTCGCCCAACGGCCGACCACCGCCGGGCTCGGTGCCGATCAGCAGCGCCGAGCGGGGCGCCTCGACGCCCGCGCCGGCCGGGACCGTCGAGCAGACCGTCCACGCCGTGGCGGACAGTCGGCCCGGGGCGGGCAGCGAGTCGGGTGCGTCGGCGATGCCCAGCGGCAGCCCGCGCGGCACTCCGTCGATAGTGCGTCGGGACACCAGGACGGTCTTCGACCGGTCCGCACCGACGATGAGCAGCGCCGAGGCGTAGTTGAGCACCGGGTGCAGCTTCTGCTCACGGTAGACGAACCGGGCGCCGGACTCCTTCTCCACTATCACCGCGCCCGGGTCGCGCCACCCCTTGCCGCCACCGGCGAACAGGCCGTAGAGGGCGAAACCACCGAGCCCGATCGCCGCGACCAGGACGCTGGCCAGGCCGGCGCCGGCCAGCCGCCGAAACGGCGACTGCGCGGGGTCGGTCTCCCGCATGACCAGGGCGGCGACCGCCCGCTGGACGCTGAACTGGTAGGAGTGCAGCTGGTCCTGCCGCGACGGCATGGGTCCCCTCCGGTGGATCGGCCGGGCACAGGATATGCGCTGCGTCAACGTCCCGTGGACCCTGCGTGGCCGCCCGTCGCGGGGCAACCGCTACCATCCGTGGACGAATCCGGCGGCGAGAGGGCACCCGTGGGCGCGCGTTTCGAAGAGCTGGCCTGGCGGGAGACCCCGATCGGCGCGATCAGTCTGCGCCGACGCCGGGACCCGGCACTCCAGGTCGAGGTGTACGAGGTCAAGCTCGACGACGAGTACCTGATGTCCAGCCTCTTCCCGGTCGCGGAGATCGAGCTGGCCCGGCTCGGTCTCGCCGAGGTGGCCGGTGACTCGCTCGACGTGGTGGTGGGCGGTCTCGGGCTGGGCTACACCGCCTGCGCGGCGCTGGGCGACCCCCGGGTGCGCTCACTGTTCGTGGTGGAGGCGATCGAGGACGTGATCGACTGGCACCAGCGAGGGCTGCTGCCGTTCGCGGCGGGACTCGCCGAGGACCCCCGCACCCGCTTCGTGCAGGCCGACTTCTTCGCGGCGGTCGCCGGCGACACCGGCTTCGACACCGAGGTGCCCGGCCGGCGGTTCGACGCGGTCCTGCTCGACGTCGACCACTCCCCGCGCAACGTCCTGCACCCGAGCCATGCGGCGTTCTACCCGCCGGCCGGGTTGCGTCGCCTGGCAGCCCTGCTGCGCCCCGAGGGTGTCTTCGCGCTCTGGTCGGACGACCCGCCGGACGCCGAGTTCACCGCCGCGCTCACCGAGGTGTTCGCGAGCGTACGCGCGCATGTCGTGCCGTTCGCCAATCCGCTGACCGGCGGGGAGTCGGCGAACACCGTCTACGTGGCGCGTACCGGCCCCTGATCGACTCCGGTATGCCGCTCACGCATGGTGTCGGCGGGACGGGGAACGAGAAGCCGGGGCCGGCCGCACCAGGCGCGGCCGGTTACGGGAGGTCGACATGCGTGCACTGCTCTGGGTTGTCGGCGTGGTCGCCGGCGTGCTGATCCTGCTCGGGTTGGTTCTCGAGGCGGTCCGCTGGCTGATCATCATCGGTGTGATCGCGCTGGTGATCGTGATCGTCTGGGGCGTCGTCAAGGGGCGGCAGGCCGTGGGCCACCAGTCCCGCCGACGGTGACGGGCGGCCCGGTCGGTCAGAACCAGTCCGGGCGCATGTCGAGCGTGGTCCGGTCCCGGCTCTCCAGCAGGTCGAACTGCGGGCCGGTCCGGGGCAACTCGACGGCGAAGAAGTAGCGGGCGGCCTGCCGCTTGCCGGCGTGGAACGCGTCGCCGGCGTCCTCCGCCGGCAGCGCCAGCACCTGCTCCAGCCACATCCACGCGATCACCACGTGCCCGACGGCCTCCAGGTAGGCGCTGGCGTTGGCCAGCGCGAGCACCGGGTCGCCGTCGGCCCACAGTCGACGGGTGACAGCGGTGACCCGGTCCACCGAGGCGGCCAGCCGGTCCGCCAGCTCTGACGCCTCTCCCCCGACCTTGCGGGCCCGCTCGACCGTGTCGCCGATCGTCGTGGTCAGCAGGGCGAGACCAGCGCCGCCCTGCATGATCATCTTGCGTCCCAGCAGATCCAGCGCCTGGATGCCGTGGGTGCCCTCGTGGATCGGGTTGAGCCGGTTGTCCCGGTAGTGCTGCTCCACGTCGTGGTCGCGGGTGTAGCCGGCACCTCCGAGCACCTGGATCGCCAGGTCGTTGGCGGCGAGGCACCACTGCGACGGCCAACTCTTGGTGATCGGGGTGAGCACGTCCAGCAACAGGTGCGCGCGCTCGCGGTCGGCCTCGGCCGGAGCGGTCTTCTGCTCGTCGAGCAGCCGCGCGCAGTAGAGCACCAGCGCCAGCGCCCCCTCCACGTAGCTCTTCTGGGCCAGCAGCATCCGTCGTACGTCAGGGTGGTCGATGATCGGCACCTGCGCGGCGGCCGGGTCCTTCGCGCCGACCGGCCGGCCCTGCGGCCTCTCCTTCGCGTACGCCAGGCTCTTGAGATAGCCGGTGTAACCCAGTGCGGTGGCGCCCGCCCCGACCCCGATCCGGGCCTCGTTCATCATGTGGAACATCTGCGCCAGACCCTGATGCGGGGCACCGACCAGGTGACCGACGGCTCCGGCGCTGCCGGCGGGGGTGTGCGCGCCGTCGCCGAAGCTGAGCAGGGTGTTTGTGGTGCCCCGGAACCCCATCTTGTGGTTGAGCCCGGCCAACGCCACGTCGTTGCGCTCACCGAGCGACCCGTCCGGGCCGACAAGCACCTTCGGCACGATGAACAGCGAGATGCCCTTGACGCCGGGCGGCGCGCCCGGGATACGCGCCAACACGAGGTGGACGATGTTCTCGGCCAACTCGTGGTCACCACCGGAGATCCACATCTTGGTGCCGAAGAGCCGGTACGTGCCGTCCGCCTGCGGCTCGGCGCGGGTGGTGATGTCGGCCAGCGAGCTGCCGGCGTGCGGCTCGGACAGGCACATGGTGCCGAAGAACCGGCCGTCCAGCATGGGCCGGACGTAGGTGTCCACCTGCTCGGGGCTGCCGTGCGCCAGCAGCAGGTTGGCGTTGCCCAGGGTGAGGAACGGGTACGCCGAGGTGGCCACGTTGGCGGCCTGGAACCAGGTGAAGCACGCCGCCGCGACGGCGTGCGGCAGTTGCAGGCCACCGACCGCGGCGTCCAGCCCGGCGGTGAGCAGGCCCGTCTCGGCGAAGCTGTCCAACGCCGCACGGACCTGCGGGATCAACCGCACCCGCTGCCCGTCGAAGGTGGGCTCGGCCAGGTCGGCGGCGCGGTTGTGCGGGGCGAACTGCTCGGTGGCCACCCGCTCGGCGAGATCCAGGGCGTCGTCGAAGGTCTCCCGGGAGTGTTCGGCGTAGCGGGGGCGCTCGACGAGCTCGGACACCCGCAGCCACTCGTGCAGCAGGAAGTCGAGGTCACGGCGGGAGAGCAGGGTGGACGGCACGGCACTCCTCAGCGGGCACGGGGGTGGGTCGGGCCGGGGCGACGGCCCACTGTCGCCCCGCCCATCCTGGCGGATCGACAGGGCGCGCACCACCGGCCGGGGCGGGGTTCGACGAGCGGAACTTGTCACACCGACCGGTTAGCGTCGTTGTCCGTGACCGCACCCGGAGATGTCCCACCCGAGGTCCTCGACCGGCTGCGGCCGATCTGTCTCGGGCTGCCGGAAACCTACGAGGAGCCCGCCTGGGTGGGCACCCGCTGGCGGATTCGCAAGCGGACCATCGCCCACGTGCTCACCGTCGACCCCGATCGCCAGCCGGTGCACGCACGGGCTGCCGCACTCGACCAGCCCGCCTGCCTGCTGACCTTCCGGTCGCCACTCGACGAGATCGCCGGGCTCCTCGCCACTGGGCACCCCTTCTACAAACCGGACTGGAGTCCCAACGTGATGGGCATGGTCCTGGACGAGCACACCGACTGGGAGGAGGTGGGTGAGTTGCTCACCGAGAGCTACTGCGTGATGGCCCCGAAGCGGCTCGCCGCCCGGGTCGGCCCCCCGGCACCGCCGATTGGCTGAGCGCCGAGGGCACCCTGCCGCCGGTTGAGCGCCGGCGGAGTCCCGCGACCGGCGGTTTCGGCCGGCACGCTCCGGGCATACCGCGCCGGATGGCCGCAGCCGCCGGTTATCCGGCTGAAGCCGAGGTGCCGCCGGGCGGGTGAGGAGCAGGTCGATGTCGTCGCTGCCCACCGAGGAGGATCACCGGTTGACGTCGGTGTTCCAGGAAGACCGGGTGTGCACCGGCGTGACCACGGTGCGCGGGCGGGTGTTCCTGGGCTACCCGTCGGCGGATCGGCCCGGCGTGCAGGTGGTGGAGGCGCTGCCGGACGGCCGTCGTGTCCCCTACCCCGACGCCGCCTGGAACCGTGCCGACCAGCCGCCGAGCGAGGCGTTCGTGCACGTCAACGGGTTGCGCACCGGCCCGGACGGCCGTTTGTGGATCGTCGACTCGGGTTCGCCGCGGATCGGCGGCGCGCAGGTGCCGGGCGGCGCTCGGCTGATCGCCGTCGACCCGGACGACGACCACGTGAAGTGGGTCTACCACCTCGACGAGGCGGTGCACCCGGGCAGCTACGTCGACGACGTCCGCTTCAACGGCCGGGTGGCGTATCTCAGCGACGCCGGGGCGGCCGGCCTCATCGTGCTCGACCTCGACTCGGGTCGGTCGAGACGGGTGCTGGACGGACATCCGAGCACGGCGGGCGGCCCGGTGGTCGCCGACGGTCGCGTGCTGCGTGACCCGGACGGCGCCGAGGTACGCCTGCACGTGGACCAGTTGGAGGTGTCGCCGGACGGTCGCTGGCTCTACTACCAGCCGGCCTCCGGCGGAATGTCCCGGATCCCCACCCGCTGGTTGGACGACCCGTCGGTGTCCGCCGACGAGCTGGCCCGGAGGGTCGAACGCTGGTGCGACACACCCAGCACCGGCGGCACGGCAATCGACGCCACCGGCACCATCTACCTCAGCGACCTGGAACGGCGGCGCGTCCTCGTCCTCGCACCCGACCGCAGCGTACGGACGCTCGTCGCCGACCCCCGACTGGCCTGGGTGGACGCGATGTGGCTCGACGCCGATGCCCGGCTCTGGATGCCGGCGGCGCAGCTGCACCTGACCGGCGGGCTCAACGGCGGGGTCTCGGCCGTCGAGTACCCGGTCCAGATCTACCGGATGCCCGTTGAGATCGGGCCGCCCGCCCTAGACCACGCCTGAGTGCTCAGTTCGGCGTACGAAATCCCGGTGCAGAGGTGCGGTCCGATGGGTGAAGATCGCGGGGTGTCCGTTCCCGCCCGTCAGATCCGTGCTCGTTTCTCGGCCGACACGATCACCGTGTACCAGGCGTACCCACCGGAGATCGCGCTGCCGGCGGTGGCCGCCGGTCGCTTCGTGGCCCCCTTCAAGCGTGACCGGATGACCTGGATCAAGCCGTCGTTCCTGTGGATGATGTACCGCTGCGGTTGGGCCACGAAACCCGGGCAGGAGCGCGTGCTGTCCATCGACATCACGCGGGAGGGCTTCGAGTGGGCGCTGGCGCGAGCCTGTCTGAGTCACTACGACAAGGGCCTGCACGGTGACCGGGCGACGTGGTCGCGGCAACTCACTGCCAGCCCGGTACGGGTGCAGTGGGATCCGGAACGGACACTGCACCTGAGCGCGTTGCCCTACCGGTCGTTGCAGGTCGGACTGTCCGGCGAAGCTGTCGCCCGGTACGTCGACGACTGGACGGTCAGCGTCACTGACATCACCCCGACTGTCCACCGCGTACGGGAACTGGTGCGGGCCCACGATGTGCGGGCGGCCACGGACCACCTGCCGGCCGAACGAAGCTATCCGCTGCCGGGGCAGATCGCGGCGCACCTCGACGCCACCGGCTGACCCTTCGTGGTCGCCGGCCCCGGCCCGCACCTGGTCCTGACGTATCGGGGTTGTCGGAGGGTGCCGCTAGGGTCCCGCCCATGGCTGATTTCGTGTTGGTGGCGGGTGCGTGGCTGGGGTCGTGGGCGTGGGACGAGGTGGTGGCACCACTTCGGGCGGCCGGCCACGGCACGCACGCGTTGACCCTCTCCGGCCTCGCCGACCGGCGGGATGTGCCCGCCGGGCAGCAGACCCACGTGCAGGACGTCGTCGACGAGATCGAGCGCGGCGACCTGCACGACGTGGTGCTGGTCGGGCACAGCTACTCGGGCATCCCGGTGGGTCAGGCAGCCGAGCGGATCGTCGAGCGGTTGAGCCGGGTGGTCTTCGTGGATTCCGAGGTGCCTGTCGACGGTGGGTCGTTCGCCTCCGGCTGGTGGCAGGGCCAGGCGGCCTTCGAGGCGCAGATCGCCGACAACAACGGCTACTGGGCTCCGCTCGGCACGGCCGACTTCGACGGTCAGGGTCTCACCGACGAGCAGGTCGCCCGGCTGGTCGAGGGCTCCACGCCGCATCCGGGAGCCACGCTGACCGAGCCGGCCGTGTTGACCCGGCCGTTGGGTGAGCTGCCGGCGACGTACGTGAAGTGCCTGCTCGACGGGCCTGAGCCCAACGACACGGTGGCGAAACTGCTGACCAGCGACCACTGGCGACTGGTCACGATGGACACGGGCCACTGGCCGATGTTCTCCCAGCCCACCGAGTTGGCCCGGATCCTGTTGGCGGAGGCCGGCTGACCTTCGCTGGCCTGGGCCGCAGCCCCGGGCCAGGGCGCACCGAGCTGCTGACGACGGGGGCAGCCGCACGGCGGCCCCCGTCGTCACCGGCGGCACCATCGAGCGCCGCGGCAGCCCTCAGGCCGTGTCGATGGTCTGGATGTGGCGCACCGGGGACGCGAGCAGCCACAGCACGGCGAGTACGCCACCCAGGCCGGCGATGGCCAGGGTGGGCCGCAGCCCGATGGTGGTGCCCAACGCGCCGCCGACCAGCGCGCCGAGCGGTCGGATGCCGTAGTTGACGGCGCTGTAGGCACCGGCCCGGCGTCCCAGCGCGTCGGCGGGTGTCACGGCGATGAGGAGGGCGTTGAGGTTCACGTCCATCAGCATCACCCCGACGCTGGAGACCAGCTCGATGACCGCCAGCATAGCCACCTTCGTCCAGGTGGGTCCGGACACCAGCGCGGTCAGCGCCAGCGGCGCGGGGAAGAGCACCGCGCCGATCATGGCGGTACGGCCCAGACCGATGGCGCGTGAGACCCGCGGTGCGAGCGCCGCGCCCAGGAATCCGCCGACCGCTCCGAAGCCGAGGGCGATGCCGATCGCGCCGGCTGACAGGTCGAGTTCGCGGCTGGCGTAGAGCACCAGCAGCGCGCCGGCGATGAAGGTGAAGAAGTTGACAGTGCTGGTGCAGCCGAGGGCGGCCCGCAGCACCGGGTGCCGCAGTACCAGCACGAGCCCTTCGCGGACCAGGCCGAGAGTGGACGTCCGACGCGGCGGGGGCGAGGGCTCGGTCACCGGGATGCGGCTGAGCAGTAGCGCGGAGCCGAGGAAGGAGACCGCGTCGACGACGATCGCGACCGGCGCGCTGAGCGCCTGAACGAGGCCACCGCCGACGGCCGGGCCGGCGATGAAGGAGAGCGACCGGCTCATGCTCATCTTGCTGTTCGCATCCACGTACGCCGATCGCGGCACCAGGCCGACGAAGAACGCCTGACGGGCCATGGCGAAGAGCACCGCTCCGAAGCCGGTGAGCAGTGCCACCAGGTAGAGCTGGCTGAGGGTGATCGCGTCGAAGAGGTAGGCCGCCGGCAGGCTGAGCAGCACCGCGGCGCGGATCAGGTCCGCGATGATCAGCAGTCGCCGCTTGTGGGTGCGCTGGTCCACCCAGGCGCCCAGGAACAGGCCCAGCAGGTTGGGCAGCCAGATCAGCGCGGTGAGGACGCTGACCTGCACGGGTGTGGCGGTGAGCAGGGTGACGGCGATCAGAGGTAGGGCAAGTTCGCTGATCCGATCGCCGAAATGGGAGATCGTCTCGCCGATCCAGAAGGTGCGGAACCGCCGGTCACGGTGCAGGGCCGGCGGGGGCCCGGTGTCGGTGGGGGCGGCGGTGGCGGTCATGACGTGGCCGTGCCGTCGTCGCCGGGCTCGGCCAGGGCTTCGTCCCCCGGTTCGGGCAGCAGGTAGCGCAGCATCCGGACGATCCGCGCGTCGGCCGGGGCCGACGCCTCCTTGCGCCGCACGTACGGGGCGATCAGCTCCTCGATGGACTCTTCCAGTTGCCGCAGTTCGTCGGCGGTGGCCACGAACCGGGTGTCGGCCATGCCGGCCAGCGCGCGCCACTCGGGGTCCAGTCGGGGTTCCTCGTGCAGCAGCCACTGCTGGGGTGCGTCGGCGTTGCGGGCGAACATCTCCGCGCGGAGTTGCTGGACGGCGGACTGCCCCTCGGTGCCCTCGGGCGCGGTGAAACGGAAGCCTCGGGCGACGGCCTGCCACCAGCGTTCCCGCTTGCTGGTGGCACCGTCCCAGTCATGGACCAGGCCGAACGTCGCGAGGTGCCGCAGGTGCCAGCTGACCACCGACGGTGTGGCGCCGACGTGCGGCGAGAGCCCGGTGGCCGTGGCCGGGCCGTGCCGCTGAAGATGCTCCAGGATCGCCAGCCGGACCGGGTGGGCCAGTGCCCGCAGCGCCTGCGGCTCGCTGATCTCGAAATCCCCGTACGGATTCTTGAGAGACATGTTTCGAGAGTAGTCTCTCAGGTTGAATCGGGGCAACCCCGAGCCGCCGACGCGGCGCGTTGATCAGGCGATTCCCAACCGCGCCAACGGCTCGACCAGCTCCCGCTCCTCGTAACTGAGGTGCGACAGGAGGGCGTCGGTCAGCAGGTCCACCGCGGCCCGCAGCTCGGCGAGGCCGTCCGGAGACCCGACATACGCGACCAGGGCCCGGTCGACACCCTCCAGCACGTCGTGGATGACGTGATGCTCCTGCTCCAGCCGGTCGACCACGGGGCCGAGTCGGGGGTCACGTGCGCGCAACCTGGGGAAGAACGACTGGTCCTCGATCGTGTGGTGGGTGGTGACGATGCGGCAGTACGACTCGCAGTAGACGCCGAGGGTCCACCGGTTCTGCCTCATGGTCATCGTGTTGATGTGGGACCGGGCCGCGCCGGCGTCGATCTCACCGGCCGCCACCTGCTCGATCAGGTCGTGAATCTGGGCCAGCTCGGCGCGCAGGCCGTCGTGGATCTGCACGAGGTGCGCACCGGTGGCCTGCTCCTGCGGGGTGTAGGTGCGCTCCGGGTCGGGCGCGGGCCCGGTCGGCCGGGTCGTCTCGTCCCACACCTGCTGCTCGCTTCGCCGTACGCCGTCGTCCGGGGTCGGCACCACGGCGAACCCGCCACCGGTCGCTGTGGCGCGGCCCGCCCGGACCGGCGGCGCAGGCTCCGGCTCCGGCTCCACTTCCGGTTCCGGCGTACGCTCCGGAGCCGTGCCGCGGTCACGTTCGGCCGCGACCAGCTCGCGGACGGCGGGGGCCACCTCACCGGCGAAGCGGCGCAGGTCGTCAGGGTCGTCGCTGCCCAGGATGAAGGTGCCGACGCCCTCCTCCAGTGCCAGCTCGGCCAGCTCCTCGGCCCACTGCTCGGCGGGCCCGTTCAGCGGGCCGCGACCGACGGTGGAGAACTCTCCGGCGATGTTGAGCAGCCGACGCACATCCTGCGGGCACCGGCCGGCCTGCTGCGCGGCGTCGTCGATGATCGCGTTGCCCTTGGTCAGATCACCGGGCTGGAGGTAGCCCAGCGTGGGCAGCCAACCATCGGCTCGACGACCGGTGAGCTGGAGCATCCGCGGCTTGTACGCACCCAGCCAGATCGGCACCGCGTGGGCCGGAGCGGGACCGCGCTTGGCGCCCACCACCCGGTAGAACTCGCCGTCGACCCGCACTCCGCCGCGCGTCTCGACGTCCCAGAGCTGACGGACGACCTCGATGGCCTCCTCCAGCGCTCGTACGCCCTGGCCGGGGGTCAGCCGCCGGCCGCCCATCGCCTCGATGGCATCCCAGAACGCCCCCGCCCCGAGGCCGAGGCTGATCCGGCCACCGCTGAGCAGGTCCAGGCTGGCCACACTGCGGGCGAGGACCGCCGGCGGACGCAGTGGCAGGTTGGTCACGTTCGCCGCCAGGTGCACCCGGTTGGTGCGGGCCGCCACGAAGCTCAGCAGCGTCCAGGTGTCGAGGAACGCCGGCTGGTACGGGTGATCCTGGAAGGTGACCAGGTCCAACCCGACCTGCTCGGCCAGGACGGCGACACCGACCGAACGGTCCGGGTTGTCAGCGCTGGGCGTGACGAAGGAGCCGAAGACCAGGTCGTGGCCGTAGTCGCTCATCTGCGAGCCTCCCGATTTCCTCGACGCCTCGGACGATGCGTCGCAACCTTAACCTTATGCCACACAGAACATCTTCTGCCAACAAGGTCTTACGCACTGCGGTATTGTCGGGGCATGACGGGTGCCACTCACCGGCCGGACCGGCCCGATCCGCTCGACGACGACCTGGGCTGGATGCTCGGGATCGTCTTCCGCGGCTACGTCCGGGCGGCCGAGCACGCGCTCACCGACTTCCCCGGTGGCCCGCGCGGCTACCAACTGCTCACCGCGGCCAACAACGGGCCGGCCCGGAACCAGGGCGCGCTCGCCGAGGAGATCGGCATCGACCGGACCGTCCTGACGTACCTGATCGACGACCTGGAGCGGCCCGGGTTCGTCGCCCGGCGCGCGGACCCGGCCGACCGACGCAACCGGCTGATCGAGGTCACCGACGCGGGCCGTGCCGCCTGGGAGCAGCGGCGGTCGGCACTGCGGCAGGTCGAGTCGCACCTGCTGGGGGCGCTCACGTCGGCCGAGTCGGCGACGCTGCGGTCACTGCTCCAGAAGGTCGCCTGCTCGGCCCAGGCGGTGGACCCGCTGCGCGACCTCTGCGAGGTGGTGACACAGGTGCAGGCCGACCCGGCGCCGGCGGCCCCCACTGCGCGCCGGAACGGCGCCGCGGCGGCGCGGAGCGGGCGAACCGCCACCCCCCGAGCCCGCCGCAGCAGACCCGACTGACCTGCGGATACTGCGGGCGGGCCCGCCCGCACCGCCCGACGTCGTCCGTCGAGCGGTGCCGGACAGGCCCGCGATGTCGCTACCGCACGTGAGTCAGCGCACGTGCACGAAGACCGGGTTCGAGTAGAACCACAGGTCGTCCCACGGGCTCTCCAGCCCGTCGGCGAGCGGCTCGGCCTCGTCGGTGCTGGTGCCACGCACCCGCGCGTAGGTGTCCGCCTCGACATTGCGCAAGGTGTGCCGGATGACGTAGCTGTCGCCCTGCCGACGCCAGTCCCGCGGGCCGAACCGGGCCGCCACAGTGGTGGTGGGGTTGGTGTCGGCGTCCAGGCTGGCGCTCGGGCCGGTGATCTGGCCGACGATCAGGTCGACCCGACGGACCTCGGGCCGGTCGCCGTTCGCGTTCACCCCACCCAGCGGGCGGAAGGTGATCTCGATCTCGACATCGGTACGGCTACGACGGCTCACCGTGATCGTCTCGCCCACCTCGGCGGTCCTGCCCTGGGACGTGGCGGTGACGTCGAGACTGCGGATCAGGTCACCGGTGGTGACCCAGATCCGGCCGTTGCGCAGGCCGTCCATGATGTCGCCGTAGTCCTGGCGGGCGTGCACGTACGTCTTGCTGTACTCGCCCGGCCAGAAGTCCGAGCCGCCCCGGGTCCAGTGCACGTGCGAATCCGAGGTCGCGGTGATCCACCAGCGCCGGCCCTCGCCGAGCAGTGAGTCCCACAGGCCGCCGACCCGGGCGGTCATCTGGTCGAAGCCGCCGTAGGTGGGGTGATTGCCGTAGCCGCCCCGCTTGCCGCCGTTGAGCGGGCCGGCCTGGTGACCCGGAGCGCCCTCGAAGCCGATGTAGACGTCCGGCGCGGCATTGTTGCCGTTGCGGAACTCGCGCGGGGTGTCCTGACCGTAGACGCCGAGACCGGGCGCCGAACGGGACGCGTGGTGGGCGATCACCAGCGGCTTGTGCGGCATGCCCCGGGCGACCTTGAGGAACTCCACCATCTTGGCCTCGGTGTCGCGGGCCGGGTCGGTGGGGAACGCGTCGTACTTGGCGAACCGGCTCTCCAGCTCGAAGAGCTGCTTCGCCTCGTCCTCGTGGCGCGGGATCATCAGCGTGTGGTGGTCCAGCGAGGGCGCGTCGAACTCCATGCCCCAGAACTGGAGCACCTCGGGGACGAGCTTGCGGGACCGCAGCAGGTCGGGGTACGCCTGCTCGATGTTCACCTTCGAGTGGGTCGGTCCACCGTGGTCGGTGCACATCGCCCAGGTCAGGCCGAAGTTCTTCGCCATGATGGCGTTGGTGACGATCGGGTAGACCGCGTCCGCGCCCTTGTGGAAGACGATCGGGGACTTCGTGGTGTCGAACTCGCCGCTGTACTCGGAGTGGATGTGGTGGTCGCCCGCACGCCACGCCCGGTTCTTGGAGTTGCCGCGGTCGGTCTTGTCGTCGTCACCCGGTCGACGGTCTTCGTCGGCCCAGGCCGCGCCAGCCCCGACCAGTGGGCTGGCCGCGGCCAGCGTCGCGCCGACGCCCGCGTACTTGACCAGCTTGCGCCGGGACAGCTGCGCGTGCTCGGTCTCTTCGGGAT
Source organism: Micromonospora sp. NBC_00330 (assembly GCF_036136635.1). Classification (NCBI taxonomy): domain Bacteria; kingdom Bacillati; phylum Actinomycetota; class Actinomycetes; order Micromonosporales; family Micromonosporaceae; genus Micromonospora; species Micromonospora sp. NBC_00330. Next base: position 3,082,352 of record NZ_CP108012.1, read on the forward strand.
GCTTGTCTCTCACCTGAGAGCCTCTCCTCGATCAAGCGAATGCTCTTTCGATCAAGGAGCCTCGGAGAAGGCGGTGAACGGCCGCCGTACGCAGCTGGTGCGCACGATGAACACCCTGCCCCGACCTGCGCGCAACGTCGGGCGGGGCAGCAGCGGGTCACTCCGCGCTCGCGCAGCGTCCAGTCGGGACCGGCACCGACGTGGCCGGGTCAGGGCACCGGACGACCAGCGCTCCCACCGACGGCCCGGTCAGATCCGGGCGCGCGGCAGCCAGCCCAGGAATCGGAGCCGGACCCGGGGCAACGGCAACGTGGGGAGGTCCTGAGCGGCGGCGACGAGGCAGGAGCCGAGATAGACCGCGAGGGAGGCGCGCGCGCCACCGAACTCGGCGAGCAGTTGGCTCTGCTTGGTGGCGCAGGGCCACTCCCGGCCGCATCCGGTGCAGGTCCAGCTCGGCGGGTTGGGGAGGTGCTCCGGCAGCTTGGCGCGGCGGTACCGACCGACGACGCTGTTGTCCGAGCGCACGTCGCGTCGCCGCGCCGCGGGCGCTTCGTTGCGGTGGGCCACCGGACGCGCACCGGGCAGGTAACGCCCGACGGTGCCGAAGAGCGCCCCGACGCGGATCAGGGCGTCCGGTCCGACGTGCTGGGTCAGCAACGCGGTCATCAGGTAGTGCCCCAGCAGGTCGAAGGCGTCACGGTGCAGACCGAGGTCACGGCAGAGGTCGACGAACTCCGGCGTGGTCAGTGGCACCCGGTCGTCGAGTGCGCGGCGCAGCACCTCACGGAGCCCACGTCCGAGCCTCTCCAGCGCGTCCCCCTCGCCCAGACCCAGGCTGTCCTCGTCCGCCACCCGGGCCAGCGCCTCGGCGACGGCCAGCCGAACGACGCGGTCAGGATCGTTACTGTCCAACGCTTCCCCCTCCGTGGGTCGGCCTCCCCGGCAGTTGACCCGGTCATCCTCCGACGAATCATGAACAAGATTTCGCTGTCGGCCACGAGGGTGGCTAGGACAGCAGACGCAGAACCAATTGGCGCGCTAGCCGGAAAACGAAGTCGAGCTGCCGACACATCGCAGTGATTCGCAGGACGGCACGTCGGTGATTGTCGTATGGTGACATTCCCATCTACAGATATTGCGTCTCAGCGTCAGTGAATGGTCAGACCAGATCCGACACGCTCAACCGGTCGCTGCCGTCCCGCTCGCGACGTTCCATCCCACCGCACCGCCGGCCACCGACGTGCCGGGCCACCGCCGAGCACCCCGGCACGTCCCGAACCTGCCGTCGGCACCCGTTCCAGCACCCGGCGGCACCTCCACCGGACGGAGACAGCGGATGACGTCATCGCCAGTGCAGACCCACCAGTTCGACAGCCGCGACCCGGCGGCCATCCAGGAATTCCTGTCCGCCACCTACGACCCGAAACTGCGCATTCAGAGCAGGAACGGATACCGGCTCACCCACCACCGCGTCGACACCGGCCCCTTCGCCATCGCGACCACCCGCCAGACCGGGCACCTCGACATCGATGCCAGCACCCTCGGCGGGCTGGTCATCGGTCGCACCCGCACCGCACACGTCGATCGCTCCTGCGCCGGATCGGCCCACCGGTTCGGCCCCGGGGAGGCCTTCCTCGTCACCAGGCCGGAGGAGCCGTGCACCGTCCACTGGCATCCCGGCGAGGTGGAACTCTGCGTACTGGACCTGTCGGTGCTGACGCAGGTGGCCACCACCGCGCCGGCCCGCCGGCCCGGTCGGATCGAGTTCACCGAACTGGGTGCCGCCAGCACGGCCCTCGCCCGGCAGTGGCGCAACACCACCAGCTTCGTCCGCGACGTCGTGTTGAACAGCCCGGCCGCCGGGGCACAGTCGCTGGTGATCGGCAACGCCGCCCGGATGCTGGCCGCGGCGGCGCTCGCGGTCTTCCCCAACACCGCGTTCACCGAACCGACCGCCGCGGACCGGAACGACGCCACCACCGCCACGCTGCGACGGGCGATCACGTTCCTGGAGGAGCACGCCGACCGGGACATCAGCGCGGCCGACATCGCCGGCGCGGCCGGCGTCTCCCTTCGGGCGGTGCAACTCGCCTTCCGCCGTCACCTCGGCACCACCCCCATGGCCTACCTGCGTCGGGTCCGGCTCGTCCGGGCACACCACGACCTGGTACGCGCCGACCCGCGCCAGGAGACGGTCTCGGCGATCGCCAGTCGGTGGGGATTCGCCAGCCACAGCAGGTTCACCGCGCGATACCACGCCAGCTTCGGTGTGCCGCCGCGCGAGACGCTGAACACCTGAGACCCGCGCACCGGACGCCCACCAGCCAGGCGCCCGGTGTTCAACGGAGGACGCGGGCGAGGCGTCGAACGGCCTCGTCCATGAGTTCGGGTGCGGCTGCCGCGTAGGTGAGGCGCAGGTGCGGGGCCGGGGGTTCGGCCGCGTACCAGGGCCGGCCCGGGAAGACAGCGACGCCTTCGGCCGCCGCGGCAGCGGCCAGTGCCGTGTCGTCGGTGCCGGCGGCGAGGCGCACCCAGAGGTGCATGCCGCCACGGGGGATCGACTGTGGAGCAAGGCTTGGCAGGTGCCGGCGTAGCGCGGTCAGCAGCGCGTCGCGGCGTGTCCGGAGGGCCGTGCGCAGTGCCCGGCGATGCCGCGACCACGCCGGAGAGGTGAGGAAGTCGATCGCCCCCTGTTGCAGTGGCCCGGCGACGAAGAAGTCGTCGAGCAGCCGGGCAGCGCGCAGTCGCGCACCCGCCGGGCCACGGGCTCCGATGGCGGCTACGCGCAGCCCGGGGGCGGTCGACTTGGTCAGCGAGCGCAGGTAGATGACATGACCGTCGGGATCATCGCTGGCCAGTGGTGGCGGGGCCGGATCGTCGATGGTGAGGTCACGGGCGTAGTCGTCCTCGATCAGGAACGCCCCGGCGTCGCGTACGGCCTCGGCGACCTGCGCCCGGCGGTGCTCCGCCAGCGTCGCGCCGTGCGGGTTGGCGTACAGGGACTGGCAGTAGAAGAGTCGGGCGCCGGTGCGGGCGAACGCGGCGGCGAGTTGGTCGGGCCGTACCCCGTCGGCGTCGGCCGGCACGGGCACCACCCGCAGCCCGGCCGCGCGGGCCGCGGCCAACGCACCCAGGTAGGTCGGGGACTCGACGAGCAGGGTGTCGCCGGGTGCGGTGAGCGCCCGCAACGCGGACGACAGGGCGGCCTGCCCACCGGGGCAGATCACCATGTCCTCGGCGTGCAGCCCCGCCCCGGCCTCGCGGGCGAACCAGGCGCGCAGGTCCGCGCGACCCTCGACCGGGCCACGCTGCCAGCTCGCGGGCTGCCGGGCGGCTCGGGTGAGGGCGGCGCCGAGCGCAGCGGCGGGCTGGAGGTCCGCGTGGAGGTAGCCACCGGACAGCGGGATCGTTCCGGCGGGCGTCAGCGCCAACAGCGCCCGCATCTCGTCCTGACCGAACCGGCGGGGCCCGAGCGCGACGGTCTGCCAGGACAGGTCGGGCACCCCCGGCTCGTCCGGCTCAGTGGCCACAAAGGTGCCTCGGCCGGGTCGCGCCTCGATCAGCCCCTCGGCCGCCAACTGACGGATCGCCTCGGCGACGGTGACCGGCGATGCCTGATGTCGGGCGGTCAGCTCGCGCACCGAGGGCAGCCGGGCGCCAGGACCGGCGGCGGCCGCGAGACCCCGCAGATCTTGGATAACGCGTTGGGCTGCGTTACCGTTTTCCATGAGGGACAAGAGTAGCGCTACTGTCAGAAACACGGTAACAGCGGATCGGATCGTCGGGCTCGGCCTCGGCGCGCTGGGCGTGCTCGGCTTCAGCCTGTCACTTCCGGCCACCCGCATCGCCGTGCAGCAGCTCGACCCGTGGTTCGTCGCCTTCGGCCGGGCTGTCGGCGCGGGGCTGCTGGCATGGACGTACCTGCGTCTCACCGGCGCACCGCGGCCCACCCGCGGTCAGTGGCAACGGCTGCCGATCGTCGCCCTCGGAGTCGTCGTCGGCTTTCCCCTGTTCACCTCGATGGCGCTTCTCACCCAGACCTCCGCGCACAGCGCTGTCGTCATCGCCGCGCTGCCCGCGATGACGGCCGTGTTCGCGGTGCTGCGAGCCGGCGAACGCCCGCCGCCGCTGTTCTGGATCGTGAGCGCCGGCGGGCTGCTAGCGGTTCTCGCCTTCCTCGGCGCCAGCGGCGCGGTACGAGGTGCCCTCACACTGCCCGACCTGTTCCTGCTCGCGGCGGTGGTGCTCTGCGGTCTCGGCTATGCCGAGGGCGGCGCGCTCGCCCGCGAGTTGGATGGCGCTCGGACGATTTGCTGGGCGTTGCTGCTCTCGCTGCCCGTCACCGTTCCCGTCACGGCCGTTGCCGCCGCCGCCAGTCCGCCGCGGGCCGACGCTCTCGGCTGGTCGGCCTTCGGCTATCTCACCGGGGTCTCGATGTTCCTGGGCTTCTTCGCCTGGTACGCGGGCCTGGCCCGGGGCGGTATAGCGCAGGTGGGCCAGGTCCAACTCGCCCAGCCGGTGCTGACCCTGGGGTGGTCGGCGCTGCTGCTCGGCGAGGTGGTCTCCCCCGCCTCGATCGCGGCGGCGCTGGTGGTGCTGGGATGCGTCGTGGCGACCCAGCGCATCCGCCAGAGCCCACGGACGGTGGTGGCGCGACGCGAGGCCGGCGCGGGATCGCCCTAGGCCCGGTCCCGCTCGCGGCTGTCGCGGGCGGTCTGCAACTCGGGCACCGAGGCCTCCAGCAGATCGGCGAGGCCACGCAGTTGCTCGGCGACCCGGGCGCCGAGCGGGGTCAGCGAGTATTCGACGCGTGGTGGGATCGCGGTGAGCACCTCGCGGGTGAGCATTCCGTCGCGTTCGAGGGTTTGCAGGGTCTGGGAGAGCATCCGCTCGCTGACCCCGTCGATGCGGCGACGCAGCGCGTTGAACCGGTAGCGGCCCTCGCCGAGCGCCAACAGGGCCAGCGAGGCCCACTTCGAGGTGACGTCCTCGAAGGCCGCGCGGGAGGTGCAACCCCGCGCGAAGACATCGCTGACGAATTCCTGGGTAGGCCCCGCCGGGTCCTGGGCCGGCATGTCGCTCACCTCACCAGCCTATCTCACGCTACCCATCGGTTAGTGCTGTAGATTCGTAAGTGCTTACTGATTTGCTCCTACCCTTCGGAGGTTCCCATGCCCACCTATGCCGTCACCGGCGCCACCGGCCGGCTGGGCCGCCTGGTGATCGAGCAGTTGCTCGACAGCGGCGTACCCGCCACCGAGATCGCCGCCATCGTCCGCAGCCCGGAGAAGGCCGCCGACCTGGCCGCGCGCGGGGTCGAGATCCGCAAGGCCAGCTACGACGACCCGTCGACGCTGCCCGGCGCCGTGGCCGGCGTACGTCGCCTGCTGCTCGTCTCCGGCGACACTCCCGGTCAGCGCGTCGCGCAGCACACCGCTGTCATCGACGCCGCCAAGCTCGCCGGGGTGGAACGTCTCGTCTACACCAGCATCCTGAAGGCCGACACCACAGCGAACCCGCTCGCCCCTGAGCACAAGGCCACCGAGGAGGTCCTCGCCGCGTCCGGTCTGACCCACACGGTGCTGCGCAACAGCTGGTACACCGAGAACTACACCGACCAGCTCCCGCAGTACCTGGGGTCCGGCACGATCCTCGGCGCCACCGGCGGCAGCAAGATCTCCGCCGCGACCCGCGCCGACTACGCGGGGGCGGCAGTGGCCGCACTGACCCGGGACGAGGACGGCAACGCCGTCTACGAACTGGGCGGCACCGCGTTCACCTTCGACGAGCTGGCCGAGGCCGTCACCGAGGTGACCGGCACCACAGTCGTCCACCAGGACATGTCCGCCGCCGAGCTGGCCTCGGCCCTGGAGAACGTCGGCCTGGACGCGGGCACCGCCGGTTTCGTCGCCGCGCTCGACCACTCGATCGCCAATGGCGAGCTGGCAACCGACAGCGACGACCTCAGCCGGCTGCTCGGCCGGCCGAGCACCCCGCTGCGCGACGCCATCCGGGCCGCGCGGGCCTGAACCGGATCCATCGTCGAAGCGGGCGGCGGGGCCTCCGGTCGCCGTCGCCCGCCCCCGACCTCACCCACGGCGCGCGACCGTACATGGTGGTGGGAAACGTGTTGGTCGCGCCCGGCTGGCGCCGTCGTCGAGGTGATCAGCCCACCTCGGTCGACTCCCCGAGCAGTAGGCCGGTCAGCAGACTGCGCAGGGTCCGCTCGACGAGGTCCGCCCGGGGTGCCGGGCCGGAGGGCTGACGGAACGCCGCGACCAGGTGCGGGTACGCCGCGAGGTCCACTCCGGAGAAGCTGAACGCCCCAGCGGCGGACTCGCGGCGGGCGAAGAGGCTCACCACGCCGGTCATCATTGCGATGGCCTCGAACTTGGCGGCGGAAGGGCAGCGCACCGGTTCCAGGATCCGCATGCAGGTGTCGAACCAGGCCAGGCTCTGCGGGCCGATGCCGGAGGGCCGGTGGATCACGTCGAGCAGCCACGGGTGGGCGCCGAACAGCGCCAACTGCCGACGCCCCAGCAGCACCATCGTCTCCAACCAGTCGCCCTCCACCTGCGGGTACGGGCGCAGCTCCCCCACGACCCGGTCGGTCATCAGGTCCAGCAGGTCATCGCGGGACGACAGGTAGCGGTAGAGGGATCCGGCGCCGGTGCCGAGCGCGGCGGCGACGGCGCGCATCGACACCGCGGCCAGCCCTTCGGTGTCGGCCAGGGTGATGGCGGCAACGACGATGGCGTCCCGGCTGTGCGCCGGAGCGGGGCCGCGGCTGCCGCGTTCGGGCCTGCTCCAGATCGGCTGCCGGTCGGGGCCGCTCGCAGCTGTGTCACTCACTGATCTACTGTAAACCGCAAACGCTGTTCGCGATTTGTGTCGTCGCCGCACGGCTCGCCCCGATGCGCAGCGAACGAGTCACGCTGCACAGACGGCACGGTCGCGCAGCGTCGTTGATCTTGGCTAGGCTGGTGGGCATGCCCGCACACCAGCCGCACCGCCACGACGACGGCCGGAGGTGGGCCCCGGCCCCGGCGTGCCTCATCGAGCCGGCCGACTGGTGAGTGACGCACCCGTGCCCGCCCAGCGGGGTGGTCCGTCCACACCGCCGCCGCACCGCTCGGGTTGGACCGACAGTTGCGACCGCCTCGCCCGGTCACGGCCCTTCGAGATCGCCATCGTCGTGGTCATCCTCGCCAACGGCATCGTTCTCGGCCTGGAGACGTACGACGATCTGAGCCCTGCCGGCACCGCGCTGCACGGGCTGGAGCTGTTCTTCCGGGCCGTCTTCGTCGTCGAGATCGCCGTCCGGCTGGCCGCCTACGGCAGACGCCCACAGGACTTCTTCCGGCACGGCTGGAACGTCTTCGACTTCGTGGTGATCGCGGCGATCTTCATCCCGGGCCTGCACGGCGACCCGGCGCTGCTGCGGGTCGTCCGGGTCGCCCGGATGGTCCGCCTGGTCCGGTTCTCACCGGGTCTGCGGACCATCGTCTCCGCACTGTGGCGCAGCCTGCCGGGCGTCACCGGTTTCCTGGCCCTGGCCGTGGTGACGCTCTACGTGTACGGCATGGCCGGCTGGCTGATCTTCGGCAACAGGTACCCGGAGGAGTACGGCGACATCGGCCGATCGCTGCTGACGTTGTTCGTGCTGCTGTCGCTGGAGACGCTGCCGGACCTCATCGAGCAGGGCATGGCGATCTCACCATGGACGCTGCTCTACTACGTCAGCTACGTGGTCATCACCGTCAACCTGCTGCTCAACATCCTCATCGCGGTCATCGTGAACTCCATGGAGGAGGCCCGCCGGTTGGAGATGACCGAGCGACTGGCCCCCGGCTACGACGAGGACGGCGACGGCGTGCCGGACGAGGTGGACCGGATCGCGCTCACCCAACGGCTGGACGATTTGCGAGCGGTCATCACCGAGTTGGAGCGCGAGCTGCGCATCGACCGGGACGACGGGCACGGCCGACCCCACCGGGACAACGCCCGCGCCAGACGGTAATCCGACGCTCGCGCTGCGTCTTCGGGTTCGGATAGTGTCGACGGCGGTCCCATCGGCCTGCCTGAAGGGGTACCGAGCATGACGACCAGTGTCGACAATGCACAGACCACCACCGATCCCACTGACACGCTCGGCACGGTGATCGACGACGTGATCCGCCCGCAGGCGCCGACCGTCGACCGGGATGGGGCCTTCCCCCGTCCGGGTGTGGACGCTCTCGCCGCGGCCGGCCTGCTCGGCCTGGCCTCCTCGACGGAGGTCGGTGGCGCGGGCCACGGCATGCGGGTGGTCGCCGAAATGATCGAGCGGCTGGCCGCCGAGTGCGGGTCCACAGCGATGGTGGTGCTCATGCACTACGCGGCCACCGCCGTCATCGAGGCGCACGGCCCCCGGGACGTCCGCGCGGCCATCGCCACCGGCGATCACCTCACCACGTTGGCGTTCTCCGAGTACGGCTCGCGCAGCCACTTCTGGTCGCCGACCGGCACCGCGACAGCCGCCGACGACGACACCGTCCGCCTCGACGCGCGTAAGAGCTGGGTCACCTCGGCCGGCGAGGCCAACAGCTACGTCTGGTCGAGCCTTCCGCTGACTCGCGACGCCGGCCCGATGACGCTGTGGCTGGTGCCGGCCGACAGCGCCGGCCTGAGCGTGGCCGGCGACTTCGACGGGCTGGGTCTGCGGGGCAACGGCTCCCGACCGATGACAGCCGACGGGCTCCAGGTTCCCTCGACGGCGAGGATGGCGGCCGACGGGGTCGGGCTCGACACCGCGCTCGGCGTGGTCCTGCCCTGGTTCCTGGTGCTCAACGCCGCCTTCTGCCTCGGTCTCGCCGACAGCGCCGTGGCCGAGGCGGGCCGACATCTCACCAGGACCACGCTCACGCACACCGGCGCCGCCCTGCGCGATGCGCCCGTCACCCGACGCGACCTCGCTCGGCTGATGATCCGCACCGACGCGCTGCGCGCCTTTTTGGGCGACACGCTGACCGCGCTGGAGACCGGCCGCGACGACGCGATGCTGCGGGTGCTCCAGGTCAAGGCACTCGCCGGCGAGACCGTCGCCGACGTGACCGATGGCGCGATGCAGCTCTGCGGCGGCAGCGCCTTCCGCAAGGAGTTGGGCCTTGAACGCCGTTTCCGGGACGCCCGCGCGGCCCGGGTCATGGCGCCGACCACCGACGCGTTGCACGATTTCGTCGGTCGGGTCGCCACCGGGCTGCCGCTGCTCGACGAGGCCAACCGCTGATGCCCGCGCCTACCGTTCTGCTGGGCGCGGTCGCGTACGACCCCAAGGTGGTGACCATCTGGGAGGGGTTCCGCGCCTGGCTACGCGGGCGGGGCCTGGACTTCGACTTCGTCCTCTACTCGCACTACGAGCGACAGGTCGAGGATCTCGTCGCCGGGCGGATCGACGCGGCCTGGAACTCTCCCCTGGCCTGGCTACGGGCCGAGCGGCTGGCGGCCGCCAACGGCACGGCCGTCCGCGCGCTCACCATGCGCGACACCGACCAGGATCTCACCTCGATCGTGGTGGTCCGCGCGGACTCGCCGGTGCGCCAGCTCGCCGACCTCGCCGGACGGGTGGTCGCCGTCGGGGCGGTCGACAGTCCACAGGCGACGCTGATTCCACTGGGCCACCTCGCGGCGGCCGGGGTCACCGTCGACGTACGCCGCTTCGACGTGGGTGTCGGCCTGCACGGCGACCACATCGGCGGTGAGCGCGACGCAGCCCGCGCCCTGGTGGCCGGGGAGGTCGACGCCGCCTGCATGATCGACGCCAACCACCTGGCGTTCGTCAAGGAGGGCACGTTATCGCCCGAGGGCACCCGGATCGTGGCGCAGACCGCACGCTACGACCACTGCAACATGACGGTCCGCGCGCCGGAGTCCGACGGCGTCCGGCTCTTCGGCACGCTGCTGCTCGGCATGTCGTACGCCGATCCGCAGGTGCGCCCGCTGCTCGACCTGGAGGGGCTGACGGCCTGGAGGGAGGGCCGCACCACCGGGTATGACGCCCTCGCCGACGCGGTCGACGCCAGCGGTTTCTACTCCCCCGACGGGCGGGTGACGGCCACGGACTACCGGCCGTGAGCGCGGCACCGGTCGCCGAGGTCGACCTCGGGGACCTGGGTTTCGGCCGGGGCGCGCACCTGCTGGTGCAGCGGGCCCTGGCCGGGTTGCCGCCCGGCGGCCGGTTGGCGGTCTCCGGGCGCGACCCGGCGCTGCGCGTACACCTGCCCGCCTGGTGTCGTGGCCGGGGTCATCGGGTCGAATGGCCGGATCGGGGCGAGGCGAGCGACCTCGTCGCGGTGGTGGTCCGGGGGTCGGCGGATGACGACCGCTGGTTCGGCGCGGAGCGGGCCGGACCGGCCCTGCCGTCGGCGCTCAGCAGCCGTCCACCCGCGCGGTGGGGGCTCGGCGCGCGGGGTGCGCTCCTCGAAGCCGGTGGTCCGGAGGCGCGGTTCGACCTGGACGACCGCGACCTGGTCTGGGCCGACATCGCCCCGAACCTGTACGCGCAGGCCGCCGCCCGACAGTGGGACCCGCAGACCGCTGTGCCGTGGGACGACCCGTTCGCGCTGCCGGCCGACGTCGAGGCGGCGGTGGTGCAGGTGATGACCTACCTGGTCGAGAACGAGCAGGCCGCCCTCGTCGTACCGGCCCGGTTCGTGGGGCGCATCCATCCGCACTTTCGGGAGGTGGTGCAGCTTCTCGCCGTGCAGATGGCCGACGAGGCCCGGCACATGGAGGTCTTCAGCCGGCGGGCACTGCTGCGGGGCGCCGAGATGGGCACGTCATCCGCCGGCGGCCGGCAGTCGCTGTTCACCCTCGTCGCAGAGTCGGACTTCGCGTTGGCGTCGTTCCTGCTCTCCGTACTCGGCGAGGGCAGCTTCGTCGATCTGCTCTCGTTCCTGCACGAGAACGCCCCGGACCCGGTGACGCGCCGGATCTGTTGGCTCGCCATGCAGGACGAGCGTCGGCACGTGGTGTTCGGCATGGCACACCTGGAGCATCAGGCGCAGCTGGATCCGCTGCTGCGAGACCGGCTGCGAGCGGCCATCCACCGCCGCCACGACGCGCTTGTCGACACCGCGGGGCTCAACGCGGATGTCTTCGACGCACTGGTCCTGCTCGCGGCGGGTGGTTGGCATCCGGACGACGTGTCCGCCGGCTTCGACCGGGTGCAGGCCCTGCAACACGCGATGGATCAGGGCCGTCAGCGCCGACTCGTCCGTCTGGGTTTCCGGCCCGACGAGGCGGCGGCGCTCTCCGCCCTGCACACCCGCAACTTCATGTAGCCGATCCCCGCGCACGGCACGGCGTGCGCGGGGATCGCGCTACGGCAGGTCAGCGAGCGCTGGTCACTGGCCGAGCAGGGTCCGGATCTGACGCGCGTAGCCGGCCACCGTGAAGTCCGGGCCGACGGAGTCCACCAGGACCAGGTCGTTGATGGTGTGATCGACGCGCAGCGACAGGATCGCCTGGTACTCGGGCGAGTTGTACCAGGTCTTGGCGGTTTCCGCGTCCGGGAACTCGATCAGCACGACGGAACCGGGCCAGCTGCCCTCGAGGACCTGCACCTCGGCATCCAGGACGAGCCACTTGGCGCCGTACGCCTCGGTGGTGGCCTGCACCTGCTCCAGGTAACGCAGGGACTCCTCGGTCGGCACTCCGCCCGGGATACGCAGGTGGTTGATCAGGTACGTGCTCATGTCTCACTCCTCGATGCAGGTGCTGGTTCCCGGTCGAAGGCGTACGACCGGTCGTCTTGGATTGGTTACACGCCGCGCCGGATGCAACGACGCGGACTGTTACCGCTGGGATCGGACGCGGATCAGGTGAGGATCCGGGCCGTGGTGATCGTGAAGAACTCCTGGAGGGCGGCCGGGTCACCGGATGCCTTCGCCCGCGCTGCCGCGCCCTCGTAGCTGGAGACCACGAAGCCGGCGAGATCAGTGGCGGGTTCGTCGCCGTGCAGTTCACCGGCGGCCCGCGCTTGCACGATCGTCGTGGCGAGCACGGCGACCCAGCGGCCGAAGCCGGCGTCGACGGCGTTGCGCAGGACATCGCTGTGCGCCGGGATCTCGGTGGCGAAGTTGCCGAGCAGGCAGCCGCGGTCACCCATGGTGTCGCCGAGGCCGGTGATGTATCTCAGATGCCCGGTGATCCGCTCGCGCGGGGTGCCGCCGTGCTTCTCGTCGAGCATCTCCAGCCCCATCGCCGCGGAATATCTCGCCACCGAGTCGAGGGCGAGATCCTCCTTGCTGGCGAAGTGGTTGTAGAAGGTGCCCTTGGGCGCCCCGGCCGCGGCGACGATGTCCTGGACGCTCGTGCCGTTGTAGCCCCGCAGGTGGAACAGGTCCAACGCGGCGTCGGACAACCGTTGCCGGGTCCCGGCGGAGGCTTGTGACTTTGGCCGTGGCATCTCGTGGCACTCCTCTCGCCCGGGGTTCCGGCTGACTGACAGGCACCACGATATGACCGGTCGTCTCGGAATGCCAGTGATGTGACCACGGTCATCCCCGGGTACTGTGGAACGGCCATGAACAGGGATTCCAGCGCGGTCCGCGAGGAGTTGCTGCGGTTACGCGAGCAAACTGAGGCCCAGGCCACCGCCCTGGACGGCGACCTGCGGAGCCTCTTCGAGGCGTCCCGGTCGTCCAACGCCGATGACGAACACGACCCCGAGGGCAGCACCATCGCCTTCGAACGCGCGCAGCTCACCGCCGTCCTGGAAGCCACCCGCCGACGCCTGGCCGAGCTGGACGTCGCGTTGCGACGGGTCGACGACGGCAGCTACGGCGTGTGCGAACGGTGCGCCCGTCCGATTCCCGCCGAGCGGCTCGTCGCCCGCCCGTCCGCGCGTACGTGTGTCGCCTGCGCCAGCCGACGGTGACGGTGACGGCGCACCGTCCGACTGCACGGCGGTGATCAGCTGGCGCAACAACCTGCTGCGGGCGCGGCGTCGAGGGCGATGAGGCTGATCGGCGCGGACCGCAGCCCTCCGGAGATGCCGGTGGACAGTCCACGCCCCGTCGGCTGCGGCCCGCAGCAGTCGTCGCCACCCGCCGAGACGGCGGAGTCACTGCTGCACACACCGGTGGCGGGCAGGTCGAGCTGGACGTCGCGGGCGGCGGCCCAGTCACCGGCCAGCGCGGCGACCACGGAGCGGACCTGCTCGTAGCCGGTGGCCATGAGGAACGTCGGCGCCCGGCCGTAGGACTTCATGCCGACGGCGTAGTAGTCCTGCTCCGGGTGGGCGAGCACGTCCACGCCGTGCGGCGGCACCGTGCCGCAGGAGTGCTCGTTGGGGTCGATCAGCGGGGCCAGGGCACGGGTGGCGCCCAGCACCGGGTCGAGGTCCAGCCGCAGCTCGGCGGCGATGCTGTGGTCGGGGCGGAAGCCGGTGGCCGCGACCACACGGTCGACGGTGATCGACTCGGCGCTGCCGTCGCCGTGCCGCACTGCCACACCGACCCGGCCACCCGTCGGGGTGAGCGCCCACACGGAGAAGCCGGTGAGCAGTCGGATCCGTCCGGCGTCGACGTGCGCACGCAGCAGTGCGCCGAGCGCGCCCCGCGCCGGGAGGGCGTCGGCGTCCCCGCCGCCGTAGGTACGCGTCGGCGCGGCGGCCCGGATGGCCCAGGTCACAGCGGTGCCGGGCTCGACGGCGGCCAGGTCCGCCAGGGACAGCAGGGTGTTCGCGGCCGAGTGACCGGCGCCGACCACCAGTGTGTGCCGGCCGACGAACCGGCCCCGGTCGGCGCCGAGGACGTCCGGCAGTGCGTGCTCCAGGTACGCCGCCGCGTCGACCTCACCTCGCGCGCGCAGACCGGACGCGCCGAGGACGTTGGGCGTGCTCCAGGTGCCGGAGGCGTCGATGACGGCACGGGCGACCAACTCGTCGCCGTCGGCGAGGCGGAGCAGGAACGGTGCGGTGTCGCGCCCGGCCGTACGCAGCCGGTCGAGGCCGAGCCGGCTGATCGCCTCGACGCGTGCCCCGTACCGCACGTGTGGCTTCAGTTGTGGCAGCTGCGCGAGGGGCCGGAGGTAGTCGTCGACCAGCTCCGCGCCGGTGGGCAGCGCCCCCGGGTCGGGGGCGACCCAACCGGCCTCGTCGAGGAGCCGACGGGCGGCCGGGTCGATGTTGTAACGCCACGGCGAGAAGACCCGCACGTGCCCCCACTGGCGTACCGCGGCGCCGGGGGTGTCGCCGGCTTCGAGGACGGTGAAGGGCAGCCCGCGTTCGTGCAGGTGCGCGGCGGCGGCGAGACCGGTCGGGCCGGCGCCGATGACGATGACGGGAAGGTCGTCCAGAGCGTTCATCAGTGGCTCCTCGGTGTGGTGGCCCGCCTTGGGGGCCACTGCTGGTCAGGTGATGGTGGGGCTGCGACGTTCCAGCAGGACGACGTCGCGCCAGCGGTCGTGGTGGCGACCGACCCGCTCGCGTACGCCGATGACCCGGAAGCCGGCCCGCTGGTGGAGGGTGAGGCTGGCGGTGTTCTCCGGGAAGACTCCGGACTGGATGGTCCAGATGCCGGCGGCCTCGGTGGAGGCGATCAGCGCTGTCAGCAGCAGCCGGGCGACGCCCCGGCCCTGGGCGGCCGGGTCCACGTAGACGGAGTGTTCGACCACTCCGGCATAGACCGCGCGGGTCGAGGTCGGCGAGACGGCGATCCAGCCGAGCACCGCCCCGTCACTGTCGACGGCCACGAAGCGGTGCGCGCTCAGGCGCGCGGCGTCGAACGCCGCCCAGGTCGGGGCGGTGATCTCGAAGCTGGCATTGCCGGCGTCCAGACCGGCCTGATAGATCGCCAGGACCCGGTCGGCGTCGACGTCGGTCATGGGGCGCACGGTGATGTCGGCCATCAGCGGGTTGCCTTCCGGAAGAGATCAGAGGACTGTCTCGACGTCCGTCGAATCAGACAGTTGCACACTGATTAGAGAAGTGTCAACCTAGAGGAATGTCGAATCAAGCAGGTCCGGCCGTGGACGTGTCGTGTTGCGTCCCGCTGGCCGAGCGACGCGTACCGGCCGAGGCCGCCGCGGTGCTCGCGCCCGCGTTCAAGGCCCTCGGCGACCCGGTGCGGCTGCAACTGCTGTCGATGATCGCCTCCGCCGAGACCGGGGAGATCTGCGTCTGCGACCTGACCCCCGCGTTCGACCTGACCGGCCCGACCATCTCGCACCACCTCAGGACGCTGCGCGAGGCGGGGCTGGTCGACGCCGAGCGTCGGGGCACCTGGGTCTACTACCGCGCCCGGCCGGCCATCCTGCGACAGCTCGCCGCACTGCTCACCGTGGCGCCGACGACATGACGACGACCCTCCAGAGCGACCCGGCCGAGAGCGCCGTCGTCGGCCGCCTCTCCCGACTCGACCGGTTCCTCCCCGTGTGGATCGGGCTGGCGATGATCGCCGGCCTACTCCTCGGTCGGCTGATCCCCGGGCTGAACAGCGTCCTGGACGCGGTGCAGATCGGCGGGATCTCGCTACCCATCGCCGTCGGCCTGCTGGTCATGATGTACCCGGTGCTGGCGAAGGTCCGCTACGACCGGCTCGACACCGTCACCGGCGACCGCCGGCTGCTGATCTCCTCGCTGGTCCTCAACTGGATCGTCGGCCCCGCCGTGATGTTCGCCCTGGCCTGGCTCTTCCTGGCCGACCAACCCGCGTACCGCACCGGGCTGATCATCGTCGGCCTGGCCCGCTGCATCGCCATGGTCATCATCTGGAACGACCTCGCCTGCGGTGATCGGGAAGCCGCCGCCGTACTGGTCGCCCTCAACTCGGTCTTCCAGGTCGTCGCCTTCGGCCTGCTCGGCTGGTTCTACCTGTCCGTGCTCCCTCAGTGGCTGGGGCTGTCCGGGGCCGAGCTCAACGTGTCAGCGTGGGACATCGCCGCCAACGTGCTCGTCTTCCTCGGCATCCCGCTGCTCGCCGGCTACCTCACCCGCCGCCTCGGCGAGCGCGCCAAGGGTCGCGCCTGGTACGAGGCCCGCTTCCTGCCCCGCATCGGCCCCGCCGCCCTCTACGGGCTGCTGTTCACCATCGTGATCCTGTTCGCCCTGCAAGGCGACGCCATCACCACCCGGCCCCTGGACGTCGTCCGCATCGCCCTGCCCCTGCTGGTGTACTTCGCGCTCATGTGGGCCGGCTCCTACGCCCTCGGCCGGGTCATCGGCCTCGGCTACCAGCGCACCACCACGCTGGCGTTCACCGCCGCCGGCAACAACTTCGAACTCGCCATCGCCGTCGCGATCGGCACCTTCGGCGTCACCTCCGGCCAAGCCCTCGCCGGGGTCGTCGGCCCGTTGATCGAGGTGCCCGTCCTGGTCGGCCTGGTCTACGTCTCCCTGTGGGCGCGCCGCCGCTTCTTCACTCCCCCGCAATCCGCGACCGCGTAACCGGAAGGCAACCCCGACATGAGCGACAGACCCAGCGTCCTGTTCGTCTGCGTCCACAACGCCGGCCGCTCCCAGATGGCCGCCGGCTGGCTGCGCCACCTCGCCGGCGACACCGTCGAGGTCCGCTCGGCCGGCTCCGCGCCGGCCGAGACGATCAACCCCGCCGCCGTGCAGGCCATGCGCGAGGTCGGCATCGACATCACCGACCAGACCCCCAAACTGCTGGAGTACGCGACAGCACAGTCCTCCGACGTCATCGTGACCATGGGCTGCGGCGACACCTGCCCGGTCTTCCCCGGCAAGCGCTACGAGGACTGGAAGCTCGACGACCCGGCCGGCAGGGGCGTCGACGCCGTCCGCCCGATCCGCGACGACATCCGGGGCCGGGTGGAGAAGCTCCTCACCGAGCTGAACCTCGCCACCCGACCGGAGCACACCCCTCAGCGGCCTCCTGCGTAGCTGGCGCGCTCGCCGAGCTCCTCCTCGATGCGGATGAGCTGGTTGTACTTGGCCGTGCGGTCGGAGCGCGACAGCGACCCGGTCTTGATCTGACCGCAGCCGACACCCACGGCCAAGTCGGCGATGGTGGTGTCCTCGGTCTCCCCGGACCGGTGCGACATCACCACCCGGTATCCCGCCTTGTGCGCGGCGTCCACCGTCGCCAGGGTCTCGGTGAGGGTGCCGATCTGGTTGACCTTGACCAGGATCGCGTTGGCGTAGCCGCCGTCGATCCCGTCGCGCAGCCGGTCGACATCGGTGCAGAAGACGTCGTCGCCGACCAACTGCACGCGCTCCCCCGCCACCGCCGTCAGCCGCTTCCAGCCGGCGATGTCGTCCTCGGCCATCGGGTCCTCGATCGAGCCGATCGGGTACCGGGAGAGCAGGTCGAGCAGGTAGTCGATGTGCTCCTCGGCGGTGCGCTGGCGCCCCTCGCCGACAAAGTCGTAGACACCCGCGCGGAAGAACTCCGAGCTGGCCGGGTCGAGGCAGATCCGCACGTCGACGCCGGGCTGGTAACCGGTGTCCTCGATGGCGCGCAGCACGAACCGCAGCGCCTCGTCGGCGTCGGTGACGTTCGGCGCGAAGCCGCCCTCGTCACCGACGTTGGTGTTGTGCCCGGCCGCTGCCAGGGACGCCTTGAGGGTGTGGAAGACCTCCGCGCCCATCCGGACCGCCTCGGCGAACGTCCGCGCTCCGACCGGGGCGATCATGAACTCCTGGAAGTCGAGCGGATTGTCGGCGTGCGCGCCACCGTTGATGATGTTCATCATCGGCACCGGCAGCAGGCGGGCGCCGACGCCACCGACGTAGCGGTACAGCGGCTGCCGGTGGGCCGACGCCGCCGCCTTCGCCGTCGCCAGGGACACCGCCAGGATCGCGTTGGCGCCCAGTCGACCCTTGTCCTTGGAACCGTCGAGAGCGATCATCGTCTCGTCGATCAGGGCCTGGTCCTCCGCGTCGAGCCCGAGCACCGCGTCGGCGATCTCGCCGTTGACAGCGGCGACGGCCGTGCTGACACCCTTGCCGTGAAAACGCGTCCGGTCCCCGTCGCGCAGCTCGACCGCCTCGTTCGCCCCCGTCGACGCGCCGGACGGCACTGCCGCCCGGCCGCTGGACCCGTCGGCGAGGACCACGTCGGCCTCCACTGTCGGGTTGCCCCTGCTGTCGAGGATCTGCCGAGCCCACACCCGACTGATTGCCGTCATCGCACACTCCCTGTTCAAGCTGCCTTTTCGCAGCCAGACTGGCAGGAAACGGCGGCCCTGACACCGCGACGATGGACACGTTGACCCGTACCCCGGGGTGCGGGTTTAGGGTCGCGGGATGCGGGTGGGTGAGTTGGCACGGCGGACCGGAACCACGGTCCGGGCACTGCGGTACTACGAGTCGGCCGGGCTGGTCGTACCCCGGCGGCTGAGCAACGGCTACCGGGAGTACGAGCCGATCGCGGTGCGGCTGGTGGCGCAGATCCGCGAGCTGATGGCGCTCGGCCTCACCGTCGAGGAGACCCGCCCGTTCGTCGAGTCGATCGCCGATGGTTCCGACGACACCGACGTGTGCGCGGCGGCGGTGGCCACGTACCGCAGCACCATCACGAACCTCCAGGAACGGATCGGCAAGTTGACCGCCCAGCGCGACGCGCTGGACGCGCGCTTGGACGCCGCCGCGACCCAGGTCGTACCCGGCAGTCCTGCCGAAGGCGCCGATCCCGCCGCGCTGATCGGCGTCAGGTTGCCACCGCTGTCGTTCTACGGCACCGACGGCCGCCCGGTCGACCTCGGCGCGCTTGGTGCCGGGCGCAGCGTCATCTTCGTCTACCCGCTGACCGGTCGACCGGGCGTCGACCTGCCCAACGGGCTGCTGGAGATCCACGGTGCCCGTGGCAGCACCGAGCAGGCCGCCTGGTTCCGCGACCACCACGCGGAGATCCGCGCGGCCGGCGCCGCCCGGGTGTACGGCCTGTCCGCGCAGTCGACCGGGTACCAGCGTGAACTCGCTCATCGACTGCGGCTGCCCTACCCGCTGATTCCCGACCCGAGACTGACCCTGGCCGACGCGCTGCGGCTGCCGACCCGCACCGCTGGCGACATGACGCTCTACGAGCGGCTGACCCTGATCGTCGCCGACGGCGAGATCGAACACGTCTTCCACCCGATCCCGGACCCGGCGTCGCACCCCCTGCATGTGATGCGGTGGCTCACCAAGCGACGCCAGGCCCCCGGATCGGTCGCCGCCTAGAAGTCGTCGTCGAAGGCGCCGCACTGCTCACCGTCCATCGTCACTTCTGCAACATGATCGATGCGGCGTCCGCCACAACAGCCAACGACCAATCGAGCTGACGGCATTCGCTCTGACTCGTGCACTCGAGGCAGCCGCCCGAACGCCACGGCTGGTCAAGTGCCCGAGTCCAGTGAGCATCAAGCGTCCGCATCGCGGCGAACAGTTCGTCTGCCCGACTTACCGGTTCATCGATCGGCACGGCGGCGCCCTCCTGCGTTCACGACGTTGACCCCACCTGGGGGCCTCGACCATCTGCCGTGCTCCCCCAGGTGGGTGTGCGGCCGAGAACCCAGGAGTTTGCCGAAACCAGGGAACGCGACCTAGCTGCAACCTATTCCAACTTGTAGGAGCAGGTCAAGGTGCTTCGTGGAACTTGTTGGAACAGGTCTTCTCGTGATCAAATTGGGCTGCCGAAACCAGGGAACCCTACGGAGATCGACCCATGCCGACCGAGCGAGTGGACTACCGGCGGATCGCCAACGAGATCGCGGGAAAAATCAAGTCGGGTGAGCTTGCTCCGGGCGAGAAGCTGCCGTCCATCCGCGAGCTGGCCGAACAGTACGGCGTGCACATCTCCACAATCAACCGGGTCATGACGATCCTCAAAGACCGCGAGTTGGTCGAGGGCCAGCCGGGCAAAGGTGTCTACGTCGCGGAAGCCCAGAGCTGAGCGCGCCGCTTCCTTGATCAATTGGTGAAAAGCAGCTCAGCACCGTCGTTTAGACGGAGTGGCTGTTCGCCAACCCCGCACCGCCTCGTCGATCATGGAGTTGTGGTGGGTGACAAAGTGCCTGCGCAATACCAAATCAGGCACCACAACTCCATGATCGACGAGACTGGACCGCCCTCTTCTCCGCGATCTTGCACTTCCTGTCGCGACATAAATAGCATTGCGCATATATCGGCAACAGAAAGTGCAAGATCGGCGCGGACGGGGCGGTCCTCAGGGGCAACGCGTGGGCCGCGGCCGCCGCCTAGAAGTCGTCGTCGAAGGCGACGGTGCCGGTCACCCCGACCTGGTACGCCGACACCCGCCGCTCGAAGAAGTTGGACAACTCCTGCACGTCCTGCAACTCCATGAAGCCGAACGGGTTGCTCGACCCGTAGTGCGGCGCGATGCCGAGCTGGACGAGGCGGCGGTCGGCGACGTGCTGGAGGTACTCCCGCATGTCGGCCAACGTCAGACCGGGCACGCCGTGGCCCACCAGGTCCTCGGCGAACTGCACCTCACACTCGACCGCCTCGGCGAGCATCCGGCGAACCTGGTCGGCGAGATCGTCGTCGAACAGGTCCGGCTCCTCGGCGCGAACGGTGTCGACGACGTCGAACGCGAACGCCATGTGCATGGACTCGTCGCGGAACACCCAGTTGGTGCCCGAGGCGAGGCCGTGCAGGAGGCCGCGGGAGCGCAGAAAGTAGACGTACGCGAACGCGCCGTAGAAGAACAACCCCTCGATGCAGGCCGCGAAGCAGATCAGGTTGAGCAGGAACGTGCGCCGGTCCTCGCGGGACCGCAGCTCCCGCAGGTCGTTCAGAGAGTCGATCCACCGGAAGCAGAACTCGGCCTTGCGACGGATCGAGGGGATGTTCTCGATGGCCGCAAAGGCCTCGAAGCGCTCGGTCTCGTCGGGCACGTACGTGTCGAGCAGGTTGAGATAGAACTGGACGTGCACGGCCTCCTCGAACAGCTGGCGGGACAGGTAGAGGCGACCCTCCGGGCTGTTGACGTGCTGGTAGAGGTTGAGCACCAGGTTGTTGGCGACGATCGTGTCACCGGTGGCGAAGAAGGCCACCAGGCGGCTGACCAGGTGCCGTTCGGCCGGCGACAGCTTGTCCAGGTCGGCGAGGTCGGCGTGCAGGTCGACCTCCTCGACCGTCCAGGTGTTGCGGATCGCGTCGCGGAACCGGTCGAAGAAGTGCGGGTAGCGCATCGGGCGGAGAGTCAGGTCCATCCCGGGGTCGAGCAGCATGTGCGTGGTCCTCGTGTCGGTGGTGCTGGCGTCGGTGGTGGCGGCGTCGGCGGGGGTCACTGGCAGGCCTCGCACGACTCGGGGTTCTCCAGCGAGCAGGCCAGCGCCTCGGCGTCGACGACGACGGGTGCGACAGCGCTGACGGGTGCGACGGCGCTGACGGTGGCCTGCTGGATCCGCGTCGCGGGGCGCGAGCGCAGGTAGTAGGTGGTCTTCAGCCCGGCCTTCCAGGCGTACAGGTACATCGAGGAGAGCTTGCCGATGGTCGGCGCGGCCAGGAACAGGTTCAGCGACTGGGACTGGTCGATGAACGGGGCGCGGGCGGCGGCCAGGTCGATCAGCGTCCGCTGCGGCAGCTCCCACGCGGTGCGGAACAGCTCCCGTACGCCGGCCGGCAGCTCGGCGATGTCCTGCACCGACCCCTCCGCCCGCTTGATCGCCGAACGGATCCGCTCGGTCCACAGACCGCGGGCCTTCAGCTCGCGTACCAGAGCGGTGTTGACCTGGAGGAACTCCCCCGACAGGGTCTCGCGCTTGAACAGGTTGGACACCTGCGGCTCGATGCACTCGTAGCACCCGGCGATCGAGGCGATGGTCGCGGTCGGCGCCACCGCCACGAGCAGCGAGTTCCGCAGCCCGTACGCCTCGACCCGCTCGCGCAGCGCGTCCCACCGCGCGGTCTGCGTACCCTCGACACCCCACAGGTCGGGCTGGAGCTGGCCCCGCGCGGCCCGGGTCTGCGGGTACGCCGGGTGCGCGCCGAAGTCGCGCGCCAGGTCGACGGACGTCTCCAGTGCGGTCAGGTACAGCTCCTCGCTGATCCGGGTGGACAGCTCCCGGGCGGCCGGCGAGTCGAACGGCAGCCGCAGCGCGAAGAAGACGTCCTGTAGGCCCATCAGCCCGAGTCCGACCGGCCGCCAGCGGGGGTTGCTCGCCGCCGCCTGCGCGGTCGGGTAGTAGTTGATGTCGATGACCCGGTCGAGGAACGTCACAGCGGTCCGCACCGTGGCGCGCAGCCGCTCCCAGTCGATGCCGCCGTCGGCGAGGTGGGCGGCGAGGTTCACCGAGCCGAGGTTGCACACGGCGGTCTCGGTGTCGCTGGACACCTCGACGATCTCGGTGCAGAGGTTGGACAGGTGCACCACGTTGCCCGGCTCGGCGGTCTGGTTGCACAGTCGGTTGGCGGCGTCCTTGAAGGTCATCCAGCCGTTGCCGGTCTGGGCGAGGGTCCGCATCATCTTTGCGTACAGCTCCCGTGCCGGGACCTGCCGCACGTAGCGGCCCTGCGCCTCGGCCTCCCGGTACGCGGCGTCGAACCGCTCCCCCCACAGGTCGGGCAGCTCGGGCACCTCGTGCGGGTCGAACAGCGACCACAGCTCGTCGGCCTCGACCCGGCGCATGAACTCGTCCGGGATCCAGTTGGCCAGGTTGAGGTTGTGGGTGCGCCGGGCGTCCTCGCCGGTGTTGTCCCGCAGTTGCAGGAACTCCTCGATGTCCGGGTGCCACGGCTCCAGATAGACGCAGGCAGCGCCCTTGCGCCGGCCGCCCTGGTTTACCGCGGCGACGCTCGCGTCCAGCGTGCGCAGCCACGGCACGATCCCGTTGGACTGCCCGTTCGTGCCCCGGATCAGCGCTCCGCGGGAGCGGACCCGGGAGTACGCGATGCCGATGCCACCGGCGAACTTGGACAGGTTGGCGACCTGGGCGTACCGCTGGTAGATCGAGTCCAGCTCGTCGAGCGGGGAGTCGACCAGGTAGCAGGAGGACATCTGGGTGTGCCGGGTCCCGGAGTTGAACAAGGTCGGTGAGCTGGGCAGGTAGGCCAGGCTGGACATCAGCCGGTAGAAGTGGACCGCCTCGTCCGCGGTCCGGGACAGGCCGCAGGCCACCCGCAGCAACCAGTACTGCGGGGTCTCCAGCACCAGTCGGCTGGTGGGGTGGCGCAGCAGGTAGCGGTCGTACACGGTGCGCAGGCCGAAGTACTCGAAGCGGCGGTCGCCGTCCCTGTCGATGGCGTGGTCGAGCGTCGCGGCGTGTGCGGCGACGAACGCGGCGGTGTCGTCGCCGATCAGGCCCTCGGCGTGGCCGACCCGGATCGCCGCGCTGAACGAGGTGATGCCCTGTCGACGCACCTCCTTGTCGACGTAGCCGGCCAGCAGCCGCGCGGCGAGGCGCGAGTACTGCGGCTCCTCACCGATCATCTCGGCGGCGGTCTGGATGGACAGCCGGTCCAGTTCCGCAGTGGTCGCGCCGTCGTAGAGGCCGCTGATGGTGCGGGTGGCCACCCGCATCGGGTCGACGTCGGTCAGGTCGTCGGCCCACCGCTCGACGGCCCGGACGATCTTGTTCACGTCCACGGGTTCGGTGCCGCCGTCGCGCTTGCGGACCTGCATCGGCGTCCGTCGCGCTGTCGCGTCGCCGCTGGCCGGGACTACCTCGGTGACTGTCACCACTCGCTCCTCGGAGTTCGAGACCTGGTGGCCCGGACGCGAGGAGACAGACACCGACGGACGCCACGCCAGCCCGGCGTGGGTCAGGTGGCGTCAGCCGTCCCACGCGGCCTCGGACCGCCGCCCACCCGGGTGCGGGTACGCGGCGCGCTGGCAGGTCTTCGGACTCGCGGGCACGACCGGGCTCGCCGGTCTCCTACTGGCCGTCGCTTCCCAGGCCGATTGGTGGCCCAGTGCTGATGACGGCTGTCGTTCCCACTCACCGCTGCGGGACAGTCCCGGATTTCCACCGGGTTCCCTGTTGCCTCGACCACCCTGGATGAGCGGCCGAACCAGCTGCGTTCGACACCATATATAGGGACGCAGCCGTTGTCACACCCCACATGTCGGTCTCGGGCGTGTCGGCGGCGACTCGGTGACCACCGTCACCGCCCCGGCCGACCACGCCACGCCGACCGACGCCGGACACCGGAGACGGGCTCTCCGCGCGGGTGTCGACAGTCGACAAAGATTTGACGTATCGAGGCCACGGTGCCGCAAGCCACACCCATACGCGGCCGTCAATGCCTCAGGGCGGGGTGGAACATCCAATCTCCACGACCCGCCACAGCCGCCACCTCCGCCCGCCAACCGGCACGATGGGCGGCAAGGCGGATCGACCCGGTGAGCCAAACATCATATGTCTGTGGGCCTGCAGTGATCGACATCGTTGACGTGCTGGAGCGGCCCTCCGTATACTCCCAGTGATCATCTGATCTTTAGCCTAGCCGGGCGAGGAGCGCATGCCGCAGATCACTGCCGTCACCGTCGAAGACGTCCGCTTCCCCACCTCCCTGACCGCTGACGGCTCAGACGCCATGAACAAGGACGGCGACTACTCGGCGGCCTACGTCGTCCTGCACACCGACGGCGTCGACGGCGCGGGCGAGCCACTCGCGGGGCACGGCCTGACCTTCACGATCGGTCGAGGCAACGACATCGTCGCGGCGGCGGCAGTCCACCAGGCGCAGCTTCTCGTGGGCCTGGACGTGGCGACGATGGCAGCGGACATGGGCGCCGTCTACCGCCTCCTCACCTCCGACTCGCAACTGCGCTGGCTCGGTCCGGAGAAGGGCGTCGTCCACCTGTCCCTGGCCGCCGTGCTGAACGCGTCGTGGGACCTGGTCGCCCGGCTCGCCGACAAGCCGCTGTGGCGGCTGCTCGTCGACATGTCCCCCGAGCAACTCGTCGACATCGCGGACCTGCGCTACCTGTCCGACGCGCTGACCCGGGACGAGGCACTGGCCATCCTGCGGGGCAAGGAGGGCACGAAGGCCGCCCGCCTCGCCGAGCTCGACCGGACCGGCTACCCCGCCTACACCACCTCGGCGGGCTGGCTCGGCTACGGCGACGACAAGCTGCGCCGGCTGTGTCAGGAGGCGGTGGACACCGGCTACGGCTACGTCAAACTCAAGGTGGGCGCCAACCTCGACGACGACATCCGCCGATGCGCTATCGCGCGGGAAATCCTCGGGCCGGATCGCAACCTGATGATCGACGCCAACCAGGTGTGGGACGTCGGTCAGGCCATCGAATGGGTCACCGCCCTCGCCCAGTTCACACCACTGTGGATCGAGGAGCCGACCAGCCCCGACGACATCCTGGGCCACGCGGCCGTCCGCCGCGCCGTCGCTCCGATCGGCGTCGCCACCGGCGAACACTGCCACAACCGGGTGATGTTCAAGCAGCTGTTCCAGGCCGAGGCCATCGACTTCTGCCAACTGGACACCGGCCGGTTGGCCAGCATCAACGAGATCGTCGCCGTGCTGCTGCTCGCCGCGAAGTTCGACGTCCCGGTGTGCCCGCACGCCGGCGGTGTCGGGCTGTGCGAGATGGTCCAACACGTGTCGGTGCTCGACTACGTCGCGATCTCGGGGGACCTCACCAACCGGGTCACCGAGTTCGTCGACCACCTGCACGAGCACTTCACCGATCCCTGCATCATCCGGGACACCGGCTCCGGCAGCGGATACGTCCTGCCCAGCCAGCCCGGCTACTCCACCCGGATGCGTCAGGAGTCGGTGGCGCTCTACCGGTTTCCCGACGGCCACTACTGGGCGGCGACAGACCCGACTACCGTGTCATCTCCGGAGGCGGCGTACGTGATCGCGGGTGGGAAGGCCACCCCCGCCGGCCGTTAGGGGGATCATGTCTCGCACTGACGAAGTGGTCAACGGCATCAAGCGGATGATCCTCGAAGGGCAGTTCAGGCCCGGGGACCGGTTGCCCATCGAGAAGGACCTGGCCGAGCAGCTCGGTGTCTCGCGGGGGTCCCTGCGCGAGGGGATGTCGGCCCTGTCGATCCTGGGCATCGTCAACATCCGCCAGGGCGACGGCACCTACGTCACCAACCTCGACGCGCCACAACTGCTGGCCCCGATGGGTTTCGTGGTGGACTTCCAGGGCCAGGGCGACCCCCGGCACATCCACACCGTTCGCCGGCTGCTGGAGTGCGAGGCCGCCTGCCTGGCGGCGACCAGGATCACCGACGAGGCCCTGGCCCAGGCGGGTGACCTGCTCGACGAGGCGGCCCGGTTGATCGGCCAGTCACCGCCGGACCACGAGCGGATCATGGAGATCGACATCGCCTTTCACCGGATCATCGCGGTACACGCCGAGAATCCGGTGCTCGTCGGCCTGATCGAAGCCTTCGCCGGGCGCACCATCCGTGGCCGGCTCTGGCGGAGTCTGCACGAGGAGGGCGCGGACCTGCGCACCCATCACGAACACGTGGCGATCCTGAAGGCCCTCGTGGCGCGCGACCCGGAACGGGCGCGCACCCGGATGGCCAACCACCTGATCGGTGTGGAGGAGTCGTTGCAGGGGTTACCCGACGACGCTGACGCGAGCATCGTGACGGCCCGGTCGTGACCGCCGACCCTCACGGCTGCACGTCGAGCAGCCCCTCGTCGTACAACGCCGTCCAGAGCTGATCAGGGACGTCGACGGCAGATCGACCCAGCGTCTCGGTCACCTGGGCCTCGTCCCGCATGCCGACCACCGTCGAGACGACTGCCGGGTGACGACGGACGAACGCCAACGCCGCCTGGGGCAGCGTGACGCCGTACATCTGACAGACCCGCGCTATCCGGCGGGCCTGATCAATCACCTCTGCCGGCGCCTGCTGGTAGTCGTAGACGGCGTCGGGCGGCGGCATGTCCCGGGCCAGCAGCCCGGAGTTGTAGACACCGGCGACCACCACACCGACGTGGCGGGCCTGCGCGACGGGCAACAGGTCGGTCAGTGCGCCCTGCTCCAGCAGGGTGTAGCGGCCGGCGCACATCACCACGTCCACGTCGGTCTCCGCCACGAAGCGGGCCAGCATCGCGGACTGGTTCATCCCCGCCCCGACGGCACCGATCACGCCCTGCTCCCGCAGCTCCACCAACGCCGGGATCGCCTCGCGCGCGGCCTGCTCCCAATGCTCGTCCGGATCATGCAGATACACCACGTCGATCCGGTCCAGGCCGGTGCGCCGAAGGCTCGCCTCCAGCGAACGGCGTACGCCGTCGCGGCTGAAGTCCCAGACCCGGCGATGGTCGGCGGGAACGTCGAACCCCTCCGGATCCCGTCGGTGCGCCGTCTCCGGTGATGGTACGAGCAGCCGGCCGACCTTCGTCGACACCACGTACTCGCCGCGTGGGCGGGAGCGCAGGGCCGCGCCCAGGCGCCGTTCGGACAGGCCCAGCCCGTAGTGCGGTGCCGTGTCGAAGTATCGGATGCCGCCTGCCCACGCGGTGTCCACGGCGGCGGCGAACTGCTCGTCCGACGTCGCCCGGTAGAGATTGCCGCCCTGGGAGGCGCCGAAGCCCAGTGGGCTCAGCCGCAGCGGCGGCCCGACGCCGCTGCGGATCGCCGGACGGGCGGGTTCGTGCGCACCCCGCTGGACGGCAGCCGTCACCGCTCGTCCCGATCCACGTTGGTGCTGCCGGTCATCGCCGCGACCAGATCGTCGGTGGTGACCTCGTCGGCGCGGAGTTGGGCAGCGCGCCGACCGAGGCGCAGGACCTCGACCCGGTCGGCGATCTCGAGCACCTGCGGCATGTTGTGGCTCACCAGCACCACCGACATGCCGGCGTCACGGGCACGCCGAACGACGTCGAGCACCCGCCCGGTCTGGACCACACCCAGGGCCGCGGTGGGCTCGTCGAGGATGACCACGTTGGTCGCCCAGATGATGGCGCGGGCCACCGCCACGCACTGCCGCTGCCCACCGGAGAGCATCGCGATCGGTGTGGTGACCCGGGGGATCCGTACGCCGAGTTCGTCGAGGGCGGCGGCGGCGCCCTGGCGCATGGCGCGCTTGTCCAACAGCCCGAGCCGGCCGAGTGGCCCGGAGCGGAGGATCTCCCGGCCGAGATACAGGTTGGCGGCCACGCTGAGGTCGTCGGCGACGGCGAGGTCCTGGTAGACCGTCTCCACCCCCGCCCGTCGGGCATCGACCGGAGTGGAGAACTGGACCGGGCGGCCGCCGACCCGGATCTCGCCCTCGTCGGGCGGGTGGACACCGGACAGGGTCTTGATCAGGGTGCTCTTGCCGGCGCCGTTGTCACCGATCAGCGCGACGACCTCGCCTCGGCGGACCGTGAAGTCGGCGCCACGCAACGCCTCGACGTGCCCGAACCGCTTGACGATGCCGCGGGCTTCGAGGACCGGCGGTTCCGCGTCGGTGGGTTGCTGGTCGCTGTCCGCGGTGGCCGTGGGGGTCGCGGCCATCACTGCACCGGCGGGTTGGCGCAGCTGGGCTCGAGCACCGCCTTGATCTCCGCCGAGTCGATGTTCTCCTTGGTGACGAACGTGACGCCGGTGTCGGCCGATGCCAGCGGCGCCTTGTCCCGAAGGTGCTTGACCATCTTGTCGACGCCGAAGTAGCCCATCTTGAACGGGTTCTGCACGACCAGCGCCGAGATCTGGCCGTTGCGCACCCCGGCGATCTCGTCCGGAGCCGCGTCCCAGCCGATGATGACCACCTTGCCGGACTTGCCGGCCGCCTGGATGGCCTGCGCGGCACCGAGCACGCTCGGCTCGTTGGCCGCGAAGACGCCGGCGAGCTTGGGGTTGGCGGTGAGGATGTTCTCGGTGACCCGTCGGGCCTCGTTGACGTCACTGCGGCTGGGCTGCTGGCCGACCAGCTTCAGGTTGGGGTATTGAGCGAGGCCGGCCTTGAAACCGTCGACCCGCTCGGTGTTGGTCTGCGATCCGGGCTGGAACTCGACGAGCGCCACCTCGTGGTTGCCGGGGCCCAGTTCGGTGGCGAGCAGCTTCGCCGCCTCGGTCGCCGAGGCGCGGTTGTCGGTGGCGAAGAGGGGCACGTTCGACGGCTGCGGGCTGGTGCCAGAGTCGATCATGGCGACCGGGATGTTGGCGCTGAGCGCCTTGTCGGTCGCCGGTGCCAGCGCGCTGGAGTCGGTCGCCGCGTAGACGATGCCGTCGACCTTCTTGGTGACGAAGTTCTGGATCAGGTTGACCTGGCCCTCGACGTCGGTTTCGGCGGTCACCCCGTCCCACTGGACGGTGACGTCCCCCGCGCGCTGCGCGGCGCACTCGGCGCCGGCCTTGACCGTGTTCCAGTAGTCGGCCCCGACCGCCTTGGGTACGACGGCGAGCTTCAACGGGCCGCTCGCGTCCTTGGTCGCGCCGTCGCCGCCGTCCCGGACCTCGACCCCGCCGCAGGCGCTGAGCAGGGCGGTCGCCGCGGCCGCGGCCAGGATCGCCTGCGCGCGCAGGAGTCGTCCTCGCGTCCGCCGGCTGGTGGTGGTGTGTGCCATGGTGTGTGTCCTTCCTCGTTCGGACTCTCGGAATGGCATGTCAACCCCGTGATTCGAGCCGCCGGCGGCGGTACTGGTCGAAGTAGACGGCGGCCCAGATGATCACGCCGACGATCACCTGCTGGTAGTGGATGCTGATGTCGAGCAGGACGGCGCCGTTGCGGACCAGGGCGATGAGGAACGCGCCGATGATGGTCCCGACGATGCGGCCCTGCCCGCCGAACAGGCTGGCTCCGCCGATGACGGCGGCGGCGATGACGTCGAGTTCCAGCGAGATGCCGTAGTTGGGCTGGCCGGAGTTGACCCGGGACGCGGCGATCATGCCGCCGAGCCCGACCAGCACGCCGGCCAGCACGTACACGCCGGTCAGGTGCCGCCCGACCCGGATGCCGGAGCGGCGGGCCGCCTCCAGATTGGAGCCCATCGCGTAGGTGTACTGACCGAAGCGGGTCTGGGAGAGCAGGAAGGCGACCCCGACGGCGACCAGGACGGTGATCACGACGGCGAACGGGATGCCGAGGATCTGCCCGTTGCCGAGCAGTTGGAAGGACCGGGGCAGGCCGTAGACGCCGACGGCTCCGGTGATGATGAAGACGAGGCCGCGGCCCACTGACATCGTCCCCAGCGTCGCGATGAACGGCGGAATCCGGGCCACCGTCACCAGTAGCCCGTTCAGCAGCCCGGCCAGTGCGCCGACGCCGATCGCGACCGCCGTCGCCGCCCAGAGCGAGAAGCCGAGATCGCGCACGACCATCGCGCCCAACACGCCGGCGAGCGCGGCGACCGATCCCACGGACAGGTCGATGCCCTTCGTGATGATGACCATCGTCTGGGCCGTGGCGATGATGGCGATCACCGCCGTCTGGGCCCCGATGTTGAAGAGGTTGTCCGCTGTCAGGAAGTAGGGACTCGCGAAGGTCAAGGCGATGAACAGGACGACCAACGCGGTCGCGGCGGTGAACTCGGAGACGGCGTGGGAGATCCGCTCCCGGAACCAGTCGCTGAGTTCGCCGCGCTGCGTGCCGGCGGTTGCCTCGGCGCTACTCATCGTCGGACCTGACCTCCCCAAGCGCGGCGCCGGCGTCCGACGGGGACCCGCCGACGAGCCGAACGCCTGTGAGCGACCGACCCCGCTCGAACGGTGGTGCGGTCAGGTGCCCGCACAACCCCTGGAGATAGGTCGGATGTTTCCCACGATCAGGCGTTACCTTGCCACGCATTCACGTATGTTGCCAAGGTCTTGCCGGCATGTTTTGCCATCGTTACCTGCACCACCGAAGGCATACGTCTGACCACATCGACATCGACTGCCGCCGCTGGCATGTTATCGATAACATGCTATGCCCCCAGGCCGGAAGGCGCTGCCGTCTCAGAACGGGGCCAGCCGGTAGACCCGGCCGGCGGTCCGGCGCCAGATCGCGGCCCGCTCGTCGTCGGACAGCGGGTCCAGCAGGTCACCCAGGACGGTGACCCAGCGGGTGTACGAGGTGGCGAGCAGGCACACCGGCCAGTCCGAGCCGAACATCAGCCGATCCGGCCCGAACACGTCGAGTGCGTGGTCGACCGCGGGCCGCAGGTCGGCCGTCGTCCAGGACCCGCCGTCCACTTCGGTCACCAGGCCGGAGAGCTTCGCCGTCGTGTTGGGCTCGGCCGCGAGCGCCTTCAGGTCGCGCTGCCAGTCACCGAGATCGGTGCGCCCGAGCGGGGGCTTGCCGAGGTGGTCCAGGACGAACCGCACCTGGGGCAGGTCGCGGACGAGCCGGATGGCCGCCGGCAGCTGACGATGGCGTACCAGGAGGTCGAAGGCGAGGCCGGCGGCACCGACCGTGGCGATGCCGTGCCGCACGTCGGGGCGGTCGAGATAGGTCGGGTCGGGTTCGGACTGGACCAGGTGGCGGATCCCGACCAGCCGTTCGCCGCCCCGGGCCCTGCGCAGTCGGGCGAGGCGGCGGTCGACATCGGCGGCGGTGAGGTCGACCCAGCCGACGACCCCGGCGACGAGGGGGTCGTCGGCCGCGATGCCGAGCAGCTCGGGCGTCTCCGACCGAACGGCGACGGACTGGACGACAACGGTCTGGGTGACCCCGGCGGCCCGGGTCGCCGGGGCGAGCTCGAGCGGCGTGAAGTCGTGGTCGATCGCGGCCATGGTGTGCGGATCGATCCAGGGCTGTGGGTGCCGCGTCCGGACCCAGAGGTGATGATGCGCGTCGACGATGCCCGGTCGTCGCGCGACGTCGCCGCTCATCACCGGAACCGCCCTGGCGCGTTCTCGTCCACCGCACACCCCGCCCAGTCGCTGATCGAGCCCTCCGGGTCGACCCGGAGCCACAGAGCCGATCTGGCAGGTTGACCATGTTAGCGGTAACAGACTGTTGTTGAGTCCCGGAACGCGCGCCACGATCGGCTTCCGACACTGTCGCCTTTTGGTCTGACGAATCCACTGGCACCTGCGGCCGGTCCGCCTCGTCGACGTACCGGTATCCGGATGCGTTCAAGGCGCGGGGTCCGGGTTGACCGCCTGAGGCGGCACCGATACCGTCGACCCACTATCTGCGGCGACGCGAGGGAAGCCGGTGTGAATCCGGCGCGGTCGCGCCACTGTGAGCGGTCCCCAACCACACCTGGGGGCCGCGAGCCAGGACGCTCGGTCGTCCGCAGCCTTGCGATGGGGACGCGTCATCCCTGGGGAGGTTCGTGTATTCATGTCTAGCTCCGCTTCCAGCCAGCCGCTGGTGCACCCCGCTGGCAGTACCCGTCTGCTGTGGACGGCTCTGGCGACCGTTGCCGTGCTCACCCTGCTGGCGTACCTCGTCGCCTTCGACCAGGGGGCGGTGTCGCGCAGCGGGATGTACCTGCACGAGCTGATGCACGACGGCCGGCACCTGCTGGGCGTCCCGTGCCACTGAACACCCCCACCGCCGCTCCCCCGTTCCTCGCCGTTCTCGTCCGCGGGCTGCTGGCCGGCCTGATCGCCGGCCTGTTGGCCGGGGCGTTCGCGTACGTCGCCGGCGAACCGCACGTCGAGGCAGCCATCGCCATCGAGGAGGCGGCGACGCACGCTGAGCCCGCCGCCGGTGCGCACGAGCACGAGGACGCCCTGGTCAGCCGGACGGGTCAGCGCGGCGGCCTGTTCCTGGCCACCGGCCTGTTCGGGGCCGCGATGGGCGGTCTGCTGGCCACGGCGTACGTCCTGCTGTCTCGTCGGCGACGCGGCGACGACGACGGGCGGTCGGGTCTGCTGCTGGCCGGCGCCGCGCTGCTCGGCGCGGTGATCGTGCCGTTCCTCAAGTACCCGGCGAACCCGCCGGCGGTCGGCGACCCGGCCACCATCAACCAACGGACCGTCACCTACCTGCTGATGGTGGTGCTCGGGCTGGTGGCCGTGTGGGCCGGCTCGCTGGGCTACCGGTCGGTCGGCGCCCAGGCGCCGACCTGGCTGCGCGCCGCCGCGGCCGTGGGCGGGTTCCTGCTGGTCACGGCAGTGTCGTACGTGGTGATGCCGTCCTTCCAGGAGGTTCCGGCGGACTTCCCGGCAACCCTGCTGTGGAG
Organism: Micromonospora sp. NBC_00330; assembly: GCF_036136635.1. Classification (NCBI taxonomy): domain Bacteria; kingdom Bacillati; phylum Actinomycetota; class Actinomycetes; order Micromonosporales; family Micromonosporaceae; genus Micromonospora; species Micromonospora sp. NBC_00330. Next base: position 3,115,338 of record NZ_CP108012.1, read on the forward strand.
CTTCCGACTGGCCTCGCTCGGCACCCAGGTCGTGCTCTGGACCGGCATCGGCCTGCTGTTCGCGGCCCTGATGCACCACGAGCGGCGTCGCCGGGCCGGCACCGCACTGCCGAGCACGTGACCGGCACCAGCCTTCGGCTGGTCGCTCACGGTCACACTGCCGCTCTGCGCCGGGCCCGCTTCGGCGGCGCGGACGACGGCCTGGACGAGGGTGGCCTGCGTGCCGCACTCGCCCAGGCCCAGGCGGGTGCGGACGGGCGTGGGCCCCTCGGCGTGAACGCCACCTGCCTGTCCAGCCCCGCGGTGGCCGCCCGACAGACCGCCGACGCCTTCGGCCTGCTGCCGACGATCGAGACCGCGTTGGCCGACTGTGACTACGGGGACTGGTCCGGACGGTCGCTTGAGGACATCGCTGGATCGCAGCCGCAGGCGCTGCACGAGTGGCTGTCCACGCCGGAGTCCGCGCCGCACGGCGGTGAGTCCGTCACCGCGGTGCGGGATCGGGTCGGTAGCTGGCTGGACGAGCAGCACGAAGCCGGTGGACGCGTCATCGCTGTCACCCACCCACTGGTGATCCGGGTCGCGGTGGTGCACGCCCTCGGTCTTCCGATCGCGACGTACCGGCAGGTGGACGTGGAGCCCCTGGCGGTCGTCCGGCTCACCAGCCAGGGCGCGCGCTGGCAGCTCCGACTGAGCGTGCCGCGAGCAGCGTGAGGTCGCACCGAACGGCGCAGGCCGTGCCCACCAGGAGTGGACACGGCCTGCGCTCGTTCGGCGGGTGTCGGCCGCCTGCTCAGTGGTGCCGGTGGGGCAGGTGCAGCTCGACCGGCTCGGGCGGAAGGTCGTCGACACCGGCGGCGACGGCCTGTTCGTGACGGCGACGCGCCGAGGGCAGGGCGAGTGCCGCGAGGACGGCCAGGACCGCAACGCCCGCGCAGACCCAGAAGCCGGCGGTGAACGCCGCGTCGGTGGGCAGCCCCGCAGGGGTGCTGTTCGACGTGATGACGGCCGCCACGACCGCCGCGCCGATGCTGCTGCCGATGGTGCGGGCGATGGTGTTGACGCCGCTCGCCTCGCCGGTCTGCCCCGCCGGGACGCTCTCGATGATGGCGTTGGACATGGCCGCGAACGCCAGGCCGATGCCGGCGCCGGTGAGCACCCCGGAGAGCAGCACCTGCCACGTCGCGCCGTGCGCGAACGCCGGCAGCGCGAATGCGACGACGACCGCGACAGTGCCGAGGAACATCGGAACCTTGGGACCGAAGCGCCGGTCCAGCAGACCCGCGAGGGGACCGAAGACCACCATCACCAGGACGGTGGGCAGCAGGAACAGGCCCGCCTGGGACACCGTCTTGCCGAACCCGTACCCGGTGGCGGCGGGAAGTTGCAGCAGTGTCGGTACCAGCACGAACGTCCCGAACATCGCGAAACCGAGGATCAGGGCGACGAGGTCGGTGGCCCAGACACCGCGGATCCGCATCAGCCGCATGTCGATGAGCGGCTCACGTACCCGTAGCTCGACCCGGACGAACACCACCATCGCGACCGCGCCGAGCAGGAACAGTCCGATGGTCTTCGGCTCGGTCCAGCCCCAGCCCTGCCCCTTGCTCACCGCCAGCAGCAGCGAGACCAGCGACACCGACAGGATGGCCGCGCCGAGCATGTCGAGCCGCCCGGGCGTGCGGACCCGCGACTCGGGCATCCCGAAGATGGCCCCGAGCAACGCGACGACGACGAGGACCAGCGGCAGCCAGAACAGCCAGTGCCACGACAGGTGCTCCACGATCGGGCCGGCGGCCACGATGCCGACACCGGCGCCGACCCCGAAGATCGCCGACAGCAGGCCGACGGTGACGCCGACCTTCTCCCGGGGCAGTTGGTCGCGGACGATGCCGATCGACAGCGGCAGGATCGCTCCGGCGGCGCCCTGCAGCGCCCGCGCGACGATCAGCACTGTCAGGTTGGGAGCCAGGGCGGCGAGCAGTGTGCCCGCGGCGAGGGCCGCGAGGACGCCGATGAGGACCCGACGCTTGCCGACCATGTCACCGAGACGTCCGAGGATGGGCGTCAGCACCGAGGCGGCCAACAGGTACGCCGTGAGCACCCAGCTGATGTCTCCGGTCGAGACGCCCAGGTCCCTTCCGATGGTGGACAGCGCGGGCGCCACCAGCGACTGGAGCACCGCGAATGCCAGGCCGCCCAGTGACAGGTACAGCACCAGGAGGGTGCTGTTGGCGCGCGGGGCGGCGCCGGACGCGGAGCCGAGGTGTGTCGACTCCTCGAGGGTGTGGGTCATGAGATCCCCGAACTAGATGTAAACGTTTGCTGACTTAGCCAGTATGCGCAGCCCGAGACTCATGTCAACAGTCGTTTACGTCACCCTCGGGCCGCACCGGACCTTGCCGTGGCCGGAAAGTCAACATATGTTTACTTACTAGGCACCGATGCCGAGCCAGAGCAGAGGAAGGACGCGTCGTGACAGCAGAACCGCCTGTCCCCGCGACCGGCAACACCGCCGGCGAACCGGCCCGGCGTCGCCGTCGGGACGCGGCCGAGACCCGGCAGTTGCTGCTCGACGCCGCTCGGCAGCGCTTCGCCCGGGACGGTTACGCGGCCACCACCGTCCGGGACATCGCCGACGACGCGGGCGTCAACGTGGCGCTCATCAGCCGCTACTTCACGTCCAAGGAGGGCCTGTTCGAGGCGTGCCTGCGGGCGGCCGGCGACGAGCTGCGCCGAACCACCGGCCAGACGCCGGCCGACCGGGTGCCCGAGGCCATCGCCCGGCACATCGCCGACCTCGGCGCGGCGGGCCTGTCGAGCCAGCTCTCACTGCTGTTGCGATCGTCCGGGGACGCGGGGGCCGACGAGATCCGGCGCGCCGTGCTGGTCCGTTCCAGCGAACAACTGGCGGCCGCTCGCGGATGGCGTCCGGGCGAACCGGGCAGCGAACAGCTCCTGCTCCGCGCCCAGATGGCCCTCGCCGCCGGCATCGGAGTCGCGGTGCTGCGGTCGTCGATCCGGCTGGAACCGCTGAGTTCCGCCACCGAACAGGACCTGGTCGGGCCGCTGCGCGACCTGGTCGACGCGCTGCTGCCACCGCACTGACAGTCGATCGTCGCGATGCGGCGTGGGGCGGGCCGTGATCACGGCCCGCCCCACGCGGATACGTTGTCCCCGGCTCGGTGCTAGCCGGTGACGGTGAACGGTCGGGACACCTTCGTCGCCGACGTGGCGCCGTTCAGCGTGACGCTGGTCGCGCCCGCCTTCGCCGCACCCGGAACGCTGACCGTCGCGCCGGAGATGACGCCGTCACCGTTCGCGCGCACGGTGCTGACCGCCAGTCCGGTCCCGAAGGCGATCGTGACCACCTCGTTCGGCGCGAACCCGGAACCGTCGACCATGATCGACGTGCCGCGCGGGCCCGAGGTCGTCAGCAGCGCCACCCGCGGCTGGTAGGTCCGCGCCTCCGGCTCCCCGGTCACCTGGACGGTGGCCGTGGCCGGCGTACGCGAGGACGCGCCCGTCGCGGTGACGGCGTACCGGCCGGGTTGTGCGTCACCGGAGGTCGGCACCGAGGCGCGGACCGTTCCCGTCGCGGAGGCCGCGACCTTCATGGTCCGGCCCGGGTCGGTGCCGACGCTGACGGTCACCTGCTCGCCGGCGGCGAAGCCGCTGCCGTTGACGGTGATCGCGCCACCGGTGGTGACGGTGCCGGACGCGGACAGCGCGATCGCCGGCTGCGATCCGCCCCGGGCCACTGTCACTGTGAAGGACCGGGTGCTGCTCGACAGCGTGTCCCACGCGGTGACACGCACCGTGTAGGTGCCCTCCCGTGCGTAGGTGTGCTGGCCGGTCATCGCGCCGGACGCGCCGACCGTCACATCGTCCGGAACCGTGCCGTCACCCCACTGGACGCGGGCGCGGTAGCCCGCCGTACCGGGAACGCCGCCGGTCACCGCACCGAGGTTCGCCGCGAGGGCCTGCCCGGCGGTGGCCGTCTGGTTCTTCGGGGCGGCGGTCGTCAGCGTCGGGGCGGGCGTGCCGTCGTTGGCCACGGCGAACACGTGGATCCGACCCGCCGAGCGAGGGTCACCGGTCTGCGTCGGCAGGGTCACCGACACCAGCGTCTTGCCGGCCGGAATCTGGTACGGCGCGGTGGCGAAGAGGAACGGCTGGGCGCCGTCGCGGCTCGTGCCCTGCAACCGGTACGCCGTCCGGGCGACGATGATGTTGCCGTAGGACGGGGTGCCGTTGGCGTTGCCGCCCAGCGTCCAGTCGCTCAACTGGATCGGAACGCTGGCCGTGCTGCCGTCGCTGAACGTCGCCGTGCCGGTGGTGCTCTGGTTGCCCTGCGTTCCGGCGCCGACGAACGAGATGCTCTTCGCGTCCTCCGGAAGATCGAGGACGACTGTCGCCCCGTTGCCGGTGGCGTTGTCCGGCTGCCCGGCCGGGACCACCGGCACTGTGAACCGCAGCGCCGTTCCGGGAACCTGCTGCGGCTGGCCCTGGGTGACACCGCCGGCCGCCAGGGCGGCCCGCGAGTACGCCCAGGACTTGGCGTCACAGTCCGCCGCCAGGACCCCTTCGTCACCGACGCAGACGCTGTCGAACGCTGTGGTGAGACCGGAGGCCGGGGCGTACACCACCTCGACGCCGACAGTCGCGGAGCTCTGGCTTTCGCCGTCGGTCACCGTGACGTTCGCCTGGTGGTAGCCGGGTGTGGTGTAGGTGTGCGACCCGGCGATGCGGTAGACGGCCCGCGAGCTCAACGTCACGGTGCCCGCGGTGACCGGCGTGCCGTCACCCCAGTCGATGGTGGCCTGGTAGGCGCTGGCGTCGCCGCCGGTGACGGTGGCCAACGGCACCGAGACGGGTACGCCGGTGGTGGCGTGCACGCCGTCCGCCGCCGTGACGGTGATGTCGCCGCCCCCGAGGTCGAGGTCACCGCCGGCGAGCAGCTCGACCTCGGCGAGGTTGGTCTGCGCGGCGCCGACGGTCTTCGTGACGGCGAGGCGGAACTGCGCGAACCGTCCCGGCTTGTCGATCGAGTACGGGCGGGTCTGGTTGCGCCACGGGAACACCTGACCGGCGCGGGAGTCCACTGTGGTCCAGGTGAGGCCGTCGTTGGAGCCCTGCAGGCGCCAGTCCGCCGGATCGCCGGCACCGGCCCCGGACGTGACCGTGTAGTACTTCGGCTTCTGCTTGCCACCACGGAAGGCCCAGGTGATCTGCGGGGTCGCCGAGGTGAAGGTCAGCTGCGTGGTCGACGAGTCGTCGAACAGCTTCGACGCGTCCTGACCGCCGGTCGCTGTCGCGGTGCCGAGACCGGGGCCGGTGACGTCCTGCAACGGCTTCGGTGCCTCGTCACCCTTGGTCAGCGACGGCGGCGCGTCGTTTCGGCCGGTGCCCCACGACGACGGCTTGGGGCCCATCTGGAAGTCGATGGTGCCGCCCTTGGCGAGCGTCGCGACATCCAGTGACAGGCCGCGCTGCTTCTTGCCGTTTACCAACACGTCCTGCACGTAGACGTTCGTCGCGCTGTTGTTCGGCGCGTTGACGACGATGTCGCCGCTGCTGCGGCGCACTGTCATCCTGGTGAACTGCGGCGAGCCGATCGCCCACTCGGACGACCCGGCCTGCAACGGGTAGATGCCCAGCGAGCTGAGGACGTACCACGACGACATCTCGCCGTTGTCCTCGTCGCCCAGGTAGCCCTGGCCGATCTCACTGCCGACGTAGAGGCGCCGCAGGATCTCCCGCACCGTCTCCTGCGTTCTGGCGGGCGCGCCGGCGACGTTGTACATGTACGGGATGTGGTGCGACGGCTGGTTGCTCATGCCGAGCTGACCCATCCGCACCGCGCGCGCTTCGAGCATCTCGTGGATGACGCCGCCGTACCCACCGGGGCGGTCGGCGTTCTCGGGGGTGGTGAAGAACGCGTCGAGCTTGTCCCGCAGCGCCTTCTGCCCGCCGTACAGGTTGATCAGGCCCTGGCCGTCCTGCTGGGCGGTGAACGCGAAGTTCCACCCGTTGGTCTCGGTGTAGACGCCACCCCAGTCCAGCGGGTCACCGGCGAGGAAGTTGCCGGCGGCGTCGCGGCCCTGGAAGAGCTTCGTCTTCGGGTCGAAGAGGTGGACGTAGTTGCGGGCCCGCTCCAGGAAGTACCGCGACTCCTCCTTGAGCCGGGCGCGCTCCGACTTCGGCGTGGCCGGGTCCTTGGCGAGCGCCGCACCCATGTTGCCGATGCCGAAGTCGTTGATGTAGCCCTCCAGCGCCCAGGACACCGACTCCCCAGTGGACGTCGGCGTGTAGCCGAGGAACAGGGAGCTCTCGATGCCCTTGCGTCCGACCGCGCTGCGCCCGGACGCGACTGTCGCGTCCTTGACGGCCGCGTCGTACGCCGCGAGCGGGTCGGGCAGCTCGACCCCGGTGAGGTACGCCTGGGCCAGCGCCACGTTCGCGCTGGTGCCGGTCATCAGGTCGGCGTAGCCGGGGGACGACCAGCGGGCGATCCAGCCGCCGTCGCGGTAGTGCTGGACGAACCCGTCGGAGATCTTGGCGGCGACGTCCGGGTACAGCAGCGCGTAGGCGGGCCACACGGTGCGGTAGGTGTCCCAGAAGCCGTTGTTGACGTAGATCTGCCCGTCGACGACCTTCGCGCCGGTCCGGGTGGGGGTCGACGCGCCAGTCGGCGCCGAGACCGGGCTCGCGTACTGCCAGCGCGGCGCGGCGGCGGTGCCGGTGTTCTCCGACTGCGAGTTCGGGTAGAGGTTCAGCCGGTACAGGTTCGAGTACATGGTGACCAGCTGCGACTCGGTGGCGCCCCGCAGCTCGACCCGGCCGAGCCGGTCCTTCCACGCGGCCGTCGCGGCGGCGTGGATCTGGTCGAAGCTCTTGCCGGTGACCTCCAGTTCGAGGTTGCGGCGCGCCTGGTCGACGGAGAGGAACGACGTGGCGAGACGCATAGTCACCTCCGGCGTACCGGAGATGTCGAAGGTGGCCGAGGTCGCTGCGGACGCCGTCGGCGCCCGGTCGAAGGCGCCGGAGACGAACATCCGGCTACGACCGGCCGACAGGCCGCTTCCGTTGTCGACCCAACCGGTGAACGTGCCGTCCGCGCCGATGGTGAACGTGCCGTTGTGGAAGACGAGGCTTCCGGTCGGCTGCCCGGTGGGGAAGGTGAACCGCATGATCCCGGCGTGGTCGGTGGGCGACATCTCCGCGACCAGGCCGTTCTGGAGCCTGACCCGGTAGAGGTCCGGCTGCGCCGTCTCGTCGTCGTGGCTGAAAGCGAGCGCACGACCGGCGGGCTGACCTGTGAGCGGCCCGCCACCGACGACCGGCATGACTGACATCTGGTTGCGGTCACCCATCCACGGGCTGGGCTCGTGGGAGATCGCGAGGCCCTGGAGCGTGGGCAGGTTGGCCTCGTTGTTGATCCGGTGGTACTCGTACTCCCACGAGTCGGAGGTCGCGTCGGTCACCGGGGTGAAGAAGTTGAACCCGTTCGGCACTGCGGTGATCGGCAGGTTGTTGCCGCGCGAGAAGCCGCCCGTCGAGTTGGTGCCCCGTCGGGTGTCGACGTAGTTGGTCAGCTTCGCGCCGTCGATCGACTCCGGCGCGGCCGTCAGCTCGATGTCGTCGAGCCAACCCTGGAACCGGGTCTCCCCGGTGGCCTGCGGGTTGTCGTACGCGAGCAGGATGCGGTCGATCGTCTTGCCGCGCGCGACGGTGCCGAGGTCGGCCTGCACCAGGTTCCACTGGTCGGCGAAGAGCACCTTCGAGGCGCCCTGACCGGCGCCCGTGAGCGGGTAGCCGTGCTGGTCGGCGGGCGAGCGGCCACTGAGGTAACTGCCGTCGGTGAAGTGCAGGTCGACGGCGGTGTAGGTGGACGGGTACCGGCCGTCCCCACCGGTGAACTCGGGGAAGATCTTGTACGACAGTCGGGTCGTCGGCCCGACCGGGATGGTGACGTCGAAGAGCTTGTTCGTCGCGTAGGACCGGCCGTTGCCCTCGGCGCCGCCGGAGTAGCGCAGCGCGGCCAGTCCGGTGAACCCGACGTCCGGCTTGGTGGTGTAGCCGCCGTTCGGGCCGGCCGTCGCCTCGCTGACCATGGGGGTGGCCGGCGGCCGGACGTCCGAGCCGTCGCTGATGTTCCAGTCGGCGAGCTGCACGAGCGAGTCACCGGAGTTCGCTGTGACGTTGAGCCGGTAGAAGCCGTAGGCGTTCGGGTTGGTGAAGCTGTACGTCTTGGTGGCGAAGCGCCCGCTGAACTTCTCGCCGGCGCGCTTGTCCAGGTCGGTCCAGGTGGTGCCGTCGTTCGACCCCTGGACGACGAAGTCCTTCGGGTCCCGGTTCGGCGCGTCGTCGGCAGCGGTCAGCGAGTAGCGCGCCACCGTCGCCGGCTTGGCGAGTTGGTAGGTCACCCAGCCGGTGGACGCGAACACGAGCCACTTGGTCGACGGATCGTCGTCCTTGAGGTTCGCGGCGATCTCTCGCGGCGGGTTCTCGTCGCGCGCGGTCACGGCGCTGACCTGGCCGAGCAGGCTGCCGGGCAGCGTGGCGACGGTGCCGCTCAGGTTGGCCTGGACCGGCTTTCCGTTCGGGCCGACCTCCACGGTGCTGGTGGCGGGCTGCGGGTCGGCGGACTCGAACGAGGAGGTGAAGTTGCCTGGCGGTGCGGGGTTGGGGGCGGCGTTCGCCAGGGGCGCGGCGACGAGCAGGCCCAGCGGTAGCAGGGCGGCTGTCGTTGCCGCGATCAGGCGGGGTGAGAGGGAGCGCGCATGGGGGGTGTGCGACATGAGGGACGGAGCCTTTCGACTCGAACCGGGTCGAGTACGTCGAACGTCTGGGCAGTGTGGAGCGGGTGGTGGGTCGAGCCCTGACATCGTTGTCATGAGAGGTCGTGAGCAACGGGAGTCGGGGCGTGTGGACTGCCGCTGATAGTTCCGGGCGCAGCACGGCCGTGTCAACGGGTCGCGCCGAAACGGCCGCCGCCCCCACCGGGCCTCGGCCGCCGAGGCGCCCGGCCTCGACGCCGTCCGGTGACGTACGCCGAGGCCGGCCGGTGATCAGCAGTAGAGGTTGGCTCCGGCGGACACCCCGAGGATGCCGACGAACTGCTGGTACCTGGTGACGCGACTCTGCACCTGGGCGGGGTTCCCGCCGTTGCACTCGATCGAGCCGTTGATGCTGCGGATCGTCTGACCGAACCCGGCGCCGTTGACCATCGCATTGTGGGCGGTCATGGTGCCCGGCCCGTTCTGGGTCATCCAGTACCAGATACCGGTCTTCCAGGCCACCGCGGCGTCGGTCTGCACCAGCCACGGGTTGGTCAGTAGCGGCAGGTTGAGGGCGTTGCCAGCGGCGTTGTAGTTGAAGTTCCAACTGAGCTGGATCGGCCCCCGCCCGTAGTAGGCGGCCTGCCCGGCGGGGCAGCCGTACGGCTGGCCGGGGTCGCAGTAGTGCGGGTAGTTCGCGGTGTTCTGCTCGACCACGTGCACGAGCCCGCCGGTCTCGTGGTAGACGTTCGCCAGGAAGGCCGCGGCCTCCTGGCGCTGAACCGTGGCACTGCCGGTGCGCGCGAACGCCGGGTAGGCGCTGAGCGCGGCGACGAGCCCGGAGTACGTGTAGAAGGAGTTGCGACCGGGGAACATCTGGTTGAACTGGGCCTCGGTGACCACGAAGCCGCCCGGGTTGGTGGGCGGCGGGGTGGTCGGTGGCTGACCGCCACAGGTGTAGGGCTCCCAGTACCAGGTGCTGACGACGGGGTCGTACCCCGGGTTGTCGTGCTCGGCGATGTAGTAGGAACCGTTCGTGTACCGCACTATCGCCCCGGTGGCGTACCAGGTTCCGGCGGTCCAGTTCGGGTAGCTGCAGGTCCCCCCGGTGGGCGGCGTGGTGCCCCCGCCACACGCGCCGAGGTCCTCCCAGACACCGGTCGTGCCCGGCGGCGCCTCGTTCTGGGTCCACCACTTCGCCCGGTAGTTACGGCCGTTGTGGGAGACCTGGGCGTCTCCCCAGTAGACGGCCGAGGCCTGCCACGATGCTGAGCAGGCCGCCGCCGACGCGGCGGTGGCCGGGATGACCGCAACCAGTCCACCGGCGACGATCAGTGCCGCCAGCGCGACAAGCGCGCGCAGTCTCGCCATGTGATCACTCCTTCCTCGGACTCACTGGCCGAAACCCGAGTGGATATCGACCAAAGTGACTGTAACATCTTCTGTTCACAATCTTTACTATTAGGCGCGACGTGGCACGACCGGCGCGACGTGGACCCGGAGATCGACGATCGATAGTTCCGGCAACTTTCCGGATCACGTCGCGAACAGACCGATAGATCAACGCCATCGAGACGGCATCGAAGACTCCAACCCGACCGAGTCATGCCTGCACCGACCGCGGAACAACCTCCCGGGTTGTTGCGAGGATGTTCCGGAACTTGTTGACGCGTTGGAATTCTCGCTGTAATACTCCGATCCATTGAGGTCAATGCGATCGGCTTCGTTGCGGCTTCCGCTCCACCTACCCACTCATCCACACCTGTCCGGACTGTGCTGCCCGCACCCTCGGGGCGCGTCCGGGCCTGCGCGAAGGGGCACCAGATGAGCAGGCTCTTCCCCCGCACGGCCCTGTGGTCCAGGCGGTTGCGCGCGGCGCTCGCCGTCCTGGCCACCGCCGTCGCCATGTGCGGCGTCGTCCTCGCGGCCACCTCCACCCCGTCGAGCGCCGCCACCTGCAACGGCTACGTCGGCCTCACCTTCGACGACGGTCCGACCGGCAGCACCAGCGCGCTGCTGAACGTGCTGCGCACCAACGGCGTACGGGCCACCATGTTCAACGTCGGGCAGAACGTCCAGAACAACCGGTCGGCCGCGCAGGCGCAGGTGGCCGCCGGCATGTGGGTGGCCAACCACAGCTGGAACCACGCCCACATGACCTCGATGAGCCAGGCTCAGATGCAGTCGGACCTCTCCCAGACCAGCTCGGCGATCCAGTCGGCCACCGGCAGCCGACCGGTGCTGTTCCGCCCGCCGTACGGCGAGACCAACTCCACGTTGCAGTCCGTCGCGTCGTCACTGGGCATGCGCCAGGTGATCTGGGACGTGGACTCCCAGGACTGGAACGGCGCCAGCGTCAGCCAGATCGTGGCCAACGCGAGCCGACTCCAGGCCGGTCAGGTCATCCTGATGCACGACGGGATCCAGAACACCCGCGACGCCATCGGACAGATCATGGCCAACCTGACCAGCCGCAACCTGTGCCCCGGCATGATCTCGCCGTCCACCGGCCGCGCTGTCGCGCCCGACGGCACCACCCCGCCGCCCACCACCACCCCGCCGCCCTCCGGCGGCACCTGCACCGCGACCGCCACGACCCCCAACGTGTGGGGCGACAGGTACAACACGTCGGTGACTGTCAGCGGCGCCAGCACGTGGACGGTGGTCGTGGCCATCACCTCGCCGCAGCGGGTCACCACCATCTGGAACGGCACCGCCACCTGGGACAGCAGCGGGACGGTCATGACCATGCGGTCCAACGGCAGCGGCAACACCTTCGGCTTCACCACGATGACCAACGGCAACAGCAGCGCCCGCCCACAGATCCGCTCCTGCACCTCGGGTTGACATCGCCCAGGTCGAGTCGTGCGCGGTGGGTGCGCCCGGCACCCACCGCGCACCTGCCTGCCCGCCGCACGTGGCCACTAGCCTGCACTGATGCGACACACCCTCACGCCCGGGGATGACAGCCTGCACGGCCACTTCTCCCCCGACTTCCCGCCGGTGCTCACCATCGACCCGGGCGACACCGTCACCTATCGCACCCTGGACTGCTGGTGGTCCGCCGGCCCGTACCCCGGCGGGCCCAACCGGGACCGGCCCCGGGTCGCGCAGCACCGGCCCGACCACGGACACGCGTTGATCGGTCCGGTAGCGGTCCGCGGTGCGCGCGCTGGCCAGACCCTCGCGGTACGCATCGACGCGGTCGTCCCGGGCCGCTGGGGAACCACTGTGGCCGGCGGCTGGCCGAGTGCGTTCAACCAGCGCTACGGCGTGCAGGACCAACAGGTGGTGCACGCCTGGGTGCTGGACCCGGTGACGATGACCGGCCGCAACCAGCACGGCCACACCATCGCGCTGCAGCCCTTCATGGGAGTGCTCGGCATGCCGCCCGCGGAGCCGGGACTTCACTCGACGATCCCACCGCGCCCCTGGGGCGGCAATCTGGACTGTCGGGACCTCACCGCCGGCAGCACCCTCCTGCTGCCGATCCCTGTGGACGGCGCGCTGTTCTCCGTCGGGGACGGGCACGCCGCACAGGGTGACGGCGAGGTCGGCGGCACCGCGATCGAGTGCCCGATGGACGAGGTGACGTTGACCTTCGACGTACGCGACGACTTTCCGGTCACCGGCCCGGTGGCCCGTACCCCCGACGCGTGGCTGACCCTGGGCGTCGGCGCCTCCCTCGACGACGCCACGTTCACCGCCCTGGACTCGATGCTGACACTGATGCAGCGGCTGCACGGCCTCACCCGCGCGGACGCGGTGGCGCTGGCCAGCATCGCTGTCGACGTGCGGGTGACGCAGATCGTCAACCAGAGCGTCGGCGCACACGCGGTGCTCCGCGACGGCGCGCTGCGCTGGCCGGACGCCGATTCTGTCGGGGGGCGCCGTTAACGTGTGGTCACTGTCGCCGCGCCGGCCGGATCGCGCCGCTCGCTGACCCTCGGAGGCCCCCCATGTCCCAGGAGACGACCTACCTCGAACTGTCCGAAGTGGACGGTGCGCACAAGTTCTACGAGGTCATCGTCGACAACGCCACGCTGACGGTGCGCTACGGCCGGATCGGCGACCAGGGGCAGGTCAAGGCCAGTGCCTATCCGGACAATGTCCGGGCCCGGGCCGCCGCGGCGAAGAAGATCGGGGAGAAGGTCCGCAAGGGCTACGCGCCGGCGGTCCCCGGCGTCCGCCAGAAGCGCACCGTGTCGCGGCGGCAGATCGTGAGCACCCGCTCCACCGCCCACACCGCCCCGGTGCTCTGGCGCTACGACTCCGGCGCCCCCGCCTTCGGCATCTTCGTCGACGGGCGGCACTGCATGGTCGGCAACGAGCACGGGGTCATCACCACCCTCGACCACGACGCCCAGGTGCGCAGCCAGGTCCGCCTTCCCGACGGGGTCAAGTGCATCGTCGCCGACGACGCCTGGATCTACGCCGGCTGCGACGACGGCAACGTCTACGACCTGTCCGGCAAGGTGCCCCGCGTGGCGTACGCGATCGCCCCGGAGATCGACATCTACTGGTTGGACATCCACGACGGCGTCCTCGGCGTCTCCGACGCCGACGGCGGGATCACCGCCGTCGACCACGAGGACGAGTTCCTGTGGCGTCGCCCCGGGCGGGGGCGTTCGGCCTGGATGGTGCGGTGCGACGACGACGCCATCTACCACGGCCACTCGCGGGGCGTGACCGGCTACGAGTGGCGTACCGGCAGCGAACTGTGGCACACCACCACCGGTTCGGTGCTCTTCGGCTGGCAGGAGCACGGCAGTGTGTTCGCCGGCACCAGCAGTCGCGAGGTGGTGCGGCTGTCCAAGTCGGGTCGCCACGAACGCACCTATCTGTGCGACGCCCCGGTCTTCTCCTGCGCCACCGCCGAGGGCGGCGAGTACGTCTTCGCCGGTGACAGCCAGTCCTCGATCTACTGCTTCGACGCGGCGGGCACCCGCCTGTGGAAGCTCGGCACCGGCTGCGGCTCGGCGTACTCCATGCAGTACCACGACGACCGGCTCTACGTCGTCACCACCGGCGGCCATCTGGCCTGCATCGACGCGACCGAGCCGGCGATCCGCGCGGCACAGGCCGGCGACGTTCCCGAGGTACGCGACATCAAGGCCCCACGCCAGGCGCCCCAGCAGGTGCAACCGACCATCGTCGAGGTGACCAGCGACTCGGGCGCGGGCGTGGTCGTGCAGTGCCTGGACGATCGGGGGCGGTTGCGGGTTCAGGTGCTCTCCGACGGCTACCGGCGCGACTGGTCGGTGCAGTTCCCCAAGGGGATTCGCGAGCCGGGCGCCCGCTACCTGGTGACCGAGGTGCGCGAGTCCAGCCGCGGTGGTTACTACCGCGCGTACGGCGACATCCGCCGGCTGCGCTGAGCCCCGCGCACCGCCTCGCTACCGAGGGGTCCCCGGGCGCGCCCGTACGTGTCGTAGGGTGCCGCCATGGCGCACCCCGTCCGGGCCAACGGCGACGCCAGCGGAGCCTGGTGGGCTGCCCCGCCGACGGGGCGAGTCAGTCACCTGCCGGGCATCGCCCCGGAGCTGCTGCGGGTGGCACTCGACCCGTTACCACCGGCAGCACCCGCGATCGTGCACTACCGGCCCACTGTGACGCGCCCTCTCGGTGACCTCGTGGACACGGTGCTCGACGAACTGGACACCGCGGCCCTCGCGATGTTCCCCCGCTGGCTGACGGGGGCCGACCATGTCGACAGCGAGGGCACGCTCGGCGTGGCGGCGGTGCGGGCACTCGCGGCCCGTACCGCCGCCCGCTCCCGGCACTTCGGCCCGTTCCTGGCCGACCTCGCCGAGCGAGGGCTGCGCGGCCCGCGCCGCCCCGGCGGCCGGTCCCGCTTCGCCCCGGGGGTACGCGCCGCCGGGCTCGCCCGGGTGATCGCCGACGCGTACGACAGGGAGAGCTGCGTACTCGTCGTGGCCCTGCCCGACCTGGACGCCGACGCCGAGCGGACGCTGGTGGCCGCCGCCGAGTGGCTCGTGCGGCACGGTGGCTTCACCGTGTGGTTGGCCGGCGGGCCGCTGCGCCACGCCGACCGGGTGCGCTCGGTGCCCCTGCCGGTGCCGGCGCGATTCGCCGGGCTGGCCACCGCGACCGAACGGCTTCCGGCCATCGCCGCCGAGCCGGAGTCGACGGTGCTGGCGTGGCCGCCGATCGCGGGCGTGCCCCGCGGTGACAGCGCCGCCGAGCAGGCGTTGGAACGCGCGCTCGCGCCGCACGACTGGGCGCGGGGCCGGCGGTGGAACCAGACCTACGAGTGGCACGTCCTGGCCGCGGCGTACCGTCTGGATCTGTTTTGGCCCACTGAGGGTCTTGCGGTCGAGGTGGACGGCCCGGAGCATCGTGGGCGAATCGCTTTCGCCAACGATCGGCGGAGAGACGTGCAGCTGCAACTCCTCGGGCTGGACGTGCTCCGCTTCACCAACGAGCAGGTGCTCACCGACGCGCCGGCGGTGGTCGACGGGATCCGTCGGCTGCTGGCCCGGCGACGCGCGGGCGGCACGCACCCCCACGGAGATGAGACATCATGACGAGCCCGGCGGACGTCCCGCACCTGACGCCGAACCAGATCAACGCCCTCGTGGTGCTGATGGTCGAGGCACGCCGACTCACCAACGTCGAGCTGAAAGAACTGGCCGGTTTCACACTGACCGGCAAGGACAACAAGAAGCTCGTCGACCTGGGCCTGGTCGACACCGACAAGTCCCGCCGGACCTTCGCCCACGAGCTGACCGACGAGGGCTGGCGGGTGGCACGTCAGCTGCACACCGCCGCGCCGCCGAAGCAGGGTGGCTCGACGACCCGGTCCCTGTTCGTCGTCCTGTCCAACCTGCACCGTTCGCTGGACCGGCTCCGGGTCAGCCACGGCGATTTCTTCAAGCAGACCGAGGCAACGGCCGCCCCGGCGACCAGTGAGCCGCGACCCGAAGCACCGGCACCCACCGTGACGGCGACGACGGCGGCACCGGCAACGGCGGCACCGGTGTCCGCGGTGGAGGTGGAGGCGCTGGTTCGCTCGGCGTACCGGGATCTGGCCACCGCGCCGGGCGCCTGGGTCGGCCTCGCCGATATCCGCGACCGGCTCGCCGACACCGACCGGGCCGCCCTGGACGCGGCGTTGCGGGCGATGGTCGGCCGGGAGGACGTCCGCATCATCCCGGTGGCGAACACCAAGTCACTGACCGCACGGGACCGGGCTGCGGCCGTCCGCATCGGGAACGAGGACAACCACGCCCTGGCGATCGGCCCGGCATGATCTCGGACGACCAGCGGGCCGCGCTGGAAGCGGTCAGTCTCAACCCGGCGGTCACCCCGGACGACGTCTGGCGACCCAGCCCGCACAACGTGCCGGAGCTGCACGAGAAGGTGGCCGCGGAGATCCTGCGCGGGGTGGCGCGCGCCCGCACCGACGACACGAGCATGCCGCTCGGCGTGGCAATGCAGGGCCGCGCGGGCGCCGGCAAGACGCACCTGCTCGGGGCGGTCCGCGAACGGATCCAGGGTGACGGCGGCTACTTCTTCCTTGTCGACATGGTCAGTGGCAAGACGTTCTGGGAGAGCGTGGCACTGGCCCTGGTGGAGGGGATGGGGCGCGCCCACGTCGGCTGGGGCACCCAGTTGAAGACCTTCCTGCGTCGACTCACCACCCAGCTCGGCCTGCCGGTGGAGGTCCGCGACGCGGTCGCCGGAACCCGACCGGTGACCCGGGCGCAGCTCGACGCCTTCATCTGGGCGCTGCGTGAGCGCGATCGGGAGGTCGGGCGGGACGCCCAGGACACCGCGCGGGCGCTCGTCCTGCACGGTGCCATCGACTTCGAGGCGCAGGACGTCGGTTACGCCCACCTGATCTCCGAACCGGGTGACCCGGCCGCGCGGGCGGCGTGGGGGTTGAGCGCGGCGATCCGCACCCCGCAGCAGGTAGTGCAGGACATCTCCCGGCTGATGGCTCTCGCCCTGGACCCCACTGTCATCGCCGTGGACCAGCTCGACACGCTGTTCGCCCAGACCAGCACCTCACTGCTCAACCATCATCAGGGGCTGGAGGACGGCCAGGCCAAGGTGCTCGGCCCGATCGCCGACGGCCTGCTCAAGCTCCGCGACATCACCCGCCGCACACTGGTCGTCGTCTCGTGCCTGCCGGACACCTGGGTCCTGTTGACCCGCACCGCGCCCACTCCGGTCGCTGACCGCTTCCGTACGGCGAGCCTGCCGGACCGGATCCCCACCCCGGAGATCGGGCAGGCGATCGTGGCGAAGCGCCTCTCCGCCGCGTTCGCGGGGATGTTCTTCGGGCCACCGCACCCCACCTGGCCGATCGCCCCCGCCGCCTTCGCCGACGCACCCACCCTGACGCCACGCGCCCTGCTCCGCCGGGTGGACCGCCACATCGCGTGGTGCCGTGACCGCGACGAGGTGGTCGAGCTGGACCGGCTCATCGACGGCACCGACTCGACGCCGACGGCCAGCACCGCCCGTGGCGCCTCCACCGATCCGACGACCGACGAGCGCCGCCTGCACGAGTTGGACGCACGGTTCGCCGAACTGGTCGAGGCCGCGGACGTGTCGGCGGCCGTCGACCCGACGGGCGAGGACGAGCACATGCCGCCGCTGCTCGCCGCCGGCCTGGCCGCCTGGATCGCCGAGCAGGCGCCGACCGGCGCCACCTACAAGTACGATCCGCCGCCCGGCCGCAAGCCCGCGCTGCACGGGCGGCTCATCGAGGTGCTCGACGAGGCCACCGAGAACGAGGCGCACTGGTGCTTCCGGGCCATCGCGCACCCCAATGCCGTCGCCGTCACCGCCCGCGTCAAGGCCGCCTGCACCCTCGCAGGGTTGGACCGGGACCTGCCACAACGGCGGCTGATCCTGCTGCGCAACGGTCCGTGGCCGACCGGGAAGCGTACGACCGAGGTGTTGACCGGCTTCGACGCGGCCGGCGGCCTGCGGTGTGCCGTGACGGAGGCGGACCTGCGGGTCTTCGCGGCGCTGCGGGTGATGGCGGCCGAACCGTCCACTGCCTTGCAGGAGTGGCTGGTGGCCCGTCGTCCGGCCAGCGGCACCGAGCTGTTCCGCGCGGTCCTGCCCGGGCCCGACGGGACGCGCGGGGGTGCCCAGCCGCCGACGCCCGACGACGAGCCACCGTCGGGTGGCCCCGAATCCGACCCGACGAACGTGTCCGAAGCCGACGTCCCCGCTGGCGTGTCGACCGGTGCGGAGGCCGGGCCCGTACCCGCTGACCCGGCCGACCTCGTGGTCGGCGAGGGCGGTCGGGCCGTCGGGCTGGGGCGGACCGTCGACGGCGGTCACCCCTTCACGGTTCCCCTGGAGTCGCTGCGCCGCCACGCGGTCGTGTTCGCCGGGTCCGGGTCGGGCAAGACAGTGCTGATCCGCCGGTTGGTCGAGGAGTGCGCCCGCGAGGGGGTCTCCGCGATCGTGCTCGACCCCAACAACGACCTGGCCCGGCTCGGCGACCCGTGGCCCGACCCGCCGGGCGGCTGGGGCCCCGGCGACGCCGAACGTGCCGCCGACTACCTCGCGCACACCGAGGTGGTGGTGTGGACGCCCCGGGTCACCGCCGGTCGGCCGCTGAGCTTCCAGCCGCTGCCCGACTTCACCTCCCTGCGGGACTGGCCCGACGAGTTCGACCAGGCCGTCCGCTCCGCAGTGGAGGCGCTCGCGCCACGGGCCGGCGTCGACAGGTCGAGCAGGCTCGCCCAGCAGGGCAAGGCCGTCCTCACCGAGGCCCTCCAGGCGTACGCGCGCAGCGGGATGGTGGGCCTGCCCGGCTTCACCGAGTTCCTCACCGATCTGCCCGAGGGGGTCAGTCGGCTGGCCCGCGCCGGGAAGCTCGCCGAGGAGTTGGCCGAGGCGCTCAAGGCGGCGATGGTCACCGATCCGCTCTTCGGCGGGGTCGGCGCGCCGGCCGACCCGGGGCTGCTGCTGACGCCGTCGGCGGGGCGGCGGGCCCGGGTGTCGGTGATCAGCTTCGTCGGCCTCACGTCCGACCAGGAGCGGCAGAGCTTCGTCAACCAGTTGCAGATGGCGCTCTTCGCGTGGATCAAGCGGCACCCCGCCGGTGACCGACCGCTGGGCGGGCTGTTCGTGATGGACGAGGCGCAGACGCTCGCTCCCTCGACCGGCACCACGGCCTGCACCGCCAGCTCGATCGCGTTGGCCTCGCAGGCCCGTAAGTACGGGCTGGGGCTGGTCTTCGCCACCCAGGCGCCAAAGGGTCTGCACAACCAGATCTCCGGCAACGCGACGACGCAGTTCTTCGGGCTGCTCAACGCGCCGGCGCAGATCGACGCGGCCCGGCAGCTCGCCGAGGCCAAGGGCGGGCGGCTACCGGACATCGGCCTGCTCAACAGCGGTGAGTTCTACGCGGCCGGGGAGGGCTTCTCGTTCGTCAAGGTCCGCACCCCGCTGTGCCTGACGCACCACCCGAAGGCGCCGTTGACCCCCGAGGAGGTCGTCGCCCGCGCCCGCCCGGCTGGGTAGCCTGGGGCCATGATCTTCATTACCGCCAAGTTCCGGGTCCTGGCCGAGCACGCCGACCGGTGGCCGCAGATCGCCGCCGAGTTCACCGAGGCGACCCGGGCGGAGCCGGGCTGCCTGTGGTTCGACTGGTCGCGCAGCGTGGACGATCCCACCGAGTACGTGCTGGTCGAGGCTTTCCGCGACGACCAGGCCGGCGCGGCCCACGTCCAGTCCGCGCATTTCCGCACGGCCCGGGAGACCCTGCCGCCGCACCTGGCCGAGACGCCGCGGATCGTGAACGCCACGGTGCCGCAGGAGGACTGGTCGCTGCTCGGCGAGATGGCCGTACCCGAGGGTCGCTGACCGCCGCCGGTCGGCGACCCGCCGCCCGCCGTCAGCGCAGCCGGCGGGCGGTGAACCGGGCCGGCGGGTCGGCGATGACGTCCTGCGCCGCGATCAGCTGGATCTCCCGGGTGCCCGCCGCGAGGGTGGCCTCGAGCACGGCGTAGACGGAAGCGATGGTGCGTTCCAGCGCGGTAGCGGGTGAGCCGGTCGTCCACAGGTGGGCGAGGTACAGCGCCGCGGTGACGTCGCCCCCACCGTTCGGGTTGATCGGCAGCAGCGGCGTGGTCACCGCCCAGGCGCCCTCGTCGGAGACCGCCACCACCTCCAGCGAGTCCGACGGCAGGTCACCGTGGAGCACGCTGGTCACCAGGACGTGCCGTGGCCCGGTCGCGCGCACCACGTCGACCGCGTCGAGCACCTCGGCCAGCGAGTTCGTGGTGCGACCGGCGAGGAAGTCCAGCTCGAAGTGGTTCGGCGTGATGATGTCCGCACGGGGCACGACGGTGTCCCGTAGGTACTCCGGAATCCCCGGCCGGACGAACATGCCCCGACCGGCGTCGCCCATCACCGGGTCGCAGCAGTACACAGCGGCCGGGTTGCTCGCCTTCACCGTCGCCACCGCGTCCAGGATCACCGCGCCCATGGCCGGGTCGCCCTGGTAGCCGGAGAGCACCGCGTCGGCGCTGCCGAGGACCCCACGGTCCTCGATGCCCGCGATCACCTCGGCCACGTCCGCCGCCGGGAGCATCGGGCCACGCCACGCGCCGTACCCGGTGTGGTTGGAGAAGTGCACGGTCAGTACCGGCCAGACCTCGTGCCCGAGGCGTTGCAGCGGAAAGACCGCCGCCGAGTTGCCGACGTGACCGTAGGCGACCGACGACTGGATGGACAGGATCTTCACCGGGCCATCATCGCCGCTGCGGCCGGCGGCGGACCAATGGCCCGCCGAATCTGTCGGCTGGCCCACTCGCCGCCCACCCGGCGGGACGACACGAACGGGCGACCCGGACCGTGTCGTCCGGGCCGCCCGAGCGGTGGCGGAGCGACCAACGCGCTGGCTGGCCGTCCCGTCGTACGGTCAGCCGCCGAGGCTCGCCGCGGCCGAGGCGATCGACGAGGCGAAGTAGCTCACCTGGGTGTAGACACCCGGGTAGTTGGGCCGGGCGCAGCCGTTGCCCCAGCTGACGATGCCGACCTGGATCCAGGCGTTGCTGGCGTCGCGGCGGAACATCGGGCCGCCCGAGTCACCCTGGCAGGTGTCGGTGCCGCCGCTGGCGTAGCCGGCGCAGATCTCCTGGGCGGGGATGAGGTCCCCGCCGTAGTTGGCGTTGCAGGTGGAGTCGCTGACGAACGGCACTGTCGCCTTGAGCAGGTAGCGCTGCTGACCGCCGCCCTCGCGCGCGGCGCCCCAGCCGGCCACTGTGAAGGTGCCGCTGTCGTACGCGGTGGTGCTGGCGATCGGCAGCGTGCTCAGCCCGGTGACGGGGCTGGCCAGCCGGATCAGCGCCCAGTCGCGGCCGGAGCCGTTGTAGCCGGGGGCACGGTAGACGTAGTTGGACCGGACGGTGATCCGGCTGGACGACTGGAGGTCCACCGTCCCGAGCGTCGCGGTGATGCTGGTGTTGGTGCCGGTCGCGCCCACGCAGTGCGCCGCGGTGAGCACCAGCCGGGCGCTGTACAGCGCCCCGCCGCAGCCCATCGAGAGACGCACCATGAACGGGAACTCGCCCTGAGCGGCGCGGGTGCCGCCGACGACGTTCGGCGTCACGGGGCTGTCGGCCGCGGCGGCCGGCGCGGTGAGGGTGAGGCTGGCCGCGGTCACCGCGGCCAACGCGGTGGCCAGCAGGCCAGTGAGGGTACGCCAGCGAACCATGCATTCCTCCGCATCGGGATGGCACGCCTCGTGAGCGCACCGCAGTTCGAGATAGCGGTCATCATATTGAGGATTATGGATCTAGTGGGTCATCCTCTCTGGGTCGTACCACCGGCGGTATGGATCTCGCGGCGCGACGCGGCGCGGGCTTGTGGGCGGCCGGTGGTCAGGCGTCCGGCGTGCCGGTGCTCTCGCGGCGGAGAAGCCGGAACGGTGTCTGCACGGTCAGCGGCCCCGGGACCTGCTCGCCCTCGATGCGGGCGACGAGGCGGCGCACCGCGAGACGGCCGATCTCCCTCTTGTCCGGGGCGATCGTGGTGAGGGTCGGGGCGGTGAACCGCCCCTCCTCGATGTCGTCGATCCCGACCACCGCGACGTCCTCGGGCACCCGGTGGCCGGCCTCGGCCAGCGCCCGCAACGCGCCGATGGCGACCAGGTCGTTGTAACCGAACACCGCGTCCGGCGGGTCACCGAGGGCGAGCAGGTCGCGCATGGCGCGCATGCCGTCGAGCCGGCCGAACGCGTCGGTGCCGGCGACCAACCGTGGTCGGTACGGCAGGCCGGCGGCCGCCAGGGCCTCCCGGTAACCCCGGACCCGCAGGTGGGCCGACTGCCGGTCACCGCCAGGGGTGGCGCCGATGAACGCTATCCGGCGGCGGCCGATCGCCACGAGATGCCGGATCGCCGCGTGGCTGGCGGCGACGTTGTCGATGGCGATGTGGTCGTGTGGCACGTCGTAGACGCCCTCGCCGATCAGCACGAGAGGGCTGCCGGCAGTGCGGGCCAGCACCTCCTCCCGGCCGATGCGCACCGGGCTGAGGATCAGACCGTCGATGATGCGCTGCCGCGAGCCGTCGAGGAGCGCCAGCTCCGCCTCCCGGTCCGCTGCGGTGTTCTCCATGACGAGCGTGTAGCCGAGAACGGCGGCCTCGGAGATGGCGATCTCGGCGAGCTCGGCGAAGTACGGGTTGGTCAGTTCCGGGACGGCCAGGGCGATCAGGCCGGTACGGCCCCGACGGAGGTGCCGGGCGCCGAGGTTGGGGCTGTAGCCGAGTTCGTCGATCGCCTGCTGCACCCGTTGTCGGGTCCGCTCCCCCACCGGCCGGTACCCGTTCACCACGTTCGAGACCGTGGCCAGGGAGACACCGGCGCGCTGGGCGATGTCCTTCAGGTTGACGCCCATCCCCAACCTTTCGCGAATTCGACCGGCGGGCCGGCCGGGCATTGATGAACAGGCATTGACGGGAGGGTCGGCGCGGCTCTATAACGTTATACAGGTGATGATGGATGTCAATATGCCGGTCACCGTTGGCGCGTGGAGATCCCACCGACATCCGTCGCTGACGCCCGTCCCCCGTCAATGACCACCCGATGCCCACCACCCACGCGCTTCGGGCCTGGCTGCACCGCCCGCGGCGACTCGCCCCCCGGAGACGGCATGACACGTCACGTCCCCATCCGCCCCGCCCTGCCACTGCTGCTCGTCATCGCCCTGGTCGCCGGCTTTCTCGCCGCGCCCGCCCCGTCGGCGTACGCCGCACCGGCCAAGACACCGCCACTGACCACCCCCTGGACCAGCCAGGCCCTGAACGGCACACCACTGCCCGAGTACCCGCGACCCCAGATGACGCGGCCGGACTGGCTCAACCTCAACGGCGAGTGGCAGCTACGCCAGTCGACGACAGACGACGCCCCGCAGTTCGGCACCAACCTGCCCGAACGGGTCAACGTGCCCTTCCCGGTGGAGAGCGCCCTGTCCGGCATCCAGCGGGCCGCCAACGACAACCGCAACTACCTGTTCTACCGACGCACCGTCACCGTCCCGGCGAACTGGTCGGGTCGGCGCACCCTGCTGCACTTCGGCGCCGTCGACTGGCAGAGCACCGTCTGGGTCAACGGCGTCCGGGTCGGCGCGCACACCGGCGGCTACGACGCCTTCACCTTCGACGTGACGCCCCAGCTCACCACCGGGACCAACGAGATCGTCGTCAAGGTCTGGGATCCCACCGACAACCGGCAGAACGGCAGCCTGCCCGCCATCGGCAAGCAGACCAAGACACCCGGCGGGATCTTCTACACCCCCAGCTCGGGCATCTGGCAGACGGTGTGGATGGAGCCGGTGCCGGCCGCTTCGATCAGCAGCGTGGACGTCTACCCGAACCTCGCCAACAACACGCTGCGGGTCCGGGTCTTCACCCGGGGCGACGTGAGCGGCCACAGCGTGCTCGCCGAGGCGCTGAACGGAAGCACAGTGGTCGGCTCGGCCACCGGCGGCTTCACCGAGTTCAGCGTGCCGGTGCCCAACGCCCGGCGCTGGTCACCCGACGACCCGTTCCTCTACAACCTCCGGGTGACACTGCGCGGCACCACCGGCGCCACAGTGGACCGGACCACGCACTACTTCGGCATGCGGGAGATCACCACCGGCCTGGTGAACGGGGTGCTGCGTCCCAAGCTCAACGGCCAGTTCGTGTTCCAGGTCGGCACCCTCGACCAGGGCTTCTGGCCGGACGGGCTCTACACCGCGCCAACCGACGCCGCCCTCGCCTTCGACCTGCAGAAGCACAAGGACCTGGGCTTCAACATGGTGCGCAAGCACATCAAGGTCGAGCCGCAGCGCTGGTTCTACCACGCCGACCGGCTCGGCCTGCTGGTCTGGCAGGACATCCCGTCGCTGACCGCACAGGACGTCGACCCCACCGACGCCCAGCAGGCGCAGTTCGAGGCCGAGGCACGCGAGATCGTCGACGAGCACCGCAGCTCACCCGCCGTGATCGCGTACACGCCCTACAACGAGGGCTGGGGCGAGCGCTCCCTCGCCGACACCCGGCGGGTCGCGCAGAACATCAAGAACCAGGACCCGACGCGTCTGGTCAACCCGCACAGCGGCCACAACTGCTGCCAGTCCCTCGGCAACCCCGGCAACGGCGACATCGACGACTGGCACGTCTACCTCGGCCCGGACTCCCCCGTGCCGTCGAGCAGCCGGATCGCGGTGCTCGGTGAGTTCGGCGGCCTGGGCCTGCACACGCCGGGCCACGAGTACAGCCCGAACGGCAGCTTCTTCGCGTACGAGTGGCAGTCCAGTTCGACAGCCCTCACCGACCGATACGTGGGGCTGGTGCAGGGCACCCAGAACCTGATGCTCGGCAAAGGGCTCAGCGCCTCGATCTACACCGAGATCACCGACCTGGAGGGTGAGCTGAACGGGTTCCTCACCTACGACCGGCAGGTGATCAAAATGGACCAGGCGCGGGTGCGCACCGCCAACACCGCCGTGATCAACGCCTCGAAGGCCATCGGCAGTTCGGGGCCCGTCGCCCTGCCGGTCAACACCCGCCGGTCGTTGCAGGTGACCACACCCGGCTTCACCAACCGCTACCTCCGTCACCAGGACGGCCTGGCCTACACGGAGGTGGTCGACGCCGCGAGTTCCAGCCTGCTCAAGGCCGACGCCACGTACACCATCCGGCCCGGTCTGGCGGGTGCCGGTTGCTACTCGTTCGAGTCGGTCAACTTTCCCGGGCAGTACCTGCGCCACCAGAACTCCCGGGTCCGCAACTCGCCGGAC
The DNA here is from genome assembly GCF_036136635.1 of Micromonospora sp. NBC_00330. NCBI lineage: Bacteria > Bacillati > Actinomycetota > Actinomycetes > Micromonosporales > Micromonosporaceae > Micromonospora > Micromonospora sp. NBC_00330. Next base: position 3,140,404 of record NZ_CP108012.1, read on the forward strand.
GACGGCTCCGCGCTGCTGCGCGCCGACGCCACCTGGTGCGCCCGTACCGGGCTGACCGGCACCGGCGTGTCGCTGGAGTCGTACAACTTCCGAGGTAAATACCTGCGGCACTACAACGCGGAGGTGTGGCTCAGCAACGGCGCCGGCGGCGACGCGTACAACACGCCGACGTCGTGGACCGCCGACAGCACCTGGAACATCGCCGCCCCGTGGGCGCCCTGACCGCCGCGCGCTGAGCGGGCCGTTCCGACAAGAAGAAGGCGCGGGGGTTCCGGCGTGGGCCGGAACCCCCGCGACGCGTGGACGCGTCTCGCGGGCCGGCTCCCCGACCCAGGGTCGGCCCCTTCCGCCAGCGCCGGCGCGGTCGGTGAGCGGACTCCGGCGTCACTCGTCGTCTCGGGGGTCGTTTCCCCCGTCATGAGCGAAAGCGGCGAGTTGATTGCACCGTTCGGCCGGGTCGGCTTGGGGGCAAGGACCGAGCCGCAACTTGCATCTGGCCAGGTTCGCTCGGCTGTTGCAACACGCAATTATGCCGACCAATAAATAGACAAGAACCAATCTTGACTTGTACGGCCGGCCAGCGCACCGTAAAGAGCCAGAGGCAGATGCACGCCATTATCGGCCCGGCTGGAGTGGATCGCCAAATGGGGGCGCTGCCGGTTTCGCGCCGCGTGCATCAGGAGGCTTTCCATGCGGTTGAATCCGTTCACCGGGGTCTATCTCACCGATCCGGCAAGCATGTGGCGGCGCATTCTCGACGATCCTGACGGAGTGCACTACGCCGAGGATCTGGGCCTGTGGTTGATCAGCCGGCACGCGGACGTCCGGCGGGCCCTCGCCGACGCCACGACATTCGCCAACGCCCTCACCCTCGCCCCGGTCTACGAGGTGTGTCCACCGGCACTGAACGTCATCATGCAGATCGACGCGCCACCCACGACGGCCGCCGCGGACTCACCGACGCACCCGCGCACCCGGCGGGCCCTACGGGCGACCTTCGCGAACACCGCCGAGCGGGTCGAGGCCGAGTACGGGGCGATCATCCGACGCCGGGTCGACCAGCTGGTGTCCCGTCTCGCCGCCCGCCAGGGCGACCAGGTCGACCTGATCCCGGAGTTCGCGGCCGAACTTCCCCTGCTGGTGGTCCTGGACATCCTCGGTGTGCCCGACGCCGACATCGGGCGGATCCGGAGCTGGGCGGACGGGCAGATAGCCCTCATCTGGGGGCAGCCGGACCCGGCCGAGCAGGTACGCCTGGCCCAGGGCCTGCTGGAGTTCTGGCACTACTGCGAGGACCTGGTCCGCCAGCGGGTGGACAGTGGACACCGGGGCGAGGACTTCATCAGCCGCGCCCTGGACTACCGCGACGACGACGACAGCGTGCTGACGGTGCCCGAGGTGGCGAGCCTTGCCTTCAATCTCCTGGTCGCGGGCCACGAGACCACCGCCGGGTTGCTCGCGCACGCCCTCGACCAGGCCCTGTCCGCTCCCCAGCGCTGGTCGGCGATCACCGCGGACCCGGGGCTCGTTCCCGCCTTCGTGGGCGAGACGCTGCGGTTCGCGCCCGCCATCGACGGCTGGCTGCGGGTGACCACCCGGGATGTCACGGTGGGGGCGGTGACGATCCCCGCCGGGGCGCGTTGCCTGCTGTTGATCGGAGCGGCGAACCGGGACCCAGCGGCGTTCCACGACCCGGACCGGTTCGACCCCCACCGGGCCGACGTGGGCAATCACCTGTCGTTCGGCCACGGTCCCCATTTCTGCATCGGTGCGGGATTGGCGCGACTTGAAGCCGGAATCGCCCTCAGCCGGCTCGCCGAAGCCATTCCCGGGCTCAGACTGTCATCGGAGCAACGTCGCTCGTACAAACCCAATGTCGCGTTTCGTGCGCACCGCACGCTGCTCGCGATAATCGACGTCCCGGCGCCCGCGGACGTGTCGGCGGCACGGGATGGCGCGACGGCCGAAGTGCACGCCGCCTGAGCGGGCCCGGGTGCCAGCGGCGCTGACCTGCGGACGGGTCGAGGGTGGGGTGGGCCGGCGTCGACCCGTTCCACCCGGCGCACGTCGGTGCCGGCACCCGGTCCGGCGCGCACCTTTCCCGCTTTTCCCGACGATCCATGCCGGTGAACGTCTTCACACCCATCGCTTCCTGGGTTAAGAATTGCCCTCTGTGAATGTTCAGCTCATCGGCCAATCTCGATCTGGCGGCTACCGCTGAATGTCCGTTCCACGAAGGTGAGCGCATGGAGCACACGTCCCCGTCGAGCTCGGCTCACTCCGCGGCCAGTCAGCGGTTCCGACGGGAGTTGCGCGACTGCCGCGTCCAACGGGGCCTGACCCAACGAGCCCTGGCGGACCTGGTGCGGTTCAGCCGGGAAACGGTCGCGGCGGTCGAGTCAGGTCGCCGGTTCGGCAGCCACGAGTTCGCACTGCGCTGCGACGACGTACTCGACACCGGCGGCCGACTGGCCGCGCTGTGGCCGCGGGTCGCGGCCGAGCAGTTGGCTGCCGACGGTCGCCGTGGCCCCCGCGCGCCGGAGCCGGCTCGACTGGATCGGCAGGTGCCGCGTCAGCGTGGACGACGTGACGCCCGCGACCCGGGCGCCGTGGTGGACGCGATCGACGAGCTGCGTGAGCTGATCGGCCAGGTGCTCAACGGTCAGCCCGAACCGGATGAACCGGAGCGGCGGCACCCGTCGGCCGAACCCCTCGACAACCAGCGCTGACCCGACGAATCCAGCCCGACCTCGCGGCGTCACCGGTTGCTGACGTTGGGTACAGATGCTGGTACGGGCAGTTTGTACCACGGCCAGGTCTGGTCTACGAGCGCGGCTTCCGGCCGAATGGGACTTGCATTCGGCAACGTGCGGATAGACCGTCATCGACGAGTCGTGGGAGTCAATCTTGGCGTCGAGCACCAGGTCCCACGCGGCCAGACCCTACCCGACCCGCCGACGCGGTTGGAAGATAGCCGGCCGGATGCGCCTCATCGTCGCGGCCCCGCTCGTCGCCGTGATCGGCTTCGCCGGCCTCGCACTGACCGAGAGCGCACGCCAGACGGCCCGCGCCAGCGACCTGCAGATCCTGGCGCAGGTCGGTGCCGAGGCCGGCGACCTGGCCTACCGCCTGCAACGCGAACGCATCGCCGCCGCCGACCTGCTCACCTATGCCCGGCCGGAACAGCAGGACGCCTTCGGAGTGGAGATGGCCGCCACCGATGACGCCGTCGTCCGCTACCGCGGGCAGCGTGACCGACTGTCGGCCGACAACGGCACCAGCTCGGCTCTCCTGCGGCGCATCGACGCGGCTCTGGACGGCCTCGCCCCGCTGCGCACCCAGGTGCGCACCGCCACGCACGCGTCGGTGTCGGCGATGACCTTCAGCTACCGCATCGCGATCGCCGACCTCATCAACTTCCGGGAGAACGTCTCGCACGGCGTGGTGGACGCCCCACTCGCCGACGGGATCCGGGCCTCGGCGGCGCTGTCGAAGACGGCCGAGGCCATCGGTCAGCAGCAGGTGGCCGTGCTGCGCGCCGTCGCGGGCGGGGAACTGACGCCGGCCATGCAGCAGGACATCACCGCGGCCCGCACCAGCTACACCGAGTCGAGCCTGTCGTTCCTGGCCCTGGCCCCACCCGAGTGGGGCATCTGGTGGGAGCAGGCCGGCACCGGCAAGGAGGCGCTCGCCCTGCAACGGATGCAGGACGAGGTGTCCCGGGCCCAGCCGGGGTCGCAACTGAAACTGGAGACCGACGCGTGGGTGTCCACCACCCAGACGCGCGCCGCCCGGCTGGCCGACCTGCGCGCCCGGGTCGACGACGCGGTCCGCGACGACGTTCGGGCCGCGCACGCCGACCAGCGCCGCCGGGCCGTGGCCGAGGCGGCCAGCGTCCTCCTGGCCCTGATCCTGACCGCGTTGGTGACCTGGGCCGTCGCACGGCAGATCACCCGACGGCTGCGCCGGCTACGAGACGCGGCCAACGCCGTCGCCTTCGAACAGCTCCCCGCCGTGGTGGCCCAGCTCCAACAGCCTGGCAGCGCCACCGTCGACCCACAGAAGCTGGCCCACCAGCAGTCCAGTGCCGCCCTCGAACCGTCCAGCGACGACGAGATCGGCGAACTGGGTCAGGCGTTCAGCGCCGTGCACCAGGCCGCCGTGCGGACCGCCGCCGAACAGGCGGTCATGCGCGCCAACACCGCCGACATCTTCATCCACCTGAGCCGCCGCGAACAGCGACTTGTCGACGCCGTCCTGGCCCAGGTCGACCTGGTCGAGCGGGACGAGACCGACCCCGACCGGCTCGACCAGCTGTACACACTGGACAACCTGGCGACCCGGATGGGCCGGATCAACGCCAGCCTGCTGGTGCTCGGCGGTGTCGGCGTGGGTCGCGTACGCCAGCGCGACGTTCCGCTGCAACAGGTGCTCCAGGCAGCGCTGTCCCAGATCGAGCACTACGCACGGGTCCGACTCGGCATGATCGACGGGGACGTCGCGGTGGCCGCCAAGACCGTCGACGAGGTCGTGCACCTGCTCGCCGAACTCATGGACAACGCCACGACGTACTCGCCGCCGGGCAGCGAGACCTGGGTGAGCGGCCGGAGCCTGGGAGACCGCGTCATCGTCCAGATCAGCGACGAGGGTGTGGGACTGTCCGCGCAGAGGATGCAGCAGCTCAACGAGCTGTTGGCCCACCCACCGGCCATCGACGTGGCCGCCGTACGGGCGATGGGGCTTGTCGTCGTGGGCCAGCTCGCGGCCCGGCTGGGCGCCACCGTCCAACTGCGACGCGGCCCCCGACGCGGCATCCTCGCCGAGGCGACACTGCCCGCGGCGGTCATCCGGTCGTTGCCACCGGAGGAGTACCTGCTCGCACCCGGCCGGCTGTCGCGGCGGGCAGCGCGGACGCCCACCCCGCCGCCGCCGTACCAGCCGCGCCCCGAACCCACCGCCGGACGCCCGCCGACCGAACGGACCCTGCCGGCCGCGCCGGTCTTCCGACCGGCTCCCCCACCCCCGGACCGGGGTGACGCGCCCACCGAGGAGCTGCTCATCTTCGAACAGGTCAACCACTGGTTCCAGAACGACGTCGTCGACTGTCAGAACGGCCAGAACGGCCAGCAGTGGTCCAGCCCCGCCGACGACGCCTGGCGTACGGCCGCCCAGGCGCACACCCCCGAGGTCGCCACGACCACCAACTCCGGCCTGCCCAAACGGCAGCCGCAACGGCACCTCGTGCCCGGCGGTGTGACGGCGCCCCAGCAGCAGCAACGGTCCGAGTACCGCGACCCCGCGCAGGTGGCCACCGCGATGGCCGCGTACGCGCGGGGCGTGGCGAACCGACGGCGCACCCCGATCAACCTCGGTAACAAATGACGCGACAGGAGAGCACGTGACCGACCAACAGGATCTCGGCTGGCTGCTGGACAACTTCGCGGCGCGCGCGACCGAGGTCAGCCACGCGATCGCCATCTCCAGCGACGGCCTGATGGTGGCCGCCACCCGCGACCTGCCACCGGACCGGGCCGACCAGTTGGCCGCCACGGGTAGCGGACTGGTCAGCCTGTTGCGGGGGGCGGCGGCCTTCTTCGACGCCGGCGCGGTGATCTCCAACGTCACCCAGCTCGAGGGCGGATTCATGTTCTCCATGGCCTTCAACGACGGCGCCTCGCTGCTGGTGCTCGCCGCACCCGAGTGTGACGTGGGCAAGGTCTCCTACGAGATGACCGAGCTGGCCAACCGCATCGGGGACGCGCTGACCCCCGCTGCCCGAGCGGCGCTCGCCCGCAGCCGCTGACCATCCCGGCGCCCCCACGCCGGAGACCCCTTCCCCTTCCTCTGGAGTCAGACATGCCTCTCACCACGCCTTGGCGCAGCCGTGCCCTCACCGCCGCGCTGCTCGCCGCCGTGCTGACCACCAGCACGGCCTGCGGCGACGACGCCCCGGGCACGAGCGCCGGCGGCTCGATAAAGATCGGCCTGCTCGCGTCGCTGTCCGGGACGTACCAGGCGGTCGGTACGGAGATCCGCGACGGCTTCCAGCTCTACCTGGACACCCACGACGGCAAGTTGGGCGGCCGGCAGGTCGACCTCGTCGTCGCGGACGAGGGCAACGGCGCCCAGACCGCCGTCCCGGCGGCGACCAAGCTGCTCAAGCAGGACCGGGTGTCTGCGCTCACCGGCATCGTCGGTGGCGGCTCGGTCGCCGGGGTCACCCCCGTGCTCAACGAGACCAAGGTGCCACTGGTCGGCTCCAACGGCCGGCCGGAACTCAAGGACGTCTCCCGGGTCTGGCACACCTCGTACCTCTCCGACGAGCCCGGGGCGGCGATCGCCCAGCACGTCCGCGACAACGTGAAGGGCTCCGTGTACGCGATCGGCCCGGACTATCAGGGCGGTTGGGACGAGCTGCGCGGCTTCACCGACGCGTTCGGCAAGATCGGCGGGAAGCTCGCGAACGCCGACGGCAAGACGACCTTCACGCCGTTCCCGGCCACCACCAACTTCCTGCCGTACTTCGCCCGCATCAAGGCATCCGGCGCGGCGGCCGTCTACACCTTCTACGCCGGCAGCGCGGCCGTCGACTTCGTCAAGCAGTACGCGCAGTCCGAGATCAAGGACATTCCGTTGTACGCGGCCGGGTTCCTCACCGAGGGCGGCGTGCTCAACGCGCAGGGCGAGGCCGCCCGGGACATCTACTCGGTGCTCAACTACTCGCCCGACCTCGACAACGCGGAGAACCGGGCCTTCGTCGCCGCGTGGAAGGCGAAGCACGACGGTTCGCCGACGACCTACGCGCTCGCCTCGTACGACGCGGCGGCGGTGCTGGACCGGGCGATCGGCGCCGCCGGAAGCAACCCGACCCCCGAGGCCATCAACACGGCCATCGGCCAACTCGGCCAGATCGCCAGCCCGCGCGGCACCTGGCAGTTCTCCACCACCACGCACTCCCCCGTGCAGAAGTGGTACCTGCGGCAGGTCCGCCAGGACGGCCGGGCGCTGTCCAACACCGTCGTGGGTGACCTCGCGACCGTCGGCCGGTGATAGCGGTGGCGGCCGGCACGAACCGGATCGACCCGTACCTGATCCCGGCGTTGGACGGAGTCGCCTACGGGCTGCTCGTGTTCGTCGCCGCGTCGGGCCTGGTCTTCTGTTTCGGCGTCGCCAACATCCTCAACCTGGCGCACGGCCTGCTCTACGCGATCGGCGGGTACACCGCCGCGGCGCTGCTCGACGGCGGCTGGGCGAGCCTGGCATTGGCCCTCGCCGTCGGTGTGCTGGCCGCCGCAGCGACCGGGGTGCTCCTGGCCGGCCTGCTCACACCGGTCGCCACCGGCAATCACCTGAGTCAGGCGCTGCTGACGTTCGGGGTGGCGCTGGCCGGCGGCAGCCTGCTCGTCGCCGGCTTCGGGCCCGACAACCCGCAGGTCCAGGTGCCCGCAGCCCTGGAGGGGTCGGTGATGGTCGCCGGTCACCGCTACGCCGCGTACCGGTTGGTGTTCATCGTCGTCGCCGCGGTGCTCGCCGCCGCCCTCTACCTGGTGGTGCGACGCACCAGGGCCGGGATGCTGGTCCGGGCGGCCGTCGACGACCCGGAGATGGTCGCCTGTCTGGGCGTGAGTCCGGCGCGGATCCGGGCCGGTGTGCTCGCCGCCGCCGGTGCGCTGGCCGGCGCGGCCGGTGTCCTGGGCGCGCCCATCATCGGCCCCGGCACGGGCACCGCCGACACGGTGCTCCTGCTCTCCCTGGTGGTGGTCGTCCTCGGTGGTCTCGGGTCGATGGCGGGCACCCTGCTGGCCGCGCTCGCGATCGGCGAGATCCAGACGCTGGGAGTGGCGCTGCTGCCGTCCGCCGCGCCGTTTCTGCTGTTCGCCGCGATGGCGGCCGTGCTGGCCGTGCGGGCACGTGGCCTGGCCGGCAGGTGGAGGGCGGCATGAGGGGCGAGGTGATCCGGCGAGTTCGGGGCGGCATCGCGGCACTCGTCCTGGTCGGCCTGGTCGTGGCGCCCTGGGTGGTCGACGACTACACCACGGCGATCCTCGCCCGGACGCTGGCGCTGGCACTGGTCGGGGTGAGCGTGGCCCTGCTCACCGGCGTCGCCGGCATGCCCACCCTCGGCCAGACCGCACCGTACGCGGCGGGCGCCTACGCCTGCGCCGTGGTCGGCAGCCGAGTCTCCGACGTCGGTGTCGTGCAGCTCGTCGTCGCGGCGGGCGCCGGGGCGCTGCTGGCCGCGCTCACAGTGCCGCTCGTCGTGCACGCCCGAGGGGTGATCGTCCTGATGATCACCCTGGCGATCGGTGAACTCGTCGTCATCGTCCTGGGGCGGTGGCGGTCGGTGACCGGTGGCACTGACGGGCTGGCCGGCATCCCCGCGGTCCGCCCGTTCTGGGGGCTCCCGGCCCTGGCCAGCGATCAGGCCCGTTACCTGTACGCCCTGGTCGTCGTGGCCACGCTGGTCGGCGCGGTGCTGCTGCTGCTGCGTACCCGGGCCGGGTTGGTGCTGCGTGCCGGCCGCGACGACGAGACGCGGCTGCGGGCCAGCGGACACCGGGTGGCGGTGCACCTGTCCGGCGCGCACATCGCCGCCGGGGCGATCGCCGGTGCCGCCGGCTCGCTCCTGGTCGTCGCCCAGCAGTACATCTCCCCCGCCGACTTCGGCTTCGACACGTCCGCGTTGCTGCTGCTCGGTGTCGTCATCGGTGGCACCGCCTCAGTGGGTGGCGCCCTGGTGGGCGCGGCGTTGGTCATCGCCGTCCGGGACTGGCTGTTCGGGCTGCTGCCCGGCCACGCGCCACTGGTGCTGGGCGCGCTGTTCGTGGCGACGGTCTACCTGCTGCCCACCGGCGTCAACCGGGCCCGGGGTCGGCTGCGCCTGCCGGTCGCCCCGGCGCTACAGCAAGACCCGCCGGCCGCCCATGATCAGAGCACCGTTGCGGAGCTGCACCGATGACCGGCCTGCTGGAAGCCCGGGGGATCAGCGTGCGGTACGGCTCGCTCGCCGCACTCGACGGCGTGGACCTGCGCATCCACGACGGCCAGCGACACGCGTTGATCGGCCCGAACGGGGCCGGCAAGACGACTCTACTCAACGTGCTCGGCGGGTCCACCAAACCACAACGCGGCAGGGTGCGGTTCGACGGACGGGACGTCGGTCGACTCGGCCCGGCGGCCCGGGCCCGGCGGGGCATCAACCGCATCCACCAACGACCCGCTGTCTTTTCAACGCTCACCGCGACGGAGAACGTCGTGGTGGCCGCGCTGCCCCGGGTCGTCCCCGACCGCCGGTGGTGGCCGGGCGGACGCCGTCGCGCCGCGCAACGCCTGGCCGGCCCGCTGCTGGACCAGATGGGGCTCACCGCCGTCGCGGCGGTGCCCGCCGGGCACCTCGCGCACGGACAACGACGCCAGTTGGAGATCGCCATGGCCCTGGCCGGTCGCCCCCGCCTGCTGCTCCTCGACGAACCGGCGGCTGGGCTGTCCGCCATCGAGGTCGGCCGGCTTGTCGAGTTGCTCCAGGCGCTGCCCCGGGCGGTCGCCGTGTTGCTCGTCGAACACCGACTGGACCTGGTGTACGCCCTCTCCGACACGGTCACGGTGCTGCGCGACGGTCAGACGTTGGCCGCCGGCACACCGGACGAGATCCGTACCTCGCCGCTGGTGCGGCAGGCCTACGCCGACGGGGTGGCCTGATGCTCACTGTCGATCGTCTCTGCGCCGGCTACGGCGGGGGAATCGTCCTGCACGAGGTCAGCCTGCGGGTACGCCCGGGCAGCATCCAGGCCGTGGTGGGCCGCAACGGGGCGGGCAAGAGCACGCTCGTGCACACCATCGCCGGGCTGGTGCGAGCGTCCAGCGGTCGCATCGAGATCGGCGGCGTGCACGTCGCCGGCCGGCAACCGCATCGCATCGCCCAAACCGGCGTCGGTCTCGTGCCGCAGGGCCGACGGGTCTTCTCCCGGTTGACGGTGGCCGAACACCTGCACCTGGCGGCCGCGCCGTGGCGGGCCCCCACCTCGGGCGGCGAGGGCTGGACTGTCGCCCGAACCCTGGAACTGCTGCCGAGGTTGGCGGTGCGGCTGCGACACCGCGGCTGCGAACTCTCCGGCGGTGAGCAGCAGATGCTGGCGATAGCCCGTGCGCTGCTCGGCCAACCCCGGGTGCTGCTGCTCGACGAACCATGTGAGGGGCTCTCCCCCGATCTGGCGGCGCGGGTTCGTGAACTCGTCAACGGTCTCGCCGCCGACGGCCTCACCGTGCTGCTCGTGGAGCAGCAACTCCAGCACGCCATTGAGCTCGCGGACCGGGTGGCGGTGCTGGAGTACGGCCGGGTCGTCTACGACCGGCCGACCGCTGAGGCCCGCCGCGACCCGGCCCCACTGGCGGCGATGTTGAGCGTCGCCGCCGTCGCGCCCTCCCCGGCCAACCGACCGACCCCTCGGCTCTGGGCCGACACCCCGTAGTCACCCGACCCTTCACGGAGAGGTAGACACCGATGACAACCGCTACGAGCGACGACACGTACACGTTCGACAACGGCGCACCGGACGCCGTTCCCCAGATGCACGCGCTGGAGTCCTTCCTGGATCCGATCACGACGCGTCGGCTGGCCCGCCCGGTGCTGGAGCCGGGCGCGACCTGCTGGGAGGTCGGGGCCGGTGGCGGATCGATGGCCCGGCGGATGGCCCGCGCGGTCGGCGACGACGGGCACGTACTGGCCACCGACATCGACCCCACCCACCTCGTGGCCGAGGGCAACCTGCACGTACGCCAGCACGACGTGCGCACCGAACCGCCACCCGGGGACGCGTTCGACCTGATCCACGCCCGACTGGTGCTGCTGCACCTCCCCGATCGACGACGGGTCCTGCGCACGCTCACCGGCGCGCTGGCCCCCGGCGGGTGGCTGGTGGTCGAGGAGTTCGACTGCACCGCGCCGCAGCGGGTGCTGACCGCGCCCAGCGACGACGCCGCGAAGCTCTTCGCGCAGGTCATGGACGCCATGATGGGTGTCCTGGAGGACCACGGCGCCGACCTGGGCTGGGCGCAGGACGTCCACACCGAGATGGCCCTCGCCGGTCTGACCGACCTGGACACCATCACCCACTCGCAGAGCTGGGCCGGCGGGTCGACCGGAACATCGCTCTACGAGACCAACTCCCGCCAGTTGGAACCGGACCTGCTGGCCGCCGGGCTGTCGCCCCAGCAACTGCACGCCTTCCGACGGCTGCTCCGTGACCCCGGGTTCGCCGTCATGTCGTACCACTTCGTCTCCACGCGGGGCCGCCTACCGAGCTGAGCAGGTGGACCACCGCGCGGAGCGCGGTCACGCCGTCCGTACCTCTCCCGCCGCAGCACCTCCCCCCGCTGCGCTCCGGACAGCTCTACGACGGCGTCGACCGCACCGGCCGGGCTCCCCGCGAGGGAGCCCGGCCGGCCCATGTCCGTGGTGCCTGGCACCCTTCGAACAGCGCAGGCGGTACGTACTGCACGTGCGCCGGCTGAATGAACAGCGAGCGTCGCGCGACGGCGCCACCGGTCGGGCCGAGTTGGTAGCAGTCGATCCAGACCCATCCGTCGTAGGTGATCCAGTCGAGAACCCTGATGACTCGTACGGTGATGGGTTGCATGAACTGAACGCTGACAGCTTGGTCCAGCCGCAGCATGTCACCTGTCTTCATGCGGCTTCCTCGCACGCCACACCTTCAGCGCCAGCCCGGCAGCCCTCAGCTTCGGGCAGCCATCGGGCTGGCAGCGCGGGCAGGTGGCGCGATTGTGCAGGTCGACGACAAAGCCAGCCATGATCACGGTGAACGGGGGTTCCGGGCGAGGCTGCTCGAGCATCATGCCGGCCGCTCTGGTGGTTTCGGTGCTTGCGGCTCGTCAGGTCTCTGGAACCACTTCCATCCGTGCACGCGGGCCTTCCCTCGATGTTGAGAGACCGGCACGGGTGCCTACCCCTAGATCACTCTGCGTGCCGGTCTCGCTGCCACGGTATGACCTGTCTGTGCAACCTGTCTAGACAGGTTGATGTCGTGTCGCGGCACGGAGGAAGTCTCAGGAAGATCGGGAGTACGGTGACGAACGTGCCTACCCCGCACCAGCAGCCCCGTCGATACCGTCAGGTGGCCGACGAGCTACGCCGCCGCATCGAAGCTGGCGTGATCCCACCTGGTTCCTTGCTGCCCAGCGAGTCGACGTTGATGGCTGAATTCTCAGTCGCCCGTGGAACCGTTCGTGAAGCTTTGGCGTTGCTGCGTTCGGAGGGCTTGGTGCTGACGGAGGTAGGACGTGGCACCTACGCGCGTCCGATCGTGCCGGTGCGCCGGGTGGCCTCAGAGCGGTACCGCAAAGAACTGGAGCAGGTCCGTAGCGGAGAGCTCGGCACGTCATTCACGGTTGATCAGCGGGTGACATGGTCGGCCTACAGCGTAGATACGGACTTCCGGGAGGTGCCAGCCAGTCAGGCGGTAGCCGAACTGTTCAACGTGGAGCCAGGAACGATGCTGCTTGAGCGTCACCTCCTCTTCCGTACCCACGGCGTTCCACAGCAGATGTCCATCTCACGCCTGTTGCTGGACATGGTCGCCGGCACCCCGGTGGCCGACCCGGAGAAGGAGCCTTGGCCCGGTGGCAACACGTCGCAGCTCTACAGCCTTGGGCACACCGTCACCAGCATTCGTGAACGTCCCGCCTGGCGAATGCCGACCCCGGACGAGGCCGAGGCGCTGCGCATCCCTGGTGGAGTGCCCGTCATCGTCATCACCAGACAGACCTACGTGAACGACTGGGTGGCCGAGGTCGCGCACATCGTGATGCGGTCCGACCGAGTTGAGCTGGACTATCTGATCCACCTCAGTTAGCACAGCAGCCACGCGAACCTGGAAAGTGTGGCCCCGACCCAGTGCGTACCAGTCACTGCCGTCGGGCCCTCGCTCACCGAGGAAGCGTCTCCTGGTCGGCCAGGACAATCAGGTCGTCGGGGCGGGCCGACAGCGGCGCCGTTGCCCCGTCGAGCCACACGAGATAGCCCACCGGCGGACCGGACGAACCCCACCGGGCACCGACGATCGTGGCCGACCGCGAGTGGTGCGGCTGCGTGAGCAGGCGTACCCGGGTGCCCGGCGCGTGTCCGTCGTCGGCGACGATGAGCAGCGCGTCGAGGATCTGCCGGGCACCGGCGACGGGCAGCCCCGGAACGTACGGCTCGCCCGCGTAACCCAGACGCGGCGTCATCATCGTGCTCAACAGCGCGGTCTGCCTGATCGCCTCCTGGCGGACCTGCCCGTCCACGCTGCGTTCGGCAACTGTCAGCGCGTTCCGGATGCGCGACCAGAGGGCCAGTGGCTCCTGGTCGAGCAGGCGGCGGGCCTCGCGGTCGACGTCGGCGCAGGCCGTGTCGAGTGCGGTGTCCTCGCCGAGTTCCGCGATCCAGGCGAGGTCCCCCACCTCGGGCAGCAACCCTGGCGACTCGACCACGATCACGATGTACAGCATCGCGAGCAGTTCCTCGCGGCCCTCGCCGTGATAGAGCGAGCCCACCCCGCTGCCGGTACGCCCACGGCTGGGCGGGAACCGCTCGACGAGGTGCTGCGCGCGGCCATGAGGCAGGGCAGCGGCTCGCCTGGTGTCCGACACCCGCTCCTCGAACGACCGCCGCTCACGGCGTTCGACGAGTAGTTGGCGATGCGGGTCGAACCCGATCGGATAGATCGTCCGCCCGTACCTGGAAAGGGTTTCGCCGGGCCGGAGGCCGACCGACTCGAGCTGCCGGGCCGCCTCCGAGTAGGCAACGCCGGCCCGGGCTGCGTGCTCCCGGATGGCGCGCTTGCGGGCGCGTCCCGGGGCCGGGGTCCGTCGGGGGGTGGGATCAGACATGACGCCTCCGGTGCAGCCCCACGCACTCCACCGAACGGGCGGCGTGGCCGGCACGCCGAGAGTCGACAGATCGGCGCGGAGTCGGAGACTCTTGGCCCCAAGCATGCGGTCAGGCGTGGGCCACCACATCGGGCGCTGGCAGGCGCTCTGCCGTGGCCAGCATATCGTGACGCCGACCGTCGGTGTGGATGTGCACACCCTGGCCGCCCTTCCCTCTCGGCCCCGGTGTCAGCCCGTGTCAGCCGGTGTCGGTGGCGTGTCGGGGCGGTGTCAGCGGGCCCGCACAGACTGGGCCCATGACAGATGACCTGGTGATCGAGGCCGAGGGCCTCGTGAAGACGTTCGGGAAGACGAGGGCGCTTCAGGGCGTGGACCTCGCCGTGCCCCGCGGGACGGTGCTCGGGGTGCTCGGGCCCAACGGCGCCGGCAAGACCACCGCCGTGCGCATCCTCTCCACCCTGCTCACCCCCGACGGCGGGACCGCCCGAATCAGCGGTTTCGACGTGGTACGGGACGCCGAACGCGTTCGGCAGAGTATCGGCCTCACCGGCCAGTACGCCTCGGTCGACGAGGACCTGACCGGGCGGCAGAACCTGGAGCTTTTCGGCACCCTGCTGGAGCTGGGGCGCGCCGGCGCCCGGCGACGGGCCGCCGAACTGCTCGACTGGTTCGACCTGACCGATGCCGCGAACCGTCAGGCCAAGACCTACTCCGGGGGCATGCGGCGACGGCTGGACCTGGCCGCCAGCCTGGTCGGCTCCCCCGACGTGATCTTCCTGGACGAGCCGACGACAGGGCTCGACCCGGCCAAGCGCGAGGACATGTGGGACGTGGTCCGAACGCTTGTCAACAACGGTTCGACGGTGCTGCTGACCACCCAGTACCTGGAGGAGGCCGACGCGCTCGCCGACGCGATCACGGTGATCGACCACGGCCGGGTCATCGCCCACGACACCCCCGAAGGGCTCAAGCGGGTGGTCGGCGGGCAGACCCTTGAGGTTCGGCCGTCCGATCCGGCTCAGTTGCCCCGCACCGCGGAGATCCTGACCCAGGTCGGCTCCGGCGCGCAGGCCGACGAGATCCGCAAGGGCGTGCTCGCGGTGCCGGTCACCGACGACGCGGCCCTGACCGAGAGCGTCGCGCGGTTCGCCACGGCCGGCATCGCGGTCACCGAACTCTCCCTGCACCTGCCGAGCCTCGACGAGGTGTTCTTCACCCTCACCGGGCGTACGGCGTCCGAAGACGACACCACCCGCCCCATGGAGGTCGCGGCATGAGCACTCTGACCGACACCGCGCCCACGCGAAGCCGCGCACTCTCGACAACCGCGCCGAACCCTCGGCCGTTCCGGCTGGTCCGGCACTCGTTGGCGCTCGCCAAGCGCAGCCTCATCAAGACCTGGCGTACGCCCGAGGCGCTCATCGACGTCACCCTGCAACCGGTGCTGTTCCTCATCATCTTCGTGTACGTCTTCGGCGGCGCCGTCGCCGGCTCGACCCACGACTACCTTCAGTTCCTGCTGCCCGGCATCCTGGCGCAGACGATCGCGACCGGCGCCATCGCGATCGGCGTCAACCTCAACACCGACATCGCCAAGGGCATCTTCGACAGGTTCCGGTCGTTGCCGATCCCTCGCTCCGCCCCACTGGTCGGCGCGGTCCTCGGCGATGTCGTCCGGTACGTCATCGTCACCGTGTCGACCCTCGCGATCGGCTACGTGATGGGTTTCCGGATCGACACCGACCCGTTCCGGGCGATCGCCGGGTGTCTGCTCGCTGTGCTGTTCGCGCTCTGCCTGAGTTGGCTGCCGGTGCTGGTTTCGATGAAGGTGCGGACCGCGGGTGCCGTACAGGGTGTGATGTTCGCGTTGATCATGCCGCTGAGCTTCGCGTCCAACGTGTTCGTCGGCGCCGACACCCTGCCGGGCTGGATGCAGGCGTTCGTGGACGTCAACCCGATGACCCACCTGGTGGCGTCGGTACGCGGGCTGTTCCTCGGAACCCCGTTGGGCAACCACGTGTGGTGGACGCTCGCCTGGTGCGCCGGCTTCGTTGCGGTGTTCATGCCGCTGGCGCTGCGGGCGTATCGCAAGAAGATCTGAGTCAGGCGAGCAGGTCGTCCATCAGCTCGCGGATCCGGCTGACGGCCGCGGCGGGTGGCCGCTCGCGCCACGCGGCAAGCAACGGCTCACGCTGCTCCTCGTTCCCGAGGATGGCGTTGAGCCGTTCGCCGTTTTCGAAGGGGAAGAACATCTCGATCTGGGTGCCGATCCGCTTCGCGAGTACTGCCAGTTCGCGGGCGGCGTCGACGTCACCCCGGTACGCCGCGAGCTCCGCGCCGCCCGACGCCCACGCCCCGATCACCGGCAGGTCCCGTGAGGTCAGCGCGTCCTCGCGGGCGAGCGACAGCATCGCGGTCGCCTGGACGGTGGCGTCGGTGCCCGACACCCGCCCCACCTGGGCCACCCGCAGGTAGATGATCGCCGCCGTGGCGCGGAGCATCACGCGCGGCTGCGGCTGCGGCCCGACCCAGCCGGCGAGGACACGCGTCACCTCGTCGGCGTGGGCGAGTGCCTCGTCGTACCGCTCACGCTGCCAGGCGAGGTGCGCCAGGCCGAGCAGCGCCTGCGCGACGTCGATCTGCTCGGCCTGGCCCAGCGCGGCCGTCTCGCCCAGTCGCCGCTCCGCCTCCGCGTCGCCGGTCAGGGCGAGCTGCACGTCCAGCCGTACCCGGATCGACCGCGCGTCCTGCGTGGCGCCGACCAACTCCATGTGCCGGACGCTGCGGGTCAGCCACTCGGCCGACCGGGCGTCCCCGCCCGGAACCAGGAACTGCCCGACCGCACCCGCCGCCATCGCCATGCCCCAGTGGTCGCCGGCGGCCTCGAAGCGGTGGTAAGCCTGCTCGGCGTCGCTGATCGACGCTTCCGGCAGGCCACCGTTTTCCCGTACCGCCGCGCGCGCGAAAAACCCCAGCCCCTGCACGTACGGGTCCGGGTGCGCGACCATCTCGGTCGCGCTCTTCAGGCTCTGCTCCACGTCGGACGCGTCGAAGCCGGGCAGCGCCGCCGCGAGGGCGGTCAGCCGGGACGACACCTCGCCGGGGCGTTCGGCCAGCAGCGTCCGCAGCGCCCGCCGGGCGAGCACGGCGGGCCGCAGGTCGGCGCTGACGCCGGCGTTCACGCTGATCACCACGCACGTCCAGGCCAGCCGTTCGGCGTTGGGAAGTGGCCGGCCGCTGGCCGCGCCGCGCAGGATCGCCGACCGCAGCCGCCGCTGCGGGTCGTCGATGTGCAGCAGCCCACGCGCCCAGGCGAGGACCTCCAGGTGCAGGCCGCGCACCGACCAGAGGTGGAACAGTGCGGTGGCGACGTCGATGGCGGCCGGCTCGTCGTCAGCTGCCATTGCCCACCGCAGGCCCGCGACCAGGTTGTCCTGCTCGGCGGCGCAACGGTGCAGCGCCTCGACCTGGCCGGGGCCGATGAAACGGGCGGCCAGCGCGACGGCCTGCTCCCGCGCCCAGCTGACCAGGCCGGCCATGGCCTGGTCCCGCTCGCCCGCCGCGTCCAGCCGGGCCTCGCCGTACTCACGGACCGTTTCGAGCATGCGGTAGCGCGGCGGACCGTCACCCTCGACCAGGGTCAACAGGGACTGTTCGACGAGGGTCGCCAGGCCGCGACGCACGTCCGGGGCCTGTGCGACGGCGGCGGCGAGGTCCGCTGTGAACGGCGCGGGGATGACCGCTACCCGCTGGAGCAGGTCACGGTCGGCCTCGGCGAGAAGCTCCCTGCTCCAGTCGACGAGCGCCCACAGGCTCGCGTGCCGCTCGGGCAGGCCGCGCAGGGCGTCGTCGAGCAACGCGAACCGGTCGGTAAGCCCGGCGAGCACGTCGTCGATCGGCATGTGCCGCAGTCGCGCGGCGGCCAGTTCGAGGGCCAACGGCAGGTTGTCGAGCCGGTGGCACAGGGCGAGCGCCCGCTCGGTGTCCCAGGTCGGCACGGCACCACCGGCCCGTGCCCGGGACTCGACCAGCGCGAGCGCGTCGGCGTCCGGCAACGCGGTCAGCCGGTGCACCAGCTCGCCGACCAGGCCCAGTGGGGCGCGGCTCGTCGCGAGCACCGCGACCTCCGGCGAGGCCGCCGCGACCAGGTCCGCGACGACGACGGCCACCGCGTCGAGCACGTGCTCGCAGTTGTCCAGCACCACCAGCCCGTCGAGGTCCGGCGCCACGGCGCGCAGCCGCTCCTCAGGACTCAGGACCCGCCGTTCCAGACCCAGGTTGCCGCCGGTCGCCGTGGTGTCCGCACCGCCGAGCGCGGCGAGCACAGTGGGCAGCACCTCGTCGGGCGAGCGCAGGCCAGCGAGTTCGATCACGCGTACCGCCCGCCCACCCGCTGCCGTACGCCTGGCCACCTCGGCGGCGAGCCGGGTCTTGCCCGCCCCTCCGGTCGCCACGATCGTCACGACGGGTGTCTCGGCGAGCGCGTCGGTGACGGCCTTGACGTCCCGCTCCCGCCCGACGAGGGCGGCCATGGGGCGACGCCACGCGGCGGGCAGCGTGATCCGCGCCGGTTGCCGGGGCGGCGCCGCGACGGGCGGTGCGGTGAGTTCACCGCGCAGCAACGCCAGGTGGACGCTCGTGATCACGGGCGACGGGTCGGTGCCGTAGCGGTCGGCCAGCTCGGCTCGCAGCCGCTCGACCACCTCCAGCGCCTCCGCCTCCCGTCCCTGCGCGGCAAGCACCCGGACGAGCAGGGCGGCGGACGGCTCGTCCGGCGGTGTCCGCGCGACGAGTCGGCCCAGGTCCACCTCGTCGAACGGGCCCACACCAGCGAGTGCCGCCTGCGCGCGCAGCGCGGCGACCTCCGCGAACAGGCGGGTGTCCTCGGCGCTGACCAACTCCGGCACCTCGGGGAACAGGGCCCGCGCCTGATCGGCCAGGCCGCGGGCGGCACCGACGTCACCGCACCGGAGCACGGTGCCCGCCTGATCGACGAGCGCGCGCGCCTCGACCGCGTCGACGGTGATCTCCTCGGCGGGCAGCCGGTATCCGCCCGGCACCGCGACCACGGGCAGCCCGAGACGGCGTACCCGGGACACGAGCGCCTGGACGGCGCCGCTCGCGTCGTCCGGTGGCACGCCGTCCCAGACGGCGTCCACGAGCAGGCTCACGGAGACCGCCCGCCCCCGCGCGTCGACGAGCGCGCGGAGCACCGCCGCGAGCCGTTCACCCCGAACGGGCTGGCCGTCGACGGCGAGTGGGCCGAGGGTCGCGATCTGCACGGACCCAGCATCCCCCACGCGCGCACGGACCCGACGACCACCGGCCCGCCCGGCCGGTCACCGCCCCGAGACCGGCTTGACAGGCCGTCATTTGGTTAGGTTAGCCTAACCTCATGCAGAACGAGTTGGCGTCGGTCAACGGGGAGCGCAGCCTGTCCGGCGTCGACCTCCACCTGGGCTATCACGGCGTGCCGGTGGTGCACGGAGCCGTGATCAACCTGCGCGCGGGCGCCGTCACCGCACTGGTCGGGCCCAACGGCAGCGGCAAGTCCACACTGCTGCGGGCCCTGGCCCGGCTGCACCCGATCGAGGCCGGAATCGTGCACCTCGCCGACGGCGTCACGGCCGCCAGCCTCGCGGCCCGGGAGTTCGCCCGGCGGGTCACACTGCTCGCCCAGAGTCGGCCGGTGCCCAGCGGAGTCACCGTCCGCGACGTCGTCGGCTACGGCCGCCACCCCTACCGGGGGCGCTGGCGCACCGAGGACCCGGACGGTCCCGCCGCCATCGCACGCGCCATGGACGTCACCGGCGTCGCCGCGATGGCCGACCGTCCCGTCGACGAACTCTCCGGGGGCGAGTTGCAGCGGGTCTGGTTGGCCACCTGCCTCGCCCAGGACACCCCGGTCCTGCTCCTCGACGAACCCACCACGTTTCTCGACCTGCGCTACCAGGTGGAGATCCTCGACCTGGTCCGTGACCTCGCGGACGATCACGGCGTCGCCGTCGGCGTCGTGCTGCACGACCTCAACCAGGCAGCCGCCGTGGCGGACGAGGTGGTCCTGTTGCAGCAGGGCCGGGTCCGCGCCACCGGCACCCCGGCAAGGGTGTTCACCGAGGACGCCCTCACCGAGACCTACGGGATCCGCATCGAGGTGACCACCGATCCGGTCAGCGGACTGGTCACCACCCGCCCGGTCGGGCGGCACCAGATCCGCGCCCTGGTCTGAACACCCCCATCCACAGCAGAGAAAGACCGTCATGACCCGTACCCGTTTCACCGCCCTCATCGCCGTCGTGGCCGCGCTGACGCTCGGCGCCTGCGGCACCACCGAGAACGCCGCGGCCCCCGACACCTCCGCCTCGGCGTCCGGCGGCCCGGTCACCGTCACCGACAGCCGGGGCAAGGAGATCACCCTCAAGGCGCCGGCGACGAAGGTCGTCGGGCTCGAGTGGGGCGAGGTCGAGCTGCTGGTCAGCCTGGGCGTCATGCCCGTCGGTGTCGCCGACCCCAAGGGCTACGGCACCTGGGTCACCTCCGCGAAGCTCGACCCGGGCGTCAAGGACGTCGGGGTCCGCGGGGAGCCCAGCGTCGACGCGATCGTCGCCCTCCAGCCCGACCTCGTCGTGATGGAGGACGACCGGGGCGCCAACATCGTCAGTCAGCTGGAGAAGTTCGTGCCAGTGGTGGTCGCCAAGGGCAGTGACGCCACCGACAACCTCGGCCGGATGCGCACCGACCTCAACATGATCGCGAAGGCGGTCGGCAAGACCACCGAGGCGGAGAAGCTGCTCACCGACTTCGACGCGGCCATCGCCGACGGCAAGAAGAAGATCGCCGACGCGGGTGCCGCCGGCCGACCGTTCGCCATCGCCGACGGCTGGAAGGAGGGCAGCACCGTCAGCATCCGGATGTTCGGCACCGGCGCGCTGGTCTCCCAGATCGGCATCCAACTCGGCCTCACCAACGCCTGGACCGGCAAGACCGATGAGGTGTGGGGACTCGGCCAGACCGACGTCGAGGGCATGACGGTCCTCAAGGACCCGAACACGCACCTCTTCTACAACGCCTCCGACGGCGACGACGTGTTCGCCGACGGTCTCGCCGGCAACGCCATCTGGAAGTCGCTGCCCTTCGTGCAGAAGGGCAACCTGCACAAGATGCCCAACGGCATCTGGACCTTCGGCGGTCCGCTCTCCGGCAAGCAGTACATCGACGAACTCGTCAAGACGTACACGGTGTGAGCGTGCTGAACGCGCCCCCACGCCCGGAGCCGGCCACCCGGCCGGCCCCGGGCGGACGCCCGGCCGTGCCCCGCATCGCCGTCGTCTTCGTCGCCGCGATCCTGCTGCTGCTCGTGGTCGGCACGGTGCACCTCACCCAGGGCACCTCGAACGTCGGCGCCCTCGACCTCCTGCGGCTCGCGACCGGCACCGACGACGAGGCGGCCCGCGTCCTGATCGCGTCCCGGCTGCCCCGACTGCTCGCCGGGCTCGCCATCGGCGTGGCGCTCGGGTTCGCCGGGGCGGCGTTGCAGTCGATCGCCCGCAACCCGCTCGCCTCCCCCGACACCCTCGCTGTCAACGCGGGCGCCCACCTGGCGATCGTCGCCGTCGCCGCGTTCGGCGTCTCGCTGCCCGCGCTGCCCGCCGGCGGCCTCGCCTTCTGCGGCGGGCTGGCCGCCGCCGGCCTGGTGATGGCGATGTCCTCCGGTGGGCAGGCCGGCACCACCCGGCTGATCCTCGCCGGCTCGGCGACCGCGCTGGCGCTCGGGTCGGTGACCACACTGCTGCTGCTCCTGTTCGAGCAGGCCACCATCGGGCTGTTCGCCTGGGGGAACGGCTCGCTGGTGCAGAGCGACCTGACCGCGCTGACCCAACTCGCTCCGGTGATCGTCGGCGCCGCCGTCGTGCTCGTGCTGCTCGGGCACCGCCTCGACATCCTCGCCCTCGGCGACGACACCGCCACGGTGCTCGGTCTCGACGTGCGGCGCACCCGGCTCACCGTCATGGTGCTGGCAGTGCTGCTCTCCGCCGCGGCCGTCACCCTCACCGGCCCGGTCGGCTTCGTCGGCCTGTGCGCACCGGTGATCGTCCGGCTGCTCGCCCCCGTGGTGCCGGGGGTGCACCGGCACCGCGTGCTGCTGCCGTTGTCCGGCATCGCCGGGGTCATCATCGTGCTCGGCTCCGACGTGCTGCTGCGGGCCGTGATGGGCGGGCAGGCCGGGGTCGACATCCCCACCGGCGTGGTCACCACGTTGTTCGGCGCGGCGATCCTCATCTGGCTGGCCCGCCGGCACCGCGACGCCGGCCCCACCCGTCGTCCGCCCGGAGGGCACGCGGCCGTCCGCTCCGCCGCCTTCCACCGCGGCGTCGTCGCCGTCACTGCCGTCCTGACCGTCTGCGCAGTGGCGGTCGGCATGCTCGCCGGCGACACCTGGGTGCTGCTCGGTGACGTCGTCAACTGGGTCAACGGCACCACCGGGCCCGCGTACACCTTCGTGCTGGACCAGCGGTGGCCGCGCGTCGCCGCGGCGGTCCTGGCCGGCGCGGCGCTCGCGGTCGCCGGCACCACGGTGCAGGCGGTCTGCCGCAATCCGCTGGCCGAACCCGGCATCCTCGGCATCACCGCCGGCGCCGGGCTCGGCGCGGTCTCCCTGCTCACCTTCGTGCCGCTGGCCGGGGTGTGGGCCGTCTCCGGCGTCGCCGGGCTCGGCGCGATGCTGGCGTTCGCCCTGGTCTACGGCCTGGCCTGGCGCGGCGGACTGAGCTCCGACCGACTGGTGCTGATCGGTTTCGGGGCCTGGCAGGGCGGCATGGCGGTCATCACCTACCTGGTCGTGGCCTTCGACCCGTGGAACACCGGGAAGGCGCTGACCTGGCTGTCCGGCTCCACCTACGGTCGGATGCCCACCCAGGTGCTGCCGGTGCTGATCGCCCTGCTGGTGCTCACACCGGCAGTGGTCGCCGCCCGTCGGGAGCTCGACCTGATGGCGCTGGACGACGACACCCCCCGCGTGCTGGGCGTCCGGCTGGAACGCACCCGGCTGATCGCGCTCGGCGCGGCGGCGCTGCTCACCTCCACCGCCGTCTCGGCCGTCGGGGTCATCGGTTTCGTCGGCCTGGTCGCCCCGCACGCCGCGCGGGCGCTCGTCGGCGGCCGGCACTCCCGGGTGCTCCCGGTGGCCGCCCTGCTCGGCGCGGCGCTGGTCAGCATCGCCGACACCTTCGGTCGGACGGTCATCGCGCCGGCCCAGATCCCCGCCGGCCTGGTCACCGCCATGATCGGCACCCCGTACTTCGTCTGGCTGCTGTGGCGCTCCCGCGCCGTGGCGAGCACCACCCGGTAGAGCCGCCCGAGTCGAGAGAGGCACCATGACCGAGACCCTGCCCATCGCACCGTGGCGCGTGTTCGCCGTCACCGTCCGGGCCGTACGCCGCCTGAGCCCGTCCTTCACCCGGGTGACCTTCACCGGGGCGAACCTGGACCGCTTCGCCGACAACGGTTACGACCAGCGGATCAAGCTGGCACTGCCGCTGCCCGGTCAGGACCGGGCGACCCTGCCGGACGGCGCGGACTGGTACGCGACGTGGCGGGCCCTGCCCGAGCACCTGCGCAACCCGATACGCACCTACACGGTGCGGGCGGTCCGTCCGCACCTGGCCGAGGTCGACGTCGATCTGGTGCTGCACGGCGACAGCGGCCCGGCGACGCGCTGGGCTCGGCGGGCCAGCGTCGGCGACGAGATCGCCCTGGTCGGGCCGGATGCCGGCTTCGACGGCAACCACGGCGGGGTCGAGTTTCGACAGTCCACCGGCGGCACGCTGTTGCTGGCCGGGGACGAGACCGCCGTGCCGGCGATCAGCAGCATCTGCGAGCGGCTCCCCCTCGACGCCCGGGGCACAGTCGTGCTGGAGGTGCCCGACGCCGCCGACGTGCTGCCGCTGCTCGCGCCGCCCGGCGTCGAGGTCCGCTGGCTGGCCCGGGGCGCCGACGGGTACGGCAGCCGGCTGGTGCCCGCCGTCGTCGCGGCGGCCGGGGAACTGCTGACCCCCGGCGCGTCGACGGCCGCCCAACCCGTCCCGGACGTCGACGTGGACACCGAGATCCTGTGGGAGGTGCCCGAGCAGGTGGCCTCGGCGCCGCTCTACGCGTGGCTGGCCGGGGAGGCCGGCGTCATCCGTAAGCTGCGCCGACACCTCGTCGCCGAGCGGGGCCTGGACCGGCGGGCGGTGGCCTTCATGGGCTACTGGCGTCTCGGCCACGCCGACGCCGACTGACAGGCCGCGAGGCGCACCATGCCGGACGGCCGCGAGGCGCACCACGCCGGACGGCCGCGAGGTGCGTCGGAGGCCGTGAGGCGCGTACCGTTTCGGGTCGGACTTGGGGCGGGCCGGCTGGAGCCGGCACGGGATACGGGACGAGACAACGACGCATGACGGTGGACAACATTACCGAAAACGGTCAAGAGGGCATTGACCGAAGCCGGCTGGAGGCCTGCCTCAGCGTCTTCGAGGCGTTGGAGGCGCTGCCCTCCGACCATCCCGACGTGGTGCAGGTGCAGCGGGCCACCGCCCGGCTCTACAAGGTGATCAAGCAGCGGCGGCGGGAGGAGCGGCGCGACGCCATCCTCGCCGCCGACCGCGCGGTGACGGAGGCCACCGCCACCGGCGCTCCGGGGCGGATCGACGACGAGACGCAGGGCATTCCGCTCGCGTCCTCCGTGGCGGGCGAGACGGCGGGCTTCCTGCACAACCCACGCGGCTGCTACGTCTGCAAGCAGCGCTACCGCGAGGTGGACGCCTTCTACCACCAGCTCTGCCCGTCCTGTGCAGCGCTGAACCGGGAGCGCCGCGACGCGCGCACCGACCTGACCGGCCGGCGTGCGCTGCTCACCGGCGGCCGGGCCAAGATCGGCATGTACATCGCGCTGCGGCTGCTGCGCGACGGCGCGCACACGACGGTGACGACCCGGTTCCCGCACGACGCGGTCCGCCGCTTCGCCGCGATGCCCGACAGCGCGGACTGGCTGCACCGACTGCGGATCGTCGGGATCGACCTGCGCGACCCCGCCCAGGTGATCGCCCTCGCCGACGACGTCAGCAGCCAGGGCCCCCTCGACATCCTGATCAACAACGCGGCGCAGACCGTCCGCCGGTCTCCCGGGGCGTACGCGCAGCTCATCGCCGCCGAGGCCGCGGCCCTGCCGGACGGCCCGCTGCCGGAGCTGATCACGTTCGCCAAGCCGGACGGGCAGGGCGGCCCGGTGGGCAGCCTGACCGCCGGGCCACCGTCGACGGCGCTCACCCCGCACGCGCTCACCGCGCTGGCCCTGACCAGCGGCTCGGCCTCGCCGGAACGGATCGCGGCGTCCACTGCCATCGACGCCGGCGGGCTCGTGCCCGACCTCGACTCGGTCAACAGCTGGGTCCAGCGGGTGCAGGAGGTGGACCCGGTCGAGCTGCTCGAAGTGCAGCTGTGCAACGTCACCGCACCGTTCGTGCTGGTCAGTCGGTTGCGCCCGGTGATGGCCGCCGCGTCGGCCCGCCGCAAGTACGTGGTGAACGTGTCGGCGATGGAGGGCCAGTTCGGCCGCGGTTACAAGGGGCCGGGGCACCCGCACACCAACATGGCCAAGGCGGCGCTGAACATGCTGACCCGCACCAGCGCCGAGGAGATGTTGACCGACGGCATCCTGATGACCAGCGTCGACACCGGCTGGATCACCGACGAACGCCCCCACCCGACGAAGATGCGGCTGGCCGACGAGGGCTTCCACGCCCCACTGGACCTGGTCGACGGCGCGGCCCGGGTGTACGACCCGATCGTCCGTGGCGAGCAGGGCGAGGACCTGTACGGCTGTTTCCTGAAGGACTACGCGCCCTGCGCCTGGTAATCGCCCCGAACCAGCCCGCACCGAGAAGGAGAAGAACATGTCAGCTGACCGTGAATCGTGGCCGACGCTGGACGAGCTGCTGCGCGAGGAGAACGAGCTGGAGCTCGCGGGTCTGTCCGAGACCGACGCGTACGAGCTGGGGATGCTCGCCGTCGCCGCCGCGACCGAGCAGCGGCTGCCGGTCTCGGTGGGCGTGTGGCGGGCCGGGCGGCAGCTGTTCCACTGCGGCCTGCCGGGGTCGACGGCGGACAACGACGCGTGGCTGCGCCGCAAGGGGCGGGTGGTGATGCGGTTCGAGCACTCCTCGCTCTACATGGCGCGGCTGTGCCAGGACAAGCAGGTGACACTGGCCGACCGGTACGGGCTTCCGGCCTCGCGCTACGCGGCGGCCGGGGGCGCGGTACCCCTGCGTGTGCGCGGCACCGGTGTGGTGGGCTGGGTCGGTGTCTCCGGGCTGCCGCAGCTCGACGACCACCGTTTCGTGGTCGACATCCTCCGCAAGCTCCCCCGCTAGGGCGCGGTCCCGGCGGCCTCGCAGGTGAGGCCGCCGGGTCACTCGCTCAGCGTGTGCGCCGGTTGGCGCGCAGGGCGCCCAGGAGCACGCCGGGGCGGGCCAGCGAGTGCGGGTGTTCGCGCATGGAGACGACGTCGTTGAACCGCCGCGCTGTCGCCACGTCCGTGACGGTCGCGGCGATGACCTGGCTGCTGGCCCAGCGGGAGAACCGGTAGCCGCGCGGGTAGGGCCCGTCGACGTGCGGCAACGCAAGGTCCGCCGAGGTGGAGAGCGACCAGGCGGCGTCGACCACCACCTTCTGGAGCGCGAGGTAGTGGCGCGCGGGCGCCCGCAGGTCCGGGCCGGACCGAAGGTACGTCGACAGGCAGGCCGCGTGCAGGGCCGACGCCGTCATGCCCTGCCCGTACACCGGGTTGAACGACGCGACGGCGTCACCGACGCTGATCAGGCCGGCCGGGAACCGCTTGAGCGCGTGGAAGTCCCGTCGTCGACTGTCGGCATGGTGGTAGGTCTGGACATCGCCGATCATCTCCTGGTCGGCGACCTCGCCGAACTCCGGTGGGAACTGCTCGCGTAGGCGGCGGACGAAGTCGTCAGCGGTGCGCCCCGGGCGGTCGTTGCCGTAACCGGCCATCATGGCCATCCACCGGCCGTCCTCGATGGCGAAGAACGCGGCTCCGGCCACGTCCATGGCCATCCTCGGCGTGTTCAGGGCCAGGACGACCGTCGAGGGCGGTGTGACCTCCGGGCGGCGGAACAGGGCGGTCGCGTAGTTGAGGTGCACTGTCATCCGCCGGGTGACCGGCCGGTCCCAGTCGGCCTGCTCCAGCCAGTCCGACAGTCGGCTGGACCTCCCCATGGCGTCCACCACGAGGTCGGCGCGTTCGACACCGGCCACCCCACCGACCTCACAGCGGACCCCGGTGACCGCGGTGCCGTCGAACACGAGGCCGGTGGCGCGGGCGGTGATCGTCTTGACGTTGGGCAGTCGGAGCACCTGCTGGCGGATCAGGCCCTCCAGCAGCGGCCGACTGCCCGCCAGACTGTCGGCGTCGTCGGGGACGACGACCTTCAGACGCCCGTCGAGGTAGTTGCGCCGGGCCGTGGGCGGCGCCTCGACCGCTCCGCGCGCCAGTGCCTCGTCGCGGAATCCGGGAAACAGCCGCTCCAGCTGGAAGAGGCCGCCGGGCAGCAGCGCGTGCAGCTGCGTCCCCTGTGGTACGCCGGGCCGCGCGCCGGTCACCTGCGGGTCGTCCCGGTCGATGATGACGACGGTGTCGGCGTGGTCGGACAACACCCGGGCGGCCAGTAGACCGGCGACACTGCCGCCGACCACGACGGCCGTGCCCATCGTCGGGGACAGCTGGTCAGGGGGTCGAGCCGCATTCAGCTCTGCGAAGACCCGGGACGGGGAGAGGGACATCGTGCTCTCCAAGGGGGTAACGGGGTGTGCCCTCCCCGGTCACTGTCCGCGACCGTGCGCGGACAGACCGGTGGACGGTCGTTCGACGTTTTGCCCGCCGATCGTCGCACAACCGCCTGAACGGCAACCGGCTGTGTCCGCCAGATGACCACCTGTTGACCGATGGGCCGGACGGGCCCGACGTTCGGACGGGTCAGGTAGCGCGTCCACTGGCCGGCTGTCACGATCTGCGGCATGCCCGTTGCGCGTCGAACTCTGCTCGGGGCCGGCCTGGCCGTCGCGACCTCCGCCGTCACCGGTTGCGGTGCCACGGGCGCGCCGAACACCGGCGCGGCCGGCCCTGGCGACGCGGCGACCGGGAACGCCGCCACCGGCAGCCGGGTCGGATTTGGTCCGGCGGGAGACGCCGGGCCGCCGCTCAGGGCACCTGACGCACCGGTCGGCGGCAACCCACCAGTTCGTGAGGCCCGCTACGCGCAGGACGTGGCCGCCCTGCTCCGGCGACACCTGCCCGCCACCCCGCAGACAGTGCAACACAAGGGTTTTCCCGGTGCTGTCGCTCTCGTCCTGGTGGGCGGGAAGGTGACGGTGCACAGCGCTGTCGGTGAGGCGTTGCGCTATTCGGCGGGCCCGAAGCTGCTCGCGGCGAACCAGCGCGTCGCGATGCGCCGGGACTCCATCTTCGACCTCGCCTCGGTCACCAAGGTGTACACGGCCATCCTGCTGTTGCAGCAGGTCGACAAGGGGCGTGTCGACCTCGGCGCTCCGGTGCGCGACTACCTGCCCGCCTTCACCGGCGCGGGCAAGGAGCGGATCACCGTCGAGATGCTGCTCACCCACACCAGCGGCCTTCCCGTCGGCGCCACGGTCACCGGCCTGCCCGACAACACGGCCCGCTGGAACGCCGTGCTCGGCACGCCGCTGGTCTCCGGCGCCGTGCCGGGAAAGACGTTCCGCTATTCCAGCGTCGGGCTCATGGTCGCCGGCAAGATCGTCGAGAAGGTCACCGGCCAGCGGCTCGACCAGGCGCTCAAGACCAACCTGACCGACCCGCTCGGCCTGCGCGACACCGGCTTCAACCCGAACGGCTGGCTGTCGGCCGCCGCGAGGGCCAGCCGGCTGGTCGCCACCGACGCCCGCTCGTCCCGGGGGCTGCTCCGTGGCGTCGTCCACGACGACGTCGCCAATCACCTCGGTGGCATCGCCGGCCACGCCGGCATCTTCGCCTCCGCGACCGATCTCGCGGCCATCGGTCAGCTGCTCCTCAACGGGGGCACCCACCGGGGCGAGCGGATCCTCGCCGCGGCGACGGTGCGCCGGATGCTCACCAACCACAACGCCGGCAAACCCGCCATCGACCCCGAGCGCCCCAACCGGACCTCGGCGCACGGCCTCGGCGTCGTCCTCGACCAGAGCTGGTTCATGGGGAAGCTCGCCTCGGCCCGGACCTTCGGCCACACCGGATTCGCCGGCCCCTCGCTGCTGGTCGCGCCCGACCGCAAACTCGTCCTGGCGCTGCTCACCAACCGCGCGCACCCCAACTGGAGCTGGTCGAACCCCGACCCGGTCCGCGTCGCCGTCGGCGACCTGCTCGCCGCGAAGGTCAACTGACCGGAAGGTGTGGACCATCGCGCCCCACCCTGACACGATACTTGCGCTAGTAGTGCAAATACTTCGTCCGTTCAGGTGGAGGATCGATGCACACATCTCGCCGGAGCCTGCTCTCCGTGGTGGCCGGGATCGCCCTCGCGGCCAGCCTGTCCGCCGTCGCCGTTCCACGCCCCGCCGAAGCCGCCGCCACACCGACGTACCGTCCAGTGATCTTCGTACACGGCAGCGCGGGATCGGCGGCGCAGTTCGAGACCCAGGCCAAACGGCTGGCCAGCAACGGGTACCCAATCGACATCATCGAAGCCCACGAGTACGACTCCCCGAACGTCGCGACGATCCTGCCCCAGGTGTACGCGGGACTCGACGCACGGATCTCCCGCCTGCTGGCGGCCACCGGCGCGGACCGGGTCGACCTCGTCGCGCACTCGCTGGGCACCTTCGTCTCGCAGGGCTACCTCACCAGCTCGCCGGAGCGTGCCGTCCGGGTCGCTCACTACGTCAACCTGGACGGGCGCACCGCGACCTCCCCGCCGGGCGGTGTGCCCACGCTCGCCATCTGGGGCGAGGGTGACCCGGCCCGCGCCGTCGTCGGCGCGACGAACGTCCACCTGCCGGACCAGTCGCACACCCAGACCGTGTCGTCGGCGGAGTCGTTCACCGAGATCTTCGGCTTCCTCCGGGGCCGTGCGCCCCACACGACGCGGATCGTGCCGCAACTCTTCGGCGCCGCCCGGGTCTCCGGCCGGGCCGTGCTCTTCCCGAGCAACGTCGGCGTCGCCGGTGCGACAGTCGAGGTCTACCCGGTCAACCCGCTGACCGGCGGCCGACTGACGCACCGGCCCGCGCATCGGCTGTCGCTCGGCGGCGACGGCTCGTTCGGTCCTCTCCCGGTGCTCGCCACGGCCCGCTACGAGTTCGCCATCGTGCGCCCGGGCGCCGCTACGCACCACTTCTACTTCCAGCCGTTCCTCCGCTCGGACTCGTTGGTGCGCCTGGCGACCAGCGAGCCGGGCGAGGGCCTGAGCGGCCTGGTCGAGACCAGCGACCGGCACACGGCGCTCACCATCCAACGGCAGAAGGAGTGGTGGGGCGACCAGGGCGATGCCGGCGACCACCTCTGGATCAACGGCAGGGACGTCCTGAACGCGGCGAACGCACCCCGCGTCAAGCGGACGATCGGCATCTTCGCCTTCGACGACGGCAGCGACGGCGTCACCGACCTGACGGCCCCGTTGCCGGAGTTCTTCAGCCAGACCTTCATCACCGGCATGGACGTCTTCATCCCGGCGACACCGGCACACCTCGGCCTGGTACGGATCGTCGTGGGCCAGCGCGGTGGCGGCCATGAGGTGATCAACGTGCCCAACTGGAGGTCGAGCACCGACCGGGTGACGGTCAGCGTGGACGACTTCTGACCGCGCCTCGCGGACGGCCCGGCCACCTCAGGTCGAGACGGTGGCCGGGACCGGCTCGCACCCGTCAGACGGTGGCCGGGACCCGCTCGCGCACTCGTCGCCCGACGGCGAAGCTGACCAGCCCCAGGATCAACCCGACGACCGCCAGTACGACGCCCACCCGGGC
The DNA here is from genome assembly GCF_036136635.1 of Micromonospora sp. NBC_00330. Lineage (NCBI taxonomy): Bacteria > Bacillati > Actinomycetota > Actinomycetes > Micromonosporales > Micromonosporaceae > Micromonospora > Micromonospora sp. NBC_00330. The sequence continues at coordinate 3,171,313 of NZ_CP108012.1, forward strand.
CGGCGCGAGGTAGCCGAATCCGGCGGCGATGGCGACGCTGCCCAGCGCGGCGCCCAGGCTGTTCGCGATGTTCATGGCCGACTGGTTGACCGCCGCGCCCATCAGTTGCGCTCCCGGGGCGACGGTGATCAGGCGCGCCTGAAGGACCGGACCGAGATACAGGCTGGTCGCACCGACCAGGAACGCGCCCACGAACAGGCCCACACGGGTCGACGCCACGAGGCTGAACACGGCGATGCTCACGATCATCGCCACGAAACCGATGACCATGCTCCGCTGGAGGTCGCGGTCCGCCAGCCAGCCGCCCAGGGCGTTGCCGACCGTCATTCCGAGACCCACGGCGACCAACGTCCACGGCACCGTCGCGGCGGCGAGGCCGGTGACGTCGGTGGTGACCGGTGCGATGTAGGTGTTCACCGCGAAGAAGCCGGCGAACCCGACAGCGCCGGTCGCGGCGACCAGCCAGACCTGCGAGGTCCGCAGCGCCCGCAACTCGGCGGCCGGCGAGCCGTCGGCCGCCGCGGCGACCTCCGGAACGACCGCCAGCACCGCCAGCAGGGTGAGCAGGAAGAAGCCGGCGATGACCAGGTACGCGACCCGCCAGTCGACCGCCTGCCCGAGCCGCGTGATGAGGGGTACGCCGACCAGGTTGCTCACCGTCAGACCGCCGAGCACCGTGGCGAAACCACGGGCCTCGTTACCGGGGCCCATGAGGGTCGCGGCGAGCAGACCTGCCGCACCGAAGTACGCGCCGTGCGGCAGCGCCGCCACGAACCGGGCCACCAGCACCAGGTCGAAGGTGGGGGCGAGCGCGGACGCGACGGTGCCGACGGCGAACAGCACGAGCAGCCCGAGGACGAGTTTCTTGCGGGGCAGGCGCGCGCTCAACGCGGCGATCAGCGGCGCGCCGACGACCACGCCGAGCGCGTACGCGGTGATCATCCAGCCCGCTCGGGCGACGGCGTCCGACGACGACTGGGCGTACTCGTGCGGAAGCAGACCACGGGCGATGTCGGGCAGCAGCCCCATCGCCACGAACTCGGTCAGGCCGACCGCGACGCCGCCCAGTGCCAGGGCGGCGAGCGCCGCCAACCGTCGACCTCTACTCAACTCGATCACCGAAAAAATTTAGCAACAGCGTTGCGTAATAGGGTGGCGAGATGACTCGCGTCACTGCCGACGTCACCTTCCTGCGCGGCTACAACCAGGCACTGGTCATGGCGGTGGGACGCACTGCCCGCACGTTCGAGCGCTCGACGGTGGTCGAGGCCACCGGCCTGACACCACAGGCGGTCTCCAAGGTCATCGCCCGGCTGATCGCCGACGGGCTGATCCGCCCCGCCGGCGTGCGACGTCCGGGCATCGGCAAGCCCGCTGTCGTCTACGCACTCGTCCCGGACAGCCGGTACGCGATCGGCGCCCACGTGGCTCGACGCACGCTGCGGCTCGTCCTGGTCGACCTGGCCGGCACCGTGCACCACTCGGCCGTCAGCCCACTGCCCCGCGACTTCACCCCGGAGCAGCTCCTCGACGCCCTGAGCGCCGGCATCGACACGATGGCCGGCATCGGCGACCTGCGGAGCCGGCTCACCGGGCTGGGCATCGGCATGATCGGCCCACTCGACCACGCCAACGGCTTGGTCCGCGACGCCCACGGCCTGCGCCACTGGCACGACGTACCGCTGCGCGAGATCGCCGAGAAACATCTCGGCCTCCCCGTCCACCTGGACAAGGACGTCACCGCGGGGATCACCGCGGAGGCCTGGCGGCACGGCGCGACGTTCGGCGACGCGGCACTCATCATGGTCGAGTCCGGCATCGGCGGCGGCTTCTGGCTGGGCGGCGCGGCCCACCGGGGAGCCCACACCAACGCGGGCGAGTTCGGCCACACTGTCGTCGACCTGACCGGGCCCCGCTGCGTCTGTGGCCGGCACGGGTGCCTGGAGATCGTGCACCACCGGGCCGCCGAGGCCGGAGACATCGCACACGCCGCCCGCGTGCTGGCCGTCGGCGTCGTCAACCTGCTCCAGACCCTCGACCTCGCCCACGTGGTGCTGGCGGGCGCGGACCTCCTCCGGCACCCGCAGACCTATCTCGCTGCGGTCACCGAGGCCGTCGGGGCGGACGCCCGGCGCGCGGACTGGCTCAGCACCACTGTGGCCCTGTCCAGCCTCGGCGCGGACGTGATCGCCGCAGGCGCGGCGATGCAGATCCTCGACCAGCACTACGGCATCCCGGAGCTGGCCCATCCCTTGATCGTTGGCAGTTGAGCAACTCGACACGCCGAGCGACGCCCTACTGAGCTGCCATCGATCGCCACGAGGTCAGAAGCCGGCGACGGGGACTCGCCGCGTCGCTACGCCACCACGGCGTCGGTGTCCGTTCGGGTGCAACCGTTTGTCGGGCTCTCGCTGAGCGCGATGACCTCGTCGAGCCGCTTGCGCGCCTGCCGGAGCTGGGTGATCTGCCGATCGATGCGGTCGCGTTCGGCGCGGAGCATGGCCCGCGACTGCGGTGTGTTGACCTTCGCATCGACGCAGGGCAGCAGGTCCAGGATGGTGCGGCTGGACAGGCCGGCGGCGTACAGCATCTGGATCAGATACACCCGGTCGACCGCGTCGTCGAGGTAGTGGCGCTGACCGCCACTGCTTCGTGCGGCAGCCAGGAGGCCCTGCTCCTCGTAGTAGCGCAGGGCTCGTACCGACACCCCGGTCTTCGTGGCGAGTTCCCCGATCCGCATCGACCCCTCCCCCAGCCGGTGACGCCAGCCACACAGCCTTCTCCCTCACGTAAACGTCAGGTTTTACCGTAGCTCGCAGTTGTTGACGTTCACGTCGGGGGCCTCGGGGCGGGAACCATCATCGGCTCGTACGTCATGGCCCGGAGGGTAGGGCCGGCGGGCCGGCGGCGAGAGCCCGCCGGGCGCCCGGTGGTTCAGCCTCCGGAGGCGGACGGCCCCGGCGTCGGCACGCCACCGGCGACCGCACGGGCGGGTGGCGCCGACGCCGAGGCCGCCCGCAGATCCGCGGGTACGGGCAGCGCGCTGCCCTTGACGAACTGGCCCCAACTGGTGTTCCAGGCCGTCCAGCCGTTGCCCGCCTGGAGCCGGACCTCGGTGCCGGTGAAGGTGACCAGGTCACCGACCCGGGTGACGCCCATCAACCAGTCGGCGTTGGCCGCCGAGATGTTCGTGCAGCCGTGCGAGACGTTGCGGTGTCCCTGATCCGACACCGACCAGGGTGCCCCGTGGATGAACTCGCCACCCCAGGTGAGCCGTTGCGCGTCCTCGACGTTCACCACGTAGCCGCCGTTCGGCTCGCCGCGCGTGTCGAACGTGGTGTACTGATGCTTCTCCATGATCACCATCTTGCCGGTGGACGTGGGGGTGCTGCGCTTGCCCAGACTGACCGGGATCCTGCGGATCAGCTTGCCGTCCCGCAGGACGCGCATCTGCTTGGTGGCGTTGTCGACTTCGAGCGCCACCTGCCGTCCGATCCGGGACGTCGCGGCGCGGTCGGCGTCACCGACGTGGTTCTTGCCGATCGGCAGACCCGCCAGGCCAGCCCGGACACTGATGGTCGTGCCGGGCCGCCAGAAGTCGGGAGCCCGGTAGTAGACCTGGCTGCCGTCGTCCACCCAGGACCAGGCGCCCGGCTGCGGCGGGTTCGTGGTGACGAACAATCGACGCTGCACGTCGGCGCGGGCCGCCCTGGCGATGGGCGGATCGAAGCCGATGGTCACCGGCATCGCGGTGCCGTACGTCTGCTTGTCGGCGAAGTACAGGGTGCTGCTCACCTGCGGCTTCGTCGACGCCGCCGCGGTGGTGAAGGTGGTGGTGCGGGTGGTGGTCCGCCCGGAGTCGGCGGTGGCGGTCACCGCCACGGTGTAGGTGTGCTGCGGGCGCAACGGGGCGCTCGGCACCCAGGCCGATCCGTCCTCGCGTGGCTCCGCCCGGACCAGCGTGCCCGCGTCGTCGACGATGCGCACGGCGGTGATCTTTCCGCCCGTGACGAGCGGAACCACCTCGGCGCTGAGCGGCACGTTCCGGGAGAGATCGGCGGGCGTGAGGGTCAGTTCGGGCGACGGCACCACCTGCTCGGCGGGACGCACTGCGGCCTTTCGCTCGGTGGTGCACCCACCGAGGACCAGCGGTGTCGCCGCGACGGTCACCGCAACGAGCGCCATACGCCTTCGTAAACCCATCGAACGTCCCCCGGCTTCCGCGTGCTCCGTGGCGGCAATTCTCTCCGCGCCGACGGTGCCCTGTGCTGTTTCCGGAAATCACGCAACGAAGGTGGGAACGTTCGGCACGGCACGCGGTCCGGTTCCGTCCGTTGCGCTTCCCTTTCGTGATCCTCGGGGCATCGAGCGTGATGCCGCCATGGAATGCTGGCCGACATGCGCAGAAGACGACGTCGGTGGATTCTGCTCCCGCTGCCCCTCCTCCTCCTGACCGCCTGCACCCCACCGGATGAGCCGATCGCCGCTCTCGCCGTCCAGGATGGCCAGCCCGTCGGCGTACTGGTCACCTGCGAGGACAGGGACGCGCGCCTCGCGGTATTCGAGAACAACCATCAGGGTGAACCGGGCAAACGAACCCTGATCAGGTGGAGCATCAACGGCCCGCCCGCGAGCGAGATCGTGGAAGTCGCCCTGTTGGGTCAGCCGCCGGAGGGCTGGGAGGTCGCCGACGTTGTCGGTACCCCAGCGGCCGAGGCGGGCATCGATCCGGACGTCGAGCCGCTCACCGAATTTCTGCCCGGGGTCACCTACACCGTCACCGGGTCGAGCCGCCGTCACGCCATTCCGGTGGACTTCACCCTCGCGGACCTCCCACGGATCGGCCCCGGCCAGGTGCTGGCGCCGCGCGGACACGACTCGACGACTGTCATGTCCCGGGAGACCTTCCTGCGCAAAGCACGGGACAAGTGTTGAGCAGGACGGCGGTCGGGGAGACCCGGCAGAAGAGCAGAGTGCCGCCACAGTCGCCGATTACGGTTTTTGAAGAGAAATCAAAGAATTGAGATCGAGCCGACATCACGGCGACTCCACAAACCTGACCAGGCAATCGCAGAGCGATATTTAAGGGAGAATTAATCGTTTCAGTGGGAAACGAGCAGGGGGCCGACTCGTATTCTTCGGGCTCGGAAGAAAGGTGCGCCCCCGTTGATAAATCTCCGCTCCACCCCTCGACACCGTCGTTCCGTCACCGCGCTGCTGCTGGTGAGCGTTGCGCTCGCCGGCGGATGCAAGGAGGCGCCGGGCACCCCCGGCGCGTCCGGCCCGTCCAGCGACACCGGCATCGGCTCGCCCGGCCCCGACGCGCCGACTGCCACCGCCCCGGGCGACCCGTCGGGCACGCCGAGCACCCCGGCCACCTCGGCCACCCCGTCCGCGCCGGGCAAGCCGGCGACCAGCGCCGCCCCGCCCACCGCTTCCGGCGGCTGGATCACCATCGACGCCGCGGCGCAGGCTGCCGCGACGAGGGCGTTCTTCGCGCGCAAGCCCAAGCCGGTGACCGGCAACCCCGTCAACGTGCCCGAATTCAACGTCGGCTGTACGACCAGCCACCACAACAGCGACGACCCGATCGTGCTGCCGAAACTGGTGGGCGGCTCGCACAACCACACGTTCTGGGGCAACAGGTCGACCGACGCCAACTCGACCGCCGACTCGCTGCGGGCGTCCAAGGCGACCACCTGCAACTCGCCGGACGACCAGTCCGCCTACTGGGTGCCGACGATGTACCAGAACGGCAAGGTCGTGGACCCGAAGGAGGTGACCGTCTACTACGGATCCCGCCTGAAGGACCCGAGCAGGACCCAGCCCTTCCCGTTCGGCCTGCGAATGATCACCGGTAACGCCAAGAACCAGGTCGACACCCCGGACAAGCAGGGCAACCACTTCTGGTGCGCCGGCATCGGCGGCGAGATCGGCCGCAGCGCCGACAAGACGTTCCCGGTCTGCGCCAAGACCGCGAACATCGTCCGGCAGATCACCTTCCCGGACTGCTGGGACGGCAAGCACCTGGACAGCCCCGACCACAAGGCGCACATGGCCAACGGGGACCACACCGGGGCGTGCCCCAAGAGCCACCCGGTGCCCGTCCCGTCGGTGTCCTTCGTGATCTCGTACCCGTTGAGCGCGAACACGGACGGCATCACCCTCGCGTCCGGCACGTCGTTCTCGATGCACGCGGACTTCTTCAACGCGTGGAAGGACGAGGCGCTCGCCGCACGGGTGCGCAACTGCCTCGACCAGGGCGTCAAGTGCAACTCGGCCGGTAACTTCTGATCGACACGGCACGACGGCGACGGCCGGTCACCCCGAACGCTGGGGTGGCCGGCCGCCGCCGTCGATCAGCTAGAGCCGGGCGGCGCCCGCCTCGGTGGCCTCCTGCACCGCCGAGGTACGGCGGACCTCGGCCCGCTGGTCGCCGGCGTCCTCCCGGTCCGGGCCGGCCACCCGGGCCGACCGGTTGGTGGTCGTGGCCGCCTGGTCACCGGTCACCCCGCCACGGATCCGGTTGTTCGCGGCCACCTGGGCGGCCGGGTCGTTGGACGTCACCGCCAACTGACCGTTGATGATGTTGTCATCGACGGTGACCCCGCCGGTGGTGCTGGTGATGCTCACGTCCCCGCCCCAGTAACCGCCGGAGGCGCAGCTGTCGAGGGCACCGTTCGGGCCGAGCTGCACACCGCCCAGGTTGCCGGCGAAGGTGGCCCGGCCCTGGACCGCACTGCCACACACCACGCTGCCGGTGGCGCTGTTGAGCACCGACACCGTGCCGTCGACGAACGAGTCGTGCAGGTCGGTGTAGTAGGTGCCGGTGCTGCTGAGGTTGCGCTGCACCTGGGTGCCCCGGTCGAGCCGGACCTCGCCGGCACCGACGGTGACGTGCCCGGTGACCGTCGACGCCTCGGCGAACAGGAAACTGTCGATGGTCGTGGAGCCCTTCGGCCGTACGGTGACGGTGCCGGTGCGGGCGTCCTTCAGGAAGATGCCGTACCCCCCGGCCGCGAGCACCACCTGGCCGTCGACCGTCGTCTCGGTCGCGTCGAGGTACCCGTCGGCGGCGACGCGTACCTCACCGCTGACCCGGCCACCGGTCACCACCAGGTTGCCGCCGGCCGCGACGGTGACGTTGCCGGTGATCGTGGTGCCGGTGAGCGCGCAGGACTCGCCGGCAGGAACGAGCAGGTCGTTGGGCACTGTCACCGCGCCGCCGGTGCCGATGCAGTGGGTGACCAGGTCGGCGTGTGCGGTGGGCGCCACGGCCAGCACCGAGGCCGCGATGACGGCGCTCACGGTGGCGAGCTTGGCGACGGTACGTCCGGGCATCGTGATACTCCCTGTCGGTGAGGTTCGAGGACTCATGCGCCGACGTCCGATCGGGCCGCGGCCCGGACGATGGCGCCCTGCTGCCGCCTGTCGAGCGTGCCGCCGGTCACGAGCGCGGCGGTGACCGCTTCGACGTGTCGGACGAACTCGGCGTGGCCGGGGTAGTCGGCGTGTTCGTCGATCAGATCGTTGATGGTGCAGCCGTCGCCGGTGTCCACGTTGGCCACACCGGTGTCGCCCCCGTCGATGATCACGGTGGCCCGGGTGTCCGAGTCGGGGCAGCGGTCGGTGTCGTCGACCACGACTGTGAACGACGTCGACTGCTCGGTGGAGGAGTTCCCCGCCGTGTCGGTCGCCCGATACCGCACCGTGTGCGCGCCGGGTGCGCGGACGGCGACCGGAGCGGCGTACGCCGTCCAGCCTCCGGTGTCGAGCGCGTACTCGATCTTCGCCACGCCCGACTCGGCGTCGGTGGCCGTGACGGTGACTGTGGCGCCGCCGACGTACCCGCCGTCGTCGTTGCGGTCACCGGCCACGGTGGCGGCGACAGTGGGTGGGGTCGTGTCCTCGGCCTGCGGCTCGACGACCGTGAAGTGGGACATCTGCTCCGCCGACGTGTTCCCGGCGACGTCGGTGGCCCGGTAGTGCAGCATGTGCATCCCGGGCGCGTTCACCACGATCGGGTTCGTGTACGCGGTGAAGGCCGCCCCGTCGAGGGCGTACTCGATGGTGGCGACGCCGGATCCGCTGTCGGTGGCGGTCAACGTGGCGGTGGCCGTACCGATGTAGTTGCCGTCGCCGTCGCGGTCGCCGGCCAGCGCGACAGCGGCCACCGGCGCTGTGGTGTCGTCCTCCCCCGGCTCGACGATCCGGAACGCCACCGAGCCGACGGCGCTGGTGTTGCCGGCCTGGTCGGTGGCGCGGAACTGCACCGCGTGGTCGCCGATCGCCGTCACCCGCACCGGCTCCGTGTACGGCAGGAAGCTGGTGTCGTCGACCTGGTACTCGACGGTCTGGACCCCCGAGTCGGCGTCGGTGGCCGTCACTGTCACAGTGGCCGCGCCGAGGTAGTTGCCGTCCTGGTCCTGGTCGCCGGAGACCGCGCCGGTCACTGTCGGCGCTGTGGTGTCGCCACCGCCACCGCCCTCGGTGACCACCAGCTCACCGACCATCGAGCTGTGGCCGGGGATCGAGCAGAAGTACCGGTACCGGCCCGGGGTCAGCGTCACCGTCGCCTGGTGGCGGCCGTTGTTGGCGTCGAACGGGCTGGCCAGGATGTTGAGTGTGACGTCGTGGTTGTAGCCCTCGGTGCTGGTGTCGAAGGTCAGCGTGTGCGGCATCCCGAGGGTGTTGCCGGTTGCCTCGCTGTTCTCCCAGATGATCGTGGTCTCGCCGGCCACCGCCGTGGCGGGTGCGGACTTGTAGCGGGTGATGTCGCCGTCGGCGGTCCAGGTCAGCACCTGGTCGGCGGCGACGCGGGGGGCGGCGGAGGCGGGCGCCACTGCCCACGGAATCACCGTGAGCAGGAGCGCCGCCAGCGCGGCCGTCAGTCGTCGGGTCATCGTCACTCCTAGAGTTCCCGCGCACGGATGTTGCGGAACTCGGCCAGGTCGTTGTCACCGTGGTTCTGCAGACCGATGAAGCCGCGCAGGAACTGCCGCAGGTCGGTCGGCGGGTCGCCGGCGCGCGACGACTGCTTGCCGGGCGTGTTGTCGAACTCGTTGATCACCACGCCGTTGCGGATCATCGTGTAGTGCTGCCCCACGGCACGGATCTCGTAGTCGTTCCACTCGTTCTTCGGCGTCACGCCGGCCTGGGCCAGCGGCACCGGGTCGAAGTTGTAGACCGAGCCCGTCTTCTGCGGCTCACCGGTGTCACCGTCGTAGATCTGGATCTCGTGTCCGCAGTAGATCGCCATCCACGCCGGCGAGGTCCGCGCCGACCCGACGGTGCCGCAGCTGTCCGGTGGCCGCTGGTCGAGGGGCGTTCGCAGGTCCGGGAACCGGATGAAGACTCCGGTGTTGGCCCGGCCGGTGCCCGGAGCGATGTCCCGGAACTGCAACTTCAGCGAGAAGTCGCCCAGCTCCTTGGTGTGCCAGAGCATCCCCAGGCCGCCGCTGGAGCGCAGCGACCCGTCCGGCTGGATGCCGAACTGTCCCGACGGCGCCTGCTGCCAACCGCGCAGCGACTCGGCGGTGCCGTCGAAGAGCGGCTCGTACCCGGTGTGCCCGTCCCGGCCGATCTCCGACGCGGCGGCCAGGCGGGTGAGGGTGCCCGCCTCGCGGGTGCTGAGCAGGTCGTCGTCCTGCAACGCGCGGGCCACAGCGGTGACGTGCCTGACGAAACCGTTGTGGTCGGCCCAGGTGCTCTCGTCGTCGATCAGGTCGTTCGCCGTGCAGCCCTGCCCGACAGTGCGACTGGGCACCCCGGTGTCCGTGTCGCCGAGCCACACGGTCGACCGGTCGTCGGGCACCGCGCAGCCCACCGTCACGGTGGTCTGCACCGTCGCCGTCTGACCGTCGGCGTACGTGACGGTGAGCTTCGCGGTGTAGGTGCCGACAGTGGCGTACGTGTGCCGGGGATCCGCCTCGGTCGACGTGGCGCCGTCGCCGAACTCCCAGCGGTGGCTGACGCCCCCGGAGCGGGAACCGGTGAAGGCGATGGTCAGCGGCTTGTTCTGCACGGCGACCGAGGTCGCCGCCGGTGCCGGGGTGGGCGCCCCGCCGGTGTAGGTGACCCGGATCAGCTTCTGGTTCGCGTGCAGGCTGAAGAAGCCGCCGCCGTAGTCGAGCAGGTAGAGCGCGCCGTCCGGGCCGAACTTCGCGTCCATCCAGCTCTGCAACCGGGTGTCGCCGTTGCCACCGGGGATGATGGCCCGCAGCGACTCGGCGTACACCGGTGGGGCGGCCTGCGGCACGCCGGCCGGGTCGACGGTGACCGCCACCCGGTTGGCGGCGTTCGACTGGTCACCGATGAACCACTTGCCGTCCCAGTGCTCCGGCCACGCCACCCCGCTGGTGGTGTCGACGAGGCTCCGGTGGTACGTCGGGCCGGACATGATGGCCTGCCCGCCGCCGCGCAGGTACGGCTGCGTGTAGGTGGCGTCGGCCGCCACGTAGGTCGGCAGGCCGCTGCCGTCGGTCCGCTTCGGGAACACCGGGCCGCCGCCGTCGGGCGAATACCAGATCATGTTGTCCCGGGCCGCCGGGATGTCCTCCAGCCCGGTGTTGCGCGGCGAGGTGTTCTTCAGGTTGTCGCAGTCGTACCAGCCGGTCAGCACCGTCGCGTCGGTGTCGCTGCGGTCGCGGTACGGCTGCCGGTTGCCCATGCAGTACGGCCAGCCCTGGTTACCGGCGGAGGTGATGATGGTGGCCGTCTCGTACTTCGCCGGGCCAAGGGTGGGGCTGGGCGACGAGGCGTCCGGGCCGACCCAGCCGGCGGTCAGCCACTGGTGCACGGGGTCGATCTGGAGGCGGGCGATGTTGCGGACGCCCATCACGTAGATCTCCGGCCGGGTCTTCTCGGTGCCCGGTGGGAACAGGTTGCCCTCCGGGATGGTGTACGTGCCGTCCGGCTCCGGGTGAATCCGGATGATCTTGCCAGCGAGGTCGTTGGTGTTACCCGACGTGCGGCGGGCGTCCTGGAACGAAATCCCCTGGTACTCCTCGGTCCAGTTGTTGCCGGCGTAACCCTGCGACCCCTCCGAGGAGTTGTTGTCGCCGGAGCCGACGTACAGGTTGCCCTTGGCGTCGAACGCCATGCCGCCGCCGGCGTGGCAGCAGCTGTGGATCTGCACCGGGAACTGCAACAGGTCCTTGCGGGTGGCCTGGTCGATGGTCTGCGCCTGCCGGTCGTAGGTGAACCGCGAGACGGTCCGCTGACCGACCCGCTTCACCCGGTCGATCGAGTCGTGCGGCATCCAGTAGACGTAGAGCCACCCGTTGTCGGCGAACGCGGGGTCGGGCACGATGCCGAGCAGACCCTCCTCGTTCTTGACCAACTCGGAGCCGCTGCCCCGGTTGCCCATCACCTCCAGTGTGGTGAGCAGCTTGACCTGCTTGGTTCGCGGGTCCCAGGAGTGGATGGTGCCGCAGCCCAGGCCGACCTTCGGGTTGTTCCAGTCCGCGATCGGGCCGCTCGGGCAGGCCGCCTTGCCGACGTAGAAGACAGTGCCGTCCGGCGCGATGTTGAGCCCGTGCGGCTCGCCGATCTGGTCCAGCTGCCCGGTCTGGTTGGCTGCGGTGAGCCGTTCCACCTTGTAGTTCGCGGCGATGGTGGCCTGGCAGTCGCCGCGTACCCGACCGGTGGTCCAGTTGAGGGCGCCGGCGAGGTGCGTGCGGAACGCCTCCTCGCCGTAGCTGCCCTCGGTGTGGCCCATGCCGGTGTAGAACGACCGGCCGCCGTCGTAGTCCCGGCACCAGGACACCGGGTGGAAGGCGCCGTTGGCGGCGGCCCCCGCGTTGTAGTGCCGCTCCTCGACCTGGGCGAGCGTGTGCACGGTGCCGATCGGGTTCGGGTCCCAGTTCTCCCAGCGGTCGGAGCGGGTGAGGGTCATCGGCAGCGACGCGGTGGCCGGGTGCTTGCGGTCCAGGATGTTCACCACGGCGCGGTTCACCGCGGGCGGCTCCGGGGCTGTGGTGCTGCCGGTGAACAGGCGCAGGTCGGCGAGTTGGACCAGCGGTTCACCGCTGTTGGCGGTGACGTTCAGCCGGTAGCGCGTGAACTCCTGCGGCGCGGCGATGTCGAACCGCCGGGTCTGGTACCGCTCCGGGAAGGTCTGCCCGGTGCGGCGGTCCAGGTCGGTCCAGCTCTGGCCGTCAGCGGAGCCTTGCAGGGTCCAGTCCTTCGGGTCCCGACCGGCGGAGTCGTTTGCCGACGTGAGCGCGTACCCCGTGATCTTCTTCGGTGCGCTCAACTCGTACGCCACCCAGGCGGTCGGGGTGCGGACCAGCCACTTCGTGTTGGCGTCGCCGTCGGTCAGCTTCTCCTTTGTCTCGTTGGGGGCGTTCTCGCCGCTGGCGGTCACCTTGGCCACCGGCTCGGCCACCGGGATGGCGCCGGCCGGGCGGGTGCCGATCAACCCGGTGAACCAGGTGGAGTCGACCTGGGCGCGGGCGGCGTCGGCGATGCCGACGAAACCGCCGCCGGCCTTGACGTAGTTCTGGAGCGCCGACTCCTGGTCGCGGTTCAGCGCGGCGCCCGTCGCGGAGAGGAAGACGACGCTGCGGTACGCGGACAGCCCGGCCGCGGTGAAGGCACCCGGGTCCGTGGTGGCCGTGACATCGATGTCATGAACGGCACCAAGCTGTTTGATGGTGTCCACCGCGCGCGAGACCGGGTCCTGTTGCTCGGCCACCGGGCCGTGGAACACCAGGACCGCGGTCTGCTGCGGCGCCGCCGCCTGCGGGGCGGCCGCCGTTCGTGGTGCGGCAGCGGCCGCCGTCGTCGCCGGGAGCAGTGTCGCCAAGGCCGCTACTGCGGCGAGGGTTCGTCGTAGTTTTCTGGTCATGCCCGTCCCCACTTTCGGTTCGGTCAGCTTCCGTGCGTGTGGGTGTGGCCCTGGAACCGGTGGATCGCTTCCTCAGCGCCCGGCGGCATGCTGCCGTCGGCGTTGCGCACCAGGAAGATTCCGGCCATGCCGCCGTCGGAGTGCGTCTGCACGTGGCAGTGGTACATCCACGCGCCGGGTCCGACGCCCTCCCCGGCCAGAACCTGGAAACCGAACGAGCTGCCCGGGTTGAGGTCCTTGTTGTCGACCACCAGGCTCGGGTCGCTCGGCCCCTCCAACATCCCGGTGCGGTTGTCCGCCCAGCGGTGCGCGTGCAGGTGGAAGGTGTGGAACAGGTTGCCGTGGCCGATGGCGATCCACTCGACGCGCTCGCCCAGATTCGCCTCGAACATCGGGGTCGCCGGCGCCATCTTGTTGTTGATCATCATGTCGTGGAACACCGCCGTGAACTGCTTCGACGGCAGGACGTCGCCGCGCCGCCGGACGATCAGCGCCCCGTACAGTCCCTTCGCGACACCGCCGGTGCCGTGGTCGGTGCCCATCGCGTGATCGTGGTAGTGCCAGTAGCCGGCGCTGCCCGGCATGTACCGCCGGCCCGCCGCGGCCACCATCTCGTGCGAGCGCCAGACGTACGTCCGCGTCTCACCCGGGTTGTTGAACGAGGCGTTGAACGGACTGCCGTCGGACTCGGTGCTGTAGTCCACCCCGTGCGGATGGATGGACAGACGCTGGCTTGTGGTGTTGACCAGGGTGATCTCCAGGGTGTCACCCTCGTACATCTCCAGGATGGGGCCCGGGACGGTGGCCTGACCGGGTGCCAGGCCGTACCCGAACAGGTTCCCGGGCAACTGCTCGGCGTAGATGGTGATCTTCTTGGTGACACCGGCGGCGGCCCGGGCGGGGCTGCCGCCGAACGCGGTGCCGATCGTTGGGGCGGACGCGCCCAACGCCCCGGCGGCGAGCGCGCCGGTGGCGATCAGCGATCTGCGGGACAGGTGGCGGCGAGGGCCACCAGCGTGATCGTCCATGGGTCTCCGTTCCCGACCGGGCGAAGACGCGACGAGACAGGGTGCATCGACCCGAGCGTGGGGGCGGTAGCACGACTGAGGGTGAGGCTCGTCGCGGACTTTGCTCGGAAGACTCAGAACTTTCGATGGATGACAGCAACTTATGTAATCCATCGACGAAAGTACAGCTCTGATTGCAAGAAGATTACCTTGACATCACGATGTCCGTCGATTGACATGGAGCTGACATGAAGCCGTCGACCTGGTCAGTCGCGGGCGGACGCCACCGCCCGCAGCGGCAGGAGCAGGAGCAGGAGCAGCGGCAGGAGCGCACACGTCGACGCCGGGCCGCCCTCGAGAGGGCAACCCGGCGGACGGACGTACGGGATCGGTCGTCAGAGGTTGTGGCGGTCGTCGAGCGGCACGCCGGGGGTCTCCGGCGGCTCGGGCGACTGGTCGGGCCCACCGAGCTGCGCGACGCGGGTCGGGTCGAGGACCCGGGCGAGGAACGCGCGGGTCCGTTCGTGCTTCGGCGCGCCCAGCACCTCCTGCGGCGAACCCTGCTCGACCACCACGCCACCATCCATGAAGACGACCCGGTCGGCGACGTCACGGGCGAACGCCATCTCGTGGGTCACCACCATCATCGTCATGCCGTCCTCGGCCAGCTTGCGCATGACGGTGAGCACGTCGCCGACGAGTTCCGGGTCGAGCGCGGAGGTCGGCTCGTCGAAGAGCATCAGCTTCGGCTCCATCGACAGCGACCGGGCGATCGCCGCCCGCTGCTGCTGCCCACCGGAGAGCTGCGCCGGGAAGGCGTCGGCCTTGTCGGTCAGCCCGACGCGCTCCAGGTTGGCCCGGGCGATCCGCTCGGCCTCGGCCCGGCCTCGCCGGAGCACCCGGCGCTGGGCGATGGTGAGGTTGTTCAGGACGGTCAGGTGCGGAAACAGGTTGAACGACTGGAACACCATGCCGATGCCACGGCGGACCGCGTCGATCTCGACGTCCGGGTCGGTCATCTCGACCCCGTTCACCCAGATCGTGCCGGCGGTCGGCTCCTCCAGCAGATCGACACAGCGCAGCAGCGTCGACTTGCCGGAGCCGGACGGCCCGATGACGCAGACCACCTCGCCCTGGCCGACCTCGAAGTCGATGCCCTTGAGCACCTTGAGGGGCCCGAAGGACTTGTGCAGGTCGCGGATCTCCACGGCGGGGCGGGAAGGGGTTGTCGTCATCGGGGTCACCGAGCCTTGGCGTAGCGGAGTTCGAGGCGTCGTACCACCTGCGACAGCGGCAGGGTGATCACCAGGTAGGCGAGGCCGGCCACCAGCAGCGGGGTCGCGTTCACCCGGTCGTTGAGCATGTCCCGACCGAACTTGGTGATCTCGATCGTCTGCGCCGTCACCCCGAGCACGTAGGCCAGCGACGAGTCCTTGGTGAGCAGGATGAGCTCGTTCGTCAGCGGCGGGATCACGATCCGGAACGCCTGCGGGATGACGATCGTGCGCATGGCGGTGAAGTGCGACATGCCGAGGGTCCGCGCCGCCTCCATCTGCCCCTTCGGCACGGCCTGGATGCCGGCCCGGATCGTCTCCGCCATGTACGCCGCGGCGGTCAACCCGAGGCCGATCGCTATCGAACCGAACACCCCGCCCGGAATCTCGCGCTCCGGGAAGGCGATCGGGATGCCGTACCCGACGAGGAAGAGCACCAGCAGCGCGGGCAGACCCCGGAACAGCTCGATGTACGCCGTCGCCACCCAGCGGTACGGGGCCACCCGGGACAGGCGCATCAGCGCCAGGATGGTGCCGAACACGAGGCCGAAGGCGAATGCGCCCAGCGTGTAGAGGATGGTGTTGCGCAGCGCGACGGTGATGATCGTCGGGAACATCGACTTGATGATGTCGACGCGGAAGAACGCGTCGGCCAACCTGTCCCAGTCCGCGGTGACGAGCACCGTGGCGATGATGGCGATGAAGACCAGGTACTGGAGCCCGAGGGACAGCCGCTCCCGCTGGCGGCGTCGCAGCTTCACGTTCGCTCGTTGCCTTCCCGGAGGTTACCGACGTCGGAGGGCGCGCGGGACGCGCGCCCTCCGGTACTGCGCGGTGCTCAGGCGCTGGGCCGCTGTGCGGCTCAGGCGCTCGGCTGCTTGCCGATCCACTTCTCGTAGATCGTGTTGTACGTGCCGTCCTGCTTGGCCTTGGCCAGCACCTCGTTGATCTTCTTGAGCAACTCGGGGTTGGCGTCCTTCTTCACGGGGAAGCCGTACTGCTCGCCGGTGTCGAACTCGGCGGCCACCTCGAACCCGCCCGGGTTCTTCTTCAGGTACTCGGTCCAGACCGGCAGGTCGTTGATGGCGGCTTCGACCTGGCCGTTGGCGACGGCCTGCTGGAGGGCGGCGAGGTCCTCGAACTCGACGAGCTTCAGGCCCTTCTCCGCCTCGAGCTTCTTGGCGTAGTCACGACCCGTGGTGGCCGCCTGGACGCCGAGCTTCTTGCCCTTGAGGTCGTCGAGCGACTTGTACGTCTTGCCGGTCTTCACCAGCATCGCCTGGGTGGCGTCGAAGTAGGGATCGGAGAAGTCGATCACCTTCCGCCGCTCCTCGGTGATGGTCATGCCGGCGGCGGCCGCGTCGCACTTGCCGGTGTTGAGGTCCTGGCCGGACTTGATCCCCTCGAACGGGGTGTCGATGATCGTCTGCTCGACGCCGAGCTCCTTGGCGACCAGGTCCATGATCTCGACGTCGAAGCCGGTGACCTTGCCGCTGGCGTCCTTGGACTGGAACGGCGGGTACGGCAGGTGGGTGCAGACGGTCAGCTTGCCCGCCGCGACCAGCTTGACGCCGCTCGCCTGGACCTCGCTGTCGTCCTTCTTCGCGCAACCCGCTGTCAGCGCGAGGGCGGTGACGGCCACGACGAGGCCGGCCTGACGGACGGCGCTTGGGAACCTCACGGCTGTGTCCCTCCGATTCGGCTTCCATTGCATAGAAAGCCAATCTGGTTCATAGACTTTGCGATAAGCGACCGTACCCGATCGGGAGCGTCGCCCCCAGATCACGCCGTGACCGCTTGGCCGACCCGGCCCGGCGACCTCCGCCGGCAAACCCGACACTTGCCCCGCAAAGTGCCTCAGCCGCCGGTTCCCTCGGCCGCCCCGTCCGGGGTGAGGGCCCCTTCGTGGGAGTCTGTGTCCAGGAACACGTGCTGGTGTCCCTGGCCGGAATCGACGCTGATCTGATCGAGCTGGGTCGCCGCGACCGACCAGATCGTCGCGGCCTCGGCCGCCTGCCGCGCGGTGACGTCCAGCAGGGCCGCACGTTGCGCGGCCGGAACGCCGGCCGCCAGGGCGTAGGCGTCGACGGCCAGCGACGCCTGCTGGACCGCTCCGCGCAATCCTCCGCGCGCCACGTTGGTGGCGGTGGTCCCCGACGGCGGGTCGGCGAACGGCTCGGCCGCCTGGCGCATGACCTCCTGCCACTGGCGCGCCTTCGCCGGGTCCGGCGCACGTCCCGCGGCGGTCGTCTCCGTCTTGATGGCGGTCAGGACCGGGGCGACCTGGTCGCGGACGCGTCGGGCCGTCTCGATCAGCTCCACGATCTGCTGGGCGTCCCGCTTCGCCTCGTCCTGCTTGATGCTCGCGATGGTCGCCTCGGTCGCGTCCGGACGGCCCACCTGGTAGCCGATCAACCCACCCAGCAACGCGGTGACCAGCGCGATAACGCCCGCCACGGCCGCGAAGCGCACTGTGCGCTGACGGCGCACGTCGGCCTTGTCCAACTGGTAGGAGGGTCGGCCGGTACGGCGCGCCATCGCATCTCCTCACATCGATGGTGTGGGGCCAAAGATTAGCCGCCCCCGTGACGTCCGTCGATAGTGCCGATCGGGGGCCCGCTGCCCACCTGAGCCCTGCTGGGGCTATTTGAGCACTTTAGGAGGTTTGTCCTTATTTGGTGCTTATCGTGATCCTTGCGCCGCTGGCACCGGCCCACGACAACCAACCGCGTTGCACGGAGGAGGACACATTGAGTGAACCGACAGGGACGGCAGTGGAGAAACCGGGCAGCCGAGGCCGCCGTCGCAAGCTGAAAGCCATCCTGGCCGGAGGGATCGTCCTCGGCCTCGGTGCGACGATCACCCTCGCCGCCTGGAACGACTCGGAGTACGCCACGGGCACGTTCACGGCGGGTACCTTCAGCATGGAGGGCAGCACCAACGGCACCACCTACGCCGAGCACCCCACCGCCGGCACGGCGGCAGCGTTGACCTTCAGCACCGGCTTCGACGACATCAGCCCGGGTGACGTGGTCGCGGCACCGTTCGCCGTCCGGCTGACCGCGGCCACGACATACGACGCGACAGTCACTGTGGCGTCAGCGACCCCCGCTCCACCCGCCTTCGTCGGCCTCACCTACGGGATTGCGACCGTCCCGGCCTTCGCCGACTGCAGCGCGACACCCACCACCCCGACCTGGATCGTGGCGCAGGGCACCCCGCTCAACTCGGTGGCCGGCGCGGTGCCGTTCAACCTGACGCAGGGCACCCCTCCCACGACGCCCGGCGCTGCGGTGAACCTCTGCTTCGTCGTCACGGCGGGGGGCACTCTGGTGCAGGGCACGTCGGTAACGGAAACCTGGCAGCTCCTGGCCGAGTCCGTCTAGGTGGTGGCCGTGGTCAACCGTCGGACGCCGGCCGGAACACCACGGCTTCGCCGGACCCGTGCCGTACTCGCTGGCGCCCTCGTTCTCGGCCTGGGAACGACGTCCACGCTCGCCGCGTGGACCGACAGCGAGTACGGCACCGGGTCGTTCGGCGCAAGCGTCTTCGGCACCGAATCGCAGACCGCCTCCAGTACCTGGGCCGGCCACACCCCGGTGGTGAACGCCGCGACGCTGGCGTTCAACGCGACGGCGATGTCCCCTTCGGTGTCGTTCTACGCCTTTCTCGACATCCGGACGACCTCGACGACGAACGTCGGTGGCGCTGTCGCGCTGACGAGTTCGTCGAACAACTCCGGCGCCCTGCTGCCCGCCCTCGAGTACCGGGCGGTCCGGACCGCCACCACCAGCACCACGTGTGCCGCCGCCGCCTTCTCCGGTTCACCCACCTGGATCGTCGGGCCTGGTTACTCGGCCGTCACCGCCGTTCCCGGCTCGCCGGTGTCGTCCCCCATCACCGTGCCGAGCGGCGCGACGCCACAGCTGCGGTTCTGCTTCGAGGTCCGGGTCCAGTCCGGCGCCAGCAACGCGTACCAGGGCACGACCGGGGTCGTCACCTGGGAATTCACTGCCACGTCTACGTAAAGGATCTGCAGATGGTGGGACGCGAACGTCGACGGCACAGCACCCTCGCCCGGGTCGGCGACCTGGTGCTGACAGTGCTCGCCGTCGGTGGGACGGCCTGCGTCGTCCTCGTCCCGCTGGCGTTCTTCTTCGACATCTCGCTCATCCTGTTCAAGACCGGGTCGATGGGCCCGACCATCCCCGCTGGGTCAATGGCCGTGGTGCGGGAGATCCCCGCGTCCGAGGTCCACGTGGGAGACGTCGTCACCGTCGACCGCACGCCGCTGCCACCGATCACCCACCGGGTCGTCGACATCGCCAACGGTGGCGGGCCCACTCGCCTGCTCACCCTGCGGGGGGACGCGAACGAGACCAACGACGCCGCACCGCACGCGGTGAGCCACGTACGGCTCGTGGAGTGGTCGGTGCCCAGGCTCGGGTACGCGGTGCGCGCCGTGTCGAACGTGTACGCCACGAGTCTGATCACGATCGGGGCCGCCGCGATCGTCACCTGGGCGTTCTGGCCGCGCGGGGGTGAGCCGGGGATCCGGCGACACCGCGCGTGGCGCCGCCGGCGACCAGACTCGGCGGTGCCGGACGAGGCGGGGGCAGCGCCGGAGGCCGGCACCCGGCCGAGCGGTACGGGAGCGCACGGCGACTCGACGGTGGGGCGCCTGTTGGTGGTGCTGGCGGTGCTGCCGGGCGTCGCCGCCGCGGTACTGGCGACGCCGGGCCAGGCCCGCGCGGACACCACCGAGGAGGTCATTCGGAGCAGGTACCTCACTCTGGTCTCGATCGGCGACAACGATCGCATGACGAACCTGGCGCCGGACCAGCCCGTGCCCTGGCAGGTGGGCGTCTCGGCACACGCGAAGCAGCCCGGCGAGGTGACGATCTCGCTGTCGGCGCTGGGCCCCCTCACCGTCCGGCCCGACGGACTCCAGGTGATGGTCGCCGTCTGCGCCATCCGCTGGGTGAGGGGTGCCTGCCCCACCGGCCAGGGTGAGCAGGTCCTCGCCGACGGTCCCGCCACCAGACTGGCCGCACACCCGGTCACCATCAGCTCGATGCGCGCCGACCAGCAGCGTTGGGTGCTCGTCACAGCGAGCCTGCTCGCCAACTCGGTGGCCTCGGGGTCGGCGGACCTGATCGTCACGGCGACCGGGTTCGGCGACAGCGCATCGGCGGGCGGCACGGTCGGCCCGCTTCCGCGCACCGGGACCAACCTGTGGACACCGGTGCTGGCCGGTGGTGGTGCGCTCTTCACCGGCCTGCTGCTCATGCGCGCCGCGCGCCGGCACCGGACCACTGTCGGGCGGCCGTGAGACGCGTACATATCCCGCGTGGGCAGCGAGCCGGCCACGTCCGGCGGCGCTGGCTCGCGGCTGCCGCGGCCCTGCTGCTCGCCGGCACCGCCGTCGTGCTCCCACCGCCGCAGTCGACGCTGGCCGCCTGGACCGACACCGAGTACGGCCGCGGCTCGCTCCAGGCCGGCACCGTCAACCCACCGACAAACCTGCAGTGCACAGCGGGCCTGCTCACCCCGCCGACCTTCACCTGGACCCTGCCGGTCGGCGGCCTGACCCGCACCGGCTTCACCTGGTCGCTGTCGGGCGGCTTCACCGGCGGCGGAACTCTCGGTGCCAGCGCCACCTCGGTCACCATTCCCGGTGGGCTGCTGAGCATCGGAAGCGGCACCTTCCGCCTGGTCGCCAACGGCCCCGGCGGCTGGACGTCGACCCAGGTCACCGGCACGGTCAGCATGCTGACGGCGGTGCTCTACTCGTGCAGCGTGCCGTAGACCGGGTAGCCCCACTCGGCCAGCGGCTTCTCCAGCACCCGTTCGATAGCGGCCAGCTGCGCCGGGCTGAGTTCGTCCCGGTACGCCTCCGCCCGGCCCACCGTGAAGTCGTACCGGGAGAAGCCCTTCTCGAAGGCTGTCGACCAGCTCAGGCCGAGGAAGTCGAGCATCCGGCCGACCTGCTCGCGCGGCTGCTCGACCAGGTCCTCGTAGCGCACGTCCAGCCACTGGTCGCCGGGGTGACGCAGCCGGGCCTGAGCGAAGGCGTCCATCAGCATCTTCCAGCCCAGCGCGGCGAGCACCTGGAAGGAGCGACCGGACTCGGCCCACTCCTCGCGCAGGTCGGACGGGAGCGGGCCGTAGAGCCAGTTGTCCGGCCCGCGCCAGCCGTCCCACCAGCCCATCTGGAGCCACGAGTTGGCCACCGCCCGGCCGTCGCGCACCACGTTGACCACCCGCAGCTCCGGGTACGCGGCGTGCAGCAGGCCGGTCCGCGGCCACCCGGTGACGTGCTGCACCAACTGCTGACAGCCCTGCCGGGCGATCCGCTCGTCGAAGAAGGCCCGCAACCGCCGTGCCACGAACGGGGTCAGGTCCTCGGCGACCAGGTCCCGACACGGTCGGGAGAAGCCGGCCAGCACCTGCCGGTCGAGCAGGTGGTACGCCTCCGACGGCGCCACCCGGAGCCGGCCCCGCTCCAGCAACCGTCGACTGTGCCGCAGCGAGGTCATCCCCGACGGGCGCGGCGCCGAACGCCGGTAGAGCGTGCCGTTGAACCTGCCCTTCGGGTTGAGCCGGGCCAGTTTGTCGTCCAGACCGGAGACGAAGCCGACAGCGGGATGCCGGGAGAGCAACTCCTGGACCAGTGTCGAACCGCAACGACCGGTGCCCACCACCAGTGAGAGCATCGTTCAGCCTTCCTGCCGGGTGGCGGGTGACGGGGAGACGGCCGGGTCCGCGGCGAGGCGGGCGGCGGGAAAGGTGGCCGCCGGGCGGCGCAACGGGTAGCCGAACCGGGTCAACGCCACGGCGGTCAGCCCGGTCACCACGGCGTACGCGCGGGTGGGCAGCCCGGTCAGCCACTCGGAGTCGGCGACCACGTCGACCAGCCCGGTGCGATGCCGCGACGGATTGCCGGCCACCGAGTGGGTGGGTGCGAGTCGTACCGTGGCCGGTGTCGGAAACGGAAGCTCGTCGGGGGTCACGCCGACGAAGCCGGCGATCCGGGCGGTGACGCCGGCCGGGTCGGCCACGAAGTCCTCGTACCGCACCCGTAGGTAGCGGCCCGGCGCACGACGGCGGTCGCCCCACAGTCGTACGGTCGCGGTGTTCCAGACCAGCCAGAGCAGCGCGGCCTTGCCGACCGGTGGCCGGCTCATCAGCTGGTCGTCGGCGCGTCCGTCCAGCGGGCGTCGGCGACGCCAGGAGTACGCGGTGGCGCGCGGGTCGCGAACCACGTGCAGGACGTACAGGTCGATGCCGGGCAGGCTGCCGAGCAGGGCCCCGTACGGCGGCAGTTTGGAGGAGTCGACGATGACGCCGTCCGACCGGCCGTCCAGGGCGTGCTCGGCGATCGAGGCGTAGAGCCGGGCCAGCTGCGTGTCGTCGGGGTGGCCCGCTACCGGCGGCTGCCCCCGCCGCTGGCGGCGCAGCAGTGCGGGCAGCCCGCGCAGCCGCAGCCGCTGGGCCAACCGGGCGGCGATGCCGGCCGGGTCGGCGTCGGTCAGGTCGGCGCGCACCCGGGACCAGAGCGGGCAGTCGCCCACCGGGGAACCGCAGCCGCACTGCCGGTTCTCCAGGATGCCGCGCCGCCACAGGTATCGCAGCTCGCCCGCCGCGAAGAAGCCCGGCAACTGTCCCAGGACCGTGGTGACCAGTGTGCTGCCACTGCGACCACTGCCGGCGAGGTAGAGCACCCGTACCGGGCTCACCGGGCCGCTCCCCCACCGGCGCTGGCCCGGCCGACCCGCCGCCGCGACGGCAACGCCTCGGCGGCCTCCGCGTACAGCCCACGGATCCGGTCCAGGTGCCGGTCCGGGGCGAACTGGGCGGCGATCTTCGCCCGGCCGGCCCGGCCCATCCGGTACGCCCGGTCCGGGTCGGCCAGGAGGTCGTTGAGCGCGTCGCCGAGGGCCGTCGGCGCGTCGGCGGCGACGACGTGTCCATCCACCTCCGGTTCGACCAGCTCGGGAAGCCCGCCCAGGTCGGTGGCGACCACCGGCACCCCGCAGGCGAACGCCTCCAGCACCGCCATCGGTTGGTTCTCGTGCCACCGGGACGGAACGGCGACCACCGCCGCCGACCGGATCAGCTCGTGGAGGTGCGGCTTGTCGAGACGGCCGTGGAACCGGACCCGGCCGGGCACCCGCCGCTCGGCGAGCGCCTCCAACTCCGGGCGGGCGGGGCCGTCTCCGGCGATGTCCACGCCGACCCCGGCCGGCAGCGCGGCGGCCGCCTCGATCAGCACGTCGACGCCCTTCTCCGGCGCCAGCCGACCGGCGAAGACGACACCGCCGCCGGGATTCTGCTTGGCCGCGACGCCGGTCAGGTCGACGAAGTGGTTGACCACCCGCAACCGGTCCGGGTAGACGCCCGCGCGGCGCATCACGTCGGCCAGGAACCCACTCGGGCTGACGAAGAGCTGCACCGGGTCGTACGCGTCTAACTGCCTGTGCAACCAGGACTCGACGGCGAGCAGGCCGCTGCGCGACAGCGATCCGTCCTTGCAGCGGCGGCGGGCCGCCTGCAACGGGCCACCGGTGACGCACGCCTGGCAGGGGCGGCCCCGGTCCAGCAGTTGGTAGCTCGGGCAGGCGAGCTTGTAGTCGTGCATTGTCAGCACGCACGGCACACCGGCGGCGCGGGCCGCGGCGAGCACCGACGGGGAGAGCTGGTGGTAGATGTTGTGCAGGTGCAGCACGTCCGGCCGAAAGTCGTCGATCACCCGGGCCAGCCCGCGGCGGCTCGTCGGTGACCACAGCATCCGGCCGACGGCCACCGCGCGGGGCCGCACCCCGCTCGGCGCCGGCTCCAACTCCACTTCGGACGGGAACCGCGCGGCGTACGGCAGGGGCGACTGGTTTTCCGGGTGGCTCATGCCGAAGTAGGCGACAGTGTCGCCGGCAACCCGTTGCAGGTCGGCGAGATCGAGCAGATACCCCTCCGCGCCGCCACGGCGGTAGAGGAACTTGTTCACATGCAGCACGCGCATCGACTCGCCCTGCTCACGTCGATCGGGCGAACCGGGCCCGGAGGTGATGACCGGGGTCTGCCCGCCCCGGCCAGGGCCCACGGTATGCAGGGCGGGTCGGCGAGTCCAGCTCACGTTTGGCATGTGGCTGAACGGGTGATCTTCGTCTGCCCGTGCGGTCCGCGGCCTGGCCTCCCGCCATGATCTCCCGATAGCCTGGCTGCCGCCGGTCGCACCCGCTCTGGTGCGGGGCCGGGCCGGTGTCCGACGAGGAGGACCGTGGCAGCCGACGACGAGGTCTCCGCGCTCGCGTACACCGCGCGGCGGGTCCGGCGGCATCTGCGCTGGGCGCGTACCGAGGGGATCGGACGGCTGATCGAGGAGGACCGCCTCAACCCGATCGACCGGATCGGCACCGCCCTGGCGAAGCGACGCTGGCGACGGCGGGCCGGCCGGGCAGCCGGCTCGGCGATGCCGGTCTACCTGGTCGGTCTGCAACGCTCCGGCACGAACATGCTGGTCCGGGGCCTGGACGCCGCCGGAGAAGTCGAGGTCCGCAACGAGAACGACAGCACCGTCTTCCACCGCTTCCAACTGCGCCCGGACCCGGTGCTGACCGCCACCCTCCACCGCAGCCGGCACGCGTACGTCCTGGTCAAGCCGCTCTGCGAGAGCCACCGCGTGGACGAGCTGCTGGCCCTGCCGGGGCTGACGCCCGGGCGCGCGCTCTGGGTCTACCGCGACGTCGACGACCGGGCCCGCTCCGAGGTCGCCAAGTTCGGTGACGCCAACCTGCGGGCCCTGCGCGCGATCGCCGACGGCACCATCGGCCGCCGGTGGCAGGGGCAACGCCTCGACGCCGACACCATCGAGCTGATCCGGGCCCACGACCCGCAGGGGTTGGATCCGCACAGCGGCGCGGCGCTGTTCTGGTACGTCCGCAACTCGCTGTTCTTCCAGCTCGGCCTGGACCGGCGGGCCGATGTGCTGCTCTGCCGCTACGACAGCCTGGTCGCGGAGCCCGCCGCGCAGCTCCGACGGCTCTGCGCCTTCCTCGACTTTCCCTACCATCCCCGGCTGCACGCGCACATCGCCCCACGCGCGTCGCACGGCGCGGCGGGCCACCGACGGCTACCGATCGACACCGGCGTCCGGGCCCGCTGCGACGAGCTGACCGACCGGCTCGACCGCGCTGCGGCCGACGCCCGATCCGAGACGACGAAGGCGGTCGACAGTGGCTGAGACCGGAACCCGTACCGCGCCGATCTTCCTGGTCGGCTGCCAGCGGTCGGGCACCACGATGGTGCGCCTCGTCCTGGACTCGCACTCGCGGATCAGCTGCGGCCCGGAGACCCGGTTCCTGCCTGACCTGCGACGGATCGTGGGGAGGGACTGGGAACGACTGGCCCGCTTCGGTTTTCCGCGCGAAGACTGGCTGCGCCGGATCCGGGACTTCTTCGGCGGTGTGCACGCCGACTACGCCGCCGCACGGGGCAAGACCCGGTGGGCCGACAAGACTCCGCTGTACGCCATGTCGCTCGACTTCGTCACCGAGGTCTTCCCGGACGCCCAGATCGTGCACCTCATCCGGGACGGACGCGACGTGGTGGTCTCGCACCGCAAACGGTTCGGCTACTGGTCCGCTGTGAAGTGCGTGGTGAAGTGGCCGCGCTACATCCGCGCCGCGCGGGCCGTCGGCGCCACCCTGCCGGCGGACCGCTACTACGAGCTGCGGTACGAGCAGGCGGTCGGCGAGCCGGAGAAGGCGATGCGCTGCCTCTTCGAGTTCCTCGGCGAGCCCTGGGAGGACGGCATCCTCGACTACGACAGCAAGCAGCACGACGTGGCCCAGAAGTACACCACCGAGGCGGAGCGACGACGCGCGGCGGTGGGCGACACCGCCCCGATCTACGGTTCCCGGGTGGGCAGCTACCGCCGAGAACTCGACCCGTTCCTCCGCCTGCTGGTCTGGGTCTTCTCCGGTCCGACCCTGCGCGCGCTGGGCTACCGGTGACCCGCCCGGGCCGGCTGCGCGCGGTCGCCACCGCCGCCGCCGTCACGCTAGTGCTCACCGCCGGCTGCACCGCCGGCGGCGACGATCCGCCGCCGGCCGCCACCCCCTCCACGACGGCGGCGCCCGGAACCACCAGCACCGTGGGCGGGGTGAGCAACCCGTTCGGCGCGCACTGGGACTGGTCGCGGTACCAGCAGTTCGAGCCGTACCTGCGCCGGCTCGCCGGTTCGGCGACGTACGAGGAGATCTCCTGGTGCGAGATCGAACGGACCGCGGGGCAGGCCGACTGGGCGGGGCTGGACGAGATCGCCTCGCGCAGCCGCGAGCTGGGCATCACACTGCACCTGAAGATCCGCACCGGCGTGTGCTGGGCTACCGGTGGCACCGCCCGCTACACCCGGGGCGCGGCGAACAAGACCGAGTCGGCGATGCCCACCGACCTCGGCGCGTACCAGCGGTTCGTCCGCTCGGTGGTGCAGCGCTACGGCCCGTACGGGGTGCGGGAGTACGCCATCGAGAACGAGGTCAACGCGCCGAGCTACTGGGCCGGCAGCCCCGAGGAGTACGGGCGGCTGGTCCGAGCCGCCGCCGAGACGATCCACGCGACCGACCCGAAAGCCCGGGTGGTCGACTCCGGCATCAGCAGCGTCGCGTACGGCATGGGTATCGCCGACCGGCTGGTGCGCGCCGGTCGGATGCCCGAGGCCATCGCCGCCTACCAGGCGTACTTCCAACGTCGGGTCGGCACCCGGGGGCAGCAGATCCCGGCGGTGAGCGGGGAGGCGCAGCTACGCCGGGCGCTCGGCACCGAGACCAACAGCCGCAGTCTGCGCTTCCTGGCGGTGACCGAGTCGCTGCTGACCGACCGCACCGTCGACGTCCGTCAGGTGCATTTCTACGAGCACTTCAGCGGGGTGGCCCCGCTGCTGGACTACCTGCGCGCCACCACACCGCCGGGTACGCCGATCCAGGCGTGGGAGGTCGGGCAGTTCTGGCGCGACGGCGACGGTGACCCGGCCAGCCGGGCGGCGGAGATGGTCAAGACGGTCACCCTGCTGGTCGCCGGCGGGATCGGCGAGGTCAGTTGGCTGCCGTTGGCGTACAACCCGAACAACGCGGCCGGCAGCGAGGTCCGCTACGGGCTGCTCGACCCGGACGGCGCCGAACGCGAGGCCGGCCGGATGCTGGCCGCCCTGGCCGACGCGGCCCGGGGCGCCACAGTCACCCCGCTGCCCGCCCCGGTGGCCGGCAGGCTGCACGGGGTGGCGTTCGTCCGGGGCGGGTCGAGCACGCTGGTGCTCTGGTCGGCGTCGAACGCGCCGGTGACAGTGCCGGCGGCACCGGGCGGACGAACCGGGGCGGTGGGTTCCCCGCTGGGCGCGGCCGGCGGCGGCACCACAGTGACCGACGTCCCCGTCCTGCTCTGCGCCGACCAGCCGGTGGACCGCATCCTCGCCACCGTCCGCTAACGGGTCGGCCAGGTTTCGGGCCAGTCGAGCAGGGTGGTCAGGCGGGCGTTGTGCGGCGCGAAGTACGCGCCGAGACGCTCGCGCAGAGCCGGGGTCAGCTGCGAGGGGCCGTTGTCGACGCGACGGGTGTGCCGGGTGAACGCCTCCGGGGTGAAGGCCGCCAGGCCGAGGAAGCGCAGCATGTCGCCGTACGTGCCGGCCGGGTCGGTGTGCAGGTCCTCGGTGCGAGCCACGTGGATCCGCTCCCGCGGGACCTGCGCGAACCACCGGTCCAACTGCTCGGCGTAACGGCCCCGGGCCGCGTACGAGTAGTTTCGCAACGCCCGGTGCGCGGCGGCGCTGTCCGGGCCGCCCCGCGTCGCCCGGGCCAGCCGCTCCTCCTCCGCGTCAAGCGCGTCGGCGAAGGACAGCGGCTCGACGCCGTACGAACGGGTGTGCAGGTAGTGCGAGTAGGCCCGCTGCACCGGATCGCGCAGCAGGACGACGAAGCGGGCCTGCGGCAGGGCCGCCGCGACCCGGGCCGGCACGCTCGGGTGGAACAGGTAGTACGGGCTCGCCTCGAAGGTGCGCTCACCAGGGGCGAGGCGCGGGAAGTGCCCCCGGTACCACCGCACCCCCCGACCGTGGTGGACGCTGAAGTACTGCAACTCCTTGCCGCTGGCCACCCTGACCTGGGGATGCGCGGCGAGGTGGTGGTACAGCGACGTGGTGCCGCAACGTTGCCCACCGATCACCAGGAAGTCGGGCAGCGGACCGGGCTCTCCCGGCCGGGCCGCGCGTCCCCAGGCCCTCGCCCCGCGTACCCCCCGACGCAGCCGGTCGGTGACCTGACGCCGCGCGACGCCGGTCACGAGCGGACCACGGGGCGGCCGGCGCCCACATCGGCACCGTCGGCGGGGTCGACCGGGGCGCGTCGACCACCTCGGCGGGTCACCGAGCGCAACACCATGACGTCCTCCCGACTGAGCCCGAGGGCGAGCACCACGGCGAGGTACGCCGCCACGATCGCGGCCAGACCGACGACGAGCTGCCCGCTCCCGCCCCCGACCAACCACCGCACACCGAACCCGACGCCCATCGCGACCAGCGCGGCGACCAGGCCCTTGACCATGCCCGCCGTCACCGGCACGGTGTGCACCTGCGCGCGCACCTGCCAGACCCGGGCGACGTTCACCGCCGCCAACGACACCGCCCAGGCCACCGCCGCGCCGAGAATGCCGTACGCCGGGATGAGCCAGAGGTTGAGCAGGACGTTGAGCAGCAGGGCCGCGAGGTTGTCCACCATGTTGACCGAGACCCGGCCGGACATGTTCAGCAGCGTCCCGCAGGGCCCGGTCGCGGCGTTCACGAGTTGGCCGAGCGCCAGCACCACAGTCACCGCCGCGCCGCCGGCCAGACCCGGCCCGCCGACCACGCGCAGCAACTGCTCCGGGAAGACCAGCAACGCCACGAAGGCCGGCAGCGACAGCCGGAGCACCCAACCGGTGGCGACCCGGTAGATCCGGCGTACCTCGTCCAGTCGACCCTGGTGGTAGAGGTGCGCCAGGTGCGGACCGAACGAGGCGTTCACCGGCGCCAGCACGAACACCGCGATCGTGACCAGCCGGGTCGCCACGTGGTAGACGCCGATCGCGTCGGGACCGTAGTCGAAGAAGCCGAGCAGCAACGCGTCCACCCAGATCAGCCCGGTGGACGACAGCGAGGAGACCCAACTGACAGTGGAGAACCGGAACAGCTCGCCCGGCCGGTACGCGGGCCGGGCCGCGGGCACCCGGCGCACCATCCGGGCGAGCGCCACGAGGGCGAGCCCGGCCGCACTCCAGCTCGCCGCCACCAGCGCCCAGAACGCGCCGGTCAGGCCCGCCCCGAGGGCGAGCGCCAGCGCGGTGAGCACCAGCCGGGCGGCCGGCTCGTAGACCTGGCCGATGAGCGCGTAGGCCCGTTGAGTGCGCCACCCCCGGGTGGCCGCGAGCGCGGCCTCGCAGACGGTGGCGGCGGGCAGGCAGAGCGCCGCCAACCGCAGGCCGGTGGTGAGCTGCGGGTCGTGCAGGGCGTCGGCGAGCCACGGCGCGCCGACCGCCAGACCGACGGCTATCACTGTGGACGCCACTGCCGAGATGCCGAGCCCCAGCCGGACCGCGCCCCGGAGGGCGGCCGGCTCGTCGTCGGCGAGGTGCACCGCCACGAAGCGGGTCAGCCCGGCCCGGAAACCGGAGAGCGAGAGCAGCCCCAGCAGCGACAGCACGGCGTAGACCTGGGCGTACCGGCCGAGTTCGCGTACACCCAGGACCCGGGCCAGCAGCAGCATGACCAGGAAGAGCGCCACCTGGCTGAGCACGGCGCTGCCCAGGTTCAGCACACCACCGCGGGCCATGCCGCGTACCTGCTGGTCGCCGGCCTCCGGCACGGCCGGCGACCGGCCGGTCACCTCGCGCACCCGGCGGCCCGTTCTTCGACGGTCACGGCCGTGCCGCGGTCACGGTCTCCGCCGGCGCCGAGGGGGCCGCGGTGGTCGCCGCCGCCGGTCGGGCGGCGGCACGACCCCGGGAGAACAGTTCGAGTACGCCCACCAGCAGCACCCCGAGCAGCAGACCCGCGCCGCCCACCGGCAGGGCGGTGCGCACCAGCTCCGTCATCCGGCTCACCTCGTGCGCCTCGCCGATGCTTGTCACCTGCTTCGGGTCGGCGGCCTGGGCCTGCGCCCGCGCCGCCTGCAACCCCTCCCGCGCCTGGGACAGGGCGTTCGTCGCCGCGTCCCGCTGGGCGAGCAGGGCCTGGTAGTCGGGGAGCTTCGGCCCCAACTGGTCGAGCTTCCTCTGGGCGGAGGTGATCGCGGCGTTCGCCGCGTCCACACCGCGGCTGTTACCGACCGCCTGCATGGAGAGCTGCTGCTGGCGCAGGCTGGTCAGCTCGCCCAGCGTCGCCTGGTAGATCCGGTCCGGCTGGGAGACCTTGTTGGTCTTCTCCCACTCGCCGATCGCCCTGGTCGCCGCTGTGACGTCGGCGTTGGCCGCCTCGACCTCACCGGTGGCGATACCGACCTGGGAGGAGAAGAGGAAGGCCAGCGCCCGGGTGGTGGTCGCGGTCAGCACCGGTGCGACAGTCGCCCGGTCACCGGCGGTGTACGTCACCTCCAACTGGCTGCTCGCGCCGACCTGGGTGACGGCGAGCCCGTCGCGCAGCCGCTCCGGCGCCACCCCGGTGTCAGCGGCCACGTCGGCGAGGACGCGAGGCGAGGTGACCGCCGCGCCGAACGCCGCGACGAACTGGTTCGCCGCCTGCGTACCGGTGTACTGCGTTCCGGCCGCACCGCCCACCAGCGCCGGCGCCGCCACGTACGCGGTCCCGCTGAACTGCTGTGGCGCGAACAGGACGATGGCGGCCGCGGCGCCGGTGGCGAGCACCGGCACCCCCACGAGTACCCAGAGGCGCCGCCGGGCGACCCGCAGGTAGTCGACGATCTCCACTTTTTCCCCAATGCTGTCGTTCAGTCAAACCGGGACGGACGTGCCTCGTGGCTGATCGCCGGTCAGGTTCGGAGCCGGTTGGCGGGCGATCACGCTGGCCGCCGCGGCGAACGCGACGAAGTACCAGAGGGTGACCACGTTGGAAATGACGTTGGAGGCGGCGCTGACCGCCACGAACGCGGCGGCGCAGCCGGTGAACCCGACCGCGACGCCGCGCTCGAAGCTGCCCGGAGGCGCGCGCCGCAGCGCGGTCCGGGCGGTGTGCAGAAAGGCGAACAGCATCAGCAGGTACGCCCCGAGACCGAGCAGCCCGGTCTCCACGTACGCCCGCAGGAAGTCGTTGTGCGGCTTCTTCGCCTCGTCGGTCTCGCGCTGGGTCATGTTCGGCCCGATGCCTGTCACCGGGTTCCGGTCGGCGAGCGTGACGATCTCGGTCCAGTAGCCGATCCGCCAGGCCAGGGTGTTTCCGGTCGGGTCTCCGCCGACAGCGCGGGACGTACCGAGTTGGGCGAAGCGTTCGCCGACGGCGGGCACCAGTGCCACCCCGGCGACCGCCACCACGCAGAGGGTGACCAGCATCCGCTTGCTGCGATGCAGCGCCGCGACCACCACCAGGCCGATCGCCGCGCCGAGCAGGGCGCTGCGGGTGTTGGTGAGCAGCAGGAACAGCAGCGAGAGCGCGAGCAGCACCGCGAGGGACACCCGCAGTCGACGGCTCAGGAAGCGGTACACGGCGAACCCGAAGATCACCATGAACATCAGGTAGCGGCCGAACGTGGTCGACTGGCTGAACGTGCCGCTGATCCGGGTGAAGTCGCCCTTCACCTCGGCCGGCGGGTTGCCGAGCAGCGACAGCACGAGTGTGTAGCCCAGCGCCAGCACCAGCGAGGCGTAGCAGGCGAGCAGGACCCGACGGATCGCCGCGGTGTCCGGCATGAGCTGTTCCAGCACCACGAACATCACCACCACGGTGAGGATCCGCAGCGCCTCCAACAGGCTGTTCGCCGGCCGGCTGGCACCGAGGGCGCTGACCACGCTGCTGGCGCCGACGAGCAGCATGGCCCAGCTCAGCGGGGAGCCGCGCAGCCGCCCGTGCCGGCTGAGCTGTGCGGCCAGCCAGAGCCCGGCGGCGAGGAGGAACAGCACCGCGAGCAGTGTGGAGGGGTCCACCGCCCGGGCCGTCCCGGCGGAGTCGGCCTGGCCGGCGCTCGGGCCGGTCAGCTTGAACAGGTCGACGCAGGAGCGCACCGCGAGCATCAGCAGCACGTACCCGGCGAACCGGGTCAGCGCGAGGACGGCCACCGCGATCCCCGCGACCGCCGCGAGCGGCAGCACCATCCCCCTGCGGTCACCGGCCGCCATGGAGACACCCGCGACCACCGCCACGACCGCGGCGGCCAGCGCCGCTCCGCCGGTGAGCAGGCGGGTCGGGTCGAGCCGCCTGGTCATGAGCGGAGTGACCTGCTGCGTCTGTTGTTCCACTGATCCCACTGAACTGAATCGGCGCTGCCCGGCCGCTGCCGGGCGCGGCCCACCGATGTCCTCCCGGCACAAGATCGGTTCAATCTAGTCCTGTCATCCCGACGGCAGAAGGGGCCGTTGCACCGACTGATCCGTCCCCCGGGGGGCTGATCCGACACTCCCCCGGCCAACGCCGTCCGGTCAGTCGGCGGCCCCCGTGGGTCGCGCCCTGGCCCGTCGGCCCGGCTCCGGAGCCAGCCGGAGATAGAGCTGTTCCAACTCGCGGGCGGCGGTGTCCCAGCTGTACTTGCTGGTGATCCGCTCGCCCAGCGCCACGGCGGCGGCCCGTTCAACCGGCAGATCGGCGAGCAGCGACGTCAACACCCGGACCAGGTCGTCCTCGTCGCCGTCGCGGAACAACCGCCCGCCGGCGGTGTCGGACGTGAGCACCTCGACGTGCGGCGCGATGTCGCTGGCGACCACCGGCAGCCCGTACGCGGCCGCCTCCAGCAACGTCAACGGCAGTCCCTCCAACCGCGACGGTTGAACGAAGCCGGCTGCGCCGGCGTACAGCTCGGCGAGCAGGTCACCGTAGGCGAACCCGGTGAAGACGATCCGGTCGTCCGCCCCGGCTTCCCGGCGCAGCCGGTCCACGAACTCGTCGGTGAACGACGACCCACCGACGATCGCCAGGCGCATCGGTGTCTCGGTCCGGCGGAAGGCCCGGATCAGCAGGTCGGCCGCCTTCTCCGGCACCAGCCGACCGACCAGCAGCAGGTAGCCGCCGGGGGTCAGCCCGAACCGGTCCTGGATCTGACGGGTCCGCGCCGGTCGGGCCGGGTTCACGCCGTTCGGGATGTAGGTCGTCGGGCGGCCGAACCGGGCGCCGTAGTGGGCGGCGAGCCCCTGGGAGACCGCCACCCGCTGGTGCGGGACGTACCCGCTGAACCAGTGGGCGCTGCCCAGCACCGCCCGCGCGGCGAGCCCCCACTTGCCCCGCTGGTTGTCCAACCCGTGCACTGTCAGCACCACGCGTGCCCGGGACAGGGCACGCGGAAGTGGGGCGACCAGGGCCGGCCCGAGCCCGTGGTAGTGCACGATGTCGGGCCGCGCGGCCATCGCCGCCATGGTCGAGGTCGCCGCGTGCACTATGGCGTCGAGGTGCTTGCTCGCGATCGTGTGGGTCTGGCGCAGCCGTACGCCTCGGTAGCCGTCGGCGGGTGTCTCGCCGTAGCTCCGGCGGCAGTAGACGGTGACCTCGTGGCCGTAGCTGGCGAGGCGGCTGGCCATCTCCTCCACGTGCCGTTCGATCCCGCCGTAGGTCGCCGGCATCCCCTTCTGGCCGATCATCGCGATCCGCAGCGGACGCCAGGCGACGGCGGTGTCGGCGACGCCCGCTCGGGACCGCGGGGCGGGGACCACCCGTTGCCGGGGTATCGCAGGGCTTCCGGCGTGCTGGTCCACGGCCTCGGCCTGCAGGTCGGGATGGGCCACGTTGACTCCCTGCGTGACTAGGTCCGCGCCCGCCGCCCGGGCAGGGTCAACACCTTGCCATGGATGGGCCCGTCCGCCAGCTGATCAATGAGACAGGAAAATCATCCATGGGATTCGTCGCGAAGGGAATGGCACCGGGGGTGACATCGAGGTGGACGGCGCCGGTGCCGCGTTGAACGGCGCGCAAAGGGCGACGAGCCCCGGCCGATCACGTGCGGATCGGCCGGGGCTCGTCGGTGGTACCTGTCAGGCGAGATCGAACCGGTCGAGCTCCATGACCTTGGTCCAGGCGGCCACGAAGTCGGCCACGAACTTGTCGCGGGCGTCCTGGCTGGCGTAGACCTCGGCGAGGGCACGCAGCTGCGAGTTGGACCCGAAGATGAGGTCGACCGCGGTGGCGGTCCACTTCACCTCATCGGTGGCCAGGTCGCGGATCTCGTACACGTGCTCGTCGGACTTCGACGCGCTCCATCGGGTGCCCGGGGAGAGCAGGTTGGCGAAGAAGTCGTTGGTGAGCACGCCCGGCCGGTCGGTGAGCACACCGTGCTGGCTGCCGCCGACGTTGGCGCCGAGGGAGCGCAGACCGCCGATGAGGACGGTCATCTCGGGCGCGGTCAGGTTGAGCATGTAGGCACGGTCGACGAGCAGTACCTCGGGCTGGGTCTTCTCGCCGGCGCGCAGGTAGTTGCGGAAACCGTCGGCGCGCGGCTCGAGGACCCGGAAGGAATCGGTGTCGGTCTGCTCCTGGGTCGCGTCGGTGCGGCCCGGCCGGAACGGCACCGTCACCTCGACGCCGGCGTCCCGCGCCGCCTTCTCCACGGCAGCCGAACCGGCCAGCACGATCAGGTCGGCCAGCGAGATGGTCGCCCCGCCGGCGGAGTTGAACTCCTGCTGGATGCCCTCAAGGGTGGTCAGCACGGTGGCCAGCTGCTCCGGCTGGTTGACCTCCCAGCTGCGCTGCGGCTCGAGGCGAATGCGCGCCCCGTTGGCGCCACCGCGCTTGTCGGTGTGCCGGAAGCTCGCGGCAGAGGCCCAGGCGGTGGAGACCAGCTGGTCGATCGTGAGACCGGCCTGGAGGACCTTCGACTTGAGCGCGGTGATGTCGGCGTCGCCCACCAGCTCGTGGTCGACGGCCGGCACCGGGTCCTGCCAGAGCTGCGGCTCGGCCACCCACGGGCCGAGGAAGCGCTCGATCGGGCCCATGTCGCGGTGCAGCAGCTTGTACCACGCCTTGGCGAAGGCCAGCGCGAACTGGTCGGGGTTCTCCAGGAAGCGGCGGGAGATCTTCTCGTACGCCGGGTCGACGCGCAGCGACAGGTCGGTCGTGAGCATCGTCGGGCGGTGCTTCTTCGCCGGGTCGAAGGGATCCGG
The DNA here is from genome assembly GCF_036136635.1 of Micromonospora sp. NBC_00330. Classification (NCBI taxonomy): domain Bacteria; kingdom Bacillati; phylum Actinomycetota; class Actinomycetes; order Micromonosporales; family Micromonosporaceae; genus Micromonospora; species Micromonospora sp. NBC_00330. The sequence continues at coordinate 3,206,718 of NZ_CP108012.1, forward strand.
GATGATCGCCTCGGCGTCCTTGGCGACCCACTGCTTCGCGCCGCCGGGGCTGGTGGTGAGCTCCCACTCGTAGCCGAAGAGGATCTCGAAGAAGCGGTTGCTCCACTGCGTCGGCACGTCGGTCCACGTCACCTCGAGACCACTGGTGATCGTGTCGGCGCCCTTGCCGCTGCCGTGGGTGCTCAGCCAACCCAGGCCCTGCGCCTCCAGCGGAGCGCCCTCGGGCTCCGGGCCCACGTGGTTGTCGGCGACGCCGGCACCGTGGGTCTTACCGAAGGTGTGACCACCGGCGATGAGGGCGACGGTCTCCTCGTCGTTCATCGCCATCCGGCCGAAGGTCTCGCGGATGAAGTGCGCCGCCGCGGCCGGGTCCGCGTTACCGCGCGGGCCCTCCGGGTTGACGTAGATGAGCCCCATCTCGGTCGAGCCGACGCCGGCCGCCATCTCCTTCTCGGAGGCGTAGCGCTCGTCGCCCAGCCAGGTGTCCTCCGGACCCCAGAAGATCTCCTCGGGCTCCCAGACGTCCTCGCGACCGAAGCCGAAGCCGAAGGTCTTGAAGCCCATCGACTCCAGGGCGACGTTGCCGGCGAGCACGAGCAGGTCGGCCCAGGAGATCTGCTGGCCGTACTTCTGCTTGACCGGCCAGAGCAGCCGGCGGGCCTTGTCCAGGTTGGCGTTGTCCGGCCAGCTGTTGAGCGGCGCGAACCGCTGCCCACCGTCGCCGGCGCCGCCGCGGCCGTCCTCGATGCGGTACGTGCCGGCGGCGTGCCAGCTCATCCGGATCATCAGGCCGCCGTAGTGGCCGAAGTCGGCCGGCCACCAGTCCTGCGAGGTGGTGAGCACCTCGACGATGTCGCGCTTGAGGGCCTCGACGTCGAGCTTCGCGAACTCCTTGGCGTAGCTGAAGTCCTCGCCCAGCGGGTTGCCCTTGGACGAGTGGGCGTGCAGCACCGACAGGTCGAGCTGGTTGGGCCACCAGTCCCGGTTGGTGCGCGGACGGCCGCCGGTCTTCGGGGTCGGCGAGTCGATCGCCGGGTTCTCACTCTCGCTGCCGTGCGCGGTCACCGAGTCGTGCGCGACCGGGCAGCCAGCCGCTGCCTTCTGGTCCACGCCCTGCGCACTGACGGGGCCGTTGTCCTGGGTGTCGCTCATGTACTTCCTTCCGAGCTTGCGGATCTCTGGGGCGTGCGTTCGGTCGCGCAGTCGGGGCAGGTGCCCCAGTAGACGACCTCCGCCTCGTCGACCGTGAAACCGTGGTCGCCGGAGGCGGTGAGACAGGGGGCGTGACCGACGGCGCAGTCGACGTCGGCGATGGCGCCGCAGGAGCGGCACACGACATGGTGGTGGTTGTCCGCGATCCGGGACTCGTAGCGGGCGGTCGCACCGGCCGGCTGGATGCGCCGCACCAGGCCGGCGTCGGTGAGCACGCGCAGCACGTCGTACACCGCCTGGTGGGAGACGGTGGGTTGATCCGCGCGGACCAGCGCGATCACCGCGTCGGTGCCGACGTGCGGGTGGTCGCGCAGCGCCGCGAGCACCGCCAACCGGGGCCGGGTCACGCGCAACGAGACGGCCCGCAGCTGCGCCTCGAAGTCGGACATCACGGGTACGAACACTAGCTCACTATTTTGGAACGAATCAAGTTTTGCGCCCCCGGAGGTACCCCAACGGCGGACGATTCACCCGAGGTTAACCTGCGGGAGGAAAAAAATCGGACAGCGATGTCGAGAAGTGCCGACCAGCTTCGTCCCCGGAGTGAACGTGACCACCATGGGTCGCAGCCAGCACCAAGGAGCAACACGATGGCCAAGTACCTGCTGCTCAAGCACTACCGGGGCGCCCCGGCCGCGGTGAACGACGTGCCGATGGACCAGTGGACGCCGGCGGAGATCTCGGCCCACATGCAGTACATGCGCGACTTCGCGACCCGACTCGAGGGCACCGGCGAGTTCGTCGACGCCCAGGCACTCGCCCCGGAGGGGACGTTCGTCCGGTACGACGGCGAGGGCCGCCCGCCGGTCACCGACGGCCCGTTCGCCGAGACCAAGGATCTCATCGCCGGCTGGATGGTGATCGACGTCGACAGCCACGACCGGGCCGTCGAGCTGGCCGGGGAACTGTCGGCCGCTCCCGGGGCGGGCGGGAAGCCGATCCACGAGTGGCTGGAGCTGCGCCCGTTCCTGAGCGAGCCTCCCACCATCACGGAGTGACGGCTCCGATGGACGAGACGCTGCTGCGCAGCCTCACGCCGAGCGTCCTCGGGATCCTCGTCCGCCGCGGAATCGACTTCGCGGCGGCCGAGGACGCCGTGCAGGACGCCCTGGTCGAGGCGGTCCGGGTCTGGCCGGCCGACCCGCCGCGCGACCCCAAGGGCTGGCTGACCACCGTGGCGTGGCGACGGTTCCTCGACGCGGCCCGGGCCGACACCGCTCGCCGTCGGCGCGAGGATCTCGTCGAGGAGGAGCCGGCGCCAGGGCCCGTTCCCCCTGTGGACGACACGCTCCAGCTCTACTTCCTGTGCGCCCACCCGTCGCTGACGTCGTCGTCCGCTGTCGCGCTCACGCTGCGCGCCGTCGGCGGGCTGACCACCCGGCAGATCGCCCACGCCTACCTGGTGCCCGAGGCGACAATGGCGCAGCGCATCAGCCGGGCCAAGCGCACCGTCTCCGGGCTGCGGTTCGACCGGCCCGGTGACGTCGCCACAGTGCTGCGCGTCCTCTACCTGGTCTTCAACGAGGGCTATTCCGGCGACGTGGACCTCGCCGCCGAGGCCATCCGGCTCACCCGGCAGCTCGCGGCCACTATCGACCACCCCGAGGTGGCGGGGCTGCTCGCCCTCATGCTGTTGCACCACGCCCGGCGCGCCGCCCGGACCGCGCCCGACGGGAGCCTGGTGCCGCTCGCCGAGCAGGACCGCAGCCGCTGGGACACCCGGTCGATCGCCGAGGGCGTCGAGATTCTGCAGGCGGCCCTGGCCCGCGACCAACTGGGTGAGTTCCAGGCCCAGGCCGCCATCGCGGCGCTGCACGCGGACGCGCCGACCGCCGCGGAGACCGACTGGGTGCAGATCGTGGAGTGGTACGACGAACTCGCGCGTCTGACCGGGAACCCGGTCGTCCGACTGAACCGCGCGGTGGCGGTCGGTGAGGCCGACGGCCCCCGGGCCGGCCTGGCGGCGCTCGCGGCGGTGGACGACGCGCTGCCCCGCTACACGGCGGTGGCGGCGTACCTGCACGAGCGCGACGGCGATCTGGCAACGGCGGCGCGGCTGTACGCCGAGGCCGCCCAGCAGGCCCCCAACCTCGCCGAACGCGACCATCTGACCCGCCAGGCCGCCCGGCTCAACGCCCTGCGGCGTCGCTGACCGCCCGGGCAACGGGACCGTCTGCCCGTGCCGCTGGCCACAGCCGGGGCATCCGGTCCGGAAAGTCTCCGGAACTTTCGGCAGCCCCAACCCCGGCTGACGGTCGGCCGTCGCGACGCCGCAGTGACCGCCTCGGACTCTGATCGACTACTGACCTGGATGGATGCCGCTCCGGTGATGACAGCGATGTTGCCACGCTGTTTCCGGAATTTGTTGACAAGTCGACGGCCGGGTTAATACGGTCGCCATCGACGGCGCTCGATTGTCGTCAGCACCAGCCACCACGACCCACTTCTCCGATCGTCGTGCAGGACGACCGGCCCCCACCACCACCGAGCGGTACGACGCCGTGGCCGTTGACCCGACCACCGGCAGCCTGCCGAGGCGTACCGCGCCGCTGGCCCCCGCCAGCCGTCAGAGGAGGCAACAGTTCCATGACCGACACCAGCCACACCAAACCGAGAGGCCGCGGCCGCATGCGGTTGCTCCTGGGCGCCGCATGCGCCGCCGTCATGGCCGTCGCCGGCACGATGACGGCCACCAACGCGTACGCCGAGGCCGACCGGACCCTCACGTCGAACCTCACCGGCACGCACAACGGGTACTACTTCTCGTTCTGGAAGGACAGCGGCAACGCCAGCATGACGCTGCGCGCCGACGGCCGATACACCAGCAGTTGGGACAGGAGCACCAACAACTGGGTCGGTGGCAAGGGTTGGGCCACCGGCAACCGACGGACTGTCACCTACTCGGGCAGCTACAACCCGGGCAACAACAACACCTACCTCGCCCTGTACGGATGGACGCGCAGCCCGCTCATCGAGTACTACGTGGTGGAGAACTTCGGCAGCTACAACCCGAGCAGCGGCGCCACCCGGATGGGCACTGTCACCACTGACGGCGGCACCTACGACATCCTCCGCAGCCAGCGGGTCAACGCCCCGTCGATCGACGGCAACCAGACGTTCTACCAGTTCTGGAGCGTCCGCCAGCAGAAGCGCTCGAGTGGCACCATCACCACCGCCAATCACTTCGACGCCTGGGCCCGGGCCGGCCTGAACCTCGGCACCAACCACAGCTACCAGGTCATGGCCACCGAGGGTTACCAGAGCAGCGGAAGCTCCGACATCACCGTCCGGGAGGGCAGCGGCGGCGGCGGCAACCCGACCACCCCGCCCCCCACCGGCAACCCGGGGACCGGCAACTGCAACGCGACGATCTCCGCCGGCCAGCAGTGGGGTGACCGGTTCAACCTCAATGTCGCGGTCAGCGGCACCAACAACTGGGTCGTCAGCCTCGGCCTCGGTGGCGGTCAGAGCGTTCAGAGCAGCTGGAACGCCGCCGTCAACGGCAGCAGTGGCACCGTCACCGCGACGCCGAACGGCAACGGCAACAACTTCGGCCTAACGATCATGGCCAACGGCAACTGGAACTGGCCGACGATCACCTGCCGCACCAGTTGACAGTGATCAGTTCCTGACACATCGCACCGCTGGCGTGGCGGCCTCGGTCGCCACGCCAGTCTGCGTTGTGCAGGCAACCCCCGTCCGCCTCGGCGTCCATGACGGCCTCGGGTCGGCCGGTACGGCACGGTCCAGCCGCGAGACAGTGGTCTTCGCCGCCGTCCCCTACACCTGCGGCATCGCGTTCTCTCCTCCGGCCGCCGATTCCTCCGCCGCCGATTCCTCCGCGGACGGTTCCGAGGTTGGGTCCGCCGCTGGGTTCTCCGTCGTCTCCGAGGTCGGCGGCGCTGTCGTTCCGCCCGTCGGGGCTTCCGTCGGAGCTTCCGTCGCCTCCGCAGGAGCGCTCTCGGACGCGGTGGGACCAGGCGCATCCGTCGTGCTCCCACCGGACGGCGTCGACGGAGCCGGCGTCCCCTCGCCCCGGCTGGGCGTCGGGGTCGGGGAGCCGGGCGCACGGACCGGCATGCCCCCAGGACCGCGGGTGGCCGGTTCGCCGCCGCCGACGCCGGGGCCCGGTTCCCGCTGAGTCGGCACCGTTGGCGACACCGCCGGCGGCACCACGGGAGGCGTCGACGGTCGCCCGGTCGGGCCGGGCATGATCCCGACGGGATCGGCGAGCACCAGGACGGCAGCCGCGGCGGCCAATGATCCGAGAAGCACCGCGAGCGCTCTGGGCCCGGGAGTGACGGCCCGGCCCACCGTGCCGCCGAGGGCCGGCCGCCGGGCGGCCGTGACCTCGGTCCGCGCCCCGACCTCGGTAGCCCCGGTCGCGGTGGACAGCAGGTAATCAGACGGGTCCGCGAGTGTCTGCGCCGCGCTGGCCATGTCCGCTGCCGTCGAAAAGCGGTGGGCGGGCTCCTTGGCCATCGCGGTGGCGACCACACGCCGGACCTCGGCCGGAACGTCCTCGGGCAGCGGCGACGGTTCCTCTTCCAGATGCCGCAGCGCCACCGCGACGGCGTTCTCGCCCTGGTGCGGCGGCTGACCGGCAAGGCAGTGGTAGACGACAGCCCCCAGCGCGTAGATGTCGATCGCCGGTGTGATCTCGTTCTTCGCGACCTGCTCGGGTGCCATGTACAGGGCGGTGCCGACGATCTGGTTCGCTCCGGTCAGGCTCGCCGCTTCCTGCGTCACCGCAACACCGAAATCGACGAGTACGACGTGTCCGTCCGGCTCGATGATCAGATTGCTGGGTTTGACGTCACGATGGATGACACCGGCGTCGTGCGCGGCCTGCAACGCACGGGCGGTCTGCGCGGCGATGGACATCGTCTCGGCCACGTCCAGTCGGCCGACCTCGGCGATCCGCTCCGACAGGGGCTGCCCCTGCACGCACTCCATCACGATGTAGGCGAGGACCAGCGCTCCGGATTGGGACACCTCGCCGTAGTCGTAGACCTGGGCGACACCTGGGTGACGCAGGGCCGCCATGGCCCGCGCCTCGCGCCGGAACCGCTCGCCGAAGCCGTCGTCGGTAACCAAGCGTGGTTGCAGCATCTTGACCGCCACGCAGCGGTCGAGTGTTTCGTCGACAGCCCGCCACACGTCACCCATTCCGCCACTGGCGATGCTTTCGACCAGGCGGTAACGGTCTCCGACGACTTGCCCCACATTCGGCATAGCTTTCGGTACCCCGGACTCCTCGATTTCAAGCACGTCGAGGCTGGGGACCGCGCCGCGTCGGCGCACCGCAGGAGAAACCCGCCCCGCCGCTGCCGGCGGGGCGGGCCCGGCTGTCTACGGCCCGGTCAGCTGTTCAGCCTGGCAATCAGGGCGGTGGCCATGCCCTGCTCACCTCGTGCGTTGGGGTGGAACGGCGCGGCCGAGTTCTGCGGCACCAGACCCTCGACCCACCGGGTGCCGCTGCCCTTGCACGCGTCGCGGCCGATCGACGGGGTGTAGACATCGGCGTAGGTGGCGCCGTTGGCGCTCGCGACGCTGGCCAGCATCGCGTTGAGCGACTTCTCGACGCCACGCAGGTACGGCACGTCCTGGTAGGCGATCGGAACGACCGGCCAGCAGCCGTAACCACTGTCCGGCAGGATCGCCGGATAGCCGAGCACCACGACCCGCGCGCCCGGCGCGGCCTGCCGGACCGCCTGGAGCACGGCGGTGATCTTCGGCGTGGCGGCGACGATCCGCGCCTGCAACTGGTCGACACCTCCGGCGGTGTACCGGTTCTTGCACGGAGATCCGAGCGGGCTGCTGACGCTCGCCTCCGCGCAGTCGCCGATGATGCCGGAGAAGCCGATGTCGTTGCCGCCGATCTGCACCGTCACCAGCGACGTGTTCGACGTGACCGCGTTGAGCTGCGGCGGCAACGTGATGCCCAGTTGGCCGCTACCGCCGTAGAGGATGTCGTCGGTGGTGGCGCCGGAGCAGCTCACGTCGGCGAACGACGACGAGCCGGCGGACGCCGCCACCAGCGACGGGTAGTTGCGGTTGGACCGCAGGCAGTTGAGGTCGACCTGGGTGGGGATCAGCGGACCTGCTGTGTACGAGTCGCCCAGCGCGACGTAACGCCCGGTGGGCACGGCGGCGCTGGCGGGGGTGGCGACGGTGAGCAGCACGCCGGCGGTGGCGAGGGCGAGTGCGGCCAACCGGGTGGCTGCCCGCAGGCGGGGCAGGCGGGGACGGGTCATGGCGCCTCCCAGGAGGGGATCAGGGTGGTGGTGCCCGAGATCCTGTCGCCGCCGAGGCAAACCGTCAATATCGATCACCCTCACTAAATGCCGGTCCGAAGTGTGGGATGAATCGGTGGTGGTCAATCGATCGGCGCGTACCACTGAGCACCGATGACCCGGATCCGCCGGGACTGCTTGCGGTTCCACTCCACCCGCATGCCGTGCTTGCGGAGCACCGGAAACGCGACCTCGTCCAGCAGTCGTTCCAGGTCGGCCTGGTAGATGACCTGCTGCTCGGCTTCCGACAGCCCCTCGTAGGCGACCTCGTCGAAGTCGGCCGAAGGATAGACGCCGTACCCGAGATAGACCTCGCCGTCCTCGCTCGCGAGCAGCGACTCGGTGTCCTGCTGGTGGTACCAGAGAAACCCGCGCCAGTGCCGAGAGTCGTCCCGCTCGTCATGGATCTCGGCACTCGCGCAGGTGCCACAGCAGCTGAAGTTCTCCCGGGCCAGCACCCCCAGCTCGTTGAGCTCGACGAAGGCACGGGTCAGGTTGCCGCGCACCTCACCCCACTCGCGCTGCTGCTCCCGCCGAACCGCCAACGCCGTCTCGTGCGCCGCCCTGAGCTCATCGTCAGTGGCGCCGCAGCGCTCGTCGGCGTCGTCGAAGAAGTCGACGAACTCGTCCGCGTCGGCCTCACCCCGCACGACCCAGGCCCACAGCTCGTCCTCGACGGCGGTACGGCCCGGCTCCGGGATCCGATCGGTGAGGAACCTGACGCCTACCGGGCGATCGTTGTACGTCCACTCAGTCACGACGCGATCTTCACATGGGCCTGTGACGGCCTCGGTCGGAGAACGGCCGGCGCGGCGACCACCCCCGAAACGCGCCCTAGTTTCCGGCCGGAACCTGGTCCTTGATCTCCTCGTAGCCGACCGGAGTCGGTGCCGTGCCCGGCGCGTAGATCACGCGAAGGACCCCGGTCGGGAACGCTTCCGTTGCCACCAGTCGCAGGTGGTACGCCGCGTCTCCCTCGTCGAACAGCTTGCGGCCCTTGCGCGCGGCCACCGGGTGCACCAGCAGACGCAGCTCGTCGACCAGGCCGGCGGCGAGCAGTTGCTGCACGACGGAGATCGACCCGGGGATGAGGATTCCGCGGACGTCGGCATCGGCCTTGAGCGCGGCGACGGCGTCGAGGAGGTCCCCGCCGATCAGCTCGGAGTTGCGCCAGGAGAACTCCAGCGGCTGGCGCGAGACGACGACCTTGCGCATGTCGCCGAGTTGCTTGGCGAACGGTGCGTCGTCGCCACCCGCGGCCTCCCGGTCGGGCCAGGCGCCGGCGAAGCTGTCGTACGTCTCGCGGCCGATGAGCAGCACGTTGGCGGCGTCATAGTCCTCGGTGACGGCGCGGCCCATGTTCTCGTCGAAGTACGGGAAGTGCCAGTCAGGGTCGATCTCGGCCACGCCGTCGGCCGAGATGAACAGCGTGGAGATGACAGTTGCCATCGCGAGGTCCCTTCGAGTCGGGTGATGTCGATAGGTCGACCGGCGCATCGTCCCAAACTCGTCAGCCACAGGCCGCCCCGATGATGCGTGTCGTATCCCCTCTTTGTCAGCCATAGAGGCTGATCGACTCGCGTTCCAGAAAGTCGCGGCATCAGGACGACCGGAATACCGCGACTTCCATGAACCCGAGTGGATCAACCGCGCCCGAAGTGGTGCGGGCGGGCTCGGCGTGACGCCGAGCCCGCCCGTCGCGGGTCAGCCGAACTCGATCAGACCGGGCGCTGCAGGGTCAGCAGACCCGGCCGGTACGGCAGCAGGCCGTAGTCGCCGCCGGAGCTGGGGGAACGACCCTGGTAGAGCAGTTGCAGACTGCAGGGGTTGACGGTCATCGTCTGGTCGGCGTTGGTGCGCAGCAGCTCACCGTGGCTGATGTCGTTGGTCCAGGTGGCGCCGCTGTTGGCCTTGCCGGCGAACGGGTTGCTCTCGCTGGTGGCCTGCGGCGTCCAGGAGCCGCCCAGGCTGGTGGCCGTGAACGAGCGGAAGTAGCGACCCTGCGAACCGATCGCCTCGACGATCATGAGATAACGGGTCTGGCCCTGGAGCTTGTAGACCTGAACGGCCTCGAAGAGGTTGTTCGTGGTGTCGCTCATGATGGTCGTGTAGTTGGAGCCGAAGCTGCCCGGGAAGTTGCCGATCGGCATGCTGGCCCGGTAGATCTTGCCGTTGTCACCGGCGAAGAACAGGTACATGTTCTGGTCGTCACCGATGACCGCCTGGTCGATCGGGCCGGTGCCCGAACCGGTGATGCTTCCGCTGAACAGCGTCTGCGCCGCCGACCAGCCGTTCGGGTTGGTCGGGTTGGTCGAGGTCCGGTACGAGAATGCGGGCCCACCCCACTGGTAGGTGAGCACCCAGATGTTCTTCGGCGCGAAGTAGAACAGCGAAGGTGCGACTGTCGCGTTGTTCATCGCGTTCTGGCTGGCCGAGGCCATCTGCGAGTAGTTCGTGAAGAGGCCGAAGTTCATCGAGCCCCACCGGGTGCCGTTGTCGTGGGTGGTGGCGTAGACGAGTTGCTGGCCGTTGTAGGGGGCGACGGTGAAGTCCTTGAGCGACACCCAGCCCGACTTCGGCTGCGCCAGCGCTCCCGTCGAGAACCACCGGTACGTCGACGGAAGGTTGCACGTCGGCGGATCGGTCGGCGGGTCCGTCGGCGGATCGGTCGGCGGATCGGTCGGCGGATCGGTCGGCGGATCGGTCGGCGTCGTGCCACCGGTGCAGGTGACACCGTTCAGGGCGAAGCTCGTCGGTGCTGGATTGCTGCTCGTCCACGACCCGTTGAACCCGAACGACACCGAGCCGTTGGTCGGGACCGCAGCGTTGTAGCTGACGTTCTTCGCCGTCACCGCCGACCCGCTCTGCGTCAACGACGTGTTCCAGGCCTGCGTCACCGTCTGCCCGGCGCCGTACGACCAGGTCAACGTCCAACTGCTCAACGGGTCACCCAGGTTCGTGATCGCCACGTTGGCGCCGAAGCCGCCCTGCCACTGCGACGACACGGCGTAGTTCACCGAACAGCCCTCGGCTGCGGCACCGGCCGGCAGCGCCGCGACGACTGTCGACGACATCAGTAAGCCGACGCCGGCCGCAACCAGACCGACGTTGGTGGCTCTGGATCTGGTCATATAGCACCCTCCTCGCGGGACGGCGGCCTTTGCATTGGTGGCGGTCGCTGTGTGGTGACCGATTGTGAGCGTTAACAGGCCGCGTCAGGTATGTTACGGGAGCGCTCCCAGGCACTCAACAACATCTATCCCTCGTTCTCGCCTACGTAGCCTTCGCCGATGCGGCTGGCCCGGCAGCGGCCTTCCTCAGACGACGGTGAGGGTGAGGACGCCGAACTGGTTGCCCCGCTGCACGTAGTGCGGCAGATAGAGCTTCCACGTCACGCTCAGCTCGCGCCCGGCCCGCATCGAGGCCGGCACCTCGGCGACCATTTCGAAGACGGCACTCCCGCCAGCGGAGATCTGCGGGAGCGCACGGCAGTTCAGCCGGTACAGCTGGGCCGAGTTCACCGCGTCGTTCGTCGCGTCGCCGAGAGAGAACCGTTCCATGAGGTAGGCCGGGCAGGGGTCCAGCGCGAGGGGGCCGTCGGTCGGGTTGCCCAGCGTCACCCGGAAGGAGAGCCGCGACCCGGCGACGGCGGTCGTCGGCCCCTGAACGGCGACGGTGAGCTGGTCGAGCGGCGATGACGGGGGCTTCGACACCGTCACCGGCTCGGTGAACCCGCTCGCGGACAGCGTCCCCCGCGCGCGGGGGTGGACCCCCTCCCCCTGCGGACAGCCCGGACGCTCGTCGGCGGTGACGGGTGCGCGCAACCTGCCGCCGTCGTGCGGCAGCTCGATGGCGAGCTCCAACGCCCCCTTCACGGGCTGACAGAACGGCCCGGACCAGTCCACGCGCAGGCTGGCGTTGCCGCCGGCCGGCACGGCGACCACCCGGGTGCGGCCCTCCTCGTCGATGCCGTGGGTGTAGAGCATCGGGATCTCACGGCCACCGGCGAGCATGGTCGTGGGCACCTCGCCCTGAAGGGTGCACTCGACTGTCGACGAGTTCCGCACGTCCACTTCGCCGATGAGCTTGCCGATGGCGGCATCGAAGCCCCGAGGCGTCTCACCGCTGGTGCCGGGCCGCGTCCAGGTGGTGAGCCTGCCGGTCAGCTGCTCCGCCCGGCAGGGTTCGCTGCCGGCGGCCGGCGTTCTCGGCGCGGCAGGGCGGCCGTTGAAGTCCTCGTCGGTGATCTTCAGGTCGGCCCAGGGCACGCTGCCGTCGGCGAGCAGCTCGGTGGGCGCCGGCTCCGCGACCGTCGGGTCCGAGCGACCCGGCTGGGCGTTCGGGTCGGCGCACGCCACCACCACGGTGAGGACGATCAACAGTGGCACCAGTAGTCGACGCATCCCGTCACCCTCACACGAACGGACCGCACGGGCCTGAGTAGCAGTGCTCAGCGCGGATCAGGGGCGGGTGGCTCGGCCGTGTCGACGATCGAGACGGGTGTGCCGAGTTCAACGGTACGGGAAACGGTGCACAGCCGATCGTGTGACTGCTGCAGCGAGCGGGGCAGCGCCTCGCGCGCCTGGTCGCCGTCCGCGCCCTCCGGAAACGTCACTGTGAACTCGACCCGCAGGTTCCGCATCCGGTTTCCGCCGGCCTCGTCCCGAACCTTGTCACCGGTCACGGCGACGGCGAACTTTGTCGGCTCGGCGCGGCGGCTGGTGATGTGGTCGACGTCCACCGCGGTGCAGCCGCCGATGGCAGCCAGGAGCAGCTCCACCGGCGTGAAACTGGCGTCCTCGCCCGCGCCCAACGACACCGAACCGCCACGGGAGTTCCGCACGACGTAGTTGCCCAGGCTGGTGCGCTCGATCTCCACCGAGCGGAAGCTGTCCTCAGTCATGACAGGAAAGCTACCCACACTTCCCGACTCAGACGTCAGCTTCGACAGCGAAGGTGTTGCCATCCGGGTCCTGGAACCAGGCGATGCGCCCACCACCTGCCCGCGCGGTGATCCCCTTGGCGTCGTGGGTCAACTGCTCGTAACGGATGAACTCGACGCCGGACGACGAGAGTTCGTCGACGATCTGGTCGATGTCGTCGACATACCACGTCGCCAGTGTTGCCGGAGTCTTCCCGGCGGTGACCGACTGGAACACGTTGAGGGCCGGGCCACCACCGGAACCGTAGACCCGGCCGCCGTCGACGACTGTCGCGCTCGGCCCGGACCGCAACGCCGGTAGGCCCAGTTTGCCTTCGTAGAACGCGACCGCCGCCGAGATGTCCGACACGGCGACCGACGCTCTCAGGTGATGCGCGCTCAAGGGCATGAACCAGCTTGGCACAGGTGCGCGGCTCATCGGCCCGCAGCACGATCACGAGTACGTCAGGTGCAGCATCATCCCGGCGTCGGCGTGCGCCAGGTTGTGGCAGTGGTTGGCCCACATCCCGGGAGTGTCGGCCCGGAATCCCACCTCCCACACCTCGCCCGGACGGACGTCGAACGAGTCCAGCCACAGCGGGCTCCCGGCCGCCGGCTCGCCATCGCGGGCCAGCACCAGGACGTGGTGGCCGTGCAGGTGCCACGGGTGCACGATCTGCGACCGGTTGACGATGGTGAACCGCACGACGTCGCCGAGGCGTACGACCTGCGGTGGGATGTCCGGGTCGGCCGCGCCGTTGACGGTGTGGGCGTACCGCGGTAGCAGTCTGCGCAGGTCGAGGCCACGATCGAGGACGAGGGTGAACGTCTTGTCGAACCGGGACCAGGGCACCGGAGCGGTAGCGCCGTAGCCGAGCGTGTCGAGCACCGGCCAGGCGCCGGTCGCCGTCGACACCGGGCCGGTCGAGTAAACCGCCCGCCCGTCGACGAACAGCGCCACCGGCGTGGCCGGCGCGGTGAACTCCAGGTCGTAGCGGCCCCCGGCCGGGATCAGCACCGCGGTGTCCACCAGCGGCGTCGGGCCGCGCAGGTCGACGCCGTCGATAGCGGCCACCCGGAACGCGGTCCCGGCCACTGCGTACCGGTGCGTCGTGCTGTCGGTGTTGATCAGCCGCATCCGCGCCGGCAGGCCGGCGTCGACCTTCTCCACTCTCGGCGCGGGCAACGGACGGCCCGCCAGGGTGTGCACCGGCACTGTGACGTCGAGGCCGGTCACCGGGCCCGGTCGCACCACCAGCACGCCGTAGAGACCCATCCGCACACCGACATCGGAGGCCGAGTGCGTGTGGTACCAGTACGTTCCGGCCTGGTCGGCGCGGAACCGGTAGACGAACTCCTGCCCGGGCCGCACCGCCGCCTGCGTCACCCCGGGCACCCCGTCCTGATCGTTCGGCACGTCGTACCCGTGCCAGTGCAGTGTGACGCCACGCCCGATGTCCCGGTTGCGCAGCGTCACCTCCAGGACGTCGCCGACGGTGGCGGTCAGCTCCGGTCCGGGGACCTGCCCGTTGAACGCCCACGCCGCGACGTTCCGGCCGTCCGCGTCCACAGTGGCGGTCGCGGCGGTCAGGGTGAACCGCCGGGTGGGTTCGTCGGCGATCCGGGCCGCCGGGAAACCATGCTCATGCGGTACGGCGGGCGCGGCCCCCGGGGCGACGGTCAAGCCGGTTCCGGTCAACAGCGCCGCCATCGCCACCACGAGGGCCACCCGGGACACCGTCCGGGACGGGCGCGCACCGAGCGCACGCCCCGAGATGGCCGTGGCCGCCACGACCCCGGCGACCGCGAGCAGCCCCGCCCCGGCCGACGCCGGATAGCCGTGCAGGATCGTCACGAGCAGGGCGCTGCTCGTGGCGTACCCGGCGAAGAGCAGCGGGACCGCGACGGCCCGGATGTCGCCCGGGGCCCGCAGCAACCGCGGACCGGCGACGCCCACGGCCGCGAGCGACAGTGGGGCCGCGATGAGGACCTTCTCCGCGGCGAACCACCAGCCGGCGCGGACGAGGGCGGTGATGGTGATCGCGCGGGCGAGCGTGGCGAGCAGCGCGACGGCCGCCAGTCCCAGTGCGAGCGGGCGGCGGCGGGCGGCGGACGCGGCGCCACCCCCCAGCCAGGTGGCGGCCGCGAGGACAGCGATCACGAGGTCGGCCACGAGCAGCGACCCGGTGGTCATGCCGGCTCTCCTTCCCGGGTGACCAGCCGAGCCGCGTCGGCGGGAGCCGGGACGGCCAACTGCCGCGCCGCCCGGTGGACGCCGACCACCACGTGCACCGCGATGATTCCGTTGAGCGCGTGCAACCCACCGATGGTCAGGCCGAGCGGGGTGCTGACACCCGACGCGTCGGTGGACGCCTCGGCCAACATGGCGATGAGTGGCTGGAGGAGGACGAGGCCGATCGGCAGGATCGCCAGTCCGATGACCTTTCCGGGCGCCTTCGCCAGCGCGGCGAACACTGCGGTGAGCACTGTGAGAATCGGGATGACCGCCATGCCGTTGACGCTGTGCAGCGCGTACGCGTCCTCGCCGGCGGGTCTGGTGAACCCGCCCACGGCGGCGAGGACGAACTGCACTGCGAACGCGACGAGCAACACGGCGCTGACGATGACGAGAGCCTTGCGCATGGGTTACCTCCTAGAGGCGCGCCGAGGCGAGGGCCCGGGCGACGTGATCGGTGGCCGTGATCGCCCCGTACGCGACCAACCGCACGAGGTCGGCGTCGGCGGGGTGGGAGAGCCGCCAGAGAGCGACGTCGCCCGGGCTGATCGCGCTGGGCGCGAACGCCGCCAGCAACGCGATCCGCGTCCCGATGCGGTCCCTGCCCGGCACGTCCCGGACCAGGTCGACGGCCCAGTCCGCGGGCCGGGCCGGGAACCGCCCGTCCTCCCAGCGCACGGTGGCCGTGACGGTCTGGCGCGCCACGTCGCCCAGCAGCAGGTCCCCACCCCCTGCGGCGGCGTTGCGCAACGACGCGTAGGCGACGCCCACCGGGCTGTCCCCCGCCCAGGCGGGAGGTGATGCCGTCGCGTCGGCGTCCAGGAGCGGGAGGCTTCGGCCGGGCTCCTTCGGCTCCCGGGCCGCCTTGGCGTAGAGCCGGCCCCCGACCGAGCGCACCAGCGGGGAGCGTTGCAGGCCGCCGGGGAGCAGATCGCTGCCGAGCAACGCGGACACGACCCGGTTGATGAAGTGGAAGGCGAGCAGGGTGCCGGTGATCTCCGGGCCGTAGGTGCCGGTCCAGTCGGCGGCCCTGGGGCTGCGGCTCGCCTGCGCCCAACCGACGAGCGCGGCGTGCCTCGGCTCGGGGGGCGTCTCGCCCCGGGCGACGGCCTCGGCCAGCTTCGGTGCGCCCAGCGCGTGCAGCAGCAGCACGTGGGCGTCGACGCAGAACTGACAGCGGTTGGCCCGGGACACCGCGGCCGCGACGAGTTCGCGGTCGACCCGGGGCGCGTCCCCGGCGAGCAGCGCCTCCCGCATCAGGGCCCAGGTCGCGGCCAGCACCTCCGGCACTGCCGAGAGCGCCTGGAAGGTCGGCAACGGCCCGAGAAAGTCGTCGCGCAACTGTTGGTAGACGGCGGCGGTGCGGCCGGTGGCCGCTCTCGTCGGCGTGGGGGTGAAGAAGCGGTATGTCATGGGCTCGATGCTTGTTCCGACGGGCCGGGAAAACGTCGTGCCGCCGCAGACATTTGCCCCGCCGCTCATACCGCGTCCGTGGTACGCCGCAGCTACCACGCGCGCGGGATGCTCCAGCGACGACGGCCGCTCTACAGTGCGACCATGCGCCGTGACCTCCCGTACGCCCTCGGCGGTCTCGCCCTCGGCGTCCTCCTGCTCGGCAACGCCGTGCTCACCCCGGACGCCGCGCCGGTCGAGGCGCTCGACGTCGCCCTGGTCCTCGCCACTGTGGTGGCCCTGGCGGCGTGCCGGCGCTACCCGGTGGTGGCGCTGGGCGTGGTCACCGTCGCCATGCTGGCCGTCCACGTCCGGGTGCACCCCGGGGTGTCCGCCGCGTTCCCCGTTCTCTGCGCGGTCTACGTCAGCGCCTGGCAGGGACACCGGTGGGCCGCCGCCGTGGCCAGTCTCGCCTTCCTCGGTAGCTTCCTGGCCCGCGACATCTCGATGGCGCCGGACGGCCGACCAGGCCAGCTGGTCGCCGAGCGGACGGCCCTGCTGCTCGGCTGGTTCGTGGCGGCCAACGTCGCCGGGCTCGTCGCCCGGCAGCGTCGGGCGTACCTGGAGCAGGTCGAGCAGCGGGCGGTCGAGGCCGAACGCACCCGCGAGGAGATGGCGTTGCGGCGCGCCGGGGAGGAACGCCTGCGCATCGCCCGCGACCTGCACGACTCCCTGACCCACAGCATCTCGGTGATCAAGGTGCAGGCCGGGATCGCCGTGCACCTGGCCCGCAAACACGGCGAGGAACCGTCGGCCACGCTGCTGGCGATCCAGGAGGCCAGCGGCGCCGCGATGCGGGAACTCCGCACTACCCTCGACGTCCTCCGCGCACCAACCGACGGCGACCGGGTGGGGCTGGCCCGGGTGGACGAGCTGGCCGAGCGGACCCGGGCGGTCGGCGTACCGGTGCAGGTGACCGTCACCGGCCGGCGCGGGGAGCTGCCCGACGAGGTCGACCAGGCCGGGTACCGGGTCATCCAGGAGGCGCTCACCAACGTGGCCCGCCACGCCGGGCCCGCGACAGCGCACATCCAGGTGGAGTACGCCCCGGCGGGGCTGACCGTCGCGGTCACCGACGACGGCCAGGCGTCGCCGACTGAGCCGCTCACCCCGGGCGTGGGCCTGCGCGGCATGCGGGAACGGGTCAGCGCCCTGGGCGGCACGCTGCGGACCGCCGCGCACGACGACCACGGGTTCACCGTACGGGCCACCTTCCCGCTGCGGGAGTCGGGATGATCCGGGTGCTGCTCGCCGACGACCAGGCGCTGATGCGAGCCGGCTTCCGGGCACTGCTCGACGCCGAGGACCACCTGGAGGTCGTCGGCGAGGCGACCGACGGCACCTCGGCCGTCCACCTGTCGCGGTGTCTGCGCCCGGACGTCGTGCTGATGGACGTGCAGATGCCGGGCCTCGACGGCATCGAGGCCACCCGGCGCATCGCCGCTGATCCCGACCTCGCCGCGATCCGCGTTCTCATCCTCACCAACTACGGGCTCGACTCCTATGTGTTCGCCGCCCTCCGCGCGGGCGCCAGTGGCTTTCTCCTCAAGGACGCCGACCCCGCCGACCTGCTGCACGCCGTCACCGTCGTCGCGCGCGGTGAGGCGCTGCTCGCGCCGACTGTCACCCGCACCCTGATCAGTGAGTTCGTGGCCGGCCCACCGCCGGCCGTGCCGACGGCCGGACGTGACGTGCTGACCGCCCGGGAGCAGGAGATCGTCGAGCTGGTCGCCCGTGGGTTGACCAACGACGAGATCGCCGCGCGCATGGTGATCAGTCCGCTGACCGCCAAGACACACGTCAACCGGGCGATGACGAAGCTGCACTGCCGCGACCGGGCCCAGCTGGTCGTGTGGGCGTACGAGTCGGGGCTGATCACCCCGCGTCGGCGGTGATCGCCGCCCCCGAGGCAGGAGTCGATCAACCCCCCTTGGGAACATGAGGGACGGTCGACGCACTAGCATTGCCGCCGTCCGCGACGGCTCTGCTGAATCGAGGCGACATGCGTTGGCTCCGTCGATTGCTGGGCGGTAGGAAGGTCCAGCTCGACCCGGGACGCCAGCAGGCGCTGCTGCACGACGTCCAGTCCCGGTACGGCCCCCAGGCGCGGATCCGGTTCACCGAGCAGGTCGACGCGCTCACCGGTTCGCTCGACAGTGACGACGGCCTGGTGGTGGCGACCCGGATCGTGAGTCAGGTCGCCGACGAGGCCCACGTGGACCTTCAGGCCCAGGCCCAGGAGATCCACCGGCGGACGGGCCGGCGGCTGCTGGTGCACCGCCGTAACTACCGGCCGCTGTGGAAGGAGGCGGGCCCGGCCCTGCGCTGGCCGCTGTTCGCGTTGCCGTGCGGCTTCCACCCGTACGCGCAGGTGGCCGCCGCCGTCACAGTGGTCGGCAACCGGGCGCCCCGGCTCGACCGGGTGACCGACCCGAACCCGCTGGTGACCCGCGTGTTCGAGGTGCTCGACCTGACCACCTCCGGCTGGGAGTACGGCCGGGTGCGGGTGGACACCGACGCCGCCACCCTGGCCGACCGACTGATCGTCAGTGCCGGGCAGGTCCTCGCGGCCATGGACGACCCGCCGCGGCTGCCGCCCGCGGTCCGGGAGCTGATGCGTCGCAACAACACAGTGGCCGTGCACGACCCGGCCGGCCCACGGGCGGTGGGCGGGATCAACCTGGGCGCGCGGATGCGGGAGGAGTTCCTGGTCTGAGCGTCAGCGGGCGCTACTGATCGGGGCGCCGACGGGCGAGATGCACGACGATGTCGGCGGCAAGCTCGACCGTCTCGGGCAGTACCCGCTCGATCTGGCTGAAGACCTGCTCCTGCTTCGAGGTCGGCAGCTCGAGATACGCCGAGATCGTCGACAGATGCCCGACGTAGTCGCGCGCGCTCATCGTCAGCCGACGCTCGATCACGGTCTGCCGCACATCGGTGAACCATTCGGAGCGCTGGAGTTCCGTGCCCGGCCACTGCATGGCCTGCCCCGGGGGCGTGCCGTCGGGAGAGGGAATCTCGTCGCTCTCCAGGAAGGGTGCCCGGGCGGCACGGACAGCGTCGGCCACCGCCGGGTCGACCAGCTTTCTCGGCCCACCGAACGAGGCGAACACGCCGCCGGGTTCCAGCAGCGCGGCCACCCGTGACCATCGCCCTTCCGGTTTTGTCCAGTGCAGTGCCGCCGCCGCGTAGACCAGGTGGTACGTCGCGCCCGGCCGCAGGTCCTCGAACGCGGCCCGCACGGTCCGGACGCCTGCTGGCACGTGCTTGCGCAGCTCGGCGAGCATGGCCTCGTCCGGCTCGGTCGCGGTGACGGTGACGCCCGCTCCGGCGAACAGCCGGGTCGCCTTGCCGGTTCCGGCGCCGATCTCCAGCGCGGTTCGAATGGGCCGACCCGCGTACGTCAGCACCAGGTCGACAAGCTCGGCGGGATAGCCCGGTCGGTACCGTTCGTACTGTTCGGCCACCATCCCGAAGCTCAGTGCGCGAGCAGACATGCCAACAATCCTGTCACCACCCACGCCCCAACCGCGCTCAGGCGCCCTGATGATCACTACGCGGTCTTTGGAGTCAGCCGCCGATGTCGTCCAGCCGGGCCGATTGCGACTAGGGCAGCTCGTTCGCTGACGCTGATCTCCTGCCGCCGGAAACCGATTGGTCGCTGTTGCGCTGACATGCGACGATCCGCCGATGTCCCACAACACCAGGCAGCGTCGGCTTGCCGCGCTGCGCGCCTGCGACCAGATCCTCTCCGGCATCCGGCCCACGACCATGAGGGAGCGGCTCGCGGACATGGACGCAGGCGGTGATCTGGACGGTCAGCCCGACTTCTACGGCGACGGTCCGGTGAACACGCTTGAAGAACGCGTGGCAGGACTACTGGGAACCGAGGCCGCCGTCTTCTTCCCCACCGGCACGATGGCCCAGCAGGTCGCGCTGCGCTATGGCGCTGACCGCACCGGGCACCCGACGGTCGCTCTCCACCCGCTCGGCCACCTGGAGATGGACGAACGGCATGCCTACGCCCACCTGAGCGGCCTGCGCAGCACCTGGCCGACCACCGCGCCGCGCAACCCCACCGCCGAGGAGATCACCGCCCTCGCCGAACCCGTGAGCACCGTCGTCATCGAACTCCCGCTGCGCGACGCCGGCTTCGTCCTTCCCTCCTGGGACGAGCTCGCCGCCGCATCCGCCGCCGCGCGCGCCATCGGCGCCCGCGTGCACGTCGACGGCGCCCGAATCTGGGAATCCACCCCACACCTGGCACACACCCTCAGCGAGATCGCCGACCTCGCCGACAGCACCTACGTCTCGTTCTACAAGACGATCGGCGGTATCAGCGGGGCGGCGCTCGCGGGCACCACGCAGCTCGCCTCCTACGCCCGCATCTGGCGGCACCGCTACGGCGGCGAGGTGTTCCAGCAGTGGCCAGCCGCTCTGACCGCACTCGCCGGACTCGACAGGGAGCTGCCTCGCATCCCCGAGTATGTGCGGCACGCGCGAACAGTCGCCGCGGCACTCAGCGCGCTTCCCGGCGCGCGGGTGTATCCAGAACCTCCGCACACCCATCGATTCCGTCTCTGGCTGCCCCACTCGGCGCAGGCGCTCGACGACGCTACGCTCGCACTCGCCGAGGAGGAAAAGGTGTGGTTCGTCGCCGGGTGGCAGGAAACAGCCGTGCCGGGTATGGCGATGACCGAGGTCACCGTCGCCACCCCCGCCCTCAAGTGGACCGCCGAGGACATCGCCGAGGTTGGTGAGCGCTTCCTCGGCCGCGTCGTCGGCCATTGACCCGGGCGCTGGCGCCACCGCCGGCACCACTGGTGGTCAGAGATACGCCGCGACGCTGCACGTGATCGGCTGTTGCCGATTCGACCCTGATCTCTGGCCCGCACGACACGACAACTGCGCGCAACCGCTTGCCCACCGGTCGACCACCGCTCGACCATGTGCTCATGGGGCCGGAGCGTCGTGTCATCCTCGGGGTCGACGTTGGCACCACCGCCGTACGGGCGGGCGCGTTCGCGCTGGACGGCTCCGCCCGACACATCCGGACGCGGGCGTTCCCGCTGCTCCAACCGCTGCCCGGCTGGCAGATACAAGACCCCGACGTGCTGGTAGCGGCCACCCTGGCGGCGGTGTCCGCGTGTGTCGCCGACACCGCCGGGGCGGAGGTCGTCGCCCTCGCGTTCAGCTCCCCCAGGTACGGCGTGATCGGGCTGGACGCGACACTCAGCCCGGTGACGCCGCTGCTGACCGGGCGTGACACGCGGTCCGCCGAGGTGGCCCACGACCTACGGGTCTCCGGCCAGAGCCGGGAGCTGCACCGGGTTACCGGCACGCCCGTGCACCCGGGAAGCCCGCTCTGCAAACTCCTGTGGTTCGCCCGCCACGAGCCGTACCTCTGCACGGCGACGCGGTGGTGGATCGGCCTGAAGGACTACCTGGTCCATCGGCTGACCGGAACGTTGGTGACCGAGCTGTCGTCGGCGTCCGGCACCGGCATGTTCGACATCCATCGTCGGGTGTGGAGCGCGGGCGTACTCGACCTCGTCGGGGTGTCCGGTAGGCAACTGCCTCCGGTCCTACCCACGACGGGCGTGTTGCGGCTCTCCTCGGCGGCCGGGCAGGCGGTCGGCCTGCCGTCCGGCACACCTGTCGTCGTTGGCGCGGGTGACGGTCCGTCGAGCAGCCTGGGCATGGCGGCGATCGACAGCAGGGTCGCCGGTCTGACACTCGCGGCCACCGGGGCCCTGCGGACGGTCGTCGCGGCGCCGCTCGTCGACCCCACGGAGACCTTCTCCTGCGCTGCGCTCACCGAGGACGCCTGGGTGATCGGTGAGACGGTCAACAACGGCGGCAACGTCGTGCGCTGGGCCGGTAGGGCGCTCGAACCAGGCCTTCGCCCGGCGTCCGATGACCAGCTCGCCGCACCCGAGCTCCTGGCTCTCGCCGAGCGGATCGCCCCGGGAAGCGACGGACTGGTGATGTTGCCCTATCTGCAGGCCGACCGGGCCCCGGCGGGGGAATCTGGCCCGCCGGGCGCGTACCTGGGGTTGCGCAGCGAGCACTCTCGCGGTCACCTCGTACGGGCCGCCGTGGAGGGTGTCTGCCTCCAGCTCGGCGGCGTCCGTGACCGCCTGGCCGAGCTGACACCGGTCAGCAGCGTTCGCCTAAGCGGTGGCGCGTTCCGATCTCCGCTGTGGCGTGCGGTGATGGCCGCGGTCCTGGATTGCCCGGTGCGGGCGTCGGGTTCGGCCGACGACGTCGCCCTCGGCGCGGCCGCGCTCGGGCTCTTCGCGATCGGCCTGGCCCCCGATCTCCCCGGGGCCGTCGCCCAGCTCGATCCCGAAGGTGCCCGCACCGAGCCGATCGCGGTCGACCCTGCCCTCGCCGCGACCTACCGCGGCCTGCGGACGAAACTGCCAGCACTCATCACGGTCGCGGGCCGGCTGGGTGAGATCCTCGACGAGGTGGCCTGCGCCGGCCTCAGTGCTCCGGCTCGTCCTTGACCTGGGCCACCAGCTGGGTCGGGTTGACGTAGCGCAGCGCGACGACGAGGAGGACCAGCATCATCGAGGTGTAGATGACCGCCATGGCGTCGACCGACTGTTGAGCCCTGATCCCGGACGCGGACATCGAGTAGTAGAGCGCCACCACCAGGGTCTGCGAGTCCGGCCCCGCGGTCAGGAAGGTGAGCTCGAACATGCCCACGGTGCGGACCAGCACGAGGATCGCCGAGGCGAGGATGCCCGGCACGAGCAGCGGCGTGAGGACCCGGAGGAACACCGTCCGCAGGCCCGCGCCGCACATGCGCGCGGCGCTCTCGATCCTCGGGTCGATCTGCTCGATGAACGGGGTCATGGTCAGGATGACGAAGGGCACCGACGGCACGAGGTTGGCGAGCACCACGCCGGACATGTGCCCGGCCAGGCCGAACTTGTAGAGGACTGTCGCCAGCGGGATGCCGTAGGTGATCGGGGGCATCAGGATGGGCAGCAGGAACACCAGGAAGATCAGCCGTTTGCCCGGGAACGAGCGCCGCGCGAGGGCGTAGGCGGCCGGCACGCCGATCAGTAGCGAGAGACCCACGACGAGTACGGAGACCTCCAGCGTCACGACGATGACCTGGAGAAGCGCGAACTCGTCCCAGGCTCGGGCGTACCAGCTGGTGGTGTAGCCGTCCGGGAGCCAGGTGTCGAACCAGCGCTGGCCGAACGAGCTGACCAGCACGGACGCCACGACGCCCAGCAGGTTGAGGAAGAAGAAGACGACGACGCCCCACACGATCCAGGCGGCCGGGCGCGCGGCGATGCGTCGCCGCCGGTCGGTGCTGGTGGCGGGGGGCCGCGCTGGTGGGGCCTGGGTGGTCGTTGCCATCAGCCCTTGCCTCCGGTGGAGCCGGTGTAGAAGCGGCTACGAGCGGCCAGCACCACAGCGATGATGACCAGCTCGACGAAGCCCATGATCATGGCGATCGCCGACGCGTACGGATAGTCGTACTGCTCGTAGGCCGCCTGGTAGGCGGCGAGGGAGATGACCCGGGTCTCCCCGGCCGGGTTGCCGACCAGAACGGCGGACGGGAACACGCTGAACGCCAGGACGAACGTCAGGCAGAAGGTCGTAGCGAGGCCGGGCATCAGCAGCGGCAGGGTAATCCGGGTGAACCGGCGACGCCAGTCCGCGCCCAGCGTCGCGGCCGCCCGTTCCAGGGTCGGGTCGATGCCGGACAGGTACGAGAGCACCAGCAGGAACGCGAACGGAAAGCCGGTGATCACCAGCGAGAAGAACACGCCCCAGTAGTTGTGGGTCAGCCGCACCGGCTCGTCGACGAGGTGCGTGGCGAGGAGGATCCGGTTGAACCAGCCGGTCGGGCCGAGGAAGTTCAGGAGCCCCTGTGCGGTGAGGACCGTGCCGAGCGTGATCGGCACTACCAGCAGCGTGGTGACCAGCCGCTTGCCCCGGAACCGGCCGCGCATCCGGTAGGCGATCGGCACCGCGGCGAGGACGTTCAGGAGCGCGGCGGGCAACGCGATCCGCAGCGTGATCCAGATCGTGCCCCGCTCGTAGGAGTCGGAGAAGAACCGGGCGTAGTCGCTGAACGGCCCGCCCTTCGTCGGCTGGAACGAGAGCGTCAGCCCGTAGAAGAACGGGTAGAGGAACAGGGCGATGACGAACACCAGGGCCGGGACCAGCAACCAGAGCTGACGATCGACGCCCCGCTCGGCGAGACGGTGCTGCCAGTGCGCCAGCGGCCTCCCGGGCCCGCTCACCGCGTCGCCCCCGGGGCGTCAGCGAGGCGGTCGGGCTGCGCCGACGCGTCGGCGGGATAGACGAGCAGCCGCTGCGGGTCGACGGCGAGCTTGACCTGGTCGCCCGGCGCGATCCGCTGCTCCGTCCGCAGGTGCAGCAGCAGCCCGGTGTCGGTACGGGCCTCGGCCGCCAACTCGCGGCCCTGGTACTCCACCACCTCGATGGTCGCCGACATGGTGTTGCGGGTCTCGCCGGGCCCGTCGACGCGGATGTCCTCGGGGCGTACCGCGACCATGACGTCCCCCCGGGGCTGGAGGCTTCCCACCACCTCGCCGAGCAGGCGATGGCCGGACGACTCGACGGTGACCCGAGTGCCGTCGGACTGCTCCACCCGCCCCCGCCACAGGTTGCGGTAGCCCATGAAGTCGGCGACGTGCCAGTTCGCCGGTCGGGTGTGCAGCTCACGCGGCGAGCCGATCTGCTGCACCCGCCCCTCCCGCAGCACCACCAGCCGGTCGGCCAGGGACAGCGCCTCCTCTTGGTCGTGGGTCACGTAGACGGTGGTGAGCCCCAACGACTGGTGCAGCCGACGGATCTCGGTCCGCATCTCCAGGCGCAGTTTGGCGTCGAGGTTGCTCAACGGCTCGTCCATCAACACCAGGGACGGCTCGAACACGACGGCGCGGGCGATGGCGACGCGTTGCTGCTGGCCACCCGAGAGCTGACCGGGCAACTTGTCGACGTGGTCCTCCAGTCGCACCAGCCGCACCGCCTCCGCGGTACGCCGGCGTGTCTCCTCCTTGGGCAGCCGCCGCATCCGCAGCCCGAAGGCGATGTTCGCCCGGACCGTCAGGTGCGGAAAGAGGGCGTAGCTCTGGAACACCATGCCGAAGCCGCGCCGCTCCGGTGGGAGGGTGTCGATGCGCCGCTCGTCCTGCCAGATGCTCCCCTCCGTCAACGGCAGCAGCCCGGCCAGGCAGTTCAACGCCGTCGACTTGCCGCAGCCGGACGGGCCGAGCAGGGCGATGAACTCCCCCGCCTCGATCGTCAGGTCCAGCTCGGTGAGCGCGGCCTGGCCACCGAAGCGGCGGGACACCCCGTCCAGCCGCAGTTGGGTGAAGGCGCTCATCCCTGCTTGACCTTGCCGCCGCCGATCTCGCGGTCCCAACGGCTGAACGCCGCCACCAGGCTCTTCGCGTCGAGCGGGACCTCGGTCGGGTTTCCGGCGATCAGCGCGTCATACTCGGGGCGACCGAACTCCCGGATCGCGTCCTGGCTCTTCTGCGGCGCCGACGAGAGCTGGACCTCCTTGATCGCCGGGCCCGGGTAGAAGTAACCCTCGTCGTACGCCTTCGCCTGCTGTTCAGGGGTGAGCATGAACGCCAGCAGGGCCAGCACGGCGGCCTGGGTGTCGGTCGACACGCCCTTGGGCAGGACGGCGTAGTGCGCGTCGGTGACCCAGTGGAAGCCGTCGATCGGGGTGATCCTGGCCTCCTTGGGCACCGTGCCGAGCACCCGCGGGTTGATGTCCCAACCGGTCGTGCTGACGATCAGGTGTGCGGTGCCGTTGGCGAGGTTCTTCATCGTCTCGGTGGTGCCGGACGGGTAGTAGTCGACGTGCTGGCCCAGCTCCTTGAGGAAGGCCCACGTCTTGTCCCAGCCCGCTGTGGGGTCCTTGGGGTTCGAGTCGCCCAGGATGTAGGGCAGACCCATCAGGAACGTCCGCCCCGGGCCGGAGTTGGCCGGCCGGGCGTACTGGAATTTCCGGGGGTTGGCTCTGGCCCAGGCGAGCAGCGCGTCGGCGCTGGTGGGTGGCGTCGCCAGGCGGGACGGCAGATATTCGAGCAGCGGGCCGGACGGGTAGTAGGTGACTGTGACGCCCGCGTTGCCGGCGAGCTTCTGCATCGCGGCGGCCGGCTCCAGGTAGTTGCTCATGCCGCCGAGGCGGTCCTGGAAGGTCGGCAACACGTCGATCCAGAGCCCCTGCTCGATCCCGGCGGCCAGGCCGTCGACGCCGGTCAGCACGAGGCCGATGTCCACCCGATCCGCCCCCTGCTGGGCCTTGATCTTCCCGGCCAGCTCGGGCGCGGGTGCCTTGGAATAGGTGACCCGGGAGATGACGTCGGGGTTCTTCGAGACGAACTCGTCGATCATCCCCTGGGTGAGCTGGAGGTTGCCCGCCACGTCGAGGACGTTGAGCGTGACGGCCTTACCGGGCCGCTGTGGCACCTCACCGGTGCTGTCGCCAGTGTTGTCGCCGGGAGCCTCGGGTGCCCCGCACCCGACAGTGCCCACCAGGAGCGACGATGCAGTGACCAGGAGAGCGCCGCGCCGCGAGATACCCATGAGCCGTTCCCTCCGCCAGGTGTCATCAGTGCTGATTGAGGCAGCCGGCGCGCTGCGGCGGCAACGGGTTGCCATGTATTGCCTCGCGCGAATGTGAGCGGGCTGCTGGATTGTTGCGGGGGCATTGCCGAGTATTCACGGCCGCCATACCATGATCACGGCGCGTAGCCGGGAGGAGCATGCAGATGCCCGACCACATCAGGCCGCCGGGACAGCGAGTCACGATCTACGACGTCGCCCTCGAGGCGGGCGTCTCACCGTCCACGGTGTCCCGCGCCTTCTCCCGACCGAGTCGCGTCAACTCCGAGACCGCCGAACGGATCCGGCAGGTCGCCGAGCGGTTGGGCTATCGGACCAACCCCCTCGCTCGCGCCCTCACCACGTCGCGTACGCAGATGATCGCGCTGGTCATCGCCGACATCACCAACCCGGTGTACGCCGAGATCGTGCGCGGCGCTCAGGAGGTGGCGTCCGACGGCGAATACACCACGGTGCTGATCGACGCCCAGGAGTCCGACCGGCTGGAACGGGCGGCGGTCGAACGCACCATGTCGACTGTCGACGGCATAGTGCTGGCCAGCAGCCGGATGTCCGACTCGGCGATCCGGATGGTCGCCAAGCAGCGGCCGGTGGTGGTCCTCAACCGCGCCCTCGCCGACGTGCCGTGCGTCGTCACTGACGACCCTCGTGGGGTGCGGCGTGCCGCCGAGCACCTCGGCGAGCTGGGACACGACCACATCACCTACGTCGCGGGGCCGCAGGCGTCCTGGCCCAATGGTGTGCGCTGGCGCTCGCTGCTCGAGGCGGGCATGGAGCTGGAGATCAAGGTTCGCCAGATCGGGCCGTTCAGCCCCACCTTGGCCGGCGGTGAGCGGGCCGCGCAGGAGCTGTGCGCGCGTCCCGCGACGGCGGTCCTGGCCTTCAACGACCAGATGGCCATCGGGATCATCCGCGGTCTGAGCCGGATGGGCGTCAACGTTCCGGGCGACGTCAGCGTCGTCGGCTTCGACAACATCCTCGCCGCCGACATCGTCACCCCCGGGCTCACCACCGTCGCGGCACCGCTCTACGCGGAGGGCTCGGCCGCCACCCGGCACCTGCTCACGATGATCGAGGGGGCGCCCGGGCACACCGGCCGGCCGATGGTCCTGCCGGTACGCCTCGTGGTCCGCGACTCGACGGCCGTGCGCAAGCCGAGCCCCGGTCGGGCCCGACCCGCGTGGGTGAGGCAGCGGCCCGTTCCCGGCCCGGCGGCACACCTGCCGTGAGGGCGCGCGGCCCCGCGACAAGAAACGACAACTCGTTGCCGGGGCGGAGCCACGCCGGGAAGGATCGACGCGCATCCATCCAGCAACGTCGTTGCGCTCGCGGGACGGGCCGAACGGCGTCCCCAGCGAACGAACGAGGAGATGGCGATGAACCGAGCTTCGGTGCCCCGGCTACGGCGAACCCTCATCGTGCTGGGCACGGCACTGGCCACCGTCGCGGCCACCCTCACCGTCGCCACCACCACGCCGGTCGCCGCGGCACCGTCACCGGACGACTACAACGGCTCCGACCTGTGGCTGCGCTACGTACCGGTCGACGACGCGAAGCTGCTGCGTGACTACCGCAGCGCGGCCACGGCGATCGTTGTCGAGAACGCCGACGCCACGAAGGTCCACCGGCACACGACGGACCTCGCCATGGCCCCCGATTCGCGCGAGAAGCTCGTCGAGACCACGCTGGGCGCCGCCCGGGACGAACTGGTCCGCGGTCTGGGCGGGCTGCTCGGCCAACCGACACCAGTGGCGACCGTCGACGGTGGCACGGTCCCCGACGGCGCGGTGGTGGTGGGCACGCCGACGAGTTCGCCGCTGGTGGGCCGTGCCATCGCGACCCGCGACCTGGCCAAGGTGGGTGACGAGGGCTACCTCGTCCGGTCGGTGTCGAAGGGCGGGGCACGCTTCACCGTCATCGCCGGCAACACCGACCTCGGCGCGCTGTACGGCACCTTCGCCTTCCTCCGGCTGCTACAGACCCAGAAACCCATCGACCACCTCCGCGTCGCGGAGTCACCGAAGATCAAGCATCGGTTGCTGAACAACTGGGAGACCGAGCGTCTCTACGCGGGCAACAACGCCTCCGGAATCGGCGGGCTGAACGGGGAGAGCGGGGCGATCTTCAACTTCGCCGCCACCGGTGCCAGCGCCGGCCGGAACCTGCCCGTCATTCTCGACCGCTACCTCGTCATGGCCCGCGCGTTGGCGTCGCTGGGTATCAACGGCATCACCATCAACAACGTCAACGCCGACAACGCGTACCTGACGAGCGCCCGCATCGCCCAGGAGGCCGCCCTGGCCGACGCGCTGCGTCCGTACGGCATCAGGCTGGGCCTGTCGATCCGCTACACCGCGCCCACCGACAGCCGGTTCGCGCCGGACACGCTGACCAACAGCCAGCTCGATCCGTACGGCGCGGATTTCCGGGGCTGGTGGCACCGCCGGGCCCAGCAGATCCAGGCCGCGATCCCGGACTTCATGGGCCTCACCGTCAAGGCCAACTCCGAGGGCCAGCCGGGGCCACAGGACTTCGGGTACGACCACGGTGACGGCGCCAACGCCATCGCCGCGGCTGTGGCGCCGCTCGGGATGACGGTGCACTGGCGGACGTTCGTCTACAACGCCGAGGTCGACAACGACCGGCTCAAGCGGGCCTACCTGGAGTTCGGGCCGATCGACGACGAGGTCCAGCCGGACGGCAGCCGGGGACGCTTCGCCGACAACGTGTTCCTCCAGACCAAGAACGGGCCACTGGACTTCCAGGCCCGGGAGCCGGTCCACCCGATGTTCGGCCGGATGGAGAACACCAACCAGGCCCTGGAACTCCAGATCACGCAGGAGTACACCGGCCAGAACTGGATGCTGGCCTACCTCGGCCCGATGTACGAGGAGATCCTCAAGACCGACACGTACGCGACCGACGCGAACGGAAAGCTGCTGAAGAAGCGCCTGGTCGGCAACATCGTCGACGGGACCGCCCAGCACCACCCGGACACCGCCATCGTGGGTGTCGCCAACCTCGGCAACGCCGACAACCTGACCGGGCACCACTTCGCCCAGGCGAACCTGTTCGCCTTCGGTCGTCAGGCGTGGGACTGGACGCTCGACTCGGGGGACATCGCGGCCGACTGGACGCGGATGACCTGGAGCAACGACCGACGCGTCGTCGACATCATCCACGCGATGATGATGGGCTCGTGGGAGTCCCTGGTCAGCTACCAGACGCCGCTGGGCATCGGCCACCAGTTCGCCGAGGGCGTCCACTACCGCCCCGACCCCGCCGACTGGGCGGGCCGCGACGACTGGAGCCCGATCTACTACAACAAGGCCGACAGCGTCGGTCTGGGCTTCGACCGCTCCCCCACCGGCAGCAACCTGGCCGCGCAGTACTTCCCCCGGTTGCAGCAGCGCTACGGGAACATCAACTCGGTCCCGGAGAACCTGCTGATGTGGTTCCACCACGTGCCGTGGGGCCATCGGATGGACAGCGGCCGGACGTTCTGGGACGAGTTGGTCTACCGCTACCAGATGGGCGTGCAGTACGTGACCTGGATGCGGGAGACCTGGGACGCTCTGCAACCCGACATCGACGCGCGCCGGTTCGCCGAGGTGCGGGCCAAGCTGGCGGTGCACGAGGCGGACGCCGCCGACTGGCGGGACACCTCGGTGAACTACTGGAAGGAGTTCAGCGGGCGGGACATCCCGGTCGACGACGCGCCGCTGTCGGCGACGATCGTGGTGAACGGCAAGAGGTTCGGCGGCTTCAACCTGTCGGACACCTCGTACACCATCCCGGTGCCGGCCGGGGCGTCGCCGACCATCACGAAGGTGCGGACGGCCGACCGGAAGGCCCGCTACGAGATCATCTCCCAGGCGGCCGACGTGCCCGGTCAGGCGGTCGTCAAGGTCACGACGGAGAGTTTCTTCGGCCCCCTGGTGAAGAACTACGTCTTCAACCTGGTGCCCGACACGACGCTGACGGCCCTGCGTGTCGACGGCAGGCGTCTGGCGTCCTTCGCGCCGACGGTGCTGCGCTACAACGCCCTCACGCCGGCCGGCACCACGACAGTGCCGACGGTCACCGCCAGCGCCGCCGACCCCGCCGCCACTGTCGCGGTCGCACAGGCGACCAGCCCCACCGGGCAGGCTCGGGTCACCGTCACCAACGGCGGAGCCTCATCGGTCTACACGGTGGACCTGAACACCACCATCACCGGCAGCGACGAGTTCGACTCGGCCCAGCTCGGCGCGCAGTGGCAGTGGGTTCGGCCGGACGAGAGCAGCCGGCGGCTGGCCGACGGGTCCCTGGTCGTCACCGCGCAGCAGGGCGACCTCCAGGGCAACGCCAACACCGCGAGGAACCTGGCCCTCCAGGACGTCGACGGCGACTGGACGGCCGAGTCCAGGATCGTCTTCTCCCGCCCACTCGCCGCCAACAACGAGCAGGGCGGTGTGCTCGGGTACGCGGACGACGACAACTACGTGAAGCTCGCCTGGGAGATGGGTAACGCGACCGCCGCCGTCAACAAGACCCGGATCGTCTTCCTGCGCGAACAGAACGGCACCGCGTCCACCCTGGAGATCACCGGAGCCGACGCCCAGCGCATCGTCGGGGCCGACGGCGCCATCTGGCTGCGACTGACCAAGATCGGGGACAGCTACCGCGCCTACTACTCCACCGACGGAAGCGTGTACCGCTACATCGGCTCCACGACGCTGAACGTCGAGCCGACGAAGGCCGGGTTGCTGGCCTTCAACCGGGCCGGCACCTCCACCGACCTCGACGTCGCCTTCGACCACTTCCGGATCGAGAGCCGCGGCGAGCGCATCCGCTAGACGAGTAAGTCCTAACTCAAGACGGGCTGGGGTCGCGGCAGCATGAAGTGGCTGGCGGGCATGATCACCGAGGGACAGCGTCTCGGTCCACCGGGATCACTGCTCCGCCGCCTGGCCGACCACCTGGTCACCAAGAGGGCTGCGCCGGTACAGCACGTGCCGTCCGTCGCGGGCGCGAGTGATCAGGCCTGTCGCGTGGAGGACCTTCAAGTGTTGTGACACGGCGCTGGGTGTGACGGTGAGCCGGCGGGCGATCTCCACGGTCGGTAGCGGTTCGGCAAGGAGGTGGAGCAGTCGCGCTCTGGGCGCGCCGAGGAGCGATGTGACGGCGGCCGCGTCGGCGGTCGGTGTCGGCGCCCAGAGCGTTGCTACTCCACGGCAGGGGTATGCCAGCACTGGCGGTTCTTGCGGGCTGACTGGCGGGGCGGGCTTGTAGGAGAACACGGACGGCACCAGCAGAAGTCCTCGGCCGGCTGCCGCGACATGGTGCCTGCCGATCATCTTGTCGATGTGCAGGACGCCGTCCTGCCAGCGCAGATTCGGGTGCATGTCGGCGAAGAGCAGGCGCGCGCCTCCGACGGCCAGTTGTCGGGCGCGGTAGGTCATGTCTGCTTCGAGGACGAGTCGCATTTGCGGCCAGGTCGGCTTGATCGCGATCTCCCAGTAACGCTGGAGGTGGTCGCAGATGGCATCGCGGAGTGCGAGGACAGGAGCATCGTCGTCCGCGGTGATCTCCTGCAAGATGTCCGGAAGCCGGCCACGTACGTACACGGCCAACACGTCGCGGCGAACGACATCCGGAGGCGTCCGGCGTACTGCGGCCAACTCTTCTTCGAAGGTCACGGCGAACTCCGTCGGCCGGGGCGTCAGGAAATCCGCAACGGCGCGGTCCGGCCCGACCAGGGACATCAGCAGGTCGGCGCCGGGCGCATCGAGTCTGCCGAGAACCGACCTGCGCCACGGCAGGTGCAGCGCGTACAAGCCGGGCTCGCGCAATACCCGCAGGCTGAGCACGGTCTGGTAGATCGGTGAGATCGCGAAGCGGGTGTCCGCGAGGTCCTCGACGCTGAGCATGAAGCTGATCATTAAGCTGCAGGCTACATCGCTTGGCGTCGCCGCCAACGTGCCGTGGACTATCCGGCATGACACAGATCAACATGACAGACCAGGCCATTCGGCGTACGGCGATCGTCACGGGGGCGGCACGGGGCATCGGCGCCGGGGTGTCCAGGCGTTTGGCGCGCGATGGCCTCGCGGTCGCCGTGGTCGACCTGGTCGAGGAAGACTGCGCCGGCACCGTGGATGCCATCACGCGCGACGGCGGAACAGCGGCGGCGTTCGCCGCCGACGTCAACGACGAGTCGGCCGTGACCGCCGCTGTCACTCGGATCGCGGCCGAGTTGGGATCACCGACGGTGCTGATCAACAACGCCGGCATCGGCGGCCCCAACGCCGGCGTCGAGGAGACGAGCACCCAGCAGTGGGACGCGGTCACCGGGGTCAGCCTGCGCGGAGCGTTCTTCCTCACCCGGGCCGTGACCCCCTACATGATGGCGGCCGGCTGGGGACGGATCGTCAACATGTCGAGCATTTCCGCGCTCGGCGATTCCGGCCGCGTTGACTACGCCGCCGCGAAGGCCGGTCTGATCGGCTTCACCAAATCGCTCGCGCTGCGGCTCGGGCAGCACGGCGTGACGGCGAACGCCATCGGGCCAGGCTTCGTGGTCAGTGACATGACCAGGGTCGGGGCTCAGCGGCGGGGCCGCAGCTTCGAGGAGCACCAGCGGATCGTGGCGCAGACCATCCCGGTGCGCCGGGTCGGCGAGCCCGAGGACATCGCGCACACCGCGTCGTACCTGGTCAGCCCCGAAGCCGGGTTCGTCTCCGGCCAGGTCATCTACGTCGCCGGCGGGCCGGTGGACTGACGTGACCGACGCTTTCGCACAGGCGGTTCGCACATGAGTCGCAGGCTGCTGGTGCTCCTCGCCCTCACCTGCGGGGTCGCCGTCGGAAACATCTACTTCCCCCAGACGATCAGCCCGCTGGTCGCCGCCAGCCTGCACGTCAGCGCTGACTCGGCCGCCCTGGTGGTGACCGCGGTGCAGTTCGGCTATGCCGCCGGGATCTTCCTGTTGGTGCCGCTCGGCGACCGGCTCCCGCACCGCCCGCTGATCGTCACCCTGCTCGGCCTCACCGGGCTGGGGCTGCTCGCCGCGAGCGCCGCACCCGCGCTGCCGCCGTTCGTCGGCGCGAGCGCCCTCGTCGGGGTCACGACGGTTGTCGCGCCGATCATCGGCCCCATGGCAGCCGGACTCGTTGCCGACGACCAGCGCGGCGTGGTCAGCGGCACCCTGCTGAGCGGCTCCATCGCTGGCATGCTGCTGTCCCGCACCGTCGCGGGCACCATCGGCGACTGGTTCGGATGGCGGGCCCCCTACCTGACGGCAGCGGCGTCCGTGCTGGTCATCGCCGTGGTCATGGCCCGCGTACTGCCGACAACACGACCGCCGTCCGGACACCGATACCCAGCGCTGCTGGCCGAGTCGCTGCGACTGCTGCGCACCGAGGCCGACCTGCGCCGCTCCTGCTTCTACCAGGCGACGGTTTTCGCCGGTTTCTCCGCGGTCTGGACCGCCGTCGCGCTGCTGCTCACCGGTCCCACATACGACTTGGGCGCACCGGCGGTCGGAACGCTCGCACTTGTCAACGCGGCGACAATGCTGTGCACCCCGGTCGCCGGACGGCAGGTGGACCGTAGGGGCAGCGACGCGGTGAATCTGGCCTGCCTGCTCGGGGTCATCGCCTCGGCCGTCGTCCTCGCGTTCGCCAGTCTCGGCGGGGCGGGAGGCCTCGCGGCACTGGCGCTCGGCACGTTGCTGCTCGACGTCGGGATGCAGTCCGGCATGGTCGCCAACCAGGTACGCATCTACGCCCTGCGGCCGGAAGCCCGGAGCAGACTCAACACCGCCTACATGACCTGTGCCTACCTCGGCGGCAGCCTCGGCTCCTGGCTCGGAGCCCGCGCCTACGCCCACTTCGGGTGGCTGGGCGTGTGCGCGGTCCTGGCGCTCCTCGCCGTGATCGCTCTTGCCCGCCACCTGACGTCAAGCCCGACCACCGGCCACCCTCGAACCACGGTCGCCGCCCAGAACACTGGGGCCTCCGAGATCATCGCGGCACGGCCCACCTCGTTGGGCGAGGAGCCGCGACCGGGCCCGTCCCTGGTGGGGACGGGCCCGGTCGTGCTCCCCCGAGCAGGATTCGTTGCCGTCAGCCGCCGATCGCGATGGCGAAGATGTGCATGGTCGGCACGTTCGTGGCGGGCCGGGCGCTGATGTTGGGCAACACGACCGAGGCCACCGCCTTGCTCTGCAACGCGACACCCACGTAGTAGACGCAGGCGGCGGTGGCCTGCCGGCCGTTGTTGGGCCGGTTCTGGTACGCGGACACGATGGCTGCGGTTGCCCCGGACGCCGGGCCGCCGTACCAGTCGGGCGTGCTCAACGTGAACGTCTGGCGGGTGCCGTCGGCGTAGACCACGGTGCCGGTCCCCGACACCGCGCCGTAGGTGCCGGTCAGCAGGAAGCCGAGCGTGCTGCCGGTGCCTGTCACGCCGATGGTCTGGCCCGAGGCGATGGCGTTGTCGGCGGCCCCGGAGCTGACGTTGGGCCAGCGGAAGTTGACCCCGTTGCGGCTCACCGTGCCGCCCGGGCTGGCACCCGCCTGCGCCAGGGCCTGCGCGGAGAGCGAGGCCCCGCCGCCGTCGAAGTTCCCGACGTTGGTGTTGCTGTCGCTGGTGATGCCGACGTTGCTGAAGCTCTGCTCCAGCGTCGGTGTGGCGACACCGGAACTGGTGACCCGGTAGGTGCGTCCGGCCTGCACCGTGACGTCGATCAGGTCGGACTCGATCCGGGTGGTCCGGGCCGCCGTACCGTCGGCGGTGTCGACCACAGTGACGGTGCCGGTCAGGATCCGGGAGCGCAGGCGGACGGTGCCGGCCCGGTCCGGTCGGATGAGGATCTCGGTGGCCAGGCCACTCGCCCAGGTGATGCCGACCGTGTGCCCACCCCGACCGCGCAGGCCGGTCACCCGCCCGCTCGGCCAGGCCGGCGGCAGCGCGGGCAGGACGTGCAGCTCGCCGGTGTGACTCTGCAACAGCATCTCGGCGATGCCGGCGGTGGCGCCGAAGTTGCCGTCGATCTGGAACGGCGGGTGCAGGTCGAACATGTTGGGTGCGAGCCGCGCGGTGGTGGCGAGATAGCGGATCAGGTCGTGGGCCCGCTTGCCCTCCTCCATCCGAGCCCAGAAGTTGATTTTCCAGGCCAGCGACCAGCCGGTGCCGTCGTCGCCGCGCAGCGCGAGGGTCCGCCGGGCCGCCTCGAACAGCTGCGGAGTGCCGCGCTTGGTGATCTGGTTGCTCGGGGCCAGCCCGTAGAGGTGCGAGATGTGCCGGTGGTTGGGTTCGGTCTCCACCCAGTCGTAGAGCCACTCCATGATGTTGCCGCGCGAGCCGACCTTCATGGGTGGGAGCCGGTCCCGGGTCGCGCGAACCTGCGCCCGGAAGGTGCTGTCCACGTTGAGGATCTCGCTGGCCCGGGCGCACGCGTCGAACAGGTCCCGCAGGATCTGGTTGTCCATTGTCGGGCCGGCGCACACGCTGGCGTTCGCGTGGTGGCTCAGCTCCGGCGAGTTCGACGGGTTGGTCACCAGGTAGCCGAGGGTCGGCTCGGTCACCAGCGTGTTGAGGAAGAACTGCGCCGCGCCCTTCATGGCCGGGTAGTTCGTCCGCAGGAACTCGATGTCGCCGTTGAACAGGTAGTGGTCCCAGATCAACGTGGACAGCCAGGCGCCGCCGGTCTGCCACATGCCCCAGAACGCGCCGTCCACCACGGCGGTGGCCCGCCACGCGTCGGTGTTGTGGTGGGTGACCCAGCCACTGGCGGCGCCGTACTGCACCTGGGCGGTCCGCGCTCCGGCGACGGCGAGATCCCTGACCATGTCGAAGACCGGGTTGTGGCACTCGGCCAGGTTCGTCGTGTTGGCCGGCCAGTAGTTCATCGGCAGGTTGGCGTTGATCGTGTATTTCGAGTCCCACGCCGGGGCCAGCGAGTCGTTCCAGATGCCCTGGAGGTTGGCCGGCTGCGTGCCGGGCCGTGACGACGAGATCAGCAGGTAGCGCCCGTACTGGAACAGCAGCGTGGAGAACTGCGGGTCGTTGACGCTGTTGTGCTGGGCGATCCGGACATCCGTCGTCTGGTCGGCTGCGGACGTGCGGCCCAGATCGAGGGTGACCCGGCCGAACAGCGCCTGATAGTCGGCCACGTGCCGGCTGCGCAGTTGGTCGTAGCTGCTGGCCCGCGCGGCGGTGAGGCGCTGCCGGGCGATGCCCTGGTAGTCGCCGCCGACGTTGCGGTAGTTGACGTAGCTGGAGCCGATGGAGATCAGCAGGACCACGCTGTTGGCGTTTGTCACCCGCAGGGTGCCGCCGGAGCTGGACACGCTGCCGCCGCTGACTGTCGCGTTGGCCAGGGCCAGGAAGCGGACCGCGCCGGTGACGCCCTCCATGTTTCCGGAGACACCGTCGAGGCCGATCGTGGTGCCGTCCGGGCTGGACACCGTGGTGCGCTGCGGGCTGTCGAAGGTGGCGGTGAAGCTGATCGAGCCGGTCCGGTCGGCGGTCAGTCGCATCGCGATGACCTGGTCGGGCGCGCTGGCGAACACCTCCCGCTGGTGACGGACGCCGTTCAGCACGTACGACGTCGTGACGGTGGCGGTGGTGAGGTCGAGCGTCCGGTCGTACTGTGACGCTCCGCTGGCGGATCCGAAGGCGAGCCGCAGGTTGCCGACGGTCTGGTAGGCCAACTGGCCGCCGGGGTTGCCCATCATGGTCTGGTTGATCAGATCCTGGGCCTGGGTCCACTGGTTGGCGTTGACCAGCCGCCGGATCTCCGCGAGGGCTCCCGCGCCTCTGGGGTTGCTGGGATCGTGCGGCCCACCGGCCCAGACGGTGTCCTCATTGAGCTGAAGTCGCTCGGTGTCGACGTTGCCGAAGACCATGGCGCCGAGCCGGCCGTTGCCGATCGGCAGCGCCCGCAGCCAGTCGGTCCCGGCGCCTTCGTCGTACCAGAGGGCAAGGTCCCCGGCGGCCAACACCTGCGGCGGCGCCACCGAGTCCGCTCGTGCCACGGCGGTCCAGGGCACCGGCAGGAGAGCACCGCCCGCGCCGGCTGCGCCGATCTTGAGGGCCTGCCGTCGGGTCAGGTCTGACATCGATCCTCCAAACGGTGACCAGTCCGGCCACCCCGAAGCGTGACAACTATGGGACTCGACATGGGGATCCGCTTGGTGGCGCCAACCGGGACCCTGCCTGAGCAGGCCGACGCCGGGCCTTGGCGAGCCAGACATCTGATGTGTTTCGGGAAGGTTACTCCGGGGCCACAGAATAGGCAACGGTCGATCGATGGGTGGACGCCGCGCACCTCTGGCCGGTCAGCAATACGGACGGGCGGGTGATCAGCGGCGGAGCGACGCGGCACCGCACGGCGATCCGCCAGAATCACGCCGACGACCACCCGCCCCGAGGGACATACATCAGATGTACGCAGGCATGCGACTCCCGTACGCAATCGGGTTGTTCTCTGCCGGCGCACGGGTGACCATGGGCGGCATGGCGGGAGGGCGGCGGTGAGATCGCCTCTTCAAGGTGGACTACCGCCGGGCGGCGCGGTGGTGGTCGGGGCCGTCGTGGAGATCGCCTGCGACGAGTCGGGATTCTCGGGCACGAACCTGCTGCACTCGACCGCTCCGGTGATCACGCACGCGAGCGTCGACCTGGCCGTCGACGAGGCGGTTGCGCTCATCACCGCCCTACGGTCCGGGTTCCGGTTCGCGCCGCACGAGCTCAAGTCCGGTCGGTTCCTGCGCGGCTCGGGTGCGGAAGAGGCACTGGAGTGGTTTCTGGCGGCGCTGGCCGGCCGCGCGCACGTCCACCTCATCGACAAGGAGTTCTTCCTCGTCACCCGGATCGTGGACTTCCTGCTGACCGAGCCGTCGTACTCGGCGGGCACCCGCCTGGCTCGCG
The DNA here is from genome assembly GCF_036136635.1 of Micromonospora sp. NBC_00330. Taxonomy (NCBI): domain Bacteria; kingdom Bacillati; phylum Actinomycetota; class Actinomycetes; order Micromonosporales; family Micromonosporaceae; genus Micromonospora; species Micromonospora sp. NBC_00330. The sequence goes on from NZ_CP108012.1 coordinate 3,245,392, forward strand.
AACACCATCCGGCGGCTCTCGCCCTGCACGAGGCCGGACGCTCGACCGGGGGCGACTGGAGGGCTTTCCTGTCGGCGTTCGTCGACCTGGTCCGGATGAAGCGGCGACCGCCGATCGACCAGACGGTGCAGCGGTTCTTCCAGGCCCGGGACGCGCTGCGGCGACACGGCCTCGGCACGGTGGCCGACGCCGTCCTCGACGGGCTCAGCCCGAGCCACGTGCGGGCCGTGGTGGCCAGGCTCGACGTCGACGACCGCACGGTCCCTCCCCCACTGGAACCGCTGCTGCCGGCGCTGGCGGAGACGGTCCTGTCCTGGAGCGGCGGCCAGCGGCAGGTGCTGGTGACCCACGACGAGCAGAGCGCCCTGACGGCCGACCGGCTGACCCGCCTCCAGCGGGTGTTGGCCGACGGCGACGCGTCGGCGCCCGGCGTCGACCGGCCCGGGGCACTGCCGAACGGAGTGTCGCCGCTGGCGGGGTTGGTGGTGGTCGACTCCCGCGACGATCCGCGCGTGCAGGTGGCGGATCTCCTCGCGGGAGTGGCCCGGCGGATGCCCGGCATCATCGGCGACGCGCTCCGACAGCCGCCGCCCGCTCCTCCAGGGTGACGGGCCGCAGCCGGGTCACGACGCGGCACGGGCTCGGAGGGCTTGCGTGGTCGCCGAGTCAGCGGGGAAGAACGCCTCGACGGCCAACCCGGCGACTGTGACCTCCCGCGGCGTACCGAAGAGGGTAGTGGTGCTGACGAAGGACAGCTCCTGGTCACCGTGCCGGTAGCGCAGCGGGACGAGAACACGTGAGAGGGCATCGCTTGGCGCTGTCGTGTCGACGTCGCCACCGGGATAGCCGCGAAGCTCATCGTGCAGGTCGTACAGGATCGGATCGTTTGTCGTCGCCGCCTGCTGGTGCAGCCGTTTCAGCAGGTGGGAGCGCCACTCGGGCAGGTTGACGATGCGCGGTGCCAGACCGTCGGGATGCAGGCTGAGGCGCAACACGTTGATCGGTGGGGTGAGCAGGTGGGGCTGCGCGTCCATGGTGAACAGGGCGACGGCAGGGTTGGCGTCGACGAGGTGCCAGTGCTGGTCCACGAGCAGCGCGGGGTACGGGCTGTGACCGTCGAGGATCTGCCGTACGGCGGCCCGTACCGGTGCCAGCTCGGGGTCGCTCAGTTCGTGGCGGGGGTAGGCGGGGGCGTAGCCGCCGGCCAGCAGCATCGTGTTGCGCTCGGCCAGCGGCATCTCCAGGTGTTCGGCCAGCCGCAGGATGAGGTCGGGGCTCGGCCGGGATCGTCCGGTCTCGACGAAGCTCAGGTGCCGGGCCGACACTCCCGCCTCGATCGACAGGTCGAGCTGGCTCATTCCGCGAGTCCGACGCCAGTCGCGCAGCAGCTCCCCCACTGGTCGCCCGTGCCAGGTCGAGATCGTCACTGACCGACCCTAATTCCGCACCGAGCGGCCGGGCCATTACCTGCGAGGTAATCGACAGCCCACCACGACAGCGGAGATAGTTCTTCCGGCACGACCGATCCGGTGCCGTGCCGCGGCGGCCCACGCTGCCCGCCTCCACCGCGACCGACGTCAGAAGACCAAACGCAAAGGACAGGCAAATCATGACCGCGTACGCGCTCGCACACCTCCGCAAGGCACCCGTCCACGCCGAGGTGCTGACGTACCTGGAGCGAATCGACGCCACCCTCGCGCCTTTCGCGGGCCGGTTCATCGTCCACGGCGGCACCATCGACGTCCTGGAGGGCGACTGGCCCGGCGACGTGATCGTCATCGAGTTTCCCGACCTGGAGCAGGCCCGCTCCTGGTACCGGTCCAGCGACTATCAGGAGATCAAGCCCTTGCGGACGAGGCACCTCGCCGGCGAGGTGATTCTCGTCGACGGAGTCGAGCCGGGCCACGACTCGTCGCAGCTGGCCGCGAGCATCCGCCGCGCCACCGATCGGTAGCACCTGACCTTCGCCCCGCCGGGGCACGAGCGCCGTCCCGAAGAAGCCGGATGGCTCGCCGCCAGCGAGGCACCCTGACACAGTCAGCCGCCCGTAGTCTCATCGGATGCAGGACATCCAGACGCACACAGTGGTCATTCCCGGCGTCGACCTGGTCTACGACGTCCGCGGCCCGCTACCTCCCACCGGCGCCCATCGTGCGCTGCTCATGATCGGCCAGCCGATGGCTGCGGAGGGCTTCACCGCGCTCGCCCCGCACTTCACGGATCGCACCGTCCTCACCTACGACCCGCGTGGTCTGGGCCGCAGCGTCCGCACTGACGGTCGGTCCGACCACACGCCGCAGCAGCAGGCCGCCGACCTGCACGCGCTCGTTCAGGCGCTCGACGTCGGTCCGGTCGACGTGTTCGCCAGCAGCGGCGGCGCGGTGACAGCACTCGAACTGGTCGCCACCCACCCCGACGACGTCGCCACCCTGGTGGCGCACGAACCGCCGATCAACGCCGTACTCCCCGACGCCACGGCCGCCGAGCGCGCCCGAGCCGGCTTCTACGAGGCGTACCAGGCGAAGGGCTCGGGTGCGGGGATGGCCGCGTTCATCGCCATGACGTCCTGGCAGGGCGAGTTCACCGATGCCTACTTCGCCCAACCCGCTCCCGACCCGGCGATGTTCGGCATGGCCGCCGACGACGACGGTCGCCGCGACGATCCGCTGCTGTCGCAGAGCTCGTGGGCGATCACCGACTACCGTCCCGACGCGAGCGTGCTCACCGCCGCGCCCACCCGGATCGTGGTGGCGGTCGGCGAGGAGTCGGCCGGCACGTACACCGCGCGCACCGCCCTGGGCCTCGCGGCGCTGCTCGGCCAGGAGGCAGTGGTGTTCCCGAGTCACCACGGCGGGTTCCTCGGCGGTGAGTTCGGCTACGCGGGCAAGCCCGAGGAGTTCGCTGCGCGGCTGCGGGAGGTGCTGGACGCCGGCTGACGTCGGTGCCGGCGACGCCGGCCTCGCACACCCGTGCTTGGGCATCGTTTCCGTACGGACGGACCTGGCCACGATCGGTCTCTGGTGGCCGACCAGCCGTATCGTGGGACACGGAGACGACGATCCGCCGTCTTCGATCAAACGCCACCTGCGGCGGTGGAGGAGAACGAGATGCTTGGTCTGGCGACCGTCGGCGCAATCGTGGGTGTCCTGCTCGTCGGTCTCGTGGTCCTGGTCCGTAAGCTGGCCGACACTCGGTCGGTGCTCAGATGGTCGGCCCTGGCGATCACCGCGCTGGTGGCCGCCGTGCTGGCTCCCTTCACCGTGGACGACTCGGGCGCCGCGGCCGGCTATCTGCTCGGCGTTCCCGTCGTCGCGGCGCTGCTGCCCGTTCTCGCGCAACGGGTCGGTCGGCTGACAGTGGTCGCCGATGTGGTGGCCGCGCTCGTCCTCACCGGATGGGGTCTGCTGCTCGGGCTGGGCATCGGTGTCGCGTTCCTACCAGCGGTGATACTCCTGCTCGCCAGCGCCGCGGGCACCCGGGCGCCGCGACCGTCAACCACGTGACCCGGTGACTCGCTGTCAGCCGTCCGGGGTGAACAGCCCCTGAACGCCGACGACGATCGCGATGAGCCCAAAGATCGCGAGCAACAGCCGGACTCCGGTAGCGCCGTCCGACTGCTCGTCGCGCGGCGTCGACCGCCCGGTCAACCGACCCCACAGCAGGGCGAGCCCCACACCGATCCCCACCACCTCGAAGTGGAACACCCGGGGCCCGGACACCAGGTGGACGATGAGGTAATAACCGCCGGTCACCAACGCCACGAGGCCGACCACCCACGCGATCGGGGCGGCCCGACCGGCGAGGCGGCCCAGGTCGTCGCCGACTCGTGGCAGCAGCCGCAGCACCGCCACGGCGAGCAGGAAGCCACCGACGATGTTGGCGAGGTCGAGCAGCAGAGCCATAATCACGGGAAGTCTCCGTCGATCGGGTGATCAGCCGATGGGAGCGTACCCACGGACCCGGTCGGTTGAAACGGTCCGGACGGCACGCCCCCACCACGGAGCTCGGGCTGGGCCGCTCAACCCCTCAGCGTCTGCACCGCCACACCAGCGGCCGATACGCCTGGTTCTCGTAGACGGCCCCGACCACCGTCAGACCGTCGTCGCTGATCCCCTCGGCCGTGTACGTGCCCGCCTCGGTCGCCCGGACCTCCGGTCGGCCCGGCAACCGGCGGGAGGTGCCGTCCGGGGCCACTACCAGCGGCGCACCGTCGGCGACCAGCACGTCACCACTGCCGGCGATGCCGCTCGCCCCCGGGAAGGGCAACAGGCTCACCGCCCCGGTGGCGAGATTCCACCGCACCGGCAGCATCTGCACGGCCCCGCTCTGTCGGTCGCCGGGAACCATGCCGATCGCCCATTCGCCCCGCGCCGACTCGACCGACGCCCGCGGGTAGCCGTCGGGCACTGCCAGCGCCGCCCCGACGCCCTGCGGCGTCCACCGGTAGGGCCGTTCGCCCACGGTGCCGACGATCGTGCCGTCCTCGGTGATCCCGGTCGCGGACGACCCCCGCTGGCCGACCAGCCGGTACTTCTGGGGGTGATCCGTCGACCACAGCACAGCCTGGTGCGAGTCGTCGGACCTGCGGGCGGTGCCGACGATGTCGCCCCGGCCGTTGACGGCGTGCACGAGCACCGCGTCGTAGCCGGACGGGGTGGCCAGGAAACGCAGCTTCCCGTCCCGGTACAGCCAGCCGGTGCCGTCGCCGTTGGTGCCGACCACATAGCCACGGGTGTCGACCGCTGCCGCGTGCCGCGCGGTCGCCGGCAGGACGACCGGCCGGCCGTCGGTCCACAGCACGACCCGTCCGTCCTCCTGCCCGGTGCCGATGTCACCGATGATGTGCCGCCCGGTGGGATCGACCCTGTTGGCCACCGCGACCGGACCGCCGACCGGCTGTGGCAACCACGATGCCTGGCAGGTGACCGGCGGGCGGGAGGCCGCCGACCCGGTCTCCGCCGGTGACACCGCGAGCGCCGACGTGGTGGGAGCCGGCGGGCTGGTGGTCGCGCCGACCTGGACGGCGCCCACGACACCGACCCCGGCCAGCACCGTCAGCGCGGCGATCCCGCCAACTCGGCGACGCTGGCGGCGCCGCCGGCCGTCGCGGACCGCCCGGCTAACGTCGACCCGCGGCTCCGGTACCGGCGCTGACCGCAGCAGCTCGGCGATCCGCTGCTCGTCCACCGTGGTCATCTCGGACTCCTCACTGACATCTCGGTGACGTCGAGCACCTGGCGGACGGCCGCCAACGCCCGAGCCGTCTGCGACTTCACGTTGCCTTCGGAGCAGCCCATCGCGGCGGCCGTGTCGGTCAGCGACAGGTCGCACAGGAACCGCAGGACCAGCACGGTGCGCTGGCCGCGCGGGAGGCGGGCGAGCGCGGCGAGCAGGCTGTCCCGCTCGGCCACGTCGTCATGCGGCGTCACCGGCGAGCGCTCCGGCTCCGGCATCGACCCCAGCAGGCGAACCTTCGCCCAGCTCAACCGCTTCTGATCGACGAGCTTGTGCACCAGCATCCGATGTACGTACGCGTCGACGTTGTCGGCCCGGCTGACCCGGCGCCAGTTCACGTAGAGCGCCGTAACCGTCTGCTGCACCACGTCGTCGGCCAGATGGGCGTCGCCGCACATCAGGAACGCGGTCCGATGCAGGCTCGGCAGTCGCGCGGAGACGTACTCCACGAACTCGCCCTCGGCATCCACCATCGAGGCTCCCTCCTCCGCAAGCTCGACGGGACCGGACGATCGTCAGGTTGCGTCCCCGTCGAAGAACGCTCGGAAGCCCCGTGCCGGTCTCAGCCGACGGCGCTGGTCATCCGGTTTACCGCCTCGATGATGAGCTCCGGCGCGGTGGCCAGGTTCAATCGGACATGCCCCACACCGCCGGTGCCGAACGCCAGTCCGGAGTTCAGTGCCACCCGGCCACGGTCGAGGAACACGGCGGCCGGGTCGTCGCCGAGGCCCAGGGCGCGGCAGTCCAGCCAGGCCAGATAGGTGGCCTGACCGGGCTGGTAGCGGACGGCCGGCAGGTGCTCGGCGAGCAGCGCGGCCAGGAGCCGACGATTGTCGTCCAGGCCGGTCAACAGGGCGTCGAGCCACTCGCCGCCGTCGCGGAAGGCAGCGGTGTGGGCGATCACGCCGAGGTGGCTGGTGCCGACGCTGACCCCGAACGGGACGCGGGCGAGGTCACCGGCCGCCGCCGGGCCGGCGACCAGGAGCCCACCGCGCAGGCCGGACAGGTTCCACCCCTTGGAGGCGGACATCAGCGACAGGCCGTTCTCCGCGCCGGGCACCGAGAGGTACGGCACGAACCGCGCTCCCCCAGCCACCACCGGAGCGTGGATCTCGTCGGCGACCACCCGCACCCCGTGCCGCTGGGCCAGTCCGGCGACGGCGGTCAACTCGGCCGCGCTGTGCACGACGCCGGTCGGGTTGTGCGGGCTGCAGAGCAGGTACGCGGCCGGCCGTCCACCGGCGCGAGCCCTCCGGAACGCATCCTCCAGCGTGCCGAGGTCGATCCGCAGATCCTTGCCGAGCGGCGCCTCCACGATCCGGCGGTCCGCGTGCGCCACGGACTCGTAGAACGGCGGGTAGACCGGGCAGTTGACGACCACCGCGTCCCCCGGTTCGGTGACCAGTCGCAGCGCCTCGACGACGCCGTGCATGACGTCGGGCACCAGCGCGGTGCGCTCCACGGCAAGCCCGTCCCAACCCCACCGCCGCGCAGCGAAGTCGGCCACCGCCTGCGGGTACGCCGTGCCGGCGGGGTAGCCGGTGTCGCCGCGCGCGACGGCGTCGGTGATCGCCCGGGCGACCGGCTCGGCGAGGGGCACGTCCATCTCGGCCACCCAGAGCGGCAGCACGTCGTCGGGGTACTCGCGCCACTTGAGGCTCGTCCGCTGCCGGAGCTGGTCGATCGTGAGCTGGCGGAGGGGATTGACAGCGGTTCGGGCTCCACTGATCAGGCCACTCATGACCCCCACCCTATTCCTTGCCGCCCGGCACGGCGCCCCGGACCACCACCGGTCGGTCCACTGTGGTTGTACCGGAAGAATTTCCGGAGACAGTTTCGACATTGACCAGCGTCTTTGTGTTAGTGATCCCCGTCCCGCTCGGGACCAACGGCGAAAGATTGCTGCGGGTTGCCGGTTCATAACCTAGGCTCCCGAATATCCACATCGACGGCCCGCCCTCACGCCGTGCCAGCCACCGACCTCGCACGCCGGCCATCGCAACCCTCGACGCCGATTGGAGTTTTCGATGACCTGGCGTCCCACCATTGCCGCACTGGCCGGCCTGTGCCTTGCGGTCAGCGCCACCCCACTGCCCGCCGGTGCTGCCACCGACGCTGCGCATGTCAGCGCTCACGCCGCGCTCGCCGGTCCGCCCGGCGCACCGCCCGGGGCGTGCCCGACGGGGGCCAGTTACGGCCCACCGCTGCCGGCCAGCACCGTGACGGCCCCGCGAATCCAGGGCGGGTTCACGTTCCTCGAAGGGCCGGTCTGGGTCGCCGACGGCGGCTACCTGCTGATGTCCGACATGACCGCCGGCACCGGGCCGTACAACGTCCAGCCGTCGACGATCCGCCGGTTCACCCCGCCGGCGAGCTTCGACACGTTCATCGCCGACGCCGGCAGCAACGGCCTGGCACTCAGCGCCGACGGCCAGCAGCTCATCGCGGCCACCCACGACCAGCGGAGCGTGTCCGCGTACCGGCTGAGCGACCGGGCCCGCAGCACCGTCGCGCCGAACTACCAGGGCCGGGCGTTCAACTCGCCGAACGACGTCGCGGTCCGTTCCGACGGCGTCGTCTACTTCACCGACCCCAACTTCCAGCGCGGCAACCGCCCGGACCAGATGAGCGGACGCACCAGCGTCTTCCGCGTCTCCAACGGGCAGGTGTCGTTGGTCGACGACCGGTTGCGCCAACCCAACGGCATCTCGCTCTCACCGGACGGGACCGCGTTGTACGTGGGCGCCTACTCCGAGAACAAGATCTACAAGTACGCGGTCCAGCCCGACGGCAGCATCGGCGCCCGCAGCGTCTTCGTGAACTACATCGGCGGCCCGGACGGCGGCACGATCGACTGCGCCGGCAACGTGTACTGGACCTCGGGCGGGGACTCCCTGGTCCACGTCTACTCCCCCGCCGGCACCCAGCTGGGCACGATCCGGTCCGGCAGCTCCGGCACCACCAATGTGGCGTTCGGCGGCCCCGACCGGCAGACCCTCTTCGTCACGTCGGGCCGGTGGGGCGACTCCGGGCTGTACAGCGTGCGACTCAACGTCCCCGGATATCCGTACTGACCGACGGCTGGACGGCGCGCCGCTGTCGTCGTAGCCCGACGAGGCGGCGCGCTATCCGGCGGTCGCGGCGATGAACACCACCGCCCCGACCACCACCAGCGCGGCGGCCAGGAAGGTCTGCCGGCGGGCCCGGCGCAACGCCTCCCGGACCTGCCAGGCGTGCGCGGTGGCGAGCAGCCAGCGCAGGTACGGGTCGGTCCGGGCGATGTTGCGGCGCGCGGTGGCGAGACCTGCCCGGAGGGCGGCCCGCTCCTGCGGCGGGGCCGTCGACAGGCGGCAGGTGATCTCCGCAGCGATCCGGCGATGACGCAGCAGACCGTCGACGTCACCGGCGTACCCGCCGAAGTGGTACCAGGGCTCGGCCTCCAGCCGCTCGCGCAGGCCGCGCAGCTCCGGCCCGGTGAGCGTCGCCGGCGTGGTCATCGGCGGGACGAGCACCTCGCTGGTCCGCCAGATCGCCCAGGCCACGCCGAGCAGCGTCACCAGCAGACCGCCGCCCGCCCATACCGCGTGAGCCCAGTCGGTGACCTTGCCGGCGGCGATCAGCGGGCCGCCGCCGAGCAGCAGCGCGCCCACCGCGCCGGCCGAGGAGATGATCCACCGTGCCGCCGCCCGACTGTCAGCGACCGAGTCCAACGGGGACGGCAGCGTGTCCAACCCCGCGCCGGCCGTCGGCGACTCCCCGGTCATCGGCTGTCGTCGCGGAAGACGACACCCAGCGGGCCGTTGGCGTCGTCGGGCAGATCGGTGTACGGCACCCAGCGCTGACCGTCGAAGAACTCCAGCTCGCCGCTGTCGTTGATCCGCACGGCGTTGACCTGCGCGAGCTCCTCAGGATCGTCAGCCATGGATACAGTATCGGTCAGCCCGGCAATCCATCCCGGCGTCGGGTCGTCCGCCGGGCGACCGCAGGGGGCCTTCGTGATCCGGTTGACAGTCAGCGCGAGCGAGGTGGTCCTGGCCGTCCGGGACGACCGGCACCGACATCCGGTGGGCCCAGCCGATCAACGCACCGCCGACCTGCTCTGGCGGCTGCGCGGCGGCCCCTCGGTGGAGCTGTCGTACGAGGTCGGCGTCGCGCTCGGCCGCCGCTTCCTCGACGCCCCGGGCCCGGCCCTGCGCGCTGAACTGGCCCGCCCCGGCCGGCACCGGCTCGGCATCGAGGTCGTCGACCCGGCCCTGGCCGACCTGCCGTGGGAGACCCTGGTGCTGCCCGGTGAGGAAGTGCCGCTGGCGCTGCACCCCGACGTCGACGTCTGCCGGACCGGCCCCGACACACCGGCACCCACGGTCCGGGTGGACGGCCCACTGCGGATGCTCGCGGCGATCGCGAGCCCGGACGACTCGACCCAGCCGCTGCTGGACCACGAGCGGGAACTCGGGCGGATCCTCGGCGCTGTGGAACCCGGCCATCGGCACGGGGTGCGGGTGCGCGTCCTGGAGTGGGGCAGCGCCGCCGCGATCCGGGGCGCCCTCGCCGAGGAGCCGTTCCACGTCCTGCACGTCTCCAGTCACGCGCGCCCCGGCGCGCTGCTGCTGGAGACCCCCACCGGCGCGGAGGACCGCGTGGACGCCGCGCGGTTCCTGGCCGAGGTGCTGCCGCCGGGCCGGGCCGTGCCGTTGATCGTGCTGGCCGGCTGCTCCACCGCGCGGCAGGATCAGCGGGAGCTGCCCGGGCTGGCCGGCGCGCTGCTGGCCCACGGCGCGCCGGCGGTGTTGGCGATGAACGGGACGGTCAGCGACGGGTACACCATCGAGTTCTGCGCTCGGCTCTACGAGCGGTTGGCCGCCCGCAGCGAGCCGGAGCTGTTGGCGGAGGTCTCCGCCGTACGCCGCGAGCTGGCCCCGACCGCCGCCGAGTGGTGGATGCCGACGTTGTTCCTGGCCGACCCCGGGCTGCGGCTGGCCGGCGGACGGGACGGCGCGGCCGTCGCCGCGCCGCCCGGCCAGTCGATCGTCGGGGAAGGCGTGGTTCGCGCACCAACGGACTTCGTGGGCCGCCGGGAGATCCTGCGTCGGCTGTCCCGGGGAAAGCTTCGGGTGCTCGTCCACGGCATCGGCGGGATCGGCAAGACGAGTCTCGCCGCGGAACTCGCGCGGCGGTTCCGCGACGCGGATGGCATCGTCGTGGCGACCCACGGCGACGCCACAGTCGACGGGATCCTCGACGAGCTGCGCCGCCAGGTGGAGAGCCGATGCGCGGGAGCGGCACCGGACGACCCGCTGCGGCGATGGCTCGTCGCCCTCGCCGAGCCGGGCCAGGACTGGCGGCGGCGGTTGGACACGATCGGCATCGGCGACCCGCCGCTGCTGCTCGTCCTCGACAACGCCGAGGACGCCCTGGACGCCGAGCACCGGTTGGCCGATACGGACCTGGCCGCGTTCCTCGCCGCCTGGGCGTCCCGCCACGAGCTGGTCGTGACCAGCCGGCACCCGTTCCCGGTCGCCGGCCTCGAGACCTGTCACCTCGGTCCGCTCTCCTGGCAGGAGACCCGCAAGCTGCTGTGGCGGCTGCCGGGCGTGGGCCAACTGGCGCCGGCGGAACAGCAACGGATGTGGCACCGGCTGGGTGGGCACCCACGCGCGCTGGAATACCTCGACGGCCTGCTGCGCGGCGGCAACGCTCGATCCGACGAGATGGCCAGCCGACTGGCCGCGGCCGGCGGTGGCCGGGATGCCGGACCGGCAGCGGTCGGCGCGCCGCTGGCCGAAGCCGGTGCGCTGGCCGCCGAGGATGTGCTGCTGCCCCGGCTGCTCGCCCGCCTGGATGCCGTCCCGGCGGCCCGTCGGTTGCTGCTCGGCGCGGCGGTGTACCGCACTCCGGTCGACCGGACCGGCCTCGCCTGGCAGCTCGCCGACGCGAACGGCGGCGACCCACCACCGGAACCCGCAGGGCTGGACGAGTCGGTCGAGACGCTGTCACTGCTGGGGCTGCTCGCCCCGGTGACCGGGGGCCACCTGGTGCACCGGTGGACGGCGGCGAGCCTGCTGCGGATCGCCGGCCGCGACGCGGTGATCGACGCGCACCGCCGGGCGGGCCGTTACTGGGGCTGGCGGGCCCGGTCCAGCACCGAGCAGCACGACTTCATCCGCCGGGCCGTCGAGGCGCGGTACCACCACCTCGCCGCGGGTGACACCGACGACGTCGTCACCTACTCCGAACTGGCCTGCCAGGAGTTGCACGCGGCCGGGCACTGGGCCTGGGAGGAGAAGATCTGGCGAGAGCTACTGCCGATGGCGCCCCCGGGCTCGGCGCGCGGCGCGAGCTTCCTCAAGGGACTCGGCGACGTGCACCTCAGTCGGGGCGAGTACCCGCAGGCGACGCAGCGCTACGAGGCGGCGCTTGCCGTCTACCGGGATCTCGGCGACGACAGCGGGGTCGGCAAACTCCTGCACCAGTTGGGCCTGGTCGCCGACAACCGGGGTGACCGGGCGACCGCGGACCGGCTGTTCCAGGAGGCCTTGGCGATCCTGAGCCGGCTCGACGACCGCTCGGCGGTCTCCCGGACCCTGCACCAGCTCGGCGGCATCGCCCGCGGCAACGGCGACGGCGAGCTGGCCATGTCGCGTTACCTGGAGGAGCTGGCGATCGCCCGGGACCTCGACGACCTGGAGGGGATCGCGGCGAGCCACCACCAGATCGGCGTCCTCGCCTTCGAGGCCCGGGACTTCGTGAAGGCGGAGCAGTGCATCCAGGTGGCGATCACCACCTACGGACGGTTGGGCGTCCGGGTCCAGCAGGGCAGCGGGCTGGTGATGCTCGGGCGGATCGCCCTCGCCCAGTTCGCGTACGAGACCGCCGAGGAGCGGGTCCGCGCCGCCCTGAAGATCTTCGAGGAGGTCGGCAGCAACGGTCACATCGCGGAGTGCTCGCTGCTGCTCGGTCACCTCGCCCGCGACCTCGACGGCCTCGAATTCGCCGAGAGCTGCTTCGCCCGCGCCCGGACGATCGTCGCGGCCCTCGGCGAGGACCCGCTGCTGCGCCGCTGCGACGAACTGCTCGGCGGCGTCCGAACCGTCCTCGGCCGGGCTGCCGAGGCGGTGCCGCACACCCTGAACGCGATCGGCGGGGACGACCAGCCGCCGCTCCAGGCCGCAGTGGAATGGCTGGCCGTGCAGCGCCTGGAACTGGGCGCGCAAGCCTTCTCCGCCCTGCTGGCCCGGCACCTCGACCCCCGGCAGGCGGCGCAGCGGGCCGAGTGGGTCGCGGCGTACCTGCGGTTCCGGTTCGACGTCTCCCACCCGACGCCGCTCGGCAGCGCGTACGTCCTGCTCGCCATCGCCGCCGCCCAGGCGGGTGAGTTCGGCACCGCCCGGATGTGCCTGCTGCGGGCGTTACCGATCTGCGCCGCCGCCGGCTACCAGGCGGGGGTCGCCAAGTGCCACGAGGACCTCGGCCGGGTGGCCCTGGAGACCCGCCGGCTGGCGGAGGCTCGGTCCCGCTACGAGCAGGCGTTGCAGGTCTACCGCGTGCTGCGCCACGAGCCCAACCAGGCCATCGTCCTGCACCAGCTCGGCCGGGTCTGTGAGGAGCAGGAGGATCTCGCCGGCGCGGACGCGTCCTACCGCCGCTCCATTGCGATCAAGAAGCGGCTCGGGAACCTGTCGGGCGTCTCCAACAGCACCTTCCAGCTCGGCCGGGTGGCCGGCCTGCGCGGCGACCAGGCCCTGGCCGAGCGGTGCTACCGGACCTGCCTGCGGATCGACCGCGAGCAGGGCAACTGGGAGGAGGTGGCACTGGACCAGGTGGCGATCGGGCAGCTACGCGTCGAGCAGGGCCACCCGGCGGAGGGCATCCCGCTGATCGTCGAGGCACTGAGCATCGACCGGCAGATCGGGTCGACGAACGCGGCGCTCGACCTCAACGCGCTGCGCGAACTGCGGGCCGGGCTCGGCGACGAGGCGTTCACGGCCATCCTCACCGACACCGTCGGCGCGGCCCACGCCGTTGAGGTGCTCGACCTGATCGCGGTGCTACCGACCACGGCCGAGCCGACCTGACCCACCCGTACACTCGGTTGATGGCGAACCGCCCGCGGCACCGGGGTCGATAGACAGATGAGGGCGTCGACCGCAGACATCGTGATCTTCGATTTCGACGGTGTACTGCTGCGCGGGGACGCATTCGGGCTGTTCCTGCGACGCACTGCCTTCGCGGGTGCTCGGCTGCCGCTCGCCGTCGCCGCGCTCGTCCTCCTCGCGCCCATCGCCACCGTTCCCGCCCTCCGTCCGTGGGCGGCCCGGTGGGTGAGCCGGATCGGCTTGCTGGGCCGGAACGCGGACGAGTTGCGGGCGGAGCTGGAACGCTTCGGCGCGGACCTCGGTCAGGAGCCGGGGCGGATCATCGCGCCCGGTATGCGGATGATCCGTACCCACCTCGCCGCCGGCGACCGGGTCATCGTGGTGACAGCGTGCGAGCACACCCTGGCGCGCGCGGTGCTCGACGCGATCGGCCTCGCCGGGGTCGAGCTCGTGGCCTCGCGCATTCGCGGGCCGAGCCTGATCGTGCACAACCACGGGGCGACGAAGATGGCGCAGCTCGCCGGCCAGGGGGTGACGCCACCGTGGCGGGTGGCCTACAGCGACTCGCTGTCGGATCTGCCCATCCTCGGCGCCGCCGAGCAGCCCGTGCTGGTCAACGCGAACGCGCGTCAGGTCGCCCGGGCGCGCCGGTTACTCGGTGCCCGGCTGACCACCGTCACCTGGCTGGGTGGCGAGGGCCCGGGGGTCCGCCGATGAGAGGTCGCTACGACAACCTGACCCGCACCCGTGCTCTCGACCCGGAGCGCGACTACCTGGCCATCTACCAGACCATGCTGCGCTACGAGTTTCCGTGGGACATGAAGCTCGGGCTCAACCTCGCCTTCAACCGGTCGTTCTCCATCCCCGCCATCGCCGCCGTGCACACCGCGACGGGCGAGCTGACCGAACGCACCCAGAAGCGGATCGACGACACCGGCCTGCTGATGTACGAGATGGTGCTCAACGGCTTCGACCAGCCTCGGGGCCGCGAGGCGTTGCGGCGCGTCAACCAGGTCCACCGCCGGTACGACATCAGCAACGACGACTTCCGCTACGTCCTCGGCTGTCTGGTCGTGATCCCCACCCGGTGGTTGCAGGAGTACGGCTGGCGCCCACCCTGCTGTCACGAACGTCGCGCCACGTACCTGTTCTATCGGGAACTCGGCCGACGGATGGGCATCACCGACATCCCGGGGTCGTACGACGAGTTCGAGACCTGGTTCGACGCGCACGACGCAGCTCACCTTCAGCCCAACGACGACGCGGCGGCCATCGAACGCGCCACCCGCATGCTGATGCTCACCCGGATCCCCCGGATGCTCGCTCCCCTGGGAAACGCTCTGGTCAGCGCCCTGTACGACGCGCCGCTGCGGCGCGCAACGCGGGTCGACACGCCGGCCTGGCCGGTCCGGACGGGGTTGCACCTGGCCTTGCGGGCGCGCTCGCGGTTGCAGCGGCGGTTCGGGGCACCACGGACGACCGCGTTGTTCGCCGACGGGATCAAGGCCAAGAGCTACCCCGACGGGTACGAGATCAGCCAGCTCGGATCCCACCAGGACGGCGTGCGGGAGTAGCACGTCGGCAGTGCTGGAGTCGCCGGCTCGGACGCGCCCCAGGCCCTGTACTGCCCGTGCGAGGTCACCGCGGAGAACCGGCGCGCGAGTGGGACCGGTCCGCCGACTGTCCGGTGGGGACAGTCGACGGACCGGCTCTCAGCGGACGTCGGTGGTGGTCCAGCGTGGGGAGGCGGTGGTGACCGGGACAGTGTCACCGACCAGCGTGGTCACCGCCTGGGCGTCCCGCCGCGCGCTGGTGCCGACCCACAGCTCGACCTCGCCGGGCTCCACCACACGGGTGAACGTGCGGTCGGAGAAAGCCAGGCGGGTGGTGGGCACCGTCAGCTCGACAGTGACGGACTGGCCCGGTTCCAGATGGACCCGCCGGTAGCCGAGAAGCTGCGCCACCGGCCGGGTCACCGAGGCGACCACGTCGCGACCGTAGAGCTGGACGACCTCGTCGCCGGCGACCGCGCCGGTGTTCGTCACCCGCACTGTCACCCCTACCGCCCCGCTGGTGGGCACCGTGCTGGGCACGGTGAGATCGCCGTACGCGAACGTCGTGTAGGACAGGCCGTGGCCGAACGGCGCCACGGGCGTCGCCAGCAGGTTGGTCCCCGCGTTCCCCGCGCCGAGGGTCGGGTGCAGGTAGGAGTACGGCTGCGCGCCGGCCGACCCGGGCAGGGTGATCGGCAGCCGACCCGACGGGTTGACCCGTCCGGAGAGCACGCCCGCGATCGCCCCGGCGCCCTCCTCACCCGGGAAGAACGCCTGCACCACCGCCGCGCAGCGTGAGAGCGCCCAGCCGACCGTGTACGGCCGGCCGGTGAGCAGCACGAGGACGACCGGTGTGCCGGTTGACAGCACCGCCTCGACCAGTTCGCGCTGGACGCCGGGCAGTTCCAGGTCGTCCCGGTCGCAGCCTTCGCCGACTGTGCCGCGTCCGAAGAGGCCGGCGTGGTCGCCGACGACCAGGACGGCCACGTCCGCGTCGGAGGCCGTGGCGACGGCCCCGTCGAAGCCGGACCGGTCGTCGGTGTCCACGTCGCAGCCGCGTGCCCAGGTGACGAGATCGCCGCCGAACTCGGCCCGCGCGGCGTCGAGCACGGTCGGCACCTCGATGCCGGTCTCCACGCCGGGGTGCTGGACGAGGACGTGGTTGAGGAACGAGTAGCACCCGAAGACTGCGCTCTGCCGGTCGGCGTTGGGGCCGATGAGGGCCACCCGTCGCCCGGCGGGCAGCGGCAGCACGTCCCGGTTGGCGACCAGCACTATCGATTCCTCGGCGAGCCGGCGGGCGATCGAGCGGTGCTCGGGCGAGTCGAGGTCGATCGCCTGGGGCGGCTCGTCGCTGAAGGTCGCGTCGAGCAGACCCAGGTCCTGCTTCTGGCGCAGCACCCGCAGCACCGCGCGGTCGACGAGCGCCTCGTCGAGCTTGCCCGCCCGCACCGACTCCCCCAGGGTCAGATAGGCGTCGCCGGTCGGCAGTTCGACGTCGAGACCGGCGGTCAACGCCTGCCCGGCCGCGTCCGCGTGATCGCTCGCCACGTGGTGCAGCAGGTTCAGGAACGCCACCCCGTAGTAGTCGGCCACCACAGTGCCGTCGAAGCCCCACTCGTCCCGCAGGATGCCGGTCAGCATCGTCGGGTCGGCGGCGACCGGCACCCCGTCGATCTCGGTGTACGAGTGCATGACGCTGCGGGCGTCGCCGTCGAGGATCGCCATCTCGAACGGGGGGAGCAGTACGTCGGCCAGTTCCCGGCGGCCGATGTGCACCGGGCCGAAGTTGCGCCCGGCGCGCGAGGCGGAGTAGCCGGCGAAGTGCTTGAGGGTGGCGTGCACCCCCTGCGACTGGAGGCCGCGCACGTACGACGTGCCGATGGTGCCGACCAGGTACGGGTCTTCGGCGATGCACTCGTCGACCCGACCCCAGCGGGGGTCACGGATCACGTCGAGCACCGGAGAGAGCCCCTGGTGCACGCCCAGGGCCCGCATCGAGACGCCGATCGCCGCGGCCATCTCGGTGACCAGTTCGGGGTGGAACGCGGCACCCCAGGCCAGCGGGGTGGGGAACGTCGCCGCCTTCCACGCGGACAGCCCGGTGAGGCACTCCTCGTGGACGATCGCCGGGATGCCGAGCCGGGTGCCGGTGACCAGGTCTCGCTGGAACTTCCACAACCAGGCCGCGTGTTCGGCCGCGTCCACCGGGCGGGTGCCGTAGGTGCGGGTGAGGTGACCGAGCCCGTGCCGGGAGAACTCTTCGAGCTTGGCGTTCCCGCCGAACTCTCCCTGCATCGGTGCCACCGCCTCGCCGTCCTCCTTCTCCCAGAAGCCGACGAGCTGGGCGATCTTCTCCTCGATCGTCATTCGGCCGAGGAGGTCGCGCAGGCGAGCCTCGCCGTCGTGCCCGTCCGGTCGGCCGTGCTCCGGACCTGACTGAGCCGGCGTCGGCCCGCCCACTACCGTGTGGACCTGAGTCATGCTGTGCCTTCCCGTGGTTGTGCTCGTGCCGCTGCCGCTCAGCCCTTGACCGCGCCCTGCAGGCCACCGACGATCTGCTTCTCGGCGAGCGTGAAGAAGAGCAGTGCCGGCAGCATCGCCAGCGAGGTGAAGGCGAGTACGCCTGCCGTGTCGGTGGTGTACTGGCTGGAGAAGTTCTGCACGCCCAACGGCAGGGTGTGCAGGTTGACGTCGCTGAGGACGAGCAGCGGCAGCAGGAACGAGTTCCAGCTCGCCACGAACGCCAGGACGCCAACGGTGACGAGCGCGGGCCGCGACAGCGGCATCGCGACGCGCCAGAGGAAGCCGAGCCGACTCGCACCGTCGATGGCGGCGGCGTCCTCCAACTCTCTCGGGATGGCCGAGAGGAAGGGACGCAGGATCACGATCGTCAGTGGCAGTGAGAAGGCGACCTGCGGCAGGATCACCGCGTAGTAGGAGTTGATCAGGTTCAGGTCCCGCAGCATGAGGTAGAGCGGCAGGATCGCCGCCCCGGCCGGAAACAGCAGGCCGAGGGTGAAGAAGGTGTAGAGCCCTTCCCGCCCGCGGAAACTGTAGCGGGCGAGCACGAACGCGGCGGCCAGTCCGAGCACGACCACGGCCAGCGTGGTTCCCAGGGCGATGACCGCGCTGTTGAACGCCTGTTGCCAGAAGTTGCTCTGGGTCAGCACCCTGGCGTAGTTGTCCCAGACGAACGGGTCGGGCAGGCCGGCCGGGTCCGCGACGATCTGCGGGGTGGTACGGAAACCGCCGATGACCACGTAGATGACCGGGGCGATCGACACCGCCGCGATCGCGAGGGCGAGCGCGTAGGTGAGCGGCGTGCCCCAGGAGACCTGACGGCGTCCAGGGGACAAGGGGAGAACCGAGTTTACGGCCATCGTCACTTCGCCCTTCCGGTGATGGCGCCCTCGATGTCGCGGCGGAGCAGGAACCGCTGGAACAGCAGCGCCGCCACGAAGGAGATGACGAACAGGATTACCGCCACAGCGTTGCCGTAGCCCCACAGCCGGGCGAAGAACCCGTTGTCCACCATGTATGTCGCCATGGTGGCCGATGCGCCGAGGGACCGCACCGCGGGCACCGAGGTCACCCAGATCATGTCGAAGATCTGGAGCGAGCCGATCATGGACAGGAACATCCAGATCCGGATCGTCGGGCCGAGCAGCGGGATCGTGACGTGCCGTTGGATCTGCCACCAGCTCGCGCCGTCGATGGCCGCCGCCTCGGTCAGCTCGTCGGGCACATTCGACAGCCCGGCGAGCAGCAGGATGATGGCGAAGCCGACGTATTTCCAGGTGAGAACAGCCAGCAGGGTCCAGATGACCACATCTAGGTCCGCCAGCCAGGCTTGCACCAGGCCGCCCATTCCCAGCGACCGCAGCAGCGCGTCCACGGTGCCTTCGCTGGTCAGCAGCAGCTTCCACATGATGCCGACGGTGACCTCGGCCAGCACGTACGGCACGAACACCAGCAGGCGGAACACCGCCCGCCCACGGAAGCGGCGGTTGAGCAGCAGGGCGACGCCCAGGGCGACCGGGCCCTGGATCAGCAGCGACCCGAACACGATGATCGCGTTGTTGCGCAACGCGTCGAGGAAGATCGGGTCCTGGAAGGCGAGGGTGTAGTTCCGCAGACCGACGAACTCGGTGGGAGGCCCGACCCCGCGCCACCGGAACAGGCTGTAGTAGACCGCGAAGCCCATCGGCACCAGCACGAACATCACGTAGATCAGGACGGCCGGCGTGGTGAGCCCGATGATCTCGTACCACTTGCGGCGGTTGTCGGCTCGGCGGGCGGACTCGCGCCCGGCCTTGTGGGGGCCCGCCGGCGACGCGGGAGCGCCGCCGGCGGGCATACGGAGCTGGTTGGCGGAGGTCACTTGCTTGCGGCCGCCTTCATTGCCGAGACGACCTTCTCAGGCGTCCCGTTGCCGGCGAAGATGGCGACGATCGCGTCGTTCATCGCGTTGCCGACCGTGCTGCCGTAAGCCGTGTCCAGCCAAAGTTGGACGTAGGTCGCCCCGGAGGTGGCCTCCAGGATGGACTTCAGCGCGGGGTCCTTCACGGCGTCCGCCGCACCCTTGGCGACAGGCAGGCCTGTGCCGGTCTCGGCGTAGCCCTTCTGCACCTCGGGGCTCACGAGGTACTTGAGGAACTCGACGCATTCGGCCGGGGCGTTCTTGGCGCAGGAGAACCCGTCGCCACCGCCGAGAGCCGCCTTCGGGTCGCCCGGGGAACCGGAGATCGCCGGCACCGGGAACCAGCCGAGGAACGACGCGAGCTTGGCCTTGTCCGTGGTGACGGTGTCCAGCGTGCCGCGGTTCCAGTCACCCATGAGTTCCATCGCGGCCTTGCCGTTGGCGAGCATGCCGTTGGCGCTGGTCGGGTCGTTCTGGCCCGGCGTGGCGATGAAGTTGGGCTGGAACGGCTTGGTGTCGATGAACGTCTTCAGGTCCTGGCCGGCCTTCACGAAGCACGGATCGTCGAAGGTCTTCTCGGCAGCGGCCTTCTTGAGGGCGTCGACCGAGCAGGCGCGCAGCGCCATGTTGTACCACCAGTGCGCGGCCGGCCACTTGTCACCGGCACCCACGGCGATCGGAACGACGTTGATCGCCTTGAGCTTGGTGACCGCGGCGTTGAGCTCCTCGAAGGTGGTCGGCGGCGCCGCGATGCCCGCCCTGGCGAACATCTCCTTGTTGTACCAGACGCCCTCGATGCCCATCCGGAACGGCAGGCCGTACTGCTTGCCCTTGACCTGCCAGATCTCCGCGGCGCTGCCGATGTCGCCGACCTCGGTCTTGGTCTGGTCGGTGATGTCCTTGAGGTAGTCGGCCTCCACCTGCTCGGTCATCTCGCCGCCGCCCCAGGCCTGGAAGACGTCCGGCGGGTCGCTGCTCAGCAGCGCGGCAGGGAGCCGGGTGCGCTGGAGCTGGTTCGTCTCGATCGCCTCGATCTCGATCTTGACGGTGGGGTGGAGCGCGGAGAAGTCCTTGGCGACCTTCTCCCAGTAGGTCTTGCCGGGCCCGTCCTGTGAGGCGTTGTGCCACCAGCTCAGGGTCACCGGGTCCTTGTACAGCTCGGTCTGAGGGGCCGCCTCTTCGCCGCCGCCGGAACACCCGGCGAGGACGACAACACTTGTCATTAATAGTGCCAGGACGGCACTCGCACGCCGCTTCGTTGCCATCGATGTCTCCTCGACTAGTCAGTCGCGGTACTCGGCCTGCGGCGAAGTTTTACAGTCATGTAACTTGATGTCAATCGGTATCGATAACGTTTTCGAGTCGCTGACGACGCGACGGCGCCGGGGCCCTATCATCATCGACGTGGTGTTTCAGCAGCGCGTCAAGATGTCGGATGTGGCACGTACCGCCGGCGTCTCGGTCGCGACCGTGTCGAAGGTTGTCAACGGCCGCTACGGCGTGGCCCGGGCAACCGTGGAGCGCGTCCAGCAGGTTATCCACGAGCTCGGCTACGAGGCGAGTCTGGGGGCGCAGAGCCTGCGCAGCCACCGCACCAACGTGCTCGGCATCCTGGTCGCCGAGTTCGAGCCGTTCTCGACCGAGCTGCTCAAGGGCGCGTCGCAGGAGGTCGCCGGGAGCGGATACCAGCTTCTGGCCTACTCCAGCGGGGACGGCGAGGGCGCCGCCGTGGGATGGGAGCGACGCTCGCTCGCCCGGCTCTCCGGCACACTCATCGACGGCGCCGTGATCGTCACGCCGACAGTGGTCGAGACCGAACACAGCTTCCACGTCGTGGCCGTCGACCCACACACCGGGCCGTCGCACCTGCCCACAGTCGATTCGGACAACTTCGCCGGCGCGGTGCTGGCGACCAACTACCTGCTGTCCCTCGGCCACACGCGGATCGGGCACATCAGTGGACGCGCCGACCTGATGTCCGCGCAGCTGCGCGAGGCCGGCTTCCGCAGTGCGATGGCCGAGGCCGGCGTGCCGGTCGACGAGCGGCTCGTCCGCGTCGGCGGGTTCCGGATCGAGAGCGCCGCCGGCACGGCCGCGGAGCTGCTCGCCCTCACCGACCGGCCGAGCGCGATCTTCGCGGGTAACGACCTCTCCGCGATCTCCACGATGACGGTGGCCCGGGACATGGGCCTGTCGGTGCCCGACGACCTGTCGGTGATCGGCTTCGACAACGTACCGGAGTCGGCGCTGGTCAACCCGCCGCTGACGACCATCATGCAGCCGCTGCAACGGATGGGCGCCGAGGCGTTGCGCCTGCTCGTCGACCTGATCGCCGGCGTCGAACGCGACACCCACATTCGGCTCCCCACCGAGCTGGTCATCCGTTCCTCCTGCCGCCCGCTGCGCTGAGGGCCAGGCAGCGCAGGACCCCGGCCGTCGCCGTGGCATCCGGGCCCACGCGACAGGGTGGCGGAACGTGAATCTCACCTAAGTCGACAATTCCTCCCCTAGGTTCGGTGCGCAGGACGCCGCCGAACCGGGGAGAGACGTGGACGACTATCCGGCGATCGAGGATCACGGGCTCATCGGCGACCTGCAGACTGCCGCGCTGGTGACGTGCGACGGGACTGTCGACTGGTTCTGCGCGCCGCGGTTCGACTCGCCGAGCATCTTCGCCGCCCTGCTCGACAAGGAGAAGGGCGGCTACTTCCAGATCGCGCCGCACGACGTGCGGTACGTGACCAAGCAGCTCTACCTCCCCGGCACACCCATCCTGATCACCCGGTTCATCAGCGCCGACGGGGTGGCCGAGGTGATGGACTTCATGCCGGTCACCGGCGAGCGGGCCACCGACGCGCACCGGCTGGTCCGCACCGTCACCATGGTCCGCGGCAGCATGCGCTTCCGGGTGGAGTGCCGTCCGCGGTTCGACTACGCCCGCGAAGAGCATCAGCTTGAACGCCACCACAACGGTTACGTCTTCCGCAGTCGGTCGGCGACGCTGACGTTCAACCCGGTCGACCCGGTGCGGCGGTTGATCTCCGAACAGGGTGACGTCCACCTCGAGGGCGGCGACCTGGTCGCCTACGGCACGCTGAACGAGGGCGACACCGGCGGGGTGGTCCTGGAGACGGGCGGCACCGAACCGCGCATCTTCGCGCCGGAAGAGATCCAGGGCATGTTCGAGTGGACCCGGGACTACTGGCGGCGCTGGCTCGAACGTTCCCGCTACACCGGCCGCTGGCGGGAGATGGTCGAGCGCTCGGCCATCACGCTCAAACTCATGACGTACGCGCCGACCGGCGCGATGATCGCCGCGCCGACCGCCGCGCTGCCCGAACTGGTAGGCGGAACCCGCAACTGGGACTACCGCTACACCTGGGTACGCGACACGTCGTTCTCGGTGCACGCGCTGCTCGGCCTCGGCTTCACCGAGGAGGTCAGCCGGTACATGAACTGGCTGGACGAGCGGATCCGCGAGGCCGGCGACCACCAGGACCCGTTGAAGATCATGTACCGGGTGGACGGCTCCTCCGACCTGCACGAGGAGGTGCTGGACCATCTGGAGGGCTACCGGGGCTCCCGGCCGGTACGGATCGGCAACGGCGCCGCCGACCAGCTCCAGCTCGACATCCACGGCGAGGCCCTCTACGCCATGCACCTCGCCGACGAGCAGGGCATCCGCGTCTCGCACCAGGTGTGGAAGAGCACCGTCCGGCTGGTCGACTGGCTCTGCCACAACTGGGACCAACCCGACGCCGGTATCTGGGAGAGCCGCCACCACCCCCGCAACTACACCTTCGGTCGGGTGATGTCCTGGGTCGCGCTGGACCGGGCCATCCGGCTGGCCACCCGCACCGGTCGCCCCGGGGACATGACCTGTTGGACCGAGCAGCGCAACCGCATCTACAACCAGGTCATGGAGCGCGGATACGACCGGGCCCGCGGCACCTTCGTGCAGGCGTACGACGAGAACGTGCTGGACGCGGCGCTGCTCGCCATGCCGGCGGTCGGTTTCGTCACGCCGAGCGACCCGCTGTGGCAGTCCACCTTGCAGGCGATCGAACGCGAGCTGGTCTCCGACAGCCTGGTCCACCGGTACGACCCGGTCCACTCCCCCGACGGCCTTCCGGGCCACGAGGGCACCTTCAACATGTGCACCTTCTGGTACGTCGAGGCGCTGGCCCGTTCCGGCCGCCTCGACGACGCCCGACTCACGTTCGAGAAGATGTTCACCTTCAGCAACCACCTCGGCCTCTACGCCGAGGAGATCGCCGCGACCGGGGAGCAGATCGGCAACTATCCCCAGGCGTTCAGCCATCTCTCACTGATCAACTCAGCGCTGACGCTCAACGACCTTCTCGACACCGAGGCCGACGCCCGCCGCCGCCGGTAACGCCCACATGGCTCCGGTCAGCCGCCGCCGGCGCGGAGCCGACGGCGGGAAGGGCTTGACGCGCCCACGTCCATCGCGCATGGTCGATATGCATCGACCATCTCGAATGTATTGACGCGGGGAGAACCGATGAAGGCATTCGTCACCACCGTCTCGGTTGCGGCAGTGCTGCTCCTGGCAACTGGCGGCGCATCCCACGGCCAGCCGGCGGCCGACCCGCCCTGCACCGGGCAGATCCACCCGAACCCGGGGTTCGAGGGCGGCACCACCGGCTGGACGGCCGGCCCCCGCATCGTCGTGCTCGGCGACGCGACCCGGCCCGCACACACCGGCCGCGCGTACGCCACTTTCGCCGGGCTGGACGTGACGCGTGGCGATCTGCTGCGCACCACCGTCACAGTGCCGGCCAACTGCGACCTGACGGTCCGTTTCTGGGTGCGGACCACCACCACGGAGACCAGCCGCGGCGACTACCTGAACGTCGGGCTGGCGGTCACCGGGGTACCCCCGAAGACGAGGTTCTCGCTGGCCTTCGACGGCGGGGCGCAGTGGCGGCAGTACGTCATGTCGAGCGGAACCGCCACTACCGCACGCACCGCGACGGCCAGCTTCCTCGCCAGCGAGACGGCCGGCAACGGCGCCACCGCCTTCGACGTCGACGACGTGTCCTTCACGTTGAGCTGACCTGGCCGGTGCGGCCCTCCACGCCTCACTGCCTCTGCTCCGACCGTCGACTCCGCCCGGGGCCCGACCGATAACACACCGGCCTGAGGCCGAAGGGCACCTCGCCGTTCAACACACATCCGCAGAACAGATGAAGACTGGACTGTCAATAAGAAAATGGGATTGGTGAGGCCACAAGCAGCCGAGGAACTGCAAGGCATTGAGATTCCGATCTCTGCCGGCGGATTCCCTGGCCGGTGAGGGAAACGGACTCTAGGCTTGCCGCCGAATGCGCTGCGGCTCATCCGGGCCGAGGGTTACCCCGATCCAAGGATTCGCGAATGCACCAGAAGTCTGCCCTGAGCAACGGCACCGCTGGCGTCGGCGAAGGAGCACCTGTCGGCCAACTGCCGGCCTCTACCGCAGAGGGTGCCGCGCGCCGATCCGCTGTCGCCGAGGAACAGGCGTTTCTGGACTTGGCCACGGCCCGGCGCGACAGGCTGGCCGATCACCTACAGGTCGAGCTTTCGTCGGAGCCCCTGGACGCGTTGGAGCGGGCCCGGCAGCGCATGCTCCGGCTGCAGTACGACGAGCTACGGCGAGCAGAGGAAGGGCTGGTCTTCGGCCGCCTCGACGGCCTCGACGGCACGGTGCGCCACGTGGGCCGTGTCGGTCTCCGTAACGACGGCGAGGGCAGTGAGCCACTGCTGGTGGACTGGCGCGCTCCCGCAGCTCGGCCGTTCTACACCGCGACGGCTGTCGACCCTCAGGGTCAGGCGCGGCGCCGGCACATCCGTACGACGGGATCGGCCGTGGTCGGCGTGGACGACGAGCCACTGGACGGGAGCGCAACGGCGGAACTCGTCGGCGAAGGCGCTCTGCTGGCCGCTCTCGACCAGCGCCGCACCGGTCGCATGTCGACGGCGATCTCCACCCTGCAACGAGAACAGGACGACATCATCCGGGCGGACGCGACCGGCCCGCTGATCGTCCAGGGCGGTCCCGGCACGGGCAAGACCGTTGTTGCCCTGCACCGCGTCGCGTACCTGCTGTTCACCCACCGAAAGATGGCCGACCAGGCGGTCCTGGTCCTGGGCCCCTCGCCGCGGTTCCTTCAGTACATCGCCCAGGTGCTGCCCGCGCTCGGTGAGACCGCCGTCGTTTCGGCGACCTGCGACACCCTGCTGGCCGACGTTCAGGTGGGCCGCGACGAGAGCCGGCTTCTCGCCGAAATCAAGGGCCGCGCTCTCTGGCAGCCCACGCTCGAAGGCTATGTCGCGTCGCTGCTCCCCCGACCGCGCGAGCTGAAGCTGCGCTGGGAGGGCGACTTCTACGTGATTCCGGCCGCGACTGTGGCGCAGGCCCTCGCCTCGGCGGTGCAGGGACGCCCGTACCACCGCGCCCGCGCGGCGTTCGCCGAGCAGTTGCACCACCTCCTCGCCGATGTCGTCGCCGAGCAGCGCGAGGCGCTGATGGCGGAGATGGAGGAGGGCTTCGAGGACATCCTCGCCCGCGTCGACAAGGGCATGGGGCAGGACCACTCCTCCCCCCGGACGTCCACCGGCAGCGACATCGACGGGTTGCTCTCGGAGGAGGAAGTCGAGCAGCTTCGTTGTCGTATCGCCGAGAACGCCACCATCGCCCGGTTCGTCGAGGCGTGGTGGCCCACCCTCGACGCCGAAACCCTGCTGGGTGACCTCCTGACCGACCACACCCTGCTGACCCGGTTCGCCCCACAGCTGTCCCCTGAGGAGATCACCGCCGTCACGGCCGAGCCCACCTTCTGGGCATCGAGCGACATCCCTCTGCTCGACGCCCTCGCCGACCTGCTCGGCGAGGTCGGCACCCCGCAACCACAGGGCGAGTTCCTCGCCGACCGCGCGCGCCGCCAGCGCGGCTGGGTGTATGGCCACGTCGTCATCGACGAGGCGCAGGAGTTGTCCGAGATGCAGTGGCAGATGGTTCTCCGGCGCTGTCCCAGTCGGTCCATCACCGCAGTCGGCGACATCGACCAGGCCGAGGCAGCGCATCGGCACACCAGTTGGGCACAAGCGGTGCGGGCTGCATTCGGAAACCGCTGGACCGCCGCGGAACTCACCATCTGCTACCGGACCCCGCGCGAGGTCATGGACCTCACCGAACCGGTCTTGAAGAAGGCTGGCAGCCACAACACCCCGCCACGAGCGGTGCGCTCCTCCGGCATCGCCCCCTGGGAGCGCACTGTCACACCGGCTGAGCTTGCCGGCGCCGCCGTGGAAGCAGTGCGACAGTTGCAGCAACGGTGGCACGGCGGCACCGTCGGCGTCATCGCCCCCGCGGAGCGCATCGCCACACTCCACGCCGTGCTGAGTGATGTGCCAGTGCTCACCGCGACCCAGTCCAAGGGACTGGAATGGGATGCGACGCTCCTCATCGACCCTCAGGGCATCGCCGCCGAACCGCGCGGTTGGAACGGCCTCTACGTCGCGCTCACCCGATGCACCCAGGAACTCGGACAGCTCACACCCACGCAGCAGTCGCCGCACCCGTGACGAATCCTCCGTCTGGTGCGCTGGCCGGCCAGGAACCCCGCACCGCGACGTCACCGCCGGTCGCCGGTGTCCACCGACCGTCGGTGATCATTGAGCGGTGATGACCCCTGCGGCGCCGCCGGCCGAATCCGGTGCGTTCTCGTTGGCAGTTCCGCCACTGTTCGCCGCGTTGGCGCCGGCGCGGAGCATCCTCATCGCCGGAGCGGGCGGGGGTTTCGACGTGTACGCGGGCCTGCCCTTGGCGTTCGCCTTGTGGGGCGCCGGCGCGCAGGTGCACCTGGCCAGCCTCTCCTTCTCGGAACTCGAGTTGATCAACCGGGACGCGTGGGTGGTGGAGCACGTCGCGGCGGTTCAGCCGGACACCGCCAGCTCCGACTGGTACTTCCCGGAGCGAACGCTCGCCCGTTGGCTGGCGGCTCAGCAACTGCCGTCGACGGTGTACGCGTTTCCGCCGCTCGGTGTCCAGCCGCTGCGATCGGCGTACCGGCACCTGGTGGAACACCTCGACATCGACGCGGTGGTGCTGGTCGACGGCGGCACCGATGTGCTGCTGCGCGGCGACGAAAGCAACCTCGGCACTCCGGTGGAGGACGTGACCAGCCTGGCCGCCGTGGCCGCGCTGGACGTACCGGTAAAGCTGGTGACCAGTCTGGGCTTCGGCATCGACGCCTACGACGGCGTCAACCATGTCGAGGTGCTGGAGAACCTGGCCGCGCTCGACCGCGACGGTGGTTACCTCGGCGCTCTGTCCATCCCCGGTTCCAGCCGGGAGGCGGAGCTCTACCGCGCTGCCGTCGCTGACGCCCAGGCGGCCACCCCGCAGCGGCCGAGCATCGTTCAGGGACAGATCGCCGCCGCCACCAGCGGCGAGTTCGGCGATGTCCGATTCACCCGACGCACCGGCGGTGGCGACCTGTTCGTCAACCCGCTGATGGCGATCTACTTCACCGTCGATCTCGACAAACTCGCGGCCCGATGCCTCTACCTCGACCGCATCGAGAACACCATCGGCAGACGGCAGGTCATCACACGCATCCAGACGTTCCGCGACGAGCTTCTCGGCGCGCGCATCCCCCGCGCCTTCCCGCACTGATCCGACACCGCGCCCAGCCGGCCCGGCATGCCTGCCACCGTCAATCCTGCTGACTGACTCACCGAAGGCCCATCACAGCTTCGGCGAGCCCTCGTCAACCTTGACGACTCTTGGACATCTGCATCGAGCGGGCGGTGGCGCGGGCGGCGGTGTCGATGAGGTCTGCGACCGGGCCGGGTTGCGAGACTGCCACGGCGTGGGAAGCGGCGATCTCCACTGCCGTGGAACCCGCCCTGTCGGCCAGGAAGCGCTGCAAGTCTGGCGGAATGCCCTGGTCCTGGGTGGTGATCAGGGTCCAGGAGGGAATCGTCTTCCAGGCGGCCTTGGTCACGCCTTCCTCCTGGGCGCTCGCGGAGGCAGGCCGCTGCGTTGCCGCCATGACTTCGGCGGTGCTGGGGTCGACGTCGGCGGCGAACACCTCGGGGTACTTGTCCTGGAAGATGTACTGATCCATTGTCGTGCCGCCGTCGTCGGAGGGGATCGGCACCATGTTGATGCTGGTGGCGAGCTGACTTCCGGGGTACTTGGTGAGCAACCCGATCACACTTTCGCCTACGTCCGGGCTCACGCTGGCGACGTACACCAGGGCCTTGACGTTGGCGGCACCGGCCGCGGCCTCGGTCATGACCAGCCCGCCGTAGGAATGGGCGGCCATCACGACCGGTCCGGGCAAGCTGTCCAGAAGAGCCCGAACGTAAGCGGCGTCCTTCTGCACACCGCGCAGCGGGTTGGCGACGGCAATGACCGGGTACCCCCGACGTTTGAGGTCGGCAATCACCCCATTCCAACTCGACGAGCCGGCGAATGCCCCGTGGATCAGCACAACTGTCGGCATCTCCTGGGCAGACATGTCAGAAGCAGTGCTCATCTGGAGTTCCTTTCGAGAGGCCTCGCCACCCGCTGCCCGCGGTTGCAGGCCGGACGAATGAGGACGGTCGGCGGAGCATTTCCCCGTGAACCAGCCCGCGATCCCGACTCAGATGGGGTTGCAGCATCCAGAATTCAGCATTGATGAGGCCACTGTCAGCGAGATCGAAGAATGAAGCGCCTCGCCAAACCTCCGACACATATAAGACCGAACGTTCTGTCGCTAAGATGGTGGGATGGCGAGCGACGAACCCACTGCCCGGCCCTCCGAGGCACGCCTCAAGCTTCTCCGCACGGCGACCAGGATCTTCTACGCGGAGGGCATTCACGCCGTCGGCGTCGACCGGATCATCGCCGAGGCGAAGGTGACCAGGGCTACTTTCTACCGTCACTTCCCCAGCAAGGACGACCTCATTCTGGCCTACCTGCGTGAGGTCCATCAGCTGGAGCGCGGCATGGTCGACGAGGCCCTCGCCGCCAACCGATCGCCGGTCGATCCGCTCCTGGCCATCACCACTTCCATCGCCCAGAACATCCAGTCCCCCGGGTTCCGTGGGTGCGCGTTCCTGAACGCCGCGGCGGAATATCCGGACACGAACCATCCCGTACACCAGGAACTCATGGCCCACCGGCAATGGTTCCTGGAAACCATCACGATGCTCATGGCACAGGTCCACGAAGGAACGGCGGATCCCGCAGCGCGCCACTTCGTCATGCTCCGCGACGGCGCGATGGCGGCCGGATGTCTCTCCGACCCCACGTTGGTCTCCGAGACCTTCCTGCGCGGTGTCGAAGGGCTCCTCAGGATCAACTCGGAGCGTCAGTCGGCGGAGTCAGCCGGTTAGCCCCAGCCCGCACGACCAGAGCTGGGCCACCCCCGGGTGAGGGATGACCCAGCTCATCGGCGATGGCGCGGACGGCAGCACGGCTCAGATCAGCGGCCGTACGCCTCCAGCAAGCGCAGCCAGATCTCGCTGACGGTCGGGTACGCGGGCACTGCGTGCCACAGCCGCTCCAGTGGGACCTCGCCGACGATGGCGATCGTCGCGGCGTGGATCAGCTCCGCGACGTCGGGGCCGACGAGGGTGAGGCCGACGATCACCCGTCGGTCCTCGTCCACGACCATCCGGGCCTGCCCCTGGTAGCCGTCGGCGTGCAGCGCGGCCCCGGCGACGGCGGCCAGGTCGTAGTCGACGACCCGGATCCGCAGTCCAGCGGCCTCGGCGGCGGCTGCGGTCAGCCCCACCGACGCGATCTCCGGGTCGGTGAAGACGACCTGCGGCACGGCGCGCTCGTCGGCCGTGGCGACGTGCCGACCCCACGGGCGGTTGTCTGCCGTTTCGCCAGTGGCCCGCGCCACGATCACGTCGCCCACCGCGCGAGCCTGGTACTTGCCCTGGTGGGTCAGGAGCACACGCCGGTTGACGTCCCCGGCCGCGTACAGCCATCCGTCGCCGATCAACGCGCCGGCACCGTCGACCACCCGCAGGGTGTCGTCGACAGTGAGCCAGGCGCCCGGCTTCAGGCCGATCCGGTCGAGGCCGACGTCGTGCGTGTTCGGCGTACGGCCGATCGCGACGAGGATTTCGTCGGCCTCGACCTGTTCGCCGTCGGTGAGCGTGATGTGCACGGTGCCGTCGCCGTCACGGTTCACGGACGTGACCTCGGCGCCGAGTTGCACCGACACGCCAGCGTCCCGCAGGGACTGCGTGACCCGCTCGCCGACGAACGGCTCCGCCAGCGTGAGCACTCCGTCGCGGACGAGCACCGTCACCGCCGATCCGAGGCCGGCGTACGCGGTCGCCATCTCCGTGGCCACCACGCCACCACCGATGATGGCGAGCCGGCCGGGAACCTCGCTCGCGGCGGCTGCCTCACGGCTGGTCCACGGTGCCGCCTCGCGCAGACCGGCGATGTCCGGCACCAGTGCGCCACTTCCGGTCGCGATGACGACCGCGTGTCGGGCGGTGAGCGACGTGGTGGCGCCGTCCGCGCCGGTCACCTCGACGATCCGGTCGGAGGCAATCCGCCCCTGGCCCCGATACAGGGCGATCCCCGCGGAGTTCAGCCAGGACACCTGACCGTCGTCCTTCCAGTGCGAGGCAAAGTCGTCCCGGCGGCGCAGCACGGCCGTCGCGTCCAACTCGCCGGTCACCGCCTCGCGCGCTCCGGGCAGCTGACGAGCCGCCCGGAGCGCGCTCTGGCTGCGCAGCAGCGCCTTGGTCGGCATGCAGGCCCAGTACGAGCACTCGCCGCCCACCAGTTCCCGCTCGACGATCGCGGCGGTCAGGCCGCCCTGCACGACGCGGTCGGCGACGTTCTCCCCCACCGGCCCCGCGCCGACGACAACGACGTCGTACGTGGCGTTCTGCACGTCAGTTTCCCTTCGCGGCGCGGCCGAGGCGGATGGCCGCGATGAGGAAGAAGATGGCGCCGGGGATGGCGTAGCCGATGGCGTTGGTCAGCGCCGGGTTGTCCGCGGAGGCGGCCGCGACGAACGATCCACCGGCGATGACGGAGATGCCACCGCTGATGATCATTGGCCATTGGCCACCCATCTTGCGGCGGGTGACGGCCACGATCAGCTGAACCAGTCCGGCCACGACCGCCCAGGCGCCCCAGACGCGCAGGACCGCAGGGATGCCGGACGCGCCTGCGACGCCCAGGCCCACAGCGGCGAGCAGGCTGATCGCGACGTTCACGTACAGCAGGGTGGGTGATCCGGTAGCCCGCGACGCGCGGACGTCGACGATGGCGGCGGCCACGTCGAACAGCGGGTAGAGCACGAGCAGCGTGGCGGTGAGGGGGTTGAGGTGCTTGGCGAGGGGGAACGTCACGGCAGCCCAGACGATTGCGAAGGCGAAGCGACCGAAGTACAACCGCCGCAGGGCAGCGGCCGTCGTCGAGATGCCGGGAACGGCAACGGTGGTCATGGTCATCCTCTCGGTGATTCCGGAGCGAAGGGACGCCCAGCGGGGGTGCGGGCCGCCGCCGGGAGGGGAAGGGCGGTGCTACTCGATGTTCGAGAACAGCCCGGTGATCTCCACCTGGGCGCCCTGGAGCCCACCGAAGACGGCACCGGCGGCGGGCGTCGCGACTGCGGCAGACGCGTCCTCGTAGCTGGCGAAGTACAGGTCGAGCGTCCGGTACGCGGGGGTGGGCGTGCCGTCCTCCTTCGGCCACACCTTGGCCGACTCGACCCGCTGCAGCTTCGGGAACGTCTCCGCGGCCCGGCGTACGTCGGCGTAGACCTTCTCGAACTCGTCGGGGTCGGCGGGGTTACCGATGACAAGGGTGATCTTGGTGGGCACGGCGCTCTCCTTCAGGCACAGCTGTCCACCCGGCTGGCACCAGGTAGAACGAACGTTCTGTCTGCGAGAACCGTACCTGCTCAGCTTTCCGCCGTCAAGACCGACCGTTCTATCTGACGGCCGTGATCGCGTTGGAACTCGCCGCTACCCGGGTAAGAGACGCCGGTTCGGCGTAAAAGCGCAGTTCGTGGCCGGCCGGGCGGTACGCGACCTACCGGGTCATCGCGGCGACGGTCGCGTCACGCCTCGGAGTCGGGATCTCCAGACGTCTCCCGTCCGATCGGCGAGGCGGAAACCTCCAGCGGCTGGTCCCGCCTTCGCAGCGCGTCGAGGAGCGCGACCAGGGCCAGCACTCCGGCCACCACGCTCAGCCCGGCCATCGGCGCCCAACGGGCCAACAGCGGCGTGAACAGCAGCAGGGCTGCCAAGCCGATGATCTGGGATCGGGAGGCGTGGCCAAAGATCTCGTACTCCAGCCGCATGCGGGCGACGAGGAAGAGCATCGGACCGCCCACCACGAACAGCAGCCAACTGGGTCGAGGCTGCCCGAACGGATGATCGATCACCAGTTCGTAGCCGACCGCCGTGACGAGCACGCTGAGCAGGAGCAGCAGATGCGTCCGTTCCGACACCGCGCCCAGCCGGCCGGGCATACCCGCCCGGTCGAACGCCTCCGTCAGCAGCAGACCGGCGCGGTGGAAGTAGATCCGCCACAGCAGCGCGCTGGTGGCGAACGCGACCGCGAAGGCTGCTGCCCGCTCCGTGGAGTAGTCGGCGCCGCTGAAGACCACGCCGATGACCAGAATCGACTCACCGAGCGCGATGAGGACCATCTGCTGATAACGGTCCGCGAGATGGGTCCCCGCGATCCGCCACCGACCTACCTTCGACACCCCGAGCCACGGCAGCGGCCAGCCCAATGTCCAGGCGAGGTAGTCGACAGCGAGGGCGACAACCCACAGCGGCAGGCGAAGGTGATCCGGGCCCAACGCGCCGAGAAGCCACAGCGGCGCGCTCGCCAGAGCCCACACGACAAGCCGGAAGGGCACCAGCCGTCGCGGGTGGCCACGCAGCGCGGCGGCGACCACGAGCGGCCGCACCACCATCACCGTCAGGTACGCGACCGCGAACGGCAGCGCTCGCTCCTCCATGGCGCGGGGCAGCGTCACCGCCATGATCAGGCTGGCGAACATGGTGCCGACCACGACGGCCTGGATGATCGGCTGCTCCGGTTCGTACCGGCTGGTGATCCAGGCGGTGTGCGACCAGATCAACCAGAGCGCCAGAAAAAGCAGCAGGGTGCGCCCGAACCCCGTGACGAGCGTCCAACCGGTGTCATCGCCCAACCCGGCGAATCGTTGCGAAACCCGGGTGAGGGCCACGACGAAGGCCAGATCGAAGAACAGCTCCAGGAACGTCGCCCGACCCGAACTCCTTGGAGGGCGCAGCAGCTCGGCACCCCGCCCCGCCGCCATCGCCCGCCTCCGTCCGCCCCTCGCTACCAAACGAGCCGGACGCCAGCGGAGTTGCGTCAACGCTCACCTGGTGTCTGGCGTGGCACCGCACGCTGTTGTCCCTGACCCGCAGAGCGCGCGGCTGAGCGCAGGTGATGTGCGGGTTGCCTGCTCGATACCCTGCGTCTGTGCTCCGACCTCCACCTCATGACACAGACCGCTCGCCCGGGACCCAGGTGCGCGGTGGATGAGGTGGAAGAGGTGTGGACGCACGCCGAGTTGGATGACCTGAACATCATCTGGAACCACGCCGCTGACTACGGCGCTGACGGCGAGGCTCCCCACGGCACTCCACCCGGGATCGTGCAGCTGTCGCACCTGCTACGTGTCTACAACTCAGTGATGGGTGGCGGCTTGGGCTTCGCTGTTGAGGTGAACGAGCCCTTCCGGCTGAGACGAGCCGTGGACGCGTTGCGGTACTTCGGATTGTCGGAACTCGCCGAGCTGCTGGCAGACGTCATCGAGCACGATCTGGACGGTGACCACGCCGATTCCCGGGACGACGACCTGGAGACCCTCCTCGGCCCCCGAGGCGAGCCCCTAGCAACTGCGTTCAGGGTCAGAGCTGCTGACAGCCCCGCCGACTTCGGCCTGGAATGAGGGCGGCGCGTCTGGCGTGACCGTGTCGGGGCGGGCGTTGACCGGTCATGGCACGAACGCGGAGGGCAGCCCGAGTTCGGCCCGGGCCACCTCGATGAAGTGGCGCTCCGCCTCCCACAGGGCGTCGAACCGATCGGCGGGCAAAGCCTCGGCCTCGCTACCCGCTCGTGTGGCCGCCAGGAGTCGGGCCTGGCGCACCAGCTCCGACGAGCCGCTCACCACCTCGACGTTGCCGGCCACCAGCCGAAGCGCGGTCTTGGTGCTCTCCAGCCGCTCCCGGTAGCGGCTGCCCTCGTCGTCGAAGAACGGCATGAGATCACCCGGATCACGCGGGCGCGGCACCGCGGTGATGCGCGCCGCCGGGTTGAGGACGTGGGCCACGTACTCCCGGACGGCGCCGATGAAGTCGGTGTACGCGTTCAGCCGGATGTCTCGCCACTGTCGATCCTGGTCGCGCCGCCACAGCCGATCCTGAGCCCGGACGGTGAGCCACCCACCGATCAGGACGGCCAGCATTGTCGTCGTCGCGGTGACACCCGCCTGGATCAGACTCACCGGCACCACCGTTCGTATTGATCGGTGGCTCACCCTACCGTCCGTTGGCACCCGCCCCGGAGGTCGCGGGACGGCTCAGCCACGGAACACGCAGACGTCGGTTGGATATCGATCTCAACCAATGTATCGTGGGAACGCTCCCAGACCGCGTCCACCACCCACCTGCTCGAGGAGCTGAACATGTCACGACGACGTCGTCGCCCGGCCGCCATGCTGGCCGGGTTGCTCGTTCTGGCCCTGGCTGGGTCTCTGTCGCCACCATCGCCGGTGGCCGGCACCGCTGCGGCCGGCCCATCCAAACCCCGTGCTGTAGCACTCGCTGAGCTGACCGTGGTTTCCGAACGGGTGGCTTTCGGTCTGCAGCGTCCGATCGCGATCACCGGGCTGCCGGACGGCCGGATGCTGATCGCGGAGAAGAACGGCACTGTCCGCGCCTACCACCCCGACACCGGCCTGGCACCCGACCCGGTGATCGACCTGACCGCCCGGATCGACACGTCGGACAACGAGCGTGGCCTTCTCGGCATCACTCCGGCGCCGAACTTCGCGCGAACCGGAATGCTCTACGTGGCCTACACGAGCCTGCCGGCCGGCGCGCTGACCCTGGCGCGAGTGCCCATCAACGCTCCTGATCGGGTGCAGGTGCTGCTCACCCAGGAGCACGCCGAGTACGGCAACCACAACGGCGGACAGGTGGCCTTCGGCCGCGACGGCTACCTGTACTGGTCCCTCGGCGACGGTGGCTACGCGAACGACCCCTACAAGAGCGGCCAGAACCTCGGCACCCTGCTCGGCAAGATTCTGCGGATCGACGTCAACCGCAGCTGCGGGGGGAAGCCCTACTGCGTGCCCTACGACAACCCGTTCGTCCGCACGGCGGGCGCGCGGCCGGAAATCTGGGTCTACGGGCTGCGCAACCCGTGGAAGTTCTCCATCGACCCGGCCGACAACTCGCTGTGGATCGGTGACGTCGGCCAGGGTCTGATCGAGGAGATCAACCACGTCCGCCCGTCGCAGCGTGGCGCGAACCTCGGCTGGTCCTGCCGAGAGGGCACGCCGGTCTTCGACGCGACGCAGTGCCGGCCGGGCGTGCGGCTCACCGACCCGATCGTCGAGTACGACCACTACATGACGGAGAACTGCTCCATCATCGGCGGCCTGGTGTACCGGGGGTCCGTCACCCCGGAGGCGCGGGGCACCTACATCGCCAGCGACTACTGCTCGACCCGCGCCTTCGCCGTGCGTCCCAAGTCCACGGGCGGCTACGAGTCCGCTGAGATCGGCACCTTCCCGACCCAGCCGACGGCGTTCGGCGCCGATGTGAACGGCGAGCTGTACGTGCTCAGTGACCTCCCGGGATGGCTGAGCAAGGTGCGGTTCGAGCGGGTCCAGCCGACCCCCACCGGCGGGGCGACGATCCGCTGAACCTCGGGTGACACCCGCGCTACCTCTGGGGACGGCCGCATTCGGCGGCCGTCCCCAGGCTCACTTCGAAGCAGGCTCGGGCAGCAGGATCCACATCCTGGCTCAGAAGAGGGTCGGCTGTGACGGATCGTCGAAACCGTGGTCAGGCTGACGCCGCCCCCGCTCGGAGTTGGTCGCGCCCCACCAGCTCGTACGATCGGGGTCAAGGTGAGGCGGCTCAAGGCTTCCGTTGAGCCACCCGTCGAGCCAATCCACGAGAGAAACCCCCTCTTCGTAGAACGAGTGTTCGCCGAGGCCCGAGTTCGGGTCAAAGCCCCACATCACCGCCGTCTGCCCTGCGCAGTCGACATACGAGTAGATCGCACATCCCCAATGGGCGATCGGCAGCAGGCCGGCGGGTTCTCGAGGATGGAGTCGATCGACAGCGGTACGCCCGAGATCGTCCGTGCAACCGCCCGCAACGCCGAGCACGGGGCCGAAGCCGCCATTGGCGACCTCCACGTAGATGCGTCGAAGCAGCGGCGGCAGCGGATACCCGAGCACCTGTTCAGCGTCGTCGACAGCTTGGGCAGAGGCAGGCTCAAGCGGTGGCAGCGGCTCGACAGCGTCGACTGCCAGCGCGGCAAGGTGTTCCTGCGATCCACGTGCCACGAGCCACCGGGTGTCGTCGGGCACGGGACTCACCATCCACATGCCGTTCGCGTCAACGCAGCCAGGGCGGATGTACACGTCATCGCTGTAGTCGCGAGCCGCCACGCGAGCGGCGATGCCCCGCAACACCTCGTCTTCGCGCATCCGCCCAGTATCCTTCGCCGGTCGGCCCGCCAATGCCCGCCGGAGGGCAGCCAGTAGGCCCACGGCCGGCGACGGCGTCCGCGAGGGACACAGCCAGGTCTCTGCTGTAAGTAACGTACGGAAATGACAAGAAGTGAGCGCATCGCGGACCAGCTCGACCGGCACTGGCACAAGAACCTGCGGCCGCGGTTGCACGGCCTCGCCGATGAGGAGTACTTCTGGGAGCCGGTGCGGGGCTGCTGGAGCATCCGCCGACGTGGCACGTCGGCCGCACCGATGTCGGCGGGTTCGGGGGAATGGACGATGGACTTCGCGTCCCCTGACCCGGTGCCGGCGCCGGTGACCACGATTGCCTGGCGGCTGGCGCACGTCGTCGTCTCCTGCCTGGGCTATCGGGTCGGATGGCACTTCGGCGGCCAGGACGTCGACTCCCAGACGTTCGCCTACGCGGGGACCGCCGACGAGGCGCTGAAACAACTCGACGAGACGTACGGGAGATGGAACGCGGGGGTCCGCGAACTCTCGGACGCCGACCTGGAGAATCCGCCCACTGTGGGTCCCGAACGGTTCCCCATGGAGGGCATCGTCCTGCACGTCAACAGGGAGCTGATCCATCACGGCGCCGAGATTTCCCTGCTGCGCGACCTCTACCGCTGGCAGGACGAAGCCGCGCCGCGCCGCGTATGACTTCCGGTAACCGGTGATCGCTGGGTGCGGTTCGCTGGTGGTCTGCCGGCACGGCCGGGTCGTGGTGGTGTACCGAACGGGCCTCCGTCAGACCGGCCCGCCGCCGATGCCGATCTCGTTGCCGTCCGGGTCGCGGAAGGTGGCCATGCGGACGCCGTTGTCGTAGGTCTCGCGCCCGGCCGGTTCCAGGCCGCGCTCGGCGATCTGTGCGATGCGGGCGTCGAAGTCGCTGACGAAGACGGTGTGCATGGCGTGCCCGGCATGGTCGGGCCGCACCTCGATGAACACGTACCGGTGTTCGGCGAGTTCCCACACCGCCTCGGTGTCGTTCGGCAGGAACGAGGGCGGGGCGCCGAGGAGTCGCTCGTACCAGGCCGCCGCGGCCGCGTAGTCGCGAACGGGGATGCCCGCGAACAGATCTACGGTCATGACGCCATGCTAGGGGCTCGGCCCCGGCGGATCAGGAGGATAACCATCGCCCTGGTGCGGCGCCCGACCTTCGGCGCTGCCGGCCCTCCGTTCGGCCAGCATCCGCCGCTGGCGCCCGAGTGGGGCGGCACCAGCCCTAACGGCCTCATAAGCTCCACGGGCTCCACTGATCAATCCCACGGAGGAACCCGGTAATGCCCAAGCAACTCGCCCGGCGCTGGCTTGCCGGGTTCGGCGTCGTAGGCGCGCTCATCGCCGCCTCCGCCATCCCCGCCTTCGCCACCCCTGCCGCCGGGGACCTCGATTACTACGCCAAGGATGTGGTTGTCGCCCCCGGCGGCCCTGCAAAAGGATCGAACCTCTTTGCCCGCACCCGCACCAGCACCATGGAGTGGGGCGAATACACCGTCAAGGTGGACCGGAGCAAGGTCGCTGGCTTCGCCGACGTACGGAACGGCAACGACAGTAACGCCTGTACGGAGTCCGGTGCGATCCTCACCTGCAAGGTGGTGGCGGAGGAGAACGACTACTACACGTACATCACCATGGTCAACCTGGTCGTGCGGGCGAAGAAGAGCGCCACGCCCGACCAGCGGGGCGAAATCACGTTCACCGTCACCGATCGCGACGGCGGTTCGGCCACCCACCACTCGAGCGTCAGCATCGGTGAGGGCGTGGATCTCGCCGGCATCGAGCAGGGGCTCCAGCTGACAGGCGCCCTCGGCGGCACGCTCGACGTCCCGCTCACAGTGGCCAACCGCGGCGAAAAGACCGTCCATGACGTGGTGCTGTACTTCGAAGGCGGCTACGGCTTCGGCCCGTCGAAGCGGTACAAGAACTGCGAGTACAGCCCCACCGACGCCTTCCGCCACGCCTTCGCCTGCCGGTTCCCCAACACCATCGAGCCGGGCGGCGCCGCACGGCTGGACTCCAGCTTCGGTT
Organism: Micromonospora sp. NBC_00330; assembly: GCF_036136635.1. Classification (NCBI taxonomy): domain Bacteria; kingdom Bacillati; phylum Actinomycetota; class Actinomycetes; order Micromonosporales; family Micromonosporaceae; genus Micromonospora; species Micromonospora sp. NBC_00330. The sequence continues at coordinate 3,284,507 of NZ_CP108012.1, forward strand.
TCACAGTGCCGGCCGACGATTCGGCCCCGAACGGTCACACCGGCTCGGCGCGCTGGCACACGCCGGCAGACTGGGAGGAGTTCCAGTCCTTCAACCCAGCGCGACTTGGGCAGCAGGGCACCGAGGGGGAGCTCAGGCTTGAGCCGCTCGGTCTGCAAAGCAGGTCGCGGCAGACAGATATCAACGACCAAAACGGCAGTACGGTGATGAGACTCCAGGTCAGCGGTGACCAGGGGGCTGAGGTGGCGGCGCTCGGGACGCCGGCGACCGCGACCGGAAAGGTCGGCGCCACGGTGCCGTTGAAGGTCGGCTACGTCAACAACGGCCCGGCGGCTGTCAACGTCGACGGAGCCAAGGATCTCCGGGCCCGTACCGTGCTCTCGCTGCCGAGTGGCGTCACTGCCGTACGCGTTCCGATGACCTGCTCGAGCTACGGCGACTGGGTGCCGGGAAAGCTCGGCGCCAAGGAGTACCACTGCGCCGAGCACAAACGCCTGGCGCAGGGCGAGAAGATCGAGTACGAGTTCGAGCTGCGCCTCGACGAGGCCGGCACCCGGGCCGCACAGGTGCGGCTGACCTTCGACGCGGGCGTGGACATCAACCCAACCAACGACAGCGCGACGGTCACCATCGTCGCGAGCGCTGACGGCGGGAGCGAGAACCCCGGCGGGGATGACGGCCAGGGAGGCGGGGACACCGACGGCTCGCTGCCGATCACCGGTGCCAAGGCCGGCGTGACCGCCGCCATCGGTGGCGTACTGCTCGCCGCCGGCGCGGCGGTCTTCGTGGCGGTCCGCCGCCGCAAGACCCGCTTCGTCGCCTGATCTACTCCCTGCACCAACCGTGCCCCGTCGACCTCAGGTCGGCGGGGCACGGCTCGCCCTCATGACCTGCCGTGACTCCGCACGGTCGTCGCCCTGGCGCTCAAGAGCACTCGGCAGTGAGATCGTGCGGCCTGCCGCAGCAGTTAGTGACCTCGGTCCGGGCGGAGGAAGCACGACAGCAGTTCCCTGAACTCCTGCGGGTGCTCGATCGCCGGCACGTGTCCGCATCGGCCGAACACGTGCAGACGGACGTCGGCCAGGTGGTCGAGCAGGGGCTGGGCTGCCGTCTCGAGCGGGGTGACCCGGTCCTCGGCGCCGTGGACGAGCAGCACTGGCGCACGCACCGCTGCCAGCGTTTGCGCCGAGAGGGTCAGCTCGTCGACCCACCGTGCCCTGGGTGGCGGGAACAACGACGCGAATGCGGCGGCCCCCGCTCGCATCGCGGCTGCACGGGCGTCGACTGCCGAATCGGTCACGAGCGCTTGGTCGAGGACGAGGCGACTCAGCATGTCCCGTGCCCCGATCGGGCCGGCGGGGGCGGCCCAGATCGCGTCGAGCTCGGCGGACAGCGGCGCCCCGGGGGCGCCCATCGTCGAGACCGCCACGACATGGGTGACCTGCTGGGGGCGCGCGGCAGCCAACGCCAGCGCCACCGCGCCGCCCACCGAGTGACCCACCACGGCGTAGTGCTCGATACCGAGAGCGTCCATCAGGCCTGCGGCCTGCTCCGTCCACAGCCGGAGCCCACCCCTGGAGCCCGCCGGGACGGGTGTACGGCCGAACCCCGCCTGGTCAGGAGCCACCAGGTGCCAGGACGCGCCCAGCGCCTGCGCCGTCGTTGCCCAGGCGCCGGACCCGGTCGTGCCGGGTCCGGAGCCGTGCAGCATCAGCACCGCGGGCCCCGTGCCGCTCTCCAGGACGTGGACGGGGCAACCGTCGACTGTGACGGTCCGAAGTGCGGTCACCGGGGCAGGCCCGCTGTGCTCATGCCGATGCGGGGTCGACGGACTTCGAAAAGAGCTCCATCATCGCCCTGCCGAACTGCGGCATGTCGGGCCATCCCCGGCAGGAGACGAGGTTGCCGTCCACGACGTCGGGAGCGTCGATGACCGTCGCGCCCGCGTTCTCCATGTCACCGGTGATCGGGGGGAAGCACGCCGTCTTCCGACCCTTCAGCAGCCCGTACACCGCTGGTACCTGCGCGCCGTGGCACACCAACGCGATGGGAAGGTTGCGCGCGAAGAAGTGCTCGGTGATGCGCCTGACGTCGGCGTCGACCCGGATCCACTCGGGGGCACGTCCCCCGGGAATGATGAGGGCGTCGTAGCGCTCGACGTCGACCTGGGCCCAGGGCACGTCGACCGGCAGCTTGCGGCCGTTCTTCTCCACGTAGGCGTCGGAGTTGGGGTCGAACTCGTGGATGACCAGTTGCACGTCGCGCATCGTCCGTGACGAGACGTCGACGTCCCAGCCGCCCTCCTGCACACGGTAGTAGGGATACATGGTGTCGAGCTCCTCGGCGGCGTCGCCGGTCAGGAGCAGCGCTCTGGGCACCTGCTTCTCCTCGCATCTGGGGGCGGGTGAGGTGGATCCAATCCGATCCGATCAGGATTGAGTCAGCATTCCTGGGCCCAGCGCGCTCGTCAAGCCTCTACCGCCATTACGCCCGCACCCTCGATCTCGTCGAACAGCCGTCGAAAACGCTCGCCGGACCGCAGGATGTGCCGACGCATCGCGTAGGCGGCGGCGTCGGGGTCACGCGCGGCGATCGCTGCCACAACTTCCTCGTGCTCGGCCATGGCCAGGTGAGTGACCTGGGTGTCGTGGTGAAGCCGGAACAGGTGCACGTGGCTGTGCAGGCGAGCGAGCGCTTCCCGGATGACCTGGTTCTCCGCGCTCAGGGCGACGAGATCGTGGAAAGCGGCGTCGCGTAGCCCGAAGGCGCCATAGGCCGCGGGTCCGTTGCCCCCCTCCAGCTCCGCCATCTCCTCCAGCATCCGTCGCAGACCGGCCACCTGCTCCGAGGATGCGCGTTCGGCGGACCTGCGCGCCGCCGCCGGCTCGAGGAGCAGGCGGACCTCGAGCATGTCCTCGAATCGATGACGGGTGATTTGGGGGGGAATGCGGTAGCCAGCATGGGGCACACGCACGACCAGGCCCTCGGCCTCCATGCGGTTCAGAGCATCTCGGATCGGGGTCTGCGAGACCCCAAGCTCTCGCGCCAGGACGTCGATCGTGACGCGGGAGCCAGGCTCGATCCGTAGCGACATCAGCTGTCCGAGCAGCGTGTCGTACACCTCGTCGGCAAGCCGGCCGCCAGATCTTCCCGGCGGCGTTCCACCCGTCACGGCCCTACGGCCCCGCGCGATCATCGCTTCGTCGTCCATCGTGACGTGACGTCCTTTCTTGCACCTTCGGGAACCTGTTGACATCAGTCACAAGGCTGCGACATGCTGACGCCCCCACTGGATCGTATAGGAAAAGTGACGGGTGCCTGGCATCCAGCACCATCGCGGAACCGCCCGCGATCGCTCTACTTCGATCACGTGAAGCTCCCATGAGCGTGCTCGAGCCGGTCCGCGGGTCGGCCCCCGCGTCAGCCCGGCGACACGCCTGAACAACCAGCAACTGCTCGGCGAAGCACATAGCGAGGTTCTAGAAGTCCCCATCCAGAAAGCAGGCTTGAAAATGCGCCATCCGAAGCGAATAGGAAGAGTGTCCGCTCCCGGCCGAAAGGTACTGCTGGCGACAGCGGCCATGCTGCTGGTTGCCACGACCGTGACGGCTTGCGGCGAGGGCAAGGACGACGGCGAGAAGGCGAGCGCCCCCAAGGCGCCGGCGACCATCCCCGAGCTCACCAAGGACCCGCTGACCCTCAGCTTCATCTGGTTCGACTGGCCGCCCGCCAAGGCACTGGAAGCCTTCGCGAACGCGGAGTACAAGAAGGAGCGGCCGAACGCGACCATCAAGGTCAACACCGTGCCGAACGCGAACTGGCACGACGCCATGTTCACCCAGTTCGCCGCGCGCAAGACCGACTTCGACATCGCGATCCTGGACTCGCAACACATCGGCGAGGCCGTGACGAACGGCAACATCCTCGACCTCACCGACTTCGTCAAGGAGAACATCGACGTCGCGGCCTACAACCCGTACCTCCTGGCGGCGTACGGCCAGTTCCCCCAGGCGGAGACGGGCAAACGCGACGAGAACGCCAGCCTGTACGGACTGCCGCTGCTCGGCGACACCTGGACGATGATCTACCGCAAGGACCTGATCGGCGACAAGCCGCCGCAGACCTGGGACCAGATGATCTCAGCCGCCGAGAAGTGCCAGGCGGAGAACCCTGGCGTCAGCGGGCTGGCTTTCCACCAGGCCAACGGCTCCGATGCCGCGGCCGTCACCTACAACACTGTCAACGGCGTCTACGGCGGCAACCTCTGGGATTCCAAGGCACGCAAGATCGATGGCGTCATCAACGACGCTGCCGGCCAGGAGGCGATGGACGTCCTGGTCAACAAGATGAAGCCGCTGACCGCCAAGGGCTCCGGCAACTGGTTCATCGACGAGGTGAACGCGGCTGTCGCCCAGGGCAAGGCCTGTATCGCGTTCAACTGGATCGCCGCGAGCGGCGGCCTGCTCGATCCGAAGCAGTCGACGCTCGGCACCAGCCGGGAGCAGATTCTCGACAAGCTCGGTTTCGCCACCCTGCCGAGCCAGAAGACGAACCTGGTCCCTCTCGGCGGTATGGGGATGCACGTGTCGGCCTACTCCGCCACGGCGAACCAGACCGAGGCCCTGAACTTCATGAAGTGGTTCGAGCGGGCTGACGTCCAGAAGAAGTGGGCCGCGGCCGGTGGCGTGCCATCGCGTACGGACGCCCTGGAGTCGCCCGAGTTCCTCAATGCCGGGCCGTTCAACCAGGTGTACACCGACTCGGTTCCGCGGATGCGGGACATGTGGAACGTGCCCGAGTACGCGCGCCTCGTCGACATCGAGAACACCAACGTGAACGCGGCCCTCAACGGCGCGAAGAAGCCGAAGGATGCGCTCGACGACATCGCCAAGGAGCAGCAGGGCGTGCTCGACTCGAGCAGCCGCAAGGGCGGCGGCGGACTGTGAGTGACCCCGCCCCTCTGACGACCGACGATTCCGGGCAGGTGGCGTCCGTGAGGCCCCCTGCCCGGGGTCGGTCCCCCCGGCTGAGCGATCGCGGGCTCGCCGTGGCCTTCATCTCCCCCGCGATGCTGCTGTTGCTCGCCATGTCGGTGTTCCCGTTGCTGTGGGCGTTGTACCTGTCCTTCACCGACTACTCGGCCACCCGCGGAGGGCCCGCCAACGTCATCGGGTTCGGGAACTACACCGCCATCCTGACGTCGGCGCAGGTCCACACGAGGGCCCTGACGACGTTGATCTACGTGGTCGGCGCGGTCGGCCTGCAGACAGTGCTCGGATTCGGCATCGCCTACCTGATCTCCCGGCGCACGCATGGGCGAGGAGTGCTGACCACTCTGTTCCTGGTTCCGATGATGCTGTCGCCGGTCGTGGTCGGGCTGTTCTGGCGATTCATGCTCGACGCGCAGTTCGGCGTGGTCAACAGCATGCTCGGCTCGCTCGGCCTGGGGCAGGTGGAGTGGCTCACCCGGCAGCGGACGGCACTGCTGTCCCTGATCGTTGTCGACACCTGGCAATGGACGCCGTTCATCATGCTCATCGCACTCGCGGGCCTCACCGCGGTTCCCAAGTACCTCTACGAGGCCGCCTCGATCGACCGGGCCTCCGAATGGTTCCGGTTCCGCACCATCACTCTTCCGCTGGTGTGGCCACTGCTTCTCATCGCCGTGATGTTCAGGGCCATCGAGGCATTCCGGCTGTTCGACCTCGTCTACATCCTCACCAACGGAGGTCCGGGCGTCTCCACCGAGACGTTGTCGTTCCACATCTACAAGGTCGCGTTCCTGGGCTTCAACACCGGAACCGCTTCGGCGTACGGGATCCTCATGGTCCTCGTCGTCATCGTCCTCACGCAGTTCTACCTGCGCTACCTGAACAAGCTCAAGGAGGGCTGATGGCCGTCTCCGTCGACGAGGCCGTGTCCACAGGTCCTGCCCGGGATCACACGCCGCCCGCGCGCCGCCTGGGCGGCCGAGGCCGCTCCGTGCTGGAGGTCGCGCTGCTGACCGTGCTGGCCGTCGTGATGCTCTTTCCGGTGCTGTGGATGATCGAGACGTCCATCAAGGAGAACCGGGACGTCTACTCCATCCCGGCCAAGTTCTTCGACTTCAAGATCACTTTCAGTCATTACAAGGACGTGTTCGTCGACCCCGACGGCGGTCGCTCAGCGTTGTCCGTCGCGTTCCTCAACTCCGTAGTGGTCGCCGGGGTCTCCACGGTGCTGGCCACAGTGCTGGGGGTCCCGGCGGCCTGGGCCTACTCACGCTTCGCCGTGAAGGCCAAGAAGGACCAACTGTTCTTCATCCTGTCCACCCGCTTCATGCCGCCCGTGGTGGTCGTGGTCCCGATCTTCCTCATGTACCGCCAGGTCGGACTCATCGACAACAAGCTCGGCCTGATCCTCATCTACACCGCGTTCAACGTCCCGTTCACCATCTGGATGATGAAGGGGTTCGTCGACGAGGTGCCCGCGGAGTACGAGGATGCCGCCATGCTCGACGGCTACACCCGTTTGCAGGCGTTCCGGCGATTCACCCTTCCCCTGCTCGTGCCCGGCATCGCCGCGACGGCGGTCTTCGCACTCATCTTCTCCTGGAACGAGTTCGTGTTCGCCACCTTCCTCACCTCCAGCGACGACGTCCGGACGGCCCCACCCGCCATCGCCGGCCTCATCGGCGGCACCACCACCGACTGGGGTCTCGTGGCCGCCGCCTCCGTGGTGTTCGCCCTACCGGTGCTCGTCTTCGCGTACCTCGTGCGCAAGCACCTCATCGCCGGTGTGACGCTCGGGGCGGTGCGGCGCTGATGGCCGGCATCGAGGTGACCGCGCTGCACAAGCGCTACCCGGACGGGACGGTCGCAGTTGAACACGTGGACCTGTCCATCGGCCACGGCGAGCTGTTCGTGATGCTCGGCCCCTCGGGTTGCGGCAAGACGACCACGCTGCGGGCCATAGCGGGCCTGGAGAGGCAGACGACGGGCGACATCCGCATCGGCGACAGGCTGGTCAACGACCTGCCGCCCGCCGAGCGCGACATCGCCATGGTGTTTCAGTTCTACGCCCTCTACCCGCACCTGAAGACCCGCGACAACCTGGCGTTCCCGCTGCGGGCAGAGGGACTGCCCAAGCCGGAGGTGCACGAGCGGGTCACCGAGGCCGCCCGGCTGATGCGGCTCGGTCCGCTCCTGGACCGGCGACCGCGCCAGCTGTCCGGCGGGGAGCAGCAGCGCGTCGCGCTCGCTCGCGCCCTGGTGCGACGACCGCGCGCCTTCCTCATGGACGAACCTCTCACCAATCTGGACGCGGAGCTGAGGGCGGACATGCGCACGGAGATCAAGCACCTTCAGGGAGAGCTGGGGGCGACGATGGTCTACGTCACCCACGACCAGGTCGAGGCGATGTCGCTCGGTCACCGAATCGCCATCCTCAACAAGGGCCGCGTCGAGCAGATCGGCACGCCGCTGGAGGTCTACGACCGCCCGGCGAGTCTCTTCTGCGCCGCTTTCATCGGCTCCCCGCCGATGAACCTGATCGAGGTTGAGGTGGCCGACGGGCAGCTACGCAGTCAGGGCGGACTGGTCCTCACGCCACCGCCAGGCCTGCCGCGCGACCGTCGCCTGATCGCCGGTGTCCGGCCGGAGGCGCTGGAAGTCACGGAACCGGAGGCCGAACGTTCGATCCCGGCCCGCGTGGTCTCGGCGGAGTGGCTGGGCGACGAAATCATCTACGTGGTCGACCACGGCGGCCAGCGCGACGTACGGGTTCGGATGCCACCGACTGTCCGTTTCGCCGCTGACGCAACGGTCGGGCTGCGGCACACCGGCGGGACCCCGGCGGTCTACGACGTGAGCACGGAAGAGCTGGTGGCCTGATGGGAACCGTGGCGGTGCAGGGGCTGCGCAAGTCCTTCGGAAAGGTCCAGGCGCTGGACGGGGTGACGCTGGACGTGCCGGACGGCTCGTTCTTCGTCGTGCTGGGGCCCTCCGGGGCTGGCAAGACGACGACCCTGCGAGCGATAGCCGGCCTTGACAAGCTCGACGCCGGGTCGGTGCACCTGGACGGCCGGGACGCGACCGGTGACACCCCGGCCGCACGCGACCTGGCCATGGTCTTCCAGAGCTACGCCCTTTACCCGCGACACACGGTGTACGAGAACATCGCGTCGCCGCTGCGGGCACGCCGCTGCTCGTCGACCGAGATCGCCGCTGCCGTCGAGCAGATGTCGGGCCTGCTGCACATCGAACGTCTGCTGCAGCGTCGTCCCGCGCAGTTGTCGGGCGGTGAGATGCAGCGTGTCGCCCTGGCCCGGGCGCTGGTCCGCAGCCCGCGCGCGTTTCTCATGGACGAGCCGCTGACGAACCTCGACCTCAAGCTCCGCGTCGAGATGCGCACCGAACTCACCCGCATCCACCGGAGCCTCGGGGCGACCTTCGTCTACGTGACGAACGACCAGGTCGAGGCCCTGTCCATGGCCGACCAGGTGGCGGTTCTCAAGGAGGGGACGGTGCAACAGGTCGGAACGCCGACCGAGGTGTACGAGCGGCCGGCCAACCAGTGGGTCGCCGGATTCGTCGGGAGCCCGCCGATCAGCCTGCTCGCCTGCCACACCGAGGGAGATCGTCTGGTCGGTGCGCAAGGCTGGACGTTGCCACGGCCCCGCTGGACCACGGCTGAGGACGGTCGTGAGCTGCTGCTGGGCCTGCGGGCGGAGGACCTGTCAGTCGAGCAGCGTGGGAACGCGTCGTTGTCGGGTGAGCTCTACGGGCTTGAGCCGCTCGGTGACCGAACGGTGGTCGACGTCCGGGTGGGGACGGAGATCCTCAAGGTCAAGGCACGACCTACCGTCACCGGTACGCCGGGCGAGCGGCTGCACGTCACTGTCGACCTGGACCGTGCGCACCTGTTCGATGCGGGCACCGGGCTGTCGCTGTCCGAGGCGGGGCGGTAACGGCGCGCGGCGGCGACGGCGACGTGCGCCCGCACGCGGCAATCGAGTCTCGGCGGACCGTCATCAGTGCCCACGACCTGACGACGCTGAGACGGCCGTGGTCCCAGAAGGCGATCGGTGGCGCGGAGCGTCGCCTTGCAGACCACGCCGAGGCCACAGTCGACCCGCCCGGCACCCTCGCCCCCGACGAGGGCGTGTGACCCGTCCGTCTACGCGCACAGCGCGATCGCTGAGGCATGCCGGACATCACGAAGAAGATCACAGGAGGCGACGCGATGAGTGACCCGATGAACGTCCTGGCCCCCGAGCATCGACGGCTCCGGATCGGCGACGCCTGGCGTGACGCCGCAAGCGGAGCGACCTTCGCCGTCGAGGACCCGGCCACCGGCAAGACCATCGCCGAGGTGGCGGACGCCGACGTCGTTGACGGGCTCGCCGCCCTGGACGCGGCGAGCAGGGCGATGGCGGAGTGGGCGGCGACCCCGCCGCGCAAACGGTCAGAGTTGTTGACCGCGACGTACCGGGCACTGACCGAGCGATCCGAGGAGGTCGCCCGGCTGATAACGCTCGAGATGGGCAAGCCGCTCGCCGAGGCTCGGGGGGAGGTGGCCTACGGCGCCGAGTTCTTCCGTTGGTTCGCCGAGGAGGCGGTGCGCGTCGAGGGGCGCTACAGCATCGCTCCCGCGGGTGGATACCGCATCCTCACCGTGCCGAAGCCGGTCGGACCGTGCGTCTTCGTGACGCCCTGGAACTTCCCGTTGGCCATGGGTGCCCGCAAGATCGCTCCTGCGCTGGCCGCGGGCTGCACGACGATCACCAAGCCAGCAGGCCAGACGCCACTCACCATGCTGTTCCTGGCCCGCATCATGGAGGAGGTCGGCGTTCCCCCGGGCGTCGTCAACGTGGTGACCACCAAGCGTTCCGGCGAGGTGGTCTCCGCACTGCTGGCCGACAGTCGGACCCGCAAGCTCTCGTTCACCGGGTCGACCGAGGTCGGGCGCGTACTGCTACGACAGGCCGCGGACAACGTGCTGCGCACCTCCATGGAACTGGGCGGCAACGCGGCCTTGATCGTGTGTGCCGACGCCGACCTGGACGTCGCGCTCGACGGTGCCATGGTGGCCAAGATGCGCAACATCGGGGAGTCCTGCATCGCGGCCAACCGGATCTACGTCGAGGAGCCCGTACGCGAGGAGTTCGCGGCACGCTTCGCCGAGCGGATGAGCGCGCTTTCGGTGGGCCACGGTCTCGACGACGGCGTGAACGTCGGGGCGTTGATCGACGATGCCTCGGTCACCAAGATCCACGAGCTCGTCGCCGACGCGGTCGATCGCGGCGCCCGGGTACTGGTGGGCGGCGAGCGCCCGGACGGGCCGGGCCACTTCTACCCGCCTACCGTCCTCGTCGACGTGCCCGAAGATGCGCGGATGCTGAAGGCGGAGATCTTCGGCCCGGTGGCGCCGATCATCTCGTTCACGTCCGACGACGAGGTGATGGCGAAGGCCAACGACACCGAGCACGGCCTGGCCGGATACGTCTTCACGCGTGACCTCCAGCGGGCGCTCCGGTTCGCCGAAGGGCTGGATACGGGGATGCTCGGCATCAACCGTGGTCTGATATCGGATCCGTCAGCTCCGTTCGGAGGCGTGAAGCAGTCCGGGATCGGCAAGGAGGGGTCGCACGAGGGCATCCTCGAATACCTCGACCTCACCTACGTGGCGATCGACCTACCGTGACCGGCCTGCTGCTGCAGGGGGCCGACCTTGCCGACGCCGTCCGGGTCTCGCAGGTGACCTGGACGTCCGCCCAGCACATCGCCGCCGACGTTCCGGAGAGGCACCGACATGCTTGAGACCGTCCGCGGACCACGCCAGCTGATAGTGGGCGAAGGGGTCGCGCAGAACATCCCACGAGTGGTGGCCGAAAGTGGCTCGCGAGTCCTCATCGTGACCGACCAGGTTCTCCTGGGGCAGCCGGGCGTGGCCGAGATCGTGGCCGCCGTGCGGGAGAAGGTCACTGTCGTCGAGGTGTTCTCCGACGCGACCCCAGACGTGCCCCTCTCCGATGTCGCACTGGCTGTCGCGGTCGCCGCCGAGGTGGACGCCGACGTGATCCTCGCCATCGGCGGTGGCACGGTGATCGACCTCGCCAAAATCGTCGGCGTCATCCGCCGCCACGGTGGGACGCCGCGCGACTTCTACGGCGAGTCGAGGGTGCCGGGGCCGACGATTCCTCTCGTCGCGGTCCCGACGACGTCAGGCACCGGCTCCGAGCTCACGCCCGTCTCGGTGTTGACCGACCCGGACCGCGAGCTGAAGGTGGGCGTTTCCAGCGTCCACATCGTGCCCGACTTCGCCATCGTCGATCCCGAACTCACCTACACCTGCCCTGCCACCGTCACCGCCCACTCCGGCATCGACGCGTTCTGTCACGCGGTGGAGAGCTACACCGCCCGACCCTGGGCCCACGGACCGCGCGACCCGGTGGAGCAGGTGTTCCTCGGCCGCAACCCGATCACCGATCACTACGCGCTCCGCGCAGCGGAGCGGATCGCCCGCAGCCTGCGTCGTGCTGTCAGGGACGGAGGCGACACGGACGCGCGCGCGGACATGTCCTATGGGTCCATGCTCGCCGGGCTCGCCTTTTCCCACGCGGGCAACGCGGCTCCGCACGCTCTCCAGTACCCCATCGGCGCAGCCACGCACACGCCGCACGGCGTGGGCGTCGGGCTGCTACTGCCCTATGCGCTGGACGCGGCCAAGGATGCCATCAGCGACCGGTTGGCCATCCTCGCCCGGGTGTGCGGGCTCGACGTGACCGACGCCTCGGATGCCGAGGCCGCAGAAACGTTCCTCACCTGGCTCGACGAACTCCTGGCCGACATCGGCATCCCTCGCACCTTGGCGGACATCGGCGTGGCACGCGCCGACCTCCCGCGCTTCGCGGAGATGGCCAGTGGCGTCACCCGCCTGATCCAGAACCATCCAGGCCCAACCGACACCGCCAGCCTGACCGCGATCCTCGAAGCGGCCTGGACCGGGGACCGGAACCGACACGCCCTGACCCCGAGCAGAGACAGTGACCGGTCTTCCACGTGACGACGAGTGCCCTCCCCCACCCGGAGTGTCGGAATACTCGGCTACGCCATCGCGCTCGACGTGGCAGTCCTCCCTGGGGCTGATCCGTCCCAGACGAGCGTTGGTCGGATCATGCCGTGCTCTGGCTCAAGTCGGTGACGGATACAAGGCACGTCGACCGGCATGGCTGCACAAATAGCTGTACGGCCGCGCTGCCGATGGAGCGGCCGCAGCATCATTAGCGGATGAGCGATCCCAAGATGCAGGTACGAGCACGGGTGCGGCACGAGCCTGACCGCTCATACGCCGTACTGGTCGAGGGTCCGGACGGCGAGGTGGAGGTAGGCCGCACGGGTAGGACAGCGGATCTCTGGACACTGGCCCAGGCCGGTGCAGCTCGTCTGTTCGGTGAAAGCCTTGGGGCGGACAACCTCACCCTGCACGTCCCGCAGCCGCCCTACGGCCAGGACGGGCAGTGGGTTCGCATCATCGCCGTGGAGAACCCGGACGACCCCTCAGAGAGCGCCGACATCGGCGTCCTGGCGCAGGCGCGCTGGTTCGGCCACGAAGGCGCCTGGTTTGTGACAGTCACCGGCACGGGTGCCAGCATCGTTCCGAGCGAGTTCTTGGACTTCGAACCGGTTGTCACGGATGAAGAAGTGGCGGCGTTCCACGCCTACGTCGCCGCTGCGGCCGCAAGCTGAGGCCCTACCGGACGAATGCGCTTGTCACCGCATGCAGGTCTGCTCTGCTGCCTGGGCGAGGGTTGACGGGATCGCCACCCATCCCCGAGCCTGAGCGCCCCGCCGAAGGCAGGTGGGGCGGCACGATCTACTGCCCCACGATCGGCGGTGCGCTTCCCAACGTCGGCAAGAGCTGGAACAGCGTAGGGTCGGCGTGCAGTGAAGGATTTCGCTTCCGCCGCGGGGCGCCTTCCGTCACCTGCACGCCGCGATCAGGCGAGTACCACGCTGCACGTTCACCGACCTGCTCCAGGAGGTTCGATCATGTCCAAGGACTCGACGAGCAAGGCGAACGTCAAGAAGAAGGGCAAGACGATCAAGGAGAAGCAGACTGCGAAGCGCCTGAAGCGCGACGAGCAGAACGGGCAATCCTCGAACATCGTGCCCACCGGGCGCTGACGCCGGCAGCATCCCTCAATTCTCGGAACACGGCGATGAAGGTGGGGACTGACAATCGTCGGGTCCCCACCTGCGCTGCTGCCGCAGAGCTGCGGGCCAGTCGCAGAATCCAGAGGATCCGGCCGGCGCCGGGACGCCATCCGAGGAACAGCAGACCAGGGATGACGAGCTACGCCCCATTTCGAGATGAGAGCCGCAGGCGGCACCGCTGCGTTGGAGCTGGCTGACGCAGCGAGCACGAAGTCCCCAACGCCCACCGACGCCGCTCCCGCGCGCCTTGGGCACCTCAAGAATCCGCTGCGGCCTGCTGCTGCGGCGCGAGCGCTCTGCCGATCATCTTCCGGTCACAGGCGGATACGAACAGCCACAGCCCCATCATCAGGCTGGGCCACCACCTCCGGACCACCGCCACGCCCCAGCCGCACTCTGCCGGTCCCCGACACCGCCGTCGGCGAGACCGTTGACCTCCGCCGGCTGCCTGGCCACGATCATTCGTACCACCACCGCGTACGCCGACAGACCGCACCGAATCGCCTACCCGTCAGCCCGGCATGCGACGCTCAAGCTTCGCGACCAAGAGGCCACGCCGGCGTGGCCCCGGACACCACCGCCAAAGCCCGCACAATCCCTGGCATGACAGCACAGCCCCAACCCCACACCCCTTGTGCCCGGAGGAACGCAGACCATGGACCACGCATCTCAGCTCATTCAGGAGCGGAGTGCCCCGCCGGCCACGCTGGTGATCTTCGGCGCCTCCGGTGACCTGACCCGCCGCAAGCTGCTGCCCGCAATCGAGAGCCTGGCTCGGCACGAGCGGCTCCCGGACCAGTTCGCGCTGGTCGGCGTCGCGCGTACGTCGATGACCGAGGAGCAGTTCGCCGAGAGCGTCCTCGGCGAACGCACCCTCGCCAGCAAGCGCCAGCTCCAGGGCGGCGTGCGGTACGTGGCCGGCGGCTACGACGACCCGGAGACCTACAAGCGGCTCGTGGAGACCCTCGACGAGTTGGACGCACAGCGGGGCACGTCCGGCAACCGGCTCTTCTATCTGTCCACCCCGGCCGGGGCCTTCGAGCCGGTGATCAACGGACTGGCCGGTGTCGGGCTCAACCAGCCACGCGAAGGCTCTTTCTCCCGCCTGGTCATCGAGAAGCCGTACGGGCGCGACCTGGTCACGGCCCGCGAGCTCGACGGCGTCGTGCACAGCGCGTTCGACGAGCACCAGGTCTTTCGTATCGATCACTATCTGGGCAAGGACACCGTCCAGAACGTGCTGGCGCTGCGCTTCGCGAACTCGATCTTCCAGCCCATCTGGGATCGCTCCTGGGTGGACCACGTGCAGATCACCGTCGCCGAAACCCTCGGCGTCGGCAGCCGTGGCGGCTTCTACGAGGACGCCGGCGCGATGCGGGACATCGTGCAGAACCACGTGCTCCAGGTCCTCGCGCTGGCACTGATGGAGCCACCGGCCTCATTCGAGGCTGAGGGCCTGCGCAACGAGAAGGTGAAGCTGCTGCAGGCGATCCGGCTCCCCACCGACCGTGACATCGCCGAGGCCGCGGTCCGGGGACAGTACACCCGCGGCGGCACCCGCGAGGAGCTGATGGCCGGCTACCGCGAGGAGTCCGGCGTCGACCCCCTGTCGCGGACCGAGACCTACGCCGCGATGCGGCTCAACGTGGACAACTGGCGCTGGGCCGGGGTGCCGTTCTACGTACGCACCGGCAAGCGCCTGCCGGCCCGGCTCACCGAGGTGGCACTGCAGTTCCAGCGGCCGCCGCACCTGCCGATCCCGACCGACCAGCTCACCGGCCTCGATGCTGACGCGCTGATCCTGCGGATCCAGCCGAACGAGGGCATCTCGCTGCGCTTCGGTGCCAAAGTGCCGGGCCACTCCTTCCGGGTCCGTACCGCCACAATGGAGTTCTCCTACGACCAGACGTTCGTCGAGGAGTCCCCGGAGGCGTACGAGCGGCTGCTCCTGGACGCGCTGATCGGTGACGCGTCGCTGTTCATCCGCAGCGACGAGGTGCAGCAGTGCTGGCGGATCGTCGACCCGATCATCGACAACTGGGCGAAGGACAACTCGCCGATCCCCACCTACGAGGCCGCCTCCTGGGGCCCGACCGACGCCGACCGGCTCATCGGCCGGCACGGCCGCAAGTGGCGCAACTCCGCGTGACCCTGCCACCACGAGTGGGACCGCGCTGCTCAGACCGATCGCTTGGTCTCACCATCGACGCGCAGCGCGGTCCGCTCACTGAGCCGGTCATCGAAGTCCATCGAGGGCGGGCGGCGCGCCGACGGACTGCTGCACGCCGACTTACGCCTCCCGGGCCAGCTGTGGAACAGGCCAGCGACCGAATGACAGACATCGATGAGGGCTGGCATGATGTTGCCCGTGCTCGCGATCATGCCGCCGGCCGTGCCGGCACCCGGCGAGGTGGGTGAACTCCTCCGGCGAGCGGCCAGGCGTCATCACCCTGACGCGGTGTTCGTTCCACACGACGCGATACCGACACTGCTTCGGCGAATGCGGGTGGGCGACAGCACGCCAGCCACCGTTCGGCACGGCCTGGCCGCGCTGGAGCACCTACGCCTCTACGGCGGCACGGTGGCCTCTGCCGACGTGTTGTTCACCAGGGCACTGCGACCATCGCCGCCATCCGCGGAGGTCCTGACGACATCCCTACGTAGCCCCGGTCGAGCAACCTGCCGGGTGCTGCGGTCGTCGCCGGGCCACCCTGTCATCGCGGACGCGATCGAGATGGCTCTCCAGCACATCCGTCGGGGGCCGGTCGTCATGCCAGCCGGCGCGTACCTCGTCGACCGGGCCTTGACCACCGCGCTGGGCCGTCACGGTATTGCTGACAGTCAATGCAGTTGGCGCGGGTCGGTTCACGAGGTACACCCGATCCTCGCCCGCTACCTCGGCTGTCCCGCCGACCCAGGCGGGATCCAGGCTGCCGCGGACGCAGCCGCGGCCATCGGACTGTCGGTACAGGAGTGGGACCGCCACGACGAGACACGCCTGCTGCTGCACACCCCAGCCGACTATCTGATGCGGCACGACTCGCTGTTCTCCGACCTGCTACGACGAGCACTCGGCGCGCCTCCGCTCGATCGTCCGACGGCCACGCCGGCTCACCTCGGCGGGCACAAGCACCGCACGAACTTTGACATCGGCTCGCTCCTGGCGATCCGTGACGCGACCGGCGCCCGGACGATGGTCGATCTGGGTTGCGGCCCCGGTGGCATGGTCTTCGCGGGGCGCCACGCCGGAATAGCGGCCATCGGCATCGACGGCGACCCTGCCATACCGGACGGTCCATGGCTCGTCCGCCAGGATTTGACCGTCGGTGCGCCCTCGGTGGCCGGAGGGTGGGACCTTGGCTGGTGTGTCGAGTTCCTTGAGCACGTCGACAGCGCGCACGAACACCACTACATGACGGTGCTCGCCGCGTGTCAGTGGGTCGTCGCGACGCTGGCCAGGCCCGGCCAGCCCGGTCACCACCACGTCAACTGTCAGCCCCTGCCGCACTGGAGGGAGTTGTTTGCTCGATACGGACTGGACCACTCCCCCAGCCTCACCGCACTCGCGCGCTCGTCCTCCACGATGTACAGCAACTTCATGCGCGAACAGGGTTTCGTCTTCGTCCGGCGGGAGCGATGACGTCCCGGTCGCTGTACCTGTGCTTCGATGCCGGCGACAGGGCATACCAGCCGGACTTGCTGCTGCGCGAGGTCATCGACGCCATCCAGGAGACTGACGCGGGCCGGTTCGACGTGACGCTCCTCGCCTACGCCAGCAGCGTCGAAGTTCTGCGGCACCGTGGCGAACCGGCTGACGTGCCGGCCGTGCAGGCACCGGGATCAAGCCGCGCGTTCGGCTCGCTGCTGCGGCACCTGGTCAGTGCCGTCGCGGCCGACGCCGGTGGCGTGCCAGCCCGGTGCCTGCTGACCTTGCTCGGAAAACCGACGGACACCTGGACCGCCCCGGCCAGAGAGCTTCAGTCACTACGACGCCAAGGCGCTTTGGACGTCGTGGTCGGGGTGGGAAGCCCGCTCCGAGCAGCTACCCGTCCGTTATGGGCAGTGTGCGACAATGTGCGAACCTTCGGAGAAGGGACCAGCCCTCAGACGCTGGCACGTCACGTCGCCGCACTCATACTGGGGAATGCCTGACATGCTCCTGAACGTCATCCTGTTGGTGGTTGGCGGAATTACCGGGGTTGCGGCCGATCGCTGCTACGACGCCGCGCTGCGGTGGTGGCTGCGCCTTCGGACGGGTCGGGCCCACGAGCGGTTGGCCGAGGTTCGGCGGGACGGCACCCTACAGGCAACGGCGCTGGCACTCCACGAACCACGAGTCCCGAGTCTCGTGCCGTACGTGCTCGACGTGGCCGGAAAATCTTTGAAGTTACCCATTTTGATTCGCGAGGAGTGGCTTGTCGACCGCCGCCTCGACCCGGAGTCCGACGACTTCATGCGGATGGCCTCCGGCTCCGACAATCGATTCCCGAGCCGCCCCCTCCAGCACTTGATCGTCTCGGCCCAGACGAACGTGTTCGAAGGGCAGATCTGCTACGTCATGGAACACCCGGAGGAATGGGACGCCCACCGTCCCTGGATCATGGGTGTTTGTCCGTACAGCGCTTACGCGGCCTTCTTCCGCGAAATAGAGGCGGACCCCCGCCGCTGGTTCGGCATCCGCAACAGGCGCCGACGGATCCGGCTGTTCGCCGACCCGCTCGCCGCGATCAAGAAGCGAGAGCGCCCGATCGTCGTGGGTGCCACCGTGATACTGGCTGAACGGCGACCCGACGGGGCTCATGTGCTGCTTCAGCGGCGATCGATGGAGGTGTTCGTCGACCCAGGTGCCGCCTCGTTCATTCCCGTCTTCGGATTGGAACCCAACTGCATCGGTGACACGCAGAGTGGGTTGGGGCTGTTGCAGTACAACTTCCTGCGCGAAGTAGGGGAAGAGCTCTTCAACCTTCCCGAGTTGCACGACGCTGCGTCTGTTCCGCGCCTGAACCCAGACTGGCTGCGGATGATGAAGCCGATCGCGGATATCGAGACAGAATGGCGTGCCGGCCAGGTGCAATTCTCGGTGCTCGGCTGCGGAGTGGACCTCTGCAACCCCTCCATCCACTTCGTGGCCGTGGCATGGCACGACGCGGTTGAAGGTTGGTCGCACCTCCTGGCCGAAGCGCGCGGCAACTGGGAGGTCGCGGTCGGCGCCGCCGGTTCGACAAGCCTCCGGTTCGTCCGACTCGACGGCGGCGAACTGGAGCGGCTGGTCCTCGACGGCGAACTGACTCCTACGAGCGCCTTCGCGTACGGACTGACTCGATCCTGGTTGGCCGAGCACGGCCACGCGACCCCGACGGCCGGTGCCGACGTAGCTGCCCCCACTCAGCGGCAATAGCGCGAGACGGCCGACACGCTGATCGCAGTGGGCAACTGCGGCGAGAACGCCATCCACGGTGCCCGAGTGGATACGGCAAAACCGTTTGGCCGTACTTGTGAAGATCCCGTGCCGCCCCACCGCAACGGCGAGTGCGTCCGACAACCAGGCTGTGACTCACTGGCTCCGGACCGCCCCGATTCCGCTTCACCGCCGTTCCTCACGGTGAGGTTGCATCCTGACGGCGGTCCTTGACCTGACCCACCGCCCAGATGGGTCACAGGCCGGTTCGCCCGTCGATGCACTCGCGCAGGAGGTCGGCGTGGCCGGCGTGCCGCGCGTACTCCTCGATCACGTGGACGAGCACGTCGCGCGTGGCGTGGCTACCACCGTCGACCGGCACTTCGCGGCCCAGGTCGGCCTCCTCGAGTGCGTCGAGCCACTCGTCGGCCTTGGTGATCTCGGCCTTCCAGGTTGCGAAGGCGTCCTTCACCACCGCTGGGTCGGGGACCGCGTCACCGAAGTCCCAATCCGGGTCGTCCTCGTGCTTGGCGAGGCGCGGTGCGTCGGTCCGCCCTTGCAGCACGCGCTGGAACCAGTGGTTCTCCATCTGAGCCAGGTGGCGGACCAGGCCGAGCAAGCTCAGGGTGCTGGGCGGTACCGAGCGTCGGCCGAGCTGCTCGGCGTCCAATCCAGCGCACTTCATCTCTATGGTCAGACGGTAGTTACCGAGGTACTCCCGGTAGGTCGCCTTTTCGCCGACGGGCTGACCGAAGGTCCTGGGGTCGTCCTCGGGGGCGGTCCACAGTTTGCTCACGGCGCCACCCAATCGCGGGCGGACCGCACCAGTCAAGCGACTTGCGGTGCCCCACTTCGACGGCCACCAGGAGCAATTCGATCGCCGCTCGGGTCAAGCGCACCGTCGTGGCACTCTGCGAAGTGTCCACAGGTTGCGGCGGCCGACCGTCCAAGTGGCCCCCGTCCAAAGCCCTTCGCTCTTCTGGCACCAACCGAGAGACCACCAGTCACGCGCTGAACGGCCGCCGACGACATCGCGGTCCGAGTTGACGAATACCAGGATGTCGTCGATCGCATGGCGGGGTGGCCTCCGTGAGGGTTTGGCCACCCCGCCGTCAGCCGGGATCAGAACTTCACGGTGAACCTGGCCTCGTCGTTGCTCAGCTTCGGGTCGCCGTATCTATCGGCAAGCTTTGCCACGGCCTGGGGTAGGAAGTCCGGCGTCACGGGCTTCGCCGCGGTGAACTCCAGCGTCACCGTCGTCCTCGCCGCCGCAGCGAGGGCGGCTTGATCGCAGGTCACACTCACGACCGGCTGTGGAAAGGTTTCGATCTTGCAGGCGCTCGGTCGACTTAGCTGAAGACCGGCTGGTACCGACACGATCACGTGGAACGGCAGCGCCGCGGGGCCGAGGTTGCTAACCGTCACCGTCATCGAGCCGTGGCGTACGCCGTTGACCGGCGCGCCGAACACCAGGTCGGAGCTCGTGATCGCCAGGTCGGTGACCTTGTGGTTTACCGGGAACTCCGTCGGGCCGCCGGTCTGAACGAACCGGGTGCCGTTCCAGGCGTAGCTCCGCCGCTGGAGCTGCACAAACGCGGGCGGCCGCTCAAGGCATCGCAGCGGCGTCCGGAAATCGCCGACTTCGACTTCGATGTCGCCGCGAGTACCGACACCGATGTCGCAGATCGTCTTGATGGCACCGCTCTGCACAGCGACCTGGCCCACCGTGCGAATCACACCAGCGGCATCCCGATCGAACGCCACGACCTGAAAAGTGCTGACCTGGTCACCACAGGACAGCCGGGCCACAGTCTCCCGCGCGCCGTCGTGGTCGACGTCGGCATGGACAACCTCCTCGACCCACACGTGGAACGAATCCTTGATGAAGTGCGCTCCGTCGGTGAACTTCATACGGCCGGAGAGGCAACCGCCCACGTACGCGTCCGGTGCCCAGGCCGGGATGTCGAGAGTCGCGTCGTCCAGCTCGGCCTTACTGATCCGGCCGTCCGGAACCTTCGGGCTCGCGCCCCCCGACGGTGCCACCGTGGTCGGCTCAGGCGAGGACGGGCCGGGCGTGGACGGGCCGGGCGTAGGGCTCTGCGACTCGCCGACCTGCGCCGGCGGGCCGTGCGAATCGCCGCTCATCGCCGCGTACGCCGTCACCGGCGCGACGACGAAAAGCGCCGCGAGCGCGGTCGCCGCGATAGCGCGTACCCGCTTGCGATGGCGTACCGTCTCGTGCGCTGCGGCCGCGCCGCCAGACCTGACGTATGGGGCCACTTCGTTGCGGAACTCGGCGAATACGCCGGCGAGCATCTGGTCATCGAAGTTGGCCATCGTGCTGCTTCTCCTTGTCGGTGAGCTGGGCGGCAAGCGCGGCGCGTCCGCGGTGCAGCCAGGACTTGACGGTGCCCTCGGCAACGCCCTCCTGATTGGCGATCTCGCGGACCTGCAGGTCGGCGAGGTAGTGCAGGATTACCGCGCGGCGCTGCTGCGCGGGAAGCGCGCTGAGGGCTCGGGCCAGCGCGACCCGGTCTGGGCTGGGCGCGGGCACGTGCTCTTCGCGGTGCCGGCGAGCGAACTGCGCCGCGGTCCTTGCCCGGCGCCACCGGCTGCTGGCGAGGTTCCAGGCGACCCGGCGTACCCAGGCGCCTGGTTCGTCGAAGGCGGAGACCCGATCCCAACGCGCGAGCGCCCGGCAGAAGGCCTCCTGCACCACGTCCTCCGCAGCGGCCATCTCGCCGGTGTACGCGAACAGCTGGATTGTCAGCGACTGGAAATACGCTGAGTAGAACTCCTCGAAGTGAACCCCGTGGGGCGGTCCAGTGTCGGCTATCGCCCCGGGGTTGCCCCCCTTACGCAGCGTGATCACATTGCCCCTTCCTCCATTGAGGCGACCGGTCCCCGGCCGTTCGGCGACTACACGCGTCGCTGCCCAGCGTGGTTGCAGGCGACATGTGCACAGGTCCTCGCGGTAGACAGCCCGCAGCTGCCGGCGTGGGCGGGCACGCTAGCGCGGTGATCAGTACGTAGTCCGGCCGGTACATCAACAGTGCGGAACTAAACCGTGCATGGTCCGCGTCGGTGAGCGGCGTCGCGCAAGCTCTGAGCCAAGGCTGTCGGCCGCGGCGGCAGGACAGGTGTCGCGCGAAGCCGAACGCTCCCACTTCGAGCGGGTATTGATCTCGGTGGGCGGCAGAGGCGGTCAAGAGCAGGCTTCACGCCTTCCGACCTGGGACGCAGACAGTCAACGTTGGTCAACCTCTGTCGCTGCCGGTCCACCTTCGACGGCGTTGGACTGCGCCTGGCCACTCACGACGATGACTACCCCTCGGATGCTGCGAACGGCGCGGCTCGATTCCCGAAACCACCGCCGCGATCGCGAGCAGTCCCGGCAGCGGATGGATCCGGCCGCCAGCGTCCCGTGGGTCCGGAACCCGGGCGATGGCCTGCAGCAACCCTGGCGTGTCCTGTTCCGACAGCGGCAAAATTCGCCGCTGCACCGATCGCGACTCCTGCGTGACAAGGCACCTTTGACAAACAGCGTAAGGCCCGGCTAGCGAAATGGCATTGATCGATGTCTTGACTCTATGCGCCGCCCTGCTCATGATTTACTTCGGCGGTTCAAAAGTGAGGGTAGATGTGATGACGCAGGGAGAACCACCGGCAGGAGGCCCCACATCAGCCGTCACTCTCAGCGAGCTTGGACAAACTGGCCGACTCGCGCGCGCCGGTCGAGGCACGAGGGACTGGCTGACACGTAGTGCCCATCTGCGGGAACTGAGTATCGCGAGCCTCGGTTCGGTGCTCCTCGCTGTCGCGATGATCTGGCTGATTCCGCCGTACGCGGTTCGCGTGATGACTGCCGGCGCCAAGACTGTGCCGATCGCCGATCCGGCCCACACCATCGTCGGTGACGTGGGTGACCCGACGGCCCAAGCATGGCTGGTGGGATGGGGTGGCCACGCTCTCACCCACGGTCTGCGTGACCTGTGGGATACCAACGCTTTCTATCCCGACACGTACGGCCTGGCCCTGAACGACAGCCTGCTCGGCTATGCCCCGGCAGGGCTGATAGGCAGCGGTGTAGTCGGCGCCGTGCTGCGCTACAACATCCTGTTCGTGCTGGCTTTCGCGCTCGCCTTCCTCGGCGGCTACGCGCTCCTGCGTCAGCTTGGCGCGAATAAGGTCGCCGCCGCGGTAGCCGGGGCCGCCCTCGCCTATGCGCCCTGGCGCTACGGCCACGACGGCCATTTGAATATTCTCTCCACCGGTGGTATCACTCTGGCCCTGGCGATGCTGGCGCGCGGCCACGGACTCTCGTTCACCCGCGGCTACCTTGCCGAACGAGTCCGGCCGGGCTGGGCGTTCGCTGGCTGGCTGGTTGCGGCCTGGCAGGTCAGCCTGGGCTTCGGCGTGGGGCTGGGATTCGTATACGTCCTCGCCGCCCTCTGCCTGATCGCACTGACAGCCTGGCTGATCCATCGCCCACGCCTTGGCCTCCGGCTGATCGTCGGTGATCTGATCGGCGGGCTGGTCTTCACCGCGGTGACCGGATACTTCGCGTACGCGTACAAACACGTGCGCGAGCTCAACCCAGATGTCACCCGGGACTGGGACTACGTCGCGCATTTCTCCCCGACACTGCGCGGGCTTCTCGTGGCGCCGCAGTCCTCGCTGCCCTGGGGCACCCTGCACAACGACGCCCGCATCGCACTCGGTTACGTACCGACTGAGAAAGTGCTGCTATGCGGGTATGCACTGTATCTACTGGCCTTCGCCGGCCTGTTCCTATCCCGCTGGTCACCGGTGCAACGGCTTCTGCTGCTGTTTGGGGCGGTCGTCGGAGTGTTGTTCGCGCTGGGCACGAACGGGCCGATCTACCGCCTGCTCTATCTTTACGTGCCCGGGTTCGATGGGTCCCGTACACCAGGGCGCTTGATCTTGTGGCCCACTCTCTGCCTGGCCATCCTCGCGGCTGGCCTGGTTACCCACCTGTACGAGGCGGCTCGCAGGGACGCCAAGCCGGAATGGTCGGTGAGAGCGGGACGCCTGCTGACCGTTCCGTTGCTGGTCCTCGTGCTAGCTGAGGGCCTACCTAACCTGGACCACCCCCAAACCCCAGCCGAACCGGCCGCGATGGCGCTAGCCTCCGCGCACGCTCCCATCATGGTGTTGCCGTCCAACGACGGTATCGACCTCCACGTCCTACTGTGGTCGACCAACGGTTTTCCCACCATGGTCAACGGTGCGGCCAGCTACACCACACCCAACCGTCAGGCGATCCGCGACGTTATGGCGACCTTCCCCAGTGAGCCGGCCTTGGATCGGTTGCACCAGCTCGGCATCCGCAGCGTCGTCCTGCTGCGCGACCGGGTCCAAGGCACCCCCTACGAACCACTGCTTAACATCCCCGACGTACCCGGCATCACCCGCCATGACGTCGGGCCAGACGTGGTTTACACCATCGACACGAGCACCAAGAACCCCTAACGAAACCCACAACTTAAGGCCCTGACCAGCGTTTCCGCTGGTCAGGGCTTTTTGTCTGTCGGGACGGCCGGATTCGAACCGACGACCCCTCGACCTCCAGAGATCCAGCCCACCTATTGGCACCCACCGGGTGCCACATGGTGGCGACTGGGCAGGTCAACGGCCAGGCGGCTAACGGCCTCTGCCGGCCCATGCCCGACCGTCCGTGCGATGGTTGTGAGAGATCGAAGCGGCACCGGCCACCGCCGCCCGTCATGTGGCGATGGCGGGGACAGACCAGGGGCGCAGGGACCTTCGAAGGTCCCTGCGCCCCATCGTGCGCGGTCTACCCGATCAGCTGTAGACCTCGAACTCGAACAGCGAATATCCCCAGGCGGTGGCGCGGGCCGTACCGTTGATCCGCACGTAACGACCCGTGGCGGCCAGCGCGGTGTTGTCGTCCACCCCACCGTCACCACCGGTGATCGTCCGGGCTGTGGTCCAGGTTGTCCCGTTGGCCGACGTCTGGATCTGGTACCCCGAGCCGTACGCTCCCTCCCAGGTCAACTTGACCCGATTGATGGGGTACGACTGACCGAGATCCACCTGGATCCACTGCGGGTCGGCGAAGGCACTCGCCCACCTGCTGGTCAGCGAACCGTCCACCGCGGCGGAGGCCGGGTAAGCGACCGCTTCGGTGCTCGACGCGGTCGCCGGCTTGTTCAACGCCAGGTTGCCCGCAGGCGGCTGTACGACGCCGCCGCCGTAGACCTCGAACTCGAACAGCGAATATCCGTAGGCGGTGGCGCGGGCCGTGCCGTTGATCCGCACGTAACGACCCGTGGCGGCCAGCGCGGTGTTGTCGTCCACCCCACCGTCGCCGCCGGTCACCGTCCGGACCGTGGTCCAGGTGGTCCCGTTGGCCGACGTCTGGATCTGGTACCCCGAGCCGTACGCCGCTTCCCAGGTCAACTTGACCCGGTCGATGGAGGTCGACTGGCCGAGGTCCACCTGGATCCACTGCGGATCGCTGAAGGTGCTCGCCCACCTGGTGGTCAGCGAACCGTCCACCGCAGCCGAGGCCGGGAATGTGCCGGACTCCGTGCTCGACGCCGTCACCGGCTTGTTCAACGCCAGGTTCCCCGACGGCGGTTGCGTGGTGCCGGAGGTGAGCGTGAAGTCGTCGATGTCGAACAGCGATCCCGCGCCGCCGGTGAACACCAGGTACAGCTGGTGCGTTCCGGCAGGTGGGCTGATCGTCCCGGTGACGTCGGCCCACGTCTCCCAGCCACCGGTCGGGGCGACCTGCACCGTGCCGGCCACCGGGCCGGTCGGTGAGTCGACCCGCACGGTCAGGGTGCCACCGACGCCGGCCGAGGCGACCCGCGCCTTGATACCGGTGACGCCGGCCAGGTTGTACGGCGTGAAGGAGATCCAGTCGCCGTTTTCGATGTACCCGATGGCGTTGCCGCCGTGGGCGCTGGGCTTGGCGGCGAGCTGGACGCCGTTCATCGTGCCGAAGTGCTCAGCCTGCCGGGTCCGCGGTTGCAGCACGTGCTGGTCCTGGACCGCGACCCCGCTGACCGGGGTGTAGACCGCGGCGAGCACCCCGAAGATGTTCGCGGAGGCGTCGTGTTCACCGTCCACCGTGGTCTGGATCGACCCGGTGCAGCCGTTCTTGCTGGTGATCGGGTGACCATGACTGTCATGGCCGAGGATGTAGTTGAGCTGGACCCGATTGCAGTCGATGGTGCCGGCGTTCGGATCGGTGACCCTCACCTCGTAGGGCACCAGGTCGCCGAACTGGAACACCGATCCGTCGGCCGGTGTGATCAACTGGATGGATGGTCGGCCGACCCCGATGACGGTACTGGCCGTCGAGGTTCTGCCGCCGGGGTCCCGTACCGTCAGCGTCGCGGTGTACTCGCCGTTAGCCGGGTAGGTGAACGTCGGGTTGGCCGCCGTGGAGTCGGTGCTGCCGTTACTGGTGAAGTCCCAGGCGTACGTGATCGCGTCGCCGTCCGGGTCGTTGCTGCCCGCCGAGCTGAACTGCACGGCCAGCGGCGCCGCGCCGGAGGACGGGGTGGCGCTGATCTGCGCGATCGGTGCCCGGTTGCCGCCGGTGTTGTACTCGATCCGGTAGAGGGCCGAGTTGGCGTCGCCGCCGAACCAGGTGGTGCCGTAGTCGAGCACATACAGGGCGCCGTCAGGCCCGAACTCCATGTCCATGATCGCGGTCCCGGACCACGGGATCGGCTCGATAGCGCCGGCCGTGCCGTTGGCGTTGAGGGTGACCGCCTTGATCCAGCGACTGGTGAACTCCCCGAGGAAGACCTTCCCGTTGTACGACGCCGGGAACTTCACATCGGAGGCCAGCGCCGGGTTGAAGTTGTAGACCGGACCGCCCATGGGCCCGCCCCCACCCAACTCGGGCCGCCAGGGCCCCTGCCCACCGTAGGGCAGCCAGGCCGCCTGTGACGGCGGCAGCGTGGTGATGCCGGTGTTGTTGCGGGAGTTGTTCGTCGGCCCACCGGCACAGTTGTACGGACCGGACGACGGCCCGCTGGGGAACGTGAACTCCTGGTAGGGGGTGTTGTAGTTGGAGCAGTACGGCCAGCCGTAGAAGCCCGGCTGGGTGACCCGCTCGAACGAGACGGTGCCCGCCGGCCCGCGCTGCGGGTCGGCAGAGCCGGCGTCGGGGCCGTAGTCACCGAGGTAGACGACCCCGGTCGCCTTGTCCACGCTCATCCGGAACGGGTTGCGGAAGCCCATGGCGTACACCTCGGGCCTGGTGTTCGCCGTGCCCGGGGCGAACATGTTGCCGCCCGGGATGGTGTAGCCCCCGGTCGCACTCGGCTTGATCCGCAGCACCTTGCCGCGCAGGTCATTGCTGTTGGCCGAGGTGCGCTGCGCGTCGTAGGCGGGGTTGCGGTCGGCCCGCTCGTCGAGCGGCGCGGAACCGGCCGAATCGAACGGGTTGGTGTCGTCACCGGTGGACAGGTACAGGTTGCCGGCGGCGTCGAAGTCGATGTCACCGCCGACGTGGCAGCACAGCCCACGGCTGGTCGGCACGTCGAGGATCGTCACCAGCGAGGCCGGGTCGATCGTGTTGTCGTCCCGCACGGTGAGCCGGGCCAGCTTGTTGGAGCCGTTGAACGGGGCGAACTGCGCCGCCGTGCCGGTGGACGGAGCGTCGCCGCCCGGCGTGCTGAGCGGCGGCGCGTAGTAGATGTACACCCAGCGGTTGCTGGCGAAGTTCGGGTCGGCCTTGATGCTCTGCAGACCCTCCTCGTCGTGGCTGTAGACCGGCAGCGTCAGGGCGACCTTGGTGTTGCCGTTGACGTCGGTGTACCGGATGACGCCGTTCCGCGAGGTGTGCAGCACACCCCGGTTGGGCAGCACGGTGAGGCCCATCGGCTCACCGGTCTCCTCCACGCCCTTGGCCAGATTCACCTGGTTGAACGTGCCGACGGGGGCCTGCACCGAGCAGTTGCCGACGTTCTGCGCGGCGTACCTGATGCCGCCGAGCAGGTGGGTGCGGAAGTTGGCCTCGGTGTAGCTCTCCTGGGTATGGCCGAGGCCGGTGTACCAGGAGCGGCCGCCGTCGTAGGGCCGGCACCACGAGATCGGGTGGTCGCCGTTCATGGTGCCGCCGGTGTACGTGGCCTCGTTGAGATTCGCGAGGACGTGCACCTGCGAGCGGGGGTTGGTGCGGTAGTTGTACAACTCGTCGGTGCGGTTCCAGTTCACCGGGATGCCCGCGTTGGACGGATGGGCGGTGTCCTCGATGCGGACGGTGGCCGGCTGGATCGCGGGGTGGCTGGAGAAGTAGGCACCGACGAGGTTGCCGTACCAGGGCCAGTCGTATTCGGTGTCGGAGGCGGCGTGCACGCCGACATAGCCGCCGCCGGCGCGGAGGTAGCGCTCGAACGCGGCCTGCTGGGTCGAGTCGAGCACGTCGCCGGTCGTGGACAGCCAGATGACCGCTCTGAACCTGGCCAGGTTCGTGTCGGTGAACTGGGCGGCGTCCTCGGTCGCCTCGACCGTGAAGTTGCCCTGCGTGCCCAGTTGCTGGATCGCAGTGATCCCTGCGGGGATCGCGTCATGCCGGAACCCCGCGGTCTTGCTGAAGATCAGCACCGAGAAGTCGGCCGCGAACGCCGGGGCGACGTTGACGCCCACCCCGGCCAGTACAAGAGCGACGATGAGCAGCACTCTGCGAATCATGATCGGTTGGTTACCTCTCGTGAGGAAGCAGCCGAAACGTGCGCCGATCACGTCTCGAACGTGGCCGCGGTAGGCGGCCCCGCGGGTAGGTCCCGGGACGCGCATGGCGGTGCCGCGTCTGTCCGGGCAGTGGAGGGTCGTCGGCACGTCGCGCCTCAGTGAAGGTCGCGGGGCGCCGTGATGAGGGTGGGGGTGGGGGTGGGGGTGGGGACGGGTGGACGTGGGCGGCTGTAGACGATGCCTGGTCGGGGGTGCAGCGCCGTCAACTTCTTTGACCTCTAACCTCGGGAGAGCGCTCTCTCACCGAGGTTTGGAAAAGCTAACAGATTCGTCATCGCCCAACAATGGTTTCATCGACCGACGTGAAATCCGACTGCCGACGTCCGCCCCGGTCGGGGAGTGCGCGGCGGTGATCGACGAGACGCTCCGACGCCGTCCTGGCCGGCGCCGGCCTTGGGGTCGTTGTCGAGGAATGGGGGCACGTAGGCGCTGGTCGCCGGCGAGCACCGCCGCGGTGAGTACGAGGGTGGCGACGCCGAGGGCCGCCAGCAAAGTGAATTCGGTGGTGAACCGCAGCCACGGGACCACACCGCCGACGGTGCCGAGACGTACGAAGCGTCGCGGCCCCCACGTCGGCCCGTTCGACCGACCCGAACTGGTAGAGATCCTCGCCGAACTCGCCAGCCGCTGGCCAGACATACAACGACAGACCTTCACCACCGAGCCAGTTCCCCGCGCCTGATGGCTCGGTGGTGAAGCCGGGCCAGCGGTCGGTGGTCACCACGCGCGCGTTCCCGAACGCCGGTCGTTAAAGCGCTGGCCAGCGTTTCCGCCGGTCAGGGCTTTTTGTCCGTCGGGACGGCCGGATTCGAACCGACGACCCCTTGACCCCCAGGACGCCTCGCCACACGTCCACGCACGTCACACACGCCATCCCCACGATAAGACTGTGTAGTCGACGGCATACCGACCACCGCCACGCACACCGTGTGGTCCCCATCTGGTCCCCGGGCGCTGCCCTTTACTCGTCTAGGGCTGGACGTCGTTGGAAAGGTTGATCCCGATCTCCGTGTTGCGGTACCCGGCGCGAGCGAAAGCGGCCGCCATAGGCGCGTTGGCCATGTCGGTGGTGGCGGTGATACGCGCCTCCCCGTTCGCCGCGTGAAGGCGGGTGATCTCGGCGAGCACCTCGTCCACGTAGCCGCGCCCACGGAACTCCGGCACCACACCGAGATAGCCGACGTTCACGTTGTACGGGGTCGCGGAGGGAATCGCCATGCCCGCCACCTCGCCCTCGCGCGTGTATGCGATCCGCCACCACTCCCGCTTGCCCGGCGCCCTGAGATAGAAGTCCATCTCCTCTCGTGCGGTCGCGTCCACGCCCTTGGCGGTCAGGTTCGCACGAGTCTGGGCGTCCAGGCTGCCCTCGGCGATTCGCCTGAACGCCGCGAGGAACTCCTCGTCAGAGGCCTCGGCGAACCGTAGCCTGCCGGCCACGGAGGGCACCCCGTCGGCGGGCGCCCACTCGAACTGCAGCCGCTCCACTTCCCGGGTGAGACCCGCCGCATGCGCCGCCGCCCGCCGCCACTCCACGGCCGCCAAGGTGGCCGGATCGTCACGCCAGCCACCGGCGACCTTGATCGCATACTGCACCGACGCCGGGAACTCGGCCAGCGCGGCCCCGATCAGCTCGCCAGCGACGGCGGCACGGTCGTCCACGGCAGGATCCACGTCGAGGCAGTCGAGCGCGACCGGATGCGGGCTTCCCTTCGGCCCCCACCACAATGCCCGTCCCACGACCTGGCCGTCGCGCTCGGCAATCCATGTCCACTCCGGCCGGTACATGTCCTCCGCCAGGTCGCTCAGGTAACGGTCGGCGGGGATCCACCCAACGGACTCGGTCACGATCCACGAGGTCACGCGGTCGACGTCTGCGGGGACGGTAGGGCGGTAGGAGATCACGTGCAGAGGCTAGCGAAGCTCGCACCATCTCTGGCAGGGGCCGAGGCTGCCTTGACGGCGCGAAGAGAACGATTCGGTAGGGCAACAGGACTGGTCACCTGGCCTGACTAGCGGTCAAGGAGCGCTGCCGGACGGCGCACTTGACCGGCGTGGTCCCCAGAAAGCCAGAAAGGCTGGCCCGATGTTTCGGAACAGCCTTTCTGACCTGCGCTTTCATTCTGTCGGGACGGCCGGATTCGAACCGACGACCCCTTGACCCCCAGTCAAGTGCGCTACCAAGCTGCGCCACGTCCCGCCCCCGCGTGGTTTCCCCCGCGGCAGCCGGTACAGCTTAGCGCAGCAGCTGCGGCCCGTCCGCACAGGCCCCACCGGCGTCGCGACGTGGCCGAACCACCCCACGAGGAGCCACCGCACAACCCCTACAGCGTCCTAGGAGGGTGGGGTTGGATAGCAAAATGCCGGATGGGCGATGCTGCCCATCCGGCATTTCGGCAGAACTGGACCGCGTCAGCCGTGCGCCTTGCCTCGGCCGCCGGGGCCGAGCTTCTTGCGCGGGCGGACCGAGATCTCGATCGGGCTGCCCTCGTACCCGAATTCCTCGCGGAGCTTGCGCTCGACGAAGCGCTGGTAGCCGGCGTCCAGCGGGCCGGTGGTGAAGAGCACGAACCGTGGCGGCGCCACACCGGCCTGCGTCGCGAACAGGATCCGCGGCGCCCGCCCACCACGTACCGGGTGAGGGGTGGCCTGCACCAGCGCGGTCAGCCACTGGTTGAGGTGCGCTGTCGGCACGCGGGTTTCCCAGCTGGCCAGCGCCTTGTTCAGGGCCGGGGCCAGCTTGTCCACGGCACGGCCGGTCATCGCCGACAGGTTCAGCCGGATCGCCCAGGGGATGCGGCGCAGCTCCCGGTCGATCTCCTTGTCCAGGTAGTACCGACGGTCGGCGTCGACCAGGTCCCACTTGTTGAACGCGATGACCAGCGCCCGGCCGGACTCGGTCACCATCGACAGGATCCGCTGGTCCTGCTCGCTGATCGGTTCGCTGGAGTCCAGCAGCACCACTGCCACCTCGGCGGCCTCGATCGCGCCGGCGGTACGCAGGCTGGCGTAGTACTCGGTGCCGCTGGCCTTGCCGACCCGCTTGCGCAGCCCTGCCGTGTCGACCAGTTGCCAGGTCTGACCACCGATCTCGACCAGGCTGTCGACCGGGTCCACTGTGGTGCCCGCCACCGAGTCGACGACCGCCCGCTCCTCGCCGGAGAACCGGTTGAGCAGGCTGGACTTGCCGACGTTCGGCCGCCCGACCAGCGCCACCCGGCGCGGTCCACGCGGACGGTTCTCCACGATCGCCGGTGCCTCCGGCAGCGCGGCGAGGATGGCGTCCAGCAGGTCGCCGGAGCCCCGTCCGTGCAGCGCGGACACCGGGAACGGCTCACCGAGGCCGAGCGACCACAGCGAGGTGGCCTCCATCTCGATGGAGTTGTTGTCGGCCTTGTTGGCCACCAGGATCACCGGCTTGGCGCTGCGCCGCAGCATCTTCACCGCGGCCTCGTCCACGTCGGTGGAACCCACCATCGCGTCGACCACGAAGAGCACCACGTCGGCGGTGACGACCGCCGTCTCGGCCTGCGCCGCGATGGCCGCGGCCCGGTCCTTCGCGTCCGGTTCCCAACCGCCGGTGTCCACCACTGTGAACGCCCGGCCGTTCCACTGCGCGTCGTACGGGACCCGGTCGCGGGTCACGCCAGGGACGTCCTCGACGACCGCCTGCCGGCGGCCGATGATCCGGTTGACCAACGTCGATTTGCCCACGTTGGGGCGGCCGACCACGGCCACCACCGGCTGCGGGCCGCTCGGTTCCTCAACGGCGACCTCGGGCTCACGCAGCTCGACCCAGCCACCACCATCGCTGCTCATGCCACGCCCCGCTCGGTGAGCATGTCGCGCAGCCGCGCCACGACCTCGTCGATGCCCAACTCGGTGGTGTCCAGCACCACCGCGTCGGGCGCCTGGGCCAGCGGGTTGACCTTGCGGGTCGAGTCGAGACGGTCCCGCCGGGCCAGATCGGCGGCCGTGGCCGCCACGTCGGTGGCGTCCTCGGCGCTGCGCCGGGCGGCACGGGCCGCCTCGGAGGCAGTCAGGAAGACCTTCAGGTCGGCTTCCGGCGCCACGACCGAGCCGATGTCGCGACCCTCGACCACCATCCGACCAGCGTTGGCGATCATCTCGCGCTGCCGGGTGACGAGCAGCTCCCGGACGGCCGGCATGGCGGCGACGGCGGAAACCGCGCCGGTCACCTCGGCGCCACGGATGTCGGCGTCCACGCCGACACCGTCGATGGTCACCGCGTACCCCTGCGGGTGGGTGCCGATACGCAGGTTGACCTCGCCGGCGACCTTTGCCACCGACGCGGCGTCGGTGAGGTCCACGCCGGAGCGCAGCACAGCCCACGTGATCGCCCGGTACATCGCCCCGGTGTCCAGGTAGCGCGCACCGATGCTCTGGGCGAGTCGCCGCGACACGGTGGACTTACCCGAACCGGACGGCCCGTCCACAGCGACCACACATCGGCCGGTCCGTACGTTTTCCTCCACCGTGTCCTCCTCAGCCCGTACCTCACGGTTCGCCCGGTGATCTGGCGCCGCAAGCGGTTGTCAATCGTCATCAATCATGCCCGGGTGCGTTAACGG
Source organism: Micromonospora sp. NBC_00330 (assembly GCF_036136635.1). NCBI lineage: Bacteria > Bacillati > Actinomycetota > Actinomycetes > Micromonosporales > Micromonosporaceae > Micromonospora > Micromonospora sp. NBC_00330. Next base: position 3,317,449 of record NZ_CP108012.1, read on the forward strand.
ACCCGCGCGCGACGCCGCCGGAGGCGACCCACGCCACCCGGACGGCCGCGTCCCGGCCATCGGTGGAGCCTACCGGCTGCCGTACCCCGAACTCGGGGGTCAGTCACCCACCACGTTGAACAGGGCGGCGACCTCGGCGTTGGTCAACCGCCGGATCCGCCCGGTCCGCAGGTCACCGAGCCGGATCGGCCCGATCGAGGTACGCACCAGCCGGGTGACCGGGTGACCGACCTCATCCATCAGCCGCCGGACGATGTGCTTGCGCCCCTCGTGCAGGCTCAGCTCCACCTGGGCGGATTTGCCGAGAGTGTCCACCACCTTGAACGAGTCGACCTTGACCGGCCCGTCCTCCAGCTCGACGCCGGCCAGCAGCCGCTTGCTCAGGTTGCGCGGGATCGGCCCGACCACCTCGGCGAGGTACGTCTTCAGCACCTGGTACGAGGGGTGCATGAGCTTGTGGGCGAGGGTGCCGTCGTTGGTGAGCAGCAGCAGGCCCTCGCTGTCCGCGTCGAGCCGCCCGACGTGGTAGACCCGCTGCTCCAGCCGGGCGCCGATGAAGTCGGCCAGCTCGTTGCGTCCCTTTTCGTCCGCCATGGTGGTAACCACCCCACGCGGCTTGTTCATCGCCACGTAGACCAGCCGAATGTCGACCTGGAGGCGCTCCCCGTCCACGTGGATCACGGAGGTGGCCGGGTCGACCTTGTCGCCGAGCTTGGCGACCCGCCCGTCCACCGTGACCCGGCGGCGGAAGATCAGGTCTTCGCAGGCACGCCGGGAACCCACGCCGGCGGCGGCGAGCACCTTCTGCAGGCGCTCAGCCCCCTCGTAGACGGGCGCGTCGGCTTTGGGGGAACGGTTATCGGGTCGCATCAGCAAGCTCTTCTACGTCGTCGGGCAGGAAGGGTGCGAGGGGCGGCAGCTCGTCGACGGTGTTCAGCCCGAGCTTCTCCAGGAACAACGTGGTGGTCCGGTAGAGGAACGCCCCGCTGTCCGTTTCGGTGCCGCACTCCTCGATGAGGCCACGGGTGACCAGCGTACGGATGACCCCGTCGCAGTTCACACCCCGGATGGCTGAGATTCGCGAACGGGTCACCGGCTGCTTGTACGCAACCACGGCGAGCGTCTCCAGCGCCGCCTGGGTCAGCCGCACGGACTGCCCGTCCAACACGAACCGCTCAACGTACGTAGCGTATTCCGGCCGGGTGTACAGCCGCCACCCGCCTGCCGCCCGGCGCAGCTCGAACCCGTGCCCGGATGCGGTGTAACCGGCGGCGATCTCGTCGAGCATCGGCCCGACCCGCTCGGCGGGCTGCTCCAGCACTTGCGCCAGCACCAGCTCGCTGACCGGCTCGTCGACGACCAGCAGGATCGCTTCCAACGCGCCGCGCAGCTCGGGGTCGGACAACTCGGGCGTGGGCTCCGGCGCGACAGTCGCGCGCCGCCGCCCCGCCAGCTGCCGCCGGGGTACGCCCGCAGCGCCACCCGGCTCCCCCGCGGTGGCGTCCGTCACCCCACCGAGGTCCGGCCCCGCCGAGCCCACGCCGTCCGGGGCCGCCTCAACACGATCTGGCTCACCCGGGCCCACCTCGTCCGAGGCCACCACAAGGGGATCGGGCCCACCCGCGGCCACCTCGACAGGGCCTGGCCCACCCGGGCCCACGTCGACCGGGTCCCGCCCATCCGGGCCCACGTCGACCGGGCCCCGCCCATCCGGGTCAACCTGCGGAGAGCCCGACGCCGCCACGTCCGGCTCGGCGGCATCTGCGGCGACGTCGAGTTCCGGGCGGGGCGCTGTCGCTTCGGGTTCTTCGGTGTCCGGTGGTGCGGCTGAGTCGTCCGGCTCCGTGGGGGTGTCGGCGGCGGGCGGGCGCGGGCGCTCCCACGGGGGGACCCAGGCGGCGGCCTGGTCGGCCAGCGAGTCCCGACGTTGCTCGTCACTCATCCCGCGTACCCTCCGTCGTTTCCGTCCCGTCCGGCCCGCCGGCCTCCCCCGCCGGCACAAGGTCAGCCCCCGCCAGCGCGGGCTCAGTCCCCGCAGCCTCAGGCTCAGCCCCCGCCAGCTCAGGCCCATTCCCCGCAGGCTCAGCCCCCGACGGCCCCGGCATTACCCCCGCCAGCTCAGGCCCAGCCTCCGGCGACTCCGCGTCGGCCGGGGTGCCGGCGTACTCGTCGACGTGCAGCTCGGCGTCGCCGTCGACCGGGCCGGTCCAGCGCACTGTCAACTCCTCCAGGGCCTGCTCCTGCACGAACGACACCAGGCCCTCCCGGTACAGCTCGAGCAGCGCGAGGAACCGGGCCACCACCTCCAGGGTGGCCTCGCAGTCGGCGCAGAGCAGCGAGAACGTGGCGGTGCCGGCCCGGCGCAGCCGGGCGGCGAGGATCGCCGCGTGTTCCCGGACACTGACCCGGACCATGTGCACGTGGGCGATGGAGACCTCCGGCACCGGCTTCGGCGTCATCGCCTTCACGGCCAGCTTCAGCAGCCGCTGGGGGCCGATGCCGAGCACCAGGTCGGGCAGCGCTTCGGCGTAGCGGGCCTCCAGGCTGACGGCACGCGGATAGCGTCGGCCGCCGACGGCCTCAAGCTCGGCGATGTGCGCCGCCGCCTCCTTGTACGCCTTGTACTGCAACAGCCTGGCGAAGAGCAGGTCCCGTGCCTCCAGCAGGGCGAGGTCGGCCTCGTCCTCCACCTCGGCGGCGGGCAGCAGCCGGGCCGCCTTCAGATCGAGCAGGGTCGCCGCGATGAGCAGGAACTCGCTGGCCTCGTCCAGGTCCCAGTTGTCGCCCATCGCCCTGATGTAGGCGATGAACTCGTCGGTGACCGTGTGCAGGGCCACCTCGGTGACGTCGAGTTTGTGCTTGCCGATCAGTTGCAGCAGCAGGTCGAACGGGCCGGTGAAGTTGGCCAGCCGCACCGTGAAGCCGCTGGCGGCCGGGTCGGCGGGCTGCACACCGTCGACCACTGCCGCGTCGGCGGTCTCGGGTGGGTCGAGGGGTGGCGCGGTCACCGGACGACCGTAGTCCACGAGTCGGGCACCGGGCGTTCCGGCTACCGCTCCGACTGGGCGGCGATCACCTCGCGGGCCAGCTGACGGTAGTTACGTGCCCCGGAGGAGGCCGGGTCCATCGTGGTGATGGGGGCACCGGCCACGGTGGACTCGGGGAACTTAACCGTCTTGGTGATGACCGTCTGGTAGACCTTGTCGCCGAACGCCTCCACGACCCGCTGGAGGACCTGGCGGCAGTGCGTGGTGCGGCTGTCGTACATGGTGGCGAGGATGCCTTCGAGCTCCAGGTCGAAGTTGAGTCGCTCGCGCACCTTGTCGATGGTGTCCAGCAGCAGTGCCACACCGCGCAGGCTGAAGAACTCGCACTCCAGCGGGATGAGCACGCCGTGCGCGACGGTCAGCGCGTTGATCGCCAGCAGGCCGAGTGACGGCTGGCAGTCGATCAGGATGTAGTCGTACTCCTTGCGGACCGTGCGCAGGACCCGGGCCAGGGCCATCTCCCGGGCGACCTCGTTGACGAGCTGGATCTCGGCGGCGGAGAGGTCGATGTTGGCCGGCAGCAGGTGCAGCCCCGCGACGTCGGTCTTGATGACGACGTCCTCGGCGATGATGTCGTCCTGCATGAGCAGGTTGTAGATGGACAGATCGAGGTTGTGCGGGTTGACGCCCAGCCCCACCGAGAGCGCGCCCTGCGGGTCGAAGTCGACCAGCAGCACCTTGCGGCCATATTCCGCGAGCGCCGCGCCCAGGTTGATGGTGGTGGTCGTCTTGCCGACCCCACCCTTCTGGTTGGCCATCGCGATGATGCGCGCGGGGCCGTGCCGGTCGGTGGGCATCGGCTCGGGAATGGGCTTGCGCATCGTGTAGGCAGCCGGGTCCGCAGGACCCAGGTCCGCGCCGAGCGTGGCCTGTTGCTCGCGGAGCTCCGACGTCCAGGTCTCGGCACGGTCACCGTTGCCAGCCATGTGCTCGTTGCCCCCTCCCGACGACCCCACCCGGCGTCGGAGCCGTCCGACGTCCTTCGCGGCGCCGCTGCGCACCCCGGTCGTGTCGCTCCAGGAGGTCCGCGCCGATGCCGACTGTACGCCACCGACCAGCAGGGGGTTCGGCACCGGCCCGGCGTGTCGGCGTCGACAGCGACCGGTTCAGCCGTGGGCGCGTGGATGCGCGGTGGCGTACACCTCGCGCAACCGCTCCACGGTGACCAACGTGTAGACCTGGGTGGTGGTCACCGAGGCGTGGCCGAGCAGCTCCTGGACCACCCGGACGTCGGCGCCGCCGTCGAGCAGATGGGTGGCGTAGGAGTGTCGCAGGGTGTGCGGGGAGACAGCGGCCGGCCCGTCGACGGGCAGCCCGGCACGGTCGGCGGCGCGGCGCAGGATGCCCCAGGCGCCCTGGCGGGACAGCGCGCCGCCGCGGGCGTTGAGGAACACCGCCGGGGTGCCCCGGCCGGCGGCGGCCAGCCCGGGACGGGCCCGGACCAGGTAGGCGCGCACGGCGTCGACGGCGTACCCGCCGATGGGCACCAGCCGCACCCGGCCGCCCTTGCCGCGCAGCAGCACCGTGCCGTCGTCGGTGTCGAGGTCGTCCACCGCGGCGCCGACGGCTTCGGAGATGCGCGCGCCGGTGCCGTACAGGAACTCCAGCAGCGCCCGGTCGCGCAGCGCCAGGGGCGCGTCGTCGCCGGTCGCGGTGATCGGGCCGGCGGTTTCCAGCAGCCGGACCACGTCGTCGACGGGTAGCGCCCGGGGCAGCCGCCGGGGCGGCGTGGGCGGGCGGACGTCGCGGCTCGGATCGGCGCCGGCCAGGCCCTCACGCACCGCGAAGCGGTGCAGGCCCCGTACCGCGCTGGCCGCGCGGGCAGCGGAGGAGACGGCGAGGGGCGGGTGCGTGTCGTCGCCGGCGCGCAGCCGCGCCAGGTGCGACTCGACGACGCCGGCGCCGACCGACGCGAGGTCGGTGACGCCGGCGTCGGCCAGGGTGGCGAGATAGCGGTCCAGATCCCGACGGTACGAGGCGAGCGTGTTCGCGGAGAGGCCACGTTCGACGGTCAGGTGGTCGAGGTAACCGCGAACGGCACGGCGCAGCGCCGGCGTGGGTGCTGTGCCCACGCCGGCGGAGTCCGTGCCGCTGGTCAGCGCGCCACCGTTCAGGCCAGCGCGTCGGCCAGCGGGAGCACGTCCATGCCGTGCGCCTCGGCGACCGGGCCGTAGGTGACCTGCCCGGCGTGGGTGTTGAGGCCCAGCGCCAGCGCCGGGTCGTTGCGCAGCGCCTCGCGCCAGCCCTGGTTGGCCAGCTCCAGGGCGTACGGCAGGGTGACGTTGGTCAGCGCGTAGGTGCTGGTGTTCGGCACCGCGCCGGGCATGTTCGCGACGCAGTAGAAGATCGACTCGTGCACCTTGTAGACCGGGTCGGCGTGCGTGGTGGGGCGCGAGTCCTCGAAGCAGCCGCCCTGGTCGATGGCGATGTCGACGAGCACGCTGCCGGGCTTCATCCGGGAGACCAGCTCGTTGGAGATCAGCGTCGGGGCCTTCGCGCCGGGCACCAGCACCGCGCCGATGACCAGGTCGGCGTCGAGCACGGCGCGCTCGACCTCGTACGCGTTGGAGGCGACGGTCTGCAGGTGGCCCCGGTAGATCGCGTCGGCCTGCCGCAGCCGGGCGACGTTCTTGTCCAGCAGCAGCACCTCGGACTGCAGACCGAGCGCGATCGCGGCGGCGTTCATGCCGGAGACGCCGGCGCCGATGACCACGGTCTTGGCCGCGTACACGCCGGAGACACCGCCGGGCAGCACACCGCGCCCACCACCGGTACGCATCATGTAGAAGGCGCCCACCTGCGGGGCGAGCCGGCCGGCCACCTCGGACATCGGGGCGAGCAGCGGCAGCGACCGGTCGGGCAGCTCGACGGTCTCGTACGCGATGCCGGTGACCCGGCGGTCGATCAGCGCGTCGGTGCACTCCTTGGAGGCGGCCAGGTGCAGGTAGGTGAAGAGCACCTGCCCCTCACGCATCCGGTGGTACTCCTCGGCGATCGGCTCCTTGACCTTGAGCACCAGCTCGGCGGTCTCCCACACCTCGTCGGCGGTGGCGAGGATCTTCGCGCCGGCGGCGGCGAACTCCTCGTCGGTGATGCTGGAGCCAACCCCGGCGCCGGACTCGACGAAGACCTGGTGGCCGCTGCGGGTGAACTCGTTGACACCCGCTGGCGTGATCGCCACGCGGTACTCGTGGTTCTTGACCTCGCGCGGGATTCCGACCTTCACGATGCAGACACCTCTCTTCGGGGCTGCTCTCCCCCGACTGCTCGGTGCCACGACGGCCCCTTTGCCATCGCGGTACACCGGTCCTGCGGCGGCAGTCTAGGCGCGCCCGGTGCCGCCGCGAGCCAGCACAGTGGCACCCGGTGCCCGGGTGTCCTGACGAAGTGTCAGGGCACCGCCGACATTCGGCGGTGCAGCGTCACCTCAGCCAACAGGACAGTGTTTCACCATTATCGTCCCATCTGCCGGGCGGCGGTGCGGACAGCCGGCGAGTGGATCACTAATGTGTCCGCCCATGACCACTCCTCCTTACCAGCCCGGGTACCCCCAGCCGGGGTACCCCCAGGGCGTCTCCGACAAGAGCAAGATCGTCGCGGGCATCCTCGGCATCCTGCTCGGCACCTTCGGTGCCGGTCGGTTCTACACCGGACACACCAAGATCGCCGTTCTCCAGCTCGTCGTGAGCCTGGTGACCTGCGGCGTCGGCGCTCTCTGGGGCGTCGTCGACGGCATCCTCATCCTGGTCAACGGCGGCACGGACGCGCAGGGCCGTCCGCTGCGCGACTCCTAGACCCACAAGCGAAAGGGGCCCCGCGGCTGACCGCGGGGCCCCTTTCGTGCGTACTTCCCCACCGGGCTGGACCGGCGGCGACGCTCAGCGCGGCAGCGGCGCGTCCGCCCGACGCAGCTGCGTGAAGCCGGTGTCCCGGGCGCGGGCCGCGGCCAGCAGCCCGGCCACCGCGGACGCGTTGGTGATCTCACCGGCCAGGACCATGGCGACCGCCTCGTCCAGGTCGATCCGGACGACCTGGAGGTCGGCCTCCTCGTCGTGGCGCTCGTGCCGCTCGTCGGCCGGCACGTCGCCGAGGTCGCGGGCCAGGAACACCCGGACGATCTCGTTGGTGAACCCCGGCGAGCTGTGCAGGTCGACCAGCACGTCGACCCGCCCGGCGGTGAGATCGGCCTCCTCGGCCAACTCCCGCAGCGCGGCCACCGGCAACTCCTCGCCGGAGACGTCCATCAGACCGGCCGGCAGCTCCCACAGGTGCCGCCCGACCGGGTGCCGGTACTGCCGGATCAGCACCACCTGGCCGGCGTCGTCGAGCGCCACCACGGCCACCGCGCCGACGTGCCGGACGAGGTCACGCAGCGCGGTCCCACCGCCCGGCATGGTCACCTCCTCGGTGACCACGTCGAAGATCCGCCCCCGGTACCGCTCCTCCCGGGAACGCACCTCGTAGCGGTGCTCCAACCCGCTCACGCCGCCGCCTCGCTGCGCTCGACGACGGCGTGACGCACCCCACTGAGCCTGCTGGCTCGCTCGCTGCGCTCGCTCACGAGGCCGACGACGCCTTCGTCGCGGCGCCGTTGCGAGCGGCCTTGCGCGTCGTCGGAGCCTCCGCCGCCCCGTCCAGGTCGACCGGCAGCTGGTCGGCCTGCGAGTACGCCACAGCGGCCTTGACGAACGAGGCGAACAGCGGGTGCGGGCGGGTCGGGCGGCTCTTCAACTCGGGGTGCGCCTGGGTGGCCACGAAGAACGGGTGCAGGCTCCGATCCAGTTCGATGAACTCGACCAGCCGGCCGTCCGGCGAGGTGCCGGAGATGTGCAGGCCCGCCTTCGTCAGCGCGTCCCGGTAGGCGTTGTTCACCTCGTACCGGTGCCGGTGCCGCTCGCTGATCTCGGTGCTGCCGTACGCCTCGGCGACGATCGAGCCCTCGGTCAGCGTCGCCGGGTACGCGCCCAGCCGCATCGTGCCGCCCAGGTCGCCCCGACCGGCGACGATGTCCTCCTGGTCGGCCATCGTGGCGATGACCGGGTGGGCCGCCTGCTCGTCGAACTCCAACGAGTTGGCGCCGTCCAGGTCGGCCAGGTGCCGGGCCACCTCGATGGTCATGCACTGCAGGCCGAGGCAGAGGCCGAGCAGCGGGATGCCGGCCTCGCGGGCGTACCGGGCGGTGCCGATCTTGCCCTCGATGCCGCGGACGCCGAAGCCGCCGGGGATGAGGATGCCGTCCACGCCGGCCAATGCCGCGGCGGCGCCAGCCGGGGTGACGCACTCGTCGCTGGGCACCCAGCGCAGCTGCACCCGGGCCCGGTGGCCGAAGCCGGCCGCCCGGATCGCCTCACTCACCGACAGGTACGCGTCGGGCAGGTCGACGTACTTGCCGACCACCGCGACGGTGACGGTGTGCCGGGGGCGGTGCACCCGCTCCAGCAGGTCGTCCCAGCTGGCCCAGTCCACGTCCCGGAAGGAGAGGCCGAGCCGGCGCACCACGTACGCGTCGAGCCCCTCCCGGTGCAGCACCTTCGGGATGTCGTAGATGCTCGGGGCGTCCGGGGCGGCGACGACCGCCTCGGCGTCCACGTCGCAGTAGAGCGACAGCTTCTCCTTGAGCTTCACCGGGATCTCCCGGTCGCAGCGGAGCACTATCGCGTCCGGCTGGATACCGATGTTGCGCAGCTGTGCCACCGAGTGCTGCGTCGGCTTGGTCTTCAGCTCACCCGAGGGCGCCAGGTACGGCACCAGCGAGACGTGCAGGTAGAAGCAGTTGTCGCGGCCCAGGTCGTGGCGAACCTGACGGATCGCCTCCAGGAACGGCAGCGACTCGATGTCGCCGACAGTGCCACCGACCTCGGTGATCACCACGTCGGGGACCTGGCCGTCCTCGTCCGGGTCGGCCATCGCCAGGATCCGCGACTTGATCTCGTTGGTGATGTGCGGGATGACCTGGACGGTGTCGCCCAGGTACTCGCCGCGCCGCTCCTTGGCGATCACGTCGGAGTAGATCTGACCGGTGGTGACGTTCGCCTTGCCGGACAGCGCCCGGTCGAGGAACCGCTCGTAGTGCCCGACGTCGAGGTCGGTCTCGGCGCCGTCCTCGGTGACGAAGACCTCACCGTGCTGGAACGGGTTCATCGTCCCCGGGTCGACGTTCAGGTAGGGGTCGAGCTTCTGCATCACCACGCGCAGCCCGCGCGCGGTCAGCAGGTTGCCGAGGCTGGAGGCGGTGAGGCCCTTACCCAGCGAGGAGGCGACGCCCCCGGTGACGAAAATGTGCCTGGTCGTCCGTGCTGATGGGGCCAAGGCCTGCTCCCGTGTCGTCTGTCGCGGTCATGCAGACCGCCGTGCTTGATCAGCAAAGTGATCACGCGATCCACGGGATTTGACGGTAACACCTTCCGGGCGGGTACCCGCAGGCCGCACCCCGGCTGCGACACCTCCGGGCCATCCGGGCGAGGCCCGGCGCTCAGGACGCGGCAACCTCCGTCGATGACCGGGAGACCTGCCGGGGCGGCACGGGCACCGTCGGATCGGCGTCCGGCGTCGACCCGCTCGCGGTCGGCTCGGCCGGTTCGTCGGCGTCCCCGTGGCGCTCGCCCGCAGTGTCCGACGCCGGCTGGGCGACCTTCGCCGGTGCGCTCGGGGACGGGCCGGTGATCGGACGGGGGTGCACGGCGCCCAGTGGCCCACCGCCGCCGGTCGGACCGTCGCCCCCACCGACCGGGCCGACGCCGCCGGACCCCGAGTCGTCGTCGGCGCCGTTGGCGCGGGAGCGGCCCGCCACCGGCCGGGTCCGGTCCGCGGCGTGCCCGAGCACCCGTAGCGACGCCAGGGCGGCCATCGGCACCACCAGGGCGGCGGCAGCGCCCATCACGTCCAGGGCCGCGCCGTCGAGCACACCACCGAGCACCGCGGCGACCACGGTGCCGGCCACCGCGGCCCGGACCGCCGGGTAGATGCCGAACAGCCGCATCAGCCCACCCCACGGCTGCAACAGGGCGAACCACACCAGCAACCCGCCGGCCAGCGCCAGCACCGTCAGCGGGCTGTTGACCAACGTCTCGAAGTTCTCCGTGCTGGACCGGTGCACGGCGAACCCGCCGGTGCCGTCACCGAGCGCGGAGAGGAACCGACCCAGGCTGCCCCGCTCCGCAGCAGGACGCCGCAGGTCCACCACGGCGAACCCGATACCGACCGCCAGCGCGGCCATGGCGGCCCAGGCCAACCGGCTGATCGTCAACCAGCCACCGGCGCTGATCACGGCGGCGACGCTCACCCCGGCGGTGAGCGCGATCGCGCCGACCGGGTCGGCGCCCAGGTACGGGCTGCCGACCACCACCACCGCGAGGCCACCCACCGCCACCATCACCGCCGGCCGCCAGCCCCGGTGCACCCGTTGGGCGAACCAGCCGCCGGTGACCAGCGCACCGGCGAGGAACACTCCCAGCCCCACGGTGCTCAGCCCGGCGTACCGGCCACCCTGCAACGCCGAGTAGCCGACCACGCTGTTGAGCTGGAGGCGGGCCCCGGTGAGCACGTCCAGCCCGACCACGAGCGTGGTGAGGCCGGCCACCGCTCCGAGCGGCCCGAGGGTGTTCGCGTACCCGGGGGCGAACCGCACCGCCGCGGTGCCGGCGGCCACCAGCAGCGCCGTCACCCCGGCGAAGATCCACCCCGGGTGCTCGCCACGCCACCAGGGCACCGCGTCGGTCAGCAGCGCCGCCGGCACCGTCAACGCCGCGGCGACCAGCAGCAGTTCCATCACCGCCACGATCCGCCCGGACACGGGCGTCGGGCCGGCCGGGCCGGCGTGCGGACGGGCTCGGCGCAGCAGCGGCAGGATCGCGAGCGCCAGCAGCACCTGCACCCCGGCGAGCAGCGCGAAGAACGCCCCGGAGACGGAACGCTGGGCGGCCGCCTCCCGGTCGGCGTTCGCCGGCGCGTTGATGGCCTCGGTCAGGTCGGCGGGACGACCGCCGGTGCTGATCGCCGGACGGCCGAGGAAGAGCCGCTCCGGCATGGGCCGGCCCAACGCGGCGAGGGCAGTCGGCGCGAGGTCGACAAGTTGCAGGTACCCGTCCCGGCCGGTGCTGGCCGAGGTGAGCCACCCCCGTTCCCAGCCCGGCCCGTCGGCGACCGCCACGTGCAGTCGGGCCGCCTGGGTGGTGTCGGAGATCCCCGCTACCAGCACCAACGACCGTGGGGGTCGCGCCGCCAGCACCCGGGCCAGCTCGGCGTCCGCGGCGCGGGCCTCCTCGGCGCGGGTGGCCGGGTCGGCCCCCTTGACGGTGCCGAGGTCGACGATGCTCAGCACACACGCGCCGAGCAGCGGCCGCGGGTCGGCCGGCAGCCCCGAGGCGTACCTGTCGACGCGGCCGAACGGTCGGGCGGCGGCCACTGCCGCGCCCGGGCCCACGGCGACGGAGCATCGCACCGACTCGGACAACGAGCCGGGCATGGCACCCCAGGGCAGCCGCTGCTGGTTGTACTGGACCACGCTCTCCTGGTCGGGCAGGTTCGCGCCGATGCCGTCCGGTTGTTCGACTGTCACCGCCGCCGACGGGCAGCCGTCGACCGACCGGCTGCCGTTCCACGCGGCGAAGCTCCCCGCGCCCAGTGTCAACCAGCCGTCCACCGGGCAGGTGGGCCGGTGCGCGGAACGCACCGACAGTGAGCCGATCGAGCCGTCCTGGGCCATCCGCCACAGCGTCGGGGTGCTCTGCGGATCAACGTCCTCCCAGCGCAGCCCGGCGATCCCGGCGAGCACCACGAAGTCGGCGGTGCGTTGCGGGGTGCCCTGGGGTGGACGGGCGGCGAGCGCGGTGACGCCCAGCACCACCACGAGCACTGTCAACAGGGCGGGGGCGAGTCGGCGCAGCATCACCGGTGTCCCGTTCTCGGGGCGTCGGAGCCCGGGGCTGTCGCCGGACCGCCGGGATTCCCGGCCAGCTCGACGTAGAGGGCGGCAAGCGTGGCGACGGTGTCCGCCTCGGTCGGCCACGTCGCCGCCCGTTCGGCGCCACGCCGGCCCAACTCCGCCCGCGCCGCCGGGTCGTCCAGCAACGCGCGTACTGCCGCGTCGACAGCGTCCACGTCACCGGCGGGGACCAGCGTGGCGGCGTCGCCGACCAGGTCCGGGAGCCCGCCGACAGCGGTGGCCACCAGTGGCACACCGGCGCGCAGCGCCTCCTGGGCGAAGAGTTGTCGCGCTTCCCAGTCGCTGGTCACGACGGCCAGGTCGGCGCCGGCGAGCAGGTCGGCCACGTCGGTGCGGTGCCCCAGCAGGGTCACCGGGGCGCGGGCGGCGGAGGTCCGCGCGGCGAGCGGCAGATACGCCGGCCCGCTGCCAGCGATCACCACGACCGGCGGCGGGGTACGCGTACGCCAGCGGGCCGCCGCGTCGATCAGCACGTCGTAGCGCTTCTGCGGGTGCAACCGGCCGACCGAGACGATCAACGGCTGGTCCGGGCGGACGCCGAACTCGGCGCGTACCGCCGCCGGACGTCGACGCGGCGCGGGCAGCGTCGGCGCGGCGACCGGGGCGAGCCGGGCGTCGGCGGCACCCACCTCGGCGGCTCGTCGCACCAGGTCCTCGGAGGCGCCGAGCGCCACCCGGACGCCCCGGGCGACCACCCGTTCGACGAGCCGGGACACCCCGCCTCGCAGCCCCCCGGCGAGCACCGCGTTGTGCCAGGTGACGATCAGCGGGGCGGCCGGACGGGCCAGCACGGCGACCAACCCGGCCCGCAGGCCGTGCGCGTGCACCACGTCGACGTGAGCGGCGGCGAGCGCCCGGCGCAGCGCGAGGACCGCCCGCCCGTCGGCCGGAGTCGGGCTGGCCGGGATCTCCACCGGCGCGAACCGCGCACCGACACCGGTGAAGTCGAACTGCTCCTGAGTGGCGGCGGGCCCACAGACCAGGACGGTGGCGCCGCCCGCGACGAGGCCACGGGCCACCGAACGGACGTGCTGGCCGACCCCGCCGGTGCTGGACGCGAGCACCAACGCGACGGTGCCCGACCAGCCGGCAGGCAGAGCTGGCTCAGTCATCGCGTCGCCGTCTCCTTCCCGTCGCCCCGCTCCGCGGAGCCCGCGCCCGGTGTCGGCGCACCGCCGGACGGCCCCCGCCGGCCCAGACGCCGCAGCACCCCGGCGAGCAGTGGCTGTACGTCCCGCCGGTCGACGAACCAGACCACGGCGAGGAACACAACCCCAACCAGAACCCCGGACAGCATGCCCTGACCGAACGCCGCCGCCGTCGTCGGGGTGCCGCCGTCCAACTGGTCGAGCCAACGGCTCAGGCCCCACCCGGCGAGCCCGGCCAGCACACCGGCGAGGCCACCGGCCGCTCCGGCCCGTGCCGCTCCCGCGAGGGCGGGACGGCCGGCGCTGCGCAACACCGCCAGGAGCAGCAGGGCGCCGAGCACCAGCATCCCCACCGAGTTCGCGGACGTCACAGCGAGCACCCGGTCCCGCAAGGGCAGCACCGCGCCGAGCAGCAGGACGACGGCCGGTACCACCAGGAAGCCGACCGCCGTGGCGAGCGTCGCCGCCCGGGTCTCACCCCGCGCGTAGAGCGCCCGGGTGAGCACCGCGAAGAGGCCGTAGCCGACCAGGCCCGGGGCGTACCCGATGATCGCGGCGGCGGCGGTCGACGCGGTGTCCGACGGGAAGAAGAAGTGACCGACCGGGCCGGCGGTCCCGATCAACGCGGCCGTGCCGAGGCAACTGAACAGGAGCACACCACGGACGGCCGGCGCCAGGGTCGTGCGGTAGGTGCGCTCGTCCCCGGCGGCCCGCGCCGCCGCCAGGGTCGGGTAGGCGGCGATGGCCAGCGGCACCGCCAGCACCGCCCACGGCAACAGGTAGACGGTCTGCGCCAGGTTGTAGACGCCCGGGTTGCTCCGCGCGCCGGCGGTGACCTGGTTCAGGCTGACGATCAGCGCGATCTGCTGGGTGGTGACGGTGACCGCGCCGGCCACCGCCAACCCGCCGACCCGGGCCCGCGCGTCGGCGGGAAACCCGAAGCCCGGCCGCAGCCCGAGGTGCAACCGGCGGACCGGAATCAGCAACGACAGCGACAGCACCACCACGCCGAGGGTGGTGCCGCCGGACAGCAGCAACTCACCACCGGGGCTGACCCCGCCGACGGTGGCGTAGCGGCCCTGCGTGACGGTGAACCCCAGGTACACGACGATGACGGTGAGGCTGGACAGCAGCGGGGCGAGCACCGGCCAGGCGAAACGGCGATGTGCCTGGAGCACCCCGGTGAGCACGATGCCGACCCCGTACAGCGGCAGTTGCGGCGCGAAGACCCTCAGCATCCGCACGCCGCTCTGCTGCTGGGCGGTGGTCAGGTGGTGGCCCAGCGACTCGACCACCGGGCCGGCGAGCAGCACCACGAGCAGCGCCAGCGGGACCAGCAGGGCCAACGTCCAGGTCAGCAACGCGCCGGTCGTCCGGGCCACTGCCGTCCGGTCGCCCGCCGCGACCGCGCCGGCGAGCAGCGGTACGACGAGGCTGGCCAGCGCTCCCCCGGCGACGATCTCGAAGATGAAGTTCGGCACCGCGTTGGCCACCACGTAGGTGCCACCGAGGTCGGTGGGCGCCAAGCTCCAGGTGAACACGGCGGTGCGGCCGAAGCCGGCGAGTCGGCTGGCCACGGTGAGGACGGCGATGAGCGCGGCTGCCCCGGCCAGCCGGCCGGCGCCGGCGAGGGGTGCCGGTCTGTTCACGTCAGTCGGCGCGTCGGCCCAGTGCGTCGAGTTCGCGTAGCCCCGGTGTCCGCTGGATCACCGCGGTGAAGCTGACCTTCTCGCTGGCGGCGGTGAGCCCGGCCAGGACGGCGAGCAGACCGGCCCGGCCGAGCGGGCCGGTACGGGCGGCGAGCGCGACGCCGAGCACCGCCCCGAGCGCGTTCGCGCCACTGTCGCCGAGCATCACGTCCTCGGCCAGGTCGTCGCGGAGCAGGCCGGCGGCGGCGCCCGCCGCGCCCGCGGCGATCCCGCCCTGCGGGCCGCCGGTCAGCGGCGCCGCGAGCAGCAGCCCGGACTTGAGGGCGCGGCCCGGCCGCAGGTCGAGCAGGTTGAGCAGGTTGGCAGTGCCGGCGATCACGCCGGCGCCGAGCAGCACGTCGACACCCCGGCCGAACGCACCGTGCCGCTGCCGGCGCGGGTGCGCGGCGACCCGGGCGTCGGCGGCGAGCAGCGCGGCGGCACCCAGCCCGGCGGCACCCACGCCGACGACCTTGACCAGACCGGCGGTGACCCGCCCCTCGCGCAGCGCGGCGAGGTGCCCGGCGAAGCCCTTGGCCGCCTTCTGCTCCGGCCGCGCGCCGACCACGTCGTCGTACAGGCCGACTCCGCCCGCGCCGAGACCGGCGACCAGGGCGGCCCCACCGGCGGCACCACCGGTGGCACCGAACGCGCCGGCGGCGGCCGCGCCGGCGGCGAGCGCCGGCCCGGCGGCCAGGCTCACAGTGCGGCCACGGAAGTTGGTGCGTTCCAACGCGGGCCCGGCCGGCGAGGTACGCGCCTCACGCAGCGCGTAGCGGGCCGCCGCGGCACCCGCGCCGGCGATCAACAGCCGGCCCAGCGTGCTCACGCCGTCACCTCGCTGGCTCGGTCACGCGCCACGTGGTCGGATCCGGACACGGGGGTACGTCGTTCGCTCACTGGGGCAGTCTAGGCAACAGGCCGGAGGCGGCGTTGTCGCCGACGCCGTACTGGCCGGCCTTCTTCTCGGTGAGTTGCTGCACCAGGGCGAGGGTGGTGACCACCTGGCCCTGCACGGTGTTGGCGTTGTCGACCGTGGAGATGGTCTGGGCGAGCACCGGGTCGCCACGCACCACGCCGACCAGGTTGCCGCCGACGGAACCGTTGCCGGCCACCACGATCGCCCCGGTGCGGTCGAACTGCTCGGCGATCTTGACCACCGACTCGTCCCGCTTGTCGGAGTCCTTGTCGACGTACGGCTGACCGCTGACCACGACGACCGCCTCCGCCGAGGCGGTGACCTTGTTGCTGTCGGTGGTCAGGTAGCCGGCGTTGTTGTAGGCGGCGAGCACCGCCCGCCGGTCGGCGTCACTGACCGGCGCGACGCCCTGGGGCCGGTCCAGCAGGACGCTGGCCAGCAGCGCGCTCGAGGTCTCCACGCCGTGCCCGTTGCCCGGCAGGCCGGTGGTCTGCGCGGTCGGGCGGGCGGCGGTGACGGCCAACTCCAGCAGGTTGGAGTTGTTGTCCGGGTTGATGAACTTGTCCTGCAGGTCGACCTGGCCCGTGATGGTGGCTCCGGCCTGCTGGAGCTTCTTGAGCACGCTCTCGGTGTGGTCGCGCCCGTTGGGCAGGCTGAGAACCGCGACCCGACGCGAGGTGAGGGTGCCGGGCAGGAGGATCTGGGACGTCTCCTCGGCGAACTCCTCTTCCAGCGCGAGTTGCTTCTCCATGTTGCTGACCGTCTGACGCCACTGCTGGTTGTCCTTGCGTAGCCCGGTGACCTGCTCCTTGAGCGAGTCGGCGACCGGGCCGTTGAGGGCGGCTGTGCCGACCACCAGGCCGATCGCCAGAGCCAGGAAGACCGCGGTGAGGGACACCACGTGGTAGCGGAAGTTGATCACGCTTGCAGCCTCTTGATCGGTCGGGAACTAGAAAAGCCGGTACAGCTGGAACACGAAATTGTCCCACCACTCGGCGACCACGCCCAGGTACGCCTTCCCGACTGTCGACACGGCCACCGCGGACGCCATCGCCGCGATCGCCGACAGCACCAGCAGCAGCAGCGACGAGCCGGAGATGCTCTGCCGGTAGAGCCGGCTCACCCCCTTGGCGTCGACCAGCTTGCCGCCGACCTTCAGCCGGGTCAGGAACGTCGAGGCCATCCCGCCGCGGCCCTTGTCGAGGAACTCGACGAGGGTGGCGTGGGTGCCGACCGCGACCAGCAGCGAGGCGCCCTTCTCGTCGGCGAGCAGCATGGCCAGATCCTCGCTGGTCGCCGCCGCCGGGAAGGTGATCGCCGGCACACCGAGGCCGTTGACCCGGGGCAGGCCGGGCGCACGCCCGTCCGGGTACGCGTGCACGATCACCTCGGCGCCGCAGCGCAGCACGTCGTCGGTGACCGAATCCATGTCCCCGATGATCATGTCGGGTGTGTAACCGGCCTCGACCAGGGCGTCCGCGCCGCCGTCGACGCCGATGAGCACCGGCTTGAACTCCCGGATGTACGGGCGCAGCACGTCCAGGTCGGCCTTGTAGTCGTAGCCGCGCACCACGATCAGGCAGTGCCGACCCTGCATCTGGGTCTCGATGTCCGGCACCCCGACACCGTCGAGCAGCAGGTCGCGTTCCTGACGCAGGTAGTCCATCGTGTTGGCGGCGAACGCCTCCAACTGCACGGACAGACCCTCCCGGGCGTCGGCCATCGCCTTGCCGACCGACTCGGCGTCCTGAAGGCTGCCGTGGGCCACCGGCTCGTCACCGGCGAAGACCGTGTTGCCCTCGATGCGCACCTGATCGCCCTCGCGGATGCGCTCGAAGACGCCCTCCCCCAGGTCGTCGAGGAGCGGAATGCCGGCGGCGATCAACACCTCCGGGCCGAGGTTCGGGTAACGGCCGGACACCGAGGGCTTGGCGTTGAGCACCGCCGCGACCCCGACGGCGACGAGCGAGTCCGCCGCCACCCGGTCCAGGTCGACGTGGTCGATGACCGCGATGTCACCGGGGCGCAGCCGACCGACCAGGCGTTTCGTCCGGCGATCAAGGCGCGCGGTGCCGAGGACTCTGCCCGGTTCGGAGTTCCGGTTCCGGCGCAACGTGGGTAGACGCATCGTGACCATCCTGGCATGTGAGGCAGGCTTTTCTGTCGCGACATGCCTGAGCAGGGCCGCCTACCCAGGGAAGCACACACCGGCACAAGCCGGTGTGCTTGCGCTCACAATACGCGGCGTCACAACCGCCTTTCCTTGGCGGCCACTGCCAAAAGCTCCTCGGCGTGGGCGATACCCAGATCCGAATCGGGCAAACCCGCCAGCATGCGCGCCAACTCCCGGGCCCGCTCGGTGTCCTCCACCACGCGCACCCCGCTGGTCGTCACCGCGCCGCCGGTGTCCTTCGCCACCACCAGGTGCCGGTCGGCGAACGCGGCCACCTGCGGCAGGTGTGTGACCACCAGCACCTGGTGGCTGCGGGCCAGCCGGGCCAGCCGGCGGCCGATCTCCACCGCCGCCTGCCCGCCGACCCCCGCGTCGACCTCGTCGAAGACCAACGTGGGCGGGCCACCGGAGCCGGCGAACACGACCTCGATGGCGAGCATCACCCGGGACAGCTCACCGCCGGAGGCGCCGCGCTGCAACGGCAGCGACGGCGCGCCCGGGTGGGCCAGCAACCGCAGCTCCACCTCGTCACCCCCGTCCGACGTGACACCCACCTCGACGCCGTTGACCGCAAGCGTCGGCTCGGCACGCCCGGCCGGACGGGGCAGCACCGCCACCTCGATCCGCGCGTGCGGCATCGCCAGCCCGGCCAGCTCGACGGTGACCTGGTCGGCGAAGCGGACCGCCGCCTCCTGCCGGGAGGTGGACACCCGCCCGGCCAGGTCGGCCACCTCGACGGCGAGCCGCTGGCCCTCCCGCTCCAACTCGTCGAGCACGTCGTCGGACATGTCCAGGTCGGACAGTCGGGTGCGCGCCCGATCGGCCCAGGCGATCACCCCGTCGACGTCGTCGGCGTACTTGCGGGTCAACGCGCGCAGCGCCGCCCGCCGCTCGTAGACGTGCTGCAATCGGGCCGGGTCCGCGTCCAGCGTCGCCAGGTACGCCGACAACTCCGCGGACACGTCGGTGACCAGCGTGGCCGCCTCCTCCAGGCGGGCCGCCAGCTCACCGAGCGCCGGATCGGTGCCGGACTGCGCCTCCAGGGTCCGCCGGGCGGTGCCGAGCAGCGCCGCCGCGTCCGGGGTCTCCTCGGCGGCCTCCCCGCCACCGGCCACACACTGCTGGGCGATCTGCGCGGCCGTCCGCAGGCCCTCGGCGTGCTCCAGCCGCTGCGCCTCGGTCTTCAGCTCGTCGTCCTCACCGGGCTGCGGATCGACCCGGGTGATCTCGTCGAGGCCCAACCGCAGCAGGTCGGCCTCCTGGTTGCGCTCGCGGGCGTTGCGCCGACGGTCGGCCAGGTCGTCGACGACCCGACGCCACCCCGTGTACGCCTCGCGCAGCGCGTCGAGCAGCTTCTCGTGCGCGGGGCCGGCGAACCGGTCCAGTGCGGCCCGCTGCTCGGCCGGGCGCAGCAACCGCAGCTGGTCGGACTGGCCGTGCACCGCGACCGCCTGCTCGCCGATCTCACCGAGCATCGACACCGGCATGCTCCGACCGCCGACGTGGGCGCGCGAGCGCCCCTCCACCGTCACCGTGCGGCTCAGCAGCACCGAGCCGTCCTCGTCGGGTTCGCCGCCGGCCTCGACGATCCGGGCGTGCACGGCGTCGGCGACCCGCCCGTGCAGCCGCAGCCGTCCCTCCACCACCGCACGGCCGGGTTGGGCGCGGACCCGCCCCGCGTCGGCCCGGCCGCCGAAGAGCAGGCCGAGGCCGGTGACCACCATCGTCTTGCCCGCACCGGTCTCGCCGGTGATGACGTTCATGCCGCCGGTCAACGGCAGCGTGGTGTCTTCGATGACGCCCAGTCCGGTGATGCGCAGCTCTTCCAGCACAGCCACCGACAGTAGACGCGAGGCCCGACACTTGACCAGCCGACGGGCCCGGGTACGGCCCGTACCCGGCCGACGTACAGTTCTGCCCCGTGTTGGATGTGATCGGCCTGACCTCGGCTGAGGAGGAGCTCTACCGCTGCCTGCTCCAGCTCACCACGGCCCGCATCGACGAGTTGGCCGGTCGCCTGCACCGGCCCCGTGAGCAGGTCGTCGCCCAGGTCGAGGCACTGCGCGGCAAGGGCCTCGTGCAGCGCAGCGACAACGACCCGGACGCCCCGCTGCGCCCGACCGCCCCGGACGTCGCCCTCGGCGGGACGCTGCTGCGGCGTCAGGAGGACCTGGAGTCGGCCCGCCGACTGGTCACCCAACTGGCCGAGGAGTACCGCTCCGGGCTGCGCCGACACCACGTCGACCACCTGGTCGAGGTGATCACCGGCGCCCGGGTCCTTCGGGACCGCCTGCGCGACCTGCAGAACTCGGCGCGTAGCGAGGTGCTCTGGTTCTGCCGGGCCAATCCCCTCGCCATGGCCGGCCCGGAGAACGTCGAGGAGTTCGACGCGCTGGCCCGCGGGGTGAGCTACCGGGCCATCTACGAACGTGACCTGCTGCTCGAGCCGGGCGCGTTGGCCGACCTGGCCAAGGGGGTCGCCGCCGGGGAGCAGGCCCGCGTCCTGGACCGGCTGCCGGTGCGACTGGCCATCGTGGACGCCCGCACGGCCATCTGCCCGCTGGTGCCCGACCGCGACGGCGGCGAACCGAGCGCCGCCGTGATCGGCCGCAGTCAACTGCTCGACGCGCTGCTCGCCCTCTTCGAGAGCCACTGGCGGGTGGCCACCCGGCTGCGCCTCGACGACCCTCTCGCCGTCGCGGCCCCCGAGGCTCGACGGCCGGAGCCCGCTGACCAGCCGGGCGACGGCTACCAGCCCGACGCCGACGAGGCCCGGCTGCTGTCGCTGTTCGTGGCGGGCGTACCGGACAAGTCCATCGCCTCCCAACTCGGGGTGAGCCGGCGGACAGTGCAACGGCGCATCGCTGACCTGATGGCCGCCGCCGGCGTGGACACCAGGCCCGGGTTGGCGTTCCAGGTGGCCCGACGCGGCTGGCTCTGACGCGACAGGGTCCGCCGTCGACCGACGGCGGACCCTCAACCGGCAGGGCGGGACGGCCAGGCCGCCCCGCCCCGCCCGATCAGCGCAGCCCGTACGCCTGGAGCACCGTCTGGTCGACGGTGTTCCCGGCCCGGTCGGCGGCGTGCACCCGCAGCGACACCGTTCCGCGCCCCGCCGGCACGGTAGCGGTGTACCGGGTGCCCGACCCCGTGGTCGGCGCGTAGCGCCAGGTGACGCCCCCGTCGAAGGAGACCTGCACCCGCACGCTGGCACCGGTCGGCGCCGGCACCCCGGCCGGCTGCCGCAGGGTCAGCCCGAGCTGGTGCGGCCGGTTGCCGCGTACCGTGCCGCCCAGGTCGGCCGGCACCCGGTAGTCCACCTGGAGCAGCGACAACGGCGTGGCGGCCTCGCCCGCCGGTCGGGCCGAGGTGAACTCCCAGGCCGTGTCGGTCCGCGTGCCGTAACGCCACTCGGCCGAGGACCGCTGGGTGGTCACGTCCAGGCGGTAGCGGGCGGCCCCGGCGGTCGTGGGCACCGACGCCCAGCCGTCGGAGAGGTCAGCGATCTGCTGCCCGTCGCGGCTGACCCGCGCCGTGACGGTGTCCGACTCCTCGCTCTCGCCGGCCACGCTGTAGTGCCCCTGGGCGTCGACGAACTCGGGCACCCGCAACTCCAGGTTGTCACCGGTGCGGGTGGGCACCGGCGCCCCGCGGGCCGGGACGGCAGGGCGGAGCACCGGAGCGTGCCAGGTCTCGGTCACCCGGTCGTCGGCCGCGTAGCGCCGGGGCTGCTGCGTCAGACCACCGGCCAACTGCCCCCACTGCATGAACATCTGCTTGTGCAGCACCCGTTGCTGCCACCAGGAGTCCCCGGCGCTGACGAACTCCTGCCGGGTGGTGCCGTTGCGGACCATGCGCTGGTCGTCGTTCCAGGCGTACTCCTGCCACGGACGCCAGCCGAACCGCTCCTCCGTGGCCCAGCCCGCACCCATGTCGCCGTAGCTCGCCGTCACCTCGGCGGTGTTCTTCGCTGTCACCGTGTGCACGACACGCTCCGGCACCCGACCCTTCGACACCTGCCACACGTCGTACAGGTAGGGGCTGTCCACGGTCAGCGTCAGGTCCAGCGTCGCCCGACCCTTGCGCGCCGCCGCGATCAGCCGCTGCCCGTCGTCGTACGCGACCACCATCGACGGGATCGGCAGCCGCTCTCCGGTGGGCCGCCAGACCGTCCACGCGCTCTGGTCCTCAGGCCGCACGATCAGCACCGCGGCGGCGCCGGCTGCCGCGGCGGCGGCCACCTGCTCCTCTTCCGAGCGGTTCGGGTCGGCGCCGAGCAGCACGGCGGTGCCCCGCACCCGGGTCAGCTCGGCGGGGGTGCCGGTGCCGGCCCAGACCAGCGGCAGCTTCCGCCGACCGGTCGGCGCCGGCGACGTGCCCAGCAGGTTGATGTCCGACGGACCGGACACCCCGCTGATCGTCGCGTCCACCATGGGCGCGACGAGCTGCCACCGCGAGGCGAACTCGAACTCGCCCTGGCGCACCTGGCGGGTCGGCGTGACGTTGACCTGCTCAACGGTGCTGTAGGCCATCACGCCGTGGTCGATCTGCCGGCCATTGCCCAGCACCCGGTGCACGTAGTAGCTGAGCGTGGCCCGCTGCTCGCTGGGCTTCGGCGTCTCGATCCGCACCGGCGTGCCCTTGCGCGCGTCGAGCACCACTGTCAGGTCCCGGTCGACCGTCACCTCTGGCTCGATGATCTGGGTCATCTGCTCGTCGAGGGGGACGCCGTGCGTCATCAGCGCGGTCAGCACGTACGTGCCCTCCTCGACCTCCAGGGTGCCCTCGCCACCCCACATGCCCCAGAAGTCCGACTCGGGCTGCTCACCGAAGACGGTCAACCCCGGCGAGAGGCCCGGCTGACCCTGCCGGTCCAGCAGCTTGATGGTGAGGTGGTGCACGGGACCGCTGACGGTGAGCCCGATCGGGGTGCGTACCGCGACGCCGTCCGTGCCTGTCGCCACCAGCCAGCCACCGTGCGGACCCCGGCCCAGCTTCGCCGGGTCGGCGCGCAGCGGCACGGCCACGCTGCCGCCCGCGGGCACGCTCACCTCGCCAGAGGTCACGGCGACCCCGTCGGGCTCGGCCACGCCGGTGTCCAGGTTGCGCAGGTCCAGGGCCAGTCGCAGGGTCTGCGCGGTCTTCGTGCCGTTGGTGTACGTCACGGTCCGCTCGACCGCCGCACCGCCGGTGGAGATCCGGCCGAAGTCTGCGGTGGCCGAGGCGTACACCTGCTGGCCGAGCGCGCGGGCCACGTCGACCCGACCGCCACCCTGCTCGAAGACGGTCAACGCCGGGTTCGCCTTGGTGGTGCTGACCAACGCGTCCTTGAGTTTCGTCGCGGACCAGTCGGGGTGTTCCTGGGCGAGGATCGCCGCCGCTCCGGCCACGTGCGGGGTGGCCATCGAGGTGCCGGACGCGGTCGTGTACGCGTCTCCCACCGGCGTACCCATGGCGGTGCCGGCGGCCCGGGCGGCGACGATGCCGACGCCCGGCGCGGTGATCTCGGGCTTGAGGCCGTTGTCGCCGAGGCGCGGGCCCCGGCTGGAGAACGCCGCCAGGTTGTCGGCACGGTCCACCGCGCCGACGGTGAGCGCCGACGCGGCCGCGCCGGGCGCGCCGACGGTACGCGCGGCGCCCGAGTTGCCGGCGGCGACCACGAACAGCGCGCCGGTCTCGGCGGTCAGGTCGTTCACCGCCTGGCTCATCGGGTCGGTGCCGTCGGTCGGGTCGCCACCGAGGCTCATGCTGACCACCTTCGCGCCGGAGTGGGCGGCCCACTCCATGCCCGCGATGATGGACGAGTCGTAGCCGGAGCCACCGTCGTCGAGCACCTTGCCGACCAGCAACCGCGCGCCCGGGGCGACGCCCTTGCGCAACCCGTCGGACGCCGCCCCGCTGCCGGCGATGGTGGCGGCCACGTGAGTGCCGTGGCCGTGCCCGTCGCGGGCGCTGCCGCTGCCCGAGAAGTCCTGCGCCTCGACGACCCGACCGGCCAGGTCGGGGTGGGTGGCGTCGACGCCGGTGTCGAGCACCGCCACCTTCACGCCGGCACCGTCGCGCCCGGCCGCCCAGGCCGTCGGGGCGCCGATCTGCGGCACGCTGTGCTCCAGCGCCGGGCGGACCTTCCCGTCCAGCCAGACACGGGCGATGCCAGCACCCAGCCGGGGCGCGGCGGCAGTCGTGGTCCGGCTGGCCGGCGTACCGGCGAGCGTGGTCCACAGGTTGCCGAGGGCCCCCTTGCCGACCCGCAGCGCCGCGCCGTTGATGCTCTCCAGCGGCCGGGCGTCGGTGGCACCGGCAAGCGGCTTGACCCGCCCGGCCGCCTGCTCCTGGTAGCGCACGATCAGTGGCAACGCGCCCTGCGCGGCGTCGCCGTATCCGTCGGCGGCCAACTCCTGCACGTCGAACAGGTCGGCGTCGAGGACCCCACTCGAAACGTAGGGCAGGGCGTCGCTGGGCAGCACCCGCAGCCCGCCGTCGACCTCCAGGGTCTGGAAGATGACGCGCTCGCGCCCGGGTCCCGGGCGGACAGTGGCGGCGACCCGGCCCGGCGCCGCGGGCGCGAGCTCGACCTGGTCGCCGGTGATCAGGGTGATGCGGACGGGTGCGTGCTGGGCGGGCGTGCCCGACGTCGGGCCGGTGGGCCGGGCGGGCGGGTCGGCGGACGCCGGTGCGGCGACGCCGACCACCAACGCGCCGACCGCGCCGACGGCGAGCCAGCGTGGGGACCAGTGCATGCGATGGGCTCCTCTACTCCTCCAGGCCGCCATCCGTGGATGAGGGCCGATCGGAGTCTGCGTCGGAGCGTGTCACCAGGTCACTAGTCGCCCGCCGCCGCAGCGGCGACATGTCGTCAGGTGGACAACTGACATCCACCGACCGTGTGCGCCACGGTCACCGGCGGCTGCCACGCCAACCGTGAACGGGAAGGCCGAACTTGGCCACCAGCCGGTCGGTGAACGGGCGGGGACGCAGCCGCACGATGCGGACCGGCAGGGCACCCCGACGCACCGTCACCCGCGCGCCGGGCGGCAGGTCGTAGACGCGCCGGCCGTCGCAGGAGAGCACGGCAAGGGTGGTGAACGGGTCGACGGTGATCACGAAGGTCGACGTCGGGGCCGTGACCAACGGGCGGCTGAACAACGCGTGCGCGCTGATCGGCACCAGCAGCAACGCCTCCACCTCCGGCCAGACCACCGGCCCGCCACCGGAGAACGCGTACGCGGTGGAGCCGGTGGGGGTGGCACAGACGACACCGTCACAGCCGTAACGCGACAGCGGCCGGCCGTCCACGTCGACGAGCAGCTCGAGCATCTGGGCCCGCTCGCCCTTCTCGATGCTGATCTCGTTGAGCGCCCAGGACTCGATGGTCGGCCCACCGTCGAACTCGGCAGTGACGTCCAGGGTCAGCCGCTCGTCGACCGTGTAGTTGCGGCCGACGACGTCCCGGACGGCGGTGTCCAGATCGTCGATCTCCGCCTCCGCCAGGAAGCCCACCTTGCCGAGGTTGATGCCGAGCAGCGGCGCCTTCGCGGGCCGGGCCAGCTCGGCGGCGCGCAGGAAGGTGCCATCCCCACCGAGCGCGAAGACGATCTCGGCGCCCTCGGCGGCCTGCGGGCCGGCGACCGGCACCACGCCGGGCAGGTCGAGGTCGTCGGCCTCGTCGGCGACCACCCGTACCTCGAAACCGGCGTCGATCAGGTCGGCGGCGACCGACCGGGCGTGTTCCGTGCTGCGCCGACGGCCGGTGTGTGTCACCAGCAGCGCGGTCCGGCTCATCGGGCCGCCCGCCCACGTCGGACCGGGCAGCGTCGCGCCACCGGCGCCGACACCTCGGCACGGCCACCTGTCACCGTGCGGCCCGTTGCGGCACCCTCACTGCGCGCGTTCACCCTGCGACCTCCTCCGCCGCCACGTCCGGCACCACGCCGGCCGTCGTCGAGCCGTCCGGCCCGGCCGCCACCACGGCCCGCACCCGCTCCGGGTCGGCCGCTGGTGCGCCCCGGCGCAACCATACGAAGAACTCCACGTTGCCGCTCGGTCCGGGCAGCGGGCTGGCCGCCACGTCGGCCAGTCCGAGACCGAGCCGCGCGGCCGCCGCGGCCACGTCCAGCACCGCTTCGGCGCGCAGCTCCGGATCGCGGACCACACCGCCGGCACCGACCCGGTCCTTGCCGACCTCGAACTGCGGCTTGACCATCAGTGCCAGGTCACCGTCGTCGCGGGTGCAGCCGGCCAGCGCCGGCAGCACCAGTCGCAGCGAGATGAACGACAGGTCGGCCACCGTGAGGTCGACCTGGCCGCCGATCGCGTCAGCATCGAGGGTACGGACATTCGTGCGCTCCAGGACGCGGACCCGCTCGTTCGTACGCAGCGGCCAGGCGAGCTGCCCGTAGCCGACGTCCACGGCCACCACCTCGGCCGCGTCGGCGCGCAGCAGCACGTCGGTGAACCCACCTGTCGACGCTCCCGCGTCCAGGCAACGCCGCCCGGCCACGTGCAGCCCCCCGAGGGCGAACGCGGCCAGCGCGCCGGCGAGCTTGTGCCCGCCTCGGGACACGTACTCCTCGGCGGGGTCCGCACCGGTCACCAGGAGCGGGTCGGCGGGGTCGACCATCGCGGCCGCCTTACGGGCGACCACGCCCCGCAGTTGGACCCGGCCGGCCTCCACCAACGCGGCGGCCTGCTCACGGGAGCGGGCCAGACCGCGGCGGACGAGTTCGGCGTCCAGCCGGTTACGACGTGCCATTGGTGGTTCTCCGGTCTGCTCAGGCCTGGTCGTCCCGCTCAGGTCTGGTCGATGGTGGCGAGGGTTTCCCGCAGCGTCTCGTAGGCCGCCTCGTACTGGGCGATCTGGTCGGCGGGAGCGAGCGTCGCCGCGTTGGCGATGGCCCGCACGGCGGCGTCCACCGCCGGATGCCGTGCCTCGTCGTCCCCGAGATCCGGCGGCGGCCCGGGGCGGGCACCCACCGGCGGACCGGGTCGGGCCGGGAACGAGCCGCCAGCCGGCGGACCGGGACGGGCCGGGAAGGACCCACCGGGCGGCGGACCGGGCCGGGTCATTCGGCGTCGTCCGGCAACCGCTTGCGAATCGCCGCCTTCTTGGCGGGCATCACGGCCGGCGTCGGGACGTCCTCGTCGGCCGTCCGGCTGATCGTCGCCGGCGGCTTCTTGGCGATGGCCTTCTTGGCGACCGCCTTCTTCGCCACGGCCTTCTTCGCCACCGGCGCGGAGACCGGGGCACCGGCCGAGGCGTCGGACGGCACGAGAGCGGTGCCGGGCTGCGCGGCGACGGTCGGGTCGGGTCGCGGCGTGAGGCCGGCGGTCGGCGCGTCGGCCGGCTCGGTGGACCGCGCCTCCCGCAGCTGCCGTTCCAGGTCGTGCACCCGCCGGGTCAGCTCGGCCACCTCGTCGGCGGTGGCCAGACCGACCGCGCCGAGGGCCCGGTCGACCTCGAAGCGGACCAGCTTGGTCAGCGCCTCCCGGTTGGCGGCGCCCGTGGTGACCAGTTCCTCGCCGAGGGCCTGGAGTTGGGCGGCGGTAGCGCCGCCGGAGCCGACGAGGCGACGTGCCACGTCCTGGGCCTTCTTCCGGGGCGCCTCCGCGAGGCCCATGGCCAGCTCGAGGTAGGCGCGCCACGCGTCCTGCATGCCTGAGTCCTTCCACGGGGCGGGGTGTGCAGGTGTCACGCTACCGGGCACCCCCGACCGACCCGTGCGGTACGGTGCCGAGGACGGCGTGGCGATCAGCGAGGGGGAGATGTGGCCAGCGTGGACGAGTGCCGGCAGGCGTTGCAGGAGCTGGCCGCCCGGTTGGATCGCAACGCCGAGACGGTACGCGAACGGATCGACCTGGACCGGACGCTGGCCTGCCGAATCACCGACCTGGACACCGCGTTCCACGGCCGGATCACCGGCGGCCGACTGGTCGAGCTGACCGACGGCGACGACCCCAAGGCCAAGATCGCGCTGAGTACGTCCAGCGACGACCTGCTCGCCCTGGTCCGTGGCGACCTGGACGTCACCAGCGCGGTGACCTCCCGCCGGGTGTCGATCAAGGCCAATCCGTTCGACCTGCTCAAGCTGCGCAAGCTGCTCTGACGACCGCCCGGCTCACGCCGCCGCGATCAGACCGAAACTCTCCACCGCGTGGGCCGCGTCCGGACCCACCGGACGGATCTTCGGCAGCGCCGGCACCGGCGCCGACCAGGCCATCGCGCAGAGCGCCGCCAGGGCGTCCAGCGGCCGACCGGCCCCGGCCAGCTCCAGCGTGCCGTCCCGGTCGGTCACGGACCAGCCGCCAGCGTCCGCCGGGCCCGGGACCCGCACGGCGGCAGCCGGGTCGAAGAGCCCCGCCAGGTCTCTCGCGACGTACGTGGGACGTCGCCGAGGCTCGGCGGCCAGCAGCTCCGGTACGCCGCTGACGCCGGTGAGCACGAGCAGGCTGTCCAGCCCGGCCCGGCGGGCGCCCTCGATGTCGGTGTCCAGCCGGTCACCCACCACCAGGCTCCGCCCACCGCCGCTGCGCTTGGCGGCGGTCTCGAACAGCGCCGGCTCCGGCTTCCCGACCACCACGTCGGGGTCTCGCTCGAGTGCCGTACGCAGCACGGCGACCAGCGAACCGTTGCCGGGCAGCGGTCCCCGCCCACTGGGCAGGGTCCGATCGGTGTTGGTGGCGATCCAGATCGCACCCGCCCGCACGGCTACCGACGCTTCGGCCAGCTCGGCCCATCCAACCTGCGGGCCGTACCCCTGCACCACCGCGGCCGGCTTCTCATCGGCCTGGGCGACCGGGTTCAGGCCGACCGCGCGCAGCTCCGCGCGCAGCGCCTCCGCGCCGACCACCAGCACCGACGCGCCGGCGGGCAGCCGGTCGCGCAGCAACTCGGCCGAGGCGGCGGCGGAGGTGAGGACCTCCTCCGGCCGGGCCGGCACGCCCATCCCGGTCAACAGGTCGGCGACCTCGCTGGACCGACGGGACGCGTTGTTCGTGGCGTACGCCACCGCCCGTCCCTCGGCGTGCAGCCGGGCCACCGTCTCGACGGCGCCGGGGATCGGCCGGTCGATCAGGTAGATCACGCCGTCCAGGTCGAAGACGACCAGGCTGTACCCGTCGACCAGCCGCTCCCCCACGCCCGCGCTCACCGCTGCGTCGACCCCGACTCGTCGTCCCGGGCCGGCACGGTGCCGTCGGCGGTCGCCGCGTCGCCGTTCGCCGCGTCCCGGTCCGTCACACCGCTGTCGCCAGTGGTGGCCGCGTCGGCGTTGCCGCTCTCAGTGGGGTGACGGTCCTCGTCCTCGTCGTCGAAGCCTTCGTCGTCAGCGGGACGGCCGACAGCGTCGTCGTCCTCGTCGTCGTCGAAGTCCTCGTCGTCATCGTCGTCGTCGTCGTCATCGTCATCGTCGACATCGTCGTCGTCGTCGTCGTCGTCGACATCGCCGTCGTCGTTCGCGTCGCCGGCCAGGTCGGCGTCGGGTCGGGCCGGCACCGTGCCGGGAGTGCCCGGGCCTGCGGCGATCTCCTCGGCGGCCTCGTCCTCCTCGTCACCCTCGATGACCACGCCGTCGAGTTCGAGCAGCCGCTCGGCGGCGTCGGTCTCGCCCTCGGTGTCCACGTCGGCAGCGCGGGAGAACCATTCGCGGGCCTCCTCGCGCCGACCCACCGCGAGCAGCGCGTCGGCGTACGCGTACCGAAGCCGGGCCGTCCACGGCACGGTGGCCTCGTTGGTGAGGTCCGGAACCTGGAGCATCGCGACCGCGGCGTCCTTCTGTCCGAGGTCACCCCGCGCGCCGGCGGCGACGATCAGCAGTTCGATCGCCACGGCCTGGTCCAGCTTCTCCCGGTCCGCGCCACGGAACAGGTCAATGGCCCGCTCCGGCCGGCCGAGAGCCCGCTCGCAGTCCGCGAGCACAGCCAGGTGGCTCTGCAATCCGCTCATCCGGTGGTACGTGCGCAGCTCGGCGATCGCCGACTGCCACTCACCCGCGCGGTACGCGGCCAAGCCGACCGCCTCGCGGACAGCGGAGATACGCGACGCGAGCCGCCGGGCGGCCAGCGCGTGCGCCAACGCCTCGGCCGGGTCCTCGTCGATCAGCTGCCCAGTGGCGACCAGGTGCCGAGCCACCGTCTCGGCGACCGGCTTGTTCAGCGAGAGCAGCTCAGCGCGGACGTCCTTGTCGAGGTCGGTCGCGAGAATGTCGTCCGGCAGCGCCGGGCCCGAGCTACGCCCACCCTCGGACGACTCGGAGCCACCCGCGCGGTCATCGCGACGGAACTCCCCCTCGCGACGCGGCCGCTCGTCGGACCGGAAACCCCCGGTACGGTCTCCGCCCTGGTAACCGCCCTCACGACGGTCACCGCCCCGGAAGCCACCCTCACGGGGAGCGCCCGAGCGCGAACCGTCACGGTCGCCGCCACGGAAACCGCCCTCACGACGGTCACCGCCGCGGAATCCACCCTCACGAGGAGCGCTGGAACGCGAGCCGTCGCGGTCGCCGCCCCGGAAGCCACCCTCACGGGGAGCGCTGGAACGCGAGCCGTCACGGTCGCCGCCTCGGAAGCCACCTTCGCGACGGTCGCCGCCCCGGAAGCCACCTTCGCGGTCGCCGCCACGGAAGCCACCTTCGCGCGGCGGGCCCGAGCGAGTGCGGTCGCCGCCCTGGTAACCGCCTTCGCGACGGTCACCGCCACGGAAACCACCCTCGCGGTCACCACCGCGGAAGCCACCCTCACGGGGAGCGCCCGAGCGCGAACCGTCGCGGTCGCCGCCCCGGAAGCCACCCTCACGGGGAGCGCTGGAACGCGAACCGTCACGGTCGCCGCCTCGGAAGCCACCTTCGCGGCGGTCGCCGCCCCGGAAACCACCGTCGCGGTCACCGCCACGGAAGCCACCCTCGCGCGGCGGGCCCGAGCGAGTGCGGTCGCCGCCCTGGTAACCGCCTTCACGACGGTCACCGCCACGGAAACCACCCTCGCGGTCACCACCGCGGAAGCCACCCTCACGAGGAGCGCCCGAGCGCGAACCGTCACGGTCACCGCCACGGAAACCGCCCTCGCGACGGTCGCCGCCACGGAAACCACCGTCGCGGTCGCCACCACGGAAACCGCCCTCACGGGGGGCGCTGGAACGCGAGCTGTCACGGTCGCCGCCACGGAAACCGCCGTCGCGGTCGCCACCACGGAAGCCGCCTTCGCGGCGGTCGCCGCCTCGGAAGCCGCCGTCGCGGTCACCACCGCGGAAGCCACCCTCACGGGGAGCGCTGGAACGCGAACCGTCACGGTCGCCGCCACGGAAGCCACCCTCGCGACGGTCGCCGCCACGGAAACCACCGTCGCGGTCACCGCCACGGAAGCCACCCTCGCGCGGCGGGCCCGAGCGAGTGCGGTCGCCGCCCTGGTAACCGCCCTCACGACGGTCACCGCCACGGAAACCACCTTCACGGGGAGCGCTGGAACGCGAGCCATCACGGTCGCCGCCACGGAAGCCACCCTCACGGGGGGCGCTGGAACGCGAGCCATCACGGTCGCCGCCTCGGAAGCCACCCTCACGGCGGTCGCCGCCACGGAAACCACCGTCGCGGTCGCCACCCCGGAAGCCCCCCTCGCGCGGAGCGCTGGAACGCGAACTGTCACGGTCGCCGCCCCGGTAGCCGCCTTCGCGCGGAGCGCTGGAACGCGAGCCGTCGCGGTCGCCGCCACGGAAGCCACCCTCGCGGGGAGCGCCGCCACGGAAACCGCCGTCACGCGGAGCACTCGAGCGCGACCCATCACGGTCGCCGCCACGGTAGCCGCCTTCGCGCGGAGCGCTGGAACGCGAGCCGTCGCGGTCGCCGCCACGGAAACCACCCTCGCGGCGGTCGCCGCCGCGGTAGCCGCCCTCACGGGGGGAGCTGGAGCGTGAGCTGTCCCGGTCACCACCACGGGAGCCAGAGTCGCGGCCGCCGGCGTTTCCGCCTCGGGCGCCGCCGCTGTCACGGTCTCCCCGGTACGGGGGCCGGCCTTGGTCATCGCGGCGCGGGCCGCGGTCGCTTCCGCCCGCACCGTCAGTACGGTCTTCGTATCGACGGGGACGGTCTCCGCCCTGCGGTCCTGAACTCACAGGTACATCCTTCCTGATTGCGCCACCAATGGCGCTACGCAGTCGAGGGCCGACCCGGATGGGGCGGCCCTCGACTGGAAGATTGTCCGGCGGCGTCCTACTCTCCCACACCCTCACGAGTGCAGTACCATCGGCGCTGGAGGGCTTAGCTTCCGGGTTCGGAATGTAACCGGGCGTTTCCCCTCCGCCATGACCGCCGTAACTCTATGAACATATCAAACAACCCCGGCACAAAAATCACGGGTGTTCGCTTGTTCAGAGTTGCACAGTGGACGCGTAGCAGCTTAGTAGTCAAGTCCTCGGCCTATTAGTACCGGTCAACTGAACCCGTTACCGGGCTTACATTTCCGGCCTATCAACCCAGTCGTCTAGCTGGGGGCCTTACCCCACAAAGTGGGTGGGATACCTCATCTTGAAGCAGGCTTCCCGCTTAGATGCTTTCAGCGGTTATCCCTTCCGAACGTAGCTAACCAGCCGTGCCCTTGGCAGGACAACTGGCACACCAGAGGTTCGTCCGTCCCGGTCCTCTCGTACTAGGGACAGCCCTTCTCAAGTATCCTACGCGCACGGCGGATAGGGACCGAACTGTCTCACGACGTTCTAAACCCAGCTCGCGTACCGCTTTAATGGGCGAACAGCCCAACCCTTGGGACCTGCTACAGCCCCAGGATGCGACGAGCCGACATCGAGGTGCCAAACCATCCCGTCGATATGGACTCTTGGGGAAGATCAGCCTGTTATCCCCGGGGTACCTTTTATCCGTTGAGCGACACCGCTTCCACTCGCAAGTGCCGGATCACTAGTCCCGACTTTCGTCCCTGCTCGACCTGTCAGTCTCACAGTCAAGCTCCCTTGTGTACTTGCACTCAACACCTGATTGCCAACCAGGCTGAGGGAACCTTTGGGCGCCTCCGTTACCTTTTAGGAGGCAACCGCCCCAGTTAAACTACCCACCAGACACTGTCCCTGAACCGGATAACGGTCCGAAGTTAGATACCCAAATCAACCAGAGTGGTATTTCAAGATTGCCTCCACCCATACTGGCGTATGGACTTCACCGGCTCCCACCTATCCTACACAAGCTAATTCGAGTACCAATGTCAAGCTATAGTAAAGGTCCCGGGGTCTTTCCGTCCTGCCGCGCGTAACGAGCATCTTTACTCGTACTGCAATTTCGCCGGGCCTGTGGTTGAGACAGTGGGGAAGTCGTTACGCCATTCGTGCAGGTCGGAACTTACCCGACAAGGAATTTCGCTACCTTAGGATGGTTATAGTTACCACCGCCGTTTACTGGCGCTTAAGTTCTCCGCTTCGCCCCGAAGAGCTAACAGGTCCCCTTAACGTTCCAGCACCGGGCAGGCGTCAGTCCATATACATCGAATTACTTCTTCGCATGGACCTGTGTTTTTAGTAAACAGTCGCTTCCCCCTGCTCTCTGCGGCCATACAACGCTCCACCCGCGCGGGGCTTCACGTCTCCGGCCCCCCTTCTCCCTAAGTTACGGGGGCAATTTGCCGAGTTCCTTAACCACAGTTCGCCCGATCGCCTCGGTATTCTCTACCTGACCACCTGTGTCGGTTTGGGGTACGGGCCGCTAAGAACTCGCTAGAGGCTTTTCTCGGCAGCATAGGATCACTGACTTCACCTGAATCGGCTCGGCATCACGTCTCAGCCTTCATGTGTTGCGGATTTGCCTACAACACGGCCTACACGCTTACCCCGGCACAACCACCGGCCGGGCTCAGCTACCTTCCTGCGTCACCCCATCGCTTGACTACTACCCATCAGGTTCCCACGCTCCCTCAGCTCAGTCCGAAGACCTCACCAAGTTCGGGTGGTTAGCACAACGAGGTTCATCAGGGACGCTCTTTCGCGGGTACGGGAATATCAACCCGTTGTCCATCGACTACGCCTCTCGGCCTCGCCTTAGGTCCCGACTCACCCAGGGCGGATTAGCCTGGCCCTGGAACCCTTGGTCATCCGGCGGAAGGGTTTCTCACCCTTCTTTCGCTACTCATGCCTGCATTCTCACTCGTGCCGCGTCCACAACTGGGTCACCCCGCTGCTTCACTCGCGGCACGACGCTCCCCTACCCATCCACACACCTGCACAAGGAATCAAGTCCAAGCGAGGATAAAATGTGAATGCCACAGCTTCGGCGGTGTGCTTGAGCCCCGCTACATTGTCGGCGCGGAACCACTTGACCAGTGAGCTATTACGCACTCTTTAAAGGGTGGCTGCTTCTAAGCCAACCTCCTGGTTGTCTATGCGACCCCACATCCTTTTCCACTTAGCACACGCTTAGGGGCCTTAGCTGGTGATCTGGGCTGTTTCCCTCTCGACTACGAAGCTTATCCCCCGCAGTCTCACTGCCGCGCTCTCACTTACCGGCATTCGGAGTTTGGCTGATTTCGGTAAGCTTGTGGGCCCCCTAGACCATCCAGTGCTCTACCTCCGGCAAGAAACACGCGACGCTGCACCTAAATGCATTTCGGGGAGAACCAGCTATCACGGAGTTTGATTGGCCTTTCACCCCTAACCACAGGTCATCCCCCAATTTTTCAACATTGGTGGGTTCGGCCCTCCACGCGGTCTTACCCGCGCTTCAGCCTGCCCATGGCTAGATCACTCCGCTTCGGGTCTAGGACACGCGACTGAATCGCCCTATTCAGACTCGCTTTCGCTACGGCTCCCCCACACGGGTTAACCTCGCCACATGCCACTAACTCGCAGGCTCATTCTTCAAAAGGCACGCCGTCACCCCGCAAGGCTCCGACGGATTGTAGGCGAACGGTTTCAGGTACTATTTCACTCCCCTCCCGGGGTACTTTTCACCATTCCCTCACGGTACTTGTCCGCTATCGGTCACCAGGAAGTATTTAGGCTTACCAGGTGGTCCTGGCAGATTCACGGCAGATTTCAGGGGTCCGCCGCTACTCGGGAACACCCACAGAAGGTCAGCAACTTTCACCTACCGGACTCTCACCGTCTACGGTCAGCCATTCCAGACTGTTCGACTAGCCACTGACTTTGTAACTTCTCGAACAAGTGTCAGCTTGTTCAGCAGGGTCCCACAACCCCGACCACGCAACCCCTGACAGGTATCACACGCAGCCGGTTTAGCCTCGATCCGCTTTCGCTCGCCACTACTCACGGAATCACTAAATTGTTTTCTCTTCCTACGGGTACTGAGATGTTTCACTTCCCCGCGTTCCCTCCACACACCCTATGTGTTCAGGTGTGGGTGACACCACATGACTGGTGCCAGGTTTCCCCATTCGGACACCCTGGGATCACAGCTTGGTTGACAGCTCCCCCAGGCCTATCGCGGCCTCCCACGTCCTTCATCGGCTCCTGGTGCCAAGGCATTCACCGTTCGCCCTTGACAACTTGACCACAAAGATGCTCGCGTCCACTGTGCAATTCTCAACAAACGACCAACCCACAACCCGATCCGCCCCACACCAAACCCAACAACAGTTGGCGGTATGTGGGGCCAGGCCATGCCTGGCAGACTGCCAGCCCCCACACAGGAGGCCAGCCACGTCTCTGAAACAACAACACAACGGTTGTTCCTTCAGGACCCAACAGGGTGCTTACATTCCTTCTCAGCCGCACCGAGACCAACCGTTCCCACCACCCCGAAGAGCAGCTGTACTAGGTGAACCCGACCGTTGCCGAGGAAAAACTTGCCAGTGTCTCCGCCATCTGAGCACCCCGACCCAACATTCGTGGGCCGCGGGCTCCTTGCACCCTTTCAGGTGAAGGTGCTCCTTAGAAAGGAGGTGATCCAGCCGCACCTTCCGGTACGGCTACCTTGTTACGACTTCGTCCCAATCGCCAGCCCCACCTTCGACGGCTCCCTCCACAAGGGTTGGGCCACCGGCTTCGGGTGTTGCCGACTTTCGTGACGTGACGGGCGGTGTGTACAAGGCCCGGGAACGTATTCACCGCAGCGTTGCTGATCTGCGATTACTAGCGACTCCGACTTCACGGGGTCGAGTTGCAGACCCCGATCCGAACTGAGACCGGCTTTTTGGGATTCGCTCCACCTCACGGTATCGCAGCCCATTGTACCGGCCATTGTAGCATGCGTGAAGCCCTGGACATAAGGGGCATGATGACTTGACGTCATCCCCACCTTCCTCCGAGTTGACCCCGGCAGTCTTCGATGAGTCCCCGCCATAACGCGCTGGCAACATCGAACGAGGGTTGCGCTCGTTGCGGGACTTAACCCAACATCTCACGACACGAGCTGACGACAGCCATGCACCACCTGTGACCGCCCCCGAAGGACCTCACATCTCTGTGAGTTTTGCGGCCATGTCAAACCCAGGTAAGGTTCTTCGCGTTGCATCGAATTAATCCGCATGCTCCGCCGCTTGTGCGGGCCCCCGTCAATTCCTTTGAGTTTTAGCCTTGCGGCCGTACTCCCCAGGCGGGGCGCTTAATGCGTTAGCTGCGGCACAGGGAACCGGAGAGGCCCCCCACACCTAGCGCCCAACGTTTACAGCGTGGACTACCAGGGTATCTAATCCTGTTCGCTCCCCACGCTTTCGCTCCTCAGCGTCAGTATCGGCCCAGAGACCCGCCTTCGCCACCGGTGTTCCTCCTGATATCTGCGCATTTCACCGCTACACCAGGAATTCCAGTCTCCCCTACCGAACTCTAGCCTGCCCGTATCGACCGCAGGCTTGGGGTTGAGCCCCAAGTTTTCACGGTCGACGCGACAAGCCGCCTACGAGCTCTTTACGCCCAATAAATCCGGACAACGCTCGCACCCTACGTCTTACCGCGGCTGCTGGCACGTAGTTGGCCGGTGCTTCTTCTGCAGGTACCGTCACTCTCGCTTCGTCCCTGCTGAAAGAGGTTTACAACCCGAAGGCCGTCATCCCTCACGCGGCGTCGCTGCATCAGGCTTCCGCCCATTGTGCAATATTCCCCACTGCTGCCTCCCGTAGGAGTCTGGGCCGTGTCTCAGTCCCAGTGTGGCCGGTCGCCCTCTCAGGCCGGCTACCCGTCGTCGCCTTGGTAGGCCATCACCCCACCAACAAGCTGATAGGCCGCGAGCCCATCCCAAGCCGAAAAACTTTCCACCACCAGCCATGCGGCCAGCAGTCCTATTCGGTATTAGCCCCCGTTTCCGAGGGTTATCCCAAAGCTTGGGGCAGGTTGCTCACGTGTTACTCACCCGTTCGCCGCTCGAGTACCCCGAAGGGCCTTTCCGCTCGACTTGCATGTGTTAAGCACGCCGCCAGCGTTCGTCCTGAGCCAGGATCAAACTCTCCAACAAAAAATTAGTTGAACAGCATCCTGACAACAAACAAATGTTGCCAAAGGAATCCCAACCAGCCAGCAAAAACTGACCAGTCCGGGGTATAAATCATAATTGGCACTGGCTTTACAAGCACCCTGTTGAGTTCTCAAAGAACAACCACACACCGACCAGAAGCCCCACCACGTGGAACCCCAACCGGGGTATTCCGTACCGCGCCCTTAGCGCTTTCCAGCGCCAGGCACTTTTACTACGTTACCCGCTCGTTTCCGCCGTGTCAAACCGATATTTCGCGGTTCGTCGTGCTTCAACCCGATAACGCGGGCACCATGTCGCAACCGGCTTGCGCCGTTCTCGTCATGGATTCGGCAGGCCGGCCGTCGCGATTTCCCGCGACCCGCCCGGTGCCCTGCCGGTTCGTAACCATACCCGGTCGGTTTCGCGGCGCCAAATCCGCCTCGCGGCGTTTTTGGCGGCACCTCCCGGTTGGGGCTCCGGTGGGCGTGCCCACCCGACCCCCAGGCCGTTGGCCGACGCTCCGGCCGCTTCAGGCTTTCGCCTGTTTCGTCCGTTCCGCGCTGGCAGAGAGAAAGTTACGCGTCCGGCGGGATGATCGTCAAATCCGCCGGACGCGTCCCCCGTCACATCGTCGACAGGTGGCTATTCACCCAGCTCAACGCCCGCGAACGAACGCTTCCCCCGGCGCAGCACCAGGTATCGCCCATGCAGCAGATCGGCCGGCGACACCCTGGCGTCCACAGCGGTCACCCGGTTGTTGTTGACGTAGGCGCCGCCTTCGGCGATCACCCGCCGAGCCTCCTTGAGGCCACTGACCAGACCGGAGTCCCGCAGCAGACCCGCCACATCCGGCAATTCGCCGGTGAGGCGTACGAGACCCGCCTCGGTCAGGGCCGCGCGCAGAGTCTCCGGCGCCAGCTCGTCCAACGAGCCGCGGCCGAAGAGCGCCTGGCTGGCGGCGATCGCCTGTCGGGTCTCGTCGGCACCGTGCACCAGGGTGGTCAGTTCCTCGGCGAGCGCCCGCTGCGCCAACCGGGCCGCTGGCCGCTCGGCGGTGGCCTTCGCCAACTCTTCCAACTCCTCGCGGGTGCGGAAGCTGAAGTACCGCAGGTAGCGGTCGACCTCCTGGTCCTCGACGTTGAGCCAGAACTGGTAGAAGGCGTACGGGCTGGTCATCGTGGGGTCGAGCCAGACGGCGCCGCCCTCGCTCTTGCCGAATTTCGTACCGTCGGACTTGGTGACGAGCGGCGTGGTGAACGCCTGCACCGGCCCGGCCCCGCGCCGGCGGACGTAGTCGACGCCGGCGGTGATGTTGCCCCACTGATCGGAGCCGCCGAACTGGAGCTGACACCCGTGCCGGCGGTGCAGCTCGTAGAAGTCGTTTGCCTGCAACAGCTGGTAGCTGAACTCGGTGAAGCTGATGCCGGTCTCCAGCCGGGCCCGTACCACCTCCCGCGCGAGCATCTTGTTCACCGGGAAGTGTTTGCCCACGTCGCGGAGGAACTCGACGATCGACATCTCGCCGGTCCAGTCCAGGTTGTTGACCAACTGGGCCGCGTTGTCCCCGGTGTACGACACGAAGGGCGCGAGCTGCTCGCGGATCCGCTCGACCCAGCCGGCGATCACGTCGGGTGCGTTGAGTGCCCGTTCGGCGCTCTCCTTCGGGTCACCGATCTGCCCGGTGGCCCCGCCGACCAGCAGCAACGGGCGGTGGCCGGCGAGTTGCAGCCGGCGGGCCATGAGGACCTGCATGAGGTTGCCGACGTGCAGGCTCGGGGCGGTGGGGTCGAAGCCCACGTAGTACGTGGAGGACTTCCCACCGTCGAGCAGCTCGCGCAGCTCGTCGAGGCCGGTCGAGTCCTGTATCAGGCCACGCCAGAGCAGGTCGTCGGTCAGGGAGTCTCGCCCGGGCGGCGGAGGGCTGCTGTCGGTCACGGTCACCGATTCTCCCCCATCGCCGGCACCAAGCCGTACCGGGTTTGGCGCAACTCGCCCCGGCTAGGCTTGCGCCAGTTGATCGAGGAGGGCTTTGCCATGGAGATTCCGGATCTGACGGGCGGTTTCGTCGCCCTGCTCGGCCTCAAGTTCGAGGAGGCCAGCGCCGACCGGGTGGTCATCAGCTGGCAGGTCCGACCGGAGCTGCACCAGCCGTTCGGCATCCAGCACGGCGGGGTGTACTGCTCGGTCGTCGAGACCGCGGCCAGCGTGGGTGGTTCCCTCTGGCTGGCCGACCGGGGCACTGTGGTCGGGGTGTCGAACCAGACCGACTTCCTGCGGGCCGTCCGGGACGGCGAGCTGAGGGCGGTCGGCACACCGGTGCACCGGGGCCGCAGCCAGCAGCTCTGGCAGGTGGAGATCACCGACGCCGACGAGCGGCTGGTCGCCCGTGGTCAGGTCCGGCTGCAGAACCTCTCGCCCGCCTGAGCGACGGCGTTCGCCGGACGGGTCAACTGCGGGCCTCGTCCAGCATCGGCTCCGCGGCCTGGTCGCTGTCGGCGTCGCCGTCGGCTTCATCGGGTACGCGGCTGAGCCGTACCTCGGTGATCGCCCGGTGGTCGATGCCGGCCACCACCAGCACCCAACCGTCGAGTGTGACGTCCTCCCCGGCGACGGTGGGGATGTGCCCGAGCCGGGCCAGCACCAGCCCGGCGACTGTGGTGTAGTCACCGGCCGGGCGCGACGGCAGCTCCACGCCGATGTCCGGCAGGTCGTGCACCGGGAAGGTGCCGGGCAGCACCAGCGCACCGTCGGGGTCGCGCCGCACCGAGCGCACATCACGGTCGGTCTCGTCGTAGATCTCGCCGACGATCTCCTCCAGGATGTCCTCCAGCGTGACGATGCCGTCGACGGCGCCGCGCTCGTCCACGACGAGCGCGATGTGCTGACGCTCGGCCTTGAACTGGCGCAGCGCGTCCACCACCGGCAGCGAGTCGGGCAGCAGCATCGGCGGTCGGGCGATCTCGTCGACCGGGCGGTCGTCGGGCACACCCACCAGGTCACGCAGGTGGATCACCCCGGCCGTGTCGTCCAGGCCGCCGTGGCGCACCACCGGCGCCCGGGAGTGCCCGGTGGCGGCCAGCACGAGCCGCGCGGCCTCCGCGGTGGTCCCGCTGTCGAGCGTGAAAACCTGCAACCGGGGTACGAGGACAGCCCGCAACCGCCGGTCGGCGATCTCCACGGCACCCGCGATGATGGTGCGCTGCTCCTTGGTGAAGCCGTGGTTGCCGGCGACGATGTCGCGCAGCTCGTCCGGGCCGATCTCCTCCGGCTCGTGTTTGGGGTTGAGCCCGACCAGGCGGACCACCACGTCGCTGGTGGCGCCGAGCGCCCAGACGGCCGGCCGGGTGAGGCTGGCGAGCAGGTCGAGCGGGCGGGCCACCAGCAGCGCCCACCGCTCGGCGGACTGCATGGCGATCCGCTTGGGGGCCAGCTCGCCGAAGACCAGGGTGACGAAGGTCAGCGCAAGGGTGACCACCACGATCGCCACCGTCTCGGCGGCGCCGCCGAACATCCCGAGCAGCGGCACCAGGGGTTTGGCCAGCGAGACCGCCGCGGCGGCGGAGGCCAGGAAGCCGGCGAGGGTGATGCCGATCTGGATGGTGGCCAGGAAGCGGTTCGGGTCCTTGGCGAGCCGGGCCAGCACCCGCCCGGCCCGGCTGGTGCGCTCCAGCCGCTGGATCTGGCTGTCTCGCAGCGACACCAACGCCATCTCGCTGCCCGCGAAGAGCGCGTTGATCACGACCAGGACTCCGACCAGGGCCAGTTGGCTCCCGTAGCTCTGCACGCCCGGTTCGCTCCCTCGTGGTGGTGGCACCGGCCGCTACGCGCGGCACCCGCCGGTCGGCGAGCCCGCCCGGCGTAGGCGTTGTCTTTGCCCCGTCCGGCGCCGGCCGAATCCTGCCCCGGCGACGCTACGCCGAATCGGGCGAGGTGAGGCTACGCCGAATCAGGCGACGGTGACGCTAGGCCGAATCGGGCGACGGTGACGCTAGGCCGGCTGGAGCGACGGTGAGTTACGCCGACTGGGGCGTCGGCGACGCCGGCAGGTCGAGGACGTACGAGTCGCCCTCCGGGCGGAAGCCGAGCCGGTGGTAGTAGGGGGCCACCATCCGGGGCGGGCTGACCACCCGGTGGAAGCCCCTTTCGGTGAACAGGTGGCTGCGCCGGTAGACGAACTCGCCCGGGGTGAAGTCACGGAACTTCGGGGTCACGTAGTCCAGGTCGATCTGGGCGACGCCGGGCGCCTCGGCGTGCGACAGGACCACGCCGACCACCTCGTCGGCCGTGACCACGAGGAACGCCGAGCGCCCCGAGGCGGCCGGGTCCCAGTGGAAGCCGGGGTTGAACCGGGCGATGTCGGCGGCGTGCACCCGCAGCGTGTGCGCGAGGAACTGGTCGCCGACACCGACCTCCACGACCTGGTAGGTCTTCTCGTCGTGCCGGGTGGCGAGCATCCCGCGCAGGTACCAGATGTTGATCACCGCGAGCACGACGTTGAGCCCGACGCCGGGCCAGACCTCGATGGCGGCGTTGTAGCCGATCAGCACGAAGCAGCCGACGAGGTTGAGCGCCCGCAACCGCAGGATGCGCGACTGCAGCAGCGACCAGACCAGCACCGCGGAGCCGGCCCAGCCGACGAGATCCAACCAGTTCACGCCGCGAGACTAGTGCCCGCCCAGGTCAGAGCCGTCGGCGGGCAGCTCCAGCAGCCACTCCTCGACGTCTTCGCCGCGGCCGTTGGCGTACCCCGAGTCTTCGCCGACCACAACGAACCCGCACTTGCGGAGCACCGCGAGGGAGGCGGCGTTGTCCTTGGCGGCGCGGGCGTGCACCGGCCGGGGCAGCTCGCGCAGCAGGGCGGCCAGGGCCGCCGTGGCGTGGCCTCGACCCCAGCGCGCCCTGTCGATCCAGTAGCTGACCTCGGTCTGCCCCTCGGCCGGCCAGGCGCTCACGTAGCCGACCACCTCGCCGTCGACCTCTGCGGTGCGGACCAGGTTCGCCGGGTTGGTGAGCACCCGGGCCCAGTGTGCGGCGAACTCCCGACGGTCGGACGGGTCCTTGGGGCCGAACGCGGCCATCCGGTTGGCCTCCGGGTCCTGCTGGTGCAGGAAGAACTCGACGAGGTCGTCCTCACGGACCGGGCGCAGCAGCACATCGGAGGTCATCGGCCGAGGGTACGCAACGGCTGTGACGCGAGGCCGCGGCGCGGAGTCAGCCGGCGACGGCTACGACCGCCAGCACGGCGGCGCCCAGGGAGCTCGCCACCGACAGCAGTCGACGCCACGGCACCCGCGCGTCGACCACCGGCAGGGCGTGCCACCGGGTCGCCGCCACTGCCACCCCTGCCGCCGACAGGCCGGCGCCGAGCGGCCACAGCCAGGCCGGCACCATCGACCAGTCCCCCATCCGGTGCCCCAACCCGAGATAGGCGAACGCCCAGACCGCCGCGGCCAGCAGCGTCACCTGGTCCAGGTGGCGACGGCGGGCGGTGCCGAGCAGGGAGAGGCCGCCGAGGAAGGTGAAGGCCACCGCGAGGCCGGCGCCGATCCACTGCAGCACCATCGACGTCGCCGAGTCGGCCTCCTTCGGCGGCACTCCGAGCAGCCGCAGCCCGATGGGCTCGACGCCCTTGTCGGTGTTGCCGAGCACCACCACCGCCCGGCCGGTCGCCCGTTCGAGGCCGACGTAGGACCGGAACCCGCCGGTAGCGCCGTTGTGCCAGACCACCTCGCGATCGCCGTGCCGGGTGGTGAACCAGCCGTACCCGATGCGGGTGTCGTCGTCCTCGCGGAAGCGGGCGGTGGCGGCGTCGGCACCTGGTGCGGTGCCGGCGAGGGTCGCGGCGAGCAGCCGGCCGAGGTCCTGCGCCGTGGACCAGGGGCCGGCGCCGGCCGGCGCGTAACCGGCTCCCGCCCACGGATCGAGCGGCCGGCCGCCGGCCCGGCTGCCCTGGGCGCGATCGGCCGGCAGGTCGTCGTCGCGGGTGGCGACGATGGTGGCCGTCATGCCGAGCGGCCGTAGCAGCCGGTCGTGCAGCAGCTCGGGGTACGCGACGCCGGCCTTCGCGGCGAGCGCGTGGCCGAGCACCGACGGCCCGAGGTTGGAGTAGTGGACCTCGCCGCGCTCGTCGTCGTCGGTGCTGACCCGGTCGGCGGCGCTGCGGATGGCGTCGACGCCCTGCCCGGCGTAGGGGTTTGCGCCGGAGACGTTGGACCAGAGGATGCGTGCCCACCCCAGCGGGGAGCCGGGGGCGAGCCGGGGCAGGCCGGCGCGGTGGCTGGCGAGTTCGGCGAGTGTGACGTCGCGGGCGGGGCCGGTGACCTCGGGCCAGGTGACGCCGAGCCGGTCGTCGGGGCCGACGACACCGGCGGCGACCTGGTCGGCGAGGAGCATGCCGGTGAGCGCCTTGGTGACCGAGCCGATCTCGAACGGGGTGCCCGGCTCCACGGGTCGACCGGCGAGGTCCCGGTCACCCAGCCCGGCGGTGCGGATCCGGCCGTGCTCGACCAGGGCGACGGCGAGCCCGCGGCGCCCCGACGGGTCGGGCGTGGCCGACAGTGCGGCAGCGGCCAGGTCGCGATCGCCGGTGGTCTGCGCGCCGAGTCGGGGCACCCGGGGCATCAACGCCACCCCGACCAGGCCGGCGATCAGCGCGACGACGAGGACGGTGACGGTCGTCCGGCGCATTGTGGTTCCTCCGTGGGGGTCGTCGGATGGGCGGCCGAGCCGCGTCTGGTCAGCGGCCGGCGGCGGTGAGGATGGCCAGCAGCGGCACCACGCGTTCGGCGGGGACCGCGTACCGGCCTCGGCCGGCGCTGCGCAGCCAACCGGCGGCGGTGATCTGGCGCAGGTGGTGATGCAGTTGGCCGGTGGTGCCCAACTCCTCGATCTCGGCCAGCTCGCTGGTGCTCTGCCGGCCGCCGAGGATCTCCCGCAGTAGTCGTAGCCGCACCGGGTGGGCCAACGCGGAGAGGATGCTGGGCAGCTCCTCCCAGTCGCCGGCGAGCAGGTCGTCGACGGTGCGGCCGTACTGCCAGTCGTAGTGCTGGCCGGCGACGCGGACGGTGCCGGTGTAGAGCACCGCGCCCGATCCCTCGGGTGGCAGGCGCTGCTTGAGGCCGTCGAGCGCCCAGAAGGTGCCCTCGGGCGCGGGTGGTGGCGGCGGTGCGGCGGTGAGCCGTTCGCTCAACGCGGCAACCTGTGCCTCCAGCGCGGCGAGCCGATCTTCCACGGTGTCCATACGTCGATATTACGAACATACGTAGTTACGTGCAAGTGCGAACCGACCCGCCGCCGGGACCGGCGCGTCCGGCCGTTGCGGCGCGCCGAGCGGTCGACAATGGC
Source organism: Micromonospora sp. NBC_00330 (assembly GCF_036136635.1). Classification (NCBI taxonomy): domain Bacteria; kingdom Bacillati; phylum Actinomycetota; class Actinomycetes; order Micromonosporales; family Micromonosporaceae; genus Micromonospora; species Micromonospora sp. NBC_00330. Next base: position 3,362,106 of record NZ_CP108012.1, read on the forward strand.
CTGACAAGACCCAGGGAGCGCCGATGAATCGACCTGTCGTGGTGGGCGTGGACGGATCGCCGTCCAGCCTCGTCGCCGCCGAACACGCGGCGCGGGCCGCCGTGCTGCGGTCCCGACCGCTGCTCCTGGTGCACGGCTACCTGCATCCGTCCGGCTACGGCGTGCCGCTCAACCCGTACGACGTCGGGGTGCCGGCGCCCTCCGAGGAGGCGCAGCAGATGTTGGAGCGCACGGCGGCCGAGCTGACCGGCCGGTGGCCCGGCCTCGCCGTCGAGGTGCGTCAGGTCCTCGGGGGCCCGGGGGCCACCATGATCGAGGAGTCCCGCCGGGCGGAGCTGGTCGTGGTGGGCAGTCGTGGCCTGGGCGGGTTCACCGGGCTGCTGCTCGGCTCGGTCGGCGCGCAGGTGGCCGCGCACGCGCACTGCCCGGTGCTGGTGGTCCGCCCGGACGAGCAGCCGATCCCGGTGGACGGCCCGGTGCTGGTCGGCGTGGACGGGTCCGAGTCGTCCCGGCTCGCCGTGGGCCTGGGCGCCGACGAGGCGGGGCTGCGGGACGTGCCGCTGGTGCTGGTGCACGTCGGTCCTCCGGACGGGGACCGGACGGTGCCGGAGGAGATCGAGGAGTCGCAGGCCGCGTACCAGGCCGAGGCGGTACGACTCCTGGCCGACGCCTCGGCCGTGGTGCGAGCGGAGCACCCCAACCTGGTGGTGCGCGAGCATCCGGTCCGGGCGGCCGGCGCGGCCCAGGGGCTCATCGAGGCCAGCGGCACGGCGTCGCTGCTGGTCGTGGGCACCCGGGGCCGGGCCGGGTTCGCCGGTCTGTTGCTCGGGTCGGTCAGTCAGGCGGCGATCCAGCACGCGCACTGCCCGGTGCTGGTCGCCCACCCGGTCAGGTGACCGGCGCGCCGCCGTCGCCTCGGCCGAGCATCTGCAGGAAGTCGGTGGTGAGGGCGAACGGGTCGGCCGGCCCGGTGGCCGGTGGCCGGCGCTCGATCTGGTCGGTCAGCTCCCCGGCGCCGCGCCGGATCCGAGCGCGCAACGCGCCATCGGCGGTGCCGTCGGACCAGTCCTCCGGGGCGGCGAAGACCGCGGTCGGGACGACCACCGACCGCAGGTAGGCGAACATCGGGCGGACGGCGTGCTCCAGGGCGAGGGAGTGCCGGGCGGTGCCGCCGGTCGCGCCGATCAGCACCGGCCGGTCGACCAGCGACTCGGAATCCAACACGTCGAAGAAGGACTTGAACAGCCCGTTGTACGAGGCGCTGAAGATCGGGGTGACGGCGATGAGCCCGTCCGCCCCGGTCACCGTGTCGATGACCTCGCGCAGCGCCGCCGGCGCGAACCCGGTGAGCATGTTGTTCACCACGTCGTGGGCGTACTCGCGCAGGTCGATGACGCGCAGCTCCACTTCGGAGCCGCGCCGGACCAACTCGTCGCGGGTGGCCGCGGCGAGCTGATCGGCGAGCAGCCGGGTCGACGAGGGCTGACTCAGCCCCGCCGAGACCACGGCCAGGGTGCGGTGGGTCATCGGGTCGCCCCCTCCGGTGCCTTGCCCGTGACGTCGTCGACGGCGTGCACTGTGCTGTCCTTGGCACCGCCCGCGGCGGCGACCAGCGAGGCGTGCGTCGGCGCCGCCGGCACGTGCGCCGGACGCAGCGCGGCGAACTCCTTGCGCAGCACCGGCACGACCTCCTCGCCGAGCAGGTCGAGCTGCTCCAGCACGGTCTTCAGCGGCAACCCGGCGTGGTCCATCAGGAACAACTGCCGCTGGTAGTCGCCGACGTACTCCCGGAAGCCGAGCGTGCGGTCGATGACCTGTTGCGGGCTGCCCACTGTCAGCGGGGTTTCCCGGGTGAACTCCTCCAGCGACGGCCCGTGCCCGTAGACCGGGGCGTTGTCGAAGTAGGGCCGGAACTCCCGGACCGCGTCCTGCGAGTTGCGGCGCATGAACACCTGGCCACCCAGGCCGACGATGGCCTGGTCGGCGGAGCCGTGGCCGTAGTGCGCGTACCGCTGGCGGTAGAGCGCGATCATCCGCTGGGTGTGCTCCTTGGGCCAGAAGATGTGGTTGGCGAAGAAGCCGTCGCCGTAGTACGCGGCCTGCTCGGCGATCTCCGGGCTGCGGATCGAGCCGTGCCAGACGAACGGGGGCACGCCGTCGAGCGGGCGCGGCGTCGAGGTGAACGACTGCAACGGGGTGCGGTACTTGCCCTTCCAGTCGACCACGTCCTCGCGCCACAGCCGGTGCAGCAGGTCGTAGTTCTCGATGGCCAGGGGGATGCCGGCGCGGATGTCCTTGCCGAACCACGGGTAGACCGGGCCGGTGTTGCCGCGGCCCATCATGAGGTCCACCCGGCCGTCGGAGAGGTGCTGGAGCATCGCGTAGTCCTCGGCGATCTTCACCGGGTCGTTGGTGGTGATCAGCGTGGTGGCGGTGGACAGCAGCAGCCGCTCGGTGCGGGCCGCGATGTAGCCGAGCATGGTGGTCGGTGACGACGGCACGAACGGCGGGTTGTGGTGCTCGCCGGTGGCGAAGACGTCCAGGCCGACCTCTTCGGCCTTGAGCGCGATGGCGACCATCGCCTTGATCCGCTCATGCTCGGTCGGCTCACGACCGGTGGTCGGATCGACAGTGACGTCACCGACGGTGAAGATTCCGAACTGCATGACCAGCTCCTCGCGTGTCAACCGGGTTGCCGTCGTGGTACCCCGGACGCAGCTCTCAACTTATTTGACGACGCAACTATTCCGTCGGCGGGACGCCCGGCAGTGGCGCCGGTCACCCCCGTAACCGGACGCCGGGTCGGGAACCCCCTCGCTGTCGGCCCGGTCAGCCGCCCGCCACCGACGGCAGCACCTGCACCTCGGCGCCGTCCCTGACCGGGGTGGCCAGGCCGCCGGAGTGCCGGCAGTCTTCCCCGTCGACGAAGACGTTGACGTAGCGTCGCAGCTCGCCGCGCTCGTCGCGGATGCGCCGGGCCAGCCGGGGATGCGCGACGGCCATCTCGTCGAGGACCGCCCGCAGCGTCCCGGCGACGGTGACGTTCAGGCGACTCGCGCCCCCGGCCTCGCCGCGCAGCGGGCCGGGCAGCAGCACGGTGACCACGCTCAGACCTCCGCGGCGCGAACGCAGAGCACGTCGGGCAGGTGCGCCGCGACGGTCGACCAGGAGTCGCCCTCGTCACGGCTGGCGAAGACCGAGCCGGAGCGGGTGCCGAAGTAGACCCCACCGGGGCTGGCGTCGTCGGCGCACATCGCGTCCCGCAGCACCGCCGGATAGAACGGGCCCTCGGGCAGCCCGACCGACAGCGGCTCCCACTTGCCGCCGGCGTCGGCGGAACGGAACACCCGACAACGGTGGTCGGTCGGGAACCGCTCGCCGTCGGCCACCAACGGGAAGGTCCACACCATGCCGCCACGCCCGGGGTGGGTCACCATCGGGAAGCCGAAGTCGCTGGGCAGCCCGTCGGCGATCGAGGACCAGGTGCGGCCGTCGTCATCGGAGCGGTAGACACCGTGGTGGTTCTGCGCGTACAACCGCTCGGGGTTGCCGGCGTCCCGGGCGACCTTGTGCACGCACTGGCCGAACTCCGGCCACTCGTCGGGCATGAAGTAGGCGCGGATGCCGGTGTTGCCCGGCGCCCAACTCGCCCCGGCGTCCTCCGAGCGGTAGACCCCGCCGGTGGACATGGCGACCAGCAGCCGAGCCGGGTCACGCGGGTGGGGCAGCACCGTGTGCACGGCCTGACCTCCGAAACCGGCCTCCCACTGCGGGCGGTGCGGATGGTCCCAGAGGGAACGGACCAGCTCGAAGCTACGGCCACCGTCGGTGGACTTGAACAACGCCGAGGGCTCGGTGCCGGCCCAGATGACGTCCGGCTCGTCGGGGCCGGCCGGCATCAACTGCCAGACCCGCCCGAGGGAGACGCCGGTGTCGGCCGGAAACGCGACCGGCGCCTCGTCGGGCTCGTCCCAGGAAGCGCCGAGGTCGTCGCTGGTCGCGACGCTGGGGCCGAAGTGTGAGCTGGTCATGCCGGCGAGCAGCCGCGGGGTGGAACGACGGGTGTCGACCGCCACCGCGTAGACACCGGTCATCGGGAAGTGCGGACCGGTGATCTCCCAACTGCGCCGGTCGTCGGTGCTGGTGGCGAGGAACAATCCCTTGGCTGTGCCGATCGCGAGCAGTGTTGCCATGACGTCCTCCGAACCGTCGGTGAGCAGGTCCGGTGATTATGGCCACACCCACCGACAGACTCCGCCGCCCACACGCCGGACGGCCCCCTCAGCGCCGGACGCGCGGCACGTGCCGGCGGTACGCGCTGACCGTGGGGTCACCGTCGAGCCAGAACCGCCAGGGCAGGTCGTGGGCGCCGGTCACGCCGACCCGGGGACCCGCCACCACCGTCTCCGGCGGCACCGGCCGGGCCGGGGGGCGCAGGCGGACCGGGCCGTCGCCGAGCAGGTAGGCCCCGTACGCCTCGCGGTCGATGCCGAGCGCGGAGCACAACCGGGCGGGCCCGCGGGCCAGGTCCACGTCCCGCCGGATGGCCGGCCGGCGCTCCCGTGCCGTGGCCAGCCCGTCGACCACCTCAGCGGCGCGCAGCAGCACGGCGGAGGCCTCCCCCTCGACCCCGGTGACCACGTTCATGCACCAGTGCATCCCGTAGGTGAAGTAGACGTAGGCGTACCCGGCGGGGCCGAACATCACGGCGTTGCGCGGGGTGCGACCCCGATGGGCGTGCGAGGCGGGATCGCCGCCACTTCCCGCGTACGCCTCGACCTCGGTGATCCGGGCGGTGACCCCGCCGACGTGCAGCCGGCAGCCCAGCAGTCCACGCGCCGCCGGCAGCAGTGGACCGGCGAGCAGGTCCGCCAGCGCCGCCAGGTCGGTGTCGGTGCTGCGGTCACCGGACGACAGGGCCATGTCCCCGACGGTACCCATCCCGCCACCGGCCGGGCGCGCGGACCACTGAGCGCCGGCCCGAACAAGACTCACGTCGCACATCAGACAACCGGCCGAACGGTGAAACCGGACCGTCGGCTCGGGAGTGTTCCCGGTGTCGTCGCAGGGAGCGACGACATCACGGGAGGAAGTCACCATGAACGTACGGAGCATCCGGCGACCACTGATCGCCATCGGCCTCGTCGCGGCAGCCGCGACAGTGGCCTTCACCCCGTCGGCCAGCGCGAGCGTCCCGCTGCGGGCTGCGGCGCAGGCCAACGACGCGGCGCGGGCCACGATCGCGATCGGTGGCACCGGCAAGATCGAGGCGAACGGCGCGGCGGCGATCGTGCCGGTCACCGTGACCTGCACGGAGGCCCTCACGTTCGACGTCACGGTGAAGGTCGCGCAGGCGGTCGGCCAGACCATGCGCGCGGGCACGACGGTGCGGAGGGTCACCTGCGCGGAGGGCACCCAGCAGGTGCGGATCGCGGTGGTCCCGGTCGAGCGTCCGTTCGCGGCGGGCGTGGCGTTCGGCGTGGTCAACGCGACGCTCCCCTGCACCCCGGACTGCACACCCATCTTCGGCGAGCGCGCGTTCAACCTGGCGCTCTGAGGTGCCGCCTGGCGGCGCGGCATGCCCGTGCCGCCAGGCTTCAACATTTCGTTGACAATCAGACGTTCATAAGGTGTGCTCGGGGTATGACGACCGAGGACATCTTCACCGCGCCGAACCCTGGCCGGGCCCGCGCCCACCGCACCCACGAGGCGTTACAGCGGATCAGCGAGCGGCACGCCGGCACCGACACGCGGCGCGGCCGGTGGGCCCACCCGTACGTGCTCGACCCCTGGGAGGCGGTGGCCCTGGTCACCGCGCTGGCCGCCGGTGGGGCCGAGCGCGAACCCGCGGAGGAGCCGATCGACGCCGCCGACCTGACCGCCGCGCTGACCCTGCTGCCCCACGTCCGCGCCGAGCTGGACGCCCTGGAGGCCGGCCTGCTGACGCTGGCCCGCGACCGGGGGCTGACCTGGCAGGCGATCGCGTACGGGCTGGGGTTGGGCAGCGCACAGGCGGCCCGGCAGCGCTACGAGCGGGTCGCCGCCCGCTCGGCCGAGCAGACCCCCTGATCCGGCGCAGCTTGGGCCGGGACCGGGCGGATCGGCACGCCGCGCGTGCGACGGCCGCGCGGCGGGCACACTGTGCGCACGACGAGGAGGCATCCATGGAGCGCGCGGAGATGCTGGCGTACTGCCTGGCCAAGCCGGGAGCGTGGCTGGACCAGCCGTGGGAGGGCGACGAGGTGGTGAAGGTGGGCGGCCGGATCTTCGCCTTCCTCGGCAGCGACAGCGGCAAGCCGACGGTCGGCATCAAGTGCGGGCCGACCCGCGAGGTGGCCGACGAGTGGCTGCACCGGCACCCCGACGACGCCAGCGTGATGGCCTACATCGGCCGGTCCGGGTGGAACACGCTGCGCCTGGACGGCGGGATCGACGACGAGGAGCTGACCGAGGCGGTCGACTCGTCGTACGACATGGTGGTGGCCAAGCTCCCCAAGCGGGAGCGCCCGACGGCCTGAACCGCCGCGGCGCCGGCGGCCAGCGCCGACGCCACGGCACAGCTCAGCGCGGAACGACGCGCTCGGAGGCCCACTCCCGCCAGCTGGCCAGCCGGTCCGCCGCGTCGGCGAGCTGGTCGGCGACCGGGCCGGGGCCGGTGGAACCGGGGGTGGTCCGGGCCGCGAGAGCCGAACGGACCGAGAGCACGTCGCGCACCGACGGGTCGAGGTGCCCGCTGATCGCGGCCAGGTCCTCGTCGGAGACGTCGTTCAGCTCGCACTCCCGAGCCGCGCAGAGCGCCACCAGCTGGCCGGTGATCTCGTGCGCGTCGCGGAACGGCACGTTGCGTCGGACCAGCCAGTCGGCGACCTCGGTGGCGAGGGAGAAGCCGACCGGGGCGGCGGCGACGAGGCGGTCCACCCGGACCGTCATCGTGGAGATCATTCCCGCCAGGGCCGGAAGCAGCAGCTCCAGGGTGTCGACAGCGTCGAAGGCCGGCTCCTTGTCCTCCTGCATGTCCCGGTCGTAGGTCATCGGCAGGCCCTTGAGCATGGTGAGCACCGTCATCAGGCCGCCGACCAGACGCCCGGACTTGCCCCGGGCCAGCTCGGCGATGTCCGCGTTCTTCTTCTGCGGCATGATCGACGAGCCGGTGGCGAAGGAGTCGTCCAGCTCCACCCAGCCGAACTCGTGCGAGGTCCAGAGCACCACCTCCTCGCCGAGGCGGGACAGGTGCACCCCGATCAGGGCGGTGCTGAAGAGGAACTCGGCCACGAAGTCCCGGTCGGCGACGGCGTCCATCGAGTTGGCGAACGACGTACGGAAGCCCAGCTCCTTCGCCACCGCCACCGGGTCCAGTGGGAGCCCGGAACCGGCCAGGGCGCCCGCGCCCAGCGGGCTGATCGCCGCCCGGTAGTCCCAGTCGCGCAGCCGCTCGAGGTCGCGCAGCAGCGGCTGCACGTGGGCGAGCAGCCAGTGCCCGAAGGTGACCGGTTGAGCGTGCTGGAGGTGGGTCATGCCCGGCGCGGCGGTGTCGATGTGCCGCTCGGCCTGCTCCACCAGCGCCTCCGCCAACTCGACCAGGCGGCTGGCCACGCCCCGGGCGTGGTCGCGCAGGTAGAGCCGCAGGTCGGTGGCTACCTGGTCGTTGCGGGACCGGCCGGCGCGCAGCTTGCCACCGAGGCTGCCGAGACGCTCCAGCAGGCCGCGCTCCAGCGCGGTGTGCACGTCCTCGTCGTCGATGGTGGGGCGGAACGTTCCGGAGGCGCAGGCGGCCTCCAGGTCGTCCAGCGCGGCCAGCATCCGGCCCAGCTCCTCCGGATCGAGCAGACCGGCGCCGGCCAGGACCCTGGCGTGCGCCCGGGAACCGGCGATGTCGTACGGGGCCAGGCGCCAGTCGAACTGCACGCTCACCGACAGTCGGGCGAGCGCCTCGGCGGGGCCGCCCGCGAACCGGCCACCCCAGAGGCTCGTCCGGTTCGTGGCGGCGCTGTTCTCGGTCAGGCTCTTGTCGTCCACGTCGCCCATCATTGCGTTGGTTGCCTCTCGCTCGCGACTGCGGGGCCCGCTCGCCGCGCTTGCTCGGTCTTCGCGCTCACACGTCTCACCGTCCGCCACCGCCCAAACGGGCGTCCCGAGCGGCGGCCATCCGACTCGGCAGCCCCCACAGCTGCACGAAGCCCTTGGCCAGGGACTGGTCGAAGGTGTCGCCGGTGTCGTAGGTGGCCATCCCGAAGTCGTAGAGGCTCGCCTCGGATCGCCGGCCGGTCACAGTTGCCCGGCCGCCGTGCAGGATCATCCGCACCTCGCCGCTCACGTGCCGCTGCGCGTCGTCGATGAACGCGTCCAGCGACGCCTTCAGCGGCGAGAACCACAGCCCGTCGTAGACGAGTTCGCCCCAGCGCTGGTCGACGCCCTTCTTGAACCGGGCCAGGTCCCGCTCGACGGTCACCGCCTCCAACTCCTGGTGGGCGGTGACCAGCGCGATCGCGCCGGGCGCCTCGTACACCTCTCGGCTCTTGATGCCGACCAGGCGGTCCTCGACCATGTCGAGCCGGCCCACGCCCTGAGCGCCGGCGCGCCGGTTGAGCTCCAGGATCGCCTGGTACGGGGTGACCGTCTCACCGTCGATCGCCACCGGCACGCCGCCGTCGAAGGTGATCACGACCTCGTCGGGGTCGCGTTCCTGGGTCGGGTCGGAGGTGTACGAGTAGAGGTCCTCGACGGGGGCGTTCCAGATGTCCTCCAGGAAGCCGGTCTCCACCGCGCGACCCCACAGGTTCTGGTCGATCGAGTACGGCGACTTGGCCGACACGTCGATCGGCAGCCCCTTCTCCTCGGCGAAGGCGATCGCCTTGTCCCGGGTCCAGGCGAAGTCCCGGGCCGGCGCGATGATCTTCAGGTCGGGGGCGAGCGCGTTCAGGCCCACCTCGAACCGGACCTGGTCGTTGCCCTTGCCGGTGCAGCCGTGCGACACGATAGTGCCGCCGTGCTTGCGCGCCGCCGCCACCAGGTGTTTGACGATCAGCGGCCGGGACAGCGCCGACACCAGGGGGTAGCGGTCCATGTAGAGCGCGTTGGCCCGGATCGCCGGCAGGCAGTAGTCGGCGGCGAACTCGTCGCGCGCGTCCACCACCTCGGACTCGGCGGCGCCGCAGTCCAGGGCACGCTGCCGGATGGCGTCGAGATCCTCACCGCCCTGCCCGACGTCGACAGCGACAGCGATCACCTCGGCGCCGGTCTGCTCGGACAGGTACGGAATGGCGACGGAGGTGTCCAACCCGCCGGAGTACGCGAGCACGACCCGCTCGGTCATGACGTGGTGTTCCCTTCAGCGGTGTCTTCCCGGCGGGCCCAGCCGGCGAGCTTGTCTCCGAGTGCGGCCCCGCCGACGGCCTCACGGGCCACGACGAGAATGGTGTCGTCGCCGGCGATGGTGCCGACGATCTCGGGCAGGCCCGCCCGGTCCAACGCGCTGGCCAGGTACTGGGCCGCGCCCGGCGGTGTCCGCAGCACGGCGATGTTGCCGCTGGAGTCGACCCCGTTGAGCAGTTCGCGCAGCAGCCGTACCAGCCGGGCCGGCGCGGCCTCGGCGTCGCGCAACGGCCGCTGCCCGTCCTCGGGGATCAGGTAGACGGCCGGACCGTCGCCGCCGCGCACCTTGACCGCGCCCAACTCCTCCAGGTCCCGCGAGAGGGTGGCCTGCGTGACGCCGACCCCGTCGGCGGCGAGCAGGTCGGCCAGCTCGGTCTGCGACCGGATCGACCGGTCACGGATCAGCTCCACGATCCGGGCGTGCCGGGCCGCGCGGGTCAGCGGCGCGGTCATCGCGGCCCCCCGATGGCGGCATCGCCGGTCACGGCGCCTCCCGTCGCGGTTCCCAGCAGGAACGTCAGCAGCGCCTTCTGCACGTGCAGCCGGTTCTCCGCCTGGTCGAAGACCGCGCTCTGCGGGCCGTCGAGCACCTCGTCGGTGATTTCCTCACCACGGTGTGCGGGCAGGCAGTGCAGCACTATCGCGTCCGGCGCGGCCTGACCGAGCAGCTCCTTGTTGACCTGGTACGGCAGGAACGGGGTGATCCGGTCCAACCCGTCGGACTCCTGGCCCATCGACGTCCAGGTGTCGGTCGCCAGCACGTCGGCGTCGCGTACCGCCTGGGCCGGGTCGGTCAGCACCCGCACCGACCCGCCGGTCCCCGCGGCGATCTGGGCGGCCCGTTCCACCACTGCCGCGTCCGGCGCGAACCCGGCCGGCCCGGCGATCCGCACGTGCATCCCGGCGGTCGCCCCGGCCAGCAGGTACGACTGCGCCATGTTGTTCGCGCCGTCCCCCACGTACGCCAGGGTGCGCCCGGCCGTGCCACCGCACCGCTCCCGGACGGTGAGCAGGTCGGCCAGCAGCTGGCACGGGTGGAACCCGTCGGTGAGCGCGTTGACCACCGGCACTGTCGCGCCCGCCGCGACCTCGGCGATCCGCTCGTCACCGTGGGTCCGCAGCACGATCGCCGCGACGTAGCGGGACAGCACCCGCCCCGCGTCGGCGAGCGACTCACCGCGACCGAAGTGGGTGACCTGCGTGTCCACCACCAGGGGGTGCCCGCCCAGCTCGGCGATGCCGGCGTCGAACGAGATCCTGGTCCGCAGGCTCTGCTTGTCGAAGAGCACCGCCACCGAGCGGGGGCCGACCAACGGCCGGTGGCCGAACCGGTCCGCCTTCATCCGCGCCGCCAGGTCGAGGACCGTGGACTGTTCGGCCGGCGAGAGGTCGTCGTCGCGCAGGAAGTGCCGGGTCATCGAGTCGTCCCCGTCGTGGTGGTCACTGTGGCTGAGGCGGTCTGCGCGCCGGCGGCGGCCGGGGCGGTCGCGTCCAGTGCGGCGGGCAGCGCCGCGAGGAAGGTGTCCGCCTGGGCGGCGGTGAGGTTCAGCGGTGGCGCCAACCGGATCACACCCGGCTGCACCGGGTTTACCAGGAAGCCGGCTTCCCGCAGGGCCTCGGCCAGCACCGACGACACCGGCGCGGTGAGCGCCACGCCGAGCAGCAGACCGGCGCCGCGTACCTCGCCGATCAGCGGGTGGCCCAGCGCCTCGATGCCGCGACGCAGCCGCTCACCGACCCGCTTGACGTTGTCGAGCAGGCCCTCGTTGGCGATGGTCGCCACCACGGCGAGCGCCGCCGCGCAACTGATCGGGTTGCCGCCGAACGTGGTGCCGTGCGAGCCGGGGGTGAGCAGGTCCGCGGCGGGGCCGAAGGCCAGCGTCGCGCCGATGGGCAGCCCGCCACCCAGCCCCTTGGCCAGGGTGACCACGTCCGGCTCCACGCCTTCGGCCTGGTGCGCGAACCAGTGCCCGGTGCGCCCGATGCCGGTCTGCACCTCGTCGAGGACCAGCAGCGCGCCGTGCCGGGCGGTGATCCGCCGGGCCGCGGCGAGGTAGCCGGCCGGCGGGACCTGCACACCGTTCTCACCCTGCACGGGTTCCAGGATCACCATGGCGGTGGCATCGGAGACGGCCGCGTCGAGGGCGGCGACGTCGCCGTAGTCGACGTGGGTCACCTCGCCGGGCAGCGGCCGGAACGGATCGGCCTTTGCCGGTTGGCCGGTCAGCGCGAGGGCGCCCATGGTGCGGCCGTGGAAGCCGCCCCTGGTGGCCACCACCTGGGTGCGACCGGTGCGCCGGGACAGCTTGAACGCCGCCTCGTTCGCCTCCGCGCCCGAGTTGGCGAAGAACACCCGGCCCGGTCGGCCGGCGAGCGCCAACAGCAGCTCGGCCAGGGCGACCGGCGGCTCGGCCACATAGAGGTTGGAGACGTGCCCAAGGGTCGCGACCTGCTTCGACACCGCCGCCACCACCGCCGGATGGGCGTGACCGAGGGCGTTGACAGCGATGCCACCCACCAGGTCCAGGTACTCCCGGCCGGCGTCGTCGACCACGACGGCACCGTGACCGGAGACCAACGCCATCGGCGGCGTGCCGTAATTGTCCATCATGGACTGCTTCCACCGCTGCGCCAACGTGCTCATGTCGCGTCCGTCCCGTCTCCCGGCACCACCATCGTGCCGAACCCTTCCGAAGTGAACACCTCAAGCAACGTGGAGTGCGCCACCCGACCGTCGACGACGTGCGCGGCGGGCACTCCCCCACGCACCGCCCGCAGGCAGGCCTCCATCTTCGGCACCATCCCCGACTCCAAGCTGGGCAGCAGCTTGGCCAGGTCGTCCGCGGCGATCTCGGAGACCAGGCTGGTGGTGTCCGGCCAGTCCGCGTACAGGCCGGCCACGTCGGTGAGCACGACCAGCTTGCGGGCCCGCAACGCGATGGCCAACGCGGCGGCGGCGGTGTCCGCGTTGAGGTTGTGCAACACACCCTCCACGTCCGGCGCCACAGTGGAGATCACCGGAATCCGACCGGCCTCGATCAGGTCGGTCACCGCTGACACGTCGACCGACTCGACGTCCCCGACCTGGCCCACGTCGACCGGCACCCCGTCCACGTACGCCGGACGCCGCACCGCCGTGAACAGCCGGGCGTCCTCGCCGGAGAGGCCGACGGCGTACGGACCGTGCGAGTTGATCAAACCCACCAGCTCCCGGCCCACCTGGCCGACCAGCACCATCCGGACCACGTCCATCGCCTCGGCGGTCGTCACCCGCAGACCACCCCGGAACTCGCTGGCGATGCCGAGGCGTCCCAGCATGGCGGAGATCTGCGGACCACCGCCGTGCACCACCACGGGCTTCAGGCCGGCATAACGCAGGAAGACCATGTCGGCCGCGAACGCCCGCTGCAACTCCGGGTCGGTCATCGCGTTACCGCCGTACTTGACCACGACCGTCGAGCCGGTGAAGCGTGCCAACCAGGGCAGCGCCTCGATCAACGTCTCCGCCTTGACCTGGGCGCGAGCCAAATCGCTGCTGAGACTCACCGCGCCGGCCTTTCGTTCGCGACTGCGGGACTCCGCTGCGCTGCGTTCCTCGCGCTCACGTCGAGTACGCCGAATTCTCGTGCACGTACGCGTGGGACAGGTCGTTGGTCCAGATCGTGGCGGCCGACGTACCCGCGTGCAGGTCGATCCGGATGGTCACGTCCCGCCCGGTCAGGTCGACCTTCGAGCGGTCCTCGGCGGCGGCGCCGCCCCGGCACACCCACACCCCGTTGACCGCCACGTCCACCTCGTCCGGGTCGAACGCGGCGGCGGTGGTGCCGACGGCGGCGAGGATCCGACCCCAGTTCGGGTCGTTGCCGAACAGCGCCGTCTTGACCAGGTTGTTGCGGGCCACCGTACGGCCCACCTCGACCGCCTCGTCCTCGTCCGCCGCGCCGACCACGTCGATGGCGACCTGCTTGGTGGCGCCCTCGGCGTCGGCCACCAACTGCTGGGCCAGGTCGTGACAGGCCGCGGTGACGGCGGCGGCCAGCTCGGCCGGCGTCGGCTCGATGCCGCTCGCGCCGCTGGCCAGCAGCAGCACCGTGTCGTTCGTGGACATGCAGCCGTCCGAGTCGACCCGGTCGAAGGTGACCCGGGTCGCCGCCCGCAACGCCTCGTCCAGCGTCGCCGGCCCGGCCACCGCGTCGGTGGTCAACACGCACAGCATGGTGGCCATCCCCGGCGCGAGCATCCCGGAGCCCTTGGCCATGCCGCCGACGGTCCAGCCGCTCCCCCGGGCCACAGTGGTCTTCGGCCGGGTGTCAGTGGTCATGATCGCCTCGGCGGCGGCCGGGCCACCGTCGCGGGACAGCCCACGGATCGCCGAGCGGACGCCCGGCAGCAGCTTCGGCATCGGCAGCCGCTCACCGATCAGGCCGGTCGAGCAGACCGCGACGTCACCGGCGCCGAGGATCAGCCGTGGGCTGACCGAGGTCAACACGGCGGCGGTGTGTTCGGCGGTGGCGTGCGTGTCCTGGAAGCCGGCCGGGCCGGTGCAGGCGTTGGCGCCACCGGAGTTGAGCACCACGGCGCGGACCACACCGCCCTGCACGACCTGCTGACTCCAGCGCACCGGCGCTGCCTTGACCCGGTTGGTGGTGAAGACACCTGCCACACCGGCGTCCGGGCCGTCGTTGACCACCAGGGCGACGTCGAGGCCGCCGCTGGCCTTGAGGCCGGCGGCCACACCGGCCGCCCGGAACCCCCGAGGGGTGGTGACGCTCAAGGGGTGACTCCCCACATCGACAGGCCCGTCGTCTCCGGCAGGCCGAGCATCAGGTTGGCGTTCTGGACGGCCTGACCGGCCGCGCCCTTGCCCAGGTTGTCCAACGCGCTGAGCACGATCAGACGACCCGAGTCGACGTCGACGGTGGCCTGTAGGTGACACGAGTTGGAGCCCAGGGTCGCGGCGGTGTGCGGCCAGCGGCCCTCCGGCAGCACGTGCACGAACGGCGCGTCCGCGTACGCCCGCGCCAGCACCTCCTGCGGGTCGACGCCGCGCGCCGGCACCGCGGTGACGGTGGCCAGGATGCCGCGCGGCATCGGCGCCAGGACCGGGGTGAACGACAGGCCGGTCGCGCCCGTGGCCTGCTTGATCTCCGGGACGTGCTGGTGGGTGCCCACCCGGTACGGCGACATGTCGCCCATCACCTCGCTGGCCAACAGGTGCGGCTTGGCCGCCCGGCCGGCGCCGGAGGTGCCGGAGGCGGCGACCACCACCACGTCGGCGGGGTTGGCCGCGCCGTCGGCGATCAGCGGCGCGAGCGCAAGGGTGATCGCTGCGGCGTAGCAGCCGGTGTTCGCCACCCGGGTGGAACCGGCGATCAGCTCCCGCTGGCCGGGCAACTCGGGCAGGCCGTAGGTCCACTGCCCGGCGTGCGTGCCGCCGTAGTACTGCGCCCAGGCGTACGGGTCGGCCAGCCGGTGGTCGGCACCCAGGTCGACGATCCGCACCTCGGCCGGAAGCTGGGCCGCGAGAGCCGCCGACTGGCCGTGCGGCAGGGCCAGGAAGACCAGGTCCGCATCGGCCAGGATCGTCGGATCGGTCTCGCCGAGCACCAGGTCGAGCCCAGTGAGCTGCGGGTGCACCACGTCGACGCGGTGCCCGGCCTGGCTGTGGGCGGTGGCGGTCACCAGGTCGAACTCCGGGTGCCCGGCGATCAGGCGCAGCAGTTCACCCCCGGCGTACCCGCTCGCTCCGGCGACCGCGACTCGGATCCCCATACTCACCTCCGCATGACTATGCAGCGAAGATTAACAAGGACGACACAGGACTGCAAGTTCATACACTGCTCTGCATGATGATGTAGTCCCAATCCCGACGAGCCAGAGCCTTTCATGCTTCTGGCTCATCGGGCTGCGGAGAGCCGGTCTCAGCCATCCGGTAGGAGCGGGTGTGTCGGGCGGGCCAGCCAAGGAACCGATCAAACATGTCACCGGCGCACCCGGTGGTGGTGGGGTTGAGCTTGTGCAGGTCGTCGATGGCGTCATGGAGCAGACTGGCCAGGTAGAGAAACAGGCTGACCGGATTGCCGTCGTACTCGGTGACAAGAGCGAGCTTCGCCCGGCCACAGGGCCAGGGTTGGCCGCAGGCACGGCAGAGCCAGATCGGGCGCAGCGGGGTGTGCTCTCGGGGCCGTTCTCGCTCCTGGGCGCTCACTTCTTTCCCCACTCAGTAGGTCGGGCTTGGAATGGCAGCGGAACGGGCGGAAGCCCACGTGACCGCCACGCCTTGCACAGCGGCTTCCGCTCTCACCCGTTCCGGCCATGCGTCTACACAAGCCCCGGCGGTCGCTGGCGCCCAGCGCGGCAACGGCGCAGAACTGACGCATCCCCATTGCGTCACACGGTGTGAGCTGGATGAATGGACCGTGACGGATGGCGGCGGAGGGAGTCGGTAGGTGGCGGATCGGCGTCGGCACCGACTTGCCCAGCGCCGCAAGACGATCGGCCTGAGCCAGGAACGCCTCGCCGAAGCCCTCGGCGTCGACCGCTCCACCATCGTGCGGTGGGAACGGGCGGAGACTGACCCGCAGCCCTGGCACCGGCCGCGTCTCGCCGCGGTCCTCAAGCTGTCGATCGATGAGCTGGCCGACCTCCTGACCGACGTCGGCCAGGCACCGTCACCGCCCGACGAGCGTCTCGGCTACGTCCTGCGCAACCCCGGCCGCGTCGACCTGATCGCTGTGGCGTACCTGAGGGAGCGCGTGCGGCGCCTCGACGAGCGCTACGACCAGACGCCCTCGACGCTCCTGCTCGCCGAGGCCGGGCAACTACACGGTCAGGCGATCTTCCTTCGCCAGCACGCCAGCAACGGGCCGGTCCAGCGCGAGCTGGCGGCAGCAGTCGCGGAGTCCGCGACGCTGATGGGTCAACTCGTCTGGGACGCCTCGCAACGGCGCGACCACGTCGCCAGCGCCGCCTATTTCGACCAAGCGATCAGCTCATCCCAGGAAACGCGAGACCCAGTCGCCGAGGCCAACGCGTTGCTCCGCAAGAGCTACCTCGCCCTCTACGGCACCAAGCAACCCAACGCCGGCCTGGTCCTGACGACCCGCGCCGCCGCCATCAGCCACAGCGACAGTCACGTCATCGCCGGCCTCGCCCAACTGCATCGAGCTGAGGCACACGCGATGCTCGGTCAGGCCGGGGACTGCTCCAACGCTCTCGGTACCGCTGAAGCTCACTTCGCCGCCGTCGACGCCCGAGATCCAGCCACCGACATCTTCTGTCCCAGCCACTACACGAGGCTCGCGGGCTCCTGCTGGCTCTCGCTCAACAAGCCAGACCAAGCAGTGCCGGCGTTAGAAGACGCCCGACAACTGATCGCCGCACGCCGCAAATCCACCGCCGTCATCCTCGGCAATCTCGCCCTCGCCAGCATCCTGCAACGCGACGTCGACGCCGCAACGTCCTACCTGCATCAGACCATCGACGTCATCGAGCGGACACGTGCCGGCGGCGGACTCAACCTCGCCTTCGCCGCCGCCCGACAGCTACGCCCCTGGCGCAACGAGCCCCCGGTCCAGGACGTGAACGACCGACTCCTCACACTCATGAGCCCATAGGAGCACCCACGTGACCGACATCGACCGCGCCAAACACGCCGTTCGGCAACACGTATGGGACCTCCTCGAACGTCAAGGTGCCGTCCCACTCGGCGTGCACGGTCACATCCCGGACTTCGTTGGCAAGGAAGAAGCCGCAGCCCACCTCGCGGAGCTGGACATATGGAAGAACGCCCGAGTTATCAAATGCAACCCCGACCGGGCACAGCTTCCCGTCCGGGTACGAGCCCTGCAGGAAGGCAAGCTGCTCTACATGGCGGTCCCGAAACTCGCTACCCCCAAGCCCTTCTATCTGCTCGACCCCGCCAACCTCACCGCACCAATCGAGACAGCAGCTACGAGTAGCGGTGCGCCGCAGGTCGCTCCCACCGTGGGACCCGACGAGATGCGCCCAGTGGACCTCATCGTCTGTGGCAGCGTCGCCGTCAGCCGCCACAGCGGCGTGCGAGTCGGCAAAGGCGCCGGCTACTCCGACCTGGAGATCGCCCTGCTCACCGATGCCGGCCTCGTCACCACCGAGACCGCCATCGCCACCACGATCCACCAGACTCAGCTAATCGAGGATGATCTGCCCGACGCGGAGCATGACTTCAGCGTCGACTTCGCGATCACGCCGAACGAGGTAGCGGTTTGCAGACCCGACCGGGGACGGCCGTCCGGCATCATCAGATCAAACCTCCGCCAAGATCAGCTCGACAGCATTCCGGTACTGCGCGCCTAGCGACTTGCGCCACAGGACGTCAGAAGGCCGCCGTCACCATGGTGTCGCCGGCGTGGTCGGGTCACCATCACCGCCGGAGCGAAAAGATCCCGGTGAGAAGAATTCCGGCGCCGCCCCTGAATGAGCGACGCGAACGACGTGCTCGCGCCCCTGCTCGGGCTATCACCTCTGCCCGTCGTGGACCGGCCCGACTCCGACGAGGTCGACGTCCTGCACTGGAAGGCCCGTGGGCTCGTCGAGTGGGCGCACGGACGCCCCTTCGTCGGGGTCGACGATGGCCTCCCGCACCCCGACCGGCAATGGGCATCGACTCATCACCACGGCCCGCCCCTGCTCCATCGGGTCGACCCAGGCGTCTGCGCACCCAGGGTGTGCCGGAATCCGACAGCTGGAGCACCTTTACGTCAGAGTGACATTAACTCTAATGTCGATCCATGTCCGACGATCGCTGGATCGCCCCGAAAGTTCTTCTCGCGGTGGACCTCGTCATCCTCACGCTGCGCGGAGCCGTCCTCCAGGTCCTGCTGATCGAGCGCGGCGTCGAACCTCACCGCGGGGCGCTCGCGCTGCCCGGCGGCTTCCTCGGCCACGATGAGGAAGAGCTGCTCGCCGCCGCCCACCGCGAACTCGCCGAGGAAACCGGCTTCGGTGCCGACCGGCCGCACCTCGAACAACTTGGCGTCTACGGGACACCTGGACGCGACCCGAGGGGCCGGGTGATCTCGGTCGCCTACCTGGCGATCGCGCCGGCGCTGCCGGAGCCCGTCGCCGGCACCGACGCCTCTTCCGCCTATTGGAGGCCCGTGGACGAATCCCTCGCTGACGACGTCCGGCTCGCCTTCGACCACCGGCGGATCCTCGCTGACGGGGTCGAGCGGGCCCGGGAGAAGCTCGAACGCACCGCACTCGCCACCGCGTTTTGCGGCCCGACGTTCACGATCGCCGACCTCCGCACCGTCTATGAGGCGGTATGGGGCGCACCCCTCGACCCCCGCAACTTCTACCGCAAGGTTCGCAGCGTGGACGGCTTCATCGTCCCGGTGGAGGCGACCCGACGGACGGACGGCGGCCGGCCGGCCCAGCTGTTCCGGCCGGGCCCTCACACCACACTGCATCCCCCCATGGTCAGGCCTTCTGGACCGGACCCGGCGGACAAGGAGACGGCATGAGCACCAAAGATCG
The DNA here is from genome assembly GCF_036136635.1 of Micromonospora sp. NBC_00330. NCBI lineage: Bacteria > Bacillati > Actinomycetota > Actinomycetes > Micromonosporales > Micromonosporaceae > Micromonospora > Micromonospora sp. NBC_00330. The sequence continues at coordinate 3,380,997 of NZ_CP108012.1, forward strand.
GCTCGTCGTGATCCTCACGGCGCTCAATCTGGAGTACGAGGCGGTTTGCGAGCGGTTGTCCGACCTCACGGTGCACCGGCACGCTGCCGGGACCCGTTTCGAGGTCGGCAGGCTCGGCCGCGGAGGCTGCCGCGTCGCGCTGGCCTTGGTGGGCAAGGGCAACCACCCGGCCGCCGTCCTCGCGGAGCGCGCGATGGCCGAGTTCTCCCCGGCCGCCGTGCTCTTCGTGGGCGTCGCCGGAGGTCTGTGGCCGAACATCCGGCTCGGCGACGTGGTGGTGGCGAGCAAGGTCTATGCCTACCACGGCGGCACCAGCGAAAACGACGGGCTCAAGGCCCGGCCCAAGGCCTGGGAGATCCCGCACGAGGCCGACCAGATCGCCCACCATGTAGCACGCTCCGGGCGGTGGCGCGACGGGCTCACCGCCGAGCCACATCCCGCTACCGTCCACTTCGGTGCCATCGCGGCTGGTGAGGTAGTGCAGGACTCAGCGGTCTCGGAGCAGGCCCGGTGGATTCGCCAGCACTACAACGACGCGTTGGCGATCGAGATGGAGGCGGCGGGCGTCGCCCAGGCCGGGCACCTCAACCGCGCCCTGCCGGTTGTGGTGGTGCGGGGCATCAGTGACCACGCCGACGGCACCAAGACGAGCACTGACGGACACAACTGGCAGCCCCGGGCGGCACGGCACGCCGCCGCGTTCGCCGCTGCGCTGGCCCAGGAACTGGTGAAGAACCCCCCAACCCCCACGACCAGTGACACCGACAGCGACAGGAGTGCGCCTGTGCGAGTGACGAACCGGAACGTGGCCAACGGCAATGCCCGGGTGGGAATCCAGGCCGGGCAGATTCAGGGCGGCGTCGTCATCGGCGCCGACGCCGATCGGCCGCCCAACCTGGCAGCGAGTCTCGGCGAGCTGCGGCGTGACCTGAAGCAGGCACACCGGGACGGCGGTCTCGACAACGACACCTACGAGGCCGCCGAAGCGGAGCTGGACACCGCCGCAGAGTGCGTCCGGGAGGGGGTGGCCGGCAGCAGGAGCAGGCTGCTGCTCGCACTGCGGCGGCTGCGGGGCCTCGTTGGCGAGGTGGCCGAGTTGGCCGCACGCCTCGCAGGCATCATCGCCGCGGTGAAGGCGCTCCAGTGACGACCGAAGCGGCGACGAACGTCGCGGACGGAGACGCGTACGTTGGTGTGCAGGCCGGTACCGTGCACGGCGGCATCAACTACTACACCCTGCCCCTCAATCCGACCCCGGAGCAGCAGTTCGAGGCCGGGGTGAAGTACCTCGACGCCCGGGTACGCGACGAGGCGGTGCGGCTGCTCGAACGCGCCGCCGCCGGTGGCCTCCAGACCACCGAAGTGCAGTTCTACAGGTTGATCGCTCTACTCAGCGGACGCACCCTGCGCCAACTCGGGGACGCTGAGCTGGACCGCCTCACCGCCATCTGCGGCAGCTTGCTGCCGCTCGATGCCAACGAACCGTGGGCCGCCGGCGTGCAGGCTGTCCTTCGGCTGCTGACCCCGGTCAGCCCGGCCGAAGCAGAATTCGTCATCAAGGAGATCGACGCGCTGGGTGATCGACAGCGGGAGAGCGTCTACGGCCACCTCGAGGCACTGCTCGACGGCACGATCCAGGACGAGATGTGGCAACGGTCCGTTGCTCTGGCCATATCACGGCGCACCAGCGACGACCGAGTCGACCGGGTATGGAAGTTCTTCCAGCCCGTGCCCGCACAGCCCCGTACCCGGGAGGTGGCTCCCACCGCCGTGACCGCCCGCAACTGGCTCCAGTTCGGTATCGCCGCGGCCTTCGCCGGGCTCTCCGTCGCCTCCCTGGTCGCGCTGGCCATGGCGACGGGACGACTCGGTCCCATCGCTGGCGCGCTCGTCGGCGTCGGCGGGCTCGCCGCCTACGTTGTCGGGGGCGCTGATCGCCACTACCGCTCGGCGCGCATGCACGCCAAGGAGGCACAGCTTCGCCCGCCCACCCAACGCCGTCCCGAAGCGCCGACGGGCGGATTCGCGAGCAGGGTGGACCGCATGTTCAACCACTACTTCGCCCTATATGTGCCGCGCGGTACCGATCGCGGGTACTGGCTCGACCAGACCGCGGGCATACGGAGGCAGCTGCGTGACGAGCTGGTGGAGATCTACCGGGAACAGCGCATCGGAGCCGACCGCGTCGCCTGGTTGGTCCGGCACCTCGTCGGGGACGTCCGAAGCCGGTGGGAGCGCGACACTCTCACGGCCCACCGGCAGGAGCTGCGTCTCCCCGTCCGCACACACATCCTCCATCTCGGCGGCCTGGTACTGCTCACCGGTGGCGGCGTCCTGGCCATGGCGGGCAGCATCACGCTTGAGCCCCTGCACGCCGTCGTGTGGCTCCTGCTGGCGGTAGCGTCGGCGGTGCCGGCCAAACGTGCCGGGTTCCGCATCATCGCCGAACGGCGCCGCGTAGCCGACGATGACGCGGAACGGCTGCTCCGGGACCAAGCCCAATGGGCGGCGTACCGCAAGTGGCAGGCGAAGCTGGCCGACAGCCCCTCCGACGCCGAGATGGCGGCCTGGCTGGAACACGACCGCAAGGTCCTGGTCGACCAGGCCATGAGGCAATTCCAACTGCATCCCAGCCAGGTCATCGCGCACGCATTCATTGAGGCACCCGGCCGCGCCTGCAAGCGGGCCCGCTATCCCCGAGGCCCCTGGCGATACTCCCGGTATCAACTCCTGCTCTTCCTGCTCACCCAGGATGGTGTGCGGCAGGTCGACATCGAACTGGACTTCGAGCTGGCCACGAGCCGGATCACCCAGCGTCTCAACTACCGCTTCGACGCCGTTGCCGCCGTACGGATCGAAGGGGCCGCCGGACAGCAGCAGACCTTCAAGCTGACCCTCTTCAACGGCGACCCGGTTTCGGTGCAGGTGAGCGTGCCAGATGGCGAGACCGACCCACATGAGGATGACCCGACAAAGATCACCGAGCTGTCACAGGACGCGTCCGGACTCAGCCACACCCTGCACGTCCTGGAGGGGATCGCGGCTGAAGGCAAGCAGTGGGTGAGGCACCGCCGCCGCCGCGCCGATGAGAAGATTGCCAGCCTCGCAAGTGCTATTCGGCACGTGCGCGACTGACGACGACTCGTCCCCAGGAATTGTGACGGGCTCTGGTGCCCGTTCGCCGCGTCGTTCCTAACCAAGCTCGGTGAAGGTGACGTCGCCTGGACCGTTGCCAGCCTAGGTCTCGCCGCCGCCGACACCAGCCACGATCATGTCGTGCCCGGCTCACTCAGCCACCCTGGCGCGCACTCGCTGGCATCCATCGGCGAATACTGGTCGAACCCGTCCTCGCTGGTGCCGGAACTCGACGCCAGCACTCGGGGGAACACGATCAAGGCCCCGACCCGGCATGAACCGCCAGGTCAGGGCCTTGATCGTCGGTGCGCCGTCAGGGACTCGAACCCCTAGCCCGCGGCTTAAGAGATCGCGAGGCGGGGACGGGCCGATCCGGTTACGCGCCGCGCAGGGTCGCGCCGAAGCGCTCCGCCACGACCGCGACGGCCGCGTCGCGCGCCGCCAGGGCCTCCTCGCCCGTGAGCGTCCGGTCCGGTGCCCGGAAGGTGAGCTTGTACGCCAGCGAGCGACGGCCGGCGCCGAGCTGCGCGCCGGAGTACACGTCGAACAGCCGCACGTCCTCCAGCAGCTCACCGGCGCCGGCCTCCAGCGCCCGGCGCACCTGCTCCGCCGGCACCGACTCGTCCACCACCAGGGCCACGTCGATCAGCGCCGGTGGGAAGCCGGAGACCGTCGGCGCTGGCGTCACCGGGGTCGGCGGCAGCGTGTCGAGGTTCAGTTCCATCGCGCTGGTGCGGCGGGGCAGCTCCAACGCCGCGACGACCACCGGGTGCAGTTCGCCGGCGTGTCCGACGACCGAGCCGTCGACCCGCAGCTCGGCGCAGCGACCCGGGTGCCACGGGGCGTACTCGGCGGCACGCACCTCGACTCGCTCGTCGGGGATCCCGGCGGCGGCCAGCACGTCACGGGCCGCCTCGATCGCGTCCGCCCAGCCGGCCGGTCGACCCGCACCCCACCAGCCGGCCGGGTCCAGGTCGCCGGAGAGCACCACCGCGACGTGCACCGGCTGCGCCGGCACCACCGCGTCGGCGGCTGCGAACTCCTCGTCGGTGGGGCGTCGGTCCACGCCCATCGCCGGCGGGCTGCCGGCGCCGACGCGCGGGTGGAAGACCGCACCGATCTCGTAGAGGGCGAGGTCGCGGTGACCCCGGCCGAGGTTGCGCTTGAGGATGCCGAGCAGCGGGCCGAGCAGCGTGGTGCGCAGCAGCGGCTCCTCCTCGGACAGTGGGTTGGCCAGCCGTACCGCGGGCCGGCGCGGGTCGTCGGCCGGCAATCCGAGCTGGTCGGCCAGCTCCGGCGACACGAACGGGTGCGCGAGCACCTCCACGTACCCCCGCTCGGCCAGCGACCCGGCGACGGCCCGGCGGCGACGCTGCCGCGGAGTCAGGCCACGCCCCGGAGGCGCGGTGGGCAGCACCGACGGCACCTTGTCGTACCCGTCGAGGCGGACCACCTCCTCGACCAGGTCGGCCGGGTCGGTCAGGTCGGGCCGCCAGGTCGGCGGGGTGACGCTCAGCACCGTCCCGACGCCGCTGGCCACGCCGACCGCGCCCGGGTCCTCGGACAACCGGTCCGCGCCCTGCGCGACAGTGCAGCCGACCCGCTCCAGCAGGGCGACCACCCGCGCCGGCGGGTACTCGACGCCGACCCGCCGGGTCGGCAGGTCCGCCGGAAGACTGATCGGGGTACGCGGCCGGACGTGGTCGATGTCCAGGATCTCCGCGCTCGGCGTGCCCCCGCCGTGCTCGGTGAGCAGCCGCACGGCACGCTCCAGCGCGACCAGCGCCACGGCCGGGTCGACGCCCCGTTCCCAGCGCTTCGCGGCCTCGCTGAACAGCTTGTGCCGGCGTGCGGTGCGCCCGACCATCGCCGGGTCCCAGTGCGCCGCCTCGAAGAGCACAGTGGTGGTGCCGGCGACGACCTCGCTGGTCTCGCCGCCCATCACCGCGGCGAGGGAGATCGGACCAGTGTCGTCGCAGATCACCATGTCGTCGGCGGTGAGCACCCGGTTGACCCCGTCGAGGGTGGTCAGCTTCTCCCCCGCCTCGGCGCGACGGACGACCAGCGGCCCGGCGATCCGGTCGGCGTCGAAGGCGTGCATCGGCTGGCCCAGCTCCATCATCACGTAGTTGGTGATGTCGACGGGCAGCGAGATGCTGCGGATGCCGGCGGTGACGAGCCGCTGCTGCATCCAGGACGGTGTGGGCGCGGTCGGGTCGACCCCGCGGACCAGGCGGGCAGTGAACCGGTCGCAGCCGACAGTGTCGCGGACCTCCACCGGGTACGCCGGCGTCTCGGTGCCACCCGGGGCCGGCGCCAGGGCCGGGTCGCGCAGCGGCACGTCGAACGCGTGCGACAGCTCCCGGGCCAGGCCGCGCAGGCTCAGCGCGTACCCCCGGTCGGGGGTGATCTCCAGGTCGAGGACGACGTCGTCGAGGCCGACCACCGGACGCGCGTCGTCACCCGGCTTGGCCGTCACGTCCGGCCCCAGCACGATGATCCCGGAGTGGTCGTCGCCCAGGCCCAGCTCCTTGGCCGAGCAGATCATGCCCGCCGAGTTGTGCCCGTACGTCTTGCGGGCGCCGATGGCGAAGCCGCCGGGCAGCACGCCGCCGGGCAGGATCACCACCACCCGGTCACCCGGGGCGAAGTTACGGGCACCGCAGACGATCTCCTGCGGCTCGCCGGTGCCGTTGGCGGCACCCACGTCGACCCGGCAGAACCGGATCGGCTTCTTGAAGCCGGTGAGCTCCTCGATCTCGCGGACCTCACCGACGACCAGTTGGCCGGTGACGGTCTCGGCCAGGTCCACAGCGGACTCGACCTCGATGCCGAGGTCGACCAGGGCCTGCTCCAGGTCACCGGTGGGCAGGTCGGCGGGGAGGTCGACGTACTCCCGCAGCCAACTGACAGAAACTCGCATGACGTCAGACCACCGTTCCCGTGTCTCGTACCCGCATCGCCTACGCCCCGGTCCCGAGCGCGCGGCTGAACCGCACGTCGCCCTCGAAGAGATGGCGGATGTCACTGACCCCGTGCCGGACCATCAGGGTCCGGTCGATGCCCATGCCGAAGGCGAATCCGGAGTAGACCTCCGGGTCGACGCCGCAGGCGCGCAGCACCCGCGGGTTGACCATCCCGCAGCCACCCCACTCGACCCACTGCGGGCCGTCCCGGTGCTCCGGGAACCACACGTCGAATTCCGCCGACGGCTCGGTGAACGGGAAGTAGTGCGGCCGCCACCGGGTCTTCGCCTCCGGGCCGAACATCGCCCGGGCGAAGTGGTCCAGCGTGCCCCGCAGGTGCGCCATCGTGATGCCCTTGTCGACCACCAGGCCCTCGGCCTGGTGGAACACCGGGCTGTGGGTGGCGTCGATCTCGTCGGTGCGGTAGACGCGACCCGGCACGATCACGTAGATCGGCGGCTTGCGGCTGAGCATCGTGCGGGTCTGCACCGTCGAGGTGTGCGTACGCAGCACCAGGCCGGAGCCCTCCGGTGCGATGTGGAAGGTGTCCATCAACCCGCGCGCCGGGTGGTCGGCGGGGATGTTCAACGCGTCGAAGTTGACCCACTCCAGGTCGACCTCGGGCCCCTCGGCCACCTCGTAGCCCATCCCGACGAAGAGGTCGCTGATCGACTCCATCAGGGTGCTCAGCGGGTGCCGGGCGCCGCGTGGACGCCTGTCGTAGGGCAGGGTGACGTCCACCCGCTCCTCGACCAGCACCCGCTCGGCCTGCTCGCGCTCCAGCACCTCGGCGCGGTCGGCGTACGCGGTCTCGATAGCCCGGCGGGCCTCGTTGACCCGCTTGCCGGCGTCGGACTTCGCGGCCGGCGGCAGCGCGCCGATCTCCCGGCGCGCGAGGGAGACCGGTGACCGGTCACCCAGGTGCACCGAGCGCAGCGCGGTCAGCGCGTCCGGGTCGGCGGCCGCGGTGAACGCCTTCGTGGCGTCCGCGACGGCCTCGTCCAGGGCGGCGGGGTCGAGCAGGGCGACCTGCTTCGGGTCGTACGGATCGTTGCGGTAGCTCATGGCGTACGGGCACTCCCTCACGGCGGCGCCAGCCCTCACCGGGGCGGCTAGGCGAGTCTACGGACGCGCGGCTGTGCCGCAGCCCGCCGGTAGGAGTTGCGCAGGGAGCAGGTCAGGCCCGCCGCCCGCCGACACCGGCGGGCTGGCTAAACGAACGCCGTGTCGCGTTCATGGACGGACGCTCTCCCCTGCTGTCAGTCGCGCCGGAGGCAATCACCCTCAGCGCTGCGCTCTCGCTGAAGCGTACAGGCAGACCGCTGCGGCGGCAGCCAGGTTGAGGCTCTCCGCGCGCCCGTACAGCGGCACCCGCACCGTGGTGTCGGCGGCGGCTGTCAACTCCTCGGGCAGCCCGTGCGCCTCCGAGCCGAACAGCCAGGCGGTGGGCCCGACGAGCCGGCCGTAGTCGGTCAGGTCGTCCAGGTCGTTGTCGCCGTACCCGGTGGTGGCAAAGATCGACAGCCCGGCGGCCCGCAGCGCGTCGACCACCGCGACCGGGTCGGGCGCACGCACCACGTCGACGTGAAAGAGGCTGCCGGCCGAGGCCCGCACACACTTGCCGTTGTACGGGTCGACGGCGTCTCCGGCGAAGATCACCGCCCCCGCACCGGCCGCGTCGGCGGTGCGCAGCACGGTGCCGGCGTTGCCCGGGTCACGAATCTCGGCGAGCACCGCCACCAGCCGGGGCGCACCCGCGAGGGCCTGCTCCAGCGAGACGTCCAGGTGCCGGCAGACGGCGACCAACCCCTGTGGGGCGACGGTCTCGGTCAGCGCCGCGAGGGCATCGTCGGTCACCTCGGAGACCGGCACGTCGGCGCGGGCCGCCGTGGCGGCCAACTCCGGGTACCTGTCGAGCGCGGTGGGCGTACCGAACAACTCGGTGACCACCTCCGGCCGCGCGAGGGCCTCGCGGACCGCCTGCGGGCCCTCGGCCAGGAAACGGCCGGTGGCGTCGCGGTCCCGGCGGCGTTGCAGGCGGCGGGCGGCGACAACCCTTGGTGTACGCGGGGTGAAGGCCATGGTGTGCGTTCCTCCGACACGATTGAGGCGCCCCCCGGACGGCGGTGCCGACACGGGAGACGCCTCGCTCTGGTGCGTGGGGATCAGGCGGCCTGAGCCGCCGCGCCGCCGGTGCCCTCGGCCGTGACCGCGGCCCGGGCCAGCTCGACGATCGCCGCGAAAGAGGCGGCGTCGTTGACAGCCATGTCGGCCAGGATCTTGCGGTCGACCTCGATGCCGGCCAGACGCAGGCCCTGGATCAGACGGTTGTAGGTCATCCCGTTGGCCCGGGCGCCCGCGTTGATCCGCTGAATCCACAGCTGCCGGAAGTCGCCCTTGCGGTCGCGACGGTCCCGGTAGGCGTACTGCATCGAGTGCAGCACCTGCTCCTTGGCCTTGCGGTACAGGCGGGAGCGCTGACCGCGGTAACCACTCGCGGACTCCAGCAGGGTACGACGCTTCTTCTGGGCGTTTACAGCCCGCTTGACGCGTGCCATCTCAACTCCTAATTACGTAAGGTGGCGCGCGTCAGCGGCCGAGCAGCTTCTTGATGCGCTTGACGTCGGCCTTGGCCAGCACGACCGTGCCGGTCAGCCGGCGGGTCTGGGTGGAGGGCTTCTTCTCCAGGTTGTGGCGGAGGCCGGCCTGCTGGGCAACGATCTTGCCCTTGCCGGTCACCTTGACCCGCTTACCCATACCCGTGTGGCTCTTCATCTTCGGCATGTGGAACGTCTTCTCCCCTGTTACTCGCCGCTGGTGTCGGCGGCGAGGCCGGTGTCACCGGCTGCTGCGGTCTCGCTGACCGCCGCGGTCTCATCGGCTTCCGGAGCGGCGGACTCGTCCGCTGCCCGGTCCCGAGGTCCGCCGCGAGACGCCGTGGCGGCGACCGCGGAGGCCTTGACGGCCCGATGCGGGGCGAGAACCATGATCATGTTTCGGCCGTCCTGCTTCGGAGCGGCCTCGACGTATCCCAGTTCCGTGATCTCGGATTCGAGCCTGCGCAGGAGCCGGTAACCCAGCTCCGGGCGGCTCTGCTCGCGACCGCGGAACATGATCGTCACCTTGACCTTGTCGCCCGCCTTGAGGAACCGCACCACGTGACCCTTCTTGGTCTCGTAGTCGTGCGGGTCGATCTTCGGCCGAAGCTTCATTTCCTTGATGACGGTCTGCTGCTGATTACGCCGCGCTTCGCGCGCCTTGAGTGCGCTCTCGTACTTGAACTTGCCGAAGTCCATGAGCTTGCACACCGGCGGGCGCGCCATCGGCGCAACCTCGACCAGGTCCAGATCGACGTCCGCGGCCAGCTGAAGAGCGCGCTCCAGCGGGACGATGCCCACCTGCTCACCCTCTGGGCCGACCAGTCGGACCTCACGTGCCCGGATCTGCTCGTTCACGCGTGGTTCGACGCTGATGGGGCCTCCTCGAGTCGTTTCTGCTCACTCGCCGACCCCTGCGGCTCCCGGGAGGGAACCGACCCGAAAAGCAGAAGGCCCCGGCGCATGCCAGGGCCCGCTCGACCGGTCAGCACGATCACAAGGATCGCGCATCCGGCACCGGGACATGCCCGGAACCGGTGACCGGACCCGGCCACCGTAGCGGCGACTCGGGTGGGAGCAGGCGCTCCGCTTTCAAAGGCTGTCTGCTCGCACGCGGAGACAGCCTGGTCGACTCGATAACACTACACCGGCGCCCCGGCGACACCCAAACCGGGCACGACCTGCGCTCACACCGGCGCGGCGCGCCCCGCCCCGCTGCGCCGCGTTGCGTCGCGCCGCCTGGTGGAGATCCGCGCACCTTCCCCGAAACTGCTGCCTCAGGATGCCGGGGTGCAGCAGTTTCGGGGAAGGTGTCCAGATCTTGGCCGTGGATGCGCGCGGCCGGGCGGGTGGCGACGCGGGGTCGGCGGTGGGCGGTTTCGCCGAGGTCAGCGGCCGACGGCGCGGTCGGCGAGGCGGGCCTGGTGGGCCTCGTGCAGCCGGCGCAGCGCGCGGACCCCGTCGACGGCCAACTCCTTGTCGGCGGCCTGCAACGCGACCATCGGCAACAGGTCGTCGTCGTGCAGCTCCAGGCTGGCCCACGGCGCGCCCCGGTCGAAGCGGACGCCCCGGACAACCTCCCAGGGCAGCTCGTAGGAGCTGATGACGTTACGGACCCGGATGCTCCGGGCGTCCGCCTCCACCCGGGGACGGGTGAACAGCAGGAAGCCCAGCGCACCGAAGATGCCCAGGCCGATCATGGCGATCTGGTCGCCGCGCTGGAAGCTGCCGTAACCATCGCCGGTCGGGCCACTCAGCGAGGTGGCGACCAGACCGAACACCACCACCAGGGCAGCCGCCGCCGACCAGCAGACCACGCGGATGCGGCGGGGCTTCAGGCGGACCAGCTCGGTTTCACTCACCCCACCAGTCTGCCATCCGCGCTCGTCCACCAAACGCACCACCCGCCGAGCCACCACCCCCGAACCCCGAGTCCTGTGGCCCCTAAGCGAGCGGAAGGGTCGCCGATCTTGCGGTTTCGGTTGTCGGTACAGGGTGATATGCACCCTATGCCGGTGCAGAAAGTGCAAGATCGCGGAGCAGGGTCGGGTCGGGCTTGGCGATCATGGAGTTGTGGTGCCTGGTTGAGGGCTTTGCGGGCGCTTTGTCACCCACCACAACTCCATGATCGACCAGGTAGCACCGGGGCGGGGACGGTCAGAGGCGGCAGGCGTGGATGTTGGTGACGAGAATGGCGCGGGCGCCCAGTTCGTACAGCTCATCCATGATGCGGTGCACGTCGTCGCGGAGCACCATCGCCTGCACCGCCACCCAGCCCTCCCGGTGCAGCGGTGACACGGTGGGCGACTCGATGCCCGGGGTGAGCCCGCTGGCCCGGTCCAGCAGACCGGCCGGCACGTCGTAGGCGAGCATCACGTAGCGGCGGGCCACCAGCACACCGTGCAGGCGGCGCAGCAACTGCTCGGCCTGCGGTTGCGCGGGCGCGCCGGCGCGCCGGACCAGCACCGCCGACGAGCGCAGCAGCGGCTCGCCAAAGACCACCAGGCCCGCCTGGCGCAGGGTCGCGCCGGTTTCCACCACGTCCGCGATCACGTCGGCGACACCGAGGCGTACGGCGTTCTCCACAGCGCCGTCGAGGCGGATCACGTCGGCCTTGACGCCCACCTCGCCGAGGTGCCGTTCGACCAGCCCCGGGTACGCGGTGGCGATCCGGTGACCGCCCAACTCCTGCACGGAGGCGATGTCGTCGGGGCGGGCGGCGAAGCGGAAGGTGGCCCGGCCGAAGGCGAGGTCGACGACCTCCTCGGCCGGCGCTGCCGAGTCGATCAGCAGGTCCCGGCCGGTGATCCCGAGGTCGAGGTCACCGGAGCCGACGTAGGTGGCGATGTCCTTCGGACGCAGGTAGAAGAATTCGACGTCGTTGGCCTCGTCCCGGCAGACGAGGTCCTTGGGGTCGGTGCGCTGGCGGTAGCCCGCCTCGCGCAGCATCTGGGCGGCCGGTTCGGCCAGGGTGCCCTTGTTGGGAATGGCGACACGCAGCATGACGGAGTGCTCCTTCGATCCGGTTGACGATCAACAGGGGTGGGGGGCACTCACAGATGTCGGTAGACGTCCTTGAGCTCGAGACCGCTGGCGAGCATCAGCACCTGGACCTGGTAGAGCAGCTGGGAGATCTCCTCGGCGGTGCGCTCCGGCCCCTCGTGCTCGGCGGCCATCCACGACTCGGCCGCCTCCTCGACGACCTTCTTGCCGATGAAGTGCACGCCCTTGTCCAGCGCGGCGACGGTGCCCGAGCCCGGGGTGCCGGCGGCGGCCTTGGCCTGCAGCTCGGCGAACAACTCCTCGAACGTCTTCACGGGGAACGATTCTTCCAGCCACCCGGGCGGCACCCCGCGTCCGGGTCCGTCGAAATCCAGCAAGCGGACAATTCCCTACCAATATGGTGGGACAATTGCCGATCGATGCCCATGGACCTCTACGCTGTCCGCCATGGCCAGCCGCTCACGTCTCCTCGCGCTCACCGTCACCGGCGCCGTCGTCGTAGCCACCGCCGGATGCGCGCCACAGGACGAGAAACCCACCCCCACTGTCACCGCAGCGCCGTCCTGCGCCAAGGACAGCCTGCCCACGCGTACGCCGGGCAAGCTGACCATCGCCACCGACCAGCCCGCGTACGAGCCGTGGTTCGCCAAGGACAAGCCGGACAGCGGCGAGGGCTTCGAATCCGCTGTCGCGTACGCGGTGGCCGAGAAGCTTGGCTACGCCCGCGCCGACGTCACCTGGACCCGGGTCAAGTTCGACACCGCCATCGCGCCGGGGCCGAAGGACTTCGACTTCGACATCAACCAGTTCTCCATCACCGACGAGCGCAAGCAGGCTGTCGACTTCTCCGCGCCGTACTACCTGGTGCGGCAGACCGTCATCGCGTTGAAGTCCTCGAAGATCGCCGGCCGGAAGTCGCTGGCCGAGCTGCGGGACGCTCGGCTCGGCGCGCAGGTCGGCACCACCAGCTACCAGGCGATCACCGACGTGATCAAGCCGACCGCCAAGCCGCAGGTCTACAACAGCAACGACGATGCCAAGAAGGCCCTTCAGAACGGGCAGCTGGACGGTCTCGTGGTGGATCTTCCGACCGCCTTCTACATCACCGGCGCGGAGATCACCGACGCGACGATCGTCGGGCAGGTGCCGCAGGTCGGTACGCCCGAGGCGTTCGGGTTGCTGCTGGACAAGAACTCCCCACTGACCTCCTGCGTGAGCGGGGCGGTCGGTCAGCTCACCACGGCGGGCACGCTGAAGGAGCTGGAACAGAAGTGGCTCGCGCAGGTGGCGGGGGCGGCCGAGCTGCGGTGACGCTTCTGGATCATGTGCCCTCGGAGGCGCAGCTGCGGCGGTCGGCGTACCGGCGTCGGCAGACCGTCTACAGCGTGCTCGTCGCGGCGTCCTCGACGGCGGCGCTCGGCACGCTGCTGGTGATCGCGGTGACCGGAGCGCCGGGCTGGGACCGGGTCCGGCAGTCGTTCCTGGATCCGGAGATCGCCCGCGACGCGCTGCCGACGGTGCTGAGCGGGCTCTGGCTCAACGTACGGCTGCTGGTCTGCTGTGCGGTCGGCGCGCTGCTGCTCGGGTTGGTGATCGCCGTGCTGCGGACGCTGCGCGGACCGGTCTTCTTCCCGGTCCGCGCGCTGGCCGCCGGCTACACCTACACCTTCCGCGGCCTACCGCTGATCATCGTGCTGTACCTGCTCACCCTCGGCGTGCCGGGGCTGCGGTTGCAGGGCATGCCGCCGGTGCTGGTGCTGGGTGGGATCGCGTTGGTCCTCACCTACGGCGGCTACCTCGCCGAGGTGTTCCGGGCCGGCATCGAGTCGGTGCACTCCAGCCAACTCGCCGCGGCCCGCTCGTTGGGCCTGACCTACCGGCAGACGATGCGGCACGTGGTCCTGCCGCAGGCCGTCCGCCGCGTGGCGCCACCCCTGCTCAACGACGTGGTGGCGTTGCAGAAGGACGTCGGGCTGGTCTCCCTCGCGGGGCCGATCGACGCGGTCCGCGCCGCGCAGATCGCCACCGCCCAAACCTTCAACTACACGCCGTACGTCGTGGCGGGGGTGCTCTTCGTGCTGCTCGCGATCCCGCTGATCGCGGTCACCGACTGGGTGACGCTGCGCGCGGCCCGCCGACAGTCGGGAGGCTGACCCATGGCGTTGCTGCGCTGTCGGGGCCTGCGCAAGGAGTTCGGCGGGCACGTCGTGCTCGACCACCTCGATCTGACCGTCGCCGAGCATCAGGTGGTGGCACTGATCGGCGCGTCCGGGTCCGGCAAGTCGACACTGCTGCGCTGCCTCAACCTGCTCGACGAACTCGACGACGGCACCATCGAGTTGGACGGGGAGGACATCTCCGATCCCCGGGTGGACCCGGACCGGGTCCGGCGGCGGATCGGCATGGTGTTCCAGGCGTACAACCTCTTTCCGCACCTGAGCGTGTTGGACAACATCACCCTCGCGCCGCGCCGCGTACACCGGCGGGGTCGGGTGGAGGCGGAGGCGCAGGCCCGGGAGCTGCTCGACCGGGTGGGGCTCGGCGCCAAGGCGGACGCCTACCCGGACCGGCTCTCCGGCGGGCAGCAGCAGCGGGTGGCGATCGTCCGGGCGTTGGCCAACTCACCTCGACTGATGCTGCTCGACGAGGTCACCTCCGCGCTCGACCCGGAACTGGTCGGCGAGGTGCTGGCGATGATCCGTGACCTGAAGGCCGACGGCATGACCATGGTGCTGGCCACCCACGAGATGGGCTTCGCCCGGGAGGTCGCCGACGAGGTGTGCTTCCTCGACGCCGGGCGGGTCGTCGAGAGCGGCCCGCCCGAGCAGGTGCTCGGCGAGCCGACGCAGCCTCGTACCCGGCAGTTCCTGCGCCGGATCATCGAGGCCGGCCGTCTCTGAGGGCCCGGCTTCAGAGACGGCCGAAGCGGCAGAGTCGTTCAGCCGCTGAAGCCGACCCGCTGGGCGTTGCCCGCAGCCACCGTCCGCACGGCCAGCGCCGCGTCGAGCGCCGCCACCGTGGCGGCCCAGCCCTTGTCCTCCGCCGAGCCGGGCAGGCCGGCGCGGTCGCGGGCCTGCTCGATGGTCTCCACCGTCAACACCCCGTGCGCCACCGGCTTGCCCTCGTCCAGCGCCACCCGGGTCAGCCCGTCGGTGACCGAACGGCAGACGTAGTCGAAGTGGGCGGTGGACCCACGGACCACCACACCGAGGGCGACCACCACGTCGCAGCGGCGGGCGAGGGCCTGCGCGACCACCGGCAGCTCGACCGAGCCGGCGACCCGGGCGACCACCGAACGCGCGCCGCACGCCTCGGCGGCGGCCACCGCACGCTCCAGCATGTGGTCGGTCAGCTCGCCGTGCCAGCGGGCGGCAACGACCCCGACGGTCAGCCCCGCGGCGTCGACCGCCTCGACTCCCGGCTCACCGAAACCCGCCATCGTCATGCTCCGATCTCGTCGTTGGTGACCGGACGCCCCATCGGCGCCTCGGACACCTCGTCCAACTCGTCCAGCAGGTGACCCATCCGGTCCCGCTTGGTGCGCAGGTAGCGCATGTTCTCCGGGTGCGCGCCGACCGGCAGCCCCTCGCGGCCGGTGATGGTCAACCCGTACCCCTCCAGGCCGGCCCGCTTGGCCGGGTTGTTCGTCAGCAGCCGCATCGACCGCACACCCAGGTCGTAGAGGATCTGCGCGCCGGTGCCGTAGTCGCGGGCGTCGGCCGGCAGGCCCAGGTCGAGGTTGGCGTCGACGGTGTCACGGCCCAGGTCCTGCAACTGGTACGCCTGCAGCTTGTGCAGCAACCCGATGCCGCGCCCCTCGTGCCCACGGACGTAGAGCACCACGCCCCGGCCCTCCTGCCCGACCCGAGCCAGCGCGGCTTCCAGCTGCGGCCCGCAGTCGCAGCGCAGCGAGCCGAACACGTCCCCGGTCAGGCACTCGGAGTGCACCCGGACCAGCACGTCCTGACCGTCACCGAGGTCACCCAGCACCATCGCGACATGTTCGGCCGGGTCGTGCTCGGCGCGGTAGCCGAGCGCCCGGAACACCCCGTGCTTCGTCGGCATCCGGGCGTCGGCGACCAGCTCGACCTGCTTCTCGGTACGCCGGCGGTAGGCGATCAGGTCGGCGATGGTGACGAGCGTGAGGCCGTGCTCGGCGGAGAACTTCTCCAGGTCCGGCAGGCGCATCATGGTGCCGTCGTCGTTGACCAGCTCGCAGAGCACGCCGGCCGGACGCAGCCCGGCCAGCCGGGTCAGGTCGATCCCCGCCTCGGTGTGCCCCGGTCGGCGCAGCACCCCGCCCTCACGAGCGCGCAGCGGCACCACGTGCCCGGGACGGGCCAGGTCGGTCGGGTCGGTCGCCGCGTCGGCGAGCAGCCGGCTGGTGTGCGCGCGATCGGCCGCCGAGATGCCGGTGCTGACCCCCTCGCGGGCGTCCACAGTCACCGTGTACGCGGTGCCGCGCCGGTCCTGGTTGGTGTGGTGCATCGGCGGCAGGTCGAGCCGGTCGGCTTCGCTCTCGGTCAGCGCCACACAGACGTAGCCGGAGGTGTAGCGCACCATGAACGCCATCAGCTCCGGCGTTGCCAACTCGGCCGCGAAGATCAGGTCGCCCTCGTTCTCCCGGTCCGCGTCGTCGACCACGACGACCGGCCGGCCGGCCGCGATGTCCGCGATCGCCTGCTCGATATCCCCAAAGCTGGTCACGCGACAGCCTCCCGGTAGATGGGCGTACGGACGGTGGCCGCGGCGCGGGAGGTGCGCCACCAGGCGGCGAAGCCCCAGACGCAGAGGGCGCCGTAGATCAGGTACATGACGGCCGAGGGGTAGAACCCGCCGCGCAGCAGCAGCGGCACTCCGACCGCGTCCACAGCGATCCAGAGCAGCCAGAACTCCACCCAGCCGCGGGCCATGCCGTACGTGGCCAGCAGGCTGCCGGTGAGGATCCAGGCGTCGGGCAGCGGGCCCCATGAGCCCAGGGCCTTGAGCAGCGGGTACGCCGCGGCGGTGCCGACCACGGCGGCCACCAGCAGCATCAGTCGCTCCCGTCCGGTGGCCCAGCGCGGCACGACAGCGGCCTGCCCGGCGTCGGCGCGACGGTTGCGCTGCCAGCGCCACCAGCCGTAGACGCTGACCGCGAAGAAGAACACCTGCCGGCCGGCCTGCCCGTACAGGTCGTGCTCCTGCGGGGTGGCGAACACCCCGCCGAGGAAGACGGTGAGGAGCAGCGCGTTACCGATCATGCCGACCGGCCAGGCCCAGACCAGCCGGCGCAACCCGAGCAGCGCCGAGACCAGCCCGAACGCGTTGCCGACGATCTCCCTGGCCAGCACCGGCGAGCCGGCGACGTGCACCTGGGCGTCCAGCAGCCAGCTGAGCGGGCCCATCAGGCCACCCCGCCCGGGTTCGCGGCCAGCCCGCTGGCGTCGGCGTTGGTGAGCCGGTCGCCGAGCAGCCGCTCGACGTACTTGGCCAGCACGTCGACCTCCAGGTTGACCGGGTCGCCGACGCCCTTCGCGCCGAGCGTGGTCAGCTTGAGCGTGGTCGGGATCAGCCCGACGGCGAACTCGTCCGCGCCGACGGCGGCGACCGTCAACGAGACACCGTCGATGGTGATCGAGCCCTTCTCCACCACGTACCGGGACAGGGCGGCGGGCAGCCGGAACCGGACGGTCTCCCACTGCTCGGCCGGCTCCCGGGAGATCAGTTCACCGACGCCGTCGACGTGGCCCTGCACCAGGTGCCCGCCGAGCCGGCTACCGAGCGCGGCGGCCCGCTCCAGGTTGACCGGGTCGCCGGGGCGCAGCGCGCCCAGCGCGGAGCGGCGCAGCGTCTCCCCCATCACGTCGGCGGTGAAGACACCGTCGCCCACCTCCACGACGGTCAGGCAGACACCGTTGACGGCGATCGAGTCGCCGTGCCGGGCGTCGGACGTGACCAGCGGGCCACGTACACCCAGCAGCGCCGAATCGCCTGCCGTCGGCGCGACCCGGACGATCTCGCCCAATTCCTCGATGATGCCGGTGAACATCTCAGCCCTCCCTTTTGCGGGGCAAAGCGGTGATCCGGAGATCCGGACCGATCTGCGTAACGTCGACGAACTCCAGATCGATTGCCTCGGCGATGGTGGTCACTCCCGCGTCGACCAGAGCGGTCGGGCCGGCGCCGAGCAACCGCGGCGCGACGTACCCGACGATCTTGTCGACCAGGCCGGCCTCCAGGAACGCGCCGGCCAGCCGGGGGCCGCCCTCCAGCAGCACCGCGCGGACCCCGCGCTGGTGCAGCGCCGCGAGCAGCGCCGACAGGTCGACCCGGCCGTGCGGGTCGGCGCCGACCTCGTCGGCGGTCGCGATCCACGTCCGCGCGGCGCCGTCGCGGACCTTGGCGTCAACCGGGGTACGCCCCGAGCTGTCCACCACCACCCGCAGCGGCTGCCGGATGGCCAGGCTGCCGTCGCGCAGGTTGCGGGCTGTCAACCGAGGATCGTCGGCGAGCACCGTGCCCACCCCGGCGATGACCGCGTCGACGGTGCCCCGCAGCGCGTGCACGTCGATCCGGGCCGCCTCCGAGGTGATCCACATGCTGGTGCCGTCCGCCGCGGCGGAACGCCCGTCGAGCGTGGCGGCGTACTTCCAGATCACGTACGGCCAGCCTCGGCGCATCGAGGTCAACCACGCGACGTTGCCGGCCTCGGCCTCCTCGCCGCGTACCCCCAGATCGACCCGGACCCCGGAGGCGCGCAAGGTGGCGGCGCCCCCGGAAGCGACAGGGTTCGGGTCGGGTACGGCGATGACCACACGGCCCACCCCGGCCTGGACGAGCGCGGAACTACAGGGGCCGGTGCGGCCGGTGTGGTCGCAGGGTTCCAGAGTGACGACAGCGGTGCCGCCCTTGGCCCGCCGCCCGGCCTGCGCCAGGGCGACGATCTCGGCGTGCGGCCCCCCGGCGTACGCGTGGAAGCCCTCGCCCACGACCTCGCCGTCCTCGTCGAGCAGCACGCACCCGACCACGGGGTTGGGGCTGGTGGTGCCGAGCCCGCGCGCCGCCAACTCGATCGCACGCCGCATCGCCTCATCAACGGAGACGCTGGCCATCGCGCTGCCCCTGCCCTCTCACTCGCCGATCCGCGCGCGGGCGGTCAGGGAGGCGGTGGCCATGGGGCCACGGGCAGGCGGTGGCGGATTCCGGGAACGGCACAGCCGCCCCCGGGGGGTCGACACGGCACGCTGAAGCCAGCGGCCGGCTCGGACCCGTCCGTCCCGCGCGCTGTCTCCCATCCGGACTGTCTGGGCGCGGACGAACCGCCCCCAACCGTCGGCCCCGGATTTTCACCAGGTCCACCGGACGGCAGAGCCGTCCGGGTCGCGGGCTGACCACGGTTGGACCGTGGATCACCGCCGGTTCGGAATTTCACCGAGTCCCGCCAGCGCGTGGTGGGTACACGGGAAGTCTTACACGCCGATCCGGCTCCGCCGCCACCTAGGCGAGCTACTTCACAGCGGTATCACGCTCAGGTGACGCCGCGACGGCGGTCCACCGCCACGTACGAGCCCGGTTGGCTCTTGGCCACCGTCTTCATCTCCGAGGCCACAGCGATCGCTTCGAGCGGGTCGGTGAACCGCTTGCCGGCGTCGGAGAGGGACACCCCGATGGAGAGCGTGACCAGGGCCGCCCGCCGGATGTTGCCGCGTCGATCCTTCAACTCGACGAAGCCGCGTTCCCGGTCGGTCGGGTCGTAGAGCGTGTCGGCGGCGTTCTCGAAGTCGACGACCGCCCGGGACGTCAGTGGGCGCACCTGGTCCGGGGCGCAGACGATGACGAAGTCGTCGCCGCCGACGTGACCGAGGAAGGCCGGTGGCAGCCCGACGCCCACCACCGCCCGGTGCAGGCTGCGGGCCAGCGCGGAGATGAAGTCGTCGCCGCGCACGAAGCCGTACCGGTCGTTGACGCTCTTGAACCGGTCGATGTCGACGTAGCCGACGGCGTAGTCCACGCCGTTTCGGACCCGATCGCTGATCTCCCGACGGATCCGGCTGTTGCCGGGCAGCCCGGTCAGCGGGGAGACCTCCCGGAACTCCTTGTTGCGGCGCAGCGTGGACGAGACCCGGGCCACCAGCTCGGCGGTGTCGAACGGCTTGACCAGGTAGTCGTCCGCGCCGGCGCTGAGCCCGTGCACCTTGTCGACTGTCATGCCCTTGGCGGTCAGCATGATCACCGGAAGGGCGGACGTCATCGGGTCGGCGCGTAACCGGCGGGTCAGCTCCAGCCCGTCGATGCGGGGCATCATGAGGTCGACCACCGCCAGGTCCGGCCGTTGGCGCTCGATGATCTCCAGGGCCTCCTGGCCGTCGCTGGCGTGGATCACCTCGAAGCCGTGCAACCGCAGGTTGAACTCGACGAACCGGGCGATGTCCTCGTCGTCGTCCACGACGAGAATGATGTCCTTGCGGTCGGCCTCGGGCTCCACCTCAGGCCCCGGGCGCCGCGCGTTCCGCCAGTGCCCGCAGGTGCCGTACCGCCTCCGCCGGGTCGGCGGCCCCGTACACGGCGGTGCCGGCCACGAACGCGTCGGCGCCGGCCGCTGCCGCCTGCTCGATGGTGTCGGCGGCGATGCCGCCGTCCACCTCGATGCGCAGCTCCAGATGCCCGGCCGACGCGTGCCGCCGGGCCGTCCGCACCTTCTCCAGGAGCTGCGGAATGAACCGCTGCCCGCCGAAGCCCGCCTTGATCGTCATGATCAGCAGGGTGTCGAAGCTGGGCAGCAGGTCCAGGTAGGGCTCGATCGGGGTGTCCCGGTCGATGGCCAGGCCCGCCTTCGCACCGGCCGAACGCAGGTCCTTGGCGAGCGCCACCGGGTCGTCGGACGCCTCCGCGTGGAAGGTGACGTTGTACGCCCCGGCGTCGGCGTACCCGGGGGCCCACCGGCGCGGGTCCTCGATCATCAGGTGCACGTCGAAGGGCATCGCCGTGACGGCCCGCAGGCTCTGCACCACGGGCAGCCCAATGGTCAGGTTCGGCACGAAGTGGTTGTCCATCACGTCGACGTGCAACCAGTCCGCGGCGTCCTCGACGGCACGGACTTCTTCGGCGAGGCGGGCGAAATCGGCGGCCAGGATGCTCGGCGCGACGATCGGCGGCGGTACGGTCACGGGGCCAGTGTACGAACGTGGCCACCCGCCACCCGCATCGCGGCACCTTTGGGGACGCCCTGTGACCCAGCAGTGACCATTGGTGCAGAATTGGACGCTCCGGACCCCCGAATCCGGACGAACAGACATCAGCCACTGGCCGATCGACGGAAACGCGACGACACTCCAACCGGGACGGTGCCGTAGGCTGCACGCCCGCCGGGGTCTCGCCGCGGGGCGCGGCGACCGGCCGCCAGCTCCCGGGAGGGCGGACGATGCGACGGTGGCTTCCAGCGCTGGTGCTGGCCAGCGTCACGACGATGCTGCTGGCCGGCTGCGCGCCGGCGCGAGGCGCGGACGGTGATCTCACCGACGACTGGCCGACGCTGCGGGTCCCCAAGCCGTTCACCCCTGCCACCGACACCTGCCTGCCGCGGATCGCCACTGTCGTGCAGGCCAGCACGTACGAAACGGTGGACTGCGCGCGCAACCACCTGGCCGAGACCATCCACGTCGGCACCTTCGTCGGGCCCGACGCGCTGACCGAGGCCCGACCGGAACCCGGATCGTCGGCGCTGCGCACGGCTCGCGCCGAGTGCGACCAGCGGGCCCGGGAGGTGCTCGGCGGCGACTGGCACACGGCCCGACTCGCGCTGTCCCTCGCGTTGCCGTCCGCGCCCGCCTGGGCCGGCGGCGCCCGCTGGTTCCGCTGCGACCTCAGCGAGACCGGGAGCATCGACAACACCCGCCCGGTGAACCGCACCGGCAGCCTGCGCGGCGCGTTGATCGGCGACACGCCCCTGACGCACCGCTGCTTCGACCCCAAACTGATCGGCGACAACCTCAACTACATGGCGCCGGTGCTCTGCACGGAGCCGCACCGCGCCGAGTTCGTGGGCGTCTATGAGGAACAGGACATGAGCTGGGCGGAGTTCGCCAAGTCCGCCGAGCAGGCGCACCGGCGCTGCATGGCGCTGATCGCCGAGTACGCGGCGGTGCCCAACAACAGCGAGCTGCCGTACCGGGCCGGGTCCATCTACTACCCGCCGTCGCAGCGGGAGTGGGAGGAGGGCGACCGTGGAGTGCGCTGTTTCCTGTGGAGCGACGACCGCAAACTCACCCGCTCGATGCGTGGCGCCGGTCCCGAGGGACTGCCCGCGATCTGACCATCGTTGCCGTATGCTGCTGCGCCGTGGCGCTATCGACCGGCCGGGTCCGGTCGGGGGCCAGCAGCGGCGGGAGGTCGGGATGCGACGGTGGCTGGCGGCGTTCGCCGGGGGTGGGGCACTGGCCCTGGCGCTGGCCGGGTGCGGCGCACCCGCCGGAATCGACAGTGACCTCATCGACGACTGGCCGGCGCCCGTCGCGGCGCAGCAGTTCGTCCCCGCTGCCGACGTCTGCCACCAGAGCTCCCAGCAGGTCGGCTTCCTGACCGGCTACAACCCGACGGCGTGCACCGAGGCGCACCGGGTGGAGACCATGCACGTCGGCACCCTCACCGGCCCGGGCGCCGACGGCGGCACGCCCCCGCAGCCCGGCTCGGCCGGCATGCGGGCCGCGCAGACCGGGTGCGACACGGCGGTCAACAAGGCGGTGGGAGCCGACTGGCGTTCCGGGCGGCTCGGCCTGACCGTCGTGCTGCCGTCGCCGCAGGCCTGGTCGGGCGGAGCCCGCTGGTACCGCTGCGACGTCACCGAGATCGCCAGCATCGACGACACCGCTGTCGACCTGCGCACCGGCAGCCTCCGGGGCGCGCTGTCCGGAGCGGCCCCGCTGGCGTACCGCTGCTTCAACCCGAAGATGGTCAAGGACGACATCGACGAGATGGTCGCGGTCTCCTGCACCGCCAAGCACCACGCCGAGTTCGTCGGCGTCTGGCAGGCGCCGGACACCAGCTACGCCGCGTTCACCCGCAGCACCAAGCGGACCCACCGGGCCTGCCAGACGATGATCGCCAAGTACGCCAAGGTTCCGGACAACTCCCAGCTCGACTTCCGCGCCGGCACGATCTACTACCAGCCGTACGAGGAGGAGTGGCGCAACGGGAACCGGGGCGTGCAGTGCTTCCTCTGGATCTCCGACCGGAACCTGACCCGCTCGATGAAGAACGCCGGCACCAAGGGCCTCCCGGTCACCTGAGCCTGCGCGCACGACGTCCGGCCGGTCGGTCGACCGGCCGGACGCGTGGAGCGGATCAGCCTCGGCGCAGGACGGCGAGGAACATCGCGTCGGTGCCGTGGCGGTGTGGCCAGAGCTGCACTGTCGGCCCGTCGCCGAGACCGGGCATGCCGGCCGGCAGCAGCGGGCGGGCGTCCACGAAGTCCACCGCAACCCCGCTACGGCGGGCCGCCTCGGTAACCGTCACGTGCGTCTCGACGGTGTGCGGCGAACAGGTGACATAGGCGACCAGGCCACCCGGGCGGACCGCCCGCAGCGCCGCGCCGAGCAACTCCCGTTGCAGCCGGGTCAGCGGCGGCAGGTCGGACGGTTGGCGACGCCACCGCGACTCCGGCCGACGACGCAGCGACCCCAGCCCGGTACACGGCGCGTCGACCAGCACCCTGTCGAAGTGCTGCTCCGGCAGTTTCGGGTCGCCGCCGACCTCACGGCCGTCCATGGTCAGCACGGTCACCGGCAGGTCCCGCGTCGCCAGGGAGACCAGCCGAGCGCGGTGCTCGGCCACCTCCACCGCTGTCACCCGGGCACCCCGCTGCGCGGCCAGCGCGCCGAGCAACCCGGCCTTGCCACCCGGGCCGGCGCACAGGTCCAGCCACCGTCCGTCCGGGCCGTCCAGCGGGGCGTCGGCGAGCGCTGTGGCTACCAGCTGGGAGCCCTCGTCCTGCACGTGGGCCCGGCCGTCGACCACCGCCGGGATGTCGCCCGGCGACCCGCCGGCCAGATAGACGGCGTACGGCGAGAAGGCACCGGGCGCACCGCCGACCTCATCGGCCAGCTCGACCGGGTCGATCAGGCCGGGCCGGGCACACAGGTGCACCGGCGGGCGCTCATTGTCCTCGATCAGGAGACGCTCCGTCTCACCCAGATCGCCGCCGAGCGCCTCGGAGAAGGCTCGGACGATCCACTGCGGGTGGCTGTACGCCAACGCGAGGTGCCCGACCGGGTCGGTCTCCATCAGTGGAGCGAGCTTCGCCACCCAGGCGTCCGCGTCACGGCTGGACACCTCGCGCAGCACCGCGTTGGCGAAACCGGTAGCGCCCGGTGCCACCGAACGGACCAGGTCCACAGTCGAGGAGACCGCGGCGTGCGGCGGCACCCGGGTGTGCAGCAGTTGGTACGCCCCGAGCCGCAGCGCGTCGCGTACCGGCGGGTCGATCCGGGCCACGTCCCGGCCGGCCGCGTCGGTCAGGATCGCGTCCAACGTGCCCAGGTGGCGCAGGGTGCCGTAGGTCAGCTCGGTGGCGAAGGCCGCGTCCCGACCGAACAGCCCCTCTTCCCGCAGGATGATGGGCAGCACCAGGTTGGCGAACGCGTCGTCCCGGTGCACCGCCGCCACCGCCTCGTACGCGGCGCGGCGCGGTCGGTCCAGCGGTGGTCGGACCGGGCGCCGGTCCCCGCCACGGCCGGTCGACGGGCCGGAGCGCGTCGGTCGGGTTCCCTCCGGTGCCGTCACGCGAAGTCCTCTCCAGTGCCGACCCGGACGCCGCGCGCCCAGTCGGTAGCGTCCATCGCCCGCTTGCCCGCGGCGCGGACCTCGCCGAGACGGACCGGCACGGTCGCCGTGCCGACCAGCACCCGGGACTTCTCCACCAGCAACTCCCCCGGCTTCAGCTCGGGGCCGTCGGGCACCGGGACGACCGGCCCGAGCTTCACCCGCTCGTCGCGGAACGTCGTCCAGCCACCCGGCGCGGGAGTGCAGGCCCGGATCCGCCGGTCCACGGCGAAGGCAGGGTCGCTCCAGCGCACCCGCGCGTCGTCCACTGTCAGCTTCGGCGCCAGCGACACCCCGTCGGCCGGCTGCGGCTCGGCACGGGCGGTGCCGTCGGCGATCGCGTCGAGCACCGCCACCAGCAGCCCGGCGCCGGAATCGGCGAGCCGCCCCAGCAGGTCGCCGGAGGTGTCGGTGGCGCGGATCTCGTCGGTCAGCGTGCCGTAGACCGGGCCGGTGTCCAGGCCCTCCTCCAACTGGAAAACGCTGGCCCCGGTCAGCTCGTCGCCGTGCAGCACGGCGTGCTGCACGGGCGCGGCGCCACGCCACGCGGGCAGCAGGGAGAAGTGCAGGTTGATCCAGCCGTGCCGGGGGATCTCCAGGGCCGCCGGCGGCACCAGCGCGCCGTAGGCGACCACCGGCACGCAGTCCGGCTCCAGCTCGCGCAGCCGGTCGAGGAACTCCGGGTCGCGGGGGCGGGCCGGCGTGAGAACCTCGACGCCGTGCTCGTCGGCCCACGCGCCGACCGGCGAGCGGGACAGGCCCCGCCCGCGCCCGGCGGGCGCGTCGGGCCGGGTGACCACTGCCACCAGCTCGTGTCGGGAGGCGGCGACGGCGGCCACTGCGGGAACGGCGACGGCCGGCGTACCGGCGAAGATCACGCGCATCCGGGTCAGCGCCCCAGACCGAAGGGGTCGCTGATGTGCGGGCTGAGCTTGACAGTGGGCGGGGCCGCCGCGTCGTACCACTCGGCCTGGCGGATCGCCTTCATGGCTTCCTTGCGCCCCTCCGGGTCCAGTCGGTCCAGGAAGAGCACCCCGTCGAGGTGGTCGGTCTCGTGCTGCACGCAGCGCGCCATCAGGCCGGTGCCGACGATCTGCATCGGGTCGCCGAACGAGCTGAAGCCCTTGGCGACGACGTTCTGCCGACGCTTGGTGTCGAAGTAGAGCCCGGGGATGGACAGGCAGCCCTCCGGGCCGTCCTGCTCCTCCTCGTCGGGGA
Organism: Micromonospora sp. NBC_00330; assembly: GCF_036136635.1. Lineage (NCBI taxonomy): Bacteria > Bacillati > Actinomycetota > Actinomycetes > Micromonosporales > Micromonosporaceae > Micromonospora > Micromonospora sp. NBC_00330. The sequence goes on from NZ_CP108012.1 coordinate 3,406,714, forward strand.
ACTCCAGCACCGGGTTGATCAGGTGCCCGAGGACGTCGTCGACGTCGAAGGTGAACACCCGCAGGCTCACACCGAGCTGCGGCGCGGCAAGGCCGGCGCCGTTCTGCTCACGCATCGTGTCGGTGAGGTCGGCGACGAGCCGACGTAGCTCGGCGTCGAAGTCGACCACCGGATCGGCCGGCGTGCGCAGCACCGGATCCCCAAACAGACGGATGGGCTGGACGGTCACGCGGGACGGCTCCTTCTTCGGGTGGACGAGCGGTGCCGTACCAGTCTACGGAGTGCCCGGCCGGGCGCCGGGCGGCGCACCTCGCTCAACCACCGCCGGTGTGCCCAGCGTCACCGGCGGGCTCCCCGGCAAACAGCTCCCGCACCCGCTCGGCGTCCGGGTGGCCGAGATCGTCGAGGATGCCCAGGGCCCGTCGCCAGGTACGCGCGGCGCCGGCCGCGTCCCCCACCGCCTGCCGGCTCTCGCCGAGCCGGGACAGGGTGTCCGCCTCGTCGTAGCGGTCGCTGACCCGCCGGTACAGCCCGAGGGCCCGCTGGAAACAGCGGATCGCCGCCCGGTGGTCGGCCAGCCGGGCGTGGATGAAGCCGAGGCTGTCCCAGGTGTTCGCCTCGCCGTGCCGGTCGCCTGTCGTCCGCAGCAGCGCCAACGCCTCCCGGCAGTGCCCGAGCGCCGGCTCGTACCGGCCGAGCTGGGCGTACGCCCACCCCACCGCGTTGCGGGCGCTGGCCTCCCCGGCGACGTGCCCGGCGGCCCGGTACAGCGCCAGGGCCCGCTCGCTCTGCTCCAGGGACTCGGCGTGCCGGCCGAGCCCGTCGAGCATCGCGCCGAACGCCCGGTGGGTGCGCGCCTGCCCGGTGTGGTCGCCCAACTCCGCGAAGATCCCCAGGGCTTGCCGGTAGTTCCTCGCCGCCTCGTTCACCCGCCCCAGCCGGGACAGCACCCGGGCGAGGTCGCGGTGGGCGTTCGCCTGCCCGGGTCGGTCGCCGGCCTGTTGCGCCCCGGCCAGGGCGTTCCGCTGGGCCACTGCCAGGTCCGGCCACCGCCCCCGGCGTTGCAGGAAGTCCACCAGTGTCCAGGCCAGCTGCCACGCGTGGCCGTCGAACCCGGCCCGCCTCGCGTGGGCGACCGCCGCCAGCAGCACCGGATACTCGACGCCGAACCAGGCGAGCGCCTGACCGAGGTCGGTGATCTCCTCGGGCAGCACACCCGGGGCGGCGGCGGTGAGGGTGACCGGGTCCCGACCCGGTTGCAGCAGCAGCGCCGCCGCGTGGGCGGTGTGCAGGTAGTGGTCCAGCCCACGTCGGATCGCGGCCCGCCGGGCGTGCTCCGGTTCGAGACGTTCGACCTGCTCGGCCGCGTACGCCCGGAGCAGGTCGTGGGCGCCGAACCGGCCGGGGGCGTGCTCGGTGACGAGGTGCGCGTGGGCCAGCTCGGCCAGCAGTCGGGGCACCTGGGCTCGGGGCAGCCCGGCCAGGCTGGCCGCCGCGGCGAACCCGATGTCCGGTCCGGGATGGCAGCCGAAGAGCCGGAACAGGCGGGCCGCCGCCGGAGTCAGGCTCCGGTACGACCAGGAGAAGACGGCCTGCACGTCGGTGCCGGCGTCCCCTCCGTCGAACGAGTCGAGTGGTCGCGGCGCCGCCCGCAGTTCGGCAGCGAGGGTGGCCAGCGGGAACGTCGGCTTCTCCGCACCTCTCGCGGCGAGCACGGCCAGCGCCAGCGGCAGCCGCGCACACCGCTCGATGATCTCGTCCACCGCCTGCGGCTCGGCCGCCAACCGGTCAGTGCCGAGCCGCCGGGCCAACAGGTGCCAGGCCTCGGCGGTGCTGAGCAGGTCGACGCCGATCGGCCGGGCACCTTCGGCGGCGATCAGCCCGGCGAGCCGGTTGCGACTGGTTACCAGGACCAGGCAGTTCGGGCTGCCGACCAGCAGGGGTCGGATCTGGTCGGCGTCGCGGGCGTTGTCCAGCAGCACCAGCATCCGGCGGCCGGCGAGCAGGCTGCGGTAGAGGCCCACCTGGGCGGGCAGGTGGGTGGGGATGCGTTCGGGCGGTACCTCGAGGGCCTCGAGGAAACCTCGGACCGCCTCGACGGCCGTCACCACCGTTCCGGTGGCGTCGAACCCACGCAGGTCGACGTAGAGCTGACCGTCGGGGAAGCGGTCGGCGACCCGGTGCGCGAAGGTGACAGCGAGGGTCGTCTTGCCGACCCCGGCCGTACCGGACAGGGTCATGACGGTGACCGACGCCACGCCGTCGTTCCCGGGCGCGACGGCGCGAGCGCATTCGGCATCGAGCTGGGCGAGTTGGGTCGCACGCCCGACGAAGCCGGGCAGCGCCGGGGGCAGTTGGCGGGGTATCGGGAACCGGGGGGACGTGGTGCCGGCGCGCGGGCCGCCGACCCTGGCCCGCGCGACCGCCCGCCCGGTGGTCGCGTGTTCCCGGTTCGGGCGTCGGCGTCGCTCCTCGACCCGGTCCCGCGCGGTGGCCAGCACCCCCTGCTCGGCGGGGGTGGCCCCGAGCAGCCGGATGAGAGCGTCGAACCGTTCCGGCGGCGGCAGGATGTTGCCGGCGAAGTACTCGCCGATGATTCCGCGTGACCAGCCGGTCTTCGCGGCCAACTGCCGGTACGTCAGCAGCGTCTCTCCCTGCTGCCGGGCTTCGCGGCGGCGCAGCTGGCGCAGCAACCCGGCCAACTCGGGCAGTGTCTGCGCCTCGGTGCCGGCGCGGGCCAGCTCGGCTGACCCGTGTGACGTCTGATGAGTGCCGGACGGTATCCACTGCTCGGACATGCGACCCCCACCCCCGGTCATCCGGCCCCCCGGATGCGCACGGGCAGGGTAATTCCGACGCGACGCAGATCAATAGACGACTGCCAATGTTTGACAGTTCCACTGCGGACCGTTCCCCGTCCGGCGGTGTCCAGCGGTGTCCAGTCCCGTCCAGGATCCGCCCCGTGGGGTCGATGCCCCTGCCACCGTCCTGATGCGGGCTCGGCCCGCTCCACGCTCCCTGGGGGAAGAGGTACCCGATGATCCGTCCACACCCGACCGCCCGTCGTCCCGTGGCGATGCTGCGTCGCGTCGCCGTCGCCGCGATCGGTCTCACGCTGCTCGCCGCGGGCGTGACCGCCACCCCGGCCACCGCCGCACCGGGCGGCAAGGCCGCCACCACCGGATCCTTCGTCGACAGCACACCGGTCCCCGGCGGCTTCGCCTCCTGGTCGGAGCTGCTCCGGTTGCAGCAGCGCATGAACACCGCCGCCGCCCGGATCACGAACGCGGCACAGCGCAGCGCGAACTCCGGCTTCGCCGGTATCGTCGCCGATCCCACCAGCCGCCAGCTCCAGGTCTACTGGAAGGGTGAGCCGCCCGCCAACCTGGTGGCCACCGCCCGGGCCACCGTCGCCACCCAGGTGCTGCCCGCCGCGTACTCACAGCGGGAACTCATGGTCGCCGCGGAGCGGCTGCGGGCCGCAGCCGGCAACAAGATCACCACGGTCGGGCCGCGCGCCGACGGCGCCGGCCTGCTCGTCGGCACCCAGGACGGGCTGCTCGGTGCGACGGCTCTCGCCGGCGTACCGGTGACAGTGCAGACCGGGGTCGCCGCCGCGCCCGCCACCCGGTGGGACGACACGGCGCCGTGGTGGGGTGGCGGCGCGTGGCGTAACACCGCCACCGGCGGTGGTTGCTCGACCGGCTTCGGGGTCTTCCAGGGCGGGGTGGCGCGGATGCTCTCCGCCGCGCACTGCGCCAACCTCAACGTCCTCGCGACCGACCCGACCGGGCAGACGATCGGCATCGTCGGCACCCGCAACACCGGCACGGACACCCTGCTCCTCGCGGGCAGCTCGGGCGGCCGGGTCTTCAACAACAGCACCAACGCGGCCGGCGGAGTGGTCAGCGAGTTCAGCAACCAGGTGATCGGCGCGTCGGCCAGCCAGGTCGGCAACTTCGTGTGCACCTCGGGCGCGTACTCCGGCACCCGGTGCTCGATCCAGGTGAAGGCCCGCAACCTCTGCATCAACGTCCGCGACTTCGGCACTGTCTGCGGTCAGGTGCAGGCCGAGAACACCACCCGCACCAACGCCGTCGGTCAGGGTGACAGCGGCGGCCCCGTGGAGATCGTGAACGCGGCGAACACCCTCCAGGTCTGGGCGACCGGCACCAACACCGCCATCGACGACACCAACACCGCAGTCCCCTGCACCGGCTACGTGACCGCCGGTCGGGTCTGCGCCTGGCGGATGTACTACGAGGACATCTTCTCCGGCATGGCCGGCGTGGGCGCCTCAGGCGTCATCCTCGGCTGAGCCGTCGCGGCGACCGCCGTACGACTCGGTGGCCGGGCCGGCGCGCGCACCCCGCGCGTCGGCCCGGCCTCACGCCGGGGTCAGACGCTGGCGCCGGGGTCGCCCGCGAGCACCGCGTCGCCGCGGAGCAGCGCGGGCTCGGGCAGCGGCAGTTGGATCTTGTGAGCCGCCTCCCAGTCGTAGACCAGGCCGGGGCGCACCTGGGCGGCGAAGTAGTCGATCGCTGTCATCCCACCCACTACCGGCTCGTCGACCTCGGCGACCAGCTGGGCGGGCACCAGGGAGAACCCGTTCTGCAGGGCGGCGCTGAGGCGGCGGTGGCCGTCGACGACGAAGAAGTACTCGCCGGTGAACCCGATCTTCAGCGGTTCGAGGGCCTCGTCGCCGGCCTCGGCCACCCCACCGACGAAGTCGGTGTCCCACAGACCGCGCAGGGTGGCGATGTCCTCGGTCGGGTAGACCCGGGCCGGGTCCAGCAGCAGCAGCGGCGGCGCGTCGCGCAGCACCTCGGCGCCGAGCGTGCCCTCGTACGCGGCCACGATGTGCTCGATCACCTCGGTGGCGGACGCCCGGGTCGTGTCACAGATCAGGTCATAGTTGCGCAGCCGGGCCTTGTCCACCCCGTAACGGATGATGAACCGGCTGCGCTCGCTCGCGCTGCGCTCCCGGAGCTTGGCCTTGGCCTCGTCCAGGGAGGCGTAGCTCTCCGCCGGCCCGGAGGGGCGGGCGAGCACCCGGCGGGCCGCCTCGCCCGGCTCGGTGATCATGTGCACCTTGAGCGCATCGGTGAAGAAGTGCCAGGCCAGCCGGGAGTCCATGATGAGGCGCTCACCCGAGGCGGCGATGTCCCGCTGAAGCTGGTCGACGTAGCCGTCGACGGCCTGGTCGAGCTCGGCGTGCAGGTTGAGCTGCAGCGCTGTCATCTGCCGCTGCTGCGCCATCTCCCGGTAGAGGTCCCCCACGCTGACCCGGCGCATGCCGAGCCGCTTGGCGATCTCGACCGACACGGTGCTCTTGCCGCTGCCGAGGTCGCCGTTGAAGACGATCGATTGTCCAACGGTCACGACTGGTCCACCCCTGATCACCGGCTCATTGACATCATCGACCTCGCGCCCGACCGACGCGTTCCCGCCATCGTCCGTCGCGCCATCCCGCGACGGCTCCAGCTCGGCGCGGCTGACGCCCCCTCGCGAACTGGAGCCCGTCGTACGCCTTGGCATGACGGGCGATGCTACCACTCGGGCGCCACCACTTTGCCGGACGCAGTGTGCGAGGGCCCCCGGCAGCGGGCGAGGTCCGCGACCGTCGGCACCGGCCGAAACGCCTCAGAACAGGCTCAGCGGATCGACCTGGAGACGAACCGGATCGGCGGCCTTGCGAGCGGCCCGGACGCCGGCGGCCGAGTGCAACGCCTCGGCGAGCGCGGCGGCCCGGGCCCGGGGCACCCGGACCAACATCCGCTCCCGGCCCTCCTCGGCCGGCACCGGCCCGAGCACCTCGGCGTCGTCCGGCAGCCGCGCCGCCGCCAGCAGGTCCGCCACCGCCTCGGCCGCTCCTGTGACGCTCGCCATCCGCACTGCCGGCGGGAAGCCCAGCTCCCGGCGCTCGGCCAGCTCCCGACCGGCGAACCAGCCGGCGTCCCAGCGCAGCAGCGCCTGCACGGGGGCGAGCGCGCCGTCGGCGACCACCACCACCCGACCGGCCGGCGCCGGGCGGGCCAGCGCCGCCGCCGCCAGCCAGCGGCGCAACGCCTCCTCGCCGGCGCGCAGGTCGGCCCGGGTCAGCAGGGCCCACGAGTCGAGCAGCAGCACCGCGCCGTAGCCGCCCTCGGCGACCGGCTCGGCGCCCGGGGTGGCCACCACGAGGGCCGCGCCACCTGGCACGTCGGTCAGCACCTCCTCGCGCCCCGAGGTGCGCACCGGCACGTCGGGGAACGCCCGGCCCAGCTCCTCGGCGGTCCGCCGGGCGCCGGTCACCGCGGCCCGCAGCCGCCGCCCACCGCACTCCGGGCAGGCGTACGCGGCCGCCACCCGGGCGCACCACCGGCAGGCCGGGGTGCCGCCGGCCGAGGGCAGCGCGAGCGGGCCGGCGCAGTGCGCGCAGCGGGCCGGGGTGCGGCACTCGGCGCAGGAGATCGACGGAAGGTAGCCGCGGCGGGGCACCTGCACCAGCACCGGCAGGTCCTGGCGGAGCGCGTCGCGGGCAGCCGTCCAGGCCAGGCTGGGCAGCCGGGCGGTGGCGGCCCCGGGGTCGCGGGCCAGTTGCGGGTCGTCCCCGGTCGGCGCGATGGCCGGGATCCGCGCCCGCACTGTGGCCCGGTCGGCGACCACCTCCGGGGCCCAACCGGTCTCCACCAGCAGCTGCGCCTCGGCCGTCCGGGCGTACCCCCCGACCAGCGCGCCGGCCTCGGCGAGGTGGGCGCGGGTGAGCAGCACGTCGCGGGCGTGCGGGTAGGGCGCCCGGGGCTCGGAGTGCAGGTCGTCACCGTCGTCCCAGACGGCGACGAGGCCGAGCCGGGCCACCGGGGCGAACATCGCCGCCCGGGTGCCGATCACCACCGGCACCTGACCACGGCGAGCGGCGAGGAACGCCCGGTACCGCCGGGCCGGGCCGAGCGCGGCGGAGAGGCTGACGTGCCGCCCCGGGCCGAGCACGCCGGTGAGCGCCGCGTCGAGGCGGTCGAGGTCACGCGCGTCGGGCACCACGACCACCGCGCCGCGCCCACTGGCGACGGTGGCCGCCACCGCGTCGGCGTAACGGGCCGCCCAGTCCTCACCGGGCAGCGCCGACCAGACCGCGCGGGGCGCCCGGCCGTCGGCGAGCGCCCGCAGCAGGGCCGGGCCGGTCGGGTAGTCGCGCCACCCGCGCGGGTCGACCGCCCCGGTGGGGGCCGCCGGGGTGGGTGGCTCGTCGTGGGGCTCCTTCTCCACCCGCGCGTGCCGGGGTGGCACGGCGAGCCGGAGCACGTCGGCGAGGCTGCCCGCGTACCGGTCGGCGACCGCCCGGGCCAGCCGGGCGACCTCGGGGGCCAGCACCGGCTCCGGGGAGACCACCTTCTCCAGGTACGCGAGGCGGCCGGTGTGCCCCGAGTCGTCGGCGCGCGACAGCAACCACCCGTCGACGAGTTGCCCGGCGAAGCGCACCTTCACCCGGGTACCGGGCACCGCCACCTCGTCCAGCTCGGCCGGCACCAGGTAGTCGAACGGCCGGTCCAGGTGCGCCAGTCCGACATCCACGCAGACGCGCGCGACCGGCGACCCGTCCGCGGGTCGCCGGTCGCTGCGCTTGGTGGCGGTCAGGCTCCCGCGGCCGACTTGAGGTCGGCGGCCCGGTCGGTGCTCTCCCAGGTCAGGTCCGGCAGCTCCCGGCCGAAGTGGCCGTACGCGGCGGTCTGCTGGTAGATCGGGCGGAGCAGGTTGAGGTCCCGGATGATCGCGGCCGGACGCAGGTCGAACACCTCCGTGACGGCCTTCTCGATCGACGAGACGGGCACGGTCTCGGTGCCGAACGTCTCGATGAACAGGCTCACCGGGTGCGCCTTGCCGATCGCGTAGGCGACCTGCGCCTCGCACCGCTCGGCCAGGCCGGCGGCGACCACGTTCTTGGCCACCCAGCGCATCGCGTACGCGGCCGAGCGGTCCACCTTCGACGGGTCCTTGCCGGAGAACGCGCCGCCTCCGTGGCGGGCGTACCCGCCGTAGGTGTCAACGATGATCTTGCGACCGGTCAGCCCGGCGTCGCCCATCGGGCCGCCGATCTCGAACCGGCCGGTCGGGTTGACCAACAGCCGGTAGCCGTCGGTGTCCAGGCCGAGGCTCTCCAACTCCGGGGCGATCACGTGGTCGCGCACGTCCGGGGTGAGCAGCGAGTCCAGCGAGATGTCGGCGGCGTGCTGGCTGGACACGACGACGGTGTTCAGCCGGACCGGGCGCAGCCCCTCGTACTCGATGGTGACCTGGGTCTTGCCGTCCGGCCGCAGGTACGGGATCGTGCCGTCCTTGCGCACCGCCGAGAGGCGGCGGGCCAGCCGGTGCGCGAGCGCGATCGGCAGCGGCATCAGCTCGGGCGTCTCCGAGCAGGCGAAGCCGAACATCATGCCCTGGTCGCCGGCGCCCTGCGCGTCCAGCGCGCTCTCCGACGCCCCGGTACGCAGCTCGAAGGCGTTGTCCACACCCTGCGCGATGTCCTCGGACTGCGCGCCGATGGAGACGCTGACCCCGCAGGAGGCGCCGTCGAAGCCCTTCTTCGACGAGTCGTAACCGATGTCGAGGATGGTCCGGCGGACGATCGTCGGGATGTCGGCGTACGCCTTGGTGGTCACCTCACCGGCGATGTGCACCTGACCGGTGGTGATCATGGTCTCCACTGCCACGCGGCTGTGGGGATCCTCGGTCAGCAGCGCGTCGAGGATGCCATCGCTGATCTGGTCAGCGATCTTGTCCGGGTGGCCTTCCGTGACCGATTCGGACGTGAAGAGACGGCGTGTCACGGCACTCCTAAGCGTATGAGGTCGTTCCGCGGCAGTCTAATCACCACTGCGGCCGGTGTCGGGATCGGTCGCGCCCTGTTCCACCCGTCAGGAGCGGCCAGGTAGCCGCGCCACGACGAGATCCCACACGGCGTCGGCCACGGCTTCCTTTGCCTGCTCGGGCGGCCGGCTGACCGAGCCGTCCGCGCCGATGACCGTCACCGTGTTGGTGTCGGCGCCGAAGACCAGGTCCGGACCGACCTCGTTGACCACGATCAGGTCGGCCCGCTTCCGGGCGAGTTTCGCCCGGCCGTTGGCCTCGGCGTCGCCGGTCTCGGCGGCGAACACCACCAGCACCTGCCCTGGTCGTTTGCGCTGGCCGAGCTCCGCCGCGATGTCCGGGTTCGTGACGAGCTCGATGGTGGGTGCGACACCGTCGTCCGACTTCTTGATTTTGCCAGTCGCGTACGTCGCGGGCCGGAAATCGGCCGGAGCCGCCGCCATCACCACCGCGTCGGCCTCGACGGCGGCCTTGACTGTCGCCTCCCGCAACTCGGCGGTGGTGCCCACCCGGATCAGGTCGACCCCGGCCGGGTCCGCGAGGCCGACGTTGGCCGAGATCAGTGTGACCCGGGCACCCCGGGCGACCGCCGCGCGGGCGAACGCGTACCCCTGCTTGCCCGACGAACGGTTGCCCAGGAAACGCACCGGGTCGAGGGGCTCACGGGTGCCGCCGGCGGTGACGACCACCCGGCGACCGGCCAGGTCGGCGGGGGCGGAGTCGCCGCGGGCCAGGAGCCGACCGGCGACGGCGAAGATCTCCGCCGGGTCGGGCAGTCGACCCTTGCCGGTGTCGGCGCCGGTGAGCCGGCCGACGGCGGGCTCGATGACCCGGACCCCACGGGAGCGCAACGTGGCCACGTTGGCCACTGTGGCGGGGTGCTCCCACATCTCGGTGTGCATGGCCGGGGCCAGCAGGACCGGGCAGCGGGCGGTCAGCAGGGTGTTGGTCAGGAGGTCGTCGGCGAGGCCGTGGGCGGCCTTGGCGAGCAGGTCGGTGGTGGTCGGCGCGACCACCACCAGGTCGGCCTGCTTACCGAGCCGGACGTGCGGCACCTCGTGGACGTCGGTCCAGACGTCGTCGGCGACCGGTTGACCGGAGAGCGCGGCCCAGGTCGGCGCTCCAACGAAGCGGAGCGCCGACGCGGTCGGCACGACCCGAACCCGGTGACCCGATTCGGTGAAGAGTCGCAGCAGCTCGCACGCCTTGTAGGCGGCGATGCCGCCGCCGACCCCGAGGACGATCGAGGCGGACATCGGCCAGCGGGGGCTTACGGCTGGTCGGTCGGCTCGGCGGTGAGCAGGCCCGAGTTGATCTCGCGCATGGCGATGGAGAGGGGCTTCTCCTGCGGGGTGGTCTCGACGAGCGGGCCGACGTACTCCAGCAGACCCTCACCGAGCTGGCTGTAGTAGGCGTTGACCTGGCGCGCGCGCTTGGCGGCGAAGATGACCAGCGCGTACTTCGACGTCGTCTTCTCGAGGAGCTCGTCGATCGGCGGGTTGGTGATGCCTTCGGGGTTGGCGATGGATCCCACGAATTAACCTCTGCGTCTTTCGAGCCGCGCGGACGCGGTGCTGAGTCTCAACGGCGGCCGGCCGTCAGCCACGCACGCGTGACCAGGCCGGATCCGGATAAGAAGAACCGAGTAAGCCTACCAGCTCCTCGACCACCCGTTCGGTGTGGTCGTGGGTCAGCGCGTGCTCGACGGTGGCGGCCACCGTGGCGTCGGGCGCGTACCCGGGTGGGCTCAGCAACACCAGCCGGGCATCGGGCAGGCGTGCCCGGACCAGTGGGACGCCGCGCAGGTCGAGCGGGAGCAGCACCGGCTGCCCGGCGTCGAGCCGGGCGCGCAGCGGCGGGTACGGGGTGCCCCGGCGGTGCGACCCGATCCGGGACCACTCCAGCAGCTCGCCGTCGACGATCCGTCGATCGAACTCGGCGGGGGCGAGGAAGACGCGGTCCACCCCGTCGATCTCCGACTCCCGGCGCGGCCTGGTGGTTGCCGCAACCGGGATCCACACGGACGGAGAACGCGCCCGGACGAGCTCGACGACACTCTCCCTGCCGGAACCCGAAGGTCCAGCCAGGACAGTGAGCCGAGCCGCCGGGCGCGCCTCGTCATCCGTGCTCACTGCTTGTTTCTACACGCTGCCAGGTTCAGTTGGCGGCGAACTCTCCAAGCAGTGCCTTGCGCTGCTGCTCGCCGAGGCCACGCAGGCGACGGCTGTCGGCGATCTTGAGCTTCTCCATGATCTGGGTAGCCCGGATCTTGCCGATGCCCGGCATGGCCTGCAGGACGGCCGACACCTTGAGCTTGCCAACGACGTCGTCGCTCTCGGCCCGCTCGAGGACGGCACCGAGGGTGGTCTTGCCCTGCTTGAGCTGCTCCTTCAGCTGAGCACGGGCCTTGCGGATCTCCGCGGCCTTCTCGAGCGCGGCAGCGCGTTGTTCGGGGGTCAGTGACGGGAGCGGCACCAGTTCTCCTCAGGTCCCTATCGCGGCGGGCGGGGCGCACCGCCGCATCTGTGAAACGTGGTGTCGCTGTGAACCAAGGGGTCCATGGTTCCCAGCGCGGGGAAAACTAGCGGCCAACGGAGCTTTCGGCAACGTGGGGGCCGCATGATCACCGTAGAGTGACCGACCCGTCAGTCAGTCACCGGGCAGGCAGGACGGCCCGACAGTCGACCAACACGCGGTCCGCGGCGGCCCGCAGCGCGGCCACATCGGGGCCTGCCGAAAGCACTTCCCGGGAGTACGACGGGAGCACCGAGGCGAGGCTCGAACCGAAGACGGTACGCAGATCGGCTGCGCCGGCACCCTGCGCGCCGAGCCCCGGAGCGAGCAGTGGGCCACCCACACCGGAGAGGTCGTGACCGGTGTCACCGATGGTCGCGCCGACCACCAGACCGAAGCTCCCGAGCGGTGACGCACCCCTGTTGAGCTGGGAAATCTCGTCGATCACGGTTTGCGCCACGGTGCGGCCGTCCGCCGTGACGGCCCGCTGCACGGCCGCGCCCTCGGGGTTGGAGGTGAGGGCCAGCACGAACACCCCGCCGCCGTGCTCGGCGGCCAGTTCGAACATCGGCGCCAGCGAACCGACCCCGAGGTAGGGGCTCGCGGTGACCGCGTCGACATACACAGGGCTGGATGGATCAAGGTACGCGGCGGCGTACGCGCTCACCGTCGAGCCGATGTCGCCGCGCTTGACGTCGAGCAGAACGAGCGAGTTGGCATCCCGTAACTGTCGGATAGTTGACTCAAGAATCGCCACACCTCGGGACCCGAACCGCTCGAAAAAGGCCGACTGAGGCTTGACTACCGCAACCCGGTCACCGAGGGCTTCCACCACGATCCGGCTGAACCGGTCGAGCCCCTGAACGTCGTCCGGGAGGCCCCACTGAGCCAGCAGACCGGGATGCGGGTCGATGCCCACACAGAGTGGGCCCCGCTCGGTGATCGCCCGGTGCAGCCGGGTACCGAAGCTCTCCATCGGAGTGTTCCCCTCTTCTCGTCCGGACGGCCGACCCGCCCGGGTAACCCGTCGACCCGGTGGCCGGGCCGACTCAGCCGGCCGCCACCGCCGCCGCCACCCCGGTCGCGATCCGGGCCAGGTCGACGTCGTCGGTGACGTACGGCGGCATCGTGTAGATCAGGTCGCGGAACGGACGCAGCCACACCCCCTGGGCGACAGCGGCGGCGGTCGCCGCGCCGAGGTCGACCTCGTGATCGAGCTGGACCACGCCGATCGCGCCGAGGACCCGTACGTCGGCCACGCCCGGCGTGCCGCGCAGGGGCTCCAGACCGGCGCGCAGGCCGGCGCCGACCCTGGCGACCTGGCCGGCCCAGTCTCCGGCCCGCAGCAGCCCGATGGAGGCGTTCGCCACCGCGCAGGCCAACGGGTTACCCATGAACGTGGGCCCGTGCGCCAGCACGCCGGTCGCCGAGATGCCCCGGGCGACCTCAGCGGTGCACACCGTCGCCGCGAGGGTCAGGTACCCCCCGGTCAGCGCCTTGCCCACACAGAGCACGTCCGGGGTCACAGCGGCGTGCTCGGCGGCGAACATCTCGCCGGTACGGCCGAACCCGGTGGCGATCTCGTCGAAGATCAGCAGAATTCCGTGCGCCCGGGTCACCTCGCGCAGCACCCGCAGGTAACCCGGATGGTGGAAGCGCATCCCGCCGGCCCCCTGGACGACGGGCTCGACGATCACGGCGGCCACCTCGTCGGCGTGCCGCTCGACCGTCTCCACCAGCGCCGCCACGTACGCGTCGTCGGGCGGATCGGTGAAACCGCCCGGCGGCACCGGGGCGAACACCTGCCGGGGCAGCACGTCGCCCCACAGGTGGTGCATCCCGCCCTCCGGGTCGCAGACGCTCATCGGATGGAAGGTGTCGCCGTGGTAGCCGCCCCGCCAGGTCGCCAGCCGGCGCCGCTGGGGCCGCCCGACGGCCCGCTGGTACTGCAGGCACATCTTCACCGCCACCTCGACGCTGACCGAGCCGGAGTCGGCCAGGAACACGTGCTCCAGGCCGTCCGGGGTCAGCTCGACCAGGGTCCGGGCCAGCTGCACCGCCGGCTCGTGGGTGAGCCCGCCGAACATCACGTGGCTCATCCGGCCCAGCTGATCGGTCACCGCCGCGTCCAGCACCGGGTGCCGGTACCCGTGGATCGCCGCCCACCAGGACGACATGCCGTCCACCAACTCCCGCCCGTCGGCCAGGGTGAGCCGTACCCCCTCGGCGCCGCGCACCACGTACGGCGGGTTGGCCGGCGGCAGCGCGGCGTACGGGTGCCAGACGTGCGCCCGGTCGAAGGCCAGGATCTCCTCGGGTGTCACGGGTACTCCTTCCAGACACTGACGGGCCGGGCGGCGGACGTCCCACAGCCGAGCCGGGTCATCCCTGCGCCACCGTCGGCCGCTGCGTGGGTTGAAGCAGAGCCGAAGGCCAGCAACGAGGATCGCCTCCCGGGCGCGCAGCCGGTTCGGCGGCGAGCCGACGCGGGCCCGCCCGACGCGAGGCCGGGCGAGCACCGGGCCGGCGCGGTCACCGCCCGGCGACCGCGTCCGGTGCCGCCGTTGCGGCCGCCGCGCGGGCGGCGGCGCGGACCAGGGCCGGTCCACGGTAGATGAAGCCTGTGTAGAGCTGCACCAGGGCGGCGCCGGCATCGAACATCCGCGCCGCGTCGTCCGGGTCCAGCACCCCGCCGACGCCGACGATCGGCAGCCGGCCGCCGGTCTCGGAGTGGACGAACGCGACCACGTCGCGGGCCCGCCCGGTGAGCGGCCGACCGGAGAGGCCACCGGCCTGCCCGCCACGCTCGACGTCGACGTCGGCCAGCCCGTCCCGGGACAGCGTGGTGTTGGTGGCGATCACCCCGGCGGCGCCCCGGGCCAGGCAGACCTCCAGCAGCTCGGCGATCGCCGCCTCGGTCAGGTCTGGTGCGATCTTGACCAGCACCGGCTTCTCCCCCACCAGCGCGCCGAGCAGCGCGTCCAGGTGGCCACGGTCCTGCAAGGACCGCAGACCCGGGGTGTTCGGTGAGGACACGTTCACCGCGAAGTAGTCGCCGTGCCCGCGCAACGCCCGGTACGAGGCGAGGTAGTCCTCGACCGCCTCGTCCAGCGGTGTCACCTTGGACTTGCCCAGCGAGATGCCCAGCGGCACCCCGAGCGGGCGCGGCAGCGCCGCCAACCGGGCGGCCAGCGCGGCGGCCCCGGCGTTGTTGAAGCCCATCCGGTTGACCACCGCCTCGCTGGCCGGCAGCCGGAACAGCCGCGGCCGGGGGTTGCCCGGCTGGGCGTGCGCGGTGACGGTGCCGACCTCCACGAAACCGAAGCCGAGCGCCGGCCAGGCCGGCAGCGCCGCGCCGTCCTTGTCCATACCGGCGGCCAACCCGACCGGGTTGGGGAACCGCACCCCGAACACCGTGCGCGGCGCGTCGACCGCGTACCGGGCCCGCAGCGCGGCGAGCGCCGCCGGCCGCCGCGACAGGGCCGCCAACCGCCGCAACGTCCACTCGTGCGCCGCCTCGGCGTCCCCGCCCCCGAGCCGGAACAACAACGGCCGTACCGCCTGCTCGAACACTGTCACTGGGCCGCCCGCAGGATGGCGTGCAGGTCCTGAAGGGGGCGGACCTGCATGTCGCCGCGGATCCGCGCCTCGATGCCCATCACCGCCGCGGCGGCGCCGGGGACCGTGGTGATGCAGGGGATGTCAGCGGTGACGGCCGCGCTGCGGATCTCGTAGCCGTCGGATCGGGCGCTGGCACCCGAGCCCTGCGGCGTGTTGATCACCAGTGCGACGTGGCCGCCGCCGATCAACGACACCGCGTCGTCGCCCGCACCGGCCTGGTAGTGCTTACGGATCTGCTCACAGGCGATGCCGTGCCGGCGCAGCACCTCGGCCGTGCCGGCGGTGGCGACGATCTCGAAGCCCAGATCGGCCAGCCGCTTGATCGGGAAGATCATGCCGCGCTTGTCCCGGTTGGCCACCGAGACGAAGATCTTCCCGGCGGTCGGCAGCGACCCGTACGCGGCCGACTGGCTCTTGGCGAAGGCGTACCCGAAGTTGGTGTCGATGCCCATCACCTCGCCGGTCGACTTCATCTCCGGCCCGAGCAGCGAGTCGATCCCCTTGCCCGCGCGGGTCCGGAAACGCTTGAACGGCAGCACCGCCTCCTTGACCGCGACCGGCGCGTCGGCGGGCATCGTGCCCCCGTCCCCCGTCGCCGGCAGCAGGCCCTCGGCGCGCAGCTCGGCGATGCTCGCCCCGAGCGCGATCCGGGCCGCCGCCTTGGCCAGCGGCACCGCCGTGGCCTTGGAGACGAACGGGACGGTCCGCGACGCGCGCGGGTTGGCCTCCAGCACGTAGAGCACGTCGTCCTTGAGGGCGTACTGCACGTTGAGCAGGCCACGGACCCCGACGCCACGCGCGATGGCCTCGGTGTAGCGGCGGACCTCGACCAGGTGCGAGCCCGCGAGGGTGATCGGCGGGAGCGCACAGGACGAGTCGCCGGAGTGGATGCCCGCCTCCTCGATGTGCTCCATCACGCCGCCGATGTAGACCTCGCCGTCGGCGTCGCACAGCGCGTCCACGTCGATCTCGATGGCGTCGTCGAGGAACCGGTCCACCAGCACCGGGTGGTCCGGGGAGATGTCGGTGGCCCGGCCGATGTAGTCGCGCAGTGTCGGGTCGTCGTAGACGATCTCCATGCCCCGCCCGCCCAGCACGTACGACGGCCGGACCAGCACCGGGTAGCCGATCTCGTCGGCGATCGCCTTGGCCTCGTCGTACGAGGTGGCCATGCCGTGCGCAGGCGCGCGCAGTCCGGCGCGGGCCAGCACCGCGCCGAACGCGCCGCGCTCCTCGGCCAGGTGGATCGACTCCGGGGAGGTGCCGACGATCGGCACACCGGCGTTCTTGAGCCGCTGCGCCAACCCCAGCGGGGTCTGCCCGCCGAGCTGGACGACCACCCCGACCACGCCCGGCCCGCCGGCCGCCCGGCCGGACGAGTCCTCCGCGTGCCAGACCTCCAGGACGTCCTCGAAGGTCAGCGGCTCGAAGTAGAGCCGGTCGGCGGTGTCGTAGTCGGTGGAGACCGTCTCCGGGTTGCAGTTGACCATGACCGTCTCGTAGCCGGCCGACCGCAGCGCCTGCACCGCGTGCACGCAGGAGTAGTCGAACTCGATGCCCTGCCCGATCCGGTTCGGGCCGGAGCCCAGGATCAGCACCTTCGGCCGGTCCGACGGCACGACCTCGGTCTCCAGGTCGTACGTCGAGTAGTGGTACGGCGTGGTCGCCTCGAACTCGGCCGCGCAGGTGTCCACCGTCTTGTAGACCGGGCGCACGTCCAAGCGGTGGCGCAGGGTCCGTACGCCGTCCTCGGCGGCCAACTCCGGGCGCAGCGCGGCGAGCTGCCGGTCGGACAGACCGGCCCGCTTCGCCACCCGCAGCAGGTCGGCGTCGAGCACCGGCGCGTCCACGATCTCCGTACGCAGCTCGATCAGGGCGGCGATCTGGTCCAGGAACCACGGGTCGATCCCGCCGGAGGCCTCGGCGACCTCGGCGATCGACGCGCCGAGGCGCAGCGCCCGCTCGACGGTGTACAGCCGGCCGTCGTGCGGGATCCGCAACGCGGCGAGAGTGTCCGCGAGCGTGACACCGGCCGGGTCCGGCACGGTCCAGAAACCGGCGGCCTTCGTTTCCATCGAGCGCATCGCCTTGTTCAGCGCCTCGGTGAAGTTGCGCCCGAGGCTCATCGCCTCGCCCACCGATTTCATCGTGGTGGTCAGCTCCGGGTCGGCGCCGGGGAACTTCTCGAACGCGAACCGGGGGATCTTCACCACCACGTAGTCGAGGGTCGGCTCGAACGCCGCCGGGGTCTTCAGGGTGATGTCGTTGGGGATCTCGTCGAGGGTGTAGCCGATGGCCAGCTTCGCGGCGATCTTCGCGATCGGGAAGCCGGTCGCCTTGGAGGCCAGCGCCGAGGACCGCGACACCCGGGGGTTCATCTCGATCACGACGATCCGGCCGTCGACCGGGTTGACCGCGAACTGGATGTTGCAGCCGCCGGTGTCCACCCCGACCTCGCGCAGCACGGCGATGCCCAGGTCACGCAGGCGCTGGTACTCCCGGTCGGTGAGCGTCATGGCCGGGGCCACTGTGACGCTGTCGCCGGTGTGCACACCCATCGGGTCGATGTTCTCGATCGAGCAGACCACCACCACGTTGTCGTGCCGGTCGCGCATCAGCTCGAGCTCGTACTCCTTCCAGCCGAGCACGCTCTCCTCGATGAGCACCTCGTGCACCGGGCTGGCGGACAGGCCGTCGCCGGCGATGCGGGCCAGGTCCTCCGGGGTGTGCGCCATGCCGGAGCCCAGGCCACCCATGGTGAACGACGGCCGGATCACCACCGGCAGGCCCAGCTCGGCGACTGTCGCCTCGACCTCGTCCATGGAGTGGCAGACCCGCGAGCGGGGCACCAACCCGGTCGGGTCGTCGACGCCCAGCCGTACGCCGGCCTTCGCCACGATCTCCTTGAACAGCTGCCGGTCCTCGCCGCGGTTGATGGCGTCGATGTTCGCGCCGATCAGCTCCACGCCGTACTTCTCCAGGACGCCGGCCTCGTGCAGGGCGACGGCCGTGTTCAGCGCGGTCTGCCCACCGAGGGTCGCGAGGATCGCGTCCGGGCGCTCCTTGGCGATGACCAGCTCCACGAACTCCGGGGTGATCGGCTCGACGTACGTCGCGTCGGCGAACTCCGGGTCCGTCATGATGGTCGCCGGGTTGGAGTTGACCAGGCTGACCCGGATCCCCTCGCTGCGCAGCACCCGGCACGCCTGGGTGCCGGAGTAGTCGAACTCGCAGGCCTGCCCGATGACGATCGGCCCGGAGCCGATCACGAGGATGTGCTTGAGATCGGTCCGCTTAGGCATTGCTGCGCCCCCTGCTGTGGGTCCGGCCCTCGATGAGATCGGCGAATCGGTCGAAGAGGTAGTCCGCGTCGTGCGGACCGGCCGCCGCCTCCGGGTGGTACTGGACGGTGAACGCGGGCAGGTCCACGGCCCGCAGCCCCTCGACCACGTTGTCATTGAGGCAGACGTGCGACACCCGTACGCCACCGAAGTCGGTGTCGATCACCTGGTCGGGGACGACCGCGCCGTTGCCCGAGCCGGGGACCTGCACCGCGAAGCCGTGGTTGTGGCTGGTCACCTCGACCTTGCCGGTGACCCGGTCGAGCACCGGCTGGTTGATCCCCCGGTGGCCGTAGCCCAGCTTGTAGGTGCCGAAGCCGAGCGCCCGACCGAGGATCTGGCTGCCGAAGCAGATGCCGAACAGCGGCACCTCCCGCCGCAGCGCCTCCCGGGCCAGCTCCACCGGGGCGTCGGCGGTGGCCGGGTCGCCCGGGCCGGGCGAGAGGAAGATCGCGTCGGCGCCGGTGGCGAGCATCTGCTCGATGCTCGACGACGCCGGCAGCACGTGGGTGGTCACCCCGCGGGTGGCCAGCCGACGCGGCACGTTGCGCTTGATGCCCAGGTCCAGGGCGGCCACCGTGAACCGGTGCTCGCCCAGGGCCTCGACGGTGTACGGCTCGGCGGTGCTCACCTCGGCGGACAGGTCCGCGCCGACCATCTGCGGCGCCTGGCGGACCCGGGCCAGCAGGCTCTGCGGGTCGTTGTCGATGCTGGAGATGCCCACCCGCATCGCGCCCCGCTCGCGCAGGTGCCGGGTCAGCGCCCGGGTGTCCACGCCACTGATGCCCACCACGCCCTCGGTGGCGAGGCGGTCCTCGAGACCACCGGTGGCCCGCCAGTTCGAGCCGATCCGGGCCGGGTCGCGCACGACGTAGCCGGCCACCCAGATCCGACCGGACTCGTCGTCCTCGCCGTTGACGCCGGTGTTGCCGATGTGCGGCGCGGTCTGCACCACCACCTGACGGTGATACGACGGGTCGGTCAGGGTCTCCTGATAACCGGTCATGCCGGTGTTGAAGACCGCCTCGCCGAAGGTCTCTCCGACGCTGCCGTACGCCTCGCCGGGGAACGTGCGCCCATCCTCCAGCACCAGGATTGCGGGTCTGCGCTTGACCATTACTTGACAGCCTTTCCGTCCAGGACCGTCGGCTCGCCGCGCAGGAAGGTCGCCACGATGCGACCTGGCAGCGTCATGCGGGCGTACGGGGTGTTGCGACTGCGACTGGCCAGCTCCGCCGGCTCGATGGTGCGGTGGGCGGCCGGGTCGATCAGGGTCAGGTTGGCCGGGACACCCGGCGCGGGGTCGACGCCGTGCCCGGTGAGGCCGGCGATCCGTGCGGGGGTGCGCGACATCCGCTCGGCGATCAGGTCCCACTCGGGGCCGAGCACGTCCAGCGCGATGGAGAGGGCCGTCTCCAGACCGAGCATCCCCGGTCGGGCGTACGCCCACTCGCACTCCTTGTCCTCCACCGCGTGCGGGGCGTGGTCGGTGGCGATCACGTCGATCACCCCGTCGGCGAGGGCGGCACGCAGCGCGGCGATGTCCGCGGCGGTGCGCAGCGGCGGGTTCACCTTGTAGACCGGGTCGTAGGTTTCCGCCCGTTCGTCGGTGAGCAGCAGGTGGTGCGGGGTGACCTCGGCGGTCACGCGTACCCCGCGCGCCTTTGCCTGGCGCAGCACCTCGACGCTGCCGGCGGTGGAGACGTGGCAGACGTGCAGTCGGCTGCCCACGTGCTCGGCGAGCAGCACGTCCCGGGCGATGATCGCCTCCTCGGCGACCGCCGGCCAGCCGATCAGGCCGAGCCGGGTGGAGACCTCGCCCTCGTGCATCTGGGCGCCCTCGGTGAGCCGGGGCTCCTCGGCGTGCTGGGCGATGATCCCGTCGAACGCCTTGACGTACTCCAGGGCTCGGCGCATCAACTTCGGGTCGGCGACGCAGTGCCCGTCGTCGGAGAAGATCCGCACCCGGGCCGCGGAGTCGGCCATCGCGCCCAGCTCGGCCAACCGCTCGCCGGCCAGCCCGACGGTGACAGCGCCGATCGGCTGCACGTCGACCAGGCCGGCCTCGCGGCCGAGCCGCCAGACCTGCTCGACAACACCGGCGGTGTCCGCCACCGGGGAGGTGTTGGCCATCGCGCAGACCGCCGTGTAGCCGCCCAGAGCCGCCGCCCGGGAACCGGACTCGACGGTCTCGGCGTCCTCCCGACCGGGCTCGCGCAGGTGGGTGTGCAGGTCGACGAGGCCGGGCAGGGCGACCAGGCCGGTGCCGTCGACGACTGTGGCGTCCGGCGCGGTCAGGCCGGGACCGACCTCGGCGATCACGCCGTCGCGGATCAGCAGGTCGGTCGGCGCGGCGCCGACGACACTCACGCTGGTGATCAGGTACGCGGTCACCGGTTGTTCCCTCCGAGCAGCAGGTAAAGGACAGCCATCCGCACGGAGACCCCGTTGGTGACCTGTTCGACGATGGTGGAGCGGGGTGAGTCGGCGACCTCGGGGGTGATCTCCATCCCCCGGTTCATCGGGCCGGGGTGCATGACGATCGCGTGCTCGGGCAGCCGGCGCATCCGCGGCCCGTCCAGCCCGTAGCGGCGGGCGTACTCGCGTGCGGAGGGGAAGTAGGAGTCGTTCATCCGCTCCCGCTGCACGCGCAGCATCATCACCACGTCCACGTTCGGCAGGACGGAGTCGAGGTCGTAGGAGACGTCGGTGCCGGGCGCGAGGGCGCCCGCGATGTTGACCGGGATGAGGGTCGGCGGTCCGACCAGGGTGACCTTGGCGCCGAGGGTGGAGAGCAGCAGCACGTTGGAGCGGGCCACCCGGGAGTGCAGCACGTCCCCGACCACCGCTACCGACAGGCCGGCGAGCCGGCCCAGCCGGGCCCGCATGGTGTACGCGTCCAGCAGCGCCTGAGTGGGGTGCTCGTGGGTGCCGTCGCCGGCGTTGACGACCGACCCGTCCACCCAGTTGGCCAGGCGGTGCGGCGCGCCGGATGCGGGGTGTCGGATGACGACGGCGTCCGCGCCCATCGCCTGGAGGGTCAACGCGGTGTCCTTCAGACTCTCACCCTTGGTGACGCTGGAACCCTTCGCGGAAAAGTTGATCACGTCGGCGCTGAGCCGCTTCGCCGCCGCCTCGAAGGAGATGCGGGTACGCGTGGAGTCCTCGTAGAAGAGGTTCACCACTGTCCGTCCGCGCAGCGCGGGAAGCTTCTTGATCTCCCGGCCGGCGACGGTGGCCATCTCGGCGGCGGTGTCCAGGATCTCGGTGGCGGTGTCGGCGTCCAGGTCCCCGCCGGAGAGCAGATGCTTGATCACTCTGCTGGCCTTTCGTTCGCTACTGCGGGGCTCCGCTGCGCTGCACTCCTCGCGCTCACTGGGCGGCCCCCCCGTAGAGCTTGACCTCGTCCGTCCCGTCGATCTCGGCGAGCGTCACCTTGACGCTCTCGGCGAGCGAGGTCGGGATGTTCTTGCCGACGTAGTCGGCGCGGATCGGCAACTCCCGGTGGCCCCGGTCGACCAGGACGGCGAGCTGCACCGAGGCCGGGCGGCCCACGTCGTTGAGCGCGTCGAGCGCGGCCCGGACGGTGCGGCCGGAGAAGAGCACGTCGTCGACCAGGATGACCCGTTTGCCGTCGATCCCGCCGGGGGGCAGCTCGGTCGGACCCACCGCGCGGGTGGCGTGCCGACGGAGGTCGTCGCGGTACAGGGTGATGTCGAGCACACCGACCGGAACGGCGACGTCCTCGAAGGTGCTGATCCGGTCGGCGAGCCGCCGGGCGAGGGGGGTGCCCCGGGTGGGAATCCCAAGCAGCACCGTGTTGGCGGCGCCCTGGGTCTTCTCCAGGATCTGGTGGGCGATGCGGTCGACCACGCGCTGCACGTCGGCGCTGGCGAGGATCACCTTCACCGAGGGTTGTTGCGGTGGTGACGAGCGGGCAGCCGGTGGGTACGCCACGGCGGACCTCCTTCCCCGCCTCACGGGACGGGTCGTTAAAGGATGTCGGGCACCTCCGGCCGGACCGCTCAGCAGACCTGGGCCGGGGCTTCCGCCACGTTACCAGTGGTCACCGGGGTGATGGACGGCGGCCGCTGACCACCGGGTCAGGTACCGGAAAAGGGGAAAACTCCCCGGACGCTCCGCAACGGGAGGGGCACGACCACTTGACCACGTGTCGCATTCCCCGTACCGTCACGCTCCGTAGCGATCGACGGGAGAACCCCGAGCAGCACTGGGAGTGTCCGAATGCCCTCTGAATACGCCAAGTCTCTGGGCGCCCGCCTGCGCTCCATCCGCCAGCAGCAGGGTCTCTCCCTGCAGGGTGTGGAGGAGAAGTCGAACGGGCGGTGGAAGGCCGTGGTGGTCGGCTCGTACGAGCGTGGCGACCGGGCCGTGACGGTGTCCCGTCTGGCCGAGTTGGCCGAGTTCTACCGCGTACCCGTCTCGGAGCTGCTGCCTGACGGCAGTGGCGTCCGTCACGAGCCCACCAGCAAGATTGTTCTGGACCTGGAGCGGCTCTACGACGAGGCCTCCGAGGACCTGGCCTACGTCGCCCGCTACGCCCGCGCCATCCAGCAGCAGCGCGGCGACTACAACGGCCGGGTGCTCTCCATCCGCGCCGACGACCTGCGGGCGCTCGCGATCGTCTACGACGCCTCACCGTCGGGCCTGATCGAGCGGCTCACCGAGCACGGCGTGCTGGTGGCCGACCCCCGGGCGTTCTTCGCCTCCTGATCTGCCGCTCCACCTGATCTGCCGCTTCACCGAAAGGGCCCGTGCCAGTCGGCACGGGCCCTTTCGGATTGTTCGGTGCGGACGCTCAGCGGGTGGCGTACTCGGCGATCCGGCCGAGCACTCCGTTGAGGAAGCGCGGCGAATCGTCAGTCGACATCTGCCGAGCCAGCTCCACGGCCTCGCTGATCGCCACCGCGTCGTCGATCTCGTCGACATAGAGCAACTCGTAGACGGCGATCCGGGCCAGATTACGGTCGACGACCGGCATCCGCTCCAGCGTCCAACCCTCGGCGTAGCTGGCGATCAGCTCGTCGATCCGGTTGAGGTGCTCGGCAACCCCCTCGACCAGGCCCACGGCGTAGCCGAGGTGCTCCGGCCGGGGCTGCTCGATCCGCTGCACGTAGCCGGCGAGCACCTCCACCGGAGGCTTGTCCCGCAGGTCGGCCTCGTACAGGACATCCAGCGCCCGCTTGCGCGCCTTGCGGCGCGCCGGCATCTGCTGCTTGGAACCCTCAGCCATCAGGCGCGGCCGAGGTAACGGCCGTCGCGGGTGTCGACCTTGATCTTCTCGCCGGTGGTGATGAACAGCGGAACCGGCACTGTCGCGCCGGTCTCCACGGTCGCCGGCTTGGTGCCGCCGGTCGAACGGTCGCCCTGCAGGCCCGGCTCGGTGTAGGTGACCTCCAGCACGACGCTGGTGGGCAGCTCGATGTAGAGCGGCACACCCTCGTGCTGGGCGACTGTCGCCTCCGCCTCGGGCAGCAGGTAGTTGGCTGCCTCACCGACGGTGCCACCGGGCACGGTGATCTGGTCGAAGGTCTCCAGATCCATGAAGACGAAGTCCTCACCGTCGGCGTACAGGTACTGCATCGTGCGCTTGTCAACGGT
Organism: Micromonospora sp. NBC_00330; assembly: GCF_036136635.1. Lineage (NCBI taxonomy): Bacteria > Bacillati > Actinomycetota > Actinomycetes > Micromonosporales > Micromonosporaceae > Micromonospora > Micromonospora sp. NBC_00330. The sequence continues at coordinate 3,430,659 of NZ_CP108012.1, forward strand.
CGCGGTTTCGACCTTGGTGCCCGCGTTGAAGGTCTTGTCGACCACCTTCCCGGACAGCACGTTCTTCAGCGTGGTGCGCACGAAGGCACCACCCTTACCGGGCTTGACGTGCTGGAACTCGACGACGGCCCAAAGCTCGCCGTCCAGGTTGAGTACCAGGCCGTTTTTGAGGTCGTTGGTGGAGGCCATTTCCTGCCTTGATCATCAATTGGCGGACAGACCTGGCAAGTCTACAAGCTGCGTCGAATCGGACGGCCCCCCGTTCGGAGCGCCCAGTCGGTGGGCCCTCAGCGGGTGGCCAGATGGTGCAGAGCGAGACGATAACCGTCGATACCGAGACCGCAGATCACCCCGGTCGCCACCGCCGACACCACCGAGTGGTGCCGGAAATCCTCGCGGGTGTGGATGTTGGAGATGTGCACCTCCACCAGCGGCCCCCGCAGCATGGCGCAGGCGTCCCGCACCGCGTACGAGTAGTGCGACCAGGCGGCCGGGTTGAGCACGACGGCGGCGCCCTCGTCGGCCGCCGTGTGCAGCCAGCCGAGCAGCTCGTGCTCCGCGTCGGTCTGCCGGACCGTCACCGTCAGCCCCAGCTCCCGACCGGTGCTCTCGCAGAGCGCCACCAGGTCCGCGTAGCTGGTCGCGCCGTACACGTCGGGCTCGCGGGTGCCCAGCCGGCCCAGGTTCGGCCCGTTCAAGACGTAGACCTTCACGGGCGCGCCACCTCCCGGTAGGCGGCCTCCAGCAACGCGTCGTCGGGGCCCTCCAACATCGCCGGGCGGGCCAGCCCGTCGAGCACCACGAAGCGCAGCCGGCTGCCCCGGGTCTTCTTGTCCACCCGCATCGCCGCCAACAGCTGCGGCCAGGCGTCGGCCGGGTAGCTCACCGGCAGGCCCAACGCGCTCAGCGTGACCCGGTGTCGGTCGGCGGTCGGCGCGTCCAGCCGCCCGGCGAGCCGCGCCAGCGTGGCCGCGTACACCAGGCCGACGGCGACGGCGTGGCCGTGCCGCCAGCGGTAGCCCTCGTTCTGCTCGATGGCGTGGGCCAGGGTGTGACCGTAGTTGAGCACCTCCCGCAGGCCCGACTCGCGCAGGTCGCCGGCGACCACGTCGGCCTTGACCCGGATGGCCCGCTCGATCAGCTCCCGGCTCACCGGCCCACGGGGGTCGGTGGCGGCCTCCGGGTCGTTCTCGATGAGATCCAGGATCGTCGGGTCGGCGATGAAACCGCACTTGACGACCTCGGCCAACCCGGCCGCCAGGTCGACAGCGGGCAGGCTGTCCAGAGTGGCGAGGTCGGCCAACACCCCGACCGGCGGGTGGAAGGCGCCCACCAGGTTCTTGCCGGCGGCCGTGTTGATGCCCGTCTTGCCGCCCACCGCGGCGTCCACCATGCCCAGCAGCGAGGTCGCCACCGGCACCCAGCGCACACCCCGCAACCAGCAGGCCGCGACGAACCCGGCCAGGTCGGTCACCGCGCCGCCGCCCACCCCGACGACCGCGTCGGTACGGGTGAAACCCGCCGCCCCGAGCCGATCCCAGCAGGAGGCAGCCACCTCGATGTGCTTTCCCGACTCGGCGTCGGGCACCTCGATCGGTAACGGCTCGACGCCGGCCGCGCGCAGGCGTTCGCCGAGCGCGTCCGCGAGGGCCTTGAGCGGAGGCGCGTGCAGCACAGCGACCCGGGTCGCGCCGGGCAGCAGGCCAGGCAGCGCGCCCAGCAGGTCACGTCCCACCAAGACGTCGTACGGCCGCTCGCCGCCGACCGGAATTCGGGTCACCTCGTCCATCGCCGGGAGCCTAGTCCAGCGGGCGGCGCGGCGAGGGCGGCTGTCCACCTGCTGGCCGAGCGGCCCAGTCCGCCAACCGGCGGGCGTGTTCGGCCACCGCGGCGCGCAGCGCGTCCGGATGCCGCACCGTGAACGGACAGCCCAGCCCGGCGAGCAGCGCCGCCATTCCGGGCAGGCTCTCCGCTCGGGCCCGCAGCAGCACCCCGTCGGTGGTGGCGGTCAACTCGGCCACGCTGGGCGGGATGCGGCGGCGGGCGGCGACCAGGTCGGTCTCCAGCACGACCTCCACCTCGTGCGTGTACGGCACGCCGGCCAGCGACCGGGTCACCCAGGCCACCGCCTCGAAGCCGTCCGGCACTGTGAACGTCGCCACGCCGGGCGTCACCGCGCCGATCCGGTCCAGTCGGAAGGTGCGGATCTCCCCGCGCCGGTGGTCGTGGCCTGTGACATACCAACGGCCGGCGTGGAAGACCAGCCCGTACGGGTCGAGTTCGCGGTGCGACTGCTCGCCCCGCCAGGAGCGGTAGTCCAGCGCCACCCGCTGCCGGTGCCGGGTGGCCGAGGCCAGCGCGAGCAGGGTGCCGGACGCCGGCCCGCGCTCCGGCTCCGCACGACGCAGGGTGAAGCCCAGGTGCTCCTGGACGGCGGCGAGCCGGTCGGCGAGCGCGGCCGGCAGCACCCGGCGGATCTTCGCCAGCGCCGTGGCGGTGGCCGGCTGCTCGGTGGCGAGCCCGACCCGTTCGGCGACGACGAGGCCGAGCAGCACTGCCACCGCCTCGTCGTCGGTGAGCATCAGCGGCGGCAGCTTGTAACCGGAGTGCAGCCGGTAGCCGCCGTAGCGGCCCCGGTCGGCGGTGACGGGAATGCCCAGCTCGACGAGCGTGCTCGCGTACCGGCGGACGGTCCGCTCGTCCACACCGAGGTGACCGGCGAGGTCGGCGGCCGTCGACCGGTGCCGGGTCTGCAGCAGTTCGAGCAGGGCCAGCACTCGTCCGGCGGGATGTGACACGGGCCACTCCTTCAATCCGGGCGGATCCTGTCCGGATTAGATCGTACGGTCTGTCGGTAACCGAGAGAAGGAGCCACAGATGGCGACATTCGTGCTGGTGCCGGGATTCTGGTTGGGTGCCTGGGCATGGCGGGACGTGACAGTCGCGCTGCGGTCGCAGGGGCACGAGGTCCATCCGATGACGCTGACCGGGGTGGCCGAACGCGACCACCTCGCCGGGCCGGAGGTCAGCCTGGACACGCACACCACCGACATCGTCCGACTGATCGAGGTCGAGGACCTGCACGACGTACTACTGGTCGGGCACTCCGGCGGGGGGATGCCGGCCGCCCAGGCGGTGGACCGCATCCCGGACCGGATCGCCCGGATCGTCTACGTGGAGAGTGGGCCGTTGCCGGACGGCACGGCGCAGTTCGACACGCTGCCGCCGGAGGAGCAGCAGCGACTGCGGGCCGCGATCGGCACCGGGCACCTGCTGCCGCCGCCGGCCTGGGATCCGGCCGCCGACCCGACCAACCTGGCCGGCCTGGACGAGCCGACGCTCGCGCTGCTGCGTACCCGGGCCACCCCGCAGCCGCTGCGGGCCGCCACCGACGCGGTCCGACGCACCGGCGGACGGGCGGTACCGACAGCGCTGGTCGCCAGCACGTTCCCACTCAGCGTCGTGCAGCAGATGATCCAACAGGAGCATCCGTTCTTCACCGGCCTGGCCGACGGCCAGCTGCATGAGCTACCCACCGGGCACTGGCCGATGCTCAGCGAGCCAAAGGGTCTGGCCGACGTCCTCGACCTGATCGCCCGCAGCTGAGGACCACCCCCACTGCGCCGATCTTGCAGTTCCGGTTGCCGAGATGGGGGAAATGCCCCCTAGGTCGGGACAGTAAGTGCAAGATCGGCGCGACAGGTCCGCGTCAGCGGGGCAGCAGGGCGGCGACGTCGGCGACGACCTGCGCCGGGGCGCGACCGTCGGTGACCACCGTCTCGGTGGCGACCTCGGCGTAGAGCGGCCGGCGCTGGTCCAGCAGGTGCTTGAGGGTGGCCCGTGGGTTGATCGCCAGCAGCGGCCGGCCGGCACCGAGCCCGACCCGCCGCACCGCGTCGGGCAGCTCGACCGAGAGGTGAACCACCCGGTGCCCGATCAGGGCCGCCCGGGTCTCCTCGGCCAGCACCGCGCCGCCGCCGAGGGCGAGCACGCCCGTGCCGCCGGCAAGCGCCGCAGCCACGGCAGCCCGTTCCAGGGTACGGAAGTGCTCCTCGCCCTCGTCGATGAAGATCTCCGGGATCGGCTTGCCGGCCATCTGCTCGATGTCGGTGTCGGTGTCGCGGAACTCCACGCCGAGGGTGGCGGCGAGCGCCCGACCCACTGTGGTCTTGCCGCAGCCGGGCGCGCCGACCAGCACGACGACCGGCGCCATCAGCGGATGACCAGCGCGTCGAGGTACCCGGCCAGGTTGCGGCGGATCTCGGCGATCGAGTCTCCGCCGAACTTCTCGGTGGCCGCCTCGGCCAGCACCAGCGCCACCATCGCCTCGGCGACCACCGCCGCGGCGGGCACCGCGCAGACGTCGGAACGCTGGTTGATCGCGGTGGCCGGCTCGCCGGTGGTGACGTCCACGGTGGCCAGAGCCCGGTTCAGCGAGGAGATCGGCTTCATAGCGGCGCGGACCCGCAGCGGCTCGCCGGTGGTGATGCCACCCTCCAGCCCGCCGGCCCGGTCGGTGACCCGGCGGACGCCGGTGGCCGACGGGATGATCTCGTCGTGCGCCTCGGAGCCGCGGGAGCGGGCCTGCTGCCAGCCGTCGCCGATCTCCACGCCCTTGATCGCCTGAATGGACATCAGCGCGGTGGCCAGCCGGGCGTCGAGCTTGCGGTCCCACTGAACGTGACTGCCCAGCCCCGGTGGCACCCCGTACGCCAGCACCTCGACCACGCCGCCGAGGGTGTCGGCGGCCTTCTTCGCGGCATCGACCTCGGCGACCATCAGGGCGCTGGCCTCCGGGTCGAGGCAGCGCAGCGGGTCGGCGTCGATCCGGGCCGTGTCGGACGGCGTGGGACGCAGGCCGGGCTTCGCGGCCACCGGGCCCAGCTCGACGACGTGCGAGACGATCTCGATGCCGAGCGCCTGGCGGATCAGCGCCTTGGCGACAGTGCCGACGGCCACCCGGGCGGCGGTCTCCCGTGCGCTGGCGCGCTCCAGGATCGGCCGGGCGTCGGTGTGGCCGTACTTCTGCATGCCGGCCAGGTCCGCGTGGCCCGGCCGAGGGCGGGTCAGCGGGGCGTTGCGGGCCTGCCGGGCCAGCTCGTCGGGGTCGACCGGATCGGCGGCCATCACGGTCTGCCACTTCGGCCACTCGGAGTTGCCGACCCGGATCGCCACCGGGCTGCCCAGGGTCACGCCGTGGCGCAGGCCGCCGAGCAGCTCGACCTCGTCCCGCTCGAACGACATCCGGGCACCCCGCCCGTAGCCCAGCCGTCGACGGGCCAGCTCGTCGGCGATCTCGGTGGTGGTCACCTCGATGCCGGCCGGCACCCCCTCCAACATCGCGACGAGGGCGGGACCATGCGATTCACCTGCAGTCAGCCAGCGCAACACAGCGGTCAGTCTGTCACGGCGGGCCACCGACACGGCGCGCTCCCCGTCGCGTCCCGCCCAGCGGACGCCGCCGCCCGCTCACGCGGGCGGCGGCTCAGATCCCCCGACCGCGCTTGTGCAGGGTGCGCAGCACCGCGTCGGCCCGGACCACCCGACCGGCGACGGCGAGCGCCAGGTAGGCGCGCGGCTCGCGGGGGTTGCTCCGCAGGGTGCGCCGGGCCCAGCGCAGCGCGCCCCGGCGGTCGCCGGAGGCGGCCTGGGCGAACGCGATCTGCCCGGCCACCCGGGCCTCGCCGGCCGGTTGACTGGCGAACTCCGGGTAGCGCCGCAGCAACCACTGCAACGCCTCCGAGATGGTGTCCCAGCGCTGCGCGAAGTACGAGCGCTTGTGCCAGCGGACCAGCACCGACGGCGTCCGCAAATTGATCAGCGGCGCGCTGCGCGCGGCCCGCAGCAGGAACTCGTAGTCCTCCGCGTAGCTGCCCGGGATCTCCTCGTCGACCAGCCCGAACCCGTTGCGCAACGCGGTGGCGCGGATCAGGAAGGTCGACGGGTGCAGCTCCGTCATCCGGTCGCGGAGCAGGTCGTCCAGGGTGATCCGGTCCTTGTCGAGCACCCGGTCGACGGTGTGCCCGTCGTAGTTGACCCGGATGCCGCAGCAGACGAACTCGGCAGCCGGGTCGCCGGCCAACGCGTCGACCTGGGCGGCCAGCTTGCCGGGCAGCCACTCGTCGTCGTCGTCGCAGAACGCGACCAGCTCGCCCTCCGCCGCGAGGGTGCCGCTGTTGCGCGCACCCGCCAACCCGGGGGTACGCGCGTTGCGGATCACCCGCACCACGCGGGCCGGGCCGCTCCCCAGCTCGGTCAGCGACTCGTCCGGCGCGGACTGGTCGAACACCACGACGACCTCGATCACGGCCGGGTAGTCCTGTGCCAGGATCGCGCGCACCGCGGCCCGCAGCAGCTCGGGGCGGTCCCGGGTGGGCACCACGACGCTGACGGTCGGCTGCTGGGTCATCGAATCTCCTCCGTACCCGGACGCGGCCGGGACCAGGCCCGCCACCGGGGTGGGCGCGGGGTCGAACGGGCCACCAGGTCATCGACGATCTGCCCGACCCGGGCCACCGCCGCCCGTCGTGCCTCGTGTGCCTCCGGGTCGGCGGCCACCGCGTACCGGGACGGGTCGGCCACCCCGGCGGCCAACGCGTCGTGCAGGGCCTCCCGGGTCTCGCAGAGCGCCACCAGCCCGGCGGCGCCGAGCCGGCGGGCGAAGAGGAGCTGATGGTTGTCGACGTGCTCACCGTGAGCCGGATTGCGGGGCACCACGATGGGCAGGTGGCCGTGCCGGCGGGCCTCCAGGATGGTGGCCGGGCCACCGTGGCAGACCACCAGATCCGCGTCGATCATCGCCTGTTGCAACGCGTCGTGGCCGAGGAACGGCACCGCGCCGCTCAGCTGGGGCGCGTTGGTGTGCCCGTGCTGCATGGTCAGCCCGATCGGGCCGGCGGCGTGCGCGTGCCACTGCGCCACCCAGTCGACGAGCCGGTCGAAGGGATGCTTGTCGGTGCCCACCGCGACCAGCAGCCGGAGCTGGGCGACCGCCGAGCTGTCGCGCTGGCGCGGCAGGCGGGCCGCCTCGGTGGCCGGTACGGGTTGCGGACGCCGGGCGGTGCCCGTCTCCCCGGTCACAGCAGCGTCCCGACGACTGTCGCCTCGGGGTACTGCCGGCGCTGCTCGTCCCACTGCACGAGCATCGTGGACAGGAACGGCCGGCAGAGCCGGGCGGTCAACGTCGGGGTGTCGATCCGGTCGTACACCTCGATGTAGACGGTCGGGATGCGCCGCAGCCGGGCCAGCACCACGAACGGCACCGCCACCCCGGCGCCGGTGGTGACCACGGCGGCGACCCGCCGGGCCCGCAGCACCCGCCAGGCCAGCAGCGCGTTGCGCAGCAGGTTCGGCACGTTGCGGGTGGTCGGGTGGTGCGCCGGCACCAGGTCCTCGCCGGCCAGCAGCGACACCGCCTCCGGGGTGTCGAAGGTGACCCAGCAGCGCCGCCGCTGTTCGTACCAGGGCCGCAGGGCCAGTAGTTGGGCCAGATGGCCGCCGCTGGAGCCGACCAGCAGCAGCACCGGCGCCCCACTGTCGTCGTTGTTCGTGTCCACGCGACTCCCCACAAGTTCGCTTGGAATTTCAGTTCACGCCAGGCAGAAGCAGATCACACGATCCCCGGTCGCTGAATAGCGCGACCGGCCGAGATGACGATCTCCACAGCGGGCGGTGCGGTGCACCGAACGTCCGAGGTCCATCGATCGTCATCACCACCTGCGATTATGTCGTCACTGTGCGGCGCGCCGTCGCCGCCGCGATTCCTCCAGATCAGCCGCTATGTCTTTTCTCGATGACGTCCAAGAGTGCGGGATGCAGGGCGGCGTTCCAGCCCGCCCCCGCATCGGCCAGCCGCCACGTCCGCAACCACATCTCCACCAGGTACGCGTCGGCGACGAGCCGGCGCTGCGCGGCGCCGAGGCCGAGCCGCTCGCCGTGCCGGCTCAGATATCCGTCCACTGCCGACGCGGCGACGTCGGCCGGCTCCCCGCGCAGCACGAGGGCCCGCTGGAACGCGTCGTGCGCCAGGTCGAAGCCGACCGGCACGTCCGGCCCGCTGTGCTCCCAGTCCCAGGCGACCAACCGACCGGCGTGCCAGCCCAGGTTCCACGGCACCCAGTCACCATGCCAGTGACCGAACTCGACGCTGGTGTCGCCATGCCGGCGGGCCAACGCCGAGACCGCGGCGAGCGCCCGCGCACCGGCCGGCTCGGTCGCGGCGGCCCGGCCGGCCTGATCGGCCAGCCGGCGCAGGAAGGTCGAGTCGACAAGCGGTCGAGGTGTGCCCGCCGGGTCGCCCCGCCGGGCCACCGCGAGCAGCGCCGCGATCCGGGGCGGGTCGTCCACCGGCACACCGCGTACCGCCGGGGGCAACGGCTCGATCACCGCGACCACCTGGCCCGCCCACGAGGTCTCGGTGAGCAGCCGCGGCGGCGTCGGATGGTCGGCGACGCCGACCACCTCGCGCAACGCCCGCAGCGCCGCCGCCTCCGCGCTGACCAGCGCACGGGTCGCGTCGTTCCAGCCGATCTTCGCGTAGCCACGGGGACGCCCGTCGGCACTGAAGAGTTGCAGGGTGGGCTTGCCGTTCGGGTCGGGTGGGCGGACACCGAACGCGGCCAGCAGCGGCGTGTCACCCAGGTCGGCGGAGAGCCGCTCGCTCAGCAGCAGCTCCGCGGCCGGCACCCCGGCCGGCACCGAGACGGTCAACGTGGGAAAGGGCGCGAGCCCCACCCGACCGAACCGGGCCAGCCCACCGAGCACCGCCCGCAGCGCGCGCACCTTCGGTGGCCGCAGGGCGTTGTACGCCAACAGGGACGCCGCCCCGGCCCGGGGCGCGCCCAACGGCACCAGGAACCGGGCCCGGGCGACCGACGGCACCACCGCGTACCGGGCCACCGCCTGGTGACCGGCCGGCGGGGCGCCGGCCACTGTCAGGCCGACCCGGTCGTCCGGGAAGACCGCGCGGCTCACCCAACCCAGGCCGTCCACCCGCGAACGCGGGTCGGTGGCCGGGCCCACCCGGGTCGTCACGCCGCCCGATCCGCCCAGTCGAGGTCCAGCCCGAGCCGTTGACGCAACGCGTCGTTGTACGGCCGGTAGTAGTCGGTCAGCTCAGCGCGCACGCTCGGCTCCAGCGGTGCCGAGCGCCGATCGTTGTAGACCTTGAAGTTGGGCAGGTCGTACGCCGGCAGACCGAGGAAGTCCAGGGTCCGTCCGTAGGTCGCGCGCGAGTCGCGGTACAGATCCTCGCTGGGCAGGAAGAGGATCTGCTCGGAGTCGAAGCGCTCCAGCCACGGCTCCAGGTGCTCCAGGTAACGCCCCCGGGCCCGGTACGTGTACCAGTCGTACGGCTCGCTGAACGACTCCGGCTCGGCGATCAACCGCTCCCGCTCCCCCGCCGTGCGTTCCGGCTCGGCCGCCAGCGCGGCGGCGAAGTCCAGTGGTTCGATGCCGTGGGTGCGTCGTTCCTTCCAGTGCGAGTACGCCCGCTCCACCGGGTCCCGCAGCAGCACGATGAGCTTCACCGTCGGCATCAGCGCGGAGACCCGCTGCGCGGCGAGCGGGTGGAACATGTACAGCGGGGCGGCCTCACCGACCCGGACCGGCCCGCCGTGCCGCTTGGCCAGGGCCTCGCGCTGCCGCTCGGTCGGGAAATGCGAGCGGTACCAGGCTTCGCCGCGACCCCAGTGCTCCTCGAAGTAGTGCGCCGACTTGGTGTTCCACGCGGGAAAGAGCCGGGGCACCAACGGGTGCTGGATGAGGTAGTTCCACAGGGAGGTGGTGCCACCCCGTTTGGTCCCGATGATCAGGAAGTCCGGCAGCGGCCGGCGGTCGCTGGTGCGAACGCCGTAGTCGACGAGCGACTCCCTCACCCGGGTGGTCACCTGGGTCGGAACCAACTGCTTGACCCGGTCACGGATGGACACCACGACGAACCTCACCTGCCTCTCGTCGATGCCGAGGTGGGCTCGGCGGCCGTGGCCGCGTTGTCCCCTCCACGGATCTGCCTCATGGTCCCCCGGATGCCGGCGCGCACCCGGGGCAACGTCAACATGCCGACGCAGCCGGTCAGCAGCACCGCCAACGCCACCGCCAGGCCGGGCAGGCCGCGACCGCCCACCAGCACGCCGGCCCCGGCGGCCAGGCCCACACCGGTGATCGTGGCCGCCGCGGCACGCACCATCGCGGCGTCGAACAGCGGCTCCCGCACCACCGACCGGGCGAACCCGGCGGCGGTGAGGTTCTCGGTGGCGATGCCGGCCGCCCAGGCCACCGCCGCGCCCGTCGCGCCGTAGCGGGGGATCAACCAGAGACCCAGCGAGACGGTCACCGTCAACCCGGCCACCGTGGCGACCAGGTGCAGCCCGCTGCGCCCGCCCATCAGGAGCAGGCTCTGCACGTTGCCCACTCCGGTGTTGACCAGCATCGCCAGCGCGAGCACCGTCATCGCCGGCACACCGGCGGTGAACTCCGGCCCGAACAGCTGGAGGAAGGCCAGCGCGAAGACCGCCAGCAGCAGGTACACCGGCCAGGACAGCACCAGCCCCCAGGTGGTCAACTGCCGGTGCACGGCCGCCGCCGCGGCCCGCTCGCCCCGCCCGAGCAGCCGGGACAGCTGCGGCGACACCGCCACCCGCAGCCCCTGCATGGCAAGCTGACCGGCCAGCACGTACCGGCCGACCGCGCCGAACACACCGGCGTCCGCCGGCCCGGCCAGCACCGAGGTGAGCAGCACGCCCACCCACATGCTGCCGGCGTCGATGGCCGCCGAGGCGGCCCGGGGCAGCGCGAAGCGCCAGAACGTGGACCAGTCGGCGCGGTGTGGACGCAGCGTCGCGCCACGGCCCAGACCGAGCGGGCCGGCGACGAGGGTGAGACAGGCCAGCAGCGCCAACGCCGCCGGCACCAACCAGCCGGTCATGCCGGCGAGCAGGCCACCGCCCGCCAACGCGGCCGCGCCGACCAGCACCGGGCGGGCGACCGGCAGCAGCAGGAACTGCACCCCGACGTACGCCCGGATGGGCCGCACGCAGCGCAGCGTGGCCAGCAGCAGGGTCATCGCGACCACCACCGGCACGGCGGCGAACGTGACGGTGAGCAGAGCGTCGCCGCTCGCGCCGGAGCCGCGCAGCAGCCGGGGCGCGAGGGCGTCGGCGGCCAGCACGCCCGCGCCGGCGACCAGCAGCCCGGTCAGCAGCGGCGGGATCAGCGCCACCGGGAGCACCCGGGCGGCGTCACCGCGCACGCCGGCGGTGCGGCGGGGCAGAGCCCACATCAGACCGGTCTCCGCGCCGAGCGTGCAGATCGCTGTGGCCACTGTGACGACCCCGATCGCGGCGAAGAACGCGCCCGCGCCGGCCGGGCCGTAGCCCCGGGTGATCACGACCGCCAGCACGAACCCGAACAAGCCACTGGTGGCCGCGCCGAGCAGTCCGGCCACGCCGCTACGCGCGCTGCGTCGGGTCTCGGCCGAGCCGGTGTCCTCGGCGGGCGACGGTGCGGCCTGATCCTCGACGGGAGTGGGCGTGGGCCGGCCCTCGTCGGCACCGGCCGACGGTCGGGTCGCGGCGGTCACGCGGGCACCGGCGCGGTCCGCGCGGGCGTCGGCGACGACCCGGCCAGCCGGGTCAGCCGTTCGCGTTCGGTGAGCGCCATCGCGAAGGCCACCGCGAAGAACGCGACCGCCAGGTTCTGGTTCGCCATGCCGTAGAACGGGACCTGCACGAGGCAGACCACCGGCACCACCGCCAGCCACTGCCCGGCCGCCGACGTCGCCCGCGCGCAGATCACCGCTGCGGCGACGAACCACGCCAGGAAACAGATGAGCGCGGGTACGCCGTGGCTGAACAGCACCATCCACAACTGCCCCTGGGTGCCGATCGGCGCGGCCGCCGACACGGTGTCGACGTTCACCGGAGCGCCGTAGCCCAACCAGGGCGACTCCTGCACCCGGCGGATCACCTCGGTGTAGAGCGAGAGCCGGTCGGTGTTGGTGTCGCTGGAGTCGACCCGCCTGCTGATCAGCTCGGTGATCGGAATGAACAGCGTGGCCAACCCGCCGATCACCACGACCCCGACGATGGACGCGGCCACCCGGACGTTGCCGCGCAGGCTGGCCCGCACCCCGAGCACCGCCAACCCGGCGCCGAGGCTGAGGAACATCGCCCGGTTGAGGGTGAGGAACGCCGGCGCCAGCGACAGCGGCAACGACGCCAGCAGCGCCCAGCGCAGCAGCCCCTGCCGGCGCAGCATCGCGAAGGCCACCACGCAGGGCAGGGTCATCGCGTACGCGCTGCCGTAGTTGTTCGTGTACGCGAACGGCGCGGCCGGCCGATAGATCGGGTTGAGCGAACGGGCGCTGTACTCAGCGGTGGTGAGGTGCACCATGTCCTGGATGAACGGGGTGCCGGCCACCCCTCCGGGCAGCAGCACCTCCATCGGGGTCGTCATGGCCAGCCGAGGCATCAGCACCCCGAGCCAGCCCAACGCCACCAGCCCGAACCAGAACGCGCAGAGCGGGGTGAGCACCGCCACCAGGCTGGCGCGTTCCCGGGCCGCCGCGTAGACGTAGACGCCGACCACGAGCGCCGTCAGGTAGAAGGCCAGCCGCAGGGCGAACGTGAGCAGCGAGGCGGGCGACGACAACTGGGTGGCGCTGACCACCACGATGGCGAGGAAGAGCAGCCAGATGCCGGCCGCCGGCGGCAGTGGCACGCGCCCCCGGGTGAGCAGCAACGCGAACAGCAGCGCACCCAGCAGCGGCCAGCCGAGGTAGAACGCGCCGAACAGCCACCAGAGCGGCACCAGGCCGAACATCATCGACAGCGGCCAGAGCGGCAGTTGCGGCGGCGCGGACGGCGGCACCGGCGCGGCCTCCTGCGGAGCGCCTCCGGGTGGTGGTTCGGTCGCCGGGGCGCGGGTCACCGACACGCTCAGGCCCGACCGTTTCGGGTGAGCACGAAGCCCAGCGGGGTGACCCCGGCGGCGCGCAGCCGCTCCACCAGGCGTCGCAGGTCACTCTGCCGGGTGCGGTCCCGCTCCACGACCACCACCGCGCTGCCCTGCCGGGCCACTGCCACGCCACGCTCGTCGGACTCGGCCGGCGGGGCGTTGAACAGGACCAGGCCGTGGTCGGCGCCCTGCCGCCAGGTGCCGAACCGGACACTGCCCACACCCACGACAACCTCGTCGGGGGTGACGACGCGGCTGTTCTCCGGGCGGGCGGACGACACCCTCGGCAACGTCAGTGTGGCATCGGGGTCGGTGGACGGGCGGGCACCGGGCGGGTGCGGGGAGGGCCGACGGGCGGGCGTGCCCTCCGTGGCGGCAGCGGCGGCCGGTGTGCTGCCGGCCGGCCGGGGCTTGGGCACCAGCGGCCGGGACGGGTCGATGGGCAGCCGCCCCCGGTCGGCGAGAACGGTGGCCCGCAGCCGCTCGATCCGTCCGCTGTCGTCGGCGACGAAGACCTCCCGGCCGTCCACGGCGAGCGCCACGGCGAGCCCGGCGGTGAGCACCGTGGCGTCCTCCCGGGCGGTGACCAGCGCCACCCGGGCCGGCTGCCGGACCCGCTCGGCGACCGCCATCGCCACGTACCGGACGTCGGCGTCGACCGCGCGGGGGCTACCCCGGAACCCCGGCCGGCGTACGGTGCCGAGCAGTGGAAGGCCGGAGGCCTCCCGGCCGTCGGCGACCGAGCGGACCCGCCGGTCGGTCGACTCCCAGAGGTACGCCAGCACGATGCCGATCAGCGCGCCGCCGAGCAGGCCGGCGACCAGGTAGAGCGGCCGGTGCCCGGCAGAGGTGACCAGCGCCTTCTCGGCGGTCTGGGTGACCCAGCCGGGGTTGACGTCGACAGCCGCGATCTCGGTACGGGCGGCGTTGAGCTGGGTGAGCTGGTTGTTGATCCCGGCCAGCTCGGCCACCAGCGCGTCACCGGCGGCGGTGTCCTTGGCGGTGTTCGCCCGCTTCTGCAACGCGGTCTGCTGTGCGGCGACCTTGGTGATGCTGGCGTCGTAGGAGCGCAGCATCTCGGCGCGCTGCTGCTCGTACATGGCCCGGCGCACGCTCAGGTAGGCCTCGGCGGCCATGTTGGCGCTCTGCACGGCCCGGTGCGACTCGCGCGCCTGGTAGGTGAAGCGCAGGATCTGCCCACCGGTGGGCACCTCGACCTCGAGCGCGTCACGGATGTCCCGCGGGTCGCCGCCGGCCGAGTCGGCGAGCCGCTGCACCACCTCGGTGCCGGTGGCGATGCCGCTCTCCACGTTCATGTTGACCGCGCGGTCGGCGCCCGCGCCGCTGGGGGTGAAGGCGTCGGTCACCACCGGCCGGACCGCGACAACGGCGCTCGCGGACAGCGCCGCCGGCACCAGCAGCACGTAGCCGAGCGCGGCGAGCAGACCGACCATGGCGACCGCCGCGACCAACCGCAACCGGTGCATCGGCACCCGCAGCAGGTCGGTCAGTGTCACCGAACGCGAGGCGCCGGAGGACGGGCCGTCCGTGGGCCAGGGGGTGGGCGCTGCATCAGTCATGGAACTTCTTCACCGTCTGTTGAGGATTACCGACGACCACGACGCCGGGTGGTACGTCGGTGCGGACCACCGTCGCCGCGCCGACGACGCTGTCCCGACCGACCCGCACGCCCTTCAGAACCAGGGCGTGCGCACCGACCCAGACGTTGTCCTCGAGAACGATCGGGGCACGGGTGAGCGGGCCGGGCGGTGCGTGCCGCTGTTCGGGGGGCAGGTTGTGGAAGTCGTTGTCGAGCAACTCGCAGTCCGACAGGAGGCACCGGTCCCCCACGGTGACCGACGTCCAGGTGCCGATCCAGGTGGCGTTGAGCAGACAGTCCGCGCCGACGCGCACCTCGCCGGGGCCGGCGAAGCGGACGAGTTTGTTCAGGCGGGTGCGGTCACCAATGGTCACCCGCACACCACGCCGTAACCGGATCCGGCCACGGATCTCCACGTCCCGACCGAGCGTCAACCGTCGGTAACGGAGCTGATACCAGCCGCGTTTGACCGCGAAGACCAGACGCACCACGCGTCTCGTTCGGATGCCAGCGGCGCCGAGCAACGACCCTCCCCCACCGTCGCGGGCCGGCGGCGGTGGGTACCGCCACCGGCCCAACGTGAACAATCTACCGATGCTCAGTTACGAACGGTTGACCCTTACTGTACGGAGAAGAATGTCGATGGGGTAGACCAGGACAACTCGGGCGTCGCGCTGCTGATGACAGTCGCCGTGGTGCCGTCGACCGTCGCGCTCGGCGCGGCCGTCGGGTCGAACGGCACGCTCCGCAGCGCGCCGTCGGTGGAGCCGTAGACGATCCGGCCGCCCACCCAGGCCATGCCCCGCACCGCGGACCAGGTCACGCCCGTGGTCGGCAGGGCGAACTCGGTAGCGCCCAGGTAGTTGCCGTCGATCTCGAAGTAGCGGTAGTAGAGGCTGTTCGCCCCGGTACGGGTGTAGTAGAGCCGGCCGTCGAGGAAGAAGGCACCGGTCAGCAACGCCGGGTTGTACCAGTCGTTGTAGCCGGACGCCTCCCACGGCGAGCCGATCGCGCCTCCGTTGAAGAGCGAGATGTCGATCCGACTGCCGGTGGGCGTGCCAGCCACCGTGTGCGACCAGTAGATCCGGTCGTCCACCCGCCAGGTCGCGCCGGCCGCCGTGTACGCGGGCTGGCTGACAGTGGTCGCCGTGCCCAGCGCGGTGCCGTTGAACGGCACCTTCGCCACGGTGCCCGAGGCGGTGCCGACGTAGAGGTTGCCGGTGGTGGCCGACGGCGGGTTCTTGGCGGTGAAGGTACGTCCGCCGGCGAGCGGGAACATGCCGAGCCGGCCGTGGTACTCCTCGCCCATGCCATCGGAGTTGTGCCCGAAGTAGAGGCCGTCCGAGCCGCGCCAGAGCACCGGCACCGACGAACCCCAGGTGCTGGTGCCCGACGGCATCGAGGCGCTGCCGCTACGGCGCGGGTTCCAGTTCACCGGCATGCCGGTCGCCGGAGTGACGGCGGCGATACCGAGCCGGTCGACAGCGCCCGGGCCGGCGTTGTCGCTGGCGTTCGGGTTGTTGACCCAGCGGAAGTGCCCGCCCAGGTAGATGACGTTGTCCGCCACCTCGACCGAGGTGATGGTGTCGTTACCGGTGTAGTCGACCCAGGTGGCGAGCAGGCCAGAGCCCCGCGCGGCGGTCTCGAAGCGGACCAGGGCGTCGCAGTACGCGGCCGGCCAGCCGCCGCCGCCGTTGGTGCCGACCACGAACCAGCTGCCGTCGCCACCGAACTTCACGTCCTGCACGTAGTGCACGAAGGTCGTCGGCGAGGCGCACGGCGGAACGAACTTGTCGGTGCTCCAGTCGAGCACTGTGGGAGTCCCGGAGACGTCCACCAACGCCATCTGGTTGCGCGGCAGGTCGTTGACGAGCGTGAAGTTGCCGCCGACGACAAGGGTGTCGCCGTCCGGCGCGACGTCGATGGTCCAGACGTACGACGTGGTGCCGTGCCGTCCCACAGTGGCGTCGATGCTGAAGCTCGGGTCGATCGCGCCGGTGGTCGCGTTGAGCCGGCCCAGACCGGCGTGCGCGGTGCCGTTGAGCCAGTTGAACGCGCCGGCCACGTACAACCAGTTGCCGTCCAACGCCAGGTCACGGACCGTGCCGCCGTCGGAACGCCCGACCCAGCTGTCGATGATCGCGCCGGTCGACGGGTTGAGCGCCACCAGGTTCTTCCGGGAGACGCCGTTGACGTTCTTGAAGGCGCCGCCGACGATCAGCGTGCCGCCGGGGCCGGCGAGGAGCGTGTTGACCGCGCCGTCGAGCACCGGCAGGAAGGTGGTCGACATGGTGCCGGTGGTGCGGTCGTACGCGAAGAGGTAGCGCTGCGTGATCCAGGCGGAACTGGCGGTCTGCCGGAGCTGGGTGAAACTGCCGCCGACGAAGACCGTGTTGCCCACCTGCGCGAAGGCACGGGTCTCACCGTCTCGGGCGTGCGGGGTCGTGTCGGCGGGGTTCGCCGACACCAGGGTCGCCGTGGCCGGGACCGGCACCACAGCGGCCGACGCGTTCGTGGGCACGCCCAGAGCTGCGGCGATGATCGCCAACGCGACCATCCCCGCCCGAGTACGACGTCGTCCTGCAAAACGCCACAAGTGCGAGAGTTTGGGCACGCTGCGCCTCCAGATTGGATGAGAACCCGAGGTAGCGTGCCTCGTCCAGCCTGGTTAACAAAATCCGCCGATTGGGCGGTGCATGAATCCGCAAGCCGACAGAACGCCGGAGGATCGGATGTCCGACCCCCCGACGAACGCCGTCCGGTCAGCCCATTTCGAACGTCAGCGCTTACCTCCGGTGGGTTGCCGCAGGTAGGGGTCCTGCCCGGCCTGCGTGAAGCCGGCCACCGCCGACGCGTCGTGATTCATCGTCATGTCGCAGGTCGACGTGCGGCTGGTCATGCCGGCCGAGTTGAAGTAGATCGCCGCCTTGATTTTCGGGTGCGCCTTCAGCGCCGCCGGGAACTCCTGGAACCAGCGCTGCTTCGCGCCCGGGTCGGCGGAGTTGAAGTTGGTGCCGAACTCGGCGAGCATCCGGGGCTTGCCCGCGCCGATGCCGTTGTCGTCCAGCCACCGGTAGAAGCCACCGACAGTCGTGCTCGGGCTCTTCCACACAGTGCTGCCGTTGCAGACGTGGAAGTTGTACGGGTCGTAGGCCACCCAGTCGACGTACTGGTCACCGGGGTACAGGCCGGCGTACCGGGAGTAGTGCCCGGACCAACCCATCATCGTCCAGACCCAGACCGCGTTGGTCGCGCCGGCGTTGGCGAACCGCTCGTGGACGTAGCGCCAGGCCCTGACGAAGTCGGCGTCGCTGCCCTTGTTCGGTTCGTCCTCCGGTTCGTGGTCGAAGCCGATGAAGACCGGCACGCCGGCGGCGCGGATCCGGCCCGCTACCGCGTCGATGGTGTCGTCCTGCTTGCCGCCGTAGACGTCCGACCACTTGAGGGTGGTGCCGGCGGAGAAGTCACGCGACTCCCAGGCGAAGAACATCAACCGGCCTTCGCGCATCTGCTGCGACTCGTACACGTCGGGGAAGGCGCCGTTGCTGCCCGCGTTGGAGAAGTCGTGGTAGCGGTGCACGATGTCGAACTTGCGCCCGACCTGCGTCTCCACGTCGGTGACGGCCTTGCCGTGGTCCCAGCCGCCGGACGCCCCGGCGGGCGAGTACATGCCCCACCAGGCGCCACAGGACGGGACGAGCTTGTCCGAGACGGAACCACACTTGCCGGACGGAAGGGTGCCGCTGGCGCTCGGGGTCGCCGTCCGGGTCGGGGCGATGGTCGGCGACGGCTTCGGTGCGGCGGTGGTCGGCGACGCGCTCGGCGACGGCGGCGGTGCCGGCCGGGTGGGCGTCACTGGCGACGGCCGGGACCCGAGGTCGTAGCTGATCACCAGGCTGGGTCGCAGGTCCGGGTTGCGGTTCTCGACCGACGCCCAGTAGATCCGGCTCTCCAGGCCGCTCTGCGCCAACGAGACCGTCCAGGTGCCGTTGCCGGTGACCAGCTTCGAGACGTCCCACTCGTTGACGCCCTTGGACACGCTGGTCACGCTGTCCAGTGCGGCACCGGCCGACGTCAGCGGCGGCCGCGACTCGCGGGCGCTCAGCGGCGAGGCATGCGCCGTCACCGTGGCAGCGAACTGCTGCCAGGCGTGCACCCGCAGCGTCGCCCGGATGTTGACCGCTGTGGACGGCACAGTGGTCACCGCGAACTCGATGACCGCCTCGCGGCCACCGCGCGGGTTGCCGTCGCAGCGCGTCGCGCAGGTGGCCAGCGTCGACTTGGCCGCGTTGTCACCGTCCTGCGACACCGCGGTGGCGGTGGTGTCGGCCGCCGCCCGGATCGACAGGTCGTCGCTGGCCAGCAGCGGCATCATGGTCGCCACGATGCCGGCCACCACCGAACCGCCGACCACGCCGATGGCAATCGCCTTACGCCGGGGTCCGGAGCGGAACCGGGTGATGCGGTGCAGTCCGTGCCTGGTCAAGGAAACTCCCTGTGTCTGCGTCCGTAACGGTGAGCAGCGTATCGATGACCAGGACATGTGGCAGGTAGGACAGTTTTCCGTAAGCGCGTCTTAACCGTCAGCTAAGAAACCGCCTCGGGGAAAACAGGGCCTCTGGCCGCAGACGCGACCGAAGCCCGCCACACACCTTGCCCGGGAAGCACGCGCGGAGTCAACGGGACGCGTTGGCAGCGCTTCCGGAACGTGTCGCGACTATCGGCCACCGCGGCCGAACCGTCTGATCGGTCCGTCAGGCGGCGCGAGCGGCAGTCAGCGCGGCAGCCATCGCCGCCCTCGGCGCGGTGACGCCGGTGAACTGCTCGAACTGCCCGACGGCCTGGGCCAGCAGCAGGTCCAGGCCGGAGACGATCCGGCAGCCGGCCGCGTCGGCGGCCGTCGCCAACGGTGTCGGCCACGGGTCGTAGAGCGCGTCGAAGAACACCGCGCCCGACCGCCAGGCCACCGCGCCGGCCAGCGGGTCGGCGACCCCCTTCGGCACCGTGGAGACGACCACGTCGGCGCTGGAGAGTTGCCGGGGCGCATCGGCCCATGGGGCAGGCGTCAGCGCGACGCCCAGCGCAGCGGCCACCGGACGTAGCTCGTCGACCGCCTCGGGTCGGCGGGCCACCACAGTCACCGCTGAGCACGCGAGCTGCGCGGCGGCGGCGAGCGCGGCGCGGGCCGTCCCGCCGGCGCCGAGCACCGTCACTGCGGCACCGGCGGTCACGCCGACGTCGGTGAGCACCCGCACCATGCCGGCGACGTCGGTGTTGTCCGCGTACCAGGAGCCGTCCGGACGGCGTACCAACGTGTTGGCCGCCCCGACCGCGGCGGCGACCGGCGACGCGGCGTCGGCCACGGCGAGCGCCGCCTCCTTGCCCGGCATGGTCACCGACAACCCGGCCCACTCCGGGCCCAGGCCGGCCACCAGATCCGGCAGCTCCGCCGCCGCGCACTCGATCCTGGTGTACGACCACCCGGTCAGCCCGGCGGCGACGTAACCCGCAGTGTGGATCACCGGGGAAAGGGAGTGCGCGATCGGCTTGCCCAGCACCGCGGCCCTACGGGTCGACACGATCACCGCCGGTCGCGGCCGGCGGCCCGGTCACTGTCGACATCACTTCCCCGCTCTCCCGCGCACGTCGGGATCGACAGTACCCAGCACCCCGGCCCGGGCACCAGGGAACCGGCTCCCCGGCCACCTCGGGCGACCGGGTCATTCGCTTGACCCCCATCGACGTTGGTGAAAGCATTCCGGTGACGGAAGCGCCGATCGAAAAAGGGGAAACCTTGAACAAAAGCATTCTCCGTGCCCTTATCGCGATTGCCGCGGTTTTCAGTCTTTCGCTGATGACCGCAGCTCCCGCGCGGGCGGACGCCGCAGCCAACAGCTGGTCCGACAACCACCAGCTGTGCCAGTCCAGCTCCTGCGTCCGTAGCGGCAACATCGTGCGGCTCTGGCAGGCCATCGTCTGGGCCGACGACCTGAGCGGCACCGTCGGCACCAGCTTCATCGACGGGGAGTACGGCTCCAACACCGCCGCCAAGACCAGGACCTGGCAGGACGTGATGAACGTCGGCATCGACGGGTCGGTCGGGCCGCAGACCTGGGGTGAGGCGTACGGCGCGGTCAACCGCAACACCGGCTTCGACACGAGCACCCAGACCGGCTACTTCTACTACGGCTACAACCGCACGTTCGGCCTGCGCAAGCAGAACAGCAACGGCGTGTGGACGTTCCTCAACCCGCGCACCGGCACCTGGACCGGCACGAGTCACTGACAATGACGCAGTAATTGCGCGGCAAGGCTGATACGTAGAGGCTCCCTTCCCACAGCGGCCATAAATGCGGTCGCAATGGGAAGGGAGCCTCGTGTTTGTTGCTGCCGGCTACTCCATTAGCTGACGCCGGCTAACGAGCCCGGGGTCATCGACCGGCTCCAGCCAGCTCTTCGCCGAGATCAGGGAAGAGTGGCTACGGAGGAGCAGTTGCCGATGCCGGTGCGGCAGATCCGGTAGGAGTAACCCGACCGCGCGTACGCCGCCCAGCCCTCCGCTGAGGTACAGATTGAGTTGCCCTTCCAGGACCAGGTGCTGCCGCCCGGGACGCGCTCCTGCCAACGAGCGCAGTGGCCGTCGGTCAGGGGATCCCGCGCGAAGAGGTCCCAGTCACCATTCTTGACGTACACAGCCCGCCCAGCGGCGCCGGTAGTGCTCTTGCTGACCACCGCGGCCTGGGCTGGCACCGCCGCGAATGCAAGCACGACCATAGCCGTCGAGGCGACTGCTCCGGCTCTCGCTGTCCATCTCTTCGTAGACACGACCACTCCCCGTTCTCATGGCTGTCGATTAGGACAACAGCAGTCTAGGAGGAGAGGACAACGTTTGATCAATGCGTTATCGCCAACCAACCCGGCGTGACAGTGGGTCACGACGTTCGACAAGCCAACCCGGCCGGCACGGTCAGATGATGCCGGCCTCCCGGGCCTTGTTCTCGTTGCGCTTCTGCTGCTCGTAGGTCTCGGCGAACTCCGAGTGGCCTTCCCTGTCGATGGCCACGAAGTAGAGCCACTTGCCCGGCGGCGGGTCCATCGCGCCTTCCAGGGCCTGCTTGCCCGGGTTGTTGATCGGGGTGGGGATCATGCCGCGCAGCTTGCGGTTGTACGGGTTCTTCTGGTCGTTCAGCTCGGCCTCGGTCATCTGCTTGGACGACTTGGTCGGCTTGCCGATCGACTCCAGGTAGTAGTTGACGGTGACGTCCATCTCCAGGCAGCTGCACGGGAACTCGCCGTACGCCCGGTTGTAGGCCACCCGCGCGACCTTGCCGAGGTCGTCCTTGTTGCCCGCCTCGGCCTGGGCCAGTGAGGCCACGATCAGTGCCTCGTACGGGCTGACGCCGCCCCGCTCCTCCTGCACCCGGTCGGCGAACTTCATCTCCCCCGTCACCGACAGGAAGCGGTTCACCATCAGCTTGAGGACGCTCTCGGCGGTGGACTTCGGCGGGATCTCGTAGGTGTCCGGGAAGAGGAAGCCCTCGACGGACTTGACGCTCTTCTTGCCGTCACCGCGCTTGAACCACCAGTCCGGGACGCCGAGCCCCTCCGGGTCCTTCGCGGCGGCCTGGAAGTCCTTGACCGGGATCTTGGTCTTCTCGGAGAGCAGCTTGTAGATGTTGAAGCTCGTGCGGCCCTCGGGGATGGTCAGCCCGTTGACGATCTTGTTCTTCAGGTCGAGCATCGCGGTCACGGCGCTCGCGCCGCTCATCTGCTTGCGCAGCTTGTACGTGCCCGGCTGGATGTTCTTGCTGCGCGAGTTGGCCTCGGCCGCCTCGATGAACGCCTTCTGGCTCTTCACCACGTCGGCCGCGACGAGGGCGTCGGCCATGTCGGCGAGCAGCGCGCCGCCCTTGATCTCGACGGTGATCTCACCGGTCCCGCTGCCGTCGTAGTCGGGGGTGACGAAGTAGTTCTGGATGCGGTCGAAGCCGTAGAACGCGCCGCCGCCGATGCCGCCCAACAGGAGCAGGGCCATCAGCAGAGCCAGGAATGTCTTGCCCCGGCCACCGCCGCCGCCGGACCCGCCCTTGCTCTTGCGGAAGCTGCGCCGATGCCGACCCTTCTCCCCCCGCTCCGGCTCGTCGAACCCAAGATCCAGATCGTCGATCATTACGTCCGCCTCCGCTGCGCGTCCAGCCAGCTCTGCAGGATCTCCACCGCGGCCGCCTGATCGACAACCGCACGTTGACGTTTACCTCGGACGCCACGCTCGGCAAGCCTACGAGAAGCGACCACGGTCGACATCCTCTCGTCAGTGAGCGTTACCGGGACAGGCGCTATCACATCGACCAGTCGGTCAGCGTACGCCTTCACATGGACGGCCGCAGGACCATGCTTGCCGGCGAGATTGACCGGAAGGCCGACGACAACCCCGACGGCCTCGTGCTCGGCGACCAACGCGGCCAGCTCGGCGAGGTCGCTCGGCACCGTGTCCGGCGCCGCCGCGAGATCGCGGGCCAGCGTGACCAGCGGCGTTGCCAAGATCCCGTCCGGATCCGAGCGGGAGACGCCCACCCGCACCTGACCGACGTCCACGCCGATCCGCACACCACGCGTCAGCTCAGCCACCGACGGTCACCACCGGCCGGGTACGAACCAGGGCGGACCAATCGGCCCGCCCTGACTCACAGTGATGATCTATCACGCCTCAGTGATCGCCTTCTCGACGGTGAGCAGCAGGTTCGGCGCCTCGGCCGCCGGCAGACCGCCGCCCTGGGCCAGGTCGGGGCTGCCACCTCCGCGCCCGGAGAACGCCGCCTTCACCAGATCCGACGCGGCCAGGCCCCGACTGCGCGCCGCCGCGTTGACCGCCACCACCAGGGACGCCTTGCCGTTCGACCGCGCCGCCACCGCCACGACCGCCGGCCGCGCCGGGTCGATCTTGCCGCGGATCTCCTGGGCCAGGGTGCGCACGTCGTTGCCGGCCGCGCCCTCCGGCGCCTCGGTGCCCACGTACGCGACCCCGCGCACGTCCTTGGCCTGCGCCGCGAGCGCCGCCGCGCCACCCAGCACCAACTGGGCGCGCAGCTTCTCCAGCTCCTTCTCGGCGTCCCGAAGCTGGGTGACGGTCTGCTCCACCCGGTCGGCGACCTGATCGTTTGGCACCCGGTACATCTCCGCCAGCCGGGAGACCAACAGGTGCTCCTTGGCCAGGAAGCCGAAGGCGTCCATGCCGACCAGCGCCTCGACCCGGCGGACACCGGAGCCGATCGACGACTCGGAGAGGATCTTCACGAGGCCGAGCTGGGCCGAACGGGCCACGTGCGTGCCACCGCACAGCTCCCGGGCGTAGTCACCCACCTCGACGACCCGCACCTCCTCGCCGTACTTCTCGCCGAAGAGCGCCATCGCGCCGATGCGCCGCGCCTCCTCCAACGAGGTGATGAAGGCGTGCACCTCCAGGTCGGCCAGGAGCACCTCGTTGACCTGCTGCTCCACGTCGCGCAGGACGCTCGGCGACACCCCGGTCGGGGTGTTGAAGTCGAACCGCAGCCGACCGGGGGCGTTCAGCGACCCGGCCTGCGTGGCCGACTCACCGAGGAAGTTGCGCATCGTCTGGTGCACCAGGTGCGTGGCGGTGTGCGACCGGGAGATCGCCCGACGCCGCGTCGTGTCGATCTCGGCGAAGCCGGCCTCACCGGCGCGTACCTCGCCCCGGATCACCCGGGCGCGGTGCACGATCAGACCGGGCACCGGCTGCTGCACGTCGAGCACCTCGACCTGGCCGCCACCGACCGTGATCATGCCCTGGTCGGGCTGCTGCCCACCGCCCTCGGCGTAGAACGGGGTGGTGTCCAGCACCAGCTCGATGGTGTCGCCCTCGGTCGCCGCCTGACGCGGGCCGTCGGCGCCGAGCAGCGCCCGCACCGTCGACTCACGCGACACCTCGCTGTACCCGGTGAACGTCACCGGACCACCCGCGTCGAGCACCGACCGGTACGCCGACAGGTCGACGTGCCCCGTCTTGCGGGCCTGAGCGTCCGCCTTCGCCCGGGTCCGCTGGTCGGCCATCAGCCGCCGGAACCCCTCGTCGTCGACAGCGAGGCCCTGCTCCGCGGCGATCTCCAGGGTCAGGTCGATCGGGAAGCCGTAGGTGTCGTGCAACTGGAACG
Source organism: Micromonospora sp. NBC_00330 (assembly GCF_036136635.1). Classification (NCBI taxonomy): domain Bacteria; kingdom Bacillati; phylum Actinomycetota; class Actinomycetes; order Micromonosporales; family Micromonosporaceae; genus Micromonospora; species Micromonospora sp. NBC_00330. The sequence goes on from NZ_CP108012.1 coordinate 3,455,385, forward strand.
CCTTCGCCCCGGACAGCGCGGAGCCGCCCGCCGTGCGGGTCTCCGCGATCGCGGTGTCCAGGATCGTGGTGCCGGCCCGCAGGGTGGACAGGAACGCCTCCTCCTCCGCGTACGCGTAATCCGCGATCCGGTCGAAGTCGGTCGCCAGCTCCGGGTACGACGGCGCCATGCAGTCCCGGGCCACCGGCAGCAGCTCGGGCAGCGCCCGGTCCTGCCAGCCCAGCAGCCGGATCGACCGGATCGCCCGGCGCATGATCCGGCGCAGCACGTACCCGCGACCCTCGTTGGACGGGGTCACGCCGTCGCCGATCAGCATCAACGCGGTACGCACGTGGTCGGCGATCACCCGCAGCCGGACGTCGTCCGGGTGCGACTCGCTGGCCACATGCCCGGAGTGCGCGCCGTACCGCTTACCGGTCAGCTCGGCCGCCCGGGCCAGGATCGGCCGGACCTCGTCGATCTCGTACAGGTTGTCGACACCCTGCAGGATCGAGGCCATCCGCTCCAGGCCCATGCCGGTGTCGATGTTCTTCGCCGGCAGGTCGCCCAGGATCGGGTAGTCGTCCTTGGTGGTGCCCGGACCCCGCTCGAACTGCATGAAGACGAGGTTCCAGAACTCCATGTAGCGGTCCTCGTCGACCGCCGGGCCGCCCTCGCGGCCGTACTCCGGGCCCCGGTCGTAGAACAGCTCGGAGCACGGACCGCACGGCCCGGGAATGCCCATCGACCAGAAGTTGTCCGCCTTGCCGCGGCGCACGATCCGCTCGGCGGGCACCCCCACCGACCGCCAGATCTCGTACGCCTCGTCGTCGTCGAGGTACACCGTCGGCCAGACGCGCTCCGGGTCCAGCCCGTACCCGCCGTCGGCCTGCGACTTGGTGACCAGGTCCCAGGCGAGCGGGATCGCGCCGGCCTTGAAGTAGTCCCCGAAGGAGAAGTTGCCGTTCATCTGGAAGAACGTGCCGTGCCGGCTGGTCTTACCGACCTCGTCGATGTCCGGGGTGCGGATGCACTTCTGCACGCTGACCGCCCGCTGGTACGGGGGCGCCTGCTGACCCAGGAAGTACGGGACGAACTGCACCATGCCGGCGTTGACGAACAGCAGGTTCGGGTCGCTGATGGCGGGCAGCGGAGCGGACGGCACCACGGTGTGGCCATTCGCCTCGAAGTGCGCGAGGTACCGCCGCTTGATCTCCGCCGTCTTCATCGCTGGTGTTCCTCCGGAAAGATTTCTCGATCGCCGATTCGCGGGTCTTCCCGCAGGTCGGCGAACTTGTCGTCGAACGCCTCGCCCTGGGCGAACGCGTGGTGGATCTCCTGCTCGCGTTCGGCCATCCCGACCCGGACGTCCTCCACGAAACTACGCAGCGACTCGACGAGCCCGCCAGCGGATTCCGTCAGCGAGCTGGCGATGCCCGCCGGCGTGTACGCCTGCGCGGTCCGGGTCGCCTTGCGGACCACGATCACACCGACGGCCACCCCGATGCCGAGCCAGAACAAGCGCCTCATGTCCCGCTACCTCCTGGTGCGCCGGGTCGGTCAGCTGTTGCCGCGTCGCGCGGCCCGTCGCTGCTGCTTGATGGTGTCGCGTACCTCGCGCTCGGTCTCGGCGTGCCGGCGGCCGGCGGCGGCCTTACGCACGCCGTAGCCGAACGCGGCCACCTTGACCAGGGGGTTGGCGGCCGCGGCGGAGACGACGGTGGCCAGGTTGGCGACGTTGGCGGTGACGTTCTGCGCGTGGCTGGTCATGGTGTCGACCTTCGCCAGCTGGAGGTTCACACCGTCGAGCGAGATCTGCACCTGCTCCAGCGCGGTGTTGACGTTCTTCACTGTGGTGTTCACGTCACCGAGCAGCGGCGCGGTCCGATCGTTCAGGTCGTTGATCATGCGGGTGGTGGCGTCAACCGTGTGCCGCAGCCGCAGGATGGGCAGCGTCAGGATGAGCACCAGCACCGCGAACGCGGATGCCGCGATCAGCGCCGCGATCGCTCCAATGTCGCCCACGCCTGTCCTCCTCAAGCAGAGTTCCGCAGGACCCGACGTCCCCGGAACGCACAACCATGCCACCCGTACCGGCCGCCGAGCCGTCGGCGGTCACCGGTAGCGGGCGTGCCCGCCAGCCCCAGACCCTACCGTCCGTGATGGAGACCGGCTCAGGACGGTGAGGGTGTCTCCTCACCCAGCGGATCCGCACTGACCGTCGGGAACGGATCCTCACCGGTCAGTGACGGGTCGGTCGTCGGCTGTGGCCTGGTCCGCTCGTCGTCGATCGCGTTGCGCACCTTCACCGACACCAACGAGCCGGTGCACTCGGTCGCAGCGGCCGACGGGTCGCCGGACGGCACGACCGCCGGCTCGCCGTCCACCGGCGGCGGCACACAGGTCGGCTCGCGCACCCACAGGTCGAGGGTCAACTCGTCGCGACGCCAGCAGGTGTAGCTGCCCTTCGTCTGCTGCTCCGGGCAGCGGCTCACCTTCCACGGCTGCCACCCGTCGCGGCGCAGCGCGTCCTCGTAGACCTGCGCCGTCTCCTTGGGCGCCTTCTCCGAGGTCACTGTGCGCTCTCGCAGCCGGCAGTCGAGCAGGCACCAGCGGCTGCCGCTGACGTCGTCGACAGTCTTCGCGGCCGCCCAGGCGGGCACACCGAGCTGGTCCAGGTTGTCGAAGACCGGGTCACGGCTCAGCGTCCGGATGCCGAAGAAGAGCGGCACCGCGCCGAGCAGCACGACGCTGACCAGTGCCAACACCGCCGCGCGCAGGCGACGTCGTTCACGGGTCTGCCGGCGTTCCTCGGAACGGGCGCCCGGTGCGGCGTCGTCGTCCGGCGCGTCCTGACCGGCCGAGCGCAGCGCCGGCCCGTCGGCGGGCTCCGGTTCCGGCCGGTCCACCGGGCCGGACACGGCGGGCACCGCGGCGGCGGCGCGGGCCACGCCGACCGGCTCGCCGGGGCGTCCGGGCGGCGGCACGGGGGCGACACCGCTCGGCTCGGCACGGCCGGGCTCCCGATTCGGAGGCAGGGCACGTCCGGCGGCACGGTCGGCCGGGGCGGGTCGCCCGGTCGGCGCAGCACCACGGGCCGGCCCGGGCTCACCGGTCGTCCGGTCGTCGGTTGGCGGCTGCCCGCCGGGTGGGCGGACGGCGGCACGAGCCGGACCGTCCGGACGGGAACGTGGCGGACCATCCGCACCCGGCGGCACCGCCGCGCGAGCCGGACCGTCCGGACGGGTCGTGTCCCGGGGTGCCGCCTCGCCACCCGGGCCGGGACGCAGTGGGCCGTCAGCGCCACGACGCCCGGTGCCGGGTGCCGGCGCGTCGCCGGGGATGGGGCGGGCCCGGCCGGGTGGGACGGAGCGGGCGGCGCCCCGAGCAGCGGGACCGACGCCGGGTCGACCACCGGCGTAGGGGTCGTCGCCGTGGTCGTTAGCGGGCCCCGGTCGACCGGGGACAGCCGTACCGTCGGGGCCGGGCTCGGCCGGTCCGCGCCGTCGTCGGCCGGTCGGATCCGCTGCGGGCGGTGCGTCCGGGCCGGGCCCCGCCACGGCACGGCCGCGCTGGCCGGTGACGTCCGGAGTGGGTACGGCCGCAGCGCCTCGCCCACGGGCGGGCCGTTCACCGGGCGGCGGGGGGTAGGTCAGGGCCTGCTCTCCGGTGGATCCCGACGCGTCGGGCCGGACGGCGCGCCGACCGGTCGGTGCGTCCGCGCCAGGGTCGACCGGCGGGCCGGCGGGCCGGCGGGCGGCGGGCCGTTCCGCGGCCGGGTCGGGCACGGCGATCCGACCGGACGCCTGGTCGGTGAGGTCTCCCGCTCCGGTGGGCGGCGCCGGACGGCGACCCCCGGCCGGCGGACTGCCGTCTCGGCGGTTGACCACGGGCAGGCCGGGGTCGGTGTGTGGCAGGCGGCCGGCCTGGCGGAGCCAGTCCGCGGGCCGCTCCGGGCGGTCCGGCCGGTCCGGGCGGGATTCGCCGCCGGGCGGCGTTCGGCGTTCCGGTTCGTCGGAGACGACCCGGCGGCGACCGGTGCCGTCGGCGGGGCCGGTGGTGGGTAGGGCGCCGCTGTGCGCGCCGGTCGCCTCGGGCACCGACGACGCGTTGCCCGAGCGGGGCACCGGTGGCGCGTTACCCGAGCGGGGCACCACCGGCTCGTCGGGTTCCGCGGCGCGGCGACGCCCGCCGGCTGTCGGACGGGGACCCTCGGACGCGCGCCCGGCGGGCTCGGGCGCACCCGGGTCGGCCGGGCCCGGACGACGCCGGGCGGTACGCGGGTCACGGTCGATGGCGGGGTCGGGCCGCAGGCCGTCCGCGGCCGGCGGCACGACGCCAGCGGGAGCGCCGTCGAATCGGGCCGGCCCGGGGGCGGCGGGTGCTCCGGCGACCCGCGCCGGGTCGGGTGCCGAACCGGCGGCGCGGCGACCGGCGGGCGTGCCGTCGGCGGGCGGCCGGGCACGGCCGGGTTGGACAGGTTGCTCCGGGCCGGGTCGGCGGACCGGCGGGCCAGCATCCGGACGGCGCAGCGGCGGCATGGCGTCGGGATGACCGCCGGGTGCGGCGGGGTCCTGGTGACGGCCCGGCGGAACGGCGGCGTCCGGACGACGGGCCGGCGAAGCGGGTGCGTCCGGGCGACGACCAGCCGGGGGGCCTGAGGTCGGTGGGCCCACGGGTGGGCCGGGAGGGGCGGCCGCACCGCGCGCACGGGCGGGGCCGCCGGGCGCGTCGGGTGCCGGACGAGGCCCCTGCGCGCCGGCCGGGTCACCCCCGCTCGGGCGAGCGGTGGGTGGCGACTGTGGTACGGCGGCGCGGGCGCCGGGCACCGGCTGCACGCCGCGGCGCGGCGGCTGCCCGGGTGCGGGGCCGGCGGCGGGTGGCCGGTTGTCCGGGCGACGACCCGCTGGCGGCGTCTCCCCGGGCCAGGGCCCGTCGACCGGTCGACGGGCGGGGGCGGCACCGCCCGGTTCACTCTGGCGCGGGGCCGGCGGTGCCGAGGACTCCGGCGCACTGCCGCGCGCACCGGCCGGCTCGCCCGGCGTACGAGGGGCCGGTTGTGCCGGCGGCCCGGCCGGGTCTGCCGGCGGCATGCCCCCACGGGGCCGGTTCGGTTCGGCCGGTGCGCCGTCCGGGCCCAGCTCGGTGCGTTGCTGCTTGGCCGAGCGCAGGTCGTCGATCCAGCCGAACTCCTCGCCGGCGACCGGCTCCTCCGGCTCGGGCTCAGCCGGCCGGCCGCGACCCCAACGGCGGGTCTTGGCGCGGGGATCGCGCCCCTCGTCCGGGCCCTCGTCCGGGCGGTCCCCACCACGCGATCTCACTGTTGACCCTCTCCTGCGGCGTCGGTGCCGCTGTCCTGCATCGTGCCGGGGGCACCCGTGCCCGTCGTCGGACGGTCGACCCCCGGGGATAGCGCTGGCGCGGTCTGCGCCGTTACGGACGGCTCGGCTGTCGGCGTCTGCGGGCGCGCGGCCGGAGCCGGCAGACCACGCACGATCCGGCGCAGCACCGGCAACCGGCTGGCCACCGACCGCTCCGCGCCGTGCGGGCTGGGCTGGTAGTAGTCGGTGCCCACCAGGTCGTCCGGGACGTACTGCTGGGTGACCACGCCGCGCTGGTCGTCGTGCGGGTAGCGGTAGCCGGTCCCGTGGCCCAACCCTCGGGCGCCGGCGTAGTGCGCGTCGCGCAGCCCTCGCGGCACCGGGCCACCGCGACCGGCCCGGACGTCGGCGATGGCGGCGCCGATCGCGGTGGTGGCCGAGTTCGACTTGGGCGCGGTGGCCAGGTGGATCACCGCCTGGGCGAGGTTGAGCTGCGCTTCGGGCAACCCGACGTACTCGACAGCGTGCGCAGCGGCGGTCGCCACGCTCAGCGCCCCGGGATCGGCCATGCCGACGTCCTCGCTGGCGAAGATGACCAGACGACGGGCGATGAACCGGGCGTCCTCACCGGCGACAAGCATGCGGGCCAGCCAGTGCACCGCCGCGTCCACGTCCGAGCCGCGCATGCTCTTGATGAAGGCGCTGACCACGTCGTAGTGCGCGTCGCCGTCGCGGTCGTAGCGCACCGCCGCCACGTCGACGGCCTGCTCGGCGGTGGCGAGGTCGATGCGCCCGCCGCCGAGGGCCGTGGCGGAGGCCGCCGCCGCCTCCAGGGCGGTGAGTGCCTTACGGACGTCACCGGCGGCCAGCCGGACCAGGTGGTCCTCAGCCTCGCTGGTCAGGGCCAGTGCGCCGTCCAGGCCACGCTTGTCGGCGACCGCGCGGCGCAGCAGGCCCCGCACCGCCTCGTCGTCAAGCGGTTGCAGGGTGAGCAGCACGCATCGCGACAGCAACGGGGAGATGATCGAGAAGTACGGGTTCTCGGTGGTCGCCGCCAGCAGGGTGACAGTGCGGTCCTCGACGGCGGCGAGCAGCGAATCCTGTTGGGTCTTGCTGAACCGGTGCACCTCGTCGATGAAGAGCACTGTCTGCGGGCCGCCGGAACGACGCTGACGGCGCGCCGCCTCGATCACCGCCCGGACGTCCTTCACGCCGGCGGAGAGCGCCGACATGGCGACGAAGCGGCGGTCGGTGGCCCCGGCCACCAGGTGCGCGATGGTGGTCTTGCCGCTACCCGGCGGACCCCAGAGGATCACCGACATCGGAGCCCCGCCGGAGACCAGTTGCCGCAGGGGTGCGCCGGGGGCGAGGAGGTGTTCCTGCCCGACCAGCTCGTCGAGGGTCACCGGGCGCATCCGGACGGGCAGGGGCGAATCGTCGGCCACCGCGGTGAAGCCGTCGACACCGGCGGGACCGTCGGGCGCGCTGCGCGACCCGGCGGGTTCACCGAGGGAGAAGAGGGCGTCGGACTCCATCACGAAGACAGTACCGGGCCGGGCCCACGACGCCGGAATCGCGCCGCGGGCCCGCCACCGGTGATCGGTTCCGGTCAGCCACGCCCGGGGCGACGGCCCCGGTACCAACGGCCGCCGCCACCGCCGCCGCCGCCGCGCGGGCCGCTGCCCACGCCGGCCAGGTAGAGCGAGAGGAGAAGCAACCCGATGAGTACGAGGGTGTTCCAGTTGAACAGGTCGGGTGCTCCGAAGTCGGTGCCGAGCAGGTCGAGCAGCAGGGCAAAGCCAAAAACGATGGCCGCGAGAATGGCGAGCATGTCGGTCCTCCGGTGGGGGTTCCCAGTAGGTCGGCGCGTGATGTACCCAATCGGTCGACTCGCCAATCTCCACGGTGGAGATGGCTACGCCGCGAGGGCCCGGCGGAGGCAATCGACACTCGGCTCCTAGGCTGGACCGCATGATCATCGACGACCGGGTGCTCCAGGACCGGAGCGCCATCCTGGCCGCCGTCGGCCATCACCCGTTCGCCCGTCACGCGCTCGGGCGGGCCGTGCCGGCGCGCGCGTACCGGCGCGACGGCGCCGTGGTGTGGTTGGTGCCGCCGGAGTACGGCCCGGCCGGCTGCGCGATCGGCCCGGCCGAACCGGCGCTGGAAATCTGTGTCGCGCTCGCCGCCGACGGAATGCTCCAGCCCGGACAGCGACTGCACCTGCCTCGACACGATCGCGCACTGCTGGCCAGCCGGTTGGCGGTGGCCGAGCACAGCGACTGGGACTTCCACTGGACCGACATGGTGCCGCCGACACAGTCGGACGAGCAGCCGGTGGTACGCCTCACCGACGCCGACCAGCCGGCGCTGGCGGCGCTTGTCGAGGAGTCGTTCCCCAGCAGCACCTCCCGACCGGGCGACCCACGGGTGGTCGACTGGTACGGCATCCGGGCCGGCGACCGGTTGGTGGCGTGCGGCGCGGACCGCAGCCAGGGTGACATCGGCTTCCTAGCCGGCCTGACCGTCGCCCCCGACCAACGAGGTCGAGGGCTGGGCGCCTCCCTGACCGCGGGGATGACCCGGGCGCTGCTGGCGCGCCACGACACTGTTGGGCTCGGCGTCTACACGCACAATGTCGGCGCGGGGCGGCTCTACCGTCGGCTCGGCTACACCAACACCCTCCCGCTCAGCTCGATCCGCCTCGCCTGACGCGGGAAGGGGCCCCTTGCGGACAAGGGGCCCCTTGCTCAACGGTCGGCGGCGGACACCGGAACCGCAGTCGGCTCGACGGCCGGGGCGGCCCGACGGCCGGCCAGCCAGGCGGGCAGGTACAGCGGGGCGGCGACGGCCAACACCACAGCGCCGACCACCATCGCGGTGCTGACGCTGGCAGCGGCGGCGATCGCGGTGAGCACCACCCCACCGAGCGCGCCGGCCGGTGCCGCCATCATCGAGTTCAGCGAGAGCACGCTGGTCCGGTACGGGCCGTCGACCTGCCGGTGCAGCAGCCCACTGTGCAACGGGTTGGACGCGCCGTGCACGGCGTAGCAGGCCAGATAGGCCACCAGCACGCCGACCGGCCCGGCGAACAACCCCATCCCGATCACCGTCACGCCCTGGAGGATGCGCAGCACTGCCGCACCCGGTGCGGCGCCGAACCAGCGCAGCAGCAGTGGGGTCAGTGCCGCGCCGGCGGCCGAGGCGAGCCAGGCTGCCGAGTTCGCCGGCCCGAGCAGCGCCGCGGCGCGTTCCGGGTCGCCGATCACCTCGGCGAGCCGGACCGGCAGCAGCGACTCGAAGGTGACCATGCCGAAGCCCCAGAACAGCTCGACGGTCACCAACGCCAGCAGCACCCGGGAACGACGCAGCAGGCCGACGGCCTGGCCGATCATCCGGGGCGCCTGGACCACCGAGGCCCGCAGCGCTGCGAACCCCGTGGCCGGACGCTCTTCGACAAGCAGCACGACCAGCGCGACGAGCGCCGCCGCCTGCGCGACGATGGCTGCCAACACGGGCACCGTGAGCGCGGTGACCGGCCCGATCGGGCCGAGCGCGATGAGACCACCGCTGAGCAGCGCGCCACCGCCGATGGCCCCACCGATGACGGTGCCGGCATAGCCGAGACCACGCTCGTACTCGGCCTGCGGGTCGGCGGCCAGGGTGGCGTCGACGTACCAGGACTCCAACGGGCCGCTGTCCAACGCCCGGTAGACGCCCTGCAAGGCCCAGACCACGAAGAACAGCCAGAACGAGTCGGCCACCGCGAACAGCGCCAGCGAAGCGAGGTTCAGCACCCCGGCGGCGAGCAGCACCGGTCGGCGACCGAGAGCGTCGGCGAGCCCGCCGGTGGGCAACTCCAGCGCCAGCACCAGCAGCCCCTGCGCCGTGGAGACCAGGCCGATCTGCGGCAACGACAGGCCGCGCTCCTGCATCAGCAGGATCATCACCGGGATCATCAGACCCGTGGGCAGCCAGCGCAGACCGTAGAGCGTGAGGTAACGACGCCGAACCTGACGTACGGTCAGCGCGCTCACGACGACACCTCCGTTCGCGACTGCGGGGCTCGCAAACCCGGCTCACTCCTCGCGCTCACCAGGCCACCTTCCGTTCGCGACTGCGGGGCTCGCAAACCCGGCTCACTCCTCGCGCTCACCAGCGCTCGTCCAGACGTGGGAAGCCGGCCAGGAACACGTGCACGGGTTTGACGTCCGGGGCATCGGTCGCGGCTTCGTCGCGGTAACGCATCAGCACCGCCCAGAGGTCGTCGCTGAGGGCACGTAGTCGGTCCGGGTCGAGCGGCAGCACCAGGTCACTCATCCCGGCGGCGTCGCGCCAGGCCGGAGACTGGTGGTGCTCGACGGCCATCCAGCGCTCGGCCAACTCACCCATGAGCCGCACCTGGTCGGCCTGGATCCACTGCACGGCGGCGCGGGTATCCGGGTCTTCGTCGAAGTCCGTGGGGTCGAAGTGACTCATGTCGTGCGCGGCCTGCCACCAACGCTGCCGACTGGTGCCCCGGTCGGGATCCTCGGCCACGAGCCCCACCTCGGCGAGCTGCCGCAGGTGGTAGCTGGTCGCGCCGGTGTTGGTGCCCAACTTCTCGGCGAGGGCCGTCGCGGTCGCCGGGCCGTCGATACGCAGCGAACCGAGCAGCCGCATCCGCAGTGGGTGGGCCAGCACGCGAACCTGCCGGCCGTCCAGATCGACGCGCCGCGGCGCGGTGCCGCCGTCGGGTGGGGGGTTCTCCATGGCTGCACACTATCTCTGCACACTTTCTATGCACAAGAGTTGTGCATAGAAAGTGTGGAACGGTCTGCTCAGTTGGCGAGGAGTTCGCGTACCCCGCGCAGCCGGGTGCGGAGCAGGGCGGCGGCGCGCGCGGAGTCGAGGCGTACGTCCAGGGGGCGGACCAGACCGGTGGCCGCGCTGGTGGTGGTCCTCAACCCGGCGGGGTCCAGGCCGTACCGCTCGGCGACCAGCAGGCCCAGCTCGGCCCGGCTGACCGCGTCCGGGCCGGCCACGTTGAGCACGCCGGCGTACGTCGAGGCGACCAGTTCCAGCACGGCGTCGGCCAGGTCGGTGACGTCGATCGGGCAGCGCAGTTCGTCGCTGAACAGGGTGGCCCGGCCGGCGAGCGCGTCCCGGCAGAGCTGGATCTGCTTGCTGCCCTCCCCCACGATCAGGGAGGTCCGCACCAGCGCCGCGCCCGGGTCGATCGCCCGTACGGCGGTCTCGGCAGCCGCCTTCGCGGCACCGTACGCGTGCACCGGCGTGGGTGGTTCGTCGTCGGCGTACGGCACGGGCCGTCCGGCGTGCAGCGCGTCGCTGGACACGTGCACCAGCCGGGCACCCACCTCGGCGGCGGCGAGCGCCACGTGCGCTGCCCCGTCGGCGGTGACCGCCCAGTCGCCGTACCGATAGGGGGTCCCGACCACGGCGTCCGGCCGCACCTCGGCGGCCAGCGCGCGCACGGCGGACCGGTCGGTCACGTCCAGCCGTCGTGCCGCGACTCCCGGCACCGCGACCTCACCGGAGTAGAACGTCCCCACAACCGACCACCCGGCGCTGACGCCCCGCCGACAAACCGACCGCCCGAGTAACCCACTACCCCCGACAACAAGCACCCGCATCCCAGCCCACTCCCCCACTGACGATCAAGAGGTTTGCGTCATCTCGCGGGGCGATGATGACGCAAACCTCTTGATCAACCAAGCGATGAGCGGGAGGGCGGGGGGTCAGACGGGGTCTGCTACCGGGGCTGCGGGGCCGGCCGTTCCTGCGTGGGGCAGGGCGGCGGGCTTGGGCTTGGCGTCGATGCCGGCCTCGGTGCGCTGCTGGGCGGTGATCGGGGTGGGTGCACTGGTCAGCGGGTCGAAGCCACCCCGGGTCTTCGGGAAGGCGATGACCTCACGGATGGAGTCCGCGCCGGCGAGCAGCATGCAGACCCGGTCCCAGCCGAAGGCGATACCGCCGTGCGGCGGGGCGCCGTACTTGAACGCCTCCAGCAGGAAGCCGAACTTGTCCTGCGCCTCCTCGGGAGTGATGCCGAGCAGGTCGAACACCCGCTTCTGCACGTCACCCCGGTGGATACGGATCGACCCGCCGCCGATCTCGTTGCCGTTGCAGACGATGTCGTACGCGTACGCCAGGGCCCGGTCCGGAGCCTCCTCGAACCGGTCGACCCACTCCGAGTTCGGCGAGGTGAACGGGTGGTGCACTGCCGTCCAACCACCCTCGTCCGTGCGCTCGAACATCGGCGCGTCGACCACCCAGCAGAACGCCCAGGCGCTCTCGTCGATCAGGCCGGACCGCTTGGCGATCTCGACGCGGGCCGCCCCGAGCAGCTCCTGCGCCTCCCGGGTGGTGGCGCTCGCGGCGAAGAAGACCGCGTCACCCGGCTTGGCGCCGACCGCGTCGGCGAGCCCACCCAGGTGCTCGGCGGAGAGGTTCTTCGCCACCGGGCCACGCGCGTCGCCGGTCTCGGCGTCCAGCACCACGTACGCCAGGCCGCGCGCGCCACGCGCCTTCGCCCAGTCCTGCCAGCCGTCCAGCTCCTTGCGGCTCTGCGCCGCGCCGCCCGGCATCACCACAGCGCCGACGTAGCCGCCCGCGTCGATCGCCCCGGCGAAGACCCGGAACTCGGTGCCGCGCAGGTACTCGGTCAGCTCGGTCAGCTCGACGCCGTAGCGCAGGTCCGGCTTGTCCGAGCCGTACCGGGCCATCGCGTCGTGCCAGGTGATCCGTGGGATCGGCCCGGAGATCTCGTGCCCGGCCAGGTCCTTCCAGAGCGTCGAGACGATCGCCTCGCCGAGGTCAATCACGTCGTCCTCGGTGACGAAGGACATCTCGATGTCGAGCTGGGTGAACTCCGGCTGCCGGTCGGCGCGGAAGTCCTCGTCGCGGTAGCAGCGGGCGATCTGGTAGTACCGCTCCATGCCACCGACCATCAGCAGCTGCTTGAACAGCTGCGGCGACTGCGGCAGCGCGTACCAGCTGCCGGGCTGAAGCCGCACCGGCACCAGGAAGTCGCGGGCGCCCTCCGGCGTCGAGCGGGTCAGCGTCGGCGTCTCGATCTCCAGGAAGTCCCGCTCGTGCAGCACACCCCGGGCGAGGTGGCTGGCGCGCGAGCGCAGCCGCAGCGCGTTCGCCGGGCCGCTGCGACGCAGGTCCAGGTAGCGGTACCGGAGTCGGATGTCGTCGCCGGCCTCGATCTGGTCGTCCACCGGCAGCGGCAGCGGCGCCGCCTCGGAGAGCACCTCCAGCTCGACGACTGTCACCTCGACCTCGCCGGTGGGCAGCTCCGGGTTCTCGTTGCCGGCCGGGCGGCGGGTCACCTCGCCGACGACCTTCACGCAGAACTCGTTGCGCAGCGCGTGCGCATCTTCCTCGCGGAACACCACCTGGACAACACCGGAACCGTCGCGCAGGTCGACGAAGATGACCCCGCCGTGGTCGCGCCGGCGGGCCACCCAGCCGGCGAGCGTCACCGTCGAGCCGGCGTCCGCGGCGCGCAGGCTTCCGGCATTGTGGGTACGGATCACGGCTGGCAACTCCTCATCGTGGAACAGTCCTCACCCGCATTCTGTCAGGGGTGGCCGCCCCGCCTCCGGGCACCCGGCAGGCCGGCACGATTCGCTGGTGGGGTGGACCGGCGAACCCGACTCCCCCGGCAGCCGCGCCGGTTAACGTGGCGAAATGCGGCCCGTACCGAACTGGGCCGTCGCCACGGCGGCGGCGGCGCCAGCGCTGCTGGTGGCCGGTTGGACGGTGGCGGAGGCCCGACAGCCCGTCGGGTACGACCCGGTCCGGGACACCATCAGCGAGTTGGCAGGACAGGACGCCACCGACGCCTGGATCATGGTGGTGGCCCTGGTGCTGCTCGGCTGCTGTTACCTGTCGGTCGCCGCCGTCCTGCACGCGGCCGGGCTGCCCAGCCGCTTCCTGCTCGCGATCGGTGGCGTGGCAACCATCGCGCTGGTCGCCTTTCCCCGGCCGCCGGTCGGCGGCTCGCTCAGCCACGGCGTCGCGGCGACGGTGGCCGTCCTCGCCCTGGTGCTGTGGCCGGCCGGCTCGGCACTGCGGCTGCCGCGCGGCCACGACACCGAGCACCCCACCCGACCGGAGCCGCCCTGGGCGTTCCGCCGGGCGGTCGGGCTGAGCGCCACGCTCGTGCTGCTCGCGCTCTTCGGCTGGTGCGCGTTCGAGGTGACCAGTGGGTCCCGCACGGGGCTGGCCGAGCGGGTGACGGCGGTGGCCGTCTCCCTCTGGCCGCTGCTGGCGGTCCTCTCCGCCCGGCGGGCGCACCTCGCCTGGTCGACCGGCGGCACCGTACGCGTCGGCCCGGACCTGCCGACCCTCGGCGTCGTACCCCCGGATCCGCTCGGACCACCGACCGGGCCTACTTCCGGGCGCCCCGACCGGCTGCCGTGAGTCGGCGGCCCGTCTGATCTTTCCGTCGCCCGCGTCTGCTCGAGCGTCCGCACCGTCGGCCGGTCAGCCCGCGCACGCGGCGCGGGAACAGCGCCGGTCTCGCATCGTTACGATCGCCGGATGTCTGCCGTTCCCCGTTGGGCCCTGCTGTCAGCCGGCGGCGCACCACTGTTCCTTGTCGGCGGCTGGACCCTGGCGCAGAGCGCCCAGTCCGGCGGATTCGACCCGGTGCGGCAGACCATCAGCACGCTCGCCGCCACGGGTACGGACCATCGCTGGATCATGACGATCGGGCTGGCCGGATTGGGCCTCTGCCACCTGACGACCGCGCTCGGCCTGGTCAGCGCCGCGCCGGCGGGCCGAGCGCTGCTCGCGCTGGGCGGGCTGGCGACAGTGGTCGTGGCCGCGTTCCCGCAGCGCCCGGCCGGTGACTCGACGACACACGCAGTGGCCGCCGGTGTGGCGTTCGGAGCGTTGGCCGTCTGGCCGGCCCTGGCGGTGCCCCGTCGCGCGCGCCCGTCCCTCGACCGGGAGCACCGCCACCCGCCGGCTTTCGTACGCCGGCTGGCGCTCGCGGCGGCGGTGGTCCTCCTCGGGTTGGTCGGCTGGTTCGCCGTCGAGCTCTTCACCGACGGGGCATGGATCGGGCTGACCGAGCGGCTGGCGGCGGCCGCCGAGGCGGGCGTACCGCTGGCCGCCGTGCTGCTCTCCCGACGGCGATCGGGGCCGTCCGGCCCCGGCTGACCGTTCCGGTCGCCCGGCGTCGGCAGGGTTCGGTGGCGGTCAACGCGACGCGGGCCGCCGGAGTGTTCCGGCGGCCCGCGAGCGATGCGTGGATCAGAAGACGCTGACGCCGTAGCGGCTGAGCGCCTCGGTGACCGGCTGGAAGTAGGTCGTGCCACCGGTGCGGCAGTTGCCGCTACCACCGGAGGTCATACCCAGGGCGGTGCCGCCGGCGAAGAGCGAGCCGCCGCTGTCGCCCGGCTCGGCGCAGACGTTGGTGCGGATCAGACCGGAGACCGAACCCTCGGCGTAGTTCACAGTGGCGTTGGTCGCGTTCACCGTGCCGCTGCGCAGGCCGGTGGTGCTGCCGGAGCGCTGCACCGACTGGCCGACGGAGGCGTTGCCGGCGCCGGTGATGTCCCGGAAGCTGCCGTTGTAGAGGGAGACGTTGCCGGCGGCGTTGGCCGAGTTGTTGTGCCGCACGATGCCGTAGTCGTTGCCCGGGAAGCTGGTGCCGGTACGGGTACCCAGCAGCGCGGTCTGGGCGGAGTTCGAGTACCAGCTGGCCGAGATGTTGGTGCAGTGCCCGGCCGTCACGAAGTAGTAGGTGCTGCCACTGCGCACGTTGAAGCCGAGCGAGCAACGCCCGCCCCCGCCGGCGTAGATGGCCTGGCCGCCGGAGATCCGGGTGCTCAGCACGCCCGCCTCGGCCTCGACCCGGACCGCGCCGTTGGCCCGCGCTGCGGCGGCCTTGACCCGCTCCAGCTTGGCACCGGTGACGGTGCTGTCGACGGAGACGACGACCTGGTTGGTGACCGGGTCGCTCCACCAAGCGGTGCCCGGGATCTTGGCGGAGCGCTCCAGCTCGGCCGTGGCCCGGTTGAGCTCGGCGGCGCCGCGGGTGACGTAGCGGACGACGGCGCCGGCCTTGCTCGCCTTGCTGGCGGCGGCCGCGTCGGTGACCGTGACGACGGATTTGCCGCTGGCGTCGATGTACGAGCCGGCGGAGCGGTCGCCGAGTTCCGCGGAGATCGCGGCGGCGGTGTCGGGCGACGCGGCGGGAGCGGCCTGAGCCGGCGCGCCGATGAGCGAGCCGACAACCAGGGTTCCGGAAACGGCGACTGTGGCCGCAACGCGGAATGAGGACCTCGTGGGTCGCATGTAACAACCTCCTGGGCGGGGGAGCGGGTCTGGCCGGGGGCGGCTGACCCGAGGGCAACCCGGCCGATCTGGGGAAACCGGCCGACTGAGACTGAAGTATTCACATACTTAAGATCATTAACAAGGCTTGGATTCGCCCGGATTCACCGATCCCGGTTGGTCGCACGGCCGCAACACCCCCGACACGCTGGCGAACAGCCACCGTCACACCCGACCGACATCCGTCCCACTTTCGACGCGCACGATCATCGATGCCTTCCCGCACCGGGCGTCGGGCGCGCGGCACCCCGGGACGGCACGGGGCCGAGCGACGGGCGGCGAGCGACGGGCGGCGGGCGACGGGCGACGGGCGACGGGCGACGGGCGACGGGCGGCGGGCGGCGGGCGGCGGGCAGCGGGCGACGGGCGACGGGCGGCGGGCAGCGGGCAGCGGGCGAAAGGCGACGGCGACGGGTGTCGGGGAGTGCGGCGGGCTCGGGTCAGGGGGTACGGCGACGGGCGCCGGGGCCCGGACTGGGTACCACGTCGCGGGGCCGACCCACGTCGTGCCCATCGGCGCAGCGCAGTTCGGCGCGCACCTCGGCGCCGCAGTCGCGGTGCGTGACACTGAGCGGCGGGCCCTCGGCGTCGGCGAGGTACCGGTCGCCCCAACCGAGTACGGCGACCAGCACGGGCCACAGATCCAGGCCCTTCTCCGTGAGCCGGTACTCGTGGCGCAGCCGACTGCCGGGCTCCCGGTACGGCTCGCGACTCAGCACGCCCTGTTCCACCAGGCTGGCGAGCCGGTTGGTCAGCACCTGGCGGGGAATGCCGGTGCGTACCCGCATGTCGTCGAAGCGGCGTACGCCGGTGAACACCTCGCGGAGCACCACCAGGGTCCACCGCTCACCGAGGACCTCCATCGCTCGGGCGATGGTGCAGTTCTCCACTGACCAGTCCAGAGCCGCGGGTCGCATCCGACCAGGCTAGATCTCGTTGACAGACTCAGCAACCTGCTGCCAGGCTGCGTCCATGACGCAGACGCAGGAACCAGTGCGCAGCCGTACCTTCACCTGGGCGGACCCGTCGGTCAACGCCGCCCAGGTCGGTCGACGCAGCGGTCTGGACATGCTCCGGGCGATGATCGCCGGCGAGCTGGCCGCGCCGCCGGTGATGCACCTTCTCGACATGACCAGGATGGAAGCCGACGAGGGCCGGGTCGTCGTCGAGCTGACTCCGCAGGAGTTCCACTACAACCCGCTCGGCAGCGTCCACGGTGGCGTGCTCTCGACCCTGCTGGACACCGCCGCGGGCTGCGCCGTGCACACCACGCTGCCCGCCGGCGTCGGCTACACCTCGCTGGACCTCAACGTGAAGTTCCTCCGCCCGGTCACCGTCGACAGCGGCACCCTGCGCTGCGAGGGCACGGTGCTGCAACGCGGCCGCCGTACGGCCCTGGCCGAGGCCCGCATCACCGACGTCACCGACCGCCTGATAGCCCACGCCACCAGCACCTGCCTCCTGCTCCCCCTCCCCTAACCCCGCCCCCTATCCCCCTCCCACGCCCCCGCCCTCTTTGCGGTGATCAAGAGGTTTGCGTCAGGAAACCGGCCTCCGGTGACCGAAACCTCTTGATCAACGCGAGCAAGGTGGGTGGGTGGGGGTGGGGTGGGGGTTAGCGGAGGGCTAGGCGGGCGGCTCTTGCGTCGCGCTTCTCCTCGAAGCGGCTCGCGGCGCGGTCCAGGTTCTCCATCTGGGCGGCAAGCTGCTCGCGGGCGGCCTCGCCGTCGGCGTTGAGACCTGTCACGTTGAAGACGTCCCACTGGCGCAGGACCGGCTGCAGCACCTCGTCGCGGTGCTGGCGCAGGTCGTAGATGCCGGCCAGGGCGATCGCCACCGACTTGCGGGCGAACCCGTCGATGCCGCTGCCCGGCATCTGGAAGTCGGCCACCACGTCGGCGACGGCCCGCATGGCCTGGCTCGGAGCCAGCTCGAACGCGGCCGCGAGCAGGTTGCGGTAGAAGACCATGTGCAGGTTCTCGTCGGCGGCCACCCGGGCCAGTAGCGCCTCACAGGTGGGGTCACCGGTGGCCTTGCCGGTGTTGCGGTGCGAGATCCGGGTGGCCAGCTCCTGGAACGAGACGTACGCCAGCGAGTGCAGCACCTCGTCGCCGTGGGCGTTGGTGTAGCCCTCCGACATGTGCGTCATCCGGGCCCGCTCCAACGCCACCGGGTCGACCGCCCGGCTGACTGTCAGGTAGTCGCGGATCGCGACGCCGTGCCGGCCCTCCTCGGCGGTCCACCGGTGCACCCAGGTGCCCCACGCGCCGTCGCGACCGAACAGGGTGGCGATCTCGTGGTGGTACGAGGGCAGGTTGTCCTCGGTCAGCAGGTTCACGATCAGCGCCGTGCGGGCCACGTCCGGGATGGTGGAGTCGGTCGGTGACCACGCCTCGCCGCCGAGCGGCCCGTCGAAGGTCCGCCCTTCGCTCCACGGCACGTACTCGTGCGGGAACCACTCCTTGGCGAGCGAGAGGTGGCGGTCCAGGTTGCGTGCGACAACCGGCTCCAACTCGACGAGCAGCGCGGTCTGACTGACTGTGGTGCTGACGGTCACGAGAAACTCCCTACGGTGGCGTAACTTACGCTACCGTAGGTCCCCGTGGCCGTCAGCGCCAGTGGGGACACTCAACCGACAGTGGGTTTGAGGTCTCCCAGGGGTGGCGTCCACTCCCCCGCACCGGCCGTGACCTGCTCACCGGAGCGGATGTCCTTCACCTCGTCCGGCGCTCCGTCGGCACCGGGGAACCAGACGTACGGGATCCCACGCCGCTCGGCGTAGCGGATCTGCTTGCCGAACTTCGCTGCGCTCGGCGACACCTCGGTCGGCACCCCGCGCCGCCGCAGCGCCTCGGCCACCCGGTTGCTGGCCGTACGGTGCTCCTCGCTGGTCACCGCGACGAGCACGGCGGTCGGCACCTCCCGCGAGACCGACAGCTCCCCCGCGCCGAAGAGCAGACCGAGCAGCCGGGTCACGCCGATCGAGATCCCCACCCCCGGGTACGAGACGGCGCCGGCGCTGGCCAGGTTGTCGTACCGGCCGCCGGAGCAGATGGAGCCGAAGCGCTCGTAGCCGCGCAGTTGGGTCTCGTAGACGGTGCCCGTGTAGTAATCCAGCCCACGGGCGATGCGCAGGTCCGCCACGCAGAGGCCGGGCGAGTGCTCGGCGGCGGTGTCCACCACCCGCACCAGTTCCTCGATGCCCTCGTCGAGCAGCGGGTCGCTCACCCCGAGCGCCCGCACGGCGTCGGCGAACGAGGCGTCCGGGGCGGAGATCTCGGCCAGCGCCAGGCACGCCTTGGCCTGCGCCTCGCTCGCCCCGGCGGTCTGGGCCAGCAGCTCGGCCACCTTCGCCGGGCCGATCTTGTCGAGCTTGTCCACGGCGCGCAGCGCCGCCTCAGGGTCGGTCAGCCCGATGCCCCGGTAGAAACCCTCGCAGATCTTGCGGTTGTTGACCTGGATGGTCACCGGTGGGATCGGCAACGAGCGCAGCGCGTCCCCGATGACCAGCGGCATCTCCGCCTCGTGGTGCGCGGCCAGGGTGTCCCGGTCGACGATGTCGATGTCGGCCTGGACGAACTCCCGGTAGCGGCCCTCCTGCGGCCGCTCGCCCCGCCACACCTTCTGGATCTGGTAGCGGCGGAACGGGAAGCTCAGCTTGCCGGCGTTCTCCAACACGTACCGGGCGAACGGCACGGTCAGGTCGAAGTGCAGGCCGAGCTGGTCGTCACCACCGGCACCCTCGACGTCGGCGTGCAGCCGCCGGATCACGTAGACCTCCTTCGAGGTCTCGCCCTTGCGCAGGAGCTGGTCCAGCGGCTCCACGGCGCGGGTCTCCAGCGGCGCGAAGCCGTACAGCTCGAAGGTGGCCCGGATCTTGTCGAGCACGAACTGCTCGATCATCCGCTGGCCGGGGGTCCACTCCGGGAAGCCGGAGATGGGCGTGGGCTTGCTCATCGGCGTACTCCTTGCGGTTCCGCGCCGGTAGCGCGGTGGTGTCGTGGGTCCGCGCGCGGCGCGGACAGAAGATCTAGAGGCCCCGGGTGGGAGCGGCCGGCGACGTATCAGCCACCTCGATGAGGTACGGGTTGCTGGCGCGCTCGCGGCCGATGGTGGTGCTGGGGCCGTGGCCGGGCAGTACGACGGTGTCGTCGGCCAGCGGAAGAATCTTGTCGCGCAGGCTGGTGAGCATGGCCGGCATGCTCCCGCCCGGCAGGTCGGTGCGGCCGATCGACCCGGCGAAGAGGACGTCACCGGAGAGGCACAGCTCGTCAGCCTCCCAGCTCGACCCGGCGCCCGGCAGCCGGAACAGCACCGACCCGCCGGTATGGCCCGGGGCATGGTCGACGGCGATCTCCAGGCCGGCGAGCGTGAGGGTCGCGCCGTCGGTCAACTCCGCCACGTCCTCGGGCTCGGTGTAGCTCAGCCGGCCGCCGAAGAGCGACGTCAGGTCGGTCGAGAGGCCCTTGGACGGGTCGGCCAGCATCTCCCGGTCACCGGGGTGCACGTACGCGGTGATGCCGCGCGCGCCGCAGACCGGCGCGACCGAGAAGGTGTGGTCGAGGTGGCCGTGGGTGAGCAGCACGGCGGCCGGATGCAGGCGGTGCTCGGCGAGCAGCGCGTCGAGCTGGTCGAGCACCCCGATGCCGGGGTCGACCACCACGCACTGCTCCCCCGGCGCGGTGGCAACCACGTAGCAGTTGGTGCCGAAGGCGTCCGCGGGAAAGCCGGCCACGAGCACGGGCGCTGTCCTTTCGGTCGAGCAGCTGTCGTCCTGCACAGCAGCCTATCGGGCGGGCCGAGCGAGTTTGCCGCGTCCGTCCCACCGGCCCCGTGGGGCACAGTGACAACCTCCGATAAGCGCTGCTCGGGACGGGGTGGACCTCGTACACCACATTCCCAGTCACTAGCCGTACACTCTGGCGGGCGTGTGGCGCGGCACACGTGACGCTCGGACGGGCCGGGGCGACCGGCCGCCGGCGACGACCAGGTAGAGGAAAGGGGAGCACGGGTGGCTTCCAGCAGGGACCGGCAGCGCAAACTGGCGCGGGCCAAGCTCGACCGGCAGTTGGCTCGCCGGGCCGCCTCGACGCGGCGCCGACGGCAGATCCAGGCCGGAGTTGGCGCCGCTCTGATCCTCGTGCTGGTCGTGGCCGGCTCAGCCTGGGCACTCGGGGCGTTCGACTCCGACCCGAAGCAGAACACGGCCGCGGAGGACACCTGCCTCTGGACGCCGCAGGACGCGACGGCGAACACCAACCTCAAGGACGTCGGCACGCCGGCCACCAAGGATCTGCCCACCGACGGCACCCGGGCGATGACGGTGACCACCAACCAGGGCGCGCCGATCACCGCCGAACTGAACCTGACCAACTCCCCGTGCGCGGCGGCGAGCATCGCCCACCTGGCGAGCCGGTCGTTCTACGACAACACCAAGTGCCACGAGATCACCGCCGAGGGCGCGCTGCGCTGCGGCGACCCCAGCGGCACGGGTCTTGGCGGGCCCACCTACTCGTTCTACGACGAGGAGTTGCCGACAGTGCCGTCGGCGTCGCCGTCGGCCAGTCCGGCCCCCGGCCAGCCTCCGACGTACCCGAAGGGCACGGTGGCGATGGTCTCCAACCCGCCGGGCAGCAACGGCAGCCAGTTCCTGGTCTTCTTCAAGGACTTCACCACCGCCGACCCGAAGTACCCGGTCATCGGCCGGGTGACCGGCGGGCTGGACGTGGTGGAGAAGATCGGCGCCCTCCCGACCGTGGACAATGGGACCGGGGCGAAGGTCAAGCCCAGCACCGATGTGACGATCCAGAGCCTCACGGTCGGTGAGCCGGTCACCGGTGCGGCACCGGCTCCCTCGGCCTCCGGCACCCCGGCCAGCAGCCCGAGCGCCGGCTGACCGAGCGCCACCACCCACCCAAGCGGCACCCAGCAGCAGACAGCCAGGAGGATCCAGGCGTGACGTCCACCAGAGAGCGGCAGCGCGCGGCGGCACGCGCCCGGCTCGAGAAGGAGATGGCCGAGCGCGCGGCCAAGGCCCGCAAGCGCCGGCAGACGACGGCGATCGTCAGCGCGGCTGCCGCGCTGGTGCTCGTGGTCGCCGGCACCGTCTGGCTGGCGGTGAGCCTCGGCGGCGACGACGACACCAAGAGCGACACCGCCGCGCCGGCGGCGGGCGCGGCCGAGTGCGCGTACAACGCGATGCCCACCGAGCAGCGGCCCCCGCAGATCAAGGACGTGGGGTCGCCGAGCAACCAGCAGTCCGCCAAGGGCGTCCAGACCATGACGATCGACACCAACCTCGGCCCGATCACCGCCAAGGTCGACCGGTCGCTGGTGCCGTGCACGGCGGGCAGCTTCACCCTCCTCGCGGAGAAGAACTTCTTCGACAACACCAAGTGCCACCGCCTGGTGACCGAGGGCATCAAGGTGTTGCAGTGCGGTGACCCCAGCGCCACCGGCAACGGCTGGCGCCCCACCGACGGCCAGGGCGGCCCGAGCTACCGCCTGCCGGAGGAGAACCTGCCCACCGACAAGCGCCCGCCGTACCCGGAGGGTGTCATCGCGATGGCCAACTCCGGTCAGCCGGGCAGCACCGGCAGCCAGTTCTTCATCGTCTACGGCGATTCGCCGCTGGACCCGGCGTACACGGTGCTGGGCACCATCACCGGCGGCCTGGACCTGGTCAAGGACGTGGCCAAGGCCGGCGACGACGGTGCGTTCGCCCAGCAGGCCGGCGGCGGCCACCCGAAGAAGGAGGTCATCATCAAGGACCTCACGATGAGCAACCCGCAGGGCTGACCCCCGCGCGCACGACGAAGCGCCCGCCGGCTGAGCCGGCGGGCGCTGTCGTGTTCTCGGGGTACGCGTCGAGCCCTGAGACTGATCCGGTGGGCGTCAGGCGCCGGAGGTGACCCGGTAGGCGTCGAAGACACCGTCGACCTTGCGCACCGTGGCCAGCAGGTGGCCCAGGTGCTTCGGGTCGGCCATTTCGAAGCTGAACCGGCTCACGGCCACCCGGTCGCGGGTGGTGGTGACGGTCGCGGAGAGGATGTTGACCCGCTCGTCGGAGAGCACCCGTGTGACGTCGGCCAGCAGCTTGTGCCGGTCCAGAGCCTCGACCTGGATGGCGACCAGGAACGTCGAGGCTGAGGTGAGCTTCCAACTCACCTCGACGACCCGCTCGCTCTGCGCGCGCAGGTCCTCGGCGTTGGCGCAGTCGTCGCGGTGCACGCTCACCCCGCCGGAGCGGGTGACGAAGCCGAACACCGAGTCCGGTGGGACCGGTGTGCAGCAGCGGGCCAGCTTGATCCAGACGTCGCTGACGCCCCGGACCACCACGCCCGGGTCGCTGCTGCTCTGCCGGCTGCGCGGCGGCCGGGTGGCGACGGCGGTCTCGGCGATGTCCTCCGCCGCGCCCTCCTCGCCGCCGTACGCGGCCATCAGCTTCTGCACCACCGACTGCGCGGAGACCTGACTGTCACCGACCGCCGCGTAGAGCGAGGCCACGTCGGCCAGGTGCAGGTCCCGGGCGATCGACATCAGCGCGTCCGAGGTGAGCATCCGCTGCAGCGGCATGCCCTGCTTGCGCATCGCCTTGACGATCGCGTCCTTGCCGGCCTCGATCGCCTCCTCGCGGCGCTCCTTGTTGAAGTACTGCCGGATCTTCGTCCGGGCGCGCGGGCTCTTGACGAAGCCCAGCCAGTCCTGCGTCGGGCCGGCCGTCTCGGACTTCGACGTGAAGATCTCGATCACGTCGCCGTTGGACAGCGTCGATTCCAGCGGCACCAGTTTGCCGTTGACCCGCGCCCCGATGCACTTGTGCCCCACCTCGGTGTGCACCGCGTACGCGAAGTCCACAGGCGTCGACCCGGTCGGCAGCGGGATGACGTCACCCTTCGGGGTGAAGACGTACACCTCCTGGCTGGACAGGTCGAAGCGCAGCGCGTCCAGGAACTCGCTCGGGTCGGCCGCCTCACGCTGCCAGTCGAGCAACTGCCGCAGCCAGGTCATCTCGTCGATGTGCGCGGGCGGGCCGACGATCTGGGTGCCCTTGTGCTCCTTGTACTTCCAGTGCGCGGCGATGCCGAACTCCGCGGTGCGGTGCATCGCGTACGTACGGATCTGCATCTCCACCGGCTTGCCGGTGGGCCCGATGACAGTCGTGTGCAACGACTGGTACATGTTGAACTTGGGCATCGCGATGTAGTCCTTGAACCGGCCCGGCACCGGCTGCCAGTTGGCGTGGATGACGCCCAGCGCCGCGTAGCAGTCGCGAACCGTGTCGACCAGGATCCGCACACCGACCAGGTCGTAGATGTCGTTGAAGTCGCGACCCCGCACGATCATCTTCTGGTAGATCGAGTAGAGGTGCTTCGGCCGCCCGGTCGTCTCCGCCTTGATCTTGGCGGCCTTCAGGTCGGTCTGCACCTTCTGCGTCACCTGCCGCAGCAGCGCCTCGCGCTGCGGCTGGTGCTCCCCGATCAGCCGGTTGATCTCCTCGTAGCGCTTCGGGAAGAGCGTGCCGAAGGACAGGTCCTCCAGCTCCCACTTGATCGTGTTCATACCGAGCCGGTGCGCCAGCGGCGCCAGGATCTCCAGCGTCTCCTTGGCCTTCTGCTCCTGCTTGGGGCGGGGCAGGAAGGTCAGGGTGCGCATGTTGTGCAGCCGGTCGGCCAGCTTGATCACCAGCACCCGCGGGTCCTTGGCCATGGCCACGACCATCTTGCGGATCGTCTCGGCCTTGGCCGCGTCGCCCAGCTTGACCTTGTCGAGCTTGGTGACGCCGTCGACCAGCAGGGCGACCTCGCCACCGAAGTCGGCGCGCATCTGGTCGAGGGTGTACTCGGTGTCCTCGATGGTGTCGTGCAGCAGGGCGGCGACCAGCGTGGTGGTGTCCATCCCCAGGTTGCCGAGGATCGTCGCCACGGCCAGGGGGTGGGTGATGTAGGGGTCACCGGACTTGCGGTACTGCCCGGAGTGCCACCGCGCGGCCGTGTCGAAGGCGCGCTGGAGCAGCCGGGCGTCCGCCTTGGGGTGGTTGTCCCGGTGGCTGGCGATGAGCGGCTCCAGCACCTCGCTGACCTGCGAGGTCTGCCAGGGCGCGTTGAACCGGGCCAGCCGGGCCCGAACCCGCCGACCGGTGGGCGCGTTGGACAGCCCGAAGCCACCGCTGGGCGACGGGTCGATGCCCGCGTCGGTCGGGAACGGCACCACGACGCCATCGGCGCCAGGGGACGCCTCGACGCTCGGCGGGCCGCTGGTCGGACGCACCGCGCTCTCGCCGGGAGCCCGGCCGGAGCCGTTGCCGGTGCCCGTCACCCGGGCCGGCGCGTCGCCTGTCCGGTCGGTCACCGAGCCGTCAGCGTCGCCTGTCGGGTGCACCGTGCCCTCCGCCGGAGGGACGACATCGTGGGACACCGGCCTCCTCACCGCTCGCCGGAAACACGCCGGCCGAAGATCGGCCGGCCTGGTCTCGCCCGCCGGTCGGGATACCGCCGGCGTCAGCAAAGGGCAATGCTACCCGCACGGACGGTCCCCTGCCGCTCCGCCGGACGGTCGGCGCCGGGTCCGTCCGACGGGTCCGGGATCAAACGGTCAGCAGGGTATCGAGCGGTTCAAACAGTCAACAGGGCGTGGACGGGACGCGGCGCCAGGCGCTCGCGCCCACCCAGAAAGCCGAGCTCCAACAGCACAGTGAAGCCGGTGACCGTGCCGCCGGCCCGCTCGACCAGGTCCAGCGTCGCCTCGGCGGTGCCACCGGTGGCCAGCACGTCGTCGACCACCAGCACCCGGTGCCCGGCGGTGAAGGCGTCCTCGTGCACTTCGAGGGTGGCCTCGCCGTACTCCAACTCGTAGGAGACCGAGTGCGCCGGGCGGGGCAGTTTGCCGGCCTTACGCACCGGAACCACGCCCACCCCCGTCGCGTACGCGATGGCTGCCGCCACGACGAACCCGCGTGCCTCGATGCCGACCACCACGTCGAAGGCGTTCCGCCCGTGGTACGCGACGATCCCGTCGATCACCTCACGGAAGACCTTGCCGTCGGCGAACAGTGGCATCAGGTCCTTGAACATGACGCCGGGCTTGGGGAAGTCGGGCACGTCCAGCACCCGACTGGCGACCAGTCGGGCGACCTCCGGGCCACTGTCCCCGCGCGCTGCGGTGCTGTGGGTCTCCGTCACGGCTGTTTCGCTCTCCTTCGACGACGAACGGCGTCCGGCAACAGCATGCCGGACGCCGTTCGGGTGTTTCCTGTCGGGTCAGCGCCGCTTGGCGCCACCCGGCCGGTTGCCGCCGCCACCCGGGCGACCGCCACGGGCACCGGTGGGCCGCTTGCCCGCCGGCCGAGCGCCCACCTTGGGGGCGGCACCGGCCAGCGCGGCGGCGTCCTGGTCGACCGGCTCGTCGGTCGCGTCGGCCTGGGCCACCGGGCTCGCGGCAGCACCCTTACCGGTGACCTCGCCGCGGCCGACCGCGCCCCGCCGGGTCAGGACGCGCTTGTTGTGCGCCTGAATCCGCGGGTCGTAGTTCTTCAGCAGCGCCAGCAGCGGGGTGGCCACCAGGATGGAGGTCAGGAACGCCACAGCCATACCGACGAACAGCACCAGACCGAGGTCCTTCAGCGTGCCGGCGCCGAGCAGGCCGGCACCGATGAAGAGCAGACCGCCGACCGGCAGCAGGGCGACCACCGAGGTGTTCAACGACCGCATCAGGCTCTGGTTGATGGCCAGGTTGGACGCCTCGCTGTACGTCTGGTTGTTGTTGGCCGTGATGCCCCGGGTGTTCTCCTGGACCTTGTCGAAGACCACCACCACGTCGTAGAGCGCGAAGCCCAGAATGGTGAGGAAGCCGATGATCGTCGACGGGGTGACCTCGAAGCCGACCAGCGAGTAGATGCCGGCGGTGAGGATCAGGTTGGTGATCAGCGAGGCGACCGCGGCCACGGCCATCCGCCACTCGAAGCGCAGGATCAGGTAGACCATCACCAGCGCGATGAAGATGACCAGACCGAGTACGGCCCGCTCGGTCACCTGGCTGCCCCAGGCCTCACTGACCTGGTTGTCGCTGATCTGGTCGGCGCTGATGCCGAGGTCCTCGGCGATCTGGGCCTTGACCGCGGTGGCCTGCTCGGCGGTGAGCTGCGGCGTGCGCAGCTCGTAGGAGTCGCCGCCCGGGCCGCCGACCTTCTGCGTGGTGGCCACCGTGACACCGGTGTTCTCGGCGGCGAGGGCCGAGTTGACCTCCCGCTCGGCGTCGTCCAGGGTGCCGACGCTGGCCGGCACCTGGAACGAGTTACCGCCGGCGAACTCGATGCCCAGGCTGAACCCACGGATCGAGAAGCTGAGGATCGCGATCAGGACCAGGAGCCCGGCGACGCCGAACCAGAGCTTGCGCCGACCGACGATGTTGAGACCGGCCTCGCCGTTGTAGAGGCGGCTCGCCAGACCGTTTTCAGCCATCTCAGGCCTCCTTGGCGCGCGGGTTGCGGGGCTGAGTCGGCTGGTTGCGGGCGGGCAGTGCCCGGCCCAGACCGCTGACCCGCGGGGACAGGAACGCCCGGGTCCGGGCGAACATCGTCATGATCGGGTGCCGGAAGAGGAAGACCACTACCAGGTCCAGCACTGTGGCCAGGCCGAGCGCGAACGCGAAGCCCTTGACCGTGCCGACCGAGACCACGTAGAGCACCACAGCGGAGAGCAGGGTGATCGCGTTGGCCGAGATGATCGTCCGACGGGCCCGGATCCAGGCGCGGGGCACCGCGCTACGCGGGCTGCGTCCCTCCCGGATCTCGTCTTTCAGTCGTTCGAAGTAGATGACGAACGAGTCCGCCGCCACACCGAGCGAGACGATCATTCCGGCGATGCCGGCGAGGGTGAGCGTGAAGCCGATCTGCCGACCGAGCACCACCAGCGCGCCGAAGACCAGCAGCGCGGAGAGGATGAGGCTCAGGAAGATCACCGAGCCGAGCAGCCGGTAGTAGAAGAACGCGTAGATGATGACCAGCAGCATGCCGATGCCCGCCGCGAGCAGACCGGCGCGCAGGTGGCTGGCACCCAGCGTGGCGGTGACGTTCTGCGCCTCCTGCTGCTCGAAGGTCACCGGCAGGGCGCCGTAGCGGAGCTGACCGGCGAGGGTGCTGGCGTCCTTCTGGGTGAAGGTGCCGGTGATCTGGGAGTTGCCGGTCAGCACGCCCTGGATCTCCGGGGAGGAGACGATCTTGTTGTCCAGCACGACGGCCACCCGGCACTTGCCGTCCTGGCCCAGCGCGGTCGCGTCGCAGGCCTGGCCCTCGTTGTTGAACGCCTCACGGGTCAGCGAGGTCCACTTGCCCTGGCCGTCGCCGGTGAAGTCCAGGCTGACCACCCAGGCGTTGGTCTGGTCGAGCACCGCGTCGGCGTCGGACACGTCGGTGCCCAGCACCTTTGCCTGGTCGAGCAGGTACTTGGACGCGCCGTCCTCGCAGGAGACCACCTGCTGCTTCGCGTCGGAGATCGACGCCGGGGGGCGCTGGTCGAGCTGCGCGCAGCCGATCGTCGGCACGTTGAACTGCATCTGCGCCGGCAGCACCGCTACCTCCTGCGGAGACAGCGTGCCGAACGGCTTGAGCTTCTCTGCCAGCGACGGGTCGGCGGTCAGATCGGCAGGGGCCTGCAACCCGTTGGCGGCCTGCCACGCGGCGGCGCCGACCTTCTGCTCGACGGCCTTGCGCTGCTGCTCGACACTGGCCGGGACCGGCTCGGCGCTGGCGCTGGGCGCGGCGGCGCTCGGCGAGGCCGTGGCGGACGCGGAGGGGGTCGGCGTGGCGCTGGGCGACGCCGGGGCCATTCCGCCCTGACCGCCGCTGGGCGACGAGGTCACCTTCGGCGAGGCGCTGCCCGTCGGGGTCGGGGTCGCGCTGCCGGTCGGGGCGGCACTACCGGACGGGGCCGGCGTGGCGGCGGGCGGCGCCTCGGCCACCCCGCTGCCGGAGGCGGCCTTGAGCACCTTGCGGAAGCGCAGCTCAGCCGCTTCGCCCACGTCGTCGAGGTTCCGGTTCTCACCGGGCAGGGAGATGACGATGTTGCGGTTGCCCTCGGTGACCACCTCGGCCTCGGCCACGCCGAACGCGTTGACCCGGCTCTCGATGATCTCGCGGGCCTCCTCGAGGTTCTCCGCCGTCGGGGGCTTGCCGTCGACGCTGTTGGTCGCCTCCAGCGTCACCCGCGTGCCGCCGATGAGGTCCAGGCCGAGCTTGGGCTCGAGCCGGTCCTTCCAGCTGCCGCTGGCGCCAGCGAAGAACACCAAAAGATAGAGGACCACGAAGATGAACCCGAGCACGGCGAGCTGCCGCCCGGGGCGCATCTGTCCCTGAGGTGGTGCCACGGCTGTCCTGTCTCCCTGTACGGTCGCGCCGCTGTCGCAGCGGCGGCGGTGTCGGGCCGGGGGTCCCGCCCGACGGGTCTGCCTTGAGCCGACGGAGTGCCGACACGAGGACCGGGCACCCCGACGCGGAACGCCGACGGTCACGGGAACGTGCCGACGCCCGGCGTCGACCCAACTATCCAGTTTTCACGTCTCGCCCGCTGCCCCGTTCGGGCGCGACGACCCGGAAGCCGGCCGACCGGCCGTACGCCGGACTCGCCGCTCCCGAGGGGAGGGGTCAGTCCTTGACGGTGTCCGCGTCCTCGGTGACCGGCTCGCTCGGCAGCTCCGCGCGGGTGACCACCCGCGCGATGGCCGGGCGGGCGTAGCGGGTCTGCACGCCCGGGGCGACCTCGATCAGGACGGTGTCGTCCTCGATGCCGGTGACCGTGCCGTAGAGCCCACCGATGGTCACGACCTCGTCGCCGGGGCCGAGGTTGGACTGCATCGCCTCTGCCTCTTTGCGGCGCTTCTGCTGGGGCCGGATCATCATGAAGTACATGACACCGAAGAGCAGGGCGATCATCAGGATCGGCGTGATACCGCCGGCCCCGCCACCCGCTGCTGCCAATTGCACGGTTACTGACCTTCCCATTGGCCACCTGCTCGGCACCGGGGTGCCGGAGCGGAGGCGGATTCTCACGTCCTGTACAGACCGCGGCGAAGTCTAAACCCTGCACCTGGGAACGCCGAATGCGGCACAGATCACGTTCACATCACGGCTGATCGACATCCAAGGAGAACAAGTCGGGCACAGGTGGACTATCCGCACCAAATGTACCATTCGGCGGAGTGCGCCCCAGATGCCGCCAAGCGGCCTCGGTCGCCACCCGACCCCTCGGCGTACGGGCCAACAGCCCGGCCCGCACCAGGAACGGCTCGCAGACCTCCTCCACCGTGTCCGGCTGCTCCCCCACCGCCACGGCGAGGGTGGACAACCCGACCGGGCCGCCCCGGAACGAGTCGACCAACGCGGTCAACACCGCCCGGTCCAGCCGGTCCAGGCCGAGCGCGTCCACGTCGTACACGATCAGGGCCGCGCGGGCAGTGTCGAGATCGACCACCCCGTCCGCCCGAACCTCGGCGTAGTCGCGGACCCGGCGCAGCAGCCGGTTCGCGATCCGCGGCGTGCCCCGGGACCGACCGGCGATCTCGACAGCGCCCTCCGGGGTGATCGGCACCCCCAGGATCCGCGCCGAACGGTGCAGCAGCGTCTCCAGATCCGCCGGGGCGTAGAAGTCGAGGTGCGCCACGAAGCCGAACCGGTCCCGCATCGGCCCGGTCAACAGGCCCGAGCGGGTCGTCGCGCCGACCAGGGTGAACGGCTCGACGTCCAGCGGGATCGCCGTCGCCCCCGGCCCTTTGCCCACCACCACGTCGACCCGGAAGTCCTCCATCGCGCTGTACAGCAACTCCTCGGCCGGCCGCGCGATCCGATGGATCTCGTCGATGAAGAGCACGTCACCCTCGGCGAGGCTGGTCAGGATCGCCGCCAGATCACCGGAACGCTCGATCGCCGGACCGCTGGTCACCCGGATACCCGCGCCCAGCTCGGCGGCGACGATGTTGGCCAGACTCGTCTTACCCAACCCGGGTGGGCCGGAGAGCAGGATGTGATCCGGCGGCGACCCCCGCCGCATGGCGCCCTGCAACAACAGGTCGAGCTGGTCGCGTACCCGGTCCTGTGCGATGAACTCGGCCAGCCGCCTCGGCCGTACCGTGGCCTCCGCGTCCCGATCGGCGTCGCTGACGTACGCCGAGATGAGCCCCTCGGTCTCGCTCATCGTGCCACCTTCGTTCGCGACCGCGGGGCTCGCAAGAGCGGCTCACTCCTCGCGCTCATCGCACGGCCCGGGCGGTCATCGGGTGCGGCCCAGCAGTCGGATGGCCTGCTTGAGCAGGACCGGCACCGGCGGGGTCTCACCCTCGATCGACTCCGCCACCGCGGCCACCGCCTGATCGGCCTGCCCGGCCGTCCAGCCCAGCCCCACCAGCGCCTGCCGGACCTGGTCGGGCCAACTGCCGCGGGTCACCCCGGCCGCCCCGTCGGCGCCGATCGGCACCGGGCCGATCCGGTCACGTAGCTCCAGCACCAGGCGTTCCGCGCCCTTCTTGCCGATCCCGGGTACGCGGGTCAGGGCGGCCGTGTCGGCGTTGGCGATCGCCTTGCGAACCGCGTCCGGGGTGTGCACCGCCAGCACCGCCTGGGCCAGTCGCGGGCCGACCCCACTGGCGGTCTGGAGCAGCTCGAACAGCGACTTGGCGTCGTCGTCGGCGAAGCCGTAGAGGGTCAGCGAGTCTTCCCGCACGATCAAGCTGGTGGCGAGCCGGGCGACCTGGCCTACCCGCAGCTCCGCGAGGGTCCCCGGGGCGCAGTGCACGGCGAGCCCGACCCCGCCGACCTCGATCACGGCCTGATCCGGACCCGTCGCGGTCACCGTGCCGCGCACGCTGGCGATCATCGCGCTCCTCCTCGTCGTGCCCGGTCCGCCGCGGCGGCGATCTTGGACCGGGTCCCGCCGCGCCACACGTGGCAGATGGCCAGAGCCAGCGCGTCGGCGGCGTCCGCCGGCTTCGGCGGCTCGGCCAGTCGCAGCAACCGGGTCACCATGGCGGTCATCTGCGCCTTGTCGGCCTGACCGGACCCGGTCACGGCGGCCTTCACCTCGCTCGGGGTGTACGTCTGCACCGGCAGCCCGGCCCGCGCCCCGGCCAGCACGGCGATGCCACTGGCCTGCGCGGTGCCCATCACGGTACGAACGTTGTGCTGGCTGAACACCCGCTCGACGGCGACGCTCTCCGGTTGATGCTCGGCGACCAGCTTGTTCAGCGACCGGTCCAGGTGCAACAGGCGCAACGCCAGGTCGTCGGCCGGGTCGGTGTAGACCACGTAGTAGGCGACCAGGGTGCAGGGCCGGCCGGGCACACCCTCGACCACACCCACCCCACACCGGGTCAACCCCGGGTCCACACCGAGCACGCGCACGCCGCCCCCTCCCCAGCCGTCAGCAGTACGTGTGTTCGACACCCTAACCGGCGCCCTTCCCACCAGCCCCACGGGACACGCCCCCGCGCCCCGCGCCCCGCGCCGCCCCGCGCCGCCCCGCGCCGCCCCGCGCCGCCCCGCCCCGCCGCGCCCCGCCGCGCCCTGCCCCGCCGCGCCCGCGCCCGCGCCGCCGCGCGCCGCCCCGCCCCGCACCGCCCCAAGATCCGCGCAACTTCCCGGATGTTGCTGCCTCCGACGGGCGGGAGACAGCAACATCCCTGATATTGCGCAGATCTTGACGACGAGCATCGTGCCGATCGACCAGGAACGGCCTTCGGTGCGCCCGCCGCCGTCAAGGTCACGCTCGATCCTGGATGTAGTGGCCACTACTCGCCGGGATGCCACTACATCCAGGATGTTGCGCGATCTTGCAGCGCGAGGCGCGGCGGTGGGGCGGGAGCGGGGTGGGGCGCGGCGCGGCGGTGGGGCGGGAGGGGTGGGGCGCGGCGCGGCGGGTGGGGCGGGAGGGGTGGGGCGCGGCGCGGCGGCGGGTGGGGCGGGCACGCGACGCCCGGCGGGGTGGGAGCGGATGGCAGGGGCGGGTGGGGCCACACAGCTTTGGTACGGAGTATGTGTCGCTGGCCCATGTGCCGGGGAGCACACAGCTCGTAACTTCTTGCGCCATGACGGCAGAACCCGTGGTGGTCCCCCACGTCGTACAGGTCGACCTCTCCGGTCGGACCGCCCTGGTCACCGGGGGCGGCGGCGGCATCGGGCGGGCGTGTGCCCTGCGGCTGGCTGCGGCCGGCGCCAAGGTGCTCGTGGTGGACCGCAACCTGGAGGCGGCCAAGGTGGTGGCCGCCGAGGCCGGTGGCCGGGCCGAGGGCGTGGACCTGTCCGACGCCGCGGCGGTGGATTCGCTCGACGTGGACGTGGACATCGTGGTGAACAATGCCGGGCTCCAGCACGTCGCGCCGTTGCAGGACTTTCCCGTCGAGCGTTTCGAGTACATCCAGCGGGTGATGGTGGAGGCCCCGTTCCTGCTGATCCGCCGGGCGCTGCCGCACATGTACGCGCGGGGCTGGGGGCGGATCGTCAACATCTCTTCGGTGCACGGGTTGCGGGCCTCGCCGTACAAGGCGGCCTACGTCTCGGCCAAGCACGCCCTGGAGGGGCTGTCGAAGGTGGTCGCGTTGGAGGGCGCCGCGCACGGGGTCACCGCCAACTGCATCAACCCGGCGTACGTGCGTACCGCGCTGGTGGAGAGCCAGATCGCCGACCAGGCGGCCAGTCACGGCATCGACGAGACCGAGGTGATCGAGAAGATCATGCTGGCCCGGGCCGCGATCAAGCGGTTGATCGAGCCGGAGGAGGTGGCCGAGCTGCTGGCGTACCTCTGCTCGCCGCCGGCGGCGTTCATCACCGGGGCGTCGATCGCCCTCGACGGGGGCTGGACGGCCAACTAGTGGGGCTGAGCACAATGTCGACCATGTCTTCGCCGGTGGAGTTCCTGGAGCTGCTCGCCCGAGAGGCCGCGGCGGTCGAGTTCGAGGGGCCGCTGGTGGCCGCGCGGGCCGCCGGGCTGCCGCCGGACCGGCTGGCCGAGCTGGAGCAGGCCAAGTCGGTGGCGTTGCGGGTCCGCGCGCTGCTGGAGCGTCGCCGCCGCCGGGAGAGCGAGCTGTCGGGCCTGTACGACACGGTCAGCGACCTGGCGGGGCTGCGCGATCTGGACGACGTGTTGCGGGCGATCGTGCACCGGGCCCGTCACCTGCTCGGCGCGGACGTGGCGTACATGACGCTCAACGACGACGAACGTGGCGACACCTACATGCGGGTGACCGACGGGTCGGTCTCGGCCCGTTTCCAGCGGCTGCGCCTGCCGATGGGCGCTGGTCTCGGTGGCCTGGTGGCCCAGTCCGGCGCCCCGTACGTCACCGCCAACTACGGCGAGGACGCGCGCTTCCACCACACCGGCGAGATCGACGCCGGGGTGGGCGAGGAGGGGCTGGTGGCGATCCTGGGGGTGCCGCTGCGGCTCGGCTCGACCTCGATCGGGGTGCTCTACGCGGCCAACCGTTCGGCCCGGCCGTTCGTCCGGGAGGAGGTGGCGCTGCTGGTGTCGCTGGCCGCGCACGCCGCTGTGGCGATCGACACGGCCCGGCTGCTGACCGAGACCCGTTCGGCGTTGGCCGAGCTGTCGGCGGCGAACACCACCATCCGGGCGCACAGCAGCTCGGTGGAGCGGGCCGCGGCGGCACACGACCGGATGACAGCGCTGGTGCTTCGCGGCGGCGGCGTGGAGGACGTGGCGGCTGCGGTGACCGAGGTGCTGGGCGGCGCGCTGCTGGCGCTGGACGCCGAGGGCCGCCTGCTGGCCCGGGTGGGTGAGATCGAGGAGCCGGACCGCGCGGACATCGTCGAGGCGGTGGCCGCGTCCCGGACCGAGGGGCGCAGCGTGCGGCGAGGTCCGCTCTGGTACGCGGCGGTGGTGGCCGGCGCGGAGAACCTGGGCGCCCTGGTGCTGCGCCCGGACGACGAGTTGGTCGACGCCGACCAGCGCATCCTGGAGCGGGCAGCGTTGGTGACAGCGCTGCTGCTGCTGTTCCGCCGGACGGTGGCGGAGGCGGAGGGGCGGGTGCGTGGCGAGTTGCTGGACGACCTGATCGCCCGCCCGCTGCGCGACACCGACGCGCTGCGCAGTCGGGCCCGTCGGCTCGGGGTGGACCTGGACGCGCCGCACGTGCTGGTGGCGGTGGGCGACGACGCGATCGCGGCGACCGGCTCGGCTCGGCAGCGGGTGCTGTCCTGGGCCACCACGTACGCCTCGGCGCGCGGCGGGCTGGCCGCGGCGCGCGACGGCCGGGTGGTGCTGATGCTGCCGGGGTTGGACGCGGGCGGCAGCGCCCGCGCGGTGGCGCGGGACCTGTCCCGGGTGACCGGTCGACCGGTGACCGCCGGGGCCAGTGGCCCGTCGAACACGCCGGCGGCGCTGGCCGGGACGTTCCAGGAGGCGGACCGGTGCCTGACGGCGCTGGGCGCGCTGGGCCGCGCCGGGCAGGGCGCGAGCACTGTGGAGTTGGGCTTCGTCGGGTTGTTGCTGGGCACTGTCGGTGACCGGGGTGAGAAGGACGTGACCGAGTTCCTCGGCGCCACCGTCGGGCCGGTGCTCGACTACGACGCCCGGCGCGGCACGGCTCTGGTGAAGACGCTGGAGGCGTACTTCGGGGTGGGTGGCAGCCTGGCCCGGGCCGCCGAGCAACTGCACGTGCACGTCAACACGGTGACCCAGCGGTTGGAGCGGGTCGGGCAGTTGCTCGGCGTCGACTGGCAGCGGCCCGAGCGGGCGCTGGAGGTGCAGCTCGCGCTGCGCCTGCACCGACTGCGGGCACCGGCCGGCTGACCGACGTCGGTCGGCGGCACGAACGCCGCCGACCGAGCGCCCGACCTCAGCGGGCCTGGATGCCTTCCAGCACGGCGTCGACGACCCGTTCGGGCAGGGACTGCTCGTCCAGGTCCGGGTTCCACTGGAGCACCCGTTGGATCAGCATCGGCCCGGTGAGCAGCGCCATCGTCACCTCGACGTCGATGTCGGCGCGCAGGACACCCTCGTCGATGCCGCGCCGCAGCACCTCGCGCATCAGCTGCCGCCGGGGCGAGATGATGTTCTGGTAGA
Organism: Micromonospora sp. NBC_00330; assembly: GCF_036136635.1. Lineage (NCBI taxonomy): Bacteria > Bacillati > Actinomycetota > Actinomycetes > Micromonosporales > Micromonosporaceae > Micromonospora > Micromonospora sp. NBC_00330. The sequence continues at coordinate 3,491,101 of NZ_CP108012.1, forward strand.
GCTGGAACTGGTCGGCGCTGCGGTTCACGGCGGGCGCCAGGCAGGGCATGATCTTGGCCGCTCGCGGGTCGACGTTCTTACCGATCGCGCCGACAAGCAGCACCAGGTCGTCGCGGACGGAGTGACCCGCCGGCTGGGCCAGGACACCCTTGAGGCGGCGCAACGCGTCCAGCAGCAACGCGTCCTTGCCGGCCCAGCGGCGGTAGATGGTGGCCTTGCCGACCCCGGCCCGGGTGGCGATCGCCTCGATCGAGAGCGCCTCGATGGTGCTGCCCTCGGCGAGCAGGTCGAGGGTGGCCTCGATGATCGCCTCGTCGGCGCGGATGCTCCGCGGTCGACCAGGCGACCGCGGAGCATCGGCAGTGGACGTCATGTCCGCCATTCTCCCCGAACCTATGCCGTGCCGGCCAGCTCAGGCTCGGCGACCGGCGCCGCCGGGGCGACGCTCGTGTCCTCCTTGCCCGGCATCCAGCGCAGCACCACGATGATCCCGAGTGCGGCGATGACAGCGGAGAGCCCGGCCGCCCAGTGCATGGCGGTGACGAAGGCGTCGTTGGCCGCCGAGATCAGCGCCGGCGCCGCCGGGCCGAGCTGGCCCGCCGCCGCGTACGCACCGGAGATCGACTCGTTGGCCGCGTCCTGGGCCTGCGTGGGCAGACCGGTCAGCGCGTCGCCGATGTCGCTGCGGTAAACCGCGGAGAGCACCGAGCCGAGGACGGCCACACCGAGCGCGCCGGCCACCTGGCGGATGGTGTTGCTGACCGCGGAGCCCACTCCGGCCTTCTCCCGGGGCAGAGCCGACATGATCGACTCGGTGGCCGGCGGCATGATGTTGGCCATCCCGGCGCCCTGGATGAGGAAGACGAGCAGCACGATCCAGATCGGGGTGGAGGCGCCGATGAAGACGAACGCGCCGAGGGACACCACTGTCAGCGCCAACCCGACGGTGGCGACTGCCTTACCGCCGTAGCGGCGGACCATCGCGGCGCTGCGCGGCGCGAAGATCAGTTGGGCGCCGGCGAAGGGCAGGAAGAGCAGACCGGTCTGCAACGGGCTGTAGTCGCGTACGAGTTGCAGGTAGAACGAGCCGAAGAACATCGAGCCCATCGCGGCGAAGAACACCAGGCCGACGATCGCGACCGGCGCGGCGAACCGGGGCACCTTGAACAGTCGGACGTCCAGCGACGGGTGGTCGCTGCGCCGCTCGTGCTGGACGAACCAGGCCAGCACCGCGACGCCGACCAGGATCGAGCCCCAGGCCACCGGGCGGCCGAAGCCGTGCTCGCCGCCGTCGATGATGCCGTAGGAGAGAGCGACCAGGCCGACAACGGAGAGCAGCACGCCGAGCACGTCGATCCGACCGGGCCGCGGGTCACGCGACTCGGGGACCAGCAGCGCCACCAGTACCACGCCGGCAACGACCACCGGCACGTTGATCAGGAAGACCGAGCCCCACCAGAAGTGCTCCAGCAGCGCGCCGCCGAGGATCGGGCCGATCGCCACGGCGAGACCGACAGCGCCGGCCCAGACCCCGATGGCCCGACCACGCTCGCGCGGGTCGAAGACGTTGGAGATGATCGACAAGGTCACCGGCATGATGGCCGCGCCGCCGACCCCCATCAGGGCGCGGGCCGCGATGAGCTGTCCGGGGCTCTGGGCGTACGCGGAGAGCAGCGACGCCAGGCCGAACAGCACCAGGCCGATCATCAGGAAGCGCTTGCGGCCGGCGCGGTCGCCGAGCACCCCGAAGGTGAACAGCAGCCCGGCGAAGACGAGCGTGTAGGAGTTGATGGACCACTCCAGCTCGCCCTGGCTGGCGCCGAGACCGTGCACCGGGTCGGCCAGGGTGCGCAGTGCGACGTTGAGGATCGTGTTGTCGAGGACGACCACGAGGAGGCTGATCACCAGCACCCCCAGGATCGCCCACCGCCTCGGGTGTCCGGTGTTGTTGTGCAGCTCCATGCCTTGCTTTCCCCCCACGCTGATCACCCGCGACGAAATACGATACGGGTCAGACTCGTAACGCGGGTCAGCCTACGACGCGCATTAACGATACGGCACCGATCCGTATCGTATGTGGTGGGCATCACGCCCGGGCGCGACCGCCAGGCAGGCATCGATCGCCTCCGTCAACGTGCCGAGACGGACCGCCCGACCGCCGAGCGGCTCGATCCAGCCCGGCCCCGCGCCGTACACCCGAAGGAGCGGAAAGTCCCGGGCGAAGCGCACCAGGCGGTACGCGCGGCCGGTGAGCGGCGTCTGCGACAAGAGCACGACGGTGCGCGGGCGGGCCCGGTACACAGCGCTGGTGAGCGCGGACCAGGGAAGCGCGGGGCCGAGATTCAGACAGCCACGGCCCTGCTCGCGCAGCGCGGCGGCGAGCGCCAGCAGACCCAGGCTGTGCGCCTCCTTCTCGGCGCCGGCCAGCAGCACCCCGCCGGTGGGCAGTGACCGGCCCGGCTCCCGGCGGTACGCGTCCAACCCGACCCGGACGCCCTCGAAGAGCGCGTGCTCGACGACGATCTCGGCGGCCGTACGCCCCGACAGCCGGGCCAGTAGCGGACGGCAGACCTGCTCCCAGAGCGCCGGCACACCCCACGCCTCGACCAACTCCAGCACCAGCGTCGCGACGCCGTTGGCGTCCAGGTCCTCGGCAGCCAGCGAAACCTGCTTGTGCGCGATCTCCACGGCGTCCGCCGGCATCGGATCGGTCAGCACCAGACGTACCCCCGGGTAGACGTTCTCTACCCGGGGGTTCGCTCGGAGGGCGCGTGGCGGATGCGCCGTCGTGTGAATTTCAGCGGCGGCGGGCCGCCAGCCGGTGGGCCAGCGCGGCGACGCTGCCCCAGATGCCGCGCCGGAACAGCACCACGACGAGGACGAAGATGCCGCCGGTCACCAGGCCGATCGCCTCGAACCCGGAGAACGACAGCCAGTCCTCCAGCCGGACCACGAGGGCGGCGCCGAGCACCCCACCCCAGAGGGTGCCGATCCCGCCGAGCACCACCACGATGACGGCCTTGCCGGAGGTGGTCCAGTGCAGCACGTCCAGCGAGACGAACCGGTGGCCGACAGCGAACAACCCGCCACCGAGGCCGGCGATGAACCCGGAGAGCACGAACGCGGTGAGCTTGTAGCGGTGCACCGGGTAGCCCAGCGCCCGCGCCCGCGCGGGGTTGTCCCGGATGCCGACCAGCACCCGACCGAACGGTGAGTGCACGATCCGCCAGGCGGCGGCGAGCCCGAGCAGCACGATCGGCAGAATCGCGTAGTAGAAGAAGTAGTCGTCGGTGAGGTCGACGCCGAACAGCTCGCGGGGCACCCCCTGGAGGCCGTTCTCGCCCTGCGTCACCGAGCGCCACTCGTTGGCGACGTAGTAGACCATCTGCGCGAAGGCCAGGGTCACCATGGCGAAGTAGATGCCGGTCCGCTTGACCGCCAGGTACCCGATCGGCACCGCCAGCACGGCCGCGGCGAGGGCCCCGGCCAGCACCGCGAGAGGAAACGGCAGGCCGGCGTGGATGGCCACCAGCCCGGTGACGTACGCGGAGGTGCCCCAGAACGCGGCGTGACCGAAGGACATCAGCCCGGTGAAGCCGAGCAGCAGGTCCACCGCCACGGCGAACAGCGCCCAGCAGAGGATGTCCACAGCGACCGCCGGGTAGAGGCCGTTGGGCAGCCACGCCGCGACGGCCAGGCCGACGGCGAGCAACGCGAACCGGACCCAGCCGGGGGCCCGGGCCACGGCGATCAGCCCGGACGGTGGCGCCGAACGGGACGCGTCGGTAGGAGTGTCCACGGTGTTCGTCATGCGGGGGCCTCCTCCCGACCGAACAGGCCGGCCGGGCGCCAGAGCAGCACGCCGGCCATCACCACGAAGACGATCGTCTGCGAGACGAGCGGGAAGTGGGAGAGGTACGCCTCACCCCACGCCTGCACGAGTCCAATGCCGAAGCCGGCGGCGACCGACCCGAAGATCGAACCCAGCCCGCCGATCACCACCACCGCGAACACCACGATGATCAGGTCGGCGCCCATCAGCGGGTTGACAGCGCGCATCGGCGCGGCCAGCACACCGGCGAGGCCGGCCAGCCCGATGCCGAAGCCGAAGACCGGGGTCACCCACCGTCCGACGTCGATGCCGAACGCGCGGGTCAGGTCCGGCCGCTCGGTGGCCGCACGGACCACCATGCCGATCCGGGTCCGGGTCAGCACCCACCACACCGCGACGCAGAGCAGCACCGTGAAGCCGAGGATGAACACCCGGTACGTCGGGAAGTCGAACAGCCCGAAGTCGACCGACCCGCTCAACAGCGACGGCGTCTCGTACGGGCTGGACTGCACGCCGTAGCGCAGTTTCACCAGGTCCTGAAGGATCAGCGTCAGACCGAAGGTGAGCAGGAAGTTGTAGAGCGGGTCCAGTTTGGTCAGCCGGTGGATCACCGCGCGTTCCAGCGCCATGCCGAGCAGACCCAACCCCACCGGCATGATCACCAGGGCGGCCCAGAACGGCACGCCCGCCTCGCTGAGCAGCACGTACGCCCCGAACGCACCGAGCATGTAGAACGCGCCGTGGGCGAAGTTGACGACTCGCAGCATGCCGAAGATGACGGCGAGCCCGAGGGCGAGCAGGGCGTAGAACGCCCCACTCACCAACCCGTTGAACGTGTTCTGCGCAAATCCGCTCATAGTTTGCAGTCCGCCGAGGGCGCGCGGAACGCCTCCGCGGCGGGGATCGTCTTGAGCACCTTCACGTAGTCCCACGGCTCGGCGACCTCGGACTGCGGCTTCACCTGGGCCAGGTACGCGTCGTGCACCACCCGGTGGTCCTCGGCGCGGATCTTCCCGTTGCGCAGGAAGACGTCCTCGACCGTCTTGCCCTCCAGGCCCTTGACCACGGCGTCCGCGTCGTCGGTGCCGGCGGCCTGCACCGCCTCCAGGTACTGCAACGCCGCGGAGTAGTTGGCGGCGTGCGCAAAGGTCGGCCGGGTGCCGGCCTTCTGCTGGAAGCGGTCGGCGAACTCCCGGTTCTTCGCGTCGAAGTTCCAGTACCAGGCGTCGGTGTACGTGGTGCCGGCCAGCGCGGCCGGGGTGAGCGAGTGGATGTCGGTGAGGAACATCAGCCCCACCGCCAGGCCGACGCCCTTGTCCCGCAGCTTGAACTCGTTGTACTGCTTCACCACGTTGACCAGTTCCGCGCCGGCCTGCATGGTGCCCAGCACGTCCGGCTTCGGGTTCAGGTTCGGCGCCTTCAGCAGGAAGGTGGAGAAGTCACCGCTGGTGTTCGGGAACGGCGCCCCGTCCTTGCCGACGACGGTGCCGCCGGCCGCCGTGATCGCTGTGGAGAAGCTCTTCTCCATGTCCTGACCGAAGGCGTAGTTCGGGTACAGGATGTACCAGTTCTTGCCGATCTGCTCGGTGGTGGTCTTCCCGGTGCCGTTGGCCAGCATGTACGTGTCGTACGCGTAGTGGAAGGTGTACTTGTTGCAGCTCTTGCCGGTCAGGTCGGTGGTCGCCGCCCCGATGTTGAAGTAGAGCTTCTTCTTCTCCTTCGCCACGTCGGCGACCTTCAGCGCGGCCGACGAGGTGGGCACGTCCAGGATCAGGTCGACGCCCTTGCGGTCGTACATCTCCTGGGCCTTGGAGTTGGCCACGTCCGGCTTGTTCTGGTGGTCGGCGGTCTCCACTGTGATGTTCTTGGTCACCGCCTTGTCGCCGTACTTCGCTGTGAAGTCGGCGATGGCCATCTCCACCGCCGCCACCGAGTTCTTTCCGGACAACTCCGAGTACGCCCCGGACTGGTCGTTGAGCACGCCCAGCACGATCTTGTCGCCGGTCAGCTTCTGGTCGCCACTCGACTGGGGGCCACCGCCGCCGCATCCGGCGGCCAGCACCACCACGGCCGACGCCGCGGCCACACCCATCGTCCTGCGCATGCCCACTCCATCCATTCCGCGCGGCGTCGCGCGGGTCGTCGTTGAGAAATTCAGATCCCGAGGTACGCGAGCAGTTCGCGTTCGCGCGAACGCACCTCGGAGTTGTCCATCGCCTCGGCGACCCGGCCCTCGGCCAGCAGGTAGTGCCGGTCGGCGACACCGGTGGCGAAGTGCAGGTTCTGTTCGACCAGCAGCACCGTCACCCCGTGCCGTTTGGCCTCGCGCAGCAGGTCGCCGACCTGCTGCACCAGCAGTGGCGACAGCCCCTCGGTGGGCTCGTCGCAGAGCAGCAGCCGGGCGCCCATCCGCAGCACCCGGGCCAGCGCGAGCATCTGCTGCTCGCCGCCGGAGAGCATGGTGGCCGCCGAGTCCCGTCGGGTGTACAGGGCCGGAAACGCCTCGTACACCCGCTCCAGCGACCACGGGTCGGGGCCGACAGTGGGTGGCAGCGTGAGGTTCTCGGTGACTGTCAACGTGGCGTAGCTGCCCCGGTCGTCGGGCACCCAGCCCAACCCCAGGCGGGCCCGCTTGTGCGCCGGCAACCTGGTGATGTCCCGCCCGTCCAACTCCACGGTGCCGCGCTGACCGGGGTGCAGCCCCATCACGCAGCGCAGCAGTGTGGACTTGCCGGCACCGTTGCGGCCGACCAGGGTGACCACCTCGCCGACGGAGACCTCCAGGCCGACGTCACGCAGCACCTGCGCCTCGCCGTAGAAGGCGGACAGGTTCTCAATGCGCAGCATCGGCGGCTCCCAGGTAGGCGGTGATCACGCGCTCGTCGGCGCGGACCTGCTCGTACGGGCCCTCGACGAGGACCTTGCCGGCCTGGAGCACAGTGACGGTGTCGGCGAGACGGCCGACCACGCTCATGTTGTGCTCGACCATCACCACGGTCCGGCCCTGGCGGACCCGACCGATCAGCTCGACGGTGCGGTCGACGTCCTCCAGGCCCATGCCCGCCGTCGGCTCGTCGAGCAGCAGCACCTTCGGGTCCAGCGCCAGCGCGATGGCCAGCTCCAGTGCGCGTTTGCGGCCGTACGCCAGGGACGCCGAGGGGGCGTGCGCCAGTTCGGCCAGTCCCACCATGGCCAGCAGTTCGTCGGCCCGTTCGGTGTAGCGGCCCATCAGCTTCGCCGACCGCCAGAACCGCCAGCCCAGCCCGCTGGGCGACTGCAACGCCAGCGCGACGTGCTCGCGCGCGGACAGTTGGGGAAAGAGGCTGGTGATCTGGAACGAACGGGCCACGCCGAGGCGGGCCACCTGCTCGGGGGGCATGCCGGTGACGTCCCGCCCGTCCAGCTCGATCCGGCCACCACTGGGTCGTAGGAAGCCGGTGAGCAGGTTGAACAGGGTGGTCTTGCCCGCGCCGTTCGGGCCGACCAGCGCGTGCACGCTGTCCGACGCCACATCGAGGTCGACGTCGTCGACCGCCCGGAAGCCCCGGAAGTCGCGGGTCAGCCCACGGGCCGACAGGAGCGCTTGCCCGGCCATCGCCTCATCCTCCGCACGTCGCGGCGACGGTCGGTTCGGTGACCGTGGTCACAGGCCCGTCGCGTGGACGAAACCTACGGCGGGCCGCTGGAGTCGAACCATGTCGATGGGCTCCATATTCGACCCGCGGTTGACGTGCGTGAACTCCACTCCCTCGCGCCGTCGACTTGACCGGACCCCCTAGGTTGATGATCCACACAGCCCATCGGAAGGTCCCCACCCCATGCCCGTCGGCTTCACCATGGCGATCGTCTTCGCCGTCGCCCTGGCGGTCAGCGCCGTCGTCGCACTCGTCGCCCCCGCACGGCCGCTCAAGCGGATGGCAGCCCTCGCGGCGCTCGGTTTGCTCGCCCTCACGCTGGTGGTCGGCATCGCCTCCAGCGCCCACTCGGTGCCCATCCGCTCGGTCGGCATCGTCACCAGCTTCGGCAAGCCCACCGGCGAGGTGACCGGCTCGGGCCTGAAGTGGGTGGCGCCCTGGCAGAAGGTCGGCGAGTGGGACGCGGGCCGCCAGAAGTACGACCACATCGGCGGCAACAACTGCGTACGCGTGCGCACCGGCACCCTCGCCGACGCCTGCGTCGAGGTGCTCGTCGAATGGCAGGTCAAGCCGGAGAACGCGCCGAAGCAGTTCATGGACTACAAGGGCGACTTCGGCAGCTTCCGGGGTCAGCGGGTGGGTGTGCAGCTCGACAGCGCTGTCAACGACGCCTTCGCCGCGTACAACCCGCTGGAGAAGATCGACGCCCAGACCGGCGACCTCAACGTCGACCTGAAGCCCTTCGCCGCGAACATCAAGACCAGCGCGGAGGCCCGCCTCGCCACCGACGTGGACATCCTCTCGGTGACCATCACCCGGGTGAACCACGACGACAAGACCGAGGGCAACATCAAGGCGTTCCAGGACAAGCTGGCGCAGACCCGCAATCTGGAGCAGGACCGCAAGAACGCCGAGATCTCCAAGCAGATCACCGAGACCAACGCGAAAGTCGACAAGGTGACCCGTTGTCTGGAGATCGCGGAGAAGAACGGCGCGAACCCGGGGCTCTGCATCAACCCGGGCATCGTCACCGGTAAGTGACCACGAGCCGGCCCATCCGCTACGGATGGGCCGGCTCGCGCGTCCCGGCCCGCCTGCCCGGTACGCGCTGACCTCGGCGCACGTAGGGTCGAGCGCCGCCTAGGCGAAGCTGAACAGCGGCGGGAAGACGAGGACCACGATCCAGGCCCACGCGGCGTACACCGGCAGGTAGCCGGTCTGCCACCGTTCGAGCGTCGCGAACGGCGTGCGCCGACGGATGAAGGACAGCAGCAGCCACGCCGACCACGCGAGGTTGACCAGCAGGATCACGTTCTCGCCGAGCGCGGCCGCCCGGTTCGGCGTGCCGCCGTACTCGTCGGTGATGCGCCCGGTGATCTCCAGCAGCACCAGCACGTCGATGGCCAACGCACTGACCACCAGCGCGAGTTGGAGTTTGTCGAACGGGCCGGCCGGTGCCAGCGGATCGCGTGCCGAGAGCGAGTAGAGCAGTAGCCCCAGCACCACGACCAGCAGGAGGTCGAAGAGGAGCAGCGCCTCCCGCTCGACGTCGATGCCGTGGCTGGTCCAGACGACAGCGACGAGGAAGGCGAGAAGGGCGGCGGTGAAGAGTGGGGTGAACAGCCGGGTGAGGACCGGCGCGATGTTCTCGACGACACTCTGCTTGGCCTCGACGAGCCACCCGGCCACCACGACCGCGGCCGCGGCGCCACCGGGCAGCAGCCACTGGGAGATGAACGCCTCCGGGACGATCCCGATGGCCGCGAAGGTGTTGAACAGGAACGCGGAGAGCACGCCGCCGCCGAGGGCCATCAGCACCAGGTAGATGAACCACTCGCCGGTGAACCGGATGAAGTCCATGCGTCGACGGGAGGAGCGCCAGTCGTCGGCGACATAGGCCAGGCCGACCACCAGCCACAGGGCGATGGGCAGGTGGATGCTGGTGACGACCACGGACTGCGAGTCGTCCGCCAGGGGGTAGGCGTTGGCCGCCACGGCGCCGAGGACGAAGAGCACCGCCAGTGCCGCGATCACCGTCCGTCGGGCTCCCCGGCGCCAGGCCAGGTACGCCGCCAGCCAGGGCAGCGCGAACAGTGTGAAGTTCCGCGCGTAGAACGAGCCGTCGTCGTCGAAGCTCAGCCCGAACAGCGCCGGCACCTTGACGGACACCACAGCGCCCGCCGCACAGCCGAGCATGACCCACAGGTCCCGGCGGGAGCGCGTGCCGCCGACCGGGCTGCCGGAGTCACCGGTCAGCACCAACTGCTTCCATAGACGTTCGGAATGTTCCCGGGCGAACTCGCGGGAGAGGTCGTCGAGGCTGCCCATGCGTTTCACGGCGACCAGGAACGCCTCGTCCGGGCTCAGGCCGGCGGCGACGAGCTCGTCGACGGAGCCGCGAAGGTGGTCTTCCAGTTCGTCGGCGTCCACCGCTTGCAGCTCCCGGCGGCGCAGCACGTACTGGCGCCACTGCTCGAACTGCGCTTCCAACTCCTGCGGCCCCTCGTGCGCCGTCATGCCAGGCCCTCCAACGGGTGCACCGTCAGCGGCGCGCGGTCGTGCCAGATCTCCTTGAGCGCGCCCACCACGGTGTCCCACTGCCGGCGCTGCTCGGCCAGCTCGGCCAGACCCCGATCGGTGATGCGGTAGTACTTGCGCTTCCGCTCGCCGGCGACCGCGTGCCAGCTCGACTCCAGGTGACCGAGGCGCTCGAGCCGGTGCAGCAACGGGTAGAGCAGCCCTTCGGTCCAGTCCAGCTCACCCCCGGACAGCTCGTTGATCCGCCGGAGGATGGCGTAGCCGTAGCTCTCACCCTCCGCCAGGATGCCGAGCACCATCGGCGTCGCCGAGGCGGCGACCAGATCCTTGGCGACCTTCATGAAACCTCCCACTCTCAAACCTAGAGGTACGATGCATAGTACTGCTAGGTATGGCTCCCGGCGCAACGTCGCGGGACGAGAGGTCGACCGAATCGCCGTTCCGGGCAGCTGTGGTGCCGCGAACGGCATGGTCCGGGTTAGCCTTGGCGCATATGGCTACCTTTCGCAGCGCCTCAGTGCTCCTTTCCTCAGACGGCACCAGGACCCCCGGCACCGCCGCGCTCTTCGCCGAGCCGGCCCGTAGGGGCGGGATTCCGCCCTGGGCAGGCGACTTCCGCCCCGCCAACAGCGCCGGCAACGGCCCCAAGAACGCGGTCGGCAAGACCTTCACCTTGGAGCTGCCCGACGGCAGCACCGGCAAGGTCGTCGTCCAGGGCCTCAAGAGCGGCAAGGGCGGCGTCGTGCTCGCGCTGATGGGCGAGGACGCCCCACCCTTCTGACCAGTCGCCCGGCTCTCGTCGCCCGGGTGCCCAGGGTTGGCCCTTCCCGGGTCGGCCCAGGGCACCTGGCCAACCACGCCAGTGGCCCCCCGACAAATCGCTGGGATGTCGATGGTCGTGTCGCAACAATGGCCGTTGTGCCGGAGGTCGAAGTCGTCGTCGCCCACCAGGAACGGGCGACAGTGCGCGTCGGCGACGTGTTCCTGAAGATCGACACTGATCCGGGGCGCACCGACGTCGAGGTCGAGGCGATGGCGCTGGCGCCGGTCCCGACCCCCGAGGTTCTCTGGCGCGAGCCGCCAGTGCTCGCGCTCGCCGCCCTGCCCGGAACGGCGCTCGGTCGCCTCGGCGAGCCGCCGACCGCGTCGCCGGCGGCGTGGGCCGCGGCGGGCGCCGCCGCTCGGAAGCTGCACGACGCGCCGCTACCGCCATGGCCCGGCCGAACCTGTTACGAGTTGACATCGCAGCTCGACACCGAATGCGGTTGGCTCATCGCCAACGGCGTTCTCCCCACCGACCTGGTCACGCGCAACCGCCAGGTCGCCGAGGCGGCACTCCGCCCCTGGACCCCGGTTTTCACGCACGGCGACCTACAGATCGCCCACGTGTTCGTCGACGGTGATCAGGTCACCGGCGTGCTCGACTGGTCCGAGGCGTGCCAGGGCGACGCCCTCTTCGACCTCGCCACCTTGACGCTCGGCCATGAGGAGCACCTCGGCGACGTCCTCGCCGGTTACCGCACCGACGTCGACCTCGACGTAATCCGCGCGTGGTGGTCGTTGCGAAGCCTGCTGGCGATCCGCTGGCTCGTCGAGCACGGCTTCGACCCGTGGGCACCAGGCTGCGAGGTCGACGTGCTGAGATCGTCGATGCGCTGAGTTCCCGGCTGTGACCAGCGTCAGTCCAGGGTGACCACCCAGCGAGCGCCCTCGCCCCGCGCCAACCGGTCGAACGCCGCGGGCGCCTCGTCCAACGGAACCGTCCCGCTGACCAGCACACCCAGATCCAGTGCGCTGTCGGCCAGCTCGGCGGCCAGCACCGGCACCTCCCGGTCCGGATCGGACGAGCCGTACACCGAGGAGCGCAGCGTGCGCGCGGAGTGGAAGATGTCCAACGCGCCCAGGCTGACCATGTCGTCCTTCGCGCCCATGCCGACCACCGTCACCGCTCCCCCGCGCCGGGTCAGCCGCCAGGCGGCGCGGATGGTGGCGGCCCGACCGACGCACTCGAAGGCGTGGTCGACGCCCCGGCTCTCGGTGCGTGCCCGTACCTCCTTCGAGAGCCGGTCGTCGGAGAGCAGGAAGTCGGTCGCCCCGGCGGCGAGCGCCAGGTCCCGCTTCGCCTCGGCGACGTCGATGGCCAGGATCGTCGTGGCACCGGCCCGGCGGGCCGCGCTGAGCACGGCGAGCCCGACCCCACCCAGCCCGACGACAGCGACCGACTCGCCGGGTGCCACCCGGGCGGTGTTGCGGACCGCGCCGACGCCGGTGAGCACGGCACAGCCGAGCAGTGCGGCCTGCTCGGGCGGCAGCCCGGCGGGGATCGGAATGACGGCCCGCTCGGGTACCACCACCGCCTCGGCGAGCGCGCCGAGGCCGAGGGTCAGGTGCAGAGGGACCCCGTCGTCGGTCTCGCCGCGTGCCACTGTCGGGGCCGTGGTGTCGGCGCAGAGCCACGGCTCGCCGCGCCGACACCACCAGCAGGCCCGGCAGGCCGGCGCCCAGTTGAGCACTACCGGTGTGCCGACGGTCAGCTGACTGCCCGGCCCGACCTCGGCCACCACACCGGTCGCCTCGTGCCCGAGCACCAGCGGGAACCTCGCGGCGAGGGTGCCGTTGACCATGGACAGGTCGGAGTGGCAGACACCGGCCGCCCTGATCGTCACCCGCACCTCACCGGGGCCGGGCGCGGGCAGGCGTACCCGCTCGACCCGCAGCTCGGCGCCGGATCCGCGCGCGACCAGCGCGCGAACAATGACCGGCGCGGACGCCGGCTCGGTGCCGCCACCCGGCGCGGCCGGGGACAGCTCGGGCCGGCCCGTGGGCACGGCCGGGGACAGCTCGGGGTCGGTCATCGCTGGATCGCCTTCAGCTCGCAGAACTCGGCCAGCCCGTGCACGCCCAACTCCCGGCCCAGGCCGGACTGCTTGTAGCCGCCGAACGGGGCGAGCGGGTTGAACGGGGCACCGTTGATGTCGACGGCGCCGGTGCGCAGCCGCCGGGCAACCGCGAGCGCCGCGTCGGTGTCGGCGGACCAGACCGCGCCGGCCAGCCCGTACTTCGAGTTGTTGGCGATGTCGACCGCCTCGTCGGTGTCGGCGAACGGGATGACGGCGAGCACCGGGCCGAAGACCTCCTCCTGGGCGAGCGCGCTGTCGGGGCGCACGTCGGCGAAGACGGTCGGGGCGACGAAGTGCCCTCGGGTCGGGACCGGCGCGTCGGGTCCGCCGACGACCAGCCGGGCGCCGTCGGCGAGGGCCCGGTCGATGTGGCCACGCACCCGCTCGGCCTGGGCGGCGGAGACCAGCGGGCCGAGCCGGGTCGCCGGGTCGAACGGGTCACCGAGGCGGTAGCCGGCCACCGCCGTGGCAATCAGGTGGAGGGCTTCGTCGTACCGGTCGCGGTGCACCAGCATCCGGGTCCAGGCGGTACAGGTCTGCCCGGAGTTGAGCAGGGCGTTGCCGACGCCCACCTTGACGGCGGTGGCCAGGTCGGCGTCGGGGAGGATCACGTTGGCGGACTTGCCGCCCAGCTCCAGCGCGACCCGGGCGATCCGGTCGGCGGCGAGCCGCATGATCCGCGCGCCGGTGGCGGTGGAGCCGGTGAAGGAGACCAGGTCGACGTCGGGGTGCGCGGCGAGCGCCTCACCGACCACCGGCCCGGTGCCGGGGACCAGGTTGAGCACGCCCGGCGGCAGGCCGGCCTCGGTGACGGCGTCGAAGAGCAGGTACGCGGTCAACGGGGTCAGCTCGCTGGGTTTGAGCACCACTGTGCAGCCGGCGGCCAGGGCGGGTGCGAGCTTCGCCATCACCTGGTGCAGTGGGTAGTTCCACGGGGTGATCGCGCCGACCACGCCGATCGGCTCGCGGACGACGAGGGAGTTGCCGATGCTCTCCTCGACCGGAGCGCGGGCGGCGAGCGCTACGTGGTCGCGCAGCACCGTCAGTGGGAGCCCGACCTGCACCCGGGTGGCGAGTTTGAGCGGCGAGCCGAGCTCGACGGCGATGGTGCGGGCGAGGTCGTCGGCGCGGGCGGTGAGCGCCGCGTGCAGCCGGTCGAGGTGGGCGGAGCGCTCGGCGGGGGTGGCGGCCGACCAGCCGGGAAACGCGGCCCGGGCCGCTGCCACGGCGCGATCCACGTCGGCCGCGGTGCCGGCCGGCACCTGCCCGATCAGCTCCCCGGTGCTCGGGTTCTCCACGTCGATGAGACCGGTGTCGGCGGGAGGCGTCCACTCCCCGCCGACGTGCAGGTGGCGCCGGAGGCGCAGGGAGTCGGGCAACAACGACGGCGGGGCGGCGAGGTCCATGTCGTCCCTTCGGGGGGTGGGCGATGGGGTCGCGACGGGCGATGAAACTAGCGCTGGGAGTTTGGACGCTACCCGTTGGGCCGGGCGGACTCCACCGTCTCGACGGTGCGGGTGTACTCGGCGGCCAGACCGTGCAGCAGGGCGTCCAGGCCGAGGGCGAAGGCGCCCTCGTCCACGCTCTGCTGATGCTCGGCGAGCCGGTGGGCCTGGCGCAGGTGTGGATAGTGCGCCGCGTACAGCTCCGGGTCCTCGACGAAACCGCGGGCGAACGAGCCGAGCGCCGACCCGGCCACGAAGTACCGCAGCGCCGCGCCGATGTGGGTGGCGCGGGCCGGCGGCCAACCGGCCCGGACCAGCCCGCCGTAGACCGCGTCGGCCATGGCGAGGGCGGCCGGTCGACGACCCGGCCCCTGCGCCAGGTACGGCACGATGTTCGGGTGCGCGGTGAGCGCCCGCCGGTACGACCAGGCCCAGTCCCGCAGCGCGGTGAGCCAGTCCCGGCTGGCGAAGCCGCTGGTGTCGACGGCACCGGTGACAGTGTCGGCGACCGCGTCGAGGATCTCGTCCTTGGTGGCGAAGTGGTTGTACAGCGAGGGACCCTGGACGCCGAGCGCGGCGGCGAGTCGGCGGGTGGAGAGCGCGCCGAGCCCGTCGGCGTCGATCAGCGCGAGCGCCGTCTCGACGATCCGGTCGCGGGTGAGCAGAGGCCGTCGAGGTCGGGGCACGTCAGAACTCCTCGGTCTGCGGTGTCCCTCCCCGTGGGAACCACCTGTTCGCGCACCCTATCGGGGACCGCCTGCGGGCAGGCGTCACCACGTCGGCCGGAGAAGGGGTCTGGACGAATGAAAACTTACACCGCTAGTTTATGAGGGACCGCCACGGTCCGTGGCGGCGCACCACCACGCCGACCGAGGGGGAACCGTGGACTTCGCACTGTCCGACGAGGAACGCGCCGTCCGAGACACGGTGCGCGCGTTCATCACCCGCGAGGTGATGCCCCTGGAAGCGGAGGTGCTCCGCCGGGAACGGGCGCACCAGCCGGGCCTCGACCACTCCGAGGTGCGCGAACTGCAACTCAAGGCGCGCAAGTTCGGCTTCTGGGGCCTGGCCACCCCGGAGGAGTACGGCGGAATGAACCTGCCAGCCGTACTCCAGTCGTTGATCTGGACCGAACTGGGCCGCACGTTCGTGCCTTTCCGCTTCGGCGGCGAGGCGGACAACATCCTGTTCCACGCCACCGAGGAGCAGAAGCGGGAGTTCCTCATCCCGACCATCGAGGGCGAGCGACGCTCCTGCTTCGCGATCACCGAGCCGGGCGCCGGATCCGACGCGGCGAACATCCGGCTGTCCGCCCGCCGCGACGGCGACGACTGGATCCTCGACGGCGAGAAGACCTTCATCACCGGCGGCCACGACGCCGACTTCGCCATCGTGGTCGCCGTGACCGACCGGGAGAAGGGCGCCCGCAAGGGCGGCGCCACAGCGTTCCTGGTGGACCGGTCGATGGGTTGGCGCTCGGAGTTCATCCAGACGATGGGCGAGGGCGGGCCCGCGTCACTCATCTTCGACGACGTACGCGTGCCGCACCGCAACATCCTCGGTGAGATCGGGCAGGGCTTCACGCTCGGCATGGAGTGGATCGGCAAGGGGCGCTACACCATCCCGTCGCACGCCATCGGCATCGCCGAGCGGGTGTTGCAGATGGCCATCGAGTACGCCAACACCCGGGAAACCTTCGGCACGAAGATCGGCGCCAACCAGGCCATCCAGTGGATGATCGCCGACTCCGAGACGGAACTGGAGGCGGCCCGCTGGTTGGTGCTGCGCTCGGCGTGGACGGTCGACGCGGGCCTGGACCCCCGGCACGCCTCGTCGATGGGCAAGCTCTACGGCGCCGGCATGGTCAACCGGGTGGTCGACCGGGTGCTCCAGATCCACGGCGGCATGGGCTACACCCGAGAGCTGCCGATCGAACGCTGGTACCGGCAGGTCCGGCTCTACCGGATCTTCGAGGGCACCGACGAGATGCAGCGGCTGATCATCTCGCGGGACCTGCTACGCGGCTACACAAAGATCGGTGGCCACCTGGCCTGAGCCGGACGTCTGATGCCGCCGAGGACGGCCGGCTGCACGCCCGGCCGTCCTCGGCGCCAGGTTCAGCCGGTCAACGCCGTGAGCGCCGCGTCCACGTCGGCCTCGGTGGAGTAGATGTGGAACGAGGCCCGGACCCGTCCGGCGCGCACCGCCGCCCGGATGCCGGCCGCCGCGAGGCGCTGCTCCGCGTCCGGCACGTCCACGCTGACGATGGCGCTCTCCCCCGGCGCCCGGCCCAGCCCGGTCAGGAACCGGTTGGCCAGCGTCACGTTGTGCGCCCCGATCGCCGACACGCCGATCTCCGCGACCACGTCCAGGGCGGGCGCCGCACCGACCCAGCTGAACCAGGCCGGTGAGATGTCGAACCGGCGGGCGTCGTCGGCCAGCCGCAACGGCGGGCCGTAGTAGGAGGCGTGCGGGTCGCGGCCCGCGTACCAGCCGGCCGCGTCCGGGCGCAGCCGCTCACGCAACCCGGGAGCCAGATAGGCGTACGCGGTCCCGCGCGGATTCATCAGCCACTTGTAGCCGCCCACCGCCACCGCGTCGGCCCGACTGCCGTCGAACGGCAGCCAGCCGCACGCCTGGGTAGCGTCCACCACCACCAGCGCGTCGTGGGCACGGGCCGCTGCCACGATCTCGTCGTACGCCGCGATCGCCCCGTCGGCCGACTGCACCAGGCTGAACGCCACCAGGTCGGTATCGGCGTCGATGGCGTCGACCAGAGACTCCAGCGGCACCGTGCGGACCGTGACGCCACGCTCCTCCTGAACCAGCCAGGGGAAAAGGTTCGAGGTGAACTCGACCTCGGGAACCACCACAGTGGCGCCGGCCGGCAGCGCCGCCGCGACCGGCGCGAGGAGCTGCGACACCGCCGCGCCGACCGCCACGTCACCGACCGGCACCCCGATGAGGTCGGCGAAGGTGACACGAGCCCGGTGCGTCGACTCGCCCCAGCCCTCCCACGACATACGACCAACCCGCCAGACCGCGAGAGCCTCCTGCAACGCCGCCCACGCCGGCTCCGGCGGCAACCCGTAGCTGGCGGTGTTCAACCAGCCAGGCTCCGGCTGCCACAGCTTCTGCGCCTGCTCGATCTCCATGCCGTCGACGCTAGGCCGAACGACGCGCGACGGGCACGGCCAATCGGCGATCGGCGGCCCTGTCAGATGCGGACGAAGTCCTGACCGAGCAACGCCCGCAGCTTGGCCAACGCGCGGGCGTTCTGCATCTTGACCACCGACACGGAGACGTCGAGGGTGCTGGCCACCGCCTCGACGCTCTGGTCCTCCCAGTGCCGCAGCACCACGATGGCCTGGTCGCGGATCGGCAGGGAAGCCAACGCCTGGAGCAGGGCGACGTGCAACTCCATGGTGTCGTCGGGCCGTTGCGGCGACCCCTCCGGCAGCTCGGCGAGCACGACCTCGGCGGCGCTGCGCCGCTTGTACTGGTCGAAGACGGCGTTCATGAGGACCCGACGGCTGTACGCCTCGAGGTTCGCGGTGTGCCGGATCCGGCCCCAGTTCGCGTACATCTTCGCGAAGGTCGTCTGGGTCAGGTCCTGGGCGAGGTGCCAGTCGCGACACATCAGGTAGGCGGTACGCCGCAGCCTCGGTGCGGTGGTCTCGACGAAGGCGGTGAACTCCGCCTGCTGGGCGGTCTGCTCGCGTCGTCGAGCCGCGCCCCAGCGGGCAGCCGCCATCAGTCGACCGCCGACGCGCTCGTGCCGGCCGGACAGTCGATGCCGATGATCGCGTCGACCCCGGCCAGACGTTCGACCCGCGCGGCCAGTTCCGCGTACCGGGACCGCGCGACAAGCGTGATCCGGAACGACTCCGGCAGTTGGCTGGGCACGATGTGGTCGACGAGTTCGGGTGCGTCCGCGTACACCTTCTTGAACTTCCTCAGCGCCACTTCGCGACTCTCATACGCCACTGTCCCGACCGCCGGGTCCGCGTCCAGCGCGCGGTTGACCGCGCTGCGCTGCTGGTCGGTGATCTCCAGGGCAAGGAAGACCGCAGCGTCGGTCGCGGTCTCTCCGGCGGGAGCCCCGCATTCCTTGTTCACGAGCATGCCGAACGCTGCCGGCACCGGCGTCGGTGGCGACGCCGATGGTTGCGACGGTGTCGCCACGTTCACCGCCCCCACCGTCGCGACGGCGATCACGGCGGCGACACCTGTCGCCACCAGCCGTTGTCGGCGTCGACGCAGGCCGGTGCCGGCGACCACCGCGTCACCGACAAGGTCGACCAGGGGTAGTTCCGGCTCGTCGGCGACAGCGCGATCGAAGAGCACCCGCAGGTTCTGATCCATGGTTCCTCCCGTGACCCCGGTGGGCCTCCACAGGTGTTGACTGGTTGGGGCACCGGATCGGTCACATCGACGCCGGCAACACCGGGGTCACGGCTGCCGGCGACGCCCGAGCGACTCCTCGGCAGCGGGCAGGGGGATCCGGGCGAGGCTGTCCGCGAGGCCGGCGAGCCACCGGTCGACCTCCACCAGGTGCCGGACCGACTGATGGTCGGCCTCGCCGAGGAGCGGGCGGATCCGGTCCAGTTGGTCGACGCAGGTGCTCGAGACCGGCGTCCGGGGCGATGTCCGGCCGTGGGCGACCTCGTCGGCGAGGGCGTCGTACGCCGATCGCAGGCGCCCGGCAGAGTCCCGCAGCAGCGCCGCGGCGCCGGGCCAACCGGCGAGGCAGCCGGGCGGGTTGCGGCGCAGCAGCGACTCCGCGCCGGGCACCACGTGGTGCCCGGCGCTCAGCACGGCGTCCCAGTTCACCTGTTGACGGTGCGGATCGTGCCGCTCGGAGTGGTACTGGCAGTACGACGAGTCGATGAGGATCATCCGGCGACGGACCCGGGCGAGGGCACGCGCGGGTGGCGGAGCATCGCCGAGCATCGACTGGACCGTCTGCTCGACAGCGTCCGCGCTGGCCGCCAGGTAGCGGGTGGCGTTGCGCCGCAGGTCGTGGCCCGCGCCGCGCGGCCAGATCGCCACCCCGGCGAGCACGCCGATCACCGCGCCGAGCAGCACGTCGACGAGGCGGGCCTCGGCGAGCCGCCACCCTTCCGGGCTGAGTTGGGCGAAGACGACGGTCAGCAGCAGTGTGAACAGCGCCTGCTGCCACACCGGACCGAGCAGGCGGCCGACGCCGAAGGCCAGCAGCAGGGTGACCGGCAGGACGATGGCGTACACGACCGGCTCGTCGACGACGAGCATCACCCCGCCGCTGACGACCGCACCGATGATCGTGCCCAGCACGGCCGGCCGCAGCGCCGTGCGGGTGTCGGCGGCCGACGTGCGCAGGACCGTGAGGGTGGCCAGCAGCACCCAGAAGCCGTGGGTCAGCTGCAACACCCCGGCGGCCACCCGGGCGATGGCGAGCGCCACTGCCAGCCGCAGTGAGCTGTGCAGGTGGGCCGAGCGCGGCGCCAGGTGGGAGCGGAACTGCCACCAGTACAGCGTCCACGGGCTGCGCCGGGCGTACTCGAACAGCGCCGAGGAGGCGTCGTCGCCGCCGAGCCGCGCCCCGGTGGCCACCCGGGAACCGACGACGAAGACCCGCACCTGGTCCGCGAGGGCCACAGCTGTCGCGTCCCGGCACAACCGGGGTACGTCCGGCGCGTCGCGGACCTGGCCGTCTCCCACCGGGTACGCCGCCTCGGCTCGTCCGACCGCCACGTCCAGGTCGGCCGGGGTCACCGCCGGGGCACCCGGTGACAGACTCCGGCCGGCCGCGCGGGTGGTGTCCGCGCACGAGCGCAGCAGACGCGCCGCCGCAAGGTCCGGGATCGGCTGCGGCGGGGCGTCCGCCGCCAACCGGTCCGCCTCGGTGAGTACCTCCCGTAGCGCGGCCGCGCAGATCCGCAGCGCCCGATCCTGAGCGCCCGCCGCGGTGGGCGCCCACGCCGGTGGGCTGCGGTTCAGCTCGATCGCCGCCGCCACGTCGTACGCCCGCTCGCGCCGTGCGTCCCGATCACCCGCAGCGGCGTGCGGGTCGGTCAGGGCGTCGGCGGTGGCGTCGAGGAAGGCGGCGACGCCGTCCGCCGCCTCGGCCAGGCGCTGCCGGTAGGAGACCGGCACCGGGTCGGGCCAGAGAAACACCTCGGCCGCGGCGAGCAGCACGACGGCGAGGGTCACCCCACCGAGTCGCTCCGGCAGGGTGCCCGGCTGGTACGGCGGGAACGACGCCAGGATGTAGAAGAGCTGGAACGCGCTGGCCAACCCCACCAGGCGCGGGTTGCCGACCCCCGCGAACGCCACCACGAACCCGACGACCAGCATGCCAGCGGCGGCCGCCCAGGTGCTCCACGCCAACACCGAGCCCGCCGCGATCAGCGCCCACACCACCGGCAGCGACAGCACGAGGATCCGCGCCCGTTGCGGCGCCGGACCAGGTAGCTGCGCGAACGAGCCGGCGGCGATCGTGCCGAACAGCCCGTACGTGGCGAGCGTGGAGCTGCCCGCGCCGTACCGGCAGCCGTAGAAGACCACGGACGCGACGAGCGTCAGCCGGGCCGCGCGTCGCAGGATGGCGTCACCCGGGTCACGGCGGCGAAGCCGGCCAAGGAGGCTGGTTCCGAGCACGACCGCTCCCCCGGTTCGTCGCAGCACCCCTCCCCGGCCCACCATTCTCCACCGCGCCCCGCGGTGGCCGGCGGGGTTTGGGGACGAATCACCGCCGGGAGCCGCCGAGCAGGCCGAGCCGAAGGGCCCGGAACAGGGTGCCGGGGCGGCTCAGGGCGGCCGGGTGGTCGAGCATGGTGGTGACCCGACCCAGCCGGGCGTTGAGCACCGGGTCGGTCAGCGACGCCCGGAAGAGCAGGTCCCCGAACCACTTGGTGACCTTGTAGCCGGGTGGGTAGGGCCCGTCGACGTGCGGCAGCTCGATGTCGGCGGTGGTGGATATCTGCCAGGCGGCGTCGACCACCACACGGACCTGGTCGAAGTACGCGTGCGCGGGCTCGTCGTGCGGCTTCGGACCGGAGCGCAGGTACCTCGACAGGCAGGAGGCGTGCAGTGTCGCGGAGGTCATGCCCTGGCCGTACACCGGGTTGAAGGAGGCGACCGCGTCGCCGGCGGCGACCAACCCGGCGGGCAGGCGGTCGAGCTTGTGGAAGTCGCGGCGTCGGCTGTCCGCCTGGTGGTACGTGACCACCCCGCCGAGCATCTCCCCGTGTTCGGCGATGTCACCGAACATCTGCGGGTAGTGCTCCCGGCAACGGGCGGTGAAGTCGGCGACGTCGCGGCTGGGCCGGTCCCCGTCGTAGCCGGCCACCAACATGATCCAGCGGTCCCCCTCGACCGAGTTGATCCCACCGATCCGGGCGGTACGCCCCTTGCCCGCCATGGTGTGGAAGACCGCCACCCAGGCGTCGCTGACCAACTCGTCGCGCTTGAAGAGCGCCGTGGCGTAGTTCAGCTTGATCGGCATGCGGTGCAGCGGCGGGCGCGGCCACCCGTGTTCGGCCAGCCAGTCGCTCAACCGGCTGGACCGCCCCATCGCGTCGACCACCAGGTCCGCCGCTTCGACGACGGGCTCGGCGCCACCCTCGGGCACGTACCGGGCGCCGTTGACCCGCCGCTCGTCGAAGAGCAGACCCTCCGCCCGGCCGTACACCATACGGATGTTGTCGACGGCGAGGGTGCGTCGGCGGACCAGCGCCTCCAGGAACGGACGCGTGGTGATCAGCGCCGGCCCGGTGCCGGTCGCCGCAGGCGGCAGACCCAACATGCCGTTCACGAAGACCTTCGCCGTGCCCGGGTCGCGCGGCGGCGGCGGGGCGCCGAGCGCGAGCGCCTCGTCGGCGATACCGGGAAACCAGCGCTCCAACTGGACCTGACCGGCGGGTAGCAGCGCGTGCACCTGACTGCCCTGGGGCACACCCGGCCGTGGACCGGCGTCGACATCGGACGGATCCCGTTCGACGATCAGCACTTCCTCGGCGTGGTCGCTCAACACCCGGGCCGCCAGCAACCCGGCCATGCTGCCACCGAGCACCACCGCCCGTCGCATGATCACTCTGGTCTCGGCGGGTGGTTCGGCCGTCGCTATCTCGGCGAAGAGCCGGGACGGAGAGGGGGGCATGCGATCACTCCTCGAACGGTCGGGGAACCTCGACATCCACGACCGTAACCATCGCGGTGCCCGCCGTCAGCGCTGAGTTGGCCCGCCATGTCGAGTTGGCGCCCCGGCTGCGGTGGCCAGGTCCGCGGCGGGGTCCGCTGTCCAGGGTCGCGCCGGATCCGGCCACCAGCTATGAATATCGGATGAGTGCCCATGCCGGTGCGACCCGGACCCCAGGTGCCCCGGGCCTTCCGGAGCCCGGGGTGGGCAGCCGGACCCTGCCGATCGCCTGGTGGGGCCTGCTGAGCCTGGTGGTGGTCCTGTCCGCCTGCACGCCGGCGGGTGACTCGCGCCAGCACACCACACCGCCGGTCAACCACGCGACGCCGTCGACGGGCGCCAGCGTCGGTGGGCCGCCGTGCACGCCATCGGTTGACACGCTGCCGGCACCGCCGGCCGGATACCGATTGGTGGGCGAAGACGTCGCGGTGCCCGATGCCCGCGTGATGTCGGCGGAAGATTCCGGGGAGGCCGACCCGGCGGCACGGCTGTTCGCCAAATGGGGGCTCGTCGTCCGCGCCGGCACGGTCGTCGACCTGCGGGTGGCACCGGGCTGGCAGGACAAGGCCCGGCTCGGCTGGGGCGGCACCGGCACGCCCGCGGCGACCGTCACTGTGCACGCCTGCGCGCCGGAGAGTGGGCAGGCTCAGTGGATGGCCTTCGTCGGCGGCACCTGGGTCGCGCAGGCCGCCTGCGTACCGCTCGTCGTGACGTCGAACGGCCAGAACGACAGCGTCAACCTCGGCATCGGCGTCCCCTGCGACAAGACCACCACGCCGTAGCCCTCTCCCGGCCCATTGATCACCTCGATTTTCAGGAAGTCGCGGTGTTATGGCGGCTCGGATGCCCCGATTTTCAGGAAGCCGAGTGGATCACGGCCGGAGGGGTCGCGGCGGCGCTGCGCTGCCGGACCGGGGTCGCGGCGGCACTCGGCCGCCGCGACCCGGTGCACGCCGTGACTCAGGCCGGGGCTCCGGCCGGCGCGGCCTCCTTCTCGTCGGGGCGGGACGCCGCCTCGTCGTCGTCGTGCTCGTCGACCATCGTGGCCTCGTCGAACGGGTCGTTGCCGCTCAGCACTTCGGCCGCCCGTTCCCGGTCGAACTCGCCGGTCCAGGTCCCCACCAGTACGGTCGCCACCGCGTTGCCGGCGAAGTTGGTCAGCGCCCGAGCCTCCGACATGAACCTGTCGATGCCGACGATCAGGCCGACCCCGTCGACGAGGTCCGGCCGGTGTGACTGGAGGCCGCCGGCCAGCGTGGCCAGCCCGGCGCCCGTGACTCCGGCGGCACCCTTCGACGCAATGATCATGAACAGCAGCAGCGAGATCTGCTCGCCGATGGCCAGCGGCTTGCCCAGCGCGTCGGCGATGAACAGCGACGCCATGGTCAGGTAGATCGCCGTACCGTCCAGGTTGAACGAGTAGCCGGTCGGCACCGTGATGCCGACGACCGGCTTGCTCACACCGAAGTGCTCCATCTTGGCGATCAGCCGCGGCAGCGCCGACTCCGACGACGAGGTCGACAGGATCAGCAGGAACTCCCGGCCCAGGTAACGCAGCAGCGAGAAGATCGAGATCCGGGCCACGAACCACAGCAGCGCGCCCAGGAAGACCAGCACGAAGATCAGGCAGGTGGCGTAGAAGCCGACCATGATCTGGGCGAGGCTCTTGAGGGCGTCCACGCCGGTCGCGCCGACCACGGCGGCCATCGCGCCGAACGCGCCGATCGGCGCCAGCCACATGATCATGGCGAGGACCTTGAAGACGACCCGCTGGATGACGGTGATGGCGCTGAGCACCGGCTCACCCCGCCGACCCATGGCCTGGACGGCGAAGCCGACCAGCAGTGCGACCAACAGCGTCTGGAGCACCTTGCCCTCGGTGAGCGAGGAGAGCAACGTCGTCGGGATGATCCCGAGCAGGAAGTCGGCAGTACCGGCGGCCTCGTCACCGGCGGCGGCCTTGCCGGAGCCGACGAGGTCCGGGCCGAGGTTCAGGCCCGAGCCGGGGTGGATGAGGTTGCCGACGACCAGGCCGATGGCGAGCGCGACCGTCGACATGGTCAGGAAGTAGCCGAGGGCCAGGCCGCCGACCTTGCCGACCTTCGCGGCCTGCCGGACGGAGCCGACACCGAGCACGATGGTGCAGAAGATGACCGGGCTGATCATCATCTTGATCAGGTTGACGAAGCCGGTGCCGATCGGCTTGAGTTCCTTGCCGAAATCGGGGGCGACCAGGCCGACCACGATGCCGGCGACCACGGCCACGATGACGGCCAGATACAGGTAACGGGTACGGTCCCGGCGGACCGCCGGTGCCGGGGTGGTGGCGGATGCGGTGGTGTCCATGTCGACAATGTGAAGCGCGTCTCACCCGTTGACAGCCTTGCGGTCATTCTGTTCACCGCGCTGGCCGAAACGGCGGCGCGACGAGGGAGGTGGTGGAGGTGGCCCGACGCCAGTGGAGCATCGCGGGACAACTCTTCGCCCTCCAGGCGATGGTCGTGACGCTGCTCGTGCTGGCCGGCGCGGCAGGCGCCGTCTGGCTGGCCCGCAGCGACTCCCGCCAGGCCGCGCAGGAGGAGGTGCTCGCGGTGGCGCAGACCGTGGCCGGCTCCCCCGACGTCCGCGCGGCCCTCGCGACCGCCGACCCCGCGAGGGTCCTCCAGCCGTACGCCGAGTCGACCCGCAAGGCCACGGGCACCGACTTCGTGGTGGTGATGGCCCCCGACCGCACCCGTTTCTCGCACCCGACCCAGGACCGGATCGGCGAGCCGTTCGTCGGCGAGATCGGGCCTGCCCTGGCGGGCCGCGCGTTCACCACCACAAACGTCGGGACGCTCGGCGAGTCGGTGCGTGCTGTCGTTCCGGTGTACGACGAGCAGCGACGCCTCGTCGGTCTGGTCTCGGTGGGCATCACCACCCGCGAGATCGACAAGAAGCTGCTCGGCCAGTTGCCGGTGCTGTTCGGTGTGGTCGCGCCGGCTCTGGCGCTCGCCGCGACGGGCTCCTGGCTGCTCAGCCGCCGGCTCCGTCGCCAGACGCACGGTCTGGGGCCGGCCCAGATGACCCGGATGTACGAGTACTACGACGCCGTTCTGCACTCGGTGCGCGAAGGTCTCGTCGTGTTGACCACCGATCGTCGGGTGGCGCTGGTGAACGACGAGGGCCGCCGGCTGTTGGGGCTCGACGTGGACGCGCCGGTGATCGACCAGCCGGTGGCCGGGATCGACCTGCCGCCCGCGGCGGCCGAGCTGCTCGACTCCGGGCGCGACGCCCGCGACGAGCCGATCGTCGCCGGTGACCGGGTGCTCGTCGCCAACCAGCGGACCACCCGCTTCGAGGGCGCGGTGCTCGGGACCGTGCTGACCCTGCGCGACCAGACCGAGCTGCGCACCCTGGCCAGCGAGTTGGATTCGGTGCGCGCGTTGACCGAGGCGTTGCAGGCGCAGACCCACGAGTCGGCCAATCGGCTGCACACGGTGCTGACCCTGGTGGAGCTGGGCCGCGCCGACGAGGCGGTCCGGCTCGGCACCCGGGACCTGGCCCTCGCCCAACAGCTGACCGACCGGGTGGTCGGCGCGGTGACCGAGCCTGCGTTGGCCGCCCTGCTGCTCGGCAAGTCCGCACGGGCCGGCGAGCGCGGGGTGGATCTGGTCATCGAGCCGGACTGCCGCCTCGACGACAGTCCGCTGCCGACCGGTGACCTGCTCACAGTGGTCGGCAACCTGGTCGACAACGCCCTGGAGGCGGTAGCCGGTACGCCGCCGCCCCGCCGGGTGCGGGTCTTCGTCGGCGCTACCGACGACGAGTTGGTGCTCCGGGTAGCCGACAGCGGCCCCGGGCTGGCCCCGGAGCGGGTCGCCGACGCCTTCCGGCGCGGCTGGTCCACAAAGAGCACCGGCCGCGGCCTCGGCCTGGCGCTGGTCGGGCAGGTGGTGCGCCGGCACGGCGGCAGCGCCGAGGTGGCCCGGTCGGACGACGGCGGCAGCCTGTTCACCGTCCGGCTGCCGGGCAGGATCGAGCGGTCATGACCGCCATCCGGGTGTTGGTCGTCGAGGACGAGCCGCTGCTGGCCGAGGCGCACAGCGCGTACACCGAACGGGTTCCCGGTTTCGTGGTGGTCGGTGTGGCGCACACCGCGCGGGCGGCGATGGCGGCCCTACGCGCCAACGACGGCGGCGACGTGGACCTCGTACTCCTTGATTTTCGGCTGCCCGACCTGCACGGCCTGGATGTCTGCCGGGCGCTGCGCGCGGCCGGCAGCAGCGTCGACGTGCTCGCGGTGACGTCAGCGCGGGACCTGACGGTGGTGCGCACCGCGGTGTCCCTCGGGGTGACCCACTACCTGCTCAAGCCGTTCACGTTCGCCGCGTTCCGCGACAAGCTGGAGCGGTACGCCGACTACCGCGCCCAGGCGCTCGCCGACGGCGAGGTCGCCGCCCAGCACGAGGTGGACCAGATGTTCGCCACTCTGCGCGGCACCGCCGGGCACAGCCTGCCCAAGGGGCTCGACGCGCAGACCCTCGATCGGGTACGCGCCGCGCTCGCCGACGGCACCCGCGCGGAGGTCGGGCTGTCCGCGACCGAGGTGAGCGCGCTGACCGGCATCTCCCGGGTGACCGCCCGCCGCTACCTGGAGTATCTGGTCACCGTCGACCGGGCCGCCCGCACCCCCCGCTACGGCACCCCCGGCCGCCCCGAGGTCGAGTACCGCCCCCGCTGAGCGGCGCGTAACTCCGCCCCGACACCGGCCGCGAGGTGCCGCCCATGGATGCGGGAAGTGGGAGAATCGAGGGCGACCCGATACGCAGGAGGTGAGTCGTGACGTCGAGCAATGCCGAACAGATGCCCGAGTGGCCGACGGCCGAGCATGTGCCGGCCGAGGAGCAGGCCCGCCGTCAGGGCATCCGACCCATCGCCTCCGTGGACGACCTTGCGCGTCCAGACCTGTTCGAGTCGGACGAGGAACTGGACGAGTTCCTCGCTGACCTGTACACCTCTCGGCGGGCCGGCGCCGCATGAGCCTTGTCGTTCTGGACACCGACGTCGCGTCAGCAATCCTCCGGGGGCGGCTACCTGAACGACTCCGTGCCCGCCTGGCCGGTGAGACCCTTTGCGTCACCTTCGTGACGCTCGGAGAGCTGACCAAGTGGACAGCGCTCCGAAGCTGGGGTCCGCGCAAGCTGGCCGACCTCGCGCAGTGGCGCTCGGGGATCGTGCTGCTTCCCTTCGACGAGGCGGTGGCGGTGACCTGGGGGCACCTCCAGGCGCGGGCTCAGCACCGGGGACGTCCCCGACCGACCAACGACTCCTGGATCGCGGCTTGCTGTCTGGTTGACCGGCTGCCGCTGGCGACCTTCAACGGCAAAGATTTCGCCGACTTCGCCGAGTACGACGGGCTACGTCTCGTCGACGTCTCCTAGCCTGGCAGCTCCGAATGTGACTGTCCGATACTGCGAAACGGTGGCCGCCCGGGAACGCGGTGGCGGGGCGGAGATCCGTTGTTAGACTCATCGGGTTGGGTTAGCGGTACGACCAGGGAGACCAGACATGGCGGGTGACGACGACATCTCCGGGTGAGACCGGACGTGTTCGGCCATTGGTTCGGCGCGCCTTATGCGCAGCCGCCGTGGCCATTTGTCGTTGCACCGGTTCCCGTTGTCGTCGGGCGGCTGAGGCGCGCCCACCCCACCCTTTGAGGTCACTCGCATGTCTGATGCGTTCATCGTCTGCTCGAACCTGTCCTTCTCCTGGCCGGACGACACCCCGGTCTTCTCCGAGCTGTCCTTCACCGTTCCCGGCGGTCGTACCGGCCTGGTAGCGCCCAACGGCGCCGGCAAGAGCACCCTGCTGCGGCTGATCGCCGGGGAGCTGAGGCCCAGCGGCGGCAGCGTCACCGTCGACGGTGTGCTCGGCTACCTCCCGCAGACGCTGCCGCTGGTCGGCGACCTCAGCGTGGCGCAGGTGCTGGGCGTGGCCGAGCGGATCGCGGCGCTGCACGCCATCGAGGCCGGCGACGCCAGCGAGGAGCACTTCGCCACCATCGGCGACGACTGGGACATCGAGGAGCGCACCCGCTCGGAGTTGGACCGGCTCGGCCTGGGTGAGCTGTCGCTCGACCGCCGGCTGCACACCCTCAGCGGCGGCCAGGTGGTCTCCCTCGGCCTGGCGGCGCAACTGCTGCGCCGCCCCGACGTGCTGCTGCTCGACGAGCCGACGAACAACCTGGACCTGGAGGCCCGGCACAAGCTCTACGACGTCCTCACCGAGTGGTCCGGGTGCCTGCTGCTGGTCAGCCACGACCGGGAACTGCTCGACCGGATGGACCGCATCGCCGAGCTGGACCAGGGCGAGATCCGCTGGTACGGAGGCAACTTCACCGCGTACACCGAGGCCGTGCAGGCGGCGCGGGAGGTGGCCGAGAGCAACCTGCGCAACGCCGAGCAGGAGGTCAAGCGGGAGAAACGGGAGATGCAGCAGGCCCGGGAGCGCGCCGACCGGCGGGCCAGCAACGCCTCCAAGAACCTGAAGAACGCCGGCCTGGCCCGGATCGTCGCCGGTGGGCTCAAGCGCAGCGCGCAGGAGTCGGCCGGCAAGGCGCAGGAGACGCACTCGTCCCGGCTCGGTCAGGCCAAGGCCCGACTCGACGAGGCCGGCCGGGCGGTACGCGACGAGGACCGGATCGTCGTGGACCTGCCCGACACCACAGTCCCGGGCGGGCGCACGGTCTTCTCCGGCCACGGGATGCGGGCCCACTTCGACGACCGGGAGCTGTTCGGCGGCGACGGCGCCGACCTGGTGATCCGGGGGCCGGAACGGATCGCCCTGACCGGGGCGAACGGCGTCGGCAAGTCGACCCTGCTGCGCCTTGTCAACGGTGACCTGCAACCGTCCGGCGGTGAGCTGAAGCGCGGCGAGGGGCGGATCGCGTACCTGTCGCAGCGGCTGGACCTGCTGGACCTCGACCGCACTGTGGCGGAGAACTTCGCCGCGTACGCGCCGAGCCTGCCGGACGCCAAGCGGATGAACCTGCTCGCCCGGTTCCTGTTCCGGGGCGCCCGGGTGAACCTGCCGGTCGGGGTGCTCTCCGGCGGTGAGCGCCTGCGCGCCACCCTCGCCTGTGTGCTCTGCGCCGAGCCGGCGCCGCAACTGCTGCTGCTCGACGAGCCGACGAACAACCTGGACCTGGTCAGCGTGGGTCAGTTGGAGAGCGCGCTGTCGGCGTACCAGGGGGCGTTCGTGGTGGTCAGCCACGACGAACGGTTCCTCGACGAGATCGGCGTGCAGCGGTGGTTGCGGCTGGCCGACGGCCAGTTGCGGGAGATCAGCGGCCCCGAGCGGGTCTGAGCCCGGCGGTCCGGCCGGCCGCAGGCCGGCCGGACCGATGCCGGCTCAGCTCACGTTGGCCGGGCCGAGGACGCTCTTCAGGTCACCCATCAGCGCGGTCGTCGCCGCCACCCGGAACGGGCCCAGCCGCAGGGTGGTGGTGCGCCCGCCGTTCTGGAGTTTGACGTGCACCTCGGTGTCGCCGGGGTGCAGCACAAGGGTTTCCTTGAGTTTCTCCACCAGCGGTGGTGTGCAGCGGTGCACCGGGATGGTGAGGGTGACCGGCTTGTTGGTGGCGCTGGTGCTGACGTCCGGCATGGACATGTCCATCGCCATGATCCGCGGGGTGTCGTCGCGGCGGTCCACCCGACCCTTGACCACCACGATGGCGTCCTCGGCGATGTACTGCCCGATCACCTCGTAGGTGTTGGGGAAGAACAGCGTCTCCACCCCACCGGCCAGGTCCTCCAGGGTGGCCGACGCCCAGGCCCGGCCCTGCTTGGTGACCCGGCGCTGCACCCCGGAGAGGATGCCGGCGAGGGTGACGACCGCCCCGTCGGGCACCCCGCCCTCCTCGGCCAGGGAGGCGATGGTGGTGTCGGCTGCCGCGTTGAGGATGTGCTCCAAGCCGAACAGCGGGTGGTCGGAGACGTACAGGCCGAGCATCTCCCGCTCGAAGGCCAGCTTGTCGCGCTTGTCCCACTCGCTGTCGCCGATGGTCGGCATCACGGTGGTGCTGCCGGTGTCCGCGTCGCCGAAGCCGGAGCCGAACAGGTCGTACTGGCCGACGGCCTCCTTGCGCTTGACGTCGGCGTACGCGTCGATGGCGTCGGCGTGCACCGCGAGCAGGCCCTTGCGGGGGTGGTCGAGGGAGTCGAACGCCCCCGCCTTGATTAGCGATTCGATGGTCTTCTTGTTGCAGACCACCGCGTCCACCTTGGAGAGGAAGTCGTAGAAGTCGGTGTACTCGCCCTTCTCCTCCCGGCAACGCATGATCGAGGCGACCACGTTCGCCCCGACGTTGCGGACGGCGGCGAGGCCGAAGCGGATGTCCTTGCCGACCGGGGTGAACGGCCCGGCCGAGGTGTTCACGTCCGGCGGCAGCACCTGGATGCGCATCCGGCGACACTCGGCCAGATAGAGCGCCATCTTGTCCTTGTCGTCGCCGACGCTGGTCAGCAACCCGGCCATGTACTCGGCCGGGTAGTGCGCCTTCAGGTACGCGGTCCAGTAGGAGACCAGGCCGTACGCGGCGGAGTGCGCCTTGTTGAAGGCGTACCCGGCGAACGGCACCAGGACGTCCCACACCGCCTGGATCGCCTCGTCGGAGTAGCCGCGCTCGCGGCAGCCGTCCCGGAACGGGATGAACTCCTTGTCGAGGATCTCCTTCTTCTTCTTACCCATGGCCCGGCGCAGCAGGTCCGCCTGACCGAGGGTGTAGCCGGCGAGGATCTGCGCGGCGCGCTGCACCTGCTCCTGGTAGACGATCAGGCCGTGGGTGGGCGCCAGGATCTCCCGCAGCGGCTCCTCCAGCTCCGGGTGGATCGGCGTGATCTCCTGGAGGCCGTTCTTGCGCAGCGCGTAGTTGGTGTGCGAGTCGACGCCCATCGGGCCGGGTCGGTACAGGGCCAGGACGGCGGAGATGTCCTCGAAGTTGTCCGGCTTCATCAACCGCAGCAGCGACCGCATCGGCCCGCCGTCGAGCTGGAACACGCCCAGGGTGTCACCGCGGGCCAGCAGCTCGTACGCGGCCTTGTCGTCCAGCGGCAGGCCCAGCAGGTCGAGCTTCCGGCCGTGGTTCAGCTCGATGTTCTTGACCGCGTCGTCGATGATCGTCAGGTTGCGCAGGCCGAGGAAGTCCATCTTCAGCAGCCCGAGCGACTCGCAGGTCGGGTAGTCGAACTGCGTGATGATCGCCCCGTCGGCGTCGCGACGCGTCAACGGGATGTGCTCGATGATCGGCTCGGCGGACATGATGACGCCGGCGGCGTGCACACCGGTCTGCCGGATCAGCCCCTCGATGCCCTTGGCCGTGTCGATCACCTTGCGGACGTCCGGGTCGGAGTCGTACAGGCCGCGGATCTCGCCCGCCTCGGCGTAGCGGGGGTGCTTGTTGTCGAAGATGCCGGTGAGCGGGATGTCCTTGCCCATCACCGCCGGTGGCATCGCCTTGGTAATCCGGTCGCCGACCGCGTAGGGGAAACCGAGGACCCGGGCCGAGTCCTTGATCGCGGCCTTCGCCTTGATCGTGCCGAAGGTGGCGATCTGGGCGACCTTGTCCTCGCCCCACTTGTCGGTGACGTACTTGATCACCTCGCCGCGCCGACGCTCGTCGAAGTCGATGTCGACATCCGGCATCGAGACCCGCTCGGGGTTGAGGAACCGCTCGAAGATCAGGCCGTGCTGGATCGGGTCCAGGTCGGTGATGCCCAGCGCGTACGCGACGAGCGACCCGGCGGCCGAACCACGGCCCGGACCCACGGCGATGCCCTGGTTCTTCGCCCACTGGATGAAGTCGGCGACCACGAGGAAGTAGGACGGGAAGCCCATCTGGTTGATGACGCCCAGTTCGTACTCGGCCTGGACGACGTGCCCCTCGGGGATGCCGTTCGGATAGCGGCGGGCCAGGCCGGCGAAGGTCTCCTTGCGGAACCAGGACTCCTCGGTCTCCCCCTCGGGCACCGGGAAGCGCGGCATCAGGTTGTGGAACTCGAACATGCCCTTCGGGTCGACCTTCTCGGCCACCAGCAGGGTGTTGCGGCAGCCCTCCTGCCACAGCTCGGACGAGTCCACGGCGCGCATCTGGTCGGCGCTCTTGATGAAGTAGCCGCCGCCCTCGAACCGGAACCGGTTGGGGTCGTCGATGTTGCTGCCGGTCTGCACGCAGAGCAGCACGTCGTGGGCGGTGGCCTGCGCCTCGTGGGTGTAGTGGGAGTCGTTGGTGACCACCGGCGGGATGTCCAGCTTGCGGGCGATCTCGGTGAGCCCCTCGCGGACCCGGCTCTCGATGGAGAGGCCGTGATCCATGATCTCCAGGAAGTAGTTGTCCTTGCCGAAGATGTCCTGGTAGCTGGCGGCGACCTTGAGGGCCTCGTCGAACTGACCCAGCCGCAGCCGGGTCTGCACCGCGCCGGACGGGCAGCCGGTGGTGGCCATGATCCCCTCGGCGTGCTCGGCGATCAGCTCCATGTCCATCCGGGGCCACTTGACGTAGTGCCCCTCCATGGAGGCGCGCGAGTTGAGGGTGAAGAGGTTCTTCAGGCCCTGCGCGTTCTTCGCCCACATGGTCTTGTGGGTGATCGCGCCGTTACCCGAGATGTCGTCGCTCTTCTGCTCCGGCCGACCCCACTTGACCCGCGCCTTGTGGTAGCGCGACTCCGGCGCCACGTACGCCTCGACGCCCAGGATCGGGGTGATCCCGGCGGCCATCGCCTGGTTGTAGAAGTCGTTCGCGCCGTGCATGTTGCCGTGGTCGGTGATCGCCACAGCGGACATGCCCAGCCGCTTGGCCTCGGCGAACAGGTCCTTCAGTCGGGCCGCTCCGTCGAGCATCGAGTACTCGGTGTGCACGTGCAGATGCGCGAACGAATCAGCCATGCGTGGCGCCCCCCGGCGGTGTGGATCTTGTTGGTCGGAGCCGACCGGGACCTACCCTACCGAGGTGATCTCGGCGGCTCCACCGTCCGCGCCGACGGTCGTGGCCCTCGTCTCCTGATCGCCCCCGGGTGCGCCTAGGCTCGGAGGATGGCGAGGTACTACGACGTGCACCCGGAGAACCCACAGCCCCGGATCATCGGCCAGGTTGCCGACCTGATCCGCAGTGGTGGGCTGGTCGCCTACCCGACGGACTCCTGCTACGCGCTCGGCATCCAGCTGGGCAATCAGGACGGGCTGGACCGGATCCGCCAGATCCGCCACCTCGACGACCGGCACCACTTCACGCTGGTCTGCCGGGACTTCGCGCAGCTCGGCCAGTTCGTGCGGATCAGCAACTCGGTCTTTCGACTGGTGAAGGCGTCCACCCCGGGCAACTACACCTTCATCCTGCCGGCCACCAAGGAGGTGCCCCGCCGGATGCTGCACCCGAAGAAGCGGACCGTCGGCGTGCGCGTGCCCCGGCACACCGTCACCCAGGCGCTGCTGGCCGAGTTGGCCGAGCCACTCGTGTCCAGCACGCTGGTCCTGCCCGGCGACGAGGAGCCGATGACCCAGGGCTGGGAGATCAAGGAACGGCTCGACCACCAGCTCGACGCGGTGCTCGACGCCGGCGACTGCGGTAAGGAGCCGACGACAGTGATCGACCTGTCCGGGCCCGAGCCGGAGATCCTGCGCCGGGGTGCCGGGGACGTCTCCCGCTTCGAGTAACGGGTCGGGTGCCGGACCGAACGGGGGCACGCGGGCCGCACCGGTCGTACGCTCAGGGATCGGCACCGGCGAGCATTGGACATCCGGCATGCCCGACGCGGACGACATCGACGCCCTGGCCCGGTCCGCCGCGCACGGCGACCCGGCCGCGCTGAACGCCCTGCTGGTCGCGGTGCGCCCGGAGGTGCTGCGGCTGTGCGCCCGATTCCTGCCCAGCCGGGAGGACGCCGAGGAAGCCTGCCAGGACACCTTGCTGGCGCTGGCCGGCGGCATCACCCGGTTCGAGGGGCGTTCCTCGTTCCGCACCTGGCTGCACCGACTGACCGCCAACCGGGCCCGCTCCACGTACCGCACGCTGCGCCGCCGCTGCCGGCTGGAGGCCGAGGGCGTACCGCTGCCCGACCAGGCCGATCCCCGACGGACCAGCGTGGTCGCCGGCACCCGCCTCGACCTGCTCGACGCCTTCGACTCGGTCCACCCCGACCTCGCCGAGGTGGTCGCCCTGCGCGACGTCCTGGGGCTGAGCTACCCGGAGATCGCCGCCCTGCTCGACGTGCCGCTGGGCACCGTGAAGTCCCGGTTGCACCTGGCCCGGCGGCAGGTCCGGCAACGGCTCGGCGCGGAATGAGCCGCGCGCCGTTGCGCCGGGTCGTCGTCGTCCTCGCGGCCACCGTGGGGGTCGCCGCCTGCGGTGCCGACGCCGTCTCGCCCCTGCCCGTCCAAGCGCCCGGCCCGACCCGTACGACGCCGACACCCTCCACGATCTCCACGACCTCCGCGATTCCCGCGTCCACCGGGTCGCCGTCCCGACCTCCGCCGACCAGCGCGCGCCCGGCCGCGCCACCGCCCGCACCCACCAGAACAAGGGGTACGCCCCGAACGACTCCCCCGCCGACCGACGCCACACCGGCCTGTCAGGGCGCGGTGCGCTACGACCTGCCGCTCGCCGAGACCGAGATCGAGCTGCTGAAATCGCTCTGCTTCGCCACCGGCGCGGTGCTGCGCATCCAGGGCATCGGGCCGGGGCTCGTCACAGTGGACCGCCCCGACCTGGTGTCGCAGCACTACGAGGCGGGCGTGGTGGATATCCGCTTCGTCCGCCCCGGCACGGTCGCCGTGACGATCCCCAAGGACGGCCGCGAGCACACCATCACCGTGGTGGTCCGCTAGCCGCGCCTAGCGCATGCGTATGCCGGCGAGCAGGGTGTCCACGAAGTCGGGCCCGCCGTCCGCGGGCGGGGCGATCTGCACGTACGCCAGGGCGGGGCGGCCGGGGTGCAGGGCGGCCGACTCGACGATCTGCGGCCGGTCCCGCTCGCAGCGGTACGCCACCACCGTCCACTCGACGCCGGCCTGCCGGGTGGTGCGGGCCGGCGCGGGCGTGCAGTCGCCGTGCGTGCGCTCGGCCAGGAACCCGGCGGGCGTGGCACGGGCCGCCGTGCTGGCGGAGAGGCCCACGAACGCGCCGGGCAGGCGAGGGTCGGCGGCCCAGCGGCGGGGTTGCGGCGACATCACCAGCGCCGGTTCGGGTTCGCCGTCGGCGCCGTACTGACCGGCCCAGGTGGCACCCGTGGCGGACCAGCCGGGCGGCAACGTCACGGTCAGGGGCCCTGTCG
Source organism: Micromonospora sp. NBC_00330 (assembly GCF_036136635.1). Classification (NCBI taxonomy): domain Bacteria; kingdom Bacillati; phylum Actinomycetota; class Actinomycetes; order Micromonosporales; family Micromonosporaceae; genus Micromonospora; species Micromonospora sp. NBC_00330. Next base: position 3,526,940 of record NZ_CP108012.1, read on the forward strand.
TGTACGTGCCGCCGACCGGAAGCGCCGACCCGGCACCACCCGACTCGGCGCCCGCCACACCCACCGCGGCGACGGCCACCACTGCGGCCCCGGCCCGCCGCAACCGGTACGGGTGGCCCGGCCGACGTTGGCGCCGCACCGGACCGGCCGCCGTAGCCAGTCCCGCCGGGGCGCTCGCGCGGATCAACGCGGCGTGCAGGGTCGCGGCGTCGGGGTAGCGGTCGGCCGGGCGGTGGGCGGTGGCCTGGGCGAGCACTGCGGCGACCGCCGCAGGCACGTCGTCCCGAAGTCGGATCTCGGGGGGATGCCGAGGCGGATCGGGCCTGGTCGGGTTCGCGCTGGACGGGTCGGCGGCCAGCAGCCGGATGCCGAGCCGGCCGAGCCCGTACACGTCGGCGCGGGTGTCGACCACCGCGCCCGGATCGTCCTGCTCGGGGGCCATGTAGCCCGGTGTGCCGGCCCGGGCGGTCAGCCCGGAGGCGGCGGCGAGCGCCTTGGCGAGGCCGAGGTCGGCGATCAGCACCTGCTCGGCGCCGCCGGGGCGGGCCGAGCGGAACAGGATGTTGCCCGGGGTGAGATCACGGTGCACGACGCCGTGGCGGTGCAGCACGGCTACCCCGGCGCAGACCTCGCCGAGCAGCCGCAACGCCGTCGGCGCGGGGATCTCGCCGGCGGCCAACCGGTCCCGCAGGCTGCCCCCGTCCGCCCAGGCCAGGACCGCGTACGGGCGGCCGTCGGGCAGCTCACCGACGGCGTGCACCCGGATCAGCCGCTCGTGCTCCAACCGGCGCAGCAACCGGCCCTCGTCGAGGAAGCGTTCCCGCACCCGTAGGTCGTGGCTCCAGTTCTCGGCCAGCACCTTGATCGCCACGTGCGCGTCGAGCGCCCGGTCGTAGCCCAGCCAGACCGTCGCGAACGAACCGACGCCGAGCAGTCGCTCGACGGCGTAGGGCCCGATCCGCAGTGGAGCCGTCACCGTTTCACCTCCGGCCTGCACGGTCGGTCGGCGTCTGTCTGCACAGTAGACCCGGCCGGTCGGAATCCCGACGAACCGTTGGCCCTGGCGCGGTGACTAAGAGGGCAGGAGACCCATCACCGAAGGAGCCACCATGAACCGTCCAGCGATCCTCCTCACCACCGCCGCGTTGGCGCTCGGCACGCTCGTACCGGCGACCGTCGCCGGCCCGGCGGCGGCAGCGCCAGTGGCCGGCGATGCCGCGTCCACCTCGGCCCGCGGTCCGCTCGCCGTCGCCGCCGGGCACACCCACCCGGAGGTGCTCGGCGTCGGTGGCGTCGGCGTGTACCGCATCGGCGCCAGCCTGGCGTCGCTCACCACGAACGGGCACATCGACTGGACCGTGTCGACCTGCGGCGGGGTGGTGCACGCCGGCGCGACCGGATCCTGGGCGGGCGTGATCCTGCTGGCCTTCCGCGACGGGCGACTGGTGGAGGTCGGTACGGCGACCGCGCCGCCACGGTCCCCCGCCGGTGCCACTGTCGGCATGTCCTTCGACGAGCTGGAGGCGATCTACGGCTGGCGGGGGTCGCTGATCCGCAACGACGCGGGGGACGCCGAGGCGTACCTGGTCCGGGCGGGGTCGCGGGTGGAGCTGTTCACCGGTCACCCGATCCGGCCGGGGGTCGGCTACTTCCAGGTCGGCCCGGCCAGCTTCGTCGAGCGGAACTTCCGGCAGGGCGTGTCCTGCTGACTTTTCCCAGGTACGGGGCGTCCGGTGTCGGCCGGGCGCCCCGTACGTCGTATCGGCCCGATCGGAGGTTGGGCGGACACGATGATGTCGGCGTAGACAACACTGTGTGGCACACAGTATGGTGTGACACATGGTTAGCGAGGACGTTCTACGGACGCACCTACAGGAGTTGCGTCGAGGCACCGTCGTGGTGGCCAGCCTGGTCGCGCTACGCCGACCGGACTACGGCTACGCACTGCTGCAACGGCTCAGCGACCACGGCTTCCCGGTCGACGCCAACACCCTCTACCCGCTGCTGCGCCGCCTGGAGGACCAGGGGCTGCTGACCAGCGAGTGGAACACCGAGGAGAGCCGACCGCGCAAGTTCTACCGGACCAGCGACGAGGGCGAGTCGATGCTGAACCGGCTCCTCGACGACCTCGCCGCCGTGCAGACCTCCATCACCGGGCTGATCCAAGGAGTGGACCGATGAACACCCTGACCGACCGTTACCTCGCCGCCACCCTGCGATCGGTGCCCACCCAGCGCCGTGACGAGATCGCCAACGAGCTGCGGGCCTCCATCGAGGACATGATCGACGACCGCACCGGCGGCGGCGCGGACCCGACAGTGGCCGAGCGGGAGGTGCTCACCGAGCTGGGCAACCCGGACGTGCTGGCCGCCCGGTACGCCGACCGCCGGTTGCAGCTCATCGGCCCGACCTACTACCTGGTCTGGCTGCGGCTGCTGAAGCTGCTGCTCAGCTTCATCCCCGCGCTCGTCGGCACGATCTTCGCCATCGTCAAGGTCGCCGAGGGCAGCGGTTTCGGGGCCATCGGGCCGGGCATCGTCGTCGCCATGCAGGTGGCCGTGCAGATCACCTTCTGGCTCACACTGACCTTCGCCATCATCGAGCGCACCCAGACGACAGTGGACCTACCGGGCTGGACCGTCGACCAACTGCCCGACGCACCGGTGCGACGAGGCATCCCCCTCGCCGACACCATCGCATCCGTGATCATGCTGGTGCTGACCATCGCGTACCTGCCGTTCCAGCACTACCAGTCCTGGGTGCGCGGCGCCGACGGCGAGAACATCCCGATCCTCGACCCGGCGCTCTGGTCGTTCTGGCTGCCGGCGCTGATCGTGGTCCTCGCCGCCAGCGCGGTGGTCGAGATCGTCAAGTACCGGATCGCGCACTGGACCTGGACGATCTTCGGCATCAGGGCGCTGCTCAGCCTGGCGTTCGCGGTGCCGCTGATGTGGCTGGCGCTCTCCGACCGACTGCTCAACCCGGCCCTCGGTGAGCGGCTCAGCTGGCTGGCGGATGCGGACAACCGCAACGTCCTCGGGGCGACCATCGCGGTCGGCACGGCCGCGGTGGTGGTCTGGGACCTGATCGACACCGCAGTGAAGACCCGGCGGCAGACCGCGTGAGTGATCTCCGATCCGACGGCCCGGCGCGTACCCCGCGCCGGGCCGTCGCCCGTCGTGCTGACCTCGGCGGCCCGCCCGGTTGGAGGGCCTGGTGGGCGGCGTGGCATCGTTCCCGGATGACAGTGGCACCGCTACCGGAATGGCGTCGTCCGGGTCCAACGCCGGAGCAGCGCCGCAACGACCTCTGGATCGGCCTGGGGATGACCGGCCTGGCGTTGGTCAGTCTGACCCTGGCCCGCAGCACCGGCGCGTTCCTGCTGGGCCCACCGCCGTCCGGGCCGGAGCAGCTGTTCTGGACCGTCGCGGTGACAGTCCCGCTGATCTGGCGACGACGCTGGCCGACCGCGACAGTGCTGGTCGTCGCGGTGGCGTTCATCGCCGCGCAGGCGCGCTCGGCCCCGGAGAGCCAGTTCTCCTCCTGGGCCCTGTTCTGCGCCCTCTACACGGTCGGCGCCTGGGGGCAGGACCGCCGACTGTCCCGCCGGCTGCGGATCGGCGTGATCGCCACGATGTTCGCCTGGCTCGGGCTCTACTACGCGGTGATGATCGACCACATTCCGGCGGACGCCTTCGCCGACGCGGTCGGACCGGTGCCGCCGGTGCTCGCCGCGATGGTCAATGGCGTGCTGCTCAACGTGCTGGTCTTCGGTTTCGCGTACTTCTTCGGCGAGACCGCGTGGGTGGCCGCGCGCCGCGAGCACGAGCTGCGCGCCCAGGCCGAGGACCTGCGCCGGTCGCAGGCCGAGGCCCGGGAACGGGCGGTGCTCGGCGAACGGGTCCGCATCGCCCGCGAGCTGCACGACGTGGTCGCCCACCACGTGTCGGTGATGGGCGTGCAGGCATCCGCCTGCCGCCGGGTCTTCGACCGCGACCCGGGTAAGGCCCGCACGGCGCTGACCGCCATCGAACAGAGCGCCCGCACCGCCGTCGACGAGCTGCGTCGGATGCTCGGCGTGCTGCGGACCTCCGCCGGCACCGACGCCACGCCGCCGGCGGCCGGCGGCGTCGAACGGATCGACGAACTGGTCGAGCGGGCTCGGGCCGCCGGGCTGACGGCCACCCTCGGGGTGTACGGCGACCCGGTCGCGTTGCCCGAATCGGTCTCCCAGACCGCCTACCGGGTGACGCAGGAGGCGGTGACCAACACCCTGAAGCACGCCGAGGCGGCACTGCTGGACGTGCGGGTCCGGTACCTGGCCCGGGAGGTGGAGGTCGACGTGACCGACGACGGGCGGGGCGGCGACCCGGCCAACGCCGTCGGGTTGGGCCTGATCGGCATGCGCGAACGGGTCACCGCCCACGACGGCGACCTGGAGGCCGGGCCGCGGGCCGGCGGCGGCTGGCGGGTACGCGCCCGCTTCCCCCTGGCGGCGTCGGCGGACCGGCCGGTGCGCCCCCAGCGGAAGCCGAGCGACAGGCAGCAGGCGGCAACGGGCGCGGAGCCGTCGGCATGAGCGCGGCAGCCCAGCAGGCACCCGACACCGGGCCGACGGTCCGGGTGCTGCTCGCCGACGACCAGCACCTCGTCCGCACCGGCTTCCGGGTCATCCTGGAGGTGGAGGACGACATCGAGGTGGTCGGTGAGGCCGCCGACGGCGAACGGGCCGTCATCATGACCCGGGCCACCCGCCCCGACGTCGTACTCATGGATGTGGAGATGCCCGGGATGGACGGCCTGGAGGCCACCCGGCAGATCGTCGCCGACGGGCCCGGGGCGCCCGCGGTGCTGATCCTCACCACCTTCGACCGCGACGACTACCTGTTCGCCGCGCTGCGGGCAGGGGCCAGCGGCTTCCTGCTCAAGAACGGCACGCCGGAGGAGCTGGTCGAGGCGATCCGGGTGCTGGCCAGGGGCGACGGTCTGCTCGCCCCGGAGATCACCCGCCGGGTGATCTCCTCCTTCGCCCGACCCGGCGACCCGGCGGGCACCGCCCACCGGGGCCCGGACGCCGAGGCGGCGCTGGCCGAGCTGACCCCGCGCGAACGGGAGGTGCTGATGCTGCTCGCCGCCGGGTCGAGCAACGCGGAGATCGCCTCGGCCATCCACCTGGGCGAGGCGACTGTGAAGACGCACGTGAGTCGGGTGCTGGCCAAGCTCGGCCTGCGCGACCGGGTGCAGGCAGTGGTGTTCGCGTACGAGAACGGGGTGGTCCGCCCCGGCGGGTGACGGCGTCCGCCGCGAGGTGGACCCGCCCGCTCACCCGCGGGGCGGACGGCACAGCGGGGTGATCGATCTAGCGTGGGTGCGTGACCAGAACGCTTCGCCTCGACGGCGTCGACCGCAGCTTCGGCGACCGTCAGGTGCTCAGGAACGTGTCCTTCGAGGTGACCGCCGGCCGGATGACCGGTTTCGTGGGCGCCAACGGCGCCGGCAAGACCACCACCATGCGGATCATCCTGGGTGTGCTCGCCCCCGACGCCGGCGAGGTGAGCTGGGGCGGCACCACGCTGACCCGGCAGGACCGTCGGCGCTTCGGCTACATGCCGGAGGAGCGGGGCCTCTACCCCAAGATGACCACCCGCGAGCAGGTGGCCTACCTGGGCCGGCTGCACGGGCTGGACGCCGCCGCGGCACGACGTTCCACCGACGCGCTGCTGGACCGGGTCGGGCTCGGCGAGCGCGGCGACGACCTGCTGGAGACGCTGTCGCTGGGCAACCAGCAGCGCGCCCAGATCGCCGCCGCGCTGGTGCACGACCCCGAGGTGCTGGTGCTCGACGAGCCGTTCTCCGGCCTCGACCCGCTGGCCGTGGAGACCGTCGTGGCCGTGCTGCGGGAACGGGCCTCGGCCGGCGCGCCGGTGCTCTTCTCCAGTCACCAGCTCGACGTCGTGGAGCGCCTCTGCGACGACCTGGTGATCATCGGGGACGGGGTGATCCGGGCCGCCGGCAGCCGGCAGCAGCTGCGCGACTCGTACACGGTGCCCCGCTTCGAGCTGGTCGTCGAGCACGACGCCGGCTGGGTACGCGACCACCCCGGGGTGACAGTTGTCGAGTTGGACGGCGCGCGGGTGGTCTTCGACCTGCCGGCCGGCACCGACGAACAGCCCGTGCTGCGGGCCGCCCTCGCGCGCGGCCCGGTCCGCGCCTTCCGCCCGGTCAGCCCCTCGCTCACCGAGATCTTCCGAGAGGTCACCCAGTGAACGTCACCCAGGCCACCCGGCTGGTCGCCGAACGCGAGATCCGGGTCAAGCTGCGCGACCGCACCTTCCTGTTCGGCACGCTGTTCTTCCTGTTGATCGCCGCGGCCGGCACCATCCTGCCGCCGCTGTTCTCCGGTGGGCCGTCCACTGTGGCCGCGACCGAGAGCGTGGCCGCGCCGCTGCGCGCCGCCGGGCTGGAAGTCCGGGTCGTCCCCGACGACCGGGCCGCCGAACAGGCCGTCCGCGACGACGACGTGGACGCCGCTGTGGTCACCGGACCGGCCGTCCTGGCCATGGACGACGCCCCCGACGACGTGGTGAAGGCCCTGAGCACCCAGCCGACCGTCCGCCTGCTCGACCCGGACGCTGTCGACCCGGTGGTGGCGTTCCTGGTGCCGTTCGTCTTCGCGTTCGTCTTCTTCATCACCTCGCAGACGTTCGGTGTGCAGATCGCGCAGAGCGTCATCGAGGAGAAGCAGACCCGGATCGTGGAGATCCTGGTCGCCGCCGTGCCGGTCCGGGCCCTGCTGGCCGGGAAGGTGGTGGCCGGAGCCATCCTGGCGTTCGCGCAGATCGCCCTGATCGCGCTGGTGGCGGTGCTCGGGTTGCAGATCGGCGACAGCGGAGGTCTGCTCAGCCTGCTCGCCCCGGCGATCGGCTGGTTCGTACCGTTCTTCCTGATCGGTTTCGTGCTGCTCGCCGCCATGTGGGCGGCGGCCGGCGCGCTGGCCAACCGGCAGGAGGACATCGCCGCCGTCTCGACGCCGGTGCAGCTCGCCGTCATGCTGCCGTTCTTCGCGGTGATCTTCCTGAACGACAACGCCACAGCGATGCGGGTGTTGTCCTACCTGCCGTTCTCGTCGCCCACGGCCATGCCGCTGCGGCTCTTCACCGGCGACGCGGCCGGCTGGGAGCCGATCCTCTCACTGGTCCTCCTGGTGCTCGCCGCCGGCGCGTTCCTCCTCGCCGGGGCCCGGGTGTACGAGGGGTCGCTCCTGCGCACCAACGGCCGGACCTCGCTGCGTACCGCCTGGCGGGAGCGGGAGACGATCGGCTGAACCAGCGTTGCGCCCGCGCGGGCGTCGGTGTCCTGATCGGATGCCGGCGCCCGCTGCCGTACGGCACGGTTCCGAGCGCTGTTCGGTGGCCGTGAACAGCGCGAACGCTCCTACGTTGAGCCGATCCTCACGGCAACGACCTGGTCGTCGCCGGTTCCCGGACCGGAAAGGCTCTCGATGTCCCCACCGATCAACGCACGGCGACTCCGCCGTCTGCTCAGCGTCGTGCTCGCGGTCGCCCTCGCCAGCACCCTCACCGCCCTCGTCCGCCCCACGCCGGCCACCGCCGCCCCGGGCGACCTCATCCTCAACGGCACGTTCGACAACGGCAGCACCCAGCCCTGGTGGACGCGGCTCGCCTCGACCAGCACCACTGTCAACGCCGGGCAACTGCGCGTCCGCACCAGCGCCACTGTGGGCAAGCCCGTCTGGGAGGACCTGGTCGGTCACTTCGAGTTCGGGGTGACGGCCGCGCAGCCGTACCGGTTGCAGTTCGACGCCGCGGCCGACGTCAGCCGTTCCCTGCGCGTCTCGGTCTCCCGGGCGGACACGCCCTTCACCTCCGCCGTCGACCGGAGCGTCACGCTGACGTCCTCGATGAGCCGGTTCACATTCGACTTCGTGTCCCCGTTCGGCGACCCGAAGGCGGTGCTGCTGTTCCACTTCGGCGGCCAGACCACCTCGACGGTCCGGTTGGACAACATCTCGCTCACCCCGCTGGCAGTGAACCCGGCCACCGACCCGATCCTGTACTGGAACGGTGTCCTGCTGTCCACCTACAAGGCGCTGGACCTGCCACCCACCTCCTCGTCCCGCGAGGCCGCCATCCTGCACGCGGCGATGCACGACGCCGCCGTCTCGGTCACCGGGGTCGGCAACCCCTACCGCGTACGAGTGCCGGTCAGCTACCCGGGCACCATGGACAACGTCGTGGCGCCGTCCCTGCACGCGGCCATCGACCGGGCCGCGTACGACGTGCTGACCGCCCTGTACGGCGGTCAGGGCCAGTCCTACTCCCAGGCCCTCGCCGCCGCTGTCGCGCTCCGGCCGTCCGGGGTGAACGCCGCCGAGGTCGCCCGTGGTGACACCGTCGGTGCGGCGGCGGCCGCCGCCAACCTCCAGGCCCGCGCCAACGACGGCTCCGGCAACAACACCCCGTACCAACTGGACGGCGTACCCGGATCGTGGCGGCCGACCAACGGCAAGGCGGCGGTCAGCCCGAACTGGGGACTGGTCACCCCGTTCGCGCTCACCTCGGGCCGGCAGTTCCGGCCCGGCCTGCCGGCCGACGCCGCCGGGTACGACGACCTGCTCGGCAAGGAGGAATACGACGCCCAGGTGCGGGAGATCCGCGACTACGGCGGTCGGACGTCGTCGCTGCGGACCCCCGAGCAGACGCAGATCGCGTTCTTCTGGGCCAACGACCTGGGGGGCACGTACAAGCCACCGGGTCAACTCTTCTCACACACCCGGATCGTGTCGGAGCAGCGTCAGCTCGGCATCCTGGCCAACGCCCGGCTCTTCGGGCTGGTGGCCCTCGCCCTCGCCGACGCCGCCATCGCCGCCTGGGACGCCAAGTACCAGACGCCCATCGACCTGTGGCGGCCGGTGACGGCGATCGAGGCGACGGAGGGCCCCGGTTGGCAGCCGCTGTCTCAGACCCGCGAGGGGGTGCCGTACACGCCGGCCTTCCCGGCCTACATCTCCGGGCACGCCACCTTCGCGGGGGCCTGGTCCGCGGTGATGAAGAGGTTCTTCGGCACCGACGCGATCGCCTTCGACGCCACCACTGACGATCCGCACGCAGTGGGCGTGGTCCGGCACATGACCGGCTTCGACGACGCCGCCGAGGAGAACGCGCTGAGCCGGATCTACCTCGGCGTGCACTATCGGTTCGACGCGGAGGCCGGGCTCGACACCGGCCGTTCCGTGGGCGCGCACGTCTTCGTCAACCGCCTGCGACCGTAATCGTCAGTCGGGACAACGGGGTGCTCCCCGTCCGGTTCGTGGACCGGGCGGGGAGCGTCACGCGTGACCGCTACGCCGCGCAGTTCCAGTGGCCGAAGTCGCCGGTACGAGACCAGACCTCCCGGGCCGTCCTGATGTTCCAGGCCGCGTCCAGCGACGTCTGACGGTCGACGCCGAACCGGGACACCTCCATGTCGCTGAACTGGAACAACCCCCAGCGCCGCGATCCGTCCTCGACGACCTCCACCCGGTACGGGTCCAGCCCGGACAGGCAGCGCGCCACCTGCACCGCCCCGGCCGGGTCCTCCGGGAACGTGCGCCGCAGATGTTTGCCGATCCGGTCCTCCGACCATCTGGCGGGCACCTTCCGATCGCCCGCCAACTCGTCGAACAACCGCTCGTCCGCGGTGCCACTGACCGGCAGGCCGCCAAGCGCCTGGAACACCATCACCCGGCTGGTGGTGTCCGGGCCGAACCAGCCGTCGACCGGCACTGTGAGTCCGTCGGCCACCAGGTGCTCCTGGAGGCTCAGCACGCAGGGGCCGTACATGCCCTGGCGCGGCACCTCCGGGCAGCCGACGGTCGGCGAGGTGTCCACTGTGGGAGGGGCGAGAGGTCGCAGTGCCCCGGTCGCCCCGACCGTCAGGACGCCGAGCGCCGCCAGCAGCGCCAGCCGAAGCCAGCGACGGGCCGGCCAGGGCGCAACGGGTCGCGGCGGAACCGAGCCGACGCTCGGGCGGATGTTCGCCGCAACGGTCGTGGACGGGCCGGCAGGGGTCGGTGCCGCGTCACTCTCCCCTCGACCCTGCTCGTCCAGGCGAGCCTCGAGGTCCCGCCGTGTCTCCAGCCACCTGTCGACCTCGACCGTCGGGGTGCCGCAGGCGGCCAGCAGCGCGACGACTGTGCGTTCCCGGGGCAGCGTCGTGCGCCCCAGCATCGTCGCGAGGGTGCTCGGCGGCAGCCAGTGTCCAGCCGCCGAGGCGCGCCGGGCGAGCTCCCGATAGGTCAGACCGGAACGCCGTCGCACCTCCCTGAGCAACGCCACGTACTCCCCCGCCGTGGCCGCCTGCGGCACCGGATCCCGGACAGCGTCATCCATCGAATCTCCCCGTGTCGTTGGTGTGGTCGAGCCCGAACCCGTGCCGGCACAAGCCCGTCGGCCGTACACCGGTCAGCGGCGCGGCCATCGACACAGACGCTAGGTAACCCGATCGGCCAGGACAATGCCCTGGTCACCGCGCTGGGCTGTCCGGGCAGCTCACGGCAGCATGTCCGGATCTTGTCCGACCATCTCGGACAGTCGCCCGGACCCGATTTGCCCTCGCCTCCGCGGTGTCTGGAGAATCGGGCGATGACCACGGGGGAGCTACGCCCGGACGACGCAACCGACCCGGCCGAGTTCGTCGAGATGCTGCGCCAGCTCAAGGACCGGTCGGGGCTCACCTACCGGCAACTGGAGCAGCGTGCCGCGTCGACGGGTGACGTGCTGGCCCGCAGCACCGCGGCGGACATCCTGCGCCGGTCCACACTGCCGCGCCCCGAGGTGGTGGCCGCGTTCGTACGGGCGTGTGGCGCGGGAGATCAGGTCGAGACGTGGCTACGGGCCCGGCACCGCCTCGCGGCAGGCCAGTTCGCCCCGCCGACGCCGGCAGCGGAGCCACCGCCGGTCGACGCGGTCACGACAGTGGCCCCGGAGGACCCTGACCCGGCCCGCCCACGCTGGTTCGCGCGGCCAGCACCGCTGGCGCTGCTCGTCGTGCTCCTGCTGGGCACGCTCGGCGCGGGCTTCTGGATCGAGAGACGCGACGACGAGCGAGGGAAGGCCGCGCACACCATCGATCCGAGCGCATCGGCGGGTGACGGTGCCCGTTCGCCGAGCGCGGGGCTCAGTCAGATCCGCCCCGTCCGGAGCCCGCACCTCTGCCTCACCGAGGGTCGCGATCGCACCGGCCAGTACGCCAAGGAGATAGCGGTCCAGCGGCCCTGCACGGAGGCCACCCCACCGGACACCTCGCTGGTACCGGTGGCCGCCGGAATGTTCTTCATCCACTGGGTCCACCCGGTGCTCGGGAAGGGCTGCCTCACCATCCGCGACGAGGATCCCGGCCGGAACCTGCTCGAACCCTGGGACGAGAAGAACTGCAGCGCGGACAGGCCGAAGCAGGTGTTCCACTTCGAACCGGCCGGAGCGACGCCCGACGCGTACCGCATCCGGCCCGACCGTACCGAGTTGTGCGTCGGCCTACGCGACGACGACAGCGCCGTGGCGGACGCGGCGCTGGTCGAGCCGTGCACCGGCGGCCCGGATCAGGTGTTCCTGGTCAACGCGCTGCCCGGGAAGTGACCTCGGCGCCGTTCAGTGCGAGTGGCACCTGATCCCAGCCGGCGGGCAGCGGCGGCGCGGTCCAAGCGGGGTCGGGCTGCCAGGTGGCCCACGACGGGTCCCACCAGCGCTCACCCCCGTCCAGCAGGGCGGCGATCCGGTCACCCTCGGCCTGGATGGCGTCCCCCATGCCCGGGTAGCGCCCCTCGACGAGGCGCTGCGCGAACATCTCCACGTCCTTCCAGACGTAGCGGTCGGCGTCCGCCGCCCACCACAGGTCCAGCTCGTGGTCCAGGGTGTCCACCCCGATCGGGGTACGCCGCACCGGGTCCTGGAGGTTGAAGTACCAGCCGGCGAAGTCGCGCCCCGGCCCGGTCCAGAAGACGTCGATCGAGTGCGCCTCACCGGGGCGTTGCAGCATCAGTTTGCCGTGCCCGGACCAGGAGCGGTGCCCGGCGGTCTCCCACGGGTGCCGCCCGCAGGGGAAGACGCCGGTGTCCGGGAAGCCGAACTCGGCCCCCGGTGGAAGGTAGAGGGCGAGCAGGTCGGGCGAGTCCTCGACGCAGATCGTCGGGCAGGCGAACCAGACCTCACCCCGCAGCACCTCACGCCGTACCACGGTGTCGCCAGGCTCAAACCGCTCCACCACCCCGCACCCCCTCGCTCGCCGCCCCAGCCCAGCCCCCACCGCGATCTTGCACTTCCTGTTGACGATATGCCACGCGTGACACGGTATGTCGGGTCAGAAAGTGCAAGATCGCGCTGGGGTCAGGCGAGGGCGGGACGGGGTCAGGCGTCGACCGCCGCCATCACGTCGTCGCTGACGTCGAAGTTGGCGTAGACGTTCTGGACGTCGTCGCAGTCCTCCAGGACGTCGATCAGCTTGAAGATCTTGCGCGCGCCCTCTTCGTCCAGCGGCACGTTGACGCTGGGGATCAGGGAGGACTCGGCCGACTCGTACTCGATGCCGGCGTCCTGCAACGCCGTGCGCACCGGGATCAGGTCGGTCGGCTCGGAGACCACCTCGTACGCCTCACCGAGGTCGTTGACCTCTTCGGCGCCGGCGTCGAGGACGGCCAGCATCACGTCGTCCTCGCTGGTGCCCTCCTTGGGAACGATCACCACGCCCTTGCGGGAGAACATGTACGACACCGAGCCGGCGTCGGCGAGCGAGCCGCCGTTGCGGGTCAACGCGGTGCGCACCTCGGTCGCCGCGCGGTTGCGGTTGTCGGTGAGGCACTCGATGAGCATGGCGACGCCGCTCGGGCCGTACCCCTCATACATGATCGTCTGCCAGTCGGCGCCGCCGGCTTCCAGGCCGGAGCCACGCTTGACGGCGCGGTCGATGTTGTCGTTCGGCACCGAGCTCTTCTTCGCCTTCTGGATGGCGTCGAAGAGCGTCGGATTGCCGGTGGGGTCGCCGCCGCCGATCCGCGCGGCCACCTCGACGTTCTTGATCAGCTTGGCGAACATCTTGCCGCGCTTGGCGTCGATGACGGCCTTCTTGTGCTTGGTCGTCGCCCACTTTGAGTGGCCGGACATCTTCTACCTCCGTTGCTACCCGCCGTCTGCATCGACCGCACCGCTCACGCCCCGCTCCCACCGGCGCACGCGGAGGTGCCGGTCAGCTCTGGTGGAAGCCGTGGCGGGCAGATGGCCCTGCCGAATCTCCGCAATCCTACCGACGTCCCCCGGGTCCCTGTCATGCACCGCGCGCGGCACTACCGCCCGGCCCCGACGGACCAGGGCAGACGGGACAAAAACCTCGGACGAAGCCACGACCGCGGCGAGCATCATGGACAGCCCGGCGTGGTCGCCCGCCGTTCAGCGGGCGGCGCGGACCAGGTCCACGAAGTACGCGTGCACCCGCAGGTCACCGGTGAGCTCCGGGTGGAACGAGGTGGCCACCAGGTTGCCCTGTCGCACCGCCACGATCCGGTCGGCGGCCGGGCCGTCGGACACCACCCCGATGACCTCGACGCCGGCACCGACCCGCTCGACCCACGGCGCGCGGATGAACACCGCGTGGAACGGCTCGCCCGGCACCCCGACGACGGTCACCGGCGCCTCGAACGAGTCGACCTGCCGGCCGAACGCGTTGCGGCGGACGGTCATGTCGATGCCGGCGAAACCCCGCTGATCGGGTCGGCCGTCGAGCACCTCGGTCGCCAACATGATCATCCCGGCGCAGGAGCCGTAGACCGGCATGCCGTCGGCGATCCGCTTGTCGATCGGCTCGCGCATCTCGAAGATGTCGGCGAGCTTGCTCATGGTGGTGGACTCGCCGCCGGGAACGACCAGGCCGTCGACGGCGTCCAGCTCCGCCGGACGGCGGACCGGGCGGGCGTCCGCGCCCGCCGCGGCCAGCGCCGCCACGTGCTCGCGGACGTCGCCCTGAAGCGCGAGCACACCGATCACGGGTCCCGTCATGGTCGCACCGTTCCTCTCCACGTCACGCCGCCCCGGCGGGGCGCATCGACAGTCCTCGGCGCTGACGGGCGCCGACCCGTCACCAACCGCGCTCGGCCAGGCGGTGCGGCTGCGGGATCTCGTCGACGTTGATGCCGACCATCGCCTCGCCGAGGCCCCGGGAGACCTTGGCCAGCACGTCCGGGTCGTCGTGGAAGGTGGTCGCCTTGACGATCGCGGCGGCGCGCTGAGCCGGGTTGCCCGCCTTGAAGATGCCGGAACCGACGAAGACGCCCTCCGCGCCGAGCTGCATCATCATCGCCGCGTCGGCCGGCGTGGCGATCCCGCCCGCGGTGAACAGCACCACCGGCAGCTTGCCGCTCTCGGCGACCTCCTTGACCAGCTCGTACGGGGCCTGCAACTCCTTGGCCGCGACGTACAGCTCGTCGGTCGGCAGCGAGGCCAGCCGGCGGATCTCCTGGCGGATCTTCCGCATGTGGGTGGTGGCGTTGGAGACGTCGCCGGTGCCCGCCTCGCCCTTGGAGCGGATCATCGCCGCGCCCTCGGTGATCCGGCGCAGCGCCTCGCCGAGGTTGGTCGCGCCACAGACGAAGGGCACCGTGAACGCCCACTTGTCGATGTGGTTCGCGTAGTCGGCCGGGGTCAGCACCTCGGACTCGTCGACGTAGTCCACGCCGAGCGACTGGAGGATCTGCGCCTCCACGAAGTGGCCGATGCGGGCCTTGGCCATCACCGGGATGGAGACCGCCTCGATGATCCCGTCGATCATGTCGGGGTCGCTCATCCGGGACACCCCACCCTGCGCGCGGATGTCGGCGGGCACCCGCTCCAGGGCCATCACCGCGACGGCGCCGGCGTCCTCAGCGATCTTGGCCTGCTCGGCGTTGACGACATCCATGATCACGCCGCCCTTGAGCATCTCGGCCATGCCACGCTTCACGCGGGCGGTGCCGACGACGGGGGCGGTACCGGTGTTCGAGGCGGTGTTTTCGGGCACGGGTCATCGCTCCTTGGACATGCTCTGGGGGTGGCAGCGAAAATGCTACGCGCGGTGCAACGCCGCACCGACAGCCAATCAGACCCCCGGTGGCCTGCACTGTGGCAGTGGTCACCAGCCCGCCCGTGCCCATCGGGGAGCAGGGGGTCAGGCGGCGGGGACGTCCGCCGGCACGATGAGGGTCGGGTCGTCGATGTCGAAGTAGCGCGGCCACTCCCGGCCCCGCCCCATCCGCAACAGGCGCACCAGCGGCCGGCTGCGCGCCGAGCGGGCGTCCCGGACCAGGTCGGTGTGCACCTGCCGGGACAACGCGAGCCGACGACTCGCGGCGATGACCGCCACGCAGTCCGGGTCGCCCGGGTCCAACTGGACGCCGCGCAACTGCCGGGTGAGGTCGTTCTCCGCCGCCTCCCGCTCGTCCGGGCTGGCGTCCAGGGCGATCCGGGCCGCCGCGTACAGCTCGACGCCGAAACGCCGCTCAGCCAGGACCGCGGCTGCCGCCGCGCGGCGCAGCAGGTGGGCGTCGAGGGCCCGGGCTGCCAGCTCCGCGCGGCCCTGTAGCCGCTCGACCCGGCCGGCGGTCCAGATGAGGTACGCCGCGACCAGCCCCACGACCACGCTCGCGGCCACCACCCACCACATGTGCGGCATCGTAGTGCTGCTCCGTTTCGTCCGATTGGGCGCGGCCGGACCGGTCCCGCCGGTCACCCCCGCGCCATCCGTCACACCGGCTCAGCTCAGCCCCACCCATTCCTGGTCGATGACCCGCCCGTCGGTTGCCTCGATCGCCGCTGCGTATACCTCCAGAACGCGGCGAGCAACCACCGGCCAGTCGAAATTCGCGACCACCTGATCGCCGCAGGCACTCAGTGCGGTCCGCGCGGCCGGGTCGTCCAGCAGCTCGGCCAGCACGTCACGCAGCCCCACCGGATCGCCGGTGGGGAAGAGCCGACCGGCCCGGCCCCCGTCGAGCACCCGCCGGAAGGCGTCCAGGTCACTGGCGACGACAGTCGTACCCGCGGCGAGGGCCTCGGTGAGGATCATGCCGAACGACTCACCGCCGGTGTTCGGTGCGACGTAGAGGTGCACACTGCGCAACATGCGCGCCTTGTCCGCTTCGCTGACCAGGCCGAGGAACGTGATCTGCTCGTGCAGTTCGGCCGGGAACTGGTCGTACAGGTCGTCGGGGTCGCCCGGGCCGGCGACGAGCAACCGCAGACCGGGCCGGGTGGCGGCCAGCGCCACGAACGCGTCACGCAGCACCGGGAAGCCCTTGCGTGCCTCGGTGAACCGGCCCAGGAAGCCGAGCGTGCCGCCGGTGCCGGTCGCGCACTCCCCCGGCCAGCCCGGCAACGGCTCGGCGTCGGCGAACTTGGCCACCGCCACCCCGTTGGGGATCTCCACCGCCCCGCCGTCCATGTGCTCGACCTGCACCTTGCGGGCCAGCGCGCTCACCGCGATCCGGGCCGTGATCCGCTCCAACACGATCTGGAGCACACCCTGCGCGGCGGCGAGGACCCTCGAACGGGTCATCGCGGTGTGGAACGTGGCCACCACCGGGCCACGGGCGGAGAGCACGGCCAGCAGCGACAGACTCAGCGTGAGCGGCTCGTGTACGTGCAGCACGTCGAAGTCGCCGTTGGTGATCCACCGCCGCACCCGGGCGGTCGACACCGGCCCGAACGCGATCCGGGCCACCGAACCGTTGTACGGCAGCGGAACGGCCCGCCCGGCGGACACCACGTACTCCGGAAGTGGCGAATCCTCGTCGGCCGGCGCGAGCACGCTGACCTCGTGGCCCAGCGCGATCAGCGCCTCGGCGAGGTCCATGACGTGGTTCTGCACCCCACCGGGCACGTCGAAGGAGTACGGGCACACGATGCCGATCCGCATCCGTCAGCCCACCTCCTCAGGCCGGGCCGGAGGCCGACGAGGGCAGCGCCGCGCCCTCGCCCGACCTCGCCTGGTCCAGCCACATCCGCTGCAACATGTGCCAGTCTTCCGGATGCCGGGCGATACCCGCCGCCAGACCGTCGGCGATCAGCTGGGTCAGCGACCGGACCCGCTGGTCCAGCGGCCCCACCTCGGGCCCCGGCACCGGCAACGGACCAGCCAGCGACGCGCGGGCGCCATCCGGTTCGTACCACAGCGAGGCCACGTAGAGCGGCGCGCCGGTGTGCAGCGCGAGCAGCGCCGGCCCGGCGGGCATCCGGGTCTTCCCACCGAAGAAGTCCACCTCCACCCCCCGGGCGGAGAGGTCCCGATCGGCCAGCAACGGCACCACCGCACCGGCCCGCAGCCGGTCCAGCAACACGTCGAACGCCGGACGCGGCCCCCCGTGGGTCGGCAGGATCTCCATCCCCAGCTCCGCCCGGAAGGCCAGGAAACGCTTGTACACGCCCTCCGGCTTGAGCCGCTCCATGACAGTGGTGATCGGCCAACCGGTGGCCGCCACCCAGGCGCCCGCGGCATCCCAGTTACCGGCGTGCGGCAGGGCCACCACCGCGCCCCGACCGGCGGCCACGTCGGCCGCGAGCAGCTCGGCGCCGTCGAGCCGGAAGCCGGACAGGATCTGCGACCGGCTCAGGGCGGGCAGCCGGAACGCCTCCATCCAGTACCTGGCGTACGAGCGCAACCCACGCTTGACGAGATCGTCCAGCTCGGCGTCGGGCAGCTCCGGGCCGACCACCCGGCGCAGGTTCGCGCGCAGTCGGGCCGTACCCCCGCCACCGGCGCGGTGGGCGCGGTCCGCGCCCGCCTGGAACGCCGCCGCCACCAACGGCCGGGGTAGCGCGCGGACCACCCGCCACCCGGCGATGTAGCCCAGCTCGGTGAGGTTCACGCGACTCGGCCGCCGGTCGTCCGAGTCGCCGGCACGCCACTCATGCCTGGCCGTTCGGCTGGAGCTGCTGGGCCTGGCGGTAGACGTGCGTCATCCGCTGCCCCACCGTGAAGATCGACACGGCGGCGAGCAGCCACAGCGCGATCTCCAGGGCCGGCTTCACGTTCAGGCCGGTGAGGATTCCACCGACCCCGACGATCAGCAGTCGCTCGGTGCGTTCGGCGATGCCCACGTTGCAGGTCATGCCGAGCCCCTCGGCGCGAGCCTTGACATAGGAGACCAGGCCACCAACGGCCAGGCAGACCAACGCGGCGGCCACCCCGGAGTGGTCGCCCTGCGTGGCCAGCCAGTACGCGACGGCACCGAAGACGGCGCTGTCGGCGACCCGGTCCATGCTTGAGTCGAGGAACGCCCCGAACTTGGTGGAGCCGCCGCTCATCCGGGCCATCGTCCCGTCGAGCAGGTCGGTGAGCGCGAACAGGGTGACGATCAACGCGCCCGCGACCAGGTGGCCGCGGGCACCGAAGCCGAGCGCGCCGACGAGCACACCAACGGTGCCCGCGACGGTGACGGCATTGGGGGTGACGCCCGCGCGCAGCAGGGCGCGGGCAATCGGCTCGACGACGCGGGTCATCCCCGCGCGGGCCGACACTTGGAAGATCTTCGCCATGGCGGTCCCCACGATAACGGTCCGCCCAGCTCCGGCGATACGGACGGTACCGCCGACGCGCCCGGGGGAGGCTTGTGCCTACCCGGCAACGGGTGTGAGATCGAGCCGGGAGGTGAGCCAGCTCACCCGTCCGCCCGTCCCGTTCCCGCTGTGCAGCAGACCACCGGAGGATATCGCCGCGCACTCGCCCCGGGCCGCTTCCCGTCGCGCGGCGGTCGCCACCACCACCGGCTGAGGGAGGTGCGCCCCATGGCGCAGAAGAGTCACGAGAAGGGTTCCACCGGCGGCACGCCGGTGGTGACCGAGCCCGAGCGGGTTCGCAACGTGGTGCTCGTCGGGCACTCCGGGGCGGGCAAGACCACACTGGTCGAGGCCCTGCTCGCCGCGACCGGCACGATCGGCCGGGCCGGCACCGTCGTCGACGGCACCACCGTCGGCGACCACGACCCCGCCGCCGTACGCCAGCAGCGCTCGGTCAGCCTGTCCTGCGCGCCGCTGCTGCACAACGGCA
Source organism: Micromonospora sp. NBC_00330 (assembly GCF_036136635.1). Taxonomy (NCBI): domain Bacteria; kingdom Bacillati; phylum Actinomycetota; class Actinomycetes; order Micromonosporales; family Micromonosporaceae; genus Micromonospora; species Micromonospora sp. NBC_00330. Next base: position 3,546,005 of record NZ_CP108012.1, read on the forward strand.
TCAAGGTCAACCTGCTGGACACCCCCGGGTACGCCGACTTCGTCGGCGAACTGCGCGCCGGGCTGCGAGCCGCCGACGCCGCGCTCTTCGTGGTTTCCGCCGCGGGCGGCATGGACGCGGCCACCGTGGCGCTCTGGGAGGAGTGCGCCGCCGTCGACATGCCCCGCGCGGTCGCGGTGGCCCGACTGGACCAGCCCCGCGCCGACGTCGACGAGACCGTGGCGCTCTGCCAGCGCCTCTTCGGCGACAACGTGATGCCGCTCTACCTGCCGATGCTCGGCGACGACGGGGTCTCCACCGAGGGGCTGCTCGGCCTGATCACCCGTCGGGTCTTCGACTACAGCGCCGGGCTGCCCGCCGACGTCCGCGACCCGGACCCGGAGCACCAGCGGGCCATCGACGAGTCCCGCGACGAGCTGATCGAGGGGATCATCGCCGAGAGCGAGGACGAGACCCTCATGGACCGCTACCTCGACGGCGAGGAGATCAGCGACGAGGTGCTCATCGACGACCTGGAGAAGGCCGTCGCCCGGGGCCACTTCTACCCGGTGGTGCCGGTCTGCGCCCAGACCGGTGTCGGGCTGGACGTGCTGCTGGAGGTGCTGACCGCCGCGTTCCCGTCGCCGCTGGAGCACGAACTGCCGGCGGTGACCGGCGTGGACGGCTCGCCGCGTCCGCCGCTGAGCTGCGACCCGGCCGGGCCGCTGGTCGCCGAGGTCGTCAAGACCACCATCGACCGCCACGTCGGTCGGGTCTCGCTGGTCCGGGTCTTCTCCGGCACGCTGCGCCCCGACCAGAGGGTGCACGTCTCCGGGCACGGCATGGCCGAACGTGGGCACCCCGACCACGACGCCGACGAGCGGGTCGGGCACGTCTACACCCCGCTGGGCGCCACACTGCGGGAGGTGTCGCTGTGCGTGGCCGGTGACATCTGCGCGATCACCAAGTCGGGCAGCGCCGAGACCGGCGACACCATCTCGACCAGTGACGACCCACTGCTGATCGCCCCCTGGGAGATGCCGGAGCCGCTGCTGCCGGTGGCGATCGTCGCCCGGAGCCGCGCCGACGAGGACGCCCTGGCCCGCAACCTCGCCCGCCTGGTCGCCGGCGATCCCACGCTGCGGCTGGAGCGCAACCCGGAGACCCACCAACTGGTGCTCTGGTGCATGGGCGAGGCACACGCGGACGTGGTGCTCGACCGGCTGCGCGCCGGCGGCGTCGAGCTGGACACCGAGCCGGTCACGGTGTCGTTGCGCGAGACGCTGACCGTGCCCGCGAAGGGCCACGGCCGCCACGTCAAGCAGTCCGGCGGCCATGGCCAGTACGCGGTCTGCGACATCGAGGTCGAGCCGCTGCCCCGCGGCAGTGGCTTCGAGTTCGTCGACCGGGTGGTCGGCGGCGCGGTGCCGCACAACTACATCCCGTCAGTGGAGAAGGGCGTCCGCGCCCAACTGGAGCGCGGGCTGGTCGCCGGGCACCCCGTGGTGGACCTGCGGGTGACTCTGGTCGACGGCAAGTCGCACAGCGTCGACTCCTCCGACGCGGCCTTCCAGACCGCCGGCGCGCTGGCACTGCGCGACGCCGCCGAGCGTGGCCAGCCGGCCCTGCTGGAGCCGATCGACGAGGTCACCATCCGGGTTCCGGACGGCTCGGTGGGTGCGGTGATGGGCGACCTGTCCGGCCGACGCGGCCGGGTCCTCGGCACCGAACCGGACCCGGACACCGAGGGCCGCACCCTCGTCCGCGCCGAAGTGCCGGCCACCGAGCTGCTTCGGTACGCCGTCGAGCTGCGCTCCATGACGGCCGGCACCGGCACCTTCCGCCGTCACTTCGTCCGCCACGACCCCATGCCCGCCCACCTGGCCGACCAGACCCGCAAGGAACAACTCCCCTAACCCGCCCCCGCCCCGCCCCGCCCCGCCCCGGCCCGGCCCGGCCCGGCCCGGCGATCTTGCACTTTCTGTCGCCCTTATGTCGCTGTCGCGGGCATAAGTCCCCGCAGAAAGTGCAAGATCGGCGAGGGCTGGGGTGAGTCGCGGGTCGATCATGGAGTTGTGGTGGGCAGAAGGCCGATCTAGGCCCGATTTGTGAGGCACCACAACTCCTTGATCGACGCGGACCGGCGCGCGGGGACGCGGACCGGCGCGCGGGGACGCGGACCGGCGCGCGGGGACGCGGACCGGCGCGGAGAAGCGGGGCGCGGCGGGGTGGGGTGAGGTGGCGGCCTGGTTACGGGTGGACTGTGGGGTGGGTGGGGCGGGGCCAGTGGGGGCGGTCGGCGTCGCGGAGGGCTGCGGTGCGTACGGCGGCGAGCTGACGCTCCACCTCGACGAACTGGTCCGCCGGCAGTGGGCCCCGGTGCAGCGCGGCGGCGTTCTCCTCGACCTGGGCGACAGTACGGCAGCCCGGGATCGGGATGGTGCGACCGCTGCGCGCCCAGATCCAGCCCAACGCGCCCTGGGCGAGGGTGCGCCCGTCGGCGGTGAGCGCGGCACGGACCGCGCCGACCCGACGCAGCCACTCCGGTGCCGGCCGGCCACCCCGGAACCACTCCAACCAGGCCGGGGCCAGCCCGCGTACGTCGTCGCGGGGCAGCGTCGACGCGGCCGTGTACTTGCCGGTGAGCAGCCCCATCCCGAGTGGACCCCGGTTGACGCTGGCCAGGTCGTACTTGTCGCAGACGGCGAGCAGGTCGGGGGCGTCGCGCAGCACCGACAGGGCGTGTTGCACGGCGGTGGCACCGGCGGCGGCGTGCCCGAACGCGGCGGCCCGGTCGGTGCGGTCGGTGCTCCACCCGTACGCGCGGATCAGGCCCTCGGCCACCAGGTCCTCGCAGGTCCCGATGAGCGCCTGCGCCCTCGGCACCGACAGGTCGGCCAGGTGCAGCTGATAGAGGTCGATCCGGTCGGTGCCCAGCCGGCGCAGTGAGGCGGTCACGGCACCGCGCAGGTATTCGGGCGACGCGTCCTCGCCGGTGGCCTGCCGGCCGGCCTCGTCGAAGGTGTAACCCCACTTGGTGGCGATCACGGCGTCGTCGCGGCGACCGGCGAGCGCGCGACCGAGCACCCGCTCACCGTGCCCGGCCCCGTACGTGTCGGCGGTGTCGAAGAGGGTGATGCCCAGATCGAGTGCCCGGCGTACCGCGCGCACCGACTCGTCGTCGTCGACAGCGCCCCAGCCCAGGGGCTGGGTGCCCTCCGCCCAGGGCCCGCCGATCGCCCAGCACCCCATGCCGAGGGCGCTGACCTCGATGCCGCTGCGCCCCAACACCCGTGTCGTGACTGCCATCGGCCGATCGTGCCACCTTCGGCGGGCCGGGGCGCAGCAGATCGGTGGGCGGACACGCCGGTGCACGGAGGTGGTCACGGTGCGGCATGATCAACGCCATGCGACGGCTCGGGGTGGACATCGGCGGAGTGATCATCGAGCCGGCCGACGACGACGCGGACACCTCGTTCTTCGGCGCGCACTACCTGCGTACCCCTGCCGTCGTCGGGGCGTTCGACGCGCTCGCGGCGCTCGGCCCGGCGTTCGACGAGGTGCACCTGGTGTCCAAGTGCGGGGAGGCCACCGAGCGGCGCACCCGGGAGTGGCTGGCCCACCACGACTTTCCGGCCCGCACGGGCATCCCGGTCGAGCGGGTGCACTTCTGCCGCACCCGACCGGACAAGGCGCCGATCGCCAGCCGCCTCGGCCTGACCCACTTCGTTGACGACAAGCTGGAGGTGCTCGGCTATCTCGACTCGGTGCCGAACCGCTTCCTGTTCCGGCCGCGAAAGGCCGAGGTCGCCGCACACGCCGCGCTGCTGCCCCACGTTCGCCGGGTGGAGAGCTGGTCGGAGCTGACCCCGCTGCTGCGCGCCGACTAGCCGGACCGGCGCGGAGGTCGCGCGACCGGCGCGGCGCGGCCGCCGACGGTCAGGACGGCCAGGCGCTGGCGAACAGGTCGCGGGTGTCGCCGAGCAGCTGCGGCAGGACCTTGGTGCGGCCGATCACCGGCATGAAGTTCGCGTCGCCGCCCCAGCGCGGCACCACGTGCTGGTGCAGGTGCGCGGCGATGCCGGCGCCGGCCACCCCGCCCTGGTTCATGCCCAGGTTGAAGCCGTGGGCGTTGCTGACCTTGCGGATCACGCGCATGGCGGTCTGGGTGTACGACGCCAGCTCGGTGGTCTCCGGCACGTCCAGGTCGGTGTAGTCGGCGACGTGCCGGTAGGGGCAGACCAGCAGGTGCCCCGGGTTGTACGGGTAGAGGTTGAGCACCACGAAGACGTGCTCGCCCCGGGCCACCACCAGGCTCTCCTCCGGGGGCAGCTTGGGCCCCCGGCAGAAGGGGCACCCGGTGGGCTTCTCGTAGCCCTCGGCCGGGCGGTCCTCGCCGGAGATGTAGGTCATCCGGTGCGGCGTCCAGAGCCGCTCCAGGCCGTCCGCCATGCCGTCGCTGTCCGTTTGCCGTTCCGCCCCTGTCACGAGCCGATCCTACGGAGCCCCGCGGGCACGCCGCGACACCCGCCTTCGGGAAAACCGGGACTGCAAGTTCTTGACGGATCAAAGCAGAAGCATGAAACTTCCATGCATCCACGTACTTCCATGCATTGATGGAGGGCTACATGTTCCGACGGCTCGGCAGGTTCCTCGCGGCACTGGCGTTGACCGCCGCCACCACAGTGGCCGGCGTCACCCTCACTGCCGGCGCGGCCCAGGCGGACGGCTGCTACACCTGGGGACGCACCCTGTCCCAGGGGGCGTCCGGCGAGGATGTCCGGCAACTCCAGATCCGGGTCGCCGGCTACCCCGGCTACGGCGCGGTGCTCACTCTCGACGGCGCGTACGGCCCGGCCACCCGATCGGCGGTGATCCGCTTCCAGCAGGCGTACGGGCTGCCCGCCGACGGCATCGCCGGCCCGCAGACGTTCAACCGCCTCTACGCCCTCCAGGACGACGACTGCACCCCGGCCAACTTCAGCTACCCCGAACTGAACAAGTGCAACGGCGACTGGTCCGGCGGCGCGGTCTCGGCGAGCACCGCCCGGTTCAACGCGCTCGTCTCGATGTGGAAGCTCCAGGCCATGCGGCACGCCCTCGGCGACGTGTCCATCGCGATCAGCAGCAGCTTCCGCAGCTACGCCTGCAACAGCGCCGTCGGCGGCGCGTCGAACAGCAGGCACCTGTACGGCGACGGGGTGGACCTGGTCGGCTCTCCGTCGTTCTGCCGGCTGGCGCAGCAGGCCCGCAACCACGGCTTCGGGCAGATCCTCGGCCCCGGCTACCCCGACCACAACGACCACACCCACGTGGCAGCGGTCGGAGGCTGGTCAGCGCCCAACTGCGGCATCTGACACCCGCCACCGCCTCCGGGCGCTGCGCTCTCGGCGCCGCCTCCCGGCGAAGATCGCGCTCGAACATGGAAGTAGTGGCCTCCCCCACCGGGGAGGCCACTACTTCCTGGATCGAGCACGATCATGCGGCACGAGGGGCGCGCGGCGGTCCCGCTACTCCGCGGCGGCGGACGGGCCGATGTTGGTCCGTGAGCTGACCACGTCCAGCACGTGGGTCACCGCCTCGGCCACCGGCACCCCGTTGCGCTGGGAGCCGTCGCGGTAGCGGAAGGAGACCGTACCGGCGGCCACGTCGTCGTCACCGGCGATCACCATGAACGGGATCTTCTGCTGCTGCGCCGTCCGGATCTTCTTCTGCATCCGGTCGTCACCCGCGTCCACCTGCGCGCGGATGCCCTCGGCGCGCAGCGCCGCGACGAAGCCGTGCAGGTAGTCGGTGTGGTCCTCGCGGATCGGGATGCCCACCACCTGCACCGGCGCCAGCCAGGCCGGGAAGGCACCCGCGTAGTGCTCGGTGAGCACGCCGAAGAACCGCTCGATCGACCCGAACAGCGCACGGTGGATCATCACGGGCCGCTGCCGGCTGCCGTCGGCGGCCTGGTACTCCAACGCGAACCGCTCCGGCTGGTTGAAGTCGACCTGGATGGTGGACATCTGCCAGGTCCGGCCGATGGCGTCACGGGCCTGCACCGAGATCTTCGGCCCGTAGAACGCCGCGCCACCCGGGTCGGGCACCAGGTCCAGGCCGGAGGTCGCGGCGGCGGTCCGCAGCGCCTCGGTCGCCTCGGCCCAGTCCTCCTCGGCCCCGATGAACTTGGGCGAGTCGTCCCGGGTCGACAGCTCCAGGTAGAAGTCGTCCAGGCCGTAGTCGCGCAGCAGGTCGAGGACGAAGCTGAGCAGCGTGGACAGCTCGCCGGCCATCTGCTCACGGGTGCAGTAGATGTGCGAGTCGTCCTGGGTCAGACCGCGGACCCGGGTGAGGCCGTGCACGACGCCGGACTTCTCGTACCGGTAGACAGTGCCGAACTCGAACATCCGCAGCGGCAGCTCCCGGTACGACCGCCCGCGCGACCTGAAGATCAGGTTGTGCATCGGGCAGTTCATCGCCTTGAGGTAGTAGTCCGCGCCCTCCAACTGCATGGGCGGGAACATGGTGTCCGCGTAGTACGGCAGGTGACCGGACGTCTGGAACAGCTGCGCCTTGGTGATGTGCGGGGTGTTGACGAACTCGTACCCGGCGGCCTCGTGCCGCTGGCGGGAGTAGTGCTCCATCTCCCGGCGGATGATGCCGCCCTTGGGGTGGAAGACCGCCAGGCCGGAGCCGATCTCGTCGGGGAAGCTGAACAGGTCGAGGTCCGCGCCGAGCTTGCGGTGGTCGCGCCGGGCGGCCTCCTCCAACAGCTTCAGGTACGCCTTGAGCTCGTCGCGGGTCGGCCACGCGGTGCCGTACACCCGCTGTAGTTGGGGGTTCTTCTCCGACCCCCGCCAGTACGCGGCGGCGGAGCGCATCAGCTTGAACGCGCCGATCAGTCGGGTGGTCGGCAGGTGCGGGCCCCGGCACAGGTCCGACCAGCAGACCTTGTCCTCCTTGGCGTCGAGGTTGTCGTAGATGGTCAGCTCGCCGCCGCCCACCTCCATCACCTCGTCGGTGTCCAGGCCCTCGCCCTTGACCTCGATCAACTCCAGCTTGAACGGCTCGTCGGCCAGCTCGGAGCGCGCCTCGTCCAGGCTGCCGAAGCGGCGACGACGGAACCGCTGCCCGGACTTGATGATCTCCTGCATGCGCTTCTCGAGCTTGCTGAGGTCATCGGGCTGGAACGGCTTGTCGACGTCGAAGTCGTAGTAGAAGCCGTTCTCGATGGGCGGGCCGATGCCCAGCTTGGCCTCGGGGAAGACGTCCTGCACGGCCTGGGCGAGGACGTGCGCGGTGGAGTGGCGCAGCACGTTGAGCCCGTCGGGCGAATCCAGGCTGACCGGCTCGACGACGGTCTCCTCGGCCGGCGCCCAGTCCAGGTCACGCAGCTGACCCTCGGGGTCGCGGACCACGACGATCGCCTTCGGGCCGTTCGCGGGCAGTCCGGCCGCGGCCACCGCGTCGGCCGCCGTGGTCCCGGCGGCGACGACGACGGGGTCGGCCACGGCGGGGGTACGGGGTGCGGACACGGTGACTCCTCCAAGTGGTACGAAACGGTGCCGATCCTCGGCTCCTGCCGATGCTATCGGTCGACCCGCCCCCGACCGGGAAGGGCACCTCCTTACCGCCGACGTTGAACCTTTCGCGCCTCGCAGCCGAACTAGAAGGTGTGGCCGGAAACCGGTGCCGGCCGCGTCGACACGGATGGGGGCACGAGATGGCGAGCACGTACGGCGGTGGCCGTCGGCGGCGGATCGTGGCGGCGACCGCGGTGACCGCCGCTGGGCTGCTGCTCTGGCCTGGCACGGCGTACGCGGCGGACGTGACGACCACCCCGACCGAGGCCCGGCAGGGCGAGGCGGTACGGCTGGAGTTCAGCGTTCCGGAGGAACGGGCCGGCACGAAGACCAAGCAGATCGAGGTCCGGCTGCCGGCCGACGCGCCGATCGCCGAGGTCTACCCCATGTCGGTGAACGGCTGGGCGCCCCGGATCAGCTCCCGCACCCTGGACAAGCCGGTGGCCGGTATCCACTCCTCCGGGGTGAGCACTGTGACGACCGCGGTGACCTGGGTGCGGGTCGGTGAGAGTGACAGCGGGCCGGCTCGGCTGGCGCTCTCCATGGGGCCGATGCCGCAGGCCGAGCGGCTCACCTTCGAGGTCGTCCAGACGTACGCCGATGGCACCGTGGTCCGGTGGGCGGACGCCACCGGTCCGCACCGGGCCCCGACGCTCGCCCTGCTGCCGGCGGCGCCCGGCGCGCCGGGTCCGGCCGCGCACGGCGGGCACGCCGGCCCGGCGGCCGGCGCACCGGCCGCAGCGGACAACGGTGCGGACGCCGCACCGCCGGCCCGATCGGGCGGCGCCGACGAGGGCAGCGCCGACGGGATGCTGGCCGCCGGTCTGCTGGCCGGACTGGGCGGCGGCGCGGCGATCGGCTGGCTGGTCAGCCGTTGGCGCCGACGCGACCCGGACGAGGCCGCCGCGCTCGCCGAGGTGACCGGCGACCCGGACGAGGCCGCGACGCTGGCCGAGATAACCGGTCGCGGGAACGACACCGCAACGCCGGACCCGACGCCCGCCGAGCCGCGGTCCACCGACCCGCAGTCCGCCGACCCGCAGCCCGCCGACCCGCAGCCCGCCGACGCGCAGTCCGCCGACCCGCGGTCCGCCGACCCGCAGCAGGCCGACGCGCAGCAGGCTGTTCCCGCAGCATCGCGGTGATCCACTCGGGTTCCCGGAAACCGTGGCATCCCCGCCGCCCGGACAGCCCGACTTGGCGGTGATCCACTCGGCTTTCAGGAATCCGTGGCATTCCCGCCGCCCGAACGACCCGACTTGCAGGAAGCCGAGTCGATCGTGGGCAGCGGAGGCGCAGGGCAGCGCCAGCGCCGGGCAGCCCCCCGGGTCAGGGGAGCCAGGCAGGTAGCGGCTCGCGGGCGGCCAGCCACTTTTCGGGCACCCCGCCCGGGGTGCCGATGCCGGTGTGCGCCGCGACCACCGCTCCGGCGATGGCGGCCGTGGTGTCCACGTCCCCACCGGCCCGTACGCACGTCTCGATGGCCGCCGGATAGTCGTCGAGGTGGGTGGCGGCCACCCAGAGGGTGAACGCGACGGTGTCCTGGGCGATCACCCGGGAGCCGTTGCCGAGCGCGGCCACCACCCGGGGCAACGGCCGGCCGAGCAGCCCGGCGGCCCGGTGTACGCCCCGGTGGACCTCGGTGCCCGGGTCGAGCGCGGCGGCGATCCCGGCGAGCAGCCGCTCCGGGGCCGGCCGGTGGCCGTCGAGGCGGGCCCGGGCGGCCAGCGCGGCGGCGACGGCTACGGCGACCGCGCCGGCGATCCCCTCCGGGTGCGCGTGCGTCACCTCGGCGGAGGCACGCGCCTGTGCCGCGGCGCGCGCTGTCGAGTCGGCGAAGTACGCGCCCAGCGGGCCGACCCGCATCGCCGCGCCGTTGCCGCAGGAGCCCTGCCCGTCGAAGGCGGAGGCGGCGGCCAGCGGCCACGGTGTGCCGGTGCGGATCAGCCCCAGGATGAGCATCGCGCCCGCGCCGTAGCCTCGGCGTTCGGTGCATCGCTCGGCGAAGGAGAGGGCCAGCCGGTCCCGGTCGATGCCGCCGGAGTCGGCCAACTGGGCGAGGACCGAGCAGGCCATCTCGGTGTCGTCGGTCCATTCCCAGGGCGCCGGCGGCAGCGCGTCGGCGGCGAGGTCCACTGGCGCCGGCCCCGGCAGGAAGTACTGCGCGCCGAGCGCGTCGCCGGTGGAGAGGCCGGCGAGGCTGTCCCGGGCGAGCGCCAGGCGGGCATCGGCGAACAGGGTGAACGACATCGTCGTACCAGCTTGCCCGGTCGCCAGGCACGCCGCAACGCGATCAACTTGCCAGGCCAAGTACGGTCTTGTCGTGGCCTCCGTGCTCCTGGTCGAAGACGATCACGTCGTACGCGGCGCGATGCTGCGGTCCCTCACCGACCGGGGGCATGCCGTGCACGCCGTGGGTACGGCGTTGGACGCTTTGCGTCGGGTCGCCGCGGAGACACCCGACCTGGTGGTGCTCGACCTCGGCCTACCCGACCTGGACGGCTCGGACGCGCTGCGGATGTTGCGCGGCATCACCGACGTTCCGATCATCATCGCCACCGCCCGCGACGACGAGCAGTCGGTGGTCAAGCTGCTGCGCGCCGGCGCCGACGACTACATGGTCAAGCCGTTCACCGGGGCGCACCTGGACGCCCGGATCACCACGGTGCTGCGCCGGGCGGGCCGGGCCAGTCGGTCCGTGCAGCCCGCGGTGCACAGCGTCGGCGGGCTGCGGGTGGACGTGGGCGAGCGCAGCGCCCAGCTCGACGGGGAGCCGCTGGCGCTGACCCGCAAGGAATTCGACCTGTTGGCGTATCTCGCCGCACGACCTGGGCGGGTAGTGTCCCGCCGGGAACTCTTGGAGGAGGTATGGCGGCAGCCATCGGTCGGCGAGGATCAGACCATCGACGTTCACCTGTACTGGCTCCGCAGAAAGATGGGCGAGTCCGCGGCGAAGCCGCGCTACCTGCGCACCGTGCGGGGGGTCGGATTCCGGCTGGTGGCACCGGACTGAGGACGGCGCTGGCCCTGCTCACGGCCGGCATGTGCAGTCTCGTGGCGCTCGCGTTCCTGATCCCGCTCGGGCTCAGCCTGCGCGAGCAGAGCCGGGACGAGGCGATCGCCGACGCGGCGCGGCGCAGCGCGCTGGTGACCGGCGCGCTGGCGGTGAGCACCGACCCTGCTGTCGTCGAGCGTGCCGTGGTGGCCAGCGCCGAGGGCGCACCCACCCGGCCCGTGGTGCACGGGTTGGGGTTGGACGAGTCCGCTGGCCGGGCCAGCGGCAGCGACCTGGACCGGGCCCGCTCCGATCGCCAGTCGTTGGTCGTCGACGTCGACGGGGGTGTGGCCCGGCTCGACCCGGTCGTCCTCGGTGACCGGACGGCGGTGGTCGAGGTGTTCCTTCCGGAGTCGACGCTGGGCGAGGGCGCCGGCGGCACCTGGCTGCTGCTGTTCGCTGTCGGCGCGGCGATGGCCGGCGCGGCGGTGTTGGTTGTCGACCGGGTGGCTGCCCGCGCGGTGGACTCCACCCGCGGTCTGGTCAAGGCCGCGCTCTCCATCGGCGACGGGGACCTCGGCGTACGCGTGGAGCCGACCGGTCCGCGCGAGCTGGCCGAGGCCGGGTACGCCTTCAACCGGATGGCGGACCGGCTGGACGCCGCCCGTACCGACGAGCGGGAGTTGGTGGCCGACCTGTCGCATCGTCTGCGTACCCCGTTGACGGTGCTGCGGTTGGACGCGGAGGCGTTGGAGTCCGACGACACCAGCGTGGGCTCGTTCAGCCCGGCGGAGTTGGACCGGCTGCGCGGGATCCGGCGGATCCGACAGGCGATCGTCACCCTGGAGGGTGAGATCGACGTGTTGATCAAGACCACCCGTAAGACGGTGGCGCTCGAGGCCGGGCCGGCGATGTGCGACGTCAGCGAGGTGGTCCGGGACCGGATGGTGTTCTGGGCGGCGTTGGCCGGCGACCAGAACCGGCCGCACCGGGTCAACGGCGCACAGCTGCGCATCCCGGCGCCGGTGCCGCGGGCCGAGCTGGCCGCCGCGCTGGACGCGGTGATCGGCAACGTCTTCCGCTACACACCGCAGGGCACCGCCTTCGAGGTGGCGGTGTCCCGGCGCGACGGTTACGTGGCGATCCGGATCGACGACGCCGGCCCCGGCATCGCCAACCCGGACCGGGCGCTGCGCCGGGGCGCCAGCGACCAGGGCTCGACAGGGCTCGGGCTGGACATCGCCAAGCGGGTCGCGTTGCAGGCCAACGGTTCGGTGAGCATCGACCGCGCCCGGCTGGGCGGCGCCAGCGTGGTGATGCTGCTCGCCGACCCGGAGGCGACGCCCCGGCAGGTCAGCCGCTTCGGTCTGGTCGGTCGGATGGCCCGCGACGCCCGGGACACCAAGGCCACCGGCCGTCGCTGGCCCCGACAGCGCCCCACCGACGACTGACCCGGCCGGGGCTGTGCGCCGGCGCAAGTCTTCCTTAGATCGCGGTTAACGACCGCGTTGGATCGGCTGCGGGCTGACAGGATCAGAGCACGAACCCACCAGTTCCACCGGCCGAGCGCACCACGCACCCACGGCCGGTGGAGCCGCGCGCGCGGCGGGAGTCACAGGTCCCCCCACACCCACGCTCCCGCCGCGCGCCCTGCTCAACCAGCCGACCCAACCCGGCCAGCCGGCCCAGCCGGCCGACCAGCTCAGCCGGCGGTGGCGAGGTACGCGTCGATCTCGGCGAGGATCCGCTGCTGGCCGGCGGCGTCCAGGAAGGACGCGGTCACCGCGTTGCGGGCCAGTCCGGCCAGGCCCTCGGCGCCGACGCCGAGCAGGCGGGCGGCCACCGCGTACTCGTCGTTGAGGGTGGTGCCGAACATCGGCGGGTCGTCGGAGTTGATGGTGACCAGCAGCCCGGCCTCGACCAGCCGGGGCAGCGGGTGCTCGTCGAGGGTGGCCACCGCCCTGGTGCGGACGTTGGACGTCGGGCAGATCTCCATCCCGATCTGCCGCTCGGCCAGGTACGCGAGCAGCTGCGGGTCCTGCGCGGCGGAGATGCCGTGCCCGATCCGCTCGGCGCCCAACTCGTTCAGCGCGTCCCAGACGGTCTGCGGCCCGGTGGTCTCCCCGGCGTGCGGCACCGAGCGCAGCCCGGCGGCGCGGGCCTGGTCGAAGTACTGCCGGAACTGCGGTCGGGGTACGCCGATCTCCGGGCCGCCGAGACCGAAACTGACCAGCCCGTCCGGGCGCTCGTCCAGCGCGATGCGCAGCGTCTCCTCGGCTGCCGGCAGGCCGGCCTCGCCGGGGATGTCGAAGCACCAGCGCAGCTCGATGCCGAAGTCGGCCAGGGCGCGTTTGCGGGCATCCTCGATGGCCTCGCAGAACGCCGGCGCGGGAATGCCCCGTCGGACGTGCGAGTACGGGGTGATGGTCAGCTCCGCGTACCGGACCTGCTGACGGGCCAGCTCGCGGGCCACCTCGTGGGTGAGGATCCAGACGTCCTCCGGGTCGCGGATGAGATCCACGACGCTCAGGTAGACCTCGATGAAGTGCGCGAAGTCGCGGAACTCGAAGTAGTTGGCGAGCGCGTCCGGGTCGGCCGGCACGGGGGTGCGCCCCTCGTGGCGGGCTGCCAACTCGGCGACGATCCGGGGCAGGGCGGAGCCGACGTGGTGCACGTGCAGCTCCACCTTGGGCAGGCCGGCGATGAAGGTGGACAGGTCGGTCACGGGTTCTCCTGGGCATGGTCGCCGGTGCGGGCGACGACGAAGACGCGGCGGAACGGGAAGTACACCTGACCCTGCCGCACCGGGTACGCCGCGGTGAGCCGTACTCCCAGCTCGGCCCGGAAGGCGGACCAGCCGGCGGCGTCCAGTGCGGCCCGGACCGGGCGCAGCGCGGTGCCCTCCATCCAGGCCAGCACCGGGTGCTCGGCGGCGGGTCGAGCCGGCAGCAGGTGCACGTAGGTAGTCTCCCAGGCGTCCACCTCGCAGCCGGCGGCGGTCAGCAGCGCCGCGTAGTCGGCCGGGTCGTCGACCGGGTCCGCGCGCAGCAGCGGGGCGAGCTCGGCCCGCCAGGTCGGCCGGTTGGCGACCTCCCGCAGGGCGCGGTGCGAGTCGGCGGCGAAGTTGCCCGGGACCTGCATGGCGAGCCAGGCGCCGGCGGGCAGATCGGTGGCCCAGCGGCGCAGCAGCTCCTGGTGGCCGGGGACCCACTGCAACGCCGCGTTGCTGACCACCACGTCCTCGTCGCCGGCCGGACGCCAGTCGCGCAGGTCGGCGACCGCGAAGTCGACCGGCGCGCCGAGGGCCTCGGCGCGCTCGATCATCTCGGGTGAGGAGTCGAGGCCGCGCACCCGGCTGGTCGGCCAGCGTTCGGCGAGGACGGCGGTGAGCTGGCCGGGGCCGCAGCCGAGGTCGAGCACCGCCCGGGGTCGCTCGGCCGGGATCCGGGCGAGAAGGTCGTGAAACGGCCGGGATCGCTCGTCGCCGAAGCGCAGGTAGGTCGTCGGGTCCCACATGGTCGCCTCCCAAACCGTACGTCCGTACTGCTAACCGTACGGCTCGCGTGGCAGGGTGGCAACCCGATCACTAGGCTCGGGTCATGGAACAGCGCAGCTTCAACCGGCTCGGCCGGACCGTTGGCGCGGTCGGCCTGGGCGCGTGGCAACTCGGCGCCGACTGGGGCACCGTCAGCGAGGACGACGCGATGGCGGTGCTCGCCGCCGCCGTGGACGCCGGAGTCACCTTCCTCGACACCGCCGACGTGTACGGCGACGGCCGCAGCGAGCAGCTGATCGGCCGCTTCCTGCGCACCCGACCCGACGCCGGGCTGACCGTCGCCACCAAGATGGGCCGCCGCGTCGAGCAGCGCCCGGAGGCGTACACCCTGGCCAACTTCCGGCAGTGGACCGACCGCTCCCGGGCCAACCTGGGCATGGACACCCTGGACCTGGTCCAGTTGCACTGCCCGCCCACCGAGGTCTTCTCCTCCGACGAGGTCTTCGACGGCCTGGACACCCTCGTCGCCGAGAAGGCCATCGCCGGGTACGGGGTCAGCGTCGAGACCTGCGACCAGGCCCTCACCGCGATCGCCCGACCGGGGGTGGCGAGCGTCCAGATCATCCTCAACGCGGTCCGCCACAAGCCCCTGGAGCGGGTGCTGCCGGCGGCGGCCGCAGCCGGTGTCGGCATCATCGCCCGCGTGCCGCTCGCCAGTGGCCTGCTCTCCGGCCGCTACGACGAGCACACCGAGTTCCCCGCCGACGACCACCGCAACTACAACCGGCACGGTGCGGCCTTCGACGTCGGGGAGACGTTCTCCGGGGTCGACTTCGACCGAGGTCTGGCCGCCGTACGCCGGCTGGCCCCGCTCGTCGACGCGGACCGCACGATGGCGCAGTTCGCCCTGCGCTGGGTGTTGGACCAGGCGGGCGTCACAGTGGTCATCCCCGGTGCCCGCGACGCCGACCAGGCCCGACGCAACGCCGCCGCGGCGGCCCTGTCCCCGCTCACCGACGAGCAGTTGGCAGCCGTCCGCGAGACCTACGACGAGCTGATCCGCCCGCAGGTGCACGACCGGTGGTGACCCGCGCGCCCGGGGTGCTCGCGTCACGCCACCCGGCCGGCGATGTTGGACGGCGGCGCGCCGCCCCGGGCGGCGGAGAGGGGACGCGATGAGGGGTTGGCTTCCGCTCACCCTCGGCCTGCTGGCCGTGGTGATCGGTGCGGTGTGGACGGTCCAGGGCCTCGGCTACGTCAGCGGTAGCGTGATGACCGACGAGAAGATCTGGGCGGTGATCGGCCCGATCGTGACGGCGGCCGGGCTGGTGGTGCTCTGGCTCGGCCTGCGTTCGCGTCGACGCTGACTGCTCGCTGCACCGGCGAGCCTGAACAGGCGAAAGCCCCGCATCCCAATCGGGATGCGGGGCTTTACCGCGACCCTTGAGCCGGATCGTCCCACTGGCCGGCGGGGGCCGGCCGTCCTACTCAGATGGGACGGACCTGCTCAGCCTGCGGGCCCTTCTGACCCTGAGCAATCTCGAACTCCACCCGCTGGTTCTCCTCCAGCGAGCGGTAGCCGCTGGTCTGGATGGCCGAGAAGTGGACGAACACGTCAGCACCCCCACCATCGACGGTGATGAAGCCGAAGCCCTTGTCAGCGTTGAACCACTTCACGGTTCCCTGAGCCATGTGTTTCTCCCTCTAAAAACTGGCGGCCGTGCACGCCGTCCGGCCGATTGGCCGTTTTTGAGCAGCGGTGCCTGAGGCGGCCCCACGAAGGAGACTTCTCTCAACCCACGCCATCTCGCAACAGCGGGGACCAGCAAATCACGGAGGTAAAAAGTCTGTCACGACCTCTCCGACGAATTTCTCCGACATGTGACCTGACGGATGCCTCAGGTGCGCTGGGCGGCGTGCGATGCCATGCGAAAGCCCCCTTCCCATCGATGCGGGAAGGGGGCTGAAATCGCTGCTGGTCAGTCCGGCCAGCTGCCGGTCATCCGGCGTACGCCGACCGCGCCGCCCCGGTCCACTGCGGCTCGGACGACAGCGAAGATGGCGCCCTGCAACGCCGCGGCGGCCAGGATCTCGCCCCAACCGCGATCCTCGTCGGTCGCGTTGGGCGCCTCACCGTCGCCCGCGGTGACCTTCCAGACCTGCCGGAAGATCGCCCCGGCCACAGTGCCTGCGGCGATACCCAACAACACGCCGACCGGCCGGTACGCGACCCTGCCGATGCTCTTGCTCACCTACGCCTCCCCCGCACGATCATCAGCACCACCACGGTGGCCACCGCGCCGGCCGCGATGGCCGCCCACGGCACCGGGTTGCGGCGCACCAACTCGCCCTTGTCGTACGCCTGTGCGCGTACCATCTCGCCCTTTTCGTACGCCTGCGCCTTCGCCATTCCGGCGCCACGCGCGGCCTGCCCGCGGACCCGGGCGACGGTCTGCGCCGCCTGCTCCCGCATCCGCTCCTTGGCCTGCTCGGCGGACTCCTTCAGACGCGCCTTGACGTCGGCCTTGGCGGCCAGCGCCTCCATCGTCTCGCCCAACTCGACCCGGGTGCGACGGATCTCCTCGCGGAGGGCCTCCGTGTCGCCGGTCCCGTTACCGGTCATTGCCGCCCCCTGTCCTTCACCGCGGCGGTGACGGTGTCCATGTCTGCCCGGAGGCTACGGACCGTGGCCGCCGGCACCGGCGGGACGGCACGGCTGACCTGCTTCTTGCCCACCAGGGCGAGGATGCCGGCCACCAGGAAGCACGCCACCGCCACGATCAGCGCGGCGGCCCAGGCGGGCAACACCAGGTCGAGCAACAGGATCGCCGTGGCGACCAGCGCACCCAGACCGAAGAACGCGAGCGCGCCACCGCCGCCGAACAGGCCGATCCCGATGCCCGCGTGCTTACCCTTCTGGGTCAACTCCGCTCGGGCCAGCGTCAGTTCGTCCCGTACGAGGCGGGAGATCTGCTCAGTGGCCCGCTGCACCAACTCGGCGGTGGAGGGCTCGCTCCCGTTCTGGGATGTGCGGGCTTTCGCCACGTCAGCCATGCTGTCCTCCTTTCCTCATCACCGCGCTGTATGCCCGAAGTCGCCGCTCGTCAATCCTAAAGCGCGCCAAGCAGCTCACCGTCCCCGTTGTCCGGACGCCGCGCCGCCAATACGCGGCCAGCCGCCGCGATCACGCCAGAGACGTCCGGCAGCACATCCCCCACCCAAGCCCGACCAAACCTCCCGCACCCGCCCCCACACCCCGCCCTCCCCGCCCTCCCGCCCTCCCCCGGCACCCCACCCCCGGCGGTGATCATGAGGTGGGCGGGGACAAACCAGGCACACCGACCCGCCAAGTCCATGATCGTCGGGGTTTGCCGCGCAGCAGGGCGGGGGGGCGGGCGCGGGCCTTCCGGTCAGGGGCGGGTTTCTTCGGGGCCTACGAAGGCTTCGCTGCGGGCGTCGCCGTCGTCGCTGCCGCCGAAGACCCGGGCGTCGTCGGGCGCCTCGGTCTCGGACAGACGGCGGGCCGGCCGCCTCGGCTGCACCCACTGCCAGGACAGATTGCTGTTGGAGTCGCCCAGCTCGGCGCGTACCCGGGGCATCGCGGTCGGGCGGTTGTCCCTGATCCAGGCGACCAGGTGCTCCCGGACGAGGCAGCGCAGGTCCCACAGGCTGCCCGCGTCGGCGGCGCTGACCAGCGCGCGCAACCGGACCGTCCCGCCGGTGGCGTCGGTGACCTGCAGGACGCAGACCCGCCCGTCCCACAGCTCGGTGCCCTCGACGAGGCGGCGCAACTCCTCGCGCATGGTCTGCACGGGCACCGCCCAGTCGACGTCGAACTCGGCGGTGCCGAGCACCGCCGCCTCCGTGCGGGTCCAGTTCTGGAACGGCTTGCTGGTGAAGTACGAGGTGGGCAGGATCAACCGGCGGTCGTCCCAGATCTGCACCACGACGTAGCTGAGGGTCAGCTCCTCGATGCGACCCCACTCCCCCTCGACGACGACCACGTCGTCGAGCCGGACGGCGTCGCTGAAGGCGAGCTGGAGGCCGGCGAAGACGTTGCCGAGCAGGCTCTGCGCGGCGAGCGCCGCCACCACACCGACCACACCGGCCGAGGTCAGCACGCCGGCGCCGATGCCCCGCACGCTGGGGAACGTCATCAGCATCACGCCGATGGTCAGGATGACGATCACCGCGATGGTCAGTCGGCGCAGCATCACCACCTGGGTCCGTACCCGCCGGGCGTGCCGGTTGTCCGGTACGTCGACCCGGAACCGGGCCAGCGCGGTGTCCTCCACGACGACCAGCAGGCAGGCGACCAGCCAGGCCACTGTGGCGATGACGCCGAGGATGAGCAGGTGCAGCAGCAGCCGCCGCCAGCTCTCGCCAACCGCGTACCCGGTGGTGAAGCGGGCAGCGAACTGCACGGCCAGGACCGTTCCGGCGACCTGGAACGGGCGGTGCGCGTGGTCGGTCAACTCGGTGAACAGCAGTGACCGGCGGCCGAACCGCCGGGTCAACCGGTGGACGACCTCGACCAGGAACAGGGCGACCGCCGCCGCGACGAGCGCGGCGACGGCCGTTTCGAGATAGTTCTGCACGGCTTCGGTGCTCCCCTTCGACCAGGCGTCGGGCACTTCGGGCAAAAGCCCAAGGGTGCCCGACAGCCCGGGAATCGACCAGTTCAGACCTTGCGGTACCGGGACTGGAGGAAGCAGTAGACGCCGAAGGCGGCGATGCCGAGGGCGACAAGGGTCAGCAGGAACGTGCCGTAGGACTGCTCTTGCAGGGCGTGCAGAGCGGCGTCCAGACCACGGGCCTTCTCCGGGTCGTAGTTCACGGCGGCCACGATGACCAGCAGACCGGCAATGCCGTACGCGACGCCCTTGGCGATGTATCCGGCCATGCCCAGCCGGCGGGCGAGCTGGCGGGTCTTCGGGCTCATCTCGCCGGTCTTGAGGTGCTTCTCGAACTTCTTCCGGGCGCCGTAGATCACCAGGCCGATGCCGATCGCGGCGACGACCAGGCCGGCCAGGCCGACCAGCCAGCGGCCACCGCTGGAGGTCATCAGCTTGCCGGTCAACGCCTCCTGCTTGTCGGCGCTGTTCGATCCGGCGTCGGAGAAGACCTTGAAGGCGGTCCAGGCGAAGTAGAGGTAGACGATGGTCCGGCCGGCCGAGGCGAGCCGTTCCATGACCCGCTCCTTGCCGCGCTCGGCGCGGTGCCCGACCGCCGCCTCCAGCGCCTGCCAGATCGCCATCGCGAGCAGGCCGACAGCGACGGCGATGACCAGGAACTTGCCTAGCGGCTGTGCGGAGAGGGTACGCAGCGCGCCGGACTGGTCGCCGTCGTCGGACGACGTGCCGAACGCGATCTGCAACGCCAACCAGGCGAAGAGGAGGTGGACGATGCCGTAGCCGATGAAGCCGGCCCGGGCGAGGAGTTCCAGCCACCGGCTGTCCGCCGTACGGGAGGCGGTGGCTTCGGCGCTACGGGTGAGTGACATGGCGTCACAATCTCCGATTCTGAAGATTCCCAAACGTCGGCCACCGCCGCCCGCCCAGGTCAGCTGCCCGGGTTGCGCGATACGCGAATCTTGACCTGCTGGTCGGTCACGCTGTCCAGGGTGACGGCGAAGCCCCCGGCCTCGGCGGCCTGCTGGCCGGTGGTGAGGGTGAGCTGCTCACCGGCGACCTCGACTGTCACCTGGTCACCCTCGGCGCCGACCAGTTTGGCCTCGACGCCCAGGATGGTGGCGCTGGCGTCGACACCCCGCTCGAAGGTGACGGTGCAGGCGTCCAGCCCGCAGTCGGTGGAGGCGCCCTGGGAGCTGCACCCGGCGAGCACGGCGAGGCCGAGCGCCAGACCGGCGAAGAGACCGGCGGCGCGGCGGACGGGGGGAATGGGCATGGTGGCGGGTCGGTTCGTCACCTCGCCAAGGGTACGAGACATCTGCGAGGTAGCCCGCGAACGGTGATCACCTGGCGGCCGGGAAGGGCACGAGGAGCACCGGCTAGGGTCCGGGACATGCCGTTCGACATCGCCCGCACCCGGGCCGCGTACCCCGCCCTGACCGAGGGCTTCGTCCACTTCGACGGTGCCGGCGGCACCCAGACCGCGGCAGGTGTAATCGACGCGGTCACCGACGCCATGCGGTCGGCGGTCGGCAACCGCAGCGCCGCCAACGTGGCGGGCCGTCGGTCGTTGGAGCTGGTGGCCCAGGCCCGCTCGGCAGTGGCCGACCTGCTCGGCGCCGACCCGGCCGGTGTGGTGCTCGGCCCGAGCGCCACCGCGCTGACGTACACCCTGGCCCGCACGCTCGGCGCGGCCTGGCGGCCGGGTGACGAGGTGGTGGTCTCCCGGCTCGACCACGACGCGAACGTGCGGCCGTGGGTGCAGGCCGCCGAGGCGGCCGGCGCGACGGTGCGCTGGGCCGAGGTCGACCGGCACACCGGTGAGCTGCCGGCGGCCCAGTACGCGGACCTGGTGGGTGAGCGGACCCGGTTGGTAGCGGTCACCGCCGGCAGCAACGCCATCGGCACCATGCCGGACGTGCCGGCGATCGCCAAGATCGCGCACGCGGCCGGCGCGTTGGTCCACGTCGACGGCGTGCACTCGGTTCCGCACGGGCCGACCGACCTGGCCTCGCTCGGCGCCGACGTGCTGGTCACCAGCGCGTACAAGTGGTCCGGCCCGCACCTGGCGGCGATGGTGGCCGACCCGGCCCGCTGGGCGGCGTTGCGCCCGGCGAAGCTGGTGCCGTCCTCCGACGCGGTGCCGGACCGGTTCGAGTACGGCACGCCGAGCTTCCCGCTGCTGGCCGGCGTGGCAGCGGCGGTGGATCACCTGGCGGGGCTGGACCCGGACGCGGTCGGGGACCGGCGGGCCCGGCTGCGGGCCGGGCTGGCCGCCGCCCAGGCGCACGAGGAGGCGCTACTGGACCGGCTGCTCGCCGGGCTGGCGCAGCGGCCGGCGATCACCGTGTACGGCTCGCCGGCTCGGCGCTGCCCGACCGTCTCGTTCCGGGTCGCCGGGATGTCCCCGGCGGCCGTGCAGGAGGCGTTGGGTGCCGCCGGTTTCTGCCTCTCCGTCGGCGACTACTACGCCTACGAGTACTTCCACCTGATGGGTCTGCGCGACAGCGGCGGCGCGGTGCGGGCCAGCATCTACCACTACAACACGGCCGACGAGGTGGACCGGTTGCTCGGCGAACTCGACGCGCTGGCCGAGCCGGCGGGGAGAATGGCCGGATGAGCACCCTGGTCGAGGACAACCCGGCGAAGCACCGCTTCGAGATCCTGGTCGACGACGCGCTGGCGGGCTTCACCGCGTACCTGCCGCGCGGGGAGGTCCTGGTCTTCACCCACACCGAGGTGGACCGGGGCTTTCAGGGCAAGGGAGTGGGCGGCGCGCTGGTCCGCGGCACACTGGACCAGCTCCGGGCACGCGGCACGACAGTGGTGCCGCAGTGCCCCTTCATGGCCGCGTTCATCGACAAGCACCCCGAGTACGCCGACCTGGTTGCCGACCTGCCGTAGCGCGGGCCGTCAGCGGGCGCCGGTGAGCACCTCGGCTGCGGCCTGCCCGCTGGCCCGGGTGGCGCCGTGGGTGGCCAGGTGCACCGCCCCGGTGACCAGCTCGGGCACGCCCAACTCGACCACGACGGCGTCCGGCCGGGCGGCCAACGCGCGGTGCACGGCGTCGCGCATCCAGTCGTGCCGGTGCTGGTCGCGCACGACAAGGACCAGGGGGCGGCTGCCCGCCCCGGCGCCCGGGTCCGCCGGCACGTCGGGTTCGGCGTAGCGGACCGTGCTGGTGCCGGGCAGCAGCTCGGTCAGTGGTCCGCCGATGCCCCACGGGGTCTCGGCGCCGATGGCGATGTTGCGCAGCGGCTCGAACTCGACGACGTGTGCCGCGCGGGTAATGGGCAGTGCGACAGTCGTGCCCGGGGCGGCGGTGACGCGCACGGCCCGGCGGGCGGCGACCAGGCCGACGTCGGCGGCGGCGCGCGCTCCGGCCGAGCCGGCACTGCGGGCGGCCACCGTCCAGGCGGCGAGTTGACCGACGCGCTTGGCGGCCTCGGCGAGACGTTCCTCGGGCAGCTCACCGGAGACGACGGCAGCCACTATGGCGTCGCGCAGCTCGCGGGCGGCCTGCTCGTCGGACCGTTCGCCGCCGATGCAGATGGCGTCGGCCCCGGCGGCGAGGGCGCGGACCGTCGCCCCGGCGAAGCCGTACCGGTCGGCGACCGCGCGCATCTCCATCGCGTCGGTGACCACCACGCCGGAGAAGCCCAGCTCGTCGCGGAGCAACCCGCCCAGGATGCGCTGACTCAGCGTCGCCGGCAGGTGCGGGTCGAGCGCGGGCACCAGCAGGTGACCGGTCATCACCGCCTGCACCCCGGCGGCCACGGCGGCGCGGAACGGGGCCAGTTCGCAGGCGTCCAGCCGGGCCCGGTCGGCGGTGATGCGGGGCAGGTCGTGGTGTGAGTCGACCCGGGTGTCGCCGTGCCCGGGGAAGTGCTTGGCGCAGGCCGCGACGCCGCCGGCCTGGAGCCCGCGGACCCAGGCGGCGGTGTGCCGCGCGACCAGCACCGGGTCGGCGCCGAAGGAGCGAACGCCGATCACCGGGTTCGCCGGATTGGAGTTGACGTCGGCGTCCGGGGCGTAGTTGAGGGTGAGCCCCGCCGCGGCCAGCTCGGCGCCGAGGTCCCGGGCGACGGCCTCGGTCAGCTCCGGGTCGTCGACAGCGCCGAGGGCGAAGTTGCCGGGCCGGGAGCTGCCGTGCACCGACTCCAGCCGGGTGACGTCGCCGGCCTCCTCGTCGATCGCCACGATGACGTCCGGCCGTTCCGCGCGCAGCGTCGCCGTGAGCGCGGCCACCTGCCCGGTGTCGACGACGTTGCGGGCGAAGAGCACCACCGAGCCGAGACCCTCGCCGAGCCAGCGGCACACCCATGGCGGTGGGGTGGTACCGACGAAGCCGGGTTGCAGGACGGCGGCGGCGAGCGCCTGAAGGTGCCCGTTGGTAGTTGTCACTCCGCCCCCTCGCAGTGATCGATGTCGATCACCGGCGACGGTGCGCCCCCGTCGATCCGCTGGTTGCGCTCGCTCATGCGGCCCCCGTACCCCATCTCTCGCGCGCCCTCGGCGCACCGCCACCGGCAGGCGGTCCTGCCATGGTCACACTGAGCGATTCAATAGTCAATAAACCTTACAGTTGCCTGGCGGCCCGGTCCCCGGGGAGAGTGCGGGGATGGATCCCGTCCTGCTGGCCGACGCGACGAGCCCGGCCGACATCCCCGGCGTACGCCTGCTCGGCCTGGTGGTCGGCGCCCTGCTGCTCCTCGCCGCGATCCGGGCGATGTTCGGTCGACGCTGACCCCGACGACCGCGCGAACCGGTGTGACCGGGCGCCGCCGGGGTACGGCTCTCCCCATCAGCAGGTCCGCGTGCCGAAGGGGTAAGCCATGAAGATCGGATATTTCCTGTCCAGTGAGGAGTTCACGCCAGCCGAGTTGCTGGAGCAGGCGCGCGGCGCCGAACGGGCCGGCTTCGAGGCGCTGTGGATCTCCGACCACTACCACCCCTGGGTGGACGCACAGGGTCAGAGCCCGTTCGTCTGGTCGATGATCGGCGCGCTCAGCCAGGTCTGTTCGCTGCCGGTGACCACTGCGGTGACCTGCCCGACAGTGCGGATCCACCCGGCCGTGATCGCGCAGGCGGCGGCGACCAGCGCGGTGCTGCACGGCGGGCGGTTCGTGCTCGGCGTCGGCACCGGCGAGGCGCTCAACGAACACATCTTCGGCGACGCCTGGCCGCAGGCCGACGTCCGGCTGGAGATGCTGGAGGAGGCCGTCGAGGTGCTGCGCGCGTTGTGGCGCGGCGGCTTCGTCAGCCACCACGGCAAGCACTACACGGTGGAGCAGGCCCGGATCTACACGCTGCCCGACACCCCACCGTCGATCTACGTCTCCGGCTTCGGGCCGAAGGCCATCGACCTGGCCGCGCGGATCGGTGACGGCTACGTGAGCACCATGCCCGACGGCGAGATGGTCCGGCGCTTCCGCGAGAACGGCGGCGGCGACAAGCCGTGCCAGGCCGGCTTCAAGGCGGCGTACGCGGACAGCGAGGAGGAGGGGCTGCGCATCGCGTACGAGCGCTGGCCCAACGCGGGGGTGCCGGGTGAGCTGTCCCAGGTACTGCCCTCGCCACGGCACTTCGAGCAGGCCGCCGAGTTGGTCAAGCCGGAGATGCTGAAGGAGGCGTTCGTCTGCGGCAACAGCGCCGACGCGCACCTGGAGATGATCGACCAGTACGCCAAGGCCGGCTTCGACGAGGTCTACGTGGCCAACACCGGCCCGCACTACCAGGGCCTGTTCGACCTGTACCAGCGCGAGGTCCTGCCCCGCCTGCGCTGAGTCGGCGATCAACGAGCCGGCAACCGACGAGCCCATGATCGTCCGAATGCGTTTCGGCGGTCATGGGCTCGGGTACCTCCGGCCCTCGATGAAACTGTCCACGCACTCGATGACGTTGCGCCGCGCGGCCCGCAGCCTTTTCGGCTGGAAGGCGCTACGGCCCAACCAACTGGCCGCCATGCGCGCCGTGATGAAGCGACGAGACGCCCTGGTGGTGTTGCCCACCGGTGCCGGCAAGTCGGCGATCTACCAGATCCCGGCCAGCCTGATCCCCGGCCCCACAGTGGTGATCTCTCCACTGCTGGCCCTTCAGCAGGACCAGATCGCCTCCCTCAACGAGCGGCAACGCCCGGAGCTGCGGGCGGTGCGGATCAGCTCGAACGAGTCGCCCACCCAGCAGGCCGAGGCGATCACCGAGATCCGCGAGGGGCGGGCGGAGTTCCTCTTCATCACCCCGGAACAGCTCAGCAACCCGGACCGGATGGCCGAGGTCGCCGAGCTGAAGCCGGCCCTGGTGGCGATCGACGAGGCGCACTGCATCTCGGCGTGGGGGCACGACTTCCGCCCCGACTACCTGGCGCTCGGGCACCTCATCGACGGCATCGGCCGACCGCCGGTGGTCGCGCTGACCGCCACCGCCTCCCCTCCGGTACGCGACGACATCATCGCCCGGCTGCGGCTGCGCGACCCGGAGGTGGTGGTCTCCGGGCTGGACCGGCCGAACCTGTTCGTCGAGGTCGCGCACTGCCCCACCGAGGACTACCGGTGGCGGCGACTGATCGCGCTGCTGAGCGACGACGAGCGGCCCGGGATCATCTACGTGCCGACCCGTCGCGCCGCCGAGGAGCTGGCCACCCGGTTGACCGACGCCGGCTACCCGGCGCAGTGCTACCACGGTGGGATGGCGGCCGGCGCACGCCACGAACTGCACGAGGCGTTCCTCGCCGATGAGGTCCCCATCATGGTGGCGACCTCGGCGTTCGGCATGGGCATCGACAAGCCGAACATCGCCTGGGTGGTGCACATGGCGCTGCCCGACTCACCGGACAGCTACTTCCAGGAGATCGGCCGGGCCGGCCGCGACGGGCAACCGGCCCGGGTGCTGCTGCTCTGGCAGGCCGAGGACGTGGGCCTGCAACGGTTCTTCAGCGGCGGCCTGCCCGACGTCGAGGAGCTGCGCGACCTCGCCGCGCTGCTGCGCCGCAAGCCGGCCACCAAGACCGAACTGCGCGAGACCACCGGCCTCGGGCCGCGCAAGCTGGGCCAGTACCTCTCCCTGTTGGAGCAGGTCGGGGCGGCCGAACCGCGCGCACGACAGCGCATCGGCGCGCCCCGTTACTCCCCCACCCCGACCGACGCCGCCGCGGCGGCGCTGGCCGAGGCGGAGCGCCAGCAGACAGTGACCCGATCCCGCACCGACATGATGCGGGCCTTCGCCGAGACCCGGGCCTGCCGGGGGCAGACCCTGCTGGCCTACTTCGGCGAGCAGATGACGCAGGTCTGCGGCCACTGCGACAACTGCCACAACGGCACCAGCGTGGCCGACCAGGGCGCGGTGGGTCCGTTCCCGGTGCACAGCCAGGTGCGGCACCCGGAGTGGGGGTCCGGCATGGTGCTCTCCTACGAGGAGGACAAGATGACGGTCCTCTTCGAGGAGGTCGGCTACAAGACGTTGTCGGTGCGCGTGGTGTCCGAACAGGGCCTGCTGACCCTGGACTAGCCTGACCCGGGTGCCGCTTTCGGGCCCGGTGGATCGACCAAGCAGAGCACCGATTGACCAAGCAGAGCAGGGCGGAAGGGGCGTTGTCGTGATCGAGCAGCCGGCGTACACCGGGTTCGGTTTTTCCGACGAGGAGTGGGGGCTGCTGGTCGGCCTGCCGCAGTCGGTTCTGACCGCGGCGAGCGCCGCCGAGTCCGACGGCACCCGCCGGACCATGGCGGAGACCGCGGCCGGGCTGGAGACCATCGCCGCCGGCCGGGAGTCGGCCAGCCCGCTGGTCGCCGCCGTGGCCGGCGAGATCGTCACCCGGGTCGGTGACCCGGACACCGGCGAGGAGTTGCCGGTCATCGCGCCCGCCGACCCCGTGGCGTACATCGACGACGTGCTGCTGCGGGCCGGCGAGGCCGGCGCGTTGCTGGCGGCGCGGGTCGACGAGGGTGAGGCCGGCGCGTACAAGCACTGGCTGGTGAAGATCGCCGAGCAGGTGGTGGGCGCCGCCTCCAGCGGGGGGCTGCTGGGCATCGGCGGCGAGTCGGTCAGCGACTCCGAGCGGCGTTTCCGCGACCGGCTCGCGCACGTGCTCATCGACTGACCGACGACAGTGACGTGTCGGCCGGACCGGTCGGCTCGGCGGCCAGCGCCGCGGAGTCGGCCGGTCGGACGCCGCGCAGCGCGACCAGCGCGGTGACCGCCCCCAGCAGCATCACGGCCATGGCGGCGTACGCGGCCAGGTGCAGTCCGTCGGTGAACGCGACACCGGCGGCGTGCCGCACCGCGTCGGCCAGGTCCGCCGGCAGCCCGTGGGCGACAGCGAGCGCACCGCCCAGGGTCTCCTGGGCCGCGGCGGTGGTGTCGGCGGGCAGCCCGGCCGGCAGGCCGTCGACGATCTCCCGGCGGTAGACCGCAGCGCCCACGCTGCCCAGGATCGCCATTCCCAGCGCACCGCCCAGCTCGCTGCTGGACTCGGTCAGCGCCGACGCGACACCGGCCTGCTCGGGCGGCGCCGCGCCGAGGACCAGCTCGGTGACGAGGGACATCACCATCACCAGGCCACCCGCGTAGACACTGGCGCCGACGAGCAGCAGCCACAGCGGCGTTTCCGGGGTGACCCGGGTCAACACCACGAAGCCGACCACGGCGATGCCGAACCCCGCACCGATCAGGTACGCCCGTTCGACGCGCTGGGCCAGGGCGGCGGCGGCCGGCGCGACTCCGCCCACGGCGAGGGACGGCACGAGGCTCCACAGCGCCGCCCGCAGCGGGCTCAGGCCGAGCACCAGTTGGAGGTGCTGGGTGGTGAAGATGGCGAAGCCGACGATGGCGAACATCGCCAGCAGGTTGACAGCGAGCGACCCGGCGAAGCCGCGACGGCGGAACAGCGCGAGGTCGACCATCGGGTACGCCCGGGTCCGCTGTCGGTGCAGGAAGAGCGCCCCCACCAGCAGACCGCCGACGATGGCCAGGACCCGCACCGGGCTGAGGCCGTCGCGGGCCATCTCCTTGATGCCGTAGATCACTGGCAGCAGCGCGCCGAGCGACAGTGCCGCGCTGACCAGGTCGAACCGCCCGGTGGCCGGGTTGCGGAACTCGGGCACCAGGAGCGGCACGAGCAGGAGCAGCATCAGCATCGCCGGGATGTTGATCAAGAAGATCGAGCCCCACCAGAAGTGCTCCAGCAGGATGCCGCTGAGCACCGGGCCGATCGCGATGCCACCGGTGAGGGTGGCGGTCCAGATGCCGATGGCGGTCCCGCGCTGCTTGGCGTCGTGGAACATGTTGCGCACCAGGGCCAGCGTCGAGGGCATCAGGGTGGCCCCGCCGACGCCGAGCACGGCACGCGCGGCGATCAGCGTCGCGGTGCTGTCGGCGTACGCGGCCAGCAGCGACGCCGCCCCGAACGCGGTGGCGCCGATCAACAGGAGCCGACGTCGACCGATCCGGTCACCCAGAGCGCCCATGGTGATGAGCAGCCCGGCCAGCACGAAGCCGTAGATGTCGAAGATCCATAGCTGCTCGGTGGCGGTGGGGCGCAACTCCGCGCTGATGAACGGGACGGCGAAGTAGAGCACCGACACGTCCATCGAGACCAGGAGCAGCGGCAGCATCAGCACCGTGAGCCCGATCCACTCCCGCCGGCCCGCTCGGGGTGTCGGTGTGGTGGTGATCGTCATGACCAGTTCTCCTTCTGCGTATGTCGTACGCTGTTATGCGTAGACCATACGCAGAACTAGGATGGCGGGGCAAGGAGGAAATGTGGCGGCGAAGACAGACGACAGCGGGCCCGTACTCCCGGCGTCCATCGAGAGCGCGTGGGGGCTGCGGGAACGGCCACCCAAGGGCCCCCGGCCGGGAATGAGCGTGCCCGCCATCGTGGACGCCGCCGTCCGCGTGGCCGACGCCGACGGCCTGGCGGCAGTCTCGATGAGCCGGGTGGCCAAGGAGTTGGGCGCCGCGACCATGGCCCTCTACCGGTACGTCGGCTCGAAGGACGAGCTGCTCATGCTCATGGTGGACACCGGGTACGGCCCATCCCCCGGGCCGCCCGCGCCGGAGGACGACTGGCGCGCCGCCCTCACCCGATGGGCCTGGGCCGAGCACGAGGCGCTGCGGCAGCGGTCCTGGCTGCTGCACGTGCCGATCAGCGGCCCACCGATCACCCCGCAGCAGCTCGGCTGGATGGAGGACGGGCTGCGCTGCCTCGACGGCACCACGCTCGGCGAGAGCGAGAAGATGTCGGTGCTCCTGCTGATCACCGGGTACGTCCGCAACGAGGCCACCCTCACCTCGCAGATCGCCGAGGGCAGCCGGGCGGCCGGCGTCGAGCCCAGCGAGATGATGCCGGCGTACGGTCGGCTGGTGGCCCGGCTCATCGACCCGGCCCGTTTCCCCGCGCTGCACCGGGTGCTGAGCGCCGGCGTGCTCTACCAGGACGACGACCCTGACGACGAGTTCGTCTTCGGCCTGGACCGGATCCTCGACGGCGTCGAGGCGCTGATCCAGCGTCGAGCGGGCTGAGGGAGCACCGATGCTGCCACGAGACACCATCGACACCACGGTCCTGCCACCGGGCGAACGGTTCGGCATGTGGCTGGACCTGATCGCGCGCACCTCGGTGCCGCTGCGCATGCGCTCCGCGCACAGCGACGACTTCGCCGCCCGGGCCAGCTTCATCGCGCTCGGCCCGATCGAGCTGGCGCAGTACGAGTACCCGTCGCTTGACGCCACCCGGACCCCGAAGCTGGTCCGTCAGTCCGACCCGGGGTTGTACATCCTCGCCCTCACCACAGGCGGCATCGGCACGTCCAGCCAGGACGGTCGCCGCAGCGAGATCCTGGCCGGCGAGTTCACCTTCTACGACGCGTCCCGGCCGCACGACGTGTGCCACCACGCGACCGAGCCGGAGCAGCACCAGGCCACGTCGATCGTCACGATGATCCCGCACGCCGCGCTGCCACTGCCACCACAGCGGATGGCCGCGCTCTACGGCGGCCGGATGTCCGGCAGCGAGGGGATCGGGGCGCTGCTGGCGCAGTTCCTGCTCCAGGTGACCGGGCACCCCGAGCAGTACCATGCCGCCGACGCCAGCCGGCTCGGCGCGGTGGGACTGGACCTGGCCACCACCATGCTCGGCCGGCACCTCGTCGCCGAGGACGCCGTGCCGACCGAGGTCCGCCGCCGGGCACTGCTCACCCAGGTGCAGTCGTACATCCACCGCCACCTCGGCGACGCGACACTCGGCCCGCAGGTCGTCGCCGACGCCCACCACATCTCGGTGCGGTCCCTGCACCGGTTGTTCGAGGCCGAGGACGCCACTGTGGCGTCGTACATCCGGGACATGCGGCTGGCCCGGTGCCGGCGCGACCTGACCGACCCGGCGCTGCGCAACCAGCCCGTGCAGACCGTCGCGGCACGGTGGGGATTTCCCGATAAGGCCCATTTCAGCAGGGCATTCCGGGCCGCGTACGGCACCACAGCGCAGGAACATCGCGACAATGCCTCGGATGTGGCGCGGATCGTCAACCGCCAGGCGTCCACGGTCAACTCGCTGCCGGCAGACTGACACCAACGCGGCCGACCATCGCCTGGTGGGCCGCCAACGGGGGCCGTGGCGAGGCGCCCGCCGCGCGAGCGGCGGGCGGCCGCCCGGTGGCACCCCGCTGACGCCGAGGCTCCGGCTCCGTCGCGCTTCCCCCCAGAATCGCCGACGGGGCCGGTCAGGCCCCTTCCAGCAGCTTCAGGACGACCTGCTCGGCCTCCTCGCGAGGCGCCTGCGGATCCACCGACGCCACCACCCCGTCGTGGTAGAGGTCGACCACCCGGGGGTCCACGTAGGACGCGCGAGCCACCGTCGGCGTGTTGCCCAGCAGCTCTGCCACCTCACGCATCACGGCGACCACAGCCTTACGCCGGGCGGTCACCGAGCGGGCCGGGCCGGCGGTGGCCAGTTCGGTGGCCGCGAGCACAGTGGCGTGCCAGGTGCGGAAGTCCTTCGCTGTCATCTCCCCACCGCTGGCGTCGCGCAGGTAGCCGTTGACCTCGTCGCTGCGCACGTCGCGCCACTCCCTGCCGTCCCAGTAGCCGAACAGCCGCTCCGCCCGTCGCCGACGACGGCGCAGATTCACCAGCACCTGGCACAGCTCCGGGTCCTCGATCCGGCGTACCTGTTCGATGCCCCCCTTGGCGGGAAACACGAACACCACGCAGCCGCGCCGCGACCGGGCATGCTCGGGGCGCAGGGTGGACACCCCGTACGTCGGGTCGTCGCCGTTCGCGTACTGGTCGCTCCCGACCCGGAACATCCCCATGTCCAGCAGGCGGGTCACCGTCGCCAGCACCCGGTCCCGGCCCAGTCCACTGCCATCCAGGTCGCGCCCCACCCGCTCGCGCAGCGCCGGCAGCCGCCGGGCCACCTCCAGCATGTGGTCGAACTTCGCCTCGTCCTGCTTCTCCCGCCACTGCGGGTGATAGATGTACTGCTTGCGCCCGGCCGCGTCGATCCCGATCGCCTGGATGTGCCCGTTCGGGTGCGGCGCGATCCACACGTCCTGCCAGGCCGGCGGGATGACCAACTCCCGCAGCCGGGCCAGGACATCCGGATCCCGCACCGGAGCCCCGGACGGGTCGACGAAGAGCCAACCCCGCCCGCGCCGACGCCGTCCGTACCCCGGTCGACCCGGGTCGCTACGCCGCAACCGCACCGGAGACCCGCACCACCCTCTCCACCTCGGCCACTGCGGCCAGCACCTCGTCGAGGCGCAGAGCCGCCATCGTCGGGTGGCTTCCTACCCCGTCCCACCTGGGCCAATCCGCCTCGCCGGCCCAGAGCACCCGGTGCCGAGGCCGGTCCGGTGGTGGCCCCCAGTGCGCCGGTGGCACCGGCCCGAAGAGGACGACCGACGGGGTGCCGTATCCGGTGGCCAGGTGGGCGACACCGGTGTCCCCGCTGACCACCAGCCGGGCGTCGGCCACCAGCGCGGCGAGCGCGCCGAGGTCGGTCCGGCCGGCCAGCACGGCGTCCGAGCTCAGGCCCGCCGCCTCGGCCACCCGGGCCGCCAACGCCCGTTCGTCGGCCGAGCCGGTGAGCAGTACCCGGTGCTCCTGGTCGGTGAGTGCCCGGGCCAGCGCGGCGAACCGTTCGGCGGGCCACCGCTTGGCCGGGATCTTGCTGCCCGGGTGCAGCACTGTGACACCGCTGGGCGTCCCCGCCGAAGCCTGCCGACGCAGGGTGAGGTCAGCGCGGTCGGCCGGAATGTCGTACCAGGACAGCAGCCGGCACCACCGGTCCACCTCGTGCTCGTCGACTGCCCAGCGCGGGCCGTCGGCGCAGCCGGCGTCCGGGCTGGCGAAGGCGAGCAGCCGACCGGGCCGGGTGGCCGCGAGCAGCCGGTGCGACTGCGGGCCACGCCCGTGCAGGTTGACAGCGATCCGCGGGGCCGACCCCACCCGGATTGGGCGATCCAGCCCCACGGTGTCCACCAGCCGGTCGACGCCACCGACCAGGTCGACAAGCGGGGCCAGCCAGCCGGGCGCGGCGAGGGCCAGCTCCCGCGCCGGGTACGCGGCCCGCAGCGCCCGCAGCGCGGGCACCGCGGTCACCAGATCGCCGACGCCGAGGGCGCGCAGCACGAGGATCACGGGTACGACGTCTCCTGCTCGGCGCAGACCACCATCTCGCGCACCGCGCAACCGGGCGGCTGGTTGAGCGCGAACATGATCGCGGCGGCGGTGTCGGCGGGCTCGTTGAGGTTCGCGTCCGGCCCCGGCTTGTACTGCGGGTCACGTTCGTCGAAGAACGCGGTGCGCATCCCACCCGGAATGAGCAGGGTGACGCCGACCTGACCGGCCAGCTCGGCGGCGAGGGCTCGGGTGAACCCCACCACGCCGAACTTCGCCGCGCAGTACGCGGTGGCGTCGCTGACCGCCTTGACGCCCAGGGTGGAGGCGACGGTGACGATGCGGCCCCGGGACGTCAGCAGGAACGGCAGCGCGGCCCGGATCACCGCCGCGGTGGCCAGCAGGTCGACGGCGACGATCCGGTCCCAGGTCTCCCCCGGCAGGTCGGCGAGTCGGCCCGGCACGTCGGTTCCGGCGGCGGTCACCACCGCGTCCAGGCCACCGGCCTGCTCGGCGAGGTGCTGGGTGGCCACCTCGGCGGCCCGCGTGTCGGCCAGGTCGCACTCGGTCCAGGACACCCCGTCGGCCGGCGGCTGCCGGTCCAGCACGAGCGGTCGGCCACCGGAGGCGGCCACCGCGGCGACCACCGCGGCGCCGAGGCCGCTTGCGCCGCCGGTGACCAGGACTGTGGGCCCGGCACCGGGCCGCGTGGCGGTCATCGGGTCCGCTCCGCAACCGTGCGGACGATCAGGTCGGTGGTGGAACGACCGTCCAGATAGGGCACCACGACGGTGTTCCCACCCCAGCGGCGCAGGACCTCCGCCTCCGGCAGGGTGCCGCTCGCGTCCCCACCGCCGGTGGCGTAGTCGCCGCCCTTGACCCACACGTCGGGGCGTACCCAGGACAGCGCCGTCTCCGGGGTCGGCTCGTCGAAGACGAGGACCGCGTCGACGCAGCTCAGCGCGGCCAGCAGTCGGGCGCGGTCGCCTTCGGACTGCACCGGCCGGTCCGGCCCCTTCAACCCGGCCACGCTGGCGTCGGAGTTCAGGCAGACGATCAGGCAGTCGCCGAGCTGCCGGGCCGCCTCCAGGGTGGCCACGTGCCCGGCGTGCAGGAGGTCGAAGCAACCGCCGGTCGCCACCACAGTGCCACCTGCGGCGCGTACCTCACCCAGGAGCGTGGCGACAGCGGCGACTCCCACCCGGTCGGCCACCACAGCACCTCGTGGTACCGGCTGGAGGGCTCGCGGCCCCGGCGCGCTCCTGACCCGCACCGTGGGCGCCGACGGAGGCAGCGCCGTGGCCACTCCCCCACCGGCCACGTACGCGGACGCCTCGGCGACCGCCACCTGCACCGCCTCGGAGACCAGCGCGCCCTGGGCCAGTGCGAGGCTGGCCGCCGCAGCGAACCGGTCGCCGGCACCACAGGTGTCCCCCTCGGCGCTACCCGGCGTCGGCACCACCAGCGGCGTCGACCCGGCGTGGCAGAGCAGCGCGCCGTCGCCGCCCAGCGTCACCGCGACAGCGCCGGCCCGCCAGCGCCGCCGTAGCCCCTGGGCGCCCCGGGACGCGGTGGCCAGTCGGGAGGCGCCGGGCAGCGCGGGGACCAGCTCGCGCACCTCGGACTCGTTCGGGGTGGCCAGGTGTACGCCGGGCACGGCCGCCGGGCCGCGCGGATGCGGGTCCCACACCACCGGCGCGCGGGTGGCGGCCAACGCGTCGCGCAGCGCGGGCTGCCGGGCCACCCCCCGGCCGTAGTCGCTGACCAGCACCGCCGACGCCGCGGCGATCACCCGGAGCACCTCGTCGGAGGGCTGACCCGGCTCCCCGGACGTGCCGCCCCGGTCGTGGCGCAGCAGCACCCGCCCCCGGGCCCGCAGCCGGATCTTCTCGGGGGTCGCGCCGGAGAGGGCCAGTGGATACACCTGCACGCCGGCGGCGGCGAGCAACGCGCTCAGTCGGGCACCGCCGGCGTCGTCGGCGAGCGCTGTCACCAGCACCACCTCGGCGCCCTGCGCGGCGGCGAACACCGCCGCCAGCCCGGCGCCCCCCGGGCGGTCGGTGGCCACTGTCTCGTCGAGCACCGGCACCGGGGAGTCTGGGCAGAGCCGGTTCACCACACCTTCCACATCCCGGTCGAGCAGGGTGTCCCCGAGCACCACCACCGGTCCCCTCACGCTTGCCTCCTCATCCTCGCGCGTCGACCTGCTGTCCGGCTCACGCGTCGACCTGCTGTCCGGGCCCGCCGTCGAGCACCACCTCGACCCCGGTACGCACCGGCGCAGGGCTCAGCCGACCGGCCGGTGCGGGCTCCCCCGGCACTGGGTGGACGACCGCCGGGTCGGCGACTGCCCCCTGCGCGGCGGGCAACTCCTGTTCGAGGTACTCGCAGAGCAGATGACTGGTCACCAGGTGCAGCTCCTGGACGACCTGGGTGTCCGGGGACGCGACGGCCAGCACGTCGTCGCACGCGTCGGCGAGCGGGTTGGGGGCGGCGCCGGTGAGCGCCCAGGTGGTCACCCCGACGTCGCGGGCCGCCTGCGCGGCGGCGACCAGGTTGGGGCTGGTTCCGCTGGTGCTCAGCAACAGCAGGATGTCGCCCGGGCGGCCGTGGGCGCGCACCTGGCGGGCGTACACGTCGGTGTAGCCGTAGTCGTTGGCGATGGCGGTGAGCGCGCTCGTCTCGGCGTGCAGCGCGATCGCGGACAGCGGCTGACGGTCGTCGTGCAGCTTGCCGACCAGCTCGGCGGTGAGGTGCTGGGCTTCGGCGGCGCTGCCGCCGTTGCCGGCCACCAGCAGGCGACCCCCGGCGGCCAGCCGGTGGGCCAGGTCCGCGCCCCAGCGCGCCAGCTGTCGCTCACACCGCCGGTACGGCACCAGCGCCGCCGCGAGATTCGTCAGGTGGGTGTCGAGCAGGCTGCCCGTCGGCATCAGGCCACCACCCGGGTCGGACGGCGCACGGCGGCCACCTCGCTGTAGACCCCGACCAGCCGCTCGGCGGTGGCCGCCCACGAGTACCGGTCCCGGGCCCGCTCACGCGCCGCCGTCGCGTACGCGAAGCGCCTGATCCGGTCGTCGAGCAACCCCTGGATCGCGGTGGCCAGCGCGCGCGGGTCCCGGGCCGGCACGAGGTCACCGGTCGTCCCGTCGACAACTGTGTCCCGGATACCGCCCACGGCAGTGCCGACGACCGGCACCCCACAGGCCATCGCCTCCAGCGGGGTCAACCCGAACGGCTCGTACCAGGGCGCGGCGACCAGCAGGTCCGCCGAGCGGTACCAGCGGCCCATCTCCTCCCGAGGCACCGCTCCGACCAGGTGCACCCGGTCGGCCACCCCGCACGACTCGGCGAGGGCCCGCAGCCGGCGGGCGTACGGGTCGGTCTCCAACAGCCCCTCGGGTGGGCCGCCGACGACCACGCACTCGGCGTCCGGGACCAGCGCCATCGCGCGGATCACGGTCTGGAAGCCCTTGCGCTCGACCAGCCGACCCACTGTGAGGATGCGGGCCCGTCCCGGTTCCCGGTCGGCGGCCGGCCCGAGCGGGGCGAAGGTGGCGAGGTTGACCCCGGAGGGCACCACCGTCATCCGGGACCGGGGCACACCCATCCGGACCAGCTCGCCCACCTCGTCGCGGCACTGCGCGACGATCCGGTCCACCGAGCGGCCCAGCTCCCGCTCGTAGGAGACCCGCCGGGCCGGGCTGGTGTCCTGCACACCCTGGTAGCGGCGCTTCACGGTGCCCAGCGCGTGGTACGTCTGCACCACCGGCACCCCGGTCTGCCGGCCGGCGGTCAGCCCGGCCAGGCCGCTCATCCAGAAGTGCGCGTGGATCACCTCGGGCACCCAGTCGCCGCCACGCCACCGCTCGATCAGCCAGTTGCTGAAGTCCCGCATGTGCGGCAGCAGCGCGTCCTTGGCCACCGGCTCGGCCGGACCGGCCGGCACGTGCACCACGTCGTACCCGTCCGGGCTGCGGACGGTCACCGGCAGGTCGGGCGCGTCGCGGCGGGTGTAGACCCGCACCTCGTGCCCGGCGGCGGCGAGCGCGGCGGACAGCTCCGCGACGTGCGTGTTCTGGCCGCCGGCATCCTCCCCTCCGAGGACGGCGAGCGGGCTGGCGTGCTCCGAGATCATCGCGATCCGCATACTTCCTCCTCCAGCAGCCGGTCCCAGTCAGCGAGGAAACGGTCGAGGCCGTACCTGTCGCGCGCGGCGGTTCGCGCCGCCGCTCCGGCCTGCCGCGCGGTAGCCGGTTCGGTGATGAACCGGCGGGCGGCGTCGAGCAGGGCGTCGGTCCGGGTGGCGAGCGCCCCCGCCTCCGGGGGCACCGCCATCACCGCCTCGGTGGTGGCGAGCGCGACGACCGGCATGCCGATCGACATCGCCTCGATGAGGCTCAGCCCGAGGGAGGTCCACCGGCACAGGTGCAGGTACGCCCTGCGCCGGGCCAGTTCGGCGTGCATCCGCTCCTGGGGCACGTCGTCGTGGCTGGTCAGCCGGTCGGCGGGCAGCCCGAGGTGGTCGGCCAGGCCGGCGACGCCCATGCCGAACACGTCCAGCGGCGCGATCTCGGCGAACTGGGGCAGCAGGTCGGTGCCGGTGACCCGACCTCGCCGTACCGGCTCGTTGATCACCACGGCGAGCCGGTCCAGCTCGCCCGTGTACGACGCGGAGGGAGCGACGATGCCGTGGTCGACCACTGTGGTGCGGGTGGCGCCGGTGTCCCAGAAGATCTGGTTGAACCCGGTGACGTGGGCGATGAGCAGGTCGTCGCGGTCGGCCATCGGGTGGCGGGTGTTCGGCACGTCGCCCTTGGGGGTGTTGTGCTCGACGTAGATCGCGGGAAGGTCGCGGCCGGGGCGGCGACGAAGCCACTGCTCGGCCCGGTCGATCTCCTCGGGGCGTTGCAGGATGACCAGGTCGACGTCAGCGCTCGGCAACTCCTCCGGGCTGACCTCGACAGCGCTGTCCGGCCACGGGTAGGTGCGGGCCCGGCCGAGGCCGTACGGGCCGCGGTCGGGTGTGGTGGGAATCAGGTAGCGATGGCTGCCGTGCACGAACGACGTGGTCCAGGAGCCGTGCACGTGCCAGAGCAGGATGTTCATCGGCCGCCACCACCGCTGACGGCGAGGATCCGGAGCGCGTCGACCACGTCGCCCGGTTCGACGCCACTGAGGCAGGGGTGCCCGGGGACCGGGCAGCTGGCCGCCCGGGTGTCCCGGCAGGGAGCGGCGGCGTCGCCGAGCCGGACGGTGGGCACCCGGTAGGGCCCCCACTGGCCGAACGGGACGGTCGGCGCGAAGAGACTCACCACCGGCACACCGGCGGCGGCCGCCAGGTGCGCGGGCCCGGTGTTGCCGACCACCACCGCGCTGGCGTCCGCGACGATCGCGGCCAGCCCGGCCAGGTCGGTGCGGCCGCCCAGGTCGGTGCCGCCGGCCGCGGCGACCCGGGCGGTGACCGCGCGCTCGTCCGGGCCGCCGGTCACCAGCACCCGGTGCCCGGCGTCGGCCAACGCCCCGACGATCCGGGTGGCCACCTCGGGCGGGCAGGCCCGGCTCGACGCGGCCGACCCGGGGTGCAGCACCACGTACCCGGGATCGCCGAGGTCGGCCGGACGCGGCGGCACGGCGTCCCGGCGAAGCCGCAGGACCGGTTCGTCACCGTCGGGCAGCTGATGGCCGGCGGCGGCAGCCAGGGAGAGGGCACGTTCGGGTTCGGGGACGCCCACCGGCACCCGGTGCCGGATGTCCAGCAGCGAACCCGGATAGTCGTCGCTGATCGCCGCGATCCGGTCGATCCCCGCCATTCGCAACAGCAGCGCCAGCGGCAGGGCGGACTGGTGGAACGAGGTGAACACCACCGCCTGGTCCGCGCCGACCGCGCCCAGCCGCGCGGTCAGGCTCCGCATGGCCTCCGGGTCGACCGGCCCCGGCGCGGGGTCGATCCACGGCAGCGGATGCTCGATGATCTCGTCGACGCCGGGCAACAGGTTGGCGGCGGCCCGGCCGCGCGGCCCGCACAGCAGCACCACCCGCTCCGCTCCGGCCGCGACGGCGCGGATCGCCGGGCCGGTGACCAGCACGTCCCCCGCCGAGTCCGAGCGGACCACGAGTGCCGTCCGTACCGGTTCGGTGGGCGGGGTCGAGGGCTGCACTGCCTGTTGGCGGCGCAGGATCTCCGCCACCGCCGCCGGCAGATCGGTGGCCGTCCATCCGGCGGCGGCGACCTCCTCCGGCCGGGTCACCGGGGTGGGCACCAGCACCCCCGCGGCCCCGGCGGCCATGGCGGCGCCGACGTCCCGGCCGATGTCGCCCACGAGTACGCAGCGGGACGGCGTCGTGCCCAGCTCCCGGGCGGCGGCGTACACCAGACCGGGCGCCGGCTTGCGGCAGTCACAGCCGTCGGCGTCGTCGTGCGGGCAGACCAGCCACGCGTCGAACCGGCCCAGCAGCTCCTCGACGCGGGCGTGCACCGCGCGCATCTGCTCACCGGTGAAGTAGCCCCGGGCCAGGCCCGACTGATTCGTGACGACCGCCAGCCGCAGCCCGGCCGCGCGCAGCCGGTCCAGCGCCGCCCGCGCGCCCGGCACCGGCCGCACCTTCTCCGGGTCGCCGTTGTACGGCACGTCCTCGATCAGGGTGCCGTCGCGGTCCAGCAGCACCGCGTCGTAGAGCACCGCT
This sequence comes from Micromonospora sp. NBC_00330, assembly GCF_036136635.1. Classification (NCBI taxonomy): domain Bacteria; kingdom Bacillati; phylum Actinomycetota; class Actinomycetes; order Micromonosporales; family Micromonosporaceae; genus Micromonospora; species Micromonospora sp. NBC_00330. The sequence goes on from NZ_CP108012.1 coordinate 3,584,978, forward strand.
CGAGGGCTTGCGACAGACCCGGGACCGGCGCGGTCAGCAGCGGCATATACCGGGGCTGACCTGCGCTGATACGGATCCTCCTGGTCCTGTCGCACAGCCGGCGGGTTCCCTGCGCCCCGAGGAGTAAACGTCGTCGTCGAGGGGGTGGGCAAGCGTCGCCGGCGGTGCCCCGGGTCGGCCTTACCCGCCGTCCGAGAGAAGCTAACCCGGTCAGCCGTTAGCCCGTGCCGTGCTCCGGGTATGGGATCCCGGTGGCGATTGTGGAGAAAGTGATCGACGCTCCCCCGGAGCAGGTGTTCGACGTGCTCGCCGACGGATGGACGTACAGCGACTGGGTGGTGGGCACCGCACACGTGCGGGACGTGGACGACGCCTGGCCCCGGGTGGGCAGCCAACTGCACCACCGGGCCGGGCCGTGGCCGTTCTCCTTGCAGGACGCGTCGACGGTGCTGGTCTGCGAGCCGCCGCACCGGCTCGTGCTCAAGGCCGGGCTCTGGCCGGCGGGCGAGGCGATAGTGGCCTTCACCCTCCAACCCGTCGGCGACGGCGCCACCCGGGTGCGCCTCGGGGAGGACTTCGCGGCAGGCCCGCTGCGGTGGGTCCACAACAAGATCAACGATTTGGTGCTGCACCGGCGTAACCGGGAGACGCTGGCCCGTCTCGCGGACATCGCCACCCGACAGAAGGGGTCAGCGTGACCCGGACCGTTGTGGTGACCGGCGCGAGCGCCGGCGTCGGACGGGCCGTCGCCCACGCGTACGCGGCACGCGGCGCCCGGCTGGCGCTGCTGGCTCGGGGCGAGGCGGGTCTGGTCGCCGCCGAGCGGGAGTGTCGACTGCGCGGCGCGACCGACGTTCGGGTGTACCGGGTCGACGTGGCCGACGCGGGCGCTGTGCAACAGGCCGCCGACGACGTGGTGCACCGCTGGGGCGGCATCGACGTGTGGATCAACAACGCGATGGCGTCCGTGTTCGCGCCGGCCTGGGAGATCCCGGCGCGCGAGTTCCGTCGGGTCACCGAGGTCACCTACCTGGGCACTGTGCACGGCACCCTCGCCGCGCTGCGGCACATGCGGGCGCACGGGCGGGGCACGATCGTGCAGGTGGGCTCGGCGTTGGCCTACCGGGGGATCCCGCTGCAGTCGGCGTACTGCGCGAGCAAGCACGCCGTCCAGGGGTTCAACGACTCGTTGCGCGCCGAGCTGCTGCACGACTGCCCGGCTGTGAAGTTGTCGATGGTGCAGCTGCCCGCTGTCAACACCCCACAGTTCTCCTGGGTTCGCACCCGACTCCCCCGGCATCCGCAGCCGGTGCCGCCGATCTTCACTCCGGAGCTGGCCGCCCGGGCCATCGTCTGGGCCGCCGACCGCGGCACCAGGGAGCTGAACGTGGGTGGCCCGACCTGGCAGGCGCGCGTGGGCGACGCCCTGTTCCCCGGCCTGCTGGACCGGAAGCTGGCCCGCGACGGCTACGACAGCCAGCAGACCGGTGAGAACATCGATCCGGCGACCTGGCGGGACAACCTGGATCACCCCGGCGATGCGGACACGGACCGGGGCACTGCTGGTGTGTTCCGCGAACAGGCGCGAGACCGTTCCGCGGCGCTCTGGGTCGGCACGCACAAACCGGCGCTCTCCGGTGTCGCGCTCGCCGTCGCGGCGCTCGCCCTCACCGCTGTCGCTCGCCGTCGGCGCTGACCGAAACAAGCCTCTGACCAGGGGTTCGATGCCCGCAAGCGGTAGGCGGAGAGGGTCCGCAACGCCCGGAAGGGGTGCCTCCCTCGGACCGAATCCGGGAACTAGATACCCTTTCCATGACCCTTGTCCGCAAACCGAGGATGACCGACATGATCAAGCCGGTGCAGTTGCCGTCGCCGTGGCGGGACGCACGCCTGACCGTCGTCGTGCCCACCTACAACGAGGCGGGCAATCTCCCGACGCTGGTCGAGCGACTGCTCGCGCTGCCACTGCCGGGGCTGCGCATCCTCGTCGCCGACGACAACTCCCCCGACGGCACCGGGGAGGTGGCCGACAAGCTGGCCATCGAGCACCCCGACCGGATCGAGGTCGTGCACCGCGCCGGCAAGGAGGGCCTCGGCCGGGCGTACGTGGACGGGATGACCCGGGCGATCGAGGGCGGCGCCGAGTACGTGGCGCAGATGGACGCCGACCTCTCGCACCCGCCAGAGGCGCTGCCGGGGATGCTCGGCGCGCTGCTCTCCACCCAGGCCAGCGTGGTGATCGGTTCCCGGTACGTCCCGGGCGGCGAGCTGGACGAGAACTGGCCGCTCTACCGCCGGGCGCTCAGTGGCTGGGCCAACCTCTACGTGCACACCCTGCTGCGGGTGCGCATCCGGGACCTCACCGCCGGCTTCAAGATCTGGCAGGCCGAAGCCCTACGCGACATCGACCTGGAGCGGGTGCAGTCCAACGGCTACAGCTTCCAGGTGGAGATGCACTACCTCGCCACCAAGCTGGGGCACACCATCCTGGAGGTGCCGATCCGCTTCGAGGAGCGGCGCGACGGCGTCTCCAAGATGACCACCGCGACCAAGGTGGAGAGCGCGCTCATGCCCTTCCGCCTCCGCAGCAAACACCGCAACATCACCCGCTAACCCACCCCACCCCACCCCACCCCCACCCCCACCCCGCCTGGGTGATCAAGAGGTTTGCGTCGCCAGCACCGGCGAATCTGACGCAAACCTCTTGATCACCGGGAGCCTGGGTGGGAGCCAAGGTGGGTGGGTGGTGGGTGGGGGCGGCGGTTAGTCGGGGTAGATGGCGCGGTGGGCGGTGGAGATGGCTGCGGCGTAGGCGCGGCCGGTGAGCGCCCGGTCGCGGGCCAGCGCGGCTCGGGCCGCGTTCGCGCCCGGCGCGCCGTGCACGCCGCCGCCGGGGTGCGCCGACGCGCTGGCCAGGAAGAGCCGGTCCACCGGGGTGTCCGCCCGACCCAGGCCAGGGATCGGGCGCAGGAAGAGCTGCTGGTACGCGGCGGCGGTCCCGCCGCCGAGTGCGCCACCGACAAGGCTCGGGTTGCCCTTCTCCAGGTCGGCCGGCCCGGCCACGTGTCGGCCCACGATCAGCTTCCGGAAACCCGGGGCCGCCGCCTCCAGCACGTCCTCCATCCGCTGCACGTGCCCGGCGACCTCCTCGGCCCGCCAGTTCCGCCGGAACGGCAGATGGGTGTACGACCAGAGCGACTCGGTGCCCGGCGGGGAGTGGCTAGGGTCCGCCACCGACATCTGCCCGACCAGCAGGAACGGGTCGCGGGGCAGCTCGCCACGGGCCAACTCGCTGGCGTAGTGGGTGAGCCCGTTCAGGTCCGCGCCGAGGTGCACGGTGCCGGCGCCGGCCACCTGCCGGTTCGTCCAGGGCACCGGCGCGGAGAGCGCCCAGTCCACCTTCAGCGTGGAGCCGTCCCACCGGAAGTGCGCCAGGTCCTCCACCAGCCGGGACGGCAGTGCCGCCGCGCCGACCAGGTCGAGGTAGAGCGCCGGCGCCGGCACGTCGGCGAGGACGGCCCGCCGGGCCCGCCACAGCGCGCCGCCGACGGTCCGGACCCCCATCGCGCGGCCCCGGGCGGTCAGCACCCGCTCGGCCCGGGCACCGTAGATGATCGTCCCGCCGCGCCCCTGCAACCGATCCACCAGCGCGTTGGTGATCTGCTGCGCGCCACCGTCGGGCACCGGCCAGCCGACCTGCTGGCCGAGCATGGCCAGCAGCCAGCCGTACACCCCGGAGCCGGCCTCCTCCGGGGAGAGGTCGGTGTGCAGGGCGCAGCCGGCCAGCAGGGCCGGCCCGCCGGGACCGTCGAAGAGTTCGTCGCCAAGTTTGCGGACCGGTACGACCAGGCGGCGCGCGAGTCGCAGCGCGCCGGCGACGCGCAACCGACGCAGCAGACCCAGCCCGCCGCGTACCGGCGGAAACGGCGAGGTGATCGCCTCCAGCATCGGCTCGGCCACGTCGAGCCAGTCGGTGTACGCGTTGAGCCAGCGCTTACCGTCCCCGGGGGCGAACTGCTCCAGCGACGCCGCCGTGACGTCCGGATCCCGATTGATCACCGCGGCTCGACCGTCCGGCAGCAGGTGCGCCAGCACGTCCGGCGAGTGCCGCCAGGACAGCCCCTGTCGACCCAGGTCCAGGCCGCCCAGCACCGGCGAGGCGTACCCGAGGGGGTAGAACGAGCTGTAGAGGTCGCTCAGGTAGCCGGGCGCGGTGACCTCGGCGGAGCGGACCGCGCCGCCGGGCACCGCCGTCGCCTCCAGCACCACCACGTCCCAGCCGGCGTCGGCCAGCAGGTTGGCCGCCACCAGGCCGTTGTGCCCGGCGCCGACGACGACGGCGTCCGCGCTCTGCGCGGTGGTGGTTGTCATCGGATCCGCCTACCCGGCGCGCAACCGGGCGAAACGCGTTTGCCTCGTCGAGGCCGGGGCATCCACCGCCGCATGTACACGGTTGCGCAGCTGGTGGGCGGGGTGTGGGGTGCGGGCGGCGACGGCGGCGAACTGGTCGTGCGTGATCCGGCGGACGACACGCCGGTGAGCACGGTGCCGGTGGCCACTGCCGACGAGGTGGGCAAGGCGACCCAGGCGGCCCGCAACGCGGCGGCCCAGTGGGCGGCGACCGCGCCGGCGGAACGGGCAGCGACGCTGCACCGGGCCGCGGACGCGGTGGAGGCGGTCATCGAGGAGTTGGCGGCGGCGGTCACCGCGGAGATGGGCAAGCCGTTGGCGGACGCCCGCGGCGGCGTCGAGGCGGGGATCGGCACCCTGCGACAGTATGCGGAACTGGCACCGCTGCGCGGCGGGCGCACGCTGAACGGCGAAACCGACGCGTTGGACTTCCTGACCCCGCAGCCACGCGGGGTGGTAGCGGCGATCACCCCCTGGAACGACCCGGTGGCGGTCTCCTGTGGACTGCTCGGCGCGGCCCTGGTTACCGGCAACGTGGTGCTCTACAAGCCGAGCGAACGGACACCGGCGACGGGTTGGCTGCTGGCCCGAGCACTGGACCAGGCACTGCCGGCCGGTGTGTTGTCACTGCTCACCGGCGGCCCGGAGGTGGGTGCGGCACTGGCGGCGCAGGACGTCGACGTGGTGGCCCACGTGGGTTCCACGGCGACCGGGCGGGCGATCGCCGCCGCGGCGGCCCGTACCGGCGCGAAGGTGCTCCTGGAGAACGGCGGCAGTGACCCGTTGATCGTGGACGCGGGCGTCGACCCGGAGTGGGCGGCGGAGCAGGCCGCGCTGGGCGCGTTCGCCAACGCCGGGCAGATCTGCGTGGCGGTGGAGCGGCTCTACGTGCACCGGGAGGTGGCCGACGACTTCGTTGCCGCGTTGGTGAGGCGCGCCGCGGCGCTGCGGATGGGGCCGGGTCGGGACCCGGGCACCGAGCTGGGCCCGCTGGTCAACCGCCGACACCGGGACCACGTGCACGGGCAGGTGGCCGCCGCGGTGGCGGACGGCGCACGGGTGCGGGTGGGTGGCGAGGTGCCGGACGGGCCGGGAGCGTTCTACCCGGCCACCGTCGTCACCGACTGCCGCCACGACATGCCGCTGGTCCGGGAGGAGACCTTCGGGCCGGTCGCCCCGGTGGTGGTCGTCGACTCGTTCGACGAGGCGCTGCGCTGCGCTGCGGACTCCCCGTACGGGCTGGCCGCCACTGTGTTGACCCCGTCGATGAGTCACGCGCAGCGGGCGTGGCGGGAGCTGCCGGTGGGCACGGTCAAGGTCAACGCGGTGTTCGGGGGTGCGCCGGGGGGTGCCGCGCATCCGCGCCGCGCCAGCGGGCAGGGCTTCGGGTACGGCCCGGAGCTGCTTGACGAGTTCACCGCCACGAAGGCGGTGCACATCGAGGCGCCGGGAGGCGGACACTGGTGAACGGTGCGGGCGGACGCAGGGGTGGCGCGTCCGCCCGTACCGCGTCGGTTGTGCTCCGGTGCGGCAGCCGTCAGTCGCCGCGGGCCTTGCGGGTGGCGCGGTCGTTGGCCTTCTCGATGGCCGTGACCAGCTCCGGTTTGGTCATGCTGGACCGCCCGGGCACGTCGAGTTTGCGGGCCACCGACATCAGGTGGTCCTTGGTGGCGTTGGCGTCCACGCCACCGGCGGTGGGGGCCCGTCGCTCCGGCCCGCCACCGGCGGCCTGCTGGTCGCTGGGGCCCTTGTGGCCCTTCGGCTCCCAGTGGTCGCCCACCTTCTCGAACTGATGCTTCACAGCGGCGAAGGCGGTACGGTGCGACCGCTCCCCCTCGCCGTAGGTCTCGACCGCCGAGTCGTGTGTCTTCTCCCAGGTGCGCTGCGCCTTCTCCGGGGAGCGCCGCAGCGTGCTGGGCAGGTCTTCGCGCCCGGGCATCTCGTCCTCCTCCGTGTCGACAGGGTCACAGTGACCGTTCCCCGGTGACCGGGCGGCAAACCATAGCGACGGCGGCCGGGTACCGGGTGGGTTTGTCGATTTCACCATCCGGGTACCGCCGGGCCAGGCCAGACCGGACGACCGGTCATCCGGCGGCCGGGGCGCAGGGAGCGGGCATGACGACCACGGAGCCCGGTACGACGCTCGACGGCACACCGGGCACCCGGGTGCCCCGACGGATGCGGCAGTTGAGCTGGCGGACCTGGCGCGGGGTGCTGGTCCGCAGCGTGCAGAACTTCGTCAACGACAACTGCTCCGACTGGGCCGCCGCGCTGACCTACTACGGGGTGCTGGCGCTCTTTCCGTCCGCCATCGTGGTGGTGGCGCTCGTCGGTCTGGTCTCCGACGGGGAACGGACCCTGGACACCGTGGTCGACCTGGCCAACCAGGTGGGCGCCGGGTCGGTGCTGACGAACGACGAGGGCGGCGTGGTCGGGGTGATCCGGACCGTGGTGCTCGACCAGAGCAATCCCAAGCTGCTGCTGAGCTTCGGCCTGCTCGGCGCGCTCTGGTCCGCGTCGGGTTTCATCGGCGCGTTCACCCGGGCCTCCAACGCCGTCTACGGGGTGACCGAGGGCCGACCGGTGTGGAGGCTCCGGCCGCTCCAGATCGGCCTGGCGGCGATCACGCTGGTGCTGCTCGCGGTGGTCGCCCTCGGGCTGATCGTCAGTGGGCCGGTCACCGATGCGGTCGGCGACCTGATCAACGCCGGCGGCCTGGCCCGCACGACGTGGAGCGTGGCGAAGTGGCCGGTCCTCGCCATGATCATGATGGTGCTGCTGTCCCTGCTCTTCTGGATCGCGCCGAACGTGCGCCAGCCCCGGTTCCGCTGGCTCACCCCGGGCGGCGCGGTGGCCCTGATCTCCTGGGCGGCGGCCTCCTTCGGCTTCGGCCTCTACGTGGCCAACTTCGGCTCGTACGACACCACCTACGGCAGCCTCGGGGCGGCCATCGCGTTCCTGGTCTGGCTCTACCTGTCCAACTCGGCGCTGATGCTGGGTGTGCAGATCAACTCCGAGGTGCAGCGCGGGCGGCAGTTGCAGGCCGGCGACCCCGACCCTGATGAGCCGGTGCTGCCGCCCCGCAAGCCCGCCGACGAGTGAGTTCCCGTTCGGCAGCGATGTCCGGTTCGCACCGTGCCGGGGGCCGCTTCGTGGCCCGGTGCCGGTTTATCGGGAGGGGTGCCGGGTAGCGCAGAAGGCATGGAGCGTGGCAACAGCAAGCACGGACCGAGGATCGACGAACAGATGAGTCAGGAGGTCAGCGGCCTCGTACAGGGGCCGGGGACCGGTGGCTCTCGGGTCGACGAGTCGCGGGTGCCGGAACCGGCGGGCGAGGACCAGCCGGAGACGACCACCGCCCCGGCCGGCGACCTGCGCACCGGCACCCCGCAGGGCATGAGCTCTACGGACGTCGAGCAGCGCAGCCGGCTCGGCCGGTTCATCTCGATGAGCGCGCTGCCGGGCGACCGTCTGGTGCTCATTGCCAGCGCCCGCGAGAACGAGGCGCCGGACGACATCGTGGCGGCACTGGAACGGCTGCCCGAGGGCACCGTCTACCAGACGGTCTCCGAGGTGTGGGCCGCGCTGGGCAACAAGAACGAGACAACTCGCTGGTGACCAGGATCGCCCCCGATCCGGCAGTCCACCGGCGACTGAAGGAGGTTCCCCGATGAGTGGCGTTACCGAACATGTGGACGTGTCCGTACCCGTACGCACCGCGTACGACCAGTGGACGCAGTTCGAGGAGTTCCCCCAGTTCATGGAGGGTGTGCAGGAGGTCCGGCAGCTCTCCGACACGATGACCCACTGGACGGTGGACATCGCCGGGGTGAAGCGCGAGTTCGACGCGGAGATCACCGAACAACTCCCCGACGAGCGGGTCGCCTGGCGCTCGACCGACGGCACCCAGCAGGCCGGCGTGGTGACCTTCCACCGACTCGACCAGGACAAGACCCGGGTCACCCTGCAGCTCGAGTTCGAGCCGCACGGCGTGGTCGAGCAGGCCGGCGACAAGCTCGGCATCGTCGACCGACGGGCCAATGGCGACCTGGAACGGTTCAAGACCTACATCGAGCGGCGTGGCCAGGAGACCGGCGCCTGGCGCGGGCAGGTGGACCGTCCGCAGCCGTGACAGTGAGCAGTGACCTTCGATGGCCGCCGGAATCCCGGCGGCCATCGCCGTATCCGAGCCTGCTCGCCGGGCACCGTTTGCGATCATCGTGCCCGGGTACGGCTGAAGGTATGACCGACGACAACATCAGGGTGTGGCGGGACGAGGAGCGGCTTCCGTTGGAGGAGTTGGAGCGCGCCGTGGCGGGTTCCAGCATCGACGGGCAGGCCGACGACGTGACGGGCAACGACGCCGGCGAGGAGTCCGCGTTCGGGCACGGGCCGGCCGCGTCGGACCGGGACGGTGCGGTCCGGGGCAACAGCCGGGAGGACACCGACCCGCAGCGCGCCTACCGCCCGTCCACCACCGGCCGTACCGGGCCGGACGTCTGAGGATCGCTCCCGGGCTGGGCGGGCACCGCCGGCGTCGGCGGTCCGGCAGTCGGTCGGCGCGCGCCCCACTCGTAGAGCGCGATCAGCGCCAACGCGAGCACCAGCAGGGCCGCGCCCAGCACCTGCACCGAGGTGTTGCCGATCAGCACGCCCAGCCCGGCCGGGACGAGCGCCGCTCCGACGCCCGAGGCGCCGATCTGCATCCCGATGGCCCGGTCCGCGTGCGCCGCGCCGACCCGGTCGGCGGTGGTGAGGGTGAGCAGCGGAAACACCGGTGCGGCCGCGAAACCGACAACGACCAGGCCGAGCACCGCCAGGACGGCCGGCCCGGGAACGGCGATCAGGGCCGCGCCGACGGCCATTCCGGCCAGGCTGGCGCGCAACACCAACCCCGCCCCCAGGCGCTCGGCCACCAGACCCTGCACGACCCGTCCGACGAAGAGGCTGCCCCAGTACGCGGAGACGCATCCGCCGGCCAACGCCGCGCTGAGCCCCCGCCCCTCGGTCAACAGCAGGAACGCCCACAGCCCGGCGGACACCTCGATCGCCACGTACAGAGCGAAGGCGAGCAACCCCGACCAGACCGCCGGCAGCCGCAGCGTGTCCCGAACCGGGACCTGGACGGTCGACGCCGGCCCGGCAGCCGTGGGGGCGGGCACGCCCTGGACAGTCGAGGCCGCCTCGGTGCCGGCCGGGGCGTCACGGCGCCAGGCCCGCACTGTGAGCGCGAACGCGGCGGCGAGGACGAGTTGGGCGGCGGCCACGATGCCGTACCCCCAGCGCCAGGCGAGCCCGGCGCTCAGCACCGCGGTCATGATCAGTGGACCGATGGCGACGCCGAGGCCGAAGAAGGCGTGCAACCAGTTCATGTGGCGGGGCCCGAAGGCCCCGGCGGCGTACGCGTTGAGCCCGGAGTCGACAGCGCCGGAGCCGAGCCCGAGCAGCAGCGCACAGCCCACCAGCACCGCCAGCACGGGGCTCACCGAGTAACCGGTCAGCGCCAGGCTGGCCAGCAGGGTGCTACCGGCGAGCAGGGCGCCCACGCCGACCCGGGCCAACGTGAAGCCGGCCAGCACGCTGGAGGTGAGATAGCCGACGGTGCCGGCGGTGAGCACCCACCCGACGGCCTCGGTCGGGACGTCGAAGTCGCCGCTGATCGAGGGCCAGCTGACGCCGAGCAGGCCGTCGGGCAGGCCCAGACTGACGAACGCGAGGTAGGACAGCAGGAGCAGTGCGGCGCGGGGACGCGCGGGTGCGGTGGACACGAGACACCATCCTGCCGCAGGGGCACCCTAGCGCCGTCGGCACCCGATTGCCCACCGCGCAAAGAAGTCGTGTCCGTATGGTCGAGAAAACGGACAGCTCATCCAGAATCGGCCGATCGGAGGACGGCAAGCCGGCCGGTTCGCGTAAGAATTTCGGGATGCATCAAGGCTCCGGAATCCTCTCCACGCGTCAGCGCAAAATCGCCTGGCTCGGCTTCCTGCTCGCCGCACTCCAGGCGCCCGTGTCCGCCTGGCTCGTCGCCGACGAGTCGTGGCTGTTCAGCCTGTGCGTCGCGCTGATGGTGGCCACCGTGATCATCGCTGACGACGCGGCGCGGCGTCGCCCGGCCGACGCGACAAGCGACTAGCCTTCCCCGCCCGGCCGGGCCTCGTGGCCCGGCCGGCCCCGGCTACGGCGGCGTTCCTTCATCTCCGCCTCGTAGAGGTGGCGCCGCCCACCCACCAACTCGTCGCGGGCCTGCTGGTCCACCTCACGGAACAGCGCGTGGTACCCGTCGTCGAAGTCCTCGACGATCTGAAACGTCCACCGTCCGGCGATGACGTTGCGGCCACGCAGCTCAGTGGCGATCCGGTCGGCGAGGTGCGGATGCCCGGCGGCGCGAAACTGCTCCACCGCGTCGTCGAGCATCAGGTCGGCATGGCCGATCAACTGGTGCACCGAGTAGAGGTGCCCCCGGGCCCGCTCCACGCACTCCAGCGCCTCGCTGAGCTTGCCGAGCGCGGCGACCGTCGCGTCGCTGACGCCGTCCGGCCGCCGGTGCCGCTCGTCGGGTCCGTCCGCCTGCTGTCCCATCCGTGCCTCCGTGCCGGGTGCCGCCATCAGTGGGTGTTCTCCTGCTGCCCCGTCTGTGCCGGATCAATCCCCCAGGTCAGCGGCGACCGCCCCAGTGGCGCAGCCGACATCCGCCGAGCGGCCGAGGTCGACACGGTCACTGGTCGGTTAGCCTCGGTCACCATGCGTGTGCCGTTCAACCGGGTCGCCTCCCGTACCGCCGTCGACTCGGCGCGGTCCACCCTGGCCGCCCTCACCGTCTCCGTGGGCACTGCCGGGCTCGCCGCCGCCGCCGCGCGGCCGGGGCTGCTGGCCCTCGTCGACCAGCACGCGGCGGCCGTCCGGGACAGCCTCGACGGCGACCACACGCCGCTGACCTCCGCGGCGCTCGCCGGCTACGCCGAGGGGGTGCGCGCCGCCGCCCTGGAGCACGGGTGGACGCCACCCAGCGGGTCGGTGGACTGGAGCCAGCCGGAGTGGCTGCTCACCCGGCTGGTCGCGGTCTGCGCGCTGGCTCGCGCACTCGAGCGGCACTGACACGCGAGGGGAGGGCAGCCCGCGTCGTACGCGGAACACCCTCCCCACCCGTCGTGCCGTTCCGCCCTCGCTACGAGCGGTACTGCTGGGCTTCGTCCACCCGAGGCATGGCCTGGGTGCGGTCACCCCCGCGGTCGGCCATCTGCCGCTCCACGTCGCTACGCCCGGCCGACGCGGCCTGACGTTGCTGCTGCACCGCCCGAGCCTCCTGGGCAGCCCGGTCCAGCCAGCCGTCCCAGCGCTTCTGCATCGGCTTCACGAGACCACCGCCGACGCCGACGATCAGGATGCCGGCCACAGTGGCGAGCACCGCGATCAGCACCGGGGTCGTCACCGTGGTGGCGATACCCACCTGGTTCAGAGCGGCGATCACACCGAGCGCGATGATGAAGATCGCCGTCAGGTCGGCCAGGACCTTGCCGTACGAGAGCCCTCCCAGCGCCCCGGTGACCAGATCCCGCACAGCGTTGGCGATCGCGGCCGCCACCACCACGATGACGATCGCGATGAACGCGCGCGGCAGCCAGGACACCACGCCGCTGATCAGGTCACTGATCGCGTTGGGCCCCCAGACTCCGAAGGCGAACTGCAGCGTGAACAGCAGTACGGCGTAGTACGCCAGTCTGGCCAGAATGTCGCTGGCGTCGTACTTCGTTCTCTCCAGGGCCCGTTTGATGCCACCGCGTTCGACCGCCTGGTCGAAGCGCACCCGTTCCAGCACCGTATCCACGATCTTGAGGACGGCTCTGGCGATGAGCCAGCCGACCACGAGGATGACGATGAAGGCCACTGCCTTCGGGATGAAGAGCAGCACCGACCTCCAGGTGTCGGCGATGGCATCGCCGATGTCGGCCTGCCGGACCGCGAGGGTTTTCAGCATGATGTCCCTCCTGTCGCATGGACTGCGCCGGGCGCATACCCGGCAACCGGTCCGGCACTCCGCGCAGCGCGCGGCGTTTTTCCCGACAGACCTCCGGACAGGGGCCCTGAACTGCCCGAACTGCCACCGCGACGGACTCGGCGACGGCCCGCCGCCGTGGTCGGATGCCTTTTCCGGTCGGCCGACTAGGCTGCGAACATGCCAGGAACGGTCGGGCGGGTCCCCACGCCAGCAACTCCGGGCCCGGGCGCACCCACCGGGTCCGGCCCGGCCGTCGGCGTGCTCGCCCACGACTGGGCCAACACCCCGCTGGGTTCGGCCGACGACTGGGACGTCGCCCTGCGGGCCGTGGTGGAGCTGGTCCTCGCCTCGCCGATGCCGATGGCCCTGGCGTACGGCGACGATCTCGTCCTGCTCTACAACGCCGGCTACGCCGAACTGCTGGGCACCAAGCACCCCAGCGCCCTCGGCCGCCCGGCCGCCGAGGTGTTCGCGGAGATCTGGGCGCTGCCCGGCGTCGGTGCGGTCATCGAGCGCTGCTACCGGCAGGGCGAGCCCTTCCTGGAGAAGGAGTCCACCCTGCCGCTGGTCCGTGGGCACTCCGCGACTGTGGAGCAGGCGGTCTTCACCCGGGGCTACTCACCGGTGCGCGACAGCGCCGGGCAGATCGTCGGCGTGCTGACGGTCGCGGCCGAGACCACCCACGTCACCGAGCAGTTGCAGAGCCTCAGCGAGGTGGCCGCGGCGCTCGCCGGCACCCTCACCCTCGACGACGTGGCCCGGGTGGCGCTGCGGTACGCGATCACCACGTTCGACCCCGACCAGGCCTCGTTCGCTGTCGACGAGGGCGGCGGCGGCTGGCGCATGGTGCGTCGGGTCCGTGGCGAGTTGTTGGACGAGGCCGACGAGCGGCTTCCCCCGCTCTGGCGGCGCGCGCCGGCGGACTGGTCGGCCCCGGTGGTGCAGGCGGCCCGCTCCGGTGCCCCGTCGTTCACCCGCGACGGGCAGCCGCTGCGGGACACCGCCGTGGACCGCCACGACCAGAAGGTCCGGGCAATGGCGGCCCTGCCGCTGGGCACCTCGGTGGTCCGCGGCGGGCTGGCGGTCGGCTACCAGGTTCCGCACACCTGGTCCCCCGCCGAGCGGGCGTTGCTGGCCGCCTCGGCCGAGCTGATCGGCCAGGCCGCCGAGCGGGCCCGCCGATTCGAGACCCAGCACGGCACTGCCCAACTGTTGCAGCGCAGCATGTTGCCGGAGCACCTGCCGGATCTGCCCCTGTTGCGGATCGCGGCCCGCTACGACCCGGGCGTGGACGGCAACGCGGCCGGTGGTGACTTCTACGACGCGTTCCTGCTGCCCAACGGCTCGCTCGGCGTGGTGCTGGGCGACGTCGCCGGGCACGACGTGCAGGCCGCCGCGCGGATGGGGCAGGTCCGGGCGGCGCTGCGCGCCCTGGCCCTGGCCGACCCGACGCCCGCCGCGGTCCTGGCCGGCCTGGACCGGCTGGTGACCAGCCTCGGCGCGGAGGCCGGCACCCACGAGCTGTTCGTCACTGTGGCGTTCGGGGTGATCGACGCGGAGCGGCGGGAGCTGACCCTGTCCAGCGCCGGTCACCCCGCGCCGCTGATCCGCCGGGGCGACCCGGATGGTCGGTTCCACGCCGAGTACGTCGACGTCCCGGCCGGGCCGCCGCTGGGGCTGGGCGGCCGGCCGGGCACCACTACCGTCCCGTTCCGCCCCGGTGACACACTGCTGCTGTTCAGCGACGGGGTGGTGGAGCGTCGTCGGCAGAGCCTGAGCGCCGGGCTGGCCACCCTGAGCGACGCCGTTGCCAAGGCCGGCAGCGGCGACCCCCGCGCGCTCTGCGCGGTGGCCACCGCGGCGGTCCCGGGTGGCACGGAGGACGACGTGGCCGTGCTGGCGGTCGAGCACGCGCTCAAACCGAGTCGTTCGGCGAGCATGGAGGTGCCCGCCGAGCCGACCGCGCCCAGCCGGGTCCGGCACTGGCTGACCGGCCAGCTCACCGAGTGGCAGGTGCCCGAGTCGGTGATCGGGGCGGCGGTGCTCTGCACCAGCGAGCTGACCACCAACGCGTTGCTGCACGCCGGCACGGCCGCGCGGGTGGAGATCGACCTCAGCGCCGAGCGGCTGCTCGTCTCGGTGGCGGATTCCGGCACCCGGGGCACCGTGACCCGGGCCCGTACCGACACGTTGAGCAGTCGCGGGCGCGGCCTCGGCCTGATCGAGGAGCTCAGCGACGCCTGGGGCACCGACCCGTCGGTCCGGGGCTCCACGGTCTGGTTCGAGATCCTGACGCCGCCGGCCGCGCATCCCTGAGCCGCTCGAGGGTAGGAGGACGCCCATGGCTACCGACCGGCCCGCCGGGGTCCTCTTCGATGTCGACGGCACCCTGGTCGACACCACCTACCTGCACACGGTGAGCTGGTGGGAGGCATTGCGCCAGACCGACCAGCCGGTGCCGATGGCGGTGGTGCACCGCTCGATCGGGATGGGGTCGGACAAACTGTTGGATCATCTCCTCGGCCCGGAGCGGGACCGCGACGCCGACTCGAAGCTGCGCGACGCGCACGACACCCTCTACGCCGAGTACTGGGAACGGCTCACGCCGCTACCCCGGGCGGCCGACCTGTTGCGGGCCTGCGCCGAGCGGGGGTTGCGGGTCGTGCTGGCCACCTCCGCCTCGGAACCCGAGGTGGGCGCGCTGCGTCGGGCGCTGGCCGCCGATGACGTGATCGACACGATCACCTCCTCCGCGGACGCCCAGCAGAGCAAGCCGGCACCGGACATCCTGGTCGCCGCGTTGGAGCAGTCCGGGTTGACCGCCGAGCGGGTGGTCTTCGTCGGCGACTCGGTGTGGGACGTCGCCGCGGCCGGGAAGTTGAACATCCCGTGTGTGGGCCTGACCTGCGGTGGCACCAGCCGCGGCGAGCTCGCCGGCGCGGGTGCCGTGGCGGTGTACGACGACCCGGCCGCGCTGTTGCACGAGTTGGCGGACTCGCCGCTCACCCGCCCACGATGAGGATCACTCGGGTCCACCGGCACGGACGCGCATAGCCGGAGCCCTTGCGGGGCAAGGACTGTCACCACCTGCCCGCGCCTCGCGGGTGCGGGCGGAAGGGTGGTGCCGTGGAGCCGGTAGATGTGGCGTTCGCACTGGTGGGCCTGGGCGCCCTGCTCGCGGGCATCCTGCCGCGGGTGCTGGAGCGGCGCCCGCTGTCCATGCCGATCGCCTTCCTCGCCCTCGGCATGCTGGTGTTCCTGCTGCCGGTCGGGCTGCCGTCACCGGACCCCCTGGCCCACCCGGAGCTGACCACCCACCTCACCGAGATCGGGGTGATCGTCGCGCTGATGGGCGCCGGGCTGAAGATCGACCGGCCGTTGAGTTGGCGGCGGTGGTCGTCCACCTGGCGGCTGCTGGCGATCGCGATGCCCCTGTGCATAGCGGCGGTGGCGGTGCTCGGCTGGTGGTGGGCGGGGCTGGTGCCGGCCGCCGCGCTGTTGTTGGGCGCCGCGCTGGCGCCCACCGACCCGGTGCTCGCCGCCGACGTGCAGGTCGGCGAGCCGACCGACGTGGAGGATTCCGAGGACGAGGTCCGCTTCGCGCTGACCTCCGAGGCCGGCCTGAACGACGGGCTGGCGTTCCCGTTCGTGTACGCGGCCATCGCCATCGCCTCGACCAGCCTCGCCCCGGGCGACTGGGTGGCCGAGTGGTTCACGGTGGACGTGCTCTGGAAGGTCAGCATTGGCGTCGGCGGTGGCCTGCTCATCGGCTGGCTGCTCGGCAAGCTGTTCTTCCGCGCTCCCAGTGAGCTGCGGTTGGCCCGGCACGCGGAGGGCTTCCTGGCGCTGGCCGCCACGTTCCTGGCGTACGGGCTGGTGGAGGTGGTCGGCGGGTACGGCTTCCTGGCGGTGTTCGTGGCCGCCCGGGCCATTCGGGCCGCCGAACGGACCCACGAGTTCCACTCGGTGCTGCACGACTTCGCCGAGCAGGTCGAACGGTTGCTCACCCTGGTGCTGTTGCTGCTGCTCGGCGGCGCGATAGTGGGTGGTCTGCTGGGCCCGCTGACCTGGCCGGCGGCCGCCGTCGGGCTGGCGCTGGTGTTCCTGGTGCGGCCACTGATCGGCTGGTTGTCGTTGCGCGGCGCTCCCGGACGCCCGGCCGAGCACTGGGTCATCTCGTTGTTCGGCATTCGCGGCGTCGGCTCGTTCTACTACCTCGCGTACGCCACCACCAAGGCGGACTTTCCGCAGGCCGAGCTGCTCTGGGCGACCGTCGGGCTGGTGGTGCTCGTCTCCGTGGTGGTGCACGGCATCACGGCGACCCCGGTCATGCAGCTGCTGGACCGGGAGGGAGAGCGGACGTCCGACCCGGCCGAGCGCGACGCCGACGCTCGGCCCGTCGCGGCAGCCGGACACGCCTGAGCACGCGTCTCAGCGCAGCCGGCACGCGCGGCTCAGGCCAGGCGGGCGGCCAGCGCACGGCCGAGGTCCCGGCCGGAGCGCCAGGCGCTCTGCACCCGGGGCTTGCCGAACGCGTCGCCGGCCAGGCCGATCCCGTCGGCGTCGAGGTGGTAGGTGGCACCGCCGGCGTCGCTGGTCGGCTTCGCGTACGTCCAGCGGTGCACGTGCACGTCGACGGCCTGCTCGGGCAGCCCGAGCAGGTCCCGGACGGCCTGTTCGATCGCCGGGCCGGCCCCGGTGGGTTGGGCCAGGTGCCCGGCCGCGAACTCTGGCACGGTGTGCGCGACCAGCACCGGCGCGCCGTCACCACGCCGGTCGCCGTCGTCGCAGACGAGGTTGAGGACCGGGTGCTCGTTGACGAACGCGCCCCGGAAGTCCGGCCAGCGCCGGGTCGGGAAGCGCAGCACCGCGGCCAGCGACGGCGACCAGCGTTGCGCCTGTACGACCCGGGTGGCGTCGGTCAGGGCGGGGTCGAGCAGCAGGGCGGCCTGCGGACCCGGCATGGCCAGGGCGACCGCCGCACACGACTGCCCGTCGACGACCGGGCCGGGTTCCACGGTGAGCACCAGCCGGTCGACGGTCACCGGCACCTCGTCGGCCAGGTGCTCGACCAACGAGCGCAGCCCACGGGGGGCGGCGAAACGCATCGGCCCGGGCACCTCGTGGTTCCCACTCCGGTCGTACGCCTGGAAGGTGTCGGTCCATTCGCGGACCAGCCCGGCGGCGCGCCACTGCTCGACCAGTGCGGCGAAGTCCGGGTCGGTGGCGGTGAAGTAGGCGGCGCCGATGTCCGCGGGCCGGCCCTGGAAGCGTTTGCTGGCCATCCGGCCACCGCGGACGTGCCCCCGCTCCCGGACCTGTACCGGCACCCCGGCCCGGGTCAGCTCGACAGCACAGGCCACCCCGGCGATGCCCGCCCCGACCACCACCACGCTCGACCGGTCCTCCGTCATCCGATGATCGTAGGTGGCGGCGTTCGGGCATGAACCGCCGGCGATCGGGGTACTGGCACACCTGTTCGAAAGAAAGGGTGATGATGATGACGGACCGCCGCACCGAGCAGGCCGACCAGAACGCCGCGATCAAGGACCCGGACGAGTGGGTCACCGGGGACGAGCCGCCGACCGCCGCCCAGGAGTCCTACCTGAGCACGCTGGCCCGGGAAGCTCACGCCGACCTCCCGGACGACCTGACCAAGGCCGAGGCGTCCAAGCGCATCGACGAACTCCAGGCCGAGACGGGCCGAGGCCAGTAACCCTCCGCGCGATCTTGCACTTTCTGTCGCGACGAAATGGCACACAAGGCGCAAGTCGTCGACAGCAAGTGCAAGATCGCCGGGGCGGGGCGGGGCGGGGCGGGGCCGGCCGTCAGGGGCGGGGTAGGTGGTGCAGGTGGACCTTGGTGAGGGTGCCGGCGTGCACCTCGGCGGTGAGGTAGGTGGCGTGGGGTTGGGAGCGGCGGTCGGTGGGTGAGCCGGGGTTGAGCAGGCGCAGCCCACCGGCGGCCTCGGTGTCCCAGGGGATGTGCGAATGCCCGAACACCAGCACGTCGACGTCGGGAAAGCGGGCCGCGCACCGCTTCTCCCGGCCGGTCCGGGGCCCGGTCTCGTGCACCACAGCGACCCGCAGGCCGTCGAGTTCGACCCGGGCCACCTCCGGTAGCCGGGCGCGCAGCGCCGGGCCGTCGTTGTTGCCGTACACCCCGATCAGTCGGCGCGATCGCGCGGTCATCGCGTCGAGCAGGGCCTCGTCCACCCAGTCGCCGGCGTGCACCACCACGTCGGCCGCCTCGACGGCCGCCCAGAGGGGCCCGGGTAGGTCCCGGGCCCGCTTCGGTACGTGTGTGTCCGCCGTGAGCACCAACCGCATAGCGGCATTGTCCCCCGAGTCCCGGCCGCCCACCCGGGGGACGTGGGGTGGACGGCCGGGCTCCGCCTCTGCCGCCCGGCCCCGTGCGTCATCGACGCTCGGGTACGGGTGCCGAGTCGGTCAGGGGGCGGTCACGGCAGGGTCCAGCGTTGCGCCCCGGTGCCGTTGCAGGTCCAGATCCGCAGTTGCCGACCGTCGGTGAGGTCCGAGTTGGGGATGTCCAGGCAACGCCCGGACTGGGGGTTGCGCAGGCTGCCGTCCGACTGGGCGGCCCACTGCTGGGCCCCGCTGCCGTTGCAGTCGTAGAGCTGCACGAGGGTGCCGTCGGTGGTGCCGCTCGCCTTCACGTCCAGGCACTTGGCGAGCCCTCGCACTGTACCGTCGCCGGGCAGGGTCCAGCGCTGGGCGGCGGTGCCGTTGCAGGTCCAGGTCTGCACCTTGGTGCCGTTCGCGGTCTGGCTGGAGGCGATGTCCGCGCACTTGCCGAGGGCCTTGACCTCACCGGTGCGCGCCCCGCCGGTGCCGACGCCCGGGCCGGTGAAGGTGTAGCTGTCCACGTCGAGCAGCGCCCCGCTGCCGCCGGTGACGACCAGGTACAGGTCGTGGGTGCCGTCGTCGGGCTTGGTCACAGTGGCGCTCAGCTCGGTGTAGTTGTCCCAGCCGCCGGTGTTCGGCACCGCGATCCGGGCGACCTCGGTGCCGGTCGGTGAGTCGTACCGGAAGGAGAGGGTGCCGCCGGGGCCGCCGGAGGAGACCCGGGCCCGGACACCGGTGATTCCCTTGAGGCTCACCGCGTGGTGCCGGACGCTCTCGCCGTTCTGGACGTCGCCCAGCCGTTTGCCACCCTCGGCAGCCGCCTGGTCGATCACCTTGGGGCCGTTGAGCTGGACGAAGTGCTCGGCCTGCCACTGTTTCGGGTAGAGGCTGATCTCCTGCTCACCGGTGAGCGCGGCCGAGCCCGTCGCGCCGCGGTCGGTGTAGCTGCCCCGCAGGACGAAGAACAGCACCGAGTCGGGACCGGCGTGCACCGGGCCGGTGTTGAAGGTCGCGCCGCAGCCGGTCCCCTCCCCCTCCTCGTGGGCGTGCTCCTGGTGGCCCAGCGCGGCCCGGACGACCACCGCCGAGCAGGCCGGAGTGCCGTCCTGCGGGTCACTGGCCGTGGCGCCCACCGCCAGGTCCTGACCCCAGTCGAAGAGCCCGCCGGCGGGCAGGCCGGTCAAGGTGACAGTCGGCCGGTTGTTGCCGACCACCACCGACACCACTGTGGTGGCGCTGCGGCCGGTGCCGTCGTTGACGGTGAGCCGGGCGCTGTAGCTGCCGTTGGCGGAGTACGTGAAGGACGGGTTCGCGGCTGTCGAGTCGGTGCTGCCGTTGTTGGTGAAGTCCCACGCGTACGTCAGCGGGTCGCCGTCCGGATCCGAGCTGCCGGCACTGGAGAAGGTCACCGAGAGCGGGGCCAGGCCGTTGTCCCGGTTGACTGTGGCCTTGGCTTGCGGCGACCGACCACCCTGGACGTAGTTGATTTTGTAGAGACCGGCGTCGACAGCGCCGGAGAAGTAGCCGCTGCCGTATTCCAGCAGGTAGAGCGACCCGTCCGGGCCGAACTGCCAGTCGATCGGGTGGACGAGTTTCATGCCGGCGAGCACCGGCTCGATGACTGTCGGCGCCCCGGTGGACGGGTTGCCGTTGTCGAACTGGACCTCCTTGATCCAGTTGCGGCAGTACTCGGAGATCAGCCACTTGTTGTCGTAGTAGGCCGGCCACTTCACGTCCGAGACGAGGTTCGGATCGTAGTGGTAGACCTCGACGTGGTTGGGCGATCCGCACCCGCCCGGGTTGTCCAGTGCCGGCCAGTCCTCACTGCCGCCGTGCTGCTCCCAGACCAGTGCCGGTTTCGTCGGCGGAAGCTGCTGGACTCCCGTGTTGCGGGGTGAGTTGTTGACCGGGCCGGTCGAGCCGCCGCAGGGGAACCAGCCACGCGGTGTGGCGGTGGCGAAGTCCCAGTCGTTGTAGGCGACGTTGGGGCCGCCACAGTACGGCCAGCCGTAGTTGCCGGGCCCGTTGGCCCGGTTGAACTCGTCGTAGGCCGCCGGGCCACGGTTGGCGAGGTCGGTGCCGGCGTCCGGGCCGACCTCACCCCAGTAGAGGGTGTTGTTGGCAGTGCGGTCCACCCAGATCCGGTACGGGTTGCGCACGCCCATCACGTAGATCTCCGGGCGCGTTCGCGCGGTGCCGGCGGCGAAGAGGTTGCCGCTGGGGACGGTGTAGCTGCCGTCGTTCTCCGGGTGGATCCGGTTGATCTTTCCGCGCAGGTCGTTGGTGTTGCCCGAGGTGCGTTGGGCGTCGTACTGGGCGTTGCGGTTCGTCCGCTCGTCGATCGGGGCCATCCCGGCGGAGTCGCCGCCGGAGTTGGTGTTGTCGCCGACGGCGAAGTACAGGTTGCCGGCGGTGTCCCAGCTCATCGAGCCGGCCGAGTGACAGCAGAGATCGCGTTCGGTGGGCCACTCGATGAGCACGTCCTCGCTGCCCGGGTCGAGCAGCAGGGTGGACGGGTTGAAGGTGAACCGACTGATCCGGTTGACCAGTGGGGTGACCTTCGGCGAGTAGAAGAGGTAGACCCAGCGGTTGGTAGCAAAGCTTGGATGCAGGGTGATGCCGATCAGGCCGTCCTCGAAGCGGGCGTCCAGCGCCAGGGTCAGGGCCACTGTGGTGGACCTGGTCGCCGGGTTGTAGAGGCGGACCTGTCCACCGGCGGCGCTGGTGCCCCGGTTGATGTAGAAGACCTTGCCGTCGGGGGCGACGGCCAGTTCGATCGGTTCGCCCATGGAGAGGCCGCCGTCGAGGGCGACCTTTTCGAAACCGACGGTGGCGGGTGGGGCGAGGGCGGCGGCCTGGGCCGGGGACGCGGCGGCCGGCAGAACGCTTGCCTGCGGCACGAGGCAGAGGGTCACCAGGACGGTGAGCAGTGTGGTGGCGCTGACGAGCCGTCGACGCAGAGTGCGGGACACGAGACCTCCAGCTGTCCGGGGGATCTCGGTGCCGCTCCCGCCGACTGGAGGAGCACCGCGGTGTTTCCCGGACATTAACGTCTTTCACTGGAAGACGATAGAACTTCGCGTCATTGGATCGAAAGTTGTCAAGATTTACACGAAAGTACGGGCTCAGCGACGCGTTGGGGTGAAGTGCGCCGGGGGCATCCCGCACTCGCGCAACGTCGGGTCCTGCTCGACGTCGGTGAGCACACCGGCGGCATTGATGAGGCCGATGTGCGAGAACGCCTGCGGGAAGTTGCCCAACTGTTCCCCGGTCTGCTGGTCGATCTGCTCGGCGAACAGGCCCAGGTCGTTGACCCGACCAGCCAGATCGCGAAACAGCTCGTGCGCCCGGTCCCGCTCGCCGGCCAATGCCAGGCAGCTCACCAACCAGAACGAACAGATGACGAAGCCCGCCGGGTCGCCGTCCCAGCGCCGCAGCAGGCCGTCGTGCGACAGCCCCCGCTCGACCGCGCGGATCGTCGAGAGCATCCGCGGGTCATCGGCCCGCAGAAAACCCACCAGCGGCATCACCAACACCGACGCGTCCAGCTCGTCGGAATCAAAAATCCCGGTGTACGACTGGAGCCTGTCGCTCCACCCCCGCTCGAGGATCGTCGCGCGCACCTCGTCCCGGGCCGCCGTCCAGCGAGCCAGGTCCTGCGGCCCGCCGAGCTGGTCGCCGAAACGGACCGCCCGGTCCAGTGCGACCCAACACTCCACCTTCGAGGACACGTGGTGGTGTTGCACCCCACGCTCCTCCCACATCCCCGCGTCCGGCTGTTTCCAGTCCTGCTCGGCCTGATCGGCGAGCACCCGGAGCAGGTGGTAGACGTCCGGGTCGAACGGTTCCAGCTGGTCGCGCATCAGCCAGGCGGCGTCCATGGCCGCGCCGTAGATGTCGTTCTGCCGCTGCCGCCACGCGTCGTTGCCGGTCACCACCGGCGGGCTGTCGCGGTAACCGCCGAGCTGGTCCAGCCGATGTTCGGTGAGGTCCCGCTCCCCCAGCACCCCGTACATGATGGGCACCGGCTGGTCGCCGATTCGGCCCATCGCCCGGCCCAACCAGGCGAACTGCCGCCGCACCTCGTCGAAGCACGCCGACCGCCACAGCGCCCGCAGCGTGTGGCTGAAGTCGCGCACCCAGACGTAGCGGTAGTCGTAGTTGCGGTCCCCGCCGAGCTTCTCCGGCAGCGAGGTGGTCACCGAGGCCACCACAGCGCCACTGGGCCGGTACGTCATGCCCTGCACCACCAGCCCGCTGCGCCGCACCTCCTCGGCGTAGAGGCCCTGGTACTCGTGCTCGTCGGCCCAGGACCGCCAGCCGGCGACGGTGTCGGCGATCGTCTGGTCGGCGTCCGGTACCTCGGGCAGTGGGGCGTCGTAGGTCGGGGCGTACCCGAGACTGAAGTTGTGGGTCGCGCCGGCGCGGACGGTGAACGTCGCTGCGGCATCGCCATCGTCGCCGCACGCCAACCGCACGCTGCTGCGGAAGGTGAGCCGCGCGGCCCCGGCGATGGCCTCGAGCATGTCCTCACGCTCGACCAGGTAGGCGATGGTGCGCCCGTACTCGAAGCGCGGACGGTAGTGCACCCGTATCGGCACCGCACCGGAGAGTCCCTGCACGCTACGGACCAGCACCTGCGGTGGGTGCATTCCGATGTCGTGACCTCGCGAGCCGGGCTCGAAGGCGAGCGCGTCGGTGAGCGCGACCTCCCCCTGCGCGGTGCGGAAGACGGTCCGCAACACCAGGGTGTCCTTCAGGTAGCTCCGTTCGACAGTGAAATCGGCCTCCGGCCGGATCGACCAGTGCCCCGCACCGTCGTCGAGCAGCCGCCCGAACACCGACGGGGCGTCGAACCGGCCAGGACACCACCAGTTCACCGAGCCCGAGGCGTCCACCAGCGCCGCGGTGCGGCCGTCGGCGAGGAACGCGTAGTCGCTGATCTGTCCGCTCTCCACCTGACTGCCTACCCGGGCAGTCCGCGCCCATTCCCCTCCTGTCCGACAGTGGAGACCGCGTTACCGGTCGGCTTGGGCGGGAACGCGGCGAGCTGACGAGGGAGGATGCTCATGACGTCAGCTTCGGGGCCGACCGCCGCCTGGCGGTCCGGCACACAGGGTGGCGACCTGCTTCCATCCGGGCCGGCCGGCCGCCTGTCGACACCGGCCGGGGACGGCCACGGGCCGGAAGCCGGCCCGCCGACCGTGACGATCGGCTCGTACCCGGACTATCCGACCGCGCAGCGGGTCGTCGACTACCTGGCCGACAACCGGTTTCCGGTGGAACACAGCGCCATTGTCGGCACCAACCTCACATTGGTGGAGACGGTGCTCGGGCGCATGACCACCGGTCGGGCCGGTCTGCTCGGCGCCGGTACCGGCGCCTGGTTCGGGCTCTTCATCGGCCTGCTGTTCGGCATCTTCACAGTCGGCAACTGGCTTGCGGTGATCCTGGTCGGGTTGGTCATCGGTGCGATCTGGGGTGCCGTGTTCGGTGCGGTCGCGCACGCCATGACGGGCGGCCAGCGCGACTTCACCTCGGCCAGCTCGCTGCGCGCCGGCCAGTACGCGGTGACGGTCGACGCGCAGCTCGCCGATCAGGCGCGACAGTTGCTCGGTCGGATGCAGATGTCGGGACAGGCGGACGCCAACCGCTGAGCGACGATCGGCCGCCCGCCCGGGGAACACTCGGGGCGGGCGGCCGTTTCGTCGTTCAGTCGTGGTACGCCAGCTCGCCGGCCCGCAGCGGCACGTCGACCCGGTTCTCCGGTGGCGCCAGCGGGCAGGCCCAGCGGTCGTCGTAGGCGCAGCTCGGGTTGTAGAGGTAGTTGCCGTCCAGCCGGACCCGGTCGCCGGGCAGTAGCTCGACGCCCCGGCCGAAGGTGCCCTTCACGGTGTCGGTGAGGTACCGGCCTCCGCCGTAGCTCTCCCGCCCGCAGGTGCCGTCGCGCAGCGGAACGAACAGCCCACCCCCGTACGCCTCGATCCACCACAGGGTCAGCGGCCCCCACGGCGTCTCGGCCACCGCGACCCGCCGGTACGCGACCACCCCGTCCGGGCCACCGGTGTCGATGCGCAGCTCACCGCTGGCTGATCGCAGGGCCGCCTCGACCACGGCCTCCGGGTTGGGCGGGAAGTAGCGCACCCCGGCGAAGTCGGGCCGCTCCGCCACGGGGATCGGGCTCTGCGGGTGGGTGGCGAAGAGTTCGTCGCGGCCGGCGCGGAAGCCCGCCAGGTCGACGTCGGACAGGTACAGCCGGGCCACCCGTTCCCGCCAGTCGGCCAACTCCAGATCATCCACGCCACCGAGCCTATGCCGTGGCTCTGCGGCAGCTCAGCGCGACGGCCAGTTGGTGAGGACGGCGTCGAGGGCGTCCAGGGTGCGCGACCAGGAGTCGTCGGTGGGGCGCGGGGTGTGCCGGAAGCCGCCGGTCTTCTCCAGGCTCACGAACCCGTGGAACGTGCTGTGCATCATCCGCACCGCGTCGGTCTGGTCGGGCTCGGAGAGCCGGTAGCCGCGCAGGATCGCCCGGGTCATCTCGGCGTGCCGGACGCCCGCGCTCGCGGCGGCGGTCTGGGGGTCGAGGTCGATCTGCATGGCCGCGTAGCGGCCCGGGTGCTCTCGCGCGTAGTCGCGGTACGCGTTGGCGAACGCCACCAGGGCGTCCTTGCCGGCCCGGCCGGCGAGCGCCGCGGCGACCCGGTCGGCCAGCTCCGCCAGTGCCAGCAGGGCGATCCTGACCCGCAGTTCGTGCGCGTTCTTGAGGTGGAAGTACAGGCTGGCGTCCTTGACCCCGAACTGGCGGGCGAGCGCGGCCACAGTGACGTTCTCCACGCCCACCTCGTCGGCCAACTCCGCCGCGGCCAGCGTCAGGCGCTCGACGGTCACCCCGGCACGTGCCATGCAGCACACTCCTAACCTAGCCGTAATAATCGCTTGCCTAAGAGGGCTAGGCTACTACCTATGTTGGCCCTGACCGAATCCGTCATCCGCGCGTCCTTCGTCAATTGCAGCAAGGGCGAGGCGAAGCGGCTGGCCGTACCGAACGATCTTGAAATGCGCCAGTGGGACGACCTCGACTTTCTCGGCTGGCGGGATCCATCCGCGCCGCAGCGGGCCTACCTGGTCGCCGAGACCGACGGCAAGCTGGCCGGGGTGGTGCTGCGGGCCGCGACGCACCAGGTGGGGCGCGTGCGGCACAGCATGTGCTCGTTCTGCCTGACCACCCACCTCGGCGGTGGCGTGTCGTTGATGACCGCCCCCAAGGCCGGCCCGAGCGGACGGCAGGGCGACTCCGTGGGCACGTACCTGTGCTCCGACCTGGCCTGCTCGCTGTACCTGCGGGGGAAGAAGCACGCCGGGCCTCCCGCGCCCGAGCCGCTGCCCCTGCCGGAGCGGATCGACCGCGTCAGGACCGCCCTCGCGACGTTCCTCCGCAAGGTCACCGAGTGACGGCTCGAGACGACAGGCGCGGCCGAGGCTGGAGTGTGTTCCGGCCCCGGCCCGCCTCCGACTAGCGGTCGGTGGCCAGGCGGGCGTGCAGGTGCTCGTCGTAGCGCCGGCCGTCGCCGTACCGGTACGACTCACGCAGCGTCCCCTCGGCCGGGTAGCCGGCACGGTCGGCGACCCGGCAGGACGCCGGGTTTGCCACCGCGTGACACAGCTCCACCCGGTGCAGCCCGAGATCCGCGAACGCCCACTCGGTGAGCCGGACGACGGCACGGACCGCCACCTGACGCCCCCGTGCCGCTGGCACCGTCCAGTAGCCGATGGACGCGTCGCCGTCGTGGATGCGGTGCAGCGACACCGAGCCGAGCAGTTCGCCGCCGGTCGCCGCGGTGACCGCCATCGAGGCGTGACCGCCGGTCGACCAGTCGGCCCGGCGACGCACCCAGAGCAGAGCGACCTCGTCGTCGATCGGGCCGCCACCCTGCGGGTTCCACTGGGCGATCGCCGGGTCCCGGAGGGCGTCGCGCACGGCCGGGGCGTCCTCGTCCCGCCAGGGGCGCAGCAACAGGTCGGCGGCGGAGAGTTCAACGTGTTCCACGAGGCCGGAGTCTGGCACAAGCCGAGGCCCACGCGCCGCCGGATTAACGCAGGCTTCCTTCAAAACTGCACGATCTGGCGGTCAACGTGTGAGGAAGTGACCCAGGCAACGCTCAACGGCATTACTTAAATTTTGAAAGAGTGCTACCGTCGTGGCATGACCGAGAGCCTGGACAGCACCCGAGAGGCCGCCTGGCGCGCCTACATCGAGGCCAGCCAGCGTCTCTACACCCAGTTGGAAGAGGACCTACGGGTCGACAGCGACCTCAGCTTCGCCGATTACCACGTGCTGGTCCTGCTCTCCGAGGCACCCGGGCAGCGGCTACGGATGGGCGAGCTGGCCAGCCGGTTGATCTTCTCGCCCAGCCGCCTCACCTACCAGGTTTCCTCCATGCAGCGTCGCGGCCTGGTCAGCAAGGAGCCCTGCCCGGACGACCGGCGCGGCAGCGAGGCGGTGCTCACCGCCGCCGGGCTGCTCGCCCTGCGGGAAGCCGCACCCCACCATCTGGCGTCGGTGCGTACCCATCTCATGGACGACCTCGACGATGCCGAGGTCGCCTGCCTCACCCGGATCTTCGACCGGCTCGGCGAGCGCCTGCGGGCATCGCGGGTCAGCTCGACCACCCCCGCCTCACGCTAGGAGCCTCGACATGCCCGCGATCACCGTCGACAACGTTCTCGTCCTGCCCCGCCTGCCCCAGCTCGACGAGGCCACCACGATCCGCCCGGTCCGCACGGTGACCACGGCGCCCAGCGGCTTCGAGGGTGAGGGCTTCCCGGTCCGTCGCGCCTTCGCCGGGGTGTCGACCACCGACCTGGACCCGTTCATCCACCTCGACCAGATGGGCGAGGTCGACTACGCGCCGGGCGAGCCCAAGGGCACTCCGTGGCACCCGCACCGCGGCTTCGAGACCGTCACGTACATCATCGACGGCGTCTTCGACCACCAGGACTCCAACGGCGGTGGCGGCACCATCACCGACGGCGACACCCAGTGGATGACGGCGGGCAGCGGCCTGCTGCACATCGAGGCGCCGCCGGAGCACCTGGTGATGAGCGGCGGGCTCTTCCACGGCACCCAACTGTGGGTCAACCTGCCCCGCTCGGCCAAGATGAACCCGCCCCGCTACCAGGACATCCGGGGTCGGGAGTCGGCGCTGCTCACCACGCCCGACGGCGGCGCCCTGATCCGGGTCATCGCCGGCGAGGTCGCCGGGCACCGCGGCCCGGGTTCGACCTTCACCCCGATCACCATCACGCACGTCACGGTGCAGCCGGGCGCACAGGTCGACCTGCCGTGGCGGCCCGACTTCAACGCCCTGGTGTACGTGCTGGGCGGTCGCGGCACTGTCGGCACCGACCGGCGGCCGGTGCGTACCGGCCAGCTCGCGGTGCACGGCGCGGGTGACGCGCTGCGGTTCAGCGCCGACACCACGCAGGACGGCAACACCCCGGCACTGGACCTCTACATCATGGGTGGTCAGCCGATCCGGGAGCCGGTGGCACAGTACGGCCCGTTCGTGATGAACACCCGGGACGAGCTGCTCAAGGCGTTCGAGGACTTCCAGGCCGGCCGCCTCGGCGTGATCCCCACCGAGCAGCTCCCGCACACCGGCGGCCAGGGCACCCGGCCCTGACCACTGCCGACCGCTGAGTTCGGCGCCGACGCCTCCGGTTCACCCCCGGGGGCGTCGGCGCCGCCTCAGGAGACCGCAAAAATCCCGGCAACGCCCAGAATTACCATCACCAACACCGCTACCAGCGCACCCCGTTCGCTCTCCACCGCCGGCTCGCGGTTCTCGGTCACGGGATTCGTCGTGTCGCGGGGCATAGTGTGGCCTCCTCGGCTGTTGTCGCGTCGCTTCCGATGGCGTCGGCCAGGTCACCGGTCCGGGGGCCTGGCGTGCGGACCCGCGTCGGGGGTCCTACCGTGAGGACGTTGCCGACCTCAGGGGGCTGGACGGTGCCGTTGCAGGACTGGTTCCTCACCGCAGAGGAACGCGCCAACCCGGTCTCTGGCATACCCGTATGGACCACGGGAAACCTCGCCGAGCCGTTGATTCACGGTGCCGCGTACTTCGACCGCCTGGTCGACGAGGTCGAGGCCCTGGGCCCCGGCGACCACCTGTTCTTCACCGACTGGCGGGGGGACCCGGACCAGCGACTGCGCCCGGACGGTCCGACAGTGGCCCAACTCTTCGCCCAGGCCGCGCAGCGCGGTGTGGTGGTCAAGGGGTTGATCTGGCGCTCGCACCTCGACGTCCTGGCGTACAGCGAGGCCGAGAACCGCGACCTCAGCGAGACGATCTCGGCCGCCGGTGGCGAGGTGCTGCTGGACCAACGGGTCCGGCGCGGCGGCTCGCACCATCAGAAGCTCGTGGTGCTGCGGCACCAGGGCGCGCCGGAGCGGGACGTCGCCTTCGCCGGCGGGATCGACCTGTGCCACAGCCGCCGCGACGACGCCGCGCACCACGGCGACCCGCAACCGGTGCAGATGTCCCCCCGGTACGGACCCAATCCGCCCTGGCACGACGTGCAGCTCGCGGTGCGCGGTCCGGTGGTCGGCGCGTTGGACACCCTGTTCCGGGAACGCTGGACCGACCCGATGCCGCTGGACTCGGAGAACCCGATGGCCTACCTGCGGGACCGGCTGCGCGGCTCGGACCTGCGCCCCGACCCGCTGCCCGAGCAGCCGGCGGATCCGCCGCCCTGCGGTCCGCACCAGATCCAGGTGCTGCGCACCTACCCCGCCGTCCGCCCGCGCTACTCGTTCGCACCGCACGGCGAGCGGACCGTGGCCCGGGGTTACACCAAGGCGGTACGCCGGGCCCGCCGACTCATCTACATCGAGGACCAGTACCTCTGGTCGGCCGAGGTCGCGGACCTGTTCGCGCACGCGTTACGGGACAACCCGGACCTGCACCTGATCGCCGTCGTCCCCCGCCACCCGGACGTGGACGGCAAGCTGGCGTTGCCGCCGAACATGGTCGGGCGCGAGCAGGCGCTGTCGCTGTGTGAGCGGGCCGCACCGGACCGGGTGCACGTGTTCGACGTGGAGAACCACGCCGGCGACCCGGTCTACGTGCACGCGAAGGTCTGCGTGGTCGACGACGTCTGGGCCAGCGTGGGCAGCGACAACTTCAACCGGCGGTCCTGGACGCACGACAGCGAGTTGTCCTGCGCGGTGCTCGACGAGACCCCGGACCAGCGGGAACCCACCGACCCGGCTGGGCGAGGTGACGGCGCGCGGAGCTTCGCCCGGGACCTGCGACTGCGGCTGTGGCGCGAGCACCTGGACCGCGACCCGGACGGCGCGGACGACGCCGACCTGTTGGACCCGGCGGACGCCGTCGCGGCCGTGACGGCCGCCGCCGACGCGCTACAGCAGTGGTACGACGACGGCCAGGTGGGAGAACGGCCGCCCGGGCGGCTGCGCCCGCACCGCCCCGAGCGGTTGCCGTGGTACACCCGGGCCTGGGCGCTGCCGGTGTACCGGCTGGTCTACGACCCGGACGGCAGGCCGCTGCGGGCGAGGCTGGCCGGCACCTGGTGATGCGGCCGGGCCGGCTCCGGCGCGGCGACCGCGTGCACGTTCAGCCCGCCGGGGTAGGCGAACGACGAGCGCGGTGAGTAGTAGCCGAAGCCGATGGTCAGCGGGTTGGCCGGGCGCAGCGCGTACATCGGGTGGCCGGGCTGGAGGAACTCCACCGACTCGACCTCGAACGGGGCGACCGGCTCGGCGACGAACGGGTAGGCCGAGCTGAGCAACTGGCCGTCGCGCCGGGTGAAGTAGCGGTGGTGCCCACTGCTGATCACGTGGCCGGTCTCCCCCACCCGACACCGGGCCCGGATCAACGGCGTGCCGTCGATCTCCGTCTCGGAGAGCAGGTCCTCGCCGTTCACGTCGATCCGGGTGCGCCCGGCGAGCACCGGGGCGCCGCGGGCGACGGCGTACTCACGGACCCGCCGGCTGGAGGCCACGTAGTGGGTCCACCAGCCACCGGCGTTGAGGCCGCCGGGCGCGTCGACGCCCAGGAGCGAGACGCCGAGGTAGGTCAGCGAGTACGCGCCGAAGCCGGAGGTCTGCGTCTCGTCGTCGACGATGTACTGGTTGAGGAAGACCTGCCGGTCGGGGCGGGGGCAGAGACCCGGCGGGACCAGCGCGGCGACCGCGTCGGGATCCGCCGGCAGCCAGCTGAAGTAGAGGGTGCGACTGTTCACGACAAGCTGGGGAGCGGCTGGATCGAGCACGGTGCCTCCGAACCGGGTGTGTACACGCGACGCTACGGCCGGTCCCACCAGCGGGACAAGGACGGATAGTCGACACTCCTGGCGACTTGTCGGATTTCATGTTGACCAGTCGACGCGACCCGTGGGCCGATCGGCCGGACCGGCCGGCCGACCGGGCAGCGGATTGGGCGGGAACAACGGGTAAGGATCCTCACAACCACCTCAACTTCCGCGTTATTTGCCCGTTTTGTTACTCGACACACCTTAAGTACATCAACCTTTCGGCTAGATTTCTGGGAGACGATCAGGTTAAGGTGACTCCCGAACGGCCTATTGGAAGCTAAACCAAAGCGTCACGTCTTTTTCGTCAGCGGACGAGGTGCAGGGAGGACCACCCATGACCGCGCCAACGATCACCGAGCAGCCGAGCGCCGCCGTCAAGGCCACCACCAAGCTCGACCCGCGCGCTCTCACCGACAGCGCCGCCGACCTGCTCAACGCGATGGCGGCGCTGCCCGCCAACCACCCGTCGCGCGCCGCTCTGCGGGACCGCGCGATCGAGGCCTGGCTGCCGCTCGCCAACCACCTCGCCCACCGCTACAGCGGGCGCGGCGAGCCGAACGACGACCTGGCGCAGACCGCCGCGATCGGCCTGATCAAGGCCATCGACAAGTTCGACCCCGAGCGCGGTGTCGACTTCGCCGGTTACGCGATCCCCACCATCATCGGCGAGCTCAAGCGGCACTTCCGGGACCGCACCTGGGACATCCGGGTGCCCCGCCGCCTCCAGGAGCTGCGGCTGGCCATCTCCGACGCCAACAGCTCGCTCCTGCAGACCCTCGGCCGCTCGCCGACGGTCGCCGACATCGCCGCGCACCTCAAGCTCACCGAGGAAGAGGTGCTGGAGGGCCTGGAAGGCGCCCGCGCGTACAACGCGGTGTCGCTGTCCACCCCGACCGGCGACGGCGAGCGCGCCACCGAGCTGGGCGACATGCTCGGCGGCGAGGACAGCGAGTTCGAGCTGGCCGAGCTGCGGGTCGCCCTCGGCCCGGCGCTGGCCACCCTCGACGAGCGCGAGCAGAAGATCCTCACGCTGCGCTTCTACGGCAACCTGACCCAGTCGCAGATCGCCGACCAGATCGGCGTCTCGCAGATGCACGTCTCGCGACTGCTGACCCGGGCGCTGACCAAGCTGCGCGGCCAGCTCGACGGCACGTACTGACCAGTTGACGAGCGGAGGGCCGGGTCCCATGGACCCGGCCCTCCGCTCTGTCCGTGCTGTCACGTGAGCGTTACAGTGCGACAACAGGGCGTGCTGGTCGCGTCGACCGACCGGCTCGGTGCCGACCGGCTCAGTGCCCGGCCGGCTCCCGCCACATCGGCCAGAACGGCGTTCCGTCGGGCACCCGGAACGGCTCGCCGGCCAGGTAGCCGTGCTTCGCGTACAGGTCCCGGCTGCGCGGGCTGCTCGCCTCCAGGTACGCCGGCATTCCGTTGGCGTCCAGCCAGGCGTGGTGGTGCCGCATCAGCGCGCTCCCCAACCCCTGCCCCTGCCGGTCCGGCCGGGTCGCCAGGAACGCGAGGTGGTGGTGATCCGGATGCGGGTGGTTCGCCGCGAACAGCTCGTCGAGGTGCTCGAACCGGTCGGTCCATTCGCCGCAGGCGGCGGCCAGTCGGGCGTCGTAGTCCGCCGGCGGCGGCGCCGGCTCACCGACCGACGGAAACCAGACCGCGACCGAGGCCCGGTCCGCTGTGGCGTGGACGATGCCGTGCCGCATCGCGTGCCCGACCAGGATCTCGAAGTCGCCGGCCAGTACGGCCTCCCGCTTGCTCGGGTCGGGCACCAGCCAGTACGTCACCTCCAGGACGGTGAACGCCTCGGCGATCCGACCTGCCACGAGGGTGGTCTCCTCCGGCCCGAGCTGCTCGATGACGACGCTCATCGGGTCACCTCCACGGCGGCCGGGGCCTCCGGCTTGACGGCGGCCGCGGCGCTCGCCGCACCCAGGCCGATCCGGGCGTACGTGTCCGGGCGGTTGCTACGCAGCAGCAGGGCCCAGCCGATGCCCAGCAGGGCGGCCACCGGGTACGCGGCGGGCAGCGCCCAGCGCAGCGTCGAGTCCGGCGCGACGCCGAGCAGGTTGGCGAAGTTCGACACGGCCAACCAGATGATCACGAAGAGCGCGATGGTGGCCAGGCCGGGCGCGATGGCCCGCCGCCAGAGGTTCTCGCCCCCGGCGGAGCGGGCGAAGTAGGCGATCACCGCCACCGAGGTTGTGGCGATCAGCAGCAGGACACCGAAGCCGCCGGTGGTGCCGACCCAGAAGAAGAGCTGCACGACCGGATCCCAGCCGTTGATCGCGTACAGCAGGATGACCAGCAGTCCGAGGACGCTCTGCGCCACGGAGGCGGCCCGTGGCGCCCCGGTACGGGCCGAGGTCTGCCCGAACACCGCCGGCAGCACCCGCTCCCGACCGAGCGCGAAGGTGTAGCGGGCAGTGGTGTTGTGGAACGAGATCATCGCCGCGAGCACCGAGGTCAGGAAGAGCACCTGCCCGATGGTGACCGCGGTGTCGCCAAGGTGCGCGGCGGCCAGGTTGAAGATCAGCCCGACGCTCTGCTCGCCGGCCTCGGCGACGATCTTGTCCTGCCCGACCGCGACGGTCATGGTCCAGGACGACAGCGCGTACAGCCCGGCGATGATCGCCACCGAGAGGTAGGTGGCCAGCGGCACCGTCCGCTTCGGGTCCTTGCTCTCCTCGCTGAACACCACCGCCGACTCGAAGCCGACGAAGCCGAGGACGGCGAGCACCAGCACCGCGCCGACACCCGGCACGAAGAGGTTGTCCGGTGAGAACGGGGCGAAGCTGACCCCACCGTCGGCCGGGTTGCCGAGCTGTCCCAGGTCGAAGACGAGGACCACCACGATCTCGGCGACCAGCAGCGCGGCCAGGACCATGCCGTTGAGGTCGACCCGGAGCAGGCCGAGCAGGCCGACCAACGCCCACGCCACCAGGGCCACTACCGCCCAGTGCGGGTGCCCGCCGAAGAGCCGGTCGAGCACCGGCTCGGCCGCCACGCCGATGGTGCCGTACAGCCCGACCTGCAACGCGTTGTACGCGATCAGCGCGACCCAGGCGGCGCCCACGCCGGCCGGTCGGCCGAGGCCGCGGGAGATGTAGGCGTAGAAGGCGCCGGCGTTCTCCACCCGGCGGGACATCGCCACGTAACCCACCGAGAAGAGCGCGAGCACCGCTGCGATCAGCAGGAAGGCCAGCGGGATGCCGGTCACCCCGATGACGCCGTAGCCGGTGGTGACGACGCCGGCCACCACTGTCAGCGGCGCGGCGGCGGAGAGGACGAAGAAGATCACCGAGGGGATGCCGAGGCGACCTCGGGCCAGGGCTTCGGAGACGTTGCTGGGTCGGTCGACTGTCGATGTCGGGGGCATACGACTACTCCGATTGACGAGGGGAGGGTTGGGGTTACCGGAGGGGGATCAGGGGATGCCGCGCAGCACGGCGGCGCCGACGGCGGCCTCGGTGTGTCCGACGAGTTCCTTGAGCGGCGCCGGCAGCGCGGGGATGAGGACGTTCAGCCGGTGGTGCGCGCGGGGGCCGGCGCTCCACAGCACCTCGCGGGTCAGCCCCGCGGCCACGACCAGGCCGAGCAGCAGGGCGTCCGGCACGCCCGGCGGGTCCGGTCGGTCCAGGAGGGCCCGTAGTCGGGTGGCCGGCCAGGCCACCGCGTTGAGGTCGATCGGCAGGTAGCTGACCGAGGTACGCAGCAGCCGGCGACTCTCCTGGCGGCGCAACACCCCGGCGCGGGCCAACCGCTCCCCCACCGAGGTCGTGGCGCTCTGGGACAGGAAGCTCAGCCAGGTGCGCAGCTCCCGGTGCTGGGACTCACCCACCAACTGGTCCAGCACCGTGTGCGCCAGGGCATCGGCCGGCGGACGCCTGTCGATGACGCTGATCTGCCCGGCCGTGACGGTGATGTGTCCATAAAGGATCAGCTCGCCTAGGAGCCCACCGGCCAGCCCGAGCCCGGTCGCCGCCGGATGCAGTTTGGCCTTGCCGCGACTGTCGTTGTGTGCGATCAGGAAGAACTCGTCGGCGATGAGCAACGGTCCTCCCGCACAGGTGTGTCCACAGTGATCGCGACCGGGAAAGGATGCACCGACAGCTACTGCAACGCAACTCCCAGATTTGAAAGTTGCACTCCGTGCATCTGCGACCTGCGGATCTTGTCGTGGCAGACTCGGACGGTGACCGCCACTCCCACCATCCGATCCGCCGCCAGCCCGACCGTGCGGCGGCGCCGCATCGCCCGGGAACTCCGCCAACTCCGGGAACGCGCGGGCATGACCCTCGATGTGGCCGCCCGTCAGCTCGACATGTCGAAGAGCAATCTCTCCCGGATCGAGACCGCGCAGATCGGCATCAAACCGCGCGACGTCCGGGCCGCTCTCGCGCTGTACCAGGTGACCGGTTCGGATGCCGAGGCGCTGATCGAGATCGCCCGGGGGGCACAGCAGCGCGGCTGGTGGCAGAACTACAGCGACGTGCTCCCCGAGTGGTTCGAGTTCTACGTCGGGCTGGAGGCCGAGGCGGCGGCGCTGCGCACGTACGAGGCCGAGTCGGTGCCCGGGCTGCTGCAGACCGAGGCGTACGCCCGGGAGATCTTCCGGCGTACCGCCGGCGAGGACGGTCTGGAGCGCAAGATCGCCGCCCGACTGCGTCGGCAGGAGGTGCTGCGCCGCGAGGACCCTGTCGATCTGTCGGTGATCCTCAACGAGGCGGTGCTCCTGCGCCCGGTCGGCGGCGCCGCGGTGATGGCCGAACAACTGGTCCACATGAGCCGGATCGCGCAGCTACCCAACGTGACAATCCAGGTACTTCCCTTCACCGCTGGCGGGCATCCCGCGATGAGCACCCCGTACGTGATCCTCAACTTCGCCGATGCCGCCGACGCGTCAGTGGTTTACCTGGATAACCTCACGATGGGACTGGCTCTGGAGGAAGCCGATCATGTGCTCGGGTATAGCCTTCTGCACGAGGAGCTGTGCCGGATGGCGCTCGATCCGACGGCGTCGTTGACCCGTCTTGAGCATGCTTCTCGTAACTTTGCGTGACCGCCTCTGCGGCACGCCGACGCAGACGAGAGGTACCGCGGATGACGGCGTACGACCTGACCCGAGCGGACTGGCGCACCAGCACGCGCAGCAGCGGCAACGGCAACTGCGTGGAGGTCGCGACAGTCGACGGTCAGGTCGCCGTCCGGGACACCAAGGACCGCTCCGGCCCGGTGCTCGCCTTCGGTGCGACGGCCTGGCGGGCCTTCGTGCTCGGCGTCGGCGAGGTCCGTCGCTCCTGACGCACCCGTCCCGGTGCGAGACTGGGCCGTGCTCTCCGACGTAACACTTGACCTGCCGGTCCGTCCGGTGCTGCCGGCGCTGGTCGCGGCACTCGACGCGGCCGGCGCCGGTGTGCTGGTGGCCCCGCCGGGCACCGGCAAGACCACACTCGCGCCGCTGGCAGTGGCCGACCGGGTGACCGGTCGGGTGGTGATCGCCCAACCCCGCCGGGTGGCGGCCCGTGCCGCTGCCCGGCGCATGGCCGAGCTGCTCGGCGAGCGGGTCGGTGAGCGGGTCGGCTACGCGGTACGCGGCGAGCGGCGGGTCGGCCCGGCCACCCGGATCGAGGTGGTCACCACCGGCCTGCTGGTCCGCCGGCTGCACCACGACCCGGAGCTGCCCGGCACGGGTGCCGTGCTGCTCGACGAGTGCCACGAACGCCAACTCGACGCCGACCTCGCGCTGGCCTTCACAGTTGAGGCGCGCGCCACCCTCCGGCCGGACCTGTGGCTGCTGGCGATGTCGGCGACCCCGGACACCGACCGGTTCGCCGCGCTGCTGGGCGGGCCCACCCCGGCACCTGTGGTACGCGCCGACTCGGCGTTGCACCCGGTGGAGCGGATCTGGGTGCCCCCGGCGCGCCCGATCGCCCCGCCAGGGGCCGGGCCGGTGGACCGGGCCCTGCTCGACCACGTGGCCGCCACCGTTCGTCGGGCGCTGCGCGAGCACGACGGCGACGTGCTCGTCTTCCTGCCCGGGGCCGGCGAGATCGCGGCGGTCACCGGCAGGCTGGCCGACCTGCGGGACGCGGTCGCGCTGCTGCCGCTGCACGGTCGTCAACGCGGCGCCGAGCAGGACGCCGCGCTGCGTCGCGCGGACCGGCGGCGGGTGGTGCTGGCCACCGCGCTGGCCGAGACCAGTCTGACCGTCCCGGGTGTGCGGATCGTGGTGGACGCCGGGCTGTCCCGGGTGCCCCGGATCGACCTGGCCCGCGGGCTGGGCGCGCTGGTCACCGTGCCGGTCTCCCGCGCCGCCGCCACCCAGCGGGCCGGCCGGGCCGGCCGGGAGGCCCCCGGGTACGTCTACCGCTGCTGGTCGGCGGCGACCCACGAGCGGCTGCCCGCTCGCGCCGAGCCGGAGATCGCCACCGCCGACCTGACCGGCTTCGCGTTGGAGCTGGCCGCCTGGGGCCGACCGGACGGCGTCGGGCTCGCGTTGCCCGACGCTCCGCCGGCCGCCGCGATGACAGTGGCCCGGGAAACCCTGGAGACCCTGGGCGCTGTCGACGCCGACGGTCGGATCACGGCGCGGGGGCGGTCGATCGCGGCCGCCGGGGCGCACCCACGGCTGGCTCGGGCGCTGCTCGACGGCGCCGGCCGGGTCGGTGCCGACCGGGCGGCCGAGGTGGTCGCCCTGCTCGCCGAGGAGAGCGCGGCCGGCCCCGGTGACGATCTGGTCGCCGGTTGGCGTCGGCTGCGCACCGGCGTGGACGCGGGCGCGACAGCCCGTTGGCGCACCGAGGTACGCCGGCTGCGGGCCGCGCTGCCTGCCGGCGCCCCGCCGAAGGGCCGCACCGGCTCGGGTGGACTGAGCGACGATCTCGCCGCCGGGCTGCTCGTCGGTCTGGCGTACCCGGAACGGTTGGCCCGGGTGCGGCGGCCGGGCGGTTCGGCGTACCTGATGACCGGCGGGACGGCCGCGGAACTGGCGGCCGGTTCGGGGCTGGCCGGGTCCGACTGGCTGGCGGTGGCGGTCGCGGACCGCACCCCCGGCGCGCCGTCGGCCCGCATCCGCCGGGCCTCCCCTGTGGACGAGGCGACGGCCCGGGAGGCTGCCGGTCCGTTGCTGCGAACCGGCCGCGAGGTCGGCTGGTCGGACGGAGACGTGGTGGCCCGGGAGGTGACCCGGCTGGGCGCGATCGAGCTGGTCCAGCGGCGGCTGGACCGGCCGGACCGGGCGGAGGTGGCCGCCGCGCTGCTGACCGGCCTGAGCCAGGAGGGGCTGGGGCTGTTGCAGTGGACGCCGGCGGCGCGGGCGCTGCGCGAGCGGCTCGCGTTCCTCCGGCACCACCTGGGCGAGCCGTGGCCGGAGGTCGGGGACGACTCGTTGCTCGACGCCGCGCCGACGTGGCTGGGCCCGGAGCTGGCCGCCGCGCGACGCCGGGCCGACCTGGCGCGAGTGGACGTGCCGTCGGCGCTGCGCCGGCTGCTGCCGTGGGCGCAGGCCGCCCGCCTCGACGAGCTGGCCCCGGAGCGGATCGAGGTGCCGAGTGGTTCTCGGATCCGGCTGGACTACGGCGACCCGGCCGCGCCGGTGCTCGCCGTGAAGCTCCAGGAGACGTTCGGCTGGCCGGCGGCCCCCCGCATCGCCGACGGTCGGGTGCCGGTGCTGCTGCACCTGCTCTCGCCCGCCGGCCGGCCGGTGGCGGTCACCGCGGACCTGGCGTCGTTCTGGCGTACCGGCTATCCGCAGGTCCGCTCCGAGCTGCGCGGGCGCTATCCCCGGCACCCGTGGCCGGAGGATCCGGGAACGGCGACACCCACCCGGCACGCCACGCCACGTCGGCGCTGAGCGCCGGGCCTACTCCTCGACGACGTCGGCCACCACGACTGTGACGTTGTCCGGCGCGCCGGCGTGCAGGGCCAGGTCGATCAGCTTGGCGGCGCAGGCGTCCCGGTCCGGATAGCCGCTGAGCACCTCGGTGAGGGTGTCCGGGCGAACCACGTTGGAGAGGCCGTCGCTGCACAGCAGCCACCGGTCGCCGGCCCGGGGCACCATTGTCGCGTACGACGGGGAGACCTCGTCGCCCTGCAACGCCTGGGTGACCACGGCCCGGCGCGGGTGGCTGCTGGCCTGG
This sequence comes from Micromonospora sp. NBC_00330, assembly GCF_036136635.1. Lineage (NCBI taxonomy): Bacteria > Bacillati > Actinomycetota > Actinomycetes > Micromonosporales > Micromonosporaceae > Micromonospora > Micromonospora sp. NBC_00330. The sequence goes on from NZ_CP108012.1 coordinate 3,624,241, forward strand.
TCGGCGGTGATCACGCCCTGATCCACAAGCATCTGGACGAACGTGTCGTCCCGGGTGACCTGCTTGAGCACGCCCTCGCGGAACAGGTAGGCCCGGGAGTCGCCGACGTGCGCGAGCGCCAGGCAGCTGCCGGTACGAGCGAAGAGCAGGGCGGTCAGCGTGGTGCCCATGCCCTGGCGCTCGGGATCCTCGGCGACCGCCTGTCGGATCCGGGAGGTGGCCAGCGCGATGCCGCCCTCGAGCGCGGCCACCAGGGCGTCCTCGGGTGTCTCCAGGTCCAGCGGAGCGACCGCGTCGATGGTGAGGGCGCTGGCCAGGTCGCCGGCGGCCATTCCGCCCATGCCGTCGGCGACGGCGACGAGCCAGGCGCCGGCGTGCAGGGCGTCCTGGTTTCCGCTGCGGATCAGCCCACGGTCGCTCGTTCCCACGGAACGCAGCTTCAGGGTCATGGGAGGCAGCCTGCCAGGCGAAGGGCGCAGTTGTCTCTAGGAGATCAGGACGACGGCGCGTGGCGCGGCCAATCTCACGTCCGGGTGACGGTCCCTCGGGGGCGCCGCTCGGGCTGACCGCCCTCGTCGGACGCTGAAACCCATCCAACCAGATCAATTGACATGACGTACCGGCACTGGAAACATCGAGCCGATGACTGGGAGCGCTCCCAGGTTCCCCCGCATCACCGTGCCACCACCAACGTCCCACTTTCCGTCCCGGAAGGACTCCCCGTGACGCCATCCCGACGCCGCCTCCTGTTGGCTGCGGCGACCACTCTGGCCCTCACCGGCGCCGGCGCCGGCGCGGCCCACGCCGACCCACCACCGGACGCCCCCGAGCAGATCGACAACGGCGACTTCAGCGCCGGGGTCAGCCCCTGGTTCTCCTTCGGCACCGGCGCGCTGGCGGTCACCGACGGCCAGCTCTGCACCACAGTCGCGGGCGGGTTGGCCAACCCGTGGGACGCCGGCATCGGCCAGGACGGCGTGCCGCTGATCGCCGGCGCCGAATACACCCTCGGCTTCGCGGTCTCCGCCACCCCCGGCGCCGCGGTCAAGGCCGTGTTGCAGCTCGGCAGCGCCCCGTACACCACGTACGCGGCAGTGGACGCCACAGCGACCGGGACCCTCCAGCGGGTCGAGCAGACCTTCACCGTCCCGGACGACAATCCCAACGCCCAACTGATCTTCCAGGTCGGCGGTTCCGCCCAGGCGCAGACCATCTGCCTGGACGACGTCTCGCTGCGCGGCGGAGAGCCGCCCGAGCCGTACGAGCCGGACACCGGGCCGCGGGTGCGCGTCAACCAGGTCGGCTACCTTCCCGGCGGCCCGAAGAACGCCACTGTCGTCACCGAGGCCACCGCGGCGCTGCCCTGGCAGCTGCGCAGCGCCGCCGGCGCCGTCGTGGCCAGTGGCACCACCACCGCTCGTGGTGTCGACGCCGCCTCCGGGCAGAACGTGCAGACTGTCGACTTCTCCAGCTACCGCACCCCCGGCACCGGGCTCACGCTCACCGTGGACGGCGAGACCAGTCACCCGTTCGACATCTCCGGCGCCCTCTACGACCAGCTGCGCTCCGACTCGCTGCAGTTCTTCTACGCCCAGCGCAGCGGCATCGCCATCGACGGTGACCTGATCGGCGACGAGTACGCCCGACCCGCCGGCCACCTCGGCGTCGCACCCAACCAGGGCGACACCAACGTGCCCTGCCAGCCGGGTGTCTGCGACTACTCCCTGGACGTGCGGGGCGGCTGGTACGACGCCGGCGACCACGGCAAGTACGTGGTCAACGGCGGCATCGCCACCTACCAGCTGCTGAACACCTTCGAGCGGACCAGGACGGCGGCCACCGCCAACGGCGGCGCGGAACTCGCCGACGGCACCCTGCGGGTGCCCGAGCGCGACAACGGGGTGCCGGACATCCTCGACGAGGCGCGCTGGGAGCTGGAGTTCCTGCTGCGCATGCAGGTGCCCGCCGGCAAGCCGCTCGCCGGCATGGTCCACCACAAGATCCACGATCAGAACTGGACCGGGCTGCCCCTCTCGCCGCAGGACGACCCGCAGCCGCGCGAGCTGCATCCGCCGTCCACAGCGGCCACCCTCAACCTGGCCGCCACCGCCGCCCAGTGCGCCCGGCTCTTCGCCCCGTACGACGCGGCGTTCGCGACCCGCTGCGGCACTGCCGCGAAGACCGCCTACGCCGCGGCCAAGGCCCACCCGGCGGTGTACGCCAGCCCAACCGACGGCACCGGCGGCGGCGCGTACGACGACAGCAACGTCACCGACGAGTTCTACTGGGCGGCTGCCGAGCTGTACCTGACCACCGGCGCGCAGAACTACCTGGCCGACCTGACCGCCTCACCGCACCACACCGGAAACGTGTTCGACGCACGTGGCTTCGGCTGGCAGAGCGTGGCCGCGCTGGGCCGCCTCGACCTGGCCACCGTGCCGAACGGGCTACCCGCCGCCGATCTGGCCCGGGTCCGCGCCTCGGTCACCGCCGCCGCCGACACGTACCTCGCCGAGCTGCGCCAGCAGGCGTACGGGCTGCCGATGCCCGGTGACGCCAACAGCTACTTCTGGGGCGGCAACAGCAACGTCATCAACAACGCCGTGGTGCTGGCCACCGCGTTCGACCTGACCCGCAACCCCGTCTACCGCGACGGCGCCGTACAGGCCATGGACTACATCCTCGGTCGCAACGCCCTGAACATCTCCTACGTCACCGGGTGGGGAGAGCACGCCGCGCAGAACCAGCACAGCCGGATCTTCGGCCACCAGCTCGACCCGAACCTGCCCCGACCGCCCGCCGGCTCCCTCGCCGGTGGCCCGAACGCGGCCCTCCAGGACCCGTTCGTGGCACAACTGCTGGCCGGCTGCGAGCCGATGTTCTGCTACGTCGACGACATCAACTCGTACTCGACGAACGAGGTGGCGATCAACTGGAACTCGGCTCTGGCCTGGATCTCCTCGTTCCTGGCCGACCAGGGTGACGCCGGAGCGGTGCCGGCCTCCACCTGCACGGCGCGCTACAGCAACTACGGCGCCTGGCAGGGCGGCACCGGGTTCACCGGGCAGCTGACCATCCAGAACACGGGCACCGCGGCCATCAACGGCTGGAGCGTGCGCTTCGCGTTCACCGGTGACCAGCGGGTACGCGAGGCGTGGCTGGCGAAGGTCGCCCAGTCCGGCGCGACGGTGACCGCGCGCAACGAGTCGTACAACGCCAAGATCGCACCCGGCGGCACCGTGACGTTCGGCTTCAACGCGACGACGGGCGGCGGCGCCAACCCGAGCCCCGGGCTGGTCACTGTCAACGGAGCGGCCTGCTCGCTGACCTGACCGACGTCCTGGTGGCCGCCCGGGGAGGGGCGGCCTCCAGGACCGCACGATCGCGCGGCCGGCGGGTCAACCGCCGGCCGCGTTGTGCTTCGCCACCAGGCTCGGGAGTTCGTCCAGCGAGTCGATCCGGAACAGGCACCGATCGGCCACTGCGGAGGGATCGAGGATGTGCCCCCACGGACCACGTCGGATCAGGCACGTCTGCATGCCCGCCTCCAGGGCCGGGCGCACGTCGTTGTCGGGCCGGTCGCCGACGTACAGGATCGACGACGCGACACCACCGCCCGCGGCGACGACCCGCTCGAAGAACGCCGGTGACGGCTTCGCCACAGCCCACCCGTGCGACGTGCCGATCACGTCCACCGGAAGGTCGAGATCGCGCAGGGTCGCCTCCGCATGAGCTGGCTGGTTACCGGCCAGGCCCACGAACAGACCCTGGTCCTTCAAGGACTCCAGGCACCCTCGCGCGTCCGGGTAGAGATCCTCCTCGGCGAACGACTCCGGCTGGCCGGCAGCCTCGCGACGCTCCAGCTCGATGGTGAGATCGAAGTCGGGCCGGAAGATCCGGAACGTCTCCTGATAGTCCAGACCCCGGGCGATCACCGCGCCGAAGACCGCCGAGAAGGTGTGCCGGGGCACGCCGAGCCAGTCGGCCCAGGCAGCGAATTCGCGGGACTCGTCGAGAATGGTCCCACCAACATCGAAGATGACAGTGTCAATCATGTCCGTCCCCCGTCGACGCCCGCACCGTCGGAGAAGCATAGACGGGGGTACGCGCGACCAGTGGGCTTCCATGATCACTTGATGGTGGGTGGCTGGAACACCGGCGGCGCTCTGGCGCTTCGCCGGACAGTTCGAGGCACGGGCGGGTACCTGCCGCTGGCGCTGTCGAGCTGATGACGTGAACGAATCACCGGGCCCGCGACAAAACCGATGGATCCGACGCGTCGAGTGAGCCAGGGTGACAGCCATGGATGACAGTGATCTGCCTGGTGGTGACCTGGCTGGCGGTCACCTGGCTGGTGGTGACCTGGCTGGCGCGGAGCGTCGGGCGTGGGCGGCGATGCCGGCGGGGTCCCGCAGCGCGTTGTCCGGGCTGTCCGGCGCGGACCTGCGCAGTGTGCTGTTGACCGTGGCCCGCGACCGGGCGGCGGCCGTGCGTCCACCCGAGGTGGTACGACGGTGGCGCGAGGACCGCTTCGTCCGCCCGGCCCGCGCCGATCCGCGCGTGCTCGCGCGGGTGGAGGCCCGGATGTGGCAACTGCTGCCTGCCGACGTCGCCGGGGTGGAGCTGTCGCCGGTCGTACCGTTCGGCACCTGCTCGGCGGTCGCACCGGTCAGCCAGAACAGGATCGTCACCACGATGCGTGCCAGCGAGGTGCTGAGCGATCCCACAAACGCCCTCGCCGTCGAGGCGGCCGCCCGCCGCCGCCGACGAAGTGAGGTGCACCTGGCCGCTGCCCATCGGGTGCTGCGGGCGCAGGACTTCGGCAGCGACGCGTCGGCGCACTTCCGACTCTTCGCCCTGGTGTCCAGCGCCCGCGACACCGGCTCGGGCGACACGCAGGCCCGGCTGCTCGTCCGGCACCTCACCTACTGGCGGACCGTGCTCGCCGAGCTGGCACCGGCCGCCGCACCTCGGCTACACGTCACCACCTTCGACGACCGGGTCGTCCGGGAGCGGCTGGCCGACACCGTCCGACCGGGGCTCGACGGCGATGTGGTGCCGCTCGTGGACGAACCGGAGCGGTCTCGCGGTCGCGGGTACTACACGGGGTGCGCACTGCGGATCACCGTTCTGGACGGCAGCCTGGAGATCGGCGACGGCGGCCTCACCGACTGGACCGCCCGGCTGAGCGGCGACGCGAAGGAACGCTGCCTCGTCTCCTGCCTCGCCACGGAACGTCTCGTCGACGGCATCAGCCGCTGAGCCCGGCCTCGGCGAAGGCCACAGTGGGCACCCTTTGCCGCTGCTGGAAGCCGGCGAGCTTGACCTGCCGACCGGGCCAGAACTGTCGTACACCTGTTCTATTATCGATCCATGTTGGAAGGGTTGGCGCAGGCGGAGGCGGCAGTCGTCGACTGCCTCTACGCGCCGACCTGGGCTCTTCCGGAGCATGACCTCATCGCGGCACTCGACGCCACGCACCGACTCGAGCAACGCCTGGCCGCGGTCAAGCTGTCCCTCGTGCGGGAGGTGGACGGTCGAGGCACCGCGACCGCACAGGGCGCGTCCTCGACGGCAGTGTGGCTGCGGGACCGGCTGCGTCTAAGGGTTGGTGCCTCCCGTCGTCTGGTCGAGTTGGCTGCGACGCTCGATGCCGCCCCGCCAGGCGTGCGGGACGCGTTGGCCGGCGGAGGGGTCGACGTCGAGCAGGTGCGGGTCATCGCCGGCACGGTCGAGACCGTCCACACCGCCGCCGGGGCAGAGGCCGCCGACAAGGCGGTCGGTGTCCTCGTCGACTGGGCGGCGCAGTTCGACGCCACCCTGTTACGCAGGCTCGGCACCCGCATCCTCGACCACGTCGCCCCAGAGGTCGCCGACGCGGCCGCTGAAGCGGCGCTGCGGGCCGACGAGTCGCGCGCCGCCCGCGACCGACACGTCACCATCAGCGAACAGGCCGACGGCCGGCTACGCCTCACCGGCATCCTCGATCCAGAGGCTGCCGCGCTGCTCCGCACCGCCATCGACCCCCTCGGCGCACCCACCGGGCCGGACGACACCCGCACCGCCGGGCAACGCCGCCACGACGCCCTCGCCGATGTCTGCCGACTCGCCCTGCGCGGGGGCGAACTGCCCGACCACGGCGGTGACCCCACCCAACTCGTCGTCACCACCAGCTACGACGGGTTGACGCGGCAGCTGGGCACCGGCGCTCTCGATACCGGCCTGCACCTCACGCCCGAGGCCGTGCGTCGGCTCGCCTGCGACGCCGCCGTCCTGCCCGCCGTCCTCGGCAGCTCCGGCCAACCACTCGACGTCGGGCGACAACGCCGCCTCATCACCGGGCCGCTACGCCGCGCCCTCGTGCTACGCGACCGCGGCTGCGCCTTCCCCGGCTGCGACCGCCCGCCCCGCTGGTGCGACGCCCACCACATCCACCACTGGGCCGACGGCGGCAGCACCAGCCTGACCAACGCCGTGTTGCTCTGCGGCCACCATCACCGACACGTCCACAGTGGTGAGTGGACCGTCCGGCTCGGCGGCGACGGTCACCCCGAATTCGTTCCGCCGGCCTGGCTCGACCCCGACCGGCTCCCCCGCCGCAACCAGTACCACCGGCGGACGTGACCTACCACTGGTCCGACTCCGGCAAACAAAGCCGACGTCACCGAACAAGCCACAGCCCTCGAACAAACCGACGTCACCGAACAAGCCCTAGCCCGGGAGCAATTCAAGGCCGATGGACGACCTGGAGGCGGGCTGTGACGGATGCCGCACTCGGCGGGGCGTCGGCGAGCATCCGTCGGCCCTACGGTCGAGGTGTGGGCACCACGGCGGAGGTTCGCGGCCGCTGGCGGTCGCTGTCGCCGCTGCCGCCGCCCGGTCGGCTACGCACCCTGTCGTTGGCCACCCTCGCCAATACGATCGGCACGGGGCTGTGGGTAACGGGTGCGGCGCTCTTCCTCACCCGCGCCGTGGGGCTGACCCCGACGGAGGTGGGGGTCGGGCTCACTCTCGCCGGCCTGGTCGGGCTCACTGCCAGCGTGCCGCTCGGCGGGCTCGCCGACCAGCGTGACCCCCGGAGCCTCCGCGCCGTCCTGCAACTAGCGCAGGCTGCCGTCGCCGCCGCGTACCTGCTGGTCGACTCTTTCCCGGTCTTTCTGCTCGTGGCCACACTGGACGCCTTGCTGATCTCCGGCAACCTCGCCGTCCGCGCCGCGCTGGTCGCCGCGGTGGGCGGCCCGCAGGGCCGGGTGCACGCCTTTGCCACCCTGCGCGCGGTGGCCAACCTGGGCGTGGCGCTCGGTGCGGGGCTGGCCGCGTTCGCGCTGGTGGTGGACACCGGGTGGGCGTACCGACTGCTGGTGCTCGGCAACGTCGCCACCTATCTGGTCTCGGCGGCGCTGATCATGCGACTCCCGGCGTACCCGCCGGCCCGGCGACCCCTGCGTCAGAGAGCCGGCCGGGCGCTGCGCGACGGGCCGTTCCTCGCGGTCGCCGGGGCCTCGGCGGTGCTCTCCGTACACCACGTGGCGTTGACGCTGGTGCTGCCGCTGTGGGTGGTGGCGCACACCGATGCGCCTCTGGTGACGGTCTCCGCCCTCCTACTGGTCAACACACTGCTCACCGTGCTGTTCGCCGTACGGCTCAGCGGGAGCGCCCGGCACGCGGTGCCGGCGGCGACGACGATGCGCCGGGCGGGGTTGGTGCTCGCGGCCGGGATGCTGCTCTGGGCCGCGAGCGCCATCGTGCCCACCCCGGTGGCGGTCGGCCTGCTGCTGGGCGCGACGGTGATCTACACCTTGGGCGACCTGTGGCACGCCGGGGCCGGAGCGACGCTGGCCTACGACCTCGCCGCACCGGACGCCCTCGGCGCCTACCAGGGGGTCGACGGACTGCTCGCCGGGCTGGTCCGCGCGGCGGGCCCGGCCCTGCTGACCTGGTTGATCATCGACGGCGGCCCAGTCGGCTGGCTGGCGCTGGCAGGGTTGCTCGCGCTCACCGGCCTCGCCGTGCCACCGCTCGCCCGACGCGCCCTGGCCGACAGCGCCGACCGGTCACCGCACCCGGGCTGACCGTCAGCCGATCTCCTCGTCGACGAAGCACCAGCGCCAGGCCTCGCCCGGCTGCGCCGAGCGGATCACCGGGTGGCCGGTGGACGCGAAGTGCTTGCTCGCGTGCTGGTTCGGCGACGAGTCACAGCAGCCGACCTGCCCGCAGCTCAGGCAGGTGCGCAGGTGCACCCAGTAGGTGTCGCCGATGGCGACGCAGTCCGCGCACTCGTCGGGGGTACGCGGCTCGGCGGCACCGGCCTCGGTCAGGTGCTGACAGCTCACTTCTCAACCTCTCGCAGCAACGACTCTTCCAGGTCCAGGTCACGGTAGGCCTGTACCAACACTTCCTCAGGAATCCGACCGGAGTCCCGGGCCGCCCGGAACACGTCCCGCTCGGCGTCGATCATCTCCTGCCGCAGCCGACCGTACGCCTGCGACGGGGTCTCCCGCTCGTCGCCGCCGAGTCGTTCCCACGCCATGTTGGTGCGGTCCGCCACCGCTCGGCGCAGCCGGTCCACCACCGCGTCGGGTGCGCTGTCGGCCAACTCGTCGAGGCGGTCCTGGGCGGCCTTGCTGGCCTGCTGCTGCACGGCGGCCGCGGAGAGCGCGTCCTGCATCGGGTCGTCCTGCGGCAGCTTCAACCGGCGGGCGACCAGCGGCAGAGTGGCACCCTGAACGACCAGGGTGAAAACGATCACGGCGAAGGCCAACCAGATCAACAACGCCCTGGGGTACGGCTCGTCGCCGGCCAGGGTCAGCGGCAGGGCCAGAGCAGCGGCCAGGGTCACCACGCCCCGCATGCCGGCCCAGCCGATGATGATCGGGAACTTCGGTGACGGCCGGGCGTCACGGCGGCGGACCCGGGGAACCAACCGGGCCAGGTAGGTGGCCGGGAAGAGCCAGACGAACCGGGTCAGGAAGACGGTGGCGAGCACCGCGAAGGTGATCAGGATGAGCGAGCCGATCGGCTCGTCGAGATCGCGCAGCACCTCCCGCAGTTGGAGCCCGACCAGCAGGAAGACCAGGCCCTCCAGCAGGAAGCGGACCAGCCGCCAGAACGCGCCGATCTGCAAGCGGGACGCCGCCGACAGCAGTTGGGGCAGCTTGTGCCCGAGCACCAGGCCGGTGACGACCACGGCGACCACCCCGGAGGCGTGCAGGTGTTCGGCGGTGAACACCACAGCGAACGGGATGATCAGCGACAGCGCGTTGTCCAGCAGCGGGTCGGTGATCCGCCGATGCAGGAAGCCGAACACCAGCGCCCCGAGCGCCCCGATCAGGATGCCGCCGCCGGTGGAGCGCAGCACCTCGATGGCGATCTTGTCGGCGCCGACGGCCGAGCCGACGGTGGCCATCGTCGCGACCCGCAGCAGCACCAGCGCTGTCGCGTCGTTGACCAGGCTCTCGCCCTCCAGGATGGTGACGACCCGGCGGGGCAGCCCGACCCGACGGGCGACGGCAGTGGCGGCCACCGCGTCCGGTGGGGCGACCACCGCGCCGAGGGCCAGGCAGATCGCGAACGGCAGCTGCGGCAACAGCAGGTGCAGCACCAACCCGACCACGAACGCGGTGAACAACACCAGGCCGACCGCGAGCAGCAGGATCGGCCGGATGTTGTTCTTGAACGCCGGCACCGAGGTTTCCAGCGCGGCCACGTAGAGCAGCGGCGGCAGGATGCCGACCAGCACCAATTCCGGGTCGAGTTCCACCTGCGGGAAGCCTGGCACGAACGAGAGCGCCAGGCCGAGGACGACCAGCACGATCGGCGCGAGCAGGCCGAGCCGGCGGGCCAACGCGGCGCCCAGGGTGGCGATCGCCAGGAAGACGACGACCGGAAACAGGCTTTCCATGGGGTACGAGCCTAGGGGTACGCCTGTTCGATCAGCCGCCCGGGCGCAGCTTCGGCAGCACCTCGGCGCCGAAGGCGTCGATGAAGCCGCGCTGTTCCTGCCCGACGTGGTGCAGGGCGATCTGGTCGAAGCCGAGCTGCGCGTACTCCTCCAGCCAGCCGACGTGCCGACCCAGGTCCGCCGACACGTTGACCACCTCGGCGACCCGCTGCGCCGGCACGTCGGCGGAGACCACGTCGAAGTGTTCGACGGTCTCCAGGTCCCAGCAGACCGGCGGGGCGAAGACGTTGCTGCGCCACTGGTCGTACGCGATCGCCTCGGCCTGGGCCTGCTCCGGCGCCCAGGAGACGTGCACCTGGAGGTGCAGTGGCCCACGTCCGCCCGCGTCCCGGTACGCGTCGATCATCTCGCGCAGGTGCGCCACCGGGCGTTCACGGTGATCAACCCGTCCGCCCATTCGGCGCACCAGCGGGCGGTGGCCACGCTGACGGCGGCGCCGACCAGCGCGGGCGGCTGCTCGGGGCGGGTCCACAGCCGGGCGCGATCCACCCGGACCAGACCGTCGTGGCTGACCTCCTCGCCGGCCAGCAGGGCCCGGATCACGTCCACGCACTCGCGCAGCCGGGCGGTGCGCACGTCCTTGCGCGGCCACGGGTCGCCGGTGATGTGCTCGTTGCTGGCCTCGCCGGTGCCCAGGGCCGCCCAGAACCGGCCCGGGTACATCGCGCCGAGGGTGCCGATCGCCTGCGCGATGATCGCCGGGTGGTACCGCTGACCGGGCGCGTTGACCACGCCGAACGGCATGCCGGTGGCCTGCAACGCCGAGCCCAGCCAGGACCAGGCGAAGCCGGACTCGCCCTGCCGGGCGCTCCACGGGGAGAAGTGGTCGGAGCACATGGCGGCGTCGAAGCCGGCCCGCTCGGCGTGGATCACCGCCTCCAACAGGGCGCGTGGACCGATCTGCTCATGCGAGGCGTGGAACCCGAACGACGTCATGGGCACACTTCCTACCCACGACGGCACCGGCTGACGCGTGCCGCGCCCCGAACTACTCGGCGTGCGCGCCGGCGCCGGCCGAGGCGGCGCCCTCGCCCACCCAGACCGTCTTGGTGTTGCAGAACTCCCGCATGCCCAGCGCGGACAACTCCCGCCCGTACCCGGAGTTCTTCACACCGCCGAACGGCAACTCGGGGTACGAGGTGGTCATCCCGTTGATGAAGACGTTTCCGGCGTCCAGGTCGGTGGCGAAGCGCTCCTGCTCGGCCGGGTCCCGGGTCCAGGCGTTCGAGCCGAGCCCGAAGCTGGTGCCGTTGGCGACCTCGATCGCCTCCTCGTACGACGAGACCCGGTACAGGCCGGCGACCGGGCCGAAGACCTCCTCGGACCACATCCGCATCTGCGGGGTGAGGTCGGTGACCACTGTCGGCGGGTAGAACCAGCCGTCGCCGGCCGGCGCCTCGCCGCCGCAGAGCACTGTCGCGCCGTTGTCGACAGCGTCGCGGACCTGGGCGTGCACCTCGTCGCGGCCACGCTCGCTGGCCAGCGGCCCGACGTCGGTGTTCGGGTCCATCGGGTCGCCGACGCGCAGCGCGGCCATGTTGGCGGCGAACTTCTCGGCGAAGGCGTCGAACACGTCGGTGTGCACGATGAACCGCTTCGCGGCGATGCAGGACTGGCCGTTGTTCTGGCAGCGGGCGGTGGTGGCCACCTCGGCGGCCCGGTCCACGTCGGCCGATGGCATCACCACGAAGGGGTCGCTGCCGCCGAGTTCGAGGACGGTCTTCTTGAGCTCCCGCCCGGCGATCTGCGCGATGGACCGGCCGGCGGTCTCGCTGCCGGTGAGCGTCGCGGCGCGTACCCGGGGGTCGCTGAGGATGTGGTCGACGGCCTCCGAGTCGACCAGCACCGTGGTGAAGGCCCCCTCGGGGAAGCCTGCTCGCCGGAACACGTCCTCCAGCAGCAGCGCGGTCTGCGGCACGTTCGAGGCGTGCTTGAGCAGGCCGGTGTTGCCGGCCATCAGCGCCGGGGCGGCGAAGCGCATCACCTGCCAGAGCGGGAAGTTCCACGGCATCACCGCGAGCACCACGCCGATCGGCTGGTAGCGGATGAAGGCCCTGGTGGCCTTCACCGCGTCGGCGTCGGCGGGCTCGTCGGCGAGGAACGCGGGGGCCTTGTCGGCGTAGAAGCGGGCGGCGGAGGCGCACTTGGTCACCTCGGCCTGCGCCGCGACGTACGTCTTGCCCATTTCCGTGGTCATGATCCGGGCGATCTCGTCGCGCTCGGCGTCCAGCAGGTCGGCCGCGGCGTTCATCCACTGGGCGCGCTGGTCGACTGTCGTCGCCCGCAGCTGGTGGAACGCGAGGTCGGTGCGCTCGATGGCGTCGTCGAGTTGCTCGGTGGACATCGCCTCATAGGTCTTGAGCACCTGTCCGGTGGCGGGGTTGGTGGTGGCGATGTGGGGCATTCCGTCCTCCTGTCACTCGAACAACGAGTGTCGTACGCCCGGCTCCTCGCGGCGGCGGGCGGCGCGGCGGCGCTGGATCACGACCAGGTCGACCACGGCGACCACCGCGAAGATCGCGCAGAGTACGCCGAGCCAGGCGATGCCGGCCCAGAACGCCAGCACCGCGAAGAGCACCATGATCACCAGCCCGAAGCTGGCGAGGGTGAGCCGAAGGTTCAACGCGCTGTTCGCGTGGCCGACCGTGCCACGGGCGCGCCGGGGCTGCGATCTCGTCATACCCACCGACCTACCCCCGATCGGCCGGATTAACCGGTACCGAGCGCCTGCGCACCCGCACCCGCCGGTGTGCTCCGGCACATCCGTTCGCGCCGCGGCCTCGTCGACCGCAGGATGGGCGCATGTCAATGACCCTCGCCGTGCCGGTGACCGTCTCCATCGCCCGCCGCGTCGATCCCGGCCGGGCCAGCGAGATGGTGGCCTGGATGCGGGCCGGCACCGCGCTGGCCGAGGCGTTCCCCGGGTTCCTCGGCGCCGGCTGGGTGCAGAGCGGCCCCGGTTCGCCGGAGTGGCACATGCTCTACCGCTTCGCCGACGCCGAGACGCTGCGCCGGTGGGAGGAGTCTCCGCAGCGGCACTGGTGGCTCAGCTCGGCGCAGGGCATCGTCGAGCACACCCGGGTCGAGCGGCGTACCGGGATCGAGGGCTGGTTCGACAGGCCGCTGGAGCACTCGGTGGACCCGGTGGAGCAGGCCCCGCCCGCGTCGCCGCCCCGCTGGAAGCAGGCGGTGACCATCTGGCTGGCGTTCTTCCCCCTGAGCCTGACCGCCACACTGCTGACGAGCCGCTTCCTCGACGCGGTGCCGCTGGCGGCCCGGGTGCTGCTGATGACGCTCTGCCTGACCCCGCTGATGACCTATCTGGTGCTGCCGCGGATCACCAGGGCGTTGCACTGGTGGCTGCACGGCCAGCGGGCACCGTGGCGGGACGCATAGCACCGCGACCGCTTCCACGTCGGCACTCTGCCGCATACCCGACAGCAACTTCCCGACCAACCACATCCTGCGCATAGAGTTACCGCGCTGTCGCTCTGTGCTGCGGGAACGGGAGACGTCATGCCTCGACGCTGGGTCGCCGCACTGGCCTGTCTCACGGCGCTGGTCGCGCTGGCCTGCGAGGGCGGCAACTCCGCGGAACCCCGCCCCACCACGAGCGCCAGGCCGTCGAGCGGGCCCGGCGGCATCGCCGCCCTCGGCGACTCGATCAGCACCGGCTTCGCCTCCTGCCTGGTGCTCACCTCCTGCGAGCGCAACTCCTGGTCGACCGGGGACGGGCTGCGGGTGCAGAGCCACTACCGGCGGCTGCTGGAACAGAACCCGGCGATCCGCGACCGGACGTACAACCACGCCCGTCCCGGCGCCCGCGCGGACGCCCTGGAGGGTCAGGCCCAGGCGGCGGTACGCGACCGCGCCGACTACGTCACAGTGTTGATCGGCGCCAACGACGTCTGCCGGGGCGGGGTGGACGCGATGACGCCGGTGGCGCAGTTCCGGGCCGACGTCGACAGGGGGCTGCGGGTCCTGCGGACCGGCCGGCCGAAGGCCCGGGTGCTGGTGGTGAGCATCCCCGACCTGTACCGACTGTGGGAGGTCGGGCACGACGACGCCCGGGCGACCCGCGCGTGGCGGCGGGGCATCTGCCCGGCCCTGCTGGCCGAGGCGACCTCGACGGCACCCGCCGACCGGGCGCGCCGGGCCGCCGTCCGGGACCGGATCGACGCGTACAACGCCGAGTTGAAGGCGTCCTGCCGGGCGTACGGATCACGGTGCCGGCACGACGGCGGCGCGTTGCACAAGGTCCGGTTCACCCTGGACCTGCTCAACCCGCTGGACTGGTTCCACCCCAACGCCACCGGCCAGGGCCGCATCGCCGAGGTGACCTGGCGCTCCTCCGGCCTGGCCGGCTGACCACCCCGGACGGGCCGTCAGGGTTGGCGCGGCTCCGGGACGGCGTTGCCGCGGGAGCCGTAGAGGGCCCGGGACCGCTGGGCGAGGTCCTTTGTAGCCGACGAGTTGGCCCAGGTGCCGAGCACGATGGCCGCGCCGGGGACGATCTTGGCGACCATCCGCTTCGCGGCCCGGACGCCGGCCATCTGGGCCAGCCGGATGCCGAGTTGCAGCATGACCCGACCGAGCGGACGCTGGCCGCCCAGGCCGAAGAGCGCGTCGGCGCGTTCCCGACCGGCGGCCACGCCGAGCGCCAGCCGGGCGCTCTCGGCGACCTTGTGCACCCGCTGGAGCACCAGCAGGTCGGTGGCGCGGTCATTGTGCAGGGGGTCGACGTCGTACGCGGCGGCGATGTGCAGCACCATCCGCGCCTGGGTCCAGGCCAGCACGCCCACGTCGATCACGGCGCCGGGCAGCCCGGCCGCGCCGGAGACCGCGCCGGACAGTCGGGCCAGGTTGACGAACTTGCGGGCCGCCTGGTCGGCAAGGACGTCGGCGGAAACCCCGGGCTGCTCGGCCCGGGCACGGGCGGCCCACTGCACGGCTTCCGGCCCGAGGCGGCGCACCGCCTCCAGGGCAAGGTGCTCCGGCGCGTACTGCGGGTCGTCACGCATCCGGTCCCAGAGCCGGGCCGGCGGACCCTCGGGGGCGTCCACCGGCCCGGCCGGCAGGTCGACGGACGGTTGCGGAGTAGGGGCGGCGGGCTGACCGCCGACGGGCGGAGTGTCGGTCACCAGGTCTCCCCAGGGGTGGAAACGGTGGACAGGGCGGCCGATGGAGCGGTCAGCGGCGGCGGTTGGACAGCCGAGCCGCCAACCCCTTCAGCTTCTGCTGGTTGCCCGGCTTGGCCATCTCTCGACGACCTCGCTCGACCAACTGCTGCCCCTTCGGCGATCTCAGGAACGTGGTGATCCGCTGCATCAGTG
Organism: Micromonospora sp. NBC_00330; assembly: GCF_036136635.1. Taxonomy (NCBI): domain Bacteria; kingdom Bacillati; phylum Actinomycetota; class Actinomycetes; order Micromonosporales; family Micromonosporaceae; genus Micromonospora; species Micromonospora sp. NBC_00330. The sequence continues at coordinate 3,639,535 of NZ_CP108012.1, forward strand.
ACATGGCGTCCTCCTGTCGATGGTCCCGTACTCATGTGTACCCCGAACCCGCAACACATGTACCCGGGATGCGACAGCCTCAACCCCTGACCGTCCATAGTGGGCGGTAGGTTACCGCCCCGCCGGCACGATGGCGTCAACGACCCGGGTGGCCCGCCACTCGTGCTGCTGGTAGTGCTCGGGGTACGCGGAGACCTGCACCGCCTGGGCGGCGTCGGTGAGCCGCATCCGCTGCCAGCCGGGCACCTGCTCCAGCGCGCTGAGGAACTGCCGGGTGGCGAACTCGGGGTCCATCAGCCGCCCCACCGGACCCCAGCCGCTGCTGGAACGCTGTTGGAACAACCCGACCGAGTCGTGGTCCCAGCCGACGCCCTGGTGCGGATAGTCCTGCGACTCGGGCAGCACGCCGCTGGCCACGTTGTAGAGGTTGCTCTCCTGCATGGCGGTAGCCACAGCGATCACCAGACCCCGGCGCGGCACACCCATCTTGCGGCCGGTACGGACGATCGCCTCGGCGTTCTCCATCTGGTCCTCGTCCAGCCCGGCGACGGGCGCCGGGTCGGTCGGGCGAGCCGGGGCGACCTTGCGGGCCGGCGCGCTGGTGTCCGGATCGGCGGGGCTCGCCGCGGCGGACTGGGCGGCGGCGGAGGCGCTCGGGGTAGCCGTGCGGTCGAGGGAACGGGAGGCGCGCTGCTGCTCGGCGCGCTGCGCCAGCTCGGAGCTGGAGAGCGATCCACTCCGGGTCGCCGCGTCGGCACCCTCGTCGCGAATCTGGACGACGGCGGTCAGACCGAGGCAGCACACCACACCGGTGGCCAGCGCCAGCTGTGCCCGGCGTCGACCGGTCAGGTCCCGGGCGTACGACCGGAGCCGGCTCGCGGTGGTTGTCCGTTCGGTTGAGGTGCCATCCTCCGTATCGGCAGTGGGCCTGCTCGGGGCGTACGGGTCGTCGAGGGTGCCGTCGTCACGCATCAACCGAGGCTAGGCAGGTGGAAACCCTGATCACGCACGGTGATCACGTGGCGCTCGACACAGATCGGAGCCGTACTGGTGGACGACCTGGGCGGGGTGACCCGCCCGAGGAACGGACCTCGCGTACCGGATGAAGCTGGCGACGCACGCGGACCGGCACGGGCCAGGACAGGACCGGATATTTCATCGTCGAGCCTGACATGATCGACAAACTCGGCCTTTGGGCCGAACCTCCCCTCGGCCGATCGGCCACCTGGCTCGGCCTGGCGGCGTAAACAGCCGATTAGTCCGGTCACGCCCACCACCCGGCCAACGGATCGCCCGACGCAGGAATGCACCAGGATGGCGGGTACGTTGCCCGAACGGGTGCCCTCCGTCGCGACGGCGCCCCGCACGCACATTTCAGGGAGGTCCGCACCGGTGCTCGACCCACACGAGCTATACCAGCTCACCGACGATCTGCCCGACCTCGGGCAGCCGGTCCTGATCCAGGCCCTCACCGGGTTCGTGGACGCCGGAAACGCCAGCCGACTGGCGCGTGAGCAGCTACTCACCTCGCTGGAGGGTCGGCCGATCGCCACGTTCGACGTCGACCAGCTCTTCGACTACCGATCGCGACGACCGGTGATGACCTTCGTCGAGGACCACTGGGAGAGCGTCGACGCGCCCAAGCTGGAGCTGCACCTGCTGCAGGACGACGACGAGACCCCGTTCCTGCTGCTCACCGGCCCCGAACCGGACCTGCAGTGGGAGCGTTTCGTGGCTGCCGTGGCCGGGCTCGCCGCCCGGCTGGACGTCCGGCTCACAGTGGGGCTCAACTCGATCCCGATGGCGGTCCCGCACACCCGGCCGACCGGGGTGACGGCGCACGCCACCCGCCCCGAGCTGATCGCCGGCTACGAGCCCTGGTTGCAACGCGTCCAGGTGCCCGGCAGCGTCGGTCACCTACTGGAGTTCCGCCTCGGCGAGCAGGGCCGCGACGCGCTGGGCTTCGCCGCCCACGTGCCGCACTACGTGGCGCAGACCGAATACCCGGCGGCCGCCGAGGTGCTGCTCACCTCGGTGTCGCGCAGCACCGGGCTGCTACTGCCCGGAGACGGGCTGCGCTCGGCCGCCGAGGTCGTCCGGGTGGAGATCGACCGGCAGGTCGCGCAGACCGAGGACGCCGCAGCCCTGGTCCAGGCCCTGGAGGAGCAGTACGACGCGTTCGCCCGAGGTCGGGGCGAGAAGAGCCTGCTCGCCCCGGATGCCGGCCCGCTGCCCACTGCCGACGAACTCGGCGCCGAACTGGAACGGTTCCTGGCCGAACAGACCCGTCCCGGCGACACCCCGGGCAGCTGACAGGGCGTCGCGACGGCGGATACGGCAGGCTGGGGGCATGCGCCTGGCGACCTGGAACGTCAACTCGGTGAAGGCCCGCCTACCCCGGCTGCTGGAGTGGCTGGCCGACACCGGGCCGGACGTCGTCTGCCTCCAGGAGACCAAGTGCCCCGACGGCGCCTTCCCGGCGACCGAGGTGGGCGCGCTGGGCTACAGCGTGGCCAGCCACAGCGACGGCCGATGGAACGGGGTGGCCATCCTGTCCCGGGTCGGGCTGGGCGACGTCCGGGTCGGGTTCGCCGACGAACCCGGCTTCCCCGAGCCCGAGGCTCGGGCCATCTCCGCCACCTGCGACGGGGTACGGGTCTGGTCGGTGTACGTGCCCAACGGCCGGACGCCGGACGACCCGCACTACGCGTACAAGCTGGCCTGGTTCGCGGCGCTGCGCGACGCGCTGGACGCGGAGCTGGCCGGCGGGTTGCCGCTGGCGGTCTGCGGCGACTTCAACGTCGCCCCGACCGACGCCGACGTCTGGGACCCGGCGGTCTTCACCCACTCCACGCACGTCACCCCGGCCGAGCGGGCAGCCCTCGCGGCACTGCGCGACCTGGGCCTCAGTGACGTCGTGCCCACCCCGATGAAGGGCCCGCACCCCTTCACCTACTGGGACTACCGGGCGGGCATGTTCCACCAGAACAAGGGCATGAGAATCGACCTGGTGTACGCGTCCGCGCCGTTCGCCCGAGCGGTCCGCTCCGCGTACGTGGACCGGGAGGCCCGCAAGGGCAAGGGCCCCTCCGACCACGCGCCGATCGTGGTCGACGTGGACCTGGTCCCGGCGGTGGAGACGTTCTGAGTGGCTAGGGTGGGCAGATGGCAGTCGTGAAGATCAACGCAATCGACGTCCCGCCCGGTGGCGGCGCGGAGTTGGAAAAGCGGTTCGCCGCCCGGGCCGGCACTGTGGAGAACTCCCCCGGTTTCCTCGGCTTCGAACTCCTCCGCCCGGTGGCCGGCGAAACCCGCTACTTCGTCTACACGAAGTGGGAGAGCGAAGAGGCGTTCCAGGCGTGGGCCGCCGGCCCCTCGCGCGCCGCCCACGCCACCGCCCCCGGCGACAAGCCCCGTCCCCCGGTCTCCACCGGCGCCAGCCTGCTGGAGTTCGAGGTGGCGCTGCACGTCCCCCAGCCCTAGCCGACCCTCGCAGCGCTTGATCCACTCGGGTTCAAGGAATCGGGGTGTCCGAGTCAGTGGGACACCACGGTTTCAAGGATCCCGGGTCGATCACCACCGCGGGGCTGGGTCCCGCCTCAGCCAAACCGCGCCAGGCCGGACGTTTCCGTTGCTAGCGTCGAAGCGGCCCGAGCGGTAGCCGGCCACCAGTCGCCCTGCCTGCCGGCACAGGCCGTTCACGCTGGGCGGTCCCAGGGAAGGTGCGGGATCCGGCCCATGTTCGACGGATTCGAAGAGTTCGACATCGACACGCCCGGCGCGACGATCCACGGACGCCGCGGTGGAAGCGGCCCGCCCGTTCTGCTGCTGCACGGCATCCCCGAGACGCACCTCATGTGGCACCAGGTCGCGCCACGACTCGCCGAGCACTACACAGTCGTCGCCACCGACCTGCGGGGCTGGGGCGACAGCGGCAAGCCGCCGAGCAGTCCGGATCACGAGCCGTACAGCATGCGCGCCGTCGCCCGCGACCAGGTCGCGGTGATGCGGAGCCTGGGCCACGAGCGGTTCCGACTCGTCGGCCACGATCGGGGGGCCCGCTGTGCGTACCGTCTCGCGCTGGACGCACCGGACGTCGTCACCCGGCTCGCGGTCATGGACGTCGTCCCCATCGGGGACGTCTACGACCGCGCCGACAAGACGTTCAGCCTCTCCTACTGGGTCTGGTCCTTCCTGGCGGCACCGGCGCCGGTGCCCGAGCAGTTCATCGACGCGGCGCCGGCGGTGCTCGTCGACTTCATGCTCGACACCTGGCCAGAGGTCAAGGACGCCTTCCCCGCCGAGGTCCGGGCGGCGTACGTCAGGCAGTTCAGCGACCCCGCGACGGTGCACGCGATCTGCGAGGAGTTCCGCGCCGCCGCGACGCTCGACTACCAGCAGGACGAGGCGGATCGTGGGCACCGGAAGATCAACTGCCCGGTGCTGTTTCTCTGGAGCCAACGCGGCCAGGTCGCGAAGCTCTACGACGACCCGCTCGCGATCTGGCGCCAGTGGGCCGACGACGTGCGCGGCGAGCCGGTCCCGGTCGGGCACTTCATCCCGGAGGAAGCCCCCGACGAGACCACCCGCCAACTCCTGGCGTTCCTGAGCTGACGCCGGACGATCCTCCGTGCCCCGCCGCCGGCGTGATCCACTCGGGTTCACGGAAACCGGGGTGTCCCGGTCGGCCCGATACCGCGACTTCGATGATCCCGAGTCGATCAACCCCGGCGGACGGCCCCGCCGGCCTGGTCGGGGTCAGCTCAGGACTTGCGGGAGGACTGGAGGGTGGCGAAGGCGATGACGTTGTCGGCGTAGCCGGTGCGGCCGCCGATGAACTGCCCGCCGCAGGTGATCAATCGCAGCCCGGGCGGCCCGTCGTGGCCGTAGATCCGCTCGGCGGGCAACTGGTCCTTCGGGAAGTGTTCGACGGTGTCGACCCGGAACACCACCACCGACTCGTCCGCCCGGGCCACCTCGATCAGATCACCGGGGTGCAGCTTGCCCAGGTCGTAGAAGACCGACGGGCCGGTCTTCGTGTCCACGTGCCCGACGATGACCGCCGGGCCAGGCTGACCAGGGGTGGGCCCCCGGTCGTACCAGCCGGTCTCGTTGTGCCGTTCCAACGGCGGTACGGCGATCGAGCCGTCCCGCGCCTGCCCGACGGGCGCCACCGGCGCGGTCACCTTGATCGCCGGCACCGAGAGGCGCACCGGCCGACTGGCCGACAACCCGACCGACTCACTGCGGGCCGGCCGGTCACCGCCGGTCGGGGCCAGGTCGAACGGGCCCACCGAACGGCCCAACCCCGCCCCGGTGGCGAAGACCCCGGCCAACACCAACACCACTGCCAACGGTACGGACCAGGGGCTTCGGCCGGAGGGACGACTACGCCGGGGGGCGACGGCGGTCGGCGGACGCGCGGCCACCGACGGGCGGTCGGGATCCGGCGGGCGCTGGGGACCCGTCGGCCGGTCGGAACCCGGCCAGCCGTCGTCCACCGGCAGCCGATCGTCATCGGGCGGCAAGGCGGGGCGGCCGGCGAACGGCTGGCGCGCAGCATCCGACGGCGACGCGGAACGGCCGGGAGGCGGCGGGCGTGAACCGGGCGGCGGCGGGGTGGGGCGGAAGATCGTCATGGCGGGCTCAGCGACGCGTGGCGGCTCGGGGGCGACGCAGCGCCATCACGGCGAGGATCAGCCCGGCGATGGTCAATGCGGCGCCGCCGGGCAGCAGCAGCTTGCCGGTCATCCCGCCGGTGCTCCCGCCGAACCCGGTTGCCGGACCCCGACTCGGCTGGTTGGGGATCTTCTTGACCACCTGGAGCATTGTCGAGGCGGTCTCGCCGTCGCGGCACTCCAGCTTGACCCGGTAGTTGCCGGGGCGGGTGCGCTCGCGCACCATCGGCGCGGCGGTGAGCACCCCGTTTTGCGGCTGCACGCCGATCGCCCCGAAGGCGTCGGAGACCACCGTGGCGCCCACCGAGTTGTCCCGGCAACTGGCCCGGATGCCGACCAGGTAACCGGGCTGCACCGTGCTGGGGCTCACCTCGACAAAGATGTCCACCGCCGGAGACGGTTGGGGCGCGCCGCCGGGCGGCCCCTCCGGCTGCGGCGCGGGCGCGACGGCAACGGCCCGCTCGGGCACGGGCGCGACGGCAACAGCCTGCTCGGGCGCGACAGCAACAGCCTGCTCGGGCACGGCAAGAACGGCACCAGGCCGCTCGGGCACGGGAAAGACGGCAGGCTGGGATGCGGCAAGGGCAACGACGGCAGGCTCAGGCGCCGCGAGGACGGGCGCCGCGAGGACGGGCGTGGCGGCCAGCAGGGGGCCGGCCAGCACCGTCACCAACGACAGGGTCACGACGCCGCGGGTCACTGTCACGATGCCCCCTCTCGACGCCGTGCGGCCGGGTCGGGCGGTGGAGCACCCGACCTGCCGTACCAGTTGGATCCTCTCATTTCCGGTCGCACATCACATCCGATCCGCCGGCGGCGTCGCGTACGCTCGGGTCGCTGTGACCGCCACCGACCATGACCCCGCCGTCCCGCCCGCGAGCCGGACGATCCGCACGTTCCACCCCCGCCGGGGTCGGATGAGCGACCGGCAGACCGACGCGCTGAGCCGGCTCTGGCCCACGTACGGCCTGGATGTGCCGGACGGCCCTGTCGTGCCCGTCGACCTGGCCGACCTGTTCGGTCGCCGGGCGCCAGTGGTGCTGGAGATCGGCTCGGGCATGGGCGACAGCACCGCTGCGATGGCTGCCGCCGACCCGGATCGAGATTATCTGGCGGTCGAGGTGCACACGCCGGGAATCGCCAACCTGCTCCACCTGGTGGAGCGCGGTGGCCTGCGCAACGTACGGGTGGCGGAGGGCGACGCGTTGTCCCTGGTCAACGGCTTGCCCGAGGGTGTCTTGGACGCCGTGCACGTCTTCTTCCCGGACCCGTGGCCGAAGTCCCGCCACCACAAGCGGCGGATCATCCAGCCGGCGCACGTGGCGCTGCTGCGGTCCCGCCTGCGCCCCGGCGGCATGCTGCACTGCGCGACGGACTGGGCCGAGTACGCGGACGCGATGCGGGTGACCCTCGACGCGGACCCGGAGCTGGTGGACGCGTACGGCGGCTTCGCGCCGCGGCCGGCGCACCGACCCGTGACGAAGTTCGAGCGGCGAGCGATCACGGCCGGTCGGCCGGTCGCCGACCTGCTGTACCGCCGACGGTGACCGGCGAAACGCCCGAACCGGAACGCGGCGGCGCGTTCGGGACGCCCGGACGGGGGTCCGGTGCGGGCCGGGTTGGCGTACCGGGGCATGATCCAGGCACCATGGACAGGCTATGACGCTCACCGCCGCGCTGCCGACAAGCGCCGACCCCGACACCCTCTTCGACGCGTTCGCCGGCTGGGCGAAGGAGCGCGGCCTCGACCTCTACCCCCATCAGGAAGAGGCGGTCATCGAGATCGTCTCCGGCGCCAACCTGATCATGAACACGCCCACCGGCTCGGGTAAGAGCCTGGTGGCGATCGCCGCACACTTCGCGGCCCTCGCCGACAGCCGGACGACCTTCTACACCGCGCCGATCAAGGCCCTGGTGTCGGAGAAGTTCTTCGCCCTGTGCGAGGTCTTCGGCGCCGAGAACGTCGGCATGCTCACCGGCGACGCCAGCGTCAACGCCGACGCCCCGATCATCTGCTGCACCGCGGAGATCCTGGCGAACCTGGCGCTGCGCGAGGGCACGAAGGCCGACGTCGGCCAGGTGATCATGGACGAGTTCCACTTCTACGCCGAGCCCGACCGGGGCTGGGCGTGGCAGGTGCCGATCATCGAGCTGCCGCAGGCCCAGTTCATCCTGATGTCCGCCACTCTGGGGGACACCACCCGCTTCGTCGACGACCTGACCCGGCGCACCGGGCGGCCGACCGCCGTCGTGCGCACGGCGGAGCGGCCGGTCCCGCTCATCTTCTCGTACGCGATGACGCCGCTGCACGAGACGCTCGAGGAGCTGCTGGAGACCAAGCAGGCCCCGGTGTACGTGGTGCACTTCACCCAGGCCGCCGCGCTGGAACGCGCCCAGGCGCTGACCAGCGTCAACGTCTGCACCCGCGCCGAGAAGGACATGATCGCCGAGGCGATCGGTGGTTTCCGGTTCACCGCCGGCTTCGGCAAGACGCTGTCCCGGCTGGTCCGGCACGGCATCGGCGTGCACCACGCCGGCATGCTGCCCAAGTACCGCCGCCTGGTGGAGACCCTCGCCCAGGCCGGCCTGCTCAAGGTCATCTGCGGCACCGACACCCTCGGCGTCGGCATCAACGTGCCGATCCGCACCGTGCTGTTCACCGGGCTGTCCAAGTACGACGGGGTCCGTACCCGGCTGCTGAAGAACCGGGAGTTCCACCAGATCGCCGGGCGGGCCGGCCGGGCCGGCTACGACACCATCGGCCGGGTCGTGGTGCAGGCCCCGGAGCACGTCATCGACAACGAGAAGGCCCTCGCCAAGGCCGGTGACGACCCGAAGAAGCGGCGCAAGGTGGTCCGCAAGAAGCCGCCGGAGGGCTCGATCGGCTGGGGCCAGCCCACCTTCGACCGACTCGTCGACGCCGAGCCGGAACCACTGACCTCCAGCTTCCAGGTCAGCCACTCGATGCTGCTCAACGTCATCGGTCGACCCGGGGACGCGTTCACCGCGATGCGGCACCTGCTCACCGACAACCACGAGGAGCCCGCCGCGCAGCGCCGGCACATCCGCCGCGCGATCGCCATCTACCGGGCTCTGCGTGCCGGCGGGGTCGTCGAGGAGCTGCCCGAGCCGGACGAGACCGGCCGGCGGATCCGGCTGACCGTCGACCTCCAGCTCGACTTCGCCCTCAACCAGCCGCTGTCCCCCCTCGCGCTGGCCACCATCGAACTGCTCGACGCGGAGTCCCCGTCGTACGCGCTCGACGTGCTGAGCGTGGTCGAGTCGATCCTCGACGACCCCCGGCAGATCCTGTCCGCGCAGCAGTTCAAGGCGCGCGGCGAGGCGGTCGCCGCCATGAAGGCAGAGGGCATCGAGTACGAGGCGCGTCTCGAACTGCTCGACGAGGTGACCCACCCGAAGCCCCTGGCCGAGCTGCTGGAGGCCGCGTACGAGATGTACCGGCAGGGGCACCCCTGGGTCGCCGACCACCAGCTCTCCCCCAAGGCCGTCGTCCGCGACATGTACGAGCGGGCCATGACCTTCACCGAGTACGTGCAGTTCTACGGGCTGACCCGCTCGGAGGGCCTCGTCCTGCGCTACCTGGCCGACGCGTACAAGACGCTGCGCCAGACCGTGCCCGAGGACGCCAAGACCGAGGAGCTGATCGACCTCATCGAGTGGTTGGGCGAGCTGGTCCGCCAGGTCGACTCCAGCCTCATCGACGAGTGGGAACGGCTGCGCAACCCGTCCGACGTGGCCGAGGTGGCCCAGGCGCACGCCGCCCTGACCGATCGGCCACCGGCGGTGACCCGCAACGCGCGGGCGTTCCGGGTGCTGGTGCGCAACGCGCTGTTCCGACGCGTCGAGTTGGCAGCGCTTCGCCGCTGGGACCTGCTCGCCGAGTTGGACGCCGAGGACGGCTGGGACTACGACGCGTGGGCCGACGCCCTGGCGCCGTACTTCGAGGCGTACGACTCGATCGGGGTCGGGCCGAACGCCCGCGGTCCGGCGCTGCTCATGATCGAGCAGGGCCGGGAGCGGTGGACCGTGCGGCAGATCTTCGACGACCCGGACGGCGACCACGACTGGGGCATCAGCGCCGAGATCGACCTGGTGGCCTCGGACGAGGTCGGTGCGGCGGTCGTGCGGATCACCGACGTCGGCCAGCTCTGACCTGTCCCCCGGCACGATGCCGCCCGGCCGGACCGGGCCGTGGTCCGAACAGTGCCGGGGTACGCCGGGCGGCCACGTCCTCGATCCAGCCGAACAGCAGCACCGCCCCGGCGGTCAGTAGGCACACCCCGGTCAGTCGCAGCGCGATCGAGGCCACCGAGTTGTACGGGAGCATCGGCGCGAGCAGCAGGAACATCCCGAGGCTGGCCGGGATGTGCCACAGGTAGATGGTGACCGCTCGCGCGTTGACCACCCGGAGCACGGCGCCCAGCGGCACCCGGCCGACGAGCGTGGGCTGCACCCTCAGCAGTACGGCGACGAGCGCCATCGACCACAGTGTGGTGCCACCCGCGATGTGGTTGAGGTCGACGGCCCGGCCGGTCACCATGGCGGTCACCACCCAGGTGCCGCCCACCCCGGCGAGAACGGCCACGAGGCAGCCGTACCAGCGCCACGGGACGCGGTGCAGCAGCCGATCATGGTGGGCGAAGCCCACCAGCCAACAGGACAGGTAGGCGGCGACGAAGTAGCCGGCGTGCACATTGGCGAGGTGCATTCCGACCGGCAGCGCGGTGGCGACACCGATGCTGGGCCACGGCCAGCGGCGGAACAGCCGCAGCAGCATCGGCGAGAGCAGCACCAGCCACAGATACGTGACGACGTACCAGAGCCCGATGTGGAACACCCAGGCCCAGGACTGCCCACCCACCGGCGGCACCCGCAGGGGTAGCACCCACCAGAGCAGTTCCGCCCAGCCGGCCACGCCACCCGGCAGTGGACGCCACCCGACGGAGAGCACCACCAGTGCGATTGCGCCGAACGCCCAGTACGGCAGCAGCAGCCGGCGCAGCCGCCGGAGCACGGCCTGCGGACCGTGGCGGTCGAGTGACGCCGCCATCAACGAACCGGCGATGCCGAACATCAGACCCATCGCCGGCACCAGCAGGCTCAGCCAGATCCAGCCGGTGACGTGGAAGAGCACGACGCGGATCAGGGCGATCGTCCGCAGCAGGTCCAGGTAGCGATCCCGGTCGGCTGTGGGGTCGGCGGACTGGACGGCCCGCACCGCCGTACCAGTGCCAGGGATGGTGACCCTGGACGCCTCACCGATGACCACAACGCACAATAACGCCACATCTCGGACAAAGTTTGCCGCACCGCGAACGCGAGTCAGCGAGCGGGCCGTCACCTGGGCGGCTGTTCCTCTGATCAGCCAGCTTCCGCAACAGGCAAGCCGGCCGACGTCAGACGGTGAACCAGATTCGTCGTCGCCGGGCCAGGACGAACAGTGTCGCACCCACGCCGAGCACCAGGCCCGCACCGGCGACCACGCCGCCGGTCGACTGGCCGGTCACCGGCAGGCCGCCTCCCCCGCCGTCGGTGCAACCCGCCGGCGGCTCCCACCGGTACGGACCATTCAGGCGGGTGACCTGCGGGTCGAACTCGTCCGACCCCCACGACACGCGTCGGACCGGGCGATTCGTCCGGTTGCCAGGAGGCGGCACACCCTCTCAACTTCGCTGGGCAATGTCAGACCCGTCGATTAGAATGTGTGTACTAATCGAGTTCCTGACCTGGGAGGACGCCCGTGACCGCGCCCGCCTCCACGCCCCTCACCCCCTACGCGACACTGCTCGGTTTCACTCGCTACGTCGACCGCACCGGCCCCACCAAGGCGACCTTCGTCGGCGGGCTGCGCAAGCAGCGCGCCAGCCGGTCCGGCTTCAACCCGCACGGCCAGTTCGTCAAGGCGCTCAAGGCCGACGTCGCCTTCCACACCGGCGGCACGCACCTGGCCGGGGTGGCCGACATCGTCAAACCGCGATGGCGCCCGCTCTACCAGGCGCTCGTCCCCGGTGCCACGACCTGGTTGCACTCCCTCGGCGAGCCGGCCGCCGTCGATCTCGCCCAGACCCGCGACGCCCTGGCCATGCTGGGCGACCTGCCCGTCAAGATCAACCCCCACTTCGGGGTACGCCACGCCGACGGCCGCGCCGAAGCGGTCCGCCTGCACTTCGACGAGGCCCCACCGAGCGAGGAATCGGTGCTCGCCACCCTGCACCTGATGGCCCGACACATGGACGCGGTGCTCCCGCACGCCGAGCCGGTCCTGGTCGACGTCCGCCGCGGCCTGACCCACCGCATGCCCACCGACGCCAAGGCCGACCAGATCGAACGATGGCTCTCCGGCGAAGCCGCCGCCTTCCGCGCCATCTGGTCCACCGCCGCCTGACCCACCCCGCCCTCCGCGTCCCACCCACCACGCACCCCACGTCCATGCACCACGCGCTCCAGGCGCCCGCGCGGCAAGATCGCGCTCGATCCAGGATGTAGTGGCCTCCGCATCTCGGGAGGCCACTACATCCATGTTCGAGCGCGATCATGGGGATAACGACGCGCATCGGCGCCGGTGTGGTGACCGTGGTTATCCACAGGGGCAGCGTGACGTGACGAGGTTCGGCCAGCCTGAGGCCCATGCCGAAAGTTCCTCGTCGGCCGCCGCAGTTGCGGGGTCGGGTCTTCCGTGGCTCGACCGCCGTCTCGCGGGGCCTACTGACCCGCAATGAGCTCCGCAGCTCGGCGTGGCGACCGCTCTTCCGCGACGTCTACGCCGATGCCCAGATCGCAGTCACCCACACCATCAGATGCACCGCCGTCGGACGCTGGCTGGTCCCACCCGGTGCGGCCGTCGCGGGGCGAGCTGCCGCCGGCCTGTACGGCTGCGTCAGGCCCGACGCGAGCGAGCTGGTCGACGTCCTCGTTCCCACCGCCACCCGGATCGGCCCGACCGCCGGCATCCGGGTCCACCACGGAGAGGTCGACTCCGGCGACATCGTGGACCGGGCAGGGGTCACGGTGACCAGCCCGGCGCGTACCTGCTGGGACCTGGCCCGTTGGCTCGATGTGATCGAGGCGGTGGTCGTCATCGACGCCATGCTGGCCAACCGGCTGACGACCGCGCCGGCCCTGCGCGAGTACGCGCTGAGCCGGGCCGGTCGACGCGGCTGGCGATCGCTGCTCCGCGCGGTCGACCTCGCCGACGCGGGCGCGGAATCCCCTCAGGAGTCCCGTACCCGGGTGCGGCTGGTGCTCGCCGGCCTGCCGAGGCCGGAGACGCAGTGGGTCGTGGCCGAGCAGGGCCGGTTCCTCGCCCGCCTGGACCTGGCCTGGCCGCAGTTCAAGGTAGCGGTGGAGTACGACGGACTCTGGCACGACGACCCCGAGCAGTTCCATCGGGACCGCCAGCGCCTGAACCGACTGCTCGGCGGCGACTGGATCGTGCTGCACCTGACCGCCAAGCGCCTCCGGGATGACTTCGACGGGTTCCTCGCCGAGGTCCGGGCCGCCCTACAGGCACGCTCGCGCACCCCCCGCTGACGATGATCGCGCTCAAACATGGAAGTAGTGGCCTCCCCGTCTAGGGAGGCCACTACTTCCTGGGTCGAGCACGATCATGAGCCGGTGCACGGTGCACGGTGCACGGTGCGGGGCCGCGGGGCGCGTGCCGTCGCGTGGGCGGCGCTGGTGGGGGTGTCAGGCGGCGGGGAGGTACTTGGTCAGGTCGTCGAGGATCTTGTTGGCGGCGCCGACGCCGATGCCGGTCATCCAGACCTCGTCGGAGACGGGGTACGCCTTGCCAGCCTTGACCGCGCCGAGGCCCTTCCACAGCCTCCCGCCGGCGACCTTGGTCTGCTCGGCGGCGGCCTTGTCGCCGTACGCGGTCACGAAGATGACGTCACCGTCGACCTCGTTGAGCCGCTCGGGGCTGACCAGGTCGAAACGCTTGTCCTCCTTGTTGGCGAGCAGCTGCCGCTCGGGGCGTCCCAGGCCGGTGTCGCCGATGACGATGCCGGAGAACGAGTCCGGGCCGTACACCCGGATGTTGCCGGGCAGGAACCGCACGATGGAGACCTTGCGGGCGGCGGCGTCGCCGAGCGTCGCGCCGAAGTCCTTGGCCCGCTTCTCGTACGTGGCGAGCAGATCCTTTGCCTGCTGCTCGCGGCCGAGCGCCTTGCCGTCGAGGAGGAGGTTGTCCTTCCAGGTGATGCCCACCTTGTCGGTGAACACGGTCGGCGCGATGGCGGCCAGCTCGTCGTAGAACTTCTCCTGGCGGAACTTGCTGCCGAGGATGAGGTCCGGCTTCAGCGCGTTGATCGCCTCCAGGTCGGGTTCGGTGAGCACCCCGACCTCCTTGATGCCGGCGAGCTTGTCCGCGCCGAAGTACGTGGGCCAGCTCTTCGCCTCACCGGCGGTGGCCGCGCCGACGGGCGTGATGCCCAGCGACAGCGCCGTGTCGATCTTGTCGGTGTCGAGCACGACGACGCGCTTGGGCTCGGCCGGGACCTTTGTGGTGCCCATGGCGTGGGTGATCTCCCGGGTGTCCCCGGTGGTGGAGCCGGCGACCGGGTCGCTCTCACCGCAGGCGGTGAGGCCGGCGCCGAGGGCGACGGCCGCGGCGAGAGCTGCGACGAGACGACGCATCAGAGTCCTTTCGAGGGGTGCGAGCCGGCGAGCGGGTTGGCCGCGTCGCCGGTGGAGGGTCGGGCGTCCGGTACGGACGCCGTCGACGAAGATCGGTCACCCGCGACAGCGGGAGCCGGAGCGTTGCCACCGGTGTACGCGGGCACCACCAGCGGTGCGCCGGTCACCGGGCAGGGCACCACCACGCAGGCCAGCCCGAAGACGTCGCGGACCAGGTCGGCGGTGAGGATCTCCCGGGGCGGGCCGGTGGCGACCACTGCGCCGGCACGCATGGCGACCAGGTGGTCGGCGTAGCGGGCGGCCTGGTTCAGGTCGTGCAGGACGGCGACCACTGTGCGGCCCCGCTCGGAGCGCAGCCGGTGCAGGAGGTCCAGCACCTCCACCTGGTGGGCCAGGTCGAGGAAGGTGGTCGGCTCGTCCAACAGCAGGGCGTCGGTGTCCTGGGCGAGGGTCATGGCGATCCACACTCGTTGCCGCTGACCGCCGGAGAGGCTGTCCACCGGTCGGTCGGCCAGGTCGGTGACGTCGGCGAGGGCCATCGCCTGGTCCACCGCAGCGCCGTCCTCCGACGACCACTGCCGCCACCACCGCTGGTAGGGCTGTCGGCCGCGCCCGACCAGGTCCGCCACCGTGACGCCCTCGGGCACCAGCGGGCTCTGCGGCAGGACGCCGAGGCGGCGGGCGACCTCCCGGGTCGGCAGCTCGCGGATGGCGGTGCCGTCCAACAGCACCGTGCCGCGGCGGGGTGTGAGCAGCCGGGCCATCGTGCGCAGCAGGGTGGACTTGCCGCACGCGTTGGGTCCGACGATCACGGTGAACGCGTCAGTGGGCAGGTCGAGGTCGAGCCCGTCCAGCACGGTCCGCTCGTCGTAGCCGGCGACCAGGTCGCGGGTGGAGAGCATCACACGACTCCTTGAGGCGTCACGACGACCGCCGCCGGCCGCGCAGCAGCAGGAAGATCAGGTACGGGCCGCCGATCGCGGCGGTCAGCACACCGGCGGGTAGTTGGGTGGGTGCGAACAGCCGCCGGCCGGCCAGGTCGGCCAGCACCAGCAGGAGGGCGCCGAGCAGCGCCGCGCAGACCAGCGGTGGTCGTTCGGCGCGTACCAGGCGACGGGCCACCTGCGGGGCGACCAGCGCCACGAAGTCGACGGCGCCGACCTGGGCGGTGACCATCGCGGCGACGAGTACGCCGGTGCCGGCGAGGCCGATCCGGCGGGCCACCGGACGCAGCCCGACGCCCCGGGCGGTGTCGTCGTCCAGGGCGGTGCTGTTCAGCGCCCAGCCGGCCCAGGCCAGCACGGGCAGCAGCACCAGCAGTGTGCCCGCGATCCAGGCGGCCTCGGTCCAGCCCTTGCCGGCCAGGGTGCCGATCAGCCAGATCTGCGCGCGCAGACCGTCGATCGGATCGGCGGTGAGCATGACCACCTCGGTGAGCGCCCGGAAGCCGAACGCGACCGCGACCCCGGCGAGCACGAACCGCTGCGCGGCCAGCCCGTGCCGGGCACCGAGGGCGAACAGCAGCACCGCCGCGAGCAGCCCGCCCACCAGCGCGGTGGGCGCCACCAGCACCGCAGCCATTCCGCTGGTCAGGGCCACGGTCGCGGCGAGGCCGGCGCCCTGGGTGATGCCGATGACGTCCGGGCTGGCGAGTGGGTTGCGGGCCACGCTCTGGATCAGCGTGCCGGCCACGCCGAAGGCGGCGCCGGCCACGGCCGCCAGCACGACCCGCGGCAGCCGAAGATCAAATACCACGAGGTCGTACGGGGTGCCGGCTCCGGAGAGGGCGCGCAGCACGTCGGCCGGGGCGACGTACGGGGTGCCCAGCGAAAGGCTGAGCACGACGGCCAGCAGGAGCAGCACTGTCAGCACGGCGGCCACCAGTACCGCGCGACGGCGGATCAGCAGGCTGACCGGGCCGATCCGCAGCAGCGACCGCCCGGACAGCCGAGCACCGTCGGCACCAGGCGAGCCTGGCCGCAGGGTGGTGGTCACGCGGTCACCACCCGGGCGCGGCGGACCAGCACGGCCAGCAGTGGCGCGCCGATCAGCGCGGTGACGATCCCGGCCGGGATCTCGCCCGGCGGGGAGACGAGCCGACCGACGATGTCGGCGGCGAGCAGCAGCGCCGGCCCGAGCAGTGCGGAGACGGCGAGGGTCCAGCGGTGGTCCGCGCCGACCAGGGCGCGGGCCAGGTGCGGCACGGCCAGCCCGACGAACGCGACAGGTCCGGCGGCGGCCACCGCGGCGCCGGTCAGCAACACGGCGGCGAGGCCACCGCCGAGGCGGACCAGACCGATCCGGTGGCCGAGGCCACGGGCCACGTCGTCGCCGAGGGCCAGCGCGTCCAGGCCCCGGGCCACCACTGCGGCCAGCACCAACCCGACGAGGACGAACGGCAGCACCTGCGCGGCGACCGACAGGTCCCGTCCGGCCAGCCCGCCGACCACCCAGAAGCGGTACTCCTCGAAGGTGCGGGCGTCGATGCTGAGCAGCGCGTACACCCCGGAGGCCAGGCTGGCGTCGAGCGCCGCGCCGACGAGCGCGAGGGTGACCGGGCTGGCGCCCTCGCGGGCGCGGGTGGCGATGGCGAACACCAGCAGCCCGGCGATCAGGGCCCCGGCGATGCCGAACCAGACGTACCCGGCGAGCGTGCCGACGCCGAAGACGGAGATCGCGAGCACCACACCGAACGACGCGCCCGCGCTGATGCCGAGGATGCGCGGCTCGGCGAGGGGGTTGCGGGTGAGCGCCTGGAACAGCACCCCGGCCACGGCGAGCGCGAGCCCGACCGCGAGTCCGAGCGCGGTCCGGGGCATCCGCAGCTCACGGACGATGGTGCTGGCGTCGCCGCCGTCCGGCGCGACGAGCGCGTGCCAGACCTGGTCGACGCCGAGTTGTCGGCTGCCGAGCGCGAAGCTGGCCAGCACGGTGAGCAGCAGCACCAGCGCGGCCCCGGCGGTGACGGCCACCCGGCGGCCGGTGCGGGTGCCGGACCGGTTACGGGCCGGGGTCGGCCGGGTGGCGAGGGTGGTCACGAGTCTCCTGCACGTTCATGCTTAGGTTCGCCTAACCTTAGCCGAGCTGCGGAAAGAGGCCTAACCGGCGTCTGTCGATGCCGTCGCGGGTTCCACCGCCCCGCTCGGGGAGCCGCCGTCCCCGGCCGCCGCGCCACCGCGCGGTAGGACGTTCAGCGGCCGCATCATCTCGTTGTCCTCGTGCTCCAGCAGGTGGCAGTGCCAGGCGTACCGACCCGGCAGGTCGAAGTGCGCCTTGATCCGGGTCACCTCCCACGGGTACGCGAGCACCGTGTCCAGCCGCCCCCGGTCCCCCAGGCCCGGCAGCGACCGGCCCGAGTGTCCCCGTCCGAGCAGCTCGAACTGGACCTGGTGCAGGTGGACCGGATGCACGTGCCGCGTGAAGTTGCGCACCTCCCACACCTCGGTGTCGCCGAGGGTGGGCTGCTCGGTCACCGGGTCGCTCCAGCGCAACGGCAGGCCCCGGCCCCGCTCGTCGAGGACGCCCAGCAGCATGATCATCGAGCCGCCGGACCTCCGCTCGTTGAGCGACAACCGGCGTACCCGCTGGGCCGGGCCGAGCCGACTGTGTGACGGCAGCCGCAGCTGCTCCGGTGGCACACTCGAATCCGCGCCGACCGCGTCGGTGACCACGAAGCGCAGCACCTGTCCGGTGGTGTGCGGATCGGCGGGGTCGAAGTCCACCCCGGGCCGACCGCCGGTGTACGCCCAGTCGGGCCCCTCGTTGACGAGGTACAGCTCGGTGCCGACCGGCACGTCGGTGAAGTCGACGATGGCGTCGACCCGCTGGGCCGGGCCGAGGGTCACGCGTTCGTGCGGCACCGGCTCGGGCAGGAACCCACCATCGCTGCCGATCTGCCAGACCGGCAACACCGGGCGGGCCGGTCGCGCCGTGGCGTGGGCGGCGACGCTCAGCAGCAGGAAACGGCTGTTGCAGCCGTTGAGCAGGCGGAACCGGTAACGCCGGCGCTGAACCGTGAGGCTGGGCCAGGTGCGGCCGTTGACGACGATGGTCGAGCCGACGCCGGGCGACGAGTGCCCGCTCGGGTAGAGCAGATCGCCGTCCGCGGTGAAGCTCCGGTCCTGGATCATCAGCGGAATGTCGTGGTAGCGGGCGTCGGGCGGGTCGTCCTGCGCCGGCCCCGGGCCGGGCAGCACCCCGTCCGGCAGGTCACCGGTGCCGCCGAGCAGGTAGAACCCGGCCGGTCCGGCGTAGACGTTCTGGGCGGTGATCCCCAGGGTGTGGTCGTGGTACCAGAGGGTGGCGGGCGCCTGGTCGTTGGCGTACTCGAAGGTGGCCGAGCCCGCGGACCAGCGCAGGCTGGAACGCTCGGTGAAGCGGGACCGGAACTCGTCGTACGAGCTGCCGCAGACGGCGAAGTCGGACGGTAGGTCACGGGCCACCGGCAGGTACCACGCCTCGGAGTGTCCGTCGCTCTCCTGCAGGCTGTGTCCACCGTGCAGGTGCACCACCTGGGGCACCGGCCCGCGGTATCCCCGCGGGTCGCCGTCGCGGTGGCCGTGCTGGTCTCGACCCGCGTTCCCACCGCCCGGATTGGCCCAGTGCAGGGTGGGGTCCACCGGCAGCAGGTGCGGCAGGTAGTCGCCCCGATCGTCGACGAGCTGGTTGACCCAGGTCACCCGTACCGGGCGGCCGACCCGCGCCATGATGGTGGGCGCCGGGTAGCCGAAGCTGCCGGGGTGGGCGGTGGAGCCGTAACCCCAGACGGTGGTGCGCGGCCATGACGGCGGCAGGATCTGCTGGCGAAACTGGCGTACCGCGATCACGTACTCGTCCCGCTCCGGGCCGGTCGCCACCGCCGGCATGGCCGGTGGGATCCGCAGTGGCGCGACGTACTTCGGGATCTCGCCGGCGTCCAGCGGTGCCGCCGCGGCGAGCGTCCGGCCCGACGCCGTCCCGCCCGCCGGAACCAGCATCGCGGCGCCACCTGCGGCACCTGCCGCGAGCAGCCGTCGTCTGGTGACCATGTCGCACCTCCCAATCGCTTCGAACCTCATACGAGAATGAGATTCGCAGACGGTGGCAGGGCGGACAGATGGTCGATGACACCCAGAAGAGGAGGAATTGCGCCATAGGGTGTGGACATGCGATTCGACCAGCACACGGTCGTCCTGCTGACCCGGCCGTCGGATCCGCCGGAGCTGCCGCAGGACGCGATCGACCGGTTGCGGGACGCGCACCTGGCCCACCAGGCGGGTCTCGTGCAGCAGGGGCTGGTGCTCGCGGCCGGGCCGTTCCTGCACCCCGACGACGAGCAGCTGCGGGGCTTCGTGGTGCTGTCCATCGCCCCGGACGAGGCACGCGCGCTGTTCGCCAACGACCCCGCCGTGCGGGCCGGTCGCCTGGCCGCGCGGGTCACGTCGTGGCTGGTTCCGGAGGGCACCCTGCGGTTCGAGAGTGTGCCGGTGCCGCAGTCGATGCTGGAGGCGGCCTCCGGGGACTGACCCCGGCCTGGTCAGCCGGCCGAGCCGCTGCCCGCCTCCGCCGGCACCTCATCGAGCGGGACCACCCGCAGGGCTTCCATCGGGCCGACGATCACCAGCAGTTCCGGGAAGTAGTCCCGCAGCACCTGCCGGCACCGGTCACAGGGCGCGACGACCTCGCGGCCACGGTCGGCGACAGTGACGATCGTCTCCAGCGTTGTGACGCCCTGCGTGGCGGCCGTGCCGATCACGACAAGTTCGGCGCAGACCCCTCCGGTGGCGTGCTGGACGTTCACGCCGGTGAAGACCCGCCCGTCCGCGGTCCGGGCCGCCGACGCGACAGTGTGGTGCTGGCTGCGGCAGCGCAGCTTGGAGACCGCCGTGGCGGCCTGCACCAACGCGCGGTCGGTGTCGCGCATCTCCATCCGGCTCCCCCAGCGCTCGACGTCGGCCGCCAACTCTAGGGCCCGCTCGTGGCAGTCAAGGGACCGGAGGTGGCCGTCGCAGAGCCGGCCGCTCGGTAACCCAGGGGCGGTGCGCCGCCGGGCTGCCTATCCTTGGGCACGACATGCAGAATCCAACCGCCTCCGTCGCGTCCGACCCCGTTCGCGAGCTGCACCGCCGCCTCACACCTCTGATGTTCCGCGACCAGCGCCGGCTCCAGCGGCGACTCGACGGTGCCCGCAAGCTGCGCGACCCGCAGCGTCGGGAGGCGGCGCTGACCGAGATAACCGCCGACGTGGTCCGGGCCGAGCAGCGCCTCGCCGCCCGGCAGGCGGCGGTGCCCGTGATCACGTACCCGGTGGGCTTGCCGGTCAGTGAGCGCAAGGACGACATCGCCGCCGCCATCCGCGATCACCAGGTGGTGATCGTGGCGGGCGAGACCGGCTCCGGCAAGACCACCCAGATCCCCAAGATCTGTCTGGAGTTGGGGCGCGGGGTGCACGGCCTGATCGGGCACACCCAGCCCCGGCGGTTGGCCGCCCGGACAGTGGCCGACCGGATCGCCGACGAGCTGGGCACCGAGTTGGGCGACGTGGTCGGCTACAAGGTGCGCTTCACCGACCAGGTCAGCGAGCGCAGCCTGGTGAAGCTGATGACCGACGGCATCCTGCTGGCCGAGTTGCAGACCGACCGGATGCTGCGCCAGTACGACACGCTGATCATCGACGAGGCACACGAACGCAGCCTCAACATCGACTTCATCCTCGGGTACCTGCGGGAGCTGCTGCCCCGACGACCCGACCTCAAGGTGATCATCACCTCGGCGACCATCGAGACCGACCGGTTCGCCCGGCACTTCGCCGGACCACCCACTGCCGACGAGCCGGAGGGCGTGCCCGCTCCGGTGGTCGAGGTCTCGGGGCGTACCTACCCGGTGGAGGTGCGCTACCGGCCCCTCGTCGAGCTCGCCGAGGGCGAGGAGGACGGCGACGGTGACGAGGAGAACGTCCGCGACCAGATCCAGGCGATCGGCGACGCCGTCGAGGAGTTGGCCGCCGAGGGCCCCGGCGACATCCTGGTCTTCCTCAGCGGCGAGCGGGAGATCCGGGACACCGCCGACGCTCTGGGCAAGCTGGTGCAGAAGAAGCGCTCGCTGCTCGGCACCGAGATCCTGCCGCTGTACGCGCGACTGTCCTCCGCCGAGCAGCACCGGGTCTTCGCCGCGCACTCCTCGCGCCGGGTGGTGCTCGCCACAAACGTCGCGGAGACCTCGCTGACAGTGCCCGGCATCAAGTACGTGGTGGACCCGGGCACCGCCCGCATCTCCCGCTACTCCAGCCGGCTCAAGGTGCAGCGGCTGCCGATCGAGCCGATCTCCCAGGCGTCGGCGAACCAGCGCAAGGGCCGGTGTGGCCGCACCTCGGACGGCATCTGCATCCGCCTCTACGACGAGCAGGACTTCCTCTCCCGGCCAGAGTTCACCGATCCGGAGATCCTGCGGACCAACCTGGCGTCGGTCATCCTCCAGATGACAGCGATCGGGCTCGGCGACCTCGCCGCGTTCCCGTTCATCGACCCACCGGACAAGCGCAACATCACCGACGGCGTCAACCTGCTGCACGAGCTGGGCGCGTTGGACCCGACCGAGGCCGACCCGGCGAAGCGGCTCACCGCGCTCGGCCGGCGGCTGGCGCAGTTGCCTGTCGACCCGCGACTGGCCCGGATGGTGGTCGAGGGCGAACGCAACGGCGCCGCCACCGAGGTGCTGGTGATCGCCGCCGCGCTCTCCATCCAGGACCCGCGGGAGCGGCCCGCGGAGAAGCAGGCCCAGGCGGACCAGGCGCACGCCCGGTTCGCCGACAAGGAGTCCGACTTCGTCGCCTTCCTCAACCTGTGGCGCTACCTGCGCGAGCAGCAGCGGGAGCTCTCCTCCAGCGCGTTCCGCCGAATGTGCAAGGCGGAGTACCTGAACTACCTGCGGATCCGCGAGTGGCAGGACATCGTCAGCCAACTGCGCCAGGTGCTGCGTACCCCCTCCGACGGCGACCGGCGGGGCGGGCGGCCGGCGCGCGACAGCTCGGACGACGCGGACGCCGGCCGGGGCCGCCGGGGTGGCACGGACCTGCCGGAGGAGATCGACACCCCGAAGGTGCACCAGTCGCTGCTGCCCGGCCTGTTGTCGCACATCGGCCTCAAGGACGCCCAGAAACACGAGTACCTGGGGGCGCGCGGCGCGAAGTTCGCGCTCTTCCCCGGGTCGGCGTTGTTCAAGAAGCCGCCGCGCTGGGTGATGGCCGCCGAGCTGGTGGAGACCTCCCGGCTGTGGGGGCGCATCGCCGGCCGGGTCGAGCCGGAGTGGGTCGAGCCGCTGGCGCAGCACCTGGTCAAGCGCAGCTACAGCGAACCGCACTGGGAGAAGAAGCAGGCCGCGGTGATGGCCTACGAGAAGGTCACCCTGTACGGCGTCCCGCTGGTCAGCTCCCGCAAAGTCAACTTTGGGCGGATCGACCCGACGCTGAGCCGGGAGTTGTTCATCCGGCACGCCCTCGTCGAGGGCGACTGGCAGACCCACCACCAGTTCTGGGCGGACAACAAGCGGCTGCTCGCCGAGATCGAGGAGTTGGAGAGCAGGGCCCGACGCCGGGACATCCTGGTCGACGACGAGACCATCTTCGGCTTCTACGACCAGCGGATCCCAGCCGACGTGTCCTCCGGCCGGCACTTCGACAGCTGGTGGAAGAAGACCCGCCGCGAGCAACCCGACCTGCTCACCTTCACCCGCGACCTGCTGATCAACGACGGTCGGCCGGGGGTGGACGAGGACGACTACCCGGACGAGTGGCAGGCCGACGGGGTGAGCCTGCCGCTGACCTACCGGTTCGAGCCGGGCACGCCGGACGACGGCGTCACAGTGGACATCCCGCTGCCGCTGCTCAACCAGGTGCCGGCGGAGACCTTCGACTGGCAGGTGCCGGGGCTGCGCGAGGAGACGGTGATCGCGCTGATCCGCTCGCTGCCCAAGGCGATCCGCCGCAACTTCGTCCCGGTGCCGGACTACGCCCGGGCGGCCCTGGCGGCGATCACTCCCGGCGAGGAGTCGCTGCTGGACGCGCTCACCCGGCAGCTGCGCCGGATGACCGGGGTGACGGTGCCCCGCGACGCCTGGGAGCCGGGCAAGCTCCCGGCGCACCTGCGGGTGACCTTCCGGGTCCTCGGCGACGACGAGAAGCCGGTCGCCGAGGGCAAGGACCTGCCGGCCCTGCAACGCCAACTCCGTCAGGAGGTACGCCAGGTGGTGGCGGCCGCCGCGCCGGAGGTGGCACGCACCGGGTTGCGCGAGTGGAGCATCGGCACGCTGCCCCGGACCATCGAGCAGGTCCGTGCCGGTTACGCGGTCACCGCGTACCCGGCGCTGGTCGACGAGGGCGCCACTGTCGGGGTGAGGGTGTTCGACTCCCCCGCCGAGGCGGAGGCGGCGCACTGGGCCGGCACCCGCCGGCTGCTGCGGCTCACCGTGCCGTCCCCGGCCCGGTTCCTCCAGGGGCGGCTGAGCAACGAGGCGAAGCTGGCGCTGAGCCGCAACCCGCACGGCAGCGTGCCGGAACTCATCGAGGACGCCGCGGGCGCCGCCATCGACCGGCTGATCGGCGCGGCGGGCGGGCCGGCGTGGGACGCCGACGGTTTCGCGGCCCTGCGCGAGAAGGTCCGCGCCGACCTGGTCGACACCGTCGTCGAGGTGATGGACCGGGTCCGCAAGGTCCTCGCCGCCGCCTACGCCGTCGAGCAGCGGCTCGGCGCGACCCGCAACCTCGCCGTGGTGGCGGCGCTGGCCGACATCCGCAGCCAGCTCGCCGGGCTGGTGCACGCCGGTTTCATCACCGAGACCGGGTACGCGCGCCTGCCCGACCTGCTGCGCTACCTCACCGCCATCGAGCGTCGGCTGGAGCGCCTGGGCGGCAACCCGCAGCGGGACCGCCAGCAGCAGGACCGGATCGCCGTGGTGCAGAAGGAGTACGCCGACCTGCTCGCCAACCTGTCGCCGGCCCGCCGCCAGGAGTCGGCCGTCCGGCAGATCCGCTGGATGATCGAGGAGTTGCGGGTGAACGTCTTCGCCCAGGCGCTGGGGACCCCGTACCCCGTCTCCGAGCAGCGGATCTACCGGGCGATGGACGACGTCGAGGGCCGCTGAGCCGACGGCCGGGCCGACCTCTTGGCGGCGGCGGACGGCGGGCCTCTTCGCGGCGGCGGCCCCCGGCGGGCCTCTTCGCGGCGGCGGCCCCCGGCGGGTCAGGGCAGTGGCTCGACGCCCGGGGGCAGTTCGCCGAGGTCGATCGCCGACTGGATGTAGTCGAGCAGGATGCGCCGAAGCTCCCGACCGGCGTGGGTGGGTACGACGTCGCGCCGACGGGCCACCGCGATGGTCCGCCGCACCCCGGGCGGGGCGAGCGGGGTGATCCGCACGCCCGGCCGGCGAGCCAGCACGATGCCGGGCACGAGAGCGATGCCCAGCCCCGCCTCGACGAAGCTGAGCACCGCGTCCATCTCGCCGCCGTCCACCGCGAAGGTGGGTTCGAAGCCCGCCTCCCGACACGCCTGGATGGTGGCGTCGCGCAGGTCGTACCCCTCGCGGAACATCACCATCGGCTGGTCCCGCAGGTCGGTGATGCGCAGCTCCCCGGTGAGCGACGCGGTGGGCACCTCCCCCACCGAGGCCACCACCAGGCTCTCCCGCAGGATCGGGTCGACCCGCAGCCCCGGGTCGGCCCCCTGCGCCGGCATGATGATGAGGGCCAGGTCGAGGTCGCCGCGGAGCAGGTCGCGCACCAGGTCCTGGGAGCCGCCCTCCTCGACCTTGAGGTCGACTGTGGGGTGCGCGTCGCGGAACCGGCGCAGCACCGGCGGGGCGAGCGAGGTCGCCAGACTGGGGGTGGCCCCGAGCCGGACCCGGCCCCGGCGCAGCCCGACCAACTCCTGGACCTCCCGGGTCGCGGTCTCCACGTCGGCGAGGATCCGGGTGGCCAACGGCAGCAGGACCTCACCCGCCGCGGTGAGGGCGATGTTGCCCCTTACCCGCTCGAACAGTGGTGCTCCGAGGTCGGCCTCCAGAGCGTGAATTTGCTTACTGAGAGAAGGCTGAGTGATGCCCACGAGGTCGGCGGCTTGCGTGAAATGTCGTACTTCGGCCACCGCGACGAAGTACCGGAGCTGATGGAGCTGCATCTACATAGCCTACGGCTATCAACACTGCGAGTTTGATGCATTGGACGACTGATCGAAGTGCTCCTAGCGTCGGTCCTGTGGTAATCACGAAGACTCGGTCGCCCATCCGCTCGAACGTCGGCCTCAAGGCCGTCATGGCGGTGACGGGCATCCTGCTGGCGCTGTTCCTCATCGCCCACATGCTCGGCAACCTGAAGGTGTTCACGGGGGAGACCTCGTTCGACCACTACGCGCACTGGCTGCGCGACATCGGCAAGCCACTGCTGCCCGGCGTCTGGTTCCTGTGGATCCTGCGCACCGTGCTGGTCGTGGCGGTCGTCGCCCACATCGTGGCCGCCACCGTGCTGGCCCGCCGGGCCCGCGCCGCCCGCCCGGTCAAGTACGCCCACCGCAAGAAGGTCAACGGCAGCTACGCGGCCCGCACGATGCGCTGGGGTGGAGTGATCATCCTGCTCTTCGTGATCTACCACCTGCTGGACCTGACCACCGGCACGCTGAACCCGGTCGGCGACGCCAGCAAGCCGTACGGCAACGTCGTCGCCGACTTCGCCCCGGAGCGCTGGTACGTCACCCTCTTCTACACGCTGGCCATCCTCGCGGTGGGCTTCCACCTGCGCCACGGCGCGTTCAGCGCGTTCCGCAGCCTCGGCCAGCAGACGCCACGCGGCGAGCGCAGGGCGCGTACCGCAGCTCTGATCTTCGCCGTGCTGCTCTGCGCCGGGTACCTGGTGGTCCCGTTCGCCGTACTCACCGGATTGGTGTCCTGACATGGAACTCTTCACCGAGGGCGACCCGATCGCCGACACCAAGGCTCCCGACGGCCCGGTCGAGAAGCGTTGGGAGACCCGGCGCTTCGAGGCCAAACTGGTCAACCCCGCCAACCGCCGCAAGATGACGGTGATCGTGGTCGGCACCGGCCTGGCCGGCGGCTCCGCCGCCGCGACCCTGGCCGAGCAGGGCTACCACGTCAAGTCCTACTGCTACCAGGACAGCCCACGCCGGGCGCACTCCATCGCGGCACAGGGCGGCATCAACGCGGCGAAGAACTACCGCAACGACGGCGACTCCGTGCACCGGCTCTTCTACGACACCGTCAAGGGCGGCGACTTCCGCTCCCGGGAGTCGAACGTGCACCGGCTCGCCGAGGTGTCGGTCAACATCATCGACCAGTGCGTCGCCCAGGGAGTGCCGTTCGCCCGCGAGTACGGCGGCCTGCTGGACACCCGCTCCTTCGGCGGCGCCCAGGTGCAGCGCACCTTCTACGCCCGGGGCCAAACGGGCCAGCAACTGCTCCTTGGCGCGTACCAGGCCCTCGAACGGCAGATCGGCCTGGGCAACGTCGAGATGAACACCCGGCACGAGATGCTGGAGCTGGTCCTCGTCGACGGCAAGGCCCGGGGCATCGTCGTCCGGGACCTGGTCACCGGCGAGATCAGCACCGAAATGGCCGACGCCGTGGTGCTCGCCTCCGGCGGCTACGGCAACGTCTTCTACCTCTCCACCAACGCCAAGGGCTGCAACGTCACCGCCACCTGGCGCGCGCACCGCAAGGGCGCGTACTTCGCCAACCCGTGCTACACGCAGATCCACCCGACCTGCATCCCGGTCTCCGGCGACCACCAGTCGAAGCTGACCCTGATGAGCGAGTCGCTGCGCAACGACGGCCGGGTCTGGGTGCCGAAGACCAAGGGTGACGACCGCAGCCCGAAGGACATTCCGGAGGACGAGCGGGACTACTACCTGGAGCGGATCTACCCCTCCTTCGGCAACCTGGTCCCCCGCGACATCGCCTCCCGCGCCGCGAAGAACGTGTGCGACGAGGGTCGGGGCGTCGGGCCGACGAAGCTCGGCGTCTACCTCGACTTCGCCGACGCGATCGGCCGGCTGGGCCGCAAGGCCATCGAGGCCAAGTACGGCAACCTCTTCGAGATGTACGAACGGATCACCGGCGAGGACCCGTACGAGGTGCCGATGCGCATCTACCCCGCCGTGCACTACACGATGGGCGGCCTGTGGGTCGACTACGACCTCCAGTCGAACATCCCCGGCCTGTTCGTGATCGGCGAGGCGAACTTCTCCGACCACGGCGCGAACCGCCTCGGCGCCTCGGCGCTGATGCAGGGCCTCGCCGACGGCTACTTCGTGCTGCCCACCACCATCGCCAACTACCTGGCCTCCGGTCCACTGGAGAAGGTCGACGCCAGCCACCCGGCGGCCGTCGAGGCGCGCACCGACGTCGAGGACCGCGTCCAGCGGCTGCTCGCTGTCGACGGCGACCGGACCGTGGACTCGTTCCACCGGGAACTGGGCCAGATCATGTGGGAACACTGCGGCATGGAGCGCAGCGAGGCCGGGCTGCGCAAGGCGATCGACGAGATCCGTGCCCTGCGCGAGCAGTTCTGGCAGCGGGTCAAGGTGTCCGGCACCGGCGAAGAACTCAACCAGTCGCTGGAGAAGGCCGGCCGGGTGGCCGACTTCTTCGAGCTGGCCGAGCTGATGTGCATCGACGCCCTGCACCGCGAGGAGTCCTGCGGCGGCCACTTCCGGGCCGAGCACCAGACCCCCGACGGTGAGGCGCAGCGCGACGACGACCGGTTCGCG
Source organism: Micromonospora sp. NBC_00330 (assembly GCF_036136635.1). Lineage (NCBI taxonomy): Bacteria > Bacillati > Actinomycetota > Actinomycetes > Micromonosporales > Micromonosporaceae > Micromonospora > Micromonospora sp. NBC_00330. The sequence goes on from NZ_CP108012.1 coordinate 3,667,616, forward strand.
TACGTGGCGGCCTGGGAGTTCACCGCCGACGGCGAGCCCTCGGTGCTGCACAAGGAAGACCTGAAGTTCGAATACGTCCACCCCACGCAGCGGAGCTACAAGTGAACCTGACCCTGCGCATCTGGCGCCAGAAGGGCCCTGAGGACAAGGGTCGGATGGTGACCTACCCGGTCGACGACGTGTCCCCGGACATGTCGTTCCTGGAGATGCTCGACGTGCTCAACGAGCGGCTGATCCTCGCGGGCGAGGACCCTGTCGCGTTCGACCACGACTGCCGCGAGGGCATCTGCGGCATGTGCGGCCTGATGATCAACGGCGACGCGCACGGGCCGCAGCGCGGCACCACAGCGTGCCAACTGCACATGCGGCAGTTCAAGGACGGCGAGACCATCGACATCGAGCCGTGGCGGGCCAGCGCCTTCCCGGTCGTCAAGGACCTGGTCGTCAACCGGAGCGCCTTCGACAAGATCATCGCGGCTGGCGGCTACGTCACCGCGCCGACCGGCAGCGCGCCCGAAGCCCACTCCACCCCGGTGGCCAAGGCCAACGCCGACGCCGCCTTCGAATCGGCGGCCTGCATCGGCTGCGGCGCCTGCGTGGCAGCCTGCCCGAACGGCTCCGGCATGCTCTTCACCGCCGCCAAGCTCACCCAGCTCTCGCTGCTGCCGCAGGGCCAGCCCGAGCGCTACACCCGGGTGATCGGCATGGTCGACGCGCACGACGAGGCCGGCTTCGGCGGCTGCACCAACGCCGGCGAATGCACCCCAGCCTGCCCGAAGGGCATCCCGCTGAACACCATCGGCCGGCTCAACCGCGACTACCTCGCGGCCACCGCCAAGGGAGCCAACAACACCCCCGGTTCCTGAGGTCCGCGGTACCGACCGCCGTATCCCGCTTTCCCAGGGGGTACGGCGGTTCGGCGTTCGACCTCCCGGCGGTCTCTGCTCGCGGTGGCCTGTGCTTACGGTGGCCTGTGCTCGCGGTGGCCTGTGCTTGCGGTGGCCTGTGCTTGCGGTGGCCTGTGCTTGCGGTGACCTGCGCTTGCGGTGGCCTGTGCTTGCGGTGACCTGCGCTTGCGGTGGCCTGTGCTTGCGGTGGAGGGCTGGGGCGACCGTCCCCGGCTCCGGGCGGTCAGGCTTGATCCCTCCGCCGGGGACGGTCGCCCCAGCCCTGACCCTGGTTACGGCTCGTCCGCACCACCGGCCCCCTCGCCTCGCCTCGCATCGCATCGCCGCGCCGCGTCGCACGGCACCTCACCTCACCGCGCCTCACCGCGCCCCACCCCACCGCGCTTCACCGCACCGCGCCTCGCCTCGCCTCGCATGATCCACTCGGGTTTCAGGAAATCGGCCTGTTGCCGGGCGCCGGATGCCGCGACTTCAAGGAACGCGAGTGGATCAACTGGATGTCGGCCCGGACGGGCCGCACACCGGCGCGACAAAGACCGTCAAGGCGCGCAAATCGTCGCCCCGATGCGCGGCTCGTTGGCTCCGCCACGAAGCGCACAAGCAGTAGCGACTCACGCAACAAACCCACAGGCCCGAACCCGGCCCGCCGGCCTGGCCACGAACCCGGCAACGAACCAGGTCACAAACCCGGCCACGACGCGCACGGGTTGATCGACTCGCGTTTCTTGAAGTCGCGGTATCCGAGGCGCATTGACAGGCCGATTTCCTGAAACCCGAGTGGATCACGTGCCCCTTGGGAGATGCGGCGGGCGCACTGGGTTGGGCTCGCTCCGAGCACGGGGCACACCTGGCACGGGCACACCGAGACGCGGGACGGGCCGAGACGCCGGTCAGGCCCACGCCGGTCAGGCCCACGCCGGTCAGGCCGACGCCGGTCAGGCCGACGCCGGTCAGGCCGGGATGGGGTCAAGCCGGTACGGGCAGTGGCCACCCACGGGCTGGGGGGCGACAGTCCCCGGCGTAGGGATCAAGCCTGACCGCCCGAAGCCGGGGACGGTCGCCCCCCAGACCGCCACCGCAACCGACAAAGGGTCGCCCCAGCCCTCACCGCAACCGCCGCCCATCCACCCGAAGGCCGGAGACAGGCCAGGGACAGGCGGCCGGTTCAAGTGCCTGAGCCCGGGTAGCAGTCTTCCGAGACGGCAGTGAGAAGGGATGAGGGACATGAAGGCGCTCACCTGGCAGGGCAAGCGAGACGTACGGGTCGAGGAGGTCCCGGACCCTCGGATCGAGGAGCCGACCGATGCGATCGTGAAGATCACCTCGACCGCGATCTGCGGTTCCGACCTGCACCTGTACGAGGTGCTCGGGCCGTACCTGAAGCCGGGTGACGTGCTGGGCCACGAGCCGATGGGCATCGTCGAGGAGGTCGGGTCGGAGGTGACGGGGCTCAAGCCGGGCGACCGGGTGGTGGTGCCGTTCAACATCGCCTGCGGCAGTTGCTGGATGTGCGAGCGCCAGCTCTACGCGCAGTGCGAGACCACCCAGGTCACCAGCGAGGGCAAGGGCGCGTCCCTGTTCGGCTACACCTCGCTCTACGGTTCGGTGCCGGGCGGGCAGGCCGAGTACCTGCGCGTTCCGCAGGCCCACTTCGGGCCGATCAAGATCCCGCAGACGGGCGCGGACGAGCGCTACCTCTACCTGTCCGACATTCTGCCCACCGCCTGGCAGGCGGTGAAGTACGCGGACACCCCACAGGGTGGCACCCTGGCCGTCTTCGGCCTGGGCCCGGTCGGGCAGTTCTGCGCGCGGATCGGCCGCCACCTCGGCGCGGGGCGGGTGATCGGGCTGGACCTGGTGCCCGAGCGACTGGAGTTGGCCCGCCGGCACGGCATCGAGGTGCTCGACGTGAGCCAGCTGTCCGACGTGCCGGGCGCGCTGATCGACCTGGTCGACGGTCGCGGCCCGGACGCGGTGATCGACGCGGTCGGGATGGAGGCGCACGGTTCGCCGGCGGGGAAGTTGGCCCAGACCGCCGCCGGGCTGCTGCCGGACAAGCTGGCCCAGACGATGACCGACCGGGCTGGCGTGGACCGGCTGTCAGTGCTGCACGCCGCGCTCAAGGCGGTTCGTCGTGGCGGCACCGTTTCGCTCTCCGGGGTGTACGGCGGCGAGGCGGACCCGATGCCGCTGATGGAGATGTTCGACAGGGGCATCCAGCTGCGGATGGGGCAGTGTCACGTGCGCCGGTGGACCGACGAGATCCTGCCGCTGCTCTCGGGCGACGACGACCCGCTGGGCGTGGAGGACCTGCGTACCCACCGGGTGCCGCTGGCCCGGGCGCCGCAGGCGTACGAGATGTTCCAGAAGAAGGAGGACGGCTGCATCAAGGTCGTGCTCCAACCGTGAGCCGGGTGGTCGTGATCGTTGGCGCGAGCAGCGGGATCGGCCGGGCGACGGCCCGGGCGTTCGCCGAGCGTGGCGACCGCCTGGTCCTCGCCGCTCGCGCCACCACGACCCTGGCCGAGGTACGCGCGGAGTGCGCCCACGTCGACGTGCTGACCGTGCCGACCGACGTGACCGAGCCCGACGCGCTGGACGCGCTCGCGGGTGCCGCGATCGACCGCTTCGGCCGCGTCGACGTGTGGGTGCACACGGCGGCGGTGATGGCCTATGGTCGCTTCGACGAACTGCCGGAACGGGTCTTCGACCAAGTGGTACGGACCGATCTGCTCGGCGCGGCCGGCTCGCTGCGGGTGGCGCTGCGGCACTTCCGGGCCACCGGGGCCGGCACGGTGATCCTCACCGGTTCGGTGCTCGGGCACATCACCGCGCCGTACATGAGCGCGTACGTGGCGAGCAAGTGGGGGTTGCAGGGTCTGGTCCGGACGGTGCAGCAGGAGTTGCGCGACAGCCCGCAGATCCGACTGTGTCTGGTCAACCCGGGCAGCGTGGACACACCGGTGTACCAGCAGGCGGCCAACTATCTGGGCCGGATCGGGCGACCTCCGCCGCCGGTCGCCGGCCCCCAGCGGGTGGCCCGGGCCATCGTGGACTGTGTGGACCGGCCTCGCCGGGAGGTGTCGGTGGGCCGGCTCAACGTGGTGCTGCGGGCGGGCTTCACCGTACTGCCGGGGGTCTACGACGTCCTCGTCGGGCCGTTGATGCGGGCGGCGGGCCTCAGTGGACGGCCGGTCGCCGCGCACGACGGCTCGGTCTTCGCCGCGAACCCGGCCGGCGAGGCGGTACGCGGCGGCCACCTGCCCGACCTGCGGCAACTCGTGTCCGGGCCGGTGGGTGCGGTGGGCGCCGCGCTGCGCCGACGGTTCGGTTGACCTGTTCGGGACTGTTCGGGACATATTCGGGGGCATCGTGCATGGATCAACTCGCCTAGGGTGGTGGGCCAGCAAGCGCTCAGGCACACCACGATCGGGGAGACGATTGACCATGCGACTGAACCGCAGAACGGCACTCGGACTGGGCACTGTGGCCACCGCCGGCACGGTGCTGGGCGCCGCCGCCCCGGCGAGCGCCGCCGAGACCACCGAGGCCGCACCGACCACCCCGGCTCGGGCCGCCCTTCGGGTCGCCTCCGTCTTCACCAAGCACAGCGTCGCGGCCGGCGGCAACTGGCAGGCGTACGTCAGCGTCGCCGACCCGGCCGGTGCGCCGGTGGTCGCGGTCGAGGCTGACGCGGACCGGCGGATCGAGGCGTACAGCGTCAACAAGATCGCCGTCGCCACGGCGGTGCTCGACAAGGTCGACCGCGGGCTGCTCACCCTGGACCAGCAGGTCGAGGTGAGCGCGGCGATCGTCGTACCGGGCGGTGACGGCATCTTCAGCCTGGACGGCGCGTACCCGAGCCTGGTGACCATCGGGCACGTGCTGGCCAACCTGCTGACCGTCTCGGACGACACCGCGGTGCGGCTGTGCGGGCTGGTCGCCCCGGCGGCCGAGATCAACTCCATCCTGGTCGCCAAGGGCTTCCCGAACACCCAGGTTCAGCCGGTGGCCAACCCGAACCGGTTCTTCCTCGGCACCAGCACCCCCCGGGAGACGCACGACCTGCTGCGCGCCCTGGTCGCTGGCACGCTGCTCTCCCCCGCCTCGACGACGTACCTGTTGGGCATCCTGCGCTCCCCGGTGGCGTTCACCGACGGCATCCGGCGCACCATGTCCTCCGACGAGCGGGCCCGGATCGCCACCAAGGCCGGCTGGTACGCCGACGCCCGGCACGAGGCCGGCGTGATCTTCGACCGCTCCGGCGCGGCGGTGCTCACCTACGCCCTCTTCGCCGACGGGCAGGCCAACCCGGAGGACTTCGGCGCGACCCACCCGGCGGTGCAGGCCCGGGCCGCCATGGGCCCGAAGTTCCTGGCCGCGGTGGACCGGATCGCGGGCGTGGGCAAGACGTTCCGGATCACCGCCCGACGCCCCAGCAACGGCGGCTAGAGCTCGTCCCGGGTCGGTCGCCGCTGCCGGCGACCGACCCGGCGTGGCGACCACCGAGGCACGGGTCGGTCCGGGTGACTACCGTGTAGGGCGGACACGTCGGAGGGACGGCAATGGCACGAGCGCAGAACACGGACGTCGAACGGTCGCTCGGGCGGCGGATGCGGGGCGCCGCCGGCCTGGCCGCGCTGGCCGGCCTGGCCTGGGTCGCCCGGGATGTGCCGGCGGCGCTGGGTGGCCGGCTCAGCGGGGCACGGGCCGAGCGGGCGGCCCGCTCGCCGCAGTTCCGCGAGGGCACCTTCCACAACCGGGCCGGCACCCGCACGATGATCGCCGAGCCGGGGCGCAACCTGGTCCGCGAGCTGATCTTCGGCAAGCAGAAGCGGCGTCCCACGGCGCCCGTGCCGCTGCTGCGCCCCAGCGGCGGCGGGCCGGAGGCCGCCGAGAGCGCCGACGAGCTCAACATCGTCTGGTACGGCCACGCCTCGACCCTGATCGAGATCGAGGGCCGGCGGGTGCTGCTCGACCCGGTCTGGAGCGAGCGGTGCTCCCCGTCGGGTCTGGTCGGCCCGCGCCGGCTGCACGAGCCACCGGTGGGCATCGACGAGCTGCCCCCGCTGGACGCCATCCTGATCTCGCACGACCACTACGACCACCTCGACATGGCCACCGTGCGGGCGCTGCTCGCCGGGCAGTCCGCGCCGTTCCTGGTGCCGCTCGGCGTGGGCGCGCACCTGGACCGCTGGGGCGTACCCGCCGAACGGATCATCGAGCTGGACTGGTCCGAGTCGCACCAGGTGGCCGGCTTGGAGATCACCGCCACCGCCGCCCAGCACTTCTCCGGACGAGGGCTGCGCCGCGACGGCACGCTCTGGAGTTCGTGGGTGGTGGCCGGGGCGCGTCGCAAGGTCTTCTACACCGGCGACTCCGGCTACTTCGACGGGTACGCCGAGATCGGCGCCGAGCACGGGCCGTTCGACGTGACGCTGATGCAGATCGGCGCGTACGACCGGGCCTGGCCGACGATCCACATGTTCCCGGAGGAGGCGGTCGACGCCCACCTCGACCTGCGCGGCGGGCTGTTCGTGCCGGTGCACTGGGCGACGTTCAACCTGGCCCTGCACGACTGGTCCGAGCCGGTCGACCGGCTGTGGGCCGAGGCGAAGGCCCGCGACGTGCGGCTCGCCGTGCCCCGGCCGGGCGAGCGGGTGGTGGTCGACGAGCCGCCAGCCGTCGACGGCTGGTGGCAGGCCGTCGCCTGAGTCAGGCCGAGCGGGCATCGCCTGAGTCAGGCCGAGCGGGCATCGCCTGAGTCAGGCCGAGCGGGCCCGGGTCAGAGCACGAACGCGTCGGTCCAGAGCGCGCCGGACCGGCCGGAGAGCGCGTCCAGCATGGCCACCGCCTGACCGTCGGTGAGCTGCGCGACGAAGTCCACGATGGCTCGGCCCCGGGCGCGACCGATCCGGTCCGGGGTACGCGGGTGCAGCTCGGCCTCGGCCAACTCGACCAGGTCGTGCAGCCGGCGGGGCAGCCGGGACTCCTCCTCCGGGTCGAGCAGCCACTCCCAGAGCGCCTCGACCAGGGTGCCCAGCAGCCGTGCCTGGCCGCGCTGGTGCAGGGCGAGGTCCGGGCGGGCCAGCACGAACCGGTGGTGGACGAACTTGAGCACCTGCACCTCGTGCCACTGCGCGCAGCCCAGCAGCACGTGCCCGGAGCGCACCGACGGCTGTTCGGTGACAGTGATCGCCTCGACGAAGCGGGTGGACCAGCGGGCGGAGAACCGGGCCACGTACTGCTCGGCCTCGATCGAGCCGTCGAACGGCATCGCGAGCAGCCCGTCCACCAATTCCTCGCGGACGTGTTCGACGGCGGCGGCGAACGCGTCGTCGTCGGCGATCCAGGCGTCCTTGCGGTGCAGTTGCCGGCGTAGCCGCTCGATCGCCGCCCCGGGTCGCCGGGCAGCAGTGGCCAGCGCCGCGTCGGTGATCGCCCGCAGTTGCCCGCTCTCGCGCTGCCAGGCCATCAACTCCGCGGAGACCGAACCCTGCTGGAGCACCCCGACCCGGTAGAAGTCCTCCACGTCGTGGATGGCGTACGCGATGTCGTCGGCGGTGTCCATCACGGACGCCTCGACTGTCTGCTGCCAGTCCGGGATGCGACCGGCGAACGGCGCCCGGGCCTGCCGCAGGTCGTCCAGCTCGGTCCGGTACGCGCCGAACTTCGAGGATCCGCTCTCCGGGTCGTCCGGCGGTGGGGTGGCGCCGCGCGGCGGCGGGTCCATGGTGCGCGGGTGCGGGTCGGGGTGGTCCAGGCGGGTCCACGGGTACTTCAGCATGGCCGCGCGGACCGCCGCGGTCAGGTCCAACCCGGTGGTGGCCGCGCCGCGGATCTCGGTGCTGGTGACGATCCGGTACGACTGCGCGTTGCCCTCGAAACCGTCGGAGAGGCCGAGACGCTGGCGGGCCAGCCGGTCCAGCACCCGCTCCCCCAGGTGCCCGAACGGTGGGTGGCCGAGGTCGTGGGCGAGCGCCGCCGCCTCCACCACGTCGGGGTCGCAGCCGCCGAGCTTGTCCAGCAGGTCACGCCACCGTTCGTCGGCGTTCAACCGCTCGGCGACCGCCCGGGCCACCTGGGCGACCTTGAGGCTGTGGGTGAGCCGGTTGTGCACCAGCAGCCCGGAGCCGACCGGGCTGATCACCTGGGTCACACCACCGAGGCGGGCGAAGAACGGCGAGCCGACGATCCGGTCCCGGTCGGCACGGAACGGGTTGGCCGTGAGGTCGCCGAGGGCCCGGGCGCTGCCGCCGAAGAGCCGCCGGGCGCGCGGCTCCGCAGCAGATTCCATGATCGCCACGCTAGCGCAGGCCCGACGGGACCGCCGCCGGTCACCCCGGCCGGACGCCGCGGTTCGGTTCCCGGTCCCGGCCGGGCGCGGCGACAGCGCCACGGCCCGCCCGGCAGAATGCAGCCGTACCCGCTCCTTGAAGGCGGATCGAGTCGAAGGCGGATCGAGATCGTGACCCAGTCTGTTCATCAGCGGATCGCCGACGAGCTCGGCGTGGCCGAGCGTCAGGTGCGGGCGGCCGTGGAGCTGCTCGACGGCGGCGCCACAGTGCCGTTCATCGCCCGCTACCGCAAGGAGGCCACCGGCCTGCTCGACGACACCCAGCTGCGCACCCTGGAGGAGCGGCTGCGCTACCTGCGCGAGCTGGACGAGCGGCGGGCCGCGGTGCTGGAGTCGATCCGCGGCCAGGGCAAGCTGGACGAGGCCCTGGAAGCGCAGATCATGGCCGCCGACTCGAAGTCCCGGCTGGAGGACATCTACCTCCCGTACAAGCCGAAGCGGCGGACCCGGGCGCAGATCGCCCGTGAGGCCGGGTTGGCCCCGTTGGCCGAGACGCTGCTGGCCGACCCGGGTCAGGACCCCCGGGCCACCGCCGCCGGGTTCGTCGATGAGGACAAGGGCGTCGCCGACGCCGCCGCCGCGCTGGAGGGCGCCCGGGCCATCCTCATCGAGACCTTCGCGGAGGACGCCGACCTGATCGGCACGCTGCGCGAGCAGATGTGGTCGCGGGGCCGGCTGGTTTCCCGGGTACGCGAGGGTCAGGAGGCGGCCGGCGCCAAGTTCGCCGACTACTTCGACTTCTCCGAGCCGTACCCGAAGCTGCCCTCGCACCGGATCCTGGCGATGTTCCGGGGCGAGAAGGAGGGCGTGCTCGACCTGACCATGGAGTCGGAGGAGGCGGGCGAGGCGGACGCCGTACCGACCGGCCCGACCCGGTACGAGGCGGCCATCGCCGGCCGGTTCGGGGTGTCCGACGCAGGCCGCCCGGCCGACCGTTGGCTGACCGACACGGTCCGCTGGGCGTGGCGTACCCGGATCCTCATCCACCTCGGCGCGGACCTGCGGATGCGGCTGTGGCAGGCGGCCGAGGAGGAGGCCGTCCGGGTCTTCGCCACCAACCTGCGGGACCTGTTGCTCGCCGCGCCGGCCGGCACCCGGCCCACGATGGGCCTGGACCCGGGCCTGCGGACCGGCGTGAAGGTGGCAGTGGTGGACGCGACCGGCAAGGTGCTCGCCACCGACACCATCTACCCGCACGAGCCGCGCCGGCAGTGGGACGCGTCGGTGGAGACCCTCGCCCGGCTGGCCGGCGCGCACGGGGTGGAGCTGATCGCGATCGGCAACGGCACGGCCTCCCGCGAGACCGACAAGCTCGCCGGTGAGCTGATCGCCCGGCACCCGCAGCTCAACCTGACCAAGGTGATGGTCTCCGAGGCCGGCGCGTCGGTCTACTCCGCCTCCGCGTACGCCTCGCAGGAGCTGCCCGGGATGGACGTGTCGCTGCGCGGCGCGGTCTCCATCGCCCGCCGCCTCCAGGACCCCCTCGCGGAACTGGTCAAGATCGACCCGCGCTCGATCGGCGTCGGCCAGTACCAGCACGACCTGTCCGAGGTGAAGCTGTCCCGGTCGCTGGACGCGGTGGTGGAGGACTGCGTGAACGCGGTCGGCGTGGACGTCAACACCGCCTCCGCGCCGCTGCTGACCCGGGTCTCCGGGATCGGCGCCGGCCTGGCCGAGAACATCGTGCTGCACCGGGACGCCAACGGGCCGTTCCGTACGCGTACCGAACTGAAGAAGGTGGCCCGCCTCGGGCCGAAGGCGTTCGAGCAGTGCGCCGGCTTCCTGCGCATCCCCGGCGGCGACGACCCGCTGGACTCCTCCAGCGTGCACCCCGAGGCGTACCCGGTGGTGCGCCGCATCCTCTCCACCACCGGGCAGGACCTGCGCTCGGTGATCGGCAAGAGCGGCATCCTGCGCGGGCTGCGGGCCACCGACTTCGTCGACGACCGGTTCGGCCTCCCCACCGTCACCGACATCCTCGCCGAGTTGGAGAAGCCGGGCCGGGACCCCCGCCCGGAGTTCCGCACCGCCACCTTCGTCGAGGGGGTGGAGAAGATCAGCGACCTGACGACGGGGATGGTGCTGGAGGGCGTTGTCACCAACGTGGCCGCGTTCGGCGCGTTCGTCGACGTCGGGGTTCACCAGGACGGTCTGGTGCACGTCTCGGCGATGTCCCGGACCTTCGTGAAGGACCCCCGCGAGGTGGTGAAGTCCGGCGACGTGGTCAAGGTCCGGGTTCTGGACGTGGACGTACCCCGCAAGCGGATCTCGCTGACCCTGCGCCTGGACGACGAGCCCGCCGCCGGTGGTGGCGGTGGTGGTCGGACGAGCCAGGAGGGGCGTGGCGGCCCGGCGCAGCGCGCGCCGCAGGGTGGTCGCGGCGGCGGCCAAGGCGGTCGCGAAGGCCAAGCCGGTCGCGGCGGCGGCCAAGGCGGTCGCGAAGGCCAAGCCGGTCGAGGCGGACAGGACAGTCGAGGCGGGCAGGGAGGTCGCGGCGGGCAGAGTGGTCGCGGCGGGCAGCAGCGGCAGGGCGCACCGGCGCCGGCCAATGACGCGATGGCCGAAGCCCTGCGTCGCGCCGGACTGGCCTGACCCCGTTCGGCACGTCAACCCCGCCCCGTCCCGTCGATCATGGAGTTGTGGTGGGCAACAAATCGCCTGAAAAGTACCAAGCCAGGCACCACAACTTCATGATCGACGAAGCCGGTCCGCCCTCCTCCGTCGATCTTGCATTTACTGTCCCGACATAAGCCGCCATTGCGCCTATCTCGACGACCGAAAGTGCAAGATCGGCGCGGGTGCCGCACCCCGTGGCCCAGACCCGACCGGGCCAACCGCGGGCGGTGGGTGGCGCGGGTGGCCGGAAATCCGCTCGCGTGGCAGCAGCGTCGGGGTGATGATCTCGCGGTGAGGATGCACGCCGATCAGGTGGACGTGAGCGTGGACGTGGTTTCCGCGCTGGTGGCCGAGCAGTTTCCGCGGTGGCGGGGCCTGTCGGTCCGGCAGCTCCCCTCGACCGGCACTGTGAACGCCCTGTTCCGGCTCGGCCCGGACATCGTGCTGCGGTTTCCGCTGCTCCCCTCGACCGATCCCGAGTTGCGCGCCGAGCTGCGGCGCGAGCAGGAGTACGCCATGCTGCTCGGCGGGAACCTGCCGGTCGCGGTGCCCGAGCCGCTCGGCCTCGGCGAGCCGGGCGACGGATACCCCGGGCCGTGGACGGCGTACCAGTTCATTCCGGGCGAGACGGCCCAGCCCGACCGGATCGCCGACCTCGACGACTTCGCGCGGGACCTGGCCGGAGTGGTGACGGCCCTGCGCGGCATCGACACCGACGGGCGGGTCTGGTCCGGGGACGGGCGCGGCGGGCGGCTGGCCGCCGAGGACGACAGCGTGCGGGCCGCGCTCGCGGTCAGCGGCGCGCTCACCGACACCACCGCGCTCGGCGAGGTGTGGGAGCGGTGCCGGGACGCGCGCCGCGACGACCCCGCCGACGTGTGGATCCACGGGGACCTGATGCCGGGCAACCTGCTGGTCCGTGACGGCCGGCTGGCCGCCGTCATCGATCTGGGCACGGTCGGCGTGGGCGACCCCGCTGTGGACCTGATGCCGGCGTGGAACCTGTTCGACGCGGGTTCCCGGGAGACGTACCGGCGGGCGCTGGGTGTGGACGACGCGACGTGGGAGCGGGGGCGCGGCTGGGCCCTGGAGCAGGCGATCAACGCGCTGCCGTACTACGTCGAGACCAACCCGGTGATGGCCGGCATCGCCCGGCGCACGCTGCGGGCCGTGCTCGACTGAGTCGGCTCGCGTACCGTCGGCGTCGTGGGTGAGCGAGACGCCCGGGAGTGGCGGGATCAGCAACGGCAGGCGGTGCGGGCGCACGCCGACGCGGACGCGCGGCGGCGGGCCGCCGAGCACGCCGAGGCGGCGGAGCTGGTGGCCTGGTTCGTGGCCGAGGCGACCCGGCGAGGGCTGCGCACCACCCGGCTGGTCGCCCGGGGGTACGACGGGCGTGGGCGCTACCGGACCGGGCTGACCGGCTGGTACGTCGACCGGGCCGAAACCCGGGCGGTGGACGTGGCCGGCCGGTTCCACCTGCTGACCGTGCCCGGCGGTCTGCGGGCTCGGCTGTTCGGCGTCGACCCGCAGCCCAGCCCGCCGCCGTTGGTCGTCGGAGCGGGGGGCCGCGACGGTGAGTCGATCCCCCTCCGGACGCTGCTCACCCGGCTGCTGGGCGACGGGCCCGCCGGCCCAGGCTCCACCACCACGCCTGCTGCACCATGAGGGTGAGCAGGCCGGCAAGGACGATCGCGCACAGGTTGATCACGAGTTGGAGGGCCGATCCGGCGGCCTCGTCCCACACCCCATAGGCGCTGGCGACCGCCACGTTGGCCGCGGCCGGCACCGTGGTCACCGAGATCAGCACCCCGACGAGGCTGCCTGACTTCTTCGAGGTCAGCGAGAGCATGCCGGCCACCCCGGCGAGCAGGCCGACCACCCAGGACAGCGCGTCGGGCCGCCAGATGAAGTCGGTGAGCGGGCGCTCGGCGAGCAGCATCTCCTCGCTGACCAGACCGGCGGCGGTCAGCGCCCAGGTGCTCAGCACGGTCGCGAGCATGGCGGCCAGGAAGCCGACCGTGAGGGCCTGCACCGACCGCCCGATCACCCCGAGCCGGCGACGCAGCAGCGCGACGCAGAGCGCGGCGAGGGGACCGAACTCCGGACCGACGACCATCGCCCCGACGATGAGGATCGGTTGGTCCAGCAGTACACCGATGCCGGCGATCATGGTGGCGACGATGATCAGCACCAGGTAGGTGCCGGACAGTTCGGTCTGTTCGCCGGTCTTCGCCGCGATCTCGTCCCAGACCACCGCGTCGGCGCCACTGCCGGGTGCCTTCTCTGCCGCCCGGTCCGCCGCGGTGGAGATGGTCAGCTCCACGTCGTCGGCGGCGATGCCGCCGCTCGTTGCCACCCCGATGCGTTGCAGGCCGTCCAGGACGCGGTCGGCGCTCTCCCGGACCACGTCGCACTGGATGAGGTCGCCCTTCGGTTGTCGGGCGACGCCGGGCAGCACCACCAGGTGGGTCACCCCGGGCTCGGCGGCCAGCAGGTCGGCGACCGCCGGCGACTGGTTTGGCGGAGCAATCACCCTCAGATGCAGCACGGTCTCCCCTTCACCCGACCGGTCTGTTCCCATCGCCCGGCCGGCGGTCGCGACTCTACCGTCCGGCCTCGAACCGGACCGACCGCAGAGGTCACGTGGTCAGGCCGTTTCCCTCGACGGCGTTTCGGGGTTGATCGGGGCGAAGCAGCATGAGTGTCGCCATTTGGAGCTACTGACCGACTTGTGCTGGTACAACCCTTACACGGTCTTTCTGTCGTTTCTCCCGGAGGTCGGATCGGTGCCAGTGCCTGGTGGTCTCGCGAACGCCCCCGAACACCCCTTGCCGCTGTCCCGACCCGCAGCGGGTAAGCGCGTCTTCGACGCGATCCTCGCGGGCGTACTGCTGGTGCTGGTCACACCCCTACTGCTGGTGGTGGCGGTCCTGGTCATGGCGGGCCTCGGCCGCCCGGTGCTGTTCCGTCAGTGCCGGGCCGGACTGCACGGCCAGCCCTTCGAGGTGGTCAAGTTCCGCACGATGCGACCGCCCCGGCACGGCTTGGTGAGCGACGGCGATCGACTCACGCCACTGGGGCGCTGGCTGCGCGCCACCAGCCTGGACGAGCTGCCCACGCTCTGGAACGTGCTACGCGGTGACATGAGCCTGGTGGGCCCCCGCCCGTTGCTGCCGGAGTACCTCGATCGCTACACCGCCAGCCAGGCTCGGCGGCATGAGGTACGACCCGGTGTCACCGGACTGGCCCAGGTCCGCGGGCGTAACAGTCTGAACTGGGAGGAGAAGCTGGATCTCGACGTGCAATACGTGGACAGCCGCAACCTCCGACTTGACCTGTCGATCCTGGTCGCGACCGTGCGCACCGTACTGCGCCGCGAGGGCATCAACGCGGCCGAGGCCGCGACCATGCCGGAGTTCCTCGGCACGCACCGGCGTCCGGCGCCCTCGCAGCGGGACCGGACACCGGCATGACGATTCCCCAGGGAGCCGGCCGATGAGCCAGACCATCCACCTGTCCCCGCCCGACGTCGGACCACTTGAGGAGTCCTACCTGGTCGCGGCCCTGCGTTCGGGCTGGGTGGCGCCGGCAGGCCCGGACCTTGAGGCGTTCGAACAGGACATCGCCGAGCGTGTCGGCACCGGCGGAGCCGTCGCGGTCAGTTCCGGCACCGCCGCCCTGCACCTGGCACTGCTTGGTGTCGGAGTCGGACCGGGTGACGTGGTGATCGTGCCCACGCTCACCTTCGTGGCGACCGCGAACGCGGTCCGGTACACCGGCGCGCGTCCGGTCTTCGTCGACTGCGACCCCAGGAGCGGAAACGTCGACGTCGGCCTCACCGCTGACCTGTTGCGCCGACTGCTGTCGGGTGGCGAGCGGGTGGGGGCGATCGTTCCGGTGGACATGTTCGGCAGCTGCGCCGACTACCGCACCCTGGTCCCGGTCTGCGCCGAGGCCGACGTCCCCTTGGTGGAAGACGCCGCAGAGGCCCTCGGGGCCAGCCACCGGGGACAGCCCGCCGGCTCCTTCGGGCACGCCGGGGTGCTCTCGTTCAACGGCAACAAGATCATGACCACGTCCGGTGGCGGAATGCTGGTGTCCGACGACCCGGCGCTCCTCGATCGCGCTCGCCACCTCTCCACCCAGGCCCGAGAGCCGGCGCGGCACTACGAGCACCGTGAGACTGGTTACAACTACCGACTCAGCAATCTCCTCGCGGCGCTCGGCCGGGCCCAGTTGCTTCGGCTCGACGGAATGATCGCGCGACGCCGCCAGCTGCGTGACCAGTACGCCAAGCTCTTCGCCCCGGTGCCGGGAGTCCAACTGCTCGGCGCCGAAGACACCGAGTCGAACTGCTGGCTCACCGTCATCACCGTCGAGCAGGAGCGGTGTGGTTGGCGGGCCGACGACTTGGCGGCCCACCTGGCCGAACGGGACATCGAGACCCGGCCGGTGTGGAAACCGATGCATCTGCAGCCCATGCACGCCGGCGCGGAGAGCCTGCTCACCGGCGCGTCGGAGCGGCTCTTCACCAACGGGCTCACCCTGCCGAGCGGGAGTGCCCTGACCGAGCCGCAGATCGCCAGGGTGTTCGGCGCGATCGACGAGTTTCTGGGCGTCCGCTCGGGAGGGTCCACGGCGTGAAGACCGAACTGGTGGTGGTCGGCTGCGGCGGGCACGGCCGGGAAGTGCTCACCATCGCCCGAGCGGTGAACGAGGCCGCTGGGCGGCCGATCTGGCAACTGCTGGGCGTCGTCGACGACCGGCCCACCGAGGAAAACCTCAAGCGGTTGCAGCGACTCGACGTGCCGTACCTCGGGGACGTGGCCTGGCTGCGGGATGCGCCCGCGACCACCCGGTACCTCATCGGGGTCGGCGATCCGCAGGTCCGCCGCGCCATCGGCGGCCGGATCGACGGGTACGACATTTCCGCCGCGAGCCTCGTCCACCCGGACGCCACCATCGGGCCGGACACCGAGTACGGGCCGGGGTTCGTCGCTTTTGCCGGAGCCCGCGTCACCACGAACGTCACCCTCGGGCGGCACGTGCATCTCAACCAGAACGCCACCGTCGGCCATGACAGCAGACTTGCCGACTACGTCTCGGTCAACCCGCTCGCCGCGGTGTCCGGTGACTGCCACCTGGCCACCGGCGTACTGGTCGGGACCACCGCCGCAGTGCTGCAGGGCCTTCGCATCGGGCGGGACAGCACGGTCGGGGCCGGTGCCTGTGTCGTCCGGGACGTACCCGATCAGGTGACGGTCAAGGGCGTTCCGGCCCGCTGAGGGTCGCTGGACAGACAGGATATTCGTTTCGTCTTGTCGGAAAACGCCCAGGTATGCCTCTAAGCATGTAACAAGGACAAAGAGCCCCGAGGCTCCTTCTGCCGCGCGGGCGGAAGCAGTCGTGCGACGAAACAGGGAGCCAACTGATGCCGCAGGACACCGAGAACACACAAGACTCCGACCGGCAGGCGCGGCGAGCCAGGGCTCGCCGGCGCACCGTCCGATTCCTGGCCACCGACACCACCGCGTGGGTCGGTGGGTTCGTCGCGGCAGTGTGGACCCGGTTCGAGTTTCAGTTCCCCCCGGGCCAACTGTCCCGGGCGGCGGCGATCGGACTGGTCGCGGCGGTCGTGCACGTGGCGGCGGCAGCGCTGAGGCGGCTCTACTCCGGACGACACCCGCTGGGCAGCCTTCAGGAGGTCCAGGGCGTCGCCGGCACCACCATCACCACCGCCGGCATCATGCTGCTCGGGCTGTTGCCGACCACCGATCGGCCGGTTCCGGCGAGCACCCCTCTGGTCGGGGGCGCGCTCGCCCTGCTGTTCATGCTCGGCGCCCGGTTCGCGTACCGGCACCGGCGGGACCTCGCGATGAGGCCAGACGTCCGATCGTCCACGCCGGTGCTGCTGTTCGGAATGGGTGACGCCGGGCAGGGGCTGCTCCGCGCCATGCTCGGCGATCCACGCGGTCGGTACCTGCCGGTGGGCGCGCTGGACGACGACCCGGACAAGCGTGACCTGCGCATCGGCGGCGTACGCGTGCTCGGCGGCCGGCACGACGTCGCCGCCTCCGTCCGGCTCACCGGTGCCAGCACCGTGATCTTCTCGGTGGCCAACGCGGACGCCGCCCTGATCCGTCAGATCCGCGAGGCCACCCTCGAAGCCGGCGCGGTCTTCAAGGTGCTGCCCCCGGTGCGGGACCTGGTCGACCACCGGATCACCGTCACCGACGTCAGGGACGTGCAGGTCAGCGACCTGCTCGGCCGCCGGCAGGTGGTCGGTGACCTACCGCTGAGCACCAACAGCCTTACCGGACGACGGATCCTGGTCACCGGCGCCGGCGGTTCGATCGGCTCGGAGCTCTGCCGTCAGGTGATGAAGGCCAACCCGGGTGAGCTGATGATGCTGGACCGGGACGAGTCGGCTCTGCACAGCCTTCAGATGTCGCTCGCCGGACGGGCCATGCTGGACGGGCCCGAGCTGATCCTCGCCGACCTACGCGACGACGAGGGCATCCGACGGATCATCCGGGAACGCCGTCCGGAGATCATCTTTCATGCGGCGGCGCTCAAGCACCTGACGCTGCTTCAGCGGCACCCGGGCGAAGCGATCAAGACCAACGTCTGGGGCACGCTCTCCGTGCTGGACGCCTGCCAGGACGTGGCCAAGTTCGTCAACATCTCGACCGACAAGGCGGCCGATCCGATCAGCGTCCTCGGCTACTCGAAGCGAATCACGGAGCGGTTGACCGCGCACGCCGCGTCCCGCTTCCCGGGGACGTTCCTGAGCGTCCGGTTCGGCAACGTGCTGAGCAGCCGCGGTTCGGTGGTGACAGCCTTCCAACGGCAGATCGAGACGGGGACGCCGCTGACCGTCACCCACCCCGACGTCAGCCGCTATCTGATGACCGTCCAAGAGGCCGTCCACCTGGTGCTTCAGGCCGCCGAGATCGGCCGGGACGGGGAGGCGTTGGTGCTCGACATGGGCGACCCGGTCCGGATCGTCGACCTGGCGCGTCAGATGGCCGAGCATGCCTCCAGCTCCGTGCCCATTGTCTACACCGGCCTGCGCCCAGGCGAGAAGCTGCACGAGGACCTGCTCGGGACCGGTGAGGTCGACACCCGACCGTTCCATCCCCTGGTGTCCCACGTGGCCGTGCCGGCGCTCGACCCGATCGAGGTGAGCGGGCTCGACCCGTACGACGACGCAGCGAAGATCGTCGAGCATCTCGCGCTGCTCTGCGTGCAGCCGGTCGGTCCGGTGGTGAAGGGCCCACGGGGGGTACCCCTGCAGTCGCACTGACGTGATCGGCCCCGCCGCTGCGGCGGCGATGCACGGGGTGACGCCGGGCGGCGTCACCCCCTTTCCGTGCGCGGGGAGGGCACCCCGGCTGCCGGGTCACGGCACTCCGCGCTGCCGGACCAGAAGCACAGTGAGGACCACGCGCACGGCGACCAGGGCTGACGACCACAGGTTCGTGGTCGCCAGCCCTGGTGCCCGATTGTCAGCGGCGGATGCCCGCCCAGTCGTGGTGCCGGCGGACGGTGGAGAGGATGAAGTCGACCACCCGCCGGGAGGTGTCCGGCACCTGGTAGTCGACCGGGCAGGGCACCCCCTGGGCGGCGACCTGGGCCACCGTCACCTCGACCGCCTCGACCACGCCCTGCGGGTCGAGGCCGGTCATGATGATGCCGCCGGCGTCGAGCGCCTCCGGACGTTCGATGGACTCGCGCAGCGTCACAGCGGGGAAGCCGAGGATGGCCGCCTCCTCGCTGATCGTCCCACTGTCCGACAGGGTGCAGTACGCCTTGGTCTGCAGGTGCACGTAGTCGAGCAGGCCGAACGGCTCATGGAAGGCGATGCCGTCCAGGGCGGTGGCGTCCGGGGCCAGCGCCTCCAGCCGTTTACGGGTGCGCGGATGGGTGGAGACCAACACCGGGAGGCCCCACCTGTCCCGCACCGCGACAAGACAGTCCAGCAGCCGACGAAGCCGGTCGGGACGGTCGACGTTCTCCTCGCGGTGGGCGCTGACCAGGAAGTACCCGCCTCGATCGAGCTCCAGCCGCCGCAGGATGGTCGAGCTGGCGATCGGCGCCCGATAGTGCTCCAGCACCTCCCGCATCGGCGAGCCGGTGTGCAGGATCCGCCGCGGGTGCAGGCCCTCGGCGAGCAGGTTACGCCGGGCGTGTTCGGTGTAGACGAGGTTGAAGTCGGCCACGTGGTCGACCAGCCGCCGGTTGGTCTCCTCCGGCACGTTCAGATCGAAGCACCGGTTGCCGGCCTCCATGTGGTAGACCGGCACCTGCATCCGTCGCGCCATCAGCGCGGCGATGCAGCTGTTCGTGTCGCCCAGCACCAGCAGCGCATCCGGCCGCAGCTCGGCGATCGCCTGTTCCATGCCGATCAGAACGCCACCGAGTACGCGACCGAGCGAGGAGGTGTCGACCTCCAGGAACCGGTCCGGCTGGCGCAGTCGCAGCTCGGTGAAGAACACGTCGGACAGGGTCGGGTCCCAGTTCTGCCCCGTGTGAATCAGTGTGTGGTCGACAGTGCTGTCCAGTCTGGTCAGCACCCGGGACAGTCGAATGATCTCCGGCCGGGTGCCGACCACCGTCATGATGCGGGTCATGCCCGTCCTCTCTGCGCTGCCACCTTGGACAGGATGTCTTCGAACTGATCGACGCCTACGCGCAGGGACATCCGATCGCGGTACACCTGGCGGGCCCGGTCCGCCATGGCCTGCCGCGTGGCGGCCGGCTGGTCGGACGCTTCCACGAACCTTTCGGCGAGCGCCCGCCAGTCCCCTGGCGGGCAGACGAGACCGACCCCGGCCGACCGGACAAGGGCCCCGGTGTCGCCGCCCGCAGCGGCGATCACCGGAACACCGCAGGCCAACGCGGCCTGCAGCTTCGACGGGACGGCGGCGCGCAGAGCAGGTACGTCGCGCAGGCACACAAGTTGCCAGTGCGCTGCCGCGTACAGCTCCGCCATCTGTTCGGGCGGACGCCGACCGATGAACCGCACGTTGTCGGCGCCCAGGTCGGCGGCCAGTCGACGGGCGCCGTCCTCACCGGCGCCGGAGCCGACCAGCACCAGGTCCATCCGGTCACTCGCGGCGGCCGCCGCCCGGATGGCCGTCTCGATGCCCTGCAGGAGCCCGAGGTTGCCCGCGAACATCACTGTGCAGCGCTGGCGGTGACCGAGCACCGCACGGGCCTCGTCGGTGACCGGCACCGGCCGGAACAGCGCGTCGTCAGTCCAGTTCCAGACCACCCGCACCCGGTCCGGGTCGGCGCCGCCGGCCACCACCCGCTCGGCCATCGTCGGCGAAATCACCACGATGGCATCGGCCAGCCGGTACGTCCCGCGCATCAGCGCGCCGATGGACCGCTCCAGCCATCGCCCGGCCCGGCCGGTCGGCGCCATCCCGGACTGCGTCACCGACTCGGGCCACAGATCCTGCACGTGCAGCACGATCGGTGTTCGGCGGGCCACACGCTGCAGGGCCGCAGCGGCGATGGCCGTGGGCGGCGGGTGGTAGACGTACGTGACGTCGACGTCAGCGAGCCACCGCGCCCCGGCCACCGCGCTGGTGGCACCGAAGGAGAGGTGGCTCAGGGCGCGCCGGACGGTGGAGGTGTCGTGGCTGGGATAGGCGGGCACCCGCCGGACCATCACCGGCCCCTCAGTTTCCCGATGCCGCCAGCGCTGTCGCCAGCCAGGAAAGACCCGGCCGTACGGATAGCTCGGGAATGTGGTGAGGACCTTGACCTCGTGGCCACGGCCGGCCAATTGGTGCGCCAGGTTACCCGGTATGAAGACGCCCTCCGGCGGATACCACTGGCTGATCAGGCCAATCTTCACGCCCCGACCGCCACCGGCGCCG
Organism: Micromonospora sp. NBC_00330; assembly: GCF_036136635.1. Classification (NCBI taxonomy): domain Bacteria; kingdom Bacillati; phylum Actinomycetota; class Actinomycetes; order Micromonosporales; family Micromonosporaceae; genus Micromonospora; species Micromonospora sp. NBC_00330. The sequence continues at coordinate 3,688,390 of NZ_CP108012.1, forward strand.
GTCGGGCCGTCGCCACCGCCTCAGGCCAGGTATCCGGTCGGTCCGGGTCGAAGATCTCGTTGGTCCAGAACATCGTCACCAACTCGTCCGACCCGGTGTTCACCAACTTGTGTGCCCACATCGTCGGCATGTCCACGAGCACCGGCTCGTCGCCGCTCACCGGGAAGCGCAGGACTTCGGTGTCGCCCACCCGCCGCAGGCTGATCTCGGCAGAGCCGCGCAGCACCACGAACCGCTCCACCTTGGCCAGGTGGAAGTGTTCGCCGCGGGTGATCCCGGGCAGCGTGGTGGAGCAGAAGGTCTGGCCGGCACCACCGTGCGCCTTGACCGTCTCGACCAGCTCACCCCGGGCATCCGCGCGGCGGGGCAGCGCCAAGGGGTAGTGCGCGGGAAAACAGTGCGACCGGTACGTGTTGAAGAGCCGCACATCATGTCGCTTCAGCAGGTGCGGGATGTCCCCTGTCCGGTACGTCGCGGCGATCTCGGTGAGCCGGTGGGCCAGCCCCTGAACTCCGATGCGCAGCGGCGGCATGGCCGGATCCCATGAACCGCCGGCCGGCACACCGATGAGCCGGGCGGCCGCGTCGGTGACGTGCACGAGGCTCAACTCACGGTCGGCATGCACCTCCGGCCGGCCACCCTCCGCGAGCACTCGACAGAACGTCGCCACAGCGGAGTTGTAGTACGGGCGTCCGTGCTCGCCGTAGAGGTTGGGCAGCGACACGTCATCGAGGTCGACGCCGGTATCCGCCAGCACCTGCGCCGCAGTGGCCTTGGCGTCGCCGTACGCAGTGCCGTTGCCGGCCTGCACCGAATTGGCGTAGACAACCCGCGTCGCCGGGTTCGCGCAGTGCTTGAGTCCCTCCGCGAGCTGCGCGGCGAGCAGGACGTTCCCGGCAGCGACGTCGGCCGGCTCACCCCGGTTCACGCCGGCCAGGTGCAGCACCCGGTCGACTCCGTCCACCTTCGCCGCGACCAGGTCGGGATCGGCGAGTTCGCCCCGGGTCACCACTACCGGTTCCGGCCAGCCCAGAGCGCGCAGCAGCACCCGGACGTGCCAGCCGAGGAAGCCGCCGGCGCCGGTGACGGCGAGCCTCAGCACGCCAGCACCGGATCCCGCAGCGCCAGCTCTGCGCGCACCTCGGGCAGCGTCTTCAGCAGTTCGATGATCTCGGGTACGCCGAGCTGTGGCGCGTTCGACGAGTTGAAGTCCTCGGTCCGCCCGTCGCCGAGACCGCCTTCGGAGACGTAGAGCGCGTAGTTGAGGTCACGGCCGTCGAGCGGCACCCGAAGGAAGTCGCCGAAGTCCTCGGCATGAGCGAGTTCATCCCCGCTGGCCAGCGTCTCAGCCTGTTTCTCCCCGTGCCGTACGCCGATCACGTCGAGCTTGGAGGGCACGTCGAAGAGTTGACAGAGCGCCTCAGCCAGGTCGCCGACGGTGCAGGCGGCGGCCTTGCGGATGAAGATATCGCCGGGCCGGGCGTGCCGGAAGGCGTGCTCCACCAGCTCCACCGAGTCGGCCAGCGACATCAGGAAGCGGGTCATCCCCGGGGCGGTCACGGTAGGTGCCCGGCCCGCCTTGATCTGCTCGATGAAGAGCGGAATCACCGAGCCACGGGAGTACATGACGTTGCCGTACCGGACGCAGGAGACCGTGGTGGCGCTGTTCGGGTTGTTCCGAGCGTGTGCCTGGGCGACCTTCTCCATCATCGCCTTGCTCATCCCCATCGCGTTGACCGGGTACACAGCCTTGTCGGTGCTGAGCACCACGACCGAGCCGACGCCATTGCGCTCGGCAGCCTCGACGACATTGTTGCTGCCCAACACGTTCGTCCGGACCGCCTCGAGCGGGAAGAACTCGCACGAGGGCACCTGCTTGAGGGCGGCCGCGTGAAAGATGTAGTCGATGCCCCGGCTGGCCTTGAGCACCGAGTCGTAGTCCCGCACGTCTCCGACGTAGTAGCGGGCCCGCTCGTCGCCGAGCAGCCGACGCATGGCGTCCTGCTTGGCCTCGTCCCGGCTGAGCACCCGGACCTCGTCAACTCCACGGTCGAGGAGGCGGCGCACCATCGTCTGCCCGAAGGAACCCGTACCGCCGGTGATGAGCACGCGGCGTCCGGCTACTGGGTGGGTCACAGAAGCTCCTCTTCGTCCCTCGGTTCGGGCGCGGCCGGGGATGGTCGGACGGTTACATATCAGCAACGAGCGAGGGATTGGACAGACACGCCAGAAAGGAGCAAAAGGGATCGCTTACCGAGGCACACGCTGGCGGTCGGCTCGGGCGATCCGCATGTCAGCGTTTACCGACAGTTCCGCTCATCAGGTCCAGGATGTTCACCCCGGCCAGCCCGGCACGCCATCGCCGGTAGGCGTCGGCCGCCGCCAACCTGGCGACTCGGCGCTGTTCGGGGGTGCGGCCGGCCCACCGCTCGATCTCAGCCGCCCAGGCACCGGCCGTGAGCTCCGGCACCACCGCACCTCCGCCGTCGTACAGGACTGAGTTCCACGGTGTCCGGTCGGAGCAGAGCACCGGACAGGAGCCAGCGAGACTCTCCGCGATGACGTGACCAAAGTTCTCGCCCAGGGTCGGCATCACCAACGCATCGTGATCCGCCAACACATTCACCACGGATGAGGGTGCGACGCTCCCGTGGTATTCCGCCCGGATGTTGGACGGGAGCGCGGCCAGCAACGACTCGCAACGGCGCCAGTAGGCGACGTCCTCCACCGGGCCGTACACGTCCAGGACCACCGGTCGCCGCACGAGTGCCACGGCCTCCAACGCAAGGGCCAGGTTCTTCATCGGGGCAATCCGTCCCACGAACACCAACCGCAGCGGTCCCGGTGCGACAGGTTGGTCAGGGACCGACGCGGGTTCGGGCGGCAGCGCGGTCTGATTCGCGTTGATGTGGACAGCCGCCCAGGGGAACATTCGGCGGACGTCGGCCGCCTCCCTCTCCGTGGAGGCGTGGAACTCGACGCGAAGGCTATGGAGCACCCGTCGCCAGGCTCGGACGAACAGGCGTTTACGACCAGACTTCAGCGACAGCGCGCCGGGCGAGCACTCGCCGCGCGGCGCGACCATCACCCGTTCCGCCCCTAGCAGGCCGAGCCGGACAGCGATGATCGGCACAAGGGACATCGACGCCCACAGGCTGTTGACGTAGAGCAGATCAAAGCGCATCGCACGCAATTCCCGCCACAGGCGGTACCACTGCCGTGGCTGCCGTCGTGACAGGTAGAACACTCTGGCCCGGCCGCGACCCACCCAACGACCGGACATCCCCGGATACGCCTCGGTCGCGCCCAGATCACGATCCCGGGTAATCAGGACCGGGGCGACACCTGGCGATGCGGCGTCCAGGATGTGCGCCACGGACCGGACCGGGCCACCACCGCGGAAACCGGGCTCGAAGAAGGTGGAGGTCACCAACACCCGGAACGGTGCCGTTTGCGTGGAGTTCGGCAGGCCGTCAGGAGCCGACTGTGGAATCAGGCGGTTCTCCGGCACTAGGGGACCTCCGCATCCGGCGCTTCGATGAACGATTCTGCCAACGAACGTCCGCGCGCACGGTTACCGATTTCGCGAGTATTGACGGCTGAGAGATTCGTCTCTCGCCGCCACCCGTCCCGCAAAAACGTGAAAGCGGTGTGGCGATATCCTGCCGCCGGTATAACGGTGCCATGACCACCGCCGAGGTCGCTCGCGTTCCCGCCCCCGATCGACTCTCGTCTGTTTCTTCACTGGTCGTACTAGGCACGTCGGGGCACGCCCGGGAGATCGCCTGGATCGGGGAGCAGGCCGGGCGTCGGCTGCTCGGCTGCGTCGGTCCACGTCGGACCGAAGAGGTGACCCGGTTCCCGGTCCCCTGGCTGGGCGAGGACGACTGGCTGGACACTGCCGACCCGTCGGTGCGCTATCTCATCGGCGTCGGCGACGGTGGCGTACGGGCTCGTATCGATCGGCTGGCCAGCCGCAACGGTCGCCGTGCCGGGTCGTTGGTCTCTCCGGCAGCGACCGTCGGTGCCCGATGCACGCTGGGCGACGGCAGCATCTTGTGGCCCGGCGCGATCCTCACCACCGACGTTCGAATCGGGCGGCACGTACACATCGGCACAGGTGCGTCGGTGAGTCACGACGCCGAGATCGGTGACTTCGCCACGCTGCTGCCCGGGTGTCGGGTGGCTGGCGACAGCCGGGTCGGCCAAGGCGCGACCATCGCTGCGGGCGCCACCGTCGTCGACAACATTTCCGTTGGACGGAACGCGGTGGTGGGCGCCGGCGCAGTGGTTGTCCGTGATGTTCCGGAGAACGTCGTGGTAGTGGGCGTTCCCGCACGGATTATGCGATTGAACCACCCAGCAGTGCACTGATCGAAGGTTATTTCATCTTTGGAAGGGCGCGGCATGAATCGAGTCGCACTGATCACTGGCATCACCGGGCAGGACGGCAGTTATCTGTCGGAGATCCTCCTCAACAAGGGCTACACGGTGCATGGGCTGAAGCGTCGGTCGTCGAGCTTCAACACCGAGCGGATCGACCGGATCGACGTGCACCCGCGCAACCCCGAAGCACGCCTGTTCCTTCACTACAGCGATCTGTCGGACGCGGGCTCATTGGTCGCCCTGCTCCGTGACATTCAGCCTGACGAGATCTACAACCTCGGCGCGCAGAGCCACGTGCGAGTCTCCTTCGACATCCCGAGTTACACCGCCGACGTCACCGGAATGGGCGCGCTGCGGCTGCTCGAGGCGGCACGGTTGGCTGGCGTGAGCAGCCGCTTCTATCAGGCTTCCTCATCGGAGATGTTCGGATCGACTCCGCCGCCGCAACGCGAGGAGACTCCCTTCCACCCGCGCAGCCCGTATGCCTGCGCGAAGGTCTTCGCGTACTGGGCCGCCGTGAACTACCGGGAGTCGTACGGGATGCACTGCTCCAACGGGATCCTGTTCAACCACGAGAGCCCTCGACGGGGTGAGAACTTCGTGACCCGGAAGATCAGTCGGGCGGTCGCCCGGATCGAGGCCGGCATCCAGGACAAGCTCTACCTGGGCAATCTCGACGCGGTCCGGGACTGGGGGTACGCACCGGAGTACATGGAGGCGGTCTGGCTCACGCTCCAGCAGGACGAGCCGGACGACTTCGTGGTGGCGACAGGCGAGGGACACACCGTCCGTGAGTTCGTCGAGGCGTCGTTCGGGCACCTCGGGCTCGACTGGGAGAAGTACGTCGTCACAGATCCGGCCTACTTTCGGCCCGCCGAGGTGGACGCGCTCATCGGCGACTACGGCAAGGCCCGCCGTCAGCTGGGGTGGGCGCCCAAGACACACTTCGCCGACTTGGTGCGGGTGATGGTGGACGCCGACCGGCAACTCCTTGAGGACGAGCGGATGGGCCGACTCGTCCGGGTGGACCGGTGAGGATCGGCGTCGACGCCACCTCGGTTCGGCCAGGACACTCGGCCGGAATCGAGGCATTCACCTATGGCCTGCTCAACGGCATGGCTGATGGCCCGCACGAGCTGACCGTCCACGTACTCAACGGAACCGGCGACGAGTGGCGCCAGAGGGTCTCCTCGGAGCGCATCGTCTGGTCCGAGGTCCGCGCGTTGCTGCGGACGGACAACCGGCTCGGCCGTCTGCTACGTCGGCACACCCCTCGCGCGGCGGTGACGTCGGTGGCTCTGCGTCGTACCATCAACCTCGTCCGGCAATTGAACCGCTCGCCGGCCTCGGGGGTGGACGTCACGGTCTACCCGTTCTCGGGCGTACCGGTGCACGCCGAGCCGTCGGTCATCGTGTTGCACGACCTACGTGCCCTCCAGCCGGGCCTCGGCTCGGCAGGCTTCGCGGAGGTCATCCGACGGAACGTGGCCCGGGCGGGGGCCGTGGTGATGTCCTGGCCACACCCCTACGAGCAGGCGGTACGGGCGTTTCCCGAAGCACGCGACAAGATCGCCATGATTCCGTTGCCTGCCTTCCATGCCGCACGGCCGCAACTGTCGACCGAACCCGAACCGGGTCTGCTGGTGTTCCCGTCGTCGACCGCGCCGCTGAAGAACCACGCCACGTTGCTGGAGGCGATGGCGCTGCTCCCGGAGTGCCGCCTTGTGTGCCCGGGGCCCCTGGTGGAACCGGAGGCCAGCCGACTGCTCGCCCGCGCCGAACGGCCCGACCTGCGGGGCCGGGTCTCCTTTCCAGGATTCGTCAGCACCGAGGATCTGGCGTCGCTGTACGCCCGCGCCTCGGCGGTGGTCGTGCCGTCCCTGTGGGAGGCGGCCAGCGGGGCCATGTTGGAGGCCTTCAGTTGGGGGGTCCCGGTAGCCTGCGCCGACTCGGAGCCTCTGCTGGCCCAGCTCGACTTCACCGGGGCCGACGCGGCTGTTTTCGCGGCACACGACCCGGCTGCCCTCGCTGAGGCCGTCCGGCGGTTACTACGTGAACGGGAGCACTACGCGCGCGCCTCTCGGGCAGCTGGGGCGCTCCTGGCGGCACGCACGTGGCAGGACACCGCTGCCGACTACGTCGCCGTGCTGGACTGGGTGCGGGCGGGCAGGCCAGGGCCGATGCCTCGATCGTCGTTCGCCGAGACGTTGCTGACCAAAGGAGCCCGTTGAGCGCACAGGACCGCTATCCGGTTGCCCGCCCCTGCCTGTCCGATCTTGAGGAACGGTACCTGGTCGACGCCTACCGCAGCGGCTGGATCTCCTCGCAGGGGCCATACCTACGGAAGTTCGAGGAACAGTTCGCGGCCAGGTGCGGTGCGACGGCGGCCGTGGCCACCGGCAATGGCACAGTGGCGATCCACCTCGTCCTCGCGGCAGCTGGAATCGGCCCTGGCGACGAGGTCATCGTTCCGGCTCTGACCTACATCGCCACCGCCAACGCGGTGACCTACTGCGGCGCCCGCCCGGTCTTCGTCGACGTCTCACCGGATACCTGGTGCATCGACGTGGAACAGGTCGCTGCCTCTGTCGGCCCCCGTACCCGTGCCGTCGTGGCCGTCGACCTGTACGGCCACCCGGCCGACTACCCCGCGCTCCGGGCGATCTGCGAGCAGCACGGTCTGCTCCTGGTCGCCGACGCCGCCGAGTCGTTCGGCGCCCTCCTGGACGGCCGCCCGACCGGCGACCTGGCCGACGCCACCACCTTCTCGTTCTTCGGCAACAAGGTGATCACGGCTGGTGAAGGCGGCTGCGTCACCACCTCCGATTCGGGGCTGGCCGACCGGATGCGGCTGCTCCGCAACCAGGGCATGGACCCACGTCGGCGCTACTTCTTCCCCGTCGTCGGCTTCAACTATCGGCTCACGAACCTGGCGGCGGCACTGCTCTGCGCCCAGCTCGAACGCGCCGACGAGATCATCAGCCGGCGGGAGGGGGTCATCGCCACATACGAGCGTGATCTGAGCGATCCTCCGCTGCTCGGCCCTCAGCCGGTCGGCCCAGGTGTGCGCCGCGCACCGTGGATGGCGTCTTTCCTCGTCGGCCCCGCGGGTACGGAGGGGCTACGCGACGAACTGGCCCGGACGCTCGACCTGCTCGGAGTCGAGACGCGTCCGTTCTTCGTTCCCATCCCGCATCTGCCGCCGTACGCGGACGCCGGCGGTGATTACCCCGTCAGCGCCGACCTGGCCCAGCGGGGCATCAACCTGCCGACCTACGCCGAGCTGTCGGACGTGGACCTGAAGATCATTATGGACCGGGTGCGTAGCGCGCTTTCCGGGATCAACTACTGCCGCTGACGCGGGGCGCGGAGAGCGTGGGCCCGCGCCCAGCGGTGCCCGCAGTGGTCTGCGGCGTAACTGCTGGTCCACTGTTCCCGGCGTGCGTACCACCATCGCGACTGCCGCTGGTGATCTGCAGGTAACTGGCCCACCAGGCCGCAGCGCTGATCAGCCCCATGAGCGCCAGGGCGACCGCGGCACCGACCGCCCCCCACGCCACGGCGGACGCGACCACCACGGGAACTCTGAGGACGCCGAGCGCACCGCCGAGGAGCAGCGCCCGCCGTGCGGCACCTTGAACCCGATGCCCCGCGAACCCCACCATGGCCACCCCCCCGAGTAGGACCTCCAAGGCGAGCAGCCACAACAGCGGCTCCGCGTGCCGCCAGTTGTCGCCGAGGACCGCCTCTCCCACGCGGTCGGGCAACAGGAGGACGAAGAGGCAGGCCGGTGCGGTGGCGAGCAGCAGGGTGATCGTGATCCGCGCGGCGCCTCGCCGCCGTGCGGATCCCGTCGCCACCCGGAGACTGGCGAGGTGCGGAATGACCAGCGGGGAGGCGCTTCCCACGAGGAGCGTCGCCGGACCAAGCAGGGTACGTCCGGCGCTCAACGAGCCCACGACCGCCATGCCTGCGGTCACGCCCAACGCCGTCAGGGCGAGTTGGGCCGAACCGGCGGTGAGCAGGAACTGAAGCCCATAGCTGGCGGATGCACGGCTGCCGGCACGGTCCATGCGCCAGCCCGGCCTGACCTGATGACCCCTGAGGACAGCCGTGGCGCAGCCGAGAAGGGCACCGGTGCCCGCCCACAGGCCGAAGACGACCGACGGACCCACGACGTTGGTCAGGCCCAGCAGAGCCGCGAGCGCGGTCAGCACGGTCCAGACCGCCTCTCGCGCGCACGGAGAGCGCGGTCGTCCCACTCCCACGTCGACGTTTCTCGCGTAGTCGTGCAGCAACAGCCCTGGCAGCGCGATGCCGGCGAGAATCAGGTAGCCGGAGCGGTCGATGACCCCGGCGGCGAGGAGCGGGACAGCGCACCCGACGCCGACGGCGGCTACCCGGCGACTGCCCGCGGTGACCGCAGGACGATTGGCCGGCTGCGCCGCCGCCTCGACCAGTACCGCCTCGGTCACCACCGTCCGGGACAGGCCGGTGACCAACACGTAGAGGGAGAAGGCCAGGGCGAACCGGCCCAGGTCGTCGATCGGCGCCAGCCGCGCGACGGTCAACGAGAGCAGCAGATTGCCCAGACCCGACAGAGCCGCCGTCACCACCGCCCACGGCGCACGACCACCGAGGAAGCCCTGGACCAGGGCGCGAGCGCGGTTCGGCCGCGTACGGGGAACCAGCGCGGTTGAATCGAGTGGGTCGGTCATTCTTCGATCAGGCCCACCGCGTGAAGATGGTGCCCTGCCCGGCTTGGGCAGCGGTGATCGAGGCAGCGACGCTGATGACGGTGACGAGGCGAGCAACCACGTACACGTAGCGGTGGGACGCGTTCACCGCGGCGGCGCTGGGCCGCCAGTGCCGTTGCGGACGAGCCGTGAGGGCAGTCGTCTCGACGATCAGCGTGCCGACGAGCGCCGCACCCAGCAGCCGGAGGATGAACATGGTCTGCGGGTTGGTGTACAGCACCGCCATCGGTAGGAGGAGCAGCGCGTACGGCGCCAGCACCAGGATGGAGATCGGGTAGTGCCGCAGGACCCAGGTCACCCGCCTGCCGGGGGCGCGCGGGGATCGCCGGGGGTGTGGCACCTGACCCGGGGCGATTCCGATCGGGGAGGAGAAGGCAGCCTGAGGTGTCGGCACCATTGTCAAACGACGTGCGCCCTTGTCAGAAACGGACGGTGAGCAAGAGCAGCTCTTGATCTCATGTGACGAAGAGGGCGTGCTTGCCGGCTCGGGTCCGGGCAGGATCGGAGGTCTGGGCGAAGCTGATCGAGCCGGCGATCAGCTCGGGATGGTCCTTTCGAAGTTCGCGTACGAAGTAGGTGCCCACGTCCGACAGGTCAAGTGGCCGGTCAGCCTCGACGTGGATTCGTAGGGCATCCGGACGCAGCTGCTGGAACTGCACTCCGACGATGCCGGGGTACGACTTGAGGATGTGAACGGGGAGGATCGCGGACAGATCGAGGAATCCCCGCGTTGACCCGACCCTGACGATGTCCTGCTGCCGGCCGAGGACCGCACGAAACGCCAGGGCGTTGCCGTCCACCACGTCGCTCGGCTCGATGCGGTCGCCGATGGCGTAGTTCACCAGCGGGAAGACGCGATCGGTCAGGGTAGTGACGCTGAGTCCATCCGCATCGTCGGTGAGGCAGACGAAGCTGTCCCAGATGACTCTGATGTCCCGCGTGCTTCGGCGGGACATGGCGAGGACCCCGGTCTCGGCCGAGCCGTACTCGATCACTGCCGGAACCTTGAACACCCGCTCCAGCAGGGCGACGTCCGCGTCACTGGCGGTTTCGGCGCACAGAATCACCGCCCGCAGGCGCCGTGGTTCGCCCAGATCGAGCTGGCTTCGTTCGATGTACCGTGCCAGCTTGAACACCGCCGAGGTGTAGCCAGTGATCGTGACCGGGTCGCGTCGGCGCACCGCCAGGTAGTGGGCGCGCAGCGACGGTTCGCTGAGGTCGTAGGCGTTGACCCGGGTGACGTTCACGACCAGGTCGGCGAGCCTTCGCCTGAGGTGGGCCAGTCGGCCGGGCAGTCCGGAGCCGAAGAGGTGGGAATGTCCCCACAGCAGCACCGTCGGGTCGGTGGGGCGGACTCCCGCCCAGTGTCGGCCGAGGTACGCGTCGACCCACCGACTGTTGACCTCGCCCGCGCCTCGGGGATAGCGCGTGGGCTGGCCGGTGCTGCCGCCGGTGGTGTATGCCTCACGAATCCGGCCGTGCTGGAATATCTCGTCCTGCCGGGCGATCAGGATCTCCTTGGTCAACTGCGGAAAGCCGCGCAGATCCGCCAGCCGGTCGATCCGCTCCGGGAGACCGTGCTCCCGGTGCCACGACCGGTAGAACGGAACCGAGGCCAGGCAGTACGCCCACACGTCGTTGAACCGTCGTAACTGCTGCCGTTCGATCCAGGCCCGATCCCGGTCCTCGTCGTACATTGCGATTTTCCGGGCGAGCGCCTGATGACGGGCGTGCAGGACGGCACGACCAGGCAAGGAACGGTCCATCGGGCAGGTGCCTTTCGCTCGATGTCAGGTTTCGTCGTGGGCGCCGGCACGCCGTCAGCAGTCGAGGGCCCTGCGTCCGAGCAGGTAGATGTCCGAGCAGAGAGTGGGTCGGCTGCGGAGCACCCGGTCCACTACCGGGGTCAACGTCCGGACAATCGGATGGGCGTGGCCACGGCCGAGCCAGTTGCGACCGATGATCCGCACGCTCGTCAACCTCATGTCACGGGCGATGTACCGCAGGTCGTCGACGTCCGGTTCCCGGACGTGGCCCCGGAAGTGCGGACGCTCATACCAGTCGGCCATGGACGACCACTTGCCACGACCCAGCGGGACGGTGATCCGCTTGCGGAGGTTGACGCAGTTGGGTACGCCGAGCAGAAACCACCCACCGGGACGCAGGGCAGTCGTCACCTCCGCGAACAAGCGTTTTGGTGAGCTGTGCCAGTGCTCCATGCTGTCGAAGGTGGTGATGACGTCGACCGACCCGGGTGCCAGACCCAGTCCGTCCCGGACGACGTCACGAACGTCGATCTTGACGCCGACACTGCGGTGCAGGTCCAGCAGTTCATCGGTGCGGGCCTCGTTCACCGGGTCGGCGAAGTCGTCGATCAAGGTGGCGGACATCCCCAGGGCGGCGCAGCCGGCCGAGAAGAGCCCTGTCCCACCTCCGATGTCGGCGACGGCGCCGGCGGGCGCGAGTTCGGCTACCAGCCCGATGTGGAACGTCTGCCGCTCCACCTCATTCGCGAGCCGTGCCCGCCACTCGAACGGGTAGCGCCTGGCCAACCTCCGCAACTCCTGCCTGACAACGCTTGCCTGCATGTCGCCTCCTTACCGATGTGCCGCACCTCGGCACCATATCGACCCGAAGGTTCCAAAAGTGATGAAAAGTTTTATGGTCCTCGCCTGAAGCTTCACATGCTCGACCGCCACCTACGGCAGCGACGTCGACACGGTCAGCGACGTTTCCCCCATCGACTGATTGACATCGATAGCGTCACACCGAAGGCTCGCGCCTACAGGTCCTTCACCCAAGGAGGCGCGATGAGACCGAGACGACTGGCGATCGCCGGCGTGGTCACCCTGCTCGGCGCACTGGCACTGACCCCACCGGCCAGCGCGCGGCCGCCGTCCGACCCGGGCGTCCGCGACGGCCTGGAGGTGTACGTCGGCACTGTCGACGCGAAGCAGCGGGAGCAACTGCGCGCGGCGGGGGTCGACCTCGGCCACGACGCGAAGGTGGACGCGTCCGGCCGCACGACTGTCGAGACGGTCCTCAGCCGACGGCAGGCGAAGCGGTTGGCCGACAAGGGCGTACCGCTGTCGGTGAAGAAGGTGCGAGGCAAGGACGCGTCGCAGGCGCTGCGGGAGCAGGCCGCGGCCGGCTGGACGAGTTTCCGTCCCTACGGTGAGCCGGGCGGCCTGCGAGACGAGCTGAACGCCACAGCGGCCCGGTATCCCAAGCTGACCAAGGTGGAGACGATCGGGCGCAGCCAGCAGGGCCAGCCGATCGTCGCCGTGAAGGTCACCAAGAACGCGCGGACCGTCGCGGACGGCCGGCGGCCGGCGGTGCTCTATGCCGGTGCGCAGCACGCTCGCGAGTGGATCACCCCGGAGATGACCCGCCGGCTGATGCACCACGTGCTGGACAGCTACGGCACGAACCGGGAGATCACCCGACTGCTGGACACGACCGAGCTGTGGTTCCTGCCGGTCGCCAACCCGGACGGGTACGACTTCACGTTCACCCCCGGCAATCGTCTGTGGCGCAAGAACCTGCGGGACAACAACGGTGACGGTCAGATCGGCTCCGGTGACGGCGTCGACCTCAACCGCAACTTCAGCTACAAGTGGGGGTACGACAACGAGGGCTCGTCGCCGGAGCCCAACAGCGAGACCTACCGGGGCCCGGGCCCCAACTCCGAGCCGGAGACCAAGGCGTTGGACCGGCTCTTCAAGCGGGTCGGGTTCGAGTTCTTCGTCAACTACCACTCGGCCGCCGAGTTGCTGCTCTACGGCATCGGCTGGCAGGTGAGCACCCCCAGCCCGGACGACGAGATCTACAAGGCGATGGTCGGGGACGACGCGCACCCGGCGGTGCCCGGCTACGACCCGGACATCTCCGCGGAGCTGTACACCACGAACGGTGACACCGACAGTCACGCCACCGTCAAGTACGGCACGCTGGGCTTCACCCCGGAGATGTCCACCTGCGAGGCCGCCTCGGCCGTCGACCCGGACGACCAGTGGCGTCCGGAGGACTGCGTCAGCGGCTTCATCTTCCCTGACGACGAGGCGCTGATCGCCGGCGAGGTGAGCAAGAACCTACCGTTCGCGTTGGCAGTGGCCCGGTCGGCGGCGGACCCGGACGACCCGGTCTCGGTGGTCGGTCGCAGCACTCCGGACTTCGTGGTGGACGCCTTCGACACCTCGTACGGGCGCACCCAGCAGGTCGCCGCGATCACCCGTCGGGCGCTGAGGAACGTGCGGATGCACTACACGGTCAACGGCGGGCGGCCGAAGACGGTCGCGGTCCGCGAGTGGCGCGGCGGCGAGCGGTACGGCGACACACACGACGACTACTACGCCGAGCTACGGGGCACTGTCAGCGGCGCGAAGCCGGGCGACCGGGTGGAGGTCTGGTTCACCGGGAACAAACCGCGTGCCGGGGTGGTGGCCAGCGAACACTTCACCTATCGGGTGCACGACGACATCGGCGGCGATGTGCTGGTCCTCGCTGTGGAGGACGTCACCGGCCTCAGCCCGGCGCAGACCGGCACCACGGCGAAGTACGCCGACGAGGTCGCGGCGTCGCTGGGCGCCGCCGGGCGCAGCAGCGACGTGTACGACTTCGACGCGATGGGCCGCAAGGCGCCGCACCCGCTCGGCGTGCTGTCGCACTACGAGGCGGTGGTCTGGGAGACCGGCGACGACGTGATCCTGCGCTCCCCCGGTCAGGTGGCCGGCACGACGGCCAGGGCGGCGCTGGAAACCGAGCTGGCCGTTCGGGACTACCTGAACGAGGGCGGCAAACTGCTGGTCAGCGGCCAGTACGCGTTGTTCGCGCAGGGCGCCAACGGGTCGTACGTCTATCACCCGGACGCGCCACCGGAGTGCACCGACGCCGAGGCCGCCAGCTGTCTGCCGCTGTTGAACGACTTCCAGCAGTACTGGCTGGGCGCGCACACCTACGTCAGCGACGGCGGAACCAGCCCGGACGGGGAGCCGTACCCGGTCGCCGGGACCGACGCGGCGTTCACCGGCTTCGAGGGGCAGCTGAACGCCTCCGGCTCGGCGGAGAACCAGGCGCACACCGCGTCGTTCCTGACCACGTCGAGCTTCCTGCCGCCGGACGAGTTCCCGCAGTTCGCCAGTTCCGCGCCGGTGGGCTGGTCCCGCCCGGGCGGCGCGCCGTTCGATCCGCGTACGGGTGAGTGGTACCTGTACAGCGGGCAGACCGACGAGTCGTACAAGCGGCTCACGCGCACGGTGGACCTCACCGGGGCGAGCAGCGCCGAGTTGCGCTTCTTCACCTCCTACGAGATCGAGCAGGACTGGGACTTCATGTTCGTCGAGGCGCACGAGGTGGGCAGCGACGACTGGACGACACTGCCGGACGCCAACGGCAAGACCAGCACTGTCACCGGGGACAGCTGCGCCGAGGGCTGGGTGGAGCAGTTGCACCCGTTCCTCGCGCACTACCAGGGCACCGACTGCTCCCCCACCGGGAGCACCGGCACCTGGAACGCGGCGAGCGGGTCGTCGGGAGGCTGGAAGGAGTTCGTGGCCGACCTGTCGGGCTACGCCGGTAAGCAGGTCGAGGTGTCGATCACGTACGCCTCGGACTGGAGCACCCAGGGTCTCGGCGTCTTCCTGGACGACGCACGGGTGCTTGTCGACGGGTCGACAGTGGCGGAGACCTCGTTCGAGTCGGCCGACCTGGGTGGCTGGACGGTGGCCGGCCCACCGCCCGGCTCCGCCGGCAACGCCAACGACTGGTCGCGCAGCCAGCAGGCGTTCGAGGAGGGCTCGGTGGTGGTCACCGGGGACACGGTGTATCTGGGCTTCGGGTTGGAGGGTCTGCCTCCGGCGGCCCGCGACGACCTGGTCGCCCGCTCGCTGACCCACCTCACCGGGCAGCCCCGCCCCTGACGGCGGCGAGGTGCGCCGACGGTCCGCGGACCGTCGGCGCACCTTCGGTGTACGCCGGGTACGGTCGCCGCCGATGTGGTGAGCTGTACGGGTGTCGGGGCTGGGACTTGTGCTGCACCCCACCCGGGATGTCACCGAGGTGGTCGGAATCATCGAACGGTGGGCGAAGCGTCACCACAAGACGCTGATGGTGCGCGAGGAGGACCAGCACCGTGTCTCGTCCTGCATCGTGCCGGTGCCGGCGGACGAGGTGGCGACCCGCGCCGACGCCTTGATCAGCATCGGCGGCGACGGCACCATGTTGGGTGCGCTGCGATCCGCCGTCCTCGACCCGAAGCCGGTGCTCGGCGTACACCTGGGTCGTGTGGGTTTTCTCGTGGAGATCGAGCCGCCGGAACTGCCTGAGGCGCTGAGCCGGTTGCTGTCGAAGGAGTTCACGGTCGAGTCGCACGCCTGCCTCGCCTGCGACGTGTGTGGCGACGACGTGGTGGCGTTCAACGACATCGCGCTGGTACGCCAGCCCGGCTCCGGCTTCGTCAACGTCACGCTCGCCATCGACGGCCAGCAGTACGGCTACTACCGGTGCGACGCCGTGGTGGTCAGCACCCCGATCGGCTCCACTGCGTACAGCTACGCCGCCGGCGGCCCGCTGATCTCCCCGGCGGCGGACTCGATGGTGGTCACGCCGTCGGCGCCGATGGCCGGCATCTCCCGGTCGGTGGTGCTCTCACCGGACGAGAAGATCCGGCTGGAGTTGGAGCCCGACTCGTCCCCCGTGGTGGTGGAGATGGACGGGTTGGTGTTCCGCGACCCGGCCACCGAGGGAGCGGTGGAGATCAGCTACCGCCGCAACGCAGGCCTGGTGGTGCGCTTCGACCCGCTGCGCTACCAGGAACGCAATCAGTTGAAGATGACGCTGCTCGACCTGCCGTTCCTGCCCGAGCAGCTCCGCGAACTGCTCCCCGAGGAGCTTCGCCGCACCCAACGAGAACTACCGCCGCCCTGCTGACCCCGCGGTCAGGGGGTCAGGGCTTGGTCTACCAGGGCTTTGGCTTCCTCCTGGATCTTCTTGAGGTGGTCGGGGCCCTGGAAGGACTCGGCGTAGATCTTGTAGACGTCCTCGGTGCCGGACGGACGGGCGGCGAACCAGCCGGACTCGGTGCTGACCTTGAGGCCACCGATCGCCGCGCCGTTACCGGGGGCGGTGGTCAGCGTCGAGGTGATCGGCTCACCGGCGAGCTCGGTGGCGGTGACCTGCTCCGGGGAGAGCTTGCCGAGCACGGCCTTCTGCTCCCGGGTGGCCGGGGCGTCGATCCGGGCGTACGCGGGGGCACCGAAGCGTTCGGCCAACTCGGCCCAGTGCTCGCTCGGGCTGCGGCCGGTGGTGGCCTGGATTTCGGCGGCGAGCAGGCAGAGCAGCAGGCCGTCCTTGTCGGTGGTCCAGGTCGAGCCGTCGCGCCGCAGGAACGACGCCCCGGCGCTCTCCTCGCCACCGAAGCCGACAGCGCCGTCCAGCAGGCCGGGTACGAACCACTTGAAGCCGACCGGCACCTCCAGCAGCGGCCGCCCCAGGTCGGCGGCGACCCGGTCGATCATCGACGAGGAGACCAGGGTCTTGCCCACCGCAGCGTCCGGCCCCCACTCGCTGCGCGTGCGGAACAGGTGACGAATCGCCACCGCCAGGTAGTGGTTGGGGTTCATCAGCCCGGCGTCCGGGGTGACGATGCCGTGCCGGTCGGCGTCGGCGTCGTTGCCCGTGGAGATCTGGTAGTCGGCCCGCGCGGCGATCAGCGACGCCATCGCGTTCGGCGAGGAGCAGTCCATCCGGATCTTGCCGTCGCCGTCCAGGGTCATGAACCGCCAGGTCGGGTCGACCGTCGGGTTGACCACCGTCAGGTCCAGGCGGTGCCGCTCGGCGATCTCACCCCAGTACGCCACGCTCGCCCCGCCCAGCGGGTCCGCGCCGATGCGGATCCCCGCGTCGCGGATCGCGTCGATGTCGATCGCCGCCGGCAGGTCGTCGACGTAGTTGGCGAGGAAGTCGTACTCCCCGGTGGTGTCGGCGGCCCGCGCCCGCGCGTAGGTGATCCGGCGGACCTCCTTGAGCCCGGCGGCGAGGATGGCGTTGGCCCGATCCTGGATCCACCGGGTCACGTCGGTGTCGGCCGGCCCACCGTTAGTGGGGTTGTACTTGAAACCGCCGTCGTCTGGCGGGTTGTGCGACGGGGTGATGACGATGCCGTCGGCGAGCCCGCTGGTCCGCCCACGGTTGTGCGTGAGGATCGCGTGCGACAGCGCCGGGGTCGGTGTGTAACCGTCGCGGCTGTCCACCAGCACTGTGACCCCGTTGGCGGCGAGCACCTCCAGGGCGTCCACAGCGGCCGGCGCGGAGAGCGCGTGGGTGTCCCGGGCGAGGAAGAGCGGCCCGTCCAGCCCCTGCTCGCGCCGGTAGTCGCAGAGCGCCTGGGTGACCGCGAGGATGTGGTCGGAGTTGAACGCGTTGCGCAGGCTGGAGCCGCGGTGGCCGGAGGTGCCGAACGAGACCTGCTGGGCCGGGTCCGCGGGATCCGGATGCTCGGCGTAGTAGGCGGTCACCAGGCGCGGCACGTCGACCAGGTCGGCGGGCTCGGCGGGCTGGCCGGCACGGGGGTGGGTCACTGCGGGATCCTCCTCGGGGAGTGCCTGTCGGTCACGGCACGACCTTCTGGCCCTTGCCGATCACCACGATGCCGTTGTCGGAAACGGTGTAGCGCTGCCGGTCCTTCTCCAGGTCGACGCCGATCTCGACGCCCTCCGGGACGAACACGTTCTTGTCCAGGATGGCCCGCCGGACCACAGCGTGCCGGCCGATCTCCACACCCTCCATCAGCACCGAGCCCTCGACGTGCGCCCAGGAGTGCACCCGCACCTTCGGCGAGACGATCGAGTTCTCCACCAACGAGCCGGAGATCACCACACCCGGGGAGACCATCGAGCCGACCGCCCGGCCGACCCGCTCACCCCACTGGTGCACGAACTTCGCCGGCGGCCACGGCGGCTGCTCGGTGTAGATCGGCCAGTCGAAGTTGTACATGTTGAAGACGGGGTGCACGTTGATCAGGTCCATGTGCGCGTCGTAGAACGAGTCGAGCGTTCCCACGTCACGCCAGTAGCCGCGATCACGGTCGGTGCTGCCCGGCACCTCGTTGTCGCGGAAGTCGTAGACGTTTGCCTCGCCGCGTTCGACGAGCATCGGGATGATGCTGCCGCCCATGTCGTGCTTGCTGGACTTGTCTTCCGCGTCGCGCTCGACCGCCTCGCAGAGCGCCCGGGTGGTGAAGACGTAGTTGCCCATCGAGGCGTAGATCTCGTCCGGCGCGTCGGGCAGACCGACCGCGTCGGTGGGCTTCTCGCGGAACGCGCGGATCCGCTTGCCGTCCTCGCCGACCTCGATGACGCCGAACTGGTCGGCCATCGACAGCGGCTGGCGGATGCCGGCCACCGTCACCGCCGCGCCGGAGGCGATGTGGTCCTCCACCATCTGCCGCGGGTCCATCCGGTAGATGTGGTCGGCGCCGAAGACGATCACGTAGTCGGGCTGCTCGTCGTTGATCAGGTTGAAGCTCTGGTAGATGGCGTCGGCCGAGCCGGCGAACCACCACGGACCACGACGCTGCTGCGCCGGCACCGGGGTGACGTAGTTGCCGAGCAGCGTGGACATCCGCCAGGTCTTGGTGATGTGTCGGTCGAGGGAGTGGGACTTGTACTGGGTCAGCACGACGATCTTGAGATAGCCGGCGTTGGCCAGGTTGGAGAGGACGAAGTCGACCATGCGGTACATCCCGCCGAACGGGACGGCCGGCTTGGCCCGATCCGTGGTGAGTGGCATCAGGCGCTTGCCCTCCCCACCCGCCAGGACGATCGCGAGCACCTTGGCAGCCATGCCCCGACGCTATCCACCCGCGTCCCACTTCACCACTCGTACGGGGAGTCTTCTGCACTAGGGTGCGCACATGACCGACTCCTCCCCGGCCACCGGATCCCTGCGCGTCGATCTGCTCACCCGCGAGTACCCACCGGAGGTCTACGGCGGCGCGGGCGTGCACGTCGAGTACCTGGCTCGGGAGCTGCGCGGTCTCGCCGACGTACGGGTGCACTGCTTCGGCCTGCCGCGCACCGAGCCGGGCGTCACCGCGTACGCCGAACCGCCGGGCCTGACCGGCGCGAACGCCGCGCTGCGCACGATGGGCGTGGACCTGGAGATGGCCGCCGGCGCGGCCGGGACCGACGTGGTGCACAGCCACACCTGGTACGCGAACCTGGCCGGCCACACCGCGAAGCTGCTGCACGGTGTGCCGCACGTGGTGACCGCGCACAGCTTGGAGCCGCTGCGGCCGTGGAAGGCCGAGCAGCTCGGCGGCGGTTACGCGCTCTCCTCCTGGATCGAGCGCACCGCGATGGAGGCCGCCGACGCGGTGATCGCGGTCAGCGGCGGAATGCGCAACGACGTGCTCACCGCGTACCCGCAGATCGACCCCGACCGGGTCCGGGTGGTCTACAACGGCATCGACACCGTCCAGTACGCCCCGGATCAGGGCACCGACGTGCTCGACCGGCTCGGCGTCGACCCGTCCCGCCCCAGCGTGGTCTACGTGGGAAGGATCACCCGGCAGAAGGGGCTGCCGTACCTGCTGCGGGCCGCCCGGGAGTTGCCGGCGGACACCCAGCTCGTCCTGCTCGCCGGCGCGCCGGACACCGCCGAGATCGCCGCCGAGGTGGAGGAGTTGGTCGCCGAGCTGCGGGCCAACCGTTCCGGCGTGGTCTGGGTGGCCGAGATGCTGCCCAAGCCGGAGGTGATCCAGGTGCTCACGCACGCCACCGTCTTCGTCTGCCCGTCGGTCTACGAACCGATGGGCATCGTCAACCTGGAGGCGATGGCCTGCGAGACGGCGGTGGTGGCGACCGCGACCGGTGGCATCCCCGAGGTCGTGGCCGACGACGAGACCGGCCTGCTGGTGCCGATCGAGCAGGCCACCGACGGCTCCGGCACCCCACTGGACCCGGACCGCTTCGTGGCCGACCTGGCGGCCGCGATCAACACGCTGCTCGCCGACCCGGCACGCACCGAGCGGTTCGGCCTGGCCGGCCGGCGGCGCGCGGTGCAGCACTTCTCCTGGGACGCCATCGCCCGACAGACAGTGGAGGTCTACCGCTCCGTCGGCGCGGCCTGAGGCAGACGGACGTCAGACCGCCGTCCCCGGCGGCGACTTGAACAACGAGGTCGCCTCGGCGGCATGACCACCATGCCCGTTCCGTAGCGCGCTCGCCGCGATGCGGATCAGGTCGATGTTGACGCCGGCGGCGCCGCTCGGGTCGTGCACCTTCAGCTTCACGTCGAGGCTCACCGCTGTCCCACCCCAACCCTGCGCCTCAACGTTGAGGTGAGCCACCTTCTGCGACGCGAGATGCGGCAGGTACCCGAGCGGGGCGACCTCGACGCTGTCCGCCTCCGAGAGGGCGTTGAGCTTGGACTGCTTCTTGGTGTTGGGGTTCTCGACCAGGTTGCGAAAGTCTTCGGTGCCGCCCAGATTGACCTGGTAGGAGCTGACCAGCGTGAGGCCCCGCTCCTTCAGGAGCCGCAGCAGCGCGTTGTGCAGCACCGAGGTGCCGAACTGGCTCGCCAGGTCGTCGCCGAGCAACGGCAGACCGGCAGCCTCGAAGCTGTCCAGCAGCCGTGGATCGCGGGCGACCGGGTCGGCGGTGGTGTTGATGAAGGCGACACCCGCCGTGTGGGCTGCCTCGGCGTACGCCCGGGCGGTCTCCGGCCGGCCACTCGGCGCCGAGTAGAGCAGCACCTCCGCCCCTGCCAGCACCGCTGCCACCCGTCGCACCTCGCTCGCGTCGACGAGGCCCCTCGTGACCGGCACACCCGCTCGGGGCAGGTCGCACTCCAGCCGGGGGAAGTTGTTGGGCGCCAGGAAGATCGCCTCGGTCAGGTCCCGACCGATCTTCTCCTGGGAAGTGGCGAAGGCCGCCACCACGTCGATGTCCCCCACCCCGAGCCCGTCGATCGTCGGCCTGCGGATTCCGACCAGGCTGCCACTCTGGCGGTAGAGAGCAAGCCCCTGCACCAGCGCCGACGTGTTGTTACCAACCCCGACAACCGCGACTCTCACCCGTTCGATCATGGCCGGAGGCTACGGCACCTCCGGGTCGGTGAGCTGCCCCAGCGGGACCACCCGGACCGTTGCCGGCCGCGCGACGGTCGCTGTCTGACACCGCCGTCAACGCGAGCGAAGTTGTCGTACACCTGTTCTAGCGTCACACTGTGATCGATGCGTTGGAGCAGGCCGAGGCCGCGGTGGCGGCATGCTTGGACACGCCCGCCTGGGTTACCACCGAGCGCGACCTCGTCGCGGCGCTGGACGCCGCACACCGCATCGAGCAACGGCTGGCCGCGGTCAAGCTGACCCTCGTGCGCGAGCTTGACGGTCGAGGCACCGCGACCGCGCAGGGCGCGTCCTCGACGGCCGTGTGGCTGCGCGACCGGTTACGCCTCGGCGTCGGTGCCGCCCGTCGTCTGGTCGAGCTGGCCGCGACGCTCGACAACGCCCCGCCCGGGGTGCGGGCCGCGCTGACCAGCGGAGCGGTCGACGTGGAACAGGTCCGGGTCATCGCCGCCACGGTCGAGACCGTCCACGCCACCGCCGGCACGGAAGCCGCCGACAAGGCCGTCGGCGTCCTCGTCGACTGGGCGGCGCAGTTCGACGCCGCCCTGTTGCGCAGGCTCGGCACCCGCATCCTCGACCACGTCGCCCCGGAGGTCGCCGACGCCGCCGCCGAGGCCGCGCTACGGGCGCAGGAGTCGCGGGCCGCCCGCGACCGGCACATCACGATCAGCGAGCAGTCCGACGGCCGGCTATGCCTCGCCGGCATCCTCGACACCGAAGCCGCCGCCGCGTTACGCGCCGCCATCGACCCCCTCACCACACCCACCGGTCCCGACGACACCCGCACGCCCGGCCAACGCCGCCACGACGCCCTGGCTGACGTGTGCCGGCTCGCCCTGCGCAGCGGCGAGCTACCCGAGAACGGCGGCGACCTCGCCCAGGTCGTCGTCACCACCGACTACGACGGGTTGACCCGACAGTTGGGCACCGGCGCTCTCGACATCGGCCCGCACCTCACCCCCGAGGCAGTGCGCCGCCTGGCCTGCGACGCGAGCATCCTGCCCGCCGTGCTCGGCGGCACCGGTCAACCACTCGACGTCGGCCGGCAACGCCGCCTCATCAGCGGCCCACTACGACGCGCCCTGGTGCTGCGTGACCGAGGCTGCGCGTTTCCCGGCTGCGACCGCCCACCGCGCTGGTGCGACGCCCACCACATCCGGCACTGGGCCGACGGCGGCGACACCAGCCTGACCAACGCCGTGCTGCTCTGCGGCCACCACCACCGACACCTGCACCACGGCGACTGGGTCGTCCAGCTCGGCGGCGACGGGCATCCCGAGTTCATCCCACCGGCCTGGCTCGACCCCGAACAGGTCCCCCGTCGCAACCAGTACCACCCACGCAGATAGCCAGCGACGCGGTTGGCCGCAGCCCGATCGCGGGCGTGCGTCAGGTGACGCGGAGGGTGGCGGCGAGCTGGGCCAGGCCGGCCGGTGCGTCGGCGGACCGCCACACGACAGCGACCAGCTTGCGTACCGCCGGCCGGTCGTGCACCTCACTGCGGGCGGTGCGCTCCGCGTCGAGGACCGCGCGGACCGCCCGGTGCATGTCGCCCGCCAGGGCGTACGCGCGGGCCACATCGAGCAGGTACGCGGCCCGGTGCTCGGGCGGCAGGCACCGCCACTCGTCGCCGGTCACCAGCCGCTCGTGCCGGGCCGTCGCCGTGTCGACGTCGCCGAGGGCCGCGTCGGCCACCACCCGGGCCGCCTCGACCGCGGCCCGGCCGAAACCCCCGATGCCGAAGACCGCACCGCCAGAGCCCGAGCCCTCGGAGCCAGCACCACCCCCGGGGCCGTCCGGGCCGATGTCTCGGGCGATCGTCGCGGCCTGGTCGAGTGACTGGCGGGCGAGGCGTTCGTCTCCCCCGCCTGCGGCGGCGAGGCCGGCCTGAAGGAGCAGCGTCACGCGCAGTCCCAGGCTGGCTGGGGGCACACCGCCGACCCAGTGCGCGCCGATGCGGTCCGCGGCGACGAGCGCGGCGTCCAGGGCGGAGCGCCTTCGACCACGGGACCGCAGGGCCTGACTCAGTGACACGGTGGCGAGGCCGGCCAGTTGCGGGTCATGGGCCGCCAGGGCAACTGTCATTCCACGGTCGGCGGCCAGCCAGGCCAACTCCCCCTGGTCGACCTTGACCAGCACCAGCGCGATGAGCGCGTACACCGACACCAGCAGCGCATCCGTCCCACCGGGGCGAGCGGCGTGCGCTTCGCGGACCGCGTCGAGCAGACCGGGCAGCAGTGCCAGCAACGCCGGGTAACGGGCGTGCCGATAGCTCTGCTCGGCATGCCCCAGCCGGGCACCCAACTCCTCGGTCAGCGACGGTCGGTCCGTGCCCGGCAGGTGGTAGCGGGCCAGCGCCGTCCGGATCCCGTCCACCCCGGCGGCGACCGGAGTCGCCCGCACGGGCCGGGCCGCCAGCAGGACCTCCACGTCGATGCGCAACGTCTCGGCGACCTCCCGGAGGTTTGACACCCGCTCCAACCGGCGTACCCCACGCTCGACCTTGTCCACCCAGCTCTTGGACTTGCCAAGCCGGTCAGCGAACTGCTGCTGCGTCATGTTCCGCCGGACCCGCCACTGGGCCACCCGCCGACCCACCGGCAGCTCGTTCACCGCCGGCCCGTCGCGCTCACCGCAGCACCCCAACCACGAACAGCACGAGTACGACCACAGCGATCGCGATGCCGTAGGAGTACTGCCACCGGGTCAGCGGCGCCCGTGCCGGCCGGGCCGGACCGGGCACCCGATCCCCGTCCGGCTGCGGAGGCCGCGCCCCCGCAATCGGGTACGCGGGCGGCAGCGGCCCATCCGGCAAACGCTCGTCCAACTGAGCCTCCTCGCGGCGCGACGAATTAGTGGGTGATGGAGGTACCGGGTGCTGGAAATGGGGAGTGGTTGGTGATGGGGGATGCAGGTCAGAGGCGGTATGGCATGGGAAGCCACCCCGCCTCCGATGAGGCACTCCGCTGCTGACGAGAGGACCTCCTACGCCATCCAACTTAGGACCCTAAGTAGCCAGAGTCAACACAGGGTCCAGACTGTGTCGCGCGTGGTGAGACTCTGTACAGGCTGACGAGAGGCGGTCCCACCATGCCCCGCAAGCCTGTCTACGAGCAGGTCGTCGATGACGTCACGACGTCGATCCGAAGCGGCACCCTCAAGCCCGGCGACAAGTTGCCGACCATCGCTGAACTCGCCCGCCAGTACAACTCGTCGGACAACCCGATCAAGCGGGCTCTGTGGATCTTGGATGAGCGGGGCTGGATCGAGGTACACCAGGGCAAGGGCTCGTTCGTGGCACCGAACCCACCCGCCTGAATCCACTCACGCCTCTCGCATGGCGAAGATCCGCACAACTTCGGGGAAACTGCTGCGTCGACGACGCCTTGAGGCAGCAGCTTCCCCGAAAGTGCGCGGATCTTGCCGGGGCGGCCCTGGGCGCGGCACCGGTGTGGGGCGGACCGGCGGGCTTGACCGCGCGCGAACGGATCTCGCGCAGTAGGTTGGCGGGGTGACTGGACGGTTCCCGATCGAAGACGTCTCCCCCGTCGTCTCGTGCGGGCGATACCCGGCCAAGGCGGTGGTCGACGAGCCGGTTCCGGTGTCGGCGCGCGCCTACCGGGAGGGGCACGACGCGCTGGGCTGCAACGTGGTGTGGGCTGGTCCGGACGGCACGAGCCGGCCGTTCACCCGGATGCGCCCCGGCGAGCCCGGCCAGGACCGCTGGCACGCCACCATCGCACCGGACGCCGTCGGCTCGTGGACCTTCTCCGTCGAGGCGTTCCAGGACCCGTACCTGACCTGGCAGAACGCGGTGACCAAGAAAATCGCCGCCGGGCAGGGGCCGGAGGACCTGGCCAACGACCTGGCCGAGGGCGCGCGGGTGCTCGCCGCCGCTCGGGGCCTCGTGCCGACCGCCGACCGGCCTCGGGTCGCCGACGCGCTCACCGCGCTGGTCGACACCGACCTGCCGCTGGCGCAGCGGGTCGACCCGGCGCTGGCGCTGGCCGACCTGCTCTGGGAGCACCCGGTGCGGGAGCTGGTCACCACCGGTGACACGTACTCGATCTGGGTCGACCGCAAGCGGGCGCTCTACTCGGCCTGGTACGAGTTCTTCCCCCGCTCCGAAGGAGCGGCGGGCGGCCGGTCCGGCACCTTCGCGACCGCCACCGAGCGGCTGCCAGGGGTGGCCGCGATGGGCTTCGACGTGCTCTACCTGCCGCCGATCCACCCGATCGGCCGGGTCAACCGCAAGGGTCCGAACAACGCGCTCACCGCCGGGCCGACCGACGTGGGCTCGCCGTGGGCGATCGGCGCCGCCGAGGGCGGCCACGACACGATCCACCCCGATCTGGGTACGCCGGCGGACTTCCGGGCCTTCATCCAGGCGGCGGCGGCACAGGGCCTGGAAGTGGCGATGGACCTGGCGTTGCAGTGCGCGCCGGACCACCCGTGGGTCACCGAGCACCCGGAGTGGTTCACCACCCGGGCCGACGGCAGCATCGCGTACGCGGAGAACCCGCCGAAGAAGTACCAGGACATCTACCCGGTCAACTTCGACAACGACCCGGAGGGCATCCGGGCCGAGGTGCTGCGGGTGGTGCTGCACTGGGTCGGCGAGGGCATCCGGATCTTCCGGGTGGACAACCCGCACACCAAGCCGTTCGACTTCTGGCACTGGCTGATCGCCGAGGTGAAGGCGGTCGACCCGGACGTGCTGTTCCTGGCCGAGGCGTTCACCCGGCCGGCCATCATGCACGGCCTCGGCAAGATCGGCTTCACGCAGTCGTACACCTACTTCACCTGGCGCACGACGGCGGCCGAGATGCGGGCGTACTGCGAGGAGCTGATCGAGGCGGCCGACTACATGCGGCCGAACTTCTGGCCGAACACCCCGGACATCCTGCACGAGTCGTTGCAGCACGGCGGCCCGCCGATGTTCAAGATCCGGGCGGTGCTGGCCGCGCTGCTCTCCCCCTCCTGGGGCCTGTACGCGGGCTACGAGCTGTTCGAGCACGTGGCCCGACCGGGCGCCGAGGAGTACCTGGACAACGAGAAGTACCAGCTGCGACCCCGGGACTGGGCCGGCGCCGAGGCGCAGGGCCGCTCGCTGGCGCCGTTCCTGGCCACCCTCAACCGGGTACGCCACCACAACCCGGCCCTGCACCAGCTCCGCAACCTGCGCTTCCACGAGATCGACAACCCGGCGCTGCTCTGCTGGTCCAAGCACGACCCGGAGACCGGCAACACGGTCATCGTGATCTGCTCGTTCGACCCGCGCGCCGTGCAGTGGGGCAACACCACCCTCGACATGCCGGCGCTCGGCTTCGACTGGCACGAACGGTTCACTGTTTACGACGAGCTGACCGGCACCAGTTACGACTGGGGTCAGCGCAACGCGGTACGGCTCGACCCGTACCTGCAACCCGCGCACGTGTTGACGGTGCGTCGCCCGACCCCGCCGACCCCGCCGGAGCCGGCGGGCGCCGAGCCGGCCGACCTCACCGTCGCCGAGGTGCCGGACGACCTCTCCGGCGGCACCGCGCCGACGACCCCGGCCGCCACGACCCCGACCACGACGGCACCGGCCACGACGGCACCCGCCACGACGGCACCCGCCACGACGGCACCTGCCACGACCAAGGCCACGACGACCCCGGCGACGACGACCCCGGCCACTGTGGCGTCCCGGCTGGCCGCCCGTTCGGCTGCCGCCCGCTCGTCCCGATCCGCGCCGACCGCTCCCGCCCCGAAGGACGACCGATGGACCAGCTGATCTCCGGCGCGACGCACGACCCGCACGCGCTGCTCGGCGCGCACCCCGCCGACGGCTCGACGACGATCCGCACGATGCGCCGGGGCGCCGGCGACGTCGCGCTGCTCGTCGGCGACGAGCGGCACCCGATGAAGCGGGTGCACGACGTGGGCGTCTTCGAGGCGCAGGTCGACGGCACAGTGCTCGACTACCGGGTGGAGGTCGACGGCACCACCCACGACGACCCGTACCGCTACCCGCCGACCCTCGGCGAACTGGACCTGCACCTGATCCGCGAGGGCCGGCACGAGCGACTGTGGGAGGCGCTCGGCGCCCGGGTCTTCGACGAGGGTGTGGCGTTCAGCGTCTGGGCGCCCAACGCCCGTGGGGTGCGGGTGATCGGCGACTTCACCGGCTGGGGCCCCGACGACGGCTGGCCGATGCGGTCGCTCGGCTCCAGCGGGGTGTGGGAGCTGTTCGTCCCCAACGCTCGGGCCGGGGCCCGCTACAAGTACCGGGTGCTGGGCGCCGACGGGCAGTGGCGGGACAAGGCCGACCCCCTCGCCGCGTACGCCGAGGTGCCACCGGCCACCGCCTCGGTGGTGCACCACTCCACGTACCGGTGGGACGACGCGGACTGGCTGGCCCGGCGGGCCGAACGGCAGCCGCACCAGGAACCGATGAGCGTCTACGAGGTGCACCTCGGCTCGTGGCGGCCCGGCCTGGGCTACCGCGAGCTGGCCGAACAACTCACCGCGTACGTCACCGAGCTGGGCTTCACGCACGTGGAGTTCCTGCCGGTGATGGAGCACCCGTTCGGCGGCTCCTGGGGCTACCAGGTGACCGGCTACTACGCGCCGACCTCCCGGTTCGGCGACCCGGACGAGTTCCGCCACCTCGTCGACCGGCTGCACGCCGCCGGCATCGGCGTACTCCTGGACTGGGTGCCCGCGCACTTCCCGAAGGACGAGTGGGCCCTCGCGCGCTTCGACGGCACCCCGCTCTACGAGCACCCCGACCCGCGGCGCGGCGAGCACCCCGACTGGGGCACGTACGTCTTCGACTTCGGCCGCAACGAGGTGCGCAACTTCCTGGTCGCCAACGCGCTCTACTGGTGCGACCAGTTCCACGTCGACGGGCTGCGGGTCGACGCGGTCGCCTCGATGCTCTACCTCGACTACTCCCGCAACCAGGGCGAGTGGGCCCCGAACAAGTACGGCGGCCGGGAGAACCTGGAGGCCATCGCGCTCATGCAGGAGGTGAACGCGACCGTCTACAAGCACCACGCCGGCGTCGTCATGATCGCCGAGGAGTCGACCGCCTGGCCGGGGGTCACCCGCCCCACCGCCGACGGCGGGCTGGGCTTCGGGTTCAAGTGGAACATGGGCTGGATGCACGACACCCTGCTCTACACCTCCAAGGACCCGATCTACCGCCAGCACCACCACCACCAGCTCACCTTCTCCCTGGCGTACGCCTGGAGCGAGAACTACGTGCTGCCGATCAGCCACGACGAGGTGGTGCACGGCAAGGGCTCACTGGCCGGCAAGATGCCCGGTGACACCTGGCAGCGGTTGGCGAACGTGCGGGCGCTGCTGGCGTACATGTGGGCGCACCCGGGCAAGCAGTTGCTCTTCATGGGCTCCGAGCTGGCCGACGACCGGGAGTGGAGCGAGGAGCGCGGCCTCGACTGGTACCTGCTGCACGACCCGGCCCGTGCTGGCGTGCAACGACTCGTCGGTGACCTCAACCGTGTCTACCGGGAAACTCCGGCGCTCTGGGCACAGGACACCGAGCCGGCCGGGTTCCGCTGGATCGCCGGTGACGACGTCGCCAACAACACCGTGTCGTTCGTCCGGATCGCCCCGGACGGCTCGACGCTGGTGTGCGTGGCGAACTTCTCCGCCCAGCCGCTACACGACTACCGGATCGGCCTACCGGCCGGCGGGACGTGGACCGAGGTGCTCAACACCGACGCCCACCACTACGGCGGGTCCGGGGTGGGCAACATGGGTGCGGTGCACGCCGAGGACGTGCCGTGGCACGGGATGGTCGCCTCGGCGGCCCTCCAGGTGCCGCCGCTGGGCGCGGTCTGGCTCCGCCAGGGCTGACCCGCTGACGCTCTTCCCATGATCACTTGATGCTGAGTAGTTCTGTGGATCTTCTGGCAACTACTCACCATCAAGTGATCGAAAGGCGTCCGCTCGTCGAGCCTCGAAGCGACGGTGCTTGCCACGGCGGTTGACCCAGGCGTAGTACCTGGGGACGCCGACTGCCGTCCGCAGCAGATAAACCCCGATGAGCATGAGCAGCACGAGAACCAGGCCGGTCCGCAGGATGCCCAGCACCGCCAGGGCGAAAGCCCAGATTCGCCACGCCGGGCGACCGTACCGGCAGTCGGTGTTGCCCTTGCCGTGGCAGACCTCGCGGAACTCGACCCGCCCGGCCCGGTCGGCGGGGGTGACGATCGAGTGCCGGACCACGGTCCGCACCTCGCGGCCGTCGCGGGTCTGGACCGTCACCGCGCAGTGCCACCAGTAGCCGAACCCGTCGCCGCTCACCGGACCGACCCGGCGGCACTCGTGGACCTTGGCCTCCGCCGGATGTTGGGCCGGGGTGGACTTGAACACGCCCACGCCCGGGTAGAAGCTCTGCACGGTGTCCAGCACCAGCGTCGAGACGACGAGGCCCGCCGCGAGGGCAACCACCGCCGCGAACTGCGTCAGACGCCCCCAGAACGGGCCACGCCGCTCGTACGCGGCGACCTGCTCGCCCTGCAGGCGCGCGGTCTGGTCCATGTCGCCGTCGTTCAGCCCGCCCGTGCGTGCCACGCCATCCACCGTCACTTCCCACCTCCCGCCCAGGCGGGTCGGATGGGACCGTAGCCCAGCGCGACAACCTCGGCGGCAGGCAGGATTGCGGCCGGGGCATCATGGCTGCTCCGCCCGGAGGAACGCGGAGATGTCGGCGGCTATCTCGTTCGGGTATTCGCCGTTGAGGGCGTGCGAAGCGTCCGGGTAGGTCTTCACGGTGCCGTGGGTCAGGGACCGCTCCGCCAGCTTCGCGGCCTCGCCAGCGTCGTGCAGCCGGGACTTTCCCGCCATCAGGACGAGCACCGGCACGTCGACCGCCGCGAGCTGGTCCTCGGACGGCCGGGTCGGGGCGGACAGCTTCATCACGTACGCCTGCATGCCGGCCTCGATCATCCGGGCGACGGGTACGTCCTGCACCGGGGCGCCGTTCGCCGTCCAACTGGTGAAGCTGTCCCGCCAGGATCGGGGCGCCCAGCGAACGCTCACCGGGATGGACCGCAGCACCACCTCCGCCGACAGACCAGCGAAGACCAGGACCGGATCGAGCAGCACGACGCTGCCCACCTTCTGCGGCCGGTGCACCGCGAGGTTCATCGCCGTCCAACCGCCGAACGACACGCCGACCAGGTGGATGGTCGGCTCGGGCAGCGCGAGCAGGACCTCGTGCAACCACTGCGCGTGCGCGGTGGTGCCCGTGATGGGGCGCTGCTGAATGCTCATGCCCGGCTCACCGAGCAGGTCGACGGTGTAGACGCCGCGCGACCGCAGCAACGACGGCAGGTTGTCCGCCCAGACCGGTGACGCCGACGCCCGGCCGGGCAGGAGCAGCAGGGGCGCGGCTGCCGGCTCGGCGCCGCCGCTGAAGTGGTAGAGCCGTACGACGCCGTACCCGGTTCGGACGTCGAGCGTGCGGTCGGGGGCCGGCAACTGCGCCATCGCCTCGCGGTAGGCACCGACGAAACGGTCGTGGGACCGCGTCGACGTGAAGTAGCCGACGGGTGCGGGGTCGCGCAGCGCGTACGCGATCGCCACCGTGATCACCGCGAGCACCGCGGCGGCCCGGAGAAGGCCGCGCCGATGCGCTCGCAGAGAGTTGCCAACCTTTCGCGCGAGCTTCATCACCATGAGGTCAGATTACTAACCGCGTGGTAGAAAATACAACCGTCAGGTCAGAGGGTGGTGGGCGAAGGGGCCGGTACGGTAAGCGGGTGCACCCGAACGACACCGCGTCAGCGCAGGTCCGCGCCACCAAGCCACTCACGATCACCGAGCAGGCGCGACGGGCTCAACTCATCGGCGTGACAATCGATCTGGTTGCCCGGCACGGCTACCGGGGCACCTCACTCGCCCGGATCGCGGAGGGGGCCGGCATTTCCAAGGCCGCCGTCCTCTACCACTTCCCGTCCAAGGACGCGGTCGTGCGGACCGCCTACGCGTCGGTCCTGGAGTCCCTCACCGAGTACGTCGGCGCCGAAGTCGGGGCACGATCCGGCGCGTCCGCGGTGGAGGCCTACGTCCGGTCCCTGGTGGCGTACCTGCGGGACCACCCGGACCACACCCGGATGATCGTCGAGGCGTTGAGCGAGGAGACGGGCATCGGTGACACGCCGAACGCGCGCAGTCGGCGGGAGGCGGTCGCCGGTCTGATCGACGCGGCGCGGACGGCCGGCGACTACCGGCCCGACATCGACCCGCAGGCCACCGCAGTCATCGTGAACGGGGCCATCGACGCGATCGTGTCGGAGCGCCTTGCCGACCCCGACTTCGACAGCCGCCACGCAGCCGAGGAACTGGTCACCATGCTTCGCCGGTCGCTCGGCACCACACCGCAGGACGCCGGGAACCCGTCGTCCTGACCGGCCGTCACACCAGGCCGGCGTCGCGCAGCAACTGCCACAGGCCGGCGCCGTCCGGGGCGGACAGCCACTTCTGCCCCACCGGCCCCGACGACGGGCGGCCGGCCGGGGCGGGCAGGGTGCCGGCCAGCACCGACTGGGTCGGGGAGAGCCGGCGGATCGCCACCCCGGCGACGTTCTCCGGGTGGGCGGCGGCGAACTCCCGGTAGATCTCCTGGTCGTGCTGGCCGTCGTCGCCGACGAGCAGCCAGCGCACGTCGGGGAACTCCCGGGACAGCCGCGCGAGGGTGACCCGCTTGTGTTCCATGCCGCTGCGGAACCAGCGGTCGGCGGTCGGGCCCCAGTCGGTGAGCAGCAGCGGCCCGGCCGGGTAGAGGTGCCGGGACAGGAAGCGGGTCAGCGTGGGCGCCACGTTCCAGGCCCCGGTGGAGAGGTAGAAGACCGGTGCGCCGGGGTGCGCGGTGACCAGCCGCTCGTAGAGCACCGCCATGCCGGGCACCGCGTTGCGGGCGTGCTCGTCGAGCACGAAGGTGTTCCACGCGGCGAGCAGCGGCCGGGGCAGCGCGGTCACCATCACCGTGTCGTCGATGTCGGAGATGATGCCGAACTTGACCTCCGGGTCGAGGATGCGCACCGGGGCGTCGACCGGCTCGGCGTCCGGGACACTGAGCCGGACCGTACCCCAACCGGGCGGCAGGTCCGCCTCGACCAGCGTGTCGACGAAGCCGCTGCGGTCGGCCCGCGTCTCGTGCCGCACACCGCCGGCCTCGATGGTCACCGTCACGTGCTTGTTCGGCAGCGTCGTGAAGCTGCGCCAACCGCGGACCTTGTCCAGCCGACCCCGCTGGCGGGTGTCCGGACGGCCCAGCAGCACCCGACACATCACGCGGACCCAACCCGGCGCGCCGTAGCCGGTGTACGCGACGATGTTGACCCGCCAGCCGGTGCGCCGCAGCCGGCGCTCGACGAGCTGGTGAACGGCGTCCTCGATCCGCGCAGCCCGGTGCAGGTTCGGAACGGCCAGTTGGCCGGCGGGAGTGGGTGGCACGCGCCAACCCTGCCACACGTCGACAGCCACGGCCACGCGAGCCGAGCCCGGCCGCGCCGCTGCGGCCCGGCCACCGTGGAGTCGACCCACCCCCACCCCGACTGCGCCGATCCACCTCGGCGACCCGACCGACCGTGAAACACTCCGGTCGGGACGACGACGGGGGCGTTGGTCGTGTCGCATCCAGAGCACCACCGTGGGCGATGGCGCCCGCGACTCGATCGGCCGGCGCTCGTCGCGCTGCTGTTCGGGCTCGCCGGTGTCGTCTACCGGCTGGTCCTGACGCTGTTCACGGTGCCGGTGTCGAACAGCGACGAGGCGACCTTCGGGCTCGCCGCGCTGCACATCGCGCGGGGCCGGGAGCACCCGGTCTTCCTCTACGGCCAGCACTACATGGGGATGTTGGAGTCGTACCTGGCCGCTCCGCTGGTGGCGGTGTTCGGGCCGAGCTGGCCGGTGCTGCGCCTGCCGATGCTCGCGCTGTACGCGATCTTCCTCTACCTGATCCACCGGTTGACCCGCCGGCTCGGCACCCCGTGGTTCGCCGCCTTCGTGGTGGGTCTGCTCGCGCTCGGGCCGGAGCGGGTGGTGCGCGACCAGCTCACCGTCGTCGGTGGGCGGCCGGAGGTGAAACCGGCGGTGCTGCTGATGCTGCTGATCACAGTGGGGTTGGCGGCCGGCACCGTCCACCGCCGACGGCTCGCGATCGGCCTGTTCGGGCTGCTCGTCGGACTGGCCGTCTGGTCGGACTGGCTGATCCTGCCGTACCTCGCGGTGGCCGCGTTGGCACTGGTCTGGGCGGTACGGCGGGAGCTGCTCGGTTGGTCCGGTCTGCTGCTGGTGACGGGGGTGGTCGTCGGCGTGGCCCCGATGATCGTTGACAACCTGCGGGCCGGGCCCGGTGACGACTCGCTGTCGGTGTTCCGGGAGGTCAGCACCAAGGCCGGGCCGCAGCCGCCGTGGTCCGACCGGGTCCGGGGCGGCCTGCTGGAGGGGGTGCCGCTGGCGCACGGGCTCTGCCCGGTGGACGGCTGCGGACGTTGGCAACAGTGGTTCGGCGTGCTGTACCCGGTGCTGCTGCTGGCCGGCGCGGCACTCGCTGTGCTCGCGTACCGTCGCGCCGCCGGCACGGCGCGTGGGGAGCGGGGCGGACGCGCGGCCGGGGCGCTGCGCGGGGAGCGGGTCGGGCCGGTCGTTCAGCTCGCGCTGATCGCCGGCGCGGCGTTGACACTGCTGTCGTACGTGCGCAGTCCGCTCGCCGCGACCAGCCCGCTGGACAACGCCCGCTACCTGTCGGTGCTGCAACTGTCGCTGCCGGCGGTGCTCTGGCCGCTCTGGGTGGCGGCGCTCACCGCCTGGCGGGGCACCAGCAGCGTGCTGGGGCGGCTCACCGGCGCGCTGTCCGCCGCCGTGCTGGCCGCGCTGACAGTGACCACCCTGGTGATCACCGTGCTGTTCGCGGCCACCGGCACCGCGGCGTCGCGGACCGAGGAGCGCCAGGCCCGGGAGCTGGCCGCCGCCCTGCGCGCCGACGGACCCCACGAGGTGTACGGGGACTACTGGACCTGCAACCGGTTGATCTTCAACACGGACGAGTCGGTGGTCTGCGGGGTGCTCGACGGCGACCTGTCGCCGGGGCAGAACCGCTACCGGCCGTACTGGCGGCAGGTGGGACGGGCCGAACGGCCGGGCTACGTGGTGGAGATCGACTCGCCGATGGACCGGCGGTTGCGACGGCTGCTCGCCGACCGGTCCGACGCCGCGCCGGTGCGGGAGGTCGGCGGCTATCGCGTGTACCACCCCGACACCCCGGTGCGGCCCTGGCGGTAGGGGCTGGTCGTACGCTGGCCGGGCCGGCGCGTGGGGCGCCGCCGTTTCGCCCGTCGAGGAGACCCATGCTCATCCTGTTGCCGCCCTCGGAGGGAAAGGCCGACGCCGGCACCGGACGGCGCTGGGCCCCGGACCGGCTCTCGCTGCCCGAGCTGAACCCGGCCCGCCAGCGGGTGCTGGACGCCCTTGTGGCGCTCAGCGCCGGCCCGGACGAAGACGCCGCGCGAGCGGCGCTCGGCCTCAGCGAGGGCCAGCGGGGCGAGCTGCGGCGCAACGCCCGCCTGCGGGAGGCCGCCACCGCACCGGCCGAGCGGCTCTACACCGGGGTGCTCTACGAGGCGTTGGACCTGGCCTCGTTGCCGGCCACTGCTCAACGGGCGGCCCGCCGGTCGATCCTGATCAGCTCCGGGTTGTGGGGCGCGGTCCGGTTGGCCGACCGGATCCCGCCGTACCGCTGCCCGATCGGCGCCCGCCTGCCCGACGTCGGGGCGCTGTCGACGTACTGGCGCAAGGAGCTGACGCCGGCGGTGGACGGCGCCGCCGGGCGCGGCCCGGTGCTGGACCTGCGTTCCGGCGCGTACGCCGCCACCTGGACGCCGCGCGGTGAGCTGGCCGAGCGGACGGTCACCGTGCGGGTTCTGCACGAGCGGGAGGTCGACGGCGTGCCGGTCCGCTCGGTGGTCAGCCACTTCAACAAGGCGACCAAGGGGCGTCTGGTCCGGGACCTGCTCGTCGCCGGCGCCCGGCCGCGCACCGCCGCGGAGCTGGTGGGCACCCTGCGGGAGTTGAAGCACACGGTGCTGGAGCAGGCCACCGCAGCGGGCCGGGTACGCCAGGTGGACCTGGTGGTCACCGACCTGTAGCGGCGCCGCAGCCGCAAGATTTGCTCAAGGCTGGGCCGGACCGGTTCCGTAACGGCGTGCCAGGGGCCACGGTAGGGCAACCCAGACTCCGACAAGGGAGCCTCCGTTGACCCACGAACCCGCAGTGCTCGACCGGCCCCACACCCCGACCACCCCGTCCCCGCTGGGCTGGCTGACACTGGGCGACGCGTTCGAGGCTGCCTGCCTGCTGCGGTGCACACCGCCACCGACCGCCGCCCGGCCCAGCGCGGTCCGTGCCGAGCACACCGCCGGGGTGGAGTTCAACAGGGAGGACGCCGCGCAGCGGATGCGGCAACTGCTCAACCGGCTGGACATCCCGGTCACCCACGAGGTGGCCGTCGGCGGCCTGCGTCGCCGCTACGAGCTGCACCGGCTGTGGGTGCCCCGGGAGCACCAGGGCGCGTACACCCGGATGTTGGACGCGGGCTGGTGGCAGGGGCGACGCGAGCTGCTCGGCGGGCCGCTGCCCGGCGCCTCACCGGCCCGCCGACGGTTGGTGACCCGTCTGGCGGAGGCAGCCTGGCGCTCGGCGTTGCTGGCCGCCGGGCGGCACGTCCGTCGGCACATCCTCGGTGTCCGGCTCACCGACCGGGAGCTGGCCGCTGTGCTGATCCGGGGCGCGGCAGTGCTCGACGTGCCGGCCCGGCTCCGCCCCGGCACCGGTTGCTTCCTGGTCAGCGTGGCCGACGGCCCGGACCGGCAACGGATCCTGCGCAGTGCGGCGTTGGAGCCGGCGCGCGGCCCGATGGCGGAACCCGGGGCGACGACGGCGCGCGGGGTGACCCCGGCGTCGGCACGGGGCGCGGGCGTGGCGGCGGCGGGTCGCGCGGCCTGCTGATCGGGTTCCGACCGTCCGGCACACCGCCAACCCGGGCTTGCGCCCACCCGCCCGACGGCGCACAGTGCACCGCGTGAGTCGTACCCTGTCCCGCCGTGCCGGCCTGGCGACCCTGTCGACGGTGCTGCTCGTCGCGAACCTGGCCGTCGCGAGCTGCCGGGACACCCCGACCGACCCGACGTCGATCCGGATCGCCACCGGTAGCCCCACCGCCGTCTACTACGCGTTCGGGCAGTCCCTGGCGGCCATCCTCAACCGGGAACTCCCCGGCGTACGGGCCAGCGTGGTGATCACCGCCGCCTCGGCGGAGAACGTTCAACTCGTCGGCTCCGGCGGGGCCGAGCTGGGCTTCACCCAGGCCGATGTGCTGCCCACCAGCACTACGGGAAGTCCCACTGTCGAGGCCGTCGCCCGGGTGTACGACGACCAACTGCACCTGGTCACCACGAGCGGCGGCCCGGTCCGCACTGTCGCCGACCTACGCGGCCGGCGAGTCTCCGTCGGCGCGGCCGGCTCGGGCACCGAGATCACCGCGACCCGGCTGCTGGAGGTGGCCCGCCTCGGTGGTGACGAGGTGCGCCGGGAACGGCTCGGACTGGACGACTCGGTGGCGGCGCTGCGCTCCGGGCGGATCGACGCGTTCTTCTTCTCCGGAGGGTTGCCCGTCCGGGGCATCGAGGAGTTGGCCGACGCCAGCGCCATTCGGATCGTGGACCTCAGCGACTGGACCGAACCACTGCGCTCGCGCTTCGGCCAGGTCTACGTCTCCAGGGACATCCCCCGTTCGGTGTACGGGGTGGACGCGGTGACCACAGTGGCCGACCCGAACTACCTGATCGTCCGGGCCGACCTGCCGGAGCCGCTGGTCCGTGAGGTGACCCGGCTGCTGATGGAACGCCGGGCCGAGCTGGCCGCCGCCCATCCGGCGGCGGGACGGATGAGTCCCCGCTCGGCGATCGTCACCGCGCCGCTGTCGCTGCACCCCGGCGCCGCGTCCTGGTACCGCGCCACCAAACCGTGACGGCGGAGCCTCACCGCGTCGGGGAGGGTCGCAGGTCGGCGGCCGGTTCCTCCTCCGCCGGCTCCGCCGCAAGGGTCGGCGTCGGGAACCACAGGGCGGCGATCAGCCCCCGCGACTCCCCCGGGCGCATGGTGAGCCGCCCGTCCGAGGCGTCCACCAGCACGGCGGCGATGGTCAGGCCGAGCCCCGCGCCTTCCACGTTCTGCGCGTCCGGGGCCCGCCAGAACCGCTCGGTCGCCTGACCGAGCTGACTCTCGGTCATGCCGGGGCCGGAGTCGCGAACCTCCAACGCCACCCCGCCGTCGCGGCAGGCCACCGTCACCGTCACCGCCCCGCCCGCCCCGCTGAACTTCACCGCGTTGTCGATGAGGGCGTCCAGCGCCTGGTCGACGGCGGTCGGCACGGTCTGCGCGTACGCCGGGGCGTCGGACGTGGCCAGCCGCAACGCGACCGACCGGTGCCGGGCCAGCGGCGCCCACGCGGCCACCCGGGAGGCAGCCACCGCGGCGGCGTCCACCGTGACGCGCTCGTTCTCCTCCCGTTCGGCCCGGGCGAGGGTCAACAGCGCGTCGAGCACCAGCGCGAGCCGGTCGGTCTCCTCCAGGGCCAGCCGGTGCTCGGACCGACCGTCCGGGTCGGTGAGGCTGGGCCCCAACTCCTCCACCCGCAGCCGCAGCGCGGTGAGCGGGTTGCGCAGTTGGTGGCTGGCGTGCGCGACGAAGGCACGCTGCCGGTCCATCACGTCGGAGACCACGTCGGCCATGTGGTTGAAGCTGGCCGCGAGGCGGCGCAGCTCCGGCGGTCCCAGCCGGTGCTGCACCCGGGCGCCCCGGTCGCCCTCGGCGATCTCGTGGGTGACCGCGTCCAGTTCGGTGACCGGGCGCAGCACCCAACCGGCCAGCCCGAACGCGGTGAGCACGCAGGCCAGCACGGCGAGCAGACCGGCCAGAGCGAGCAGCAGCCACCACGCGACGACGGCTCGGCGGATCGGGCCGGCCGGGGTCACGATCACCACCGCTCCGAGCACCTCACCTCCGTCGTTGATCGGTACCGCCACCACCACGGGGTCGATCGTCCAGGGCCAGACCGACTCGGGGGCGCTGGTCTGCTGCCCGGACAGCGCGACGTCCAGCACCGTCGCGGTCCCCGGGCTGGCCTGCCACCTCGGCGACGAGACCGGGATGTTCCGGTCCCGGTCGACGATCGCGGCGCTGATCGCGTACAGGTCGTCGTAGCTGGTCAGCTCCGACTCGATCGGGCCGGGCCCGCCGTCGCGCAACGCCGGGCCGGCCAGCGAGGCGAACCGGGTGGCGTCGGCGAGCCGGTCGGCGCGGACCCGTTCGGTCTCGCGGCTGGCCATGGTGGCGGCCAGTGGCGTCTCCAACGCGATGAGGACGAGGACCATCAGCAGCAGATAGCTGATCACCAGGCGACGGCGCACGTCAGCTCCTCACGCGTCGCGCAGCCGGTAGCCGACGCCGCGTACGGTCTCCACCAGACGGGCGTCGCCGAGCTTGCCGCGCAGCGACCCGACGTGCACCTCGACGGTGTGCCGGTCGGCCCAGGTGGTGCCCCAGGCGTCGAGCAGGATCCGATCGCGGGGCACCGCCACCCCGGGCTGGCGGGCCAGCGAGAGCAGCACGTCGAACTCCTTGCGGGTCAACGTGACGGCACGGCCGTCGACGGTCACCGTCCGCGCGGCCACGTCGATGCGGACCGGCCCGGCCTCGATGAGGTGCCGCTCGGGCGCGGCGTTCGCGGCGCGGCGCAACACCGCCTCGATCCGGGCCTGCAACTCCACCATCGAGAACGGCTTGACCACGTAGTCGTCCGCGCCCAGGCGCAGACCCAGCACCCGGTCACGTTCCTCACCCCGAGCGGTCACCGCGATGATGCCGAGCTGACTGCTGCGCCGACGCAGCTCCCGGCACAGGTCGGTGCCGTCCCCGTCGGGCAGGGTCAGGTCGAGCAGCACCAGGTCACAGGGTGCGGCGGAGAGCGCGGCGGCGACGGTGGCGGCGTGCTCGACCTCGTACCCCCGACGGGTGAGTGCGGAGGACAACGCAGCGGCCACCCGGCGGTCGTCCTCCACCAGCAGGATCCGCACCCGTGCCCCCGTCCCTCGCAGCGCTGTTCTGCGAATGGTGGCAGAAGTGCGCGCGGACCGGGAGGCCGCCCACCCGCGCCGGGCAGGCTACCGGCCGCTAGAGGCCGAAGGTGTCGTCGGCGGTGGCGTCCCGGACCCCGTCGGTGAACCCGCGGAAGCCCGGGTCCTCGTGGCTGGCCGGCACGCTGGTGACGTTGACCCCGCTGGCCTGGGTGACCGCGTCGACCAGGGCCGGATAGTCGATCTCGGCGTCCTGGAAGGCGTCGTCGTCCGCCTCGGCCAGGTTGATCACGTGCTGCACGTCGTCGGACGACGTGTCCGGGTCGTCGGCCCACTCGCCGCCGGCCTGGTAGCACTCGTCGTACAGCGCGCGCTGGCTGTCGGTCCAGTCATCGTCATAGCTCTGCATCGCCCATCCCTCCGCGGCCCTTGACCTGAGCATGCCCGGCGGGAGGCGACGGGCGCGGCGGTACCGGCGAAAACCGGGCGGGCGCGCCGACCACGGCCCCGTACGCTGCTGTGGTGATCTACAAACTGCTGTCGAGCGCCGAATGGGACGACGCCCTCGCCGCCGGTGCCTTCACCGGCTCCGCGGTGGACCGGCAGGACGGCTTCATCCATCTCTCCGGCGCCGACCAGGTGGTCGAGACGGCGCGGCGGTACTTCACCGGTGCGACCGGGTTGACTCTGCTCAGCGTCGAGGAGGAGCGACTGGGCGACGCGCTGCGGTGGGAGCCGTCGCGCGGCGGGCAGCTCTTCCCACACGTGTACGGCCCGCTGCCGGCCGCGGCGGTGGTGGCGGCGCGGGCGTTGCCGGCGGACGTTCCGACCGCCGACGCGGTGGCCGCCCTGCTGGGCTGACCCGGTGGCCGCTCTGCTGGCCGACACGGACGCGCCCGACCCGACAGTGTCGGGCCGGGCGCGATGCCGTGGTGACGGGGCTCAGTGGCAGAGCCGGTCGATCTCCTGCTGGAACCGGTCCATCGGGTTCGCCTCGGCCGGGCCGAGCAGGTAGGTCTTCAGCTCCCGGCGGGCCTCGGTCATCGGGTCGTCACCGGCCCGGGTGACCGACACGATCTTCTCCAGCTCGCCGCAGTCCTTGGAGAGCAGGTACGCGGCCCGCGCCGTCGGGTACTCGCGGCGGAAATCGTCCTCCGACAGGCCGGCCGGGTTGGCCACCACGTACGGCCGCTGGCTCTGCACGAAGTCGGACACCACACTGGACACGTCGCTGATCAGCAGGTCGGTCTGGTTGAAGCAGTCGAACAGCGCCGGTGTGCGGCCGGTGACCACCAGGTGCTCGGTGCCGTCCAGCGAGGACGCGTCCGGGTTGCCGCCGGCCGCGCGGATCGCCGTGACGACCCGGTCGTGCACGGCCTTCGCCGCCTTGGACCGTGACCCGGTGAGCGGGTGCGGCTTGTAGATCAGTCGGACCCGGGGATTCGTGGCGAGCAGCCCCTTGACGATCCGCTCACCCATCAGCACCAGCGAGGTGTGGTACGGGTCGTCGTCGAGCCAACCCTCCCAGGTGGGCGCGTAGAGCACAGTGAACTGTCGGTCCACCGACTCGGCGCCGAAGGTGTGCACCCCGGCGAGCTGCGGCCGGCCGATCTCGACGATGTCCGCGTCGAGCACCCCCACGCCGGCCCGCGCGTAGCGCTCCCGGCCGGCCAGGCCGGCGACCCAGACCTCGTCGTACACCTTGCTGTAGGGGTTGACGCTGGCCTGCTTGTCACTGTCGCCGTGCCCGACGAAGACGTGCTTCGTACCCGGCTCGCGGAGCATGTGGATGTTCGCGCCGACGTTCGCGGAGTAGAGCGCCGCGCGGATGCCGCCGAGGTCGAGGTTCATGAAGTCGACGCCGGCCGGTACGCAGATCACCGGCAGCCGGGTGTCGGCCAGCTCCAGGAACGCCTCCCGGCTGCGCATCAGCACCACAGCGCGCTGCTGGAGCGCCTCGGTCGGGGCGAGCCACATGTTCGCCTGGTAGACGTCCTTGGCCGGGCCGGCGAAGTAGAGTGCCACCTCCGGCCGGTAGTTGTCCAGCCAGCGCTGGACCGCCGGCAGCAACGGACCCTGCCCGGCGCCCCGACCCCGCAGCCAGGTCAGCGCGATGATGGCGCCCACCAGACCGGTCGCCACGACCGCCACCGCGCCGGCCACGAAGAACGGCGTCGGATCGTGCTGCACAGCGGCGGCCACGCCGGCCGGCACCAGCAGCAGGTTGAGCAGGGGCATCCGGTCACCGGCGACCGCCGCCGCCCAGGCGGGCGGCTGGGGGGCGCTGGACAGTGGACCCAGCTCGATGTTGCGCACCATGGCGGAGAGCGGGTTACGACGCTCGATCATGGTGGAGAGCGCACCCGCGAAGACCGACACGACCCACACCGCGGCTGGCAGCACCAGCAGGAGGGTCAGCTCGCCGCCGCTGAGCCGCACCTCGGCGACGACCAGCAACACGGCGGCGAGGTCGCGGGTCAGCTGCCGGTACGACCAGTGCAGGCCCACCTTCTCCAACAGCAGTTGCGACGGTGGTGACCAGCGGGCGACGGCGAACTCGCCGATGATGGCGGCCAACCCGGCGACGGCGAACAGGCCGATCCAACCGAATACGCCACCGACGAGCATGACCAGGTAGGCCAGTACCAGTAGCGCACTCTGGGCGGCCACCCCGAGGCGTCCTGTCAACGTGCCGAACAAACGAGTTCGCTCCCTACGAGATTTCGTTGCGGGCGGTGCCCGTGATGGACCGACGTCACTCCCCCGTCGCACAGCGGCTCAGTCGCGGCCGGCTGCGTGTGACTGCGACCTTAACGCGAGAGGACAGCTCGGTGTCGCTCGGGTATCCGGCACCATTTCGGGCAAAGTTCCGCACCGGGGCGCGCCCGACCCGACCACGGGGTCGGGCGCTCGGTGCGGGTGAAGCGCTCAGCCGACCCGCCGGAAGCAGGTCATCGCGCCCGGCGCCTTGCGCTTGGCGAACTCCTGGTAGCCCAACTGCGGCGCGGTGTCGCGGGCGTACTGGTTGCCGTTGTAGACGCAGATGGTGCCCACGTCGAGGCGGTCCAGTGCCGGCGTCAACTCTGCCGGCGTCGGGCTGGCGGCGCCGTCCGCGAAGCCGGCGAGCAGCAGTCGGTCCTTGGCGAACTGGGAGTTGAGGTCGTACTCGACGAGGTAGAAGTCGCGGGGCAGGACGACCCGGACCTCGCTGGTGACGATCGGCGTGGTGCGCATGATCGTCTTCGGGGCGAGCAGCAGGCCCTGCGGACGGTCCAGGTCCTTGATCCAGAATGCGATCGCCTGACGCTGCTGCGGAAGCTTCCAGGTGGGGCGGTCGTGCACGTCGACCCAACTCTTCGCCGACCACATCGGGGTGGCGAACAGCGCGAACGAGGCGACCAGCAGCACCGCGATCCCCCCGGACGCCGCCCGGCGCAGCGCCCGGGTCGGTGCCGGCACGCGCACGGTGCAGAGCAGACCGATCAGCGTCGGCAGGGCGAGCAGCCACGGCACGCGCCAGAGCACCACCGAGATGCCGCTCAACGCGCTCAGCAACTCCAGCACGCCGGGCACGAACAACACGCTCAGCGCGAGGGCGGCGCCGGCGGCGAGCAGCGCTGGCGTACGCCGACGGGCGAGCAACGCGCCGCACCACAGCGCCAGACCGCTGATCACCCCGACCACGCCGAACAGCAGGGTCCGCCGGTAGGTGTACGCCGCGTCGAAGAAGGCGTCGTCCGCGCCGGTCGCGCTCATCCCGCCGAGTACCAGGCGGGAGACCACCAGCGAGCCGATCGGGTACGCGAGGGCGGCGACCGCCGCGACCACCGCCGCCTTCCACCGGCCGACCAGCAGCATGGCGAACCCGGCGGCGCCGACCAGCATCGGCAGGATGATCGCCGCGGTGTTGGTGAGCCCGATCGCGGTGATCGAGAGCGCCACGATGAGCAGCAGGCTGCGCCTCGACCGGTTGTCGAACCACTCGGTCAGGTAGAGCCACATCAGCGGGATGACCGCCGAGACGAACATGCCCTTGCCCTCGTGCAGCCGCGGAAGGTGGAACGTGCCCAGTGCGGCGTCCCCGCCCGCGACGAGGTAGAGGTACGCGATCGCCACTGTGAAGGCGAGCACCGGGCGGCGCGGGGCCCACCGGTGCGTCAGCCGCCACAGCGCCAGCACGGCGAGCACCGCCATGATCGGCAGCAGCACGTACCAGAGGGCCGAGCTGGCGTGGATGCCGACGACGTTGGCGAACGCGCCGTCGAACACCTCGATCGACGGGATCGGCGGCTGCGAGCCCATCGACGGCAGCACGTTCTCGGAGAACAGGAAGTCGTTGAGCGGGATCAGGTCGCGCTCGGCGATCCACACCGACTTGCCGACGTAGTAGACGTCGTCCGGGGTGTTGCGAGCCAGGAAGAACGACGAGATGCCGACCAGGACCGAGACGACCAGCGCGTACGCCGACTGCGCCGGGGTGGGTGCCGGGGCGGCCGGGGTCGGCGCGGGGCCGCCCAGCCAGGCCTGGCGCACCAGCAGCAGCCCGCCGACGGCCGCGAGCAGGCCGGACACGGCAGGGATCCACCAGGAGACGTTGACGCTGGTGTTGGCCAGACCGGCGGAGACGGCGGCAACGGCGGCGGCGACCAGCACACCGATCAGCAGGCGGCGGTCGGCGGCGGGCGGCGCGCTGACGGCATCTTCCTGTGCGGTCGGCGCGCTGTCGGCCGGAGTGCTGTCGGCCGGGCCGCGGCGGCGG
Organism: Micromonospora sp. NBC_00330; assembly: GCF_036136635.1. Lineage (NCBI taxonomy): Bacteria > Bacillati > Actinomycetota > Actinomycetes > Micromonosporales > Micromonosporaceae > Micromonospora > Micromonospora sp. NBC_00330. Next base: position 3,732,571 of record NZ_CP108012.1, read on the forward strand.
GCGCGCAGCACGGCCACGACCGCGAGCACCGCACAGGCCAGCAGCCAGATCCGGAAGGTGACCGACGGACGCAGGTCACCCAGGAAGGCCAGGTGGTAGAGCACTGTGAAGAGCGCGAACGCGATCACCGCGCCATCGGTGAGCACCGCCGGGGCGACGGCCACCAGCGCGCGTACCCGGGACAGCCCGGCGCGGGCGTCGGCGGGCCGGGATGCCTGCCTGGGCCGCGGCGTCGGATCCGGTTCGGCGGGCGCTACGGCGATGCTGTCGACGTTGGCCACGGGCGTCCTTACTCGTCAGGCGGATGAGGGGCATCGGCACGGTGACGGCCGGGTGTCAAGGGGGCAGCGTAGCGGAATCGGGCAGTGAGGCCGCTGCTGCCGGCGACCGAGTGTCGTGGGGTTGGTCAACCCGCCATCGGTGCCGCCCGGGGGCGGGGCAGCACGCTGTCGGCGCCGAGCCCGGCCGCCACGGATTCGACCAGGTTGTCGAGGTAGCCGTCGGTGAGTGGGAGACGGGCGATGGCGAGCCGCCAGTAGAGCGGCCCCACGATGAGGTCGACGGCGGCGTCCAGCTCCGTGCCGGCGGGTAGTTCGCCACGCTGCACGGCCCGGGTGACCAGCTGACCGCCGATCTCCTGCTGCCGGGCGTGCAGCACCTGACGCAGGGTCGCGTCGATGCTGGGGTTGCGGGCGGCCTCGGCCAGGAGGTCCGGGATGATCTGCGACGCCAGTGGGTGGCGCAGTGCGTGCGCCACCGCCTGGAACAGCAGCGCGAGGTCACCGCGCAGCGTGCCGGTGTCCAGTGCGGGGAGCTTGCCGTGCGCCGCGGCGGCGACGACCTCCAGCACCAGGTCGAGCTTCGAGCTCCACCGTCGGTAGATCGCCGTCTTGCTGACGCCGGCGCGCCGGGCCACCGCCTCGATGGAGAGCCGGCCGTAGCCGACCGCGGCGAGCTCCTGCATCAGCGCCCGGCGGATCGCCGTGGTGATCTCGTCGCGCAGCACCGCCGCGCCGGCCGGCGCCCGCCTCTTTTCGGTGGTCATCGAGGGCTCTTATCGCAGGTCACGCCGGACAGCGTAGCGCAACGACGGTACGGTTGCGTCCCGACGTGTTTCGGACTACTGTCCTCGCAGCGACGAGGCGGCGCCCCGCGCAAATTTCCCACTAGGATTCGATCGTCGCGAGCAACCCCCGTCTGCACGAAAGATCGGAGCGCCATTTCCATGGCCACCACCGCGCTGGTCGACCCCGACACGGGCCTGACCCAGGCGCAGCTGGCCGCTCGGCACGGGCTACGGGTCGCCGGTGAGCGACCCAGCCTCGTCGAGTACAGCCGCCGACTCTGGGCCTACCGGCACTTCATCGCCGCGTACGCCAATGCCAAGCTCGTCGCCTCGTACAGCAACGCCAAGCTGGGTCAGCTCTGGCAGGTGCTCACCCCGCTGACCAACGCGGCGGTCTACTACCTGATCTTCGGGGTGGTGCTGGCACAGAACAGCATCCCGAACTTCATCGCCTACCTGACCACCGGGTTGTTCATCTTCAACTTCACCCAGAGCGCGGTCCTGGCCGGCACCCAGTCGATCAGCAGCAACCTGGGGCTGATCAGGGCGCTGCACTTCCCCCGGGCCAGCCTGCCGCTGTCCACCACGATCACGCAGTTCCAGCAACTGCTGGCCTCGATGGTGGTGCTGGTCGGCATCGTGCTGGTCACCGGCGAGCCGCTCACCTGGGAGTGGTTGCTGCTGGTGCCGGCGCTGCTGCTGCAGGCGGTGTTCAACGCCGGCGTGGTGCTGCTGGTGGCCCGACTGGGCGCCAAGTCGAGCGACCTGAAGCAGGTCATGCCGTTCATCATGCGGACCTGGATGTACGGCTCCGGCGTCCTCTACAGCGTCAGCCTCTTCGACCGGCTGCCCGGCTGGGCGACGACGGTGGTGCAGTACAACCCACTGCTGGTCTACATCGAGCTGGCGCGGTACTCGCTGCTCGAGGAGGCTCCGCTGCTCAACGAGTCGCTGACCCAGCTCTGGCTGGTCGGCGCCGGTTGGGCGCTGGTCGCCGGCATCGGCGGTTTCATCTACTTCTGGCGCGGCGAACAGGAGTACGGCCGTGGTTGATCACTTCGACGCCCCCACCGAGGCGAGCGCGACGATGACCCGAACCCAGGAACGCATCCCGACAGTGGTCGTGGACGACGCGCACATCATCTACCGGGTGCACCAGGGCGCCGCCGGCGGCACCACGCCGGTGGCAGCGCTGCGCCGGCTGGTCAAGCGCACCCACGCGCCGAACGTCCGGGAGGTGCACGCGGTCAAGGGCATCTCGTTCACCGCGTACCGGGGCGAGGCGATCGGGCTGATCGGCAGCAACGGCTCCGGCAAGTCCACCATCCTGCGGGCCATCGCCGGTCTGCTGCCGGTGAACCGGGGCGCCATCCACACCCAGGGGCAGCCGTCGCTGCTGGGCGTCAACGCCGCCCTGCTCAACGACCTCTCCGGGGAGCGCAACGTCGTCCTCGGGTGCCTGGCCATGGGCATGCACCCCGACGACGTGGCCAAGCAGGCCGCGGGGATCATCGACTTCTCCGGGATCAACGAGCGGGGTGACTTCGCCAGCCTGCCGATGCGGACGTACTCGTCGGGCATGGCGGCCCGGCTGCGGTTCTCCATCGCCGCCGCCAAGAAGCACGACGTGCTGCTCATCGACGAGGCGCTCGCCACCGGCGACAAGGGCTTCCGCAAGCGCAGCGAGCAGCGGGTGCGGGAGCTGCGGGAGGGCGCGGGGACGGTGTTCCTGGTCAGCCACCAGCTCTCCTCCGTACGGGACACCTGCGAACGGACGATCTGGCTGGAATCGGGCGTCATCCGGATGGACGGCCCCACCGACGAGGTCATCCGGGCGTACGAGGCGTACGCGAACAGCAAGTAGAGTTCCGGCGAACGTCCGGCATCGACATGCACCTGAGGACCGCGTCGCCCGCGTTGGGGCGACGCGGTCCGCGCGTTAAGGTTCATTCCGTCGCCGCTCGGGCGGAACCTTCCGTTAACGCATCCCTGAGAGTGAGGATCCGGCAATGACGCAGGACCAGACCCCTGGCCCGGACGCCGAAGCGGAGACCCCGACGCCGTGGCGGCCCTCACGGACAGTGGCGGTGGTTCTGGCCGGCGGCACCGGGACCCGGCTGGGCCTCGGCATCCCGAAGCAGCTGCTGAAGATCGCCGGCAAGCCGATCATCGAGCACACCCTGGCGGTCTTCGAGGCGGCACCGGAGATCGACGAGATCATCGTGCTGATGGCCACCGGCCACGTCGAGGACGCCCGGCAGATCGTCGAGAAGGCCGGCCTGCGCAAGGTCACCAAGGTGATCGAGGGCGGTGACACCCGCAACGCCACCACCCGGATCGCGCTGGACGCGGTCGGCCCGGAAGACTGCAACATCCTCTTCCACGACGCGGTACGCCCGCTGCTCAGCGGCCGGATCGTGCGCGAGTGCGTCAACGCGCTCTGGAGCTACGACGCCGTCGACGTGGCCATCCCGTCCGCGGACACGATCATCCAGGTCGACGAGAACGACTGCATCACCGACATCCCGGTGCGCTCCCGGCTGCGCCGTGGTCAGACCCCGCAGGCGTTCCGCTCCCCCACGATCCGTGCGGCGTACCAGATCGCCGAGGACGACCCGGACTTCGCCGCCACCGACGACTGTGGCGTGGTGCTGCGCTACCTTCCCGGCACCCCGATCAAGGTGATCGACGGTTCGGACGAGAACATCAAGGTCACCCACCCGGTCGACGTGCACCTGGCGGACAAGCTCTTCCAGCTCGCCGCCGCGCAGGCCCCGCGACTGACCGACCACCGCAGCTACAGCGAGGAACTGACCGGCCGGACCATAGTGGTGTTCGGCGGCAGCTACGGCATCGGCCACGAGTTGACCGAGCTGGCCCGGCGCTACGGCGCCCAGGTCTTCCCGTTCAGCCGCTCCAGCACTGGCACCCACGTGGAGCGGGCCGAGGACGTCGAGGCCGCGCTGACGACCGCCTTCGAGGCCACCGGCCGGATCGACCACGTGGTGGTCACCGCCGGCATCCTGGAGAAGGGCGCCCTCGCCGAGATGGACGAGGAGACCATGGACCGGCTGCTCCAGGTCAACTTCGTCGGCCCGGTGACGATCGCCCGCCAGTCCCTCCCGTACCTCCAGCAGACCAAGGGCCAGTTGCTGCTCTACACGTCCAGCTCCTACACCCGGGGCCGGGCCCGCTACGCGCTCTACTCGGCCACCAAGGCCGCCCTGGTCAACCTCACCCAGGCGCTCGCCGACGAGTGGGCCGACGTGGGCGTCCGCGTCAACTGCATCAACCCGGAGCGCACCGCCACCCCGATGCGGACGCGGGCCTTCGGCGAGGAGCCGGAGCACACCCTGCTCGCCGCGGAGGCCGTCGCCCAGTCGTCGCTGGACGTGCTGATCTCCGACCTGACCGGTCAGGTGATCGACGTACGCCGGGCACCCGGCGACGGGCCCACGCCGAGCGTGCCGGCGCAGTCCGGGTCGGGTCGGGTCGAGGCACCAGCCGGCGCGACGTCCGCCAACTGACGCCGACGGCTGCGGAACCACGAACGGAGCGACATGCGCGGCGACCTGGTCCGAAAGCTGGCCGCCCGGTGCCTGACCACCGGGTTGGCCGTGCTGGCCTTTGTCGTGCTGGCGCTGACCGACGCCACCGGCTGGGGGCTGGCGTTGGCCGTCGCCGCGCTGGCCGCCTCGGCCGCTGAGCAGCGGATCCGGCCCAGCGCCGACCTGGTGGCGGAGACCGCGTTGATCGCCGCGGCGATCCTGGTCGGTTACTCCCGGCGGCTGGACGACGGGCTCGACCTCGCGCTGGTCGCCACCGGGCTGGTCCTGCTGGGGCTTGTGCTGCTGGTGGGGCCGCTGCGCACCGCCGGCAGTCTGGAGATCCGGGTGGCCAACCTGCCGGTACGCGCCCGGACACCGCTGATCGCCGACCGGCTCGGCACGGCCCTGCTCGGGCTGCTCGCCGCCCTGGCGCTCGCCGCCGCGCTCGCCCTGCCGGCCGGTGTGGCGCTGGCCGCCAGCCTGCTCGTCGGCGCGGGCGCCGGTGCGGTCGCGCTGGACCTGGCCCGGCGACGATTCCGGCCACGGTCCGGGGGCGGGCCGGTGGCCGCCGCGCTACGCCGGCACCAGCCGGAGTTCCTGCTCTACTTCTCCGCGCCTCCCGGCTCGGAATACCAGGTCACCATGTGGCTGCCGTACCTGGAACGGATCGGCCGGCCGTTTATGGTCGTGCTGCGCGAGCCGGAGTTCCTGGCCCCGATCGCGGCGGCCACCGACGCGCCGGTGGTCTACTGCCCCACCCTGGGGGCGATGGACGAGGCGTTGGTGCCGAGCCTGCGGGCGGCGTTCTACGTCAACCACGGTGCGAAGAACAGCCACTGCGTCCGCTTCGCCCAGCTCACCCACATCCAGCTGCACCACGGCGACAGCGACAAGGCGCCGAGCGCCAACCCGGTCTCGGGGATCTTTGACCGGATCTTCGTGGCCGGGCAGGCGGCGATCGACAGGTACGCCCGCGCCGGAGTGCAGATCCCGGCGGACAAGTTCGTGGTGGTGGGTCGCCCACAGGTCGAGTCGATCGAGGTACGCCCGGAGCCCACGCGAGGGTTGGCGCACCCGACGGTGCTCTACACGCCGACTTGGACCGGGCACCACGCCGACGCCGACTACTGCTCGCTGCCGGTGGCCGAAAGCCTGCTGCGCCGACTGTTGGATCGCGGCGCGACGGTGATCCTGCGAGCCCACCCGTACACCACGCAGAACCCGGCATCGGCCCGCCAACTGGGCCGCCTGACCGAGCTGCTCGTCGCCGACCGGGCCCGCACCGGCCGCCAGCACGTGGTCGGCGCGGCGGCTCGGGAGCTGAGCCTGACCGAGTGCGTCAACGCCGCCGACGCGCTGGTCTCCGACGTGTCCGGCGTCATCTCGGACTTCCTCTACTCCGGCAAGCCGTACGCGGTCACCGACATGGGCGACGAGGGCGACCGGTTCGTGGAGCGTTTCCCGCTGGCCGGGTCGGGTTACGTGCTGCGCCGGGACATGTCCAACGTGGACGAGGTGCTGACCGCACTGCTGGACACCGACCCGCTGGCCGAGGCCCGCTGGGCCACCCGCCGCCGCTACCTCGGTGACTTCCCGGCCGAGGCGTACGCCGAGGCGTTCCTGACCGCCGCCCGCCGGGAGCTGGCACCGGCCGAGACCCTGACCGCGCCGACACCGGCGTAGCCCCGCTCAGCGGTACGGATCGAGCAGCGCCAGCACCGCCGCCGGGTCCTCCACGTGCGCGTTGTGCCCGAGGCCGGGCAGCGTGGCGACCGGTACGCCGTACTCCTTGAGCTGTTCGTCGGTGACCATCGGGTCGTTCTCCCCGCGCGCCAGCACCACCGGCACGTCGGTCGCCGCCAGCAGTGCGGCCAGGTCGGGCTCGCCGACGGCGAAGGCGGTCGGGTCCATGGCGAGGCGCCATCGGCCGTCGACCTGGCGCAGCCCGGCGTCCACCACCGGGTGGTCCGGCGAGACCAGGCCGACCAGACCGGAGACCCGCAGGTAGCGGCGAGCCGCCTCGGCGCGGCTGGCGAACCAGCTCACCGGGCGGGCGGCGACCTCGGCGGCACGGGCCAGCTCAGCAGGCGACCAGAGTGCCTTGATGCCCAGCCCGACGACAGCGTCCACCGGCGTTCCGGCGTCGCGGGCGGCAAGCGCGAGGCCGACCACCCCACCCAGCGAGTGCCCGAGCACGACCAGCCGGTCGTCGGGGGCGAGGGCCTGCGCGATCTGCTGGGCGAAACCCGGGAAGGAGTACGACGGCAGCGGCGACGCCCAGCCGTGGCCGGCGAGGTCCGGTGCCAGCCACCGCCCGGGCCAGTGCTGCTCGAGGTACGGGGCCCAGGGCAACCACACGTCCCCTGTCGCTCCCATGCCGTGCAGCAGCAGCAGGACCGGCCTGCGGCCGGCGTGACCACCCGTTTTCTCCACCACGGCCGCAGTCTCCCACGGTTCACTGTCGGGTACGAGAGCCGTCGATGACCGACCGCGCGGACAGACGCCGCGGGCGCCGGCCCCTTGTGGGGGACGGCGCCCGCGGCGGTCAGCGTGCCCGGGTCAGGCGGAGTAGCCCCGGCTGGTGATCCAGTTGGCCAGGTCGATCGTGGTGATCCAGTACGACGGGTCGGCCGGGTTCGCCGAGTCGGCGATCCGTACGGTGCGGCCGTTGTCCTTGTAGCCCACGACGGCGATGTAGTGCCCGCCGCCGTAGGAGTGCCAGCCGCCGTCGGTGTCGGTGGCGTCCCCGACGACGTTGGCCACCACGCCCCGGCCGTCGGTGATGGCCTTCACCACGTCGGCCTGGAGCCGGTCCATCTGGGCCGGGCTGGGCGCGCCGGGGAACATCCGGGTCCGGTACGGGGAGCCCTTCACCTCGGCGTTGAGCACCCGGGTGGTGTCCTCGGCCGAGTTGGTGCCCATCTCGGTGGTGCCCAGCTCGGCGCCGAGCTCCTCCTGGGTGCGGTCGATGCCGGCGGCGCTGAGCGCGTTCCGGGTGGCCGCCGGGCCGCAGTTGTAGTAGGTGTTCTGCGCCTCGTAGTCGTAGTCGAGCACCTTGGTCGCGGGCGGCTTCGGCCGCTCCGGCTTGCGGGTGAGGTCCGGGTTGCTGCTGGCCTTGGCGGCGGGCGACGCGGCGCTGGTGGCCGGGGCGGCAGTGGTCGGCGCGGCGCTGGCCGAGGGGGACGCGTCCCGAGCCTCGCCGCGGGACGCGGCGACGTCGCTGCGCATCTCGGCGACAGTGGTCGCGGTGCGCTGGCCGGCCGGGGCGTCGTCGGCGGTGGTGAGCAGGGCGCCGGTGGTGGTGGCGATCGCGAGGGCCGCGGCGGAGGCGGCGACGATCTGGTACGGGCGTTCGGTGGCGAGGCGGCGGAGCTGACGCTGCAGGGTGTGCTTCACGGGGTCCTCCACGGATCGGGGGGAGAGCGGCACACCGGGGCCGGACCGGTATCCGGGCAGGCGCCAGCGCGCGGACCGTGGTCCGCGGATGGTGAACCGCTCAGGGGAACGCCCGGCGCGGCCGGGCGGGGAAGGCGATGACCCGGGGGGTCAGCTCACCGTCACGCGACGAATGAGCGGGTGCACCGCCGCGCCGTGGAGGCGAGGGAACAACCGAGGGGTGGAAAGGTGCTGCACGAGGATGGGACTCCTTCCGACACCGCCTACCGGGTTAGCTGACGGATTCGGGCGGGAAGACGCCCTACCGCGGGCCGTGGCTCGCGGATTCACCCCGGACTTACTGGTGGGTCCCCGGTTCGTTGATCACGATTAAGCGGGTCGATGCGGCGTCGCGTCTTGCGATCGGTTACCGCACCGGACGGGACGACACTACTGGCGTCTCAACGCCCTGCCAAGCCAGGTTCACCTGCGTAAACCCCAATTGGCGCGACAATTTCTGCGCGTATTGCCGATGATGTGACTCGATGGGACAACCGGTTACGGCGACGCCTGCGGGCGACAACCGGACAGGCCGTAAAGAACGCGGCCACAATCGCGGGAACAATCCCGCCGATCGCGTCGGACGTCCGATTTCGCGATTGGGTGACCGGCCTCACATCACGGATTGGGCTCAACCCACCCGGGCCGGGCGCCACAGTGCCACGACGGCGGGACGCAACGCCCCGGCCACCGTGCGGCGCGCGGGGGCCAGGGTCGGGCGTAGCCGGGCCGCCGCCGCGTACGCCTCCTCGGCGAGGGCACGAGCCGACTCGGCGGCCAACTCCGCGTCGCGCCAGGCGGCCCGCTCACTGTCGACGGCCACCTGGTAGTCGGCCAGCCGCGCATCCCGGACCACCCGACTGATCAGCACCTCCTGCTCGACCGGGTGTCGCCGGGGATCCCAGCCGCGCCGGTGCCCGAACACGTCGCCGAGCTGCGCCATGGTCAGGTCGCCCCGCCAGTACGCCGCCATCGCCGCCCGGTGCAGATAGCGCTCCCGGGCGGCGTACTCGGCGGGGGTGTGCGGGGTCTGCGGGGTGGGCAGCGCCCCGGCGCCAGCGAAGCGACGCGCGGCGGTGTCCGCCTCGTCGTACCCGATCCAGGCCCGCTCCAGCCGCTCCTGAGCGGTCAGCCAGGCGGCGCGCCGCCGCTTGGCGGTGGTGGCCGCGCCGGCCGCGGCGACGGCCACCTCCTCGGCGTAGCGGCGCCTGTCCACGGCCTCGGCGGCGGCCAGCTCCCGAGGGGTGGGCGCGGCCGGGAGCGGGTCGTCAGTGGGCCGGTCCCGTTCGGGGCGGGCGGCCAGCACGGTGAGCAGGCCCAGGGTCAGCAGGAACAGCGTCGACCAGATGGCGGCGGCCCGCGGCATCTCGGTCACGAACTGGTAGAAGACGACGGTCTCCATTGTCGGCACCTCGGGGAGAGAGCAGTGCGATGGGGAGCCGCGCCGACCAGCGGGCCACTGTGGGCCACGGGTCGGCGGGTCAGGGAGCGGGTGGGTCGACAGGGCGCGGTGACGGGACGGTCGTCCCGGTGGCTCAGCGCCCGGGTGGGGCTCGGGTAGCCCGACCGCCCGTACCGTCGACGAGGGGCAGCCGGCCGGATTCGGCCGCGCGGACCGGCAGCACGCCGGCCGCGATGGTGCCCTGATCGCCGGGGAGCGCCACCGGCGTGTCGACCGACCAGGTCGGGACCGACTCCTCGGGGGCCTCCGGCGGCATCGCCGGGGCCGGGCGGGCCGCACCGGGTGCCCCGCAGTGCCGGTAGGAGGCCGACGGCGATCCGGCGGCGACCGAGGCCGGCACCGCGCTCGACGTCGGCACCGGGCCGGGTGTTGTCGTGGCGGCCGTGGCCGGGCCTGCGCCGAGCGCCAGGGCCGCGACGACGGCGAGGCTGGTCAGCACCCGAGTCGCCCAGCGCGCCACCCACCACAGCGGACAGGTGAACGCGACCGGAAGCACGTCCCAACGCTACCGTCGCGCCGACCCGGGCGCACCGACCACGGGCGTGTCGGATCACGCCGCGCCGACCCCGTTGACCAGGGTGGACGTTGTCAGCGCAGGTCGACGTACGGTGATCGACCGCCGGCCTGACCGACCTCGTCGGCAGATCCGTCGACCTCGGCGCGGGCGCTGGTTCCGGGGTCCCGTGCGTCGTCGTCGCCGGCCGCGCGTTGTCGGGGGACGGGCGCCGGACGGGCCGCACGGCGCGGCGCGAGCCGGCGCATCATCGGGGTTTCGACGAAGCGGTGCAACAGCCCGGCGAGGATCAGGGTCGCCGCCAGGAAGCCGAGCACCACGGCCGGGCCACGCCAGCCCGCGAAGCCGATCCCCCAGGTGCCGCTCCAGCGCAGCACGCTCGTCATCACCAGCACGTGCACCAGGTAGAAGGCGAACGAGACCTCACCGAGCCAGACCAGCGGCCGGGACCGCCACGGCGAGCGCCGACCCCGCACGTCCGCGTCCGCGGCCGCGGTGATCACCAACAGGTACGCGACAGCGAGCAGCGTGGTCCACAGCTCGGCGCGGATCCACTGCGCGGCCGCCACCCAGGTGACCAGGAAGATCCCGCTGGCCACCGTCAGGCCGGGGCCACGCCAGAGCCCCCGGCGCATCAGCTCGGCCGCCACCGCGCCCAACCAGAACTCCAGCGACCGTACCGGCGGGAAGATCTGGGTGAACCACCAGCGGCTCACCTCCGGCACCAACTCCTGCGCCGGCCAGAGCGCGAGGATCAGCAGCGGCAGCGCGACGATCAGCGCCCAGAGCAGCTTCGGTCGGGCCCGGCGCAGCAGTGGCAGCGCCAGTGGCAGACAGAGGTAGAAGAAGAACTCGCAGGACAGCGACCAGCTGACGGTGTTGATGCTGTAGAACCAGCCCGGCCGGGGGTCCCACGCCTGCAACAGCAGCAGGTTCTCCAGCGCCGCCGCCGGCAGGACCGGGTCGGCGAACCACCAGGCGACCACCAGCGTCGCCGCGAACAGCACCAGGTGGTTCGGGTAGATCTTGGCGATCCGTCGCCGCCAGAAGGTACGCCGGGAGTCGCCCTCGCGGGCCGACCAGACCAGCACGAAACCGCTGAGGATGAAGAAGAACTGCACCCCGGAGAGACCGAGGGTGAACAGCGCGTCGATGACTGCCTTGTAGTCCGGCTCGGCGATGATCCGCATGGTGCCGGCGTGGAAGCCGAAGACCAGCAGAGCGGCGATCCAGCGCAGCCCGGTCAGCGAGGGCAGCCGGGGCGGGGCCGGTGCGGGCCGGGCGGCCGACGTCGCGGCGACGCTCGTCATGCCGGGATCCCGGCGCTCGGCGTCACCAGCACGGTCGTAGCCTCCTCGTCGCGGCGTCGGACGGCGCGACGGCGACGCCCACGACGACCCGGCAGGGCCGCACCGAGGCACCCTACCGGGTCACTCCCGGGTGAACCGGACGCATCCCACCCGCCCCACCAGCCCGCGTTCCCCGGGCCGGAAACCGCCCACCGGCCCGGCGTTAACCTTCCGCTGGTCGGGAGTTCAGAGAGTCCACCATCGGCGGCAACGTCAGGTTCCGGGGCCGGCCACCCGGGTCGTCGAAGGTGGCGGACGTGGTCAATGAGCCGACGCACGCACCGCTGCTGAGCATCGTCGTGCCCGTGTACGGCGTCGAGGCGTACCTGTACCAGTGCCTCGAGTCGATCCGGGCCGACATCCCGGCGGGCGAGTCGGACGCGGTCGAGCTGATCGCCGTCGACGACGCCTCCCCGGACGGCTGCGGCGACATGCTCCGGTCGTACGCGGTCAGCCGCGACGGCGTGCGCGTCGTGCACCTGAGCAGCAACGTGGGTCTGGGGCTGGCCCGCAACGCCGGGCTCGACGTGGCCACCGGCCGGTACGTCTGGTTCGTCGACAGCGACGACTGGTTGCCACCGGGCACGATCGCGGCGGTGCTGGACCGGCTGCGTCAGCACCAGCCCGACGTGCTGATGCTCGACCACCTGCGGGTGCACGAGGACGGCCGGCGGGAGGTCGACGCGAGCAGCCCGCTGCTGCGCGGCATCACCGGCGTGACCCGGTTGGCCGACCAGCCGCAGCTCCTGCGGGTACAGCACACCGCCTGGAACAAGGTGGTCCGCCGGGACTTCATGGACGAGCTGGAGCTGCGGTTCTTCCCCGGCTGGTACGAGGACATCCCGTTCAGCCACCCCCTGCTGATCGGGGCCGAGAAGATCTCCGTGCTGGACCGGGTCTGCTACCTGTACCGCCAGGGCCGCCAGGGCGCGATCACCTCCACCCGCAGCGGCCGGCACTTCGACGCCTTCGCCCAGTACGAGCGGCTGCTGGACTGGGTCGCCCGGAAGCACCCGGACGAGCGGTTGCAGGCCGAGCTGTTCGAGCTGATGATCAGCCACTACCTGGTGGTGGTGGGCAACGACGGTCGGCTGCACCCACATCTACGGCGCGACTTCTTCCACCGGGCCGCCGCGCACTACCGTCGGTACCTGCCCACCGGCGGCTACCCGCTGCCCCCGGGCGTGGCCGGGCTCAAGCACCGCCTCGTCGGGCGGGGTGACTGGGTGGCGTACTCGGCGCTGCGCCAGGCCCACCGGGTCGCGGGTCGCCTGCGTCGGTCCGGCACGGTGGGCGGCGCCGACGGCGGTTCGGTCGCCGCCGACGAGGACCCGGGGCGAGGGGCGAGCGCCGGGCCGACGCGCGACGGTGGGCTCACGCCGGAGCGGCACGACGCGCTGGCCGTCGGCCGGCTGCCGTGAACGACCCCACAGTGGAGCACGCCGGGAGCCGGGGCGGCTCCCGGCGACCCGATTTCCCAGGTCGTCCGCCCGCCGGGTGGACGACGACAGCACCACCGCACCCCGGTGCGGGCGTACCCGAGCAGAGGTCGGAATGACAGCGACAATCAAGATCGGACCGCACGCGGTCGGTGCCGGGGAGCGACCGTTCGTGGTCGCCGAGATGTCCGGCAACCACAACGGCGATCTGAACCGGGCGCTGGCCATCGTCGACGCGGTGGCCGCGAGCGGGGCGCACGCGCTCAAGCTCCAGACGTACCGGCCGGACACCATCACCATCGACGTCGACACCCCGGCGTTTCGGATCTCCAGCGGGCACGAGCTGTGGGGCGGGGAGAACCTGTACCGCCTCTACGAGCGCGCGCACACCCCGTACGAGTGGCACGCCCCGATCTTCGAGCGGGCCCGCGAGCGGGGCCTGACCGTTTTCTCGTCGCCGTTCGACGCGACCGCCGTGGAGCTGCTGGAGTCGCTGGACGCGCCCGCGTACAAGATCGCCTCGTCGGAGTTGGTCGACCTGCCGCTGATCCGACTGGTGGCCAGCACCGGCAAGCCGATGGTCATCTCCACCGGAATGGCGACGGTCGCCGAGATCGACGCCGCCGTGCGCACCGCCCGGGCCGGCGGCGCGGCGGGCATCGTCCTGCTGGCCTGCACCGCGTCTTACCCGGCCCCGCCGGCCGACAGCAACCTGCGCCGGTTGCCCGTGCTGGCCGGCGCGTTCGACGTGCCGGTCGGGCTCTCCGACCACACCCCCGGCATCGGGGTGGCGGTCGCCTCGGTGGCGCTCGGCGCCTGCTTCATCGAGAAGCATGTGACGCTGGACCGGGCCGACGGCGGCGTGGACTCGGACTTCTCCCTGAACCCGGCGGAGCTCACGGCCCTGGTCGCCGAGTCCGGCCGCGCGTACGAGGCGCTGGGCGGCACCGCCATCGGACCGACCCCGGCGGAGCGGGAGGGGCTACGGTTCCGCCGGTCGCTCTTCGTGGTCGAGGACGTCCGGGCCGGCGATCCGGTGACCGCGCAGAACGTCCGCTCGATCCGGCCGGCCGGCGGGCTGGCGCCCGTGGAGATCGACCGGGTCCTGGGCCGCACGTTCACCACTGACGTCCCCCGCGGCACCCCCCTGAGCTGGAACCAGATCTAACCCATCCCGCCCCCGCCCGGCCCGTACGCGGCCTGCCCCTGTCGATCATGGACTTGTGGTGGGCGTTCAGACCCCGCGTGCCTGCATCGTGAGGCACCACAACTCCATGATCGACCGGGTGCGGCGGGCAGGCGGGGCGGGTGGGGGCCGGGTGGGGCGGGTGGGGGTTGGGTCTACAGGGGTCGGCCGTCGGCTGCGGCACCTTGACCGTCCGGGGCGAAGCCGACGGTGAGCACCAGGTCGGCCAGCCGGAGGGTCCGCCAGACCGCCGAGCCCGCTGCCTGCGTACCCAGGCCGTGACGCCGCCACCAGGCCGCCACCGGCACGTCGGCCAACTTGCAGCAGCACTCGGCCCGGGTCCACCGGGCCCAGAAGTCCGCCGCGCCGAACCGGCGGGCCAACGCCGGCGGCACCGGGGCGTCGGCGCGCTCCGCGTCGATGGCCACCCGCCAACCGGGCGTCGATGGGCCGTACCAGCCGACGCAGCGGCCGTCGTCGAGGTGGCTACGGGTCGCCGCGTCGGCCAGGTCGGCGGGGGTGCCGATGCGCAGGTGCCGCTCGGCGGCGGCGAGCAGCCCCGGCACCGGACGCGGCACGGCCCCGCCGACCGCCCCCGACGACAGGGGCGGCACGGCAATCCCGCCGTGCCGCGCTTGTTGCACCGGCAGCGGAACCAACCGCAGGTCAGATGGCGGCGGCACCGTCCACCACGATGACCTGGCCGTTGATGTTGGTGTGCTCCCGCAGCAGCATCCGCACGACCGGGGTGACCTCCACCGGCTCGGTCAGGTGACCGGTCGGGGTGCGGCGCACGATCTGGTCGAGCTGGGTCGGACCGAGCACGGCGGACATCTCCGAGGCGAAGAACCCGGGCGCGACCGAGTTGACCAGCATCCGGCCGCCCAGTTCGCGGGCGAGCGAGCGGGTGGCGGCGTCCATGCCGCCCTTGGTGGCCGAGTACGCGACGAGGCCGGGAAAACCGCGCTGCCCGCAGATCGAGGTGATGTTGACGATCCGCCCGCGCAGCCCCTTGGCGAGCATCCGGCGGATCACCAGCCGGGTCAGCTGTAGCGGGGCCGTCAGGTTGGTCTCGATGATCCGGGCAATGTCGTCGGTGGCGGTGTGCGCGTGCAGGGAGTCCTGCCCCATGGCGGCGTTGTTGACGATGCCGTCGATCGGGCCGAGGCGCTGCTCCACCTCGCGGACGAAGCTCTGCGCGGCGCGCAGGTCGGTGACGTCCACCGAGCCGACGTGCACCCGGTCGGGATGCTCGGCGGCGAGCTTCTCCAACTCCGGGGTGATGGTGCGGGCGAACGCGGCCACGCGTACGCCGGCGTCGAGCAGGTCGGTGACGATGGCCAGACCGAGGCCACGGGAACCGCCGGAGACGAGGACCACGGAGCTGGGCGGGACGAGCTGGGTGTCGGCGGGCTCAGACATCGCTCTTCAGGGTCTCCTTGACGGGAATGTCGGTCAGGACGCGAATGCGGCGCGGCACCGCGTGCTCGGGGAGCCGGTCGGCGCACCAGCGGACCAGCGCGGCCTCGTCCGGCGCACCGGTGTCGGCATCGGACGGGTCGGCGGCGGCGAGGACCACCTCGGCGACCACCATCCGCCCGAGCACCGGGGCACGGCGGCCGGTCACCCGGGCCCAGGCCACCGCCGGATGACCGGCGAGCACGCCGCGGACCACACCGGCGGAGACCTTGCTGCCACCGACGTTGATCTCGTCGGAGTCCAGTCGGCCGGTGATCAGCACCCGGCCGTCGAGCACCTGCACCCGGTCACCGGTGCGGATCGGGCCGGCGAGACCGGCCCCGTGGTACGGGGAGGTGACCACCAGCTCGTCGTCGCGGACGGAGAGCGTCGGCCGGCCCGGGGTTTCCCGGTCCAGCCAGTCGACAGGGAACCCGGCCCGCCCGTCGTGCACCACAATGGACGCCCCCACCTCGGAGGACGCGTAGATCCAGGAGATCCGGGCCGTCGGGAAGACCTCCCGCAGCTGGTCCAGGATCGCCTGGTCCACCGGTTCCCCGCCGAGGGTGATCTGGCGCAGCGGCACCCGAGCGAGGGCCTCGGCGTCGCGGTAGAGGGTGCGCCGCCAGAAGGTCGGGGTGCCGGAGGCCGCGTCCACCCCGTGGGTGGCCGCGACGGTGGGCCAGTCGTCCAACTCGTCGGGCTCGACCACCACCAGGTGCTGGCCGGGCTGGGTCAGCGACAGGGTGACGACCTGCCACCAGGCGTACGTGCCCGGGGCGTACGGGCAGAGCCAGGTCCGGTCGGGCTGGTCGGCCCGTACCGTGGTCAGCGTGTCGAGGGTGTGCCCGACCTGCTTCGGACGCCCGGTGGAGCCCGAGGTCAGCAGCCAGAGCCGGCCCGGCTCGGCGGCTCGCGGCCGGGCCGGTGCGCTCGGGTGCACGCCGTCGTCGTCGAGGACGCCGACGGTGAACCCGGCCTCCAGCAGCTCGGTGCGCATCACCGCGTCGACCCGACTCGCGGTGCTGAGCAGCAGCTCGGTGCCGTGCGCGGCGTGCTGCCGCGCCGCGGTGAGCGCGTGCACGGCCGAGCGGGCGAGCACCGCCGCCGGGTCGGGCAGTGTGGGCGTCGGCAGCGAACGCCAGGTCAGCGCGGCGCCACCGACGACGAGCCGGTTGTCGACACCGGCCGGCTCCGGGCCGGCGGGGGTCAGGTGGCGCGACGTCGCGACGGTCACTGGTGTTGAAGCTCGACGAGGAAGTCGAGGACGTCCCCGACGGTGGCGATGCGACGCAGCCCGGGGGCGTCGAAGTTGAGCTCCTCCCCCGTCTCGTCCTCCACCCGCAGGGCAAGCTCGGAGAAGTCGAGCGACCGGAAGCCGATCTCCCGCAACTGCGCCGCGTCGTCAGCGGGCAGCTCCTTGTCCTGATTCTTCAGCACCTGAGCCATGAGGTCGCGGATCTGCGCGCGACTCAATTCGTTCATGCGCCGCAGTCTACAACCCAACGAATGCATATCTGATTTCCCGGTAGGCCCGGGTAAGGTGCCGGAGCCCGACGTGAACGGCTAGGAAAGCGAGACGCACGTGCTGCGCGAAGCGACGACGGACGACGTTCATCTGATGTTGTCCTGGCGTAATCAGGAAACCAATCGACAGGTCAGCAAGACCAGTCACGAGATCTCCGCCGAGGAGCACGCCCGGTGGTGGTCGGCGGTCCGCGACGACCCGTCCCGGCGAGTGCTGGTGTACGTCCGCGACGACCGTCCCTGCGGTGTGGTCACCTTCTTCGACCTGCGGTTGGACGGCCCCCGCACCGGTGCGTGGGGCTTCTATCTCGACGCGGAGGGGCTGGACGGGCGGGGCGAGACACTGCCGGCCTGGCTGGGGGTCATGCGGGAGGCCGTCGAGTACGCCTTCGACGGGTTGCACCTGGACCGACTCGACGGCGAGGTGCTCGGTCACAATACCGTCGTACGGCAGATGAACCGACGTTTCCGATTCGTCGAGGGCACGCCGCGACAGGAGGTGTCCGACGGCCGGGACATCACCGTCGTCCCGATTTCCCTGGCTCGGGCGGACCGTCGCCAGCGCTGATTCTCGGCCCCTTTACCGCAATGGACGGGAACCATTAACCGACAGTGCTCCCGGTGGACATCCGCCGTTAACGGATAGCGGTGTCCACCGGGTGCGGTGGGTCAGGCGCGCCGCCAGGCGGCCCAGTGCTGCTCCGGGTTGCCACCGAGTCGGACGAAGCCGTACGCCGTCCCGTCCCAGTCGTCGACCTGCCCGGGTGCCCAGCGGGCGAACACGACCTGCGCCGCGGCCGGCGGCTGTTTGTCGCCGAACCACCGGACGTCGGTCCAGGTCACCTGGTGGCTGAGGTTGAACCGGAGGACGTAGTGCACGCCGGTCGAGGCCCACACCCGCTCGCCGGGGCGTACGCCGACGTCGGCCACCCGGGGCGTCGGGGCGGTGCTCTCGGCGGCCGGTCGCACGATCCGTTCGTCGATCACCTGCATCGTGACGAGGTTGACCACCACGAGGGCGCCGAGGATCGGCAGCCGCAGGCGGGGCACCCGGGCCGCGGCGACGAGCAGCACACAGCCGGCGATGCCGACCAGCGACCCGACCACCGGTCGCAGTTCACGCCAGCCCCCGGTCAATGCCACCAGGTCCGGCGCGCTGAAACCGCCGTAGCGCAACTGGTGGCCCTGGCTGGCCACGTACGCGAGTCGGGCCGCGATCAGCGCGCCGCCGCCGACCAGCAACGCCACCGCGACGGCCACCCGGCGCAGCACCACCCGCCACCCGGCGGTGAACAGCACCCCCAGCCCGACCAGCAGCCAGAACGGCGCGAGCATCTGCACGTACCGGCCGTAGATCGCGTCCAGCGGCTTGCCGGTGATGCCGGACAGGATCACCGACGCGCCGCCGGCCACCCCGACGGTCACCACCAGCGCCACGCCCATCGTCCAGCGGGCCGCGTCGCCGTGCCGCGGACGCCACAGCTCGCGGACGGCCCCGGCCCAGGCCACCCCGGCCAGTCCGAACGTGATCACCACGAGGTACCAGAGCTGGGTGGTGACCGCGGCGCTCACCCGGGCCACGCCCTGGGCGGAGGCGATCGCGTCGAGCGTGCTGCCGCCGGGAGTGCTGCCGAGCAGGTAGACCTTGCCGCCGAGGTAGTGGATGGCGGCCTCGTTGACGAGCGCCATGGCGAGCACCGGCAGCAGCGCCGCGAGCACCACGGGCGGGCTGATCCGGCGGCGGACGAACAGCAGCAGCACCAGCCCGGCGTGCACGGCCACGATCACCAGGCCGCGGGAGTGCAGCAGGTGGAACCCGCCGACCAGCAGGCCCACTGTGGCGGCGGCGAGCGGGCCGGGCCGGGTGATCCAGCGGTGCACGGCGAGCAGCCAGGCGACCACGAGCGGCGCCATCACCGCGTCGATCATGGCCACGCCCGCGTAGAAGGCGGTGGCCGGCAGGGTCGCCGCCACGACCGCGCCGAGCAGCGCGTACGAGCGGCGCAGCTGGAACAGGCGGCGACCGAACAGGTATGCCAGCGGCAGCAGCGTCGAGTTCACCATCGCGTTGATCAACTGGACGATCCGGTAGCTGTCGGTGAAGTCCCGGTCCCCGAGGAACGCCGGCGAGATCAGCATCGGGTAGCCGACCCGGCGCAGCAGGTCGTTCTCGCTGCTGAAGCCCCCCGGACCGCCGGCCAACGCGCGGGCGGTGTTCAGGTAGCTGTCCTCGTCGGTGTGCGCGATCGGCAGCACGACGTGCCGGGACCACCACATCCGCCAGGCCACGCTGAGCACCCAACCGACGACCAGCAGCAGCGGCACCAGCCAACGCCGGGCGGTCGGGCCGCTCGGCGTCTCGGCCACCACCACCGGCCGTTCGACCACGTCACTACCGGGTGCCATGAACGCCTCCAGAATTGCCGGCCGGATCGGGCCCGCGCTGATCCGACGGGCCCACCGGCCGGCGTCGGTGACGCCCGGGGTGGCCCGCTCGCACCGAGCCGGTGTGGATGTCGGGTGAACGGGGGACCCGGCTGCGCGCCGGGCCGACGGGTCGTTCGCGCGGTCACTGTAACGGCCCGATCCGGCCAGGTCAGCCCACACCCGGGGCGGTCGGAAGTGTTCGCCTGCGCGGTGTTCGGCATTCAC
Source organism: Micromonospora sp. NBC_00330 (assembly GCF_036136635.1). Classification (NCBI taxonomy): domain Bacteria; kingdom Bacillati; phylum Actinomycetota; class Actinomycetes; order Micromonosporales; family Micromonosporaceae; genus Micromonospora; species Micromonospora sp. NBC_00330. The sequence goes on from NZ_CP108012.1 coordinate 3,752,207, forward strand.
GGGAGCAAAGGTTGCGGTTCACCCGCGAGCGCCGAGGAGTTAACCCGCCATGGCTAGCGTGTCACCCCGGTCGGCCGGCCCAGGGCCGCTCGTTCATCCACGAACACGGGAGCACCACATTGAGTGAGTTGAATGGATCGTCCATTCTGATCACCGGCGGAACTGGTTCCTTCGGCAGGACGTTCCTCCGGCACATCCTCAACGAGGCCGACCCCGCCCGCGTGGTGGTGTTCTCCCGCGACGAGCTCAAGCAGTACGAGCTTCGCCAGCAACTCGGCGACGACCCGCGGCTGCGTTGGTTCATCGGCGACATCCGGGACCGGCACCGCCTCACCCGGGCCATGCACGGCGTCGACCACGTGGTGCACGCCGCCGCGCTGAAGCAGGTGGACACCGCCGAGTACAACCCCTCGGAGTACATCGCCACGAACATCACCGGCTCGCAGCACGTCGTCGACGCGGCGATCGAGGCCGGCGTCAAGAAGGTCATCGCGCTCTCCACCGACAAGGCGTCCAGCCCGATCAACCTGTACGGCGCGACGAAGCTGGTCGGCGACAAGCTGTTCGTCTCGGCCAACCACTACGCCGCCCAGCACCCCACCCGGTTCTCGGTGGTGCGCTACGGCAACGTGGTGGGCAGCCGCGGCTCGGTGGTTCCGCTGTTCCGCCGGCTGGCCGCCGAGGGCAAGAGCCTGCCGATCACCGACAAGCGGATGACCCGCTTCTGGATCACCCTGGACCAGGCCGTGCAGTTCGTCATGGACTCGTTCGACCAGATGCAGGGCGGCGAGCTGTTCGTGCCGCGTATCCCGAGCATGCGCATCCTCGACCTGGTCGAGGCCGTGGCCCCGGACGCCACCACCCACGAGATCGGGATCCGGCCGGGCGAGAAGCTGCACGAGGAGATGATCGCGCCCGACGACAGCCGGCGGACGCTGCGCGCCGACGGCCGGTTCATCGTCCAGCCGACCATCGCCACCTGGGGCTACCAGGCGCCGGTCGACTGCGACCCGGTGCCGGACGGCTTCGCCTACCAGTCGGACACCAACGACGAGTGGCTCACCGTCGAGCAGTTGCGCGACATGCTCGGCATCAACGGATGACGGGGATGCTCCCGTACGGCCGGCAGTCGATCAGCGAGGACGACGTCGCCGCCGTCGCCGACGTGCTGCGCGGCGACTGGCTCACCACCGGTCCGCAGGTCGACGCCTTCGAGGCCGACCTCGCCCGGTGGACCGGCGGAGTCGGTGTCGCCGCCGTCTCCAACGGCACCGCCGCGCTGCACGTGGCGTACGCGGCGGCCGGGGTGGGGCCGGGCGACGAGGTGGTCGTCCCGCCGATGACGTTCGTGGCGACAGCCAGCAGCGCGGTCGCCCTCGGCGCGAAGATCGTGTTCGCCGACGTCGACGACGAGACGTTCTGCCTCGACCCGGCGGCGGCCGCCGCCGCTGTCACCTCGCGGACGAAGGTCGTCGCCGCTGTCGACTACGCAGGCCACCCCGCCGACTACGACGCGCTGCGCACGTCGGTCGCAGGCAGCGACGCGCTGCTGCTCGCCGACGCGGCGCACTCGATCGGCGGGACGTACCACGGTCGGCCGGTCGGTTCGCTCGCCGACCTGACCACGTTCTCGTTCTTCCCCACGAAGAACCTGACCACCGCCGAGGGCGGCGCCGTCGCGGCGCTCGACCCGGAGATCCTGAAGCGGGCCCGCCGGTTCCGTGGCGTCGGCGTGGTCCGCGAACGCGACGACCTGCGTTTCCCGGACGAGGGCGGCTGGCACCAGGAGGTGCACGAGTTCGGGCTGAACTACCGGCTGCCGGACGTGCTCTGCGCCCTGGGCCGCAGCCAACTGCGTCGGCTCGGCGCGTTCACGGCCCGCCGCAGCGCCCTGGTCGCCCGATACGACGAGGCACTGGCCGACCTGGACGGCGTACTGCTGCCAAACCGCAGGTCGTGGGCGGACCCGGCCTGGCACCTCTACCCGATCCGGGTGCTCGACGGACGTCGCCGTGAGGTGTACGACCGGATGCGGGCCGCCGGCATCGGCGTCCAGGTCAACTACATCCCGGTGCACTGGCACCCGGCCTTCGCCGACCTGGGTTACCGGCGCGGGTCCTGCCCGGTGGCCGAGTCGTTCTACTCCCAGCAGCTGTCGCTGCCGCTCTACCCGGGGCTCAGCGACGCCGACCAGGACCGCGTCATCGACGCGCTGACCGCCGTGGTGCGGGGCAGCTCGGTGCGTTCCGCCGCCTGATGGGAACCTGATGCACCACGCCAACCACTTCTACGGCCACGCGCACGTGCTGGCCCGGTACGCCGGCCTCGGCGACCGGCACCCACCCCGGATCAACGGGTACGTGCAGCACGGCTGGAACATCGGCGACGGCCTGGCCCCCGGCCACCCGTACGCCGACCGCACCCCCAGCCTGCTCTGGTCGGAGCAGACCCGCCGCCGGGCCTGGTCGGTGGGGCGGCGCAACGTTGTCGTCATCGGCGCGCCGTTCAGCTACCTGCTGGCCATGCGACCCGAGGATCCACCGGCCGAGGAGCGGGAGGGCACCATCTGGTACCCGTTCCACGGCTGGGAGGGTCAACACGTCAAGGGCGACCACCGCACACTGATCGCCCTCATCAAGGACACCGAGCCCGGCCCGGTCACTGTCTGCCTCTACTGGCACGAGTACCGGATGCGCAACGTGCGCCGGCTCTACGAGCGCGCCGGGTTCCGGGTGATCTGCCACGGCTACCGAGGGCACTGGTGGAAGGACACCGATCCGGAGTTCCTCGACCGGCAGCTCACCGAGCTGCGCCGTCACCGCCGGGTAGCATCCAACCGGCTGACCAGCGCGATCTTCTACGGCATCGCGGCCGGGTGCGAGCCGGCGGTCTACGGCGACCCGATGATCCTGTCCAACGAGGACCCGACCTTCGGCGGCACCGCTCGGATCCGACGGCAGTGGCCGCAGCTGCACGGCACCACAGTCGACCTGCCCACAGCTGTCGAGATCGCCCGCGCCGAACTGGGCACCGACAACCGCTGCACGCCGGCCGAGCTTCGCGAGCTGCTCGGTTGGGCGAACCTCCAGGAGGAAGAGGAAGACCGTGACGACTGAGACGGCACCCGCCGACCGGATCACCCTGCCGGGCGGCGAGATGCTGGCCTGGTCGGACCTGCCGCAGAAACGGCTGGCCAACGGCGGGCCGCTCGCCGCGCTGGCCGCACGGTTGGTGCCGCCCGGCGCCCGGGTCCTGGTGGCCGGTCCACACGACCCGGCACTGCTCGACCAGCTCACCCACGCCGAGGTCACCTGCCTGCTGCGCAGCCACCCGGACGCGGTGGCGCTGGCGCACCGGGCCGCCCGCGTGGTGGTGGGCGGCCCGGCCGGGCTGCCCGACGACGAGACGTACGACGTGGTCATCGCGGCTGCCGGGCTGGACCCGGTCGAGTCGGTGGAGGGCACCCGGCTCGGCTGGGACGGTGTGCTGGCGCGACTCGTCGCCGCGGTGCGACCGGGTGGCACGTTGCTGCTGCGCCTGGACAACCCGCTGGGCCTGCACCGGCTTGTCGACACCACCCCCTGGTACGCCAGCCGCGACGACTCCGCCTGGGTGATCGGCGGCGTGCTGGACCGCACCCACCCGGCCAACCGGGACCAACTGCGCGAGCGGCTCGGCGCGGCGGGACTGCGGCCGACCGCGTGCTGGGCGGCGTACCCCGGTGTCACCACCCCGACGGCGCTGCTGGACGCCGACCACCTCGACCGGGACGCGGGCTCCGGCCTGTTCGACGCGGTGCTGCACGGCGCCTGCGCCGGGGGTTTCACCAGCGCCACTGTGCTCCAGGACCCGGCCCGGCTCGCGGTGGACGCGCTGCACGCCGGGCGCGCCGCCGACCTCGCACCGGGCTGGCTGACGCTCGCCCACCGGCCCGCCGACCCCACGGACCCGACCACGCCGGCCGTCGACGGGGACCTGCCGGTGGCCCTCGTGCAGACCGGTCGCCCCGGGATCGGCGTGCTGGAGGTGCTGCACGGCCCCTCCGGTTGGCGCTGGGGGCTCATCCGGGCCACCGACGCGACGACGCCGGCCGTCGCGCCGTTCGCGAGCCGCGAAGCCGCGTACCGGGACGCGGACGCGCTGTCCGGACCGGTGCCGGCCGGCCGGCTGCTGCGTACCCTGCTGCTCGACGCGGCCCTGCGCCGCGACCTGGCCACCCTGCGCGCGCTGCTGCGCGGTTACGCGGGCTGGCTCGCCGACCAGGCCGACGCCGACGGCCGGATCGCCGGCGCGGCGGCGCTGGCCGGCACCGACAACGTGGTGGTCGACGGCGAGCGGTACGCGGTGCTCGACCCCAGCTGGCGGGCCACCGCCGCGCTGCCCGGCGACGTGGTGCTCGCCCGCGGGCTGTGGCGCTTCGCGGCGGGCCTGCTCACCGGCGGGTACGCCCACCCGTGGTCGTCCACTCTCGACATTACGGGCCTGACCGTGGTGCTCGGCGGACTCGCCGGCCACGACCTCGACCGCGCGACGGTCAGCGAGGCGATCGAGGTCGAGGCGGCCATCGCCGCCGCGCTGGACGGGCTGGACGCCGGCGCCACTGTCGGCCTCGCCACCGAACTGCACGCCGTCGCGCCGACCGACCCGCCGATCGGCGGGCACAGCTACCAGCAGCTGCGCGAGGCGTGGCTACGCCAGCGCGAGGAACTCACCCGGTTGGCAGCGCTGACCGCGTGGACCGAGGAGTTGCTCACCTCGCGGGAACGGGCGCTACGCCGGGCCGAGACGACGATCGGTCTGCTCAGCGGGTCGCTCAGCTACCGGGTGGGCCGGCTCGCCATCACCCCGGCCCGGCTGGCCAAGCGGGGCGCCCGCGCCGCCAAACGCCGGGCCACAGCGGTGCTGGCCCCCAAGCAGGAGGAGCAGCAGTGACCGCCGTACCGGTGCCCGGGGCCGCCACGGACGACGCCAAGCCACGGATCGTCGGCATCGTGCAGGCACGCATGGGTTCGTCCCGGCTGCCCGGCAAGGTGCTCCGCCCGCTCGCCGGACGGTCCGTTCTGGGCCGGGTCGTACGTGCCGCCCGCGACAGTGGCGTCCTGGCAGACCTGGTCGTCGCCACCAGCACCGACGCTGTCGACGACGCCGTGGCCGCCGAGTGCGCGCGGCTCGACGTGCCGTGCCACCGCGGGCCGGTCGACGACGTGCTGGACCGGTTCGTGGGCGCCCTCGCCGCGCACCCGGGAGACGCCGTCATGCGGTTCACCGCCGACTGCCCCCTGCTCGACCCGGAGATCATCACAGTGGTCGCGTCGGTGTACCGGGCGGTCCCCGGGCTGGACTACGCCAGCACGTCGATCGCCCGGACCCTGCCCCGAGGGCTGGACGTCGAGATCATCCGAGCGGAGACGCTGCGCACCCTGGGCCGGCTCGCCACCGACCACCACCGGGTGCACGTCACCTCGTACGCGTACACCCACCCGGAGCTGTTCCGGGTGCTCGGGGTGACGCTCACCCCGGACCGCTCCGCGCTGCGGCTCACCCTCGACACCGAGCAGGACTGGGCGCTGGTCAGCGCGATCATCGATCACTTCGGCGACGTCAGCGTGCCGCTGGCCAAGCTCTCCGACTGGCTCGACGGTCAGCCCCGGCTGCGCGCGCTCAACGCCGACGTACGACAGAAGCACCTGGAGGAGTCGTGAGCACCCTGAGGGTCGGGTTGCGCTGCGACGCCGGGCCACGGCGCGGCGTCGGCCACCTCGTCCGCTGCCTGGCGCTCGCCGAGGAGTTCCTCGCCCGGGGCGCCGACGTCACAGTGTTCGGCACCGTCGAACGGCTCGACTGGGCGACCGCGGAGCTGGCCGCGCGGGGCATCCCGCTGCTTCCCGGCCCGAACTCGGCGGCCGAACTGGTCGAGGCGGCCCGCCGACACCACCTGGACGTGCTGGTCCTCGACTCCTACGAACTGGACCCGGCCGGGGCCGGCGCCCTGCGCGCCGCCGGCGTCTACACCCTCGCCATCATCGACGGCGACAGCCGCGGCCAGGTCGCGGACCTCTACCTCGACCAGAACTTCGGAGCGGAGCTGCCGGGGCCAGGTTCCGGGGCGGAGCTGCCCGGGCTGGGGTCTGCGGTGGCACTGCCCGGGCTGGGGTCTGCGGTGGCACTGCCCGGGCCCGGTTCCGGGGCGGAACTGCCCGGCCGGCTGCTCGCCGGGAGCGGGTACGCCCTGCTGCGCGACACCGTGATCAGCGCCCGGCCGCCGGTCGTCCCGCCCGCCACGGCGGTCAGCCGCCCCCGGGTGCTGGCCTTCTTCGGCGGCACCGACGCGGTCGGCGCGGCGCCGGTCCTGACCCGGGTGCTGGTGGCCACCGGTCACCCGATGGACCTCACTGTCATCGTCGGGCGACCCGAGATCGAGGCGGAGGTCGACGACGTCGCCCCCGGCCGGGGGCAGACCATCCGACCGGTCCCACCCACCACCTCGCTGCCGGCGCTGATCACCGAAGCCGACCTCGTGGTCAGCGCCGCCGGCACGTCCACCTGGGAACTCTGCTGCCTCGGCGCACCCAGCGCGCTGGTCTGCGTGGTCGACAACCAACGTGAGTCGTACACCCGGGTGGTGCGGCACGGCCTGGCCGCCGGCCTCGGCGAGCTGCCGGAGCTGACCGCCGGCGGCGTCGCCGGACGAGCCGCCCGCGCGACGGCGGCACGGACCCTGCACGGGCTGCTCAGCTCGCCGCAGCGACGCGCGACGCTCGCCGCTCGCGCCTGGTCCACCGTCGACGGGCAGGGCCGGGCGCGGGTGGTGGACGCGGTGTTCGACGCCGTGCGCGCCGCCACCGTCCCGGGCTGACCGCAGCGGGCCAAGGTCGGAGCGGGTCGGCACCGTTCGGCGCTAGCACGGGTGTACTAAAGTGCTGCTAGGGTGGCTGCATGACGCAGGCCGCCTACCAGCCGTCGATGCTCGACCTGGCCGACGCCGGGCCGACCCTGGGGCCACTGCCCGGCCAGATCCGCCGGCACCAACTCAGCCGGGGCGCCTGGGTCGACCACCTCCCCGGCTGGGTGCGCGGCTCCGACACGGTCCTCGACACCCTGCTCACCGAGGTGCCCTGGCGTGCCGAACGGCGCACCATGTACGACGCCGAGGTCGACGTGCCCCGCCTGCTCTGCTGGTACGACGGCGCGAGGCAACTCCCCCACCCCGTCCTCACCTCCGCGCGGGTCGCACTCACCGAGCACTACGCGCCCGAGCTGGGCGAGCCCTTCGTCACCGCCGGCATGTGCCTCTACCGGTCCGGGCGCGACAGCGTGGCCTGGCACGGCGACACCATCGGCCGCTCGGCGCACACCGACACGATCGTCGCGATCGTCTCCTTCGGATCACCCCGACCGCTGCTGTTGCGCCCACGCGGCGGCGGCGAGAGCCTGCGCTTCCCGGTGGGCCACGGCGACCTGATCGTGATGGGCGGCTCCTGCCAACGCACCTGGGAACACGCCATCCCCAAGACCAGCCGCCCCGTCGGCCCACGGGTGAGCGTCCAGTTCCGCCCCCACAACGTCGCCTGATCCAGGGCTAGAGGAGGCCGGCGAGTTTGTAGAGGACCAGGGAGCCGGCTACCGCGACGTTCAGGCTGTGGCCATGACCGACCATGGGAATCTCCACCGCCAGGTCCAGCTGGTCGAGCGCCTCGGGCGGGATGCCGGTCGCCTCGTGCCCCAACAGCACCACTGTGCGGCCCCGCGCGGCGGGCAGATCCCGAGCCGGACCGCCTCGTCGGCCAGTTCCACCCCGAGGATCCGGGTGCCGGCGGCCCGTTCGGCGGCCAGCCAGCGCAGCGGACTGCCGACCCGGTGAACGCACCCCGGCCGACGCAGCGTGTTGCCCCGGGCCACTGCCTCGTCCACCCAACGGAACGGGGGTACGGCGAGGCAGGCGCCGACCGCGTCGCACGTCCGCAACAGGGTGCCCAGGTTCGCGCCGTGCATCGGCCAGAGTGGCGCGGCGATCAGGTGACCCCAACAGCGGTGTGGTCGGGGACGGCGGGCGGCGCGGAGCTCACGCCTCGGCCGGACCCGGATGGCGGCGCTCACGCCGCGCCGGCGACTCCGCCGGACAGAGAAGAAATCATGTTGAGGGGTGCTTCGCGGTGCACCCGGACCATCACCGACAACAGAGGGCCCCCACCATAGCGCGCTGGCGGACGCCCCACTCCGCATGATCGTGCTTGATCCAGGATCGAGTGGCATCACCGCGTCGGTGAAACCACTACGTCCAGGATCGAGCACGATCTTGGGGCGCGCCGTGCGCACGCCGGACGCATTTCGGGCACGCCGGACGCGTCGCTGGGGACGGCGCGACAACCCGGGTGGGAGGGTCAGTCGCGTTCGATCAGGTGGCCTACCACCGTTGGGCCGAGCATCACCGCGAAGCCGCTGCCGTCTCGGCGTGGGTCCGCCGTGGGCAGCTCCACCGGGTCGCCGGTGGCGGTCGCGCCGACCGGTCGCGGGCCCACCCAGGCGACGGCAACGTCCGTCTCACCCTTGAGGAAGCGGTGCGCGCGCACACCGCCGGTCGCCCGGCCCTTTGCCGGGTACGCCTTGAACGGCGTCACCTTGACCGTCGCGCCGGTGGAGGTGACCACCATCGGCTCGCCATGCCCCGGGTCGTCGGTGCGCACGGCGCCGAAGAACGCGACCCGCGCCCCGGCCGGCAGGTTGATGCCGGCCATACCGCCGCCCTTGAGGCCCTGCGGCCGGACCAACCCGGCGGGGAAGCGCAACAGCGACGCCTCCGAGGTGACGAAGGTCAGCGTCTCGGTGCCGTCGGTCAGCCAGGTCGCCCCGACCACCTCGTCACCGTCGCGCAGACCGATCACCTCGAACTCGTCGGAGCGCACCGGCCACTCCGGCGAGCAGATCTTCACAGCGCCCTGCCGGGTGCCCAAAGCCAACCCCGGTGAGCCCTCCGCCTGCCCGCCGAGCGGGGCCAGGCCGACGACCGTCTCCCCCGCCGCCAACGGCACCAGCTCGGCCGCTGACATGCCGCCACGCAGTGACACGGTGCCCGCCTGCTCGGGCAGCACGGGCAGCGGCAGGACGTCGACCTTGAACGCCCGACCGGCGCTGGTCAACAGCAGCACCCGACCACGGGCGGTGGAGTGCGCGATGGCGCGTACCGTGTCGTGCTTGACCCGGCCGTTGCGTCGGCGCCCCTCGGAGCTCTCCTCCGACTCGGCAGCGGTCCGGGCGACCAGCCCGGTCGCGGAGAGGATCACCTGGCACGGGTCGTCGGCGACCTCCAGGGGGCCGGCCGGCGCGGACGCGGCCAGCACCTCCTTCAGGTCACCGTCGACGAGCGTCGTACGACGTTCGGTGCTGAACTGCTTGACCACGGCCGCCAGTTCGTCGGAGACCACCTTCTTGAGCACCCGCTCGTCGTCGAGGATCTTGCTCAGCTCGGCGATCTCGGAGCGCAGCCGCTCCTGCTCGGCCTCCAGCTCGATCCGGTCGAACTTGGTGAGCCGGCGCAACGGAGTGTCCAGGATGTACGTGGCCTGGATGTCGGAGAGGCCGAACCGACTCATCAGCCCGTCCTTTGCGGCCTGCGCGTCGTCGCTGCCCCGGATCAGCCGGACCACCTCGTCGATGTCCAGCAGCGCGATCAGCAGACCGTCGACCAGGTGCAGCCGCTCCTGACGCTTGCGCCGACGGTACGAGGTGCGCCGGGTGACCACTTCGTACCGGTGGGCCAGGAAGACCTCCAGCAGCGCCTTGAGGCCCAGCGTGCGCGGCTGCCCGTCGACCAGGACCAGGTTGTTGACGCCGAACGACTGCTCCAGCGGGGTCAGCCGGTAGAGGTCGGCGAGCAACGCCTGCGGGTTGACCCCGACCTTGCACTCGACGACGAGCCGGGTGCCGCTCTCCCGGTCGGTGAGGTCCTTGACGTCGGCGATGCCGGTCAGCCGCTTGGTCTTGGTGACCTCGTTGGTGATCGCGGCGATGACCTTCTCCGCGCCGACGCCGTAGGGCAGCTCGACCACTGTGATCGCCTGACGGCCCCGGCTGCCCTCGATGGGGCCGATCTCCACCTTGCCGCGCATCCGCACCACGCCACGCCCGGTCTCGTACGCCCGACGCACCTCGTCGAGGCCGAGCAGCACCCCACCGGTGGGCAGGTCGGGGCCGGGGACGAACTCCATGAGTTTGTCCAGAGTGGCGTCCGGGTGGTTGATCAGCCAGCGGGCCGCGGAGACGACCTCCGCCAGGTTGTGCGGGATCATGTTGGTGGCCATGCCGACCGCGATCCCGGACGCGCCGTTGACCAGCAGGTTGGGGAAGGCCGCCGGCAGCACTGTCGGCTGGGTCAGCGACCCGTCGTAGTTGGGCTCGACGTCGACGGTGTCCTCGCCCAGCTCACCGACGAGCAGCATGGCCTCGCGGGACATGCGTGCTTCCGTGTAACGCGAGGCGGCCGGGCCGTCGTCGGGGCTGCCGAAGTTGCCGTGCCCGTCGATGAGCGGCACGTTGAGGGAGAAGTCCTGCGCGAGGCGGACCATGGCGTCGTAGATCGCCGTGTCGCCGTGCGGATGGTACTTTCCCATCGTATCGCCGACAATTCGGGCAGACTTCACGTGCCCACGGTCGGGGCGGTAGCCCTGCTCGTACATCGACCAGAGGATGCGCCGGTGCACGGGCTTGAGGCCGTCGCGGGCGTCGGGCAGGGCGCGGGAGTGGATGACCGAGAACGCGTACTCCAGGTAGGAGTCGGAGACCTCGGTGACCAGCGGGTTGTCGAAGACCCGCGCGCCGGCCTGGTCGAACGAGGAGAGGTCGACCTTGTTTTCCTTACGGCGTGCCATGACTCAGCTCTCCACTGGAACGGAACGGGCGCTCATGCCGTCGCTGCGCAACGGCATGAGGCACCATCGCGCTGTACCAAAAATTCGCTCGCTCATGCGTCGATCGCATCCCGGTCGACGCGGTCGGCGGAGTCGATGAGCCAGTTGCGGCGCGGCTCGACCTTCTCGCCCATCAGCAGTTCGAGGATGCGTTCGGCGGCGTCGACGTCGTCGAGGGTGATCCGGCGGACGGCCCGGGTGGCCGGGTTCATCGTGGTGTCCCACAACTCGTCGGCGTCCATCTCACCGAGACCCTTGAACCGTGGGATGGGCGTGACGATCTGCTTGCCGGCCTTCTCCAGCTTGCGGACCGTCGTCTCCATCTCGGCCTGGGTGTAGGTGTAGACGGTCTGCGGGCTGCGCCCCTTGGTGGTGATCTTGTGCAGGGGCGGCATCGCGGCGTAGAGCCGACCGGCCTCGATCAGCGGCCGCATGTACCTGGCGAACAGGGTGATCAGCAGCGTACGGATGTGGGCGCCGTCCACGTCGGCGTCGGCCATGATCAGCACACGGCCGTAGCGCAGCGCGGAGAGGTCGAAGGTGCGCCCCGACCCGGCGCCGAGGACCTGCACGATGGCCGCGCACTCGGCATTGTCCAGAACCTGCTGGAGGTTGGCCTTCTGCACGTTGAGGATCTTGCCGCGGATCGGCAGCAGCGCCTGGTATTCCGAGGAACGGGCCATCCGGCTCGTGCCCAGGGCACTGTCACCCTCGACGATGAACAGCTCACTGCGATCGATGCCGGTGGCCCGGCAGTCGACAAGTTTCGGCGGCATGGACGCGCCCTCCAGGGCGGTCTTGCGCCGGGCGGCGTCCTTCTGTTGCTTCTGGGTGAGTCGCACCCGGGCGGCGTCGACGATCTTCTGCAGGACGGTGCGCGCCTCGGCCTTGGTGCGCCGGTCCTCCAGCCATGCCTTGATGTGCGCGTCGACCAGGGACTGGAGAACCTTGGTGATGCCGGTGGTGGACAGCTCGTCCTTGGTCTGCGAGGTGAACTGCGGCTCGGGGATCCGCACGTGCACCACCGCCGTCATCCCCTCCAGGACGTCGTCCAGGGTGGGCGGCTCCTCCTTGGCCTTGAGCAGACCGCGGGTGTTGCGGATCGCGTCGGCGAGCGCGCGGACGAGGGCCCGCTCGAAACCCTTGCGGTGGGTGCCGCCGTGCGCGTTGCGGATGGTGTTGGTGAAGCACTCGACGGTGCGCTCGTAACCGGTGCCCCACCGGAACGCCACCTCGACCTCGGCGCGCCGCTGCACGTTGGACTGCATGACGCCGTTGGCGTCGGCGGCGTTCTCCCGGTAGGTGCCCTCGCCGTTGACCAGCAGGGTGCCGGAGACCGGCCGGTCGCCGGCCGGGGCGAGGAACTCCACCATGTCGCTGAGCCCGTTGGGGTAGTGGAACCGCTCGTCGGCGGGCGCCTCGCCGGTCAGGTCGCGCAGCAGGTAGGTCACGCCGGGGACCAGGAAAGCGGTGTTGCGCAGCTTCATCCGGACGGCGTCGACGTCGAGCGCGGCGCCGGTCTCGAAGTAGCGGGCGTCGTGCCACCAACGGATCGAGGTGCCGGTGCGTTGGCCGCGCTTCATGGCGCCGGCCACCTGGAGCCCGGGGCCGGCGGTGAACGGAGCGTCCGGCCCGTCGCCGTCGAAGATGCCCGGAACGCCGTGCCGGAACGACATCGCGTGGATCTTGCCGGCCCGGCGGACTGTCACGTCGAAGCGGCGGGACAGCGCGTTGACCGCCGATGCGCCGACGCCGTGCAGACCCCCGGAGGTCTTGTAGCCGGAGCCGCCGAACTTGCCGCCGGCGTGCAGCCGGGTCAGCACCAGCTCGACGCCGGAGATGCCGGACTTGGCGTGCACGTCGGTGGGAATGCCCCGGCCGTCGTCGTCGACCTGCACCGAGCCGTCGGCGTGCAGGATCACCTCGACGTGGCTGGCGTGACCGGCGACACCCTCATCGGTGGAGTTGTCGAGGATCTCGTTGACGAGGTGACCCACGCCACGGCTGTCGGTGGAACCGATGTACATGCCGGGCCGCTTGCGGACAGCGTCCAGCCCCTCAAGGTGGGTGAGGTCATCGGCCCCGTACAGGGTGTCAGGCTCTGCGGTCAACTGGTCGTACTCCCCGGTCTCGGCGGTCTGCTGCCGGTCACCGGCGACATCAGCCGGCGTGGCGCGCCGCAGCGAGCCTAGCCCGAGGCTAGGACAACCACCGGAGGACCTACGCGACCCGCCGCGCGCGGCCCTCCGGACGTGAGCCAACGAACAGCCGCCGGGTGATCACGGGACCACGCAGAGACACCGCCACCGGTACGCTCAGCCATGATCGCGGCCGGTGTGTGCGCGGGGTGCACGCCGTCCGGATCGGGAGATCAGGAGGCGGTCGCTGTGGACGAGACGATTCGCGACGCGCTGCGGCGCTCCCTCGGCACGCCGGCCCGGCGGTGGCTGCTGGTGGGCACCCTGGTGATCGGGCTGCTGGCCGCCGTGGCGCTGGTCGCGGCTGCGGATCCCGCCGACCGGACCTTCGCCGAACTCTCGGACACTGTGCAGAGCCTGACGTCGGTCGCGACCCCGCTCTTCGGCATCCTGCTGGTCCGCGATCTGCGCCGGGCGCCCGTCCGCCCCCCGGTGGTGCCCACAGTGCTCGCGGTGGGGCTGCCGGCGGTCGTCATCGGCGTGGTCGGTGTCCTGATCTGCGCCGCGACGCTGGCCCTCACCCCGGCCGACGTCGCCGACGCGCCGTGGCGGTTCGCCGGGACGGTCGCGCTGGGCAGTGTGCTGGTGCATGTCGTGGCCGGTCTGGTGGGCACCGGGCTGGGCCTGTTGCTGCGCTCGGTGGTGCTGGCGTTCCTGGCCACGATCATCCTGCCGCTGGCGCTGTTCGCGCTGCTGGGCGCTGTGGACGCGCTCCGTCCGGCGCAGCCGTGGCTCACCCCGTTCGGCAGCGTGCGCAACCTGCTCTCCGGCGAGATGAGCGCCGTGGCGTGGGTGCAGTGGTTGTGCGTACTCCTGATCTGGGGTGTCGGGCTGAACGCCGTGGGCGCGGCCCTGCTGAGCCGCCGCGACCGCCCGACCGGTCGCTGACTCCACGCCGAGGGGCGGTCGACAACCCGGGGCACGGGTCCTATCTCGACGCCGTAGCCCGTCATGCCTACGGGCGCGTGTCTTTCGTCGAACGAATCTGTTACGGGCCATTGACGCCTGTCGCGCCGGGGTGATCTGATCGCGCTCTCAGAGAATCTTTCATCTTTCGATGGTTGGGGGCCCCATGCCCAGGTTCCGGCGTACCGCGCTCGCCGCGGGACTAACGATCGCCATGGCCGCGTTGTCGACAGCCGTCGCGCTGCCCGCACCCGCGTCCGCCGCGTTGCCCACCGCCGCGGTGGCCCTCGGGGACAGCTTCATCAGTGGCGAGGGCGCCGGGGCCTACACCCCGGTCGTCGACGTCAACGGAGTCAGCCAGGGCTTCCCCGGTTGGACCGCGGCGAACAACAACGCGTTCTTCTGCCACCGCTCGGCGAACGCCTCGCTCAACCAGGCCAACCTGCCGGGCATCCAGAACCGGTTCAACCTGGCCTGCTCCGGTGGTCAGCCACACGACATCGCCAACGACTCCCAGGCGCGGACCAACGGTCGTACCGTCGCCTCGCAGCTGAGTCAGCTGCGCGCCGTCGCGCAGACCCAGGACATCGACCTGGTGCTGGTCGGCCTCGGTTCCAACAACAGCTCGTTCACCTTCGGCAGCGTCGCGGAGAAGTGCGCCAACCGGTTCATCGCCGACGCCTGGACCGGCTGGTGGGAGTTCTGGGCGTACCTGAACGGGCCGGTGGAGCAGAAGCCGTGCAGCGACGCCGACCTGGCCACCGCCGCGCAGCTCAGCGCCGCGACCGCGGAGACCACCGCGGCCGTACGCCAGATCCTGACCACCCTCGACCAGGTGGACGCGGACGGGCAGCACCGTGTGGTGTTCCAGGACTACACGAACCCGCTGCCGCTGGACCTGAACCAGCAGTTCCACGAGGAGGACAGCCGGGACGACACCCGGGACAAGTTCCGTGACCTGGGTGCCGAGCGGTACGCGGCCGGTTGCCCGATCCACCGGGCCAGCCTGGCGCCGGGGCACCGCTTCTCCCAGGGTCTGGGCAGCATCGTGAAGTCCACCCGGGACACTCTGGCCGCCGAGTTCCCCGCCGACGACCTGGTGTACCTGAGCGTGCAGCAGGCCTTCAACGGTGCCCGACTCTGCGAGCAGACCAGCAGCCCGAGCGGCGCGCTGGCCACTCCGATCCGGCTTCAGGACGGCGCGACCGGCACCTTCGTCACCAGCCTCGCCGGCAAGGACAAGATCGCCATCCAGCGCATCGCGAACACCTGCGTCACCTACTTCCAGACCTGCCAGGAGTCGTGGCACCCGAACGCCACCGGGCACCAGGTGCTCGGCCAGTGCCTGAGCGGGGCGGCCTCCACCAGCGCCCGCGCGGTGGCCTGCGTACGGGCCAGCAACGGGGCGATCTCGGTCTCCTGACCGCAACGCCCCTCGGAGGGCTCCGCCACTCGGCGGGGCCCTCCGTCGCGTCCGTCGAGCGCGGCACGTCCGCCCACCGCTGTCGGGGACCCCACGGCCTGCTGCTACCCGCCGGTAACGTCAGGCCGTAGGCTGGGCCGGTGAACGGGGACCCGGAGTACGCGCAGGAGTTCGTCGACGTCGACGGTGGCCGGTTGGGTGTGCAGGTCTATCCGGAACCGGCCGGGGCGCCGGGCGCGCCGGTGGTGGTGATCTGGCCCGCGATGGGGGTCCGGGCCCGGTACTACCGGCCCTTCGCCGCCGCGCTGCGCGCCGCCGGACTGGCAGTGGTCGTGGCCGACCTCCGCGGCACCGGGGCGAGCACGCCCGCGCCGAGTCGGGCGGACCGGCACGGTTACACCGAACTGGCCGGCGACGTCGGCGCCGTCCTGGCCGCCCTCAAGCCACGTCTGGACGGACGCACCCGACTGCTCCTCGGGCACTCGCTCGGCGGGCAGGCCGCGCTGCTGCACCTCGCCCTGCACGGCAGCGGCGAGGTGGACGGTTTGGCGCTGGTCGCGGTCGGCATCCCGTACTGGCGGAGCTACCCGGGCCGGCGCGGTCTCGGCGTACTGCCCTACACCCAGGGGATCGCCGCCACGGCGGCGCTGCTCGGCGTCTGGCCGGGCTGGGGCTTCGGCGGTCGGCAGGCACGCGGCGTGATCCGCGACTGGGCCCACACCGCGCGCACCGGCCGATTCCCCCGGCTCGACGGTACGGACACCGAGGCCGCCGTCCGCGCGGTGCGGACCCCGGTGCTGGCCGTCAGCGTGGACGACGACCAGTTCACCCCGCACGAGACCATGGACCACCTCTGCGCGAAGCTCGCCGACGCGCCGGTGACCCGGGAGCGGTACACAGTGGAGCAGGCCGGTACGACGTTGGACCACTTCACCTGGGTCCGCGCCAGCGTCCCGCTGGCGCGGCAGATCGCCGTTTTCGTCGGCGACCTGCCGCCCCGCTGAGCCGTACCGGCCGGTCGGCTCACTCGTCCTGGTCCAGTGGCACCAGTTCACCGTCCCGTTCCACCTGGATCTCGGCGTGCTCCTTGCGGGGTGCGACCTCTGCGGTGTTCCGGTGTGGGTCGTTGTCGGGGTGCATGAGCACCGCGTCTGTTTTGGGGGTCTTCTCCCGGCTCTCGTCCGGCTGCGACATCGCGTTCCCCTCTCGTCGGCGTCGCTCGGGATCTACCCGCCACCGGGCGAACGACTCCTGCTCGGGGCAGGTCGACCCGCCGAGGTCACGGATGTCCGGTAGCGGCCCGCCACGGCGGGGATCGGCCCGCCCGGGGCGGGGTTAGCCGCCCGACCGGCGGGTAAGCCGCACCGCCCGACACGGCGGAAGGGGATCACATGTCCGAACGGCATACCGCACTGCGCTCGATGCACGATCTGGGCCTGGCGGCCTGGTTTGGCGGCTCCCTCATGGGGGCCTTCGGCGTCAACGGCGCAGCTGCGAAAATCAGCGACTCGACCCAGCGGCTCCCGGTCGCCTCGGCCGGGTGGTCCAAGTGGACACCGGTCAACGCCGCCGCGATCGGCGCGCACCTGGCCGGCGCGGTCGGCGAGCTGGTGACCGAGAGCCCACGGGTGGCGGCCCAGTCCGGCGTCGCCCGGGCCAGCGCCATCAAGACGGCGTTGACCATCGGCGCGCTGGCGGTCACCGGCTACAGCCGGTTGATCGGCATGCGGCTGGAGAAGGCGGGCGGCCCGTCGGTGAGCGGCGCCACCGAGCCGAACCACCAGACCCCGGCCAGTGTGGCCTCCTCGCAGCGGCAGATGAAGCTGCTCCAGTGGGCCATTCCGGCGCTGACCGGGACCCTGGTCGTGGTCACCGCGTACATGGGTGAGCAGCAGAAGCCCGGCCAGGTGTTCCGCGGGATGCTCGGTCGCGCCGGTGGGATGAAGGGCGCCTCGAAGAGCATGATCAAGATGGGAATGAGCAACGGCAAGCGGCCGATGGCGATGGCCGGACGCTGAACGTCGGGCCGACCGGCGTCCCGCCGCCACCTCGACGGCGGGGCGCTGGTCGGCCCTACGCGCGCACCGGAGCGATGACGGGTCCCGGGCGCGCGGCGGCGTGCCGGCGACATGTCGTGCGCCGCGCTCGGGCGGGCGGTCCCGGCCCGAGGACGGCACATCGTCCGCCGTGGCGGCGGACCGACGAGCGGGGTGGCCATGACGGCGCACAAGGGACGCAGCGGTGACAACGACCGGCTGGAGCCGGAGGCGACCAAGCCGTGGGGCACCGGCGACGGCTTCGACGCCGACGCGCCCTGGGGCACTGACGACGACTCACCGATGGACGAGGGCAGCGAGGAGACCGCGGTGCCCGAGGGACGACGCGGCGAACGACGCGCGGGTGCTCCGGCAGGCCGGTCCGACCCGGCGGGACGACACGGCTTCGGCTCGGTCGAGCCGACCCGTACGACGATGGCCGGACCGGGTGCCCCACCCGATCCCGCCCCCAGCGGCCGGAGCTTCCCCGACGACGCGGACATCGGCGAGTCGACCCAGGACGCCCTGCGCAGCCGGGGACGGCGGTCCTGAGCGGACCGGCGTCCGGCCGGGTGGCCGGCGCCGCCCGGGTGGCCGGTGCGGCGATCAGCCGGTCGCCGGGACGGCCTGCTCGACGAGCAACGTCTCGGCGAGCAGTTGCGCCAGCCGTGTGGCGTCGCGTTGGGCCTGCCCGGCGCAGCAGTTGTTGAACAGCACGTGCAGCTCATCGGGGGTATCGGCGAACTCGGCCAGCAGCCCGGCCCAGTGCCGCAGCTCGTCCTCGGCGTACGCGTACCGGAACTTCTCCTGCTTGTCGCCCTCGCCCCAGGCGTCGCTGTGACCGTGGAACCGGACGATCGCCGGCTCCGCCGTCATGGTCAGGATCGGCGGCAGCGACGACGGGTGCCCCTGTGGCATGTCGACGCAGACCACCGACAGGTCGTGGGCGCGTAGCAGGTCCAGAGTGTCCGACGCGGCGTCGTCGTCCAACCAGGAGCCGTGCCGCAGCTCCACACCGACCCGCCACGGGCGACAGCGCTGCGCCAGCTCGACGATCCGGCGTTCGGCCGCAGGGCCGCGCACCAGCCACGGCGGGAACTGCAACATCACCACACCGAGCTTGCCGGCCGCAGCGATCGGGTCGAGGGCCGCGCGGAACCGGGCCCACAGCTCGTCGTACGCCGGCTCGGGCAGGTCTCGGCGGCGGATCCGGCTCGGACCGGCGGCCGGTCGCAGGTCCCGGGGCAGCACGGCGACCGGTGTCGGGTGCCCGGTGAAGAGGCTGAACGCCTTGACGTCGAAGGTGAAGTCGTCAGGTGTGGCGTCCACCCAGCCCTGGGTCGTCTCCGGCACGGGGATGGCGTAGTAGGACGTGTCCACCTCGACCATCGGGAACTGGCTGGCGTAGAAGCCCAGTCGACGGGCCGGCGTGCTGGCCGAGCGTGGGTACCACCCGGAGCGCAGCAGGGACTGGTCCGCCCAGGACGACGTGCCCACCTTAATCACACCCATGTCATTCAGTGGACCGCCACCGGCGCGGATCGGCAACCGCTGGCGGGTCTTCGGTCGAAGAGGTGTCGTGCCCGGGAAGTGTCGGTGCCTCGCCCTACGGTGGCACCGGGTGGACATCAACGAAGGGTGACGGCATGACCAGCACTGAGCAGCTCACCGGTGAGCGCGCCGACCTCCTGCAGACACTCCGCAGGCATCGCGGTTTCCTCTTGCAGACGGTCGACGGGCTCACCGACCAGCAGGCGGCCAGCCGCCCCACCGTCAGTGGGCTCTGCCTCGGCGGCCTCATCAAGCACGTGGCCGGCGTCGAGCACCGGTGGATGCTCTTCGCCGTCGGCGGCGCGGAGGCGATGGGCCGCGAGGAGATCGACTGGGTCGGCCAGTTCCAGATGTTGCCGGGCGAGACCCTCGCCGGGCTGGTCGAGCGCTTCCAGGAGGTGGCCGCCCAGACCGACGAGTTGACAGCCACCCTCGACCTGGACGCGGCGCACCCGCTGCCGCAGGCGCCCTGGTTCGAGCCGGGGGCGAGGTGGACGGTCCGCCGGGTGCTGCTGCACCTGATCGCCGAGACGGCCCAGCACGCCGGGCACGCCGACATCCTCCGGGAGTCGATCGACGGCGCCAAGACCATGGGCTGACTCCGACGCCGACCGTCGCCGGGCCGGGCGCTGCCGCGCCCCCTCAGCGCAGGCGGCGCCGGCGTTCGGTGGTCCGGTCCCTCGCGTAGGCGTCGGAGTGACCCCAACGGCCCGGGATGTCCAACAGCTCCAGTCGACCGAACCCCTCCGGCACCGCCGGGTTCACCAACAGGTTGTCGCCGGTGGGTCGCAGCCCCAGCATGGTGCCGAGCAGCATCAGCAGCGCCCCCGACGCCCACGCCTGCGGGCGGCAGCTCGTCGTCAACCGCACGGGGTAGGTCGTCAGGTCGCGCTCGTAGCCGGCGATCACTCCCGGCGCCGCGCCACCGAGCGTCTGCGCCATGTCGAAGATGCCGTGTGCGATCCGGGCCGCCTGCACGTCGAGGCGGTAGCGGCGCAACCCGGCGGCGATCAGCGCGTTGTCCGACGGCCACACCGCGCCCAGGTGCGTGCCCACCGGGTTGTACGTGCGCTGCCCCGTGGCGAACGTGCGTACTCCCCACCCACTGAACAGTCGCGGCCCGGCCAGGTGCTCGGCGACCGCCTCCGCACGGTCGTCCGCGACGATCCCGCTCCAGAGCAGATGCCCCATGTTGGAGGCCAGCGCATCGACCGGTTCGCCGTACGGGTCGAGCGCCAACGCGTAGTACTCCCGGTGTGGCAGCCAGAAGTCCCGGTTGAAGCGCTCCTTCAGCGCTGCCGCCTCCCGTTCCAACCGGTCGGCGTACGCGGGGTCACCCCAGAACTCCCGGGCCAGCCGGGCGCCACGCCGCTTCGCGTCGTACGCGTAGCCCTGCAACTCACAGGTGGCGCGGGGGAAGGCGGGTTGCCGACCGTGGGCGTCGACGATGGCGTCCGGGGAGTCCTTCCAGCACTGGTTGATCGTGCCGTCGCGCTCGTTGCGACGCTGGTAGCGCAGGTAGCCGTCCCCGGTCAGGTCGCCGTACTCGTCGATCCAGTCCAGCGCCATCCGGGCCGGGTGGCGCAGCTCGCGGACCAGGTTCGCGTCACCGGACCAGCGCTCGTACTCGTCGAGCAGCACGACGAAGAGCGGGGTGGTGTCCGCCGCGCCGTAGTACAGCGCGCTCGCCCGGTCGCTGAACGCCCCCGTCTCGCCGTACCGGAGCTGGGCCAGGATCTTGCCGGGCTCCTCGTCCAGCGCGTCGTCGAGTTGGCCGCCCTGCATGAGCGCCAGCATCCGTAGCGTCGCGGGAGCCAGTTCGGGGGTGAAGGCCATCGTCTGAAGGCAGGTGATGATCGCGTCCCGTCCACACAACCCCATCGCCCACGGCAGACCACCGATCGGCACCCGCTCGCGGTACGACAGCGGCCGGTAGCGCAGCGCCGCCAGGTCCGCGAGGCTGCCCTGGTAGAGCTCCTCCAGGCCCTTGCGTTCGGCCACCAGCTGCGGTGCCCGGTCCAGCCACTGCGCCAGGTCCTCGCGCATCCCCGTCCGCACGATCTGCTGGTGCGACTGGAGGTCGGCGCGGAGATCCCGGCCGCCCTCGCCGCCCATCGTCACGCTGACGTGCAGGTCGGTCTCCCACGTGCCGTCGGGTGCGATCCGGATCCGGAACGTCATCCCCCGCTCGTCCACCTCGGCGGGGACGGTACTGCGCACTGTGGTCTCGCGGACGAACCGGTCCCGCTGGTAGCGCAGCACGAGCTGCTGGCTCGCCGAGTCGGCGCTGACCTCGACGGCCCGCCGCCGGAGCTGCCCTACCTCGATGATGTCGGTGAAGTCGCTGGCCATCTCCACCCGGACGGTGAACTCGGCGGGCTCCGACGAGTGATTGAGCACTGTGATGTTCTCGTGGAAGCAGTCGTGCACCGAACGGTGCCTGATGATCGACACGTCGGCGTCGACGTAGTGGCTCGCCGCACCGGGGACCAGGAAGAACCGGGTTTCGAAGTAGGTGAGGTCGTCGCGGGAGAGCGCGTTGATCCGTTCACCGTCGATCCTGAGCACCCAGTGCGACAGGAACCGGGTGTCGTACGCGAAGAGTCCGAGCGGGGCCTGCGGATCGGCCTCGATGTCGCCCTGGGCGTCGCTGATCGCGAACAGGTTGCCGGCGATGACGTGCACGAGTTCCTGCTTCACGACCGCTCATCCCGAGCGGTCGTCGCGGCCCGGCCAACCAGCGCGGCCCGGCCCAGCTCGTGCGGGTGACGGGCGCCGTCCGGCCCGGAGAAGATCCGCCGCAGCAGCATCAGCAGTTGCATGTTGCCCTGCACTGTCAGCTCGTTGCGCAGCAGGCCCGCCCCCGGGTGCAGCTCGCCGCGGGCCATCCGGTCGAAGACCGCCCGGTCGGCCCGCACCACCAGCTCGGCGTCGTCGGCCGAGCGGGTCACCCGGACCTGTTGGTCGGCGATGCTCAGGTACCAGTGATCGGTGCTGCCGTCGTCGCGGACGTCCAGCCGCAGCGTCCCCGCTGTGGTCTCCGGCAGGTCGGGCCGCCGACCGGTGTCCAACTGTCGCAGGTACTGCTCCGCCGTCGCGCCCATCGGGTCCCCTCCCCACGGTTTCCCGCAGGATCACCCCCGTCGGGGTGATCCCGGCTCACCTGGAAAGGGTGAGGGGTGCGTCAGCCCGCCTCGATCAGGCCGCGCACGTAGGCGGCCTGGCCCACGTGTTGCAGGTCGTCGTCGACGATGCTGACCAACCGGACACCGAGGGTGACCGGCGGGTCCCACGCCTCGTCGACCACGCGGTCCAGGTCCGCCGGGCCCAGGCCGGCCAGGAAGCTTCCGGTACGCGCCGCGACCGCCTGGTAGTAGTCGATCAGCGCCTGCGCGCTCTCCGGCCGCACCGCGGCGACCTGAGCGGGCGAGTGCCCGTAGCCGGTGTTGTCGGGGTCGGCGGCGAGCCCGAAACGACCCGCCCAGTCGCCGCTCACCCAGATCTGCTCCGCGTCGAGCAGGTCGGCGACGTGGTGGTCCTGCACCCGGGTGAGGTGCCAGACCAGCCAGCCGACCGAGTTGGCGCCCGGCCCGGGCTGGTGGCGCAGTTGCTCGGGGCCGAGGCCGTCGACGGCCGCGCGGACGAGGTCGGGCAGCCGGTCGTACGCCTCGGTCAGCAGGTCACTCACGTCCACGGGTACGCCTTCCTGGTCGGTTTCCGAACAGGTACCGCCGGACCAGGGCGCGCAAACCTCGGCCGCTACGGTGATCGAATGGTCGCCGCGGTGGAGTTGTACCTGGACCCGGACGCCACCCGCCGGATCCGGGTACTCTGGGACGCGCTGGAGGCCGAGGGGGTGCAGAGCATGCGCTCGCTGCTGGAGCAGCGCCACCGTCCGCACGTCTCGCTCATGGTGGCGCCCCGTTTCGATCCGGAGCAGGTCGCCGAGGCGCTACAGGGGACGGTGGTGGCCACCCCGCTGCGGCTCGACTTCCAGCACGCCGGCCAGTTCGTCGGTCGGGTGCTCTGGCTCGGCCCGGCGCCCACCCCGGAGTTGCTGGCGCACCACCGGCTGGTGCACGACCGGCTCGCCGGCGCCGGCATCGCCCTCGCCGAGCACTACCAGCCGGGTCGGTGGGTGCCGCACTGCACGCTCTCCATGCGGGTGCCGAACACGCTGATGGCCGCCGCGGTGCGCCGCTGTCTGGAGGTGCTGCCGCTGGCCGCGACAGTGGTCGGCGCGGCGCTCACCGACCACGCGCGCGGCATCGCCCACCCGCTGCCTTGACCGCCCCTCGACCGTCGAGGCGTAATGTCCGGTTTGGCGGGCGACAGTCGGAAACCCGAAAACAAGCGGTGCGGATGCGGCCGGGCGTGGGAAGGTTCGAGTGGCTGTCGTACCGGTGGTGGGCTGCTCACAGGCGGTCCGCCCGGCCGGTGTGGCGCGAGGTCACCCCGCGCCACCCACGGCGGCTTCGACGAGGAGAGGCAGGGCCCATGCAGGCTCAGCGCAGGCCACCGCGCACGGAGCGGAGCCAGACCCGGGACGACCGGACCGGCGGCGGAATGACCGGGGCGGCCACACCACTGACGATCTGGGCGGCCGCCGTACTGCTCGGCCGGATCAGTGCCGGCGACGACGACGTCGAGGACGAACGGCACATCCTGCGCGGCATCGAGTGATCCCGGCCGCGTGGCTCAGAGCCAGCCGCGCCGCTTGAAGATCACATAGAGGGTGCCGCAGACCAGCAGCATCAACAGCAGCGCGAAGAGGTAGCCGAAGCGCCAGTTCAGCTCCGGCATGTGGACGAAGTTCATGCCGTACACGGTGCCGATGAGCGTGGGAGCGAAGAGGATCGCCGCCCAGGAGGAGACCTTCTTCAGCTCCTCGTTCTGGCTGTAGCTGGCCGCGGTGAGGCTGCGCATCTCCTCGTTCTGCTGCTGCGAGACGAGGGTGGCGTTGACGGTGAGGATGTTCTGCAACAGGTGCCGGAAACCGTCCACCCGTTCCACCACCTGGGTCAGGTGGTCGGTCACGTCGCGCAGGTAGCGGCGCAGCTCCTCGTCGGCGCTGGCGCTGCCGGCGCCGTCGGCCAGCGCGTCGAGCACGCTGAGCAGCGGGCGGGCGGCCCGCTGGAACTGGATGACCTCTCGGCTGAGCCCGTAGATGCGGCGGCTGGCGTTCGGGTCGCCACCGAACACCTGGGTCTCGATCTCGTCGATGTCGTTCTCCAGTCCGGCCACCACCGGCGCGTACCCGTCGACGACCTGGTCGAGGATCGCGTACAGGACCGCCTCCGGCCCTCGGGCGAGCATCTGCGCCTCGGTCTCCAGCCGCCGCCGCACCGCCGCCAGGTCGGGCGCTTCACCGTGTCGGACGGTGACCACGAAGCCCGGGCCGATGAACAGGTGCAGCTCGGAGAACTCGACCTCCTCCCGGAGGTCGTCGTAGCGGGCGGCGCGGAGCACCACGAACAGGGTGTGCCCGTACCGCTCCAGCTTGGGCCGCTGGTGGGCGTTGATCGCGTCCTCGACCGCCAGGTCGTGCAGCCGGAACTCCCGGGCCAGCGAGGTGATCTGCTCGATGTCGGGCCGGTACAACCCGATCCAGGCCATCGCGCCGTCCTGCTCCTGGAGGCAGCGGTACGTCTCGGCGAGGCCGGACGGCGAGGCGAACCGGTGCCCCCGGATGTAGACAGCGCTGTCCACCAGGCCGCCCTGGGACGCGGCGGGCGACTCCGTGGACGGCGGCACACCGACAGTCGTCTCGTACTCGTCGAGTTGGCGGCCGAAGCCACCACCCGGGCGGAAGCGACGGCCGCCGACCATGCCCTGTCCCCTCCCCCGGTGCCGTCCGATCCAGCCCGGGGCGCTGCTTCCCCAGTGTCCCGGGCCCTGAAACCCGCAGCGGCGTCGGCTGGGTTCCGCGCACCGGCGGACGGGGGCGGCCCGTCGGGCGGATACTCACGGTGACCGTGGGCGGGATGACGGGGGACGCGCCGGTGACTGTCGACAGACGCGCCGGCCGGTTGCGGGGGTGGCTGCTCGACGCCGGCTCGGACCAGGCCGTGCAGCACCCGGGGCCGCACGGGCGCCCGCCGGAGCACCGGCACCACCCGTGGTGGAAGGTGATGTGCCTGACCGGGGTCGACTACTTCTCCACGTTGGGTTACCAGCCGGGCATCGCGGCGCTGGCCGCCGGGGCGCTCTCACCGGTGGCGACCCTGGTGCTGGTGCTGGTGACCCTGCTGGGGGCGCTGCCGGTCTACCGGCGGGTGGCGGTGGAGAGCCCGCACGGTGAGGGCTCCATCGCGATGCTGGTACGCCTGCTGAGCTACTGGCCGGGCAAGTTGCTGGTGCTGGTGCTGCTCGGTTTCGCCGCCACCGACTTCATCATCACCATCACCCTCTCGGCCGCCGACGCGACGGCGCACATCGACGAGAACCCGTTCTGGCCGAGCGGGCTCAAGGGTCACGAGGTGCTGGTCACGCTGGTGCTGGTGTCGCTGCTGGGCGCGGTGTTCCTCAAGGGATTCACCGAGGCCATCGGGATCGCCGTCGTCCTGGTAGCGGTCTATCTGACGCTGAACGCGGTGGTGGTGGCCGACGCGCTGTGGCGGGTGGCGACGCATCCGAGCGCGGTCGGCGACTGGACCACCATGCTGACCACCGGGCACGGCGATCCGTGGCTGGTGGTCGGGCTGTCGCTGTTGGTCTTTCCGAAGCTGGCGTTGGGCCTGTCCGGCTTCGAGACCGGGGTGGCGGTCATGCCGAGCGTACGGGGTGACCCGCAGGACTCGGAGGCACGACCGCTGGGCCGGATCCGTGGCGCCCGCCGGCTGCTCACCACCGCAGCGGTGATCATGAGCGTCTTCCTGATCACCAGCAGCGTGACGACCACCGTGCTCATTCCGCCGGAGGCCTTCCAGCCGGGCGGGCCGGCGAACGGGCGCGCGTTGGCCTACCTGGCGCACGCCCACCTCGGCGAGGTGTTCGGAACCATCTACGACCTGTCCACCATCGGAATCCTCTGGTTCGCCGGTGCATCGGCGATGGCTGGTCTGCTCAACCTCGTGCCGCGCTACCTGCCCCGCTACGGCATGGCGCCGACCTGGGCGCGAGCCGTCCGGCCGCTGGTGCTGGTCTTCATCGCCGTGGCGTTCCTGATCACGATCGTCTTCGAAGCCAGCGTGGACGCGCAGGGCGGCGCGTACGCCACCGGGGTCCTGGTCTTGATCACCTCGGCCGCGACGGCGGTGACGCTCGCGGCGCAGCGGCAGCGTCAGCGCGGTCGCACCATCGCCTTCGGAGTCATCGCGGTGATCTTCGTCTACACCACAGTGGCGAACGTCGTGGAGCGCCCGGACGGCGTCAAGATCGCGGCCTGTTTCATCGGCGGAATCATCCTGGTGTCGGTGCTGTCCCGGGTGATGCGGGCCTACGAGCTGCGCGTCGACCGCGTCGAACTGGACCACGCCGCGGCCCGGATGATCGACGAACGCGCCGGACGACGGATCCGCCTCATCGCGCACGAACCCGACCAGCGCGACCAGGCGGAGTACCGCGCCAAGCTGGCCCAGACCATGGCGGACAACGACTTCCCCGACGACGGCGACGTCATCTTCGTCGAGGTCACGGTCACCGACCCGTCGGACTTCGAGACGGAGCTGCTGGTCCGCGGCAGTGTGGCCGACGGCCGCTTCCCGGTGCTCAGCCTGGCCAGCTCGTCGGTGCCCACCGCGCTCGCCGCCCTGCTGCTGGAGATCCGCGACCGCAGCCGTCGGCGCCCCCACATCTACTTCGAGTGGTCCGAGGGCGGCCCGACCCGCAACTTCCTGCGCTACCTGGTGTTCGGGCAGGGCGCCATCGCCTCGGTGACCCGGGAGATCCTGCGCCGCCAGGAGCCCGACCCGCGTCGTCGACCGCACGTGCACGCCGGCTGACCTGCGAGTCGACAGCCCGTCGCGCACCGTGAGCGTGGTCATATCGACTGGACGATCCACCCGATCCTGCTGCTAGCCTCGGCACAGGTCATGAGCGCCAGCGCGAAGCCCCGGCTCGCTGGCCGGCAACCCTCCTCCGCGGTGGGGTGCCCCGGGTGAAGACCAGGCACCGGCAGGACGTCGGTGCAAGCGTGGCCTGGCACCCAGGTCAGCACAGACCCGGGAGAACCATGCGCATCCTCAGCACCACCCCACCGACCGACGACGCGGACTCCCGCACCGGTCGACCCTCGCCCGCACTCATCCGGCGACGGCACGTGGACATGATGCGAATGTGCAGCGCCGCCTGTCGTCGCGGCACCGCGCTCTAGCACCCCCCTCCCGAGCTCCTTTCCCACCGGCACGCCCATCGGGCGCGCCGTCGGTGGCGCACGTCCGTGCGCGCCGAGACACCACCCTTCGGAGACACCAGTGCGATTCCTTCCTGCCCTGACCCGCGCCGCCGCCCTGGGCGCGGCCACGATCCTGGCCGCCACCGCCCTGACCGCCTGCGGCGACGACAGCTCGTCCGACGCCACCGCCAACCCGTACGGCCTGGCCCAGTCGGGCGTGCTGCGCGCCGGAACGCTGACCGACGCCCCGCCGAACGTGTACCTCAAGGACGGCAAGTTCACCGGCTTCGACAACGACCTGCTGACCGCCGTGGCCGGCAAGCTCGGCCTCACTGTCGAGTTCGTCGGCACCGACTTCTCCGCGCTGCTCAGCCAGGTCAACAACCGCAAGTTCGACGTGGGCAGCTCCTCGATCACCATCACCGAGGCCCGCAAGAAGACAGTCGACTTCGGCAACGGCTACGACTTCGGTTACTTCGGCCTGGACGTCCCGGCCGGCTCGCCGATCACCGGCTTCGACCAACTCGCCGGCAAGCGGGTAGTGGTGGTGCAGGGCACCGTCCAGGACGACTACGCCACCGGCAAGCAGCTCAACCCGGTGCGGGTGCCGGACTACAACGGCGCGATCAACCAGCTCAAGGCGGGCACCGCCGACGCCTGGATCGCCCCGGCGGAGATCGGCGAGAAGTCGGCCACCGACAGCAACGGCAAGATCACCGTGGCGGCCAAGCAGCTCAGCCCGGCACCGACCGCTTACGCAGTTGCCAAGGGGAACGACAAGCTGCGCGAGGCGCTGAACAAGAGCCTCGACGAGGTCATCGCCGATGGCACCTGGAACCGGTTGCAGGCGCAGTACTACCCGGGCCGGCCGATCCCGGCGGACTTCGCGCCGGGCAGCGGCACGGTGAAGGCCCCGTCCGCGTCGGGCACGCCGTCGGTTGCGCCGTCGGCGTCCGCGTCGACAGCGTCCTGAGCCGGTGACGAGCGAGCGGGGCGGTAGGAGGAGCGAACGATGGATCCGTTGAGCACCCTGTGGGAAACCTTCTTCGACTGGGACTCGATGCGCGAGGCGCTGCCCGAGATGCTGACCGTCGGGTTGCCCAACACGCTGATCCTGGCGGTCTCCGCCGCCCTGCTCGGCTCGGTGCTGGGCCTGCTCCTGGCCGTCGCCGGGATCTCCCGCAGCCGCTGGCTGCGCTGGCCGGCGCGGGTCTACACCGACATTTTCCGGGGGCTGCCGGCCGCGGCGACGATCCTGCTGATCGGCGTCGGGCTGGCCCCGCTGGGCATGCAGGTCTGGGGGCCGGATCCCTACCCGTTGGGCATCCTGGCGCTGTCGCTCATCGCCGCCGCGTACATCGGAGAGATCTTCCGCTCGGGCATCCAGTCGGTGGAGGCCGCCCAGTTGGAGGGCGCCCGGGCGCTCGGCTTCTCCTGGGGCGACGCGATGCGGCTGGTGATCATTCCGCAGGGCATCCGGCGGGTGTTGCCGGCCTGGGTGAACCAGCTCATCGCGCTGATCAAGGACTCCAGCCTGGTCTACTTCCTCGGCCTGGTGGCCAGCCAGCGGGAGCTGTTCCGGATCGGGCAGGACTACGCGGCCACCACCGGCAACGAGTCGGCGCTGCTGCTGGCGGGGCTCTGCTACCTGGCGTTGACAGTCCCGCTGACGCACGTCGTCAACTGGATCGACCGGCGGCTGCGCAACGGCCGGCCGGCCACCGCGTCGACCGAAGACGACGACGACATGGCGTCGTACGCCGCGACGGAAGGAGATCGGCGATGACCACCGCCACGACGACCTCGGTCAGCCTCGACGTACGCGACGTGCACCTCGCCTTCGGACCGAACCGGGTGCTGCGCGGCGTCGACCTCTCGGTGCCCCGGGGCGCGACGGCCTGCGTCATCGGGCCGTCCGGGTCGGGCAAGTCCACACTGCTGCGCACCATCAACAGGCTGATCGAACCGGACCGGGGCGACGTGCTGCTGGACGGGCGCAGCGTGCTGGGCGACGACCCGGACGCGCTGCGGCAGCGGGTGGGCATGGTGTTCCAGCAGTTCAACCTCTTCCCGCACATGAGCGTGCTGCGCAACGTCACGCTGGCACTGCGCCGGCTGCGCAAGCTCGGTGCGGACGAGGCGGAGAGCGTCGCCCGGGCCCAGTTGGAGCTGGTGGGGCTGGCCGGCAAGGCGAACTCCCGGCCGGCGCAGCTCTCCGGTGGTCAACAGCAGCGGGTGGCGATCGCCCGCGCGTTGGCGCTGCGGCCCGAGGTGATGCTCTTCGACGAGGCCACCTCGGCGCTCGACCCGGAGTTGGTCAAGGGCGTCCTCGGGGTGATGGCCGACCTGTCCGCCGCCGGCATGACCATGGTGGTGGTGACCCACGAGATGGGCTTCGCCCGGCAGGTCGCCGACACCGTCGCCTTCATGGACCGGGGCGTGGTGCTGGAGGCCGGCCCACCCGAGGCGATCTTCGAGCGGGCCGAGCATCCGCGGCTTCGCCGGTTCCTCGACCAGGTGCTCTGAGCCGACGATCACTCGTTGGGCCCGCGTCCCAGCAGCCGGATCTCCTCGTTGTCCAGCGCGGATTGAAGTTCCTGGAGCACCAGGTCGTCAATCTCGCGGTTGTCGCGAAGCCGGGTGACCTCCCGCCTCTTGTGGGCGAGGACGCCGAGGCGCAGTCGGCGTTCCAGCCGGCGCTCCTCGGCGGTGTTCCCACCGCTCTCGTCGAGGTCCTCCAGATGCCGCCGGTACTCGGCCTCCAGCCGACGCACCGATTCATCCTGGGCACCGAGCTCCGCGGCGACCTGGGGAAGAGCGGCCAGGCCCACCTCGGTGGCCCGCCGCCGGGCGTTGCGGGCCTCGTCGACGCGCTCCGGGTCGCCGCTCAGTCCGGCCCAGCGCACGACCAACGGCAGGGTGGTGCCCTGAAGCAGCATGATCAGCACGATCACCAGCGCGGTGACGAAGATGATCAGATCGCGTTCGACCACCGGTCGACCGTCGACCATCGCCGTCGGGACGGCCAGTGCGGCGGCGAGCGAGACCGCGCCCCGGAAACCGGACCAGCCCGCGACGGTCCCCACCCGCCAATCGGAGGGACCTCGGCCGTCGTCGTCCACCATCCGGCGGCGCCGCAGCCGCGCCGACTGAGCGGTGAGGTAGATGAAGAGCAGGCGGGTGCCGATCACGACCACTGTGACCACCAGCACGATCACCAGAGCCCGCGCGGGCGAGGTGCTGGTGATGCTCCGCACCGACCGGGGAATCTGCGTGCCGAGCAGGACGAACAACCCGCCGTTGATCAGGAATGTAGTCAGGTCCCAGAACGCGTACGCCAGCACCCGGGACCGGGCGCGGATCACCCGTGGGCCGGCGTAGGCCAGCACCAGGCCGGCGACCACCACCGCCAGCACACCGCTGGCGTGCACCGAGTCGGCGAGCAGGAAGGCACCGAACGGGGTCAGCACGCTGAGCGCGCCCTCGCGCAGCGGATCGTCGAGCCGCTTGCGGATCAGCACCACGGCGGCCCCCACCAGCAGACCGGCGACCACGCCGCCGACGCTGGCGCCGACGAACTCCTCGCCGATGCCCAGCACGCCCGGCTTGGCGCTGTGGCTGAGCAGCCCCACGGCCACCGCGAAGACCACCAGCGCGGTGCCGTCGTTGATCAGGCTCTCCGCGTGCAGGGTGGTGAGTAGCTTCCGGGGCAGCCGCTTGGCCAGGCCGGTCACCGCAGCGGCGTCGGTCGGCGCGAGGACCGCGCCGAGCACCCAGGCGGCGGCGGGGTTCACCCCGAACGCCTGCGCGGCGAACGACACAGTGACCATGGTGAGCACCACCAGCACCACGGCGAGCAGCCCGATCACCGGCAGGTTGGCCCGGATCTCGCGCAGGCTGATGGTGAGGCTCTCCCGGTACAGGATCGCCGGCAGGAAGATCAGCAGGACCAGATCGGGTTCCAGGGTGACCTCGGACAGCGGGGGCGTGAGCCCGAGCAGCACGCCCAACGCGATGAGCAGGACCGGCGGGGCGACCCGGTACCGACCGCCGAGGGTGGTGCCGACGAGGACGGTGACGCCGAGCACCACGATCAGGATGAGGGCCTCCACGCGTACCCCCCTCGGACCATGGCCGGCGGTGGACGCGCCGGTGGTTCCATCTGACCGCACCCGCCGGTGGGTTCCGGTGGAAACCGGCAAGTCGCTGGGTGGCCAGAGCGCGGGGGCAGCGTGGTGTGGCACCAGAACGGGCACCGCAAAGCGCGAGGTGGGAAGAAGGGCTACGGGCTACTTCTCCGCATGGGTCGTGGTTCCGGATCGACATCGCGTGGCACCGCGCGACGGGCGCTGCCCGGCGTTCGGCTCGGCGGTTGTTCGTAGATCTTGGACACTTTCCGTTCGCGCAAGACGGAAAGTGTCCAAGATCTCGCAGTACGCGACCCCTGAAGTCGAGGTGCCGATCGGGATGGTCCAGATGGATGTACGTCGCCAACGGTGCTGCCCACCGCGCAAGTCCGCTCGGAGCCAGCGCAGCATGCTCTGGTTGACGACGGTCATCGATTGAGTGAAGTGCCGGCCCTGGCATCGGGCAGCATTCGCCCGACGGCGCTCAGGTCGGGTCGCCGGCGCGGACACGCGCGGTGAGCGCGCGAGCGGTCCGGCGGTGCTCGGCGGCTTCCTCGTCGCGGCCCAGAGCGGCGGCCAGATCCGCGAGGTGCCCGGCTACCGGACCGACGGTGATCACCCCACTGCCGGCAGCCAGTTCGGCGACGGCCGGGCGGAGCGCTGCGGTGACGCGTTCCATCGTGGGCCGGTCCTCGATGGCCAGCGCCGCCCGAGCGGTGAGGCACAGCCGCACCTCCCGCAGCAGGTCGTGCGGCCCGTCCGGCAGGGCCCGCAGCGCCGCCCGGGTGGCACTGCGGTCGCCGGCGGCGGCGAGCAGCAGTGGTCGGACCCAGGGCTCGTACGGGCCCCAGTCCAGCCGTGCCCAGTCCTCGTCGTCCGGCCCGGGAATCGGTCGCCGCACGGGGACCAGCCGGGCGTCACCTGCCGGCGGGGCGTCGCTCACCGCGTCGGCCAGGCGCAGGCCGAGCAGGGCCAGCGGCAGCAACCCCTGGGTCAGCCCCGGCATACCGTCGGCGGGCAGTCGCTCGGCGGCAGCACGGTACGCCTGCGCCGCCGCGTCCGACTCGCCGTCGAGGGCCAGGCGCAGCGCGGCGTACAACCGGGTGAAGACACCTACCAACGGCAGCTCGTACCGTTCGGCGAGGCGGTCGGCGGCGCGCGCGTGCGCGTCGGCGGCGGGTCGGTCGGCCAGCGCACAGTTGGCCTGGACCAGGACGAGGTGGCCGAGCACCTCGAAGGTCACCAGGTGGTGCCGTGCGGCCAGCTCGACCAGCTCGAGGCCGATCCGGGCCCGCGCGTCGGCCAGTCCAACGCTGTGGAAGGCGTGCATGAAACGGGCGTTGAGCGCGAAGGCCACCAGCCCGGGATCGCCGATGTCGCGGGCGATCGTCTCGGCCTCGGCGGCGGCGCGGCGGCCACGATCGGTGGTGGTGCCGCGCAGCTCCAGCGCGAGGGTGCTCAGCAGCCGGCTGCGCTGCGCCGAGCCGGTCGGGCCGAGCGCGGTCAGGGCGTGTTCGGCGGCTCGGATGATGTGCCCGGAGAGCAGGTCGTCGTCGTTGCGCGTCCAACTGGCGGGCACGTCGAAGCCAGCCAGGGCCTCCTGGATCAGCAGGGGATCGCCGGTGGACTCGGCGACGGTGATCGCCTCGGAACGCCGTAGCCGCGCCTCGGCCAGCCGGCCCGTCACGGCCAGCGCCCGCCCCAGGCCGAGCAGCGCGGTCACCCGCCCACGCGGCTCGAGCGCGCCGGCACTGTCGTACGCGTCGATCGCCTGGCCCCACAGGCGGGCCGCCTCGTGGGGGTTGCCGCCCCGTTCGGCCCGCTCGGCCGCCACCTGGGCGTACGCCGACGCCTCGGCGGCGTGGACCGGCCCGCCGGCGCGCAGCAGGTGGTACGCGAGGGCCGCCGGCTCGACGGGTTCCCGCTGTCGCAGTACCTCGGCGACTGCCGCGTGCCAGGCGGCGCGGCGCGGCGCGGACAGGTCGGCGTAGAGCGTGTCGCGGACCAGGATGTGGGTGAAGCGCAGCCGCCCGTCGGACTCCCGCTCGGTGAGGAACCCGGCCGCCAGGGCGCGGTCCACGGCGTCCAGCGCGGCCGTCGGGTCACCGGCCAACGCGCCCAGCACGTCCGGGTCGAGGTCCCGGCCGAGCACTGCCGCCTGCCGCAACACGGTACGGGTCGCGGCGGGTAGCTGCGCCAACCGGTGCCGGATCACGTCGCGTACCCCGGGCGGCACGGCTGCCAACCCCGCCTGCCCCGTGCTCGCGTACAGCTGGGCCAGTTCGCGGACGAAGAACGGGTTACCGCCGCTGCGCTGGTGGATCGACCGGGCGGTGGCCGGGTCCAGTTCCGCCCCGACGACGGCGCCGGCCAGCTCGCCGGTCGCCGACGCGGGCAGGCCGGCGAGATACTCCCGGACCGGCTCCAGCCCGGCGGCGCGGGCCAGGGTGGCGGTCAGCTCCGGGCTGATCTCGGTGGCCCGGTAGGTGCCGAGGATCAGTACCGGCCCGCTGGCCGGCTGCGGGCCGGTGAGCAGCGCGGTCAGCAGGTCCAGGGTGTCGCCGTCGGCGCGGTGCAGGTCGTCGAGGACCAGCAGGACCGGCCCCCGGTCGGCGACCGCCGCGATCAGCGAGGCCACGGCGCGGTGTCGACGGAACCGCACTGTGGCGGGGTCGGCCGAACCGTCAGCCGAGCCGTCTTCCGAGTCGGCGGAGGCAGGGGCGGAGGCGGAGGCGGCGAGCATGTCGGTGATCTGGGTCCACGGCCACGCCGGTGGGGCGCCCTCGTACTCCGGGCTGCGTCCCCACGCCGTGGTCCAGCCTTCGGCGGCGAGTCGCCGGGTCAGGGCCTCGGCCAGCGCCGTCTTGCCGGCACCCGGGTCGCCGCTGAGCAGGGCGAGCGTGGGCTGGGGGCGTCGGGACGCGGCGTCGGCGGCGCGCCGCAGCCGCTCCAGCTCCGCGTCGCGGCCGACGAACGGGCGCTGCTCCGCCCGGACGGGTCGAACGGTTTCCCCGAGGCCGGGGGTGGCGGCCCGGTCGAGGGCCGGGGCGAGGTGCGGCGCCTGGGCCAGGATGTCGGCTTCCAGCCGTCGCAGCTCGGGCCCCGGGTCCACGCCCAGTTCGGTCACCAGGACGTGGCGGGCCTCCCGCAGTGCGGCCAGCGCGTCGCCCTGCCGGCCGGCGCGGTACCGGGCCGTCGCGAGCAGCCGCCAGGCGTCCTCACGCAGCGGATGGCTGGCCAGGTGTGCCGGTAGGTCCGCAGCGGCCTCGTCCGGCCGGCCCACCGCCAGGAGCGCCTCGGCCCGCCGCTCGACGGCGAGCATCCGCAGCTCGTCCAGCCGGTTGATCTCCGCGACCGCCCAGGACTCGTTGGCGCAGTCGGCGTACGCGGGCCCGCGCCAGAGCCCGAGCGCCGACTCCAGCGCGGCCAGGGCTGGCAGGGGACGTCCGGCCGCCAGCAGCCGGGCCGCCTCGCCGACGGCCGCCTCGAACTGTCCGGCGTCGACCGCGTCCGGGGCGGCCTTCAGCGCGTACCCGGGTGGCTCGGTGACCAGGATCCGGGGTGGCTGGCGGGGTGGTCGATCGGGCTCCAGGGCCCGGCGCAGGTCGGCGACGAAGGTCCGGATCGCGCCCACCGCGCCGTCCGGTGCGACCTCCCACAGGTCGTCGACGAGACGATCCACCGGCACCACCCGACCGTGGGCGATCAACAGCCGGCCCAGCACCAGGCGCTGCCGGTGTCCCCGCAGCGGGACCGGGCCGCGCTCGGTCGCGGCGGTCACCGGCCCGAGTACGCCGAAGGTCACCGCGACGGGCGCCGTGAGCTGCCTGGTCATGGCACCAATCTAGGCCCGTGGCCCGGCCGGCACTGATCCGACGCTGACCGGCTGCTGATCACCGCCGGGCAGGCTCGGTGAGGTACGACGGCGACGGGCCACCGCCCCGCCGGCACTGCTCACCAGGAAGGTTCCCCCGTGGACCCGAAGATCAACGGATTCGACTACCGACGCGTCACCGTCGCCGACGGGGTGACGCTCAACGCCGCCGTGGGCGGTTCCGGGCCGGCGATCGTGCTGTTGCACGGCTTTCCGCAGACCCACCTCATGTGGCGGCACGTCGCCGCCGACCTGGCCGCCGACCACACTGTCATCTGCCCCGACCTGCGCGGCTACGGCGACAGCGACAAGCCCCTCGACACCGACGGCACCGGGTACGCCAAGCGCACCATGGCCGCCGACATCGTGGCACTGGCCGGCGCGCTCGGTCACGATCGGTTCGCGTTGGCCGGGCACGACCGGGGCGCCCTGGTCGCGTTCCGCGCCGGCCTCGACCATCCGGCGGCGATCAGTCAGCTGGCACTGCTCGACGTGCTGCCGACCCTCGACATGTGGGACGTGCTGCACGGTGCCAGCGCCGCTGTGGCGTTTCACCTCTATCTGATGGCGCAGCCGCCCGGCCTGCCAGAGGAGCTGATCGCCGGCAGCCCGGACGCCTTCTTCGGTCACTTCCTGGACGTCTGGACCCGTGATCCGGAGGCCCTGCCGGCGGAGGTGCGGGCCGCGTACCTGCGCGCGTCCCGCGACGCCGTTCCCTCGATAGTCGCCGACTATCGGGCGTCCGCCGGGATCGACGTGACCCACGACGCCGCCGACCGGACGGCCGGCAACAGGCTGCGGATGCCGGTGACGGTGCTCCAGCAGGACTGGGGCGCGGCGCTGGGTTACGACGCGGCGGCGGTGTGGCGGGCCTGGGCGCCGGACCTGGACCACCAGACGGTCACCTGCGGACACTTCATGGCGGAGGAGGCCCCGGCGGAGGTGCTCCGGGCGCTACGCGCCCTACTCGCCCGTTGATCGATCGGCGACCCGGCCACCACTGTCACCCTGGGCAAGATATCCGACACCAATTGTCACCGGGTGACGGTGCGGCCGGGTCGCCGCGCTTCACCCGCCCCACAGCCCAAATTCCGGGCCATTAATGGGCCCTGACCTGCGGGAACGCGACGTTACACCAGGTGGACGCCAACCGGCCATCGGTGATACACAGGCAGATACCGGCAGCCAACGACGTCGAGTCCGCTCCACTTTTCTCGCCCAACGACCGTCCACAGGCAACGCACCACTGGGCTCCGCCGCACGGACCGCAGCTCGACAGTCGCGACCCACCAAACGGCACAGGTCCACCGGGCGCTGCCGGACGCCGGTCCTCGACCAAGGAGTTGCCGTGGGAAACCTACGTATCCGATCCCGCCACCAGCCGTACGAGATCGCTGTCCTGGCCGCCGCACCGCTCTGCGGCATTCTCATGATGGCCCTCAACGTTCGGCCGACGTCCGTACAGACGTCGATGCCGCATCCCATCCAGATCGCCTGGGAGCTGGGGCTGATCGCGGTGGGCGTGGGTGGACTACTGGGCATCCTCTGGCCCGGCCGGCTCTCCACCGGGCTCGGCCTCGAACTCGCGTCGGTACTGGTGCTCGGCACGATCACCGGCATGTACGCGGTGGCCCTGTTGGTCATGACGGGTCGAAATTCCATCGTCGCCACGTCGTTCGTGATAGCGGTGACTGTCGGGTCGCTCTGGCGGGCCGCGCAGATCGCCATCGACCTGCGTCGTCTGGCCCGGGCGTGCGAATTTGTGACCTACGAACAGTTGCAGGCAGGTGTCACGTGATTACCGCACCCGCACCGGCTGCACCGCACTGGGTGCAGGTGGCGCTCAGCGTGCTCGGCATCCTCGGCGGAGGCACCGGCCTGGCCGCCATCGCCACCGTCGTGGTGCAGCGCGGCAAGTTCAAGGCCGATGCCGCCGACACGCTCACCGAGGCCGCCCTCACGCTCGTGCAGCCGTTGCAGACGCGGATCACCCAGTTGGAGGGCGAGGCGTTCAGCGCCCGGTCCGAGCTGGGCATGCTCCGCGAGCAGGTCAACCAGTTGCAGTTCGTGGTCCGGGTGCTCACCCGGACGCTGGACCGCTGGCGCGCCGCGATCCGTGCCCCCGACGCCACGCTGCGCAAGGTCCGAGCGGCGGTGGCGGAGTCCGACCGGATTCCCGGGTTGGACCGTTGACCGCGGTGGTGTCCGCGCGCCGCCCGGCCCCGCGGCCGGCAGGCTCAGCCAGCACCACGAAGACGTTCGGAGAGTTCGCGCACCGCCGCCCGGAACTCCGGGTCGGCCTCGCCCGGATGGTGCCCCCGTAGCGGCGGCGCAGACCGCTCCCCCGGCGCAGGCAGCAGGTCCGGTGGGTCCCGCAACCGCCGGTCGACCTGGCCCGCCGGATCGGTCGGATCCGGGGGTGGATCGCCGGGGCGGTGTGCCGCGAAGATCCAGCCGCCGACCGGGTCGGTGTCCCGCCAGAGGTTGAGCCACCGCCACTCGACCCGCTCCCCCACCTCACGCAGCACCTCCTCGTTGAGGTAGGCCGGGTAGAGCCGGGCGTACAGGCGGTCCAGCGGTGACCCGTAGGTGAGCAGCGCGACCCGTTGACGTACGCGCGGGGGCAGCCGCAGCACCGCGAGAGCGAGCAGCGCGGACCCGTGGCTGTGCCCGCAGAGCAACACACCGACGTGCCGATCGGCCAGTTGGCTGATCCGGTCGGCCAGTTCCGGCACCGCGCGGTCGGCGTAGCTCGGCGGTGCGAACGGGTGCGCGGCCCGGGGCCAGAAGGTGCCCAGGTCCCACAGGATGCCGACGTGCCGGCGGAACCACGCGGTCCGATAGGCGAACACGCCGCCGGTGACCAGCGTCAGCAGCAACGCGGCGAGGAGAAAGCTGCCCCCGCTGAGTCCCATCTGAACGGCGCCGGCCGGCAGCCCGAGCAGTTGCCGGGTCAACTCCTCCGGTTCACGCCCGGTACGCCCCACCAGACTCGTGGCCAGTCCGACCACCGCGAGCGCCGCGTACGTGGCGGCCAGCAGACCCAACCACTCGGTGAACCGCGCCCGGGCGACGGCCTTCGTCGCCAGCCGCAGCCGACCGACCGCCTCCGGCGGCACGACCGGGAAGTCACTGGTGGTGATCGCCGCCGCCGCACGCCGCCGGCGCCGCCGCGACACGACCATCAACGCGCCACACAGCAGCACCGCCGCGACCACGTGCAGGAAGAAGGCCAGCAGCGTCCAGCGGTACGGCGACGGCGGCCCACCGTCACCGGGGTAGCCACCGAGCAGCTCCCCCGTCTGGTAGACGAGGCCGGCGGAGAGCGCGCCGGTCAGGCCGACCGCGAGCGCGGCGAGGACCGCCGCGCCCAGGCCACCCGGCAGCGCGGACCGGCCGCCCACCCGACCGCGCTGCCACAGCACCACCCCGCTGAGCAGCACCAGCAACGCCATCTGGCCGAACAGCGCCACACCCGCGATCCCGTCGTAGCCGGGAAGCCCGGTCGCCGACGACCAGTCGCGCCGGTCGGTCCACACTGTGGCGAGGGTCGCTACGCTCAGGACGGCCGCCACCACTCCCGTCGCGCGGGCGGTCCAGGTGGCCGTTCGCGCGGTCGCCGCCCGGTCGATCATCCCTGGAGCGGCGAGCAGACCGAAGCAGGTCAGCAACACCGCCGCGCTGAGCGTCAGCAGCAGCGTCGTGGAGAACGTCGCGCCGTCGGCGCGACGGGCCGTGAGCAGCACGACATCGAGTGCGGCGAGGGCGGCGGCCACGTGGATCGCGCGCAGCCGGTGCACCAGCGGCTCCACGGCCCACAGCGGGTTGTCAGCCGGGCCGGAGCGACGGGTGCCGAGGAGCCGCAGGACCGCGATGGCGGCGATCGGCAGGAGCGCCAGCACGGCCAGCCGCTGCCCGACGTGCCGGCCGTCGAGCCCGGCCATGCTGTCGAAGGGCGGACGGCAGCGGGCCGCACCGAGACACTGCCAGGCGAGCAGGTCGAGGGCCACTCCGGCGATGGACACCACGTACAGCACTGTGAGGTTGAGCGCGAGGAGCCGACACAGCACGCTGACCGCGGCGGCGCGTCGGCGGCCGGTGGGACGCATCCACACCGCCAGGTTGCTGAGCATGAACGGCAGCAGGAAGACCATGGCGAGGGTCCGGCCGACGGTGCCCGAGGGCAGGTCCCCCCAGCGGTACGCCTCCAGCGTCACCCCGTCCGGGGCGACGCCGTCCGACCGGGCGGCGCGGTGGAAGCCCCCGCTGCCGTCGCCGGCGACCTGCCGGACCTGCGGCTGGTCGAGGATGACAGACGGGTCCGCCCCGGACACGCCGTGCACCCGCAACTCCACCACGTCGTGTCGTCGCGGTTGGTCGCCGGCCATCGCCACCCTTCAGGCGATCAGGCCGGACGCCACGGCCCAGAGCCGCTCGGCGTTGCCCGGGTCGACCGCGTACGCGGCCACGCCGCTGTAGTCGGCGGGCCGCTCGGTGACGATCGGGGCCTCGGCGCAGTCCTCGAAGTAGCGACCGCCGACGCCGTCGAGCAACGGGGATGCCGCGAGCAGCACCGAGGTCGCGGCACCCTGTTGCGGGGTCTTGTGCATCTCCTTGGGCGACTTGAGGCCACCGGTGTGCTTCTGCAACCCGGTGGCGATCGCGCCCGGGTTCAGCGCGTTGGAGTAGATCCCCTCGTCGGCCCACCGGCGGGTGGCTTCCACGGCGAGCAGGGCCTCGGCGCTCTTGGACTGCCCGTAGGCCAGCAGCGGGTCGTACGGCCGGAACGCGAAGTGCAGGTCGTCGAAGATCACCGGGGAGAAGAGGTTGCCGCTGGAGCTGACCGACACCACCCGGGCGCCGCCGGCCGCGGCGAGGGCGTCGTGCAGGCCGACGGTCAACGCGAAGTGCCCCATGAAGTTGGTGGCGAATTGCATCTCCCAGCCCTCGGCGGTGCGCTCCAGCTCGGGCAGCGCCATGATCCCCGCGTTGTTGACAAGGATGTGCAGCGGCTGGTCCCAGCCGGCGACGAACTGGCGTACCGACGTCTGGTCGGCCAGGTCCAGCGCGCGGACGGTGACCCGCTCCGCGCCGATGCTGGCCGCGATATCGGCGGCGGCCTGCTCGCCCGCCGCGACCCGGCGGACCCCGAGCACGACCTCGGCGCCGGCGGCGGCGAGCGAACGGGCCGTCTCGATGCCGATACCGGCGGCGCCCCCGGTGACGACGGCCCGCTTGCCGCTCAGGTCCACCCCGGCGATGACCTCGTCGGCGGTCGAGGCGAAACCGAAGGGGGTCGTGATGCGCTCTGTCATTGCTGTCCCGTCTCTCGATCACGCTTACTCCGACACTGTCACCCCAGTGGCAGGCGCTAGCCGGTTCCCTGTTTTTCCTGGTAGTGGCAGGACCAGGCTGGGCGGTCGGTGCGGCTCCTACGATGGGCGGGTGAGCGCGGCCGGCCCGCTGGGCGAATACCTGCGTGCCCGGCGCGAGCTGATCGGGCCGGGCGACGTCGGCCTGCCCGCGCACGGCCGTCGGCGGGTGCCCGGCCTGCGGCGCGAGGAGGCGGCACTGCTCGCCGGCATCAGCGCCGACTACTACCTGCGGCTGGAGCAGGGGCGTGACCGGCACCCGTCGACGCAGGTGGTCGAGGCGCTGGCCCGCGCGTTGAGGCTGGACGCGGACGCCGCGGCGCACCTGCACGGCCTGGCCCGGCCGGTGCCTCCCCGCCGGGCGGCACGCCCCTCGGAGCGGGTGCCGGTGGGCATCCGGCAGTTGGTCGGTTCGTGGGCCGAGACGCCCGCCTTCGTGCACGGTCGACACCTGGACGTGCTGTTCGCCAACCCCGCCGCGACCGCGCTGGCGCCGATCTTCACCGCCGGTGTGAACCTGCTGCGCGCGGTCTTCCTGGACCCGAGCGTGCCGGCGCTCTACCCGGCCCTGACGGCGGTCGCGGCCAACGCAGTGGCTGGTCTACGCGCACAGGTAGGCCCCGAGGTGGACGACCCCCGCCTCATCGAGCTGGTGGAGGAGCTGACGGCCGGCAGCGAGCGGTTTCGGCGGTTGTGGGCCCGGCACGACGTCACGGCCCGTGCGGGCGGCGGGGTGCGGGTGTTCCAGCACCCGGAGCTGGGCGAGTTGGCGCTGCGCTACGAGAAGCTCACGATCAGCGGCACCACCCAGTCGCTCGTGGTCTACCACGCCGAGCCGGGCAGCCCGTCGGCGCGCTCGCTGACCCGGCTGGCTCGCCGGGCGGCACCGCCCTAGCGTCGCCGTCCCCGAAGCCGGCCGGCTATCGGTTGGCCGCCCGCTCGGCGACCACCACCGAGATCCCGTCGAGGACGCGTTGCAGACCGAACTCGAACGCGTACTCCGGGCCGTACGCGGCGCCGTGCTGCTGGCCCGCCGCGGTGCCGACCCGGGACGCGGTCGGGTAGGCGCCGGGCTTCAGGAAGGTCTCCAGCCAGGGCGCGTGCGACTGCCACCACTGACCGTCGGTCATGCCGGTCTCGCGCTCCAGGTCGACCACCTCGGAGGCGGCCCGGGCGGCGCTCTTCACGTGACCCAGCACGAGGGTGAGCACCGCGTCGATCTCGACGTCGGTGAGCCCGATGTCGACGATCGCGCCCAGCTCGTAGTCGTACTTGGCCATCAGGTGCGGGCCGAGCACCGGTCGGGTCGTCTCGGCCCGCAGCATCCAGGGATGCCGCTGGTAGAGCGCCAGATTGTCGCGGGCGATCCGTTCCAGCCGGGTCCGCCAGTCGCCCTCGACGGTGGGGCGCGGCATCTCGCCGTACGCGGTGTCGATCATGACGGCGACGAGTTCGGCCTTGCCCGGCACGTAGGTGTAGACCGACATCGTGCCGACCCCCAGCGCCACACCGACCCGGCGCATGGTCAGCGCGTCGAGACCTTCGGCGTCGGCGATGTCGATCGCGACCCGGACGATCCGGTCGACGCTGAGCGCCGGACCGGCGCTGCGGCTGGTCGGCTCCCGGGTGCGCCAGAGAAGGGCCAGGCTGCGGGCCGGGTCCGCGGTCGCCTTGCGCTCACTCGCCATGGTGCGGCCATCCTAACAACGCGGCCGTACGCCGTACGACCGCGTCGGCCTGCTCCCGGGTGCGGCGGTGCGTGTAGGTCAGAGCGCCTCACGGTCGTCGGACAGCGTCGGACCGGCGGCGGCGGGCACCAGGTGTCGGACCTCCGGCTCCCCGTCGGTCAGCTCCCGGGCCCGTTGCTCGGCCGCGCGGTCCTCACCGGTCAACCGGCCACCGTGCTGACGCAGGTGCTCGTCCCAGGACGGCACCAGATACACCTCGACGAACCGGTCCACCGTCTCGGCCGGGCGGAACAGCCCCCAACGCATCGCGCCGGTCCGCTGCCGCGCGCCACGCACCAGGTCCATCGCCGCCAGGAACCGTTGGGTCCGCTCCGGCCGGACCGTGTACTGCACTGTCACCAGCACCGGTCCCACCCCCGGGTCCGGCTCGTGCGCCAGGTGCAGTTGCGGCCAGTAGGCCGCCGGTTCCCGGTCCACCGACCGCAGGTCCGGCAACGGCCAGATCCGACTCGTCAGGGTGCCGAGAAGCATCAGCGCCGCCGCCGCCAGGTACGCGAGGAGCAGCCCGGCCATCTCGGCCACCAAACCCCACAACAGCGCGCCGGCGGCCTGCCCACCGGCGAAGCACACCTGGTAGACGGCCAGGCCCCGGGCCCGCACCCAACTGGGCAGGAAGAGCTGCATCTCGGCGTTGACGTTGGCCAGCACCGTCACCCAGGCCATCCCGGCGGGCAGCAGGGCCAGCAGCACCAGCGGCACCACCCGCACGGTGCCGACCACTGTCAGCGCCACTGTGAACAACGCACCGGCGATCAGCAGCAACTGGTTGGCCGACAGCCGGGTGCGGATCACGGCCAGCAGCACGCCACCCGCGATGGCGCCCACGCCGAGGGCGGCCAACAGCAACCCGTACCCGCCGGAGCCCAGCCCCAGCCGCCGACTCGCCACCAACGGCAGCAACGCCCACAGCGCGCTGGCCGGGACCACGAAGACCAGCGCCCGACGCAACAGCCGGCGTACGGTCGGCGAGTGGCGTACGTAGCGGCTGCCGGCGCGCAACGCGGCGGTGAACCGCTCGGGCACCTCGACCGCGCGGGCGTTACCGGGCCGCCAGCGCCACAGCGCGTACGCGAAGATCCCGAAGGCGACCGCGTTGATGCCGAAGACCGGGGCGACACCGGTACGGGCGATCAGCACGCCGGCCACCGCGGGCCCGACCGCCCTCGCCACGTTCACGCTTATCGAACCGAGAGCGGACGCCGAGCGCAGTTGGTCCTGCGGCACCAACTCCGGGATCACCGCCGCCCAGGCCGGCAGGGTCAGCGCCTGCCCGACCCCGAACGCGAAGGTGAGGGTGAGCAGCAGAGCCGGCGGCATCCGGCCGGCCAGGGTGAGCAGCGTCAACGCCACCGCCACCGCCACCAGGAACAGCTGCACGGCGATCAGCAGGTGCCGGCGGTCGAAGCTGTCGGCCAGCACCCCGGCGGGCAACGCCAGCAGCAGCACCGGCAGCAGACTGGCGGTCTGCACCAACGCGACAAGGGTGGAGGCGTTGGAGTGGTTGATCAGCAGCCACTGCGCGCCGACGGTCTGCATCCAGGTGCCGATGTTGGCGGCGAGCAGGGCCAGCCACAGGTTGCGGTAGACCGCGGTCCGCAGCGGCGCCCAGGCCGAGGCCGGACGGTCGGCGGGTCCGGCTGCGGCCGTCACCACCGCCCGTCCGCGCGCAGCACGCGCTCACCGGAGACGTAGAGGTCGTCGGGTTCGAGCAGCAGCAACCGGACGACCTCGGTGGCGACCTGTTCGGGCATGGCGTACACCTCGTCGAGGAACTCGGCGCCCACCCGTTCCTGTAGCCGCGTCGGCATCGGCCCGGGATGCAGCTGCATCACCTTGACCCGGTTGCTGTGCTGGGCCTCGGCCAGCGAGTCGACCAGGCTGTTGCCGTAGCTCTTGGTGGCCCGGTAGACGGGGATGCCGGGCCGGGGGGCTGCCAGCGCCAGTGCGCCGATGTAGACGACGTTGCCGTGGCCCTGGCGGTGCAGGTGCTGCACCGCCTCCCGCAGCAGGTAGGTGATGCCCAGAACGTTGATCTCCACGGCGCGGCGGATGTGCTCGACAGACAGGTCCCCCAGGTCGCCGCCCGCCCACATGGAGGCGCAGGCCGCCACCCCGTCGATGGTGCCGTAGCGCTCGACCACAGCGGCGAACCCGTCGCGGACCTGCTCGTAGGAGGAGATGTCGCAGACGGCGCCGTCGCAACCCAGCTCGTCGGTAGCGGCGGCGACCTCGTCCGGCACGTTGCCGAACACCACCACCTGATGCTCGTCGACGAGCAGTCGGGCCACCGCGAGGCCGAGACCGCTGGTCCCGCCGACCACCACGAAGGTTCTGGCACCCATGTCTCTCCAGCCGCCGCCAGCACAGGTCACGCGGACCGCGTGACGGCGCGTTCTTCCCGTTTCCGGACTCCGCACACCCGTTCGCCGGTAGTGCTGGGCATACCCCGAAGAGTGGATCTGGACGGCTGGGGCACCCGGTCGCTCCCGATTAGCGTCTGCTGCATGACCACGGAACACCC
This sequence comes from Micromonospora sp. NBC_00330, assembly GCF_036136635.1. NCBI lineage: Bacteria > Bacillati > Actinomycetota > Actinomycetes > Micromonosporales > Micromonosporaceae > Micromonospora > Micromonospora sp. NBC_00330. The sequence continues at coordinate 3,797,202 of NZ_CP108012.1, forward strand.
TTCGCACCTGGCCGAGGCGCTACGCCGCCGCCGCTGGCTGATCTCCGCGTGGCCCTGGCGCGCGCTGGCCTACCTGGTGACCACGGTGCCGATCGCCGGCGTGCTCGGCGTCGGGTTGCTCGTCATCGGCGCGCCCCTGCTGGCCGCCGCCAACGGGCTCCGCCAGCACGGCCGACCGCCGAGCATCGCGCTGATGCTGTTCCTGGCGACCGGCAGCCTCACCCTGTTGGCGTTGGCCCCGCTGGTGAGCTTCCCGGTGGCCGCCGTCGAGCGGTGGCGGGTCGGGCTCGTCGACGGTCGTCCGCTGGCCTCCTCGCCGTGGCCGGGCCTGGTCGCCCGCTACCGCAGCGCCGCGACCTGGCGGGAGGTGGCGTACCTGTTCTGGCTGGGCGGGTTCGCTCCGGTCGCCTACTGGGTGTTCCTGGTGCTGGTGCTGCTGGACCTCGGAATGATCTCCAGCCCCTGGCTGGCCGGCGACGCCAACCAGCCGGTGGTGATCTGGCAGCCGATCGACAGCACCGGCGAAGCCATCCCGTACGCGATAGTCGGGGTGCTGCTGATCCCGGTTCTCTGGTACGCCGTCGGTCTGCTCGCCGCCGTCCAGGCAGCAGTGGCCCGGTGGTTGCTGGCCCACCCGGTGGACGCGGCGGCGCTGCGCGAGGTCACCCGCTCCCGCACCCGACTGGTCGGCGCGTACGAGGCCGAACGCCGCCGCATCGAGCGCGACCTGCACGACGGCGCACAGCCCCGGCTCACCAGCCTCACCCTCCAGCTGGGGCTGGCCCGGCTGGACGTACCCGAGGACTCCCCCGCCTCCCGACCACTCGCCGTGGCGCACGACCAGGCCCGGGGTCTGATGGTGATGCTGCGGCAGTTGGTGCACGGCATCCGCCCGCAGAGCCTCACCGACCTCGGCCTGGCCGGCGCCGTACGCGAGCTGGCCGACGCCGCCACCATCCCGGTGGCCGTGCACGCCGACCTGCACGACGAGCTGCCGGAGATCGTGGAGACCACCGCCTACTTCGTGGTCTCCGAGGCGTTGGGCAACGTGGCCCGGCACGCCCGGGCGACCCGCGCGGACGTACGCCTCACCCGGGCCGGCGGTGATCTCGTCGTCGAGGTGACCGACGACGGTCACGGCGGCGCCGACCCGGCCCGGGGCACCGGCCTGACCGGGCTCGCCGACCGGGTCGCCGCCGTGGACGGGCGGCTGCTGCTGTCCAGCCCGCCCGGCGGACCTACAGTGGTTCGGGTGGAGCTGCCATGTCGTCGGTGACCCGGGTGGTGCTCGCCGAGGACGAGGTGCTGCTGCGGGAGGGTCTGGTCGCGCTGCTGACCCGCTTCGACTTCACCGTGTGCGCGGCCGTCGGCACCGCACCGGACCTGCTGGCGGCGGCCCGCGATCACCAACCGGACCTGGTGCTGACCGACATCCGGATGCCGCCGGGCCGCCGCGACGACGGGTTGCGCGCGGCCGTCGCGCTGCGCACCGAGCGACCTGACCTCCCGGTCGTGGTGCTCAGCCAGTACGTGCAGACCGGGTACGCGGCGGCGCTGCTGGACAGCGGTGACGGGCAACGCGTCGGCTACCTGCTCAAGGACCGGGTCGCCGAGGTCACCGAGTTCGTCGACACGCTGCGCCGGGTCGCCGGCGGCGGCACCGCCATCGACCCGGACGTGGTCCGGCAACTGCTGCACCGCCCCCGCGACCCGCTCGCCGCACTGTCCGCCCGGGAACGCGAGGTGTTGACGCTGCTCGCCGAGGGACGGTCCAACGCGTCGATCGCCGGCCGGCTGCACGTCAGCGAGGCGGCGGTCGGCAAGCACGTCGGCAACATCCTGCTGAAGCTCGACCTGCCCCCCAGCGACGACACCAATCGTCGGGTGCTCGCGGTCCTCACCTACCTGCGCGCCGACCCGGTGAGCTGACGGGCCGAGGTCGGGGCCGACCGCCACCGGCGTAGATTCTTCTCAGCGGTACCGCGCCAGGTCAGGGCGCGGACCAGGGAGACGGGGGCACGGCATGGCGAAGGCGCTGCGGGTTGGTCTGCTGGGGTACGGGCTGGCGGGCCGGGTGTTCCACGCACCGCTGATCGCCGCGACTTCCGGGCTGCGGCTCGACGCCATCGTGACCCGTGATCCGCAGCGACGCGAGCAGGCGCGACAGCACTTCCCGGACGCCCGCCTGGTCGACGACGCCGACGAGCTGTGGCGTACCCCGGACGCCCTGGACCTGGTCGTGGTGGCGACGCCGAACCGGCAGCACGTGCCGATGGCGCGCGCGGCGCTGGCCGCCGGTCTGCCGGTCGTCGTCGACAAGCCCCTGTCCCCGACCTCCGCGGAGGGCCGCGTGCTTGTCGACGAGGCGACCGAGCGTGGGGTGCCGCTGACGGTCTTCCAGAACCGGCGCTGGGACGGCGACTTCCTGACCGTCCGCCGCCTGGTCGAGCAGGGCGAGTTGGGGCAGGTGCTGCGCTTCGAGTCCCGGTTCGAGCGGTTCCGTCCGACGATCAAGCCGGGCTGGCGGGAGCTCGCCGGTCCGGAGGAGGCCGGCGGTGCCCTCTTCGACCTCGGCGCCCACCTCGTCGACCAGGCGGTGCAGCTGTTCGGCAGTGTCGACCGGGTCTACGCGGAGGTGGACCGTCGCCGCGCGGGCGCGGCCGTCGACGACGACGCCTTCGTGGCGTTGACCCACGCCAACGGGGTCCACTCGCACCTGTGGATGGGCGCGGTGACCGCTCAACTCGGGCCGCGCCTGCGGGTGCTGGGCGACCGGGCCGGCTACACCAGCTACGGGCTGGACGTGCAGGAGGCGGCGCTGCACGACGGTGGCCGACCGGACCAGCCGGGCTGGGGCGAGGTCCCGTCGGACCGCTACGGCCTGCTCGGCGTCGACGGTGACCTGCGGCCGGTGCCGACCGAACCGGGCGCGTACCAGAGCTTCTACGCCCAGGTGGCGGCCGCGCTGCGCGACGGCGGGCCGATGCCGGTGGACCCGCGGGACTCCGTCCACACTGTCGAGTTGATCGAGCTGGCCCACCGGTCGGCGGCCGAGGGCGTGGTGCTGCCGGTTCCGACCGCCTGACCGGGCCGGACACCCGACCGGTCGGTACCTCCCGCCAGCCGGGCTCCTGACGCGTACGCGAAAACCAGTGGAGCGGCGCCGCCGTGCGCCGTTACCGTGCTGCGCAACCAGGTCGTCTAGGCAAGGACGTGCCGTTGTACACCCTGTGAGACCTCCCGAGAGCTGATCTGTCGCGCGTCGCGCAGTTGCGCCGCGCTCCTTTTTGCTGCGGACTTCTCACTGAAACCGGTGTACTTCTGTGCTCAAAAATTGGGCCGTCGTGCCCACCTGCCTGCCCATCGTTCGCCGCCGTTGCCACGCGTGCGCGTCCCAACGCCTTCGGGCGAGCGGCAAGTTCCGGGTCAACGCCAACCACAAGATCCTCGACGTCTGGCTTCTCGCGCTCTGCACCGTCTGCGCGGAGACGGCGAAGCTCACCGTCCTGGAGCGGATGACGGTGCGCTCCATCCCACCCGAACTGCTGGACCGGCTCCATGCCAACGACCCCGGCCTGACCGCTGAACTGCTTCAGGATCCGGCCGTCCAGCACCGAAACCGATTCGTCCTGGACTGGGACAACGCCTGGCGTCTCGACACCGGCGGATCGGAGTATCTGGACCTCGACGTGATCGACGTCGCGGTCCGCAACGCGGCGCGGATCCCGGTCCGGCCGACCCGACTGATCGCTGAGGGTTGCGGTCTGTCGCGGGGCGAGGTCGACCGACTGATAGCGGAGGGGAAGGTCGTTTCGGCGTTCCGGTTGAGCGGCAAGCTCTCCGGGGACTTCACCTTCACGCTGAAGCGCTGACCGCGATCGGGGCCTGTCCGGCAGAACGCCGGGCGGGCCCCGTTGGCGGTGGTTCGGGCGGCCAGCACACTGATCGACTCGGTTTCCGTGAAAGCGCGGGGTTGGACCGCCTCCAACACCGCAATTTCACGGAAGTCGAGTCGATCACGGTTCCGGTCGCCTCAGTCGGCGTCCTGCTCAGAGCGAGCGTCGTCCGGCGCGCGGGCGTCGTCGTCGGTGAGCGCGTCGTCCGACGTCTTGGGCAGGTTGGCAAGCCGACGCTCGGCCTCCCGGGCCTCATCGTCGATCCTGGGACTCTCCTCGTCAGAGCCCTGCGACATGGGCGACCTCCATTTGGGCGCGACCAGCAAACCTGCGTATACCCGACCTGAGGGCGGAGACACGGAGCTCTGCCCACCGCCTCTTGAGATCAGATGTCCTCGGCGACCCATAGGCCGCGGCCCTGGAGACCCACCACCAGGCCGCGTGTCTGAAGAACGATGATCGCTCGCTGGATCGTGGTCACACTGACGTCATAGAGGTTCGATAGTTCGCTGTAGGTGGGCAGACGCTCCCCTGCCGCATACTCGCCGCTCTTGATCCGAGCGGCAAGGTCCTCGGCCACCTCGCGGTATCCGCCGGTAGGTATGGGCATGTGAAGGTTCCTTCGTTCGGCACCTCCCATCGGATCACGCCGCCCACAAGCCTTCAAGACCAACATTGCCTTAGGTACTAAAGGTCTCTAAGGTTGAACGCACGGTGGTCGGTTCCTTCGTTCGGCAAACGGCGGACCGGACCAACGATCCCGCCCAGGGGCGACGGCGAACAGGTCGACCCTGGGCGGGCCTGATCGCGTCTCGCGAAAGGCGTACCAATCATGCCGATCGACGAACCCGTGTCCAAGGCGACCGAGTTGTTCACGGCCGAACGTGTATTGGATACCCACTGGACTCGGGCAGTCGAGAGGCCATGGCGAGCTGGCGGCTGCCTTGAGTGCCAAGGTCGCGACAACTGCTCGCAACTAGATTGGGCGTTGGCGCTTCTGGCGGACGTTGCTTCCGTCATGCTTCAGAAGCGGTGACGTGCGAGTTGAACGTGAATCGCTGAGCGCTTTCGGTGGACCGACGTACCGAGCGCCGGGCCGGTCGGCGGGCGCGCCGGGCTGGAGCCCGGGAGCGTTGCCGACCCGGCCCGGTGCCGGATCAGCGCTGCTTTAGCTCGCGCCAGGATGGGTGGGTGCCGCGCCAGGCGTCGGCGAGGATGGCCGCCGAGGCCCGGCTTGGGCACTGCTGCACCCGCTCACGACCCGACGCCCCACCGATCTGGGCGCGGACCTCCCAACCCTGCCCGTCAGTACGGATGTACACGTCCCTGCGCCCGCGCGGGGTCGTGTCTCCGTTCCACCAGTGCTCCTCCACCTTCATTCGCCGACCGTATAGCAATTCCCGCGCCGAGGGTACGGCGCAGGTATGCCCGGACCGGGGCAAGGGCGACAATCCAGGCGCATTTCGGGCCAACCGTTGACGGTTCGAAACCATAACGGGCCGTTCTCCCCCTCCTGACTTGCGAATCAGGAACCCCGCCCCACTCTGCCCCCTCCCCGCAACTCCCACCCCCAGCCCTTGTTGATCAAGAGCTTTGCGTCACGAACCGCGTTCCCCGTGACGCAAACCTCTTGATCAACGCCTGCGGGAGACAGGCGGCGGGGCGGGGCGGTCAGGTTTGGGTTGTCAGGAGGTAGTCGTCGGCTTCGGGGCTCCAGCGCAGGTCCAGGACGCCGGCGGTGGCGGCGGCCTTGCAGAACTGGAGGAAGCTGCGGTAGCCGAGCTTCTTCTCGCTGAAGTCGGGGCGGGCCCGGCGTACCTGGTTCTTCAACCCGGACAACGCCACCGGGTTGCCGCCGCTACCGAGGTCCGCCACGACGCCTCGGAGCAGGCCGAACGCCACCTCCCGATCGCCGTGCTCGGGCAGTGAGACCTCGGGGTCGCCCTTCGCCGGGCCCTCGGCCAGCTCGATCACGTTGCGCTCAGCGAGGTGGCGCAGCAGTTCGCCGAAGGTACGGAAGCCGTAGTCGGACTCGCTGAAGGTGGGGTCCTTGCGCAGCAGGGTGCGCTTGAGCCGGGAGGCGGTGACCTCACCGTTGGCGCTGCCCTGCAACCCGGCGACCGACTGGGCGACGAGCACGGCGAGGGCGTCCACGTCGCGGCCGGGCTCCTCCCCCGCCGGCCGACGGTCCACCTCCGGCTCGTGCTCCCGCTCCGGCTCGGATGGGCGTTGCTCCGCGCCGGCCTGCCGGGTGGCGGGACGAGCGCGCCGACCACGGGCCGGAGGGATGTCCACGCCCTCGAGGCGGTCGTAGTACAGGAACTCGTCGCACGCCGGGGGAAGCAGCCCCGAGGTGGACCCCTCGACCCCGACGCCGATGACCCGCTTGTTCAGCTCGCGCAGCTTGTGCACCAGCGGGGTGAAGTCGCTGTCACCACTACAGATCACGAAAGTGGAGATGTAGTCGCGTTCGAACGCCAACTCGATCGCGTCGACGGCCATCTTGATGTCAGCGGCGTTCTTACGGGACGCGCCCATCCGCTGTGGAATCTCGATCAGCTCGACGTGGGACCGGGTGAGCATCCGGCGGTCCTCGTCGAAGTAGGACCAGTCGGCGTACGCCCGGCGGACCACCACCCGACCTCGTTCGGCCAGCGCGTCGGCGATGGGCCGGAAGTCGAAGGCCGCGCCGCCGCGATGGTCGCGTGCGCCCAACGCGAGGTTCTCGTAGTCGAGGAAGAGGGCAATCCGGTCTTCTTGATCCACGCGGATCAGCCTACGCCGGGCATGAGCTGGTCGGGGCGGGCGACGCGCGACACCTCAACTCGACGACCGTCCATTTCTTGCGGCCTGGTAGTCGTTTATTTTCGTTGTTCGATAGGCGTCTTGCAGTGCCCTGTCTGGTGCTGCATCATGACGATCAATGTCGGGCGTCGGGGGAACGCCGGGCGGACCTCCACCACCACCCACCCAGGAGGGTCACCGATGTTTCGCAGCCTCACGCCGGCGCGGGGACGCCCCGGCCGGCCCAGCGGCACCGTCGCGCTCGCGGCCGGTCTCGCCGTGCTGGTCGCCGGGCCCACCGCGGCCGCCGCCAGTCCACCCGGGTCCGCCGGCGCGCAGCCCGTGGTCACCCGGGCCGCCCTCGATCCGGCGCTGGTCGCCGGACGCGGCGCGGACGTCGACTTCCTCGAACAGGAAGCGGAGAACGCCCGCACCAACGGCGAGATCATCGGACCCGACCGGTCCGCCTACACGCTGCCCGCGGAGGCTTCCGGCCGCCGGGCGGTCCGGCTCACCCCCGGCGAGTACGTGGAGTTCGTCCTGCCCAGCGCGGCGAACGGGATCACCGTTCGGTACAGCATCCCGGACGCGCCGCAGGGCGGTGGGATCACCGCGCCGCTGCGGGTCGCTGTCAACGGCAAGCACCTGCGCACCATGACGCTCACATCGCAGTACTCGTGGCTCTACAACCAGTACCCGTTCACCAACGACCCACAGGCCGGGCTGCTGCACCCGGACTGGTGGATCACCGAGTGCCAGTGCGTGCCGTCGGCCACCACGCCGTACCCGAGCATCGACAAGCCGTTCCGGCCCACCCACTTCTACGACGAGCAGCGGCTGCTGCTCGGGCGCACCTACCGAGCCGGCGACAAGGTCCGGCTCACCGCGCCGCCCGGTAGCGCCGCCGCCTGGACCGTCATCGACCTGCTCGACTCCGAGTTGGTGGCGCCGCCGCACGTCCGGCTGCTCGCCGCGAACGTGCTCGCCTTCGGCGCCGACCCCACCGGCCGGCGGGATTCCGCCGACGCGCTGGACCGGGCCATCGCCTTCGCTCGGCGCGCCCACCTCAAGGTGTACGTCCCGCCGGGCACCTACCAGGTCAACCGGCACATCATCGTCGACGACGTGACCATCGAGGGCGCCGGCAACTGGTACACCACGATCAAGGGCCGCGAGGTCGCCCTGCCGACTCCCGCGCCGGACGGCTCGGTGCACACCGGAGTCGGGTTCTACGGTCGGGACGCCGCCGACGGCGGCAGCCGCAACGTGCACCTCTCCGGCTTCACCATCGAGGGCGACGTGCGGGAGCGCATCGACACCGACCAGGTAAACGCGATCGGCGGGGCGATGAGCGACTCCACCATCGACGGGCTCTACCTGCACCACACCAAGGCCGGCCTGTGGTTCGACGGCCCGATGCGCAACGTGCGGGTCACCAACAACATCATCGTCGACCAGATCGCCGACGCGCTCAACTTCCACACCGGCGTGACCGACTCCCTGGTTGCGCACAACTTCGTCCGCAACACCGGCGACGACGGCCTGGCGATGTGGTCGGAGAAGACGGCCAACGCGCGGAACACGTTCGACCACAACACGGTGCAGTCACCGACCCTGGCCAACGGCATCGCCATCTACGGCGGCACCGACACCACCGTCTCGCACAACCTGGTCGCCGACCCGGTACGCGAGGGCAGCGGCCTGCATGCCGGGGCCCGCTTCGGCGCGGAGCCGTTCACCGGGCACCTGCGGTTCACCAACAACACCACCGCCCGCGCCGGCACGTACGAGCTGAACTGGAACATCGGGCTCGGCGCGATCTGGGTCTTCGCCCTGGATCGCAGCATCGAGGCGCCCATCGAGGTGACCGGTGACGCGTACCTGGACAACACGTACAACGCGATCATGCTGGTCAGCGACTGGCCGGTGAAGGATCTCTACTCGATCTCCGATGCGCGGTTCCGGGACGTCCGGGTCGACGGCACCGGCACCTCGGTGGTCAGCGCCCGCGCCGCCGGGTCCGCCTCGTTCGCCAACGTGGACGCCCGCAACGTCGGGGCGGTCGGCGTCAACAACTGCGGATCGTTCCACTTCACCCCGGCCGGTTCCGAGTTCACGCTGACCGACCTCGGCGGCAACGACGGCGGCTGGCTCGCGCCGTGGCTGCTGCCCAACACCATCACCTGCGACGACCGGCCACCCGTGTCGCCGCCCCCGCCTCCGGCGCAGTGGTGACAGCGGTGGGCGGCCCGAGCGATCGGGCCGCCCACCGCACAGATCAGCGCGTCCTGACGTACGCCAGCGGCACTGTCGTGGACTGACCGTCCCATCTGCCGCTCAGCATGCCGCCGGCCGGCCCGTCGGCCCCGGCCCCCGGCCGGCGCACGACCACCAGCTCGACGGTGTCGGTGTGGATGAACGTGCGGTCCTCGTCGACCACCCGCCGCACCGCGCCGACGGCCGGCAGCTGGGCGTCGGCGGCGCCGTCGACGACGACCGTCACGGTCGGCTCACGCACCTCGCGCCGGCCGTCGACCTCGAAGTACTGCTCCGCCTGGCCGCTGCCGGTGAGGATCGCGTGGGCGAGGGCGGCCGCGTACACCGGGTCGACGCAGCCGTCGTACACCCAGCGCCGGCCGAGCACCGAATGCTCGGTGGTGCCGACCAGCCACCCGTCCGCACCGTCGAGGGGCGCGGCGCGGTAGGTGAGCGGAACATGGTGGACCGGCCCGTCCGCGGCCCCGACCAGCATCGTCTCGATGCCGACCTCGCCGGCCGGGTCGTCGAAGCGGTAGGCGCCCCGGCTCACCACCTCGACGACGGTCGGTCCCGCGAACCACTGTCGGTCGGGCAGCCAGGCCGTCAGCAGGTCCAGTTTCGTGGGGTGCAGGGTCGCCCTGTGCAGCAGTGCCATGACGGCAGCCTAGTCAGAGGCCCGCGCACCGTTGCCCGCCGATCGTGCAGCTCTCCGGTTCCCGGGCGTTCGGCCGGCTGTCGCGGACGTCGAAGCTGATCGTCTGGGATCCCCCGGCCGCCACCGCGGCTCCGGTGAAGGTGATCGCCTGTCCGTCCTGTCGCCAGTTCGCGCCGTCGACGTCGTCGACTGTGGTGCCTTCGGCGAGGGTGACCACCACTGCCCAGTCCGCCACCGGTGCGCCGCCGGGGTTGCGGACCACGATCTCGCCGGTGTAGCCGAACAGTCGGTCGGAGTCGGTCTCGTAGCGGGCCGTGACGGGCGCCGGTGGTGGAGGTGGAGGTGGCGCAGCCGACGCGGGTGTCCGCGAGGGCTTCGCCGACGGGGTCCGGCTCGGCGACGTGGTCGCCGAAGCGGTGGCCCGGGAGGGGCGCGCCGAGGGGGTCGCCGTGGGTGCGACGGTCACTGTGCCGGCCGTCACGGTAGGCGACGCGGTCGCGGTCGGTGCCGGCGCGGCGGCCGGCTTCGAGTCGGGCGGCAACGTCACCCAGGCCGTCGTCCCCGCCACCAGCACGACACCCGCGACCACGGCGACCAGCGTGCGACGCCGACGAGGATTGCGGCCGGCCCTGCCGCGTACGCCGATCAGCGGCAGTTCCGCTGTCATCCCACCGTCGGCCCGGCGCAGGTCGACCTGCTGGAAGGCGAGCCAGTCGAGGATGGCCGGCAGCCGTACCGTCAGCGCCTGCCGGAGCTGTTGCTCGCGCGGCTCGTGCTGCTCGGCGGACCACGCGCCGTGCGTGCTGACCTCCCGTAGCTCCAGCCGGCAGCCCTGCTTCGTGGTCGTGACCGTGCAGGTCAGCTCGCTGAGCCGGCCGGCCTCGTCGCAGGCGAGCACGAGCAGGTCCGGCTCCTGCCGCTCGGTCACCTCGACCTCGACGTTGGCCTCGAAGCCGGGCAGACCGGCGGTGTGCAGCAGCATCCGGTCCGGTACGCCCTCGACCATCTCGGCCTCGGCGAACCACCGGCCGAGCAACTCCCGATCGGTCAGGGCGCGCCAGACCCGCTCAGCCGGGTGGGACAGCTCGACCTGCGCACCGATCTCGATCACGGCGAGACTCTAACGGGTTGGCCCGCCCGGCCTGTCCCGCCCGCCCGAGCCGGCTGCCGGCGTCCTGGTCAGCCCCAGCGGCTGGACCGCTCGACCACTGTGGCCAGCGCGGCCCGGGCGTCGGCGCTCACCTCGGCGACCACCTGCGCCGCCGGCACGTCCCGGGCCAGCGGGTGCGCCTGCCCGGCCCACAGGTTGGCCACCGATGCGTCCGCGTCGCGCCGGGCGGCGGCGAGCAGGGGACGCGTCAGGTGCAGCACCTGGGGGTAACCGCGCGGTGCCACCGCGTCGTGCTCGCGCAGGAAGTTGTTGGCCACGCCACGGGCCCGCTTACCGGTGTACGCCCGGGTCAACGCGGTCGGCGCGGCACTGGCCACGGCCGCCCGGTGCATCGGCGAACTGCCCGCCTCCGGGCAGCGCAGGAAGGCCGTGCCCAGTTGCGCGGCGGCGGCGCCGGCGGCCAGCACGGCGGCCACCGAGGGCCCGTCGACGAGGCCACCCGCGGCCACCAACGGCCGGTCACAGCGGGCGGCGGTCAGCCGGAGCAGCGGCAGCAACCCGTAGTCGTCGTCGTCCGGCAGGCCGCCGCGATGCCCACCGGCCTCGGTGCCCTGCACCACCACCGCGTCCACACCCAGGTCGGCGGCGGCGGTCGCGGCGTCCGGGCGGGTGACGGTGGCCCACACCTCGGTGCCCCGCTCGCGCAGGGCGGTCACTGCCGCGCTGTCGGGCAGCCCGAACACGAACGACACGACCGGGACCGGGTCCTCGAGCAGCGCGGCCAGCTTCTCCGGGTACGCGTCGTCGCCGCCCACCGGCTCGCCCAGGCTCACGCCGCGTTGTGCGGCCTGCGGGGCGAGCCGTTCGGCGTACGCCCGGACGGCGGCCTCGTCGACGCCGCCGGGGTCGGGCAGGAAGAGGTTCACACCGAACGGCGAATCGGTACGCGCGCGGACCTCGGCGACGTCGGCGACCAGCCGGCCGGTGTCGATCATCCCGGCGGCGAGGAAGCCCAGCCCACCCGCTGCGGACACGGCGGCCACCAGCGCGGGCGTGGACGGGCCACCAGCCATCGGGGCGGCGACGATCGGGTGGCGCAACGTGGACAGGACGGGCATCCCCCCATCCTGCCGCAGGGCCGGCCCGCTCACCGGCGTGCGGTGTGCCGCCACCACAGCAGGCCGGCCAACCCGAGCAGGAACAGCAGTGTTCCCGCGCCGAGGGCCAGCGGCCAGGTCCGCCCGCCCCCTGCGCCGACCTCTCCGGCGGCCGGACGGACCGCAGTGGGCGACACCGGGTCGACGGACTCCGTGGACGGCGCGGCGGTGAGCGTGGTGGCCGTGGCCGGGTAGCGCAGGATCGTCGAGCGGGTGCCGGCTGGTTGACCGGCGGACTCGGAGACGGTGAGCAACGACCGACCGTCCCGGCTGTAGGTGATCGACTCGCCCTGGGGCTCGTCCGGCAACGGGGTGATCCTCGGGGTGCCGGTGGTCAACGCGCGGACCACGTCGCCGTCGGGCACGTCGTACTCGAAGGCGTCGGCGTAGCTGCGCAGCACCACCCGCCGTCCGTCCGGCGCGTTCGCCGCGCCGGTGATCACGCCGCGCCCCAGGAACGAGAACGGGTTGCTGGTAGTGGTCGACGGCACTGTCACCTGGCCGAGCGCGGTCAGCGGCGTCGACGCGTCCGGCCGCAACGCGGTGGCCGGCGCGTACAGGAAGACCGCGCCACTGCCGCCCTTGGTGACGATCAGCGGCCGACCGGACGCGTCGAGCAGCAGCGCCTCGGCGTCGTGCGGACGGTCCGGGTAGGTCATCCGGTGCAGCACCGGCTGCTTCGCCCCCGGCGCGAGCCGCCACACGCCGACCGTCGTCCGGGTGCGGTCGTTGTCGCCGATGTCGGCGACCCAGACGGTGCCGTCCCGGCCGATGGCCAGGTCCTCGGTGTCGCGGGGCCGGGACGGGAAGGAGACGGTGCGCACCACGGCGCAGCGCTGGTCGAGGAAGAAGATCCGGCGGCGGGCCTCGTCGTCGGCCCCGTCGTTGATCACCACGTACCCGTCGTCGGTGGCGACCATCCCGGAGATCTCGCGCAGCCGGTCGTCGCGCACCTGGCAGACCGGCGTCCCCGCCGCTGCGGCGGCCGCCGTGGCAGCGCCCGGCACCAGCACCGCGGCCGGCGGCACCAGGCCCGCGAGCAACGCCGTCAGTACCGCCCCCGCACGAGCACGCCGCCCCCAGGTCAACCGTCCACGTACCCGCATCGCCCACCCTCCTCGTCGCGGCCGTGACCGGCCACCCGCCCATCCTGGCCGATCCCGGCCACGGTCGACGGTCATCGGGGGGACGCGCCGGGACCCCTGGTCGATGTACTGTCGCTCCGCCTGATCTTCACGCCGGAGGGTGGACATGTCCGTGAGCGACACCGCGCCGGCCACAGGGTTCGGACGGCGGCTGCTGCGCCGCCTCGGCCGCCCGGCCGGTGGCTCCGCCGTCGCATGGGTGCCGCTCGCCGCTGTCGTCTGCGGCCTCTTCACCGGCGCGCTGGCCAGCCGGGCCGCCTGGGAGACGTCCCGACCGCAACCCGACCGGGCCGAGGCCGCCGCCATCCTCACCGAGGTCTTTCCCGGCCACGACCTCGGCGAGATCGACACCCCGCCGGCGCTCTTCGTCGTCTACGGGCACGCGCTGCGCCTGGGAACCGTCAAGACCCTGGTGTTCGGTGACGGCGGCGAATATCAGGAGAGCGCCACCGGCGCCGGCGCACTCGGCGCACCACCGGCGCCCGTCGCACAGATCGTCACTGTGGCCCGGGACCGCCTGACCGGTGGCGGCTGGCGGGTGTACGACCCACAGGTGTCCGATCGCGTCAGCTGCGGTGACAAGATGTGCGCCACCCCGCGGGCGGTCACCGACACCGCGTTGACCGCCCGACGTGGCGACACCATCCTGAACGCCTCGATCTCCTCGCAGACAGCCGTCGACGCCAGTTACCTCTCGGTCGAGCTGCACCGCGCGCCACCGCCCCTGGTGGTCCCCGCCGGAGTGCTCGGCACGGTGCTGGGCGCGGTGGCCGGTTGGCTGGTCTTCGGCTGGGTCACCCGACGCACCGAGGGACGCCGTAGCCGCGGCACCGTGAACGGCCTGATCGGTGTGGCCACCGTGCTGTGGTGGCTGCCGGTGGCGCTGGCCGCACCACAGTTGCTGCACCACCACCTCGGCGAGCCACACCCGGCCTGGCACCCGTACTGGGAGTGGCTGGGCCAGCCGGCCGCGTCGCTGCTCTTCCTGGTCGGCGCGGCGTGCGTGCTGCTGGCGCTGGGGCTGGCCGCCGGTACCCGCCGGAACACCACGCCCGAGGCGACTGCCGACTGACCGGTCACGGCCCGCCCAGGGCCGGCCCCGTCGGGGTATACGACGTGAACCGGCCCGGGCCGTGCGTCAGCGGGCGGACCAGCGCTGTGCGCCCGTGCCGTTGCAGGTCCAGAGCTGCGTGGTCGTGCCGTTGGCAGTGCCGGCGGAGGTCACGTTGACGCACTTGCCGGCGGAGGTGAGCACGATCGTGCCGTCCGCGCGGAACGTGAAGCGCTGCGCGGCGGTGCCGTTGCAGGTCCAGATCTGCACCCTCGTACCGTCGGCGCTCGCCCCGCCGTTCACGTCCAGGCACCGATCGCCGTAGACCCGAAGCTCCCCGGCGGCGGTACGGGTCCAACGCTGGTTGGTTCCCCCGTGACAGTCCCAGATGATCGTGGCGGCGCCGGCGGTGGTGCTGGCGCCGTTCACGTCCAGGCAACGCCCGGAGGCGGGGTTGACCAGGCCGACAGCGGTACCCACCGGCGGCCCGCCTGCCGGGACCAGGCTGCCGGGCACCGCCTGCAGCGCGGCGTACCAGCGGGCGGCCATCTTGTCGTACCCGCCGGCGTTGGGGTGGACGCCGTCGGCGAGGTCGGCGGTGGTGAGCGCGGCGTGCATGTCGACCAGGTGCACCCGGCTGCCCTTCTGCGCCACGATCCCGGGGATCGCCGCGTTGTACGCCTGCACCCGCGCTTCCAGGTTCGGGTCGGACTCCGGGGTGATGGTGGCGACGAAGACGTCCGCCTCCGGAGCCGTCGACCTGATCTTGTCGATGAGACCGGAGAGCCGGGCCGGAGCGCTGGCGAGGTTGTAGTTCTGGTTCACGTCGTTGGTGCCGATGTGCAGCAGCACCGTACGCGGGTCGGTAACCCGCAGCCAGGTGACGATGTTGGCGTCGAGCTGGTCGATGCGCCAACCCGAGTGGCCCTCGTGGTCGTGGTCACCGAGGCTGGCCGGCCCGTTGAACCCGGAACCGACGAAGTCGACCGTGTAGCCGCCGCCAGCCAGCCGCTGCCACAGGTTGATCCGGTACCCGCCGGGCACGTTGAACCCGTCGGTGATCGAGTCACCGAGTGGCATCACGCGTACGCCACCGTTCGACTCGGCCTGAGCGGGTGCGACCTGGGCCAGCGCCAGCACGGCGCCGAGGACGAGCCCGAAGGCCCCGGCGGCGGCCCGTCGTGCGTTCCATCGCATGGTTGATCCCTCTCCTCGAAGGTCGCCCGGGACCGTCGGTGGTACGCCGTCCGCCGAAAACGACGACCACGCCCGAACGAATGCATTGATGCTGAGCGATGACTCGGCTTGGCAGTACCGATTCCGGCACGGGCGCGAGCCGAGCGCCGGTTTGGCTGCGCCGAGCGGTTCGGGCACCTCCGACGTCCAGCAAGGACGGCGGAGGGTTACCTGTCGGTGCGCAGACCGGTACGGTCCGAGATGTCCACGGTCGCGGCAGGCCCGGACGACGGCGCCCCCGCCGGGCCCGGCGCCCGGCGCCGCCAGGCCGACCGGCCAGGGAAGGGGCACAGCGTGCGGATCAGAGCGGGGTTGTGTGTCGCGGCGCTCGTCGCGGCGGGACTGACGGTCGGCACACCGGCCGCCGCCACACCGGCCGCCGCCCCGGTGGCCGACGCCACAGTGGTGCCGATCCAGGTCACCGGTGATCCGGCGACGCGGTTCAACCTGGTCCTGCTGGGCGACGGTTACACCGAGGCCGACCTGCCCACCTTCCGAGCACACGTGGACCGGCACCTCAACACCCTGTGGACGATCGAGCCGTTCAAGTCCTACCGCAGCTACTTCAACGTCTATGCCGTGGAGATCGTCTCGGCGGAGTCCGGGGTGGACTGCGACCCCGGCCTGTCCGCGCCGCGACGCGACACCGCGCTGGGCATGGGCTTCTGGGGTGGTTGCAACCCGGCGAGCGTGCAACGCCTGCTCACTGTCGACGGCGCCGCCGCGAACGCGTACGCCGACCTGGCCGTCGGCACCAACCCCGGCAACCGCCAGTTGATCGCGCTGGCCAACAGCGACACCTACGGCGGGGCCGGCGGCAGCAACGCCACCGCCTCCGGCGGCAACGCGCTCTCCGCGCTGATCAGCCCGCACGAGCTGGGGCACTCGCTCGGTGGCTTGCAGGACGAGTACGACTACTACGGCCGTGGGGTGCCGGGCGACACCTACAGCGGGCCGGAACCGGACTCGGTGCACCACACGGTGCTGACCGAGCGGCAGATGCGCGAGACCAGGGCCAAGTGGTGGCGCTGGCTGGGTGAGCCGAGCGAGGCGGGCGGGACGATCGGCCGCTACGAGGGCGGCCTGTACCTCCAGCGTGGGGTGTGGCGACCGAGCCGGCACTCGATGATGAAGTCGCTGGGCTTCTACTTCGACCAGGTCGGCCGGGAGCGGATGACCGAACGGATCGCCGCCCGGGTCGGCATCGTGCAGGGCGGCACGGGCACCGGTCAGGCGGTCGGCGCGGACCGGCTGCTCTGGGTGGACACCCTGCATCCGGTGAGCCACGCGCTGACAGTGACGTGGTCGGTGGACGGCACTGCGGTGCCGCGTACCGGCAACGCCCGCCACCTGGACCTGCGGAAGCTACGGCTCTCCCCCGGCCGGCACACGGTGACCGCCACGGTGACCGACCCGACGGAGTTCGTCCGCGACCCGGCGATCCGCAGCTCAGCGGCGCTGACCCAGACCCGCGCCTGGACCGTGGACACCGCGGTGCGTACCCCGGCGGTGGAGTCGCCGTTGGCGATCACCGCGTCCACAGCTACCGACCGGCCGGTCGGCGCGCACGACGTGGTGTACGTGCGGACCAGCCAGCCCACCGATCGGGTGTCACGCGTGCGCTGGACGCTCGACGGCCGGCCGCTGGCCGACACCGGCACCGACCGGGACGTGGACCTGGGCGCCCTACGCCTGTCGCGGGGGACCCACCGGCTGACCGCCCGGGTCAGCGAGCCGGGCACCGGGAGGGCGGTGACCCGCACCTGGACGGTCGACGCGACGCGGCCCGAGGTGGCGTACGCCCTCTCCGAGCCGCTGCTCACCGTCACCCGGCCCGGCCGACCCACCGAGTACGTGTACAACGCCCCGTTCACCATGGGGTTGACCGGCACCGACGACGGCACCGGTCAGGTCACCTCCGAGTTCCGGCTCGACGGCGACGGGTGGCACAACTACTACGGTTGGCCCACCGACGCCCGATCACCGTTCCTGTTCACCGCCACCGGCACCGACGTGGACGGCCTGGTCTACGGCAACCTCGGTTCGGGCGGCCTGTCCGTGTCCCCGTTCGCCGAGCGGTCTCCCGGGTACGGCCGGCACCGCATCGAGTACCGGGGCATCGACGCCGTCGGCAACATCGGGGCGGCCCGCGCGTTCGTGGCCACGCTGATCCCGCCGCCACCGACCTGCACCACGGTGGTCAGCGGCCGGCACGCCGGCCCGCTGGCCGTCAGCGCCGGTGTCACCTGCCTGCGCGCGGCCACCGTGACCGGCCCGGTCACCGTCGCGCCGGGCGCCGCCCTGGTCGCCCAGGGCTCCTCGATCGCCGGAAACCTGACGGCGTCCCGCGCCACGGCCGTCGAGGTGCTGAACACCGAGGTACGCGGCGCGGTGGCGCTGACCGGCACCACAGACCACGTCACGATGGTGGGGGCCCGAGTGGCCGGGCTGTTGGCGCTGACCGGTACCGCATCGGCGCCCATCCTCACCGGCGGCCAGGTGGGCGCGTTGGCCTGCTCGGCCGGCCCGACCCCGGTCGACCTGGGGGCGCCCACCACGGTACGGAATCCGACGCCGGGCCACTGCCGTCGGGCATGACGCCGACCCCTCCCACGATCCGCGCAACTACCGGGAAAGTGCTGCTTCCGCCGCCTGCGGAGGCAGCACTTTCCCGGAAACTGCCCAGATCTTGACCGGCACGCCGGCCTGAGTGCGGCGCTGGCGGGTAGGCAGCGGCCCGGCGGCATGTCGACACCCGCCGGGTGGGAGGCTCCGATGAGCACGTACCGGGACGAACAGGGCGGCACGTTCCCTCCGCCGGAGGCAGATGCTCTGGAACAACGGCAGGACGCGTTCGACGTCGGGCCGCCGGACCGGGTGTCGGGTGACGTGGACCCGGAGGCGTCCGAGGCCGACCTGGCCGAGCAGGGCGCCTTCCCGGCGGGCACGCTCGAAGAGGTGACGTCGCTGCCGGCCGACGCCAATCCGGCGGACGCCCTCGAACAGCGCCAGGAGATCCCGGCCCGCGACGAGGGGCGCCGCACCTGACCACACCCGCCCCGCTGCGCCGGCTGAGCCGACCGGCCGGCTCAGCCGGCGACGCCGACCAGCCGGCTCAGCCGGCAACGACCTGCCAGAGGAGAAACGCGTTGAGCGCGACCACCAGCACGGCCACCAGTGACGCGGCGGCGGTGGTGAGCGGGTGGTTGACCAGGTTGCCCATCAGGTCGCGTCGGCGGGTGAAGGCAACCACCGGGATCAGCGCGAACGGGATGCCGAAGCTGAGGATGACCTGGGACAGCACGAGCGCCCGGGTCGGGTCGAGGCCGATGGCGAGCACGGCCAGCGCGGGCAGCAGGGTGACCAGCCGACGCAGCAGCAGCGGAACCCGCCGACGCAGGAAGCCCTGCATGATCACCTCTCCGGCATAGGTCCCGACGCTCGTGGAGGCGAGCCCGGAGACCAGCAGGGCGACGGCGAAGCCGAACGCGGCGGCGGTCCCGATGGTCTGACCCAGCCCGGCGTGCACCCCTTCCAGGCTGTCCGCACCGCCCGGGCCGCCGCCCCGGAAGCTGGCCGCGGCGATCAGCAGCATGGCGAGGTTGACCGCGCCGGCCGCGCTCAGGGCGAGCAGCACGTCGGTGCGTTGGCCGCGGAACAGGATCCGGCGCTCGGTGTCGTCGGCGGCGGGAATGCGGTCGCGGGTGAGCGCGGAGTGCACGTAGATGACGTGCGGCATGACTGTCGCGCCGAGGATGCCGGCGGCCAGCAGCACACTGTCCGTGCCCTGTAGGCGCGGCACCATGCCGGCCATGGCCGAGGCGGGATCGGAGCCGGAGGCGAGCAGGTTGGCGGCGAAGGCCAGCACGATCACCCCGAGCAGGACGGCGATGACGACCTCGAAGGCGCGGTACCCGCGCGAGCGCAGGGCCAGCACGGCGAACGCGGCAGTGCCGATGATGATTCCACCGGGCAGCAGGGGGATGCCGAAGAGCAGGTACAGCGCGACGGCACCACCGATCACCTCGGCCAGGTCGGTGGCCATGGCGACCAACTCGGCCTGCACCCACATCACGCGGTTCACCGGCCGCGGTAGACGTTCCCGGCACAGCTCGGGCAGGCTGCGCCCGGTGGCCAGACCCAGCTTCGCGGTGAGCGTCTGCACCAGCATCGCCATCAGGTTGGCCACCACCACGACCCAGACCAGCAGGTAGCCGTAGCGGGCGCCGGCGGCGGAGTTGGTGGCGAAGTTGCCGGGGTCGACGTACGCGACGGCGGCGACGAACGCCGGGCCGAGCAGGATCAACCGCCCGCGTACGCGACCCCGGGCGCGAGCGGCCTGTAGTGGAGTCGCCCTCGACGTCGTCAGTTCGTTGGTGACCACCGAACACCTCCCCGTCCACGCGGATCGCTGCCGGTCCCTTCCCTGCGGGCTGACCCCTGGGTGCCAACCGGTGGCCTGCCGGTGCCACCGGGTCGGCCCGCACGTAGGGCAGGACCCGATGCGCCGCCGCTAGCGCACGGCGCGCCGGACGAGACGCGCCGGCTCCGAACTGAACGTGCCCCGTCGGGCTTGACAGCCGGGGGGTCACCGATGAAGCTGTCTATTAGTCCTACTGTCGTAGGACAACAGGAAGGATCATCGGGAGTGATCGAGTTCGTACTGGACAGCCGGTCGAAGGTGAACACCTACATGCAGCTCGTGCAGCAGGTGAAACAGGCGCTACGGGTTGGCCTGCTGACACCGGGCGACCAGTTGCCGAAGGTCCGGGACGTCGCGCAATCCCTGGCGATCAACCCGAACACGGTGCTGAAGGCGTACCGGGAGTTGGAGATCGAGGGTCTGGTCGGCGGGCGACCCGGGGTGGGCACGTTCGTTCAGCGCACCCTGGCCAGCGCGTCCCTGCCCAACCAGGCCGAGCTGCGCGACGACCTGGTCGCCTGGCTGCACCGGGCGCAGGCCGCCGGTCTCACGGCCGAGGACGTCATCGCCCTGGTGGAGACGACGCTGCGCGCCACCCTCGCCGACGACGCCCCACAGAGAGAGCCCGCGTGAACGGAACGAGAGGACAAGGAATGGACATGGTCTTGGAAGCAGACCGGCTCGGCAAGCGCTACGGCAGCACCTGGGCGTTGCGGGACTGCTCGCTGCATCTGCCGGCCGGCCGGATCGCCGCGTTGGTCGGGCCGAACGGCGCGGGCAAGAGCACGTTGTTGCACCTGGCCGTCGGGCTGCTCAAGCCCGATGCGGGCACGGTCCGGGTGTTCGGTCGGTCCCCGTACGGCGACACGGAGGGACTGGCCGACATCGGGTTCGTCGCCCAGGACACCCCGCTGTACCGGGACTTCACGGCGGCCGAGCTGGTCATCGCCGGCGGCAAGCTGAACAAGCGGTGGGACGCGGCATTGGCCCGTACTCGGCTGGCGCAGCTCGGCATTCCACCGGACAAGCCGGTCGGCAAGCTTTCCGGCGGTCAACGGGCCCAGGTCGCGCTTGCTCTGGCACTGGCCAAGCAGCCCCGGCTGCTGCTGCTCGACGAACCGGTCGCCAGCCTCGACCCCTTGGCTCGACGGGAGTTCCTCCAGTCGTTGATGGGCAGCGTCGCGGAGTCGGGCACCACGGTTCTGCTCTCCTCGCACCTGCTGGCCGACCTGGAACGCGTCTGTGACTACCTGATCGTGCTGAACGCCTCCCAGGTGCAGCTCACCGGTGCTGTCGACGACCTGGTCGCCGGGCACCGGCAGCTCGTCGGTCCGCGGCACGACGGCGGCGCTGTCGGGGGCGTCGCCGCAGTGGTCCGGGCCAGCCACACCGACCGGCAGTCGACACTGCTGGTTCGCACCGACGGGCCGGTCACCGATCCGGCCTGGACGGTCCGCGAGGTGAGCCTGGAGGACGTCGTGCTGGCCTACCTGGCCGACGGCACCACGCAGACCAGTCACAGCGAGTGGGGGGTAGCGGCATGATCTGGTTGACCTGGCGGCAACATCGCAAGCAGGCGTTCTACACCCTGCTGGGGTTCGCGGCACTCGCCGCTGTGCTGGTGCCGATCGGCCTGGCGATGCGGAACACCTTCAGCGACCTCGGGCTGGCGGACTGCGTCAGTCAACTTGCCCGCGCCGACGTGGCGCAGACGACCCGCGAGACCTGCGACGCGGGCTTCCGACGCTTTGGCAACCAGTACGGCAGCCTCAACCTGGTGGCCGTGCTGCTGATCACGCTGCCGGCGTTGGTCGGCCTGTTCTGGGGTGCCCCGCTGGTCGCCCGTGAGGTGGAGCAGGGCACGCACCGGTTCGTCTGGACCCAGGGCGTCGGCCGGAACCGGTGGGCACTGGTGAAGTTCGGGCTGGTTGGCGCGGCTGTCGTGATCCTCGCGGCGGTCTACGGGCTGGGGATGTCCTGGTGGGTCGACCCGCTCAACCAGGCCGCGCACGAGGGCCGACTCGGCATGATCGTCTTCGATCTGCAGGGCATCGCCCCGATCGGCTACACCCTCTTCGCCGTGGCGCTCGGCGTCTTCGCCGGCACTGTGTGGAAGCGGATGCTGCCCGCCATGGGCATCACCCTCGCCGGGTTCATCGGGGTACGAGCGGCGGTGGAGATCCTGGCCCGGCCGCACTACCAGGCCGCACGCACCCAGACCTTTCCGATCGAGGGGGACGGGCCGCCGGAGATGAGCCGGGGGGACTGGATCCTCACCCAGGGCGTCCGGAACCCGGACGGGACGATGATCGCGGAGGACACCCGGATCCAGTGCCCACCGGGCGGGAAGGGGCCGGACGGCCGGGTCTGCGGCGCCGAGTTGGGCCTCGAACCGGGCGCGTACAACTGGCAGCTCTACCAGCCGGCGGACCGGTTCTGGCTGTTCCAGGGCATCGAGACGGGCATCTTCGTCGCCCTCGCCGTGCTCCTGCTCTACCTGGCGGTGCGCCGGATCCGCCGGATCGCCTAGCCGGGCGGCGGGTGCTCGTCGGGGAGCGGGGGCCTCGGCGATCACCCACCTGGGCCCGATCGAGTCGGTGCACATCCACGCCGGTGAGCCTGACGACGACCACCGACACCGATCGGGCCGGGAGAGCCGAATCCCGCGTCCGCGCCTGCTCAGCCGGCCAGCCGTCGGTACCGGGCGACCGAGAGCGGCAGGAAGATCGCGACCAGGACGAGCGGCCAGAGCACCGCCAGCAACTGGTAGTGCTGCGCCGCCCAGGAGTCGCCGCCCCAGCCGGGGTTGCCGAACAGCTCACGGGTGGCGCCGACGGTTGCCGACAGCGGGTTCCACGCGGCCACCGCACCGAGCCAGGCGGGCATGGTGGACGGTGCGACGAACGCGTTGGAGAGGAAGCCGAGCGGAAACTCCAGGGTCTGCACGGCCACCACTGCCGTCTGCCCGCGGGTGACCAACCCGAGGAAGATGCCGACCCAGATCACTGCGAAGCGCAGCAGCAGGATCAATCCCATCGCCGCCAGCGTGGCGCCGACCCCACCGTGTGCCCGCCACCCGATCGCGAGACCGGTCAGCAGCAGGACCCCGAGGGTGACCAGCGCGAACAGCATGTCGGCCACCGCTCGGGCCGCCAGCGGCGCCAGCGGTGAGACGGGCATCGATCGGAGCCTGTCGGTCACCCCGCGCTCCAGGTCCTCGGCAACGGCGATAGTGGTGAGGCTGATGCCGAAGACCATTGTCATCACGAACATGCCGGGCATCAGGAACTCTCGGTAGCTGCCGCCGCCGGGGACCTGCAACGCGCCACCGAACAGGTAGGCGAACATCAGCACGATCAGGATGTTGAAGCCGAGCGAGGCGATCAGCGGGCCGGGATCGCGTCGCCACCGGGCCAGGCCGCGCCAGACCAGCGTGCCGCTGTCGACCAGGAGGGCGGGCCGGCCGGGCGTCAGATCCACCGGCGGGGCCGGCATGCTCACCGCGCTCATGCCGCCACCTCGGCGGTCGCCGTGCGGTGCCCGGTGAGGTGCAGGAACACGTCGTCCAGGGTTGGGCGGCGCAGCGCGACGTCCGCCACCGGGACGTTCACGGCGTCGAGCGCCCGCAGCACGTCGACGAGCGCACCGGCCCGGTGACCGACCCGGACGCTCACCATCCGCCGGTCCACGTCGACAGTCGGTTCGTCGTCGGCCGCCCGGCGCATCTGGGCGACGGCGACGGCAAGGTCGCTCGGCGCCGCGACGACCACCTCGATCCGATCGCCGCCGAGCCGGGTCTTGAGGTCGTCCGGGGTTCCCTCGGCGATCAGGCGGCCGGCCTCGACCACCGAGATCCGGTCGGCGAGTTGGTCGGCCTCGTCCAGTTGCTGGGTGGTGAGCAGCACTGTGGTGCCGGTGCGTACCAACTCCCGGACCGACTCCCACACCTCGTTGCGGCCACGCGGGTCCAGCCCGGTGGTGGGTTCGTCGAGGAAGAGGACCCCGGGGGCCAGGATCATGCCGGCCGCCAGGTCGAGCCGTCGGCGCATGCCGCCGGAGTACGTGCTGACCGGCTGCTCGGCGGCGTCGGCGAGACCGAAGCGTTCCAGCAGCTCGACCGCCCGCTGGCGGGCCCGGCGGCGTCCCAGGTGGAACAGCCGACCGAAGAGCACCAGGTTCTGCCGGCCGCTCAGCGCCTCGTCGAGCGCGGGATGCTGCCCCACCAGTCCGATGCGGTAGCGCACCTGGTCGGGCTGGCGGGTCACGTCGAAGCCGGCCACCTCGGCACGCCCCTCGTCGAGTCGGAGCAGGGTGGAGAGGATCCGTACCGCCGTTGTCTTGCCGGCCCCGTTCGGGCCGAGCAGGCCGCACACCGTTCCCCCCGGCACCCGCAGGTCGAACCCGTCCAGCGCGTATCGGTCCCGATACCGCTTGCGCAGCCCTTGCGCCACTATCGCGTCGGCTCTTGTCGTCACAGAATTTCCCTCCCGAAACCGTCGGCCCGCACTACCGTACAACGTACGACAGCATGTACGGGAGAGGCCTCATGAGGATCAGACCGAGTGGGGGGCAGGATGGAGCCGGCGGTACCCGTCGGGGCCGACGTGGGGTCACACCACCCGTTCCGGAGCCGAGTCGGCACCGGCGGGGAGTCGCGGCTACTGCTCGGCGGTCCCGATCTGGCCCGCGACGCCGACGTTCAACGGGTCGGCCAGGAGTTTGTCGAACGCCAACTCGGCGGCGCCGATCAGGACGGCGTCGCGGCCGAGCGCCGCCGCGCGCAACCGCAGGTGCTCGCGGGAGGCGGGCAGTGGCATGGTGTCGAGCCGGTCCCGGACCACGTCCGCACCGGCGGTGAAGATGTCGCGCAGCGAGCCACCGAACACCACGGCATCCGGGTTGACCACGTTGACCAGGTTCGCCACGCCGAAGCCGAGCCAGTCGGCCACCTGATCGACCGCCGCGCGGGCGGTCGGGTCGCCCTCCGCCGCGGCGCGCAGCACCTCGGCCACCGCCGCGCGGTCGCTCGGGTCACGGCCGGCGTGTCGCAACAGCGCGGCTTCGGAGATCTCGGTCTCCCAGCAGCCGCGTGAACCGCAGCCGCAGGGCAGGCCATTGGGGTTGACGACCATGTGGCCGACCTTGCCGCTGTGACCCCGGTGGCCGACCACCAGTCGCCCACCGACGATGATGCCGGCGCTGATGCCCAGGTCGCCGTGCAGGTAGATGACGTCGTCGATGCCGACTGCGACGCCCCGGACGTGCTCAGCCAGACCGGCGATGTCGGCCAGGTCGCCGGCCACGAAACCGGGCCCGGAGCTGAACTCCGCCTCCAGCGCGGCGCCGAGCGTCTCGTCGATGCTGGCGATCCGTAGCTTGCCGTCCGGGTCGCGAGTGGTGTCGGTGACCGCCGCGGCGCCGCCGACCAGCAGCGCGTCGCCGGCCACCGAGCGTTCCATGTCGCGGACCAGGTCGGCCAGGGGCCCGACGGCTTCGACAGCCGACATGCCGCTGGGTCGGGGGATCTCCCGTAGATCGAGGATCTGCCCGCCGAGGCCGACCCGGGCGGCACGCAGCCGGTCCGCGTCGATGCTCAACGCGTGTGCGTAGACCCGGTCGGAGCGGGGGCTGACCACCAGCGAGGGGCGGCCGGCCCGGCGGGCGGTGGTCGGCACCTCCTCGGTGACCAGGCCGCTGGTGACCAGGTCGGCCGCGAGGGCGCCGATGGTGCTTCGGTTGAGGCCGAGCCGGCTGGTCAGCTCGGCGCGGGACGTCGGCCCGTGCAGGTGGACGTAGCGCAGCACAGCACCGAGGTTCTGCCGCCGGATCTCCTCCTGGCTGGCGCCGGGGACCGACGGCAGCGGGGATTCGGGGTTGCGGCCGACGCCGGCTGGCCTGGCCCGTACTGGTGTCGCCACGGTCAGACCTCCTTCCGGGTCGATGCCGGTTGGTGCGGGGGTGCAGGGACGACGATGGGTCCCGGTAGAGGAGACCCGGGACCCATCGGCGTTACTACCTACCGTGCGGTGATTACTTGGTGAGCGGCGCGAGCTTCGGGTCGGTGGCGTACGCCTCAGCCGCGTTCGCCTTGGTGACGGCGACCGGCGGGAGCAGGTACGTGTCGACGACCTTGCTGCCGTTGTTGTAGGACTTGGTGTCGTTCACCTGCGGCTTGTCGCCGGCCTGGAGAGCCTTGACCATGTTGATGGTCTCCTTCACCAGGTTGCGGGTGTCCTTGTTGATCGTCATGTACTGCTCGCCCTTGACGATCGACTTGACCGACTCAACCTCGGAGTCCTGACCGGTGACGATCGGGGTCGGCTTGCCAGCACCCTTGACCGAGGTCAGGATGGCGCGGGCCAGCGTGTCGTTCGGGGAGAGGACGCCGTCCAGCTCCTTGTTGCCGTAGGTCGAGGTCAGCAGCTGGTCCATGCGGGCCTGCGCACCCTCGGCCTTCCAGCCCTGGATGGCGGTCTGCTTGACGTCCTTCTGACCCGAGGCGACGACCACGTTGCCCTTGTCGATCTCCGGCTTGAGCACGTCCATCGCGCCGTTGAAGAAGACACCGGCGTTGTTGTCGTCCGGCGAGCCGGAGAACAGCTCGATGTTGTACGGACCGTTCGGCTTCTTGGCCTTCATGCCGTCCAGCAGGGCCTGGCCCTGGAGCTGGCCGACCTTGAAGTTGTCGAACGCGACGTAGTAGTCGAGGTCCGGGGTGTTCGTGATGAGCCGGTCGTAGGCGATGACCTTCACGCCGGCCGTGTGGGCCGCCGCGACCTGGGTCGACAGCTGCGCGGCGTCGGTCGCGCCGATGACGATGACCTTGGCACCCTTGGTGACCATGGCGGTGATCTGGGCCTGCTGGTCGGCGACAGTGGTCGACGCGCCGGCGTACTGCACGTCACCCTGGAAGCCGGCCTCCTTGAGACCGTTGCTGAACAGGTCACCGGCGAGGACCCAGTTCTCCGAGGTCTTGGCCGGGAGGGCCACGCCGATCAGCGAGTTCGCCGCGAAGCCCTTGGCGGCCTCGCCGCCGGAGCCGCTGTCGCCGTCGCGGCCGGAACCGCAGCCGGCGAGGGCCAGCATGGCGGCGGCGCTGATGGCCACCACCGACGTGCCGAAGAATTTACGCATGGTGAGGACTTGCCTTTCTAGATGGTGAGGCGGGTAGAGAGGTCGGTGGCCGTCAGCCGGACACCGCTGCCTTGGCGGGCTCGCGCTCCGCGTCCGGCGGTGAGGCGGGTGGGGCGGAGTCGTCGCGGCGGAAGGGCCGCATCAGGCTCCCGATGATGGAGAAGCGCCCCTGGCTCTTGTTGTAGACGTCGATCGCGACGGCCAGCAACAGGACCAGACCCTTGATGATCTGGACGCGGTCGGTGCCGACACCCATGAGCTGGAGGCCGTTGTTGAGCACGGCCATGACGAGACCACCGACGATGGAGCCGCTGATGGTGCCGATGCCGCCAGCGACTGCCGCGCCACCGATGAAGACGGCGGCGATGGCGTCCAGTTCCCAGCCGTTGCCGTCCTGCGGTCCGGAGGCCGCCGAACGGGCCACGAAGATCATGCCGGCCAGGGCGGCCAGGACGGACATGTTCATCATGACGAAGAAGTTGACCCGCTTGAGCTTCACACCGGACAGCTCGGCCGCCCGGGAGTTGCCGCCCACCGCGTAGATGTGCCGGCCACCGGCCGTGTTGCGGGTGTAGAAGGAGTACGCGATGACCAGGACCAGCAGGATGATGCCGGAGATCGGGAAGCTGGTGCCGACGCGACCGCTGGCGAAGCGCAGCGCCGCGAAGGCGATGACGCCGACCATGATGGCCATCCGCAGGACGGAGATCCACATGGGCGCCGGGTCGGCGTCCATGGCCCGTCGGGTCTTGCGGGCCTGGATCTCGCGCCACACCACCGCCAACGCCGCGGCCAGGCCGAGTAGCAGCGTGGCGTTGTTGTAGCCGGTGTTCGGACCGAACTCGGGCAGGAAGCCGGAGCCGATCTCCCGGAAGCCCTCCGGCACCGGGACGGTGCTCGCGTTACCGATGAACTGGTTGCCGCCCCGGAAGAGCAGCATGCCCGCCAGGGTGACGATGAACGCCGGCACCCCGATGTAGGCCACCCAGAAGCCCTGCCAGGCGCCGATCACCGCGCCGATGGCGAGGCCGAACACGATGGCAGCGGGCCAGGGAAGGTCCCACTCGGTCATCGACTTGGCGACCAGGATGCCGGCGAAGGCGGCGACCGAGCCGACCGAGAGGTCGATGTGCCCGGCCACGATCACCATGAGCATGCCGATGGCCAGAATCAGAATGTACGAGTTCTGCTGGAACAGCGCGATCAGGTTGTCCGACCGCAGGGTGAGGCCGTCGGTCAGGATCTGGAACAGGACGACGATCGCCACCAGGGTGAAGATCATGCCGAACTGGCGAGCGTTGGAGGTGGTGCCTCCGAACAGGTTCTTCTGAAGGTCCTTCAATCGGCTCATCGTGTGGCCATCTTCTTCGTCGAGGTCATCTGCTTCATGAGGGTTTCCGGGGTGGCGTCCGCCCGGGCGATCTCGCCCGTGATGGCGCCTTCGAACACTGTGTAGATGCGGTCGCACAGCCCGATCAGCTCAGGCAGCTCCGAGGAGATGACAATGACGCCCTTCCCCTGGTCGGCGAGCCGCTGGATGATGCCGTAGATCTCGTACTTGGCACCCACGTCGATGCCACGGGTCGGCTCGTCGAGGATCAGCAGGTCCGGGTCGGTGAACATCCACTTGGCCAGGACGACCTTCTGCTGGTTGCCGCCGGAGAGCTTGGAGACGCTCTCGTCGACCGTCGGGGCCTTGGTCCGCAACTCCTTGCGGTACGACTCAGCCGCCTGGTATTCCTCGACCTCGTTCAGGACGCCGTGGTGCGAGATCTTGGACAGCTTGGCGGCCACCGTCGACGTCTTGATGTCGTCGAGCAGGTTGAGGCCGATCGCCTTGCGGTCCTCGCTGACGTAGGCGAGGCCGTTGTCGATGGCATCCGCCACCGACTTCAGGACGATCTCCTTGCCGTCCTTGATGATCGTGCCCGACTCGAACACCCCGTAGGAGCGGCCGAAGACACTCATCGCGAGTTCCGTGCGGCCCGCGCCCATGAGACCGGCGAAGCCGACGATCTCGCCGCGGCGCACCACGAAGCTCTCGTTCTTGCAGACCTGCCGCTCGGCGGAGATCGGGTGCCGGACGTTCCAGTCGCGGACCTCGAAGAAGACCTCACCGATCTTCGGCGTGTGGTCCGGGAACCGGCTGCTCAGCTCGCGGCCGACCATGCCCCGCACGATCCGGTCCTCGTCGACCCCGTCCGCCTTGACGTCGAGGGTCTCCACGGTCCGGCCGTCGCGCAGGATGGTGATCTGGTCGGCGATCGCCTCGATCTCGTTGAGCTTGTGCGAGATCATGATCGAGGTGATGCCACGGGAGCGGAAACCGCGCAGCAGGTCCAGCAGGTGCTTGGAGTCGGCCTCGTTCAGCGCCGCGGTGGGCTCGTCGAGGATGAGCAGCTTCACGTCCTTGGCGAACGCCTTGGCGATCTCGACGAGCTGCTGCTTGCCGACCCCGATGTCCTTGATCAGGGTGTCCGGGTTCTCTTCCAGACCGACCCGGGCCATCAGGTCCAGCGCCATCCGGTTCGCGGCCTTCCAGTCGATCGCGCCCCGCTTGCGCGGTTCGTTGCCGAGGAAGATGTTCTCGGCGATCGACATCCCTGGAATGAGCGCGAGCTCCTGGTGGATGATCACGATTCCGGCGTTCTCACTGGCCCGGATGTCGGAGAACTTGCTCTCCGACCCCTGGTAGATGATCTTGCCGTCGTAAGTGCCGTGCGGGTACACCCCGCTGAGCACCTTCATCAGGGTGGACTTGCCCGCGCCGTTCTCGCCGCAGATGGCATGGATCTCGCCGGCGCGAACCACCAGGTTGACGTCGGAGAGGGCCTTGACTCCGGGAAACTCCTTGGTGATGGAGCGCATCTCAAGGAGGATGGGCACGTCGCTCATCGCTCGTACCACCTCGCCAACGTCATCGGTTGCCTCCGGAAGGTTGAACCTTCACTTGGTTTTGTTGTTGACGGCAACGTATTGCGGCCGGAGGGCCATCCGCAAGGCGAGGGACTGTTGAAAAAGTAACAATCCGGTAATATAGATGTCGCACAGTGTTCGCCCGCCACAGCGGCAACGACAGCCCCTCCCGGTACCCCGCGCCTGACCGCAGCACCCACGCCCACCTGCGACAACGCGCCAATCGACCCCGGCCGTTCCCGCAGCTTTCCCACCAGGAAAGATGCCTCAGGGACGGTGCATCCGGTAACGCAGCGCACACGTCACGCCATCGAATGATGGGAATCGGGCATCAGGCAGCGCCGTCACGCGAGGCGCACCAGGAGCCTCTGGCGGCTGATGTGACCCACGCCTCTACCGGCCGTACGCATCGACGGCCACCATCCTGGAGCGACGTGCCTCGGACGACGGGTCAGAGCCCTGGCATCCGTTATGCGCAGTTCGTGACGGCACACCGCGACCGCAGGCCCGGAGCGTCGACCGCTCAGCTCGGATGCAGCACCGCCTTGATCACGCCGTGCTCCCGCCGGTCGAAGTGGCGGTACAGCTCAGGGGCGTCGGCGAGGGTGCCGTGGTGGGTGACGATCACGCTGGGCCGCGCCCGGCCCGCGACCACCAGGTCCCGCAGCAGGACGGTGTAGCGGCGGTCGTGGGTGCGACCGAACCGGACCGCGACCCCCTTGCTGAACAGTGCTCCCCAGGGCGCGACCACGTTCTCGTGACCGTCCGCGCCGGGCCCGGGGTGTGGGTCCCGATCCGGGTACACACCGGCGACCGCGATGGCGCCAGCGGCGTTGACCAGCCGGGCCGCGTCGGCGACGACCTGGTTCGGACGCTCCCGGTCGGGGTGCTCCCGGTCGCGGGCCTGGAACCCCACCGCGTCGATGACCTTGTCGACGCCGCCCAGTTTCTCCTCGCCGAGCGGCAGCCCGGTCCGGGCCCGGTCGGCGCGGATCTGCTCGACCGGGTCGCCCCGGCGGAAGTCGATCGGCACGGCGCCGATCTCGCCGGCCTTGTCGAGTCGGGCGTCGACCCCGTCGACGGAGTACACCACCCGGGCGCCTCGGAGCAGCGCCGAGTAGGCGCCGAGCAGACCGACGGTCCCGGCGCCGAACACCGCCACTGTGTCACCGGGCCCGACCTCGGCGAGGGTGGCGGCGGCGTGCCACCCGGTGACGAACGCGTCGGCGAGCAGCACGAAGTCGTCCTCGTACCCGTCCCCCGGCTCGCCGGGCAGGGGTACGCAGTTGGCGTCGGCCCACGGCACGCGCAGCAGGTCGGCCTGCGCACCCCGGTACGGGCCCATCCCCGCGTACCCGTACGCCGCGCCCGGCCCCTCGGCCCGGGCCCGCAGGCAGGCCGCCGAGAGCCCGCGAGCACACATCACACACGTCCCGCAGAACAGGTGCGTGGGGATCACCACCCGGGTGCCCGGTCGGACGGTCTGCACCGCGGCGCCCACCTCCTGCACCACGCCCAGCGGTTCGTGACCGAGCACCAGGCCGGGCTCGGCGCTGGTGCGTCCGTCGTACATGTGCAGGTCGGTGCCGCACAGGGCGGTGGAGGTGACCCGCACGAGCGCGTCGGTCTCCGCCTCCAGTGTCGCGTCGGGCACCTCCCGCACCGCGACAGTCCGGACGTCGGTGTAGACGACGGCTCTCATCCCGGCTCTCCTGTTCGGCGGTGGAACGGCCGGTCTTCCCCCGACTGCGCCGTTCATGCCTGCTCGACGGGGCAGCCGGCAGCGATGTTAACTTAGGGTCCCTAAGATGTTTCCTAGCGAAGCAAAGGTCTGTTATGCCACGGCAGGGTCTGACCAACGCCCGCGTCTCGGCCGCCGCAGCCGAGCTGGCGGATTCGGTCGGCCTGTCCCGGTTGACCGTCGCGGCCGTCGCCCGGCACTTCGGGGTCTCGGACGCCGCCCTGTACGTGCACGTCCGCAGCCGCGACGCGTTGATCGAGCACGTCGCGGTCCGGGCGGCGGCCACGTTCGCCGACACGCTCGCGATCGCGGTGGCGGGACGGGCCGGCCGCCAGGCCCTGGTCGGGTTCGCCGACGCCTGGCGCGCGTTCGCCGTCACCCATCCGGGGCAGTACGCGGCGACCCAGCTTCAACTGCCGCCCGAGGTCGGCACCCGGTCAGCCGGGCACCTCCGCATGATCGAGCTGAGCTACGCGATGCTGCGCGGGTACGGACTCGACGAGCCGGCCCTGACCGACGCGATGCGATTCGTCCGCAGCACCTTCCACGGCTTCACAAGCCTCGAAACGGTCGACGGGTTCGGGCATCCCCGCGCTGTCGACGCGTCGTGGCAGTCGATCCTCGACGCGGTGCACGCCACGTTGAGCAACTGGCCGATCCAGAAACAGGAGCAGCAGTGAGCAGCCTCGATCAGACGGTCGAGTCGGCCGACGGGAGTCACCTGGTGGTACGACGACTGGGCGTCGGTGACCCCGTCGTCCTGGTGCACGGCTCGGGTGGCGGGCTGCACTCCTGGGCCACCGTCGCGGAGCACCTCGCCCAGGACCACGAGGTGTGGCTGCCAGCCCGGCGCGGATACGGTCCCAGCGACGTCCCGACCGGCACCAAGTCCTTCCGGGACGAGACCGCCGATCTGCTCGCCGTCATCGGGGCCGCCCGGCAATCCTCGGGCCGACCGGTCCATCTCGTCGGCGCGTCCTACGGAGCGACAATGGCGTTGCACACCACCCTGGCTGATCCACGCGACGTACGCTCCCTGGCCATCTTCGAGCCGCCGCTCTTCGCGGCCGGGGCGCAGGTCGCGCCGTTGCTCGACCGGTACCGTGCCGCCTTCGAGCGCGACGACTCCGCCGCGATGGCAGCGGCCCTGAACGACGTGACGCGGGTTCCGGCCGAGATCGTCGCCGCGATCGCCGCCGGCGCGGGCGATCGGGTGCCCGATCCGGTCGAGGCGCGCCGCTCGGCGGTCGGCTGGCTGCACGATCTGGAGGCCCTCGCGCAGGACAGCACTGACATCACCCGGTGGTCCTCGATCACCGTGCCGACTCTGTTGCTGGCCGGCGCGGACACCTGGGAGCCGATGCCCACCACGATGAACACCCTCGCGAGGGCGATTCCGTCGGCCCGCTACGTCGTCTGGCCGGGTCAGTCGCACTTCGTGACCATGACGGCACCCACAGTGGTCGCCGACGCGCTGCGGCAGTTCTTCGCCGAGCTACCTGCCTGACCCAACACCACCCGGATGCCCGGCGGCGGCCGGTGGTGCACCGGCCGCCGCCACGAACATCTGCCGCGCCGACGCGCTGAACCCGGCCTGCAGCGCGGGCCCGGCGTGCGGCTACCCCCCTCTCGGTGTGCGGGATCAGTGACCGGCGTTCTGCCCGCCGTCGACGTGCAGGATCTCGCCGGTGACGAACGGGGCGGACTCGAGGTAGAGGACGGCGTCGACGACGTCGCTGGTCTCGCCCATCCGGCCGACCGGGTGCAGGCCCGCGAGCGTCTGGTGGGTCTCGACCGGGTGCATCGGGGTCTTGATGATGCCGGGCGCGACGGCGTTGACCCGTACGCCGCGAGCCGCGTACTCGATGGCCAGGGACTTGGTGGCCGAGCTGAGACCGCCCTTGGTCAGCGACGCGAGCGCCGACGGAACGTGCGAACTGGGCTGGTCGACGAAGCTGGTCGTGATGCTGACGATGTGCCCCGCGCCCCCGGCCAGCAGGTGCGGCAGGACGCGTCGGGTGAGGTGGAAGAAGCCGGCGAGGTTGACCCCGGTGACCAGGTCGAACTCCTCGTCGGTGTAGTCGGTGAACGGCTTGGCGACGAAGACGCCGGCGTTGTTCACCAGTGTGTCGATCCGCCCGAAGCGGTCCAGTGCGGCACGCACCACCCGCTCGGCGGTGTCGGCCTCGGCGATGTCGCCCTGGACCGTGACGACCTCCGGGTCGTCGGACGCGCCGATCGAGCGCGAGGTCGCCACGACGCCGTACCCGAGCTTGCGGTAGGCGACCACGAGGTCGGCGCCGATGCCCTGGGAGGCGCCGGTGATCACAACGACCTTCTGGTTCTGACTGTTCACGAGGAAACCACCTTCACTAGACGACTGGTCTACTAAAAGCTAGCCGACCGGTCGTGTATCGTCGAGGCATGGGTCGGACCAGTGACGCGAAGAACAAGATCCTCGACGCGGCCGCCACGCTGATCGAGCAGCGCGGCTACACGGCGCTCGGCGTGGCCGAGATCTGCGCGGCGGCGGGCGTGCCGAAGGGCAGCTTCTACTACTTCTTCGAGTCCAAGCAGGCGCTCGCCCGCACCGTCATCGACGAGCACTGGGTCACCCAGCGACGCCAGTGGGAGCAGTTGCTCGGTAGCGAGCGCGACCCGCTACAGCGGCTTCGGGACCTGTTCGAGGCCACCGAGGAGGTCCAGCGCGTCGGCCAGCAGAAGGCCGGCGTGGTCGCGGGCTGCCTGTTCGGCAACCTCGCCCTCGAACTCAGCAACCAGGCCGAGGAGATCCGCGGCCGGCTCCAGGAGATCTTCGAGGAGCAGATCAGCCTCATCGAGCAGGTCGTCGGCCAGGCGAAGGAGCGCGGCCTGGCGGGCCCGGCGGTCGACAGCCGGGAGGCCGCCCGGTCGATCGTCGCGCAGATCGAGGGGCGGGTCCTGCTCGCGAAGCTACTCAACGATCCGACCCAGCTGGAGACGCTGTGGCGCAACTGCCTCGATCTCCTCCAGGTGCCGGCGCAGGCGCGGACCACCACCGGCTGAACGGACGACGGTCGCTGACCGTCCACTCCGGGCGCACTGCGCGGCCGCTCAGTAGCATCGGCGAGGCACGATATTCAGGCGGACCACTCCCCGACCGGATCGAGCACTCGACATGACGACCGAGCAGACCACGTCTCCCCCGCGTGCCGCTGTCGGCATCGCCGCTCAGGGGCTGGGCCAGAGCGTCCGGAGCGGTCGCCAGATCCTGACCGACATCTCAGTGAGCATCGCGCCGGGCGAGCTGGTCGCGATCATCGGCGCCAGCGGCGCCGGTAAGACCACCCTGCTGGAGATCCTCGCCGGGGTACAGCGACCGGCATCGGGCACCGTGACGTACGACGGCACCACCGCGGCCGGCACCATCGGTGTCGTTCCGCAGGACGACATCATCCACCGCGAGCTGCCCCTGGCCCGCACCCTGCGCTACGCCGCCCGACTGCGCCTGCCCTCCACCACCGGGCCGGCCGAGATCAGTGACCGGGTCGCGGAGGTGCTCGCCGAGCTGCGACTCACCGACCGGGCCGCCACACCGGTCGGCCTGCTCAGCGGCGGTGAACGCAAACGCGCCAGCATCGCCGTCGAGCTGCTCACCCGACCCGGCGTGTTCTTCCTGGACGAGCCCACCTCCGGATTGGACCCGGCGATCGCCGTGGAGCTGCTCCGGGTGCTCCGCGCGCTCGCCGACACGGGTGCCACCGTCGTGCTGACCACTCACCAGATCACCGACGTGGACCACTGCGACCGGGTCGTCGTGCTGACCCGTCAGGGCCGGCTGGCCTTCTCCGGCACGCCGACCGCCGCCCGGGAGTTCTTCGGCCTGCGGTCCCTGGCCGAGGTGCACCTGCGGCTCGACGAAGCGACGCAACCCGCCGAGTGGCCCGATCGCTTCGCCGAGCAGCGCGCTGCCGAACAGCCGCCCCGTACCACCGACGACGCTGACGTCGCGGCGACGCCGCCCCGGCGCGTCGGCCGGCTGCGCCAGTGGGCGGTCCTCACCGCGCGCAACACGGAGATCGTCGTCCGCAACCGGCTGACCCTGGCGATCCTGCTCGGCTCGCCGCTGATGGTGCTCGGCATGTTCGCGCTGCTGTTCCGCCCTGGGGCGTTCGAGCCGACCAGACCCAGCCCGACGGTGACCGTGATGATCCTGTTCTGGATCGCGTTCGGCGGCTTCTTCTTCGGGCTGACCTACGGGCTCCTCCAGATCTGCACCGAGCTGCCGATCCTGCGTCGAGAGCGGCTGGCCGGTGTCCGGCTGGTCCCGTACCTGTTGGCGAAGGTCGCGGTGCTGCTACCGCTGCTGGCCCTGGTGGACCTGGCCCTGCTCGGGGTGCTGCGCGGCATGGACCGGCTGCCACCGGTCGGCGGCGCCGACTTCGCCGCCCTGTACGCGACGCTGCTGCTCTCCTCGGCGGCGGCGCTCGCCCTCGGGCTGCTCTGCTCGGCGGCCGTGTCCGACGCGGCCCAGGCGACGCTCATGCTGCCGATGCTCTGCTTCCCACAGGTGCTGTTCGTCGGCGCGATCCTGCCGGTGCCGGCGATGGCGGCCGGAGGTCAGTGGCTCAGCTACGCGATGTCGAACCGGTGGGCATTCGAGGGCTTGGGGCACACCGCCGGGGTGGAGCGGCTCTGGCGCGACGGCGGCTCCCCGCTCGGCCCGCCGCTGCTGGCCACGTACGGCGACAGTTTCTCCCGGCCGGTGTGGGTCGACTGGCTGGTGCTCGGCGGTTTCGGGCTGCTCTTCCTGGGCGCTGCCTGGGCGGTCCTGCTCCGACGGGATCCCCGCCGTGCGTCCTGACCCGACGCCGCCCGCCTCCCCCACGGCGCTGCCGGGATACGCAGCCACCGGCCGGATCGACGAGCTGCGCGCCACCGAGTACCGACACCTGGACACCGACGGGCAGGTGTACCTCGACTACGCCGGGGCCGGGGTGGCCGCCCAGGCGCAGGTTCGCGCCCACCACGACAGGTTGCTCGCCGGCTTGTACAGCAACCCCCACTCGGAGAACCCCACGAGCGTGGCCGCGGGCTCGCTGGTGGAGTCGGCGCGACGCGCGGTGCTCGACTTCTTCCACGCCGACCCGGCCGAGTACGCGGTCATCTTCACCCCGAACGCCAGCGGCGCCTGCCGGCTGGTCGGCGAGGCGTACGACTTCGGCCGGGCAGCGCCGCTGGTGCTCACCTGGGACAACCACAACTCGGTCAACGGCATTCGCGAGTACGCCCGGTCGGCTCGCGCGTCCGTACGCTACCTGCCGCTGAACGGGCCGGAACTGCGGATCGCCGAGTCGGATCTGGTCGCGGCGCTCGACGCCGGCAGTGGCGGCCTGACCCGTCGGTGGGGTCGACCCGGTCGGCGCGGGCTGTTCGCCTACCCGGCGCAGAGCAACTTCTCCGGGGTGCAGCACCCGCTGGGCTGGGTGGAGCTGGCCCAGCAGCGGGGCTACGACGTGCTGCTCGACGCTGCCGCCTTCGCGCCGACGAACCGGCTGGACCTCAGAGTCGTCCGACCGGATTTCGTCTGCCTGAGCTGGTACAAGCTCTTCGGCTACCCCACCGGGGTCGGCGCGCTGCTGGCTCGCCGCTCGGCGCTGGCCCGGTTGCGCCGGCCGTGGTTCGCCGGCGGCACGATCCGCGCGGTGAGCGTGCAGGGCGACTGGCACCGGCCGATGGACGACGAGTCGGCGTTCGAGGACGGCACGCTCAACTTCCTGAGCATCCCGGACGTGGAGTTCGGGTTGCGCTGGCTCGACTCGATCGGCGTGGACCTCGTCCACGCCCGGGTCGGCCTGCTCACCGAGTGGCTGCTGGAGCGGCTGGCCACCCTGCGGCACGACACCGGCGGGCCGCTGGTCCAGGTGTACGGGCCGACGACGGGTGCGGGGCGCGGCGGCACTGTGACCTTCAACCTCCGCCACCCGGACGGCACGCTGGTCGACGAACGGCTCGTGGCGCGGGAGGCGGCAGCGGCCGGCCTTTCCCTGCGTACCGGCTGTTTCTGCAACCCGGGCGCGGCCGAGGGCGCGTTCGGGATGAGCCGGACGTCGATGCGACAGCGGCTGTTGGCGGGGGTCGACACGATCGACCAGTACCTTGCCGCGCTGGGGCTGCCGACGGGCGGCGCGGTCCGCGTCTCGTTCGGACTGGCCTCGATTGCGACCGACGCGGAGCGCCTCGTCGACTTCGTCCAGTCGACCTACCTCAACCGGAGTGCCGGTACGCAGTCACCACTGCCACCTCGGCTGCGCTGCTGACCTGCCCGACCCCGCCGACTAGCTGACCTGGGCCACCGGCGCCGGGCGGTGCTTGATCTCCTCCATGAACGGGAACCGGGCGGTCAGCTCGGCGACCGTCAGGCCGGCCCGCCAGGCGGCGGCCACCTGGGCGACCTGCACAAGGTCCATGACGTCACCGCGGGCGAGAACCTCTCCCGAGACGCGCAGGTCGATCATGAAGTACCGGGCCTGCGAGCCCAGCCCGACGCAGACCACGCCCTCGTCGGAGTGCAGCTCGGCGCAGGTGAACCGGGCCCGCCCCTGCTCCGGCGCGGTCACCCGGCCGACGTCGAGCCCGTGGCGGGCAGCGGTTTCGATCAACGCGGGGGCCAGGCCACCCCGCTCGACCAGATCCGGGTAGAGGCGCACACCCAGCGCCGTCGACGCCTCGCTCATGACTGACTCCCACTTCCTTGTGACAGAGACCAGCAGCGCGCAGGTTACGGGAAAGTTTCCGGCACGCCTCGTCATCCTGTCCCGCGTGGACGCCCCACGGCAATAGGAAGGGTCGATTCGACCGCTATCGAGTAACACTCGGCCGCGCCGAACTCCTTCGATGGGTCGGCGTCGTCCATCTCGGAGCCATCGATCGATGCCACGGCAACGATCGGAATCGGCGCTCCACCGCTCACTGGTCAGCATCGGGCGGTAACGGACGGTCGTGATATTGGAAACACTCTTGACAGAAAGACATGATATCGACATGCTTCGCTTTAGAGAGCGCTCTCTATCCTGGTAAAACGCCCCCACCACCCCCAAGCTGAGGAGCCTCCCGTGTTCACAGCCCGGCCCAGCCTCCGCTTCCGTCCCCTCGTACTCCTGGCGGCCGCCCTCGTCGCGACCGCGACGGCGCTCGTCGTCCCGGCGCACCCCGACCGGGCCGAGGCCGCCATCGGCCCCATCAGCTGGCAGGACGAGTTCAACTCCTCCGCCGGCACGCCCGTCGACCAGAACAAGTGGCGGTTCGACACCGGTGGCGGCGGCTGGGGCAACAACGAGCGGCAGTACTACACGAACAGCACCAGCAACGCCGTCCACGACGGCCAGGGCAACCTGGTCATCACCGCCCGCCGGGACAATCCCGCCAATTACCAGTGCCACTACGGGCGCTGCGAGTACACGTCGGCGCGGTTGCTGACGGCTGCCACCTTCACCCAGACGTACGGGCGGTTCGAGGCCCGGATCAAGGTCCCGCGTGGTCAGGGCATCTGGCCGGCCTTCTGGATGCTCGGCACCGGCGGCGGGTGGCCCGACGCCGGCGAGATCGACGTCATGGAGAACATCGGCCGGGAGCCCAACACCGTCTACGGCACCGTGCACGGGCCCGGCTACTCCGGAGGCGGCGGCATCACGGGCAGCCGCACCCTCGGCGCGCCGCTCGCCGACACCTTCCACACCTACCGTGTGGACTGGGAGCCGAACGTCATCACCTGGTACGTCGACGGGGTGCAGTACCACCGGGTCGATCCCGCTCGGCTCGGCGGCAACCGCTGGGTGTTCGACCACCCCTTCTTCATGATTCTCAACGTGGCGGTCGGTGGTAACTGGCCCGGCTACCCGGACGGCTCGACCCAGTTCCCGCAGCAGATGCTCGTCGACTACGTCCGGGTGTCCAGCTACACCTCGGGTGGCGGGGGCGAACCCACTCCCGGCACCAACCGGATCCGGGGCGCGCAGAGCGGTCGCTGCATCGACATCCCCGGCGCCAACCCGGTCGAGGGCGCCAAACTCCAGATCTGGGACTGCAACACCACTGCGGCCCAGAGCTGGACCTTCGCCTCCGACGGGACCGTCCGCGCGATGGGCAAGTGCATGGACCCGGCCTGGGCCGGCACCGCCAACGGCACCGAGGTCAACCTGGTCAGCTGCAACGGCAACACCGCGCAACGCTTCACCCTCAACGCCTCCGGCGACCTGGTCAACCTCAACGCCAACAAGTGCGTGGACGTACGGGAGGCCAACCCCAACAACGGCGGCAAGCTGCACCTGTGGGACTGCCTCGGCGCCGCCAACCAGAAGTGGTCTCGCATCTGATCACCCGAGCACCAAGGCGTGGGCCGTCCGAGGAGAACTCGGGCGGCCCGTCGCCGTTGGAGCCCCTCGCCCACCTCCTCGAACCGGATTAACTCGATGGGCGGGGAGGCCAGGCTCATGCCCACTATGTTCGGATTAGTCCAGAATCCGGCAGTTCCGGGAGTGAGCTCATGTCGCACCACCTCGATACGCCCCTGGCCGCTCAGGGCGGCCAGTTGTACATCGACGACCTGTACGTCTTCAACGGCGACCGCGCCACGGTGTTCGTCATGGACGTCAACAGCTCGGTGACCAAGGCCGACATCAAGCGCGGCTTCCACGCCGAGGCGCGTTACGAGATCAAGATCCACATCAACGGCACCGATGTGGAGGACCTGACCTACCGGTTCGCCTTCGGCGAGCCGGACGGCGACGCCCGGCAGGCCCTTCAGTTGTACGAGCTCACCGGCGCGGACGCCCGCGACGACGCCGCCATGGGCACCCCCATCGCCGAGGGGCGCACCGGCGAGGTGACCACCGGCGGCAACGTCCGGATCTGGGCCGGCCGGATCACCGACCCCTTCTACATCGACCTCGACGAACTCGCCACCATCAACGGCGCGGTCAAGAACGGTTCGCCTGTGGACCGGTCGGCGTGGCGGGTCGACCAGGCCAAGAACAGCTTCGCCGGCACCACGGTCGAGTCGATCGTCCTCGAGGTCTCCCACGACGAGCCGCTGCTGCGCGACGGCACCGAGATCGGCGTGTGGTGTCGCACCATGCTGGCCACCGACGCCGGCGGATGGCGCCAGATCAACCGCGCCGGCCACCCCATGATGTGGCCGATCTTCTGGCCCCACGACACCGACTTCTCCGACCCCGCGAACTTCCGGCACCCCAGCAACGACCTCACCGAGGGCGGCGAGGAGATCGCGAACGCGGTCGCCGGGGTGGTGAAGGCGAACGGCACCGCACCGGATCCGCAGGCGTACGGCTGGAGCGTCGCCCGGCAGCTCTACCCCGATCTGCTGTCGTACAAGGTCGGCACGGCCGCGAACTTCGGCTTCGCGGTCCGTAACGGGCGCACCCTGGCCGACAACGCGCCCGAGGTGATGTTCTCCCTGGTCCTCAACACCGGCACCACGGCCGGACTCACCTCGGAGGTCACCAAGGCCGCCCGTTCCGCCACGTTCCCGTACGTGGTCGCGGCCTGAATCCGCTCGCAAGGGCTCGGCGGCCAGCACGGCGCCGAGCCCTTGCCGTGCGCGCCCTCGGTGACGGCCACGCTTCGAACGCCCACCGGGTGATGCTTGCACCATTAAGGCGGGTATGGGCGTTTTGCGCAGTTAGTCTTCTCAGTGCTTCCCAGGGTTCTTTAGGACAAAGGAGACTCGATGCGTAGAAAGATTCTCGCGGGCTTGGCCGGCGTCGCCGCCGTCGTCGCGCTCGCCGGACCGGCCGCCGCGGACACCACGGGCGACACGATCGTGACCCTCACCGTCGACGCTGCCGGCGGCCTGTCGATCACGGTGCCGGCGACGGCGAACATCGGCCACGGCGTGGAGGGCTCGACCATCTCCGGTCAGCTCGGCCCGGTCACGGTGCTGGACCAGCGCGGGGCGCTCACCCCCAACTGGACCGCCAACGTCATCTCCACCGACTTCGTCACCGGAGGAGGCACCTCCGGGGAGACGATCCCCAACATCAACGTCCTGTACTGGTCCGGCCCCGCCACGGCGACCGCCGGTGGCGGCGCGTTCACACCGGGTCAGCCGACCGCCGCACAGGCAGTGATCATCAACGTCCCCCGGACGGCGATGACCCACACCGGCGGCACCGGCAACAACTTCGCCACCTGGAACCCGACCCTGGTGGTGAACGTGCCCGTCGGCACCGTCCAGGGTGTCTACACGGGGACGGTGACACATTCGGTGTTCTGAGCCGCTCGGCCGGCTGGTGCTGCTGGCCTCGGTCGCCCTCGTGGCGCTCGGGGTTTCGGCGGCACCAGCCGTTGCCGTGCGGGAGCAGCGACAGGAGCCGGCCGAGGAAGCCGCGATCAGCATCCGGATGCTGGACATCCCGGCCAGCCGGGTGCAGGACCCCCGGGCCCAGGTCTACATAGTGGACCACCTGAAGCCCGGGACGACGATCAACCGCCGGGTCGAGGTGCAGAACACCTCCACCGAGACGCAGAAGATCGAGTTCTATTCCGGCGCCGCGTCGGTCGAGAACAACGCCTTCACAGTGCCCGAGGGGCGTACAGGCAACGAACTCAGCGGTTGGATCCGGCTGAAGACCGCCACGATGGAGCTGGACCCGGGCGAGCGACAACCGGTCGCGGTCGAGCTCGCCGTGCCGAAAAAGGCGTCGAAGGGCGAACGGTACGCCGCGATCTGGGCGCAGGTCACCAGCGCGAAGGAACGCACCGGCAACGTCACCCAGATCCACCGGGTGGGCATCCGGGTCTACCTCGACGTCGGCCCGGGTGGTGAGCCGCCAACGGACTTCCGGATCGAAGGGTTGGCCGCGGAACCCGGCACCGGTGAGTTCCCAGTGGTCACCGCGAAGGTCACCAATACCGGCGAACGCGCGCTGGACATGACCGGCACCCTGTCGCTGACCAAGGCGGCGGTCCAGGCTGGCCCGTTCAAGGTGACAAACGGCGTGACGATCCTGCCCGGCCAGAGCGGCCAGGTCCGGATCGAGGTCAATCAGGCCCTGCCCGCCGGGACCTGGGACGTCCACGCGAAGCTCGCCAGCGGCACCGTGGAACGCACAGCGACCGGGACGATCGTCCTGCCCGTCGCAGCGCCGATGACTGTCGCGACGTCCAGCGGGCCGAGTTGGCTGGTCTACGCGGTCGGCGGGGTCGCCCTGCTGGTGCTGGTCACCATTGGTGGCTGGTACCTCGTCCGGCGGCAGCGGGCCCAGTTCGCCTGACGTTTCCCGACCAGAGACTGCCCGGCCGTTCCGAAGGGAACGGCCGGGCAGCGACGTCTGCGGGTGCGGGCCGCGGACCAGCCGGCTCGTCTAGAGGACGGAGTGCGTCACGACCGCCACGTAGTCGCCGACCACCACCCCGGACGGGAGGGTCACGAACAGCGTGGGGTTCCAGGTGGCGGAGTTCGGGCCTCCCGTCTGGCCGGACCACCCGGCGGCCGTACGCGGCGTGTCCAAAACCGCACCGGGCTGCGGGACGAAGGATCCGACCCCGGTGCTGGCAAGGACGGGCCCGGAGGCGTACGTGATGTTGCTGTTGGGGATGGTCTCGGCACCCGAGCCGGAACCGGTGGTGAAGCTGGTGCTGGACACGACGCTGACCCAGTTGCCGGAGAACGGCCCACGGTCGTCGATGACGGTCACCGGGCCGAGTTGGCCCGAGACGCCGGTCGTGCCCGAGGTGACGGTGCCGAGCGCCGAGATCGCCGGGACGCTGATGGAGAGCCCACCGAGCGGGGTGATGACCAGGTCGACCGGTCGGGTCGCGGACTGGTCGAACGAGTCGGTCACCCGGACGGTGAACGGGAACGTCCCGGACACTGTGGGCGTGCCGGAGAGCAGGCCGGTGACCGGGTCGAGGGTCACCCCGGCGGGCAGGCTCCCGGCGCTGACCGACCAGGTGAACGGGCCGGTGCCGCCGGTGACGGTGAGCTGGTACTGGTACGGCTCGTACGCCTTGCCGGGTGGGGGCGGTGGGAAGGTCAGCGTCGGCGACGCGTTGACGGTCACCGACCCGGAGGGGGCCGATTGTGGGCCGGTCCCGCCGGCGTTCGTCGCGGCCACCCGGAAGGTGTACGTGGCACCGCCGGTCAGCCCGGTGACGATCTGGGTCGTCGCCGTTCCGGTGAAGACCCGGGGTGTCTGCGCCACCCCGCCGAGGTACGGCGTCACGGTGTAGCCGGTGATCGGCGATCCACCGTTGGCCGGGGCCGTCCAGCTCACAGTGGCGGCGTTGGTTCCGGCGGTGGCCGCTGTGTTCGTCGGCGCTCCCGGCAGTGTGTACGGGACCACCGCCGCCGAGGGTGGGCTGGCCGCGCCGG
Source organism: Micromonospora sp. NBC_00330 (assembly GCF_036136635.1). Lineage (NCBI taxonomy): Bacteria > Bacillati > Actinomycetota > Actinomycetes > Micromonosporales > Micromonosporaceae > Micromonospora > Micromonospora sp. NBC_00330. The sequence goes on from NZ_CP108012.1 coordinate 3,841,083, forward strand.
TCCCGAACGCGTTCACCGCCGCCACCCGGAAGGTGTACGACGAGCCCGCAGTCAGCCCGGTCAGGGTGCGGCTGGTGGTGGAGGCGTCGAAGGTGACTGTCGGTTGGGTGACGCCGTCCCGGATCGGGGTGATCAGGTAGCTGGTGATCGGGCTGCCGTTGCTCGCCGGCGCTGTCCAGCTCACTGTGGCGCTGGTGACGCCCGCGACCGCTGTGGGCGCGGCTGGCGTGCCCGGCGCGGAGGCGTAGACGTAGGTCGCCGATCCGGCGGAGCCCCGGGTGACGACGCTGACAGTGACCGTCGCCGGGCTGGACCGGGCGGGCATGGCGGAGATGGCGAGTGTGCCGTTGGGGTTGACTGTGAAACAGCCGGCGGCCGGGCCGGAGGTGCACGGCACCAGCAGCACCGACGTGCCGGCCTGCTGCTCGGCGGCCGTTCCGATGGTGATCGCTGTCGCTCCGGTGAGGTTGCTGCCGCCGACGGTGACCGCGATGCCGCCGGCGATCGAGCTCTGCGCCGGGGTGACGGTGACGCCGCTCGGTGCGGCGGCCGGCGCAACGGGTGTGGTGACGGTGGAGTAACCCGGGTTCGCGTCGATCGACGACGAGGTCGCCACAGTCGCGGTCTGGATCTGCGTCGGCGTCACGCCGGTGCCGGTGACGGTCGCGACGACGGTGATGGGCGGCAGGGAGGTGCCGCCGGCGAACGGGCCGTTGCTGTTGATGCAGGTGATGGTCTGTCCGGACGGTGCGGCGCAGACCCAGCCGGAGCCGTACGCGGCGCGTGGGACGACACCGGCGGGCACGGTCTGGGTGACCGAGATCGGTGACGTCTCGGTGGCGCCGGCATCGACCCCCGCCGTGATCGAGTAGGTGACCGGGTCTCCGGGCTGTGGGGTGGCACCGACCGCGCTGGTCTGCGTCACGTTCAGGTCCGGAACCGGGTTGAAGCTGACCGCCCGAGCGTTGTCGACCTCATGGAAGTCGGTGACCGAACCGGTCGAGCCCACCCAGCCGAAGGCGAGTTGTCGGGGGTATCCGCTGGCGTTCAGCCAGGTCGGCGACGGGTACAGGTTCGGCGACACGACGGGGAGGCTGCCGGCCAGGGTCCGTGCCGACCCACCGACCGGTGTGAACCTGACCCGGTACTCCCCGGCCGGAACGGTGATGCCGGTGTCGGTGGTGAACGAGGACGAGGTGGTGTTGGCGACCACCTCGACCGGCACCACCGAGGCGGCCCGGGTGCTGGCGCGCAACGGCACGGCCGGCGACGAGGTGCTGGTGGCGGTGCTGTTGATCGCGCAGTAGCCGACCCCGTTGCGGCCCGGCCCCCGGATCACCACCTGGCCGGGGACCCGCGTGTTCGTGGTCGAGATGTAGGGCGGATTCGTGCAACCGGTGCCCTGGTAGAGGCTGTTGCTGAAGTTGCCGAAGACGTCCAGCCCGATGCCCAGGTAGCCGTTGGACAGACCCACCGAGCCACCGTTGAACGCCGCCGAGTAGCCCAGCGATCCGCCCGACTGGCCGATCACCGCCGGGGACCGCGGGTTGGCGGGGTCGACCGCGGCCAGCGCGAACGCCAGGCCGTCCGCTCCGGTGCTGATCCCGCCGTACTGATAGGTGTTGAAGGTGACGTGCAATCCCTGGGAGGTGGGCACGCTCACCGCACCGAACACGCCGCCCTGCCGGTTCGCGACGGCCGGGGTGAGGCGCAACTTGCCCGAGCCCTGCGGATCGGTTGTCGTCGGGCAGCTCAGCAGCGGGCCGATGGTCGAGTTGCCGGCGGCGCTCAGGCAGGCGACGTTGGTCGCGGTCGCGGCCGGCACGCCCGGCACCGTCACCGCCCCGACGCCGTCCGGGGTGTTGTTGTGAAACGGCTGGTCGAACAGGACGGACCCGGCCGCCCACGCGGGGAGCGGCGCGACCGCGAGGACTCCCACGGTCACGGCTACCGCCAGCGCTGCGATGCTGCTCGGACGACGTCGGCCCCGAAACGACATGCCCACTCCCAGCTTTCACTCCAGTCCCGAGTTGGACTATATCCCCCCAAAGCACCCATATCTCTCGTACATGGATAAAGCCGGCTTGCTACCCGCAGCGCAAAAAGCGGACCGACCCCCTGGGTCACGCCGGGGAGGTCGGTCCGCTGAGACTGGAAGCCGTCAGCCCTCGATGTCCCGAGGGTCGCGACTGCGGGGGTAGGTGTTCTTCTCCCCGATCGTGCCGTCCTGCTTCTTGATCACGTGTTCGACGCCGCGGTCGGCCGCCATCTCGCGGCCCTGGGCCTGCGCGTCAGCCTTCACGTCATGCGTGCTGCTGGCCCGCTCCTGGCCCTCCGGCTTGTTCTTCCACTGCCCGTCCTCGTGGTACGTGTCGACGTCACCCTTGGCCATGACCGGCTCCTCCCTGCGTCTGCGCTGTCCCCCGAATCAGTGCCCCCGAGCCGCGCCGGGCAAACTGCGGTCCTCAGGAGACGGCCGGGCAGTTGTTGCTCACCCGCCGCAGGATCTGTTCGCGTTCGTCGGTGGTGATGCCCGACGGCGTGCCGTCGAAGTGGGTCTCGACCTTGTCCCAGCCGCGGCGCTGCTCGTAGTGCAGGTGCGGGGCTCCGGAGTTGCCGGTGCTGCCGAGCCGCCCGATCTGGTCACCCTGGGCGACCTTCTGCCCGACGGTCACCAGCGGCGGTTCGAGCATGTGCAGGTACTGCGTCTCCCACTTGCCGCCGTGGTCGATCTTCACCCAGTAGCCGCCGCCGCGCCCCCGTGGGCCCTCCGGGTTCTCCGGGGTCCGACCACCGAGCGAGCCGTTGATGCCCGCCACTGTGACAGTGCCGGCGTACGAGGCGAGCACCGGCCGACCCCACGTCTCGCCCTCGACCGGAAAGAAATCGACGTCGTAGTCGTCGTGACCGGGGTAGGTGCTGAGTTGCCACGTCTCGCCGCAGGTCACCGGCATCTGGAAGAGCGGGCGCGGCCCGGCCGGTCGCAGCATCGGCACCGCGACCACCGCGACACCCACGACGGCGGCCGCCGCGACGAGCGCGAGCAGGAGACGGATGGCGCGGCTTCGAGGGCGGCGGTGGGAGCGGGATCTGGTGGGGCGACCGGTCGTCACCGGCCCGAGCATGGCAGATCCCGGCAACGTTCCGATCCCGAGGTGGCGCACCCGCAGCGGTGACATTGCAGTCGCATCGCAAACGAGATACCGTCGGCTGCAATACAGTTGTATTGCAACGAGAGTGGGCTGCCATGCACGTGATCGCGTTGTCCGAGGTGACCGCCGCCATGACCGCAGTCGTCGGCGGCAAGGCGGCCGGGCTGGGCGAGCTGATCCGGCACGGCGAGCGGGTCCCCGACGGTTTCTGCGTCACCACCGAGGCACACCGGCTCGGCGTCGTCCCCACTGCCGAGGTCGTCGCCGCGTACCAGCGGCTCGGCGCGGGCCCGGTGGCGGTGCGCTCCAGCTCCACCGCCGAGGACCTGCCGGACGCGAGCTTCGCCGGGCAGCAGGACACCGTCCTCAACGTCACCGGCACCGCCGAGCTGATCGCCGCCATCGAGAAATGCTGGGCTTCGCTGCACGGCGACCGCGCGACCGCCTACCGCGACGCCCACGGCATCGATCACCAGACGGTGCGGATGGCCGTCGTCGTGCAGCGCATGGTCACACCTGCGGTGGCGGGAGTGCTGTTCACGGCGAACCCGCTGACCGGGCGCCGCGACGAGATGGCCGTCGACGCCGCTGCCGGCCTCGGCACGACAGTGGTGGACGGCACCGCGGCCGTCGACCACTACGTCCTCGACGACGTCACGCGCACCGAGGCAGGATGCCTGACGTCCACACAGCTGGCCCGCCTCCGCGCCACCGGCGAGCGGTTGCAGGCCCACTTCGGCTGCCCGCAGGATGTCGAGTGGGCCATCGACGCGGACGACGTGCTGTGGCTCCTCCAGTCCCGGCCGATCACCAGCCTGTTCCCCGCCCCGCCGCTCAGCGAGAAGCCCTTCCCCCGCGTCTACCTGGAGTTCGGGCACGTTCAGGGCATGCTGCAACCGGTCACCCCGATGGGCATGTCGACACTGCGGACGCAGATCGCCGCGATGCTCGCCGCGCTCGGGGTGCGGGTCGAGATCGTCGACATCGGCGGCCGCCTCTACGGCGACCTCACCGACCTCGCGCGCGACCGGTCGTCCCGCAAGCGACTGGTGAAGCTCCTGGCCGTCGACTTCGGGCCGCGCGCCCAGGCGGTGATGCAGCACGTGCTGGCCGATCCCCGGTTCGCCCCGACCAGCGGCGGCGCCCGGCGCGGTGGGGCGCCGGGGGGCGCGTCGCTGCGGACGGCCCGCCGCGCGGTGGTGGGGATCCTGCGGGCACTGGCCCGTCCCGAGGCCGCGCGGACCAGGATGTTCGAGGCGATCGAGCAGCTGAGGGTGAGCGCAGCCGCCCCCGCCGACCTGCGTACCACCGCCGACCGGCTGCGCTTCGTGCAGGCGCAGGACGCCGACGCCGACGACAGCGCCGACGCGATCATGTGGCCGATCGTCGCCGGGATGCTCGCCGCCGCCCTGCCGACCGCGCTGCTCAAGGGCGTCGCCGGCCCGGACGAGATCCACACCGTGCTCGGCGGCATGCCACACAACGTCACCATCGAGATGGACCTGGCCCTGTGGCGGCTCGCCCAGGGCGTGGGCGACCACCGCCAGCTCCTCCTCGACACCCCGCCGGCCGGGTTGGCCGCACGCCACCTGCGCGGGACGCTGCCCGACATCGGCATGGCGGCCTTCCTGGACGTCTACGGGCACCGGGGCGTCGCCGAAGTCGACCTCGGGGTGCCGCGTTGGGCGGAGGATCCCACGCCGGTCTTCGCCGCGGTCGCCAACTACCTGCGGGTGACCGATCCGCAACAGGGTCCCGACCAGCGCTTCCAGCGGGCGGCCTCAACGGCGGAGACAGCGCTGGAGGAACTGGTCACCCGAGCTCGCCGCCGACGGCCGGTGCGGGGCAGGATCGCCGGTTTCCTGTTGCGCCGGGCGCGATCGTTGGCCGGCCTTCGCGAGGCGGGCAAGTTCGCCGGGCTGTACCCGCTGCGCGAGACCCGTCGCCAACTGCTGCTCATCGGCGCCGACCTGCACGGCTCCGGCCTGCTCGACCAGCCCGACGACATCATGTTCCTGACCCTCGACGAGGTGCACACCGTCGTACACCAGGGTGTTGATCTGCGCGGCACCGTCACCGCCCGGCGGGCCGTGCACCGCCGGGAGCTGCGGCGTCGGACGGTGCCGGTGGCACTGCTCTCCGACGGTACGGATGTCGAGACCGTCCTGCCGGCGGCATCGACCGGCGACGGGACGCTCGCCGGAGTGGGTGCGTCGGCGGGTCGGGTGACCGGCCCCGCCCGGGTCGTGCACGACCCGGGCACCGCCCACGTCGAGCCCGGCGAAGTCCTGGTGGCCGCGACCACGGACCCCGGCTGGACCCCGCTGTTCCTCACCGCGGCGGCGCTGGTCACCGAGACCGGCGCGATCATGGCGCACGGCCCGACGGTGGCCCGTGAGTACGGCATTCCCGCCGTCATCTGCGTGCCGGACGCCACCCGGACCATCACCACCGGGCAGCTCGTCACCGTGGACGGCGGCGCCGGAACCGTCACGCTGCACTGACCCGTCGGCCCCCGAGCAAGAAGGACGACAATGACCGACACGAAGACACCCACCAGGGCGCGGGTGGGCCCGCTGCTACGTCGGGCGGCCAAGGTCGAGGCCGCGACGTGGCGCAGCCTGTACGTGTGGGCGCGGCGTCGTCCGCTGCCGCTGGGGCCCGGGGACGAGCCGTTCGGCTACCTCGGCGTGGTCAAGCCGATCCTGGGCATCTTCATCGGCCTGTCGGTCGTGGAGATCCCGATCTTCGACGTGGTGGTCACCCACGTGGTGCCGTGGCGACCCGCCCGCTGGATCGTGCTGGGCCTCGGCATCTGGGGTCTGCTCTGGATGATCGGCCTGTTCGCCAGCATGACGATCCACCCTCACGTCGTGAGCGACCGGGGCCTGCGGGTGCGGCTCAGCTGGGGCATCGACATCTGGATCCCGTGGACCGACGTCGAGGCGCTGCGCAAGCGCTACCGTTCGCTGCCATCGAGCAGATCGGTGCAGGTCGAGCAGGAGGGCGACCGGCGCGTGGTGTCCATTTCGGTCGGCAGCCAGACCAGCATCGACGTCCTGTTGCGCCGGCCGCTGACCTTCGACCTGCCGAAGACCGGTTCCACGCCGGTGAACGAGCTGCGACTGTACGCCGACGACCCGGACGGCCTGCTGCGCAGCGCGCGGGGCACCCCGGTGAGCCAGACCGTCAGCCGGTGACCGCCGCGCTGGCGGAGTCTCCGGGTCACCCACTGTGAAACGATCGAGGTCATGCCCAAGAAGGTCGATCACCAGGAGCGACGCACCCTCATCGCGGACGCGCTGATGCGGGTCGCCGCGGATCAGGGCCTGGAGGCCGTCAGCCTCCGACACGTTGCCGCCGAGGCGGGCGTGTCGGCCGGGATGGTTCAGCACTACTTCCGGACCAAGGACGAGATGATGGCGTTCGCGTTGAGCGTGGTGCGTGAGCGCAGCCAACTCCGGGTCACCGAGGCGGTGGCACGGCTGGGCGAGACCCCGTCGCCTCGACTGCTGCTGCGCACGATGCTCGCCGCGCTGCTGCCGCTCGACGAAGGCACCCGCGACAACGGGCGGGTGGCGCTCGCGTTCCTCGCCTACACCGCGGTGCGACCGTCGGCCGCGCCCAGCCTGCACGAGGACACCGCGCAGTTCACCGCGTTCATCGCCAGCGTCCTGCCCGACCGGCACGACGCCGCCGCCGCGGCCGGCCTGCTGGCCCTGATGGAAGGGCTCGGTGTCTACCTGCTGGGCGGGCAGTACACCGCCGAACAGGCGCTGGGCGCGCTGGACGCCCAGCTAGACCTGCTCTTCGGCTCGTCGGCGGCCGCCTGAGCGACCGTGGCCGTACCGCGCCCTCAGCAGCGCGGCACGTTCGGGATGTACCCGTCGTAGCCGGTCAGCACGAAGGCGTCCGAGACGTAGCGGTTGGTGCCGATCCGGTTCCAGACGGCGGTCGTGCCGTACGGGCCGGTGACCGTGCTGCCGACGGCCTGGCAGTAGACGGCGACGGTGGCGCCGTCGGCGACCGAGCCGACGACCGGATAGCTGGCACCGGGACCGGAGCGCACGTTGAGGCTGGACGCCTCGGTGTTGACCGTGCCGGAGCCGATGCCGGTGATGCCATCCACCAACTGCATGTAGTAGGTCCAGTTCCAGTTCGGGCCCGGGTCGGTATGGGTGGCACCGGGCACCTCACGGTGGGCGATGATGTGCGCCCGATCCCTGGGAATGCCGTACTTCGTGGCGAGGCTGCGGGTGAGCGCGGCGGAGGCGCGGTACATCGCGTCGGTGAACCAGGCGGGATTGTCGACGAACCCCTCGTGCTCGATGCCGATCGACTCGGTGTTGTAGGTCCAGTTGCCGGCGTGCCAGGCGATGTCCTTCTCCCGCACCGACTGGTTGACGGCCCCGTCGGAGGAGCGGAAGGTGTAGTGCGCGCTGGCCTGCGCGGCCGGGTTCTGGAACCAGCTGACAGCGCCGGCGTACGAGCCCTGCGTCAGGTGGATGACGATGCGGGTGACCGGGTGACTGCCCGGTCGACTGGCCACCGTGTAGTTGCTCGTGCTGGCCGGCGCCCACGCGGCCGGCCCGTAGTCGGTGCTCAGGGTGCCGATCCCGCCGAGCACGGCGGCCCACTCCAGGCCACCACGCCGGGGCGCGACCGGTCGCCCTGCCACCGTCTCGCCGCGCCCGGTGAACCCGGCCCGCAGCAGGTCGTAGACGGTGTCGGCGTAGAGCCGCGCGACCGACGCCTCGCTGGCGCCGCCGTACCGGGCGACCGCTCCGTACCAACCGTTCACGTCGTCGCGCGTCGCGGCGGTGAGGCCGGCCTGATCGGCGTACGAACGCAGCACGGCCGCCGCCCCGAGCACATTCGCCGCGGGTTCGGTCCGCAGCGCGGCCGGACTGAGCCGGGTGAGCGCGGCAGCCTCGTCCAGGGTGCGCACGCCGGGGGCGCTCGCCAGGTGCATCAGCCCGTGACCGCCCGCCGCGCTTGGTGCGTGGGCGTGCATGTCCAGCCGCGACTCGGCGTACCCCAGCGCCACCAGCAGGTCGCGTGGCACGCCGTACCGCGCGGCGGCGGTGTCGAACGCGACGGCCAGCGGCGCGGCCGGCGCCGGCGTCCCACCGGGGTCGGCGACAGCCGGTGACACGACCGCGACGACTCCGGTCAGGGCGGTGGTCAGGGCGAGCAGGAACCGGCCTCCGTGGAAGGTGCGAACGGACATGAGCCCTCCTTGCGGTGACTGTGGGTTGGCGGCCGGTGGGCCGCCAACCCACGGGGATGAACCTCGTCAGCACCAGCCGTTGATCGGACCGTTCACACCGGTCGACAGGTAGGCGTCGGACACCCAACTGCCGTCGCTCAAACGGTTCCAGAGCGCAGTGGTGCCGTACCGGCCGGTGTGGGAGGTGCCGTTGGCCGAGCAGGAGATGGTGACCGTGGCGCCGTCGGCCACCGAGCCCAGCGAGCCGTAGCCGGTCCCTGGCCCGGCACGTCGGGTGAGCGCCCCGCCGCCGTTCGCGTCGACCACCCCCTGGTTGAAGCCGAGCGCGCCGTAGTTGTAGAGGCCGCCGCCGGCACCGGCCCAGGCCGACCCGTGCCGCGCCCCGCCCTGGTACGCGGCGGCGCCGTTGGCCAGTACCCACTTGCCGATGTCGTGGCCGGCGATCGGCACGTACGCGCTGTTCTGCCGGAGCCCGAAGTGGACGTGCCGGCCGTAGGCGGCTCCGCCACAGGTGACGTCGGTGCCGGTGTTGCCCAGGACGGCGCCCTGGCCGACGCTGGCGCCGTTGACGGAGATGCTGTTCCACAGGTGGTAGTAGTCGGTCGAGTAGCCCCGGTCGTGAATGACCCGGATCCACCCCTGACACATCGTGTACGCCGCTCCGGCGCGGGTGGCGCGGACCACCTGGTCACCACCGGCCAGGTCGACCGAGCTGTACGGCGACTCGGTCCCACCCCAGCCGTGCGGGCCGCTGGTGAGCGTCCACGTCTGGCCCACACCGAACGGCAGGGCCATTCCGGTCCGGTAGTCCCCGCCCGCGTACATCGGGGTGGGGGTGGTGGTGAGGACGCTCTTCTCCTGGCTTGTCACCAGGGGCGACTCGGCGGCCAGCGCGCCGAAGGCGGCCTCGCCGTCGAAGGCGATCCGCCACCCGGCGGGCTCGGACCGGGCGATGAAGATCGACCCGGTCGGATGGGCGTCCTCCTGTCGGGGCGCGAGCGCGACGGCGGTGCCGAACGCCCACCGGCCGCTGGTGCGGCTCACGGTGATTCGGGTCTCCGGTCGCGCATCGGCGGCGGACAGCTCGGCGGTGCCGAGCAGTTTGGCGGTCACCGCAGCGGTGAGCGTGGGGGTCACGGCCGCGGAGGCGGCGCTGGGGGCGACCCCGATCAGGCTCGTGACCATCAACAGTGCCGCGGCGACGCCGCCGGCCAATCGTCGACCGTTTCTCATCGTGCCCTCACTTTCGATGGGGGTCCAGGCCGGAGCGATGGAGCGCCTGCGGCCACTGAGGTTTGGGGTACTGGCGGGGTTGACCAGGGGTTATCGCGCAAACACGGAGATGAACGTAAATATTGATGATAATTGTTATGTAGTAAATCGTCGAAGTCAACGCGATAACCGAAGGTTTTCTACATCGTCCAATTTCGCGCATCGACCACCGGGCAGGGTGACGGACCGACGAGGATGACCTGATGAGCCGCGCCCTTCGATCCCGGCCGGTGCTGGTCGAGGAGGCGCACCGGGCCACGACCTTCGAGATCTTCTTCGACCTGGTCCTGGTGTTCGCACTGACGCGGCTCATCGGTTTCATGGCGGAGTCGCTGGGGCCGCTCACCCTCTACCAGGGACTGCTGCTCCTGCTCTGGTTCTGGTACGCGTGGAGCTGCTATGCCTGGCTGGCCAATCATGTCCGCGCGGACAACGGCCCCGCACTGGCCGGGATGCTCGCGGCGATGGCCGCCATCTTCGTGGCGGCGCTGGTGATCCCGGAGGCGTGGCAACGCCACGACGGTGCGTTGAGCCCGCCGCTCACCCTGGCCATCGCCTACATCGTGGTCCGTGGGCTGCACCTCGGCCTGATGACCTACGCCTCGTCCGGCAACCCGCAGTACCGCCGGCAGACCCTGCGCTTCGCCGTCTCCACCACGATCGCCTGGGTCCCGCTGCTGGTGGGAGCCGTCCTCGGCGGGACCGCGCAGACCATGCTGTGGACCGTGGCGTTCCTCGTCGACTACGGCGGCGGCCGCATCGCCACCGCCGCCAGCTTCGGAGAGGTCCGCAGCGGGGCGCACTTCGCCGAACGCCACGGTCTGGTGCTGATCATCGTGCTCGGTGAGTCCCTGCTGTCGGCCGGGGAGGGCGCGGGTCTGGCGGTGATCGCCTGGCCGGTGCTGCTGGCCGCGGTGTTCGGCTTCGTCGCGACCGTCTGCCTGTGGTGGCTCTACTTCGTGGGCGTCGCCCCGGCCGCCGCGCAGGTGCTGACCTCGGCCTCGCCGCGCTCCCGGCGTCGCCAGCAGTTGGCGTCGGACGCGTACACGTTGGCGCACCTGCCGTTGGTCGCCGGAGTGGTCTACTTCGCCCTGGGCATCCACCTCATCCTCGCGAGCCTGGCCGACCAGCCTCGGCATCCTGCTGGGGAGCCGATGGGGTGGCCGGCGATGGTCGTCCTCTACGGCGGTGCCGCGCTCTACCTCATCGGTCGTCTGCTGTTCCTCCGGCTGACCGTCGGCGGCTCGCCGGGCAATCTCGTCGCGATCGGCGTCGTCCTCCTGCTGCTGCCGGCGGCCCGGATCCTGCCCGCGCTTGTCGCCCTCGGCCTGCTGGCGGCCTTCCTCACCGCACTGGTCCTGTACGAGCGGCTGCCCCGGGCCGACTGACCGCTCCCCGACAGGGAGATGTCAGACGACCCGGGTCGACGTGGTCAGCTCGCCCTGGTGCCCCGCGCCTTCAGTCGGCGCAGCTCGTCGGCGGACATCAGCCAGGTGGAGTTCGTCGTCCCCAGGCCGAGGAGCACCTGGTCGAAGGTGTTGCCGTCATTGTCGTCGGTGTAGCAGACGCTCACCTCGCCCCAGGGCGAGGCGGCGACCGCGAAGTGCTCCTGGCGACCCGTCGTGGTCTGGCTCAGCGCCTGGGCCGCCAGCCGGCCGGTGGACGTGCCGTCCGGGTTGAGGCCCCGCGCCCAGACGTCCGGGTTGGCGCCGGACACCGTCCAGCCCACCACCACGTTGTCCTGGTCGTCGATGCCGACCCCGGGAGCGATGGCGCCGGTGCCGGTGGACACCGGAACCTCGTCGTGCCGGGCCGTGCCCGCAGCGGTGAACGATCGGGCCCAGACACCCCGGGCGCCGGTGTGGTCGGACTCCCACCCGACTGTGAAGTCACCGGCGAAGTTCGCCGCCACCGAGGCACGCTGCTGCTGCCCTCCGCTCTGCGCGTTGGCCGTCCGCCGCGACAGCGCCACGGCGCCGTTGGACCGGGCCAGCCGGGTCAGCCCGATGTTGTACGAGCCGTTGGCGTCGGCGTCCTCGTCCCAGACCACCAGCGCCTCGCCGGAGGCGGACACCGCAACGTCGGGACGGTGGTGCGTGCCCGTCGTCTGCGAGGCCGTCACCTCGTACGCCTTGGTGGTGGCGGCGGTGAAGCCGGCGGCCTTGACGGTGGCGGGAGCGGTGCCCTGCACGTCCTCCCAGACCACAGTGAAGCCGACGGCGGCGGCGTTGGTGGGCGCGCCGTCCGGGTCGACCGAGACCTTCGGCCAGATCTGCTGCCCGGCGTCGCTGGCGTTGGCCTGCCCCGAGCCGAGCACCGCGCCGGCGGGCGACACCACCCGGTACTGGATGTTGTAGACGCCGTTGCCGTCACCGTCGGCGGCCCAGACCACCACGGCGTTGCCCCGGTCGTCGAGGCCGACGTCGGGGCTGAGGTGCCGCCAGGCGGCCCCGCTGGTTCCTCCGGTGGAGAGCTTGAGCTCGTACGCGGGGGTGCCGTCGCGGAACAGCCGCAGGTAGATCTCGCTGTGGGTGTCGTCCTCGGGTGCGGTGCTGTCCCGGTCGTCCTCCCACACCACTGCGACGTGACCGTTGCGGTTCATGGCGATGGACGGCAGGTCCTGGTCGCCGGTGGCGACGCTGTTCGCGGTGGTCCAGGTGACCGCCTCGGCGGTCATCGCGGTCGGGCCGGGAACCACGTTGGGGACCAGCAGGGACGCGGTGAGCAGTGCGGTGATCGCGGTCATTGTGGCTTTCTCCCTTACCCGGCCTGCAGGCCGGGCTGGCCGTCGAGGATGACGAACGAGCGCACTGTGGACGCCGTCGCGCCGTGCTCGGTCACTGTGTTCACAGCGCGGAAGTCCGCGCGGACCTGGGTGCGGCTGATGGTGGTACGGACGTATCCGCGCCGGTCCGAGTAGAACTTCAGGTGCGGGTTGGCCGCCGCGTTCGGGACCGTGGTGCTGCCGCTGCCGTTGCCGGTCGAGCTGATCGAGGTGCAGACCAGCTCGGTGCCGATGGTGGCCGAGGAGGGGTTGGCGTAGTCGGCCTTGAGATCGTTGGCCCACGACCGGTGCACGTCGCCGGTGAGCACCAGGGGGTTGCGCACCCCACGCTGCTGCCAGCCGTTCTGGATGCGGCTGCGGGAGGCCCGGTAGCCGTCCCACGCGTCCATGCTCGCCGCCCCGTTCGCGTCGAGTTGCTGGGCGAAGAAGACCTGTTGGCCGAGGATGTCCCAGGTGCCGTAGCGCTGGGCCAGCCCGTCCAGCAGCCACGCCTCCTGGGTGGCGCCGGTCAGCGAACGGGACGCCAGGTCCGCGTCGGCGCAGACCTTCCAACCGTCGCCGCAGGCCTGGTCGTCGCGGAACTGCCGGGTGTCGAGCATGTGGAAGGTGGCGAGCTGCCCCCACCGGACCCGTCGGTACAGCGGGATGCTGTTGCCGTTGGCGGCGGACGCCGGTCGCAGCGGCATGTTCTCGTAGTAGGCCCGGTACGCGGCGGTGCGCCGGGCGGTCCACTGGGCGGCGGTCAGCGTGGGGCTGCTGTCGTTGCGGACCATGTTGGCGTAGTTGTTCTCCACCTCGTGGTCGTCCGGCACCACCAGCCAGGGTGCCGCCGCGTGAGCCGCCTGCAGGTCCGGGTCGGACTTGTACAGCGCGTACCGGCGGCGGTAGTCGGCCAGCGACACGATCTCGGCGCCGACGTGCTGCCGCACCGTGGAGCTGCCGACGCCGCCCTCGTAGATGTAGTCGCCGAGGTGCAGGATCAGGCCGGGGTTGTCCTCGGCCATCCGCCGGTACGCGGTGTAGTAGCCGGCCTCGTAGTGGGCGCAGGAGGCGAAGGCCATCACCAGGTCGCGGCCGAAGGCGCTGGGCGCCGGCGTGGTCCGGGTCCGCCCGACCGGCGAGATCTGGCCCTGGGCCCGGAACCGGTAGTAGTAGTCGGAGTCGGCGGCGAGCCCGCCCGCGATGGCGTGCACCGAGTGCGCGTCGGCGTACCGGGCGACCACAGAGCCGGAGGCGACCAGCGAAGTGAACCGGTCGGTGGTGGACACCTGCCACTCAACTGTCACGTCGGCGTTGGCCATGCCGCCCTGCCCGTCGGCGTTGAGCGGGGAGGGTGCCAGTCGGGTCCAGAGGACCACGCTGTCGGGCGCCGGGTCACCGGACGCCACACCGAGTTTGAAGGGGTACGGCACCGCGGCGCGGGCACCCTGGCGGGGTGTCACCGCGACCCCGGCGGTCACCAGTCCACCAAGGACGAATATGCGACGGCTCAGCCTTGTCATGGTCAACAGCCTCGGGAACGTCGATGAACGGCGATGGCTGCGCGGCGGAATCCGACATGACGGAATGCTGTCCGCGCCAAGGCGTTCAGGTGTCCGGACCGCCGGGGCCGGGGACCGGACCGTCAGGTGAGCGGGGACGGCGACTCGGCGCCGGGGATCACCAGCGCCGGCGTGCCGGACCCGTCCGCCGGAACGCTCCAGACGTCGGGCTGGCCGTCGTCCCGGCGCAGCGTGTAGGCCAGCTTTCCGTCGTCCAGCCACGCGGCCTGGTCATCGACGCTGCGGACCTCGGCGGTCGCGGTGACCCGCATGCTCGACAGGGCCAGGACCGACAGCCGCCAGCCCTTCGCCGGGTCGGCGTCGATCGCCTCCTTGAACGCGAGCCGGGTGCCGTCCGGTGACAGTGACGGGCACTCGACGTTCTCCTTCAGTGTCTCGACGGTACGGGCCGCGAGGTCACCCCGGACGAGGTACCTCCTACCCCCGGTCGCCATTGTCGCGTAGAAGCGGTTGTCGTCGGCGGTGAAGGTGACGCCCCAGTAGTTGACGTCCGCGTTGCGGTAGCCCCGGCCGTCCCGGGTGATCGCGAACTCTTCGAGCGAGGCCACGGTGCCGCCGGTGCGGGTGTCGAGGATCCCGGTGCGGGTGGAGAAGCCACTGGCGGTGTACGAGTCGCCACCGACGAACGTCGTCCAGGAGACCATCCGGCCGGACGCCGAGACCCGGGCCCGGTTCGGCAGCCCCGGCACACTGACCGCCCTCGTCTGGCGCAGCGTCGCGTCGAGCACGACAACCTGGTACGACCACGCGGTCTCCGGCTTCAGGCAGACCCCGGTGCCGGCCGCCGCGTACACCCGGAGGCATTCCAGGCCGGCGACGGTGCGCGGCCCGGCGGGGTCGGTCGCGGCGACGGTGGAGACGTGCCGGTCGGTGATCGCCAGCAGGCGCGGCCCGGACGTCAGGGTGACCACCTGCTCGCCGCCGGCGGGGGGCGTCGTCCGGGGAGCCTGCGCGGCCGTGGCGGCGTAGCCGGCTGCCACGGTGCCCAACAGCACGGCCGAGGCGACCACCACGCCGAGCTTCGCTCGGGTCGACATCGCGGTCATCGGGGCACCTTCCGGGTGGTGAGTCGGGACGGGGAGGCCAGCAGGAGCAGCGTGCCGACCAGGACGCCCGCGACGGCCACTGCCGCCGCGCGGATCGCGTTCTCCGGCCCCCACGCCTGCCAGGCCAGACCGAACAGCACGGAGGAGACGAGGTACGCGAGGGCCTGCCCGGTCTGCACCAACGCGATTCCGGTGGTCCGCAGACGCGCCGGCAGCACCGGACCGGCGAGCGCGATGAGCACGCCGTCGGTGGCCGCGTAGAAGGCGCCGTACAGCGTCAGCGCCAGGGCGATCAACGGCCAACCGTCGACCGGGCCGGCCAGCAGCAGGTACGTCGCACCGAGGGCCGTGTAGCCGCCGATCACCACGGGGAGGCGACCGATCCGGTCGGCGAGTACGCCGAGCGGAGCGGCGAGCAGCAGGTACGCCAGGCTGGTCCCCACCGCGAGCAGCGGGAACCAGCGCAAACCGAGGTCCATCCGGCGTTGCAGCAGCAGGTAGACGAAGCCGTCGCCGATGGTGGCCAGCCCGAGCATCGCGGCGGCCAGCACCAGCCGCCGAGCCGGTCCGCCGCGCAGCAGCCCGAACGCCTCCCGGACGGAGACCTTCGCATCGTTGGCCTTGTCCGCCGCGTCACCGTCCGCCACCTCGCCGGGCGGCTGCTCCCGGACGAAGAGCACGAGCACCACGACGGCCAGGGTCGCGATGCAGAAGCTGGTGACGAAGACCGCGTCGTACGACTGCCCGACGACCAGCAGGACCGCGAACGCGGCGAGTGGCCCGAGGAACGCCCCGACGCTGTCCATCGCCCGGTGCACCCCGAACGCCCGACCCAGCGCCTCGGGCGGCGTGGAGAGCGTGATCAGCGCGTCGCGCGGCGCGCTGCGTACACCCTTGCCGAGCCGGTCGACGGCGATGACGGCGCCGATCGCCGGGATCGACCGACCGGCGAGCAGCAGGCCGAGCTTCGCGACCGCCGAGAGCGCGTAGCCGATGCCGGCGATCAGCTTGCGCCGTCGGAACCGGTCGGCGGCGAAGCCACCGACGACCCGCAGCAGCGCGGTGGCGCCGGTGTGGACGCCGTCCAGCACGCCGAAGGCCACCGGGCTGAGGTGCAGGCCCAGCACCAGATAGAGCGGCAGGACCGCGGCCACCATCTCGGCCGACACGTCGGTGATCAAACTGACGGTGCCGAGCGCGACGACGTTGCCGCTGACCATCGCGAACCGACGGCGTCGGGGCCCCGATCCGGGATCGTCGGCGACCGGTCGGGAGACGGTCGACAGGTACACGAGCATCTCCTCTGATCGACGGTCAACGGGCAGCCATCGTCCGTACTCAGTGGAGGTGACACAACGGACCGCGCGTGGCATCGGGGCAAGGGTCGGGTGAACGGGTTCCCAACTCCGAGGTGTTCGCCTGCCGGGACGAACTGTTCATCCGCCCGTCGCCCGCAGCCGGGCAACCACGACTACAACACGTCGGGCGCGACCGGCTACTACAACTACTTCGGTACGTCGGCCGGCCCGAGCGGTCGCGGCTACTACTCGTTCGACCTCGGCAACTGGCACGTCGTGTCGCTGAACTCGAACATCAGCATGTCGGCCGGCTCGACGCAGGAGCAGTGGCTGCGCGCGGACCTGGCCGCCAGCAGCAAGCCGTGCACTATCGCGTACTGGCACCACCCGCTGTTCACGTCCAGCTCCAACCACGCGCCGTCGACGTCGACGCGTCCGCTGTACCAGGCCCTCTACGACTACAACGCCGACGTCGTGGTCTGGGGGCACAACCACGTGTACGAGCGGTTCGCACCGATGAACCCGGCCGGTGGCGCCGACTCCAGCCGGGGTCTGCGCAGCTTCGTCGCCGGGATGGGCGGCGCCGGCCACTACGGCTTCGGCACCATCCAGCCCAACAGCGAGGCGCGTAACAGCTCGGCGTGGGGCCTACTGAAGTTCACACTGCACTCGAACAGCTACGACTGGCAGTTCGTGCCGGTGGCCGGCCAGACCTACACCGACAGCGGCACCAACACCTGCCACTGACGGACGCGTGCCCCCTGTCCGCGAGGCGGGCAGGGGGCACGTGCGTACCGGCCGAGCGTCAGCGGGCCGTGCCGGCGCGACGCTTGTTGTAGACGTCGAAGGCGACAGCGACGAGCAGGACGAGACCCTTCACGACCGACTGGGTCGACTGGTCGATGCCCATCAGCTGCATGCCGTTGCTCATCACCGCCATGATCAGACCACCGACCATCGCGCCCACCACGGTGCCCACGCCACCGGTGACCGCCGCGCCGCCGATGAAGGCGGCAGCGATCGCGTCCAGCTCGAACATGTTGCCGGCGGCGGGCTGGGCGCCGTTCGACCGCGACGAGTAGATGACGCCAGCCACCGCCGCCAGGAAGCCCATGTTGACGAACATCCAGAAGTTGACGGTGCGGACCTTCACCCCGGACAGCGCCGCCGCCGACAGGTTGCCGCCGATCGCGTAGACCTGGCGACCGAAGACGGTACGCCGGGTGAGCAGGCCGTAGACCAGCACCAGGACCGCCAGGATGATCAGCACGATCGGCAGCCCACGGGCGTGCGCCAACTGCCAGGCGAAGTACATGAGGACCGCGCCGACCAGCACGACCCGGGCGACGAACAGCGGGAACGACTCGACGGGCTGCTGGTAGCGGATCCGCGCCACGCGGGTGCGGAAACCGCTGACCGCGTAGCCGGCCACGGCGATGGCGCCGATCAGCAACGTGAAGGCGTCGAAGCCCTGCCCGCCGAGCAGGCCGTTGAGGAAGCCCGCCGCGACCTGCTGGTACTCGGACGGGAACGGCGACAGCGAGATGTTGTCGAGCACCCGCAGGGTCAGACCCCGGAACAGCAGCATGCCGGCCAGGGTCACGATGAAGGCCGGAATGCCGGCGTACGCCACCCAGAACCCGTGCCACGCGCCGACCGCGACGCCGACGACCAGCGCGGCCACGACGCCGATCCACCAGGGGTGACCCTGCTGGATCACCAGGACGGCGGAAACCGCTCCGGTGAGCGCGACGACCGATCCGACCGACAGGTCGATGTGCCCGCCGATGATCAGGATGACCATCCCGATCGCGAGGACCAGGATGTACGAGTACTGGAGGACGATGTTGGTGATGTTGCCGGGGCTCAGCAACACCCCGTCGGTCAGGACCGCGAAGAGCGCGACGATGACGACCAGGGCGACGTAGATCCCGCTCTGCCGCAGGTTGTTCAACACCAGCGCCCGCAGGTCGCTCGTCCCGCTGTGCAGGGCGGCGCCGGGCGTGCTGTCCGGGGGCGTGGGGCGCTCCGTCGAAGGGGTCTTGATGCTGGTCATCCGACGAGCTCCTTGTCCTTGGTCATCAGCTCCATGAGGCTCTCCTGAGTCGCCTCGGCCACCGGCATCTCGCCGGTGATCCGGCCGGCGGCGAGGGTGTAGATGCGGTCGCACATGCCGAGCAGCTCCGGCAGCTCGGAGGAGATGACGATCACCGCCTTACCGGCGGCCACCAGCCGGTTGATGATCGTGTAGATCTCGTACTTGGCGCCGACGTCGATCCCGCGGGTGGGCTCGTCGAGGATCAGCACGTCCGGGTCGGTGAACAGCCACTTCGACAGCACGACCTTCTGCTGGTTGCCGCCGGAGAGCTTGCCGACCACCGCCATGACGCTCGGCGTCCGGATGTTCATCTCCTTGCGGCTGGCCTCGGCAACCTTGATCTCCTCGTTGCCGTTCACCCAGCCCAGGCGGGACAGCCGGTCCAACGCGGCGGCGGACACGTTGCGCCGCACGTCGTCGATGAGGTTGAGGCCGTAGCGCTTGCGGTCCTCGGTCACGTAGGCGATGCCGTTGTCGATCGCCTCGGCGACGGTGCGCGCCTGCACCTCCCGCCCGTGGACGAAGAGTCGGCCCCGGATGTCGCGCCCGTAGGACCGACCGAACACGCTCATGGCCAGCTCGGTCCGCCCGGCCCCCATGAGGCCCGCGATGCCGACGACCTCGCCGGCGCGTACGGACAGCCCGACGCCCTCGACGACCATCCGGTCCTGGACCGGGTGCCGCACCGTCCAGTCCTCGATGCGCAGGACCTCGTCACCGGGGGACGACTCGCGGTCGGGGTAGAAGCTGTCCAGGTCGCGCCCGACCATGCCCCGGATGATCCGCTGCTGGGTCACGTCGTCGGACCGCATGTCGAGGGTCTCCACGGCGCGCCCGTCGCGGATGACTGTGGTCGAGTCGGCGATGGCGGTGATCTCGTTGAGCTTGTGCGAGATCATGATGCAGGTGATGCCCTGCTCCTTGAGGGCCCGCAACAGGTCGAGCAGGTGCGCCGAGTCGATGTCGTTGAGCGCGGCGGTCGGCTCGTCCAGGATGAGCAGGCGCACCTTCTTGGACAGCGCCTTGGCGATCTCCACGAGCTGCTGCTTGCCGACGCCGAGCTGGATGACCGGGGTGACCGGGTTCTCGTGCAGGCCGACGGACGCCAGCAGCTTCGCCGCTTCGGCGTTGGCGAAGTTCCAGTCGATGAGCCCGCTGCGGCCGCGCCGCTCGTTGCCGAGGAAGATGTTCTCCGCGATCGACAGGTACGGCACCAGGGCGAGTTCCTGGTGGATGATGACGATGCCGTTGGCCTCGCTGTCGCGGATGCCACGGAACTGCATCGGCTTGCCGTCGAAGAGGATCTCGCCGTCGTACGAGCCGGACGGGTAGACGCCGGACAGCACCTTCATCAGGGTGGACTTGCCGGCGCCGTTCTCACCACAGATGGCGTGGATCTCCCCGCGGCGCACTGCGAGGGTGACGTCCTCCAGCGCGGTCACGCCGGGGAAGGTCTTGGTGATGCGACGCATCTCGAGGATGGTGTCGTCCATTGTCACTGTCCTCCGTCAGGTCTGGACGTGTACGCGCCCAGGCGTCGGGCCCGGCGGGTGACCGCCGGGCCCGACGAGTGGCTTACTTCTTGGCCTGACCGGCGGCGACCTCGTCCGCGGTCCAGTAGCCGGAGTCGATCAGCGTCGCCTTGATGTCGTCCTTGTAGACGGTCGCGATCGGCAGCAGGTACGCCGGGACGACCTTGACACCGTTGTTGTACGTCTTGGTGTCGTTGGCCTGCGGCTGCTTCTTCTGCAGGAACGCCTCGGCCGCGTTCACGGCCTGCTCGGCCAGCAGCCGGGTGTCCTTGAAGACCGTGGAGCTCTGCACGCCGTCGTTGATCAGCTTGATCGAGGCGATCTCCGCGTCCTGGCCGGTGACCACCGGGAGCTTCTTCGCGCCCTTGCCGTAGCCGGCGTTCTGCAGGGCGGTGATGATGCCGCGGGAGATGCCGTCGTACGGCGAGAGCACCCCGTCGACCTTCGAGCCGTCGTTGTAGCTGGAGGTGAGCAGGTTCTCCATCCGCTTCTGCGCGGTCTCCTGCTGCCACCGCAGGATGGCTACCTGCTCGGGGGTGGTCTGCTTGGACTTGACGACCAGCGTGCCGTTCTCGATGAACGGCTTCAGGGTGTCCATCGCGCCGCCGAAGAAGTACTGGGTGTTGTTGTCATCCAGCGACCCGGCGAAGAGCTCGACGTTCAGCGGCCCCTTGGCCGTGCCCTTCGAGCCGTCCTTGTTCAGCAGGCCGAGACCGACGAGCAGCGCGGTGCCCTGGGCGACGCCAACCTTGTAGTTGTCGAAGCTGACGTAGAAGTCCACGTCCTTGCTGCCACGGATCAGGCGGTCGTAGGAGATGACCGGGATCTTCGCGGCCGCGGCGGCCTGCAGCTGGCTGCTGAGCGCGGTGCCGTCGATCGCCGCGAGGATGAGAACATCGGCACCCTGGGTGATCATCTGGTCGACCTGCTGCGACTGCGTGGGGATGTCGTCGCCGGCGTACTGGAGGTCGACCTTGTAGCCCTTGGCCTCCAGCTTCGACTTCACCGCGTTGCCGTCGGCGATCCACCGCTCCGAGGTCTGGGTCGGCATCGAGACACCGATGGTCAGATCGCTCGGCTTCTCGTCGCCGGACTTCTCACCGCTGCCCGCACCCCCGCCGCTGCACGCCGCCAAACTCAGCGCGAGTGCCGCGCCGCCGAGAGCAACCAGGAATTTCCTGCCCACGGGCTTCTCCTCTCTGGACTCCCCCGCCGACTGCCGGGGCCAAGTGTCATCTTTCGGGTAGTGTTAGCGCTCACATAGACTGCGTCAACACCAGATCCGAAATACCGGTGTCACGGTCTCGTAACGGAGCATCCAGGCGAGCGTAGCCATGTGGCCGATCCGCCGGAAGGGCAGGACGCGGCAACACAGCGTGGTCGTCCGCAGCACTCTACAGACCGATGCCCGCGGACGACGTCTGTCGTCCGCGGGCACCAGCACTACCGTCGGATCAGGTGGGTCACCGCGACCTCGGCGGTCGGCGGTCCCGATCGGCTACCGCTGCGACCACCGCTGGTTCGCCGCTGCGGTGCAGGTCCAGAGGATCACCGTGGTGCCGTTGGCAGTGGCGTTGGCGTTCACGTCCAGGCAGAGCCCCGACTGCGTGTTGCTGATCGTGCCGTTGGCGTTGACCGCCCATTGCTGGTTGGTCCCGCCGTTGCAGTCCCAGATCTGCACCTTGGCGCCGGCCGCGGCGTTCGACGGCGCGTCCAGGCACTTGCCGAGGGCCTGCAGGGTCTGCCCGCTCCTGGTCCAGCGCTGGTTGGCGGCGCCGTTGCAGTCCCAGATGACCGGCTGCGTGCCGTTCGTCGTGTTGCTGTTCGGCACGTCGAGGCAGCGGCCGGAGGCGGCGCTGGCGTACGCGCTCGACGTGGTCGGCGGCGGCGTCGTCGGAGGAGTCGTCCCGCCACCGCTGACCCGGTACACCACGGTGCCGTGCGCGGGGACGCTGGCGCTGATGGTCCCGCTGCTGGAGCTGGTGCCACCGGTCCACGCGTCCACCAGCGTGAACGACGAGCCGGACTTGCCGATGGCCGCGGCCGTGGTCGAGATCGTCGTCGTCGAGCCGCCCTGGTTGAAGAGAGCGACGGCGACGTCACCGTTGGCGAGCCGCTTGGCCAGCACCCGACGCGTGCCGTCGAACGACACCTGCGTCCCCTGCAACCCGAGCGAGTCCTGGTTGATCGCGATCAGGTTGGCGTTCTTGAGGATGGTCTGCGTGGCGGCGTTCATGTTCCGCACGTCGTTGCCGGCGATCAGCGGAGACGCCATGATCGCCCACATCGCGAAGTGGCTGCGCATCTCCGTGTCGTTCATGCCGCCGCGGCCGACCTCCATCATGTCGGGGTCGTTGAACCCACCCGGCCTCGCGTAGGACGCCAGCGGAACTGTCACGTTGATGATGTTCTGGATGCCCATCGGGTAGCCGTTGCTCTGGCCGGTGTCCCACGCGTTGGTGATGTCCTCGGTGGTTCGCCACATGTTCGCCACGTCGCCCCAGTTGCGCTGCGGGCCGGTCTTGGCGTGGATGCTGTTGGAGTTGATGCTGTAGACGATCGGTCGGCCGGCCGCGGCCAGCGCGTCACGCATCTTGGCGAAGGTGGTCACCTGGTCGTTGATGCTGCCCTCCGGCGAGCACCAGTCGTACTTGAGGAAGTCGACACCCCAGGCGGCGAACTGGCGCGCGTCCTGCGCCTCGTGACCACGGCTGCCGGTCGCGCCGGGGTAGGCGCCGAAGTACTGGGCGCAGGTCTTGTCGACAGGCACCTGGTAGAGGCCGAACTTCAGGTTCCGGGCGTGCAGGTAGTCGCCGAGCGCCTTCATTCCGCTGGGGAACCGGCTGGGGTCACCCTGGATGTTGCCGGAGCTGTCGCGGTTGGGGTTGAACCAGCAGTCGTCGACCACTACGTAGTTGTAGCCCAGGTCCCGCATGCCGCTGCTGACGATCGCAT
Organism: Micromonospora sp. NBC_00330; assembly: GCF_036136635.1. NCBI lineage: Bacteria > Bacillati > Actinomycetota > Actinomycetes > Micromonosporales > Micromonosporaceae > Micromonospora > Micromonospora sp. NBC_00330. The sequence goes on from NZ_CP108012.1 coordinate 3,864,013, forward strand.
CCGCCGTCTGCCGGATCAGCGCTTCGTTGATGTTGCAGCCGAACGAGTTCCACGAATTCCAACCCATGGGGGGAGTGCGCGCCACGCCGTTGTCCAGTGCCTGCGCGGTCGGGGCGCGAAGGCCGACCAGGGCACCGGCGAGCAGAATTCCGGCCGCCAGTGCGCTCCCCCAGCGACGACCTCGGGTATTGCGGTTCATCGAGCCTCCTTGTCGGTGACGCCCGCCCGTGATTACGATCCCTGGTCGGCACGCCGATAGTTGGACGCCAATTTTTGTTAGCGTTAACAGAGACGCCCATCATGTTACGGCGACATTTCACGAGGTTCAATACCTTCACCGCGTCGCATCGCTCGACATCGATTGGTCACGCTCAGCTACCCATCGAGTCGCGTCTTATCGGACGAGGAAGCCGAAAATTGGCGCGCGCTGGCGCGGGCCCGCACGCGCGTGCAGCGCCGGGTGGGGATGGCGGGACCGCTCCCTGCGTGCGCGGGGCGACCTCCGGTTGGTCCGACCGTCAGTTGCGAGGTGGAGCGACGCTCTCGCGGGCGACCAGAGCGGGGGCGATGGTCTTGCGCAGCGCCCCACCGGTGCCCGACTCGATCTGGGACAGCAGCATCTGCAGGCTCGCTCGCGCCACCGCGTCGAAGTCCGGTCGGACGGTGGTCAGTGGCGGAATGAAGTACGCCGCCTCCGGTACGTCGTCGAAGCCGACAACGCTGATCTCGTGCGGCACCCGTCGACCGAACTCGTGCAGCGCCCGCAGCACGCCCAGCGCGAGATGGTCGTTGGCGGTGAAGACGGCAGTGACCTCCGGCATCCGCGCCAACATCTGGCCGCACCGGTAACCCGACGCCGCGGACCAGTCCCCCGGCATCGGCGGCGGCGGATCCAGACCGGCGGCCAGCAACGCCTGCCGCCAGCCGTCGATCCGACCCACGCTGTCGAACCAGTCGGTCGGCCCGGAGACGTGCCAGACGGTGCGGTGCCCGGCGTCGAGCAGATGTTGGGTCGCCGCTCGGGCGCCCGCCACCTGGTCGACGGTCACCAGCGGCACCGGCCGGCTCGGGTCACCGTCGACAGTGACCAGCGGGACATCCTTGGGCAGGCGCTCCAGCGCCTCACCGGCCGACTCGACCGGGGCGATGACCACGATGCCGGCGACCCGGTGCGACAGGTGCCGCTCGACAGCCGCCGAGATGGAGCGGTGGTCCAGGTTTCGCACGCTGCCGACGCTGACCGCGAAGCCCTCTTCGGCGGCGGTCTGCTCCAACGCGGCCAGCAGCGATGCCGGACCGTAGAGCGTCGTGTTCTGCGCGACCACACCGATGACCTGTGATCGACCGGTCACCAGGGCGCGTGCCGCGCCGTTGGGGCGGTAGCCGAGTTCGGCGATCGCCGCGCGTACCCGAAGCCGGGTCTGCTCACGGACGTTGGGGTGCCCGTTGAGCACCCGCGACACCGTCTGATGGGAGACACCGGCGAGACGAGCAACGTCCGTCATCGCGGGACCGTGGACGGCCATTTCACTCCCCCCGCTACATCTCCGGCCCGCAGCCCGTCGACGTCGACTGGAGCGGCCCGGCCCGATCCCCCTCGCTCAGTCACCACGCCGGTGCTGAATCCCAGGTGACCAGCGCTGGATCGCCGACAGTCTACGCCAGCAACGGCCCCGAACACGGAACGCCTGTGTGGGGACCGCTCGACGCGCCGAGGCCGTACGACGCGGTGCCCGTCCGGAGTCCCCGACCAACAGGTACGGGACATGGTCCTGATGTGGTACGCCGGCCTGCCCTCGCTCCTGGACAGAGCGTGGAACAGACCGGCGAGGATCTGACGCGGTGGCGCGGACTTCACATGCCGCCAGGGCTGCGTCGCCAGCGCCACCGGTCAGAGCGATCGTCGTGTGACCGGTGTCACGGGGTGGTCAGGTCGAAGCGCCGCACGGTGACCGCGCCACCGAGCGCCTGCGTCGCGTGGTTGAAGATGGCGAATCGGTACCCCATGAAGAACTGCCAGTTGTTCGCCAGCGTCAGGGTGTTGCCGAACGAGGTGAAGTTGACCCCGTCGGTGCTGTACGAGAAACGGGCCTGTCGGCCGGAGCCGGGTCTGATGTCGGCGTTGGCGCGCAACCAGATCCGGCCACCGGAGACGGCGGTGCTCGCCACCTCGCTGCCGGTGCTGGTGGTGTTCCAGCTGCCGTCCATCGTCAGCCCGTTCTGCATGACCAGTCGGGTGGCCCCGTTGTCCCGTCGGACTCCGATCCAGGCCGACGAGTTGCGCAGCACCGCCAGGCCGGTGCGGTCACCATCGCGCATGGTGGAGTAGTCCAACTCGATCGTCGCGGTCGAGGTGGGGCCCTGGATGCGGTGGGTCAGCGTGTTGCGCGCCTTGTACAGGTCGCCGGTGACGGTGGCGGTCTGCAGGTTCAACCCGTTGTTGACCGACCACTTGCTGTTGTCCGGGTTGTGGTTCCACTCCCACTGCGGGCCGAGCGTGGTGCCGGCGAACGTGTCGGTGCCGGTGAGCGGCTTGACCGCCCGGGGCGGCGCGGGCAGGTTCGGCTTCGGGTACGAGGTGCCCCACGTGCCGTTGACCGTCTGCAGCACGGGCCAGCCGTCGCCGGTCCAGGTGATCGGGGCCATGGCCGGCATCCGACCACCGGGGTACGCGTCGACGAAGGACATGTAGTACCAGTCGCCGTTCTGGGTCTGCACCAGCCCACCCTGGTGCGGCACGCCGCCACCGGAGATCGGGCCGGGCAGGTTGAGCAGCACCTGACGCTGCTCGTACGGGCCGAACGGGCCGTTCGTCGACTTCAGCACGTACTGGCCGTTGGCCGGGCGGGTGAGCCAGATGTAGTAGGCGCCGTTGCGCTTGTAGAAGCGGGCGCCCTCCAGCGTCCCGATGCTCGACGGCGTCTGGTACACCTGCTGGGCGCGGACCTGGGACTTCCCGTCCGCGGACAGCTGCGCGACGCTGATGGTGCCGTTGCCGTACGCCACGTACATGGTGTCGTTGTCGTCGATCAGCATCCCCGCGTCGTAGTAGCAGTTGGGGATAGTGGTGTGCTTGCTCCAGGTGCCGTCGACGGCGGACGCGGTGTAGATGTGGGTCTGTGCGAAGTCGATGCACCCGGCCCAGTAGTACGTCTTGTTGCTCGGCCGGTAGTTCAGCGTCGAGGCCCAGATCCCGTCGACGTAGGCGTTACTACCGCCGCTCATGTCGTACTTCGAGCCGAAGTCGAGCTTGGGCACGGAGTGCCCGGCGTACTCCCAGTTCACCAGGTCGTACGAGCGCAGGACCGGAGCGCCAGGCGAGTAGTGCATGGTGGACGCCGACATGTAGTAGGCGTTGTCCACCCGGATGATGTCGACGTCGGCGAAGTCCTGCCAGACCACGGGGTTCGAGTACGTGCCGTTCGACGGGGGTGGCGTCGTGGGGTCGGTGCCGCCGTCGACGCGGACGAGCTGCCACTGCTGGTTGGTGCCGTTCCAGTCGGCGTACTGCACGATGTTGCCACCGTCGGCTGTCGAGGCGCCCTGCACCTCCATCGCCTTGTTGCTGTTGCGGTTGATCAACCGGACGTACCCGCCGTCCGAGTCGGCCAGCCGGAACTGCTGGTTGGTGCCGTTGTTGTCGGACCACTGCACGATCGCCCCGCCGTCGGCGGTCGAGCGGCCGGAGACGTCCAGCACCTTGCCCGACAACCTCGACTTGAGTCGGTAGTAGCCGCCTCCGGAGTCCACGAACTGCCACTGCTGCTGGTTGCCGTTGTTGCGCGTCCACTGGGTGATCCGCGCACCGTCGTTCGTGGCCATGTTGTACACGTCCACGGCCTTGCCACTGTTGCGGTTCACCAACACGTACCAGGCGCTGGTGTCGACGGTGGCCGCTGACGCGGGCGACGAGGCGACGGCCGCGGCCGCGCCACCGACCACAAGCACCATCGCGGCGACGGCGAGTCTCGACAGCCACCCGCGCCGCCGTGGCGCACCCCGGGGAACCCGACCGATGGAAAGCATGATCCTCCTCTGCTGACGCGAACCGTGCGGTCTGGGTCGGCGTCCGCGGCACCGGGCGGGGTACCGAGCTGACCACGCCCGGCCATGTGATCGCTAACACCGATCGCCCGACCGCTGCGGTGACGAGGTGCCGAAACCGCGGGGGTAGGACGCGCGCGCGGCCGGACCAGCCAACGACATCGACCATCTTGGTTATAGACTGTGAGCGATAACATGCTGTTAGTCAAGGCGTAACACAACCGCCTCGTGGCCCGGCTGCGCACACACGAACGGGTGGCCCACCCCCGCCCGCAGGCAGGGGTGGACCACCCGTTTTCCGTACGATCAGACCGCGCGAATCAGAAGCCGCGAGCCAGCCGGTAGTAGGCCTGGTTCCAGCGCAGCTCGTCGGCGAAGCGGCGGGGCTCCGTGGCGGCGTCGATGACGACGAGTTCGGTACGGCTCATCTCCGCCAGGTCGTGCAGCTCCTCCACGCCCACCGCCTGCGACAGCACCGTGTGGTGCGGGGCGCCCGCGGTGATCCACGCCTCGGCCGAGACCGGCAGGTCGGGGCGCGGACGCCAGACGGCGCGGGCAACCGGCAACCGGCGCAACGGCTGCGGCGGCGCCACCACGTCGATCTCGTTGGCCACCAGCCGGAAACGCTCCCCCATGTCGGACAACCCGAGCACCACGGCCGGACCGGGTGCGGCGTCGAACACCAGCCGGACCGGGTCCTCCCGGCCACCGATGCTCAGCGGATGGATCTCCACGTTGGGCACGTCGGAGGCGATCGTCGGGCAGACCTCCAGCATGTGGGCCCCGAGCACCAACTCGTTGCCCGGGGTGAGGTCGTAGGTGTAGTCCTCCATGAACGACGTGCCGCCGCTCACGCCCACCGACATCGCCTTGAGGGTGCGGACCAGGACCGAGGTCTTCCAGTCGCCCTCACCGCCGAAGCCGTAGCCGTCCGCCATCAACCGTTGCACGGCGATGCCCGGTAGCTGACGCAGCCCTCCGAGGTCCTCGAAGTTCGTCGTGAAGGCCCGGAACCCGCCCGCGTCCAGGAAGGCGCGCATGCCCAACTCCACGCGCGCGGCGTACCGCAGCGAGTCGTGCTGCTCGCCGCCGGGCAGCAGCTCACCGACGATGCGGTAGGTGTCCTCGTACTCCTTGACCAGGTCGTCCACCTGCGCGTCGGTCACCTCGCCGACCACCTCGACCAGGTCGTTGACGCCGTAGGTGTTCACCGAGACCCCGAACCGCAGCTCGGCCTCGACCTTGTCGCCCTCGGTCACCGCGACGTCGCGCATGTTGTCACCGAAGCGGGCCAGGCGCAGCGACCGCATCGCCGACCAACCCAGCGCGGCGCGGGCCCACGCCCCGATCCGCGTGGTCACCCGCGGGTCGCTGACGTGCCCGGCCACGGTCTTACGGGCCACACCGAGACGCGTCTGGATGTACCCGAACTCACGGTCGCCGTGGGCGGCCTGGTTCAGGTTCATGAAGTCCATGTCGATGTCGTTCCACGGCAGCAGAACGTTGGCCTGGGTGTGCAGGTGCAGCAGCGGTGTCTGCAACGCGTCCAGACCGGAGATCCACATCTTGGCCGGTGAGAACGTGTGCATCCAGGCGATGACCCCGACGGCACCCTGAGCGGCGGCGTCCCGGCAGACCTGCAGAATCTCACCGCTGTTGGTCAGGACGGGCTTCCAGACCACGCGAGCGGGAATCTGCGGCGAGTCGTCGAGTGCTGCCGCGATCTGGCGAGACTGCTCGGCCACCTGGCGGAGCGTCTCCTCGCCGTACATGCCTTGGCTGCCGGTGAGGAACCAGATCTCGGGTTCGGTGTGTGGTGCCATGGAGTTGCCTTCCGCGAGAGGGGCGGTCACTTGTAACGGATTCCGATGAGGCGTTGAAGGAGGATGAACGCGAAGAGCAGACCACCAATCACGATCTTGGTCCACCAGGAGTTGAGGCTCCCGTCGAAGGTGATGAGGGTCTGGATCACGCCGAGGACCAGCACGCCGAGCACCGTGCCGAAGACGTAACCGGCGCCGCCGGTGAGCACCGTGCCACCGATGACGACGGCGGCGATGACGTCCAGCTCCATCCCCACGGCGATCAGCGGAGCGCCGGAGAGGGTGTAGAACGACAGCAGGATCCCGCCGATGGCCGAGCACAGACCACTGATCGTGTAGACGGCGATCCGGGTCCGTCCCACCGGCAGGCCCATCAGCAGCGCCGACTGCGGGTTGCCGCCGATGGCGTACACGTTGCGACCCAGCCGGGTGTAGGCCAGCGTGTACGCGGCGATGACGACCACAACGAAGGCGATCAGCACGCTGATCGACACGAAGTTGCCCTGGGGGTTACCGATCCGCTCCTGCGACATCGAGGTCCAGAACCCGTCGGTGATCGGGATCGACGCGCCGGAGATGAACGTGCACATGCCCCGGGCGAAGAACATCCCGGCGAGCGTGACGATGAACGGCTGGATCTCGAAGAAGTGGATGACGCAGCCCATCAACAGGCCGAGCGTCGGACCGATGAGCAGGGCGATGACCAGCACCAGCGCCGCCGGCATGCCGTCCTGCAGCAGCGCGGCCGACACCATCGCCGTCATGGCGACGACCGAGCCGACCGACAGGTCGATGCCACCGGTGAGGATCACGAAGGTCATGCCCACCGCGACGACGAGCAGGAAGCCGTTGTCGATGAAGACGTTGAAGATGACCTGGACGTTGGAGAACGCCGTGTACTGCGAGACGCCGATGGCGTACATCACCAGCAGCAGGGCGAGCGTCGCCAGGACCGGTATCTGCTTCCTCGGCAGCCGGAACCGGGTACGACCGGCGGTAAGCGTTCCAGTGGTCATGCCGGCACCTGCTCCTTCGGCTTGTCGGCGATGGTGGCGGGCGGCGGGACGTTGCGCCTACGTCGGCTGAACCGGGCCCGGAAGGCCGGCGCCTGGATGAGGCAGACGGCGATGACGACGACCGCCTTGAACAGCAGCGAGGTCTGCGGTGAGATGTCCATGGCGTACACGGTGGTGGTCAGGGTCTGGATGATCAGCGCGCCGATGATCGTGCCACTCAGGAAGAACCGGCCGCCCGCGAGGGACGTACCGCCGATGACGACAGCGAGGATCGCGTCCAGCTCGACCCAGAGGCCGGCGGCGTTGCCGTCGGCGCTGGAGACGTTGGCCGTCATCATGAAACCGGCGACCGCGGCGCAGGCGGCGCTGATCACGTACGCCAGGAAGATGACCCGACCGGACCGGATGCCGGCGAGCCGGCTGGCCATGGCGTTGCCGCCCACCGACTCGATGATCATGCCGAGTGCGGTACGACGGGTGAACGCGGCGACCAGCAGGGCCGCGGCGAGGGCGATGAAGATGGCCAGCGGCAGGGTCAACGCGTGGCCCAGGCCGATCGCCCGGTACGGCTCGGAGTTGATGGTGATGATCTGACCCTCGGTGATGAGCTGGGCGAGGCCCCGGCCGGCGACCATCAGGATCAGGGTGGCGATGATCGGTTGGATACCGATCACGGCCACCAGCACTCCGTTCCAGGCGCCGAGCACGAGCGCGACGCCCATCGCCATCGCGAGGGCGGTCACCACCACGCCAACGCTGTTCTGGTCGGGCTGCTTGCTGATGTACATGCAGGCGATCGCGCCGCTGATCGCGCAGAGCGAGCCCACCGACAGGTCGATGCCGCCGGTGGAGATGACCAGGGTCATGCCCAGCGCGACGAGGATCAGCGGTGCGCTCAACCGCAGGATGTCGATCGGCGTGCCGTACAGGTGCCCGTCCTTGAGCTCGATGGACAGGAACCCGGGCCGGTAGATCGTGTTCGCGGCGAGCATGACGAACAGCACGGCGGCGGGCCAGAACAGCCGGTGACCGATCATCGTCCGATAGCGGCTCATGGTGTCGTTCATCGGTCTGCCTCCTCCCGGTGGGATCCGCTGGCGATGGTCTGCATGATGCGGTCGGCGTCCAGGCTCTCGTCGTTGGCGAGCTGCGCGACCATCTGCCGGTCCCGCATGACGGCCACCTTGTGGCTGAGGCGCAGCACCTCCTCCAGCTCGGCGGAGATGAACAGCACCGCCATGCCTCCGTCGGACAGCTGCGTCACGAGCTTCTGGATCTCGGTCTTCGCCCCGATGTCGATGCCCCGGGTCGGCTCGTCGAGGATCAGCAGCCGCGGCTCGGTGATCAGCCACCGGGCCAGCAGCACCTTCTGCTGGTTGCCGCCGGAGAGGTTGCGTACCGGCACCTCCGGGTCGGCGGGCCGGATGTTGAGTGCCTTGACGTACTTGTCGACCAGCTCGTCCTGGCGGCGACGCGGAATGGGCCGCAGCCAACCGCGGGCCGCCTGCATGGCGAGGATCATGTTCTCGCGGACCGACAGGTCCGCGACGATCCCCTCGGCCCGGCGGTTCTCCGAACAGAAGCCCACGCCGTGGTCGATGGCCTGCGCGGGGGTGCGCAGGCTGCTCGCCGTGCCGTCGATCGCCACCTGACCGCCGTCGGTCCGGTCCGCCCCGAACAGCAACCGCGCGACCTCGGTACGCCCCGAGCCCAGCAGGCCGGCCAGGCCCACCACCTCGCCGGCGTGGATGGTGAGGCTGAACGGCTCGACCGCACCCGACCGACCGAAGTTCGACACCGCCACCAGGGGGGTGCCCTCCTCCAGCGCGGCCAGGTCCCGCCGGGAGTGCTCCTCGATGCCCTCCAGGACGTCGAGCTCCTTGCCGATCATCTTCTCGACCAGGGAGAGCTGGGGCAGCTCGGTGGTGAGGTACTCGCCGACGAGCCCGCCGTTGCGCAGCACGGTGATCCGGTCGGCGATCTCGTAGACCTGGTCGAGGAAGTGGGTCACGAACAGGATCGCGATGCCCTCGTCGCGCAGTTGCCGCATGATGCGGAACAGCTGTGCCACCTCGCTGGCGTCGAGGCTCGACGTCGGCTCGTCCAGGATCAGCACCCGGGCCTTGATGTCGATGGCGCGGGCGATGGCGACCATCTGCTGGATCGCGAGCGAGTACGACCCGAGCGGCGCGCTGACGTCGAGGTCGAGGTCGAGGCGGGCCAGCAGGGCTCGGGCGCGGCGCCGAACCTCACCCCAGCGGACGGCGCCGAAGACCCGAGGCTCACGGCCGATGAAGATGTTCTCCGCCACCGAGAGGTTGGTGCAGAGGTTGACTTCCTGGAAAACGGTGCTCACACCGGCGGCGGTCGCCTGCATCGGCCCGGTGAACGACACGGGATCACCGTCTAGGGCGATCGCGCCCTCATCGGTGTCGTAGACGCCGGTGAGCACCTTGATGAGGGTGGACTTGCCGGCGCCGTTCTCGCCCATCAGGGCGTGCACCTCGCCGGGGAAGAGCCGGAAGTTGACGTCGTGGAGTGCGCGCACCCCGGGGAAGGACTTGCTGATCCCGGTCATCGTCAGGACCGGACGGCTATCCGTCATCCCATCAGACCTCTTCTGGGTTGTCGACACGGAAGGGCCGCTACGCTCCCGCCACGCCCGCCCGGTCGACCCTGAGGGCCGCTCGGGCGGGCGTGGTTCGGAGGTCGTCGCGGGCCAAGCCCGGTCCGTTTCGGGTAGGAAAGCGACGCGGCGGGGCCGCCACGCGAGCGCGGCGACCCCGTCGTCGATCAGTACTTACGGTTGGGCAGAGCTTCCTTGGCCTGTTCGGTAGTGAAGGTGGTCTCCTGCGTCTCGATCCGAGCAGGCACCTCCTGGCCGTCCTTGACCTTCTTGGCGAGGTCCATCAGCTGTGGGCCGAGCAGCGGGCTGCACTCCGCGATGAAGTTGAACTTCCCGTCGGCGAGAGCCTGCATGCCGTCCTTGACAGCGTCGATCGTGATGATGGTGATGTCCTTGCCCGGCACCTTGCCCGCGGCGGTGATCGCCTCGAGAGCACCCAGGCCCATGTCGTCGTTGTGCGCGAACAACACGTCGATCTTCTTGTTGGCCTTGAGGAACTGCTCCATGACCTGCTTACCGCCGGCCCGGGTGAAGTCGCCCGTCTGGGAGGCGATGACCTTCAGGTTCGGGTTGGCGGCGATCGCCTCACCGAAGCCCTTCTTACGGTCGTTCGCCGGCGCCGCGCCGGTGCTGCCCTGCAGCTCGACGATGTTCACCGGACCCGAGGCGGTCTTCTTCTGCTCGACCAGCCACTCACCGGCGAGCTTGCCCTCCTTGACGAAGTCCGACCCGAGGAAGGTCTTGTACAGCGACTTGTCGGCCGAGTCCACCGAGCGGTCGGTCAGGATGACCGGGATGCCGGCGTCCTTGGCCTCCTTGAGCACGGTGTCCCACCCGGACTCCACCACCGGCGAGAAGGCGATCACGTCGACCTTCTGCTGGATGTAGTTGCGGATCGCCTTGATCTGGTTTTCCTGCTTCTGCTGAGCGTCGTCGAACTTCAGCTCGATCCCGGCCGCCGTGGCGGCCTCCTTGATCGAGATGGTGTTCGCGGTACGCCAGCCGCTCTCCGCGCCGACCTGGGAGAAGCCCATCGTGATCTTGCCGTCGTCCTTGGTGCCGCCGCCGCCCGTGTCGCTATTGCCGCAGGCCGCCACGCCGCCGACCAGCAACACGCTGGCGAGGACCGCGACAGCGCGCCACGGAGCGGACTGCGTTCGCATCTTTCCCATCGAATCTCCTTGGCTGGATGTGGTGGGTAACCGCGCCAACCGCCGAGGTGCGAAAGAGCGGCGTACGCGGGTGGTGCGTGCTGGTGCGTCGTGGTGCAGACCGACGGGGCCCCGGGTGATTGGTGCAGGGGTCAGGAACCCGCCGGTGCGACTGGTTGTTGACCGTAGACGTTCTGGTATCGGTCATAAAGAGCATCGATGTCTGCCTGCGCCATCGGCACCGGCTGCCCGAGGGTGTGGGCCAGGTGCGCGGTGCGGGCCACGTCCTCACACATCACCGCCGCCTTGACCGCCGCGCGGGCGTCGCGGCCGATGGTGAACACGCCGTGGTTGCGCATCAGCACCGCGGGCGAGCGGTGCCCGGCGAGCGTGGCGACGATGCCCTTGCCGATGTCGTCACCGCCGATCAGCGCGAACGGACCGATCGGGATCTCCCCACCGAACTCGTCGGCCTGGGCGGTGAGGTGGCAGGGGATCGACTCCCCACACGCGGCCCAGGCGGTCGCGTACGAGCTGTGCGTGTGCACGACCCCACCGACCTCGGGCATGGCCCGGTAGACGTAGGCGTGGGCGGCGGTGTCGCTGGACGGGGCGAAGTCGCCCTCGACGAGAACACCGTCGAGGTCGCACACCACCATCGTGGCCGCGGTGAGGTCGTCGTAGCTCACCCCACTCGGCTTGATCACCATCAGGTCCTGGCCGGGAACCCGCGCGGAGACGTTGCCGGACGTCCAGGCGACCAGGTTGTACCGGGTCAGCTCGGCGTGCAGGCGGGCTACGGTCTCGCGCAGCTCGGCGATCTGTCGGGTCACCTCGGCGTTCACGCCACCACCTCCAACGGGGCCTCGTGCGTGGTCGCGGCGGTCTCGACCGCCGCGTTGCGGATCGCCCGCAGGCGGAGCATGACGTCGTTGCCGCCACGACCGAAGTGGTCGTGCAGCGTCCGGTACTCGGCGTAGAGGGCGTCGTAGGCGCGGGCCCGCTCGGGGTCCGGACGGTAGACGGCCTCGTGCACCCGACCCATCGCCTGCGACGCCTCGTGGATCGACGGGAACTCACCGGCGGCGACGGCGGCGTGGATCGCCGAGCCCAGCGCCGGCCCCTGCGCCGAGGCGATGATGTTCAGCGGTCGCCTGGTCACGTCGGCGTAGATCTGCATCAGCAGCGCGTTGTTTGTCAGACCACCGGCGATCACCAGGTCGTTCACCGGGACTCCGGCGTCGACGAACGCCTCGATGATCATCCGGGTGCCGTACGCGGTGGACTCCAGCAGGGCCCGGTAGATGTCCGCCGGCCGGGTGGCCAGGGTCATGCCGACGATCATCCCGCTGAGGTCGTGGTTGACCAGCAGGGAACGGTTGCCGTTCCACCAGTCCAACGCGATCAGGCCGTGCGCGCCGACGGGCTGACTCGCGGCCAACTCGGTGAGGCGTTCGTGCGAGTCGACGCCAGCCGGAGCAGCGTGGTCGACGAACCAGCCGAAGATGTCGCCGACGCCGCTCTGCCCGGCCTCGTAACCCCACGCGCCAGGGCTGATGCCGCCGTCCACCACACCGCACATGCCGGCCACCTCGGCGACCTCCGCGCCGTTGACGACGTGACAGGTCGAGGTGCCCATGATGGCGACCAGCCGACCGGGCTGCACCGCCTGCGCGGACGCCGCGGTGACGTGCGCGTCGACGTTGCCGACGGCCACCGCGATCCCCTCCGGCAGGCCGGTCCAGGCGGCGGCCTGGGCGGTGAGCGCGCCGGCCCGGGCCCCGAGGGGCAGCAACGGGCCGTCCAGCTTGGCCACGAAGTCGCCGAAGTTGGGGTTGAGCGCGGTCAGGAAGCCCTCGGAGGGGTAGTGACCGTCCTGCAGGATGCCCTTGTATCCGGCCGTGCAGACGTTGCGGGTCTCGGTGCCGCAGAGCTGCCAGACGATCCAGTCGGCCGCCTCGATGAAGCGCTCGGCCCGGTCGTAGACCTCCGGGTCCTCCTCCAGGATCTGGAGGCCCTTGGCGTACTGCCACTCGGCGGAGATCTTGCCGCCGTACCGGCCGATCCACGGCTCGGCCCGCTCGTGGGCCAGCGCGTTGATCCGGTCGGCGTGCGGCTGAGCGGCGTGGTGCTTCCACAGCTTCACCCAGGCGTGCGGTCGGTCGCGCAGCTCGGGTGTCTCACACAGCGGGGTGCCGTCGGCGAGCGTCGGCAGCACGGTGCAGGCGGTGAAGTCGATGCCGATGCCGACCACCGCCGCCGGGTCCACCCCCGCGGCGGACACCGCCGCCGGGACGGCGTACCGCAGAACGTCGCGGTAGTCCTGCGGGTTCTGCAGGGCCCAGTCCGGGGGCAGCGTTCGACCTCCCGGGAGCGCCGTGCTGATCACGCCATCGCCGTACTCGTGCACCGCGGTCCCCAACTCGGCACCATCGCCGACACGGACCACCAGAGCTCGCCCGGACAGGGTGCCGTAGTCGACACCGACGACGTAGCGGTCGTCAGCTCCGTCCACACGGTTCATGTTCACCTCCACCGTTAACGGGGATAGTGTTAACGCTCACATCCAGGCTCGTCAAGACATCTACCCGCAACAGCTCCGTAACGGAACGCGGAACGCGGACCGACTCGGGAGGGTAGATAGCGGACCGGTGCAAACCCCAAGATTCCGCCCTCAACTGCGCCAGCCATCCGACGAATGGGGCCCGTGTCCGGTACGAGTGGCATCCGGAGACCCGTCAACAGGCGGCGCGACAGGTCCAGCGCGTCGCACATTGCGGCATCGCCGTCCGATAGCGACCACTTCTCCCTCGGCGATGATGGCAGCGATAACATTCCCGGGGCGTCACGGTCGCGTCCTCGGATCCGCCCGACAGCCATCGACGACCATGCGGGCTCATGGCTGAGTGCTCCGGAGGACGATCCACCCGGCGCGAAGCCGGACGACGGCCCCGTGTTATCGATAACATTCAACGTCTTGGTATGCCTGCGCCGCCCGGTCGGCCCGCGCGCCCAACGGCGCGTCGGGCGACCACGCAAGCAAGGTCCACTGGCGCTCCTCGAAGTCGCGGGGTCCGCTGCGGCGTGATCGACCGACTTCACGAAAGCCGAGTCGATCACGCGCTCGCGTCGGCAATCCGCCGCCCTTTCACACGCCCGCGCCTCCGACCCGCCGTCCCTTCACGCACTCGCGCCGCCGAGTCGCCGCCCGATCACGCCCTCGCGCCGCCGACCGACGACGGACTCCCGCTGCCGAACCGCCGCCCGATCACGCCCCCGCGCCGCCGGTCGCACGACGGCACGAGCCGGCGGCCCGACCCCCTGAGGGCCGAGCCGCTGGCTCTTCGGTGCGGTGACGAGACGCGCCGGTCGGATCAGGCCGTCCGGTTGCGGTTGTACAGGGCCTTGGCCCACAGGAAGCAGCCCACTGTGATGACGGCGCACCAGACGACGGCGATGATCCCGTTGGCGCCGATCCCGGTACCCAGGAGCAGGCCGCGAAGGGTCTCCATGACGGGCGTGAAGGGCTGGTAGTCGGCGAACAACCGCACGGCGGTCGGCATGGAGTCGGTGGGGACGAACCCACTGCCGAGGAACGGCAGGAGGATCAGCGGCATGGGCAGGTTGCTGGCCGTCTCGACACTGTCACTGACCAGACCGAGGGCGACGGACAGCCAGGTCAGCGCAAAGGTGATCATGGCGAGGACGCCGATCGCCGCGAGCCACTCGACCGCGTTGGCGGTGGGCCGGAACCCGACCAGCAGCGCCACGACGGTGACGGCCGCGAGGCTGAGCATGGTCTGGACCAGGCTGCCCAGTACGTGACCCGTCAGGACCGACGGCCGGAAGATCGACATCGTGCGGAACCGGGCGATGATCCCCTCGGTCATGTCCATCGCGACCGAGATGGCGGTGCCCTGCGCGGCGCTGACCACGGTGATGAGCAGGATGCCGGGGGTGACGTAGTTGGCGTACTGGGAGCGGTCGCCGGACGGGCCGAGACCGGCGCCGAGCGTGCCGCCGAAGACGTAGACGAAGAGCAGCAGGATGATGATCGGGATGCCGATGAGCAGGAACGTCATCGACGGGTACCGCCGCATGTGCAGCAGGTTGCGCCGCAGCATGGTGCTCGAGTCGCGGACGGCGAGGGAGAGGGTGCTCATCGCGCGGGAGCCCTTTCGTGGTCGGGTCGGCTGGCCCGGGTGTCGGGCTGACCGGTGAGGGTGAGGAAGACGTCGTCGAGGTCGGGGGTGTGCACGGAGAGCGCCGCCACGCTGATCGAGGCGCGGTCGAGCTGGTCGAGCAGGGATCGCAGCGACCCGACCCCGCCGTCACTCGGCACCTGGAGGGTGAGCGCCGCGTCGTCCCGGGTGGCGGCCTCGAACGTCCGGGCCGCCGAGTCGAGCCCCTCCTGGTCGGCGAACTGCAACACGACGTGGCCGCCCGGGATGAGCCGCTTGAGCTCGCGCGGAGTGCCCTCGGCGATCAGCCGGCCGTGGTCGAGGAACGCGACCCGGTCGGCGAGCTGGTCGGCCTCCTCCAGGTACTGCGTGGTGAGCAGGATGGTCACGCCCTCGGCGGCGAGCGCGCGGATGATGTGCCACATGGCCCGGCGGCTGCGCGGGTCGAGGCCGGTGGTCGGCTCGTCGAGGAAGATGACGCGGGGCTCGCCGACCAGGGTCATCGCGAGGTCGAGCCGGCGGCGCATGCCGCCCGAGTACGTGGACACCGGCTTGCCCGCCGCGTCGGTCAGGTCGAACTGGTCGAGCAGGTCGGCGATCCGCCGCCGACCGGCGGCCCTGTCCAGGTGGCACAGGTCGGCCATCAGGGTCAGATTTTCCCGACCGGTGAGCAGGTTGTCGACGGCGGAGAACTGGCCGGTGACGCCGATCAGGGCGCGTACCGCGTCGGGTTCCCGGGTCAGGTCGTGGCCGAAGACGCGGGCACTACCGCCGTCGGCGTCGACAAGGGTGGAGAGGATCTGCACCGTGGTGGTCTTGCCGGCGCCGTTCGGACCGAGCAACGCGAAGATGGTGCCCTCGGTGATCATCAGGTCGATGCCGTTCAGCACGACCTTGTCGCCGTAGGACTTGCGCAGGTCGGTGGCGACGATCGCGGGGTTCATGGAGCTGGTCATGGTCTCCTCATTTGTGGTCGGCGGGGCGGTGGGTCAGGCGCGGCGGATCATGATGTCGCCGTAGGAGGTGTTCGCCCGGACCTCGACCGTCTCGTCGGTCTCCGCCGGACTGTCGGTCGACTCCAGCGCGTTGTGCACGCGGCCGTGCTTGGAACTGACGTCGAGCCAGGCGGCGGTTCCGCGACGGATGCCGACCTCGATCGCGCCGTAGGAGGTCTGTGCGTCGACCGCGCCGCGGGTGACAGCACCCAGCCGCAGGTTGCCGTAGGCGGTGCGCGCCGTCACCGAGGCCTGTGAGGCGTCCACAGTGATGTCGCCGTAGGCCGTGTTGATCCGGACGTCGCCACCGCTGCGGCCGATCCAGCAGTCGCCGGAGGAGTTCTTGATCTCGGCGGTGCCGTCGACAGCGCCGATGCGCACCTTGCCGGAGGAGGCCTTCACCCGGGCGGAGCCCAGCACACGCTCGACCGAGACCTCGCCGTGGCTGCTGTCGATCTCCAACGGCCCGGTCTCGTCGAGTCGGATGCCGCTGCCGGTCTTGATCCGACACTCGCCGAGCCGACCCTCGCAGCGGAACGCCGCCCATGCCGCCTCGGCGTACACCCGCGACCCGGTCGGCACCTCGATCTGGACGTCGACCGACGGCCCGGGGCCGAACCCGTAGCGGCGCCAGCTCTTCGGCACCCGGATCACCAGTCGCCCGGCGGCGAACTCGACGGTGCTCTGTTCGGCGGCGCTCACGTCGGCCTTGCTCGACGGGTCGCGGGGGCGCACCGTCACCACGGTGTCGGTGCGGTCACTCGCGGCGATCCAGGCGTCGCCGATCGGCAGCTCGATCTGGACGGAAATCGGTTCTGGCGTCTCGAAAACAGGCATGGTGGTCTCCCGAACTGTGGTCGGCGGAGGTCGCCGCTGGTCAGCGGCGTGGTGGTGGAAGGGGTACGGGGAGTTAGCGGGCCCAGCCGGTGAAGTGCTGGCCGGAGGTCGGCTCCACCCGGCGGGATGGACGACGCTGCGTGTCGCCCGCCCCGACGGCGCCGGCGACGGCGCGCACCAGCCAGGCGTTGACCGAGAGCCCGGCGCGGCCGGCGGCGTCCTCGACGCTGGCCTTCAGGTGGTCGGGGAGCCGCAGGTTGATCCGCGAGGTGCCGCCCTCGTCGCCGTCGGGCGCGGACACCGGCACCGACAGCGGTGGCGGGCCACTCGGCTCGCTCGCCACCTCGACCGGCGGGCTGGCCGGCGTCACCACGAAGTCGGGCTCGCGCCCGCGCAACCGAACGTGCACCGAGCCCGGTGCGAGGTCACGGGTGATCTCGTCGGCCGCGTCAGACAGCGCCTCCAGCAGCGTGAGACGGGTGGCCGCCTCCAACTGCGCGAAGAGTCGTTCGGCCAGCGCCCGGGCCTCCGGGTCGACGCCCTCCGCGGCCACGGCGAACTCGTTACGCAGGTTCTCGACGTATGACCTCAGTTCCATGACGCCATCATGGCACCACTTTGGCTCAGAGTGCAACTGTCATGGCTCAAGAAGGTGCCGCCATCTGGCTCCGCTGGGGCCCACTCGGCTCTCAAAGGTCTCCGAAAAGCCTTCTGACCAGGTGATTCGCCTCCTCCTGGCTCAACCCGGAGGCGACCAGGAGGTCACTGACTGTCGTCCGGACCTGTGCCACCACCACCGCACCGGAGAAGCCAACGCCGTCCCGATAGGCGTGCCCGGCCGCCCGGACCGCCCGCAGCGCCTGCTCCCGGGCCCGGTTCGGCTCGGCACCGGCGGCGAACTGCCGCTTGAGCAGGCGGACCGCCTCGGCGAGATCGGCCACCGCCGTCGGCAACGACTCCGGCACCGGCTCGCCGTCCTCGATGAGCGTCACCGATCGTCGGATCAGGGTGCCGCTGTTGCGCATCGCCCTGTCGATCGGCTCCGCCGCCTGCGCGTAACGGCCCACCGGCCCGTGCCGTTGATGCCAGTACACCGGCGACAGGGTGCTCGCCTCCCGGGCACCCTGGGTCGCCTCGACGAACGCCTTCAACCGGCCCGCGCTCTGCCGCAGCTCACCCCGGGCGGTACGGGCCCGAGCTGCGTCCTTCTCGGTCAGCGCCTCGGCGGTGGCGTCGAGCTGGGTCGCGAGGAGATCCAACGCCGGCCGCGCGGCCCGGTTGAGCACCCGCAGCGGGTTCAACGGCAGCAACACGGCGGTGACCAGCAGCGCCACTCCTCCACCGACGAGCGCGTCCACGAACCGGGGGATCTCCAGATCCCGGACGGCCGGGCTGAGCGTGGCGATGAGCACCGCCGTCGCACCGGCCTGGACCACCACCGCCGCGCTACCCGCGAGCAGGAGCGCGACGACGATCGCCAGCGTGACGATCAGGGCGAGCTGCCACCACCCGGTGCCGATCACCAGGAGGAGCAGGTCACCGATCAGCACTCCGACGGTGACACCGATGATCAGCTCGACGGTGCGACGCAACCGTTGGCCGACGGACGCGGCGAGCGTCGAGACGGCGGAGATCGGCGCGAACACCGGCTGCGACACCTGCAGCAGCGAATGCGCCACGAACCAGGACAGCCCCGCGGCCAGGCCGGCCTGCAGGGCCAGGCCGCCGATGGTTCGTACCCGACGGACCCGCTCGCGCAACGCGGCCACCAAGCGGTCCCACCACCGGGCGACGGTCGACGGGCCCGCGTCCGCTCCGCGCCGACCGGCAGCGACCATGGCGGCACCTACCCTGCCACCACCGGATCAATCCTCACCGGCACTGCCCGGCCGTCCTCAGCGCGAGGCGAGTGCCTTTCTCGGCGTACGCCCAGAGCCGGTCGGCCACGGCCGGGCCGGACTGGGCGGCAGCACGCCGGCAGGCCGAGATTGAGGGCGTCCGGATCGGGTAGACCCGGCTCTGCCGTCACCGCGGTCGGCGGCCCCTCGCATGATGTCGGGCTGGTCGCGGGACAAGGGCTGCGAGACGCCTCGGGGGGACGTCGGATGGATCAGCGCGGTTGAGCGGGCCGGACGACTCCGGTGACGTCGTGGAGCTACGGGTGCACGGAGTCTCCGGCGCGAGCGCCGCACAGGTGCTGGACCTGCAACAGATCGGGCAGGTCGCCGGTGACCGCAGTGGCGGGTTCTACCGGCCGCGCCCCCGGTACTTGGACAGCACCGGCGCGCACGGGGTGACGCTTGAGGCGTACCGCTGGGGTGACCTGCCCTCCGGGACCGTGGCCCGCACCCTGGCGGTGGTCTTCCTGCTGCCCTTCATGCTTGTCAACGTCGCGATCTGGATGCGCCCGGCGAACCCACGTTCCGAGGCGACGGTCAAGTCCCTGTGCCGGGTGCTGGCGCTCACCCTCACCGTGTTGTACGTGCTCGCCATCGCCGGCGTCGCCCTGGACCTCGTCGGTTGGAAGTGCCTGGCCTCGCCGGACTGCCTGGCCGGACGCAGTTGGTTGTCCTGGTTGGGTGGACGCCCGGTCGGACTGCGGCTGGCGGTGCTCGCGCTGGTCCCGGTCGCCGCGATCGGCCTGATCTGGCGGGTCAGCTGCCGTCCGGGGCGGACCTTCGAGGCGTTCCGGGCACCTGATCAGGGCACCTCCGCGTCTCGGCTCGGCACCGTCGGCCAGTGGGACGCCGAGCCGCTGGTGGGCCGGTTGCGCGCCATCCACGTCGCCGCGGCCTTCGCGACGCTGGACCTCGTCCTGCTGCTGGCCCGGGGCGCCAGTGACGCCTCCCCGGCCACGATCGCGCTGACGGCGATCACGGGGGTGATCCTGACGGGCTGCGTGGGACTGCTCTGCACACCGCCGCTGATGGACCGGGCCCCCGGCGACCAGCGGCTCGACCGGGTCACCCGCACCCTCCGGACCGCTGCCGTCGTCCTGACCGTGGTCGTCGTGGCACACGTGACGACCACCTCGCAGCCGTGGCCGCAGGAGCACGGGCTCCCCGGCTACGACCCGACCCTGGCCGGTCTGTTCGTGGCGCAGACGACACTGTTGGCCGCCCTGGGCGTGGTGCTGCTCTGGCACCGGCGTCGGGAGCACGACGCCACCCCGCTGTTCGGGCTGGGCGCTCTCGTCGTCTCCGCCACCGGGATCAGCATGGCGGTGGCGTACTCAGCCGAACTGGTCTACCGGGTGGCGGACTTCCTGGACCGCGATGTACCGACCGGAGCGGGCATCGCCTCCGGCCCACCCCGCGCCTACACCTGGGCGATCTTCGGCTTCTTCCGGGCGGTGCTGTTCACCGCGATCATCGCTGTCCTCGTCATCCTGATCTCCCGCCGGAGTCGACGTCGGGCCGCGGCGGCGATCGTCGCGCGCGACTTCCCGGACCCGCCGGCCGAGGCAGGTCCCCGGCTGCGGCAGGTCCGAGACGCGATCGCCCGAGCTCGCTTCACCGAGAAGCTGGTGCCGTTGGCAGTGCTCTACGGTTGCCTCGCCGGACTCGGCACGGCCACCACCACCCTCGGCCTGCTCGGGCAGGTCCCGAGCGACGTGCTCGAGCAGACCATCGGATTGCCGGCGGGCGCGATCACGTTCGCCATCGCGTTCGGTAGCTGGGTGATCGCGGCGATCATTCTCGGCCTGATCATCGGTGGCATCTTCGCGTACCGGACCGAGCCGTACCGCCGGCACATCGGTGTCCTCTGGGACCTCGGCACCTTCTGGCCCCGGGCCGCCCACCCGTTCGCGCCGCCCTGCTACTCCGAGCGGGCGGTCCCGGAGTTGGCCCGCCGGATCACCTACCTCGTCGAACGCGGCGACGCGGTGCTGCTCACCGGGCACAGCCACGGCTCGGTTCTGCTCGCCGCCACTGTCCTCCAACTGCCGCCGCAGGTCGGCGATCGGGTCGCCCTGCTCACCCACGGATCCCCGCTGCGCCGCCTGTACGCACGGCTCTTCCCCGCGTACGTCGACGACGCGGCACTGCACGAGATCGGCCGGCGGGTGGGTTGGCGCTGGGTGAACCTGTGGCGCGACACCGACCCGATCGGGGGCTGGATCTTCTCGCCGCATCCCGCACCCGCGCCGGCCACCAACTGTGACCCGGCCGCCGCTGTGGATCGTCGACAGCGTGACCCCTGTGACGTGGTGACACCCCCCGGGGACAGCGTCGCCCCACCCATCCACGGGCACTGGCCGGGCGAGTCCGACGAGCCGTTCACCGAGGCGGTACAGGAGTTGGTGCAGCGCCTGGGTGGGCGGGCCGGCCCGCCCAGGGCCCCGAGGTAGCGGACCGGCTCAGTTCCCCCCGCCCGCCCGGGCACGCCAGTCGTCCAGGGCGGTGCCGGCGAGGCGGGCACCGTCGGCCGGGACGAGCGAGCGTTCGCCCAGCTCGGCACCGAAGTACCGGGCGTCGGGGTCGGCCACCACCGAACGACTGTCCTGTTTGTCGGCGAGGAGGGATCGGCCCAGTTCGTCGAGGCGGAACTGCTCCGGGCCGGCGACCTCGACCACGGAGTTCGTCGGCGCGCCGAGCGCGACCTCGGCGACCGCGGCCGCGACGTCGTCAGCGGCCATCGGCTGAATGAGCACCGGCGCGAGGTGCACCGTGTCGCCGTCCGTGGCGGTGTCGATGATGCCCTGGAGGAACTCGAAGAACTGGGTGGCGTGCACCACCGAGTACGGGAGTCCGGACGCGACGATCAGCTTCTCCTGGGCGACCTTCGCGCGCATGTACCCGCTGTCCGGGATCCGGTCGCACCCCACGATGGAGAGCGCCACGTAGTGGTTCACCCCGGCGTCCGACGCGGCGGCGAGGAGCGTCCGGGTCGAGGTCTCGAAGAACTCCAGTACGGCGGCGGCCTCGAACGACGGCGAGTTCGACACGTCGACGACGACCTCGGCGTCGGTGAGCGCACCGGCCACTCCCTCGCCGGTCAGGGTGTTCACGCCGGTCTTCGGTGATGCCGGCACCGCCTCGTGGCCCTGGGCGCCGAGGCGGTCCACGAGCTTGGAGCCGATGAGGCCGCTGCCCCCGATGACGACGATCTTCATGGTCGCACCACGTCCTGTCTGCACTGGGTTGAATCGTGCTGCCAACCAGTAAGACGGAAAGCGTGCACGGATGCAGGACAATCGCCGGAGAACAGTTCGACGGAGATCAGGAGGTCGACGTGGCCACGGTGTCCCACCCGGTGTTCGCTCGGGTCTACGAGCGGCTCAGCGTCGCCATGGACCGCGCCGGCACTGCGGCTTTCCGGCGGGACCTGGTCGCCGGCCTCTCCGGCCGGGTGATCGAGATCGGCGCGGGCAACGGGCGGATGTTCGCCCACTACCCACCGGGGGTGACAGAGGTCCTCGCTGTCGAACCGGAACGGCGCCTGCGTGCCGCTGCCGAGCGCGCCGCGTCGACCGCGCCGGTTCGGGTCAGTGTCGTCGACGGCCTGGCCGAGGCGCTGCCCGCCGGGGACGGCGAGTTCGACGCGGCGGTGGTCGCGTTGGTGTTGTGCACAGTGCCCGATCAGACGAGCGCGTTGGCCGAGATCAGCCGGGTGCTGCGCCCCGGAGGCCAGGTGCGGTTCTTCGAGCACGTGGCCGCCGAGGAGGCCACCGGTCTGCACCGCGCCCAACGACTCCTCGACGCCACACTGTGGCCGAAGCTGTTCGCCGGCTGCCACACCAACCGCGATACCGTCGCCGCCATCGGCGCGGCCGGCTTCGAGGTGCAGGAGCTGCGCAGGTTCCGTTTCCCGGCCACCAGCAACGGCCCCTCCTCCCCCTGCGTCCTCGGCCGCGCGGTCAGGCCGGTCCCGGCCGTCCAGCGGTAGACCGAGATTTGCTCGACTGCCTGGCCGCACTCGCCCGCCCGCATGCCCGCATGCCTGGAAGCGGCGAACACGAGGGAACACGAACGCGAAGGCCGGTCCTATTCAGATAGTCACACTCCAGCTATTGTCCCAATTTGCCCTCATTTGAACACCTGACGTGATGTGGTGGTCAGCGCGCTTATCGGCGCCTTACAGGCCGTATCACGCAGGACGCCACTCGCTGGCCGTCTCCTGCGAGTAGTACCCACGGAGGGTGTTCTGTGACAGCTAAACCCAAGAATTGGCTACGGCGGCGAGTTGTCCTGCCGTCGCTCGCGGCTGGCGCAGCCGCCACGGTGGCAGCCAGCTTGCTGCTCTTCAGCTCGACCGCCGCCAACGCCCAGGAAGCACCGGTGAACCTGGGAACGGCGGCCAACTTCTCCGTCCTGGCCGGAGCGGAGCCCACGAACACCGGCCCCAGCTTCCTGGCCCAGAGCCTCGGACGGTACCCCGGAAACACCTCGGCCGGCTTCGAGACGGCAACCATCGGCGGCGAGATACACCTCGGCGACGCGGTCGCGCTCCAAGCTCAGAGCGACCTGACCATCGCCTACAACGACGCGGCCGGCCGGACCCCGTTCACCAACCTCCCGGCGGAGCTGGGCGGCAACACGCTCAACGAAGGGGTCTACCGGATCGGCGCCGCCCAACTGACCGGACCGTTGACGCTCAACGGCCAGGGCGACCCGTCGGCCGTGTTCATCTTCCAGGTCGACTCCTCGCTGACGACGGCGTCGGGCAGCAGCGTCGTCCTGATCAACGGGGCGTCGGCCTGCAACGTGTTCTGGAAGATCGGCAGCTCGGCGACGATCGGCACCGGCACCACGTTCGTGGGCACCATCATGGCTCAGGCCGCGATCACGATGGCCACGGGCGCGACCCTCCAGGGCCGCGCGCTGGCGCGCACCGAGGCCGTCACCCTGCAGACCAACACCATCACCGCGCCGAACTGCGCCGGGCCGACGGGTCCGCCCGGACCGACCGGCCCGCCCGGGCCCACCGGTCCGCCCGGCCCGTCCGGTCCGCCCGGCAGCCCCGGCGCGCCCGGTAGCCCGGGAGCGCCCGGCAGCCCCGGCGCACCTGGTAGTCCGGGAGCACCCGGTAGCCCCGGAGCGCCCGGCAGCCCAGGAGCGCCCGGCAGCCCAGGAGCGCCCGGTAGCCCCGGAGCACCCGGTAGCCCAGGAGCGCCGGGAGCCCCAGGAGCACCCGGTAGTCCCGGAGCGCCCGGTAGCCCCGGAGCACCTGGCCCGTCCGGACCCCCCGGACCTCCCGGTCGACCTGGTGGCGGCGGCAAGCACCCCATCCTGCCTGTCACCGGCAGCGGTACGGTCCCGGCCATGACCGGCGTCGGAAGTGTGATGGTCGTGCTGGGCGCTGTCGCGTTCTTCCTGGCCCGGCGTCGACGCCTGGAGTCCTGATAGGTGGCCCGGCCGGTGTGATCCCGGCCGGGCCACGTCACGTCGTCGGCCCGCTCCCCACCGGGAGCGGGCCGACGACGCGTTCGCCATGGACGGTCAGTCGACAAGCCCCAGCTCGCGCATGGCTTCGTCCTTCCGCTCGTGGGCCCGCGCCCAGTCGTGCAGGAAGGCCCTCTCAGTTGGGCGGCTGCCCGCGCCTCCCGCGGCCTCAGCGGCGGGGCAACCCGGCCAGCCAGACGTCCAGCTCCGCTGGGGAGCGCAGTAACACCACGGGCGGCGCGGACGGGTCGGCCTGCCAGGCCCGCATCCGCCGTCGGGCCCGGCCGAACGCGGTGACGTGCCACACCAGGATCGAGTCCGCGGACAGCACACTGCTCAGCGACTCACGGTTGCCGTTGCAGATCACCTCGCCGGTGACCACCCGGCGGACGGTGCGGCGGAGCAACCGCCCGAACGAACGCCATCGTGGATAGTCCAGGCCGACGACCAGGTCGGCGCGGGCCATCGGGACGTCCCGCCAGCCGTGGTACGCCCCGTCGATGATCCAGCGGTCCCGTCGGCAGATCTCCTCGATCCGGCTGCGTTGCTGGGTGACCGGCACCTCGACCCAGCCCGGTTGCCAGAGCAGATCGTCCACCGGATACCAGGGCAGTCCGAGGTGTTCGGCCAATCGCGCCGCGAGGGTGGACTTGCCGGAGCCGTACACCCCGTAGACCAGGATGCGACGTGGTGCGCTCATCGCGGCAGCGTACGACGTGAAGGAAAATCGGTTGTCGTACCCGGCGCGCCTCGGCCAGAGTGACGTCCATGACGTACTGACGGACTCCACCCCCTGCTCCGCGCCACCGGTGATGCCTCCCGGGGGCCGTGACGCCGTCCGCTTTCACGTTCGCAGCCAGAGATGAGCCTCCTTGTCCCAGCACCATCTCCCTCGGGAGCCCCTGCCCCCGTCCGCCCCGGCCACCGTCACGGTGTTCGCCTCTCCCGCGAGCTGGATCGAATCCGATGCGCTCGCACAGTGCCAACAGGTCGCCGCCCTGGACGGCATGCGGCACGTCGCCGCGATGCCGGACCTGCATCCCGGCAAGGGCGCGCCCATCGGCGCGGCCATGGCGTCGACAGTGCTGTACCCGTTCCTGGTGGGCTCCGACATCGGCTGCGGCATCGCCGTGTTTCCGATCAAGCTCAAGCGGGCCGTACCGGAACGGCTCGCTGCCTGGTTCCCTGACCTCGACCAGGCGCTCGACCCGGTACGCGACGCCGACGACCCCGCCTGGGCCGCCGTCGACTGTGACGTCCCGGCCGGTCACCTGGACGGCCTCGGGACGGTGGGCCGGGGCAACCACTTCGTGGAGCTGGCCCGCGTCGACACCGTCTTCGACGTGCGGCACGCGGGCCGGCTCGGGCTCGACGCGGGCGATCTCGTGCTGATCGTGCACAGCGGTTCCCGTGGTCTTGGCGAGCGGATCCTGCGGGCGCACACCGAGGTCCACGGCGCCGGAGCGGCGCCCGACCCTGCCGCCTACCTGGGCATGCACGACGACGCCGTGCGCTGGGGTTCGCTCAACCGCCGGGTGCTGGCCGCGCGGGTGGCACACGCGTTGGGGGCCGAGCCCACCGCGCCGATCGTCGACCAGTGCCACAACCTGGTCGAGGTCCGGGACGGGATCTACCTGCACCGCAAGGGCGCGGCGCCGGGTGACGGGCGCGATGTCCTGATCGCCGGTACCCGGGGAACGGCGTCCTACCTGGTGGCCGCGCACGCCGGGCCGGAGGCCAACCATTCGGTGGCCCACGGCGCTGGCCGCAAGATGTCGCGCGCCGACGCCCTGCGGCGGGGCCGGGCCAAGCACACCGTCGAGGAGCTACGCCGTACCCCGGTGGGTTCGCTGGTGGTGTGCGGTGACCGGCAGCTGCTCTTCGAGGAGGCGCCCACGGCGTACAAGCGCATCGAGCAGGTGATCGCCGACCTGGTCGAGCATCGGCTGGCCACACCGGTGGTCAGCACGACGCCAGTGGTCACCTACAAGACGCCCGACCTCGGGTCCGCCGCACGGCCGGACCGGCGGGGCCACCGCGGCCGACGGGGCCGCTCGTGACCGCGTTCCTGCTGTTGTCGGCCGGGCGTGGGCCACAGGAGTGCGCCTGGGCACTGAGTCACCTGCTGCACCGGCTGCGCGACGAGGGCGTCCGCCGAGGTCTGACGATCCAGCAGGTCGAGGCGGTGCCCGGTGACCGCCCCGGCACCTACCGGTCGGTGCTGATCCGGATCTCCGGCGTCGACGCCGAGTCGTTCGCGGCCTCGTGGACCGGGACGCTGTGCTGGCAGGCCCCGAGCCCGTACCGGTCGGGCGTCGGCCGGAAGAACTGGTACGTCACCGCCCAGCCGCCCGAACGCGACGCTCGGCCGACGACGTTCCGCGAGGCCGACGTCGACATCGTCGCCTGCCGCACCGGCGGGCCGGGCGGTCAGCACCGGAACAAGGCCAGCACTGCGGTACGCGCGACGCACCGCCCCTCGGGCCTGGTGGTCGTGGTGGACGAGGAGCGGCAGTTCAGCCTCAACCGCCGGATCGCCCTGGACCTGCTGCGCCAACGCATCGAGCAGGGCGACGAGGCGGCGCGGCGTGCCGTCACCACCGCCCGGTGGCGCATCCACGACGAACTGGTTCGCGGCGATCCGGTGCGGGTGGAACGTCCGACGCCCCGGCGACCGGGAGGCTAGCGATTCAGACCTCCAGCACCGCGTCGGCGAACGCCTGCGGCGCCTCCTGCGGCAGGTTGTGCCCGACACCGCCCCCGACGGTCCGGTGCTCGTACGGGCCGGCGAACTGCTTGCCGTAGACGGTGGGCTCCAGGTGCGGCGCCCCGTTGGCGTCCCCTTCCAGCGAGATGCTGGGCACCGTGATCTTCGGCTTCGCGGCGAGGCGCTCCTCGATCTCCGCGTACTGCGGCTCGCCGTCGGCGAGGGCCAGCCGCCAGCGGTAGTTGTGGATGACGATGTCGACGTGGTCGGGGTTGTCGAACGCTGCCGCGCTGCGGTCGAACGTCGCGTCGTCGAACGTCCATCTGGGCGACGCGGTGTGCCAGATCAGCTTGGCGAAGTCGCGCCGGTTCTTGTCGTACCCTTCCCGGCCGCGCTCGGTGGCGAAGTAGTACTGGTACCACCACGCGAATTCCGCCTTCGGCGGCAGCGGGACCGTGCCCGACTTCTGTCCGTCGATCAGGTAGCCGCTCACCGAGACCAGACCCCGGCAGCGCTCAGGCCACAGCGCGGCGACGACGTCGGCGGTCCGCGCGCCCCAGTCGAACCCGGCGAGCTTCGCGGTGTCGATGTGCAGGGCGTCCATCAGGGCGACGAGGTCGAGCCCCATGGCCGCCGGTTCGCCGTTTCGCATGGTGTCGTCGGAGAGGAACCGGGTCGTGCCGTAGCCCCGCAGGTACGGGACGACGACCCGCTGACCGGCGGCGGTGAGCAGCGGTACGACGTCGGCGAAGCTGTGGATGTCGTAGGGCCACCCGTGCAGGAGGATCACCGCGTCCCCGTCGGGCGGCCCGGCGTCGACGTATCCGACGTTCAGCACACCGGCCTCGGCCTGTCGCAGGTCAGTGAACCCGCCAGCGGCCCTTGCCATCGACTTCTCCCCGCGTCCGGACCTGCTCGGATGTGCTGATCACGCCCGAATCTAACGACCTGCCCGGAGCCTGAGCGCCGTTCACACAAGGACCGCTCGACGGATGCCGAGCTCGGTAGGATGCCCGCTCCTGCGGACGTTCCCGGTGGAGGTCGTGGGGCCGTAGCCGGATGACCGTAGGGTGATGGCATGGCTGAGCGACCTCTGACCCTGATGGCGGTGCACGCCCACCCCGACGACGAGGCGACGAGCACCGGCGGTGTTCTTGCCCGCTATGCCGCCGAGGGGGTCACCACTGTTCTCGTGACCTGCACCGACGGGCGATGTGGGGACGGCCCGGGTGGGGTCAAGCCGGGCGAGGAGGGGCACGACCCGGCCGCCGTGGTGGCGATGCGCCAGGCCGAGCTGGAGGCCAGCTGCGCCACGCTGAACGTCACCCACCTGGAGACGCTCGGGTACGCCGACTCCGGGATGATGGGCTGGCCCACCAACGACCTGCCCGGCGCGTTCTGGACGACGCCGGTGGCGGAGGCGGCGGCCCGGCTCGCCGAGCTGATCCGGCAGTACCAGCCGGACGTGATCGTCACGTACGACGAGAACGGTTTCTACGGCCACCCGGACCACATCCAGGCTCATCGGATCACCATGGCCGCCGTCGAGCAGACGGACGTCCCGGCGAAGGTCTACTGGACCACTGTGCCGCGTACGGCGTTCGCGGAGTTCGGCCGGATCATGAAGGAACTCGGCGTCGAGTGGGCCGAACCGGACGCGGCGGCGGAGCCGGGGCCGCAGCTCGGCCTGCCCGACGACGAGATCACCACCTGGGTCGACACGAGCAAGTACGGCGCGCAGAAGTTCGAGGCGCTGGCCACACACGCCAGTCAGACCGAGAACATCTTCTTCCTGCAACTGGGCCAGGAGCGGTTCACCGAGCTGATGGGCGTGGAGACCTTCGTGCGGGTCCGGGACCGGACGGGCGCGCCGACCCCCGAGGACGACCTCTTCGCCGGTCTGCGCTGATCACTCTTCCGTAGCGCCACCAGGCATCGTCGGCCACCGGGGCGACGATGCCTGGTGGCGTGCGCCGCGATGACCTCACCACGCGAACCGGTCGCCGAAAGTTTCGACCGCCAGCCACTCGGCGCTGGGCAGGTCATGTGATGAATTTCCGGAAGTTTTCAGCGTTGACGCCCAGACATAGATCGGCTTAACGTTTCGAGCAAGTTTCCGGTTTCCGGCCGGAACTACCGGCGTCACCCAGCCAGCTCGCATCTCCACCCGACCAATACCGGACCCTCACCTCCTAGATCGACATCTATCTATTGATCGTCTGGAAGGGAAGGCACATGAAGTTGAGACAGTGGTCGACCGTCGGCCTGGTCGCAGTCGCGACCATCGCCACGCTGAACACGGTGCCGGCGACCGCGAGTCGACCGTACGACCCCACGACGCAGAGCCTCGGCACCCTCGGCCTGCGCCACGGCCTGCACGTCGGCACCGCGGTCGACATGGACGCCCTCAACGACGCCAGCGACCCGCAGTACCGCACGCTGGCCTCCTCCGAGTTCGCCTCGGTCACCGCCGAGAACGTGATGAAGTGGGAGAGCCTGGAGCCGACCCGCGGCACCTACAACTGGGCGCCGGCCGACCAGTTCGTCGACTTCGCCAAGCGCAACCGGCAGAGCGTGCGCGGCCACGTGCTGGTCTGGCACAACCAGCTGCCGGCCTGGCTGACCAGCGGCGTCGCCGACGGCTCCATCAGCAAGCAGGAGTTGCGCGAGCTGCTGCGCAACCACATCACCACTGTCGTCAACCGCTACAAGGGCAAGATCTGGCAGTGGGACGTGGTCAACGAGGCGGTCAGCGACCCGTGGGACACCCCGTCGACCCTGCACTACAAGGGCTTCTGGGCGCAGAACCTCGGGCCCGGCTACATCGCCGACGCGTTCCGCTGGGCGCGGGCCGCCGACCCCAAGGCCCTGCTGTTCTACAACGACTACAACATCGAGGCGTTCGGCTCGGGCAACCCGGCGGACGACAAGACCCAGTTCGTGTACGACATGACCAAGAGCCTGCGTGCCCAGGGCGTGCCGATCGACGGCGTCGGCTCCCAGGGCCACCTGGGCACCCAGTACGGCAACTTCGACACCCTCCAGGTGACCGCCGCGCTGAAGAAGTTCGGTGGGCTCGGCGTCGCGACCGCGTTCACCGAGGTCGACGTCCGCAGCAAGCTGACGGAGGGCGTCCAGGCGGGCAACTCGGAGGAGATCAACCCCCGGCTCCAGGCGTCGGCCGCCAACTTCAGCGTGCTGATGAAGGCGTGCCTCGCCGTGCGGAGCTGCCTGTCGTACACGGTCTGGGGTTTCAGTGACAACCATTCGTGGGTGCCGGGCTGGTTCGACGACCCGCCGGAGGGCCTGGCCACCATCTACGACGAGAACTACCAGCCCAAGCGGGCGTACCAGGAGTTGAAGTCCGACCTGATCTTCGCAGGGCCGCCGTTCGTCCTGCCCCGCATCGCACCCAAACCGCGCCGCTGACGCCCCGGGCCGTGTGGAGCTTCCCGAAGCTCCACACGGCCCGTGTGCCACCACGGACGTCGGCGTTCGACTCACGTTCGGTGGTTCCGTTGCGCCATCCGGACGCCATCGGAGGGCTGGTGCCGGATCTGCCGGTTTATTGATGGTGTTGGTGTCACTATGGCAGGCGTGGGAACTGCGAAAACTGCCATGCCTGCGATCTCGCCGCTCACCGGCGATCCCATCAAGCGGGCCGATGCCGAGCGGCTAGCGGGGGTGCTGAAGGCCTTCGCCGATCCGGCGCGACTCCGGTTGCTCAGCCTGATCCAGTCCGCGCCGGAAGGTGAGGCGTCAGTGAGTGACCTCACCGCGGCGCTCAATCTCTCCCAGCCGACGGTGAGTCATCACCTTCGGATCCTCACCGAGGCCGGCCTGCTCGAACGCGACAAGCGCGGGGTCTGGGCGTACTACCGCCTGGTGCCCGCCGCGATCGCGCAGATCGCCGACCTCTTGACGCCGCCCCGGAAGCGGGCGACGAAGAGGGCCCGCTGACCGGGCCGGAAGGCCGGATCGTCACATCCGCTCCACGGTGCGGATGCCCAGCAGGTGCAGCCCCTGCCGCAGGGTCCGGGCGGTCAGCTCGGCCAGCAGCAGCCGGCTCTCCCGCAGCTCGTCCGTGGCCCGCAACACCGGGCAGCGCTCGTAGAACGCGTTGAACGCGGTCGCGAGTCGGTGCAGGTAACCGGCGAGCTGATGAAACTCGAGACTCCGCTCCAGCTCGCCAACCACAGCGGCGAAGCCGAGCAGCTCGACCGCGAGCGCCCGCTCCGCCGGCTGCGCCACCACGATGGGCGCGTCCGGCCGCACGGCGGTCCCGGCCCGCCGCAGCACGGACCGGATCCGGGCGTACGCGTACTGGAGGTAGGGCGCGGTGTTGCCGTCCAGCGCCAACATCCGTTCCCAGTCCAGGACGTAGTCAGTGGTCCGGTCGACGGACAGGTCGGCGTACTTGATGGCACCGATGCCCACCGCGCGGCCGATCTCGTCGGCGGTCCCGGCGTCCAGATCCGGGTTCCTGCTCCGGGCCAGGTCGGTGGCACGGGCGACCGCCTCCTCCAACAGCCCGACCAGCTTCACCGACTCACCGGCCCGGCTGCGCAGCATTCGCCCGTCGGCGCCGAGGATGGACCCGAAGCCCAGGTGCTCGGCCCGGGCTGGCGGGCAGAGCCAGCCGGCCGCCTCGGCGACGGCGAACACCATGGCGAAGTGCTGCCGCTGCGGTAGGCCGACGACGTACAGCAGCCGGGTGGCGCCCAGCTCGCCGACGCGCTGCCGCAGCGCGGCCAGGTCGGTGGCCGGGTAGCCGTACCCACCGTCGCTCTTGCGCACGATCAGCGGCAACGGCTCGCCGTCCCGGCCGGTGAACCCCTGCGGAAAGACGCACTGGGCCCCACCGCTGGGCAGCAGCAGCCCCAGCCGGTCGAGGTCGTCGACGACGTCCGCGAGCCTGTCGTTGTAGGCGCTCTCGCCCCGAAAGTCGGCAGCGGACAACGTCACGTCGAGCAGGTCGTACACGGTCAGGAAGTACCGCTCGGACTGCGTCACCAGCAGCCGCCACAACCGGCGGGTCCGCTCGTCACCGCCCTGCAACGCGACCACCCGCAGCCGCGACCGTTCCTGGAACGCCTCGTCGGCGTCGAACTTCACCCGGGCCGCCCGGTAGAAGGTGTCCAGGTCCCCCATCGACAGGTTCTGCGCGGCTTCGGCCTCACCGAGGTCGATCAGGTGCTCGATCAGCATGCCGAACGGTGTCCCCCAGTCACCCAGGTGGTTGACCCGCACCACCCGGTGCCCGAGCCAGTCCAGCAGCCGCACCGCCGCATCACCTATGACAGTGGAGCGAAGGTGCCCGACGTGCATCTCCTTGGCCACGTTGGGCGCCGAGTAGTCGACCACCACGGTCTGCGGCGTCACCGTCGGCGGCACGCCGAGCCGGGCGTCACCGGCCAGCCCGGCGACCATGTCGGCCAGGGCCCGGTCGGCAACCGTCAGGTTGAGGAAACCCGGCCCGGAGACCTCCGCCGACACCCCGACGTCGTCGAGCACCGCGTGCGCCAGCACCGCCGCGGCGATGTCGCGCGGCGGGCGGCCGAGCCGCCGGGCCAGCGCCAGCGCCGCGTCGGACTGGAAGTCCGCACGCGGGGACCGCCGCACGAGCGGGTCGACCGGGCCGCCGGCCACCGCCGCGAACGCCGGCGCCAGCCGGTCGGACAACAACTTTTCAAGATCCATGAGTACGCCGATCTCGCTCGGACCCGCGCTGTCACGCGAGCCGTTGACGGGGAGACACGGGCGGACCGAGGACGACCAGCGAACGACCGGCGGCTCGATCCGCCGGTCGCAGGAAACAGGTCAGCGCGGGCGGGCGACGGATCGCCGGCGTCGCCCCGCACCGACCTGGACGTCACACGACAGTCCGGTGCACTGAGCGATCACGCTGGTCATGCGGGGCAGCCTAGCGGCCCGGCCGACGCGACGACACAGAAATTCTCGTGGTCCGGTCGATGCCTGAGGCGTCGCGTGGTCGTTTCGGTCGACACCAGGCAGGGAACTGCCTCGGGACACACGAGGGGTGATGATGAGCCGATACACACCACTGCCGATGGCCCGTACGCGACGCGCGCTCGCGCTGCTCGGCACCGTCGCACTGGCCGCTGCCTGCACCACCACCGAGGAGCCGCCCGGCTCGGCCCCGGCGACCACCGCACCGGCCACCGCGTCGGTGTCAGCACCCCCGACAGACCCACCATCGCCGAGCGCGAGCACCCCGGTGACCATCCCGACCTCCGCCTTCGTCGAGTTGCCCGCCGAGCTGCGGAAGTCTCCGCGACGGACGACGCCCGTCGAGGAGGCCCTGCCGAAGCTGTGCGGCAACGAGTTCGGCACCGGCGGCCGGCAGGTCACCGCGAGCGCCGCCATGACAGTCACCTACCAGAAGGCCGGCGAGCCCTCCAGCAACGTGCCGCAGGGGATGATCCACCAGACCATCTTCACCTTCGACGGCGACGGCGCCTCGGGTTATCTGGGCCGGCTCCGCACCGCCGTGCAGGCGTGCCCCTCGTACGACCAGTCCGGAAACCGCGTCACCGTCAAGAGTCAGGCGCTGCCCGGGGTCGGCGACGAGGCGCTGCTGCTGACCCGGACGTGGCCCGAGACGAGCCTGAACGGCGAACGCACCGGCGGCACCGCGTCCAGCCAGATCGCTGTGGCCCGCGTCGACAGCACGGTGACGGTCCTCGACGACCAGGGGTGGGAGGGCACCAGCGGCAACCCCGCCATCCTGGACCGGGTCGTCCGCGACGGCGTACGCGCCATCGACGCCTGGCAGGGGTAACCCGCTCGCCCGCCACCGGCGCAGGGCTTCCACCGATCGGTTCGATCCTCGGTCGAATCATGGACACCTGGACGCGAGCCGCGCTCGCGCCGGAAGACTTGAGGATCTCGGTCCACAGTGGCGGCTGCGACCACGTAGAAGCAGCCACCCGGGCCATCAGCGTTGTTCGGTGGAGGAGGTCGTCATGTCGGATGATCAGGGAACGAAGGCGCCGTGGCTTCCACCGCGGTGGTTCATCCGGCTGGCCTGGTCGGTGCACCGGGGCCTGTACCGGGTCACCGGCAGCCGGGTCGGGCTGTGGCGACCGCGCGAGCACCGGTGGGGCACGTTGCGGCTGACCACTACCGGACGCCGCACCGGTCAGCAGCGCAGCGTCATTCTCGCGTACTTCGAGGATGGCCCGAACCTGGTCGGCGTGGCGATGAACGGCTGGGGCGAGGGCGCCCCCGCCTGGTGGCTCAACCTCCAGGCGCACCCGGACGCGTCAGTCGATCTGGTCGACGGACGGCGGCTGGTGCGCGGCCGCGTCGCCACCGACGACGAGCGGTCACGACTGTGGCCACGCTGGCGTGCGGCCGACAAGAACTTCGACGCCCACGCGTCGCGGCGATCGTCGGAAACCACGGTGGTGGTCCTGGAACCCAGATCGGATGCAGGTCAACGGCCGAACGCGAGGTAGAGACCCAGGCCGAAGTTCACGACCAGGACAATCGCGCCGACGACGGCGAACCCGCGCTGCCATGCCGTCCAGCGGACCGTCCGCTGGGACTCGACGATGCCCGCCTCCTCCACCCGCACCGCCGCGATCCTGTCCCGCTCACTGGCGTCACGGCGGCCCGCTGTCACGTTGGCACTGAACAGGGTGACGTTGCCGCGGAGTTCCTCGGTGAGAGACCGGAGCGCCTGGGTCATCGAGTCGATCGAGCCATTGATCCTTCGTAGGTGCTCGTCGTGCCCCTGTAGACGCTGCTCGATCCGGCCGGCGTCCAGACCGCGGGCGTAGGCGGCCGACAACTCATCCGCGTTGTCCGGCTGGGTCATCGGGATCTCGGCGGCGACGAGGACGCGGACCCGGTCCCGCGCCCGGGCGGGACCACCGCGCCCGGCAGGCCGACGTGCCGGCACCGAGGAGTGGTGATCGTGAGACGCACGCGCACCTCCCCCTGACCCCGGACAACCCGATCCGCTGCACCAGTCGTACCACTCGCAGGCCTCGGACACCACTGCTCGGATCCGACAAAACCGCAGGTCAGCGACGCACTGACGGCCGACGCGTGCGGGTAACAGGTGCCGGCCGGTGGCCTGGAGAAGCCCGGGGAGCCAACTGCGGCGGTACGCCACCCCGAGCGCGTACATCCCGGGTGGTAGGCCCATCGGCAACTCCGGCATGACGACTCGCCAGCGGTTTGCTTCCTAGGCTGCCACCCGTACCCGTCACCCGACCGAGGGGATCCACGATGTCCATCCGTCACCTGCTCGCCGCCGATGCTCTCTCCATGAGTTCCGGACGTTTCGGCGCCAGCGCTGCCGCCCTGCTGGGGCTGGCCGGCACCATCATCGGAGGACTGGCCCTGGCCCGCCCCGCCAGTCGGCTCGGTACCGGCTCGGGAAGCCTCGGCGCCGTCCTGGCCCTGGCGACGGGGCTGATCGGCATGGCGCTCGGCGGGCTGGTGGTGGCCACCTCCGACAGTGGTATCGGCACGGGCAATGGGCGAGGCGGGGCCTATGTGGCGCTGGCTGTCGGACTGGCCGGCGTGGTGCTCGGCGGGCTGGCCCTGCTTCGCGTGCGCCGCACCGGCCGCCTGGCGGACTGACAGTGACAGGTTCCGGCGTGGGATCGGCCTGGCTGATCTCGTTCCATCCGAAGGCTGCTCCGCCGGTGGTCGTTTCGGCCGACCAGCCGGTGGTGGTGGTCAGGAGCGGGCGAGCCAACCAGGCACTGTCAGACCGGACTCGTAGGCGAGGATCACCAACTGGGCTCGGTCCCGGGCACGGGCCTTGGTCAGGATCCGGCTGACATGCGTCTTGGCGGTCGCCGGGCTCAGCACCAACCGCGCCGCGATCTCGTCGTTGGAGAGGCCGGCGGCGACCAGCGTCAGCACTTCACGCTCCCGCTCGGTGAGCACGCTCAGTCGCGGCCCGGGGTCGGGATGCTTGGCCCGGGCCGCGAACTCGGCGATCAACCGCCGGGTGATCGACGGCGCGATCAGCGCGTCACCCCGGGCCACCACCCGGACCCCGTGGATCAACTCCGCCGGCTCGGTGTCCTTGACCAGGAAGCCGCTGGCACCGGCACGCAGCGCGTCGTAGACGTAGTCGTCCAGGTCGAACGTGGTCAGAATGATGACGCGGGCGTCGGAGTTGGCGACGATCTCGCCAGTGGCGGCCAAGCCGTCGAGCCCTGGCATCCGGATGTCCATGAGGACGACATCGGGTCGCAGTTGCCGGGCCAGCCGCACCGCCTCGAATCCATCGGCGGCCTCGCCGACCACCTCGAGACCGTCCTCACCGTCGAGAATGGACCGGAAGCCCGCCCGAACGAGGGTCTGGTCGTCGACGAGGAGCAGCCGGATCACGCCTGCTCCCCCACCGGCGCCGGATCGGGTCGCATCGGCAGACGGGCACAGACCCGGAAGCCCCCGTCCGGCTGGCCGCCAGTGGTCAGCGAACCGCCGAGTGCCCGCGCCCGCTCCCGCATTCCGAGGATCCCACTGCCCGGCGAACCCGGCTGGCCGGTGCCGTCGTCCTCGACCTCCACGAGCACGTCGTCGTGATCGGGCCGGACCCGGACCACAGCGGTGGTGGCACGCGCGTGACGCGCCACGTTGGTGAGCGCCTCCTGGACGATCCGATACACCGCCAGGTCGACCTCCGGCGGTAGCGACCGCGTCTCGGCCAGCTCGGTGCGGATCTCCAACTCCGGCCGAGCGGCCGTCCTGATCAGATCACCGAGGCGGTTCAGACCGGGTGCGGGCACGACCGCTGGGGCCTGCCGCAGTGCGCCGAGCGTCGCGCGCAACTCAATCAACGTCTCCTTGCTGGTCTGCTTGATCGCGGTGAGGGCCTGCTCGGACCGGACCGGGTCGGGTCGGTGCAACGCGGCGCTTGCCTGCACGTTGATCAACGACAGGTGGTGGCCGAGCACGTCGTGCAACTCCCGGGCAATGCGCAGCCGCTCCTCGGTGGCCCGTCGCCGGGCCTCCTCCTCCACCCGCTGCTCGGCGACGGCCGCTCGGGCCCGCGCCTCGGCGAGGTAGGCGCGGCGGTTACGGGTCACGCCGACGATGACCGCGACGAGCCAACCGGCGTGCAGCAGCGTCGCTCCGTTCATGGTGTTCGGGGAACGGTTGTAGCTGTCCGCCATGGCGAAGGCGATCACCGAGGCGAGACCGAGCCCGATGGCGACAGCGAGATATCCCTCGTCGACGACCGTGTAGAGCGCCACGACGAACACCAACATGATCGGACCGGGCCGGTGCAGCAACGCCCCGTACGCGCCGATGGCGGCCAGCGCCACGACGCCCACCGGCACCGGGTGACGCCGCCGGACGTACAGCGCGCCGGTGGAGAGCAGCACCGCCAGCAGCGCCGCCCATTCGGCGACGGTGTCGATGCCGCGCGACTGCACCACCAGGCCCGTGACAGCGACCAGACCCACGGCGGGCACCAGGGCCACGTCCGCCGTCCGGCCCCGCCACCCCGACATGGACCGAAGCCTAGCCTCCCGCGATCCAGCGGGAGAAGGTCCGACTGGACGGTTCAGGTGTGCTGGTTGCCCTCGGCCAGGCTCGCGTCGTAGCCGGCGGCCTGGAGGGCGAACAGTTCGGCGTACCGGCCGCCGGTCGCGACGAGGTCGGCGTGTGTGCCGGCCTCGACGAGCCGGCCGTGGTGCAGGACGAAGATTCGGTCGGCGTGCCGGACGTTGGCGAGCCGGTGCGTGATGAGGATCGTGGTGGCACTACCTCTGCGGTCCCTGATGGTCTGGAACAGGGCGTCCTCGGCGCGGGGGTCGAGCGCGGAGGACGGCTCATCCATGATCAGCAGTTCGGCGTCGCGCAGGAATCCGGGAGCGGCGGTGATGCGCTGCCACTGCCCACCGGAGAGGTCCTGGCCTCGCGCGAAGGTCCGGTCGAGCAGTGTCTCGTACCCGTGCGGAAGTTCGTTGATCATGTCGTGGGCGACGGCGCGGCCGGCGGCGGCCTCGATGCGGTCCTGCCGGGCCTCGCTGTCGACGTCGCCGATGGCGATGTTCGTGGCCGCTGTGAACGGCCACTTGTGGTATTCCTGCGTCACCACCGCGATCCGGGCGCGCAGCCCGTCGACGTTCCAGTCCGACAGCGGGCGGCCGTTCCACTGGATACTGCCCTCGGTGGGGGCGCGAAGGCCGGCGATCATCGCGGCGAGGGTCGTCTTGCCCGAGCCGTTCTCCCCGACGAACGCGACAGTCTGTCCGGCGGTGATCGTCAACGTGACGCCGTCGACGGCGGAGTCGTCCCGATCGGGGTAGCGCAGGCTCACCTCGTCGACTGTCAACTCCCGCAGCCGATCAGGGTCGGCCTCGGCAACGGGTCCGGCGCTGGTCGGTAGGTAGGCGTCGGCGCGGGTCATGAACCCGGTGTAGTCGCCGAAGTGCTGCCCCTCGGTGTAGACGTGGTCGACCTGGAAGGTGGCGACGGCCAGGGACCGCTGCGCGGACTGCACAGCGATGACGCAGGTCGCCGCGGCGGCGAGCGGGATCTGCCCGTCGAGGAGCAGCAAGCCGAGCAGGGCGTAGACGGTGCCGGTCGCGAGGCCGCCGACGATCGCCCCGACAGTGGTGGTCGTGGTGACCCGCCGTGCCAGTGCGAGCTGGATGTCGGTCTCCACCTGCATCACCCGGTCGTACTGGTCGAGCAGGAACCGGCGCAGCCCGTAGGAGCGCAACTCCGGGGCCGAGGCGCGTTCGGCCATCAGCTTGTGCAGCAGCCACAGTCGACGTCGGCGCACCGACCCGGCGTTGTACGTCTGGTAGCGCAGATGCCCGGCCCGCAACGACGCCCACGCGTTGGGCACCGTGGCGACCAGCAGCGCCAGCAGCAGCAGCGGATGGATGATGACGACGGCGGCCGCCACGGCGAGCAGCCCGGCCAGCCCGGCGAGCAGGTTCATCGACGCCTGCACCAACCCGATCGTCGACTCGGTGCCTCGGGAGGCGCGTTCCATGTCGTCGGCGAACGCGTCGGCGTCGAACGCCTCCAACCGGACCGCTGTGGACACCTCGAACAGGCCCCGCTCCACCTCACGGCTCACCCGAGGCGTCAAGCCGTTCTGCGCGTACCCGGTGGCGATGCCCATCCCGGCGCGGAGCGCGACGGTCGCCGCCAGCACTGCCAGCGCGGGCAGCGCCGCCCGTACCTTGTCAGCTGTCGGTCCGCCGGCGAACAGTTCCACCAACACCCGCTGCGTGGCCAACAGGCCGAAGGCGGCCATCACCCCCGCGCCGACGGTGGCCGCGGCCACCACACCGGTACGGAGCCGGTCCGCGCGCCAACTGATACCGATGGCTGTCCAGACCAGCCTGGGCAGTTCCGCGAAGACGGCGAAGACGCCGGCCTCCGCGCGCGCCCGGACTCCCGTCTCCCACCACATCTCCCGCAGTTCCGGCAGCACCGACTCCGTGCGCCCACTGTGCGGCTTGCCGGGATTGAAGCGGGGGGCCTCTGCGGTGGCGGTCTCGCTCATGGACGTACCTCCGGGCGGCGCAGCCGTCGCCGTTCCCCGCCGGGCTGGCGGGGTGGCTGAGTGGCGGCTTTCTGGAGGATTGGACCACCCCGACATAGCTCTCGGCAATCACCCGAACACTCACCGTTATGGATGCGATATCGCCGGGAAGGCCTCGCAACGCGTCACTGCGTGCGCAGGTCGTCGAGGCGCGCTTTCAGCGCCGTGGCGATCTCACCCGCCGCGACGATCTGCTCCGGTGTGAGGGCGTCGACGAACAGCTCCCGGATGGCGCGCAGGTGGGGAAAGGTGGCTCCCCTGAACGCCTCGGTGCCGGCCGCCGTGAGCAGCACCTCCGCCCCGCGGGGAACCGTGGCGCACTCCTGGCGGCGGATGAGGCCGCGCCGCTCCATCCGGCCGAGGTGGTGGGAGAGCCGGCTCCGCTCCCACCCGATGTGCGAGGCGAGTTCGGACGACCGCATCGCCTCACCTTCCGCCTCACTGAGGGCGAGGAGCACCGCGTAGTCCCCGGTCGAGAGCGAGGAGTCGCCTTGCAGGCGGGACTCGAGCCGGGAGCCGAGCGCTGCCGTCGTCTCGATGAAGTCCCGCCAGATTCGCAGCTCGTCGGCCGTCGGGAGCTGGCGTCCGCCCCGCCGGCCTGGTGTGGCCTCCGTCATCTCACTCTCCCGGGAATTGACGTGTCAATCGCCAAGTTAGCATCATTGACACGTCAACCGGTAGGTCCGCTCCCGTGGATCGCCGGCGGATTGCACCGAGGAGGAGACGATGGCAGCTGCAGACTTCGAGCTGGGGCTCAACTCGTTCGGGGAGGTGGCCACCGACGGCGACCGGGTCCTGAGCGACGCCGAGACCGTACGGCTACTCGTGGACGAGGCACGGCTCGCCGAGTCGGCCGGACTCGACGTGTTCAGCGTCGGCGAGCACTACCGCGAGGGCCACAACGACTCGGCGACACCGGTGCTGCTGGCCGCGATCGCGACCGCGACCGAGCGAATTCGCCTCGGCACCTCGGTAACGGTGCTCAGCACCAACGACCCGGTACGGCTCTACCACGAGTTCTCCACCCTCGACGCCGTCTCCGACGGCCGCGCCCAGATCGTCCTCGGCCGGGCATCCGCTACCGAGTCGTTTCCGCTGTTCGGGTACGACCTGGCCGACTACGAGCGGTTGTTCGAGGAGAAGCTGGACCTCTTCCTGCGGCTTCAGCAGGACGAACCGGTCACCTGGTCCGGCACGGTACGAAGCCCACTGACCGCGCAGCGGCTGCACCCACTGATGCAGCCGGGCGGCATCCCGACCTGGATCGGTGTCGGGGGAAGCCCGAACTCGGTCATCCGCGCCGCCCGGCACGGACTTCCGCTCATGCTCGCGATCATCGGCGGACGCCCCCAGCGCTTCGCCGGCCACGTCGACCTCTACACCAGGGCGCTCGAACAGTTCGGGCATACCCTGCAGCCAATCGGGCAGCACTCACTCGGCCTTGTCGCAGACACCGACGAGGAGGCGGTGGAGACGTGGTGGCGATACTGGCAGCCGATCGTGGCGGCCCTGGCCGCCGAACGCGGCTTCTACAAACCGGACCGCGCGCGCTACGAGGCGGAAATCGACCACGGGGCGCTCTTCGTCGGTTCGCCCGAGACGGTGGCGCAGAAGATCGCCACTGTCGCTCGCGACCTGCGACTGAGCCGCTTCGACCTGAAGTACGACATCATGCACCTGCCCCGCGAGGCACGCGCGCGCACCATCCAACTGCTGGGCAGTGAGGTCGCGCCGCGGGTCCGGGAGCTGCTGGCTAAGGAGCCCAACAATGTCTGATCTGCTGTTCGGCCTGGACACGTTCGGCGACGTACCGGAGGACGACAACGGCAAGCTCGTCTCCCACGCGGCGGCGATCCGGCAGGTCGTCGACGAGGCAGTGCTCGCCGACCAACTCGGGGTCGACGTCATCGCCCTGGGCGAGCACCACCGGCCGGAGTACTCGGTCTCCACCCCGGAGACGGTGCTGGCCGGAATCGCCACCCGTACCTCGCGGATCCGGTTGGCCTCCGGCGTGACAGTGCTGAGTTCGGACGACCCGGTACGGGTGTTCCAGCGCTTCGCCACGGTGGACGCGCTGTCGAACGGCCGAGCCGAGGTCATCCTCGGTCGCGGCTCCTTCACCGAGTCGTTCCCGCTCTTCGGTTACGACCTGCGCGACTACGACACGCTGTTCGAGGAGAAGATCGAACTGTTCGTCAAGTTGCTGGACGAGAAGCCGGTCACCTGGAGCGGCACCCTGCGTGCCCCGCTGGAGAACGCCGACGTGTTCCCGAAGACCGAATCGGGTCACCTGGACACCTGGGTCGGTGTGGGTGGCTCGCCACAGTCGGTCGTCCGCACCGCCCAGTACGGGCTGCCACTCATGCTCGCCATCATCGGCGGCGCCCCCGAGCGCTTCGCGCCCTACATCGACCTGTACCGCCGGGCGGCCGATCAGCTCGGTACGACCGCGCACCCGGTCGGCATGCACTCGCCGGGCTTCATCGCCGACACCGACGAGCAGGCCAAGGAGATCTACTGGCCGCACTACCGGATCATGCGGGACCGGATCGGCAAACTG
This sequence comes from Micromonospora sp. NBC_00330, assembly GCF_036136635.1. NCBI lineage: Bacteria > Bacillati > Actinomycetota > Actinomycetes > Micromonosporales > Micromonosporaceae > Micromonospora > Micromonospora sp. NBC_00330. The sequence continues at coordinate 3,905,900 of NZ_CP108012.1, forward strand.
CGGGGCTGGCCACCGATCCGCCGTCAGGAGTTCGACTCCGAGGTGGAGAACGGCTCCCTCTACATCGGTTCACCGGAGACGGTGGCCCGGCGGATGGCCCGTGCGATCCGCAGCCTCGGCGTCGGCCGGTTCGACCTCATCTACTCGGCCGGAGCGCAACCGGCCAGCGCCCGGATGCGCGCCGTGGAACTCTACGGCTCGAAGGTGATCCCCATGGTCCGCGACCTGCTGGCCTGATCAGCACTTTCCACGCGAGAGGACGACATGAACGACAACGACCGGAGCCGGCCCGCGACCCTCGGCATTCTCGGGGCCGGCAAGGTGGGCACGGTGCTCGCCCGGCTCGCCGTCGCCGCCGGCTACCGGGTACGGGTGGCCGGCTCCGGCGACCCGGCGAAGATCGCCCTCACCGTCGAGGTCCTCGCGCCGGGGGCCGAGGCCACCACGGCGGTCGACGCGGCGGCCGACGCCGACGTCGTCATCCTCGCCCTGCCCCTGGGCAAATACCGCAGCGTTCCCGCCGAGGCGTTGCGCGGCAAGCTCGTCGTCGATGCCATGAACTACTGGTGGGAGATCGACGGCATCCGCGACGACCTCACCAACCCGCGTACCTCGTCGAGCGAGACCGTCCAGGCGTTCCTGTCCGGCTCACGCGTCGTGAAGGCGTTCAACCACATGGGCTATCACGACCTGGAGGACGAGGCCCGGCCGGCAGGGGCGAGCGGCCGCAAGGCCATCGCGATCGCCGGCGACGACGACGCCGACCTCACCGAGGTCGCGGCCCTGGTGGACGCGCTCGGCTTCGATCCGGTCGTCGCCGGCCCGCTGGCCGAGGGGGTACGACTCGAACCGGGCAGCGAGTTGTTCGGCGCCAACGTGAGCGCCGACGAGGTGCGCGCCATGCTCGACCGCTTCGGAGAGTCGGAGCGGGGACGGATCATCACCGCTGCCCGCACGGCGTCGTAGAGGTCGCCTGCGGCCGCTCAGGGGTCAGAGATGATCGGGTCGGAGGGATCCGGGAACCGGACCTCCGACCCGATCATCGTCGTCGTCCCCCGGCCCTAGTTGTTGTTACGCCACCACGGCGACCATCCGGAGCAGCCCCAGGCGCCACACGCCCGGAACCGCACGCGACTGCCTTGATCGTTGTAGCGGTGAGTCGTGCCGTCCTCGTAGAAGTCGTAGTTGCACACTCCCCATTCGCCCTCGCCTTCGAGGTTCTGGCAGTCGCCGCTGCGGTAGTTGTGCCAGGTCCCGCCGTAGTAGAGCTGGTTCTCCCAGATCCCGATGGCCGCGTAGGGCGTGTCGCGGTCGTAGACCCAGATCTGGTCACCGTAGGCCCGGAAGCAGGCCTGGGCCGGCGACGACGAACTGGAGGAGGGGCCCGGTGCGTCGACGCAGTCCACGACGTCGGGCGGCCAGCCGGCCGGCGTCGCGATGGTCGCCGCCGCCGGCGCGCCGGCGAGCAGGACGAAGAGGGCCGCCAGGGCCACGATGAAAGCTGGGCGCGTTGCTCTCTTGACTGACATGAGGCGAACCAATCATCGCCACTCACGCCCAACAAGACATCAGGGTGTTCGGAACGGTTCGGAGCCGTCCCGAACGATGGAAGACGGCTGTCGAACGAGGAGGCGACGGTCTCTGCGGGTCAGACGGCGCCGAACGCCGCCCGCGGTTCGAGGTGCTGGCCCACTGCGTACTCCCGGTCGAAGTCGGTCGGGCCGAGCGCCTCGGTCGCGGCGACGCGCATCCTGGCGAGGTCCGCCGCGTCGTCCGGGTCCGGCACCTGGCCGAGTGCCGCGAACGCGGCATCGGCGACACCGATCATCCTGGCCGCGCGGGAGTGGTCCCCCTCGGCGGTCGCGAGCGCGGCGCCAGCGACGCAGACGTACGGCACGAAGTCGGCCCAGCCGTTGTGGAACACCCGCTCGCGGTTCTCGGCGAACAGCGTCCGGGCCACGTCCAGGTTGCCCAGCCCCAGCTCGCAGAACGCGAGGTTGTGGAATTCGGAGTTGACCGTCTTGGGCTGGCCGAGCGCCTCGTTGAGCGCGATGCTCTCCCGGTACAGGTCCCGGGCGCGGATCAGGTCACCGGACATCCTCGCCACGCCGGCCAGCACGTGCCGCGGTCGCTCCTCCAGGGCCCGGTCGCCGGAGCGCAGCGCCACCGCGAGAGCCTCCCGGGCCCGTGCCTCTCCGCCCGGCAGGTCACCGCCGCGAATGGCGACCCGGGCGAGGCTGTACCGGGCCTCCACCTCGCCCGCCAGGTCACCGGCCGCCTGGGCCCGCTCGATTTCGGCCTCGCTCATCCGCACCACGGCGTCGGTCTCGCCTCGGCGAAACGCCGAACGCACGCTCTCACTGAAGGTCATGACCCTCTCCCCCGTCACTGACACCGCCCGGTCGACATCGTCGGTCACCGCGCGTGGAACATGGTCCAGGTTTCCACGAGCGTGAAGCCCATCGACTCGTAGAGCGGCCGGCCCATCACGCTGGTGTGCAGGTAGGCGGCGTCCGCGCCGGCCGCGATGCCGTCCCGCAGAACCGTCTCGGTGATCACCCGGCCCAGGCCACGACCCCGGGCGGGCGGAACGACGGCGATGTTGAACACGCCGACCACCCCGGACGTCCGCATACCGAGCCCGGTGCCGACGGGCCGGCCGGACTCCTCGGCCAGGTAGCCGGTGATGGGGTCGGCGTCGAGCACCGCACCACCCATCAGCGATCCGAAGAGGCCCTCGGGAACTTCGAAGCTCCGGGTGAGGGCGTCGGTGTAGAGGTCGTTCTCGGCGGCGCCGACCTGACGCACCGAGGTGCGCTCTGCCGAGCCGGCACGGAAGGTGAGGTCGTCCGCCGCGCAGGCCAGCAGGGGCAGCTCGGCGCGTTCGAGGAGGCCGTGCCGGGCTGCGAGGTCAGCGACCTGGTCGTCCGCCTCGCCCCGAACGATGATCGACCAGTGCGCGGCCTGCCTGCCGACCTCGGCCGCCATCTCGTCGAGCGATCCGAGGTCGGGCTCGGTGGACCTGTCGTACGCCGCGTTGAGCGTCGCGACGCCGGCCTGCGTCACTCCCGCGCGGGCGGTGCCCCGCTCGGCGTATCCGCCCTTCGGGGTCACAGTGCACAGGGTCTCGAAGGCGTCGAAGTACGCCGCCGCCATCCGATCGGCGGTGATGTTCATGACGGGACCCCCTAGACCGGTCGTTCTGCTTCGGTCGACAACCTAGCCACCGATCACGCTGACCGGCAAATCACGGGCACGACGACCGCCACCTGCTGTCCGGCCTCGAACCGATCAGGAATCGAGAAGCCCGGGAACGCCGAGCGGCCTAGCCTTTCCCCAGGTGAACGGCAGCATGCCGACCTGGACGACGAGAGGGAGCCCGAGAATGTCCGCGAAGACGACTACCGTGTCCGACGGCTTCAGCCCCGAGGAGCGGGCCGCGATGAAGGAGCGCGCCGACGAGCTGCGCGCCGAGGGCAAGAAGGGCGCCAAGAAGGCGGACGGGCTGCAAGCGGTCCTCGACCGGATCGCGCAGATGGAGCCGGAGGACCGCGCGCTCGCCGAGCGGGTGCACGTGACGGTGACCGCCGCCGCCCCGGGCCTGATGCCGAAGACCTGGTACGGGATGCCCGCCTACGCGAACGAGGACGGCAAGATCGTCGTCTTCTTCCAGGACTCCGGCAAGTTCAACTACCGGTACTCGACTGTGGGCTTCCAGGACCCGGCCAACCTCGACGACGGGGATCTCTGGCCGGTGGCGTACGCGTTGCAGCAGTGGAGCCCGGCCGTGGAGAAGAAGCTCACCGAGCTGGTGCGGACAGCGGTCTCCTGACCGAAGCCCGTCCCCTCGTCGGCTCGCTCACGGTGCGATGATCGAGGGCCGGAGCCGACGGAGACAGGTGGTGCGGACGATGCGGTATGGGCCGCCGACGGTACGACGAGTCGCCCGATGACCGGCCGGGCCGGCGAGGTGTTCGACACCGGTCGGACGGTGTCCGACATCGAGTCGTTGCTCGCCGCTGACCTGCCCACGGGCGGCGTGCCGGTCAGCGAGGGGGACCCGGCCACCGGTGAGTGGACGGGCACCCGAGGCGAGGGCTTTCGGATCGTTCCGCTCTGGGAGAGCGACGCCCTGACGGGTGTGTACGGTGCCGAATGGAACCAGGCCGAGGAGGCCGCCGAGGCGAACCGGGCTCTCGTCGTGGCGGAGTTGGACCAGAGGTGGGGCGCGCACCGCACGGTCTCCATGCGGGTGCCGCTGTTTCGGGACCAGGCCGGTGAGCCCATGCCGGCGCTGTTCCAGTCGCTCTGTGACCTGGACTGCTACGGCGACCTGACCGTCTGGGGGCCGACGGTGGCCGAGGGCCGGTGGGTGGCGGTCTCGGTCAACCAGTGTGACGGCGACGCTCCCATGATCATGACGGCGGTCGTCAGTCAACTACCGATCATCGAACTGTCGGACTGACCTGCCGGCGGCCACGGCCGGGTGCGGGGCTGTCATCGACGTTGCTCACGGCTCCTATGGTTCGGGCATGTCGATCACAGACCAGGCGCTGGCCATCGAGGCCGCGGAAGCTGGAGCCGCAGTCGTCCGCTCCCGGTACGGCTCAGCACTGACGCGCGTCATGAAGACCGGCGGTGACTTCGCCACCGCCGCCGACGTCGAGGCCGAGCGGGCCATCCTCGACGTCCTGCGCGCGGCGCGTCCGGACGACGCCGTGGTGGCCGAGGAGAGCGGGCGCACGGGTACCGGCGACAACGGGCGCACCTGGCTGGTCGACCCGCTGTGCGGCACGTTGAACTTCGCCGCGCGGACCATGCTGGCCTCGGTCAACGTCGCCCTGCGGGTCGGGTCGGACGTCACAGTGGCGGCCTCTGCGGACCCGTTCGCCGCCGAGGTGTTCTGGACCGACGGCGCCGCCGCGTACGTCCGGGACGCGGGGACCGACGAGCGACTCGCCCCGTCGGCCGAGTCGACGCTCGTCGACCTCAACCTCGACCCGCCCTTTCCCAACCGGGACGTCTTCCTGGCCGCCCGCATGCTCGCGGACGAGGGCTTCCTCGAACAGTTCCGGCCCCGGGTGGTCTCCACCAGCCTGGCCGTGGCCTGGGTCGCCGCCGGTCGCCGCGCCGCCTATGTGACGGACCGCCACGACCTGCGCAACAGCGTCCACTTCGCGGCGGGGATCGCGCTCTGCCAGGCGGCCGGCTGCGTGGTCACCGGGCTCGACGGCCAGCCGCTGCACACCGGTGGGGACGGTCTCGTCGTGGCCGCGGACGAGCGGACGCACGCCGCCCTGCTGACGCTCGTCCGGAAACAAGGAATCGCGATCGACCTGAGCTTGACATGAAGTGCGGTTGAGGTTCTAGCGTCCCTAGATGATCACGTCCGGCCCGCCGTGCCCGGACGTACGTCAGCTGAGCACCACCGTCGAAGGGATTCCGATGTTCCTGTCCCGCCTTCTCCGCCCGCGTACCGTCGCGAGCGCGCACTGCGACCTCCCCTGTGGCGTCTACGACCCGGCGCAGGCCCGCATCGAGGCCGAGTCGATCAAGGCGATTTCCGAGAAGTACCAGGCCAGCGACGACCCGGAGTTTCGCACCCGCGCGTTGCTCATCAAGGAGCAGCGCGCCGAGCTGGTGAAGCACCACCTCTGGGTGTTGTGGACCGACTACTTCAAGCAGCCGCACTTCGAGAAGTACCCCCAGCTGCATGGCCTCTTCAACGAGGCGACGAAGCTGGCAGGTGCCGGCGGCGCGAAGGGCGCCGCGGACCCGGCGGTCGCCGAGCAGCTCCTCGGCAAGATCGAGGAGATCTCGAAGATCTTCTGGGAGACCAAGCAGAACTGATCAGCCGGCACCGGGTGGCACGGCCACCCGGTTCGGCGTACCGCGTTCGGGAGGAACCGCATGACGTCGCGCACCGACCTCGTCGAAGACCTGATGGGCCGTTTTCCACACGTGCCGCGGGAGGCGGTCCTCAAGGAGGACCTGCTGCGGGGCGGGCTCGCCTTCGACGACGCGGCACTGACCGACAACGAGCACGGCGACGTCAAGCCGAAGTCGTACTTCATCTTCTCCTTCGATCACCGGACGCTGCCGGAGCTGGGGACGGCGGCGCTGCGCCGGCCACCGGAGGAGATCGTGCTCACCGGGGGTCCGTACGACCTGCGTCGTACCGTCGTGTCGGTCCGCACCAACCCCAGCTCGCCGTACCGCGTCGGTACCGACAGCGACGGTCGACTGCGCCTGTTCCTGGACGGACGGCCGATCGCCGATGTCGGGCTGCCCCCCATGCCGGCGTACTACCGCCACACGCTCGCCAACGGCAAGTCGGTGATGGAGGTCGCCCCGACGATCCAGTGGGGGTACCTGATCTACCTCACCGCGTTCCGGGTCTGCCAGTACTTCGGGGCCAAGGAGGAGTGCCAGTACTGCGACATCAACCACAACTGGCGGCAGCACAAGCAGGCCGGCCGGCCCTACACCGGGGTCAAGCCCGTCGACGAGGTCCTCGAGGCTCTGGAGATCATCAACCGGCACGACGTCGATCGCGCGTCGCAGGCGTACACGCTGACCGGTGGCAGCATCACCTCGCAGGTCAACGGGCTGGCCGAGGCCGACTTCTACGGCCAGTACGCGCAGGCGATCGAGGAGCGGTTTCCCGGACGGTGGATCGGCAAGGTGGTGGCCCAGGCGCTGCCCCGAGCCGATGTGCAGCGGTTCCACGACTACGGGATCCGCATCTACCACCCCAACTACGAGGTGTGGGACAAGCGGTTGTTCGAGTTGTACTGCCCCGGCAAGGAGCGGTACGTCGGTCGGGAGGAGTGGCACCGACGCATCCTCGACTCCGCCGAGGTGTTCGGCCCGCGCAACGTGATCCCGAACTTCGTGGCGGGCGTCGAGATGGCCGCTCCGCACGGCTTCACCAGCGTCGACGAGGCGATCGACTCCACCACCGAAGGGCTCGACTACTTCATGTCCCGGGGGATCACGCCCCGGTTCACCACCTGGTGCCCGGAGCCCACCACGCCGCTGGGCCGGACGAACCCGCAGGGCGCGCCGCTCGAATACCACGTCCGTCTGCTGGAGGCCTACCGGGCGACAATGGACGCCTACGGCCTGTCCAGCCCGCCCGGGTACGGCCCCGCCGGGCCAGGGCGAGCGGTCTTCTCGGTCAGCTCCTTCATGGACACCCTGCCGTCCACGGATTCGTGACGGACGCGCTCGGCTGACCCGCCCGTGTCGATCCGCTCAGCAGCGGTATACCTCAGAGGCATGTTCATACCTCTGAGGTATACCGCTCAGCACCGCATCCGCCCCGACAAAGGCGACCGGCGGCGGTCGGCCGAGCCACAACCGTCTAGCTGTACGTCTCGAACTCACCGATCCGTGGCGTACCGCCGGAGCTGTTGATCTTGAAGTTGATCTTGCTCATCGCGGTGGCCGGGAAGGTGATCGAACCGGCCCCGCTGCCGGAGGCCAGGACCGCTCCGTTGTCGTTGTTGATCAGCTGCCAGGACCCGATGGAGCCCTGAGTGCCGGACGGCTCGCGGATCACCACCCGGGACACCTGGGTCGCGGAGCCCCACTTGATCGAGATCGTGCCGGTCGACCCTGCCGGCGACCAGTAGGTGCTCAGGTTGCCGTCACGCACGTTGCCGTAGCTGGTCCCGCTGGCCTTGCTGGAGCCGTCGGCGCCGGCGCCCAGGCTGAGGTTGGTCCCGCCGGTGGGCGGGGGCGTCGTGGGCGGGGGCGTGGTCGGCGGCGGCGTGGTGGGCGGCGGCGTGGTCGGCGGCGGGGTCTGCGGCGAGCAACTGCCGTTCGACACCCTCAGGCCCGTGTTGGCGCCGACCGTCTGGCGGACGATGTCCGGCACACAGCTCGCCCCGTCGAGGCTGTACGAATACGGGATGCTGACCGTCGTGTTGGAGGTCGGGTTCGGGCCGGCGGGGTAGTTCTCGCTGCCGGCGCTGGACCAGGTCACGTTGTCGAAGACGTTGCCGGCGACCTGCCAGTAGCCGCGCTCGTTGGTGTAGAAGGTGCCCAGGACGTCCTTCGAGTCGCGGAAGTAGTTGTTCTCCACCTTGGCCCTGGCTCCTGCCCGGGAGTTGATCCCGGACTCGTGCAGGCTCACGTAGTGGTTGTTGTAGATGTGGGCGACCCCGCCGCGCAGCAGCGGCGTGCGGGAGTCGATGTTCTCGTAGAGGTTGTGGTGGTACGTGATGAAGCCGTTCGACAGGTCGCTCTCGCTGGACCCGACGAGGCCGCCGCGACCGGAGTTGCGCAGGACGCTGTAGGACAGCGTCACGTACTGGGTGTTGTCCTTCATGTCGAAGAGCCCGTCGTACCCCTCGGACTCTCCGCCCGAGGCTTCCAGGGTGACGTGATCGACCCAGACGTTGCGGACCGTGCTCTCCATGCCGATGGCGTCCCCACCGTTGGAGGTGGGCGAGCCCGACTTCTTGACGTTCCGCACTGTCACGTTCTGGATGATGATGTTGCTTGAGTCACGGATGTGGATGCCGAGCTGGTCGAAGACGGCGCTGCCGACCCCGATGATGGTGACGTTGCTGATCTGCTTGAGCTCGATCACGCCCGCCGCGGTGTTGCAGCTCGACCCCGACACCTTGCTGGTGTTGCCGTGGTTGATGGTCCCGGTGACCTCGATGGTGATCGGGGTGCTGCTGCTGGTCCGACCGCACAGCGCCGCGTGGATCGCCGTGCCCGTGGTGGCCCGCACCGTCTGCCCGCCCGCGCCGCCGGTGGTCCCGCCGTTCTGGGTGGCGTAGCCGGTGGCGCTGCCGACCGCCGCCGAGGCCTGCGGGGTCGGTAGGGCCACCCCGACCGCGATCACCACGGCCGCTGCGGCCAGCACTGCCTGGCGTCGCAGCACGACTGGTCGTCTCATGTCGCCTCACCTTCGCATTAGTCTCGTTCCAGGCTTCGACTCGACGAACATCGCGACCACACCTGCCGACAGGCGTCATTCAGGAATTGGCGGGAGTCAATCGCGAAGAATTCATCGAGGTCTGTCGTGCCCTGGTAGATGCAGGGTTGTGTCGTGCGAGCGGAGTGCGCCCGGTGACATCGCTCGCCCGACCGTCAAATGAAACATCGATGTAACGCAATGGTAGGAAAGCGGTTTCCCTGAAGGCAATAGCTGACGCTTGCAGGTTTGTTGCAGTGCTCGCGGGAGGCGTCGGGCGCGCGGGCCACGGCTGTTCGAGCCCTCGGCGGCGCAGGTTTCCGGCTCGTTGCGCGCTCGGTATTGACACCGCCGGGCCGGCCATCGATGCTCTGCTAAATCAGTTTAGCGGCCTGCGCGCTCCGACCCGTCCCACTGCCGGTCCGCGGGCGGGATCGCTGACTGGGTGCTCCACCCCGAGAAAGGACCCCCATGAGACTGCGAAAAGGACTGATCCCACTCGCCGCCACCCTCGTCCTGGCCGGCGCCTCCGGCACGGCGTACGGCAGCGCGAGCGACAGCCGGGGCGCCACCGACGGAATCCGCAGCATCACCCCGATCACCACCGTCCACACGTACGGCCAGAAGGTCTCCGCGGTGGCGATCGAGTACGCGGCCACCGTCAACCCGCGCACCCTCGACACCGCCACGTTCTCGGTGACCGACACCATCTACAACTTCCGCTTCAACCCGATCGAGGACCTGCCGAAGCTCGCCGACCGGACCGTCACCCACACCTACACCAACGCAACACCGGGCACCCGTGCCGACCATCGATCGGCGCCGGGCAGGTACGTCATCGTCGAACTCGACCCCGCCGACACCGGCGGCTCGACGGTCATCGTCTCCAAGTGCCCGACCTTCCTCTGCACGGTGAAGGTCAATCCCGAGCTGCCGACCCGGGTCGTGCAACGCAAGGACGTGCACGGCCAGCCCGGCCGCGGTGCCGGCAAGGGGCCGGTGCTCGCCCGGGCCACCCCGCGCGAATCCCGTCCCGTCACCGAGAAGCCGGTCAACCAACTGGTCGACGAGTTCACCTACGGCTCGTTCCTGAGCGGCGGAATGGTGCTGCCGTACCACTACCACCTGCCGAAGAACTACCAGCCGGGCCGCAAGTACCCACTGATGGTCGTCCTGCCCGGTCACGGCATGGGCTGGGACGGTGACAACCTCGGCGTCCAACTCGCCGCCGATATCCCGGCGACCGCGTGGCTCCAACCGCAGTGGACCGGCACCGCCGAGGACGTCATCGTCCTGGCTCCCCAGCACCAGCGGGTCGGTGGGGTCGCCGAGGCGGACCTGCTGGTCAAGCTGCTCGACCAGTTCGTCGGTCAGTTCGCGGTGGACACCCGTCGGGTGTACGCGACCACCGTGTCGTACGGTTCCCAACTGCTCTGGGAGGCGTTCGCCAAGCGTCCCGACCTGTTCGCCGGCGGGTTGGTGACAGGTGGTTTCCCGGTCAACGCCACCCAGGCGACCGCCATCGCGGCGGCCGAGGTGCCGGTGTGGATCACGCACGGCGAGCACGACCACCTGCTCAACGTCTCGGGCGCGCGTAACTCCACGGCGGTGCTGCGGCAGGCGTACGCCGCCCGGGGCAAGACGCCGGAGCAGACCGCCGACCTGGCGCGCTACACCGAGTACGCCGATGCCGCGTTCTCGTTGCCGGACTACCACGCGGCGTTCGGGCCGACCTACGAGGACGCCAGCATCCTGCGCTGGCTGCTGGGCCGGTCCAAGCCCTGAGGCTGCGGACCGGGCGACGCCTCGCCGCGATCCGACAGCGCGATCCCCTCGCGCCGACGGGTCACCGGCGGGCGTCGCCCGCGTCGGGTTCGGCAGCAGCGGACGCGCCCCCGACGAGCACTGACTCCTGACCCTCCTGCCGGCCCTCCTGCCTCGCGCGGGCCAGCAGCCCGGCCAGCCGACGCCGCCGGTGCCGGGCCGCCGCCCGCAGCCCCAGGAGCAGGCCGGCGAGCAGAGCCAACAGTGCGAGCTGCGCCCACGGCACGACCCAGGTGGTGACGGTGGCGGAGGCCGGTCGGAGGTCGGCCCCGGCCTGGCCGTCGCCGAGCAGCGTCGGCGAGGTGCTGACTGTCGTACGGAGGCGCCCCAGGGCCCAGACGCCGTCGGCCCGGGTCTCCACCGTCCGAGCGCCGCCGGGCAACAACTCCTCGACGGCGCTGGTGGCGTCGTGGCTGCTCCGACCCAGGAGGTCGGACATCGCCACCCGACTCGTTCCGCTGACCCAGACGTTGCCGTCGTTCTCGACGGTGTAGCGGACCCGCACCGTGCCACCGGCGAAGGGGTTCCACGACGGGGAGTACGTCGTGCCGAGGCCCCGGACGGCCAGGGCCGCCTGCGCGGAGCCGTTCACCCGCAGCATCACCCGGAAGCCGACGCGGCTCTCGACGTTGACGGTGCCGCCGCTGCTGGTGACGGTCGCGGCGATGCCGGCCGGGTGGTCGCCCGGTGTGGCGCCCTGGGGCACCGTGATCGTGAACGGCACCACCCGTGTCTCGTTGGGGCCGACGGTGACCTTCTCCTGCACGTCGATCCAGGTGCCTCCGTCGACGGAGGGACGGTCGGACGACAGCATGTTGAAGCGGCCCTTGTCGGTGAGATAGCCGTCGGCGGCCTTCAGGGAGAAGGCGACGGCGGTGCGGCTGAAGTTGCGTACCGCCAGGTGTTCGGTCACCGCCTGCCCCGGGTCGAGGCTGGCGTTGATCCATCGGCGTTGGTCCGGCCCGGTCGCGGTGGCCGGCTGGACCGTCCAGGTCAGGGCCTTCGGGTCCGGTTCCGCCGCCGCCGCGGTCGGCACGGCCGCAACCACGAGGGACGCGACGGCGAGGACCACGAGCGCCCGGCGCAGCGGGGTGACGGTCATGAAACGGCCCTTCGGCACGGGGCTGGGCGGGGGCCCGATCCGGGCCCCCGCCCAGGCGACTACTCGAACAGTGAGAGCGTGAGCGTGGAGCTGTACTCGCCGGCGGCGACCTCCGCGGGCGTCCGCAGGTACAGGTCGGCGTTCACCGAGTACGAGTCGCTGGCGACGGCCTCGGAGTCGAAGGCCGAGACCAACAGCTCCTGGTCGACGAGGCCGACATTGTTGCCCGGCTGGGTCGGCTCGTCCAGGCTGGTCACCACCTCCTCGCCCTCGGTGACCAGGCCGGTCTCCCCGCCGTCGAGCAGGCGCGGCTTCCAGCCGAAGTGGTCGGCGGTGATCGGTGCCCGGCCGGCGGCGCCCGCGAAGTCGGTAGCGCTGCCGAGCACCGCCCAGTTGGCGCCGTCGGGCACCTCGTCGGCGACGCGGGTGTCGGTGACCGTCACCGTCGGCAGCGTGCCGACGAACTGGCGGACCAGCAGGGTCGAGCCGTCCTCGGACAGCGCGACGGCGTCGCCGGCGATCGACAGGGCGAGCACGCCCGGTTCCCTGATCTCGTCGATGTCGACGGTGACCCGCACGCTGGCGTCGTCACCGGGCTCGGCCAGTGCGGGCGACGGCAGCACCGCCGCGCCGGTCAGCACGGCGCCGACGACGCCGGCCGCGAGTGTCTGCCGCCGTTTGTATGTGTTCATGTGATCTCCGTTCTCCGCCATGGGGGTTATCCGCCGCAGGTGCCGGCGGGGTGTTGCACGGTGCGGACCGTCGTCACGTCGTGTCCGCCGATCGCCCCGGTCACCCGGACCGTCGCCGAACCCGCCGGCACCGACACGACACGGGTGTTGAAGGACTGGTAGGCGCTCGCGGCGGGTGCGACTGCCGTGAACGACCGTTCGCCGTACGGCGTCTCGAGGGTGATGCCCACCGGCGCGTCGTGGTCGTTGCGCGCCTGCACCGCCACGTACGCCTTGCCGCCCACGCACCGCGCGGACGCGGTGAGCGTGACGGGCAGGTCGACGGAGGCCGCCGCGAAGGCCCAGTTGTCGATTTCGAAGAGGTCGACGTCGGCCGGGCCGGTGTAGGTGAAGTAGACGTCGTGCACGCCGCTGACGCCGTCGAGCTCGGCGGTCACCTCGGCCCACTGTCCGACCGGGCTGTTCACAGTGGCGGTGCCGACGACGGGACCGTTGACGTCGTCCAACCGGACCTGGATCTGCCCGCCGGCGGCGAGCGCACGCACCCGCGCCGTCAGGCTCTGCGCGCCGTCGTCACCGAAGTTGACCGAGGACAGCGCCGTCCAGTCCCCGTTGTCGATGTCGCGGACCACGAGGTTGGGTGCCGCGCCCCCGAACTGGACGGAGCTGCCGTCGACCGTCGTGGTCGCGACGCCCTTGCTCCAGCCGAAGGTCTCGGCCTCGAAGACGCGGTACGGGTCGAAGTCGCGGACCTGGTCCACGCCGGCGTAGGTGCCGACGACCTGCTGGATGGTGCCGTCCGGGTTGAAGGTCAGTTCCTGGATGTGCGGGCTGCGGTACCCCTGGGTGGTGTTGCCGTTGATGCGCTTGTTCAGCGTCGGGGCGTGGTAGGTGAAGTAGTACTTGCCCCCGAACTCGAACACCGACTGGTGGTTGTTGCCACCGGTGCCGGCCCCGAAGAACTGCGACTGGTTCGGGAAGAGCACCCCGGCGTAGGTCTCCTTCGGCCACGACATCGGCCCGTCGGAGATCATGTAGCCGATCTGGCCACCCCCTGGGTAACCGGGGAGCGGCTGCTGGCTGCCACCGAAGTCGTTCCCGCCGAAGTGCGAGGAGTACGAGAAGTAGTACTTGCCCTGGCGCTTGAAGACGTGGCCCGCCTCGAAGGCGACCGGGGCGTCGACCACCGCGGCCGTTCCCTCGGTCGAGACCATGTCGTCGCCGAGTTCGATCGACCGGATGTTCTTCGGGTTGTTGAAGCGCTCGGCCGGCGGCATGCTCGTCGACGCGGGACCACCACCGAAGTAGAGGTAGGGCTGGCCGTCGTCGTCGACGAACGGGGCCGGGTCGAACTTCCACGCGACGGCCTCGGCGCCGGGGGTACGGCCGTCGATCAGCGTGCTCGTGCGCTCGCTGGTCCACGGGCCGAGCGGCGACGCACCCGTGATCACGTTGCTGGAGCCACCGCCGTTGGCGTAGTAGAGGAAGAACTTCTCCACTCCGTTCACCACCTTCTTGGTGATGCCCGGAGCCCACGAGTTGGCGGTGAACGGGGCCACCCCGTTCGGGCCGGCGACCTGGATCTCACCGTGGTCCGTCCAGTTCACGAGGTCCTCCGAGGAGATCACCGTGATCTGGTTGATGTCGCCGTAGTTGATCCCCGGCGAGACGCCGGTGGTCGGGTTCGGGGCGTAGCCCTGGGTGTCGTTTGTCATGTACATGTAGACCCGGCCGTCGTGCACGAGGCCGAAACCGTCAGCCCCGAACTTGTGCCCGATCAACGGGTTGTGCTCCCCGGGCAGCTTGCCGACGACCTCGATGGTCTTCGACGCGGGCGCGGGCGGCGCGGCGCCGATCACCGACACGTCGTCGAGCTTGAAGTCCATCAGGTGCAGAGCCGGGTCGGTGGACGGTGTGCTCGTCCAGGGGGTCTCGAAGAACAGGCGCGCCGTCGACACGCTCTGCGTCGTCGGGATCGTGAACGTGCCGTTGAACTGTGCCCACTGGCCCTTCGTCGCCGTCACGCTGACGAGGTTGGTGTAGGTGCCACCGCCGTAGTGCATGGTGGCGAAGAACTGCTTCGTCGCCGGTCCGCTCTCGTTCTCGTACTTGATGCGAGCCGTCAGGGTGTAGGCCTGACCGGCCTGCACCTTGCCGCTGAGGTCCTGCATCGGGCCGGACCCGGTGGTCGTCCGGCTGGTGACGAGCGCCGCGCTCGCGCCGGAGTGGGCGTCCGACGTGGCCGACAGTTGGGCGCCGTCGGAGGCGTTTCCGTTGTTGACGAACCAGCTGGTCAGGCCGTCCTCGAACCCGCCGTTGACGACGAGGTTCGTGTCGGCGGCCTGGACCGGCGACGCCGGGGCGACGAACCCCGTGGCCAGCATCAGGCCGACCGTCGCGAGCGCTGCGACCCGTCCTCGGGTCGCCCGTCGCATTCGTTGTTCCACGAGACATCCTCCTTCATCTCTGACGTGCGGTCATCGGTGTACGGGGGATCGGTGGGTGCGCTTCCGTGGGTGGTCCGGACATCAGGGGTCGACTGCCGCCGCCGGTACGACAGTGGCCGGCGGCGCGGGACAGGTCGGCTGTTCCGCGCCGCACGGCCGGTCGCCGGTGGTGCTGGTCGGTGGGCCGAGAGCTCGTGGTGGGGGTTATCCGCCGCAGGAGTTGGCGGGGTGCTGGGCGGCGTGGACGGTGGTCACGTCCCGGCCGGCGACCGCCCCGGTGGCCCGGACCGTCGCCGAGCCGGCCGGCACCGACGACGCACGGGTGTTGAACGACTGGTAGACGTTCGCGCCCGGCGCGACGGCGGCGAACGACCGGTTCCCGTACGGGGTCTCGACGGTGATGTCGACCGGCTCGTCCGAGTCGTTTCGCGCCTGCACCGCCAGGTACGTCTTCCCGCTCAGGCAGCGCGCCTGGGCGGTGGCCGTCACGGGCAGCGCCGCCAGCACCCCGAGGCGGGCCAGTTGGTAGCTGAGCGCCCGCTCCGGTGCGTCGATCTGGTTCTGGGTGCCGAACTGACCGGCCCGTGCCGCGGTCGCCGCCGCGAGCGCGGACTGCGTCGCGGCCCAGGCCTCAGCCGGGTAGTGGCGCGGATCGAGCGTCTGCGCGTGGGCGATGGCCGCGTCGAGGGCTGTGGTGTCCAGTGGCCGGGCCTGGGCGGTCAGCACGTCGCTGAGCAGGTAGTCGTCGAAGTCGACGTGGCCGCCGGTCTCCTGGGTCGCGTAGGTGAACAGGCCCACCCGGTGACCCATGAAGTGGGCGAGGCTGCCGTCGAGCGCCTGCGGGCCCACGCGGTTGCCGAGCCGGGTCCACTGGACCCCGTCCAGGCTGTAGTAGAACGTCGTCCACAGTTGGCCGACCGGCGAGGAGAAGTCGAGGTCCGCCTTCACGTGCACCTCGGTCGCGTCGCCCAGCGACACCGTCGTGCCGGCGACGAAGTTCTCCAGCGTGGACTGGTCGAGGTCGACAGCGAACGGCTGCGACCGGTTCACGACGCCGAGGGTGTTGACGTCACCGACGCGCTTGACCGCCACGTACGAGAATCCGCGGTTGTAGGCGGCCAGGCCCGCGACGTCGCCGTTCTTCATCCCGGAGACGTCCATCCGGGTCTGGACCGACTGTCGTGGCCCGAACGTCCGCTGCGAGAGCGTGTTGCGTGCCTCCTCGAACCACGCCAGCTCGGCCCGGTTGGACAGCTTCGTGTAGACGTACTGGCCGGTGACCACCGTGCCGGCCGTCAACCGCAGCCAGCCGTCGCGGTCGGTGAGTGACCAGTACCGGTTGTCCGGGGCGTGGTTCCACTCCCAGGCCAGGTCCAGCCGTGAGCCGTTGGGAGCGATCTCCGCCGGGTCGAGCGGCGCGGGGACAGTCCACTGCTCGTCCTGGTACGCCCTGTGCGGCGCGTCGTTGGCGAAGTCGTCCGAGGCGACGATGCTCTTCTGCCGCTCGAACAGCTCCTCGGCCGGGCTGAGTCGGATCGGCTTGTCGAACAGGCCGTTGACCGGCACGACCCCGTTGGTGCCGAAGGTCGGCCATCCGTTCTGCCAGGTGGCGGGGATGAGCGCCGGGATCCGGCCGATCGGGAACGTGTCCCGGAAGAACATGCCGTGCCAGTCGGTTCCGCCGCCCGCGCGGCTGATCGGCACCAGGCTGCCCTGCGCGAAGCCGTTGGAGTTGAGCACCCCGCGCGCCTCGTAGGTGTTGACCCCGCCGGCCGAGGTGTAGCGCCCGAGCAGGTCCTTCGACCGGAACATCACCACCTGGCGTCCCTGCCCGGACGGCCAGGTGATGATGACGGCGTAGTACCAGCCGTCGATGTGGTAGACCTGCGCGCCCTCGAACAGACCGCCGATGAACGGCTGACCGGCGTAGTTGTTGGCGGTGAAGATGTTCGGGAAGTCCTGCGCGATGGCGGTCAGGTCGGCGTTGAGGCGTACGGCGCTGGTGCCGCCGGAGCCGTAGAAGATGTACGGCGTGCCGTCGACGTCGAAGAAGAGCGACGGGTCGTGCAGACCACGGCCGAGGGCGGTGCGCTGCCATGGGCCGTTCTCGATGTCGTCGGTGCGGTAGAGGTACGCCCCGCTGAGGTTGTTGGTGTTGAAGACGGCGTAGAACGTGCCGTCGTGGTAGCGCAGCGACGACGCCCACTGGCCCTGGCCGTACGAGTTCTGGCCGTTGCGCAGTGAGAAGGAGTCGCCGATGCTCGCCCGGTCGAAGACGTAGTTGACGATCTCCCAGTTGACGAGGTCGTACGACTTCATGATCGGCGCGCCCGGGCTCAGGTGCATCGTCGTGCTGATCATGTAGTAGAGGTCGCGGCCCTCGTCGTTCTCGGCGGCCGGCACCCGTTCGACGCTGATGTCCGGCACGTCGGCGTTGAGCAGCGGCACCGAGTAGGTGCCGGCGCCGGTGTCGGTCGAGGTGTACGACGATCGGGGCGACCACCCGTCGGCGGCGTGCGCGGCGGCGGGGGTGGCCACCAGGCCCGCACCGACGAGAACGGCCGCCGATGCGAGCGCACACAGTGAACGGAGACGATCCGGGCGCACTGTGGACGCCAGTCGGGTCAACGTGGTGGTGGCGTGCCGAGCGGCGGCGTTCAGGCTGTTCACAGCGGATGCGCGGGCGATCTTCAGGACACGCGAGCGGACCGACACGACCAAGGCGAGCTCCAAACGCGAGAGCGGCGTGAAGGCCATCGTGTTATCGCTAACAACCCCTGTCAAGACTATCGATGAAACGCGCCCGAACTATCCCCGTAACACCGTTGACCAACCACAGTGGACGGACAGCTCCCAGGTCGAACTCCGGTGATCATGAAGTTGTTACGCCGACACGCCGTGATTGATGGCGACAACTCCATGATCACCGGAGCCGCAGTGGGCCCGGTCGCCTCAGTCGTTCAGGCAGGCGCGGACGGCGGCGGTGAGCAGATTGGCGCGCTCGTCGCCCATTCCCCGCATCTGGTTGACCACGTAGCCGAAGCCCACCTGATGCTCGGCGTCGGCGAAGGCCAGGTTCCCGCCCGCGCCGTCGTGGCCGAAGCTGCGCTCACCCAGCAGGGGCCGGGCCGGTGGCGAGTGCAGCAGGAAACCGGTGCCCCAGCGCTGCCCGGTGTCCGGAGGCCCGTGCCGCTGCTGACCACGCGAACGGACCACTACCGCGTCGTCCACCGACGCCGCAGTGAGCAACGGTCCGTTGTGGATTTCCGAGACGCAGGCGGCGTAGAGACGCGCGAGGCCCTCGGCGGTGCTCACCGCGCCCGCGCCGGGAACACCGGCGGCCCGGATGGCGTCGTCGTTGAAGCTGACCAGGCCGTCGACGTCGGCGGGGAAGGCGAACGCGCCCCCCATGGTGATGCCCCGCTCGGCGACCGGGTCCACGAACGGGTCGGCGTCCGGGGGCGGGGCCAGGCCCCAGGCGACGGTGTCGCTCTCGGCGGCCGGGAGCCCCAGCCAGGTGTGCAGGCCGAGCGGGCCCGCCACGGTGTCGGCGAAGAACGCGCCCGGTAGTTGGCCGGTGATGCGGTGGATCACCTCTCCGACCAGCCAGCCATAGGTCATCGAGTGGTAGCCGTGCGCCGTGCCCGGCTCCCACAGCGGGGCCTGCGCCTCGATCGCCTTGATGACCGGATCCCACGCCAGCACCTCGTCGAGGGTCAGCGGTCGGTCCACGGCGGGCAGACCGGCCTGGTGCGTGAACAGCCAGCGCACCGGGATGTCCGCCTTGCCGTGCTGTCCGAACTCCGGCCAGTAGCGCGTCACGGGAGCGTCGAGGTCGAGCCGGCCCTGTTGGGCCAGCAGGTAGGCGCAGATCGCCAGGATCCCCTTGGTGCAGGAGAAGACGACGACCGGCGTGTGCGCGTCCCACTGCCGCCCGGTACGGGTGTCGGCCACCCCGCCGTACAGGTCGACGACCTTGCTGCCGCGCACGTAGACGGTGACCGCGGCGCCGACCTCTCCCCGGGAGCTGAAGTTGTCGCGGAAGACGTCGGCGACGCGCCCGAAGCGATCGTCGACGTCGCCGTGGATCTGCGGCTGTGTGACCACTGCCTACCCCTTCACTGACCCTTGGATCAGGGCCTTGATGAACTGTCGCTGGAAGATCAGGAACACGATGAGGGTCGGGGTGAGGATCAGCAGCGACCCGGCACACAGCAGCACCAGGTCGGTGCCCCACTGGCCCTGGAACGCTCCGAGCGCACCAGCCATGGTGCGTTTGGTGGCGTCGTCCACGAGGACGATGGCGAGCAGGAACTGGTTCCACGTCCAGAGGAACATCAGGATCGTCAGCGAGGCGATCGCCGGGCGGGCCAGCGGTACCTGGACCCGCCAGAACAACTGCCACGTGCTGCTGCCGTCCACCCGGGCCGCCTCGGACAACTCGACCGGCACGTTGGTGAAGTGTGCCCGCATCCAGAACACCGCGAACGGCATGTACAGCCCGATCAGCGGCAGGATGATGGCCCACCGGGTGTTGAGCAGGCCGAGGTCCTGCATCTGGTAGTAGAGCGGCGTTACCACTGCCTCGAACGGCAGGGTCAGACCCAGCAGGAAGAGACCGAAGACGAATCGGCCACCGGGCACCCGCAGCTGACCGAGCCCGAAGCCGGCCATGGTCGCGATGAGCACCGACACCGGTACGACACCGGCCACGATGAGCAGGCTGGAGCGGAGCAGGGCGCCCATGTTCGCGGCGGTGAAGGCGTCGGCGAAGTTGCCCCACTGCGGGTCGGACGGCCACTCGAGGCCGCTGGGCACTGTGCCCCGGGGCTGCAACGCCGCCGAGAGCATGCTCACGAACGGCAGCAGTGTGACGACGATCAGGGCGATCAGGAAGACCCGGCCGGTCAACTGTTCGCGTCGGCTCAGGTTCACTGCTTGTCCCCTCGGCTCAGGCGCTGGATCGGCAGCACGCACGCCAGCACGAGCAGCATGAGTACGACGGCGAGCGCCGAGGCGAGCCCGACCTGCCGCTGCGAGAAGGCCAGCCGGTAGATCTCCAGGCCCGGCACCGTGGTCTGGAGGCCGGGGCCGCCGCTGGTGGAGATGTAGACGATGTCGAAGCTGGCCAGGGCCGCGATGATCGTCACGGTGAGGCAGACGCCGATCTCCTGGCGCAGGCTGGGCAGGGTGACCGCGAGGAACTCGCGGACCGGACCGGCACCGTCGAGGCGGGCGGCCTCGTACAGCGCCGGATCGATCTTGCTCATGCCGGTGACCAGCAGAATCGTGCAGAGGCCGAGCAGCACCCAGGCCCCGATGACGCCGACGGCTGGCAGCGCCGTGTCGAAGTCGCCGAGCCAGGCGCGGGCGACGCCGCCCAGCCCGACCGCGCGCAGCGCCTGGTTGACCAGACCGTTCGACGAGAGCAGCCAGCTCCACGCGATGCCCGCCGCCACCAGGGGGATGACCTGCGGCAGGAACAGGATGGTCCGGACGACGGTGCCGAACGCGCCGGTGGTGATCCGGCGAACCATGCTCGCCACCAACAGCCCCAGCGCGACGGGGATGAAGCTGAAGAAGACGATCAGGACCATCGCGTTGCCGATGATTTTCAGCAGGTCGCTGTCGGTGAAGACGGTGAGGTAGTTGTCCAGGCCCACCCAGCGGGCCACCCCGATGCCGTTCCAGTCGTAGAGCGAGTACTGGAGCGTCAGGACGAGCGGGCGCAGGACGAACACCGCGTACATCACCAGGGCGGGCAGGACGTACAACCAGCCGGTCCCGGCCGCGCGGGCCCACCGGAATCGGTGGGCCCGCGTCGGGGTGGGGCGGGCGCGACGATCGTCGCGCCCGGTTGGTGCGCTGCCGAGGGCAGACGTCATCGGGACAGTTCCTTCTGATACTCGGCCTGGACCGCCTTCACGTACCCCTCGGGCGTCTGCTGACCGGCGATCAGCTTCTGCATCTCCGGCGTGATCGCGGCGGCGAAGATGCCGCCGGTCGCGTTCGCTGTGAAGTCCACGGCGCCGTTCTCCGCGCCGAGCTGCTGCGACGCCTTCAGGGTCTCGGCCAGCACGGTGTTCGGGGCGGCACTCGGCACCGGCAGGTCACTCGGGCCGCCGGGGCTGGAGCCGCCGACGGTCACCGAGATCTCGCGGGCCTTGGCGTTGGTGTGCACCCAGTTCAGGAAGTACGCGGCGGCGTCCGGGTTCTTGGCCTTGGCGGAGACGCCGAAGGTGTTGGGGGCGGACATCGCCACGTGCTTTCCACCGGGAGACTCGGTGGGGAAGAGGAAGAAGCCCACGTTGCCGGGCATCGACTTGTCGAGGTTGGCCGACTCCCAGTCGCCGTTGAACATGAACAGGCCGTTGCCCTTCTGGAACTCCCCCACCATGCCCGCGTAGTCCAGGGCGTTGGCGTCCTTGGTGAAGTAGCCGGCCTGGGCCCACTTCTGGATGGTCTGGGTGGCCTTCAGGGCGGCCGGGGTGTCGAACGTGGCCCCCGGCTTCTGGAAGATCCAGTCGGCGACCTGGGTCGGGTCGCCGAACTGGTTCTGTAGCGCCTGGTGCGGGAAGTTGATGCCCGCGGTGTTCTTGTTGAACTGCATGATCGGTTGGACCCCGCCGGTCTTCGCCTTGGCCAGCAGCTCCTCGAACTCGGCGATGGTGGCCGGCGGCTGGGTCATGCCGATCTGGCTGGCCAGCTTCTTGTTGTAGAAGACGCCGGTGACGCTGTAGCCGAGCCCCATCCCGTACAGCGAGCCGGTGCCCCGGGTGTTCTCGCCGACGCGCAGCTGCATGAGCTGCGAGGCGGGGAACTTGTCCCAGCCGTACGCGGTGAAGTACGGGTCGAGGTTCTTGAGCAGGTCGTCCTTGACCAGGTCGACCATGGTGGGGAGCCGGATGATGTCGGGCGAGTTGTCCGAGGCCATCACCCGGGGCGCGTTCTCCACGATGACAGTGAACTGGTCCTCGCGGATGTTGAACTTGACGTTCGAGTGCTGCTTGGAGAACTCGTCGGCCAACGCCTTGGCCAACGGGAAGCCGGTCTCCGCGTACATGTCCAGGGTGATCGGGTCGGCGCCCAACTCCGTCTTGACGGCGGCATCGGACTTCTGGGTCGACGACCGGTCCTTGCCCGGCGCGCTGCAGGCCGTCGCGGTCATCCCGACCGCCAGCAGCGACGCGAGGAGCACCGTTCTCCGTCGCGGAAACTTTGTCAGCAATTCTGCCATTTCATGACTCCTTGACATCACCACGCGTCCCGCGACCCATGGCCGCGCGACGGCTCCACCGGGACCAGCGCGACCGGGTGGCCGCCACGACACGTACGCCGTGACCTGCCGCCCGGGCGCAGCACCCGTACCGTCAGCAGAAAAGAACCCGGCACGGCCACCGAAGGCGCCTCTGGATGCACCAGAAGTGGTCGCTAAACTGATTTAGCAGAGCATGCGCGCGGCACGGGGAGCTGTCAAGGACAACTTGGCAACGGTGCGGAAACGTCGGGTTCACACCACGCCGACGTGACCGGCGCTCGATCCCGGGCGGCGACGCATCATGATGGGCGGGAGCGGTGCCTGTGGCACCGTGCCTGATTCGGAGGACTGATGGGCCGCAACAGAGCAACACTCGCCGACGTCGCGCAGAGAGCCGGGCTGTCCAAGACCGCCGCGTCGATGGTGCTCAACGGCAGGGAGGGCACCCGGCTCTCGGCCGAGGCGCACCAGCGGGTGTTCGCGGCCGCCGAGGAGCTCGGCTACCGGCCCAACCTCGCCGCGCGCAGCCTGCGCACCCGCAAGACGGCCACCATCGCGTTCGTCTCCGACATCGTGGCCACCACCCGGTTCGCCGGCGACCTCATCCGCGGCGCCCTCGACGCGGCCCGCGAACGGGACCACGTCCTGCTCATCACCGAGACGCAGGGCGACGCCACCTTCGAGCAGTACGCCATCGAGGCCGTCCTGGATCGGCAGGTCGACGGGGTGATCTACGCGGCGATGGCGACCCGACGTCTGACGGTGCCCGCGGCCATCCTCGGCGGGCCGGTGGTGCTGCTCAACGCCACCAGCCCCGACGGCCTGCCCAGCGTGGTCCCCGACGACGAGGGGGCCGGCCGCTCCGTCGCCACCGCCCTGCTGGAGCTTGGCCACCGCGACGCGATAGCGCTCATCGGTCGCAACCGACTCAAGGAGGACGACCCGGAGGTCTCGCTCGCCGCCAGCGCCCGCCTGCACGGCATCCGGCAGACGCTGGACGAGGCAAAGGTCGGCCTCCTGGCCGAGTGTTTCTGCACCGAGTGGTTGCCCGAGCACGGGTACGCCGCCATGCGCAGCCTGCTGAGCAAGCCGAAGCGACCCAGCGCGATCATCTGCATGAACGACCGGTTGGCCTTTGGCGCCTACCAGGCGCTCGGCGAGGCGGGGCTGACCGTCCCCGAGGACATCTCGGTCATCTCGTTCGACGACGACCCGATCGCCGCCTGGTTGCGTCCGAGCCTGGCCACCACGGCGCTACCGCACGAGCAGATGGGGCGGCGAGCGGTCGAGTTGCTCCTGGACGGGGGCGCCGCCGAACCCTCGCTCGTTCCGATGCCCCTGCGCCGACGCCGGTCCCTCGCGCCTCCGGTCGGCTGACCACCGGCTCTCCGATCCGTGCCGCCGGGTTGGCGTTGGCCGAGGCTAAAACGGTTTAGTGCTAGGTTTCCGACCATGCTTCGTCTACCCGACCACTGGGTGTGGGACAGCTGGTACGCGCGGGACGACAACGGCCTCTGGCACGTGTTCTTCCTGCGCGCGTCCCGCGCCCTGCACGACCCGCACCGCCGCCACCGCCGGGCCACCATCGGCCACGCCGTCTCGGCGGACCTGCGCTCGTGGCGCCTTGTCGCCGACGCCGTGGTCCCCGCCGACGCGCCCAGCTGGGACGACCTGGCGACCTGGACGGGCTGCACGGTCCGCGGGCCGGACGGACGGTGGTACCTGTTCTACACCGGGGTCGGCCGTGCGGAGGACGGCCTCGTCCAACGCATCGGACTGGCCGTCTCCGACGACCTCATGACCTGGCACCGGCACGGCACCGAACCGATCGTCCAGGCCGACCCCACCTGGTACGAGCTGCTGGACAAGGAGCTGTGGTACGAGCAGGCGTGGCGTGACCCGTGGGTGTACCCCGACCCCGACGGCGAGGGTTGGCACATGCTCGTCACCGCCCGCGCCAACACCGGTCCGGCGAACACCCGTGGCGTCGTCGGGCACGCCACCTCCACCGACCTCGTCACCTGGACCGTCGCCCCGCCGCTGTCGACTCCGGCCGGCTTCGGTCACCTGGAGGTGCCCCAGGTCGCGGTCCTCGACGGGCAGCCGCTGCTGCTCTTCTCCACCGAGGCCACCGGCAGCGCTCGGCGCGACGACCACCGGATCTGGGTGGCGACCGGCGAGACCACCCTCGGGCCGTGGGACATCGCGTCCGCCCAACCGTTCGCCCACCCACACCTGTACGCGCCCCGGCTGGTCCCCGGACCCGCCGACGACTGGTCCCTCATCGGCTTCCTCGACCACGTCGACGACACGTTCGTCGGGGAACTCACCGATCCCATCCCGGTCCGCTACGAGGCCGCGACCGGGCTGACGGTGGTCGAAGCGCCGTAACCGGACAGGTCCGGGCCGAGGCGTCTCGCCCCGGCCCGGACCTGTCGGTGTCCAGCTACTGGATCAGCTGCGCAGCTGCCATTGCTGGTTGGTGCCGCCGGAGCAGGCCCAGAGGATCAGCTTCGTGCCGTTCGCCGTCGCGGCACCGTTGGCGTCCAGGCAGAGACCCGACTGCACTCCCGTGATCGTGCCGTTGGCGTTGACGTTCCACTGCTGGTTGACACCACCGTTGCAGTCCCAGATCACCACCTTCGTGCCGTTGACGGTGCCCTGGCCGGAGGCGTCCAGGCACTTGGTGCCGTACACCATGAGCTGCCGGCTCGCGGTGTGGGTCCACCGCTGGTTGGCGACGTTGCTGATGCAGTCCCAGATCTGGGCCTGCGTGCCGTTGGTCGTGCTGGAGTTGCCGATCTCGGCGCAGCGGCCCGACTGTGCGCCAACGATCTGCACGTTCGTCGGGTTGGTGCTGCCACCGCTCTGCACGCCGGCCGTGTTGATCACGGTCTGCGCGCCCGACGGCCAGTTGCCGTTGCTGACCGTGACGTTGCCGTTGACGACGTTGCCGCGGTCACCGTTCGTCACGTTCGTGCCACTGCTGGTCGACCAGTTGTTGGTGACCGTGAAGTTGCCCATGTTCTCGGCGTAGTAGTAGTTGGCGGTGGCCCAGGTGCCGGTGGAGGAGAACACGTTGTTGCGGGCGGTGTAGTAGCGCGAGCCCTCGTCGAAGTAGAGCCCGAACCAGCCGTTGGTGCGCAGGCAGTAGTTCTCGGCGATCAACCCGCCCGGGTTGGCCGACAGCGAGTAGATGCACCCGCCGTCGGTCATCTGCTGCATGACGTCGTGCACGTAGTTGCCGATGACCTGGTTGTTGGCCGCGGTGGTCGCCGTGGCGTACCGCGGCTGGTAGTTGTACAGGCCACGGTTGGCGTAGTGCTGGCTGCCGCCGGCGTCGTTGGCGCCCCAGCCGTAGCCGACCGACATGCCGGTGTACGGCATGTTGTAGACCTCGTTGTGCGAGACCAGCGAGGTGTTCACGTAGGTCGTCAGGATCGAGACCACGCCCCGGTACTCCAGACCGAGATCGTGCACCTTGTTGTTGCTGACGGTGACGTTACGGTTGACCATCCGCTGGTCGCTGGGGTGGTGGGCGTCGGCGCGCACGCCGCCGACCACGACGCCGCCGGCGGAGTTGCGGGCGATCTCGGAGCGGGTGACGGTGATGTTGTTGGCCCCCAGGCCGACGCCGCTGGCGTGGGCGTTGGCGTCGTTGCCGATGCCGATGGCCGTCTGCCCGAGGTTGACGAACTGGGAGTCGCTGAAGCTGATGGTGTTGGCGGCGGAGACCTGCACGGCGGCCGGCATCTGCGCCCAGCTCGGGCGGGTGGCCTCGAACAGCGGACAACCCTCCTGGCAGGAGGTCAGCGCGTCGGACGGGCGGGCCCAGGTGCCGACGATGTGCGCGCCGGTCTGCTGGTCGGCGAAGCCGTTGCTGCTGCTGGGGCCGAGCCAGCTGGTGCCGGTGAAGGTGATCCCGCTGAACGAGATGTGGTGCGCGGGCGCGTCGTAGGTGCCGCCGACGTTCACCAGGGACTGCAACTGCGGCAGCTCCACGCTGACCGAGCTCATGTTCTGTCCGCTGAGCGGGATGTAGTTGAGCTGGCCGTTACTCGGGTTGAGATACCACTCCCCTGCCGAGTCCAGGAACTCGTACGCGTTGGCCAGGTAGAACGGGCCCGCGCGGTGGGGACGGGACAGCGTGTCGAAGCCGAAGGTGTTGTTGTTCCACGCCGGCTGCTGCATCGTCAGGAAGTTGCCGCTGATGCTCTGCACCGGCGAGTACCGGTCGGTGAACGAGCCGACGCTCTCCACCTCGACCCGGTTCTGGTTGCCGAGGTTGTTGAGGTAGGTGAGCGCGCTGTTGCTGAACCGCATGCCGGACGTGGTGAAGGTGAAGTCGGCGCGGTTCACGGCGGTGCGTGCCCGGGTGGCGACGGCCCCGTTGACGTAGAGCTGACGGGAGTCGAGGCCGGCGGGAACGTTGGCCCGCCAGATGTTCTTCCCGGAGTCGACGAGCGACCAGCCGGTGACCGCCCGGGCTCCGGTGATCGACGGACGGGCGCCTGCGGCCGCCCGCCAGATCACCTGATAGCCGTTGTTGCCCGAGTCGGCAGCTGTGAACCGCAGCGGCGACGAGAGCCGGTACGCGCCGTTGGCCAACTCCACCACGATGTCACCGGACATCGCGCTGTTGATCCCTCGCACCGCGGTCTGCGCGGCGCTCAGCGAACACGGTTGGCTGGCGGAACACGTGGTGCCGGTGCCGGAGGGCGAAGCGTAGAGGGTGGTGGTGGCCGCGAGGGCCGGGGCCGCCGAGGCGGTTACCGCGACCACTGCGGTCACCGCTGTCGCGGCGGCGCCGGCCAACAGTCGGCGCAGCGCCGAAAGGGACGAGGACACGGGACGGTGCTCCTGACGTGAGTTCGGGGTGGGGGTGGTGGAACGGCCTCGACCGGCGCGGGGGTGGCGGGTCGGGGCGGTCATCCGAGGATCTCCCGGAGATAGCGCAGGCCGTCCGTGGCGAGACGGTCCTGCGAGGGGGCCAACGGGCGCCAGATCGCCGCAGCGGTGGCGATGGCCTCGTTCTCCGCAGTGAACGACTCGATGCAGATCGCGCCCTGGTAGCCGGTGTCCCGCAGGACGGTGAAGAAGCGGGGCCAGTCGAAGTGGTCAGCACCGGGAGCGCCCCGGTTGGTGCCGCTGACCTGGACGTGCTTGATGTGCCGGCCGGCGACCGCGAGGGCCGCGTAGGGGTCGGCCTCCTCGATGTTCATGTGGTAGGTATCGATCATGATGCCGACGTTCGGCGGTAGCCCGTCGATCAACTCGATCGTCTGCTCGATCGTGTTGACGACGCTCGTCTCGTAGCGGTTCAACGCCTCGACACCGATGCTCACGCCCAACTCGCCGGCCTGGTCGGCAACCGGTGCCAGGGCCCGCCGGAAATCCGCGTAGCAGGCCGCGCGAGCCGCCGACGACATCCGCCAGGTGCGGCCGACCGAGGCGTACGCGGGACCGCCGACGCATCCAGCGCCGACGGCCGCCGCGCTTGCCACGCAGCCCATGAGGTACGCCACCGTCGACTCGACGACCGCTGGTGCGGCGTCGACCAGTTCCCGCCCCGGCGAGGTGACCGCGCAGACGCCGGCGGCGACGAGGCCGTGCGCCGCCAACAGGTCCCGGGTACGGATCGGGTCCCAGTCGCCGGGCTGCTCGATCGGCAACTCGACCGCGTCGAAGCCGAACGCGGCGATCCGCGGGATCAGCTCGGCCAGGGCCTTGTCGTCGACAGGCGAGGCCCAGACCCAGGGGTTGACGCCGATGGCGTACATCGGACCCTACTTCCAGCGCTGGGGGTAACCGGGCAGGTCGGTGCAGCCGCACATCGCGTAGTGCAGCGGCGGCATGCCCGCGTCGAGGTACTGGTCCAGGTTGTCCTGGGTGACGGTCGGTTGCGGCAGCTTCCACGGGTTGGACACCTGCTGGCCGTCGAGGATCCGCAGCGCCGCGATGATCGGCGTACGCCACTGGTAGGTCGGGTAGGTCGGCGCGATCGCCGTGAGCTTCTTGTCCTTCCAGATCTTCAGGAAGTCGAGCTGGTCCTCACCGTTCATCGGCGGAACCGGCTTGCCCGCGTCCTGGAACGCCTCGACCGCCGCGACGGCCACCGCTCCGGCGTCCATCCAGACCCCGTCGATCGTGCCGTACCGCTGGATGTAGTCGTCGACGATCTTCTTGGTCTTGGCCGGGTCGCCGTCGGTGAACTCGACACCGACGACGTCGACCTTCGCCTTGTCGAACGCCACCTTCGCCGCCGACCAGCGGGTCTCCAGGACGTCGACGCCGGGCAGGATCCGCAGGGCGAGGACCTTGCCGCCGGGCTTCATCTTCTGGCTGACGAACTCGGCCCCGACGTGGCCGAACCCGTAACCGCCGATGGGGTTGATGAACGTCACCGGGCACTTCGTGTTGACGCCACGGTCGAAGACGACGACCGGCAGCCCGGCCTTGCAGGCCGCCTCGATGGCCGGGGTGAGCGTGGCGGTGGTGTTCGGCGAGACGATGAGCGCGTCGCAGCCCTTGCCGAGCAGATCGTTGATGTCCGCGATCTGCTTCTGGTCCTTGCCCTCGGCGTCGACGTGCACGAACTCCTTGATGCGGCTCTTCTGCGCCTCGACCTCGGCCTGCATGGTCTTGAACCCGACCTGCCGCCAGGGGTTGTTCAGGGCCGCGTTCGAGAAGCAGATCTTGTGGGGGCCGTTCTTCTTGAACTTGGCGGTGTCGACCATCGTCGGGTTGAGCACCTGCTCCCACGGCTTGTCGGCCGGGCCCGTCGGTGCCGCGTCGAGCAGCGCCAGCTCGGCGTCGTAGTCGGCCTGCACGAAGAACTTCGACTGGTCCCCGGTGCCGGAGCCAGTGGCGGCGGATGCACTTCCCGACGGGCTCGCGGCTGGCTCGTCGGTGGCACAGGCGGCGAGGGACAGCAGGGTTACGGCGGCAATCGCCGCCATGGAACGTCGCACTATGGTTTCCCCTTTATCTCGACGAAGAACGCGTTGCCGAGACCGCCACGGCGAGCAGGATGATCCCGCCCTGGACGGTCGACCTGAGGGCGCCGGAGACGCCGTAGAAATTCATGAGGGCGAACAACAGCTCGAGGGTCAGCGCGCCGAGCATCGCCCCGACGACCGCGCCGCGACCCCCGCCGAGCGCCACCCCACCGAGGACGACAGCGGTGATCGCACCGAACTCCAGACCAGCGCCGGCCTGGAACGACACGCCGCTGTAGCCGCCCAGCAGGATGGCCGCCACCGCCGCCGCGAGCCCGCTGAGGATGAAGGCGAAGGTCCGGGTACGCCACACGCGTACACCGCTGAGCTCGGCGGTGCGCGGGTTGTCGCCGACGGCGACAAGCGTCCGGCCGAAGTCGGAGCGCATCAGCAGCACGGCCGCCACCGCCAGGACCACGAGGACCAGCAGCGCGTACGGCACGCGGCCCAGCACCGGCACGTCCTCGAAGGCCCGCCGGCCGAACCGCCGGAACTCCTCGGAGAGCCCACCCTTCGGGGCGCCGTCGGACCACAGGTAGACAGCGCCGACGAGGATCAGGAACATGCCGAGCGTGGTGATGAACGACGGCACCCGCAGCCGCGTGGTGATCAGGCCGTTGACCAGCCCGACCAGTGCGCCGAAGGCGAGCAGGAGCAGCACCACCGGCCAGGTACGCGCCGGGTCGCTGTCGATCAGCCGGGCGGCGACCACCACCTGAGCGGTGACCAGGGAACCGACCGAGAGGTCGAACTCGCCGGACACGATCACGAAGTACTGGCCGGCGGCGAGCAGGATGATCGGCGCCGAACGACCGAGGAAGGACATCAGCGACTGCGGGGCCAGGAAGTCGGGCTGCCGGATGCCGACGAGCACCAACAGCACCGCGAGGATCGCGAGGATCGGCAGGACACCACCGGGACGCACCCGCGGCAGACGCAGCGGCAGGGAACGGGGCTGGACGGTCTGCATGGCTAGGCCGCCTTTCGCATGGCCCGGCGGGCGTAGACGGCGACCGCGGCGATGATGATGACGCCCCGGATCACCTGCTTGAAGAAGGCGTCGACCTCGAGCTGGTTGAAGATCGCGTCGATGCTGGCCAGCAACAGCACCCCGCCGACAGTGCCGATGACGCCGCCGCGCCCACCGGCGAGGGCGGTACCGCCGATCACCACCGCGGCGATCGACTCCAGGTCGTAGAGGCCCTCGGTGCCGACGCGTGGGGCGCCCGAGCCGAGCCGACTGGCGAGGTAGATGCCGGCGAGCCCCGCGCACATCGAGCACAGCACGTGGGCGGTGACGAGGACCCGGTCGTTGCGGACGCCGGAGAGCCGGGCCACCTCCGGATCCCCGCCGACGGCGACCAGGTGGTGGCCGAAGCGGGTCCGCGAGAGCGCGAACCAGGCCGCCGCGGTGACCGCTATCAACAGCAGGAACGACACCGGCACCGGACCGACGCGCTGGTAGCCGAGCGCCTGCACCAGCGAGGGTGCGGTGGTGCCTGCCGGGCCGTCGTAGCCGTTGTCGAGGTAACCCTTGAGCAGCAGCCCGACGCCGAGGGTCGCGATGAACGCGTTGACCCGGAACCTGGTGACGAGAAGCCCGTTGAGCAGCCCGACGCCGGCGCTGACGACGAGCACCAGGCCGATCGCCGGCAGCACCGCGCCGTCGCTGCCGTTCATCGTCTCGGCCGCGACGAGGGTGCTGAGGCTGATCACGTACGCCACCGAGAGGTCGAGCGAGCCCCCCAGGATGACAAGGGTCTGGCCCACCGCGACAAGCCCGAGGCCGGCGGCGACATGCAGCAGACTCACAGTCGTGGACTGGTTGAAGAGCTGACCACCGTCGAGCAGGACGACCAGCCAGCCGATCGTCAGGGTCAGGGCCAGGGCCACGAACACGCCCGGTACGGAACGCCGGGCCGGCAGCAGCGACAGAGCGCTCACTGGACCGTCTCCCGAACGGCGCCGACCGCCAACGCGACGACCTCCTCCTCGGTCGCGCCGGCGGGCAGCTCGCCCGCGACGTGGCCGTCCCGCATGACGACGATCCGGTCACTCATCCCCAGCAGCTCCGGTAGATCGGACGAGATCATCAGCACGGCTGCGCCGTCACGGGCGAGGCGGCGGACGAGGTCGTGGATGGCTGACTTCGCGCCCACGTCGATGCCCCGGGTCGGCTCGTCGAAGAGCAGGATCCGCGGGTTGAGCGCGAGCCATCGGGCCAGCACGACCTTCTGCTGGTTGCCGCCGGACAGAAAGCGGATCTCCTGGTCGTCGCCGGCGCCGCGGATCTCCACGGCGGCCAGCAACTCGCGTACCCGGGCGGTCCTCGCGGCCCGGCCGGACCGGGCGGCGAAGACGGCCCGGCTGGCGAGCAGCGCGTTGTCCAGCACCGACTGCCGGGGGACGATCCCCTCACCCTTGCGGTCCTCGGTGACGTAGGCGACGCCGGCCCGCATGGCGGTGCGGGGTGAGCGCAGTCGGACCGGCCGGTCGTCGAGCGTGACGTCGCCGGTAGTGAACGGCGACACCCCGAAGATCGCGCGGGCCAGCGCCGAGCGCCCGGAGCCCTGGAGGCCGCCGATGCCGAGCACCTCGCCGGCGCGCAACTGGAGGTTGACGTCCCGCAGCTTCCGGTTTCCCGCGTCGCGAAGGTTGAGCCGCACCGGGCCCCGGTCCTCGGGGGCGGCCCGGTCCGGGTAGTAGCTGGACAGTTCCCGGCCGACCATGTGCCGCACCAACTCGTCGGCGGTGGTGTCGGTGGTGTCCACTGTGGTGACCCGCCGGCCGTCCTTGAGCACCGTGATCCGACCGGAAAGGTCGAAGACCTCGGCGAGCCGGTGCGAGACGTACAGCAGCCCGATGCCCCGCTCCTGGAGCCGGCGCACCAGCCCGTAGAGCAACTCGACCTCGTGGTCGGCCAGGGCGGCGGTCGGCTCGTCCATGATGAGCAGCCGCGCGTCCAGGGCGAGCGCCTTGGCGATCTCGACGACCTGCTGCTGCGCGACGCCCAGCTGCCCCACCCGGGCGTCGGCCGGCAACGTGGTCTCACCGATCGAGGCGAGCAGCCGCGTGGTGCGGTCGAGCATTCCCCGACGATCGACGAGCCCGCGCCGGACCGGCTCGTGCCCCAGGTAGACGTTCTCCGCGACGGTGCGCTCCGGGAGCAGGTTGAACTCCTGGTGGATGATGCCGATGCCGGCCCGCTGCGCATCGCGTGGGCCACGGAACGTACGCGTCGCACCGGCGAACTCGACAGTGCCCCCGTCCGGGGCGTACCCGCCCGAAACGATCTTCATGAGGGTCGACTTCCCGGCACCGTTCTCACCGACCACGGCGTGCACCTCGCCCGGCGCGACATCGAGGTCGACACCGTCGAGGACGCGGACTCCGAGGAAGGACTTGCCGATGCCCCGAAGGGTGAGAAGCGGCGTCGGCGGCGGATCTGACATCCCGAAAGCCCTCACAGACAGTAGTCATCGACATGATTGAATGCCACACTACGGCGGCTTCGAGGCGCTGAACAACAAGCTTTCGTGCCAACAACGAGGACTTACGTTCTTGCGGTGCAAACATTTCCTTGACACCGGCGAAACATCACACGTATGAAGATAGATGTTTGGATGCGGCTCCGCAATCCTCGATCAAGCCCGACTGCCAGGCTGGGCTGCGATCGGCAGGCGGTGCCGCATCAAGGGGGCCGAGCGCGACCGCCGTCCACCGGGCAGGACGTCGGACGTTACTTCGTGCATTGACAGTCTTCGATCTCTAGCTCATCCTGACCTCGTGGACCACGGGACGAGAACCACCGCCACCATCACGCTGTGTGAAGTCCCGCAGGTCTGACTGCCGTTGCGGCGAACGGCATGAGGACAGACCAGCGCGCCCGTGTCCCTCGCGTGTCCAGGTCAACCTGACGCGTCGTAGGACCCGTGGTCGCAATCCCTACGCCCGCCCAACTAGGAGACGGCATGCGTCGTAACACATTGCTCATCTCAGTGATCGCCGGCCTGTTGCTGGCGCTCGGACTCGCTCCACCCGCGTCGGCCGCCCCGGCCTTCCGCGCCCTCGTGTTCAGCAAGACCACCGGCTACCGGCACGACTCGATCCCCGCCGGGATCAGCATGCTCCAGCAGCAGGCCGCCGCGAACAACTTCGAGATGGTGGCGACCGAGGACTCGAGCGTCTTCACCGCTGCCAACCTGGCGACCTTCGACGTGATCGTCATGCTCCAGACCTCCGGCATGGTCTGGACCTCGGCGGCGCAGCGCCAGGCGGTCGAGGGCTACCTCGCCAGCGGCAAGGGCATCGTCGCCATCCACAACGCCACCGACATGGGCATCGAGTCCGAGTACCCGTGGTGGGACAACACCATCAACGGCGGCGCCCACATGCCCGAGCACTCCCCTGGAGTGCTGCCCGGCACCGCGATCGTCGCCGACAAGAAGCACCCGTCGACGGCCTCTCTGCCGGACCGGTGGAACCGCAGCGAGGAGTGGTACAACTTCGACACCAACCCGCGCGGCAAGGTGCACGTCCTGGTGACCGCCGACGAGCGCACCTACAACCCGGGATCCCGGGCGATGGGCCCGGACCACCCGATCTCCTGGTGTCGCGACACCGGCGGCGGGCGGGTGTGGGCCACCGCGATGGGTCACGCGATCGCCTCCTACAGCGAGACGAACTTCCAGAACCACGTCCTCGGTGGCATCAAGTGGGCCGCCGGGAACGCCGCCGGCGACTGCGGCGGCACCGTCTGGGCCAACTTCGAGAAGCGCACCCTGGACGACAACACCGTCGACCCGATGGCGATGGCAGTGGCCCCGGACGGTCGCGTGTTCTACGCCCAGCGCGGCGGGCAGCTGAAGATCTTCAAGCCCTCCACGAACAGCACGGTGACCGCCGGCACGCTGAGCGTCTACACCGGCGGTGAGGACGGCCTCACCGGCATGGCGCTGGACCCCAACTTCGCCACCAACGGGTACGTGTACCTGTACCACTCGCCGGCGAGCAGCTCGACCGACGTCAACCGGGTCTCCCGCTTCACGATGAGCGGCGACACGCTGAACACGTCCAGCGGCGTGACGATCATCGACATCCCGGCGTACCGGGACCGGACCTTCCCGGAGCCCGGCCACACCGGCGGGTACATCGAGTTCGGTCCGGACGGCAACCTCTACATCGGCACCGGCGACGACACGCCCCCGAACCTCGACCCCAACTGGCAGGGCTACGCCCCGCTGGACTGGCGCTCGGGCAAGTCCAACCTGGACGCCGCCCGAACCGCGGGCAACACGAACGACCTGCGCGGCAAGCTGCTGCGTATCCGCCCCGGCGCCAGCGGCAGCTACACCATCCCGAGCGGCAACCTCTACCCCCAGGGCACGGCGCAGACCAAGCCGGAAATCTACGCGATGGGCTTCCGCAACCCGTTCCGTTTCTCGATCGACGCGGCCACCGGCTGGGTCTACCTGGCCGACTACGGGCCGGACCGCAACCCGCCCACCACCAACCGTGGCCCAGAGGGCCTGGTCGAGCTGAACGTGATCAAGACGCCCGGCAACTACGGCTGGCCGTTCTGCCACGGCAACAACCAGCCCTACGCGCCGTACAACCCCGACACCGGCGTCGTCGGCGCGAAGTTCAACTGCTCCGCGCCGGTCAACAACTCACCGAACAACACCGGCCTGACCAGCCTGAAGCCGGTCGTCATGCCGAACATCTGGTATGGCTACCCCGCCTCGACGACCTTCCCGGAGCTGGGCTCCGGCGGCTCCGCGCCGATGGGCGGCCCGGTCTACCGGTACGACGCGTCGAACCCGTCCGCGACGAAGTTCCCGCCCTACTACGACGGGGTGCACTTCTTCTACGAGTGGTCGCGCAACTACATCAAGGAGGTGCACTTCGACTCCTCCACGGCGGTGACCCGCACCAACCCGTTCCTGCCCAGCGGTGGGTTCAACAAGCCGATGGATATGGAGTTCGGCAAGGACGGCTCGCTCTACCTGCTGGAGTGGGGCACCAACTTCGGTGGCGGCAACAGCGACTCCGGGCTCTACCGGATCGACTACATCCAGGGCGGCCGGTCCCCGATCGTCAAGGCCACCGGCACACCCACCAGCGGCACCGCGCCGCTCACCGTCCAGTTCAGCAGCGCGGGCACGTCCGACCCGGACGGCAACACGCTGAGCTACCTGTGGACGTTCGGCGACGGCACCACCTCGACGGCGGCCAACCCGTCGAAGACGTACACCGCCAACGGCAACTTCACGGCCCAGCTGAAGGTCACCGACAGCACCGGCAAGACCGGCTTCGCCAACGTCCCGATCACCGTCGGCAACAGCGCCCCGGTGGTCACCATCACCACACCGGGCAACGGAGGCATGCTGACCTTCGGCGACAAGGTGTCGTACCAGATCACAGTGACCGATCCGGACGGCGGCACCGTCGACTGTTCGAAGGTCATCCTCAACCCGGCGCTGGGTCACGACGACCACGCGCACGAGACCACGGAGTACCCGGGCTGCTCGGGCACCATCTCCACCGACCTGCTCGGTGGGCACCCCGATGGCGCCAACCTGTTCTACGTGCTGAACGCGCGGTACACCGACAACGGCGGCTCGGGAGGCGGGTCCCCGCTCACCGGCACCGCGCAGGCGATCCTCCAGCCGAAGCACAAGCAGTCCGAGTACTTCAGCAGCCAGTCCGGCATCCGCGTCGTCGACCAGGCGGCGGCGGAGAGCACCAAGCGCGTCGGTGACATCTCCACCAACGACTGGATCGCGTTCAGTCCGATGAACCTGTCGGGCATTTCGACGGTCAGCTACCGGGTGTCGTCGCCTTCCGGTGGCGGTTCGATCGAGCTGCGCTCCGGCTCGCCGACCGGCACCCTGCTGGCCACCACCACGGTGCCCAGTACGGGCGGCTGGGACAACTACCAGTCCACGACTCCGGTGAACGTCGCCGCCTCCAGCGGGACACAGACGCTCTACATGGTGTTCAAGGGCAGCAGCAACTCGTTCGATCTGGACTCGCACACCTTCGGCGGAAACGGCGTCGGGACACCCGGCACCGGCACCGGCGGTGGCCTGGCGGGCAAGACCTACACGGTCACGGCGCAGCACAGCAACAAGCTGATGGACGTCAGCGGTGTCTCCACCGCCGACGGCGCCCAGATCACCCAGTGGGCGTCCACCGGTGCCAACAACCAGAGGTGGCAGGCGGTCGACGCCGGCAACGGCGCGCTCTACCTCAAGGCGGTGCACAGCGGCAAGTGCGTCGAGGTGGTCGGCAGTTCGACCGCGGCGGGTGCCTTCCTCCAGCAGGCCACCTGCAACAACGGCAACCAGCAGAAGTTCACCGCCACCGCGACGGGCACCTCCGGCGTGTACACGGTGAAGAGTGTGCTGAGCGGCCTCTGCGTCGACGTCAACGGCGCAGCCACCACCGACGGCGCCCGACTGTTGCAGTGGACCTGCCACAGCGCGGCCAACCAGCAGTGGCGGTTCACCGCGGTGTGACCCCGCGGCGGTCGCGGTAACAGATGACGTCCCGGTCGGGACCGGTATCCGAGAAACGGAGCCGGTCCCGGCCGGGACGTCGTCGTTGATCAGGCAGGCCGACGGGGCGGCGCGGCGAGCAGCCCAGCCGCCGCCAGGTCGTCCCACAACTCCTCCGGCACGACGATCCCGGACCGTCGCACCGTCTCGACCGCCTGCGCCTCGTTGCGGACGCCGACCACAGTCGACACCACGGCCGGGTGCCGGCGGACGAAGGCGAGGGCCGCCTGCGGCAGGGTCACCCCGTACGTCTCGCAGACGGTGGCGATCCGCCGCGCCCGCTCGATCAGCGCCGCCGGGGCCTGCTGGTAGTTGTAGACGGCGTCGGCCGGCGGCCGGTCCCGCGAGAGCAGCCCCGAGTTGTAGACGCCCGCGATGACCACGCCCACCCCCCGGTTCTCGGCGGCCGGCAGCAGGTCGGCTGCCGCACCCTGTTCGAGCAGGGTGTACCGCCCTGCGCACATCATCACGTCGACATCGGTTTCCCGGACGAACCGTGCCAGCATCGCCGACTGGTTCATGCCGGCGCCGATGGCGCCCACGACGCCCTGGTCGCGCAGGTCGATCAGGGCGGGTACGGCCTCGTGCGCGGCCTGCTCCCAGTGGTCGTCCGGGTCGTGCAGGTAGACGATGTCGATCCGGTCCAGCCCGGTCCGTTCCAGGCTGGCCTCGATGGAGCGGAGCACGCCGTCGCGGCTGAAGTCCCACACCCGCCGGTGGGTCGCTGGCACATCGAACCCGTCCGAGTCCCGCAGGTGCGCGTCCTGCGGCGACGGCACCAGGAGTCGCCCGACCTTCGTCGACACCATGTACTCGTCGCGCGGCCGTTGTCGCAGCGCGGCGCCGAGGCGGCGCTCGGACAGCCCGAGACCGTAGTGCGGCGCGGTGTCGAAGTACCGGACGCCCGCCTCCCACGCGGCGTCGACAGCCGAGGCGAACTCCTCGTCCGTCGTCGTCCGGTACAGGTTGCCCCCCTGGGCGGCGCCGAAGCCCAGCTCGGTGAGCCGTAGCTGCGGGCGGCGCGGCAGTGCGCGCGCCATCATGACGGCCCCAGCCCGTAGACGCGGCGTGCCGTCTCGCCCCAGACCGATGCCTGGCCGGTAGGGTCCTGGCCCTCCAGCAGCTCCGCCAGGGTGTCGACCCACCGCTGGTACGAACTGGCGAGCAGACAGACCGGCCAGTCCGAGCCGAACATCAGTCGGTCCGGCCCGAACGCGTCGAGGGCGTCCTCGACGGCCTGTCGAAGGTCGGCCGGCGTCCAGTGCGGGAGCGGCACCTCGGTCACCAGCCCGGAGAGCTTCGCGGTCGTGTTGGGCGAGGCCGCCAGCGACCGCAGGTCGCGGCTCCACTCCGCCATCTCCGGACTGCCGAGCGCGGGCTTGCCCAGGTGGTCGAGGACGAAGCTCACCTCGGGCAGGTCGCGCGTGAGACGCGCGGCCATGGGGAGCTGGTGTTGGCGTACCAGCAGGTCGAAGACGAGGCCGGCGGCGCCCACCGCCGCGATCCCCCGACGGACGTCGGGGCGGTCCAGGTACGCCGGGTCGCTCTCGGACTGCACGAGGTGGCGGATGCCGACGAGGCGCTCCCCACCTCGGGCTGTCCGCAGACCGTCGAGGCGCTCCGCAACGTCGTCGGCGGTCAGGTCCACCCAGCCGACGACCCCACGGACCAGTGTGTCGTCGGCCGCCACGCCCAGCAGGTCGACCGTCTCCGTGTCGGAGGCGACGGACTGCACCACCACTGTCGCGGTGACCCCGGCCGCCCGGGCCAGCGGCGCGAGATCGGCGGGTTCGAAGTCGGCGTCGATGGCCGCCATGGTCACCGGGTCGATCCACGGCTGCGGGTGCCGGGCGCGGACCCAGAGGTGGTGGTGCGCGTCGACGATCCCGGTACGTCCGGGCTCCTGTGCGCCGGTCATCGGCCCAGCCAGCCGCCGTCGACGGGCAGCACGACGCCGTTGACGTAGTCCGACGCGGTCGACGCCAGGAACACGGTGGCGCCGCCGAGATCGTCGGCCCGGCCCCACCGCCCGGCCGGGATCCGGCCGAGGATCGCCTGGTTGCGATCGGGGTCGTCGCGCAGCGCCTGGGTGTTGTCGGTGGCGATGTAGCCGGGAGCGATGGCGTTGACGTTCACCCCGTGGGCCGCCCACTCGTTCGCCAACGCCTTGGTGAGACCGGCCACGCCCGACTTCGACGCGGCGTAACCGGGGACGGTGATGCCGCCCTGGAAACTCAACAGCGACGCTGTGAAAATGATCTTTCCTCGGCCGCGCTCGACCATCGTCCGGCCGATCTCCCGGCTGAGGATGAACTGGCTGCTGAGGTTCACCTCGATCACGTGATCCCACATCTCGTCCGGGTGCTCCGCGGCCGGGGTGCGGGCGATCGTGCCGCCGTTGTTCACCAGGATGTCGACCGGCCCGAGAGCGGTGATGTCGCGGGCCAACCGGTGCACGGCCGCCCGGTCGCCGAGGTCCGCCCTCAGCGCGGTGAACCGGCGCCCGGTGGCGCGCACCCGGCGTTCGACCTCGCTGCCCTCCGCTTCGAGCTGGGCGGAGACCCCCACGATGTCGGCGCCGGCCAGGGCCAGGGCCTCGGCCATGGCGAGGCCGATACCGCGCCGCGCCCCGGTCACCACGGCGGTCTGGCCGGACAGGTCGAACAAGGCCGTCACTGGTTCCCCTCCCGAACATCGAGCAGCACCTTCATGACGCCGCCACCCTCCAGCGCCTCGAAGGCCGCGCTGACCGCCTCGACCGGCTCGACCCGGGAGATCAGCTCCCGTGCCGGGATAGCACCCGAGGCGACCAACCGGATCGCCTCCACCATGTCGTCGCGCTGGTACAGCCGGGCACCAAGGAGCTCCAGTTCACGCCAGAAGAACCGGTGCAGGTTGACCTCGCGGGGCTGAGGGTGGATCGCCACCATGACCAGCCGCCCGCGGGTGGTGAGGACGTCGACCGCCGTGGTGACGCCGGCCGGGGAGCCGGACACCTCGAAGGCGATGTCGGCGCCCGCGCCATCGGTACGGTCGTTGACCAGCGCCACGACGTCGGTCGCTCGCGGGTCGACGGCCTCGATCCCGATCCCCTCCGCCACCTCGCGTCGGAACGGGTCCGGCTCGACGAGGAGCACCCGCGCGCCACGACCCCGCGCGACGGTGGCGATGAGGACGCCGACCGGCCCGCCGCCGACCACTACCACCTGGTCGTCGGCGGTCACGTTCCCCCGGCGTACGTCGTGCACGGCGACCGCCACCGGCTCGACGAGCGCCGCGTGGTCGAGGGGCAGCTCCTCCGGAAGCGGCAGCACCAGCTCCACCGGCACGGTCCAGGAGGACTGCATGGCACCGGGTGAGTCGATGCCGAGGAAGTTCATCGCGTGGCAGACGTGGGAGTTGCCCCGCTGACAGGCGGCGCAGCGTCCGCAGGGCCGGGTCGGCATCACGGTGACGGCCTGACCGATGTTCCAGCCGGTCACGCCCTCGCCGACGGCCGCGATCCGCCCGGACATCTCGTGCCCGATGATCGCCGAGTCACCAACCCGGGCGTCCATGTCCCCGTGGTAGATGTGCAGATCCGTGCCGCAGATGCCGGTGTACGCCACCTCGATCCGTACCTGGCCGGGGCCTGGTGGCTCCGGTTCGCGGTTCTCGATTCCGAGGTGTCGCGCTCCCCGGTAGACGACTGCCTTCATCGTTCCTCCGTCTCGACGGTCGGTACGTCGATCGTGCCGACCGGGCATGGCCGTGGGTGCACCGCCGTCGCGATGCACCCACGCCTTTCCGTTCTGGTGGTCAGCTCAGTGCCGTACGGTAGGCGACACCTCGTTGCGGGAGTTCAGCGACACGACAGGCACCTGGCGGGTGGGGATCACCCCGTCGACGCCGGCCAGCAGCCGTCGTCCGGCCCGCTCCGGCCGGACGTTGGGGCTGTCGGCCGTCTGCGCCTGCGGGCGGCGGTTGACCGCCCGGATCCGCTCCTCGTCCACCCGGACCCCGAGCCCGGGTGCGTCGCCGAGGATGAAGGCGCCGTCCTCGACGTGCAGGTCGATGGAGACACCAACGGGTGTGTGCAGGTCCTGCAACTCGCTGGTCAGGTGGTTCGGCACCGAGGTCGCGGCGTGCAGCAGCCCGACCGGGCTGTTGCCGATCGGGCTGACCGGCAGGTCGTGGGCGTGGGCCAGTGCGGACGCCCGCAGGAAGTGGGTGACCCCCCAGACGGCCGCCATCTGGACGATGTCGACAGCGCCGGCGGCGATCAGCGGACGGTACTGTTCGAGCCCGGTGAGGTTCTCGCCGGTGGCGACCGACGCGGACACGCCTCGGCTGACCGCGGCGAGACCCTCGGCGTCCCAGCGCCGGACCGGCTCCTCGATCCAGATGAGATCCAGGGTGCGTTCCAGTTCGCAGACATGCCGGACCGCCTGCTTGCGGGTCCACGCCTCGTTGACGTCGAGCATCAGGCCCGGCCGTCGACCGTGCCCGGCCTCGGTCAGGACCTCCTTGACCAGGCTCAGGCGGTGCCGATCGCGCTCGATGTCGAGGCCGCCCTTGAGCTTGGCCGCTCGCAGGCCGTGGCTCGCGTAGACCTCGTACTCCGCGACGAGTTCGTCGTCGGTGAGCCCGATGTCCAGCCCGGACGCGTAGGCGGTGACCCGCCGGTCCCGTCCGCCCAGCAGCCGCCACAGCGGTTCGCCGGCGGCCTGCGCCTTGATGTCCCAGAGCGCGGTGTCCAGAGCGCCGATGGTGCCGAACACCGGCCCCGCGTGGCCCGCCTTGAAGGTGTGCCGCAACATGCGGTCGTACAGGGACGTCACGGCCCGGGGGTCTTCACCCTCGATGGCTGGGAAGATCCGCTCGATCTCGACGTGCGGCCCGAGGCCGACTCCCGAGATGCCCTCGTCGGTGTCGACGATGACGATCGAGACCGGAACCACCCCGTCGGCGAACACACCGTTGGCGTCGCCGACTGGTCGGCCCCATTCCTGGACCGTGGAGAGCGTCCGATATCCCGTGATCCGCATGTCAACCCTTCGTGGAACCGGCGGCCACGCCGTCGGCAATTTGGCGCTGGAGGAACAGGTAGACCAACAGGACGGGTATCGCGGCGATCAGCACCCCGGAGGCGAAGGTGGGGATGTTGTCGGAGTACTGCCCGCGCAGCGAGGTCACCCCGATCATGAGCGTCCGGTGATCGGCCGAGGGCATCATCACCAGCGCCATGAGGACG
Source organism: Micromonospora sp. NBC_00330 (assembly GCF_036136635.1). Classification (NCBI taxonomy): domain Bacteria; kingdom Bacillati; phylum Actinomycetota; class Actinomycetes; order Micromonosporales; family Micromonosporaceae; genus Micromonospora; species Micromonospora sp. NBC_00330. Next base: position 3,947,945 of record NZ_CP108012.1, read on the forward strand.
TCGTTCCAGCAGAACAGGGCGTTGAGGATGCCGACCGACAGCAGCGCCGGGGTGCCCAGCGGCAGCATGATCCGGCGGTACACGCCGTACACGGTGCTGCCGTCGATCCGCGCCGCGTCGACGATCTCCGGCGGAATGCCCTTGTAGTAGCTCGTCATGAGAAAGACCGTGAAGGGCAGGAACTGGGCCACGTAGACCAGGATCAGGCCCGGGTACGTGTCGATGAGCGCGGTGTCGGCCATGATCCGGGCGAGCGGCACCATGATCACCTGGAACGGGATGAAGAGCCCCGCGAGGCAACCCAGGAACAACGCCGACGAGCCGCGGAACCGCAGTTGGCTCAGGGCGAAGCCGGCCATCGACCCGAACAGCAGCAGCAGGAGCACCGACACCGTCACCACGAACAGCGAGTTGACGAAGTATCGCCCCATGCCGACGCTGTTCCACGCCGTGGTGACGTTCTCCCAGCGCAGGGCGTCGGTCAGGCCGAACCGGTCGAGGATGTAGTCACGCCGGGTCTTCATCGCGACGTTGGCGGTGAACAGCAGGGGGTAGATCGTCGCCAGGGCGAGCAGCGACATGGGGATGGCGACCAGCCACCGTCCCAGGCGGAGGCGAGACATCAGTCCTCCTTTCCGGATCGTTCGAGCAGCTTGATCTGCAACAGCCCCACGACGAGCATGATCATGAAGAGGATCGTCGAGGCCGCCGACGCGAGAGCCGGACGGTTCATCTGACCCTGCTGCTTCCAGATGTAGAACTCCGGCAGGTACGTCGACCCCTCCGGCCCACCGCTGGTCATCACGAAGAGCAGCCCGAACATCGAGGTCAGCATCCCGATCATCGTGGTCACGAAGACGAACTGGATGGTGCGCGAGAGGGCCGGGATGATCACGTGCCAGACGACCTGGCGCAGCGATGCACCGTCCACCCGGGCGGCGTCCAGGAGCGCGGCGTCCAGCGTGGCGAAGCCGGCGAGGAACACCACCAGCGCCATCCCGAAGGTGGCCCAGATGTGCACGCCCGCCACCATGAACATCGCGATGTCCGGATCCCCGAGCCAGTCCACCGGACCGACACCGAACGACCCGAGCACGGCGTTGAGGGGGCCGTCGAAGGCGAGCAACAGGTTGAAGATCGCACCGACGATGACCGGTGAGAGCACCGCCGGAAAGAAGTAGACGCTGCGGTAGAAGCGGTGGCCCGGCACCCGGAGGTAGATGAACGTCGCGAGCAGACCGGGGATCGCCACCGCCACCGGCAGCAGCAGCACCAGCAGCCCGACGTTGCTCAGCGCGGTCCGGAACAGCGGATCTCCGAACAGCTCGCGGTAGTTGCCGAACCCGACAGCGGTCCCGTTCTGCGCGCCGTCACCGGTGAAGGAGAAGTTGACTCCCAGCAGCAGCGGGTAGAGCCGCAGCAGCACGATGATCAGGACGGCGGGAAGGACCAGGATGTAGGGGGCGAAGCGCTCGGCCCCCAGGCCGCCACGGGTGCGACGGGGTCGTGCGCCATGCCGATGCGCGGCGGAGGTGACCGCCGCCCCGCCGGCCCGTCCGGCCGAAGCCGGACGGACCGACGGTTGCGTGTTTCCCATCGGCACGAGGTCAGCCCGCCTGGTCGGAAGCGGCCAACTGCTTCACCACCTCGTCGACGCTGATCGACCCGCTGAGCAGCTGCTGGGAGAGGCGCCCCATCAGGTCCAGCGTCTTCGAGGAGAGCGCCACGTGCAGAGCGGGCTTGCCACTCTTCAGCTCGCCGACGATCGTGGAGACCGCGGGCCCGCCGGCCGACACGTCGATGGTGGTGTCGGCGGCGATCGCGCCGGCGTCGGCGTAGAAGGCCTTCAACGCGTCGGCCGAGCTCAGGGCACGCACCAGGTCGGCGGCCACCTTCGGGTCCTTCGTCCACTTGGCGACCGCGTAGCCGATGCCACCGTCGTACGGGAGGCTCGGCGTGGTGCCGGCGGTGACGACGGGAGCCTTCATGACGCCGAGCTTCTCCGGGGTGAGGAACTCGTTGAAGTCCTGCCAGTGCCCCACGTCCGACATCAGACCCATGACGTGGGCGGCCTTACCGGACTGGAAGAGCGCGAAGGAGTCGTTGAACATGGCGGTCGAGTTGGCCCCGTCGCTGTTCATCTTCCTGTCGCCGGCCTCCTTCCAGGTCTGGAAGATCCGCTTGACGTTGGGCGAGTTCCAGTCGCGCTTGCCGGCGATCCAGGCGTCGTACTCCGCGGCGGTGAGGGTTGTCGAGCCCAGGCTGGAGAGCCAGAACTGGATGCCGACGCCCTCCTTGTTACCGAGGGCGAAGCACTTGGAGCCGGCCTTGGCGATGGCGGCGCAGTCGGCGACGAACTTGTCCCACGTGGTGGCCGGGCTCGCCGGGTCGAGGTTCGCCTTCCGGTAGATTTCCTTGTTGTAGTAGATCGGGTAGCCCTGGAGCGTCACCGGGGAGGCGTAGGTCTTGCCGTCCTTGGCGAACGCCTCCCAACCGGCCAGCCGCTGCCTGTCCTCGGCCACGTAGTCGTCGAGGGGCACCAGCGCGTCCACCCGGTCGCGGATCTGGCCGCCACCGTTGAACAGCATGACGTCCGGGCCCTTGCCGGACTGGATCGCCGCACCGAGCAGGGTGTAGTACTGGTCGAAGGGCTGCGCGACGAACTCGACCTCGACGTCGGCGTGCTTCTTCTTGAAGTCGGCCTTGGCCTTGTCCAGATAGGATTTGGCGAACGGCTCGCCGGACTTCCAGTCCCACACGACCAACTTGCCGTCCGAGCTGGTTGACTTGCCCGAATCGCTAGCACTTCCACAACCGGCCAGGGCCAGGCCCACAACGAGGACGGCCGACCATATTGCGCGCTGTCTCATCGATTGTCACCTCTATATGGGGGGTGGCCGGCGGGTGTCCCGCGAGCCAAATGTTGACCGGAAGGTAACTCGTATGACGTGTGACGTCAACAGTCGGCCGTACACTGACCCAGACGTCGTGCCACGGCGAGCCATTCGGAGGGGGACATGACGCCACCGCAGGAGACAGCCCTGAACAGTCCGGCGACCCCGGCGTGGGTGCGTCGGCCGACCAACCTCGCCAGGGCGGTCACCGCCGAACTGGTGGAGCGCATCGTCCGCGGCGTACACCCGTCCGGGACCTCTCTGCCTCCCGAGCCGATCCTCTGCGAGACCTTCGGCGTGAGCCGGACCGTCGTCCGGGAAGCAGTGAAGATCCTTCAGGAGAAGGGGCTGGTGCAGGTCCGTCAGGGCGCAGGCACCATGGTCACCCCACCCTCACACTGGGACATGCTCGACGAACTCGTCCTCGCGGCCACCATCGCCGTGGACGACAGCCTCGCCATCCTCGACGACCTGGTCGTCACCCGGCGGGTGCTGGAGTCCGACATGGCGAACGTCGCCGCCCGCCTCGCCGACAGCGGGACCGTCGACCGACTCCGGGCCATGGTGGACCGGATGGACGAACTCGTCGACGACCACGTCACCTACCACGACCACGACCGGGCCTTCCACGACACGATCATGCAGGCATCCGGGAACCGGATCGCCCGTGGCGTCGTACGCGCGCTGGAGAGCCAGGTCATCAACACCGCCCGGTACATGGGCCGGACCGAACGGGCGCTGTGCGTGGCGTCCAACCAGGGTCACCGACGCATCTACGAACGCATCGCGGCCCACGATCCCAACGGTGCCGCCGAGGCGATGTTCACCCACATCACCGAGGCCTGGCTGGTTCGTCGCAGTGGCTCGGGGAGCCCGGTCCGCCTCGAACGCTGACCGTCACGGCCGACGGACGGCGCCCGCCCCCGAGGTACGGGAGCAGGCGCCGCCAGCTGTGGCCGACAAGAGTCACGAGAACTGGGCGAAGAACCTCCAGATCTCACCCTTGGTCCAGGTGGTGATGCCGCTCTCGGCGTAGGTGCCGTCCACCGGGCCGGGCATGTGGCCGTTGTCGTACGCGGCCCACTGCACCGGGTATCCGGACCGGCAACCCGAGTACGTGGTCGTGACGTGCGTGCGGCTGCCGGCCGCCGGCTCGCGCGGGCTCTGCGCGGTGCAGCCGTTGTTCCGGACGAACGTGTCGCGCAACGCCCGGCCACCCGAGATGCTCAGGACATTGTCCGAGATGCCGTGCAGCCCGAAGTACGCGATCGGCTGCGTACCGCCACTGCAGCCGCTGATCTGCCCACCGGAGATGACGGCGACGGCGCGGAAGACGTTGGCCCGCGCACAGGCGACGGCGTAGCTCATGCCGCCACCCCAGCTGAAGCCGAGCGCGAACCGCTGCCTCGGGTTGACGCAGAGGCTGCTCTCGATCCGGCTGATCATGTCGTCGACGAAGACGATGTCCTCACCGCCGGAGTTGCCCCAGCCGTTGCCGAACCCCTGGGGCGCGACCAGGATCGCGCTGTTGTTCGACTGCTCCTGCTGCCCGTAGTAGGACCACGGGGTCCCGCTGGTGCCGCCGGAGGAAATCTCCTGCATGGTGCCGCCGCGCCAGTGGAACGCGAAGATCAGCCGGTAGGGGTTGCTGTTGTTGTAGTTCGCCGGCACCCGGAGGATGAAGGTTCGGCTCTTGCCGTTGCTCTGGATGGTGTGCGTGCCGCTGGCCAGCGCCGGCGCCTTGCCGCACCCGCTACCACCCGTCGGGGGTGGCGTCGTGGGGTCGGTCCCGGCGCCGACGCGGACGAGCTGCCACTGCTGGTTGGTGCCGTTCCAGTCGGCGTACTGGACGACGTTTCCACCGTCGGCGGTGGACGAGCCCTGCACCTCGACGGCCTTGTTGCTGTTGCGGTTGATCAGCCGAACATAGCCACCGTCCGAGTCGGCCAGCCGGAACTGCTGGTTCGTCCCGTTGAGATCGGCCCACTGCACGATCGCGCCGCCGTCGGCGGTGGAGAAGCCACTGACGTCGAGCACCTTGCCCGAGTGCCGCGACTTGATCCGGTAGTAGCCACCGCCGGAATCCACGAACTGCCACTGCTGGTTGACGCCGTTGTTACGCGTCCACTGGCTGATCCGCGCCCCGTCGTTGGTGGCCGAGGCGTACAGGTCCAACGCCTTACCGCTGTTGCGGTTCACCAGCACATAGGAGGCGTTGGTGTCCACTGTCGCTGCCGCCGCGGGCGCCGCGTTGACCGCGACGACTGCGCTGGCTGCCATGACCGCGGCCGCCGCCGCGGCCAACCCTGAGCGCCAGCGAGATCTTTGTCGAGAGGCGGGACGAGCCTCACCGAGGGCTTTCATGGTCCACTCCTTCGATCGGGGTCACCCACGAGCGGAAGCGCCCGCGCGTGCCCTGGCGTGCGTGCCGGCGTCCTGGTGGTGGGGTCAGCACGTCTGGGGTGTTCTGCGGGCAACCAGCGGCCAACGGCGTACGTCGATGGGGATGCCACGATCCGGGCTTCGTGGCAGGCCGCGCCGAACGCGCGGTACGACGTCGTGGCTCCCGCTGGCCGGGCGGCCCGCGGGGTGAAAATTAGCGGGTAAGACGTCATACGTCAAACGATTGGTGTCGATCCGAACAGATATCCGGCAGCGGCAACCCGACGGTCACGGCGGCCCGCCCCGGAGGGGGCGGGCCGCCACTCGTCACACCTCGCCTGGGCGGGCGCCGGCCGGATCCCGTACGGCCGGCAGCTCCCGCTTACCCCAGTCGACGGCGGCGGTCGTCAGCCGATCCGGACCAGTTGCCACTGCTGGTTGTTGCCACCCCAGTCGGCGTACTGGACGACGTTCCCACCGTCGGCGGTGGACGAGCCCTGCACCTCGACGGCCTTGTTGCTGTTGCGGTTGATCAGGCGTACGTAGCCGTCGGCCGAATTCGCGAGTCGGAACTGCTGGTTCGTGCCGTTGAGGTCGGACCACTGCACGATCGCGCCGCCGTCGGCGGTGGAGAAGCCGCTGACGTCGAGCACCTTGCTGGAGTTGCGGGACTTCACCCGGTAGTAGCCGCCGCCCGAGTCGACGAACTGCCACTGCTGGTTGACGCCGTTGTTGCGCGACCACTGGCTGATTCGCGCCCCGTCGCTGGTGGCCGAGGCGTAGACGTCCAGCGCCTTGCCGCTGTTCCGGTTGAGCAAGACGTACCAGGCGCTGGTGTCCACTCCGGAGCCCGGCGGGGGCGTGGTGGGCGGGGTCGAGCCGCCGTTGAGGGCGTCCAGGACTGCGGTGTACGCGGCCTTCTTGTTGCCGTTGCAGTCGAACAGCAGGGCGTTGTCGGAACCACGCCACGAGTCGCAGTCCCGTACGCCCCAGGTGGTGATGCCGGTGCAGCGCGAAACGGCCAGGCAGGCGCGGGTGACGGCGCCGTAGATGTTGGCCTGGTTGCCGCCGGTCATCACGTCCAGTTCGGTGATCTGGACATCCACGCCGAGGTCGGCGAACCGCTGCAGGTTGGCCTGGTAGTCACCGGCCAGCGAGGTGCCCAGGTGCGACTGGAAGCCCACGCAGTCGATCGGCACGCCACGGGACTTGAAGTCCCGCACCATGTTGTAGATGCCCGTCGACTTCGCGTTGATCCCGTCGGTGTTGTAGTCGTTGTAACACAACTTCGCACCCGGATCCGCAGCCCGCGCCGCCCGGAACGCCGCCTCGATCCAGTCGTTACCGGTGCGCTGGAGGTTCGAGTCACGACGCCCACCGCTACCACCGTCGGCGAACGCCTCGTTCACCACGTCCCAGGCATAGATCTTGCCCCGGTAGTGCGTCGCGACCTGCGTGACGTGGTTGATCGCCGCGTTGCGCAACGCGGTGCCGGACATGCCCTGCGCCCAACCCGGCTGCTGTGCGTGCCACAGCAGGGTATGACCCCGCACGCTCATCCCGTTGGCCTGCGCATGGCTGACCAGACGATCACCACCGGAGTGGTTGAACTGGCCCTGCGACGGCTCGTTGGATGCCCACTTCATCTCGTTCTCGGCCACGACACTGTTGAACTCACGGTTCAGAATCGTCGTGTACGCGCCGGTGGAGAGCTTGCCGGTCGCGACGGCGGCGCCGAAGTAGCGGCCCTTCTCGGCGGCGGCCGCCTTCAGGGTCGTGCCGGCACCGGATGCGGGAGTCAGCGCCACCGTCATACCGGTGGTGAGGGCGACGGCGATTGTCGCCGCCGCCAGCATCGTTCTCATGGGTTTCATGGCGTTCCTTTTCAGTGGTTGCATCGGTGGTGGTGATGTGCCACTTCACTCGGGGCGACCGATCGGGACGGTCTTCCTGGCCACCCGGCCTCAGCACGCGCGGCCCGAGGGGGCTGTCGCCGGCAACTGCCGGTCCCGAGGTGACGGCCGCATGCCCTTGCGGACGTCGTGATCGGAGGTACGACCCGTGCGGCTCGCCCGGTGAGCCACGGCAACGATCGTCCTCTATATCGAGAGTGAGCGATAACATGCCGTTCGTCAAGACGTAACGGGCCGTTCACGCCGATCTCCCGGAACGCCGCGTTTCGCCCGGTACCAAACGCCCAGAGCAACAGTGCTCAGCCGCCGCGCGACCAGCGGACGAGTCGTACCACCGCGCCGCTCGGACCGTGCCGGACGGCAACCCTGTTATCGCTCACAGTCGCGGCCGCGACTCCTGGCCGTTCACGAGCACCCGGTGGCCGAGTCACTCGGAGACGGCTGCGCCGGGTCGACGTCGGCGCGTACCCCGGCGACCAGGTCGGCGGTGGTGTGGGCAGCGATGCCGGGCTGCGCGGTGTCGGCGATCCGTTCGACGACCGCTCGGACGTGTCGCTCTGCCGGTGCGGCGAGGCCGTCGTAGACGGCCGCGAACAACTCCCGCGCCGGGCGCCTGAGCCAGTCCCGTGGAAGCAGCTCCACTGGCAACTGCGGATCGAGGACGGGAAAACGCCGGAAGGTGTCCATCACCTCGGTACGGGCCCGCACCGCTGCGGCGCCGTCGACCTGCCCGGACAGCACCCCGGGCAACAGCGGCGTCCACCGCCGGAGGAACGCGTCGTAGCTCCGACCGATCGCCTCGATGTCCCAGGCCTCGATCGGCGCGCGGTGAATGGCCGAGGTGAGCGCGCCCTGCCGCCCGCGAAACACCGTCACTGCGCCGAGGGTGAGCCCGTCGAGCTCGGCCCGAGCCGCGGGAGTCAGCTCCTGCGGCGAGATCCACAAACCGTCGTACAGCGGCGCGTAACCGAGCCACCGAAGCTGCGCCCGCAGGGCCCGCCGCTGCGTACTGCGATCCTGCGGCAGCGAGAAGGCGACGATCGTCCAACACCCGTCCCACAGCGCCGTCGAGGTGGTGGAGGCGAGAATCCACTGCCCGCCGGCGGAGAGGTTGGCGGCGGCGGCGCGGCTGAGCCGGTAGGAGCTGCGCCGCCCCAGTCGACTGCCCTCCAGCACGCCACGACGGGCCAACCGACTGATAGCGGTCCGCGCTCCGGCCGTCGTCACGCCGGTCTCCCCGAGCAGCGCGACGATGGCCGCGGACGGGAGGGCGACCCGGGTCCGCAGCGTGTAGTCCGCCAACAGGGTCACCGCGACACCCTGGGGCGAGTTGCCGACCTGCCGGCGGGGCAGCCGCAGTGGCTGGTCTCCGTCGTCCGGATAGATCTCGTCGATGTCGAAAGGGCTTGCCACAGGCGCTCCGCGCTCCTCGGGGACGGCAAGACGACTGTAGACGGGCGACCGCCACTCCCCCACAAATCGAGATTTCTCGATTGACACTTGTTGACCCGGAGGGAACACTAACTGCCACACGACGCCATCCGAAGCCGGGCTGGGCGAGCCACAGGTAGCGGGCATCGTGCGACCACCGCGGGAGTCGGGCACACCGCGACCGGATCGCACTGCCAATCCAGCCTGCACAGGCAGTCGAAGGAGTCGTCCGTTGAGAATCAGAAGGAAACTGCTACTCGCCCTGGCCGCGTCACTGGTGGCGGCCGGCCTGGTGGCCCCCACTGTCGGACCCGCGTACGCCGCGTCACTGACCGAGGTGACCAGCTTCGGGGACAACCCTGGCCGGATGCGCATGCACGTCTACGTGCCGGACAACCGTCCGACCCGGCCGGCGGTCGTGGTGGCCATGCACGGCTGCGGCGGGTCCGGCCCGGGCTTCTACTCCGGCAGCGAGTTCGCCAGCCTCGCCGACCGCTACGGGTACATCGTGATCTACCCGTCCGCCACCCAGCAGGCCGGCTTCGGCAACTGCTTCGACGTCTGGTCGGACGCCGCCAAGAGACGTGGCGGCGGCAGCGACCCGGTGTCGATCGTCTCGATGATCCGTTACGTGCAGCAGCAGTACGCGGCCGATCCGGAGCGGGTCTACGCCACCGGCAGCTCGTCCGGCGGCATGATGACCAACCACATGCTCGCCCTCTACCCCGACCTGTTCAAGGCCGGCGCCGCGTTCATGGGCGTCCCGTTCACCTGCTTCGCCAACGCGGCGGACTTCCCGCCCACCAGCAGCCAGTGCACCGGCGGAAACATGAACCGGACCCCGCAGCAGTGGGGCGACGCGGTCCGCCAGGCGTACCCCGGCTACTCCGGGCCCCGCCCGCGCGTGCAGCTGTGGCACGGCACCAACGACACGCTCGTGCCGTACTCGTTGTTGCAGGAGGCGATCGAGCAGTGGACAAACGTGTTCGGGCTGAGCCAGACACCCACCTCCACCGACACACCCCAGGCCAACTGGAACCGGCGTCGGTACGCCGACAGCGGCGGCACCGTCCAGGTCGAGGCGTACAGCATCCAGGGTGCCGGACACAGCCTGCCCTCCGGCGGCATGGCCGCGTCCGCCATCGCGTTCTTCGGGCTGACCGACCCCACGACGCCGCCGCCGACCACACCGCCGCCGACCACGCCACCCCCCACCACGCCGCCGCCGACCACCCCGCCGCCAGCTTCCGGCGCCTGTCGGGTGACAGTCGACGTCAACGCCTGGAACACCGGGCTGACCGAGAACATCACCGTCACGAACACCGGCACCAGCGCCGTCAACGGCTGGTCGGTGGTCTTCACCCTGCCCGGTGGGCAGACCATCACCTCGGGCTGGAACGCCACCTACTCGCCCAGCTCAGGGCAGGTGACGGCCCGCAACGTCGCCTACAACGGCGGCATCCCCGCCAACGGCTCGGTGAGCTTCGGCTTCCAGGCCACCCACACCGGTAACAACGCCCGACCGTCCTCGTTCACCCTCAACGGCGCGTCCTGCACTGCCGCCTGAGACGGGTCGACGTCCACCCGCGCGTGCGCCGGTCACCACCTGGTGGTGACCGGCGCACGACTCGTACGGCGTGGCCAGGATCAGCGGTAACCGGCGGTCACCACGCTGGCCTGCACGGCGTTCTCGACGGCGTCGGACGGATAGCCCGCGACCATTGCCCCCTCGTAGAAGGTGCCGGCGCTCAGGTTCGCGCCGCCGTCGGGCTTGCAGCAGTCACCGCCACTGCCCAGGATGATCGCGCCCTGCTTCTTCATCGGGCTGTATCCCGGCGGAAGCGATCCGTCGTACAGCGTGTAGAGGCTGCCGGCCTGCGCGTCGCTGCCCTTGATGGCGAACCGGGTCGTGCCGTTGTTCTTCAGCGTCGCGGTGACGAACTTGCTGGTGAACGCGCGCTGGTTCGGGTTCCAGGAGCTGCTGCCGCCCGGGAAGAGACCCCACTCGAGATCGGCCTGCACCCAGGGTCCGCTGCCGGAGCAGCCGCCGAACCAGCACTGCTTGCCGAAGTTGATGGCGTCCATCGCCCCGGCGGCGTCGGCCTTCCTGGTCGTCTCGCTGTTGCCGTAGTCGAAGCAGCAGCCGCTGTTGACGTGGGTCCCGCTGGTCACCATGTACATGCCCTCGGGTGCCGCACCGGTCGGCACGCCGGTGAGGTGCCCGTCGCGCCAGTAGCTGTTACCGGGGTTGATGTAGAGCGAGTACGCCTTCGAGCCGCCCACCGTCAGCGACTCCGTGGTCGCTGTCGCCGGCCTGCTCTGCGGGGAGCCCGGAACGACGCTCGACCCCTGGTACCAGAGGTCGTTGCCGCGCCCGGACTGGTCGAAGACGACGGTGATCACGCAGGTCGTGCCGGAGCAGAACGAGTCCTGCGTCGCCGCGTTGGCCGTGCCGCCGGTTCCCGTGAGCCCGATGTTGCGGGTCGTGTTGTCCGACGAGCGTCGGACCTGGTAGAGGTTGCCGGCGTACGCCTCGAAGAGCGCCCGCGTGGTGCTGTGCGCCGCGATGCACGGGGTGCCGCCGGAGGCGTAGATGTCGCACGGACGCGCGCCGGTCGGCGGGTTGGTCGGCGGCGGGGTGGTGGTGGTCGGCGAGGCCCACTGCTGGTTGGCGCCGCCGTTGCAGGCCCAGAGGATGACCTTGGTGCCGTTCGCGGTGGCCGCGGCATTGGCGTCGAGGCACAGCCCGGACTGCACTCCGGTGATGGTGCCGTTGCTGTTGACGTTCCACTGCTGGTTGTTCTGGCCGTTGCAGTCCCAGATGATCACCTGGGTGCCGTTGGCGGTGCCGCGGCCGGAGGCGTCCAGGCACTTGTTGCCGTACGCCTGGATCTGCTTGGCGGATGTCCACGTCCAGGTCTGGCCGGCGCTGCCGTTGCAGTCCCAGAGTTGCGTCTGGGTGCCGTTCGTGGTGCTGGAGTTGGGCACTTCGAGGCAGCGGCCGGACGGCGTACCGACGATCGGGGTGCTCTGCCCCGGCGTGATGGCGGCGGCGGCCATCGGGGCGGCGGCGGCCTCGGCGATCGGCGACGGGGCACCGGGAGCAGCGCCGATGCCGACGAGCACTCCGACCAGCGCGGCTGCCAGGGCGGTCAGACGTCGGGCCCGCTGACGTCTCGGGACGAGATCACGGGCTGTTCCTGGCCCGAGGGGGGACGGGGTTCGCACGAGGTGGCTCCTCGGAGTCGTGGAAGCGCGGTGGGGGGTCGACGCGCCACGGGGGGTGGTGGCGGTGGCGAATCGATTCGCAGCGAATCGTATGACCTTTAATTAATTCATGTCAATGAATGCGGTGGCGGGGTGGTGTGCTGGCCGTTGGGCGGACGGCCAGCACACCACCTCCCCCGGGACGCCTACCGCCCCAGGAGCCGCCACGTCTGGTTCAACGGGCTGCCCTGGTTGACCGCCTTGCAGGTCCACTGGTGGACCAGCGCGCCGGCCGCCGTGGAGACCGCGTTGACATCGACGCACTTGCCACTGTGCCGGGCGACGAGCTGGTAGTCGTGCGAGTCGTTGCCCGAGTAGGTGACCTTGCGCAGCGTGAACTGCTGGTTGAGGGCGTTCAGGCAGGTCCACTGGTGCACGGCCGCGCCGTCGGCGGTGGAGACGCCGCTGACGTCGAGGCACTTGCCGCTCTGCTGGTTGACCACCGTGTAGGTGTTGGCCACGCCGGCGACCGGTAGGAAGTTCCAGAGCTGCTGGTCACCGCCGTCGCAGTAGTTCTGCTGTTGGACGTTGCCGTCGGCGGTGCTCAGGCCGGCGTTGTTCAGGCACTGCTGGGAGTGCTGGGCCACGGCCACCGACTGGAAGCCACCGTCCGAGGGAGGCAGCAGCGTGACGGTGTACGTGTCGGTCTGGTTGGTGTACGGCACTGTCACCGTGGCGTTGTTGTTGGACACCCCGACCACGCTGTTCGAGACCGTGACCGGCCCCGCCACGGCACCGCCACCGTTGTGCGGGATGCGTTGGGTGAGGACCCGGACCTGGTTGTTCTGCACGATGCCGCTCGTGGTGTCCAGGCGTTGCAGGTTGACGGTCAGGTTCCCGGTGGTACGACCACCGCCGATGAGCACCTTCGCCACCCCTGCCGTCTTCGTGGCGTACGCGTCGTACGACTGGCTGGGGGTCACCGCGACGATCTCCCCGACCTGGGAGGCGTAGTAGCGGTAGTTCCACCACTCCCCCTTGGGTTGGTGCTGGCCGGCCGAGTTGCGGATCAACAGGTTGCCGAGGTCGTTGTGCAGGCTGCCGCCGCTGGCCCAGTTCGCCCGCAGGCCGTCGGCCCGGGCCCGCTCCAGGCGCGCGATGTACCAGGCGCCGTCGGCCGGGTTTTGCTCGTCGGGCGCGCCGTACTCGTTGATCTGGTACGGACGCGGGTGGGCGATGCCGCGCGGGTCGAGGGTGGCGTTGGCGGCGGCGACGTTCGCGACCGGGTCACCGGGCAGCGAGTGCCAGCTGATGATGTCCGGCACGGTGTTTGTCGAGCGGACGAAGTCCAGGTACTGGTTCCAGAAGGTGTGGTTGGTCGACGGTACGCAGGCGCAGCTCGGCCCGACGATGAGCTGGCTGGGGAACTCCGCCCGGATGCGCTGGTAGGTCCGCCGCCACAGTTCGAGGTACTGGGAGATCGGCCTGTTCCAGAAGATGGTGATGTTGGGTTCGTTCCAGATGTCCCACTGCACCGACAGGCCGGACGCCCGGACGTCGCTGATCAGGCGGGTCAGGAAGTTGTCGTAGTCGGTCCAGTTGCCGTTGTCACCGGGGAAGCGGGAGATTCCGGCGCCGTCGGCACCCCAGAGGTCGTGCGGCAGGATGATGAACTTCCCGCCCAGGGCTGTGGTGCGACGCGCCTGGGCGAGTGTGGAGTTCCAGCGACGGTCGTAGGTGCCGCCGACCCAGCCACTGCCCGGGAGCTGCGCGCCGCCGGCGCGCATGTACTGGAACTTGACGTCCCGGTAGAAGTGGTCGGCCGGACCGCTGGCGTTCTCGGTCATGCCGTAGATCCAGCCGGAGGCGCGGTAGGTCGGCGCACCGTTGGTGGTGGCGAAGTTGACGCTGATCGACTCGTCGGCGGCCTGGGCGGGGGACGAGACGGCGGTGACGGCGGCAGCGGCGGCGAGCAGGCCGACGACGAGTCGGGCCACGAACACGCGGGCTCGTCCTGACCTGCTGCGGGACGGGGTTTTCACGGGCGGCTCCTTGGTGGGGCGCGGGGGACGCTCTCCGGAGGGCAGCACTTGCGAATCGATTCGCACGGATCGTAGGACCGGGAACTGAACCATGTCAATGAAGTGACGTCGCGGTAACGCCCGTGTTGCCCAGCGAACCTCCCGGCGCGACCAACTGACCCTTGACCCCCGGGTATGGCCAGACCTATCTTCGGGCGAACCGATTCGTCGAATCGATTCGCCTCATGGTTGGACTGATCCAACCCGCGACGATCAACCGACACACCCCACCTGACGATCGATTTGAAGTGAGGCACCACATGACCGGACTCAGTCGTCGGCGGCGCCTGGCCGCCGTCGCCGTGATAGCTCTCGCCGCAGTGACCGGCAGCGCCTGCTCGTCGTCCGCCGACGGTGGCGCCGACGGTGGCGCGTACCTCGTCTGGGACCCGTATCCGCAGTTCGCCGACGACTCCGAGTGGGTAGCACTGCTCAAGAAGTGCGGCACCGCTGCGGGGGTGACTGTCGAGCGGACCGGCTACGACACCACCGACCTGACAAACAAGGCGCTGCTCGCCGCCCAACAGGGAAACTCACCGGACGTGCTGATCGTCGACAACCCGGTCATCTCCACTCTGGCCGAAGCCGGTGCGCTCACCACCACCGACGACAACAAGCTGGACGTCTCGGCAATGGAGAAGAACTTGCTCGGCGCCGGCCAGAGCGGCGGCAAGACCTACGGGGTGCCGATCGGGGCGAACACCCTCGCCCTCTACTACAACAAGGACGTGCTCACCGCTGCGGGCGTCGATCCCGCCGCCGTCAAGGACTGGACCTCACTGACCGCGGCACTGACCAAGGTCAAGGCCAAGGGGAAGAAGGGCATCACCTTCTCCGCTATCGGCACCGAGGAGGGCAGCTTCCAGTTCCTGCCCTGGTTCTGGGGATCGGGTGCCCAACTGACGAGTCTGGACTCGCCGCAGGCGGTGTCCGCGCTGACGCTCTGGACCGACTGGCTCAAGCAGGGCCACGCCCCGAACTCCGTCATCAACAACACCCAGACCACGAGTTGGCAGGAGTTCGCCACCGGCGACTACGCGTTCGCCGAGAACGGCACCTGGCAACTGGCCAACGCGGAGAAGCTTGGCTTCTCGTACGGCACGATCCCGATCCCGGCCAGCGCGGGCGGCCCGGCCCCGGCACCCACCGGCGGTGAGTTCGTCTCGATTCCGGTGCAGAAGAAGACCGGCAGGTACGAGACGTCGCAGAAGCTCGTCACCTGCCTGACCAACGCCGACAACCTCCTCACCACCGACACCACGCTCTCCTACGTCGCGCCCGTCGCCGCCGTACAGGAGCGACAGGCCGCCGCGGACCCCAAGCTCAAGGTCTGGGTGGAGGCGGTCCGGGCAGCCAAGGGCCGCACCGGTGACGACCTCGGCACGAAGTACCCGAAGATCTCCGAAGCGCTGTGGACCGCTGTGCAGTCGGCCCTCAGCGGCGGGAAGTCGCCACAGGAGGCGCTGGCCGCCGCGCAGACCGCCGCCACGACCAGGTAAGCGATCCGAACCGACACCATGCCCTCCACGACAGAGACCTCCACCGCCGTACGAGACCAGGGTGGGGCGGCGAGCGCCGCCCCACCCGGGCCTCCCCCGTCCCGTGCCCGCCGGCCCAGCCGATGGTGGGCGTGGGGCTTCCTGGCACCCGTGACCATCTACCTGGCGGCCTTCTACGCCTACCCGCTCTACCGCAACGTCGAGTTGAGCCTGCGCGAGTACACGGTCCGCTCGTTCGTGCAGGGCGGGGCGCCCTTCGCCGGCCTCGACAACTACCGGACGGTCCTGACCGACCCGGCATTCGGGCCGACGCTGACGCACACGGTGGTCTTCACAGCGGCCTCGCTCGCCTTCCAGTTCACCATCGGCATGGCCCTGGCCCTCTTCTTCCACCAGCACTTCCCGCTGTCGCGCACGCTGCGGGCGCTGATCCTCGTACCGTGGCTGCTGCCGCTGATCGTCTCGGCGTCGACCTGGTCGTGGCTGCTCAACAGCGACTCGGGGCTGGTCAACGCGGCGCTCGGCGTCGTCGGGATCGACCCGGTCAACTGGCTCACGTCGCCCGGCTGGTCGCTCACCTCGGTGATCATCGCGAACGTCTGGATCGGCATCCCGTTCAACCTGGTGGTGCTCTACAGCGGCCTACAGGCGATCCCGACCGAAATGTACGAGGCGTCCGCGCTCGACGGCGCGACGGGGTGGCAACGGTTCTGGGGGATCACCTTCCCGTTGCTGCGTCCCGTCTCCCTGATCACGCTGCTGCTGGGGCTGATCTACACGCTGAAGGTCTTCGACATCATCTGGATCATGACGAAGGGCGGCCCGACCGGCTCCTCGGCAACGCTCGCCACCTGGTCGTACCGGCTCGGCTTCGGCAACCTGCTGCCCGAATTCGGCCCGGGCGCGGCCATCGGGAACCTGCTCATCGTGCTGGCCCTGATCGCCGGCCTCCTCTACATCCGGATCGAGCGAAGGCAGCAGCTGCGATGACCACCTCGACGCCTCGGGCCTGGTGGAAGACAGGCGTCGGCCTGGTGCTGACCGGGCTGATGCTCTTCCCCGTCTACTGGATGATCAATGTGTCCTTCACCCGGGACCAGGACATGCGGGCCAGTCCCCCGCACCTGTTCCCCACCAACGGCACCCTGGACGGCTACCGGGCGGTGCTCGACCAGCAACTGCCGTACCTCGGCACCAGCTTTCTGGTCGGCCTCGGCACTGTGGCGCTGACCGTGGCGCTGGCCGCCCCCGCCGGTTACGCGCTGGCGAAACTCCGGCCACCCGGCGGCCCGGCATTGAGTTTCCTGCTGCTGATCGCGCAGATGATCCCGGGGATCATCATGGCGATGGGCTTCTACGCCATCTACCTCACCCTCGGCGTCCTCAACACGCTGCCCGGCCTGATCCTGGCCGACACGACGCTCGCGGTGCCGTTCGCCGTCCTGATCTTCACGGCGTTCATGTCCGGCATCCCCGACGAGCTGCTCCAGGCCGCCGTGGTCGACGGCGCCGGTCGGCTGCGGACCTTCTGGTCGGTCGTGCTGCCGGTCAGCCGCAACTCGATCGTCACGGTGTCGCTCTTCGCGTTCCTGTGGTCCTGGTCGGACTTCATCTTCGCCTCGACCCTGGCCGGCGGCGGCGACCACCAGCCGATCACCCTCGGCATCTACCACTACATCGGCAACAACAACCAGCAGTGGAACGCCATCATGGCCACCGCCGTCGTCGCCTCGATCCCCGCCGCCGTGCTGCTGATCCTGGCCCAGCGGTACGTCTCGATGGGCGTGACCGCCGGCGCCGTCAAGGACTGACCATCCGCGGCGGTCGAGGACTGACCACCCGCACCACAGAAAGGCACCCGCCACCCATGACCGTCGCCCCGTCCGGTCCGGAGTTCGGAATCCAGGACATCCCGTTCAGCTACCGCGGATCCTGGTTCAACATCTCCCCGGTGGTAGCCGAGAAGACGTACGCCGACGACCTGCACCTGGTCTCCCACCAGACCGGGCTGCACCCCGTACTGCGGCTCACCCCCACTGTCGCCGGCACCACAGTCGTCGCCACGCCCGCGCTGCTGACCTGGCGCAACGGGGCCGACCGGATCGAGGCCGTCTACGACGGGCCGGAAACCCTGCGAATCCGTGGCCACCGGCTCGGCCTGCGAGTGGCTGCGGCCGCGCACACCCTCACCCCGTTCAGTGGGACCTACCTGTACGCCGATCCGGTCGACGGGTCACACGTGTTCACCTCGTACGAGACCGGTCGCCGCTACCGCGTCACAGTGCTCTCCGGCGCCCTGCTGCGGACCGAGGGCGCGCAGGCGCTCGGCACCGCCGAGCGCTCCCTGGACCTACCCGGGGACCAGCCCTGGGAGATCGCGATCGAGGAGTACGCCACCGCTCGCCGCCCGTACGCCGCATCGGTCACCTTCGAGCAGTTGTGCCGCGACCGGTTCGCGGAGTTCACCGCGTTCGTCGACGCGATCGCGCCGTGGCGCGGCCCGGAGACCCCGGCAGCCGAGCTGGCCGCGTACGTCCTGTGGTCGGCCACCGTCGCCCCGGCGGGCTTCGTCACCCGGCCGGCCGTCCTGATGTCCAAGCACTGGATGGACAAGGTGTGGAGCTGGGACCACTGCTTCAACGCGATAGCCCTGGCGGCCGGCGAGCCGGAGCTGGCCTGGCACCAGTTCCAGTTGCCCTTCGACCACCAGGACGAGGCCGGTGCCCTCCCCGACTCGGTCACCCACTCCGAGGTCCTGCACAACTACGTCAAGCCCCCCATCCACGGCTGGGCCCTCCGGCACCTGCGCCGCCGCCTTCCCCAGCCGCCGGACCGGGCGGCGCTGGCGCAGACGTACGACCGGCTCGCCCGCTGGACCGGGTTCTGGCTCGACGCGCGGCGCGCCCCCGGCCACGACCTGCCGCACTACCAGCACGGCAACGACAGCGGTTGGGACAACGCGACCACCTTCGACGACAACCGGGTCCTCGAGACGGCTGACCTCGCCGCGTTCCTGGTCTCGCAGCTTCGCTGCCTCACCGACCTCGCCACCGAGCTGGGTGAACCCGCCACCCGCTGGTCGGAGGAGGCCGACCGCATCCACGGGGCGATGCTGCGCGACCTGTGGGACGGCGAACGCTTCTGCGCCCGGGACCCCCACACCGGGCACCGGCGACGCAGCCGCAGCCTGCTCGACCTGATGCCCGTCGCGCTCGGGGCCGACCTGCCGGCCCCGGTCGCCGCGGCGCTGGCGCGCGGCGTCGAAACCCACCTGACCACGCACGGGCTGGCCACCGAGCCGACCGACTCGGCCCACTACCTCGCCGACGGCTACTGGCGTGGCCCGATCTGGGCGCCCTCCACCGTCCTGGTCGAGGACGGCCTGCGCCGGGCCGGGCAGACCAGGATCGCCGACGACATCAGTCGGCGATTCCTCGCGCTGTGCGAGAAGTCCGGCTTCGCGGAGAACTTCGACGCCGAGACCGGCACCGGGCTGCGGGACCGCGCCTACACCTGGACCGCCAGCAGCTATCTGATCCTCGCCTCCGCCCAGGAGGAACGGCGGGTCAGGGGCGGCTAGCCCCCTCGTCGGATCAGCGGCCCCGGACCGGGCCGGTGCTGGAACGCAACGAGATGGGCGGGCTGTACAGGCGGTGTCGCGGCACGGCGTCGGGAGCCGCGATGATCTCCAGAAGCAGCGACACCGCCTCGGCCCCCATCTCGACCATCGGCACGTCCGCGGCGGTCAGCGGCGGGCGGAAATCCTCCGCCCAGTGCTGCGCGGCGACTCCGGTGACGGAGAAGTCGCGTGGCACTGACAGCCCGGCGCCGGTCAACGCGCGCTGCATTCCGGGCAGTGCGGCCTCGTTGATGGTGGCCACCGCCGTGACCTCCGGGTGCGTCGCGAGCAGTTGCTCCATACACGCCTCGCCGGAGGCGGTGTCGTCGCCGCTGCAGACCTCCACGCCGGTCAACCCCCGCTCCGCCGCCGCCGCACGAAAGCCGGTCAGCGCGCGATGGCTGGGACCATACCCGGCGGCCACCAATTCGGCGGACCGGTTCACGAGCGCCACGTGCCGGTGCCCCAGGTCGGCCAGGTGCTGCACGCACCGGGCGATCAGCCCGGCGTAGTCGATGTCGATCCAGCTCATCCCGTGCGGCTCGGCGGTCCGGCCGATGGTGACGAACGGCAGCCCGGCCTTGGTCAGCCGGGTCACCCGGTCGTCCGCCAACCGGATCTCCATGAGGACCACGCCGTCCACCCGACGCCCGGTGACGATCCGCTCGAACGACCGGTCATGGTCGCCACCGGAGGGGGACAGCAGCACGTCGAGGTCGTGGCGGGCGGCGGCCTCGACGACGCTGGCGACGAAGCCCAGCTGCATGTCGGTCAACCGCTGGCTCGCTGGCGGGATGACCAGCCCGAGGGTGCGGGTGCGCCCCTCCTTGAGAGCACGGGCGCTGGCGTTCGGCCGGTAGTCCAATTCGTCGATGACCGACTGGATTCGTTGCCGGGTCGCCTCCGACACGCTGCGTTTTCCACTGAGCACGTAGGAAACGGTGCTGCGGGACACCCCCGCCCGGCGAGCGATCTCCCCGATGTTCATCAATCGCCCTCGAATCGATTTTTGCCCCGATACGGGGACGCACCTTGCTCCGCCGACCAGCATATCCGTCCTCAGGCTCATCGATCGATGACCAACGCGTGCCAACTAGCGCTAACAGATGGACGACCATTAATGTCACAGGTATGACGTGTGACGTCAATTCCATCGCCGCACCCCACCCCCACCACCCACTCGAAAGGCTCCGATGAACGTGAAGAGAAAACTGGGTCGCCTGATGGCCGCCGCCGGGACCCTGTTCGTCCTCGTCGTCGGCGCCGGCGCCTATGTGGTCTCGGACGCGCCGGGCGTCGCCCACGCCGCCGGCACTGGCCCGTGTGACATCTACGCCTCCGGCGGCACGCCGTGCGTGGCCGCGCACAGCACCACCCGCGCGCTGTACGGCGCGTACAACGGCCCGCTCTACCAGGTCCGACGATCGTCGGACAACACCACCCGCGACATCGGTGTGCTCAGCGAGGGCGGCTACGCCAACGCCGCCACCCAGGACACGTTCTGCGCCAACACCAACTGCGTCATCACGATCATCTACGACCAGTCCGGCCGCAACAACCGTCTCACCCAGGCGCCCCCCGGCTACTTCGTCGGCCCCGCTGCCGGCGGCTTCGACAACCTCGCCGACGCGAAGGCGGCACCGGTCACCGTCGGCGGGCAGAAGGCGTACGGCGTCTACATCGCCCCCGGCACCGGCTACCGCAACAACAACACCAACGGTGTCGCGACCGGCGACCAGCCCGAGGGCATCTACGCGGTCGTCGACGGCACGCACTACAACCAGTGGTGCTGCTTCGACTACGGCAACGCGCAGACCAACAACCTCGCGGACGAACGCGCCATCATGGAGACCGTCTACTTCGGCGCCAACAAGCAGTGGGGCTACGGGGCAGGCGCCGGCCCCTGGATCATGGCCGACCTGGAGTGGGGCCTGTTCTCCGGGGTCAACGCCGGCTACAACAACATCGCGTCGATCAACCACCGCTTCGTCACGGCCATGGTCAAGGGCGAGCCGAACCACTGGGCGATCCGGGGCGGCAACGCCCAGTCGGGCAGCCTGACCACCTACTTCGACGGGCAACGCCCCAACGGCTACCACCCGATGAAGAAGGAAGGCGCGATCCTGCTCGGCATCGGCGGTGACAACAGCATCACCGGCCGCGGCACCTTCTTCGAGGGCGTGTTGACCTCCGGCTACCCGACGGCCGCCACCGAGAACGCCGTCCAGGCCAACATCAACGTCGCCGCCTACGCGCCGGCCGGCGGTGGCAACCCGCAACAGAACGTCCAGGTCGTCGGCGCCCAGTCCAGCCGCTGCATCGACGTACCCAACGGCAGCACCACCAACGGCACCCAGGTCCAACTCTGGGACTGCGTCGGCAACACCGCGCAGCGCTGGACCTACACCGCCGGCAAACAACTGCAGGTGTACGGCAACAAGTGCCTCGACGCCAACGGCCAAGGCACCGCCAACGGCACCCAGGCCATCATCTGGGACTGCCACGGCGGCACCAACCAACAGTGGAACCTCAACTCCAACGGCACCATCACCGGCGTCCAGTCCGGGCTCTGCCTCGACGCCAACGCGGCCGGCACCGCCAACGGCACCAAGCTCATCCTCTGGGCCTGCAACGGCGGCACCAACCAGCGGTGGTCCACCCGGAGCTGACCCACCGCCCGATCGGTCGATCGTGCCGCCCCCGCAGCGCCGCCGGGGGCGGCACGCGACGCCGCCCGTGGCGTTCCTCAGAGGCCAAGGACTCAGCCTTCCAGGTAGGCGAGGACCGCCAGGATGCGGCGGTTGTCGTCCTCGGAGGGCTTGAGACCGAGCTTGGTGAAGATGTTGTTGCTGTGTTTGCTGACGGTTTTATCGGTGACGAACATCCGGGCGGCGATCGCAGCGTTCGAGCGGCCCTCCGCCATCAGGGTGAGGACCTCGTACTCGCGTGGGCTCAGCTCCAGGAGCTTGGGGTCGGTGGAGCGGTGGGTGAGTAGCGCACTCACCACGTCGGGGTCCATAACGGTGCTGCCGGTAGCGACCTGCCGGACACTGGCGACGAATTGGTCGACGTCCGTAACCCGGTCCTTCAACAGGTAGCCCACCGCGCCCGCGCGATCCGACATCAGCTCCCTGGCGTAGATCTGCTCGACATACTGCGACAGCACCATGATGGGCAGCCCCGGAATCTGGCGGCGGGCCTCGATCGCGGAACGCAGCCCCTCGTCGGTGAAGGTCGGCGGCAACCGCACGTCGACGATGGCGACGTCGGGGCGGTGCGTCGTCAGCGACCGGATCAGTGCGGGGCCGTTGTCAACGGCCTCCAAGACCTCGAATGAATTGGCCCGCAGGATCCTGATCAGGCCCTCGCGGAGCAGGGCGAGGTCCTCGGCGATCACGATACGCACGGCAGCGACATCCTCACCTCGGTAGGTCCGCCCGGCGGGCTGTCAACGGTCAGCGTGCCGTCGAAGGCCGCCAGGCGACGGACGATGCCACGCAGGCCCGTGCCGGAATCGATCGAAGCACCCCCACGGCCGTCGTCGGACACCAGCATCGTCAGTTCCCCGGCAGCGCCGCCCCGGTGGGCTGCGAACTCCACGGTGATCCGGATCTGCTGGGCCTGGGCGTGCTTGATGGCGTTCGACAAGGCCTCGGCGACGGCGAAGTAGGCCGCGGACTCGATCGGGGCCGGCAGCCGTCCGGGTAGGCGGGTCACCACAGTGGTCGGGATCGGATTCATTAGAGCCAATGCCTTGAGTGCGCCGTCCAGGCCACGGTCGGCCAGTACCGGCGGATGGATGCCTCGTACCAGGTCGCGCAGCTCGGCGAGGGCGCTGGAGGTCGACTCGCGGGCCTCGGCCAGCAACTGCTGGGCGGCCTGCGGATCGTTGGGCAGTAACTGTTCGGCCAAGCCCAGGCTCATACCCAGCGACACCAGCCGGGCCTGCGCGCCGTCGTGCAGGTCGCGTTCGATTCGGCGCAGTTCACCGGCCTGGGTGTCGACGGTCTCAGCTCGCGAGGTCGCCAACTGTTTGACGCGGGCCCGCAGGCGCGCCTGTTCGGTGGGGCCGAGCAGAGCGCGGATCACCCGAGCGTTGAGGTTCGCGAGGCGCACCGCAGTGACGTACCAGAGCAGTAGGAAAACCAGACCGAGCGGTACCAGCCCGAACGACTGCGCGACGCTGTGCAGCCGGAAGCCCTCCCCCATCGGAGTGCGGAATACCTGAGAAGGCGTCAGCTGATAGATGAGCGGATAGGTCAGGTATACGACTCCGAAGGCGAAGAACAGCAGCGACAGTCCGCAACTCAACCAAATGGTGATCGAATTGACCACCAACCAGATCCAGTCCCGCCACGTCGCCGGGTCGCGCAGGATCGTCCAGAGCCGCACCGGCCACCCGGCGTCCGGCGTCGGCTGATACGGCCGGGCGGGCACCGGTTCGCCGAGCCGGTCGGCGGCCCACTGGCGATGCAGGTCGGCAAACCAGCGCACCAGTACGGTCGCGAGCAGGGTCAGAGGGATTCCGGCGCCAAGCGCGGCGACCGATATCGAGGTGATCCAGAGTGTGGCCAGCACGGCACCTAGGACCGCGCCCGACAGCAGCACCAGCGACCAGCCCAGCAGGCTCGTCCGCTGGGCCAGCGCCGAGCGCGCAATCGGACCGCTGCGAGCGACGCGACCCGGCCCGGAGCCCTCCCGGGAGGGCGAGGAGCCGCCGGACAGGGCGGTTCCGCTGTCGTCGGTCATCTCACTCCATCATTGCGCATCGTGCAGACTGGTTGACCGGGAACGCCGGGGCAGCGCCGGTCAACCAGGCTCGCCGGTCGGCCTTTACTTGACGGTGGCGGTCATCTGTTCGATTTCCTTGAGCACCAGGACGGGCTTGTCCTGGGGAACATCGTGCGAGCTTCCCTCGGCGATGACGAGTGTGCGGTCGGGCCCCGCCTTGGTGAACGCCGCTGCCGCGTCGCGCCAGGCCTGAGCGTCCTGCGGAGATCCGTCGAAGGGTGTCTTGTCCGAGACGATATAGATGACGGGAACGCCGTCGGGCCAGGAGACCTTGTGGTACGCCTGGTGCGTGGGACCGAAGTTGTCGGCCGTGGCGATGAGCTGGCGGTTCGCCTTCGTCGACGGCGCCTTTTTGAGCTCTTCGATCTGTGGCGTGGTCAGCGCGACGAGGCGTTGGGTCTGCGTGTCGGTGAAGAATTGCGGCACGTTGGCATCGATGAGCACCGCCCCGGAGACAACGCCGGGGTTCGCGAGGACGAAGTAGTGGGCCACCTCTCCTGCCTGCGAGTGGCCCGCGAGGACCACGTTCTGGGTGACGCCGAGTTCACGCAGACCGGCCCGCAGGTCGGAGGCGGCGGCCTTGGGGTCCCATGGGCCCTTCACCTCCTCGCTGGCGCCCAGACCGGCCCGGTCGTAGGTGATGATCTGCGATCCGGTGGCCTGCGACAGCTGCGGCACCAGGGCATCCCAGTACGAGGAGTCCTCGCCACCGCCGGCGTCCAGCACGATGGTGGGAGAACTTCCGGGCGTGACGTGGAAGGCAAGCTGACGCCCGTTGTTGGCGATCACATGCAAGCCCGCTGCGGGGGCCGCACCTGCCGGGCCGGCCGCGCTTGTCGAGGTCGAGGGAACCGCGGCTACCGAACTGCCCGCGGGCGCGGCCTTCGGCGCCGCCGAGTCATCACACCCGGCGACTGCCGCTATCACGGCGACGGGAAGGACGAGGGCCAGGGCGGCCCGATGGAACCGGGAGGTCTTCTGCGTGGTCATGGAAATGAGCTTCCACGGTTTCTGGATCTTGCTCGATCCTGCTACCTCCCAGTCGGGTTGGGAGTTACCCCTACCCTCGCCCGAGCCTCAATCGACTCTTCGCGTAGCCCTCGGCTGAGTTGCTGCGCCTGCGAGCCGCGCGGCATCGCCGGCGATCGCCCGCCGCCCGGGCCGGGTAGGTTTCGGAGCTGGGCGAAAATCGGGGGTCGCATGGTCAAGGGTTGGCACGGCTGGCTCGGCACGTTCAACGGCGTAGTCCTCATCACGGCGATCGTCCTGCCGTTGGCCGCCCTCGCGGTGTGGGCCCTGGCGCGCCGCCGACGTGCCACCGGCGCCACGTCGGCGTGGCGGACGTCGCTGGCCGACGTCGGCATCGTCTACGGCACGGTTCCCTGGGTATGGATGATCATGTTGCCGGGTGAGCAGGCCGGCACCGTTTCCGGCCGGGTGACACTGGTGCCGCTGCGCGACCTGCTCACGATCTTCTCCGACGGGGGTCCGGTGACGGCGACGTTCCAGGTCGTCGGCAACCTGCTGGTCTTCGCGGCCCTGGGGTTCTTCGCCCCGCTGCGGTTCCCGGCGCTGGCATCGGTGCCTCGGATCCTGGCGCTCGCGGCCGGCTGCTCGGTCCTGGTCGAGACCGCCCAGTACGTCCTGCGGCTGGACCGGGTGTCGTCGGTGGACGACGTCCTGCTCAACGCCGCGGGCGCCGGGCTGGCGGCGCTGGCGTCCCGTCGCTGGTGGCGCGACACACCCGACCCGTCCACTGATCGTCGACCTCAGCCGGCCCCGGCAGCGGGACGCTGAGCGTCGGAGGGGAAAGCTACCATCCGCTCGTGGTCGAGGAATTGATCAGGAGAGCGGCGGACGAGGACGACGACGCGATCGAGGAGTTGAGCGAGATCGCCGCTGCCGATCCAGAGAAGCTGTCGCCGTACCACGGGACGCTGCTCGACCTCGACCTGCTGTGGCCGGCGACGTTGTACCGGGCGGCGGGCGCCGACGTGGTCGGCCGGGTCATCGAGCAGGTCGACGGCGGGCGGAACCCGGACCGACTCAACGATCTGCTCCTCATCCTGGCCCACAGCGCTCACCCGCTCGCCGAGAATGCCCTGCGTCGCTGGTCGACGCGCCCGCCAGCCGGTGCGGACGACCTGCACGTGGGGGTGCTGAGCTACGCGGCCGAGGGCGGTTGGACGATCGGCCCGGACGGCAACCGACGGGACCTGTGCGCTGACGTCGCGTACCGGTGGGTCATGCGGGACGCGCCAGCGCCCGCGGACCGCACCGCCTGCCCCTGGTGCGCGTCCCCGCTCTGGGTCGCCGCCGACCTCGACACCACCGACCCCGCCATCGGCGCCGCGCTGGCCCACACCGGCTGGTCCGGCCGCCTGGTCGTCGAGACCTGCAACTTCTGCGCCTGCTACACGACCTTGTACAGCCGGGTCACGCCGGACGGCGCCACCACCTGGTGGGCCGACAACACCCGGCCGAGCTACCTGGGCGACGGTGCGGGACCGGAAGACCCGCCGACGCTGCTCCCGGTTGCGGGGCCTGCGCTGGCGAGCCCGTACCAGGCCAGCGCCTGGAACCAGGGCGGCTCCACCCTTGGCGGCCGACCGGACTGGATCCAGGACGCCGAGCACGCCGACTGCCCCGGGTGCGGGGAGCCGATGGACTACGTGGGTCTGCTCGGGGGCGCGGACCTGGACGAGTTCGGCGAGGGCGCCTACTACCTGCACGTGCACCAGCCGTGCGGGTTCGCCGCGGTGAACTACCAACAGAGTTGACGTCCGATCAGGTGGACGGCTCTGCCAGCCGCTCCAGCCGCGCCAGACCATCCCAGCCGCGCTCGCGCATCAGATCCAGCAGTCGCTGCACCCGCGGGTCCGCCTCGACGGCCAGCGCGTCCAGCAGGTCGAACGGTAGATCGTCCTTCGCCACCTCACCGAGGTCGATCTCGCCCGAGCGGTACGCCTGCTCGGCGAGGCAGGCCAAGATGTCGGCGGCCTCCACCAGACGCGCGTCGTCGCCGGTGTCGCTCTCGAAGATCTCCGACAGGATCCGATAGAGCCGTACGAGCCGTGGGTCGTCGAGCTGCGCGATCTTGCCGGGCATCCATTCGCGGACGCGATCGGGCCAGCGAGCCGACATCAGGATCCAGCTGTCCCGCTCCCCCGCCACCACCCGCTCGGAGACGCCGATGTCCCGGAGCCGGTCGAGGTAGGTGATCACCTCTGGCGCGAGCGCAAGACGATCCCCGGCGGCGAGTCGCGCGATCTGCTTCCGGCTGGTCTCCAGTCGCGCGATCTCGTCGCCCAGTTGCCTGTCGATCTCCTCGACCGCAGCCGCGAAGGTCGACGCGTCGGCCTCCAGCATCTGACCGATCTGGGCGAGCGGCACGCCGGCGTTGGCGAGAATCCGGATCCTGATGAGGGAAACCACCGCCCCCGCGCTGTACCGCCGGTAGCCCGAGGCGTCCCGCTCGGGCTCCGGCAGCAGGCCGATCTGGTGGTAGTGCCGTACCGCCCGCACCGTTACCCCGGCGTACGCCGCGAGTTGACTGATCGTCAGCATGCCCTGATCCTGCCCAGCCCCGGCCGACATCGGGTCAGGAGATCTTGCGGCGGTAGGTCAGTGTGGCGAACAGGTAGGCCACCACGAGGATGCCGACGCACCAGCCAAGGGCGGTCCAGATGCCCGATCCGACCGGCTCCTGCGCGAAGAGGTCTCGGATCGCGTTGACGATGGCGGTCACCGGTTGGTGCTCGGCGAAGGCGCGCACCGGGCCGGGCATCGATGTAGTGGGCACGAAGGCCGAGCTGACGAACGGCAGGAAGACCAGGGGGTACGAGAAGGCGCTCGCGCCGTCCACGGACTGGGCGGTGAGGCCGGGGATGATGGCGATCCAGGTCAGCGCCAGGGTGAACAGCACCAGGATGCCGGCGACGGCGAGCCACCCCAGCACGCTCGTGCCGGTGCGGAAGCCCATGAGCAGGGCGACGAGGACGACGACGACCAGCGAGACCAGGTTGGCGACCAGCGAGGTCAGCACGTGCGCCCAGAGCACCGAGGATCGTGCGATGGGCATGGACTGGAACCGTTCGAAGATGCCGCCCTGCATGTCCAGGAAGAGCCGGAAGGCGGTGTACGAGATGCCCGAGGCGATCGTGATGAGCAGGATGCCGGGGAGCAGATAGTTCACGTACGAGTCGGTGCCGGTCTCGATCGCGCCGCCGAAGACGTAGACGAACAGCAGCATGAAGGCGACCGGCATGACGGCGGTCGTGATGATGGTGTCCGGGCTGCGGACGATGTGGCGCAGTGAGCGCCCCAGCAGGACCGTGGTGTCGCCGAGGAAGTGCTTGTTCATCGTTGTTCCTTCTCGGTCTTGGCGCCTACGAGGGTGAGGAAGACGTCCTCGAGGGTCGGCTGCTTCTCGACGTACTCGATCTCGGCGGGTGGCAGGAGCTGCTTGAGCTCGTCGAGGGTGCCGTTCACGATGATCCGTCCCTCGTGGAGGATCGCGATCCGGTCGGCGAGTTGTTCGGCCTCGTCGAGGTACTGGGTGGTGAGCAGCACCGTCGTGCCGCCGTGGGCGAGTTCCTTGATGGCCTGCCACACCTCGATGCGCGCCTCCGGGTCCAGCCCGGTCGTCGGCTCGTCGAGGAAGATGACCGGCGGGTTCCCGATCAGGCTCATCGCGATGTCCAGACGGCGTCGCATGCCGCCGGAGTACGTCCGCACCCTCCGGGTGCCCGCCTCGGTCAGCGAGAAGCGCCTCAGCAGGTCGTCAGCGATCGAACCGGGCTCCTTGAGGTGCCGCAGCCGGGCGACCAGGCTCAGGTTCTCCCGCCCGGTGAGGATCTCGTCGACCGCCGCGAACTGCCCGGTGAGACTGATCGACTGCCGTACGTCGGCGGCCTGGGTCGCCACGTCGAACCCGGCGACGCGGGCCGTCCCGCCGTCGGCCTTGAGAAGCGTTGCCAAGATCCTGACCACAGTGGTCTTGCCGGCACCGTTCGAGCCGAGCAGGGCGAAGATGCTGCCCCGCGCGACGTCGATGTCGACGCCGCGCAGCACCTTCAGCTGCTTGAACGACTTCTCCAGGCCGTGCACGTGGATCGCGGGCTGCTCGGCCTGAGCTGTTGTGTGCGAATTGCTCATGGCGGCAGCATGGAGGGTTGACGCAGCGTCAAGGTCAAGCCCGACGCCGCCGGCCTCAGTCGGGCTTTGGTTGGGACCGCAGGCGACGCATCTGGGCGTGGCTGAGGTCGTGCGCTCGGTTCATGTGGCGCGTGATGACCTCCAACTCCTCGTCGGTGTGCTCGTCGAGGAGTGCCTGCCAGGACTGGCCGAGGTCGTCCCAGACCGCGGTGACCCGGTCGAGACGATCCGGCACCGGGGTGACCAGCACCCGGCGCCGGTCCTCCTGGTCGGGCGTCCGTTTGACGTAGCCGCCACGTTCGAGCCGGTCGACCAGTCGGGTGGCCGATCCCGTGGTCAGGCCGGTCATCTCGGCGACCTCTCGCACAGTGGGCGGCGCGGGGGCCGCCGAGAGCAGGCTCAGGAACTGCACGTCGGTCGGGTGGAGCCCCAGGTGATCGGCGATGGCCTGGTTGAACAGGACGTACGAGGCCAGATAGCGCCGGGACGCCATCGACATCTCCTCGTGCAGCCGGGCCCGACGCTTCGCAGTCATCCGCATCACATCCCAATTAGTTGCGTGACGCAGCGATCCATCATAATCTGCTGCGTGGCGCAGTTAATGCGTTACGCAGCTATCTTATCCTCCCGGAGGCCCCATGCTCACCGTCGCCGTCACCGGCGCCACCGGAGCCCAAGGCGGCGCCACCGCACGCGCCCTGCTGGCAGCCGGTCAGCGGGTACGCGCCATCACCCGCCACCCCACCTCGCCGGCCGCCGAAGCCCTGCGCGACCTCGGGGCGGAGGTGCGCCGGGCCGACTTCGACGACCGCGTGTCCCTCGACGCCGCGCTCGCCGGATCCGACTCGTTGTTCGCTGTCACCACACCGTTCGGCACCGACCTCGCCACCGAGGTCCGGCAGGGCCGGGCCCTCGTCGACGCGGCGGCAGCCGCCGGCCTCGGTCACCTCGTGCTGACCACCGTCGCGCACGCCGACCGCGGCACCGGCATCCCGCACTACGACAGCAAACACCTGGTCGAGCAGTACCTGAGCACCTCGACAGTGCCATGGACGATCATCGCGCCGGCCGCTTTCATGGACAACTACGCCAGTGGCTGGACGCTCGACGGCCTGGGCCGGGGCACCTTCGCCTGGCCGATGCCCGCCGACCGGCCGCTCACCCTCATCCCGGCGGTCGACATCGGCGCTTTCGCCGCGCTCGTCCTGCAACGCTCGGGCCAGTTCTCCGGCTGTCGCGTCGACATCGCCTCCGACGAACGCACGCCCACCCAGCTGGCCGAGATCCTCGCCGGCGCCACCGGCCGCCCGATCATCCACGCGCAGGTGCCGCTGACCCAGGTTCGACAGCGGTCCACCGACCTGGCGGCCATGTTCGACTACTTCAGCACAGTGGGTCTGACAGTCGACGTTGCCGCGTTGCGCCGCGACTACCCGGAGGTCGGCTGGCACAGCTTCGCCGACTGGGCCCTCGCCCAGGACTGGCCCACGCTGCTGTCAAAGACGCGTGCGCGACCCTGACTCTTAACTCCGATGTCACCGCCCGATCCCACTGGTGACGTGTCGCCGTCCGCCGGAAGGAGTTGGCTGCCAGTCGTCGCACTACGTCCTGACCAGGAGTTGATCCACGTGCCTTCCTCTCGTCGTACCTTTCTCGCCAGTGGCGCCGCCGCCGGCGTCGGCCTTGCCGTCGCGGGCGGTCTGCCGTCCCTGGCCCAGGCCAGCCCGGCCCGGCCACACCCACCGGTGAAGCCCGGTAACGTGCCCTTCCCGCCGCTCGTGGACGACCCCAAGGGAATCCTGGCCCTGCCCAAGGGCTTCAGCTACACAGTGGTCACCCGGACCGGTGTCACCCGGCTCGACCGCGGCCAGGGCACCACCCCGTCGGACCACGACGGCATGGCCGTCTACGACGCCGGCCACGGCCGGTACACCCTGATCCAGAACCACGAGATCGACCCGGGCGCCGAGTTCGGCGTGCCGCACGTCAAGGGAACGGTCTACGACGCGGGCGCCGTCGACGCCGGCGGTTGCACCGTGATCAAGACCGACCTCGCGGGCCGCAACCTGGGTGAGTTCGTTGCGCTCTCCGGCACCATCTCCAACTGCGCCGGCGGGCCGACCCCCTGGGGCACCTGGCTGACCTGCGAGGAGACCGAGGACCGGGCCGGCGACACGTGGGAAGAGGGCGGCCGGTCCGGCGTCTACCAGAAGGACCACGGCTACGTCTTCGAGGTGTGGGCCGACGGCAGCGCCGACCCGAAGCCGATCAAGTGCCTGGGCCGCTACTCGCACGAGGCCCTGGCCGTCGACAAGGACCGCACCCGGGTCTACCTCTCCGAGGACGCCGACGAGCCCAACGGCCTCTTCTACCGCTGGACGGCGCCACACGGCGTCAAGCTGGGCCCGGGCGTGCTCACCCGCCTCGCACCGAACGCGGGCGTCCTCGCCGCGATGCAGATCATCATGGATGACGGGTCGGTGCTGCCGGACGTCGCCTACCTGACCTCCGCCCAGCTGGGCCGCCCCTTCCCGGTCCGCTGGATCGAGGTGCCGGACCGCGACGCGCGCACCAAGTCGGTACGCGAGCAGTTCGCCGACGGCCAGGTCACCCGCGGACGCAAGTTCGAGGGCGTGTGGGCCACCGACGAGGGCGTGTACGTGGTCAACTCCTACGCCTGGGACGAGGGTGACCTGCCGGCGGACGCGGCGCCGCACGACGGAATGGTCTGGTTCTACAACTACAAGAACCAGACCATCCAGCTGGTGACGTACTTCCCGCACCAGACCGCCTCCGAGGAGGGTTCGCCGGTCAAGTACACCGACCTCACCTTCGACGGCCCGGACAACGTGACCGTCACCCCGTGGGGAAGCCTCGTGCTCGCCGAGGACGGCACGGGAGCCTCGCACGTGCTCAGCACGATCCCGGGCGGGCCGACGTACGCGATCGCCCGCAACCAGCTCAACGACTCGGAGTTCTGCGGGCCGACCTTCAGCGCGGACGGCAAGGTGCTCTTCGTCAACATGCAGGACCCGGGCCTCACCCTGGCCATCACCGGCCCGTGGGAGAAGTACCTGGGCTGACCGAGCCCACACGTGGGGGGCCAGGCGATTTCGCCTGGCCCCCGTCAGGTTGGGCCGTGCTCAGGAGACGCGCGGCAGGCGGCACTAGTCGAGACAGAACTCGTTGCCCTCGACGTCCTGCATGTTGAGGCACGACTCGTTCTCGCCGTCGGCGAGCAACAGCTGCCCGCGTACCGCGCCGAGCGGGATCAGCCGCGCGCATTCGGCCTCAAGGGCGGCCAGGCGCTCCTCGCCCACGAGCCCGGTGCCGACCCGCACGTCGAGGTGCACCCGGTTCTTGACGACCTTGCCCTCGGGCACCCGCTGGAAGTACAGCCGCGGGCCCACCCCCGACGGGTCACTGCACGCGAACCACGAACCCTGCTCGGAATTGACATCGTCCCAGGAGGCGTGCCCCTCCGGGGGCGGCGGCGGGACGTACCCCAACACCTCGCACCAGAAACGGCCGACGCGCACAGGCTCGGCGCAGTCGAATGTCACTTGTACCTGCTTGACCAACATCCGCTCACCTTATGAGTCGCGCTGCCGCCGCTGTCCTCGTACCCCGGGCGCTAGGGGGTGACGCGCTGGCGGTAGTAGTGGCGGGCGGCCTTGGCGCGGGCGCCGCAACCGTCCATCGAACACCAGCGTCGGGTGCCGTTGCGCGACGTGTCGTAGAAGTGCAGGACGCAGGCGGGGTTACCGCAGCGTCGGATGCGGTGGGGTTGCTGGCCCAGCAGGTCCAGGTAGTTGATGGCCGCTCGCCAGGAGGGGAGCCAGCCCGCGTCGACGTCGGGCTGCTCATGCGCGGCTCCCGCACGAAGCGTGTAGCGCGAGGCACCACGGGCGAGGATCGCGTTGACGCCCAGTTCGGCGGCCTCGTCGGGCTGTTCGAGGACCCGGCGCAGCGCCGAACGCGTCTCCCGCAACGGTGTCTCCACCGCTGCGGGGTCATCCTCCAGGTGGTGTTCGGCGAGCCATCCCCGCAGACCGTCCGGCTCGTCGAACAGGTCGACCAGCCGACCCCGCTCGACCCACTGGGTGTTGACCAGGTCCAGCGCGAGGGGTTCGCCCACCAGTGGCCGACGTGTCATGCCGCCAACCTTACCACCGTCCGTCGTTTGACAGGTTAGACGTCGCGACGTATCTTCTTACCGGTAAAAGTCGTAACGATGGTTAGGTATGACCCGTCCGCCTGCCGGAGCGCCGGCACTCACCGCCCGGCCCACCCCTGGAAGGGGGCGCTCGTCATGCCACACCGCTACCTACAGGAACTGACCACCGCGTCGGTGGTCGCCGCGCAACAGCGCTACGGCAGCCGGCCCGCCATGCAGCGCATGACCGCCGGGTGGGACACGGATGCGACATTCAGTGACGACGAGGCCGCCTTCATCACCGAACGCGACAGCTTCTACCTCGGCACCGTCGGCGAGGGCGGCTGGCCGTACCTCCAGCACCGTGGCGGCCCACCCGGCTTCCTGCACGTCCTCGACCCCGTCGACGGGCACAGCGTCCTCGGCTGGGCCGACCTGCGCGGCAATCGGCAGTACCTGTCCGTCGGCAACCTCGCCACGTCACCCCGGGTCTCGCTGCTGCTCATGGACTACGCCCACCAACGCCGCCTCAAGATCATCGGCACGGCGCACGTCACCGACGTGCGGGACCCCGGGTTCGAGGACCTGCTGGCAAGGCTGAGCGTGCCCGGGCCATCCGGCCGGGTCGAACGGTTGATCACCGTCACGGTGCAGGGCTACGACTGGAACTGCCCCCAACACATCACGCCCCGCTTCACCGAGGCGGAACTCTCCGACGCGCTCGCGCCGGTGCGCGACGAACTCGCCCGCCTGCGCGCCGAGAACCGGGCCCTCCGCGAGCAGGCGAGTCGACAACCAGGGAGAACACCATGAACAAGCTGACCGTACGCATCGTCGGCGGCCCCACGGCCGTCCTCGACTACGCGGGCCAACGCGTCGTGCTGGACCCGACCTTCGACGATCCGCGGACGTACCAGAACGGGCCGGTCACCGCCACCAAGTTCACCGGCCCGAGCGCGGCGCCCACGGACCTCGGCCCGGTCGACGTCGTGCTCGTGTCGCACGAACACCACATCGACAATCTCGACATCTCCGGGCGGGAGTACGCGCGCCGGGCCCGACGGGTGCTCACCACCACGTCGGGGGCACCGAATCTCGGGCCACTGGCGACCGGCCTGCGGCCCTTCGAGTACGCCGAGGTCGGCGACGTGCGCGTCACTGCGGTTCCGGCGCTGCACGGTTCGCCGGAGATCGGCGTGGTCAACGGTCCGGTGATCGGGTTCGTGCTGGAGGCGACCGGTTGGCCGACCGTCTACGTCAGCGGCGACAACGCCTCGCTGGATGTCGTCGCGGTCGTCGCGGAGCAGTTTCCGGCGATAGAGATCGCGATCCTCAACCTCGGCGCGGCCCAGATCGCGGCACGCGGCGAGGCGTTCCTCACCCTGACCGCGGAACTGGCGGCACGAGCGGCAACCCTGCTCGGCGTTCGGGCGGTGGTCCCGGTCCATCAGGACGGCTGGGCGCACTACACCCAGGGCGCCGACGACGTCGTGCGGGCCTTCGAGACCGCGGGCCTGACGGACGTGCTCGTCGACCTGCGACCCGGCGACTCGGCGACCGTCTGAGGAGGATGCGGACGACCCGGTGCTGCCCTGGGATTCGGTCGCCGTGGTGAAGCGCCGCGACGACCACGGCGACCATGAGCCCCGCAGACGTCAGTGCGTGCTGCGCGGCCTCGGTGTCGCCGCCGCGCCCGAGCGCTTGAGCAGGAACGCCCCGCCGACGATGAAGACGACGCCGAGGACAATCCCGACGAGGTTGCCCTGAGCAAGGCTGGAGACGATCCCCAGCACGCCGTGGATCAGGCCGCTGCCGTCGGCCGGCGGCGGTGATCTCACTCCACCTTGGTGAGAAGTGGTTTCCCCTTCTCGACGACGTACGTGGCCAATTCGACAGCGACACCGTCGCCAACGTTGCGGGCCTGGTGGTGCACGCCGTACGGGACAGTGAGCGCGTCGCCGGGATTGCACACCACGGGTGGCTGCCCCTCCAGCCGATATTCGAGCGTTCCCTGTAGAACGCAGATGATTTCCTCGCCGGGGTGGAAATGCTTGAACGGTGGCGAATCCGGAGTGAACTCCACCCGAGTCTGAATGACCTCTCGCCCGGGAATGCTGAGGTCGTGCCGTTGCAGATCGATCCGCCACAGCCCTGGTGCTGACTCCACCGCTGTGGGGCTGATCCCCTCCGGTCGATCCGTGGTGCTCATGACGGCCTCCTGTTAGCCGTCGGGCCGACGGCCATTACTCGGATTGGTGCATCCCCGTCGAGGATAGGTAGCCGCAGACGGTCAGGGGCGGGGATGCCGACACGGAGGTTCGATTCCGCGAAGTCGGCCTGTGCCGGGCGCGTAATTCGGCTTGTGCTGTTTCTTGAGGGCTGCTTCGCTGTTGCCCGTGACCGAGCTTCGTACGCCGCGACTGCGCCTGCACCCCATCGACACCGCAGAAGGTGAACGCATCGTCGGGCGACGCGCCGGGGCCGGGGATGACTGGGCCGACGACTTCCCTTTCGACGGCGACGTCCTCGGCGTGCGGGGCTTTCTCGCCGCCACCGCCGCCTACGGCGACCGACGTCCGTTCGGGCACTACCGGATCACCCGCACCTCCGACGGCAAGGCCATCGGAGGAATCGGCTTCAAGGGTCAGCCGGAGGACGGACGCATCGAGGTCGGTTACGGTCTCGCCCCGTCAGCCCGGGGAAACGGCTACGCGGCGGAGGCGCTCGCCGCCCTGCTCGACCTCGCGACAGCACACGGACTGTCCTGCGTCGTCGCCGAGACCACCGGCGACAACGTCGCCTCCCGGCGGA
The DNA here is from genome assembly GCF_036136635.1 of Micromonospora sp. NBC_00330. NCBI lineage: Bacteria > Bacillati > Actinomycetota > Actinomycetes > Micromonosporales > Micromonosporaceae > Micromonospora > Micromonospora sp. NBC_00330. Next base: position 3,983,886 of record NZ_CP108012.1, read on the forward strand.
CCCTCGAACGTGCCGGCTTCCGACACACCGGCACCAACGATGATTTCTACCAGTACGAGGTAGTCCTCGGTGCCCCTTCGCGACCGGCTCGGACGCCATAGTCCGATCCCCCGGCGGCCCGCGGCAGCCGAGTTCACCGGTGGGGCAGCAGCCCTCGTTCGGTCATGTATGCGCGCAACGTCTCGGCATCCTCGGCGGACATCAGCCAGCGCGGGATCACGGTCGCGGGCATTCGGCCGACGTACACGACCCAGAAATCACCGGCGTCCCGCACCTGGGCGACCCCCTCCCAGGCGATGCCGCCCGACTCCGAGCCGCTGCGCATCATGATGTTGTCATCGGTGATGTCGTAGGCGCCCTCGACGGCGTAGCTACCGGAGCGGCGTCGGGCGCGCGCCAGCACCCACGGCCGATACAGCATCGACAGCACGCCGGCCACGAGCAGCGCGGTCCACAGCGGCGAACTCCGCTCGCCCCACCCGAACCCCCGCGAGACGACGAGACCGATGACCCCGACCGCCGTCAGGACCGCTCCGATGTAGCCGAATCTGCGGAGCCGGACGTTGCCGAGCGCAGCGGCCACCCGGCTCGGGTAGGCGGGATCGGCGGGGACGTCAAAACGGATGTGCACGCCAGAACGATAGTGCCTCCACCCGCCCCGGAAGGCGCCTTGCCCCGCCCCACCTCACGAGCCGCGGGCGCGTCCGGGTGCGGCAGTCTGATGAGGTGAACGCCGACGACGTCCGAGTGCCCCGGGCCCAGGCGGGGTCGAGCCCGCAGCATCTGTTGACGACAGTGCTCGGCGAGTACCTCGACTCCTCCGACGCCGACCTGCCGTCGACGGCGGTCATCGCGATTCTGCGGGAGTTCGGGATCAGCGAGTCCAGCGCCCGTGCCGCGCTGTCCCGGCTGGTCAGGCGTGGTCTCATCGCGGCGCGAAGGAAGGGCCGGTCGCCGGTCTACCACCTCACCCCGCAGGCGATCGCCAAGCACCGCTCCCGGATGCGGCACTTCCTGAACTTCGGCTCCCACCCGGCGCCCTGGACCGGCGATTGGGTGCTGGCCACCTTCTCCGTTCCGAACGCCGGCCAGGCGTCCCGTCATGCGCTCCGCAGGTCGTTGACCGCACTGGGGTTCGTGGGCCTGTACGACAGCGTGTGGATCCGGCCGGGATCCGACGTCGCGCCGGCGCGGGAGGCGCTGCACGCGCTGCTGTACCACGTCGAGGGTGCCCGATGGTCGGTCCTGCACGCCCGGTTCGACGAGGAGGCAGGGCCACACGGGCCGGCCTCCGCGTACGACCTGACCGGTCTCGCCTCCGCGTACTCGATCTTCATCGAGCAGTACGCGGAGCTGCGGGCAGCCGCGCGCAACGGGGAGGTGGACCCGGCCCGGGCGCTGGTGGCTCGGACCTCCGCGATGGATTCCTGGCGGAAGTTCGCCGACGTCGACCCGGACCTCCCCCCGCACCTGCTGCCGGAGCCCTGGCCTCGCCAGGAGGCCAGGGAGACCTTCCTGGACATCCACACCACGCTCGGCTCGCTCGCTCAGGCGCGTCTGGTCGAGGTGGCGACTCCGCACTGGCCGGATGCCGCCTCGTGGATCACCCACTTCCAGGCGTCGAGGGATCCCTCGCAGCCGGAGCCGACCGGCGGAGAGCACGGCAGCGGCCCACTCGCCGGTTGACGACGTCGCGGCCGGTCAGAGCCGACAAGACATTGACACTTTTCGTTGCGGCAGTGATAGTAACTGCAAACAGCTCCCATCGGAGCGCCTGTAGGGACCGCGGCCGGGCGGTCGCCGGCGCCGAACGAGCGGGCAGTGGCGACCGAGGGCACGGCCGCCGCCCAGGCCGCGACGCGCCCACGTCGACCAGACCCGTGGCCAGCGCTGACCACTCTCGTCGGGGCGCGAGTGACACCACCGCCACCGCAGGGAGCGCCACCGTGACTGTTCCTGGAGGATCCAATGAGAAGGCGAGCAAAGATCTACGCGGGGCTGGCGGCCGCCATCGTTCCCGTCACCTCCGTGATCATGGCGCTCGGCGGGACACCGGCGTCCGCCGCCATCGGCGGCTCCGGCCCCTACCCCGCCGACTACGAAACCTCGGCCACCCTGGCCAACCACACCATCTTCCGTCCGCAGACCCTCCCGTCCGAACGCCTGCCCATCCTCGTGTGGGGCAACGGCGGCTGCTCGGCCAACGGCCTCTCCCAGGGCAACTTCCTGCGCGAGATCGCCTCCCACGGCTTCCTCGCCATCGCCAACGGCGCCCCGAACGGATCCGGCTCCACCACCTCCCAGATGCTCACCCAGTCCATCGACTGGGCGGTTGCGGAGAACTCCCGGCAGGGCAGCAAGTACTTCAACAAGATCGACACGAGCAAGGTCGCAGTCGCGGGCTTCTCCTGCGGAGGCCTGGAGGCGTACGCCGTCTCGAACGACCCGCGCGTCACGACGACCGGCATCTTCAGCAGCGGTCTGCTCAACGACGCCGATGACTACCAGCTCCGGAGACTGACCAAGCCGATCGCCTACTTCGTCGGCGGGCCCAGCGACATCGCCTACCCGAACGCCATGGACGACTGGGGCAAGCTGCCCGCTGGCCTGCCGGCCTTCATGGGCAACCTGAACGTCGGTCATGGCGGCACCTACGACCAGGCCAACGGCGGCGAGTTCGGCCGGGTGGCGACTCTCTACCTCAAGTGGCGCCTGAAGGGCGACACCACCGCCGGCCGCACCTTCGTCGGTGCCGACTGCGGTCTGTGCAGCAGCCAGTGGAGCGTCCAGCAGAAGAACCTGACGCTCGACGACGGCACGCCGCCGCCCACCACTCCGCCGCCCACCACCCCGCCTCCCACCACGCCACCCCCGACCGGCACCCCCGGCTGCACCGCCGTCTACTCCGTCCAGGACCAGTGGAACGGCGGATTCGTCGCCACCGTCAGCGTCACCGCGGGAACCACAGCGCTGACCGGCTGGCGGGTCACCCTCACCCTGCCGAGCGGCGCGTCGGTCAGCTCGCTCTGGAACGGGGTCGGCAGCGGCACCAGCGGGACCATCACTGTCGCCAATCAGAGCTACAACGGGCGACTGGCCGCAGGTCAGGCCACCAGCTTCGGCTTCCAGGGCAGCGGCAGCGGCAGCGGAACCACAGCGAGTTGCACCGGAAGCTGACGCCCCGGGCAGATCGAGTCGTTCGGCGGGCCGGTGCCCCGGCACCGGCCCGCCGAGGCACGGCGGATAGGGAAGACTGGCGCGCATGGCTGATCTGAGCGATGCGAAGGCCGCGCTGCACGACTACCTCCGGGAGAACCGCGAAGACCTCATCTGGAAGCTCGACGGGCTCAGCGAACGGGAGGTCCGGCTGCCCCGCACGGCGACCGGAAACAACCTGCTGGGCGCGCTCAAGCATTGCCTCAATGTCGAAGCCGGCTACTTCGGGCCCACCTTCGGTCGCGAGTTCCCGACGCCCGAGGAGCTGGTCCCCATGGCGGCGTTCGACGAGGACCCGCAGGCAGACTGGTACGCCCGTGAGGACGAGACGAAGGACGGGCTGATCGACCTGTATCGCCGGGTCGGCGCGTTCGCCGACCAGACGATCGACGAGCTACCGCTCGACGCGCCGGGGCAGGTGCCGTGGTGGCGGCCAGGTCGGCAGGACGTGACACTACAGCGGATCATCATCCACGTGACCTGCGACCTGGCCCGGCACGCCGGGCACGCGGACATCATGCGCGAGCAGCACGACACGGCGGTCGGCCTCCGGCGGAACAACAGCAACCTCCCCGACGACTACGACTGGCCGGCGTATGTCAGCAAGCTGACGAAGCTGGCCGACCACTTCGGATGATCGGCAAAGCTGTCGGCGTGCGAGACGACCTCGATCAGATCGAAGCGGCTTTCCTGGGCACGCCACTGGCCGGCCTGCCGATCGGGCACGGCCCGTCGGGCACCATCCTCGTCGCCGACGTCGACCCCGACCGTCTGTACGAGTTCTGGCAGGCCGCCGAGGCGCTGGTGCCGATCATCGGACGCCGGCCCGTCATGGTCACCGACGGCTTCGACGACGCACTGGCAGCCCGGTCCGAGCCCGAACAGGGCCCGTCGGAGTCGGCGCTGCGCGCGTTCGTCGAGGCGGCGGCGTCTTCCGACCCCTGGCTGACCTACCGCCACTACAGCGAGGACCAACAGGTCGACGAGGACGAGATCGAGTTCTACGCGCGTGGCACGACCGGCGCCGACCTGACCGCCCTGGTGCCGGACGTGGTGCTGCCGACACCACTGCCGGTGCTGGAGCGGGCGCTGTACGACCGGCTGCTCGCCGACGCCGACCTGCACGCCCAGGTGCTTGGCAACGTGCGGCTCGTGACGCAGACCGAGTACTGGTACACGCCGGACAGCGTCCTGCTCATGTTGCTGCCCACCAGCGACGTCCGCGGCTCGGCGTACTGGGTGGACTTCTACGGTGCGCTCACCGAGGAGGATCGGCAGCGGCTCGCCGAGGTGCTGGCGCAGTGGCGGCACCGGTGGGACGCCCGCCTTGTCGCATCGTGGGGCACCATGCTCCAGTTCCAGGTGGGTCGTCGCCCGACGCCGGGTGACGAGGCGTGGGCTGCCGCAGGTCAGCTCAAGGCGCTCGCTCCGAACCTCGAACTGAGCCGATGGGAGGTCGCCGTCGCCCTACCGGCCGGTGACGCGTGGTTCGTCCACAACCGACCCTGACCGACCTGGCTACTCCGGTTGCCTGGTTGCTGGCCTCGCGGTCTGCGTGACCCCTTCCTGGCGCAGTTCGAGGACGAGGGGCTGGTCGTCGGTCCGGACGAACCGAACCTCCAGGTCGAGGTCCGGGTGCCGGTAGCGACCGTCCGGGTCCGCCAGGAGGACAACCGGCTGCTGGGTCGAGGCGGCGAAGGTCAAGTGACCCTCGGTGAGGGCGACGTCGATCGGGTAGTCGTCGCGCAGAACGTAGCGGCCCGTGACGTCGGCAGGCGGCGCGGCGGTGACTCTGGTGGTGGCGTAACGACGGTCCGCTGCGGCGCGGATGCTGACCAGCAGCTCCCAGCCATCCTCTGAGTTGGTCATCGCCGCTACCGCGGCGCCGCTGTCGGGCCACACGTAGGAGAAGCAGGTATAGCCGACGTTCAACCCGGTGTGTCCGAAACGCCGACGCTCGGCGCGGTCGTCGAGTTCGGTGCCGAGCCCGTAGCTGTCGGCAGGGATCTGCGGTGTGCACATCTGGGTGGCCAGGTCGCGGTCGAGCAGCTTCGAACGTCCCGAGACGGCTCGGGCGATTTCGAGGTCGAGCCGGAGCAGGTCGGTCGGGGTGCTCCACAGTCCGGCGGCGGCCAGCTCCGGTTGCGTTCGCCAGCCGCCAGGAATCCTGGTACCGCCACCGTGGTGGCCATGCGCCACCTGATCCGGTCGCTGGTGGGGAAAACGCTGGTCGAAGCTGCTGTCCGCCATGGCCAGCGGTTCCAGCACCAGAGTTCGCAGGAGGTCCTCGAACGGGGTTCCGGTCGCGTCCACCATCAGCTGCTGGAGCACCGAATAGTGGCTGCCCGAATACCGAAAGCGGCTACCAGGTAACACTGTCGGCCGAACCGGTGGCGTGGTCGTCGTGCCGCTGCCTTCCAGGACCTGCAACAGCGACGGGGCGCGATCCGCGGGGTAGCCCCGGTACCAGGTGTCGGACAGTCCAGCGGTGTGCGCCAGCAACTGTCGTACCGTGATTCCCTGCTGGCCGTCCCGGCCGGGCAGGTGCCACGAGGTGAGGTACTCGGCGATGTCGGCGTCGAGATCGAGGACACCGGCCTGGACCAGTCGTAGCGCGCCGAACGCCGCGACATGCTTACTGATCGAACAGGCCGCGAAGGCGGTGCTCGCGGTCACCGGAGTCGACGTCCCGACCGCCATGACGCCAAACCCGGCCGCCCACACCTGCCCGCTCACGTCGCCGACGGCGATGCTGACCCCCGGCACGTCGTAGCTGCTCATCAGCTCGGGCAACGCCGCCGTGTCCGGTGAGAGCCGCCCGGACGACACCTGCCGGTCAAGCTCGCCCAGCAGCGAGACCCAGTCCTGAGGCTTATCCACGACGTCGATTCTCGACCGCGCCGACCGGTGGATCAACTCCCCTCAGCGCCGGCAGGGCGAGCCGTGACCAGCCACATAGGATCGGATGACCTCGCACGCCGGACCTGAGGAGCGTCCCGTGACCCTGCTGGAGCGTCTGCACCTGGCCGGCATGCGCGAGGTCGTCACGGTGCAGCCAGTGACCGGCGGGCTCGCGGCTCTCGCGGGCATCGCCACCCGCCGGGATGCCCCGCCGGTGTTCGTCAAGGGCTTCGCCGACCCGCCGGCCGACGACGTCTTCGTCGCCGAGGCCGAAGGACTGGCCGCACTGCGCGAGTTGGGCGGTGTGGCGACACCCGAGGTGATCCTGGCGGATCGGGACGTCCTGGTGTTGTCGGTGTTGCGGGAGAGGCCGCGCAGCGAGGCCTTCTGGGAGCAGGTCGCACACCTGCTCGCCCGCCTGCACCTGAACACGACCCATTCCCGTTTCGGCTGGCACCGGGACAACTGGCTGGGCCGTCGCCGGCAGGTCAACACGTGGAACGACGACGGCTTCGCCTTCTTCGCAGAGCACCGGCTGCTGCGTTGGCTCGACGAGCCCCGCGTCGAGGCGGCGCTCGACGCGGAGGACCGGTCGGCGCTGGAACGGCTCTGCGACCGGCTGCCCGACCTGCTGCCCGAGCGTCCGGCGTGTCTGACGCACGGCGACCTGTGGGCACAGAACGTCCTGGCCACAGCGGACGGAGAGCCGACGCTGATCGACCCGGCCGTGTCGTACCTGTGGGCCGAGGTCGACCTCGCGCACGTGTGGTCCACCTCGCCTCCGCCCGAGGCACGACGGATGTTCGAGGTCTACGCCGAGCTGACCTCGCTCGACGCCGGCTGGGAGGCCCGGATGCCGGTCATCCAACTGCGGCAACACCTCGCCGTGCTGGCCCAGTTCGACGACGACTGGGGCGCGGCCGATCAGATCCGCGCCGTCCTGGCCCCGTTCCGGACGCGATCCTGACCACACGCGCGGAGCGGGGGTCGGGCCCTCCATTACGGTGACCCCTGGAATGGGGGGTGGGCCATGGCACCGGAGGTTTCGCCGCGAAGGGCCAGGGCCGTGCTCGTCACGCTCTCCCTCGCCGCGTTCGCGTTCATCACGACCGAGCTGATGCCCGTCGGTCTGCTGACTCGCATCGCACCCGATCTGGACCGGTCCCGCTCACAGGTGGGTCTGCTGGTCAGTGGGTACGCAGTGGTGGTGGTGCTGGCGTCCGTGCCGCTGACCCGACTGACTCAGCGGGTTCCCCGGCGGCACCTGCTCGGCGTCACGATGCTCCTGTTCGCCGCCGCGAACGCCGCCGCCGCGCTCGCGCCGACGTACGCCGTGCTGGCCGGCACCCGCCTGGTGACCGCCCTCGCCCAGGCGCTGTTCTGGTCCGTCGCCACGGCGACGGTGATCGGGCCGTTCCCGGTCGCGGTGCGCGGTCGGGCGGTGGCGCTGTTCGCGACCGGGGCGACGCTCGCCCCGGTGCTCGGCGTACCCCTCGGCACCTGGCTCGGGCAGCAAGCCGGCTGGCGCGCGGCGTTCGCCGTGCTGGCCGGGATCGGTGTGGCGATCGCCGCCGCGGTGCTGCTCCTTCTCCCCTCCTATCCCCCGGCCGCCGGCGGCGCCGCCCGGGGCAGCGCACCGGACGGCCGGCGCTTTGCCGTCCTGCTGATCGCCACCGCCCTCGGCATCGGCGGCTTCATGACCCTGCAGACCTATGTGACTCCGTTCCTGCTCGACGTCAGCGGCTTCGCCGACGCGGTGCTGGCGCCGCTGCTGTTCGTCTCCGGCGCGGCCGGCGTCGTCGGCACCCTGGTCGCGGCCCGGACTTTGGACACCCGACCGATCGCTTCGCTGCTGGCACCGCTGGCCATCGGCACAGGCTCGCTGCTCGGGCTGTACGCGCTCGGCGCGCTCAAGCCGGGCGTGGTCGTGCTCCTCGCCGGGATCGGCCTCGCGTACGCGGCGTTCGGCTCCGCCGTGCAGAACCGGATGCTGCAACTGGCCCCGGGCAGCACCGACATCGCGTCGGCCGGGGTCAGCACCGCCTTCAACGCGGGCATCGCCGGCGGATCACTGCTCGGCGGTGCCCTCCTGCCCACCTCGGGGGCACGCCCGCTGGCACTCGCGGGCGGGCTGCTGGCGCTGGCCGCCCTCGCGCTGCTCGCCGTGGACTCGCGTCGCGGCCGCGTCGTCGCGCCGGAGCCGACCGTCGCCAGCCCTCCAGCTACGCGCCGGTCCGGCTCGCCTGCTGTCGGAAAACCTTCCGGTACGCGCCGGGCGTGACGCCGAGGAGTTGTGCGAACCGAGATCGGACGTTGCTCGACTCGTTCCCGCCGTCCGCGCGGGTGAGCGGCGGGACAGCAGATATCCGGTGCCCGCGGCGGCGAGGCCGGCAAGGCCGGCCGTCGCGAAACCGCCCGCCGGCACGGAGCTGTCGACCGCCACGCCGACGAGCGGGGATCCGAGCGCGAAACCGGCGCTCTGCGCCGACGATTGCAGACCCGTCACCTCGCCGCGCACACCGGGCGGCGCCAGGCGGCTCACCGCGTCGGCAACCGTGCCGAGGGTCGGCGCGGTGAGTAGTCCGCTGCCGACGACGGCCACACACAGCCACTGCCAGTCGTGGGCGAGCCCGGCGGGAATCGTCACGAGCCCGAGCAGGGCGAGCAGCAGCCAGGTGGGCAGTGGCCGGGTCAGCGCGCCGTAGACCAGCCCGCCGATGACCGACGACACGCCGAACACCACGACGACCACGGCGGCCCAGGAGACCTGACCTGCCTCCCGCAGCGTGGCGACGATGGCGAGGTCGACGCCGCTGAGCAGTGTCGTCGTTCCGAACGCCATCGTCAGCGCGGCGATCATCCTGGCGTCCAGCCACTGCTGGCGTGGGGGTCGTTCCGCAGCGGCGGCGTCCGCCTCGTCCTGGGCGTGCATCGGTGGGTTGAGCACTGCGATGCCGACGCCGCCGGCCAGGATCGCGGCGCCGACCCCCCATGCCACCGCGTCGGGGGACACCGTCGCCGCGCCCAGGATCACCACCGCCGGCCCCACGACGTACGACAGTTCGCCCTGCACCGATTCCAGCGCGAACGCGGCCCGGCGCTGCGGCGCCGTCGTCATCGCGGCGATCGCCTGTCTGCTCACCGCCTGGGCCGGCACCATCAACAAACCCGCGACGAAGCTGGCGACCAGCAGCAGCCCGTACGGCAGGACCGGCACGCCCAGCCAGAACACGACCTGCGCGGTGACCGTCACCAGCAGGACGAGACGCAGGCCCCGTGAGTCGATCATGCGGCCGAGCAGCGGGCCGCCCAGCGCCACTCCGGCGGTCAGGGCCGCCGCGACCCCACCGGCTGCCGCGTAGCTCAGCTCCAGGCCGAGGACGACGAAGAGGGTCAGCGCCATCACGTCGGCCGTTATCGCGGTGCGGGCGAGCAACGAGACGCCCAGCAGCGGTGCCATCCCTGGCACGGCGAGCACCTGCCGGTAGCTGGTCACCCGGTTGACGCTAGTTCCGCCCGCACGCCATAAGAAGACACCATTTCGTTGAGGCTGGCATAATGGTTGCTTATGGCCAGGGATCTGGAGACCGCCCTGCTGCGGTCGTTCGTCGCCGCCGTGCGGGAGGGCAGCATCAGCCGTGCCGCGACAGCTCTCGGGCAGACCCAGCCCGGTCTCAGCCAGCAACTACGCAAGCTCGAGAGCGTCGTCGGTCGTCCGCTGCTGCACCGGTCGTCGTCCGGTGTCTCGCCGACCCGGACGGGCGAAGAGCTCCTGCCGTACGCCGAACGCATCCTCTCGCTCTCCGCACAGGCGCTCACCGAGACCGGACGCGCGCTCACCGGCCACTGTGGCGTCGGGTTGCTCGAAGACCTCGCCGCGTCCCACCTTCCGCAGGCCCTCGCCGACCTCGCCCGGCTGCACCCCGGCGCGACGCTGGAGGTGCTCAGCTGCTCCAACGCCGCCATGCGGGAGGCCTACGACGCGGGCCGCGTCCAACTCGTGCTCGACGCGGTACCGGACATCCCAGGGCCGCCGCGCTGGACGGTGCGCGCCCCGCTGGTCTGGGCGACCGGGCAGGGTGTGGACGTGAGCGCCGATCCGCTGCCGGTGGTGCTCTTCTCCAACCCGTGCTCCTGGCGTACGTCGGTGCTGGACGCGCTGGAGCGTGCCGATCGGCGTTGGCGGGTGGCCTTCGAGAGCAACAGCCTGGTCGGGGTGCTCGCCGCGGTACGGGCCGGGCTCGGCGTGGCGGCGCTCATGCCCGCGAACCTCGAACCGGTCATGATCTGCCGCGACACGGATGCCCTACCCGTCCTGCCGGACGTCGAGTTCGGTCTCGCCCGGCACCCACGGACCGAGGGTGATCCGCTGATCGACGCCGTGGAGACGGTGCTCCGTCGCATCGTCTGAGCACGCGTCCTCGTCGTCTGGCCGGCGGTCACCCACTGCCCGCGCTGACGACCGCCATCACGATCAGGGTGCGCCGCCGCCGCTGACTCATCAGCGCGAAACAGGCGGTGAGCACCACCAACTCCAGCTCGGCCCACTCGCCGGTGACGTCGACACGGATCGGCCCGCCGCGTCGGCCGGGGAGGCGCACCGCGAGGCGGTGCCCGTCGCGTACCAGCTCACCCCCGCAGCGGCCGGGTGCCCAGTGGGCCACCCCGCCGGGGCCCGGCACGTGCGATCGGCCCGGGTCGAGCCGCACCGGTACGCCGTGCTCGCCCCGGGCGGCGAACCCGATGCGGCGGCGGTCGGTCGGTGCGACAGTCCAGCGGCCGGTGCCGGTGCGGATCTCGCCGCACCGCCAGGTCCAGCCGGTACGCAGCGAAGCGTGCGCCCCGGAGTCGAGGACGAAGCTCCCGTCCTGTTTGCGTACGGTCAGCGTGGTCATCGGCCCGCCCCTTCCGGACGAGACCGGGGCAGGCCGAGGATGAGGATGACGCCGACGCTCAGGTGCAGCAGCGCGAGGGTCGCCTTCGCTCCCCCGCCGACGCCACTCGGCGGCCCGACCACGAGCGAGAGCAGCAGGACGGCGACCGCGATCGAGGTCCACCAGACGCGGGAGCGGTTGATGCGGCGTTCCAGCACCGCGAGCAGCGCCCAGCCGGCCAGTGCCGCGACAGCGGTGGCCACGATGACAGCGGCCACCGTGATCTGCCGGGTCGAGTCCCCCGACGTGACCGCCAGGTCGACGCCGGCCGCCGAGTGCAGGAGCGCGAACTCGACCACCGCCACCACTATCGCGCCGGCCGCCACCGCGGCCCGTCCCAGGAGAAGGTTGTTCGTCATGGTCCGAGTCTGTGGACCGGGCCGGGTCGGCCGCGTCGGTCCAGACGCCACGGCGGGTACGTCCGCTGGCGGCTCGGCGTACTACCAAAGGAGGTGGTCCGGCCGGCCGCGATCCCAGTAGCGTGCGGCATGTGGATGCGGCGACGTGCGAGGTCAAGCCACCGCGGACGTGGCGTTCCGTCCCGGTGGTCGTGACGACAGTGGCGATCGGCGTCCTCGTCGCGACCATGCTGTGGTCCGCCACCCGGTCCAGCTCCGCCGGCCTGGTCGGCGTCGACGTCGCGCTGGCGGTGGGCGCCCTGGCCCTCGTACCGGTGGTCGTCCGCCGCCCGCAGGTCGGTGGCGTGCTGGCCGGCCTGCTCGTCGCGCTGTCTCCGGTGGCCACGCCGGTGGCCAGCTTCGCGGTGCTGTTCATCGCCCGCAACAGACCGTTTCGGCAGGCGGCGGCGGTGGCGGCGGTCGGCGTGGCGGGCGAGGCGGTGCAGGCGCTCTGGCGGCCGGTGCCCAGCCTGCCGTACGGGTGGCGGCTGGTGCTGATGACGATCGCCTACGCGGCCCTGCTCGGCTGGGGCACCTGGGCGCAGGCACGGAACGCCCTGCTGGCGGCGCTGCGGGACCGGGCCCGACGGGCCGAGCAGGAGCAGGAACGACGGGTCGACGAGGCGCGGGCGGCGGAGCGCAGCCGGATCGCGCGGGAGATGCACGACGTGTTGGCCCACCGGCTGTCCCTGCTGGCGGCGGCCGCCGGGGCGATGGAGTACCGGCCGGACGCGCCGCCCGAGCGGCTCAGCGCCGCCGCCGGGGTGATCCGGGCCAGCGCACACCACGCCCTCGACGAGCTGCGCGAGGTCATCACCCTGCTGCGCAGCGACGACACCGAGTCGCCGACCGACGCACCGCCCGGTCAGACCCTCGCCGACCTGCCGCGCCTGGTGGACGAGGCGCGGGCCGCCGGGCAACAGATCGACGTCGACGACCCGCTCGGCCCGCCGGTCGAGATCCCCCCGACGGTTGGCCGCACCGCGTACCGGATCGCGCAGGAGGCACTGACCAACGCCCGCAAGCACGCCGCCGGTCAGCCGGTCCGGCTGGTGCTCGGCGGCGCGCCCGGCTCCGGCCTGAGCATCGCGGTGAGCAACCCGACCACGCCCGACGGCGGTGCCACCGGGAGCGCCGGTACCGGCCTGATCGGCCTCGCCGAACGGGCTGCGCTCACCGGCGGTCGGGTCGCCCACCATGTCGACGCCGCGGGCCGGTTCCACCTCACCGCGTGGCTGCCGTGGCCGACGTGACAGGTCCGATCCGGGTCGTCATCGTCGACGACGATCCCCTCGTACGGGGGATGCTCACGCTGATGCTCGACGGTGCCGACGGGATCGTGGTGGTGGGCGAGGCCGCCGACGGCGCCACGGCGATCACGGCGGTGGATCGGCACCTGCCCGACGTGGTGCTGATGGACATCAGGATGCCCGGCGTCAACGGCATCACCGCCACCGAGCGCCTGCGCCGCCGCCACCGGCCACCCGAGATCATCGTGCTCACCACGTTCGACACGGACGAGCACGTGATGCGAGCCCTCCGAGCCGGCGCGAGCGGCTTCCTGCTCAAGGACACCCCGCCCGAGCAGATCAGCCAGGCGGTCCGCGCGGTGGCGGCCGGCAACCCGATGCTGTCTCCGGGCGTGACGCGCCGCCTCATGCAACGGGTCGCGTCGGGGGCCGAGTCCTACGAGCAGGCGCACGAGCGGTTGGCACTGCTCACGCCCCGGGAACGCGACGTCGTGCTGGCCATCGCGCAGGGGCGCTCCAACGCCGAGATCGCCGGCGAGCTGCTGATGAGCGTGACGACTGTGAAGGCCCACGTCTCGCACATCCTGACCAAGCTGGATCTCGACAACCGCACCCAGATCGCCCTGCTCGCCCACGACGGCCGGCTCCTCTGACGGGAAGCCGGGGTCAGGCCAGCACCGCCGGCAGGACGAGCACTGCGAAACGGATCACCCGCCCGGAGAGACAGGCGACGGCGAACTCCCAGCGTCGAAGGCCCGCGGTGCCGGCGGCGAGGCTGACGACGGCCAACGGTGGAACCCCGACCGCGGCGGAGGCCAGCACTATCGGTAGGGCGGTGCGGCGGCGGGAGAGCCAGCGTCGGATCGGCTCGGTCCACCGCGCGGCCCGAGTCGCCGCGCGCTCTGACTTTCCCCGTCTCGCGAGCTTCTGGGCCAGTCGCCCCGACCCTCGACGCGCCGACTCGAACAGCAGCAGCTTGCCGGCGGTCTGCCCGAGCGCCAGGGCGACCACCACGGCGACGAGAGCGTGGCCGCCGCGTTGCCCGGCGACCACTGCGTAGGCCTCGGCGTTGACGATCGGGACGAGCGCCGAGGCGACACCGTAGCCCAGCGCCACCACGGCCTCGGCGAGGCTGCTCATGCCCGGCCGTCCCGTTCGAGCAGCCGGACCACCGCGGCGACCGACCACAGCTTGACCGCGACGACGGCGACGGCGACGCCCAGCGCGAGCAGGTACTGCCCGAACGCGATGGCGCCGATGACGCCTGCGGTGTTGGCGACCTTGGCCACAGGCGACCAGTTCAACGCCCACACCCGCCGGTCGACCAGGTGGAAGTAGTTGGGGCTGAGCACCGGCCAGCACAGGAACGCCAGCGACAGCATCGTGTCCAGCACCAGGAACGAGAGCAGGAAGACCACTGCCACGACCGCGACGTCGGGCACGAGGGAGACCAGGCCCACGCAGAGTACGGCGGTGCACGCGCGGTCGCTCACGATGTCGAAGACGGCCCCGGCGCGGGTCTCCTGTCCGAGCCGGCGGGCGGCCCAGCCGTCGAGCACGTCACCGAGCCAGTAGATACCGTACGATACCGCCATCAATGCCACCGAGCCGGAGACGAGGGCCACGATACCGACGGTGACAGCGGCGACCGTGCGAACGGCGGTGATGTAGTTGGGAACCGTACGAAGCGGGCCGACGGTGATGGCGGCGCGGGAGTCGACGAGAGTCACCCCCGCAGAGTCGTCCGGCGGGCGTCTTCGCGGAACGTGCCGCGGTGCCGATCTGGTTCCCACTGTGGTACCGGGGTGCCGGCCGATCCGGTACCTGGGTACTGGCCGGTCTTCCGGCTGGTCGCGGAGACTGTGCGGGTGAGGACTGGAATCCGCGAACGGTTGCGCGACCCCGAGCGAGTGCGCCGGCTCGCGTACGGTGCGGTTGGTTTGATCATCGCCGCCGTGGTCACCACCGTCGAAGACGGCGTGTCCGTGCCGGCGGGCTGGGCGTGGCTGGTGCTGCCGGTCGGCCTCGGGGCCACGGCGCTGCGCCCCCGCTACCGAACCCTGGTCTTCGCGGTCTGCGCGGGGTTCGTGGCGATCGTGAGCACCGGCGAGTCGGTGCAGTTGGGCCTCGCGGCCGCCGGCCTGGTGTTCGTCTCGGTCTGCGAGGATCCGGCCCGACACCCGTGGCTGGGGTGGGTGGGTGGCCTGATCGGCGCTACCGGCGCTCTCACCACCGCGCTGGTCAACGAGCGAGGGGTGTACGAGCAGCCGTTCTTCTTCGTGACGGCCGGCTACCTCCTGGCGATCCTGTTGCGATCCTGGTCCCGCGGCCAAGCCCTGACCCGGGAGACGGACGACCTGCGCGGCCAGGCCGCCTGGCTGGAACAGCGCACCAACCTGGCCCGTGAGCTGCATGACGTGGTCGGCCACCACGTCACCGCGATGGTGGTGCAGGCCGAGGCGGGCCAGCTCAGTGACGACCCGGGGGCGGCGCTGCGGGCGATCGCGGGCAGTGGCCGCACCGCACTGAGCGAGCTGGACACGCTCGTCGTGCATCTGCGCGATCCGGACGCGTCGATAGCGGTGAGCGCCCCGCCGCGCCTGTCGGACATCGACGAGCTGCTCGCCCAGCCGCTGCGCCAACGGGGCGTGACAGTGCGGGTCCAGGTGGACCCCGAGCCGGGCCTGGACGAGATCGGCGTGTTGACCGCGTACCGCATCGCCCAGGAGGCCCTCACCAACATCGCCCGCCACGCGAAGGCCACGGCGGCCTGGGTCGAACTGGCCCGCGTCGGCGACCACGCCCGCCTACGGATCAGCGACGACGGCGTCGGGCCGCCCCGCGCACCCACGAGCGGCTCGGGCCTGCTCGGCATCGGGGAGCGCGTCGCCGCGCGCGGCGGGAGCTGGGAGCTGAGCCAGCGCCCCGGCGGCGGCACAGTGGTGCAGGCGAACCTGCCGGTGGCGACCAAATGATCCGCGTCGCTATCGCCGACGACCAGGAGCTGGTCCGGGACGGCTTCAGCCTGATCCTGCGGTCCCAACCCGACATCCAGGTCGCGGCCGAGGCGGCCGATGGCAGGCAGCTCCTCGACGCCGTACGCCGCGACTCCCGCATCGACGTCGCCCTCGTCGACATTCGCATGCCGGTGCTCGACGGCCTGCAGGCCACCCGCGAGCTGGCCACGATCCCGCACGCCCCGGCGGTCATCGTCGTCACCACCTTCGACGACGACGCCTACGTCCTGGACGCCATCGCCGCCGGCGCGCGCGGGTTCCTGCTCAAGAGGTCCAGCGCCCGTGACCTGATCGCCGCGGTGCGCACCGTCGCGGCCGGCGAGGCGGTCCTCTCCGCCGAGGTCACCGGCGCCGTCCTCGAACGGGTCCGCGCGACCGGGCCGGCCACCCGCGTGGAGTTGGCGGCCTACCAGCTCACCGCTCGGGAGACCGACGTGCTCGCCCTGATCGGCGCCGGACTCAACAACAACGAGATCGCCGAACGCCTCTACCTGTCCATGAGCACCGTCAAGACCCACGTCACAAACGTGCTGGCCAAGACCGGCAGCCGCGACCGCGTACGAGCCGCCATCCTGGCGATCCAGGCCGGCCTCACACCGTGAGTCAGGAATCGGCGCGTACCAGCCGGCGCTGCGGGCTGGCCTGCCAACCCCCGAACAGCCCCCTCGCCACGAATGCGACGAAGAGGGCCGACGCGCTGGTCAGCACCACTGCCACCGGAGCGACGTGCTCCGCCTGCCACTCGACATCGCCCGCCGTGATGGCCGTCTGGTCGATGCCGAAGACATCGAACCAGGGCAGCAGCGAGGCTGGATACCACAACGGTGCGTATGAGTACGGCAGGCCGACACCACCGTTGAGCGTCCAATAACCGGCCCCGTCGTAGATCAACGCACTGTCGACGACGACCGCCACATCGCAGGCAACCAGGGCCGCCACGCACAGCAGCACGATGGCACTCTTGCCGTGCCCCCACCTGGCCAATCCGCTCGACAGGATTGCACCCGTGCCGAGGAGCGCCGCCCAGACGCTGCCGGTGAGCGCCTCGATTGGCAGGTACTCGACACGCAGTCCGTGCGCAAACAGCACAAGCAGGAGCACCGTCGATATCCACATCAGGCTCAGCCGCAAGGGCATCGACCAGGTTGGACCCATGCCGCGAGGCTACCGTGGATCGGCTCGGGTTTCGGCACCACAGACTCTGCCGGCGGCCCTGTCGGCCCGTTCACATTGGGCTTGGGGAGCGCAAGCTGACGCGGTCAGCGGCCGATCGGTCGTAGGGTGGCGGTATGGCACAACGACTCGTCAGCGTGTGGCAACCGTTCTTCCTTGCTAGCGAGAGTCAGGGCGCGGCCATCGACGCCGCGACCGAGTTGGAAGACCTCGGCTACTCACGAATCTGGTTCTCCGGTGGTTTCGGCGAGAACGTCGCCCCCCGTTTCCGGGAGATCCTGGACGGGACCACGCGCATCGGGGTCGCGACCGGGATCGTGAGCATCTGGCACTCGTCGCCGCCCGAGGCGGCGGCGTTCGCCCAGGACGCGGAGCAGGCGCATCCCGGCCGGTTCCTGCTCGGTCTCGGCGCCAGCCACGCGGTGGTGGTGGAAAGTGGCGGCACCGACTATCGCAAGCCGTACTCGCGGATGGTGCAGTACCTCGACGGCCTCGACGCGGCCGGGCTTTCGCCCGAGCGGCGCATCCTTGCCGCACTGGGCCCGCGGATGCTCGAACTCTCCCGCGACCGCTCCGCCGGGGCGCACCCGTACTTCGTCCCTGCCGAGCACACCGCCGAAGCCCGGGCGGCGATCGGGCCCGACCGGCTGCTCGCCCCCGAGGTCGCCGTGGTCCTCGACGCGGACGCCACCACCGCGCGCGCCACCGCCCGCCAGTACACGAGCGGGTACCTCGCCTTGCCGAACTACACCAACAACCTGCGGCGTTTCGGCTGGACCGACGAGGACTTCGCCGACGGCGGCAGTGACCGCCTCGTCGACGCGCTGATCCCGTGGGGCAGCGTCGAGAAGGTGGTGGCCGGGTTGGAGAAGCACTACCAGGCCGGCGCGGACGAGGTGGCGATCCAGGTGCTCAACGGCGGCGACGACAAGGCGTTCCCCGCCGACGCGTTCCGCGCCCTCGCGGCAGCCCTGATCTGACCTCCGACTGGTGGCATCATCGAGCCATGCCTGTGGTCGAAGTTGTTCGTGGCGACATCACCAGCGAGGACGTCGACGCCGTCGTGACCGCGGCGAACGAGTCGCTGTTGGGTGGCGGCGGTGTCGATGGGGCGATCCACAGTGCGGCGGGCCCGCGTCTGGCCCAGGCGGGGGCAGCGCTGGCTCCGTGTGATCCCGGCGATGCGGTTGCCACGCCAGCCTTTGACCTGGATCCACCAATACGTCATGTCATTCACACCGTTGGCCCGGTGTGGGAAGGCGGCGGCTACGGCGAGGCTGACGTCCTGGCGTCGTGCTATCGGCGCAGCCTTGAGGTTGCCGATGAGATTGGCGCTCGCAGCGTCGCCTTCCCCGCCATCGCCACTGGCGTATACGGATTCCCGGCCGACCAGGCAGCGAAGATCGCAATCTCGACCATCAGAGCGACGCCGACAACGGTTGAGCGTGTTCGCCTTGTCGCCTTCGACGACGCCACGTCCGAACTGCTGACTGCGGCGCTTCAGGATTGAGGTTGGTGGCTGTTCGGGCGACGGGTTGCGGTGCCTGGTTGGTGGGTAGGACCTGTAGATCGGGCAGGTGGGTACGCTGCACCGGCGGCGGCCTCAGCCAAGCACCTCCGCACCACGGCCACCCTCACCGCCCGGGTGGCACCACCGGCGATCCCGTATCCGCAGACGAG
This sequence comes from Micromonospora sp. NBC_00330, assembly GCF_036136635.1. Classification (NCBI taxonomy): domain Bacteria; kingdom Bacillati; phylum Actinomycetota; class Actinomycetes; order Micromonosporales; family Micromonosporaceae; genus Micromonospora; species Micromonospora sp. NBC_00330. The sequence continues at coordinate 4,002,455 of NZ_CP108012.1, forward strand.
AGGCGAGACCCACACAATGACCGCCGTACCAGGCCAAGGGTCCACTGCTGCTGCGGATTCGGCGGCTGCCGAGCAAGTAGCGGAGGAGGACCTGCGGGCGTTGTTCGGGCAGTCCATCGCCGTCTTCGCGTCTCTGGCGGGGCCATCGCACCTGGTGGAGACGGCGAACCCGGCGTTCTTCGCCACCATCGGCCAAGAGCGGGCCCGCGTCGGGGTGGCGATCGCCGAGCTGATGCCCGAACTGGCCGGTCAGGGATTCATCGCGCTCCTGGACCAGGTCTTCCGCACGGGTGAGCCGTACACCGGCCGTGACGTCCGGATCATGCTGGGCAGCGGCCCGCAGGCGCGGGAGGCGTTCTTCGACTTCACCTACGAGCCGCGTCGGGACGCCGACGGCAACGTGACCGGCATCCGTGTGCTCGGTGTGGAGACCACGCAGGTCAAGCATGCCCAACGGCTGATGGCCGAACACCGTGCCCTGCTGGAGCAGATCGCCCGCCAGGCACCCCTGACCGAGGTGCTCGACGGAATGGCCCGCTGTATCGAGAACCTCGCACCGCAGGAGGTCCTCGTCTCCGTCCTGCTCGCCGATCCCGACGCCAGGCACCTGCGCCACGGCGCCGCACCGAGCCTGCCCGACTTCTACAACCAGGCCATCGACGGCATCGCGACCGGCGAAGGTGTCGGCTCGTGCGGCACCGCCGCCCACCGTCGGGAACCAGTCATCGTCACCGACATCGCCACCGATCCGTTCTGGGACGACTTCCGGGACCTGGCCGACCAGGCCGGATTGGCGGCCTGCTGGTCCACGCCGATCCTGGCTCGCGACGGCGGCCTGTTGGGCACCTTCGCGATGTATCACCGCACCCCGCGCGTCCCGCAGGACACCGACCTCGCCCTCACCCGGCTCTTCGCCGGCACCGCAGCCCTGGCCATCGAACGCCACCACATCGAGCAGGCGAAGCTCGCCGCCGAGGCACGCGCCAAGTCGGCCAATGACGAGTTGGCCAAGGTGCTGCGCGTCGAGCGGGAACTGCGCGCCGAGGCCGAGCAGCGCGCCGCCGCCGCCGCGGAACTCGCCACCCAGATGCGTGCCGCCGCGGCCGCGCAGGCCGCCACGCCCCACCCCGAGCACTGCCAGCTCGGCGGCGCCGCCGGGTGCACAGCGCCAGCCGAGGTCAAGATCGCCGATTCGTGGGGTGACGCGGCGTGGGGCTGCCCCGCCCACGTCGAAGAGGCCATCCTCAACGTACGGTCGGTGTTCATCGCCAGCGAGGAACTCGGCGGCCTGACCGCCTACCTCAACCGCTGATGGCTCCCGATGCAGCGCTCGGCTTTGGCTACAAGCTTGATTGGCTCGCCATACGTGACCGGGACGCAGAGGCTGTCGCGGCCGCGCTGAACCTCAGCCGTCCCACTCCCGCCAACTGGCGTGATGCGGTCACCGCTGCGTATGACGACCAGGGCCAGTGGCTGCTCACGCCGCCGCTTGACCGATGGACGCTCGCCGCTTCGAGGGACGTTCCCGCACCCGAAGGCGACCGATTCGCCCCTTGGCTGGCAGCGCTTAGCCAGTTGCTCGGTGAGGTGCAGTACTTCGGCACTCATCGCGTCGTCGAATATCACGGGTGGGGGCGCGCCAGGGGCGGCATGGTGGAACGAGCATTCGCCTACCTCGGCGAGCGCGGCGAGGTGCTGTTTGACGTCGGCGAACGCACGCTGGAGGAGCAAGCACTCGGAGTCGGGACCGTCTCCGACGAGGACGAGCCTTGGGACGACGATGACGAGACTTCGCCGTGGCCAGATGAGGAAACCGTGCTCACGCTCGCTGGTCAGTGGAGTATCGACCCACGGACGTTGGAGAGCGCCATTGTCCCCGGGCATCCGTGGATCGCGTCAGCTCGATCGGGATAGCCAGAGAGCGAGCGCGTACCCCTGTCACCCAGCAGGAGACGCACCCGGCAACGTCCCGGCCTTCAACTTCTACAACCGCACCTCCTGCAACGCCGAGATCACCTGGTCCTACAACTACCTCGGGACACAGCGTTCCGGCACGATCTGCGCTCGTCCCGGCGGCGGGGACCTGTATGTGCCCATGTTCGCGGCGAAGGTGAGTTGGCAGACGCGCACCTGCTGATCCCGCCCGGCTCCCGATAGTGGTTCGGCGACGGATCCTGGCCGCTGCCAGAGCAGCCCTTGGCAGAGGCCAGGAACCGTCGCCGCGCGTCCGGCGCGGGTTCAGGGCGTCCAGCGTACGCCGGGGTTCACCCGCCCGGACCAGTCGAAGACGGCCATGTTGTCCCACTGGTTTCCGGTGCCGTTGATGTTGGCCGGGTCCCAGCCGTTGCCGCGGACGGCGTACCAGGTCGGTTCCCAGTAGAAGACACCGATGGCGCCCGCGTTGCGGGCGGTGTTCTGCACCCAGTCGAACTCCTGGGCCTGCCCGGACCAGGTCGCGCTGATGCCGTCACAGGTCGCGTCGCCGATGGCGTTCGGCTCGCTGTCCGCGTTGTTCCGGGTGAAGGGGTACGCGGTCTCCACGATCACCACCGGCTTGCCGTAGCGCCCGCGCAGGTCGACGATGTTGTTGTAGAGGTTCGCCAGGGTGCCGTGCCACATGCAGTAGTACGACTGGGCGGTGATGTCCCACTGCACACCCTGGGCGCGGATGCCGTCGTAGAACCATCGGGCGTTGGCGTTGCTGTCCACGTTTGCGGTATGGATCATCACCGGGATGCTGCTGCCGCACGCCTTGGTCGCGTTGTAGCCCTGCTTCAGCAGACCGGCCAGCGGGGCGAAGTCGTTGTTGACGACCTTGCCCTCGTTCCACAGCATCCCGACGTTGATCTCGTTGCCGATCTGCACGCTGTCGGGTGGCGTGCCCTGCCCCCGCAGGCTGGCGCAGACGTCGTAGGTGAAGGTGTAGACGTCGGTACGCAGTTGGCTCAGGCTGTGGCCGGCCCAGGCGGCCGGCTTGTACTGCTTGCCCGGGTCGGCCCAGGTGTCGGAGTAGTGGAAGTCGATGAGCACCTTGAGGCCCTTCGCCCTGGCTGCCCTCGCCTGGCCCAACACCGCGCTCTTGTTGTTGTAGCCGCTGATCGGGTTGTTCCAGACGCGCAACCGGACGTAGTTGACGCCGACGGACTTCAAGATGTCCAGCGGGTCGCGGGCGACCCCGCCGGCGTCGTAGTACTTGGCACCGAGATCCAGGCTGCGCTGCAACGAGGAGACGTCGGCACCCCGCATGGTGAGCGTGTTCGCTGCGGAGACAGGCGCGGGCGCACCGGCGAGCGTGGTGGCGACGACGAGGAGGCCGGTCGCGACGGCCCCGAGCAGGGCCCTCTGGCGGCGGCGGTCAGGTGTGACCGAATGTGTGCCCACCTCAGCCCACCGTGCAGGATGCGCCGTTCAGCGAGAAGCCGGTCGGCGGCGTGTCGCTGACACTCCACCGCCCCTGGACGCCGAAGGTCGCGGAGCCGTTGGGCGCGAGGACGCGGTTCCAGTCGACGTTACGAGCGGTCACTGTGGTCCCGGTCTGGCCGATCGTGGCGTTCCACCCCGAGGTGACCTGCTGGTCTCCCGGGAAGCTGAAGGTGACGGCCCAGCCGTCGATCGGGGCCGCCCCGACGTTGTGGACCGTCGCCGTGGCCACGAAGCCGCCCTGCCATTCGGACTGGTTCCGGTAGGTCACCCGGCAGGTCGAGGGCGGCGGGGGCGTCGGAGTGGTCGTCGTCGTGGGCAGAGTGACGGTGTTCGACGCGATCGACACGTTGCCCACCGCGTCCCGGGCCCGCACGTAGTACAGGTTCCGCAGCGGCGTCGAAGCAGGTAGGTCCGTCGTGAACGTCGTACCCGGCACTGTGGCGACCAGTTGCGAGGTGAACCAGCCGTCGAACCGGTAGACGTTGTACCCGAGCACGCCGACGTCGTCCGTCGACGGCGACCAGGACAACGTGCCGGTCGAGGCGGTCACCTCGCCGACGGTCAGGTTCTGCGGCGCGGTCGGCGGGGTGGTGTCCGGGCCGGTGTCCGTCACCGGTGTGACCACTGTCAGCGCGTTCGACCAGTTCGAGCGTTGACCGAGGCTGTCCCGGGCGATCAATCGGAACGTGTACTGCTGGCCCGCCCCAAGGTGGCCGGTGATCGTGGTGCTGGTGACGGCCCCGACGCTGGCGCTGAAGACGATGTCGCCGAACTCCTGGTAGTACGTGATGTCGTACCCGGCGATGTCGCAGCAGTCGGACGTGGCGGCCGTCCAGGTGAGGGTGACCGACGCGGTACGGACCTCGCTGGCGGTCAGGTTCGTGGGCGCACTCGGCAGGACGGGCGAGGTGCTCGGCGTACTGGACGGCTTTGGCGGCGTGGTCCCGGCCGGCGCCGCGACGGACACCGCGGCCCCGCCGGGCGCCGGGGCAACCCGCGGGTACGCGGCGGGCGTCACGGTGCCGGCGTCGGCCGCCGGTGCGACGCTCAGAGCGGTGCCGAGCACCGCCGTCGACAGCACGACGGCGGTCAGCAGACCCGGCCGCAGACGGCGGAGCAGCGAGGACGAGCGAACGCCTGTCATACGTCGACGATGCAGCAACAAATCGATGATCGCCAACGTGTCTCACGCCTCGGCCGGCAACCGGCCCGGCTCATGCCCGACTTCTTACCGAACCATGACGTGCCCGGTGACCGCTGACCGTTGACCGCCCGCCGGCCCGTACCGAGGGGAGACAGCACATCACCGGAGCCGTTTCCGGCTTTGAGGAGATTCCGATGACCCGCAGAAAGAACGGGACCGCACTGGTCCAGACCCGGCCGGCCCGGCTCGCCATGGCCGCGCTCGTGCTGGCGGCCACCGGCGCGCTCACCGCCACCTTCGTCTCCGGTGGCGGCAAGGGCACCGCGGATGCCGCCACCAGTCTGGACCAGTTCGTGTCGATCGAGAACGTGCCGCCGAACGTGCAGAACCCGAGGCCGGCCGCCGGTGCGTCGACCGGCCGGTTCACCGTCGACTGCGGCACGAACGGCAACGGCAAGTTCAGCCCGGACAATCCGGTGGCCCAGCCCGGCATCCGCAACGGCGCCGAACACGTCCACGACTTCGTCGGCAACCTGGCCATCACCGCGAACTCCTCCGACGCCGATCTGGACGCCTCCGCCACCACCTGCCGCAACGGTGACAAGTCGTCCTACTTCTGGCCGGTGGTACGCATCGACAAGACCGTCCGCGGCGGCAAGCAGGTCCAGCAGGTCCAGCAGGCCCTCGCCCAGACCCAGCCGATGGTCGTCTGTCCCTCGGTCGGCAAACGGCTGCGGGCAGTCCCCACCGGGGCCCTCGGCACCGTCGACCGTCTGTTGGCAGAGCTGGATCGCCAGCAGGCCGCCGCGAACCAGCGGATGACCGCCAGCCGGGGCCGCATCGACGCGGCCTTCAACCGGGAGGTCATCGACTCGCTGCGAGCCCGCCGCGCCGCGATGATCAAGCAGATCAGCACCACGATCACCGCCGCCGGCGGCAACCAGCCTGGCCTGGTCTCGCTCGTCGACTGTGACGTCAGCTACGACGACATGCACGCCCGGATGCCGGGCAGCGCCCACCGGTCGAGCGTCGAGGCGGCCCAGGCCGCGAATCCGCGAATCCAGTGCCCGGCCCTGCGGGACCGGTTGCCCGGCGTACCCGATCGGGCGCTTGCCGAGGTGAACCGCAACCTCGACGACCTCGACCGGCAGATCTCCGAGGCCAACGAACGCCTTGTCACCAGCCGTGGCCAGGGCGGGCCGGCCTTCGTCGACAACGCCATCCTCGGACCGCTGCGCGCCAAGCGGGTCGCCGTGCTCGACCGGATCGCCACCGCGATCGGGCGGCAGGCCCCTCGCCCGCAGGGCCTCGAAGCGCTCGCCGGCTGCACGCTGGACCAGGCCTCGACCACCCCGGCGACACCAAGCAGCGCACCCACCACCGCCGCCGCGCTCCCCGACCCGCAGGGGCCCAACCTTGAGCTGCCCGGCAACACCGGCGGCATCGTCCGCCCGGCGCAGGTGCTGATCGAGTACCGCGGCAACCCCGTCAGCAAGGTCGTGCCGATGCCGAAGTTCCTCCGGGCCCTCACCGGAGACGCCAAGCCCACCAGCCGTGGCCCGGCCAACGCCCGTGCCACCTGGACCTGCTCGGGCTTCACCGACCGGCTCTCCGACAAGTACCCGATCTGCCCCGCCGGCAGCCAGGTGCAGCGCGTCCACGACTTCCCCGGCTGCTGGGACGGCAGGAACGTCGACAGCGACAACCACCGCAACCACGTCGCGTTCGCCGACAAGGCCACCGGCGCCTGCCCACAGGGCTTCCGGGCGATCCCGCAACTGCGGATCACAGTGGCCTACGACATCGCCCGCGACGTGCAGGTCAAGGGCCAGTACGCCCTCGACTCCTTCCCCGAGGAGAACCACAACCCCTTCTCCGACCACAACGACTTCGTCAACGTCAACTCCGCCCAGACGATGCAACGCATCGCCACCTGCATCAACAAGGGCAAGAACTGCTCCTGACGCCGGGGCCGCGTCGCTCGGGCGGGACGGGTCGCGGCCGGCTGCCGGCCGCGACCCCGGTGTGTCGTCAATACCGGGGGGACGATTCACTGGGAGCGATACCAGTGGGGCAAAATTCAACCCTCCCGATCGTTACACTCGCCGGAACGCCGGCACCGCCGCAGACCTCGACCTGCGCCAATCCCCATCGAATGGAGACGCCTGTGACCCGCGACAAGGCGGCACCCCCCGGTATCGACCCCAACATTCCCAGCGTGGCCCGGGTCTATGACTTCTTCCTCGGCGGCAAGGACAACTTCGAGGCCGACCGGAAGGTCGCCGAGCACGCCCTGCGGATCACACCCGACGGGCCGGCAGCCGGCCAAGCCAACCGGGCCTTCCTGCGTCGGGTGATTCGCTTCCTCGTCAGCGAGGCCGGCATCGACCAGTTCCTCGACATCGGATCGGGGCTGCCCACCCAGGGCAACGTGCACGAGGTCGCCACCGAGCAGAACCCGAAGGCTCAGGTTGTCTATGTGGACAATGACCCGATAGTTCTGTCGCACGGGCGGGCCCTGCTCGCCGCGGAGGGCACCGCGACGGTGATCCAGGCGGACATCCGTGAGCCAGAAGCGATCCTCAACCACCCGGACGTACGCCGGTTCCTCGACTTCGACCGGCCGATCGGGTTGCTGCTCTTCGCGATCCTGCACCACCTCGGCGACGACGAGGACCCGAAGGCGGTGGCGGCCGCGTTGATCGACGCGCTGCCCTCCGGCAGCTACGTGGCGATCTCGCACTTCCGCGACCCGGGCGAGCGAGACCCGGAGGGCTCCCGCAAGGCCCGCGAGGTCGAGCGGGTCTTCAACGAGTCGCTGGGCACCGGCCGCTGGCGTACCGACGAGGAGATCCTCTCGTTCGCCGATGGGCTGACGGTGCTGGAGCCGGGGCTGGTGCCGCTGGCCGAGTGGCGTCCAGAGCCGGACGCACCGGCCACGGTGCAGACCGACACCTATCACACCTTCGTCGGGCTCCTCGCCCGCAAACCGTAGGCGGCGTCTTGCGTTGAGGTCCGTCGGCGGGCGCGCGCCCGCCGACGGATCCACGCATCAATCAGTTGTGCCGTCGCTGCCTACGGCGCAGGTTCCAGTACGACGACCGGGATCTCGCGGGTGGTCTTCCGCTCGTAGTCGGCGAAGCCTGGATACGCGGCCTTCTGCGCGCTCCAGATCCGTTCCCGCTCGTCCCCGGCGGCAACTCTGGCGACCAGCTCGACCTTGTCCGTACCGATCTCCGCTTGGGCCTTCGGGTCAGCGAGCAGGTTGTAGTACCAGTCGGGATTGCTGGGCGCACCGCCCTTGGAGGCGAACACGGCATAGCCGCCGTCCACCTTCTGATACATCATCGGGCTCACGCGAGGCTGGCCGCTCTTGGCGCCGACCGTGTGCAACAGCAGCAGCGGGGCGCCAGCGAACTGACCGCCGACCTGGCCACCGTTCTCGCGAAACTCCGCGATGATCTTGTCGTTGAAGTCGCTCATGCTTCTCCCCGCGTCCGCGCACCGGTTCTGTCATCACGATTCTGACAGTCCCCGGCGCCTACTGCTTGCTTGCGCGGGCCGCAGTCGCCGAGTGCGCCGACGTAGAGTCTCGGACGTGGGCGAGGGTCGCTTCGAGCGCTAGGACCGATGTTCCTGGATCAAGCGCATGAAGATGCGCACCGCGAGCACCACGATCACGACCATCGCTGGAATGGCCAGAAGAGTCCACGGTCTATCGAGCAGGTTGGCGGTCCCGAGCAGGGCGACCGCGAGACCCTCCCATAGCAACTCTCGTCCACTGAGAAGCTCTCTGCGAGGCGGCCGCTGGCCGTGCCGTCTTTCTGCCCGCAAGCGCCGAACTGCTTGCAGCGTGAGCACCACGCCAAGTGCGAGGCAGACCGGGCCCGCTAGAAAGTCCAGCGCGTTCGGCACGATTCCTCCTAGATGCTTTCTCGGCTCCCAGGGGAAGCGCCGAGCGACGAACCATCTCGCCATCACGGCGAATGTGCATCGCGAGGGTGAAGCTGGTTTGTTGCGCTGGTGCGCTGCCATGATCGGGCCATGCGGGTACATCAGTACGTGTACTTCTCGTTGCGTTCGGATCATCTCCCTGCACGCGAGATGGCGACGCGGTTAGGCACGGAGCCAGACGAGATTAGCGTCAAGGGGAGCAAGAGGGAGAACCCTCCGGTGCCGGCCGTCCACTCGTGGAGGGTTGTGTGTCGTGACAGCGGCTTGACGGTCGATGAGCAGATTGACCGCCTCATCGACCGCCTTGAGCCTATCGCTGATCGGATCGCGGCCCTCGTGAGAGTGATCGACGAGTCGGAGGAGGAGGGCTTCACCTCGACACTCCAGGTGGTGCGCTACTTCAATGACGAAGATGGCGACCAGCATCAACGACTCGGCTGGCACCTCGATCGCCGAGCCCTGAAGTTCCTTCACCACACCGGGGTCGATCTGGACGTGGACGAATACGGAGATGACTGAAGCGTTGCTAGCGCGCTCCCGTGTGAACTCTCGGCAAGCCGGTCCGACGAGGCTTGATGCGAGGTCAGGCCGTCTGTCGACGGGTTACCGGTTCGGTTCGACCGGCACGGTTGCTGTACTTGGCTGCTGCACTGCCGGCTTCGATAGCTCGGTTTCCCTGGTCCATCCGAGGAACCGCCGGTGCAGCACCCCTGCCGATGTCCAAGGCATGTCCTCGGTTGCCTGGACGAGGTAGGACCCCAGATAGAGAGCCAGCGACACCGGAGCATCCGCATACTCCGCCCGCAGCTCGCGCTTCCTGGTCTGGCAGGGCCAGGGCAGGCCACAGCCACCGCAGCTCCAGATCGGCATGACCGGGCCGTGGACGCTCACCGCACACCCGCCAGGAAGCGAGCGGTGATCGCCCGTGCCTGCCCGCCGCTCATTGCTCACCTTCCTGTGGCCAGTGGCCACGGCTGATCGGAATTCGGTGCCGAGCACGGCACGGCAGGTCGGCTCCGCAGCGGCAGACATGCCGCCAAAGTCGCCACGACCACACCGGCCGATGCCTGCGGGCGAGAGTCAGCGCGGTGGCCGAGAGGTACTCGTCATACGAGACGCGCCGCACGGACCCTCCCTCGTTCGAGCAGAGGACGGCTTCCTGCCCTCGACGTTGAGGGACGCGGCGACCAGGCGATACCCGCACCGCCCGCCGTATCCCGTGAGCAAGAAGCTACGGTGGGTCGCGGAGCGGAATGGGTAAGGTTTCTACCCCTGGATCAAGAGAGAAGCCCGACCTTGATCGCGAGGTCACGGGCGTCCTCACGAGTGGAACGTGGGCCGTCGAGCAGATCCAAGGTGATCTGACGGGCGTACCCGTTGAAGCGGATCGTCTCCGGGGCCGACTCGTACGCCTGCCGGAGGGTCATCACGGCAGCTTCCTTGTCGTCCTTGCCGTAGTGCGCCCGCGCGACCTCGATGAGATGGCGTGCCCGGCGCGGCCTCGACGGGATCGCTGCGGAATCATGACGGCGTGCCTGTCGCACCGCCTCACCGGACTTCTGCAACTCCACTGCCACGGTCACCGCGTGGGCGCCCATGATGATCCGCGAGAACGACGTCTGCGGCTGATAGAAGCCCTGCGGCAGGCGCTGCGCCACCTGGTCCGCGCGATCCCAGTACCGCCAGGCCCGGCCTTCCTCACCAGCACGGGCAGCGGTGTAGGCAGCCTCGAAGTTCAGCGCGCCCCAGAGCGCCACCAGGTTCGTAGTCCCGTCGGCCGTGCGCGGCTCCAGCGCCGACAGGAGGTCCAGGGTCATCGCCATCGCGGTGTCCCAGTCACCGGCATCCCGATGCACCTGGCACAGGAACCATCCCGCGCACGCCACCGCCTCCGGGTCGCCGGACTCCTGCGCTGCCACCATCGCTCGGTCCGCGACCCGCCACAACAACTCGGCAGCGGGTTGGTAGGCAAGGAACATCTGCGTCAGCCCGAACGTCTCCGCCAACAGTGCCTGAGCCTGCCGACGCTCATCACTCTCGTACGCCAACGCGGCGCGCTGCACGTCCCGCAGCAGCCCCGGCAGCAACCCACCCAACACCGTACGGTGATCCGACGCCTGATGGCGTGCCCGCCATGCCACCGCGAGCCGCTCCCTCAGGCTCGTCAACGACTCCGGGGATGCCTCGTCGGAGATTGCGAAGCGGTTCACGGCGTCCCGAACCGACGCCAGCGCCGGATGCTCCGGCCCGTTGACCACGGCAGACCGGGCGCTCAACTCCCCGACCAGGGCAGACACTTCGACCTTGAGGGCACGCGCGATGCGATCCAGCATGTGAATGCGCGGCGGCAGGATGCGATCGGTCTCCACTGCCTTGACCCACTCGGCGCTGCGCCCCACCAACCCCCCGAGCACCGCACGGGTCTTCCCGGACCGCTCCCGGTAGACCTTCAACCGCTGCCCGAAAGTCAACTCCGGCAAGGAATCCATCCCGGACCTCCTCGTAGCGCGGGACGCTCCGTCGGCACCCAGGCCGCCGTGCCAACGCTACCGGCCTGCCTACCGCCTTAGAACCCCCACACGCCGTGCGCTGCCTTCCACGCGCCGACACCAGTCCCTGGACTTCTCGCTTGCAACTTCCGGGCACCTCGTCCGACGGATTCCGTCCGCGTCCGTCGCTTCGGATGGATCAGGATTTCGGACGGAATGCGGAACCGCCATCACGCTGACGTCCACAGACGTCCATGACGGCTTGCATCGGTTGTCCCCAGTTGGTCGTTCATGCAGCTCATGAGACCCGATCTCGCACCAGTCGGGAGGCAGGGCTTCGGCAAAGCCCGGCCACTAGACTCCGCGCATGCAGCATTGCCGACTTCCCTCCGCCAAACGCACAGCGATCGGGGCGTTACTGCTGGTCTTGGCCGTAGCCGGCTGCAACTCCAAGGCGGAATCGTCCTCCGATGCCACGTGGTCGAGCCCTGACACCGTCGCTACCGCGACCGCCTCCCGCGCTGCTTCCCTTCCAAGTCCCCGTAACGCCGAACCTTCCGCATCTTCCGCCCCCACTGCGGACGAGTCACGGAAGGCCGAAGCGGCACAGGAGCCGAAAGCGGCACAGAGGACGGGGACGCCGAGCGGGGGCGGCACCAAGTACACGGCGTGTGCCGACGGCGACTGCAAAGTGTCCTTCTCCGGATCGGTCACATTTCCACTCGGCAGATGGACGGTGTCGTCCTCCATGGAGAATGGTGGTGTCAGGGTGCGACTGACCGACGCCAATGGCAGGGGCGGCGGTGGCGGCTTCATGGCAGCCCCCGGGTGCACTGTGGCGATACGCGCCGACGGCGGCGGGCGAGTCGGATGCGACCAACCCGGAGCCGAGCCCAAACCGGGAGGGTGGGTCGTACACCTGCTGGAACTGGACGGGAACACCGCGGTCATCCGAGCGATCCTGGGCTGACCGTGAGGATCGCTGTCGCAGCCTGATTGTGCTGGGCTGTGGTCTGGTGGCCGTCCAGCAGCACGCCGCACACGCGGCGAAGGTCGTGGACCTTCAGCACATCCGTCACGTTCACCATGCTCGCCCTGGCTGGGGGCGAGTCACTGAGCTGCTAGAGCAGCCCCCCAGCATCCGGGACAGTCCGCTGGCGTCCGTCCCGATCGTCACAGGGCTGTGCTTGGGAGACTGCGAGCGGACCGGCGGGGATTCGAACCCTCGATGGGGCGTGGCACACCAGCGGACCCACACCCGACGGTTCGCGCAACGACTCGACCGGCCACACTGAACGCACAGGCCACCGCCACGAAGATGGCGTGTGGTGTGCTCACGCGCGATTGCGGCCAGTCTGGGAGCGCACGGCGCGGGTGACACGCAGGAAAGCTGCGCTTGCGGACCTCCGGGAGGCGCTGACCGGGCTCATCACACCTGACCGCCCAGGTGGTGGGCGCTCCCTGGGCCGAACACCGCCGCCAGGTCGAGCAGGCCCGAAGAAGGCGATCATCAGCACCCACGTCGCTGAGATCCAGATTGACCAGATCACGCCGCATTCGCTCGGCAATCCTGGTGTGGCGGGCCGCGGCTACACTGACGCCTCCGAATCCGCTGCTCGGCAACCGAAACGGAGGCGCGATGGGTAATCCGCTGTTGGACGCCGAGGATGCGCGGGAACGCCTTGAGGCATGGCAGGCCAATGCCTCGCGCCGGGCCGCCGACACGCAGGCCGCCGCTGCCGGCTTGCGCGCGCTGCGGGTCACGGCCAGCGACGCCCACGGGATCGTCGAGGTCACCGTCGACTCCACGGGGGCGATGGCCGACGTCCGGCTCTCCGCGCGTGTGCAGCGCGTGAGTCTGGAGCAGACGCAGCAGGCGATCATGGGCGCCTATCGCAACGCGCGGGTGAAGCTCGCCGAGGCCGCCGCCGAGGTCGTGCGGGAGACGGTCGGCGCCGACTCGGCGACCGGCCGGGCCCTGCTGGCCGGATTCCGGACCGGCGACACCGAGGACGAAGAGGGGCGTTACTGATGCACGGGGGATTCGAGGTCGACGTCGAGGCCCTGCGCGCGCACGCCACGGCCATGTTGGCCATTCACGACCGCTTCGCCGCCGTCAAGGCCGCGAGCGGCACCATCTTCCAGGCCGACGAGGCGTACGGGCAGCTCTGCCAGTTCTTACCGCCCATCCTGGAGGGACGCCACCGGGACCAGGACAAGGGCGTGGGGATGCTCGCCGAGAACATCGCGTTGCTCGCCGCGGGAATCAAAAAGACAGCCGACGCCTACGAGCGGACCGAGGAGTCGACCACCGACGGCTTCAACTCCTTCCACTCCGCGACCTGAGCCGGCCCGGCGTCCTCTCATGAGCAACCCACTGGTCGCCACGACCTCCGACATCCCTTCGACCAGCGCCGCGCACCGCGACGGCTGGACCGGCCTGCCGCTTGCCGACGACTACATGGGCATCAAGGACGCCATCGACTCCGGCAGCTGGATCGACGGCTCAATCGCGGGCTTGGGCGCCGCTCTCGACGGGGCGGCCATCGCCATCGACCCGTTCAGCACGCTCCTGTCGATGGGCATCGAGTGGGCCATCGAGCAGGTCGAGCCACTGAAGCAGGCACTCGACTGGCTCGCCGGTGATCCCGAGACCATCGAGACGCACGCCATGACCTGGGACAACATGGCAAGTGAGTTGTTCTCCATCGCCGAGGACCTCAAGGCGCGGCTGGTCGGCGACCTCGACGGATGGCAGGGCGCCGCCGCCGACGCCTACCGCGACATCCTCACCATCAACATCGACGTCGCCGGGATCTTCGCGGGCACGGCCGCCGGCATGGGTGCCGCGACCCGTGGCGCGGGAACCGTGGTGCAGATAGTGCGGGAGGTCGTGCGCGCCTTCATCGCCGACTGCATCGCCAAGGTCGTGGTGTGGCTGGCCGAGGTGGTCTTCTCTCTCGGCTTCGCCACACCACTTGTCGCCTCCCAGCTCGCGGTCGCCGTCGTCCGCTGGACCGGCCGCATCTTCGGCTGGCTGATGGGCCTGATCGCCAGCCTCTCCGCCCTTCGCGCACTCCTCGACGTCTAGGCGGCCCTCGATGCGACAACTCATGGCGGCTCTGCGGACGACCGCCGTCCTGGTGGTCCTGCTCGCTGTGGCGGGTCTCCACAAGCGGCCCCCAGGCCCCACCCCACCGCACGGCGGTGACGGCGATGGCCCCAAGCGTCCCAAGTTCAACCCCGCAATGATGCCCAAGCGCGTGGGACCAGCCCAGCAGCACGGCATCAAGCGCGCCGAGGAGGGCCGCCCGAAGGACGCCGACCCATCCGAGCCCGAGGCGCCCAAGAGGACCAACCCCTGGGACGACCCCGAGTTCGCCGACGCCAGGTACGACATGGACCGCTTCGGTCAGATGGGCGACGGGGCGATGGACAAGATCTGGGACGGCGACGGCAAGGGCAATGGCGACCACAAGCCCTCCTCCACCGAGCCCGGCAAGACGCTCTTCCCGCCCGGCACCACCAAGGAGCAGGTCGAGGGCTGGTTCAAGAGCATCGCCGCCAACCCCGACAGCCGCCCTCAGGCGCGTCCCGGCGGCGACGGCTGGGTCGTCATCGGCACTCGCGACGGCATCACCTGCAAAGTTACCCTGGACAAGGACGGCAGCATCTCCGGCGGCCACCCCACCAGCGGCGAGGGCGTCCGCACCAACCCGCTGCCCTAACCACCGCACCCACAGGAGACCCATGGAAGTCACCGATTACATCCGGCGCACCCTCCGGATCATCGACCAGCTCGCACCCAAGATCAGCCCGAAGTACCTGCCGATCGTCCGGGACGCCGCCGGCGCCGGGGCCTGGGACCTGGCGATCACGACGCTCGTCGGCGCCGTGTGGGAGGAGGGCGTTGTGATCACCAGGGCGGAGAAGGACGCGCTGCGGGAGCTCATGGAGTACCTCCAGGAGCCTCTGACGCGCCTGGAGCAGATCCGGACCTCGGACTGACGGCGGAAGCGTAGATCGGGTCCCTCGAACCCCTGCACCGTGTCGACCAGCAGAAGGTTCGGGCCTGTTCGATGTTGTCGAAGCGGTCGGGGAAGCCGGGCCGGTTGCGGGACCACTGTCGACGCCGCCGAAAAGCTAGGGCGGCGCTGGCTTGGAATCGACGTGACGCCTCATCGACGCCTGCTGGCACCTCGGCAGGCCCATGACCACCGACACCGCCAGCGGCGCCACGACGGCCGACCACCGTCAAGGCAGCCTTGACGGCCAACCGAACGCCTACGCCGGACTGCGCCCGCTGACCTCGACGTCCACCCCAGAGTCGCCATGCAGGTGCTGAGGCACGCCCGCTTCTCCGTGACGATGGAGATCTATACCCAGGTATCCAACAAGGCGACCAGAGACGCCCTCAAACGCCTTGGCGATTCACTAGGCCACTGACGCTGTTGCTGTACTTAGCTGCTGTACGACAGCAGAAAGGCCACCTCCCGAATTCGGGAAGCGGCCTCTGACCTGTGCGAACTGAGAGTGGGCGATGCTGGTATCGAACCAGCGACCTCTTCGGTGTGAACGAAGCGCTCTCCCACTGAGCTAATCGCCCTCAGCGCCACTGACTCTACCCGATCGTGGAACCGGACCGGAAATCCGGGGTCAGTGGGTCGCGAGGTAGTGCATCGCCTCGGCCACCACGTCGATGCCGAGGCTGTACTTGAGGGACAGCCAGACCACCGTGGCCACGAAGGCCAGGCCGACGGACCCGAGCACGATTCGCACCAGCAGCGACTGTTTCGTTACCCAGCGTGTCCATCCGTGGACGTGGCGGCGGGTGAAGCCGAGCAGCCGGCGCGCCCAGTGGTACTCGACGGCCCAGATGCCCAGGCCGGCGATCACCAGCAGCCAGCCCGGCCCGGGGAGCGGGATGAGGGCGATGCCGATGGTCACCACCAGTGCCCCGGCGATCGCGATGAAGATCTTGAGTGCGATCCGGCCGGTGGGGTTGGCGCGGATGAGGTCGAGGGTCAGCGAGATTCGCTCACGCCAGCGGGGTCGACGCGGCCGCTCCTGCACGGCGATTCCGCCACCACGGCCAGCGTCGGCGTCGCCACCGCCACCAACACCGGTGCCGCCGCCACGACCAACGGCGCCGCCGCCACCACGGCTGCCGCCATCACCGCCGGGACGACCGGCGTCGGACGCCGGCCGACCGGCCCGTTCGGGCTGCTCCATCGGCACTCCGTACCCCCGCTTTTCGGCTGCTCGGACCGCGCCGTTCGGCGGGCCGGGTGCCGCCGCCGGATCCACTGAGGATTGCTTCGTCACCATTTCACCCCCCAGTGTCGCTCGGGCCCGTCACTGCAACGGCCGACTGGACGTTACCGGAGTAAGTCGACGACTGAGCCACCCGATACCGGGCGGGATCACGCACTGGGCAGAACCGGAAATCCTACATGAATGCTCACATTCACGCGGCCTTTCCGTCCCCCTTCCCACCACTGGGTGAAGTCAGCGTATGGCGGAGCGTAGCCAGGAGTAGCACCTGAGTATGGGAAAAGCGGGACACGCGCGTTCCGCAGCGGTGCCGGGGGGAGAACGTCCATGAGTGTCATCCGACCGACGACCGTAGAGGTCGAGACGTCGCTAAGGCTCGTCGCACCTGACGCCACCGCCTTGCCGGTGCGTGCCAGTCTGCGTTACGACCCTGCTGACCCGTATGCGGTCCATGTCCTGTTCCATGCCGAATCGGCAGGGGGCGAGGCGGTGAGTTGGTCGTTCGCTCGCGAACTTCTGGTCACCGGCCTGGACGAGCCGGCCGGCATCGGGGACGTTCGGGTCTGGCCCTGGGCCACACCGCGCGGCGACTTCGTCGCGCTGGCCCTCTCGTCACCGGACGGCAACGCCCTCTTCGAGGTGCCGCGCAGCGTCCTGGTGCGTTTCCTTCGACGGACCTACGTCGTCGTCCCGCGCGGCCGTGAGGCCGAGCACCTGGACGTCGACACGGCGGTGAACCGGCTGCTCGCCGGTCGCTGACCGCCCGAACCTGCAACACCGGCCACACCGGGGCCGCGCGGATCTGCCGAGTCCGCGCGGCCCCGGCACACACCCAGGGATGTACGCGGACAGTCCGCCCCGGGTCGGCCGGTGCTCAGCCGTGCGTGGTGATGCCGCCGTCGACGGGAATGACAGCGCCGGTGAGGTACGCGCCGGCGCGCGACGAGAGGTAGATGGCGGTGCCGGCCATGTCCTCGGGGCGCCCGATGCGGCCCAGCGGCACCTGCTGCTCGATGGCGGCGCGGCTCGCCGGGTCGTCGAGCGCGAACGCCATCATCTTGCTCTCGAACGGGCCGGGCGCGATCGCGTTGACGGTGATCTGCTCACCGGCGAGTTGGTGGGCGAGGCTGCGGGTGAGCATGTGCACGGCCGCCTTGGTGGCCGAGTACGCGTACACCTCCATCATCGGCACCCGGATGCCGTCGATCGACCCGATGTTGATCACGCGGGCCGGGTCGTCGGCGCTGGCGGCGGCGCGCAGCGCCGGCAGCAGCGCTGTGGTGAGCCGGAAGACGGCCTTGACGTTCACCGCCCAGAGCTTGTCGAACGCGGCCTCGGGGTAGTCCTCCAGCGGTGCGCCCCAGGTCGCGCCGGCGTTGTTGACCAGCACGTCGAGGCGGCCGAAGCGCTCGCGCACGGCAGCGGCCAACGTCTCGGCGCCGGCGTCGTCGCCGAGGTCGGCGGGGATGGCCTCGCAGCGGCCCTCGGCGGACAGGGTGGTGGCGACCGCCTCGCAGACGTCCGCCTTGCGCGACGAGATGATCACGTGCGCGCCGGCCCGGACGAAGCCCTGGGCGATCATCAGCCCGATCCCCCGCGAGCCGCCGGTGACCAGAACCGTCTTACCTTCGACCGAGAACAGCTGCGTCATGCCCATCCCATCGCGAGTCGGCGGGTGCCGTCGGCCGGTCGGGTGACCGGCGGATACCGGGTCGACCGCGGACCGACGGCGCTACCGCCGGGTAACGTAGCCCGGCCGCCGGGACCGGGACAAGCCCGCAGCTTGCCGCGGATTCCCGCTGCGAACGTCGATCGGGATGCGGTGACCTGCGGTTCGGGCTACCGTCGCAGGCGATGGTCTCCACCGATTCCTCCCCCGCGCCATCGATCGGAACGGCGTCTCCCGTCACCGACGAGATAACCACGTTCGCGCTGGCCGATCTTGCCGGTGCCCCGGGCTGGCGTCGGCCGGTGATCGTCGAGCGGGAGCTGTTGATTCTCACCACGCGTGGGCACGGCGACGCGGAACTCGACTTTCATCTGCTGCCGTGCCGGCCCGGCACGCTGCTGCGGGTCCGCCCCGGCCAGGTGCTGCGCTGCGCCGGCAACCAGTTCGACGCCACAGTGGTCGCCTGGGATGCGGAGGCGCTGCGCGGCTTCGACGTCGACCTGACCACGACAGCGACCTGGCGGCAGTTGGCCGGTGAGGACGAGGACGCGGTGATCAGCGAGGTGAGCCAGTTGGCGGTGGACTGTCGGCGCCACCCCGACGGCCCCACCGCCCGGGCGCTGCTCCGGCATCAACTGGCGGTGCTGCTGCTGCGGCTTGCCGTGGCCCACGACGACCGGTCGCCGTCCCGACCCGAGGACGAGACGTTCCACCGTTTCCGCCGCGAGGTGGAACACGGCTACCCGCACACCCGGCGGGTGGAGGACTATGCGGCCGAGCTCGGCTGCTCGGTGCGGACCCTGACCCGGGCCTGCCTGGCCGTCACCGGTCGCAGCGCCAAACAGGTCATCGACGAGCGGGTCGCGTTGCAGGCCGGCCGGTTACTGGCCGCGACGGATCAGCCGATCGCCCAGATCGGCCGACGGCTCGGCTTCTCCGAACCCACGAACTTCGGCCGCTTCTTCACCCGCGAGGTCGGGGTCAGCCCGGGCGCGTTCCGGGCCGCCCGGGACCAACCGGTGGCCGGCCGGGTGGTCCGACCCCGACCGCCGGCCGAGTCGACGGGCGTCAACGGCGGTTGGTTCCGCCCCGGCACCCCGGGCGAACCCGCCAACGGTGGGCACGCCACGAGACCCGGGCCGCCCGCCGGAGGGCCAGGCGGCACCGGGCGGGCATGATGGCACTGTGCAGATCTCCGCGCGCGGCGACTACGCGGTACGGGCGGCGTTGAGCCTCGCCACCGCGTACCCCTCGCTGCTGTCCACCCAGGCCATCGCCGCGGAGCAGGACATGCCCCGCAAGTTCCTGGAGGCGGTCCTGGCGGATCTGCGCCGGGCCGGCATCGTCCGCGCGCAGCGCGGCGCCGAGGGCGGCTACACCCTCGCGCGCCCACCACGCGAGGTGACAGTCGGCGCGGTGCTGCGCGCCGTCGAAGGCCCACTGGCCGGGGTACGCGGGCTGCGCCCCGAGGAGACCCGGTACGAAGGCTCGGCGGAGAACCTGCCCGGCCTGTGGGTGGCCGTGCGTGCCGCCGTGCGGCGGGTCGTCGACGAGGTGAGCCTCGCCGAGATCGTCAGCGGTCGACTGCCCGCGCACGTCCGCAAGCTCACCGCGCTGCCCGACGCGTGGGAGCCGCGCTGACCTCGGGTCGGCTCACAGCGTCCGCACCACCTCCTCGGTGCTGAGCCGGGGCAGCCGCCGCTCCCAGGCGTCCGGGCCCGGGTGACCCAGGTTGAGTAGCAGCAGCGCCTCGTGCCGGCCGTCGGGGAAGAACTCCCGGGTCACCCCTGCCGCGTCGAACCCGGCCATCGGACCGGCTGCCAACCCGGCGGCGCGTACACCCACCAGCAGGTAACCGATCTGGAGGGTCGCGCTGAACCGGGCCTGCTCGACGCGGGACGGACTGTCGCTCAGCCAGTCGCGGGCCTGCGGCCGGTGCGGGTACAACTCGGGCAGCCGCTCGTGGAAGTCCACGTCGGCGGCGAGCACCGCCACCAGTGGCGCACTGGCCGTCTTCGCCCTGTTGCTCGACGAGACGTACGGCAGCAGCCGCGCCCGCGCCGCCGCCGAACGGAGCAGCAGCACCCGCAGCGGCTGACCGTTGTACGCGGTCGGCCCGTACCGGATCAGGTCGTGGATGGCCGCGACCTGGGCGTCGGTGACCGGCTCGTCGGTGAACGTGTTGGCCGTGCGGGCCGCCCGGAACAGCAGGTCCTGGGCGGCCCGGTCCAACGCGAGCAGATCGGCCGTGGTGACCGCGCTCACGGCGAGACGGCCGTGGTGTAGCCGCCCCGGTGGTGGACCAGCGGCGCGCCGTCGCCACCGTCGCCGAGCGCCAGCGGCTCGGCGATCACCAGCGTGTGGTCGCCGGCGGGGACCCGGTGCACCACCCGGCAGAGCAGCCGGGCCAGCACCCCGTCGAGCAGCGGCACCCCGAACGGTCCCGACGTCCAGTCCGGGTACGCGGCGAACCGGTCGATGCCGCTGGTCGCGAAGACAGTGGCGGCCTCCCGCTGCCCGGCGCCCAGCAGGTGCACGGCGACGTGCTCGGCGCGGGCGAGCACCGGCCAACTCGACGACGCCACCCCGAGGCAGAACGAGACCAGCGGTGGGTCCAGCGACACCGACGTGAAGGAGGTCGCTGTGAAGCCCGCCCGGATGGGCGCGCCGATCCCACCCAGGCAGGCGGGGTCGGTGGCGCGGGCGACAGCGGTGACCACCGTGACGCTGCTGGCCTGGCGCCGCAGCAGAGCGCGGAACAGGTCCGCGTTGACCGGTCGCAGCTCGGCGATGTCCGTCGAGGGGCGCTCCACGGTGGTCATGCCGGCACCAGGGCCGACGCGGCGTACGCGCTGGCCGGTCGGGGCAGGCCGTAGTGCTCGCGCAGCGTCCGACCGGTGTACTCGGTGCGGAACAGCCCACGGGAGCGCAACACCGGCACCACGTGGTCGACGAAGTCGGCGAGCCCGCCGGGCAGGTGCGGCGGCATGATGTTGAACCCGTCGGCGGCGCCCTGGGTGAACCACAGCTCGATCTGGTCGGCGATCTGCTCCGGCGTACCGGCGACGACCCGGTGACCCCGGCCGCCGCCGAGTCGGCCGATGAGCTGGCGGATGGTGAGCTGCTCCCGGCGGGCCAGCTCGGTGACGAGTTGGTAGCGGCTCTGGTGGGCCTGCACGGTGCCGGCGGCCGGCAGCTCCGGCAGCGGCCCGTCCAGCGGCAGGCCGGTCAGGTCGATGCCGAGCATCCCGGAGAGCTGGGCCACTGCGTAGTCGGGGACGATCAGCTCCTCCAGCTCGGCGGCGAGCGCCAGCGCCTCGGCCTCGGTGCCGCCGATCACCGGCGCGATGCCGGGCAGGACCTTCACCAGGTCCGGGTCGCGGCCGGCGGCGGTGACCTGCCGGCGCAGCTCGGCGTAGAAGCTCTGCCCGTCGGCGAGGGTCTGCTGCGCGGTGAAGACCGCCTCGGCGTAGCGGGCGGCGAAGGCGATCCCGTCCGGCGACGAGCCGGCCTGCACCAGCAGCGGTCGGCCCTGCGGCCCCCGGGGGATGTTCAGCGGGCCACGGACCTGGAACTCCGGCCCGCGGTGCGCCACCTCGTGCACCCGGTCGGTGTCGGCGAACACCCCGGCCGTCGTGTCGAACACCAGCGCGTCGTCCTCCCAGCTGTCCCAGAGCTTGATCGCCACGTCGACGAATTCGGCGGCCCGCCGGTACCGGTCGGCGTGTTCGGGGTGGCTGTCCCGGTTGAAGTTGACCGCCTCCCGCTCCTGGGCGGAGGTGACGATGTTCCAACCGGCCCGACCGCCGCTGAGGTGGTCCAGGGAGGCGAACTTGCGGGCGACGTGGAACGGCTCGTTGTAGGTGGTGGAGACCGTCGCGATGAGACCGATGTGTTCGGTCACCGCGGCGAGCGACGCGAGCAGGGTCAGCGGCTCGAAGACGGCCTGGATGTTGTGCCGGGGGTTCGGCCCGACCGAGAGACCGTCGGCGAGGAAGAGCGAGTCGAGGGTGCCGCGCTCGGCGATCCGGGCCAGCTCCTGGAAGTGCCGGACGTCGGTGACCCGACGCGGGTCGGTGCGGGGGTGCCGCCAGGCGGCCTCGTGGTGGCCGACGCCCATCAGGAACGCGTTGAGGTGCAGGGTACGGGTCATTGGAGTCCGTCCTATCCGGCAGAGACGTCGACGCGCCAGGTGGAGAAGCGACGTTCGAGGGCGACGAGGAGCTGGTTGACGACCAGGCCGATGGCGGAGATCGTGATGATCCCGGAGTACATGTCGGCGATCGCGAAGTTGTACTGCGCGTAGTTGATGAGGTAGCCGAGCCCGGCCTTCGCGCCGACCATCTCGGCCGCGACCAGCACCAGGATCGAGTACGCCCCGGCCAGCCGGACGCCGGTGAAGATGGTCGGCACCGCGGCCGGCAGGATCACCTTCTGGAACAGCCGCAGGTGGTTGAGCCCCATCGAGCGGGCCGACCGGATCAGCAGCGGGTCGACACCCTTCACCCCGGCGATGGTGTTCAGCAGGATCGGCCAGGAGCACGCGTACAGCACCAGGGCGATCTTGGAGGTCTCCCCCAGGCCGAGGATGAGCACGAACACCGGCAGCAGGGCCAGCGCGGCGGTGTTGCGGAACACCTCCAGCAGCGGGCTGAGCAGCTCGGCGAGCGGCCGGTACCAGCCGATCAGCAACCCGAGCGGGATGGCGGTGAGGACCGCCAGGCCGAGCCCGGCCAACGACCGGGTGAGGCTCGCGCCCACGTGCTCGGCGAGCTGCCCGCTGCGCAGCAACTCCCACCAGGCCACCAGCACCTCCGACAGCGGCGGCAGGAAGACCCGGTCGACCAGCCCGAGCCGGGGTGCGCCCTCCCAGATCGCGGCCAGCGCGGCGATGGCGACGGTGCGGTGCAGCACCTTCGCGCCGATGCCGAGCAGCCGCCCGGCGCGACCGGGAACGGCACTGTCGGCCGCAGCGTGGGGCGCTGTGGGTGGGCCGACGAGTCGGGCGGGACGTTCGGCGATGTCAACCAACGCGGGCCTCCTCGGTGTGGCGGACGCCGGTGCCCTCGGCCGCCTGGGCGGCCCGCACCTCGTCACGCAGCAGGGTCCAGATCTGGTGGCGGTGGTGGCGGAACGCGTCGGTGGAGCGGACGTCCTCGACCGCGTCCCGGTCGCCGAGGTCGATGTCGATGACCTGTTTGAGCCGCCCGGGCCGGGACGTCAGCACCGCCACCCGCTGACCCAGGTAGACGGCCTCGTCGATGCCGTGGGTGATGAACACGATCGTCTTGCCGGTACGGGCCCAGATCCGCACCAGCTCGTCCTGCAACGAGTCGCGGGTCTGAGCGTCCAGGGCGGCGAACGGCTCGTCCATCAGCAGCACGTCCGGGTCGTACGCGAGGCTGCGGGCGATGGCCACCCGCTGCTTCATCCCGCCGGACAGCTCGTGCGGGTAGCGGTCGGCGAACCCGCGCAGGCCCACCAGGTCGAGGTGGTGCTCGATCAGCGCGGCGCGATCGGAGCGGGGCACCCCCTTGGCCTCCAGGCCGAACGCCACGTTGCCGGCGGCGGTGCGCCAGGGCAGCAGCGCGTACTGCTGGAAGACGATGCCCCGGTCCAGGCCGGGACCGGTGACCGGCCGACCGTCGACGAGCACCCGCCCCGCGGTCGGCTCGGTGAGCCCGCCGAGCAGGTCGAGCAACGTGGACTTGCCGCAGCCGCTGGGGCCGACGACGACCAGGAACTCGCCGGGGCGTACCCCGAGGGTGACCGCGTCCAGCGCGGTGACCGCGCCGGCGCCGCCGCGCCGGCCGGCGCGGACCGGGAAGGTCTTGCTCACCCGATCAAAGAGGATCTTGTCGGTGCTCACGCGGTCCCCCCGTCCACGAAGGGGTTGAACCGGTTGGTGTAGATGTCGCCGGGCTTCGGACGGTCGCCCTTGAGCTCGCCCTCGGCGGCGAGCCAGTCGATCCAGGTGCCGAACTCCTGCTCGCCGATCACGCCGCCACGGCCGGCGACCCCACTGCTCTTCCAGTACGCGACCAGGGACGGGTCCTCGTTGCGGCCGCGCTTGCCGATGATGTCCCGCATTCGGGCGACAACCGTCTCCCGGGGTTGGGTGCGGGCCCACTCGATGGCCTTGCCGACCCCGGTGACGAACGCCTTGACGGTCTCCGGGTTGCGCTTGATGAAGTCGTCGCGGAAGACGTAGGTGCCGCCGCTGAAGGCGCCGAGCAGTTCGTAGTCGGTGAAGATCGTGCGGATGCCGCCGCTGGCGACCGCCTTGTCCCGGATCACCCCGCCGAGCACCGCGACGTCGATCTGCCGCTGCCGCAGCGACTGCTCGGTGTTGACCGGTGGCAGGGCGACCAGCTCGACCTGCTTGATCTCGGCGGGGGTGAGACCGCCGCGGGCGAGCCAGGTCTTGAGTACGGCCTCGGCGTGTGCGCCGAGGGTGTTCATGCCGACCTTCTTGCCGATCAGGTCGCGAGCGCTGCGGATCGGGCTGTCGTCGAGCACGTAGTAGCCCTGGAAGGTCTGCGCGTCCGAGCCGTAGTAGCTGACCACTGCGGTGATCGGGGCGTTGGCGGTGGCGAGCTTGACGATGGCGCCGTTGAACGCGCCGCCGAAGTCGCTCTGCCCGGTGGCAGTGGCCTGGATGTCCTGCGGACCACCGGTGACGTTGCCGATCCACGTGAGCTTGACGTCGCCGAGGTAACCGAGGTCGGCGGCGAGTTCGGGGAGGGTGACCTGGCCGACCGATCCCTGGTAGCGCAGCTCGCCGGCCTGGGCGCCGTCGGCTGCCGCGTCACCGCCGCAGCCGGCGGTGGCGGTGAGCACGAGCAGCGCGGCAGCGGCGGCGAGGGTACGCAGAACGGCACGACGGGGTGGGGACATGAGGAGTCTCCTGATCTGTCCACGATGGGAGCGGGGACGCCCGGATGAGGGCGTGCGGGCACGCTGCTCCGCGTTGAGCGGGCGGGCGGTGGGAGTGCGGCGCTGGAGCCGAGCCGGATGGACCGGTCAGCTCAACAGAGCGCGCTCGCGTGCCGGACCAGGTCGACGTGCACACGAGCGGTGAGGAGAAGCTCATCCCGCTGCGACATGACCCCATGCTGCCCGGGATCGGAACGAGCGGTCAACGCCCTTCCAGAAGATGAGACTTCTATCGCTGCCGATGTTACGAAGCGCCCCGACCAGCGTTTACCACGCCGCAACACCTATCTGTTGGATAGAGATTGCGGTGCTCGATGGGCGACCGTCCAGGGCGGACAGCGAGAGGGTTTCAAAAGTTGTCGGTTCGGGCATGTTCGATCTCGACACGGCAGGGAACGGTGACGAGGGGAGACCTCCGATGGGCCTCATGTTTCGCAAGCGCAAGAAGTACGGTCCGATCATCCTGAACTTCACCGAGAACGGCTTCTCCTCGTGGAGCATCAAGATCGGTCGCTGGTCCTGGAACTCCAAGGCCCGTGCGCACCGGGTCGACCTGCCGGGTCCGCTGAGCTGGAAGCAGGACAAGTCCCGGTCGTAAGCATCCCGGGAGTCGAGCGGGGTGCCGGTGATTCACCGGCACCCCGCTCGGCGTCTGCGGGGTGGGGCGCTCAGCGCGCCAGGGTGATGATCTCGTCGCCGGCGAGCCGCCCGGACTCGCGATCGCGTCGCACGGCGCCGGCGTCGACAAGCTCGACGAGCGCCTGGTTGGCGTCGGCGGCACGGTAGACGGTCGCGGTGAGGGTGTGCCGGCGCAGCTCGGTCACCGGCCGTGGCCCGCCGGCCCGCAACTCGGCCAGCAGTTCGTGGGCCAACGGTTCGAGGTCGGGTTCGCCGACCACGTCGACAGTGGTGCCGGTCGGGTCGAGCGGGTCGCGGTAGCGCACGCCGAGGTCCGCGCCGAGCGCCCAGAGCGCGTCACGGACCGCCTCCAGGCTCCGGTCGGAGCGGCTGCCGAACGCGACCACCCCGGCGGCCTCGCCGCCGGACAGCACCGGTGCCACCTCGGCGACCAGGGGGAAGCCGGCGGAGACGAGCACGTCTCGGGCACTGTCGGCGGTGTGCAGCAGCAACTCTCCGGTCCGGCCGTTGGTCGCGGCCGTGAGCAGCTTCGGCGTCACCGCGCCGGGCAGATCCACGAAGGAGAACAGCGGCGCGCCGGCCGCCCCGGCGGCCTTCACCGCGACCGGCAGCCGGTACGGCTCGCCGGGCAGCAGGTGCACTGTGACCTCGGCGGGCAGCTCCGCCTCGATCGGGCCGAGTCGGGCCGGCAGGTCGGCGGCGGCGTCGGCCAGCACCAGCACCGTCACCTGCCGGCCGCGCACCTGGTCGCCGTGCGTGGCGACCAGGCGCAGCGCGGCCTCCGCGCTGCCCGCGTCGGCGCCCGCGAGGGCTATGGTGGCCCGCCGGGAGCGGTGCAGGGCCGCGGGCAGCCAGGTCGTCAACTGGCGGACCAGCAGCTCGCGGAGGAAATCAGTGGTCCGGTCGGTCGGCATCGGTCCGTTCTACCGTACGGCCGGTCAGGCCGGGACGGAGATCCCCACCCCGCCCCGGGTCTGCCCGCCGTAACGCTGCCGCTCGGCGTCCAGGTCGAGCCGACCGATCTGCTTGCGGGCGGCCAGCGCGGTGTCGTCGAGCAGGTCGGCCGGGATCAGCCAGACCACCTCGAACTCCAGGCCGTCCGGGTCCTTGCCGTAGAGGCTCTTGGTCGTGCCGTGGTCGGAGGTGCCGGCCAGCGCGCCGGCTGCGGCGAGCCGCTCGGCGGTGGCGGCCAGCTCGTCGAGCGTGTCCACCTCCCAGGCGAGGTGGTAGAGGCCGACGGTGGAGCGACCGGCGGTCGACCGTCCGGCGCCCGCGCCGATCTCGAAGAGGCCGAGGTCGTGGTCGTTGGTGGAGTCGGGGGCCTGGAGGAAGGTGGCGCCCCGGAAGCCGTCCGGGGTCATCGCCACCGGGCGGAAGCCCAGCACGTCGCTGTAGAACGCGACGCTGCGGGCGAGGTCACTGACGTAGAGGACCGCGTGGTTGAGCCGGTGGATACCCATGACCCGAGACTAGCGCGGTTTAGTTGAACCTTCAACCATTCGGAGTATGATGGCCGTCATGACCCGCTGGTTGGACCCCGACGAGCAGCGCACGTGGCGCGCGTACCTCACCGCCTCCCGGGTGCTGATGGACACTCTCGACCGTGAGCTGCAACGCGACGCGGGCATGCCGCACGCGTACTACGAGATCCTGGTCCAGCTCTCCGAGGCCCCCGGTCGGCAACTGCGCATGAGCCAGTTGGCGCAGGCCGCGGGGTCGTCGCGCAGCCGGCTCTCGCACGCAGTGGCCCGGCTGGAGGCCGCCGGCTGGGTGCGCCGCGAGGACTGCCCCACCGACCGGCGGGGGCAGATCGCGCTGCTCACCGACGAGGGTTTCGCCACCCTCGCGGCCGCCGCACCCGGCCACGTCGAGGGGGTACGCCGACACCTGTTCGACGCGTTGAGCCCCGCCCAGGTCGACCAGCTACGCCGGATCAGCGAGACCCTGGCCGAGCACCTGACCGGATCCTGACCAATCGACACCGGCGCGGGTCTTGTACTTACCGTCGTCGGATGAGCACGATGGGGCGTGTCTTCCGGCTTCGGTGAACTGACTGATCAGGCGCACCACCTCGTGTCCTCCGGCGATCTTGCCGGTGCGCAGCAACTGCTGTCCGACGCGCTCACCGACGCCGACCCCCGCCCGGCCAACGCCACCCCCGAGTTGGCCGAGGCGGCCAGCCTCCAGGCGCGGGTGCTGATCGCCCTCGGCGAGCCGCACTCGGCCCGCGGTTGGGCCGCCTTCGCGTACGCGGCCACCACCCGCCTGCACGGCCGCGCCGACCCGCGCACGGTGGCCGCAGCGGCGACCCTGGCCGCGGTGCTGCACCGGGTCGGCAGCCACTCCCGGGCGGCGCGGCTCTACCAGGAAGTCATCATCGAGCTGACCGCACAGGACGGCCCGGAGTCACTGCGGGTGCTCGCCGCGCACGCCGACCTTGCCACCGTCGAATACGCGCGCGGCCAGTGCACGGTGGCCCGCGACCGCCTCCAGGACGCCTGGGAGCTGCACCGCGAGGTGTACGGCGACGGGCACCCCAGCGGCATCAAGATGCTGGCGCGGCTCGGGGCGATGCAGCGCGACTGCGGGCAGTTCGCCGAGGCGCATGACAACCTGGCGCTCGCCCGCGAGCTGTGCCGACAGCACCTGCCCGCCGACGATCCGCTGGCCACCCAGGTGGCGGCCCTGGCCCGGGCGGCGGCCAGTCCCGACCACGCCTGCGCCGACAACCCGCCCACGGCCCGGGACACGCCGGTCGTGCCGGCCGCCCGCGTCCCACCGCACGGCGACGGGCCGGCCGAATCCGGCTACCACCCGCAGGCAGCCGCAACCCACCACGCCGGGGCGGTGCCGAACCCTCGGCTGCCCTCCGACGAGGCGGTCGGGTCGACGGGCAGCAGATGGTCGACCGAGGCGGCGGACGAGCCGTCGCCCCAGCCCACCGACCCTCCGGTACCCCCGTCGGTGGTCGGGCTGGCCGGCGGTACCGAGGAGCGGCCCGGGGTGTACCGGCTGTACCGACCCACCGACCCGTACGCGTCGCCCGACCCGCACCAACAGTCCGACCCGTACGCCCGGCCAGATTCATTCGCGCGACCCGACCCGTACGCGCAGGTCGAGCCGTACACGCCGTCGCGGCTGCTGCCGGTGCCCGTGCACCGCGCGCCGCCGGAGCAGCGCAACCGGCTGGTGCCGGTGCTGGTGGCCGGCGTGGTCGTGGTGCTCCTCGGCGCGGCAGCGGTGATCGCCGGGGTGGCCCGGGTCGACGGCGACGACGAACCGACCCCGCCGCCGGCCAGCGCCTCCCCCACCGCCGGCGCGCCGGCCGGCACCGCGCCCGCCCCGGGCGGCACGGCACCCACGTCGGCTGCCGCCGTGGCCCCGCCCGGCACCCCACCCAGCGCGGTGACCCTGCGCGACACCCGGGACAGCATCGCGCTGAACTGGACCTATCCGCCCGGCGGCGAGGGCCCGGTGGTCATCGCGGGCGGCCGCACCGGGCAGGCCCACAACATCTTCGCGACGCTGCCCGCCGGCACCACCAGCTTCGTGATCTATGCGCTCAACCGCACCAACGACTTCTGCTTCACAGTCGCCGTCGCCTGGTCCACCGACACCGTGGCCCGTTCCAAGCAGGTCTGCACCAGCCGCCGCTGACCCTCGGGGAAGTCGCCGTCACGGACCGTCTACCTCTGGCCGTCCTCGGCCGGCAACGCCGGCAGGAGCAGGCACACCCGCAGTCCTCGCTGCTCCGGTGCGTCGGTCAGGGTGATGCCGCCGCCCGCGCGTCGGACCAACTCCCGGACGATGGCCAGCCCGAGGCCGGCTCCCCCGTCGTCGCGGGCCCGTCCGTCATCCAGCCGGGTGAACCGGTCGAAGACCCGCTCCCGGTCCGCCACCGCGACCCCTGGGCCGTCGTCGGTCACCGTCACCAGGTGGTACGCCCCGACGCCAGGCCCGACCGGGGAGCCCTCCGTCGACGTCGCCTCGGCAGCGAGCACGACACTGCCGTGCGCGTGGCGTACCGCGTTGTCGACAAGGTTGGCCAGCACGCGCCGCAGCTCCTCGACGGTGCCGATCGTCCAGAGCGGGCCCGCCGGCGGCGTCACCCGCACCGGCGGTGACGGGTAGCGGGCGGCGACCTCGGTCAGCAACGCGCCCAGTTCCACCGGGCCGGTCCCCCGGGCCGGCGGAGTCTCGTCCAGGCGGGCCAGCAGCAGGAGATCGTCGACCAGGCGGCTCAACCGCTCGGTGTCGGCGAGCAGGTTGGCGGTCACCGCCTTCCAGTCCGTCCGGTCGGCGAGGCGCTGGGCCACCTCCAGTTCGGTCCGGATGTTGGTCAACGGGCTGCGCAGCTCGTGTGCGGCGTCGGAGACGAAGGCCCGCTGCCGGACGCGGGCGGACTCCAGCCGGCCCAGCATGCCGTTGAGGGTGACCGCCAGACGGTGGATCTCGTCGGCCGACGCGGGCACCGGCAGCCGGCCGGCGCCGGCCCTCCCGGTGATCTCC
This sequence comes from Micromonospora sp. NBC_00330, assembly GCF_036136635.1. NCBI lineage: Bacteria > Bacillati > Actinomycetota > Actinomycetes > Micromonosporales > Micromonosporaceae > Micromonospora > Micromonospora sp. NBC_00330. Next base: position 4,032,492 of record NZ_CP108012.1, read on the forward strand.
TCGGCGCCTCGACGTAACGCCTCGACCGGCCGCAGGGTCGCGCCCACCACCCGCCACGCCACCCCGGCCAGCACGGCCACCAGCAACGGGAACGCCACCAGCAGGATGGTCCGGACCACATGGGTGCTGTGCCGCACGTCGGCCATCGAGCGGGCGACCAGCACCGTGAGCGGGTCGGCCGCGGTGCCGGCGGGTACGGCGACCACCCGGACCGGGCCGACGAGCCCGACCCGCTCGGCCGGCACCTCCAGCCGCTGCCGACCGTCGCGGGTCAGCCGCTCCGGGCGGACCATCGGCACCAGACGGTCGGCGTCGATCGAGGCCGCCCGGATCCGTCCCTGCCCGTCGACGACCTGCACGCGGACCTGCCCCCCGGCCACCGGCAGCGGGTCGGGCAGCGCGTCCTCGGCGGCGAGCAGCGCGACCGCGTCGGCCGTGCGGAACGCCTCGGTGTCGACGGTGCGTTGGAGCACGAAGCCGAGCGCGCCGAGCAACACCACCCCGCCCAGCGCCAGCCCGATGGTGAGACCGACCACACCGATCGCCATGAGTCGCCCGCGCAGCCCGAGGACCGGCATCCGGCCACGCCTGGCCCGACGGGTGGCGGCCGGACCGTCGGCGGTCACGTCGCCAGCCGGTAGCCGGCACCCCGGACCGTCTCCAGCCGGTCCCGGCCGAGCTTGCGGCGCAGGTAGCCGACGTACACCTCGACGGCGTTCGGCGCGGTCTCCAGGCTCGCGTCCCAGACGTGGTCCAACAACTCGACCTTGGAGATGACCTGGCCCGGCCGGCGCATCAGGTAGTCCAGCAACGCGAACTCCCGCGCGGTCAGCGCCACCTCGGCGTCCGCCCGGGTCACCCGCCGGCGGGCCGGGTCCAGCCGCAGGTCACCGACCGCCAGCACGGTCGGCCGCTCCGGCGCGCCCCGACGCAGCAGGGCCCGAAGCCGGGCCAGCAGCACCACGTACGAGAAGGGTTTGGTCAGGTAGTCGTCGGCGCCGCAGTCGAGGCCGTCGGCCTGGTCGTACTCGCCGTCCTTGGCGGAGAGCATCAGCACCGGCAACCAGTGCTGCTCCGCGCGCAGCCGCCGGACCACCTCGTACCCGGAGAGGCCGGGCAGCATCACGTCGAGGATCATCGCGTCGTACCCGCCGTACCGGGCCGCGTCCAGGCCCGCCGGGCCGGTTGCCGCCACGTCCACAGCGAACCCCTCCGCCTGGAGACCGCGTTGCAGGGCGGCCGCCAACCGGGCCTCGTCCTCCACCACCAGCACCCGCACCGCTCAAGAGTGCCACCCGGGTCAATCGGCGCGGTTCGACGTCCTCAGCGCGTTCACAGCACTGACGAGGCAGGATGGCCGCAGGAGGTGCCACCATGTCCGTCCTGAGAAGCCGTCCCGTCCTTCGTTGGCTGGTTCCGGCCACCGCGGCCGTCGCCGTCATCGGCGGAGGCGCGGCGATCGGCACGCTCGCCGCCGAGGCCGAGCCGAGCCTGCCGCCCCGAACCGCCGCTCAGCTCCTGGTCGACCTGCAGACATCCCGGCTGGAAGGGTTGTCCGGGACCGTCGTGCAACGCGCCGACCTCGGCCTGCCGCCCCTCGTCGGGCTGGTTCCCGGCAACGAGCTGACCACCCTGCTGAGCGGCACCCACACCCTGCGGGTCTGGTATTCCGGGCCGGATCAGCAGCGGGTCGCGCTGATGGACACGCTGGGCGAGCAGGACATCATCCGCAACGGTCGGGACCTGTGGACGTGGCAGAGCCGCAGCAACACCGCCACCCACCGCACGCTGGGCGGCGACGCCGGAGCCTGGAAGCCCGCCCCCGAACCGGCGGCGAGCCTGCCGGCCACCCCGCAGCAGGCCGCCGACCTGGCGTTGGACGCGATCGACCCGAGCACCGAGGTCAGCGTGGGCCGGTCGGCCACCGTCGCCGGCCGGGACGCGTACGAGTTGGTGCTCCAGCCGCGCGACCAGGACTCCCTGGTGCACCAGCTGCGGATCGCCATCGACGCCAAGCAGCACGTGCCGCTGCGCTTCGAGGTGCTCGCGAAGGGCAGCGACCGGCCGGCGTTCGAGGTGGCCTTCACCCAGGTCGACTACCGCCGCCCGGACGCCGACCAGTTCCGCTTCAACCCGCCGCCCGGCGTGACTGTCGACGAGGAGAAGGCCGAGCGCCCGACGGGCAACAAGCCCGGTCACGTCGAGCCGGCGGGTGACCCGCAGGTCCGCGCGGTGGGCGACGGCTGGACGACAGTGCTCATCGGCCGCCTCGACGGGGCCGATGTCGGCGGGAAGCCCGCCGCGAAGCCGGCCACTCCCCCGGCCGACGCCGGGTCGGACATGGACATGTCGAAGCTGCTCGGCGGGCTGGAGGCGGTCAGTGGTGACTGGGGCAGCGGTCGGCTCCTCACCAGCAAGCTGTTCAGCGTGCTGCTCACCGACGATGGCCGGGTGCTCGCCGGAGCGGTGACGCCGGAGCGGCTCTACGAGGCCGCGGGCGGCTGATCTCCGCGGTGTTCGCGCCGGGTCGACCTGACGGTCGGCCCGGCGCTTCGCTGTGGGTCAGGCCGAGGTCAGGAGACGCCGAGGGCGCTGAGGTACGCGTCGGCGAGGACCGCGTGGCCGGGCAGGTACGGGTGGACCCGGTCGTCGGCCCAGCGCGTCGCCGGACTCACCGCCAGCACCCGGTCGAACGCCGCCTGGTTGGGCACGTGCACCGCGTCGAACTCGGCGGCCAGCCCCGCCACGACCGCTGCGTACCGGTCGGTGTCGGCGCGTTGCGGGACGCTCCGGTCGGGCTCGATGAAGAACGGGTCACCGAGGATCAGTCGGCAGCCGGTCGCGTCGACCGCCCGACGGAGCAGGTCACGCAGGGTGCGCTCGTACTCCTCGATGCCGACGGCCTCATCCGGCCGGTCACCGTAGTGCCGCCAGATGTCGTTGATCCCGATCATCACCGCGAGCCAGTCGGGGCGCTCGGCGATGGCGTCGTCGTCCCAGCGGGCGGCCAGGTCCCGCACCGTGTCGCCGCCCACACCCCGGTTGACCCACTCCAGCTCCAACTCCGGGTGCCGGGCGTCAACCAGGGCGCGTACGAGACTCACATATCCGCTGCCGTAGGGCGCGGCGACGTCGCGTCGACCACAATCGGTGATGCTGTCCCCGATGAAGACCACCCGTTGCCCGGTCCGCAGGATCATCCGCCGCCACCTCGCGATCACCGGCGCGCCGGACCGCCCGGCTTGGTGAGAACCGGCGGAACGCGCTATCTTCAACAGTTCGAAGGCACAAAAAAGAACGGCTAAAAGCCGTTCCTGCAAAGGATTCTAATCTTTAGGGAGACGGCTTGTCAAGGCACTCCGGCGGTTCCGGCGAATTGCCGCTCGACGACGAGATCGGTCGCGAGCAGGAGTACGTCTCGATGCTCTACAACCGGCTGGACCAACTGCGTGAACAGGCCGCCCACCGGCTCACCGCCGAGCTGCACAACACCGGCGGCACCCTCCAGGACCGCTCCCAGCGCGACAGCTCGGTAGCGATGTACGCCGATCAGGTCGAACAGTTCTCCGCCGTGGAGAACGGGCTCTGCTTCGGCCGTCTCGACGGCGACGACGACTCCCGCCGCTACATCGGCCGGATCGGCATCTTCGACACCAGTGGTGACTACGACCCCCTGCTGATGGACTGGCGGGCACCCGCCGCCCGTCCGTTCTACCTCGCCACCGCCGCGAACCCGCAGGGCGTACGCCGTCGCCGGCACCTGCGTACCCGGCAGCGCAAGGTGACCGGGCTCAACGACGAGGTGCTCGACATCGACACCGCCTCCCCCGGCGCCCACGAGGAGCTGACCGGTGAGGCGTCGCTGCTCGCCGCGCTCAACGCGGGCCGTACCGGCCGGATGCGCGACATCGTCGAGACCATCCAGGCCGAGCAGGACGAGGTCATCCGCGCGGAACTCCCGGGTGTGATGGTGGTCCAGGGCGGCCCCGGCACCGGCAAGACCGCTGTCGCGCTGCACCGGGCGGCGTACCTGCTCTACACGCACCGCCGGGAACTCTCCAGCCGCGGCGTGCTGCTGGTCGGCCCGAACGCGACCTTCCTGCGCTACATCTCCCAGGTGCTGCCGACCCTGGCCGAGACCGGCGTGCTGCTACGTACCCAGGGTGATCTCTTTCCCGGGGTGAGCGCCCAACGGACCGAGCCGGCCGAGACCGCCGCGCTCAAGGGCCGGGCGGTGTTGGCCGAGGTGTTGGCGCTGGCCGTACGGGACCGGCAGTGGGTGCCGGACGAGCCGCTGGAGATCGAGGTGGAGCGCGAGACGCTGACCCTCGACCCGGAGATCGTGCGCGCCGCCCGGGACCGGGTACGCCGCGTCGACCGACCGCACAACCTGTCCCGCGCGCTGTTCGACGTGGAGATCGTGCACGCTCTCGCCGACCAGGTGGCCGAGCGGATCGGCGCCGACCCGCTGGGCGGGGACAACCTGCTCGACGAGGCGGACCGGGCCGAGATCCGCCGCGAGCTGCGCGAGGAGACGGAGATTCAGGCCGCCCTGGATCGGCTGTGGCCGGTGCTCACCCCGCAGCGGCTGCTCGCCGACCTGTACGCCGACCCGGACCGGATCGCCGCCGCCGCGCCGATGCTCAGCGAGGACGAGCGGGCGCTGCTGCGCCGCGAGCCCGGTGGCTGGACGCCGGCCGACGTCCCGCTGTTGGACGAGGCCGCCGAACTGCTCGGCGAGGACGAGCGCGCCGCCGCCGCCCGGCGGGACCGCATCCGGCTGATGGAACGGGAGTACGCCGAGGGCGTGCTGGAGATCGCCCGGGGTTCCCGCTCGATCGACGTCGAGGACGAGGCCGAGGGCGGTGAGATCCTCGGCGTGACCGACCTGATCGACGCGGATCGGCTGTTGGAGCGGCAGGAGGAGGCCGACCGGCTGACCACCGCGCAGCGGGCCGCCGCCGACCGCACCTGGGCGTTCGGCCACGTGATCGTGGACGAGGCGCAGGAGCTCTCGCCGATGGCCTGGCGGCTGCTGATGCGCCGCTGCCCGAGCCGGTCCATGACGATCGTCGGGGATGTGGCACAGACGGGCGCGCTGAGCGGCACGCCGTCCTGGGCGGATGCCCTCGCCCCGTACGTCGAGCAGCGGTGGCGGCTCACCGAGCTGACTGTCAGCTACCGCACTCCCGCCGAGATCATGGCGGTCGCCGCCGAGGTGCTGGCCGAGATCGACCCGGCACTGCGGCCGCCGCGCTCGGTGCGGGAGAGCGGCGTACCGCCGTGGGACCGGACGGTGCCCGACGGTCGGTTGGCGGCGGAGTTGGTCGCCGAGGCCACCCGGGAGGCGGCCGGCCTGACCGAGGGGCGGCTCGGGGTGCTCGTGCCGGCCGGTCGGGTGGGTGAGTTGGGTGCGGCGGTGACCGCCGCCCTGCCGGAGGCCGCCGTCGGCGAGCATCCGGAGCTGGAGAGCCGGGTGGTGGTGTTGACGGTCGCGCAGGCCAAGGGTTTGGAGTTCGACTCGGTGCTGGTGGTCGACCCGGACCGGATGGTGGCCGAGTCCCCCCGCGGGCGCAGCGACCTGTACGTAGCCCTGACCCGCGCCACCCAACGCCTGGGCGTCCTCCGCCCCACCCCCACTCGCTGAATCGATCATGAGGTTGACGTGGCTGTTGAAGATCACAGTCCACGTCAACCTCATGATCACGCCGCCAGGGGGGCGGGTGGGTGGGTGGGTGGGTGGGTGGGTGGTTAGTCGGTGGATTTGTCTCTGACGGACTTTGCCGGGCCCGTTGCCGACGTGGACTGGTCGCTGGTGCCGCCACCCATCGGGGTGCTGAGGCCGCCGGTGGTGGCATCACCGGTGGTGGTCGGCGCTACAGTGCCCGGGTGTCGCTCCGGCTGTCGGGCCACCCGGCGTACGCTCGCCGGCCCGGCGGTGCCACCGGTGGTGGTCACCGCGCCCTGCCCGCCGACGGGGCCGCCGTCGCGCAGCACCTGTGGGTCGATCCGTTCCTTCGCCGGATCGAACGGGTCATCGCGCTGGATCTGACTCTCCACATCGGTGCGGGGCACAGTCACCTCGTCGAGGGCGCCCTTGCCGTACACGCCACCGGCGATCCGATCCTCGGCCTCGCGGGCGGCATCCTGCCGCATGTCGTCCTCACGCACGTCCATCACCTCGCAGAAGCTGTGGAACTGACTGCGTGCCCGGCCACCGGCCGACCAAACCCGGCGTGACCGGGAGGTCGTCCACGTCGGTTCACCGTCACGCCGCCCGCTGGTCGCCTGCCCGAAGCCCGAGATGTCCATGCTGTCCCGCGACCGGTGGGAAATGCCCGCCGGCAGGAGGGGATGACAGCGTGCGCACAGTACGCCGTACCGCCGTCGCGGCCCTGGTGGCCGCGACGGTGACGACCGGGCTCGCGGTGCCCGCCCAGGCGACGCCACGACCGGACCGGACATTCGACGTGCAGGCCCACCGGGGCGGCCTCGGGCTGCGGGTGGAGAACACCCTCGCCTCCTTCGGCAACGCCCTCCAGCTCGGGGTGAGCACCCTCGAACTGGACGTGCAGATCACTGAGGACGGTCAGGCCGTCGTCACCCACGACCGCAAGGTCACCGGCACCAAGTGCGTCGACACCACCCCGGTGACGCCCGGCGACCCGGAGTTCCCGTACGTCGGGAAGTACATCAACACGCTCAGCCTGGCCCAGGTGCGCTCGCTCGACTGCGGCTCGAAGACGCTGTCGGACAAGCCCGGCCAGCTCGCCGTCCCCGGTGCCCGGATGCCGCTGCTGCGTGAGGTCTTCGCGCTGGTCAACCGCTACCGGGCGAAGGACGTGAAGCTCAACGTCGAGACCAAGGTCGAGGCGGGCGCGCCGACCGAGACCGCCCCCCGCGAGCAGTTCGTCCGGGTCACCGCGGCCGAGATCCGCGCCGCCGGGATGCTGAAGCAGGTCACCATCCAGAGCTTCGACTGGGGCGCGCTGATGCGCATGCGTCAGGTCGAGCCGAAACTGCCGCTGGTCGCCCTGACCAACTACGACTTCCTCCAGACCGGTCAGCCGGGAGCATCGCCGTGGCTGGGCGGGCTGGACATCGACGACTTCGGCGGAGACCCGATCAAGGCGATCCGCAGCTTCGGCGCCAGCGCCTTCTCGCCGGTGCACGGGTCCCCGCAGAACGGCACTGTCACCGACCCGGGCTACAAGCCGTACGTCACGAAGGAGATGGTCGCCCAGGCGCACCGCTACGGGATCAAGGTGATCCCGTGGACGGTCGACGACGTGCCGACCATGACCAAGCTGATCGACGACGGCGTGGACGGCATGATCACCGACTACCCGGACCGGTTGCGCGGCCTGCTGGCGCAGCGTGGTTACCGGCTGCCGAAGGCGTACACCGCGCCGTTCGACATCCAGGCGCACCGGGGCGGCCGGGCCACCCGACCGGAGAACACCCTGCCGGCGTTCGCGAACGCGCTGTCCAACCGGGCCATCTCCACCCTTGAGCTGGACACCAACGTGACAGCCGACGGCAAGCTCGTGGTGCTGCACGACCGCACCGTCAACGGGTCGCACTGCGTCGACACCGCCCCGGTGCGCCCGGGAGACCGGAAGTTCCCGTACGTGGGCAAGACGGTGCACGAGTTGACACTGGCGCAGCTCAAGACCGTGGACTGCGGCACGAAGACGCTGCCCGAGCTGCCCGCCCAGGTGCCCGCGCCCGGTGCCCGGATCCCGACCCTGGACGAGGTTTTCGCCCTGGTGAAGGCGAGCGGTCGCACCGACATCGGAATGAACATCGAGACGAAGATCAGCCCGGTGGTGAACGACACCGAGCCGTACCGCAGCTTCACCCGCAAGCTCGTCGACGCGATCCAGCGGGCCGGCTTCACCAGCCGGGCCACCATCCAGTCGTTCGACTGGCGCACCATCACGTACGCCCGGCAGCTCGACCGGCGGATCGGCACTGTCGGCCTGGTCTGGCAGTACGGCCCGGCCGAGTGCGCGACCCTCGCCGACGAGTGCTCGCTGGAGGCGGTCTACGGCAACCCGTCGGTGAAGAGCCCATGGACCGGTGGACTGGACTGGTGGAAGTACCAGGACCTGGGCAAGCTCACCCGGGCCGCGGGCGCTGGCACGGTCTCCGCCAACTGGCAGGTGCACGACCCGAAGCAGGGCACCGTCGCCTCGACCGACTGGTACCTGCGGGAGAACCCGGCATACTTCCACGGACCGGACGTTCGGACCCTGCAGACGCAGTACGACCTGAAGGTGATCCCGTACACCGTGGATGACGCGACGGTCATGCAGCGGGTCATCGACCTGGGCGTCGACGGCATCATCACCGACGACCCGGACCTTCTGGTGAGCGTGGTGATCCGCAACGGCCTGCGCTGACCCGTCGACCACCCGATCGCCGGCCGGACTTTTTCCGGCCGGCGATCGGTGTTACCTGCTCGGGGGCCTCGGGTAGTCGGGGGTTGTCCCCGCCACGAAAGCGAACCGTGCCGTGGCCGAAACGCGGTAGCGGGGCGAGGGAATGCAGGTACGACTCATCGCATCCTGAGGAGGACCAGATGAGCACGCAGGCTGCTTCCACCCGGCCGATGAACCGGCCCATGAACGACCCGCAGAATCCCGCTCAGATGCGGGACATGCAGACCCAGCAGATGCCGGTCATGCATGACGGGCGCCGCAACGACATGCAGGCACCCGGTACGGAGACCAAGCAGGCGTTCAAGACCACCGAGTTCTGGATCTACCTGATCGCGGTGGCCGCCGTACTGGGCGCGTCGCAGGTCGTCGGTCAGAACTCCGCCGGGGTGGACATCTTCCGGGCAGACAACGCCTGGTTCCTGATCACCCTGCTGACGCTTGGCTACCTCGGTAGCCGTGGCCTCTCGAAGGCCGGCAGCAACTGGCGCAGCGGCGAGGAGCGCAAGGCCCGACACTGACGTTCACAGTGCACAGTGGCCTCCGGGAGATCCTCCCGGAGGCCACTGTGGTGTCTGTTCGTAGCGGCTACTCGTCGCCACCGAAGTCGCCGAAGTCACCCTCGAACGATTCCTCGATCATCTCGCCGGCGATCATGCCGCCGGCGACACCCAGCGCGGCGCCAGCCACCATGCCGCCCATGCCGTGCCCGCGGCTGTGCCCGTGACCGTGGCTCGGGCCGTACTGGGAGCGCAGACTGCCGTAGCGGGATGTGGTCTCGCGCAGCCAACCGTCGACGACCTGCGCCCAGTCCACCCGGTCAACGTCGGCGTGCGACACCTGGTAGCGACCGAACGCGTCGTGCCCGGCGCTGAGGAACCCGCCGCGCTTGTCGCACTCCAGGATGACCTCCACACCGCGCTGGCTGGTCACGAAGGTCAGCTCGACCTCCCGGATGGTGCTCGCGTACTGCGGGGAGGCGAAGAACTCGATCTCCTGGTAGAACGGCAGCGTCTGCTGCACGCCCCGGATGTGACCACGCTCCAGGTCGGCGTGCTTGAACCGGAAGCCGAGCCGCTGGAACGCCTCCAGGATCCGCTCGTGCACCGGCAGCGGGTGCACCGCCACCTGGTCCAGGTCGCTCTTGTCGACAGCGCGGGCGATCGCCAACTCGGTACGCAGACCCATCGTCATACCGTGCAGGCGCTGGCCGTACACGTCGGTGATGGGGGTCTCCCACGGCACCGGCAGCTGGAACGGGATCGAGAGCTGCTGCTTCGGGGCGAGTACGAGCGAACCGCTCACCGCCATGCGGTGGAACTCCATCGTTCCCGCGTACTCGGTGTCGTGCCCCTCGACCTCGACCCGGGTGACCAGGCCGATCACCACCTGCTCGATGGCTGCCTCAGCGTCGCCACCGACGAGGTTGACCTGCCCGTCGAGGGTCAGGCCGGGCCGGGTGTTGGGGTTGGTCAGCACGGTGTCCACGCTGGGACCGCCCACACCGAACGCGCTCAACATCTTCTTGAAGACCATCGGAACTCCTGTGCGACGCCGACCGCTCCAGGCTGGAGTCGGACGTTGACTCGAACGGCACCTTATCCAGCACCCCTGTGAGGTGGCTGTGAAGCGCCCACGCCGACGCCGCTCGCGTCGGCGCGTGACTCGGCGCCGCTTGATCGACTCGGGTTCACGGAAGTCGGGGTGTCCTGGTCGCCGGGATGCCCCGGTTTACAGGAACCCGAGTCGATCAGCGAACCCACGTCCGCGACACCACCTCGGCCGCCCGATGCCCGCCATCCGTTCAGCGTCAGCGGAAGGGCGGATGTCCGTCGACGAGCCTTTGGAGCTGATGTCGCAAACGAATCAGGCGTTCGACCTTCCGCTGCACAGCTCACCAGCCTGGCGACTGGTCAGAGCGTCGACGGCGACGCGGGCCGCCGAACGCAGCCCAGACCGCACCGCCGAACTTCCGCGCTGCCGTATTGCCGCACGCCGAGAGGTGGCACCAGCGGAGGTGATCGACTCGGGTTCACGGAAGTCGGGGTGTCCTGGTCGCGGTGACACCCCGACTTCCTGCAACCCGAGTGGATCACGCGTCAGGGCGCGAAAGCGCCGTCCTTCACCCCGTTGACGAAGGCCACCCAGCCGCCTGCCGGGTAGACGAGGGTCGCTGCCGCACGATCCTTGCTGTCGCGCACCGCCACTCGGCCGGAACCATCCAGGACGGGCCCCGCCTCGACACAGCTACCACCGTTGCTGTCACTTCTGCTGCTGATGTGCCAAGCAACGTCAAACATGTTCTCGCTCATGACAAATCCTCCGCGATGCTCGTGATCAACTTCGTTGACTCGCTCTCGCTGAGCGCAGAATCCAACAGACGACCATAGGCGCGAACGAAGCGCTCAGCCTTCGGCGACTCCAGGTAGAGCCGCCCTCCCAAGGACTCCACGTAGGCAACCGCAGGATACGGCTCCGGCAGACGGAATATCCAGAACGTACCGTCGAGCCCTTGGTGCAGGGCCAGGCCGAACGGCATGACTCTGATTGCCACGTTGCCCAGTCGCTGCGCCTGCGAGAGGTGCTGTAGCTGCCGGCGCCACACCTCCGGCCCGCCGACCATCCTACGGAGCGCAGCTTCGTCGATCACCGTAGAAATCATGAGTGGGCGGCGTCGCCTCAGCACCTCTTGGCGGGTCATCCGAAGCGCGACCCAGCGATTGATCGTCGCTTCGGTTACCCCCGGTTGTGCCGCATTGCGAATCACGGCCTCGGCGTATTCACGGGTCTGCAGCAGCCCCGGCACCAGGGTGAGGTGAAAGCAGCAGACCTGCTCCGCGCGACCTTCCAGCCAGGGATATTCGATGAAGGACGCGTCCACGACGTCGCCGTAGTCCTCATCCCACCGGTCGGTGCGCCAGACCTCCTCGGCAAGCGCCAGCAGGCGAGCCCGCTCGGCCGCGTGGTGAAATCCGTAGAGATCCAGCAGCGCGATCACATCACCCTTGCGGATCGGCCAGTCCGCGCGTTCGTACCGACCAAGCGCGGACATGTCGCGTTGCAGATGCTCGGCGACCAACTTCAAGGTCATCCCCCGTTCCTCCCGCAGGGTCCGCAATCGCTGACCCAGCCATTGCGCACGCAGGGTCCGGATGAACGGCTTGTGCGGCATGGTCCACCTCTCAATTCGTTGGCGACGCCCGCGTTGGAACCATTGCTCCAGTTCCGAGCGACTGGAAACGTGGCCTACGGGTGAGGGTGATCGCCGGCCCCCGGGGACGCCCGGTGCAAACACGGCAACCGCGGCTGTGCCAACAGCCGAGAAGGTGACGAGAGTCGGCCTCGCGAGTGGCAGGCGCATACCGGCTCTCGTCGGGTCTCAACTAGAGCGTCGGGATGTGCGAATCCCGGCTCCGAACCGACTTGACGAATAACTACCACGGCAAAGGGCGCCTTCGCGACCTTGACCCGCCCATCTGTCGACGACGCGCGAGGTGATGAATGACCCGAGGCACTCTCTACGACGGCACGCTCCATGGCGGCGCTCGGCTGGCTCGGCTGCACCCGAGCCAGGTCCGCGACCGGCAGTTCACCGTGGTCGGTTTCGGCCGACGAGGCCTGGACCCCGGGGAGGTACGGCGGTTCCTGCACCGCGTCGCTCTCGACCTGGCGACGCTGCACCACGATGTGGCTCGGCTCAGCGAGGAGAACGCTCGTGTCAAGCGCGCGCTGCGCGATTGGCAGAGCGCCTGGTCCGAGCGGCGTCAGCCGTGAGCCCGGGATGGGAGCACCAGTACAGGGGGCTTTTCACGCCGTTGCCGCGCTTCGCCGTCGAGGCGTACACGGAGATGCCTCGCTATGTGATCCACCTGCCGGTGGCGATCACCGACCTGGCCGAGGCACTGGACCTGGCGCGGGCACTCGCCCGTTCCCTGGCCTCCACGCCGCAGGTCGACGTCGGCGGCACCACCGTGTCGGCCGAGGACGCGCAGCACGTACGACATTGGGTTTTCTGCGACCGGATCATGCCCGATCGCCGTCGATGCGCGCGGGAGGCCGACCACGTCGGCGCCTGCCTGCCCGACGACGATCCATAGATCGTGTTCCTGGACCTGGAGCATCACACGCTCCTGTTCATGCTGAACGACCACTAGGGCCCAGGTCAGGCAGCCCGTGCGGCATGCGTGCTGTCAGGCGGGCGTGGCGCTCGACTCGGCCGGCACGCCATGCGCCGACCTCGGCGCCCTGACCGTCGCGGTGATCAACCAGGCGAGCGCGGCCAGCAGCGCCACGAGCCCGGCGGGGACCAGACCCCAGGGCAGGGCACGCGGCGACAACGTCCATGCCTGCCGGGTGTCGGCGAGTACGCGTGGCTGTCGAGCCGAGGCCGGGACGGCCACCTCCCACTCGTACGCGCTGTTGGGCTCGTCGTCGATGACCTTCCAGGACTCCTGGACGTCGACGCCGTGGATCGGCCCCTGCCGCCCGCGTCCGCCGCGGGTCCAGTTGCCGACACAGCGGCTGTGCATGGCCTCCAGCCGATCGTGGGTCACGTAGCAGTGATCGACGGTCGCCCGGGTCTGGTCGGTGGGCCAGGAACCGGCCACCCAACTCAGCACCCCGACGAGGGTCAGGCCCACGACGACGATCGCCGCCCATCGCACCTTGACCGCGTGCATACCGTGCTCCTCTCACTCGAGGCGCATGGTCCGCGCCCTCAATCGGGTTCCACGATCACCAGCTCGCCGACCTGCTCGCCGATCGTCGTGCGCGCCTCGGTCGGCAGCCCACGGTCGCTGATCAGCACATCGGCGGCCTCCAACGGGGCGATGGTGGCGATGCCGATCGTCTCCCACTTGGTGTGGTCGGCGAGCACCACGAGCCTGCGGGCCGCGCCGATGAGGCAGCGGTTGACGCCGGCCTCCAGCAGGTTGGGCGTGGTGAACCCGGTGCGTGGGCTGAGGCCGTGCACACCGAGGAACAGCAGGTCGACGTTGAGCGCGCTGATCGCCGCCTCGGCCACCGGCCCGGTCAACGCGTCCGACGGGGTACGGATGCCACCGGTCAACACGACGGTCTGGTCGGCGCGCGGGTTCTGGTAGAGCGCGTCGGCCACCGGGATCGAGTTGGTCACCACTGTCAGCCCGCGTACGTCGGAGAGCAGCGTGGCCAGCGCGGCGGTGGTGGTGCCGGCGGAGAGCGCGATGGCCATCCCCGGCTCCACCATCGTCGCGGCCCGCTCGGCGATGGCCCGTTTCTCCGCCTGCTGGCGGATCGACTTCGCGGCGAAGCCGGGTTCCTCGGCCGAGCCGGGCCCGGCGAGGGTCGCGCCGCCGTGCACCTTGTCGACCAGGCCGCGCTCGGCCAACACCTCCAGGTCGCGTCGGATCGTCATGTCGGACACGCCGAACCGACTGACCAGGTGACTCACCCGCACCCCGCCGCGTTGGCGGATCAGATCGAGGATGGCGGTCTGCCGCTGCTGGGCGAGCATGTGGGGAACCTCCTTCGCGCCGTGACCGTCGTCAGAATCAGGTCCGATCCTCACGGACCACCGCCACCTCACCGGCCGGCAGTGCCAGCTCACCGGCGCATTGTCCTCCGGTCAACAGCTCGACGCCGTGCGCCGGCAGGCGTACCTCGGTGTCGGTGTGGTTGATCGCGAACAGCCAGGTCCGGTCGCCGTCGCGGCGGCGGACCACCTCCACCCCGGACGGCGCCGACACCGCCGGGCGGACGTCGGCCTCGGCGAGTAGCCGGGCCACCAGTCGGTCGGTGGCCGGCTCGTCCAGCCGGGTGCCGACATACCAGGCGGCGCCGTCGCCCACCCGGTGGCGGGTCAGCGCCGGCACGCCCGGCAAGGGCCCATCGGTGTACGAGGCGAGCACCTCGGCGCCGTCGGGGTGCACCCACTCGGTCCACACGTCGGCGGTGCTGCCGTCGTCCAATTGGACCTGCTCGCCCTCGCGCAGCGGGAAGAACTCCTCGGTCCGGACGCCGAGCAACTCCCGGAACGCGCCCGGGTAGCCGCCCAGTCGGATGTGGTCGTTGGCGTCGACGATGCCACTGAAGTAGGTGACCGCCGCCGTGCCACCGGCCTCCACGTAGCGGTGCAGCGCGGCGACGTCGCCGTCCCGGACCAGGTAGAGGGTCGGCACCAGGACCAGCCGGTAGCCGCTGAGGTCGGTCGACGGGTGGACGATGTCGGCGGTCACGCCGGCCCGCCAGAGCGAGCCGTACAGGGCGTTCAGCCGGTCGGTGTAGGTGACGTCGACGCTGGGGTGCGAATCCAACTCGACACCCCACCACGCCTCCCAGTCGAACAGGATCGCCACGTCGGCGTCCACCCGACTGCCGCGCACCTCGGCCAGTGCCTTGAGGTCCGCGCCGAGCTGGCAGACCTCGCGGAACACCTTGGTGTCCGGCCCGGCGTGCGGGACCAGCGCGGAGTGGAACTTCTCGGCGCCGGCCCGGGAGGCGCGCCACTGGAAGAAGAGCACCCCGTCGGCGCCGCGGGCGACGTGCGCGAGGCTGTTGCGGCGCAGTTGCCCGGGAAGCTTCGCCACGTTGCGCGGCTGCCAGTTGACAGCGCTGGTGGAGTGCTCCATCAGCAACCACGGGTCGCCGCCGGCGACGCCCCGGGTGTGGTCGGCTGCGAACGCCAGCCCGAGGTGCGCCTGCGGGTCGGCGGCGGTCAGGTAGTGGTCGTTGGAGACGAGGTCCACGTCGGACGCCCAGGAGTGGTAGTCCATGTGCTTGACGCCGAAGCCGATCATGAAGTTGGTGGTGATCGGCTGCCGGACCAGCGTCTGCAGCACCTCGCGCTCCGCCCGTAGTTGGGCGCGCTGCTCGTCGGAGGAGAACCGCAGGAAGTCCAACTGCTGCGTGGGGTTGGCGAAGGCCGTCACCGTACGCGGCGGGTTGATCTCGGCCCAGTCGCCGTAGCGCTGACTCCAGAACGCGGTGCCCCAGGCGTCGTTGAGCCGGTCCAGGTCGCCGTAGCGCTCGCGCAGCCAACCGCGGAACGCCTCGGCGCTGACATCGCAGTAGCAGTGCACGTTGTGGCAGCCCAGCTCGTTGGAGACGTGCCACATGACCACGGCGGGGTGCTCGGCGTACCGGCCGGCGACCGCGCGTACCAGCTCCAGCGACCGCTCGCGGAACACCGGTGAGCTGGGGCAGTACGCCTGCCGTCCCCCCGGCCAGAGGATCGCGCCGTCGGCCCGGCGGGGCAGCGTCTCCGGGTGCGCACGGGCCAACCACGGCGGTGGGCTGGCCGTGGCGGTGGCCAGGTCGACCTGGATGCCACCGTCGTGCAGCAGGTCCAGCACCCGGTCCAGCCAGCCGAACTCGAACCGCCCCGGGGTGGGCTCCAGCAACGCCCAGGAGAAGATGCCGACGGAGACCAGGTTGACCCCGGCCTGGCGCATCAGGTCGACGTCCTCGGACCAGGTTTCCTCGGGCCACTGCTCGGGGTTGTAGTCGCCGCCGAAATAGATGCTGTCACCCTGCCATCGCCGCATGACAGCTGAGGGTGCACCCGCCGGTCCACCGAAGTCAACAGGTTCCAACATCGAGCTTCTTTCCAACGTTTACCAGGTAACGGCCGTGTCACGACTGGGTTATCAGAGGCGAACTGCCCTCTTGACAGCGCCCGACCGCAGGGTAGCTTGAGGCCCCAATGGCCGTTCGTGTTCGCCAATGTGGATTCTCGGTGGATCTCAATGTGTGATCACGGCGCTGGACCTGCCTTCACCACCCCTGAGGCCCTTGGGCGTAGCTCCTTCTCATCCGCAGGAGGCACAGATGTCCCGTCCCCAAACCCAAGCCGAGTACCTGGCTCGGCTCGTACCGCCCTCAGTCGCCGGCATCAACCGACGATCGTTGCTGGCCGGCGCGGCCGGTACTGGCGCGCTGCTCGGCACCGGCCTGCTCGCTGGCTGCGGCGACGACTCCGGCTCCGGGGGGTCCAGCAAGGACGTGTCACTCGGCTCGAACCAGTCCGACCCGAAGCCGAAGGACGTCCTGGTCAAGGTCACCGACGGCTTCAAGACCTCATCCGGCGTGCAGGTAGCGGTCAATACGGTCGACCACAACACGTTCCAGGAGAACATCAACAATTACCTACAGGGCAAGCCGGACGACGTGTTCACCTGGTTCGCCGGCTACCGGATGCGCTTCTTCGCGCAGAAGGGCCTGGCCAGCGACATCAGTGACGTGTGGAGCAAGCTCTCCGGCTACTCCGACGCCTTCAAGAAGGCATCCACCGGCGACGACGGCAAACAGTACTTCGTACCGGCGACGTACTACCCGTGGGCGGTGTTCTACCGCAAGTCGGTGTGGCAGCAGCACGGCTACCAGGTGCCCACCACCATGGACCAGTTCACCGCGCTCGGCGCGCAGATGAAGAGGGACGGCCTCATCCCCATCGCCTTCGCCGACAAGGACGGCTGGCCGGCGATGGGCACCTTCGACATCCTCAACCTGCGCATCAACGGCTACCAGTTCCACGTCGACCTGATGGCCGGCAAGGAGGCCTGGACCTCCGACAAGGTCAAGAAGGTCTTCGACACCTGGGCCGGCCTGCTCCCCCTGCACCAGCCGGACAGCCTCGGCCGCACCTGGCAGGAGGCCGCGCAGTCGTTGCAGCAGAAGAAGAGCGGCATGTACCTGCTCGGCCTCTTCGTCGGTCAGCAGTTCAGCAACGAGGAGCAGAGCGACCTCGACTTCTTCACCTTCCCCGAGATCGACCCGGCCATCGGCGCGAAGGCGCTCGACGCCCCGATCGACGGCTACATGATGGCCCGCAAGCCCAAGAACGAGGACAACGCGCGCAAGCTGCTGGAGTACTTCGGTGGCAAGGCCGCCGCGGACATCAACCTCAAGAACGACCCGGCCGTCCTCGTCGCCAACAGTGGCGCGGACGTCGGCGGCTACACCGCGCTGCAGAAGAAGGCCGCCGAGCTGGTCGGGTCGGCCACCGAGATCGCCCAGTTCCTCGACCGGGACACCCGGCCGGACTTCGCCTCGACGGTGATCATCCCGGCGCTCCAGCAGTTCATCAAGAACCCCAAGGACATCGGCGGCCTGACCTCGTCCATCGAGAACCAGAAAAAGTCGATCTTCACTGACTGACGGCGGAAGGGGGAGGACATCGTGTCCGACCTGCCCCTGATCCAAGCGGATCGCGCCGTGCCGCCGCCGGCCACGACCACCTCCACTGGTGGTCGTCGCCGGCGGCTACGGCTCCTGTCCCGCACCGACCGCGTGGTCATCACGCTGATGGTGCTCGTCCCGCTGCTGCTCGTCACCGGGTTCGTCTGGTTGCCGGCGGCGGCCACAGTGCTGCTCTCCGGCACCAACTGGGACGGCATCGGCCCCTTCAACGAGATCGAGTTCGTCGGCGCCCGCAACTACAGCGACGTGGTGAACATCTACCCGCCGTTCGTGCCGGCGATCCAGCACAACCTGCTCTGGCTGGCGGCGCTGTTCGTGGTCGCCACCCCGTTCGGCATGTTCCTGGCCGTCCTGTTGGACAAGGAGTTGCGCGGCAGCCGCTTCTACCAGACCGCGCTCTACCTGCCAGTGGTGCTCTCGCTGGCGCTGATCGGCTTCGTCTGGCAGCTGCTCTACTCGCGGGACCAGGGGCTGATCAACGCCGTCTTCGGCAGCAGCATCGACTGGTACGGCGACTCGAACGTCAACATCTGGGCGGTGATGGTCGCCTCCGGGTGGCGACACGTCGGGTACATCATGCTGCTCTACCTGGCCGGTCTGAAGGGCGTCGATCCGTCGCTGCGCGAGGCCGCGGCGGTCGACGGCGCCTCGGAGAGCCGGACGTTCTTCCGGGTCGTGTTCCCGGTCATGCGGCCCATCAACATCATCGTGCTGGTGGTGACCGTGATCGAGTCGCTGCGCGCGTTCGACCTGGTCTGGGTGGTCAACAAGGGCCGCAACGGGTTGGAGCTGATCTCCGCGCTGGTCACCCAGAACGTGGTGGGTGAGGCGAGCCGGATCGGCTTCGGCTCGGCACTGGCAACGATCATGCTGGTCGTCTCGCTGGTCTTCATCACCATCTACCTGGCGACCGTGATGAGGGAGAACCGGGAATGAGCACCGCGACCGTCACCCGGCGTACCGAGGGCGGGGCCGACGCGCCGCAGCGCCGCCGCAAGCTGACCCCGTTACGGATCCTGCTGCACGGCTTTCTCATCGTCGTCTCACTGGCCTGGCTCTTCCCGATCGCCTGGGCGGTGCTGACCTCGCTGCGCTCGTACGACTACACCGCCGCGAACGGCTACGTCTCGTTCGGCGGCTGGACCTTCGACAACTACGTCACGGCGTGGAAGACGGCGGAGTTCGGGCAACACTTCCTCAACTCGGTGTACATCACAGTGCCGGCGGTGCTGCTGACCCTCTTCCTCGCCTCCTGCGTGGCGTTCGTCATCGCCCGGTTCAGTTGGAAGCTCAACCTCGTCCTGCTCGGGATCTTCACAGCGGCCAACCTGCTGCCCCAGCAGGCGCTGCTCATCCCGCTGTTCCGGCTCTTCACCGAGGTGCCGCTGCCGGAGTTCATGAGTGACTCGGAGCTGCTCTACGACAGCTACTGGGGCCTGATCCTGATCAACGTGGCCTTCCAGTGCGGTTTCTGTGTCTTCGTGCTCAGCAACTACATGAAGGCGCTGCCCCGTGACCTGTACGAGGCGGCGATGGTCGACGGGGCGAGCATCTGGCGGCAGTACTGGCAGGTCACCATGCCGCTGTGCCGGCCGGCCCTGGCCGCGCTGGCGACGCTGGAGGTGACCTGGATCTACAACGAGTTCTTCTGGGCCACCGTCCTCATGCGTACCGGCGACAAGTTCCCGGTGACCAGCTCGCTCAACAACCTGCGCGGTGAGTTCTTCACCGACAACAACCTGGTCTCGGCGGGCAGCGTGCTCGTCGCGATCCCCACCCTGGTGATCTTCTTTATGCTCCAGCGGCACTTCGTTCGGGGCCTGACCTTGGGAGCCTCCAAAGGATGACGATCCTGCACCTGCGCCGCGCGCGGACCAGCCTGGTGCTCGACGCGCGCGGCCCGGGGCTGCCCCGGGTCGTGCACTGGGGCGGCGACGTCGGCGACCTCGACGACGACGGCCTGCGCCAGCTCACCGACGCGACAGTGCCGCCGGTGGTGCCGAGCAGCTTCGACGAGCCGACAGTGTTGTCAGTGCTGCCGGAGGCGAGCGCCGGCTGGAGTGGACGGCCGGGCCTGGCCGGGCACCGCGACGGGGCCGACTGGTCCACCTCCTTCCGGCTGGACGGTCTCGACGTCGACCAGCCCGCCGACGGACCGGCGCGGGTGACAGTGCGGGCGTCGGACCTGGCCGCCGGGCTGACGGTGACCATCGAGATCACGCTCGACCCGTACGGCCTGCTGACCGTTCGGCACCGGCTGCGCAACGACGGCGACAGCGCGTACGAGCTGCGGGAGCTGACGCCGGTGCTGCCGGTGCCGGCGGTCGCCACCGAGCTGCTCGACCTGACCGGCCGATGGTGTCGGGAACGATCCCCGCAGCGGCACCCGTGGCAGCACGGCGCCTGGGTCCGCGAGGGCCGGCACGGCCGTACCGG
Source organism: Micromonospora sp. NBC_00330 (assembly GCF_036136635.1). Classification (NCBI taxonomy): domain Bacteria; kingdom Bacillati; phylum Actinomycetota; class Actinomycetes; order Micromonosporales; family Micromonosporaceae; genus Micromonospora; species Micromonospora sp. NBC_00330. Next base: position 4,052,546 of record NZ_CP108012.1, read on the forward strand.
GCACGACGCCACGCTGCTGCTGGTGGCCGGCACCACCGGGTTCGGTTTCGGCCACGGCGAGGTCTGGGCGGTGCACACCGCCTGGAGCGGCGATCACGTCACGTTCGCCGAACGTCGACCCACCGGCGAATCCACCCTCGGTGGCGGCGAGCTGCTGGCCCCCGGCGAGGTCCGGCTCGGCCCCGGCGAGTCGTACGAGACTCCCCTGCTCTACGCGGTCTGGTCCGACGCCGGGCTGGACGGGCTCAGCGACGTGCTGCACACCCACCTCCGGGCCCGCCCCGGGCACCCGCGCTCCCCCCGCCCGGTGACCCTCAACGTCTGGGAGGCGGTCTACTTCGACCACGACCTGGACCGGCTGCGGGCGCTCGCCGACCGGGCCGCGCAGATCGGCGTGGAGCGGTTCGTGCTCGACGACGGCTGGTTCCGCGGCCGGCGCGACGACACCGCCGGGCTCGGCGACTGGTACGTCGACGAGGGTGTCTGGCCGGACGGCCTGCAACCGCTGATCGAGCACGTCACCGGCCGGGGCCTCCAGTTCGGCCTCTGGGTCGAGCCGGAGATGGTGAACCCCGACTCGGACCTGTTCCGCGCGCACCCCGACTGGGTGCTCGCCGTACCGGGGCGGCTACCGCCGGCCTGGCGTCACCAGCAGGTGCTCGACCTGGGCCGCCCCGAGGCGTACGACCACGTGCTGGAACGTCTCGACACGCTGCTCACCGACCACCCCGGCATCCGGTACCTCAAGTGGGACCAGAACCGCGACCTCACCGAGGCCGGGCACCATGGCCGCCCCGGGGTGCACGGGCAGACAATGGCGGTCTACCGGCTCTTCGACGAGTTGCGCGATCGGCACCCGGGCGTGGAGATCGAGAGCTGCTCGTCCGGCGGGGCCCGGGTGGACCTGGCCATCCTGGCGCGCACCGACCGGGTCTGGGCCAGCGACTGCAACGACGCCCTGGAGCGGCTCAGCATCCAGCGCTGGACGGGGCTGCTGCTACCACCGGAGCTGATCGGCACCCACGTCGGCCCGGAACGCTCGCACACCACCAACCGCGTACACGACCTGGGTTTCCGGGCGGCGACAGCGCTCTTCGGCCACCACGGCATCGAGTGGGACATCGCGTCGATCAGCGCCGCCGAGCAGACCGAGCTGGCCGCCTGGGTGGCGCTGCACAAGCGGCTGCGCCCGCTGCTGCACGCTGGTCGGGTGGTCCGGGTCGATCACCCGGACCCGGCCGTCTGGGCGCACGGCGTGATCGATCACGACAACAACCGAGCGGTGTACGCGGTGGCCCGGCTGACCACCTCGGTGACGCAGGTGCCCGGCGCGGTGCGACTGCCCGGCCTCGACCCGGGCCGGCGGTACCGGGTACGACAGGTGTCGGGCGTGCCGGCCCCGGCGAGCATCGACCTGTCCCCGCCCACCTGGCTGGCGGGTGGTCTCACCCTCAGCGGGGCGGCGCTGGCCCGGGTGGGTGTGCAACTGCCCGCCCTGCACCCGGAGCAGAGCCTGGTGCTGGAGGTCGACGCCGTCGACTGAAAAGATTTTGGAGAATCTTCGGCCGGGGTGTCGAGAACGGCGGGGCCTGCTTCTACCTCACTGTGAGAGCACCGACGACGGTGCGCAGGCATGAGGAGCCAACCATGAAGTACATGCTGCTGATGCAGTTCAGCGCCACCGGGACCGACTTCCCGAGCATCGACACGTGGACCCAGGACGAGGTCCGGGCGCACATCGCCTTCATGGGCGAGGTCAACGCCAAGCTCACCGCCGCCGGCGAGTGGGTCGACGCGCAGGGTCTCGGCGGCCCGCAGCAGGCCCGGATCGTCCGCGCCGGTGAGAGTGGGGCGCCGGTAGTCACCGAGGGACCGTTCGCCGAGACGAAGGAGTTCCTGGCGGGCTTCTGGATCGTCGACTGCGAGAGCCCGCAGCGGGCCGTGGAGCTGGCCGCGCACATCTCCACGGCGCCCGGCCCCGGCGGCCGGCCGCTGAACATGCCGATCGAGGTGCACCCGGTGATGTCCGCCCCGTCACAGGAGCTGTGAGGGCTGAACACCGATCCCCGCATCGAGGACCTGCTGCGCGAGTTGGCGCCGCAGGTCCTCGGCGTGCTGAGCCGCCGCTTCGGTGACTTCGCCACTGCGGAGGACGCGGTGCAGGAGGCGCTGCTGGCCGCCGCCACCCAGTGGCCGACCGAGGGGCTACCGGCGAACCCCCGTGGCTGGCTGATCCAGGTCGGCTACCGGCGGATGATCGAGCTGGTCCGCGGTGAGCAGGCCCGACGCCGCCGGGAGGACCTGGTCGCCCGCCGGGATCCGGACGACCAGCGGTACACGCCGGCCCCGGACGAGGAGTTGACCGCCGAGCGGGACGACACGCTGGTCCTGCTCTTCCTCTGCTGCCATCCGGCGCTCGCGCCGACGTCGGCGGTGGCGCTGACACTGCGGGCCGTCGGTGGGTTGAGCACCGCCGAGATCGCCCGCGCGTTCCTGGTGCCCGAGGCGACGATGGCGCAACGGATCAGCCGGGCAAAGCAGCGCATCCGGGCATCCGGGCTGCCGTTCCGGATGCCCGAGCCGGCGGAGCGGGCGGACCGGTTGGTCGCCGTACGACAGGTGCTCTACCTGGTCTTCACCGAGGGGCACACCAGCACCACCGGCCCGGACCTGCGCCGCGTCGACCTCGCGGCGGAGGCGATCCGGCTGACCCGCGCGCTGCACACGCTGCTGCCGAACGACAGCGAATCGGCCGGGCTGCTGGCGTTGATGCTCCTCACCGAGGCACGCGGCCCGGCGCGGACCGGACCCTCCGGCGAGCTGATCTCACTGGCCGATCAGGACCGCAGCCGCTGGGACGCGACGGCGATCGCCGAGGGCGTCGCACTGGTCACCCGGGCCCTGCCGCGCGGGCCGGTCGGTCCGTACCAGGTGCAGGCCGCCATCGCCGCCCTGCACGACGAGGCGTCGAGCACCGAGCAGACCGACTGGCCGCAGATCCTGGCGCTGTACGAGGTGCTGGAACGCTTGGCCGGCAGCCCGGTGGTGGCCCTCAACCGGGCCGTGGCGACGGCCATGGTCCACGGACCGGCCGCCGGCCTGGCCGCCCTCGACGCGTTGACCCACGACCCGCAGTTGGCCGGACACCACCGGCTGGCCGCCGCCCGCGCCCACCTGCACGAGATGGCCGGTGACGAGGCCCAGGCGATCGTCGACTATCGGATCGCCGCCGCCCGCACGAGCAGCCGACCCGAACAGCTCTACCTGACCATGCGAGCTGCCCGGCTGGCCGCCCAGTCCGTAGATCTCCCGTGACGACAGAGATCAACTGGTTCCCCGCGGCGCGACCCCCGGCAGCTTCACCCGCCGCAGCGGGCAATCTTGGACACTTTCCGTCAGCGCGGAACGGAAAGTGTCCAAGATCTACCCTGCGAGCCTCTCGCCCGGGGGCGACAGCGCGAGGAACAGCGGCGCGGCCCGGCAGCGGCGGCGCGGCCCGCAACAGCGGCGCGGCCCGCAACAGCGGCGCGGCCCGCAACAGCGGCGCGGCCCGCAACAGCGGCGCGGCCCGCAACAGCGGCGCGGGCGGGTGCTGGGTTGGTGGGGTGTGCCGGGCTGGCTTTGGAGCTGATGCCGTAAACGATTCATCCACCGGGCTGGGCGCAGGGCGCAGGGCGCAGGGCGCCGGGCGCAGGGCGCCGGGCGCCGGGCGCAGGGCGCAGGGCGCCGGGCGCAGGGCGCAGGGCAGCGGACTCAACCGCGCCTGCACCGCGCTGCGCGGCACCGGGCACCGGGCACCGGGTCAATCCGTTGGCGAGGTCTGTTTCGTCAATGGGTCTAATTCGGTGCCGAAGCCTGCTCCGTCGCCACAACCGATTCGTTTGTGACATCAGCTCCAAAGGTGTTCTGTGACAGATGTCGAGGCCGCACGGACGCCACTCCACGGGCCGCACGGACGCCACGCGAAGGAGTCGCCGGCTGCCCACGGATCGGCCGGACGTCCGCGGGTCGGCCGGACGTCGACAGGTCGGGCGGGCGGTGACATTGCTGGCACTAGCCTGGCTGGCGACGGGCTCATCGACCACGAAGGGCTGAGGGGACGCATGGCGTACGTGCTGCTGGGGATCGCCATCATCGCCGAGGTGGTGGCGACCAGCCTGATCAAGAGCACCGCCGGGTTCAGTCGGCTCTGGCCTACGGTGGCGTGCCTCGGCGGATACGCGCTGGCGTTCCTCCTGCTGGCCCAAGCCGTCAAGGAGATACCGGTGGGGGTGGCGTACGCCCTCTGGTCGGGTCTGGGCACCGCGGCCATCGTGGCGATCGGGGCGGTGTTCCTGGGTGAGTCGGTGGGGCTCGCCAAGCTCACCGGCATCGCACTGATCGTCGCCGGGGTGGTCATCGTGAACCTGGCCGGGGAGCACTGACCAGTACGGTTTCCGGTGGCCGGGTCCGGCGCGGACCCGGCCACCGGTCCGACGGTCAGCTCGCCGTGCAGCTCACCACCGGCGGGCTGTTGGTGCCGGTCCAACTGCCGAGGAAGCCGAAGCTGGCGCTGGCCCCGGCGGCCAGCCGTCCGTTGTAGTCCGTGTTGCGGGCTGTCACAGTGGTTCCGCTGCTGGTGAGGGCCACATTCCAGGACTGGGTGACGCGCTGGCCGTTGGCGAAGGCCCATCCGGCGGTCCAACCGGTGATCGCCCTCGCGCCGGCGGTCACCCGTACCTCACCCTGGAAGCCGCCCTGCCACTGGTTGGTCACCGTGTACGTCGCCGTGCAGGCACCGTTCGGCGGGGGCGTCGTCGGCGGGGGCGTCGTCGGGGGTGGGGTGGTCGGCGGAGGCGTCGTCGGGGGTGGGGTGCCGCCGAAGACGCTGGCCTCGCGGGCGGTCTGCCGGATGCCGTTGACTCCGTTGAAGAGGCGCTGACCCCAGTCGGTCAGGCTCGCCGGATTGAAGTTGGTGGCCAGGTCGAGATACTCGACGCCGCCGCCGTTGCCGCTCCACGACCAGCCCAGCCAGCCGATCCCGTTGGCCTGGCTGTACGCGAGGATGGCGTCCTCGTCCGGGTTGCCGTCGGAGTGGTTGAAGCCGAACTCACCGACCACGATGGGCAGCCCGGCGGTGCGGAACCGGCCCAGGTAGTCGCTGATCTCCGCGGCGGTGTCGAACACCCCGTACATGTGGATGGAGAACACGGTGTTGCGGGCCGGGTCGGCGGCGAAGACCGACGCGGCGTTGTCGCGCATGGTGAACGACCAGTCCTGCCCCCAGTTCGGCGCGTCCACCATGATCGTGTGGGTCAACCCGCCGGCCCGCAGGCGCTTGATCGCATTGGCGTTGTCGGTGGCCCACGAGGCGTAGTTCTGGTTGCCGTACGGCTCGTTGCCGATGTTGACGATGACGTACCTCTCCTGGCCGGCGAGGACGTCGGCGAGGCTGAGCCAGTAGTCGACGGCGCGGTCGAGGGTGATCGCGCCGCTCTGCTCGCCGTACCCGGTGGTGTCGTGCACCTCCAGCACGCAGATCAGGCGGTTGGCCTTGCAGAGCGAGATGACGTTGGCGACGTCGGCGTTGGTGTTGCGGGTCCACCGGTCGCCGCTGGAGAGCACCACCCGCACGGTGTTCGCGCCGAGCGCCTTGACGTCGGCGAAGGAGCTGGTCTGCTGCGGGTACCAGGTGTGCGCGTGGTTGACGCCGCGCATGACGAATTCGGTGCCGTTGGCGTCGTACAACTTGCCGTCAGCGACGGAGAAACCAGCCGCGGCGTGTGCCGGCTGGCCGAACGCCAGCACTGTGACGAGCAACGCGAGCAGTGTCGCGCCGGCGGCGGAGAGTCGAGTCTTCATGGCCTTCCTCAGGGAGGACCCCCGATGCCCGACAGGGGTGGGGACGTGACAGGGGAAGGCGGCTGCAGCCCGGCAGCCGCGCCCGGCTCCCGGCGCAGGCATCAGCGTAGGACGATGGACTGGTCCTCGCAACCGGTTCAGTTGACGGGCCCGCAGCCCGGACAGCCGCAACGGCCCACGCGAACGCAGGCCGTCACGGGGCGGTCATCCCCACCACAGGATGTGCGCCACACCCGGCTCTTAACCGGTTAAGAGCGACGGTAGGCAGGCGGCCGGGATCCGTCAAGCACAAGCACTGCGGCAGCCGAACCGGACGGGAGGGTTGACCGCCGTGCACCGGGGTATCCCGGGAACGATCCGTCAGCGAGAGGGGATACCAGGATGGTCAGCGTCGGCTACACCCTGATGAGCGAGCAGGCCGGGCCCAAGCAGCTGGTGGACCATGCGGTACGCGCCGAGGCGGCTGGTTTCGACCAACTGGTGACGTCCGACCACTACTACCCCTGGCTGGACTCCCAGGGCCACTCCCCGTACGCCTGGTCCGTGCTCGGCGCGGTCGCCCACGCCACCTCCCGCGCGGAGCTGATGTCCTTCGTGACCTGCCCGATCCGCCGCTACCACCCGGCCGTGGTCGCGCAGAAGGCCAGCACCATCGGGGCGCTCTCGGACGGCCGTTTCACCCTCGGCCTGGGCGCCGGGGAGAACCTGAACGAGCACGTGGTCGGCGGCTGGCCGCACGTCCAGCAGCGGCACGAGATGTTCGAGGAGGCGTTGCAGATCATCCGGCCGTTGCTCAACGGGGAGACGCTGACCTTCTCCGGCAACCACTTCGACGTGCCCGACGCCTACGTCTGGGACCGCCCGGAACGGCCGGTCCCGATGGCCATCGCCGCGTCCGGTCGACAGTCCGCGACGCTGGCCGCCGAGTACGGCAACGGCCTCATCTCCACCGAACCCGACCGGCACATCATCGAGATGTACGACGACGCCGGCGGCGCCGGCCAACCCCGCTACGGCCAGGTGGCCATCTGCTACGGCCCCGACGAGGCGGAGTGCCGCAAGATCGTGCACGACCAGTTCCGCTGGTTCGGAATGGGTTGGAAGGTCAACGCCGACCTGCCCGGCCCGGAGTCCTTCGCTGCCGCCACCCAGTTCGTCCGGGAGGAGGATGTCGCCGAGGGCATCTCCTGCGGCCCGGACGTGGACGCGCACGTCGAGGCGTTCCGCAAGTTCGTCGACGCCGGCTTCACCCACGTGGCGATCATCCAGGTGGGCGGGGAGAGCCAGCCGATGTTCCTGGACTGGGCGCAGGAGCAACTGCTGCCCCGGCTGCGCGAGCTGTGAACCGAGGTGCGGCACCCCGGCCGCCCGGGTCGACCCGCCGCGACGCCGTCGGCCGGTTCGGGCCGGCCGAGCTACGGCTCGCCATGGCCGCGCCCCGGGCGGCCGGCGGGCTGACCAGCGAGTGGCGGGTCGTCGACGGACTGCGCACCCACACCCGCCGCAGCGCCGACCCGGGGACCGGCGCGCCGCCAGTGGTGCTCGTGCACGGCCTGGCGGTCTCGCACCGGTATCTCACCCCGCTGGCCGTCGCGCTCGCCGCCACCCATCAGGTGTACGTGCCGGACCTGCCCGGCTTCGGGCTCACCGAACACCCCCGGGGCGCGTACGACGTTCGCCGGCACGCCGACCACCTGGCCGCCTGGCTGGCCGCGTACCAGGTGCCGCCGGTCTGCCTGCTGGGGCACTCGTTCGGCGCTGAGGTGGCCGCCGCGGTCGCCGCGACCCACCCCGACGCGGTACGCGCGCTGGTGTTGGCCGGGCCTACCAGCGACCCGGCGGCCCGGTCCCGACGGGACCAGTTCGGTCGTTGGCTGGTGGACAGCCTGCGCGAGGCGCCGCTACAGGCCCCGATCCTGGCGCGGGACGTGTGGAACGCCCGGCCCTGGCGGGTCCTCGCCACCCTGTCGCACTCGGTGCGCAACGCCATCGAGGCGGACCTCGTCCGGGTCGGCGCGCCGACCGTCGTCCTCACCGGCGACCGCGATCCGGTCGTGCCGCAACGGTGGCGGGACGAGGCGACGCGACTGGTGCCGGATGCGGCGCTGGTGGTCGTTCCCGGCGCCGCTCACAACGTGGTCACGACAGCCCCGACTGCCGTCGCGGACGCGATCCGGCACCTGCTCGCCCCTCAACCCGCACTCACGGACAGGTGAACGTCATGCGCTTCGGCAACACGGAGATCCGCCCGCTCGGCGGGGGCCTCGGCTGCCTCCTGATGATCCTCTTCTCGATCGTGGCCTCGGTGGTGCTGACCGTCCTGCTGAATCTGGTGCTCTGAGCCCGCACCCGTCAACGGCGCAGGCCCAGGGCGTTGAGCACCTCCCGGACGGCCAGCCGGGCCGGGTCGAGCACCGAACCGCGGGCCCAGCGGGCCGCGGGCGCGACGGTGTGCCGCCACAGCCAGCGCAAGCCTCGCCCGAGCGGGCGCAGCAGCAGTCGGTGGAGCAGTCGCAGCACCCGACCGGCCGTCCGCCACGCACCGACCACCGCGGCGACCACCAGCCGACCGACGGGCGTGAGCACAGCGCCCAACCAGTACAGCGGCCACAGGAGCAGGTACGTGGCCAGCCAGACCAGCACGCGCCCCAGGACCACGAGGGTCGGACGCAGCCCATGACGGGTCAACCAGACCAGCGCGGGCCAGATCACCGTGCGCACTACCCACACCAGTGGAAGCCACAGCAGATGCCGGACGCACCAGACCAGCGGAAGCCAGACCAGCCGGTGCAGCAGCCAGGCCAGCGGGGCCAACAGCCAGCGACGCAGGAACCGGCCGGCCGGGCGGAGCAGGTACCGGTGCAGCAGTCGGCCGGCAGCCACGACCAGCTCCCAGAGCAGGCGTACCGGCAGCACGACGACCAGCGCCACACCACGCGCGACGGCCGCGACGAGCGGAGGCGCGACGGCGGCCGGCTGCGCCGTGTCCGAGGCCGGCGGGCCGCCAGCCGGTCGTGCCCTCGTCGGCGCGGCCCGGTGATCGGTGGGCGGACCGGGCAGCGGCGAGCGGAGGGTGCGGTGGTCGGTCACTGTGGCACGGTAATCGGCCCGCGCCACGCCCTGGGTGGCGCCGGCAGCGCGAACCGGCGGGTGGCGTCAGCCGGGAGACAACTCCAGCGTGGCGAGCAGCGGATAGTGGTCGGAGGCGGTGGCCGCTACGCCGTCGCGGATCACCCGACAGTCGTGCGTGCGCTGCGCCACCGCCGGGCTGCCGAGCAGGTAGTCAAGCCGCATCCCGGCGAACTCGGCCCCGCCGAGCCGGGTCGGCACGGTGTGGCCTGCGGCCTCCGGTGCGTCGACGTTGCCCGACGGCCAGAGGTCGACGAGGCCGGCCGCGAGCAGCCGGGCGACAGCGCGGGTGTCCACGGCGCCACCGGAGCGACGCAGGTGCCGCCGCCGGTAGAGGGTGGGCATGCCGGCCAGCCGGGCCGTGTGGTCGACGGTCGGGTCGAGCGAGTTGAGGTCACCGGTGACCAACGTCAGCTTCCCCCGGTCGCGGCGCATCGCGGCGACCAACCAGTCGACCTCCATCCGCCGCCGACCCCCGGAGTACGGGTAGAGGTGGGTGCCCAGCACCGTGAACGGGCCGGCCGATGTGGCCACCACGACGCGGGCGGCGGCGTGGTGGAACGGACGACGCACCGACCCCGCGTCGACGACCCGGTACGGCGGCCGGACCAGCACCGCCACCGGCTGTCCGAAGCAGGACCGGGCCAGGTGGGGAATCATCCCCACCTGGCCCGCCACGCCGGCCATCAGCCCGTCCCGGTCGAAGCCGCGCAACTCCTGCAGGGCCAGCACGTCCGGTGCCTGCTCGTCGACGACCTGGACCACCTGATCCAGCCGGTCGAGGCCGCCGCGATCCCGGCCGCCGGTGCGGATGTTCCAGGTCATCACCCGCAGCACGACGGCGGCGCCTAGTCGGCTCGGCCGGCCCGCGCCAGCTCGTCGTCGAGGGTGTCCACGTCCTCCGACTCGATGGCCGGTCGGTTGCCTTCCTTCAGGTCCTCGTTGGGGCGGATCACCAGGTAGAGCAAGCCGATCCAGAGCGCGGAGAGCAGGATCGCGCCCATGAAGTCGGTCGGGTGGTGCATCCCCCGGTACATCCGGGAGGTGGCCACCCCGACCGGCATGAGCACCGCCAGCGCCACGAAGATCCAACGCCACCACCGGTCGGTACGCGGGAACACGACGAGGGTGATCGCCAGCCAGACGCAGATCGTCGCCGCGATGTGCCCGGACGGGAACGACGAGGTGGGCATCTGCCCGTCCAGGTTCTCCACCGGCGGACGCGGCCGGTCGATCGCGCGGGCCGACGCGAGGAAGAGGGTCAACTCCCCCACCATCGCCAGCGCCACGAAGAGCACCGGGCGCCAGCGCCGCCACACCGCCAGCACCAGCGGGCAGAACACCAGCGAGATCAGCAGGATGGCATGGGTGTCACCGAACTTGCTCCACCACCAGCTGACGTCGGTCAGCACCTCGGTGTGCCGCTCGGCGAACCACTGCGGCACCTGGGTGTCGAGGGTGTCGAAGAAGGTGCCCTTGGCGTGGTAGCTGACGTACGTGCCGAAGCCGTACAGCGCCCCGAACACGATCACCCAGCCGACCAGCAGCTCGGCCACCGCCGAGCGGGGATGAGCGAGCACGTGTTCCTCGGCCGGGGCGGGGGCGATGTCGTGCCCCGCCTCCGGCTCCAGGCCCTCGGTCAGCGGCGGGACCGGCCGCCCCCGCTCCCGCCGCCACAGTCGGAAGGCGTACGCGGTGACGCCCAGCCAGGCGGCCCCGAGCAGCCAGGCCGCCAGCACGTCGGAGACGAAGTGCACGCCCAGCGCGATCCGGGTCAGCCCGACCAGTGCCACCAGCACACCGACGCCGACGATGGCCGGCTTGCGCCAGCGGGGCGCCATCGCCGGCAGGAACACCAGCAGCAGCGCTCCGTACGCGACGAACGAGCCGAGCGCGTGCCCGCTCGGGAAGCTGTTGCCGGGCGCGCTGGCGATCGGCACGTCCACTACCGGGCGGAGCCGGCCGACGAGCGTCTTCAGTGACGGGTCGAGGATCAGGCCACCGACCCCCGTGATGATCAGGTAGACGGCGAGTCGGGGCTGCCGCCGGATCAGCAGCCCGACCACGGCGATGGTGACCAGCCAGATGAGGATCGGCCGGCCGCCCAGGTCCGTCACCGCCTGGAGCACTGTGACCAGCGCGTGGTGCGGGGCGACGAGCCCGTTGAACCACTCGGCGAGCCCGTGGTCGACATCCTGCAACGGGCTCCACTGCACCCGGACGAGCAACAACAGCAGCCCGAAGGCCACCCCGGCACCGGTGACGGCCACCAGACCGGCAATGCTCCGTTCGGCGAAATGACCGATCGGACGCTGCGCCACCTCTTTGACCGCGGTCACCCCGCACCTCCCTTGTCGCCTCTGGCGAGGCGCTTTACCCGATCCGCGTCCGTCGTACACGCCGGTGCCGCTAGAGCGCCGACATGTCCCCGGTGTCGTACAGCTCGGCGCGGTCCGGGTCGGGCTCCCACAGATCCGGTTGGGCGGGCTCCCGCGCACCGATGCGCAGCGCCTCCAGTTGGGCGGCGAAGGACAGCCCGCCGAAGAGCGCCATCCCGGTCAGGTTGGCCCAGAGCAGCAGCGCCATCATGCCGGTCAGGGCGCCGTAGGTCTGCCCGAAACCGTCACTGAACCGCACGTACGCGGCGAGCAGCAGGCTGGCCAGCCACCACAGCGCCGTGGCGATGCCGGCGCCGAACAACAGCCAGGACAGGCCGGGCTGGTTGCGGCGCGGCGCGTGCCGGAACAGCACGGCCACGGCGACGACTGTCAGCCCGAGACTCAGCGGGAAGCGGATCACGTCCCAGATGCCGTTGGCGACCGCACCCCACTCGTAGTGTTCGCGGACCGAGTCGCCGATCGCGCCGCCGCCGACCAGGATCAGGAAGCCGGCGAGCGCGGGCAGACCGGCGGTGACGGCCAGCACGGCGGCCCGCAGGTACTTGCGCAGCGCCGGGCGGTCCCGCTCGACGCCGTAGATGCGGTTGGCGCCCCGCTCGATCTGAGCCATCGTGGTGGTGAGCGCGAAGAGGCCGGTGAGCAGACCGAGGGTGAGCGCCAACTCCCCGGCGTCCTCGACGCGTTCGCCCTCGCCGAGCAGCTCGCCGACCATCTGCGCGCTCTGGCCGGGGGTGAGCGCCAGGACGGTGTCGGCGACCACCTGGCCGCCCTCCTCGACGCCCAGCTCGCTGATCAGGCCGGTGAGGGCGATCAGGAACGGCACCACGGCGAGGCAGAGTTGCAGCGCGAAGGCCCGGGAGTGGCTGAACCCGTCGCCGTAGCGGAACCGGATGAACGCGTCCCGCAGCAGGTGCCAGCCGCCCTGCCCGCGCAGTGTGTGCCAGGCGTCGTCGGCGGACAGCTCCTCGTCGGCCATCAGCCGGGTCTCCGGCACGATGCGGGTACTACTCACTGCGGGCTTCCTCGATCAGCTGCTCGCCCCGCTCCCCGGCACCTTGCGCGTCGACGGCCAGGTCGGGGGCGTCCTCGGGCTGGGGGACGCAGAGCCAGAGCGCCTGCGGTCGGACCTCCGCCCGCAACTGCCGACCCGGGGAGATCAGGTCGCCGTCCAACTCCCGAGGTTGCGCCCGGTTGCTGGTGACCACCACCCGCCGGCCCCGGAAGATCTCGAGCTGCGGCACCTGGCCGCTGCGGCGGATCACCGCCCAGCCGAGGGCGAGCCAGTGTCGCAGGTTGCGCGGGGTGAGCACGGCGACGTCGAGCCAGCCGTCGTCCGGCTCGGCCTCGGTCAGCAGGGTCACGCCGCCCTGCAGTCGGCCGACGTTGGCGATCAGGACCGAACGGGCCCGGCGGCGCAACGGAGGCCGGTCGTCGATGCGGATCTTCACCCGCATCGGCCGGTCCCGTAGGTGGCGGGCGGCACCCATCACGTACGCCGGCCAGCCGATGCGGGCCTTGGTGGTCTCGTTGGTGGCTTCGAGCATCTGGGCGTCGAAGCCCATGCCGGCCATCACTGTGAAGTACTTGTCCTCGACAGCGCCGACGTCGAGCAGCCGCCGGCCGCGTTCGACGGCGACCTGCAACCCGGCGGCCAGGTCGGTGGAGAGCCCCAGGTTGGCGGCGAGCAGGTTGCCGGTGCCCTGCGGCAGCACGGCGAGTGCCACGTCCGTGCCGACCAACCCGCTGACGCAGGACATCACTGTGCCGTCGCCCCCGCAGGCGAAGACCAGGTCGACGCCGGCCTTGACGGCCTGCTCGGTCTGGCCGCGACCCGGGTCGTCGACTGTCGTCTCGTACCACTGCGGCGCGGGCCAGCCGGCCGCGGTCAGGGCGTCGTCGACGGTACGGCGCAACTCGTCGAGATCGTCGACCTTGACCGGATTGACCACCACCGCGGAGCGCAACCCGCCGTCGCCGCCCGAGGGCCGCCTGTCCTGTCCAGCATCCACGGCGCCAGTGTGCAGCACCCGGACGGCTTCAGCGACCCGGTGACCGGCGCGCGTCGGAAGTGCCACAGACAGGTTTCAACCCGGCCCCACCCGTCAGGCCGCCGCCCGCAGTGCGAGCTCCACCCGCCGGCGCAGATCGTCGAGGTCGACCCCGGACTCGGTGAGCACCAACGCGCCCAGCCCGTTGCCCTCCCGGAGCACCCCGAGCAGGATGTGTTCGGTGCCGATGTGGCGGTGGCGCAGCCGAATGGCCTCCCGCAGGGACAGCTCCAGCGCCTTCTTCGAGCGGGACGAGAACGGGCCGCCGAGGTACCGCTTACGCCCCCAGCGGCGGCGCGGCGCCGGCACCGCCTCCCGTAGCGCGTCCGGGCCGAAGGACTGCTCGATGCGGGCCACGATCGCGGCCAGGTCGATGCCGATCTCCCGTAGCGCCGCCGCGTCCGCGTCGCCCAGACCGACGCCACCGCTGGCGGTGTGCCGGCGGACGCGTTCGCGCAGGTCGTCGGCGCGTACGCCGGCGTCGGCGAGCACCCGGCTGGCCAGCCCGGCGTCGTCGGCGAGCAGGGCGAGCAGCAGGTGCTCGGTGCCGACCGGGCGTTGGCCCTCGACCCGCGCCTCCTCCAGCGCCCGTCGCACCACGTCGCGTGCCCGGTCGGTGAATCGTTCGAACATCACGCCTCCCAGGATGAGTTGACCGCCGGTCGCCCGGCGTGCTTCTTGTGCACTGCCTGCCGGCTGACCTCGAGCGTGTCGGCGATCTCCTGCCAGGACCAGCCCTGTCGTCGGGCGTTGTCGACCTGGACCACCTCGAGCCGCTCGAGGAGCCGGCGTAGCGCGCGGACGGCGCGCAGCCCGACCCGGGGGTCGGTGCTGCCGGCTGCCGCCGCGAGTTCTGTCGCCTGACTCATGCCGTCAACATACGTTGACAGCCCCTGCCGTGTCAACCCTGGTTGACGATCGGCGGCCACAGCGGATCGGACCCGCCACCGTACTCATCCGACTACCCTCGGTCAGGGACAGCTTGGTCGTGCCGGGCGCGACGCCCGGGAGGTGATATCGGATGGCCGTACCCGCCGACGCAGCGGTGCTGGTCGGCCTCGGGTCGGAACTCGACCTTCCGGTCGTCGAACAGGCCGCGCAGGAGGCCGCCGGACACGGCCGGCCACTGCACCTGCTGCACACCTTCGACTGGCGCGCGGCCTTCGCCGCGGACACCGTCGCCGCACCCCGCGACCAGGCCGAAGACCTGATCACCCGGGCCGCCCAACTCGCCCACCAGACCGAGCCAGGGCTGACCGTCCGCGGGGAGATCGTCGAGAGCGCCATGCTGCCCACCCTCATCCGCCGCTCGGAGGGCACCTTCCTGCTGGCCGTCGGCGACAGCGGCATGGCCGGCAGCGGCCAGTGCGTTCCGGCCGAGACCACAGCCGTGCAGTTGGCCGCACGCGCCGGCTGCCCCCTGTTGGTGGTCCGGCGTGAGCCGCCGCCGCAGGGCCCGGTGCTGGTGGGCGTGGACGGCTCCCCCAGCTCACACCTCGCCCTCCAGTGGGCCGTGCAGTGCGCGGCCCGCCGGGGCGCCCGACTGCTGGCGCTGCGGGTGGTCGAGTACGACGAGGACACCGACGCGGTCGCCGAGCAGCTCACCGAGGCACTGGCCCGGCACACCGGCCGCGACAACACGGTGCCGACCGAGTGTCGCGTGGTACGCGGCGACCCCGCCGAGGTGCTGATCGACACCTCCCGCAGCGCGCAGGTGGCGCTGGTCGCCGCCCGCGGCGACGAACCGGGGCGGGCCATGCTGGGCGCTGTCGCCCAGTCCCTGCTCTACCACTCCCCGGCCCCGGTGGTCGTCGTCCGCGGCCTGGCCGAGGCGCCGCTGACCGGGCCCGGCGCCCGCCCGGAGCGGGACCAACGGCCCTGACCCGGGGCGTGCGCAGCGGCCAGGCTGGACGCCGGACGCCCCACTCCTACCCGCGAGAGGCAGCATGATGGAGACCGCTCTCGACGTGCACCGCGCCCTCACCGACGACGAGCTGCGCCGGTTGGACGCCTACTGGCGCGCCGCGAACTACCTCACCGTCGGCCAGATCTACCTGCTCGACAATCCGCTGCTGCGCGAGCCGCTGACCCCCGACGACATCAAACCCCGCCTGCTCGGGCACTGGGGCACCAGCCCCGGCCTCAACCTGATCTACGCCCACCTCAACCGGGTGATCGTGGCGCGCGACCTCGACGCCATGCTGGTCACCGGCCCCGGTCACGGCGGGCCGGCCATCGTGGCAAACACCTGGCTGGAGGGCACCTGGTCGGAGCGCTACCACGACGTGGCCCGCGACGAGGCCGGGATGTCCCGGCTCTTCCGCCAGTTCTCCTTCCCAGGCGGCATCCCCAGCCATGTCGCGGCGGACGTGCCGGGTTCGATCCACGAGGGCGGCGAGCTCGGGTACGCGTTGAGCCACGCCTACGGCGCCGCGTTCGACCACCCGGACCTGCTGGTGGCCTGCGTGATCGGCGACGGCGAGGCGGAGACCGGGCCACTGGCCGGCAGTTGGCTCTCCGACGTGTTCCTCAACCCGGCGCGCGACGGCGCGGTGCTGCCCATCCTGCACCTCAACGGCTACAAGATCGCCAACCCGACAGTGCTGTCCCGGATCCCCGAGACCGACCTGCTCGACCTCATGCGCGGATCCGGCTACCAGCCGTACGTGGTGGCCGGTGACGAGCCCGACCGGGTGCACCGGACCCTCGCCGCGACGCTGGACCGCGTGCTGGGCGAGATCGCCGAGATCCAGCGGCGGGCCCGCTCCGGAGGCGTCGTCGAACGCCCCCGCTGGCCGATGATCATTCTGCGGACGCCGAAGGGCTGGACCGGCCCGCGTGAGGTCGACGGCACCCAGGTGGAGGGCACCTACCGCGCCCACCAGGTGCCCCTGTCGGGCGTACGCGACAACCCGGCGCACCGGGCCGAGCTGGAGCGCTGGCTGCGCAGCTACCGGCCGGAGGAGCTGTTCGACGCGACCGGCGCGCCGGTGGAGGAGCTGCTGACGCTGCCGCCGCGCGGTGACCGGCGGATGAGCGCCAACCCGGTCACCAACGGCGGAGTGGTGCTGCGCGACCTGACCCTGCCGGACTTCCGCGACTACGGCGTGGAGGTTCCCGAACCGGGTACGCCGATCGCCGGCGCGACAGGGGTGCTCGGCCCCTGGATCCGCGACGTCATCAGCGCCAACCCGGAGACGTTCCGGCTGTTCGGCCCGGACGAGGTCGCGTCCAACCGACTGGGTGCGGCGTTCGAGGTGACCGACCGGGCCTGGGTGGCCGCCACAGTGCCCGGCGACGACCACCTCTCCCCCGACGGGCGGGTCATGGAGGTGCTCTCCGAGCACCTGTGCCAGGGCTGGCTGGAGGGCTACCTGCTGACCGGCCGGCACGGCGTGTTCACCAGCTACGAGGCGTTCATCCACATCGTCGACTCGATGCTCAACCAGCACGCCAAGTGGCTGAAGGTGACGCGGGCCATCCCCTGGCGACAACCGATCGCCTCGCTGAACTACCTGCTCTCCAGCCACGTCTGGCGGCAGGACCACAACGGCTTCTCCCACCAGGACCCGGGCTTCATCGACCACGTCGTCAACAAGAAGGCCGAGGTGGTGCGGGTCTATCTGCCGCCGGACGCCAACACGCTGCTCGCCACGATGGACCACTGCCTGCGCAGCCGGCACTACATCAACGTGGTGGTGGCCGGTAAGCAGGCCGCACCGAACTGGCTGACGATGACCGAGGCGATCCAGCACACCCGCCGTGGCCTGGGCATCTGGGAATGGGCCAGCAACGACGGCGGCACCGAACCGGACGTGGTGCTCGCCTGCTGCGGAGACGTCCCCACACTGGAGACGTTGGCCGCCGTCGAGCTGCTGCGCCAGAACCTGCCGGCGTTGAAGGTACGCCTGGTCAACGTGGTCGACCTGATGCGACTCCAGCCGGACACCGAGCACCCACACGGCCTGACCGACAACGAGTTCGACACCATCTTCACCCAGGACCGGCCGATCATCTTCGCGTACCACGGTTATCCGTGGCTGATCCACCGACTCACCTACCGCCGCACCAACCACGAGAACCTGCACGTGCGCGGTTACAAGGAGGAGGGCACCACCACCACTCCGTTCGACATGGTGATGCTCAACGACCTGGACCGCTTCCACCTGGTCATCGACGTCATCGACCGGGTGCCCGGGCTGGCCGCCAGCGCCGCGCACCTGCGCCAACGGATGGTCGACGCCCGACAGGCGGCCCGCGACTACACCCGCGAGTACGGCGAGGACGACCCCCAGGTCGCCGAATGGCGCTGGGTCCGCGAAACCGACCCGACCGCCCCCTGAAGGAGGACGACGTGCGCGACGCGGAGATCCTTGTCGGCTACGACGGCTCCACCGACGCCTCGGTGGCCCTGAACTGGGCAGTGGAGGAGGCGCGGCACAGCGGCCAGCCGGTGCGGCTGGCGTACGTCTTCGAATGGCTGACAGTGGCCAGTTGGGTCGGCCCGGGCGTGGCCCCCGGCGTGTGGCCGGACGACACCGCCCGCCGGCAGGTCGAGGACCTGGTCCGCAGCGCCGCTGCGGACGCCACCGCGGCGAACCCCGGGCTGCGGATCACCGGCGAGGTGTACGACGGGCCGCCCGCGCTGGTGTTGCAGGAACGCTCGGCGGAGGCCGGGATGCTGGTGCTGGGCAGCCGGGGTCACGGCGGCTTCGGCGGCCTGCTGGCCGGGTCGACGGCGGTCTCGGTCGCCGCGCACGCCCACTGCCCGGTCGTGGTGGTCCGGGACGGCGCCGGCACGTCGAGCGGTCCCATCGCGGTCGGGGTGGACGGCTCGGAACCGTCACTGGTGGCGCTCGGCTTCGCTGCCGAACGGGCGGCGCAGCGGCAACTTCCGCTGCGCGTCCTGCACGCCTGGACACCGGGCCCCGGCGGGGCCGCCGGGGTGCCCGACGAGCGGGCCGCCGTCGAACAGGCGCTGGAGCCGTGGCGGCGAACGTTCCCCGAGCTGGCGGTGACCGTCGACCTGGAGTCGACAAGCCCGTCGGCGATGCTGATCGAGGCGAGTCGGGACGCGCGGCTGGTAGTGGTCGGCAGCCGGGGCCGGGGCGGGCTGGCCGGCATGTTGCTCGGCTCGGTCAGCCAACAGCTCATCCAACACGCCAACTGCCCGGTCGCCGTGGTCCGCGAACGTTGATCACGACGTGCCGCTTCGGCCGACGGCGGCGTCGGTCAGGCGGCGAGCACGGCGGCCTCCACTGTCGGGTCCAGCCCGATCGAGCTGCGCTGCGGTCGTCCGGCGCGCGGCGGAACCGCACCGACCTCGCGCAGCCAGCGCCAGGTGTCCTCGACGGTTTCGGTCACCGGGCGGCAGGTCAACCCGGCGGCCAGTGCCCGGGTCACGTCCTGCTCCAGCAACCCCCGGTACGGGTGGCCGCGCGGCAGCCAGATCGGCAGGTCGCTCCACGGCTGCACCCCGGCGGCGAGGATCGACGCCGGATCGGTCCAGCGCAGCCGGGCGTCCGCGCCGGTGGCGGCCACGCACGCGTCGAGCAGCTCGCCCATCGTGGTCTGGGCCGGAGGGCCGACCGTGTTGAACGTGCCGCCCACCCGCCGGGCGCCCGCGTCGAGCACCCACCCCGCCAGGTCTCGGACGTCGACGTACTGCACCGGCAGGTCGGCCGGCGCGGGGGCGAGCACGTCGCCGCCCCGCTCGATGCGCCGTAGCCACCAGGGCAACCGGCCGATGTCCTCGCCCGGGCCCAGGATCAGGCCGGCCCGGGCGACCAGCGCACGCCGATCGAACACCTCCCGCACGGCGCGCTCGGCACCGGCCTTGAGCTGCGGGTAGTCGCCGTCGACGGAGCCCGGGTCGGCGTCCACCACCGGGGAGTCCTCATGCAACCCGGCTGCGGCGTGGTCGGTGTAGACCGAGCCGCTGGACACGTACACGTAGTGGCCGACCGCGTCGACCAGGGCGCGGGCGGCGTCGCCTGCGGCCCGAGGCGCACCGTCCCAGGTGTCCACAGCGACGTCCCACTCGCCGCCGGCCAGCGCCGCCAGGCCGTCCGCAGCGGTCCGGTCACCCCGCAACCGGTGTACGCCGGACGGCACCGTGCCGTGCATCCCCCGGTTGAACACCGTCACCGACCAGCCGCGGCGCACCGCCTCGGCGACGGTGGCCCCGCCCACGAAGCCCGTACCGCCCAGCACCAGCAGTCTCATGCGCTCCAGGGTGCCGGCGCCGGCCGGCGAAGGGCACCCCTGTTCGCCGGCAGCGGATCTGCCCGTGGCAGAACCCGAGGCGGTGCCGTCCAGAATGCGGAAAAGCCGCCCCGGGGATGGTCAACGGAGGTGCCGATTGCGAAACTGCTTCAATTCGCGTCAGCACAACCCGGACGGAGCAGGGAATGTCCAGCACACCGCTGTCCCTGCCGCAGCCATCCGCGCGGGCACCCGAGTTCGGCCGGGACGCGCTCATCGTCTGCGAGAACCTGGTGCGGATCTACCAGACCGGTTCGATCGAGGTGCAGGCACTTCAGGGACTCGACCTGGCCGTGGAGAGCGGTGAGCTGGTCGCCGTCGTCGGTGCCTCCGGGTCCGGCAAGTCGACACTGCTCTCCATCCTGGCCGGCATCGACGCCCCCACCGCCGGACGGGTCCGGGTCGACCGGTGGAATCTGCTGGCGATGTCCCGCGCGGACCGGGTGGACTACCGGCGGCACACCGTCGGGTTCGTACGGCAGCAGACGGCGAGCAACCTGATCCCTTACCTGACCGCACGGGAGATGGTGGACCTGCCGATGACGGCTGCCCGTACCGGGAAGCAGGAACGCCGGGAGCGCGCGGCCGAGCTGCTGGACAGCCTCGGTGTCGCCGACTGCGCCGATCGCCGCCCCGGGCAACTCTCCGGAGGGCAGCAGATGCGGGTCGCGATCGCGGTGGCGCTGGCCAACCAGCCGCGGGTCCTGCTCGCCGACGAGCCGACCGGCGAGCTGGACGCCGCCACGTCCGCGGAGGTCTTCGGCGTGCTGCGGGACGTCAACCGGCGCTACGGCGTCACAGTCGTCGTGGTGACCCATGATCCGGAGGTCAGCGGCCAGGTCGAACGGACCGTCGCGATCCGGGACGGGCGCACCAGCAGCGAGGTGCTGCGCCGCACCACCACGGACGCGGAGGGCGACACGCACATGATCGCCGAGGAGTACGCCGTGATGGACCGGGCCGGACGGGTCCAGGTGCCCCGCGAGTTCCGCCAGGCGCTGGCGCTGACCCGACGGGTCCGGCTGGCCCTGGAACCCGACCACATCACGATCCACCCCGACTCGGGAAGCGGCGAATGAGCAGCGAGCCGCTGCTGAGCGTGCGCGGGGTACAGCGGCGCTTCCGCACCGGGCCGACAGTCGTACACGCCCTGAACGGCGTGTCGTTCGACGTGGCCGCCGGGTCGATGGTGGCGCTCGTCGGCCGGTCCGGCTCGGGCAAGACCACCCTGCTCAACGTCATCGGCGGCCTGGACCGCCCGGACGCCGGCACCGTGCACGTCGATGGCACCGACGTCACAGCGCTCGACGAGGACGGCCTGTCCCGGCTGCGGCGCGAGAAGGTGTCGTACGTCTTCCAGAGTTTCGGGTTGATCCCGGTGCTGTCGGCGGCGGAGAACGTCGCGGCCCCGCTGCGGATGGCCCGCGTCGCCCCGACCGAGCGCGAGCGGCGGGTCGAGTTGCTGCTGGAGCTGATCGGCCTGGCCGACCACGCCCGGCAGCGGCCGGCCGAGCTGTCCGGCGGCCAGCAGCAGCGGGTGGCGATCGCCCGCGCGCTGGCCGCCTCGCCCCAGCTTCTGCTCGCCGACGAGCCCACCGGGCAACTGGACGCCGAGACGGGCCTGTCGGTGATGGCCCTACTGCGCGGGATAGTGGAATCCGAGGGCGTCACCGTACTGGTGTCGACTCACGACGCGGTGATGATGGCCCTGGCCGACCGGGTGATCCGCATCCACGACGGGCACCTCGACGAACAGGCGGCCGGGCCGCCGTACGCGCCAGTGCCGGACGCCGGGTGACGCGACGATGAGGCTGGTCAGGCGGCGCGCCCGCGCGCAGTGGCCGTTGCTGGCAGCCCTCCTCGGCGTCGTCACGATCGGCGCGACACTGCTGGGGACCTGCACCCTGCTGGTCACCCGCACCGCCGAGCGGGCGCTGGAGGTCGCCATGGCCCGCGCCGCACCCGCCGCCGTCGACGTGACCGTCTACACCGGCACCGTCGAGGGCCGGGACTCGCGGTCCGTCGCCGCCGACACCCGCACCGTGGTGGCCTCCACGCTGGCACCGTTCCCGGTGACGACAACCGCGCGGGCGTCGACGGTGCTGCGAGCGCTGCCACCCGCCCTCGCCACGGGCACCACCGTCGGAGCCCAGGCGTACCTGTCAGGGCTGGACGACCTGCCGACCCGAGCCGAACTGGTCACCGGACGCTGGCCACAGCAACCCGGTGACGCGGTGCTGCTGGAGTCCACCGCACAACTGCTCGGCCTCACCCCCGGCCGCCGGGTACGCCTCGGCGCCGAGCTGGCCCACGCGCCCGTCCCGGCCATCGACGTGGTCGTCGTCGGTGTGGTGCGCCCGCTGCCGGGGCGCGGCTGGGACCGTGACCCGCTGGCCGCGGCCGGCTCCGCCACCGGCTACCGGGACGGCCGCTTCCAGCAGCCGGTCAACGCCTACGGCCCGTTCCTCGTCGACCTCGCCGACCTGGTCACCACCGGTGCCACAGTCGACCGGCTGGAGGTCACCGCCCATCCGGACCTGTCCCACAGCAACCGCCACGACCTGGAGACCGTAGCGGCGGCCGTCGGCAGTGCCGACGGTCGGCTGGCGGGCACCCTCGGCGACCGCGTCCAGCTCGCACGAGTCGCCTCCGAACTTCCACTAACCCTGCGGGCCGCCGACGACCAACGGCACGTCACCGCCGCCGTCGTGCTCGCCATCGCCGCCCTCGGCGGTGTCCTGGCCGCGACGGCACTCGTCCTCGCCGGCCGGCTGACCACTGGCATACGCGCCGACGAGACCTCCCTGCGGACCGCCCTGGGCACCAGCCGTCGACAACTCGCCGCCACCGCGACACTCGAGGCCGGGCTCGTCGCCGCCGTCGCCGCCGCGATCGCGATACCGGCCTCGTCGGCCCTGCACGCCGGCCTGACCCACCTGCCGCCACTGGACGCCGCCGGCCTGACCGTCCGGCCGGCCATCGCCGGTGCCCAGGTCCTCGCGGTCGCCGGCGGCGCGCTCGTGCTCGCCGCCGTGCTCATCGTCCTGGCGATCCGGCCCGTCCCGGCAGCCGGCGACCAGCGCACCCGCCGCGAACTGCTGGCCCGATCCGGCGCCGACCTGATGCTCGCGATATTCGCCGCCGCCGGATGGTGGCAGCTGTACGCGCAGCCCACCGCCGCCAGCCCACGCGCCGACGCGGTCCGGGTGCTCGCACCGGCGCTGCTACTCACCGCGGGCGCCGCCCTGGCTCTCCGGGTGGTGCTGCCCGCCCTTCGTGGCGTCGACCGGTTGGCGTACCGCTCCCGCGGGCTGGCGCTTCCGCTGGCGGTCTCCGAGGCCGCCCGCCGGCCACAAGCAGTCGCCGC
Organism: Micromonospora sp. NBC_00330; assembly: GCF_036136635.1. Classification (NCBI taxonomy): domain Bacteria; kingdom Bacillati; phylum Actinomycetota; class Actinomycetes; order Micromonosporales; family Micromonosporaceae; genus Micromonospora; species Micromonospora sp. NBC_00330. The sequence continues at coordinate 4,075,594 of NZ_CP108012.1, forward strand.
CGGCCTGCTCGTCGGGCTGGCCTGCGCGGCCGGAACCTTCGGCCTCGCCTTCGACGACACGTGGCACCAGTCGCAGCGCGACCAGGCCGCGCTCGCCGTCGGCACCGACCTGGCACTCACCCTCAGCACGGCGCCGGTGGCCGGAGACGGCGCGATCGTCGGCGCGGCCACCGCAGGGGCCGTGAGTCCGGTCCTCGACCGAGGCACCGCCGTCGGTCAGTGGCTCGGCGGCGCCGGCGACGCGCCGCGCCTGATCGCCGTCGACACCACCCGCGCCGACGCGCTGCTGCGCGGGCGGCTGGACAACGACAGCGGATGGGCGGACGTGGGTGCCTCGCTGGCGCCACACACCCGGGTCAACGGCCTGGCCGTTCCGGCTGGCGCCCCGCTCGTCCTGAGCGGGACCGCCGCCGGCGACACCCCGATCGCCGTGACGCCCCGGCTGATGCTGCAGGACGCCACCGGCCTCCGCACGTCCTGCACCGGTCCCGCCGTACCGCTCGACGGCCAGGAGTTCCGGCTGCCCGCCTGCGCGACGGCTGACGGGCTGCGCCTCGTCGCGGTCGCCCTGCCGGTCACCGCCGACGCGGTCGGCGGACCCGTCGCCGTAGCCGTCACACTCACCGTTCCGCCCGCCGGGTCGGCGGAAACACCCACCGACGGATCGGATTGGACCGCCACGTCCGCGCCGCCCGTCCCGAGCAGGTTGAGCGACCCGACCGTCACGGTGTCCGCCACCCCGACGGGAACCACGCTGCGGATGGCCGCGACCGTCGACCTCGGCGGCGCCGAGGACGCCGCCCGGACCCTCGTCGCCACCGCCTTCCCGGACCCCGGCCCAGTGCCCGTCGCCGTCTCCGCCCGCTTCGCCAGCGAGGTCGGCGCCGAGAACGGCAGCAAGCTCAGCGTCACTGTCGGCATCACGCCCGTCCAGGTCGTCGTCGCCGAGGTCGTGCCGACCGTACCGTCCGCCCCCGGCGCGGTCGCCGTCCTGGCCGACCTGGACACGCTGTCGCGCGCACGTGCCGTCACCGGCGACCTGACGTTCCCGGTCGACGCCTGGTGGGTCGGCCACCCGGCCGGCCCCGGCGCCGCCGAGCGGGCCACCGCCCTGCACCTGGGCACCGTCGTGACCCGCGAGGCGGAGACCGCCCGCCTCACCGGCGGCCCGCTGCTCGCCGGGCTGCCGGCCGCGCTCCGCCTCATCGTCCCGGCTGCGGCCCTGCTGCTGTTGGCCGGCGTCGTCCTGCACGTCACCTGTGACCTCCAGGCCCGCGCCGTCGAGGTGACGCGGCTGCGCGGCCTGGGGATGTCCCGGCGCGGCATCCGGGCCGTGCTGCTCGGCCAGCACGCCGGCATCCTGCTGCCCCTGCTCGCGGCGGGCGCCGTCGTCGGCGCGCTCGCCACCCGCGTCGCCGCTCCCCTGCTCGTGCGCTCCGAAACCGGCGCCGCGCCCGTCCCGACCACCGAGGCACACTGGCCGTGGCCAGCCGAGGCCGCACTGCTCGCCGTACTGCTGGCCGGATGCATGCTGGCGGTCGCCGTCGTGGTCACCGTCCAGGTCCGCCGGGCCGACGCCGCGCACCTGCGGGTGGCCCCGTGAAGCGGTGGCTGACCCGCCGGCGGCCGGCGCTGCACTGGCCCAGCATCCGCGGCCGCGGCCGTGCCGACGCCGGACCGCTGCTGCTCACCGCCGCCGTCATCGCGGCCGTCGCGCTGCTCGCCGGGGCCGCGCCGGTGCTGCTCCGCGCCGCCGCCGACAAGGCCGTCCAGGACACGGTCCGCCGAGCCGGCAACGACTCGAACGTCCTCGTACGCGCCAACTGGGAACGCGACGACGGGCCGACAGGCGGGAGGGTCCGGATGCCCAGGCTCGCCGAGGACCTCGACAACTTCCGCGCCCGGGCGACATCGGCGCTCGGGCCCGATCTGGACGCCGCGCTGCTCCCACCCCTCGCCGCTGTCAACGGCCCGGTCCTCACCATCACCGACGGCAGCGCGCCGCGCACCTTCCAGTTCACCTACCTGGCCGGTGACCTCGGCGGCCCGGACGTGACCTGGGTCGCCGGCAGCCCGCCCGGCCCCGCCGTCTCCGACGAGTACGTCGAGGTCCCCTACGACGGACCGCCCTGGCCGGTGCAGGTCGGCCTCTCCGAGGTGGACGCCGCCGCACTCGACCTCGGCCCCGGCGATCGGATCCCGGTCAGCGACGGCCGGGGTCGCGACACTGACGTACGGATCAGCGGGATCTACCGACCCGCAGACAGCGCCGACCCGGCCTGGCGGCTCGCCCCGGCGCTCCTGCGCCCCGTGCCCGGCGCCGACGGCGTGGGGACCACCCGGTTCGGCGGCCTGCTGTCGCGCGAGTCGTTACCGGACGCCCGACTCGCCGTCGACGAGGACCAACTACGGCGCGCTGTCCACTTCGCACCCGTTCCCGACGCGCTCACCAGGGACGCCACCGCGGCGCTCGCCAGCCAGGTGGTCAAGCTCAAGGCAACCTCCGGCTCGTCGAGCGACCGCGAGCAATCACTGAAGTGGGAATCGCAACTCGACACCGTCCTGCGCGACGCCCGCGCCCGGAACAACGCCGCTTCCACACAGGCCGCCGTCCTGCTCGCCGGGGTGTTGACCGCCACGGTGCTGGTCCTGCTGCTCGCCGCCGACCTGCTGGTCCGCCGCCGTACCCCGGTGCTGAGCGCCGCCCGGCAGCGTGGGGCGGCGCTACCCGACCTCGGTGCGGAACTGATCATCGAGTCCATCGTGGTGTCAGTGTCGGCCGCCGCCGTCGGGCTCGCGCTCGCGCGCGTTGCCGCTCCGGGCGTCTCCTGGACCTGGGCCGTTCCCGTGGTCCTGGCCGGCGCTCTCGCCGGGCCGGCGTTCGGCACCCTCGCCGCCGCCCGCGCCAGCCGGGACCGGCGCCAACCCGCCAACCCGGCCGCTCGGCGCTGGATCCGCGCCACCGGTCAGTTGCGCCGCGCCGCAGTGGAGGCCGCCGTCCTGATCGCCGCGGTCGCCGCCTTCGTCACACTGCACCAGCGCGGGCTCCTGCCCGCCGCCTCCGACGATGACACCGGTGAGCTGACCGGCGACCTCATCCTGCCGATCAGTGCCCTCGCTCTGGGCGCGCTCGTCGGCGCGCTCGTCCTGCTCCGGCTACTGCCCCTCGGGGCGTGGTTCGCGCTCCGACAGGCCCTGCGCTCACGCCGCCCGCTGGCCGTGTTCAGTGCCGCCCAGGCGGCCACGACGGCCGGGCGTGCGCTGCCGCTGCTGGTTCTGGTCAGCACCACGGCGCTCGCGTCGTTCGCGCTCATCCTCGGCGCCACCGTCACCCGGGGCCTGACCGACGGCGCGTGGAGCACCGTCGGCGCCGACGCCCGCCTCGACGTCGGCGCCGACGCCGAGGCCGCCACGCCCGCACTCGCCGAGCGCATCGCCGATGCACCGGGGGTAGAGCAGGTAGTCGTCGCGCAGGTGACCGACTCGGCACGCGTCTTCACCGAGTCGACACTGCTCACCCCACGCCTGGTCATCGTGGACACCGCAGCGTTCCGGCGCCTGCTGGCCACCACTCCGCTGCCCGACGCGCCGGCGTTGGCCCGGCTCACGGCACCCGGTCCTGGCCTCGGGGAGATCCCAGCGTTGGTCCGCTCAAGTGACGGCCATCTGCGCACCGGCATGCGGCTGCAGCTACCCCGGGACGGCGCCCCGGCGATCCGACTCGCCGCCGTCGGTACCGCTCCCTCAGTCGGCGGCGTCAACGACGTCGTCATCGTGGACGCCGCGACCCTCGCCGACGCCGGGCTGCCCGCCGTTCCGAATACCGTCTGGGTGACCGGCCCCGGCGCGGGGCGGGCCGTGTCGAACACCGGAGTCGCCTCCGACGTCGTGCTGCGTGCGGACGTCCTGCGGGCGCAGCGGGTGGCGCCGCTCACGGCAGGGCTGGTACGGCTGGCGTGGACGGCCGCAGGGGTGCTGCTGGCCCTGGGGTTGCTCGGCCTCGCGCTCGCCGCCGCCGCCGGTGCGTCGGAGCGGTGGCAGACCCTGACCCGGCTGCGGACCCTCGGCCTGCGGCCGCGCGACGCCCGCTGGGTCGCCGCCGGAGAGCTGCTGCCGCCGGTAGTGGTCACCGCGGTGTACGGCCCGCTACTCGGGGCCCTGCTCGCACGCCTGACGCTCGGCCCGCTCGACCTGCGGCTGCTCACCGGCCAGGCCGCCGACCCGGCGGCGGTCCTGCCGTGGTGGCTGCTGGGCCTGGTGAGCGTGGCGCTGCTGGCGACGGCCGCCACTGTCGTACCTGTCGAGTCGGCGCTGCGGCGACGGGACCGGCTGAGCGAGGTGCTCCGCGCCGGCGAGTGACCGAGGGTCTCCCCGTGCGGAAGCAGAAACGACGAGACCCGTTACCGGATATCCGGTAACGGGTCATCTGATCCGCAGGGATGGTGGGCGATACTGGGTTTGAACCAGTGACCTCTTCCGTGTCAAGGAAGCGCGCTCCCACTGCGCCAATCGCCCGTGGCGGCCCCGTGGGGCGCATCGCGAGCGGACGACGGGATTCGAACCCGCGACCCTCACCTTGGCAAGGTGATGCGCTACCAGCTGCGCTACGTCCGCACGTCCCCGGCAAGCGCCGGCGACAGGTGAACTCTACCCGATGCCAAGATCGCTTGGAAACGGCACCCTGGCGGGTCGCGGTTGCGCTGGTCCCGACCGGGGTACTGAAGGGCTCGACAGCGCACCACACCCCCTTAAGGAGGCTGTCGTGGGTATCGGCACCAGCATCTTCCTGATCGCGCTCGGCGCGATCCTCACCTTCGCACTGGACGCGAGCGTCGGCGGCATCAACCTCGACGTGGTCGGTTGGATCCTGATGGGCGCCGGCGTGCTCGGCCTGATCATGACCACGCTGATCTGGGGTCGCCGCCGCCAGGTCGTCACCACCACCGAGCAGCCGGTGGAGTACCGCCAGGTCGAGGAGCGGCGGGACATCGCGCCGCCGCTGTGACCGGCCAACTCCACCGCTGGCGTAGCCGCCAGACCAACTTGTTCCGGGCCGGCCGCCTCGCCAAAGGCGGCCGGCCCCTCCGCAAACGCGATCGGTGGCACTGCAGAAGGGCCACGCGCGGCGTGTCGAGTGGCTGAACTGCCAACGTCCGACACGCGGGACACGCTAGTCCAGGCAGGTGAGCGCGACCTCGGCGTAGCGCGTCAGCGCCGCCCGGTCCGGGTTGATGGCACCCATCACCCGCAGGCCCTGGAGGCTGGTCACCAGGAAGCCGGCCAGGTCGGTGGCGCTGCGGTCGGTTTTGATCTGACCCCGCAACTGCGCCTCGGCGAGCAGGTCGTAGAGCGCCAACTCCAGGGACTGGGTGGTCGAGCGAAGCCGCTCGGCGACCCGCACATCCTGGTGCGCCCGTTCCATCGACGCCCCGACGATGAGGCAGGAGAGGTGCCGGCCGTCGCCGGTGATGTCGTCCACAGTGCCGATGAACACCTCACGGATGACCGCCCGCGCGTCGTTGCCCGAGCGCAGCAGATCGACCATCGGTGTGGCGTAGCGCTGCCGGTACAGGTCGAGCACCGCCAGGTAGAGGCCGTCCTTGCTGCCGAACGCCGCGTAGATCGAGCCGCTGCCCAGGCCGGTCGCCTCGGAGAGGTCCCGCATGGAGGTGCCCTCGTAGCCCTTGCTCCGGAACACGTCCATGGCAGCGTCGACCGCGGCGTCGAGGTCGAACTCACGGGTGCGGGCCATGACTCGAACGCTACCCTGTATCTGGAACGATCGACAAAGTACCGCCGGTCACAGCCGCCGAACCGAGCCGTTTCCGCTGGCCGAGAGCTGTGCCGACCCCCGCGTTACGATCCAGATCATGGAGCCTCTCGACGCGGTGCTGGCCGCGCACCGGGCGTACCTGCTCGGTTGGAACATCGGTGTCGCCGGGGGGCCGGACCTCCCGACCTACCGCAGTGAGGTGCCGCACGCACCCCTCAACGGCGTGCTGCGGATGGTCGGGCGCACACCGCAGGACGCGCTCGGCGAGGCCCGGAAGCGCCTGCACGGCGTACCCCGGATCTGGTGGGTCGGCCCGGACAGCGACGCCGGCACCGCGGACGGCCTGGTCTCCCTCGGCGCGGTGCAGGTCGCCCGCATGCCGATCATGACCGTGGAGATCGGGGCGGTGGCCGAGGTGCCGACTCCAGCCGGCGTGCAGATCGCCGAGACCGCCGATCTCGCCGCGTTCGTCCCGGCCTATGCCCGGGTGTCCGGAATCCCGGCGGACGGTGTGGCGGCGACGATCGAACGGGAGAAGGCGTTCACCGGCGACGGCACAGTGCTCCGACTTGCCGGTCGCCTCGATGACGGCCGGATCGTCGCGACGGCCGTCGCCTGGATCAGCCACGGTCTGGTCACCCTCTACTTCGTCGGCACCCAGCCGGAGCAGCGCCGCAGGGGCATCGGCGCGGCCATGACCAGGGCCGCCCTCGATCTGGCTGGCGAGCGGGGTGCCCGCATCGCCGCCCTCACCTCGTCGGCCGTCGGTGAGTCGGTCTACCGCGGCCTCGGCTTCCGGCCGGTGGGCGAGTTCCGCCTGTTGACCTTCTGAAAGCGAGCGCCCGACCCGGTGAGACCCCGTGGATCACCGGGTGGCCGCCCGCCGGAAACCATTGACTACGGGGTTCAGACAGCGTTGTCTTTTACTGGCGCCTGGGGAGGTACGACAGTGATCGACGATGTGTCCCTCGTGTTCTGCGTGACCGCCGACGTGTCGGTGCGCGAGCGGATGGTGCGGCGGCTGGACGGACTCGGCACCCTGGTCATCTGCACCGACCTCGCGGAGTTGCAGGCAATGATCGGCGGGCCGGTCATCAGCGGGCCGGCCCGGCTCCCCACCACCGCGTCCGCCCCCGCTCCGGCCCTAGCCGCAGCCGCTCCAGCCGGGGCCGGCCGGATCAACCTCGGAGACCTCACCATCGACCCGCTCGAGCATCGGGTGACGTGGCGCGGAGAACCGCTTGCCCTCACCCGACTCGAGCGCAACCTGCTCACCCAACTCGCTACCGCACCGGTCGGAGTCTGGACGTACCAGCGGCTCTTCGAATCGGTCTGGGGCTGCGCGTTCCTCGGCGACACGTCGGTCCTGCACTCAGCCGTGAAGCGATTACGTCGCAAACTGCACGCCGTCGACGACGCCCTGCGCGTGCACACAGTGCGAGGCATCGGCTACCGGCTCAGCGTCGACTGATGCCGTGGCGCCACAAGCGAAACGGCCCGTCACCGGGTCTTCCGGTGACGAGCCGTTCTCCTCTGGTGGGCGATACTGGGTTTGAACCAGTGACCTCTTCCGTGTCAAGGAAGCGCGCTCCCACTGCGCCAATCGCCCGTGCTTGTTGCCGAGGTGGGGACGGGATTTGAACCCGCGTACACGGCTTTGCAGGCCGTTGCCTCGCCTCTCGGCCACCCCACCGAGGTTGCCCCCGTCATACGTGGCGGCAGCTCCGAGCGGACGACGGGATTCGAACCCGCGACCCTCACCTTGGCAAGGTGATGCGCTACCAGCTGCGCTACGTCCGCACGCCCCCGGACGTTCCCGGGTGACGGATGAGAACTTTAGCCGAGTGGGTGTTTGACTGCCAACTCGGGGTCGCCTCGGCGCGTCCCGGGTGGTCGGGGCTGGAGCGGAGTCACTTCCGGCCGGCTTCCTAGGTGGCTGACCTGGTGCCTGGATCCGGCACGGACCGTCACACTCCGACATTCCTCGGCAATGATCGTCATCATCGCGTCGCATGCCCGACCATCGACGTCCCAGCGACCCGACACCGGGCAGCGGACCTCGATGAACACTCTCCGTGGAACGACCGACGACACCCGAAAGAAGTGTCCGGCTTCCGACTGTCACCGCGTGGATCGGCGCGTGGTGGTAACTGTTCGTGTTCAGTCGGATGGGCTACGGTAACGGTCGTGACGAGACGTGCGGCCGAGATCCGCCTGGATGCCCTGCTGCGCACCGCCTGCGACGTGATCGTGGAGCGCGGTCTTGCCAACACCCGGACGGCGGACGTGGCGAATGCCGCGGGCGTGAGTCAGGCGTTGGTCTTCTACCACTTCGCCACCAAGGAGCGGCTGCTCGCACAGGCCTTCGCGTACGCGGTCGAGCAGGATCTGGCCCGCCTGGACGCGGTGACCCGCTCCTCGGCCACACCGCTGACCAAGCTCCGCCGGATCCTCAAGCTCTACACACCGGCCGGGCGGGCGACCTCCTGGTCCATGTGGATCGACGGCTGGTCCGAGTCGCTGCGTACCCCCGAGTTGGAGAAGGTCTCCCGGCGGCTCGACCTGCGCTGGCGACAGGACCTGGCCGCGGTGATCACCGCCGGGGTGGCCGACGGCACCTTCCAGTGCGCCGACCCCGACGGTGCCGCCTGGCGGATCAGCGCGGTGATGGACGGCCTCGCCGTCCAACTCGCCGTGCACGACCGGGTGATCTCCCGCCGCCAGTTCGGCGAGTGGGTCCGGCTGGTCACCTCCCGAGAGCTCGGCCTGGACCCGGCCGACCTGGACTGAGCTGGGTAGCCAGCACCGGCCCCGCACCGGGCCGGGCCGGGCAAAACGGGCTCAGTCCGCCCCGTCGACCGGAACAATCGGCAGCATGGACCTCCTGGAGGCGTACCGCCGGAGCCTGGCCGAATTCATCGACCGGGTGGATCAGATCGAGCCTGGCCAGTGGTCCGACCCGACACCCTGCTCGGACTGGGACGTCCGCACGCTCGTCAATCACGTGGTGACCGAGGACCGGTGGAGCGTTCCGCTGCTTGCCGGCCGGACCATCGACGAGGTCGGCGACCGGCTCGACGGTGACCAACTCGGCGCCGACCCGATCTCGACGGCTCGGGAGGCCGCCGCGCAGGCCGAGGTCGCCGCCACCCACCCCGGCACCATCGATCGCACAGTGCATCTCTCCGGCGGCGACACCCCGGCCACCGAGTACCTCCAGCAACTCCTCGCCGAGCACCTCGTGCACGGCTGGGACGTGGCGGTGGCGATCGGCGCACAGCCCCGGCTCGACCCGGACGCGGTGCACGCCGCCGCCCAGTGGTTCGCCGGCCAGATCGACGCCTACCGGCGCAACAAGCTGGTCCACACCGGCGTACAGGTGCCCGACGACGCCGACGAGCAGGACCACCTGCTGGCCGCGTTCGGCCGCGACCCCGACTGGGCGCCGAACGCCTGAGCCAAATCTCGATCTGTTGGTGCGATAGCGGCTCGGGACCTTGCCGTGACCTCGGGAGACTGATATCCACAGATGCGCATGCGTCACCGCGCATCTGTGGCCGGCGACTCGCCGGCCATCCCGCTCCCACGAGGAGGTCCCGTGCCACAACCGGAGTGGTCACCCCCGATGAGCCGGCGTCGACGCCGGCTCATCGCCATCCTGGCGACGACGGCGACGGTCGCCGCGCTGCTCCCCACCGGCGTGAGCACCGCGGCCCCCACCGGCGGCGCGGCGTCCGCCGAGCGCCGGTCCGGGCCGTTCGCCGAGGGACACGCGCCCGCCGACGCCGACAACCGCACCGGTACGGCGGCACCCGACGCCCGCCAACGCGGCCTGGCCCGCGCCGTCGACCCCGACGTCCGGTGGAACCGGCTCGGCACCCCGCAGGCGCTCGGCCCCGGCCGCACGCCGCTGGCCAGCGGGCTGCCCGCCGACCCGGAGGCCGCCGCCCGCGCCTACCTGGCCGCCAACCACGACCTGTTCGGCATGGACGCCGCCACGGTGGCCAGCATGGAACGGGTGCTGGTCCGACCGATCGGCAGCGGCACAGTGGTCACCCTCCGGCAACGCTTCGGCGACCTGCCCGCCGGGCCGGACGGCCTCGTCACCCTCGCGGTCGCCGACGGCACGGTGCTCTCGGTCAGCTCCTCGTTGGCCCGCAACACCGGCACGCCGGCGCCGGCCACCCGCACCGCCGAGCAGGCGTACGCCGCCGCGCTCGCCGACGCCAAGCTGACCGCCGAAGCGGTGGCCAGCCACACCATCCGGTCGGTGGCAGTGCCCACCCCGCTGGACGGGCCACGGGCCGCCTACGAGGTGACCATGATCGGCGCGGACACCGAGCACCCGGCCGCGTTCACCAGCTACGTGGACGGCAGCACGGGGCAGGTGCTGGTCCGCGAGGACCTCGTCGACTTCGACTCCGACAACCCGAGCTGGGCGGTCTTCCCGGCCACCCCGCCCCGCGACCTCGGCCCCGGGCAGGACCCCCGGGTGCGCTGGTGCGGCGACCCGGCCCCCGGCTGCCAGGCCGCCTTCCGCGACCCGGCCACCGGCCAACCGTGGGACATCGACGCTGCCACCGGCACGCCGACCTTCACCTCGCGCGGCAACTCGGCCAACACGGTGCTGTCCTGGGGTGCGAACACCCCGGTCGTGCCGGCCCCCACCAGCCCGGAACGCCGCTACGAGTACCAGTTCACCGACCAGTGGCACCAGGCGAAGTGCAACCCGGGGGTGTTCACCTCCGCACAGCGCAACGACGCGGACGCGTCGATCGCCAACCTCTTCGCCATGCACAACCGGATGCACGACTGGTCGTACCAGTTGGGCTTCACCGAGTCGGCGTGGAACCTCCAGGCGGTCAACCTCACCCCGTCCGGTCTGGGCGGTGACGCCGAGCAGGGCCGCGCCCAGCAGGGCGCGCTGACCGGCAACCGGAACAACGCCAACCAGGGCACCCCGCGCGACGGGCTGCCGCCGACCACCAACATGTACCTCTGGCAGCCGCAGGCCGGCGGGCCGTACCCGCCGTGCGTGGACGGCGACTACGACATGACGGTGATCGGTCACGAGTACACCCACGCGATCACCAACCGGATGATCGCCGGCCCGGACAGCGGCATCAGCGGCCACCAGGGCGGGTCGATGGGTGAGTCCTGGGGTGACCTGCTCGCCGCCGAGTACCTCTTCCAGCACGGGCTGCGCGCGCCCGGCGAGACTCCCTTCATCACCGGCGGCTACGTCACCGGCAACCTGGTCAGCGGCATTCGCAACTACGACCTGAGCCGCAGCCCGCTCAACTACTCCGACATCGGATACAACACCGCCGGGCCGGCGGTGCACGCCGACGGGGAGATCTGGGGCGCCACCAACTTCCGGGTCCGCTCGGCCCTGGTGAAGCGGTACGGCCTCGGCACCCCGCAGCGGCAGCTCGACTGCGCGCTGGGCAAGGTCGCGGCAGATCAGTGCCCGGGCAACCGGCGCTGGTCACAGCTGGTCTTCGACTCGTTCCTGCTCCAGGCCGCCAGCCAGGTCAGCATGCTCGACATGCGCGACAACATGCTCACCGCCGACCTGCTCCGCTTCGGCGGCGCGAACCAGGACCTGATCTGGGCCGAGTTCGCCCGCTCCGGAATGGGCCGGGACGCCGCCACCAACGGTGCCGGCGACACCGACCCGACGCCGAGTTTCGCCTCGCCGCGCGGTGGCAACGCGACGCTCACCCTGCGTCCGCGCGGGGACAGCGCCGAAGCGCCGATCCGGGTGTACGTGGGGGCGTACGAGGCGCGGGCCGTGCCGGTGGCCGACACCGACCCGGCGACGCCGATCCCGGACACCCTGGAGATGGTGGCCGGCACGTACGACCTGCTCGCCGTGGCCCCCGGGTTCGGGCACCAGCGGCTCAGCGCGGTTGCCAAGTCCGGTCAGGACGGGTACGTCGACCTGCGGATGAGCCGCAACCTCGCCTCCACCGCATCCGGTGCCACAGTCACCGGCGACGGGGTCAACCTGGACCGGGTCCTCGACGACACCGAGGCGACGAACTGGGCGTCCCTGGACGGGGTCGCCGGCCGGCAGCTCACCGTGGCGCTGCCGGGCGACGCCCCGCAGACGGTCAAGCGGGTGAACGTCAGCGCGATGCTGCGCCCGGCGATCACCGGCGACGCCGACACCGGCGCCCAGAACGCGCTCAGTGCCCTGCGCTCGTTCGCGGTGTCCGCCTGCAACGCGACGACCACCGACTGCGCGGATCCGACGCGTTGGCAGCGCATCTACACAAGCGCGGGGGACGCGTTCCCCGGCGGGGCGTACCGGGCGTACAGCCGCGACATCAACCTCCGGACGTTCGCGGTACCCACCACCCTCGCCACCCACCTGCGCCTCGAGGTGCTGGCGAGCCAGTGCACCGGCGGCCCGAGCTACGCGGGCGAGCAGGACGACGACCCGGCCACGACGACGGACTGCGCGACCGCCAGCCCGGCCCGGAGTCAGGTCAGGATCGCCGAGTTCCAGGCGTTCTCGAAGTGACACGGTGGGGCCGGCGGATGTCCGCCGGCCCCACCGCCCTCGATCAGCGGTGCGCCCGCCGCCAGGGGTCGGCTACCGCCGGACCGTTCCCAGCACGGGCCCTCGATCAGCGGTGCGCCCGACGCCAGGGGTCGGCTACCGCCGGGCGCTCCCAGCGCCGGTCCACCGGGGGACCGTCGCCCTCGTCGGTGTCCCCGGCCGCGGCCCGGGTCAGGTGCCGCAGTCGCAGCAACAGCCCCACCCCGAGGAAGAGCAGCAGCCCGCCGAGCAGGAAGGCGACCTGCACCACGCCGAACGCGCCGGACTGCGAGACCGGACGGTTGGCCGCCGGTGGCGCGGCCTCGCCCGGGTACTCCACGGCCGGCTCCTCCGTCGCCGTGCTCTCGCCCTCGGCCGGCGCGCTAGCGGATTCGGTGGGCTCCGGCGGGGTCGCCGTCGGCTTCGGCGTACTGGTCGGGGCGCCGCCCACTCCCACCACCGAACGGGTGGCGGTCTGCCGGGCCAGCAGGCGCAGGTTGGCGTCGTACGCCTCGGCCGCGAGGGTGACCCGCCCCTGGGTGACGTCCTCGGCGAAGGCCACCCGGTAGCGGGCCGTGACGGTGCGGCCCGGGCAGAGCGTGCCCGGGTCGAGCTGCCGGTCGGTCAACCGGGCCACGTCACCCTCGGTACGGATCTCCAGCGGAAAGTCGCCGTTCTCCTCCACCCGGTCCATCTTCACCTGGTCGAGCCGGAGGCCGCCCTGCACGGTGAGCACCATCGACCAGCGCACCTTCGCGCACCTGGCGCGCCGATCCGTCTGGGAGACCACAGCGGAGATCGTCCGCACCTGTTCACCGGCGGTGAACCGTCCCGGCAGGCCGCTCATCTCGGTGGTGAAGGCCGCCTGTGCCGGGGCGGCCACCGCCAGCTCCACCCCGCTCAGACAGGCCAGCACCACCCCTGCCCTCAGCGCATACCGCCACACCGTCACCACCGCCGTCCTCCGTTCGGTTGCCTCCACCCCGCAACGCTAGAAGCGGGGCACCGCGCCGACCAGACGGGTGTGTTCGCACCGGACGGCAAGGACGGGGCGCCTTTTCACCGACCGTGGTGAACCGGTCACCGCTCCCCCGCGACACGCCGGGAGTCGGGCCGCTGGGAGAATCACGCGGTGTCCGAGCTCTCCAGCACGTTCGTCCGGCTGCACGCCCGGCTGGCCCCGGTCCCCTTCGTTCCCGAGGTGCTGCTGCACCAGGCGGACGAGCCGATCGGCCTGTGGGAGCTGACCGAGGGCGAGTTCTCCAGCGACCGGCCGCCGCCGTTCTGGGCGTTCGCCTGGGCCGGCGGGCAGGCCCTCGCCCGCCACGTCACCGACCATCCGGAGCTGGTCGCCGGCCGCCGGGTGCTCGACCTCGCCTCCGGCTCCGGCCTGGTGGCCATCGCCGCCGCCCGCGCCGGCGCGGCGTCCGTGCGGGCCGTCGAGGTGGACGAGCTGGCGGTGGCGGCGGTCGCCCTCAACGCCGAGGCCAACGGGGTACGCGTCGACGCCGAGTTCGGCGACATCCTCGACGGCGACGCCGGGGACGCCGAGGTGGTGCTCGCCGGGGACGTCTTCTACAGCGAGGCGATGGCCCGCCGGGTGCTGCGGTTCCTGCTGCGCGCCGCCCGGGCCGGCGCGCCGGCGCTGGTCGGTGACCCCGGCCGGGCGTTCCTGCCCCGGGACCGTTTCGACGAGGTGGCCGGGTACGACGTGCCGGTGCCGGAGGCGCTGGAGAGTGTGCGGGTGAAGCACACCACCGTCTGGCGGCTGCGGGCCGGGCTGCCGGGGGCCTCCGGCTAGCGTGTCCGGGTGCTGTTCCGCAGCTGGGCGCAGGTGACCGACCCCGCATGGCCGGACGTGGCCCGGGTGCCGGACCACGTCGGCGGCACCCACCTGGTCGTGACCCGGCACGCGCTGGTCCGCCAGGTCCTCGCCGACCCGGTCACGTACCGGCCGGACAACGCGCTGGACGCGGTGACGCCGATGCCGGTGACCGCGCTGCGGGTGCTCGCCGGGCACCGGTTCCGGTTGCCGCCGACCCTGGCGAACAACTCGGGCGTCAGCCATCCGCAGATCCGGACGATCGTCGCGGAGGCGTTGCACCCCGCCCGGGTGGCCGCGCAGCGGCAGTGGCTCACCGCGCTGGTCCGGGACCGGGTCGCCCGGATCGGCGCCGCGCTCGACGCCGGCGAACCGGTCGACCTGTACGCGGACCTGGCCGCCGACCTGCCGCTGCTGGTGCTGGCCCGGCTTGTCGAGTTGCCGGACGCGCCGGTCGGCGCGGTCAAGGAGTTCGCCCGCGCCGCGCTGGAGTTGTTCTGGGCACCACTGGACGCCGACCGGCAGGTGGCGCTCGCCGCCGAGGTGGGCCGGTTCCACCGGGTACTGCGTGACTTCGCGGCCGTCGGTGGCGGTCTGGCCGCCGAGCTGCGCGCGGCCGGGCACCCGCCGGACGTGGTGGTCGGCGCGCTCTTCTTCCTGTTGGTCGCCGGGCAGGAGACCACCTCGCAGTTCCTCACCCTGCTACTGCACCGGCTGGCCAACGAGCCAGTCGTCCGGGCCGGCCTGCGCAGCGGGGAGGTCGCGGTGGCCGACGTGGTGGAGGAGGGGTTGCGGCTGGAACCACCGATCGTCACCTGGCGGCGGGTGGCGACGACGGAGAGCACGCTGGGCGGCACGCGGGTGCCGGCGGGCAGCAGCCTCGTGCTGTGGCTGGGCCGCGCCGGTCGGGACCCGGCGGTCGTGGAGTCGCCCGACGAGTTCCGTCCGGGCCAGCGTGGATCACGCCGACACCTGGCGTTCGGGGTGGGCGCGCACCGCTGCGTCGGGGACGTGCTGGCCCGGATGGAGGCGGCAGTGGTGGTGGCCGAGGCGACGCCGCTGCTGGACGGGGTGACGGTGCTCCGTCCGCCCTGGTGCCCGGACAATCTCACCTTCCGGATGCCGGACGCGTTCGTGGTCCGCCGCTCCCCGGGGTCACCGGGCTGACCGGATCCTGACATCCGCTCGGTATGTTTCCGGGCGTGTCAGCCATCCCCACCCGTCGGATCCCTGCCGTCGTAACGCTTCTGGCCCTGCTGGCGTTGACTGCCTGCACAGTCGGTCCCAGCCACCCGGCGCACGCCCGGCAGGTCACCGCGGCTCAGCCGACTCCGTCCGCCTCGACGCCGACCCCCTCGGCCTCGCCGTCGCCGACAGCGAAACCCGCGTTCAAGAGCCTGGCCTGGTACGTGTCCCAGGTGCCGACGTTTCCCGAGGCACCGCAGCCGCAACCGGTGACGCTGCCCACCACCGGTTCGGCGGCGTTCTGGCATCGCCTGCCGACCGACCAGAAGGTCGCCTTCATCACCATCGACGACGGTGGGTTGGCCCGCCCGCCGGGAGTGATCGACTTCATCTGGGAGGCGCGTATCCCGGTGACGATGTTCCTCAACTCGCCGGCGGCGGCGGAGCACACCGACTACTTCCGGCAGATCGAGGCGGTGGGCGGGGTCGTGGAGAACCACACCATCAACCACAATTCGCTGGCCGGCCGGTCGTACGACTACCAGAAGCAGGAGATCTGCGGCGCCTCCGACAAGCTGGAGGAGCTGTTCGGCAAGCGGCCCACCCTGTTCCGGCCACCGTTCGGCGAGCATGACAGCACCACGCTGAAGGCCGCGCACGACTGCGGCGCGAAGGCGGTCTTCCACTGGACCGAGACCGTCCACGAGGGGAAGGTGCGCTACCAGACCCCGGAGAGGGTGGTCCAACCCGGCGACGTGCTGCTGATGCACTTCCGACCGGCGCTGATGGACGACCTGCTCGCGGCGTTGAAGGCGATCCACCGGGCCGGGCTCACCCCGGCACTGTTGGAGCAGTACGTACGGTGATCGTCCCGTCGCCGACCTGACGAAAGTCAGGGGTGGATGGTGCCGTTCGGGCGCGGCGGGGTGGCAGGCCGCTCGCCTAGCGTCAGCGCATGATCACATTACGTGGGTTGACGAAACGGTTCGGGTCGACAGTCGCTGTCGACGCGTTGACAGTCGACATCGCGCCCGGCCGGGTCACCGGCTTTCTCGGCCCGAACGGCGCCGGCAAGTCCACCACCATGCGGATGATCCTCGGGCTGGACCGTCCCACCGCCGGGCAGGCCCTGGTGGGCGGGCGCGCGTACCGGGAGCTGCGTCGGCCGCTGCACGAGGTGGGCGCGCTGCTCGACGCCCGGGCCATCCACCCGGCCCGGTCCGGCCGGGCGCACCTGCGGGCCATGGCGCACAGCAACGGCATCCCGACCCGCCGGGTCGACGAGGTGCTGGACACCGTCGGGCTGGACGGGAAGGCCGCAGGCAAGCCCGGCCGGGCCCTCTCCCTCGGCATGGGCCAACGGCTCGGCATCGCCGGGGCGCTGCTCGGCGACCCGCCGGTGCTGATGTTCGACGAGCCGGTGAACGGCCTCGACCCGGACGGGGTGCGCTGGGTGCGGCAGCTGACGCGCTCACTGGCCGACGAGGGGCGGACGGTCTTCGTCTCCAGCCATCTGATGAGCGAGATGCAGCTCACCGCCGACCAGCTCGTGGTGATCGGCCGGGGACGCCTGCTCGCCGACTCGCCGATCGGCGAGGTGATCGCCCGCAGCACGGTAGCGGTCCGGGTCCGCAGCCCGCACCCGGACGGGCTGGCCGCGCTCGCCGCGCGCCTCACGGCCGCCGGGGCGAGCGTCGAGGCGGCCGACCGCAACGAGCTGACCGTCACCGGCGCCACCGCCGACCAGGTCGGCGACCTGGCCCACGAACTGGGGGTACGACTGCACGAGCTGAGCGCGCACGCCGCGTCGCTGGAGCAGGCGTTCATGGAACTCACCGCCGACAGCGTCGAGTACGCCGGTGGTCCGACCGGAGGTGGGCAACGATGAGCACGCAGACCGACGCGGGCACCCGCCCCGCCAGCACGCCGGCCGCCGGTGCGCCGGCCACCTTCCGGGGGGCGGCGGCAGCCGAGTGGACCAAACTCTCCTCGGTGCGGAGTACCTGGTGGACGGCACTGGCCGGGCTGCTGGTGATGTTCGCGAGCGCCGGCCAACTGGCCATCTACGTCGCCAACGACAACACCAACGACGACCCGACCGACGACCGGGGGATCGTCACCGTCGGCAGCGTGCTGATCGACTCGGTCGAGCTGACCCAGTACGTGGTGTTGGCGCTGGGCCTGCTCGCGATCACCGCCGAGTTCACCAGTGGCACCATCCGCACGACGTTGCAGTGCACCCCGTCGCGCGGTCGGGTGCTGCTGGCCAAGGCCGCGGTCGCCGGTGCGGTCACCTTCGCGCTCGGTCTGCTGCTCGGCGGCGTCGGCGCCCTGGTGGCCCGGCCGGTGCTCGGCGAGTGGGGCAGCGCCCCGGCCGCCGACACGATCGGCGACATCGTGGCGGTGGCGACCTACCTGGCGCTTGTCGGTGTGCTCGCCCTGGGCCTCGGCGCCGCGCTGCGCAGCGCGGTGCTCACCCTCACCGTGCTCCTCGCCACCCTGATGATCGTGCCGC
Organism: Micromonospora sp. NBC_00330; assembly: GCF_036136635.1. Taxonomy (NCBI): domain Bacteria; kingdom Bacillati; phylum Actinomycetota; class Actinomycetes; order Micromonosporales; family Micromonosporaceae; genus Micromonospora; species Micromonospora sp. NBC_00330. The sequence continues at coordinate 4,093,436 of NZ_CP108012.1, forward strand.
TGTCGCTCCAGGAGCCGGACATCGACGCGCTGAACCGGATCGCCGACGTGTTCCCCGGCGTGGCCGGCGGGCACTTCCTGGCCGGTGACACCGAGCCGTACCCGCCAGCGGTCGGGTTGCTCCTGCTCGCCGGGTGGGCCGCCGCCGCACTGCTGCTGGGCCGGGCCGCACTGCGCCGCCGCGACGCGTAAGGCAGGTCGGCTGAGCGGGGGCCCGGGAGCCCCCGCTCAGCCGTCGACCAACCCCGCCTCGTACGCCAGGATCGCCGCCTGCACCCGGTTGCGCACGTCCAGCCGGGTGAAGATGCTGGTCAGGTAACTCTTCACGGTGCCCTCCACGAGGTGCAGCCGGCGGGCGATCTCGGCGTTGGAAAGGCCCGCCCCGACCAGGGCCAGCACCTCCCGTTCCCGCTCGGTCAGCCCGGCCGCACGCTCCCGGGCGGCGGGTCGGCGGGCCAGCCGGTCGGCCCCCAACTCGATCACCCGGCGGGCCACCCTCGGCGACAGGTACGCCCCACCGTCGGCGACCGCGTGCACACCGGCGATCAGCTCACGCGGGTCGCCGGCCTTGAGCAGGAACCCGCTGGCACCGTGCCCGAGCGCCCGGGCCACGTGGTCGTCCTCGCCGAACGTGGTCAGCATGATCGTCGCGGTGTCCGGCACGACCCGACGGATCTCGGCGGCGGCGGCCAACCCGTCCAGCCGCGGCATCCGGATGTCCAGCAGCGCGACCCGGGGTCGGTGGGCCCGGACCAGCTCCACCGCCGCGTGCCCGTCGCCGGCCTCGGCGACCACCTCGATGCCGGGATCGCTGGCGAGGATGGCCCGGACACCGGCCCGGATCATCGCCTCGTCGTCGGCCAGCACCACCCGGATGGGCGGTGCCCCCGTCGTGTCGGTGTCCACTACGCGATCCACTCCTTGCTGACCAGCCGGCCGTCGGTGAAACAGAGTCGCCAGGTCGGCGCCGCGAGGGGAAAGTTGCCGTCGGTGTAGTACTCGCAGTCGGCCCGGTCGACCGGTGTCGGGCGCTCCAACTTCCGCCGGGGCAGCCCGACCAGTTCCGACCGGGCCGCGCCGACGCGCATCTGGTCGAAGGCGGCCCGGTCCAGCACCGTCCCGGCGGTCGCCACCGGGTAGTAGACGAACGAGAGCACCAGGGCGAAACCGACAGGTGCGACGAGCGCCACCAGCAGGCTGCGCCGAACCCGCCGGCGGGCATCGTGCAGCCGCCGTTCGGCGTCCATCGGCCGCTCCGCCGGACCCTGTCGCTCGTCGGACCATGACGTCGGCCCGACCTCGGCCGCCGAGCCGATCGCCTCCGGCGGCGCCGTGGTGGCCGGCAACACCGCCCGTACCGCGAACCCGCCGTCGACCCGGTGGCCGGCGTCGAGCGTCCCACCGGCGAGGCGGACCCGCTCGGCGAGGGCCAGCAGCCCACTGCCCTGCGACGGCGGGGCGGGCAGCGGCCCGGCCGGCGGAGCGTCGTTGACGACCGTCACCTCGACCCGGTCACCGTCGCGGGTGAGGCGCACGCCGACCGGGGCGCCCGGCGCGTACCGGGCCGCGTTGGTCAGCGCCTCCCGGACGATCCGGTGCGCCGCGTGACCGGTCATCGCCGGTAGGTCCGCCACCGCCGGGGCGGCGTCCAGCCGTACCGCCATGCCGGCCTCCCGGGCACCGTCGACCAGGTCGGCCACGGTCTCCCCGCTCGGACGCAGCGACGCGCCAGCCTCCTCGCGGAGCACCCCGATGATCTCGTGCAGTCGCTCGGTGGCGGCGGAGACGCTGGCCCGCAACTCCCCCGCCGCGGCCCGGTGCCTGTCGTCCAGGTCGGCGGCGACCTCCAGGGCGGCGGCGCGCAACGCGATCAGGCTGAGGTCGTGACCGAGCGAGTCGTGCATCTCCCCGGCGATCCGGGCCCGCTCACGCAGTCGAATCCGCTCGGCGGCACCACGTTGCTCGCGGGTCAGCGCGTCGACGTGCCGGCGACCGGCGTCGGTCAACTCCTGCTGTTGGCGGCGGTACCGGCCGACCAACCAGGGGAACACGGCGGCGAAGAGCAGCACCGAGGCGAGCAGGAACCAGGTGGCCGCGCCGGCGCCCAGCAGCCCCAGGTTGAGCGCCGTGCCACCGACCGTGATCAGCACGAAGACCATGATCGCCGGTCCCACTGTGACGCTGCGCCGCCCGGCGAGATAGCTGAAGACCGGAATGGCGAACACGAAGTTGCCATCGACCAACGACCCGAGCACCGCGAGCACCAGGGCGACCAACGGCTGACGTCGACTCGCCACCACCGCCACACCGAGCAGCAGCAGCTTCCCGACCAACAACGGCAACGTGTACCGCGAATAGGGCGGGCTGACCTCGGCGTAGCCGACCGGGGCGGCCACCACCGCAAAGAGCAGCACGTCCAGCAACAGGCGACGCCGCCGGTACAGCCACGCCGACGGCGGGGAGTCGAGGATCCGCACGGCGGTCAGGCTACCCACGCCCGACCTGCGCGGACACCGACGAAAGTCAGGTGTTCAGCCGCTCTCCTCGGCCCAGACCCGCCAGTCGTCGAGCACACCGTGCAGGGCCGGGGTGAGCCAGCCCGGCGCGGACCGCCGGAACACGCCCGGGTCCATCGCGCCCGCGCCGTCCGGCAACGCGCCGAGCAGATTCGGCACCAGATCGGTGAGGTTCGTCCAGTGCACCAGCTCCGGCCGGGCCGGCCAGGCGCCGATCACCACACCGGCCGGCACCGCCCTACGGTCCAACGCCTCCAGAGTCAACGCCGTGTGGTTGAGCGTGCCCAACCCGGCGCGAGCGACCACCACCGCTGGCGCGCCGAGCGACACCGCCAGGTCGGCCATCGTCCACGGCTCCCCCGACGGCCGCAGCCCCATCGGCACCAGCAACCCGCCCGCGCCCTCGATCAACACGAGGTCGTGCTTGTCGGCCTCCGCGCGGACGGCGTCCACCGCCGCGTACAACTCCAGCGGCGGCAGGTCGGCGACCCGCGCGGCGGCCAACGGGGCGAGCGGGTCCGGGTAACTGGCCAGGGTCCGACCGGTCAGCGGCGCAGCCAGCCGGTTGACAGCGTCCACGTCGCCGGGTTCACCGCCGGCCGTACCGGTCTGGCCCGGTTTGACCACCGCCACCCGCAGCCCGGCGGCCTGCGCGGCGGCCGCGATCGCCGCGGTCACCACAGTCTTGCCGACCTCGGTGTCCGTCCCGGTGACCAGCACCGACCCCGCCCACCCGGTCATGGCGCAGAGTCCACGATGACGTCCAGCGCCCGTTCGAACGCCGTCCGGGGCACCCCCGCGCTCACAGTGAGGCGCAGGCGGGAGCGGCTGTCCGGGGTGGATGGTGGCCGGAAACAGCCCACCGCGACGCCCCGGTCCCGGCAGTCCGCGGCCCAGGCGGTCGCCGCCTCCGGCCCCGGGGCGGTCACCGAGATCACCGCCGCGTCCGGGGCGGAGACGGTCAGCCCGGCCGCCCGCAGTCGACCGACCGCCAGTCCCACCCGGTCGGAGAGTTCGGCGCGCAGGTCGTCGCCGGCCCGGGCGAGCCGCAGCGCGGCGTGCACACCGGCGGCGACCGCCGGCGGCAGTGCCGTGTCGAAGATGAACGTGCGCCCGGTCTCGACCAGATGCCTGACGAACTCGGCCGGGCCGGCGACAACGCCACCCGCGCCACCGAGTGCCTTGGACAGGGTGGCGGTGACCACCACGTCCGGCTCGCCGGCCAGCCCGGTGGCCGCCACCGCGCCCGCGCCGGCCGGGCCGGTCAGGCCCAGCGCGTGCGCGTCGTCGACCAGCAGCAGCGCGCCGTGACGGCGGGCCACTGCGTGCAGCCGAGCCAGCGGGGCGAGATCACCGTCGACCGAGAAGACCGACTCGGTCACCACCACCGCCGGGCGGCCGGGAGCGGCCGCGAGCGCGGCGGCTACCGCGTCGACGTCGGCGTGCGGGGTGACCACCGTCTCCGCACCGGAGATGCGGCAGCCGTCGATCAGCGACGCGTGGTTGTGCGCGTCGGAGACGAGCAGCGTCCGAGGTTGGACGAGCGCCCGCAGCGCGCCGAGGTTGGCCAGGTAGCCGGAGGAGAAGACCAGGGCACCGTCGGTGCCCAGCCAGCGGGCCAGGTCCTCCTCCAGCGCCCGGTGCGCGTCGGTGGAGCCACGGACCAGTCGCGACCCGGTAGCCCCCAGCCCGTACGCCGACAGGGCAGCCGTGGCCGCGGCGATGACGTCCGGATGGGTGGCCAGGCCGAGGTAGTCGTTGCCGGCCAGATCGGTCATCTGATCGTCGGCCGGACGCGGATGCAGTCGCCTGGTGAGCCCGGCCTTCGCCCGCAGCTCCGCGCGGCGGTCGAGCGCCGCCAGCCAGTCCGCCACCGTCACCCTCCCCCGCTGTGCGTGCCGGTCAGCCCGACACCCGCCGGGCGAAATTACCACCCGCCGCCACCGGCCCGACGATTCCACTCGGTGCGAGGTGCCGACCGGGCCGCCAGGTCATTCCGGCTGATCGGAGAGCCTTGTAGGGTACGAGCCATGCCAGAGATCCTCGACCAGGCCCGGACCCAGGTCCTGGGTGACGGTGTCGGCCTCGATCAGGCCGGCATCCTCGCCGTGCTGAACCTGCCCGACGAGCACCTGCCCGCCGCCCTCCAGCTCGCTCACGACGTGCGGATGCGCTGGTGCGGCCCGGAGGTCGAGGTCGAGGGGATCGTCTCGCTCAAGACCGGCGGCTGCCCGGAAGACTGCCACTTCTGCTCGCAGTCGGGCCTGTTCACCTCGCCGGTGCGCTCGGTCTGGCTGGACATCCCGTCGCTGGTCGAGGCGGCGAAGCAGACCGCCGCGACCGGGGCGACCGAGTTCTGCATCGTGGCCGCGGTCCGCGGTCCGGACCCCCGGCTGATGAAGCAGATGCGCGAGGGCGTCGCCGCCATCAAGGCAGCTGTCGACATCCAGGTCGCCGCGTCGCTGGGCATGCTCACCAAGGAGCAGGTCGACGACCTGGTCGACATGGGCGTGCACCGCTACAACCACAATCTGGAAACCTGCAAGTCGTACTTCCCCAACGTGGTCACCACGCACTCGTGGGAGGAGCGCTGGGAGACGCTGCGGATGGTGCGCGACTCCGGCATGGAGGTGTGCTGCGGCGGCATCCTCGGCCTCGGTGAGACCGTCGAGCAGCGGGCCGAGTTCGCCGCGCAGCTCGCCGAGCTGAACCCGCACGAGGTGCCGCTCAACTTCCTCAACCCACGCCCCGGCACCCCGCTGGGTGACCGTCCGGTGGTGGAGGGCAAGGACGCGCTGCGGGCCATCGCCGCCTTCCGGCTGGCCATGCCGCGCACCATCCTGCGGTACGCCGGCGGTCGCGAGATCACCCTCGGCGACCTCGGCACTCGTGACGGTCTGCTCGGCGGCATCAACGCGGTGATCGTCGGCAACTACCTGACCACGCTGGGTCGACCGGCGACGGCCGACCTGGAGCTGCTGGACGAGCTGAAGATGCCGGTCAAGGCGCTCTCTGCCACGCTGTGACGACAATGACGACGACGGACCTGTGGTGCGACCGGTGCGGTGAGTCGACGACGGCCGCCCACCCGGCCTGCGCGTCGGCCCGCCAGTTGGAGCCGCCCCGGTTCTGCCCCCGCTGCCGTCGCCGGATGAAGGTGCAGGTGCTGCCGGTGGGCTGGTCGGCGGTCTGCGTCGAGCACGGCGAGATCCGGGGCTGAGCCGGTGCTGCGAGGGCGAGCGGTGACACTACGACCGGCGACGGTCGCGGACGTGCCGGCCCTCGCCGCGATCCGGGCCGACCCTGAGGTACGCCGGTGGTGGCGGGGCGGCGACGACCTGGCCGACTCCGTGCGCGCCGACCTCGCCGACGACGACCTGCACGTGTACGCGATCGAGCACGACGGTCGGGTGATCGGCGCGATCCAGTGGTACGCCGAGGCGGACCCCGACTACCGGCACGCCAGCCTGGACGTCTTCCTCGACCCGGCGGAGCGCGGCGCCGGCCTCGGCGGTGACGCCATCCGCACCCTGGCCCGACACCTGATCGACGAGTACGGCCACCACCGCTTCACCATCGACCCGGCCGCGGCGAACAGCGCCGCCATCCGCGCGTACGCGAAGGTTGGTTTTCGCCCGGTCGGGGTGCTGCGCCGCTACGAGCGGGGCGCGGACGGCCGTTGGCACGACGGCCTGTTGATGGACCTGCTCGCCGACGACCTGGTGGAGTGACTCAGCCGTCCCACAGCAGGTGGCCGTCGGGCAGTCGGCGGGCGCCCTCGGCCGGCCGGTGCGGGTTGAGGCGGCCGTCCGGCATCAGGTGCGCCACTGGGACTCCGCTGCCCAGCGTCGCGACATCGGCGATCAACCGCCGGTGGCAGCGCCACCACACGCTCTCGCTGCACATGATCGCGGTGGTCCGACGCGCCCCGGCGAGCACCTCGGCGAGCGCGTCGTCGAACTCGGCCGTCCGGGTGTGGGCGGCGTACGCCCGGAATGCCGCGACCGTCCACCAGGTGTCCGGCTCCGGCTCCCCGGCGGGGACGTGCCGTCGTCCGCCGAGCCGTGGCTCCCAGCGGTAGTCGATGCCCCACTCGGGCAGCCACCGTTCGAGTTCCTCGCGGCGAACGTCCGGGTTGGTGCGGCTGGCTGGGTATCGCCGCACGTCCACCACCTGGGCGATCCCGGCCCCGGTCAGCAACTCTCCCAGCCGGCCCCGATCGGCAGCGCCGTGCCCGACGGTCAGCAACTCCCGCACGATCGTGGCTTGCCCGGAATCCCGCCGACCTATCCACCCGGGTTCGCCGGGGGCCGGGCGTTGCGGTCAGCGTGACCCAGATTCCGCTGGTGGACGGCAGTCCGCCACCACCGGGCCCGGCGACGACGGACGCGCAGACGGCCGCGCTGTCGGAGACCTGGTCGGAGATGACCAGGGCCGGGCTGCCGCTGGTCGTCATCCGGGACACCCCGTCGTTCGCTGTGGACATCACCGAGTGCGTCTCGGCAAATCGCGAACGGCTCACCGCCCGCGCGCAGCCCCGGCAGTGCGCGCTCACCTGGGGCATACCGCAGGAGCGCGCCGCGGCCGCGATGCCCGGCGTACGCCTGGCCGACCTCAACAACGCCATCTGCCCCACCGAACCGTGCCCCGCGGTGATCGGCGGGCTGCTCGTCTACCGGGACGCGCATCACCTGACCGCCACGTACGCCCGCAGCCTCGCCCCTTGGCTGCACGACCGGTTGCGTCAACTCGTGCCACAGCACCTGCCGGGAGGGAGGCATTGCCGCAGATCTTGGACAGTTTCCGTTACGGCGTAACGGAAACTGTCCAAGATCTCGTCGCGGCGGACGTGACGATGAGCATCGTCAGCGAGGCGGGTCGACCGTTGGTGTACCTCGGCTCGGCCAGCTCGACAGCGGTCTGCGCCAACACACTGACCGCGGTGTCAGCATCCTCGGGAGCAACGGCGATCATCTCGGCCGCATCGGTCCACACCACCAAACCCGGTCGACGCCGGCAATCACCAGGCCGCCGAATATGGAGTCGGCCAGCGCGTCCCAGCTGTAGTTGCTCGCCAGGGGCGGGTCGAGCGGCAGTGTCCCCCGGACGGCGTCGAAGAAGGCGTCCCGTCCGCCACCTGCTCCGGTCGACAACGAATACACCCGGATGCTCCGCGTGCGGGCGGACGCCGTGGCGGCCTCGATCTCCGAGGCCGCCACGGCCACCACACCTGACCTGAAATTCATACCCTCACCTGAATAGGCGAATGCCGCTGAAGCAGCAGTCCCATGGCGGGGAGGGCAGCGAATTTACTTCTTCTCAACTTCAATCCTGAGGGCTGTCGAACCTTCTTCCAGCCATCCACAATACGAATCGAAATCGAAGTGCCGACCGTCGGGCACCTCATCCTGCACCAGCGTCAGCAGGTGTCTGGCAAGAGAGCGCAAACCCGCGGGATTCCCGGAGATCACGACCGTCCGCTCCGGGGCGTCCCGCACCTCTGCCCGAAGAACGGTCTCGTCGTCCCACCACGTCGCAACACCGTATGCGGGATCATAGGGAATCGCATCGACGGTGATCGGTGTTGTAGGTCGACCAACGGACCCGCCAGCCTCTACGGGGTGTGCCATCCCGGCTCCTAGGATAGATAGCGTAAGTGTTCTGGACCTGGCCGACGACCTACACGACTAACTCAGGCAGGCCCAAGGACGGACGTCGTCAGCGACACGGCCGCACCCTGGGTCCGCGAAAAGCGTCCCAGCTCTGGTCACGCGCCTGCATATACCGCCGCCCGGAGGCCGCCGTGGCGCTCAAACCTGCGCCGATCCCGTGATCCGCTGTCACGGTCTCGACGCGGCCGCGATCTCATCTTCCAGGGACAGGGCCTCGTGCTGGCTTCCCGCAGCGCGCCATCCTCCACCAAGGACATGGACGGCGTGCATCCGCGTTCCGTGCCGGCGGACAGGCGCCGTGGCGGCCTCGATCTCCGAGGCCGCCACGGCCACTGCACTTGGACGGGTTCACACGCTCAGTTGATGACGGTAAGCACTGTCACCGAAGTTGGCCGATCCTGCGTGTGCTGGGGCTCAGCCAGTGTGGCAGCGACGTCAGCTAGTACCTCCATCGCGATGGAGGCCTCGCTTGGATCCGCAGCCGCCATCTCCGCCGCGTCCGCCCATATCAGCAGGACCCGTCCGGCACCGAGTGCGTACAGACCGCCGAACACCGAATCCGACAGCGCGTCCCAGCTGTGGTTACTGATTAGAGGAGGGTCGAGCGGCAGCGTCGCACGGACGGCGTCGAAGAAGGCGTCCCGCCCGCCACCCACCCCGGTCGAAAATGAATACACCCGGATGCCCCGCATGCGGGCGGACGCCGTGGCGGCCTCGATCTCTGAGGCCGCCACGGCGATCAGACCTGGAGAAAGCTTCACACCATCACCTGGTCACGGGCTACCGCCACGGAGGTTGCCCTACGGGTTCTGCCAGCGGACCAGCCGGATGTCGCCAGCTGGTAAACCCTATAACGGAAAGTTGTTATTCCAGGGCGCATCCAGCTGCTCTGGATCCGCTCCAGCTTCAAGCACGGCTGCGTCCACTTCCCCAACTTCCTCGACGATCCTCAGGTAAGGCGTTTTCATATCTTCCTCGAAAAAGCAATCGTCATCGTCGACAAAATGTTTTGGCACCTCGATCGCTGCGACTCTGAACCTGCCATCCGGAAGAGGCAGCACCCAGACCCACGAATAGCTACCATCGTTGCCGCTCAATCTTGGAGCCGAGACATGCGCCTTTGTCATGACTAGGCGGTTCTTAGCTTGAGCCCTCACTCATCCCCCCCAAAAGATCCGGACGATCGGACCCTCAAAAGTATGGACCTGCAGATGCGGCAGCGCCCCGTCGGCGTTGCCTGGCCCGTGCCCGACCACTCGGCCGTCCGCACCTAGCACGTCATCCCAGTGGTAAGTACCCACCTTCGACCCAAAGTACTGCTTTGTGCCAACCCCGTCGAAGCCGCTAGCGTTTCGGTACCCGTGGCCCAAATACACTCCTAGCAGCAACTCTTCGGCCTCGGCGCGGGATCGAACAGTGATGCTTGTACTGCCGCCGGCAATGGACCTGGCAGCACTACTGACACTGCCATTCGACCACGGAATGCGCGTGGCCGGAATCTTGGCCCCTGTGGCGGCACTGAAAACTGCCGCCAAGGCCACAGCCTGGGTATCCTCGCAGTCATCCACGCACTGGCCCGCGATACCGGCCATCGCCCCGACGGCGACCATGCAGCCCGCGCCAGCCGTCTCGGCGCAGAGAACTGCGCCGACAACGACCACGACGGTGGAGACAACCATCTGGTCCAACGCCTCCCAGTAGTCTTTAAAACTGGGTGACCCGTACAGAGCGTTCTTGATGCGGACCATGATCGCTCTATAGGCGTTCGAGCCGGGAATGTTCCACGTGTCCGGGTTATCGTTGATGACCATCCGGATGTATTTGTTTAGGTTCCGCTGCTTCTCGGTCGGGATGTTCGGCACATTAGCAGTCGGGTTGTTCCCGGATCCCGAACTGCCGGTGGCCTGCCCGGCGCTGGTGCTCTGCCCGCCGCCACCGTTTTCCTCACAGTGCCGCTGGGCGATCCCGGTGTAGTTGTAGCAATCGTCGGGCGGTGGGGTGCCGCCTTGCTCCCCGCCGCCGCCTGAGCAGGTGTAGGCACCGGCGCATTCCGCCAGCCCGCTCGGGTCACTCAGAGTGACTGGGGTGCCGCTGCTGTAGCTGTAGCCGGTCCAGGACTGCGGGTGTCTCTGGTCGAAGACCGGGTCGACCGAGACGAACCGGCCGGTGACCGGGTCGTACTCACGAGCACCGAGGTGGGTCAGCCCGGTGTTGTCCTTGGTACCGCCGACGAAGCCCTTGTCGTTGGCCCAGGTCGGGCTACCGCCCCGCGGGTTGCCGTACGGGTTCTGCCGACGGATCGTCGCGGTCTGCGCGGCGGTGGCGCTGACCGAAACGTTGGCCGTGCCCTGGTGATCAGAGGCTAGCCACGTCAGGCCCGCGCTGGTTCGAGAGGCGACCAGTGAGCCGCCGTACGTGTAGTAGCGGGTGCAGGCCGTGGTCGCGGTGCTGTTGGTGTAGCGCAGCTCTTGACCCGGCAGGTAGAGGGTTTTGCCGGCGGCGTCGCGGCGGACCAACCGGTTGCCGTCCGCGTCGTAGATGTAGGTCGTGGTGCCGGTCGAGTCGGTGCTGGTCTCCAGATGCCCCTCCGGATCCCAGGTGAGCACCTGGGAGCCAGTGCCGGTCGGGCAGGTGTTCGTGGTCGCCCCGGCCGGCCGGCAGGTCGTGTTGCCGGACTCGTCGTACTTGTAGTTCTGCACCAGCGTGCCGGTGGTGGTGTTCGAGAGCGCGTGCGGCTGTGCCGCCGTTGCCGCCGGGTACGCGTAGGACGTGGTGGTGTTACCGGCCCCCGCATGCACGACCTGCGTCTTGCGATTGCCCACCAGGTCGAACGACCACGAGTGCCAGTAGGGCGCCGGACCGCCGAGCGCGGCAGTCGAGGGCGCGGAGGCACAGTCGCCGTTGCTCGGCGTCCAGGCGTCGGTCAACCGGCGCAGGTAGTCGTACGTGAAGCACTGGGTGTCATCGACCGGGTCCGGTGCGACGTCCACCGACTTGGTGATATTGCCGGCCTTGTCGTAGGTGTAGCGGATGTCGGTAAGCGTGTTGGGGGTGACGGTGTCCCGGTCCACCCGCACCCCGGTCAGTCGCCCGGTCTCCAGTTCGTGGGTGAACGCCTGCCACACCCGACTGCCCGCGGTGTCGTCGGTGTCGAGCGTGAGCTTTTCGAGTTGGCCGAGTGCGTTGTAGGTCGTTCCGGCCACGTAGGACAGGTTCGTCGTGCCGTACAGCGATTTCATGGTGGTCGGCTGACCGAGCACGTTGTAGCTGTAGGAGAGGGTCTCGGCCGGCAGGTCACCACCGGTCGAGGGCAGGCTGGTCGAGGCCAGGCTGCCGTCGACGTTGTACGTGTGGAGGAAGTTGTAGGTGCCGGCCAGGTTGGTTTCCGGGTCCGGGATCACTACCTGGCTGCCGGTCGGCTGGTACTGGTCGGTGTAGCCCTCGATCTTGGTCTGATAGGCGGCGCCGCCGACGAACCGGGTCGACTGCGACAGTCGCCCCTTGGCGAGGGTGTCGTATACCCACTGCGCCCGCATGGTGCCGCCGACGGCGTTGTCGTACACCGCCCGCTTGCGGCCCAGCGTGTCGTATAGGTACGCCAGCTTCTTGCCCCTGGCGTCGATGGAGGAGGTGAGCCGGTCCCCGGCGTCGTAGCCGAGAGTGGTGGTACCGGTGTCCGGGTCGGTCTGCTTGATCCGGCGACCCTGCAGGTCGTACTCGTATAGCCACTTGTTGCCCATGGCGTCCGTGACGCCGGCGAGCTGTCCCTTGCGGTCGTATCCGTAGGACGCCGTGTCCCAGGAGCCGGCCGTGCCCGGGGTCGGGCTCGCACCGTGGTACTGGCGCACCGAGACGGTCCGGTCCCGGGCGTCGATGATCGTGGAGGTGGCGGTCCCGCCGGCGGGCGGAGTCATGTCGGCGCGGTCGCCGGCGTAGTAGACGGACGTGCGCCAGCGCTCTACGTCATAGGGCTGGAAGATGGAGGCAGTCGGACGTCCGGCGCCGTCGAAGACGGTGCGGGTCTGGGTCGGCACGAGTGCGCGCTCGGTGGCCGTGACCAGGCTGGTGCCCGCCGCGCCAGTGGTGTGGTAGCTCCCGAACGTCTTCGTCTCCCGTCCAGCGGAGTCGTAGAAGGTGTCAGTGAGCAGCCGACCGCCCGAGGGGGAAGGCGACTGGGTCTGCCGGAGCCGCAGCAGCCCGTCATAGAGGGCGTACGTCGTGTTGTAGGCGTCAGCCGGGTTCAGCCGCGAAGAGGAGACCACAGTGGCGGCGTTGTTGCGGATCAGATAGCTGAAGCTGGCGCTGGCGGATTTGGTCGCCTTGTCCCGGCCGGGCAGCCACACCGAGGTCAGCCGGCCGAGGCCGTCGTAGGCCAGGTCGGTCCGCTTGTTGTTGGGGTCGACGATCGCGGAGTTGTTGCCCCACGCCGGGTTCACCGTCGTCGTGGCCACGTGCTGCAGCGGGTTGGTGACAGTGGTGGCGGTCACCGGCCCACCCGTGGCCGGGGTGTATGCCGTGGTGGTCTTGGCGTTCAGCGCGTCCCAGGCGGCGGTGACCCGCCCGTACGCGTCGTAGGTGCCCTGCGAGACGGTGGCGAAGGTCGGTGCGCCCGCGTTCCAGGCCGTCATCTTCTCGGTCTTCGTGCCGAGGCCGCGGGTGGGCGCGGTCTCGAAGGCCTGGCCGTCGAAGCTGGTCCGCTCCTCGCTGATGACGTCCGCGTCGGTCAGGGTGCCGGTGGTGGCGGAGCACTGCACCGCGTACGTCTGGGTGCGGTGCGACTTGTCCATCAACCAGAGGGTGTCGTTGCGCGGGGTGTAGTCGGTCTTCTTGCACTGCTCGTCGCCGGCCACCCCGTCCTGGCCGAAGTCGTCGACCTGGGTGGCCATGCCGAGCGAGTCGTAGGTGGTGGTCGTTCGGGTGGCCCGCTCGCCGCGGCCGGCGTCCAGGGTGGTGTATTTGCGGGTCGTGGCAGTCCGGGTGAACCGGGCGGTGACGGTGTCACCGTTGAAGGTGCGGCTGGCGGTTGCCGCCGAGCCCCACGGGTCGTTGGTCTCGCGGGACACCACCGGTCCACCGGGGCCGTTGAACGTCTTGACCTCGCGGGTCATGCCGGCGAACCAGTCGGCGTCGGCGAACCCGTCGACGGTGACAGCCTTGGTGCCGCCCGACGGTGCGGCCCGGTCGCCGTCCATGCCCCGGAAGTACCGGGTCTCGGAGTAGGTCTGCTCCCCCGCGTCACCGGTGGTCACCCCGACACGGCCGTAGCCGCGGAAGCTCGACCAGGTCTTGTACCTCTTCTCGATCAAGCCGTCGTCGTCGCTGTAGTGCCACGCCGCGCCGTCGAGGTAGTTGTATTTGTGCACTACCCGGGGGCTGCCCTGCGGCGGGGCCCCACCCGTGTTGTCCTGCTCGTAGACGGTGGTGACGACGTACTTGTGGAACCAGTCGGTCACCGGGTTGGCGTAGCCCTCCGGGGTCCACACCGACGGGTAGCAGCGCCTGGTGTTCGTCTGCGGAGTCGGTGTCTGACCGGCCACGCAGTCGGGGTCGGAGTACGTGACGGAGATGGTGCCGCCCGTCTCGGTCTGGATCTTGGCGATCCGCCACCAGTTCATGGCCGCCGCGAAGTCGATGGTGTCCACCCGGTTGGCCAACTGCACACCGGTGAACTCGATGTCCGGAACGGTGGTGGTCGTTCCCACCAGGCCGGCGTGGGAGATCTTCGACAGCCACAGCCCGGCGCGGGTGCCGTCACCCGGATCGGGGAACGTGTGGGTGAGGGTCCAGCGCTCCACGTCGGAGTACGAGCCGCCGGAGCGGACCTGGGTCGTCACTGTCGACAGCCGCTTGGTGGTCCAGAAAGTCGGTGAGAAGACGGTGCCACAGTTGGACCCGGTGCACTCCTGATCCCAGGGGGTGTCCGGCCAGTGCGCCGCGTCGTGGGTGGTGCAACTCGACAGGCACCGGTCCGCGACTCCGAAGACCACCTGGGCGGGCGCGGGGGTGCTCAGCACCGACTCGACACCACCGTCGCGGCGCGTGCCGTACGAGATGTGGTCCAGGTAGCCGGCGCGGTCGTACAAGGCGGCGTCGGTGGCGGTGAGGTTGCGGCCGTACTTGTTGGTCTCCTTGGTGTACCAGTACGAGGCGGAGTTGCCGTGCACGTCGACCACGTAGTCGAGGTTCCACCGCCACGCCTGGGTGCAGTCGGAGTCGATGAACGCGGTGGCGTGGCAGGGCTCGCCCGGGTCGTTGCCGAACACCGGGGCGTTCAGTGTCGAGTTGGTGACGGCGTTGCCGGAGGCCCAGCCGGGCAGCCGGTTGACCCCGAACCAGTACTGCGTGCCGTCGGTGGTGGTGACCACCCAGTACTCGCCGTCGTTGTCACCGTTGCTGGCGCCGGTCTTGCGCTCGATCCGCGACCCGTCGTCGGAGCGCAGGTGCCAACGATCCTCGGTCGAGTTGTAGATCAGCTCACCGGAGTGGCCGGCCAGCGACAGGGTGGCGTTGCTCGTCTCCCAGCACAGGTCACTGGTCTTCTTGGTGTTGTTCGCCGAGCCGTCCATGTCCTGGCCGCAGCCGAGGTAACGCCGCTCGATGAACCCACCCGGGTTCGCCTCGAAACCCTCGCCGGCCCAGGAGGGCTGGTTGTTGCTCGCCGCCTGGCGACCGTCCACCGACTGCGAGGAGTAGGCCAGCGACAGAGTCGGCGCCGGCCCGCCGAGCGAGGGCGGAACCCGCATCGGGTACGACCAGTTGAACGAGCCGGAGTTCCCGCCGGCGGTCCATGTGGACGACGGCTGCAGTGAGGTGGCCTTGTAGTCACCGGTCGAGCCGGAGTCGCCCGCCGTCAACGCCACCAGCGCGGTGCTCGTCGAGACCGGCACGGCCGCGGACACACTGCGCGACGTGAGATCGTTCGTCGACGGTAGTGGCGTACCCGCGCATTCCTTCGCCGCCGGCTCGGTGAGCGCGCAGGCCGGAAGGGACATCAGGCGCAGCCGCGACGACCAGTCGGCGCCGTACGCGGTCGCGAACCCCGCATAGTCCACCGTCATCCGCACACTGGCCGCGTCCGCGACGTTGTCGGCCCGACCCACCCGGAGCAGGACTCCCCGGACGCGCGCCTTCTCGGTGGCCGCCCGATCCAGCACCTCCACCCGTACCCGGGAGGGAGCGGCAGCGGGAGCGAGCCGCTCCCCGGCCGCGGACACCGCACCCGACGCCGCCGGCGCCACCCGCACCGGGAGCGCGCCCGCCGCGGCCGGCGCGCTCCTCCCCGCTGTCACGGCCACCTCCGCGGCTCCTGCGGCGGGCCACACCGGGGCCGGCTTGCGGGTGGCGTCCGGCATTACCGCCCGCATCCCGGACGTGCCCGCGACGACCGGCGACACCGGCACGGTGGGCACCTTCTGCGGCGTCGGTGGCTTGTACTGCGCCGCCGCCGCTGCGGGCGGCGGCACGCCGACCAGAGACGTGATCATGAGGGTCGCGCTGGCGGCGGCGATCAGCAGTCGTGTCCGATTGCGACGCCGGGGTATCGGCGAGGGTAGGCGGGCGGTGTCCATGTGTGCTCCCCACCGGCATGCGTGACCACCGCTGTGCGGTCGCTCCGCTGCCGTCGATCGACGTGACATTGGGTCGGACAACTTCCGGCGCGTCACATCGGCCAGGGCCTTGGTTGCGACACGCGTCGGACAGGTGTCGCCGTCCGCTCCGGTGGTCTGGAAACGTGACGTCGACGGGCAGGCAGGGAAGGCCGGGCCGAACCCGGAAGATCGGGTCAGGATCGGCGAGCGGTCGGAGCAGGGAGGGTCGACCTGAGGGTGCTATGGCCCGCAGGCGGTCGCGCCGGGCTGCCGCAGCGGGCCCGTCGGAAGACCGTGGCGGGCAGGTCGCTAATGGAGCCCCGGAAGCGCTATTCGGCGGTGAACGCGCAGTTCGGAAACCGCCTCGAGACGATGCGGACGCCTGATCTCGCATCCGTCATCTTGATGTCGTGCAGCCATCGTTTGCCCCCCGTGGCATCGATGATCACCGAATTTAGGCAGAATTATAGAGATCACTTGAACCGCGCCACAAGACCCTCGACAGGTGAATGCGGGGCGCGATCGGCTGGTTCGACACCGCACGCGCCGCGGCCGGCCACCGGGTGACGGTGACCGGCCGCGACGGCCTCGGATGAGGCTCAGGCGATGGTGCACTGGGTGTTGTTGACGGTGAAGGCTGTCGGTTTCGGGTTGGCGCCGCTGTACGTGCCGTTGAAGCCGAAGCTCACCGACGCGCCCGCCGCGATCGTGCCGTTGTAGGACAGGTTCGTGGCGGTGACCGCCGCGCCGCTCTGGCTGATCGTCGCCGACCAGCCCTGACCGACGCTCTGCCCGCCGGGGAAGCTGAACCGCAGGGTCCAACCGTTGATCGCTGTGGTGCCGGTGTTGGTGATCGACACGTTGGCGGTGAAGCCGCCGCCCCAGTCGGTGGTGGCGTACCCGACGGAGCAGGTACCCCCGACCGGCGGGGCCGCGGTGGTCACCGCGACCGGCGTGGACGCCGCGGAGGTGTTGCCCGCCGCGTCCACTGCCACCACGTAGAACTGGTACGCCGTCGAGGCGGTCAACCCGGACACCGCCTGGGTGGTGCCGGTCGGCGAGCCCACCAGCACGTCGGTGGCGCCGGCCTCGCGGTAGACCCGGTAGCCGGTGACGCCCACGTTGTCGGTCGACGGGGTCCAGGCCAGTGTGAGCCCGGTGGCGGTGACGGCCGAGGCTACCGGCGTGCCGGGGGTGCTCGGCGCTGTGGTGTCGGCGGTGCCGGCCGGTGGCGTGGTCACGCTGAGCACCGGTGAGGCGGCCGACGTGTTGCCGGCGCCGTCACGGGCCACGACGCTGAACTGGTACGTCTGCGCCGGCAGCAGCGTCGAGATGGTCAGCGTGGTGCCGGTGACAGGCCGGTTCACCACCGTGTCGCCGCCGACCAGGATTTCGCGGACGTCGTAGCCGGCCAGGCCACTGCCGCCGCTGTCAGTGGACGGCGCCCAGGTCAGGGTGACGGTGCGGGGGCCGAGGTTGGACGCCACCGGGGTGCCGGGGACTGTCGGCTTTGTGGTGTCCGGTACGACCGGGCCCGGCTCCTCGCCCCAGACGCGGGTGGCGCCGGAGTAGAGCGGCACCTTGCGGTTGGGCCCGGCGGTGGCCTGGTACGACGGGTCGTTTGTCGGGTCCCAGGTGCCGCCCTCCGGCACGCCGATCTTGAACTGGACCTCCATCCGGTGCTGCGACTGACCGGCCGGGGCGATGGTGTGCCCGGCGCAGTCCACCTCGACGTACCAGATGTCGCCGCTGAACTGCTTGGCAGTGGTCGGGGACGGGCATCCCTGGGTGTAGCCGGCGGTGACCTGCACCGGGCCGGTGCCGTCGGGCCGGAAGTAGTACCGGAACCGGCCGTCGGTCAGCGCGCGGGCCGGGAACGCGGACTTGTTGTAGACCATCACCTTGAGCCCGGTGGCCCGAGGTTCGGCCTGCGTCACAGTGGTCTCCACTGTCAGCTCGTCGATGTCCGGCGTCTCGGCGACCGGGAAGTTGGCCAGTGGCGTGCCGCCGTACTCGGAAGTCAGCCGAACCAGCGCGGACGTGAAGCCGGCGTTGTAGTCGGTGGCCACCTCGTTCATCACGTAGTCCGAGCGGCTGTCGCTGTACGCGTCGTTGGCCGAGGACGGGCCGCCGACCAACGCCCCGTAGAGGGTGTGCCGCGTCTCCACCGGCACGGTCTGGCTGTCCCACCAGGAGCCGTGCGCGGTGCGGTGGTGCGGGTTCTTCGGGGAGTTGGCGCCGAACCCGATGACGTAGCTGGAGTTGCGCGGGTTGTCGCCGAGCGCGTAGTTGATCTGCCGGACGGCGAAGTCGTGGTAGCGGGCCTTGCGGGTGGTGTCGGTGGTCTTGTCGCTGTAGACCAGCGCGGCGAAGGAGGTGTTCGCGGCGTAGCGCAGCGCGCCCCAGGAGTCGAGCACCGCCATCCCGCCCGGCGAGTACGGAACCCGCTGACCGTTCACCCCGACGGTCCAGTAGTCCAACCACCGGTTGGCGTCGTCGACGTACTTCTGCTTGCCGGTCAGGTTGGCCAGCAGCACGTACGCGCCGAACTGCTTGTTGTCCCAGGCGATGGTCCACTTGTAGGAGCGGGTGGTGGACTGGTTCTCCGTGCCGAGTTTGTCGTACTCACTCTCGGCCTTGGTCAGGTAGCTGGCCTCGCCGGTGGCCCGGTGCAGCCAGATCGCGGCCCAGACCAGCTCGTCCTGCCAGCCGCTCCACGAGCGGTAGAAGCTCGTGGCGTCGGTGATGCACTCGTGGTAGGCCTTCCGCACCGTGTCGGCGAAGGTGTAGAGCTGCCGGGCGTGCCCGAGCAGCTTGTCCGCGTAGGCCGCGTCGGTGGGCCGGAACACCATCGAGGAGGCGGCCATCGCGGCCGCCGTCTCCCCTGCCAGGTCCGCGCCGCCACAGCTCGCATCGATCTTGTACGCGGGCCGCGCCATCGGCATCACCTCGGCGGGACCCCACCACTTGTGGTCGTCGTCGCCCTTGCCGACCTGTCCGTAGAGGACGTTGGCCGAAGGGTGCGCCTTGATGAAGTAGTCGTTGACGAAGCGCAGGTTGTTGAGCAGGTGCGGCAGTTGCCCGGAGGAGGTGTAGCCGCTGCGGTACTCGACAGCGCCCCAGGCGAGCATCGTGGCGCTGAACGCCATCGGGAAACCGAACTTGACGTGGTCGCCGGCGTCGTACCAGCCGCCGGTGAGGTCCACGCCCGCGCTGGCGCCGTCGGTGAGCGCGCTGTCGCCACGCCAGGAGACCCGGTTCCAGTCGGGCTTGCGGCCGGACTGCTGCGCCTCGTAGAAGAGCAGCGACTTCTGCAACGCCTCGGCGTAGTTGTAGGTCGCCGCCGGCGCGGCGGCGGCGGGCCCGGACGGTGGCGCGGTCGCCGCGAGGGACGCGCCGGTGAGCAGCGCGACGCCGAGGGCCAGCAGCCGCCGCGGCCAGGGCTGGTCGGCGGCCGGCGACCGGCCGGGCTGGCCGCTGAACGGCCGGGTCAGGTGGCGCATGGCGGACTCCTGTCGGAGGCGCCGCCGGCGGTCGCACCGACGCGGGACGGCGTACGGGCGGCACGGCCACCGGCGACAGCGGGGTGGCGGTGTGACCACGGGTCATGGAAGCGCTCCCATGGATAACCGACAATGTAATGGGCGGGTCGCTGGTTGGGAAGCCTGCCGACCAGGGCCGATACGTGCAACGCCGCTCCCGTACTCGCGGGTAACCATTGCGGACCATCTCACACCATCGACGTACGTCGATTCACTTCTGACGTTTGCGCAGCTCACAGCTAGAGCCTCCGCGAAGATTTTCGCGCGGCTCGAGCGCTTCGACGGCCAGCCAGACAAACGTACTGTTGCTGACCCACTACGAAGCGCGAGACAGTACCGCTCACCAGCGGTGCCGTCGACGCCGCCGCTCCCTGGTCAACCCTGAGGAGAAGCGATGGCACTACGACTCGCCGACGACACCGCCTGGACCGACATCCTGGCCCGCGCGGTGGCCGCCACCCCGGAGGCGTTCGGCGCCGAGGTCGACGGCGTCACCACACTGCACAATCTGGTCGAGGGCGAATGGCGGGCGGTCGGCCAGCCCGCCCCGGTCCGCACCCCGGTGGACAACACCGTCCTCATCAACCTGCCCCGGGTCGACGCGACCACCGCGCGCGCCGCGGTCGCCCACGCCGCCGACGCGCACCGGACCTGGGCCCAGACCCCGCTGGCCGACCGCAAGGCCCGGGTCGCCGAGGCAGTGGACTCGCTCACCGCCCACCGCGACCTGCTCGCCCTGCTGCTGGTGTGGGAGATCGGCAAGCCGTGGCGGCTGGCCTGCGCCGACGTGGACCGGGCGCTCGACGGCGTCCGCTGGTACGCCGGCGAGATCGACCGGATGCTCGCCGACGGCCGCGAGCCGCTGCCCGGCCCGGTCAGCAACATCGCGTCGTGGAACTACCCGATGAGCGTCCTGGTGCACGCCGAACTGGTGCAGCTCCTGGCCGGCAACGCGGTCATCGCCAAGACCCCTTCCCAGGGCGGCGCGGTGTGCCTGACCGTCGCGCACGCGCTGATGCGCCGGGCCGGGCTGCCCGCCACGCTCGTCTCCGGCAGCGGCGGGGAGCTGTCCGAGGTGCTGGTCCGGGCGCCCGAGATCGGCGCGGTGGCATTCGTCGGCGGTCGATCCAACGGCGGCAAGGTGGCCGCCGCGTTGCTCGACAGCGACAAGCGGCACTTCATCGAGCAGGAGGGTCTCAACGCCTGGGGCATCTGGAACTTCTCCCAGTGGGACCTGCTCGCCACGCACCTCAGGAAGGGCTTCGAGTACGGCAAGCAGCGCTGCACCGCGTACCCCCGGTTCGTGGTGCAGCGCGACCTGGTCGACGAGTTCCTCGACATGTACCTGCCGGTCGTCCGCTCGGTCCGCTTCGGTCACCCGCTCGCCGTCGGCGACGACTGGGCCGCCGGTGACCCGCTGCCCGAGCTGGACTTCGGGCCGCTGATCAGCGCCACCAAGGCCGACGAGCTACGCCGCACCGTCGACGAGGCGGTCCGCGGCGGCGCGATCCCACTGCACCGGGGAAAGCTCACCGGCGCGCCGTTCCTGCCCGGGCAGGACACCTCGGCGTACGTGGCGCCGTCGGTGCTGCTCGCCCCGCCCGGACGGTCCCGACTGATGCACGCCGAGCCGTTCGGGCCGGTCGACACGATCGTCGTGGTGGACACGACCGACGAGCTGCTGGCCGCCATGAACGCCTCCAACGGTGCGCTGGTGGCCTCGCTGGCCTGCGACGACACCGACGAGGCCGGCAAGCTCGCCGTGGACCTCCAGGCGTTCAAGGTGGGCATCAACAAACCGCGCTCACGCGGTGACCGGGACGAACCGTTCGGCGGCCGGGGCGCCTCCTGGAAGGGCGCGTTCGTCGGCGGCGACCTGCTGGTGCAGGCAGTCACCGTCGGCGGGAACAGCCGGCTCTACGGCAACTTCCCCGACTACAACAGCTACCCCACCACCTGAGCACCGCAACGGGAGAGGCCCCCTTGTGGACGCTCGCCGCGCACAAGGGGCCCTCGTCGGGCCCTAGACGCCCGGTGTGGAGAACGCGCCCTTCCGGTCCGCCCTGGCGACGACAGCGAGCGGGACGGTGAGGGTGAGCAGCCCGCCGTCGCGCTCCACCACAGCGGGCCGGCCCAGCCGGTGCAGCGTACGCAGCATCGGGTCGTTTGTGGCCTGCACGTGCAGCACCAGCGCCGCGTAACCGGACCGGTCGGCGTGCTGGACCACCCGGCGCAGCAACGCCGAGCCGAGCCCACGCCGCTGCCAGTCGTCCCGCACCAGCAGCGCCACCTCGGCCTCGTCGCCCTCGCCGAGCAGGTTCGCCATGGCGACCACCGACTCGGCAGTGCCGTCGGAGCCGGTGGTGCTGGCGATCAGCGTCAGCCCCCGGCTCGGCTCCAGCAGTCGACGCAGGCGGGCCGGCTGCGGCAGCGCCACCCCGCCCAGGTAACGCCGCTGCCGACTGCGCGGTGAGCAGGCCTCGTGCAGCTCCACCACGCCGGACAGATCGTGAGCGCCGGCCGGCCGGACGGCCACCTCCGCGCCGTCGGGCAGCACCACTGTGACCTGTTCGGCGGCCCGGCGCGCCACGGTCGCGGCCAGCTCGACAAGGGCCTGCGCCCGCGCGTACTCCGCCGGTGTGAAGTCGGGCGCGGCCCGGCGCAGCGCGAACGAACCGCCCGCCGGATCGGCCAACAGCATGGCCGCCCCGGAGATCCCCCGTTCGCCGCCGACCGACGCTGGTCGCCAACTGACGACGTCGGCGGCGAGCAGGGTCCGCAACGCCTCGCCCGTCGCGTCCGGGTCACGCACCAACCGGGTGGCCAGCCCGAGCACCCGGGTGGGCTGGTCGGCCAGACCACGCGCCTCGCTGCGCGCCACCCAGCAGTCCCGGCCCCGACCACGCTCGACGGCGGCGATCAGCTCGGCCTCGTCGAGCGCGTCCGGCGCGTCGACCAGGAAATCGTCCACCGCGCCCTGCTCGGTGGGCTGCACCTGCACGGTGAGGATGTTGACCCCACGCAGCGCGAGGCTCGCCGTGAGCACCGACAGGTAACCCGGTCGGTCGTCCACTGTCGCTCGGATCCGCCACAACGTCATGGTTGGCTCCCTTCCCCGGTAAGAGCCTCACCCCCGCCTGTTGCCGCCCGGTTGCCCGGCGGTGTCGGCCCGGGAACTCCTCGGGCCGCTCAGGGGCCGGCGACCACCGGCGGCGCGCCGACGAGATCGAGTCGGTCACCGAGGATCACCGCGCAGGCACGGACGAGCTGGGTGAGCCGATCCACCTCGGTGCTGTGGAACGCCGCGGCGGAGAGGGTCTCGCTGCGCTCACGGGCCACCACCAGCACCAGGCCCGCCCGGCCGAACGGCGCGATCGCGTGGTGAGTGCCGTCGGGCGTGGTCATCGACCGGCCGCGCAGCGGGGTCACCTCCGGCAACCGCGGGGGTACGGGAGCACGCCAGCTCGCGTGCCCCACTGTCGCCCCGCCGCCCCCGCTCCGTGAGGCCCAGTCGACCGGCACCACGGCGGCCACGGCCCAGTCGGCGGCCAGCAGCCCCGGCACCGCGTCGACCATGGTGGCCAACCCGTCGGCCGGGTTGGCCGCGACCTGGGCCAACAGCTCCGCGTCCTGGCCGGTGGTGGTGGGCGCGCCGATCGCCCGCCACACACCGTCCACCCGCACCCCCGGTATCGCCGCGAGGCCGGCCAGCAGCCGCTCCACTCGCGCCGCGCCCGGCCAGACGACAGTGAAGTCGTCCACCGCGCGCCCGCCGAGCCGTTCGAGGACCACCACCTGGACGATGTCCGCCCCGGAGACGCCCAAGGTGCGGGCAACCTGACCGAGGGTGCCCGGACGGTCCGGCAGGGTGACCCGAACTCGCAGCAACATGTCTGTCCCTCCGCTCGGCGGGCCGGCAAAAGAGCGGCCGGCAGGCTGACCCCAGCCTGGTAGTTGACCATTTCGTCCCTGTTGCAGGGGCATGTCCCGAGCGGAAATTCTGACCTTGACAACGTGAGCGGGCTGCCATCAACTAGTCGGATGAGCGATCCGGCCGTCGACGCGTCACGGCCGGGGGCCGTTCCCGTCTCCCCGGTGGGGCTGGCCCTGGACCGTCTCGCCGACCATCTGGCAACGCACCGACCCGAGCTGGCCGTCGGGCCGATGCGTGCCCAGCTGATCGCGGGCGGCAAGTCCAACCTCACCTACCTGCTGCGCCTCGGCGACCGCGAGGTCGTGCTGCGCCGTCCCCCGCTGGGGCACGTGCTGGCGACCGCGCACGACATGGCGCGCGAGTTCCGGGTCATCTCGGCGCTGGCGCCGACCGATGTGCCGGTCCCGGGCGCGCTGCTGCTCTGCACCGACCCCGAGGTGATCGGCGCGCCGTTCTACCTCATGGAGCGGATGCCCGGCGAGGTGTTCCGCACCCGTGCGCAGACCGACCCGCTGGGCGACGAGCGCCGCCGCGCCCTCGCCATGGCGATGATGGACACGCTCGCCGCACTGCACAGCGTCGACCCGTCCAGCGTCGGGTTGGCTGACTTCGGCCGCCCCGAGGGCTACCTCGCCCGGCAGGTCCGCCGCTGGTCCGGGCAGCTCGACCGCTCCCGCAGCCGGCCGCTGCCCGGCATCGACGAGCTGCGTGACCTGCTCGCGGCGACCGCCCCGGAGGGCGCGAACGCCGGCCGGATCGTGCACGGCGACTACCGGCTGGACAACCTCCTCGCCTCGGCCGACCCGGTCGCCGTGCACGCGGTGCTCGACTGGGAGATGGCCACCCTCGGCGACCCCCTCGCCGACCTGGGGCTGCTGCTGACGTACTGGGACGTGCTCGGTGGCAGCGACACCGCCGCGGGCAACCCCGTCGCCGACGGGCTCGGCCCGCGCGCCGGCTTCCCCACCGGCAGCGAGCTGATCGACAGGTACGCCGGCCGCAGCGATGTCGACGTCGGGCCGCTGCACTGGCACGTGGCGCTGGGCTGTTTCAAGCTCGCGGTCATCTGCGAGGGCATCCACTACCGCCACACGCTCGGGCAGACGCTCGGCGAGGGCTTCGACCGGATCGGCGAGATGGTGGCACCGCTGGTCGCGCACGGGCTGACCGCCGCCAGGGAGCGGTGATGGACTTCTCATACGACAGCCGGACCGAGGAACTGCGCGCCGAGCTGACCCGGTTCCTGACCGAGCACGTCTACCCGGCCGAGGCCGTGCACGCCGAGCAGGTGGCCACCGGGGACCCGTGGTCGCGTACCCCGGTGTTGGCCGAACTGAAGGCGGAGGCCCGCAAGCGCGGCCTGTGGAACCTCTTCCTGCCCGACCCGCGCTACGGCGCCGGCCTGACCAACCTCCAGTACGCCCCCCTGGCCGAGCTGACCGGGCGCAGCCCGCACCTCGCGCCGGAGGCGGTCAACTGCGCGGCACCGGACACCGGCAACATGGAGTTGCTCACCGAGTTCGGGTCGGAGGCGCAGCAGAAACGCTGGCTGATGCCGCTGTTGGAGGGTGAGATCCGCTCGGCGTTCTGCATGACCGAGCCCGACGTGGCGTCCTCCGACGCCACGAACATCGCCACCCGGATCACCCGTGACGGCGACGAGTACGTGATCAACGGACGGAAGTGGTGGTCGTCCGGGGCCATGGACCCGCGCTGCGAGATCTTCATCGTGATGGGCAAGACCGATCCCTCCGCCGACCGGCACCGCCAGCAGAGCATGGTGCTGGTCCCCCGGGACACCCCCGGGGTGACGGTGCGCCGGGGCATGACCGTCTTCGGCTACACCGACGGTTCGCACGGCGGGCACGCCGAGATCGACTTCACCGACGTCCGGGTGCCCGCGGAGAATCTGATCGGCGCCGAGGGCACCGGCTTCGCCATCGCCCAGGCCCGGCTGGGGCCGGGCCGGATCCACCACTGCATGCGATTGATCGGAATGGCTGAGCGGGCATTGGAGCTGCTCTGCCGCCGCGCCAACGAACGGATCGCGTTCGGCCGACCGCTGGCCGAGCAGGGCGTGGTCCGGGAGTGGATCGCCGAGTCCCGGGTCCGGATCGAGCAGGCCCGGCTGCTGGTGCTCAAGACGGCCTGGCTGATGGACACCGTCGGCAACAAGGGCGCGCACACCGAGATCCAGGCCATCAAGATCGGCACGCCGGCGATGGCGGAGTGGGTGATCGACAAGGCCATCCAGGCGTACGGCGGCGCCGGTGTCAGCCAGGACACGCCACTGGCCGCCCTCTGGGCGCAAACCCGCACCCTGCGCCTCGCCGACGGTCCCGACGAGGTGCACCGCAATTCCCTGGCCAAGCGCGAACTCCGCCGCTGGGCGCCCGCCTAGGCGCCCGGCAACAACCCGGCCCACTCACCGACGCGCCCGCACCGGGCGGGCCCCCGCAGCCACCTCGCAAACCCCGCACGCCCGGCCCGCAGGCCCGCACCATCTCGCCGCGCCAACCTCGTTGATCATGAGGTTGGCGCGGCGAGATGCCGGAAATGTCCAGGCCAACTCCATGATCGACCGCGAAGCGCGGGGACGCGCCGCGCGGGGCTCCCGAGGTGGGGCGGAGGGTTAGGCGGAGGCTCGGTGGACCAGTTGGGTGTCCAGGAGGATGTGGGAGGCGGGTAGCTCCTCGCCACGGATCCGGGCCACCAGCAGGCGGGCCATCTGCCGGCCCATCTCCTCCACCGGCTGGAAGACAGTGGTCAGCGGCGGTTCCGCCTGTCGGGCGATGGTCGCGTCGTCGAAGCCGATCACCGCGACGTCCTCGGGGACGCGCCGGCCGGCCTCGCGCAGGGTACGCAGCGCGCCGAACGCCATGAGGTCGGACGCGACGAAGACCGCGTCCAGGTCCGGGCAGACCTCCAACAGCCGGCGCATTCCCGCCGCGCCACTGCCCTCGCTGAAGTCGCCGTACGCGATCAGGTCGGGGTTGACGCTGGCACCGGTGGCCTTGACGGCATCGGTGTAGCCGGCCAAGCGGGCCAGCCCGGCGCCCATGTCCTGCGGACCGGCGATGGTGGCGACGCGTCGGCGGCCCAGTCTCGCCAGGTACTCCACCGCCTGCCGGGCCCCGCCAACGTTGTCCACGTCGACGAACCAGGCCGGTTGGGCGCCGGGTTGCAGCATCCGGGCGGGCCGACCGCCGAGCACGGCCGGCAGGCCGCGCTCCTCCAGCAGCGTCGGCAGCGGGTCGGAGTCGTGCAACGACAGCAGGAGTACGCCGTCGACGTGCTGGTTGGTGAGGTGGTGCTCGACCCGTTCCCGCTCCACCGGCGACTGTGCCATGGCCAGCCAGAGCTGCATCGGCGTCTCCAGCAGCCCGGAGCTGATCCCCCGCACGATGCTGGCGAAGAACGGCTCGGTGAAGACCCGCTCGCCGGATTCGGACACCACCAGCGCGACGGAGTCGGTCCGCTGGGTGACGAGCGCACGTGCGGCCCGGTTCGGCACGTACCCCAGCTCGGCGATGGCCTGCTGGACAGCGGCCCGGGCCTCCGGGCTGACCTGGGGCGAGCCGTTGACCACGCGGGAGACCGTGCCCCGACCGACGCCGGCACGCGCCGCGACCGCGTCGAGGGTCGGGCGCCCGAGCGACCGGGTGCGCTGCGTTGTCATCGTCTGCTCCTCCGACGGCGGGCGGACCCGGCGCCACCTGCGAGAGGTGGACGCCGGGGCCGTCCTGATGGCTGGCCCGAGCCTATTGTGCGGCCAGACCGTTGCGCCGGATCACCGAGGCGTACCACTTGGCGCTGGACTTGGGGGTGCGGACCTGGCTGTCGTAGTCGACGTGGATCATGCCGAACCGCTTGGTGTAACCCCAGGCCCATTCGAAATTATCCATCAGCGACCAGGCAAAGTATCCCCGCAGAGGCACTCCGGCGTCGATCGCCTCGTGGGCGGCGCGCAGGTGGGCGTCGAAGTAGGCCAGCCGATCGACATCGTCGACCTGCCCGTCGACCACCGAGTCGACGAACGCGGAGCCGTTTTCGGTGACGTACAGGGGCAGGTCGGTGTAGCCGTTCACCCGGCGCAGCGTCTCGGTCAGACCCGGGGCGTCAATCTCCCAGCCCATGTCGGTGACCGGAACGCCACGGGTGACGAACCGGACGTCCTCGCTGCCCGGCCAGCACGAGGGGGCCGGGTCGGCCTCCACGCCCTCGACCGGCGCGGCGACCACGTGCCGGCTGTAGTAGTTGACCCCGACCAGGTCCAGCGGCGTGGAGATGGTCGCCAGGTCGCCGTCGCGCACGTGCGCGAAGTCGGTCACCGTGCCGAGGTCGGCCACCAGGTCCTCCGGGTACGACCCGCGCAGCAGCGGATCCAGGAAGAAGCGGTTGGCCAAGCCGTCGATCCGCCGGGCGGCATCCCGGTCGGCGGGACTGTCGCTGGCCGGGTCGACCGGGTAGAGGTTGACGGTCACGCCCACCTCGGCGGCCGGCCGGACGGCCCGCAGTGCCTGCACGGCCAGACCGTGGCCGAGCATCAGGTGGTGTCCGGCACGCACCGCGTCCGCTCCGTCGGTGCGGCCGGGGGCGTGCACGCCGGAGCCGTAGCCGAGGAACGCCGAGCACCACGGCTCGTTCAGCGTGGTCCAGTAACGCACCCGGTCACCGAGCGCGTCGGCCACCAGCGTCGTGTAGTCGGCGAAGCGGGCAGCGGTGTCCCGGGCCGGCCAGCCGCCGGCGTCTTCCAACGGCTGCGGCAGGTCCCAGTGGTAAAGGGTGAGCCACGGCTCGATGCCGTTGGCCAGCAGCTCGTCCACGAGTCGCCGGTAGAAGTCCAGGCCGCCCGGGTTGGCCGCGCCGGTGCCGGTGGGCTGCACCCGGGACCAGGAGACCGAGAAACGGTACGACTTCAGGCCCAGCTCGGCCATCAGAGCGACGTCGTCGCCGAGGCGGTGGTAGTGGTCGCACGCGACGTCCCCGGTGTGCCCGGCGACGACCCGACCCTCGGTGTGGCTGAAGGTGTCCCAGATCGACGGGGCGCGGCCGTCCACGGCCGCCGCCCCCTCGATCTGGTACGCCGCCGTCGCGGCCCCCCAGAGGAATCCGGGTGGAAAGGTCAGCCCGGGGCGCTCGTCGAGGACGTCGACGGCGGGTGGGCTGGCGGGGTTGCTCACGACTTGACGGCACCTTCCATGATCCCGCCGATGATCTGGCGGCCGAACACGAGAAAGACGATTACCAGGGGGATGGTGCCGATCGCCGTGGCGGCGAACACCTGGGAGTAGTCGGTGTAGTAGGCGTACGACAGGAAGGAGAGCGAGACCTGCAGGGTCGGGTTCTCCGGGGTGAGGATGGCGTACGGCCAGATGAACGAGTTCCAGGTCTCCATGAAGGTCAGCAGACCGAGCACGCCGGCGGCGGGACGTAGCGCGGGCAGCACGATGCTCCAGTAGATCCGGAACGTGCTCGCCCCGTCGACGCGGCCGGCCTCGATCAGCTCGTCGGAGATGGCCTGGCTGGCGTACTGCCGCATCATGAACACGCCGAAGGCGCTGACCAGGAACGGCACGGTGACCGCGTAGAGGGTGTCGTACCACCCGAGGTCCTGCATCATGCCCCAGAGCGGGATGAGCCCCATCTGGGTCGGGATCATCATGGTGACGATGATCGCCAGCAGGAAGGCGTTACTGCCCCGGAACTTCAGCTTGGCGAAGGCGAACCCGGCCAGCGAACCGGTGAGCACCACCGACAGGGTGACCACCGAGGAGACGATGATCGAGTTCATCATGCCGGTGAGGAAGTTGGCGGCGTCGTTGTCGAGCACCCGCCCGAAGTTGTCACCGAACGCTCCGCCGGGGGTCAGCGGTGGAGGCACGTCGTTGATGGAGTCCAGGCTGCGACTGCCGATCACCAGCATGTAGTAGAACGGGTAGATCGAGAGCAGCGCCGCCAGGACGAGCGCCAGGTAGGTCAGCGGGCTGGTGCGCCACAGGCGCTGGGAAGCCGAGATCATTGATCTCTCCTCACTTCGCCGAGCGGCGGACGAGTAGGAAGTTGATCAGCGACACCACGACGATGATCATGAAGATGGCCCAGGCGACCGCGGCTCCGTAGCCGGCGGTGTTCAGGTTCTGGATGCCCATCTCGTACATGTACATGGCCAGCGTCTGGAACTCCCGCTGGCTGCCGCCGAGGATGTTGCCGTTGGCGAAGAGCAGCGGCTCGGTGAAGAGCTGCATGCCGCCGATCGTGGACAGGATGACCACGAAGATGAAGGTGGGCTTGAGCATGGGCAGGGTGATCTGCCAGAACTGCCGCCACGGGCTCGCGCCGTCGATCTCCGCGGCCTCGTAGAGGTCCTTCGGGATCGCCTGCATGCCGGCGAGCAGGATCAGGGTGTTGTACCCGGTCCACCGCCAGTTGACCATCGACGAGATGGCGAACCAGGAACTCCACCGCTGCCCGTCCCAGTCGACAGGGTCGACACCGACGAAACTGAGCAGCCAGTTGAACAGGCCGAACTCCCGCTGGAACAACATCCCGAAGACGATCGCGACCGCGGCCACCGACACCACGTTCGGCATGAAGATGGCCATCCGGAAGAAGGTCTTGGCGCGCAGGAAGGTCCGGTTGAGCAGGTTCGCCAGGAAGAGGGCGAGCAACAGCTGCGGGATGGTCGACAGGGCGAAGATGCCGAACGTGTTGACCAGCGCGTTCCAGAAGTACTCGTCCGAGAACAGCCGGGTGTAGTTGTCGAAGCCGATGAACGAGTGCTCGCCGATCATGTCCCAGTCGTGCAGCGACATCCAGGCGGTACGCACCATCGGATACAGCCCGAACGCGCCGAAGATCAGGAAGAACGGTGCGATGTAGAGGTACGGCGAGTACTTGACGTCGAGGCGGTTGAGTAACCTTCCCCGGCGCTGCCGGGAAGGGAGGTCGGGAGAAGGCGGTGCTGCTGGCGACGGCGGTGCCGTCGTAGCCGACAGGCTCATGCGAATTTCCTTTTCCGGCGAGGCCCGGGGGCCCTCGCGCAGGGCGCTACGCGGAGGGGACCGGCCGGTGGCGTCCGGGAAGCCCCGAACGCCACCGGCAGGGAATCACTCAGAAGGCACCCTGAGTCTTGGCATCCTTCGTGAACTGCTCCCAGGCCTTCGCCTTGTCGGCCTGCCCGCTCTCGAACGCCCGCAGGGCCGGCTCGAGCGCGTTCTCCTTGACCGCCTGGTGCTTCGGGCCCAGGTAG
Source organism: Micromonospora sp. NBC_00330 (assembly GCF_036136635.1). NCBI lineage: Bacteria > Bacillati > Actinomycetota > Actinomycetes > Micromonosporales > Micromonosporaceae > Micromonospora > Micromonospora sp. NBC_00330. The sequence goes on from NZ_CP108012.1 coordinate 4,123,940, forward strand.
GTCGGCTGGATCTTGGCGACGCTCTCCCCGAAGATCTTGCCGGTCGGCGCGTTGCTGAAGTACTCGTTGGTGTAGCTGGTGAACGCGTCGTTCTTCAGCGCCTCCAGGTTGGTGGGCAGCGGGCCCTTGAGCTTGAAGGCCTCGACCTGGCTCTTCGCGTTGGTCAGGTACTCGGCGAGCTTCGCCGCCTCCTTCGGGTACTTGCTCTGCGCCGGAACCGCGAGCCACGAGCCGCCCCAGTTACCGCCGCCGCCCGGCACGGACGCGACATCCCACTTGCCCTTGTTGGCCGGACCGGAGTTGTCCGACACGATGCCGAGCATCCAGGACGGGCAGAAGGTCGCCGCGAAGGTGCCCTGCTTGAAGCCACCCGACCACTCCGGCGACCAGGTCTGCGCCTTGGCGGAGATGTCAGCCATCGACGTGGCGGTGTCCCAGGCGTTCTTCACCGCGGGGCTGGTGTCCGCGATGATGTTGTCTTCCTTGTCGTAGAACAGGTCACCGTTGCCCTGGAACATCACGCCGTTGGAGACGGCGGTGATCGAGTCGATGAACGCCTTGCCGCCGCTGCCCTGCTTGTACTTCAGACCGGCGTCGTGGAAGCCCTTCCAGTCCGGCCAGAGCGCCGACACCTGGTCGCGCTCGGTGGGCAGACCGGCAGCCTGGAACAGGTCCTTGCGGTAGCAGACGGCGAGGCTGCCGACGTCGGTCGGGAGGCCGATCAGCCGACCGTCCTGCGCCTTGCCCAGCTCCCACTTCCAGGGCAGGTACTCCTTGGAGTGGTCCGAGGTCAGCGGCGCGAGGTCGGCCCAGTTGCGCGCGTTGGGCTTGAACTCGTTGAGGATGCCCTCTTCCAGGGCGGTGACGTCCGCCGCGCCCTTGCCGGTGGCCAGGTAGCGGACCAGCTTCGGCCGGTACTCGGCGAGCTGCGCGGTCTTGCGCAGCTCGACCTTGATGCCGGTGTCCTTCTCGTACTGCTTGACGAGCTCGTCGTAGCCCATCTCGCCGAAGGTGTCGACGACCAACTTGGCAGGCTTCTCGCCCGCTGCCGGCTTGTCGTCGTCGTTGCCGCAGGCTGCGAGACCGCTGACCGCGGTGATCGCGGCCAGGGCAGCGGCCGCCAGGCGGGTACGCCGCGTGGTGACACTCATTCGCTGACCCCTCTTTCCGGTGGTGAGGCTGATGTGTGTGGTGGGGGGTGCTCATCGCGCCGGGCCGGGGTCCGTGAGTGACACACACCACCTCCGGGAGCGCTCCCATGAGATTGCCGGCGGGTAACGGGAGTGTCAATAGGACGTTGGGAGCGTTCCCAGATCGTTACCGCTGATCACTCCCACCGCACCGACCCCAACCGCACCCCCCGCCCCACCTCGGTGATCAAGAGGTTTCGGTCAGGAAACGGCGCCCTGCCGACGCAAACCTCTTGATCAACACGGCAGGCCGGCGGGGCCGGCGGGCCCGGGGCGGGGTGGGGGTGGTGGGTGGGGGTGGGTCAGCAGAAGTGGCGGAGGAGCGTGGTTGCGTGGGTGGGGTCGAAACGGGACGGGTCGAAGGTCGGACCCGCCCAGTCGCGCAGCATCGCGTGGCGGGAACTGACGAGGTCGGCCGCGGCGCTCTCGTCGTCCAGGGCCTCCAGGAGCGCCTGGTAGCCCAACGGCCCGCCGACACCCTCCGGCGGGCAGGCCCGCTCGCCGGCCAGGCAGACCGGGTACCGCTCGTCGGGGTCGGCGGTCAACGCGTCCTCCACGACCAGGTCGTGCTCCCACCAGTCCCCGAAGTCGTACGTGTAGGAGAACCGGCTGCCCTTGCCGAGCACCGCGTCGAGCCGCACGTCCAGCTCGTCGTGCAACGCCAACTCCCCGTCCGGGTCCGGCTCGCCGTACTGCACCGCGTCGATCTCGAACGAATGCAGGTGGCAGTCCCGCCAACCCATCGCGTGCTGCACCACCCGGTGCAGCCGGTCCAGCGTGTAGCCGGCCGGCACGAGCACCCGGCGCCACACCGACGGGCGGGTGCCGCCGAGGGACATCTTCAGCTGGAAGATCTGACGCGACATGCTGTCCTGTCCTCCCGCGGCTTAGGCTGCGAGCATGATCTGCCGAGCGTGCCGGGCCCGGCGACACGACGACTGCCCGGGCCGGAACTGGTGCGACTGCCAGCACCGTACCGCCGAACCCACCCCTCCGGTCACCGGTCCGGCCGGCGAATGACCGTCGGAATTCCGATCCGACGGCTCTGGCCCGAGCCGTCGACGCAGCCGCTCGACGACGCCGCGCTGACCGCCCTCTACGGCCGCGCCGACGAGCCCCGACTGCGGGTGAACTTCGTGGCCAGCCTGGACGGCGCGGTCACCGTGGACGGCTACTCCGCCGGGCTCTCCGGCGAGCCGGACAAGCGGGTGTTCGGCCTGCTGCGGATGGTCTGCGACGCACTGGTAGTGGCCGCCGGGACACTCCGCCACGAGGGGTACCGGGCGGTCCGGCCCAACGAGCGCCGCCGCGCCTGGCGCCGTGCCAACGGGCTGGCCGAGTACCCGACGCTGGTGGTCGTCTCCGGTTCGCTCGACCTGGATCCGGCACAGGCCGCCTTCGCCGACGCGCCGACCCGCCCGCTGGTGCTCACCCACGCCGACGCCGACCCGCCGGCCGGGCTGACCGACGTCGCCGACGTGCTGCGCTGCGGCGCCGAGCAGGTCGACCTGGCCGCCGGTCTCGCCGAGCTGCACCGCCGCGGGCTCACCCAACTGCTCTGCGAGGGCGGCCCGCACCTGTTCGGCGCGCTCACCGCCGCCGACCTGGTGGACGAGCTGTGCCTCACCGTCTCGCCGCTGCTGGCCGGGCCCGGCCCCGGCCGAATCACCGCCGGCGACGCCGCACCGCCCCGGCACCTGCCACTGCGCCACGTGCTCGCCGCCGAGGACGGCGTCCTCCTGCTCCGCCACGCCCGCCGGTGACCCGCCGTCGCCCGGTCGCACACCCACCGTCGTGAGTGTGACGGCGCATGGTGTCGTCCGCCGCGTCGCGTGGCGACCTGTCGTACTCCTCGGGCAGGATGCAGGGCATGCGCGCCGACCGTGATGCCCGACCGACCCGAGTCGCCCGATGACCGACGCCGACCTCGACAGCCCGGGCGAGGCTGTCGGGCGGGTGCTGGGCACCGCCGACGCCACCCCGTTGCAGTTCTGGACGGCCGTGGCGCCCGGCAGTTACCTCCAGCTCGACGACGTCGTGGTCACGCGACGGGAGCTGCCGGACCGGGAGCCGGTGACGATCGCCGGGGTTGTCACCCAGGTCCGTGCTCGGCACGAGGGCGCCCAGTTCGACTCCGACGTGTTCGCCATCGCCGACGGCACGCTGCCCGCGCAGGTGCAGGAGGCGGCCGAGGTCACCACCACCCGGGTCGATCCCGAGCTGTACGTGCCGCCGACCCCGGGCGCTGTGGTGTTCCGGGCCGAGGGCGATGCCCGGGCCCGCGCGCTGCACTTCGACCGGATGGAGCGGCGCATCCCGATGGGGATGGGTCGGGACGGGGTCCCGGTCTACCTCAACGCCGACTTCCTCGACGGCAGCAGGGGCGCGCACGTCTCCATCTCCGGCATCTCCGGGGTGGCCACCAAGACCAGCTTCGCCACCTTCCTGCTCTACTCGGTCTTCCGTTCCGGTGTGCTGGGCGGTGACGCGGTCAACGCCAAGGCGCTGATCTTCAACGTCAAGGGTGAGGACCTGCTCTTCCTGGACCACCCCAACACCCGCCTCGACGATCCCACCCGCGCGGCGTACGCGAAGCTCGGGTTGAGCGCCGGCGCCTTCCCCGACGTGCGGGTGTACGCGCCACCCCGGGTCGGCGACTCGGCCGGCACGCCGGATGTGAGCAGCCGGCTCACCGGTGTCGACGCCTTCTACTGGACGCTGAGCGAGTTCTGCACCGACCGCCTGCTGCCGTACGTCTTCGCCGACGCCGACGACGAGCGCCAGCAGTACACGATGGTGGTTCACTCGGTGGCCGCGCACCTGGCCCGCTACGCCCAGCCCGCCGACGGCGGGGTGAGCATCGACGGGGTCCGGCTCGGCTCCTACGGCGATCTGGTCGACCACATCGTCGATCAGCTCAACGACGACGAGACCCGCTCCGACTGGGCGGGCAGCGCGGTGGGGCTGGGCACCGTCAACGCGTTCGCCAGGCGGTTGATCGGCAGTAAGAAGGACCTGGCCCGGCTGATCCGTGGCGACCTCGCCACCCGCCGCCCCCACTCGATCAACACGAGCGAGTCGGCCCAGGTCACCGTGGTCGACCTGCACAACCTTCCCGACCGCGCGCAGCGGTTCGTGGTCGGTGTGACGCTCAAGAGCGAGTTCGAGCGCAAGGAGAAGTCCGGCACCGCCAAGCCGCTGCTCTTCGTCGTCCTCGACGAGCTCAACAAGTACGCCCCCCGGGAGGGCTCCTCGCCGATCAAGGAGGTCCTGCTGGACATCGCCGAGCGGGGCCGCTCGCTCGGGGTGATCCTGATCGGCGCCCAGCAGACGGCGAGCGAGGTGGAGCGGCGGATCGTCACCAACTCGGCGATCCGGGTGGTCGGCCGGCTCGACCCGGCCGAGGCGTCCCGCCCGGAGTACGGCTTCCTGCCGCCCGCGCAGCGCCAGCGGGCGTTGCTGGCCAAGCCGGGCACCATGTTCGTCAACCAGCCGGACATCCCGGTGCCGCTCTGCCTGGAGTTCCCGTTCCCGGCCTGGGCCACCCGGGTCTCCGAGGCGGGCCGGGCACCTTCGGAGACGCTGCGCTCGATCACCCAGTCCGCCGACCCGTTCGCCGTGGTGGGCTCCGGCGGCGGCACCGACGACGACATCCCGTTCTAGGGAGGGCCGGCACAGGTGAGCGCGAGGAGTGAGCTTGCGAGCCCCGCAGTCGCGAACGGAAGGCCAGCTCAGCCATGAAGATCCTGCACACGTCCGACTGGCACGTGGGAAAGGTGCTCAAGGGGCAGTCCCGGGCCGACGAGCACAAGGCCGTGCTGGCCGGGGTGATCGAGATCGCCCGTGCCGAGCAGCCGGATCTGGTGATCGTCGCGGGTGACCTCTACGACACCGCCGCGCCCAGCTCGGAGGCGACGCGCCTGGTCACCAGGGCGTTGACGGCGCTGCGGCGGACCGGCGCGGACGTGGTGGCGATCGGCGGCAACCACGACAACGGCCCGGCGCTGGACGCGCTGCGCCCGTGGGCCGATGCCGCCGGCATCACGCTGCGCGGCGGGGTGCGGGAAAACCCGGACGAGCACGTCATCGACGGCACCACCGCCGGTGGCGAGCGGTGGCGACTGGCCGCGTTGCCGTTCCTGTCCCAGCGGTACGCGGTGCGCGCGTTGGAGATGTACGAGCTGACCGCCGCGGAGACCAACCAGACGTACGCCGACCACCTGGGCCGGGTGCTGGGGCGACTCACCGAGGGTTTCACCGAACCGGACCGGGTGCACCTGGTCACCGCGCATCTGACGGTGACCGGCGCGGCCACCGGTGGTGGCGAGCGTGACGCGCACACCGTGTTGGGCTACGCCGTTCCGGCCACCGTCTTCCCGGCCACCGCGCACTACGTGGCGCTGGGTCACCTGCACCGGGCGCAGCGGGTGGCGGGCCCCTGCCCGGTGCGGTACAGCGGCAGTCCGCTCGCTGTGGACTTCGGTGAGCAGGAGAACATCCCCTCGGTGACGATGGTCGAGGTGACGGCCAGCACCGCCGCCCGGGTGCGGGAGGTGCCGGTGACGGCGGCGAGCGCGCTGCGGACGGTGCGGGGCACCCTGGCCCAGCTCGCCGAGATCGAGGCACCGGACGCGTGGCTGCGGGTGTACGTGCGGGAGCAACCCCGCGCCGGCCTGCGCGAGGAGGTCCAGGAGCTGCTCCCCCGGGCCCTGGAGATCCGGATCGACCCGGAGCTGTTGGCCGCGCAGGGCAGCGGCGCGCGCATCGCCCAGCGGTCGGGGCGTTCGCCCCGGGAGTTGTTCGCCGACTACCTGGACAGCCGGGGCCACGCCGACGAGGGTGTCCGGGAGCTCTTCGACGAGCTTTTCGAGGAGGTCGATCACTGATGCGTCCGATGCGGTTGGACATGGCCGGTTTCACGGTCTTCCGGGACGAGACCACAGTCGACTTCACCGACGCCGACTTCTTCGCGCTGATCGGCCCGACCGGTTCGGGCAAGTCGACGGTGCTGGACGCGATCTGCTTCGCCCTCTACGGCATGGTGCCCCGCTGGGGTGGCGCCCGAGGGTTGGCGAACGCGCTCGCGCCGTCGGCGACCGAGGCGCGGGTGCGGTTGGTCTTCGAGTCCGGCGGCGCCCGGTACGTGGCGACCCGGGTGGTCCGCCGGGACGGTCGGGGCAACGTGAAGACCGCGAACGCCGGGTTGCAGCTGATGCCGGCCGGCTTCGACGTGACCAAACTGGACACCGGTCTGAGTCCGGACGACCTCGGCGAGGTGGTGGCCGGCACCCCCGCCGAGATGGAGCAGGCGGTGCTGGAGGCGGTCGGGCTGCCGTACGAGCAGTTCACCAGCTGTGTGGTGCTGCCACAGGGGCAGTTCGCCGACTTCCTGCACGCCAAGCCTGCGACTCGGCAACAGATCCTGGTCAATCTGCTGGGCCTCGGCGTCTACGAGGACGTGCAGAAGAAGGCGACGGCGCGCGCCGCGCAGGCGGAGGCCCGGCTGGAGGCGGTCGACCAGGTGCTCGCCGGGTTGACCGGCGTGGACGACGAGGCGTTGGCCGAGGCCGACGCCCGGGTGGAGCGGATGGCCGAGCTGGGCGCCGCGGTGGCCGAGGCGGTACCGGAGCTGGCGGCGGCCCGGGTCACCGCACGGGAGGCCGCGGCGGCGCTGACCGCGCTGGACGACGAGCTGACGGTGCTGACCGGGGTGCGCGCGCCGGCCGGGGTGACCGCTGTCGCTCGGGCGGTCGCCGCGGCGCGGGCCGACGCCGAGGCGGCGGCGACCGGGGTGTCGCTGGCCGAGGAGCGGGAGGACAAGCTGCGCGGCGAGCTGGCCGCCGCCGGTGACGAGAGCGCGCTGCGACTGCAGCTGCGGGCGTACGACGATCGGGAGCGGCTGGCCGGCGAGGCCGACACGGTCCGGGCGACGGTGCGCGCGGCGAATGACGAGCACGCCGCCGCGGTGGCGGCGTTGGCCGCCGCACGGGTGGTCGCCGAGCGGGCCGACGCCGAGCTGGAGGCGGCCTTCCGGGCGCACGAGGAGGCCAAGGCCACCGACCTGGCGGTGAGCCTGCGGGTGCACCTGCATGCCGGTGCGCCGTGCCCGGTGTGCGAACAGCGGGTGGCCGTGGTGCCGGCGGTGCCGGCCGATTCGGCGGTGGCCGCCGCGACGGCGGCGGGCAAGGCCGCGCGGGCCGCGACCAAGGCCGCCCAGGCGACGGTGCAGGAGCGGGACACTGCGGCGCGGGAGCTGGAGCGGCTGCTGGTGCAGGCGCGAGCCCGGCAGGAGCAGATGGAGGCCCGGCTGGCCGAGCTGGACGGGCAGCTCTCCGGCGCGGCCGAGCCGGCCGTGCTGCGTCGGGAGTTGGCCGAGCACGCCCGGTTGCGGCGCGCGCTGGAGGAGGCGGCGACAGCGGTCCGGGCCGGCCGCGAGACCGCTCGGCAGGCCCGGGCCGGGGTGGACGCCGCCGAGGAGCGGCTGCGGGCGGCGTGGCGGGCCTTTGACACGGCCCGTGACGGGTTGGCCCGGTTCGGCCCGCCGGCGACCGATCGGGACGACGTGGCTGCCGCGTGGGCGGCGCTGACCGAGTGGGCGACGACCGAGGCGGACCGCCGCCGCGCCGAGCGGGCCGGTCGGGCCGCCGCCGTGGCGGAGGCCGAGTCGGTGGCCGACGGGGTGCAGCGGGCCATCGCGGGCATCTTCGCCGCGGCCGACGTGCCGGTCGGGGACGACCCGGTGCACGCGGCGACGGTGGCGGTGGAGCGGGCCGACGCCGACCGGCGGCGGCTGCACGAGCGTCGCGAGCAGGCCGGGACGTTGCGCGAGCAGCGGGCGGGGCACGAGCGTGAGACGCAGGTGGCGCGCGCGCTGGCCGGGCACCTGCGGGCCAACAACTTCGAGCGGTGGTTGCTGGCCGAGGCGTTGGATCTGCTGGTCGACGGCGCGTCGGGGATCCTGCGCGAGTTGTCCTCCGGGCAGTACGAGCTGGTGCACGACAAGGGCGAGTTCGTGGTGGTCGACCACCACGACGCGGGGCTGCGTCGCGGAGTGCGCACCCTCTCCGGCGGTGAGACGTTCCAGGCGTCGCTGGCGCTGGCGTTGGCGCTCTCGGAGCAGTTGGCCGGGATGTCCACCACGGCGGCGAGCCTGGAGTCGATCGTCCTGGACGAGGGTTTCGGCACGCTCGACGCCGCCACCCTGGACACGGTTGCGGCAACTCTGGAGAACCTGGCGGCCCGGGGCGATCGGATGGTCGGCGTGGTCACCCACGTGCCGGCGTTGGCCGAGCGGATCCCGGTGCGCTTCGAGGTGCGCAAGGATGCCCGGTCCGCGCGCGTGGAGCGGACGGGCCGGTGAGCGCGAGGAGTGCGGCGCAGCGGAGCCCCGCAGGCGCGAACGAAGGACCAGCCCGGTGAGCGCGGGCGACCCCGCGTTCTTCGTGGATTCGTGGGATCCGGCGTACGGGGCGTCGTTCGAGGCGTCCGCCGCCGGGCCGGCCGCGCCGAGCAGCGCGCAGGTCGACGCGGACGTGGAGTTGCCCGCCGTGGACTGGCGGGCGATCGGGGTACGCCCCGGGGTGCGGGCACCGGACGTGGTGTTGCTGGTCGACGGGGTTCGCCGCATCGACGCGAGCATCTGGACGGCGGAGACCGACGGCCTGTCGTTCCCCGGGTTGGCCGCCTCGTACGCGGCCGGGGTCGTCCGGTGTGACCTGGGGCGGGGTGCGGCGCAGTTGGCGGGCACCCGGGTCGGTCGGGGCCTGTTCACCGCGAGCCCGTCGGCGCAGGACGTGGTGGCGGGCGCGATCCGTTACCCGGTGCACCGGGTGGGTGGCACCGGCGAGCTGGCGAAGTTGCCGGCCGCCGTGCAGGGCCCGCTCACCGCGTTGGAGGTGGCGGTGTCCGACGCCGCCCGGGTCGACGGTGACCTGTTGGTGGTGGACGGCCCGCTGCGCAGTCGGCGGCAGTTGCCGCGCACCCTGGGCTACATCAAGACGCAGCACAGTCAGTACCTGGATGCCCGGCTGACCGCTGTGGTGACGGGCATGGCGTCGGGTGAGCGATCCCCGGTGTTCCGGCTCGGCACCGCCTGGGGTGGGTGGTCGTGGTATTTGCGGTTGCCGGTGGCGATCGGCGCCCCATGGGCGGGCATCGTCCGGGTGGAGTGCTCCGCCGACCTGCCCGTCGAGGCGGCGATCGAGTTGGCCGACCTGTCGCTGGTGACCCTGCCGCGCTTCGCTTCCACCCCGTACAAGGATCCGCGGGCCCCGCAGAACCTGATCCCGATCGCGGGCCTGGAGCGCCGGTTGCGGGCCCTGCTCGGCGACTCCCGGCTGCTGCACCGTGCGTTGACCGCAGCGGCCCGCGCCGCCCGATGAGCGCGGATACTGGTTCCGGTGGGGCGTAAACGGGCGAACGACCGGGTGGTCGAGCAGGTGGACACCGGGCTGGCGGAGCTCGTCCCGGCTCCGGACCGGGCCGGTTCGTGGACGCTGCTGCTGGACGGCGCGCCGCAGTCGCACGTCGACCTGACCGACCCCACCCACCTCGAGTTCGAGTACGTGCGGCGGTTGGCCGCCGCAGTGGATCTGATCGCACCGGCCGGTGCGCCGCTGCGGGTGCTGCATCTGGGTGGCGGCGCGCTGACCCTGCCCCGGTACGTCTCCGCCACCCGACCCGGTTCCACCCAGCGGGTGTCCGAGGTGGATGGTGCGCTGGTGGAGCTGGTCCGTCGGGCGTTGCCGTGGCCGTCCGACGCCCGGTTGCGGGTCCGGGTGGAGGACGCCCGGGCGGTGCTGGCGTCCACCCGGGAGGCCAGCTACGACGTGGTGGTGGCCGACGTGTTCGCCGGTGCGCGTACGCCGGCCCACCTCACGTCGGTGGAGTACGCGGCCGAGGTGGCCCGGGTGCTTCGCCCCGCCGGTTGGTATCTGGCGAACCTGGCCGACGGTCCGCCGCTGCGGCACGCCCGTGGGCAGGTCGCCACTGTCCGTTCGGTGCTGCCGCATGCCTGTCTGGTCGGGGACGCGGCGGTGCTGCGTGGACGCCGGTACGGCAATCTGGTGCTGGTCGCCGGGCGGTCCACACCGCCGGTGCCGGAGCTGACCAGACGCGCTGCCGGCGACTGGTTCCCCGGCCGGGTGGTGGCCGGCGACGACCTGGACCGCTTCGTCGGTGGCGCGCAGGTGGTGCGGGACGCCGACGCGACCGGCTCCGATCCGCCACCGCCGGGGCTGTTCTCGGTACGCCGCTGACCGTCCACTCGACAGCGGCGGGGAAATTTTTTGGTCGTTTGTTGATCCGCTGGGGCCGGCGCTGCGTACCACCGGGCGGCCCACCTCGTGGGCCGGCGTTGGTCACGGACATCCCGGAGGTCTGCATGCACGCGGTGGCGGCCGGTTGGCATGGCGACGCGGTACGCGCTGACTGGTTGTCGGCGCGACCCTCGTCACGGTCAACCTCGTCTGCCCGAGGGGTCGACGCGCGGGCGACGCCTCGCCAGAATGGTCCGGTGACGCCGCGACCGGCGCCCGGGCGCCATCAGGCGACGACGACCGAGGCCAGCCACTCCGACCAGTTGATCCGTCAGCTCTATGCCGAGCACGCCGGCCCGTTGCTGATGTTCGTCATGCGCCTCACCGGGGGGGACCGGCAGCGCGCCGAGGACATCGTCCAGGAGACGCTGCTGCGGGCCTGGCGCAACGCGCACCGCCTGGGCACCCAGGGGCAGGGTTCGCTGCGGCCGTGGTTGGTCACCGTGGCCCGCCGCATCGCCATCGACGAGCACCGCAGCCAGGAGGCCCGGCCGCCGGAGACGTACGACCGCGACCTCACCGCGTTCGCCGAGGCGGACAGCACCGACCGGGTGTTGCGGACCATGACGGTGGCGGACGCGCTGCGTACGCTCAGTCAGTCGCACCGGGAGATTCTGATCTCGACGTACTTCCGGGGGCGGACGGTGCCGGAGGCCGCCGAGGAGTTGGGCCTGCCGCTCGGCACCGCCAAGTCGAGGGTCTACTACGCGCTGCGCGCGCTGCGCACGGCTCTGCAGGAGCGGGGGGTGACAGAATGAGCCGGCCGGACCACATGGACGTCGCGGCGTACGCGCTCGGTGTGCTCGACGAGCAGGACACTGAGCGGTTCGAGGAGCATCTCGCCACCTGCTGGGCGTGCGCGGCCGAGTTGGAGACGATGGTGCCGGTGGTCGGGCTGCTCTCCGACATCGACGGCGAGACGATGATGGCGCTGGAGCAGACGGCGACCGACCCGGCCCTGCTGGACCGGACGCTCGGCGCGGTCCGGGCCGACCGGCGGCGTACCCGGTTTCGTCACCTGCTCGCGACGGCCGCCGCGGTGGTGGTCTTCGGCGGTCTGAGCGGGTACGGCTTCGTCAGCGTGACCGGCAACGAGCAGCCGCCGGGGGTGCTCGCCGAGTCGACGCCGAGCGCGCCCAACGATCCGCCGACGAGCGTGCCGACGGCCGCGCCGAGCGGCCCGGGTGTGGGCGGCACCGAGGTGGAGGGCGACCAGGTCGAGGCGACCGACCCGACCACCGGTGTGCAGACCACCATGTTCCTGGTGACCAAGGACTACGGCACCCGGATCAATTTCAGCCTGCGAAAGCTGCCCGGCCCACGCATCTGCCGACTGGTGGTGGTACGCAAGAACGCCACCACCGAGGTCATCTCGACCTGGTCGGTGCCGGAGGGCGGCTATGGCACCAACACCCGGCCGCAGGGTCTCGAACTGAGTGCCTCGACGTCGGCTCTGCCGAAGGACATCAAGCAGCTCCAGGTGCAGTCGGTGGATGCCAACGGCGTGGCGAGTCCGCTGGTCACCGTACCCATGTAAGCGCGCCTACCGCGTCGGCGCCGGTCATTGTCACAATGACCGGCGCCGATCTGTCGTTGGACGAAGGGTCCCTTGCGGGGGCGTACGCACGGCGGCCGGAAACGGTTCAATCAATTTACGTGAAATTGACCACTGTTACTACTTCAACCTTGACAGCCTGCCCGCCGTACCTATGGGTGAACTGTCAAGAATGAGGAGGGCACGTGGCACAGATGAAGCGGACCGTCATCGTCGCGAGCGCGATGGTCGCACTAACGGCCTGCGCTCCCGCGGGTTACGACGGGGCGAACTCGAGCGCGGCCGAGCCGGTCGCCGTCGCCGCGGCCGAGCCCACCGCGACGGTTGAACCTGAGGCTTCGGCTTCCCCGGAGGCGCCCGCCGCCGACGCCCCGCCCGCGGACGTCGACCTGACCGAGAAGTTGGTCGGTAAGAGTGTCGCCCGGATGGGCAAGGTGGTCACCGACCAGGACGGCTGGATCCTGTACCGCTTCGACAAGGACACCGCCGACCCGCCGTCGTCGAACTGCGTCGACAAGTGCGCCGAGGTGTGGCCCCCGGCACTGACCGACGGTAACCCGGAGCTCACCGGCGTCTCTGACGACAAGGTCGGCAGCGTGACCCGGCAGGACGGCACCCGTCAGCTCACCATCGCCGGCTGGCCGGTCTACCGCTACATCGGTGACAAGAAGCCCGGCCAGTGGAAGGGCCAGGCTGTCGGTGGCACCTGGTTCGTGGTCCAGCCGGACGGCAAGAAGAACCTGAGCTGCCTGCCCAAGGGCACGCCGAAGGCGGTCGCACCGCCTGCGGACAGCGGCTCGAACGACGCAGGCGGCTCGGGCTACTCGTACTGAGCCTGGTCGCCCACGATTGCACGGTGGTCGGTCGTCGCCGGGGAGGGCGCGACCGGCCACCGTCGTGTCCGGGGTGGGTTCCCCGGCCGGACCGGTACGGCGGTCGTCAGCCCCCGCCGTGACCTGGCAGAGTGGCGGGGTGACCGCTACCGAACCCGCCGCGACCAGGGTGCTGCACCCACCGGTCGGCTACCGGCTGACCGCCTCGGTCCGCGCGCTCACCTTCAGCCCGTACGACCCGTGCGCCCGGGTGGCGGCCGGCACCTTCTGGTGGGCCACCCGCACCCCGGACGGTCCGGCGACGCTCGCGCTGCGACCGGCCGGCGGCGACTTGCTCGCGGAGGGGTACGGGCCCGGCGCCGAGCACGTCCTTGCCCGCGCCGACGCGATCGCCGGGCTGCGCGACGACCTGACCGGCTTCACCGAACTGGCCGCGGCGCACCCGCTGGTCGCCCGGCTGGCCCGGGAGCACCGGGGCCTCCGGATGCCCGCCACCGGGGAGGTCTTCCCCCGACTGCTGCGCGCGGTCTTCGAGCAGAAGGTCACCGGCAAGGAGGCCTACCGGGCGTACGCGGCGATGGTGCGGCACTTCCGGGAGCCGGCTCCCGGCCCGTTGCAGCCGCTGCTCCTGCCGCCCGAGGCGGCCACCGTGGCCGCCGCCCCGTACTGGGTGTTCCACCCGTTCGGGGTGGAGCAGCGTCGAGCCGACACGCTCCGTCGCGCCGCCGCGTTCGCCGACCGCCTGGAGCGCAGCACCGACGCCGCCGACGCCACCCGCCGGCTGACAGCGATCCCCGGCATCGGGCCGTGGACGGCCGCGGAGGTGGTCCGGATCGCGTACGGCGACCCGGACGCGGTCAGCGTCGGCGACTACCACATCCCGAACACTGTGGCCTGGGCGCTCGCCGAGGAACCGAGGGGCGACGACGCCCGGATGATGGCCCTGCTGGAGCCGTTCCGGGGTCACCGGGGCCGGGTGTGTCTGCTGCTGGAGGCGGCCGGCATCCGGGCACCGAAGTACGGCCCGCGCGCCCCGATCCGCTCGTTCGCCCGGTTCTGAATCGCTTCGGCGCCCGGTTCTGAGTCGCTTCGCCGCCAGGGTGTTCAGCGATCCGCGCAGAGCCGACGCAGGGTACGGCCGAGCCACCAGGCGTACGCGTGCTGCACGGCCCGGACCGCCGGGCCTCCGGCGCGGGTGAACCAGCGGTCCGGACGGCTGAAGGCGCGTACCTCGAACCAGACCGCGCCGGCGTCGTCGCGGACGACCTCGAACGCCTCCTCACCCCGCTCCGGGTGCCCGGGCAGGGTGCCGTAGCCGAAACCGGCGAGCGTGGGCGAGTCCGCGCTCCAGACCACCTGGCACGGCCCCCAGACGCGGGCCGGACCGACGCCGAGGCCGGAGGTCACCAGCACACCGGGGGTGGCCCGCGGCGCGTCGGTGCGGATCCGGACGCCGGCGGCGCGGTGCAGCCGCCAGCTCAGCACCGCGTCGGCGGCGGTCTCGAAGCAGCCTGCGGGCAACGGATACCGGTGGCGCAGGTGGTGGTACCCGCCGGGCAGCCGCCCGTGCCGGGTCGACCCCACCTCCGGGTACGTCAGTTCGGCCACCGTTGCCCCCTGGACCTCGACCGGACACGGGTCAGGGTACGGCGGGTGCGGTCGGGCCGCCCGTCGATGGCGACGGCGGCTGTGGTGTGCTGCCCCGATGAACGCAGAGGCGAGCATCGCTCCGGCCGGTGTCGTGGACGCCGGCGAGATCCTCACCGTGCAGCGCGCCGCGTACCTGAGCGAGGCGCAGCACTACACCGATCCGTTCCTGCCTCCGCTGACCGAGACGTTGGACGAGGTCGTGACGGTGCTGACCGGCCCGAGCATCGTGCTCGCCGCCCGGTTGGGGCATCGGCTGGTCGGTTCGGTGCGCGCCCACCTGGACGGGGACACCGCGCACGTCGGCCGCCTCTCGGTCGCCCCGGATCAGCAGGGGCGGGGTGTCGGGGCGCAACTGCTCACCGCCGTCGAGCGGGCCTGCGCCGGCCGGGCGGCCCGCTTCACCCTGTTCACCGGCGCGGACAGCGTGCGCAACCTGCGGTTGTACCAGCGGCACGGCTACCGGATCGTCTCGCACCGCCCGTCTCCGCACGGCATCTCGTTGGCCATCCTGGAGAAGCCGGCCGTCAGCCCCGCTCGCAGCGACGCCTGAGCCCGTCGGCCTCCATCCGCACGTAGCGGCGGGACAGCCCGCCGTACAGCCGGCCGATCAGGCCGGCCAGCGGGCCGGACTGGTTGATGACCAGCTCGACGCGGGTACGCCCGTCGGGCAGCGGCAGCAGCCGGTGCTCCCCCGTGGTCCGCACACCGGGCGCGTCGGAGACCCAGACGAACTCCCGCCCTTCGGTCAGCTCGGTGACCCGCCAGACCGCCGGCCGCAGCTTCGGCTGGGTCAGTCGTGCGGTAGCGCCAACGGTCAGCGGCCCCGGCTCCCCCCGCTCGGCCCGGGTCACCGAGTCCGTCCACTCGGGCCAGCGGGGCACGTCGACCAGCACCGCCCAGACCTGCTCGGCATCCGCGGCGATCTCGGTATCGGCCTCGAACCGCATGGCGTCCCCTCCCCGGCGACGCCGCTCGGCACCGCCACGGGTGCAGACGAGGCCGCCGGGAGCATTGTGACACCGGAGCTGGATCCCGTCCGACCCTCCTCAGTGGAGGCAGATCGGGCCTGGCAACCGGAAGTTCCCGGGGGCACACCGCATCACGCCGACCGCGCGGATCAGGCGGCCTCGCGCAGGTCGGCCAGGGTGAGCGGGGTACGCCGACGCAACAGCTCCTCCAGCTCGGGCACCGAGCCGACCTCGCCGAGGACGTTCCGGCCGCCGCCGAACTGCTCCGGGTAGCGGCGGGTCAGCCGGAAGCGGTAGCGGCCCCGGATCAGCTCGACGCTCACCCGCCACCGCCCGCAGCAGTCACAGACCCACTCGGACACCTCGCGAAAGTAGCTCTGACCTGGGGTTATTCGATTCGCCCGGTGGGGACGAGCGGCGCGTAGGCGGACACGCCGCCCGGCCATCCACGGTGATCTGCCTCACGACTGTCGGCACCGTCTGATTGACTGGTCGGCGTGGACCTGCCGATCAACCCGCCGGTCGAGCCGATGCTGGCCAAGAGCGTTCCCAAGCTGCCCACCACGCCCGGGGTGACCTACGAGCCCAAGTGGGACGGGTTCCGGTGCATCGTGTTCCGCGACGGCGACGAGGTCGAGTTGGCCAGCCGGGGCGGCAAGTCGATGACCCGCTACTTTCCCGAGGTGGTCGAGCAGGCCCGCCGGCAACTGCCGGAGCGCTGCGCTGTCGACGGGGAGTTGATCGTGATTCGGCGCGACGGGCCGAGCGGCCAGCCCCGGCTGGATTTCGAGCTGCTGGCCCAGCGCGTCCACCCGGCCGCGTCCCGGGTGAAGATGCTGGCCGAGACCACCCCGGCCGACTTCGTCGCGTTCGACCTGCTGGCGATCGGTGACGAGGCACTGCTCGACCAGCCCTACCCGCGCCGCCGGGAGCGGCTGGTCGAGGCGCTGGCCGGGGTGCGCCCGCCGGTGCACGTCACCCAGGTCACCACCGACCCGGACACCGCGCGGCGCTGGTTCGACGTCTTCGAGGGCGCCGGGCTGGACGGTTTGATCGTCAAGCCGGCCGACCTGCCGTACGAGCCGGGCAAGCGACTGATGTTCAAGGTCAAGCATGCCCGCACCGCTGACGCGGTGGTGGCCGGCTTCCGCTGGCACAAGTCCGGCCCGGTGGTGGGCTCGCTGCTGCTCGGCCTCTACGACGGCGCCGGGGTCCTGCACCACGTGGGCGTGAGCGCGTCGTTCAGCATGGCCCGCCGCGCCGAGTTGCTCGACGAGCTGGCGCCCTATCGGGACACCGGCGGCGAGCACCCGTGGGTGCACGGCGACCACGAGCGTGGCCAACGCATCCCGGGTGGGGTCAGCCGGTGGACCGGCACGAAGAACCTGGAGTGGGAGCCGGTGCGCCCCGAGTTGGTGGTCGAGGTGGGCTACGACGCCATGGAGGGCGAACGGTTCCGGCACACCGCGCAGTTCGTTCGGTGGCGTCCGGACCGCGACCCCCGATCCTGCCGCTACGACCAGCTCGACCGGCCGATCCGCTTCGACGTGGACCAGGTGCTGCGCGGCGACCCGACGGCCACCGTGGACCGAGCCGCCACCGGCTCGGCGTAGCCTGGCCGTCGACCCGATTCCGGAGGACCACGTGACCCGCACCGCCGACCAGCCTCGGATGGCGTCCAGCCGCCGGGTCCGTCGCACTCTGGCCGCCTTCGTCGTCGCCGCGCTGCTCACCGCCGGTTGCACGCTGCCGGCGTTCGCGCCGCGCACCGAGGTGGAGGGCGCGGCCGCCCCGACCGGCAGCGCACCGAACTGGCGGCCCTGCCCGGAGGTGCCCGACGAGTTGGTCGGGCGGAGCGCACCGAACATGCGCTACGAGTGCACCCGGATCGCGGTGCCCCGTGACTGGGGCACCGGCGGCGGGGCGAGCGCCGGCCCGGGCGCCGGGCAGACCTTCGAGATCGCCCTGCTGCGCGCCCGGTCCACCAAGCAGCGCGACCGGGTGGGCTCGTTGGTGATCAACCCGGGCGGCCCGGGTGGTTCCGGTGTCGACACCGCCGTCTACCTCTCCTTCGGCCCCCAGTTCGGCGGGCTGCCCGCCTCGATCACCGAGCGCTTCGACATCGTCGGCTTCGACCCGCGTGGGGTCTCCCGGTCCAGCCCGGTGAAGTGCATCTCCGACGCCGACCTGGACGCCAGCTTCGGTTTCGACCCGGATCCGGCGAGCCAGTCGGCATTCGACGGCTTCGTCGGCCTGAGCCAGCGGATCGGGCGCGGCTGCGGCGACCGCTACGGCGACCAGTTGCCGCTGTACGGCACCGAGCAGGCCGCCCGCGACATGGACGCGGTTCGCGCCGCCGTGGGCGACGACAAGCTGACCTACCTGGGCTACTCGTACGGCACTCTGCTCGGCGCCACGTACGCCCAGCTCTACCCGCAGCGGGTGCGGGCGCTGGTGCTCGACGGCGCTGTCGACCCGCAGCAGCGGCTGGTCGAGGGCTCGGAGAGCCAGGCCCGCGGCTTCGAACGGGCCTTCACCAACTTCACCCGCTGGTGCGCGGCGAACGCCGGCCGCTGCCCGATCGCCCCGGACGCCCGCGCCGCTGTCACCTCGGCCATCGACAAGGCCAAGGTCTCCCCGGTACGCGGCGCCGACGGGCGGGAGGCCACCGCCGGCTGGGTGTTCTACGCCGTCATCTCCTCCCTCTACACCGAATCCGGCTGGCAGGAGCTGGCCCAGGCGATCGACAAGCTGGCCGAAGGCGACCCGAAGGACGTGTTCCGGCTCGCCGACGCGTACGCCGGCCGGGAGGACGACGGGCACTACTCGAACCTGTTCGACGCCAACCTGGCCATCAACTGCGCCGACGAGACGGAGAAGCCGAGCCGGGAGCAGATCCGGCGGTTGCAGTCCGAGTGGCGCGGAAAATACCCACTGTTCGGGCCGGCGTTGGCGGTCGGCATGCTGAGCTGCGTCGAGTGGCCGGGCGGGCGTGACCCGTACCCGACCGGGAAGGCGAACGGCGCGCCGCCGATCGTGGTGGTCGGCACCACAGGCGACCCGGCGACGCCGTACGAGCAGACGCCGCGGCTCGCGTCGATGCTGGGTGTCGGTCGGGTGCTGACCTGGGAGGGCGAGGGGCACACCGCCTACCCGCAGACGTCCTGCATCACCAACGCTGTCGACGCCTACCTGATCGACCTGACCGTGCCACCGGAGGGGCAGCGCTGCCCGCCCCGCTGACGGGCTGGGTCGGCGGCAGCGGTGGCAGATCGATCCCCTGACGTGCGGCCAACTCCTCCAGCAGCGCCCGCATCCGGCGCACGTCGGCCTTGAGCTGTTCCTGCTCCTCATGCTCGAAGGCGTTGTCGTCGACGATGAGCCGGCTCGCGAAGTGCGCGGTGATCAGCGGGATGACCAGCAGCACCATTGTCGAGATGAGCAGCGCGGCCAGTGTGCGGCCCGCCCAGGTGGTCGGCGAGATGTCGCCGTATCCGACGGTGGAGGCGGTCACCACGGCCCACCAGACGGCATCGGCCGGGCTGCGCTCCTCGACCTCCCCGTAGATGACCCCGGCCACCACGATCATCAGCAGGTACGAGGTGATCAGCGTGCGGGGCGAGTTGGCGAACCACACCAACGCCCGGTATATCCAGCGGAACGGCAACAGCACTAGCTCCATGCCGCCCCATGCTGCCCGTTGCCCGCAACCGGCACAGACCCATCCGCAGGTTTCGCTGTGCCAGGATCACCGGCATGAGCGACGTGACCTACCGGGAGGCGGTCCGGGCGGACCTGCCCGCCGTCATCGCCCTGCTGGCCGACGACGTGCTGGGTAAGGCCCGCGACTTCACCGAGGTCGACGAGGCGTACGAGAAGGCGTTCGCGGACATCAGCGCCGATCCCCGCAACCAGCTCGTCGTGGCCGAGCAGGATGGCGAGATGGTCGGCTGCCTGCAGATCACCTACATCCCGGGTCTGGGTCGGCACGGCAGCGAACGGTCCCTGATCGAGTCGGTCCGGGTCCGCTCCGACCGGCGTGGCCAGGGGCTGGGCCGGGAGCTGATGACCTGGGCCATCGGCCAGGCTCGCGAGCGTGGCTGCGCGCTGGTGCAGCTCACCACGGACAAGACCCGCGCGGACGCGCACCGCTTCTACCTGGGCCTCGGCTTCGTGGCCAGCCACGAGGGCATGAAGCTCGCGCTCTGACCAGCGGCGCTGACGTCTCGGGCGGCCTCCGCTACTGCTGGACGGACGCTGTGGAGCTGATGTCGCAGACGAGTCACCCGTCCGGCGATTCGTTTACGACATCAGCTCCAAAGCGAGCGCGGACCGCCATCGGCCGCCCAGCGTCCGAAGGGAGCCGGCGCCCGACGTCACAGTTGTAGGCGCTCCGGCCATCGCGGGGCAACCTCGACAGCCCGCCCCCGGCCGGGTCAGCCGTCGACCAGACGGCCGTCGCGCAGGACGAGTACCCGGTCGGCGAGGTCGATCAGGGCCGGGTCGTGCGTGGCCACCAGGGCCGTCATGCCGCGGGCGTGCACCACCGCACGCAGCAGGTCCATGATGGACCGGCCGGTCTCGGAGTCGAGCTGACCGGTGGGCTCGTCGGCGATGAGCAGGTCCGGCTCGTTGGCCAACGCACGGGCCACCGCGACCCGCTGCTGCTGGCCACCGGAGAGTTCGTACGGGCGCTGCGCGGCGTGCCCGCCCAGGCCGACCAGTTCCAGCAGCACCGCCACGCGCTCCTCCCGCTGGGCGGCCGGCACCTGCGCCAGCCGCAACGGCACGCCGACGTTCTCGGCGGCGGAGAGGATCGGCACCAGCCCGAAGGTCTGGAACACGAACCCGACGGTGCCCCGGCGCAGCCGCAGCAGCTCCGCCTCCCCGGCCGAGGTCACCTCGTGCCCGGCCACCACCACCTGACCGCTGTCCGGCCGATCCAACCCGCCGATCAGGTTCAGCAGTGTGGTCTTACCGGCCCCGGACCGACCTCGGATGGCGACCAGCTCGCCCCGGTCGGCAGTGAACGACACGTCCCGCACCGCGTGCACGGCGTGCTCACCACGGCCGAAGGTCCGGCTGACCCCACTGACCCGGACCACCTCGCCGGGGTGCGCCGCGGGCGCACCACCGAAGCCGGTCGCGCCGGTCACCACCATGTCCTGCCGGCTCATGCCCGCGCCCCCCGCTCGTCCGAGGCCCGGTTGCCGGGCCGTACCTGCACATGGTCCGGCTCCAGGTCGAGCCGGACCCGCTCCTTCAACGAGAGCGCGTCGACGAACGCGGCGGGCAGCTGCATCCGACCGTTGCGGTCCAGCACCGCGTACTCCTCGCTGACCAGCTCGGTGTTGCCGTCCGCGTCGATCCGCGCGGTCCGGCGTACCTCGGAGGCGGTCCGGCCGTCGCGGATCGCGACGGTCCGGCGGACCTGCGTGGCCACGGCGTGGTCGTGGGTGACGACCACGATGGTCACGCCCAGTTCCGCGTTGATGGTGCGCAACGCCGCGAAGACCTCCGCGCCGGTCGCCTCGTCCAGCTCACCGGTCGGCTCGTCGGCGAAGAGCACCTCCGGGTCGTTGGCCACCGCCACCGCCACCGCGACCCGCTGCTGTTCGCCGCCGCTGAGCTGCCCGGGGCGCCGATCGGCGCAGTAGCCCACGCCGACCAGGTCGAGCAGTTCCCGGGCCCGCTCCCGGCGGGCCCTGCCGCTTCGCTTGCCGGCCAACTGCATCGGCAGCTCGACGTTCTCCAGCGCGTTGAGGTACGGCAGCAGGTTGCGGCCGGTCTGCTGCCAGACGAAACCGACCAGCTGCCGGCGGTAGCTCAGCCGTCGCTTGGCGGAGAGCGAGAGCAGGTCGTAGTCGGCCACCCTGGCGATGCCGGCGGTCGGGGTGTCCAGGCCGGAGAGGATGTTGAGCAGTGTCGACTTGCCCGAACCGGAGGCACCGACGATCGCCACCAGCTCACCCCGGTCGATGACCAGGTCGAGCCCTTGCAGGGCGACCACCTCCACCCCCTCGGTCTTGAAGATGCGCACCAGGCCGTCGCAGACGATGTGCCCGCGTAGGCGGTCCTGCCCGCCGGCCCGCTCGGCGGCGCGAAGCGCGGCCCGCTGTTGCAGGGCGGCCAGGTCAGGCACCAGTGGAGTCTGGGCGGTAGCGGTCATCTCAGCTCTCCTCTCCGAGCCGAAGCACCTCTCCGAGGCGCAACCGGCGGTTGTTCAGGGCCTCGACGGCGACCGCGAAGCCGAGGGCGACCGCCCCGAGCGCGAGCACCGCGGCGACCAGGCTGGGCTCGAAAGCCACCCGGACCGGCACACCACTGGTGAACGCGGACAGGCCGAGCACCGGATTGAGCAACAGGGGCAGCACCGCGCCGACCAGCGCGCCGGTCAGCACCGACACCGCGACCAGCGGGGTCAACTCGACAAGCAGCAGCCCTCGCCACTGCCGGCGGGACAGGCCGAGGGTGCGCAGCCGGGACAGCACCTGACCCCGGGCGCGCGCGCCGGCCAACACGGTGAACGCGATGGCCAGCAGCCCGAGCACCGTGCCGCCGGCGGCGCCGGCCACGAACCCGAAGGCCAGCACCCCGTTCGCCCCGCCCTCGCCGAGATCCCGACGGACGTCCGCCCGGGTGTCGACGGTGACTCCGATCATCCGTTCCCGACCGGTGACCGTGCCGTCCCGCTGGTAGCGCTCCTGCCCCTGGTCGCCGGCGACGCGCAGCGCCTCGGCGTCCAGCGAGTCCCCGGCGATCAGCAGGCTGGTCGGCACGGGTGTGGTGGTACGCGTCGGCAGGGCCTGCCAGGGCAGGATCACGAACCGGCTGGCGTTCGTCGCCAGCATCGGGAAACCGTCAGCCGTGCCGGCCACCCGGAACTCGTACCGCTGGCCCTGCACCGAGATGAAGGCGGAGTCGTCCAGCCCCGCCTTGGCCAGGTCGGCGGCGACCGCCGGTGAGACGATCGCCGGCAGCGGCCCCGGGCCGGGCCCGGCGGTGCGCAGCGCGGCCGGAATCGACAGATCCACCTGGGAGTCGCGGGCCACCTTGTCCAACCCCGAGCCGTCGACCAGCAGCACGTCCGTCTGACCGATGAAGGCGTCGGTGCCGACCTCGTCGGACGCCAACCGCTCATCGTCCTCGTACAGCACCCGGGTGACGGCCCGGACCCCCGGCAGGCGGCCCAGCTCGTCGATCGTGTCGGGTGCGAAGCGCTCCCCACGGATCACCGCGTCGGCGGGCACTATCTGCGCGGCGGCTCGTTCCCTGCTCGCGTCGACGCCGGCGGCCACTACCGCGCAGAACGCCGCGGTGCCGATCGCCAGGACCACCACGACCAGCGGGGCGGCGACCGCCGAGCGGCCGGCGCGGGCCGTGCCGAGGAACGCCACGCTGCCCCGGGTCCGCGCGGCCAGCCGGCTGACCAACAACAACGGCCAGGGGTACGCGCGCAGCGCCAGCACCGCCGCCGCGACCGCGAGGAGCACCGGCACCGACACGAGCAGCGGGTCCACCTCGCCGAGGGTCAGGCCGCGCCGACGCAGCAGCACCGCCGCGAGCCCGGCCAGGAGCAGCAGGGACACCTCGACGGTGAGCCGACGGGCCGACGGGCGCACCCGGATCAGGTCCCGGCGCCCCGCTCCGCCGGCCGGTACGGCAAGTGTCGCCAACGGCAGTGCCAGCGTGACCAGCACGGTCACGCCGATGACGTACGGCGTGGTCGGATCCGGGGCACCGGGGAACAGGGTGCCCAGCCACCAGCCCAGCACGGCGGCGACCGGCACCACCAGCACCGACTCGGCGAGGCTACGTCGGGCGCCGGCGGTTGCCCCGCCGCCACGGGCGCGCAGCAGCGCGTACTCCGAGCGACGTCGTCTGACGGCGAGACTGGCAGCGAGCACGATGAGCCCCGCCAGGGTGGCCAGGACGCCAGCCGCGATCACCGCGAGCAGCGTCCGGACGGCGTCGATCTGGGCGGCGAACGCGCGCAACGGAACGTCGGCGCCCTGGGTCAGGGTGATCCCGGTCGGCCGGTTGCGCTGCATCATCTGAAGGCCGTCGATCAGCTGGTCCAGCTCGCGTGCGTCGATCCGGTCGACGCCCAGTCGGTACCGCCAGTTGGACTGGATCGGCCAGCCCTCCGCGGCCCGCTTGTTGAGGGGCGACTGCGCGACGACGCCGACGATGACGAACGGCTGGCCATCACCCTGCGGTTCGACGATCCGCAGCAGCTGTGGGAGCCCGTCCCAGATGCCGTTGGCGCGGTCGACGGGGCGGAACAGCCCGGTCACCACCAGCGGGACACCGTTGATGAGTCTGCCCTTGTCATCGGTGCTGCCGATGCGCAGTTGGCTGCCGGCGCGCAGGTTGAGCTTGCGGGCCACGTCGACGTCGAGCGCCACCTCGATCGGCCGGTCGGGAACGTAGGTCTCGCTCGGCCACGCCCCCTCGACGAGGGCGCTCGCGCCCTGTATGTCGGGCATGGCCCGGAGGCCCATGTCGACCAGCAGGTTGCGTGCCGCCAGGTCCGGTCCGACCACGCGGGCCTCTGCGGTCTCGACGCTGTACCAGCGCTCGGTCACAGCCGAACGCACCGGCGGCGGCATCTCTGCGGCCAGGGCGTCGAACCGTTCGGCGGCGTCGCCCATCGCCGTCCGCCGCGACGTCGCGGGCTCGACGCTGGTGCTGTACGAGATGTCCCGGCGGGCGGCCGGCTCGCTGTTGAGTTGTGCTCGCAGCCCCTGTTCGGCGAGCCGGTTGACCAGCCGGGGCACTCCACTGATCAGCAGCGTGACCACCAGGGTCAGCACCGCCAGCAGCAGGAACTGCCCCCCGTACGCCCGGACCCGCCGGACGGCCGCCCCGACGCTCATCGTTCTCCCCCGATTCGCAGCTGCACCGCCGCCACCCGCTGACGGATGCCGGTGGCGATGAACGCGCTGAAGGCGAGCGCCGCCAGCAGCAGACCGACCGCGGTCAGACCGATCGGCACCCAGGGCAGCACGAACGCCGCCGGGGGTGTCGGCCGGCCGGCGGCCGGGGTGAGGATGACCAGCGGGGCCATCGTCGCGCCGACCGCGGTGCCGAGTAACAGCCCGACGCCCACGCCGATGCCGGCGAGGAACGTCTGTTCGGCGAGCAGCGCCCGGGCCATCAGCCGGGGCGTGGCGCCGAGGGTGTGCAGGACCGCGAACTCGCCGAGCCGACGCCGGGCGGTGGCCCACACGTCCACCATCAGGCCGACGAGGGCGAGCAGCACCGCGCCGAGCGCGGCGGTGAGCATGCCGGTACGCGAGCCCCGCCAGTACGGGTCGTCGGCGGCCGCCTCGATGGCCGCCTCCCGGTTGAGCACCGTGACGCCCGGGAGTGCGCTGACCGCCTGGGCGGCGGCATTCGCGTCGGCGGCGCCGACCCACCATTCCGGTACGGGTCGCACCGCGCCGCTGCGCCGGATCATCGCGTCGACCGCGGCCGGCAGGTCCAGCAGGACGCCCTCGCCGGTGGTGGACGGCACGGCGTCCAGCTCGCCGACCAGGCGCACCGGCAGCGTCGCCCCGGAGAGGGTCAGGTCGACGGTGTCACCGACGCGCAGGCTCAGCGCGTTGATGACACCGGGGGTCATCAACACCGGTACGGGCTTGTTGTCTCCGCCCGCCACGACAGCGAACCGGGTGGGCGGCTGGTACGCGAACTGCCCGCCGGGAATCACCTCGACCGCGCGGGCCGCGGCGAACCCGGCGCCGGTGGTCCGTACCGACGTGGGGTCCTGCCCGAGGGCGGTCACTGCCCAGTCGCCGCCCAGTTCGATCGGTTGCTTCGTGCCGTCGGCAGTGACCACCGTCAGCCCGTCCACCTGGAGCTCGTAGGAGTTGCCAGCGGCCAACCCACCGTCGGCCTCGAAGCCGGCCAGCCGCAGCCGCGCCCCGCCCAGGTCGGGCAGTCGCGCGGTGAACGGGGTGGCCCGGCCGTCGCCGTCGGCGTTGGCCGCCGGCAGCCGCAGGGCGAGCCCGTCGGGGGTGGTGACCAGCAGCGTCACCGCGACCTTCAGCGACCGGGCAGCGTTGCTCACCGGGGTACGAATCGTGCCGGTGATCTCACGCGCCCCGGCGGGCAGTTCGACGCCGGCTGGCTCTCCCCGCGCGTCGATCATGCGCCGGTACTGCTCCGACGCCGATCCGTCGCCCAGGCGGTCGGCGAGCCGGACGACGCCCGGGGCGCTGGCCGGGTCGACACCGATCACGGTCGCCGCCAGGTTCTCCCGCCCGACCCGGATCTCGTCCCGCCACGCCGGCAGCACCCGGTCCACGGTCGGTAGCGCGGCGAGTTCACTGGCCCGGGTAGTTGGGGCGGCCCCGGTCCGTTCGGTCACCCGGAGGTCGGCGCCGACCGTGTGGCCGGCCTGCTCGACCTGGGACCGCTCGCCGGTGCTGATCAGCGACCAGGCCAGGGTGCTGCCGCCGACGGCGAGGGCGAGCAGCAGCACGGGGCCGGCGTGGGGACGCCGGCCGGCCTGCCACATCCCGAACATGGTGGCGGTCCAGGGACGTCGGTCGACGAACCGCTCCGCGAACCGGGTGAGCGGCGGGAGCACCCGCAACGCCAGCACGGCGCCGGCCAGCACGCCGAGCGTCGGGGCGGCGACCAGCAGCGGGTCGAGCCCGAGCTGGCCACCCGAGCC
Organism: Micromonospora sp. NBC_00330; assembly: GCF_036136635.1. Lineage (NCBI taxonomy): Bacteria > Bacillati > Actinomycetota > Actinomycetes > Micromonosporales > Micromonosporaceae > Micromonospora > Micromonospora sp. NBC_00330. Next base: position 4,150,137 of record NZ_CP108012.1, read on the forward strand.
GGCCAGCGGGGAGGCGTACCGGCGTAGCTGCACCCAGGCGAGCACGGCGAGCGCCACGAGCACCAGGTCGACGCTGGCGCGTTGGACGCTCGCGGCCCGGTTCGGCCGGGACCGGGCCGCCATGTCGGCGACGTACGTCCCCGCGCCGCGCAGCGTCGGAAGGACCATGGCGACCAGGCACCCGGCCGCGGTGGCCGCTGCCGCCGCCCAGACCAGTGTGGTGTTGCCGCCGGCGGTGTAAAGGTCACCCGACCCGCCGGGTCGGATGTACCGCAACGCCTCACCGGCGATCAGTGGACCGAGCACGGCGGCCGGGGCGACCACCAGGGTCGCCTCACGGGCGGCCAGGCCGGCCAACTGCCGACGGGCGGCGCCGCGGGCGCGCAGCAGCGCGGTCTGTGGGCGGCGGTCCTCGTGCAGCAGCGCGGCGACCAGCACCAGCGCGTACCCGGCGAGCACCAGGATGAGCAGCAGCGGGGTGGCCAGCGACGAGCGACCCACCAGGTCGGCGCGGCCGATCCGGTCCAGCAACTGCGGCATCTTGGTGACCGTCTGCCCGGAACTGCCCAGTTGGGCGGCCTCGGGCACGGCAGTGACCGCCTCGGTGAGGGCTTTCCGAACGGCGGGCAGGTCGGCGGTGTCGACGGTGCCGAGGTCCGGTTGGGCCAGCCAGGACGCCGACACCGAGCCCGCGAAGGTGGCCGCGAAGTCGGCCGGGTCGAGCGTGAACGGCCCGTACGAGGTGCCGGAACCGGCGCTGCCCGCCCCCACGCCGGGGGCCAGCAGCCAGTACGCGTCCGCCGGGTCGCGGGGCCGCCAGGTGCCGGCGAGCACCAGTTCCCCGCGTCGTTCGGTGGCCCGGTCGCGCACCGGGACGCGTTCGCCGACGGTCAGGCCGAGGGCGCCGGCGGCCCGCTCGGGCAGGCTCACCTGGACGGGGTTCGCTCCGGGGCTGGGCCAGGCTCCGCTGGTCAGCTCCGCGTGGGTGGCGAGGTCGGCGAGAGTGGCCAGGTTCGCGAAGACCGGTTCGTCGGCCGTACGCGGGATCTGCCCGAGGTCGCCGGTCAGTTCCCGGCCGGTGCCGTAACGGGCGGCGGTGACACTGACCGGGACGCCGCCGAGGCCCTTGGCGAACTCGGCTCGGACCGCCTTGTCCCGGGTTGCGAACTCGGCCGCGTCCCGCCCACCCGAGCCACTGACCAGAAGGCCGCGCTCCTCGGCGGGCGAGGCGGCGACCAGTGCCCGCTGCCCGGCGTCCACCGCCCGGCGGTTGTAGTCGGACAACCCGGTGACCAACGCGACGGCGACGAGAGCAGCGATCACCGCAGCGACCAGCAACCCGCGCGCCTCGCGGGCCCGCCTCCACACCAGCTTCATCCGACGCCTCCCCTGGCCCTGGCGGGCCGACGACCATCAAGACAGGCCACCTACCGGGAAAGGTTCGCGCCCGTTACATGATCGTTATTACGGGAGGGGTCAGCTCAGGCCGACCAGCGCGCCCGGGCGGCTAACTGCCGCCTCGGAGGTTGCGGATGCCGAACACCAACGCACCGAGCACGAGCACGACGCCCAGGAGTTGAAGGCCCGGCGAGTCGTCGGCCTCCCCGTGCACGATTCCGGCGACGCCGAGGGCGACCACGAGTACGGCGGCGACGGTCAGGACGTACTTCATGGGGTTTCCTCCTCGACCCACTCCAGCAGGTCTCCGGGTTGGCAGTCGAGCACTCGGCACATCGCTTCGAGGGTGCTGAAGCGGACCGCCTTGGCGCGGCCGTTCTTCAGCACCGCCACGTTGGCGGGGGTGAGCCCGACGCGCTCGGCGAACTCGCCGACGCTCATCTTGCGCTTTGCCAACTCCACGTCGATGCGGACGACGATGGGCATCAGATCACCGCTTCCATATCGGTGCGCAGGGTGGTGGCCTGCCGCAACAGCGCCCGCATCACCACCATGAGGAGCCCCAGCACGCTGACGCCCACCGTCAGCAGGAACAGCAGCAGCGGCAGCCCCGGGTCGTCCGCGTTGAACCCCACGTAGAGGAAGACACCCACGAGCACCACCCACGCGGCGGCGACGGCCCACACGATCGCGTCCACCCACTTCAGGGACGCTTCGGTGAAGATGCGGTCGCTCTTGACCAGGCTGAGCAACTTCCAGGTCGCGACGATGACGACCTGGACGCACAGCACCCAGAACACAGCCACGACAGTGGCCGGCCACCGGAGGTAGGCGTCCTGCGGTGATTCCGCGGCCATGTGGGCGAACTGTCCGGGTAGGGAGAAGGTCTGAAACAGGACCAGGACCCCGAACAGCACCACGAGGAAAACTCTGAGAGCGGCTACCGCTCGATGCTCCGTAACCATGCATCGAGTTTCGCTCGTTACCTATCGAAAGTCAATCGGTTGCCGGGACGATGACTCCCGCTCACGACGACGTCGGCCCCGGCGCCGGCCGCGCTTTCTGGGGATAGAACGTCTCGTGACGGGCCAGCATGGCGACGAATTCGCCGATCTTGCGCTCGCGGGTCTCCGCCCGCTTCACGGCATTGAGGCGATGGATGAGAGCGAACCGGTTGGCCTTGGTGAGCACGTCGAGCATGGCCTGGGCGGCGGGCTCGGCGGCGACGGCGGCGAGCAGGTCGGCCGGCACCTCCGCCTCCGACGGCGGGGCGTAGGCGGCCGCCCACCGCCCGTCCGCCTTCGCGGCGTCCACAGCGGCACGGCCCGCCGGCAACATCCGCCCCTGCTCCTCCAGCCGGGCCACGTGCCCGACGTTGCGCTGAGACCAGGAACTGCGGGGCCGACGCGGGGTGAACCGGATCCAGGACGACTCGTCATCCCGCTTGCGCGCCTGCCCGTCGATCCAGCCGACGCACAGGCCCTCGTCGACCGCCTGCTGCCAGGTCAGCGTCGTGACAGTGCCGCCCTTCCTGGTCAGGGCGAGCCAGACACCGGGCGACGTGGCGTGGTTGGCCGACAACCACGCGCGCAGGGCGTCGGCGTCCGCGACGATCAACTCATCTAGCTCGGTGCTCGCCATGACGGCAGGCTAACCGCTGGGTCAGACGCCCGAGGCTCCGCCGGTCGGCCCGTCCGGCTCGTTGAGCTGGCCAAACCGAGCCTAACGCCGGCAGCGACCGAGAGCACTCGGCCGGGCGGCCCTGTTGAGCTGCGCGTTCTCCTTCTACGGTGGCTTCTCGCAGGTCCTTGATGGCCTAACCCTGGAGGTCCCGCTGTACGTCAACGACGCGTTCCTCGCCCACCACAACAACAACCCGGCACGGGCTCGGCTACGCGGCCTCGCCCGCAACCCCGCCATCCCCGCCGACCTGTTGCGGCAGCTCGTCGAGGAGCACCTGCGGGAGGTGGAGACCGCCCTGATGTTCCGTCTGGAATGGACCGACGAGCAGTTCGAGGCGCTGGTCGACCACCCCGACCACAGGGTGCGCAAGATCCTGGCGCAAGCGGTGCATGTCACACCCGAACAGCGGGCCACGCTGGTTGAGGACCCGGAACGGTCCGTGCTGTGGGCGCTCGCCGAGGGACCGATCTCGCTTCTCGCGTCGACGTGGACGCTACCGGCGGCGCTACCTGTCTGGGCGTACGAGCGGCTTCTCGAACGGCATCCACGGCTGGGCCTGGCCATGGCCGACTCTCCGTGGGTGCCGCAGGAACTGCGTGCCCGGCTGTGGCCGGGCGAAGCACGAACGGCGCCGGCCGACGAACCACCGTCGGATCGTCGGGAGTTCGAAGCGCGGGCCGGCGACGACAACGAATGGGTGCGACGCACCGCCGCAGCCGATCCCGACCTGCGTGCGGACCTCGTCGCCCGGCTGGCGGTGGACCCGTCACCCACTGTCCGGCTCGCCGTGTCGATGCGCCCCGAGCTCACCGAGGAGCAACGCGCGGCAATCGGCTACCACGTCGGACGTGACGACCGGATCGAACCGGCCGCCTGGGCGACCAAGACCCGCGACCCGGAGATCCAGAGCCGCTGCGTGCGCTCGGCGCACATCGGGCTCCGTCGCAGCGTCGCCTGCAACCCCCACCTCACCCCCGACCACATCGCCGCGCTGGAGAATGACGACGACTTCGCCGTGCGGCTCCTGCTGTGCGAACGCCACTCGGGCGTCACCCACGAGGCGGTGCTCAACACCTACCTGGAGGCTACGACGGCGACCCGAGGCCGCCTGCTCGACCACCCCAGCTTCCAACGGATCGGACTGGCCCAGTTGGCAGAGTCGCCGGACCCATGGGCCCGAGCCCTGGTGGTCCGCGATCCCGAGGCAGCACCGCAGCTCATCGAGCGGCTCAGCCACGACCCGCGTCCGGAGGTGCGGAACTCGACGGCCGGTGACCCCCGACTGTCGCCGAGTCGCGTGCTCGACTTGTTCGACGATCCGGAAACGGCCGGAGCAGCCGCCGCCAACAGACACCTGCCGGTGCCGGTCATGCGGAATGTCCTCGTCGACGCCGCGACGCTCGCCGATGGAGCGGTCGATGGCAGGCCGGCAGTGCTCCTGGGGCGGTGGTCGCCCGACCAACGGTCAGACGAGGACTAGAACTGGCTACGTCCATCGATCACAGGCAGGCTTTAGAACACGTGTACGACAGCCTCCGCAAAGCAAGCTCGTCTGGTGTCAGACGATCTGACGTCGTACGATCGAGCGGTGAGAACCCTTCCTGCCCCCGAGCCGTGGACGGCTGCCCTTCCCGAGGCGACACCGCCACCCGACATGGCGATCTATCAACTCCCCACCGGCACCTACGAGACACGAGCGGCATTTGCCCTTCGCGGTGGCTCGTTCCGTGACAAGCGGCAGTTCGCCGCCACCGCCATCCTCGTGCGGCACCCGAAAGGCGACTTCCTCATCGATGCCGGCTTCGGGGCCGACGTCGCCGCGCACGTCGCCATGCAGCCGCGCTTCGCCCGCGCCCCCTTTCAGAGCACCCGGACCGTGCGCGAGCAGCTCGACGACAGCGACTACGACCGCACCAGGCTCCGCGGGGTGTTCCTGACCCACACGCACTGGGACCACGCGAGCGGCCTGGACTCGCTCGACCTCCCCATCTGGATGAACCGGGGCGAGCTCGAGTACGCCGCCAGCGACGGCGACGGAAAGGTCTTCCGCGCCGTCTCGCCCGGCCACGAGATCCGCGAATACTCCTTCGACGGCCCCGCGTACCTCGGCTTCTCCGCGAGCTTCGACGTCCACGGCGACGGGTCCCTGGTGCTGGCGTTGGCCGGCGGCCACACGACGGGTTCCCTGGTCGCGTTCGTGACCCTTCCGTCCGGGCAGCGCTACGCGTTCATCGGCGACCTGACCTGGCAACTGGACGGCATCCACCGGCGGGTGGAACGCCCCTGGCTGCTACGGGCCCTCGCCGACAGCGACGCCGAACAGGTGCGACAGGGCATCCTGCGATCGGCCGCGCTGACCGAACTGATGCAGGTCGTCCCCGCCCACGACCGGCGCGCCTACGAGGGAATCCCGCTGCTGCCGGGTGCGGCGCGATGACCGCTGGACCCGCGCCGTCGCTCGACTCCGAGATCACCTGGCTGTTACATCGCGCCGCCCAACGAATGCACGTGGTGACCGGCGAACAGGCCGAGAGGCACGGCCTGCACCTGCGGGACTACATCGTGTTGAGCGCGCTCGACAAGACACCCGGGCTGACCCAGGTCGAGCTGGCCAGGACCCTCGGGCTCGACAAGACCACCCTGATGACCCAACTCGATCGACTCGAACAGAAGAATCTCGTCGTACGCCACGCCGACCCCCGCGACCGCCGGCTTCGCATTCCGACGATCACGACCACCGGCGAGGAGGTACGGGCGCGGGTCGCCCACGCCAGCGAGGAGGCGGAGCGGAACGCGATGGCCGGTTTCAGCCAGGTCGAGGTCGACACGTTCCGCCGAATGCTGTTCGCGATCATCGGCACGGCCGTGGACCCGGGGTCCTGCCTGTGATGCTCGGCGAGCACAAATAGCTCGGCGCTCAGGCGGACTCGTCGCCAGGGGTGCGCTTGGCGCGGCTCGGCTGCACCCGCTTGGGTTCACCGGGCATCTTCGGGTGGTCCGGCGGGTACGGCAGGTCGCCCTGGCCGGCGGCGGCGTCCCGGTCGGCCCACTCCAGCAGCGGGGTGATGTCCCACGGTGCGTCGTCGATGCCGGCGTGCGGATCGCCTCGTTCGGCGAGCCGGGCCGGCACGGTGCGCAGGTCGAAGTCGTCCGGGTCGACGTCGGGCAGCTCGTCCCAGGTGACCGGGGTCGAGACGGTGGCCCGCGCGTTGGCCCGCAGCGAGTACGCGCAGGCGATCGTGCGGTCGCGCGCCATCTGGTTGAAGTCGACGAAGACCCGGGTGCCGCGCTCCTCCTTCCACCAGGCGGTGGTGACCAGGTCGGGGTTGCGGCGCTCCACCTCCCGGGCCAGCGCGATGGTGGCCCGGCGCACCTCGGTGAACGTCCAGCGGGGTTGGATGCGCAGGTAGACGTGCACGCCCCGGCCGCCGGAGGTCTTCGGCCAGCCGGTCGCGCCCAACTCGTCGAGGAGCGCGCGGACCTCGCCGGCGGCCCGCGCCGCGTCGGCGAAGTCGGTGCCGGGCTGCGGGTCCAGGTCGATGCGCAGTTCGTCGGGGCGGTCGACGTCGGCGGCCCGCACGGGCCACGGGTGGAAGACGATGGTGCCCATCTGCGCCGCCCAGGCGACGTGCGCCAGATCGGCCGGGCAGAGCTCCGCCGCGTTCCGACCGCTCGGGAAGGTGATCTGCGCCGTCGTCACCCAGGGCGGCACCCCCCGGGTGGGCACCCGCTTCTGGAAGAACGCCTCGCCCTCGACGCCCTCGGGGAAGCGTTGCAGGGTGGTCGGCCGGTCCCGCAGGGCGCGCATGATCCCGTCGCCGACCGCGAGGTAGTAGTGGAAGACGTCCGCCTTGGTGAACCCCCGCTGCGGGAAGATCACCCGATCCGGACTGCTCAGCCGGACGGTGTGCCCGGCCACCTCGACCTCTGCGGCCGCAGCCTTGGTGCCACCCATCCCGCGACCTTATGCCACGCCCCCGACGTTCGACGTACCGTTGACGGGTGAGTCTTGACGACAACGAGCTGCCCCGTACCGACGAAGAGTGGCGGGTCCGACTGACCCCCGAGGAGTTCCACGTTCTCCGGGAGGCCGGCACCGAACGCCCGTGGACGGGTGAGTACGTGGACACGAAGACCCAGGGGGTCTACCACTGTCGCGCCTGCGGGCTGGAGCTGTTCTCCAGCGACACGAAGTTCGACTCGCACTGCGGCTGGCCGAGTTTCGACGACGCCATCCCGGGCCGGGTCAAGGAAATCGAGGACCGCACCCTCGGCATGGCCCGTACGGAGATCCGCTGCGCCCGCTGCGACAGTCACCTCGGGCACGTCTTCCACGGCGAGGGCTTCACCCCGAAGGACACCCGGCACTGCGTCAACTCGGTCTCCATCAAGCTGGAACCCCGCTGACCCGGGCACTCGGGGCGTGACCGCGTGACGGTGCTCAGGGCGTACCCGTACCCCTGAGCAGCTCGACCTCGGCGGTCCGGGACTGTTCGATCCGCCGGGCGAGGTCGCGGACCCGTTCGTTGCGGCCGACGCCGACGTGGGATCGAGCCAGGTCGGCGGCCGATCGCTGGTGGTCGGCGAGCACGTCGCGCAGCACTCGGTCGACGTCCGCGTCCGGCGCGGTCCGCAGCCGGTCGAGCGCGGCGTCGTCGCCGTGCCCGTCGTGGTGGTGTGCGGCCGCGCTGGCACCCGGCCCGGTCGTGGGCAACCAGCCGCGCATGGCGGCCAGTTCGTCGGCCTCGGTCGCCTCGACGGCGGCGGCCAGGGTGCGCAGCGCGTCGTCGCGCACCCGGTCCCGGGCCAGCCGGACGATCTGCAGGGTGCGTTCGCTGTGCCCGACCATGGTGCTCAGGAACACCACGTCGATCCCGCTCATCGCGTCCGCCTCGATCGCGGATCCGGCGCCCGCGGACCCGGCCGCCGCCGAGCCGGCCGGGGACACGGGGGCCGGCTGCGGCAGGGCCGACGGGCTAGACGTGGGCGCTCCGGCGCAGGCTCCGGTGAGCAGCAGAGCCGCAACGAGGGACGCCAGCGGGGTACGGCGGGGCATGCCGGTTGCTCCGTTCACGCGAGAGCGGCGACACGGGTGCGACCAGGGGCCGCACCCGTGCGGTCAGACCTGGAGCCAGAGCGCCGGTACGTTCGGCGGCTCCCAGCCCGGGATCGCGGTGTGCGCCTGCCGGCAGCGGTACGTCGCTCCGCCGTAGGTGACCTGGTCGCCGACCTGGTACGCCCGGCCCGTCGTCCAACTGCCGCCCGGCGCGGGCGGAGTGGTCGGCGTGGCGGTCGGGGTGGGCCGTGGGGTGGGTGAGGTGGTGGGGGTGGGCGTCGGGTTCGACCCGCCGCCGCCGATCTGCACGTCGATGCAGGAGTAGAAGGCGTTCGCCGTGTCGGAGATGTTCCACACCGCGAGGATCTTCTGCCGGCCCGAGAAGCCGCCGAGGTTGACGTTGTGCGAGACGGTGGCGCCCGGCTGCTGGTTGTTGCCGTTGACCACGCCGACCCGGGTGTTGCCGATCCAGTACTCCCAGTTGCTGGTGGCGTGCCGCGCGGTGTTCACCCAGGTGAAGGTCAGCGAGCTGCCCACCGAGGTGGCCGGCCAGCCCCGACTGTCGTCGTTGAGGACGGCGAACTGGGCGATTCCGGCGTTGCAGCTGCGCAGGCCCTTGGGGCCCTCGACGCTCTGCGGCTCGTACTTGATCTGCCCGCAGTCCGGCACCCGGCCCTGCGCGCAGAGCGCCTGCCGGCTCGGTGGGGCGGAGACGTAGCCGTGAGCCTGCGCGGGGGCGGCGACGGTGAGGGTGGCGGCGACGGCGCCCGCCGCCACCAGCGGGACTGTGATTCTTCGACGCATGGGGGCAGCTCCTTCTCCAGGTCCGGTGAGGTGCCCTCAAGGTAATTTAAACATTGTTAACAGTAAAGACTCTCATCGATAAATCCATCGATGGCGGCAGTTTTCTTCTCAGAGCCGGAGCAGGCTGCCCCGGTCGTCGACCTGGTCGGCCGACTCGTCGTCCAGCCAGACGCCGCCGGTACCGAGGTAACGGAACCGGTACTCCCCCGGCGACAGTTTCACCGTCACCGTCCTGGTGCCGTCGCGGCGGGCCACCAACTCGTGTCGACCCGGCTGCCAGCCGTTGAAGGAGCCGACGACGCTCACCGGGCCGGGCGGGACGTCGCGGGGCAGACAGAAGGTGACCCGGGTCTGGTTGCCGAAGAGTCTGTTGCGCTTGATCACGGTGATCCTCCGGAGGTTGCGGCGGTTCACCCGGCACAACGGGCAACACGCCGACGCCGACACGCCGCAGCCGTGGTCAGGCGTCGGCGTTCCGCCCCCACGTCGGGGCCACCTGAGGGATTCTGTAGTTACTTGTCCACATAACGGAGGTTTTCGGTGGCAACCTGCGAGGTCTGCGGCAACGACTACTGGATGGCGTTCGAGGTGCACACCGTCAGCGGCGACGTGCACACCTTCGACTCGTTCGAGTGCGCGATCCACCGCATGGCACCGATCTGCGAGCACTGCCAGGTCAAGATCGTCGGGCACGGCGTCGAGGTCAACGGCCGCTTCTTCTGCTGCGCGCACTGCGCCCGCGCCGTCGAGGGCGCGGTGGGCGCCGAGATCCGCGACGCCGTCGGCGCCCGCCCGGCCTGACCGCGCCCGCCCGCCACCTACCTCGTACCGACCGGGCGGAACCCCGGTGAACCCGCCCGACCTACCATCGGTGGATGCCCCAGCAGACCACCGAGCTACGGACGGCCTCCTTCGCCGACCTGAACGCCCGCACCCTCCACGACCTGCTCAAGCTGCGCATCGACGTGTTCGTGGTGGAGCAGAACTGCCCGTATCCGGAGCTGGACGGGCGGGACGTCGAACCGGGCACCCGGCACGTCTGGCTGACCGACGGCGGCGCGCCGCTGGCGTACCTGCGGATTCTGGCCGACCCGGACGGTGTCGCCCGGATCGGTCGGGTCGTGGTGGCCCCGGCGGCGCGCGGCGGCGGACACGCCGGCCGGCTGATGACGGCGGCGCTGGAGGTGGTGGGCAACCGGCAGTGCGTGCTGGACGCCCAGTCGCACCTGGTCGCGTTCTACACCCGGCACGGCTTCACGGTCAGCGGCCCCGAGTACGTCGAGGACGGCATCCCGCACACGCCGATGCGACGCGAAGCCATTGACGGCTGACGATCGGGCTGGCATGGTGCCGGGTAGAGCCATCGCGGGAGCCAGCGATCAGGCACGGGAGTGGGCAACTCCCGACGATCCGGGTGTCGACGTCCGACCTCATCCCCCCGGGGGCTCCATGTCCACTCTCGCCCGATCACGACGCGTGCTCTGGCTGTTCGCCATCGTGGCGACCACCACGCTCCTCTTGACGACCGCAGTGACCACCATGCGGGCCGAACCCGCCTCGGCGCACGGTTCGGTCGTCGACCCGGCCTCACGTAACTACGGCTGCTGGCAACGCTGGGGCAGCGACTTCCAGAACCCGCGGATGGCCACCGAGGACCCGATGTGCTGGCAGGCCTGGCAGGCCGACCCCGCCGCCATGTGGAACTGGAACGGCCTGTACCGCGAGGGTGTGGGGGGCAACCATCAGGCCGCCGTCCCCGACGGCCAACTCTGCAGCGGCGGACGCACCCAGAGCCCGCGCTACAACGCGCTGGACACCATCGGCGCCTGGAAGACCACAGCGGTGTCGAACAACTTCCGGCTCCGCTTCGTCGACCAGGCCCGTCACGGCGCCGACTACATCCGGGTGTACGTGACCAAGCAGGGCTTCAACGCGGCCAGCCAACCACTCGGCTGGGGCAACCTGGAGTTGGCCGGCCAGATCGGCAACACGCCCGCCTCCCAGTGGAGCCCGGACCCCAGTGGTGTCTCGATCCAGATCCCGGTGAGCGCGCCGGGCCGCACCGGACGGCACATCGTCTACACCGTCTGGCAGGCCAGCCACCTGGACCAGTCGTACTACCTGTGCAGCGACGTCGACTTCGGCGGCGGATCGACCACCCCGCCCACCGATCCCCCGCCGACGACCCCGCCGCCCACCACGCCCCCGCCCACCACCCCGCCGCCGGCCGGTGCCTGCACGGCTACCTACCAGGTGACCGGTCAGTGGTCCGGCGGCTTCCAGGCCGACGTGAAGGTGACCGCCGGTGGTTCACCGACCAAGGGCTGGTCGGTGAGCTGGAACTACGGCAACGGCCAGCAGGTCACCTCGTCGTGGAACGCGACGGTCAGCACCAACGGCACGCTGGTCACCGCACGTAACACCAACAACAACGGCGCCCTCGCTGCAGGCGCGAGCACCACGTTCGGATTCCTCGGCTCGTGGAACGGCAGCAACCCGGTTCCGCTGGTCTCCTGTACGACGACCAGTTGACCCCCGTCCGGCGCCGCACCCGGGCGGGGGTGCGGCGCCGGCCGGCGGGTGTCAGACCAGGCAGTTGACGATCTCGGCCACCGAGCGGCGGCGGCCGGTGTAGAACGGGACCTCTTCGCGGACGTGCCGGCGGGCACCGGAGGCGCGCAGGTCCCGCATCAGGTCGACGATCCGGTGCAGTTCGTCGGCCTCGAAGGCGAGCATCCACTCGTAGTCGCCGAGCGCGAACGAGGCGACAGTGTTGGCCCGCACGTCCGGGTAGCCGCGGGCCATCTTGCCGTGCTCGGCCAGCATCTCGCGCCGCTCGGCGTCGGGCAGCAGGTACCACTCGTAGGAGCGGACGAACGGGTACACACAGATGTAGGGGCGAGCCTCCTCACCGGCCAGGAACGCCGGGATGTGGCTCTTGTTGAACTCCGCCGGCCGGTGCAGCGCCATCTGCGACCACACCGGGGTCAGCGCCCGACCCAGCGTGGTGCGGCGGAACCGCAGGTAGGCGTCCTGGAGCGCGTCGGGGGACGCGGAGTGCCACCAGATCATCACGTCCGCGTCGGCGCGCAGCCCGGAGACGTCGTACACGCCCCGGACCACGACGTCCTTGCCGGCCAGCTCCTCGAAGAGGGACACCACCTCGCCGGTGACGTTGTCCCGCAGCGACGGCAGCGGGGAGCTGGCCCGGAACACCGACCACATGGTGTAGCGGATGCTGTCGTTCAGCTCCCGCAACCGGGCCGCGTTGGTCTGCTCGGTCATCTCGCCGATCCTCCCAGTGCTGTGATGATCTCTTCGGCCGCCGTCTCGCCGGAGCGGACGCAGACCGGGATGCCGACGCCGTCGTAGCCGGCGCCGGCGAGGACCAGTGTGGGGTGAGCGGCCCGCAGCGCCGTCCGCGCGGCGCCGAGCCGGTCTGCGTGCCCCGGCGCGTACTGCGGCAGCGCACCGCCCCACCGCTGCACGTGCCCGTCGACCGGGGCGGGCAACGAGGTGCCGAGCACCGCCGACAACTCCCGGTGCACGGTGGCCGCCAGGTCCGCGTCGGGGCGCTGAAGGTGCGCCTCCTCGCCGTACCGGCCCACCGAGGCACGCACCACTGCCAACCCGTCCGGCCGGCGCAGATGCCCCCACTTGGTGGTGAAGAAGGTCGCCGCCTTGATCAGCAGGCCCTCGGTGCTCGGCACCAGGAAGCCGGACAGCTCGGGCAGTCGCGGCTGCGGCAGGGCCATGGTGACCAGCGCGACGCTCGCGTAGTCCAGCGCGCCGACGCCCGCCGCCACCGCCGGCGCGGGTCCGGCGAGCAGCCGCGCCGCCGGTCGCGCCGGCACCGCCAGCACCACGGCGTCCACGTCGACCAGTTCGGGGTCGCGGGTCGGGCCTACGGTGAGCCGCCAACCCGCGTCGGTCGCCGTCAACTCGCGCACTGCGGCGTCCCGACGTACCGTCGCGCCGCTGGCCGTCACGGCGGCCTCGACCAGGGTGCTCAGCCCACCGGCGAGGGTGCCGAAGACCGGGGCGCCGGGCGCACGCGGCGCGGCGGCCTGCGCGGCCCGGACCGCGCCGACCAGGGTGTGCTCCACCCGGGCCGCGCGGGCCAGCGCCGGCATCGTCGTGACCAGGGAAAGATCGTCGGCGCGGCCCGCGTACACGCCACCCAGCATCGGGTCGACCAGCCGCTCGACCACCTCGTCGCCGAAACGGGACCGGACCAACGCGCCCACCGAGACGTCCGCGTCCGGCCCGACCAGCGGCCGACCGCCGTCGATGTCGGCGTCCGCGGCCGGGCGGGCGACAGTGGCCACCCGCTCCAGATCCCCGGGTACGCCCACCAGGGTGCCGCCCGGGACGGGGCGCAGCCCTCCGTCGATGACCAGCGCGGCCTGCCCCACGGTGGGGTGCACGATCTTCTCGGCCAGCCCGAGCCGGCGGGCCAACGCCACCGCCGCGCTCTCGGCGCCGGTCGGGTCGCGCATCAGGAACGACTCCGCGCCGAACTCCACCGGCTGACCAGCCAGCTCCCCGGTGCGCAGCTTCCCGCCCAGCACGCCGGACTGCTCGTACACGGTGATCTCGGTGCCGGCCGGCGCGCGGTCGCGCAGGCGGACCGCGGCGGCCAGGCCGGCGATCCCGCCGCCGACCACCGCCACCCGCCAGGGCCGCCGCATTCCGGTCAGCCCTGGTCGGCTCGGCGGCTGGACAGCTCGTGCACCAGCGCGACCACCCGGGTCAGCACCTCCGGGTCGGTCTCCGGCAGCACCCCGTGGCCGAGGTTGAACACGTGCCCGGGTGCCGCCCGGCCCTGCTCCAGGATGCGGCGCACCTCGGCCTCCACGACCGGCCACGGCGCGAGCAGCACGCACGGGTCCAGGTTGCCCTGCACCGCCTTGTCCGCGCCGATCCGCCCGGTGGCCACGTCCAGCGGCGTACGCCAGTCGACGCCGACCACGTCGGCCCCGGCCTCGCCCATCGCGCCGAGCAGCTCGGCGGTGCCCACCCCGAAGTGGATCCGGGGCACCCCGGCGTCCACCAGCCCGCTCAGCACCGTGGTCGAGTGCGGCAACACGAAACGGCGATAGTCGGCCTCGGAGAGCGCGCCGGCCCACGAGTCGAACAGCTGCACGGCGGAGACGCCGGCCTCGATCTGCACCCGCAGGAAGGCCGACGTCACCTCGGCCAGCCGGGCGCAGAGCGCGTGCCACAGCTCCGGGTCGCCGTACATCAGGGCCTTGGTCTTCGCGTGGGTGCGCGACGGCCCACCCTCGACCAGGTAGCTGGCCAGCGTGAACGGCGCGCCGGCGAAACCGATCAGCGGGGTGTCGCCAAGCTCGACCACCAACTGCCGGACGGCCTCGTCCACGTACGAGACGTCGTCGCGGGTGATCAGACGGATCCGCTCCACGTCGGCGGCCGTGCGGATCGGCTCGGCGACCACCGGGCCGGTGCCCGGCACGATGTCCAGATCGATCCCGGCTGCGGCGACGGGCACCACGATGTCGCTGAACAGGATCGCCGCGTCCACGCCGTGTCGGCGCACCGGCTGGAGGGTGATCTCGGTGACCAGATCCGGGCGCCGGCAGGACTCCAGCATCGGCACGCTCGCCCGGATCTCCCGGTACTCGGGGAGGGAGCGGCCGGCCTGGCGCATGAACCAGACCGGGGTGTGCGGGACGGGCCGACGTCGGCAGGCCCTGATGAAGGGCGAGTCGGCCGGTCCGCCGGGGCGGGAATCTCCGTCTCGGGCGACAGTGCCCGTGGTGTCCGTGGTCATCGCCGCAATCGTGCCACGCCCCCCACCCCCAATCGGGTGGGGGTGAGAGGAAGGGCACCGTTCCTTACGCCCGGCGCCCTTCATGAGCGTCGGCGCGCCGTCGAAGCGGGCAACGGATGGCGGCATAGGCTGCCGACATGGCCCCCCCGATCGCGCTCCCGGAGACGTTCGCCCGCGCGGTCGCCGGGCTGCGGTCGGCCGCCCCCCGGCCGGAGATCACCCTGGAGGAGGTCGGCGCACCCCAGCGGCTGGCCCCGTACGCGTTCGCGCTCGCCGCGACAGTGCTGCGCGACGACGACGAGGTGGCGACCGGCCGGCTGATCCTGCTGCACAACCCGGTCGGGCACGAGGCGTGGCAGGGCACCCTGCGACTGGTCACCTACGTGACCGCCGAGCTGGAGGTCGACCTGGCCGCCGACCCGCTGCTGCCCGGTGTCGGCTGGACGTGGCTGACCGACGCGTTGGACGCCCAGGACGCCGGCCACCGGGCGATCGGCGGAACGGTGACGCAGACCATGTCGACCCGGTTCGGCGATCTCGCCGGGCCACCGACCATCGGTGACATCGAGATCCGCGCGTCCTGGACGCCGATCGACGACGACCTGACCCCACACCTGCTCGGCTGGTGCGCGTTGCTCGCCTCCACCGCCGGTCTCCCCCCACCCGGCGTCACCGCCCTCGCCGACCGCCGCCCGGCCGGCGCAGCCTGACGTTCGGCCCTCGGTAGGACACTTTGCGGACACCTGATCGACACACGCCGGACCGGCTGCACCCGCCGGATCTCCGCGCGCACTAGGGTTGGCAGGTGACCGACGAACCACCCCTGCGCCGTCGGCCCACCGAAGAACTTCCGGGAAACGCACCCCAGCACCCGCCGTCGGCCCAGCCGCAGCCGGCGGGCGAGGGGGCCGACCCGGCCGACGGTGGGCCCGTTCCGCTGATCGCCCCGCGTGACGGCACCCCCGATCCGGTGGCCGCCCCGGCCGAGCTTGCCGAGGTCGTGGCCCGCTTCGCGGCGGGCACCGGCCCGGTCGCCCTGGACGCCGAACGGGCTTCCGGCTACCGCTACAGCCAGCGCGCCTACCTGGTGCAACTGCGCCGGGCCGGTGCGGGCACGGCGCTGATCGACCCGCTGCCCCTGCCCGACCTCAGCGCGCTGGACGCGGTGATCGGTGAGGCCGAGTGGGTCCTCCACGCGGCCAGCCAGGATCTGCCCTGCCTGGCCGAGGTGGGGTTGCGTCCACGCCGACTGTTCGACACCGAGCTGGCGGCTCGGCTGGCCGGTTTCGAACGCGTCGGGCTGGCCGCGCTCACCGAGCAGTTGCTCGGGTTCACCCTGGAGAAGCACCACTCGGCGGCCGACTGGTCGAGCCGACCGCTACCCGAGTCGTGGTTGACGTACGCCGCCCTCGACGTGGAGCTGCTCACCGACCTGCGCGACGCGCTGGACGCCGAGTTGACCCGGCAGGGCAAGTCGGCCTGGGCCGCGGAGGAGTTCGCCGCGCTGGTCCGCACCGGGGCACGCCCGCCCCGGGTTCGGGCGGAGCCGTGGCGGCGCACCTCGGGCATCCACCGGCTGCGGGGGGGGCGGGCCCAGGCCCGGGTCCGCTCGATGTGGTACGCCCGGGACCAGATCGCGGCCCGGCGGGACGCCGCTCCCGGTCGGGTGCTGCCCGACTCGGCGATCATCGCCGCGGCCGAGCTGGACCCGAAGGACGAGAAGACCCTGCTGACCCTGCCCGGTTTCGGTGGTCGGTCGGTCCGTCGGTTGGCCCGCACCTGGCTCGCCGCGCTCGACGACGCCCGGCAGCTACCGGAGGATTCCCTGCCGGTCTCGCCGGCCGTGGAGGGCCCGCCCCCGCCGCACCGGTGGGCCGAGCGGGACCCGGTGGCGGCCGGTCGGTTGGCCCGCTGCCGGGAGGTCGTGATCCGCATCGCCGGCGAGCACACCCTTCCGCCGGAAAACCTGATCACTCCAGATTCGGTCCGCCGGCTGGCGTGGACCCCGCCCGAGGAGATCACCGAGGCGTCGGTGGCGGAGACCCTGCGCGGCCTCAACGCCCGCGAGTGGCAGATCGCCCTCCTCACCCCCGACCTGACCGAAGCCCTGACCCCGAAAGCCCCCACCCTCTCCTGATCCACCCCTCCCGCCGTCGATCATGAAGTTGATGCCACACGCGCCGACGTGTCTCGGCAACAACTTCATGATCGACCGGAGTCGGGTGTGGGGTGGGCCACAGGCGGGGGTGGGGACGCGGTTGGTTACTGGCGAGTAGCATCCGAGGGAAACGTGCCCGTGTCGGCGACCCTTGTTCCGGTCCGGCGTGCCGCCCGGCGCGAAGGCCGAATCACGGTCGAATAGGAGGCTCAAGTGCCCCGTGAAGTTCGCGACGTCGTCTTCGTCGACGGCGTCCGTACCCCGTTCGGCAAGGCGGGTGGCATGTACGCCAACACCCGCGCCGACGATCTGGTGATCCGCTGCATCCGGGAACTGCTGCGTCGCAACCCGCAGCTCCCCCCGGAGCGGGTCGAGGAGGTCGCCATCGCGGCCACCACCCAGATCGGCGACCAGGGCCTCACCATCGGCCGCACCGCCGCCCTGCTGGCCGGGCTGCCCAAGACCGTTCCCGGCTTCGCCATCGACCGGATGTGCGCGGGAGCGATGACCGCGGTCACCACGGTGGCCAGCGGCATCGCCATGGGCGCGTACGACATCGCCATCGCCGGTGGCGTCGAGCACATGGGCCGCCACCCGATGGGTGAGGGCGTCGACCCCAACCCGCGCATCATCGCGGAGAAGCTGGTCGACCCGTCCGCGCTGGTGATGGGCTCCACCGCGGAGAACCTGCACGACCTGGTCCCGCACATCACCAAGGCGCGCACCGACGCGTTCGCGCTCGCCTCGCAGCAGAAGACCGCCAAGGCGTACGCCAACGGCAAGCTCCAGGACGACCTGGTGCCGATGTCGATCCGCGACGCGGAGGGCGGTTGGGGTCTGGCCACTGTGGACGAGGCCCCGCGAGACACCTCGCTGGAGAAGCTGGCCTCCCTGAAGACCCCGTTCCGCCCGCACGGCAAGGTCACCGCGGGCAACGCGGCCGGCCTGAACGACGGCGCCACCGCGAGTCTGCTGGCCGACGAGGCCACCGCCCGCGAGCTGGGCCTGCCGGTCGCCATGCGGCTGGTGTCGTTCGGCTTCGTCGGAGTCGAGCCGGAGGTGATGGGCGTCGGCCCGATCCCGTCGACGGAGAAGGCGCTGCGCCTCGCCGGGCTCAGCATCGACGACATCGGCCTGTTCGAGCTGAACGAGGCGTTCGCCGTGCAGGTGCTCGCCTTCCTCGACCACTTCGGCATCGCCGACGACGACGCGCGGGTCAACCCGTGGGGCGGCGCGATCGCCATCGGTCACCCGCTGGCCTCCTCCGGCGTACGGCTGATGACGCAGTTGGCTCGCCAGTTCGCCGAGCACCCCGAGGTCCGGTACGGCCTCACGGCGATGTGCATCGGCATCGGCATGGGCGGCACTGTCATCTGGGAGAACCCGCACTGGGAGGGTGGCAACAAGTGAAGGCACCGAACGAGGTCGTCACCCGGGCGCTGCTGCGCCAGGTGAACGTGCCGGGGCTGGACCGGCCCGCCGCCCTGATCACGCTGGACAACGGCTTCGACCACACCAAGCCGAACACCTTCGGCCCGGGTGGCCTGGCCAGCCTGGACGAGGCGATCACCGCCGCGCTCGCCGCCGACCCGGCGTTCATCGCGGTCACCGGCAAGCCGTACATCTTCTGTGTGGGCGCGGACATCGTGGGCCTGCCGCAGCTCGCCGACCGCGCGCAGGCGCTGGAGATCGGCCGGCTCGGCCACCGGGTCTTCGCCCGGCTCAAGGACAGCAGCGTCCCCACCTTCGCGTTCGTCAACGGCGCGGCGATGGGCGGTGGCCTGGAGCTGGCGCTGCACTGCCACTACCGGACGCTCTCCGGCGGCGCGGCGGCCCTCGCGCTGCCCGAGGTCTCCCTCGGGCTGGTGCCCGGCTGGGGCGGCACCCAGCTGCTGCCGAACCTGATCGGCATCCCCGCCGCGACGCAGGTGATCATCCAGAACCCGCTGATGCAGAACAAGATGCTCAAGCCCAAGCAGGCGGCCGAGCTGGGCATCGCGGACATCCTGTTGGAGCCGGCGGACTTCCTCGAGCGGTCCCTGGAGTGGGCCGCCGGCGTGGTCCGGGGTCAGGTCACAGTGACCCGGCCCGAGGTCGACAAGGACATGTGGGCGGGCGTGCTCTACTTCGCCCGGGAGACGCTGAACCAGCGGCTGCACGGCGCGGTCCCGGCCGCGTACAAGGCGCTCGATCTGCTGGAGACGGCGAAGGACGGCGACTTCGCCGCCGGCACCGCCGCCGAGGACGAGGCCCTCGCGGACCTGGTCTTCTCCGAGGAGCTGCGCAGCGGTCTGTACGCGTTCGACCTGGTGCAGCGGCGGGCCAAGCGACCTGCCGGCGCACCGGACAAGGGCCTGGCTCGCACGATCACCAAGGTTGGCATCGTCGGCGCGGGTCTGATGGCCAGCCAACTGGCGCTGCTGTTCGCCCGACGCCTCCAGGTGCCTGTGGTGATGACCGACCTCGACCAGTCCCGGGTGGACAAGGGCGTCGGCTACGTGCACACCCAGATCGAGAAGGCCGTCACCAAGGGCCGGATGGACAAGGGCACCGCCGCCAAGCTGTACGGCCTGGTCAGCGGCACTGTCGACAAGAGCGCCTTCGCCGACGCGGACTTCGTCATCGAGGCGGTCTTCGAGGACCTGGGCGTCAAGAAGCAGGTCTGGGCCGAGTTGGAGAAGATCGTCTCTCCGGCTGCGGTGCTCGCCACGAACACCAGCTCGCTGTCGATCACCGAGATGGCCGCCGAGTTGGAGCACCCGGAGCGGGTGGTCGGCTTCCACTTCTTCAACCCGGTGGCGGTGCTGCCGCTGTTGGAGATCGTCCGGGGCGAGCGCACCGACGACGTCACCCTGGCCACCGCGTTCGCCGTGGGCAAGCAGCTCAAGAAGTCGAGCGTGCTGGTCAAGGACGCTCCGGCGTTCGTGGTGAACCGGCTGCTCACCCGCTTCCTGGGCACCGTCTTCGCCGCCGTCGACGCCGGCACCCCGCTGGACGTGGCGAACAGCGCACTGGACCCACTGGGCCTGCCGATGCGTCCGCTCGCCCTGCTCCAGCTGGTCGGGCCGGCCGTCGCGTACCACGTGGGCGGCACCCTGCACGCCGCGTACCCGGACCGGTTCGGGGTCAGCGAGAACCTCAAGCGGATCGCCGACTCGGGCCAGCCGCTCGTGGTCGACGACCAGATCAACGAAGAGGTCGCCAAGCTGCTCGTGGTAGGTGACCAGCCGCTGACCGCCGAGCAGGTACGCCAGAACGCCCTCGACGCGCTCGCGCAGGAGATCCGGCTGATGCTGGACGAGGGTGTGGTCGCCGAGGCGCAGGACATCGACCTGTGCATGATCCTGGGCGCCGGCTGGCCGTTCCACCTGGGCGGCGTCACGCCGTACCTGGACCGGACCGGCACCTCCGAGCAGGTCACCGGCCAGCGGTTCCTGCCGCCGGGCGCGGCGAGCCTGCCGGCCTGACGAGATCGCAGCACCGCAGTCGCGGTGGTCGGACCGTCCCTGGTGGACGGGCCGGCCACCGCGACCGTTTGTGATCAGACGACCGCGTGGTGCGGGTTTCCGCGGGGACGACGGCGGACGCCGCGCCGGGTTAGGATCACGCGTTTTGCACCCCCATCTTGGAGCTGACTGATGTCCCAGCCGCCGGCCAATCCCTACGGCCCGCCGCACGATTCCCCCGACCCGTCGCAGCAGCCGGGCCAGCAGCCTGGCGGCTGGCCGCCGCCGCAGCAGGGACAGCCGCAGCAGCCCGGTGGTTTCCCACCCGCGCCGTCGGGCTTCCCGCCCGCGCAGCCTGGTTTCCCGTCCGCGCAGCCTGGTTTCCCGTCCGCGCAGCCTGGTTTCCCGTCCGCGCAGCCGGGTCAGCCGTACGGTGACCCGAACCTGGCCGGCGGCCCTCCCCCGGCGAAGAAGTCGAACGTCGGCAAGATCGTGCTGATCGTGCTGGCAGTGGTGCTGGTGCTCTGCGTCGGCGGCGCGGCGATCACCTGGCTCGTCGTCAAGGACGACGTGGGCGCCGTGGTGGACGCCAGCAAGACCCGGGTCGTCGCGCCGGCCACCCTTGCCGGCCGGCCGAAGCTCACCACCCCGGAGCTCCAGTCGGCCGCCGACCAGGCGGTCAGCGGGATGAAGACGGCGGCGGGGAACGAGACGAGCACCGTCGCCGCCTTCTACGGTGACCCGACCAAGCAGGACCTCGTCATGATCACGGGCGTGTCCGGGCTGCTGTCGGACCCGAAGAAGGAGCTCGACTCCTATGTGGACGGCCTGTCCAAGCAGCTGACGGTGGACAAGATGACGGCGGTCGACGCCGGCCCGCTCGGCGGCGAGGCGCGCTGCGGCGACGGCAAGGCCGAGACTGTGCCGCTGGGCATCTGCGTCTGGGCCGACCGGGGCAGCCTGGGCATGGTGGTGATGTACTTCAAGTCCGCCGACCAGGCGAAGGCCGAGTTCACCACGATCCGGGGCCAGGTCGAGCAGCAGTCCTGATCCGTACGAGACCGGGGCCCCGGCCACCCTCGGGTGGCCGGGGCCCTGCTGCTTTCTGAAGCGCGTCGACCGGCCGCCGTCGTTACGGCAGCCACCCCCCTGAGGCCCGCCAATACTTTGCCCTTGCGCTAAGTGTCACCGCCGGGGAACACTTAGCCTCATGGCACAGTATTCGGCGCAGCTCGACGGCGTGTTCGTCGCCCTCGCTGACCCGACCCGGCGCTGGGTCATCCGACGCCTCGGCCACGGTCCGACGAGCGTCGGCGACCTCGCCCGCGAATGTCCGATGACCCTTCCCTCGTTCATGAAGCACGTACAGACGCTCGAGTCGAACGGACTGATCCACACGACCAAGTCCGGCCGGGTGCGCACCTGCGTGCTCAACCGCGAGCGCCTCGCCGTCGTCGACGACTGGCTCGCGGAGCAGCGCCGGATCTGGGAAGAGCGCACGGATCGCCTGGAACGCCTCGTCACCGATCAGCAGGAGAACCAGCAATGAATCCCGACCTGGACCTGACAATGGCGCGGGTCATCCGCGCCCCTCGCGCCGCCGTATGGAGCGCCTGGACCGACCCGTCCCGCTTCGAGAAGTGGTGGATACCGGCGCCGGCCCTGTGCCGCGTCGATCGCCTGGACGTCCGGCCCGGTGGCGCACTCGTGACCCGGCTGAGCGACGACGGGGTGGAGTTCGTCCCGCACCTCGACGCGTGCTTCCTCGTCGTCGACGACCTCGAACGGATCGTGTTCACCAACGTGATCGACAGCTCCTGGCGGCCCGCGAACCCCACCCCGGTTCCGATGACCGCGGAGATCACCATGAAGGACCATCCGGACGGCACGGACTACCGGATCATCGTCCGCCACGGTGATCCCGCCGCTCGTGACCTTCACGAGAAGATCGGCTTCGCGGACGGTTGGGGCTCGGTCACCGAACAACTCGCCGGGCTCGCCGAGAGCCAGGGGGCGCTGTGAAGATCGTCCTTACCGAGTTCGTCACTCTCGACGGCGTCAGCCAGGGGCCCGGCTCGCCGACCGAGGACACGAGTGGCGACTTCAGGGTGGGCGGCTGGCTCGTGCCCTACCTGGACGAGGTCTTCGTCCGCCGCACCTCTGACTGGTTGGGTCTCGCCGACGGTCTGCTGCTCGGACGGCGGACCTACGAGGCGTTCGCTCGCGACTGGCCGCAGATCACCGACCCGAACGATCCGTTCACCGAACGGATGAACTCACTACCAAAGTACGTCGTGACCAACACCCTGGCGGAGGGTAGTTGGCACCCGACGACGGTGCTCCACGGCGACCCGATCCACACCGTCGGGGAGCTCAAGGCGCAGCCAGGACGGGAGCTCCAGATTCACGGCAGCGCACGACTTGGCAAGGCTCTGTTGTCGGCTGGCCTCGTCGACACACTCCGACTCGTCGTGGCCCCCACTGTGGCCGGTTCCGGGCGGCGGCTGCTCGACCAGCCGAGCGCGTCCGTCGGCCTCCGACTGGTTCATCACGAAGCGACGGCGAAGGGCCTGCTTCTGCTCGAGTACGAGCATGTCGGCGCCGCCCCAGTGGCGGAGTACGAGGGCGCGACAGCCTTCGTCTAGTCACCCGCGCCACGGCACGACCCGGCCACGGACTGAATCTCGCGGCCAGGTTCCGCCCCGACAGCGTGGAACCGGGCACCGGCCACGCGAAGGTGGCCGGCGCCCGGTGCCGTACGTCGACGGTCAGGCCGGTTCGGAAACCGCTGCCGCAGCCCGCGCCGCTGCCGCCGCCGCCCGCTCGGCCGCGTTGCCGAGCACGCAGAACTCGTTGCCCTCCGGGTCGGCGAGCAGCACCCAACCACCGCCGGTCGGGCCGACGTGGTCGGCGACGAGCGTCGCGCCGATGCCGAGCAGTCGCTCGACCTCCTCGGCCCGGGTCCGGTCGGCGGGTTGCAGGTCCAGGTGCAGCCGGTTCTTCACCGTTTTGCCCTCGGGCACCGCGATGAACAGCACCTCCGGGCCACCCGGCGGCAGGAGCATCGCCTCCGGGTCGCCGGGGAAGTCGTCGGGGTGCCGTGGGCAGTCGAAGACCTGCGCCCAGAAGCCGGCGAGTGCGTACGTGTCGGAACAGTCGATGCTGATGTTGTGGATCGTCGAACTCATGCTTGGTCCTCCTCAGTGGTGTCGACCCGCTCCCCGGCGCTGCGGACCACGCAGAACTCGTTCCCCTCCGGGTCGGCGAGCACCGCCCAGCCCGTCCCGTCGGCGCGCCGCCGGTCGGTGACCATGGTGGCCCCGAGGCCGAGCACCCGCTCGACTTCCTCGTCGCGGGTCCGGTCGACCGGTTCCAGGCAGATGTGGACCCGGTTCTTTGTCACCTTGTCCTCGGGCACCGCTTGGAAGAACATGTTCGGCGTGGCACCGTCCGGCGGCAGCACTGCAGCTTCCGGGTCACCCGGAACGTCCTCCGGGAGCCGGGCGTAGCCGAGCACCGCCGACCAAAAGCCGGCCAGGGTGTACGTGTCGTGGCAGTCGAAACTGATGTTGCGGATCCGTGGATACACGGCTGGTCACTCCATCTTCGGATGGGGACGCTCCGCCGCCCGGGGTCAGCCTGCGAGGACCCGGGGTGCGGAGCCTTGACTGATGGACATCGACGCACCCCCCTTCGCTCAACGAGCTGACCCGGCGATCTTGCCATCGGCCGAGCGGGGCGCGCAACCCCGATCAGCCGGCGGCGGACACCGTTCCGGGCACGGCCCGGGCGTCCGACGACGGCAGGGTGACAGTGACCTCCAGGCCACCGCCGGGCTGCGCGACCACCCGTACGGTGCCGCCGTGCGCGGTGCAGACCGCCCGGACGATGGACAGCCCCAGACCGGAGCCACGGGCCCCGGTGCGTTCCCGGCCACCACGGCGGAACGGCTCGAACAGCCCCGGCACGTCGGCCTGGTCCACCTCGAAACCGGTGTTCCCCACCACCAGCCAGGACCGGTCACCGTCAGTGCCGGTACGCACCCACAGCCGACCGTGCAGGTGGTTGTAGCGGACCGCATTCTCGATCAGGTTTCCGGCCAGCCGGTCGAGCAGCCCAGGGTCACCGACGACCGGCGCGGACTCCAGTGACGTCTGCACCCGCAGGCCGATCCGTTCCACCTCGCGGCGCATCGCCGACAGCGCGTTGGCGGTGCCCGCGGCGAGGTCACACTCGGTGCGCCGGCCCAGCTGCCGCCCGGCCTGCGCCTCGCTGCGCGCCAGTACCAGCAGCGCGTCCACCAGGCCGTTTGCCCGCTCGGAGGCGTCGCGGACCACTGTCGCCATCCGTCGGTACTCGGCGGTGTCCGCGTCGTCGTCGCTGAGCGTCACCTCGATCTCCGTGCGCATCACGGCGAGCGGGGTACGCAGCTCGTGCGAGGCGTTCGCCACGAAACGCTTCTGTGCCTCGAAGGCGGACGCGATCCGGTCCAGCATGGCGTCGAACGTCTTGGCCAGCTCGGCCACCTCGTCGTCGGCGCCCGAGTAGCCGATCCGCTGGTCCAGGGTCGCCTCACCGAGCCGCTGGGCGGTCGCCGTGACCTGGTGCAGTGGGCGCAGCGCCCGACCGGCCACCGCGTACGCGCCGGCCACCCCGACCACGCTGATCGCCAACAGCGCGACCAGCCCCTTCGCCAGCAGCTCCCCGGAGGCGGCATCGACCAACTGCCGCTGCCACTGGGCGGCGTCCATCTGCCGGCCGTCGGAGAGCAGCACGATAGTGCCGGGCACCAACTCGTCGGTGGGTCGCAACGCGTCGCGGACCAGCAGCCAGGCCAGCAACACGAGGATCGCTCCGGCCCCGATCAGCAATACCCCGTTGAGCAGCGTCAGCCGCAGCCGCAGGGTGGGTCGCAACCGGCGGCTCATGCGCTCACCTCGGCGGTGCGGTAGCCCGCCCCGACCACCGTCTCGATCAACGGCGGGTCACCGAGCTTCTTGCGCAGCGTCATCACCGTGACCCGGACGATTGTGGTGAACGGGTCGGTGTTCGCGTCCCAGACCCGTTCCAGCAGCTCCTCACTGGAGACCACCGCGCCGCGTGCCTTGAGCAGTTCGCAGAGCACCCCGAACTCCTTGTTGGTGAGGTCCACCGGCACCCCGGCGCGGGTGGCGACCCGGCGGGCCGGGTCGAGCACCAGGTCGGCCAGTTCGAGCACCGGCGGCGCGGCCGGGGTGGCCCGCCGGCCCAGCGCCTGCACCCGGGCGACCAGCTCGTCGAAGGCGAACGGTTTGGGCAGGTAGTCGTCCGCGCCGAGCTGCAACCCCTCCACCCGGTCGGCCACCGTGCCGCTGGCGGTGAGCATCAGCACCCGGGTCAACGCGCCGGAGGCCGCCAGGTCGGCGCAGATCTGGTCACCGTGCACACCCGGCAGGTCGCGGTCGAGCACCACCACGTCGTACCGGGTGATGAACGCCGCCTCGTGGCCGGCGTCGCCGTCGTACGCCACGTCGACCGCCATCCCCCGCTTGCGCAACCCCCGTGCGATCGCGTCGGCGAGGTTGCGCTCGTCCTCGACCACCAGTACCCGCATCCCGGCCTCCTCGCTGCTGACCACCGACAACCTAGTGCCGGCCGGCAACCATCGTCCCTCGCCGTCCGCGCCGGCCGGCGTTGCGGGCCACCGCGGCGTACGCGATGCTGGCCGGCGGTATCGAGCGACGGACGGACCTGGCATGACCACTGCGGCACCACCCACCCGGCGAGACATCGCCTACCGGGGTTTCCACCTGCCGGCCGACACGACCAGCGGCAGCGGCGACGGCCTGCTCGCCAACGGTCGAGGGCTCGCCCTCGACGGCGGCGACGAACGGGGCACCTGGACGACGCCGCCGGTGCCTGTCGGCTTCGCCGTCGCCGAGGTGGTGCCGTCCTGGACGGCCGACACCCCGGACGGCTGCTGGATCGAGGTCGACCTGCGCGGCTGGCACGAGGACGCGCCCAGCACCGACTGGTACCGGCTGGCCCGCTGGGCCGACGGCGACCACACGGTACGACGCACCTCGCTGCCCGGACAGCGCGACGGTGCCGCCCGGGTCGACACCGACACCCTGATCGTCACCGGAGCGACGGTCACCGGTTGGCAGGCGCGGGTGACGTTGCGCCGGCCCGCCGGCAGCCCGACCGGCCCGGTGCTGCGCAGCATCGGCGCGGTCGCCACCGGCCCCACGACGGCGCAGCACTGGTACGCGGGGGAACCCGTCTCGTCCGCTGCCTGGGGCAGGGTGCTGGACGTGCCCCGCTACTCGCAGCGGCTGCACGCCGGCCAGTACCCGCAGTGGGGCGGCGGCGGGGACTCCTGGTGCAGCCCCACCTGCACCTCGATGGTGCTCGCCTACTGGGGCGCCGAGCCGACGCCGGACCACTACGCCTGGGTGGAGCCGTCCGGTCCGCGTCCGGTGGTGGTACACGCCGCCCGGCACTGCTACGACCACGCGTACGCCGGGGCCGGGAACTGGCCGTTCAACACCGCGTACGCCGGTCTGCACGGGGTGGACGCGTTCGTCACCCGGCTGCGGTCGCTGGTCGAGGCGGAGGCGTTCGTCGCCGCCGGCATCCCCCTGATCGTCTCCGCCGCGTTCCGGGCCGACGAGGTGCCGGGGCTCGGGTACGACACCGGAGGGCACCTGATGGTGCTGGTCGGCTTCACCGCCGACGGCGACCCGGTGCTCAACGACCCGTACGCCCCGGACGACGACGCCGTCCGTCGCACGGTGCCCCGACAGGGGTTCGAGGCGGTCTGGCAACGCGGCAGCGGTGGGGTGGCGTACGTGCTGCGACAGGCGTCGGTGCCACTCCCCCCGCCGCCCACCCAGGCGAACTGGTGATCAGTCGGTCAGTTTCCAGAGCTGGTACGAGCCGGCCGCGGTGGCGGTGCACACCAGGTAGCCGGTGATCGCCTGACACTCCCCGGTGGCATCGGGCAGCACGTCCACGATGCGCACCTCTCCGGCGGCGATGTCCAACTCGCCGACGAGCACCCCACCGTCGGGAGGCCGACGTATGCCGACCAACCGGCCGCCGACACCGAGTTGGTACAGCTCCCATTGGCCCAGGTCGGCCAGTTGCCGGCCGGTCAGCGCATCGAGGACGACGTACTGCTCCGACGGACCGATACCGCTGATGTTGGCCATCAGCCGGCCGTCGGCAGCCCAGGCCCACCCCCACTGGCTGCTGCGCCAGCGCACCTCCCCGGTTGCCGGGTCGAGCGCCTGCAGTTCGTTGTTGCCGGTGCGCACACACAGGACGGGGCCACAGTCCAACGCGAAGTCGACGTGCAGCCTGGCGCGGGTCCAGCGGGGCACAAGCTGGTCCAGCCCGTACGCGGTGACAGTGCCCGAGCCTCTGTCGATGGCCAACACCAGGTCCTTCGTCAGGTCCAGTCCGATCGGACCGCCGTCCGGTGGGCGCAGGTCGGCGCGCGCCAGCACCGTGCCGGTGATCGCGTCGCGTACCTCGACCGGCCCGTCCACCTGGTTGAGCACCACCCGGTCCACCCCGAGGCCGGTGCCGCGCACCTGCACGTCGGCCCTGATTCCGGAGAGCTGCCAACGCACGGTGCCGCAGCACGGATCCACGGCGCGCAGACTGGTCGGGTAGGTCTCGCCGCCGCCGCGCAGCAGCAGGTTGCCGTCGGTCAGCTTGGAGGCGATGCCCGGCTGCTGCCACCGGTACGCCCCGGTCGCCCGGTCCAGTGCGACGGTGAGTGTGTCCCGGCCCTCCGGGCCGATCTCGTACCCGGTGGCGAGCAGCGTCCCGGCCAGCGGAGTCAGCCCCCAGTACCGGGCCTCCGCCGACAGCGGCGCCTGCCAGACCGGCTCGCCGCCGGGCAGCCGATACGCGGCCAGCCGCGCCTGCCGCGTTCCGGTGCCAGCCGGCTCCATGACCAGGAGGAGGTCACCATCGATCATGACATCGGACCCGGGCCGGCCCGGCAGCGTCAACGGGGCCGGCCGGGGCGGTACGACGGCGGAGGCGGCGAGCGTGACCAGCGCGAGCACCACGACCAGCGCGCAGCGCAGCGGGCGACCATGAGCGCGAGGTGGGCGGGGCGTCGACTCCGGGCCCCTGTCGTCCCGCAGGTCGCCGAGGTCGATCACCGAGCCGGTCACCGCGTCAACCTCCACAGAGCTGTCGTGCCGTCGAGGCGCTGGCAGAGCAGGACCGGCAGGGACGCCTGGCAACTGCCGGCGATGCCCGGCAGCACGTCGACGATCCGCGTTCGGCCGGCCACCAGGTCCAGTTCGGCGACGACCATCCGACCGTCGTCACCCCGCCGCACACCGACCAGCGGGTCGTCCGGCCCCAGCACCGGCATCAGACTCCACGCGCCCAGTTCGGTCCGTACCTGCCCGGTGGCCGCGTCCCGCACCGTGTACCCCTGGCCGGGCCTGGTCATCAGTAGCCGACCGTACCGGACGTCGGCCAGGACGTCCTGGCCCGGTTCGGACCACCGCACCGAACCGGTGGCCGGGTCGAGCACCTGGAGGCCGCCGATCTGCGGTACCGCGCAGAGCAGACCGCCGCATTCGAGCACATGCGACACCAGCGTCACCTCCGCCGTCCACAGTGGCTGCAACTCGGCCAGCCCGAAGCTCACCAGCCGGGTGCTGCCCGGCGGGACGAGCAGCAGCAGGTCGTCGACGATCTGCACCCGCTGGTACGCCGACCGGTCACCGGGCAGCGTGTCGATGCTGCGCAGCAGCTGGCCGGTGCCGGCGTCGTGCACCTGCACCTCGCCGGTCGGTTGCAGGAGCACGAACCGGTCGACCTGCCCCTCGGGATTGAGGTGGTAGGTGGGGCTGGCGGCCGGCGGGATCGGCACCGACCAGAGCACCAGGCCGGTGTCGGGCTCAACCCCGCTCATCGTGCCCGACCCGTCCTCGCGGCCGTTGGTCACCAGCAGGCCACCGCCGGGCGTCGGTTGGGTACCACCGGGATGCTGCCAGCGTTGCCGGCCCGTCGCGGTGTCGAAGGCGGTGGTCTGGAACAGCCGGTTGGGGGCGTTGACCGCCAACGCCAGCACCAGGCCCCGTTCGACCCGGACGTCGAGGTAGTTACCGGTGCGGGCCAGGGGCGTCTGCCACCGCCGCCGCACCCCGGCGCCGGTCGGTGCCGGCTGGGCGTACGCGGTCAGGTACCGGTCCCCGTCGGGTGTCGGCGGATCGACGACGAAGACGCCGTCCCCGGCCAGGTACGCGGTGGCCATCCGCGATGCCGGCACCACGCTCACCGTTCGCTGCGTCGGCGGCACGGCGCCGGTCAGCACCATCAGGCTGAGAAACAGCACAGTCGCGCTGCGCAGCGGGCGACCGACGGCGCGCGGGCGGTGAACCGGAGGTGCCGACGCGGGCTCGTCGCGAATCTCGCCCAGCTCGATGATCGACAACGACCGTCCTTCCGTCACCAGGTAGGGCTGGCCGACGGGTCACCGTCCGGCAAACCGACCGTCAGCGCACCGGCCCGGCAAAAGTGACGGAACCCCGCCTGTACGATGGCGCGTCGTGGCTGTGCCGGTGGTAGACCCTTCGCTGAATCCCGTGACCGATGCCGACCCGGTCGAGGCCGAGTCGACACGGCGGCCTCGACGCCGTCCGGCCCGAGCCGACCTGTTGGCCCTCGGAGCCTATGTGCTGCTGGGCGTCTTCGTCTGCCTCAACTACTGGGGTGACGTCAACGGCCGGGTCTCCTCGCACCTGCCCACCGATCACAGTTGGTTCGAGTGGCTGTTCGCGCACGGCGAGTACTCGGTGCGGCACCTGGAGAACCCGCTGTTCACGGCCCGTCAGAACGCCCCGGACGGGGTGAACATGATGGCCAACACCTCGCTGCTCGGGGTGACCCTGCCGCTGGCCCCGCTGACCATGCTGCTCGGCCCTCAGGTGATGTACGCGCTCTACCTGGGCGCGGCGCTGGCGGCCACCGCCGGCACCGGCTACTGGATGCTCTCCCGCCACCTGGTGCGCTCCCGGGCGGCGGCGTTCGTCGGTGGCGCGTTCCTCGGCTTCGCGCCGGGGATCATCCACCACGCCAACGGCCAACCGAACTTCGTCTCCAACTTCCTGCTCCCGCTGATCGTGGTGCGGGTGCTGACCCTGGGTGAGCCGGGCCGGTGGCGACGCAACGGCCTCGTGCTCGGCGCGCTGGTGGCGTACCAGATCTTCATCAACGAGGAGATGCTGCTGCTCACCGCGCTGGCCTGCCTGGTCATCGTGCTGGCGTACGCCGTGCAGCGGCCGCGGGCCACCCGGGCCGCGGCCGGCACGTTCCTGGCCGGGCTCGGCGTCGCCGGCGGGCTGGCCCTGGTGCTCACCGCGTACCCGATTTGGTTCCAGTTCAACGGCCCGCAGTCCTACCGGGGTCTGCAGGGCGGCGTGTTCCACAACTGGGGCGAGGACCTGGTCGCCTTCGTCACCTTCGCCCGGGACACCTGGGCCGGTGACCCGGCCGTGGAGAAGACGATCGGTCTGACCGAGCAGAACACCTGGTTCGGTTGGCCGCTGGTGCTGCTCTCGGTGGTGGCTCTGGTGCTGCTCGTACGCCGCTCGCTGGCCGCCCGGATCGCCGCGGTGCTCATCGTGGTGTTCAGCGTCGCCGCGATCGGGCCGTTCGTGCGCTTCAACGGTGTGGAGACCGGTGTGCGCGGCCCGTGGTCGTACGTGTCGGACGACCTGCCGCTGGTCGAGATGATGATGCCGACCCGGTTGACACTGGTGGTCGCCGCTGCGGTGGGCGTACTGCTCGCGTTGACCTGGGACGCCGCGCACCGCCAGGGGCGCCCGGTGGCCGACCGGCCACGTGTGCCGGCCCAGCGGGTGGCCGACGCGACCCCGGCGACGTCCGACGACGAGCCGGCCGCGCCGGCCGCCACGCGCCGTCGGTGGCTACGCCCGGTGGGGTACGCGGCGGTCGCCCTCGCCGTGCTGCCGCTCTTTCCCCGCCCGCTGCCCGCCCAGCAGATCGACCCACCGCCGCACTTCATCACCGCTGGCGGCTGGCGGCCGTACGTGCCGGCGGGTCGAACCCTGGTGCCGGTGCCGATCCCGAGCAACGTGCACGGTCTGCCGACGCTGCGGTGGAGTGCGCTGACCGGGCAGGAGTTCCCCGTTCCGGGCGGTTACTTCATCGGCCCGAACGAGCTGGGTGAGGGGGTCTTCGGTGCACCGAACCGACCGACCAGCTCCCTCATCTACTCCACGATGGACAGCGGCACGGTTCCGGCGCTGACCGACGAGAACCGCCGGCAGGCCGTCGAGGACCTGCGGTTCTGGCGGGCGTCGGTGGTGGTGCTCGGGGCGCACCCCCGCGAGGCGGTGCTCCGTGAGCTGGTCACCGCCCTGATCGGGCCACCGCAGCGGGTCGACGACGTCTGGGTCTGGGACGTGCGCGCCCTGGTGGGTTAGTCACCCGACCCGGTCCCGGACGTCCCACAACCATCCGCCGTCGACCGGTCGGCCCGGGCCGAGCAGGTCGTCGACGGTTCGGCGGACCGGGTCACCGTGCTCCACCTGCCCGAGTACGACCACCGCGGCACGCCAGTGCCGCAGGTCCTCGACGGCCTGGCGGCGGTCGGCGTCGGTGAGCACCGGCACCGCGCCGGTCTCGACCACCTGCCGCAGCAGCACCGACGTAGGCCGGTCCGGCGCGCCCCAGCGGGCCGCCGGGTCGTCCGGGCCGCTGGGGCCGATGAAGTAACCGCCGGGCGCGGCGAACCCCAGGCCGGTACGGGCGGACCAGAGCATCACCGGGCTGCGCCCGGCACCGGTGACCGGGGGCACCGCGACAACCGTCCGACCGGGCGGCACCAGCGGACGCCAGCCACCGGCGGCGAGAAACGCCGGCACCGGCGCGACCGGCACCACGCGGATCGGAGTCGGAAACAGGGGCAACAACGCGGCGGCGACCGCGCCGGCCCACAGCAGCCGCACCGGCAGGCCCGGCGCCACGTTCGGCCCGCGCGCGGCCCGCACCCGGTCCACTGACAGCGCCACCAGCACACCCAGCACCGGTACGCAGACCAGCGCGAACCGGGCCGGCACCGCGAGATCGAGCAACGGCAGCCCGCCGACCAGCCGGTACGGCCCCGGAATGCCGGTGCCCTCACCGTCCACCCGCAACTCGTCGCCGAGCGAGAGCAGGGCGAAGACCACGCCGCAGGCGGCCAGTGCCCGGACCAGCGGTCGTCGCCACTGCCAGATCACGATCACCACGGCCAGCACCAGCAGGCCCGGACCGAAGAACGAGTTCTCCTCGGTCGGATTCGGCGAGAGCAGCCCCGGCAGCCAGTCGTCACCCAGCACGGTCTGCCGGGCCGACGCGGTGAACGAGGCGACGTCCAGTTGGAAGCCCTGCGTGGCGAACGCCATCCCGGAGTAGTGCTGCGGGCCGTGGAACTGGAACCACAACGGGTACGCCAGCGGCACCGCCCCCACGCCGGCCGCCACGGCGAGTCGACCGAACAGGGCCGGTGCCAGCCGCCGTACGGTCACCCGGTCGGCGAGCGCGTAACCCAGCGCGAAGACGCCGGCCGCGAGCACCAGGAAGACCAGCACCTCCTCGCCGATGAAGACCTGCCAGACGAGCAGCAGCCCCAGGCCGACGCCCGGCCGCCACACGCCGTGTCGCGTCGTCTGCGAGGCGGGCCGGAACACCAGGGCAAGGATCGCGGGCACCAGGAACTGGGCGGCGATGTGCAGGTGGGCGCCGGCCTGAGCGATCATGCCCGGGGCGAAGCCACAGATCAGCCCACCCACCGCAGCCGGGGCCCGGGTGCCGACCAGCCGGCGGCGCAGCAGCACGTACCAGGCGACGGCTGTCCCGGCGAGGCAACAGACGACCGCCACGCAGAACGCCACCTGCGAGCCGAAGAGCAGGGTGACCGGGGTGAGCGGGACACCCAGGCCGAGCACCGAGGTGTTCGCCATCAGGTTGACCCCGTCGGGCGCGTTCAACCCGGTGCTGAAGAGCGGGTTCTCCCCCTCGACCACTGCATGCGCCGCGTGGGCCAGCATCCACTCGAAGAGGATCTGGTCACCCGCCTGGTGGAACAGCCGCCACGGGCGGCCCCACTGCCCGCTGGTCACCAGCACGGCGAGGCCCAGATAGCCGGCCACCACCAGCGCGTCCCGCAGCCAGGCCGGACGGAACGCGCCGACCGTCGCCGGGGGCGAAATGTTCGGGGACGTCGTCCCGGTGGTCATCAGACCGAACGGTCGCTGAGCGTCCGCACGTCCCAGACCCAGACGTCCAACTCCTGGCGGCCCGGGCCGACCAGCTCCTCGACCGTACGTCGCAGTGGCTCGGCGTTCTGCTGCCGCACCGGCAGCACCAGGATCGCCGCCCGCCAGTGCCGCAGCTCGTCGGCGAAGCGCCGACGCTGCCGGTCGTCAAGCTTGGGCGTACGGCCGGTGGTCGCCACCTCCTCCAACATCTGACCCACCCCGCTGGGACGACCGCCGAACCGGCCCGCGTCACCGGTGTTGCCGTTGCGGGGCGCGAGGAAGTAACCACCGGGGATCTTGAAGTCGAGGTTGGTGGCCGCCGCCCAGCGCATGCCGTGCGTGTTTCCCATGCTGGGCACCGGGATCGGCACCAGCGTCTGGTCCGGCCCGACGTACGCCCGCCACCGGTCCGCCGTGATGAAGTCCGGCACCGGCGGCCGGGAGACCATCCGCAGCGGCATCGGTGCGATCGGCAGCAGCGCGAAGGCCAGGCCCGCGGCGGTGAGCACGTGGACGGTACGGCGGTCGGCCGGTCGTAGCGCCCAGGCCCGCTCGACGGCGAGCGCCAGCAGCAGGCCGATCACCACGCTGGTGATGAGCCCGAACCGGGTCGGCACCACCGCGTCCAGCAGCGGCAGGTGGACCAACCACTGCCACGGCCCGGTGATCAGCTCGCGGTCCCACCAGGAGACCCTCTCGCCGAGGGAGAGCACGGCGAAGAACACGCCGGTCACCGCGAGCGCCCGAACGATCAACTCCCGGCGGAGCCAGACCACGATGCCGATCGCCAGCATGGACAGGCTCCAGCCGAAGAAGGCGTTCTCCTCGGAGTAGTTCGGCGCCAGGTTGATGTTGGCTCGCTGGTTGCCGCCGAGGGTGGGTGAGCCGGGGGCGAAGAAGGCGGCGATGTCGTTGCCGTAGTCCTTCACCGCGTCGCTGAGCCCGTGGTAGGCCATCGGCCCGGCGAACTGCACGTAGAGCGGGTACGCCAGCAGCGCCCCCGCCAGCAGCGCGCAGGTCACCACGCCGACGCCCAGGGGCCGCCAGGCCGCCCGCCAGCGGGCCGGCTCCTGGGCCAGCACCGCCAGCAGGAAGACGCCGCAGGCCAACGCCGTGAAGAGCAGGATCTCCTCGTTGATGAACGCCTGCGCGGTGACCATCATGGCGAGCAGGGCCCCGTCCCGAACCGGTCTTCCGGAGCGGGTGAGCACCAGCACCCGCCACACGATGAACGGCAGCAGGAACTGACTGATGATGTTCGGGTGCCAGCTGGCGTGCGAGAGCATCGCGGGCGAGAAACCGCAGAACCAGCCGCCGACCGCCGCCGCGAGCGGGGTACGCACCAGGTGGCGGGAGAGCATCAGGTACCAGGCCATGGCGGTGCCGGCGAGACCGAGCGTGACCAGCACCACGAAGGAGACCGCCGGCCCGAAGAGCAGCGTCACCGGGACCATCGGGATGCCCAGCGCCAACACGGCCGTGTTGGCCATCAGGTTGACGCCGTCGGGGTAGTTGATCTGCTCGGTGTAGAACGGGTACTCGCCGTGCAGCACCACGCGTACCGAGTGGGCGAGGAAGAACTGCACCTGCGCCGGGTCACCGGTGTAGAGCGAGGCCACCCGACCGGACGGGTCCAGCCAGATCCGGCTGGTCACCCAGAGCGCGGCGAGCAGGAACAGCCCGCCCACCGCCAGGTGCTGCCGACGCCGAGTCCACCGGCGCCACCGCGCCCGCGTCGGCACCGCGCTCTCGGCCGCTGCTCCGGGCTCGGTCGGCGTTTGGGGCTCGGTCGGCGCTTCGGGGGCGGCCGGCGCTGTGGGGGCGGCCGGCGCTTCGGGCTCGGCCGGCGCTGTGGTGGGGGCAGCCAGCGCGGGCGGGCCGGCGAAGAGGCCGGCCGGCGTGCGGTAGCTCACCAGTTCGGCGGAGTCGGCTGCCGCCTCCGGGTGCGGCGCGGGCAGGGCGCGGGACTCGGCAGGCGTCACAGTCGGCGGAGTCTACCGGAGCAACCAAAACGTCCTAAACCCCCGGTGCTGTCCACTGTGGTGGTTCGGATGCCGGCCAACTGAGGCGCCGCATCGGACATCTCGTACTATGGCGCTTTCCGACAGCGACGGTGAGGCGATCGGGGGCGGGCCAGGTGACTCCAGGCCGTCGGTACGGCAGGGCGCTTCCCGTCCTGCTGAGCGCGCTGCTGGCCGGCACGGCCTGCGGTCCGGTAGCCGAGCGGAAGCCGCAGGACCTCCGGGTCGGGTACGACAGCCTGGACGGCACCCTCGCCGTGTGGCCGCCCCGCGGCGACCTCTCCGGGGACGCCACGGCGACGGCGGCGGTAACCGCGGCGGTCCGCGGCTGGCGATCGCCGGCCGACGACCGCGCGCACCTGCCCTCGTCGGGCATCCTCTTCTCGGGTCGGGTCGACGGCGCCCCGGTGGCGCTGGTGGCCGCCGACGTGCCCGGCGAAAGCGCGTCCTGGCTGCTGCAACTGACTCGCGAGGGCGACCGGTACGCGGTGACCCGCGCCACCGAGTACACCGATCCGGGTTACCTCGTCTACTCCGACGTGCTGCCGGTGCAGACGGCCGGCGGCCGGCGTTACCTGGTCTCGGCCCGGGTGCAGAGCCTCCTCGGGCCGAAGGACCGGACGTTGACCATCGCGGACGGTCTCAGCGCACCGGTCGACGTGCCGTCCTGCACGGCCGTCGGCGTGACCGCGACCCTGCGGACCACCGAGTCACTCCCCCGTGGGCGGGCCGCCGACCGGCTGCTCGACCTGGGCACCGGCACCGTCGACCCGCGCTATCCGTTGGTCCGCGACGAGTCCGGCACGGGCCGGCGGGCGCTCACCGGCCTGGACACCTGTGTGCTGTCCGGCGATCGGGGCCCCTTCGGCAGCATCCCGCGCCGGATCGGGGACCGGGACGCCCCACGCTCGGTGCCGACGTCCTGGCCGATGGCGAAGCTCACAGTGCGCTCGCTCGGCGAAGTCGCCCTCGGCGGCGGCGAGCCGGCCGAGTTGCAGCAGCTCAGCTGGGACACCGACGCCGGCGCGATGACGGCGGTGATCTATCGACCGGCCGACGGGAGCGCGCCCGTCGTCTCACCCGCCGACCGGGCCACCCCGTTGCAGGCGTACCAACTGCCGGTGCCCGGTCAGCCGCTGGTGGTGCTGAGCTGGCGGGCCACCCGGGACAGCTCCCTGTCCGTCCCGCCGGGCACTCCCCTGCTGGTCGAGCGCCCCGGCCTGGCGGTCATCCCCACCCCGTCCCGCTCCCAGACCTACAGCCTCGCCAACACCGACAAAACCCACTACCGCTCAATCTCCCCCCGCTAGCCCCCACCCACCCACCCCGCGATCTTGCACTTTCTGCGCCGACAAATCGGGACTCAAGGCGCGTTACGCCAACCGAAAGTGCAAGATCGACGGGGAAACGCGGCGGAACGCGGCGGCACATTGCCGCGCCGCACCTTGACCCGGTCGATCATGCAGTTGTGGTGCCCCGCAAAAGGCGCGAACCACCAATCACCGCCCACCATAAGTCCTTGATCGACCAGAGAGGGTGGGCGGGACACACGACGGCGGGCGTCCCTGGGGACGCCCGCCGTTGTTCGTTCTCGTCAGTTCTGTGCGGCCGCGTCGCTGGGGGTGAGGCGGTCCGGGGTGGCATCCAGGCCGGAGATCCAACCGGTGACGTTGCGGGCCACGTCCTGGGCGGTCAGACCCAGGTCGGCGAGGATCTGCGCGCGGGTGCCGTGCGGGTGCCAGTCGGCCGGCACACCCAGGTCCTTGAGCGGCACCCGGACGTCGGCGTCGCGCATCGCCTGGGCGAGCGCGTCGCCCACCCCGCCGACCCGGACGCCGTCCTCGACGCTGACCACGAGCCGGTGGCGGGCGGCCAGGTCGACCAGCTCCGCCGGGACCGGACGCACCCAGCGGGGGTCGACGACGGTGACCCCGTAGCCCTGCTCGGCGACCCGGGCGGCCACCTCCATGCCCAGCTGGCCGAACGAGCCGACGGCGACGAGCAGCACGTCGGTACGGGCGGACTCGGCCAGCACGTCGACAGTGCCGACCCGGCGCAGCGCCGGCAGGTCCGCGGCGACGGCACCGGTCGGGAACCGCACCACTGTCGGGCCGTTGTCGACGGCCAGCGCCTCGCGCAGCTCCTCGCGCAGGGTGGCGGCGTCGCGGGGAGCGGCGATCCGCAGCCCCGGCACCACCCCGAAGACCGACATGTCCCAGATGCCGTAGTGGCTGGGCCCGTCCGGGCCGGTGATGCCCGCCCGGTCCAGCACGAAGGTCACCGGCAGCTTGTGCATCGCCACGTCCAGCAGGACCTGGTCGAAGGCGCGGTTGAGGAAGGTGGCGTAGACCGCGACCACCGGGTGCAGGCCACCCAGCGCCAGCCCGGCCGCCGAGGTGGCCGCGTGCTGCTCGGCGATGCCCACGTCGTACACCCGCTCGGGGTACTTGCGGGCCAGCTTGGCGATGCCGGTCGGCTCGGCCATGGCGGCGGTGATGCCCACCACGTCCGGGCGCTCGTCGGCGATGGCCAGCAGCTCGTCGGCGAAGACGTGCGTCCACTTCACCGACGGGGCGGCCAGCAGAGCGCCGGTCTCCACGTCGAAGGCGCTGCCGGGGCCGTGCAGGCAGTCGGCCTCGTCCTCCTCGGCGGGACGGTAGCCGTAGCCCTTGCGGGTGACCGCGTGCACGATGACCGGGCCGCCGAAGTTCTTGGCCGCGCGCAGCGCCGCCTCGACAGCCGTCACGTCGTGCCCGTCCACCGGGCCCACGTACTTGATGCCCAGGTCCTCGAACATGGCCTGGGGGGCGACAGCGTCCTTGATGCCCTTCTTGACCGCGTGCAGCACCTCGTACATCGGCTTGCCGACCAGCGGCGTGGAGCCGAGGGCGTCCTTGACGGTGTCGAGGACCTTCTCGTAGCCGGGGTTGAGCCGCAGCGAGGAGAGGTGGTCGGCCAGCCCGCCGATGGTCGGCGAGTAGGACCGGCCGTTGTCGTTGACCACGATCACGAGGGAGTTGCCGGCGGTGGCGATGTTGTTCAGCGCCTCCCAGCACATGCCGCCGGTCAGCGCGCCGTCGCCGACCACTGCCACGACGCTGCGTGCCTCGCCCCGCAGGGCGTACGCCTTGGCGAGGCCGTCGGCGTAGGACAAAGCTGTGGAAGCGTGCGAGTTCTCGATGAGGTCGTGCTCGCTCTCCGCCTGGCTGGGGTAGCCGGAGAGGCCACCGCGCTGGCGGAGCTTGTCGAAGCCGGCCTGACGCCCGGTAAGGATCTTGTGTACGTACGCCTGGTGGCCGGTGTCGAACAGGAGCCGGTCCCGGGGGGAGTCGAAGACGCGATGCATGGCGAGCGTCAGCTCGACCACACCGAGGTTGGGCCCGACGTGCCCGCCGGTACGGGAGACCTTGGTGATCAGGAAGTCCCGGATCTCGGCGGCGAGGACGTCCAGTTCCTCGCCGGACATCCGCTTGACGTCCTGCGGACCGCGAACCGTCCCCAGCAGCCGGCCGTGGTTGGCCGTGTCCTCTTCAACACTCATGACCGGAGAGTCTATCGGCCCCCCGGTACTCCGCAGCCCGGCCCGAGCCCCACCCACCCGGGCCGGGCGGGGAGTGGGCGGCTGAGCACCCGGTCAGGCGCCGACGCGGGGCGTTCTACCGCGCGTCCGGGGGAAGCAGCAGCCCGACCTGCTCGACGTGCTGCGTCATCGGGAAGAGGTCGAAGCCCCGCAGCGCCGCCAGCCGCCAACCGAGGTCGGCGAAGGTACGCACGTCCCGGGCGAAGGCGGCCGGGTCACAGGCCACGTACGCGACCGCCCGCGGGCCGGCGGCGGCCAGCGCGCGGACCACCGGGGCGCCGGCCCCGGAGCGCGGCGGGTCGAGCACCACCACGTCGACCGGGCCGGTGATTCGTCGGCGGGCCAGCGCGGTCTCCACCCGGGCCGACACCACCTCGACGCTGGGCAGGTCGGCGAGGTTCTCCCGGGCGGCGGCGACACCCTGCGCCGCCGCTTCGACCACAGTCACCCGGCCGGTCGCGCCGACCCGTGCGGCCAGCCCGGCGGCGAACAGCCCAGCGCCGCCGTAGAGGTCCCAGGCGACCTCGCCCGGCTGCGGGTCCAGCAATTCCAGCACGGCCGTGGAGAGGGCGTCTGCGGCGGCCGGGTGCACCTGCCAGAACGCGGACGCGGGCAGCGTCCAGTCCCGTCCGGCGGCGACCTCGCGGACCTCGGTCGGGCCACTGACCGGGGCGGGCACCCCGTCGCGGATCTCCGTGACGGTCACGTCCCCGCCGGTGCTGGCGACGGTCTCCACCGCCTCGGCGGCCGGCCAGCGCGCACCGGTGGGGGTGAGCACCGGCAACTGCTGGATGGCCGGGTGGGCGATCCGGCAGCGGTCGATCGGCACCACCTCGTGCGAGCGGTGCTTGAGCAGGCCGGCCCGATCGGCGGCGTCGACCGCGTAACGGACCCGGGAGCGCCAGCCGAGCAGCCCACCGGGCAACGCCTCGACCCGGACGCCGAGCCGGTCCAGCTCGACGTCGGTCAGCCCACCGAGGCGCACCAGCTGCTCGCGGATGACGGCGGTCTTCCAGGCCAGCTGCGCGGCCGGTGCGACGTGCTGGAGGTCGCACCCCCCGCAGGCACCCGGCTTCGCGTACGGGCAGGGCGGCTCGACCCGGTCCGGGGAGGGCTCCAGCACTGTCACCGCGTCGGCCCGGACGAACCCCCGGTGCACCTCGGTCACCTCGGCGACGACCCGTTCACCGGGCAGCGCGTGCCGGACGAAGACCACCTGCCCGTCCACCCGGGCGACACAGTGCCCGCCGGGGGCGACCGCGTCGACTGTCAGCTCGACCCGGTCCGTCTCGGCCAGGCCCCGCTCGAACGTCGACGAGGCGGACGACGCCGACGGCGTCCTGGGTGTCGCGGTCCGCTGACCGCCCGGCTCAGTCACGAGTGTTCCCCATCGTTCCGCTGTTCTCGGGCCCGCCCTCGGCGGGCGGTGCGGCGGCCACCGGCGGCGCGGCGACCAGCGGTGGCACTGCGCCCCGTGGACCACGCGCCGGTGTCCGGGACAGCGTGGCGTCCAGCCGGTCCAGGTTCTTGCTCGCTGTCGACGCGAGCTGCCACGGCACGCTGACCACCATCACCCCCGGTTCGAAGAGCAGCCGGCCCTTGAGGCGCAGGGCGCTCTGGTTGTGCAGCAGGTTCTCCCACCAACGGCCGACCACGTACTCCGGGATGAACACGGTGACCACGTCCCGGGGCGACTTGCGGCGGGTGGAGGCGACGAAGTCGAGGATCGGGCGGGTGATCTCCCGGTACGGCGAGTCGATCACGGTGAGCGGGATGGCCATCTCCCGGCGCTCCCAGTCGGCTTGCAGGTCCCGGGTGTCCTTCTCGTCGACGTTCACCGTCACCGCGGTGAGCGTGTCCGGCCGGGTGGCGCGGGCGTAGGCGATGGCCCGCAGCGTCGGCTGGTGCACCTTGCTGACCAGCACGATCGCGTGGTTGCGGGCGGGCAGCACGGCTCGGCCCTCGTCCGGCGGGGTCAGCTCGACGGCGATCCGGTCGTAGTGCCGGCGGATGGCGAGCATCAGCACGTAGATCACCGCCATCGCGGCGATGGCGATCCAGGCGCCGAGCAGGAACTTGGTGATCAGGACGATCACCAGCACCGCACCGGTCAGGCCCGCGCCGAACGTGTTGATCGCCCGGGAGCGGTGCATCCGGCGACGGGCCTCCGGGTCCCGCTCGGTGCGCAGGTGCCGGTTCCAGTGCCGGATCATGCCGACCTGGGAGACGGTGAACGAGACGAAGACCCCGACGATGTAGA
Organism: Micromonospora sp. NBC_00330; assembly: GCF_036136635.1. Taxonomy (NCBI): domain Bacteria; kingdom Bacillati; phylum Actinomycetota; class Actinomycetes; order Micromonosporales; family Micromonosporaceae; genus Micromonospora; species Micromonospora sp. NBC_00330. The sequence continues at coordinate 4,191,617 of NZ_CP108012.1, forward strand.
GCTGGATCAGCTTCGTCACCTCGGCCTGGAAGCCGACGATCAGCACGATCGCGAAGAGGGCGAGGAAGGTGATGCCGTTGGAGAAGGCCAGCCGGTCGCCCCGGGTGTGGAACTGGCGGGGCAGGTAGCGGTCCTGGGCCAGGATGGAGCCGAGCACCGGGAAACCGTTGAACGCGGTGTTCGCGGCCAGGAAGAGGATCAGGGCGGTCACCCCGGCCAGCACGTAGAGCAGGATCGACCCGGAACCGAAGACCGTCTCGCCGAGCTGGGTGGTGACGGTCTTCTGCACGTACCCCTCGGGGCCGGAGACGATCTGGAGGTTCGGATCCTCGACGAACTGGAGGTGGGTGAGCCGGGCCAGCCAGATGATCCCGACCAGCATGCTCACCGAGATGGTGCCGAGCAGCAGCAGGGTGGTGGCGGCGTTGCGGCTCTTCGGCGCCTTGAACGCCGGCACCCCGTTGGAGATGGCCTCCACGCCGGTGAGCGCGGCGGCACCCGAGCTGAACGTTCGCAGCAGCAGGAAGACGAGCGCGAAACCGGTCACGCTGTGCTCGGCCTGGATCACCAGGTCGGCGCTCGGCGCGCGCAGCTCGTCGCCCAGCACGAAGACCCGGAACAGCCCGGTGAGCAGCATGCCGAGCATCACGATCACGAAGCCGTAGGTGGGGATGGCGAACGCCGTGCCCGACTCGCGCAGCCCACGCAGGTTGACGGCGGTGAGCAGGACCACCGCGCTCACCGCGATCAGGACCTTGTGGGTGGCCACGAACGGCACCACGGAGCCCAGGTTGGCGACCCCGGAGGAGACCGACACCGCCACCGTGAGCACGTAGTCGACAAGCAACGCGCTGGCCACCCCGACGCCGAACTTCGGCCCCAGGTTGACGGTGGCCACCTCGTAGTCGCCACCACCGGACGGGTAGGCGTGCACGTTCTGCCGGTAGCTCGCCACCACGGTGAGCATGACCACGACCACGGCCAGCGCGATCCACGGCGAGAAGAAGTACGCGGACGCACCGGCGATGGAGAGGGTCAGCAGGATCTCGTCGGGCGCATACGCGACGCTGGACAGCGCGTCGGAAGCGAACACGGGCAGCGCGATGCGCTTCGGCAGGAGGGTGTGCTGAAGCCGGTCGGACCGGAACGGTCGACCGAGAAGAAGCCGCTTCAGCAGCGAGGTGGGACTGGCCACGAACGCCAAGAGTACGACCACCTCGGCGGGGGCGCGGGGGTGGGCGATCACCGCTGCTCACGACGGCGGGGTACGGTCGGTCCCCGCTCGTGACCGGGACGTGGCAGGCTCGCACTCGAAGGCCACCGGCAGCGGGAGCGGGACGCACCTTGGGAGGGACAGCGTGCACGTCGTGATCATGGGATGTGGTCGGGTCGGGTCGACCCTCGCCCACAGCCTGGAGTCCCGAGGGCACTCGGTGGCGGTGATCGACCAGGACGCCGACGCCTTCCGCCGGCTCGGCCCCGACTTCGCCGGGATCACGGTGACCGGGGCCGGTTTCGACGGCGAGGTGCTCCGGCAGGCCGGCATCGAGCGCGCGGACGCCTTCGCGGCGGTGTCGAGCGGCGACAACTCCAACATCATCTCGGCCCGGCTGGCCCGCGAGACGTTCGGCGTGTCCCGGGTCGCCGCCCGCATCTACGACCAGCGCCGGGCGCAGGTCTACGAGCGGCTGGGCATCCCCACAGTGGCCACCGTGCGCTGGACTGCGGACCGGATGCTGCGGCACCTGGTGCCGGAGGGCAACGTGGAGATCTTCCGCGACCCGACGAGCACGGTGTCGATCGTCGAGGTGCCCGTACACAAGGACTGGATCGGTAGGTCGGTGCGGGCGCTGGAGGAGGCGTCCGGGGCGCGGGTGGCCTACCTGATCCGCTTCGGCATCGGCACGCTGCCCACCGGCTCCACCGTCGTGCAGGAGGGCGACCAGGTGTTCATGCTGGTCAGCGATGACATCGTGGCGACTGTCACGTCGGTGGCGGCGACGCCGCCGGAAGGAGGGCACTGAGCCATGCGGGTCGCCATCGCGGGCGCGGGCAACGTGGGCCGCTCGATCGCCCAGGAGCTGATCGACAACGGCCACCAGGTGATGCTCATCGAACGCCAGCCCAAGATGCTGCGTCCGGACCGGGTGCCGGCTGCCGACTGGGTGCTGGCCGACGCGTGCGAGGTGGCCAGCCTTGAGGAGGCCAACATCGCCGGGTGCGACGTGGTGGTAGCGGCGACCGGCGACGACAAGACCAACCTGGTGCTGTCGCTGCTGGCCAAGACCGAGTTCGCGGTGCCCCGGGTGGTCGCCCGGGTCAACCGGGCCGAGAACGAGTGGCTGTTCACCGAGCAGTGGGGCGTGGACGTCGCGGTGAGCAAGCCGCGGGTGATGGCCGCGCTCGTCGAGGAGGCGGTCACCGTCGGCGACCTGGTCCGGCTGATGACCTTCCGACAGGGCGAGGCGAACCTCGTCGAGATCACCCTGCCGCCGACCGCCCCCTACGTCGGTCAACCGATCCACGCCGTGCCGCTGCCCCGCGACTCCGCCCTGGTGGCGATCCTGCGCGGCAAACGGGTCCTGGTGCCCAGCCCGGACGACCCGATCGAGGCCGGCGACGAGCTGATCTTCGTCTGCACCGCCGAGGTGGAGGACGAGGTCCGCGCGGTGATCCTCGGGCCGGACAGCGTCGAACGGACCCGCAGCTCACGCTGACCCCGACGGGCGCGCTGAGCGATCGGGTCGGCCCGGCCTCCCTCAGGCGCTGGGCAGCGGGGCCGGCGGCGACTCCCGGGTGACCCGGCGCACCGTCCAGACCGTGATCAGCAACAGCAGCGCGTACGGCGGGTAGCCCAGCGCCAGCCGGGCCACGCCCAGGGCGGTGTCCTGGTGGGCCAGGTAGAGCCCGGCCTGCACGCCCACCTTGGCCAGCCAGACCACGCCCCAGAGCACTGTCAGTTGGGTGAAGGTGCGCACCAGCTTCGGGTCGGACCGCCACTCCGAACGGCCCTTGGCCACCAACACCGACCAGATCCAGCCCACCAGCGGCTGCCGGATCGCGGCCGAGATCAGCAGGGCGATGCCGTAGCCGATGCCGTAGAGGATGCCGGGAAGGTAGAAGTCACGCTCGTCGCCGGTGCGCCACGCGATGGCCGCGCCGACGCCGACGCCGAAGAGCCCGTTGACGGCGTGCCGGATCGGCCGACGCTGGGCCAGCCGCAGCCCTGCGATCAGCACGGCGACCGCGATCGACGCGATCACCGCCGGCCGCAGCTCGCCGATGACGTTGGCGACGACGAACACCACGACCGGGATGCTGGACTCGACCAGCCCGCGCCAGCCGCCGAGCTGGTCGGCCATCTGCTCGGCGATCGTCGGCAGCGGCTCCTCGTCCTGAGGGTCGGTATCCGGCTGTGCCGCCCGGTCCTGTCCCGTCGTCATCGCCGGCCTTCCGTCCGCAGTGCCGTCACTTGGGCGAGTCCAGCTCGTAGTAGGGGTTGTAGATGACCTTGCGGTCGTCCCGCACCGCCACCCGGCCACGGGCGGTCAGATGCCGGCCCGGCTCGATCCCGGCGATGTGCCGTCGACCCAGCCAGACCAGGGTCACCACGTCGCTGCCGTCGTACAGGTCGGCCTCGAGGGTGGGCAGATTGGTGCGCGGCGTGTAGACCACTGTGCGCAGCCGACCGGCGACCGAGACCAGCTGACCCCGGGAGCACTGCTGGGCGGGGATCCCGCCGCACTCGGCGCTCTCCCGACGCAGCTCCTGCGCGTCGATCTCGGCCTCGCTGGCGGTGAACCTCTGCAGGATGCGCCGCAGCGACACCCTGCCCTCGTCGGTCGTCATGACCTCCGCGTCACCCTCTCCACGCTCGCCGTCCCCGGCCGGCCCCGGCGGCGCCGGAACCGTGCCGCCAGCGTACGCCGACGGGGCTGGTTCCGGCGGGCCGGTGCGCGCCGGTCAGACCTGACGCGGCTCGGCGGCGGCGTCGCCCGCCTCGGCCTCGGCCTGGTCGGCGATCTCCCGGGGCAGCCGCAGTGGCAGCGGCTCGCGAACCGGCTTCGCCTCCTGCCCACGGTCGACCACCAGGCCGTCCAGGCACTCGACGAGCGGCCCGGCCATTGCCGGGTCGGTGGCCACCGGGCCCTGGAACACGCCCCGGACCATCCAACGCGGCCCGTCGATTCCGACGAACCGCAGGTTCGTCGCGCCGTCCGGGGTGTTCACCTGGGCGTGCAGCTCCGGGCCGTACTCGCCGGCGACCTCCTGCGCGCTCGCGCCGTCGCGGAGCAGCGACTGCCGGATCTCCTCGCGCACCTCGTCCCAGATCCCCTCGGACCGGGGGGCGGCGAAGACGCCCAACTGGAGCGCGTTGTCACCGTGCACCAGCACCACCTGCTGGACCACACCCTGCGGGTCGGCCTGCACCCGCACCTCGACGTCGGCGATCGCCGGGATGTGCAGGCTGCCCAGGTCGAGTCGCTGCACGTCGTCGTAGCTCTCGGAGATGTCGTACGGGCCGCGCTCCAACGTCGGCGTCGCATCGCCCTGGTCCGGGACCTGGGTAGCCCGCTCGTCACGGGTCTGCCGCTCCGCATCGGCCCGCTTTCGGGAGAAGATCACTGCGCCTGCCCTCCGCTGTTCACACTCACCCTGCCACCTCTTCCGTCTGCCCGCGGCCCGGCTCGCTCGGCCGCCGCTCGACCCGGTCCTGGCCCGTCGGCGACGGCACCAGCCCGGCGTGCCCACCGGTGGACCCGTGCCCACCGGTCCCGCGCCGGGACGCGGGCAGCTCGACCACCGGCTCGAACCGTGCCCGCGCGACCTGCTGGACCACGAGCTGCGCGATCCGGTCGCCGCGGGAGATCCTCGCCGGCACATCCCGATCATGATTGATCAGGTTGACCAGGATCTCACCCCGGTAGCCGGCGTCGACCGTACCGGGCGCGTTGAGCACCGTCACGCCGAGCCTGGCCGCCAGACCGGAGCGGGGATGGACCAGTCCCACGTACCCCTCCGGCAGCGCGACGGCCACGCCGGTGGGCACCAGGGCACGGCCGCCGGGTGGCAGCTCGACGTCCGCGGCCGCCACCAGGTCGGCCCCGGCGTCGCCGGGATGGGCGTACGTGGGCAACGGCAGCTCCGGGTCGAGCAGCTGTACGGGCACGGGTACGACGTCGGTCACGGGTCCCCTCTTCCGTCCGGTTCGCGGGGTGACCCTGCCATCCTGCCGGTTCGTCGAGCCGCCGTGCGCCGTACCCTCGCAGGAGTGAGCATGTCGCCCTCCCCGTCCGCCGATCAGCCGCCGGTCGCCGCCCGCTCGGCGTACACCGAGCGGCTGGATCTGCCCTGGTGGCTGTGGCTGGCCGGGCTGGTGGCCGCCGCGTTGCTGGCCGTCGAGATCTGGATGGGCGCCTCCGGTGTCCGCACCTGGCTGCCGTTCGCCGTGCTGGTGCCGCTCACCGCGGTCGGGCTGTGGTGGCTGGGCCGGATCCGGGTCGGGGTGGCCGACGCCGAGCTGAGGGTGGACGACGCCCGCCTGCCGGTCCGTTTCGTGGCCGACGTGGTGCCGCTGGACGTGGCCGGCCGACGTGAGGTGCTCGGTGTCGGCGCGGACCCGCTCGCCTTCGTGGTGCAGCGACCGTGGATCGGCGGCGCCGTGCAGGTGATCCTCGACGATCCTGCGGATCCGACCCCGTTCTGGGTGGTGAGCACCCGCCACCCGGTCGAGCTGGCCGAGGCGGTGCTGACCGCGCGGGACGCCCTGGCGGCCACCCACCCGACGGCGGGCGAGCCGGGCTGACCCGACGCCGAAGGCCTGGCTCGGGAGCCGCTCCGACGGCATCGGCCCGCTTCAGGAGCCGGTCCGCGACGGCATGGGCCCCGCTACAAGGAGCCGGTCCGACGGCGACGGCCCGCTCAGGTGCCGGTAGGCGGGCCCGGGAGGGCCGCCGGTGGCGCGGGCCGGGCGATGCCCCGCCGACGCAGGTCGACCTGGAGTTGGTCGGCCATCTGCTGGGTGGCCCGGCGGTTGAGGAAGCTGGCCACCGCCGCTCCGGTCAGGAACGGCCCGAGCGTGGTGAGGTTGCGACCGAAACGCCGCAGCAGCATGTCCCGCAACTCCTTGCGGGCGGCGGTGCCGAGCACCGCTCCCACTCCCACGCCGGGCACCATCGGGTTGACGCCACGTTGAGTGGCCCAGGAGTGCACCAGCGCGACCGCCCGTTGGCTGCCGGCCGCCGGCAGTGCCACGCCGTGGATCTCGTGCAGCTCGCCGACGAGTTTCAGCTCCACCGCCACCACGGCCACGGTCTCGGCGGCGAGCAGCACCGGCGCGGAGAGCAGGGTCGGGGCCACCGTCCACTCGACGGCGGCGACACCCCCACCGGCCGCGCCGATCGCGGCGGTGGTCCGCGACGCGTTGCGGATGAGCCGGTCGGCCAGGGCGACGTCGTCCAGGCCGGGGAAGTGCTGGCGCAGCGTGTCCAGGTCCCGTACGGGCACGTGCGGGGCGATCTCGGTGACGGTGTCGACCATCCACCGCACGGCGGCGCGCGGCTTGAACAGGTCGGAGATGCCCCGCGCACGGGCCTGCCCGACCATCCGGGTCAGCAGTTGGCGGCGTCGGGCCGGCGCGATGTCGTCCGCGGTCAACGCCGCGACGGTGGCACCGAGGTCGTCCGTGCCACGGGTGGCACCGAGGTCGTCCGTGCCACGGGTGGCACCGAGGTCGTCCGTGCCGCCATCGGTGGTGCCGCCTCGATCGCTCATCGGACCTCCCGGTGCTGTGGCTACCCGCTACGAGTCAAGCAGGTACCCACCGGTGCCGCATGCCTACACCGGCAGCGGCGACCCCGTTCAGGAGGCCGCCGCCGGTGCTGTTGTGGTTGTCAGACGCACTCGCGGCAGATCAGCTCGCCGTTACGCTCGACTGCCAGCTGGCTACGGTGGTGGACCAGGAAGCAGCGGGCGCACCGGAACTCGTCCTGCTGCATCGGAAGCACCTTGACCGTGAGCTCCTCGTCGGCCAGATCGGCACCGGGCAGCTCAAAGCTCTCGGCCACCTCGGCCTCGTCGACGTCCACCGCGCCCGACTGTGAGTCGACGCGCCGTGCCTTGAGCTCTTCCAGGCTGTCCTCGCCGAGGTCGACCTCGTCGCGACGCGGGGCGTCGTAGTCGGTGGCCATCGGTTTCACTCTCCCATATCGATGTTGTCGCTTCCGGTTGTAACGCCGGACGACGCTGTTTCGGTTCCGCTGGCCGGCCACCACTTGTGTCGGGCACCCGACCCGAGGACCGAACGGGTCGAGCTCGCCGGGGCGACTCCCCTGCGAGCGCGGAACCTTACCCCCCCTTGGGCGAGGCATGTATACCGCCCTTGCGGCTGAGATGTACGCCCCCGCACGCGAAGTTGTTCCCAATGTGATTCAGGCGACACGAAGATAGGGGTAGTAGTACCCGGTTCGCGGTCGGCGCGCCGGCATGTCGGGCTGTTTCCACGCGACGGCCGGACAACCGTTAACCTCAGCGGCGTATTCGACGGCCGGCGGCCTGAGCGATCGTTCCCGGCCGCCACCACCCACTGAGGTCCGGGGAGTGCCCTGATGAGTTTTGCGCGCGTGCGAGCACTCGTCGTCGTCGGCCTGCTGGCGATCATCGCCCTGGTCTTCGTCGTCGTGGCCGTGGTCCGCGACAGCCAGGGCAACGTGGGCACCGCGGCGGGTTGCCCCGAGGGCTGGCCGTTGGCGGATCTGACCCTGCGCGAGCGCAAGGACGTCAAGATCAACGTCTTCAACGCCACGGATCAGCCCGGACTCGCCCACACCGTCGCCGACGAGTTCAGCAACCGGCAGTTCCAGGTCAAGAAGACCGGGAACGAGAAGAGGGTCAACAGCGTCGCGGTGCTGCGGTACGGCCCGAAGGGCGTCGGGTCCGCGCACCTGCTCCAGGCGTACTTCCTCAACAACGCCACCCCGGGCTACGACCCGAAGCGCACCGACGACACCGTGGACGTGGTGCTGGGCAACAACTTCCAGCAGCTCGCCACCACGACCGAGGTCAACCAGTCGCTCGGCGACTCGGGTCCGCCGGAGGCGCCCAAGGGCTCCTGCCCGTCCCCACCCGCCAAGTGACCGCGTAACCGCCCCACCGCAGCGCCAGGTCGACGACCGGCACCGACCTGGCCCGCCGGCCAGAGCCGGCCACTCAAAGCCGGGAGCCGACCGCTCAGAAGGCCGGAGCCGGCCGACCTGGTCCGTCGGTCAGGGACCGCCGGCGGCGTCCAGCGCGGCCAACCGGTCGTGCAGCGGCGCGAAGAGCGCGGGCGGGGCCGCGACCACCAGGTCCGGCCCTGGCGGCCGACCGGCCAGGCCGGCGACCCGAACCCCCGCCTCGGCGGCCACCAGCCCGCCGGCCGCCAGGTCCCAGGCCGCAAGACCCTTCTCGAAGTACGCGTCGAGCCGCCCCTCGGCGACCAGGCAGAGGTCCAGCGCCGCGGCGCCGAGCCGGCGGATGTCGCGTACGTGTGCGATCAGACCGGCCACCACCTGCGCCTGGTGCGCCCGACGGCCGGCGTCGTAGCCGAAGCCGGTGCCGACCAGCGCCTGCCCCAGATCGACCTCGTCGGAGCAACGCAGCCGGACACCGTCGCGCCAGGCCCCACCGCCGGCCGTGGCGGTCCATTCCTCGCCGGTGCTCACGTTGCGCACCACTCCCGCAACCACCACCCCGTCGACCTCGGCGGCCAGCGAGACCGCGGAGTACGGCAGTCCGTACAGGTAGTTCACAGTGCCGTCGATCGGGTCGACGATCCAGCGCACACCGCTGCGCGTCGCGCCGGGGGCTCCCTCGCCGTACTCCTCGCCCAGCACCGAGTCGTCCGGGCGCAGCGCGGCCAACGCGTCGAGGATCTGCCGCTCGACCGCCCGGTCGGCGGCGGTGACCACGTCGGTGACGGTGCTCTTGGTGGCGGCAACGACGACCCCCTCGGCACGCATCCGGTACGCGGTGTCCGCCGCGTCCCGAGCCACCTCCACCGCGATGGTCAGCAGCTCCGACGGTGTCGTGGCCGAGTTGGTCATGATTCGCCTCTTTCCGCGCTCCGGGTGCATGTGGGTGGGTGAAACTACCGACCCGGCTTCCGAAGATCATCGTTCCCGACGCCGTACGACGGCACCAGACCAGGATCTTTGGCGCCCGGATCCGCTGCGAGGTGGGCGTACCCCGCACCGCCTCGCGGCTTGAGCGGCCGACCTCCGCCAATATGCCCCTTTAAGTTGGTAATGTCGCTTAAATGCTTACCGCCCCGTCCGTGCTCGGCTCACAACCGTTGCCCAACCGCGACCTGGTGGGGACGCCACCGGCCGGACCGACAGCGACCTCGGTGACCCACACGCGCACCCTCGCAATCGCCACGTCGACCTGGTACTGCCTGCTCAAACGGCAGTTCGGACACGTTCTGCGCGCCACCGGGCTCGACGACGGAAGCCCTTTGCCGGTCGCGCGGCTATCATTACCGCGAAGCCCATATCTCCGCCCCACCGACGGTCCCCACCGGCGGTACGCGGTGCGGAGCAGGATGATCGCCGCAGACGGCGTTACAATTCACCCCTGCCCACGCGGCACGGACCGCCGACCACCGGCCGGACCGTGACACGAGGGTCCCTCAACCACATCGCCCGGCACGGTAACCCTCGCTGCGCTGGACGAACCCGCCGTGCCCGCTCTTCGCCTCCGGAAGGTCATTCGTGACAGAACCCCGCCAGCCCGGCGCCGACGTTCGCTCGCTCACCGACACCCTGATCGCCCACGCGCAGAGCGCCGGTGGTCAGCTCACGTCGGCTCAGCTCGCGCGCACCGTCGAGTCCGCCGAGGTGACTCCGGCCCAGGCCAAGAAGATCCTGCGGGCGCTCTCCGAGGCGGGAGTGACCGTCGTCGTGGACGGCTCGGCGAGCACCCGCCGCCGCGTCGCCGCGGCCCGCTCGACCACGCCAGCGTCCCGGGCCACCACCGCCAAGACCACCAAGAAGGCCGCCGCGCCGGCCCCGAAGCAGGCGCCCGCCGGCGACGACGCCCCGGCGACGTCGGCCCCGCGCAAGGTGGCCGCCCGCAAGGTGACCGGCGCCGAGGCCGCCACGGCGACGCCGGCGAAGGCGACCAAGTCGACCCGAGCCACCAAGGCGACGGTGGCCGCGGCTGCCGGGGCCAAGCCGACCAAGGCTGGCGGCAAGGCGGGCGCCGAGGGCGAGATCGACCCGGAGGAGCTGGCCGCCGCGATCGAGGACGTGGTGGTCGAGGAGCCGGCCGAGCTGGCCCAGGCAGCCGAGACCGACGCCGCCGCCTCGGCGACCGACAACGACTTCGAGTGGGACGACGAGGAGTCCGAGGCCCTCAAGCAGGCGCGACGCGACGCCGAGCTGACCGCCTCCGCCGACTCCGTCCGGGCGTACCTGAAGCAGATCGGCAAGGTTCCGCTGCTCAACGCCGAGCAGGAGGTGGAGCTGGCCAAGCGGATCGAGGCCGGGCTCTACGCCGCCGAGCGGCTGCGGGCTGCCGACGAGGGCGAGGAGAAGCTCGTCCGGGACATGGTCCGTGACCTGGGCTGGATCTCCCGCGACGGCGAGCGGGCCAAGAACCACCTCCTGGAGGCGAACCTCCGACTGGTGGTGTCGCTGGCCAAGCGCTACACCGGCCGCGGCATGGCCTTCCTCGACCTGATCCAGGAGGGCAACCTCGGTCTGATCCGGGCCGTGGAGAAGTTCGACTACACCAAGGGCTACAAGTTCTCCACGTACGCCACCTGGTGGATCCGACAGGCCATCACCCGCGCCATGGCCGACCAGGCCCGCACCATCCGCATCCCGGTGCACATGGTCGAGGTCATCAACAAGCTCGGCCGCATACAGCGTGAGCTGCTCCAGGACTTGGGCCGCGAGCCCACTCCGGAGGAGCTGGCCAAGGAGATGGACATCACACCCGAGAAGGTGCTGGAGATCCAGCAGTACGCTCGGGAGCCCATCTCACTGGACCAGACCATCGGCGACGAGGGCGACAGCCAGCTCGGCGACTTCATCGAGGATTCCGAGGCCGTGGTCGCGGTCGACGCGGTCTCGTTCTCGCTCCTGCAGGACCAGCTCCAGCAGGTGCTGCAGACGCTCTCCGAGCGTGAGGCGGGTGTGGTACGTCTGCGCTTCGGCCTGACCGACGGCCAGCCGCGGACGCTCGACGAGATCGGCCAGGTCTACGGGGTGACCCGGGAGCGGATCCGGCAGATCGAGTCCAAGACGATGTCCAAGCTGCGTCACCCGTCCCGGTCGCAGGTCCTCCGGGATTACCTGGACTGAGCGGGTTTCGTCAACCGAACGTGTCGTTTTGACCACCTGGTGTGCAACACCAGATGGTGATCGTCCGGATGCACGAATGTGATCGTTGACGTGGCACCCTTGGTGCACGGCACACTGTCCCTTCCAGGTGTGACCTCGGTCCCCCGCGGGCACACAGGGAAGGCAGTGCCTAGTAAGGGTGTTGCACGATAGGTGAGCAACGACCGAAGAGATTGTTCATCGGTGACGACCAGAGGAGGAAGGCGATGACCCCGACCCTCACGCCGCCGCCCGTGACGGCGGCTCCCCCAGCCGCCGATGAACGGTGCGACCGCTGCAATGCTGCCGGGAAGCTCCGGATCACTCTGGCGGGTGGGAGCGAGCTGGTGTTCTGCGGGCACCACGCGAACAAGTACGCGGAGGATCTCGTGAAGATCACCGAGCGGTTCGCAACGGAGCCCGATTTCAGCTGGCGTGGCGCCGATCTGATGGCGAACTAAATCCGCAAACCGACATAGCTGACCGGAGGCACCCCGAGGGTGCCTCCGGTCAGCTCTTTCTGTCTGAACACCCAGGCGCCCCGCGCCCCGCGCCCCGCGCCCCGCGCCCCGCGCCCCGCGCCCCGCGCCCCGCGCCAAGATCTGCGCAACTTCCCCGATGTTGCTGCCTCCGACACGCGGGAGACAGCAACATCCCCGATCCAGCGCGGATCTTGAAGACGGACACCGCCCCCGACGGGCCGGGAGCGAGGTCTGGGCGCCACCGACCCCAAGGTCACGCTCGAACCAGGATGTGGTGGCCTCACCGACGCACCGACACCACTAGAACCAGGATGGTGCGCGATCTTGACGTCGGGACGCCCCGCACAGGGGCAGCCATAGCCGTTCCGGGCGGCAAGTCGCAGTACCGCCCAGACCCCCATTGATCCACTCGGGTTCATGGAAGTCGCGCCTTCCACCTCGCTCGAACACCGCGTCTTCAAGGAAACCGAGTGGATCACGCGACACGGCGCAGCCCGCCACGGCCGGACCGGTCTAGAGGGCCGGTCTAGAGGGCCGGTCTAGAGGGTCGGTCTAGAGGGTCTGCACGGTGGCGATGCGTTCCTCGAGCTGCTCGATGGTGGCCTGGGCGCTCGGCGGGCCGCCGCAGAGCCGGCGCAGCTCGGCATGGATCTTGCCGTGCGGCTGACCGGTGCGGTGGTGTCGGGCGGCCACCAGAGCGTTCAGTTGGCGCCGGAGCGCCACGCGACGCTGAGCGGCGCTCATGGGTGCGGGGGGCGCTACCGTGGCCGCAGCGGCCGGCTGAGCGGCCCCGTCGGCCGTACGACGGCGTTGGGCGGCGAGCTGTGCGGCCTGCCGTTTGGTCAGCAGCAGCGAAACCTGGTCGGCGGTGAGCAGACCGGGCAGGCCGAGGTATTCCTCTTCCTCGGGGGTGCCGGCCTGGGCCGCGGTGCCGAACGACGCGCCGTCGAAGATCACCTGGTCCAGCTCGGCGGTGGCCGAGAGCGCCGCGAACCGCTTCTCCAGCTCCCCGCTGGCCTGGTCGTCGCGCTGCGCGCGTTCCAACAGGTCGTCGTCGAAACCGTCGGCTTCCTTGGGTTTACCGAGTACGTGGTCGCGCTCGGTCTCCATCTCGCTGGCCAACCCGAGCAGGTGCGGCACGCTGGGCAGGAACACCGACGCGGTCTCCCCGGGCCGGCGGGCCCGCACGAACCGGCCGATCGCCTGGGCGAAGTAGAGCGGCGTGCTGGCGCTGGTGGCGTAGACCCCAACCGCCAGTCGCGGGATGTCGACCCCCTCGGACACCATCCGCACCGCTACCAACCACCGCTGCTCGGACGCCGCGAACGTCGCGATCCGGGCGGACGCGCCCTGGTCGTCGGAGAGCACCACGGCGGCCTTCTCGCCGGTCACCTGCTCGATCAGCTTGGCGTACGAGCGGGCGGTCTGCTGGTCGGTGGCGATGATCAGACCACCGGCGTCGGCCATGCCCGCGTTGCGCAGCACTGTGAGTCGGGCGTCGGCGGCCCGCAGCACCTGTGGCATCCAGTCGCCGGCCGGGTCCAGGGCGGTACGCCACGCCTGGGCCACCAGGTCCTGGGTCATCGGCTCGCCGAGGCGGGCCGCCAGCTCCTCCCCCGCGTTGGTACGCCAGCGGGTCTCCCCGGAGTACGCCAGGAAGAGCACCGGCCGGACCACGCCGTCGCGCAGCGCGTCGGAGTAGCCGTACACCGAGTCGGCGCGGGAGCGCAGCAGCCCGTCCCCGCCCCGCTCGTAGCTGACGAACGGGATCGGGTTGTCGTCGGAGCGGAACGGCGTACCGGTGAGCATCAGCCGGCGTACGGCGGGTTCGAAGGCGTTCTTCACCCCGTCGCCCCAGGAGCGGGAGTCGCCGGCGTGGTGGATCTCGTCGAGGATGACCAGGGTGCGTCGGGTCATGGTGCGTCGCCGGTGCACCTGCGGGGCCATCCCCACCTGCGCGTAGGTGACCACCGCGCCGTGGAAGTCGGCCGCCGAGTGCAGGTCGGCGTTGCGGAAGGCGGCGTCGAGTTGGATGCCCACCCGGGCCGCGGCGTCGGACCACTGGTTCTTCAGGTGCTCGGTCGGGGCGACCACTGTGACGGCCTCCACGGTGCCGTCACCGAGCAGCTCGGCCGCGATCCGCAGGGCGAAGGTGGTCTTGCCGGCGCCGGGCGTGGCGACCGCCGTGAAGTCCTCGCTACGGCGACGCAGGTACTCCACCAGCGCCTTGCGCTGCCAGGCGCGTAGCGCTGGGAACGTCTCGAGCACCGGCGTCCGGGCTGCCACGCGAAGCTCCTCTCCGACCGCACGATGGCGGACCCCGGGCGAGGGCCACGAGGATCCGCCGCCCATGAAAACGCCTCCGCGCAGAAGCTGCCGCGAAGGCCGACTCAGCATAACCAGCACGGGCCGTCGGGCCCAGGCGACGCCACGCTGGTCACAATCCCGCACCCGATCGAACAGCGCCCCGACCGTCTCACCACTCCCGGTCGGTGCGTGGATCCGCCCCGTCGGCGCGCGGTGGGCGCAGCGCGGCCACCGGCGCGGACCAGCGTCGACGCAGCGCGATCAGGCGTAGCCCGAAGACCAGGACGGCGGCGGCGGTGAGCGGCGCGGGCCCGGTCTGCCCGGTGACGTACAGCAGAACCACCAGGACCGAACCGGCCAGCGCGGCCAGCGCGTAGATCTCCCGGCGCAGCACGACCGGGATCTCGGCGGTGAGCAGGTCGCGGCCGAGCCCGCCGCCGATCGCGGTGAGCATGCCGATCAGGCAGGCCCCGACGGCCGGCACCCGGGCGTCGAGCGCCTTGAGCGTGCCGGTGACGGTGAACAGCGCCAGGCCGGCCGCGTCCAGCACCAGCACTGTGGTGCGCAGTCGGGCCAGTTGGGGGTGCAGCCAGAAGACGGCGAGCGCGGTGATCGCGGCAGTGGCCACGTACCGCCAGTCGGCGAACGCCAGCGGCGGCACCTCGTCGATGACCAGGTCCCGGAAGATCCCACCGCCGAGGGCGGCCACGAAGCCGACGAACGCGACGCCGAACAGGTCCAGCCGCTTGGCCACCGCCGCCGAGGCTCCGGACGCGGCGAACACCGCCACCCCGGTCAGGTCGGCGAGGAGCAGGGCGGTGGAGGTGGTCACCGCCGCAGGCTACGTCGCCGGCCGGAGCACCGGCCGAGGTTCACTCACGGTACGAGTCGTAGATCTCCTTGCACTTGGGGCAGACCGGCGAACCCGGCTTGGCCGCCTTGGTGACCGGGAAGGTCTCGCCGCAGAGAGCGACGACGAAAGTGCCCATGACGGCGCTCTCGGCGATCTTCTCCTTGCGGACGTAGTGGAACATCTCGGGACCGGTATCTGCGTCCTTCAGCTCCGGACGCTCGAGAACCTCTGTGCTCACGTCTGCACCTCCGACCGACAAGTTTGGCAGGTCATCATGGCCGGGTCCACTTGAGGCCGGCCGAGGCCCCACCCCGTACGGTGCCCGTGTGACTGACTTTCACATCAGCTACGGCACCGAGGTGGCCGAAGCCCTGCGCGACGGCCGGCCCGTCGTCGCCCTGGAGAGCACCATCGTCTCGCACGGGCTGCCCCGACCGGAGAACCTGCGCGTGGCCAGGGAGATCGAGCGGACGGTTCGGGACGCCGGGGCCGTTCCGGCGACGATCGGCATGATCGGCGGCGAGCTGGTGGTCGGCCTGGACGACGCCCAGCTGACCCGGCTGGCCACTGTCGACGGCGTGACCAAGCTCTCGGTCCGCGACCTCGCGGTCGCCGCCGCGACCGGCGCGGACGGGGCGACCACCGTGGCCGCGACCAGCGCGGTGGCCGCCGCCGCCGGCATCGGCGTGTTCGCCACCGGCGGGCTGGGTGGGGTGCACCGGGAGGCCGCGCACACCTTCGACGAGTCGGCCGACCTGGTCACCCTGGCCCAGACCCCGATCGCTGTGGTCTGCGCCGGGGTCAAGTCGATCCTCGACGTCGGCGCGACGCTGGAGCGCCTGGAGACCCTCGGGGTCGCCGTGGTCGGCTACCGCACCCGCCGGTTCCCCGGCTTCTACCTCACCGACGCCGGCTTCGACCTGGACTGGTCGGTGGACTCCCCGGAGCAGGTCGCCGCCGTGCTCGCCGCCCGGGACGAGCACGCCGTGCACACCGGCGGGATGCTCATCGCCAACCCACTGCCGGTCGACGAGCAGCTCGACCCGGAGCTGCACGACCGGACCCTCACCGAGGGCCTGGCCCTGCTGGAGCGGGACGGGATCACCGGAAAGGCCGTCACGCCGTACCTGCTCGCGCACTTCCACTCGGCCACCGAGGGCGCGAGCCTGGCGGTGAACGTGCGGATCATCCTGCGCAACGCCGACCTGGCCGCGCGGATCGCTGTCGCCTCGGTGGCCCGCGGCACCGCCGTCCCGGCATGACCCGACCGGCCCGGATGGTCGTCGTCGGGGACGTGATCACCGACGTGGTGGCCGTGTTGTCCGGGCCGCTCGCGGCCGGCTCGGACACCGGGGCCGCGATCAGTCTCGGCGGCGGCGGTCAGGCGGCCAACACCGCCGCCTGGGTCGCCGCGCAGCGGGTGGACGTCACGCTCGTCGGGGCCGTCGGTGACGACGACGCCGGGCGGGACCGGGTGGCCGAGCTGGAACGGGCGGGCGTCGACTGCGCCATCGAGCGGGTCGAGGGCGCACCGACCGGCACTGTCATCGTGTTGGCCGCCGACGACGAGCGCACCATGGTCAGCCAGCGGGGCGCGAACCTGCGGCTGAGCGCCGCGCACGTCGAGCAGGCCCTCGCGGCGGCGCCCGGCGCTGGGCATCTGCACCTGTCCGCGTACACCCTGTTGGACGCGGAGTCGCGCGGCGCGGGGCTGCGGGCGTTGGCCGCCGCCCGCGAGCGCGGGCTCACCATCAGCGTCGACGCGGCCTCCGCGGCGCCGTTGCGGCGGGTCGGCGCGGCGGCGTTCCTGAGTTGGGTACGCGACATCGACCTGCTCCTGGTCAACGCGGACGAGGCCACGGTGCTGGCCGGCGGGCTGGACCCGGCGGCGCAGGGGCGGGTGCTCTCGGCGACGGCTCGGCGGGTGGTGGTGAAGCGCGGCGCGGCCGGCGCGGTCTGGGTGGACCGCACCGCGCCGGTCTGCGTGGCTCCGGCCAACCGGGTGGCGGTGGTGGACGTCACGGGCGCGGGCGACGCCTTCGCGGCCGGTCTGCTCACCGCGTGGCTCGCCGGTGCCACCCCGACCGCGGCACTGAGCCGCGCCACCGACCTGGGCGCGCTGGCCGTCTCCACCGCCGGGGCTCGGCCACAGGCGTAGCGGCAGTTACACGGCCGCCGGGCACGGCGCGGCAGTGACCTATCGAACCCTGGCCCGTTCGCGGGTCAGGGTTCGACGTCGATGACCTTGTGTGGGCGCTCCTCCGCGGTGAGGCTCATCGGCGGGGTGTCGTCCGTGTGCCGGCGGTGGAACCGGTTGGCCAGCCGGTGCTCTTCCTTCGGCGGCCGATCGTTGGCCAGCAGCACGGCCAGCCAGGGGATGAGCACCATGCCGAGGGCGCACAACGGCAGCCAGAGCCAGAGCAGTGGGGCGTTCGCACCGACCAGGATCGCGCCGACGATGATGCAGGCCACCCGGATGCCCATCATCAGGACATAGCGGCGCTGACGGCTGTTGAGCTGATCACCCTGGCTGCGCGAGGCGTCGGTGATCAGAATCGGCTGGTACGCCTGACGCTTCACCATGGACCTCCTCGAGGGGGTTACGCCTCATCCTGTCACCGCAGGTCCGTGATCAGCGAACTTCGACTCATCCCGTCGCGTGTTACACCCGTGGTACGCTCCGCGATGTGGGCAGCAGGTTCAGCTTCACCGACGAGGCGTTGGCCAACCTGAGGGTCTACGACGTCACACCTGGGGAAGTCTGGGAGGCGCTGCACAGCGCCCGACGGGTCATCCGTCATCTGGGTGACGACGTGATGGTGGTCTACGCCGCCGCCCGTCGGGGCCGCAGGCTGGCGGTGCTGCTCGCCGAGGCCGATGGCACCGACAACGACTGGGACATTCTCTCCGCCCGCGAGTTGAGCGACGTCGAGTCCAAGCGCTACGACGAGGCCGTGCGGAGATCTCGGTAGATGAGGAGGCCGTGACGATGCACCGTAACGACGCGACCAAGCAGTTCCACGGCGGCGGCGAGCGGATCGCCGAGCTGATCGACGAGAGCCCGGCGGCGGAGCTGCCCACCCCCGACAGCGACGTGCCGATGGTGAGCCGCTCGGTGCGGCTGCCACTGGACACCTACGAGCGGGTTCGCGCTGCCGCCGACGCCCGGGGCATCGGGGTCACCACGCTCATGCGCCAGTGGATCGAGGCCGGCCTGGCCGACCTGGACGACTCGGCGACCGTCTCGCTGGCCGACGTCCGGCGCGCGCTGGCCTCGCTGGCGCACCCCACCGCCGCCTGAGCAGACGGCTCAGCCGCCGGTCGTCTTCGCCTTGGCCGCCGCCTTCATCTGCTGCTTGAACTCCCGCACCCGGCGCAGCGAATCGGCGTCGGTGACGTCGGCCACCGACCGGTACGCGCCCGGGTCGCCGTAGTCTCCGGCTGCCGTCCGCCAGTCCTGCGGGGTCACCCCGAACCGCTTGCCGAGCAGGGCCACGAAGATCTGTGCCTTCTGCTTGCCGAAGCCGGGCAGCGCGGAGACCCGGCGCAGCAGCTCCGGCCCGTCGGCGACCTCGGCCCAGAGCAGCGCCGCGTCCCCGTCGTACCGCTCCACCAGCACCTGGCAGACCTCCTGCACCCGGGCCGCCATGGCCTTCGGGAACCGGTGCAGAGCGGGCGGCTGGGCGAAGAGCGCGACCAGGGCCTGCGGGTCGTACCCGGCCAGCTCCGCCGCGTCCAGCTCGTGGCCGAGCCGCTGCGCCAGCACGTACGGCGACGAGAACGCCTTCTCCATCGGCACTTGTTGATCAAGAACCATGCCGACCAGCAGGGCCAGCGGGCTGCGCTCCAGCAGGCGGTTGGCCTCCGGGTCGATGGGCAGAACGAGCGTCATGTCGACCATCCTGCCTGGCGTACCGAGCCGGGCGGACACCGACGCTCCGACACCTACCGGCGGGTGACGCTGATCCGAGACGCGACGGGAGGCAGGATGTCGGGGTGGACGAACACGACATGCTGCTCTCCCCCGCCGGCGTCGACGCGCTGCGCAGCGCACTGACCCGGACCGGATTCACCAGCCACGGCATCGCCGAGCGGTTGGGCGCCCAGGCGACCGCGGCGGTCGCCCGCAACGACTACCGGGCCGCGTTGCGCGCCACCGAGGACGGCGACCCGCTCGGCACCCTGATCCGGCTGTTCATCTGCGCCCAGACCGAGTCGGAGGCGGCGGTGGCCGCCGCGCTGGCGCCGCTGAGCCTGGCCGAGGCCCTCGGTGGCGGGCTGGTCGAGCGGTACGGCGACGGCCTGCGTGCCGGCATCGACCTGGAGCCGTACGGCGAGGACTGGTGGGTGCTCGCCGACGTGCCGGGCAGCGCCCGCCCGGGTCGTCCGTTGCACGCCGAGCACGTCCTCGGCGTCGGCGGGGCGACCCACACCCTGATCGGCGCGACAATGCGCCGGCCGGTCGACACCGCACTGGACCTGGGCACCGGCTCCGGCATCCAGGCCCTGCACCTGGGCACCCACGCCAGGTCGGTGACCGCCACCGACCTCTCCGAGCGGGCGTTGCGCTTCGCCGCGACCACCGCGGCCCTCAACGGTCAGGACTGGGAACTGCTCCGCGGCGACCTGGTCGCCCCGGTGGCCGGTCGGCGTTTCGACCTGGTGGTGAGCAACCCACCGTTCGTGGTCGGCCCGGGCACGACCACGCACGTGTACCGCGACTCCGGCCGGGTCGGTGACGCGATCGGCGCCGAACTGGCCGCCGCCGCCCCGGGCCTGCTCACCGAGGGCGGCACCATGCAGTACCTGGCGAACTGGGTGCACGTCGCAGGCGAGGAGTGGGACGAGCGGGTGGCCGGCTGGTTCGCCGGGACCGGCCTGGACGCCTGGGTGATCCAGCGCGAGGTGGCCGACCCGATGGCGTACGTCGACCTGTGGCTCACCGACGTCGGCGAGACCGCCGACCCGCAGCGGATGGCCGCCTGGCTGGACTGGTTCGACGCGCACAAGGTGGAGGGCATCGGCTTCGGCATCGTGTCACTACGTCGGGGCGGGCACGCCGACCCGGTGGTCCGGGTGGAGGATCTGCGCCAGCGGGTGCAGCCACCGCTGGGCGACCAGGTCGCCGCCTGGTTCGACCGCCAGGACTTTCTCCGGGTACGCGACACCGAGGCGTTGCTCGCCGAGCGCTACCGGGCAGCCGAGGGCCTCCAGCTGCGACAGGAGGCCACAATGGGCGACGAGGGCTGGGGGGTGGACCGGCAGGTCCTCGCGATGCCGCACGGCCTGCGCTGGACCGAGGAGATCGACCCGCTGGTGCTGGCGCTGGTCGGTGGCGCCGACGGCCGGCTGCCGCTGCGTGACCAGCTCGCCCTGCTCGCCGCCGCGCACGACGTCGAGCCCGACGAGATGGCCGAGGCCGCCGGCCCCATCGTGGCGCACCTGGTGGAGCGCGGCTTCATCGAGCCGGTGAACGCCTGATGCGGGCGGTGGTGCAGACCGTCGGGCGGGCCAGCGTGACGGTGGACGGCGAGGTGGTCGGCGCCATCGAGAACGGCCTGCTGGTGCTGCTCGGCGTGACCCACACCGACACCGCGGAGACCGCTCGGACGATGGCCCGCAAGGTGCACGAGGTACGCATCCTGGACGGTGAGCGGTCCGCCGCCGACACCGGCGCGCCGATCCTGGTGGTCAGCCAGTTCACCCTCTACGGCGACGTCCGCAAGGGCCGCCGACCGAGCTGGACCGCCGCCGCCCCCGCCGAGGTCGCCGAGCCACTGGTGACAGCGGTGGTCGACGCCCTACGCGAACGAGGAGCGAAGGTGGAGACCGGCCGCTTCCGCACCCACATGCTTGTGGAAAGCATCAACATAGGCCCCCAAACCCTCCTCCTGGACCTCTAACCAGCAGCGGTGATCAAGAGGTTTGCGTCATCTCGAGCCCGGATCCTGACGCAAATCTCTTGATCACCGGGGTGGGCTGGTGGGTGGGGATGGGGTTAGGAGAAGAGGCCTCGGCGGGTCAGGGACTGGCGGAGCCAGTTGTCGAGTTCGGCGCTCCAGTCGGTGCGGCCGGCGGTGGCGTGGTCGACAGTGAACCGACCGAAGGCGTCCCGACCCTCGGTGAAGACGCCGCCGCGCTTGTCGACCTCCAGCACCACCTGCATCTGCTGCGCGTCGGCGATGAAGGTGACCTCCAACTGGTTGATCGAGCGGGCGTACTGCGGCGCCGGGCTGAACTCGATCTCCTGGTAGAACGGCAGCGTCTGGCGTACGCCGTAGATGTGACCACGCTCCACATCGGCGCGTGCGAACCGGAAGCCCAGCCGCAGCAGCGCGTCCAGCAGTCGCTCCTGCGCCGGCAGCGGGTGCACCGACACGGCGTCCAGGTCACCCTTGTCGACAGCGCGGGCGACCTCCAGCTCGGTACGCAGGCCCATCGTCATCCCGTGCAGGTGCTGCCCGTACAGCTCGGTGACCGGTGTCTCCCACGGCACGTCGAAGCGGAACGGAAGGTCGTAGCGCTGCCCCGGCTCCAGCCGGAACGGGCCGGTGATCTGCTGGCGGTGGAACTCCTGGGTGGTGTCGTGGTCGTTGTCGCCGCTCTCCACCTCGACCCTGGTGACCAGGCCGAGGGCGACGTGGTCGATGTCGACCTGGTGGTCGCCGCCCAGCACCTGGATCCGGCCCTCCAGCGGGCCGCCCGGGCGGCAGTTCGCGTTGGCCAGCACCGTCTCCACCGACGGACCACCGACGCCCATCGCCTTCATGAGCCGCTTGAAGACCACACCGTCCTCCAACTGTCGTTTCCGGCCGACCTGAGGTGGCCGGCCGTCCGCAACGTAGCCGGGGCGGGCAACCACACACTCCGACGACACACCGCACCAGCGATCCGACGCAATTCCTGTCGGGTGCCCGATCGCCTCACTCCCGTTTTACGCCCCGCCCGCCAAGCTGTTGTTCACACCGGCACCACTGGGCCGGGAACACGGCACCGACGTGGAAACGGGGAGAGACAGAGATGGTTCTGCAGATGACGGAACACCGGACGCGCCCGGCCACCACGACCGACACCGACGGGGCCTCCGAGGCCCTCGTCGACCTGGACGCCACCGACGAGCGCGGCATCTCCACCGACCTGGTCCGGGCCTACCTCAACGGAATCGGCCGGACGAAGCTGCTGACCGCCGCGCAGGAGGTCGACCTGGCCCGGCGCATCGAGGCCGGCCTGTTCGCCGACGAGAAGCTGGCCACCTGCACCCCGGTCTCCGCGGAGCTGCGAGCCGACCTGGAGCTGATCGTCGCCGAGGGTCGGGCGGCCAAGGACCACCTGTTGGAGGCGAACCTGCGGCTGGTGGTCAGCATCGCCAAGCGCTACACCGGCCGTGGCATGGCGTTTCTCGACCTGATCCAGGAGGGCAACCTCGGTCTGATCCGGGCCGTGGAGAAGTTCGACTACGCCAAGGGCTACAAGTTCTCCACGTACGCCACCTGGTGGATCCGACAGGCCATCACCCGCGCCATGGCCGACCAGGCCCGCACCATCCGCATCCCCGTGCACATGGTCGAGCAGGTCAACCGGATGGTCCGGGCCCGCCGCGAACTGGCGGTGACGTTGGGCCGCGAACCGACGGTCGCCGAGGTGGCCCGCGCACTGGAGATCCCTGAGATCCAGGTCATCGAGCTGATCTCCTACGACCGGGAACCGGTCAGCCTGGACCAGGCCGTCGGCGACGACGGTGAGAGCGCGCTCGGCGACTTCGTGGCCTCGGTGGACCCGCGCACCGAGCCGGCCGACGCCGCCGCCCAGGGCGAGCTGCGCAACGAGGTCAGCATCGTGCTCTCCACCCTGTCCCAGCGGGAGCAGGCGGTCATCCGCCTCCGGTTCGGCCTGGACGACGGCCGCCAGCGCACCCTGGACGAGGTCGGCCGGGAGTTCGGCCTGTCCCGGGAGCGGATCCGGCAGATCGAGAAGGTGACGCTGCTGAAGCTGCGCGCCCCGGAGCGGGCCCAGCGCCTGGAGGCGTACGCCTGCTGACGCACCCGGTTCCCACGGAAGGCCCCGGCGGTTCGCCGGGGCCTTCCGTGCTGTCGGGGTGCTTGACCGGTGGCACCATCCACGGTAGAAACCATGTGGTTATAGAACCAGGAGGTTATACGTGGTGGGCACCGAATTGCTGGACGCGACCTTCGCGGCGCTGGCCGACCCGACCCGGCGGGCCATCCTCGCCCGGCTCGCGGCCGGGGAGGCGACAGTGACAGAGCTGGCAGCACCCTTCGCGATGAGCCAGCCGGCCATCTCCAAGCACCTCAAGGTGCTGGAACGCGCCGGCCTCGTCAGCCGAGGGCGGGACGCCCAGCGCCGACCCTGCCGCCTGGAGGCCCGACCGCTGCGGGAGGCGACAGCCTGGCTCGCCGACTACCGCGACTACTGGGCGGAGAGCTACCAGCGCCTCGACGCGCTAATCGACGAACTCCAGGCCGTCGACGAGACCGACTCCGCCCGTCGACGCTCCCGACCTGACGGGTCGCGCGGGTGAGCAGCGTCGACGACCCGCTCGTCGTCCACACCCGGGGTGATCGGGAGATCGTGCTGAGCCGGCTGTTCGAGGCACCGGCGCGCCTGGTGTTCGTCGCCTTCACCCGACCCGAGCTGCTGGTCCGGTGGTACGGCGCGCGCGGCTGGAAGCTGGTGGAGTGCGACGTCGACCTGCGGGTCGGCGGGCGGTGGCGGTTCGTGTCGCAGGGCCCGGAGGGCGCGCAGATGGTCCAGGCTGGGGTCTACCGGCAGATCGAGCCACCGCACCGGCTGGTCTGCACCGAGCTGTTCGACGACCAGTCCTACCCGGGCGAGACGCTGGTCAGCCACGAGTTCACCGAACTGGCCGGTCGGACGACGGTCACCACCACGCTGCGCTACGCCACCGCGAAGGGGCGGGACACCGTGCTGCGCTACCCGATGACCCGGGGGGTCGGGCAGAGCTACACGCGGCTCGCCGACCTGCTGCGTTCGACAACGACGATACGAGGAGAGCAACAATGAACTGGACGCTGGAAGTGGTGATCGTGCCGGTCTCCGACCTGGACCGGGCGAAGAAGTTCTACGCCGACCAACTCGGCTTCACTGTGGACCACGACACGGTGATCAATGACGACGCACGCATCGTCCAGCTGACGCCGCCCGGCTCGGGCTGCTCGATCGTGATCGGTAAAGGCGTCGTCCCGGAGATGCCGCCCGGCTCACTCAAGGGCCTGCAACTGGTGGTGCCCGACCTGAAGCGGGCCCACGAGGAACTGGTCGGGCGGGGTGTGGAGGTCAGCGAGATCCAGGTGGTGGGCCAGAACCCCCGGCCGGTGCCGGATCCGCTGGACAACGTCGGCTTCGTCTTCTTCGCCGACCCGGACGGCAACACCTGGGGCGTCCAGCAGATCTCCAGCCGCGCCTGAGCGGGCACGCTCACAGGCGGCGGGGGCCGGTGTCCGGGCGGGCGACCACGCCACCCACCCCTACCTGCGCGTGCAGGATCGAGATGCCGTCCGGGCGGGCGAGCACCGGGTTGAGGGTCAGCGAGCGCACCCGGGGCTGTTCGTCGGCGAGCTGACCCACCCGAAGCAGCAGATCGGCCAGGGCCGCCCGGTCGACCGGCGCGGCCCCCCGGTGCCCGCGCAACAGCGGCGCCGCCCGAGGCTCGTCGACAAGCTCGGCCGCGTCCCGGTCGGTCAGCGGCACCGCCCGCCAGGCCCGATCACCGAGCAGCTCGGTGGCGACCCCACCCAGGCCGAAGCCGACCACCGGCCCGAACGCGGGGTCTTCCACCACCTCCACCACACAGGCCACGCCGGGCGGGACCATCGGCTGGACCAGCGCGTCCGCGCCGAAGGTCGCCGCCAGGTCGGCGTACGCCCGGCGGAGGGTCGGCTCGTCGGGCAGGTCCAGCCGGACCGCGCCGAGGTCGAGGCGGTGCCGCAGCCCGGGGGCGGCCGCCTTGAGCGCCACCGGGAAACCCAGCCGCGCCGCCGCGTCGACAGCAGCGTCGACCGAGTCGACGGACACCGAGGCCACCACGTCGATGCCGTACGCGGCCAGCAGCGCACCCGGGTCGGTGGAGTCGGCCCGGAGCGCGGCCTGCGCGGCAGCGCGATCGATGTCGGGCAGCTCCGGCGCCACCCCGGGCGGGCGGCGAAGCCACTCGGCGTACCGGTGCGCGCGGGCGAGCGCGCGGACCGCCTCCTCCACGCCGCCGTACGCCGGCACCCCCGGCGGCAGCCGCCCGACGAGGAACGTCGCCACTGTCGGCTTACCCAACGCGAGGGCGGCCGGCAGCGCGGCGGTCACGTCGGCGTCCACAGCGGTCAGCTGGCCGGGTAGCGGCGGGGCGAACACCACCACCAGGGCGTCCACCCGTTCGTCGGCGGCCGTCTCGGCGAGCGCGGTGGCGAACTCGGCGGCACCGGCGCTCGGCCCGACGTCGCGGGGATAACCGTCGGCCACGCTCAGGCCGTGCCCGACGCAGGCGGTCGCGGCGAGCCCGGTGAGGGCCGAGGAGTTGCCGACCACACCGACCCGGCCGCCGGCCGGCAACGGCTGGTTGGCCAGCAGCACACCCACGTCGAGCAGCTCCGGCACGGTGTCCACCCGAATCACCCCGGACTGGGCGAAGAGCGCCGCCACCGCCACCTCGTCCGGCCCGGCGGCGTCACCGACCCCGGGCGGGCGGGCCGGCGAGGCGAGCGCGACTACCGGTTTGGCGCGGCCGATCCGCCGGGCCAGCCGGGCGAACTTGCGCGGGTTCCCGAAGGTCTCCAGGTAGAGCATGATCACGTCGGTGCCGCTGTCGTCCTGCCAGTACTGCAGGAGGTCGTTGCCGGAGACGTCGGCCCGGTTGCCGGCCGAGACGAAGCTGGACAGCCCGAGGCCCCGCCGGTCCGCCTCGGCGAGCAACGCCACCCCGAACGCACCGGACTGACTGAAGATGCCGACCCGGCCGGCCGGCGGCAACGCCGGGGCGAGGGTGGCGTTGAGGCGTATCGTCGGGTCGGTGTTGGCCACGCCGAGGCAGTTCGGGCCGACGACCCGCATCCCGGCCGCGTGCGCCGCGCGGACCAGCGCCCGTTGCGTGGCCGCGCCCTCGCCGCCGGCCTCGGCGAAGCCGGCCGAGATGACCACCAGGCCGTGCACCCCCGCGGCGGCGGCGTCGGCGACCACGGCGGTCGCCGCCTCCGGCGGGACCGCCACCACCGCCAGGTCCACCGGCGCTCCGGCATCAACCGCCGACGGGTACGCGGGAAGGCCCGCCACCGTCGACGCGCTCGGATGCACCGGCACCACCGCACCGGTGAACCCGCCGTCGCGCAGGTGCCCGAGCACCGCCGCGCCGACGCCCTGGCCGGTGGCGCTGGCACCGTAGACGACGATGCCGCGCGGGGCGAGCAGCCGGGCGATCGAGCGGGCCTCGGTGCGGTGCTCTCGGCCGCGCTGCACCTCCAGGCTGGCCTCGGTGGGCGCGATCGGGAAGTTCAGGTGGACCACGCCGTCGGCGTACTCGCGCTGGACCTGGTAGCCGAAGTCGGCGAAGACCCGCAGCATCGTCCCGTTGGCCGGCAGCACCTCGGCGACGAAGCTCATGATGTCGTTGCGGCGGGCCGCGTCGGCCAGGTGCTCCATCAGCACCGAGCCGATGCCCCGCCCCTGGTAGGCGTCCTCCACCACGAAGGCCACCTCCGCCTCGGGGGCCTGCGGGCCGAGCCGCTCGTACCGGCCGACCGCGACGATCTGGTCGGCGGCCAGCACCACGAAGGCCTCCCGGTCGTGGTGGTCCACCGTGACGAAACGGATCAGATCCCGCTCCGGGATGCGCGGGTACGGCGAGAAGTAGCGCAGGTAGCGGGTACGCTCGGAAAACCGGCCGTGCATCGCCACGATGCCCGGCGCGTCGGCCGGGTCGATCTGTCGCAACTGGACGGTGCTGCCATCGCTGAGCAGCACGTCGACCGGCTGGTCCACCGTCGTCACCGGAACGCCTCCCCCGGCCCGGCTCAGTCCCGTGGATCGTGCGGGTCGAGCCCGAGCAGCGGAAAGACCGTCTTGCGGGTGGCCGCGATAGCCCGGTCCACAGCGTTCGGCTCGCCGGTCGGCTGCCACGGCTCGTACGACGGGTCGGCGTCGTCGGTCATCCGCAGCGGTATCTCCCGGCCCAGACGGCGGGAGGCGACCAGGTCCCGCCACGCGGGTGGGGTGAGCGTGGCCGGGTCGATCGGGTCACCGGTGGCCACTGCCAGCAGGTGACTCCAGGCCCGGGGCACCACCTCGACGAGCGCGTACCCGCCGCCGCCGGTCGCCACCCACCGGCCTTCGCACAACTCGTCGGCGAGCGCCCGCATCGCCAGGTAGGTGGCCCGCTGCCCGTCCACCGTCAGGTTCAGGTCGGCCAGCGGATCAAGCCGGTGCCCGTCGGCGCCGCACTGACTGACCAGCACCTGCGGCCGGAACGCGCGCAGCACCGACGGCACGATCGCGTGGAACGCGCGCTGCCAGCCGCTGTCGTCGACACCGGGCGGCAACGGCATGTTGACAGCGCTGCCCTGCGCACCCGGCCCACCCGTCTCGTCCGGGAAGCCCGTGCCCGGAAAGAGCGCCAGCGGGGTCTCGTGCAGGCTGACCGTCAGCACCCGCGGGTCGTTCCAGAAGATGTCCTGCACCCCGTCGCCGTGGTGCACGTCGACGTCCACGTACGCGACCCGCTCGGCGCCCAGGTCGAGCAGGCGGGCGATCGCCACCGCGGGGTCGTTGTAGACGCAGAAGCCGGAGGCTCGGGCGGCCATCGCGTGGTGCAGCCCACCGGCCACGTTCACCGCCCGCCGGGCGTCGCCGCGCCAGACCGCCTCGGCCGCGGCGACCGTCGCGCCGGCGATCAGTGCGCTGGACTCGTGCATACCCTCGAAGACCGGGTTGTCGGAGGTGCCCAGCCCGTACCCGGCGAAGAGCGGGTCGCGCGGCGCGTTCCGCACCGCTGCGAGGTAGGCCGGCTCGTGCACCCGGGTGAGCAGGGCATCGTCGGCGGGCTCCGGCTTGACCATCCGCACCCCTGGCCGATTCAGGATGCCCAGCTCGCGGGCGAGCGCGATGGTCAGCTCCACCCGGACCGGGTCGAGTGGATGGTCACCCATGTCGTAGGCGAGCAGCGACTCGTCCCACACCACCACAGTGTCGTCGGACATGAGCCCATCGTCGCACGAGGATCGGCGGCGGCCCACCGCACGCGCTGGTCAGCGGCCGGGTGTCGACCCGGAGGCGACCGGTCGGGCCGGGTCCGCCACCCAGTTGCTCCACGATCCGACGTAGAGCGCGGCGTCCGTGCGGCCGGCCAGGTGCAGCGCGAGCACCGCCTGGGCGGCGGTCACTCCCGAGCCGCAGTACGCCCCGACGGCACGCCCCTCGGTCACCCCGGCGGCGGCGAACCGCTCGCTCAACACGTCGGCGGCCAGGAAACGGCCGTCCGGCGCGACGTACTCCCCGGCGGGCAGGTTCGCCGCTCCCGGCACGTGCCCGGCGACCCTGTCGATCGGCTCGACCTCGCCCCGGTAGCGGGGCGCCGCCCGTACGTCGAGCAGCACGGCGTCGTCCCCGGCGGCCAGCGCGGCGGCCTGCCCGGCGTCGAGCACCGGGAGATCACCGGGGCGCACCACGACGTCACCGGGGGTTGGGGCGGGCGCGTCGGTGGAGACGGGCCGGCCGGCGGCGACCCAGGCCGGGTAGCCGCCGTGCAGCAGGCGCACCGGCCCGTGACCCGCCCAGCGAAGCGTCCACCAGGCACGCGAGGCGGCCATGCCGTCGCCGCCGTCGTACACCACCACGGGGTGACCGGCGCGGACGCCGGCGGCCCGCAGCGCAGCCTGCAACGCGGTCGGGTCGGGCAACGGGTGCCGGCCGCCGACGCCCGGCGGCCCACAGAGCGCGGTGTCCAGGTCGACGAAGACCGCCCCGGGCAGGTGGCCGGCGAGGTAGTCGTCGCGCCCCGGCGGGCCGACGAGCCGCCAGCGGACGTCGAGCAGGGTGGGCGGATCGACCTGGTCGAGCTCGGCGACGAGCCGATCGACCTCGACCAACGGCTCCTGGGTACCGGACATGGCGACCATCCAACACCATTCGCCTAGACGGCACGCGGTTCGGCGGCGGTCGCCAGTCGTTCACCGAGGTAACATCGTGCACCGGAGGGCCGCTGACCTTATGAAGTCTCACGACCTGGTCGACACGACCGAAATGTACCTGCGCACCATCCTCGAGTTGGAAGAAGAGGGGGTGCCACCGCTGCGTGCCCGGATCGCCGAAAGGCTGCAGCAGAGTGGCCCCACAGTGAGCCAGACCGTCGCCCGGATGGAGCGCGACGGCCTGCTCACCGTCGAGGGAGACCGGCACCTGACGCTCACCGCACTGGGTCGCGGCAGCGCCGTGTCCGTGATGCGCAAGCACCGCCTCGCCGAGCTGCTGCTGGTCAACGTCATCGGGATGCCCTACGAGGAGGCCCACGAGGAGGCCTGCCGCTGGGAGCACGTGATGAGCGACGCCGTGGAGAAGCGGGTCTACGACCTGCTCAACCGGCCGACCCGTTCCCCGTACGGCAACCCGATCCCCGGGCTTCAGGAGCTGGGTTCGCCGGCGGCGGAGACCACCGATGCCGCCGAGGGCGAGCGCAACCTGGCCTTCCCCGGCCTCTCCGGGTCGGTAGTGGTACGCCGGATCTGCGAGAGCGTGCAGAAGGACGCCGACGTGCTGCGCCAACTGCACGCCGCCGGTGTCGACCCGGGCGCCACTGTGACAGTGGCCCAGGAGCGCGACGGGGTGTCGATCGACCGCTCCGGTGACCGGGTGCGGCTGCCCCGCGAGGTCGCCTCCCGGGTCTTCGTCGCCGCCAACTGAGCAAACGGGCTGAGCAACGGGCTGAGCAACCGGGCACCCGGGCGTCACAACGCCCGGGTGTCCACCTTTTTCGCCAACGCGGTCAGGTCACCGGTCAGCTTCTCCACCGCCGAGCGCTCACTGCCACGGGCCGTGGTCCAGCTCACCGTCGCCAGCCGTCCGTCGCCGGCCAGCCAGCCCACCTCGGCGACCGGCCCGCGCCCGCTCGCCGCAGCGGTGGTCCGCTTGTACGCCTGCTGACCCAGCCCGGTGACCTTCGCCGCCTTGTCCGGCACCACGTCCGCGCCGAAGCTGGCCTTGTCGATCGTGGTCTCGGTCACGCTGAGCGTCAACTCCGGCAGGGTGGCACCCGCGGCCCGGACCACACAGGTGTGGGTGTCGCCCTGTTCGCTGGCCGCCGCCACGTCGAAGCGGACCTTCACCACCTGCTCGATCACAGTGAAGTCCAGCAGACGGCAGGCGCCACCCGAGGAGGCGGCCGCCACGTCGACCGCTATCGGCACCGGCGGCGGCACCGCCACCGGTTCCGCCTCGTCGGCGCAGCCACTCACCAGCAGCCCGGCCAGCCCGGCGACCACGATCCGCCCGCGCACGTTCCACCCTCTCGCCGACCGACGGCGGAAGGTGCCCGCCAGTTGTCCGTCGGACACCGTACGGGGTGTCGGTGTCGCGCGGAAGTCCTCGTTCTACGCCTGTTCCGAGGGTGGATCATCCACGTACGGACAGTGCCGGCAGCCGCGCCCGCAGCACGTGCCACGGCGGGCCAGGAAACCGGCGCTGAGCACGAACAGCCCGCTCGCCGGGTCCAGGTAACCGGCCTCACCGGCGGCCAACGCGGCCGCGTGCGCGGCGAGGATCCGGGCCCGGTCGGGGTGTTCGGGCGGGAGCCGGGACGGGTGCGGCTCGGTGAGCGGCCGGTCGGCCAGGGGTAGTCGCTCTCCGGTCACCGCAGCAGTCTAGGGACGGTTCGTGGTCGGCCTCCCGCTGCCTGGGTTCGCGACATGCCCCCCCGGCGTCGTCGCGGCGAGCGGTGGTTTCGTCGTACGGTCCGACGACGATCGGGTTCGACGCCCGTCGACGCGTACGGAGGGGAAACGATGCGGAAGATCGTTGTGCAGATGAGTCTGTCGTTGGACGGGTTCTTCGAGGGCCCGGGTGGCGACATCGGCTGGCACCAGGTCGACGAGGAGTTGCACCAGCACTTCAACGACGTGATCGCCCCGATGGGCGGGTTCCTCAGCGGCCGGGTCAGCCACGAGCTGATGGCCGCCTACTGGCCGACCGCCGATCAGGACCCGACCGCCAGCGGCCCGGAGCGCGAGTTCGCCCGGATCTGGCGGGACATGCCGAAGATCGTCTACTCGCGCACCCTCGACCACGCCGACTGGAACGCCACTGTCGTGCGAGAGGTCGACGTCGAGCAGGTCCGCAAGCTCACCGCCGAACCGGGCGGCGACCTGGCGCTCGGTGGGGCCGACCTGGCCGCGACGTTCGCCCGGCACGACCTGATCGACGAGTACCGGATCTACGTCCACCCGGTGCTTGTCGGTCGGGGCCGCCGACTGTTCCCGGAGGCCGAGACTCCGACGGGTCTGCGGCTGGTGGAGAGCCGGGTCTTCGGCAACGGGGTGGTCCTGCTCCGTCACCAGCGGGTCCGCTGACCGATGGTCACCACCTTCGCCGCCATCGACGGGACCACCCTCGCGTACCGGACGGTCGGGGTTGGGGATCCGCTGGTCTGCCTGCCGGGCGGGCCGATGCGCGACTCCGCGTACCTCGGTGACCTCGGCGGTCTGGGCGCGCACCGGACGCTGATCATCCTCGATCCGCGGGGCACCGGCCGCTCGGCGACGCCGACGGACGTCTCGACGTGCCGCTGCGACCGCATGGTCGACGACGTGGAGGCGCTGCGCGGCCACCTGGGCCTCGACCGGCTGGATCTGCTCGGGCACTCCGCCGGCGCCAACCTGGCTCTGCGGTACCTGACCCGGCACCCCGATCGGGTGGGCCGACTCGCGCTGGTCACCCCGAGCATTCGAGCGGTCGGGCTGGCGACGACGGCCGCGCAACGCCGGGAGGTCACCCAGGCCCGGGCCGGCGAGCCGTGGTTCCCGGCGGCAGCCGCGGCGATGGATTCCATCCTCTCGGGTCGGGCCGGGCCAGGCTCCAAGCAGGAGATCGCACCATTTTTGTACGGCCGGTGGGACACTGCCGCGCAGGTCCACCAGGCCGCCGAGTCGGGCCAGCACAACGAGGAGCTGGCGCGGATCTTCAGCTCCGAGGGCGCCTTCGACCCGCCGGCCACCCGCGCGGCGCTCGCCGCACATCGAGGCCCGGTGCTGCTGCTCGGCGGCGCTGTCGACCTGGCCGCACCGCCGGGCCTGGTGGCCCAGTTCGCCGAGCTGATCCCCCGCGCCGAGCTGGTCGTCCAGCCGGGCGCCGGGCACTACCCATGGCTCGACGACGCCGAGGCGTTCACCGCGACGGTCGCGGCGTTCCTCGCCGATCCGGATGGTGCTTGAGTCTCCACCGGGGGGAGACGCGAGGGTGGGGGCATGAGCGGGCAGACGTTTCACACGATCGGCGACCTGGCCCGACGCACCGGCCTGAGCGTCAAGACCATCCGGTACTACGCCGACAGCGGGGTCGTGCCGCCGACGGACCGGAGCCCGGCCGGCTACCGGCGGTACGGCCCGGCGGCGGTGGCCCGGTTGGAGCTGGTCCGGACGCTGCGTGAACTTGGCCTGGACCTGGCCACCATCCGGCGCGTGGTGGACCAGGAGGTGCCCCTGCACGAGGTGGCCGCCGCGCACGCCGAGGCGTTGGCCGTGCAGATCCGGGTGCTACGGCTGCGTCAGGCGGTGCTCACCGTCGCGGCGAGGCGCGGGTCGGGCCCGACCGAGGTGGACGAGCTGCGCCGACTGGCCCAGCTCACCGCCCGCGAACGCGGGCAGTTGGTGGCGGACTTCCTGGACGGTGTCTTCGCCGGCCTCGGCGACCAACCCGCGTACCCGGGTGTGATCGTCTCGTTGACACCGGAGCTTCCCGACGACCCCAGCGCCACGCAGGTCGAGGCGTGGCTGGAGCTGGCCGAGTTGTGCCGGGACCCGGATTTCCGGGCCCGGATGCGGCGGCTGGCGCGGCAGCACGCCGCCGACCACGACGTCCCGGGGCTGCCCCGCCCGGACGCCGTCGCTGTGGTCCGCGACGCGGTGGCCCCCGCCCTCGCGGCCGGTCTCGACCCGACCAGCCCGGACGCCGACCCGGTGGTCGCAGCCGTCACCAACCGGTACGCGAGCCTGCACCGTCACTCCGACGAGGCCGACCTGCGTCGGCGGTTGCTCGATCGGCTGGTGCCGGCCAACGACCCCCGTCGGGACCGCTACCTCGACCTGTTGGCGGTGCTCAACGGCTGGTCGACAGGCGATGCGACGGCACCGGCCGTGGACTGGTTCATCCGTGCCCTGCGCCACCGGATGCCCGAGTCGGTTCGTTGAGCTGACCGGGCCTAGGGCTTGGCGGCCGGGTCGGCTTGGCGGCGTCAGCCGAACCAGGTCAGCGCCTGGCCGTGGCCCCTGGCCCAGGCCAACGGCTTTCCGTCGAGCGCGAGGACGTTGTGCAGGGCGTCGCTCGGCGGGTCGGGCAGCCCGTCGTACCGGAGCACCTCCGGCCCCTCGTTCGCCACCCAGTGCCCCGGCAGCTCGCGGACCAACCGGACGAACGCGTCCCGGCGCGGGGACGGCACCTGATAGAGCACCGACGTGTGGAAGACCACCAGCGTCGCATCGGACGGCGCCCGCGCGGCCAGCGCCGGCAGGTCGTCCACCAGGTCGCCGCGGACCAACAGCGGCGGGTCGGCCGCGGCGACCGCCGCCGCGGCGCGCAGCCGGGCCCACCGGTGGGCGTGCTCCGGCCAGATCAACGCGTCCAACCAGGACACGTCGTCGCTGTCGGTCACGTCGAGCGGGTTGAGGTCCAGGCCGGCCCGCCACACCACCTGGGGTACGCCTGCCGGCGGCACCAACCCGTCGGCCGCGCAGTCGAGGACCAGCTCACCGGAACCGACCTGATGATCGCCGTAGCGGTACGCGTACCGGTCGGGGTAGAGGCAGAGCCCGGCCGACGCACCGACCTCCAGCAGGGCGAGGGGCTGCGGCAACGCGGCGAGCACCGGCAGCAGGACGGCGCACCGGCCCGCCTCGTTCGTCTGGGTCGCCCGGGTGAGCATCTGCGTCTCGATGGCCGGCCAGTGCGTCAGCACGTAGTCGTGGAACGCGGTTGGGTCGTCGACCGGGCCACCGAGCCAGCGGACGACGCCGAACAGCAGATTCGGCTGCCGCTTGGCCGGCGCAAGCCCGTCCAGCAGGGTGAGCAGCTCGTCGTCGCGGGCCACGGCCTGCGACAGGCGCTCGTACGTGGGCGACACCCCGCGGGCCTCGCGGCTGCCGAACTCGGCGTACGTCTCAGCTGTCGTCATGCCTCATCGTCGCAGCCCATTCCTCGGTAATTCAGCCCCCGTTCCCGTGCGTTGGCTCACCCGCCTCGTAGAGTGCTGCGGCGGCTGGACCGTTGAGCAGCAGCTCAGCGGGGTCGCACAGAAGCAACGGGGAGGAACGTGTCGTGCGGGGTGACGGTGTCCGGGTACTGATCGTCGGCGGAGGTGTCGCCGGACTGGCGACGGTGGCCGCGCTGCGCGAGTGGGGTGCCACCGTCGACGTGGTCGAGCGGGCATCCGGGCCGACCGACTCCGGCACCGGCATCTACCTCACCGGCAACGCGACAAGGATGCTCGACGTACTCGGTCTGCGGGAGCAGGTCGCCGACGTCTCCGTCGAGATCACCCGGCAGCGCAGCGCCAACCAGCGCGGGCGTCGCCTCTTCGACATCGACGTGGCCGCGCTGTGGCGGGGCGTCGGGCCGTGCGTGTCGCTGCCCCGGGCGCACCTGCACCGGGCGCTGCTCGACGGCGTCGGCGACGCCCCGATCCGCTGGGGCCGCCAACCGGTCGCGCTCCTCGCGGAGGGCGACCAGGTCGCCGTCGAGTTCGACGACGGTGCCACCGAACGGTACGACCTGGTGCTCGGCGCGGACGGGGTGAACTCAACGGTCCGCCGGCTCGCCTTCGACGGCCAGGCGGCCCGCGACCTCGGCCAGTACGCGTACCGGTGGGTCGCTCCCCGCGTCGACGACGAGCCGGTCTGGTCGGTGCAGTTGGGGCGCGGCAGGCAGTTCCTGACCATCCCGATCAGCGCCGAGCAGACGTACTGCTACTACAACGACGGCCCGGTGGCCGATCGGCCCGGCTGGCGCGACGAGCTGGCCGCGACGTTCACCGAGCCGGTGACCACCATGCTCAAGGCCCTCGACTACGACGACAGCACCCTGCACGCCGGGCCGAACCAGGAGGTCGTGCTCGACTCCTGGTCCCGGGGGCCGGTGCTGCTGATCGGCGACGCCGCCCACGCCACCTCGCCGAACATGGCCCAGGGCGCGGCGATGGCCCTGGAGGACGCCGTCGTGCTCGCCTCGTCGTTGGCCACCGCCAGGTCCGTTGCCGAGGCCCTGCGCGGGTACGAGGCGCGGCGCCGCCCGCGTACCGACTGGGTGCTCAGCCAGACCCATCGCCGCGACAAGGCCACCGGGCTTCCGCCCGCGCTGCGCGACCTGGTGATGCGCCGCCTCGGCGAGCAGATGTTCCGCTCGAACTACGGCCCGCTGTTCGCCCAGCCCTGACGGCCGGAGGCAGCCGAGGCGAGCGCATCGCCACTCACGGCAGCTGGCCCGGCCGGTCGACGATTGCGATGCGGAGTTGCGCGATGTTGTCGTACAGGGACTCCTTGCCGTTGCGCACCACCGTCCCGCGGGTGCCGAGGAAGACATGGGTGTCACGGTCGAAGAGCAGGTCCACGTTGCCACCGATCACACCGGGCGTCCGGATCGCCACCCCATGCCGACCGGCGGCGTCCACCACGTCGCCCGATATGACGACCGCTCCGGGCTCCCGTGCCAACAGTTCGAACAGCGCCGCCAGCGCGCGGGGCGGCACGTATTCGCCGCGGACCATCGATCGCGCGGTGGTGTACACCATGCTCTCGTCTCCATAGACGGCGTCCTCGTCGGCCCCTTCGGGAAGAAACAGGTCGACCGGGTTCTCCCGGAGGTATCGCAGCAGCTCGTCCGGATCGGAGGGCAGGTCGCCGTGGTACGCGGGCGGTTGGAACGCGTCGAGTTCCTTCGTGGGATCGGCGGCATCGCCCATCCGGAGCACCTTCAACTCGCTCCACCCGTTCGGATCGCTCTCCGGTCGGTAGCGTCCCTGCGTGTACGCGACCCCGCCGGCCGACTGCCACAGTTGGTTCCGTGTGGTCTGGTAACGGCCGCTGTCCGGCAGGTCCCGGATCGTCACCAGGTTTTCCGTGAAGACGTACTGGTCGGGTCGGGCGGTGAGCTCCGGCTGCTGCCGGGCCGCGTCGGCCGCCAGATGGAAGATCTCCGACGCGCTGGCAGTCGGCGGCTGCTGGTCGCCCACCCTGATCGTCTGGACCACCAACGCACCGGCGGTCAGCGTCACTGCCAGCCCGAACGCTCCGACGAGGCGCCAACCGCGCAGGAACCGGGTACGTCGTCCGGCGGGACGAGCCGCCGACGCCGTCTCGGCCCGTTGGGTGACGTGTGCGGTCAGATCCCTGAGGAGCTGCTCCTCGAAACCCTGCGGCGACCGTTCGATCTCGTTCATCGTCATCTCCGTCTCCTCAGGCAAGGGTGGTGACCGGGCGGGCGAGCACGGCGCGGACGACGCGGCGGGCGCGATGAAGGCGGACCCGAGCGGCAACCGGTGACATTCCGAGCACTGTCGCCGCCTCGGCGACGGTGAGGCCGTCCACGGCGACGAGTTCGACGAGCGTCCGGGTGCCCTCGGGCAGCTCGCTCAGCGCCCGATGGGTGCGTCGGGCCGCCGACTCGGCGTCGATCCGCTCCTCGATGCGGGCGATGTCATCGGGGCCGAGGTCCCGTCGTCCGGCCAGCCGGCCGGTCACCCGCAGCCGTTGGGCCGCTCGACGCCGCTCGTCGCCGATGACGTTGCGGGCCACCCCGTACAGCCAGCCGATCTGGCTACCCCGCTCCGGCCGGTAGCCGGCCGCCGACTCGATCACCGCCAGGAACACGTCGGCGGTCAGGTCGGCGGCGAGGTGTGGGTCGTCCACCCGTCGTGCCACGAACCGACCCACCGCCTCCAGGTGCCGCCGGTAGAAGACCTCGAAGGCCACCGGATCGGCTCCGATGCCGGAAATGTCATCATCGGCTCGGCTCGGCTCATTCACAGGCCGTCCTCCCTCGTAGCCTTCACACCCCTTCTTCGTAAGGCGGAGCACGAGTGTTACCGCGCACGGTTCGCCAATTGGTCCAGTTGGGCAACCGCCCCGGTGATGCGGCATTATCGAAGCACCGGCGACTGGCGGCACGGGGATGGTGCAACCATCGGGGAGCCTCTCGCGGGCGTCGACCGCCTGGGCGCCTGCGTCGAGGAACCGTCATGACCACGACCAGCGAATCCGCACAACAGCACACCCCGTCCGGCCTGGCCCGGCTCCTGCCGGGTGCACCCGTCGCCGAAGCCGTCCTGGCCGAGACCGCCGCCGCAGCCGCCCGCCTCCGCAACCGCGGCATCACACCGAGCCTCGCCACCATCCTCGTCGGCGACGACGACGCCAGCGCCGGCTACATCGCCATCAAGCAGCGTCAGGCCGCCGCGCTCGGGTTCGCCTCCCCGCACGTGCACCTGCCGGCCACCGCCACCCAGGCCGAGCTGCACCAGGCCATTGCCCGCTTCAACAGCGATCCGGCCGTACACGGGCTGCTCGTGCAATACCCCGTGCCGGGGAATCTGGACTACGACGCGGCGTTGCAGACCATCGACCCGGACAAGGACGTCGACGGCATGCACCCACTGAACATGGGGCGTCTCGCCGTCGGCCTGCCCGGCCCGCTGCCGTGCACCCCCGCCGGCATCGAAGCCCTCCTGGCGTATTACGAGATCCCCGTCGCCGGTCGGGAGGTCGTCATCCTCGGTCGCGGCGCCACCCTGGGCCGCCCCCTGGCCATGCTGCTCGCCCAGAAGCGCCCGACCGCCAACGCCGCCGTCACAGTCGTCCACACCGGCGTGCCCGACTGGGCCCGCTACACCCGCCGCGCCGACATCCTCGTCGCCGCCGCCGGCGTACCCGGGATCGTGCAGCCTGAGCACGTCAAGCCCGGCGCGGTCGTCATCGGCGCCGGCGTCCGCTACGAAGGCCGGCGTCTCCTGCCGGACGTGGACGAAGCGTGCGCCGAGGTCGCCGGCGCGATCACGCCCCGGGTCGGCGGGGTCGGTCCGACCACCGTCGCGATGCTGTTCCGCAACGCCGTGCGCGCCGCCGAGCGAGCAAGCCAGTAGCCCAGTCGCCAAGATCACTTGATGCTGAGTAGTCAAGCCGATGGGCGGCCTGATCGGGACGACGAAGACCGCTGATCCTCGGCTGGCAGCCCACCGCGCAACACCCTGACGAGCGTGATGCCTGTGAATCATCATGATGACTCACAGGCATCACTGCCAACGACAACATGCCCTCCCGCGCGAGCCTCCAGGGGACCCGGAAACGGCGCTGCCCCGGCCTCCGACGAGGGAGACCGGGGCAGCGCCGCGTTTCGCGTACGTCAGCTGCAGCCGCTGGTGGAGCCGCAGCCCTCGCAGACGTAGCAGCTACCGGCGGGCCGCATCTTCGTACCGCAGGTGAAGCAGAGCGGCGCGTCGGCGGCCTTGCCGATCACGGCCTCCAGCAGTTCGGTGCTGGAACCCACGCTCGGGGCCGGCTTGGCGGCGGCCACGTCGGCCATCTCCTGGGCCGGCTGGGCGACAGCCTCCGGCTTGGCCGGGGTTTCCACCGGCGCGGACGACGCCATCGCGGTGAGCTCGGCGCCGGTGACGCCGGCGGCCTCCGCGTCGGCCTCGGCCCGCAGCTGCGCGGCCCGCTCCGACGCGGTGAAGATGCCCAGCTCGGCGCGACGCTCGTAGGGCAGGAAGTCCAGCGCCAGGCGACGGAAGATGTAGTCCATCACCGAGGCCGCCATCCGCACGTCCGGGTCGTCGGTCATGCCGGCCGGCTCGAAGCGCATGTTGGTGAACTTGCTGACGAACGTCTCCAGCGGCACGCCGTACTGGAGGCCGATGCTGATGGCCACCGAGAAGGCGTCCATCACGCCGGCCAGGGTCGAGCCCTGCTTGGACATCTTCAGGAAGACCTCGCCGAGGCCGTCGTCCGGGTAGGACGACGCGGTCAGGTAGCCCTCGGCGCCACCGACGGAGAAGCTGACCGTCTCGGACGGGCGCTTCTTCGGCAGGCGCTTACGCACCGGCCGGTACTCGATGACCTTCTCGACCGCGGCCGGCGCGGCCGGTGCGGTCTCGACGGCGGCCGGCTCGGTGGCCTTGTTGGACTTGGCCACCGAGAGCGGCTGGCCGACCTTGCAGTTGTCCCGGTAGATCGCCAGCGCCTTGAGGCCGAGCTTCCAGCCCTCGAAGTAGATCTTCTCGACGTCCTCGACGGTGGCCGCCTCCGGCATATTGACCGTCTTGGAGATGGCGCCGGAGACGAACGGCTGGATGGCCGCCATCATCCGCACGTGACCCATCGGGGCGATCGTCCGCTCCCCCATGGCGCAGTCGAAGACCGGGTAGTGCTCCGGCTTGAGGCCGGGGGCGTCCACCACGTGACCGTGGTCGGCGATGTGCTCGACAATCGCCTCGACCTGCTCCTCGGGGTAGCCGAGGCTGCGCAGGGCGCGCGGAACCGTCTGGTTGACGATCTGCATCGAGCCGCCGCCGACCAGCTTCTTGAACTTGACCAGCGCCAGGTCCGGCTCCACGCCGGTCGTGTCGCAGTCCATCATGAAGCCGATGGTGCCGGTCGGGGCGAGGACGCTCGCCTGCGCGTTGCGCCAACCGAACTTGTCGCCGATCTTGTTGCCCTGGGTCCACTGCTTGGTCGCCTCGCGGACGATCGCGGTGGCCACCGGGCTGGTCGGCTTGATCTCGTCGTTGGCCGCTGCGTGCTTGCGCATGACCCGCTTGTGCGGCTCGGCGTTGCGGGCGTAGCCGTCGTACGGGCCGACGACGCCGGCCAGCTCGGCCGAACGGCGGTAGGCGGTGCCGGTCATCAGGGACGTGATCGACGCGGCGACCGAGCGGCCCTGGTCCGAGTCGTACGGCAGGCCGGTCGCCATCAGCAGGGCGCCCAGGTTGGCGTAGCCGATGCCGAGCTGCCGGTACGCGCGGGACGTCTCACCGATCTTCTCGGTCGGGAAGTCCGCGAAGCAGATCGAGATGTCCATGGCGGTGATGACGAACTCGACGGACTTGACGAACTTCTCCACCTCGAAGCCACCGTCGGCGCGGAGGAACTTCATCAGGTTGAGCGAGGCCAGGTTGCACGAGGAGTTGTCCAGGTGCAGGTACTCCGAGCACGGGTTCGACGCGGTGATCCGCCCGGTCTCCGGGCAGGTGTGCCAGTCGTTGATCGTGTCGTCGTACTGCAGGCCCGGGTCGGCGCACTCCCAGGCGGCCTGGGAGATGGTGCGGAACAACTTCTTGGCGTCGACGGTGTCGATCACCGAGCCGTCCAGCCGGCCGCGCAGGTCGAAGCCCTTACCGTTCTCGACCGCCGACATGAACTCGTCGGAGACGCGGACCGAGTTGTTGGCGTTCTGGTACTGCACGCTGACGATGTCGGAGCCGCCGAGGTCCATGTCGAACCCGGCGTCACGCAGCGCGCGGATCTTGTCCTCCTCGCGCGCCTTCGTGACCACGAACTCCTCGATGTCCGGGTGGTCCACGTCGATGATGACCATCTTGGCCGCCCGGCGGGTCGCGCCGCCGGACTTGATGGTGCCGGCCGAGGCGTCCGCGCCGCGCATGAAGCTGACCGGACCGGAGGCGGTGCCGCCGGAGGACAGCAGCTCACGGGACGAGCGGATGCGCGACAGGTTGACTCCGGAGCCGGAGCCGCCCTTGAAGATCAGCCCCTCCTCCTTGTACCAGTCGAGGATCGAGTCCATCGAGTCGTCGACGGCCAGGATGAAGCAGGCGCTGACCTGCTGCGGCGACGGCGTGCCGACGTTGAACCAGACCGGCGAGTTGAAGCTGAACACCTGGTTCAGCAGCATCCAGGTCAGCTCGTGCGCGAACACCTCGGCGTCGGCCGGGCTGGCGAAGTAGCCGTACTCCTCACCCGCGGTGCGGTAGGTGGTGACCACCCGGTCGATCAGCTGCTTGAGCGACCACTCGCGCTCCGGGGTCCCCACCGCTCCCCGGAAGTACTTGGTGGTCACGATGTTTGCCGCGTTGACGCTCCACGACTCCGGGAACTCCACCCCACGCTGCTCGAAGTTGATCGAGCCGTCCCGCCAGTTCGTCATCACGACGTCACGGCGCTCCC
Source organism: Micromonospora sp. NBC_00330 (assembly GCF_036136635.1). Lineage (NCBI taxonomy): Bacteria > Bacillati > Actinomycetota > Actinomycetes > Micromonosporales > Micromonosporaceae > Micromonospora > Micromonospora sp. NBC_00330. The sequence goes on from NZ_CP108012.1 coordinate 4,233,009, forward strand.
AGGAGACCTCGTCGTACGGGTGGACCCCCTCGGTCGTCCACACCCGTTCGATCTTCAGCCCCGCGCCTGCCTTGCTTCGTGAACGGCTAGTTGTCACGCCGTCGCCCCCCTCGTCTGCGCGGTCACCCACCGCGCGTCCCAATCTCTTGAAAAACCGTGAAGACTCAGCTGGTACGGCCGGCGGCCTCAACCGCATCGGCCCGGCCCTGCTCCCGGGCTCGCGCCGCGGCCCGCAACGTCTCGATCTCGCGCTCGAAGTCGGCGAGCGAGTCGAACGAGCGATAGACGCTGGCGAACCGCAGGTAGGCGATCTCGTCCAGGTCGCGTAGCGGACCCAGGATCGCCAGGCCCACGTCGTGGCTGGGGATCTCGGCGGCCCCCTTGGCCCGGACCGTCTCCTCCACCCGCTGCGCGAGCAGCGCGAGTGAGTCGTCGTCCACCGGCCGGCCCTGGCACGCCTTACGCACCCCGCCGATGATCTTCGTGCGGCTGAACGGCTCGGTCACCCCGCTGCGCTTGACGACCGCGAGGACCGCCTCCTCGACGGTGGTGAACCGCTTGCCGCACTCCGGGCAGGACCGCCGCCGTCGGATGAGCTGGCCGTCGTCGGCCTCCCGCGAGTCGACCACGCGGGAGTCAGCGTGCCGGCAGTACGGACACCGCATCGCCCACCTCCTAATAATGATCAACTGCGAGCACACCGGACACCCCCGGGCACGACTCACCACGACGGTGCCATCGTCGGATGACGCCCGCCGTGATCGACGTTACGGGAGTGCGGTCGGTAGTCAGACCCAACCTGTAGGCAACTTACGCCCGTGTCACTACTACATCTAGGGGTCGACCGTATGTCGCTGGGGAAGCCGGGTCAAGTTGGCCGGCGTGTCCGGCGCGTCACGGACCATCCGGTCATCCACGCACCGCACAACGCCCGAAGACCCAACGTCACGACGCCGTCCGGGTTATCGGCCAGCCGGTCGAACACGGCCGGAAAATGGTCCAGGATCGAACACCAGTGCTACCTGACGTACCATTTATCAGAACATCCGTACGACCGGAGCGCTTTTTCACCCCGACACGCCGGTGAGAGGTCGTACAGATGTTTGAAAATGACTGATCTCACCTATACGGTCATGAACAACGTGGCACCACCGCACGCACCACGAGCCGACGAGGCACCCAGCGCCGACCAGGGAGGACGGACGTGACCGAGGACCGGGCCAGCCGGCCGAAGAGCCCGCAGCAGATCACCGAGGCGGGCCCGCCGGCCACCCGACGCCGCAGCGCCGCGCGCAGCCGGACGGGTCAGCCCGCCGTGCGCCCGGTCACCCCGGTGGTCAGCGCCTTCCCCGACCCGGCGACGGTCGACCTGACCGCCCGCCAGCGGCGCATCCTGGAGTTCATCCGCAACTGGGTGGAACGCCACGGCTACCCGCCGAGCGTCCGCGAGATCGGCGAGGCGGTCGGCCTGGTGTCGCCGTCCAGCGTCGCCTACCAGCTCAAGGAGCTGGAAAAGAAGGGCTTCCTGCGCCGCGACCCGAACCGGCCGCGCGCTGTGGACGTCCGCGCCCCCAGCGAGGCGATCGACGACGAGCTGTCGAGGGCACAGCGGCCCACCCCGGCGTACGTGCCGATGCTCGGTCGGATCGCCGCCGGTGGTCCGATCCTCGCCGAGCAGGCAGTGGAGGACATCTTCCCGCTCCCCCGCGAGCTGGTGGGTGAGGGCGAGGTCTTCATGCTCCAGGTCAAGGGCGACTCGATGCTCGACGCGGCGATCTGCGACGGCGACTGGGTGGTCGTCCGGCAGCAGCCGACCGCCGACTCCGGCGAGATCGTGGCCGCCATGCTCGACGGCGAGGCGACAGTGAAGACCTACCGGCGGCGCGACGGGCACGTCTGGCTGATGCCGCAGAACCCGGCCTTCGACCCGATCCCCGGCGATGACGCCACCATCATGGGCCGGGTCGTGGCGGTGCTACGCCGGATCTGACCGATCGGAGGGTGGGTGCCGACGGCACTCACCCGCACCGCTCGTCAGGGCGAATGAGCGCCTCAGCGTTCGATCAGTAACGGTCGCCTCGATCAGTAACGGTCGCCTCGGGGACCGCGACCGCCCCCGGGATACTGCCCGTACGGGTCGATGGGCGCGTCGTCGTCACGTCGCCGGCCGGGCCGCTGGCCCCGGTAGTCAGGCTCCTGCCCGCCGCGCCGGGGCGGCTCCGCGCGACCGGGCTGACCGCCGTCGCCGCCGTACACGCCACCGCCGGGACGGCCACCGCCGCCTTGCGGACGACCGCCACCCTGCGGACGGCCAGCGCCAGTGGCCGGGGGACGACCAGCGCCACTGGCCGGGGGACGACCGCCGCCGCCAGCCGGAGGACGACCACCGCCACTGGCCGGAGGACGACCGCCGCCGCCAGCCGGAGGACGACCAGCGCCGCCGTAAACGCCAGCGCCGCCGCCGTCCGGTCGCGGCGCACCGTAGCCACCGTCACCCGCAGGCGGCCGGCCGCCACCGCCGCCGTACACGGCACCGCCCGCCGGGGCCGGGCCACCACGACCCGCACCACCCGCCGGGGCCGGACCGCCGCGACCCGCACCACCGCCGTAGACCGCGCCGCCGGCCGGCGCGCCGCCCCCGTAGACACCACCCCTGCGGTCGTCGTCGGCCGGGAACCCGTCGACGGCTCGGCCCGCGCGCGGGCCGAACGGCTCACCGTCCGGATCAGACGGGTCGGACTCGTCAGCGGTCGGCGGCCGACGGCGGGCGCGAACGATGCCGAAGATTCCGGCGGCGACCAACAGCAGGCCGATCAGCCCGACCGCCCCGACCAGGTACGTGATGTCGTCGAGGCTCAGCCCGTCGGTCCAGGACTTCGAGGCGGCCGGCTTGGCGCCGTCCTCGGCACTCAGCGGCACGGCGGTCGACGTGGACGGGGTGTAGCCGAGGATGTCGAGGGGCTCGTCTTCGGTGAACCGGCCCGCGTCGGAGACGGTGAGGAACGACTTTCCGTCCGAGGTGTAGCTGATGGCCTCGCCGAACGGGTCGGCCAGCGGCGTCACCCGCGGCTTGCCGCTGGTGAGCGCGCCCACGATGTCGCCACCGGTCACGTCGAACTCGAAGGCGTCCGCGTACGTGCGCAGAACCACCCGGGAGCCGTCCGGTGCCCGGGATGCGCCGGTGATGGCGATCCGGCCGAACGTGTTGAGGGTGTTCTCCGTCTGGGTCTTCGGCAGCGTCAGCTCGCCGGCCTTACGCATCGGCACCGGGTCGGTGTCGCCGCTCTTGAGGGCCGCCGACGGCGTGTAGATCTCGGCCTTGCCGCTGGTCACCTTGGTGATGATCAGCGGTTTTCCGTCGTCGCCGATGAGCAACGCCTCAGCGTCGTGCGGTTTGGCTCCGGGGTAGGAGAGCCGGTGCAGCGTCGGCGCCTTGGCGCCCGTGACCGGCATCGACCAGAGCGCGACGCGGCTGCGGCGCTCCTTCGAGTCGGGGTTGTCACCGGTGTCGGCGATCCAGAGGGTCTTGCCGTCCTTGGACAGGGCGAGATCCTCGGTGTCGAACGGACCCTGCCCCGAGTAGCGGACCGGCTCCTTCGAGATCTTGCACTTGCTGTCGAGGAAGAAGACCCGCTTGCGCTCCGGGACCTCGGTGCCGTCGTTGATGACGATGTAGCCACTCTTGGTGGCGACCAGCCCGGACAGCTCCCGTAGGCGCTCGTCGGTGATCGTGCATCGCTTCTGGCCAGGGTTCGCGGCGGGCGGCCCGGACGCCCCAGGGGCGGGAGCCGCTGCGGCGACTCCGGCGAGCGCCACGGTTGCCCCGAGCAGGCCGAGGGCAACCGTGACCGAGGAAACAACGCGGCGCATTCGGCCAGTGTCGCATGCCGCGCGTTTCCGGTGGATGACGCCGTGGCCGCTCAGGACCGGCTGCCGGCCGCCTGCTCCTGCCGCTCCACGTCGAAGGCCGTCAGCTCCGCCGCCAGCTCCGCGCCGACGCGGACGTGCAGCAGAGTGCCCTCCGGCAGGTGCGACGTACTGAGCACCTCGCCCGTGCGGTGTGCCCGAGCCACCAGGTCGCCCCGGTCGTACGGCAGCACGACCCGGACCTCCACGGCCGGACTCGGAAGCCGCTCCTCGATCGCCGCGCGCAGCTCGTCCATGCCGCGCCCAGTGTGCGCGGACACGAAGATCGCGTCCGGCCAGAGCCGCTTGAGCCGCAGCAGAGTGTCCTCGTCGGCGGCGTCGGTCTTGTTGACCACCAACAGCTCGGGGAGCCGGTCCGCGCTGACCTCGGCGAGCACCGCGTGGACCGCCCGGACCTGCTCCTCCGGATCCGGGTGGGTGCCGTCCACGACGTGCACCACCAGATCCGCCTCCGCGACCTCCTCCAGCGTCGAGCGGAACGCCTCGACGATCTGGTGCGGAAGGTGTCGGACGAAGCCGACGGTGTCGGAGAGGGTGTAGAGCCGCCCGTCCGAGGCGGTGGCCTTGCGGGTCGTCGGGTCCAGCGTGGCGAACAGCGCGTTCTCCACCAGCACGCCCGCGCCGGTAAGGCGGTTGAGCAGGCTGGACTTGCCGGCGTTGGTGTAGCCGGCGATGGCGACCGCGGGAACGGCGTTGCGGGAACGGCGGGAGCGCTTGGTCACGCGTACCGTCTTCATGCTCTTGATCTCGCGACGCAGCCGGGAGATGCGGTGACGGATGCGCCGCCGGTCGGTCTCCAGCTTGGTCTCACCGGGACCACGGACACCCACACCGCCGCCGGCGCCGCCGCCCCGGCCGGAACCACCGGTCTGCCGGGAGAGCGTCTCACCCCAACCGCGCAGTCGGGGCAGCAGGTATTGGAGCTGGGCCAGCTCGACCTGCGCCTTACCTTCCTTGCTCTTGGCGTGCTGGGCGAAGATGTCGAGGATCAGCGCGGTGCGGTCGACGACCTTGACCTTGGTGCGCTGCTCCAGGTTGCGCAACTGCGACGGGGACAGCTCACCGTCACAGATGACCGTGTCGGCGCCGGTGGAGAGCACCACCGCGCCAAGATCTTCGACCTTGCCGCGGCCGATGTACGTGGCCGGGTCGGGTCGGGTACGACGCTGGATGAGCCCTTCGAGCACCTGCGAACCGGCGGTTTCGGCCAGCGCGGCGAGCTCGGTCAGCGAGTTTTCCGCGTCGGTGACGGTGCCTTCGGTCCAGACGCCCACCAGGACGACCCGCTCCAGCCGCAGCTGGCGGTATTCCACCTCGGTGACGTCGGTGAGCTCGGTTGAAAGGCCCGGGACGCGTCGGAGGGACTGCCGCTCCGACAGCTCCATCTCGCCGGTGGTGACGTCGTCGAGCTCGTCCTCGACGGGGACAAAGCTCTCCTGGTCTCGCAAGCGGTTCTCCTGTCCGTTTTGATAAGTAGAACGTAATCCTGACATGACACAACGCCGAACGCACCTGCTATATGCCCATGGTGAAGGTCGCCAAAAGTGGGGGCGAATGCTGGTCGGCCGCGACAACCCGGTAGAAATGCGGGCGGCGGCCGAACGGCCGCACAGCCGTTACGGAGGGATCCCGTGGCCATCACCCGACTGCCCAGCGCCGGATTTTCGATCACCATCCGGATCGCCGTGACCGCGGACGCCTCCTCGATCGGCCGGCTCACCACCTCCGTCGGCGAGGCCGGGGCGATCGTCACGGCGCTGGACGTGGTGGACTCGGACCCGACCCACGTGATCGTCGACCTGACCTGCGACACCGCCGACGCCGGTCACGCCGACCAGGTGGTCGACGCGCTGACCGCGCTGGACGGCGTGGACGTGCGCAAGGTGTCGGACCGGACGTTCCTGCTGCACCTGGGCGGCAAGATCGAGGTGACCTCGAAGGTCGCGCTGCGCAACCGCGACGAGCTGTCCCGCGCGTACACCCCGGGGGTGGCCCGGGTCTGCATGGCGATCGCCGAGAACCCGGCCGACGCCCGGCGACTGACCATCAAGCGCAACACCGTCGCCGTGGTCAGCGACGGCTCGGCGGTGCTCGGCCTGGGCAACCTCGGCCCGGCCGCGTCGCTGCCGGTGATGGAGGGCAAGGCCGCGCTGTTCAAGCGCTTCGGCGGGGTGGACGCCTGGCCGGTGGTGCTGGACACCCAGGACACCGACGAGATCGTGCAGATCGTCAAGGCGATCGCGCCGGCCTACGGCGGCATCAACCTGGAGGACATCGCCGCGCCACGCTGCTTCGAGATCGAGGCCCGGCTGCGCGAGGCGCTGGACATCCCGGTCTTTCACGACGATCAGCACGGCACCGCGATTTGCGTGCTGGCCGCGCTGACGAACGCGCTGCGGGTGGTGGGCAAGCGGCTCGAGGACGTCCGGGTGGTCGTCTCCGGCGCCGGCGCGGCCGGCACCGCGATCATGAAGCTGCTGCTGCGCCAGGGCGTCGGCGACATCATCGCGTGCGACCGGGAGGGCGCCCTGCACCGCGGGCTGACCGGGCTCAACTCGGCGTGGCAGTGGCTGGCGGAGAACACCAACAAGGAGAACTACTCCGGCGACCTGCCCGGCGCGATCCGCGGCGCCGACGTGTTCATCGGGGTCAGCGCGCCGAACCTGCTCACCGGCGACGACATCGCGCAGATGGCGAAGGACTCGATCGTCTTCGCGCTGGCGAACCCGGACCCGGAGGTCGACCCGCGGGAGGCGCGCAAGCACGCCGCAGTGGTCGCGACCGGCCGTTCGGACCAGCCGAACCAGATCAACAACGTGCTCGCGTTCCCCGGGGTGTTCCGCGGGATGCTTGACGCGCACGCCGAGGAGTTCACCGAGGAGATGGCCATCGCGGCCGCCCGGGCCATCGCGGACGTGGTCGGCGAAGAGAAGATCAACCCGACGGTGATCGTGCCGAGCGTCTTCGACCCCCGGGTCGCCCCGGCGGTCGCCGCCGCCGTGCGCGCCGCCGCGCACAACCCGAGCCCGCTCCCGGCCGCCGACCCCGGCCCCGCCGACCTCCCCGAGATCGCCGCGAGCGCCAGCGCAACCCCGTAAAGCGCAAACGACCCACCGCCCACCGCCCACCGGCCACCGCCCACCGCCCACGCCGTTGATCAAGAGGTTTGCGTCAGGAACCAGGCGACACCTGACGCAAACCTCTTGATCAACACGGGTGAGGGGGTGGGGGCCGCGTCAGGGGCGGAGCACTGTTGGGTTCAGCTCGCCGGTGGCCACCAGGACGGCCGGGCCGGAGAGCCAGCAGGAGTCGGCGGTGACCGTCACCGTCAGGCGGCCGCCGGGCACGTCCACGGCTACCACGCCGGTGTTCCGGCCGGCGTCGCGCAGCGCCACGGCACCCACCGCGCAGGCACCGGTGCCGCAGGACAGGGTCTCGGCGCTGCCGCGCTCGTACACCCGCATCAGGCTGTGCTCGTCGGTGCCGTCGACCGGGTCGCCCGCCACGATGAACTCGACGTTCACCCCGCTCGGGAAGACCGCCGGGTCGAACCCGGGCGCGACGGTCAGGTCCAGCGCCGACAGCTCCACGCCGGCCGGCAGCACGCAGACCAGGTGCGGGTTGCCGACGTCCACCACCGCACCGGTCACTGTCAACCCGCCGAGGGTGGCGGCGGAGCTGTCGTACACCTGGGGTCGGCGCATCTCGACGGACACGACGTCGCCCTCGACCAGCGCGCGCACGACGCCCGCCCGGGTGGCCACCGGCAGCGCCGCGCCGGCGGGCGTGGCCAACCCGGTGTCGAGCAGGTAGCGCACGAAGACCCGGGCGCCGTTGCCGCACATCTCGGCGAACGAGCCGTCGGCGTTCCAGTAGTCCATGAACCACTCGGCCTCGCCGGCCAAAGCCGCGCCGTCCGGATGCTTGGCGGCGCGGACCACCCGCAGCACGCCGTCCGCGCCGATGCCCCGACGCCTGTCGCAGAGCGCCGCGACCAGCTCCGGAGTCAGGTCGAGCTGACCGTCCGGGTCGGGAAGGAGGACGAAGTCGTTGCCGGTGCCGTGGCCCTTTGTGAACTCCACAGCCCCATCATCGCGCAGCCGCCGGCACCAGACGCAGGGCGGCCCCGATCAGGTCCGGGGTCGTCGAATCCAGCCAGTGGATCCGCGGGTCGCGCCGGAACCAGGACCGCTGCCGGCGGACGAAACGCCGGGTCGCCCGGACCGTCTCGTCGTGCGCCTGCGCCTCGGTCAGCTCACCGGCGAGCAGGCGCAGCACCTGCTGGTAGCCGAGCGCCCGACTCGCCGTCCGCCCCTCGGGCAGCCCGCGCCCGACCAGCTCACGGGTCTCCGGCACCAGGCCGTCGGCCCACATCCGGTCGACCCGCAGCGCGATCCGCTCGTCCAGCAGGCCGGTGTCCAGGTCGACGCCGAGCTGCACCGACGGGTAGAACGGCGTGGGCTGCGGCAGCGAGGCGGCGAACGGCGCGCCGGTGAGCTCGATCACCTCCAGGGCCCGCACAATCCGCCGGCCGTTGCCGGGCAGGATGCTCTCGGCGGCGACCGGGTCGGCGGCGCGCAGCCGTGCGTACAGCGGGGCCGGGCCGACCTCGGCCAACTCCCGTTCCAGCCGCTCCCGCAGCGCCGCGTCCGTACCGGGGAACTCGAAACGCTCCAGCACCGCCCGCACGTACAGCCCGGAGCCACCGACCAGCAGCGGCACCCGCCCCCGGGACAGGATGTCGTCCACCGCCGCGCGGGCCAGTCGCTGGTACTCCGCGACGCTCGCCGGCTCGGTGACCTCCCAGATGTCCAGCAGGTGGTGCGGCACCCCGTCCCGCTCGGCGAGGGTCAGCTTCGCGGTGCCGATGTCCATGCCCCGGTAGAGCTGCATCGAGTCGGCATTGACCACCTCGCCGTCCAGGGCGTGCGCCAGAGCGATGCTCAGCGCGGACTTGCCGGCCGCGGTCGGGCCGACCACGGCGACGACCGGGCCTGTCACACCCGCTCCCAGGACGCCACGAAGTAGGCCACCCCGTAGGGGGCGGAGTCGTGCAGCAAATCGCCGCGCCACCCACCACCGGCCGCGCGGGCCGCGCCGGCGAGCACCTGCCAGGGGGCGCGACCGGCGGCCTTCAGCTCCGTCGACAGCACCGGGTCGAGGTCGAGCAGGGCGTCCAGGTCCGCGTCGGCCAGCGCCGCGGCAACCCTCTGGTCGTACGGGAGGGCGCGCGCGTCGTCGTACCCGGGTGCCTTCTCTCCCCGGCAGGCCGACCCGTCCCCGAGCACCAGCGACGCCACCCGGTCGCCGGCGGCGCCGACCTCGTCGGCGAGCGCGGCCAGCTCGGCCGGGCCGGCGTCGGCGGCCACCTGCACGGCCGTCACCGGCGGTCGGGTGTCGTGACGGGCCAGCAACCACGCGCCGACGGTCAGGCTCAACGGCAGCACCGCACCCCGGTCCGGTTGACCCGGCACCAACGGCACGTACAGGTCTACACCCCAGGGCTGGAGAGAACCGGTCGCCGGGACGCGGATCGGGCCGGTCACCGGGCCGGTGCCCACCAGCACCACAATGTCCGGATCGGCGGCCAACAGCCGGCGTACGGCGGTGTCACACGCCGCCCGCAGATCGTCCAACTCCGGGGCCGCGGAGCCGGCCACCTCGGGCACGAGCAGGGGCGGATGCGGGCAGACGGCGGCGGCGACCAGTGGCACCCGTCCACCGTAGCGGGAATCCCCGGTGCGTCTCCGCGCCGATCCGGTCATTCGGCCCCTAGGACACCGTATGGTCACGGTCGGCGATAGGCGCTCGACGCGGACCGGGTCGGACCTGTGACAATGCCGGAAGCAACTTGGCTGCGCCGTGGCGGCGACGGGGGATCGATCCCTCGACGCCGGGAGAACGAGGATGGGCACATGAGCGACTGGACTGCCTTCGGACGGGTGGACGCGGACGGCACCGTGTACGTCAAGACCACCGAGGGAGAGCGGGTGGTCGGATCCTGGCAGGCGGGAGCACCGGAGGAGGGCCTGGCACACTTCGCCCGTCGCTTCGCCGACCTGGTGACCGAGGTGGACCTGACCGAGGCGCGACTCAAGTCGGGTGCGGCGGACGCCGGGCACTCGTTGAGCACGATCCGGCGGATCCGTGCCACGCTGCCCGAGGCCAACGTGGTCGGCGACATCGACGCGCTGGCCACCCGCCTGGACAAGCTGGCGACCCTCGCCGAGGAGAAGGCCGGCGAAGCGCGCGCCGCCCGGGACGCCGCTCGCGGCGAAGCCCTGGCCCGCAAGACCGCGCTGGTCGAGGAGGCCGAGAAGCTGGCCGCCGAATCCACCGGGTGGAAGACCGCCGGGGACCGGCTCAAGGAGATCCTCGACGAGTGGAAGACCATCCGCGGGGTCGACAAGAAGGCCGACGGTGAGCTGTGGAAGCGGTTCGCCGCCGCCCGGGACGGCTTCACCCGCCGCCGCGGCGCCCACTTCGCCTCCCTGGACTCGCAGCGCAAGCAGGCCCAGACCGCCAAGGAAGAGTTGGTCGCCGAAGCGGAGAAGCTTTCGGACTCCACCGACTGGGCCGCCACCGCGAACCAGCTCAAGGACCTGATGACCCAGTGGAAGGCCGCTCCGCGCGCCTCCAAGGAGGCCGAGCAGAAGCTCTGGGAACGGTTCCGGGGCGCGCAGGACGCCTTCTTCAGCCGGCGCAGCGAGGTCTTCTCCGCACGGGACAACGAGCAGCGCGGCAACCTGGAGCGCAAGCAGGCCCTGCTCGCCGAGGCCGAGGCGTTGGACATCGACGCCGACCCCAAGGGCGCCCAGGCCAAGCTGCGGGAGATCCAGGCCCAGTGGCACGAGGCCGGCCGGGTGCCCCGCGAGGCAGCCGCCGGGCTGGAGCGCCGACTGCGCGTCATCGACGACAAGGTCCGTGACGTGATGGAATCGGCGTGGCGCCGCACCACCAAGGAGGACAACCCGCTGCTCGCCCAGATGCGGACGCAGGTGGCGGAGGCCGAGGACCGGCTGGCCCGGGCGCAGAGCGCCGGGGACGCACGCCGGATCAAGGAGGCTGAGCAGGCCCTCGCCTCCAAGCGGCAGTTCCTCCAACTCGCCGAGCAGGCCGGCTGAGCTGACGACGTCCGGAGCCCCCGGTCCCCAGCGGGACCGGGGGCTCCCGCGTATCCGGCCTCAGGCGCCCGCGCCCGTCCAGGTCATGCTCGATCCAGGATGTAGTGGCCACCTAGCGGCGGGAGACCACTACCTCCATGGTGGAGCGCGATCATGCAGGGGGCACGCGATGCAGGGGCGCAAGCACTGGCGGTGTGGGCGGGCAGGTTGACGCATTGACGTGAGCTGATCAGAATGAGCGACGGAGCCAGGTAGGGCCACCGGCGCGAGGGCGACGAAGGCGGAACATCCGCCGTCGAGGGTCGCCGGTGAGCTTCCGCGAGTGACCACGTCCGCGTGACATGGGCCGTTGCGTGCTGTCCGCGTACCCCTGGGGGACCGTGACGTGCGGACGGCCGCCCGCCGGCGTCGTTTCTGGACGGCGCCGGCCTCCGAAGTGGAGCTCGAATTGTTCCGTCCGAAAGCTCTCGGCGGCGCGTTCACCGCGCTCGTCACCGTCGCGGCTGGCGTGTTCCTCGCCGCCGCCGTCAGCACCAGCCCGGCCGTCGCCGCCGGCACCGGTACGGGTTACCTGCATACCAGTGGCAACCAGATCGTGGACAGCACCGGTGCGACGGTCCGGTTGACCGGCATCAACTGGTTCGGCATGGAGACCGACAACAAGACCTTCCACGGGCTGTGGTCGAACAACCCGTGGCGGGGACAGCTCGACACGATGGCCCGGCTGGGTTACAACACGTTGCGGGTGCCGTACTCGAACGACGCGCTGAAGCCGGGCGCGACCGCCAGTGGGATCAACGACTTCGTCAACCCGGACCTGATCGGGCTGTCGCCGTTGCAGATCCTGGACAAGGTGATCAACTACGCCGGCAGCAAGGGCATGCGGATCATCCTGGACCGGCACCGGCCGACGGCGGCCGGGCAGTCGCCGCTCTGGTACACGTCGACGGTTTCCGAGGCGACCTGGATCAACGACTGGAAGATGCTCGCCCAGCGGTACGCGGGCAACCCGACGGTGATCGGCGCTGACCTGCACAACGAGCCGCACGCGGAGGGCACCAACCCGGCGGCCACCGGCGCGTGCTGGGGCTGTGGCGACACCACCCGGGACTGGCGGCTCGCCGCCGAGCGGGCCGGAAACGCGATCCTCGGTGTCCAGCCCAACTGGTTGATCTTCGTGGAAGGGGTGAGCTGCCCGAGTGGTGGCCTCTCCAACGTCTGGGACGGCGACACCAGCAACGACGAGGACTGCGGTTGGTGGGGCGGCAACCTGTCGAAGGCGGGTCAGTTCCCGGTCCGGCTGAGTGTGGCGAACCGGTTGGTCTACTCGCCGCACGAGTACGCCACCTCGGTGTACCGGCAGACCTGGTTCGACGCCCCGGACTACCCGGCGAACATGCCGGCCATCTGGGACAAGTACTTCGGTTACCTCTACAAGCAGAACATCGCCCCGATCATGATGGGCGAGTTCGGCAGCACCCTCGTCGACCCGAAGGACAAGGTGTGGCTGGAGAAGCTGATGGCGTACACCGGGACCGGGGTGACCGGGATGTCCTTCACCTACTGGTCGTGGAACCCCAACTCGGGTGACACCGGCGGAATCGCTCTCGACGACTGGACCAACGTCAACACCGCCAAGCAGGCGATTCTCCAGCCGTACCTGATCGCGCCGTCCGGTGGCGGCGGGCCGACCGGTGGTCCGACGGACCCGCCGACGGACCCGCCGACCGGCGCCTGCACTGCCACCTACCGGCAGGTCAACGCCTGGCAGGGCGGCTTCCAGGGCGAGTTGACAGTGAAGAACACCGGCTCGGGCGCGGTGAACCCGTGGTCGGTCACCTGGAGTTGGCCGTCCGGGGTGACGTTGGGCAGTGGCTGGAACGCCACAGTCACGCAGTCCGGTACGACGGTCACCGCGGCGGCGCCGAGCCACGCTCCGTCCCTGCCTGCGGGCGGGTCGGTCACCGTGGGCTTCACCGCCAACGGCACGGCCAGCGCGCCGGGCACTGTGAAACTCGGCGGCACCGGCTGCTGATCCACCGGGACGGCCGACGCGCTGCCGCCGGGACGGCCGGTGCGCAGCGCATCGGCCGTCCCGGCCATTTACATTCAGGTTCTTCTATGTTCTTATCGGGAAAGCGCTTGCCTCTTCGTTGGTGGGCGCGAGCGCGGGAGCCGCTTTCCTTCACGAACCTGCACCGGCGGGCCCGAGGACCACTGGTCCCGGCCGAGATTCGCCGCCCACGGGCATGGGCGTCGCGACACCTCCGTCCGCCTCACCGAAAGGAAGCAGCATGCGCACAGGACGGCGTCGAATGACGCTGATCGCCACCACGGCCGCAGCCACCGCCACACTGGTCACCGCCGGGCTGTTGACCTCCGTGTCCGCCCAGGCGGCCGCCGGCTGCCAGGTGGCCTACTCGGTCGCCAGCCAGTGGCCGGGCGGATTCACCGGCAACGTCACAGTCACCAACCTCGGCGACCCGGTCTCCGGGTGGACGCTGCGCTGGTCGTACGGGGCCGGCCAGCAGGTCAGCCAGGCGTGGGGCGCCACCGCCTCGCAGAGCGGCAGCCAGGTCTCCGCGACAAACGTCGACTACAACGGCAACCTGGCGACCAACGCCAGCGCCACGTTCGGCTTCAACGCGAGTTGGAACAGCTCCTGCAACCCGACTCCGAGCAGCTTCAGCCTGAACAACGTCGCCTGCACCGGCAGCACCACACCGACCACCCCGCCGCCGACCGACCCGCCACCGTCCAGCACTCCCCCGCCCAGCACCCAGCCTCCGTCGACACTGGTCGGCTGGGCCACCCAGAACGGCGGCACCACCGGTGGCGGCAACGCCGCCACCACCACCGTCACCACCGCCTCGGCGTTGACCAGCGCGCTGAACGCGACAGGCGCCGCGGTGATCCGGGTGTCCGGAACGATCTCCTGCTCGGGCATGCTGCGGGTCCGGTCCAACAAGACCATCCTCGGCAACTACGGCGCGACCATCGCCGGCTGCGGGTTCAACGTCAGCGGTGACCGCAACGTGATCATCCGCAACCTGACCTTCCGTAGCTGGAACGACGACGCGATCAACGTGCAGGAGTCGGCCACCAACATCTGGATCGACCACAACAGCTTCAGCAACGGGTACGACGGCGCCGTCGACATCAAGCGCGGCTCGGACTTCGTGACCGTCTCGTGGAACCGGGTCTTCAGCCACGACAAGACCATGCTGCTCGGTCACAGCGACGACAACGCCAGCCAGGACGTCGGTCACCTGCGGGTCAGCTACCACCACAACTGGTTCGACGGCAGCAACCAGCGCAACCCCCGGGTGCGCTTCGGCAACCCGGTGCACGTGTACAACAACTACTACCGGGCCAACGGCGGCTACGGCGTGGCGTCCACCGAGAACGCCGGCGTGCTCGTCGAGGGCAACTACTTCGAGAACGTCGACGACCCGTACCACCTGGGCGAGGGGGACTCGGGGCCCGGCAGCCTGGTCGCCCGCAACAACCACTTCGTCAACTCGCCCACCGGCCAGACCGGCGGCAGCGTGGCCAGCATCCCGTACTCCTACCAGCTGGACACCGCGAGCACCGTCAAGTCCATCGTGACGGCGGGCGCCGGCGCCGGCCGGATCACCGTCTGACTCAGCCTTTCGCGGAAGGGCCCCTCGTCCGGGGGCCCTTCCGTGCGGTCAGTGGGTGGCGCAGCCAGCGGCGGGAGCGGCCACGACCGGCGGTGCGCCGATCGTCGGCAGACCGAGCAACACCCCAGGGGTACGCGGGGAGCGACCCGCCTCGGCCGCGTCACCGGCCCGGGTGCGACGGTGCGCCACCGGCGGTCCGTCGGCGTTCAGGTGGTGCGGCGCGGCGTACGTGACAGTGGTGTGCACGATGTCGCCCGGCCGGATCTGACCGGCGAGGGACTCCCCGTCGGCGGTCTCGGTCGCGAAGTGCACAAGTCGACCGTCACGGGCCCGACCGGACATCCGGCCGGTCCGCTCGTCCTTGCGGCCCTCACCGACAGCGACAAGCACCTCGACGGTCTCACCGACGAGGCGCTTGTTCTCCGCCCAGGTGATCTCCTCGACGCATTCGATCAACCGCTCGTAGCGCTCCTGCACGACCTGCTTGGGCAGCTGATCGTCCATCGTCGCGGCAGGCGTGCCGGGCCGCTTCGAGTACTGGAAGGTGAAGGCCGAGGAGAACCGGGCCTCCCGGACCACGTCCAGGGTGCGCTGGAAGTCGGCCTCGGTCTCACCGGGGAAGCCGACGATGATGTCGGTGGTGATCGCCGCGTCCGGCATCGCCGCGCGGACCTTCTCGATGATCCCCAGGTAGCGCTCGGATCGGTAGGACCGGCGCATCGCCCGGAGCACGTCGTCGGAGCCGGACTGCAACGGCATGTGCAGCGAGTGGCAAACGTTGGGCGTCTCGGCCATCGCGGCGATCACGTCGTCGGTGAAGTCCTTCGGGTGCGGGCTGGTGAACCGGACGCGCTCCAACCCGTCGATGTCGCCGCAGGCCCGTAGCAGCTTGCCGAACGCGTACCGGTCGCCGAACTCCACGCCGTACGAGTTGACGTTCTGCCCGAGCAGGGTCACCTCCAGCACACCCTCGTCGACCAGGGCGCGCACCTCGGAGAGGATGTCGCCGGGGCGCCGGTCCTTCTCCTTGCCGCGCAGCGCCGGCACGATGCAGAACGTGCAGGTGTTGTTGCACCCCACCGAGATCGACACCCAGCCGGCGTACGTGGACTCGCGGCGGGTGGGCAGCGTGGACGGGAAGACGTCGAGGGACTCCAGGATCTCCACCTCGGCGGCGGCGTTGTGCCGGGCCCGCTCCAGCAGCACCGGCAGCGCGCCGATGTTGTGGGTGCCGAAGACCACGTCCACCCAGGGGGCCTTGCGGACGATGTCGCCCCGATCCTTCTGGGCGAGGCAGCCGCCGACAGCGATCTGCATCCCGGGGTGCTTGTCCTTCACCGGGCGCAGACGACCGAGGTTGCCGTAGAGCCGGTTGTCGGCGTTTTCCCGCACCGCGCAGGTGTTGAAGACCACGATGTCCGGGGTGTCGTCGCCGGCGGGTGCACGCTCGTATCCCGCCTGCTCGAGCAGGCCGGAGATGCGTTCGGAGTCGTGCACGTTCATCTGGCAGCCGTACGTGACGACGTTGTAGGTCCTAGCCACCCTGTTGGTGCCCCTTCCCCTCGGGCTACCAGGGTAGCGGCCCGGCCCGGGGGGACGTCCGACCGGCATTGTCCCGTCCTGCGGCGTCGACCCGACGACCCGTGGTGAGGGTTTACGGCGGGCAGTACGCTGCGGCACAGAACGTTTTTCTGGGCGATTCGGGGTCTCCGCACTCAGGGCCGCCACTGCCCGGCTCCGCTCAGCCGGGCAGCGCAGAACGACCCGCGGGAGGCCAACCGTGCTGCGACACGCTGCACAGCGCGCCGTCGCCACCCCGGACGGGCGTCGCCTCGCGGTGGAGACCTCCGGCGCAGCAGACGGTTTCCCGGTCTTCCTGCTGCACGGCACCCCGGGCAGCCGCAGCGGGCCCCGACCCCGCGGCATCGTTCTCTACCAGCTCGGCGTGCGACTCATCTGCTATGACCGGCCCGGGTACGGCGACTCCGACCGGCACGAGGATCGGCGGGTGGCCGACGCGGCGGCCGACGTGGCGGCGATCGCCGACGACCTTGGCATCGAGCGGTTCGCGGTGGTGGGCCGCTCCGGTGGTGGGCCGCACGCCCTGGCCTGCGCCGCGCTCCTGCCGGACCGGGTCACCCGGGCCGCCGTACTGGTGGGGCTCGCCCCGGTCGGCGCACTCGACCTGGACTGGTACGCCGGGATGGCGGAATCGAACGTGGAGGACTACGGGCAGGCCGACGACCTGGCCGCCCTCACGCTCAACCTGAAGGTTCGCGCGGACGAGGCCCGCCGGGACCCGATGACGCTGTTGGAATTTCTCCGCCCCCAACTGCCCGACGAGGACATCCGGGTCGTCGACGACAGCGCGATCCGCCGACTGCTGACCGACATGTACTCCGAGGCGCTACGACACGGCCCCGAGGGTTGGATCGACGACGTGCTGGCGATCCGGCGCGGCTGGGGGTTCGACCTGGGCGCCATCCGCGTGGAGGTCCGGCTCTGGCACGGCGAACAGGACCGCTTCTCCCCGGTGGAGCACTCACACTGGCTCGCCTCGCGGATTGCGCGCGCCGAGGTGCAGGTGCAGCCCGGCGCCGCGCACTTCGGGGCTGTGGAGATCCTGCCGCAGACCCTGAACTGGCTGGCCACGTCGGCTCTCGCCACCAGCCCGCAGCTCTGAGCGCCCGGCCCGTCCGGACCGGCGGGTCGGCCCGGACGGCCGGCCGCCCGCCGAATGCCCCGCCTAGATGGTGTGTGGGTCGATCACCCGAACCACGAAGCGCCGTTCGCGCAGCGTCTGCACGGTCGGATGCTCCGGGCCGATCACCTCGGCCAGTCGCTCCGCCACGGCCCCGACGTCCTCGGCGGGAGCATCGCCGCCGGCCCGCCGCGACACCAGGGCGAGGTTACCGAGGCAGCGCAGCGTGTCGGGGTGGTCCGCACCGATCACCCCGGTCAGCCGGCGGGCGGTCTCCCGCAGCCGGTCCCGTGCCGACTCCCAGTCACCCTCCTCGGCGAGGCACACCGCCTGGTTGACCTCCGCCGCGAGGGTGTGCGGGTGGTCCGGCCCGAGCACCTTGCGCAACTCGCCGACCGCCCAGGCTGCCGACGCGAGGGCGTCCGACCTGCGGCCGAGGGCGCGCTCCGCTGCCGAGATGTTGCTCAACGTGGCCAGGGTGTGCGGGTGCACCGGGCCGAGCCGGAGCAGTTCCTCGTACGCCTGCCGCACCGCGGTCATCTCGGTCAACGCCCGAGCCGCGTCGCCGACGGCCAACAGGTTCGCGGCACGGCTGGAACGACACGCCACCGTTTCCGGGTTGTCCGGACCGAAGCGTTCGTCGAGCTCACGGTAGGCCGTCTCGAACATCGGAGCGGCCTCGCGGCCCCGACCGGAGCTGCGCAGGGACACCGCCAGGTTGACCTGGGCGGCGAGACTCTGGCCGTCGCCCGGCCCGAGCACCTCGCAGTACGTCTCGTACACGGTGCGCAGCAGCGTTGCCGACCTGTCGTACTCGCCAGCTTCCCGCAGGTCGCTGCCCAGCCGCACGGCGGAGACGAGGGTGTAGGGGTGCGTGGGGCCGAGCACCAGTCGCCGCCGCTGGTGCACCTCGTCGTCCCAGCGACGGGCCGACCGGTAGTCGCCGACCAGCCGGTACGAGACGGCGAGGTTGTTGGCAGCGCTCAACGTCCGGGGGTGGTCCTCGCCGAACACCTGGAGCCAGGAGGCGTAGGTGGACCGGTCCCGTTCCAGGGCCTCGGCGTAGCGGCCGAGCGCCCGCAGGTCACCGCCGAGGCTGCCGGCGGTCATCAGACTGTGCGGGTGCAGCGGGCCCAGCAGCCGGCGTTGCTCGGCCAGCACCGCCTCGTCCAGGTCCCGCGCCTCGTCGAACCGGCCCCGGCAGCGCAGGATGTTCGCCCGGTTGAACCGCAGGTGCAGCAGTTGGCGGCCCAGCGCCGACGCCTCGACCTCGTCGCGCGTGTCCCCGAGCCGGGCGCTCCAGGTGTCGTCCACCTCCTGGCTGAACACGTCGGCCTGGTCCAGACCGCCGCGCTGCCACAGGTAACGGACCCGGTCGATCAGCAGCTGACACACCGACTCGTCCGGGCAGGTCAACGCCTCGGAGACCTCCAGGTGCGGCCAGAGCATGCGCAGCCGGGCCCAGGTGGTCGGGTCGTCCACGTCGCCTCGTGGCCGGGACGCGGCCAGCACCAGGTGCACCTGGTGTCGGGCGGCGGTGATCTCGTCGTCGGTCATCCGGTCCCGGACCACCGCCTGCAACAGCCGGTGCACCTCGATCCGACCGCCCTGGACGTCGAGTTTGAGCAGCGCCAGGCGGTTGATCTGCTGGACCAGGGCGCCGCGCACCAGCCGCTCCGAAACGGACGGGTCGAACGGCACGAGGGCCGCCGCCATCTCGTCGCTGTAGACGAGTTCGAGGGCGATCTCCGGGGCCAGCACCGAGCAGAGCTGCAACAGCCGGTACGCGGCGGGCGCCTGTTCGAGGAGCCGGTTGAGCGACAGGTCCCAGGTCGCCTCCACGGAGAGCGCGCTGGGGCCGTGCCGCTCGATCTGCCGCAGGTAGTCGGCGACCGACGTGCCGGTGTCGGCGAGCCAGGCGCCCGCCGCGGCCACCGCGATCGGCAGGTCACCGAGCGCCTCGGCCACCCGGTCGGCCTCCTCCCCGCTGATGGTGGGCACCCGCTGGGCGAGGTGCGCGACACTCTCGGTGCGGTTGAAGACGTCCACCTGGATCGGGTTCGCCCGATCACCCCAGGCGCGGTTGCGGGAGGTCAGCAGGACGTGGCCGGGGCCCTGCGGCAGGAAGGGCTCGATCTGGTCGAGTTCTTCGGCGTTGTCCAGGACGACGAGCCACCGCTCGTACGGCTCACCACGGCCGAGCACCTGGAGCACCGACCGGACCGTGTCGGGCAGGGTCGGCCCGACGGGGATGCCGAGGCGACCGGCGAGGTCGGCGAGGGCCGTGTCGACGAACTGCGGCGGGTCCGCCACGATCCACCAGACCACGTCGTACGCGGCCTTGAACCGGTGCACGTATTCCAAAGCCACCTGCGTCTTACCGACGCCGCCCATGCCCTGGAGGGCGACCGGCAGCACCACAGCGCTGCCCCCGCTCTGCAACTGCGCGCGAAGCTGCGCCAGGTCGTCCTCGCGGCCGGTGAACCGGGCGTTCCGGTTGGGGGCGTTGACAATCAGCGGCTCGGTGCCGGGATAGCGGGTGGCCCCGCCCGCCGGACCGTCCGCCGACGACGGCACCGGTCGACCGACCAACCGCAGCACCCGCTCCACGGCGGTCGCGGCGCTCACGTTGACCAGGTTGGTGGAACTCTGCGAGGGGAACTCCGCCAACGGGCGCAGGTCGGCGACGTACACGGCCAGGGCCGTGGAGCCGGTGCTCGTGTCCCGGTCGGGCAGACCACCGGACGGCGTCGCCACGTAGGCCGGGGAGACCACTGTCAGCGTGCGCGGGGCGGGCGTGCCGGCGGACCCGACGGCCGTCGTGGGCTCCACCACCCGCAGCCCGGCCGAATTGAGCACCCGCTCCAGCCACTCGGCCCAGATGGCGTCCTCCGGCGCATACCGGAGCACGATCTGGTCGTCGATCGCCTCGGTGCGTCGGCGGAACCGGGCCTTGCCCCGCTCCCGCACCGACTCGTCCATCACCGGCAGCGCGGTCACCGCACCGTCGGTGAGGATCCCGGTCAACGTCTCGAACGCGGCCAGCAGCGACGTCGGAGAGCCCGGCGGGTCGCCGAACGTCGCGAGGGTCTCCTCGTACGCGTAGAACGGCCGGTACGGGACCTCCACCACGGCCCAGTAACGCCGCCGTTCCGCCTCGGTCATGCCGGCCGGCAACCCGGCGAACCGGCGCATGGCCAGCAGACGGCCCGCCTCGGCCCGCTCCTGCTCGGCCTGGTCGACCCGCATCGGCACCGGCAGCACCCGGATGTCGCGCCGCCGGTACCGGTCCCGCACCGAGTGCGCCACCCGGGCCGCGCCGTCGATGCCCTGGTCGCTGAGGGTGAAGCAGTCGACCAGGGTGTCCGGCAGGTGCAGGGTGCAGATGTCGGCGACGTCGCTCAACCCCGTCCGGCTGTCGATCAGGGTGAAGTCGTACCGGCGCTTCATGTCCGCCCGCACCGCCTCGAAGAACTGCGCGCCGCCCAGCCGGTTGTAGAAGTTGTCCCAGTCCAGCCCGCTCACCGAGACGGCGTAGTCGCTGTTCTGCCGGCCGGCGGAGAGGAAGTCGAGACCACCGCCGTCGGGGAAGTTCCAGCGCAGCGAGAACGCGTGCCGCCCGACCTGGGCGTACTGCTCCATCCAGCGGTCCGGTCGGTCGTCGACCCGGGTGGTCTCCCACTCGTAGTCGCGGATCATGTCGATCACGCCGCTGGTGCCCTGGATCGCCTCGGCGTCGAGAAACGGGTGGAAGAAGCGGTGCAGGCCGGGTGACTCGAGATCCCAGTCCGCGACCAGCACTCGCTTGCCGTTGGCAGCGAGGATCCACGCGACGTTGGCCAGCGCCGTCGTCCGTCCCGTTCCACCCTTGAACGAGTAGAAGGTGACGACCTGGCCTTCGCGATCGTTGTTCATCGGTCTTCTCCGTGGGGACGCCGTGTGGCCGGACCGGCAGGCGGGGACGCGGGGTCGGTGGAAACGGTCGAGCCGGCGGCGGGCAGGCCGTCACGCAGGCTCGGCACCGGCTCCGGCGATGGTTCGAAGGGGACGACCGGGCCGTACTTGAGGAACTGCCGGCGCGCCTCGGTGACCAGCGCGGGCATCAGGTCGACGAACTCCGGCATGTTGCACGCCCGCTTCACCTGGGGCAGGCCGGCGTCGTGCAGCAGCTGAGTCACCTCGGTGGCCCAGCGGGTGGCGTCCTGGCTGTCGTCGTCGTCGGTGACCACCAGCGGAACGACCCACTCCCGCAGGCCGTGCAGCATCCGGGCGAGGACGCCGGCCGCGTCCGGCGCCGCCGCGATCCACGGGTCGACAAGCAGCACGGCCGGCCGCCGGCCGAGCAGCGCGGACGCCTGCGCGAAGTCCTCGGTACGGGCCGACAGCCCGAGCCGCTCGGCGGTGCTGGCCGCGTACTCGGCGGCGGGCAGTTGCTGGCGACTCCCGTACGGTCGCCAGAGCCGGCCGCTGGCGGCGTAGCCGGCGGGGTCGCGATCGGTCGGCAGCCGGTCCCGGGTCGGGGCCAGGACGGCGACGACGAAGTCCGGGTCGATCGGCGCCGGACCGACCACCTCGTCCAGGCCGGGCGCCCTGGACGGGCCCAACGGACGCCGCTCGGCGGCGTGCACGATCCGGCTCGCCAGGCGGCTCAGCATCAGCTCGTACTGGGCCCGGTAGGAGGCCAGCATGCAGAACGCGCGCAGGCCGTCGGCAGCGTATTCCGGGATGTCCCGGCCCAGGTCCAGGGCTCCATCCAACTCCGGATGGGCCTCCCACGGCGGGAACGGGATCCACAGCACCGGAGTGAGGTGGCCGGCGGTGACCCGGGCCGGCCCGGCGGCGGCCAGCCGGGCGCGGAAGGACTCCTGCTCCCCCAGAGCCCAGGGGCGACTGAAATAGCCGGGTGAGTAGAGAGGGACGAAGACCTCGGCGTCACCGAGCGCCTCGGCGAGGGCCGCCTTCCAGTCGGCGCCCAACGGGATGTGCTGGTCGAAGAAGCCGATGCGCATCCCGGCGACCGGTCGCGCCTGGCGCCGCACCTCGTCGGTCAAATCGGCGAAGAACTGGCCGATCCAGACGTCGGCGCCGGCGCCGGCGCCCGACGGCGGCGCCGAGTGGGCGTAGCTCAGGAAAAAGTACGTCCCGCGCGCTCCCGGTCGACGCCGGTCCGTCGGCGGGCTCACTCCTGCTCCTCGGCGAACCTGTTGCACAGCTCGTCCACGCTCTCCGGCACCCAGGGTTCGACCAGGTACGAGCGGTGGATGGCCACGATCCGCTGCGCGAGCCGCCAGACGACCGCCCGGTACGCGTTCTCCCACTGCATGGCCAGCAAGCCATAGACCCCGTCCCGCTGGTAGTGCACCGCGAGATCAGGATCCGGCATCGCGGTCACGGAGAAGCGCTGAACGTCGCGGAGCACCCGAGGCAGTGCCGTGCCGTTCGTCGGCGACCAGGTGACGGGCACGATCGCCGTCTCGTGGACCGAGGCCGAGCTGTGCCGCGGGGTGATTCGTCGGCGGGAGAACGCGTCCCACTCCCGGCCACACCAGGCACTGCCGAGCAGCGCACTGGACACCAGCGGAACGAAGACCTGGCAGGTGCCGGCGGCTTGGAGCAGCTCTGGGCTCCAGCGTTCCTCGTCAGCCGTGGAGGTGTCCAGGAAGCCGGCGTTGACCCCGGTCACCGGGCCGGCCAGTTCGCTGACGTGGACGGAGAGGTCTTCGAAGAAACGGGAGACGTAATCGGCGGGTTCGCCGGTGGCGCTGCCGACCGACGCTCGTGAACAGCTGATGAAGAAGAGTGGGGCGCGTGCGCTGAAGGGTGCGTCCACTGTGCCCACCGCTGCCTCTCCGCCCTCCCCAGGCGGCCGGATCATCAGCGTAGTCCCGGCGTCAACGTTGCGCTGCCAACCGGTTGGTGGCGAGCCAGACAGTCGCGAAGTCGACAGTGGCTCGCGCCGGCAGCAGGCGGGCGTCGGCCCGCCCCACCCGACCGTGCCGCACCAACGGCGTCTCGTCGAGCGCGGCACCCACCGCCGGGAAGTCCCGGTCGTCCAGGTCGAGAGCCCGAAAGTCGAGGCGGACCCGCCGCCCGTCGACACGCCGGAAGCACTGGTAGTCGCGCTCGGGCGGCGGCACCGGCAGCCGGTACTCGGCCAGGTGCAGGGCGGTGCACGCCTCGTAGCCGAGACCGAGCAGCAGGATCTGCCCGTCCGCCGCGTACAGCTCGCCCATTGGTGAGCGTTCTCCCAGGTGGCAGGTGAGGTCATGGTCGTCGGTGAGCCGCCGGGCCTGCGGGCCGAGCGCGGCGAACGAGGTCTGTGGATGGTCGCTGCGCACGGCACCGGGGGCACACCGGACGTACTCGGCAAGTGCCCCCATCCGCTGCGACGGGGTGGTCCGGCGGTCCCAGCCCGGCAGCGCCGCCTCGTACCGCTCGCGCTGCTCACGGCCCATGCCGGCGATTGCCGTCAGGTGGGCCCGGGAGGTGGTCGAGTTGCCGTCGGTCTGGGTGGGCACCAGGAGCGTGCCAGCCGGGCCGAGGACGTCGCGCAGGGCACCGGCGAGGGTCGCGGGGCCGTGCTTCAGTGGGCCCAGCCGGCGGAGGGCACAGTGCACCAGCAGGCACGCACCCGGGCGGACGCCCACGGCTCGCAGGTCGTCGGCGAGGCGGAGGCGACCCAGTGTGGACGGCTGACACTCATCCGGACCTGGCACGGGTTTCCTCCAGAACGTGGCGGAGCTGGCCGACGAACCGCTCGCCCGCCGCGGTGAGCGACCGGCTGGCCAACAGCGCGTCGGCACCGTCCCGGGTCCACGCCAGGAACTGGGCCGCGTTCGCCGACGCGTCGCCCTGGTCGGTGGCCGCCCGGGACTGCCAGACCTGGGTGATGGCGAGGTGGGCGTAGACGCCCTGGAGGACGCCCTCCGGTGGCCGCGGGTCGGGGCGCCAGGGCACCCGGATCTGGGCGCCGTGGCCGGGTTCGACCAGGTCGTCCAGGTCGAGAACCGCACCCAGCTTCGCGTGCTGCCACTCGTGCACGAGCAGCACCGCCATCGTCTCCGGATCGGGATGGGGGGTGACGGCGACCGCGCCGAACGCGTGCCGGGCGGTGGCGCTTCGCAGGGGTCGCGCCGGGTCGGGCGCCAATGGAACGACGGCACGCAGGCCGCCGTCGAGCGCCGCCGCGTGCGCCGGCACGTCCCGGTGCACGACCCGCCAGGCCTCCGCCAGGGTACGGCCCAACGCCCGCGCCGCCGGACCGTCCAGGCGGGACTCGACCGGCTGGCCGTAACAGTCGCGGTACGGGTCGCCGTCCTCAAGGAGCAACCGGCCGCCGGGCACCGACACGTCGCGGGTCGGAAACCATCCGGTCGACGACGGCGCCATCGGATCGAGGAGCACCGTCTGCTCGATCGACCCACCCCGGACCTGGAACTCGCCGGGTCGGACTGTCACCTCGGCGCTCTCCCCCAGGCCGGGCAGCACCAGGCTGCCGAGCGCGGGAAACGTGATCGTGTCGGCCCGCACCGGGACGTGCAACGCGGCCGGGACGCCGGCCCGCAACGCCGCGGCGATGGCCAGGGCCGGCAGTGGGTCGACTGCCGCACCGAGGCCGGGCGGGGCCGACGAGTGGAGGCGATGCACCAGCCAGGGCCGGACGAAGGGGTGCGCCAGGACCGCTCGGACCGCCTCCGGCGCCGCCTGGTCGAGATGGACGAGCAGTTCCCAGGCGGGCGTGGCGCCGGATCCGTCCCGGCAGGCCGCCAGCAGCGCCCGGGTGATGGAGAGCTGGGTGGCGGCGAGCAGCGCGAGCGTCGACGCCGACCCGTGCCCGGTCGCCAGGTCGTCCAGCAACTCGTCGACGGGCGAGGTGGTCGACAGTTCGCCCGACGCGGGCGGGGTGGGCGGCGGGTAGGCGTCCACTGTGTCGACCAGGCGGAGCAGGTCGGCGCAGTACACCGAGGGGTTGTCGAAGCCGGAGCCGGTACGCCAACGGTGGGCGTACAGGCCGCCGCCGCACCTGTCGACCACCGGGCAGGCCCGACAGGTCGCGCAGAGCCCGGCCACGCCGTCCTGCCGGACGGCGACCCCGGGGTGCCGCGTGACCTCGTCCACGGAGTGGTCGAACACGTCGAAACCAGTGCCGGCCGCGCCGTGGTACGCGGTCTTCAACGAGTCGACCTGCTCCCAACTCCCGTCCGCCTCGACGACCAGCACATCGGCTGGTGCGAGGCCGAACGCCTCGGTGCCGCCGCCGCCCGGGCGCAGCGCCTCGAACATCCGGACCGACACCGGCCGCCCGTCGTCCACCCACCGCCGGTGAACCCGCCCCAGCCAGTCCGCGTACGGGGTGGGCGCGGGGCCGGGGCGCTCCGGCGGATCGTCCCAGGTGGCGTGGGGCAGCAGCAGGTCGACCCGGGGCGGGCTCTCGGCCAGCAGCGCCTCGTACACCCGGTCGGGATCGTTGCGGACGTCGATCGTGCAGAGGATGCCGGCGTAGCTGGCGCGGTGCTCCGGCCGTCGGAGCAGGGCCAGCGCCCGCCGAACGAGGTCGTGGCTGCTGCCGCCGTGGGCGAAGACCCGGTGGCGGTCGTTGGCGGCACGGTCGCCGTCGAAGGAGACCCCGATCCGCACGTCGTACTCGACGAACAGCCGGCACAGCTCCTCGTCGAGCAACACGCCGTTGGTCTGCATGCGCAGGTCGAGCCGCGCCCAGGGGGTGATCGCCGTGCGCAGCTCGGCCAACACGTCGCGTAAGCCGGCGGCCCCCAGCAGCAACGGCTCACCTCCGTGCAGCACCACGTGCACGACAGGCAACTCGTGCTCGCGGGCGTGCTCGGCGATACGCCGTGCGGCGGCCTGGACGGTGGCCTGCGGCATCCGCGCCGGACGGCCACGCCAGGTCTGGTCGGCGTGCTGGTAGACGTAGCAGTGGTCGCAACTGAGGTCGCACCGGCTGTGCACCTTCAGCACGAACTGGCTGATCCGCCGGCAGGATCCGCCAACTCCGGGCAGACCGCACCGGCAGACCATCACTCAGATGGACGAGTTGAAGGCGGCGACGGCCACGATGCCGGACGGCGCGGAGTCGTCCCTGACGACGCGGCTGCGCACCGCCTCGATCAGATCGGCGTGCTCGACGGCGATCCGTTCCAGCGGAACGTGCAGGCTACGGGTGAGATCGTCCAGCTCGGGACGGGATGGGCGGGTGGGGGCATGGTCCACAATGAGTCTCCGGGGGCCCGGGGCGCTGGGAGCGCGAGCGGCGGCTGTGGCGCGAACGGCTCTGGTCCGTGACCAGGATAGACAAATATCGACCCAGTGTCACCGTCGGTACCACCGCCGGCACGGCGAGTGGCAAACGGCGGTGGACGGAGGAGGAGCTGACATGTGCCGGAGCATCAAGACGCTGCGTGAGCCGTTCACCCCGCAGGTGACCGACGCGGACGTCGAGGCGGCAGCGTTGCAGTACGTCCGGAAGATCTCTGGCTTCCGGGCTCCCGCCGCGCACAACGCCGCCGCGTTCGACGCCGCGGTGGCCGCCGTGGCCGAGGCGACCCGCACCCTGCTCGAGCAACTGGTGGTGCGGGGCGCCGGATCGGGCACCACCGACCGGTCGGCCACCGCCGCCAGCTGATCACCGCTGACCGGCACGGCACCCGGCCGGGCCTGACCCTGGGAGAGGGTCAGGCCGCGGCGAGCGCCGGTGCGACAGTGTCGGGCGCCCAGCGCGAGCGGTGGCACTGCGACCAGCCCCGACAACCCGGGTCACCCAGCGAGCAGAGCCGCAGCCTGCTGAGCACCTCGCCGTCCTCGGTGTCCCGCACGTCGAAGTGCACCGGACGGACAGTGCCGTCCGGAGCGACGAGCAGGTGCCGGCCCGCGTCGAGCGTGTCGTCGCGCAACAGGCAGTTGCGGCCCAGCAATCGGGCCAGTGCGGCGATGCTCGCGTGCTCGGAGAGCTGCTCGGGCACTCCGTAGCAGTCCACCACCGTCGCGAATTCGCCCGGCGCCTGCCAGACGTCACACACCACCGCGTACGCCGGCAGCCGCGCCGGGTCGGCCACCGCCAGCGGCATCACCACCCGACCAAGCGCCTCCGCCAGCGCCGGGTAGACCTCCACGGGTTGAGCCCCGTCGATTCTCCAGTTCCACAGCTCGGTCATTCCGCCTCCTCGCTGCGTTCGTCCCCACCGGCCTCCGGATCGGGCCTTACACACGATGGTGGGGGGCATTTGACCCCAGCCGGGGGCAAGTTACCGGTCTGTGACCATTCCGGGCAAAATTTCCCTGAGCGCCATTGCTCGGAGTAGCGGGAAGGTGACAGTTTATCGGGTATGGTGCGCCATCCGCACCACCGCCGCCGCGTGTCCTGCCGCAGGTCGACCGCCCCGGTCAGCGCAGAACGACCCGGTGCTCGCCACGAGGCAGCAGCTCGCCCACCACCGGAGCGCCGGGCACCTCGCCGGCGACCAGCAGGCCACCGGAGGTCTGCGCGTCGGCCAGCAGCAGCCGCTCCGCCTCGTCCGCCGCGCCGAAGTCGGTCCACGGGGTCACCCACTCCAGGTTGCGCCGGCTGCCGCCGCTGACGAACCCGTCGCGCAGCGCCTCCCGCGCGCCGGCCAGATAGGGCACCCGGGCGGTGTCGATGGCCACCGTGACCTGGCTGGCCCGGGCCAGCTTCGAGGCGTGCCCGAGCAGCCCGAACCCGGTCACGTCGGTGCCACACCGGATGCCGGCGGCGACAGCCGCGCGGGCTGCCTCCCGATTGAGCGCGCTCATCGTGGCCACCGCCTCCGGGAAGGTCTCCCCGGTCGCCTTGTGCCGGGTGTTCAGCACACCCACCCCGAGCGGCTTGGTCAGCGACAACGGCACCCCGGCCCGCCCGGCGTCGAGGGTGATCAGCTCCTCCGGTCGGACCGTGCCGGTGACAGCGAGACCGTACTTCGGGCCGTCGTCGTCCACGCTGTGCCCGCCGGCCAGGTGACAGCCGGCCTCCCGCGCCACGTCCTGGCCGCCGCGCAGCACCTCACGGGCCAACTCCAGCGGCAGCACGTCGCGCGGCCAGCAGAGCAGGTTGAGCGCCACCAGCGGGGTGCCGCCCATCGCGTACACGTCGGAGAGCGCGTTGGCAGCGGCGATTCGACCCCAGTCGTACGCGTCGTCGACCACCGGCGTGAAGAAGTCGGCGGTGCTGACCAGGCCGGTGTGCTCATCCAGGCGCACCACCGCCGCGTCGTCGCCGTGGTCCAACCCGACCAGCAGCTCGGCGGTGCCGGTCGCCGGGCCGAGACCGGCCACCATGATCTCCAGCTCGCCCGGCGGGATCTTGCAGGCGCAGCCACCGCCGCGGGCGTACTTGGTCAACCGTACGGGTTCGGTCATCCACCCATGATCTCGACAAGGCGCCACGATCGCCACCGCGACCACCCATCCGGTGACCAAAATCGGACGCCCGAGAACGATCGTGACCGGTGTTACCGCTCCGTGACCCGCTGGGTTGCGTTCTGCCACATCAGGCCGCCTACAGTGGCCGCACCGGGGGTCAACCGACCCCGATCCGGGAGACGACAGGGGACGGTGGACGACGTGACGACGGGCGAACCGCTCATCGTGCTGGACGCGGTCAACAAGTGGTTCGGGCCGCTGCACGTGCTGGACGACGTCTCACTGTCGGTGGGTCGGGGCGAGGTGGTCGTGGTGATCGGCCCGTCCGGCTCCGGCAAGTCGACGCTGTGCCGCACGATCAACCGACTGGAGCCGATCAACTCGGGCACCATCACCTTTGACGGTCAGCCGCTGCCGGCCGAGGGCAAGCCCCTCGCGAAGCTGCGCAGCGAGGTGGGCATGGTCTTCCAGTCGTTCAACCTCTTCGCGCACAAGACCATCCTGGAGAACGTCACCCTCGGCCCGATCAAGGTCCGCAAGGAGAAGCCGACCGCCGCCCGCGAGCGCGGCCTGGCCCTGCTGGACCGGGTCGGCATCGCCAACCAGGCGGACAAGTTCCCGGCCCAACTCTCCGGCGGCCAGCAGCAGCGGGCGGCCATCGCCCGGGCGCTGGCCATGCAGCCCAAGGCGATGCTCTTCGACGAGCCGACCAGCGCCCTGGACCCGGAGATGGTCGGCGAGGTGCTCGACGTGATGACCTCGCTGGCCAGCGACGGCATGACGATGGTCGTGGTGACCCACGAGATGGGCTTCGCCCGGCACGCAGCGAACCGGGTCATCTTCATGGCCGACGGGCAACTGGTCGAGGACGCCCCACCGGCGGAGTTCTTCGCGAACCCGCGCAGCGAGCGGGCCCGAGACTTCCTCTCCAAGATCCTCACGCACTAGGCGTCCGTAGTGGAGCGCGCCGTACTCGGTGGGCTCCGTTGAAGAAGGAGAAGAGTATGCGTATCAAGCGCGTTGCGGCAGTCGCCGCGGTCGCCGCTCTGGCGCTCGGCCTCACCGCCTGCGGTGGCGACGACGGCGGGGAGGGCACCGGCGCTGGCAGCAAGTCCTTCACCGCCGGCTCCACCATGGAGAAGCTGAACAAGGCCCAGAAGATCAAGGTCGGCACCAAGTTCGACCAGCCCGGCTTCGGCCTGAAGGGCCTCTCCGGCAAGCCGGAGGGCTTCGACGTCGAGATCGCCAAGATCATCGTCAAGGAGCTCGGCATCCCCGAGGACAAGATCGAGTGGGTCGAGGCCCCCTCGAAGGTCCGCGAGGACGTGATCGTGAACGGCACCGTCGACCTCGTCGCCGCTACCTACACGATCAACGACAAGCGCAAGGAGCGGATCGCCTTCGCAGGCCCGTACTACGAGGCCGGCCAGAACATCATGGTCAAGAAGGACGACACCACCATCACCGGTCCGGACTCGTTCAAGGACGGCACCAAGAAGGTCTGCTCGGTCACCGGCTCGACGCCGTTCGAGGAGATCAAGAAGTACGTCAAGGACGTCGCCACCCAGCTGGTGCCCTTCGACACGTACGACAAGTGCCGGGACGCCCTCAAGAGCGGCCAGGTCGACGCTGTCACCACTGACAACGTGATCCTGCTCGGCTACATCGCCAAGGACGAGGCGTCCTTCAAGCTGGCCGGCAGCAACTTCACCAAGGAGCCGTACGGCATCGGGGTGAAGAAGGAGGACGCGGACTTCCGCAGCTTCATCAACGACACGCTCGACAAGGCGGTCGCCGACGGCAGCTGGAAGAAGGCCTGGGACGGCACCGCCGGCAAGTTCGGCGCGGAACTGGGCTCGGCGCCCACCATCAACCGCTACTGATCTGATCCTTCGATCTGGAGGGTGGGGAGGAACACCGACCCGTGAACGTGCTCATCGACAAGTTCGACGTCTTTGCGGGTGGTTTCTGGCTCACCCTCCAGATCTGCGTCCTCGCCGCGATCGGTGCCCTCGTCCTGGGCGCCATCGTGGCGGTGCTGCGCATCTCACCGGTGCCTCCGCTCCGCGCGCTCGGCACCGGCTACGTGAACGTCTTCCGCAACATGCCGCTGACAGTGGTGATGTTCTTCGCCGCGTTCGGCCTGCCCGCGCTCGGCTCCAACGCGGACTTCCTCCGCATCCCGGTGCTCGACTCGCTGTTCACCCGGCTCGGCACCGACCTGCCGTACTTCCGGTTCGCGCTGATCGCCCTGGTGCTCTACACCGCGGCGTTCGTCTGCGAGGCGCTGCGGTCCGGGGTGAACGCGGTGCCCGCCGGTCAGGCGGAGGCGGCGCGGTCACTGGGCCTGACCTTCGGGCAGAACCTGCGCTACGTGGTGCTGCCACAGTCCTGGAAGGCCTCGATCGTCCCGCTCGGTTCGGTGATCATCGCGATGATCAAGAATTCGGCGCTGGCCGGCTTCTTCGGGGTTGCCGGTGACCTGTCGGCCACGGCCGATCAGCTCACCGGGGCCGAGGGCTACGCCTTCGTCCCGGTCGCCATCGGCATCTCGATCGGCTACCTGATCATGACGGTGCCGCTCGGCGCCCTGCTGGACCGGATCGAGAAGCGACAGGCGGTGGCCCGATGAGTCAGCAGACCAGCGTCCTCTACGACGTCCCTGGCCCCCGACAGCGGCGGATCACCCTGATCAGCAGCCTCGTCGCCGGCGTGATCCTGCTCGTCGGCGCGTACTTCCTGATCTACCGGCCCCTGGACGAGAATGGCCAGCTCTCGATGGAGCTGTGGGGCCCGCTGATCGACCCCTCCAACGAGAACTTCTCCCAGGTGTGGGAGCGGATCGGCCTCGGTTTCAAGAACACCCTGCTCGCGGCGGCCCTGGCCATCGTGGCTTCGCTGGTGGTCGGAACGCTGCTCGCCGTGCTGCGGATCCAGCTCAAGAGCCTGATCCGACGGCGCTTCACCGGCGTGGCGACGCCGGTGGCGTACCTGCTGCGCGGGCTGAGCAGGGTGCTGTCGGCTGTCACCCGGGTCTGCGTCGAGGTGTTCCGCGGCCTGCCCGTCGTGCTCACCATCTTCTTCGTGGCTCGCGGTTTCCCCGAGTTCGGCTTCTACTTCGACAACTTCTGGTACCTGGTCATCGGCCTCACCATCTACAACTCGGTGGTGATCGGCGAGATCCTCCGCTCCGGCATGGAGGGACTGCCCGGCGGCCAGGCGGAGGCCGCCGCCGCCATCGGGCTCTCGCCCGCACAGACCACCCGGATGATCCTGCTGCCACAGGCCTTCCGGGTCATGCTGCCGGCACTGATCAGCCAGCTGGTCGTGGTGCTCAAGGACACCTCGCTGGGATTCATCATCAGCTACGAGGAGACCCTGAACATCGGCAAGCAGCTCATCGGCGTGCTGAGCAACCCGATCCAGGTCTACGTCGTGATCGCCGTGCTCTTCATCGTGGTGAACTACTCGCTGTCGAAGCTCGCCCAGTACGTCCAACGGCGGCTCGCCCGCGGCCGCAAGACCGCCAACACCCCGGCACAGAACCCGCCGGCGGCGGCCCTGATCTCCCAGGCCGAGGGCGGGGGCGGCAACTGACGCCAGTTCGCGCCTGGCGCCTGATCGACTCAACTCCCGTGATATCGGGGCATCCCTTCGTCTGGGATGCCCCGATATTGCTATTCCGTGCCCGAAACCGTCGCGAGCCGGGCGACAAGGGACAGTACCGGGAGGGCTCTGCGATGACTGGCACCGCCCTTGCAATGCGGTAAAACATCGGCGATGATATTTACGTCCTGGAGGGGGCCTCACATCCCACTCTGGACCACACGGGGATCCTCGCTTTAGCGGCAGCAACTCTTGCTGCCGTTTCCAGGCTGCTTGGCGCTCCGCTGTGGCATTTCCGAGCCACCGGACGATGCGCGCCGCCGCCCATTCTCATTTGTTGTGGCGTACCGCGCGCATTTCCGAGGGCTTGGCCAAACGGGGGCTCTAACGGATGTTGGTGGGTTCAGCCGTTCCTACCATTATGCCGTAGAGGCTCCTCCCTGCCAGCGAGGAGAAGCATGCGCGTACGACACGTAATCGCCGCGGCCATGGCCGGCGCTGCCGCTATGGCGGTCGGTGCCACGCCTGCCCAGGCCGTCGACCGGGGTGACTCGAAGGCCGCCTGCAACAGGGGCGAGATCTGCTTCCAGTGGATCAACGACAACTTCTCGACCAGTTCGTACCAGCGTCACTTCTGGTACAACGACTCCAACCACGGCGACGACTACTGGTCGAACATCCCGGACCTGTACCCGGCCTTCGTCATCGCCAACGGCGCCGAGGGCCTGTGGAACCGCGACACCAGCTGCGCGGTCACGCTCTACGACTTCGCCAACTACGGCACGGCGTACACCACGTTCCCGCGGGACTTCCGGGCCGGCATCAGCCCACGCAACAACTCCCACAAGCGCTGCGCCTGAGCATCAGTGGCGGGCACACCCTCGAGATTGTGCCCGCCACGCACCAGGAAGCGGTCATCGTGAGGAGAAGGAATGAATAGTCGTAGACGCGTGCGAGTGGCGTGGTTGGCCGCCCTGACGGCCTTGCTGTTGCCCGTCGCGGCCTGCAGCGAATCGGCGGCGGATCCACCTGCGGACCTGGCGGCGGCGAAGTCTGACCAACCATTCTCGCTGTTCCTCGGCGAGGAGCTCGGCCAGATTGACTACGCCCAGTTGAAGGTTCGCAACAAGTGTCTGGCGAAGGCCGGCTACCCACAGAATCTCAATATTATGCTCGGGCAGCCTCGAAACCCCTTCCGGCACCTTGTCATCACCGCACGCACCTTCGGTCCCACCTCCGCGGAAGAAGCGAAGCGCGTAGGTTTCGGTCGGGACTCGCTATCCGCCCCGCCCACCGTTCTCAGCTTCGACCCGAGTTACGACAAGGCGTATGACGAGTGCACCGACAGCGCCTGGCAGGAGCTGTCGGACGACGCCAAGAAGGTGTATTACGGCTACTTCGATCTCGGCAACAAACTGAGCCAGCCGCTGTCCGGAACGGTCAATGAACGGATGGGCGCGACGGCCTGGCGCACCTTGCTGTCATGTCTGGCCGGCAAGGGCCACCGGCCGCAGAACGAGCAGGAGTTCCTCCGTACGCCGACCCCGGCGCTCTTCGGCGTGCCGGTCGGTGTGGATGCCGCCCAGGGCCTCGACCAGTGGAAGCCCAAACAGGTGCCGGGGACGGTCGAAGTAGGGCCAGCGGTGCCCGCGACCCAGTACCAGGCCGGCCCGGCTGAGAGCACACTCGCGCTCGCCTGGTTCGAGTGCCGCCGCGACACCGGCATCGACAAACAGCAGCTCGACGTGGCGGTGCAGGTCCAACGGGAACTCGTCTCCAAGTACGAGTCCTCGTTCCTGGAGCTCAATCCGCAGGTCACTCGGATCGCGAAGCAGGCCGCCCAACTGATTGGTGCACCGTGACACCCGGCAAGACCCTCGTCGATCGACGGCGGCGCTCCGTTCTGCTCGTCGCGCTCTTCCTGACCGCCGTCCTGCTGGTGACGGTCGGCGCGGTCCTGATCGGCCCCACCCTCCGGTCACCGGACCAACTGGCCGCCGACGCGGCACCGCCTGCGCCGTCGCCGGTGACCGCGTTGGTGGAGCGCCGCAAACTCGTCGAGCCGGTGGTGCTCCGGGGGCGTCTACAACCGGGCCCGAGCGTGCGGGTCTTCGCTCCGGCCGCATCTCTCGGCCCGAGCAGCGTGGTGACCAAGGTGCTGGCACGCAAGGGCGACCGGGCCGTGGAGGGCCGGGTGTTGGTCGAACGGTCCGGGCAGCCGATGTTCGCCCTGGCTCTGCCGTTTCCCCTCTATCGCGACCTGACGGCCGGTGCGCGGGGTCCGGACGTGACCGAGGTACAGCGGGCGATGCGACGGATCGGCTACTCCGTGCCGACCTCCGGTGTGCTCGACAGCACGACCCGACGACAGTTGACCAGGTTCTATCGCGATCGTGGCTACCAGGTCGGCGGGGCGGCCACGGGAAGTGCGGCCCTACTGCCGCAGTCCGACGTCCTGCTGATCGACCGCGCCGGTCGCCGCCTCAGCACCGTGCACGCCCGTGTCGGGCAGACACTGGTCGACCCGAAAGCACCGTTACTGGAGCTCGACGGTCAGGCCCCCACCATCGTGGCGACCGCAGCCGTGGAACAGGCTGCCCTGCTGCGGCCCGACCAACAGACCGACGTCACCGACGACCTCGCCGACGCCCGGACGAAGGCGGCCGTCGAAACGGTCGGTACGGAGGCCGTCACCGGGCCGGACGGCCAGACCGGCATCGAGGTGCGCTTTCGGTTCACCGAGGCGGCGCTGACGGTGGACGCGAACCGTTCGGTACGGCTGGACGTGCGGACCTCAGCCGCAGCGGAGGTGCTCGCGGTACCGGTCACGGCCATCTACTCCCGCCCGGACGGCTCCACCTTCGTCACTGTGGTGACCGATGCCAACGACACGACGGATATCACCGTGACCACCGGACAGACCGCCGGCGGGTGGGTCGAACTGCGGGAACCCGCTCCCCCATCGGTGGCCGCCGGCGTCAGCGTCATGGTCGGCGAGCAGACCGAGGGCGGCTGATCCGTGCTGAGCCTGCGGGACGTATCGCGCACATATCAGGATGGCCAACCCGTGCACGCGTTACGCGCCACCAACCTTCAGGTGGAGACCGGCGACTACGTGTCGATAACGGGCCCGTCCGGGTCGGGCAAGTCAACCCTGCTGAACCTCCTTGGCCTGCTCGACGTACCCACCACCGGTTCGTATCGGGTGGGTGCCGTGGAGACAGCCGACTGCGGGCCCAGCACCCGCGGCGCGATCCGGGGCCAGCTCTTCGGTTTCGTCTTCCAAGCATTTCACCTGCTACCGGGACGCACCGCTCTGGAGAACGTCGAGCTCGGGATGCTCTACGGGCCGCAGGGGCGCCGACAGCGTCGGCTGATGGCGACCGAGGCGTTGGAGCGCATGGGCCTGGTCCACCGCATGAAAGCCGACCCCCGACAGCTCTCCGGCGGCGAGAAGCAACGGGTGGCCATCGCCCGCGCGGTGGCGGCACGGCCGCGGGTTCTCTTCTGTGACGAGCCGACGGGCAACCTGGACACCGCCAACACCGCTGTCGTGCTCACCGTGTTGCGTCAGCTCAACCAGGAAGGGTTGACCCTGATCGTGGTCACCCACGACGCGGAGGTCGCCACCGAGGCCCGTCGCCGACTCCGTGTGACCGACGGCCTCGTGGAGGAGACGTGAGGAAGAGTCTCCGTCGCGTGCACCAGGACATCGAAGAACTGGGGATCCAACGGTCCCGGATGCCCGTCCGTGACCTGCTCTGGGAGGCCGCCCTCTCCGTACTCGGTCATCCGGGCCGCTCACTCGTCACCGTGATCGGCACAATTCTCGGTGCGGCGGCCTTCGTGGCGAGCCTCGGTCTCGGTTCCACCCTCAACCAACAGGTTTCTGCCGCCTTTGACGCACGTCGGGCTACCGAGGTGCTGGTACAGCCGGAGGACCCGGAGCTGATCAAAGCCTGGTTCGGTGATGCGGCCCTCGGCCGACTCACCCGGCTGAACGGTGTGGTGGCGGCCGGACGCCGCGTCAGTCTCGGCGAGCAACCGATGCGCCGGACGATCGACTCCTTGGCCGCCCCGACCGGCGTACCCCTGATCGGAGCGGATCCGGCGGCACTGCGGGTGATGGCGCCCCAACTGACCGTCGGGCGCAGCTTTGACGACTTCCACGAGCGCGACGCCACGCCGGTGATCATGCTCTCCGATGCGGTGGCACGTCAGCTCGGGATCCACCGCACCGGTGTCGCGATCTTCGTGGCGGATCAGCCCTACACGGTGATCGGCATCTTCCACGACGTCATCCGGCGGCCCGAGGCGATGGCAGCCGCCATCGTGCCCTTCTCCGTGGCCAGCCGCCTGGACGAGGCGACCGGAGGTCAACCGGCGACCAGAGACGTGCTGGTGGAGACCTCTCCTGGTGCTGCTCAGCTCATCGGACGTCAAGCGCCCCTCGCACTGCGACCCGAGGCCCCGGCCGAGCTACGGGCCGTGGCACCGCCAGATCCCCGTACTCTCCGCCGGGAGATCGAGGGCAGCACCACCAGGTCCACCCTCCTGATCAGCGGCGTCGCCCTACTGATGGGCACCGTTTCGATCGGTAACGCCGCAACGGCCGGCATCGCCGCGCGCACCGGTGAAATCGGCCTCCGCCGAGCGGTTGGCGCCCGGCGACGCCACATCTTCGGCCAACTGGTCTTGGAGACCGCTGTGCTGGGCGGGTTGGGCGGAGCGATCGGCGCTCTGCTCGGCGTGCTGGCCACCTCCGTCGTGTCGATCGTCAACGGATGGGCGCCGGTCATCGAGATCCGGTCCGCCCTGGTCGCCTGTGCGATCAGCACGGTCGCCGGCCTGCTGGCCGGGCTCGTTCCGGCAGCCCGAGCGGCCCGCGTACCTCCCGTGCAGGCACTGCAGCGATGACCTCCCGCGTCCAACCGCCGAGCTGACCTGTCCACGTAAGACGCGCTGACTACCGGAGCCGGGCACACCGGCTCTTCTGGTCCCTGAGCCCTCGCCTGCTTCAGAAGCTGCGGTCGGTGCCGAACCAGAACCAGAGGAACGGCAGGGCCAGTGCTACGAGGGTCGCCGCCAGTAGAGGCAGGAACGCCACGAGGCGCACGGCCCGGAACCGGCGCCACTGCCGACGATTGAAGAGCACCGCGGCGACCAGCAGCACCACGCCCGTGACGGCGATCTCGACGACGGCGAAGCGGGCGCCGTCACGGCCGTACGGCGCGACGACGTCTTGGCCATTGATCGCGCGAAGGTAGTAGGTGAGGGTATCGAGGGCTGCGATCGGCACGATCGCGCACAGGCCGATGACCAGGTTGCCGGCCAGCCAGACCAGCACGATCCGAAGGAGGCGCGTGCGGTTCGCGGTCGCCGGCACGGTCATTGACTGCCTCGCATTTCGACAAGGTCATCCATGAGGGCCGGTTCCTGGTCAGGAGGCGGACAGCCAGCTGACCAGGAACCGGTCGAGCCTTCATCGGTCGATGGGACTGCTCGGTCAGCGTTGCCGCACGGTGGCGTTGAACCGCTCGAAGACCCGGTAGACGCCGATGAGCTCTTTGCCGTAGGTGATCGAAAGGTCACCGTCGCCCTGGTAGGACGCGAGCATACTCTGCATCTCTCCATCGGTGTAGGTCAGCCGTTGCCCGGTGATACCAGCGCGCCGGGCGCCACCTTCGAAGAGCATGAGTGGGACCGTACTGATGTTGTAGTTGTCGTCCTCGTTGAGTCGTTGCCACTCGGCCCACATCTCGTGCCAGTTGCCTGGATCCATTGGGGCACCTCGATGCAGGCCGTTGTTGCGCGCCCAGTTCTTTGCGCGCATCGACGCCCAGGCAAAAATCTGGCTGACCCCGGTGCTGCAGTCGGGGTTTTCCGGCATGGGGGTCGGGGGTTGGCCGATCATGCCACTACGGCGCCACGCCTCTTCCTGCGTCAGGTAGTTGTACCAGAGCCGAACGGCTGTATCGGACACGATCGTGTCCTCATAGGTCATCTTCCAGTATTCCCAGAAGGGGTTGGACTGGAACAGCGCCTTACGCACGTTGAACGAATTGGACAGGTTGGTGATGAGCTCGTCGTAGGCGAGCACCTTGTCGACAGCCTCGTCGATGTCATGTATGAGCAGGGTGGTCGCCGTGTCCAACGAGTTGCAGTACGTCTCCATGGCGGCGACCAGATCGTTGCGCAGCGCCATGTCGAACCGCACATCGGGCTTCGGCCCGACGTCCCGAACCTTGCCCTGACCATAGTCCCGGCCCGAGAAGATGTTGTTGTCGATCTCGATGCGCCCGTCACCGGAGCCGATGGTGACGGTGGAGATCTGGTCGAACGCCCAGTCCCTTGGCAGCGGGAAACCGAGGTTTCCGCTGAATCCGGTCGACAGGTCGGCGACGAAGCTCGACTCGGTCAGGCCCGCGTCAGCCAGACGGCTACACACGTTCCGGGCACCATAGACTCCGATGCGGTACGGGTTGTGCAGCTGGTCCATGGTCCGCTGGATGGCGCGGAAGTGCGGGATGACGTTGCTGGTGATGTCGCTGTTGAGCGCATCGAAGTCGACGGCGTGGTAAATGATGGTGTCCCGGTCGAAGCCGTAACCGGCCGCCGCCTGCACACTGAGACTGGCATCCCGGGCGCCCTGCTGCTCACTGAAGTAGGAGACCTCGCCGCCCCAGGTCTGGTAGATGGGGAAGATTCGCAGCTTCCCCGCGAAGATGTCGGCGATCTCACCCGGCTTGATCTTCTTGTCCAGGCTGGTGTTCGGCACGTTGGTCAGATAGCGGCCGACCACCCGGTAACCGGCGTTGTACAGCGTCTGCGCCCGAGCCGGCGTGATCGTCGTGACGCAGTCCACGGCGCCGCCGACCCGACTGGTATCTCCGGTGCTGACCAGCAGCGAACACCACGTCTGGTAGTCACCCTTGCCGGTGACCGGGAGCGCGGAGAAGTTCTGGAACTGGCTCACCAGACTGCTGGTCTGACTGCCGAAGGCTCCGTCGAAGGACACCGTGTACCGGTTGAAGATCATACCGGCCTGGAACAGTCGGATGAACGAGCTTGAGCCGCTGTCCGACTGGTTGACCGAGATGCTGCCGCGCGCCCTGAGGCCGGCCTGCGTGTTCGGCCCGAAGACGCCGTTCGGTGAAGCGATGTTCAGCTCGATCTGCAGCGCGTAGATGAGCGCCTTCGCGACGTCTCGGGAGGGATGTCCGTCCGCCGGGATGATGTAGAACCAGGACTCGTTGACGTACTTCCGGTTCATCCACTGCTGGACGTTGCGCACCTCGGTGGAGCCGTTCTCCACGACGACGTAGGCGTCCATCGTCAGCAACGCCTTGAACACCTTGGGGCTAACGAGGTTGCTGACCTCGGTGAACCCCATGTTGGTGCGCAGTTGGGCGATCGAGTTGGTGGTGACGGCGCCCCACACGCCGCTGATGTCCTCGCCGTAGTAACCCTTGCAGTACAGCCCACTCTGGATGATTTTGATGATGTTGGCGGGCGCGGTGGCGCTCACCAACCCGTACTTGCTGGCCAGGGTGGAGAGGGTGGTCGGGCCGAAGGTGTCCGACGTCGCGGTGATGCCGAGCTCGAGCTGCAGCGCACGCGTCAGCGCGTACATCGTCGGCCAACCCGTCCGGCCGTCCTCCGGCGCTCGCACGTAACCGGCCCGATTGCCGTAGGTCCCGTTCACCCACTGCTGGGCTCGTAGCACCCACTCGTCGACGGAGGCGGCGAGCAGGCCCGGGGCGCGCACATTGAACTGCAGTACGCGCATGTCACCCTGCTGCTGGGCCAGGGCGGGAGCGGCCTTCGGCTGGACCGCCGCGGAGTCCGTCAAGGGCTTGACCGGCGGGACCGCGCGGGGGCCACCCGAGGGTTCCGCAGGCGCGGCCGCCGCCGGGCTTCCCACCACAGCGGCCGCGCCGGCACTCGCACCGGCGACACCGATGAGCTTGAGTAGATTTCGTCTGGGAATGTGCACCATCAGCTTGCCCCCGAGTATCTAGATGATACGCCCGGACCCAATTGTGGAGACCGAGAACCTGCCTGAAAGAAGAGTTGTACGCGCCAACGAAGTATCGA
Source organism: Micromonospora sp. NBC_00330 (assembly GCF_036136635.1). Lineage (NCBI taxonomy): Bacteria > Bacillati > Actinomycetota > Actinomycetes > Micromonosporales > Micromonosporaceae > Micromonospora > Micromonospora sp. NBC_00330. The sequence goes on from NZ_CP108012.1 coordinate 4,273,499, forward strand.
ATTCGATAGTTCGGTGGCGCGCTTCTTTCTAATGGTTGAGTCGGGCCTCCGGTAGACCTCGCGCGGCACTGAGCCCGTTGTGCGCGTTGCCGAACGGCCTCATGACACAGGGATGCCAATCAACGGGCGTCGTTTATTCGGTTGAGCGAAAAAACCACACGTGGTCGACTTCGAAGTCAGTCCGCGAAGTTGACGGCCAACCATCCCCATGAAGAGATCTTTACTTATGTTTGCTGTCGACGCAAGCCTGAAAAACAGACAGCGCGTACCAATGCAACCGGTTTGCGGCATTGACGTCAGTCTCCGAAAGAGTCTTGATTCCAGCGGCCCGGCCGGGTGATTGCTTGCCCGCCGCGCAGAAACGCTCCGGTCGCTACCCCACCGAAGGTAGAGCAGCGCCGGAGCGTCAGTCCCACCCCGCCGCCCAGGGGCGGGGCAGGTGCGTCAGGTCAGCGGGCGATCTCGGTGACCCGGGACTCGCGGACCACCGTGACACGGATCTGACCCGGGTAGGTCAGCTCCTCCTCGATCTGCTTGGCCACGTCGCGGGCCAGCACTGCCGCCCCGATGTCGTCCACGTCGTCCGGCTTGACCATCACCCGGATCTCCCGGCCGGCCTGCATGGCGAAGACCTTGTCCACACCGAGCTTGCCGGCCGCGATCTCCTCGATCCGCTCCAGCCGCTTGACGTACGCCTCCAGGCTCTCCCGGCGCGCGCCCGGCCGACCACCCGAGCAGGCGTCGGAAGCCTGGGTGAGCACGGCCTCGATGGTCTGCGGGGGCACCTCGTTGTGGTGCGCCTCGATGGCGTGCACCACGTCCTCGTGCTCGCCGTACTTGCGGGCCAGGTCCGCGCCGATGATGGCGTGGCTGCCCTCCACCTCGTGGGTGAGCGCCTTGCCGATGTCGTGCAGGAACGCCGACCGCTTGATGATCGGCACGTCCAACCGCAGCTCGGCGGCCATGATGCCGGCGATGTGGGCGGTCTCGACCAGGTGCTTGAGCACGTTCTGCCCGTATGAGGTGCGGTAGCGCAGCCGGCCGAGCAGCGTCACCAGCTCCGGGTGGATCTCGGTGATGCCGACCTCGACCAGGGCGTCCTCGGCGGCGCGGAGGCAGAGCTGCTCCACCTCCTGCCGGGCCAGGTCGTAGACCTCCTCGATCCGGTGCGGGTGGATGCGCCCGTCCAGGACCAGCTTCTCCAGGGTCACCCGGCCCACCTCGCGACGGACCGGGTCGAAGCAGGAGAGCAACACCGCCTCGGGGGTGTCGTCGATGATCAGGTTGACGCCGGTCACCGACTCGAAGGCGCGGATGTTGCGCCCCTCCCGGCCGATGATCCGCCCCTTCATCTCGTCACCGGGGAGGTGCAGGACGCTGACCACGCTCTCCGCGGTCTGCTCGCTGGCGACCCGCTGGATCGCGTCCACCACGATGTGTCGGGCGCGCTGCTCGGCCGTGTTACGCGCGTCGGACTCGATGTCCCGCACGAGCAGCGCCGCTTCCCGCTTGGCAGACGTCTCGATGGCGTCGACCAACTCCAGTCGCGCGGAGTCGGCGGTGAGCCCGGCGATCCGCTCCAGCTCCCGGCGGCGCAGCTCCTCCGACTCGGTCAGCTCGGCCTCGCGCTGGGCGAGCGCGGCCTCCCGGGCGGCGAGGGCAGCCTTCGCGGCGGTGAGCTGCCGCTCCCGCTCGGCGAACCGCTCCACCTCCTCGGTGTGCATCCGCTCCCGCTCGTCCATCCGAGCTGCCCGACGTTCCACCTCGGCGGCCTGCTCCCGGGTGGTGGCGGCGAGCACCGCGACCTCCCGCTCGCCGCTGCGCCGGGCTGCCGTCCGCAGCTGCTCGGCGTCCGCCTCGGCCTGCTTGTGAGCGCGCTCCAGAACGGTGTCCGCCTCGGCCCGGGCGTCGTCGAGGACCCGCCGCGCCTCCGCGCGGGCCGCCTTCGCCTCGGCCTTCGCCGCCGCCGCCTCGGTACGGGCCGCTGCGGCCGCTGACTTCGCCACGTCGATCGTGCTGTTCGCCTCGTCGGCCGCGGTCCGCAGGGCAGCGAGGGACTGCTCCTGGCGGTCCTTCTCGGCGATGAAGGCGGGATCCTCCGGAGCCGGTGCGGCGCCCATCCGGCGCATGGTCCGGATGCCGACCAGCACGGCCCCGATCACCACCACCGCGAGGACGAGGACGGCCGCGAGGAGCACGACGTCGAACGCGTTCATGCCGGGACCCCGTCGGGTCTACCGATGAACCTGTGCCGCCGCCCCGCCATGGCCGCCTCCCCTAACGTCGAGACCGCAGCGACCGTGCCGGGGGCACACTCCTGCGGCTGTGGACGCCCGACCGGAGCGGCTGGCCGTGGGTAGCTTTCTCCGCCGGCGGTGCCCGTGGGCAGCGTCGGCGACCGGGTGCAGTTGTCGCAGAGTTCTGGACCGGCCTGTCCGGAACTGCCGCCAAAGGCCGCGGAGTCGGCCAAAGTGATGCTGTTCTGTTACGCGATCTATGTTGTGCGCTTAGCCTGCGCTGGTCGGGCAATGTGAGCCTGTATGGCGAGGCTAGGTCGCCGGGGGTGCTCTGGTCAAGGACTCATGATCAAACCCCCCGAACGGAGAGAAGTTGAACCGTCACCGAGTGCTGATATCACGCCGGACAGGAGGGGACAAACTCCGCGAGGCGTGCTGCCGCCTGGACGTGTCGGGCCTGCTCAGCGCCGTCCAGGGGGTTGTCGGACGGGGCCGACGACGAGCGAGGTGTGACCGATCCGTCTAACCCAGACGTCAGCTGGCGCCGGCCGCCACCGCTGCCACGACCAACGCCGCGTTGTCCGCGGCGGGTGAGCCGTCCGGCAGGCACACTGTGTCCTCGAGCCCGATTCGGGTGTCCAGACCCCGGCGTACCGCCTCGGCGAGGACCGGCCAGGTCGCCGGACCCTCGCCGTGCAGCAGCACCGACGGCGCGCCCGCCGGCAGCGCGGCGAGAATCCGGGAGGCGTCGGCCAACGCGACCGCCACGTCCTCGGCCATGCACTCGACCAGAACCCGCCCGGCCGGCACCCGCCACCGCCGGTACGCAGCGACCGCGTCGAGCGTCCACAGCCCTGCCTCGACGAGCACACCGCGCTCGTGCAGGGCAGCCGCGACCGCCTCGGCACCGGGCTCGTGCGCGTTGACCGAGGCGAAGTCGGGCAGCACCGGCCAGGCCCGGACGGCGGCCACGCGGGCAGCCGGGTCCGGCGAGATCCAGGTGCCGGTGCTCACCCCGACCGGCAGCCCCGGCCGAGCGGCACGGATCGCGGTCAGCGCGTCGGCGATCACCGCCGGCCGCAGCGACTCGGCGCCGGCCTCGTTGCGGGGATGGACGTGCACCGCCGCGACGCCGAGCGTCGCGCAGCGGGCCGCATCGGCGGCCAACTCCGCCGCCGTGAGCGGCACGGCCGGATGGGCCTTCCGGCCGTGCCCACCGTTCAGACATGCCTTCAACATCGGGCCCGCACCTCCATCGGGAGTCGCAGCGGACCGCTCACTCGACCAGACGGTTGTCGCGCTCCAACTCGCCCTCGGCGTCGGCGAGCGCGTCGGCGTCGATCTGCTCGGCGAACTCGGCCGCCTCGGCGCTCTGCGCGGCGAGCGCGTCCTTCACCGCCCGGATGGCCACACCAGGCGGGTAGCCCTTGCGGGCCAACATGCCCACCAGCCGGCGAAAGACCGCGTCCGGCTCGCCTCGGGCAGTGCGCAGCTTGCGCTCCACCAGGCCACGGGCGGTGTCCGCCTCGGTCTCCTCGTCCAGCTCACCCAGCGCCTCGGTGGCCACCTCGCCGTCCACACCCTTGCGGCGCAGCTCGTTGGCGAGCGCCCGGCGAGCGAGGCCGCGCCCGGCGTGCCGGCTGGACACCCAGGCCCTGGCGAACGCGGCGTCGTCGATGATGCCGACCTCGTCATACCGGTCGAGCACCTCGGCCGAGACCTCCTCGGAGATGCCCCGCTTGGCCAACGCCCCGGCCAGCTCGGCCCGGGTGCGAGGCCGGACGGCAAGCTGGCGCAGACAGATCTCGCGGGCCACCTCCGACTCGTCGCGCGGAGGGGCCGGAGACTCGACGGCGTCGGCCTCCTCGGACCGACCCCGGCGGCCTCGCCGAGGGCGGGGCGCATCGGTGGCGTCGCCCGTACGAGGCGGACTGGCATCCCAGCCCCGCCCCGTACGAGCGCGTCGTCCTGCCATGGGTCAGCGACCGGTCAGAAGTCGACCGGCGGCAGCTCCGGGCCACCGGCGGCGTCACCCGCGCCGACCCCGACGCCGAGCTTCTCCAGGATCTTCTTCTCGATCTCGGCGGCCACGTCTGGGTTTTCCTTCAGGAACTCCCGGGCCTTCTCCTTGCCCTGGCCGAGCTGGTCGCCGTCGTACGTGTACCACGCTCCGGACTTGCGGATGATCGCCTGCTCCACGCCGACGTCGATCAGAGAGCCCTCACGCGAGATGCCCTTGCCGTACATGATGTCGAACTCGGCCTGCTTGAACGGCGCGGCGACCTTGTTCTTCACGACCTTGACCCGGGTGCGGTTACCGACCACGTCGGTGCCGTCCTTGAGGCTCTCGATGCGTCGCACGTCGAGCCGGACCGAGGCGTAGAACTTCAGCGCCCGACCACCGGTGGTGGTCTCCGGGCTGCCGAACATGACGCCGATCTTTTCCCGCAGCTGGTTGATGAAGATCGCCGTGGTGCCGGTGTTGCTGAGCACACCGGTGATCTTCCGAAGCGCCTGGCTCATCAGCCGGGCCTGGAGGCCCACGTGGCTGTCGCCCATCTCACCCTCGATCTCGGCGCGCGGCACCAGCGCCGCCACCGAGTCGATCACGATGATGTCGATCGCGCCGGAGCGGATCAGCATGTCCGCGATCTCCAGCGCCTGCTCGCCGGTGTCCGGCTGGGAGACCAGCATCGCGTCGGTGTCGACCCCGAGGGCCTTCGCGTACTCCGGGTCGAGCGCGTGCTCGGCGTCGATGAAGGCGGCGATGCCGCCGAGTCGCTGGGCACTGGCCACCGAGTGCAGTGCCACAGTGGTCTTACCGCTGGACTCGGGGCCGTAGATCTCGACCACCCGGCCACGGGGCAGGCCGCCAATGCCGAGGGCCACGTCGAGCGCGATGGAGCCGGTCGGAATGATTGCGGTCTGGACGACCGGCCGGTCACCCAGCCGCATCACCGAGCCCTTGCCGAATTGCTTGTCAATCTGAGCGAGAGCAAGGTCGAGTGCCTTCTCCCGGTCAGGCCCTGCTGCCATGGTTGCCACCCCTGCCTTCGCCGGCGTCTTTGCTGAGCTTCGCGTCACGCGGACACGCTAGGCGCTAGGTCCGACAGAAAACCAGCCGACGGGCCGCGAGCTGTGGACGAGCACCCCGCTGTGGACAATAGCCGAACAGGTGTACGACTGGACAAGCGACACGCGGAGCCGGCAAAAAGGCTGCTCAGCGTAGTCGGGCGGGCACTCGATCGGGGTACGCGGCACAAACCGCCCGCCACACCACGTGCGTCTGCTCCCCCGATGCCAGGGCCTGCTCGATGGTCCGCCCGCCGAGCTGGGACAGCACCTGATCGCGGGCGATGCTGGCCGCGTAGCCGGGCCCGAACGCCTCGTCCAGCCGCGTCCAGAAGTCGGTCAGCCGCACAGTGATCAGCCCTCCTCGTCCGGTGCCCCGGTCGGCACCGGCCGCAACGCTAGCGCCACCAGGGGCGCCGCCGCGACCGCCGCGAGCAGGGTGAGCACGGGATATCCGGCGAACTGCATGACAAACCCGCTGACCACGGCGGCCCCGGCCCCGGCCAGCCCCATGATCAGGTCGGACAGCCCTTGGACGCTCGGCCGCACCTCGGCCGCCACCGACTCGGACAGCAGGGTCGAGCCGGCCACCATCGTCCCCGACCAGCCCAACCCGAGCAGGACCAGACCGACCGAGAGCCGAGGCGTGTGGTGCCCGGCGGTGCCGGCGACCGCGCAGGCGGCCAGCAGCAGCCCGACCCCGCCGAGGATCACCGCCCGTCGACCGAGCCGGTCGGTGAGCCAACCGACCACCGGGGAGAACGCGTACATGCCGGCGATGTGCAGGCTCAGCACGATGCCGACCAGCCGCAACACGTCGGCGTCGGCGTGCGACTCACCGAGCCGGACCGGAGTCATCGCCATCACCGCCACCATCACCAGGTGACCCACCGCCACGGCGGCGATGCCGAGTCGGGCGGCGGGCTGTCCGCGTACCACCGACCAGGCCGCACGCATCCCGGCGCCGCGCGGCGCGCGCACCGTGACCGGCGCGGCGGCCGGCGTCGCGCCGCCACCTGCCGCCGGTGCCTCGGCCGCCACGGCGGTCGCCGTCGCGTCGGCGGCCGGCGGCAGATCGGCGGCCGGCGCGTCGGCCGCCGCGAGCCGCCGCGCGGTGAGCAGCGGGTCGGGCCGGAGCAACCCGAGGAGTACGACGGCAGCCAGCACGAACGCCGCCGCGCTGAACGCGAACGGGCCGGCCAGCGGGGGCAACCCCCAGCCGGTGGTGACCCGGTCGGCCAGCGCGGCGAAGTTCGGCGCGGCCACCGCACCGATGGTGGTGGCCCAGACGATCAGGGAGAGCTGCCGCCCGCGACGGGCCGGCTCGGCGAGGTCCACGGCCGTGTAACGGGCCTGGAGGTTCGCGGCGGTGCCCCCGCCGAAGAGCAGCATGCCGAGGAAGAGCAGCGGCACCCAGCGGGTGGCCGCGGCCAGCACCACCAGCAGGCCGCCGACGGCGCCGACCGCGTACGCCAGCACCAGACCCGGCCGGCGGCCGTGCCGCGCCATGATCCGGGTGACCGGGACGGCGAGCAGCGCGGCACCGACCACCCCGGCGCTCTGCGCGACACCGGCCACCGCGGTCCCGGCGATCCGTGCCGCGAGCAGCGCGCCCACGGCGATGCCGATGGTCACGCCGATCCCGCCGATGATCTGGGTGGTGAAGAGCAGCCGCAGGGTACGCCGCTGGATCGACGCGACGTCGGGTCGGGCGGCGGTACGCGGCGCGGTCAGGTCGGTCGCCATCGGCGCTCCTGTCGGAAGGGGTGACTCATCCTCGCGCACACGCACCGACCAGCGGCAGTGGGTTTTGCCGACAGCCGAACCCGGTCCGGCCGCGCACGCCCCGTCGCGCCGGAACGGGGTCGCTCCCGACGCGGCCCACGCCTATGGTGCCCGGGTGAGCGATGCCGGGGTGTTGGTGGTCGAGCGGTTCAACGCGGCGTGGCACCGGGGCGACCTGGCCGCGGTGTCGGCCTGCCTCGCCGAGGACGTGACCTACGGTCCGAGCGCCTGGGACGGGCCGGCGGTGACCCTGCGGGGTCGGGACGCGGTGTGCCGCGCCTTCGCCGACCAGCTCGGCCCTGGGCCGACCCTCGCAGCGGTCCGGTCGGCCGGCGACCGGGTCCTGTGCGAGTGGAGCTGGCCGCCGGCGGAGGACGGGACGGTGCTGCGCGGAGTGGATCTCTATCTGGTCGAGGATGGTCTGATCGCCGCCAAGGACGTGTTCAGCAAGATCACGGCAGGCGACTGAGCCGCCCTACCCACGCGATCCCGGCGCTTCCGGTGGGTTGGGCGCGGCCAGCAGGGACGTCAGCCGACGGATCCGGGTCAGGGTGCGTGCGGCGACGGCCACACTGACGGCGGCGACCACGCCGAAGATCACCGCGAAGCCCTCGTTGTCGGCGGCGAACAGAGCGAGCAGGACCAGCCCGAGGCAGATGCCCAGAATGGCCAGCAGCGCCGCCCAGGTGGCCCGCCGCTGTCCGGCGAGATAGCCGGGCAGCTCGGCCCGCGCCACGCCGTCCTCGGGCACGGTGGCGGTACGCACCGCCTCGCGCAGTGCGTACCCCTCGGGATCGCGCCGGGCGGCCTGCTCGCCCGCCATCCGCCGGCTCAGGTAGACCGCGGGACCGATCCAGACGGCATTCAGCGCGGCACCCAGCACGGCCTCGTCAAGTGATTCCTGGCGGTCGAAGAGCCAGCGCACCGGCAGCCCGATGAGCACTGTCGTCGGCACCCAGTAGACGGCCATGAGCTGCAAGCCGGGCGCCCGCTCGAAGAACCGCTTCCATCTCCCGCGACGCCCGGCGGCCGCAGCGGGCGCACCCGCCCGGCGCTCCACGTTGTCGACATCCATCGACCCCCGTTACCCACCCACGCGATCCGCGACGCTCAGTCAATCTTGGACAGTTTCCGTTCCGCGCTGACGGAAACTGTCCAAGATCTGGACGGCGCACGGCTGGGTCGGTCAGCTCGCCATCACCCGCTGGTGCAGCGCGGAGACCGCCGAACGCGCCGCCACGAACGCGCCGTGCTGCCAGGCCACCTCGTGGCTGAGCCAGTCCCCGGCGAAGTAGACCCGCCCGGCCGGCTGGAGCAGCAGGTTGTAGCCGGCTGTGCCGTACCGGGGTGACGTCCAGGCGCCCTCGATGTAGCGGGTCCGGTCCCAGGCGTGGGAGTACGAGGTGACCAGCTCACTGCGGTACTTGTCACCGTGGATCTTCACACCCTGGCTGATCGCGCGCTCGCTGCGCTGCTCCGGCGTGAGTCCGCTGTACGCCCTGGCGTTCGCCCCGGTGTTGTAGTAGCCGACGACCAGGCCGCGCTTCCCGTGGAAGCCGTAGGACGGATACCAGATGTGCGACAGGTCCAGGTCGGTCTCGGTGATGCCGCCGTAGATCCGCTGATCGGTCTCCCACCAGCGGCTGCGGTATTCCAGGCCGATCTTTCCGGAGGCCGTGACCGGGAAGTCGGCCAGGGCCGCGGTCACCGCCGTGCCGAGATTGTGCGGTACGCGGGCCATCAGGTGCGGCGGTAGCGCCGCCACGCAGTAGTCGGCGGTGATCTGCGACTGCCGGCCGCCCTGCCGGTAGGTCACCTCGACCTGACTGCCCCGGTCGGTCACCCCGGTGACCTCGGCGTTGAGTCGGATCCGGTGCGGGCCAACCGCGCGGGCCAGGGCTCGGGGGATCTGGTCCATCCCGCCGACCGGCTGGAACATCAGCATGGCCTGGTCGTAGCCGAACTCGAAGGAGAAGTACCGGCCGATGTTGCTGGCGAACACGTCGGAGAGTGCCGGTGGCGTACCGAGCGGGCTCCCCACGTCGTTGCCCGCCCCCGGATAGGCGAGGTAGCCGCGACGGTTCGTCCCGGTGTAGGCCCAGTCGCTGGTCCGTCCGCCGATCGCGCCGAAGCTCTGCAGGAACGACAGCAGCCGGTCACGGTCCTCGGTGGTGAGCCGGGCGTCCAGCGCGCCCTGGTCGGTGGCCTTGGCGAGCAGTTCCGAGACGTAGCCGTACACGTCGGCCTTGGCGGTGCGGTACCGGACCGGCTCGGTCATCCCGGCGGACTCGTTGTAGATCCAGGCGTCGGCGTTCTGATTGGTGAAGACCTCGATGGGTACGCCCAACTCCCGGCAGTAGTCCATCGTGACCATCCACTGTGCGATGCGGCCCGGCCCGGCGTTGAAGTAGACCCCGTCGGAGAAGTTGGACCGCTGGGTGCGTCCGTCGAGGTCGGTCTCGACGTCGCCGCCCCGAATGGTCAGGTTCCGCCCACCGACGCGGTGCCGCGCCTCCAGGATCGTGCAGTGGTAGCCCGCCTTGCCCAACTCGTACGCAGTGGTGAGCCCGGCGATGCCGCCGCCGAGCACGACCACGCTGGCGCCCGACCGTCCGGTGAGAGTGAAGTCGGACCGCTCCGGCGGCCGGAAGGCTGGGGTGACCGACGCCGCCGCGCTGGGGGCCAGCCCCATGGCGCCCATCGTGGCAAGCATCGCTCCGGCGCCACCGCTGATTCCGACGGTACGCAGGAACCCACGCCGGCTGACCATCGACTGCGTCTGATCGCTCATAACGGCCTCCCCTACAAGATCGACTCGCATGAGTCTGCAGAGGATCTGTTACGCCGTTCACGCATCGCCGTTTCCGGCGGGTATCGCCTCGCGGCCCGACCCGGGCGGCAGTTTCCGCCAACCCGGGACGGGGCGGCTGCGTTTCGCGGCTCGGGCCGGGGCGGTGGCGTCTCGGCGGGCTCCGGGCAGGGCGGCTTGCGGTCGCCGGTCAGCCGGGCAGGGCGCGGGTCACGACGGTCAGGTCGGCGACCAGGCCCTCGTACGCCTTGTCCTGGTCGTCGGCCCGCAGGACGGCGGACGGGTGGATGGTGGCCAGCAGCCGAGCCTGCGGCACGTCGGCCCGCTTTCCGGCGTTGTCCACCGGCACCTGCTCGAAGTCCGCGGGGTGTTGGGCCGACTCCGGCCAGGGCAGCAGCTCACCCCGCTGTCGGGTGACCCGGAAGGACGGGCCGAGCAGGGCCTTGGCGGCGGTCGCGCCGAGCACCACCACGATCTCCGGGCGCAGCCGGGCGAACTCGGCGACCAGCCAGGGGCGGCAGGCGGTGATGTGCGCCTGGTCCGGGGTCTGGTGGATCCGCCGCTTGCCGCGCAACTCAAAGCGGAAGTGCTTTACGGCATTCGTCAGGTAGAGGTGACCCGGGTCCAGCCCGGCGTCGTCGACCGCGCGGCGCAGCAGGCGTCCGGCCGGACCGACGAAGGGCAACCCCTTCTGGTCCTCCATGTCGCCGGGCTGCTCGCCGACGAGCACCACGCGGGCGCTCTCGTCGCCCCGACCAAAGACCGTCTGCGAGGCGTCCCGGTACAGCTCGCAGCCCCGGCAGCCGCCGGCGGCGGTGCGTAGGTCGTCGATGGTGTCGGCGTCGGGCGGGATGAACCGCTGGGCACCCGGAGCACTCTCGGCCATGCCGACTGTTATATACCCGTTCGATGCTCGCCGCCGGATACGCCCCGGTGCCCCGGCCGCTCAGGGTCAGTACCCGTTGCCGCCCCCATCGCCGCCGGACGCGATCGCGATCAGCACGATGACGATGATGATGATCGCCACCGCCACCGCGATCCAGATCCCCTTACGAGCCCCACCAGAAGCCATGTCCCCCACCTCCAGGCGCCCGCATACCCGTCCCGGCCGTCCCGAATCCCCGCGATGTCCTACTTTCTGCCCCGACCAACGTGCACAGGTCTGACATTTCACCTACGCAAACTGCAAGATCGCGGGCGCCGGGGTTGGGGGTCAGGTGGGGAAACCCTGGGAGGGGGGTGGGTTTTCGGCTTGGGCCAGGGCGGCGGCCAGCGGGACCAGGTCGGCGGTGTCCAGGGAGCTGACGGTGATGCGCAGGGCGGGCGGAGCGGCGATCCGGTAGAGCGCGCCGGGGGCCACCGCCCAGCCGGCGTCGCGGAGCGCGGTCACCGTGCTGGTCTCGTCCGCGACCGGCAACCAGACGTTGATGCCGCTGCGACCGTGTGCGCTCAGACCGTGCGCGGCCAGCGCGGCGAGCAGCCCTTCGCGGCGCTGCTCGTAGCTCTGCGCCGCCCGCTGCACCAGCTCGGTGACCGCCGGGTCCCGCCACAGGGCGAGCACCAGGCGTTGCAGCACCGTGGAGACCCAGCCGGCGCCGACCCGGGTACGGCCGCTCACCCGGGCCACCGTCGTCTCGTCGCCGACCAGCACCGCCATCCGCAGGTCCGGGCCGAAGGGCTTGCTCACCGAGCGGACGAAGGCCCAACTCGCCGTCGCGCCAGCGAGCGGGTGCAGGGGTACGCGGGCCAGTTCGGCCGCGTGGTCGTCCTCGATCAGCAGCAGGTCCCGTCGGCCGGCGAGCAGCGTCCGCAGCTCCTCGGCGCGGGCCGCGGAGACGGCGGCACCGGTCGGATTCTGCGCCCGGCTGGTCACGATCAGCGCCCGCGCTCCGGCGGCGAGCGCTGCGGCCACCCCGGCGACCAACGGCCCCTCGTCGTCCACAGGTACGCCGATCGGGCGCAGACCCAGCGCGGCGACGAGGTCGAGCAGGTTGGCCCAGCCCGGGTCCTCGACGGCCACCGCGTCGCCGGGGCGCAGGTGGGCGCCGAGCAACCGCTCGATGCCGTCCAGCGCGCCGCCGGTGAGCGTCAAGTCCCCGGCCGGTACGCCGTCGGCGCGCAGCCGGGCGCGGGCCACGTCGGCCAGTTCGGGCAGCACTCCGGCATCGGAGTAGCCGACCGACGGGCCGTTCTCGGTGGCGAGCGCCGCCAGGTGCGGGCCCAGCGGGGGCAGCAGACGGGGATCGGGTTCACCCCGGGACAGGTCCCGGGCACCGGGCAACGGTGGGGGGCGCAGCGCGGAGCGGCGGGCGGCCACCGGTGGGCGGGGGCGTACCCGGGTGCCGTGCCGACCGGCGGTGGCGAGCAGGCCACGCTGGCGTAGCTCCTGGTAGGCGCGGGCGACGGTGGCGGGGCTGACCCCCAACTCGGCGGCGAGCGCCCGGACGGGCGGCAGGGCGGCCCCCGGCGACAGGGCGCCGGTACGGATGCCCGACTCGATGCTGGCCGAAATCTCGACGGCTGTCGTACCGGTGAGCTGATAGTGTGCTGACACAAATAAGAGATTGTACTAGAACAAAGGGGCGTGCGCATGTATCCACCCACCGCCCGGACCACACCCCACCGCTCCCGCGACAAGATGAGCTACGACCAGGCCGCCGCCCACGCCGTGCTCGACGAGGCGTACGACTGCGCACTCAGCTTCGTCGTCGACGGCCAGCCACGGGTGCTGCCCACCCTGCACGTCCGCATCGGCGACACGCTCTACCTGCACGGCTCCACCGGCAGTCGGCCGCTGCTCGCCGCTCGATGCGACGACGGGTTGCCGGTCTGCGTCGCGGTGACGGTGCTCGACGGGCTGGTCTACGCGCGCTCCCAGTTCCACCACAGCGCCAACTACCGCTCGGTCGTCGCCCACGGCTCCGCCCGGCTGGTCACCGACGAGCGGGAGAAGCTCGCCATGCTCACCGCGCTGGTCGAGAAGGTCGGCGCGGGGCGCAGCACCGCCACCCGTCCACCCAGCCGTCGCGAGCTGGCCGAGACCGCCGTACTGGCGCTGCCACTGCGCGAGGTGTCCGTCCGGGCCCGCGCCGGCGGGGTCCGCGAGGACGAGGCCGACCTTGACCTGCCGCACTGGGCCGGCGTGCTGCCGCTGCGACTGACCGCCGGGGCACCCGAGCCGGACGCCGGGGTCACCGCGCCGCTGCCGGCGTACCTGCGGACGCCCCGCACGCCCTGGCACGACCCGGTGCCGCTGCACGGCGAGCACGTTCGGCTGGAGCCGCTGGAGCTGGCGCACGCCGACGAGTTGCACGCCGCCACCGCGGACCCGGAGGTGTGGCGGCACCTCAGCGTCGCGCCGCCCACCGCCCCCACCGAAACCGCCGAGGTGATCGGCACCGCACTGGCCGCCCAGCACCGGGGCGAGCGGGTGGCCTGGGTGCAGCGGTGCGCGACGACCGGGGCGGTGGTGGGCAGCACCTCCTACTACGACATCGACCCGGAACGGCGGGCGGTGGCGATCGGGCACACCTTCCTCGGCCGGCCCTGGTGGCGTACCGGGATCAACACCGAGGCGAAGCTGCTGCTGCTCAGTCGGGCCTTCGACGACCTGGGCGCGGTACGGGTCGCCTGGCACACCGACATCCGCAACGTTCGCTCCCAGGCGGCCATCGAACGGCTCGGCGCGACCCGGGAGGGGGTCCTGCGGATGCACCGGCAACGCCCGGACGGCTCCTGGCGGGACACCGTGCAGTACGCGATGACCGTCGACGAGTGGCCGAACGCACAGGCCAGGCTGCGAGAAAGACTTCTGCGGACGGCACCGGTGGCGTGATGATGGCGGGCGTGCTGGGGATCACCGACATCTGGACGTACGTGCTGGGCACCGTGGCCATCATCCTGCTGCCCGGGCCGAACTCACTCTTCGTGCTCTCCACCGCGGCCAAACGAGGCGTCGCGGTCGGCTACCGGGCCGCCGGTGGCGTGTTCGTCGGCGACGGGGTGCTGATGTTCCTCTCCGCCGCCGGGGTGGCGTCGCTGCTCAAGGCGTACCCGCCGCTGTTCATGGTGATCAAGTACGCCGGTGCCGCGTACCTCGGCTATGTCGGGGTGACCATGCTGCTCGGCGCCGTGCGGCGCTGGCGCGACCGCAACGACCCGAACACGCCGCGGCTCATCGACGCCGCGGAGCCGGCAGCGATGCGCAGCCCGTTCCGCAAGGCGCTGGTGATCAGCCTGCTGAACCCGAAGGCGATCCTGTTCTTCATCTCGTTCTTCATCCAGTTCGTCGACCCCGGTTACGCCTGGCCGGCGCTGTCGTTCCTGCTGCTCGGGCTGATCGCGCAGGTGACCAGCGCGCTCTACCTGACCGCGTTGATCTTCGCGGGCACCTTCCTGGCCGCCCAGTTCCGCCAACGCCGTCGCCTGGCGGCCGGTGGCACCACCGCCGTGGCCGCCCTCTTCCTGGCCTTCAGCCTCAAGCTGGCCACCGCCAGCGCCGGCTAACCCGCCCCCGCCCGCCGCGATCTTGCACTTTCGGTGGTCGAAACGCGCACTCTGAGCCGTTTTGTCGCCGCAGAAAGTGCAAGATCGCGGGGATGAGAGGGCGGGTCAGGTGCCGTCGCCGCCGGAGCCGCCGCCTCCTACGCCGGCGCCGCCGGCAGTGCCGCCCAAGCCGTAGCCCGATTGGATCGGCTCGTCGGGATGGCGGCTGACGTGGGCCGACCCGGCGATCTGCGCGGACCAGTCGGCGTGCGCGGCCGCGGCGGCGTGCCGGTTGATCGCCTGGCGGATCCAGCCGTCCACAGTGGCGACCCAGTCCCGCCGGTCGGCGTCCTCGTGCCAGATCCGGAACCGGCTGATGCTCTGGTGGGTGATTCCGGCCAGCGCCAGCCGGCGATCCATCCAGAGGATCGCCTCCAGGCCCGCCGAGTTGGTCACGAAGATCACCTCCAGCTCGGTGATCGGGCCGGCGTAGAGCGGCCCCACCCAGTAACCCCAGCGCTGGTGCAACGGCAGCGTGTGCTCCACCCCCGGCAACCCGCCCTCCACCAACCCGGACTGGCGGATCATGAAGCCGAGCGTGTCCAGCGCCGCCAGCACGTGCTGCTGGGTGGGGATCGGATGCACGAAGACCGGCACCATTGCCCCCTGGTCCAGGTCGGGGTCGAGCGACACCTCGGTCCGCAGGCCCATCCGCAGGCTCAGCAGCGGCACCCCACCGAAGGTGGTCACCGGGGTCTCCCACGGCAGCGGGAACGCGAAGTCGACCGCCCGCCGTCGACCGGCCGGTACGACGAACCGGCCGGCGATCGGCAGGTGATGGAACTGCACGAGACGTCGGGCCGCGTTCGGGTCGTCCGGCTCGACGGTGGTGACGAGGCCGAGCCGGATGTGCCGCACCAGCACGTCCTCCGGGCCGGCCGCGACTGTCACCCGCCCAGGCAGGCGCAGGCCCGGGCGGGTACTCGGGTTGGGCAGCGTGGTCTGCACGGACAGCCCGGTGCCACCGGACTCCGGGGACACTCCCGTCAACCGCACCGCGCGCCCCCTCCCGGGACGGGGCCCCGCCGGCCCCACCAGGCGCGCCTACCCGGTCGGGGTCGGCTCAAGCCCGCCCGCGCGTGCCGAGCGGAGGCTGCCATGCCGAGCGTTGACCCGGCCGCACGTCGTCAGTGCGGCCGGGTCGACAGGTCAGCGCAACCGACGCCCGCGCGGAACCGTGTCGGTCTCGTCGTCGAACTCCCCGATGACCTCCTCCAGGAGGTCCTCCAGGGCCACGAAGCCGATCGGCCGGGCCGGGCCACCGCCGTTGCGGACCAGCGCGAGCTGTGACTGCCGGGCCCGCATCGCCGCCACCGCCTCGGTGACCGAGGACGTCGCGGGCAGGGTGAACGCGGGGGTCATCAGCTCCCCGGCGCTGGCGATCCGGCCGGTGGTGACCACCCGTACCGCCTCCCGGACGTGCACGAGCCCGCACACGTCGCCCGCCTCGTCGAGTACCGCGAGCCGGGATCGGCCGCTGTCCCGGCTGACCTCCTCGATCCGCTCGGCCGGGTCGTCCCGGCGGACGGTGACCATGGTGGCGAACGGTTCCATCACCTGCGCCACCGACGTGCCCTGCAACTCCAGCATGCTGGTCAGCAGTTGGTGCTGCTCGGCACCGAGCAGCCCGTGCTCTCGGGACTGCTCCAGCAGGATCCGCAGCTCGTCCGGGCCGTGCACCTGGGCGAGCTGATCCTGCTGGTTGACGCCGACCAGCCGCAGGATCGCGTTGGCCAAGGCGTTCAGCGCGGAGAGCACCGGCCGGGAGACCCGGGCGAAGGCGCGGAACGGCAACGCGAGCAGCGTCGCCGAGCGCTCCGCGTCGGTGATCGCCCACGACTTCGGTGCCATCTCCCCCACCACCAGGTGCAGGAAGGTCACCACCCCGAGGGCGAAGACCAGAGCGATCAGGTGACTGGCCGCGTCCGGTATGCCCACCGCGTGCAGCAGAGGGCTGAGCAGGTGCTCGATCGCCGGCTCGGCCAGCGCGCCGAGGCCCAGGGTGCACAGCGTGATGCCGAGCTGCGCGCCGGCCAGCATCAGCGACAGCTCGCGGACGCCATCCAGCGCGGCCCGGGCCGCCCGGCCACCGTTCGCCGCCGCCTGCTCCAGGCGGTAGCGCTTGCTGGCCACCAGGGCGAACTCGGCGGCCACGAAGAACCCGTTCAGCGCCAGCAGGATCACCGAACTGAACAGCGCGATCCCGGGGCTCATGCGGTCACCTCGGGTTTGGTCAGCTGCAACCGCACCGAGTCGGCCACGTGCCGGTCCACGGCCAGCACCTCGACCAGCGCCCGAGGCTCCGTCTCGTTGTCCTCGCCGTCCGCCCCCTCGGGTTGCAGGCTGATCTCCAATCGGTCACCGACCTCGGGCACCCGGCCCAGTTCCCGCATCACCAACCCGGACAGGGTGTCGTACTCGGGGGCCTCGGGCAGGGCGATGCCGGTGCTGTCGGCGACCTCGTCGATCCGCCAGCGGGCCGGCACCACCCAGGACCCGTCGTCCTGCCGGGCCGGTGCCCGCTCCGGTGGGTCGTCCTCGTCGCGGATCGGGCCGACCAGTTCCTCGGCGATGTCCTCCAGGGTGATGACGCCGGCGAAGCCGCCGTACTCGTCGACCACGCACGCCATCTGCCGGTGCCCGGACCGCAGGCGGTCGAGCACCGTGGGCAGGGGCAACGTCTCCGGTACGAGCAGCGGCGGCCCCGCCACCGCGCTCACCGGGGTGGTGGCCCGCTCCCCCGGGGGTACGCCGAGCACGTCGGCGATGCCGACGATGCCGAGCAGGTCGTCGACGCCCTCCGCACCGCGTACGGGGAAGCGGGAGTGGCCGGTGTCCAGCAGCTCGACCACCCGGCTCACCGGTTCGTGCGCCCGGACGGTGTGCACGTCGACGCGCGGCACCATGGCCTCACCGGCGGTCAGTTCGCGGAAGTCCAGACCTCGGTCGAGCAGCGTGGACATCTCGGCGTCGAGGCTGCCCTCCTCGCGGGACTCGGCGATGATCTGTTCGAGGTCCGCCGGGGTGGCGCCGCTGGGCAGCTCCTCGATCGGCTCGATGCCGATGCGGCGCAGCAGCCGGACCGAGGCCCGGTCGAAGAGCCGGATCAGCGGCCCGGCGACGGCGAGGTAGATCAGGGTGGAGCGGCTCAGCGCCCGGGCCAGTTGCTCGGCCCGGGCGATGGCCAGGTTCTTCGGGGCCAGCTCACCGAGGACCATCTGCACGATGGTGGCGATGACCAGGGCCAACGCCACCGACAGCGGCAGGCTGACCGCCTCGCTGACGCCGGCCAGGCCGAGCAGGTCGGCGAGACCACCGCCCAGGTACGGCTCGGCGACGTAGCCGACCAGCAGCGCGGTGACGGTGATGCCGAGTTGGGCACCGGAGAGCATGAAGGAGAGCCGGCTGGTGACGGTCAGGGCCCGGGCGGCGGCCTGATCGCCGTCATCGGCAAGCTGGCGCAGCTTGCCCCGGTCCACGGCGACATAGCCGAACTCCTGCGCCACGAAGTAGCCGGTGGCGGCAGTGAGAAGAATTATCAGAAGGAGACCAACGACGATCAACACGGGTCGCTCAGGGCTCCCGGGGTCGTCGGTACGGGGATATGCCGGGCACGACCCGGCTGGCTACTGCTGCCCTCCTGGGCAGAAGAGTCGATCATGCCGTCATTTTATCGGCGCTGGCTGGGACTCCGCTGGGGGTGGGCCGAAGGAGCGGAACGTCCGGTTCAGCGAGCGCCGTCGGTGGTCACGCCGGCCCCGCCGCCTGGCGGTCGTCACGCCGTCCCCGCCGGCCCCGCCGGCCCCGCCGGCCCGCCGCCTGGTCCGCGGTCGGCCAGCTCGTCGGCGTCGAGCAGGCTCCGGTCGAGCCGCCCCGACCGGTACGCGGCCCGCCCGATCATCTGCGCGGCCACCGGCGCGGTCGCCAACTGGAAGACCGCCACCAGCAGGATCATGCCCAGGTCCGCCGGGGACCGCAGCCGCAACGCGATGCCCAGCAGCAGCAGGAGCACCCCCAGCACCTGCGGCTTGGTGGCCGCGTGCATCCGGGACAGCGCGTCCGGGAAACGCAGTACGCCGATCCCGGCGGCCAGGGCGAGCAGCGCGCCGGCCACCAGACACCCGGCGCCGAGCCAGTCCGCGATCGTCGCGATCACTGCTGCTCCCGGACGGCGAAGCGGACCAGCGACACCGAGCCCACGAAGCCGAGCAGGGAGAGCACCACCAGCACTGGCAGCGTGGTGGCGTGCCGGTTGACCGCCGCCTCGGCGCCCACCGCGCCGACCATCGTGGCGAGCAGCATGTCCGCGGCGATCACCCGGTCCACCAGCGACGGGCCACGGTAGAGGCGGGCCAGCGCGAGGAGCGCGGTGACCGACAGCAGTGCGGTGAGGACGACGGCCAGGAAGGTGGTCACGGGCGGGTTCCCTTCTCGGGTGAGGTGACGTCGAGTCGGCGCAGTTCGGTGGTGGAGCCGACCGCGCGGACGATTCGCCGCTCGACGGCGAGCGTGCGGGCCCGGGCCGCGTCAAGGTCGCCGGGGCCGTGGGTGTCCAGGACGTGCAGGTAGAGCGTTCCGGAGTCCCGGTCCACCTCGAGGATCAGCGTGCCCGGCACCAACGAGACCGCCTCGGCGGTGAGCGCCAGGTTCAGGTCGGTGGACACCCGCAACCGCACCGCGATGATCGCCCCGCGCGGTCGGTAGCCGGGCTGCACGGCGATCCGGGCGACGTGCAGGCTCGCGCTGACCAACTCGACGGCGAACCGGCCCGCGAACACCAGCAGCGCCCACGGTCGCAACCGACCACCGAAGCTGACCGCCGGCAGCGGGTAGAACACCAGCACTGCCGCACCCACCAGCAGGCCGCCGACCAGGTTGGCCCAGTTGATGTCGCCCCAGAGCAGGGTCCAGACCACCACCAGCCACCCGAGCGCCACCGCCTGGTCCCGCCAGCGCCCGAGCCGGCCCCGCCCCACGACCCCGGTCCCGGTGGTGTCGGGAGCCGGCTCCGGGGAGCCGGTCACGGCACACCGCCCGGCAGCACGGCACGGACGTACGGGGTCCGCAGCCGCAGGTCCTCGGCCGCGTCGGCGGTGACGTCGAAGAGCGGACCGGCCAGCACCGTCAACGCCAGCCCGATGGCGACCAGGGCCACCGTGGCGCCCACCATCAGCCTCGGCAACTGGACGACCGGCTCGCTGGTGGCCAGCCGGGGCGCGCGCCAGAAGGCGATGTTCCACACCCGGGACGCGACGTACAGGGTGAGCAGGCTGGTCAGCGTGCCGGCCGCGACCAGCACCCCGGGCAGCGGCCCGCCGGCCGCCACCCCCGCCTGGAGCAGGCCGAGTTTGCCGAGGAAACCGGAGAACGGTGGCACTCCGGCGAGATTCATGGCCGGGATGAAGAAGAGGACACCCAGCAGCGGCGCCACCCGGGCCAGCCCGCCGATACGACGCAGGTCGGTGCTGCCGGCGCGCTCCTCGACCAGCCCGGCGACGAGGAACAGAGTGGTCTGGATGGTGATGTGGTGCACCACGTAGAAGATCGCGCCGGAGAGGCCGGCGACGGTGCTCAACGCCACCCCGAAGATCATGTAGCCGATGTGACTGACCAGTGTGAACGAGAAGAGTCGCTTCAGGTCGGACTGGGCCACCGCACCGAGGATGCCGATCACCATGGTCAGCCCGGCGACGACCATGAGCAGGATGTGGGCACGCCCACCGGGGAACAGCAACGTCTCGGTGCGGATGATCGCGTAGACGCCCACCTTGGTGAGCAGACCCGCGAAGACGGCGGTGACCGGGGCCGGCGCGGTGGGATAGCTGTCCGGCAGCCACGCCGACAGGGGAAAGACCGCCGCCTTGATCGCGAAGGCCAGCAGCAACATCAGCTCCAGGGCCAGCCGGACACCGTCGGGCAGGTCGTCGAGGCGCTGGGCGAGCTGGGCGAGGTTGAGCGTGCCGGTGGCCGCGTACACCAGACCCACCGAGGTCAAGAAGATCATCGAGGAGAGGATGCTGACCACCACGTACGTCGACCCGGTCCGGATCCGGGTCTCGGTGCCCCCCAGGGTGATCAGCACGAAACTGGCGGCCAGCAGGATCTCGAACCCGACGAAGAGGTTGAACAGGTCACCCGCCAGGAACGCGTTGGTGACGCCGGCGGTGAGCACCAGGTACGTCGGGTGGAAGATCGACACCGGCGAGCTTTCGCTGGTGTCGCTGCGACCCTGGCCGATCGAGTACAGCAGCACGCAGAGGGTCACCGCCGAGGAGACCACGAGCATCAGCGCGGCCAGTTGATCGGCCACCAGGACGATGCCGACCGGCGCCGGCCACCCCCCAACCGCCACCACCACCGGCCCGTGCCGGTACGCCTGCACCAGCAGCAGCACCGCCACCGTGAGCGTGCCGCTCAGACACAGCACGCTGATCGCGCGCTGGATTCGGGGCTTCCCGGCCAACAGCAGGGTCAGCGCCGCACCGAGCAGCGGCACCACCACCGGCAGCGGCACCAGGGCATGCGTCACGACTCGTCCCCGCGTCGTAACCGGCGGCGGGCCGGCTCGGGATCGACCTGTTCCGGGTCACCGTTCGGGCCCTCCCCACCACGATCGGCCGCACCCACCTCGTTGCGCCCGGCCCGGCGGATGATCTGCCGGTCCTCCAGGTCGTCGGGCACCTCGTCGTCGCCGGAGAGATACCAACTGCGGTACGCCACCGCGAGCAGGAACGCGGTGAACCCGAAGGTGATCACGATGGAGGTCAACACCATCGCCTGCGGCAGCGGGTCACTCATCCGCTCCACCGGGCCCGTGCCGACGATCGGCGCCCCGCCGGACCGCCCGCCCAACAGGATCAACAGGTTCACCCCGTTGCCGAGCATGACCACGCCCAGCAGGATCCGGGTCAGGCTGCGCTCCAACAGCAGGATCACCCCGCACCCGACCAGCACCGCGACGGCCAGCACCAGCACCAACGTCGGCCCCGCACCGCTCCGCGTCACAGTGCTACCTCTGTTCGCGACTGCGGGGCTCGCAAACCCGGCTCACTCCTCGCGCTCACGCCCGGTCCCCCTTGTCGACGGCCAACCCGCCGGTGGCCGTCCCGGTGGCCTCGATGTGCCGGTCCACCTCGGCACCGAGGCTGCGCAGGATGTCCAGCACCAACCCGATCACGACCAGGTACACGCCGATGTCGAAGAAGAGCGACGTGACCAGATGGGCGTCGCCGACCAGTGGCAGGGACCGGTCGACCTTCGCGCTCTCCAACACCGACCCGCCGACCAGCAACGCCACCACGCCACTGCCCACCGCCATGGCCAGCCCGGCGCCGAGAATCGCGCCGGCGCCGATCGGGGCCGCCTCGGTCAGCTCGTACCGGCCGCCGGCCAGGTAACGCACCACCAGGGCGAGACCCGCGACCAGCCCGCCGGCGAACCCGCCACCCGGCGCGTTGTGCCCGGAGAAGAGCAGGAACAGCGAGAACAGCACCACGGTGTGGAAGATCAGCCGGATGACCACCTCCAACACGAGCGAGCGGCGCTCCTCGTAGAGGGTGGGGCCTCCGCGCAGCCAGACCGGCCGGTCGCGTCCACCCACCCCCTGCTCGGAATCGGGCCGGCGTGGCCGAGGCCCGGTGCGGGAGCGCTCGAAGATCAGGCTGGCCACCCCGGTCGCGGCCACCACCAGCACCGCCAGCTCGCCCATCGTGTCCCAGGCCCGGATGTCGACAAGTGTCACGTTGACCACGTTGCGGCCGTACCCGTGCGCCACCGCCAGGTCGGGGAAGGCGGCGGAGATGTCGGGTGCCCGGCGGGCGCCGACGGCGGTGAGGGCCAACCCGGCGGCCACCACCCCCGCCGCCACCCCGATCACCCGACGGGCCCAACGGGTACGGCGCAACGGGCGGGCCGAGAACCGCTCCGGCAAGCGACGCAGGACCAGCACGAAGACCGCGATCGTCGACGTCTCCACCAGAAACTGGGTCAGCGCCAGGTCGGGCGCTCCGTGCAGCACGAACAACATCGCCGTGCCGTAGCCGGTCATGCCCACCAGCAGCATCGCGGTCAACCGGCGACGGGCACCGACCGCCAGCACCGCCGCCACCGTGATCACCAGGACGACCACCGGTTGCAGCGCGCTGTCCCAGAGCGGAATCCGCGCCCGCCAGGGACTGGCGGAGAGCATCGCCGCACCCGGCACCAGCACCAGGGTCACCAGGATGATGCCCAGATACTGCGGCAGTGAGCCACGCTGGGTCGCGCCGGTGACATCGATGGCCAGCCGGTCGAACCGGCCGATGACCCACTCGTACCCCTGGTTTCCACCCACCGGTGACCGGAACCGGGCCAGCACCGGGGCGAGCGGCCCACGCACGGCGAAGAGCAGGCCGCCGCCGACGAGCGCCAGCACGGACAGGCCGAGCGCCGGGGTCGGCCCGGCCCAGAGCGCCAGGTGCGCGTCGACCCCACCGAGCAGATCGGCGTACGGGCGCAGCAGGTCGTCCAGCACGCTCGCGGCCGGACCGGCGAGCAGACCGACACCGGCGAGCACCGCGGGCGGGACCAGCAGCGACGCGGCGATCGGCCCCGGCGGGACCGGCGCCACACCCGGCCGGTCGGCGAACGCGCCCCAGAGGAAGCGGGCGCTGTACGCGACGGTGAGAACCGTCCCGGTGACCAGTCCGGTGAGGAGCACGGGCTGGTCGGTGAACGCCCCGAACACCGCCTCCTTGGCCACGAAGCCGACCAGCGGCGGCACACCGGCCATCGACGCCGCGGCCAGCACGGCGATCACGAACAGCGGCCGGGACCAGTGCCGCAGCCCGGACAGCTCGCGCAGGTCACGGGTGCCGGCACCGTGGTCGATGATGCCGACGACCAGGAACAGCGCCGCCTTGAACAGGGCGTGCGCCAGCAGCATCGCGGTGCCGGCCAGCGCGGCGTCCGGGGTGCCCGAGCCGGTCACCGCCACCAGCAGGCCGAGCTGACTGACCGTCCCGTACGCCAGCAGCAGCTTGAGGTCGGTCTGGCGCAGCGCTGCCCACCCGCCGAGCAGCATGGTCGCCACGCCGGCGACCTGCACCACCGGCCGCCACGGGCCGACCGTGGCGAGCACCGGGGCGAGCAGCCCGACCAGGTAGACGCCGGCCTTGACCATGGCGGCGGCGTGCAGGTAGGCGCTGACCGGCGTGGGCGCCGCCATCGCCACCGGGAGCCACGAGCTGAACGGCAGCACCGCCGACTTGGACAGCGCGCCGGCCAGGATCAGCAGCACGGCGCCCACCAGGTATCCGCCGCCGGGCAGCGGCTGCGCGCTGATCTCCGACCAGCGGTAGGTGCCGGCGTGCTCGCCCAGCATGATGAAGCCGACAAGCATGGCGAGGCCGCCCAGCGTGGTGACTGTCAACGCCTGCGCCGCCGCCCAGCGGCTGGACCGCCGTTCGGTGCTGTGCCCGATCAGCAGGTACGAGAAGATCGTGGTCAGCTCCCAGCCGACGTAGAGCAGCAGCAGGTCGTCGGCGAAGACCAGGACGAGCATCGCGCCCGCGAACGCGACAAGGACCGCGGCGAACTGCGCCAGCCCGACGGAACCGGCGCCGAAGTAGCGGGCGCTGTAGACCAGCACCAGCGCGCCGACGCCGCCGATCAGCAGCGTCATCAGCCAGGACAGGGTGGTGAGCCGGAACGCGAGGTCGAGGCCCAACTGCCGGATCCACGGGTACGTCTCGACCACCGCCCCACCGTCGGCGACGGCCGGGGTGCGCGCCACCGCCCAACAGAACGCGGCGGCCGGCGCGAGCGCCAGCGGGTAGCAGGCGCGCGGACCCCACCAGTGGACGAACAGGGGCGCGGCGAGGGCCGCCACGAGGTGGAGGATGAGCAGTACCAGCACCTGCGCTCCCGATCGACATGGCCGACGCCCGTGGCAGCGGTGGCGCCTAGCAGCGATCAGACGCCAGTTCCTCCCCCGCCGGGCGGTTTTGCCAGAATTCGCCCGCCCAACCCCAGCGGGGCTGGGCCTTGTTAGCGCAGCAGGGCGTTGTTGAGGGGTTGCGCGTCGTCGGGGGTTGGGTGGTCGCGGCGTAGCTCGGTCAGCAGGTCGAGGCGGCCGAGTTGGCGGGCGACCCGGTCGACCACCCGCGCGGCGGCGGTCAGCGACCGCACCGACAGCAGGCGGCCACGGCTCTCGCGACGGAGCACGAAGTAGTGCACGGCGACGCGGACCTGACCCCGGTCGGCGGCACTGGCCTGGGCGGTGCAGAGAACCATCTCGCGCAGGCAGTGGGCGAGGCGTTCGGCGAGCTCGAGCTCGGGGCCGTGCAGGCCGGCGCGGAGCGCGGCGAGGTGGCTGTCGACCTTGCGAATCAGCACGTCGGTGCCCGGTTCGACGGTGCGCTGCTCGCCGGCCATCAAATCCCCTCACCCCGGTTCGCGTTGTGAGTGAAGTTACTTTATGTTGCTCCTTAGAAGCAAGCAGTTAAGTGAGACTTAACGTATTAAGCGCACGTTCCACGCTTTTTGCCTTTAGCTGGCTCATTCCGTCGTGAGGTCGTTCGTGGATGTCGGACCGGCGGGGCACGATGGACCGGTGACCGGGGCAGACGCAGACGCCGGCGCGGTGCTCGCCGGGTTCGGCCCGGCCACCCGCGCCTGGTTCGACAACGCCTTCGCCGCCCCGACCGCCGCGCAGACCGGCGCCTGGCGGTCGGTCGCCGCCGGCCGCAACGCGCTCGTGGTGGCGCCCACCGGCTCGGGCAAGACGCTCGCGGCCTTCCTCTGGTCGCTGGACCGACTCGCCCGCGAGCCAGCACCGGCCGAGGCCCGCCAGCGGTGCCGCGTGCTCTACGTCAGCCCGCTCAAGGCCCTCGCCGTGGACGTGGAGCGCAACCTGCGCGCCCCGCTGGCCGGCATCCGGCAGGCGGCCACCCGGCTGGGCGTCGCACCGCCCGACATCACCGTCGGCATGCGCACCGGCGACACGCCCGCCGACGAGCGACGAGCCTTCGCCCGCACCCCACCCGACATCCTCATCACCACGCCCGAGTCGCTGTTCCTGCTGCTCACGTCCGCGGCTCGCGACTCGCTGCGCGGCGTCCAGACGGTGATCGTCGACGAGGTGCACGCGGTGGCCGGCAGCAAACGCGGCGCCCACCTGGCCCTCTCCCTCGAACGCCTCGACGAGCTGCTGCCCGCCCCGGCGCAGCGCATCGGCCTCTCGGCCACCGTCCGGCCGATCGACGCCTGCGCGCAGTTCCTCGGCGGCGCCCGCCCGGTCGACGTGGTGCAGCCGGCCACTCCGAAGACCATCGAGGTCAGCGTGCAGGTCCCGGTGGAGGACATGACCCGCCTGGACGAGCAGGAGCAGCCACCGGAGGACGATCTCGGCGGCCCCGGGCCACGTCGGGCGTCGATCTGGCCGGCCGTGGAGGAGCGGGTCTTCACCCTCATCGGGCAGCACCGCTCGACAATCGTCTTCACCAACTCCCGGCGCAGTGCCGAGCGCCTCTGTGCCCGGCTCAACGAGCTGGCCGCCGAGGCGGTGGCCGCATCCGCGTCGGGCGAGGGCGCGATCGGCGTACCGGAGGGGTTGCCGGCCGGCGACGACCCGGCGGGCGACGGTGACCCGGCGTCCGGCGCGCAGCGCTGGGGTGGCCCCGCCGGTCCGCTGCGCAACCGGCCGCCGGCCGAGGTGATGGCCCAGTCCGGCGCGGCCACCGGCGCGGCGCCCGTGATCGCTCGCGCCCACCACGGCAGCGTCTCCCGGGAGGAGCGCAAGCACATCGAGGAGGCGCTCAAGTCCGGTCAGCTCCCGGCGGTGGTGGCCACCTCCAGCCTGGAGCTCGGCATCGACATGGGCGCTGTCGACCTGGTGGTGCAGATCGAGGCGCCGCCCAGCGTGGCCGCCGGCCTGCAACGCGTCGGCCGGGCCGGCCACCAGGTGGGCGCGGTCTCGCGGGGAGTGGTCTTCCCCAAGCACCGCGGTGACCTGCTCTCCTGCGCGGTGGTCGCCGAGCGGATGACCGCCGGTGCCATCGAGGAGCTGCACTACCCGCGCAACCCACTGGACGTGCTGGCCCAGCAGATCGTCGCGATGGTGGCGCTGGAGCCGTGGCCGCTCGGCGACCTGGCCGTGCTGGTCCGCCGGGCCGCGCCCTTCGCCGAGCTGCCCGACTCGGCGCTGCACGCCGTGCTCGACATGCTCTCCGGCCGCTACCCGTCCACCGCCTTCGCCGAGCTGCGCCCCCGACTGATCTGGGACCGGGCCACCGACCTGCTCACCGGCCGCCAGGGAGCGCAACGCCTCGCGGTGACCAGCGGCGGAACGATCCCCGACCGGGGCCTGTTCGGGGTGTTCCTGGCCGGCGCCGAGCGTGCCGCCCGGGTCGGCGAGCTGGACGAGGAGATGGTCTACGAGTCCCGGGTCGGCGACGTCTTCCTGCTCGGCTCGTCCTCCTGGCGCATCGAGGAGATCACTCCGGACCGGGTGCTGGTCTCGCCCGCCCCGGGGCAGGCCGCGCGCATGCCGTTCTGGAAGGGCGACCAGTTGGGTCGGCCGGTGGAGCTGGGCCGGGCCATCGGCGCCCGGGTACGCACCCTGCTGCGCCAGACCGACGAGGCGGCCCTGGCCGCGCTGCGCGACGGCGGGCTGGACGACTGGGCCGCCGGCAACCTGATGGCCTACCTGCGCGAGCAGCGGGAGGCCACCCGCTCGCTGCCCGACGACCGCACGGTGGTGGTCGAGCGGTTCCGCGACGAGCTGGGTGACTGGCGGCTGGCCGTGCACAGCGTGCTCGGTGCCCGGGTCAACGGACCCTGGGCGCTCGCGGTGGGCCGCCGGCTGGCCGAGCGGTACGGGGTCGACGCCCAGGTCATGCCCTCCGACGACGGCATCGTGGTGCGACTTCCGGACACCGCCGACGAGCCTCCCGGCGCCGACGTGGTGGTCTTCGAGCCCGACGAGATCACCCAGCTCGTGGAGGAGTCGGTCGGCACCTCCGCCCTCTTCGCCGCCCGTTTCCGGGAGTGCGCCGCCCGCTCCCTGCTGCTGCCGCGCCGCGATCCGCGCCGCCGTCAACCGCTCTGGCAGCAACGGCAACGCGCCGCGCAACTGCTCGACGTCGCCCGCGAGTACGCGGACTTCCCGGTCACCCTGGAAGCTGCCCGGGAGTGCCTCCAGGACGTTTTCGACCAGCCGGCGCTGGCCGGGCTGATGCGCGACCTGGCCACCCGCAAGGTGCGGCTGGTCGAGGTGGAGACCAGCGCGCCGTCGCCGTTCGCGCGGTCGCTGCTCTTCGGCTACGTCGGCGCGTTCCTCTACGAGGGCGACGCCCCGCTGGCCGAGCGCCGCGCCGCCGCACTGGCCCTCGACTCCACGCTCCTCGGCGAGCTGCTCGGCCGGGTCGACCTGCGGGAGTTGCTCGACCCGGCGGTGCTCACCGAGACCGATCGGCAGCTGCGGTGGCTGACCGAGCAGCGCCGCCCCCGCGACGCCGAGGACGTCGTCGAGCTGCTGCGGGTGCTCGGTGACCTGAGCGACGCCGAGCTGGCCGAGCGGGGTGTGCCGGAGACGTGGCTCAGCGAGCTGGAGGCCACCCGCCGGGTGCTGCGGGTCCGGATCGCTGGCGAGCAGCGCTGGGTGGGCGTCGAGGACGCCGCCCGCCTGCGCGACGCCCTCGGCGTGGCGCTGCCGATGGGGGTGGCCGAGGCGTACCTCGCCCCGGTGGCCGACCCGCTCGGTGACCTGGTGGCCCGCTACGCCCGCACCCACGGGCCGTTCGCCGCGGCCAGTTGCGCGGCCCGCTTCGGGTTGGGCGTGTTCGTCGTCGAGCAGGCGCTGCGTCGGCTCGGCGCCACCGGGCGGGTGGTTTCCGGGGAGTTCACACCGGACTCGGCCGGCGCCCAGTGGTGCGACGCCGAGGTGCTGCGGATGCTGCGCCGCCGCTCGCTCGCCGCGCTGCGCCGGGAGATCGAGCCGGTGCCGCCCCGGGCGCTGGCGACGTTCCTGCCGCGCTGGCAGCAGGTCGGCTCGTCCGCCCGAGGTGTGGAGGCGCTCGCCGCCACTGTGGAGCAGTTGCAGGGCGCGGCGGTGCCGGCGTCCGCTCTGGAGCGGTTGGTGCTGCCCGCCCGGGTCGCGGACTACTCCCCCGCCCAGCTCGACGAACTGTGCGCCAGCGGGGAGGTGCTCTGGGCGGGGTCGGGCGCGATCTCCGGGGGCGACGGCTGGGTCACCCTGGCGTACGCGGACGCCGCGCCGCTGCTGCTCCCGCCGCCCGACGAGGCGTTGACCCGTACCCCGCTGCACGACGCGGTGCTCGACGCGCTCGGCGACGGGCAGGCGCTGTTCTTCCGCCCGCTGGCCGACCGGGTCGGCTCGACCGACGACGCCGCGTTGACCGGGGCGATCTGGGACCTGGTCTGGGCCGGCCACCTCAGCAACGACACCCTCGCCCCGCTGCGCGCGGTGCTCGGCGCCGGCGGCGCGCACCGCTCCCGGCCGTCCGCGCCCCGCACCCGTTACCGGCGGCCCGGTCGGGTGGCGCTGCCGACCCGGGGTGGCCCGCCGACCGTCGCCGGCCGCTGGTCGCGTCTCCCGGAGCGGGACCTCGACCCGACCCGGCGCGCCGCCGCGCTCGCCGACCTGCTGCTGGAGCGGCACGGGGTGGTCACCCGGGGCGCGGTGATGGCCGAGCAGGTGGTCGGCGGATTCTCGGCGGTCTACCCGGTGCTGTCGGCGTTGGAGGAGCGCGGCGCGGCCCGCCGGGGTTACTTCGTCGAAGGGCTCGGGGCGGCGCAGTTCGCCGTACCCGGTGCGGTGGACCGGCTGCGCGCGCTGGCCGAGCCGACCGACGGCGCCCGGGGTCGGGGCGCGGTGGCCACGGTGCTCGCCGCGACCGACCCGGCCAACCCGTACGGTGCGGCGCTGCCCTGGCCGGAACGGGTGATCGACTCCGGCGACGGCGCCACCCCGGCGACCGGGCACCGGGCCGGTCGCAAGGCGGGCGCCCTGGTGGTGCAGGTCGGCGGTGACCTCGTCCTCTACGTCGAACGCGGCGGCCGAACGCTGCTCTCCTTCACCGACGACACCGACACGCTCGCCGCGGCCGGCAAGGCGCTCGCCGACGCCGTCCACTCCGGGGCGTTGGGCGCGATGTCGGTGGAGCGGGCCGACGGCGAGGCGGTGCACTCGTCGCCGCTGCGGGACGCGTTGACCGCCGCCGGCTTCCGGGCCACCCCCCGCGGCCTGCGCCTGCGCGGCTGACGCCAGGGCCCCGCCGAGGGCAATCCGGCAGAGAGCCTGATGTCTGTGAGTCATCACGATGACTCACAGACATCACAGTCAAGAGAACGACATGCTTGGGCCACGCCGGCACGTCAGCGCAGGCCGTTGAGGACCTTCTCGTAGCGGGGCCGGTCGGCGGCCGGGGTCTTCGCCTCCAGGTAGTTCAGCACCACAGCGCCACGCCGGTACGACTGGCCACCCCAGGTCTCCGCGATGTCGCTGGCGCTGGTCTCGTCCGGGAAGACGTAGACGGTGACGGCGTCGGTGGCCATCAGCTCGGAACAGCCCAGGCCGAGGCCGTCCGGCCCACAGTCGACCGAGCGGTCCTTCGGGCGCGGCACCTTCAGGCCGGCGGCCCGGAAAGCGTCGACGACCTGCTTCGCGCCGGGCGCACTGGCCGGGCGCTTGGGCAGCACCACAGGCGGCGGGCTGGCCGGCCGCCGCTGCGTCGTGCCCTGTGCGGCGGCGGAGGGCGGGGTCGCGCCGTCGGCGCCGGGTGCGGCTTGGGGCGTCGGCAGACCGGTCGGGGCCGCCTCGGACGAGACGGACGGGGTCGCGGTCGGGCTGCCGTCGTCGTCACTGCCACAACCGGCGCTGAGGGCGACGGCGACCAGCAGGATTCCGACTGCGGGGAGGTTCCGAGTTGTCACCAGGGCAGTCTGCCCAACGTCCTCCGGCGGCGGGAGGGGCCGGTCGGCCAGTGCGCTGTCCCGTATCCGCCAGCACACCGCTGTTCTACTAGCCTGCGGGCATGTCCGCAGTGCCCTGGATCTCGCTGACCACCGACTACGGCCTCACCGACGGCTTCGTGGCCGCCTGCCACGGTGTCGTCGCCCGGATCGCGCCGGCCGCCCGGGTGATCGACGTGACCCATCTGGTGCCGCCGGCTGATGTCCGGCGCGGTGCCGCCGTGCTGGCGCAGACCGTGCCGTACCTGCCGGTGGGAGTGCACGTGGCGGTGGTCGACCCGGGCGTGGGCACCGCCCGACGGGGAGTCGCGCTGGCCACTCCGGGCGGGCTGGTGCGACTTCCGACGCCGACGGTGACCCGGGACGCCGAGGGCTTCACCGCCGAGGTGCTGACAGTGGACCACTTCGGCAACGTCCAACTGGCCGCGCCGGCCGAGTTGCTCGATCCGCTGCCGGCCACGCTCCGGGTGGGCCCGCCGGGGCCGGGGCCGGCCCTCGTGGCGGTGCACGGGCGGACCTTCGGCGACGCCCCGGCCGGTGGCCTGGTGGCGTACGTCGATTCGGCCGGTCTGGTCGCCGTCGCTGTCAACGGCGGGCGGGCCGCGGACCGCCTCGCGGCCTCCCCGGGGGACCTCCTGCGGGTATCGGGCTGATGTTCGACTGTGGAATGCTTCTCCGGTGGGTGAGCATGTGGTTCCTGTGGGCTGTCCCTGCTGTGCATCCCGAACCGGCGGGGGGACCTGCCCCGTCTGTTTCTGGACCGACGACGGCCAGACCGACGCCGACGCCGACGCTGTCCGGGGTGGCCCCAACGGCGACCTGAGCCTCACGCACGCCCGCCTCAACTACGCCGTCTACGGTGCCAGCCACCCGCGCTACCAGGACATGGTGCGCACGGCTCGCCCCGACGAGCGCCCCTGACGTTGTCGGGGCACCCGACGGGGTGAGCCTGGCTCAGCAGACCGGCACGCTTCCGCCGTACACGCCGGAGATGTACGCGTGGCTGACGTACTGGCCACTGGCCAGACGGTTCCAGCGGGTGGTGGTCCGGTAGGGGCCGGCGACCGACTGACCGGTGACGTAGCACTGGATCGGCACGTGGGCCAGCCGGGCGGCGAGGCCACGTGTCGCGTACGACGTGCTGGCCCCGGTGCGGATGTTGAGCGGCCCGTCACCGACCACGCCGCGCGGCCCGCCTCCGGTCCACAGGTAGGCGACGTCCACCCAGGCGTTGGTGGTGAGCCGCAACCCGTCCCAGAACGTGCCGTCGGCCAGGTCGATGCCGGCCGGGTTGAGCACGGTCCGCCCGAACTGGTCCCGTCCGCCGTTGTAGCCGGACTGGTACGCGGCCTGCGCCTCGGGCCGGCCCTGCGGCAGGTTCTTCCAGTTCTCCCGGACCGACGAAGGGTTCCAGTAGTCGTCGCGGGTGTTCCACGGCCCGACGTCCCAGACCGGGGCGTACTCGCAGCGGGAGCCGTTGGTGGTGCAGACCCGCACCGTGTAGTCGCCGGTGTTGAGCGGGGAGAGCCCTCGCCGCGACGGCAGCGCCGCGAAGTGGTCCCGGGGTTGCACGGTACGGCCGTTGGCGGTCAGCTCACCGACCAGCCCGATGCGGGTGGCGTACACCCGGTAGGTGCGGCCGGGCGTGGCGGCGGAGACGGCGGCGTTCGCGTCGGCGGTGAGCCGCACGCCCCGTACCGTCGCCGTGGCGCCGCCATCGGGGGCGGTGAGCACCACCCGGGTCTGCACCCGGGTGACCGGCCGGTCGAAGACCGCGCCGGTGGTGGCCGCCCGCCACTCCGTCCAGCCGGCGGCCCGCCAGCCGCGGACCTGCGCCTCCACTGTCGCCCCGGCCGGAACCGCGGCGTTGATCTCGGCACGGACCCGGGTGGCCGGCCGGGCGAGGGTGCGAGGAGCGGTCAGCAGCATCCCCTCGGCGACCGCGCTGTGCGGGCTGCGGGCGCCGCGCCCGTTGGACCGGGCCTCCCGCAGACGGAGGCCGGCGGCGGTACGCCGGACGTTGACATCGTCGCGGTCGACGGTGGTGAGGTCGGCGTTCCACAGTTCGCCGCCGGGTGCGGCGGCGACGAGGG
Organism: Micromonospora sp. NBC_00330; assembly: GCF_036136635.1. NCBI lineage: Bacteria > Bacillati > Actinomycetota > Actinomycetes > Micromonosporales > Micromonosporaceae > Micromonospora > Micromonospora sp. NBC_00330. Next base: position 4,306,012 of record NZ_CP108012.1, read on the forward strand.
TGATCGGAGCGCCGCTGGTTGCGGCCGGGGCAGGGCCGGTGGCGGGTAGCAGCGCCGCGGTGAGAAGGAGGGCGAGGGTGGCGATGAGGGCGACGGATGGGATACGACAATGGTGTCGCGTCATGGGCATTCTCCTCAGAACCCCCTGACCTTCGCATGTCAGGAGATCATGAGGAACCTGAGTACAAATAGCGACACATGCGAATCTTGCTCGAAAGAGGGAGGATGGCAGGGTGCCCGAAGGCGACACCGTCTGGAACACCGCGCGCGTGCTGCACCGCGCGCTGGCCGGCGCACGGATCACCGGCAGTGACTTCCGGGTGCCGCAACTGGCGACCACGGACCTCACCGACTGGACCGTCCGCGAGTCGGCCAGCCGGGGCAAGCACCTCCTGCTACGGCTCAACGCCCCCACCGAGGAGCGCTGGACCCTGCACTCCCACCTGCGGATGGACGGCGCCTGGCGGGCGTACGCCCCGGGGGAACGTTGGAGCGGCCGGCCCGCGCACCTGATCCGGGTGGTGCTGCGCAGCCCCGGCGCCGTCGCGGTCGGCTACCACCTGCACGACCTGACCCTGCTGCCGACCGCCGAGGAGGACCAACTGGTCGGCCACCTCGGCCCCGACCTGCTGGGCTCCGACTGGGACCCGGCCGAGGCGGTCCGTCGGCTCGCCGAGCACCCGGAGCAGACCATCGGCGAGGCGCTGCTCGACCAGCGCAACCTGGCCGGCGTGGGCAACCTCTACAAGTGCGAGGTGCTGTTCCTGCGGGGCGTGTCACCGTGGACCCCGGTCGGCGGAGTGCCCGACCTGCCGGGCCTGGTGGCCCTCGCACAGCGGCTGCTCGCCGCCAACCGGGGCCGGTGGACGCAGAGCAGCACCGGCTCACTGCACCGGGGGCAGACCAGCTACGTGTACGGCCGCCGCGCCCAGCCCTGCCGCCGCTGCGGCACCGCGATCCGCAAGGAGGAGCTGGACGAACGGGTCACCTACTGGTGCCCGGTCTGCCAGCCCGAGCGCCCGGGTCCGTCGTCATCCGGCTGACCAGGCTCTCGCCAGACGGGATCCATGGCAGAAACGGACGATTGGGTAATTCCTAACCGGCCGTCGGAGTCGCATGCTGCGGTTGAGCGCTCACCGACCGTCAGCAGAGTGCCGAGGTCCCCACGCCGGGGTGGCGGACCTCGCGCCCCGAACCGGGGAGAGTCATGGCGATGTTCCGCAGACTCCGCTCCACCTTCTTCGAGCGGACCACCAGCGACACCGACGCCGACGGCCGGGAGGCCTCCGTGCCGGCCCCGCGTGCCGCCGAGGAGGCCGTCGTCACGTCGAGCCTGGACCCGGCCGTCGTGCCCCGCTACTTCGGCCCGGTGCCGAACTTCGCCCACAGCCCCCGCCCGACCCGGGACCCCGACGGGCAGGTGGTGGCCGGGACCGGGCTGCGCAAGTTCGTCGACCCACTACCCCTCCCCGGCCAACCGGGCAACGGCGACCTCGGCAGCCACCTGCCGGTGGCGGTGCCGGACACCATCAGCTATCCGGGCTGCGACTACTACGAGATCGGCCTACAGGAGTACGCCCAGCGGCTGCACCGGGACCTTCCGGTCACCCGGCTGCGCGGCTACCGGCAACTCAACCTGGGCACCGACCCGGCCGGACACAACACTGTGGTGCCTCCGGAGCGTCAGTGGCACCTCGGGCCGATGATCCACGCCCGTCGGGGTCGACCGGTCCGGGTGAAGTTCATCAACCAGCTCCCCACCGGTCGGTCCGGCGAGCTGTTCCTGCCTGTCGACGACACCATCGAGGGGGCCGGCCTGGGCCCACTGGACGGACCGGCGCCGTACCCGCAGAACCGGGCCGTGCTGCACCTGGCCGGGGCGCAGACCGGCTGGACCAGCGCGGGCAACCCGGGGCAGTGGATCACCCCGGCCGGAGAGATCACCCCGTACCCGACCGGGCCCGGCCTGGCCCACGTGCCGGACATGCCGGCGCCCGGTGCCGGCGCCACCACGCTCTACTTCCCGAACGAGCAGAGCGGCCGGCTGCTGTGGTTCCACGACAACACCCTCGGCCTGGCCCGGCTCACCGTCTACGGCGGACAGCTCGCGCTCTACCTGCTCACCGACCCGGCCGAGGACCAGCTCGTCGCCGACGGGGTGCTGCCAGCCGACCAGGTGCCGTTGGTGATCGAGGACAAGACGTTCGTTCCGGACGACACCCAACTCGCCGCCGAGGACCCGACCTGGGACCGGGAACGCTGGGGCGCCCGCGGCAGCCTCTGGCACCCGCACGTCTACCAACCCCGGCAGAACCCGTACTCCTCCGGCGGACGCAACCCCACCGGCCGGTGGGACTACGGACCCTGGTCCCGCAGCTCCGCCCCGGACGACACCCGCGCCGACGGCTGGGTGCCGAACCCGTACCACGACCCGGTCGGCGCGCCGGACGAGCCGCCGCTGAGCCCCGGCGTACCGCACCCGTCGACCGTTCCCGAGGCGTACGGCGACACCCCGCTCGTCAACGGCGTCGCCTACCCGTACCTGGAGGTGCGGCCGCGCGCGTACCGGTTCCGAATCCTCAACGCCTGCCTGGACCGCAGCCTCAACCTCCAGCTCTACCGCGCCTGCTCCGACGCGGCGATGTGGACGGCCGACGGTGCGCTCGCCGACCCCGACGCCGGTGAGGTGCCGATGGTGCCCGCCGCGCGGGCGGCGGACCGTCCGGCGGGGTGGCCGACCGACGGACGCGACGGCGGTGTGCCGGACCCGCGCGCCGCCGGCCCGGAGTTCGTCCAGATCGGCAACGAGGCCGGCCTCCTGCCGGCGCCGGTGGTGCTGCCGAACCAACCGGTCGGCTACCGCTACGACCGGCTCGACCCGACAGTGCTGAACGTCGACGGACACACTGTGCTGCTCGCCCCGGGCGAACGGGCCGACGTGCTCGTCGACTTCTCCTCCGTGCCGCCGGGCAGCACGCTGATCCTGTACAACGACGCACCGGCCCCGCTGCCCGGGTTCGACAGTCGCTACGACCAGCACACCGACGCCCCGGACCGCAACGCCGAGGGCGGCCCGCCCCCTACCGAACCGGGGTACGGCCCGAACACCCGCACCGTGCTCCAGTTCCGGGTCACCGGGACGCCCGAGTCGCCGTACGACCTGGGCCGGCTGCGCGAGCGGCTGCCCCTGGCGTACGCGGCCAGCCAGCGCCCGCCGATCGTCCCGCAGCCCGCGTACGACCCGGCGTTCGGCACCCGGACCCCGGCGCAGACGACGGTGCCGGTGCACGCCACCACTGTGACGTTCACGCCGACGGCCGGCACTGGCCCGGTGACACTGCCGATCGCGGTGAAGGCCGCACAGCAGATCTTCGAGCCGGACCACGGCCGGTCGGCGGGCCGGCTCGGCGTTGGGCACCCACACGCCGGGCCGCTCAACCCGACGACGCTGCCGCTCGGTGCGACCGACCCGGTCACCGAGGTGCTCTTCGCCACCGACCCCGCCGTGCCGGTGGGCTCCCCCACCGACGGCACGCAGCTCTGGCGGATCAGCGGCGACGTCCGACAGACCGAGCCGTTGCACGTCGCCGGCTGCGACGTGCAGGTGATCAACCGGGTTGGCTGGGACGGCACGCTGCGACTCCCGCACGGCACGGAGCTGGGCTGGAAGGGGATCATCCGGGTCAACCCCCGGGAGGACGTGGTCGTGGCGCTGCGTCCGGTCGCGCCGGCGCTGCCGTTCAAGCTGGGGGACAGCGTCCGGCTGCTCGACCCCTGTCGCCCGGCCGGAGCGCGGACCGGGTGGACGCCGGTCAGCCCGATCGACGGGCGACCGGCCACCGTGGTCAACCAACTGGTCAACCTGGGCTGGGAGTACCGCTGGCACAGTCAGCTCGCCGGCCACCGCGACGGCGGGATGAGCCGACCGCTGGTGCTGCGGGTGGCGCCGAAGGCGCCGACCGGGCTGACCGCCACACCGGTGCCCGGCTCGGCCACTGCGCTACCCGCGATCGCGCTGGCCTGGACCAGCAACGGCGGACGGCCGCCCGCCACCAGCCACCTGCTGCAACGCTCCACCGACGCGACATTCGGCGGCGAGGTCACCACGATCACCGTCGCGGCCGCCGCCTCCCGCTACATCGACGCGACAGTCACCCCGGGGGTGACCTACCACTACCGGATCCGGGCGGAGAACGCGGTCAGCTACTCGTCCTGGTCGAACGGGGTACCCGCCTCGGTGCACCTGGCCGCACCGAGCGGTCTGGTCGCGACGCTCCCACCGGCCGCGCCGCTGCGCGTGGCGCTGCGCTGGACGAACCGTTCGTTCGCCACCGGCATCGACGTGCAGCGGGCCACCAACCCGACGTTCACCAGCGGCCCGGGCACCACGGCGATCGGGGTCGGCGACAACCATCTGGACGCGGCAGTGGCACCGGACACCACGTACTACTACCGGGTGCGGACCACCTACCTGGGCTCCGCCTCGGCGTGGTCGACGGTCGCCACCGTGACCTCGCCACCCGCGCCGGGAACCCCCAGCGGGGTGAGCGCCACCGCCAACGCACCGGGGCCGGACACCGCGACGGTGATCCTGGCCTGGGAGGCGAGCACACCCGGCGGTCCGGGGTCCGGGTTCATCGTGCAGCGGGCACTCGACCCGGCCTTCGAGCAGGAGACGGCCACCTTCACTGTCACCGGCCGCGGCTTCACCAACACGGGCTTGGCCCGGGGCGTGACCTACCACTACCGGATCCGGTCGTTCAACGTCGTGGGCACCTCGCCGTACACCGGCCCGGTCCTGGTGACGACACCACAGTGACCGGCCCGGGGTCCACGCGCCGTCGCGGCGCGTGCGCCGTCGGCGCGGTCTCTCGCGGCGTGCGCCGTCAGCGCGTCGGCGCGCGCAGCGGGGTGCCGACGGCCCGCAGCTCGGCAAGCGCTCCGGCGACCCCGTGCAGCAGGTCGGTCGCCTCGGTGAGCCGGTCGGCGGCCGGGTGGGCGGTCTCCGGTCGGGAGTCCTCGGCCAGGTAGCCGGCGGCGGCGACCACCAGCCGTTCGTACGCCGCCACCCCGCCCTCCAGTTGAGCGGTCAGCGCGGCGTGCGCCTCGGCCAGCGGGGGCCGGGCGTCGGCCGGGGCCAGCCGCAGCGCTCGTTCGACGCTGGCCACCCGCGCGGCCAGGTCGCGCAGCGACCGGTCGGCGGCGGCGGCCTCCTGCACCGCCGGCTCGGCCAGCCCGGTGAGCCGGGGGGCCATCCCGGCCAGGGTGAGTGCCGCCCGGTCCAGTCGGGCCCACTGCTCTCCGGCGCTGGTGCCGCGCAGCGCGATCCGGGAGCGGACCCGGCGCACCTCGGCCAGCACGCCCGGGCCGACCGGCAGCCGCTCGACGGCGGCGATCAATCGGGCCCGCGACCGGGCCGCCGCCTCGGCCGGGTCGAGCGCGGGGGGCGCCGGCTGGGCGGCCAGGGCGCGCACGTCGATCCAGCGCCAGGCGGCGAGCGCCACCGCGCTGCCCGCGGCGCCGGCCCAGGCCGCGTCGGGCAGACCGAGGCCGGCGTACGGAGTCAGCACCACCGCCGCGCCGCCGAGCCCACCGGCCAGCACGCTCCACCGTCGGGCCGACCGGCGAAGCCGACCCAGCCTCCGGAAGTACCGTGTCCGCTCGTCTGCCACAGCGCCCCCTCGATCCGGTCGTTCAGCCGGCGGCGGTCGGGTCGCCGGTGCCCCGCTCGCGAGCCATGCTGGCGCGCAGCTCGTCCAGCCGGGCGGCGGCCGTCGGGTCGTTGGCCGGGCCGGTCTTCTCGGCCTGCGGCACGGCCGGTCGCTGGGCCGCGCCGCCGAGCTGCTCCCCGGCCATGCTGGACCGGATCTGCTCCAGCCGGGCGGAGCCGGCCGAGTCGATGGTGGCCTTCTGAATTTCCAACACACGGCCCTCGACGGAGTTGCCGGCCAGTTCGGCGCGACCCATCGCGTTGGCGTACCGCCGCTCGATGCGGTCGCGCACCTCGTCCAGCGACGGGGTGTTCGTGGGCGCGGTCAGCGACGACATCGACTCCAGCGAGCGGGCCACCGTCTCCTGCATCTTGGCCTGCTCCAGCTGGCTGAGCAGCTTGGTGCGCTCGGCGAGCTTCTGCTGGAGGATCATCGAGTTGTTCTCTACCGCTCGGCGGGCCTGGGCGGCGGCGCCCAGCGCCTGGTCGTGCAGGGTCTTCAGGTCCTCGGTGGCCTGCTCGGCGGAGACGAGCTGGCTGGCCAGTGTCTGCGCGGACTGCTCGAACCGCACCGCCTCGGCCTCGTCGCCCTTGGCGCGGGCCTGGTCGGAGAGCACCAGGGCCTGCCGGGCGTTGCCCTGCAACCGCTCGACCTCGGTCATCTGCCGAGACAGCTTCATCTCCAGCTGACGCTGGTTGCCGATCACCGCGGCAGCCTGCTGAACAAGCGCCTGGTGCTGCCGCTGGGCATCCTCGATGGCCTGCTGGATCTGCACCTTGGGATCGGCGTGCTCGTCGATCTTCGCACCGAAGAGCGCCATCAGGTAGTTCCAACCCTTGACGAACGGGTTCGCCATCTCCGTGGTATCCCCTCAGTAGCGTCGCTCCACCACGGCCGGGCCGGCTTTGACCGACCGACCGTGACCGGCCGGTCTCCATCGTCCCAGCCGAACGCCAATGAGGCATCCGTACCGGGCGGTCGACAGCACCGGCGGCTCCTGCGAGCAACCCTACGCGGCCGGGGCCAGCCCGCCCATGGTCAACTGGATCGGCGGCTCAGGCCGCGCAGACCACGTCCCGGTCGCGCTCGGTCGGGCGGACCCGGGTGCTGCGCAGGGTGGCCTTGAGCGGCGAGTCCTGGCGGACCGAGACAGCGACCTTGCCGTCGGAGGTGACCTGACGGACACCCCGATTGGTGTTCTTGGCTGCGGCGTCGGCCGGCTCGTCCTGCATCGAGACGAGCACCCCGGGCATCTGCTCGGCGAGCGCCACGGTGTCGCTCACCTCACGCAGCAGCTCGGAGAGGCGGGCACCGAGGGCGTCGCAGATCGCGGCGAGCAGCTCGCTCGACGGTTCCTTGTGCCCGCGCTCAATCTCGGAGAGGTAGCCGAGGCTGACGTTGGCGGCGGTGGAGACCTCACGCAGCGTGCGCTGCTGGCCCTGCCGACGCGCTCGCAGTGCGTCACCGATCACCCGGCGTAGCAGGATCATCGCACCTCCCCCTGAGGGATACCTCGCGCCCGCCGCTGGGCGGCCGGCCGCGGCGGACCGCGCCGACCCCGAACGTCGGAGCCTTCCCGCAACCGTACCCGTTGCGGGCCCGGGCGACATCCCGCCCCGCCCGTCGGTTCGTCGGGACGGGCTTCCCGCGCGCGCCACCGCCCGTGTCCGCCCCGTCCCGGGCGGCCCCGGCCGCGGTTCCGGCCTCGGGTCCCGACCGCCGTGCCCGGCCGCTTGCGTGGTGCCGGCCTGCGTGGTTCTGACCTTGGTGTTCACGGTGTCGCGGCGACCAGCCGCTCGGCGAGCAGCCGCAGCGCCTCGACCACCGCCTCCGCTCGGACATGGTCCCGCCCGCTGCCCAGGTCGAGCTGGCGAACCTCACTGCCGTTCGGGCCGGCGACCGCGACGTAGACCAGGCCGACGGGTTTCCCGTCCTGTGGCTCCGGGCCGGCGACCCCCGTGGTGGCCAGCCCCCAGTCCGCGCCGCACCGCTGCCGGCCGCCCTCGGCGAGCGCCGCCGCCACCTCCGGGTCCACCGGCCCTCGCTCGGACAGCAGGTCGTCCGGTACGCCAGCCAGGGTCGCCTTCAGCTCGGTGGCGTAGACCACAAGACCACCCCGGTAGACCCCGCTGACCCCGGCGATGTTCACTATCGAAGCGGCGAGCGACCCACCGGTGAGCGATTCGACAGTGGCCAGGGTTTCGTGCCGTTCGGCCAGCCGGTGCACGACCGCCGCCGCCGCACTGCCCACCTCGGCACCGTCCACCTCAGCGCCATTCACCCCGGCACCACTCGCCCCGCCACCGTTCACCGACACCCCAGCCTCCGTCGCACGAACCAGTTCTTCCCCACCCACCAATCCCCCACCCACCACTCCCCAACCCCACTACCCCAACTCCGACCCGATCGCGTCCGACCCAACCGCGGCGATCATGGAGTTGGCGTCACGACACGCCGTCCCGACCGGCGACAACTCCATGATCAACAGGACGGGGCCCAGGGACCCGTGGGGGTGGGTTAGCGAGGGCGGCGGAGGCGGAGGGCTTGGGCTATGTAGTCGAAGCCGGTGGCGACAGTGACCAGGACGGCGGCGGCCATGATCCAGGGGCCGACGGTGGCGAGCGCGGCCGGCATCGGCCAGAGGTACCAGGCGATGGCGAGGATCTGGAGCGCGGTCTTGACCTTGCCACCTCGGCTGGCGGCGATGACGCCGTGCCGGATCACCCAGAACCGCAGCCCGGTGATGCCCAGCTCGCGGACGAGGATCAGCGCGGTCACCCACCAGGGCAGTTGGTCGTACCAGGAGAGCAGCACCAGCGCCGCGCCGGTCAGCGCCTTGTCGGCGATCGGGTCGGCCACCTTGCCCACCGAGGTGACCAGCCCGAAACGGCGGGCGATCCAGCCGTCCACCAGGTCGGTCGCCGAGGCCACCGCGAAGATCAGGCAGGCCGCCATCCGCCAACCGGAGTGGGTCATCCCCGACATGATCACCGAGGCGGCGAAGACCGGCACCAGCACCAGCCGCAGGGCGGTCAACGCGTTGGCCGCGTTGACGACGGGCACCACGGCCACCACCCGGCCCGGCGTCGACTCCGTCGCCCCGGTCACCGCCGCACTCCGCTCGGGCCGCCGTGGCGTTCCCGGCACCGCACCACCTGGGTCCCCCGCTCCGCTCGGGCCCGCCGTCACCGTGCCGCGCCGGGCGCCGCCGAGATCATCTCATCCGGCACAGCGAGCAGGTCCACCCCTTCGGTGCCGGTCACCGTTGCGCGTACCAGATCGCCCGGGCGCAGCGCGGCCAGGTCGACGCCACCCTCGGCCGGGGCGACCAGGGTGGTGGAACCGTCCACCTCCGGCGCCTGGTGGGCCGCCCGGCCCTCCACCACGCCGTCCTCGGTCGAGTCGACAAGCACCTCGACTGTCGAGCCGAGCCGGTCTTCGGCCCGCTGCGAGCAGAGCTCGTCGGCGAGGGCGCTGAGCCGGTCGTAGCGCCGCTTGATCGTCGCGGCGGAAACCTTGCCGGGCAGGCCGGCGGCCTCGGTGCCGTCCTCGTCGCTGTAGTCGAACATGCCGATCGCGTCGAGCCGGGCCTCGGTCAGGAACCGGACCAGCTCGTCGACGTCGGCGCGGGTCTCGCCGGGGAAACCGACGATGAAGTTGCTCCGGGCGCCCGCGTCCGGGGCCAGGGCGCGGGCACTCGCCAGCAGCTCCAGGAACCGGTCGGTGGAGCCGAAACGCCGCATCCGACGCAGCACCGGCTCGCTGGAGTGCTGGAACGACAGGTCGAAGTACGGTGCCACGCCCGGGGTGGTGGCGATCGCCTCGACCAGCCCGGGCCGGGTCTCGGCCGGCTGAAGGTAGCTGGCCCGCACCCGGACGATGCCGCTCACCGCGGCGAGCTGCGGCAGCAGCTTCTCCAGGGCGCGCGGGTCACCCAGGTCCTTGCCGTACGAGGTGGAGTTCTCGCTGACCAGCACCAGCTCCCGTACGCCGGTCTTGGCCAGCCACTCCGCCTCGGCGAGCAGCTCGTCCGGGGTACGCGAGACGAAGGCCCCCCGGAAGGCCGGGATGGCACAGAACGCGCAGCGGCGGTCGCAGCCGCTGGCCAGCTTCAGCGAGGCCACCGGGCCGGTGTCGAGCCGCCGACGCAGCACCTGGCGCAGATGCGCCGGGGTGTGCTCGTCGGTGTCGACGACGGTGCGGGTCACGGTGCCGTGGCCGGGAAGCGACACACCGCTGTCGCGGCGCTGCACCGGGGTCAGCGGCAGCAGCTCGCGCCGGTCCCGTGGGGTGTGCGCGGTGATCTGCTCGCCGGCGACGACGGCGTTCAGTCGGGCGGCGATGTCGGGGTAGTCGTCGAAGCTCAGCACCGCCTGGGCCTCGGGCAGGCTGTCGGCCAACTCCCGGCCGTACCGCTCGGCCATGCAGCCCGCGGCGACCACCTTGGCGCCCGTTCCGGCGGCGGCGAGCAGGGTCTGGATCGAGTCCTGCTTGGCCTTCTCCACGAAACCGCAGGTGTTGACGACCACCACGTCGGCGCCCTCGCCGTCGGTGGTCACCTGCCAGCCGTCGGCGTGCAGGCGGGCGGCCAGCTCCTCCGAGTCGACCTCGTTGCGGGCACAGCCCAGGGTCAGCAGGGCGACGCGACGGCCCTCGGCGTGGTCAGCGGGAGAAGGAGAGGTGGCAGACACCATCCGAGGGTACCGGGCCGGTCGGGTAAGCCCGCGCACGCGGGCTGCGGAGACGGTCGACACGGAGGCGAACGTCATTCCGTCAGCGCGCCTCGGCGCCGACCCGGGTGAGCGCGTCGAGCAGGAACACCTCGGTGCCGGCCAGGCCGGTGGAGCAGAAGACGGAGATCTGGTCCGCGGTGGTCCGGCCGGGAACCGCGCCGGCCAGGATGCCGCCCAGGTCGCGCAGCCGCCCGGCGTACGGGGGTGTGGCCGCGAGCATCGGCGGCTGGTAGTCCGCCGCCTGGGCCGGCGAATCGGTGACCAGCAGGTCGGCGGCGTCCAGCAGGTCGGTGCCGAACTCGCTGCGGTCGCGCTGCTTGAAACCGACAGCGTTGACATGTGTGCCGGGGCTGAGGTCGGCGGCGCAGAGCACCGGTGTCGGGCTGGTGGTCGCCAACACCACCAGGTCCCGCCCGGCGACGGCCGAGCCCGGGTCGGCCACCGCACGGGCCGGCACGCCCAGTTCGGCACGGACCCGGGCGGCGAAGGCCTCCCGGCGGGCGGCGGAGCGGCTGTGCACCACCACCTCGCGCAACGGGCGGACCGCGGCGGTGGCCCAGACCTGGGTCCAGGCCTGTCGGCCGGAGCCGATCACCCCGAGGGTGGTGGCGTCGGGACGCGCCAGCGCGTCGACAGCGAGGCCCCCCAACCCTCCGGTACGACGGGAGCCCAACTCCTCGCCGACCGCGACGGCCCGGATCGCCCCGGTGCGGGCGTCGTGCAGCACCACCAACTGCTCGCCCTGCGGGTGACCGAAGGTGTCGTACGAGCGGAAGCCGTACCACTCGCCGACCAGGTGCCCGGCGGTGAGCACCATCCGCCCGCCGCTCAGCGGTGCGGCGGCCCGGGGCGGGGCGACCAGCCGTCCCTCGTACGCGGCCAGGAGGGCGGCGCGCATGGCGTCGACAGTGGTGGCGGCGTCCAGCACGGCGGCGACCTCGGGGTCGGCGTAGAGCATGGTCATGGTGGCGATACTGCACGTTGAAGTCAGGTAGAGGTCAACGGACCGTGGTGGTGGTCACCGCCCCGCCACCGGGGTCGGTGCTAGCGTCGGCTCCGGCGGCCGGATGCTCGTGGCCGCTCCGGACGAGTGGTGGGCGTACCCGGTCAGGCCAAGACGCCCCGCGTGACGTGCAGACTCGACTCGTCCCGGCGCGACAGCCCGGGCACTTCCGGTGAGGTGAACGATGGCCTGGCTCGTACTGGTGATCTCGGGGCTGTTGGAGACGGCCTGGGCGATCGCCCTGGACCGTAGCGCCGGTTTCAGCCGGCTGGTGCCGTCCGTGGTGTTCGTGGTGACCCTTCTGCTGAGCATGGCCGGGCTGTCGTACGCGCTCCGGGACATCCCCGTCGGCACCGGCTACGCGGTCTGGGTCGGCATCGGCGCGGTCGGCACCGCGCTGGTCGGGATGCTGGCGCTCGGCGAGTCGGCGAGCCTGCCCCGGATCCTCTGCCTCCTGCTGGTGGTCGCCGGCGTGATCGGTCTCAAGATCTTCCACTGAGGCGCGCCGTCGGCAGGCGTGACCAGCGCCCACAGTGGGTAGTGATCGATCCGTCACGACAGGCTCTCACCCGGAGGAAGACATGGCCGACATGCCGAGCACCGCCCGCCCCCGCAGCAACGCCGCCCGCATCCTCACCATCGTGGGCTTCGTCTTCGCGGTCCTGGCCCTGCTGCTCAACCCGATCATCTTCGGCGTGCTCGGCGTCATCGCGGGCGTCGTCGGGGCGGTGCTCGGTGACAAGCCGCTGGGTTGGTACGCCGCCGCGGCCAGCGTCGTCGCCGCGATCATCAGCCTGGTGATCATCGGCGCGCTGATCAACAACTGACCACTCCCCCATCACGGGCCCGCCGGATTCCGGCGGGCCCGTCGTGCGTCCGGGGTCGACCGTCGGTCAGTCCACGTCGCCGCGCAGGCCGCTCAGGACCTCGTCCAGCTCGTCCGGCTTGACCAGCACGTCGCGCGCCTTCGACCCCTCGGACGGCCCGACCACTCCCCGGGTCTCCATCAGGTCCATCAGGCGGCCCGCCTTCGCGAAACCGACCCGCAGCTTGCGTTGCAGCATCGAGGTCGAGCCGAACTGCGAGGTGACCACCAGCTCCACCGCCTGCACCAACAGGTCCAGGTCGTCGCCGATGTCCTCGTCGATCTTCTTCTTGTTCTCCTGAGCCGGGGCCAGCACGTCCTTGCGGAACTCCGGCTCACGCTGGTCCTTGCAGAACTTCACCACGTCGGCGATCTCGCGCTCGGTGACCCAGGCGCCCTGGATCCGGACCGGCTTGGAGGCGCCCATCGGCAGGAAGAGCCCGTCACCACGGCCGAGCAGCTTCTCCGCGCCCGGTTGGTCGAGGATGACGCGGGAATCCGCTAGCGACGAGGTGGCGAACGCCAGCCGGGACGGCACGTTGGCCTTGATCAGACCGGTCACCACGTCGACCGAGGGGCGCTGGGTCGCCAGCACCAGGTGGATTCCGGCGGCCCGGGCCAACTGGGTGATCCGGACGACCGAGTCCTCCACGTCGCGCGGCGCGACCATCATCAGGTCGGCCAGCTCGTCCACGATCACCAACAGGTACGGGTACGGACGCATCTCGCGCTCGCTGCCCGGCGGGGCCTTGATCTCGCCGTTGCGGACCTTGCGGTTGAAGTCGTCGATGTGCCGGACCCCGTTGGCGGCGAGGTCGTCATAGCGCATGTCCATCTCGCGGACCACCCAGTCCAGCGAGTCGGCAGCCTTCTTCGCGTTTGTCACGATCGGGGTGACCAGGTGCGGAATGCCCTCGTAGCCGGTCATCTCGACCCGCTTCGGGTCGATCAGCAGCAGCCGCACCTCGTCCGGGGTGGCCCGGGTGAGGATGGACACCAGCAGGGTGTTGAGGCAGCTCGACTTGCCCGCGCCGGTGGCACCGGCGATCAGGATGTGCGGCATCTTGGCGAGGTTGGCCACCACGTAGCCGCCCTCGATGTCCTTGCCGAGCGCCACGACCATCGGGTGGTGATCGCTGGTCGCCGCGCGCGAGCGCAGCACGTCGCCGAGGGCCACGTTCTCCGGATCGGCGTTCGGGATCTCCACGCCGACGGCGCTCTTGCCCGGGATCGGACTGAGGATCCGTACGTCAGGTGACTTCACCGCGTACGCGATGTTGCGGGACAGCTGGGTGATCCGCTCGACCTTGACGCCGTGCCCCAGCTCCACCTCGTAGCGGGTGACGGTCGGGCCCCGGGTGAAGCCGGTGACGGCGGCGTCCACATCGAACTGGTCGAACACGCCGGTCAGCGCGGCGATCACCTCGTCGTTGGCCTTGCTGCGGGTCTTCGCGGCGGCCCCGGCGCTGAGCATGTTGGCCGGCGGCAGGGTGTAGTCCCCGGACAGCCCGGTCAACGCGAGCTGCTCGGCCCGGGTCGGGGCGGGCGAGTGCTCCGGCGGCTCGACCGACGGCTTGCGGCTCGCCGGCACCTTCGCCGGAGACTTGCGCGGCAGCACCATGGTCTCCTGGAGGTCCGCGCCGTCCAGGTCCTCGAAGTCGTCCGGGTCCAGTGGTGCGGGCATCCGCTTCGCCGGTCGCTTGCGCGTCGGCTTGGCGGCCACCTCGTCCGCCTCCTCGTCCGTCTCCGGTGCGCCGACCAGCCCACCGGCGAGCAGGCCCAGCCGCTCCGGGATCTTGTTGATCGGCGTCGCGGTCACCACGAGCAGTCCGAAGAGCAGCAGCAGGATGAGCAGCGGCACCGCCACCCAGGCGGTGACCGCCCGCTCCAGCAGCCCACCGACGCCCGCGCCGACCAGACCGCCGGCGAAGTCACGCGCCAGCGGGTCGGCCGGGTCCTGACCGATCTGGAGCAGTGCGGCGGTCGACACCAGCAGCGAACCCCAGCCGATCAACCCACGGCCCCGGTGCTCCGGATCGGCCGGCTGACGCATCAGCCGCCACGCCCCGATCATCAGCAGCACCGGTACGACAACCGAGATCGCGCCCAGGAACAGCCGGATCGTGTCGGCCAGTCGCGCCCCCACCGGCCCCGCTCCGGACAGCCAGAGCGCCACGGCGCTGAGCAGGGCGAGCCCGAACATGAGCAGCCCGGCACCGTCGCGGCGGTGCTCCGGGTCGAGGTCGCGGGCCGACGCGGCCTGCCGGCCAGCGGCGCGCACCGCCCAGCCCATCCCGTGCGCCAGCCCCATCCACAGTGCACCGACCGCACGGCCTACGTAGACCGCCGGGCCGGGCCGGGACGGCGTGGTGCGACGTCGGACCGGCGCCCGGGTGGTCTTCTTCGCCGGTTGACGGGCACGACTGTTGGTGCCACCGCGCGGCGACGCGCCGCGCCGCCGGCTCGCCTGAGAGGTACGGCCCGCCATAGAGTCACGGTAACGGTGGGGCCGGGCAGATCCCCGCTTTTCGGGGTCGTGTCCGCGCGTCGTAACACGAACCCCACCGCCGGTCGTGATATCCGCCTCAGAAGGGATGCCCCATGGCGTCGCCGGAAATCGAAGGCGATCCGGACGATCCGCTGACCGGGCACCCTGGCGCGCTGCGTCCGCTGACCGGCGAACTGGTCGCCGCGGTCCTCGCTGCCCGTGGCAGGTCCGTCGGCCCGACCCCCGACGGCGAGCTGGTGGGCTCCTTCGACGACAACCTGATCTGGTTCCTGCGAGTCGGCGGGGACGGGGAGCTGCTCCAGATCCGCACCATGGTCGATCCGACCTTCGGCATCGAACGGGTGCCCGACCTGTACGCGTTCTGCAACTCCTGGAACCACGACCGGCTCTGGCCCAAGGCGTTCGTCCACGTCGCCGACGACGGTCGGGCCCGGGTGTACGGCGAGGTGATCACCGACCTGGAACGCGGCGTGACACCACACCAGCTCGACCAACTGCTCGACTGTGGCATCTCCACCGGCTGCCAGCTGGCCGTTGCGGTCCGTCGACTGCCCGGCGCGGTGCCGTCGTGACCGGCCGGGACGAGTTCACCCGCAGCCGCACCGGCACGCCACCCACCGGCGCCGGCGACCGCCTCGCGCGGGGCCGCGTACCGGCGCTGGAGACCGCGCTCGCCGAGGCCCGGGACCTCCCCGACGGCCCGGCCCGGCAGGTGGCCCTGGAGCGGCTCGCCGAGCGCGCCGACGCGGCCGGCGACGTCCGGTCCGGGATGGACGCGCGGTTCGCGCTGATCGAGGCGTACCTGCTGCACGGGGAGCGGTGGCGTCTGGTCGAGCCGGTCCGGCGCTGCCGGGCCGCCGCCGACCACCGGCCCGACCTGCTCACCGAGACGGAGACCGGGCTGCTGCTGCGCTACCAGCGGTACGCGGTGGAGGCGCTGCTCGGCACCCCCCGGGTCGGGCTGGACCAGACCCGTTCCCTGCTGCACGACCTGGCGCACCGCGTCGGCGCGGACGGTCCGGACACACCGACCGTCGCGGAGCTGCACTGCCGGATCGCCGATCATCTCGGCGACGAGCCCACCGCCCGGCACTGGTACGAGCGATGGTCCGGAAAACGGCCGGGCCCGGCCGGCGGCTGCCCGGGCTGCGCCTCGGCCCGACGTGCCGAGCTGCTGGCCGGCTGGGGCGAGTGGCATGCCGCGGTCAGCGAGCTCGGGGAAACCGACGGCGACCCGCAGTCCTGCACCGACCAGCCCGAGCGGGACCTGGTCGCCGGTCTGCTGCCGGCACTGCGCACCGGCGAGCCGACACGGGCGGCGACGGCGCACGTGCGGGCGTACCGCCGGCACCGGCGGGAGCGCGCGGCGTTCCCGCACCTCGCCGCGCACCTACGGTTCTGCGCGCTGGGCGGGCACCTGGAGCGCGGGCTGGCCATTCTGGCCGAGCAGCTGCCCCGGTTGGACCGGCCGACCGACGATCTCGCCGCCATGGAGTTCGCCGCCGCCGGGGCACTGGTCTGCGGGCTGGCCGCCGACGCAGGGCTGGGCGGGCGGACGATGCCCCGGCCGGCGTACGGCGAGCGGACGGCCACCGAGTTGGACGTCGCCACGCTCGGGGCGCTGCTGCTCGGGGTGGCCAACGAGTTGGCCGGCAGCTTCGACGCGCGCAACGGCACCGGGCACCACTCCGGACGGATGGCCGCCTGGCTGGCCGAGCGCCCGCTCGCGGCGCCGGTTCCGCTGCCCACCGACGACGAACCTGACGAGCCCGACGAGCCCGAGGCCGAGCTGGGCGAACGTGAGTTGTCGGCGCTCTCCCTCGGCATGATCACCGGGATTCTGGACGGGCGCGGCGACCGGTACCTGGTGGACGAGGGCGAGACAGTGGTCGGTCACTGGGAGGGGGCGGTGATCCAGTTCCGGCGGGCCGGTGAGCGCGGCGAGGTGCTGCACGCCCGCGCCATGGCCAATCGCCGACTGCCGGCCGCCCGCCGCGCCGAGGCGTACGCCTTCTGCAACGCGTGGAACCACGACCGGCTCCTGCCCAAGGCGTACGCGCACGACCTCGGCGACGAGTTGGTGCTGGCCGGCGACGTGGCCACCGACCTGGCGCACGGGGTCGCCCCGGCGCAGCTACGGGTCCTCATGGACGCCGCCATCGCCACCGGCATCGCGTACGCCGAAGCCGTCGCCGCGCTGCCCTGATCCGCCAGGGGCGCAAAGGGTTGCGGTTGCCGCGCGACTGCATGACATCCGACAGGTCGCAACCGGGAGTACGGCACCGAGGTGATACCGCCGTCAGCCCCACCGCAACCCCTCGGGAGTCGTCATGAACCGCCCGCTCCGGTCCGGCATTCTCGGTGCCGCCGTGCTCGCCCTGTCCGCCCTCGCCGCCCCGACCGTTGCCGGTGCCGCCCCGGCAAAGCCGACCGTCTCGCCCAGCGCGACGGCCGGGAGCGCCGCGCCGACGATCCAGGCCCGGGCCGACATCGCCTTTCTCAGCGGCGACCCGTGGCACCCGTCGGGTCCGCTGGAGGTCAAGGTCGTCAACCAGGGTGGGGCAGCGGCGAAGGGCTTCTTCGTGCTCCGCCTGCCACAGGGCGCCGACCTGACCGCGGGCGGCGGCTGCCGGGCCGGCGGCGGTGCGACGAGGACCTGGGTCTGCGGCGGCGCGGAACTGTCCGCCGGAGGCGATCGGACGTACCGCCTGACGGTGACCTCGTCGGCTGCGCAGCCGGTTTTCGGGGTGACCGAGTGGGGTTCCGTTGCCGGTCAGGACGCCACCGGCCGCGCCGACCGACCCACCGACTTCCGGATCAACTGGCCGGATCCCACCACACTGCGGCTACGGGCCGCCGCCGGCCCGGTCGTCGACGGTGTCGCGACCATCCGGGTCCTGGTCATGAACACCGGCACGTTCGACATCGGCGGGTACTCGTTGAACGTCGCCACCCCGGACGGGGTGCGGGTGACCGCACCGGGGTGCTCCGACAGCGGCCGGATGAACGGTGTGGGCTGCGAAATCCTGCGCGAGCGCCGCCTGGCGGACGGCGCCACTGACAGTTTCGACGTACGGGTGGCGACCACTGGCGGCACGAAGAGCGTTCGGCTCTGGCTCGCGCCCACCAACCGGTACACCAACCAGGACACCTCGGTGACGCTCCGCCTGACCGGCGGCGGATCCGGCGGCGGCGGGGCCACCACCGCGCCACCGGCCGACCCGACCACGCCAGCGACCACGCTGCCGGCCACGCCCGCACCGGAGGCAACGGAACTGCCGCGCACCGGCACGACCACCGTCGCGTACGGCCTGATCGGCGTGTCACTGCTGACCATCGGCGGCGGACTGCTGCTCCTGCGACGCCGGCTCCAGCGAGACTGACCCGGAACGGCGAGCCTGATCGTGAAACGGCGATGCCCACCCGCACACGAGGTGCGGGCGGGCATCGTGACGCGTGCGGTCAGACCTCGACGACGGTGGGCACGATCATCGGCCGACGACGGTACTTGTCGTTGACCCACCGCCCCACTGTCCGCCGGACGATCTGCTGAAGCTGGTGCGGGTCGGTGATGCCGTCCGCCGCGGCCCGGTTGAGCGCCTCGGTGACCAGCGGCACCACCGGGTTGAACGCCTCCGGGTCCTCGGAGAAGCCCTTCGCGGAGAGCGTCGGGCCGGCGACCACCTTGCCGGTGACCGAGTCGACGACCACCGTGGTGGCGATGAAGCCGCCGTCACCGAGGATCCGCCGTTCGGTGAGCAGCGACTCGCTGACGTCACCGACGGCGAGGCCGTCCACGTAGACGTACCGGCTCTTCACGTGCCCCACCACGCTGGCGCGGCCCTCGACCAGGTCGACCACGTCGCCGTCCTCGCAGAGCACCACCCGATCGGCGGCGACCCCGGACTCGATGCCGAGCCGGGCGTGGGCACGCAGGTGACGCCACTCGCCGTGCACGGGCATCAGGTTGCTGGGCCGGACCACGTTGAGCAGGTAGAGCAGTTCCCCGGCGGGGGCGTGCCCGGAGACGTGCACCTTGGCCACGTCCTTGTGCACTACCACCGCGCCGGCCCGCGCGAGCCGGTTGATCACCCGGTAGACCGAGGTCTCGTTGCCCGGCACCAGTGAGGAGGCCAGCACGACCGTGTCACCGGGGGCGATGGTGATGTGCCGGTGGTCGCCGCTGGCCATCCGGCCCAGGGCGCTCATCGGCTCACCCTGGGAACCGGTGGACATCAGCACGATCTCATCTGGCGGCAGCGTGGTCGCCTCGTCGATGCTGATGACCAGGCCGGCCGGGATGTTGAGCAGGCCGAGGTCCCGGGCGATGCCCATGTTGCGGACCATGGACCGGCCGATCAGCGCGACCTTGCGGCCGTGCTCGGCGGCGGAGTCGAAGACCTGCTGCACACGGTGCACGTGCGAGGCGAACGAGGCCACGATGATCCGACCCTTGGCCTTCGCGAAGATCGAGTCGAGCACCGGGCCGATCTCCCGCTCCGGGGTGACGAAACCGGGGATCTCCGCGTTGGTGGAGTCGGACAGCAGCAGGTCGACGCCTTCGGCGCCGAGCCGGGCGAAACCGGCCAGGTCGGTGATCCGGCCGTCCAGCGGCAGCTGGTCCATCTTGAAGTCGCCGGTGTGCAGCACCAGGCCGGCGGGGGTGCGGATGGCCACCGCGAGGGCGTCCGGGATCGAGTGATTGACAGCGAAGAACTCACACTCGAACGGGCCGAGCCGCTCGCGGCCGCCCTCCCGCACGGTCAGCGTGTACGGCTGGATCCGCCGCTCGGCCAACTTCGCCTCGACCAGGGCGAGGGTGAATTGTGAGCCGACCAGCGGGATGTCGGGCTTGTGGGCGAGCAGGTACGGCACCGCGCCGATGTGGTCCTCGTGACCGTGCGTCAGCACGATCGCCTGGACGTCGGCCAGCCGGTCCAGGATCGGACCGAAGTCGGGCAGGATCAGATCCACACCCGGCTGCTCGACGTCGGGGAACAACACCCCGCAGTCGACGATCAGCAACTTGCCGTCGTACTCGAAGACGGTCATGTTCCGACCGATGGCACCGAGCCCGCCGAGCGGGATGATCCGCAGGCCGCCTTCCGGCAGCGGCGGGGGTAGCTCCGCCTCGATGTGCGCCTCGGTCACGCGTCCACCTCATTCTGCGACGCCGTTACTCGACGTCCATCGTGTCGTTCGTTCATTCGGGCAGCTCCAGGCCCGCTGCCGCGAAGTCCGCGCGCAGCTGGGCGATCTCGTCGTCGGTGGCGTCCACGAGCGGGGGTCGCACCGGGCCGGCCGGCAGGCCCAGCGACGCCAGGCCCGCCTTCACCAGGATGGTGCCCTGGGTGCGGAAGATGCCGGTGAACAGCGGCAGCAGCCGCCGGTGCAGGGCCAGCGCGGTCGGCATGTCCCCCGCGTCGTACGCCTCGATCATCTGTGCGGCCAGCGCCCCGGTGAAGTGCGTCGAGGTGCCGACCAGGCCCACGCATCCGACGGCCAGCGCCGGCAGGGTGAGTGCATCCTCACCGCTGTAGAAGGCGAGGGTGGTCCGGCTGGTGACCCAGCTGGTGGCGGTCAGGTCGCCCTTGGCGTCCTTGACCGCGACGATCCGGCCGTGTTCGGCGAGCCGGACCAACGTCTCGGTGTCGATCGGCACGCCGGAGCGGTGCGGAATGTCGTACAGCATCACCGGCAGGCCGGTGGCGTCGGCCACCGCGGTGAAGTGTCGCAGCAACCCGCTCTGCGGCGGCTTGTTGTAGTACGGGGTGACCACCAGCAGGCCGTGCGCACCAGCCTTCTCGGCGGCGGCGGCCAGCTCGATGGTGTGCCGGGTGTCGTTGGTGCCGACGCCCGCGACCACCTTGGCGCGGTCACCGACGGCCTCCACCACGGCCCGGATCAGGTGTTCCTTCTCCGCTTCGGTGGTGGTCGGCGACTCGCCGGTGGTGCCGTTGACCACCAGCGCGTCGTTGCCCTGCTCGTCGACCAGGTGGCTCGCCAGCCGGGCGGCGCCGTCGAGATCGAGGGAACCGTCGGAGGTGAACGGGCTCACCATGGCTGTGAGCAGCCGGCCGAAGGGGCGGGACGCCGGTCGGGCCGCAGCGTCGAGGTGGTCGTGCGTCATACCCTCCAACCTAGCGGACGACCAGCCGAGGCCCGCCGGGGAAGGGCTCAGGACGCCTCGTGCGGGCTGGCCGCCACTTCGGTGCCGTCCGGCAGCGTGGTGATCACGAAGTCGGCGAACACGTTCGGGGCGACCCCCTGGAGCTGGCGCAGGCACTCCACGGCCAGCTCACGGATCTCCACGTCGGCGTGCTCGGTGGCCCGCATCGCGACGAAGTGCCGCCAGGCCCGGTAGTTGCCGGAGACCACGATCCGGGTCTCGGTGGCGTTGGGCAGCACCGCGCGGGCCGCCTGCCGGGCCTGCTTGCGACGCAGCGTCGGGTTGGGCTCGTCGGAGAAGCGCTGCTCGAGGCCCTCCAGCAACTCGGTGTACGCCCGAACGCTCGCCTCGGCGGCCTCCACGAACTTCTTGTGCAGCTCCGGGTCGTCGGCGATGACGGCCGGCTCGACCATTGCCGCGTCCCGCTCCGGGACGTAGCGCTGCGACAGCTGGGAGTACGAGAAGTGCCGGTGCCGGATCAGCTCGTGGGTGAAGGAGCGGGACACCCCGGTGAAGTAGAAGGTGACCGACCCGTGCTCCAGCACACTCAGGTGCCCGACATCGAGGATGTGCGCCAGGTAGCCGGCGTTGGTGGCGGTCGCCGGGTTCGGCTTCTTCCACGACTGGTAGCAGGCCCGACCGGCGAACTCGGCGAGCGCCTGGCCGCCCTCCGCGTCGGTCGACCACGGCACGTCGTCCGGGGCCGCGAATTGGGTCCACGCGATCAACTTGACCTGGGGCTGCACCATGTCCGGCATTCCTGGGACTTTAGTGGTGGGGTGCCGCCCGACCCAACTCAGGCGCGCCCCGTGCAATGTCGATCACTCAGGCACCGGCCCCGCCGACGCCGCCGGGCGTCGGCCGAGGGCCGACGCCGAGGTCCAGGGACCGGGGCCGAGGTCCAGGGCCAGGGCCGAGGTCCAGGGCCAGGGCCGAGGTCCAAGGGCCAGGGCCGAGGTCCAAGGGCCAGGGCCGAGGTCCAAGGGCCAGGGCCGAGGTCCAAGGGCCAGGGCCGAGGTCCAAGGGCCAGGGCCGAGGTCCAAGGGCCAGGGCCGAGGTCCAAGGGCCAGGGCCGAGGTCCAAGGGCCAGGGCCGAGGTCCAAGGGCCAGGGCCGAGGTCCAAGGGCCAGGGCCGAGGTCCAAGGGCCAGGGCCGAGGTCCAAGGGCCAGGGGCCAGGGGCCAGGGGCCAGGGGCCAGGCATCGTCGTCGACGCCGGGGCGGACAGGTGCATCGGCGTCCTTTGGAGCTGAATCGTTTGCGACATCAGCCCCGGCGGGTGGGCCGCCCGAGCCTGCGACCGAGGCCCGAGCACCGTTCAGGCGCCTGGGCGACCCGAACGAGCCGAGCGACCTGGGCCCGAGCCGCTCGGCAGCCGCTTCCGCTCGCAAGATCGCGCAACATCATGGATGTAGTGGCATCCGTCGCGCCCGACCCCACTACATCCAGGATCGAGCGCGATCTTGGGGCGAGGTGCGTCTGCCGCCGTGGCGCGGACGCGGGGTGTGCGGCTGCTCACTGGGTGATCGACTCGGGTTCCTGAAAGTCGGGGTATCCGCGTCGGGTGGATGGCCCGGCTTCCTGAGAGCCGAGTCGATCATGGGTAATAGGCGCCGGAGGGCCCGTGATGTCGTAAACGAATCAGGTCCAAAGGACGCCCGAATAGCGCCCCCGGCCGAGGTCCGCGGTCGCGGTCTCGGCCACCGGCGCGTCCGGCGACAGACAGCGGCGCGTCCGGCGCCAGACAGCGGTGCGTCGGGCGGCGGCAGGTCGGGTACTGGCGTGTCGGGCGGCGGCAGGTCCGGCAGCGGCGCAGCGGGCACCGGCGGGTCGGACGGCGGCGGCGGCGCGGTCAGACGTAGAGCGAGGTGAACGGCGCCCAGGGCAGGTTGCGGAGCACCGAGAAGGCCAGCCACGCGGCCAGGAAGCCGCCGATGACCTTCGAGCTGATCCGCAGCTCGGGCAGTCGCCAACCGAACGCCTGGTTTCCCGCCCAGGCCACGAAGAGGTACGCGAGGAACGGCAGCGCGAAGACGAACAGGAAGTGGTGCCGGGCGGCGGCCGGCAGGTCGCCGTGCAACACGTACCAGAGCGCGCGGGTGCCACCACATCCCGGGCAGTCCAGCCCGGTGGTCAACTTGAGCAGGCAGGTGGGCGCGGCGTCCGGGTCGGCGTAGGTCGGGTTGCTGAGCAGCGCGTAGCTCATGCCGATGGCGACGCAGCCGACAGCGGCCAGCGGCACCGCCCAGCGCGGGGAACGTTCGTAGAGCCGCAACACGAACCGGGTGAGCCGGTCCGGCTCAGGCGCCGGGTAGCCACCCGGCGGGGTCATCGGCCAACCCTCCGGACCCGCGCCGCCGGGACCGAAGCCGCCGGGACCCGCGCCGCCGGGACCGAAGCCGCCGGGACCCGCGCCACCGGGGCCGAAGCCGCCGGGACCCGTGCCACCGGGACCGAAGCCGCCGGGACCCGCCCCACCGTCGGCCGGCGCCGTGTGGACCGCGCCGGGGGCGGGGTGCGGCTGGTCGACCGGTCCGGGAGCGCTCGTCACGCGCTCACGGTACACCGGACACGCCGGCCAACGCGGCGGTGAGCGGACCGGCCAGATCACCGGCTGCCGGCGGGGCCACCGCGTCCAGGCCGAGCCAGCCGGCGAGGCGGTACAGCTCGGCGGCGAGCGCGACGGCGGTCTCCCCCGGGTCGGCGCCGGGTTCGAGCCAGGCGGCCGGCACCAGCAGCACCCCGGCCTTCCGATCGGCCTTCAGATCGACCCGGGCGGTGAACCGGTCGCCCTGCAGAAACGGCAACACGTAGTAGCCGTAGACCCGCTGTGGCGCCGGAACGTAGATCTCGATCCGGTAGCTGAAGTCGAACAGCCGCTCGGTGCGGGCACGTTCCCAGATCAGCGGATCGAAGGGGCTGACCAGTGTGTTGCCCCGCACCCAGCGGGGCAGCCGGGCGGACGTGTGCAGCCAGGCCGGCTGTCGCCAGCCCGCCACTGTGACCGGCACCAGCTCACCGGCCTCGGCCAGCTCCGCGACGGCCTGCCGGGCGCCGGCCAGCGGCAACCGGAAGTAGTCGCGCAGCTCCGGCTCGGCGGCGACCCCGAGGGACCGCGCGGCGAGGGCGACCAGCGTCCGGTACGCCTCGGCGTCGGTCGGGGTGGGCGCGGCCAGCACCGCCGCGGGCAGCACCCGCTCGGGCAGGTCGTAGCGGCGGGCGAAGGAGGTGCTGCGCTCGGCGGCGACCACCTCCCCGGCCCAGAACAGGAACTCCAACGCCCGCTTGACCGCCGACCAGTTCCATCCCCAGTTGCCGGTCTCGCGGGGGGCGTCGTGCTCGATCTCGGCGGCGGTCAGCGGCCCCCGGGCGGCCACCTCGTCCCGGACCCAGGCGACCAGCTCCGGCTGCTCCTGGGCGATCCGCCGCATGCCGCCCCAGGATTCGCTGTGCGCTCGGGCCATCCGCCAGCGCAGCACCGGGTGCAGCTCCACCGGGACCAGCGACGCCTCATGGCCCCAGTATTCGAACAGCTCACGGGGGCGCCGGTAGGCGGCCTGGTCGAGCAACGTGGTCGGGTAGGGCCCGAGCCGGCTGTAGAGCGGCAGGTAGTGCGCGCGTTGCAGCACGTTGACCGAGTCCATCTGGATGAGCCCGACCCGGCCCAGCACGCGACGCAGGTGCCGGCGGGTGGGCA
Organism: Micromonospora sp. NBC_00330; assembly: GCF_036136635.1. Taxonomy (NCBI): domain Bacteria; kingdom Bacillati; phylum Actinomycetota; class Actinomycetes; order Micromonosporales; family Micromonosporaceae; genus Micromonospora; species Micromonospora sp. NBC_00330. The sequence continues at coordinate 4,330,697 of NZ_CP108012.1, forward strand.
CGCCCGTCGGCGCCGGGTCGGCGAAGCCCTGGGCGGCGAGCGCCACGCGGCGGGCCTGGGCGAGCGAGAGTGATTCCGGTGCGGTCATCGTCGGCGACCTTAATTCATCGGTACGACGCCGGTGCGGGAAGCTGGACGTGACGACCAACGAGGCATAGAACGGTGCAATGCTCACCATCCGTCGGGAGGAGCCGGACGACGCCGAGGCGATCGCCCGGGTGCACGTGCACGGCTGGCAGGCGGGCTACGCCGGTTTCATGCCCGACGAGGTGCTCGGGCGGCTCAACGTGGTGGCCTGGGCGCAGCGTCGTCGCGACGTCGGCACCGCCGATCCGGAACATCCGTTCACCACGGTGCTCGGCGAGGTGGACGGGTTGGTCGTGGGCTTCACGACCTTCGGGCCGTACCGCCGCAACCAGGACCGGGACGACCTGGACCCGACGGTCGGCGAGGTGGTGGCGCTCTACGTGGAGCCGGCCCACTGGGGTGACGGGACCGCCGCGGCGTTGCTGGACGCCGCCCGGAGCGGGCTCACCGAGCGGGGCTGGGCCGGCTACCGGGCGTGGGTGCTGGCGGACAACCGGCGGGCCCGGCGGTTCTGCGAGCGCGCCGGCCTGTCACCGGACGGTGAGGAGTCGACCTACCAGGTGCCGCTGGCCGGTGGGGGCCCGCCGGTCGGGCTGGTCGAGCTGCGGTACGCCGGACGCCTCGACCGCTGACCCGTTCGGGGTCAGCCACCGGCGGATCGGCAGGAAGGCCAGCAGCGCCAGACTGACCCACATGTAGGCGTTGCTGCCCAGGAAGCCGTCGACGCCGGTGAAGTCCTTCTCCCAGAGCCAGACGGTCCGGCTGATCAGCAGCGCGTACCCGATGGTCGCGGCGACCAGCAGGACCTGCCGTCGGCGGCCGGCCGGCGCGGCCATCGCGTTGTCGACCAGCAGGATCAACGCGGGCAGCAGCCAGACCAGGTGGTGCACCCAGGTGACCGGGCTGACCAGGCACATCACCGCGCCGGTCAGCGCCAGGCCGGTCGCCTCGTCGCCGGCCGCGACGGCGGCCCGGGACCGCCAGGCCCAGAGCGCCAGGGTGCCCAGCACCAGCAGCAGCCACAGCAGGGTGCTCGGGTGCTCCGGGTCGAGCCGGGCGACCACCCCGCGCAACGACTGGTTGGAGACGAAGGCCAGCTCGCCCACCCGCCCGGTGTTCCACAGCGCCTCGGTCCAGAACTCCCGGGACGCGTCCGGGAAGAGCGCGGCGGCCAGCAGCGACACCCCGGCGGCCGTGCCGCTGGCGGTGAGCGCCGCCCGCCACCGCCCGGTCACCAGCAGGTAGACGATGAACACGCCAGGGGTCAGTTTGATCGCGGTGGCGAGGCCGATGCCCACCCCGGTCCACCGGTTGCCGGCCGGCAGCAGCCGCAGCAGGTCCACCGCCACCAGGAAGAGCAGCAGCGTGTTGACCTGGCCGAAGTTGACCGTCTCCCGCATCGGTTCGAACGCGGCGGCCAGGCAGAGCGCCACGGCGAGGGCGAACCACCTGGTCCAGCCGGCGCGGCGCGCGATCGGGTCGACCAGCCACCAGATCAGCACCGTGGTGGTGGCCACGCTGGCGAGCACGCTCACCACGATCGCGGCCGTCCACGGCAGATACGCCATCGGCAGCATGACGAGCGCCGCGAACGGCGGGTAGGTGAAGCCGTACTGGGTGCCCGGCTTGAGGTAGTCGTAGATCTCCCCGCCGTCGTGCACCCACCAGGTCAACGCGCCGTAGTAGACCTTCAGGTCGAAGAACCCGTGCCGGACGGCGGCGACGGCGAGGAACCCGGTGACCGCCGCGGCGAGCACCACCACCCCGACGACCTGCGCGGTCGTCCTGTTGGCACCCTGCGCCACCGTCGTCTCCCTCGCCCTGCGTAGGCTTCCGTCCCATGGCTCTCGGGTACGTCCGCCCGGCGCGTCCCGAGGACGCCGGCGAGATCGCACGCATCCAGCTCGCGACCTGGCGGGTCGCGTACCGCCGGATCCTGCCTCGGCATGTGCTCGACAACCTGGACGAGGCGTTCCTCGCCCGGCGGTGGAGCGCCGCGGTGCTGGAGCCGCCCTCGGGCGCGCACCGGGTGCTTGTCGCCGTCGAACAGGCCGAGCAATCGTATCTGGTGGGGTTCGCCGCCTCCGGCCCGGCCGACGCCGAGGCGTTGGCCCCGGGTGAGCCGGCCGACGCGCTCGGCCCGGACGTGGCGGCGGTGACCGACCTGCTGGTGGAGCCGCGGTGGGGCCGTCGGGGGCACGGCAGTCGACTGCTCGCGGCCACCGTCGACCTGTGGCGGGAGGACGGGATGAGTCGGGCGGTGGCCTGGGCGTTCGACGGTGACGAGGCGACCCGAAAGTTCCTGACCAGCACCGGGTGGGAGCCCGACGGCGCGGCCCGGGCGCTGGACGTCGACGACATGCTGGTGCCTCAGGTGCGTCTGCACGTGGGCGTGCCGACCGAGAAGGTGCCTGTCGACGACGAGCCCGTTGGCTGACCCGCGCTGACGCCCCGGCCCGGATACCGGCACGGGTCGGCGTGCCCCGGCCGGAGTGGGTGCCGATGTCCGACCTGTCGCCTACGGTCGGCCCATGAGCTCAGCCACCGCGCCGCTGTCGGCGCCGACCGCCGAGGGTCACCTGGAGGGGTTCCGGGTCGAGCTGACCGGCTACTGCTACCGGATGCTCGGCTCGCTGTTCGACGCCGAGGACGCGGTGCAGGAGACTCTGCTGCGGGCCTGGCGCGGGTGGGACGGTTTCGACGGCCGCTCCAGCACGCGCACCTGGCTCTACCGGATCGCCACCAACGTCTGCCTGGATCTGCTGAGGGGTCACCGGCGGCGGGCCATGCCGACGGATTTCGGTGACCCGTCGCCGCCGGTGGCCCCGAGCCTTGGTGACCCGGAGACGGGTTGGGTGGGGCCGGCGGCGGATGCGGCGGTGTTGCCCACTGCGGATCCGGCAGAGCTGGCCGTGCTGCGGGATTCGGTCCGGTTGGCGTTCGTCGCCGCGCTCCAGCACCTGCCTCCCCGGCAGCGCGCGGTACTGATCCTGCGGGACGTGTTGCGCTGGCATGCCGACGAGGTCGCCGGTCTGCTCGAGACCAGCGTGCCCGCCGTCAACAGTGCGCTGCAACGTGCCCGGGCCACGCTGGCCGAGCGGGCCGGCGCGACGCCGGGCCCGGCCCTGGACGAGGAGCATCGCGACCTGCTGGACCGCTACGTGCGGGTGTTCGAGCGCTACGACATCGACGCTCTCGTGGGTCTGCTGCGCGAGGACGCGGTGCACAGCATGCCTCCGTACCGGATGTGGTTGTCGGGGGCGGCCGACATCGGCCGGTGGATGGTTTCCTGGCCGGCGTCCGGCTGCCAAGGTTCCCGGCTCCTGCCGGTGTCGGCCAATGGCGCTCCGGCGCTGGCGCAGTACCGTCCTGACCAGGCTGGGGGGCGCCGAGCGTTCTCCATCCAGCTCATCGACGTCGCCGACGGCCGGATCACCCGGCTCACCCACTTCCTGGAGCCGGCGCTCTTCGCCCGCTTCGGCCTGCCCGACAAAATCGCCTGACGGTGCACCGATGAGTTCGGGGCCGGACCGTCGTCCACCCTCCGACACTGACCGTCACCAGGAGGGTGAGAACGATGCGGACAGCACACCCCGCAGCCGGGCGTCGGGAGTGGATTGGGCTGGCCGTGTTGGCCCTGCCCACTCTGCTGCTGGCACTCGACCTGAGCGTGCTCTATCTGGCCCTGCCGAGCCTCAGCGCGGACCTCGGCGCCGACAGCACCCAGCAGTTGTGGATCACCGATGCGTACGGTTTCCTGGTGGCCGGTTTCCTGGTCACGATGGGCACACTGGGCGATCGGGTGGGTCGTCGACGCCTGTTGTTGATCGGGGCCGGTGCCTTTGCCGTGGTCTCGGTGGTGGCCGCCTACGCACCGAACCCGCCGCTGCTGATCGCCGCGCGGGCACTGCTCGGTGTCGCCGGGGCCACGCTGATGCCTTCCACGCTGGCCCTGATCAGCAACATGTTCCAGATCCCGGCGCAGCGCGCGGTAGCGGTCGGGGTCTGGATGAGCTGCTTCATGGGCGGGATGGCGGTCGGGCCGGTGATCGGCGGGGTGCTGCTGGAGAATTTCTGGTGGGGCTCGGCGTTCCTGCTGGGTGTGCCGGTGATGGCGGTGTTGCTGGTGGTCGCGCCGCTGCTGCTTCCGGAGTTCCGCGACCCGCGCCCCGGCCGACTGGACCTGGTCAGCGTCGCGTTGTCGCTCGCCACCATCCTGCCGGCGGTCTACGGCATCAAGGAGCTGGCCCGGCACGGTTGGCGCCCGCTGGCCGTGCTGGCGATCGTGACCGGCCTGCTGGTGGGGGTGGTCTTCGTGCGGCGGCAGCGCCGGCTTCCTCATCCGCTGCTGGACGTGGGCCTCTTCGGCAACCGCACGTTCACTGCCGCACTGCTGGTGTTCCTGCTCAACGGTCTGTTGATGGGCGGCACCTTCCTGCTGGTCAGCCAGTGGCTGCAACTGGTCGAAGGGCTGACCCCGCTGCGCGCCGGGCTGCTGCTGGTGCCGCAGGCGGTGGCGATGATCGGCGCGACCACTGTGGCTCCGTTGCTGGCCCGTCGGTTCCGGCCGGGGCACGTGATGGCCGTCGGGCAACTGATCACGGCGGCGGGTTTCCTGCTCCTCACCGGCGCGGACGGCGACCACGCCCTGTTTGTCGTCCTGGTCGCCTTCGTCGTCACCTCCGCCGGGATCGCGTTGCCGTCGGCCCTGGTCACCGACCTGATCGTCGGGTCGGCGCCGCCGGAACGGGCCGGCTCGGCAGCGTCGCTCTCGGAGACCAGCGGCGAGTTGGGCATCGCCCTGGGTGTGGCGGTCCTGGGCAGCGTGGGCGCCGCCGTCTACCGTGCCGAGCTGGGCCCGGCGCTGCCCGCGGGTCTGCCCGCCGAGGCGGCGGCCCGTGCCCGCGACGGGTTGGCCGGGGCGGTGACGGTGGCCGGTGAGCTGCCGGGCGGGGTGGGCGGTCCGCTGGTCGAGGCGGCCCGGGCGGCGTACACGAGCGGGCTGGTCGTGGCGGCCACCGCCGGTGCCGTCGTGCTGCTCGGGCTGGCAGTGGTCGCCGCGTTGGCGTTCCGGTCGGTGCCGTCCTACGCGCCGGTCGGTGCCGAGCCGGCCCAGCCCGAGGAGCCCGCGTCGACCGCCACCCCACACTGATGCGCGGAGCCGGTGTGGCGGTTCCGATTATCGGCACCGCCACACCGGGTCGGTCAGCCCTTGTCCGAGCCGTCGTTGGCGTCGCGGACGAAGTACCGCTGGAACACCACGAAGATGATCGCTACCGGGATGGTGGCCAGCAGTGCGGCGCCGAGCTTGAGCGGGTACTGGGTGCCCTTGCCGAGCGAGCCGCTGACCAGGTCGGCCAACCCGCGCGGCAGGGTGAACAGGTCCGGGTCCTGCACCGACACCAGGCTGTGCGGGAACTCGTTCCAGGAGCCCTGGAACGACAGGATGGTGAGGGTGATCAGCGCCGGTTTCGCCATGGGCAGCACCACCGACCAGAAGGTACGGAAGATGCTCGCCCCGTCTATTCGGGCGGCCTCCTCGACACTCACCGGGATCGACTCGAAGAACTGCTTCATGATGAACACGCCGGCCGCGTCGGCCAGCAGCGGCACCACCAGCCCGGCGTAGCTGTTGTAGAGGCCGAGCTGGTTGAGCACCAGGAACTTCGGGATCAGCAGCACCACTCCGGGCACCGCCATCACCGCGATGACGGCGGCGAACAGGCCGCCGCGGCCGGCGAACCGCAGCCGGGCCAGCGCGTACCCGGCGAGCGAGTCGAAGAAGACCCGGCCGATGGTGACCAGCACCGTCACCAGTAGTGAGTTGCCCAGCCACAGCGGGAAGTTGGTGCCGGCGAAGACGCGTTCGAAGCCGGCCAGCGTGAGCGGGTCCGGAAACGGTGACAGCGGGTTCGCCGCCGCGTCGGGCTCGGTCTTGAGCGCGTTGCCGATCTGGATGACGAACGGGTAGAGGAACACCAGCCCGAAGAAGACCAGCGTGGCGTACCCCAGGAAGCGGGTGGCCAGGGTGCGGGCCGCGCGCTGCTGACGCCGCGCGGGCGCCGCCGCCGGGCGGTCGGTGAGCACGGCCATCTCAGGACCTTCCCGGTACGCGCCGACGCCACGGGCCGCGGCGCGGCCGGTCGGTGTCCCGCTCGGCCAGCGCCCGGCGCTGGATCAGTGTGAGCACGATGATGATCAGGAACAGGACGAAGGAGATCGCCGCGCCGGAGCCGTAGTCGAAGTCCCGGAAGGCGGTCCGGTACGACAGGTACGCCGGGGTGAGCGTTGTCTTGGCCGGGTCGCCCTGGCTCATCACGTACACCTGGTCGAAGACCTGCCAGGAGCCGATCATGCCGAGGGTGAGCACCAGGAAGGTGGTGGGCCTGATCATCGGCAGTGTGACGTACCGGAAGCGCTGCCACCGGGACGCGCCGTCGAGGGTGCTCGCCTCGTCCAGGGTGACCGGCACGTTCTGCAGCCCGGCCAGGAACATCAGCATGAAGGTGCCGGAGGTGGTCCAGACCACCAACGTGATGATGGAGATCATCGCCACGCTCGGACCGGCCAGCCAGTCCCACCAGGTCAGCCCGAACGGGCCGCCGTCGACCAGTGCCGCCGGTGGCGAGTCGACGCCGACCGCGCCGAACAGCAGGTGCAGCACGCCCCGGGAGTCGGCGAACCACTCCGGGCCGTCGATCCCGAGGAAACCGAGCAGCGCGTTCACCGCGCCGGAGTTGGCGAAGAGGAACAGGAACACCACGCTGATCGCGACCGAGCTGGTCACCGAGGGGAAGTAGAAGGCGCTGCGGAAGAAGCTCTTGCCCTTGAGCATCCGGTTGTTGACGACCAACGCCAGCCCGAGCGCGAGCACTGTCTGCGCCGGCACCACGATCGCCACGTAGTAGATGTTGTTGCGGATGCTGGTCATGAAGTCGCGGCGGGCCAGCCCGTCCTCGGTGAACAACTGGGTGTAGTTGTGCGCGCCGACGAACGGGACGTCGCCGGTGAACGGGCTGCCCTGGCCGTTCCAGTCGGTCAGGCTGACCCACAGCGCCATCAGGATGGGCAGCAGCAGGAACAGCCCCAGAATGACGATCACCGGCGCGACGAAGAGCCAGCCGGCGAGGTTCTCGTTGCTCCGGATGCCGCCCCTGCGTCGGCGGGGGCCGGCCCCGCCCGCGGTCGCCACGGCGGTCAGTGTCTCGGTTGCCATCTTCCCTCCCTTCCTCTCTCCGGCCGACGTGCGGCGGGGGCCCCGTTGCTCGTCGGGGCCCCCGCCGTCACCTCAGCTGCCGCCGAGCGCCGCCTTGGCGTTCTTGTCGAAGTTCTGCAGCACGGTCTTCGGGTCGCCGTTGGCCAGCCCCTGCAGACCGGTGTCGAGGTCCTTGAGGACGCTGTCCATCTTCGGGGCGTTCACCGGGCCCTGGGCGTACGCGGCGCCGTCGATGAACACCTTGTCCGCCGGGAACGCTGCGGTGTACTGGTCGCGCGCCGACTGGCGGGACGGCATGACACCGAACGCCTTCGCGAAGGTCATCTGCTGCTCGCCGCTGGTCATCGCCTCGACGAACTTGATCGCCTGATCCTTGTACTTGCTCTTCGCGGCGATGCCCCAGCACTGGGTGAAGGAGAGCGTGCCCTGTCCCTTGGGGCCGGCCGGCAGCGCCACGACCTTGTACTTCACGTTCGGGAAGTCGTTCTGGAGGGCACCCTTGATCCAGTTGCCCTCGATGGTCATCACGGCCTTGCCCTTGCCGAACGCCTCACCGGACCAGCCGGCGTCGAGCTGCTTCGGGTACTTGGCCAGGCCGGTGCCGAGCATGGTCTTGACGTACTGGAGGGCGGCGAGGTTCTCCGGGGTGTCTGCCGTGGGCTGCTTGCCGTCCTTGCTCACCAGCCAGCCGCCGTTCTGCACCATGAAGGCGCCGATCCGGTCCCGGGTGTCACCGAGGGCCAGCGGGACCTGCCCCTTGGCCTTGATCTTCTGGGCGGCGGCGGTGAGCTGCTCCCAGGTCGTCGGCACGTCGGCGTCGGTCAGCCCGGCCTTGCTCCACAGGTCGGTGTTGATCTGGAGGGCCAGGGTCGAGAAGTCCTTGGGCGCGCAGTAGAGCTTGCCGTCGTACGTGAAGGTGGTGCGCAGGCTCTCGTAGAAGTCGGCCGAGTTGCTGACCTTGTCGCCGTACGGCTCGAGGGCGCCGACGCTGGCGTAGTCGGCGAACTGGGCCGCGTCCACGTAGAAGACGTCCGGCGGGGTGCCGCCCGCGAGCGCCTGACCGAGCTGCTGGGTGAGGTCCTGAGCCGGGGTGACGGTCGCGGTGTTGCCGGAGCTGCTGGCCCACTTCGCGGCGGCGTCCTGCACGGCCTTGGTCTCGGCCTCGCCGGACGAGCCGATCAGGATCTGCAGGCTGGCCGGGCCGCTGGACTGGGCGGTGTCGCCGGAGGAGTCGTCGAAGCCGCTGCCGCAGGCGGCGGAGCCGAGGAGGGCGACGGCGGCGAGGCCGGCCACCGCTGCCCGGGTGATTGTTCGGGGTGCCATGGTTTCTCCTGGTGGGGGGTGGGACTACGCGGTGTGCCGCAGTGCCAACGAGGGCTGGAGCAGCACGGGGGTGGGGGTCTCGTGGTCGCCGTCGAGGACCCCGGTGAGCAGGTCCACGCAGCGGGCGGCGGCCTCGCCGAGCGGTTGGCTGACGCTGGTCAGCCCGACCGCGGCGGCCACCGGCGTGTCGTCGAAGCCGATCACCGAGACGGGCGGGTCGACGCCGCGAATCGCCTGGAGGGCGCCGAGGGCGAGTGAGTCGCTGGCGCAGACCACGGCGCTCGGTGCCACTGTGTCGAGCAGGTCGTGCATCAGGCGTTCGCCCTCGGCGATGCCGTCCTCGGTCTCCCGGTGCAGCCCGGTCGGGTCGACGCCGGCCGCACGCAGCGCGTCGCGCCAGCCGGCCCGTCTGTCGTCGCCGACGCCGGAGCCGACCGGCCAGCCGAGAAAGGCGATCCGCCGGTGGCCGGCGTCGAGCAGACGCCGGGTGGCCTGGGCGGTGCCGGCGGCGCCGTCCACGTCCACCCAGGGGTGCGCGTCGAGCGCGTCCCATGGGCGACCGAAGGTCACGAACGGCACGTCCCGGTCGGCGAGCCATTCGGTACGCGGGTCGCCGTACTTGGTGCCCACCAGCACGAACGCGTCCAACTCGTAGGTGCCGAGCAGGTCGCCGTAGGTGGCGATCTCCCGGTCGTCGTCGGTGGCGGTGTAGAGCAGCACCCGGTAGCCGGCGGCGTCGGCGGTCTCGGTGAGGCCGTGCAGGAAGCGGTCGAGCACGGAGCCGTTGATGCCGTCGCGGGTCGGGTCGATCCGGGCGGCGATGAGGCGGGACCGGCCGGTGCGCATCTGTCGGGCGGCCTGGTTGGCCCGGTAGCCGAGCGCGTTGATCGCGTCCTCGACCCGCTGACGGGTCTCCTGCCGCACGATGTGCGGGCTGTTGAGCACGTTGGACACCGTCTGCCGGCTGACTCGGGCGTGCCGGGCCACCGTCGCGATGGTCACCTTTTCGGCCACTTAATCCCTCTCGCCGTCTTGAACGATCCAATTTGGATAAGGCAGGATTGGATCGTTCAAGTTTCTGGAATGTTTCGCACTTTGCACCGCCAGCGGCGCGTTGTCAAGATGACCGCCGCGCACCCCGAGGATCTGGAGCCACACCGTGATCGAACGCCAGCTGCAACCCCTCCTGCACGAGTTGGTCGGGGTGGTCTTCGCCCCGACCAGCGCGCTGGGGGACGCGACCGGGCAGATCCGCCCAACCGGCGTCCAGGGCGTCTTCCACGCCGACGCCCGGGTGCTCTCCCGCGCCGAGCTGCGGGTCGACGAGCGGGAGCTGGAAGGGTTGACCCGCGGCGACGACGGCCCGCACGGCGCCCACTTCGTGAGCCTCGCCCGCTGGCTCGGTGACCCCACGCCCGACCCCACCGTCCGCGTCGACCGGCTCCGGCGGGCCACCCGCAACGGACTCACCGAAGAGCTGCGGATCGTCTCCACCGCCACTGTCGGCGTACGGGCCACCGTCACCGTCGACCTCGGCTGCGACCTGGCACCCATCGAGGTCGTCAAGTCCGGTGGCGCCACCGACGCGCTGACGGCCACTACCGGTCATCCCGGCACGCTCACCTGGTCGGGCACCGGGATCACCGTCACCGTCACCGCGCCGGGCGCCGACGTGCTGGTCGACGGTGAGCGGGCCACCGCACCCCGGCTGGTCTGGCCGGTCGACCTGCCCCCCGGCGGCGAGACGGTGCTGCGCTGGCAGTTGACAGTCGACGACCCGCGCGCCGTCGTCGTCGGCCCGGCCGGCGAGCCCGAGTGGTCCCGACCCGAGGTGACCGCCGACGACCGACGCCTCGTCCGGCTGCTCGACCGCAGCCTGGACGACCTGCGCGGCCTCCGACTGGCCGAGACCGGCGCACCCGGCGACGTGTTCCTCGGCGCCGGGGTGCCCTGGTTCCTCACCCTGTTCGGCCGGGACAGCCTCTGGGCCGCCCGGATGATGCTGCCGCTCGGCACCGACCTGGCCGCCGGCACCCTGCGCGTGCTCGCCCGCCGGCAGGGCACGCGGATCGACCCGACGACCGGCGAGGCCCCCGGCAAGATCCTGCACGAGCTGCGCCGCCACGCGTTCGCCCTGCCCGACAACGGCCTACGCCTCCCGCCGGCGTACTACGGCACCGTCGACGCCACGATGCTCTGGGTCAACCTGCTGCACGACGCGTGGCGTTGGGGAATGCCCGCCGAGCAGGTCGAGCCCCTGCTGCCGCACCTGGAGGCGGCGCTGCGCTGGCTCGGCGAGCACGCCGACCCGGACGGCGACGGCCTGGTCGAGTACGTCGACACCACCGGACACGGCCTGTCCAACCAGGGCTGGAAGGACTCCGGCGACGCCGTCCGCTTCCACGACGGCACCCTCGCCACCGCGCCGATCGTGCTGGCCGAGGTGCAGGGGTACGCGCACGAGGCCGCCGTGAACGGCGCAGCCCTGCTGGACGCCTTCGGTCGACCGGACGCCGACCGCTGGCGCGAGCACGCCGCCGCGCTGGTCGGCCGGTTCCGCAAGAGCTTCTGGGTCGACGGTCGCCACGGGCCGCAACCAGCGCTGGCCCTCGACCGCGACAAGCGCCCAGTCGACTCGCTGACCAGCAACATCGGCCACCTGCTCGGCACCGGCCTGCTCGACCGCGACGAGGAGGCCCAGGTCGCGCACCTGCTCACCACCGACACGATGGCCGCCGGATTCGGGCTACGCACCATGTCCAGCGACGACGCCGGGTTCAGCCCGTTGTCGTACCACTGTGGCTCGATCTGGACCCACGACACCGCGATCGTGCTCGGTGGGCTGGCCCGCGCCGGGCACCGCGACGCCGCGCTCGGTCTGGCCGACGGGCTGCTCAGCGCGGCCGAGACGTTCGACTACCGGATGCCGGAGCTGTACGGCGGCGACGACCGGGCACTGGTGAGCCGTCCGGTACCGTACCCGGCCGCATGCCGACCGCAGGCGTGGGCCGCGACGGGCGCGGTGCTGCTGCTCCAGGCCGCCACGGGGCTCTACCCGGACGTGCCGGGCGGCACGGTCCGGCTGGCGCCTCTGGCGGGAGCGAAGTTCGGCGCCGTAGCGGTCGACGGCCTCCGCGTGGCCGGCACCCCGGTGCACGTCACTGTCGACAGCACCGGCGAAGCCACAGTCACCGGCCTCCCCACCCCCCTGACCGCAACCCCAACCCTCCCCACCCAACGCCGCCCCACAACCCCTCTCCCCCACTAGTCCCCAACCCGGGACCCGCCCCGCGCCGCCCCGCGCCGTCGATCATGGAGTTGTGGTGGGCAACAGCTCCATATGTGCCCCTTATGCGAGGCACCACAACTCCATGATCGACCCAGGCTGGGCCGGACTCGCCGGCGATCTTGCAGTTTCGGTTGTCGAGATGGGTTGAATGTTCTTTATGTCGCAACAGAAACTGCAAGATCGCGGGGGTCAGGGGGTTCGTTCGGCGATCAGTTCGTCGTCGTCCATGGCACCCGTGGGGTGGAAGCCCAGGGAGGTGTAGAGGGCTGCGGCCGGGGTGTTGTCGGGGTGGTACGACAGGCGGACCGGGGGGTTGCCGGCCTGGGCCGCCAGCCAGGGGGCCAGCGTCTGCACGGTGGCCCGGCCGACGCCCTGGGCCTGCTCGGCGGCGTCGATCAGCATCCCGCCGATCCAGTGCGAACCGTCGTCGTCCACGCCCCACATGACGTGGCCGACGACGGTCTCGTCGGCGTACACCGCGAGCGAGTTCCACACCTCGGAGCGCATGCTGAGCAGCAGATAACGCGCGCCCAGCGCGGCCACGAACCGTCGCTGGTCGTCGCGCGGGGCGACGTCGGCCACCGCCCGCCAGTTGTCGTCGTCGACCGGCCGGAGGGTGACCCGCCTCCCGAGCCGGTCCAGGTGTCCTGCATTGATCATCCGGCGGATGCTACCCGGCCCGCGCCCGCAGATCTTGGACACTTTCCGTCAGCGCGGAACGGAAACTGTCCAAGATCTAGGCGATCTGGGCCACGTTAGCGGGCGGAGGGACGGGCCGGTCAGTCGAGCAGGGCGTCCAGGCCGACGGTGAGGCCGGGGCGGTTGCGCACCGCGCGGACGGCCAGCAGCACACCCGGCATGAACGACACCCGGTCGTACGAGTCGTGCCGGATGGTCAGCGTCTCGCCGGTGCCGCCGAACAGCACCTCCTGGTGGGCGACCAGGCCGGTGGCGCGCACCGCGTGGACGCGTACCCCGTCGATCTCGGCGCCGCGCGCACCCGGCACCTCGTCCTTGGTGGCGTCCGGGACCGGCCCCAGCCCGGCCTCCGCGCGGGCCCGGGCGATCTGCCGGGCGGTGTGGGTGGCGGTGCCGCTCGGAGCGTCCAGCTTGCGCGGGTGGTGCTGCTCGATGATCTCGACGGACTCGAAGTGTCGGGCGGCCCGCGCGGCGAACTGCATCATCAGCACCGCGCCGATACCGAAGTTCGGGGCGATGACCACGCCCACCTCGGGCTTGTCGGCCAGCCAGCCGCGCACCTGCTCCAGCCGCTGCTCGGTGAAGCCGGTGGTGCCGACCACCGCGCTGATGCCCTGCTCGATGCTCCACTGGAGGTTGTCCATGACGACGTCGGGCGTGGTGAAGTCGACGACCACCTCGGCGGTGGAGACGGAGGAGCGGTCGTCGCCCTGGTCGATCGCCGCGGTCAGGGCGAGATCGGCGGCGGCGTCGACCGCCTTGCAGACCTCGATGCCCATCCGGCCGCGCGCACCAAACACGCCGACCCGCAGCTGCTGGGCCGGGGTCCTTCCCTGCTCGTCAGTCACGGGGCACAACCTATCCCAATCGGGACGGGCCCTTCCGGCCGGATCCGCTGTGCTCCACCGGCCGGGACGCCCGATCGGGCACCTCGGCCGGGCACCTCGACCGGGTCGGGCGGCAGTCCTCAGACCGCGAAGTCGCCGGCGCCGAACGGGCCCACCACGGCCAGCGACATCGGTCGGCTGAGCAGCTCGGCGGCGAGGACGTTCACGTCCTCCACGGTGACCTCGTCGACCCGGCGGAGCAGCTCGTCGACAGGCATCAGGTCGCCGTAGAGCAGCTCACCCTTGGCCAGCCGGCTCATCCGGGAACCGGTGTCCTCCAGGCCGAGCACGAACGAGCCCTTGCTCATCCCCTTGCCCCGGGCCACCTCGGCCTCGGTCAACCCGTCGGCGGCCACCCGGGCCAGCTCGGCGCGGGTCAGGGCCAGCACCTCGTCCACCTTGCCCGGCGCGCAGCCGGCGTAGACGGCGAACAGGCCGGTGTCGGCGTACTGGCTGGCGTAGGAGTAGACCGAGTACGCGAGGCCGCGCTGCTCGCGGATCTCCTGGAACAGGCGGCTGGACATGCCACCGCCGAGCACGTTGTTGAGCACCCCGAGGGCGAACCGCCGATCGTCGAGCCGGTCGATGCCGGGGCAGCCGAGGATGACGTGTGCCTGCTCGGTCTCCTTCGGCTCCACCACCGTGGTCGCCGGCTTGGTGCGTACCGCCGGGGTCGCCGCGCGGTGCGGCGCCGGGCTGGCCGGGTCGCTGTCCAGCGGGGTGCCGCGCACGGCCTGACGGACCAGCTTGACCACCGCGGCGTGGTCGAGGTTGCCGGCGGCGGCGATGACGATCTGCGGCGCGGTGTAGCGACCCCGGTAGAAGCTCTGGATCTGCCGCCGGGTCATCGGGGTGACGGTCTCCGCGGTGCCGGAGATCAGCCGGCCCAGCGGGTGATCGCCGTAGACGGCCTCGACGAAGAGGTCGTGCACCTCGTCACCCGGCTCGTCGTCGTGCATGGCGATCTCCTCCAGGATCACGCCACGCTCGGTCTCGACGTCGGCCGGCTCCAACAGCGAGTCGGCGACCAGGTCGCACATCACGTCGATCGCCAGCGGCAGGTCCTCGTCCAGCACGCGGGCGTAGTAGCAGGTGTATTCCTTCGTGGTGAAGGCGTTGGTCTCGCCACCCACCGCCTCGATCTGCGAGGAGATCTCCAGTGCGGTGCGCTTGTGGGTGCCCTTGAAGAGCAGATGCTCGAGGAAGTGCGCGGCACCGGCCTGCGGGCCGGTCTCGTCACGCGAGCCGACCGCCACCCAGATACCGAACGAGACGCTGCGCATCGCCGGAATCGCCTCGGTGAGGACGCGCAGGCCGCTGGGCAGCACGGTACGTCGTACCGTGCCGCCCAGCGGGTCGTCGCTGAGCGTCCGGGTCACCGCGCGGGCGGTGCCGCCGGAGCGGCCCGCCCCGGTGTCCCGAGACGGGGCCACCCCCCGTCGATCCGGTGGAAACGGCGCGCTGATGGCCCGACTCACGACTTGCTCCCGGTTCGACGAGGGGTGGGTGATGCGTAGTACGACGGTCAGCTGTGCCGGGTCCGACGGCGCGGACGCTCGCCGCCCTCGCCACCCTCGCCGCCGCCGCCGTTGCCGCCCTCGCCGCCGCGCTCCGGGCCACGACCGCCACGGTCGCCGCCACGCTCACGGTCGCCGCGGTCACGCGGAGCCCGGTCGCCCCGGTCCCGACCAGCCGGCCGGTCGCCAGCGGCGGCCTCACCGGCGGCCGGAGCCTCGGTGCCCTCCGGGCGGACCTTGTCGAGGTAGATCTTGCCGCGGGCGTCGATGTCCGCGATCTCGACCTCGACCCGGTCACCGACGTTGAGGAAGTCCTCAACGCGCTCGACCCGCTTGCCGTCGCCCACCTTGGAGATGTGCAGCAGGCCGTCACGGCCCGGCAGGAGCGACACGAACGCGCCGAACGCGGCGGTCTTGACCACAGTGCCGAGGAACCGCTCGCCCTGCTTCGGCAGCGTCGGGTTGGCGATGCCGTTGATCCGGTCGACGGCCGCCTGGGCCGACGGGCCGTTGGTGGCGCCGACGTAGATCGTGCCGTCGTCCTCGATGGAGATCTCGGCGCCGGTCTCGTCCTGGATCGCGTTGATGGTCTGCCCCTTCGGGCCGATCACCATGCCGATCTTGTCCACCGGAATCTTGACGGTGGTGACCCGCGGCGCGTAGTCGGACATCTCGGCCGGAGCCTCGATCGCCGCCTTCATGACCCCGAGGATGACCTGCCGGGCCTCGTTCGCCTGCTGCAACGCGGCGGCCAGCACGTCCGACGGGATGCCGTTGAGCTTGGTGTCGAGCTGGAGCGCGGTGACGAACTCCGGCGTGCCGGCGACCTTGAAGTCCATGTCACCGAACGCGTCCTCGGCACCGAGGATGTCGGTCAGCGTCACGTACTGGGTCTTGCCGTCCACCTCGTCGGAGATGAGCCCCATCGCGATGCCGGCGACCGGTGCCTTCAGCGGGACACCCGCGGAGAGCAGGCCCAGCGTCGACGCGCAGACCGAACCCATCGAGGTGGAGCCGTTGGAGCCGAGCGCCTCCGACACCTGCCGGATGGCGTACGGGAACTCCTCGCGCGACGGCAGCACCGGGATCAGCGCGCGCTCGGCGAGGGCGCCGTGGCCGATCTCGCGACGCTTCGGCGAGCCGACCCGGCCGGTCTCACCGGTCGAGTACGGCGGGAAGTTGTAGTTGTGCATGTAGCGCTTGCGGTTCTCGGGGGACAGCGTGTCCACCATCTGCTCCATGCGGAGCATGTTCAGCGTGGTGACGCCCAGGATCTGGGTCTCGCCCCGCTCGAACAGCGCCGAACCGTGCACCCGGGGCAGCACGCCGACCTCGGCGGTCAGCGCCCGGATGTCGCGCGGGCCACGCCCGTCCATGCGGACCTGCTCGCGCAGCACGCGGTTGCGCACCTCGGACTTGGTCAGCGACCGGAAGGCAGCGCTGAGCTCCTTCTCCCGACCCTCGAACCGAGCACCCAGCTCCTCGGCGACCCGGGCCTTGACCCGGTCCAGGGCCTCCTCGCGGTCGGCCTTGCCGGCGATGGTGATCGCCTCGGCAACCTCGGCGCGGGCCAGCTCGGAGACGGCGTCGTACACGTCGTCCTGGTAGTCCAGGAAGACCGGGAACTCGGTGACCGGCTTGGCGGCGACCTCGGCCAGCTCGCTCTGCGCGCGGCACAGCTCACGGATCGCCGGCTTCGCGGCCTCCAGGCCGCTGGCGACGACCTCCTCGGTCGGGGCGGTGGCACCGGCCGAGATGAGGGCGACGGCGTTCGGGGTGGCCTCGGCCTCGACCATCATGATCGCGACGTCGCCGTCCTCGAGCGTGCGGCCGGCCACGACCATGTCGAAGGTGGCGCGAGCCAGCTCCTCCAGGGTCGGGAAGGCAACCCACTGGCCGTCGATGTGGGCGACGCGGGTCGCCCCGATCGGACCGGAGAACGGCAGGCCCGAGAGCTTGGTCGACATCGAGGCGGCGTTGATCGCCACGACGTCGTACGGGTGCTGCGGGTCGAGCGCGAGGATGGTCTCGACGACCTGGACCTCGTTGCGCAGGCCCTTGACGAAGGACGGGCGCAGCGGCCGGTCGATCAGCCGGCAGGTGAGGATCGCGTCCTCGCTGGGCCGACCCTCACGGCGGAAGAACGAACCGGGGATGCGGCCCGCGGCGTACATCCGCTCCTCGACGTCGACGGTCAGCGGGAAGAAGTCGAACTGCTCCTTCGGGTGCTTACCGGCGGTCGTGGCGGAGAGAACGACCGTCTCGCCCAGCTGGGCGATGACGGAACCGGCGGCCTGGCGAGCCAGCCGACCGGTGGAGAAGGTGATCTCACGGGTGCCGAAGGACCCGTTGTCGATCACGGCGGTGCGGGATTCGGTGCCGAGTTTGGTCTCGGTCATGTGCTGTCGTGCTCCTTCGCGTCGTGGGCCCACGACATCGGGGAGCTGCTCAGCCGGCCGGTCTTCGATCGAAGCGCCCGGGTGGCCGGCATGATGCCGGGGTTCCCGGGGGCCACTACCGGAGACCGGTACGCTGACCGGCTCCCTCTCGGGTGGTCGCGCGGCCCGTGTTTCCTCAGGTGGGACGCGGTACGGGGGAGCGGCCGTCCGGCCACTCCCCCGTCACGTCACCGGCGCAGACCGAGCCGCTCGATGAGCGACCGGTAGCGGGCAATGTCCTTCTTCTGGACGTAGTTGAGCAACCGACGGCGCCGGCCGACCAGCAGCAGCAGCCCACGGCGGCTGTGGTGGTCGTGCTTGTGCACCTTCAGGTGCTCGGTCAGCTCGGCGATCCGCTTGGTGAGGACCGCTACCTGGACCTCCGGCGAACCGGTGTCGCCCTCGGCGGTCGCGTACTCCGCGCGGATGCTGGCCTTGGCTTCCTGATCGAGCGCCATGTTCTCCCTGTTTCGATGGGTTGATCAAGTGGGTGTCCGTCGTCCCGATGGACCGGGAACGGACCGGTACCTCGCACCCGCGGCGTCGAGCAGGCACGCGAGGCCCCACGCCGGTCACCCGACGTCCCGGCAAGACTACCAGCACTCGCCGGTAACACCCGGCGAAGGGCCTCGGTGGCGGCCCGGCACCCCCGCACGATCAGGCCAGTACGCGCCGGGTGCGCTCGACGTCCTGATTCATCTGGGCGATCAACGGCTCGATCGAGTCGTACCGGATCTGACCACGCAGGTGCGCCACGAAGTCCAGGGCCAGCCGCTCGCCGTACAGGTCGCCGGAGAAGTCCAGCGCGTACGCCTCGACCCGCCGCTCCCGGCCGGAGAAGGTCGGGTTGGTGCCCACCGACACCGCCGCCAGCAGCGGCTCGTGCTGACCGCGGCGGATCAGCCGGGCCGCGTACACGCCGTCGGCGGGCACCGCCGCGTACCGGTGGCAGAGCAGGTTGGCGGTGGGGAAGCCCAGTTCCCGGCCCCGCTGGTCGCCACGGACCACGACGCCTTCCACCCGGTGTGGGCGGCCCAGCGCGGCGGCCGCCGCGCCCACGTCACCCGCGTCGACGCAGGACCGGATGTACGTGGAGGAGAAGACGGTGCCGGCCTCGGCGACCAGCGGGGCGCCCTCCACGCCGAAGCCGAACGTCTGACCGAGCCGTTCCAGCAACGCCACGTCGCCGGCGGCCCGGTGCCCGAAGCGGAAGTTGCCGCCGACCACCACCAACGCGGCGTGCAGGTGCTCGACCAGGACGTCGTGCACGAACTGCTCGGCCGGCACCCGGGAGAACTCCGGGGTGAACGGCACCACGCAGAGCACGTCCACGCCGAGCGCCTCGATCAGCTCGGCCTTACGGGCCGGCTCGGTGAGCACCGCCGGGTGGGAACCGGGGCGGACCACCTCGGCCGGGTGCGGGTCGAAGGTGACCACCACCGACTGCACGCCCAACTCGCGGGCCCGGGCCACGGCGTGCCCGATCGTCGCCTGGTGCCCCTTGTGCACGCCGTCGAAGACGCCGATGGTGACCACCGAGCGTCCCCACCCGCCGGGCGCCGCGTCGTAGCCCCGCCACCGCTGCATGCCGTTCCTCTCTGCTGTCCCGCCGGCCGGCGGGTCGACACCGCCGGCTGCGGGCCGACGGACCTGCGCTGCGCTGTCAGGCCGGTGCGAGCACGATCTCCGCGCGGGCCCGCCCGTCCCGCTCGCTGACGATAGCGATCAGGCCGCCGGCCGGCCCGAAGACGGCGTACGGCCCGGTGAGGCCGGCCGGGTCCAGTGGCCCACCGTGGGCGAGCACCCTGGCCTCGTCCGGCGTGGCCTCCCGACGCGCGAAGAACCGGTCGGCCGCCGCGTCCAGCGGCAGGTTCACGACGTCCGGGGCGCGCTGCTCCAACTCGTCGAGCGTCGCCGCCTCGGCGAGGGTGAAGCCGCCCACAGCGGTACGCCGCAGCGCCGTGAGGTGCCCGCCGACACCGAGTGCCAGGCCGGCGTCCCGGGCGATGGCCCTGATGTACGTGCCGGAGGAGCAGGTCACGTCCACGTCCACGTCCACCACGTCCGGGTCGGTGCGACGGATCGCCAGCACCTCCAACCGGGAGATGGTGACCCGCCGCGCCGGCAGCTCGACGCTCTCCCCGTCGCGGACCCGCTTGTACGCCCGCTGCCCATCGATCTTGATGGCGCTGACGGCGCTCGGCACCTGGTCGACCTCGCCGCTGAGCCCGGCCAGCGCCGACCGGATCGCGTCGTCGGTGACCTGCCCGGCCGGCACGGTGGCGGTCACGTTGCCCTCGGCGTCGTCGGTGACCGTGGTCTGGCCGAGCCGGATGGTGCCGGTGTAGCTCTTGCCCGCGCCGATCACGTAGGTCAGCAGCCGGGTGGCCCGGCCGACACCGATCACCAGGACGCCGGTCGCCATCGGGTCGAGGGTGCCGCCGTGCCCGACCCGTCGGGTCTTCGCCAGTCGGCGGATGCGCGCCACCACGTCGTGCGACGTCATGCCGCCGGGCTTGTCGACCACGATCAGACCATCGGTGCTCACGTCGGCCAAGCCTGCCAGATGGCACGTACTCCGCAGTGCGTGGGCACGCCCGGCGTGACCCCAGCCTCCGCACCGAGGGCTGAGCCGGGTGCGTCGGGACGGGGCGTTTTGTCCGGCGAGGACAGCCGGCCGACCTTCCCGGATGCGAAGATCACCCGCCCGTTGCCATCACCGTGAGATCAGGACTGCCGATGACCACCGACCGACCACCGGGCCACGAGCACCGCGCGCGGGTCGACCTTCCGGACTGGATGCGGGATCCGACGCCGACGCGGCGGACCCCGGCGCGCTACGTCGACGACCTGATCGAGGGCTGGCCGGCGCTCCGGGCCGCCCGCCGGACGATGTGGCACTGGCGCGGCCGGACCAGATGGAGCGAGTCGCACCCGCACATCGTCGCCGTGCTCTCGTTCGTCGTGGCCGCCGCCCTCGGGGCCGCCCTGGTGACCGGCGCCTACTATCTGCTCGCGCTGGCCACCAGCGGCGGATACTGACGGAGGAACCATGGAGAACACCCCGCCGAGGGAGCCGATCGACCCGCCACCGCCGCCCGCCGCGGTAGCGCAGGTCAACCCGGTGCAGCTACCGGATTGGCTACGGTCATCGCAGACCGAGCACCAGCCCACCGGGTGGGACCGGGTCCGATTCTTCTCGGCCCGGCACAACGGGGCCCTGCTGCTCGGCCTCGGGCTGGTGATGGCACTGCTGATGGTCGTCGGCGGGGTGGTGTTGTTCGGTCGGGTCGCCGATGGTGTCCGCACGTCCGCCTCGGCGAGCCCCACACCGAGCCTCACCCCGCCGGTGAGCAGGGTCGGCGAACCACGGGACCTGTTCGCCGGGTCGCCGGCGGCCTCCTTCGCGCCTGCCGAGGAGGCCGTGCGGATGCCGGCGGCCAAGAGCACCGGGCCGTTCACAGCGGCCCAGGTACGGACCGCGCTGGAGTCGGTGCGCAAGGCACTGATCGAGAGCCGGGTCGACATCTCGATGTTCTCCGGGGATCCGGAGCCGTTCCTCGCGCTGCTCGCCCCGGAGGCTCGCGAACAACTCCGGGGAGACTTCACCAACGGCAGCTTCCTGCGGTACGCCACGAGGATGGCGTCGCCGTCGGAGTGGGAGTTCGGCGTCCGCGCCGACGGCCGGGTCAGTTACCGGGCCACCAGGCAGGACGGCATCCGAGTGCTGGAGGTCTCCACGGAGTTCGTCTGGGCGTACCCGTTCGACGTGGACCTGCGGGCGCCCGCCGGCGCGACGGTGGTGGCGCTGCGCGACCAGGTGGTGTGGCAGGTGCCGCACCCGGACGACGTGCCGGCGTCCGCCCGGGGCCTCTGGGTCACCTCGGCGGAGGCCGTGACCTGGAACGCGGACTGCGCCCAACTCCGTGAGGGCTGGGTGCAGGAGCAGTTCTGGGTGGCCGACCTGCACGGGAACCGGATACCCGCCGGCGACCCGGGCACCATCTTCGACCTCGACGCGCCCGCGCCGACCACCACGCGCTGCTGACCGGCCGCCCCGGCGACCCGGTCAGCGGACCGCGCCGGTCACCGCCCACCTGCCGTTGCGCAGTCGCAGCAGCAGGGCGACCAGCCGGATCACCACGAACAGAGTGAGCCCGGCCCAGATGCCGCCCAGCCCGAGGTTGAACGCGTACGCCAGCCAGATGGCCGGCAGGAATCCGCCGAGCGCCGCCACGATGGTGAGGTTGCGCAGGTAACGCACGTCGCCGGCGCCGATCAGCACACCGTCGAGGGCGAACACCACCCCGGCCAGCGGCAGCATGACGACGAACCACGGCCAGGCCACCATGGCCTGCTCGCGTACCCCCGCGTCGGAGCTGAACCACGACGGCACCACGCCCGCGCCGGCGGCGACGAGCAGCGCGAAGCCCACGCCGCAGACGCCGCCGAGCAGCCCGACCCGGCGGGCGAGCGCCCGCGCGCCCGCGTCGTCGCCGGCGCCGAGCGCGGCGCCGACCAGGGACTGCGCGGCGATGGCGAGGGCGTCGAGCACCAGCGCGGTGAAGAACCAGAGTTGCAGGGCGATCTGGTGGGCGCCGACCGCTGCGGCGCCGAAGCGGGCGGCGACGGCGGTCGCGGACAGGAAGCTGGCCTGGAACGCCAGCCCACGGATCAGCAGGTCCCGGCTGAGCACCAGTTGTTGGCGGATCACGCGGGGTTGGGGTCGCAGCGACACCCGCTCGCCGACCAGGGCGGCGGCGAAGAGCACCCCGCAGAGCGTCTGCGCGACGACGTTCGCCACTGCCGAGCCGACCAGCCCCAGCCCGCCGGGGTAGACCAGCAGCGGGCAGAGCAGCGCGGAGAGCAGGTTGGGGCCGAGCACGAAGTACAGGGGGCGGCGAGTGTCCTGCACGCCGCGCAGCCAGCCGTTGCCGGCGGCGGCGAGGAGCAGGCCGGGAGCGCCGAGGGCCGCGATCCGCAACCACTGGGCGGCGGCGTCGGCGACCTCGCCACCACCACCGGCGAGGGTACGCGCTAGCGCGCCGCCGCCGACCTGCATGCCGATCGCGATCAGCAGACCGACACCGAACGCCAACCAGGACGACTGGACGCCCTCGGCGACCGCGGCGGCCCGGTCACCAGCGCCGAAGCGGCGGGCCGCGCGGCCGGTGGTGCCGTAGGCGACAACGGTGCCCACCCAGGCGGTGAGCGTCATGACCGTGCCGCCGACGGCGAGCGCGGCGAGCGGCACCCGGCCGAGGTGACCGACCACTGCGGTGTCGACCAGCACGTAGAGCGGTTCGGCGGCGAGCACCACGAGGGCAGGCAGGGCGAGCGCGGCGATCCGCCGAGGCGAGGCGGGTCGGTGGGCGGTGGCGGCATGGTTCATCGCCGCCGATCCTGGCATGGCTGTGGTAAGGAGCACAAGGCCGCCGGTAACTTACGGGCCGACCTCTCGACCGGCTCGGCGGACGTCACCGAGGATCGAGGCCCTGATGCGCCACCTGTCGCCGGCATCCCGGTTTGCGGCGCTCACTACCCTGTCCGAGGCTCCCACGCGGGGGCACCACGACAGCGATAGGCCTAATCACAGTGAGCGACAGTTACCCTCCGCCCGACCCGAACGTCACCCCCTGGAGCGGCCCGCCGGCCCCACAGCAGGGCGGCTATCCGCCGTACGGACAGCCACCACCCCAGCCGTACTACGGCACACCACCGCCGCCGGCCAAGTCGAACAAGGGCCTGATCATCGGGCTGGTCGCCGGCGCGGTGGTCGTCATACTCGCCATCTGCGGCGCGGGAATCGGCATCCTGCTCGCCTACGACGACGACGAGCCCGCACGCGGCACGGCCTCCACCCCCACGCCGGGCACCGGCAGCACGCCGGGCACGGGGACCGTCCCCACGCCGGGGCAGGCGGATCCACCGAACAACAACGCGATGACCGCTCGTTACTCCAGCGACATGGCGAACGTCTGCGAAGGCAGCCCGATCCTGAACGCGGCGCCCTACAGCGGCCCGGCCGGCGCCAAGGCCTACACGTTCTCGAACAACCCCGACCGGCCGACGTCCTGGTCGTCGACGTACGTCCCTTCGGACAAGTCCTACTACGCCAAGGGCGCGGACTACCAGAAGGTGTCGGTGGTCGGCTGCCTGAAGTTCGACGAGGGCAGCCAGGGCGTCCCGAAGAAGTGTCAGTACAAGGACAAGGCGGAGAAGCAGGTCACCATCGACTACGTCTCGTCGCGCTACACCCTGACCTTCTACGCGGCCAAGACCGCCGGGAAGATCGGCGATGGCGGCACAGTGACCGCCCCGACCAACAGGTGCCCGAGTTTCATCTCGTACGACAAGACCACCATGAGGGCGTACGCGACGCCGGACTCCGGCACCATCGAGGCGGCCCTGGACACGTTCCTGTCCTGAACGGCTCGACCCCCACTGGCGGCCGGACGGTGACGCCGTCGGCGCGGCGCGTCGGCGGCGTCACCACCGGCCGAGACGACTCACTGACGGGTGTCCATCGACGTCTGCAGCGCGCGGCGGGCCTGCTCGCGGGCGTCGTCGGTGGTGGTCTCGGGCTTGGGCTTGTTCGGCATGGTGGCGCTCCTCTTCCCAGGGCGTGAGCCGCCGACACGCGGCGGCCCTCACGGGCGGTCCTGCTGAGCGCCCCACGGCGGTCCGGGGTTACCGGAGCAGCCGACTGGGCAGCGTGAGCCCGGGTCGATCCGACCCTGGAGGGAGGCGGCACGGGGTGTGGCACCACCGCCCATGACCTGCACCGCCAGGCGGCACCGGCCTTCTCCCAAGTTATCGTTCAGGTCCACATACTGCTTACGGTTCCCGCCATTTGGACGGTCGGCAACCCGGCTCAGCGAGCCAGGAAGTGCCAGCCCAGCCACCACCAGAACCCGAACAGACCGATCCGGCCCACCGGCACCGGACCGACCTCGTAGCGCATCACATAGGCACAGACCTCGCCCAGGGTGGGGATCCGCGACCCCTCCCGCCGAGCCATCCACTCGACCACCGCGAAGAGGACCAGCGCGGCGAGGAAGCCGCCGATCGCGAGCGCGCGCATCATCGCCGCACCAGCCCCCAGAAGGCCGCCAACCAGGCGAACCAGACCGCCGAACGGGTCAGCTGATCCTCCAGGAGAGGATCGGCCAACCGGGAGAAGGTGGGGAAGTCATCGCCGGCAGCCAGCACGAAGGTCACGCCCTCGAAGACCCCGAAGACCACCACCGGCACCGCCCACCAGGCCGCCCCCGGGCCCAGCCGGCGCGGCGCCGGCCGACGGGACACCCGGTTGCTCAGACCGAGCCAGATCAGCACCCCGCCCGTCCCGAGGGTGAACAGATTCGCCTCGGTGGAGAAGGACGCGAACCGGCCACCGACGAGCGACAGGCAGACGAGGACGGGAACGGAGACGGCGGGCCGGTCCCAGGCGCGGGGGGCCTCCACGGTGAGGTCGTGCGGCTGCTCCATCCCGCAATTCTTCCCGGTATCACGGAACGCGGGAAGACCAACACTCCCCGGAGCTGACCCTGATCTTCCGGGCCGACGGATCGATGACGGCCGAAGGCCGACGTCAGCCGATCAGCGCCGCGTCCAGCTGACCGCGAATCGACTCGACCACCTGCTCGACGGTGCCCCGACCGGTGAACCCGGCCGCGAACGTGTGCCCACCACCGCCCAGCGCCACCGCGACCCGACTGACGTCCACCGCGCCCTTGCTGCGCATCGACACCGCCCACTCGGCGGGCCTGGTCTGCTTCACCACACAGCTCACATCCGCCTCGGCCGTGCAGCGCACGGAGTCGATCAGCGCCTCCAGCACGTACGGCCGCTGGTCGTGCCGGGCCAGGTCATCGAGGGTGGCGAAGGTCCAGACCAGGCCCCGACCTCCGGCGGCGGCCGGCTCCAGTCGAGCCCGGCCGAGCACCTCACCGAAGAGGCGGACCGCGCCGAAGGGCCGGGTGTCGAAGACCCGCCGGGAGATGTCACCCGGCGAGATGCCGGTCGCCAACAATCGAGCGGCCATCTGATGCACCGCCGGAGTGGTCGCCTCGAACCGAAACGAGCCGGTGTCAGTGGTCAGCGCCACGTAGAGGCACTCGGCGATGGCCGGATCCACCACCACCCCGAGCCGGGCCAGCAGTTGCTCGGCCACTACCGACGTCGCCGCCGCACCCGGGTCGACCAGGTTGACAGTGCCGAAACCGGGGTTGGAGGCGTGGTGGTCGAGCACCAGCGCCGCACCCGCCGACGACAACCGCCCGGCCAACTCGCCGAGACGCGACTCGCTCGCCGCGTCGAAGCAGATCACCAGATCGGGTGCCGGGTCGGCGGCGTCCGCCGGGACGAGCAGGTCCAGCCCAGGCAGCCCCCGGAACGGCTCCGGCAGCTCCGGCGGCCCGGGAAAGGTCGCCTGCACGTCGCGTACGCCGAACTGCCGCAGGCCCAGACCGAAGCCGAGCATGCTGCCCAGCGCGTCGCCGTCCGGATTGACGTGGCAGATCAGCAGCACCCGGGCGGTCGGCGGGAGAGCCCGCACCAACGCCTCGGCCGCGGCCCAGTCCGCCTCGGCGGGGCCGAGCCCGGCTGCCCCGGCGTACGGGGCGCTGGCGGTGCTGGTCACCGCGTTTCCCCACCCCGCGGGGTCTCCTTGACGTCGGTGGCCTCGTCGGCCTCGTCCGTCTCGTCCGCCTCGTCGGTCTCGTCGTCCACCCGGTACGGCTGGGCCTCGCCCGCGTACTTCGCCTGGGCGGCGAGCCGCTGCACCTCGGCATCGGCGTTGCGGGCTGCGGCGAGCAGGTCGTCGATGTGCTTGACCTGGTCCTGCACGTCGTCGAGGACGAACGTGAGGGTCGGCGAGTGGCGCAGCCCGAGGGCCTTGCCGACAGTGCTGCGCAGCAGCCCCTTGGCGCTCTCCAGCGCCGCCGCGGTGTCCGCCTGGGCCACCGAGTCACCGAGCACCGTGTAGAAGACCGTCGCGTCGCGCAGGTCAGCGGTAATCCGGGCATCGGTGATGGTGATCATCCCGAGCCGCGGGTCCTTGATCTGGCTCCGCACCACCGACGCGACCAGCTCACGCACCCGTTCCGCGTGCCGGCGTACCTTGGCCGGATCAGACATCTCGCCACCTCCACGGCGTCCTGCTTCCGGTCGACCCGGCGGCCCGGAGGCCGCCGGCCGACCGGCCAACATCTCGAACATTACCTTCGGGGCCGCTCCGGTCGCCCGGCACAGCCGGCACCACTGTCAGTCGTCGTCCACGCCGTAGAGCCGGCGTCGAACGGACAGCAACTCGACCTCGGGGCGATTGGCCACCAGGCGCTCACAGGAGTCGAGCACCTCGCGGACGTGCGCCGTCTCGGCGGCCACCACGGCCACCGCCAGCTGCGCTCGACCATGCAGGTCGAGCGCACCCACCTCAGCGGCCGACACCTCGAAGCGGCGCAGCGCCGCCACGATCGGCCGTACATATGATCTCTTGGCTTTGAGCGACCGGGAGTCGCCCGGCAGCAGCAGGTCGAAGACCGCGGTTCCGGTGAACATCGCCCCGGACGATACCGCCAACCCGCCCCGCATGATCAAGGGGTTTACGCCGAGTGGCGTAAACCCCTTGATCAGCGTGTCACTGCCGGATCAGGCGCGAACCTTCTCCCGCATCTCGAAGGTCTCGATGACGTCGCCGACCTGGACGTTGTTGTAACCACCCAGGGTCAGACCGCACTCGAAGCCCTCGCGGACCTCGGTGGCGTCGTCCTTGAACCGCTTGAGCGAGGTGATCGTGAGGTTGTCCGCCACGACCGCCCCGTCCCGAAGCAGGCGAGCCTTCGCGTTGCGTCGGATGATGCCCGACCGGACGATGCAACCGGAGATGTTGCCGATCTTGGACGAGCGGAAGACATCGCGGATCTCCGCGCTGCCCAGCTCGGCCTCCTCGTACTCCGGCTTGAGCAGGCCCTTGAGCGCTGCCTCGATCTCCTCGATGGCCTGGTAGATGACGGTGTAGTACCGGATCTCCACGCCCTCGCGGTCGGCCATCTCACGGACCTTGTTCGAGGCCCGCACGTTGAAGCCGATGATCGTGACCGGCTCGGACGAGGCGCTCGCGAGCATGACGTTGCTCTCGGTGATCGCGCCGACGCCCCGGTCGAGGACCTTGAGCTGGACCTCCTCGGGAATGTCGAGGTTGAACAGCGCGTCCTCGAGTGCCTCCACCGAACCGGAGACATCGCCCTTGAGGATGAGGTTGAGCGAGGTCTTCTCGCCCTCCTTGAGCTGCTCCATGAGCGTCTCGAGGGTGGCCCGACCACGGGAGTTGGCGAAGGACGCCGCCCGCCGCCGTGCCTGCCGCTGCTCGGCGATCTGCCGCACCGTGCGGTCGTCCGCCGCTGCGAGGAACGTGTCTCCCGCGCCGGGCGGCGCGGTCAGACCCAGAACCATTACCGGACGCGCCGGCCCAGCCTCGGTGAGCTGGTTGCCGTTCTCGTCGAGCATCGCCCGGACCCGGCCGTGCGCCCCACCGGCGACGATCGAGTCGCCCGCCCGCAGGGTGCCCTTCTGCACCAGCACCGTCGCCACCGCACCGCGACCCTTGTCCAGGTGCGCCTCGATGGCCACACCCTGAGCCGGCCCGTCGATCGGAGCGGTCAGCTCCAGCGACGCGTCGGCGGTCAGCAGGACGGCCTCGAGCAGTTCCTCGATGCCGATGCCCGGCTTGGCTGCCACGTTGACGAACATGGTCTCGCCGCCGTACTCCTCGGCGACCAGGCCGTACTCGGTCAGCTGCTGGCGGACCTTGTCCGGGTTGGCGTCCGGCTTGTCGACCTTGTTGACCGCGACCACGATCGGCACGTCGGCCGCCTTGGCGTGGTTCAACGCCTCGATCGTCTGCGGCATCACACCGTCGTCGGCCGCGACGACCAGGATCACGATGTCCGTGACCTGGGCACCACGAGCACGCATGGCGGTGAACGCCTCGTGACCCGGGGTGTCGATGAAGGTGACCGCCCGGTCCTCGCCCTCGTGCGGGACGTGGACCTGGTAGGCGCCGATGTGCTGGGTGATGCCACCCGCCTCACCGGCCACGACGTTCGCCTTACGGATGGCGTCGAGCAGCTTGGTCTTACCGTGGTCGACGTGACCCATGACGGTCACCACCGGCGCACGGCTGACCAGACGCTCCTCGGCCACCTCCGCGTCGAGGTCGATGTTGAACTGCGCGAGCAGCTCGCGGTCCTCGTCCTCCGGGCTGACGATCTGGATGTCGAAGCCCAGGTGCTCACCCAGCAGGTGCAGGGTGTCGTCAGAACAGGACTGGGTCGCGGTGACCATCTCGCCCAGGTTGAACATCTCCTGGACCAGCGAACCCGGGTTGGCGTTGATCTTGTCCGCGAAGTCGGACAGCGAGGCGCCACGGGAGAGCCTGACGATCTGACCCTGACCCCGGGGAGCACCCGAGCTCATGGTCGGAGCCGACAGGTTGTCGAACTCCTGTCTGCGCTGCTTCTTGGACTTGCGACCGCGCGTCGGCCGACCACCCGGACGCCCGAAGGCACCCGCGGCGCCGCCGCCACGGCCACGACCGCCCGCACCCGGACGACCGCCGCCACCGGCCGGACCACCCGGACGGAAACCGCCGCCGGGAGCACCAGCACCGCCGCCGGGACCGCCGCGGTAGCCACCGCCACCGCCGGCACCCGCGCCGCCACCAGGGCCGCCTCGGTAACCGCCACCGCCACCGGCGCCACCGCCGGGACCGCCGCGGAAACCGCCGCCACCGCCACCGGGGCGACCAGCGCCACCGCCACCGGGGCGACCAGCGCCACCGGGACCGGGGCGACCGGCAGCCGGACGCTGACTCGGCATGGACGCCGGGCTGGGCCGCGGCGGCATGGAGTTCGGGCTCGGCCGCGGCGGCATGCCCGCCGGGCTGTTGGGCCGAGGGCCACCCGCACCGGCGGCCGGGGGCCGCTGCTGCTGGCCACCCTGGATGCCGAACGGGTTGTTACCGGCACCGCGCGCCGGCGGACGACCGCCCGGCCGGGCACCCGGACCGGGAGCCGGCGTGCTCGGACGAGCTGCCGGCGAACCGGGACGGGGCGGCATCGCCGCGGGACCCGGCCGAGGGCCGGGGCGGTTGCCACCGTCTGCCGGAGGCTCCCGGCGAACGGGGTTGTCCCGCTGCTGCTGGCGGGCGGCCTGCGCGGCCTTGACCGCGGCCTCCTGCTCAGCCTTCAGCGCGGCGGCACGCGCCTCCGCGGCCGCCACCTCGATGTCGTGGGCACTCGCCGGCTTGGCGACCGGGGTCGCCGTCTGCGGCGCACCGGGAACCGGACCCTTGGGCTTCGGACCGGGTGCCGGCGCGGCCGGCCGCCGAGGCGGCATCGGCTTGGCCGAGACCCGGGGCGCGCCCGGGGTCGGGGATGGCGTCGGGGTCGGGGTTGAAGCCGGCATCGACGCGGGCGCCGACGGGGCGGCCGGAGCCGGGGCTCCGGCGGACGCGACGAATGCGTTGCGCAGCCGTCGGGCGACGGGCGCCTCGACGGTGCTGGACGCGGACTTCACGAACTCGCCCATTTCCTTCAGCTTGGCGAGAACGGTCTTACTCTCGACCCCGAGCTCTTTTGCAAGCTCGTGTACGCGGGCCTTGCCTGCCACTGCACTCCTCACTCCGAGGTCGTGCGGGCAGCACCCGCAGCGACCTCACTCGTGCACTTGAAGCCTGGTCATTTCAGGGACTTCATCGTGTGCTCATGTCGGTCGTCCTACCCTGCTAGCGACCCTCGCCCGGTCGGGCTGACCGGACGTAGTGGTTGGCGCATCGACGTGCTCCGCCAGCGCACCGTGGTCGAGGACCTCGGTGCTGCGCAGCGCACGCCCGAAGGCGCGGCGCCGCACCGCCAGCGCGAAGCAGGCCGGATCCGGGTGCATGTTCGCTCCCCGACCCGGCAGCCTGCGGCGCGGATCAGGCCGGAGGCTGTGACCAGCCTCGTCCCTGACCGCGACGATTCGCAGCAATTCGCTGGCCGGCGCACGTTTCCGGCAACCCACACAGGTGCGCTCCGGTTGAGTGCGTCGTACCACTGGAGGAAGTCTACCCCTAGCTTCCCGAGATCGCTCCGCCCGGCTCCCGCACGTGATCAGTTACCCCACGCGCTGCCGGCGCGGTCTGCTCCGCATCGGACCGAATGTCGATCCGCCAACCGGTCAATCGGGCCGCGAGTCGGGCATTCTGCCCCTCCCGACCGATGGCGAGCGAGAGCTGGAAGTCGGGAACTGTCACCCGGGCGGCCCGGTTGGCCAGGTCGACCACCTCGACCCGCAGCGCCTTGGCCGGCGACAACGCGTTGCCGACGAAGGTGCCCGGGTCGTCCGACCAGTCGATGATGTCGATCTTCTCACCGTGCAGCTCGCTCATCACGGCACGCACCCGCTGACCCATCGGGCCGATGCAGGCGCCCTTCGCGTTCACACCGGGGGTGGTGGAGCGGACGGCGATCTTCGTGCGATGACCCGCCTCACGGGCGATCGCGCCGATCTCGACGGTGCCGTCGGCGATCTCCGGCACCTCCAGCGCGAAGAGCTTCTTGACCAGAGCCGGGTGCGACCGGGACAGGGTGATCTGCGGCCCGCGCATGCCCTTGGCCACGTGCACCACGACGCAGCGGACCCGCTCGCCGTGCGCGTACCGCTCGCCGGGCACCTGCTCGGACTGCGGCAGCACGCCTTCCAGCTTGCCCAGGTCGACGCTGACGATGCCCTTCTCGGTACGCGTCTCGTGCGCCTGCACCACGCCGGTGACAAGGTCACCCTCGCGGCCGACGTACTCACCGAAGTGCACCTCGTCGGTGGCCTCCCGCAACCGCTGGAGGATCACCTGCTTGGCGGTCATGGCGGCGATCCGGCCGAAGTCGTGCGGGGTGTCGTCCCACTCCCGCACCAGGCTGCCGTCGGCATCCATCTCCTGCGCGTACACCAGGGCGGCGCCCGACCTGCGGTCGATCTCCACCCGGGCGTGGGGTTCGGCCCCGTCGGTGTGCCGGTAGGCGGTCAGCAACGCGGTCTCGATCGCCGCGAGAATCGTGTCGAACGGGATCTCCCGCTCGCGCTCGAGTGCGCGCAGCGCCGCGAGGTCGATGTTCACCTCTCCTCGTCCTCCACATCATCTTCGTCGTCGATGTCGTCTGAATCGTCGATCTCGTCGGAATCGTCCGCGTCGTCGAACTCGTCGTCCGGCTCACCGAGCTCGGCGAGCCGGGTGAACTCGACCTGCACGCGGCCGGGGCCCAGCTGGGCGTACGCCCAGGCGGCGCGGCCGTCGTCGGTCTCCAGGTGCACGCCCTCGTCGTCGGCCGCGACCACCCGGCCGGTCAGCTGACGGTCACCGGCGGGCTGCTCGCCCCGCTGGCCGGGCAACGCGGCCGCGCCCCGGGCGGTGACCTTGACCAGTCGGCCCACGTTGCGCCGCCAGTGGCGGGGCAGGGTGAGTGGCCGGTCGACGCCGGGCGAGCTGACTTCCAGCTGGTACTCGCCGGCGAGGATGTCGCCGCCGGTCTCCTCCGCGGCGTCCAGCGCGGCCGAGACCGCGCGGGAGACGACCGCGACGGCGTCCAGGTCGATCCCGCCGTCGGTGTCCACCATCACCCGCACCACGTGCCGGCGGCCGGCCCGGGAAACCGACAGGTCCTCCAGGTCGTAGCCGGCGTCGTTGACCACCGGCTCGATCACGGCCCGCAGTCGGTCCCGCCGGGCGGCGAGGTCACCGCCGCGGGGGCCCGCAGCACCGCGGGGTCGACCCGTCGGCCTGGTGGCACGGCCACGCTGCGTCATCTCCGCACCCTCTCCCTGGTCGACGGGGACTGGTAGTCCCGCCATGCCGGCACGCCACCGGAGTGGACACGCCGGTGGTTGCGCAGAGCGTAACGCGCCTGCCCGGCGGCGGACCGGGCGGCGCACCGACGCCGGTGACCCCCGGACCGGCACGGATGGTGTTGACTTGGCCGGTGGGGATCGGCAGAACGACACAGCGCGACCAAGCATCCGGACATTCCCGGCGAAAGCTGCTGAGTGCCGGGGCGCTGCTGGTGCTCGGCGGCGCCGTGACGCCGCTGACCGGCTGTGATCTTTTCGACCGCGACGACCAGCCGGACCCACCGCCCGACCCGCTGCGGCCGATGGTGGACGAGTCACTCGCGCTGGCCGCCGCGTACCGGGCGAGCGCGACCGCCCATCCCGAGCTCGCCGACCGGCTCAACCCGATCGCCGAGACGCACACCGCGCACGCCACCGAGCTGGCCCGGGTGATCGGCGTGACACTGCCGTCGGCGGCCTCCGCGGCCCCGACCACCGCCCCGGCAGCCGATCCGAACGGCGCGCGCGCCGCCCTGCGGGCGCTGGAGAAGACCGCCCAGCAGTCCGCCACCGCCGCCTGCGCCGCAGCGCCCGCGGAGCGGGCGGCACTGCTCGGGTCGATAGTCGCCGCCCGGGCAACTCACCAGGAGGCACTGAAGTGAGGCAGCCGTCCGCCGGGGAGGCACTCGCCTCCGCCCTGTCCGCCGAGTACGCGGCCATCTACGCCTACGGACGGATCGGTGTCCGGCTCAGCGGAGCGGCGCGGGACGCGGCACGCCAGGCGGAGGCCGCACATCGACGCCGGCGCGACGCGCTGGTGGTGCAGCTCACCACGGCCGGCGGCGTCGTCCCGCCGGACCGGGCCGGGTACGCCCTGCCGTTCCCGGTCACCGACCGGGCCAGCGCCCTGCGGCTCGCCGCCGAGGTGGAGGAGCGCACGGCCGCGCACTGGCGGGCCGCCCTGGCGTCCACCACCGGCGCCGACCGGGACCAGGCCCTGGCCGCCCTGGTCGAGTACGCCGTACGGGCCACCCGGTGGCGGAAGACTGCCGGGTCGACCCCGCTGACTGTCCCGTTTCCCGGTCGACCGACCTGAGCCGACTCCACTCCGGTTGCGGTACGCATACCAGGTATGCATACTCCGTTGCCATGTCCATCCGTCACGGGTTGCTCGCCCTGCTCGAACGCGGCCAGATGTACGGCTACCAGCTGCGCGCCGCGTTCGAGGAGTCGACCGGCTCGACCTGGCCACTGAACATCGGGCAGGTCTACACCACGTTGTCCCGGCTGGAACGGGACGGTCTGGTGCGCCCGCTGCCGGAGAGCGAGGCCGGGCAGCGCCCGTACGAGATCACCGACGCCGGCCGGGCGGACCTGGCGCTGTGGTTCGCCACCCCGATCAGCCGTACCGACCGCCCCCGCGACGAGCTGGCGATCAAGCTGGCGCTGGCGCTGACCACCCCCGGGGTCGACGTGCGGTCGGTGGTGCAGTCCCAACGCAGCGCGACGATGCGGGCCCTTCAGGAGTTGACCCGGTTGAAGTACGGCAGCAACCGGCCGGAGGACCTTCCCTGGCGTCTCGTGCTGGACTCGATGGTGTTCCAGGCCGAGGCCGAGGTGCGCTGGCTGGACCACTGCGAGACCAGTCTGGTGCGGCACCAACCCAGCGGCCCGGCGCCTCCCGCTCCCCGACCCGATGACGCCGACGCTCGGGACGCGGCTCGATGGGCCGGCGAGGAGGCAAGACGGTGAGCGGATCGGACGACGCGGTGCTGGAGCTACGCGCCGTCCACCGCACCCACGGCGCCGGGCCGGCGGCGGTGCACGCGCTGCGCGGCGTCAGCCTGGTCGTCCGGCCCGGCGAGCTGGTCGCCGTGATGGGGCCGTCCGGCTCCGGCAAATCGACACTGCTGGCTCTCGCCGGCGGGTTGGACCGTCCGACGGGCGGCGAGGTCCGGGTCGAGGGGCAACCCCTGGGGGCCCTGGACCGCCGCGGGTTGGCCCAGCTACGCCGCCGTCGGATCGGCTACATCTTCCAGCAGCTCAACCTGCTGGGCAGCCTGAGCGCACTGGAGAACGTGGCGCTCCCGTTGGAACTCGACGGGGCCAGCGGACGTCGGGCCCGCCAACTGGCCATGGCCGCGCTCACCGAGGTGGGCCTGCCCGCGTTGGGTGACCGTTTCCCGGACCAACTCTCCGGCGGGCAGCAGCAGCGGGTGGCGATCGCCCGCGCGCTGGTGGGCGAACGCCGGCTGGTCCTCGCCGACGAGCCCACCGGGGCGTTGGACTCCCAGACCGGTGAGGCGGTGCTGCACCTGCTGCGCCGCCGGATCGACGCGGGCGCGGCCGGAGTGCTGGTCACCCACGAGGCGCGGCACGCCGGCTGGGCCGACCGGGTGGTGTTCCTCCGCGACGGCGTGCTGGTCGACACGACGGCACCGCTGGGCAGCGTCGAGCAGCTGCTGTCCGGCAGCGACCGGTGACCGTTCGCCGTCCGACGCGGGCCCTCGGTCGGGCCGACACCGCGATGCCGAAGCCGGTCGCGTCGCCCGCCCCGGTCGGCCGGCGGCGGTTCGCCGAGCTGACCGGCTCCTGGCGGGCGGCGCTGCGGATCGCCCGGCGGGAGTCACGCCGGTCCCGGCGGCGGACCGCCCTGGTGCTCGCGATGATCGCCATGCCGGTGGCGGCGCTGGCCTTCCTGGCGGCGAGCTACGACATGGCCGAGCTGACCCCACAGGAACGCGTCGACCGCAGGCTCGGCGTGGCCGACGCGCAGTTGCAGTGGATCGCCGACACCCCGGTGGAGCAGGACGAGTGGGGCGAGGGCTGGTACACCCGCGACAGCGAGCTTCCCGCGAAGGTCACAGCGGCCCGGCTGACCGCGCTGCTCGGGCCGGGCAGCCGGGTCACCGAGGTGCGTCCAAACATCCCGCTGACCCTGCGCGGCCCGCACCGCGACGAGGTGGTGAACGGTCGGGTGCTGGACCTCACCGATCCGCTGGCCCGCGGACTGGTGCGGTTCCGCGCCGGCCGGGCGCCGCAGCAACCCGGTGAGGTCGCTGTCAGTCCGAGGGCGCTGCGTCGCCTGGACCTGCGCCTCGGCCACGCCGTGGCCGCCGCCGACGGCAGCAGGGCGTACACGGTGGTGGGGGTGGTCGAGTTTCCCGACGACCTCGGACCGGTGGTGGCGCTGCACCCGGGGGCCGTGCCGTCGACCGGTCCGGAGCCGGACGGAGTCTGGCTGGCGGACGTGCCGGGCACCGTCGACGCGGCACTGGTGTCCCGGCTCAACGACAGCGGGGTGGTGGTCACCGCGCGGCACCGGATCGACTCGGCGACCGGAGCGGACCGGACCTGGCTCGGGTCGATCATGGGGGACAACCCGAACGACCTGAGCACCGGCGTCCTGATCGCCGGCCTCGGGCTGCTGGAGGTCGTCCTGCTGGTCGGGCCGGCCTTCGCCGTCGGCGTCCGTCGCCGTCGACGGGATCTGGCGCTGGTCGCGGTGGCGGGCGGGGACGCCGCCCAGCTTCGCCGGGTCGTGTTGGCCGACGGTGTGGTGCTGGGTGTGCTGGGGGCCGCCGCCGGCCTGCTGGTGGGCGTCGGCGCGGCGTTCGCCGGTCGCCCGCTGATGGAGCAGTACGTCTTCAGCGCCCGTTTCGGCGGCTACCGCTGCTGGCCGAGCGCGCTGGTCCTGCTCGGTGGCGTCGCGGTGCTGGCCGGGGTGCTCGCCGCGCTGGCACCGGCCTGGACCGCCGCCCGGCAGGACGTCAGCGCCGGGCTCGCCGGACGACGCACCCCGGCGAAATCCCCAGGCCGGTGGTTGGCTCTCGGACTGGCACTGGTGGTCGGCGGGGCGGGGCTGGCGGCGTTCGGTGCCACCCGGACCTCCCCCGCTGTGGTTCTCACCGGGCTGATCCTCGGCGAGTTGGGCCTGGTCTGCTGCACGCCCACGCTGCTCGGGTTGCTCGCCCGCCTCGGCCGGGTGTTGCCGCTGGCACCACGGATCGCGCTGCGCGATGCCAGCCGCAACCGGGCCGCCGCGGCACCGGCCATCTGCGCCGTGATGGCCGCCGTCGCCAGCAGCGTCGCCCTCGGCGGATACCTGGCCAGCGACGGCGCCCGCGACGCGCGCGCCTACCGGCCGGCGCTGCCGACCGGCCACGTGATGGTCAATCCGGTCGGATCGGCCGGGCAGCCCACGCTGGCCCAGATCACCGCCGCGGCCCGAAATCAGCTCGGGGCCGGCGCGGTGGTCCCGGTGCAGACACCGAGCTGCGGGGCGGGGCGCACCGGCTACTGCGACATCGCGCCAGTGCTCCCGCTGACCCGGGCCTGCCCCTGGCAGCCCGGCGTTCAACTCCCCCCGGCGCAACGCCAGCAGGCCCGCGCCGATCCCCGCTGCCAGTTCCGCGAGGCGGACTTCTTCGGCGGCTACGTGAAGCCCGGAGTCGACGACGGGACCGCGCTCCCCCTGCTCACCGGCGTGGACCCGGCGACGACGGCAGCCGCCACGACCGTGCTGCGCGCCGGTGGCGTGGTGGTGACCGACCCGCGCTACCTGCACGACGGCCTGGTGACCGTCCGGGTCAGCGAGGTGGAGGCCGGGCCGGACCGGCCGGTCACCGTCCACGACCTTCCGGGGTACGCGCTGCCCCGGGCGACCGGCCAGCCCCGTCTGCTGCTGTCCGCCGCCGCCGCCCAGCAACTCGGCCTGAGCTGGTCGCAGACCGGCTGGGTGATCGGCACCACGACCCCGCCGGACGAGGAGCAACAGGCACGGTTCGCCGCCGCCCTGCGGCCATTCGGGACGCTCGCGCTGAGCGTGGAGAACGGCGGCGCCCCACGCGACGTCTCACCGTTGCTCCTGCTGCTCGCGGCGGCGGCCGGGCTGATCACCGTGGGGGCGGCCGGGATCGCCACGGCGCTCGCCGCCGCCGAGGGACGCGCCGAGCTGACCACCCTCGCGGCCGTCGGCGCGGCCCCAGCGGTACGCCGGCTGCTGGCGATCTGCCAGGCCGGGGTCATCGCCGGTCTCGGTTCGGTGCTCGGCATCGTGGCCGGCCTCGGCACCGCCGCGATCGTGCTGGTCTCGGTGAACCGGCAGTACGCCAGTGACTGGCCGGTGTCAGATCCGTACCCCTTCCTGGTGCCGTGGCCCGTGCTCGGGGTCCTGGTGCTGGTACCGGTGGTCGCGATGCTCGGGGCGGGCCTGTTCACCAGGGCCCGACTGCCGATCGAACGGCGGCTGGACTGACCGGTCCGCCGGGCGAGGGAAACGGGACCGGGCGGGGGTGCCGCCGGGGCCGGGCAGCCGGCAGACTGACCCGCGTGTCAGTGCTCAGGAACGTCGTCCGTCGAGTCGGTCATCATCGCTGGTTCGGCGCCACCGCGCGCCTGCTGGTTCCGGCCGATCGGATGGTTGGTCGACTCACCCGCGGCCGGGTGGTCGCGCTCGGCCTGCTCCCCTCCCTGCTGATCACCACAACGGGCCGCCGCTCCGGAAAGCCCCGCAGCAATCCGCTGCTCTACGTGCCCGACGGCGACGCGTACGTGGTGATCGGCTCCAACTGGGGGCAGACCCACCACCCCGGCTGGGCGATGAACCTGCTCGCCGATCCCGCCGCCGAGGTGGACGTGAAGGGCCGGCGGTTCGCGGTGCGGGCCGAGCGGGCCTCCGGCGCCGAACGGGACAGGTTGTGGCAGCTGCTGGTCACCGCGTGGCCCGCGTACCACACGTACGTGCAGCGGGCCGGTGGCCGGGAGATCCACATCTTCCGGCTGGCCCCGACCGGGCGCGGCGCGCCCGAAGCTCCCCCGTCGGCTGGCTAGGCTGACGCTCGGAAGCCAAGGCGAGGTGGTCCCGTGAGCGCGAGGAGTGAGCCGGGGTTGCGAGCCCCGCAGCCGCGAACAGAGGCGGCCCCGTGAGCGCGAGGAGTGAGCCGGGGTTGCGAGCCCCGCAGCCGCGAACAGAGCTGGTCCGGTGAGTGAGCTGGCCGGCGTCGACCGGGGCCTCGACGATCGACGGTGGACGGTCGCGGAGCGGGTCGCCGAGGCGGTCCGACGGCGGTTCCCGGCCGATGCGCTCGCGATCGCTGTGCACGGGCCTCTGGCGCACGGGGACGACGACGGCGGCGGGGACCGCGAGGCGGGGATGCTGGTGGTCACCTACCGACCCGGGACGGGCCCGCCGCCGGCGACCCGGCGGGTGGACGGGGTGCTCGTCGATCTGACGGTGGCCGCCGCCGAGGACTACCTGGCCCAGGCCCGGGTGCTCTCCCCGCTCTGGCCGCTGACCGCCGACCGGTACGTCACCACGCAGGCGTTGCACGATCCGACGGGCTGGTTGCGGACGCTGCGCGACGAGCACCTCGGCCGGCTGGCTCGGGCCCGGCCGGCGGAGTTCAGCACCGCGGCCCGCCAGGCGTGGTACAGGGGCAGCGCGGCGCACTCCCGGGCGGCCCGGCTGGCCGAGTGGTACGAGACCGATCAGGCTCTGCTGATGCTCGGTGAGGCCCGGCTGGCGGCGGCCACCGTCACCGGTCTGCTGAGTCGCACCTACTTCCGTGACCCGGGGGACGCGGTGCGGCGCACCGGGTTGGCCGGGGCGGACATGACCGAGGTGGGTGTGGTGCTGGCCCGGCAGGCAGAGGAGTTGGCCGCCCGTGGCCGTGCGGTCGACGGCACGATCGACGAGCTGCTCAGCACCTGAGGCGCGTCACAGCCCGCCCGGTACGCCGATCAGCGAGCCGATCAGGTAGGTGGCGCCGGCCGCCGCGGCGCCCAGCAGCAGCTGGCGCAGCCCGCTGGTCCACCAGGGACGGCGGGTGAACCTGGCCACCACGGCACCGGCGGCGAACAGCCCGAGCCCGCCGACGGCGAGCGCCAGCCACAGTTCGGTGGCGCCGAGCAGGTACGGCAGCAGCGGGACCAGCGCGCCGATCGAGAAGAACAGGAACGACGAGATCGCCGCGGCCCACGGGCTGGGCTGGTCGTCGGGGTCGACGCCCAGCTCCTCGCGGACGTGCACCCGCAGCGCCTCCTCCGGGTCGCGCCGCACCGCCTCGGCGACCTGGGTGGCGAGGTCCCGGGGCAGGCCCCGGGCCACCCACGCGTCGGCCAGCTCCCGGGCCTCCGCCTCGGGGTGCCGTTCCAGTTCCCGTCGCTCCTTGGCCACCTCGGCGGCGACCTGCTCGTTGGCGGAGCGCACGCTGGTGTACTCGCCGAGGCCCATGGAGATGGCACCGGCGACGAGGCCGGCGCTGCCGGTGAGCACGATGCTGCGGGGCGACACCCCGCCGCCGCCGACGCCGGCGATCAGGGCGATGTTGGTGACCAGGCCGTCCATTGCGCCGAAGACGGCCGGACGCAGCCAGCCGCCGGAGACGTCCGCGTGGTGCGCCTCGCGCAGCGCCGCTGGGGTGTCGGTCACGGCGCCTGCCCTTCGTTCGCGACTGCGGGACTCCGCTTCGCTGCGTTCCTCGCGCTCACGGAAGGGTCAGGATCTCGTGGCCGTCGTCGGTCACCACGATGGTGTGCTCGAACTGCGCCGTCCACTTCCGGTCCTTGGTGACCACCGTCCACCCGTCGTCCCACATGTCGTACTGGTAGGTGCCGAGGGTGATCATCGGCTCGATGGTGAACGTCATGCCGGGCTCCATGATGTCAGTGGGGCGCGGGCTGTCGTAGTGCGGCACGTAGAGGCCGCTGTGGAAGGCCTCGCCGATGCCGTGGCCGGTGAAGTCGCGGACCACGCCGTAGCCGAACCGCTTGGCGTACGACTCGATGACGCGGCCCACCACGTTGATCTGGCGTCCCGGGGCGACGGCGCGGATGCCGCGCATCATCGCCTCGTGGGTCCGCTCGACCAGCAGCCGGGCCTCCTCGCTGACCTCGCCGACGCAGAAGGTGGCGTCGGTGTCGCCGTGCACCCCACCGATGTACGCGGTCACGTCGACGTTGATGATGTCGCCGTCGGTCAGGACCGTGGTGTCCGGGATGCCATGGCAGATGACCTCGTTGAGGCTGGTGCAGCAGGACTTCGGGAAGCCCTTGTAGCCCAGCGTCGACGGGTACGCGCCGTGGTCGCAGAGGAACTCGTGCACCACCTTGTCGATCTCGTCGGTGGTCACGCCCGGCTTGCAGTGCTCGCCGGCGAGCTGGGTCGCCTGGGCGGCGAGCCGGCTGGCGATCCGCATCTTGGCGATGGTCTCCGGCGTCTGCACGTGCGAGCCACGCCACTCCCGCGGACGCGCCTTGCCCACGTACTCCGGTCGGGCGATCTGGGATGGCACCGGTCGCATCGGGGAGAGCGTGCCTGGTGTCAGCGGCGGACGGACGGTCATGCCGCAAGCCTATCGCCGGGGCCGCTGGTGACCCGCGCCACGGCCACCCGGTGGAGGTTGTTGCCCTGCCAAGGTGGCTGTGCCATGGTGTCAGCGTGGATCAAGGGGGAGCACCGCCCGTCTTCTCCGCCAGCGCCGAGATCGACGGTGACCACCTCCACGTCGTGGTGGCCGGCGAGGTCGACATGGCGACCGCGGACACGATGCTCCAGACGGCGCGGCGCGAGCCCGCCGGGAAGATCACTCTCGACCTGAGCGCTGTCACCTTCTTCGACTCGGCAGCCATCCACGCCCTGGTCCGGCTCGCCCAGGAGTTCCCGGGGCGACTCACCGTCCGCCCGTCCCGGCAGGTCCGTCGGGTGCTGGAGATCTCCGGCCTCGGCGAGCAGGGCTGGCTCGACCCGGCCTAGGCGCCCGGCCGCCGCCGGGCGCGCGGTCAGTCCTGCAACCGCCGGCGCAGCGTCACCTCGGTGCCCTCAGCGGTACGCCGTACCGACAGGTCGCCCAGCGCTCTGATCAGGTCCAGGCCGCGGCCCCGGAAGCCGGAGCCGGTCGACTCCCGCCACTGTCCGCTGTCGCGCACGGTGGCCGTCACCGTCCGATCCTCGATGGCCACCTCCACACTGATCATGGCCTCGGCGGGGTGGACCGGGTGCTCGATGGCGTTGGCGGCGGCCTCGGAGACGGCGACGGTCAGGTCGAACAGGTCGGTCTCGCCGACGGAGTGCGCGACCAGGAAGTCCTCCAGTCGCTTTCGGAGCACGCTGAGCCGGGTCGGGTCCGCCGGTAGCCGCAGCGCGAAGCGGTTCAGCTCCGCCGCCTCCAGGGCGAGAACCGCCACGTCGTCGCGGCGCGGCCGTCCGGTGACCCGCTCCACGACGGCGTCGATCAGGTCCACCACGTGCTCACTCGGGGTGGCCGCGTCGATGCGCAGCTGGGCCAGTGAGGCATCGATGCCGAGCTGACGGTCCTCGATCAGCCCGTCGGTGTAGAGCAGCAGCCGAGTGCCGGCCGGCAACTCGCCCTCGGCCGACTCGTACGTCGCGTTGGGGAGGGCGCCGACCGGTGGACCGAGCGCCCGGTCGTGCAGGAACGCCACGTCGCCTCCGGTGATCAACAGTGGGGACGGGTGACCGGCGCTCGCGTACCGCAGTCGACCGGTGCGGGGGTTGAACAGCAGGCAGACCACTGTCGCGAAGGAGCGGCCCTCGGTGGAGCCGACCAGCCGGTTGAGCCGGGTCAGCGACTCGCCCGGATCGAAGCCCTCCAGCACGTACGCCCGCAGCGCGTTGCGCAGCTGCCCCATCGCCGCGGCGGCCCGGACGCCCTTGCCGACCACGTCGCCGATGACCAGCACCAGTTCGTCGCCGTTCAGCGCGATCGCGTCGTACCAGTCGCCGCCGACCTCGACGTCGGCGCTGCCGGGCAGGTAACGACTGGCCACCACCGCGCCGGGCAGTTGGGGCAGCGACCGGGGCAGCAGGCTGTGCTGAAGGGTGGTGGCGATGCGGTGTTCGGCTTCGTAGAGCTGGGCGTTCTCCAGTCGCACCCCGACGAGCCGGGCCAGTTGGGTCAACGCGGCGTCGTCGGCCTGCGCCTCATCGCCATCGGCCCGCCAGACCTGCAACTCACCGAGCTGCTTGCCGGCGGTGCCGGTCAGCTCGGCCACGAAGGACGGGTCGGCGGCGGTGGTGCCGCCGCCGTCCGCCTCGAAGCGCGACTCGGCCGCGGTGACCACCACCCGAGCGGCCTCGGCGAGGCTCAACGCGTGCCGGGCGGCGACCTGGAGCACGTCGGCGGTGGATCGGGCGGTGTTCACCGCCACCGCCGCGTCGGCCAGCGCCCGGAGCCGGCGGATGATCTGCCCGCGCAGCTGGCCCAGCTCGACGTTGGCCCGGACCCGGGCGATCAGCTCCTGCGCGGAGAACGGCTTGGTGAGGTAGTCGTCGGCGCCGACGGCGAGACCGGCGACGGCCTCCGCGGAGCCGGCACGGGCGGAGAGCAGCACGATCGGCACATGCCGGGTACGCGGGTCCGAGCGCAGCGCGCTCACCAGCCCGAACCCGTCCAGCCGGGGCATCATCACGTCGGTGAGCACCAGGTCGAACCCGCCCTCGCGGGCCAGTGGCAGGGCATCGAGCCCGTCGTTGGCGGTGACCACGTCCCAGGTCGGGGAGAGCAGCCGACTGACGTGTTCCTGCAGGTCGGCGTTGTCGTCGACGACCAGGATCCGGCCAGCCGAGGTGCCCTTCGCCGGCTGCCGGTCGAGCTCGGGTGTCGACGCGACACCGGCCCACAGCGCGGTCTCCGCCACGAAGAGCCGGGCCTGCTCGGGCTCGCCCACGGGCAGTGGGTCGAACGCCGCCACCCGGTCCGCAGGCAGGTGCGCCGAGCCGAACGGGACGGTCACCGTGAAGGTGCTGCCGACGTCGACAGTGCTGGTCAACCCGACCTCACCGCCGTGCATCTCGACCAGTTCCCGGACCAGCGCGAGGCCGATGCCGGTGCCTTCGTGGGTGCGTGCCCGCACCCCGGGGACCCGGTGGAACCGTTCGAAGACGTGCGGCAGCTCGTCCGGCACGATGCCGACGCCACTGTCCGTCACCTCCAGCAGGGCCGCGCCCTCGACGGCCCGGATCCGCACCCGGATCTCGCCGTCGAAGGTGAACTTGACCGCGTTCGACACCAGATTGAGGACGATCTTCTCCCACATGTCGCGGTCGACGAAGACCGGCGTCGGCAGCGGCGGACAGTCCACCACCAGTCGCAAGCCGGCCCGGTCGGTGGCCGAGCGGAAGGTGCTGGCCAGCCGGGCGGTGTAACCGGCGAGGTCGGTGGGCTGGTAGCGGGCGGCGAGCCGACCGGACTCCAGTCGGGAGAAGTCCAACACGGTGTTGACCAGCTTGAGCAGGCGCAGCGCGTTGCGGTGCATCATGGTGAGCCGGTCGGTTTCGGTGGCGGGCAGCTCCGGGTCGGCCAGCATGTCCTCCAGCGGGCCGAGCACCAGGGTCAGCGGGGTGCGGAACTCGTGGCTGACGTTGGCGAAGAAGTTGGTCTTCGCCCGGTCCAGCGCGGCCAACTCGGCGGCGCGGGCCCGTTCCTGCTCGTACGCCCGCTGGGTGCCGACCGCCCGGGAGATCTGGGCGGCGACCAGGCCGAGGAAGTCGCGGTAGTCGTCGCTGAGCGGCAGCTGACGGGCCACGCCGACGACAAGCGCGCCGACCGTCTGGTTGGTCGCCGTGAGCGGCAGCACGAGGGCCTGGTCGGCGGCGTCGACAGG
Source organism: Micromonospora sp. NBC_00330 (assembly GCF_036136635.1). Lineage (NCBI taxonomy): Bacteria > Bacillati > Actinomycetota > Actinomycetes > Micromonosporales > Micromonosporaceae > Micromonospora > Micromonospora sp. NBC_00330. Next base: position 4,374,646 of record NZ_CP108012.1, read on the forward strand.
CGACGCGTCGAGCAGAGCGGCCACCTCGATGGTGGCGGGCGCGTCATCGGCGGGCAGCCGGGCCAACAACTGCGCTGTGACGTCGACGGCGGGCGGGGTGGTGCCGGTGCAGCCGGCCAGGGTGAGCTGGTCGTTGTCGTCGGCCAGATAGATCAGGGCGAACGGCACGTCGGCCCGGTGCCGGCCGAGCACCCCGGCGGCGGTCCGACCCAGTTCCGTGGCGCTGCCGATGTCGCTCAGCTCGGCACCCAGCTCGGACAGCGCCCGCAACCGACGCTCGCCGAGCACCCGCCCGGTGGTCTCGCTGACGATGCAGTAGACGCCACTGACCGCGCCGTCGTCCCCCCGGATCGGGTCGTACGAGACGTTGAAGTAGGTCTGCTCGACGAAGCCGTAACGGTCCAGCAGAAAGGGATGGTCCTCGCCCCGGTAGGAGCGGCCGGTGCGCCGGACGCTGTCGAGCAGCGGGCCGAGCACCGCCCAGGTCTCCGCCCAGTTCACGCGGGCCGGTTGGCCGATCACGTCCGGGTGTTTGCCGCCGATGGTCGGCCGGTAGGCGTCGTTGTAGAAGGCCAACTGCTCGTCGCCCCAGAACATGACGATCGGCGCGCTGGAGGCGAGCATCATGCCGACCGCGTTGGAGAGCGCCGGGGGCCACTGGCCGGGCTCACCCAGCGGGCCGGAGGACCAGTCGAAGGAAGCCAGCCGCTCGCCCATCTCGCCGCCGGCAGCGAACGCGGCCGCCAGCATCGGCGGGGTCTCGCGACCGGACAGGGCGGGATGCCCGATGTCCGCGCCCCCCTGGGCCGAGCTCATGCAGCCTCCCGCTCCGGCCGTACCCCTCGACCGTTGATCTTCACCCGCCGTGCTCCGACTTGTACCCAAGCGGACCAGCAACGTAACGCATCACGAGCGATGGACGCTGGTTACGTACGCCTGGGGCGTCGGGCACCGGACAGTGCGGGTGGACGGCGGCGTCCACCTGCGGTGGCCGGAGCGCTCTGAGGAGTCAGAAGACCGGCAGCCCGTCGATGCTTGCCGCGTTCTTGGTGGCCCGGTAGACGACCAGATCATCGGCGCTGCGGCGGGAGTGTGAGGTGAGTAACAGATCACGCTCGGCCCGGAAGTCCATCAGTGGCACCGCGTATCCACAGGAGTCACTGACCCGCTCCACCTCGACGGTGATGACCGCACGGACGGCGTGCACGTCCGGCGGTGCGGAAAACTCGGCGAGCCGATCGGCGAAGGCGTCCTCGGTGACCGCGACGCTGCTGCCCCGACCATGCAAGCGGACGATCTTCGGCGGGCCGTCGAAGGCACAGAACATCAGCGTGATCCGGCCGTTGTCCCGCAGGTGGGCGAGGGTCTCCGCCCCACTGCCGTGATAGTCGAGGTAGGCCACCCGGTGCGGGCCGAGGATCACGAACGTGCCCCGCATGCCCTTCGGTGACACGTTGACGTGCCCCTCGACCCCGGACGGGGCGGTCGCCACGAAGAAGAGCGGCTGAGCCACGATGAAGTCACGCAGTCGAGCATCGATCTCCGGATACACCTTGCCCATGCGCCGATCCTCCCACCGGTGCCATCGACGGACGGGGGCGATCCCGGTCACACCCGCTGGCCGGCGGCCCTCACCAACGCCGTGATCGGGGCGGGGTCCAATTCGTTCTCCGGATGCCACTGCACTCCGAGCACGAACGGCAGGGCCGGGTCCTCCACCGCCTCGACCACGCCGTCGCCCGCCCAACCGGTCACCGTGAGCCGACCCGGATCGGAGACCGCCTGATGGTGGTACGAGTTGACCTGGTCGACCCCGGCCAGCACCGATGCGGCCAGGCTCCCCGGCGCGAACCGCACCGCGTGCGCGCCGTACACCCCGGGCGCAGGGCGGTGCGCCTCGTGACCCACCACGTCGGGCAGGTGCTGGTGCAACGTGCCGCCGTACGCGACAGCCAGCAACTGCATCCCCCGACACACGCCCAGCACCGGCACCTCGGCGGCGAGCGCGGCGGCCAACAGCGTCAACTCGCCGGCGTCCCGGTCCGGCCGGTCCTCGGTACGGGGGTCGGGCGGCTGGCCGTACCGCCCCGGGCCGACGTCCGCGCCACCGGCCAACAGCAACCCGTCGAGGACGGCCACCACGTCCGCGTCCACGTCGTCCGGCGGCAGTACCACCGCCCGGCCACCCGCGGCCGCCACCGCCCGCGAGTACGCCTCCGGCACCAGCACCGCTCGCACACCGCGCCAGACCGCCCAGTCGGCGGGTTCGACGTACGCGCTGACCCCGATCAGCGGCCTTCTCATAGCTGGCACGATTCGCGACTGTGGGGCTCGCAAACCCGGCTCACTCCTCGCGCTCACAGAGGGGTGACGTAGGCGCCCGTGATGCCGCCGTCGACCACGAACTGCGCGGCAGTCATGAACGAGGCGTCGTCGCTGGCCAGGAACGCCACCGCGGCGGCGATCTCCTCCGGTTGCCCGAAGCGTCCCATCGGCACGTGCACCAGCCGACGGGCGGCCCGCTCCGGGTCGGCGGCGAAGAGTTCCAGCAGCAACGGGGTGGCCACCGGGCCGGGACAGAGGGCGTTGACCCGGATGCCCTCGCGGGCGAACTGCACACCCAACTCCCGGGTCATCGCCAGCACCCCGCCCTTGCTCGCGGTGTACGCGATCTGCGACGTGGCCGCACCCATCAACGCCACGAACGAGGCCGTGTTGATGATCGAGCCCTTGCCCTGCCGCCGCATGTGCGGAATGGCGTACTTGCAGCACAGGTAGACGCTCGTGGTGTTGACCCGCAGCACCCGTTCCCACGCGTCCAGGCCGGTGTCCAGGATGGAGTCGTCGTCGGGCGGTGAGATGCCGGCGTTGTTGAACGCGATGTCCACCCGGCCGTGCCGATCGGCAACCCCGTCGAACAGGTCACGTACCGCCGACTCGTCGGCCACGTCGGTGGCCACGAACTCGCCGCCGCACTCCTCGGCGGCCTTGGTGCCGGCAGCCGCGTCGATGTCCACGCAGACCACCCGGGCCCCCTCGGCGGCGAACCGCCGCACGGTGGCCAACCCGATGCCACTGCCCGCTCCGGTGACCACTGCCACCCGGTCCTGCAACCGACCCTGCACTGGCGTCACTCCTCCGTCGCGATGAACACGTTCTTGACGTCCGTGAAGGAGTGCAGCGCGTCCGGGCCCAGCTCACGGCCGAGCCCGGAGCGCTTCATCCCGCCGAACGGGGTCCAGTAACGCACCGAGGAGTGCGAGTTGACGCTGAGGTTGCCCGAGTCGACGGCGCGGGCCAGCCGCAGGGCCCGACCGATGTCCCGGGTCCAGATCGAGCCGGAGAGGCCGTACTCGGTGTCGTTGGCGAGCCGGACCGCGTCCGCCTCGTCGTCGAACGGCAGCACCGAGACCACCGGGCCGAAGATCTCCTCCCGCCAGTGCCGGTCGGCCGGAGAGTCGGCCAGCAGCACTGTGGGCGCGTGCCAGAACCCGGGGCCGTCGGGGCAGGAGCCGGTGAAGGCGACGGTCGCCCCGGCGAGGTAACCGGCTACCCGGTCCCGTTGGGCGGCGGAGATCAGCGGACCCATCTCGGCGGTGTCGCGGGACGGGTCCTCGACGCGCACCGCACGTACCGCCGGTTCGAGCAGTTCCAGGAACCGGTCGTACACCGAACGCTGGACGAGGATCCGCGACCGTGCGCAGCAGTCCTGGCCGGCGTTGTCGAAGACCGCGCCCGGCGCGGTCGCGGCGGCGCGCTCCAGGTCGGCGTCGGCGAACACGATGTTCGCGCTCTTGCCGCCCAACTCCAGGGTGAGTCGCTTCACCTGGGCGGCGCAGCCGGCCATGATCCGGGTACCGACCTCGGTGGAGCCGGTGAAGCAGATCTTGCGGACCGCGGGGTGGGTGACGAACCGCTCCCCCACCACCGAGCCCTCGCCCGGGACGACTGTGAAGACGCCGTCGGGCAGGCCGGCCTCGCGGGCCAACTCGGCCAGGCGCAGCGCGGTGAGCGGGGTCAGTTCGGCGGGCTTGAGCACCACCGTGTTGCCGGCGGCGAGCGCCGGGACGAACCCCCAGGCGGCGATCGGCATCGGGAAGTTCCAGGGCACGATCACGCCGACCACACCGAGTGGCTCGTGGAAGGTGACGTCCAACCCGCCGGGCACCGGGATCTGCCGCCCGGTCAACCGCTCGGGCGCGCCGGCGTAGTAGTCCAGGACGTCACGGACGTTGCCCGCCTCCCACCGGGCGTTGCCGACGGTGTGCCCGGAGTTGCGCACCTCCAGCACCGCCAACTCGTCCAGATGCGCGTCGACGACGGCGGCGAACCGCCGCAGCAACCGCGCCCGGTCCCCCGCCCCCACCTGACGCCAGGTCTCGAACGCGGCAGCCGCCCGCGAGATCGCCGCGTCAACCTCGTCCACCGAGGCCGCCGCAACCTCCCGAAACCCCACCCCGCTAGCGGGGTCCACCAGAACCGTCACACCGCCACCCCCATCCTCACGTGGTCAGAGGCGTTCGAAGCCACGGGTCAGCTCCCAGTCCGTCACCGCGGCGTCGAAGGCGGCCAGCTCGACCTTCGCCTGGTTGGCGTAGTGGGCCACCACCTCGGGGCCGAACGCCTCCCGGGCCACTGTGGAGTCTTCCCAGAGGGCAAGGGCGTCGCGCAGGGTGCCGGGAACCCGCTCGGCCTCCGGGTCGTCGTACGCGTTGCCGGTGCACTCCGCACCCAACTCCAACTCGCCCTCGATGCCGTGCAGCGCCCCGGCGACCAGCCCGGCGATCGCCAGGTACGGGTTGACGTCGGCGCCGGGCACCCGGTTCTCCACGCGCATGCCCTGCCCGTGCCCGACCACCCGCAGCGCGCAGGTGCGGTTGTCGACACCCCAGCGCAGCGCGGTCGGGGCGAACGATCCTGGCTGGTAGCGCTTGTAGGAGTTGATGTTCGGGGCGAAGAGCAGGCTGAACTCCCGCATGGTGGCCAGCAGCCCGGCGAGCACCCGCTGCCCGGTCTGCGACAGGTGCGCCGGTCCGTCGCCGAGCATCGCCGACGAGCCGGAGGAGTCCCGGAGCGAGAAGTGGATGTGGCAGGAGTTGCCCTCCCGCTCGTTCGGCTTGGCCATGAAGGTGATCGCCATTCCCTCCTGGGCGGCGATCTCCTTGGCGCCGTTCTTGTAGATCACGTGGTGGTCGGCGCAGGCCACCGCCTCGTCGTACCGGAAGGCGATCTCGTGTTGCCCGAGGTTGCACTCGCCCTTGGCGCTCTCCGGGGTGAGCCCGGCGCCGGCCATCTCGACGCGGATGCGGCGCAGCAGCGGCTCCACCCGGGCGGTGCCGAGCAGCGAGTAGTCGACGTTGTACTGGTTGGCCGGGGTGAGGTCGCGGTAGCCACGCTGCCAGGCGTCCTCGTACGAGTCGCGGAACAGCACGAACTCCAACTCGGTGCCGGCGTACGCGGTCAGCCCGTGCTCGGCCAGCCGGTCGAGCTGCCGGCGCAGGATCTGCCGGGGCGAGGCGACCACGTCACCCGAGCCGTCGAGCCAGGTCAGGTCGGCCAGCAGCAGGGCGGAGCCGGGCTGCCAGGGCACCCGGCGCAAGGTGGCGAAGTCCGGCACCATCGCGAAGTCGCCGTAGCCGCGTTCCCAGCTCGACATCGCGTACCCGTCGACGGTGTTCATGTCGACGTCCACGGCGAGCAGGTAGTTGCAGCCCTCGCTGCCGTTGGTCACCACCTGGTCGAGGAAGAAGGGCGCGTGGAACCGCTTGCCCTGCAACCGGCCCTGCATGTCGACGAGGGCCAGCACCACTGTGTCGATCTCGCCCTCGGCAACGGCGACCCGCAGTTGTTCCAGCGTGAGCGGAGCTTTCCTCATTCGCGGGCCTCCATCACCAAGGTCTACTGGCAAACCGGATCACCGTCAATGCCCCCGGCGGCACGTGCGGCAAACCCGACCGTCGGCCGGCGGGACGGCAGCACCGTCCGTCCCGCCGGGCGCCGATCAGACCGGACCGTCGGCCGGCGCCGGGTCGGGCGCCACCGCCGGTTCCTCGACGGTACGAACCGGGCCGGTGAACCACTTGCGGGCGGAGGCGTACCACCAGACGGCGACCACCAGCAGCACCCCGCCGACGGCGAGCGGCGCGTAGTTCACCGCCGACCAGGTGAACCCGTCGTTGCCGGGCACACCGGCGGGCACGATCGGCAGCACGAAGTAGACGGCGATGATCGCGATCTCGATCACCGCGATCCAGCCGAACAGCTTGTACTTGCGGCCCAGCGTCCACGGCCCGGGGACGAACCTGTCGCCCATCCGCAGTCGGAGCGCGATCGGGATGAGGAACGACAGGTAGAGCCCGAGCACCGCGACGGAGACGACCGCGTAGAAGGCGATCGGGATACCGGCGGAGCTCTCGTACAGCGCCGGCAGGGTCAGCACCAGGCCGGCCAGTGTGGCGCCGATGATCGCGTTGACCGGGGTGCCGTTGCGGTCGACGGTCGACCACAGCCGCCATCCGGGTACGGCGCGGTCCCGGCTGAACGCGTACGCCATCCGGCTCATCGAGGTCACGCAGCTCATGCCGCAGAAGAACTGGCCGATGGTCGAGATGATGATGACGATCTTGAAGAAGACCGGGGTCAGCGCGGACTCGAAGATGGCGCCGGAGAAGCCGCCCGCGGCGTTGACCGCCTCGACGTCGGTGGCAGCGAAGAGAAACGCCAGCAGCAGGATCCAGCCGCCGACCGCCGAATAGAAGATCGACTGCCAGAGCCCGCGGGCCGCGGCCTGTGAGGCGCCCCGGGTCTCCTCGGAGACGTGCGCGCAGGCGTCGAAGCCGGTGATCGTGTACTGGGTCAGCAGGAAGCCCAGCGGCAGCACGTAGAACCAGAACGTCAGCCCGCCGATGTCCCCGTCGCCGAAGCCCGAGTTGTTGAACCGCTCGGTGAACACGAACTGGAAGCTCTGGTGGTTGTCGGGCACGAAGACCAGGATGGCGACCACGACGGCCGCGCCGGCCACGTGCCACCAGACCGAGACGTTCTGGAGTACGTCGATGATCCGGTGCCCGAAGATGTTGATCAGCCCGTGCAGCACCAGGATGATCACGAAGAGGACGAACGCCTGACGCAGCGTCCCGGCCCAACCGTCGAACAGCGCCGACAGGGTGAGGTTGAGGAACGTCGCACAGCCGTAGTCCACCGAGGCGGTGACCGCCACCAGACCGATCAGGTTCAACCAGCCGGTGAACCAGCCGTGCACCGGACGGCCCATGGTGGCCGCCCACCAGTAGATCCCACCCGCTGTCGGGTACGCCGACACCAGCTCCGCCATGCAGAAGCCGATGATCAGGATGAACAGCGAGATCAGCGGCCAGCCCCAGGAGATGGCGACCGGCCCGCCGTTGTTCCACGCCTGACCGAAGGTGGTGAAACAGCCGGCCAGGATCGAGATGATCGAGAAGGAGATGGCGAAGTTGGAGAAGCCGCTCCACTTACGGCGCAGCTCCTGTTTGTAGCCGAGTTCGGCGAGCCGCCGGGCGTCGTCGTCCATCGGTTGCTCGGCGGTCGGCACGGGCGTCGTGGCCACTGCACACCTCCCTGAGGTGGTTCCGCGTGCGAGTGGGCAAAGTGTCGACCCGGCCGATCAAGGCGGTCAATACGTAGTCGGTGGGAATCTCACCGCCGTCGGGCTAATTGCGTTGCCGACCGGCCGCCCCGGCCGGCATCCTGGACCGGTGACCAGGCCCGACAAGGGCCCACCCCGGGCGCTCGGACCGCCCGACCCGGTGGCGCGGGGCACGCCTCTCTCTCACGTACGGCCACTCCGCCGTACCCGAAAAGTGCCCCGCGCCCCATTCCCCCTCGTGATCAAGAGGTTTGCGTCGGATTTCCGGCAGTGCCTGACCGAAAGCTCTTGATCAACGTGGGAAGGGGGGTGGGTCAGGTCAGGAGGAGGCCGGCTACCCAGAGGGCCGCGACCAGGAGGCCGGCCAGGAACTCGACCAGCATCGACAGGCCGGCGGCCTTCAGGGCCTGCACGGTGGAGGGCCACGCTAGCTGGTTACTGCCCAGCCGGAGCCGTTCGGCGGCCCACACCCCGGCGACGAAGCCCAGCACCAGGCCGACGACCGGCACCACGAAGAACCCGATGATGCCGAGCACAGCACCGGCGAGCAGCGTGGACGTCGGCACACCGGTGCGCTTCAGGTTCCGGCCCGGCCACGCGTACTTGATGACGGCGCCACCCCCGGCCACCAGTGTGGCGGCGGCGAACACCGCCCAGCCACCCAGGCCGGCGCCGCCGAAGACCGCCCAGAGCAGCACGCCACCCCAGCACAGCGGCAGCGCCGGCAGACCGGGCACCACCACGCCGGCCAACCCGGCCAGGATGGCCAACCCGGCCACCACCGTCACCGCCGTCTGCGAGTCCGTCAGGTCCACGCCGTCACCCTCCGTCGCCACCCTTCGGACCGCTTCGGTCCCCACTTCGCTCCGTGCCGCTGGGCCAGCCGGTTCGCTCGCTGCGCTCGCTCACGTCGACGCTCCGCCGCCCAGCCGGGCGGTGATCACGTCGGCCGGGGCGGGCGCACCGAAGTATCGGCCCTGCCCGGTGTCGCAGCGCAGCGCCCGCAGCCGTTCCGCCTGCACGCCCGTCTCCACCGCCTCCGCCGTTACCCACAACTCCAGGGCGTGCGCCAACCGGACCAACGCGTCGACGATCCGTTCGTCGCGGTGGTCGGCCGCCACGTCGGTCCCGTCCGCGCGGATGCCCTCGACGAACGGACCGGCGAGCTTCAGGCAGTGGATCGGCAACCGGCGCAGGTACGCCAGGTTGGAGTACCCGGTGCCGAAGTCGTCCACGGCCAGCCGGACGCCGAGCGCGGCGAGCCGGTGCAGGCTGCGCAGGGGCTCACCGGCACTGCCCATCACGGCGCTCTCGGTCAGCTCCAGTTGGAGCAGCTCCGCGGGCAGTCCGCTGGTCTGCAACGCGTCGGCGACGGTGTCCACGATGGCCGGTTCGTCGGCCTGCCGGGCGGCCAGGTTGACGCTGACCACCAGCCGGGCGTCGGGGAACTCCCGCCACCACCGTTCGGCGTCCGCGCAGGCCTGCCGCAGCACCCACTCGCCGAGCCGGACGATCAGGCCGGTCTCCTCGGCCAGGCCGATGAACCGGTCCGGCCCGATCAGGCCCAACTCCGGATGCTCCCAACGAACCAGCGCCTCCACCGCGAGCATGGTGCCCTCCAGCAGCGACACGATCGGTTGGTAGTGCAGCACGAACTCGCCCCGCTCCAGTGCGGCGGGCAGCCCGGCGACCAGCGCCGCGCGGGCAATGTCCCGGGCACCGCGCTCGGGGTCGTAGACCGCCCACCGGCCCCGGCCCGCCGCCTTGGCCCAGTAGAGCGTGGTGTCCGCGGCCTTCATCAGCTCGGACGCGGTGGTCTCCGAGGCCGGGCACTGCACGATGCCCACACTGGCCGAGACGGCCAACTGGTGCTCACCGACGTGGACCGGGGCCGCGACGGCTGCCAGCGCGGCCTCCGCGACGGCGACCGGGTCGTCGGTGTCGTCCCCTCCGTCGACGAGGATCACGAACTCGTCGCCCCCCATCCGGGCGACCAGGTGGCCGTGGTCGGCCACGCACGCGGCCAGCCGCCGGCCGATCATCACGAGCAGCCGGTCACCGAGGTCGTGGCCGAGACTGTCGTTGATCGCCTTGAAGCCGTCCAGGTCGAGGAAGCACACCCCGACGCGCTGCCCGGCGTCCGCGGTGTCGAGCACCCGTCCCAACGTCTCGAAGAACAGCGTCCGGTTGGGCAGCCCGGTCAGCGGGTCGTGCAGCGCCTGGAAGCGCAGCCGCTGCTGGAGTTCGTACCGCTCGGTGATGTCCTCGATCATCGCGACGGTGAATCGCGGCCGGCCATCGTGTCGGATCAGCGAGACGGCGAGATCCGTCCAGACCACTGTGCCGTCCTTGCGGTAGTAGCGCTTCTCCACCCGGGCGGCGTCGTGCTTCCCCTCGATCAGCTCCTGGTAGAGCTCCCACATCCCGGCGGCGTCCTCGGCGTGGAACAGCGCCGCCACGTTGATCTCGCGCAACTCCTCGATCGAGTAGCCGAGCATGTCGGCGAACGCCTGGTTGACGTCGATGATCCGACCGTCCACGCCGGCGATCCCGATCCCGATCGCGGCGCCGGTGAACACCGCCCGGAACCGTGCCTCGCTCTCGCGTAGCGCCTGCTCGACTTCGTCGCGCGCCTGCCAGGCCGACCGGGCGATCCGCTCCTGCTGGCTGAAGGTGCGGTCGCGCAGCGCACGGGCGAACCCGGCGGCCAGCCCGCCCTGCACCGCCGCGATCCGGTCGGCGAGGTCGGCCGGCCGTTCACCGTCGCACAGCACCCGACGCCCGAAGGTCGCGCCGAGCGCGTGCAGCGTCCACTCCAGGGCCTGCGGCTCGGTGAGGTGCGCCTCCACCAGGGCCCGCCCGACCTCCGCGGCCGGGTGGGCGCTGAACGGCTCCGCCCGTACCGCCTGGGCCAGCCGGATCGTGTGCGCCAGCAACAGCCGCTCGGTCTCGGCCACGCTGAGCGGCACGAAACCGAGCCGGCGCACTGCGCGGGCCCAGTCGGCGGCGTACCCCTGGGCGTCCGCCCGACCGGCGACGACCCCGGTGGGGTCCCGGCCGGCATCGACCCCCGCGGGGTCCGGGACGGCGGCCACGAGATCAGCCGGCGGGCTGGTCGTACCGGGCGACGCCCCCGAAGGCGCCGAACCGCTCCGGGTGCTCGTCCACGTCGGACGGTGAGTCCGGGCGCCAGAGCGGCATGTGCACCACGCCCGGTTCCAGGACGGTCCAGTCGCCGAAGAAGCCGGTGACCTGAGCGCGGGAGCGCAGGGTGATCTCGGTGGCGGTGCGGGCGGAGAGGCGCTGGGCGTCCAGCATCTCCTGCGGCTGGTCCTCGAAGGTGGAGTGGGAGACGACCAGGAAGCTGCCCGGCGCCGCCGCGGCCCGCAGGGTGGCCAGGATGGCCTCCGGTCCGTCGGCGTCCGGGATGAAGTGCACCACCCCGGCCAGCAGGATGCCCATCGGACGACTGAAGTCGATCAGCCCGAGCTGTCGGGTCTCGGCGAGGATACGCTCCGGCTCCCGCAGGTCGGCGTGGATGACACCGGTCAGCTCGTTGCCAGCCAGCAACTCCCGGCTGTGCGCGACAGCCACCGGGTCGATGTCGACGTACACCACGCGGGCCTTGGGGTTCACCCCCTGCGCCACCTCGTGCACGTTGCCCACGGTGGGAATTCCGGAGCCGATGTCGAGGAACTGGTCGATGCCGGCGTCGAGCAGCACCCGGACGGCCCGGCGCAGGAACTCCCGACCGGAGCGCATGGTGGCGGCGAGATTCGGGGTCATGCTGGCGATCTGCTCCGCCAACTGCCTGTCGATCTCGAAGTTGTGTGCCCCACCCAGAAAGTAGTCGTAAACCCGGGCCGCGCTCGGCCTGGTCAGATCGATCTCGGTCGGCAGTCCGTCCGGCATCAGCGTGCTCCCCAGTTCATCGCCGCGGCGCGGGACGGCACCGGCGTCGGGGCGCGCAGCGGGCACGCGTGGGCACCGGTCGACCCGCGGGTCGTGTGGTGTGGACCACTCTAGGGGGCTGACTCCAACAACAGCGAGATGCCTTGACCAACGCCGATGCACATGGTGGCCAGAGCCCGGCGTCCGCCGCGACGGCGCAGCTCCAGGGCGGCGGTCAGCGCCAACCGTGCGCCGCTGGCACCGAGCGGGTGCCCCAGCGCGATGGCCCCACCGTTCGGGTTGACGTGCTCGGCGTCCACGGGCAGCCCCAGCTCACGCAACACCGCCACGGACTGCGCGGCGAACGCCTCGTTCAACTCCACCACGTCCACGGCGCCCACCTCGACGCCGACGCGGTCGAGCAGCTTGCGGGTGGCCGGCACCGGGCCGATCCCCATGATCCGGGGCGGCACACCGGCCGCCGCCGCGCCGACGATCCGGGCCAGCGGGGTCAGGCCGTACCGGGCGACCGCCGCCTCGCTGGCCACCAGCAACGCGACGGCGCCGTCATTGACGCCCGAGGAGTTCCCCGCGGTCACCGTGCCGCCGTCGCGGAACGGGGTGGGAAGCGCGGCCAACTTCGCAAGCGAGGTTTCCCGGGGGTGCTCGTCGACCTCGACCAGCCGGGTCTCCCGCCGACCGGCCGGCACCGACACCGCCACGATCTCCTCGGCGAACCGGCCGTCGGCCTGCGCCTTGGCCGCACGCTGCTGCGACCGGTACGCGAAGGCGTCCTGCTCGGCCCGGCTCACGCCGTACTCGGCGGCCACGTTCTCCGCCGTCTCCGGCATCGAGTCGACCCCCCACCCGTCACGCATCAACGGGTTCACCAACCGCCAGCCCAGTGTGGTGTCGTACACCTCGGCCGAGCGGGAGTACGCCGACGTCGCCTTCGGCATGACGAACGGCGCCCGGCTCATGCTCTCCACCCCGCCGGCGATCACCAATTCCGCGTCCCCGGCGACGATGGACCGGGCGGCGGTGGCGAGCGCGTCCAGGCCCGAGCCGCAGAGCCGGTTGACGGTGCTGCCCGGCACCTCCTCGGGCAGGCCGGCCAGCAGCGCCGCCATCCGGGCCACGTTGCGGTTGTCCTCGCCGGCCTGGTTGGCGCAGCCGAGCACGACGTCGTCGACTCGCGCCCAGTCCACCGACGGGTGGCGGGCGACCAGTTCCCGGATCACGTGCGCGGCCAGGTCGTCGGGGCGGACGCCGGCCAGCGCGCCCGCGTACCGGCCGATCGGGGTGCGGACACCGGCCACCAGGTATGCCACGGTCATCGCGAGTCCTTAGGGGGTGCAGACGGCGGGGGTGGGGCACGCCCACCGGGTCACGAGGGCTGCCGGCCGCCAGGATATCCGCGCCGGCAGCGGATAGGTTGACGGCATGGCCCGGGCCCAGTTCAGCGCAGAGACCAGCGGCGGCGGCGCGTTCGTCCGCCAGCCGAACCGGTTCACCGGTCGGGTCACCGCCGACTCCACCTCGCCGCCCGGCGGCGGCCCGGACGAGCAGGACCGCTGGCCGCTGGAGGCCGGCCGTTACCGGCTGATCTGGTGCCGGGCCTGCCCGTGGGCGCACCGGGCGAGGATCGTGCGTGGCCTGCTCGGGCTGGACGACGCGATCTCGCTGGGCACCGTCGACCCGATCCGGGACGAGCGGGGCTGGGCGTTCGCCCTCGACCCGGACGGCTTCGACCCGGTGCTCGGCGTGAGCTTCCTCTCCGAGGCGTACCTGGCCACCGACCCGGACTACACCGGCCGGGTGACGGTGCCGGCGCTGGTCGACACCCTGACCGGTCGGGTGATCACCAACGACTATCCGCAGCTCACCCTGGACTTCTCCACCGAGTGGCGGTCGCTGCACCGTGCGGGGGCGCCGGACCTCTACCCGGAGGCGCTGCGCCCGGAGATGGACGCGCTGATGGCCGAGATCCACACCGACGTGAACAACGGCGTCTACCGGTGCGGGTTCGCCACCTCCCAGCAGGCGTACGACGAGGCGTTCCGGGCGCTCTTCGCCCGGCTGGACGCGCTCTCCGAGCGGCTGTCCGGGCAGCGTTACCTGATGGGCGACGCGATCACCGAGGCGGACGTGCGGCTGTTCACCACGCTGGTCCGCTTCGACGCCGCGTACCACGGGCACTTCAAGTGCAACCGCAACAAGCTGACCGAGATGCCGGTGCTCTGGGCGTACGCCAGGGACCTGTTCCAGACGCCGGGTTTCGGCGAGACGGTGGACTTCGACCACATCAAGCGGCACTACTACGGCACGCACCGGGAGATCAATCCCAGCGGCATCGTGCCGGTCGGGCCGGACGAGTCCGGCTGGAGCACGCCGCACGGGCGTGGCTGAGCCGGGTCGGCCGGCCGCCCCGACCGTGCCGAGGGCCCGCGGCGAGGTCGCGCGCCGGGTCGCCGGGTCGGCGGCGGCCGGCTGCACCCTGGCCGGCGCGGTGGCGGTGACGCTCGCCGTGGTCGCCGGTCCCGGTCCAGGGCTCACCGGGTACGTCAGCGAGGCGGGCATCGCCGGCAGCGCCCACGCCGCGACGTACCGGATAGGGATCCTGGCCCTTGCCGGCGCGTTGCTGCTGATCGGCGCGGCGCTGCCCCCCGGGGTGTGGGCGGCGGCCCCGGCGCTGCTCGCCACCGGGGCCGTGTTCACCGCCGTGTCCGGGGCGGTGACCTGCTCCGGCGGCTGCCCGTTGCCGCCGTTCGAGCGCGCGACGGCGGCGGACCTGGTGCACGGCGGCGCGAGTATCGCGGCGACCGCTGCCGTGGTCTTCGCCATGATCACGCTGGCCGTCTCCGGGCCGGCCGGCCGGACGGTGCGTCGGCTGGCTGGCATGGCCGCCGTGCTGGCACTGCCGCTCTGTGCCACCGTGGGGCTGGCGATGCTCGTGATCGGTCGAGGCCCGGTGGTGGGGGTGCTGGAACGGCTGATCCTCGCCCTCGCGGTGCTGTGGGGCCTGGGCACCGCCACCGCGCTGGCCCTATGTAAGGAGCCTCACGCCGTCCGGTCCTTCGGATGAGCGGGAATCGGCGTATCGTCGGCTAGCGATGACCAATGTCTGGGGCCTCACTGTCCGCCTGTATGTCGATCTCCGACTGCAGGCCAGTGGCATCTGTCCGGGCTAGCCGCGTTCCTACGCCTGCCCCGATCGGACCGGACAATTGGATACATCCCCATGCCCTTCAGCCTGCGCAAAATTCCCTTCTCCGTGCAGATCCTGCTCGGCCTCGTGCTCGGCGTCGCACTGGGCTTCATTGCCCGCAGCAACGACCTGAGCTGGCTGACCAGCACCCTGCACACCGTCGGTAGCCTCTTCGTCCAACTTCTCAAGTTGGCCGTGCCGCCGCTGGTCTTCACCGCCATCGTGGTCAGCGTGGTCAGCCTGCGTGGCGTCGCCAACGCCGCCCGGCTCGCCGTCAAGACCCTGCTGTGGTTCGGCATCACCGCGCTGATCGCGGTGAGCATCGGCATCGGCCTCGGCCTGCTCACCAACCCGGGCAAGGGCGTGACCCTCGACCTGGGTGGCGCGGCGCCGCCGAAGAACACCGGCTCGTGGACCGACTTCCTCACCGGCATCGTGCCCACCAACCCGGTCGGCGCGTTCGTCGAGGGCAACGTCCTCCAGATCGTCTTCCTCGCCGTCGTCATCGGTGCCGCGGCCCTGCTGGTCGGCGACGCCGCCGAACCGTTCGTGGCGCTGAACCGCTCCCTGCTGGAGATCGTCCAGAAGGCGCTCTGGTGGGTCATCCGACTCGCCCCGATCGGCACCCTCGGCCTGATCGGCAACGCCGTCGCCTCGTACGGCTGGGACCTGCTGGCCCCCCTCGCGAAGTTCACCACAGCCGTCTACGTCGGCTGCGCCATCGTGCTGTTCGTGGTCTACCCGCTGGTGCTGATCCTGGCCGGCCGCCTCAACCCGCTGCGGTTCTTCGCCGGCGCCTGGCCGGCGATCGAGCTGGGCTTCGTGTCCCGCTCCTCGGTCGGCACCATGCCGGTGACCCAGCGCTCCGTCGAGCGACTCGGCGTGCCCCGCGAGTACGCCTCGTTCGCGGTGCCCTTCGGCGCCACCACGAAGATGGACGGTTGCGCCGCCATCTACCCGGCCCTCGCCGCGATCTTCGTGGCCCAGGTGTTCGGCGTCCACCTCGGCATCGGCGACTACCTGCTGATCGCCTTCGTCTCGGTGGTCGGCTCGGCGGCCACCGCCGGCCTGACCGGCGCGATCGTGATGCTCACCCTGACCCTCAGCACGCTGGGTCTGCCGCTGGCCGGCGCCGGCCTGCTGCTGGCCATCGACCCGATCCTGGACATGATCCGCACCGCCACCAACGTCGCGGGGCAGGCGCTGGTGCCGACAGTGGTCGCCGCCCGTGAGGGCACCCTCGACCGGGCCGCGTACGAGTCCGCCGGCCGGCGTGACCTGACCGACCCGGAGCCGGTCGCCGACACCCGGCCCGAGCTCACCCCCGTTCCTGCCTGACCGATTCACCAGTACGGCGACGGGCCCCTCTCCCCGGGGGCCCGTCGCCGTGTCGGAGAGGATGACCCCATGAGTTCCCTGTTCACCCCCCTGGCCCTGCGCGGGGTCACACTGCCCAACCGGATCGCCATGGCGCCGATGTGCCAGTACTCCGCCGGCCCCGACGGCCTGCCCACCGACTGGCACCTGATCCACCTCGGCAGCCGCGCGGTCGGCGGTGCCGGCCTGGTGCTGACCGAGGCGACCGCCGTACTCCCCGAGGGCCGGATCAGCCCGCAGGACACCGGCCTCTGGTCCGGTGCGCACGTCGACGCCTGGCGACCGGTGACCGCGTTCGTCGCCGCCCACGGCGCGGTGCCGGCAGTGCAGCTCGCGCACGCCGGCTTCAAGGCCTCCACCTACCGGCCGTGGGCGCCGGAGCGCGGTGGCGTGCCGGACACCGAGGGCGGCTGGACGCCGGTCGCCCCCGGCTCGGAGCCGTTCACCGCCGGCTACCGGACGCCGACCAGCCTCGACGAGGCCGGCATCGCCGGTGTGGTCGAGGCGTTCGCGGCCGGAGCCGTCCGCGCCCTGGACGCCGGCTTCGCCGCCGTCGAGATCCACGCCGCCCACGGCTACCTGCTCAACGAGTTCCTCTCGCCGCTGACCAACCACCGCACCGACGCGTACGGCGGCGACCGGGCGGCCCGGATGCGGCTCACCCTGGAGGTGGCCCGCGCGGTACGCGCCGCGGTCGGCGAGGACGTGCCGGTGCTGACCCGGATCTCCGCCACCGACTGGGTCGAGGGCGGCTGGACGATCGAGGACAGCGTGGTGCTCGCCGGTGAGCTGGCCGGCGTCGGCGTCGACCTTGTCGACGCGTCCTCCGGTGGGGTGAGCACCGAGCAGCGCATCGCGCTCGGCCCGGGTTACCAGGTGCCGCTGGCCGCCCGGATCCGCCGCGAGGCCGGCGTGCCGACCGGCGCGGTGGGCCTCATCGTGGAGCCCGAGCACGCCGAGCAGATCGTCGCCGGCGGCGAGGCCGACCTGGTGCTGCTGGGTCGGGAGTTGCTGCGCGACCCGTACTGGCCGCGCCGGGCCGCCGCGAAGCTCGGCGTCGCGTACTCCGGGCCCGCCCAGTACGCCCGCGCCTCCTGACCCCGACCGGTCGGGCGGTCGCCGCGTGAGCGGCCGCCCGACCGTGGGTCAGCCGGCCAGGTGCGACCAGTCGCCCTCCAGGTCCTGCC
Organism: Micromonospora sp. NBC_00330; assembly: GCF_036136635.1. NCBI lineage: Bacteria > Bacillati > Actinomycetota > Actinomycetes > Micromonosporales > Micromonosporaceae > Micromonospora > Micromonospora sp. NBC_00330. Next base: position 4,391,936 of record NZ_CP108012.1, read on the forward strand.
AGGTGCCCTGGGCGGCCACCGTGCCGCCGATCAGGACCACCACGTGGTCGGCTCGGACCAACGCGGCGCGTTTCGCGGTCGAGCCCACAACTGTCACCCCGTGGCCGCGCAACGCCTGCCACAACGCCAGTTCGGTGGTGACGTCCAACGCCGACGACACGTCGTCGGCGACCAGCAGTTCGGTACGCGGGGCCAGCGCCCGGGCCAGCGCCAACCGCTGCAACTGCCCGCCGGAGAGCCGGGTGCCCTTGTGCCCGATGAGCAGGCCCAACCCACCACCGGCGGCGGCCAGGTCATGGTCGAGCTGGGCGGTGCTGACCGCCCCCGCCGCGTCCACCTGGTGCCCGAGGGCGATGTTGTCGGCCACCGTGCCGGAGAGCACCCGGGGCAACTGACCGACGTAGCCGACCTGGTTGGGACGCAGGAACAGCTCCGGCTCGGTGACCGGATCACCGTTCCAGGCCAGCTCGCCGGTGTGGTGCACGATCCCGGCCAGCCCGCGCAGCAACGAGGACTTCCCCGACCCCACCGGCCCGACGACCAGCACCAACTGCCCCCGCTGCACGGTCAGGTCCACGTCCCGCACGGCCACCGTGCCGTCGGAGTGCACCACCCCGAAGCCGCGCAGCTCCAGCCGTCGCAGCGGATGCCGGGGCGGCATGGTCGGCGCGGGCGCCGTCCCGGCGGTCAGGTCGACCTCCGGCACCCCGGCGGAGTACGCGCTCACCCCGGTCATCGCCGCCGTGCGCCGGGTCCAGACCCGCGCCGAGGGAAGCTGCGAGATCAACGACGCCGTCGTCCAGGCGAACCAGCGGGCCGCGCCCAGGGTGGAGACGGCCACCAGCACCGCCCCGGCGGAGAGCGATCCGTTCAGGTAGAGCGCCCAGGCGCCGATCGGCAACAGCCCACTGGCCATCGACGGGGTGGAGCGCGCCCACACCTGCACCGAGATCTCCCGCCGCTGCCGGTCGCTGCGCAGCACGTCCAAGCTCGCCAGGTGGCGCAGCACAGCAGTGGTCGCGCCGGCGAGCTTCACCGTCCGCGCCGCGGACAGCGCGGAGACCAGCGCCGTGGCGAAGGAGGCCCGCGCCGCCACCGTCGCCCGGGCCGCGCGCTCCAGCTTCGGCCCGAACAACGTGGCGGCCAGCCCGGAGACGACCATCGTGCCGAGGAAGAACAGCCCGGGTACGACGCTGCCGGTGACCGCCGTCATGGCGACCACGAGCACCAGCGCGACGGTCTGGTCCAACACGTTGTCGGCGAGCTGGACCACCCGCTCGGTGTCCCCACCCTGCGCCACCACCTCGGCGGGGGTGTGTGAGCTGACCCGGCGCGGCCCGGTCTGGCCGTGCACCAGACGAAGGCCGATCCGCAGCATCTGCCGCACCCACCACTGCGGGAACCAGACGTGGGTGTAGAACGGCAGCGGCAGTGTGATCAGCAACCCGGCGACGATCCCCATCGCCGGCAGGTACGGGTTGCCCGTCCCGTCGACCAGGTCCGCCCAGAGCCAGGGCAGCACCGGGCCGTCCAGCCCGAGCAGGCTGAGCCCGAGGAACAGCACGATCGCGGCCGCACCGTACCGGGGATCGTTGGTGCAGAGTCGGAAGATCTCCCGCAGTGTCCGGGCCGGCGGCACCGGCGGCAGCGGCGGCGGATCGGCCCGGGTCGGCCCGACCGCGCTGTCGGGCGGTGTCTCCCGCGTGGCCTGCCCATTCGGCTCGGCCCGCGTCGGTGCCGGCTCGCTCGGCCACGCGGCGGCGTGCTCGTTCAGCGCGACCGGCTCGCCCCGTGCGGGTGCCGGCTCGCTCGGCCACGCGTCCGGGCCGGGGCCGACCAGAAGGTCGGTGCCGACGCCGGTGCGACCGGCCGGCGCCACAGTGGCGTACGCGGCGGCGTGGCTGGTCGCCAGGAGTTCGGCGAAGCGTGTCGACGTCTCCAGCGGACCGGCCTCGACCACCGCGCCGTCGGCCAGGACGACCACCTCGTCACAGCGGCGCACCGAGGAGAGTCGGTGCGCGATGACGATGCCGATCCGGTCGCGCAGCAGTCGTTCGGTGGCCCGCTGCACCCGCGCCTCGGTGACCGGATCCAGCCGCGCGGTGGCCTCGTCGAGGATCACCACGTGCGGCTCCCGGACCAGGATCCGGGCGAACGCCACCAACTGCTCCTGACCGGCGGAGAGCACGTGCCCGCCCTCCCCCAGCCGGGTCGTCAACCCGTCCGGCAGCTCGGCGATCCAGCCGGCCAGGCCCAGCTCATCAAGGGCCCGAGCCGCCGCGTCGAGCAACTCCGGGTCGAAGAGCGCCACGTTCTCGGCGAGCGTGCCGGCCAGGATCTCGGTGCGCTGCGGCACCAACGCCACCCAGCGGCGCAGCTGCTCGACGTCAAGGTCGCACAGGTCGGTGCCGCCGAGGAAGACAGTGCCCGGCGGCACGTCGACCGCCCGGGTGAGCACCTTCGCCAACGTCGACTTGCCCGAACCGGTCCGCCCGATCAGCGCGTACGAGCGACCGCGCGCGAAGGTGAGGCTGAGCCCGCGCAGCGCGGCCCCCCGGTCACTCTCCCCGTACCCGAATGTCAGATCCCGAATGCGCAGGTCACCCTCGCTCGGGCTGGCCCCGCCGACCGGCTCCTGCCGGGCCTTGTAGAGCAACTGAACCCGCGCCCACGCGCCAAGCGCCTCCTGGATCTCCGGCACCATCCGGCTGACGTGTTCCGCTGTCGCCCCGAAGGCCAGGGCGAGCAGCCAGATGGCGGTGAGCCGGGCGGCGTCGATCCTGCCGGTGGCCAACGCCCAGGCACCGCCGAGCACCACCGCGCCGATGCCCGCCCGGATCGTCGCGGTGGCCACCGTCGCCACCCGGGCGGACAGCACCCAGACCACCAGGCCACGGGACAGCACGGCAGAGGCCCGCCGGGCGTACAACCGCAGCACGTACGGCCGCGCCAGACTGGTGCGTACGTCGTCCTGGCCGTGCACCGCCTCCTCCATCACGGCGGCCAGGTCGGACCACGCCTCCTCCTCGGCCATCCGGGCCGGGCCGATCCGCGCCGTGGGCCGGCGCAGGCCGACCGCGAGCACCACAGTGAGCAGCAGCATCGCGATCCCCGCCGGCCACCACACGAACAGCGCCACGACCATCGACAACAGACCGACGCAGAGGCCCTGAGCGAGCCGGGTGCCCTGGTTACGAATTGCCGACGCCACCTGATAGACGTCCCCGTCGATCCGGTCCAGCAACTCGCCCACTGGAGTGGTCTCCAGGGTGGGCAGGTCCTGCCCGAGAGCGACGCGGCAGAGCCGGCGACGCACGTCGGCGGACCAGTCGGCGGTCAGGCCGGCCATCAGCAGACTCACCGCGAGGTCGCTGAGGACCACAGCGACCAAGGCCGCGGCCAGCACGGCGAAGAAACCAGCCGAACGATGCACCAGCACCGCGCCGGCCAGGGCCGACGCGCCCGCCTGCCCAGCGGCACCCAGCACGATCAGGACGGCCACGATCGTCACACGACGGGTCGACGTACCCCACAGATCACGGAGCAGGCGCATGGAAAGTCCTCCGGGACGTGGGTGGCGGAGACCTCAGCCTGCCGGCACCACCCCGTCATCTCAACCGATTTTCCCGCCCCTGAGCTGGACTTCCGTCAGTTCCGCCAGCGGCGGCAGCGGATCCGCTCGATGCCGCAGCCAGGGCCACGCCGCCCGTCTCCTGAACCAGACAGGGCGCACCGAACCGACGGTTTCCGGGTCAGCGCCGTCAGCAGCCGGCAACGCACGGGCCCAGTGGGCGGACCAGAGCCGACGGTCCCGGGGTCAGAGTCGGCGCGGCGGGCAGGTCCGGGCCGGCAGGCCGGACTCCAAGGCCGACAGGCCCGGGCCGAAGCCGGCCCGCTCGGGCCGAAGCCGACACCCGGGCCGAAGCCGACACCCGGGCCGAAGCCGACACCCGGGCCGAAGCCGGCACACCGAAGCTGGCACGCCGGGCCGAAGCCGACACAGCCGAACCGAAGCCGACAGGCCCGGTCTAAGCCGACAGGCCGGGTCGAAGCCCGGCGCGGTGGGCAAGTCAGGGCCGACAGCGCGGGTCAGCGCGCCGGCAGGCCCGGGTCAGGCGCCGGCAGAACTCCAGCGACGCCAGCACGCGAGGCGTTTTGCCCGATCTACGGCGATTCAGCCAATCGAGACGCCATCAGAGGCTTCTTGATCGACTCGGGTTCCTTGATGTCGGGGGGTCCGGGAGTCCGGGATGCCCCGACTTCCGTGAACCCGAGTGGATCACGCGGGTGAGGGCCGGTTCGGCGCCGTGGCTCCGGCGGGCGTGGGTGGTTTGTCCGTCGGTGGGTGTTGGTGGGTGGTGACCGGGCACACCCGTGGGCCGGAATCATGGCCGGGGCGGGGTCGTTACATACCCTGACGATCGCAGTACCACCGACCCGCCGCCCGGACGCTTGAGGGCTGGTCGCGCAGGCTGGAATGCCAGCCTCCACCCGGTCGTTGCAGTCCCCACGAACGACCGCAGGTGCCGCCACGATGCGGGTGCCGATGGATGGGCTGACCCCGGAATGACCTCGGCCCCCCGGTCGTTACAGTCGCCACGAACGACCACCTGGTACCGCCACGATGCGGGTGCCGGCAGATGGGCCGACCCCGGAATGACCCCGGCCCGCCGGTCGTTACACAGGGACCCGGCGCCACGAGCCCCCCGCTCGGCAGGTCGCCGACCCCCGACGCCCCACGGGCGTCACCCCCTCAGACTTTCCCCCTTTGTTTGTGCAGCGCCGGACGAGGTGCTCACACCCATCACCGCCGTTCCCCCTATCGGTGTGTGTGGGTGTTCTACCCCCGAAGGAGCTACCCCCATGAACACCATTCTCCGTAAGAGCGTTCTGTCTGTTGCTGGTCTCGCGTTCGCCGGTGGTGTCTTCGCCGGTCCGATCGCCGCCCACGCCAACCCGGTGGATGCCAAGCCCGTTGCGGTGGCCGTGCAGACCAACGCGCCGAAGCCGCAGGGCGACCAGTCCCGGATCAGCCTCAACGACGAGCAGAGCGCCAACGTGAAGGCGATCATCGCCGCCACGAAGAAGGCCGGCCTGCCCGAGCGGGCCGCGGTCATCTCGATCGCGACGAGCCTGCAGGAGTCGAAGCTGGAGAACCTGGGTCACCTGGGCGACATGAACGACCACGACTCGCTGGGCCTGTTCCAGCAGCGCCCGAGCTCGGGTTGGGGTACGCCGGAGCAGATCACCGACCCCGCCTACTCCACCACCGCGTTCCTCAAGGGTCTGAAGCAGGTCGACGGGTGGCAGGACATGGCGCTGACCGACGCCGCGCAGACGGTGCAGGTGTCGGCCTACCCGGACGCCTACGCCCAGTGGGAGCAGCAGGCCGCTGACCTCGTCGCCCAGCACTGGAACAGCTGACCCCGCACGCTTGAACCACAGCACCACAGCACCATCGCAAACAAGCACGCAGCACCACCGCACGGCAACACCACCGCACGGCAACACCACCGCACGGCGACACCACCGCACGACACCGACCGCTGGCCGGCACCCGCAACCCGGGGTGCCGGCCAGCGGCACTTCCGTTTCCGTGTCCGGCAGGCGCACGGTCGGTGGTCGCAAACCGCCACGACGCCGGCGCCCGCGGGAAGGGGATGCGGCGATGCCGGGTGCCGGCCGGACGCGGATGCGGCGATGCCATTGCCCGCCGGAAGTGGTCGCGCACCGTTGCGATGCCGGGTGCCTGCCGGAAGTGGATGCGGCGATGTCCGGTGCCCGCCGGATCCGGATGACGCGGTCCGGTCGGTGGCTGCCAGCAGATCTTGGACAGTTTCCGTTCCGCGCGAACGGAAACTGTCCAAGATCTGCACGGATAGGGCGCCCGCACCCACCTCGCAGCGGTCAGAAGAGGACGGTCGCCAGGGTGCCGATCGGCTGGAAGCCACAGCGCTCGTAGACGCGGCGTGCCGGGAGGTTGAAGTCGTTGACGTACAGGCTGACGGTGGGGGCGACCCGCAGCAGCGCATCGCGGACCACGGCTGCCATGGCTGCGGTGGCGATCCCCCGGCCTCGCCACTCCGGTGCCACCCAGACGCCCTGGATCTGCGCCGTCCGCTTGGTCACCACGGCCAGTTCGGCCTTGAACACGACCTTGCCGTCGATGACGCGGGCGTACGCGCGACCGGTCCGGACCAGGTCGTTGACGCGCCGGCGGTAGCTGCGTCCGCCGTCCTCGGCGAGCGGGGAGACGCCGACCTCTTCGGTGTACATGGCGACCGCCGCCGGGAAGAGCCGGTCGACCTCGCCCGAGCGAACCTGGCGTACCTCCGGATCGGCCGGTACGGGTGGCAGCGTGTCGGTGACCAGCAGTGGTTGATTGGGCCGAACGTCTCGCGCTGGCCCCCATGTGTCGGAGAGGCGGTTCCACAGCCCGAGGACGGCATCGGCGCGGCCGACGATGGAGGAGCAGAGCCGCTCCTCGCCCGCGAGCAGGTCGGCGAAGGCAGCGACCGCGGCGTCACTGGCAAGCACCGGGGTCAGGTTGCCGCCGAGCCAGCAGAGTGACTCGAGGTTGCGGCGAGCCCCGTACCCCAGGATTCTGCCCTCGGCGCGCCACCACGAGAGTCCGCGCGCGGCGATCCGCTCGGCGACCTGCGCGCCCGCGAACGGGTCATGGTCGAGCAGTCGCTCGACCGCGCGGCGCTCCGATTCCCCCAGTTGGCGTACCGGCACCGTCAGCACGACTATCAGCCTGCCAGATCGACCCCCCGCTCCGCCGGTCGAGTGGCGAGGCCGGCACCGGTTCTGCGGGTGCGCTGTTCGGCCGGGTCCGCTCGGCCCAGCGGACGACCGGGGGCACCAGGGCTCCGAGCAGGAGAAACAGGGCGGCGAGCACGAGCCAGCCAGGTACGCCCCAGCCGAGCGCGAGGGTGGTCACCACGACCGGTGCGAGCATCTTGCCCAGTTCGTAGCCCATGCCGTACGTCCCCTGGTACTGCCCCTGGGCGTCCGCTGGTGCCAGCCCGAAGGAGATCCCCCAGCCTGCGGCGGAGTGCCACAGCTCCCCTGTGACGTGCGCGAGCGCGCCGAGGCCGAGCAGGCCCACCGCGCCGGCGGTGGGCAGCGCGCCGCTGGCGGCGAAGAGTACGCAGGCCAGGGCGATGGCCACGCCCGCTCGGCGGGCGGCACGGGCGGCTCCGGGCACTGTGGCGGCGGTAGCCGCGGCGCGTACCTGAAGGAGCACCACCAGCACGGTGTTGACCAGCGTCAACGCGGAGATCATCCAGGCGGGGGCCCGGGTGTGGCCGGCGATCCACAGCGGCAGGGCGATGGTGAGCAGGCTGAAGTGCATCGACATCAGCCCGTCGACCACTGTGAAGGCGACGAACGGGCGTTCCCGTAGGGCGACCAGCCGAGGGCCGTGCGTCGGGGCGGCGACCGGGGCGACGGCGGGCAGTCGAAGGAAGACCACCGCCGCGGCCAGTGATGTCGCCGCCGAGGCCAGGATCAGCGCGACGTATCCGGTTCGGGTGTCGGCGGCGATGGCGAAGCCGCCGAGGACGGCGCCGACGGAGATACCGACGTTGGTGGTGGCTCGCAGGTAGGCGCGGGTGTGGACCCGCAGGTCGGCGGGGATCGCTCCGGCGATCAGCGCGCCGCGGGCACCTCGCTCGACCGCGTCGGCGAGCGCGGTGGCCGCTCCCACCAGCACGAACGTGGGGAACGACCGGACGGTGATCAGGCCGACGGTCAGGGTGCCGGCGACGAACAGCGCGCCGACCTGCACACCGCGTGGGCCGACGCGGTCGGCCAGGTAGCCGCTCGGGGCGCTGGTCAACACACCGACCAGGGCCGAGATGGTCAGCCCGATGCCCACCTCGGTGGCCGACAGGCCGACCGACCGGGTGAGGAAGAGCGCGCTGGCGACGAGCCAGAGGCCCCGTCCGACGGTCTTGACCAGAGTGCCGAGGGTGAGGACCCGGGCCGGACCCGGCGGGGGAAGCAGGTGCATGACGGACACCCTAACAAGACGTACGTACGGTTTGGTAAATGAGGGTTGTCGACGATGCATTGCCGATATATCGTTGATGCATCAGCGATAGTCCTACGGAAGGAAGAACCCGATGAGGTTCCACCGACAGCACCACCCGATGCACGAGGCCCGGATGCGGGGGTTCGGCTTCCCGCCGGTCCCGCCCGGTCCGCACGGTCATGGCCACGAGCACGGACACGGCGGCCCCTGGGGCGGCCGGGGTCGTGGACGGGGTCGGGGCCGACGCCCCAACGTCCGAGCCTCCGTGTTGGCCCTGCTCACCGAGCGGCCGATGCACGGCTACGAGATGATCCAGGAGATCGACTCCCGCACCGGCGGCGCGTGGCGGCCGAGCCCGGGCTCGATCTACCCCACCCTCCAACTCCTGGAGGACGAGGGCGTGATCGTCGCCAGCACCGAGGAGTCCGGTGGTGGGCGGAAGCGGTTCACTGTCACCGAGGCCGGTCAGGCGGAGGCCACCGAGGCCGCGCAGACCCCGCCGTGGGCGGACGTCGCCCAGGGCACGGTGAGTAGCTGGCACGACATCCGCGACTCCGGCGCACAGGCGATGAACGCTCTGCGTCAGGTGATGATGAACGGCACCGACGACCAGCGTGAGCGGGCCGCCCAGGTGCTCGACGAGACCCGGCGCAAGCTGTACGCGATCCTCGCCGAATCCGAGTGACGCCAGGTCGCACCACGCCAGGCCGCACCACGCCAAGGCGAGGCACGGCAGGACACACGGCACGGCACGGCACCACAGCGCACAAGCGCACAAGCGCACAAGCGCACAAGCGCACAAGCTCACGATCAGCACGAACGCACAGCGGCCGTTCCCCGCACGGGGAACGGCCGCTGTGTCCGAATGGAAGATCAGTGCACGGTGACGGTCGGGCCGGTGACCAGCCCGCGCAGCTCCTCGGGAAGCTCGGCGCCCATCTCGTCGGCGATCCGCAGCGCCTCTTCGATCAGGGTCTCCACGATCTGGGCCTCGGGCACCGTCTTGACGACCTGCCCCTTGACGAAGATCTGGCCCTTGCCGTTGCCGGAGGCCACGCCGAGGTCGGCTTCCCGGGCCTCGCCCGGGCCGTTCACCACGCAGCCCATGACGGCGACCCGCAGCGGCACCGGCAGCCCTTCCAGGCCGGCGGTGACCTCCTCGGCGAGCTTGTAGACGTCCACCTGGGCCCGCCCGCAGGACGGGCACGAAACGATCTCCAGGCCCCGCTCACGCAGACCGAGGGACTCCAGGATCTGGTTGCCGACCTTGATCTCCTCCACCGGCGGGGCGGACAGCGACACCCGGATCGTGTCGCCGATCCCCTCGGCCAGCAGCGCGCCGAAGGCGACCGCCGACTTGATGGTGCCCTGGAACGCCGGCCCGGCCTCGGTGACGCCGAGGTGCAGCGGGTAGTCGCACTGCTCGGCGAGCTGCCGGTACGCCCGGATCATCACGACCGGGTCGTTGTGCTTGACCGAGATCTTGATGTCGCGGAAGCCGTGCTCCTCGAACAGCGAGCACTCCCACAGCGCCGACTCGACAAGCGCTTCGGCGGTGGCCTTGCCGTACTTGCTCAGCAGGCGCTTGTCCAGCGACCCGGCGTTGACGCCGATCCGGATCGGCGTCCCCGCCGCCCCGGCGGCGCGAGCGATCTCCTTGACCTTGTCGTCGAACTGCCGGATGTTGCCCGGGTTGACCCGCACCGCCGCGCAGCCGGCGTCGATCGCGGCGAAGACGTACTTGGGCTGGAAGTGGATGTCGGCGATCACCGGGATCTGGGACTTCTTGGCGATCGCGGGCAGCGCCTCGACGTCGTCCTGCGAGGGCACGGCCACCCGGACGATCTGGCAGCCGGACGCGGTCAACTCGGCGATCTGCTGAAGGGTCGCGTTGATGTCGGAGGTGAGGGTCGTGGTCATCGACTGCACGGACACCGGCGCACCACCACCGACCGGAACCGAACCGACCATGATCTGGCGGCTGGCCCGACGGGGAGCGAGCGGCGGGGGCGGCACGGCGGGCATACCGAGACTGATAGCTGTCACTTCAGGCACTCACCTTGAGAAGAGCGTGATGGGGTTGACGACGTCCGCGGCGATGGTCAGCAGCGTGAACGCGCCACCGATCAGGATCACCACGTACGTGAAGGGCATCAGTTTGAGGTAGTCCACCCGGCCGGGGTCGGCCCGGCCGATCCGGGCGTAGACCCAGGAGCGGGCCCGTTCGAACCAGGCGATGGCGATGTGGCCGCCGTCCACCGGTAGCAGCGGCAGCAGGTTGAACACGCCGATGAAGAAGTTCAGCGACACGAAGAGCATGAAGAAGACCAGCCAGGCGTTGTTCTCCACCGCCTCGCCGCCGAGTCGGCTGGCGCCGACCACGCTGATGGGGGTGTCGACGTCCCGCTCGCCGCCGGTGAGGGCGGTCCACAGGGCGGGGACCTTCTGCGGGAGGCGCTGGAGCGCCTGGGCGGTGCCGACGGCCAGGTCTCCGGTGAAGTCGGCGGTGGCGCCGAAGGCGCCGACCGGGCCGTACGTCACGCGGGTCGGGGTGCTGGGGACGAGCCCGACGCCGAGCGCGGCCACCGGTGCGGCGGCGCCCTTGGGGTCGTTCAGCGGCGGACGCTGGGTCTGCGCGAGCACAGTGCTGGTGGTGCCCGGCTGCCCGTCGCGGACGTACGCGATCTGCGCGGTGTCGCCCGGCTTGAGCCCGCGCAGGGTGGTGAGCAGGTCGCCGTAGGAGTTGATCGGGGTGCCGTTGACCGAGGTGATCCGGTCCCCGTTGCGCAGTTGCGCCTGGGCGGCCGGGCTGGCCGCGTCGGCGGGGGTGCACGCCCGCACCGCGTTCTCCGGAACCACGCACTCACTGAGCTGGATGACGGCGGGCTCCTGGCGGGCCTGCGCGTCGGTGGTCGGGAAGTCGGGGTTGGGCAGGCCGGCGGAGACGGCGAGGATCCAGATGGTGACCAGGGCGAGCGCGAAGTGCGTGATGGACCCGGCGGCCATCACGATCGTCCGCTTCCAGACCGGGTAGCGCCACATCACGCGCGATTCGTCGCCCGGCTCGACGTCGTCGTCCTGCGGCGTCATCCCGACGATCTTGCAGAAGCCGCCGAGAGGGATGCCCTTGAGGCCGTACTCGGTTTCGCCGCGCTTGAACGACCAGACGGTGGGGCCGAAACCGACGAAGTACTTCGTGACCTTCATCCCGAACGCCTTGGCGGTCAGCAGGTGACCCGCCTCGTGCAGGCTCACCGAGATGAGAATGGCCAGGGCGAAGAGGACCACCCCGAGCAGGTACGACATCAAGCTCCTTCCACCGAACCCGCGATGATCTCCTGCGCGTGCGCGCGTGCCCACGACTCGGCCGCGAGCACGTCCTCGACGGTACCTGGTTCGTCGAAGTCCGGAGCCTCCTCCAACACGCGTTCGAGGGTGTCGACGATGCCGAGGAACGGCAGCCGGCCCGCCGCGAACGCGGCCACGCACTCCTCGTTCGCCGCGTTGTAGATCGCCGGCCGGCAGCGCCCGGTTTCCCCGGCGGCCTTGGCCAGGGCGACGGCCGGGAACGCCTCGTCGTCGAGCGGCGCGAACTCCCAGGTGTGCGAGGCCGTCCAGTCGACGGCGGTGGCCGCCTCGGGCACCCGGTCGGGCCAGCCGATGCCGAGCGCGATCGGCAGCCGCATGTCCGGTGGGCTGGCCTGGGCGATCGTCGACCCGTCGACGAACTCGACCATCGAGTGGATCACCGACTGCGGGTGCACCATCACTGTGATGTCGGCGTAGGGCACGTCGAACAGCTCGTGCGCCTCGATCACCTCAAGCGCCTTGTTGACCATGGTGGCTGAGTTGATCGTGACGACCGGCCCCATGTTCCAGGTCGGGTGTGCGAGCGCCTGCTCGGGTGTGACCTGCGTCAACTCGTCGCGCCGTCGACCCCGGAACGGGCCGCCGCTGGCCGTGACGATCAGCCGACGCACCTCGCCGCGCGAACCGGAGCGTAGACACTGGGCCAGCGCCGAGTGCTCCGAGTCGACCGGGACGATCTGCCCCGGCCGCGTCACAGCGGCCTTGACCAACGGGCCGCCGGCAACGAGCGACTCCTTGTTGGCCAACGCGAGAGTACGACCACCGCGCAGCGCGGCCAGCGTAGGAGCGAGGCCCAGCGAGCCGACCACCCCGTTGAGCACGATGTCGCACTGCCACTGCGCCAGCTCGGTCATGGCGTCCGGGCCGGCCACGATCTTGGGAAGCTTGAAGTCGCCGGTGGCCCACCCGCGCCGGCTCGCCTCGGCGTAGAACGCGAGTTGCAGGTCCTGCGCGGCGGACGCCTTCGCCACCCCGACCGCTTCGACGCCCAGTTCGAGGGCCTGCGCGGCGAGCAGCTCGACGTTGCCGCCGCCAGCGCCCACGGCGACCACCCGGAACCGGTCCGGGTTGCGCCGGACGATGTCGATGGCCTGGGTGCCGATCGAGCCGGTGGACCCGAGCAGAACAAGGTCGCGGGGGGTAGTCACCCGGCCATTCTTCCCCACCCCCGCTGCACGCCCGCTGGGAGCCTCAGCCGTCGCCCTCCGGCGACGCTTCGGGCAGCGCCTCTTCGCCCAGCAGGTCGGCCGGATCGATGGAGAACTCGAACGGCTCCCGCATGACGAAGCGCGTCCCGGCCGCAGCGGCAGCCACCGGCCGGTACTCCCCCTCGGTCAGCTCGTACAACGCGATGGTGGGCACCCGATTGCGCAGGTCGACCCGGAGGAAGAAGGGCACGCGTGCGGCGGCGTACTCACGCGGGCGGTCGATGATGTCCTTGCGTCGGTTTCCGGGGGAGACGATCTCCCCGAGGAGCACGGCGTGCCCGATGTCCATCGTCGTGCGACCGCCGCCGGGCGCGTCGAGAATGACGATGTCCGGAATGAAGAGATCCTCGCCCGAGACGATGTTCGTCTCGAGATAGAGCCACAGCTTCGCGCGACGGGCCGCCTGCTTGAGGAGATAGGCGAGATCCAGCTCCGCGTCCTGATGGTCGTACCCGGCATGTGGTGTCACGATCACGCTTCCGCTCAGGACCTCAACCTTGGGGCCGTTGGTCTCCGGCAACAGGTCGAGGGCGAGCTGCGCAGTCCAGGGCTCGTCGTGCCACCGCAGCACGTCGAACGACGGCTCGGTGGGCTGCGGCGCCGGCTCCGGCTCGAGCGCTGCCTGGGCCATCCGGGCTCACCCCCTCAGCGGACCATCCTGCTCAGCTCAGCCTAGCCATCGCCGCCCCGGTTGTGCGTCATCGCACACCCAGTCCGACACCCAAGTGGCTGACGGTCAGCCGCACTGTTCCTGATCCGTGGGCCAGCACGGCACGACCCCTTCGCCGTGGTTGGCGGCCAAAGTTGCGGCCCACACGTCCGGGACGGTCCGACCGGGGAGAACAGCGGGATGCCCCGCCCCGGCACCAAGATGCACGAGCGGATCATGCAGATCTTGGACAGTTTCCGTTACGGCGTAACGGAAACTGTCCAAGATCTGCGGGCGACAGCGCAGTCGCGGCACGGCGCACCGCCAGTCAGGGAGATATTCTCAGGTAGACACGATCATGGGACCTGGGCCGACCGCGACCAGATGACCCTCGGTGAGGACGATGATCTGGTCGGCAGCGACCGAGACGATCCGGCTGACCTGTTGGGGCAGGGTGACGGACCAGATCGTGTGGCCTGTCCCAATCTCCCAGACCCGAAGAGTCCGGTCGGCGCAACTGGTGGCGACCACCGGAACACCGTCGAGGACCGTTGGCCGTATCGCCAAGACCTCCTTCGGATGGGTCAGGGCCGGTCCGGACGGCTCCCCGGTGGCGATGTCGGCGCAGGTGACGGTGTCGTCCACGGCCAGGAGCACGACGGAGCCGGACACGTCCAATGCCGTGACGGCTTCCGGGCCGGGCCAGTCCCGACCCCTGACGGCGGTGCGGTTGGGGCGCTCGGCGAATCGGCCTGGGGGGGTGATCTCGGTCAGGTCGGCGCTGTCGAACCAACGAATCCCGCCGCCTGCGGTGCCGGCCAGTACGACGGTACGGCCTTGCAGGTCAGCGAGCGCAAGCGAGATCGTCCCGTATGCCTCGGCCAGTTGGAGCGAAGCGCGCAGCGTCAGGGTGGCCGCGTCCCAGACAGCGAGTACACCTTTGTCGTTTGTCGCCGTTATGAGGCCGTTGCGGGTAGCGATCAAACTCGGTCCTGCTGGGCTGAGAGACGACTCGGGCGCGGTGTGGGTATCGCCAGTGTCCGGGTCGACGGTTGTCGGGCCACACTCCGACATGACGACAAGGAGGTCCCGCTCGCCTACGGTGACAACTCCTGGTCTCGGGTACCAGACTGCGGTCCGGAGTGTGATTCTCCGTTCGCCGGCCGGCTCGCCGAACCTCCGCCCATCGGCCGCGTCGATGACCTCGAACGAGCCGCCCTCTTCCACCGCGATGATCGCGGGCCGCCCGTCGATCGTGGCAGGGACAGCGTCTCGGAAGTACGGCCGGTCCTTGTCGTCCTGCGCGAGGGGATCGGTCAACTCAAGGAGGTTGGTCCGCCCCTCGGTGCTGCCGCCCTGTGCCGCGAAGGCGAACGTGCCGTGCACGGCGACCATGCCGACGCGCTGGGTGAAGTCAGTCCGGATCGTCCCGCGCACCGCGCCGTCCCGAAGGTCCATGATGCGCAGCGCCGAGTCCTCGTCGAGCACCACACAGGCCCCGTCAGCGATGAAGACCAGCGCCTCACGTATGCGTGCCGCGGTGGGAAACTGTGCCACCGGTGCCGCCGCGACGGGATCCCAGACGGTCAGCAGGCCGTCTTCGGCGACTGTCACCGCCCGCCGCTGACCGTCCAGCACCGTCCAACCGCCGCAACCCGCCGGCTCGGGCACCGCCACCTCGCCGGTGCGACGCAACCCGTCGAGGTCATGGAAACACAGCGTCACCGTGAACCTGTCCTCGCCGCCGAGGCTCAACACGATCGGAGCGCTGTCGGTGCTGATCGCCACGCGGTTGACATCACCGCTGTGGGCGGCGGTCCTGCCCAGCAGCCGACCGTCGGCCAGATCCCACTTCAGTAGATATCCGCCCTCGGTGCCGGTGACCGCCACTCCGGCACCGACCCCGAGGCTCCGCAGGGGCCCCGCGCGGAGGGGAATGTCATCCGGATCGGTCGCCAGTAGCAGCCTCCCCGTCACGAGGTCCCACACGAGCAGCCGCTCGTCCTCGACGGCGACGACTGTCGCACCGTCGAACACGGCTTCCCAGTAGAAGGACTCGCGCCTGCCCTCCAGGCGCAGCCGTTGCGCCTCGCCGCCGGCAAGGGGCATCCGGTAGATGCTGCTGTCCGCCATCGCCCAGGCGTACGTGTCGTCCACGCGAACCGCCTTGACCAAGCACCCGAGTTGATGCACCTGCCGCAGCGCCGGGCTTAACGGTTCGCCGGCAGTCCATCGAGGCAGCAGCGCGCCGGGCGCCTCGGCCCGTAGCTGATCGGCACGGGCCGTCTGTCCACTGCGTAACGCGGCCACCATGCGTCCGAACCGGTCCACTTCGCACCCTCCGCAGAAATCGCGGGGAGGCTAACCCGGACCTGCGACAGATCTTGGAGGGGCCCTGGCTGTTGCGCTGCGCGACTCACTCGGTCACCTCGCCGTCATCGACTTCGCCGAGACCACGCTCAGCGAGGAAGACGCGCAGCATCTGCGTACCCGAGTGTTTTGTGACGCCCGGCTCGACGGCGTCGGCCGGTGCCGGCCGGCCCGACGCCCACGACGGACCCTGCGCCGCAGTGCCCAACATGGAAGTCGGGGTGTCCGCGACATCCGGACACCCCGACTGCACTCAAACCGTGTCGATCAGGGAGTGATGACGAACTGCGAGCCCGGCTGGATGACGATGTTGCCGTCGGCCGAGTTGGTGATCGTCACGTTGGTGAGGTTGGCGTTGCCGCGCGCACCGCTCATCGCGAGGATGCCGGCACCGTTGACGGACCTGTCGATCCGCACGTTGGTGATGGCGACGTTCGGCATGTTGCCGCCACCGTTCTTGAACTGGATGCCGTCGTACGTGGAATCGATGATGTCGGTGTCGCGGATGGTGACTCCGACGATGTCCCTGGTGGCCGGGAAGAGGGTGATGGCACCGAACTCCTGGTCCTCGTTCCAGAAGGCGCCGCCGGTGCGGTAGAGCCCGTTGTTGGCGATCAGCGTCGTGCCGGAGAACGGCAGCGGGTCGTGGTCGGTCGCCAGCATGATGCCCGGGTAGTTGGCGGTGTCGTAGATCAGGTTGTTCTCGATCGAGTTGTCGTAGCCGCCGTAGATGGCGATGCCATTGGCCCGCCAGGGCAGCTGGATGGTGTTGTTGACGAAGTGGTTGTCGTGGGCGATGTCGACGTTGCGGTCCTTGACGTACGGGTTGGCCCAGACGGCGAGCGCGTCGTCACCGGTGGTCCGGAAGGACGAGTTGAACACCCGCGAGTTACGCGTGCCGTTGCTGAAGTTGATGCCGTCGGCGTACGTGTTGCGGATCCGCATGCCGCTGAAGTCCAGCCCGTCGGCCGGCCCCCACAGGTCGGGGATGTTGTCGTAGTCGCGGCCCACCCAGACGCCCACGTTGGCGTGCTCGATCCAGACGTTGCTGATCTTCGTGCCGGTGCCGAAGCGACCGTTCAGACCGACGCCGCCCTCGGCGTTGCCGTCACCGCCCCGGATCCGGCCCGAGCCGAAGATGGCGATGTCGGAGATCTGGGTGTTCTTGTCGATGTCGAAGCCGAAGTTGCCCTCGTGCGGGTGGTTGATGCCGCCCACCACGTTCTGCGGCTCCGTCAGCGTGTAGAGCTGCGAGTGCCACATGCCGGCACCCCGGATCGTGACGTTGCTGATGCCGACCTGGTTGTGCGTGCCCCGGTTCAGCGGGTCGTCGGTCAGGATCTTCTGCTCCTGCCGCCACTGCCCGGCGGGGATCCAGACGCAGCTGATGACACCGTTCTGGTCGTCGGTCACCGCACGCTGGATGGCGGCGGTGTCGTCGATCCCGTCGTTCGCGACGGCACCGTACGAGGTGATCGAGGTGCAACCGGCCGGCTGGCTCGCCGCCGGCGCCACCTGCTCCAGATCGATCATGTCGATGACGTAGAAGGAGGCGGTGTCACCTGAGTCGCGCTGCAACTTGAACCGGGTGCCGGCCGGGTACGACTGCGCCAACAGCGCGTTCGACTCGTCGAAGAGCCGTCGGGCGTCGGCCTGCGGCGTGTTGGTCAGCGCCTCCGGCCCGTCGGTGTTGCCGTAGAGCCAACTGTGCTTCGACGACAACGTCAGCTTCCGGGAGAAGACGTCGTTGACGTAGAGGCTGATGGTCGCCTCGATGCCGCCGCCACCGGGCGCGTCCGGGATGGAATTTCGCACCACTATGGAGTTGGCCTGGTTGGCCGAGGTGAACTCGACGAACTGGCCGGTGCTGGCGAGTCGTACCGACTTGCGACCCGAGGACTCGCTGGCGAAGTTGGTGTGCCCGAAGGTACGCAGCGGGTCGGCCTCCAGCAGCGTGCCCTGGTAACGGCCGGCCTCCGCCTCGTAGGAGACGTACGGGACGGCGGCCCCGCGACCGACCACTATCGACTGGCTGAACGCGTTGTTTGTCTCGTTGGTCTCGGCGACCACGTTCGTGGCGTCGGCGGTGGCGGTGATGGTGGCGCCGCCACTGGTGGCGGTCCAGCTACCGCTGACGGCCACTGTGACCGTCGCGCCGGCGGCGATCGAGGCGGTGTTGGTGTTGAGCGTGGTGCTGCCCGCCACCAGCCGGGTGACTGTGGTCGCGCCGGTCGCGGTGGTGCCCCGGTTGCGAACCGTCACGGTGAAGGTGACGGACGCCCCGACGGCCGGGTTCGGCGGGTTCGAGGCGATGCTGAGCACCTGGAGGTCAGGCCCGGGTGCCTGCGCCACCACCAGCGGCGACGCGGCCGTGAAGCTGTTGTTGCCGTTGTTCTGCTCGACGATCGTGTTCGCCGGGTCGACCACCGCCGAGACGGCGTAGCTGCCCATCGGCCGCGTACCGGCGTTGAACGACACGGTGGTCGAGGCGCCCGCGGCGAGCGTGCCCACCGAGGCGCTGCCGACGACCGCGCCGGCCAGGCTGAAGTTCACAGTGGTCGCCCCGGCGGCGGCCGACCCGATGTTCTGCACCACTGCCGAGAGGGTGACCGGGGAGACCTCGCTGGGCGACGTGGGCGACCAGGTCACCGAGCTGACGACCAGGTCCGGGTTGGGCGCCGGGGTGCCGCACACCTCGAGCTCGGCCACCTGGCCGGACGGGGCACCGGTGTTGCCGGTGAACCGCAACTGCACGTCCGCGGTGGTCGCGCTGACCGGGATGGTCACCAGGTTGGTGCCCTGGGCGAACTGGTAGGCCGCCGCCGACACCAGACTGGTGTACGAGGACGACGCCTGGTCGCGACCGAGGACCTGGATGGTCTGGGTACGGGTGCCCCAGGCCGGGTCCGGGTTGAGCTTCACAGTGACGCCGGAGATGGAGTGGTTGGCATTCAGCGCCACTGTCAGGTTCTGCGGGTAGCTCGCCGCACCCTCCCAGTAGGTGGTGAGCTGCCCGTCGTTCGCCTTGTCCGGGGTGAAGCTGAAGGTGGAGCCGCTCGCCGTCATGCTCTTGCCCTGCGCCACGTTGGTGCAGGCCGGCGGGTTGCTGCCGGTGCGGGTGACGGTGTTGCTGTTGCCGGAGAGGTTGCCGGCGCCGTCGCGGGCCCGGACGTGGTACGACACGGTCGCCGTCGCCGGTTGGGTGTCCTGGTAGGTGAGGACGGTGCCCAGCGTGGCGATCAGGCTGCCGCCCCGGTAGACGTTGTAGCCGGCGAGCCCACTGCCGCCGGAGTCGGTGGAGGCCCCCCAGTTGAGCGTGATCGTGCTGCCCGACGTGCTGTGCGACAGCGTCCCCGGGACGCTCGGCGCTGTGGTGTCACCGCTGCCGGTACGGGTCACCGTGTTGCTGTTGCCGGAGAGGTTGCCGGCGGCGTCGCGGGCCCGGACGTGGTACGACACGGTCGCCGTGGCCGGCTGGGTGTCGTTGAAGGTGGTCACGTTGCCGATGGACTGGAGGAACGCGCCGTTGCGGTAGACGTCGTAGCCGGCGATGCCGCTGCCGCCCGCGTTGTCCGTCGACGCCACCCAGTTGAGGCTGATGGTGGTGCCCGACTGGGTGTACGAGAGGTTGCCCGGCACGCTCGGGGCGGTGGTGTCGGGGGTGGTGCCGCCGCTGCCGTACACCTCCAGCTCGGAGAGCTGCCCGGCCGGCCAGCCGCTGTTGGCGGTGATGGTGATCCGGACGTAGCGGGCGGAGGTCGAGCTGAAGTTGATGGTGGCAGCGCTGCCGCTCGCCGGGTTGAAGGTGTACGTCTGCGACCCGACCAGGTCGGTGAAGGACGAACCGTTGGTGCTGCCCCGCACGCTCAGCGTCTGCGTGCGGGTCCCCCAACCGGAGGTCGGCAGCTTCAGCACGACCTGGTTGACGCTCTGCGATGAGCCAAGATCGACCTGCACCCACTGCGGGAAGGCGTTGTTGACGCTCTCCCAGTAGCTGCCCGCGTTGCCGTCGACGACCTTCGACGAGTCGTAGACGTCGGCGTGGCCGCTCTCCTGGGTGGGACGGCCCTGGGCGAGGTTGGTGGCAGCCGGGGCGAAGCCGGTGCTCGGTGCGGCCGCCGGGCCGGCCGGGCGGGCGGCGGCGGCGGCCGGGCCGGCCGGGCGGGCGGCGGCGGCGGCCGGGTTCGCGAGGGCGGTCGCCCCGGCCGTCGCGATCAGCGCGGCGGCGGCCGTGGCCGCCACCATCCTGAACAGATTCGTTCGTCTCATCACTGTCCTTGTCGTCGGGGGACGGTTGCCGCGGTGGCTGGACCACGGGGGTGGGGGTGCGGCGGTGCAGCGCCGGCCGACGCGAGAGGGCCGGTGTCGAGAGAGACGGGGTGGTACGGGCGGCGCGGGGGCGCCGCTCGTCCTGGAAACACCAGATGGGTACGACCATCAACGGGCCTCCCCAGGAGACCCGTTGAATCTTCCGAGAGCATGCACAGAACCGTGCACGTCTTTGTCGAAATCTTGCGTTACTTTGGCCCAAAGGTTACTGACGTGCTACGGGAGCGTCAACACTTCGACCACCGTGACTATTGACGGACTTGTCTGTCCTGACCGCCGCCACCCGCGTCGACCTGCCCACGAATTCGGGGAAGGTGCCGCCTCCCGACTACTGGAGGCCACACCTTCCCCGAAGTTGCGCGGATCTTGCGTCAGGTCGTACGGGAACGATCAGCCATCTGGCGCCGTCAACACGAAGGTCTCCAGCAGCTCCCCGCCGTACCAGTCGGTGCGCTGACCAACATGGGTCATGCCCAGCCTCCGAGCGACAGCCATCGACGGCTCGTTGCTCGGCGACACCACCGCGTAGATCTCCCGGGTGCCGGCGGTGAACTCCCGGGCTACCGCCGCGCGCGCCGCCTCGGTGGCGTAGCCACGACCCCACGCGTCCGGGTGCAGGTGCCAGCCCACCTCGATGTCGTCGGTCCGGCGCGACTCGTCGCGCCCCGGCAGCGGCTTGAGCAACAGGGTGCCCACCACCTGACCCGTCTCGCGTACCTCGATCGCCCAGGTGCCGTACCGGCCGCCATCGGCGGCGTGCCGCTCCTGCCAGACCCCCAGCCGCTCGACGGCCTGGGCCGGGTCGGTCATCGGCAGACCCGACGCCACGCCCAGATATCGGCTGACCTCGGGACGCGAGTAGATGTCGTAGATCCGGGCCAGATCGGCCGGATCGTCTGTCCAGTCGCGCAGGATCAGGCGTTCGGTGGTGAGAACAGTCATGACCGGCGATCTTAAGGAGTGACGGCCCCGACGACAGGGAAGGAGGACCCGATGGGCAACGGATGGCAGCGCGCGAAACGGATCACCAGTGCCGCGTTCCGTCCGGTGCGCGGACGGGACCTGTCACTGCACGCCGCCGCGATCACCTTCTACGGGGCGATCGCCGTCGTGCCGGTCGCCCTGCTGGCGATCTGGCTCACCGCACTGGTGGCCGGGGCCGACCGGGTACGCCGGCTCACCTCGTACGCCGTGGAGGCCCTGCCCACCGCGATCGGCGCGCCCCGGGCGGTGGAGGCGCTGGTCGACGCCGGGGTGGGGTTGACCCCGTTGCTGGCGCTGGCCTCCCTGCTGCCGGCCTCGCTGTACGGCGAGGGCCTGCGCCGGGCGTTCGTCTCGGTGGCCGCGCCCCGCTCCGACGAGCACCTGGTCGGCTGGCGGGGCCGGCTCCTGCTGCTGCCACTGCTCGCGCCGGCCCCCGCGCTGCTGCTGTCGATCCTGCTGGCGCTCCCGCTCACCACCCGCCTCGTACGCCAGGGCGGTTGGCTCGGTGTGCTCGGCGTGGTGCTGTCGTTCCTGGCGGTCTGGCTGGTGCTCACGCCGGTGCTGGTGTGGGTGTTCCGGGTCGTCGGGCCGGCCTCACCGGACTGGCTCTCCACCCTCGGGATCGGGTCGTTCACCGCGGCGAACCTCTCCGGATTCCTGCACGGCTTCGTGCTCTTCGCCTCGCTCCCGCTGGACCTGGGAGTGCCCTTCGGCGGCTTCGACGACATCGGCGCCGGAGTGGCCGTCCTCCTCTGGCTCTACCTGTTCCACGTGATCGTCCTGGCCGGCTACTCCGCCACCCTGGCCCTCTCGAACTGGCGCACCAACCGCCCCCAAACCCAAACCCCCACCCCCGACCCCACCCCCACCCCGCCGGGTTGATCAAGAGGTTTGCGTCACCGGGAGGCCATTCCATGACGCAAACCTCTTGATCACCGGGAGACGAGGGGGCAGGGGGCAGGGCGAGGCGGGGGCGGGGTCAGGGGGTGGAGAGGGCTTCGGTGGGGGTTAGGCGGGCGGCTCGGCTTGACGGGTAGACGCCGGCGATCACCCCTACCAGGAGGGCGCCGGCTATCCCGCCTGCCACCGCGGTCGGTGGGATCGTGGGCGGCCAGCCCTGGTAGCTGGCGTAGCTGACAGTGGCTAGCACCCCCAGCGCGGCCCCGGCGGCACCGCCGAGCACGCTGAGCAGCACCGACTCGGTGAGGAACTGCACCCGGATCTGGCCACGGTTCGCGCCGAGCGCCCGGCGCAGGCCGATCTCCCGACGGCGCTCCAGCACCGAGATGACCATCGTGTTGGCCACGCCGATCCCACCGACCAGCAGGGCGACCGCCGCCAACCCGAGGAACAGCGCGGAGAAGCTGTCCTCGGTGGCCCGTTTCGCGGCGAGCGCATCGGAGGGGCGGCTGACCTGGACCAGCCCGGGCAACTGCGGGTTGAGGGTGGCCGGCAGCACGGCACGGACGTCCTCCAACGCGTCCTCCCTGGCCCGCAGGTAGACGACAGTGGGGTGACCGTCGAAGCCGAGCATGGCCTTGGCGGCGTCCCACCCGACCAGCACCGAGCGGTCCAGATCCGGGGAGAGCGGCAAAGGGTCCAGGATGCCGATCACAGTGAACCAGCGCTCGCCGACGAACACCTGGGGTGGTTGCCGGGGGTCCACAGTGGCGAAGCCGAGCCGGCTCGCCGCGACGTAGCCGAGGACGGCGGTCGGAAGCCGGGCCGAGCCGGCGTCGAGGGCCCGCCCGCTGCGGATTCGACCGTTGACAGTCCCCAACAGGTCCGGCCGGGACGCGAGCACCGTGAGCCCGGACGTGTCGTACCGGTCCAGCAGGTCGTTGCGGCGTACAGCGGTGTGGGTGTTCGCGACAGCGCTCGCCGTGTGGACCGGTCCGATCCGCGACGCCATGGCGGCGGCGTCCTCGGGCAGGAGGACCGGCGGGTTCTGATCAGGCACGGGCTCGGCCCGCAGCAGGTTGGTGCCGAGGGCGGAGAGCTGGTCCATCAGGTCGCGCTGGCTGGACGCGGGGATGCCCACCACGACGACCAACGTGGCGATGCCGATGGAGATGCCCAGGGCGGAGAGGACGGCCCGCATCCGGCGGGTGGTCAGGCCGAGCAGACCGAGCCGGAGTACGTCGGTCGGGGCGAGCCGGGTCGCGCTCACGCCCCGCTCCCGGTGACGGTGTCGGCGACGATCCGGCCGTCGCGGATCTCCACCTGTCGAGGCGTACGGGCGGCGAGATCGCGGTCGTGGGTGATCACGGCGATGGTGGTGCCCTCCGCGTTGAGGTCTGTGAGCAGGGCAAGAACCGCCTCCCCGTTGACAGTGTCGAGGGCGCCGGTCGGCTCGTCGGCCAGCACCAGCGCGGGCTCGTTGACGAGCGCCCGAGCTATCGCCACCCGCTGCCGCTCCCCGCCGGAGAGCTGCTGCGGCAGGTGGTCGACACGGTGGGCCAGGCCGACCCGGGCCAGCGCCTCGATAGCGGTGCGGCGACGGCGACGGCGGGGCACCCCGGCGTAGAGCAGGCCGGTGGCGACGTTCTCGGCGGCGTCCAGTCCGTCGGTGAGGTGGAACTGCTGGAAGACGAAACCGAGCCAGCGGCCCCGCAGCGCGGAGAGCCGACGGTCGGACAGCGCGGTGACCTCCTGCCCGGCGACGCGTACCCGGCCGCTGGTCGGCAGGTCGAGGGTGCCCATGATGTTCAGCAGCGTGGACTTGCCGGATCCGGACGGCCCGACGATGGCGAGCATCTCGCCCGCGCGCACTGTCAGTGAGACGTCGTCCAGTGCCCTCACCCCGCCGGGGTACGTCCTGCTGACCCCCTCGACGTTCAGCACCGCTTCGGCGATCACGATGCCGTCACCACGTCGAGGCCCTCGGTCACACCGGTGCCGCTGATCTCGACCAGGCCCCGGGCGAACATCCCGGTCTCGACGGCCACCAGCTCACCGTCGGGCAGTTGCAGCGCATGCCCGCCCTCGCGGAGCGCCACCAGCGCGCCGACCGGCACCGCGAGCACGCCCTTGTGGACGGCTGTGGTGAAGCGAACCTGCACCGTGGCCGCGTCCAGCTTGGCCACGTCCGCGGCCCGGGCCGGTGCGACGAGGACGTCCACCGTCGGCGGGCTGCCCTGCCCGGTGCCGCCGTCCGACCCACCGCCGCGCACCGTCTGCGAGATCGAGGCGACAGTGGCCGGGATCTCGGAGCTGTCCGGCAGGGCGACGACCACTGCGGCGCCCACCGTGATGGTGCCGACCTCGGTGGCCCCGACCGGCACGGTGACCAGCTTGACCTTCTCGGTGACGGCCAGCAGCTCACCGGCGACCGGGTCACCGGGCAGCGCCTTCACCGCGCTGACCCGGGCCGGCCCGGTCAGCACGGCGACCTGCCCGACCCCGATCGTGCCAGTGGGGTCCAGGCCGAGCGCCTGCTGCCACTTCTTGATCGCGCCGACGAGGCTTCCGGTGAGCAGTGCCTGACCCGTGCCGATCTTCGTGCCGTCGGTGCCCCGGGACGGCTGCGAACCGGTGTGGTAGCCGAGCGCCTTGAGGTTGTCCGACACGATCCGTACGTCGCTGCCCACCAGACCTGGCTTGTCGAGGGTGCGGAAGAGCGGCGTCCCGCCGAACAACACCGGCACGGGTCGGTCGTTCACCCAGTAGAGCGGCTTGCCCCGGGCCACCGTGTCGCCCACCTTCGGCAGCCGGGTGACGAGGCCCTCCCCGGCGCCCTTCACCAACCGCTCCGGGCCGAAGCCGAGCGTGCCGTTCAGCGAGCGGCTGTCCGACAGGTCGGCCCGGGTCACAGTCGTCGTGGTGACCGGCGGCGGGGCGCTCGCGACGTCACGGCCGGGGTGCCGCCGCAGCGCCAGCGCCCCGACGCCGGCACCGACGGCGACCGCCAGGGTCACCACCGCCACCACGATCGCGGTACGCCGGGTCGTCCGCCGACCAGGATCGTCGGTCGGGTTACTTCTTGGCACCGAAGATCTCCATCGTGCATTCCCTCTCGACGGTGGCCAGGGCGGGACCCTCAAGGCCGCCGGTCGGGTCGGCTACCCCGTCGTCGTAGGTCCAGCCGGAGCCGTCCGGCAGTGAGTGGATCTTCATTCCGCGTCCACGCAGACACTGGACGTAGTCGTTCCACTGGCTCACGTAGTTCGGGTTCTTCTCCGGGTCCAGCTCCGGCGGCTGGAGCGGCAGCTTGTCCGCGCACGCCACGTACGCCGCCTTCGGCTCGCCGCTCTGGTCGAGGGACAGGCCGGTACCGTCCCCCACCGGGCCGGGTTGTGACCGGCCGTCGTTCAGCTTCACGCCGTTGTCATGCAGGCAGATGTTGTACGTCCCCCAGAGCCGCTCCTCCTCCTCGTCGGTCATGTCCAGGCGAAGCTGCGGCCGACCGTTGGCGGTACCACCGGCGGGGGTGGCGCTCGGCGGGGCGGACGGGGTGACGAGCGACGCGACGTCACCGCTGGCGGCGTCCTTGTCGGCGCTGGACGCACCGCCGCCGCAGCCGGTGAGGGCGACGGCGAGCAGTGTGACCGCGGCGAGCCCGGCGGCGACCCGATGGGTTGAGTTGGTCATGGCGTGCAGCTTCACGCCCTCGTGTCAGAGACCTGTAAGGAACCGGTCGTCATCCGATAGCCCCAGCTCAGCGCCCGTGCTGGAACCGGTCGGGGCCACGTACAGTCGCTGCCGTGTGCGCGTACGTGCTGGTAGCCGAGGACGACCAGAAGCAGGCGGAGCTGGCGCGCCGGTATCTGGAACGCGAGGGGCACGAGGTGGTCGTGGTGGCCGATGGGCGGGCCGCCCTGGAGCAGATCCGTCGGCGTCCCCCGGCGCTGCTGATCCTCGACGTGATGATGCCGAAGGTCGACGGCCTGGACGTCTGTCGCATCCTGCGCCGGGAGTCCGACCTGCCGGTGCTCATGCTGACCGCCCGGTCGACCGAGGACGACCTGCTGCTCGGCCTCGACCTGGGCGCCGACGACTACATGACGAAGCCGTACAGCCCGCGCGAACTGGTCGCCCGGGCCCGCAGCCTGCTGCGCCGGGGCCAACGGACGCCGGCGGACCCGGTGCTGCGGGTCGGCGCGGTGCACGTCGACCCGGTGCGCCACGAGGTACGCAGCGACGGACGTCTCGTCGACTGCACACCTGGCGAGTTCCAGCTGCTCCAGGCGATGGCCGCCCAGCCCGCCCGGGCGTTCACCCGGGATCAGCTCCTGGGCTACCTGCACGGGTTCGACAGGTACATCACCAACCGGACCGTCGACGTGCACGTGATGAACCTCCGCCGGAAGATCGAGCCGAACCCGCGCAAGCCGGCCCGGTTGGTGACCGTGTACGGCGTCGGATACAAGTTGGTCGAAGAGTCACCCCGTGTCGGATGAGGTCCCGCTGCGCCGCAGCCTGCTGCTCCGACTGCTGGCGCTGGCCGTCCTCATCGCCATCGGCTCGATCGCGGCGACCGCGTGGCTGGCCGTCCGCACCACCACCGGGGCGATCCGCCAGGAGCAGGGGCAGGCGCTCGCCGACGACGCGCGCATCTACGACACGGTGCTCGCGTACGCGGCGACCCACCCGACCTGGGACGGGGTCGACGCGGCCCTTCGGCCGCTCGCCCAGGACGTCGGCCGGCGGATCGCCCTGACCACCGAGACCGGTGCGCCGATCGCGGACTCGGCCCCCGGCGCGGGCCCGTTGCCGACGACGTCGTCAGCGACAGTCGACGCGCTCGCCGTCGACACCGCCCTGATGCCCGGCACCACACTGCCGGGCAGCGGTGACGGCGGCACCAGCCGGATCGACCCGCGCACCACAGGGCCGTACCTGCTCCCGCCCGAGGAGCGCGCCGCGCTGCGCGACAGGGCGGCCGAGGCGGTCCAGTGTCTGCGGCTGCGGGCGCAGATCGACGCCACCGTCGTGGACGGCCCCACCGGCCGCCCACGGATCGACACCCCGGGCACCGACCTCGCCGACAGTGCCGTCTGCGGCCAGTTGAGAGAGAACCTCGCGACCCGTACGCCCACCGAGGGCAAGGCGCTCGCCCAGCTCAACGCCCTGGTGAACACCTGCCTGGCACGGCGGCGCCTGCCCGGCGTGCAGGTGGACCTGAACTGGACCTGGACGAGGCAGCCGGCGGCCAGCGCACCCGACTCCCGCAGCGCGGCCGGCGTCGACCAGGAGCACAACCGTGCCGTCAGCGCCTGCGTCGGCACCAGTCGGCGCGAACAACTCCTCCCGTACGTCGCCCCGGCGGCGACCCTCTTCGTCACCGACCCGGGCGGTCGCCCCTCGACCACCTTCGACCTGTCCCCCGCCAACCAGACCCGCATCGTTGCGGTCGCCGGACTCGTCCTGCTGGTGACGATCGGCTTCACAGTCCTCGCCGGCATCCGGCTGACCCGTCCGCTGCACGCGCTGACCGGGGCCGCCCAGCGGATGCGCGACGGGGACGGCGCCGCCCGGGTCCGGGTGACCGGCCGCGACGAGATCGCCCGGCTGGCCGAGGCCTTCAACGACATGGCCGAACGGCGGGAACGGCTGGAGCAGCTACGCCGGGCCATGGTCAGCGACATCGCCCACGAGATGCGTACGCCGGTGAGCAACATCCGGGGTTGGCTCGAAGCGGTCGAGGACGGCGTCGCGGCCCCCGACCGCCGGCTGCTCTCCTCACTGCTGGAGGAGGCGACACTGCTCCAGCACGTGATCACCGACCTGCAGGATCTGGCCGAGGCCGACGCGGGCGCGCTGCGGCTGCACCGTGAACAGGTCTACCTCACCGACCTGCTCGCCCAGGTCGCGGAAGCGCACCGGGCCCAGGCCGACCGGGTCGGCGTCACCATCACGGTAGGCACCGACGCCGACCCGCAGGTGGACGCCGACCCGGTGCGACTCCGCCAGGCCGTCGGCAACCTGGTCGCCAACGCGGTACGGCACACCCCGTCGGGCGGGCGCGTGACGATCAGCGCCAGCGCGACCGACGCCGGGGTCATCGTCTCGGTGACCGACACCGGCAGCGGTATCAGCGCCGAGGACCTGCCCCGGGTCTTCGACCGCTTCTGGCGGGCCGAGAAGTCCCGGAGCCGGCAGACCGGCGGCAGCGGCCTGGGCCTCGCCATCGTGCGCAAGCTCACCGAGGCCCACGGCGGCACGGTCAGCGCCACCAGCACCCCCACTCAAGGCTCCACCTTCACCCTCCACCTACCCCCACCCCCAGCCCTCACCCCCACCACCGCCCCAACTCCCACCACCGCCCCACTCCGTTGATCAAGAGGTTTGCGTCACCAGCGGGCCGCCGGATGACGCAAACCTCTTGATCACCGGGGGCGGGGGTGGGGGCGGGGGGTGGGGGCAGGCTGGGTGGGGCAGGGTTGGTGGGCAGCGGAAAGGGGTTACCTGGGCTGGTGGGGCGGACTAGGCTGCCGCGGCATGAGCAGTGAGATTCCGGCCCGCGCCGACGTCGTGATCGTCGGTGCCGGGCACAACGGTCTGGTCTCCGCGGTCCTGCTGGCCCGCGCCGGCCTGGACGTCCTCGTGCTGGAGGCCGCCGACGTCATCGGCGGCGCGACCCGCACCGAGAACCCGTTCCCGAAGGTGCCGGGGCTGCGCCACTCCACCGGGTCGTACCTGCTCGGGCTGATGCCCCCGGAACTGCTCGCCACGCTCGACGTACGGATCCCGGTGCTGCGCCGCGACCCGCACTACTTCCTGCCCACCCCGGGCGGCCTCGGCTCGCCGTACCTGCTCTTCGGCAGTGACACCGCCGCCACCCGGGCGCAGCTCGCCGAGTTCTTCTCCCCCGCCGACGTGGCCGCCGACGACGCCATGCAGGCCGAGCTGGCCGCGCTGCGGGAAGACCTCGCCCCGGCCTGGCTGGCCGAGCCGCTGAGCGTCCAGGAGACCGCCGAGCGGCACGTCCGCCCCTCCCTGCGCCAGGTCTTCGTCGACCTCGTGCAGGGCTCGGTCGCCGACTACCTGGCCCGGTTCGAGTTCCGCTCCGAGCTGCTGGTCAGCATGTATGCGGTCACCGACGGCCTGTCCGGGCTCAACGCCGGCCCGGACGACCCCGGCACCGGCCACAACTTCCTGGTGCACAACATGTGCCGACTGCCCGGCTCCGGCGGCACCTGGATGATCGCCGAGGGTGGGATGGGCACCGTGTCCCGGACCTTCGCCGAGGCCGCGCGCGCCGCCGGAGCGACGATCCTGACCGGTACGCCGGTGCACGCTGTGACACTGGACGGCGGCGCGGCGAGCGGAGTGGTGCTGGCCGACGGTCGGGAGGTCGCCGCCCCTGTGGTCCTCGGCGCGTGTGACCCGTACCGGTTGATGGACCTGTTGCCCGACGGCGCGCTCCCGGTGCGGCTCGGCGAACGGATGGCGGCGGTCCGCCGGCCCGGCACCACCCTCAAGCTCAACCTGGCGCTCACCGGGCTGCCGCGCTTCTCCTGCCTTCCGGACGGCACGCCGAGCCCGTTCGGCTCGACCATCCACCTGCTGCCCGGGTCGGCGTCGCTGGTCGGCGGGGCGGAGGCGTCGCCGATGACCGCGCTGCGCGCCATGTGGGCGGACGTGCAGGCCGGGCTGCTGCCGGCGGAGCCCACCATCGAGTGGTACCTGCACACCACAGTCGACCCGTCGCTCTCCGACGCCGCCGGGCACCACTCGTCGGCGCTCTTCGTCCAGTCCGTCCCCTACGAGTTGGCCGGCACCACCTGGGAGGCGGAGCTGCCCGGCTACGTCGACCGGCTGCTCGCGATCGTCGAGCAGTACGCCCCCGGCACCGCCGACCTGATCGCCGACGCGGTGCCGCTGCCGCCGCCGGGCATCGAGGAGCACTTCGGCATCACCGGCGGGCACATCCACCACGTCGACAACACCGTCTCGTTCACCGACCGGATGCCCTACGCCACCGGTGTCGACGGTGTGTACGCCGGCAGCGCCGGCTGCCACCCGGCCGGCAGCGTCATCGGCGCGGCCGGCCACAACGCCGCCCGCCGCATCCTCACCGATCTAGGCCGCTGACCGGCCCTGTCTCGGCCGGCCGGCCGGCCGGAGGTCACCCACACCCCCGATCAGGTAGAAGCCGACCAGCAGGAGGTACGCGCACAGGCTGAGGATGGGGTCGACGAAGACGATGGCGAAGGCGATCAGGTAGAACAGCGGCTTCAGCAGTATCCGCCTGGCGATGGCCCGGGCCAGCCGGGGATCCAGATCGGGGTGGAGCAGGCCGCGCCGACGAGCCCACCACCAGCTCAAATTGACGAAGATCGCCTCACCAAGCACGGTGCCGACGTAGAGAGCGGCGGTCAGCCGCTGCTCGGTCGGGTTGCCGCGCAGATTGTCCGACAGCAGGTCGGCGGTGAACGGGATCGTGGCGATGAAGAGCAACACGAGCAGGTTGAAGACCAGAAGCATCTGGTCGACCCGGGCCACATACCGCCACAGGTTGTGGTGGGCCAGCCACACCTGCCCGGCGATTGCGAAAGTGATCACGTAAGCCAGGTAGGACGGCCAGGCGTGGGCCAGGGCGTCCGGAAGCTCTCGCCCGCTCTCCCTGGCCGGGCCGGTCTGGAGCAGCTCGACCGCCATCACCGTCAGCACGACCCCGAAGACGCCGTCGCTGAACGTCTCCACCCGGGTAGCGTCCCGGGCCATCTCGCGGCCGCGCCCGTACCGGTACTCGCTCTCCCGCGCGTCCGCCCCCGCCACTACCCGCCCCCATGCCCGGTTGCTGCCGGTCTGCGGCTCTCACCACACCACTGCATCGTGGCGTACACGGGGGCGGCGTGAACGCGGAACCGGTGCGGCCGGGCCCGACGTCGCGCGCCCCACCACGCGGGATCAGATCACGGCCTCGCCGGCGGGGGCGGGGGTTTCCGCGTCCACCCGGTGGGCTCGCACCTTGTGGCCGACGCTGGTGAGGCAGCGGCCGCTGGGTAGGTCGAACTTCCAGCCGTGCAACTGGCAGGTGAGCTGGTCACCGTCGACGATGCCGAAGCGGGTCAGGTCCGCCTTCAGGTGCGGGCACCGCCGCTGCACCACCCAGTCGCCCAACGTGATGTCCTCGGCGTCGGTGCTGCGTTCGTGCTCGTCGTACCAGCCCTCGGCGTACTGGAGCCGCTCCTCCGAGAGGCACTTGAAGAACGCGTAGACGAACTCGTTGTACTGGCCGATCCGGGCCGCCGAGAACCGGCAGGACAGGAAGAGCGAGTTGACCCAGTCCACCTCGTCGATGAAGAGCAGGTGCTCGATCAGCGACCGCTCGGTCCGGAACCGGTAGCGCACCTTCTCGTCCGCGTACGGCCGGACCTCCTTGCCGGGGAAGTCCACCACGATCGACTCGACGCTCTCGCCGTCGTACCCCACCAGGTCGAAACGGACCGGGCCGCCGACCCCCTTGGCCAGGTAGATCGACTCGTCGAGCAGCGGCTCGATCCGACGCTTCATCTCCCCCAGGACGTCCACCTCGGGGTGCCGCCAGGACGCCTTCTCCGCCTCGATGATCGGGCGCTTGCGCTCCCGCATCTCCTCCAGGTGCGCGACCTTGTTCGCGAAGAACTCCTGCACCGGCACCGGGTGGGTGGTGCTCGCGCCCTCGGTGGTGACCTCGGCGACGCTGCCCGGCAGCAACACGATCCCGTTGGTGCCGCCGACCTTGGCGTACTCCGACAGGAAGACGGACTGGTCGGGGAAGATGTTGCCCTCGTCGCCGTGGATGTCGTTGAACTGCCACAGGGCGTCGTCGAGGAAGCACGGCGGGCCGGCGATCGGGAAGACGTGCGACGCCTTCAGGTCGTCGATGTACCGCCAGGTCCGGTCGAACTGCCGGTCACGCTTCTGCTTGCCGAACGCGGTCTTCGCCGCCTGTGGCAACTCGTAGACCATGGGGTACCAGATCGCGCCGGAGAACTGGAGCAGGTGCGCGTGCACGTGCCCCAGCTCGGCGAAGACGCTCAGGTCGGTGGGGCGGGCGTCGTTCTGGTTGAGCAGCCGCACACCCTCGTACTCGACCCAGAGCGACGAGTCGCCGATCGGCCCGTCGGTCGGGCTGGTCAACGCCTGAATCATGATCTTCAGGCCGCCGGGCAGCTCCACCACCTGCTCATTGGGCGCCTTCAGGAACTTGGTGAAGCCCAACGCCCGGAACTCGTCCTCCATCTCCGAGGTGGGGAACTCGGGGAGCAGGACCGTGGCGTCCTTGGAGATGAAGTCGCGCAGGTGTTTCGCGTCGAAGTGGTCCCGGTGCAGGTGGGAGACGTACAGGTAGTCGACCTGACCCAGGCTCTCCCAGTCCAGCAGTGAATTGTCCGGAAAAGGAAACCACGACGCGAAGTAGGCCGGGTTGACCCACGGGTCGCACAGGATGCTGCCCGCGGCCGTGTCGATCCGCATGCTGGCGTGCCCGGTTCCGGTCACTCGCACCGCACAGTCCCCCTCAAACAGACAATCAGGTGTACGCCAAACGCTACCGGAGCGAGTCTGACCGCCGCCCCGCGACGCCGGTAGTGCCGTCCAGCCCAGGTGGGGCAGGGCCGATGGCCAGGAAACCCCCACCCCACCGCACCGCGTACGAGGCGTGCCAGACTAACCAAAGATCCGATCGCGAGGGAAGGACCGACAGTGGCAGGAAGCGAGCCGGTAACGTCGCCAGACCAGCACAAGCCCGGGCACCGCAAGGCCGGGCAGATCGGCGCCGTGCTGTCCGCACTGGCGCTGCTGGCGATGATCTGCGGCAACCACGAGGGCAGGGTCGAGGACATCTGGCTGATCGGCCTGGCCGCGCTGCTGCTGATCATCGTGATCGGCGACGTCGTGTTGCGGCGCAGCGGTCTGCGCTCCTGACCCGACCCACCGCCGGACGACCGGCCGACGTACGCCGAGGGCCCGCCCCCACCCGGGGGACGGGCCCTCGTCCGTGTCGCGTCGGGGTCAGCGCCCGAAGAGAATGTCCTGCACGTCCTTGAGCGCGGCATCGACCTCGGCCTCGAAGTAGCCACCCGGCACCAGGCCGAACCGGAGCGTGTCCAGGTCCTTCGGGTCGACCGGCATCGGGTTGCGGCGCTGCATGCCGCCGAGCAGGGTGTCGAAGAACCGGTCCACCTGGTCGGGGTCGTACCCGCTGCCGAACCGGCGCACCTGGAAGCTACGGCGGATCTGGTCGACCCGGTACAGGTCGCTGCCGGGCGGACCGGCCATCGGCGGACCACCCATCGGCGGGCCGGCCACCGCGGGCGGCCCGGCCATCGGTGGACCCGCCATCGGCGGACCACCCATTCCCTGCTGGGGCGGAGGCGGACCGGCCGGACCACGGCGCATGTCGCGCAGATCCCGCTCCGGCATCCGGATCTCGGCCGTCATGTCGGCGCGACCGTGCCGCCCGGCCTCGAAGCCGTCGAAGCGCGGCTCCTCCGGCGGCGGCGGATAACCGCCGGGCGCGCGCTGGTCGTCGGGGCCGTACCCGCCGCGCTGATCATCCGGGCCGTAGCCGCCGGGTGAGCGCTGGTCGTCCGGGGGGCCGTACCCGCTGGGACCGGCGGGCAGGCCGCGCTGCGGCATGCCGTGGCCACCCATCGGGCCGGGGCCCATCGGGCCGCCGGGACCCATCGGGGGGCCGGCCGGGCCACGTGGCGCGTCGTAACCACCGCCGCGGGGGGCCTCGTATCCACCGGCGAAGGCACCGGTCGGCTCGTCGTAGCGGCCGTAGGGCGGGCCGGCCTGCGCGGGCATCGGCCGGGGCGGCATCGGCTGCGGGACCATGCCCCGGTCGTCACGCATCGGCGGACCCATCCGGTCCGGTGGGCCCATCCGGTCACCCATCCGGGGGTCGCCACCGCGCCCGGCGCTGTTGCGCTCCTCCAGCTCGGCCAGCTGCCGCTCGACCCGGTCCAGGTGCAGGTCGACCTGCCACTCGTCGTAACCGTTGAAGCGGACCCGGAAGACGACGTCATGAACCTCCTGGGAGGCCACCGGGGCACCGACCTGTCGGCCGTCGAGCGTCGCCTCGACCCGGTCGAGGAAGGCATCCACCTCGTCGACCTTGTATCCCCGGCGGAGCGCCTTGCGCCGGAAACGCTGACCCTGACTCGCCACTATGTCTCCTGGTCTCGTTCGCCACGCCCGGTCACGCCGGTGCCTCTCCGGCGCGGTCGGTGTTGGTGTCGTTGTCTTCGGCGGCGGCAAGCTGGCCACACGCGCCGTCGATCTCGCGACCTCGGGTGTCCCGAACTGTGGTGGACACCCCGGCGTCGCGCAACCGCCGGACGAACTCCCGCTCGACCGGCTTCGGGCTCGCGTCCCAGCGGCTGCCCGGCGTCGGATTGAGCGGAATGAGGTTCACGTGGGCCAATTTGCCGGCCAACAGCCGCCCGAGCAGGTCGGCTCGCCACGGCTGGTCGTTCACGTCCTTGATCATCGCGTACTCGATCGACACGCGGCGGCCCGTCCGGGCGGCGTAGTCCCACGCTGCGTCCAGCACCTCGGCTACCTTCCAGCGCTGGTTTACCGGCACGAGTTCGTCGCGCAGATCATCATCGGGCGCGTGCAACGACAACGCAAGGGTCACTGAGAGGTCTTCGCTGGCCAGTCGGTGGATGGCCGGAACCAGGCCGACCGTGGAAACGGTGATGTGCCGCTGGGACAGCCCGAGCCCCTCCGGGGCCGGGCTGACCAGGCGACGGATCGCCCCGATCACCCGGTTGTAGTTGGCCAGCGGCTCGCCCATGCCCATGAAGACGACACGCGACAACCTCGGCGGAGAACCGGCCACCACGCCGGAGGCCGCCACCCCGGCCATGTACACCGCCTGGTCGACGATCTCCGCCGTCGACAGGTTGCGGGTCAGCCCGGCCTGCCCGGTCGCGCAGAACGGACAGGCCATGCCGCAACCCGCCTGGCTGGAGATGCAGACGGTCACCCGGTCCGGGTAACCCATCAGCACGCTCTCCACCAGCGCACCGTCGTGCAGCCGCCAGAGCGCCTTGCGGGTCGCGCCGTCATCGCAGGCCAGCTCGCGCACCGGGTTGAGCAGCGTCGGCAGCAACTGGTCGGCCAGCCGCTCCCGGGTCGCGGCGGGCAGATCGGTCATCGCCTGCGGGTCGCGGACCAACCGCCCGAAGTAGTGGTTGGAGACCTGCTTGGCGCGGAAGGCCGGCTCACCCAGCCCGGTGACCAACGCCTGGCGGCCGGCAAGGTCCAGGTCAGCGAGGTGCTGAGGGGGCATGGAGGCCCGGCGCGCGGCGGGGGCGACCGAGATGGCGGGGATCAAGGGCAGGCTCGTCATGGCTGGTCCAGTGTGTCACGCCGTCGGCGGCGGCTGCTGGTCCGGAGGTGTCGAACGGGCCGCGACCGCCGGAGCCGGATGACCAGGTCGCCGTGATTCATACCTCAGTTCACCACCGGCACGAAGACCGCCAGCAGCAGGTAGGCCGTCGGCACCGCGAACAGGATCGAGTCCAGCCGGTCCATCAGACCGCCGTGGCCGGGCAGCAGGTTGCTCATGTCCTTCACGCCGAGATCCCGCTTGATCATCGACTCGGCCAGGTCGCCGAGGACCGCCGCGCAGGAGACGGCCACCCCGAACAGCGCGCCCCACCAGGGAGCCACCTCGAACATCAGCCACAGCAGCACCGCGCTGCCCAGGGCCGCCGCGGTGACCGAGCCGGCGAAGCCCTCCCAGGACTTCTTCGGGCTGATCGACGGGGCCATCGGGTGACGGCCGAAGGAGACCCCGGCCGCGTACCCACCGGTGTCGGAGAGGACCACCCCGATCAGCGTGGCCAGGATGCGCAGGTGGCCGTCGCCGGGGGCCGCCGCCAGCAACGCCGCGAAACCGGCGAGGAACGGCACGTAGACGGCGATCAGGGTGGCCGCGGTGAGATCCCGCTGGAACCCGGCCGGCCCGTCACCCAACCGCCAGATCATGGTGCCCAGCACGGTGACCAGCAGCCCCAGGCTGAGCGCGTCCGGGCCGGCGTACCAGGCCAGACCCACTGTCAACACGCCACCGGCGATCAGTGGCACCAGCGGCGGGTGCGCACCGCTGCGTCGTACCGCGCGGGCCATCTCCCACATGCCGATGGCGACCGCGGCGGCGATCACCGGCAGGAAGGCCAACGGATAGAAGACCAGCGGCACCACGATCAACGCGCCGAGGCCGAGGCCGACCCCGATCGCCGCGGGAAGGTTGCGCCCGGCCCGCCCGGTGCCCACCTGCTGGGTGGCCGGTCGGTCGAGGCTGGCCCGCCGTCGCCCCTTCGACCGTCGACCGGTCGTCGGAGCCTCGTCCGGCACCACCTCCGCCCGGACGGGCGTGAGCTGCTCGGTCGGGTACCCGGGGTCGTCCAAGCGGCCGGGAGGGCCGTCGAGACGGCTCGGCTCGTCGACGCGCCCACGGTCCGGGCCGTCGTACCGGGGCGGCCCCTCGGCCGCGGGAGGTCGGTCCGGGTAGCGGTCGCCGCGACCCCGGTCGTCGTACCGGTCGGGCTGGTTGCGGTCGTCAACGTGCCGGTCCCGGTCGTCGAAACGATCGCGCCGGTCCCGGTCGTCGAAACGGTCGTCCGGGCGGACCGGGCGGCCACGCTCGTCGTACGGGTCCGCGGCGTGCGGGTCGGCGTACGGCCGGGCGTGCGGGTCGGCGTACAGCTCAGGGCCGGCGGCCGGACGGCGGCTCCACTGGCCGGCCTCCAGCTCCTGGTCCGGCCAGGGCAGCGCCACCGGGCGCTCCGGCCGGTCCCAGCCACGAGGCTCGCTGCCGTAGGGGTCGGGGTGGGACATCACGCACCGCGAAGCGGCACGAGAACCACCACATGACGCAAGACCACAAGCATCCCCTACACGTGCGATGTTCCTCCGATTGACCGCCCCGACGGTCGGTCGATCCCCGGTGTTCACCACCCGGTGGCCGGGAATCCTGCCGAGCCTACTGCACACGCCGGATCGGCACGGCGGACGAGGCACGCACACGGACGCCACCCGGCGCCGCCGGCCCGTCGGCCAGCGACGCACACCCATCCGGTACGGCAGACCGCAGGCGATCCGCAGCCGTCGATCCGACTCGTCCGGTGCGCGATCGAGTACTGAGCCAACCCGCCCGGCGTGGTCCGCTGGTGCCGCGCCGGCGCCAGCCCGCGCTCCGCAACGGGGAAGGGCACTCACATGTACAAGTTCGGTCTCGCGGTGTTGACGGTGACCGCCATGGTCCTGGGAGCAGGTTCACCGGCCGCCGCCACCACGGCACGGACCAGGATCACCATCGACCGCCACACCAGCGAGCTGTACCCGTTCGAGCCGCCCATCGGCGAACCGGGGGTGACGTACCCGGCAGCGAGGGTCACCGCCGCCGCCCGGAACTGCCCGGCCGGCATCGTCCTCATGTCGGCCTCGCTGGTGCAGGACGGCCTGCCGACCCTCTGGGCCACCGGGGGCCACGGCGCCGGCGAGATCCTCTGCGACGGCGGCACCGCCGAACTCGGGATGGCGTTCGCCCGGATCGCTCCGGCGCTGCACCCCGGCCGGGCCACCGCCCACTTCTCGCTGCGCGACTGGAACACCGGCGAGCCGTTCGCCGAGAGCACCAGGACCGTCTGGATCCCCTGCTGACCTATGGAACGAGGCCCGTTCCCGACGTCGGGAACGGGCCTCGGAGCATGGGTCACACCTCGAGCAGCTCGGTTTCCTTGTGCTTCACCAGGTCGTCGATGCTGGCCACGTACCGCTGGGTCAGGTCGTCGAGTTCCTTCTCGGCGCGGCGACCGTCGTCCTCGCCGGCCTCGCCGTCCTTGACGATCCGGTCCAGCTCTTCCTTGCCACGGCGGCGGACGTTGCGGATCGCCACCTTGGCCTCCTCGCCCTTGTGCCGAGCCACCTTGATCATGTCGCGGCGGCGTTCCTCGGTCATCTGCGGGAGCAGGATGCGCAGCTGGTTGCCCTCGTTGTTCGGGTTCACCCCGAGGTCCGAGTCGCGGATCGCCTTTTCCATGGCGTTGATCTGCGAGTTGTCGTACGGCTTGATGATGGCCATCCGCGGCTCGGGAACCGCGATGGACGCCATCTGCGTCAGCGGCGTGGGCGTGCCGTAGTAGTCGATGATGACCTTGGAGAACATGGCGGCGTTGGCGCGACCGGTACGGATGGCGCCGAACTCCTCCTTGGCGTGCTCAACCGCACGCTCCATCTTCTCCTCGGCCTCGAGGAGGGTGTCGTCGATCACCGGTCTCCTCGCCTCCTTCTGTGCTCGTGGTGGGCTCTGCTGAAAGTCGTCAGACCCGCTGTCGTCGTCGCCGGTCGGCGGGACTCAGGCGGTGATCAGGGTGCCGATCTTGTCGCCACCCACCGCGCGGATGATGGTGTCGTCACCCTGCGCGCCAAAGACCAGCATCGGCAGGCCGTTCTCCATGCAGAGGCTGAACGCCGCCGCGTCGGCCACCCGCAGGTTGCGGCGCAGCGCCTCGGAGAAGGTGATCGAGTCGAGCTTGCTGGCGGTGGGGTCGATCCGCGGGTCGGCGGTGTAGACGCCGTCCACGCCGTTCTTGCTCATCAGCACCACGTCGGCCCGGATCTCCAGCGCCCGCTGGGCGGCCACCGTGTCCGTGGAGAAGTACGGCATTCCGGCGCCGGCGCCGAAGATGACGACGCGGCCCTTCTCCAGGTGCCGGATGGCCCGCAGCGGGATGTACGGCTCGGCGACCTGGGCCATCGTGATGGCGCTCTGCACCCGGGTCTCGATGCCCTCCTTCTCCAGGAAGTCCTGGAGCGCGAGGCAGTTCATCACCGTGCCGAGCATGCCCATGTAGTCGGCGCGGGCCCGGTCCATCCCACGCTTCTGCAGCTCCGCGCCGCGGAAGAAGTTGCCTCCGCCGACCACCACGGAGACCTGCACGCCGCGGCGGACCACTGTGGCGATCTGCCGGGCGATGGCCTGGACGACGTCCGGGTCGACGCCGATCGCGCCGCCACCGAAGACCTCACCGGAGAGCTTCAGCACCACCCGGCGGGCACGCCCCGGCGGCGGTGCCGTCGGATCGTCCAGCTCCAGCGTCCGGTCACTCACAACCTGCGTCATCCGCCCCGCCCTTCCCCACGCGCACGCCCCGTGCGGCGCGTACCGCGAACCTGCCGCTGCCGACCCTATGTGACGAGGAGGCCGCGGTGCCTGTCACGTACACCGGCGGCCTCCTCGTTTATGTCTCCTGCCCACGGGCGCCAGCGGCGTCCGGTGGCGGCTCAGGCCTGGCCGACCTCGAACCGCACGAAGCGGGTGACCTCGATGCCGGCCTCGGCCAGCAGCTGCTTCACCGACTTCTTGTTGTCAGAGACGGACGACTGCTCGATCAGGACGAAGTCCTTGAAGAAGGAGTTGACCCGACCCTCAATGATCTTCGGCAGAGCCGCCTCGGGCTTGTTCTCCTCGCGGGCGGTCTGCTCGGCGATGCGCCGCTCGGACTCGACGACCTCAGCCGGAACCTCGTCCCGGGTGAGGTACTTCGGCCGCATCGCGGCGATCTGCATGGCCACACCACGGGCGTCGGCGTCGCCGGCCTCGTCGGTCTTGCCGGTGTACGACACCAGCACGCCAACGGCCGGCGGCAGGTCCTGGGCCTTGCGGTGCAGGTAGACGGCGGTGGTGCCCTCGACCCGGGCGAACCGGTTGAGCACCAGCTTCTCGCCGATCTTGGCGGACTGCTCCTGGATCAGGTCCGCGATGACCTTGCCGTCGAGCTCGGAGGCGAGCAGCTCCTCGGCGGAGTTCACGCCGGCGCGCTCACCGTGCTCGACAAGCTGCTGGCCCAGCGCGATGAACGACTCGGTCTTGGCGACGAAGTCGGTCTCGCAGTTGAGCTCGAGCAGCGCCTTGCCGGAGTGGGCGACCAGGCCGTTCGCGGCCGTACGGCCGGCCCGCTTGCCGACATCCTTGGCGCCCTTGACGCGCAGGATCTCGACGGCCTTGTCGAAGTCGCCCTCGGCCTCGGTCAGCGCCTTCTTGCTGTCCATCATGCCGGCGCCGGTGAGGTCGCGGAGCTTCTTGACGTCCGCGGCGGTGATTTGGGACATGGCTCTCTCTTCGGTGTTGAGACGGCGTGTGGATGGTCAGAGGTGCCGGTTACCCGGATCCGGGCGGATCGTGCCCGGCGTACCGTCGCTGCCCGCCGTTCGCGAAAACGGACGGCGGGGCAGCGACGGTGCGATCACTCCGCGGTGGCGGCCGCCGGCTGCTCGGTGGCGGCCTGCGCCGGCTGCTCCGGGGTGGCGGGCTGCTCGGCGGCGGCAGCGGCGGGCTGCTCGGCCGGGGCGGCAGCGGCGGCCGGAGCGGCCGGGGCAGCCGACTCGTCGGCCTTCTTCGGCTCGAGCAGCTCGCGCTCCCACTCGGTCAGCGGCTCGTCGCTCGCGACACCCTCGGGCTTCTCGTCGTTGCCCCGGCGACGGCCGGAACGCGCGATCAGACCATCCGCGACGGCGGCGGCGACGACCTTGGTCAGCAGCTCCGCCGAGCGGATCGCGTCGTCGTTACCCGGGATCGGGAAGTCGACCTCGTCCGGGTCACAGTTGGTGTCCAGCACCGCGATCACCGGGATGCCCAGCTTGCGGGCCTCGTCGACGGCGATGTGCTCCTTCTTGGTGTCGACGATCCAGACCGCGGCGGGAAGCTTCTGCATGTCCCGCAGGCCACCGAGGGTGCGGGTCAGCTTGATCTTCTCGCGGGAGAGCTGCAGGGTCTCCTTCTTGGTGTAACCGGCGGCGGTGCCGCTGAGGTCACCCAGGCCCTCCAGCTCCTTCATCCGCTGGAGCCGCTTGTAAACGGTCTGGAAGTTGGTCAGCATGCCACCGAGCCAGCGGTGGTTGACGTACGGCTGGCCGACCCGGGTCGCCTGCTCGGCAATCGCCTCCTGGGCCTGCTTCTTGGTGCCGACGAACAGGATGCTGCCACCCTCGGCGACGGTCCCACGCACGAACTCGTACGCCTTCTCGATGTACTCGAGGGTCTGGCGCAGGTCGATGATGTAGATGCCGTTGCGCTCGGTCATGATGAAGCGCTTCATCTTCGGGTTCCAGCGCCGGGTCTGGTGCCCGAAGTGGACACCGCTCTCCAGCAGCTGACGCATGGTCACGACGGCCATGGTTGGGGTACTCCTCAAGGTCCCTGGTTGTCACGCCCGGCCGGTGGCCGGGCGTCCTGGCGCCTGGTCGCCGACCCATGGTGGACCCGATCAAGATCGGGACCAGGGAGGCCGTCGCTCCACGACGATTCGTGAAGAGGGCGCGCGAGGTCGACCGCACGAGGCGGTCGCCAGTTGGCCAGTGTACGCCCTTCGCCCGTTCAGCCGCCCCGGGGTGCGGGTGAGGTGCTGCTCTGCCTGCTCGCCTGCCCGGCCGCGCGCCTGCTTGATCGCGCGCGTTGCTGAGGAAGATCGCGCTGGTTCGGGGAAATAGTGGCCTCCGCGTCGCCGGAGGCCACTATTTCCTGGTTTTTGTCCGAACCGTCAGCGTGCACCCGGCCGGTGGCGGCGGGTCAGGCCGGCGGCGGGCGGGCCGGGTCAGCCGGCGGCGAGCGCGGCGGCCAGGAAGAGCACCAGGCCGACGGTCAGGTAGGCCGTCGGTGGGCGCAGCCAGCCCCGACCGTTGTCGGCGAGCGCCAGACCTCCGGTTCGTAGCCCGTACAGCCCGGTCGCGAAGATCGGCAGACCGGCGACCAGGGCGATACCCGCCACCACGTTCCCGGCGTCCACCGGGTCGCCGGTCACGCCCGCCAGCAGCACCCGCAGCGCGGGAACCTCGAAGACCAACACCAGCAGCGCGAAGAGTACGGCCAGCACCGGTCGACGGGTCCGATAGACGCCGTCGGGGGCCGGCGGATACACCGGCGGCTCACCTGCGGGCAGGTCGGGTCGCGGGCCGATCCCGGGCATCGGACCGGTCGGCATCTCCAGCGGGTGCGGCGTCTCGCCGCCACCCCGGGTCGGCTCGATGATCGGGTACCCGCCGAGCGGAGCGGGACGAGCCTGGTCGGCGAGCACGCCGGCCGGCGCTGCCGACGTGCCGTCGCGGGACGTCTCCGGCGGGGCGCTGGTCACCGGAGATCCCGCCGTGGCCGTCTCGCGGGCGGCGCGGCGTCCGGGCAGCTCACCGGAGGTCTCCGAGGGGTCCCGGTCCGCCCGTCGCAATCGGGTGGCCCGGTAACCGTCCGCCTCCGGCCGCGCGCCGCCCAACGGGTCGACCGCGCCGAAACGCCCCGAATCAGCCTCGCTCGCCCCGAACCGACCGGTCTGATCGCTCACGGTGCCGAAGCGACCCGAGTCCGACTCGGGCGTACCGAAGCGGCTCGCGTCGACGGCGCCGAAGCGTCCCGAGTCCGGCTCGCGGCGGCGGCCGACTCCGGTGTCCTCGACGGAACGGCCGTCTTCCGCACCACGCTGCTCGGGGATCTCGCTGTCCCGGTACCGCGGTTCGCCCGCGCCGCGCCACTCCGACTCGCCGTAACCGCGACCCCGCTCGTCGGGGTACCAGCGCGACTCCTGATCTTCCGGAAAACTCCGTCGTCCGTCCACGTCAGGCACCGTATGCGACCGGCCACGCCCGCGCCATTTCAGCCCGGCCGACCGGGCCGCCGATCGTCCGGGCAGCGCGGACACGAGTCACGCCCTAGCACAGCGCGGGCATGATCATGCGACTGTCCACAGCACCCCCGTTGTCCACAGGTGGGCCCCCGCCGGGTCGCGGCGATCACCCTCCGGCGGGCAGCGTGCCGGCCATGACGAAGCGGAACCAGGCGGTTGGCGCGTACGGCGAACAATGCGCGGCCCGGCACCTGACCGAGGCGGGGCTGCGCCCGATCGCCCGAAACTGGCGCTGCCCGGCCGGGGAGATCGACATCATCGCGTGGGACGGGCCTGTGCTCGCCTTCTGCGAGGTGAAGACCCGACGGGGTGAGCGCTTCGGCACCCCGGCCGAGGCGGTCGTGCCGGCCAAGGCCCGCCGGCTGCGAGGGCTCGCCGCGCGGTGGCTGACCGAGACCGGTACGACCGCCGAGGAGGTGCGCTTCGACGTGCTGTCGGTGCGGCTGCCCGACGCGGGTCCGGCGCAGGTCGACCACCTCAAGGGCGCGTTCTGACATGCGTACCCGGAGGATCGGTGACGCGCCGTGAGTTACGCGAAGGTGCTCTGCGTGGGGCTGGTCGGGGTGACCGGCCACCTCGTCGAGGTGGAGGCCGACCTGGCCGCCGGACTGCCGGCGGTGGTGATCTCCGGTCTGCCGGACACCGCCCTGCACGAGGCCCGCGACCGGGTCCGCGCCGCCGTGGTCAACTCCGGCCAGCGCTGGCCCAACCGGCGCATCACCCTCAACCTGCTGCCCGCCACGCTGCCGAAGTTCGGGTCGGCCTTCGATCTGGCCATC
Source organism: Micromonospora sp. NBC_00330 (assembly GCF_036136635.1). NCBI lineage: Bacteria > Bacillati > Actinomycetota > Actinomycetes > Micromonosporales > Micromonosporaceae > Micromonospora > Micromonospora sp. NBC_00330. Next base: position 4,435,285 of record NZ_CP108012.1, read on the forward strand.
GCCGCAGCGCTGCTGGGCGGTTCGGGTGAGCTGCCGTTGCTCCCGCTGGAGGGGGTGGTGGTCCTCGGCGAGTTGGGGCTCGACGGGACGGTCCGGCCGGTGCGCGGCGTGCTCCCGATGGTCGCCGCCGCAGCCCAGGCCGGCGTCGCGCGGGTGATCGTCCCGGTCGGCAACGCCGCCGAGGCCGCCGTCATCCCCGGGGTACGGGTGCGAGCGGTGGACACCCTGCACCGGCTCGTCGCCTTCGTTCGGGACGGGACCCCGCTGATCGAACCACCGGCGGACATCCCGGAGCCGCTGGTGGGTGGGCCGGATCTCGCCGACGTCGCCGGGCAGCAGATGGGTCGGCGCGCCCTGGAGGTCGCCGCGGCCGGCGGGCACCACGTGGCACTGCTCGGCCCACCGGGCGCCGGAAAGACGATGCTCGCCGAACGACTGCCGTCGATCCTGCCCGAGCTGGACGACGACGCGGCGCTGGAGGTCACCGCGCTGCACTCGGTCGCCGGGCTGCTGCCGCCGGGTGGCCGGCTGCTGCGTCGCCCACCGTTCCAGGCGCCGCACCACACCGCGACAGTGCCGTCGCTGGTCGGGGGCGGCTCGGGGCTGGCCCGACCCGGCGCGGTGTCGCTGGCGCATCGCGGGGTTCTCTTTCTGGATGAGGCTCCCGAATTCAGCAAGGGTGCGCTGGAGGCGCTGCGCCAGCCGCTGGAGCACGGCCGCATCCAGCTGAGCCGCAGCGGGGGCGGCACCGTGTATCCGGCCCGCACCCAGTTGGTGTTGGCGGCCAACCCGTGTCCGTGCGCGAAACCGGCCGGCGACGCGCACTGCGAGTGCTCGCCGCTGGTTCGCCGCCGCTACCTGGGAAGGCTCTCCGGGCCGCTGCTCGACCGGATCGACGTCCAGGTGCGGCTGATGCCGGTGCGGGCGGCCGAGCTGATGGCGACCGACGGCGATGTCGAGCCCTCGGCGACGGTCGCCGCCCGGGTGGCGGCGGCCCGGCAGGCGGCGGCCGCCCGCTGGGCCGGCCTCGGCCGACGGCTCAACGCCGAGGTGGAAGGGCCGCACCTGCGCCGACCGCCGTGGCGGCTGCCGGCCCGGGTCACCGTGGAGCTGCGCGGCCGGCTCGACTCCGGCTCGCTGTCGGCACGCGGCTTCGACCGGGTGATCCGGATGGCCTGGACCATCGCCGATCTGGACGGTCGCGACCGACCTGACCAGGACGACGTCCGGGAAGCGCTTCAACTACGGACGGGGGAGGCGACGTGAGCGCCGAGGAGGAACGAAGGCTGGCCCGGGTCGCCCTGACCTGGTTGGCGGAGCCGGGCACGCGCGCGGTGCATCACCTGGTCGAACGGCACGGCCCGGTGGAGACCCTGGAGCTGCTGCTCGACGGCGGCAGCCCGGCCGGCTGGCTGCACACCACTGTCGCCGCACGCTCGGCGGCCGGCGACGTGCGAGCGGTGGCCGCGGAGGCCCTGGAGCGGGCGGACCGACTGGGCGCCCGGCTGGTCACGCCGGACGACGAGGAGTGGCCGGCCCAGGTCGCCAGCCTGGCCGCGTTGCGGCTGCCGGACGTCAGCCGCCGGGTGGACGGTGAGACCGCACCGCCGCTCTGCTTCTGGGTACGCGGGAGCTGGCCGCTCGGCGAGGCGCTGGATCGTTCGGTGGCAGTGGTCGGCGCGCGGGCGGCCACCGGCTATGGGCAGCACGTCGCGACCGAACTGGGGTACGGCTTGGCGGAGCGGGACTGGACGGTCGTGTCCGGTGGCGCGTTCGGCATCGACGCCGCCGCCCACCGGGGCGCACTCACCGCTGGCGGTCTGACCGTCGCGGTGCTCGCCTGCGGGCTCGACCGCCCCTACCCGATGGGCAACGCCGCGCTCTTCGACCGGATCGCCGAGACGGGGCTGCTGGTCAGCGAGTGGCCGCCCGGTGCCGAGCCGCTGCGGCCCCGGTTCCTGATCCGCAACCGGGTGATCGCCGCAGGCACCCGGGGCACCGTAGTGGTGGAGGCGTCGGCGCGCAGTGGCGCGACGCAGACCGCGCGGCGGGCCATCCACGCCAATCGGGTGGCCATGGTGGTGCCGGGGCCGGTGACCTCGGCGATGTCCGTCGGCGCCCACGAGTTCCTGCGCGAGTTCCCCGACAAGGCCCGGCTGGTCACCGGTGTGGCGCACGTACTCGAGGAGGTGGGTCGGATCGGCGCGGACCTGGCCCCGCCGGCGCGCGGACCGCAGCGGGCCACCGACGCGCTGGACGACGATGCGCGGTCGCTGCTGGAGGCGCTGCCCCGCCGAGGCGCGATGGGCGTGGACCGGCTCTCCGCGCGCGCCGGCGTCGACGTACGGACCGCGTTGCGCAAGCTGTCGCTGCTGGAGGAGCTGTCCATGGTGGTCCGTCGCGACGACGGCTACGCCCTCGCCCCACCCACCAAACAAAAGCGTGCGACGGCGGGGACGTCCGGTCGACCTGTTGCCTGAGCGGATGCCTCACCACCGCCCGGCCGGGTGGTCGTCCGGACACCCGTATCCCCTCGCGGTCGGGATCCGGGGCAGCCGATACTGCCGGTACCGTGCCCGGTCATGGGTGCAATCAAGCCGTGGCACATCAGCGTGCTCTGCTGTCTCGTCGTGACCGCCGTGCTCGTTGTCGGCCTGGTCATGTTCCTGATCAAGAGGAACAACCGCCGGTAGTCGGGGGTGGACACCGGCACCGTCGTGTCCGGTGGCCGAGGCGCACCGGCCGTAGGCTGGTGCCGTGTCAGCCGTCAGTGAGGGTGCCGGGGCCGAGGAACCGGCCGGCACGTCGGCGCGGCCACGATGAGCCGACCGGACCGGGGCACCCGGGCCATGCACCAGGCACTTCCGCCGGCGTTGCGCGACGCTGTCGACGACTTCGCCGAGCACCTGTCCCGGGTCCGTAACCGGTCGGCGCACACCGTCCGCGCGTACGTCACCGATCTGGTCTCGCTGCTCGACCACGCCGTCCGGATGGGCTGCGTCGACCTCGCCGAGCTGGACCTGTCGGTGCTGCGCAGTTGGCTGGCGCGGCAGCGCACAACGGGTGCGGCCCGCACATCGTTGGCCCGGCGGGCCGCGTCGGCGCGGGCATTCAGCGCCTGGGCACACCGGGCCGGGCTGCTTCCCGCCGACGTGGGCGCCGCGCTGGCCAGCCCCCGCGCGCACCGGGAACTGCCCAGCGTGCTGCGCGCCGACCAGGCCGCCGCTCTGGTCGAGGCGCCGTCCCGGCAGGCACCGCCCACCAACCCGGCGCGCACGGACCCCACGCTCACCAACCAAGCCGGCGCCGACGCAGAGCCCACGGACACAGCGGCCGGGCCGGCGTCGGGCCCGAGCGAAGCCGCCGAGGCGGTGCCGCTACGGGACCGGGTGCTGCTGGAGCTGCTCTACGCCACCGGCGTACGGGTCAGCGAGGCGTGCGGGTTGGACGTCGGGGATGTCGACCACGGCCGGCGGGTGATCCGGGTGTTCGGCAAGGGCGGGCGGGAGCGCTCGGTGCCGTACGGGGTGCCCGCCCAGCGGGCGCTTGACGACTGGCTGCGCCGGGGCCGCCCGGCGATGGTGGGCACCCGCTCCGGCGACGCGCTGCTGCTGGGTGCCCGGGGTGGTCGGCTCAACCCGACGACCGCGCGTCAGATCGTCGGTGCGTACGCCGAGACCGCCGGACTGCCCCGGACCAGCCCGCACGATCTGCGCCACTCCGCGGCCACCCACCTCCTGGAGGGTGGCGCGGACCTACGCGCCGTGCAGGAGCTGCTCGGCCACTCGTCGCTGGCGAGCACACAGATCTACACCCACGTCTCGGTCGAGCGGCTGCGCGCCGCCTACCGGCAGGCGCACCCGCGCGCCTGATCAAGGACCGCGAGGCGCACCCGCGCCTGATCAAGGGCCGCAAGGCGCGCACGCACGCCTGATCAAGGGCCGGAGGGCGGGCACGCATGGCGGTTACGATCATCAAGTGAGCGTCCCGAATCCTCCTGAGCCGATCCCGGGCGCCCGCCTGCTCTTCTCCCTGGACCCGGCGGTCAGCCACCTCAACCATGGCTCGTTCGGCGCGGTGCCGATCGGCGTGCAGCGCGCCCAGCAGCGGCTGCGCGACGAGATGGAGGCCAACCCGCTGCGCTTCTTCACCCAGGGGCTGGTCGACCGGATCGCGCACACCCGCCGGCACCTCGCCGGGTTCCTGGGCGCCGACCCGGACGGCAGCGCCCTGGTGGGCAACACCACCACCGGCGTCGCCGTGGTGCTCCAGTCGGTGGGCCTCAAGGCCGGCGACGAGGTGCTGAGCACCGACCACGGGTACGGGGCGGTGAGCCTGGCCATCCAGCGCGAGTGCCGCCGCACCGGCGCGGTCAGCCGGGTCCTGCCGATCCCCCTGGCCGCCACCGACGAGCAGATCGTGCAGAGCGTCCGCGCCGGCCTGCGCCCCGGGCGGACCCGGCTGCTCGTCGTCGACCAGCTCACCTCGGCCACCGCCAAGCTCTTCCCGACCGCCGCCGTCGCCGGGGTGGCCCGCGAACACGGCGTGCCGGTCCTGGTGGACGCCGCGCACGCCCCGGGCATGCTGCCCACCCCGGTGGCCAGCATCGGCGCGGACTTCTGGGTGGGCAACCTGCACAAGTGGGCGTACGCCCCGCGCGGGACCGCCCTGCTGGCGGTGGCACCGCAGTGGCGGGACCGGATCGAGCCGCTGGTGGTGTCCTGGGAGCAGGAGTCGGGTTTCCCGGCCCGGCTCGAGTGGCAGGCGACGCTCGACTACACGCCCTGGCTGGCCGCCCCGGCGGGCCTGTTCACGATGCGCAGTCTCGGCGTCGACCGGGTGCGGGCGCACAACGCGGCGCTCGCCGCGTACGGCCAGCGGGTGGTGGGGGACGCTCTGGGGGTGGTCCCCGCCGATCTGCCCGACCCCGGCGGGCCGGGGGTGGCGCTGCGCCTCATCCCGCTGCCGGCTGGCACGGGCACGACGATCGACGCGGCGCGGGCGTTGCAGGCGCGGATCGGTGAGCGGCTCGCCGCGGAGGTGGCGGTGATGAGTTGGAGCGGCCGGGGGTGGCTGCGGCTCACCGGCCAGGTCTACAACGCCGCCGACGAGTACGAACGGCTGGCCGCGCGGCTGCCGGCGCTGCTCGCCCAGCGCTGACCGGCCGGCCGGGAGCGGACACCGGGACCGGACCGACCGGGAGCAGGCGCACCGGGCCGAGGCCGAGCAGGGCCAGCGGGTCGAGATACTCCTCGCCCCGGCGCAGGCCCCAGTGCAGGCACGCCTCGGCCGGGCACCCCGGGTGCCCGGGCAGCAGCTCGCCCAGCGGCGCGCCGGCGGTGACCGGCTGGCCGGGGCGTACGGCGGGTTGGACCGGTTCGTGGGTGGTCCGCAGCCCGTCGGCGTGCCCCACGGTGACCACCGGTCGACCGGCCACCAGGCCGGCGAAGAGCACTGTGCCCGGCCCGGCGCTGCGGATCACCACTCCGGCCGGGGAGGCCAGGTCGACGCCGCGATGGCCGGGCAGCCACGGTCGCGGCGGCCTGTCGAACCGGCGCACCGGACGGGGTGGCCCGTCGACCGGCCAGCGGAACCGCCCGGCGGGCGCCGGGTCGACGACCGGCACGGTCAGGGCCGCGACCGGCTCCCCCAGGGCCGCGACCGGCACGGTCGGGGTCGGTGGTTGGCCGGGCACCGCCGCTATCAGCACCGCCAGCCCGCAGAGCTGGACGGTCAGTGCGAGCGGGAGCGCGGCGCAGAGCAGCAGCGTGCGGCGAATCGAACGGACTGATGGCGGTCGCATGACGACAGCCTCCGGCCACGCGGGGTCGTCCGCCGCCCCCGTCGATAGGGCTGTGGACAACCGGAGGTGCTGTGGACGACCACCCGACGCCCTCGATGATCTGCTATGCCCGGGCGCCGGGCCGACGCCTGACAGACCAGGTCACCACCACTGTTCGTTGGACCCGGTCTCGTAGTCGTGCTCCTCGACGTGCTCCCACTCCTTCCCGGTCGCCTTCTCGTAGGCGTCGGACGGGACGTCGAGGATCGATTCCGCGTGGGCGGCCTCGTCGATGGTGAAGCGCGCGAACGCCGCCGGATCGGCCAGCACGGCAGCGAACGCCGCCGGCCCGGCCACCACCACCGCGCAACGGGCGTACAGGAAGCCGTCATCGGACAGTCGGTCGGCGCCGGGAAGGACAGCCTGGGCGAGCACCCGACGGTCCAGTTGGTGGAGCGTGAACGCGAGCGTCTCGGCGAAGCCGACGATCCGCTCCACCGGCCCTTCTGCCAGCATCGCTGTCAACCGCTCGTACGGCCCGTCGTCCTGCGCCTCGGGCCGACCGCCCAGCACCGCGACGAGCCGCCAGAATTCCTCATTCACAATCATCACAACCCTCAATGATCACTTGGACGAACCGGTGTCAGCCACTGACCCCGGGCCGCCGTACCTCCGGTGCCGTTTTCGGACCGCCACGGAGGGCCTAGGCTGGGCCGCGTACGGCGGGTGCCGCCGTCTGTGCAGGGGAGGCCGCATGACCACTCTCGATGACCGGACGTCGTCCCCCACCGGGCCCACAGTTGCCGATGTGAGCGGCCCGTCCCGGCTCGCGGAGTCGGACGAGACGATCAGCGCCGAGGAGTTGCAGCTCGCGGCCCGCAACCACGGCATCCCGTTGGAGGCGCTGCGCTACGACGTCACCCCGGCCGGGCTGCACTACCTGCTGATCCACTACGACATCCCGGAGCTCGACCCGGCGACGCACACGGTGACCATCGGCGGCGCGGTGGACCGTCCGTTGGCGCTAACCCTCGCCGACCTGCGCCAACGGCCCCGCGTCACCCGGCAGGTGACCCTGGAGTGCGCCGGCAACGGACGAGCCCTCCTGCACCCCCGGCCGGTCAGCCAGCCCTGGCTGGTCGAGGCGGTCGGCAACGCCGAGTGGACCGGCACCCCCCTCGCCCCGCTGCTGCGGGAGGCGGGCGTCGACCCGGACGCGGTGGACGTGGTCTTCACCGGCGCCGATCACGGTGTGGAGCGCGGGATCGAGCAGGACTACCAGCGGGCGCTCCCGGTCGCCGACGCGCTGCGCGAGGAGGTGCTGCTGGCGTACGAGATGAACGGCGCTCCGCTGCTGCCGCAGCACGGTGCGCCGCTGCGGCTGATCGTGCCGGGTTGGTACGGCATGGCGCACGTGAAGTGGGTCCACTCGATCGAGCTGCGGACCGAGCCGTTCGAGGGGTACCAGAATGCGGTGGCCTACCGGGTACGCCGCGACGCTGACGACCCTGGCGTGCCGGTCACCCGGATCGAGCCGCGGGCGCTGGTCCGCCCGCCCGGCTTCCCCGACTTCATGTCCCGCCGTCGAGTGCTGCGACAGGGCCCGTGCACGCTGGATGGTCGGGCCTGGTCGGGGCACGCCCCGGTGGTCGCCGTGGAGGTGACCACCGACGGCGGGCAGAGCTGGGCGCCGGCCGAGCTGGACCCGGCGGACGCGGGGGACTTCGCCTGGCGGCGCTGGCGGCACGAGTGGGTCGCCACCCCCGGCCGGTACGTGCTCGGCGCACGGGCGACCGACGCGTCCGGGCGGACCCAGCCGGTCGAGCAACAGTGGAACCGTGGCGGCTTCGCCAACAACATGGTGCAGCGGGTCGAGGTCGCGGTGCCGACCGAGTGATCGGTGGCTGGTGTCACGCCACGGGTGGGGGCCCGTGGCACGGCCCGGCGGCTCGGGTGCGCTCAGCCGCCGAAGCCGGAGTCGGCGGGCAGTGAGATGTCGGGCTTCTCCAGCTCCTCGACGTTGACGTCCTTGAAGGTCATCACCCGGACGTTCTTCACGAAGCGGGCAGGACGGTACATGTCCCACACCCAGGCGTCGTGCATCTCGACCTCGAAGTAGACCTCGCCGTCGGAGTTACGCACGTGCAGGTCGACCTGGTTGGCCAGGTAGAACCGGCGCTCCGTCTCCACCACGTAGGAGAATTGGCGGACAATGTCGCGGTACTCCCGGTAGAGCTGCAGCTCCATCTCGGTCTCGTACTTCTCGAGATCTTCCGCGCTCATCGCACTCCGCCTTCCATGGCCACATCTTCCCCCACCGGCGTCGGAGGCCGAGGCTGCTCGCCCAACGCCACGCCGACGGTACCCCCTGACGCCCACGAGCGCTCCATCGGCTCATCCGGGCCGTGGCCGCCGGGCCGTCGAGCGCGCGGCGGCCGGCCGTCGCGGCCGGAGACCGCGGCGACATTGACGTACGAGAACCGGTGCTCCCGGCACGGCCCGTGCTCCCGCAGCGCCGCCGAGTGCTCCGGGGTGATGTAGCCCTTGTGCTCGGCGAAGCCGTACGCCGGGAACGCCCCGTCCAACTCCACCATGAGCCGGTCCCGGGTGACCTTGGCCAGCACACTGGCAGCCGCCACACACGCGGCCACCCGGTCGCCCTTCCACACCGCCAACCCGGGCACACCCAGGCCGTCCACGCCGAACCCGTCGGTCAGCACGTACTCCGGGCGGGTGGTGAGCGAGGCGAGCGCCCGGCGCATCGCGGCCAGGTTGCACACGTGCAGACCCCGGGCGTCGACCTCCTCGGCCGGGATGACCACCACGGCGTACGCGAGCGCGCGGTCCACGACCTCCGCGTACACCCGTTCCCGGCTGGCCGGGGTGAGCAGCTTCGAGTCGGCCAGCCCCTCGATCTCGCCGCGTCGCCCCTCGGGCAGCACCGCCGCGGCGGCGACCAGCGGACCGGCACACGCTCCCCGGCCCGCCTCGTCGGCGCCGGCGACGTGCCGGAAGCCACGCCGCTGCAACGCCCGCTCCAGGGCGTACAAGCCGGCCTCGCGGCGCACCACTGTGCGCGGCGGGGTCAGCACGACGCCTCGCCCGGGCCGGCGGCGGTCGACTGCCCCAGTCGGGTCAGCAGGTCGGGCAGTTCGGGCGGGTAGAACCGGTCACCGCTGGCCGCCAGCTCGTCCGGAACCCACCAGCGGTGGTCGGCGATGCTGCGCCGCTCGATGTCGTTGAAGCCCGTGGTGTCCACCCGCCAGGAGTCCACCCGGAAGAGGAAGAAATCCTGCTCCTGGCGGTACCAGATGCCGTCGAAGGAGAATTCGGTCGCGTCAGACCAGACCGGCTCGCCCAACTGGGCCGGGTCGAGCCGCAGGCCGGTCTCCTCGGCCAACTCCCGGGCCGCGCCCGCCGCCGGGGACTCCGACGGATCGAGCCCGCCGCCGGGAGTGAACCAGTATCGGTGCCCGGGTCGGGCCGGGTCGAAGCCCTCGAACAGCAGGACCCGGCCGGCCGCGTCGACGAGCAGCACGCGGGCCGCGCGTCGAGGGGTGTAGACGGTCACCGCACCAGCCTGCCAGACCGAGGACGGATCGCCCACGCCCCGTCGGCCTACGGCTTGGGAATGCCGTCGAACCCGTCCGGCACCGTCAGCCACGTGGCCCGGTTGACCGGCCAGAAGACGGTGAACGCCCGCCCGACCACGTCGTCCTCGGGGATGGTGGCCTCGGTGATGTTCTGCTGGGACTGCTGCCAGTGCTCCAGTGAGTCGCCGGAGGCCGACCGGTGGTCGCCCATCACCCACAGCCGGCCCTCCGGCACGGTGATGTCGAACTCCTGGTCGGCGGCCTTGTCGCGAATCCCGTCCATGGAGAAGATGTACGGCTCGTCCAAGGACTTGCCGTTGATCATCAGCCGTTCCTCGGGGTCGCAGCAGACCACGTGGTCGCCGGGGATGCCGATCACCCGCTTGATGAAGTCCTCACCGTCGGGGTTACCGCTCCACGCGGTCGGAGCCTTGAACACGATCACCTCGCCGCGGTGCGGTGACCGGAAGTCGTAGACCAGCTTGTTGACCAGCACCCGGTCATCGATCTTGAGAGTGTTTTCCATGGACGGGGAGGGGATGAAGAAGGTCTGCAGCACGAAGGCGCGGACCAGCACCGCGACCAGGATCGCCACACCCAGCAGGATCGGCAGCTCCTTCCAGAAGGAGCTGCGCGGCTTGTCGGTCTGCTCGTCAATCACGCCAAGGAGCCTACGTTGCCCGGCTGGACGGCACCGTCCGGAACGCGCGGGAACCACGTAGTGCGACTGCCAACGGAAGTAGCAGCAGCACACCGCCCTGCGGGGTCGGTCGCGCCGGAGGCGCAGCGGGCGACGCCGTGGCCGGGCCGGAGACGTCCTCGAAGGTCGACGGCACCGACAGCGGGTTCCACCGCGACGACGGCCAGACCACCATGAAGGCCCGGCCGACCACGTTGTCGATCGGCACCGGCCCCTGGCAACGCGCGTCCTGGGAGACCTCGCGGTGGTCACCCATCACGAAGATCTGACCGGGTGGCACGACGATCTCGTCGAAGCGCCGGGAGCGACACTCCGTCGGGTTGGGTGGCAGGTCCAGTGGGCTGTCCCGCAGGACGTACGACTCGTTGAGCGGGGTGCCGTTGACTGTCACCCGACCCTGACTGTCGCAGCACTTGACCCGGTCACCGGGAAGGCCGATCACCCGCTTGATGAAGTCCTTCTCGCCGGGGCGGCTCACCCCGACCAGGTCGCCGACGGTGCGGGCGAGCCGGCCGCCGACGCCGGGCTTCGGCTGCTCGTCGACCACTGGCGCCCAGCGGTCGGTGCCCCGGAAGACCACCACCTCGCCGCGCAGCGGGTCACGAACGTCGTAGACGACCTTGTTGACCAGCACCCGGTCACCGACGAGGAGGGTGTCCTCCATCGAGCCGGACGGGATGAAGAACGCCTGGAGCAGGAAGGTGCGGATCAGCACCGCGAGGCAGAACGCGACCACCAGCAGCAGCGGCAACTCCTGCCAGAGAGGCATCTGCCGGCGGGCGCGGCGAGCCCGTCGGCGCCACGGATCGACGGTGCCGTCCTCGTCAAGCGTCTGCACCACGCCACTCCCCGGTCCGCAGAAAACACCACCGCCCGGGAGCCTCGTCGAGGCTCCACGGGCGGTAGTGGACAACTACCCGCCGACTGGGCGGGACCGCCGCCTCGCTGCGCCCGTATCGACCAGGGTAGTGCGCTCTGGTCGGTACGGCATACGCGCAGCTCGGGCGGCGTGGCGAGCGGGAAGTCAGCTGGGCTGCTTCTCCCGCTTCTCCTTGATCTTGGCCTTCTTGCCGCGCAGCTCGCGCAGGTAGTAGAGCTTGGCGCGACGCACGTCACCGCGGGTCACGATCTCGATCCGGTCGATGCCCGGGCCGTTGAGCGGGTAGGTCCGCTCGACGCCGACGCCGAAGCTGACCTTGCGGACCGAGAAGGTCTCGCGCAGACCGTCACCCTGGCGGCGGATCACGACGCCCTGGAAGATCTGGACACGGGACCGGTTGCCCTCGACGACGCGGGCGTGCACCTTGACGGTGTCACCGGCCCGGAAGTCGGGAAGGTCGGTCCGCTTCGACTGGGCGTCAAGGGCGTCCAGGATGTTCATCGCTGCGTCCTCGTAAGGCTCACGGCGCACCGTCACTCGGTGCGCGGGTGGGTGATTCTGATTCCCGGGTGGTGATCGGCGGACCGACCCCCGGTCGGGGATCCTCGCAGCCGACCGCGGGCGCGGACGGATGCGGCAACCCCCCTACTTTGCCACATCCCCCGGTGGAGGTTGAAATCCGGCCTGGTCCAGGGCCGCGATGTCCCGTTTGTCGAGCCGATCGGCCGGCAGCGCGGCCAGCAGGTCCGGCCGGCGGGCGGCAGTGCGCAGCAGACCCTCCTCGCGCCGCCAGCGGGCGATCTTGCCGTGGTCACCGGAGCGGAGCACCTCCGGCACGTCGTGCCCACGCCAACTCGGCGGCTTGGTGTAGATCGGCGCCTCCAGCAGCCCGTGCGCGTGCGACTCCTCGTCCAACGAGCCCGCGTTGCCCAGCACCCCCGGCAACAGCCGGGTGACCGCCTCCAGCATCACCAGGACCGCGACCTCGCCGCCGAAGAGCACGTAGTCACCGAGCGACACCTCGGTGACCGGCATCCGGGTGGCGGCGTGCGCCAGGACCCGCTGGTCGATCCCCTCGTAACGGCCGCAGGCGAAGAGCAGATGCGACTCGGCCGCCAACTCGTACGCCATGGCCTGGGTGAAGGGGGCACCGGCCGGCGACGGCACCAGCAGCCTTGGCGGCGGGGCGTCGACCGGCGCGAGGGCGTCCAGTGCCTCACCCCACGGCTCGGGACGCATCACCATTCCCGGCCCGCCACCGTAGGGGGTGTCGTCGACGGTGCGGTGCACGTCGTGGGTCCAGGTCCGCAGGTCGTGCACGGCGAGCTGGAGTACGCCGTTGGCCCGCGCCCGTCCGATCAGCGACAGGTCCAGCGGGGCGAAGTACTCCGGAAAGATCGACACGACGTCGACGCGCATGCGGGCTGGTCCTAAAGGTCGAGCAGTCCGGCTGGCGGGTCGACGATCACGCGTCCGCCGGCCAGGTCGACCTCCGGAACGATCGCCCGGACGAACGGGATCAACGCGGTACGCCCCTCGGGGCGCCGCAGCACCAGCAGGTCGGACGAGGGCGCGTGGTCGATGCGGGCTACCTCGCCCAGGCGTTCGCCGGCCGGGGTCACCACGGCCAGCCCGACCAGCTGGTGGTCGTGGAACTCCTCCGGGTCGTCCGGTGGGGTCACCTCGGCGCTGTCCACCACGAGCAGCGTCCCGCGCAGCGCCTCGGCGGTGTTGCGGTCCGGGATGCCCTCGAACGCGATCAACACCCGACCCTGGTGGAAGCGGGATTCCTCGATGGTCAGCTCTGCGGGAACCCGGAACGGCACCCCGGGCTCGTCCGAGGGCGTCGCCCCCGGCTCACTGTTGCGCGCGAGCGGGGGTGTCGCCCCCGGCTCGGTGCGCAGCACCGTACCGGGGGCGAACCGTGCCTCGGGCTCGTCGGTCCGCACTTCCACGGTGACCTCACCGCGGACACCGTGCGGCTTGCCGATCCTGCCGACGACGAGCTGCATCAGTACGAGTCGACGATGTCGACGCGAACCCCGCGCCCGCCGATGGAGCCGATCACCTGGCGCAGCGCCTTGGCGGTCCGGCCGGACCGCCCGATCACAGTGCCGAGGTCCTCGGGGTGCACGCGGACTTCGAGCCGCTTGCCCCGACGGGAATCGACAAGCCGCACCCGGACGTCGTCCGGGTGGTCGACGATGCCCTTGACCAGGTGCTCCAACGCCGGACGCAGTGGCATGTCAGGCCTGCTCACCGGCGTCGGCAGCGGCCGGCGCCTCGGCCGGAGCCTCGGTCTTCGGGGCCTCGGCGGCCGGAGCCTCAGCCGGAGCCTCGGTCTTCGGGGCCTCGGCAGCCTTGGCGGCCTTCTTGGCCGGCTTGGCCGGGGTCTCCGGGGCGAGCCCGGCGGCGGCCTTCGCCTCAGCCTCGTACGTCGCCTTGCGGTCGGCCCGCTCGGGGGCGACCAGGAGCGGCGGCGGGGCCGGCAGGCCCTTGTACTTCTGCCAGTCACCGGTCAGCTCCAGCAGCCGCTGCACCGCCTCGCTCGGCTGAGCGCCGACGGACAGCCAGTACTGGACCCGCTCCGACTTGACCTCGATGATCGAGGGGTCTTCCTTGGGCTGGTAAATCCCGACGAACTCGATCGCCCGACCGTCGCGCTTGGTGCGGGAGTCGGCGATGACGATGCGGTACTGCGGGTTGCGGATCTTGCCCATCCGCAGGAGCCGGATCTTTACGGCCACAGTTGTTTCGCTCCTGTTGCGATCTCACCGGCCCAGGCGGGCGGTGTGCATGGGTGAGCGCCGACCGGACCCGTGGGGTTGGGCCGGAGACTACTCGGTGGACTGGCGACGTGCCCGGGTTAGAGGGCGCCGGACGCGCGCCGGATACCAGCGACCTATTCTGCCAGATCCGCTGCCGATCTCCCGCATCGGACCCGTACACCGCGTTGTCGGTGACCTGGAATGCCGCTCAGCGCACCGGCGGACGATCCCATCCCTGTGGCATTTTGTCTGGTATGCCCCACTCCGGTGGGGGTGCGAAGTCACACCAGGTGCCGTCGAACGGGAACTCGCCGGCCTCGGCGAGCGCGATCACCCGCTCCCCCTCGGCGCGGACCGCCTTCTCGTCGGTCACCCAGTAGTCGGCGCCGAAGGCGAGCCGCTCGACGAACTCGCCCTCGTCCTTCCACTCCCAGCTGTGGTCCGGCCACACCACCACGTCCAGGTCCTGGTCCACCACGTCGACGCCGGCCACCGGGCCGTCGTCCCAGCGGACACCGGGCTCCTCCAGGTTGACGTACCAGTGGGCGAACCGGCCCTCGGCGTCCCGGAACCACCAGACGGAGTGCGCCGCCCCCGTGGGCAGGAACTTCAACAGCGGCGGCCCGTTCCAGAGCCCCTCCGCCAACCGGTACGTCGACGAGATCCACTCGGCGAACGGCATCGCCCGCATGCCCAGCCCGGCCTCGGTCACCTCGTGGGCCACCGGCGAGTCCCGGGCGATCCAGACCAGCAACCCTCGATCGTCGTCGCTGACCACGCGGGCCGGCCGGACCCACCCGATCCGGCCGTGCCGCACGTTCCGATGCATGATCAGCCGACCCGGCTCGAACCGGTCGACAGGGTTGCCCGGCCGCACCTCAGTAGGCGCGGGCGAGGATGGCGACCAGATCCGGCTCGTCCTCCGAGTCCGGTACCGAACCGTCGGCGCGCAACAGGCAGCGCACGGTGACGCCCTGACCGTTCGCCTCCGCCTCACCGGCCACGCCCACCGCCGACCACGGCACCCGCGCCCAGCCGGTCGCGGCGGCCTCGATCGCCTCGGCCAGCGTGGCCACCTCCACCGTCCGCGACTCGCGGTTGGCCAGCGCCTGGTCGTGCAGCACCTGCTGGTCGGTCTCCAGGGCGGCCAGCACCGCGGTGACCACGTCCGCCACCGGAGTCGGGGTCTTCGAGCCGTCGGTCCGACGCACCACAGTCGCGTTGCCCACGGCCAGGTCACGGGGGCCGACCTCGACGCGTACCGGATAGCCGCGCAGTTCGGCGTCGACGGCCCGGCGGCCGAACGGGGTGTCGGTCCGGTCGTCGAGCGCGACCCGGACACCGGCGTCGCGCAGGCCGTCGCGCAGCTTGGCCGCCGCCTCGCCGACGCCGTCACCGTCCTTGACGATCATGACGTACGCCTGGATCGGCGCGAGCCTCGGCGGCACGCGCAGGCCGTTGTCGTCGCCGTGCGCCATGATCAGGCCACCGAGCATCCGGGTGGACGTGCCCCAGGAGGTGGTCCAGGCGTGCTCCCGGCCGCCCTCCTTGGAGGAGTAGCTGATGTCGAACGCCTTGGCGAAGTTCTGGCCCAGCTCGTGGCTGGTGCCCAGCTGCAACGCCTTGCCGTCGCCCATCATGCCTTCGCAGGTGTACGTGGCCGTCGCCCCGGCGAAGCGCTCGCGCGTCGTCTTCAGGCCGACCACCACCGGAATGGCGATCACGTTGACCATCAGGTCCTCGTACGCCTCGTGCAGGATCCGCCGCGCGTACGCCCGGGCGTCCTCACGGGTGGCGTGCGCGGTGTGCCCCTCCTGCCAGAGGAACTCGCTGGTACGCAGGAAGATCCGCGGACGGAGCTCCCACCGGACCACGTTCGCCCACTGGTTGAGCAGCAGCGGCAGGTCCCGGTACGAGTCGATCCACTTGGCCATGAACTCGCCGATGACCGTCTCGCTGGTCGGACGCACCACCACCGGCTCGGCCAAGGGCTTGCCACCACCGTGAGTGACGACCGCCAGCTCCGGCGAGAAGCCCTCGACGTGCTGCGCCTCGCGCTTGAGGTAGCTCTCCGGGATGAACAGCGGGAAGTACGCGTTCTCCGCACCCGCCGCCTTGATCCGAGCGTCCATCTCAGCCTGCATACGCTCCCAGATCGCGTAGGCGGCCGGTCGGATGACCATGGTGCCGCGAACCGGGCCGTTGTCGGCCAGCTTCGCCTTGGCGATCAGGTCCTGGTACCAGCGGGGGAAATCCTCCGCACGGGGAGTGAGCACGCGTGCCATGACCGCACATCCTATGCGCCGTTCGTCGGGGCGGTGCGCTCGGGCGCGGCATCGGTGGCATCCGCCGTCAGGACCCTCCTCGATCCGTACGCCGGAGCGGCTCCCACCCCGAGCCCGAGGCCCCCGATCCGGCACACCTGGCCGCGAACCGGGTGGCCCGTCATCGGCAGCCGACCAGCCCGATCGCCGACCGATCCGGCCGCCACGCCGGCCTACACTTCGACCACCATGATTGAGCAGAGGGGCCCCACCCCGGTACGGACCGGCATCGTCGACGCCGCCCGCGCGCTGACCGTCGCGACCGGATGGGACGGCGTCCGGATGGGTGCCGTCGCGAACGCCGCCGGGGTGAGCCGACAGACCGTCTACAACGAGTTCGGCAGCAAGGCAGGGCTGGCCGAGGCACTCGCCCGCGCCGAGGTGGACCGGTTCGTCGGCGCCGTCCGGGCCGCTCTGCTCGCCCACGGCACCGACGTACGGGCCGGCGCGTACGCGGCCATCGCGCACACCCTCACCACAGCGGCGGAAAACCCGCTGATCAAGGCGATCCTGACCAGCGCCCGGGGCGGCTCGGACGAGCTACTGCCGTACCTCACCACCCGGGCCGAGGTGGTGCTCACCGAGGCGTCCGGCGCGCTGATCGACTGGGCCGGCGACCACCTGCCCGGGGCGGACCAGGCCGCGCTGACCTTCGCCGCCGACACCGTCGTCCGCCTGGTGGTCAGCCACATCGTGCTCCCCCGTGAACCGATCGAGCAGACCGCCACGGCCCTCACCGACCTTGCCGTACGCCTCTTCAGCGCCGCCGCCCGCCCAGTCCCCTGACCCCGCGCCCGGCACCCGCGCCCGCGCCCGCGCCCGCGCCCGCGCCAAGATCCGAGCAACTTCCCGGTTGTTGCTGCCTCGGACGCGCGGGAGGCAGCAGCATCCCCGATGTTGCGCGGATCTTCGTCGGCGACCTCGCCGCGCACGAAGATCGCGCTCGATCCTGGATGTAGTGGCATCTTCGAACACCGAGGCCACTACATCCTGGTTCGAGCGCGATCTTGCGCTGCGCTGCGCTGCGCGGATCGGCACGGCGCGACACGGCCAGTCCGACCCGCCCGACCGGCGCCACGGCGCGGGGCCGCGCTCGTGGGGGTCAGCGGATGACGCGGCCGCGGAGGATCGTGCGGGACGGGGCACGGACGACGCGCAGGTCGCTACGGGGGTCTTCGGGGTAGACGGTCAGGTCGGCGAGGCCGCCTTCGACCAGGCCGGCGAAGCCGAGCCATGAGCGGGCGCCCCAGGAGGCGGCGGCGAGTACGTCGATGGGCGCCATGCCGACCCGTTCGTGCAGCAGCAGCATCTCCTCGGCGGCCAGCCCGTGGTCGATGCCGCCACCGGCGTCGGTGCCCACGTAGATGGGCACCCCGGCCTCGTACGCGGCACGCACCACCTCGGGAAAGCCGTCGCGCAGCGCGAGCATGTGGTCGG
Source organism: Micromonospora sp. NBC_00330 (assembly GCF_036136635.1). Lineage (NCBI taxonomy): Bacteria > Bacillati > Actinomycetota > Actinomycetes > Micromonosporales > Micromonosporaceae > Micromonospora > Micromonospora sp. NBC_00330. Next base: position 4,452,769 of record NZ_CP108012.1, read on the forward strand.
CGTACCCGGGAAACTTGCCCCGCGCCTGCTCGGCGATGCCCCCGAAGGTGGCGATGTTGATCATTGTGGGGACCAGGGCGGTGCCCTGGCGGGCCATCTCGTCGATCAGGTCGAGGCTGAGCCCGGTGCCGTGCTCCACCGAGTCCACCCCGGCCCGCACCATGATCTCGACGGCCGACTCGGAGAACGTGTGCACCGCGGCGCGTACCCCGGCGTCGTGCGCCGCCCGCACGGCGGCGGTGAGGGTGTCCGCGTCCCAGGCCGGCGCCAGGTCACCGACGCCCCGGTCGATCCAGTCGCCGACCAGCTTGACCCAGCCGTTGCCGGCCCGCGCCTGTGCGGCGACCGTGGCGGCCACCTCGGTCGCGTCGACCTCCACGCCGATGTCGCGCAGGTAGCGCTTCGGCGGGGCGACATGCTGGCCCGCGCGGGCCAGTCGCGGCAGGCCCGGCTCGTCGTCGAGTTCGGGGTACGGGTACGGCGAGCCGGCGTCCCGGATCGCCAGCACCCCGGCGTCCCGGTCGACGTGGGCCAACGCGCGGGCCTGGTCGAGCGAGGTGATCGGGGCGCCACCTCGGGCGATGCCGATGTGGCAGTGCGCGTCGACCAGCCCCGGCAGCACGAAACCGCCGTCGACGACGGTCTCCGCACCGGGCACCGGGGTGAAGGTCACCCGGTCGCCGACCAGCCAGAGATCCCGTACCTCGTCGTCGGGAAGCAGCACGCCGCGCACATGAAGAGCCATGGGCACAGTCCTACCCGATCACTCCCCGTCGGGAGCGAGCAGGCCGCCCCCGACCGGCACGGAGGTCAGCGAGGGCGGTTGTCGCCGCCCTTACCGAGCTTGTTGAAGTCGATCTTCGGGAGCTTGAAACCGGGCGGCAGGCCCTGGCCGCCAGCGAGGTCGTTCGGGTCCATCCCCGGCGGGAGCTGCGGCATGCCACCCGGGAAGCCCGCGGGCATCCCGGCGCCGGCGCCGGTACGCGGACGACCGCCACCCTTGGTGCCCTTGCGCTTGTTCTTCGGCGACTTGGTCGCCTTGCGGCGGCCACCGCCGGGCAGGCCCATCATGCCGCCCATCTGCTTCATCATCTTCTGCGCGTCGGCGAAGCGGTTGAGCAGCTGGTTGACGTCCATCACGGTGACCCCGGAGCCGTTGGCGATGCGCGCCCGGCGGGAACCATTGATGATCTTCGGGTTGGTCCGCTCGCCCGGGGTCATCGACCGGATGATCGCGGTGACCCGGTCGAAGTGGCTGTCGTCCAGATCGGCGAGCTGATCCTTCATCTGCCCCATGCCGGGCATCATGGCCAGCACGTTGGCGATCGGGCCCATCCGCCGCACCGCGATGAGCTGGTCGAGGAAGTCGTCCAGGGTGAACTGCTCACCGCCCATCAGCTTGGCGGTCATCTTCTCCTTCTGATCGGAGTCGAAGGCCTGCTCGGCCTGCTCGATCAGAGTGAGGACGTCGCCCATGCCGAGGATCCGGCTGGCCATCCGGTCGGGGTGGAAGACGTCGAAGTCCTCCAGCTTCTCACCGGTGGAGGCGAACAGGATCGGCTGCCCGGTGACCTCGCGGACCGACAGCGCGGCACCACCACGGGCGTCGCCGTCGAGCTTGGAGAGCACCACACCGGTGATGCCGACGCCGTCGCGGAACGCCTCGGCGGTGCGGACGGCGTCCTGACCGACCATCGCGTCGATGACGAAGATGACCTCGTCCGGCGAGACCGCGTCGCGAATGTCGGCGGCCTGCTGCATCATCTCGGCGTCGATGCCGAGCCGGCCGGCGGTGTCGACGATGACGATGTCGCGTGCGGCGCGCTTCGCGTGCTCGATCGACGCGCGGGCCACCTGCACCGGGTCACCGGTGCCGTTGCCGGGCTCCGGGGCGTACACCTCGACACCGGCCCGGCCACCGAGCACCTGGAGCTGCCCGACGGCGTTGGGGCGCTGGAGGTCGGCGGCGACGAGCAGCGGCTGGTGCCCCTGGCCCTTGAGCCAGCGGGCCAGCTTGCCGGCGAGGGTCGTCTTACCGGAACCCTGGAGGCCGGCCAGCATGATCACCGTCGGCGGCTGCTTGGCGAACTGGAGCCGTCGCCCCTCGCCGCCGAGCACGGTGATCAGCTCTTCGTTGACGATCTTGATGATCTGCTGGGCCGGGTTCAGCGCCTGGGAGACCTCGGAGCTGCGCGCCCGCTCCTTGACGGCCGCGATGAAGCCCTTGACCACCGGCAGCGCGACGTCCGCCTCCAGCAGCGCGAGGCGGATCTCGCGCGCGGTGGCGTCGATGTCGGCGTCGGTGAGCCGCCCCTTGCCGCGGAGCTTGGTGAAGATCCCGGACAGGCGGTCACTCAAGGTGTCAAACACGCGAACATCCCGTTTGTCAGTGTTCCGGCGGGCACAACGCGGCCGGCACTGCGGAGTCCGGCCACCGCTAGGGTAACCGCCCGGCCGTAGGGCCGCTGTCGCCCGGCCCGGGCCTCACCCCGACACCAACCCCGACTGGTACGCGAACACGACGAGCTGGGCCCGATCCCGGGCTCCCAGCTTGCCCATCGCCCGGCTGACGTGGGTCCGCGCGGTCGCCGGGCTCACCACCAACTGTGCGGCGATCTCCTCGTTGTTCAGGCCCTCACCGACCAGGCCGACGACCTGACGCTCCCGATCGGTCAGCGCCTCCAGCCGGGGGTGCGGACGAAGCACCCGGGACGGCCGGGTGGCGAACTCCCGCACCACCCGACGGGTCACCGACGGCGACAGCAGCGCCTCCCCCTCGGCGACGAGCCGGATCGCGCGCAGCAGCTCAGCCGGTCTGGTGTCCTTGGTGAGGAACCCGCTCGCACCGTGCCGCAGCGCGTCGAAGACGTACTCGTCCAGCTCGAAGGTGGTGAGCACCACCACCCGCGTGCCGGTCAGATCGGGGTCGGCGACGATACGGCGGGTCGCCTCGATGCCGTCGATGCCGGGCATCCGGATGTCCATCAGCACCACGTCCGGCCGTTCCCGACGGGCCAACTCGACAGCCCGCAGCCCGTCGGACGCCTCACCGGCCAGCGCCAGGTCGTCCTCGCTCTCCACCAGCGCGCGCAGCCCGAGCCGGACCAGGTCCTGGTCGTCGGCGATCAGCACCCGGATCACGTCGTCGGCTCCACGGGCAGCCCGGCGTACACCCGGAACCCGCCCCCGACGCGCGGCCCGGTGGTCAACCGCCCACCCAGCGCCGCGACCCGCTCGCGCATCCCGGCCAGCCCGTGGCCACCCTCGTCGTCGGCCGCAGCCGTCCCGGCGCGGTCGGCACCCACCCCTCGGTCGGTGACCTCGACTGTCACCTCGTCTGCGCGGTAGCCCACAGTCACCTCCGCGCTCGCCACCCCCGCGTGACGCAGCACGTTCGTCAACGCCTCCTGCACCACCCGGTACGCGGCCAGGTCGACAGCTGCCGGCACCTCCCGGGGGTCCCCGACCACGCGCACGTCGACGGCGAGCCCCGCCCCGGCGAGCCGGTCGCGCAGCGCGGGAAGCCGGGCCAGGCCGGGCACCGGCTCACGCTCGGCGCCCCGCCGCACCGCGCCCAGGGTGACCCGCAGCTCGTCCAGCGCCTCGCGGCTCGTCCGGCTGATCGCGGTCAGGGCCACCTCCGCCTGCTCCGGCCGCTTCGGCAGCAGGTGCAGGGCGATCTCGGCCTGCATGCTGATCGCTGCCAGCCCGTGCCCCACCACGTCGTGCACCTCCTGCGCGATGCGCAGCCGCTCCTCGTCGGCCCGCCGTCGCGCCTGCTCAACTCGGCTGCGGGCCTCTTCGGCACGGGTACGCGCGGTCGCCTCACGGCTCACCCGCACCACCACCCCCACCGCGAACGGTACGACCACCCAGGCCGACGCGGGCAGCACTCCCGTCCAACCCGGCGCGGGCCCTCGCCCGAAGAAGACGTGCGCCAACAACAGAACGAACGCGCCACCGGTGGCGAGCGCCGCCGGTCGCACCGGCAGCCACACGGCCACTGTGTACACCGCGACCAGGAACGTGACCAGAATCGGCCCGTACGGGTAGCCGATCAGCAGGTACGTCGAGGTGGCCACTGTGACCACGGCGAGGACGGCGACCGGAGCACGCCGCCGGACCAGCAGGGCGAGCGCCGCGACGGCGATCAGCACTCGACTGGCGGCGTCCACCGGCCTCGACCCCGGCTGGTTGTCCCCGGCCAGACCGGTGGCGAGCAGCCCGAACCCGAGCAGGACCAGGGCCAGCGCGGCATCCGCCGCCACCTCCGGCCACCGCCACTGCCCGCCTCGTCGCATGGCCGTCATTCTGCCCGCGCAGGTACCGCTGGACGTCCGTCCACGAGCGGCGCCGCCCCTACGCCCCCAGACGTACCCCCACCCCCACCCTCGCCCTCGCCCTCGCCCTCGCCCTCGCCCTCGCCCTCGCCCTCGCCCTCGCCCTCGCGATCTTGCACTTTGTGTCGCAACTATGCGGCTTTTGTGCGGTACGCGGGGACACAAAGTGCAAGATCGGCGCGAGAGGGGACGGCGCGGGAGGGCGGGACGGCGGGGCGGTTAGACGGCGGCCAGGACTGCGGCCTCCAGGCGGGCCCGGGTGGCGTCGTCCGGCCAACCGCCCACCAGGTAGAAGGCGTCGACCACGTCGGCGCCGAGGGTGGAGATGCGGGCCGCGCGAACCAGGGCACCGGCCTCGTCGAGCGCGCAGGCGACCCGGTAGAGCAGCCCGGCGGCGTCGGCGGCGCGCAGTTCCAGCAGTACGGCGTCGGTGGCCGCCTCGCGGTGCCAGACCACTCGTGGTGCCGCGCCACCGCCTCGGCTGGCGAGCGCGCGGCCGCGCAGCCGTTGGGTGACCGACACGTCGCCGGCGACCGCCCGGCGCAGGTCGGCGCGGAGGGGGACCGGGTCCGGCGGAAGGCCGTAGCGGGGTTGTACCCGGCACTCGACCAGGGCCCGACCGTCGACGGCGGAGGCGTCCGCGGAGATCACCTCCAGTCGGTGCAGCGCCAGGCAGCCGGCCACCGTGGCGAGCAGACCCCGTCGGTCGGCCGCCGCGACCGACACCCGGTCGCCGGTCAGGTGGACGACCGGCAGCGGCCCGGCCAGCAGCTCCGGGTCCGGTGCGGGTGGCTCGGGGAGTACGCCGGTGTCCAGCGCGGTGCGAACCCGGGCGACCAGCTCGGCGACGAGTCGGCCCTTCCAGTCGGACCAGGCCGCCGGCCCGGTCGCCGCCGCGTCGGCGCGGACCAACGCGTGCAGCACGTCGAGGGTGCCGGTGTCGCCGACCGCCTCGGCCACCGAGGCGATGGTCACCGGATCGCTCAGGTCCCGGCGGGTGGCAACGTCGGGCAGCAGCAGGTGCAACCGGACCAGCTTGCCGATCAGCTCGACCTCTGCGGTGGGCAGACCGACCCTGGTGGCCACCGCCTGGGCAACCGGCACACCGACGGTGCTGTGGTCACCGGGGAGGCCCTTGCCGATGTCGTGCAGGAGAGCGCCGAGGAGCAGCAGGTCGGGGCGCTCCACCTCGCGGGCGTGCCGGCTGGCCTCGTGCGCGGTCTGCACGAGGTGCCGGTCGAGGGTGAAGCGGTGCACCGGGTTGTGCTGGGGCAGGCTGCGCAGCCGGGTCCACTCGGGCAGCCAGCCGTCGACCAGCCCGTACCGGTCGCAGGTCTCCCAGGCGGGCACCAGGCCGGCACCGGCGCCGAGCAGGGTGATCAGCGCGGCCCGGGCCTCGGCCGGCCAGGGGGCCGGCAGGGGCGGGCAGTATGCCGCCAGCCACTCGCAGGTGGCCCGCGCGATGGGGATTCGGGTCGTGGCCGACGCGGCGGCCACCCGCAGCGAGAGGCTCGGGTCGGGGCGTGCCCCGATCGCCGTGCGGGCGAGCACCAACTCGCCGTCGTGTTCGACCACGTCGCGGGCGACCGGACGGCGGGCCGAGCGGCCGTTGCCGCCCCGGGAGCGGCCGGAGCGCAGCCGGTCGGCGGCCCGGAAGGCGTCGTCCAGGGCGTGGCTGACCGTGCGGGCGTCACCGGCGACCCGACGCAGCAACGCGTCGCCGTCTTCCACGACGGCTCCAGGTCGCCGTGCGGCGTCAGACGCGCCGGGCTGGAGTTGTCGCAGGCCGAGCAGGTTTGCCACTCCGTCGCGTTCCTGGGCGACCAGCCGGTCGACCCGTCTGCCGACCTGCTGGTGCAGCGCGTCGCGGGTGTCCAACAGGCGCAGGTGGGCGGCGCGTACGGCGGGGCGCAGCGCGTCGGTGATGCCGGCGGCGGAGATCGCCCGCAGCAGCCCCACGTCACGCAGACCACCGGCGGCCTCCTTGAGGTCGCCCTCCAGCAGGAACGCCAGCTCACCGTGGGCCTGCCAACGGGCTTCGGTGACCTCCCGCAGGCCGGGCAGGTGCCGGACGGCGGTACGCCGCCAGTGATCGGCGGCGGTGCGGATCAGCGCGTCGGCCAGCGCCTGGTCCCCCACGATCAACCGGGCGTCGAGCAGCCCGAGGGCGACCTTGACGTCGTCCTGGGCCACCGAGAGCGCCTCGGCGACGGTGCGTACGGAATGGTCGAGCCGCAGGCCCGCGTCCCAGATCGGGTACCAGACCGAGGCGGCCAACTCGTCGGTGCCGGGCACCCCGGCGTGCAGCAGCACGAGGTCGAGGTCGCTGTACGGAGCACACTGCCGCCGACCCAGGCCCCCGACGGCAAGCAGTGCCACCCCGTCCCGCGCCGGCAGCAACCCCCGCAGGAACGAGTCGTAGGCCGCGGCCCGCCCCCGCCGGGCCGCCTCCCCGATCCCCCCGGGAACACCGACGACCTCGTTGATCAAGAGGTTCGCGTCGCCGTCATCGGCGGGTCCTGACGCGTTCTTCTTGATCAACGAGGTCATGTCGGTAGTGGCCGCGTCAGAGTGCGTCGAGGCCGCGTTCGCCGGTACGTACCCGGACGACCTCTTCGACACCGGTGACCCAGACCTTGCCGTCACCGATCTTGCCCGTGCGGGCCGCTCCGACGATGGCGTCCACCACCTTGTCGACGTCGATCTCGTCGGTGAGCACCTCGACCCGGATCTTGGGCAGGAACTCGACCGTGTACTCGGCACCCCGGTAGACCTCGGTGTGCCCCTTCTGCCGCCCGTACCCCTGAACCTCGCTGACGGTCAGCCCGGCCACCCCGAGGGCGTGCAGGGCCTCCTTCACCGCGTCCAGTTGGTACGGCTTGATGACTGCGGTCACCAGCTTCATGTCCAACCCCTCCATCCCAGGAACGTTAACCGGCGACCTTTTCGCTGACCGGCTCGGCGGGCTCCGCCTCCGACTTGGCACCGCTCGTCGCGCCACCACCGGGGGTGCCGATGCCGGCCATCGCGAACGCGCCGCCCGTGCCGCCGCCGGCCGGGGACAGGTCGTAGCTGCTCTCGGCGTGCTCGGCGATGTCGATGCCCTCGACCTCCGCCTCGGCCTTCACCCGGAAGCCGATCGTCTTCTCGATGACGAAGGCGAGCACCCAGGCGATGCCGAACGACCAGACGGTGACGATCAGGCCGGCGAGGGCCTGCCGCCCGAGCTGGGTCGCGCCGCCGCCGTAGAAGAGGCCGTCGGAGGCCCCCACCACGTCGGTGATCGCGGCGTTCACCGAGTTGGTGGCGAAGAGACCGAGCCAGAGCGAGCCGATCCAACCACCGACGAAGTGCACGCCGACCACGTCGAGCGAGTCGTCGTAGCCGAGCTTGTACTTGAGGCTGACGGCGAGCGCGCACACGACACCGGCGACGATGCCGAGCAGGACGGACGCCCACGGTGCGATGAAGCCGCAGGCCGGGGTGATGGCGACCAGACCGGCGACTGCGCCGGACGAGGCACCGACCATTGTCGGCTTACGGTCCTTGACCCACTCGACAGCGATCCAGCCGAGCACCGCCGCCGCCGTGGCGAGCTGGGTGTTGATGAAGGCGAGGCCGGCGACCGAGTCGACTGTCAGCTCCGAGCCGGCGTTGAACCCGAACCAGCCGAACCACAGCAGACCAGCACCGAGGGCGACAAGCGGGATGTTGTGCGGCTTCATGCCCTCACGCGGCCAACCGAGCCGCTTTCCGAGGACCAGGACCACGGCCAGGGCCGCCGCACCGGCGTTGATGTGCACCGCGGTGCCACCGGCGAAGTCCAGTGCGTGGATGTCGCCGCCGATGATGCCGCCGCCCCACACCCAGTGGGCGACCGGGAAGTAGACCAGGGTGGCCCAGCCGAAGGCGAACAGCAGCCAGCCGGCGAACTTGGCCCGGTCGGCGATGGCACCGCTGATCAGCGCGACGGTGATCACCGCGAAGACCATCTGGAAGGCCATGAACACGTAGAGCGGGACGCCGATGCCGCTGGGGTTCTCCGCCGTGGCGCCCCACAGGTCGGTTTCGGCGAGGAACGTCTTGGTGCCGAGGTACGCGCCCGGGTCGCCCCAGAAGCCGTTCACGTCGGTCCCGAAGGCGACGCTGAATCCGTAGAACCACCACAGAATAGAGATGAGCCCGATAGCCGAGAAGCTCATCATCATCATGTTGAGTACGCCCTTGGCCCGGTTGAGGCCGCCGTAGAACAGCGCCAGTCCGGGGGTCATGAGCAGCACGAGCGCGGTCGAAACCAGCAGCCACGTGGTATTGGCGCCGTCGATCGTCGGTGCTTCAGGCACGCTGGCCTCCTAAAGGTGAAGTCCTCCTTCGCGGCTTTCCGGGGCAGCGTCGCCCGTAGGCCGGTTGCGCGGAAGCTTCGCGGCCGGCTGTTTCACTTTGGGTCCCGTGCGGGTTTCCGTTTCGTGACGGGTTGTTTCGGACGTGTCACGAACTCCGCACAGTCATCAGCATGGACGACTGTGGATCGACCGGACGGCGATCGTCGATGGCTGACCGGTCAACGGCATCGACCGGTGCGCCTGACACCCCCGGCCGAGCATCGCCCGACCCGCGCTCAGCGGAGGGCGTTCTCCAGGGCGTGCCGCTCGTAGTCGAGCAGCCGCAGATCGCGCATCGGTCGACGCAGGTGGCCCTTGTGCACGATCCGGACGAACGCCGGCTCACCGGCGGCGGCCATCCGCCGAATCCCCTCGACGTGGTCCACGATCCGTTTACGGATGGTCCGGATCAGCCGGTGCCGGTCCCGGGGGATCAGCCCGTACGCGTCGGCGAAGAGCCGGAGGCGGCGCGGGCGGTCCGGGTGCTTCCAGCCCAGCGTGATCGAGTCACGGTCCGCGAAGATCGGCACCCAGGTCCAGGCCGCGTACGCCACGTCGTAGATCCGCGCTCCGGGCGAGGCGAGGTCGAAGTCGATCAGCCCGAGGGTGCCGTCCGGACGCCAGATCACGTTGTGCGGCGCGGCGTCGTGGTGGCAGATCACCTCGGTGTCCGGTGGTGGGGGCCCGAACGAGCGCCAGACCGCCGCCTGCGGAGGGGTGAAGCCGTACTGCGCGTCGTGGAACATGCGCAGCATGGTGGCGACGGTGACCAGGGCCTCGTCGGTCACCCAGTGCGGGGCGAGCGGATATTCTCCGCACTCCCCCTCCAGGTACGACAACACCTCACGGTTGCGCTCGTCCATCCCGAGCGCCCGGGGGGCGCCGGTGAACCCCACGTACTCCAGGTGGCGCAGCAGCGCGTGCACGGACGGGGTCCACGGCCCGGCGTTGCGTCGGACCGTGTCACCCACGCGGACGACGGTGCTCACGTTGCCGCCGTGCAGCGGGATCTCCTGCGAAGTCACGTACGGTCTCCCGAGGCGCTGCGAAGGATGGCCAGGGTCACGCCAGCCCGCGTACGCGCGATCGTCAGTGGTCACCCGAGACTACGCGTCCCGGCCGGTGGCCTCGGTCCCCAGCAACGCGTCGACGAACTGCGCCGGGTCGAACGGGGCCAGGTCGTCCTTGCCTTCGCCGAGGCCGACCAGCTTCACGGGGATGCCGAGCTTGCGCTGCACGGCGATCACGATGCCGCCCTTGGCGGTGCCGTCGAGCTTGGTCAGCACCACCCCGGTCACGTTGACCACCTCGGTGAAGACCCGGGCCTGCTCCAGGCCGTTCTGCCCGGTGGTGGCGTCCAGGATGAGCAGTGTCTCGTCGATCGGGCCCTGCTTCTCCACCACGCGCTTGACCTTGCCCAGCTCGTCCATCAGGCCGACCTTGTTCTGCAGGCGGCCGGCAGTGTCGATGAGCACGGTGTCCACGCCGGTGTCGATGCCGCGCTTGACGGCGTCGAACGCGACGCTGGCCGGGTCGGCGGCCTCAGGGCCCCGCACGGTCTCCGCTCCGACGCGCGAGCCCCAGGTCTCCAGCTGGTCGGCGGCGGCGGCCCGGAAGGTGTCCGCCGCGCCGAGCAGCACGCTGCGACCGTCGGCCACCAGCACCCGGGCGATCTTGCCGCAGGTGGTGGTCTTGCCGGCGCCGTTGACGCCGACGACCAGGACCACCGCCGGCACGCCGTCCTTGGGGGCGGTCCGCAACGAGCGGTCCAGGCTCGGGTCGAGCGCGTTGACCAGCTCGGCGGCGAGCAGCGCCCGCAGCTCGGAGGCAGAGCGGGTGCCGAGCACCCGGGTGCGCTCGCGGAGCCGGTCGACGATGTCGCGGGTGGCGTCGACGCCGACGTCGGCGGTGATCAGGCTGTCCTCGATCTCCTCCCAGACGTCCTCGTCGAGGTGGTCACGAGCGAGCAGGCCGAGCAGGCTCTTGCCGAACACGTTCTGTGAGCGGGACAGCCGCGAGCGGAGCCGGACCAGCCGCCCGGCGGTCGGCTCGGGCACCTCGACCTGCGGTTCGAGCACCGGCGGCGGCTCGACCAGGACGCCGGTGGACAGATCGGACTCCGGTGCCTCGACCGGCGGGCCGGCGAGATCCTCCTCGGCCCTGGTGTCGACCTCGGTGCGTGGCAGCGGGGGCTCGGGCCGCCGCCGCAATCGCGGCACGACCAGCCCGACCGTGCCGGCGATCAGCACACCGAGCAGGACCAGAGCGAGGACGAGATATTCGGCCATGCCGGAATCCTGTCAGATGCCGGCGGCGGCGTCCCAGCCACCGCACCCCGAGCCGCGCCCGAAGCGGTGCTCGGAGTCTCAGCCACCGGGCCCGGCCGGTGCCGGGGACCGGCGGTAGGCTCGGCCGCATGCCCGCCGCACACCTCCTCATCGGCCCACTTCTGCGGCGAGTGGTGGACACCCGGGCGACGATCTGGGTGGAGACGGCGGCGCCCGCCGTGGTCACCGTCCGCACCGCCAGCGGCGCCACCGGCACCGCGCCCACCTTCTCGGCGTACGACCACCACTACGCCCTCGTGGTGGTGGAGGGCCTCGCCCCGGACAGCGAGACCACCTACGAGGTGCTGGTCGACGACGAGATCGTCTGGCCGGTGCCGAGCAGCGGGTTCCCGCCGAGCGTGATCCGCACCCGGGCCGCCGACGATCGGGACCAGCCGGTCAATCTGATCTTCGGGTCGTGCCGCGAGACCACCCAGCACGCCACCACCCGCAAGCTGCCACCGGACGCGTTGGACGCGTACGCCCGGCGGTTGATGGCCGACCCGGAGTCGACCCCGCTGCCCGACCTGCTGGTTCTGCTCGGTGACCAGGTCTACGCCGACGTCACCTCGCCGACCGTGCGTCGGCTGCTGCGTCGACGGCGGCGGCGGCCGAAGGGCGCTCCGGCCGACCAGGTGGTGAGCTTCGACGAGTACACCAAGCTCTACCTGGAGTCCTGGCGTGATCCGGAGATCCGCTGGCTGCTCTCTACGGTGCCCAGCGTGATGATCTTCGACGATCACGAGATCATCGACGACTGGAACACCTCGGCGGCGTGGCGAGCCGAGGTGCGCGAGCAGCCGTGGTGGCAGGAGCGGATCGGCAGTGGGCTCGCCTCCTACTGGGTCTACCAGCACCTGGGCAACCTCTCCCCCGACGAGATCGCCGCCGATCCGGTCTTCGCGAAGGTCGCCGCAGCCGAGGACGCCACCAGCGTCCTGCGCGAGTTCGGCCACCGGGTCGACCAGGAGTCCGACCTGGCGCACGACACCGAGCGCTGGCGCGCGGTGCAGTATCAGTGGAGCTACGCACTGGACCTGGGCCGGACGCGGCTGGTCATGCTGGACAACCGGTGCAGCCGCGTGCTCGAGCCCAACAGCCGGGCGATGTTGCCGCCCGGCGAGTGGGCCTGGTTCCTCGACCAGGCGCACGGGGTCTACGACCACCTGGTGGTGGGCGCCTCGCTGCCCTGGCTGCTGCCGCAGGGCATCCACCACATCGAGGCGTGGAACGAGAAACTGGCGGACTCACGCCGACCGTGGGTGGCGCGCGGGGCGGAGAAGCTGCGCCGTGCCCTGGACCTGGAGCACTGGGCGGCGTTCCGGCGGTCCTTCGAGGCGCTCGCGGAGACGTTCGCCCGCATCGGCACCGGCACGCCGCGGCAGTCCGGCGCGCGGGTCGGGGCCGGCCCGGCGTACGCCCCACCGGCGTCGATCAGCGTGCTCTCCGGTGACGTGCACCACTCGTACGTGGCGCGGGCCCGGTTCGCGGACCCGGCGGTGGTCACCCCGGTGCACCAGCTCACCTGTTCGCCGATCCACAACCAGGTGCCGGCGGGCATCCGTCCGCTGATGCGGCTGGGCTGGTCGCCCGGTCCGGCCGGTGCCACGCGGGCGCTGGCCCGTTCGGCGGGCGTACGTCGACCGGGGGTGCGCTGGCGCAAGTTGGCCGGCCCGTACTTCGGTAACGCTGTCGCCACCCTGACCCATCACGGGCGCGGGGCCGACGTGGTCATCGAGGGCACCACCAAGGACGGGCACCTACGCCCGGTGATGCGGCGTCGACTCTCCGGCGACGGTGAGCCGGCCGCGCCGTAGTCTCTACGCCGTGGACGAGCACCTGCCGGAGCCGATCCGGGCGGTTGAGCACGAGTTGACCGCTCTGCTGCGCCGTGGCCGGGCGGTCTCCTGGGAGATCGCCCGGGAGGTGCACCCGAACCTGGAGCCGAACACCTACGGGTTGCTGCTCTGGTTGCGTCGTAGCGGGTCGATCCGGTTGACCGAGTTGGCGGCGCGGCTGGGCGTGGGCAAGGGGACGCTGAGCCGGCAGATAAACGCCCTGGAAGTCCTCGGTCTGGTGCACCGCGACCCCGATCCGAGTGACCGGCGGGCCGCGCAGATCAGCCTCACCGACGAGGGGCAGCGCCGGTTCGACGTGGCCCGCGCGGCCCGGCTGGGCGAGTTCCTGCGCGCGCTGGACGGCTGGCCGGAGCGGGACGTCGAGGAGTTCGCCCGGCTGCTCGGCCGGTTCAACGACTCCTGGCAGTAGCTCCCAACGCGGGGGAATAGAGCGTCGATCCGACAAGTTGTTGCTTCAGGCAACCAAGGCATACCGTTGCCTCAGGCAACTCCCAGGCGGCCCGTGCGTACCAGCCCCGCCGTTCCACCTCGACTCCGCTCGGAGGCAACAAACGATGAGCCAGGCGACAGCGCCTCCCCAGGCGACCGCCGTGACAATGACCCACCGGCAGATCCTGGAAGCACTCTCCGGCCTGCTGCTGGGTCTGTTCGTCGCGATCCTCTCCTCCACGGTCATCTCGAACGCGCTGCCGCGGATCATCACCGAACTGCACGGCGGCCAGTCCGCGTACACCTGGGTGGTGACCTCGGCCCTGCTCGCGACCACAGCGACCACCCCCATCTGGGGCAAGATGGCCGACCTGACCAGCAAGAAGACACTGGTCCAGCTCGCCCTGGGGATCTACGTGCTGGGCTCGGTGCTGGCCGGCCTCGCCCAGGGCACCGGTGAGCTGATCGCCTGCCGGGTGCTCCAGGGCGTCGGCGCCGGCGGCCTCACCGCGCTGGCCCAGGTGATCATGGCCACGATGATCGCGCCCCGCGAACGCGGCCGCTACAGCGGCTACCTCGGCGCCGTGATGGCCGTCGGCACCATCGGCGGCCCGCTGATCGGCGGCGTGATCGTGGACACCTCCTGGCTCGGCTGGCGCTGGTGCTTCTACGTCGGCGTGCCGTTCGCCATCCTCGCGCTGATCGTGCTCCAGAAGACCCTGCACCTGCCCGTGGTCAAGCGGAAGGCCGAGATCGACTGGTGGGGCGCCACCCTGATCACCGCGGCCGTCTCGGTGCTGCTGATCTGGGTCTCGCTCGCCGGCGACCAGTTCGCCTGGGCCTCCTGGGAGACCGCCGTCATGGTCGTCGGCGCGCTGGTCCTCGGCGCGCTGGCCATCCGGGTCGAGACCCGGGCCGCCGAGCCGATGATCCCGCCGCGGCTGTTCCGCAACCGCACCATCACCCTCGCCGTCGTCGCCAGCATCGCGGTCGGCGTGGGCATGTTCGGCGCGTCGATCTTCCTGGGCCAGTACTTCCAGATCAGCCGCGGTCAGAGCCCGACCATGTCAGGTCTGATGACCCTGCCGATGATCCTCGGCCTGCTGGTCGCCTCCACCGTCATCGGGCGGGTCATCAGCAAGACCGGCCGCTGGAAGCGGTACCTGGTGATCGGGTCGGCGCTGCTCACCATCGGCTTCGCGCTGATGGGCACCCTGCGCGCCGACACCAGCTTCACACTGCTCAGCGTCTACATGCTGCTGATCGGCGTCGGCCTGGGCATGACCATGCAGAACCTGGTCCTCGCCGTGCAGAACACCGTCGGCCCGCACGAACTCGGCGCGGCCAGCTCGGTGGTGGCGTTCTTCCGCAGCCTGGGTGGCGCGATCGGCGTATCCGCCCTCGGCGCGGTGCTCGCCCACAAGGTCAAGGACTACACCGCCGACGGCCTGGCCCAACTCGGCATCCCCGCCTCCAGCTCCGGCAGCGGCGGCGCCCTGCCCGACGTGCACACCCTGCCCGGCCCACTGCGGGCGGTGGTGGAGAGCGCGTACGGCCACGGCGCCGGTGACATCTTCCTGGCCGCCGCCCCGTTCGCGCTGATCGCGCTGATCGCTGTGGCCTTCATCAAGGAGGTGCCGCTGCGCCAGCACAACGGCGACCCGGTTTCCGACCAGGTCGAGCGGGAATCGACAGTCGCCGCCGGCGCTGGCGCACCCGTGATCCGTACCGGCGAGCAGAGGTGAGGTAGAGCCATGGGCGTGGGAGCACCGGACCGCGAGGAGTACGGCCCACGGACCCGACCGCTGCCCTTCGAGCGCGGTACGGACGGTCCTCGGGTGATCATGGTGGGCGTCGACGGCACCCGCACCTCCGAGCGGGCCGGTGCCTACGCAGCCGGTCTGGCCCGCCGGCAGGGCGCCGCGCTGGTGGTGGTCTTCGTCAGCTCACCGAGCGGACTGACCGCCCTGGTGCCCGGCATGGACGCCGGCGCGGTCCAGCGCACCCACGACGAGTTGACCGACGAGCTGCGCCGGGAGTGCCGGCGTGGGGCCGAGCAGTGGGGCATTCCGATGACCCTGCTGGTGCGGCGCGGCGACGCGTACGGCGAGCTGTGCGCGGCGGCCGACGAGTTCCAGGCCGACATGGTGGTGGTCGGCGCCTCCGAGCAGGCAGGACACCGGCTGGTCGGCTCGGTCGCCACCCGGCTGGTCCGCGCCGGCCGCTGGCCGGTCGTCGTGGTGCCCTGATAACCCGTCGCGGCATGTCCGAGGTGCCAGGCAGGATGCGCGGCATGACCTGGATCGCGCCGGAGATCACCCGGACCCCCGAACCGTACGTCGGCGACGAGCGCACCATGCTCGACGGCTGGCTCGACTACCACCGACAGACGCTGCTGCTCAAGTGCGCCGGCCTGACCGAGGAGCAGTTGCGGACGCCGAGCGTGGAACCGTCCGGGCTGACCCTGCTCGGCCTGGTCCGCCACCTGGCCGAGGTGGAGGCCTGGTGGTTCCGGGAGAACTTCGCCGGTGAGCCTGTCGACTACCCGTACTTCACCCCGGAGAACCCGGACGCCGACCACGACGTCAGCGCCGCCGACGCCGTCGCCGACTTCGCCATCTTCCACCGCGAGGTGGCGCTGGCCCGCGAGGCTGCCGCCGGCCATTCGCTCGACGAGACGTTCACCGAGGTCGGCGCGAAGAAGCGCACCTTCAACCTGCGCTGGGTGTACGTGCACATGATCGAGGAGTACGCCCGGCACAACGGCCACGCCGACCTGATCCGGGAACGCATCGACGGCGTCACCGGCGAGTGACAAACGCTCAGTAGTCCAGGGCCGCCCGCAGGTAACGCAGGTCGGCGTGGCCGCCCCAGCGGTGCGCCGACAGCCCTGCCGACCGGGCACCCCGCACGGCCCAGTCCTCGTCGTCGACGCAGAGGACCCGGGCCGGCGGGGTGGCCAGGGCCACGCAGGCGGCCTTGAAGTATTCCGGGGCCGGCTTGTGCACGCCGATCACCGAGGAGTTGACCACCACGTCCAGCTCGCCGACCAGGCCGAGGGCGGCCAGGTCGGCGTCGAGCAGGTCGGTGGCGTTGGTGCCCAGCCCGACCCGGATGCCCGCCGCCCGGGCCTCCCGAACGAACGCCAGCACCTCCTGGTCGACCTCTCCCCGGTAGCTCTGCCACTGCTCCACAGCGGCGCGGGCCCGTTCCGGGCTGCCCACCGATTCGGCCAGGGCGTCCGCCACGCTGGTCATCCACTCGGCGTGGTTGACCTGGCCGGTGAGCACCGGCTGGAGCCGCCCCCACTGCATGGCGATCTCACCGAGCACCCCCTCGGAGAGGCCGTACTCCCGCTCGACGACGGCGGCCACCGCCGGGTCCCACCGGCGCAGTACGCCGTCGAAGTCCAGCAGGAGCGCCGTCGCGCGTTCCCGAGCCACTACCCGTTCTCCTCGCCGCGGCCGTGCCGCTGGTCGTCCTCGTCGGCCCGGTTGAGCCGTTGGCTGATCACCTGGGTGACCCCACTGCGCATGGTCACGCCATAGAGCGCGTCGGCGATCTCCATCGTCCGCTTCTGGTGCGTGATGACGATCAGCTGACTCTTCTCGCGCAACTGTGCCAGCAACAGGATCAGCCGGCCCAGGTTGACGTCGTCCAGGGCCGCCTCCACCTCGTCCATGATGTAGAACGGGCTGGGCCGGGCGCGGAAGATCGCCACCAACATGGCCACAGCGGTCAGCGACCGCTCGCCACCGGAGAGCAGCGACAGCCGCTTGATCTTCTTGCCCGGCGGGCGGGCCTCCACCTCGACGCCGGTGGTGAGCAGGTCATCCGGCTCGGTGAGGATCAGCCGCCCCTCGCCACCGGGGAAGAGCACCGTGAACACCTGCTCGAACTCGCGGGCGGTGTCCTCGAAGGCACTGGCGAAGACCTCCAGGATCCGCTCGTCCACGTCCTTGACCACTGTGAGCAGGTCCCGACGGGTGGCCTTGAGGTCCTCCAACTGCTCGGAGAGGAACTTGAAACGCTCCTCCAGCGCAGCGAACTCCTCCAGCGCGAGTGGGTTGACCTTGCCGAGCAGGGCGAGTTCGCGTTCCGCCTTCGCGGCCCGCTTCTCCTGCACCGGCCGCTCGTAGCGCACCGGCTCGGGCACCGGCAGACCGTCACGTTCGGCCGCCGCCACATCAACCTGGGTCGGCGGAACGGGCTGAGTCGGACCGTACTCGGCGACCAGCGTCTCCACGTCCAGCCCGAAGTCCTCGGCGGCCTTCGCCTCCAGCTGCTCGATGCGCAACCGCTGCTCCGCCCGGGCCACCTCGTCGCGGTGCACCTGGCTGGTCAGCCGCTCCAACTCCGCGCCGAGCCGCTTGGCGGCACCGCGTACCTCCTGAAGCTCCGCCTCCCGCGCGGCGCGTTCCAGGGCGACCGCGTCACGGTGCTCCTCCGCCCTCGCGATCGAGGTGGTCAGCCGGGTCAGCGCCTCCCGAGCGCCTCCGGCGACGGACCGGGCGATGCCCGCGCCGCGAGCGCGAGCGGCCCGCCGGGCCGCCGCGCGTTCCCGGGCGGCCCGCTCCGCGGTCGCCTGCCGTGTGAGCGAGTCGGCCCGGCCGGCGATCGAGGAGACCCGCTCCTCGGCGGTACGCACGGCGAGCCGGACCTCCATCTCGTTCTGCCGGGCCTGCGGCACCATGGCCGCCAGTTGATCCCGTTCCTCGGCGGAGGGCTCGGCGTCGACAGGGGTCTCCTCGGCCAGCCGCAGCCGCTCCTCCAACTCGGCGAGCGCGGTGAGGTCCCGTTGCCGGGCCGCCTCCGCGCGGGAGCGGGAGTCGCCGAGCCGGTCGGTCTCGGCCTTCGCGGAACGGGCCGCCGCGCCCAGCTCGGCCAGCCGGCGAGCGGCGGCGTTGCGGTGGCTCTCCGCCTCGCGCTTCTCGGCGGCGGCGTGCTGCACGGCCTCCTTGGCGGCCGCCACCTCCGCACGCGCCTCGACCAACTGGTCACGCAGCTCCAGGCCAGCGCGTTCGGCGGTGACACGGTTGGCGCGGGCCTCCTCGACGGCGGCCTGCACCTCGATGTAGCTGGGGGCCTTGGCCGACCCGCCCGCCGCCGCGTACGCCCCGACGACGTCGCCGTCCGGGGTGACCGCCCGCAGCTCGGGGTTGCTGGCGACCAGCTCGGCGGCGGCGGCGAGATCGTCGACGAGCGCCACGTCCCGCAGGGCCCGGTGCACCGCCGGACGAAGCTCGGCGCTGCACTCCACCAGGTCGGGTGCCCACCGGGCGTCGTCCGGCAGCTTCGGGCGCAGCGCGTCGGCGGAGCCGGTCATGCCGGGACCGGCCGGGCTGCCGACCAGCAGGCCGGCCCGACCGGCGTCGGAGATCTTCAACAGCCGCATCGCCTCGACTGCCTCGTCCACCCCGCTGACGGCGACAGCGTCGGCGAGGCCGCCGAGCGCGGCGGCCAGCGCGGCCTCGTGACCGGGCGCGACGGTGAGCAACCCGGCGAGGCTGCCGAGCAGACCGGGCACGTCTCCGGCGCGGGCGAGCAGCGCCCCCGCGCCGTCCTTGCGCCGCAGCCCCAGGGCGAGCGCCTCCTCGCGGGCCTTCCAGGTGGCGGCGTCCTTCTCCGCCGCCCGCTCGGCGTCGGACAGCGACCGGACGGTGGCCTGGGCCCGTTCCTGCACGGCGACCGCCTCGGCGTGCCGGGCGTCCAGGTCCGCGTTGTCCCGGTCGGCCTCGGTGGACTGGGCGACGACCGCGTCCAGGTCGGCCTGCGCCTGCTCGGCACGGCCCAGCGCGTCGGCGTGCGCGATGGCGAGGCGTTCGATCTCCTCGCCGGCGCTGGTGGTCCGGGCCCGGGCGGAGTTGACCTGGCCGGTGAGCCGGGCCATCCCCTCGCGCCGATCGGCGATGGCCTTGGCCGCGGCGACCAGCTCGCGCTCGGCTGCGGCCAACTGCCGCTCCAACTCCTGGCGGTGCTCGACCGCCTCGGCCAGTCGGATCTGGTCGTCGGTGAGCGCGCCGCGCAGCTCCTCCTCCTGCTCGCGGACGCGTTCCGCCTCGGCCTCCAGCTGGTCCGGGTCGCGGCCGGGCCGCTCGTCGTCGCCGGTGGCGCTGAGGTGCCGCAGCCGCTCCCGGGCCAACTGCTCGATCGAACGGAAGCGCTCCTGGAGGGCGGAGAGCTTGTACCAGGTGTCCTGGGCGGCGGCGAGCAGCGGCGCGTCCTGGGCGAGGGCGGCCTCCAACTCGCCGAGCCGGCCCTGCACCTCGGTGTGCTCACCCTCGATCTGCTCGCGCCGCTCACGCAGCGCGGTCTCGTCGGCGATCTCCCGGTCGAGGGTGTTCCGCAGGGTGGCCAGGTCGTCGGCGAGCAGCCGCAACCGGGCGTCGCGCAGGTTGGCCTGGATGGCGGCGGCTCGCCGGGCCACCTCGGCCTGCCGGCCCAACGGCTTGAGCTGACGACGCAGCTCGGCCGTCAGGTCGGTCAAGCGATTGAGATTCACCTGCATCGCGTCGAGCTTGCGGAGCGCCTTTTCCTTGCGCTTGCGGTGCTTGAGGACGCCGGCCGCCTCCTCGATGAACGCCCGACGGTCCTCCGGCTTGGCGTGCAGCATCCCGTCGAGGCGGCCCTGCCCGACGATGATGTGCATCTCCCGGCCGATGCCGGAGTCGGAGAGCAGCTCCTGGATGTCGAGCAACCGGCACGAGTTGCCGTTGATCTCGTACTCGCTCTCGCCGGAGCGGAACATCCGGCGGGTGATGGAGACCTCGGTGTACTCGATCGGCAGTGCGCCGTCGGTGTTGTCGATGGTGAGGGTGACCTCGGCGCGACCCAGCGGCGCCCGGCCGGCGGTGCCGGCGAAGATGACGTCCTCCATCTTGCCGCCACGGAGGGCCTTGGCGCCCTGCTCGCCGAGGACCCAGGCGATGGCGTCGACGACGTTGGACTTGCCCGAGCCGTTCGGGCCCACCACACAGGTGATCCCGGGCTCCAGCTTCAACGTCGTCGCGGAGGCGAAGGACTTGAACCCCTTCACCGTCAGGCTCTTGAGATACACCTACTCGATCCTCGTCCGGTGGCCGCCGTACCGTCGCCGGCTGTGGGGACCTGGGTGAACTCGCAGACTAACCCGCCGGTGGGAGCGGCCCGGCACGCGACCCGCCCCGCGTCGCCTCGACAGTGGGCGCGCTGTTGTTCGGAAGACCGCGAGAAAGACAAGCGCCTTTCATGATCGGCTTATCCGCCGGCGCGCTTTTCGGTAACTGCGCGGCGCGCTTCCCACACGATCAGCCGCAAGATCACGAATCGTCGGCGTCGAAAAGGCCCCGGACAGTGTTGCGCGCCGGCACAGAGGTGTCGGCGCGCATTTTTGCGATGGTGCGATTCAGTTTTTACGACCTGAAGATCAGGTCAGCGCCGGCTCGGCCAGACGGAGCAGATCGTCCGCCTCCGCCGCAGCCGCCGCGAGCCGATCATTGTCGGCACGCAGACGCGTGATCTCGAACTCCAGTGCCTGAACCCTGGAACGCAGTCGGGTGACCTCGTCGAGCAGACGCCGGTCGGGCGCTGCACCTACGTGGCCGTAGAGGGCCTTCGCCATGCTGACTCCTTGATATGCGCTGCCGGAAAGGCCGGCCAACGCGCGCCCAATTCATACGCGGCTGTCATTCCAGGCTGTATCTGGGCATGACCGGGCGCGACTGGCGACACCTATATATTGAGCCGCAAACCCCTCCTTCGTCAAGTTCTCGCAGGCCGTAGATCATCTCTACGTCGACCTGTCCACTTGTCGGGGGGCTGCCGCAAGGCACGGACACTCTCTGTCCGGACGCCTTTACTGTACGCCCGGATCTGCGGAAGTCCGCACCTTGGCGTCCGACTTCCCCTTAACTCTTTCTTAGCCACGTTGCCGCAGGTCGTAGGCGCGCCGTAGCGTCACCCCGGCCCGCAACCGACCCCTGGAGGCATAGGCGTGTACGGCTGGACCGATCCGATGGACCCGAACGGCGCCCCCCGGCGCGCCGAGGGACCGACCGACGAGCCGGCCTGGCTGCACGACCGCCCGGAGCCCCGCTCGGCCTACCTCTTCGGCGACGAGCCCGGTCAGCCAGGTGACGAGTGGCACCGGGAGCAGCCCGCCGACGGCCGGCAACCGGAGATCCCCGCCGAGGCTGCCGACGCCCACACCGCTGCCTGGGGGGCCTACCAGCCGGAGGGCGAGACCGACGCCTGGGGCGACAGCCGCCCGGCCCCGGACACCACCGACGGCTGGCGCGCCGAGGCGCCCGGCGGTTGGCACACCGACACCTACCCGCAGGCCACCGACGGCTTGCACGGCGCCGCCGAGACCGGCCGACCCGGCGAGGGACGGCACCGCTCCCCACGCCGCTGGCGCCGGCCGCTGATGATCGGGGGCGCGGCCGCGGCCGCCACCCTCGTGGTGAGCTTCGGCGTCGGCGCACTCACGCTGCCCGGCGGTGACGACGGGGCCGCCCAACCGACGGCCGTCGACGACTCCTTCGCCACATCGGCCGCGCCGACCGGAGAGCCGGCGCTGGACACCCTCGCCGCACCCTCCCCGTCGACGATCCCCACCCCGGCGTCTCCGAGCCCGTCGCCCAGCAAGGTCGTCAAGCCCACGCCGGCGTCGTCGCGGACCACCGCCGCGTCGCGCCGCAGCGTCGAGCGCAGCACCGCGCCGAGCAACACCGGCAGCTCCAACGGCACCAGCGGCTCCAGCGGCTCCGTCAACGCTCAGGCCCGCGAGGTGGTGGACCTGGTCAACGCCGAGCGGGCCAAGGCCGGCTGCAAGGCGCTGAGCATCGACGACAAGCTGATGACGGCCGCCCAGCGGCACAGTCAGGACCAGGCCGACAACCAGAACATGTCGCACACCGGCAGCGACGGCAGCAACGCCGGCACCCGGCTGGACCGGGTCGGCTACACCTGGCGCACGTACGGCGAGAACGTGGCCTGGAACCAGAAGACCCCCGCCGCTGTGATGGACGCCTGGATGAACAGCTCCGGCCACCGGGCCAACATCCTGAACTGCGCGTTCACCGAGATCGGCGTCGGCATCGCCAACAGCAACGGGCCGTACTGGACGC
Organism: Micromonospora sp. NBC_00330; assembly: GCF_036136635.1. Taxonomy (NCBI): domain Bacteria; kingdom Bacillati; phylum Actinomycetota; class Actinomycetes; order Micromonosporales; family Micromonosporaceae; genus Micromonospora; species Micromonospora sp. NBC_00330. The sequence continues at coordinate 4,475,213 of NZ_CP108012.1, forward strand.
AGGTCTTCGCGGCACCGCGCTGACCGCGCGTCGTTCCCGCCCCCGTGCTCGTTGACCCGGTGAGGTACGTCGGGCCGGAGCATGGGGGCCGCGTACCGGTGCGGGCGGCGACCGGCCGCCCGGGACCCGGGAGCTGCCGATGCGGATCCGGCCGCGGCGACACGTCGCCGTACGCCCACTGCGCCGCGTCCTGTCCGCAAGCGTCGCCCTCGTGCTCCTGGCGCCGGCGTACGGGTGCCGGCCCGCGCTGACCCCGCCCGGCGCGCCCACCGCGTGGCCGGCGTCGCAGGCCCGGCACTGGCAGTGGCAGTGGCAGCTCAGCGGCCCGCTCGACCCGGCGGTGGACGCCCACGTCTTCCTCCTCGACGCGGTGGCCACCACCGCCGCACAGACCGCCGAACTGCGCTCCCGGGACCGCCGGTTGATCTGCCAGGTGAACGTGGGATCGGTCCGGTCCGACGACCCGGACGCCAGCCGGTTCCCGGAGGTCGTCCGCGGCGCGGCCGGGCGTCGACCCGACAGCCGGTGGCTGGACGTCCGGAGTTGGGACGCGCTCCGACCGGTGCTGGCCGACCGGTTGCGGCTCTGCCGGGGCAAGGGCTTCGGCGCGGTCGCGCTCTTCGACGCCGACGGGTACGCGGCGCGCACCGGCTTTACGCTCGACTTCGACGACCAACTGCTGTTCAACCGCCGGCTGGCCGAGCTGGCCCGCTCGCTGAGCCTCTCCCCCGGGCTGGTCAACGACGTGCCACAGCTCGCCGCGCTGGCCCCGGACTTCGACTTCGCGGTCAACGAGGAGTGCGTCCGGCTCGCCCAGTGCGCCAAACTGCTGCCGTTCAGCGACGCCGGCAAGCCGGTCTTCCACGTCGAGTACACCGGCTCGACCGACGACTTCTGTGTCACCACCGTCGGCTACGGCTTCGCGTCGATCCGGAAGGACCGCACGCTGGACGCCTCCCGCGAACCCTGCCCACTCCCCTGACCCACTGAGCCAGCCCTCGCCCCGCCCCCGCCCCCGCCCCCGCCCCCGCCCCCGCGATCTTGCACTTTCGGTTGCCAGTTTGCCGGTTTGGACCCGCTTCGTCGCGACAGAAACTGCAAGATCGGCGGGGTAGGAGGGCGGGGCAGGGCAGGGCTGGGCGGGGCAGGGCTGGGCTGGGGCGGTGGTTAGGGGACCGGGACCAACTCTGGGGCGGGGGCGGGCGGGTCGGTGGGCGCGGGCGCCGGGCGGGGGCGCAGGAAGCGCGGGGCCCACCAGTTGGCGTCGCCGAGCATGGTCATCAACGCCGGCAGCACCACTCCCCTGATGATGGTGGCGTCCAGCAGGATCGCCGCCGCCAGACCGATGCCGAGCTGCTTCATGTCGATAGTGCTCAGCGTGGCGAAGATCGAGAAGACCCCGACCATCACGATGGCCGCGCTGGTCACCACCCCGGCCGACGACGTGATCCCGTACGACACGGCGTCGCGGTTGGGCAGGCCGGACCGGACGCCCTCGCGGATCCGACTGACCACGAAGACGTGGTAGTCCATCGAGAGGCCGAAGAGCACCACGAACAGGAACAGCGGCAGCCAGGACACGATCGCGCCCATCGACGTGAAGCCGAGCAGCCCCTGCGCCCACTCGCCCTGGAAGATCAGCACCAGGAGGCCGTACGCGGCGCCGGCGGAGAGCAGGTTCAGCGCGATCGAGCTTGCCGCGATCACCACCGACCGGAAGGTGAACGTCATGACCAGGAAGGTCAGCACCAGCACGAAGCCCATGACCAGCGGCAACTTGTCCCGGACGTGCTGGGCGTAGTCCTCGCTGTCGGCGACACTCCCGCCCACCGCGTACTCGATGCCGGGAATGCCCCGCAGTTCGGCCGGGACCAGGTCCCCGCGCAGCTTCTCCAACGACTGCACCGACCGGTCGTCCCGACTGGCGTACGGGGTGGGGACGTCCAGCACCGAGACCCGCCGGTCGGCCGACACCTCGATCTTCGGGCCGTCCGCCTCGGCCGGGGCGAACAGCGGATCGCCGGCCGCCCGGGTGGACAGGCCGGTGAGTGCGGCGCGCACCCGGTCGGCCTGGTCGGCGGGCGCCCGGACGGCCACCACGTGATTGGTGCCGGCGCTCGGGAAGGCGGCGGTGAGCCGGTCGTACGCCTGCATCGCCGGAGTCGTGCGGGGCAGGTCCTCCATGCCGGGGAACTTCAGCTTCATGCCGAGCGCCGGCGCGGCCAGCGCGAGCAGCAGCCCGACCGAGATGACAAGCGTCGCCACCGGCGCGCGCAGCGCGGGCCGGAGCACCGCCGGCCACAGCCGGGGCGTGCGGGGCTCGCCGTGCCGGCCGGTACGCGGCGCGGTCAGTCGCCAGAGCAGCGGCACCCGGGGCCGGTCCACCCAACGGCCGAGCCGGGCCAGCAGGGCGGGCAGGACGGTCAGTGAACCGGTCACCGCGACGGCCACCACGAGGATCGAGCCGATGGCGAGGGACGAGAAGACGACGTCGCCGGCGAGCAGCAGCCCGGCCATCGAGATGATCACCGCGAAGCCGGAGACCACCACGGCGTGCCCGGAGGTCTCCGCGGCGATCTCCACCGCGTCCAGACCGGACCGACCCTTGGCGCGTTCCTCCCGCTCCCGACGGATGTAGAACAGCGAGTAGTCGACGCCGACCGCCATGCCGATCAGCAGGATCACCGGTGCCGTGGTGTCGGTGGCCGGCACCAGGTGCGAGGCGAGGGTGGACAGACCCATCGCGGCGGCCACCGAGGAGAGTGCCAGCAGCACCGGCACGCTCGCCGCGATCAGCGCGCCGAACGCGATGATCAGGATCGCCAGGGTGACCGGCAGACTGAGCAGCTCGGCGCGCTTGAAGTCCTTACCCAGGGTGTCGTCGAGGGCCTGGCCGATCGACGGTCCGCCGACCTGCTCGACGCGCAGCCCGGGATGCGCGGCCTGCACCGTCGCGGTGGCGTCGCGCAACGGCTGCACCCGATCCGAGGCGGTCTCCGGGTCACCCGACATGGTGATCGGCAGCAGCAGCGCCGAGCCGTCCCGCGCGGTGACCGGCTGGCCCACCCCGGCCACCCCGGCGACCGTACGCAGCCGGGCCGCCGCGTCGTCGGCCGCCGACTTCGCCGCCGCCGGGTCCAACGCGCCACCCCGGGAGGTGATGAGGACGTTGTCCACGGCCGGGTCGTCGAAGTCACCGGCGTCCACGATCAGGCTGGCCCGCCCCGCCTCGCCGATCGCCTGGTCACCGCTGGTGGCCTCGTTGAGTCCGGCGGCGCTGCCGCCCACGAAGCACACCGCCACGAACACGGCCCACAGTGCGATCGCCCGCCACGGGTGCTCGGCGCTCCACCGCGCCAGCCGCACCGTCACCGGTCTTCTCCCCATCTCGGGTCCCCCTGTCACGTCAACCCCCTGTCAACGGTGCTGACGTTAGGTGCGTGACGAGGCGGTCACATCGGGGATCGACCCGGGCCCACCCTGGAACCACCGGATCGGGCGCGGGGGTGCGTTCGCCAGGGGCCGAATCCCGATCCGGGCGTACACCGGGGTCCATCCCGGAGCGACAGGCCGCGACCCGCCGGCGTCGCCCCGAGCCGGCTCCGGGTCATCCCCGAAGGGAACCCCGGGGCCGTGGCTGACAGTGCGGGCAGCTGTACGAGGACCGGTTCATGAACGCCTCGCGGCGGATCGGTGCGCCACACCGACGGCACGGCTCACCCTCGCGGCCGTAGGCGTTGAGCGCCCGGTCGAAGTAGCCACTCTCGCCGTTGACGTTCACGTAGAGGGCGTCGAAGCTGGTGCCGCCCTCGCTGATCGCCTCGGCCAGCACGTCGCGGACGTGGCCGAGCAGGCGCTGCGCGGCCGGGCCGGTCAACGCGTCGGTGGGTCGGCCGCCGTGCAGCTTGGCGCGCCAGAGCGCCTCGTCGGCGTAGATGTTGCCCACTCCGGAGATCAGGGTCTGGTCGAGCAGCGCCCGCTTCACCTCGGTGTGCCGGCGGCGCAGCGCCGCGACGAACGCCTCGTCGGAGAACTCCGGGTCCATCGGGTCGCGGGCGATGTGCGCGATCTCGTCGGGCAACTCGGCGCCACCCTCGCTCACCGAGAGCCCGCCGAACGTGCGCTGGTCGACGAAGCGCAGCTCCGGGCCGTCGTCGCTGAACCGGAACCGGACCCGAAGGTGGGTCTCGTCCGTCGTGCCGGGCGGCTGGAGCAGCAGCTGACCCGACATGCCGAGGTGCCCGACGATCGCGTCACCGCTGTCCAGTGGCAGCCACAGGTACTTGCCGCGACGGCGGGCGTCCAGCACCGTCCGGCCGGCGAGCACGTCGGCGAAGTGCACGTCGCCGGGAGCGTGCCGGCGGACCGCACGCGGATGACGAACCTCGACCGAGGCGATCCGACGGCCGACGACCCACTGGGCCACCCCCTGCCGGACGGTCTCCACCTCGGGCAACTCAGGCACGCGACCGACCCGTCTCGTGACCGTCCGCGCCCCCGGCCGGCAGCGCCTGCGCCAGGTGGTCGGCCTGCTCGGCCTGGGCCGCCCGCTCGGCGCGCTCCAGCGGCCCGAACGGCTCGTCCCGGTCGACCGAGTCGTCCCGACCGATCGGCTGGCCCTGACGATCGTCGCCGGCCCGACCATCCCGGCTGTTGTCGTCGGTCCGACCATCCTTGCCGTCGTCGCCGTTCTGACCGTTCTGCTCGGCGAGCGTCCGCCAGGCGGCCTCGGCGGCCCGCTGCTCGGCCTCCTTCTTGCTGCGCCCCTCGGCGCCGCCGTACCGGTTGCCGGCCACCACCACCCAAGCGGTGAACGTCTTGAGGTGATCCGGGCCGGTGCCCTCGATCCGGTACTCCGGAACGCCGAGACCGAGCGCCGCCGTCAACTCCTGGAGGCTGGTCTTCCAGTCCAGTGCGGCCCCGCGACCGGCCGACTCTGCCATCAGCGGGTCGAAGAGCCGGTGGATGACGATCCCCGTGGTGTCCAGGCCGTACTGGAGGTAGATCGCGCCGAGCAGCGCCTCCAGAGTGTCGGCGAGGATGCTCGCCTTGTCCCGGCCACCGGTCGTCTCCTCACCCTTGCCGAGCAGCAGGTACGCGCCGAGCCCGTCCGGGCCCAGACCGCGGGCCACGTCGGCGAGCGCCCGCATGTTGACCACGCTGGCCCGCAGCTTGGCCAACTGCCCCTCGGGCAGATCCGGGTGGTTGTGGAACAGCGCCGTGGTGATCACCACGCCGAGCACCGAGTCGCCGAGGAACTCCAGCCGCTCGTTGGTCGGCAGACCGCCGTTCTCGTACGCGTACGACCGGTGGGTCAACGCGCGCTGGAGAAGCTCGGGTTCCAGGCTCACTCCGAAGGCGGCTTCCAGATGACCGACGGACGCCCGCCGCCGCTTGTCGTTGCTCATGTGCGTACCTCGGTGTCGGTGGAGCGGTCGGTGCGACCCGTCGCGGCGTCGCGGTCGAGCAACGCGGAAACCAGATCGGTGGCGCGCCGCCGCCACAGGTGGGCGGCGAGAGCTATGCCGGAGGCGACGTCGTCGGCGCGGGCGGACCCGTGACAGACGACCACCGTCCCCGCGACGCCCAGCAGGGCCGCCGCGCGGGGCGCGCCGCCCTGGGCAGGTGGGCCGCCGGCCATCGCGTACGCGCCCTCAATTGCCTTGAGCAGCACGTTACCGGTGAAGCCGTCGGTGACGACCACATCGGCGCGCGCGCCGAGGGCCACGTCGTACCCCTCGACCAGGCCGACGTAGCGCGCCCCGCCGGGCAGCGGTTCGACGGCGAGCAGGGGGTCGGTGGCGCGGCGGACCCGGTCGCCCTTGCCGGCCTCGGTGCCGACCGAGAGCAGCCCGACCCGGGGCGCGGCGATCGAGTGGGCCACCGCCGCGTACGCGGCGCCGAGCACGGCGTGGCGGGCGAGGGTGGCCGGGCGGGGTTCCAGAGAGCCGCCGACGTCGAGCAACACCACCGGCCCCGCCACGGCGGGCAGGGTGGCGGCCAGCGCGGGTTGGCGGATCTCCGGCGAACGGCCGAGGCCGAGTACGGCCGCGGTGACGGTGGCGCCGGTGGCGCCGGCGGAGACCAGGGCGTCGGCGGTCCCGTCCCGGACGGCGGTGACCGCGGCCCGGACGGTGCTCTCGGAGCGGGCGGCGCTGGGATGGTCGGCCATGCCGACGACATCGCGGACGGGCCGCACAGTGATCCGGGCGCGTTGCGCCGGATCGAGGGCAGCAATCAGCTCGTCGGCGACCTCGGTCGGACCGACGAGAAGCAGATGCAGGTCAGGGTCGGCGCGCATGGCCCGCAGAGCGCCGTCAACCACGACGGCGGGAGCGTCGTCCCCGCCGAGGAGGTCAACGGCGATCCGCGCGGCGCCCGGCTCCACCGGAACGCCGGCCGGATTGGGCCGGCCGGCGTCGGAGGGAGCCGGGGCACCGGGCGAATGCCAGGATGCGCGCGCCGCCCGACCTGGGGTCGGGGGCGTCACTCGGCGTCCAGGTCAGACCTCGAGAACCTGGCGGCCGTTGTAGGTGCCGCAGACGGAGCAGGCGGCGTGCGGCAGCTTCGGGGACTTGCACTGCGGGCACGCAACGGTCGCGACCACTGTCGCCTTCCAGTTCGCCCGGCGGGACCGGGTGTTGCTGCGCGACATCTTGCGCTTCGGGACGGCCACGGTTCTTACTCCTCTGTAACGGTCAGTTGCGACAGGCCCGCCCAACGCGGGTCGATCTGCTGGTGACTGTGGTCGGCCGGCAGATCGTCCCAGTGCGCCCCGCATTCGGGGCACAGTCCTGGGCAGTCCTCCCGGCAGAGCGGGTTGGTCGGCAGCGTGAGCACCAACGCGTCCCGCAGCGCCGGCTCCAGGTCGATCAGATCGCCCTGCATCCGGCCCACCTCGTCCTCGTCGGTCGTGGCGTCCGTGGTGCTGTCCTCGTACGCGTACAGCTCCTGGATCGTCACGCCCATCGAGTCGTTGATCTCGCGCAGGCAACGGCCGCACTCGCCCCGGACGGGACCGGTGATGGTCCCGGAGACGAGCACGCCCTCGGATACCGACTGCAACCTCAGATCGAGGTCGAGGTCAGCGCCCTCCGGCACGCCGATCAACTCCACACCGAGGTCCGCCGGTGCCGGCACGACCCGCTGGACCTCACGCAACGCGCCAGGGCGACGCGGCAGGTCCCTCGTGTCGAGGACCAGCGGCGCCCTGGGGTTGAGTGTCGATGGCGAGTGCTTGGGCATAGTTAGACTCCGGCCGGTGAGAGGCCGACAAAAAAGGTTACCTGGACGACCGCCGGACCGTCGAACCGGGGGCGACGCCCGCCTGAGAAGTCGGCTGGTGAGGTGCCGCTCAGAAGGGTAGCGGGCGTTCCGCCTCATCCCCAGCGAAGGTGCCGATCTCTCGCAGCGCGTGCATCTTGTCCCGGCCGCGCTCTATCGAGGCCAGCGCCCGGGTGAGGAACTGCTCGAAGTTGGCCAGCGCGGTGTCGACGTAGTCGTCGACCTCCTCACGCAGGCGCTGCGCCTCGGCGCGGGCCTCGCCGATGATCCGGGCGCCCTCGTGCTCGGCCGACACGGTGATCTCGTTCACCGAGACCAGGCGGGCGTGTTCTGCCTCACCCTCGCTGATGATCCGGTCCGCCTCGCGCTTGCCGGCTTCCATGATCTTGTCGCGCTCCTCCAGGAGCGCGGCGGCGCGACGCAGGTCGGCGGGGAGATCGGCACGCATCTCATCGAGGGCAGCAATCATCTCACCCCGGTCGACCATGCAGTTGTTGCGCGACATCGGGACGGAGCGGGCCTGCTCCAGGATGGCGATCAGTTCGTCGATGCGATCGAGCGGGTCCACCGGCTACCTCACTCCTGTCGTTCGTCGGCCGACCTCCATGATGCGGGCTACGGCCGTTCCCCGCGCCACCAATCATGTCGTGCCGGCCCCACCGTCGCCCCACTCACCCCAACCCGGCGAGTCGCGACATAGTCACCCCCGGCTCGCATGGCGCCGATCGTGCACCTTCGGTTGCGTCAAACCACGCCGAAAGGGGCGATGCGGGCACCGTAAGTGCACGATCGCGAGGGTGAAGGAAAGTCAGGGTCCGCTCAGCGGCGGGGGCCCAGACGGGCCTGGAGGGCTTCGCGGACCGGGTCGGGGACGTGGGCGGAGATGTCGCCACCCCACTTGGCCACGTCCTTGACCAGGCTCGACGAGAGGAACGAGTAGAGCGGGTTGGTCGGCATGAAGAGCGTCTCGACGCCGGCCAGACCGATGTTCATCTGGGCCATCTGCAACTCGTAGTCGAAGTCGCTGACCGCCCGCAGACCCTTGATCAGCACACTGGCCTGCTGGGCCCGGCAGAAGTCCACCAGCAGCCCCCGGAACGACTCGACCCGCACGTTGCCGTACGACGAGGTCACCTCGCGGAGCATCTCGATGCGCTCCTCGACGGTGAACAGGCCACTCTTCGACTGATTCACCAGCACACCGACGATCACCTCATCGAAGAGCCGACTGGCCCTCCCGATGATGTCGAGGTGTCCGTTGGTGACCGGGTCGAACGAACCGGGGCACACCGCACGTCTCATGATCGGCGACCGTACCAAAGGGTGGTCTCGCCGTAACGGCGACTGCGCTCGGCGGTGATCCCTTCCACCCAGTCGAACTCCCTGGTGCGGCGGGACCGCTCCACCACCACCAACGCGTCGGGCGCCAGCCAGCCGCCGCCGACCAGCGCGGCCAACAGCGCGGTGATCTCCTCGTCCGGCACCGCGTACGGCGGGTCGGCGAAGACAACGTCGTACGGCTCACCGTCCGGGCCGGCGGCCAGCACCGTCGCCACCTTGCCGGTGACCAGACGGGCCGCCGGACCGGCACGGAGGGCCGCCACGTTCTCCCGGATCACCCGAGCCGCCCGCGGGTCGGACTCGACAAGTAACACGTGCCGGGCACCCCGGGAGAGCGCCTCCAGGCCGACCGCGCCGGAGCCGGCGTACAGGTCGGCGAAGCGGGCGCCGTCGAGATCGACCTCGGCCTGGACGGCACTGAACAGCGCCTCCCGTACCCGGTCCGAGGTGGGTCGGGTGCCGGCGCCGGGCGGCGCGGCGATCCGCCGGCCACCGAGCGTCCCGGCCACGATCCGGGTCACCGTTTCCTCCTGCTCATGCCCGCGACGCTACGCGATGCGGCGCGGACCCGGTCAGCACGGCGCGGATCCGAGGAGTTGGCCGGGCCGGCGACGACGCGGAGCACCTGAGCAGCCCCGACGGCGCGGCATCCACCGTGGAGCCACGGCGGCCGGGACCGTCCCCAGTGACCGGACCGACACCTTCGGTATATCAAAGATCACGAATCGACTACATTGCCGGATGGCAATGATCTGAACTCCCCTCATTAACCACCCATCAGTACAGTCTCCCCCTGTCCCCGCTTTCGCTGCGGGAACACCACCGCGTCGCGCGACGCCCCGGTGAGCAGGTGACCCCCCGGTCACGATGTCTCCCGGCCTCCCGCCACGCGATCCGTACCCCCTCACCAGGAGCAGGCGTGAACCCTCCCAAGTCTCCGTTCCGGCGCGTCGCGGCCATCGCCGCTGGCGCGTTGATCGGCCTCGCCGGCGTCGGCGTCCTCGCGAGCCCCGCGAGTGCCCACCACCCCGAGCCCTCCGGCACCTACTGCCTGACCTCCGACGGCCAGGTCAAGGTGACCTGGACGGTCGGCAACAGCGAGAACATCGACGCGACCATCACCACGCTGAAGTCGACCGTCCCGGGCGACTTCACCGGCGGCCTGGCGAAGGACGCCACTCTCCCGGCGAAGGGCCAGGGTTTCCTCACCGGCACCCAGGCCCACCGCTTCGACCAGAAGCGGCCGACGATCGAGCTGACCGTCGAGGCGCGGTGGGTGCGCCCCGAACGGATCGTGACCGAGGAGCGGACCGTGGCCGCCGAGGCGAAGGGCACCTGCGCGGCAGAGGCCACGCCCTCGCCGAGCAGCCCGACGCCGACCGCCACTCCGACGGCGACCCCCACCCCGACCCCCACTGTCGTCTCTCCGTCGCCGAGCCAGTCTCCGACGCAGAGCCCGACCCCGACTGCTACCCCGGCTCCGGCGGAGCCGGTGGGCTCGGTCGAGTCGACCTGCGACAAGCTCACCTTCACGATCGAGAACCCCGCCGACGGTGAGACCGTCACGCTCACCCTGACCCCGAACAAGGGCGAGGTGAAGACGCTGGTCGTGAAGCCGGGCGACACCGGTTCCGTCTCCTTCGACGCGTTCGAGGGTCTGGTCGTCACGCCGGCCGCCGAGGGCCTCGACGACACCGCGCCGATCGCCTGGGAGCAGCCGGCCGAGTGCGCCCCGGGTCAGGGCGGCGGTAAGGACGAGCCGGCTCTGCCGCTGACCGGTGCTGCCACCGGCGGCATCATCGCCGGCGCCGTGGTGCTGCTGGCCGCCGGTGCCGCCCTGTTCGTGGTGGCCCGTCGTCGTCGGGTTCGCTTCACCGCCTGAACCAACAGGCTCTGACAGTTGAGGGCGCGTCGACCACCCGGTCGGCGCGCCCTCAACCATGTGATGGCCTGCGTGATCGACTCGACATCCTTGAAACCGGGGTATCCGCGTCGGCGGGATACCCCGGTTTCCAGAAAGCCGAGTGGATCACCGGGCTAGGCGAGCGAGGCGTGACGGCCTACGTGGTCAGCCCTTTTCCAGGTACTCCGCGCGGTCCTCGTCCACCAGTGCGGCCACCGAGGCGGCCAGTGCCGGGCTGCGGGCCAGCTCCGGGTCGTCCTCGATCAGGGTGATCGCCTCGGCGCGGGCGTCGCGGATCAGGTCCGCGTCGCGTCGCAGGGACAGCAACCGCAGGTGCGAGCGGTGCCCGGACTGGGTGGCACCCAGCACGTCGCCCTCGCGGCGTTGCTCCAGATCCAGTTCGGCGAGCTTGAAACCGTCGCTCGTGGACGCCACCGCGTCCAACCGTTCCCGCGCCGACGAACCCTCGGCCGCCTCGCTGACCAGCAGGCACAGCCCGGCGGCGGCGCCCCGGCCGACCCGGCCCCGCAACTGGTGCAGCTGGGAGACGCCGAACCGGTCGGCGTCCAGCACGATCATCACTGTGGCGTTCGGCACGTCCACGCCGACCTCGATCACCGTCGTCGCCACCAGCACGTCCAGGTCACCGGCCGCGAAGGAACGCATCACCGCGTCCTTCTCGTCGGCCGGCAGGCGACCGTGCAGCACCCCGATCCGCAGGCCGTGCAGCGGCCCATCGGCCAGCAGCGGAGCCACCTCGGTCACCGCCAGCGGCGGCCGCCGCCCGTTGTCGTCCTCGGGTGGCGGTTCCTCGTCGCTGGTCGGCCCGTCACCGATCCGCGGGCACACCACGTACGCCTGGTGGCCGGCGGTCACCTCCTCGCGCAGCCGACGCCAGGCCCGGTCCAGATAGGCCGGCTTCTCGGCGGCCGGCACCACGTGCGAGGCGATCGGCGACCGCCCCCGGGGCAACTGGGAGAGCGTGGAGACCTCCAGGTCGCCGTAGACGGTCATCGCCACCGTGCGCGGGATCGGGGTGGCCGTCATCACCAGCACGTGCGGCGGCTGATCGGCCTTGGCCCGCAGGGCGTCGCGCTGCTCCACGCCGAAGCGGTGCTGCTCGTCGACCACCACCAGGCCGAGGTCGGCGAAGTCGACCCCCTCGTACAGCAGGGCGTGGGTGCCGAGCACGATGCCGGCGGCGCCGCTGGCCACCTCGCCGAGCGCCCGGCGGCGGGCCGCCGCGCCCAGCGAGCCGGTGACCAGCTCGACCCGGGTGGCGTGCTCGGCGGAGCCCAGCTCACCGGCCCGCCCGAGCGGCCCGAGCAGGTCGAGCATGCCGCGGTGGTGCTGGGCGGCCAGCACCTCGGTGGGCGCCAGCAGCGCGGCCTGCCCGCCCGCGTCGACCACCTGGAGCATCGCCCGCAGCGCCACCACCGTCTTGCCCGAGCCCACCTCGCCCTGCAAGAGACGGTGCATGGGGTGCGGGGTGGCCAGGTCCGCCGCGACCTCCACACCCACCTCCCGCTGACCGGCCGTCAGCTCGTACGGAAGTCGGGCGTCGAAGGCCTCCAACAGCCCGCCCGGGCGCGCCGGCCGGGGGCGGGCCGGCCAGTCGGCTGCCCGGTGCTTGCGCTGCACCAGGGTCACCTGGACGGCGAAGGCCTCGTCCCACTTGAGGCGCCGCCGCGCCTGGTGCAGCGCCTCCTTGCTGGACGGCCGGTGGATCTCGGTCAGCGCCGCGCCCAGCCCGACCAGCTTGCGGCTGGCCCGCACGGCGCTCGGCAGTGGATCGTCCGGCGGGGTGAAGGTGTCCAGTACGACGCGCACGCAGCGCGCGATCACCCAGGTCGGCACGGCCGCGGCGGCCGGGTAGACCGGGATCAGCGCACCGGCGAACTCCTCGATGTCGTCGCTGACCGCCGCCTCGCCCTCGCCACCCTCGCCGAGCAGGACGTACTCCGGGCCGTTGAGCTGCCGTTTGCCCCGGAACTCGGTGACCTTGCCGGCGAACAGACCCCACCGGCCCGGGCGCAGCTCGCGCTCGCGCCACGCCTGGTTGCCGAAGAAGGTCAACGTCAGCACCCCGCCGGAGCCGTCGCCGACGGTCACCTCCAGCAGGTTGCCCCGCCGCTGACGCATCGGGCGCACCGCAGTGCGCTGCACCTGGGCCAACACGGTGACCTGCTCACCGACGTCCAGTGAGCGGATGTCGGTGTGTTCGCCACGCTCGTCGTAGCGACGCGGAAAGTGGTAGACCAGGTCACCCGCTGTGTGCAGGTCGAGGTGCGAGGCCAACGCCTTGGCTGTCTTGTCCCCGACCAGCTTCTTCAGCGGAGTGTCCACAGTGGCTGGTTCGCTCATTCGATCCCTACCAGGAGCGGATAAAACGGCTGGCCGCCCGGGTACGCGTGCACCTCGACGAACGGCCAGCGCCGCGCGACGTGCGCGCGGACGGCGTCGGTGAGCCCGGCCGGGGCGTCCACCCCGGCCAGCAGGGTGACCATTTCGCCGCCACCACCGAGCATCCGGTCGACCACTGCCGCGCAGGTGTCGGTGAGGTCGGTGCCGATCAGGTGCACCTCCCCCTCCACCAGCGCCAGCACGTCACCGGGACGGCACGGGCCGGCCACTGTCAGCGCCTCCCGGCTGGCATGGCAGACCTCGGCGTACCGGCAGGCACCAGCCGCCTCGGCCATCGCGATGACGTCGTCCTCGAAACGGCGGTCACCGTCGCGGACCGCGAGGGCTGCGAGGGCCTGCACCGGCGAGCGGGTCGGCACCACGCTCACCTTGATGCCGTACCGATGGGCCTCGCGGGCGGCCGCGCTCGCCACCGCCTCGGTGTTGGCGTCGTTGGGCAGCACCACCACCCGGGCCGCGCCGGTGCTGCGGACGGCGTCCAGCAGCTCGCCCGTGGACGGGTTGCCCGGCACGACCGTGGCGCCCTCCGCGGCGAAAAGGTCGGCGATGCCGCCGCCGGTGGCCACCACCACCGCGGCCCGGCCGGCCACCACCGGGCCGGAGGGCGACTCCGACTGGTCGGCGAAACGGGTCACCGAGATGCGGTACGGGCGGCCGGCGGCGACACCGGCCTCGACCGCCGCGCCCACGTCGTTGACGTGCACGTGCACGTTCCAGGTGCCTTCCGGCTCACGCCCGTCGCCGACGACGACCAGCGAATCGCCCAGGACGTCGAGCGCCCGCCGCAACCCGGCGACCGCCTCGGCCGGGGCGTCGAGCAGGAACTGCACCTCGTACGCGTATTCATCCGAACCGGTCTCGCGGGCGACGGTGGCCGCCGGGCGGGCGGAGCGCGGCGTCGGCGCGGGCCGGGCCGTGCGCTCCCCGGTCAGCACCTCGACCAGGGCGTCGAGCAGCACGCAGAGCCCTCGGCCACCGGCGTCGACCACGCCCGCGCGGGCCAGCGCCGGTAGCTGTTCCGGGGTGCGGGCGAGCGCCTCGGCCGCCGCCCGGGCGGCGACGCCGGCCACCGTCGGCAGGTCGTCGCTGGCCGCGCCCTCGGCTGCGGCGGCGGCCGCCGCGACCACTGTGAGCACTGTGCCCTCGACCGGCTGGGACACCGCTGTGTACGCGGCGGTGGTGCCGGAGCGCAGCGCGGCGGCCAACTCCCGGCCACGCACCGCCGGCACCCCGGCGACCTGGTCGGCGAAGCCACGCAGGATCTGCGAGAGGATCACCCCGGAGTTGCCCCGCGCGCCGAGCAGCGCGCCCTGGGCCATCAGCCGCAGCGCGTGCCCGTGGGCAGTCGGCCCGCTGTCGGGGAGAGTGTCCAGATCCATGGCGAGGGCCTGCTGCGCCGAGGTGAGGGTGAGCACCAGGTTGGTGCCGGTGTCGCCGTCGGGCACCGGGTAGACGTTGAGCTGGTCTATCTCGCCCTGGTGGCGCTTCAGTGCGGCCAGCCCGCTCGCGCACCAGCGGCGGACCGCGGCGGCGTCGAGGGTGTCCAGCACGGGCAGAAGCCTACTGGCGCGCACCGACGCCCGTCGGACTCGTCCGGCGTGTCCCCGCCGGCCCGGGCCGGCGCTGGCCGCGGCGCGGGCGAGCGTCTCCGGTACCCTTGCCGCCGGGCCGGCCCACCGTTGGGCGGACGGGCCCACGACCAGGCATGAGCCGGGGCACGGGCGAGCGCCGGACCGGGCCGGTTGGCCGGGTCGGCGAGTCATCGGGTAACCTGACCAGGTTGCCCGGGCAGCACCTGCCGGCGACCTCATGAACGTATCAATCCCAGGAGTATCCCGTGGCTAGCGTGTGCGACGTCTGTGGCAAGGGACCGGGCTTCGGCCACAACGTGTCCCACTCGCACCGGCGGACCAACCGCCGCTGGAACCCGAACATCCAGTCGGTGCGTACCCCGGCCGGTGGCGGCAACACCAAGAAGTTGAAGGTCTGCACCTCGTGCATCAAGGCCGGCAAGGTCACCCGCGCCTGACGCGGTAGCACCCACCTTTTCGTTCGGCTCAGCCGGCGGACCCCGAGGGTCCGCCGGCTCTGTCGTGTTCCCGGGCAGACGCCGCACACCGGCCCGCCGGGGCCCGGCACATCGGCCAGGCCGGACCCGGCGGGCCCGGCGCGCAGGTCAGAGGGTGCGGCCGAAGGAGACGCAGCCCTCCGCGTCCTTGTAGAAGCCGAAGTTGGGGATCCGCTCGTACCCGGCGGAGCCGTACATGGCGATCGCCTCGGGCTGCTTGTCGCCGCACTCCAGGACCACCCGCTTGCGGCAGTGCTCACGGGCGGAGCGCTCGACGGCCGCCAGCACCGCGCGGGCCACCCCCCGCCCCCGTGCCGCCGGGGCCGTGTACATCCGCTTCAGCTCCGCGGTGTCCGCCCCGTGGCTGCGCCAGCCACCGCAGCCGACCGGCTCGCCGGCCAGGTAGGCCACCAGGAACGCGCCGTCGGGCGGCTCGAACTCGGCCGCGTCCACGGGGGTGTCGTCGCCGGTGCCGCCGTAGCGGGCACCGAGGTCGGCCAGTGCGGCGTGGATCAGGTCCTGCGCCACCGGTGCGTCGAACCGCACCACCCGAATCTCGATCTCACTCACGGTATCCAGGGTACGGCCGGGCGCGGGCCTCATCGGAAGTGGTCCCAGCCGGCCGGGCCGTCGTAGGCGACGCCGTCGACAGTCACGCCGGCACCGTCGGTGACCAGACCGATCGGTCGCCAGCCCGGCGGCAGCACCACCGCCGGGGGGAAGGTCGCGGCCAGCGCGTGATCGTCGCCACCGGCGAGGATCCAGGTGTACGGGTCGACGCCGAGTGCCTGCGCCGCGTCGGCCATCTGCCGGGGCACCTCGAACCCGTCGCGGCGTACGTCGATCGCCACCCCGCTGGCCGCCGAGACGTGCCCGAGGTCGGCGAGGAGCCCGTCCGACACGTCGATCATGGAGGTGGCGCCGAGCTGGGCGGCCTGCGGGCCGGCCTGGTAGGGCACCTGCGGGCGCCGGTACGCCTCAACCAACAGCCGAGGGGTACGGAAGCCCCGGGTCAGCACGGTCAGCCCGGCTGCCGCGAACCCGGTGCGCCCGGCCAGAGCGAGCACGTCCCCCGGTCGGGCGCCCGAGCGCAGCACTGGCGGACGGCCCGCCAGGTCGCCCAGCGCGGTGACCGCGACGGTCAGGGTGGGACTGGCCGACATGTCCCCGCCGACCACGCTCGCGCCGACCGTCGCCGCCTCCGCGGAGAGCCCGTCGGCCAACTCCTCCGCCCAGGCGGTGTCCAGGTCCGCCGGCATGCAGAGCGCAACCAGCAGGGCGGTCGGCGTGGCACCCATCGCCGCGATGTCCGCCAGGTTGGCCGCTGCCGCCCGATGCCCGACGTCGCGGGCCGATGACCAGTCCCGTCGGAAGTGCCGCCCGTCGACAAGCACGTCGGTGGAGGCCGCCACCCGACCGTCGGGCGCGGCCACCACCGCCGCGTCGTCGCCGGGGCCGAGCAGTGTCGTCGGCCCGTACGACAGCCGGGCAGTGATCTTCCCGATCAGCCCGAACTCCCCGATCCCGGACACGCCGACGCCACCGCGGGCGTTCCGCCCGTGCTGCCCGGCTCCGCCGTGCTCGCTCACCGCTGCTCCTTGACCACCGATAGGGATCAGACCTGGTCCGTAAGGTACTTTCACCCTTCGGGCCGCTCCCGGGCGGCGACGGACGGAGGTCGAGTCGTGGTACAGGCGTACATCCTCATCCAGACCGAGGTCGGCCGCGCACGTGACGTGGCGGGTCTCATCGCGGACATCCCCGGCGTGGTACGCGTCGACGCCGTCACCGGGCCGTACGACGTGGTCGTCCTCACCGAGGCGAACACCGTCGATGAGCTCGGCAAACTCATCGTCAGCAAGGTGCAGATGGTGCCCGGCATCACTCGCACCCTCACGTGTTCGGTGGTGCGGCTGTAAGTGGACGAGATGACGACCTCCTCCTCGGCTCTGGACGACGACGGGGTGCGCGACGCGGCCGGCGGGACGTCCGAGCCGGCTGACGGTAACCGTGAGTCGACCGATCCGGCCGCCGCCGCGCCGGCCGGCCGCGATCGGACCATGCGTGGCGCGGCCCTGCTGGCCACGTTGATCGCGCTGCCGATCACGCTGCTGGTGGCCGTGCTGGCCTTCAGCAAGCTCAGCCCGGACGCGCCGGCCGCCGCGCCGACGCCCTCCGCGACGACCGCCCGGGTGCAGTCCACCACCCCGGTGGAGATGGCCGCCCCGGCGCTGGCCGCCCGGCCGGCCACTGTCTGTCGGGCCCTGCTCTCCCAGCTTCCGGCGAGCATCCGCGACCTGGCCCAGCGGCCGGTCACCGCCGGCCCGGAGCAGAACGCCGCCTACGGCGACCCCGCGCTCACGGTGGCCTGTGGTGGCACCGAGCCGGCCTTCCCCAGCACCGACGAGGTCTGGACGGTCAACCGGGTCTGCTGGCACCTGGCCGAGCAGGCCGACGCGGCGGTCCTCTCCACCGTCGACCGGGAGACGCTGATCACCGTGCGCGTCCCGCGCTCGTACGAGCAGCCGTTGCAGTGGTTGCCGACGATCTCCAGCACGATCGTGGCGAGCGTGCCCTCCGGCGGGGCGATCCCGTCCGGCTGCCAGCGCTGAACTCGAACCGACTCCGCCCGCGCCGGCTGACCGGCGCGGGCGGGGTTCGGACGGTTCAGTGCAGGCCGACGCCGCGCCGCTGGGCGGTACGGATCAGCCGGTTGACCAGCTTCGGGTACTCCAGGCCGGAGGCCGCCCACATCCGCGGGAACATCGACGTCGGGGTGAAGCCGGGCATCGTGTTGATCTCGTTGAGGTAGACGTCCAGCTCGGGAGTGACGAAGAAGTCGGCCCGGGCCAGGCCGGCGCAGTCCAGTGCGGTGAACGCGCGGATCGCGTACTCCTGCACCTGGCGGGTCACCTTCTCCGGCAGGTTGGCCGGGATGTCGTACTCGCAGGAGTCGTCGAGGTACTTCGCCTCGAAGTCGTAGAAGTCGTGGTCGGCGACGACCCGCACCTCGGCCAGCACTGACGCCTCGGGCGTGCCGCCCGCCTCGCCCTCCAGCACACCGCACTCGATCTCGCGGCCG
The DNA here is from genome assembly GCF_036136635.1 of Micromonospora sp. NBC_00330. NCBI lineage: Bacteria > Bacillati > Actinomycetota > Actinomycetes > Micromonosporales > Micromonosporaceae > Micromonospora > Micromonospora sp. NBC_00330. The sequence goes on from NZ_CP108012.1 coordinate 4,493,315, forward strand.
ACGATCGCGGCCTCGATGATGACCTTCGGGTCGAACTGCCGGGCGGCGGCGACCGCCGCGTCCAGCTCGGCCCAGTCGGTGACCTTGCTGACGCCGAACGACGACCCGGCCCGGGACGGCTTGACGAAGACCGGCAGGCCGAGCCGCTCCTTGTCCTGCTCGCTGAGCGTCATGCCGTTGCGCAGCACGGCGTACGTGCCGACCGGGATGCCCTCGACGGCACAGAGCTTCTTGGTGAACTCCTTGTCCATGGCGGCCGCGGAGGCGAACACGTTCGCCCCGACGTAGGGGATGCCGGCCATCTCCAGCATTCCCTGGATGGTGCCGTCCTCACCGTAGGTGCCGTGCAGCACCGGGAAGACCACGTCCACGTCGGCCAGCGCCCGGGGGCCCTCGGTCGGGTCGAGCACCATCAGTCCGTTGCCGGTGGGGTCGGCGCGCAGCACGATGTCGTCACCCGAGTCGGCGGTGATCTCCGGCAGCTGACGGGCGTTGATCGCGAGCTGGGCGGGGTCTCCGTTGGTCAGCACCCACTGGCCGGCCCGGGTGATGCCCACCGGCACCACCTCGAACTCGTCCGGGTCGAGTGCGCCGAACACGCTGCCGGCGCTGACGCAGGAGATGCCGTGCTCCGGGCTGCGGCCGCCGAAGACGATCGCCACGCGGGTCTTGCCTGGGGTGGTCACTCCGGTCACCTCTTCGTACGCGACTGCGGCTGGTCGTGCTCGCCGGTGGCGCTCACCCGGTTGACCTTACTGTGCGTGGCCGCGGGGCGAGGCGATACCCGGCGAGCCACGGCACGACACGGCAAACAGTCAGGAAAGGATATACGGTGCGTAATCGGACGGTAGCGGTGCCGCAAGCCGCTGACCTGGGCTACTCAGTCCCGGGAGTGCCGGCGGCCGACCGCGATCACCTTCACCCGCTGCCGGCCGGCCCGCACCATGCCCAGCGCCATGAACGCTCCGGCGATGCGGTCGGCGGCCTCCCGGCTGCTGGCGCCGACGACCTGCCGGCGCCGTTCCGGCGCGACCCGCTCGTTGCGGTGGACGCCCTCGACGGGGCGCACGTCGGTGAGCACCACGAGGAAGCGCGTCATCGCACTCCGCCCGAGGGTACGGCGGGGGGCTCCGGGCGGGTTCGCACGTCGTCTCCTTCCGGCAGGCCGGGGGTGGAGGGGCGGCACGCGACGATCGGGTACGGGGGAGAAACCCGATCGCCGCGCGCCCCATCCCCTCCGGTCGCTCACCACCACCGTCGCCACGACAACCGGCGGTGAGGACGCGATTACAGATTGACACGTGTATAGGCGTGAATGCAACTCCCATCGACGTTCTCTCATGCAGACGTTCCCGCAAATGTATGCGACCATCGATGCATGGCTCCGAAGACCGCCCGTGCCCGCCGGCTCGGCATCGCCCTGCGCCACCACCGGGAAGCCGCCGGGCTGACGCTGGAGACCGCGGCGGATGAGATCAACAGCACCCGCAGCACCCTCTCCCGCTACGAGAACGCCCAGACCCTGATCAGCCCGGCCACCGTGCGCGCCCTGCTCACGTCGTACGGGGTGAGTGCCGAGGAGGTGGCCGCGGCGGTGCAGCTCGCCAAGGACGCCCGCAAGCCCGGCTGGTGGGTGTCGTACTCCTACCTGCTGGATCCGCGCACCATCGACTTCATCGCGCTGGAGGCCGAGGCGACAGCGATCGCCAACTTCGAGCCCTCGGTGGTGCCCGGCCTGTTGCAGACCGCTGACTACGTCCGTGGCGTGATGCGCGGCGGGCCGCACACCCTCGGCGACGACCTGGTGGAGCAGCGGGTCAAGATCCGGCTCGACCGACAACAGCGGCTCACCGCCGACCAGCCGCCCATCCTCGACGCGATCATCGACGAGGGCGCGCTGCTACGGCCGGTCGGTGACCAGTCGGTGATGAACGGGCAACTACGGCACCTGGTCAAGATGGCCGAGCTGCCGAACATCAGCGTCCAGGTGATCCCGCTCTCCGCCGGCTACCACCGGGGCACCCGGGGTTCCCTGCACATCCTCGAGTTCGCCGACCCGGAGGACCCGATCATCGCGTCGGTGGAGACCGTTGCGGGTCAGATGATCCTCGACCGCGCCGGCGAGACGCGTACCTGCACCAAGATCATGGAGCATCTCCGAAGCGTGGCGCTCAGCCCGGCGGACAGCCGCGAGATGCTCCTGTCAGTCCTGAAGGGACGGTAGGACCGATGACCCCGATGATCACAGCGGCCTTGGCCGCGGCGCGCTGGCGCAAGAGCAGCCGCAGCGGCGACGAAGGCGCCTGCGTGGAGGTGGCCGCGATCCCGCGGCTCGTCGCCGTGCGCGACTCCAAGGACCCGGCCGGCCCGGCCCTGCTGTTCCCAACGGCGGCGTGGGCCGCCTTCGCCCAGGCGCCACCCCAGCGCTGACCAGAGGTGCCGAGCCGGTGCGGGCCGAGGCCCGCGCCGGCTCAGGCAACCAGCGGGCGGGGCTCCGGAACGGCGCGTAACGCCTCCAGCGCGGCGATCGCGACGCCTCGGGCACCGGCCATGTCCCGATCCGGCACCAGGGCGAAGCTGGCCACCGCCGCCTGCTCCTCGCGGAGCACCGTGTGCTCGCGGACCGTCGCCAGGAACCAGTCGCGGAACTCCGGTGCCGCCTCCACCACTCCGCCACCGACGAAGTACGCGTGCGGGTCGGTGAAGTTCGCGGCGACGGTGAACAACCGCCCCAGCGCCATCGCCTGCTGGGTGAAGAGATCCCGCGCGAGGGCGTCCTCGCGCTCGCCGTACCCCCGGACCAGCTTCGCCGCCCGGGCCACCGACTCGGCCGCGAGCGGGTGGTCGGGGTACCGGGTCAGCCAGTACGGCAGCAGATTGCGTTCGATGCCGGTCAGCGAGGCGACGCTCTCGACATCTCCGGTGAAGCCACAGGCGCAGGTGGGCTCCGGCTGACCCGGGCCGAGCAGCCCGCTCAGCGGGATGTGCACGTGGCCCAACTCCCCCGCCATCCCGGCCGCACCGGCGATCACCCGACCGCTCTCGACAACACCGCCGCCAAGGCCGGTGCCGACGATCGCGGACACCGACGAGCGGTTCATCGCGTCGGCGCCGAAGTAGACGTGGTGGGCGTAGAGCGCGGCCGCGTTGCCGTCGTTGTGATAGATCACCGGCAGCCCGAGCCGTCGCTCCAGCGCCCCTCGCACGTCGAAGCCACGCCAGGCCGGCTGGGAGAAGTTGGTGGAGCCCCGTGACGAGATGACGCCTTCGGCGCTGGCCGGGCCGGGAGTGTCCAGCCCGACCGCCTGGACCAGGTCGCGCGGCACGCCGGTCTGCGCCAGTGCGCCGTCCAGCGCCTGGGCCAACGCCTCGATCGCCGCCTCCGGCCCGGCCCGCACCTCGCTGGGGATCTCCAACAGCCCGTCCACCAGGAATCGGCCGTCCACCGTCAGCACTGTGGCGTTGTTGCTGGTGCCGCCGTTGTCCAGCCCGACGACCACCGGCACCCCTGCGCTGCCCACCGAAACCGCCTCCCGCCGTCATGAGTGTGAGCCGAGGCTAGTGCCAACCCCTCTCCCCCGCCATGCCCGGGCGGCCCGAGCAGCCTCAGCCGGGCGTGCACCGGCCTCACCACCGTCGATCAAGGAGTTGTGGTGGGGGATGGAACACCCGTCATGGCGTTTATCGGGCACCACAACTCCATGATCGACCCGGGTCAGGGGCGGCGGGCGGCTATCGCGGTGGCGTCCAGGTCTTCGTTGTGGTGCACCGTGGGCACCAGGCCGGCTTCCTCGAACGCGGCGCAGAGTGTGTCGACCTGGGTGGTGCCGGCTTCGACCACCAGGTGGCCGCCGGGGGTCAGCCACCCGGCGGCGTCGGCACCGACCCGGCGCAACACGGAGAGCCCGTCCGGGCCGCCGTCGAGCGCCACCGGGGCCTCGTGCAGCCGCGCCTCCGGCGGCATCAGCGCGACCGCGTCGGTCGGCACGTACGGGGCGTTGGCGACCACCAGGTCCAGCCGACCCCGCCACTGCCGGGGCAGCGGCGCGAAGAGGTCGCCCTCGTACACCTCGGCGTCCAAACCGACGACGTTGCGGCGCGCACACGCCACAGCCGCCGGATCGATGTCGGCGGCGGCCAGCCAGCGCGGTGCGAGCCGGTGCGCCAGCGCGACGGTGGTGGCCCCGGAGCCGCAGCACAGGTCGACCACGGCCGGTGCAGCGCCGGTCAGTTCGGCCGCCACCTCGACCAGCAGGGCGGTCCGGGCCCGGGGCACGAAGACGCCCTCGTCGACGGCTATCCGCAGGCCGCAGAACTCCGCCCAGCCGAGCAGGTACTCCAACGGAACGCCCGCCACCCGACGGTCGGTCAGGTCGGCCAACGCCTCAGGGCTGCGCGCGGCGGCCAGCAGCAGCTCGGCCTCGTCCTCGGCGTAGACGCAACCGGCGGCCCGCAACCGGCCCACCAGGGCGGCCCGGTCGGTGGGGGAAGGGAGCGCCATGGGAGACGTCAGACCGATCCCGCCACATCCAACGCGGCGGCGATGTCGGCCACCAGGTCCGCGGTGTCCTCCGCGCCGCAGGAGAGCCGGACGAAGCCGGGAGCGGTGTCGTCGCCCCACTGCGCCCGCCGGTCCGCCGTGGTGTGCAGGCCACCGAAGGAGGTCGCCGCCGCCACCAGCCGGGCGGCCTCGACGAATCGGCCCACCCGGTCGGCGTCGCCCAGGTCGAACGAGAGCACCCCCGGTATCCGGCGCATCTGCGCCGAGGCCACCGGGTACGCCGGGTCGTCCGGCCGCCCCGGCCACCGCAGGCCGGTCACGTCCGACCGGCCGGCGAGCAGGTCGACGACCGCTGCGGCGTTCGCGCTCTGCCGCGCGAGCCGCAGGTCGAGAGTGGCAAGTGACCGATGGGCCAGCCAGGCGTCGAACGCGCCCGGAACCGCCCCGGTGGTGGTACGCCAGGTCGTCACCGCGTCGATCAGCTCGGTGGACCGGCTGGCCAGGTAGCCCAGCAGCAGGTCGGAGTGACCGGTGAGCGCCTTCGTCCCGGAGGCGACCACCAGGTCGGCACCGAGATCCAGCGGACGCTGTCCGAGCGGGGTGGCGGTGGTGTTGTCCACCGCGAGCAGCGCGCCGGCGGCGTGCGCCCGCTCGGCCAGGGCCGCCACGTCGACCACGTCGAGGCCCGGGTTGGCGGGCGTCTCCACCAGCACCAGCCGGACGCCCTCGAACGACGGGTACGGCCCGACGGTCGGCGCGAACAGCACCCGGACGCCGATCGCCTCCAGCACATCGGTGGCGAACGCCCGGACCGGGAAGTATCCGTCGCTGGGGAGCACCACTGTGTCCCCCGGCCGCAGCACTGTGAGCAGCAGCCCGGTGATGGCCGCCTGACCGGTCGCGAAGACCCGACAGTCACCGCCCTCCAGCTCGCCCACCGCCGCCTCCAGCAGCCGGCGGGTCGGGTTGTCGGGGCGACCGTAGCCGTTCGGTGACGTGCCCTGACCCGCAAACGGGTCGAGGTGGTACGGCGCGGCGAAGACCGGCCCGGGTAGGAACGGGTCCCCCGGCGCCGGCTCGGGCAGGCCAGCACGTACGCAGCGGGTGCCGTCCCCCCACTCGCTCATCGGGTTCCTCACTCGTACGACTCGGGTTTGGCGGTGCGGCTCATCAGGGTCTCCACGGCGAGGCGCGGGTCCATCCCCTCGTGGCAGATCCGCTCGACGTGCTCGGTGATCGGCATCTCCACGCCGTGCGCCCGGGCCAGGTCGCGGATCGCCAGGCAGCTCTTCACGCCCTCGGCGGTCTGCCGGGTGGCGGTCTGGGCCTGCTCCAGCGTCTCGCCCCGGCCCAGATGCTCCCCGAAGGTGCGGTTGCGGGCCAGCGGGGACGAGCAGGACGCCACCAGGTCGCCCATGCCGGCGAGGCCGGCGAAGGTGATCGGGTCCGCGCCGAGCGCCACGCCCAGTCGGGCCGTCTCGGCCAGCCCACGGGTCATCAGCATGGCCCGGGTGTTGTCGCCGAAACCCATGGCGGTGGCGATGCCGTACGACAGGGCGATCACGTTCTTGACCGCCCCGCCCAGCTCACAGCCGATCACGTCGTCGTTGGTGTAGGGGCGCAGGTACGGCGTCCGGATCGACGACTGGACGAGCGTGGCGCGGGCGCTGTTCGTCCCGGCGACCACTGTCGCGGCGGGCTGCTCGGCGGCGATCTCCGGGGCCAGGTTCGGGCCGGACACGACGACCACCCGGTCCGCGGCGACCCCGGCGGTCTCCACGATGACCTCGCTCATCCGCTTGGTGGTGCCCAGCTCGATGCCCTTCATCAGCGACACCAGTGTGGAATCCGGGTGCAGGTGCCCGGCCCATTCGGCGAGGTTGCCGCGCAGGGTCTGCGACGGCACTGCCAGCACCACCACCTCGGCGCCGGTGATCGCCTCGGCGGCGTCGGCGGTGGCGGTGACGCGGGCCGGGAGCAGCAGGTCGGGCAGGTACTCGGGATTGCGGCGCTCGGTCCGGATGCTCTCGGCGACCGGCGCCCGGCGGGCCCACACCGTCACGTCCCGCCCCGCGTCCGCGAGGATCTTGGCGAACGCGGTGCCCCAGGAACCGGCACCGAGCACCGCGACGTGACCGTTCATGCCACCGCTCCGCTTCGCTTCGCGGCGGCCTGAGCGACACCGCTACTGAGCCAGACGATTCGCTCGCTTCGCTCGCTCATGCCGCTTCGTCCCGCTGCTCGCGGCCGACGGAGGACCGGGCCGGTCGCTCCCACAGTGGCGGCGGGGTACCGCCACGGATCTCGGCGAGCATGTCCCGCAGCCGCAACATGATGGTGTCCGTCATCTCCTCGAGGGTGGCCCGGGTCGGCTGGGCGTCCGCCCACCGGCTCAGGTCGATCGGCTCCCCGGCGGCAACGGTCACCGGGATCCGGGGGCGCAGGCTGACACGGGTCGTCCGCGGGTCGAAGATCCGTTCCGGCCCCCACATCACCACCGGTACGACCGGGGCGCCGGTGGCCAGGGCCAGCCGGGCCGCACCGGTCTTGGCCTTCATCGGCCAGAGCTCCGGCTGTCGCGTGGTGGTGCCCTCAGGGTAGATCACGACCGCGCCGCCCTCGTCGAGCGCGGCGACCAGTGCGTCCAGCGAGCGGACGGCGTCGGCGCTGCCCCGCTCGACCGGGATCTGCCGGCACCGGTGCAGGATCCAGCCGACCACCGGCACCCGGAACACGCTGGCCTTGCCCAGGTACTGCGGCCAGCGCCCGGCGTCGTAGATGAAGTGCGCGGACACCAGCGGGTCGGCGTGGGAGATGTGGTTCGCCACGATGATCATGCCGCCGTCGCCGAGGAGATGCTCCTGACCACGCCAGGTACGCCGGGTCCAGACGGTCATCACCGGCTTCACCAGCCACACGGCGAACCGTTGCCAGAACCCCAGCCTCCGCCGTGCCACTGTGCCTCCTCTTCGCGCCCCGACCCCGTCGCGAAATCCCGCCCGCGACGCCCGCAGCGGAAATCATGCCTGCTCGCCCCCGGTACGGCCAGCGAGGGGCCCGCCGTCCGGCTGGCAGGATTGCGGACGTGACTCAGCCGAGGTGGGCCGTGGTGGTGCCGGTGAAGCGGCTGGCCGTGGCGAAGAGCCGGCTGCGGGGCGCGCTGCCCGGCGTACCCCATGAGGAGTTGGCGCTGGCCCTGGCGGCCGACACGCTCCGCGCGGTGCTGGCCTGCCCGGCGGTCGCCGAGGCCCTGGTGGTGACCGACGACGCCCGGGTGGCGGCGGCGGCGCGGGCCGCCGGCGCGCGGGTGCTGCCGGACGAGCCGGACGCCGGTCTGAACGCCGCGTTCCGGCACGGAGCGGCCACTGCCGCCGCCGGGTGGGTGGCCGGGATCACCGCGGATGTGCCGGCGCTGCGCCCGGCCGAGTTGGCCGGCGCGCTGCTCGCGGCGCAGAACGGTCGACAGGGGGTACGCCGGTTCCTGCCGGACGCGCCCGGCACGGGCACTGTGCTGCTCACCGCCGGGCCGGGCGTGCCGCTGGATCCGCGTTTCGGGGTGGGCTCGGCGGTCGCGCACGCGGCGAGCGGGGCGCTGCCGCTCGACGGCGACTGGCCCAGCCTGCGCCGGGACGTGGACACCGCCGCGGACCTGACCGCCGCCGCCGCGCTCGGGCTGGGGCCGCGCACTGCCGCACTGGTGACCGCCGGTCGCCCCGCCCGCACCGCAGGCTGAGCCGCCCGGTGGGCTGAGCCCGCGCCACCGGGTGAACCTCCGGGTGTACGGTGCCAGCATGCAGGGCACGGTGGCCAGCTACGACGCGGCGACGCGCAGCGGTGTCCTGCTGCTCGACGACGGCACCGAGATGCGCTTTCCCGCCCGGGCCTTCGACGCCTCCGGGCTGCGGCTCCTCCGGCTCGGGCAGCGGGTTCGCATCGACACCGATCCCGACGGCGAGGTTGTCCGGGTGACATTGCCGACGATGATCTGACCTGGCGAGCCCAAGTTCATTTTGCGTTTACCGTAATCGGGTGATTATGAGCGGGTGAGCACCCCTCGCGAGCAACCGGCCCACCCGCCCGCCACCGACCTCCGCAACGGATCCCGTACCCGCGGCACCGATGGGCGCTTCCGCCCGTCCCGCGCCGAACGTGCCGGTGCCGCCCGCGCCGACACGCTCGCCGACGATCCCGGTGCCGCCTCCTCCGGGCTGGACGAGGTCATCGACCCCGCCCCGAGCATCGAAGCGGACGGCCCGACCGCCGGTGACGTCCACCAGGTCCTGCCCGACGACCTGCCGACCGGTGCCGCACCGCAGGACGACGACGAGCCCTCGGCGGCCCCGCCGCTTCCCGAGGACCGGTTCCTCAACCGGGAGCTGTCCTGGCTCGACTTCAACGCCCGGGTGCTCACCCTGGCCGAGGACCAGCGCACCCCGCTGCTGGAGCGGGCCAAGTTCCTGGCCATCTTCGCCAGCAATCTCGACGAGTTCTACATGGTGCGCATCGCCGGGCTGAAGCGGCGGCTCTCCGCCGGCCTGCCGGTGCGCGGCGGGGACCGGCTGCCCCTGCGTACGCAGTTGGAGCTGATCGCCGAGCGGACCGCCGCGCTGGGCGCCCGGCATGCCGCCTGCTTCGTCGACGACGTGCTGCCCAAGCTGGCCGACGAACGCATCCGCATACTGCGCTGGGGCGAGCTGGGTGACGGCGAGCGGGAGCGGCTGCGCACCTACTTCCGGGAGCACATCTTTCCGGTGCTGACCCCGCTCGCTGTGGACCCGGCGCACCCGTTCCCGTACATCTCGGGGCGGTCGCTGAACCTGGCGGTGGCGGTTCGTGACCCGGACGGCGGTTCGGAGCTGTTCGCCCGGGTGAAGGTGCCCAACAACGTCCCCCGCTTCGTCCGGGTGGACCGGGACCAGCCGGGCGTCCGGATGTTGCCGGTGGAGGACCTGATCTCGGTGCACCTGGGGCAGCTGTTCAGCGGCATGCAGGTGGTCGAGTGCCACCTGTTCCGGGTCACCCGCAACGCCGAGGTGGAGGTCGACGAGGACCGCGACGAGGATCTGCTCCAGGCCCTTGAGCGGGAGCTGGCCCGTCGGCGGTTCGGTCCCCCGGTCCGCCTGGAGGTCGCCGCGTCCATCTCCGACCACATGTTGGAGCTGCTCGTCCGCGAGCTGGACATGGACGACCAGGACGTGCTGCGGGTGCCCGGCCTGCTGGACCTGTCCGCGCTGTGGCAGGTCTACGGCGAGGCGGACCGGCCGGACCTGAAGGACCCGCCGTTCGTGCCGGCCACCCATCCCCGGCTCGCCGAGGGTGAGGTGCCGCGCAGCGTCTTCTCCACACTGCGCGACGGGGACATCCTGGTGCACCACCCGTACCACTCGTTCGCCACCAGCGTGCAGCGCTTCATCGAGCAGGCCGCCGCCGACCCGAACGTGCTGGCCATCAAACAGACCCTCTACCGGACCAGCGGCGACTCCCCGATCGTCGACGCGCTCGTCGACGCGGCCGCCGCCGGCAAGCAGGTGGTGGTGCTGGTGGAGGTGAAGGCCCGCTTCGACGAGGTGGCCAACATCGGCTGGGCCCGCACGCTGGAACGCGCCGGCTGCCACGTGGTGTACGGCCTGGTCGGCTTGAAAACGCACTGCAAGACCGCCCTGGTGGTCCGGCAGGAGGGCAACCAGATCCGTCGCTACTGCCACATCGGCACCGGCAACTACCACCCGAAGACGGCCCGACTGTACGAGGACTTCGGCATGCTCACCGCCGACCCGGAGATCGGCGCCGACCTCACCGACCTGTTCAACGTGCTCACCGGGTACAGCCGGCAGACCGCGTACCGGCGGTTGCTGGTCGCCCCGCAGGGCATCCGCAGCGGCCTCATCGAGCGGATCGAGCGGGAAATCTCGCACGTCCGCCTGGGCATGCCCGGCCTGGTCCAGTTCAAGGTCAACTCCCTGGTCGACGAGGGGGTGACCGACGCGCTGTACCGCGCGTCCCAGGCCGGCGTCCACGTCGACCTGCTCATCCGGGGCATGTGCACGCTGCGCCCGGGGGTGCCGGGGTTGTCGGAGAACATCCGGGTCCGCTCGATCCTCGGCCGGTTCCTGGAACACTCCCGGGTCTTCCGGTTCGGCAACAACGGTGAGGCCGAGTTCTGGATGGGCTCGGCCGACCTCATGCACCGCAACCTGGACCGGCGGGTGGAGGCGCTGGTGCGGGTGAGTGACCCGATCGCCCGCGCCGAGTTGGACCATGTGCTCACGGCCGCGATGAGCCCCGAAGTGGACGCGTTCGAGCTGGCCGGCGACGGGACCTGGACCCGGCGTACCGGCGGTGACGACGCCGCCCGGGCCCATCTGCAGGAACTGCTGCTGCGCCGCGTCGGTGGCACGGCCAGCTGACCGCGCAGCGCATAGGCTGAGCTGATGGTCGAGGAGGAGCAGAAGTACGAGGTGGACGACGCCTACGTGCTGCCGGACCTGACCGGCACGGCCCCGGCCGGCGGTCGGGTCCGGGCTCTGCCACCGGTGACGCTGGTCGCCCGCTACCTCGACACCGTCGACCTGCGGCTGGCCCGGGCCGGTGCCTCGCTGCGCCACCGCCGGGGTGACGAGCTGCCCTGGACGGTGAAACTTCCGACCGGGACGCCGGGCGTCCGGCACGAAATCTCCCGTCCCGGGCCGAAGGGGCAGCCGCCTTCCGAGCTGGTGGAGTTGGTCACCGTCCTGCATCGGGGGGCGCCGCTGGCCCCGGTGACGGTGGTGCGGACGGTGCGGCACGCGTACGAGGTGTGTGACCGGGCCGGCACCGTGCTCGCCGAGGTGGTGGACGACCGGGTGACAGTGCTCGACGACTCCGGCGGTACCACCGACACGTTCCGCGAGGTGGAGGTGGAGCTGAAGGCCGGCGACCGGAAGCTGCTCGACCGGGTCGGCGGGGTGCTGCGCGAGGCTGGCGCCCAGGGCGGGTCGTTCACGCCGAAGCACGTACGGGCGCTGGGCGCGACGGCGCAGGCCGATCCGGACCTGGTCGCGCCGGCCGGGCTGACCGCCGAGCCGAGCGCCGGTGACGTGGTGACCGAGGCGCTACGCAAGGAGATCCGCCGGCTGTTGGCGCACGACCCGCTGGTCCGGTTGCGCGCCCCGGCCGCCGGTGGCGACACCGCAGTGCATCAGATGCGGGTGGCCTGCCGACGCCTGCGCAGTGATCTGCGCACCTTCAAACCGTTGCTGCGAAAGACCTGGTCCCGCCCACTGCGCACCGAACTGCGCTGGTTGGCCGACGTGCTCGGCGCGGCCCGTGACGCCGAGGTGCTGCGCGCGCGGCTGCGCCGTACCGCCGACGCCGATCCGCTGAGCCCGCTCGACCAGGGCGCTGTGGACCGGCTCGACCAGGTGCTCGCCGAACGGCAGCGGCAGGCGCTCACCGCCATCGACGAGATGCTGCGCTCCGCGCGCTACCTGGCCCTGGTGGACTCCCTGGTGCTGGCCGCCAGCGCGCCCCGGTTCACCCGCCGGGCGGCAGCGCCCGCCGAGCAGGCGCTACCCGCGTTGGTGGCCCGCCCCTGGCGGCGGTTGTCCGGGCCCGACGGCGTCGGCGGGCTCGACCCACAGTCGCCGGACGACCACTGGCACGCCGTCCGCAAGGAGGCCAAGCAGACCCGGTACGCGGTCAACGCGGTGGCCCCGACGGTCGGCAAGGGCGCACGGCGGCTGTCCCGCGCACTCGCCCAGGTGCAGGACGTGCTCGGCGAGCACCAGGACGCGGCGGTGGCGGCGGACACCTGGTTGGAGATCGCCACCGAGCGACCGGACGACCACGAGCTGGCGGTCACCGCCGGGCGGCTGGCCGAGCGGGAACGCCTGTCGGTACGCCGGATGCGGGGTCTCCTCCCGGCTGCCTGGCACCGGGCCACCCGGCGACGGCGCACCAGTTGGCTGCCGTGACGGGCATTCGGGCGGCTGGCGGGGTGGCCTGGCGGCCGACCGACGACGGCGTACGCGTCTGCGTGGTGCACCGCCCCCGCTACGGCGACTGGACGCTGCCGAAGGGCAAGCTGGAGCCGGGCGAGCACGCGTTGGCCGCGGCGGTCCGTGAGGTGGCCGAGGAGGCCGACGTGCGGGGCGTGCCGCAGGTGCGGCTGCCGTCGGTGCGGTACCGCAGCGAGGGGCAACCCAAGCTGGTCGACTACTGGTCGATGCTCGCGGTGGCCAGCGGCGGTTTCCAACCGGACACCGAGGTGGACGACATCCGCTGGCTCGCTGTGGACGACGCGATCCGGTTGGTCAGCTATCCGCACGACGCCGAGGTGTTGGCGGCGTTCGCCGCACTGCCGTCGGTCACGGCGACCGTCGCGCTGGTCCGGCACGCGCACGCCGGTAAGCGGGCCACCTGGTCCGGCCCGGACGTCGGGCGGCCCCTGGACGCCGAGGGGTGGGCCCAGGCGAGCACGCTGGCCGGGCTGATCGCCCTGATCCGACCGGCCCGACTGGTGTCGGCGTCGCCGCGACGGTGCGTGCAGACACTCGATCCGGCCGCCGCGTTGCTCGACCTGCCGATCGAGGTCTGCGGAGACCTGGACGAGCCACAACCCGGCCAGCAGAGCGACGAGCGGATCCTGGCCACCGCCGCCCGACTGCTGGAGCTGGCCGACGCCGGTGGGCAGTCGGCGGTGTGCAGCCAGGGCAAGGTCCTGCCGGGCGCCCTGGAGCGGCTGACCGGCCGCACCGATGAGGACTTCACCACCCCGAAGGGCGGCGGCTGGCTGCTCGCCTTCGCCGCCGACCGGCTGCTCGCCGCCGATCGCCTGTAGGGCCCCCGATCGCACCGGACCGGCTTGGTCAGCGGGGTGGCAGGGTCACCGTCACCGCGACCGGCAGGTGGTCGCTGGCGGTGCTGCGCGGCGCGACCGGGTCGCCGGGGGTCAGGCCGGGCGAGACGAAGATGTGGTCGATCTGCTGGCGCGGGTCGTCCGCCGGGCTGGTCGCCAGTGGTCGGGCGGCGGCCAACGCGTCGACCAGGCCGGCCCTGGTGAACTCCGCGAACGCCTCGTCGCCCGGCTCGGTGTTCAGGTCACCCGCCACCACCAACGGCCGACCGGCCGCGTACCGGGTGGCGAAGTCGGCGACCGCGCGGGCCTGGACCACCGGGCCCGTGCCGGGCGGCGGTTGCAGGTGGGTGCTGACCACTGCGGTACGGACACCGTCGCCGAGGTCCAGCGTGACGGCGAGGGCCTGCGCCCCGGTGGGCGCGCCGACGGCGGCCAGCGGCAGGGTCCGCGGATCGCGCACCGGCCAACGGCTGAGCACCGCGTCGCCCCAGACCGGGTCGGCGGCCGGCCCGAAGACGTACGGCATGGCGAGCCGGTCTGACAGCAGGTCCAGGGTGTCGTGCCCGCCGTTGAGCAGCCACGCCCGGTCCACCTCGCTGAGCAGCACCACGTCGGGCCGTTGCCTGTCGACTACCTGGGCGAGGCCGGTCAGGTCGAACCGGCCGTCCAGCCCGAACCCCATCCGGATGTTGTACGCCACCACCGTCAACCGTTCCGGTGGGCCGTCCCGGTTGCTGGCCACCGGCACCTCGTCGGCGAGCACCGGTGCCAGCAGGGCCAGCGCGGTGACCGTGGCGGCGGCCCGGAGCGGCGGAAACGGCCCGGGTAGCCGGTGGACGACGGGGCGGGCGGTGAACGCCACGGCGGCGATCAGCACGGCCACCACCACCGGCACCGCCGCGTTGGGGTAGCCGAGGTCGTAGGCCGAGTAGTAGCCGACCGCCCCGAGCGCGAAGACGAGCATCCCGGCGGCGACCGCGTACCCCCGCCGGGAGGCGCTGGTGCCGGCGCTCGCGGTGCCGCCGCTCGCGGTGCCGCCGCTCGCGGTGCCGCCGCTCGCGGTGCCGCCGCTCGCAGTGTCGCTGGCAGGCTGGCTGGCGTCGTCGGTCAGTGCGAGGCAGGCGCCGAGGCCGACAGCGGCGAGGAGGACGGCCGGCAGGAGCAGGTCGCCCCGGTCGAGGGCGAACAGCACAGCGCCGCCGAGCAGCGCCACCGGGCCGTACGCCCGGCCCCACCCACGGGGCGGCCGGGTCAACGCGGCGCACAGGAACCCGGCGACCGCCACCGGCACCGGCGCCAGGCCGAACAGCGGCGAACGAGCCACCCCGTCCCCGGCGACCAGGTACGACATCCCGGTCCGGGCCAGCGCCGGGGAGAGCGCCACCATTCCGGCCAGCAGCAGCGCCGGCCCGGCCAGCAGCCAGGCTCGGCCACCACCAGGGCCGGCAGAGGCGTCAGCGGGGCCGTCAGGGGCGTCAGCGGGGCCAGCGAGGGCGTCATCTGCGCCGCCGCGCCGGCCGGGTTGGGCCGTGCCGGCCAGGAACACCGCCACCGCGACGGCGCTGAGCAGCCAGCCCACCCAGTCACCCCGCCAGACCAGGTCGACGGTGTCCAGCACCGCGTGCACTGCCGCGTTGACAGCGAACCCCAACGCCAGTCCCGGGACCGGGCGGTCGGTGTCGGCGGCGACGCCGACCAGCCAGACCAGCCCGGCGAGCAACCCGGCGGTGGCCAACCAGAGCTGCGTACGTCCGCCGGGAGCGGCGGTGAGCGCCAGCCGGGCGGCGGCGAGCGCGACGGCGGCGACGACAGTGACCGGGCGGGCTCCGACTCGGCGGACCACGGCGGGCGCGCCCATCGCGAGCACGAACCAGCCGAGGGCGAACGCCCCCATCAGCTCGGCCGGGGTGGACGCCGCCTGACCGAAGATGGTGATGATGCCGGGCAGCCAGACCCGCAGCACGTCGATGAGGAGGAGCACGCCCAGCGCGAGCGTGCCGGTGGTGAGCTGGCGGTAGCGCACCGGCGCCCCATTTCCCGTCGACGGGCCGGCCCAGGGGTGGCCGGCACGGCGATTCTGCGCGAGCGCGCCAACACGGTCAACGGTCCCCGTACGCCGAAAAGCCGTCCCGGTACGCCGAAAGGGCGCCCACCCACTGGTGGACGCCCTCGCGGTACCTGTCGGTCAGCGCTTGCTGGCCGCTTTCTTGGCCGGAGCCTTCTTCGCCGGCGCCTTCTTGGCCGCCGTGCTCTTGCTCGCCGCCGCGGTGGTCTTCTTCGCCGCGGTCGACCGGGTCGCGGCGGTGGTCTTCTTCGCCGCGGTGGTCTTCTTGCTGGCGGCCGTCTTGGTCGCCGTGGTGGTCTTGCTCGCCTTGGCCGGGGCGGTCTTCTTGCTGGCGGCCGTCTTGGTCGCCGTGGCGGTCTTGCTCGCCTTGGCCGGGGCGGTCTTCTTGCTGGCCGCCTTCGCCGTGGTCGCCTTGGTGCCCGCCGCCTTGGCGGTGGCCGCCTTGGTGCCGGTCGCCTTAGTGCCCGCCGCCTTGGCCGTGGCGGTGCTGGTGGCGGTCTTCTTCGTCGCCACCGTGGCCTTCGGCACCTTGCCGCTGGCCACCATCTCCTTGAACCCGGCGCCGGGGCGGAAGGTCGGGACTGACGTCTTCTTGACCTTCACCGCCTCGCCGGTACGCGGGTTGCGCGCTGTTCGCGCGCCACGCACACGCTTTTCGAATGCTCCGAATCCGGTGATCGCCACCTTCTCGCCCTTGGTGACCGCCGCCTGGACCTCGGTGAGGACCGCGTCGAGCGCGGCCGTCGCCATCTTCCGGTCCCCCAGGCGAACGGCGAGCGCCTCGATGAGCTCGGCCTTGTTCACGACTTCCTCCCGATTGTGCAACTGACTCGTTGCGAGCCATTCTGCGCGCACGGTATGCCCTGTGCTGTCGGGACACAAACATTCGGTAGAAAAAAGCCCTTGTGTCGTAACGGATTCACCCCCACCGGATGGCCCGATGGGGGTGAAATCCGCTGTGCGAGCGGCCTAACGGCTATGCGACGGAGGGCAGGAACGGCAGTCGGCGCGCCTCGTAGGAGTCGATGTCGGCGGCGTGGCGGAGGGTGAGTCCAATGTCGTCGAGGCCTTCCAGGAGGCGCCAACGGCTGAAGTCGTCCAGTGGGAACGACCAGCTAGCGTCCCCCGCCCGGAGCTGGCGGGCGGTCAGGTCGACGGTCACCGCAGTGGTGGGATCCGCCTCGATCAGGTCCCACAACTCTTCGACGGCTTTCAATTCCAACTCGACCGGCAACAGACCTTCCTTGAGGGCGTTGCCACGGAAGATGTCACCGAAGCGCGGGGCCACCACGGCACGGAAGCCCCAGTCCCGCAGCGCCCAGACGGCGTGCTCCCGGGAGGAGCCGGTGCCGAACTCCGGGCCGGCGATGAGGATCGACGCCCCAGAATAGTTTTCATCGTTGAGCACGAATGCCGGATCTTCCCGCCAGGCGCTGAACAGCCCGTCGGCGAAGCCCGTCCGGGTCACCCGCTTGAGGTACACGGCGGGGATGATCTGATCGGTGTCCACGTTGGACCGGCGCAGCGGCACGGCGGTGCCGGTGTGGGTGGTGAACTTGTCCATCTCGTCGGTCCCTTCTACAGGTCGGCGGGGGCGGCCAGCCGGCCGACCACTGCGGTGGCGGCGGCCACCGGCGGGGAGACCAGGTGGGTACGCCCGCCCCGGCCCTGACGGCCCTCGAAGTTGCGGTTCGAGGTGGAGGCGGAGCGCTCGCCCGGCTTCAGCGTGTCGGGGTTCATCCCCAGACACATGGAGCAGCCGGCGAACCGCCACTCGGCCCCGGCGTCGGCGAAGACCTTGTCCAGACCCTCGGCCTCGGCGGCCTCGCGCACCGCGGCGGAGCCGGGCACCACGAGCATCCGGACGCCGTCGGCGACCCGGTGGCCACGCAGCACGTCGGCGGCGGCCCGTAGGTCCTCCAGTCGGCCGTTGGTGCAGGACCCCACGAAGACCACGTCGATGGGCAGCTCCCGCAGCGGGGTGCCGGGGCGCAGGTCCATGTACTCCAGGGCCCGGCGGGCGGCGGTGCGCTCCGAGTCGGTGGTGAAGTCCTCAGGGTCCGGCACCGGGGCGCTCAGCGGCGCACCCTGCCCGGGGTTGGTGCCCCAGGTGACGAACGGGGTGATTCGGCTGGCGTCCAGGGTCACCTCGGCGTCGAAGCGCGCGCCCTCGTCGGTGGGCAGCGTCCGCCACCACGCCACCGCCGCGTCCCAGTCCGCGCCCTGCGGCGCGTTCGGCCGCCCCTTGAGGTAGGCGAAGGTGGTCTCGTCCGGCGCGATCATGCCGGCCTTGGCGCCCCACTCGATGGACATGTTGGCGATGGTCATCCGCCCCTCCATGGAGAGGGAGCGGATCGCCTCGCCGCGGTACTCGACGATGTGCCCCCGACCTCCACCGGTGCCGACCTGCGTGATCAGCGCGAGCACCAGGTCCTTGGCGGTCACGCCGGGCGCGAGCCGGCCGGTGACGTTCACGGCCATCGTCTTCGGCCGGCTCTGCGGCAGCGTCTGGGTGGCCAGCACGTGCTCCACCTCGCTGGTGCCGATGCCGAAGGCGAGCGCGCCGAAGGCGCCGTGGGTGGCGGTGTGCGAGTCGCCACAGACGATCGTCAGGCCCGGCTGGGTGAGACCGAGCTGCGGGCCGATCACGTGCACGATGCCCTGGTTGTCGTCGCCGAGCGGGTGCAGTCGCACCCCGAACTCGGCGCAGTTGCGGCGCAACGTCTCGATCTGCGTACGCGACGTGGGGTCCGCGATGGTGAGCAGGTCACCACGGCGGAGGCGGAACGCCGGGTCGGCGTACCCGGTCGGGGTGTTGTGGTCCTCGGTCGCGAGGGTCAGGTCGGTACGACGCACCCGGCGCCCGGCGAGCCGCAGCCCGTCGAAGGCCTGCGGGCTGGTCACCTCGTGCAGCAGGTGCAGGTCGATGAAGAGCAGGTCCGGCTCACCAGCGGCGGACCGTACGACGTGCGCGTCCCAGACCTTCTCGGCCAGGGTCCTCGGCTCAGGAGTGACTCCCACCATCTGGACATCCTAAATTCTGGGAGGTAAGTTTCGGCTTGTGGGACACAGTATGAGCGGTGTCGGCGTTCTCGACAAGGCGGTGGTCATCCTGGCCGCCTGCGTGGACGGCGCCAGCCTGGCCGAACTCGTCGAACGCACCAAGCTGCCCCGGGCCACAGCACATCGCCTGGCCCAGGCCCTGGAGATCCACCGAATGCTGGTGCGTGACACCCAGGGCAGATGGCGGCCCGGCCCCCGCCTGGGCGAGCTCGCCAACGCGGCACCGGACGTTCTGCTGACCGCAGCCGAGCCGTTGCTGGCCGCGCTGCGCGACGCCACCGGCGAGAGCGCGCAGCTCTATCTGCGCCGCGCCGACGAGCGGATCTGCGTGGCGGCGGCGGAACGCGCCAGCGGTCTACGGGACACCGTTCCGGTCGGCTCGGTGCTGCCGATGACCGCCGGCTCCGCGGCCCAGATCCTGCTCGCCTGGGAGCCGCCGGAGGCGGTGATGCCGCTGCTGCCGCGCAGCAAGTTCACCGGCCGCACCCTCGCCGAGGTACGCCGTCGCGGCTGGGCGCAGAGCGTCGCCGAGCGGGAGGCCGGTGTGGCGAGCGTCTCCGCCCCGATCCGCGACCGCACCGGCCGGGTCATCGCCTCGGTCAGCATCTCCGGCCCGATCGAGCGCCTGGGCCGCCGCCCCGGCGAACGCCACGCCATGGCCGTAGTAAGAGCCGGCCAACGCCTGTCCGGCCTCTAACCCCGCGCCCTCCCCTGCCCCTGCCCCCGCCCCGACCGCTCCCGGTGATCAAGAGCTTTGCGTCACGACACGCGCAGGCGGTGACGCAAAGCTCTTGATCACCAAGGCGAGGGGAGGGTGGGCAGCGGTGGGGTGGTGGGGGAACGAGAAAGGCTCATCTCGCTGGGCGAGATGAGCCTTTGGTTGTAGCCCCGACCGGATTCGAACCGGCGCTACCGCCTTGAGAGGGCGGCGTCCTGGGCCGCTAGACGACGGGGCCAGAACTTTTCCGTTCACCACCCTCGCGGGCGGTGCGAATGTAGTCTAGCGGCACCGTACCCGGGCACGAGCGCGGGGTGCACCGTCACCCGAGGCCTCGACGGGGGGCCGGAACGGGCCCGGCGGGGGACACGAAACAGCCCGCCTCACGAGGTGAGACGGGCTGTGCACGCTGTAGCCCCGACCGGATTCGAACCGGCGCTACCGCCTTGAGAGGGCGGCGTCCTGGGCCGCTAGACGACGGGGCCAGAACAACTTTTGCTCCCCCACCTTACCGGTGGAGGAGCTGCACTCTACCGAAGACCACCCTCCGCCCCCGAAGGGGCGGAGTCGAACTCCGTCAGAATCCAGCGTCTGGAAATTCTCGCGAATTCCAGCAGCGCTGGGGTACCAGGACTCGAACCTAGACTAACTGAACCAGAATCAGTCGGGCTGCCAATTACCCCATACCCCATTGGCCCCTTGCGGCGCCGGGAGTGAACTTTACCCTCCCGGTGCCGACAGGCCAAATCCGATCCCCCCGAACCACCCGTGAGCTGCGGAAACAGGGGCATCAGACGGATCAGGCGACGGGCACCACCGGGTTGGTGAGCTCGCCGATGCCGTCGATCCGCACGGTGACCGTATCCCCCTCGACAAGCGGGCTAACCCCGGCCGGAGTGCCGGTGAGAACGACGTCGCCGGGCAGCAGAGTCATCACGTGCGAGATGTACGACACCAGGCCCGCCACGTCGAAGACCATGTCCTTCGTCCGGCCGAGTTGGCGTACCTCCATCTCCTCCGGGTTGCGACCCACCTCACACCGGATCTCCAGGTCGGAGACGTCCAGCCCGGTGGTGATCCACGGGCCGATCGGGCAGAACGAGTCGAAGCCCTTGGCCCGGGTCCACTGCCCGTCCGAACGCTGGAGGTCCCGAGCGGTGACATCGTTGGCGCAGGTGTAGCCGAAGATGGCGCGCTCGGCGGCGGCGCGGTCGGCGCGGCGCGCACCCGGCGCCCCGATCACGACCGCCAGCTCCGCCTCGTGCTCGACCTGCTTGGAGAAGATCGGCAGTCGGATGGCGTCCCGGGGGCCGATCACCGAGGTGGACGGCTTGAGGAAGAGCAGCGGCTCCTTGGGCACCTCGTTGCCGAGCTCGGCGGCGTGGTCGGCGTAGTTGCGGCCGACACAGACGACCTTGCTGGGCAGGATCGGCGAGAGCAGCCGGACGTCGGAAAGGGCCCAGCGGGCCCCACTGAAGGAGAGATTGCCGAACGGGTGGCCCTCGATCTCGGCGATGGTCAGGGCCTGCGGCCCGGCCTCCGCTTCGCCTTCGACGGCACCGAACGACATTCCCTTGGCATGGGCGAAACGAGCGATACGCACCCGGCCAATCTAGCGCCGCCGACGCCGCAACCGGCCAGGACGGGCCGTCGGGTGTGCTCAACCCGTCAGCGCGCGGCACCCTATCGGAGCTGGAGGTGACCGGGGCGGGTTTCTCGACTTCGTACCCCCACGGAGGCGGCTCGCCCCTAGCGTCGGCTCCGGAGGTTCGTTCGTATGCCTGCATCGACACGACACCACAGAGCCCTCGCAGTGTTCGTGCACTGCCTCGGCATCCTCGCCGCCGTGCCGGCCCTGCCGACGGCGGCCCCGGAGGCGGCGGCCGCGCCACGACCACCGGCCGCCACGCCACAACCAACGGCGGCCGCGCCACGACCACCGGCCGCCACGCCACAACCAACGGCGGCCGCGCCATCACCACCGGCCGCCACACCGGAACCAGCGGGAACCCGGCCGCCGGTGGCGATGGTCGCACGGGTGACCGAGCCCACCCCGCCCTCGGCGCCACCGGCGATGGCACCACCGACCCGGGCACCGGCGTCGGCGCCCCCGCAACAGGTCACGGTGGCGGTCGCGACGGACAGCAGCCCGGCACCGAGGTACCGGATCCAGGTGCGCAACGTGAGCAACTCGCCGCTGGAGACCACTGTGCGTCAGGAACTGCCGCCCGGCTCGTCGACCACCGCCATCAGCGGTGGTGGCCGGTCCACCCCGGCCGGTGGATCGGCCACCGAGGTGACCTGGCGGTTGCGGCTGCCCGCGCACAGCACCACCACCCTGGGCACCGCGCTCGCGGCGACCGCGCCGGGCCGGCCACTGACCGCGCCTACCTGCGCGTTCACCAGTGACGGCAGCCGGCCGTACGACTGCGCCACGGCCACCTGGCAGGCGGCAGCGGCACCGGCGGCCGAGGTGAGCGAGGCGCCGCCGTGGCGCCGCTATCCGGTGCTGCTCGCCGGCCTGGCGGTCCTGCTGTTGATCAGCGCCGCCCTGGTGTGGGTGTGGCGACGTCGGCGCGGGCGCCGGGTGACGGCTGCCGCGCTGTCCACCGGCGGCGGCGCCGAGGGTGGCCGCGGGACTGTCTATCCCCGCCCGGCGGCCCCGAGTCCGGTGCGGCGTCGGCGTACCCCTCCGGTCTGGATGTTGGTGGGCGCCGCCGTCGTGGTGCTGGCCGGCGTGGTCGGCACCGCGGGTTGGACGGCGACCCGGCAGGTCTCGGCGATCGACACACAGAAGCAGCCCACCAGCGGCGCGTGGGTGGGCAACGGGGTCAACGGGTCGCTGGGCGTGCCGCTGCGCGAGTCGGCGTTCGAGTTCACCGTGTACCGGATGACCTGCGGCGCGCCCGGCACCGCCGGGAAGGCCGACGGCGGCGGTGCCGCACCGCCCAACGGGCGACGCTGCGAGGCAACAGTGGGTGTGCGCAACGTCACGGGCGACCACCAGCCGTGGCACAGCGAGCTGCAACGGGCGTATCTGCCCGGCGGCCGCTGGGTGAGCACCGACGAGTCGGCCACCCGGACGGCGAACCTGGGTCGGGACGTCTTCGCCGACCCGATGGCGGCGGGCACCCGGATGGTGCTCCCGCTGGTCTTCACCGTCGACGGGCGGGACCCGCCCCAGCAGCTGGAGCTGCGCAGCGGGGTGTTCTCCGCCGGCGTCCGGGTGCAGATGCCCTGACCGGTGTGCGGGCGGCGGTCGTACCCTGGGGTGCGTGACCGCCGCCCTCGCCCCTGCCGTGCTCGACGCGACGCGGTGGCAGGCCCGCCGACGGGCCCACGAGGAGCGGGTGGACGTCTGGCTGACCCCGCACCTGGCCCGGCGACGACGCGGTGAACGGCATCCGGTGGCCGACTTCCTGTTCACCTACTACTCGCACCGCCCGGCCCAGCTACGGCGCTGGCATCCGGGGCCCGGGGTCGAGCTGCGGGACGCCGATCCGGCCGAGTTCGGCCGCGACTACCGCGCCGGCACCGCCGGGGTCACCCTCGACACCGCTGGGGTACGCGCCCGGCGCGGCGAGTCGATCGCCTGGATCCGCTCCCTGCTGGAGGCGACGCGTGAACGTCCGGCGCACTTCGGCTGCTTCGGGATGCACGAGTGGGCGATGGTCTACCGGCAGACCCGGGAGGAGCTGCGGCACAACGCCTGGCCGCTGCGGCTCAGCGCGGAACGCACCGCCGAGGTCGTCGAGGAGCGGGGCGTACGGTGCAGCCACTTCGACGCGTTCCGGTTCTTCACCCCGCCGGCCCGCCCGTTGAACCTGCTCACCCCCACCCGGGAGACGCAGCACGCGCACGAGCAGCCGGGCTGCCTGCACGCCAACATGGATCTGTACAAGTGGGCGTACAAGTTGTCGCCGTTGGTTCCCTCGGAGCTGGTGGCCGACGCGTTCGACCTGGCCCGGGACATTCGCACGCTGGACATGCGGGCCAGCCCGTACGACCTGGCGGCGCTCGGCTACCCGCCGGTGCGCGTGGAGACTCCGGACGGCCGGGCGGAGTACGCGGCGGCGCAGCGCGGGTTCGCCGAGCGGGCCGCCGTGCTGCGCGACCGGCTGCTCGCCGCCGTCCCGGCCTAGACGCCGTCCCAGGCTGGTCGCCGTCTCGGTCTAGACGCCGTCCCGGTCTAGACGCCGTCCCGGTCTGGTCGCTGTTCGGATCAGTCGTCGTCGGCGCGGCGGTCCCGCTTGCGCTGGGACTGGCGTTTCTTCTCGGCCAGCCGGCGTTCCTTGGCCCCACGGGACGGGCGAGTCGCTCGGCGGGTCGGCGGTGGCGGCGCGGCGGCCTCCCGCAGGAGGGCGGTCATCCGGGCCCGGGCCGCCTCCCGGTTGGCCAACTGGGCCCGGTGCTCGCTGGCGGCGATCGTCAGCACCCCGTCGACGAGGCGGTTGGCCAGCCGGGCCAGCGCCCGCGGCCGCAGCCACTCGGGCACGGCCGGCGAGTTGGCCACGTCGTAGCTCAGCTCGACCCGGGAGTCAGCGGTATTCACACCCTGCCCGCCCGGCCCCGACGAGCGGGAGAAGCGCTCCCGTAGCTCCCCGGCGGGGACGACCCACCGGTCGGTCACCCGCAGTCCGTCGTCCACGCCCCGAGGCTAACCCGCGACGAGCCGCCGGGGGTCATCGGTGCGGAGGCTCACTCTGCGTCGGGGACTGGCTGGGCGCCGGCCCGGCGGTCTCCTCGTCGGAGCCGACGGCCGCGTACGCCACAGCGCCGAAGAGAAGGACCCCGATCACCGCGGCCTTCACGGCGACGCCGCGGATCAGCGACCAGGCGCCCCGGCGGGCGCCCGGCACCGATTTCTTGACGGTCTGGTAGTCGTTCCACCCGCGTCGTGCCCGGGCGTACGCCGACCCCACTGCACATCCGATGACCAGGCCCACCAGCAGGAGGACCGTGAGAAGAGGACGCTCCACCTCCGCCAGTATCCATACCCAGCGTAATATTTCCATGGTCCGATGCCGTCCGGCCGGATATCTGACAGTGGTGGCCCCCGTCAGGGCTTTCGGGCAGCTCAGCCGCCCTTGCCGATGATCGTGTCGGCGGTCTGCTGCACCTGGTCGATCGGGATGGCGAACCCGATGCCGATCGAGCCGTTTCCGTCGATGGTGGCGATGGCGGTGTTCACCCCGACCACCTCCCCGCGCGCGTTGACCAGTGGCCCACCGGAGTTGCCGGGGTTGATGGACGCATCGGTCTGCACCGCTGTGTGCCGGTTGTTGCCGAGCCGCACCGGCCGGTCGAGCGCGCTGACGATGCCCGCGGTGACGGTTCCGGCCAGACCGAGCGGCGAACCCACCGCGAGCACCGGCTCACCGACCCGGGTCGCGCCCGGCTTGGCCAGGGGCAGCGGGGTGAGACCGGCAGATGCCGGCACCTTCAGCACCGCCAGGTCGCTGCGCGGCTCCCGTCCGACCACCTCGGCGGCGAACCGGCGGCCGTCGGGCAGCTCCACGGTCACCGGCCCGCCACCCCCCTTGGCCAGGATGTGGTCGTTGGTGATCAGGTGCTGCTGGTCGTCCACCGCGAAGCCGGAGCCGGTCGCGGACCCGCTGGTCGCGCCGCCGGCCAGCACCGACACCACCCCGGGTACGGTCCGCTCGGCCGCGGTGACCAGCTCGGCCGGCACCGGGGCGGCGGACGCCGCAGCCGGGCCCCCGACCCCGTCCCGGCTGGCCACCACGCCGCCGGCGAGAGCACCGGAGACGGCCGAGACCGCCACCACTCCCAACACGGCGAGCAGCCGCCCAGGCCGTCGCCCTCCCGGGTCGCGCTCGGGCGCGTCCCACCACCCGCGCCCGTCCGGGTCGAGTTCCGGTGAGATGAACCAGGGACCGCGCGGTTCGCCCAGTCCGGTCTGCACTGCCATGCGTACTCCTCACTGTCGACGTCGGTTGTGCGCGGCGGTCAGGGCAGCCGGGAGAACCAGCGCATCGAGCCGGCGGCGGCGCCCATCGCGAACACCAGTCCGAGGCCGATGAAACGGGCCGAGATGTCCTGCCGCTCGGTGCGGTAGCCGACCGAACTGCCGATGTCGTCGTAGACGGCCCGCAGCTCGTCGGTGGTGCTGGCCTCGTGGAACATGCCGCCGGTCTCCTCGGCGACCGCCTTGAGGGTCTGCCCGTCCACCGGCACCTGGATGGGCCGTCCACCTCGGTCGACGAACCCGGACGGGGTGCCGAACGAGATCGAGTGCACCGGCACCTCCGCCTTCACCGCTTCCGCGGCCGCTTCCATGGGGTCCATCCCGGACGTGTTGGCGCCGTCGGAGAGCAGGATGACCCGGGCGGGTGGTGTCTCCTTCGCGGCCTCGCTGTCCAGGCTCTTGACCGCGCCGAGCGAGGTGTTGATGGCCTCGCCGATCGCGGTGCCCTGGACACCGGTGATGCCCTCGGCGAGCCGGTCGATCCCCTCGTCGAGGGCGTCCCGGTCGGTGCCCGGGGGCACCAGCACGGCGGCGCTGCCGGCGAACGCGACGAGACCCACGTTGAACTCGTCGGGCAGCCCCTCGACGAAGCGCCGGGCGGCCTCCTTCGCCGCGCCCAACCGGTCCGGTTCGACGTCGGTGGCGAGCATCGACGTGGAGACGTCCACCGCCACCATCACAGTGGCCCGTTCCCGGGGCACCCGGACCTCGGCGCTCGGTCGGGCGAAGCCGACCACGAGCAGCGCCAGCATGGCCAGGAAGAGCCCGGCCGGTACGTGTCGGCGCCAGGCGGGCCGCTCCGGCGCCACCCGGTCCAGCAGCCGCAGGTTGGTGAAGCGGACCGCGTACCGGCTGCGTCGCCGCTGCAGCACCAGGTACGCGACGACCAGGGCGAGCACGCCGAGCAGCAGCCAGAGCCGCAGCGGCGACTGCCAGATCACGCGGCACCTCCCCGGGGGCGGCCGACCGGCGCGGCGGCCAGCCGACGCTGGGCGTGCACGTGCCGGACGATGTCCGCGCTCCAGTCGCCGTCGGTGCGCAGCGGCAGATGGGTGGCCCCGCTGCGGCGCAGCGCCTGGTGGACCTGTTCGCGCTGGGCGGCGGCGGCCTCGGCGTACCGCTCGCGCAGCCCTCGGTCCGATGTGCACACCTCGCGGTGCCGACCGGTCTCCGGGTCGACGAGCGTGATCAGGCCGACGTCCGGTAGTTCCAGCTCACGCGGGTCGGTCACCTCGATCGCCAGCACCTGGTGCCGGACGGCCAGCCGGCGCAGGGTCCGCTCCCAGGGCGCTGTCTGGCCGGGATCGTCGGGCAGGCCGTCGAGGAAGTCGGAGACCACCACGACCAGCCCACGCCGGTTGGCGATGCGGTGCAGCGCGTCGAGGCCGTCGGCCAGATCGGGCGGTCGGGTCGCCGGCCCACGCCCCGGCCGGTCGGTGGGCGCGGTGGCCCGGGGGGCGGCGAGCAGCGTCCGGAGCAGGGAGAGCAGATGGGTACGCCCGCTGCGGGCCGGAAAGCGGCGTACCCCGTCGGCGCGCAGCACCTGGGCGCCGAGGCGGTTGCCGACGCCCGCGGTCAGGAAGCCGACCGCCGCGACGGCGGCCACCGCCAGTTCCCGTTTGTCCAGCTCGGCGGTGCCGAACTCCATGCTGGCGGTGCCGTCGACGAGCAGCCAGGTGGTCAGTTCCCGGTCGGCGTCGACCTGCCGGACGTGCGGCACTGCGGTCCGGGCGGTCACTGCCCAGTCCATCCGGCGGACCTCGTCCTCGCCCGGCCGGTACTCGCGACTGCCGGACGGTTCGCTGCCGGGACCGGGCAGCAGACCACGGTACTGGCCGTGCAGCAGGCCGTTCAGTCGGCGCGTGACGGTCAGCTCCAGGCGGCGCAGGCGCTGGTCCGGGGCCAGCTCGGCCAGGCCCGGGTCGGCGGGCGCGACGGCGGCGCGTCTCATGCCGCCGCCAGATCCGGTGTCTGCTGCGGGTGTCCGGTCGCCAGCCGGGGCGGTGGCACCGCCTCGACGAGCCGTCGCACCACGCTCTCGGCCGACACCCCGTCGGCCACCGCGTCGAAGGAGAGCACCAGCCGGTGGGCGAGAACGTCGACGGCAAGCTCGCGGATGTCCTCGGGCAGCACGTACTCCCGCCCCCGCAGCAGGGCCTGTGCCCGTGCGGCGGCGACCAGGCCCAGGGTGGCCCGGGGGCTGGCCCCGTACGCCAACAGCGGGGCGATCTCCGGCAGCCCGAACCGGCCCGGGTCGCGGGTGGCGAGGATCAGCCGCACCACGTACTCGGCCAACGCGTGGTGGACGAAGACCCGCTCGGCGTGGAGCTGAAGGTCCCGCAGCCGTTGCGCGTCGAGCACCTGGCGCGGGGTCGGCCGGTCGGTGCTCATCCGGTAGAGGATGGCCAGCTCGTCGGCGTCGCTGGGGTAGTCGACCACCACCTTCATCAGGAACCGGTCACGCTGCGCCTCCGGGAGCTGGTAGACCCCCTCGGACTCGATCGGGTTCTGGGTGGCCAGCACCAGGAACGGCTCCGGGACCGGCCAACTGCGCCCGCCGATCGAGACCTGCCGTTCGGCCATCGCCTCCAGCAGCGCCGACTGGACCTTCGCCGGGGCCCGGTTGATCTCGTCGGCCAGCACCAGGTTGGCCATGATCGGGCCCAGCTCGATGTCGAAGGTCTCCTTGGACGCCCGGTAGATCCGGGTGCCGACGATGTCGGAGGGCACCAGGTCCGGGGTGAACTGGATCCGGGAGAAGGTGCCGCCGACCACTGTCGCGAGGGTCTGCGCGGCCAGTGTCTTGGCCACGCCGGGTACCCCCTCCAGGAGGCAGTGTCCGTTGGCGACCAGGGCGGTGAGCAGGCGTTCGACGAGGCGATCCTGCCCGACGATCACGCGTTTGACCTCGAAGAGGGTCTGTTCCAGCTCGATGCCGGTCGGCTCCGGATCGACCGGGCTGGGCATGCTGGCCAGGGTGTCCGAGATGTCCGTCACGGTGCTTGCTTCCCTGGCACACGCTCGGCAAACGTCGGATTGTGCGGCAGGGACCGGCCCGGAGTGGCCGGAATGGGGATGAGCCGCGCGGAAGGGTGACGACCGTCGCGAGACTGCCGAGGAGCGCCCAACCGGCAGGTGACCGGCCATCGGGTGGCCAACCGGGTACGAACCGGTCGACTATGGCCCTCGTGGGTGCCTCGCAGAGGCGGCTCCCGTCGACCGCGCTGATCCACTCGGGTTTACCGAAGTCGGGGTGTCCGCGTCCTCGGGACACCCCGACTTACCGAAAGCCGAGTGAATCATCCGGCCAGGTCGGCTGAGGTAGCGGCCGGAGGGCCGGCGCGCCGGGCGGACAGGGTCCGGCCCCCGCGCCGGAGGCGACGGGGGCCGGGTGTCGGTTCGGTCAGGGTGTGTGGGTGAGCAGGGTGAAGCCCAGGTTGGCCGGCGTCCCGGCGGAGTTGCGGGTCTGCACCCAGACCGCGTTGGGTGTCAGCAGCCGCGGGGCGACCGAGACCTCGCCACCCGGCGGAATGCAGCAGGAGCCGGACAGGGAGAGGGTGGCCAGGAAGGCACCGGCCGAGACGGTGTGACCGAAGATCACCTCGTACTCCCCGACGCCGTACTTGACCACTGTGCCGCCGCCGCGTGCCTTGGTGCCGTTGGAGTTGACGACGGTGAAGACGTTGGTGGCCACCAGTGGGGTGGCCGCGCCCGCCTTCAGCGCGGCTTTCGCGATACGCGCCGACTCGGCGCTGACCGGCGGCTGGGAGGTCGTGCCGCGTGCCGGCTGGACCGTTTCCTGCGGCGCCTTCGCGGACGGCTGGGCGATAGCGATGCCCCCGCCGGCGAGACTGAGCCCCAGGACAGCGAACGTGACCGCCGCCACCTTACGTCGGAAGGATGTGCTCATGACAGGTCCCCCTTGTGTGACCGTGCGAATTCGGCCGACCCGCGGGGCGGGACGGATGACTGCCCATAAATAGGCGTTCGACGACAGTTGGGCGGGGGAAAGCTGCCTCGCTCACACCCGAAGAGATTGATTTTCCAACAATCTTTATCCCCTCTGAGCTGCGGTTACTACTCAGAGTTGCGTCGTTTAAGCCAGATGGAACGTAGCACCGTAAAAAGCCGTCAGTCAATAGTTGATCTCGCTTTTCCGGGGTGTCAACCAACCGTCAGATAATTGTGAAATGTGAGCGCATCACTATTCATGAAATGGGTTCGTCGGGCCCGACTACGATCATCGTCGTGATCGTCGACGCTCCGCCCGCGCACCGAAACGCTCGGCTCGGCACCGTGCTCTGCTGGCTTGCCGTCGTACCCACCGCCCTCTGGGCGGCGGCCCGACTGCTCGGCCTGGACCGGGGGCCGCTGGTGCAGGCGCTCGCCTTCACGCCGTACGTCGCGGGCGTCAGCGTGCTGGTCCTGACCCTCGCGCTCGCCCTGCGGCGCTGGTGGCCGGCGGCGCTCGCGGCCCTGGCAGCGGTGGCGTTGCTCGGCACCGTCGCACCTCGGGCGCTGGCCAACCCGCAGCCGGCGGCGACCGGGCCGACCGTGCGGCTGCTCACCGCCAATCTGCTCGCCGGCGCCGGCGACGCGCGGACACTGGTGGAGCTGGTCCGGCGACACCAGGTGGACGTGCTCACCGTGCAGGAGTTCACCCCGGACGCGCAGGTCGCCCTGGATCAGCTCGGCCTGGCCACGCTGCTGCCGCACCGGCAGCTCAACCCGGAGATCGGCACCCCCGGCTCCGGGCTCTACTCGCGGTGGCCGATCACCGACGGCGGCGTCCGACGCAACCTCGACGGTTGGGGCTTCAGCCAGGCGTACGCGACGGTGTCCGTCCCCGGCGGGCCCCCGGTCCGCGTCGAGTCGGCCCACCCCTCGGCACCGTACGCGCTGGACCAGGTGGGTGCCTGGCGTGCCGACCTGACCGCGCAACCACCGGCCACCCCGGACGGTGGCCTGCGAATCCTCGCCGGAGACTTCAACGCGACCCTCGACCACAGTCCACTACGGGCCCTGCTGCGCAGCGGTTACGTCGACGCCGCCGACGCCACCGGAGAGGGCCTGACCGGCACCTGGGGTCCGTACGACGGCGACCTCATCCCACCCGTCACCATCGACCACGTCCTGGTGGACCGTCGGATAGCGGTCCGCTCGGTGCAGGTGTTCACCCTGCCCGGCAGCGACCACCGCCCCGTCCAAGCCACCCTCACCCTCCCCCTTCCCTGACCCATCACCCATCCCACCCACCCACCCCACCTCGTCGATCTTGCACTTACTGTCCCGGCATCAGCGACAAAAAGCCGCAGACCGTCGACACGAAGTGCAAGATCGCGAGAGTGTGAGGTGGGGTGGGGTGGGGAGGCAGCGGGTCAGACGGAGGCGGGGGCCAGGCCGTAGGTGAGGGCGTCCACCAGGGCGTGCCAGCTGGCCTCGACCACGTTGGGGTGAACGCCGACAGTGGTCCAGTCCCGGCCGCCGCCGTCGGAGGTTTCCAGCAGGACCCGGGTGACCGCGCCGGTGCCGTGGCTGCCCTCCAGGATTCGCACCTTGTAGTCGGCCAACTCGAAGTCGCGCAGCTGCGGATAGTGCCGCGCCAGCCCCACCCGCAGCGCCTCGTCGAGGGCGTTGACCGGACCGTTGCCCTCGGCAGTGGCGATCACCCGCTCACCACGAACCCGGATCTTGACGGTCGCCTCGGAGACCACAGCGCCGTCCTCCCGGTGCTCGACCAACACCCGGTACGACTCCAGGGTGAACGGTCGGGCCGGGCTACCCTCCGGCAGCTCGGAGCGGACCAGCAGCTCGAAGGAGGCATCGGCCGCCTCGAAGGACCAGCCACCCGCCTCCAGCTCCTTGACCCGCTTGGTGACCCGGGTCAGGGCGTCCGGGCTGCCGGCCAGGTCCAGGCCGAGCTCGCGGCTCTTGAGCTCGACGCTGGCCCGACCGGCCATCTCGGTGATCAGGATCCGCATGTCGTTGCCCACCACCGACGGGTCCACGTGGTTGTAGAGCAACGGGTCGACCTTGATCGCGCTCGCGTGCAACCCCGCCTTGTGGGCGAAGGCGGCGGCCCCGGCGTACGCCTGGTGGGTGTCGGGGGCGATGTTGGCGATCTCGGCGATGGCGTGCGAGACCCGCACCATCTGCGCCAGGCAGCCCTCCGGTAGGACGGGCATGCCGAGCTTGAGTTGGAGGTTGGCGACGACAGCGAAGATGTCGGCGTTGCCCGGGCGTTCGCCGTACCCGTTGGCGGTGCCCTGCACGTGGCGGACGCCCGCCTCCACGGCGGCGATCGTGTTGGCCACCGCGCAGGCGGTGTCGTTCTGGGCGTGCATACCGAGCAGCCCGGCGTCGATCCCCAGCCTGTTCGTCAGGTCGTGGATCACGGCGCTCACCTGGGACGGGAGCATGCCGCCGTTGGTGTCGCAGAGCACCATCCGCTCGGCGCCGGCGGCGAGCGCGGTCTGCACCACTGCCGCGCCGTACGCGGGGTCGTGCCGGTAGCCGTCGAAGAAGTGTTCCCCGTCGACGAAGACCCGTCGACCCTCGCGGACGAGGTGGTTGACGGTGTCGTGGATCATCGCGAGGTTCTCCGCGCCGGTGGTGCGCAGCGCGCGCTCGACGTGCCGGGTGTCGGCCTTGGCTACCAGGGCCACGGCCGGGGTCTGCGCGTCCAGCAGGGCGCGCACCTGGGGGTCGTCCGCGACCGCGACACCGGCCTTGCGGGTGGCGCCGAACGCGACGAGTACGGCGTGCCGCAGGTCCAGCTCGGTGCGGGCGCGGCGGAAGAACTCGGTGTCCTTGGGCACCGCGCCCGGCCAGCCGCCCTCGATGAAGCCGACGCCGAACTCGTCGAGCAGCCGGGCCACTGCCAGCTTGTCGACCACCGAGTAGGTGAGCCCCTCGCGCTGAGCGCCGTCGCGCAACGTGGTGTCGAAGACCTGGAACGTCATCAGGATCCTTTCTCGGAGCAACAAAAAGACCTCCCGCGGATGCGGGAGGTCTGCGCGCTCGGCAGAGGGGAGGGCCGGCGCGCTAGGTCGCAATAATCAGGGCGGTGCTGGTCACGATGGTCACTCTGCCACCCCTCCCCCGAATATGGGAGGGACAATCCACATAGCGGGATGGTGACGGAGGGTTCGCTCGCCCCGAACTGCCGCTCGTGATCGGCTTCACAAGCCACCAGGCCACTCATCGCCGGGAACAGCCATGCGGAAGCATCTGGAGCGGATTTCGATGATGGCCACCGTGCCGTCTGCAAGGAGGACCTGTGCTCACCGTCAGTGACCGCTTACCTGAGCACGGACTCGCCGCCTGCGTATCGCTGGGCGCCACCAACGCGTCCAGGACGATCAGCCACACGTCCCACGAGGGCACGTGGTGTGTGGTCTTCGTCGGGCCGATGGGATTCACCTCCATCAGCCCGACGGAGATCGCCGACGAGACCTCCGCCTCCGGAGTCTGACAGTGGGCCTGGACGCGATCGCGGCAGCCCTGCCGGAGTACGCCAAGGACATCAGGCTCAACCTGGGCTCCACGATCGGTTCCTCGGCGTTGACCCCGGCGCAGACCTGGGGCACCGCGCTGGCCTGCGCGGTGACCGCTCGCAACCCGGTGGTGCTGCGGGAGATCGCGGCCGAGGCGCTCGGGCACCTCGGGCCGGAAGGTGTCGAGGCGGCCAAGGGCGCTGCGGCGATCATGGCGATGAACAACGTCTACTACCGGGCCAAGCACCTGATCGGCGACGAGCAGTACGCCTCGATGCCGGCCCGACTGCGGATGCAGATCATCGCGAGGCCGGGGGTGGACAAGGGCGACTTCGAGCTCTGGTGTTTCGCCGTGTCGGCCATCGCCGGCTGTGGGGTGTGCCTGGAGTTGCACGAGAAGAAGCTGCGCGGCAGCGGCTTCACCCGGGAGCAGTTGCACGAGGCCCTGCGGATCTCCGCCGTTGTGCATGCAGCAGCGGTCACCCTGGACGCCGAGGCCGCACTGGCCTGAGCCCGTCGCCGTTTCCGGCCCCCGACGGCCGGGTAGCTCCTGCGGAGACACGAGTTGATCGGTGACAGTCAGGAGTGAACGGCATGGACAGGATCGATCCGCACGCCACCCACGCCGGGCCGGACCCGCTGCGCGGCGGCGACCAGGGCACGGTGCCCGGCGGCGCGCCGGCCGGCACGTTCGACCCCTGGCGCTACCGGGACCAGGCCGGCGTGGCCGACGTCGACCTGGTCGGCTACAAGGTCGAGGCCACCGACGGTGGTATCGGCAAGATCGACAGCGCCAGTCACGAGGTGGGCGGCAGCTACCTGGTCGTGGACACCGGGCACTGGATCTTCGGCAAGAAGGTGATGTTGCCGGCCGGCACCGTCAACCAGGTCGACCACGACCAGCGCACCGTCTCCGTCGACCGGACCCGGGACCAGATCAAGGCCGCCCCGGAGTACGACGAGACCAGCCACAGCGACCCGAGCTACCGGGATCAGCTGGGTGGCTACTACGACGAGACGTACGGCGCGCTCCCGCCCGGCACCGCACGGTGACTGTTCGGCCCGACGGCCGGTGGGGCGCTGCCCCACCGGCCGTTACCGTGTGAACGTGGACGCCATCGACGACAGCCGACAGATTCCGCTCCCCGCCACCTTCAACTTCCGCGACGTCGGTGGCTACCTCGGCCACGACGACCGATCCGTACGCCGAGGCCGGCTCTACCGCTCCGACTCGCTGCACCGCCTCACCGAGCAGGACGGGGACGCGTTCGCCGCGATCGGGATCCGCACCGTCATCGACCTGCGCCGCCCCACCGAGGTGGAGCGCGACGGCCGGGTGCCGGAGTACCAGGGGTTGACCTACCGGAACATCCACCCGGAGCACGCCGACTGGGCGGGTACGCCGCACGAGGAGGGTGCCAGCCTGGCCCGCTACCTCGCGGACCGGTACGCCGACCTGGCCCAGACCGGCACCGCCGGGGTGGCCGAGGCGGTCGGTCTGATCGCCGACTCCGCCAACGCCCCGGTGGTGGTGCACTGCGTCGCCGGCAAGGACCGCACCGGCATCGTGTGCGCGCTGACCCTCGCCGTGCTCGGCGTCGACGACGCGGACATCACAGCGGACTACGCGTTGAGCAGTGTGGCGTCGGCCCGGTACAGCGCCTGGCTGGCCTCCGTCACGCCGGGCGGCGTGGACGTGCCGGCGCCGTTCCTGAGCTCACCCGCCGAGGCGATGCAGATCTTCCTGGACGAGCTGCGCGCGGGGCACGGCTCGGTCGAGGCGTACCTGCGCCACGCCGGGGTGACCGACGAGCAGCTCGCCGCGCTCCGCGACCACCTGCTCGACGAGCCCACCCAGGCGCAGCCCACCGACGTGTAGAGCCGACTGCGCCGGCCCGTCCGGGTGGACGGGCCGGCGCAGCGACAGAGAGATCAGAAGACCCGCTGCACCCAGCCGTGCGGGTCGGCCGCCTTGCCCCGCTGGATGTCGACCAGCTGCTGACGCAGGGCCATGGTGACCCGACCGGGCTCGCCACCGCCGATCAGGAACTCGCCGTCCGGGAAGCGGACCCCACCGATCGGGGTGACCACCGCGGCGGTGCCGCAGGCGAACACCTCCTTCAGGCGTCCGCTGGCGGCGTCGGCCTGCCAGTCGGCGAAGCTGACCGGCCGCTCCTCGACCTGGTGCCCGGCCGCGCCGGCGAGCGCGAGGACGGCGTCGCGGGTGATGCCCGGCAGGATCGTGCCGGTCAACGGTGGGGTGACCACGGTGCCGTCGTCGTAGACGAAGAAGACGTTCATGCCGCCCAGTTCGTCGACGAACCGGCGCTCCACCGCGTCCAGGAAGACGACCTGGTCGCAGCCGGCCTCGATGGCCTCCGCCTGGGCCGCGAGCGACGCGGCGTAGTTGCCGCCGCACTTGGCCGCGCCGGTGCCACCGGGGGCGGCCCGGGTGTAGTCCGGAGAGACCCAGACGGTGACCGGCTTGACGCCACCGGTGAAGTACGCCCCTACCGGTGAGGCGATCACCATGTAGAGGTACTCGTTGGCCGGGCGGACGCCGAGGAAGACCTCGCTGGCGAACATGAACGGCCGCAGGTAGAGGCTGCCGTCCTCGCCGGTGGGGATCCACTCCCGGTCGATCTCGATGAGCTTGTGCAGCGAGTCGACGAACACCTCCGGCGGCAGCACCGGCATCGCCATCCGCTGCGCGGAGGTGGCGAAGCGGGCCGCGTTGGCGTCCGGCCGGAACATCGTCACGCCACCGTCGGAAGTGCGGTACGCCTTGAGCCCTTCGAAGATCTCCTGCGCGTAGTGCAGCACCGCGCTGGCCGGGTCCATCGGGATCGGGGCACGGGCTTCCACCCGGGCGTCGTACCAGCCCTTGCCGTCGGCGTAGCGGACGGTGACCATGTGGTCGGTGAAGACCCTGCCGAACCCGGGGTTGGTCAGCAGTGCGGCCCGATCGGCGGCGGATACCGGCGCGAGATTCGGACGGATCTCGAAGTCGAGCTTGTCACCACCGCTCATCGCGCTGACCTCCCTGCGGAACAACGGCATGCGGGACCGCACACCGACATGGCTGTGCCAGAAACTTACCCCGAACGGTCGTTAAGCGGGTAGCGCCGGTCGGGCTGCCCGTGGCAGACCGGCCCCGAGGCCGGTCGCCACACGGGCCGGGGTGATCAGGCTACGGCGTGGGCGGCGAGCCGGTCGCCGACCTCTTCGGTACGCAGCGTCACACCCGGCACGCGGCTGGCCAGCTCGGCGGCGACCGCCGCGTTGACCCGGGCGGCCGACTCGCCGTGCCCGAGCTGCTCCAGCAGCAACGCGGCGGAGAGCACCGCGGCGACCGGGTCGGCGATGCCCTGCCCGGCGATGTCCGGCGCCGAGCCGTGCACCGGCTCGAACATCGAGGGGTACGCCCCCTCGGGGTTGATGCAGCCGCTGGCGGCCAGCCCGATGCCACCGGTGACGGCAGCGGCGATGTCCGTGAGGATGTCGCCGAACAGGTTGTCGGTGACCACCACGTCGTAGCGCTGCGGCTGGGTGACCAGGAACATGGCCGCCGCGTCGACGTGCTGGTACTCGGTTTCGATGTCCGGGTGCTCGGCGGCGACCGCGTCGAACGTACGCGCCCAGAGCGACCCGGCGTGGGTGAGCACGTTGGTCTTGTGCACGAGGGTGACCTTGCGCCGCTCCCGGCGGCCGGCACGGGCGAACGCGTCGCGGATCACCCGCTCCACGCCGTGCCGGGTGTTCAGGCTCTCCTCGGTGGCGACCTCGGCCGGGGTGTCCCGGTGCAGGGAACCACCGGCGCCGGCGTAGAGCCCCTCGGTGCCCTCGCGCACCACCACGAGGTCGACCTCGCCCGGCTTCACGTTGCCCAGCGGGCCGGCGACCCCGGGCCAGAGCCGGGACGGGCGCAGGTTGACGTACTGGTCGAAGGCGAAGCGGAGCTTGAGCAGCAGCCCGCGCTCCAGCACGCCCGGCGGGACCGTCGGGTCACCGACCGCGCCGAGCAGGATCGCGTCGTGCCCGGCCAGCTCGGTCAGGACCGAGTCGGGCAACACCTCTCCGGTACGGTGCCAGCGGGCGGCGCCGAGGTCGTACTCGGTGGCCTGCACGTCGGGCAGCACCGCGTCGAGGACCTTGCGGGCCTGCGCGACCACCTCGGGCCCGATGCCGTCTCCGGCCACCACCGCGATCCGCGCCACGACCGCACTCCTCTGCTCAACGGTTCCGTTCGGGCAACGGTACGTCGCCGTCCCGCCTCCCGGTACGCAGCGTCCACGATTTGGGATGCGGGAATGCACAGCACCCTCTCAGCTGGGACTCATGGGGCGGTCATCTCCGCTGCCTACGGTAGTGCTCAGTGGGTCGCGGGGGCCCGCTGACCAACGGGGTCGCGATGACGCGGCGCCATGTGCGAGGGGGCAGATGCGATGCGCATCGACGAGCAGCCACGGACCCGCTGGCCGGACCCGTCCGCGTTCCGCAACCGCCGGCCGGACCTCCGACTCGGCAGCCGCCGGCACCGGATCGACCCGGCCGCGGCCACTGAGGGCCGGATCGCTGTGCAGCACACCGTACGCACCGCGACCGCCGAGTACACACTGCTGCTCAACGCACCCGAGTGGCTCGGCCGCCGGGGCGTGGGCGAGGCGCTGCGGGACAGTGTCGCCGAGCTGCGCGCCATCGACCTCACCTACGGCCCCAACCGACCGGAGAGCCTGGTCTCCCGGCTGCGTCGCGGCGAGATCAGCCCGGAGTCGTACCCGCCGCTCGCCGATCTGGTGGACCGCTGCGCCGCGATGCGCGCGGCCACCGACGGGTGGTTCGACGCCTGGGCGGTGCCCGGCGGCTTCGACCCGGGCGGCCTGCTCGGCGGTTGGGCTGTGGAACGCGCCGCCGAGCGGCTGCGCGCCGCGGGCATCCACGACTATGCCGTACTCGCCGGCGCCGACCTCGTCGTCCGGGGCCGCGCCCCGCACGGCGGACCCTGGCGGGTCGCTGTGCACCACCCGACCGCGCCCGAGCGCGCGCCGCTGGTGCTGGAGATGACCGCCGGCGCCATCGGCACCTCCGGGGTGACCGGGCGGCAGGGGCACGTGGTGGACCCGCACACCGGCGAGCCGGCGAATCACCTCGTCGCCGCCACAGTGGTGGGCCCCGACCTGGCGATCGCCGACGCCTACGCCACGGCGCTGTACGCCGCCGGCCCCACCGGCCTGGCGTGGTTCCGGGGCAACTCCGACTATCGCGCGCTCTTCGCACACCGTCGCTGAGCCGGTCGGGCACGCGATCGGCCCCCACGGTCTCGGCAACGACCGTGAGGGCCGGTCAGCGACGAGTGCGCGTGGCTCGCACAACCGAGGGGTGCGGACCGGTCGGGCCGGACGTCGACCGCGCCACCCGAAGACGGGCCGGCGCCTCGAACTCGGCCAGTGACCGCAGTGCGTACGCTAGCGAATCGACGCAACTCGACGCAAGAGTCTCCACACCGGACCGTCGTGACCGGAGACCGCGGTAGCCGGTAGTGAGCGGCGGCGAGGCAGTTTCGACATGGTGAACGGCGGATGGCACGCTATCCGCCGTGAGTTTCGATCTGAGCGTGTGGGCCCTGGAGGACGGGGCGACGCCCGAGGACGTGCGGACAGCGGTCAACGGTTGCCGGCAGGGACGGCACGTGGACCGCTACCCCGATCCGCGGGTGGTCAGCTTCTACCGGGCGATCACCGCCTCCTATCCGGACCGTCACCCCGGCCCGAACAGCCCGTGGGCGGTGGCGCCGCTGCACGCGGCCCACGACCACGTCGAGCTGAACCTGCACCCGACCTGCGCGGACCAGGTGCTACTGGACATCGAGCGGCTGGCCGGCGAGCACGGGCTGATGCTCTTCGACCCGCAGGACGGCTCGGTCTACCCGCCGCCGGCGCGGCTGCCCGGCTGACCTGACCGGCGGCACGGACGGGAAATGACGAGGGGCCCGGCGAATCGCCAGGCCCCCCACGGTGTTTGTCGTCTACTACTCGTCGCGCAGGTCCGCGGCGCTGGCCGCCGTGGCGCCGATCGACTCGGCCGCCGAGGTGAGCAGGTCGGCGCCGAGCGCCTGGTCGACGGTGAGCGTCATCAGCGTCTCACCGCCCGCCTCCCGACGAGCCACCTGCATGGCGGCGATGTTGATGCCCGACTCGCCGAGCAGGGTACCGACAGTGCCGACCACACCGGGCCGGTCGGCGTAGCGCAGGAAGAGCAGGATGCCCTCCGCGCCGATCTCCACGTCGAAGCCGTCCACCTCGGTCAGCTTCAGCACGTCCCGAGCGCCGGAGTGGGTGACAGTGCCGGAGACACTGACCGTCCGGCCGTCCGGCAGCGCGCCGCGCACCGTGACCAGGGTCGGCTGCTCGGCCGTCTCGGCCAGCGAGGCCAGGGTGACCTCGACGCCACGCTCGGCGGCCAGGTGCGGGGCGTTGACGTAGGTGACCTGCTCCTCGACCACGGAGCTGAACAGGCCCTTGGTGGCGGCGAGCTTGAGCACCGACACGTCGTGGCTGACGATCTCACCGCGGACCTCGACAGTGACGCTGGCGGCGACCCCACCGGCGACCGCTGTGAACGCCCGACCGAGCTTCTCCGCCAGCGGCAGCAGCGGCCGAACGTCCTCGGCGACCACACCGCCGGCCTGCACGTTCACCGCGTCCGGAACGAACTCGCCCTGCAACGCCAGCTTGACGCTCTTGGCCACGGCGAGACCGGCCTTGTCCTGCGCCTCGTGGGTGGAGGCGCCCAGGTGCGGGGTGGCCACCACGTTGTCGAAGGCGAACAGCGGCGACGAGGTGCACGGCTCCTTGCTGTACACGTCGACACCGGCGCCGGCTACCCGACCCTCGGCGATCGCGTCCGCGAGCGCCTGCTCGTCGACCAGCCCGCCACGGGCGGCGTTGATGATGCGAACGCCGGGCTTGACGAGCGCCAGTTCCTTCTCACCGATCAGGCCCACCGTCTCCGGCGTCTTCGGCAGGTGGATGGAGATGAAGTCGCTCTCCCGCAGCAGCTCCTCCAGGCCGACCAGGCGGACGCCGAGCTGCGCCGCACGGGCCGGCTGGATGTACGGGTCGTACGCGATCAGCCGGGTGCCGAACGCGGCGATGCGGGACGCGAAGAGCACCCCGATACGACCGAGACCGACCACGCCGACCGTCTTGCCCTGCACCTCGACGCCTGTGTACTTCGACCGCTTCCACTCCCCCGCCTTGAGCGCGGAGCTGGCGCTCGCGGTGTTGCGGGCGACGGCCAGCAGCAGCGCGACGGCCTGCTCGGCGGCGGAGACGATGTTGGAGGTGGGCGCGTTGACGACCATGACGCCCCGCGCGGTGGCGGCCGGCACCTCGACGTTGTCCAGTCCGATGCCCGCCCGGGCGACCACCTTCAGTCGCGGCGCGGCGGCAATCGCCTCGGCGTCGATCTGGGTCGCGCTGCGCACGATGACGGCGTTGGCCTCGGAGAGCGCCGAGAGCAGGGCCGGACGGTCGGTGCCGTCGACGTGACGGACGTCGAAGTCGTGGGCGAGCACCTCGATGGCGGCGGGGGCGAGTTCTTCGGCGATCAGTACGACAGGATTCATCGGTCCTCGTAGAGGTCGTGTTTGCGATCGGCCCGGGCGGCGGGGCGCCGCACTGCGCCCTGCGCTGATCCGTGCCGTGGCCGTCAGGTGCCGGCTGCTGCACCTACAGGCGATCGTAGGGGCCTCGCTGGTCGGCGTGTTCCGGTCTTCGGGGTGAGTGCCCTCACACGCCCGGTCGGGCGACGGACATCGGCCGTTCACCGCACCGACACGGTTGCTCCCGCCGCGCCGAGCACCGGCGACGTCGGTCACCCGGCCACTGCAGGAGAGTCGTGGCGCACGAGCACTGCCGCCCGACGTATCGACGGGCGGCAGCATGCCGGGCAGCCCCGGGGCGGCGCTGGGGAGAGCGCCGGCCCAGGGGCTGTCGGTAGATCGTCGTTCGGACGGGTCAGGCGGTCTCGGTGATCGGGCGGTCGACCCAGCTCATCATGCCGCGCAGCTTCTTGCCGGTCTCCTCGATCGGGTGCGCCGCACCCTCGGCCTGCCACTTGGTGAAGTTGGGCCGGCCGGCCTCGTCCTCGGCGACCCACTCGCGGGCGAACTCGCCGGACTGGATCTCACCCAGGATCTTGCGCATCTCGTCCTTGACCCGGGAGTCGATGATGCGCGAGCCACGGGAGAGGTCGCCGTACTCGGCGGTGTCGGAGATGCTGTAGCGCATCTTCGCGATGCCGCCCTCGTACATGAGGTCGACGATCAGCTTCAGCTCGTGCAGGCACTCGAAGTAGGCGACCTCCGGGGCGTAGCCCGCCTCGGTGAGCACCTCGAAACCGGTCTGCACCAGGGCCGAGGCGCCACCGCAGAGCACCGCCTGCTCGCCGAAGAGGTCGGTCTCGGTCTCCTCGGTGAAGGTGGTCTTGATCGCGCCGGCCCGGGTGCCGCCGATCCCCTTGGCGTACGCGAGGGCGAGCGCGAGCGC
The DNA here is from genome assembly GCF_036136635.1 of Micromonospora sp. NBC_00330. NCBI lineage: Bacteria > Bacillati > Actinomycetota > Actinomycetes > Micromonosporales > Micromonosporaceae > Micromonospora > Micromonospora sp. NBC_00330. The sequence continues at coordinate 4,534,532 of NZ_CP108012.1, forward strand.
GTTGCCGCTGGCGTCCTGCTCGACTGCGACGAGACAGGGCACGCCCTTGCCGTCGCTGTACTGGCGGCGGACCAGGTGACCGGGGCCCTTGGGCGCGACCATCGCCACGTCCACCTCGGCCGGCGGCTTGATCAGGCCGTACCGGATGTTGAAGCCGTGGCCGAAGAAGATCGCCTTACCCGGGGCGAGGTGCGGGGCGATCGACTCCGCGTAGATCCCACGCTGGGCGGTGTCCGGTGCGAGCACCATGATCACATCGGCCTCGGCGGCGGCCTGTGCGGGCGTGACCACCCGCAGGCCCTGCTCCTCAGCCTTGGGACGGCTCTTCGAGCCCTCCGGCAGACCGATCACCACGTCGACGCCGGAGTCACGCAGCGACAGCGCGTGGGCGTGGCCCTGGCTGCCGTAACCGATCACCGCGACCTTCTTGGCCTGGATCAGGCCGAGGTCGGCATCGTCGTCGTAGTACACCTCAACGCTCATGAGAACTTCCCTTTCGTACGACGGCCGGGGCGGCCCGTCGTGGTCTGTGCGGATGAATTCGCCGGACGGCCGGCCGAGGGCCGACCGGCGGCGGGTCAGGCGGCCCGCAGCGCGGGGCCGGCGGTGATCGAACGCGAGCCGCGCCCGATGGCCACCAGCCCGGACTGGACCATTTCCTTGATGCCGAAGGCCTCGAGGTCGCGCAGCAGCGCGTCGAGCTTGTCCGGGGTGCCGGTGGCCTCGATGGTCAGCGTGTCCGGTGCGACGTCGACCACCCGGGCGCGGAACAGGTTGACGGTCTCCAGCACCTGCGACCGGGCGGACCGGTCGGCGCGAACCTTCACCAGCAGCAACTCCCGGGCGACCGACACCTGGGGATCCAGCTCAACGATCTTGAGCACGTTGACCAGCTTGTTCAGCTGCTTGGTGACCTGCTCCAGCGGGGACGACTCCGCGTTGACCACGATGGTGATCCGGGAGACGTCCGGGTTCTCGGTCTCGCCGACGGCGAGGCTGTCGATGTTGAACCCGCGCCGGGAGAACAGGCCGGACACCCGGGCGAGCACGCCCGGCTTGTTCTCCACGAGCACGGACAAAGTGTGCATCGTCATTAAATGTCATCCTCGTCGAAGGCCGGGCGGACGCCACGGGCGAACATGATCTCGTCGTTGCTGGTGCCGGCGGCGACCATCGGCCAGACCATCGCGTCCTTGCCGACCACGAAGTCGATCACCACGGGCGCGTCGTTGATCTCCATGGCGGCGGCGATGGTCTTGTCCACGTCATCGGCGCTCTCGCACCGCAGCCCGACGCAGCCCAGGGCCTCGGCGAGCTTGACGAAGTCGGGGATGCGGTGCTTGTGGGTGCCGAGCTCGGTGTTGGAGTAGCGCTCGTTGTAGAAGAGCGTCTGCCACTGCCGGACCATGCCGAGATTGCCGTTGTTGATGACGGCGATCTTGACCGGGATACCCTCCAACGCGCAGGTGGCCAACTCCTGGTTGGTCATCTGGAAGCAGCCGTCCCCGTCCACAGCCCAGACCACGGTGTCCGGCTTGCCGACCTTGGCGCCCATCGCCGCCGGCACCGCGTAGCCCATCGTGCCGAGGCCGCCGGAATTCAACCAGGTGTACGGCTTCTCGTAGGAGATGAACTGCGACGCCCACATCTGGTGCTGGCCCACCCCGGCCACGAAGATCGCGTCCGGGCCGACGATCTCGCCCAGCCGCTTGATCACGTACTGCGGGGACAGCGTCCCGTCGACCGGCTCGTCGTAGCCCAGCGGGTAACGGTTGCGCAGGTCGTCGAGCTGGGTCCACCAGTCACCGAGGTCGGCGGTGCGCCCCGCCGACCGCTCGGCGGTGACCGCGGCGATCAGCTCGTCGATGACGTGCTTGGCGTCGCCGACGATCGGGACGTCCACGTGCCGGTTCTTGCCGATCTCGGCGGGGTCGATGTCCGCGTGCACCACTGCCGCGTCCGGGGCGAACGAGTCCAGTTTGCCGGTGACCCGGTCGTCGAAGCGTGCGCCGAGCGCGACGATCAGATCCGCCTTCTGCAGGCCGTAGACCGCGGCGACGGTGCCGTGCATGCCGGGCATCCCCAAATGCTGCTGGTGCGAGTCGGGGAACGCGCCGAGCGCCATCAGCGTGGTGACGACCGGGATGCCGGTCAGCTCGGCCAGCCTGCGCAGCCCGTCGGTGGCACCGGCCTTGAGCACCCCGCCGCCGACGTAGAGCACCGGCCGTCGGGCTGCGGCCATCAGCCGCGCCGCCTCCCGGATCTGCTTGCCGTGCGGGTGCAGGGTGGGCCGGTAGCCGGGCAGGTCCAGGGTGGGCGGCCAGGAGAAGGTGGTCGGGGCCTGGAGCACGTCCTTGGGGATGTCGACCAGCACCGGGCCGGGCCGCCCGCTGCTGGCCAGGTGGAACGCCTCGGCCAGCACCCGGGGGATCTCCTCGGCGTTCTGCACGAGGAAGTTGTGCTTGGTGATCGGCAGGGTGATGCCCTGGATGTCCGCTTCCTGGAAGCCGTCGGTGCCGATCAACGGGCTGGCCACCTGCCCGGTGATCGCCACCATCGCCACCGAGTCCATGTACGCGTCCGCGATCGGGGTGACCAGGTTCGTCGCGCCCGGGCCGGAGGTGGCGATGCAGACGCCGACCTTGCCGGTGGCCTGCGCGTAGCCGGTCGCCGCGTGCCCCGCGCCCTGCTCGTGCCGCACCAGGATGTGCCGGACCGTCGAGTCGTAGAGCGGGTCGTACGCCGGCAGGATCGCGCCGCCCGGAATGCCGAAGACGACGTCGACCTCGAGCGCCTCGAGGGACCGCACGAGCGAGGCGGCCCCGGAGATCGGGGTCGCGGCGGCGGGCCGTACCGCCGGGGCGGCCGGGGTGGCCGTGCGCGTGGCGGCCTGGTCGACGTCGACGGTCGGGTCGGCGGCCGCGCGGGCCCGGCGGGCGGTGTGGGCGAGGGTCTCGGGCGTGGGTCTCGTCATGGCGGTTCTGGCCTTCGGCTGGAGTGGCTGGTGGCTAGTCAAGCGATGCGACGCGGGCGGGGCCCGCCTCGCCAGGTTCCGATGGCAATAAAAACGGCCCTCGTGCAGATGCACGGGGCCAGCGCACTCTCGATGGGGGAGAGTGCGCTCAGGTAAGTACTCGCAGCGACCGGTACGACGACATGCGGCTAAGCCTGACGCATCTCACGCGATGAGTCAACTGATCCCACATGTTGGTTAACGGAGGTCGGCGCGTCGGCCGGTGACGCGCCATCGGCAGGCGGGGTGAGCTGCCCGGACCCGCCCGTAGCGCGGCGTGGCGCGGGCACCGGAGCGGGACGTGCACCCGGGGACGTGGCTGCCTCCAGCATCGCCTCCAGGTGCTCGGCCGGCACCCCCCAGCCGAAGAGCGCGCCCTGGCCGAAGCGGCAACCGGCGGCCACCACCGCTGCCAACTCGGTCGGTGTGGTCACCCCCTCGGCGATCACCTCCAGGCCCAACTGGTGGCCCAGGCGCATGACGATGTCGACCATCGGGGCGAACGCCGGGCCGTCCTGGCCGACCGGGCGGACCGGCTCGTGCTCGGCGACCAGGCTGTGGTCGATCTTGAGGATGTCGATCGGCAACCGGCGCAGCTGCCCCAGCGACGAGTACCCGGCCCCGAAGTCGTCCAGCGCGATCCGGACACCGGTCAACCGCAGCGCGGTGAGCCGCCGGATCAGCTCGTCCAGGTCGGTGGCGACCGCGTGCTCGGTGACCTCCAGCACCAGCCTCTGCGGCGGCACGTGGTGGGCGCGCAGCGCCTCGGCGACCTGGACCACGTACTCCGGGGCGTGCAGCTCGCGCGGGGAGACGTTCACCGACACCCAGACGTCGTGCCCGTCCGCCAGCCACCGGGAGAGCTGGTAGCAGGCCTGATGCAGCACCCAGGCACCGAGCGGAGCGATCATGCCGCACTCCTCGGCGAGCGGGATGAACTCGTCCGGACGCACGTTGCCCAGCTCAGGATGGTGCCAGCGGAGCAGCGCCTCGGCGCCGACCGGCCGCACCGACGGCAGCGACGCCACCGGCTGGAACGCCAACCGCAGCTCGTCGCGGTCGATGGCCCCGCGCAGCTCGTGCTCCACAGTCGTACGGCGGCGCAGCAGTTTGTCGTACGCGGCGTCGTACCGCTCGATCCGGTTCTTGCCACGCTGCTTGGCGTAGCGCAACGCCAGGTCGGCGTGGCGCAGCAGCAGCTCCACGTCCGGCTCGTCGGCCCAGTCGGCCACCCCGATGCTCACCGACAGGAAGACCGGCCCCTCCGGCTGGTCGTAGGGGCGGTTGAGCACCCCGAGGAGTCGTTCGGCGACCCGGTCCGCCTCGACCGGCCGGCCCTGCATGAGTACGGCGAACTCGTCGCCACCCAGCCGGGCGGCCACGTCGCCGGGGCGCAGGTTGCCGCGCAGCCGCCGGCCCACCTCGGCCAGCACGGCGTCGCCCACGTCGTGGCCCCGCATGTCGTTGACGTTCTTGAAGCCGTCCAGGTCCAGGCCGAGCAGCACACACGGGTTGTGGTCGGCGGCGTTGCGGTGCAGCGCCCGGAGCAGCCCACGCCGGTTGGCCAACGACGTCAGCGGATCGGTGTGCGCCAGCTCACGGAAGTGCGCCTCCCGCTCGGCCAGGCGGCTCGCGTACCCCCGGACGTCGCGAAGGGTGAGGTACTGCCGTGCCACCAGGGCGAAGCCCTCCACGCTGCCGGCCACGATGCCCGCCGCGGTGAACCGGCCGTCCTGGGCGAGGTGGTACATCGCCGAGGCGGCCATCGCCAGCATCGGGGCGATCGCGTACTCGCCGTCGCTGCCGACCAGGTCCAGGTCGATCTGCCCCGGCCGGTCGGCCCGGTACACGGCGAGCGCGACGATCAGCAGACCGGCGGCGAGCACCGCCGCTCCGGTCAGCGCCATTGTCGGCCCGGCCTGGCAGAGCCCGGCGCTGAGACCCAGCCCGCCGCAGGTCACCGCGCTGATGCCGGCGCCCAGCGCGGCAAGCCGTCGACGTGGCGTGGCGGCCCGGAAGACGACGATCACGACGAGCCCGGCACCGAGCGCGGCGCTCACGGTGGCCAGCAGGATCGCCGGGCAGGCCATCGGGGTGGCGGCACCGAGCAACCGGGTGGGCTCGGAGAAGAGCACCCAACCGACGAACCACAGCGCCGCCGCCATGACCAACCCGTCCAGGGCGAGCCGGGCCGTTCCGGCAGCGGTGGCGGCAACCCCGGGCAGCCGGAGCAGACCAGCGGCGAAGGCCAGCCCGCTCACCGCCGTGCCGATCGCCACGACTGTCGCCCAACCGGTGCGCTGCCCCTGCTCGTGGGCCCAGTGGTCGTTCGCGCTGAGCGCGGCGACCACCCCGGCCAGGAGGCTGAGCACTGCAACACCGGCGGCCGCCGCGAGCAGCACGTGTGCCGGTCGACGCGGCACCGTTCGCCGCCGGGCGACGACGGTCAGCAGCACGGTGGCCACCGCGGCGACGAGCCCGCTGAGCGCCGCGACAGCGACCATGCCCGGTGGAAAATGCACGCCTCCAAGAGTGCCGGATGGGCGCACGTCATGGGGGGCTGAGTGTGCATCTGTTGGGACACGGCAGATACCGGGGTGGGCCCGCGTGCCGACGGTGTCATGCTGGTATGCATGCCTGAGCTGCGGTCGAGGACCTCCACACACGGTCGGACGATGGCCGGCGCCCGGGCCCTCTGGCGGGCCACCGGGATGACCGACGACGATTTCGGCAAGCCGATCGTCGCCATCGCCAACAGTTTCACCCAGTTCGTGCCTGGTCACGTACACCTCAAGGACATGGGTGGCCTGGTCGCCGACGCGATCGCCGAGGCCGGTGGGGTGGGCCGGGAGTTCAACACCATCGCTGTCGACGACGGCATCGCGATGGGCCACGGCGGCATGCTCTACTCGCTGCCCAGCCGCGAGCTGATCGCCGACGCGGTCGAATACATGGTCAACGCGCACTGCGCGGACGCCCTGGTCTGCATCTCCAACTGCGACAAGATCACCCCCGGGATGCTGCTGGCCGCGTTGCGGCTCAACATCCCGACCGTCTTCGTCTCCGGCGGCCCGATGGAGGCCGGCAAGACGATGGCGATCGAGGGCGTCGTGCACAGCAAGATCGACCTGATCGACGCGATGATCGCCTCCTCGAACGAGGCGGTCACCGACGAGCAGCTCGGCGAGATCGAACGCTCCGCCTGCCCGACCTGCGGCTCCTGCTCCGGCATGTTCACCGCCAACTCGATGAACTGCCTCACCGAGGCGATCGGGCTCGCGCTGCCCGGCAACGGTTCGACGCTGGCCACCCACGCCGCCCGCCGGTCGCTCTTCGTCGAGGCCGGCCGGACCGTCGTGGAGATCTCCAAGCGGTGGTACGACGGCGACGACGACTCGGTGCTGCCGCGTACTGTCGCCTCCAAGGCCGCCTTCGAGAACGCCGTCGCCCTGGACGTGGCGATGGGCGGCTCCACGAACACGGTGCTGCACCTGCTGGCCGCCGCCCGCGAGGCGGAGATGGACTTCGGCGTCACCGACATCGACGCGATCTCCCGGCGCGTGCCGTGCCTGGCCAAGGTCGCGCCGAACTCGCCGAACTACCACATGGAGGACGTGCACCGGGCCGGCGGCATCCCGGCGATCCTCGGCGAACTGGACCGGGCCGGGCAGCTCAACCGGGACGTGTGGGCCGTGCACTCCCCTTCGCTCGCGCAGTGGCTGACCGACTGGGACGTGCGCGGTGGCTCCCCCACCCCGACGGCTGTCGAGCTGTTCCACGCCGCTCCTGGCGGTGTGCGTACCGTCGAACCGTTCTCCACCACCAACCGGTGGTCGTCGCTGGACACCGACGCGGCCGGCGGCTGCATCCGGGACCGCGAGCACGCCTACTCCGCCGACGGCGGGCTGGCCATCCTGCACGGCAACCTGGCACCCGAGGGCAGCGTGGTGAAGACCGCCGGCGTGCCCGACGACTGCCTGACCTTCCGTGGCCCGGCGAAGGTCTACGAGTCGCAGGACGACGCGGTGACAGCGATCCTCGCCAAGCAGGTGGTCGCCGGGGACGTCGTGGTGATCCGGTACGAGGGGCCCAAGGGCGGCCCCGGCATGCAGGAGATGCTCTACCCCACCTCGTTCCTCAAGGGACGCGGGCTGGGCCGCTCCTGTGCGCTGCTCACCGACGGCCGTTTCTCCGGCGGCACCTCCGGTCTCTCCATCGGGCACGTCTCCCCCGAGGCGGCCTCCGGCGGGCTGATCGCCCTGGTCCGCGACGGCGACGAGGTCGTCATCGACATCCCGGGCCGGTCGATCGAGCTGAACGTGCCCGCCGAGGAACTGGAGGCTCGCCGGGTGGCCGAGGAGAAGCGCGACAAGCCGTACACCCCGACCGATCGGCAGCGGCCGGTGTCGGCGGCGCTGCGCGCGTACGCCTCGATGGCCACCTCGGCCAGCGACGGCGCCTACCGCCGCGTCCCGGAGTAACCACCCCGTCGAGCCCGCACCGCCGCGACATCCGTGATGTCGGGGTATCCCGTCGGCCCGGATACCCCGACATCAACGATCGCGTCTCGATCAGGGGCGGATCGGCGAAAACGCGGTGCCCCCGAATCGATCACCTGGGCTACCGTGTCGTCGGTCTACTGGGGATCGCCCCAGATTCTTACGGGGGAAGGCGTGTACGTGTCATTTTGGAAAAGGCCCGCTCTGGTGGCGGTTTCGGCGCTCACCGCGATCGCTGTCTCCGCCTGCGGCGTGACGTCCGGCGTGTCCGAGGCGCCGAAGCAGCCCAGTGTCCTGGAGCTGCTGGCAAGTGACCTCAAGGGGTCGCTGCTGAAGGCGGCCGAGGCCACCGACAAGACCGACTCGGTGACCGTGACGATGACGGGCACGATGGCCGGCGAGAAGATCTCGGTGCAGGGTCTCCTGGACCTGGGTGACCCGCTCAAGGCCGAGATGAAGATGACCAACAGCAAGACCACCACGACCGTCCGGATGATCGGTGCCGTGATCTTCACCGAGATTCCAGCGGAAAACCGCGCGAGTACGGGCGGGAAGCGCTGGATGAAGATGGACCTGACCGGCCTGAGCGAGATGGCAGGCACGGGCTTCAGCGAGCAGTTCGAGAACGCCGACCCGGTCAAGCAGGTCAAGACGCTGCTCGCCCTTGAGGGCACGACGGTAGTCGGCCAGGAGACGGTGAATGGAGTACCGACGGTCCACTACACCGTCACCACTCCGGTGGCGACCTATCTCAAGCAGATCGACGCCATGCGCCGGGACGCCACCGAGCAGGCGCTGGCCACGCAGGGCGTCAAGGAGCTGAAGATCGACCTGTGGGTCGACGAGCAGTACCGTCCGCGTCGGGCCGGCCTGTACATGGGCAAGATGGGCGACATGGTGATCGATTACACCGACTACGACAAGGCGGTGACCATCGAGACGCCGCCGCCGGCGGAGACCGCCGACTTCGCCGAGATGCTCAAGGGTCTGCAGGGCCTGACCGCCAGCAACTGATCAGGACAGCAAGGCTGCCCGGCCGGCGCGGCGACGTGCCCGCCGGGCAGTGCCGTGTCCGTCCGCTCGTCGCGCCCGGTTGACAGCCAACTCCGGTCAGCCGAGGTCGCGCAGGTCGAGGGCCTCGGCGAGGAGGCTTACGCCGTCGTCGTCGTGTCGGTGGACGGTGCAGCCGGCGCGGGTGAAGCGAACGGTGACCACCTGCCCGGCGTGCTGGGCCGCCAGGCGTAGCAGTTCCGGCTCGGGATCGGCGACGGCACGCGGCCCGGAGCAGGGCACCGGAATGGGCACCGTCGGGTCGGTTGGGGCGGCCCCGGCGACGGTGTCGGTCAGGCACTCGACGCACCACGCGAGCGCGGCGGCCAGACTCGGCCGGTAGGGGAAGTCGTCGGGGCGGACGGGTGCATCAAGCGGCTTCACCTCGACCGACCAGCGCAACCCGTCGGCCAGCAGTGGGTCTGCGGCGTTGTGCCGCAGGTCGCACACGGCCACCACGAGGGCCAGGTCAAGGCCGAGGGCGAGCCGCAGCAACTCGGCCAGCGGCGGCGCGTCGGGAGACGTCGCCACCACGATCAGACGGCCGGCCGGCGTACCCCGGCCTGTGCTGCGGACGTGCTCCCCGACCGGGTCGGCCCCGGCCCAGGGCAGGGTGACGTAAGCGTCGCGGAGGTCTTTGCTGATCTGCTGCCCGCCGTCGGCGTCGGCCAGGTCGTCGGGCCGCGCGCCGAGCACGGCTGCCCAGGAGCCGAGCCGGTAACGGGTCGGAAGCTGGACGACGGGCTTGCCGCCCGGTTGGGTGGCGACGAGCGGAGCGACTTCGGGCGTACCGGCCTGCCAGGCCAGGTGCACCACCCGGTGCCGCAGGTCGGTGAGTGTGACCAGCACGGTCTGGTGCAGGCGCTGGGTGTCGCCGCAGGTGAAGCAGTGCAGCGCGGAGGGGCGCAGGCCGGCGCCGCAGCAGTGCGGGCAGTCGGGGTCGGCCGCGCGGCCGCCGAGCCGGCAGTCGCAGGCGCGTAGCCGGCTGTGTGGTCGGCAGTCCGGGCAGGGCCGCGAGTCGACGGGTTCACCCAGCCAGGGCGGGTCGGGTGGTTCGTAGCCACGGCTCACCGGCACTCGCACACGGCGGACGACCTGGCCGGTGGGCTGCTCCGCGAGGGTCTCCACCGGCTCGCCAGCGCGCAGAGTCGTGTGCCACCAGCGGCCGTTGCGCCACAGGGCCTGCGCGCCGGGCAACTCGTCGCCGTGGGCCGCGTCGACGCAGTCAGCGAGCACGCGGCGTTCGAGTTGGTCGACGTCCACGGCCGGAGCGGCGGGTGGGCGCGGCGAGTCGGGGCGCAGCAGCCGGGCGGGAGCGGCTAGGCCACGCTCGGCAAGGCCGTTGAGCGCCTTGGCCACGTCGGTGCAGGCCAACACCTCCGGCAGGTCCCGGCACCAGCCGGGCGACCCGAGCGGCACCGGGGAGCCGGGCACCTCGTACCGGATGGCCCAGCAAAACCCCGCATCCTGCCGACGGGCCTCGACGATCAGGTCGAGCAGCAGCAGGTCGGCCAGCGCGCACAGTCGGGCCAGCCGTGCGGCCGGGTCGACGGTCGCCGGTGCGGTGGATCGGCCCAGCACCAGCCGCCAGGGGGCGTGATCGGCCCGCAGGATGGCGTGGGCCTCCAGCTCGTGCCGCAGCGCTGCGGGCAGGTCGGGGCGCCACTGCCGGTCCAGCCACAGCGAAGGCGCGTCGGCCTCGTCCAGGACCGCGCCGACGGTGGCGGCGAGTTCGCGTACCCGGGAAGCAAGGTCGACCACCCAGTGGCCCGCCGGGTCCCGGTGGGGGTCGAGGCCGCCGGGCACGACCTGGTGGGACGCGACAGCGCCGGTGTCCAGGTTGGCGACGGTGACCACGAGCTGCGCCCGCCGCCGGCCGCGCCGCCCGCAGCGATAACAGGGGTACGCGACGCTGCCCGCGCCGCGACACTGCTCGCAGCTCCGGTACGCCTCCCGGCGCGGCCCGAGCACGTCGGCGTCGGCGAGGAACCGGTCGCCGTAGGTGGTGCACCGGCACGGCTCCAGCGTGAAGGTCATCCCGTCGCAGTCCGGGCAGACGACGACGGGCGCGGCGGTCACCGACACCGCCGGGCCGCGCAGTCACCGTCGTGTTCCACCCGCCGCACGCACCGCCGACCGCCGTCGAGCGGCAGGTCGCAGAACACCCGATGGCGTACGCCCTGCGCGTCCTCGGCGGACACGGTGGTCTCACCGGCGTCCACTTCGGTGAGGAAGGTCAGGGAGCGGGCCAGGGTACCGGCGAACTGTTGGGCGGCCGGCAGGTCGGCGGCAGTGAACGGCAGGTGCGCCACCCAGCGGGCGCTCATCGGCGGGCCGCCAGGTCCTCGCGGGCCCGCCGTGACTGCCAGCACTTCAGCGCGTCCTTGATCCGCTCGGTCTCCCGCCGGCTGCTGCCCAGCGCCGCGTACACCTCGGCGAGATCGTGGGCGACCCGGTCGAGGAACTCGGCGACCTCCACGGCGTCCACACCACGCCGGCCACGGCGGGTGAACCGGTGCCCGCGGACCTGCCAGGGCTTCAGAGGTACGTAGTTGGCCGCTCGATAGGACGCCGGCCGGGGTGGCTCGGCCCGGAGATGACGGAGAAACGCGCGCACGAAGCAGCACCACCCTTCCTCATATTTGATCGATCACCGGCGCGGTAATTGCGCGTCCATCGCTGATGTCGGACCAATCTTGTAAGGTCGGAAGCACCATCGCAATGAATGTCGACTCACACTGTTCCGCTATTTGTGCGCAACATTCCCGTGTTGCAGAACGGCTGTCGGGATGTTGCAAAACTCAACAGAAAGGAGAGCCGGGTGGCCGATGACATGGGCTCGACGGTGCCCCGACGCCAGCTCGGCAGGGCGCTGCGTGACCTGCGCACCGAGGCGGGAGCGACCCTCGACGCGGTCGCCGAAGCGCTGGAGTGCAGCCGCCAGAAGGTGTGGCGGATCGAGAGCGGGCTCGGCTCGGTACGCGGCGTCGACGTCCGAGCGATGTGCGAGCTTTACGGAGCGACGGGCGAGCTGACCCGGGCGCTGACCTCCCTGGCCGGCGAGACGAAAGCGAAGGGCTGGTGGCACGCGTACGGCGACGCCGTCCCGGAATGGTTCGAGCTGTACGTGGGCCTCGAATCCGCCGCAAGCCGGATCCGCCGCTACGACGAATCGTTAATTCCCGGCTTGTTACAGACCCGAGGCTATGCGCTCGCCGTCTACCAACACCGATCGGAGGTTGACGACGACGAACGCGAACGACTGGTTCAGGTGCGGCTTCAGCGACAGTCACTGCTGGCACGTCGCCTACCGGCAGCACCCAAGCTTGACGTCGTGATCTCCGAGGGCGCACTGCTCCGTATCGTGGGCGACCGGAGCACGATGGCTGAGCAACTACATCACCTGCTTCAAGTCGGCGCGCGGGAATCCGTGACCATCCGAGTTTTGCCGCTGGCGGTCGGCCTTCATCGCGGAGTCGAGGCCGGCACCTTCGTCATGCTGGAGTTTCCGCTGGGCAACCGGGCAACACCAGAACCCCCGATCATCTACAGCGAGTCGTGGACCGGAGCGCTCTACCTCGACCGTCCGGAAGAGTTCGCTGCCTACGAGACGGTCTGGGCCAGCCTGGATCAGCTTGCCCTCGATGAAGGACAATCGAGGCACCTGATCAACAAAATCATCGGGGAGGTACACCATGGCTGATCTGACCGACGCCCGATGGCGTAAGAGCACCCGTAGCGGCAGCAACGGTGGCGACTGTGTCGAGGTTGCCGACAATTTGCCCGGCATCGTCGCCGTGCGCGACAGCAAAGACCCGCACGGCCCGGCCATCACCTTTTCCCCTACCGCCTGGGCAAGCTTCGTGCGCTCGACCCGCATCTCCCGCTGAGGGGTCGGTGGGTGTTTCGGGGGCCTCCTGGGACACCCACCCGGTGCGGAGCCGCGCTCGCTGGCGGCGAGCAGTCGCTCCGTAGGGATCAGAGGGATCACGAGATCGTGAGCGTACGGACCGAGTTCAGCGACCTGATTCGCGCGATGGCGCGGCGTGACTGGGGCGCCGTGGACCAACTCCTCGACGGGTTGGAGGCCTCCGGATGGCGCGGCGGGAACCAGGTAATCGGCGCCGCGTTCGCCATCGCGGTCAACGACCGCTTCGGCACCACCCACTCCCCCACCGACGTCGCCCGCTTCGTCGCCGAGATGCGCACCCAGTTTCCGGGCGCGGAGTCGCTGCCCACCCTGGAGATGGAAGGCCTGGTCCGCGCGGCCCTCGGTGAGGTCGGACTGATCGACGATCTCAGCCCTGAGACCGCCCTCCAGATGCAGATCGTGTTCCTCGGCAAGCTGTTCAGGACCGCGATCTCACCGAGACGCAGCTTGAAGAGTTCATCGCCGACGTGGAACGAACGGCCGCCGAATACCTGTAGCCAGCGGGACTGCGTGCCACTTCCATCTCCGATAGTGTCCGTCCGACCACGCAAACGTGAACTTGTTCGCGCGATCGGCAGACGGAGATTGGCATGGCCAGCATCGAGGAAGTCAAGGCTGCACTGATGCAGGCCGCCGAGCAGGGCAACACCACGATCAGCCAGATCCGGGCCGCCGCTGAGAACACCGAACAGATGCTGACCCGGCTACGCGCCATCTCAGCCGGCACCGGGCATCCGACGATCGCCGAGGCCATCGCTCGCGGTGAACAGAGCAAGCAGCGCCTGGCCGAAGCCATGGCCCTCGTGCAGGGCAGTTCGGAAGCGGCACGCCGCTACATCAGCGTCCTCGGCTGAGCACGGACAACAGTCGGGCAAGCCATCGCTGCGCTTCGTTGAGCGCTAGTCCGCCCTTCCGCAGAACCACCGATGATGTTGAAGATTTTCCGGTCCGATTGGATGCTTCGGGTGCAGCCGTAGCTTGCCGATCTTCTCGCCACTAACGGTCCATCGTACGACTAGGTTGCTGTCGATGAAGATGGCGAAGGTGTCGAACTGGACGTGGTGGTTCGGGCATAGGCAAAGCACGTTGTCGATCTGGTCCGAACCCTCATGAGGCCGACCCAGCCCCTTGATGTGGGCCGCCTCGCTGTAGAAGCCATACCGAGTCGCCAGCCGGGTATCGCAGACCTGGCAGCGGTGCCCATGGAGTCGCTTGACCTTTTCGGCGACAGCCGAACTACGGACGATGCGCTCGATCCGCGCCGCCTTCCGCCTTGCCGGACCCTGATCACCGGCCTCGGATCCGGCAGCCTTCTCCCCGTCCAGCACCCCCGATGCGGAGTCGTAGCCGGCAAGACCCACCTCTGCCAGGAACGCTGCCGGGTCGATGTCGACCGGCAGCGCAGGTGACAGTACGGCCACCGCGCGGCCCCGAGTCTCCGGATCACGGAGCAGAGCCGCCACTGCCGAGGAGAAACCCATCAACGGGGCATTCGCTTCCACGGCACGGGGATCGGAGCCCTGCCCCCCGTGGAAGCCGGAACGGTCGACTTCCCAAAGTTCGCTGCTGCTGACGATCTCCAACAGCCCGCTATCGCGCAGCCGTCCGGACATCTCCGCATCGCCCGGTCGGCTGTCCGTCGCGCCGTACCGCTGGAGGATCGACTCAAGGTCGGACCTGAGGTGCTGTGGCTCTGCAGAGTGACCGTCAGCGGAGGCGATCTGCCCGATGTTCCAGAGCACGGTCAGAGGAAGGAGACTTGCGGACGGGTCGGCGTCGTGCCCGTGACAGGCATCGACGACTCGCTGCAGCGCCTTGAACAGCCGCTTGCGGCTCATCTTGGGAGGAGCGATGACGGCGGGTCGGCGGGTCGTGACCCCTGCGGCGGCCAGCAGCGGCTGGATCGTGGCGTACTCAGCGGCACTGAGCAGGGTGAGGCTCCGCAGCGGGACGCCCAGCCCGAGACGGCGCAGAATCGGGGCGGCCGGGACTGGCCGCTCAAGGCGCTCGACGTCGCCGAGCGCCATCATGTACTCCCAGGTCTGTCCGTCATCGTCTGCCCCCCATATCCGCTTGGCCGCAGCAGGGTTGTGCAGAAGGTGCAGGATCCGGGCACGCGCATAGAACGCCGTCTCCGCGTAGAAGAGCACGTCATCGCCGACCCGCCGGTCGCGCAGTGCTCGCGCCTTGTAGTTGTTCACCTGGTTCGTCGGCGTCGACCCCCAGAGGCGAGCAACCCCGTCCGGGTAGAGCGCGGTGAGTGCCGCCAGGTCGGGACCAAGCTCCGCCGCAACGTCCCGCAGGCGGATCCCCTGCTCGACCGAGTCCTTGTAGTTCTGCGGCCCACGGTCCTTGGCGCTACCTCGCGGCTGCAGGACCAGTTGGGGTACGCCGCTGACGTTCTTCACGTAATTCACACTCCCAGGTGAAGAGTTTCGTCTGCCAGCATCGCCGGGCGCGACAGCATGACAGTCTTGATCCAGGCTGATCCTCAAGCCAGAACGAGACTTGAGCGATCCACTCCTAACTGCGACAGCTCCGTATCGACCAGGTCACTGACCCCATCGCGGCCCGCCTTCGGGTACGAGATGAAGCGCTCCTTCGACACGTCGAGATTGCCCCGCGCCCGCCAGTACGACGCCTTCACGAAGTCCGCCGAAGCGCACTTCGGCGGCACCGCGACCTGCACGTCCTCGCCTGCGTCCTCCAAGCGCTGCCGCGTCCAGGTGCGCTCCCACTGCGCCCGCTTACGCAGCCCGGACTGCTTGTACCGGTGAACCGGCAGGTAGGGCACATGCTCGTCGGCGACCAGCTTGATTTTCCGTCTAGCCCGTAGACGTGCTGGCGGCCGATGTCATCCAGCTCGGAGCGCATGTTCCGCGCGTGCAGGAACACCGCGGCATTGACGTACGGGATCCGCGCACCGTGCGGGGCGTACTGCTGCAGCACGCTACGCAGCCGCTTGGCCTTGCGGTTTGCCAGGATGAGCGGGTACGACGCCAGCTCGCGTAGACCATCCTGCTCGTTTGGGAACGCGCTCGAATCGATCTGCTCCCAGCGCGGCGAATCCTCACGCATACGGCACCGTGCGCGCCCGCGCAGTCATCACAACCACTCCCCACGAATACCCTGTTTATGGTCTCGGGGACGCTACCGTCCCCTTCGGACAACGCGCAGCCTCCATTCAGCGGTTAGACAGGACGGCTTTCCGGCCCATCCGATCCTTTGACGTCCATACCGGCAGTCGACCTGCAAACCCTGGCGCGGGCAGCACGGCTCAGGAGCCCGACAGAGTCCGGGCGCCGACACCGACGTTCAGTGCTCGTCAAGCTCACCATCGGCAGCGCCCGAACGGGCGGGCATCGAACCGGTCTCCGAGCGCTCGCTGGGGATGGCCGGGGTGCCGGTATGAGAACCCGTTGGGCCGTCGGCTCTGACCGCATCGATCCGCCTTACGCCCGGCGCAATCAGTCGACCGGGCCTGTGCGGTGCCGGATAAGCTGCGACAGGAAGGCCTGCGTCTCCGGATCATCCGCGAACAGAAGCGTGCCTCGAAGCCCTCTGGTGAGTAGGACCTTGTACGTATTTCGGATGAGCCGGTCCGCGTTCCTGGCGATGACCCTGCCCTCGCGATTCACGATCGCCGGGTCGCACGACTTTCTCGGATCGGAGACCAATCGGCCGTCGCGCACGACGAGGTCCTTGCCGATGATCACCCCGGACCAGTCGTACTCGAACCCCTGGGCGGTGTAGATGCAGCCTATTTGCCCGAACCCGCGCGGATCTGTGGCCCAGTAGGCGCTGGTCGGAATTCCTTTGGGCGGATAGTCGTCGTACGCGTTCCACGGCCTTGCCCAGGACTCGATGCGGACGTCGGGCATGAGCCGACCGTTCTGCGCCCGATGTGTCCACGGCCAGCAGAACCCCGCCGAGATCCTCGCTGTCTCCCCTCGATCCTGGCATCCCCGCAGGATCGTCTCCATCTCCTCGGGAGAATCCACCAGGGCGAGCCGGAATCGTTCGTCGCCCTTCCAGCGATACGGAGCCGCGCGGGCCAATCCCAGCAGGTGCAGCACCCACCGTTCGTAGCGTGGGCTACCGCCGCAGCGGAACTGTGCGCCTAGCTCGATCCGGTCGACCTCCAGATCCAGCTGACCTGCCACCTCCGTGATCGTGTCTACGCTGCCCACCTCGTCTGGGCGTACGACCTGGTTGTCATCGAGCAGGAAGACCGGCACCTTGGCGGCCTCGATCAGCTCCTGCACCTGGGGCTTGCCGCCCTGCCGCGACCCCTTGGTCGACCGTGCACGAATCCGGTGCGCCTCGTCGCAGATGAGCACGTCGAGCTTGTCGGGAGTGGCATCCATGAAGTCCATGAAGTAGCTGAACAACGGTCTGGTCCGCTGCGCAGGGTCCGCGGGTTGACGCCGCGCGTACTGCTGGAGGGTCCGGGTGAATGCCCGCGAACCGGTGGCGTGAGCAATCTGCCGTTCCTCCCGGGCCAGTTCGGCAAGCAGGTTGAGCCCGATCGCGCTCTTGCCGCTGCCCGGTCCTCCCGAAATGATTACGACTCGCTTGCCGCGCCCATCCTCCGCCCAACGCACCCCCCGCAGCACCAGCTCGTATGCCGCGCGCTGCTCGTCCAGCAGGGGGAAAAGCGCCCGGTTGGTCACCTCATCCGCCGCGAGGGACAGCAGTTGCCTGCTCTGCCGAATTGGGCTGGTCAGTAGCCGGTACGCAGCCTGCGGGTGCCGCACTCGATGAAACTTACGCTCGAGATAGAGAGGGAACTGCTCAGCCTTGTCCGGGGTCCACACCATGCTCTGGTAGCTGCGCTCACGTTCCAAGGCTGGGATGTGGTCGCGCTTGGCGTTGTGCAGGTAGGCCATGCCGTGCACGGCGTTTGGCCACTCCCTTACCTTCTCGACATAGTCAACGAGGTACGCGCAGTACGCCTGCACCTGCAGGGCGGGATGCAGTTGCGGTTGTTCAAGGTGATTGACGCGCAGAACGCTCCCGTCGTCGTCGTACCGCGAAGCCTCGCTCCACTGCTTCAGTTCCACCACGAGGTACGTCGCCCGCATCGTCAAGGGTTCGGCTCCGGCGAGGATGACGTCGATCCGCCGGCTACTGCGAGGAAGTTGGTACTCCACGAGCGCGTCGAGATCGCCGTATCCCAGCGCACACAGGTGCCGGGCAAAGGCTGGCAGGCTGTTTCGCCAGGAGCGCCGCTCGGGCTCGTTCACCTTGTATCCGGAGGCGGTGAGGTAGGCCGCCAACTCGTCGTCCAGTCGTTTGTCGTCATGCAGCGCGACGATCTGAGCTGGTGTGGTCTGGAACGCCAGCATTCACAGGCCCCCGAGGCACGAAGATCTCGTGCGGTGGGGGCGTGTCCTTCGCCGGAAGCCCGTCGATCCGCTGAACTGACGGTCACAGTATCGACACTGTGTGGCTGCCGCTACCCGGCTTCGACCTCGAACCTGATCTCCGGTGCCCGGCGGACCCGCACCAGATCGCGCAGGTACTCCCGCGTCTCCGGGTCGGTCGCGTACAGCACCGTGCCGCGCATGCCCCGGGTCAGCAACACCTTGTAGGTGTTGCGGATCAAACGGTCAACCTCCCCGTCGCCGACGGACTTGCGGCTGCGGATCGACGAGTCCTTCGACTCCTCGCGGCGGGTCACCAACCGGCCGTCCCTCGCCACCAGGTCCGGGCCGATGATGACCCCCGACCAGTCGTACTCGAAGCCCTGGGCGGTGTAGACGCAGCCAACCTGGCCGAAGCCGTTCGGGTCGGTGGCCCAGAACGCACTCCCCGGCGCCTCGCCGACACTGCGTTCGCTCCGGACGTTCCACGGTCGCGCCCAGTCGCCGATCGTGACGTCCGGCACCAACGTGCCGTCGGGTCTCGGATCGCTCCACGGCCAGCAGTAGCCGGCCGACATCCTGGCCGTGCCGCTGAGTCCCTGCCGCTCGGCCAGGTACGCCTCCATCTCCTCCGGCGACTCGGCGACCCGCACGTCGAACCGGCCGTCGCCGGTCCAAACGGACGGCTCGCCGCCGTCGAGGCCGAGCAGGTCAAGAACCCATTCCTCGTACGCCTCGCTGCCGCCGCAGCGGAACTGGTCGTGCAGAGAGACCACCTCGACCTCCACGCCGAGCTTCTCCGCGAAGGCGGAGATGACCTCGACGCTGCCCAGCTCACCCGGCTTCACCACCTGATGCTCGTCGAGCAGGAAGACCGGCACCCGGGCAAGCGAAATGAGTTCGTCCAACTGCGGGCGGGCCACATCCCGGCGCGCCTTGGGTGTGTAGCGGTTGACCGACGTCTCCCGTACCCGGTGCGCCTCGTCGCAGATCAGCACCTCGATGTCGTTCGGCTCGGCGTCCATGAAGCTGTTGAAGTACTTGAAGAGGCTCTGCAGCCGAGTCGATCCCCGCCCGGCGTAGCGACGCAATGTCTGGGTGAAGGAGCGCGAACCGGTGGCGTGCAGCACCGACCGGTTCCGCCGGGCCAACTCCCCGAGGACCGCGAGGGCGATGACACTCTTGCCGCTGCCCGGCCCACCAGCCACCACCAACGCGCGTTTGTGGTTCGCCGTCCGAGCCCGCTCGACCGCGTGCATGACCAACTCGTACGCCACATGTTGCTCGTCAAGCAGGATGAAGTGCGAGCGTTCCTTCAGCTCGGCGGCGGCGTACGCCAGCAGATGCCGGCTGGGGCGCACGGTGCTGGTCAGGAACCTGTCCGCCGGGCCTGCTCCCGAAGCGGGTGCGAATCGGCTGCGCAGGTGATCGAGCCACTGCCCCCGACGCTGCCCGGTGAAGATCCGGCTCTGCTCCGTGGCCGGCCGGTCGAGCAGGTCGACAACGTCACGGTCCACCGCGTTGTGCAGGTAGGCGGCGCCCCGTAACAGCTTCTGGTCGCGGCCGAGCACGCCCAGGAAGTCGCTGAGATAGCGGCAGTAGTCCTGCACCTGCACCCCGGGATGCAGGCGTGGCCCACGGACCTGCTCGACGGCGACGAGGGTGTCGGAGTCCTCGAAGGCCGTGGCGTAGGTCCACTGTTTGAGTTCGACGACGAGGTAGGAGTCATCTCCGGTAAGTGGATCAACACCGGCCAGCACGGCGTCGACGCGCCGGCTGGTCAACGGAAGCTGGTACTCGACCAGCACCTCGACCTCGGTCAGGCCCGCGTCGGCGAGATCCTGCGCGAGCACCGGAAGGCTACGCGCCCAGGACCGCTTCTCGGCGGGGCTCACCCCATGACCGCTGTGGCGAGCCCTTTCGGTCAGCACCTCCACCAGGGTGCCATCGGTAGCGAGACGCAACAGACCAGCAGCGGACGTACGGTACGCCGACATCGACAGGTGCCCCCGGGCAGCACGAAGAGATCGTGCGGATGGGGGGCATATCCGTGCACCGGAAGCCCGTCGGACCGCCTTACTGCCACGACTGTAACTAGAAGATCAACCAACGGCTATGACC
Organism: Micromonospora sp. NBC_00330; assembly: GCF_036136635.1. Lineage (NCBI taxonomy): Bacteria > Bacillati > Actinomycetota > Actinomycetes > Micromonosporales > Micromonosporaceae > Micromonospora > Micromonospora sp. NBC_00330. The sequence goes on from NZ_CP108012.1 coordinate 4,554,512, forward strand.
GTGGCGCCTTCGCTGCGGAGCCCTTGGCGCTTTCCACGGGGTAGCGCCGGGCTGAATCCGCAAGTTTGTCTATCGCTGCCTCGACCAGGTCGATGTCGAGGACGTCGGCGAGCCGGACCAGATAGATCATGACGTCGCCGACCTCGGCGCGTACCCGTGCACCCGCCTGCGGGTCCGCCATCACCTGGCCAGCCTGCTCGGGCGTGAGCCACTGCAGCTCTGCCAGCAGTTCGCCGACCTCACCGGACAGCGCCATTGCCAGGTTCTTCGGCGTGTGGAACTGCTGCCACTCGCGCTCCTCGGCGAAACGCCGAAGTTGATCGGTGAGCCGGCCGACACCATCCGCGGCGGATTCCACTTCCGAAGGGCTGCCCATACCTCAGATCCTCACCTCGCCGGGATCGAACTGGTCATCATTGTCGCCCAGGCCGAGCGGGGCCAATTGACGAGTAGGGCCTGCAGGCACGTCGACACTCGCCCCCTTGATCGACACGAGATCAGTGATATCGGGTGTCGAGCCAACTCGGATGCCGCGTTGTCAGCGATCTCGTGTTGATCACGCCGGGTGGCGTGCGGGTCGGCGGTCGAGGCCGGTGCGGAGCGGCGGGTCAGGACCGCGCCCACGGTCCGCTGACGAACTGGCCGTTGCCGACGAACGGGCTGACGTTTGGCACGCACCCGCCCAGGCCCATGGTCTGGGTCATCATGACCGGGGCCGGCTTGCCGCGCCCGCCGCACTTCATGTGGGCGAAGCCGAGGAAGTGACCGAACTCGTGATTTATCACGCCGGCGTGGTACTCGTCGATGCTGACCGGGTATCCCGGTGAACCCTGAAGCCAACGCCGCAAGTTGATCATGATGGTCTTGCCGTACTTGCATGAGTAGACGCCCTCGGTGTCGACGCCGCTCGCGCCGCAGAGTCGGTCCACTGTCCTCGGTGTCGCGAGCCGCACGTCGACGTCGACAGTCGAGGTGCCGACCCGTTGGAAGGACCACGACGCCCGGGTCAGGTTCACCGCGTCGTTGGTGACCGGGTGCTGTGCGGACGTGGACCACCCGTTCGGTGCGGCCAACACCTGCTCGATGCTCGCGGCGAACCGGTCCGGCTTCCAGGCGGGGATGTCACCCCAGGCGATGCCCTTCTCCACGGAGACGCTGTAGCGCACCCGCTTCTTGCCCTTGCCGATCACGCGACCCTTGCCGGTGGCGGTGGTGAAGGTGCCGGCGGCCCTGGTGGGGATCTGCGCGTCGGTAGGGATCTTCGGAGTCGGGCTGGAGGTTGGCGTGTCGTCGGCGCTCGGAGCCGAGCTCTGCGTACTCGGGCCGGGGCGTGGGACTTCGGCCTGCCCGGACGCCGGTGCCGACAGGCCGCAGGCGGCGGTTGCCAGCACCGCTGCCAACGAGATCGGCAGGAGCAGCGGTCCGTTGATCCGCACGTCGAAACCTCCAGGAGCAGTCACGGGTGAGTGAGGAACACCGGAAGGCTACGTGACTGCCTGTAAGGAAACTGTCAGGATGATCAGTGCAGGCGCACGGGCAAAAGCGCATGAATCTGGCACGCAATACAGCGACAGGTCACCCTGGGCGACCACTGCCGTCGGTTTGAGCGAGGTCAGGCGGCCGCGACGACGTGGTCGATCACCAGGTGGGCGGCACCGGTGATGCCGACGTCCTGGCCGGCGGCGACCCGTTCGATGAGCAGGGTCTGGGTGGCCAGCGGGAGGCACCGCTCGTAGAGGGTGGCCCGCATGCTGGCCAGCAGCGGCTCGCAGTCGGCGAGCCGACCACCGATGGCCACCACCTGCGGGTTGAAGAAGTTGACCACCACGGCGAGGATCTCGCCGACGGCGCGACCGGCCTGCCGGGCGAGGGCGGTTGCCTGCCGGTCACCGTCGTCGATCAGGCGGATCACACCGGTGAGGTCGGAGACCGGCACACCCTGCTCCCGGAGCGCGGTGACCAGTGCGGCGCCGCTGGCCACCGCCTCCAGGCAACCGGCGTTGCCACAGGTGCACGGTGGCGCGGGATCGGCCACCACCCGGCAGTGGCTGATGTCCCCGGCCGATCCCTGCGCGCCCCGGTGCAACCGTCCACTGGAGATCACACCGGAGCCGATTCCGGTGCCGGCCTTGATGTAGACGGCGTGGTCCAACTCGGAATGCGCGGTGCGGTGCGCGCCGAGCGCCATCAGGTTGGCGTCGTTGTCCACGATGACCGGCACGTCGACGCGGCCGGCGCAGAACGCGGCGACGTCGAAGCCGTTCCAGCCGGGCATCCGCGACGGGCTGACGATCCGCCCGGTGGAGTGCTGCACCGGACCGGGGATCCCGATGCCGACGCCGCGGAGCGCACCTACCGAGGAGCCCCCGGCCGCCGGATCGCTGCCCACCAGCGTGGCGACCTCGGCGAGTAGCGCGCCGAGCACCGCCTCCGGGCCGTCCTCGATGCGGACCGGCAGGGTGCGGGCCTGGACCACCCGCCCGGAGAGATCCAGTGCACCGACGCGGGCGTGATGCGCGCCGAGGTCGATGGCGCCGACCACGGCGCCGCCGGTGGGCACGGCCAGCTGGCGGGGCCGTCGCCCACCCCGGGACCGCCCAGCGCCGGCCTCCTCCAGCAGCCCCTGGCTGATCAACGCCTCGACCCGCTGGGAGACCGTCGACGGGGACAGGCCGGAGAGGCGGGACAGGTCGGCCCGACTGACGGCCGCACCGGTGGCCACCCAGCGCAGTAGCTCCCGGGGGCCGCCCCGGAGGGCATCGCGTGGCGCGTCGTCAATCGTCACGTCAGCTTCTTAGCACCCGGAGTTTGTTCAAGCAACCGGTTGACTTAGTTTGCTGGCTACCTTTAGATGGCGCTGTTGGTTCGATATGAAGCTGACTTAGTTTTGTAGTCGAAGGAAGTGAGGCCGTCTGGTGGCACCGGAGACGACGGGTGCGGACCGACCGATGGTGTCGGTACGCGGCCTGAACAAGTGGTTCGGTCCGCTGCACGTGCTCAAGGACATCGACCTCACGGTGGCCGCCGGCGAGGTGGTCGTCGTGGTGGGGCCGTCCGGCTCCGGCAAGTCGACACTGTGCCGCTGCCTCAACCGGCTGGAGACCGCCGGGAAGGGCAGCATCGAGATCGACGGCGAGCCGCTGCCCGCCGAGGGCCGCGCACTGGCCCGGCTGCGCGCCGACGTCGGCATGGTCTTCCAGTCCTTCAACCTCTTCGGCCACAAGACGGTGCTGGACAACATCACCCTCGGCCCCACCCGGGTCCGCCGAATCGCTCGACCCGAGGCGCGGCAGCAGGCGATGACCCTGCTGGAGCGCGTCGGTATCGCCGACAAGGCGAACCACCACCCGGCCCAACTCTCCGGCGGACAGCAGCAGCGGGCCGCGATCGCCCGGGCCCTGGCGATGCAACCGAAGGTGCTGCTCTTCGACGAGCCGACCTCGGCCCTCGACCCGGAAATGGTCAACGAGGTGCTCGACGTGATGGTCTCCCTGGCCGCCGAGGGGATGACCATGATCGTGGTGACCCACGAGATGGGCTTCGCCCGTCGCGCCGCCGACCGGGTGGTCTTCATGGACGACGGCCGGATCGTCGAATCCGGCGCTCCCGACGACTTCTTCGCAGCTCCGCGCACCGAGCGGGCCCGCGACTTCCTATCCAAGATCCTCCAGCACTAGCCCCCAACGGGAGGGTGTCATGTCAATCCTCAAGATGAGCTTCACCGGGCGGCGGTCGCTCGCCCTCACCGCCACCGCTGTGGCGGTGGCCCTCGCCGCCGCCGGCTGCGGCGGCGACGGCGGCGGCAGCGCTCCGACGCTGCCCGGCAACCCCGGCCTGGGCGGCGACGGCGTGGTCGCCCAGTCGGTGTACGACGCCGCCCCGGTGGCCACCGACGCGGACATCCCGGCCGGTTCGACGATGGAGGCGATCCGCAAGCGCGGCTACCTGAACATCGGCGGATCCCTGGACGCTCCGCTGCTCGCCCAGCAGAACCCGGTCAGCGGCACCATCGAGGGCTTCGACGCCGACATGGCGAAGTTGCTGGCGAAGTACATCATCGGCAAGCCCGAGGTGAAGACGACGACCATCGGCACCCAGACCCGGGAGGCCATGCTCCAGGCCAAGTCGGTGGACGCGGTCTTCCAGACGTACACGATCACCCCGCAGCGGGCCACCCAGGTCGCCTTCGCCGGGCCGTACCTCACCTCCGGCCTCGCCGTCGGGGTCCGCAAGGACGACACCTCGATCAAGAGCGTCAAGGACCTCGCCGGCAAGACCGTGATCGTCGGGGCGAACACCCCCGCCGTCACCGCGCTGCCCTCCGCCGCGCCCGGCTCGAAGCAGATCGCGTTCGGCACCGACCCGCAGGCGTTGCAGGCGCTGCTCCAGAAGCGCGGCGACGCGTACGTGCAGGACTTCACGCTGCTCGCCTCGGGCGCCAAGGCGAACCCGGGGATGAAGGTGGTGGGCGAGCCGTTCACCACCGAGGCCTACGGCATCGGCCTCAACAAGGAGGACGTGCAGTTCAAGGAGTTCGTCAACAACTGGCTGAAGAAGATCCAGGCCGACGGCACGTGGGCGAAGGTCTGGGAAGGCACCCTCGGCTCGGTGGTGGAGGGTGGGGCGCCCACCCCGCCCGCCCTCGGTTCCGCCGACGGCTCCTGAGCAACCTCTCGTACCGATGGAAGCCCTCACCGCCCACCTGAGCGAGCTTGGCCACGGCCTGGTCACGACTGTCGAACTGACAGTCGTGACCACCGTCGGCGCGATGCTGCTGGGCATCGTCGTGGCCACCCTGCGCATCGCCCCCGTCCCGCTGCTACGCGCCATCGGCACCGCGTACGTGGAGGTGTTCCAGAACCTGCCGCTGCTGGCGCTACTGGTGCTCTTCGTGTTCGCGCTGCCGACCATCGGCATCACGTTCCCGCTGTTCACCTCCGCCGCGATAGTCATCGCGGTGTACGAGGGGGCGTACCTGGCCGAGGCGATCCGCGCCGGGATCAACACTGTCGGTGTGGGCCAGGCTGAGGCAGCCCGAGCCATCGGGCTCACCTTCGGCCAGTCCCTGCGGCACGTGATCCTGCCGCAGGGACTCCGGGCGGTGATCCAGCCGATCGGCAACATCTGCATCGCGCTGCTGATGAACACGTCGCTGGCCGCCGCCGTCGGCGTGGTCGAGCTGACCCAGGCGGCCAACACCGTGAACCTGGTCGAGGCTCAACCGATCGCCGTCTTCACCGGCGCGGGCCTCGCCTACATGCTGCTGGCGCTGATCATCGGTCAGGTCACCGGCCTGCTCGAACGAAGGCTGGCGATCGTCCGATGAACAAAACGCAACAGATCCTCTTCGACGAGCCCGGTCCGCGCGCCCAACGGCGAATCCGGATCGCCACAGTGCTGGGCGCCGTCCTCCTGGCCGGCGCAGTGGTCGCGGCCGTCCACCAGTTCGCCAGCCACGGCGAGTTGGCCGCCGCCCGGTGGGAGCCGTTCACCACCTGGCCCATCTGGCGGTACCTGCTCAACGGCCTCTGGGCCACGCTGCGCGCCGCCGCCGCGACCGCAGTGCTCAGCGCCGCGCTCGGGCTGCTCCTGGCGCTCGGCCGGCTGTCGACGCACCGACCGCTGCGCTGGCTTGCCGGCGCGTACGTGGAGATCTTCCGGACCGTACCCACCCTGCTGCTGATCTACGTGACGCTGTTCGCGCTGCCGCAGTACGGGCTGAACTTCCCGCTGTTCTGGAAGCTCGTGGTGCCGCTGGTGGTCTCCAACTCGGCGGCGTTCGCGGAGATCTTCCGGTCCGGCATCCTGGCGCTGGACCGTGGGCAGACCGAGGCCGGGCTCGCGGTCGGGCTGCGCCGCGGGCAGGTGATGGCGCTGGTGGTCCTGCCGCAGGCGCTGCTGCAACTCGCCCCGTCCCTGGTCAGCCAACTGGTCGGGCTGCTCAAGGACACCTCGCTCGGCTTCGTGGTCAGCTACACCGAGCTGCTCTACAGCGGGCAGGTGCTCTCCTCGTACACCCATCTGTTGATCCAGACGTTCCTGGTGGTGGCGCTGATCTACCTGGTGGTCAACGCGTCGCTGTCGAAGTTCGCCCGCGTCCTCCAGGCCCGCAACGGCCGCTTCGGCGGACGGCGCGGACGGCGGACCGCCGAACTGCCCCCGCCACTTCTCGAAGGGAACACCCCCCGGTGACCATCTTCCGCTACGCCGAGCTGGCCCGGGTCGTGCGCAACGGCTTCGTGGAGAGCCGGCACTACGGCAGTGTCGTGGTGCTCGCCCCGGACGGGACCGTCGCCCTCGCGGCCGGCGTACCCGACGAGCCGGTGCTGCCCCGCTCCACCCTCAAGCCGGTGCAGGCACTGGCCTGCCGGATCGCGGCGGGCGACGAGCTGACCGGCCCGGCGCTGGCCCTCGCCGCCGGCAGCCACACCGGCGACGATCGGCACGTCGAGGTGGTGCGGGCGATGCTGGCCGGGGCCGGCCTGACCGAGAACGCGCTCGGCTGCCCGGAGGACTGGCCGGAGGACGAACCGACCCGGGACCGGCTGATCCGCGCCGACGGACAGCGCGACCGGATCCGGATGAACTGCTCCGGCAAGCACGCCGCGATGCTGGTCGCCTGCGTCGCCCGGTCCTGGAGCACCCACGACTACCTCGACCCCGACCACCCGCTCCAGCGGGAAACCGCCGCCGCCGTCGCCCGGCTGGCCGGCACGCCGATCGCGCACCACGCTGTCGACGGCTGCGGTGCACCGCTGTTCGGCCTGTCGCTGACCGGCCTGGCCCGCACCTTCCAGGCGTTGGTCACCGCGCCCGCCGGCAGCGACGAGGCGCTGGTCGCGCAGGCCATGCGCCAGCACCCGGAGTACGTCGGCGGCTGGAACAGGCACCCGAACACCGACCTGATGCGGGCGCTGCCCGGCTTCCTCGCCAAGGGCGGGGCCGAAGGCGTTCTCGCGGTGGCCGCACCGGACGGTCACGCGGTGGCGGTGAAGGCGATCGACGGTTCGCCCCGAGCCACCACCGCCATCGCCCTCGCCGCCCTCGACGCCGTGGGCGTACCGGTGGGTGGGGCCGACGCGCTGCGCCAGGTGCCGGTGCTCGGCGGCGGCGTACCCGTTGGTGCCGTCACGGCCGTCATCGACTGGACCACAGCATCGTCTCGGACCGAAGCGGCATCGCCTCGCACGGAAAAGGAAGAATCATGAACACATTCGAGATCTGCATCGACAGCGTCGAGGGAGCGGTCGCCGCCGAGGAGGCCGGCGCCGACCGGGTGGAGTTGTGCTCCGCGCTCTTCGACGGCGGGCTGACCCCCAGCCTGGGCACCATCGAGACGACTCTGCGCGCGGTCAGCCGGATCCGGGTACACGTGATCGTCCGTCCCCGGGCCGGCGACTTCATCTACTCGCCGTTCGAGATCGAGGCCATGGAGCGGGACGTCCGGGCCGCGGTGGCGGCCGGCGCGCACGGCATCGTGATCGGCGCGTTGACCGCCGAGGGTGACGTCGACGTGCCGACCACCCGCCGGCTGATCGCCGCCGCGGGCGACGCCAGCATCACCTTCCACCGGGCGTTCGACATGACCCGCGACCCGCACGCGGCGCTGGAGCAGCTGATCGAGCTGGGCGTGCACCGGGTGCTCACCTCGGGTCAGGAGGTCAGCGTGCTGGAGGGAGCTCCGCTCATCGCCGACCTGGTGCGCCGAGCCGCCGGCCGGATCGTCATCATGCCGGGCGGTGGCATCACCCCGCGCAACATCGCCCGGATCGTCGAGGCGACCGGCGCCGACGAGTACCACTTCGCGGCCCTGGTCAGCTCGGACAGCCCTGCCGTGCACCGCAACCCCGCGCCGCTGATGGGTGGCAGCCTGAACCGGCCCGAGTACGAGCGTTCGGGCACCTCGGGCGCCCTGGTCGGCCAGGTGCTCGCCGCCGCCCGCGCCTGACCCGGAAGCCCTGAGGTCGGCAGCCAGCCAGAGGAGTAGCTCCCGGGCAGCGCGCCGCTTGGATGGCATTGAGGGTGATGCCCCACAGTCATCGTGATGACTGTGGGGCATCACCCTCTCGACAGTGTCAGCGGTCGGACGCGGCGTCCGGTAGCGGCCTAGCTTCGCTGAATGTCGTTGACGCAGCGCAGCACCGGCCGAGCGGTCAGCGCAGCGGTGTCCAGCGGACCAGAAGACCGCAGCGTGAACGTCGTCGACTCGCCGGGCAGCAGCGTGACCAGGGCCGTGTCCACGGTGGCGGAGCCGTCGAGGCGGTCCGGGAAGAGCGTCAGATCGCGCAGCGCCGTGCGGGCCGTGACCCGCACCCGCTGCCCACCGTCGACCGGCTCGACAGTCGCGTCCCAGGCCGCCGCCGGCCAGTCCACCTCCCGGTCCTCGGCGAAGAACCACAGGGCGCGCTCCGCGGTGCCGTCGGCCTCCGCGACCAGCAACTCGCGCCGGGCATCCTCCGGCCGCGCCAGGTCCGCCGGCAGCGCCAGCACCACCGAGGAGTACGCCGGGACGTCGAGGTCGACCGAGGTCTTCGCCCTCGGCTCCCCGGTGAGCGTGAACCGGGTGACCGCGGCCGGTACGGCCCACGCCTCGGCGGTCTCGTTGACAGCGACCAGGGCCAGGCCGCCGTCGCGCGGTTGCACTGTGAGCAGCCGGTCGGCGTACGCGTGGCGCAACGCGTACCACAGGGGTTTGCGGCGGCCGTCGCCGTCGACAGCCGACCAGGAGGTTACCGGCCAGCAGTCGTTGAGCTGCCAGACGATGGTGCCCGCGCAGACGTCCCGGTGGGAGCGGAAGTGCTCCACCCCGAGCTGGATCGCCCGGGCCTGGTTGAGCTGCGTCAGGTAGTGCCAGTCGTCGAAGTCTGCCGGGGCGGGCAGGTGCGCGTCGAGGCCCCGCTGGAGCTTGGCGTCACCGCCGGCCGCCTTCTGGTGGTGCGCCATGCCCGGTGAGTCGTGCGCCAGGGGTTCGTCGCTCAACGCCCGGCGCAGCGTCGCGTACGCCGGTGGCGCCTGGTAGCCGAACTCGGCAACGAAGCGCGGGACGTACTCCCGGTATTTGGTGTAGTCGTCGGTGTTCCACACGTCCCAGATGTGGGTGGTGCCGTGCGCCGGGTCGTTGGGGTGGATCGCCTCGGTGCCCGACCAGGGGCTGCCCGGCCAGTACGGGCGGGTCGGGTCCAGCTCGCCGACGATCCGGGGCAGCACGTCTAGGTAGTAGCCGCGCCCCCAGGTGCGCCCGGCGAGGGCCTGCTGCCAGTCCCAGTCGTGCCAGCCCCAGATGTTCTCGTTGTTGCCGGTCCAGAGCACCAGAGACGGGTACGGCGCGAGTCGGGTCACCTGCTCGGCGGCCTCGGCGGCCACCTCGCTGCCGAACGGCTCCTCCTCCGGGTACGCGGCGCAGGCGAAGAGGAAGTCCTGCTGGACGAGGAGCCCGCGCTCGTCGGCGAGATCGTAGAAATCCGCCGACTCGTACCGGCCTCCGCCCCAGACCCGCAGCAGGTTGACGTTGGCAGCGACCGCCTGGTCGAACCGCTCGGCCAGTCGCTCCCGGGTGATCCGGGTGGGGAACGCGTCGTCAGGGATCCAGTTGACCCCGCGGACGAAGACCGGGACCTCGTTGACCGACAACGCGAACGGGGTGCCGTGCTCGTCGGGTGTGGTGTCCAGCCGTACGGAGCGGAAGCCGATCCGGTGCGACCAGTTGTCCAGGGCGTCGCCGTCCGGTGCGTGCAGTGTCACCTCGATCGGGTGGCGGGCCTGCTCGCCGTACCCTCGGGGCCACCACAGCGCGGGCTCGCGGACGGTGAGGGTCAGCACGGCAGTGCGCTGCCCGGCCGGGACGACCACCTCGGCGCGGACGCCGGCCACGGCGGCGCGGACGGTCAGCGGGACGTCCGCTACCCGCTCGACCTCGACGTGCACCTCGACCCGGCCGTCGCGACCGTCCATGGTGACCAGTGGACGGACGGTGGCCAGTCGAGCGGTCGACCAGGCGTGCAGGCCGATCTCCTGCCAGATGCCGGCGGTGACCAGTGTCGGCCCCCAGTCCCAGCCGAAGTTGCAGGCCATCTTGCGGATGAAGTGGAACGGCTCCGGGTAGGCGTTCGGCCGGTCGCCGAGCCGTTCCTGCTGTGCCTCGGCGTAGCGGTACGCGGACTCGAACGTGACGACCAGGTCGTTGTTCCCGTCGCGCAGCAGCGGTCGGACGTCGAACCGGTAGCCGCGGTGCATGTTCGCGGTGCGGCCGACCTCCACGCCGTTGACTGTGAGCGTGGCGACGGTGTCCAGGCCGGCGCAGACCAGGTCGACGCGCTCGTCGTCGCCCGACCGGTGGACGAACGTGGTCTGATAAAGCCAGTCGGTGCGCCCGATCCAGGCCACCGCCCGCTCGTTGTCGTCGAGGTACGGGTCTCCGATCAGCCCGGCGTCGAGCAGATCGGTGTGCACGCAGCCTGGCACTGTCGCCGGCACGGACCGACCGGCGACCTCCTCGGGCACCTGCGCTCCGGGGACCGCTCGCACTGTCCAACCGTCGTAGAGTGCCTGTCGGCTCACGATTTCACCCGCACCTTCCCGCATCGAAAGATGCCGTACTGAACCGGATAAGCTGAGAAACCGTACGGTCCGGAATCCGGGCTGTCAACGGCCAGAGAGCGAAGGAGCACGCCGGTGAAGCGGCCGACCATCGCCGACGTCGCCCAACGCGCCGGGGTGTCAAAGGGCGCCGTGTCGTACGCGCTGAACGGGCAGCCCGGCGTCTCCGAGGCCACCCGGCAGCGAATCCTCGCCATCGCCACGGAGATCGGTTTCAGCCGCAGCAGCGCCGCCCGCGCCCTCTCGGCCGCCACCGCCGGGGCGATCGGCCTGGCCCTGTGCCGACCGGCGCGGACCCTCGGCGTCGAGCCGTTCTTCATGGCGCTGATCAGTGGCGTCGAGGCCGAACTCTCCGCCCGTTCGTACGCGCTGACCCTCCAGGTGGTGGCCGACCCGGACGCCGAGATCGCTGTCTACCGGCGTTGGTGGGGCGAACGACGGGTGGACGGGGTGCTCGTCTGCGACCTGCGTACCGACGACCGTCGCATCCCCGCACTCGAACAGCTGCAACTGCCGGCGGTGGTGATCGGCGGCCCCGGCGGCACCGGTGAGCTGGCGAGTCTCTGGTCCGACGACGCCGCCGCGCTGACCGAGACGGTGGAGTACCTGGTCGCGCTCGGGCACCGGCGGATCGCCCGGGTCGCCGGCCTGCCCGACCTGCGGCACACCGAGATCCGCACCGACGCCTTCTCTGCGGTCTGCCAGCGGCTCGGCCTGGTCGACGCGGCCACCGTCTGGTCCGACTACACCGGCGAGGAGGGCGGCCGGGCCACCCGCCGGTTGCTCAGTTCGGCCAGCCGGCCCACAGCTGTCATCTACGACAACGACGTGATGGCCATCGCCGGGCTCTCCGTCGCCCAGGAGATGGGCCTGACAGTGCCCGGCGATCTGTCCATCGTGGCCTGGGACGACTCGCCGCTGTGCCGGCTGGTCCACCCGCCGCTGACCGCGCTGGGCCGGGACATCCCGGCGTACGGCGCGCACGCCGCCCGGCAACTGCTCGCCGTCGTCGCCGGGCAACCGGCGGGGCGGGTACAGGACGAGACACCCCACCTCACGCCGCGCGGCAGCACCGCACCGCCCCGGGGGAGATGAACCGGTTCAGCGAGACGCTGAGGGAAACTCCTCGAAGTACGCCTCGACCCGCTCGGCCGTCGCCGGCCGGGCCAACGCGAACCCCTGCCCGTACCGGCAACCACCCCGGCGCGCCCCCTCGACCTGGGTCGACGACTCCAACTCCTCGGCGACGATCTCGACGCCCAACCGCTCGCCCACGTTGACCACCACGTCGATCAGCGGCGGTTGCCCGTCCGGCCGGGCGCCCACCAACTCCGGGCCCACCTTGAGCAGGTCGATCGGCAGGCGGCGAAGCTGGGCCAGCGAGGCATGCTCGGCCCGGAAGTCGTCCAACGCGGTGCGTACGCCCAACGACCGCAGCCCGGCCAGCCGAGCCACCACTGTCGACAGATCGCCGGCGACCCTCGGCTCGCTCACCTCCACCACCAGTCGCTCCGGCGGCACCCCGTACGCGGCCAGCACTGCCGCGAGCCGCTGGACGAAGTCGGGGGTGGTCAGCTCCCGGGTCGTGACGTTGACCGCCATCCACAGCTCCCGGACGCCCACCGACCAGTTGGACAACTGCCGGCAGGCCCGGTCCAGCACCCACCACTCCAACTCGCCGACCAGGTCCAGGTCCTCGGCGACCGGCAGCAACTCGGCCGGGAGCACAGTGCCGAGCACCGGGCTGCGCCACCGCAGCAGCGCCTCGGCACCGACCGGCTGCCCGTCTGCCAGGTCGACCACCGGCTGGTAGACGAGGTCCAGCTCGCCGCGCGCCACCGCACCGGGCAGCTCGCGCTCCAGGTCGAGCCGGCGCACCAGCTGTTCCTCCAGGAACGCGTCGTACCACTCCACCCGGTCCCGGCCCAACTGCACGGCCCGTCGTCGGGCCAGCTCGGCCTGCCGGAGCACGTCCGCCGGCCCGGCGCCGCTCACCTCGGCCAACCCGATGCTCGTCTGCACGCGCAGCATCGCGCCGGCCAGCCGGTAGGGCGGGCCGAGCGCGCTCAACAGTCGGGTGCCCAGCGCGTACGCCAGCACCGGGCCGGCGGCGGTGACCACCGCGAAGCCGGTACCCGTGCACCCGGTGACCAGATCGTCGGGGGCGATGACGGCGCGGGCCCTGTGCACCGCCTCGGCCAGCACGTCCTCCCGGGCCGTCGGGCCGAAACCCTCGGTGCCGTGCAGGTCCACCAGCAGCAGCGCGCCGGCCGGCGCCGGGACGTCGCCGATCGCGGCCAGGGCGTCCAGCAGGGCGGCCCGGTCGCCGGGGGTGCCGCTCGCCGCCGCGGGTCGCCGGTCGAGCCCCGACCACGCGGAACTGTGATCAGGCGACCAGGTCGAGCCGGCACCCGTAGCGGTCGCCGCACCCTCCGGGACGCCGAGGGCTCGCTCGGGCGGCTGCTCCGGCGTGCCCGGCCAGCGTCCGGGGGCCGCACGGCGGTGCCGCAGCGAACGGCCGGCCGGTCGCCGATGAGCGGCCCGCCGAACGGACGTGGACGCGTCACCGGCGCGCAGCAGCTCGCGCAGCACCAGGGGCGGCACCGCCGCCAGGGCCAACAGCACGCTCGTCCGGTCCGGTGCGCGGCCGGCGCCCAGGTGCAGACCCGATGCCAGCAGCAGCACCGCCGCGGGAAGCACCGACCGGGGCCAGGCCGCGGCGACCGGCTCCACCGACTCCGCGTCGTCCGCCGCATCCGCCGCGCCAACCGCGACGAGCAACATCCCGAACACCAACGGGGGTACGGCCAGCAGGGCCACCCGGCCGGCCGGCGCGGACGGCAATGCGGCCAGCAGCACCAGCCCGCCCACCGTGAGCAAAACGCCGCCCCGGCAGACCGCCGTGCCCGAGCGCCGCCGTGGCCCCGCGAACGCGTTCAACGCGGCCACGCCCAACCCGCCGAGCGTCAACGCGGCGACCAGCCGAACCGGGGCCGGCAGGCCGACGGGGGGCAGCAGCAACCAGCCGGCGAGGGCCAGACCGACGGCCGGGCCGGTCGACTCGACCAGCCACCGCAACCGGACCGAGGCCGCCGCCCGGGACCGGCCGGGGAGCCGGTACAGACCGGCCGTCGAGAGGGCCGCCACGACCAGCGAACCGATCAGCACGGCGAGGGTGTGCCCGATGCCGGCCACTGGCAACACGACAGCGGTGAGACCGGCCGCCACCACCGCCGCGTCGAGGAGCACCCCCGCCGCACGCGGCGTCGGATCGGTGCCGCGTCGGGAGGCCAGCCGGGACAGTCGCAGCCCGGCGAGCGTGGCGCCGGCACCGGCGGCCAACGCGATCACCACCGAGGGTGGAACCAGGTCGACGGAACCGGCGAGGAGGAGCAGCGCCACCGCCACGGACGTGGCGGCCTCCGGCGCCGCACGGCGGGGGACGAGAACGCGGAACGGGTACGCGAGGAGCACGGCGGTCGCCTTCGTGAGGGGGCACGGGGGCGGTGCGGCGGTGCGGGACATCGGACGTTGCGAGTCCGCTACCCACGATTGGCAACGATGGACGGCCGAATTGGTTACTTGCCGGTCACTCAGGGGAGACAACGACCTGTGTCACTGTACGGCGTACCGCACGCTGCCGGCACCGCCCGCCGCGAGCCGAAACATCCCGAAGTGGGATCATCGGAGGGTGAGTAAGCCCGACACGGTCCGCTTCCGGTACAACCAAGCCATCCTGGTGGCCGCGATCATCGCCTTCGTCGGCGCCCTGCCGCTGGCCAACGCCCGGGACTACCTGCTGCCGGTGCTGCTCGTCCCGCTCGCCGTCGCGGTGTGGGCCTGGCGGGCCGGCACCGACGCCGACGCGCGGGAGCTGCGCATCAGGGCGCTGGTCGGGCACCGTCGGATCGACTGGGACCAGGTCCTCGAGCTGACCACCGACCAGCGCGGGCGCGCGGTGGCCCGGCTCGACGACGGCCGCCAGGTCACCCTGCCGGCCGTCCGTGGGGCGGATCTGCCCCGACTGGTCGCGGCGACCGGCCAGCCGCTGCCGGACGCTCCGGCGGAGACTCCCGGTCAGTAGCCGTCGACCACCCTGTTGATCAGCGGTTGCCCGGCGGCGAAGCGGCGTACCTGGTCGCCCACCAGTCGGTAGGCCCGTGGCAACAACCCGCGCACCGACCCACCCACGTGCGGGGTGAGCAGCACGTTCGGCATGACCCAGAGCGGCGAGTCGGCGGGCAGCGGCTCCGGGTCGGTGACGTCCAACGCCGCCATGATCCGACCGGTGCCCAGCTCGGCGACGAGCGCCTCGGTGTGCGCCACCGGGCCCCGGGCGGCGTTGACCAGCAGCGACCCGTCCGGCATCGCGGCCAGGAACGCCTTGTCGATCAGGCCGCGGGTCTGGTCGGTGAGCGGCACCAGCACCACCACGACGTCCGCGTCGGGCAGCAGTCGGGGCAGCTCCTCGACGGCGTGCACTCCCTGCTCCGGGCGGGCCGTCCTGGCGACCAGTGTGAAGCTCACGTCGAACGGGGTGAGCCGGTCGCGCACCGCGGCGCCGATCGAGCCGGCGCCGATGATGAGCACCCGCTTGCCGGTCAGCTCGTCGGTCGGGGTGTTCTCCGCGAACGTCCAGCGCCGCTCGGCCTGCGCGCGGACGAACGCCGGGAACGCCCGCAGCTGGGTGAGGATCGCGGTGACGACCCACTCGGCGGTGGAAGGGTCGTGCACGCCCCGGGCATCGCAGAGCGTGACAGCCGGCGGCGTCCGGCCGGCCCAGGCGTCCGCCCCGGCGGAGAGCAACTGCACCACCGCCAGGTCCGGCAGCTCCCGCAGCACCGCCGTCGCGTCCGAGCCACCCAGGAACGGTGGCACCCAGAAGCGGACGTCGGCCGCCTCGGACGGCATCCGATCGGTCTGCTCGAAGACCTCCACCGTCACGTCCGCGGGCAGCTCGCCCAGGAGGTTCAGGCCGGCCTGGTGCGGAATCCATACCTTCACGTCCGCCGACGATAGTCCCCGACGCTGCGGCTGGTGGAGGCACGGCGGCGAACCGGCGTCCCGGGGGATGGCGCGCGGGGTCGGGGCGGGCGAGACTCAGCACACCGATGTTCGACTCCGACCCGAACGAGGTATAACGAAGGGTCGGAGGGCCGGTCGGCCTCCGCCCCGGCAGACAGGTGCTCGATGACCGACGGCTCCCCCGGCCCCGCCCGGCGTTCGATCGCGCCACCCTCGGTGCTCGGCGACCCGGAGCGGCTGCGCGCGCTCGCCGACACCGGGCTCGACGCCGCCCCGGACGAGGCGTTCGACCGGTTCGCGCGGCTGGTCAGTGACCTGCTGGACGTGCCGGTCGCGTTGGTCTCCCTGGTCTCCGCCGACCGGCAGTTCTTCCCCGGCGCGGTCGGGTTGCCGGAACCCTGGTCGGAGCGCCGGCAGACCCCGCTGAGCCACTCGTTCTGTCAGCACGTGGTGGACATCGAGGTGCCGATGGTGCTGCCGGACGCCCGGCTCTACCCCCGCGTCCGGGACAACCTGGCCATCGACGACCTCGGCGTGGTCGCGTACGCCGGGATGCCGCTGACCGACCTCTCCGGCCGGGTGCTCGGCTCGCTCTGCGCCATCGACAGCAAGCCCCGCGCCTGGACTGCCGCGCAGCTGCGGACCCTGGCCGACCTGGCCGCCGCCTGCTCGTCGGAGCTGCGGCTGCGGATCGCGCTCGACGGCGCGCAGGAGGCCCGACGGCGGGTGGTGCAGGCGCACGAGCGGCTGGAACTTGTGGCCGGGGTGAGTGAGACCCTCGCCGGCACCCTGGACGTGGGCACCGCGCTGCGCCGGCTCGCCGCCACCATGGTGCCGCTGCTCGCCGACTGGTGCCTGCTTACCCTGATCGGGCCGACCGGCCTGCCCCGCGAGGTGGTCTCGGTGCACCGCGACCCGGCCCGCGCTGCGGACGTCGACCGCTTCGGCGATCTGCTGCGCACCGGGCTGAGCTCAGAGTCGAGCATCCGGGCGGTGCTCCGGACCGGCCAACCCCGGCTCGGCAGCGTGGCGTCCCTGGCCGACGTCACGAGGGGCACCACGAACCCGGAGATGGCCTCCATCGCCAGTCGGCTGGGCATCGCCTCCTACCTGAGCGTGCCGGTGCGGGGCGTCGGCGGCACGGTGCTGGGGGCGATCACCCTCGTCAACGGCGGCCAACGTCAGCAGTTCGACGACCGGGACCTGCTCACCGCTGTCGACATCGGCCGCCGGGCCGGCCAGGCCGTCGGCAACAGCTCCATGTACGGGGAGCAACGGCACGTCGCCGAGGTCCTGCAACACAGCATGCTGCCCCGACTGCCGGTGGTGGCGGAGCTGGAGCTGGCGGCCCGCTACCAGCCGGCGGCCGACCGGGTCGAGGTGGGCGGTGACTGGTACGACGCCTTCGCGCAGCCCGACGGCGACGTGATCGCGGCGATCGGGGACGTCGCCGGGCACGACATCGAGGCGGCGGCGACAATGGGCCAGCTACGCAATTTGGTGCGGGGCAACGCCTTCGGCCGGCCGGACGCGGTCGGGTCACTGATGAGCAACCTGGATGGCGCCATCCGTGGCCTGCGGCTGCCGATCGCCGCCACCGCGACACTGGTCCGGATCTGTCCGCAGCGCGCCGGTGTGCACGAGATGACCTGGTCCAACGCCGGGCACCCGCCGGCCCTGGTGGTCCGCGTCGGCGGGGCGGTCGAGGTCCTCCAAGGCATACCGGAGCCGCTGCTCGGCCTGGCCCGTCCGTCGCCGCGGAGCAGCCACTCGACCAGCCTGGCCACCGGCGACACCCTGCTGCTCTACACCGACGGGCTGATCGAACGACGGGACCGCTCGATCGACGAGGGGCTGGCCGAGTTGGCGGGCCGACTGTCCGGCACCGACACGCTGCCCCTCGACGACCTGTGCGATCTGCTCGTCGCCTCGATCCGGCACCGTGAGGACGACACCGCGCTGCTGGCCGTACGGGCTCGGTGAGTGGTCCACCGGGGATCATCGGGCGGGTCCATCGGCACCCGTTGCATCTCGACGGGCCCGGCCGGGTCGCGCGGCGGGCTACCCTGGGCCGGGTGAACGCCCGTCCCCCGTACCCTCGCATCCACCGCCTCCGGGTGGCCCTCGCGGCGTCCTGCGCGGCGCTGCTGTTCACCGCCGGTTGCAGCTTCGGTGAGCCGGAGCCCGACCCGGCCGGCGAACCGCCCAACCTGCCGACCCCGTCCGCGTCGGCGAGCCCTGGCGGCGCCGGCCAGCAGGCGGTGGCCACAGTGCTCGCCAAGGGTCTGCGGGTGCCGTGGGCGATAGCCTTCCTGCCGGACGGCGGCGCGCTGGTCACCGAACGGGACAACGGCCGGATCCTCCAGGTCGGGCCGGAGTCCGGGCCGGACGGGCTGCGGGTCCGCCCGGTGCAGACGATCACCGACGTGGCGGCGGCGGGCGAGGGTGGCCTGCTCGGCATCGCCGTCTCCCCCGACTACGCCCGGGACCGGACGGTGTTCGTCTACTACACGGCCGAGCGGGACAACCGGGTCGCCCGGCTGCAACTCGGCGGGCAGCCCACCCCGATCCTCACCGGCATCCCCAAGGCCAATGTGCACAACGGTGGTGGGCTGGGCTTCGGCCCGGACAAGCAGCTCTACGTCAGCACCGGTGACGCCGGTCAGCGCCCCCTCTCGCAGGACGTGAAGAGCCTCGGCGGCAAGATCCTCCGGATCACCCCGGACGGCAAGCCCGCCGCCGGCAACCCGTACCCCAACTCCCCGGTGTGGTCGATGGGGCACCGCAACGTCCAGGGTCTCGCCTGGGACGCCGCGAAGCGGATGTACGCCGTCGAGTTCGGCCAGAACACCTGGGACGAGATCAACCAGATCACCAAGGGCGGCAACTACGGGTGGCCGGAGGTCGAGGGTCAGGCCGGCGACAGGCGGTTCACCGACCCGATCGCGCAGTGGGCGACGTCGGACGCGTCCTGCTCCGGTCTGGCCGCCACGGACCGGCTGCTGGTCACCGGTTGTCTGCGCGGCAAGCGCCTCTGGGTGATGGAGTTGACCGACACCGGCACCCTGCTCGGTCAGCCCAGTGAGCTGCTCACCAACCGCTACGGTCGGCTGCGTGCGGTCGCCGCGGCACCGGACGGGTCGCTCTGGGTGAGCACCTCCAACCACGACGGCCGGGGCGACCCGGCGGGCGACGACGACCGGCTCCTGCGGGTGGTCTTCGCGGGTGGTGACGGCGGACGCAGCTGATTGCGTCACCATCCGTTCAGGTTTGCCAAGATCTTCCGACGGGCAGGTCAGACTTTCAGCATGGACGGGCAACGCGACGAGCGGCACGACGACGCCGATGACCGGGACGACCCGGTGACCGGTGCCGATCGGCCGCGCCCGACGGGTTGGTGGGTCGGCGCGGCCGGCCCGCTGCGCCGCCTCGGGCTGATCGTCGCCGTCCTCGCCGTGGCCCTGGCCGGGGCGGTGCTCGGGGTGCTGGCCGGTGGCCAGGTGAGCACGGACATCGGCCCGTTCCGGGCCAATCTCAGCATCTCCCCCGCCCGGGACGGCGGCACCACCGTCGACATCCCGCCGCTCGGCGCGCTGCTGCTCGACAGCCACGACGGGCCGACCCATCTCACCGTCCGGCTGGGCGCCCTCGACCAGGGGCGCACCGAGGCGTTGATCGACGACCCGGCCAGCATCAGCCGGGCCAGCCAGAGCGCCGTGGAGGACGTCCGCTCCGGTGTGATGCGCCTCGGCCTGCGTACCCTCGGCGCGTCGGTGCTCGTCACGTTGATCCTGGCCGGGCTGATCTTCCGCGACGTCCGGCGCACCGCCTGGGCGGGTGGGTTGGCGCTGCTGGTCACCGCCGGCAGCCTCGGCACGGCGGCGGCGACCCTTCGTCCGCAGGCAATCGAGGAACCGCGCTACGAGGGGCTGCTGGTCAACGCGCCGGCCATCGTCGGTGACGCCCGCCGGATCGCCAACGACTACACCAAGTACGCCGAGCAGTTGCAGCGCCTGGTCGGCAACGTCAGCCAGCTCTACACCACGGTCTCGGCGCTTCCGCTGTTGGAGCCGACCCCGGGCACCACCCGGGTGCTGCACGTCTCCGACATGCACCTCAACCCGACCGGCTGGCAGCTGATCCGGACGGTCGTGGAGCAGTTCGGCATCGACGTGGTGATCGACACCGGGGACATCACCGACTGGGGCAGCGAACCGGAAGCCTCCTTCGTCGCTTCGATCGGCCTGTTGAAGAAGCCGTACGTCTTCATCCGGGGCAACCACGACTCCGGCAAGACCGCCGCCGCGGTGGCCCGTCAGCCGAACGCGATCGTGTTGAACAACACGACCACTACGGTCGCCGGGTTGACCATCGCCGGCATCGGCGACCCGCGTTTCACACCGGACAAGAACACCTCCCCGGCCGGCAGCGGGTTGACCCAGCAGGTGGCCGACCAGGTGATCGGTGTCGGCAACCAGCTCGCCGCGACGGTCCGCAGCTCACCGCGACCGGTGAACATCGCGCTCGTGCACGACCCGGCGTCGGCCGGGCCGCTCGCCGGCACCTGCCCGCTGGTGCTGGCCGGGCACACCCACTCCCGGCAGGTCTCCGAGCTGCCGGAGACGCCCGGGCAGCAGCGCACCACGCTGATGGTGGAGGGCTCCACCGGCGGCGCCGGGCTGCGCGGCCTGGAGGGCGAGAAGCCCACCCCGCTGTCGATGAGCGTGCTCTACTTCGACCAGCAGAAACTGCTCCAGGCGTACGACACCATCACCGTCGGCGGCACCGGGCAGGCCCAGGTCAACCTGGAACGGCGCCTGGTGGAGAACCCTGCCGCCGGTGTCCCCGCCACGCCCACACCCACGCCGAGCGGCGGTGTCCCCGCCACACCGACGCCCACCCCGACCGGCTGAGCCGACGTCGACGCCCGCCGGCGGACCGGCGGGCGGCCGACGGGTCAGCGCAGTGCGATGGCGGCCAGTGCGGCGTTGACGATGCTGCCGGGCAGCAGGTCGTGCAGCTCGTACAGCTCGGCGACGCTGCCGGACTGGCCGAACTCGTCCACGCCGAGCGGCACCGCCGGTGCGCCGACCGCCGAACCGAGCCAGGCCATCGCGTGCGACGCGGCGTCGTGCACGCTCACCACCGGCACCCGGTCCGCGAACGCGGACCGCAGCGCGCCCGGCACGCTGGGCACGGTGGCCGTCCGTACGCCCTGGCGAAGGGTGCGCTGCCAGGCCCGGTAGAGCCGGTCCAGCGAGGTCACGTCCACCACGTGCGCGGCGATGCCCTCGTCGGCCAACTCCGCCGCGGCGGCCAGCACCTCGGGCAGCACCGCGCCGGAGGCGGCCAGCTGCACCACCGGGGCGTCGACGAGGTGCGGGTACGCCTGGTGCGCGTCGACCAGGCGGTACGCCCCGGCGACTACCTGCCGGCGCAGCACCGCGTCGCCGAGCCGGGCCCGGGCCGCCTCGAACGGCGCCTGGTCCAGCGGTCGGGTGCTCAACCGGAAGTAGTACGCGCCGTCCTCGGCGGGTGCGGCGGTCGCGGCCGGGGCCGACCCACCGGCGATCTGACCGAGCGCGTCGCAGAGCAGCCAGTCGAGGGTGGCCGCGTACGCCGGCTCGATGAAGGTCACCCCGGGCAGCTCCAGGCCGACCGAGGCGGTGATCGTGGACTGGTGGGCGCCGCCCTCCGGGGCGAGGGTGATCCCGGACGGGGTGCCGGCCACCACGAACCGGGAGCCGGAGTACGTGCCGTACAGGAACGCGTCGAGGCCGCGCAGCACGAACGGGTCGTAGACGGTGCCCACCGGCAGCAGCGGCTGCCCGGACAGGTCCCAGGACAGCCCGAGCTGGCCGAGCAGCAGGAACAGGTTCATCTCCGAGATGCCCAGCTCGATGTGCTGCCCAGCGGGGCTCTCCGTCCAGCGCAGCATCCGGTCCTCGGTCCAGGAACGCTGCTCGGTGGGGGCGAACACCCCGGTCTTGTTGATGAACCCGGCCAGGTTGGTGGAGGTGGCCACGTCCGGGGCGGTGGTGACCAGGTAACGGCCCACCTCCCGGTCCCGCGCCAGGTCCACCAGCACCCGACCGAAGACCTCCTGCGTGGAGATCGGCTTGTTGGCGCGTACTCCGGTGCTTTCCGGGACGGTGACCCCCAGCGCACGCTCGCGCGGCGCGCGGGACAGCGCCTCCCGGCGGGCGCCGGCCTGGATCCCGGCGGGTGACGCCGGGTCGAGGCGGTCCCACTCGGTCTCGACGGTCAACCCCTGCGCGGCGCGCAGCGTGTCCACCTGCTCCGAGCTGAGCAGCGCGGAATGGTTGCGCGGATTGCCGGCGATGGGCAACCCCCAACCCTTGACGGTGTACGCGAAGACGACGCTCGGCCGGTCGGTGACCGCGTCGCACTGGGCGTACGCGTCAAGCATCGCCTGAAGGTCGTGCCCGCCCAGGTCGGTGACGAGCGGGCCCAGCTCCTCGTCGGAGACGTCGGCGATCAGCTCGGCGATGCCGGCCGGAGCGCCGTCCAGGAACTGTTTGCGCAGCACCGGCCCGGCCAACCCGAACAGCGACTGGTACTGCTCGTTGGGCATCGCGTCGATCCAGTCGCGCAGCGCCTCGCCGCCCGGCCGGGCGTACGCCTCGGCGAGCCGGCGGCCGTACTTGACCTCCACGACGTGCCAGCCGGCCGCCTCGAACTGGCCCCGCCACTGGTTGATCCGGATGCCGGGGACCACCCGGTCCAGCGACTGGCGATTGAAGTCGACGAGCCACATGACGTTGCCCAGCCCGGTGGTCGCCGGATCGGCCACCGCCTCCCAGATGTTGCCCTCGTCCAGCTCGGCGTCGCCGATCAACGCCACGAAGCGGGAGTGCGGGCGGGCCCCGAAGTGCGCGTCGACGTACCGCCGGGTGGCGGCGGCGAAGAGCGGCGCCGCCGCGCCCAGGCCGACCGAACCGGTGGAGAAGTCCACAGCGTCCGGGTCCTTGGTGCGCGACGGGTACGACTGGAGGCCGCCACGGGCCCGCAGCCGGGGCAGGTAGGAGCGGTCCAGGTTGCCGAGCAGGTACTGGATGGCGTGGAACACCGGGGACGCGTGCGGCTTCACGGCGACCCGGTCCTCGGCGTCCAGGTGCGCGAACCAGAGCGCTGTCATCGCCGTGACCAGGGAGGCGCTGGACGCCTGGTGGCCGCCGACCTTCACACCGTCGCCGGTGGCCCGGTCATGGTTGGCGGCGTCCACGATCCGGGTCGCGAGCCAGAGCACCCGCCGCTGGATCTCGTCGAGGACATCGAGGTCGTGCTCGGTCACGGTGGCTCCATCCAGGCGTCGCCGTTGACGCCCTCGCGAGGGGTGCGGGGTGGCCGCAAAGTCGACAGGGGGTTGCGGAAGGCCGCCGCCGGGTCGCGGCGGCGGCCTTCTTCGGGTGGGTCTCTCAGCCCTGGACGCCGAGGCGCTCCAGGATCAGCTCACGCAGGGTCTTCGCGTCGGCCTGCCCACGGGTGGTCTTCATGACCGCGCCGACCAGCGCGCCGACCGCAGCGACCTTGCCGCTGCGGATCTTGTCGGCGATGCCGGGGTTCGCGGCGATCGCCTCGTCCACGGCGGCGGTGAGCGCGCCGGTGTCCGACACGACCTCCAGGCCCCGGCTGGTCATGATCTCGGTGGGCGAGCCCTCACCGTCGACCACGCCCTCCAGCACCGTGCGGGCCATCTTGTCGTTGAGCTTGCCGGCGTCGACCAGCCCCTGAAGCTCGGCGACCTGGGCGGGGGTGGCACCGATCTCGGCCAGCTCCACGCCGCTCTCGTTGGCCCGGCGGGACAGCTCACCCAGCCACCACTTGCGGGCCGCGGCCGGGGTGGTGCCGGCGGCCACTGTGGCCTCGATCAGCTCGACCGCGCCAGCGTTCAGCACCGACTGCATGTCCAGGTCGGAGAGGCCCCACTGCTCCTGGAGCCGACGCCGGTGCACCCGGGGCAGCTCCGGCAGGGCGGCCTTCAGCTCGGCGACCCAGGCCGGGTCCGGGGCGATCGGCACCAGATCCGGCTCGGGGAAGTACCGGTAGTCGGTGGCCGTCTCCTTCGAGCGACCCGGGGTGGTGTCACCGGTGTCCTCGTGGAAGTGGCGCGTCTCCTGGGTGATCCGGCCGCCCGCGTCCAGCACCGACGCCTGCCGCAGCATCTCCGAGCGGACCGCCCGCTCCACCGACCGCAGCGAGTTGACGTTCTTGGTCTCGGTACGGGTGCCCCACTCCGCGCCCGGCAGGTTGAGCGAGGTGTTCACGTCGCAGCGCAGCGAACCCTCCTCCATCCGCACGTCGGAGACGCCGAGGGTGCGGATCACGTCGCGCAGCTCGGCGACGTACGCCTTTGCCACGTCGGGCGCGAGCGCACCGGTGCCCGTGATCGGCTTGGTCACGATCTCGACCAGCGGGATGCCGGCCCGGTTGTAGTCGACGAGCGACTCCGTCGCGCCGTGGATGCGGCCGGTGGCACCGCCGACGTGCAGCGTCTTGCCGGTGTCCTCCTCGAGGTGCACCCGCTCGATCTCGATCCGTACCGTCTCGCCGTTGACCTCGACGTCCAGGTAACCGTCGACGCAGATCGGCTCGTCGTACTGGCTGATCTGGAAGTTCTTCGGCATGTCCGGGTAGAAGTAGTTCTTCCGGGCGAACCGGCACCACTCGGCGATCGAGCAGTTCAACGCCAGGCCGATCCGGATGATCGCCTCGATAGCCGCCTTGTTGGCCACCGGCAGCGAACCGGGCAGACCCAGGCACACCGGGCAGACCCGGGTGTTCGGCTCGCCGCCGAAGTCGGTCGGGCAACCGCAGAACATCTTGGTGTTCGTGCCCAGCTCGACGTGGGTCTCCAGGCCGATCACCGGTTCGAAGCGCGCAACGACCTCGTCGTACGCGGGCAGTGTCGTGGTCATGAGACGCTCCAGGCGCGATCCGGGACAGAACCTGTCCAGCCTAATGGGGTTGCCCGATCAATCCTCGGCCGGGTTTCCCGACCCACCGGCAACCTCCGCGAGCCAGGTGTGTTCGCAACGTCACTCGGGTACCCGTCGACCATGACGAATACGGGGAATGATCGATCCGTCGGACCGGACAGGCCGGGACGACGGTACAACACGAAGCAGGTCGTGCTGGTCGTGCTGGTCGCGTGGGTGGTGGCGGCCGTGCTCACCCTCATCGGCTGGTCTGCCGCCGGCGGCGAGCGGCAACCGGAGGACCTTCAGCTACTGGTGGTCCTGCTCATCATTCCGGGCCTGATCGGGCTGGCCACCGCGTGGGGGACGGGACGGTGGACGGCGTCACGCCAGCGAGACCGGGAGGGATCGTGACCCCGTCGGCGGCTGAGCCGCCGGGTCAGACCGACCGGGTCATCGGTCCGCCGGCCGACCCGCCAGCTCGGCACCCCACTTCGGCCTCGATCCCACCCGCCGGTGGACGTCGGCCGACCTCACTGCGACAGTCGGTCGGCCGCCGCTCGTGGCGGAGCGCGGCACTGGTCGCCGCAGGGCTGGTGGTGGGGCTCCCGACGCTGACGGTGGCGCTGTTCGTCCTGGACGGGCGGGAGACCTCGCCGCGCGGCGTACTCACGATCTTCACGCTCTCACTCTTCTTCGCGGCGGTCGGCGCGGCGGTGGCGCTGCTGGCCGGGCACCGGCTGCCCGGCCCCCGGGCCGGCCGGACCGCCGATCCGGCGGTTCGCCAGGCCCTCCGCGCCGGCCACGCCGACGACCCGCGCGTCGACGCCCTCGCCCGCCGGGAGGCAGAACGCCGCACGGGTGGGCGCTGGGTGCTCTGGATCCTCGGTGTCGGCGTGCTGCTCGAAGCACTGCTGGTCGTCGGCGCACCTCACCTCTCGACCCGGGTGATCGCGGTGGCGCTCGGTGCCCTCTGGGCGACCCAGGGATGGATGCGCTGGCGTGACCTGCGGGAGGCCCGCCGCTACCTCGCCGGGCCGCCCACCCAGCCCTGATCGACGCCCAACCCGCCCAGACGCGCCATCGGCGCCGAGGGACAGGTCCCTCGGCGCCGATGCGGTGAATTTCGTTCTACAGCGCCGGCGGGGTGAACGTGCCGACTGCGGACTCCAACGCGGCGGCGACCCGGTACATCCGGTCGTCGGCCATCGTCGGGGCCATCACCTGAAGGCCGACCGGCAGCCCCTCGGAGAGCCCACAGGGCACCGAGATGCCCGGCCCGCCGTACAGGTTCGTCGGAATCGTGTACAGGTCGGCCAGGTACATCTGGTACGGGTCGGCGGTCCGCGCGCCCATCGGGAACGCCACCGACGGGGTGGTCGGCGAGATCAGCGCGTCGACCCGCTCGAACGCGGCGGTGAAGTCCCGGGTGATGAGCGTCCGGACCTTCTGCGCCTGCCCGTAGTACGCGTCGTAGTAACCCGACGACAATGCGTACGTGCCGATCATGATGCGGCGCTTGACCTCCGGGCCGAAGCCGGCCTCCCGGGTCAGCGACATGACCTCCTCCAGCGACCGGTTGCCGTCGTCGCCGACCCGCAGGCCGAACCGGACACCGTCGAACCGGGCCAGGTTGGAGGAACACTCGCTCGGGGCGATCAGGTAGTACGCCGGCAGGGCGTACGCGAACGTCGGGCAGGACACCTCGACGACCTCGGCGCCCATCTTGGTCAGCGCGTCCACCGACTCACGGAACGCCGCCATCACGCCCGGCTCCGCGCCCTCGCCCACGAACTCGCTCACGATGCCGAGCCGCACACCGGTCAGGTCACCGGTCGCGCCGAGCTTCGCCGCCGCCACCACGTCCGGCACCGGCTGCGGGATCGAGGTGGAGTCGCGCGGGTCGTGCCCACCGATCACCTGGTGCAGCAGAGCCGCGTCGAGCACCGTACGGGCACACGGGCCGGGGGTGTCGAGCGACGAGGAGAAGGCCACCAGCCCGTAACGGGAGGTGCCGCCGTAGGTGGGCTTGGCGCCCACGGTGCCGGTGACCGCGCCGGGCTGACGGATCGAGCCGCCGGTGTCCGAGCCGATCGCCAGCGGCGCCTCGTACGCGGCCAGCGCGGCGGCGCTGCCACCACCCGAACCACCGGGGATCCGGCTCAGGTCCCACGGGTTGTGCGTCGGGCCGTACGCCGAGTATTCGGTGGAGGAGCCCATCGCGAACTCGTCCATGTTGGTCTTGCCGAGCATCACCGTGCCGGCCTCCCGCAGCCGCTGCACGATCGTCGCGTCGTACGGCGGGCGCCAGCCCTCCAGGATCTTCGACCCCAAGGTGGTCGGTACACCCCGGGTGGCGAGCACGTCCTTGACCGCGACCGGCACACCCGCGAGCGGGCCCAGCTCCTCGCCGGCGGCCCGGCGCTCGTCCACCGCGCGGGCCGCGGCGAGCGCGCCCTCGGTGTCGACGTGCAGGAAGGCGTGCACCCGGTCGTCGACAGCGGCGATCCGGTCCAGGTGCGCCTGGGTCACCTCGACGGCCGAGGTCTCGCCCCCGGCGACCAGGCTCGCGATCTCCGTCGCGGTCATTCTGGTCAGATCGCTCTTGCCGGTCAGTTCGCTCATGAGGCCACATCCTCGGTCAGGATCCGCGGCACGCGGAACCGCTGGTCCTCGGCGTCGGGCGCGCCCGACAGCGCTTCCTCCGGGGTCAGGCACGGCGTGACGACGTCCTCGCGGAAGATGTTGGTCAGCGGCACCGAGTGCGAGGTCGGCGGGATGTCCGCGGCGGCGACCTCGCCGACCTGGGCGACCGCCTGGAGGATCACGTCGAGCTGGCCGGCGAACGTGTCCAGCTCCTCCTCGGTGACGGCGAGCCGCGACAGGCGCGCCAGGTGCGCGACCTCCTCGCGGGAGATGGCGGCCATCCGTGCCCCCTTCTGAATTCCTGCTGGTCGGGCGGTGTGCCGGCCGCGCGACAGGTGGAGCGTGACACGCGGTGACCGGAGCGAGTCTATTGTTCCGCTCCGGTGCCGCGTCCCCGACTCCCCCTCCGGCGACCCTCGTGCCGGGTCAGCGGGTGGGGCGGCGAGCGACATCCGGCTGCGGGAGCCCGCCGGTCGGACGCACCGGCCGGTACCGGGCCAGCCAGGTGACCAACTCCTCGGCCGGCATCGGCCGGGCGTAGAACCACCCCTGAGCGGCGTCGCAGCCGGCGGCGTGCAACATCCGCCAGGTCCGCTCGTCCTCGACACCCTCGGCCACCACCCGCAGCCCCAGCGCGCCGGCCAGCTCGATCATCGACCGGACGATCGCCGCGTCGTCGGCGTCGTCGGCCATGCCGAGGACGAACGACCGGTCCACCTTCACCTCGGACAGCGGCAGGCGGCGCAGGTGCTGGAGCGAGGAGTAGCCGGTGCCGAAGTCGTCCAGCGCGATGGCCACCCCGATCCGGTGCAGCCGGGAAATGGTGGCCAGCACCCGACGCGGGTCGGCCATCAACGCGCCCTCGGTGATCTCGACCTGAAGCCGCTCGGCCGGCACCCCGTGGCGGGCCAGCCGGTCGGCGATCTGGTCGGCGATCTCGCCGGTGTGCAGGTCGCGCACGCTCACGTTCAGCGCCGCGCGCAGGCCGATGCCGGCCGCCGACCACTTGGCGAGCTGCTCCACCACGTCGTCGACGACACGACGGGTGAGCAGTCGCATCACGGCGCTCTGCTCGGCGACCCGGATGAGTTCCTCCGGGTCGACCATCCCTCGGCGGGGGTGCCGCCACCGCAGCAGGGCCTCGACGCCGACCACCTCGCCGGTCGCGATGGCGATCTGCGGCTGGTAGTACATGGTGATTTCCCCGGCGTCGTCGGCCGGCTCGTCGTCCGCGTGTGCCCAACCGGTCGATTCGAGTGGCTGCCCGGGCGTACCCGGCCCGACGTCGCGCCGAGCCCCGTTGCGCCCCTTGCCCACCGCGCTCCCGTTCGGGGACCGCCGACCGATCCCGCCCCCGGCGCGCCGCTCCCGGGCCGGGCCGGAACGGGTGCCGGCGACAGTGGCACGGGCGTTGCGGCCCCGGATCGGGTCGGCGCCGGTGGCGATCCGGTTGATCAGCTCATCGGAGTGCACCAGCTCGGCGTCGGTGCGCCGACGGCGTGCCCACCACCGGGCAGCTCCCGGCCGTGCTGCGGCGACCGCCGACGCCGGGTCCGCCGCTGGCGCGGACCGGTCCGACGCCGCGGTGGGCAGCGCGCCCCCGGCCGGGGCGCCGGTGGGCAGCGCCGCACCGTCACCGCCGCGCACCTCCGCCGACGCGACGAGGGGTACGTCGGCAGTCCGCTCGGCGTCGCTCGGCACGCCGTGCCGGCCGTTCCCGTCCGGCTCCGCACCCTCGCCCTGGCCCTCGACCTGGCCCTGAACTGCCGACTCGGCGTCGGCGTCGAACGGCTCCTCGGGCGAAGGGCTGGCCTCCAGTACGCGGCGCAGGTCGGCGAGGAGGCCGAGTCGCTCGGCGGAGTTGTGGTCGGACTCCGGGGCGTACACGGCCACCGTGTCGTTGCGGTGTTTGGCGTCGTACATCGCGACGTCGGCGTGGCGCATCAGGGTGGCGAAGTCCTCGCCGTGCTCCGGGAAGAGGGCGATCCCGATCGACCCGCCCACGTCCAACGGCAGCCCGTCGAGCGGCACCGGCTCGGCCAGCGCCTCGACCACCCGGTCGGCCAACTCGCGCGCCTGACCGACGTCGGTCAGCCCGGTCATCACGATGGCGAACTCGTCACCGCCCAGCCGGGCGATCATCTGCGGCCGGGGCTGCATGTCGGTGAGCCGGGCGCTGACCTCGACCAGCAGCCGGTCGCCCACGGCGTGCCCGAGGGCGTCGTTGACGTTCTTGAAACGGTCCAGGTCGATCAGCAGGAGCGCGAGCTGCCCGTCGGGTTCACCGCGGGCGGTCCGCTCGGCATGCAGGTGCACCTGCTCGGCCACCTCGGCCAGCAGGGCCTTGCGGTTGGGCAGCCCGGTCAGCGGGTCGGCGGCGGCAAGGTGCTGCTGTTCGTTCGTCAACCGCGCCATCCGGTAGACGGCGAAGAGCGGCACCAGCACCAGCGGGATCAGCGCGGCGCTGACCCGCGCCGCCGCGACCAGCACCGGGGCGAGCAGCAGCAGCGAGCCGGTGGAGAGCAACTCGAAGCCGAGGCCCTGTCGGACGGTGGGCCACCAGCGGTCCCCGAACCGCAGCCGCACCGCCCAGCTGACCAACCCGTAGTTGACGACGAACCAGGCCAGCGCGGCACCGCCGACGGCGGCCACGTCGGTCCAGTGCAACCGCCCACCGGAGAAGATGGTGCCCGAGCCGAGCTGGATCACGCCGTACGCGGCGGCGAGGGCACACGCGTACTGGCCGACGTTGAACGCCGTGCGCCACGCGGCGTGCCGCATCCGCCAACCCGAGACGACGACACCCACCGCCTGCACCACCACTGCCGGGCCGAGACCCCAGCCGAGCAGGATCGCGAAGGTGAAGCAGGTGGACGGGAACACCGCCGACGTCTGCCGGCGCCCCGGTGGCACGAACGGGCGCGCGTCGCAGACCACGGCGAGCGCGGCCATCGTCCAGAACGCCACCGGCAACTGGGACAACTCGTCGGGGAGCCTCGCGAGTGGAACGGCGGCCGTCAGCGCGGCGACCGCCAGGATGCCGGCGACGAAGGCGGCGAACGGTGCGACCCGCCCCGCAGGAAGCGAGTTGCGTGGATCGGCGACCTCCACCACACCTCCCGACCGACCATCGGCGTGCCGGTGCGCGCGCCGTGACCCAATGAAACGCCCTCGGCCCCCAGTTTCCCGGTATGACAGTCACGAATCGGTCGTAGTCGTAATTAAGTTGGTATACGCGGCCAGTCGCCGTGCCCGCCCGCCGGCGGGGTCAGCCGCCCGGCTGAGCGACCTCCCGGGCCGCGTCCGGGCCGGCTTCCAGCAGGAGCCGGAACCCGTCCTCGTCGAGCACCGGCACCTTGAGACTGGCGGCCTTGTCGGCCTTCGACCCGGGGTTGTCCCCCACCACCACGAAGCTCGTCTTCTTGGAGACCGACCCGCTGACCTTGCCGCCCCGGCTCTGCACGGCCTCGGCAGCCTGGTCACGCGAATAGCCGGCGAGGGTGCCGGTCACCACCATTGTCAACCCCTCCAGCGGGCGCGGCCCCTCGTCGACCGCCTCCTCGGCCATCCGTACGCCGGCCTCGGCCCACTTGCGGACCACCTCACGGTGCCAGTCCACAGCGAACCACTCGCGGATGCTGGCAGCGATGGTCGGCCCGACCCCGTCGACGGAGGACAGCTCCTCCTCGGTGGCCGCGTCGATGGCGTCCATCGAGCGGAAGTGCCGGGCGAGCGCCTGGGCCGCGGTCGGGCCGACGTGCCGGATGGAGAGCGCCACCAGCACCCGCCACAGGTCCCGTTCCCGGGCAACCGCGAGATTGTCCAGCAACTTGGTGGCGTTGCTGCCCAGGCTGCCGTCCTTGTTGACGAAGAACGGCGACCGGGACAGTTGCTCGGCGTCGAGCTGGAAGAGGTCGCCCTCGTCGCTGATGATCTCCGCGTCGAGCAGGGCGGCAGCGCCCTTGTAGCCGAGCACCTCGATGTCGAAGCCACCCCGGCCGGCGAGGTGGAACACCCGCTCCCGCAACTGGGCCGGGCAACTGCGGGTGTTGGGGCAACGGATGTCCACGTCGCCCTCCTTCGACGGCGCGAGCGGGGTGCCGCAGGCCGGGCAACTGGTCGGCATGACGAACGGGCGGGCATCGGCGGGCCGCAGATCGACGACCGGGCCGAGCACCTCGGGGATCACGTCGCCGGCCTTGCGCAGCACCACCGTGTCGCCGATCAGCACCCCCTTGCGCTCCACCTCACGGGCGTTGTGCAGGGTCGCGAGCGCAACTGTGGAACCGGCCACGCGCACCGGCTCGAGCACGGCGAACGGGGTGACCCGGCCGGTGCGCCCCACGTTGACGTCGATGTCGAGCAGCTTGGTGGTGACCTCCTCCGGCGGGTACTTGAAGGCGATCGCCCAGCGGGGGGCACGACTGGTCGACCCGAGCCGGCCCTGGATGGAGACCGGGTCGACCTTGACCACCACGCCGTCGATCTCGTGCTCGACGTCGTGCCGGTGCTCGGCGTAGTAGGCGATGAACTCCGCCACGCCGGCCAGGTCCGGGACGACCCGCCACCGGTCGCTGGTCGGCAACCCCCACGACTTCAGTGCCGCGTACGACTCGGACTGCGCCGTGGGCTGGAACCCACGTCGGGCGCCGATGCCGTGCACCACCAGGCGCAGCGGCCGGGTGGCGGTGACCCGTGGATCCTTCTGTCGCAGGCTGCCGGCGGCAGCGTTGCGGGGGTTGGCGAAGGGTGCCTTGCCCTGCTCCACCAGACCCGCGTTGAGATCGGCGAACGCGGCGATCGGGAAGTAGATCTCGCCCCGGACCTCCACCAACTCGGGAACGTTAGGGAATTCGGCGGACGGGACGAGCTGGCCGGGCACGTCCCGAATGCTGCGCACGTTCGCCGTGACGTCCTCACCGGTACGCCCGTCGCCTCGGGTCGCGGCCCGGACCAGCCGGCCGTTCTCGTAGGTCAGGTTGATCGCCAGCCCGTCGACCTTCAGCTCGCACAGGTAGGGCACCGGGCCGCCCGCGTCCCGTTCGACCCGCTCGGCCCAGGCCGCCAACTCCTCGTCGGCGAAGGCGTTGTCGAGCGAGAGCATCCGTTCGGCATGGGTGACCGGTGTGAAGTCGGTGGAGAACGTGCCACCCACCCGCTGGGTCGGCGAGTCCGGCGTCCGCAGCGCCGGAAACTCCTCCTCCAGTGCCTCCAGCTCGCGCAACTGCCTGTCGAAATCGGCGTCGGGGATGGTCGGCGCGTCCAGCACGTAGTAGCGGTACTGGTGCTCGGTCAACTCCTGGCTGAGCGCGGCATGCCGTTCCCGGGCCTGCGGCGTCGGCTCAGCCCCGGCCGCCGCCTCCTGCGCCGGGCTGACCTGCTGACCGATCTGCTCCTCGGACACACCGCCACCTTCGGACACGCCTGCGACCTCCCTGATCACGCTACTCCGGCACCGTATCGGGCCGGTGGGACAATCCGCCGCCCGCCCGCGCCCGATGCGACCCCGCCCTCAGCCGGATCCGGTGATCACGTGATGCACAGGAGCCGTCGACGGGCCGATCCAGCTACCCACCATCACGTGATCAAGGTGACGGCCGAGTGCCACCGGGCATGGCGGCGTCGAGGTGCGCGTGCGGCGCGGCGGTGGGGCGGTGGTGCAGCGCGGCCGTGGGGCGGCGGCGGTGTGGGGCGGCGGCGTGGTTGGCGAGCGGCACGGACCGCGGCGGCGGTGTGGGGCGGCGGCGTGGTTGGCGAGCGGCACGGACCGCGGCGGCGGTGTGGTTGGCGAGCGGCACCGGCGGCGGCGTGCAAGGATCGCCGGACGGTGCGACCGGCGGGTCGCCGCGACACGGAGGTACGGATGCCCGAGGCACTGCTCTGGGCGGTGGCGATCCTGCTGGCCGTGGCCGCCGGCTGGGCGTGGAACAGTTGGCGGCACCGGGTGGCCAACCGGCGGGCGGGCACCCGACCGGGTCGGGGCGGCACCGGTGGCCGTCGTTCCACCCCGCCGCGGCCCCGTGGCGCCGAACGGCCGTCCACCAAACCCCGATCGCGCGACACCGAACGGCACGGCGACGCCCCCGCGCCCGGCGAGATCTGGTGGGCCGACGTGCCGTACGCCGACGGCAGCGGGTCGAAGGTGCGCCCGTGCCTGGTGCTGCGCGCCGACTCCCGGGGCGCCGACGTCCTGAAGATCACCAGCCAGGACAAGAGCGACCGGGACGACCACGTTCGGATTCCCACTCGGGACTGGGACCCGGGCGCGGAGCACGACAGTTACCTCAGCCTCACCGAGCCGATCCGACTCAGCTCGGCCGCCTTCGCCGACCACGCCGGCCGCTGCGACGCCGACCTGTGGCGAAAGGTCCGCAGCCTGCGCCACCTCCCCACCTCCTGACCACCCCTCGCGGCCGCACCTCGTGGCCGCCCGCCCCTTCACATCCTCACGGCCTGGCTCTGCTCATGGTCGACTCGGGTTCCTGAAAGTCGCGGTGTCCTGAACTCCCGGATACCCCGGTTTGCAGAAACCCGAGTTGATCATGACTGCTCGGTCGCGCCGGTCGGGGCCGGCTGAGCCGAGGCGGACCCGACCGGGCCGAGGCAGGCCGGGCCGACCCGGCCGCCCGGTCAGTCCCAGGCCGCGCCGAGGGTGGCCAACTGGTCCGCGTACTCGATGCGGTCGGCCCAGTCGCGGGGCCAGGCGGTCATGCCGACGGCCGCGCCCACGAACGCGCCGGCCAGGGCGGCGATCGAGTCGGAGTCGCCGGCGGTGGTCGCGCCCCGGGCCAGCGCCGCGACCGGGTCGTCGGCGTGCCGTACGGCGCAGAGCAGCGCGGTGGCCAGCGCCTCCTCGGCCACCCAGCCCTCCCCGGTGGCCTGACACGGGTCACCACCGTCGTCTGGCTGCGCCAGGGTGTTGGTCAGTCGGCCCAGCACCGCCAGGCACTCGTCCCAGCCCTGGGCGATGAACTCCTGCGGAGAACTGGAACCGGCGCGCTGCCAGAGGTCGCCCAGCCACTGCTCGGAGTAGACCAGACGCTGGGACAATGCCCGCTCGGTGAGCACTGCGGGGAGGTCGGGCAGCGGTACGCCCGCGCGCAGCACGAAGACCGCGTACGCGGTGAGTTCGCTGGCGGCCAGCCCGGTCGGGTGGCCGTGGGTCAGCCCGGCCTGCAACTGGGCCAACCCGGCGAGCGTGTCGAGGTCCACGTCGAGCAACCCGACCGGGGTGACCCGCATGTTCGCCCCGCAGCCCTTCGAGCCGACCACCGTCGCCTCCTGCCAGGGCACCCCACGGCTCAGCTCCGCGCAGGCGCGCAGGCAGGTCATGCCCGGGGCACGGTTGTTGTCCGGGCTGACCGCCCAGGCCAGGAAGCGTTGACGCAGCAGTGGCTCCACCGCCTCCGGCGTGAACGACGGCGCCTCGTGCAGCGCCCAACCCACCGCCAGCGCCATCTGGGTGTCGTCGGTGACCAGTGCCGGCTCGCCGGACAGCTCACGCGGGCCGGTCGGGCCGTACCGGCGCTCGATCTCGGCGACGGTCAGGAACTCGGTCGGCTTGCCCAGCGCGTCACCGTAGGCGAGGCCGAAGAGCGAACCGGAGGCGCGAAGCGCAGAGGTGTGGATCACGGCGGCCATGATGCCCGGCCGCCGCAACCCACGGCAGGGTCAGTCCCAGCAGAGGCAGAACGGGTGGCCGGCCGGATCGGCGTAGACCCGGAAGCCCTCGCCCTCACCTGGCAGCCGCCGAGCACCCAGCGCGAGCGCCGCCTTCTCGGCGGCCTCGATGTCGTCCACCGTCACGTCGAGGTGGAACTGTTGTGGGCGCTCAGGATCCGGCCAGGCCGGTGGGCGCAGGTTGAGCGCCTGTTGGAAAGCGAGGCGCGGCTGGTGACCGGGTGGGCCGCCCAGCACCACCCAGTCGTCGTCGGAGTCGCCCTCGGCGAGCGGCACGCCGAGCAGCTCGGCGTAGAACGCCGCCAACGCCCGCGGATCCGGGCAGTCGATCACCACTGAACGCAGCTGTCCAATCATGACCGTCATCCTGCCCACCAGGTACGACAGGAAACCTCAGTCCTCGGCGAGGCGTCGGCCGGCGTCCCGGCAGGCGGCGAGGACCGCTCGCGCGTACTCGGGGGTGGCGCCGGCGAGGCCGCAGGCCGGGGTGACCACCACCTGCTCGGCGAGTTGGCGACGGGGGAAGCCGAGGCGGTCCCAGACCTGGCGTACCCGATCGGCGATCTGCGCGGAGGTCGGCGCGCCACCGGCCGACGGCGGCCGGGTCGGTGCGGCCCCGGCCAGCAACCCGAGGCCGGCGTCGATCGCCTCGCCCAGCGGGTCGAGCTTGGTGACCAGGTCCAGGTCGAGGGCGACAGCGACGGCGCCGGTGGAACGGATCAGCTCCAGCGGCACGTCCGGGGCGCAGCAGTGCACCAGCGTCGGCACGCCGACCGCCTCGACGACGGTGCGCAGCAGGGCGGCGGCGTCCACCGAGTCGACCGCCCGGTACGCGCCCAGACCGCTCTCGGTAGGCACCCGCCCGGCCAGCACTGTCGGCAGTGACGGCTCGTCCAGTTGCAGCAGCACCGATGCCTGGGGCAGCCGGCGGGCGACCGCCGCGACGTGCGCGCGCAGCCCTTCGGCGAGGGAGCCGGTCAGGTCGCGGACCGCGCCGGGGTCGCGCAGCATTCGGCCACCGATCGGTAACTCCAGGGAGGCGGCCAGCGTGAGCGGGCCGGCGGCCTGCACCTTGATCGGCCCGGCGTACCCCTCGGCCTGCTCGGCGAGCTGGTCCAGGTCGCGTTCCATCAGGTCACGGGCCCGGCGCAGGTCGCGGCCCGGACGTGGGGCGACCCGCCACCGCCCCGCGTACACCTCGACGGGCAGCTCGACGAGCAGCCCGGCGGACCGGCCGATCATGTCCGCTCCGGGGCCACGGGCCGGCAACTCGGGCAGGTGGGGCAGCTCGGGAAGCTCACCGAGGACCACCCGCTGAGCCTCGCCGATGTCGGTGCCGGGCAGCGACCCAATTCCGGTTGCCGCGCCGGCCGGCCAGGGCCACGCCTGATCTGTCACGGGCGAAGGCTATCCCGCGAACTCCCAGGCCGTGCGGTCAGCCGGTGATGGTCGCGGAGCCGAGGACCACGTCGCCGGCCGGGTCCGGTCGGTACGCCACCACGGCCTGACCGGCGGCGACGCCGCGTACCGGTCGGCGCAGCTCGGCGTGCAGCCGGTCACCGTCGAGGGCGACGGTCGCCGGCACCACGTCGCCGTGCGCGCGCAACTGCACCTCGCACTCGACCGGGGCGTCCGGACGGGGGCCGCCGGTCCAGACCGGACGTACGGCGTGCACGTCGGACACGTCCAGGGCCTCCGCCGGGCCCACGGTCACCGTGTTGGTCGTCGGCGTGATCGAGAGCACGTAGCGTGGCCGGCCGTCCGGGGCGGGCCGGTCCAGGTGCAGCCCGCGACGCTGCCCCACCGTGTACGCGTACGCGCCGCTGTGGCTGCCGACGACCGCGCCGGTGGAGGCGTCCACCACCTCGCCGGGCGCCTCACCGAGCCGGCCGGCGAGGAAGCCGCGGGTGTCCCCGTCGGCGATGAAGCAGATGTCGTGCGAGTCCGGCTTGTCGGCCACGGCCAGGCCACGCTCGGCGGCCTCGGCGCGGACCTGCGCCTTTGTCGAGTCGCCGAGCGGGAAGATCGACCGGTCGAGCTGCTCACGGGTGAGCACGGCGAGCACGTACGACTGGTCCTTGGCCAGGTCGACACTGCGCCGCAGCAGTCCGTCCGCGCCGAGGCGGGCGTGGTGCCCGGTCACCACCGCGTCGAAGCCCAGGGCCACCGCCCGGTCCAGCACCGCCGCGAACTTGATCTTCTCGTTGCAGCGCAGGCAGGGGTTCGGCGTACGGCCGGCGGCGTACTCGGCGACGAAGTCGTCGACCACGTCCTCGTGGAAGCGGTCGGCCATGTCCCACACGTAGAACGGGATGCCGATCACGTCGGCCGCCCGCCGGGCGTCCCGGGAATCCTCCAGCGTGCAGCAGCCACGCGCGCCGGTCCGATAGGTCTGTGGGTTGCGGGCCAGCGCCAGGTGTACGCCGGTCACATCGTGCCCGGCCGCCACCGCCCGCGCAGCCGCCACGGCCGAGTCAACCCCACCCGACATCGCCGCCAGAACCCTCACCAGCGAACTCCCTTCCCCACCGCCAGCCTACCCACCCACCCCGCGCCGGCTGCGCTGGC
This sequence comes from Micromonospora sp. NBC_00330, assembly GCF_036136635.1. Lineage (NCBI taxonomy): Bacteria > Bacillati > Actinomycetota > Actinomycetes > Micromonosporales > Micromonosporaceae > Micromonospora > Micromonospora sp. NBC_00330. The sequence continues at coordinate 4,591,966 of NZ_CP108012.1, forward strand.
GGCGCAGTGACCTCTTCCACCTCAGCCCCCGTCGATCAAGGAGTTGTGGTGGGTGACAAAAGCCAACAGTCACCATTTTCCCGGCACCACAACTCGATGATCGACCGTGGAGAGGGGCGGGGCGGGGTTGGACCCGGGCTAGCGGGGGGTGCGGAGGGCGGCGGCTCGGCGGGCTCGGTCGACCGCTGCCGGGAGTGCCGCGATGAGGGCGTCGATGTCGGCCTGGGTGCTGGTGTGGCCCAGTGTGAAGCGCAGCGAGGAGCGGGCGCGGTCGTCGTCGGCGCCCATGGCGAGCAGCACGTGCGAGGGCTGCGCCACGCCGGCCGAGCAGGCGGAGCCGGTCGAGCAGGCGATCCCCTGCGCGTCGAGCAGGAGCAGCAGCGCGTCGCCCTCGCAGCCGGGGAAGGAGAAGTGCGCGTTGCCGGGCAGCCGGTCGGTCGGGTCACCGTTGTAGATCACCTCGGGCACCGCCTGCCGGACCCGCTCGATCAGGTCGTCGCGGAGTGCGGCCACCCGGGCCGCGTACTCCTGCTGACCCTTCACCGCCGACTCCACGGCGACCGCGAAGGCGACGATGCCGGCGGTGTCCAGGGTGCCGGAGCGGATGTCGCGTTCCTGGCCGCCGCCGTGCAGCAGCGGCGTGGCCGGCACGTCCCGGGCGAGCAGCAGCGCGCCCACCCCGGTCGGGCCGCCCAACTTGTGCCCGGTGACGGTCAGCGCGGCGACCCCGCTGGCGCCGAAGTCGACGGGCACCTGACCGACCGCCTGGATGGCGTCGGTGTGGAAGGGCACCCCGTGTTCGGCGGCGACGGCGGCCAGCTCGGCCACCGGCTGGACGGTGCCCACCTCGTTGTTCGCCCACATCGCGGTGACCACTGCCACCTGGTCGGCGTGCGCGGCCAACTCGGCGCGCAGGGTCTGCGGGTCGAGCCGACCGACGGCGTCCACCGGCAGCCAGCCGACCTCGGCGCCCTCATGCTGGGCCAGCCAGTCGACAGCGTCCAGCACCGCGTGGTGCTCGACGGCGCTGGAGACCACCCGGCGGCGGTCGGGCCGGGCTGCTCGGCGGGCCCAGAAGATGCCCTTGACCGCGAGGTTGTCGCTCTCCGTGCCACCACCGGTGAAGATCACCTCAGAGGGCCGGGCGCCCAACACCGCGGCCACCTGCTCGCGTGACTCTTCGACCCTGCGGCGGGCACGGCGGCCCGCCGCGTGCAGGGAGGACGCGTTGCCGACCTCGCGGGCGGTAGCGACGTACGCCTCCAGTGCCTCATCGAGCATTGGAGTGGTCGCCGCGTGATCCAGGTAAGCCATCGCCGTTCAGCGTACGGCCGACACCTTGGGGACCGGATGCCGGAGGGGACGCAGCGCTTCGGGCCGGGGTGGAACTCCACCCCGGCTCGATGCGCGCGGACCCGGTCAGGCGGGCACCGCGGTGACGACGATGTTGTCGCGGTACTTGCGCGCCTTGGCGTCGAACGGCCCACCACAGGTGATCAGGGTCAGCCGCGGCTTGCCGTCGCGGGCGAAGTACCGGTCCAGCGGGATCTTGGTCTTGGCGTACTCCTCCCGGGCGACGACCCGGTAGCGCCGCGCCTCGCCGTCGCTGCCGGTAGCTGTCAACGTGTCGCCCTGGTCCAGCTCCCGCAGCCGGAAGAAGGCCCCCTTGCCCTGCTTGGCGCTGTCCACGTGACCGGCGATGACCACCGAGCCGACCTCCGTCTCCAGGCCGGGGCCGTAGCGGTACCAGCCGATCTGGTCGACGCTCGGCGGCACCTCGAACTCGTTTGTCCGCTCGTTGATGCCGACCGCGTTGACGGTGGCGGTGACGCCGATCTCCGGGATCAGCAGCCGTACCGGCGGGATGATCTTCAGACCGGCGGGCAGTTCACCCGCTGTCACCGGCACCGACGGGGCACCGGCGGCGGTCGGTGCGGGGCTGGCCAGCGTGCTCGCCTCCTCGGCCCCCACCGTCCCGGCCGGCTGGTTGGCGCATGCCACCAGAGCGGCGGCGGTGAGCGCGGCAACGCCGGCGGCCAGGGCCGCCAGCGCGCCGCGATTGCGCACCGTCACTTGCGGCCGGTCCGCGCGGTCGCCATCCGCACCCCACCACCAAGCAGCAGGAGTACGCCGGCACCGGTGAGCACGTACCACCAGGTGTCCACGCCCGTGCCGGCCTGGCCGCCGTCACCGCTGGGCACGCCGCCCGGGGCGGAGTGCAGGCCGGTGATGGTCTGGGCCACCACGTCGAGGGTCTTGCCCTCGGCGGAGCCGATCGCGTAGACGATCGTGGCGGTGCCCTCCTTGAGGTTGAGGTCCGCCGGGCCGATGGCCACGGTGTCGGTGCCGGCCAGCACGACGTCGGCCTCCACCTCGCCCGCGTCGACGTCGCCCTTGGCCTCGTTCGGGTTGGTGAGGTCCTCGAAGACCGGGGTGCCACCGGCGCGCACGTCGACCGCCGGGGCAGCGGCGGTGTGCCGGACGATCAGCCGCGCCTTGCCGGCGTCGACCTTCGAGACGTCGTTCACGAACGGGGTGATCTTCGGCTGGCCGGCGGCGTCGAGGTGGGCCGCGATGCTGATGTTCGCACCGCCCGGCACCGCGGCGTTGTCCACCTTGAGGATCGCGCTGCCGATCGGCTCGCCCGGCTTGGTGAGCGCGATGTCGTAGTCGCCCTCCTCCAGGTTCAGCGGGCCGGCGATGTCACCGGGCTTGAAGTTGTCCAGCGTCTTCTTGCCGTTGACGTAGACGTCGACAGGGGTGTCCGGGATGCCGTGCACGACGGAGACCTTCGACGTGGCGGCGTACGCGGGGCCGGCGGTGAACGCGCCGACGCCGGCGAAGGCCAGCGCGGCGACCGCGCCGCCCGCGGCGACCCGACGGAAGTACGAGAGCTGCATGTCTGCCTCCTGATATTTGGTGCTGATTCGTCAGGCCTGGCTTGCAGAACGGGTTACGCCGGCTGCCGGACGGCCGGATGCGCCCGGGAAGCACTTTTCTTTTCCGGCCCCGACCGCATCCGGAACGGGGTCGGGAGACGAAGAGCTGGTGAGATGACATCGACCGGGGAAGTGGGGCGAGGGCTGTGGCAGCTACAGTCGGGCATGCCCCATCGAAGGCGAGCCGCCCGATGACGGCGCTGCGACAGGAACCGGACCCTCCGGTGGACGACCTCGACCGCAGGTTCCGCGACGGCGACGACGTGGCGCTCCGCGAGGCGTACGACCGCTACGGTCGTGCCGTGCTCCACCTGGCCACGTCCATGCTGGCGAACCGCAGCGACGCCGAGGACGTCACCCAGGCGACGTTCGTCGCCGCCTGGCTGGGTCGCGACACGTTCGACCCGGCCAAGGGGTCGCTGATCGGTTGGTTGCTCGGCATCGGCCGGCGGAAGGTGATCGACCGGATGCGCGCCTCGGCCCGGGAGACCCGGGTGGTGGAGACGGTCCGACAGCTTCCCGAGCCGGCGCAGACCCAACCGGACCCGGACCGCGTGGTGGACCGGCTGGTGATCGCCGACGAGCTGGCTCGTCTCCCGGACGACCAGCGACGGATGCTGGAGCTGGCCTTCTACGACGACCTGACACACCAGCAGATAGCCACTGTGACCGGCGTGCCGTTGGGCACCGTGAAGAGTCACATCCGACGCGGCATGGCGAGCTTGAAACGCAGATGGGAGGTGGACGGTGCAGCACCTGGACCACGACCGGCTGGTATTCCTGGCACTCGGTGAGAGCGAGGCGGACGACGGGGAGAGCACCCACCTCGGCACCTGCGCGCTCTGCCGGGCGGAGGTCGCGAGCCTTCAACAGGTGGCGGGGCTCGGCACCGAGACGCAGGGCCTGGCCGACCTGCCCGACCCGCCGGAGCACATCTGGCAGGGCATCGAAGCCCAGGTCAGGGCCGCGGAGGCCGGGCCGTTGCTGACCGAGACCCGTCGACACCGGGTGCCCGAGCAGGCCGACACGACGGCGGCCGAGCAGGCAGACACCACGACGGCGGCCGAGCAGACCTTCGGCGCGGCGGCCGAGTCGACGGTGACCCGACTGGACCCGGCGCGGCGATCCCGTCGGGGTCGCCGCTGGTCCGGCTGGGTGGCCACAGCGGTGACCGCGGCCGCCGCGGCGGCGGTCGGCGTCGTGGGCACCGTCTCGGTGCTCCGACCGGACGATCCGACGCCCACCCCGCCGCCGGTGGTGGTGGCGAGCGCGCCGCTGGCGGCGTACGGGGCGACCCCGCCGACCGCCAAGGGTGACGCCCGGGTTTTCCAGGACGGCCAACTACATCTGCATGTGGCGAATCTCCCGAGCGTCGCGGGGTACTACGAGGTCTGGCTCATCAATCCGACGACGATGGAGATGTTCTCGGTCGGCACCCTGGGTGGCGGCTCGGACGCGCTGCTACCCCTGCCCCCGAATGTCGACCTCAAGACCTACTCGGTGGTCGACGTCTCCGCCGAGCAGTACGACAACAACACCCGCCACTCCGGTGACAGCCTGCTGAGGGGCTCCCTGACGGGCTGATCGGCGGGCCGGCTCAGCTCCCCGGCTCGCCGATCAGCTCCCATACGGCAGTGGCCGCCCGTTCGCACGGGCGGCCACTGACGTATCTGTTGCCTACTTGCGCTTGCGGATCTCCTCGGCGGCCTGCGGGACGATCTTGAACAGGTCGCCCACCACCCCGAAGTCGGCCAGCTCGAAGATCGGCGCCTCGCCGTCCTTGTTGACAGCGACGATGGTCTTCGAGGTCTGCATGCCGGCCCGGTGCTGGATGGCACCGGAGATGCCGAGGGCGACGTAGAGCTGCGGGGAGACCGTCTTACCGGTCTGGCCCACCTGGAACTGGTGCGGGTAGAAGCCGGAGTCGACTGCCGCGCGGGACGCGCCGACGGCGCCGCCGAGCAGGTCGGCCAGCTCCTCCACCAGCTTGAAGTTGTCGGCGTTGCCGACACCCCGACCGCCGGAGACGACCACACCGGCCTCGGTCAGCTCGGGGCGGGAGCCCTTCTGCTCGGCGACCCGCTCGACGACAGTGGCCAGCTTGTCGGTGTCGGTGACCGACACGCTGAGCTGCTCGATCGCCGGGGTGGCCGCCGCCGGGGCGGGGGTGACCGAGTTGGGCCGGACGGTGACCAACGGCAGGCCCTTGGTGACCTTGGACTTGACGATGGTGGAGCCGGCGAAGGCGACCTGGGTCGCGGTGCCGTCGGCGTCCAGGCCGACCACGTCGGTCAGGATGCCGTTGTCGAGCTTGACGGCGAGCCGGGCGGCGATCTCCTTGCCCTCCTGGGCCGACGCCAGCAGCACGGCGGCCGGCTGCACCCGCTTGACCAACTCGGCCAGCACTGTCGCCTTGGGGGCCACCAGGTAGCCGTCGATCTCGTCACCCTCGGCGGCGTAGATCTTCTCCGCGCCGTACTCGCCCAGCTTGCCGCTCAGCGCCTCGGCGGCGCCGGCGCCGCCGAGCACCACAGCGCTCGGGGTGCCCAGCTCACGCGCGAGGGTGAGCATTTCCAGGGTGACCTTCTTGACGCCGAATTCCTTCGTGGCTTCGACGACGACGAGAACCTCGGACATGTCAGAACCCCCCTCTCACACGAACTTCTCGGTGGCGAGGAACTCGACCAGCTTGACGCCGCCCTCGCCCTCATCAGTGATCTTGGCGCCGCCGGAGCGCGGGGGGCGCTTGGTGTGCTCGACGACGGCGCTGGTGGCACCGTCGAAGCCCACCTCGTCGGCAGCGACCCCGAGGTCGGCCAGCGAGAGCGTCTGCACCGGCTTCTTCTTGGCGGCCATGATGCCCTTGAAGGAGGGGTAGCGCGGCTCGTTGATGGTGTCCCAGACGGAGACGACGGCCGGGGTGGCGGCGGTGACCACCTCGTAGCCCTCCTCGGTCTGCCGCTCGACGGTCAGCGTCGCGCCGTCGACGGTGAGCTTGCGGGCGCCGGTGAGCGCCGCGACGCCCAGCCGCTCGGCGATCATGTGCGGCATGACCTGGACCCGGCCGTCGGTGGACTCGGCACCGCAGATGACCAGGTCGGCATTGAGCTGACCGAGCGCGGCGGCGAGCACCTTCGAGGTGGCGACGGCGCACGAGCCGCGCAGGGCGTCGTCCAGCACGTGCACTGCCTTGTCCGGGCCCATGGAGAGCGCCTTGCGGATCGACTCGGTCGCCCGGTCCGGACCCATGGTCAGGATGGTGACCTCGCCGCCGTGCGCCTCCTTGATCTTCAGCGCCTCCTCGATGGCGTACTCGTCCATCTCGTTGATCACGTTGTTCGCCGAACCGCGGTCGACGGTGTTGTCGTCATTGCGCAGGTTGCGGTCCGCGCCCGAATCAGGCACCTGCTTGACGAGTACGACGATGTTCATCGCGCTTCGACGACCCTCCTGTGTGGTGTTGCGATTCGCTCGCCCGGTCTGGGGCGCAGCGTCGCGCGTCGGTCGACGCCAGGTCAACCGAGGGCGGTTGTGCAGTTGCCCACGGCGCAATGTTACCTGCCAGTAGGTTGCGCTCCCGCAGCACTCAGAGTGACACAGCTCACCGACGCGCGGCCGGTCAGGCCGGCTCGGCCAACGCGACCCGGATCTGGTCGATGGCCGCCGCCTCGGCGGGCGCCACCCCGTCGTGCGCGCGGGCCACCTGGTCCGCTGCGGCCAACACCAGTTCGCGGTACGCGTCCACGTCCCGTGGGGACTTCTCGCGCAGGATCCGCACCGCCCGCCCCAGCGCCGGCAGCACCACCGACTCGATCTCCAGCTGCGAGTCCCGGGGAAGTCGCGGCAGCGGGCCGGTGGTCAGCGCCTCCTTGACAGTGCCACTGGCGTCGGCCAGCGCGCCGGACGCGGCGATGCTCTCCCGGATCACTCCCAGGACACCGGGGTCGGCGTTGGAGACCAGGAAGACGGCGCCGAAGGCACCGGTCTTGAGGGTCAGCCGCTCCTCGTCCGTCAACCGCTGCTCCATGATCACGGAGTGTAGACGTACGGGGTGGTGGTGGTGACCGCGACGAGGCCGAGCCGCTGGAGGATCGGCCGGCTGTCCTCGGAGCAGTCGACCTGCATGAGCGTCCGGCCCCGCTGCTCGGCCAGCCGCGCCCGGTAGTTGACCAACGCCCGGTAGATGCCCCTGCGCCGCCACTGCGGCAGGGTCGAGCCGCCCCACATGGTGGCGAAGCCGGTGTTCGCCGGGAACCGCACCCAGCCGGCACTCACCACAGTCCCGTCCGCCTCGGCCACCACGACGGTGATCGAGTTCGGGTCGGCGTCGATCTCCTTCGCCAGGCCCCACACCAGGTGCGAGCGGTCCTCCTGCCAGACCTCCTCCTCCATGGCGGCGATCCGCTCCAGGTCCTCCCGGGACGTCACCTCACGCAGGCGTACCCCCTCGGGGACGACCGGCAGCGCGGCGGCCAGCGGCGCGACCGGGCCGACCACGACGGTCTCCCGGTCCTCCGGCACGAAGCCGGCCGCGCGCAGGCGGTCCGCCAGGTCCGCCGGTTCGTCGTGCTCGTTGAGCTTCCACTCCGCCGACTCGCCCCGCTCACTGCACAACCGCACCTGCCGGGCGATCAGCTCGTCCAGCGCGTCGCCGGTCAACCCGCCCAGGTCGCGGTACGTGATGAACCCACCGGAATCGAGCCCGGAGATCCGGACCAGCGGCCCGTCCCGCTCCACCGTCACCCCGGCCGGAACCGGGTCGGGGATCTCCGGGCGGAGTTGGTTGTCGTAGGCGGTCCGCAGCGTCTGTACGTCGAGATCAGTCACCGGCCCAGGCTAAGCGGGATGGGAAGCGGATAATCTCCCACTGTGTGGGAGGCGATCAGGCGGTGGTTCGACCCGGCGGAGCTGGGCTCGGTCGGTGAAACGCCGGACTACCGCTTCTCCCTGGCCAACGAACGCACCTTCCTCGCCTGGCTGCGCACCGGGTTGGCGCTGGTCGGGGGCGGGTTGGCCGCCGCGCAGTTCCTGCCACCCCTGCCGATGGGCCACCTGCGCGAGGTGATCGCTGTGGCGCTGCTGCTGCTCGGCGCGGCGGTCGCGATCCGCGCGGTGGACCACTGGGCGCGTACCGAGCGGGCCATCCGGCTCGGTCAGGAGCTACCCGCGTCCCGGTTCCCCGCCGTCCTGGCGCTCGCCGTCGGCGTCGGCGCGTTGCTGCTGGTGGTCGCCGTCCTGATGCGGGCGGTCGGCGGGCGGTGAGCACCGGACGCGACCCGGGGCTGCAACCGGAGCGGACCCGGCTGGCCTGGCGGCGCACCCTGCTCACTGTGACAGTGGTGAGCGTGCTCGCCGTCCGGCTGGCGTCGACCGGCGACCCGATCGGTGCGCTGATCGCCGGCGGCGTCGTTCTGGTGTGGGGGGCCCTGCTGATGTTCTGCTGGCCACGGGGCACCGGCACCGGGCCGGCCCGCACCGGCGGCCGGACACTGCCCCTGGTCACGGCGGGCACCGTGGTGTTGGCGTTACTGGGAGTGCTGCTGGTGCTGCGCGGACTGTGGTGACGCGCGCCGGTGCGTCATCATGGGTGCATGGCCCGGCTTGGCGTACTCCTCTTCCTGGTGCAGATTGTCCTCGCCGTCTGCGCGCTGATCAGCTGCCTCTCCGCCGAGGAGGGCAAGATCCGTGCCCTCCCCCGGATCGCCTGGGTGCTGATCATCTTGTTCTTCCCGCTGGTCGGCTCGATCGCCTGGTTCATCGTCGGCCGGGAGCCCAGCGCCGGCGCCCACAAGGGCTGGCCGGGCGGCACCGGCGGCGGCGAGCGGCAGCGCCCTCGGCCGGTGGCCCCCGACGACGACCCGGAGTTCCTGCGCTCCGTCGAGGAACGCGCCCAGCAGCAGGACCAGGAGCTTTTCCAGCGCTGGGAGGAAGACCTACGGCGACGCGAGGACGACCTGCGCCGCCGCGACGGTGAGCCGCCGCGCGAGGGTGATCGACCGGAGGTGTGAGCGCGCCGCCACCGCCGGCGCAGGAATGACGACGGCGGCGGCGGGTGCGACTCAGGCCAGGTTCGACGACCGGGGGTACGCGTCGGTCGGGTCGGTGAGCACGTTCACCAGGTACGGAACTCCGGAGTCAAACGCCCGCTGGAGCGCCGGGCCCAGATCGGCCGCCTTGGCGACCGTCTCCCCCGCCCCACCGAGCGCGCTGACCACCGTGTCGTACCGCAGCTCCGGCTGGAGATCGGCGGCCACGTCGTAGCCGTACATGGCTCGCATCGGGTGCTTCTCCAGCCCCCAGATGCCGTTGTTGCCGACGACGATCACCACCGGCAGCTTCTGGCGGACCAGCGACTCGACATCCATCAGCGAGAAGCCGGCAGCGCCGTCGCCCATCAGCACGCAGATCTGCCGGTCCGGGTGACTGACCCGGGCGCCCATCGCGTACCCCATGCCGGTGCCCAGGCAGCCGTACGGGCCCGGGTCCAGCCACGTGCCGGGCTGGGCCGGCTCCAGGTACCGCCCGGCGTACGACACGAAGTCGCCGCCGTCGCCGATGGTGATCGCGTCCGGGGCGAGCGCCCGACGCAGCTCGCCGTAGATCCGGGCCGGGCGGATCGGGTCGGTCTCGGCGGCCATCTCGGCGGCGTCCCGAGCCTTCGCCGCGTCCTCGGCGACACGCAGGTCGGCGATCCAGTCGGAGTGGTCGGCCCGGTCACCGGAGTGATCGGCCAGCGCGGACAGGATCAGGCGCAGGTCACCGGCGGGGGCGGCGGCCGGCTGCACGTGCGTCGCCCGCTGGCTGGGGGCGTCGACGATGTGCACCACCTTGGCGTCACCGAAGTCACCGAAGCTGAGCCGGAAGTCCAGCGGGGTGCCCACCACCACGACCACGTCGGCGCCGGAGAGCGCGGCCCGGCGGGCCTTGGCGAACGCCAGCGGGTGCTCCGGCGGGAGCGAGCCGCGACCCATGCCGTTGGTGAAGACCGGCACCTGCAACGCCTCTGCCGCCTCGCGCAGCGCGGCGACAGCGTCGCCCGCGTAGACGTCGGAGCCGGCGATGATGACCGGCCGCTGCGCCCCGGCGATGAGCATCGCCGCGCGGCCGACCTCCTCCGGGTCCGGGGCGATCGGGTCGACACCGGTCACGGTCGGCAGCTCGGCCTCGGCGACCGAGAAGACCGTCTCCAGCGGAAAGTCGAGGAAGGCCGGGCCGCGGTGCGGGGTGAGCGCGGCGTTGAGCGCCGCACCCACCGCACGCGGGATGTCGTCGGTGCTGAACACCGTCTCGGCGTGCTTGGTGACCGGTGCGACCAGCGGCAGGTGGTCCATCTCCTGGAGGCTGCCCGAGCCCCAGCGGAACGCGGGCGCGCGCCCGCCGAGCACCAGCACCGGCGAGGCGTTGAAGAACGCGCTGGTCATGCCGGAGATGCCGTTGGTGACACCGGGCCCGGCGGTGAGCACGGCGAGGCCGGGGCGGCGCTGGAGCTTGGCCACCGCCTCGGCGGCGAAGACCGCGGACTGCTCGTGCCGGACGTCGTAGATCGGGAAGTCGGTCTTGTACGCGGCGTCGTAGAGCGGGAAGACGTGCCCGCCGGACAGCGTGAACATCTCCCGTACGCCGTGCGCGCGTAGTGCCGCGAGCGCCAACTCGCCGCCGTGACCCTCGATCCGCTCCGTCATGTCGCTCCCATCGTCCGTGGCCGGGATCACAGGTTACCGGCCAGTCACTTGGCAGTGCGACCGTGGCCCCGGCCAGTGGACGTCGCCGAGGTCAGGGGGCCGTCGGGGCGGGAAGCGACGGATCAGCGGCCGGTGAAGCCCGGCTTGCGCTTCTCGACGAAGGCCGCCATGCCCTCGCGCCGGTCGTCGGTGGCGAACAGCGCCGCGAAGAGCTGACTCTCCCAGGCCAGGCCCGAGTTCAAATCCATGTCCAGGCCGCCGTCGACCGCCAGCTTCGCCGCGCGCAGCGCCTGCACCGGGCCGGTCAGGTACGGAGTGATCAGCGCGACGGCCGTGTCGTACACCTCGGCGGCCGGGGCGACCCGGTCGGCCAGGCCGATGCGCAGCGCCTCCTGCGCGTCCACCATCCGCCCCGACATGATCAGGTCCTTGGCGCGGGCCGGGCCGACCAGGCGGGCCAGCCGCTGGGTGCCGCCCGCGCCCGGGATGATGCCCAGCTTGATCTCCGGCTGGCCGAGCTTGGCGTCCTCGGCGACGACCCGCCAGTCACAGGCCAACGCCAGCTCACAGCCGCCACCGAGGGCGTACCCGGTGATCGCGGCGACCACCGGCTTGGGGATCCGGGCGATCGCGCCGAGCGCGCTGGACAGGTTCGCCGCCCGGTCGGCCATGTCCACGTAGGACATATCGGCCATCTGCTTGATGTCGGCGCCGGCGGCGAAGACCTTCTCCCCGCCGTACACGATGACGGCGCGGACCTCGGGATCGGCGGTGGCCGCCGTGGCGGCGGCGCGCAACTCCTCCTGCACCTGGGTGTTGAGCGCGTTCATCGGCGGCCGCTCCAGCCGGATCGTGCCGATGCCGTCAGTGGTCTCCAGCCGAACGAACTCGCCCACGCTGCCCTCACTTCCTCGTCGAAGTCGCGTGCCAACCTTACGACCCGGCTCGTTTGGGTAAGTAGTGTGGTGTCAGCCCCGTGGGCGGGAGTCCAGCCATGATCACGTATTACGACGACAGGTCGGTACAGGTCACCTCCACCACCGTCAGTGTCGACGGTCGCAGCTACAAGCTGGCCGACATCACCATGATCTGGCACCGCCGGGGCACCCGTTCCTGGCGCGTGCTGGTGGGACGGGGTGCGATCGGCGCCGCGCTCGCCGGCCCGCTGGTCGCGGCGGTGCTCGGCATCGGCGTGGCCGTCTGGCTGCACCGCTCACCCACAGTGACCATCGCGATCGTCGGCGCGTCGGTGCTGGTCGGGTTGGCCGTCGGGCCGGTCGCCGACTTCCTCTTCGAACACCTGGACCGCTCGTACGCCCGGGGCAGCCGCCAACTGGAGATCTGGGCCCGTTGGCGGGGTCAGCCGGTGCGTCTGCTGCGCACCGGAGACGCGCTGCGCTTCGGGCAGATCTACCGGGCGGTGCAGCGCGCGGTCGAGCACAGCCAGCCGGCCCACCCCGTCACGCGCCGCTAGCCAGCCTGGTTCCGCGTCACCTCCCGACTCCCGACTGACCGGGGCCGGCCGTCACCGGTGGGACCTGCGCAGCGACCGCGCTCGCCGAGCCAGGCGGGGCGCAGCGGGCGCAGCCTTCCTGTAGTGCCTATGGAGCTGATATCACAAACGAATCGGACCACTGGCCTTGCGGCGCCGCTGTGCTCTGTGCCTCTGTGCCTCAAGGCCGCAAGGCGGCGCGTGATGTCGCAGACGATTCAGCTCCAAAGGACCACTGCAACATCACCTCTACCCCGCCGGACGGCCTCCGTCGAATCCTCTGCGCAGACTGGCCGATCCTCTGCGAAAGAAGCCACGTGCCAAGGTCCGAGCGAGGCGAGGGTTGCCTGGCGGTGGTTAGGCTTAGTGATGACCCTCTATTACCGGGACGACGCGGTGCAGGTGACCTCCGAGTCGATCCGGGCGGGCGGTCACGTGATCGCCCTGTCCGACGTGACGTTCGTCTGGCACGACCGGGGGCAGAAGACCCTCGCCGTCCGCGGCCGTGTGCTGGGGCGCGGTGTCCTGGTCCTGCTGCTCTCGCTGCCGCCGCTGGTCGCAGTGGTCTGCGTGCTGTCACTGGCCTGGTCCGCGCAGGACCGGGGCAACTGGCAGTTGGCGCTGATCATCCTCGCCGCCTGCGCGGTGGGTGCGCTGGCGTTGATGCCGTTCCTGGAAATCCCGTTGGGTTGGCTGGACCGCTCCTACGAGCGCGGCAACCATGTGCACGAGTTGTGGGTGCAGCACCACGGTCGGGAGGACCTGCTGGTGCGCACCCCGGACGCGCTACGGTTCGGGCAGATCTACCGGGCCGTGCAGCGCGCCGTCGAACAGCAGGGGGACCATCGATGACCAACCGCCGCGGCGAGGCCGTCGCCCTGGCCGGCCTGCTCGCGGCGGCCGGCGTCACCCATCTGGTACGCCCCGGCGTCTACGACCCGATCGTGCCGCGCGCGTTGCCCGGCCCGGCCCGGTTCTGGACGTACGCCAGCGGGGTGGCCGAACTTGCGGTGGCGGCGGCGGTCGCGAACCCCGGCACCCGGCGGGCCGGCGGTCGGGCCGCCGCCGCGCTCTTCGTCGCCGTCCTGCCGGCGAACGTGAAGATGGCAGTGGACTGGCGGCACCGACGCCCGACGAAGCGGGCCATCGCGTACGGCCGGGTGCCGTTGCAGGCACCGCTGATCTGGTGGGCGCTGCGGGTGGCCCGCGCCGACACCGCCGGTCGACGACCCCGCTGACCGGCTCCGTCGGGCGGTTGTGGCACGGCCGACGCACACTTGATCCCATGGCGATTCCCCTCCCCACCCCGGCCGCCGTGGTCGGCCTGACCCGCTCCGCTCTCGACCAGGCGCTCGGCTCGGCCACCTCGATGGCCGCCGTGCCCGCCCGCGCGTTCGCGGTGCTGGACGGGGTGGAGGCGCTGCTGGCCCGGATCAACGGCGTGGTCGACCGGATCGAGACGACACTGGACCGGACCGACCAGGTGCTCACCGACGCCGAGGCGGCGGTCCGCGAGGTGGCCGTCATCAGCGCCGCCGCGACCACCGCCATCGACACGGCGACCGAGGTGGCCACCGCCGCCGCCGTGGTGGTCGCCGAGGCGGAACGGGTGTCCCGGGCCGCGAGCACTGTGGTCGCCGAGGCCGACCGTGTCGCTAACCGCGCCGCCGCCACCGTGGGCACCGCGACGGAGGCCGCCGCCACGGCGGCCGAGCTGCTGGCCGCGTACGAGCCGGCGCTGCGCCGGGCCGCGCCGATGGCCGGGCGGTTCGTCGAGGAGCTCAGTCACGAGGAGATCAGCGCGGCGATCCACCTGATCGACGAGTTGCCGAAGCTCAAGGAACACCTGACGGCGGACATCCTGCCGATTCTGGCCACGCTGGACCGGGTCGGGCCGGACCTGCACGACCTGCTCGACGTGACCCGCGACCTCAAGCTCGCCGTGGCCGGCATCCCAGGTTTGGGCATGCTGCGCCGACGCGGCGAGAAGCTCACCGACGAGCCCGTCGGCTGACGACCGGCCCGCACGGGCGAGTCGACCGGTGTGCGGCGGCTGCGGTCAGGCCGGTACGTACAGCTCGTCGATCTCGGCGCGGCGCGGTAGCGCCACCGAGGCGCCGAGCTTGCGGACGCAGGCAGCGCCGGCCGCCGACGCCCAGCGCACCGCGTCGACCAGGTCGCGTCCTTCGCCCCAGCCGACGGCCAGCGCGGCGGTGAAAGCGTCACCGGCGGCGGTGGAGTCGACCACGTCGACAGGTACCGCCGGCACGTGCACCTCGGTGCCGTCCCGGTCGACGTACCAGGCACCCTCACCGCCGAGAGTGAGCACGGCCCGGGGGGTCAGGTCGAGCAGCGCGCGCGGCTCCTCCCGACCCCGGCCGGCGAGCGCCTGCGCCTCGCCCTCGTTGGCGACCAGCAGGTCCACGGCGGCGAGCAGCTCGGGTGGGAGGTCCCGCGCCGGGGCGGCGTTCAGGATGACCCTGGTGCCGGCCTCGCGGGCGGCCACAGCGGCGGCGGTCACTGTCTGCACCGGGATCTCCAGTTGGGCGACGAGGACGTCCGCCGCGCGCACAGTGGTCAGCTCCTCGTCGGTGAGGCCGACCAGGGCGTCGTTCGCGCCGGGGGTGACCACTATGGCGTTCTCCCCCTGGGCGTTGACCATCACCAGCGCCACTCCGGAGGCGCCGTAGACCACGCGAAGCTGACTGGTGTCCACGCCGGCCGCAGTGATGCGGGCCTTGAGCGTGACGCCGAAGGCATCCGAGCCGATCGCGCCGAGGAAGGCGCAGGAGGCGCCGGCCCGGACCGCGGCCACGGCCTGGTTGGCGCCCTTGCCCCCGGGCACCATCACGAAGTCGGTGCCGAGGATGGTCTCGCCCTGTCGAGGCAGCGCGGGCGCCATCGCGACCAGATCCATGTTGGCGCTTCCCACCACGGCAACCCGGGTCTGCGGCACGGCCGTCTCCGTCTGTCCGACGCTCAGGCGGCGCGAGCCGTGAAGCGGTCGCCCGACCGCTCGACCACGAGCGGCAGCCCGAAGGTCTTGGAGAGGTTGTCACCGGTCAGCGTCTCGGCGAGCAGGCCCTGGGCGACCACCCCACCCTCGCGCAGCAGCATCGCGTGGGTGAACCCGGGCGGGATCTCCTCGACGTGGTGGGTGACGAGCACCATCGCCGGGGCGTCCGGGTCGTACGCCAGCTCGGCCAGTCGGGCGACCAGGTCTTCCCGACCACCCAGGTCGAGCCCGGCGGCGGGCTCGTCGAGCAGCAGCAGCTCCGGGTCGGTCATCAGGGCACGGGCGATCTGCACCCGCTTGCGTTCACCCTCGGAGAGGGTGCCGTAGCGGCGTTCGGCGAGGCCACCGACGCCGAGCTGACTCAGCAGCGCCCGCGCCCGCGCCTCGTCGCCACGGTCGTAGTTCTCCCGCCAGCGGCCGACCACCGACCAGGCGGCGGTCACCACCACGTCGCTGACCCGCTCGTCGGCGGGCAGCCGCTCGGCGATCGCGGCGGTGGTGAGGCCGATCCGGGTACGCAGCTCGTTGACGTCGGTGCGGCCGATCCGCTCGCCGAGCACGTGCGCGACACCAGTGGTGGGGTGCAGCCGACCGGCGGCGAGGTTGAGCAGTGTGGTTTTGCCGGCGCCGTTGGAGCCGAGCACCACCCACCGCTCGTCCAGTTCGACGCGCCAGGTCAGGTCCTGCAGGAGGGCGGTGCCAGAGCGGCGTACGCCGACGCCGTCGAGGCTGACCACCAGATCCGGGTCCACGAAAGCGGCGGCAGGCGCGGCGCCGGCAGCGCCGGGGATCAGGTCACCAGTCACGACACCATCCAACCACGCAGCGCCGGGGTGCCCCCCATGGGCGGCACCTCAGCCATAGGGTGAAGCGCCGTGTCATTGATCACCAAGCCCGAAGGACGGCCCATGCCCCGCCGACGTACGGAGCCGCGCAGATGAGCGCGGTCATCGAGATCGAGGGTCTGCGCAAGACCTTCCGCAGCCTGCGCAGCGGCCGACGGGTGGCGGTGGACGGGTTCGACCTGCTGGTCGAGGCGGGCCAGGTCCACGGCTTCCTGGGCCCCAACGGCTCGGGCAAGACCACCACCCTGCGGGCCCTGCTCGGGCTGGTACGCGCCGACAGCGGCCGGATGACGGTGCTCGGCGAACCGTCGCCGGAGTTGCTGCCCCGGGTTGCGGGTCAGGTCGGCGCCATCGTGGAGAGCCCGCAGTTCTTCGGCAACTTCACCGGCTACCGGACGCTGCGGTTGTTGGCCCGCGCCGGTGGTGTGCCGGTCTCGCGGGTGGACGAGGTGCTGGATCTGGTGGGCCTGAACGACCGGGGCGATGAGCGGGTGAAGGGCTACTCGCTGGGCATGAAGCAGCGTCTGGCGGTGGCGTCCGCGCTGTTGAAGGACCCGCGTCTGCTCATCCTCGACGAGCCGGCGAACGGGCTGGACCCGGCGGGCATCCGGGAGATGCGGGACCTGATGCGGTCGCTGGCGGCCAACGGGGTGACAGTGCTGGTGTCCAGTCACATTCTGGGCGAGATTCAGCTGATCTGCGACCACGTCACGATCATCTCTCGGGGGCGGCGGGTCGCGACCGGTCGGGTGGACGAGGTGCTGGCGGGCCACGACCGGCACGAGTTCCTGGTCCGGGTGGCCGAGCCGGAGCGGGCCGTCGAGCTGCTGCACGCGGCCGAGCTGACGGCGGTGGTGGACGGCGGGGCGTTGGTGGTGAGCGGGGTGAGCGACCCGACGGCGATCAGCCGGGCGCTCGGTGAGCAGGGTCTGTGGGTGGGCGAGCTGACGCCACTGCGGCCGGATCTGGAGAGCGTCTTCCTGGAGCTGACCGGCGCGTACGAGCATCCGTCGGTGCCCCGGCAGGGCGGCGACCCGTCGCTGCCGCAGGGCGAAGCTGTGATCGACCTCGATCGGGGAGTGGACGCGTGAACCTGGTGCGTGCCGAGTTGGAGCGACTGTCCGCGCGTCGCTTCGTGCAGCTCATGCTCGTCCTGTTGGTGTTGGCGTTCGCCGTCACGGCGGCGACCACGCTGGCCGGTTCCCACAAGCCCAGCGTGAGTGAGCTGAACTCGGCGCGGGCGCAGGCCGCCGAGGCGCGGCGCGACATGGAGGCCAGCCACCAGGAGTGCCTGGCCCGCCAGAACGGCACCTTGCCGGCCGACACGGACAGGTACTTCCCCAGCGACTGCTCGGAGATCGACCCGATCCGGCAGGACCGGCTGCCGATCCCCGCCGACTTCCTGCCGGGTGTGTTCAGCTTCGCCGAGCAGGCACAGCCACTGCTGTACTTCCTCATCGCGTTCCTGGTGCTGTTCGGGTTCCTGGTCGGCGCCTCCTACATCGGCGCGGATCTGACCTCGGGCGGGGTGGTGAACCTGCTGCTCTGGCGACCGCGCCGGGTGACGGTGCTCGCGGCCAAGTTGGGCACCCTGCTCGGTACGGTGTTGGCCCTGGCCGTGCTGGCGTCGGTGGCCTACCTCGCCACGTTCTGGGTGATCGGGCAGACCGCCGGGCTGCCGGGCCGGCTGGACGGCGACTTCTGGAGTTCGCTCGGCGCTGTGCACGGCCGTGGCCTGGTGCTGGTGCTGCTGGCCTCCGCGTTGGGCTTCGCGATCGCCACGCTGGGTCGGCACACGTCGGCGGCGCTCGGCGCGTTCGCCGCGTACGCGGTGGTCTGGGAGTTGGGCGCCCGGCTGGTCCTGGAGATCGTCGACGCGCGGAAGTCGGACCTGTTCATGCTCTCCAGCCACATCGGGGCGTGGCTCAACGGCGGTGCGCGGTTCTACGACGAACGGCTCTGCACGGGCAGCACCGGCCTCAACTGCGATTCGTTCTACACGATCAGCTGGGGGTCGTCGCTGCTGGTGCTGCTCGTGCTCGCCGGCGGGCTGACCGCGGCGGCGTTCGCCGTGTTCCGTCGCCGTGACCTGATCTGAGGCTTTCACCGGGCTGCCCGTCCTCCGATGGGCGGCCCGGTGGGCCGGGTCCGACCAGCAGGCGGCAAGAGCTTGCAAGCTGTGGGAGCGCGGTGAAATATTCCTTCACATGACCGCCGCAGCGGGCTCAGCCGACGGTGGAGCCGAACACCTCGTCGCGCACCGCGTCCAGTGCCGTGCGCAGCGCGCCGTGCAGGATCGGCTCCTCGGTCAGCCCGGTCGGCACCACTCGCGGCTGGACCAGGGTGATCGCCGCGACCTCCTGCTGCACCCGGTCGGCGAGCGCCGCGCCACCGGCCTGGCCGACCTCGCCGGCGAGCACGACCAGCGGTGGGTCCAGCACCACGCAGGTGCTGGCCACGCCGAGCGCGAGCCGACGGGCCAGTTCGTCGAGCATCGGGCCGCCGTCGGCGCCGGCCGCGACGGCCGCGCGGACCGCCTCGGCGGCGTCGGCGTCCGGGTAGCCGTGCTCGCGGGCCACCGCGCGCACCGAGTCCGCGCCGATCAACTGCTGGAAGGCCGGCTTGGCGCGGCGGGACACGTCACGTGGGATGGGCGCGCCGGGCACCGGCAGGTAGCCGATCTCGCCGGCGGCGCCGCTGCTGCCGTGGTGCAACCGCCCGCCCAGCATGATCGCCAGGCCGACGCCGGCACCCACCCAGACCAGCACGAAGTCCGACAGCCCCTGCGCTGCGCCGGACTGCGCCTCGGCCACCGCGGCCAGGTTGACGTCGTTCTCGAAGACCACAGGCGTGTGCAGGTCGTCCCGCAACGCGGCGAGCAGACCGCTGTGCCAGCGCGGCAGGTTGAAGGCGAAGGTGATGTCGCCGGTGCCGGGGTCGACCAGGCCCGGGGTGCCGAGCACGATCCGTCGTACGCTGCTGAGCTGCGCCTGGGCGCTGCTCGCCGCCTGCACGACGGCGTTGTGCACCACGCCCACCGGGTCGTCGGTGTCCCGGGTCGACTGCTCCACCCGACCGATGACAGCTCCGGTGATGTCGGCGCACGCGGCCACCACCCGGTCCGGCCCGACGTCCACGCCGACCACGTGCGCGCTGCCTGGGCGGACGGCGTAGAGCTGGGCGTTCGGCCCTCGCCCGCCGGCCTGCTCGCCGACCCGCGCGACGAGGCCGCGCTCCTCCAGCCGCTCGACCAGTTGCGAGGCGGTGACCTTCGACAGCCCGGTCAGCTCGCCGAGTCGAGCCCGGGTCAGCGGGCCGCGTTCGAGGAGCAGCTCCAGCGCGGCACGGTCGTTGAGCGCCCGCAACAGACGGGGGGTGCCGGGCAGCCGGGTCGCACTCATGACACGTCCTCTAGTTTTAGTAAACTTTGCTAACTGTAAACCGACCTGCGAACGGGTAGCCGTAGCGTAACGGCCACTCGACGGTGGGACGCTCCGCCGAGTCGGCAGGGCCAAGACCACCACCGGTACGACGTTTCGTACTCGCGGGGGCACCGAAGGGGGAAGCACGTGGGGTTGGATCCAGGACTGCGCCGGCTCGCGCTGGGCACGCTGCTGGCCGCGTACCCGGGACCGGTCCCGCCGGACTGGGCGGTCGACCTGCTGGCCGACGGGCTGGCCGGGCACACCCTGTTCGGCACCAACGTGCACGACCCCGCGCAGGTGGCGGCGAGCACCGCCGCGCTGCGCGCCGGTCGGCCGGACGCGCTGATCGCGATCGACGAGGAGGGCGGCGACGTGACCCGGCTGGCGCACGCCACTGGCAGCCCGTACCCCGGCAACGCCGCCCTGGGCGCGATCGGCGACGTGGCCCTCACCCGACGGGTCTACCAGTCGATCGGCGCCGAACTGGCCGCGCTCGGCATCACCGTCAACCTCGCTCCCACCGTCGACGTCAACACCGCCGACGACAATCCGGTGATCGGCACTCGGTCCTTCGGCGCGGATCCGGTGCGGGTGGCCGCCCACTCGGCCGCCGCAGTGGCCGGGTTGCAGGCCGCCGGCGTGGCCGCCTGCGCCAAGCACTTCCCGGGGCACGGCGCCACCGTCACCGACTCCCACCACGAGCTGCCCACTGTGGACGCTCCGCTGGGCCTGCTCCGCCAGCGGGATCTACCGCCGTTCGCGGCCATCGTCGCCGCCGGGGCGCGCGCCGTGATGACCGCGCACATCCGGGTGCCGGCGCTCACCGGCGCCGACCCGGCCACCTTCAGCCGGGCCGTCCTGGTCGACCTGCTGCGCACCGAGTACGGCTTCACCGGCACCGTCATCACCGACGCGCTGGAGATGAAGGGTGCCGCGGTGGCCGCCGGCGGGGTCGGGCCTGCTGCGGTCCGGGCCCTGGGCGCGGGTGCAGACCTGCTCTGCATCGGCGCGAAGGTCGACGCCGAACTGGTCGAGCGGGTGGCCGCCGAGATCGTCGACGCGCTCGCCGACGGCCGGCTGGCGAGGGCGCGGGTCGAGGAGGCGGCCGGCCGCGCCGCCGGTCTCGCCGCCTGGACCCGGGCCGCCAGCGGGTCGCCGGCCACCGGCGACCCCGAGCTGGGGTACGCGGCAGCGCGTCGAGCGGTCCGGGTGGACGGTGTGCTCACCGGCCTGGACCAGCCACTGGTGGTGCAGCTACACACCGAGTCGACGATCGCCGAGGGTCGGGTGCCGTGGGGCCTCGGTCCGCACCTGCACGGGGCGCCGGAGATCCGGGTGATCGCCGCCGAGACCGACCCGGCCACGCTGCGCGGACTGGCCGGCGACCGTCCCATCGTGCTGGTCGGGCGACACCTGCACCGGCTGCCCGGCGGCCCGGAGCTGATCGCCGACCTGGCGGCCCAGCACCCTGTGACAGTGGTGGAGATGGGCTGGCCGGCACAGTGGCGGCCCGCGGGCGTGCGCGCCTTCGTCACCACGTACGGCGCGAGCCACGCCAACGGTCGCGCGGCGGCCGAGGTGCTCGGCCTGGCCGGCTGACCCACGGCGTTTCCCGGCCGGGCTGAAACGCTCGGCCGGATGTCGCGCCTCCATCGCCCACCAGAGTGTCCACAGTCACTGGTCACCACTTCTTGAACATGTTCAACATCGGTCCTACTCTGATGACATCGGTAGTTGAACGCGTTCAAGAAGGGCGTCCACATGGACATCAAGGTCTGGATGTACGTGATCTACCTCGCGGTCAGCGTCGGCCTGACCATCTGGGTGGCTCGAGCGCTGTCCCGCAACGGGCTGGTCTTCCTGGAGGAGGTGTTCGCCGAGAAGCGACTCGCCCAAGCGGTCAACAGCCTCCTGGTGGTCGGCTTCTATTTGCTCAACCTCGGCTACGTCACTGTGGCGATGAAGCACTCCGACCCGGTCGATTCGACCAGCCAGGCAATGGAGGAGCTGTCTCTCAAGATCGGCTTGGTGCTGCTGGTGCTCGGCGCACTGCACTTCTTCAACGTCTTCGCGCTCGGCCGCTACCGCCGAAACCGACTCCGCCAGCTCGCCACCCACCCCCCGATCGCCCCGATCGGCCGACTCCCCATGCCGTCCGCCCCTCCCGGATCGCAGTTGGTCGGCGCGTACCCGGGCGGACCGCAGCCGACCGGCGCACACCCGGCCGGACCCCACCCGGCCGGACCCCACCCGGCTGGCCCGCAGCCGGGCGTCGGCCCGACGAACAACCCACCAACCCGATGACGGTGCCCCCGACCGACGGCGTCGGTCGGCTCCCGGATCCCACCGCGCACTCCGGCGGTGGGATCCGGGGGTTCACCGTCCTGTTCGACGCGGCCTGCCCGCTCTGCCGCGCCGCCCGCCGCTGGTTGTCGTCCCGCGCCCAGCTCGTACCCCTGGAGTTCGTGCCGGCCGGGTCCGCCGAGGCCCGGCGGCGCTTCCCCGGCCTGGACCACGACGCGACGCTGCGCGACCTCACAGTGATCGCCGACACCGGCGAGGTGTACGCGGGCGACGGCGCCTGGTTCGCCTGCCTCTGGGCGCTGACCGACCATCGGTCCACTGCCGAGCGGCTGGCCCGGCCGCACCTGCTGCCCCTGGCCCGGCAGACGGTGGCCGCCGCCTCGGCGATCCGCGAGCGGATCCGCGACCCGTGGGCCGAGCCGACCGACGAACCGGCGGGATACGGTGACCCCGATGACCGAGCAGCCTGCGCAGACGACCACTGCGGGTGACCCAGCCACCGCCCGAGGCGAGCAGACCCGGCAGCTGATCCGGGACACCGCGATGCGGCTGTTCCGCGAACGCGGATACGCCCAGACCACCATGCGGGCGATCGCGCAGGAGGCCGGCGTGGCGGTCGGCAACGCCTACTACTACTTCGGTTCGAAGGACCACCTGATTCAGGAGTTCTATGCCCAGTCCCAGGTCGAGCACCGGGCCGCCGCGCAGCCCGTGCTCGATCGGGAGGAGGCGTTCGGCCCTCGGCTCGCCGGAGTGCTGCACGCGGGGATCGACGTGTTGACCCCCTCACACGGATTCGCGGCGACCTTCTTCAAGACGGCGGCGGAGCCCACCTCCCCGCTGAGCCCCTTCTCCGCGGAGTCCTCCGGCCCCCGACAGGCGGCCATCGACCTGTTCGGCGAGGTGTTGACCGGCTCGACGGCCAAGGTCGACGCGGAGCTGCGTCCACAACTGCCCGAGCTGCTCTGGCTCGCGTACATGGGCGTCATCCTCTACTGGGTGCACGACAGATCGCCGGGCCAGACCAAGACCCGCCAGCTCATCGACGGGGCCGTGCCACTGATCGACCGGCTCGTGGCGCTGTCCCGGCTCCGGGTCCTGCGGCCGGTGACCCGACAGGTGCTCGACCTGATTCGCACGCTCCGTCACTGATCGGCCGACCTCCTTCGGCCGGCGAAGCAGCAGGTCAAGTCCACTTTTCGACACTCCGAACCGACAGCTTCAACCTTGCCCCGAGCCTGTTCGATACGTAGCGTGATCGACACGTGGCGGCACGCCGCTGGCGGTGCCGCTACACCCGGAACCGGGGACCTGGGGGGAGGTTGCGGACCGTGGATCCGGCCCGGGATCCACGGTCCGCGCCCATTGCCCGCTCAGCGCGGATAGACCCCGTACGCGCGCCAGCCCCGGTCCGGAAAGCCGGCCGCTTCGGCGACCCGCGCCGAGGCGTGGTTGTCCCGCTCGTGCAGGTAGGTGGGGACGGCCCCCTCGTCGAGCACCCGCCGCGCCGCCTGGGCCACCAGCCGACGGGCGAGGCCGCGCCCCTGGGCGGCAGGCACGGTGCCGACGGCCAGCTCGTGCCCGTACGCGTCGTGCCGCTTGATCCCGGCACCGGCCAGATAGGCGCCGTCCGGGTCACGGACCACCAGCACCGGCCGGTCGAAGAGTCGCAGCCACGGCGGCAGCCCGGTGGCGGTCGGTTCGGTCCACTCCCCCACGTCGGGCAGCGGAGCGGGCTTCAGGCTCCACCGGAAGGGGCCGTCGTGTACGCAGAATTCGGGCCGACCGACGGCCTCCGGCAACGCGGCGAGCAAGCGAGCCGGCGTACGGCGAACCAACGCACGGATCTCCGCCACACGATCCGGCGCCACGGAAAGCACTGCGCTCTGCCCGGTGTCCACGGCCAGCGCGGGGCGTAGCCGGCCGTCCCAGGCCGGTTCGGCCCGCCGCTGCGAGGCGACCACGTGCAACCCCGGCCCGGCCGGCCACTGGCCGAGCCAGGTGGCCAGGTGCAGGTGAAGTCGCCGGTCGAGCATGCGCACCTCCCCGTCACCCGACCCGTCGTCGATCACCGTACGCCGGACGGCAGGGTCGGGCGCAGGATACGTCAGGGCCGAGCGGGAAAGGGGTGCGGGAACCGGGCGGGCGGATCGACCGTCATATGTATTTCCATATCTGGACACCTTTGTTTGGGACGGTGAACGCATGCCGATTCAGCCGAGCGACCACTACCAGCAGGACCCCGAGCGACTCTGGCAGGCGGCGGAGGCCGTCGGAGGCAATCCGCCCCAGCCGCGCTACCGGAACCCTCGGACGATCGGCGGCGGCGCCCTGTCGTGGGCCGGCCTGAACAAACTGTCCGTCGGCAGCTCCAGTAGGCACCGCCTGAACAACCACTGACGCACCACCGAGTGGGTGGCACCGACGGGCAGCCTGTGACGTTCGCCCGGGGCGACACACCGGAGAGGTCCAGCGGCGGCTTTCGCACACCTGTCGGGTAATTTCTTGTGGTCCGCCATCCCGGCCTACGACAGGAGAAGCTCCGCGCATGGGCAAGAAGACGATCCACGTCTCCGACTTCACCGGCACGGTTCTGCAGCAGGACGACGAGGTGGTCCGCGTCGTCGTGCTGGAGCACCCGGACCTGGTCGCCGGGCCCGTGCAGTTGGACGCCACCCCGGGCGAGGTGGAGAACATCGACGACGCCGCGCTGGACGTGGCGGTGGTGGAGATCCACGACCGGCACGGTGGCGGCGAGCCCCGCCGGGTGGTGCTCACCGCCAGCGAGTTCGACGCGATGGCCACCGACGTGCCGATGGCGCAGCTGTTGAAGACGGCCGAGCGGGTCCGCCCGCCCAAGGCCCGCAAGACCACCGAGAAGATCGACTACGGCACGCTGGAGCACGCCGGCAAGCCACACCGGGGTCGGGTCACCGAGGAGGAGGCCCGCCTGGTGCGCGAGCAACTCGACGAGGTCAACAAGCGCCTCGCCGACGCGGGCGTACGCCAGATCGACCCTGCCGATCCGGAGCACGCCCTGCGTTACGGCTTCCCTGAGGCGTCCTGACCTCCGGTTCTCACTTCTTTCCGACGGCGGCGGCGAGGGCGGCGGCCAGGTCGGCCTCGACCGTCGCCTTGTCCAGGCCGAGGTTGGTGAGCACGCCGGCCCCGTCCTCCTGCTCCAGCAGGGCGAGCAGCATGTGCTCGGTGCCGATGTAGTTGTGCCCGAGGCGCAGCGCCTCCCGGAAGGTCAGCTCCAGCGCCTTCTTGCCGCGCGTGTCGTACGGGATGAGGTCCGGAACCTGCTCGGCCCGTGGCGGGAGGACGGCAGCGACCGCCTCCCGTACCACCTCGGGGGTGGCGCCGCGACCAGCCATCACCCTGGCGGCCAGCCCTTCCGGCTCGGCCAGCAGACCCAGCACCAGGTGCTCGGGGCCGATCTCGGCGTTGCCGCTGGCCCGGGCCTCCTCCTGCGAGGCCATCACCACGTTGCGGGCGCGCGGGGTGAACCGGCCGAAGCCGGCGTTGGGGTCGAGCGCGGCCGCGTCGGTCGCCTTCGGCACGAAGCGCTTCTGGGCGGCCTGCTTGGTGACCCCCATGCTGCGGCCGATGTCGGTCCAGGAGGCGCCGGAGCGCCGGGCCTGGTCGACGAAGTGCCCGATCAGATGGTCGGCGACCTCGCCGAGGTGATCGGCGGCGATGACCGCGTCGGTGAGTTGGTCGAGCGCGTCGGTGTGCGCCGTCTTGATCGCCTGGATCAGGTCGTCGAGCTTGACGGTGTTACCCATCTGGAGAGGATCTGTCATGCGTCAACCATAGGTTGACGCACTCGTGTCGTCAACCCTGAGTTGACGATGTCGCGTCCAATCAGGCGGCGTACTCCGGCAGGAGTCGAGCGACGGCCGTCGGCGAGGGCATGCCGGCGATCTCCTCGGCGATCAGGCGGGCCGCGTCGCGCTGCGCGACCTGGCCCCGCCCCGGCAGCAGGCGGTGCGCCAGCTCGGCGACGGCAACCGCGTCCACCTCGCCGGGGAGGAGCCGCACTGCGACGCCGGCGGCGGCGAGAGTGTCGGCGTTGGCGAACTGGTCGGCGCCCTGCGGCAGCAGCAACTGCGGTACGCCGGCCGCCAGCGCGCCGAGGGTGGTACCGCTACCTCCGTGGTGCACCACCAGGTCGACGAGCGGCAGCAACTCCGCCTGCGACACCCACTGGTGCACGCTGACGCGGTCAGGGATCTCCCCCAGTTGTTCCAGCGGTACCCGGCCCGCCCCGACCACCACGTCGGCGTCCAGCGCCGCCAGGCCGGCGATGGCGGTGCGCAGCAGCTCCGGCGTGCCGAACGCGGTGCCGAGGGTCAGATAGATCAACGGCCGGGACGTGCGACGGCTCACCCGTTCGGGCAGCGGGGCCGGTGTGGAGAAGGCGACCGGTCGCAGCTCGATCCGACGTTCCGTGGCGAGGAAGTTCTCGTCCTGGAGCGAGGGCGGCCAGATGTCCAGGTGCGGCCGGCCGACGACCTCGGCGTTCCCGGTCGGCAGCTCCAGGCCGATGCCCTCGGGAAACATCCGGCCGAACCCGTGCCACAGGCCAGGGATGCCGGCCCGGTGAGCCGCCACGGCCGCCCCCGGTAGCCCCCACTCGTGCACCACCAGGTCGGGCCGCAGCCGCACCAGCTCCGGTGCGAGATCCTCGGCGTACACCTCGTAGAAGGCGTCGCCGGGCCGGAACGGCCGCAGGCCGTGCGCGGCGAGCGGCGGGTGCACCTCTGGACCGGCGGCGAAGTGGACCTCGTGCCCGGCCTCTCGGGCGGCGATCGCCAGCGGGACCAGCGGGTAGGTGTGACCGACGGACGCAAGACTGGCGAACAGCACACGCATGGCGTCGGACCCTACCTGCCGCACCGTGGGCCCGGCCGGGTCCGCCGGCCCGTATACGGTGGGCTCCGGTCGAGCGCGGTCACCGGCGGGAAGGGCGGTCATGCGTCTGCACGTGGGGTGCGCGATGTGGAGTCACCGGTCGTGGCCGGGCCACCGGCTGCCGCCCACCGAGCGCCTGCGGCACTACGCCAGTTGGTGCGACGCCGTGGAGGGCAACACCACGTTCTACGCGACCCCGGCCCGGGACACCGTGGCCTCGTGGGCCGCCCAGACGGGTCCCGACTTCCGGTTCGTCCTCAAACTTCCCAAGGTCATCACGCACGAACGCCGGCTCACCAACGTCGACGAACCGCTGCACGCCTTTCTGGACGCCATCGAACCGCTCGGCCCGCGCGCCCACGCGCTCTGGATCCAACTGCCCGGCTCGTTCGCGCCCGCCGACGTCCCGGCCCTGGGCCGTTTCCTGGAACAGCTTCCGCGGTCCCACCGGTACGCGGTGGAGGTCCGCCATCCCGCGTTCTTCACCGACGCCCACGCGACCCGACTGCTCGGGGCGACCCTCGCCGCCGCAGGCGCCGAGTGGATCCCCTTCGACACGACAGCCTTCTTCGCCAGCCCACCGACCAGCGACGCGGAGCGGGACGCCTGGACCAAGAAGCCCCGCGTGCCACTCCGGTCCCTCGCGCTGACCGACCGGCCGATCGTCCGTTACCTCGGTCGCGACGACCCGACGCGCACCGTCGAGGGGTGGCAGCGCTGGATCGACGTGACAGTCACCTGGCTCCGCGAGGGGCGCTCGCCGACGATGTTCATCCACACCCCGGACAACGCCGACGCGCCGGCGCTCGCCCGCCGGTTCCACGACGAGGTACGAGCACGCGTACCCGGGCTCGACGCGTTGCCCGAGCCGATCCCGGTCGAGCCGCTGACGCTGTTCTGACCCGACCGGTCAACCCTGCTTGTCGAGCAGGTCGTCGAGGTGGGCCGCCGTGCTGATCAGCGAGAGGTGGCTGAACGCCTGCGGGAAGTTGCCGATCTGCTCACCGGTCGGTGCGATCTCCTCGGAGTAGAGGCCGAGCGGGTTGCTGTAGGTGAGCATCTTCTCGAAGGTCAACCGGGCGTCGTCGATCCGACCGGCCAGGGCGAGCGCCTGCACGTACCAGAAGGTGCACATGTTGAAGGTGCCCTCGGTGCCGGCGAGACCGTCCGGCGAGGCCTTCGGGTCGTAGCGGTAGACCAGGCTGTCGGAGACCAGGCCGGTGTCCATCGCCCGCAGCGTCGACTCCCACATCGGGTCGGTCGGCGAGATGAAGTTCAGCCCCGGCATCGCCAGCAGCGACGCGTCCAGGATGTCGGACCCGTAGTGCTGCACGAACGCGCGACGTTCCTGGTTGAACCCACGGGTCATCACCTGCTCGTAGATGGCGTCACGTTCAGCGGACCAGCGAGCGATGTCGCCGGGTCGGCCCCGGCGTCGCGCGATGCGGATGGCCCGGTCCAGCGCGACCCAGGACAACACCCGACCGTAGGTGAAGTCCTGCCGGCCGGAACGGGTCTCCCAGATGCCGTCCTCGGGCTGGTCCCAGTGCGCACAGAGCCAGTCCATGAGCCCGGCCGTCTTGCGCCACCCCTCGTACGGCGCGATCAGCCCGTTGCGGTCGGCGAGCTCCAACGAGACGAGCGCCTCGCCATAGATGTCGAGTTGGAGTTGGCCCGCGGCGCCGTTGCCGATCCGCACCGGCGCGGAGCCGCGGTATCCCTCCAGGTGACCCAGCACCTCCTCGCGGAGGTCCGGTGAGCCGTCGATGCGGTACATGATCTGCAGGGGAAGGTTGCCGTCCCGTGCCTCACGGATGCGCGCGTCGAGCCAGAGCAGATACTTCTCGGCCTCGTCGGTGAAGCCCAGGCGCAGCAGCGCGTGCACGGAGAAGGACGCGTCCCGGATCCAGGTGTAGCGGTAGTCCCAGTTCCGCTGCCCGCCGATCTGCTCGGGCAGCCCGGCGGTGGGCGCGGCGACCAGGGCGCCGGTCGGTGCGTACGTCATCAGCTTGAGGGTCATCGCCGACCGCTCGACCACCTCCCTCCAGCGGCCCTTGTACCGGGAACCGCCCACCCACCGCCGCCAGTAGTCGCGGGTCTCGGCGAGCAGATCGCACGCCTCGTCGGTGGTGAGTGCTCGGGGCGCGTGCGGGCAGGCCGTCTCCAGGGTCACCCCGCCGATGTCGCCGGCGTGCAGGGTGAACGACGCGGACACGCCGTCGGTGTCCCGTTTGATGTCCCTCGTGTCGAACTCGCGGAGCGAGTTCTTGAAGGCTGCCAGGGTGAAGGTCATCGTCGGGCTCCGGAAGACGTCGCCCTCGGGGTGCACCTCCAGCTCGTACGCATCGCGCCCGTAGTTGAACCGGGGGTGGCAGTGGAAGCGGAACCGCATGCTCCCTCGGACCATCCGAACCAGCCGGATCAACCGGTGCCGGTCGGTGGCCTCCGCACCGGTGACCGGCATGAAGTCCAACAGCTCACCGACACCGTCGGCGCTGTGGAAGCGCGTGATCAGGATCGGAGTACCGGGCAGGTAGAGCTGTTTGCTCGTGTAGTCGACGCCGTCGGGCGAGAGCTGGAAGTGGCCGCCGTTGCGGCGGTCCAGCAGCGCGCCGAAGACGCTCGGCGAGTCGAAGCGGGGCGCACAGAACCAGTCGACCGTACCGTCCGTGCTGATCAGTGCCGCGGTCTGGAGATCACCGATCAGACCGTGGTCCTCGACTGCCGGGTAGCTGTCCACGCTGTCCCCCGCCATCCGTACCGGCCAATGGCGGCGACTACCCGGGTACAGGGGAAAAATGCGGCCCGCGACTCGACCCGGTCGTGACCCGCCGGTCATTGCGGAAGCAAACCTTCCGCGATCGTCGATAGCGTCAACACCGACGACATCGACGAGAGGACACCTGATGAGCCTGCGAGGATTCGCCACCCTGAACATCTGGGCGGACGACGTGGAAGCGGCCACCGCCTGGTACGCGGACTTTCTTGGCATCGAGGCGTACTTCATGCGCCCCGGCCCCGACGGACGCCCGGCCTACACCGAGTTCCGCATCGGGGACTACCAGGCCGAGCTGGGCATCATCGACAGCAGGTACGCACCGGCCGGCGCGACGACCGGGCCCGGCGGCGTGGTCATGCACTGGTGCGTCGACGACCTCGATGCGACAGTCGAGCGGCTGCTGGCGTTGGGAGCCACCGAGTACCAGCCCATCACTCCGCACGGGGACGAGGGGTTCATCACCGCGGCGGTGGTCGACCCGTTCGGCAACGTGCTGGGGGTCATGAAGAACCCGCACTACCTCGACGTCCTCGCCTCGCTGAAGGCGACCTGACGAAGGCGCTCTCGACGTCCCGGACGGGCAGGCGGCTCGGCGACAGCGGCGGAGGTGCCGGGGCGGTTCAGTCCCACTCGTCGCGGTCCGCCGTCCGCCGCACCAACGCTGCCGCTTCGTCGGCCTCCAGCCCGCTGGCCATGAGCAGGTCGTGTGCCGACGTGCGGAAGTCACCCGCGGCGATCATGCCCGAGTAGCCCAGCCGGTGGGTGTGCGGGCGGGTGGGATCCGACGCGGGGGGTCCCTGCGCCTTTCCGACCAACTCGACGGCGGCCAGGATCTGCTGGCGCGCCCGTTGCGGCTCGGCCCGCGCGCGGATCGCGCAGCGCAGCGTCTGCACGCTGTCGGCCAGCAGGTCGATGGCCGCGGGCAACTCCTCCGGCACCGGTTCGCCGTCCCGCAGGGCCCTGGTGAGCCTCCTCGCGATCGCGCGCAAGCTGTACAGGGTGCGTTCCATATGTCTGACGGCATCGGTGTAGAAGGCCAGGGATGGGCGTTCCCGCCAGCGCAGTGGCGCCAGTCGTACCACCTCCTGTGCGGCGCCGAGCCCATCGTCCAGCGCGGTCAGCCGGGAGCCGAGGCCGCGTAACGCATCCAGGCTCCGCTGTGCGCCGTCAAGATCCCGAAGGCGCAACGCCCCGGCCAGGTCGTGCAGGGCGGTGATGGCCGGGTCGAGGACGGGTTCGGCCAGACGCCGCACGGTCCGCTGCGGGTGGATGGGCACCACCAGCAGACCGACCGCCAACCCGACCAGTCCGCCGACCGCGGCATCGACGAAGCGAGGAACGGACAAATCACGCACTGGCGGTTCCAGGGTGGCGATGAGCACCGCTGTGCCACCGGCCTGGGTGAGCAGGGAGCCACCGCCCTTGAGGAGGATGGCGACGATGATCGCCAGTACGACGACCACGCCGGTCTGCCAGGGCCCGATGCCGAACAGCGGCATGAGCGCGTCACCGACGGCGAGCCCGAGGACGACTCCGACCAGCAGTTCGATGGTGCGCCGTAGGCGTGAGCCCATCGCGGCGGCCACGATGCCGACCGCTGTGGTGGGCGCGAGCACCGGGGCGGGATTGTCCAGGAACTGGTAACCCACGAACCAGGCGATCGTCGCCGCGACGCCGGCCTGCACGGCGAGCAGCCCGTAGAGGCGGAATCGCCAGGCGCGGGTGCGCAACCCGTGCCGCATCCGCTCGCGCAAGCCGGCCCAGGTTCGGTCGACCCGGGACACCCCGTGCGGGGGCGGGTCGTTGTCAGCTGCCGGCTCCTGCGTGGCGGGCACCGCGCCGCTTACCCGGCGGAGGCGAACCTATCCGGCGAGCGAGCCGAATCGCGCGGGTGTCCCGTCAGTGGGCGGGGTTCGGCGTGTGCGGGAGTTTGCCGAGTTGGCGCCAGTTCGTCTCGGCGACGTCGACACCGTAGTGCTTGGCGGCGGCGAGGATGTTCTGGAAGGCCAGGTCGCGGTCCTTGTCGGTGACGCCCTGCACCTGATCGAACCGGGCGATGGCATTGCGGACGTGGCTCGCATCGGTCATCGGTTCCTTGCGTTTGCCGGGGAACGCGAAGACGGTCTCCGGCAGCTCGCGCTTGTCCTTGTCCGACAGGCCGCCGTGCTTCTCGTGGGGCTTCCAGGTTGATGTCATCGCCCAGCATTACCCGTGCACTGTCCGGCAGCACCTCCGGAGCCGACATTTGCCGGACACGGCCCGCGTACTTTAAGGAAGGTTTAAAGACCTTCCGAGCGCGGGCCCCGAGCGCCTACCATTCGGCCGCCGTGGCCGGTCGGGTCATCCTGGCGTCCACTCGTGGGGAGTGACCCGTGTCGTACGAAAGCCCGCCGCCGCCCCGTCATCGCGTTCCGGGCTGGCTCGGCCGCAACAGGCTTGGCGTGGCAGTCGGCGCGGCGGCCGTACTCGTCCTCGCGGCGGGAGGCGTGTACCTGGGCAACGGCAGGGCGCAGCCCGAGAAGTCGAACGCGGCCAACGCCCTCGAATACCCGTCACCACCGGCCGGGCAGCCGGTGTCGCCCGGCGTGGCGGTGTCGACCTCCGCGACGCCGTCGGCCGCCACGACCCCGTCGACCGGCGCGACACCGTCGACCGCTGCCGCGCCGAAGGCCCCGGCAACCGGCTGGATTCCGGTCGACCGGGCGACCTGGAAGGCGCAGGCCGACGCGTACCGGGCGTTGACGATCGACCCCGTCCCGTCCGGGGTGGGCAACCTCCCGGAGTTCCGGGCGGACTGCCAGTACAGCCACCGGCTACCGGACGACCCGATCGTCGCCCCCGGCCTACCGGGCGCGTCACACATGCACTCGTTCGTCGGCAACAAGGCCGTCGACGCGAACACCGCCGCCGGCGACCTGACGAAGTTCACTGCCACCTCCTGCAAGCCCGTCCAGGACCACTCCGCCTACTGGGTGCCCACGCTCTACGACAACGCGACGGGAAAGCCTGTCGAGACCACCGGGTTCCGGGTCTACTACCGCTCGCTCGCCAAGAACTCGACAGGCCAGATGCCGATGCCCAACGGCCTGCGCATGATCTCCGGCGACGCCAAGAAGAAGAAGCCGACCCCGCGCGGCGCGACCGGCCAGTTCTACTGCGCCTTCTACGGCCCCGGTGACCTCGACGGCATCGCCCGCAGCACCAACGGCAACTGGCCCATCTGCGGGGGCGACGCGACGCTGCACTTCATGATGCAGTTCCCCGACTGCTGGGACGGCAAGCACCTGGACAGCCCCAACCACAAGGACCATGTGGCGTACGGCAGCGGCAACTCCTGCCCGACCAGCCACCCGGTCCGGATCCCGGCGATCACCTTCGACATCCGGTACCCGGCCAAGGGCACCCCGGACGGCTACTACCTGTCCTCCGACAAGGAGGGCAAGAGCGCCTCGTCCATGCACGGCGACGCGTTCGTGATGTGGGACGTCGACACCATGAACAAGCGCACCAGGAACTGCGTGCAGGGACGCCGGACCTGCGACAACTACGGCTACCAGAAATAGCCGGGGCCAGGCCCGTGTCGGCCTGGCCCCGGGGTCCGGTCGGTCAGCTACGCAGCGTCCACCGCTGGTTCGTGCCGCCGTTGCAGGACCAGAGGATGAGCTTGGTGCCGTTGGCCGTGGCGGCGCCGTTGGCGTCGAGGCAGAGCCCCGACTGGGCGTTCGTCACGCTGCCGTTGCTGTTGACGTTCCACTGCTGGTTGAGCCCGCCGTGGCAGTCCCAGATGATGACCGCGGTGCCGTTGGCGGTGCCCGCCCCGGAGGCGTCCAGGCACTTGTTGCCGTACACGGTCAACTGCTTGCCGGCGGTGTGGGTCCACCGCTGGTTGGTGGCCGTGGAGCAGTCCCAGAGTTGGGTCTGGGTGCCGTTGGTGGTCGAGGAGTTGGGCACCTCGACACAGCGGCCGGACTGGCCACCCACGAGTTGCCCGCTCCCCGTACCGCTGCCACCGCCCTGCTGCTGCCGGACGATCGACGTCGACTCGGCCGACCGGTTGCCCTGTGCGTCGACGACGTAGAGCCGGTACTCGCCCTGGGTGGCAGGCACGGCGATGGACGTGGCGGTGCCGGCGGCCCTGGTCATCGTCGCCCCGGCGGTGAAGGTGGTAGTGCCGGACGGAGCCAACCAGACCGACTTGGTGGCGTCGCCGATGCTCCGGATCGGGATCGACGCGGTGGCACTGGTGACGAAGGTGCTGGCCGGCAGCACATAGTTCGGCGCGGAGAAATTGCTCGCCGGAATGATGTCCCGGTACGCGTCCTCAAGGCCGGAATTCGCGGCGATGCCGTACGCCGCCGCCGGCCAGACGTAGTCGGAGGAGACGAGGATGTCGGCGACCGTGCTGTTCGGCAGATTCTTGTTCGAGACCTTGTTGATCGGGCCGTAGATCTGCGTGATGCTCAGATCGTGCTTCCGCCCGAAGTCGTCCGAGTTGATCATCCAGGTGACGTTCTTGTCGATACTCAGGACGTTGTCGCGGAACGTGATGAACGCCGATCCCTCGTCCGGGTGCAGTCCGTACTTGTGGCCCGAGGGAACGCCCTGGAGGTAGTTGTTGGTAATAGTGGTCCCGGGCTGGCTCCCGAGCGTGTAGATGGGAGCCGTGTCGCTGAGGCGCTGCACCGTGTCGATGATGTGGTTGTAGCTGATGGTGTTGTTTCTCGCCGTGGTGGTCGGTCGGTTCGGCACGATCGAGCCCGACGATCCGTCGAAGTTCCACCAGCCCCAGCCGAGCGTGATGCCCGACCACGGGGTCTTCTCGATCCGGTTGCGCTGGATGGTGAGGGTGTCGACGAAGTACGCGGAGATGGGGCTGTGCCCGTTGAAAAGGACCGCGCTGTCGTAGAGATAGTTGTTCTTGATGTCGATGTTCTTCGGTAGCCCCTCGACCGACGCGGAGTACTTCTCGCGGTTGGTCGACGTGCCGTCCCCGATGTAGACGTGCTGCGGATGACCCACGAGGATCGCGGACCCGGCGATGTCGTTGGTGTGGTTGCCGATCAACTGTGTGCCCTGCACGTCGTTGACCATGCTGATCCCGTCGGCACCGGTGTGTTGGATCCGGTTGCGTTGCAGGAGGATCCCGTCGGCGTTCTGCACCTGGACGATGCCGGGAACCACGTCGACGTTGCGGTAGTGGTAGACGTGGAAGTTGCCCTTGGCGTACACGTTCGCGCTCAGATTGCCCTGCTGCGCCTGCTTGAGGACCGAGCCTGCGACGTTGACCAGGTTCCAGTCGGAGTGCTGCACCGTCAGGCCGGAGAACGTGATGTTGCGCGCGTGGCTGCTGGTCGAGGTGCCGGCGACCCGCAGCACCGTGGAGACGTTGTTCGGCGCGTAGACCGTCGCTGTCGACATGTTCTCGGCGCTGGCCTTGTAGTAGTAGAGCGTCCGGCTGCCCTTGTCGAAGTAGAACTCACCGGGGGCGTCCAGGAACTCGTAGGCGTTCATGAGCTTGTGCGTGCCACCCACCTGGGCGTTGCCGTTGAACGAACCCTGGGCGATGGCCGCACCGGGTTGCTGGAAGAGGGCCACCCGGTTGGCGCCGTCGGAACTCGTGGTCACCTGGCGGACGCCCACGATGGCAGTGGTCCAGGTCGTTCCGGTCTCGATCTCGATGTCGTCCTGGTTGCGGGCGACGGCAGGGAAATCGTTCAGGCTGTATTTTGCGCCGTCACACTGCGACCCCGACTCCCAAGCCCACGCGGCCTGGTTGGCAGTGATGTTGTACGTCCCGTAGCAGCCCGCCGAGCTGATCGTCTTCGACGCCATGAAAGCACGCTTGTCATTGACGTAGAGCGCCCGCAGCTTGTTGGCGCGGTCCAGTGGCGCCTTCCAGATGTTGCCGCTGTGCTGGGACCATCCGGTCACCGGGACGCCGCCGTCGAGGACCGGCGTCTCGCCGGGATAGGCGGCGTAGGCGACCCGGAACCCGTTGTTTCCGGAGTCGCTGGCACCGAACTCGACGGTGCTGGTGACCGGGTATCTCCCGCCGCGGAGATACACGTTGATGTCACCGCTCATTGTCGAATTTATCGTGCGCACCACGTCCCGCGCGCGTTCAACCGTCTTGAACGGCGATTGAATCGTCCCCGGGTTGGCGTCGTTCCCGTCCGGGGCGACATAGTAGGTCGCCTGGACTGCGGCCGAGGCCGGTAGTTGGTTTGTCAGCACTGCCGGCAGCGTGGCGGCGACAAGCGCCGCCACCGCCAGCACTGACATTCGAGCGGTGAATATGGCTGACTTCACGTCTGTTCCTCTCACTGGTCGTCGATGTGGTGCCCAAAGTGCGTATCGAGCGACGAGTACGGAACAGCGACGCCACTAAGGGCCGGTGGGGACTTCCGTCGCCCCGACCGCACTCTTTGTTAACCGCCCCGAAATTCTTACTGGGAGCGTAGGTCACACGTCTGACCAATGCAACTGGCAATTGGAGGGCGTCTATGCCGAAATGCCCTCGGATCGGGCAGATCAACCATGCCGGCCACGCACCCCTGCTTACGACGTCCGACGAATCCGCAGCGACGACGCGCCCCAGGGGGCGCCGGGCCAGGGGGCGCCGGGCCAGGGGGCGCCGGGCCAGGGGGCGCCGGGCCAGGGGGCGCCGGGCCAGGGGGCGCCGGGCCAGGGGGCGCCGGGCCAGGGGGCGCCGGGCCAGGGGGCGCCGGGCCAGGGGGCGCCGGGCCAGGGGGCGCCGGGCCAGGGGGCGCCGGGCCAGGGGGCGCCGGGCCAGGGGGCGCCGGGCCAGGGGGCGCCGGGCCAGGGGGCGCCGGGCCAGGGGGCGCCGGGCCAGGGGGCGCCGGGCCAGGGGGCGCCGGGCCAGGGGGCGCCGGGCCAGGGGGCGCCGGGCCAGGGGGCGCCGGGCCAGGGGGCGCCGGGCCAGGGGGCGCCGGGCCAGGGGGCGCCGGGCCAGGGAGCCCCGGTGGTCCGACCTTCCTTTGGAGCTGAATCGCCTACGACATCACCGACAGCCGGCCACCTTGCCTGATTCGTTTGCGGCATCAGCTCCATAGGCGCCGCAGTTGCTGAGCCCACCCATCCAGGCGGGTCACGAGAAGGCTCAGCGACCCTCGGGGCGGGACGGACGATCAACCGACGACCAGGACCCGGCCAGTCGAGACGATTCGAGGCCCGAAAGACTCCGAAAGTTTCGGCGGATACACGAGCCGAGGGGGCGTCCCGGTCATGCCCACGTCAGGTGCCCCACACCCTCGCCAGCCGGCCCCGAGACCTGCATGTACACACGGATCACACATTGACTTCCATTGATGTTCTGCTTACAGTCACCAACGAAATACCGAAAGTTTACCGAAAAGTAGCCCGGAGGTCCGGCCACCTTCCGCGGGTCGCCACGCAGCGACGGCGGCCTGGCGTCGGCCCACTCCGGCGTGAACCAGGAGGATCCTCAGCGATGTCGCAGCTCGTCCTGTTCGCGATCGACATCTGCGCGGTGGCGCTGCTCGTCTTCGGGCTCTACTTCCCCCGGCACCGCCGGCGCGACCTGGTCGTCGCCTACCTGGGCGTCAACGTCGGCGTCCTCGCGGTGGCGAGCGCGCTGAGCGCCAGCGACGTCGGTGCCGGGCTCGGGCTGGGGCTGGCGCTGTTCGGAGTGCTCTCCATCATCCGACTCCGGTCGACGGAGCTCGACCAGCACGAGGTCGCGTACTACTTCTCCGCTCTCGCACTGGGCATTCTCGGCGCGCTCAGCACCACCTCGGTCTGGCTCAGCGGAGGCCTGATGGCACTCATCGTCGCGGTGATGTTCGTCGGCGATCACCGACGGCTGCTCCGGCACTACCGGCACCAGATCATGGTGCTCGACTCCGCCGTCACCGATCACGTCGCTCTCGTAGCCCAGCTGGAGCAACTGCTCAACGCCCGTGTGCACAACGCCATCGTCCAGCGGCTCGACATGGTCAACGAGACCACGGTGGTCGACGTCCGCTACTCGGTCGCCCGGCGCAGCGCGGCGGCCGGCACCAGCAAGTCGCTACGGGCCGGGGCGCTCCGATGAGCGCGCCACCGCTGGCGACGCTGGCGTCGATCGCACTCGCCGAGATGATCGACCGGGCGGCGCTCCAGTGCAGGGTGGACCGCAAGTACATCATCACGGTGGACGAGTTGCCGCACCTGCTGGACCAGCTCACCCCGTACGCCCGGGTGCTGGACATCGATGGTGAGCGCAGCTTCCGGTACGAGTCGGTGTACTTCGACACGCCCTGCCTGGCCAGCTACCACTGCGCCGCGTACCGGCGGCGCAGACGCTTCAAGGTACGGACCCGGACCTACCTCGACTCGGCCCAGTGCTGGCTGGAAGTGAAGATCAGCGGAGCACGCGGACGGGTCACCAAACACCGACTGCCGTATCTCGCCGACGACCGCCGCACCGTCCGGTCCGGGCGCGGGTTCGTCGACGAGGTTCTGGACCGGGAGTCGATCCTGTCCAATCTCACCGGCAGCCCGCTCGAGCCGGTGCTGGTCACCAGCTACCGTCGCTCCACTCTGCTGCTGCCCGCAACCGCGAGCCGGGTCACCATCGACACCGATCTCACCTGGCAGGACGGCGACCAAACCCTGCGACTGCCCGGCATCGCCGTGGTCGAGACCAAGACCAGCTCGGCCCCTTCGCTGGTCGACCGCGTGCTGTGGCAGCGCGGGACCCGGCCCGTACGCATCTCGAAGTACGCCACCGGTCTCGCTGCTCTCCGCCTGGACCTTCCCGACGTGCCGTGGCGACGGACGCTACGCCGCCATTTCCGCGCCGACCCGTCCTCGGCGGTCCTGGAGTTGACAGTCCCCACCCGATCAGAACAGGAGGCATCGTGCGCATGACCACCCGCAACATCGGTCTTCCGGTGGCGGCCCTTCGTGCCGCCGGGATCGCCGCCACCGCCGTGTTCGTCGCAGGCCTCCTCGTGGTGTCTTCGCCACCGGCCGGCGCCGAACCCGTCGCTGCTGCCCAGGCCGCCCAACCGGTCACCGAATTCCTCGCCGGCGCCCCGGCCGCCGATGCCGCCGCCGCACCGGCCGCGGCAGACGACCTGGTCGGCGACATCACCTTCTCGGTGCCCAGCGGCACCTTCCAGGGCGAGGTGGCGGTGACGCTGAGCAGTACGATCAGCGGCGCCCAGATCCGCTACACCACAAACGGGCAGCCGCCCACCGCCCAGTCGTCGCTCTATTCGGGCTCGGCGCTGCGCTTCACCCGCACCACCCAGTTGCGGGCACAGGCGTTCCTCGGCCAGACACCGACGGGCGCGCCCGGGACCGCCATGTACGCCGCTCAGAACGTCACCACCGCCCACGACCTGCCGGTGGTGCTGATCGACTCGTACGGTGCGGGCCGGCCCGACCGCGAGTACATCGACGCCACCACCATGATCTTCGAACCGACGGGCGGCGGCACCACATCGTTGGGGGCCGCCCCGACGCTCAGCACCCGGGCAGGATTCAGGTTGCGCGGCAACTCGTCGGCGACGTTCGAGAAGACGCCGTTCCGCGTCGAGTTCTGGGACAACGAGAACGACGACGCCGACCACCCGGTGCTGGGCATGCCCGCCGACTCCGACTGGGTGTTGCGCGGCCCGTTCCCCGACAAGGCGCTGATCCGTGAGGCGCTCGTCTACGACCTGGGGCGCGAGATGGGGCTGCCCGCCCCGCGCTACGCGTTCGCCGAGTTCTACCTCAACACGGACGCCGCACCGGTGGGTGCCAACGACTACATGGGCGTCTACATGTTCATGGAGACGATCAAGAACTCCAAGGACCGCCTCGACCTCAAGCAGTTGGACTCCGACGACGTGACACTGCCGAAGATCCAGGGCGGGTACATCTGGAAGTTCGAGTGGATGGCGGCCGAGGGGCCGACGTTGCCGTGCACCGGGCCGGCGGCCACCTGCTGGAACTACCTTGAGGTCGCCGACCCGTCGCCCCTGCAACCGCAGCAACGGGACTGGCTGCGCGGTCACCTCCAGGAGTTCAACGATGTGCTGCACTCGTCGACCTTCGCCGACCCGACCACCGGGTATCGCAAGTACATCGACGTCGACTCCTTCATCAACCTCCTGATCGTGAACGAGCTGAGCCGGGAGATGGACGCCTACGTCCGCAGCTCACACTTCTACAAGGACCGGGACAGCAAGATCTTCGCGGGGCCGCTGTGGGACTTCGACCTCAGCTTCGGCGTCGGTGGATTCTTCGCCAACGACCAGGTGTCGGGCTGGCAGCACCAGCAGACCCGGCAGCCGTCGGCAAACGACTGGTTCGCCCAGTTGCTGCGCGACCCCGCGTTCGTCAACCAGGCCCGGTCGCGCTGGCAGACGCTGCGACGGGGCCTGCTCTCCGACGCCGCGCTCCAGACCCGGGTCAACGCTCTCGCGGCCCCGCTGACCAACGCGGCCCAGCGCAACTTCCAACGCTGGCCCAACCTGACGGCACCGACGGTCAGCTTCTTCCGCACCCCGACCTCGCCCACCTGGCAGGGGCAGGTCCAGGTCATGCGCGACTGGATGCTGCGACGCGCCGCCTGGCTGGACTCCACCGCCGGCTGGGGTGGTTCCGTCACCACCCCACCCCCCACCACGCCACCGCCCACCACGCCACCGCCCACCACCCCGCCGCCGTCGGCCGGCTGCACCGCGACGTACGCGGTGACCAGCCAGTGGACCGGCGGCTTCCAGGGCGAGGTACGGGTCACCGCGGGAACCTCGGCGATCAGCAACTGGACCGTGACGTGGGCCTTCGCCGGTGGCCAGAGCGTCGCCCAGGCCTGGAACGCGACAGTCACGAGCCAGGGCTCGACGGTCACCGCCCGCAACGTCGCCTACAACGGGGCACTCGGCGCCGGTGCCAGCACCGCGTTCGGGTTCCTCGGATCGTCCACCGGCACGCCCAGCACACCGACGCTGACCTGCACGGCGAGCTGACCAGCCGATGGGCCCGGGCCGGGTCGACGATCGACCCGGCCCGGGCTCCGGTCACCTGACGGAGAATTCCGCCAGCCGCAGCGTGGAGTCGAACACCAGGTACACGTCGTGGGTGCCGACGGCCCGGGCCAACTCGGTGCTGGTGCTGACGTACCGGTAGTCGTCGCCGGTGCTGGGCACTGTGGCAGTGCCGAGCAGCCGGCCGGTGGGCGACCCCATCCGGATCTGGATCGTGCCGGCACCCGCACCGGCCTTGGCGACAGTCGCGGTGAAGCTGCGCGCGCCGGCCCGCAGCGCGGAACCGTCGAAGGAGATCCACTGACCGGCGGCGGTGGCACCGACCGCCGTACCGCTGGGCTTCGTCT
This sequence comes from Micromonospora sp. NBC_00330, assembly GCF_036136635.1. Taxonomy (NCBI): domain Bacteria; kingdom Bacillati; phylum Actinomycetota; class Actinomycetes; order Micromonosporales; family Micromonosporaceae; genus Micromonospora; species Micromonospora sp. NBC_00330. The sequence goes on from NZ_CP108012.1 coordinate 4,632,715, forward strand.
CGTCGACGAGCCGGACGCCCGCGTACCTGTCGAAGTTCTCCGCCCTGGTGGTCCGGGACAGGTCGCGGGCCGGGATGGTCTCACCACTGACCCGGACCGCGGCGCGGGCCCGGATGTCCTCGACGGACGCCCCGACCAGCAGGTCGTGGACTGACGACTCGACCACCCACCTGCTGCGGGTGACGTCCCAGTGCGCCAGGTCGGCGGCGGGCAGGCGCAGGGTCACCGTACGGGTCTGCCCGGGCGCGAGTTTCACCTGCTGGAACGCCTTGAGCTGGCGGATCGGGGTGGTGTCGCGCGAGGTGCGCTGGTGGGTGTAGAGCTGGACGACCTCGGTCCCGGTCCGGCTGCCGACGTTCGTCACGTCCACGCTGGCCGTGATGGTGCCGTCGGCCGCTACCGACTGCGCCCCGGCGCGCAGCTGGCCGTACCGGAAGCGGGTGTACGACAGTCCGTGGCCGAACGGGTAGAGCGGCTTCGCGCGGCTGTACAGGTAGGTCTGCCCGGACGAGATGATGTCGTACTCCAACAGGTCCGGTGGCAGTTGGGAGTCCGAGCGGTACCAGGTCTGGGTGAGCCGGCCGGACGGGTTGCGGTCGCCGAAGAGGACGTCGGCGACGGCGTGACCGGTCTCCGCGCCCGCGTGGGTGGTCCAGACGATCGCCGGTACGTGCTCCTGCTCCCATCGGATGGTGACCGGGTAGCTGGTCTGGAGCACGAGCACGGTCCGCGGGTTGGCCCTGGCCACTGCCTTGACCAGGGCCTCCTGGCCGGCGCTCAGCGCGGTGGAGGTCCGGTCGTGCGCCTCGCGGCCGTTGATGAACGGGTTGCTGCCGACCACCAGCACGGCGGTGTCGGCCGCCTTGGCCGCCGCCACGGCCCTGTCGATTCCGCTGCTGATCAGCTCGCGGCTGAAGTGGGTAGCGGCGGCCGGGGTCGATGCGCCGAGCTTGAGGGCGCCGTCGTCACCGATGGTCACGTACGTGTCGGCGCCGAACCAGCTCTCAGTGGTCTCGTAGCCGACGTAGCGCAGCACCACTGTCCCGTCGGCCTGTGGCTCCAGCTTGAGCTGCTGCTGGACGTACCAGCCGTTCGGCTGTTCGTCGCGGGTGAGGAACGGCCCCCAGTTGTAGCCGAGGTAGCGGCCGTTGGCGGCGTTGCGCAGCGTCACCACATCCTGCCCCCAGTCGACCATGTCGAACTGGGCGACGAGCGCCGGGGTGGCGCCGGTCCCGAGGACCGGGTCGGCGTCGGTGGTGCCGGTGGCCGAGACGTACCGGCCGGTCGACACGTCCTTCAGGGCGATCCGGTCCGCCCCGTCGAGCCCGCTCACACTGGCCGAGCTGCCCAGCCGTTCGCGGATGCCGCCGAGCGCCGTCACCTGGTACGGCAGGTCGCCGCCGTACCAGTCCGAGTAGAGGGTGTCGGCCAGCGGGCCGAGCACCGCCACCTTGCGGGTCCGGGCCGGGTCCAACGGCAGCGCCTGCCGTTCGTTCTTCAGCAGCACCATCGCCTCGCCGGCGGCCTGCCGGGCCAGTCGCTGGTGTTCGGGGCTGTTGATGACGTCCGGGGTGATGCCGCCGTACCGGCCGCCGCCCGGGTCGAACTCACCCAACCGGAATCAGACGCTCAGGATCTCGCGGATCCGGGCGTCGATGTCCGCCTCGCTGAGCAGGCCGAAGGCGAGGGCCTGCTTGATGGCGGTGATGGTGGGCTGCGCGTTGGTGTCGTCGGTGATGAAGCTGTTGAGGCCGGCCTTGATGATCGCGGCGTTCCCCTCGGCCTGGGTCGGGTAGTACCCCTGCGAGCCGACGAGGTTGTTCGGCGCCCAGGCGTCGGTGACGTTCATCAGCGGCTGGTCGGTCCAGTCGCGTACTACCGTGGCCAGGTCCGGGTCGACGGTGGCCGGACGGCCGTTGACCAGGTTGTACGCGGCCATCATCCCGGTCGCCGCGTCGGCGGCGATGGCCGGTTCGAAGGCGGCACGGTCGTACTCGTTGAGCACCCGAGGTGGCACGTTCGAGGAGGTCACGTCGCGTCGGACCTCGTTGTTGTAGGCCAGGTAGTGCTTGAGGGTCGGTGCGCTCTTCAGGTGGTTCGGGTCACCGCCGGTCATTCCCGACCCGTACGCGGTGGAGATCTCGGCGGTGAGCAGCGGGTCCTCGGAGTAGCCCTCCTCGTTGCGGCCCCACCGGGGGTCGCGTAGCAGGTTCACCACCGGCGCCCAGAGGTTGAGCCCCCACACCCGTGGGTTCTGCGCGTGGTAGCCGCGCGCCTCGTCGCCGACTGCCGAACCGACCTGCCGGATCAGGTCGGTGTTCCAGGTGCTCGCCATGCCCACCGGCTGCGGGAAGGTGGTGCCGCGAGCCTTGACCACCGCGCCGTTGTTGTCGATGTCGGTGGACCAGGCCACCCCGTGCAGCGCCTCGGTGCCGGTCTTGAACAGGCCGATGCCCAGCCGGGGAATGGCCGGCTGGTACTGGTGCAGCCAGGAGATCTTCTCGTCCTGGGTGAGCCGGCCGAGCAGGTCGTCGATCCGGGCGTTCACGGGCAGGTGGGGATCTCGGAACGGGTAGGTGGGTTCGGCGAGTGCGGTGCCGGGAACGGCCGGTAGGGCTAGCAGGGCAAGCGCGAGCGCGGTGATTCCGCGCCGAAGGCGCCACTTCCGCATGCGGTTCTCCTCATGTCGTACGACAGACGCCCAGCGGGGCGCCGAGGCCGGCGTGACCAGGCTCGACACCCGGCTGACGGGCCTGAACGACGAATCGTCGAAGCGCTTCGACGACCCGGCCGCATCACCACGGCCATGATTGTTGTGATCCGCGCAACTATAGATGTGCGCCAATGGATGGGCAACCAGGTGTCCCAGATAGACGTTCATTGCTCCGACGTGTCGGTGCGCCTTGTTAGCCTGCGGCCGTGCAGGTGCGCTTGCTCGGCCCGGTCGAGGCTCTCCTCGACGGGCGCGTCGTGCCCATCCGTCGTCGCCAGGAGCGACGGCTGCTCGCCATCCTCGCGATGCGACCGGGCCAGTTCCACTCCGCCGAGCGACTCATCGACCTGCTGTGGGAGAGCCAGCCACCGGCACAGGCGCGGGCCGGGTTGCAGGCCATGGTCTCGCACCTGCGGTCCACGTTGGAACTGGGCCGATCGGTGGAGCCCGCACTGCTCGCCCGGCCCAACAGCTACGCGTTGGAGATCGCGGCGGAGCACGTCGACGTGCACCGCTTCATCGCCCTGGTCACCGAGAGCAGAGGTGTCACCGACCCGGGCCGGCGCATCGCGCTGCTCAGCACCGCCCTCGGCCTGTGGCGCGGCGCCGCCCTGGCTGATGTCTTCGACGACGTCCAGCGCGCCCGGCTCTTCCCCGATCTGGACGAGGCACGGCTGAACGCGCGGGAGGCGTTGCTCGACGCGCGTCTCGTGGCCGGGCAACACCGGGAGATGCTGGCCGCGCTCCACGAGCTGATCAGCGAGGATCCGACCCGGGAGCGCCCGGTCGAGTTGCTGATGTCGGCCCTGGGCGGGTTGGGTCGGCGCAACGAGGCCATCGCGGCGTACACCGCACTCGCCGACCGGCTCGCCGCCGACCTCGGTGTCGCTCCCGGCGAGCAGATCCAGGCGACGTACCGCGCCCTGCTACACACCCCGGCGCCCGAGGGCGCCGGGTTGACGACCCCGACCAGCGGGCCGGCACAGCTTCCGCTGCCACCAGGTCACTTCGTCGGCCGTGGCGCCGAGTCGCGTCAGCTCGACGAGTTGTTCGCCAGTGCGGCGGGGCCACAGGTTCTGGTGTTGTCGGCGGTCGTCGGCACGGCGGGGGTCGGTAAGACGGCGACCGCCGTCCGATGGGCACACAGTGTCCGGGGACGCTTTCCGGACGGGCAGCTCTTCCTCAACCTTCGGGGCTACTCCGCCGGTCGCCCCCTGCGGTCGGCGGAGGCGCTCGGTGCCCTACTGCGCGGCCTGGGCGTCTCGGCGGCCCGCGTCCCGGTCGAGCCGGCGGAGGCAGCTGCGCTGTACCGCACCGTCGTCGCCGACCGCCGCCTGCTGATCGTGCTGGACAACGCCCTCGACGCCGAGCAGGTCCGGCCGTTGCTGCCCGGCTCGGCGCACAGCCTGGTGCTGGTCACCAGCCGCGACCGCCTGACCGGGCTCGTGGCGCAGGAGGACGCACACCGCCTGACCATCGGGCTTCTGCCGGAGTCGGACGCGATCGAACTGCTCACCGTCCTGCTCGGCGACGACCCGCGAGCCGCCGAACGCGACGCGATCCAGGAGCTCGCCCACGTCTGTGGCCGGCTCCCCCTCGCGATCCGCATCGCGGCTGCGCTCCTGCGCGACGAACCGGGCCTCGCGGTGTCGGCGTACGTGCGGCAGCTGAGACAACGCACCATCGCCGCCCTGGCGATCGACGACGATCCCAGTTTCGCCGTGCAGACGGCGTTCGACCTCTCCTACACCCGACTCTCGGGCGATGCCCAGCGCATGTTCCGCCTCCTCGGCACCGTGCCCGGCCTGGCGCTGCCGGTCGACGCGGTCGCCCACCTCGCACAGACGACCGCTGACTCGGCCCACCGCACGCTGGCGCGGCTCGCCTCGGCCCACCTGCTGGAGCGCGACGACGACCGCGTCGTCCTGCACGATCTGCTCCGGCTCTACGCCGGCCAGCACAGCGCGCGGCAACCCGGCCGGCCGGAGGCGTACGGCGTGCTCTCCCGCTTGTTCGCGTGGTATCTCGTCCGCGCGCAAGCGGCCGGTGACCTGCTGGCGCCGGGGCGGATCCGGCTCGAGCTTCCGGCGGGTCTGTCGGCGGCGTCCGCCGGCTTCCCCGACCGCGCCGCGGCACTGGCCTGGCTCGAGGCCGAGGAGTCGAACATGGTGGCGCTGATCAGGGCGAGCGTCGACGGCCCGTCGAGGGCCGCCGCCGCCATGCTCGCCGACCAGCTCCGCACCTACTTCTGGGTCACCCGCAACTCACTGAACTGGCTGCTGGTGGCCCAGGCCGCGCTGCACGCCTCGGGCGGCAGGACACACCTCGCGCTGCGGGCGTCCGCGCACCTGAGTCTGGGCAACGTGTACCACCTGACCGGCAACCACCTGGTCGCCATCGCCCACCAGCGGCGGGCGGGTCAGCTGTTCCGTAAGGCCGGGCACGTGCAGGGGCAGGCCGCGGCGGCCGGATCACTCGGGGCGGTCTTCGGCGACCTCGGGCAACTGACGACAGCGGCTGCGTGTTTCGAGCACGCGCTGCGGTCCAACGAACGGATCCAACACCGCTACGGCATCGCTGTGATGTCGAGCAACCTGGGCACGATCTACGCGATGTCGGGTCGCCTGCGGCTGGCTGTCGACCGACTCACAGCGGCCATCGCCATCCACCGAGAGGACGGCGCACGGCCCAACGAGGCGGTCATCCTGAACAACCTCGGCCTCCTGCGCATCAATCGCGGCGAGTACCCGGCTGCCCTGGCCGAGCTCCGGGCGGCGGTACGGACGGCCCGCGAGGTCGACATGGCGTCGATCGAGGCGAATGCGCTGGCCGGTATCGGCCAGATCCACACCCTGCGCGGCGAGGTGGCGGAGGCCAAGTCGGCGCTCGCCGCCGCCCGGAGCCTCGCCGACCGGGCCGACGACCACCTCTGCAAGGCGTCGATCGACATCGCCGAGGGGTCGCTGCTCCAGTTGACAGGCGATCCCGCCCGTGCGGCAGCCACACACACCCGCGCCGCCGAATGGGCCAGGTCAGCGCGACTGCCGGCAACGGAGGCGGAGGCCCTGGTCGGTCTCGCCGCAGGCGTCGCGGAGCGGACACCGCTGCTGGCCGGCGCCTCCCTGGAGCGGGCGGTGACACTGGCCCGCCAGGCCGGCGCCACTGTCATCGAGATCGACGCTTTGGCGGCGCTGGCCGAGATCGCGCGGCGGCGCGGCGACCACGTGGAGGCGGCACGGTACGCCGGGGAGGCGGCCCACCGGGCAGGAGTGATCGGGGCGCCCCTGGTACGCGCCCGAGCGCTGGTCACGGTGGGCCACCTGGAGGGCTCCTCCCGGGCCTGGCAGGAGGCGCTCGACATCCTCGACGCGCTCGGCTCGGTCGAGGCGAGCGCCGTCCGTGCCCTGCTGGAGCGACCTGACGGTCGGGCGGTCGGCGCCTCGGCCGGGTAGCCGGCCGTACCGCAAGGATCACAGCTCGCGCGCTGCGGCGGTGCGGGGGATGCCCGGCCGATGCGGCGGCGATGAGCCGCCGGCGGACGCTGCCCCCACCAGTCTCCGCTTCAGGAAGGTCCAGATGAGACGCATCCTCAGCGCGGCGGCCGCCATGGCCGTCGCGGTAACGCTGCTGCCCGGTCCGGGCACCGCTCACGCCGCACCGCAGGAGTCCAGAGCGCCGTCGGTTCGCCCGGCCGAGCCGGACCGTCCGCCGGGCACCCGCGACGACCCTCCGGACCGGCTCGCCGACCCGACGCGGGACATCGGCCGAAACTGGCGCCGCTCCAGCGACCGGGCCGTCACGACCTCCAGCGACGGGTCCGGGCTGCACGTCCTGGTCGCCGACGCTTCCGACGGCTACCGTTGGCGCACCGCAGCGACGCTCCTCGAACCCGGGTTCCCCACCGACCAGTGGATCGGACAGTTCTGCGTCACCGGGTCCGGTCGCCGCGCGCTCGTCGTGTACGCGCCGAGGGAGTTCGCCAACCGGGACGAGCTGCTCTCCGGTGGCGCGTTCGCGGCAGTCGTGGACCTCCGATCCGGGGCCGTACACAAACTGCCCGACCGGGTGTCGTTGGCCTACCACAACCCCGGTTGCGGTGCCGGCGAGACGGCCGCGCTCTCCCGCCGGGACACCCGCCGCGACGGGACGTTCGAGACCTGGGCGGCCACCGTCGACACCGTTCGCGGGGTGCGGGTCTCGGCCATCCGCACGCCGGGCCAGGTGACGTCGCTGCTGCCGTACCGGGACGGGCTCGCCGGGGCGATGGGCCGGGCCGTGGTCCGGTTGGACCGCGACGGTCGCGTACGCGAGCTGGCCCACGCCGAGGCCCCACCGCACCGGCTCCTGGCCGACGGCACCAACGGTCTGGCCTTCCAGGTACGCCGGGGCGACCGCGTCGTGCTCAACCGCTTCGCCGGAGGTCGGGTCAACGCCGTTCGCACCGCCGAGGTCGGCACCGAACGGTTGCGTCCGGGTGCCGGCGGCACTGTGTACGTCGTCGGCACCCGGGCGGGGAGTCGGTCGCGTACGGGGCTGCCGTCCGGTTGGCGGGCGGTGGACGCCCCACCGGACAGTGACGTCTCCACCACCGGCGCGCTCGTCGTCACCAGCGCCACGACCGGTCGGGAGGCGGCCGGTCGGGCCGGCGACGCGCCGGTCGGCTCCCGCGCGCAGCGGGTCACCATCGCGACCCGGCTGACCGGCTCCGCGAAGGCCCTGCGGTTCTCGACGGTCCCTGGCGACGCGGCGGCGATCGACGCGCCAGTGGGCGCCACCTCGACGGCGGCCGACCCGCCGGTGGACAACGCGCGGGTGCCCTACGATCCGGACCGGTCCTGCGCCATTCCGCGCAACGACAGCTCCATGCAGGTCTATCAGCCCTCCGCCGAGCAGGTCGAGTGGGCGGCGGACCGGGCCGTGAAGAGCGCCCTGACCTTCGAGCGGCCGGCCAACTGGAAGAACAACGGCATGCTGGCGTACACGCCGCAGGGGACGATGTTCCCGCCGATGCCACTGGCCGGCGGTGGCAGCGTGCCCGCGCAGGTGCTGCTCGGCATCCTGGCTCAGGAGTCGAACATGTGGCAGGCCAGTTGGCACATCGTCGACGGGTCTGGGGGAAATCCGCTGACCAGCATGGGCTTCTACGGGATCTCGTCCGGTGACCGGCTGACCGCGCGGCAGATCAACTGGGACAGGACCGACTGCGGGTACGGCGTCGGGCAGGTGACCACCGGCATGCGCAAGGTCGACACGAACACGACCGTCGACGGCCTGCAGTGGACGTACGAGCGGCAGAAGGCGGTGGCGCTCGACTACACGGTCAACGTGGCAGCTTCCCTGCGCATTCTGCAGACCAAGTGGAACACCACCCGCAACTACGGGCTGATCGCGAACAACGGCGACCCGCAGTACATCGAGAACTGGTGGTTCGCCCTGTGGGCGTACAACACCGGCTTCTACTTCCCCAGCGGCTCGCAGCCCTGGGGCGTTGGCTGGAGCAACAACATCGCCAACACCGACTATCCGGCGGACCGGGCGATGTTCCTCACCCAGCCGAGCAGCGAGCCGTACGGCAACCCGCCGGTCTACGACGAGGTCGGCTACGACAACGCCAAGCACCCGAACCACTGGTCGTACCCGGAGCGGGTGACCGGTTTCGCGTACACCTCGCTGCGGCGCTACGACTACCAGGACAAGTACTGGGGAACGACGTACGTGACGGCTGACGACCGGGGCAAGCTGGAGGCGCAGCCGGGGCACAGCGGTCTCTACACGTTCTGCCAGTACGCGGTGAACCAGTGCGACCAGTCCAGGCCGCCGCACGTGCCGGCGCAGTACCCGTCGACGAAGGCCGGCGCGTGCCAGCGCGACGACCTGAAGTGCTGGTGGAACGGGCCGGTGACCTGGGTCGACTGCGCTGCCAAGTGCGGCAAGGAGAATCTTCGCTACTTCGCCAGCGCGCCCGAGCCAACTGCGTACAACGTCTATCCGGCGCCCCGCAACGGCGACGGCTCCTGCGCTGTCCAGGGGCTGCCGGCCGGCACCCGGATCATCGACGACATCGACGTGTTGTCGGCCACCGGTCCGGAGGGTTGCCGGCCGACGTACGCCAAGGGTGGCACGTTCGGGTTGACCTTCGGCGCGATGGGCGGCCCGAACGGCGCGACCATCCACCCGTCGAAGGTCGACTTCCACCAGAGCTCGCACGGGTTCGGCGGACATGTCTGGTTCGCCCACACCATGCAGCGCAACGACCCTGGCGACGGGGTGACGAACGACCCGCTGAAGGTCACCGGCACCTGGACCATCAACCCGACCGGCGCGTGGACCCGGGTCTTCGTCCACATACCGGATGCCGCCGCGTGGACCCGGCAGGCCGACTACGCGATCACCGCGCCGGGCATCGCGACCAAACACCGGGTCCTGCCCACCCGGTTGGAGGCGAACACCTGGGTCCCCCTCGGCGTGTTCGACTTCCGCGGCTCCGGCACGCCGAAGGTGGAGCTGACGAACATCACCCGGGACGGCAACTACAGCTCGGACGTGGCCTTCGACGCCATCGCCGTACAGCCGCTCAGCGCCAAGCCGAGCCACTTCGTCGTGGGTCTGGGTGACTCGTTCAGCTCCGGTGAGGGCGCGGGTTACTACAGCCGGGTCAGCGACCAGTACGGCAACGACTCGGCACTGCGCAACGCCTGTCACCGCAGCAGCAAGGCGTGGTCCCGGCAGACCAGGATCCCGGGTACGCCCAACAACCGGACCATCGGCGAACTCAGTGACGGCAACGACCCGAACCTGGACTTCCACTTCGCCGCGTGCAGCGGCGCGGTGACCGCCAACCTGATGCTCAGTCAGAACGGAAGCGCGTCACCACCGGCGTCCGGCGGGACGATCCGGGGGCAGTTCGGCGAGCTGACCCAGCTCGACCAGGGTTGGCTCGACGAGAACACCACACTCGTCGTGCTGACCATCGGCGGCAACGACCTGAAGTGGACCGATGCGCTGATCGCCTGCGCGACGGGCCTCAACTGCGCCTCGCCCGGGTTCGTGCGGCAGGGTGATCCCAAGCCGCTGCGCGACATGATCACCGACCGGATCAACGGGCCGGTGAAGCTGGACACCGAGCGGGTGATCCGCGAAATCCGCTCCAAAGCGGCCAACGCCATGATCATGCTCGTCGGCTACCCGCAGGTCTTCACCAGCGGCAGCCAGTACCAGGTGCCGCAGTACCGGCCGCTGCCGGACATCGGGGGCGTCGGGTTCAGCGCGGACGAGGTGGCCTTCCTGAACGAGATGACCGGCAAGTTCGTGATCACCATCGGCTCGATGTTCGACCTGGCCGTGAAGACCAACTACGTGGACGTCCGGGGTGACTACGCCGACCACGAACTCGGCGGGCCGCTGCTGAGCGAGGGCTACTTCAACTCGCTGTGGGTGCCCGGCGAGTACTACACCCAGCAGGGCGCCGACGACGAGGACGGTGAGCCACCCACGTCGAGGAACAGCCCGCACTCCGGGCACCCCAACGTCGCCGGCAACGCCGCGTACGGGCGGGCGCTGTCCAACCGTCTCCTGCCGATCGGTTACACCTGGTAGCACCACTCGGGGGGTGTGGTGCCCCGATCGGGGCACCACACACGCCTCGGTCCGGAACGGCCGCGTACTGCGACCCGCTCCGGACCGAGGCGTCGTGCTACTCGTTGTCGATCGAGCCGTCGGAACCCAGGGCTGTCGCGTGCAGCTCCAGCCGGTAGCTGGAGTAGAGGCCGGGAACGCGGCCCGAGGTGCAGTTCGCCGGACCGATGTTCCCGCTCTTGACGATCACGCCGTTCTGGTAGTCACGGACCCGGAAACTGGCGCCGATCGTGCCACCACAGACCCGGTAGTCGATGAAGTGACCGATGTAGCTGGACGGGATGTAGTACGTCTTGCAGCCGGTCGACAGCCCGCTCACCGAGCAGTAGTCGCTGGTGGCCAGCGCCGGGGCCGCGACCAGCAGCGATGCCGCCGCTCCCGCGACCGCCGCGGCGGCCAGGTTCTTTCGGACCCGTCTGGTGATTCTCACAGTGCCTCCTGATGGGTGTTCGACCCCGTGCTGTCGGGGACACCTGTGGTTGCCACCACGCCCGGCGCTGCCAAGGAAACGCCAACCCACGCTGGGCACGCTGATGACCAGGCCGTACACGGGTGCGGTCGGCATGGAGGTCATCGCATGGAGTTCCGGATCCTCGGCCCGCTCGAAGCGACAGTCGAGGGAACACCCCTGCCGCTCGGCGGTCGCCGGCAGCAGCGGATCCTGGCCGTGCTGCTGTTGCGGGCGGGTCGGGTGGTCACGGCGGACAAACTTGTCGACTGCCTGTGGCCGCTGCGACCGCCGGTGACCGCACCGAGCCAGATCCGCAACTGTGCCGCCGCGCTGCGTCGGCAGCTCATCGCCGGCGGACTTCCCGAGGACTCGCTGATCCGCCGACCGGGGGGCTACCGGCTGACGGTGGACCCCGGCGCCCTCGACCGGAACCGGTTCGACGATGAGGCCCGTCGGGCGCGACTCGCGCTGGCCGACGGTCACGCTCCGCAGGCCGTGGAGGCCTTCCGGCGGGCCGAGGACCTGTGGCGCGGACCCGCCATCGCCGGTCTCGCCGACGGGGTGCTGGAGCCCGAGGCCATGAGCCTGGAGGAGTCGCGGCTCCAGGTGATCGAGGATCGGCTCGAAGCCGAGCTGAGCCTGGGCCGGCACGCCACTGCCGTACCGGAGCTCACCGCCCTGGCCCGGACGCACCCCGGCCGGGACCGCCTCCAGGCGGCCCTCATGGTCGCCCTCTACGGCAGCGGGCGGGTCGGCGACGCGTTGGCGTCCTTCGACCGGCTGCGAACGTCGCTGCGCGCGGAGCTCGGCCTGGAGCCCAGCCGATGGCTGCGGGACCTCCGCCAGGCGATCCTCACCGAGGACGAGGCCCGCTTGCAGCCGGTGGGCGCGTGGCGACCGGCGCGCGACGGTGGGCCTCATCTGCGGGCATCTCCTCTTCGTCCCGAAGGGCGTTGACGAGATCCAGCGTGGGCAGCGGGAACATCAGGGTGGCATCGTCGCCGCACCGCTGCTCCCGGCAACGGCCCGGCCAATCACCAGTGGTAGGTCAGATTCACCACCAGTGCGGCCACCACAGTGACGAAGAAGACGGCCGGGCCCACCAGTTGGCGCGAGCCGACGCGCAGGTGCGCGATGAACGCGCCGATGAAATACAGCACCAGTCCGGCAGCGGCGAGGGTGCCCAGCAGCGGTACGACGAAGCCGGCCAGCAACCCCAACGAGCCTGCCGCCAGCGCCATGCCCAGCCGCGCCACCCACGAGCGTGGCACGCGCTTCATGTCCGCCTGGGCCTTCGGATAGTCGTGGCCGATCAGGTAGGTGACGGCGGCGATGCCTGTGAAGAGTGACGCGAGAATGGTGACAGTGACGTAGGCAGCGAACATTTTTCCTCCGTTGTGTGTGCTCGCCCCCTGGACGATCTAGCGCGGCGGAACGTGACGGCTGCTGGGTGTGCCGCGATCAGCTCGTTTGTCGCAGCGAGCCGAACCGTACGCCGGTGGCCTGTTCGGACAGTTCCCACAGACGGCGGCCGTGCTCGGGGTCGGTCGCGGCGGTGGAGAGCTTCGCCGGCGCGGGGTGGCCGCGCAGTTCGCCCGGCCCACCCGGGGCGACGAGTTGGCCCGGCCGCGCGCCGGGGTCGGTGGCGGCGAAAAGCTGCGGCCAGACGCCGCGGTCGACCGGCTGGGCGAGGAGTGGGTTGCCGATCCGGCCCAGCAGCAGCCGCCAGATCGGCGTGGTGGCGCTGGTCTGCAAATTCGTCGCGGTGTAGCCGGGGTGGGCGAGGAAGCTGCCCAGCGGGCTCGCCACGGCGCTGAGCCGCCGGTGCAGCTCGTAGCCGAAGATGGCGTTGGCCAGCTTGGACGTGTTGTAGAAGCCCATCGGGGAGTAGCCCCGCTCGCCCGTCGGGTCGGCGAAGCGCACCTTCGCCTGCCGGTGGTTGACCGAGGTGACAGTGACCACCCGTGGATCCCGGCCGGCCAGCAGGAGGTCGAGCAGGAGCCCGGTGAGAGCGAAGTGCCCGAGGTGGTTCGTGGCGAACTGCATCTCGTGCCCCTGTGGGCTGAGGGCACGCGGCAGGGCCATCACCCCCGCGTTGTTGATCAGCACGTCCACCCGACGATGGTCGGCGTGCATCCCGTCGGCGAAGGTCCGCACCGAGTCGAGGTCGGCGAGGTCGATGCGCCGGACTTCCAGGTCGACGCCGGGTCGGGCCGCGGCGATGTCGCCCGCCACCCGGCGACCTCTCTCCTCGTCGCGGACGGCCAGCACGACGCGCGCGCCGCGAGCGGCGAGCGCCCGGGTGGTGACCAGGCCGAGGCCCGCCGTGGCGCCGGTGACGACGAAGGTACGGCCGCTCAGGTCGGGGATCTGTTCAGTGGACCAGCCATCGACAGTCATGTGGCCCACTGTGCTATCGGTGGCACTCAGTGTCAAGCAGTGCGCGTGATGCCAACAAGGGCATGATGTGGCACCAGATGACGTAGCATCGACGGATGAGGTCTCGTGCGGACAACAGCCTGGCCGAACGCAAACGCCAGCTCGTTGCCGACGAGCTGCGTGACGCCGCCCTGATGCTGCTCGCCACAAAGGGTTTCGACGTGGTGACCGTCGACGACATAGTGGCGGCGGCCGGCATGTCGCGAAGGACCTTCTTCCGCTACTTCGCGTCCAAGGAGGACGTTGTCGTCCGGTTCCTGGCCGACACCAGCGCGGACATCATCACCGAACTCGCCGCCCGGCCATCCGCCGAGCCACCGTCGGTCGCGCTGCGCCACGCTCTCTGGGTGCCGCTCGCCGCCTGCAACGACCAGCCCGAGCACTCCGAGCGGGCCCGGGTCGTCGTCCGTCTGATCCTGGACACCCCCGCGCTGCACGCCCGCTGGCTGGAACGTCAGATCGAGTGGCGCGCCGAGCTGGCCGCCGAGTTGGCCGACCGTCGTCGCCTCGACCCGCACACCGACCCCTACCCACGGATGGCCGCCGGGATGGCACTGCTGGCACTCGACACGGTGCTCCAACGGTGGCAGCCGGGCGACGACGAGCAGCACCTGGCCGAGCTGATGGACCAGGCGTTCGCCGTCGTGGCGCCGGCCCTCGACGCGCCCGCCGCGTCACCCGCCGCCGGCTGAGCGCGAGTCAGCGCGGTTTCAGCGCCCTTTCAGGCCGCTCAATACGTTCGCGGCATGACATTCGAACGTTCCACGCGCACCAGGCGCGGGACTGCCGTGCTGGCGATGATCACGGTCACCGCGGCAAGCGTGCTCCTCGGTGAGCCCGCGTCGGCCGATCCCGTCCCCGTCCCCATCCCTCAGGCAGCGCTCACCGACCGGGCCTTCGGCCAGGTCGCCGAGATCCATCTCCAGGGCGCCGCTCGGATCACCACCGTCGTGCTGTCGGCCGAGTTCGTCCAGTGGCACCGGCTGCACCCGAACGCCACCGACAAACAAGCACAGATCCAGCTCACCGCACGACAGCAGCTGCTCGACAGCTCGCTGACCGAGTTCGATCTCCTGCTGCCCGAACAGGACCTGCTGCTCAAGTCCGTCGACATCCTGCTCGGCGCTCCCGGCGGCGACACCCGGACCTCGCCGGAGATCACCGGCCTGGTCGGGGCCGTGATCGGCAAGACGGTCGAACCGTGGGACACCCGCGAGGAACTCGCCTCCGGCGCGCTGCGGACCGCCCAGTGGCTGCGCGGCCGCGATGACGCCCTCGCCGCGGTGTGGTCCGCGACCCGACAGGCGGGGGCCGCCAGCGCGTCCGTCGCCACCGCCTGGAACGCCGTCCTCGGTGAGCCGGTCGGTCTGGACATCACCAGCACCTACGAGGAGCTCCAGCAGGATCCCGGACTTTCGCATGTCGACCTCGACGCGATCCTGGCGCTGCGGGACGACTCGGCGGCGTACGTCGCGGCGGCCAAGCAGCAGCTCGCCTCCCTGCACGCGGAGCTGCTCGGCCTGAGCCTGGAGATCCGTCTCGAGATCGGCGGAAACAACAGCAAGTGTCCGCCGGAAGGGCCGCCGAGCGCCGCGTGCACCGCGGCGGCCAAGAAGGCCGCCGAGGACCGGGACAAGGCTCGGCAGCAGACGATCTCCGACATCAAGGCCGGGGTGGGCATGGTCTCCACCATCATCGGGTTCGCCGACCCCGCCGCCGGCAAGAAGTCCAAGGTGATCGGCGAGGCGGTCCTCACCACGATCAGCGCGATCTCCAAGTACGCGGCGGCGATCACCGGCCGCGGCCTCGCTGGCTCGATCTTCAGCACCGCGACGTTGGCGATGACCGGCAACGTCTTCGGTGCCGTGATGTCGATCGTCGGGCTCTTCGGCAGCAGCGGACCGTCGCTGGACGCGCAGATCCTGGCCCAGGTGAAAGCGTTGCGCGACGAGGTGCGGGCCCTCGGCGACGAGATGCGGGCCAGCTTCGCGCGGGTCGAGGCCCAGATCAACACTGTGTACGCGAACATGATGGCCCAGTTCGACAAGTTGAACGCCGCGATCGCCGGCAACACCGCCCAGATCACCCTCGTCCAGCAGCAGGTCGCCCAGCTCGGTCTGCGCCTGGAGGACATCGCCGCCACAGTGCTGGCCGCGATCGGCGACGCCACACTGCACGACGCCCGCGCCGACATCAACAAGTACATCGGCTACCTGGAGAACTTCGGTCAACCCATCCCGACGTACGGCGAGTTCGTCGGCCCGGAGAACGAGTTCCACCTGACCTCGACACAGTTGGCCAGCGGCGCCGCCTTCGTGGTGCCCACTACCGACGCCGACAACCCGGCCGTCGACCCGACCACAGTGCTGAACAGCTTCGGCGAGGCCCGGTCGATCAACTACCTGGCTCGGGTCGCCAACGGACGTGACCCCTCGATGGTCGAACCGTCGACGCCGGTCGGCAACCCGACGGTGTGGAACCTCGGCGCCCAGTCGTACGCCATGTTGATGCTGCAGAATCCGACGTACGCCGCCCAGGTCAGCGCCGGCCGCGCCGCGCAGATCGAGGCGGAGGGCACCCGCATCGCCGACCTCGCGGCCAGCTTCGGCCGACCCGTCAACGGCAACGCCAACGGCCTGATCACCGGGCTGGTCAACGAGTACGTCGCCGCCACCAACGAGCTGTCGACAGCGCTGGCCGCCTTCCGGACCGACGAGGTCCAGGTCCGCTACGAGCCGGACGCCAACGGCGTGCAGGTGAAGACGCCCAAGAACTACGACCTGTTCTGGGACACCGACAAGCCGCTCGCCCCGGCACCGGCGAAGGCCGACGAGGCGACGGTGGCCTCCTGCGAGAGCAGCAGGCAGATCGACCGGCCCAGCAACGTTCGCTACGAACTGATGTCGAACATGGTGCGGGCACTTCAGTACGCGTACACACCGCGCCACGACGAGCCGCCGGCGGGTGTACGGGAGTTGCCCGAGGTCGGCTACTGCTACACGCCGAGCTGGGTCTACACGCGTACGACGGGTTACGGCACCGGGGTGATCCGCCACTACGGCAAGCTGCGGTTGCAGATCCACAGCCGATTCCGGCTGAACTCGAACACGGCCTGGCAGAACGCACGCACCGCCGACTACACCTGGCCGGACGAGCAGGTCTACCAGGTCGACTGCGAGTTCTTCAACTGTGACAGCGAGACCACGCCCGAGCAGGCCCTGACCCCGAAGTGGCCGTCCGGCCGGTACGCCTTCGCGAGCGGCGCGACAATCGTGAACAACACGGCGCTGGACACCACGCTGACGCCGACCCTGCGCGGTTTCCTCCAGGCCCGGCAGAAATCCATGTACGACCGGGTACGGGACCAGAGCACCCAGGTCAGCGGGCCGGTGCCCACCGCCCTGAAGAAGGTGAACACGGCGGCGCGACTGCTCCAGGCGTACACCCGGTTGGGTCTGCCCAACGCCCTCGACTCGGACGACGTGTTGTCCGCGAACCTGTTCGGGCAGTACCAGATCCCGGTGAACATGCCGACGGACGCCAAGATCGGTAATGCCTATGCCAAGGCGAGCGGAAACTACGCCCTCTGCGGGCCCACGCCATGCTCGCCCGACCCCAGCCGCCCGCTACGCGACCAGCTCAGCCTCAAGGTGCCCTGCGAGCCCGCTGTCGACTCGTCCAACCTGCCCGGTGACCCACTGGGCGACTGTCTCATCACCAGCGCGCGGTCCCGCGCCAACACGCTCATGCAGCGGTACGAGGTGTGGGCGGACCAGATGACCGCCGGTCTGCACCGCGAGCGGGTGCCGTGGATGAACGACACGCTTATGGGCCTGCGCATCGCCACACGCCTGACCCACGCCAACTGACCCAGGGGCGTTGCCGGCGTCCACGGGCGCCGGCAACACCCTGTGTCAGGTTCAGTGGCGTTCCATGCCTCGGCGGCGGACGGGGTGCTCCAATCGATCGGACTTCGTCGAGACCCACCAAGAAACAGTTCAGTGTTAAGTTTATTCATCGCGCGATGTACTGTCGAATGATGGAGATGCTCACGCACGGCCAGGTTCTGGCCCGCTTCGGTCACGCCCTGTCCGACCCGGTCCGCGCCCGGCTCCTGCTCGCGCTACGCGACGGGCCCAGCTATCCATCGGACCTCGCCGACCTGCTCGGTACCAGCCGGCAGAACCTCTCCAACCACCTGGCGTGCCTGCGCGGCTGCGGCCTCGTCGTCGCCGTGCCCGAAGGCCGCCGCAGCCGCTACGAACTCGCCGACGCGCGCCTCGCGCACGCCCTCGGGGACCTGCTCGGCCTGGTCCTGGCCGTCGATCCAGCCGCCTGCCCCGCCGCCGAATCCGACGGATGCTGCTGATGAACGCGCCACTGCCGCTCATGTCGCTCAGCTCGTCACCGGCCCGCCGCTCGATCCTGATCCGGCGGATACGCCTGTTCGTCGCCGCGACGATCACCTACAACGTGATCGAGGCGGTCATCGCCATCAGCGCCGGAAGGATGGCCTCCTCGACCGCGCTGATCGGGTTCGGGCTCGACTCCGTCATCGAGGTGGCCTCCGCCGCCGCCGTCGCCTGGCAGTTCTCCGGCCCCGACCACGAACGCCGGGAACGCGCCGCGCTGCGAGTCATCGCGCTGTCGTTCTTCGCCCTCGCCGCCTACGTGTCCGTCGAGTCGGTGCGCGCGCTCGCCGGCGCGGACCGGGCGGAGCACTCCACGATCGGCCTGGCCCTGGCCGCGGTGTCCCTGGCGGTGATGCCGGTCCTGTCGGCAGCGCAACGCCGCGCGGGACGCGAACTCGGGTCAGCGTCGGCCGTCGCGGACTCCAAGCAGACCCTGCTGTGCACGTACCTCTCAGCGGTGCTGCTGGTCGGGTTGGCGGTCAACTCGCTGTTCGGCTGGTGGTGGGCCGACCCCGCCGCCGCGTTGGTCATCGCTGCGGTCGCGGTGAAGGAAGGCCGCGAAGCCTGGCGCGGCGACACGTGCTGCGCCCCCGGCTCCGCTCTGCGCTCCCCCGCCGCAGGCGGCGACGCCAACGGATGCAACGACGGGTGCTGCTGACCGGCGTACCTGGCCGGTCAGCAGCAGACAACTCGCCGAACTGTCGCTGCTGCGCGGCCAGCGACATCAGGCCCGGCGGGACTCAGGCAGGGTCGCGTCGGTGCTGGAAGGTTCGTGCCAGTACGCCGAGGAGCATGAGCAGTGCGACCGCCTGGGCAAGGACCACGGCGATGATCAGGCTTGGCACCGAGCGGTCGTAGAGCAGCCCCGCCGCGGCACCGCCGGCCAGGGCTCCCGCGCCCTGCACAGCGGCGAAGATGCCGTACGCGGTGGCCCGCCGCTCCCGTGGCACGAGATCGGCGACCATGGCTTTGACAGTGGAGTCCTGCAGCCCCACGGCAGCGCCCCAGATCACCACCCCGAACACCGCCGCCGGCAGGCCGCCACCAAACGCCAGTGGCGGCACGACGGCAATCATGGCCGGTAACGCCACCAGAACCCACGGGCCGACCCTGTCGTAGAGCACACCGGTCAGCAGTGCGGCGAGCGCACCGGCGGCCATCGCCGCCGCGTACATCAGTGGCACCGCGGCGGTCGCGACCACGCCCGCGCGCACCAGATGAAAGCCGATCAGCCCGAAGGTCACCAGACCCGCTGTGCACACCGCCATCGCCGCTGCGAACCAGTGGAACCTGGCCGGTAGGGGTGCCCGACCGGTCTCCGCCGCGACCCCTGACCTTGTGCTGGTGTCGCGCTCCGCCGAAGAGGTGCGGGCCCGCGCCCGAAGTGTGGTCAGCAGGACCATCGCCACCACTGCCGGCACTGTCAACACCGCCAGCCCCGGCCACAGCGCCCCGGCGGTCACCGCGACGACCGCGGCGACCAGCAGCGGACCGGCGAACGCGCCAATCTGGTCGAGGGCTTTGTGCACACCCAGCCCCCGGCCCATCCCGACCCCGCTCGCGGCGTCGGCGAGCAGCGCCGACTTGGCCGGGCTGCGGATGGCCTTACCGAGCCGCTCGGCGAGGATCAGCACCGCGGCCACCGCCAGGCCGGCGCCGCCCACCATCGGGGTCACCGCAAGTAGCGGTACGCAAACCGCGGTGAGCCCGTACCCCACGATCGTCAACGTCCAGTACCGGCGGGTCCGGTCCGCCATCGGACCGGACACCAGACGCAGCAGCAACGCCGCCGCCTCCCCGGCGCCGGTGATCAGGCCGACGACGACAGCCGACGCACCCAGCGACGCCAGCAGCGGCCCATAGATGGAACGGGCACCCTCGTACACCATGTCCGCGGCCAGGCTCACCACACCGAATCCGACGACCACCCGCCAGGCTTGACGAGTGCTCGCCGCCGTCGGGGTCCGAGCGGCTGCGAGGGTCACTCGCCCCGCGTCAGCGGCATCGTCGACACGATTCGCTCCAGCAGACATGCCGGAGATTATCCGCACTCCCCCATTCCAAGCGGGCAACACCGTGACCGTTGGGCTTGCATCCGGTACTCAGGTACGGGCTTACCGTCGCCGGTATGAGCGATGACCAGACGTGGGTGCCCGAGTCGTGCACCCTGCCGAGCGGGCAACGGCCGCTGCGGCTGGCCGAATTCGACGACCTGTTCGCCACCGCCCTGCTGGCGCAGCAGCGGCTGTCCCCCACCGAACTGCTGTGGCGTCTCGACCCGACCGCCGAGGCGACCGCCCGGGACCTGATCGGCCGGGAAAGCTCCTGCTGCTCGTTCTTCTCGTTCACGCTCGCCGCCGACACCGGCACACTGCGCCTCGACGTGCGGGTGCCGGCCGCGCACGTCGATGTCGTCGACGCGCTCGCGCTGCGAGCCGCCGCCGGGATGACCGCGTGAGCGGATTGCGCAGCGGCCAGGTCGCCGCCGCAGCCGGGGTGAACCCGCAGACGCTGCGCTACTACGAACGCCGCGGACTGCTCGCCGAACCAGACCGAAGCCTGGGCGGGCACCGCCTCTACCCAACCGAAACGGTCACCGTGCTGAGGGTGATCAAAGCGGCGCAGCGGCTCGGGTTCACCCTCGACGAGGTCGCCGAGCTGCTCGACGCGGGCCGGCATCGTCACGGTCGCCACACCGACGCCGGCCTGCGCGTCCGCGCCCAAGCGAAGCTCGCCGAGGTCGAGGCGAAGATCGCTGATTTCCAGGTCGTCGCCGGCACACTGCGCGCCGCAGTGAAGGCCGGCTGCGACGACCTCGTCGAATGCGCCGACCAGCCCTGCTGTCCCATCCCCTTCACCACCATCGCTCCAGGACGTGCCTGTTCGACCGGGTCACCGGCATGATCGGGGTCCGCGGGCACCTCGGTACGGTCCACGGATGACCGTCGTCCGCTCGATCCTGCTGTTCATCGTCGCCGCCCTGTTCGAAATCGGCGGGGCGTGGCTGATCTGGCAGGGCTGGCGCGAGCACCGTGGCCTGTGGTGGATCGCCGCCGGAGTCATCGCCCTCGGCGCGTACGGATTCGTCGCCACCTTCCAACCCGACCCGAACTTCGGGCGCATCCTCGCCGCCTACGGCGGCGTGTTCGTCGCCGGATCCCTCGCCTGGGGCGTGATCGTCGACAAGTTCCGACCCGACCGGTGGGACGTCATCGGCGCCGGCATCTGCCTGGTCGGCGTCGCCCTGATCATGTACGCGCCGCGTTCGGCGGGCGGTTCCTGACCGATCCTGCACGCTCAGGCCCTCGTCGAGGCGCACGCTTGGCCCCGCGCCGTAGCGTGGCAGGGGTGGCAGCACCCCGCATGGCACCGCCGCCAGGGATGAGCCGCCGGCTGACGTTCCTCTTCGCGTTGGCGGCGGGAGTGGCCGTCGGCAACCTGTACTGGGCCCAGCCACTGCTCGGCTTCATCGCCGGCGATCTACGCGTCACGACCGCGACGGCCGGCTGGCTGGTCACCGCGACGCAGCTCGGGTACGCCGTCGGCGTGCTGCTGCTCGTACCGCTCGGTGACGTCCTGGACCGCCGCCGGTTCGTCCCGATCATGCTGCTGACCTCGGCCGCCGCACTGCTGCTGTGCGCGCTGGCGCCGTCGATCGGCGCGCTCCTCCTCGCACTCGGCGTGCTCGGCGTGACGACGATTTCCGGGCAGATCCTCACCCCGCTCGCCGGAGACCTCGCCGGCGACGCCCAGCGCGGTCGGATCGTCGGCGTCGTCGGATCCGGGACCCTCACCGGCATCCTGGCCTCCCGCACGATCAGCGGCCTCGTCGCCGACGCCGCCGGGTGGCGGACGATCTTCGCCCTCGCCGCGGTCCTCGCCGTCGTGCTCGCGATCGTGCTCTACCGCACCATTCCACCGCTGGCACCGCGGACACGCATGCCCTACGCGCAGCTCATCGCCTCGGTCGGCGCGGTGGTCGTACGCGAGCGGGCGGTCCGATGGACGCTGGTCCTGGCCGGCACCGGGTTCGCCGCGTTCTCGCTGTTCTGGACGGCGCTGACGTTCCTCCTCAGCGGCCCGCCGTTCCGGTACCCGGTGGCGGTGATCGGGTTGTTCGGGTTGGCCGGCCTCGCTGGCGTCCTCTCCGGCCTACGCGGCGGACGGCTGCACGATCGCGGTTGGTCTCTTCCAGCCACCGGCGCCGCCTGGGTACTGGCCCTCACCGCATTCGTCGTCGCGGCGTTCGCCGTACGGTCCGTCGCCCTCGTCATCATCGTGATCGTCATGCTCGACGTCGCCCTCCAGACGCAGGCCCTGCTCAACCGGGCGCGGCTGTTCGCCCTCTCTCACGAGGCCCGGAGCCGGCTCAACACCGCGCTGGCAGCCGGCAACTTCGTCGGCGCCGCCATCGGCTCCGCCGCCGCGACCGCGCTCTGGTCCGCAGGCGGCTGGACAGCGGTCACCATCGCGGGAACAGCGCTCTGCTGCTTCGCGCTCATCGTGTGGGCGCTGGGACGTCGTGGTCCGCTCGTGATCGGCGTCGCCCCGCCGAACAACGCAATTCAGGGGGCATCGCCGGTTGGCCATGCCCCCTGAATACTGCTGGTGCGCCGCCAGGGACTCGAACCCGAACCCGCGGGTTAAGAGTCCGCTGCTCTGCCGATGCCAGACGGTGACTTTCGGTATCAGGCCGTGCCGCCTGAGCAGGCAAAATAGTCAATGGCATGTCGCGTAGTGGCGCCCCATGCTGAACCGTCTCGGAACGTCCGGTCCCCCATTTGACAGGCCGGTAGCTATGGGGTCGGGCAGAGACGTCGGACTCAGGCTTGTGCCGAAAGCAGGAGAACGACAAGCAGCGGCGGCCTAGCGGACCCATCCAACTGGCCGGCCTGACCTTGCAGTCGGGCCGGGAAGCGGTCATCACGGCCACCGCACTCAGGCAGCGCCTGCGCCCGGGGCACCACTACGGGGCAGGCGAAGCCAGGTGGGGAAGGTTTACCCAGTACGTGTTCCGCAGGCGGCGATAGTCAAACTCCTTTCCCTGCGGGATTCGGCGGACTGTCAGCAGTTGACGGCTCTCCAACTCCTTGGCTGCCCTGGTCCACGTGTCGTCCGAGAGCCCATACCGCTTTCGCTGTACACCGGTCAACCAGGGCGGATCGTGGATCGCCTTGCCCCCCTGCATCTCTAGCAGAACCAACAGCAGGGCAACCGCGGTGCCGGACAGCGACAGGATCCAGCCCTGTGTCCAAACGTCAAGGGGGAGGCTGATGTACCGGCCGCTATTCCATGCGTACTTCCGACCGTCGCCAGATGGATTGAGCAGCGTGATATCCGACGGAAGGCCTGGACGCCTGTCCAGCTTGAGCAGCCTGGCGTCGCTAAGCCAGCTCAGCGCATCAGCGATACGGCGAGCCCCGTTGACGCCTGGGTCAGGCAGATCCAACAGCTCCGCCCATGCACGGCCGGGCTTCGACCTGATGTCGTAGGGCCGCTGCACCGCAAGGAGCGTCAGGGAGAGGTAGAGCTTAAGCCGCACCTCTCCACCACGGCCTCCACGGATCATTTGCGCCAAAGGTGGATCAGCCTCACCGTCGGCGCGTACGAACTCAGGGGGAATCTGTATGCCAGTCCGCCTCTTCGACTTCTCCACTAAACGGCGCAATCGGGCGAGAGTGTCCGAAATGGGTGGAGCGGCTGCGGGGCTCGACAAATCTCCACACCTTTGCTGCGGGGGAACCAGGCATACGGGGGTATGAGGGGTATCGGGGGTTCACGACGTTCTTCCTTATATCTTTCCGCCACGAACCCCAACTAGGACCGTACCAAGCTCGAAGTTTTCCGGGTAGGAGAGTGGTAGTTACACCGCACTGAGCCTTGTGGTATCCCCGCAACAGCCTCGCGATGAGCACTTTGACCTGCACGTATTCAGAAACGACCATGGAACTCGCCGGACCGATACCGATCCGGCAGGCCTTGAAGGGGTCCACTTCGTGGTTGATCAGCGTCATCACCGGTCCACAGTGCAGGATGCCCCCGACCCGCATGAGCCAGGCAAACCGCAAGGGCGGAGCCGGCTAACCCGCGCGGAAGGGGTGACGCTGGCCGCCGCTGCCATCCGCGGCGTAGCCAGCGGCGTGCTACACGCCGTCGCGTCCTGGGTAATCAGGACAATCGGAAACAGCTCGTAGCAGTCCACGTATCGGGGTGGTGCCGCGTTGATGCGGCCCCACCCCGATACGCCGGGTCCAGACCTTGAGGCAATGCCAATGCCTAAGTAGCCTGCGGTAAGCGGGCCGCGTCCGTGGGGGCCAGTCGGTCTCGAAAGCCGGAGGGGCGTGCAACCCCTGGCGTTCGACCCGCGGGTAGAACCTATACACCGCCCTAACGAACCTTCCAGCTAAGGGGCAGGCCGCCGGACGGTGCGAACTCCACAGACACGATTCGCGTCTTCGGCGGCAGCTCGAAGGTCAACCAACCCCGCTTGCAAGCACCGGCGCGCGGAGTGGCGACTGAGCTGAGGCTGTCAGTGAGGTTGGGTGAGCGCGCGCCCAACTGGACGTTCCAGAACGTGTAGGTCCGTGACTCCGTGTCTACGAGTTGGAAGTCGCTGATGCTGAACCCGTAGCCATCACTGTCCGTGGTGCCGTTCGAGCACGCCTTGATGTCAGCAACCGCGAACTGCGTGCCCTTCGTTCGGATCCTGGTGGCGACGTCGTCTTGCGCTTGCACGGGGAACTTGACGCTGTAGACCGTCACGTCGCCCAGGTCCGTCGCCTGTTTTTGGCCAAGCCTCGGCTCGGCAGGCGCTGGCGGGCTGATGCTCGTGGCGGGCGTAGGCGACAACGAAACGGCCGGCGAGGGCAATGGGCTGGGCGAGGTGGTGGCCGAGGGCGTGGTCGAAGGACCGGATCCTTGCGGATCGCTGGTCGAGCCGCAGCCCGCCACGGCGACCAAGCCGAGCGCGGCGGCCAGCGCGGTGAGGCCGCCGTTCCTATGTCTGATCATCACCGTCGATTCCCGTCTCGTGGTGAGGCTCTGGCCTATGCCGGCCAGGCATTACAGGTCAGGCCATAGGCGGCCAAGTAGCTAGGTGAACGTAGTGGACGGCGACGTTAATGTTGTGTCGGGAAAATGACCCTTCCAGCAAGTTGCGCGGCGCTCGCAGTGCGCGCGCCGCAGTCATTTCGGCGCCGATTCGGATGCTGTCCGGGAGCAACTCGGGTGCCGCATCGGGATTGAGGAGAATCTGCACGAAATCTCCACCCTGGGCATCTAACCCGGACCCTCGGCGAGCACGACTCATCACATGTGTGCCAGAGCCGGTTACAGGCAGCACGGACAAGATCAAGGTCATGCCTGTCTATCAGCCATCCGACACCGCGCTCTCGTTGCCTTCACATGCTGGCCTAACGGAGGGTGGATGCTGCGGCTGCCGGAAGGAGCAAAGGTTTGGGTCAACGGGGGGCGGCACGATCAGAGCCCCGGGGCACGACAGAGGCATCCTTCAATCGACTAGCTGCGCGAGACGTGTGGTGGCGTGGGCACCTACTGCAGGAGCAGCTCACCGCGTTCGAGTCAGCTCGAACAACCGCGGAGCTTGAGGCGGCAGAGCTGTATCGCCAAGCACACCATGTTGCCGTGGTCGAAGGGCTGCGGGGCACGCCTGTTCAGGAACTCCGATCCGTACGGTCGGGTCTGCGAATCCCACCGAGCCTTGAGCAACAGGGTTACCGCACAGTCTTGGACGTGCTGGGCGCATCGCCCGGTGACCTCGTACGACTTCCAGGGGTAGGAAGCCGCAGCGCGGCGGCCATAGCCGATGCGGCGCATGCGCTTCAACGCCTTGTCGAGCAAGGCGCCTCGGTGCGCTTAGACGCCGACCGCAAAGACCCGGCCCTGGAACCGCTGCTGCGGGCCCTGTGGGTGCTTCGTATAGTCACCGAGTTGCACGCCGACGGCACCGCCCGCCTGGGCCCGCTTGCCGACGACCTGGCCGACGCTCTGCGTAGGGCGAAACGAGCAACCCGCGTAGGGCGACTGTGGTTCGCTCGGGCAGCCACCAAGGCCGCTACGAAGTCAGCGGTCGCGGAGGTGGAGCGGCTGTTGAGCAGCCGCCAAGCAGACGCAGCGGCAACGCTTCTTGCCCAGTGGGACCAATCAAACAGCCAGGCACTAACTGTTGGCCGGGATGCTCTGTGGGCCGACTTTGCACGCCACGCCGCGGTCTACAACACGCTGCTGGAGCGAGTCAGCGGTAGCACGACAGACGGCGCCGCAGCGCATGGACACTTGCCGCAGGCTCTTCAGAACCAGGCCGGGCAGATCGGGCTGGACCTGGGGAGGTTACGGGTCACGTTGCGCGGCTATCAGGCTTTCGGAGTCCGGTACGCGCTCCTGCAACGTCGTTGCATCCTTGGTGACGAGATGGGGTTGGGTAAGACGATCGAGGCCATTGCGGTCTGCGCCCACCTCGCTGCCGCCGGAGGGCGTCACTTCCTCGTCGTCTGCCCGGCCAGCGTCATCGTGAACTGGCTCAATGAGATTGCATCCCACAGCACGCTTTCCGCCCACCGGCTACACGGGCCGCAGCGCGACGAAGCGATCCGCCAATGGCACGCTGACGGCGGCGTGGCCGTCACAACCTTCGAAACGCTGAGCCGGCTGTCCCTACCTCAAGATATCCGCCCCGGAGTCGTCATCGTGGACGAGGCGCAACTGATCAAGAACCCGGCAGCTCAACGGTCCCAGGCCGTCGCCGCTTATCTCGCCCAGGCACCCCGAGCCCTCTTCCTGACCGGTACGCCAATGCTGAACCGGGTCGAGGAGTTCCGAAACTTGATCCGCTACCTGAACCCTGCGGTGGCAGCGACGATCAGCGTCACGGACGGGTTGGCCGGTGCCGCCAGCTTCCGCCGCAAGGTCGCCACCGTGTACCTCCGCCGCAATCAAAAAGACGTCCTCGCCGAACTTCCGGACCTGATCGAGGTCACAGACTGGGTCGAGATGGGCCAGGCGGAAACGCGCGCCTATCGGCGGGCGGTCGAGGCCCGGCAGTTCGCCCACATGCGCCGTGCCGCCGTTGTCGCTGACGGATCAACGATGCCGGCAAAGGTGGAGCGCCTGCGCGAGGTCGTCCAAGAGGCCGCGGACAACGGTTGGAAGGTCGTGGTCTTCTCCTATTTTCTGGAGGTCCTGGACCGCGTGCGCGTGAGCCTGCAGGAAGGAACGCCGACATTCCTGCTCTCCGGGGCCGTCCCTGTCGCTGCTCGGCAACAGGTCGTGGACGACTTCAGCGGCACGGACGGCCACGCCGTCTTGGTCAGCCAGATCGGCGTTGGCGGGGTGGGCCTGAACCTTCCGGCGGCGTCGGTGGTCGTGCTCACCGAGCCGCAGCTCACCCCAGCACACGAGGAGCAGGCCATCCGGCGGTGCTACCGGATGGGTCAGACCCGCGGTGTACGGGTTCACCGCCTACTGGCCAGAAATACCGTGGATCAGCGGCTGTTGGAGATGCTCGAACGCAAGAGCGCCCTGATTCGCGCATACGCCCACGACAGTGTCGCGAAGATGGCCGATCCGTTGGCGACTGACGGCAGCTACGTCGACCACGACCTCCTTGCCGATGAGGCGATCCCGCTTGATCGGCGGATCGTCATGGTCGAGCGTCAGCGGCTTGGCTTCGACAAGCGGCGGGCGTCCTGAGGGCGCGGCGTTGCTAGAGCTCATACCTCCCAGTCCTGACGGTGTACACACCGTGCGCCAGGCCAGCGAGCGATCCGAGGTGATTGGTGTTGGGGTGGCGCGAGGAAGTCTGTTCCGTGGTCGACGTCTGGCGGTCGACGGTAGGCGGTACGAACGCGGCGACGTGGTGGCGGGTGGGACGGGCTCATCCCATGGCAGAGGCGGGCTGGTGCAGCGTTGACCTACGCAGAGCGCGTGCCGACGTGGACCAGATCGACACGCTGCGCGTGGCCGGTACGGCCCCACCAAGGGGAGCCGAGGGTGAATATCGGCCGCTTGAGGTGATGCAAGAGGGGCAGCAACTGCGGGTTCGGGTCGCGGAGTTCGTGGACCTCGGCGACGCCTACCTTTGGCAGCAGCGTCAGCCCCCGGCCTACCTATTGGATCGGCTCCGCGAGGTCCTCGCCACCGTAGAACCAGTGGGCTTGGCCGCAGACCTCGCCGCAGGACGCCTCTCCCCCGCGCCCCAAATGCTGAACCGTGTCGCGGGATTCACGCCGGCGCAATGTGAGGCGTACACGTCCTGCCTACGTCCGGGGGTGCGATTGGTCTGGGGACCGCCGGGCACCGGGAAAACACGGGTGCTCAGCGATGCGATTAGCGCCCTGATCGCCGATGGCAAACGGGTCCTGCTGGTGTCGGCCACCAACATCGCGGTCGACAACGCCCTCGCCGGTGTGATGCGACACCGTCGGCACCGCCCGGGGGATCTGATCCGCGTCGGACCACCCCATCTACGGGAGATCGCCACCGACCCCGACGTGTCGCTCACCCACCTCGTCAAGGCAACGCTGGCCAAGGCCGAGCAGCGCCGGTCGACCCTGCAGAACCGGCTCCTGGCACTCAAGCAGATAGCGAACGATCTTCACACCATCGAAAAGCTGGTCGCAGACTTCAACCCCAGTGAGCATGAACGGGCTCGTGCCGCGGTTAGCCGGGATCGGGATATACCCCGGTTCGCGCAACAGCTGGCGAATGCCAGCGATCAAATCACCGCATGCCGTCGTGCCTTGGCACAGGCCGATGCCGCGTTGCAGAAAGCTCGTGCCGCAGTAGTGGAGGCATCGGATTCGCGAACCGCACTGGACGCCCTCAACGGCATCAGGCGAGAGGCCACGCTCGCCCAGCAGGAGGCTGACCGAATTGCCGTGCGGCTGCTCGCCGCGCGAGCCGAATGCGATCGAACCGAGTCGGACCTTGCCTCGGCCCAGGACGGCGGACCATGGGCTCGGGCCCGCAACCGGCGTCAGCTAAATCGCCTCCGCAATCTCCTGCAGGAGCAGCGGGAAACGATAGGAACGCTCGGCGCGCAGGTGCAACAGGACCAGGCCCTTCTCGCCCGGTTCCACCGCTCCAGGGAGCCTCAGGTGGCGGCACTTACAGCCAAGGTGCGGTTCAGCCGGGAACAGATCGCCGTCCGTGACAGCGCTCTGACCGAGGCACAACGCATCCACCACTCGGCGGCCGTTGACCTGTCCGCGGCAGTAAACGAGCACGACGCGGCTCAGCAGCGACTACTGGCGGCCGAGGCGGCCCCGCGCGCCACGCCAGCGCAGCGAACCCTGGTCGAGCGGGCTGACCGTCACCAACTGCCGGCCCAGCACGAGCGTATGCAGTCATTGCGCCGCCGCGCTGCTGCCGAGGCTCCCACCAGATCTCGCCTTGAAAAGGAGCACGCCAAAGCCCACGACGACTACGACCGCCTCCGCCGCGACGCGGAAAGCACCCTCATCCGCCAAGCCCGCGTCATCGCCACCACCCTCGCACGGCTGCGTACCGCCAAGGTCCTCCTCGACGGTCCTTACGACGTCGTGCTCGTCGACGAAGTCGGCGCTGCCACCATCCCCGAAACACTGCTGGCAGTGTCCCGCGCGGCCACCACCGCTGTGCTCCTCGGGGACTTCATGCAACTCGGCCCCGTCCTACCAAAGCCCATCACCAAGAGCAAGCGCGCCGACGTGCAGCAGTGGCTGTGCGACGACGTTTTCGGTCTCTGCGGCATTACCGTCGCCGCTGACGCGACCGCGAACCCCGGTTGCACTGTGCTCGATGAGCAGCACCGCTTCGGACACGACGTCATGCACGTGGCCAACGCTGTCGCCTATGACGGCCTGCTACGCGCTGCGCCCAACACCCGCGTCCGCGGCGCCGACGACCCGGAGATCGTCCTCATCGACACCGACCGACTGGGCGACCTCGGCGCTGTACGAGGATCCGGCCCTACCAAGGGCTGGTGGCCTGCTGGTGCGCTCATCAGCCGGGCCTTGGCCCAGTACCACCGCTCGCGTGGAGAGACAATCGGCGTCATCACGCCGTACAACACGCAAGCTGACGCCACCCTCGAGGCGTTGCGGGACTGGGAGGAGACCGGGGCCCATCCCACCGAGGTCGGCACCGCCCACCGCTTCCAGGGCCGAGAGTTCGATGTGGTGGTTCTCGACCTCGTCGAGGACAACGCCAAGTCCCGATGGATCGCCCAGGCAAGCCCTTCTCGTGGCAGCTTCGCCCGTGAGGGTCTCAAGTTGTTCAACGTCGCCGTCACCCGCACCAAGGACCGTCTCTATCTCATTGGCAGCCGGCAGCGCATCGAGCAAGCTCCTCCAGACACCGTACTGGCATGTATCGCACCGCTACTCGGCAAAAAAATCCGCACCGTGCGTGCGGAGCAGCTGATCACCGCGCCGTCCGTTCCTGAGCCCGACCGGCCGCTGCTGGGAGAATTCAGCAGCGACCTAGCCGACATCCTGGCCCAACATGTACGCGTCGCCGAAATCCAAGACGAGAAGACGTTCTATAAAACCTTCGCCGAGCACCTCGAGTCCGCACGACACTCCATCTGGATGTGGGCGACCTGGACCGCGAACCGAACGAAATCGGTGGCGCCGGTGCTTGGTGAAGCGGTTGGACGAGGCGTCAAAGTCGTCGTCTTTGTCCGTGACGCCAGAGACCACCTGCAGGGCACCGACAACTCACAGCAGAACCTGAAGACGCTGAGAGCAGCAGGGCCCACCATCGTTGAGATGTACAAGATGCACCAGAAAATCGTCGTCATCGACGAGCGGCTCGTACTTCTCGGAAGCCTCAACGTCCTCTCCCAACACCAAAGCCGAGAAGTCATGCTCGTGATGGAAGGCGCTCATTTCGCTCGCAAAATACTTGAGCACGAGAACGCGACGCAGTTCGCGCAGCAACCCCCGACGTGTGGGGCGTGCGGCAGTGCGACGATCGCGTTGCACCGTACCGCCAAGGGCTGGCGATGGCGCTGCTATGCACGCATCCTCAACCACGCCACCACACGGTCATCCACCTGTGGCTGGACCACCGAGCCGGCCGGACAAATCGGCGACGCGGCGGACCGCTAAGCAACGCCGCGGCGGGTGGCGGCGTCATCGGTCGTAGCCGCTCGCCCCGTCCGCGCGAACGTCGATGCTCAGGGCGTTGACGGTCATCCGCGTCAGTTCGGGAAGCTGATCCTCACTGAGGGCGACGCCCTGCAAATTGTCCAGCGGCGCCGTGAAGGCGTGCAACCGGCTGCCCCGCAGATCGGCGCCATCGAGACGGCACGAGTCGAGTTCCAGGTCGCCGAGGTCGCACGACCGCAACACAATGCCGGAAAGCCGGCAGGATGACCATGTGCCGTGGACGAGGGTGCAGTTGATGAAGGCCACCGAACCGGCGGCGTTGACGCGGTTCAGGGTGGCGTAGTCGAACCGGCAGTTGTCGAACAAAACGTCTTTGAGCCGCACGTCGATGAGTCGGGTTCCAGTGAGGCGGGAGCCGGTGACCGAGCACCGCTCGATGCTGACGCCGGTGAGGGCCGCTCCGGACAGGTCCGTCTGGACGATCTCGCAGCCGTAAAGGGCACCACCCTCCCAGGCGATCTCACCGAGATCCGCTCCGGTGATCCGGCAGCCTCGGATGCTCCAGTCGGCGATCTGTCGACCTCCCCAGGAAGCGTCCTGCACGAGGCCGTCGTGAAGGTCGTCGTCGGGTAGGTCGCTGACTTGGTCGAGGTCTTCCGGGTCGAGGTCGGGCAGGAGGATCGTCACGTCGCCCACGGTGGTCGTACGCATGTCTTTCCAACCTGTTCGGACGCGGGGTGGGCACGCCACCCCGCGCGTCGACTCGAGCCGCCGGTCGGCGGGCTACTTTTTCTTGTTCCAGTTGTCCCAGCCGGGGCGGCTGTCGAACTTTCCCTTGTTGTCCCAGGCGGGTCGGTTGTCGAACTTCGCCGCGTCGATCGACGCTACCGCGCGCTGCGGGTCGACGCCGAGGAGGGCGAGGCGGTCCGGCGGTGCGTCGAGAAGCGCAGCGAGGGCGTTGGTCATGACGGTCCTCCTTGAGGGGTGAGGTGATCCGCGGCGGCGCGGATCAGAGCTTGCCGAGTCGTGCGGCAGTAACCGGTCTCCCGGGCGGTGAAGTTGCCGTGTTCGAAGTAGCGGTTGCCGGCCTGACCGCCCCGACAGAAGTCGTAGAACGCGCAGCGGTCCGCACAGTCGTTGAGCGCCGTCACGAACTCAGCGACGTATCGCAACTCACCGGCACGGGCCACCATGTCGCCGATCGCTTCACCGAGCACGTTGCCCGCGATGAAGTCGCCGTACCGCGGGCTCTTGATACCCAGCAGTTCCGGTGACAGCAGAACCACCTGGCCGGCGTGGGCGACTGTGGGGATTGGTTCGTACGGGCCGTGGTCGGTGAGGCCGGCGCGGGTGGCACCCAGGTAGTCGGCCAAGCGATCCAGGTCGCGGATCCGCAGCGGACTACCGGCAAGTCGGTGCCGGACGAGTCGACTCCAGAACCGGTACGCGGCTTCCTCCGACACCGGCGTGCGGGCGGCGCCTTCCTGTTCCTCAATGTTGAAGCCCACCGACTCGCACCCGGGCAGGGCGGTGAAGAACTCGACGAGGTCGTGGGCATGTTCGATGGTTTCGGGTGTGACGACGCAGATCACCGAGTACGGCAGGCTGGCCTCGGCCAGGACTCGTATGCCGCGGATCGTGCGGGCCGTCGTCGCGTTCCCGGCTCGGTCAAGCCGGTTCCTGTTGAGCATGCCGGGCCCGTCGATGCTGACGCCGATCTCGAAGTCGTAGGCGGCGAACAGATCGCACCACCGCTCGTTCATTAGCGTCGCGTTGGTCTGGACCTCGTGGCGCACCCGCCCAGCCCGCCGCAGAGCCTCGAAGGGAGCGAGCAGTGCCTGGAAGACGTCAATCGGCGTCGTTGTGGGCTCGCCGCCGTGCCACACGACGCTTACCGGATGGGCGCTGTCCTGCTGCTCGATTGAACGGGCGCAGGCGGTCGCAACGGAGACGGACATGAGCTGGCGCGAGCGCCGGTCGGGCAGGTAGCAGTAGCTGCAGTCCAGGTTGCAGAAGCTGGTGGGCTGCAGGACCAGGGTATGGAAGGTCCCGGCGATGGCCGGCTGCCCTGTCGTGGCGATGATCCCGATGTCCCGGACGGTCATGTCTCCTCCGGTGTCTCCGGTCCGGCGATGGGCGGGCGACGGCTACGGTGCCGAGCCGGCCAGCCGAGGAAGCGGTCGAACAGGTTCCTGACGTCGCCGGTGGTGCTCGGGTTGAGTCGGTGCAGGTCGTCGATGGCCTCCTGCAGGCAGCCGGACAGGTAGAGCAGCAGGTTGAGCCGGCTGCCCTGGTAGCTGGTCAACAGGGCGAGCTTGGCCCGTCCACAGGGCCAGGGCTGCCCGCAGGCCCGGCAAAGCCAGAGCGGACGCAGCGGCAGATGCTCCGAC
Source organism: Micromonospora sp. NBC_00330 (assembly GCF_036136635.1). Lineage (NCBI taxonomy): Bacteria > Bacillati > Actinomycetota > Actinomycetes > Micromonosporales > Micromonosporaceae > Micromonospora > Micromonospora sp. NBC_00330. The sequence continues at coordinate 4,665,864 of NZ_CP108012.1, forward strand.
TGCAGCTCCGGGTCCGTCTGAGCGGCAGACACTCCGCCCCCGCTCATCGGCGATCGCTTTTTCGCGCCTGCCGCTCGAACACGATCCGCCAGACGTGCGTCAGCAGTGGCGGATCGGTCGAGCCCCGCCGCGCCGACACCGCAACCGCCGCTGCGCGGTCTGTCGTCAGCTCGCCGGTCGCCGCGTACCGCGACACGTACACCGTCATAAGTCAGCTCCCGGTCTGCGTGGACGCGTGCGTGCGGTGGGCTTGCCGGCATACCGGCAAGCCCACCGCCGTCGGCCAGCGGCTGGGAGCAGACCGCCGGTCACCCGCCCACGCAGCCCTGCTGGCGGTACGCGAACGGGAAGTCACCCGTGCGATCGACGGAGTGCCCGGCGCGAGCACTTGCCGGTGCGTCGGGTCGCGTTCCGACCTGTCGCCAAGTGGCACGTCCATCTGGGTCTCCCTGGCGTGACATTGCCGCTGGCCCGTCGGCGCGCCATGGGGGTCAGGATGGTCCTGGACCGCTCCGCCGACGTGTTCCTGACGTCCACGATCGCTGGCGGCACTGGCCGGAGACAGACCCAGCGTGGTGGGCCACGGTGGGCCTCACCGTTTCTCGCCTGAGCCAATGGAGATAGGCCACACGGTGCCCGCCCTACAAGACTCGGCTCAGAGGATGTGCCAGCGGCGGAGTTCCGACGCGTCGTCGACGAGGCCCGCGATGCGGTGGTGCACCTCGTCGGCGGCCTCGGTCCCGGGCCGGGACTTGCGAGCGTTGGTGGCGATCATCTGCAGCTCACGGAGCTGGCACAGTTCTTCGAATCTCGGCCAGGATGTGGCATCCCAGCCGTAGGCGGCGGTGAAGCCGGCGAAGGCATCGGGACCGGGCGGGTCGAACCGACGGCAGTGGACAGCGACCGTGGCGATGTCCCACTCCCGGGGCCCGAGGGCGGCGCCGTCCCAGTCGGCCAGCACGGGCGTGCCGTCGAAGCGCCGGAGCGCGTTGCGGACCTGCGGATCTGACTGAATCAGACTCGTGCCGCGGGAAAACCGCATCGCCTCCCAGCCGGCGGCCAGCGCCTCGAGCCTGCCCATCAACAGATCCTGTTCCTTGCCGTTGAGGATCTCCGAGCGGGTGACGGCCCGCTCGATGCCGTGGATCGGTCGCAGTGCAGGCAGCGGCACCGGCGGAGCGGGCAAGGCGTGCAGGTCCCGGAGAAGGCTTCCGAGCTCGGAGACGGTGATGGGGTCGTCGTGTGCCGGGTCCAGACGCTGCCAGACCGTAACGGCGTACCCGCCCACCCGCATCGGCTGGGCGACGCCCGGATGAAGGCCCACCGTGGGGAAACCTCGGGCCACCAGCCAGTCGACCACGGCCACCATCCCGTGCACCCGTTCCAGGTCATGATCGCCGGGGGCGATCTTGACGACCACGTCCCCGACTGCGTAGACGGCGTTGGTGTGGTGCCGCAGCAGGACCACGTCCAAGTCGGAATAGCCGAGGAGACGACACACCTCGACGAGCACCGGCCGGGTGCGCGCCTCGACGAACATGGGGCTCCTAGGGACCGAGTGCGGCTGTGGTCCCAAGACTACGGGCGCGCTCGCGGCACGCCCGTAGGTAATCCGTCAAGCTGGCGACCTCGCCGCGCCCGTTCTTCTCGGGGATCGCCATGGCCACGTCGGTGGCCCTGGTCAGGATGATCTCCGTACGCTGCGTCTCGGGCAGGTCCGCGACGGCATCACGCACGGTTAGGGCCGCTTCGGTCGACCGCCGGTCCTGCGCGAGGCACATCGACCGGTCCAGAGCGATGAGCGCCGCGTCGATCGGTACGGCCGGAGCCGCGCCGTAGAGCCGCAATGCCTCGTCCTGGACCCGGTACGCCTCCACCGTGTCACCGAGCCAGGTGTATGCCCCGGAGAGGTAGAACAGCAGCCGCTTCGCCGGAAACCTGAACGCCACGTCGGTGTCCTCGTCGCCAGCCTGATCGAACAGCCGCCGTGCCTGATCGATGGCCGACCGCGCCTGCTCGATGGCGCCGATCCGGGCCAGAGCACGCGCCCGGCCCGCCGCTGCCAGGGCACCTGGCGACGATGCGTTCGACGTCACCGCCAGAGCCGCATCTGCCAGGGCAACGGTTTGGGTTGGATCCCCGAAGTAGTACGGCAGCATCGCCGCTTGGGCCCGCACGAGCACCCTGAAACGAGCTTCCCCGCTGTCGTCCGCCGCGTGGATCGCCGTGCCATACCACCGTCGAGCCTCGGACACGTCTCCGAGCCTCATCAACGCATCAGCGCACATCGTCGCCAGCAACGCCGCCACCCCGGACAGCCGGGACTGGACTGCCGCCGGCTGCCGCCGAAGCGACAGCGCCTGGACCTCTCGGCAATCGGCAGCCAGTAGCGCAAGCATGATCTGCGGCGAGGCTGAGGGGTAGACCCTCATATGCTCGCCCGCAGCTTGTTCAATCAGCTCAAGCTGCCGAGGAGCGGCACTCGCCGCTGCCAGAGCCTCGTCCAGTCCCAGTCGGAGCCTGGCCAGATTGCTGACCTCGATGCGGGCGGCGGCACCGGCCGGCGATCGGTCCGCTCCACCCTTCACAGCCAGGCGGTCGGGGTCGCGAGGCACAACGATGTCCTCGTCGCGCCCGAGTCCCATAGCCGGACGCGGAATGTCCAGACCGGCTGCGATCCGTTCCAAAACCTCGTAGGCCGTGACCTGGCGGACGCCTTTGGCGATTTCAGCAGCGCGGTTGGGCGAGATGCCAACAAGAGCCGCAATCCGGCCGTATGACACGCCCCTGGCGTGAAGGAAGTGGAAGACCGCGGTGATGTCGCGCCGCCGCAGAAACTCACTGATCGGTAGACCGTTCCAAAGCCCCGAACTCCACCACTCAGGATCCACCTGTGCAGCCACGAATCACCCCGATCGAACGACGACCAGTTACAAGCACAGCGCATGCGGGCCGTCACATCAAGTCAGCGACACGTCGAGTCGTTGGCGCTCACCTCAGAGTTGACCCATGCGGCAGCATCCGGAACACCACGATGGGCCCTCACCATGTCCCCGTGGGATGAAGCGCAGGATACGAGCGCTGCTAACCCTCCTTCCGCCGGAGTGCGCCTCCTCAGCCCTACCGTGGAAGACGTGGATCGGATCGCCATCATCGGCTGCGGCGGCAGCGGCAAATCCACCGTTGCCAGGAATCTCGCTCGGATCCTCGACGTACCGCTGGTCCACCTCGACGCGATCTACTACGACGAGCGCTGGAGGCCGCTCCCCAGGGATGAGTTCGCCGCTCAACAGGAGAAGCTCGTCAGCGGCGAGCGGTGGATCATCGAGGGCAACTACGCCAGCAGCCTGCCCATCCGGCTCGCCGCCGCCGACACCGTGATCTTCCTCGACCTACCCGCCGCCGCATGCCTGTGGGGCATCGTCCAACGACGGTGGCGATACCGCGGCGGCCAGCACCAGGCCGACGGCGTCTACGACCGGATCACCTGGAACTTCGTCCGCTACATCGGCAGCTACCGGCACACCATGCGGCCTCGCGTCCGCAGCCTGCTCCGTGATCACGGGCCACACGTCCAGCTGATCACTCTCACCAGCCGACGCCAGGCCGACAGGTTCCTCGACCGCGTACGGCGGGAACGACAGCCGGACATCTGACCCATGGGTCCATAACGACAGCCAGGCATCCAACAGGACGACGGCCGGGTCCAACGGCTCCCGAGCACCCACCGAACGACCAGCCATCGCCCTCAGACACGAAAAGGCCCCACCCAGTGTGAACCACCAGGTCAGGGCCTATCTCGTTGGTGCGCCGCCAGGGACTCGAACCCCGAACCCGCGGATTAAGAGTCCGCTGCTCTGCCAGTTGAGCTAGCGGCGCTCGCTGACAACGGGACGAGACGTTAGCAGCAGGCCGGACGGCTCCCCAAGGCGGCCACCGAGCGGAGCGTCACCGGGTCGGACGTGTCTCGGGTCGTGCAGGCTCACAGTGGCGGTCGAACCGGGTTCCACAGTGGTGAGGCCGGCGGTGGCGGCAGCACCGACGCCGTCGCCATGAAGCTGCGGTCGGCCAGGTCCGGTTGATCAAGCGGGTACGCTCGTTACTGCTGGCTGCCGCGCTGACCGGCGCCAACAGCGCCGAACGGTCGGCTCGGCCGCGAGCCCGCAGTGGATCCGAAGACCCTCGCGCCGCTCCAGGGGGAAGTAGCCAGGTGAGCACCCATTCGATGTTGTTGTTCGTGCTCGCCGCTGTCGCGGTCATCGTCGTCGTACGGTGGGTGGCGGCCCGCACCGGTCTGCCGGCCGCGGCGCTTCTGCCGCTCATCGGCATCGCGTACGCGCTGCTCCCCGGCCCCAACGTCGGCCTGGATCCCGACCTTGTGCTCATGATCGTGCTGCCACCGTTGCTCTACAGCGCCGCACTGGACTCCTCGCTGTTGGACATCCGCCGGAACCTCCGCATCGTGGTCAGCCTGTCCGTGCTGCTGGTGCTCCTCACCGGGGTGCTGGTCGGCATCGGGTTCCATTTGTTCGTCGCCGGGGCGACGCTCGCTGCCGGGATCGCGGTCGGCGCCGCCATCGCGCCGCCCGACCCGGTGGCCGCCCTGGCGGTGGGCCGCCGAGTGAACCTGCCACCGAAGATGGTCACGATCATTCAGGGCGAAGGGCTGCTCAACGACGCCACCGCGCTGACGATGCTCAGCGTCGCGGTGGCCGCCGCTGTGGGTGGTGAGTTCTCGTTCCCGTCCGCGGTTGGTCAGTTCGTGCTGGCGGCGGTCGGCGGGGTCGCCGTGGGAGCGGCAGTGGCCTGGCTGGTACGTCTGGCCCGACCGTTCACCGCGGACCCACTGTTGTCGAACGCCATCTCGCTCGCGACACCGTTCGTGGCCTACCTGTTGGGCGAGGAACTGCACGTCTCCGGGGTGCTCGCCGTGGTGATCGCCGGGCTGATCGTTGGCCATAAGACGCCTCAGCTCACCTCGGGCGCCGCCCGGCTGCAGACCAGCGCGGTGTGGCGGCTGGTCGACTTCCTCCTCGAAGGCTTCGTCTTCCTGCTCATCGGCCAGCAGCTTCCCGAGGTCGTCAAGGGCCTGCGTCAGTACGACACGTCGACAATCGTCATCGCCGTCGCGGTGTCGGTCGGCGTGGTGCTCCTGCTGCGCCCCGCGTGGCTGGTGATGACCCAGTCCCTCCCCCGGTCGCTGCACACCCGGCTGGGCGGCATTTCCGAGCAGGACGACCCCGACGAACCCGGGAGCGCCCGGCAGATCGAGCGCGCTGACCGCAACGCCCGCCGACTCACCTCCCGTGAGGTGGTGGCACTGAGCTGGTCCGGCACACGCGGGGTGATCAGCCTGGCCGCGATCTTCACCCTGCCGCTGACCACAAACAGCGGCGCGCCCTTCCCCGACCGTGACCTCCTGCTGTTCTGCACCTTCGTGGTCGTTCTGGTGACACTCGTCGGGCAGGGCCTGACGTTCGCGCCGCTCGTGCGGATGCTGGGCCTGCGCGCCAACGCCGCCGACCAGGCCCGCGTACGCAACGAGGCCCGCTCGGCTGCGGTCGAGGCCGCCCTGGCCCGCCTCGACGAGGTTGCCGCGGTGGAGCCGGACAGCGCGGTGGCCGTCAACACCACCCGTACGCAGCTGCTGGCCCGGCTGGCGCGCTACCGCGGGCGGCTGGACCTTCTGGAGCAGAGCGGCTCATCCGAGCTGCCCACCTCACCGGCGTATGAGGCGGCGCTTCGGATCCGGCGGACAGCCATCGACGCGCAGCGCGAGGAACTCGTGCGCTGGCGCGACTCCGGCCGACTGCCGGACGAGGAGCTCCGCGTTCTGGAACGTGAACTCGATCATGAGGAGCTGCTACTCCCGAGGCGGTCGTCCAGCTGACCTGCCCGCGACGCGGTCCAGCCACAGGCGTCGGACCTCGTCGCATCGGCGTACGCGAAAAAGGCCCCGACCCAGTGTGAACCACTAGATCAGGACCTTGATCGTTGGTGCGCCGCCAGGGACTCGAACCCCGAACCCGCGGATTAAGAGTCCGCTGCTCTGCCAGTTGAGCTAGCGGCGCTCATCGGCAACGGAGAGAACATTAGCACCCCTCCAACACGGGCTCCAATTTGGTTCCCCGGGTCCCCCCTTCGGTCGAGCTTTGCCGGCAAAAAGCCCCAAACCGGCCACCGCCGCCAAGATCGGGGCGTGAGTTGCGGCGCTGATGCGGCACGATGTCCGCCAGGTACGCGAGAACAGAGGTGGGCATGGCACGGTTCACGCGAGCCGGGGCGGTGGTGGGCGCCCTGACTCTTGCGGCGTCGCTGGCACTGACCGGATGCGGCGGCGGCGAGAAGAAGCCGGAATTCGTTGGCGGGGCGTCCTCGGACGTGAGCGCCACCCCTGGCTCAGCCGCACCTTCGACACCGAGCACACCGAGTGGGCCGGCGCTCACGTTGAGCCCGGCGAACGGCACGAAGAACCGGCCGGTGAGCACGGAGATCAGCGCGAAGCTCCCGGACGGCGGGAAGGTGTCCGCTGTCACCCTGACGGCGGACGGCGGCGGCTCGATCGAGGGCAAGCTGCGTACCGATGGCTCGGCCTGGGTGCCGTCCGCTCCGCTGAAGTGGGGCACCCGCTACACGGCCACTGTGACGGCGAGCGCGTCGGACGGCACGAGCAGTCAGGGCACCAGCAGCTTCACCACGATGGCCAAGCCGAAGTCGACGATCGGTTCGGGCCTGTACCTCTTCGACGACAAGAGTTACGGGGTGGCCATGCCGGTGGTCACCGAGTTCCACCCGGGCATCCCGAAGAAGGACCGGGCGGCGGTGCAGAAGCGGATGTTCGTCCAGACCGACCCGCCGCAGCCGGGCGCGTGGCACTGGGTCAGCAACGGCACGCAGGCCTACTACCGGGCCCCGGAGTACTGGAAGCCGGGCACCACCATCACCGTGCGGATCGCGCTGGCGGGGGTGCCGCTGAGCAACGGCAAGTACGGCGACATCGACCGCAAGGCCACCGCCAAGATCGGCCGGTCGTTCGAGATGAAGGTCGACAACGCCAACAAGAAGATGACGGTGTACGAGAACGGCGCGCCGGTGCGCACGATTCCGGTGAGCCTGGGCAAGAAGAGCACACCGTCGTCGAGCGGCACGATGGTGGTGATGGAGAAGAAGGAAGCCACTGTCTTCGACACCCGCGACGACCCGGATCCGGCCAACCGCTACGTGACCGACATCCAGTTCGCCCAGCGGCTCACCTGGGGTGGCGAGTACATCCACGCCGCGCCGTGGTCGGAGCACGTGCAGGGGCGGCAGAACGTCTCGCACGGCTGCGTGAACGTGTCGATGGCGAACGCCAAATGGTTGTTCGGCAAGACCCGGATCGGTGACCCGATCACGATCAAGGGCACCGAGCGCAGGATCGCCGCCGGTAACGGTTGGACGGCGTGGAGCGTGAGCTGGTCGGAGTTCATCAAGGGCAGCGCGTTGCCGGTGCCCAGTGGTGGGGCCGGCCCGGCGGTCTGAGCCGTCGGCCTCGTTGCGCCGGCTCGGCCGTTGGCCGGGCCGGCGTACCCTTGCACTCCCGCCGCTCGATGACTGCGCGGCGACCCCCGCGCTCCCGGTACGGAGACGAACCAGGCTCACGAAACGCCGGATAGTAGCAGGATTCGGGCACTATTGATGGCGTGTTTCGGTTCACCCTCGGCAACCGGGGCCGGCTCTGGCGCGTCAATAAGAGACGATGGGGCAGCGACCACAACTGTGAGGGAATTCATGCGAGCTAGCCAGGACCAGCTGATCAGGCCCGCTGGGCGACGCCGCGTGTTCGCGGCGGGGCTTCTCGCCGTGGCGCTGGCCTTCACCTCGGCCTGCACCGACGGCAACGGCGGCAAGCCGTCCTCGTGGCACGGCGGCGGTGAGAACCCGGCACCGAAGGCCGCCGCGACGATCAGCGAGCCGGCGGCCGACGCCAAGGACGTGCCCGCGTCCACCGGCATCGCCTTCACCACGAAGGACGCCGTGGAGACCGCTGTCGAGCTGAAGGACGCCGCCGGCAAGGCGGTCGAGGGCGCGCTCGCCAAGGACGGCAAGTCGTGGCTGCCGACCGGCGCGCTGGCCTACGGCACGAGCTACACGGCCACCGTGACCGCCAAGGGCGACGACGGACTCCCGGCCACCGCGACGAGCACCTTCACCACGATGGCCAAGCCCGGCAACCAGATACGGGTGAGCAGCTTCCTCGGTGACAACCAGGTGGTCGGGGTGGGCATGCCGCTGATCGTGAAGTTCAGCCGGGCCGTCCCGGAGGACTACCGCGACGACGTGCAGCGCCGGATGAGCGTCACCTCGACTCCGGCGCAGGAGGGGATCTGGCACTGGGTCAGCCCCACCGAGATCCGGTACCGGCCGAAGGAGTTCTGGAAGCCCAACAGCAAGGTCTCCTACCGGGTGCAGGCCGGTGGCCTGCCGATGGGTGCGGGTTGGTACGGCCGCGCCGACCTCTCGGTGGACGTCAAGATCGGCGCGGCGGTGGTCATGACTGTGGACAACAAGACCAAGCGGATGACGGTGACCCGCAACGGCTCTGTGATCAAGACCATCCCGGTGAGCCTGGGCAAGAAGAGCACCCCGTCGTCCAGCGGCACCATGGTCGTCATCGAGAAGCTGCGCAAGACGGTCTTCGACACGTTCGAGGAGCTGGGCCCGGAGGAGGGCTACCGCACCAAGATTGACTTCGCGCAGCGCCTCACCTGGGGCGGCGAGTTCATCCACGCGGCACCCTGGTCCGAGGGGCAGCAGGGCACCACTAACGTGTCGCACGGCTGCGTGAACGTGTCGATGGCCAACGGCGACTGGCTCTTCAAGAACACCCAGATCGGCGACCCGATCACGGTCAAGGGCACCGAGCGCAAGCTCCAGAACGGCAACGGCTGGACCGACTGGAACATGAGCTGGGACGAGTACGTCAAGGGCAGCGCCCTTCCGTACGAGCCTCCGGCCGACCCGGACGCCGCCACCACCCCGACCCCGGACGGGGCGGGCACCCCGTCCCCCACGCCGACCGCCTGAACCAGCCGACGAAAGCCCCCTCTTCGGAGGGGGCTTTCGCGTGGTCCCCCGTCTCGCCCCCACAACGACTCAGGCCCCCTCCGAGGAGGGGGCCTGAGCAGTGAAACCAGCTGGGTGACTGATGGGAATTGAACCCACGACAACCGGGACCACAACCCGGTGCTCTGCCAACTGAGCTACAGCCACCATGCCGCCGTCGCCCGGTCGATCGCTCCGGGCGGGGTGCGGACCAATAATAGCCACACCGCGACGCACCTCGTCCAGCGGGTTCCCTGCCCCCCGCCACGAGCCGGCGCGGTCAGAGTTCGGCGGCGATGGCCTTGGCGGTCTCGACATCCGGGCCGGGCAGCGGAACGAAGACGGTGCGCCGGTAGTACTCCAACTCCCGGATGCTCTCCCGGATGTCGGCCAGCGCCCGATGCGCGAGACCCTTCTGCGGCTGGCCGAAGTACACCCGGGGGTACCAGCGGCGGCAGAGTTCCTTGATCGACGACACGTCGATCATCCGGTAGTGCAGGTGGGCGTCGAGGCGGGGCATGTCCCGGGCGATGAAGCCCCGGTCGGTGGCGATCGAGTTGCCGCAGAGCGGAGCCGTACGCGGATCCTTGACGAAGGTGCGGACGTAGTCCAGGACCAGGTCCTCGGCCTCGGCGAGGGTGACCGCCGAACGACGGACCTCCTCGGTGAGACCGGACTTGGCGTGCATGGTCTGCACGATCTCCGGCATCCCCTCCAGTGCCGCCTCGTCGGCGTGGATCACCACGTCGACACCGTCACCCAGCACGTTGAGGTCGGGATCGGTGACCAGTGCCGCAACCTCGATCAGTTTGTCCCTGCCGAGGTCCAACCCAGTCATCTCACAGTCGATCCAGACGAGGAGATCAGCCACCGGGACAGCCTACGCGCAGCCCACGCCCCGCGGCTGCGCGCTCTCGGCGGACCGGACCGCTAGGGTTTCGGGGTGCCAGCAGAACCCGTCGCACCGCCCGCCGTCACCGAAGACGATCCCGGCGGCCGTACGGTCCGTCGTCTGGTCGCGGTGGTGGCCCTCGGCGCTGTGCTGCCAGCGCTGTACCTGCCCGGCCTCGTGCACAACTTCTTCGATCTCAAGATCTACATGTCCGCGATGGACTGGTGGCGCGTCGGCCACCCGCTCTACGACTACGTCCAGCCCGACCGGGTGCAGGGCGAGTTGTACTTCACCTACCCACCATTCAGCGCGCTGCTGCTGTGGCCGTTCGGTCTGTTGCGGCTGGGCGCCACCGTGGCGATCTTCACGGCGCTCACGGTGCTGGCCGTGGTGCTGACCACCCGGTGGTTGGTGACGCCGGTGATCGCCCGCCACGATCTGCCCCGAACGTTCACCCTGATCGCCGCCGTACTGCTGGTGCTGGCGGTGGAGAGCATCCGCGAGACGATCACCTTCGGCCAGATCAACATGCTGCTGGTCGTGCTGATCCTGGCCGATCTGCTGTTCGCGGTACCGCAGGCGAGACGCTGGGCCGGGGTGGGCGTGGGGCTGGCGACGGCGCTCAAGCTCTTTCCCGGCATCTTCATCGTCTACCTGCTGGCCACCCGACGGTGGCGGGCCGCGGCGGTGGCGAGCGCGACAGCGGCGGCGGCGACCCTGCTCGCGGCGGCGATCGCCCCTCGTGACTCGTGGCGGTTCTGGACGCACGAGCTGTGGACCACCGAGCGGGTGGGTCGCACCGACATCGTCGGCAACCAGTCGCTGTTCGGCCTGCTCAGCCGGTTCACCGAGCCGGAGAAGCCGGACCGGCTGCTCTGGCTGCTGCTGGTCGCCGCGGTCGCCGGTTACGGGCTGTGGCGGGCCGCCCGCGCGGCGCGGGCCGGTGACGCGTTGACCGGCCTGACGTTGACCGGGTTGGTCGGTTCCCTGGCGAGCCCGATCACCTGGACCCACCACATCTACTGGTTCGTGCCGGCGGTGGTGGTGCTCGCCGACGCGGCGTTGAGCGCGGACCGTCCGGAGGAGGCACGCCGGCGTCGGTGGCTGGCCGGGCTCGCGTTGGGCATCACCGCCGTGACCATCTACGGCGTGGTGACGTTCCAGGCCTGGGGCGCGGGACCGGTCCGCACTCACGACCCGGTGGACTTCGTCGTGCAGAACACCTACGTGCTGCTCAGCCTGCTGCTGCTGGTGGCGTTGCCGGTGCGCTCCGGGCTCGGTGCGGAAAATCGCACCAATTGGACAGACCTCCCGAGTAGCCACGTTCGGCGCTAATCTGTCCTCATCTACCTCAAGCGTCGCTCGGGTAGCACCGATCCCCCGGTGAGGGTGGCCCTCCGCGTCGGCAGCGCGGAGGGCCACTCGCCGTCTTACCCACCACCACCGGTGGGCCGTCACCCGACGGGGCCGCCACGGGCCGGATCGTCGCCCGGTGCGGCCGCCACCGGCCGGGCCGTGGGCTCGTCCACGTCGGCCGGCGGCCAGGCGAGACTCAGCGTCACCTCCGGTGGGCGGGGCAGCCGGACCGGTTCGTCCAGGTCGGCGAGGGTGGCCGCGCGGGCCGCGCCGATCGCCGACCGGGCGGGTTCCGGGGCTCCGGAGCCGACCGGGGTGAGCTGTCGTGCCGGCAACGGCGGGGTCGGATCGGGTTGGCGGGGGCCCAGGCCACTCAGCGAGGTGACCCCGAGCCGGCCGGCGAGCACCGGCACCTGATCCGGCTCGACCACGAAGATCACCTCGCGTGGCCGTAGCGGCCGCAGCAGGAGCAGCGCCGCGCACACCACCAGCAGCACGCCGACGGTCAGCAGACCCCAGGTGGCCGGGCCGGTCCACCCGGCCCGCAACTCCGCGCGCAGGTCCAGGGCCAGGTCGCCCTCGCCGTCGGGGCGCATCACCACCAGGCTCATGGGTTCGCCGGCGAGGTCGTCCGCGCTCCACTCCAGCGAGCCGATCCCCTCGCGTACCCAGAAGGGCCGGCCCAGCGGCGTGACCGGCCCGTCGACCGTGGCGACGCCCGGGGTGTCGGCGGCCGGTCCGGCCGGATCGAGCCGGACCGGTAGCGGACCCCGGGCCAGCGCCACCCGACGGACAGTGGCGTGCGGCACCGCCTCCAGCCAGCCACGCACCTCGGCGGTGGGCGCCAGTCCGACGAAGGCCGGTCCGCCCGTGGTGCGGGCGTCCAGGCGCAGCCGGGTCTGCGCGGTACGCGCGAAGGGCGCCTCCTGCCGCAGCAACCGGTCGAGGTCGGTGACGACGATCGCGTGACCGGGCGTGCGGACCGTTTCGAAACGGGCGGCGAAGGACCCGCCGGGGTCGGCGTGTCGAGTCACCAGCCACAGCCCGCCACCGGCGAACAGCGCCGGAATTCCCACTACCAACAGCAGCACTCCGGCGATCACCCGCACGAACCGCATCCGCGCCGTCCCCCTCCGTAGCCAAATACCCGGCCGACCTTACCGACGTACACCGCCTGATCAGGGGATATCCACGGCACGGTCGGCATCGACTCCGGAAAGCGCGCCGGCCCGCCGGAAGATCCGGCGGGCCAGCGGGTGGAACAGGGTCAGGCCTTGGCGACCGGCTCCCGGCGGGTACGCGTGAACGCGAGCCCGCCCAGCACCAGACCGGCCAGACCGGCGACGAGACCGGCCACACCGAGGCCGACCGCCAGCCCGTTGCCGTCGTCGTCGTCATCGTCGTCGGGCGAGGCGACGGCTGCGGCCGGCGAGGCCGAACCCGACGGCGCCGCGGCGGCGGCCAGGGTGAGCACCGGGGCCGGGTGTTCCGGCTCCTCGGCACCCGGCGCCGGGTCGTCGATCCACCGCGAGATGTTGCCGTCCGAGTAGGTCTGAAGGGTCTTGAAGACCATCGAGTCGACCTGCGGCAGCGGCCCCAGCGAGACAGGGAACTCCTGGAACTGACCCGGCTTCACCCCCGCGTCGCCGGAGGCCGTCCAGGTGATCTTGGAGACCGCTTCGGTGAGCTGACTGCCGTGCACCTCGATCGGCGGGTCCACCTTGCGCTTCTCCGTGGTGACCGTCCAGCCGGGCACCGGCATCGTCGACACCGAGCCGACCGGGGCGTTCTCCGGCAGTACCACCTCCAGCTTGGTGGTCGACGCGGTGTCGCTCTCGTTGGGCACCCGGAACGCCACCCGGGCGTAGCCACCCTGGGTCGCCTCCTTCGGGTTCACAGTGACGTGCGCGGACGCCGGTCCGGCGAAGCCGAGCACAGCGGTGGCGGCGGCGGTGAACGCCAGGGCGGCAGCGGCGGTTGCGGTACGCCGGAATCGGGTCATGGGTTTCGCGAACCTCTCTAACGGATGGGCACGGTGGCGGTCACCGTGGCCTGGTCGATGTCGGTCGTTCGGGCGGTGATCTTCAGTTGCCACTCGCCGGCGGTCGGCAGGCTGATGTCGCCGTAGGCGTGACTGTCGGTCAAGCGGAGCAACGGCACCTCGATCGGCTCGATCCCGGCCGAGGGCAACGCGACTGTCGCCTTCCACTCCGCGACCAGCAGTGGCTGGTTGGCCTTGTCGTACGCGTACAGGTGCACCGAGTTGTTGCCCCGCTCGCCCGGGCTCACCTCGACCTCGACGGTCAGCAGCGGGCTGGAGAGCCTGGTGCTGAAGAGGCCGGCCTCGGCCCCGGCGGACGGGCCGGCCGCGGCGGTGCGCGCGGGCGTGGTCTGCACGAGCGTGGCGGACACGGCCAGCACCACCACCGTGACGGCCAGCTCCACCAGGACCGCCCGGCGCACCGGTGCCGGGCGTTGCGCGGCGACGCGGCTGCGCACCAACTTCCGGGAGTACGCGGCAACGGCGATGACCAGCGCGAACAACCCGATCTTGGCGAGCAGCAAGCGCCCGTACGTGGTGTCGAACAGCGCCTGCGGGGTGGCCACCTCGATCAGCGCCTGGACGGTGCCGGCCAGCAGCAGCGCCGAGACGGCGAGCGCCGCCCAGCGCGACCAGATCGGCAGGATCGCGCCCAACTCCCGCTCGTCGGCCTGGCGCAGCAGGAAGACCGCGAGCATGAGCAGACCACCCAGCCAGACCGCCATGCTGCCCAGGTGGACCGCGTCGACCACCACGGAGACCGCCGGCGCCGGGGAGGCCGCCGGGTGCCCGGCCAACGGCCAGGTCAGCAGGGCGGCGCCGCCGAGCACAGCCAGGATGATCGCGTCCGCGCGGCCGACGGGCCGGGCCAGCAGCGGGCGGAGCAGGAAGACGGACGCCGCCAGCAGGCCGAGTCGGACCAGGTGGGCGGCGCCGAAGGCGCTGCCGAACACACTGCCGAACCCCTCGCCGGTGACGTCGAAGAGACCACCACCGGCCGTGTAGGGCACCTGCAACCACAGGTCGGCGAGGGTGGCGACGGCCACCAGACCGAGGCCGGTCCAGGCCAGCCGGGTCGGCCCCCGCCGGGAGAGCCGCCGTGGCCAGAGCGCGGCGAGCACCAGCGCCGGCCCCACCAGCAGCACCAGGCCGGCGTAGCCGAGGAAGCGGGCCACCTTCACCGCCGTCCCCACCACCGGGTTGGCGCGGCTGTCGGTGCCGGAGTCGACGGGTGGGGTCGAGGGTGCGCCGACCGAGTAGGTGTACGCCCCGGAGACCGGATGACTGTCGGCGGAGATCACCCGGAAGCTGACCAGGTAGGTGCCGCGGGCACCGGCCGGGTCCACCGGAATGGTCACCACACCGCCGCTGAACGACGGTTCACCCCGGTCGGCCCGGGAACCGTCCGGAGCGATGACCCGGATCTTGCCGGGCACCTTGCGGACCGACTCGCTGAACGTGAGGACCACCTCGGACGGCCCGCTCGGCACGATGGAGGCGGCGGCCGGGCTGCTGCTCTGCAGCACCGCGTGGGCGCTGGCGGGAGTGGCTGGCGCGAGCAACAAGGCGACGACGGTGACCAGGAGGCCGGCGGCTGCGGCCAGCCTGGCGACCCAGCGGTGGGGGGCGACAGTCATGCCGGCCATGGTCGCCGATGGGTGTCCCATTCGGCGACCCGAGGGGGGTGGTCGCTTCTGTGGTCGCACGTCATGAACTGGTAGTCGGCCGGGGTCGGGGAAAAGTTCCCGACGTGGCGCAGACCATCCGAGGGCCCAACGACCCTGACGCGCCGCCGACTGCCGCGTAACCTGATGTGTCGTGATCCCTGTCCCGCGTGACTCCGGTGCCGCCCGTCCGGCGGAGCCGGTCGACGAGGTCGCCCGGGACCCGGCAACCGAGTGGGCGCTGACCGCCCGCGACGGTGACCCCACCGCCCAGGCCGCGTTCGTCCGGCTGACCCAGGCCGAGGTCTGGCGGTTCGCCGCCGCCCTGGTCGACCCGGACAGCGCCGACGACCTGGCCCAGGAAACCTACCTGCGGGCGTTCCGGGCACTCCCCGCCTTCGAGGGTCGCTCCAGCGCCCGCACCTGGCTGCTCGGCATCGCCCGGCGGGCCTGCGCCGACCACCTGCGCACCGTCATCAGGCGGCGGCGGCTCGACGAGCGCCTGGCGGCGAACGCATACACCGACCGACCGCACCCGGACCCGGCCGGCCAGTTCGGCGCCGCCGACCTCGTTCGTCGCCTCGGCCCCGAGCGGCGCTCCGCGTTCGTGCTCACCCAACTGCTCGGCCTGTCGTACGCCGAGGCCGCCGCCGTCGAAGGGGTGCCGGTGGGCACCATCCGGTCCCGGGTCGCCCGGGCCCGGGACGACCTGGTCGAGGCGGTCGGCGACGCCCTGACCGGCTGAACGCGGAACTTCCGGCGCGGACGGGACGACAAATGAGCGTGACAGCACCTTCCACCCGCGGCGGCCGTTGGCCACTGGTCCGCCCGTGGCTCGGCATCGCGGCCCGACTCGGCCTCGCCGCCGTCTGGCTGGTAGCCGGCGCGTCGAAGGTCAGTGACCTCGCCGCCTCCGGGCGGGCGGTCAACGCGTACCAGGTGATGCCGTACGACGTGGCGACAGTGATCGGCGCGGCCCTCCCCTTCGTCGAGCTGGCGTTGGGCGTGCTGCTGCTGCTCGGGCTGGCCACCCGGCTCGTCGCCGGGGTGTCCGCCGCACTGCTGGTGGTCTTCATCGTGGGGATCGCCTCGGCCTGGGCGCGTGGGCTGGCCATCGACTGCGGCTGCTTCGGCAGCGGCGGGCAGTTGGCCGCGGGGCAGGCACCCAGTTACCTCCCGGAGATCCTCCGGGACCTGGGATTCTTGGTTCTGGCCGGGTTTCTGCTGATCTGGCCGCGTACGCCGGTATCGGTGGACGGGTGGTTGTCCGGCGAACCCGTTGTG
The DNA here is from genome assembly GCF_036136635.1 of Micromonospora sp. NBC_00330. NCBI lineage: Bacteria > Bacillati > Actinomycetota > Actinomycetes > Micromonosporales > Micromonosporaceae > Micromonospora > Micromonospora sp. NBC_00330. The sequence continues at coordinate 4,682,185 of NZ_CP108012.1, forward strand.
GAGGACGAGGATGAGTAGTCGCAAGGGGCAGCGGGACGCCGCCCGGGTGGTCCGCGAGCAGTTGGCCCGCGAGCGGCGCCGCCGCCGCACGATCTGGGTCTCCGTCGCCGCGGTCCTCGTCCTGGTCATCGCCGGCGGCATCGGCTGGGCCGTCTGGTCCAGCCAGCGCTCCGACAGCTTCACCACCCCGCCCGGCGCCAACGCGGCCGGCACCGGCATCGTCACCGGCGGCGGGCCGGTCACCGTCGACGTCTACGAGGACTTCCTCTGCCCGGCCTGCAAGCAGTTCGAGCAGACCAGCGGGTCGACGCTCGAACAGTTGGTGGCCGAGAACAAGGCGAAGGTGGTCTACCACCCGGTCGCGTTCCTCAACCGCTTCTCCACCACCCAGTACTCCACCCGTTCCTCGGCCGCCTCCGGCTGCGCGGCGGCGGGCGGCAAGTACCACGAGTACGCCAAGGCGCTCTTCGCCCAGCAGCCGCCCGAGGGCAGCGCCGGGCTCACCGACGACAAGCTCATCGACATCGGCACCAGCGTGGGCCTCGACCGCGGCTCCTTCGGCGGCTGCGTGAAGGACAAGACGTACCGGACCTGGACCGAGCACGTCACCGAGGACGCCAGCCAGAGCAACGTCACCGGCACGCCGACCGTCAAGATCAACGGTCAGCCCCTCGAGAACCCCACCCCTGACGCTCTCACCGCAGCCGTGGCGGCGGCCGGCAAGTGATCCGCACCCTGCTGGGCCGTGCCGGCCTGGTCGCCGCCGCAGCCGGCCTGGTGACAGTGATCAGCGCGGCGCCCGCCGCCGCACACGGCGCGGACGCACCGGACGGCACCGACTACCGCACCCGGACCACCGGGGTGGCACCGGCGCGGCCAGGGCTCGAGGTACGCGTCATCGAGGCGGGCGCCCGACTGGAGCTGACCAACCGCACCGGCCGCGCCATCGAGGTCATCGGCTACTCCGGCGAGCCGTACCTGCGCGTCGGACCGGACGGGGTCTTCGAGAACAGCCACTCCCCCGCCACGTACCTGAACCGCACCATCGACGGGAACACCGCGCTCCCGGCCGAGGCCGACCCCGCCGCCGCACCGTCCTGGCAACGGATCGACGACGGCACCACCGCACGCTGGCACGACCAACGCGCGCTGTGGCAGGAGCCGGGGCCACCGGCCGCGGTACGCGCCGCACCCGACCGCGAGCACCGGGTCCGGGACTGGACCATCCCACTGCGCGACGGCACCGACCCGGTGGTGATCGGCGGCACGCTGGACTGGGTGCCGCCGCCGGACGCGTACACCTGGTGGGCCGCGACCATCGTGGGGCTGCTCGCGGTGGGCGCGCTCGGCCTGTTCGCCGCCACCGCCCCGGCCGGCGCCCGCGCGCTGTCCGCGCTCGGCGTGCTGCTGATCGTCGGCGGCGTGCTGGCCGTCGGCTACCCGGTGGGACGGGAGTTGGACGCGGGCGCCCAGGGCGTGGGCGGGGTGCTGGTCGGGCTGCTCTCCGGGCAGATCTGGTCCCTGCTCACCGGCCTCGGCGCGATCGCCGCCGGTTGGTACGCGCTGACCCGCCGGCCGGCCGCCGACTTCGTGGTCGCGCTGGCCGGAGCCTGCCTGGCGCTCTTCGCCGGAGCGTCGAACGCCGCCGTGTTCGCCCGCGCCATCGCGCCGGTGCCCTGGTCACCCGCTGCCGCCCGGGTGATGGTGGCGCTCTTCCTGATCACCGGTGCCGGCGCGACGGCTTTCGGCATCCTGCGCCTACACGCCACCTCCCGCACCACAGCAGCACCCGTCCCAACCCCAACCCCCTGACCCCACAGCCCGCGCCCCGCGCCGCGCCGCCCCGCGCCACCCCGCGCCACCCCGCGCCACGCCGCGCCGCGCCGCCCCACGCGCGCCGATCTTGCAGTCTGTGTTGGGGATATGCGGCTTTTCAAAGCAAATGCGGGCACAGAAAGTGCAAGATCGCGGCGGGCGGGCGGGCGGGGGTGGGGGTGGGGGTGGGGCTAGGGCTGCGGGGTGAAGCCTCGGGGCAGTTCCAGGCGGTGTCTTGCCAGCAGGGGGGCGTCGTTGAGCAGTGTGGTGGTGGGGGCGTCGGCGACGATCCGGCCGTCGTCCAGGATCACCGAGCGCTCGCACAGCTCCGCCGCGTACGGCAGGTCGTGAGTGACCATCAGCAGGGTCACCGGCAGGCCGCGCAGGATCTCGGCCAGCTCCCGACGGGCCGCCGGGTCCAGGTTCGACGACGGCTCGTCGAGCACCAGGATCTCCGGGTGCATGGCGAGCACCGTGGCCACCGCCACCCGGCGGCGCTGCCCGAACGACAGGTGCTGCGGGGCCCGTTCCCGATGCTCACTCATCCCCACAGCGGCGAGCGCCTCGTCCACCCGGGCGGCCAACTCGGCCCCACGCAGACCCAGGTTCGCCGGCCCGAACGCCACGTCCTCCGCCACAGTGGGCAGGAACAACTGGTCGTCCGGGTCCTGGAAGACGATGCCCACCCGGCGACGTACCTCGGCCAGGGTGGCCCGATCCGGCGTGACAGTCAGCCCGCCGACGCTCACGCTGCCCTCGGTCGGGGTGAGGATGCCGTTGAGGTGCAGCACCAGCGTGGTCTTGCCGGCGCCGTTGGGCCCGAGCAGCGCCACCCGGTCGCCACGCGGCACGCTCAGGTCGACCCCCTGAAGGGCGACGTGCCCGTCCGGGTACGCGTAACGAACACCCCGAACGTCCAGCGAGACAGCGGTCTGCACGACACCGATCATGACAGCACGACGGCGGTGGCGGCGATGGAGGCCGCCAACACCGGCACTGTCGCGGCGACCAGCCACTGACCGGCGCTCGCCGCACCCTCGCCCTGCCACACGGCGGGCATCCGCCCGGTGTAGCCCCGGGACAGCATCGCCAGATAGACCCGCTCGCCACGCTCGAAGGCGCGCAGGAACAACGCCCCGATGCCGGCGGCGAAGCCGCGCAGCTGCCACAGGAAGCGCGGGTCGTCGCCCCGGGAGATCCGGGCCACCCGCATCCGCCGCGCCTCGCCGACCAGCACGTCGAGGTAGCGCAGCATGAACGTGGCGATCTGGGTGAGCACCTGCGGGCAGTGCAGCCGGTCCAGCCCCACGATCAGGTCCCGGGTCGTGGTGGTCGCGGCGAGCAGCAGCGAGGCGAGCACCCCCAGGGTGCCCTTGGCCAGGATGTTCCACGCGCCGTGCAGCCCGTCCTCGGACAGCCGCAGGCCCAGCACCTCGACCCGGTCGCCGCTGCCCAGGAACGGCAGGGCGACGGCGAACAGCACGAACGGCAGCTCGATCAACGCTCGGCCGAGCAACCACCGTGGGCCCACCCGGGCCAGCGCCGCCACCGCCGCCACCAGCACGGCGTACGCGCCGAAGGCCCAGAACGCCTCGCGTGGAGTGGCCACCACGGCGAGGGTGAAGACCACCATCGCCACGATCTTGACCTCGGGCGGGAGCCGGTGCACCGGCGAGTCCGACTCGCGGTACAGCACGTGCCCGTGACCGGCCCCCATTCGCGTACCCCTGCTCAGCTGGCCGCGTCGGCGCGGCGCCGGACGTCGCCGGACGTCGCCGGGTCGCCCTCGGTGGGCGTCGCCGCGTCAGCGTCGGTCGGCGTGCCACCTCGACGGCGCAGCAGCCAGAACCCGCCGGCCCCGATCGCGAAGGTGACCAGCACGCCGAGCACCCCGGAGAGGCCGGTGGAGACGAAGCTGTTCCGCACACCGCGTACGCCGTAGTCGGCGAGCGGGCTGTCGGCCAACTCGTGGTCACGGGCCTGCTGGGCCGGGCAGCTCCCAGCGACGATGTTGTCGTCGGCGTCGACGGTGCAGCCCTTGAGCAGGGACGAGTCCAGCCCATCCGGGTGGGAGGAGGCGTAGTTGCTCACCACGCCGGCGAGCAGCAGGGCGACCAGCAGGCCACCGGCCAGGAAGGCCCAGGAACGGTTCTTCATCGGACACCTCCGGCGACCGGGACGGCGGGGGCGGCGGGCGCGCGCAGGGAACGCAGCGCGTACACCAGGTCGGGGCGTACCTTCGCGACGGTGAGCACCGTGGTCGCGGTGATCAGGCCCTCGCCGATGCCGATCAGCAGGTGGACACCGGCCATCGTGCCGGCCAGGCCACCCAGGTTGTTGCCCAGGTCGGTGGTGCCACCCAGCCAGTACTCCAGGACGAAGCCCTGCGACGCCACCACCACGCTGATGGTCGCGGCGACGAACGCGGTCACGGCCAGACCGGCCCGCGTGCGGGGCAGCACCCGCAACAGCAGCGCGATCAGCGCGTACGCCGCGGCGGTGCCGAGCAACGCCATGTTCGTGATGTTGAGGCCGAGCATCGCCACGCCGCCGTCGCCGAAGATCAGTGCCTGTACGACAAGCACCACCGCCACGCAGAGCGCGCCGACCCACGGGCCGACCAGCATGGCGGCGAGCGCGCCACCGAGCAGGTGGCCACTGACACCGGCCGTGAAGATGGGGAAGTTGAGCATCTGGACGGCGAAGATGAACGCCGCCACCAGGCCGGCCATCGGGGCCAGCCGGTCGTCCAGGTCGCGCCGGCCGCGCAGAACGCAGGCGGTGAGCGCGGCAAGAGCGAGCGCAGCGAAGATCGCTGCCACGGGACCGTCGATGATCCCGTTCGAGATGTGCATCGCCAGTGTCTCCACGCGACCTCCCACGCGTCAGCGGGCCCGACCGGGCCGGCGTGGGTCAGCCTATTTCCCAAGCATCGTTGTTGCCAGACTCTGGCAACAACGCATGGGCTTGATCACTCCAGGTCAGGCCCCGCCGGCCCTTTTCTGGTGATCGAGGTGGCGTCCTTGATACCGGGTTGTCCGCGGCTCGGGGAGGCCCCGGTTTGCAGAACCACGAGTTGACTTTGACGCGCCGTACCCCCACACGCCGACCCGTCGCGCCGTCGGCGGCGCTCGCCGGCACGGCGGTAGGGTCGAGGCCATGACCTCGCCCGACCGCCTCTCCCCCGGTGACCCCGCGCCCGAGTTCACCCTCGCCACCGACACCGGCGACCAGCTCTCCCTCGCCGACCTGCGAGGTCGCAAGGTCGTCCTGTACGCCTACCCGGCCGCGATGACCCCCGGCTGCACCAAGCAGGCCTGCGACTTCCGCGACTCGCTCGCCTCGCTCCAGGCCGCCGGCTACGAAGTCGTCGGCATCTCCCCGGACAAGCCGGAGAAGCTGGCGAAGTTCCGCGAGCGCGACGCCATCACCTTCCCGCTGGTGTCGGACCCGGACAAGTCAGTGCTGACCGCCTACGGCGCGTACGGCGAGAAGCAGCTCTACGGCAAGACCGTCACCGGCGTGATCCGCTCGACGTTCGTGATCGACGCCGACGGCAAGGTCGAGCGGGCGCTCTACAACGTCAAGGCCACCGGGCACGTCGCCAAACTCCGCCGCGACCTCGGCCTGGACTGATCTGTCGTACCGGATCGCTACGGTCCGTCAGTGGTTCGATACAAGTACACGCCCGAAGCGCTGGCCGCCGCTGCCGCCGTCGCCCGCAACATCACCGAGGTGATGCGGTTGCTCGGCGTACGCGTCAGCGGTGGCTCACACGCGCACATCAGCCGACAGCTCAAGAAGTTCGGCATCGACACGTCGCACTTCACCGGTCAGGCACACAATCGAGGCGTGCGTTGGCGGCGCATGTCCCCCACGGAGTTGCTGGTAGTGCTGCCGGCCGGTTCCCGTCGAATCCCAGGGATCCGCCTCAAACGCGCCTTGGCGACAATCGGTCTTCCCGAGACGTGCGAGGTGTGCGGCATTGGGTCAACGTGGCAAGGTGCCAGATTGACGCTGCACGTGGACCACATCAATGGCGATTTTCTCGACAACCGGCCGCGTAACCTTCGTCTGCTCTGCCCCAATTGCCACAGCCAGACCTCTACATACGCTGGTCAGCGACGGCCTGCACTCGTGGAGCCCGAGGTGGTCTACGATCCTGATGCGGTTACTCCGACCGGCTTCCCGATAGGCAGGCGACTGCCGCGTCGGCTGGAGTGGCCGTGGACGCTGGTGGAGTACAGCTTCAAGGGGCCGTAGCCCAACGGCAGGAGGCATGCGGTTTAGGTCCGCACCAGTGCGGGTTCGAATCCCGTCGGCCCCACATCGCCATTGAGTCGCAACGGGTCCTGGCTCGGTCGGAGCCAGGATCGGTTGTCGGGCGCGTCACTGTCGCGGGTCGTGGGCCTGGTCGTTGGGTCAGGATGGCGAGCGTGAGTCTGCGTTTCGTCCTCGATCCTGACCTGACCCCGCAGCTGCGTGCCGAGATCGTCGACCTCTGGGTGGACGTCAGCAACGCCGGCGGCGCTGTCGGTTTCGTGCCACCGGTCACCGCCAGCGACGTGCACGTCACCGCCGATCCGACCTTCGCCGGCATCGCCGACGGACCGGATCGGCTGCTGGTCGGCTACTCCGGGGACCGGCTGGCGGCAATGCTGATCTTCAGTGACAACCGTTTTCCGCTCACGGCGCACTGGTGTGTGCTGAAGCGGGTGATGGTCCACCCGGACACCCAGGGTGCCGGCTACGGCTCGGCGCTGATGGTGGAGGCCGCCCGGCTGGGCAGGGCGTTGGGCCACGAGGCGCTGCACGTCACGGTGCGCGACGGGCTGGGGTTGGACAAGTTCTACGGCCGCCTCGGGTACCGGGAGATCGGCCGACTGCCGGGCGCGTTGCGGGTGGCCCCCGATGACGACCGGGACGAGATTCTGATGTGGCTCGACCTGACGGCGGCCGACTGAGCGGTCAGCCCTCGCACCACCGGGCGTTGGCCCGGGCCGAGCTGGTGGTCGGCGCGTCGGTGGCCGGAGCGCTCGTCCTCGCCACCTCGACCGAGCGACGGGTCGGCGTCGGCGTGACGGCGGGTCGACTGCTCGGCGGTCGGGGCGACGCGGACGGACGACGTGTGGCGGCCCCGGCACCGGGTCCGTACATCCGGACCGTGCTGTTCTGTACCTGGCCCGGCGCCATCCGGATGCCGCCGACGGTGACCCGGTTGCCGTACACGTCGGCGACCCGGACGGTGAACGGGCCCGGCCCGGCGCCGGAGGCGATCAGCCAGTAGTTGTAGTCCTGCCGGGCGGCCGACTGCCAGGGGTCGCTGTCGCGCTGTCGGACCTCGACGGACCGCAGCGGGTTGCCGTGGTTGCCGACGCGGACGGCGAACCACCACTGCGACGCGCCCTCCTTGATCCGGAAGGTGAGTGGTCCGGGCAGCGGCGGGTTGACCACCGCGCGGTAGGTGACCGGAACGAGGCCCTGGACGGGGTCGGCGATCCGGGCGAACGCCTCGCGGGACAGGTCGAGGTGGCCGGGCTCGCACTCCGGGCACTGGTCCATGATGAGCACCCGGACGGTGCCCTTGGGGCCGACGACGTCGAGGAATCCGCCGCAGGCGGCACCGGCGGAGTATTCCGTCGGACCGAGCGCGACGTAGAGCCGGTTGGCCGGGGCAGCCGGGTTCGAGCAGTTGCCGCCGGCGCCCTTGGAGTCGTAGAAGGTGGCCTTGCCGGTGTGCGTGGCGTTGCCGGTGGGCGGCGCGGCGGCCAGCGTCCGGGCGGCGGCGCAGGCCGGGGTGGAGCCGGAGTGCAGGGTGAGGGTGAGTCCGAGCGTCGCAGCGAGGACGGTGACGCCGGTGGCGACCAGCCAGGGCTTCGCGCCGGACGACGGCGCGGGCCGGTCCTCTGGAGGATGGTCCAGGTCGATGTTGATGTCGACAGCGCTTCCGTCCGTCACGACGGCGATGCTGCCGGACCGGGTCGGGTACCGACAAGCGGGCTAAGCCAAAGCTAAGACAGCATCGACGGACGGTGACCGTGGGGTGCCGATTGCTGATCGGCGGGCCGGTCAGGGCGCGACGACGACCGGGGCGTGCACCGCCAGGGGTCCGCTGTCGATCGGCACCAGGTTCAGTCCGAAGAGGAGTTTCTGCTTGACGTTGCGGTGCCGCCCGAGGGTGCGCAGCGGTTCCTTGGTGCGTACCCCGGTCTCCTGGTCGGTGGTGGTCACCACGCAGCGGTCGCACGGCCCGGCGGCCTGGAACATCCGGTCGCCGATGCGCAGCCGCCGGCCCACCCAGTCGTCCTCGGCCCAGGCCGGCGCACCGTCGACGACCAGGTTGGGTCGGAAGCGGGTCATCGGCACCGGTTCCTCCCCCGCCTCGGCCAGCCAGTCGTTGAGGGCGTTGAGGGAGGTGGTGTTCGCCAGCAGCACCGGGTAGGCGTCGGCGAAACTGACCTGGTCACCGGTGTCGTGTTCGCGGGTCCCGGCGGCCAGGTGGCGGGTCGGCCGGGCCAGCCAGACCAGTCGGACCGGTCGGCCGAGCAGGGCGCCGAGCCAGTCGTCGGCCGGTTGCCCGGCCGGCAGCGCGGGGACCGGGAAGGTGCGGCTGCGGAAGGTACGGACCGCTACCGGTTCGCCGCCGGCCGGCTCGGGCACGTCCAGGTCGGGTTGCCCGTCGGCGCGCAGCGACAGACCGCCGGGGCGCACGAAGGCGCGCAAATTGACCAGCCGGGTCGTGTCCCGCTGGGTGACGCCGACCCCGTCGGCGTCCACGACCATCCAGCGCCGGTCGCCGGCCAGGCCCCACTGGTGCACGAACGCGTCGTCGTGGTCGAGCCGGTGACAACCCTTGATGGGGTACGTGTGAATCGAGGTCAGCCGCACCCGGCTACCATGCCACGCCGATCCCGTCGCCCGGGTACCAGTGGTTGGCCGGGCTCTCCCGGTAGGCGAGGAACCGCCGGCCGGTGCGTTCGGCGTGCTCGGCGAGCACGTTGGTGCTGGTGACGTTGTCGGTGAGCAGGATCGCGCCGGGGGCGAGCTTGGGCTCCACGGCGTCGAACTCACGCTTCTCGTGGGCGCGGCTGTGGTCGCTGTCGTGCAGGAACAGGTCGACCGGGCGGTCCAGCGCGCCGATCGAGGCGATCGAGTCGCCGATCACCAGGTCGACGACCTCCGACCAGGGCGCGACCCGGGCGAGGTAGCCGGCTTCGGGGTTGATGTCCAGTGAGGTGACCCGGCCCGGGTGCCCCTCCTGCGCGTTGCGCAGCAGGGCGGACGCCAGGACGACGCTGCCGAGTCCCTTGTCGACACCGGTCTCGACGACGTGGGTGGGGCGGGTGGCACGGACGATGGCGTACCAGCCGATCCGCCGGGCGTAGCGGATCTCCTTGTCGGCGAGGCCGCGCCGGTCGGAGGCGGCGATCGCCGCCAGGAGGTGCTGCCGCAGGCCGTCGTCCGACTCGATCTCGCCGAGGTACGCCCGTACCTGCTTGACCGGGATGTCGCAGACCACGCTGACGAACCAGGCGAGGTGGTTGCGGCTCAACGAGGTGAGGTCGTACGTGTAGTTGTGGTGCTCGCGGGAGGTCAGCAGCCAGCGCGCCGAGCGGCGCAGCACCTTCGCGTCGTGCCGCGCGATAGTGCGAAGCCTCTTGGGAAAGGCGGCAATCGGGGCGAGTGGGGTACGCGCGACGGCCCGTCGGAGCTTGATTCGATCCACGGGTGCCGTTGTAGCAGGGTTCGGGCGGTGGCGGGAGGGTCCTCGCGAAAGCCGATGGCCACGTTGTTTCCGCTCTCCCGCCGGGGCAGCAGAATAGGGCCTTGAAAGCGCTCCCGGGCCGGCGTTACCGGCAGTCCGTCCGAACGCAGGGCCGGGTTCGCCGCACCGGTCGGCAGGCATGCGATACCCGAAAGGACGAGGGCGCACGGCAGGCGCGTGCAATCAGTAGCATCGCCGGCATGTCTGGTGCTCAGCGGTACACCGATGCCGACACCGAGTTCGTCGACCCACACGCAGTCGATCCGCACGAGGATGTCCCGGCCGGGGGCAAGCGGCGACGTCGTGGCCCTCGCTGGCGTCGCGTCCTCGTCATCTGTCTGGTAGTCGCAGCGATCCTGGGCGGCGGCAGCATGATCGGCGGCGCCCTCTATCTCCGCTCGGTCGAGAAGGACATCGACCGGGTGGACGCCTTCGCCGACGTTCCCGAGGAGGGGCGCCCGCAGGCGGTGGCCAACGGCGCGATGAACATCCTGATCCTGGGAAGCGATTCCCGCGACCCGGAGAGCACGGGCGGCTCGCGCACGGACACCATCATCGTCGCGCACATCCCCAAGGACCGGTCCAGCGCGCAACTCGTCTCGATCCCTCGGGACACCTGGGTGAACGTGCCGAAGGCCAAGAGCGGGGGGCACGGCGGCCGCGATGCGAAGATCAACGCAGCGTACGCCTGGGGTGGCATTCCGCTGATGGTGCAAACAGTCGAATCGTTCACCACGGTGCGAATCGACCACGTCATGATTGTCGACTTCGCCGGCTTCAAGGAAATCATCGACGCCCTGGACGGCGTCGACATCAACGCGGAGAAGTCGTTCACGTCGATCCACCCGCCGTTCCGCAAGTTCGAGCAGGGGGTGCAGCGGATGGACGGTGAGACGGCTCTGGACTACTCCCGCCAGCGCAAACAGTTCGCCGACGGCGACTTCGCCCGCATCCGTCACCAGCAGCAGGTCATCAAGGCCATCCTCGACAAGGCCGTGTCCGGCGGCATCGTCACCAATCCCGGGCGGCTCAACTCCTTCGTCAAGGCGACCTCGAGCGCCGTGGCGGTGGACGAGAAGATGTCGCTCGTCAGCATGGCGACAGACCTGCGGAACCTCCGCGGCCGTAACCTCACCTTCGTGACCAGCCCGACGAAGGGCACCGGCCGAGTGGGCAGCGAGAGCGTCGTCTTCGCGAACACCGAGAAGGCAAAGGCCTTCTACGATGCCGTGCGCCGGGACTCCGTCGACGAGATTCTCGCCGGCGCCAAGTAACACCCAGGCCGGTGGCTGTTGCCGGCCGCCGCCTTGTCTCGAGTTTCGGACCGGCAGGTCAGCCGGCCCTCACGGGGAGGTCCACAATGTCCAATCAGCCCGCTATGTGGCATCGTCCGGTACCGGCCGATGACCGCGGCGGCAACGCCACCGATGCCCAGGGCGACGGTGAGGGGGACGACGAGGGGAGCCGCGGCGGGAGTCGCCCTCCCGCCTACCAGTTCCCCGGCTACCAGCCTGCCGGCTACCAGACCCCGGCCTTCCCGTCGCCCGCCGACCGGCGCTCGGCCCCGCCCGCGCAGGCACCCGCGCCTGCGCCTGCGCCTGCCCCTGAAGAGCACCAGCCTCGCGCCGGCCTGGACACGACAGCCGTCCTGCCGTACGCCGGTTCGCGCGCCTCGACCCGGACCAGGTGGCTGCGGGCCTGGATGATGACCGCGCCGGTCGACGTCCTGGCACTGCTGACGCCGCTGCTCATCACTCAGCAGTACTGGCGCGGCACCCTGGCCATGACGGTCCTGACCGTGATCGTCTTCGCCAGCGGCGGCCTCTACCGCGCGCGACGGCACGTGAGCTTCCTCGACGAGGTGCCGAGCCTCTGCGGGCGTCTGCTGGCCGCGGCGTCCGCTGTCGCCATCGTCGCGGCGATGCGTCACGAATCCGCCGAGTACGTCTTCAGCTTCACCCGCGGTGTCGCCGCGTCGGCGGGGCTGGTCATCCTCGGGCGGGCCGTCACCCGCGAATTCGCCATCGTCGCCCGCAAGCGCCGGTGGGTCGAGCACAACACCATCATCGTCGGCAGTGGCCCCACCGCCGTGGAACTCGCCCGGCTCCTACGCCGCTACCCCCAGTACGGCCTGCGCTTCGTGGGTTGCGTCGACACCCCGGACGGCCCGTCGGCGCTGCCGCTGATCGGGTCCCTCGACGACCTCGACAGCCTCGTCCGGCTGCGCGAGTGCGACGTGGTGATCGTCGCGGACGCAAGCTGCTCCGAGACCTCACTCATGGAGATCCTGGCCCGGCCACGGACGGCCGAGTGCGACCTGTGGGCGGCCACCCCTCTCTGGGGGTCCCGTTCGCACGGCGACCACATCGGCGCGGTCCCGGTCGTCAGCATCGGCGACATCACCCTCTCCGGCCCGCAGTCCGCGCTCAAGCGGGCATCGGACATCGCGTTCGCCTCGGTGGCGCTGCTCCTGCTGAGCCCGGTGCTCCTCGTCTGCGCGGTGGCCACGCTCATCGACGGCGGTCCCGGCATCTTCTTCTACCAGGAACGCATCGGTCGGCACGGCCGACCTTTCAACATCATCAAGTTCCGGTCCATGCGCCCCGTCGACGAGCACGAGTCGCAGACCAACTGGTCCATCGCCAACGACCGGCGGGTGGGGCCGATCGGTCGGATCATGCGCAGGACCTCCCTCGACGAGCTCCCGCAGCTCTGGAACATCCTCCGCGGCGACATGAGCGTGGTCGGCCCCCGACCCGAGCGCCCCTACTTCGTCGAGAAGTTCTCGGCCGAATACCCCCAGTACGCGATGCGCCACCGCGTCCCGGTCGGGCTCACCGGCCTGGCGCAGGTCAGCGGGTTGCGCGGCGACACCCCGATCTCCGACCGGGCCCGCTTCGACAACTTCTACATCGAGAACTGGTCCCTCTGGCTCGACGTCAAGGTGGTGCTCCGTACGGTGACCGAGGTGTTCCGCGCCGGCGGCCGCTGATCCGCCCACGCACCGGCACACCGCCGGGTACGGCCACGGCCGTACCCGGCGGCGGTGTGCCGGTCGTACCCCCAACGCATGGAGAACGCAATGCCGAACGTATCCGTCGTGATCCCCACCACGGGCCGCCCCAGCGTCGCCGACGCGGTGCTCTCCGCCCGATCCCAGCAGGGCGCCTCCGTACACATCGTGGTCGTCTGTGACACCCCGGAGGTGCCGCAGACGGTGCGCGACCTGGGGCAGCACATCGACCGGGTGGTCTGCACCGGCGGCGGCCGACGCGGGTCGTACGCCCGCAACCTCGGCGTCACCCACGCCATCCCGGGCAGCCACGTCGCGTTCCTCGACGACGACGACACCTGGCTGCCGACCAAGTTGGCGGCACAGGTGCCCGCGCTCGAGCGGGTCGCGGCGGCCGGGTTCCGCCCCGTCGTGTCGTCTCGGATCCTGCAACGCAAGGACGGCGCCGAGCCGCTGCCGGCACCGGCACCGGCCGAGGTGATCCCCGACGGCATGCTGCCGGAGGACTACCTGTTCCGCCGCCGTCACCTCGGCATCGGCCGGCAGTCGCTGCCCACGTCGACGCTCCTGACCACGTACGAGTTGGCGACCGAGTGCCGCTGGGACGAGACGCTCCCCCGACACCAGGACTGGGACTGGCTGGTCCGGGTCGCCCGGCTGCCCCGGGTGAAGATCGTCCAGGTGGAGGAGGCGACGGCCGTCTACACGGTGGGCAGCCCCGGGTCGATCTCGGCCGGCGCCGACTGGCGTACCTCGTGGCACTGGGCCCAGCGCTGGGAGGGAGTGTGGGCGCCGGGAACCTTCTCGGACTTCATCGCGGCCCAGACCCTCCGCTACGCTCTCCAGGCCCGAGACCGGGAGGGCGTACGGGAGATGGTGCGGGCGATCCGCCGCAACTCGCCTCCGTCCGCCCGGAACGCGGTGCTGGCGGCGCTCGGGCTCGTACCCCGGTCGACCCTGGAACGGGTCGCCATGCGCAAGTCGAAGGCCCCCAGCAGCCCCACTCGACCGCTTGAGACCGAACGGCCACATTGATGCGTCTGCACTTCGTACTGCCGCAGCTCGAGCCGTACTACGGCATGGAGCGAGCCGCGGTCCTGGTGATGCGCGGGCTCGCACGTCACGGCGTGGAGGTGTCCGCGACCGTGCTGTCCCGGGGGGTTCCGCACGGGCTCGACGACCTCCGTGTCGACACCCTGGACCTCGGGTCTCGGCTCACCCGGCTGGTGGAAGCCGTACCCCCGCTGCGCCGCCGGCTGCGGAGCCTGCCCCCGGACGTGGAGGTCGTCGCCAGCGGATTGTGGGGCAGCGTGCCCGTCGGTGCGGCTCTGGCTGGCTCATCTCGCACCTTCATCGCCTGGGAGCACTCGCTGCTGCCCGAGCGGATGCGGGCCGACCGTCGGGTGCGGATGCTCGCCCGCGCGTCCGGGTTCGGTGCCCTCCGGCCACGGCTCGTCGTGGCCGTGTCCGACGGCGTGGCCCGGACGGTCCGCAATCTCCACTCCTCCTCGCGCGTCGTCACGATCCCCAACCCGGTGCCGACCGCGCCGTTCGTCCCGCCCCGGCCAATCGCCGACCCGGCGCGGATCCGGCTGGTCACCACAGGCGCACTCCGCCCCCTGAAGAACCACCTGTGCGCGATCGACGCGCTCGCGGAACTGCCCACCGCCTACCACCTGACGCTTGCCGGAGACGGCGAGGAGCGAACTCTGCTGGAGACCCGGGCACGCGAGCGCGGCCTGGCGGATCGGGTGACCTTCCTCGGCCGGATCCCCGACGTCCGCGGGCTGCTGGCCGACGCCGACCTGCTCGTTCACCCGTCACTGGCGGAGACCTTCGGATTCAGCCTCGTGGAGGCAGCCGAAGTGGGGCTGCCCGTCGCCGCGATGCCCGTGTCGGCCGTCGACGAGATGGTGCCGGACCTGGTGCCCGGCATGCTGACGACGGCACCGACGTCCACCGCCCTCGCCGAGGCGATCAGGCGCCTGACGGGTGTCGGCCGGCCCGGGCCCGTCGAGTTCGAGAAGGCCTGGCACGCCCGCTCGGTCGCCTTCGATCCGGCCGGGATCAGCCGACAGTGGGTGGAGGCGGTACGACGATGACCCTCGCCCAAGGAGCAGTCGACCTCGTGGGCGAGCCGGACCGCAGCGCATCACCGCGTCACCGGGCGCCTCGCCGGGGTGACGCCTTCCTGCGCAAGTCCGGCAGATTCTTCGTGGGAACCCTGCTGCGGACTCTCGCCCAGGGAGCACTCTTCGTGCTGCTGGCGCGGGAGATGCCCATTGACACGTACGGCCTCTTCGTCGGCATCACGGCCCTGGTGGCGGTCATCTCGCCCTTCGCGTCGGCCGGTGCACCGAGCCTGATCTTCCAGAGCCACGCCGACGCGCCTGCCGAGTGGGCCCGTCACCTGGCCCGAGGGCTGCTGCTGTCGGTGGTGTTCGGGGCTGGTGCGACTGTGCTGGTCGCTGCGGCGGGCGCGCTGATCTGGGGCGCCCAGGCGAGCCTGATCGACCTGTTCTGTCTGGCCTTCGCCGACCTGGTGGCCTGGCGCCTCATCGAGGCGGTGGCCGCCTCGGTCCAGGCCCGGGGCCGGATCCTGCTCGCCTCCGTCATCCCCGCGTTGCTACAGGTCTCCCGGTTGGTCGGGGTCATCGTGCTGGCCGCGGCGGCCGGGCCGGTCACCCTGCACGCCTGGGCCGTCACCTCGGTGCTGCTGTCGACTGTGGTGTGCGTGGCAGTGGTTCTGGGTGGCCTACGCGGGTCAGGTCGAACTCCGCTGGAAGTCCGGGGCTCGTTGGCGCAGGCGCGGACCGGCATGCTGTTCGCCGTCGGCCTGTCCGCCCAGACCGTGTACAACGACCTCGACAAGGTGATGCTCTCCAAGCTGGGGACCACGGAGAGCGCGGCCATCTACGCCGCCGCGTACCGCGTCGTCGACTTCGCGTACACGCCCGCCCGGTCGATGGCGGCTGTCGCGTACCCGAATTTCTTCGAGGCCGGGCGTAACGGCCCTCGGGCCGCACTGCGGCTCACTCGCAAGCTGCTTCCGCGCTACCTGGCGTTCAGTGTGCCGGCGACCCTCCTTCTCGTCGCGTTCGCCTGGATGATGCCGGTGGTCTTCGGTCCCGAGTACGAGGCCGCCACCCTTGCCCTGCAGGGCCTGAGCGCGCTGCTGGTGCTGAAGGCGATCCACTACCTCGCCGCCGATACCCTGTCCGGTGCCCGGATGCAGGGACGCCGGACGGTGGCCCAGATTGCCGTCGGAGTGGTGAACGCCGGCCTGAACGTCTGGCTGATCCCGGCGTACGGGTGGCAGGGTGCTGTGGTGTCGAGTCTGGTGTGCGACGCTCTGCTCGCCGTCCTGCTGTGGGGGTGCCTCGTCGCTGCCCTGCGACGCGATCCGCCCCGCGACGCCGAAGCTAAGGCGGCATCGGCAGCTGACCGAGAAAGGGTCTGACGTGACCACCATCTTCGGTGTCCTACTGACCGTCGGTGGCATCGCGGTAGCCCTGTGGTTGGTCCGGATCCGGCGGAACGTCGCCGCTGCCTTCGGCGACCGTGCGAGCGCGGCCGCTCTGGTCGGATTCGCCGTGCTCACCAACGCGGCGCCCGCGCTCGTCGGCAGCCACAGCTCGGTGCTCATCGGCGTGCTGCTTGTCGCTCTACTGGCCTGGCTGGTGTTCTCCGGCCGAGCGGTGCTGCGCGGACCTTCCGACGTGTGGCTGCGGATCTCGATCGCGATGGCCGGGGCGCTGCTGGTCTGGTCCGCCGGTGTCGACGCCCTCACCGGGAGCGGGTTCTACGGTTCGCGGCTACCGGCGTACGGGGCGGCCGCGCTCCTGCTGCTCGCCATCTGGTTGATGGCTGCCCGCACCGTGGTGAGCGTCCGGGCGATGGCCTACACCGGGCTGGCGGTCCTGGCGCTGCTGACCATCCCGACCGCCGTGTACGAGCAGTCGTGGCGGATCTGTACCGGCGGGAAGCTGGAAAAGTGCTCGATGGCCGGGGCACTGTTCAAGAGCTTCTACAACTCCGAGAACTACGTGGCGATGCTCGCCTCCTTCACGCTGGTTGCCGCGTTCTGCGCGATGCGCCGCCTCGAGCTGGTGGTGACGACGGCGTTCTGCCTGCTGGTGATCGTCGCCACCGGCTCCCGCACCAGCTACCTGGCCGTCGGGGCGGTCTGCGCCTGGGTGCTGGCCGCACTGCTCGTACAGCGTCTGCGACCGAGCCTGCGGATCCCCTTCGCGATCTGCGTCGCGCTCGTCATCGGCGCACTGACAGCTGCCACGTACCTGACCTGGAGCGCGTCGAAGACCACGCTGAGCAACCGGGGCAACATCTGGGTCGCCGCCCGCGATTACCTCAGCGGTCGGGAGGCCGTCGGCGTCGGCGTCTCGAAGTGGTTCCACCTTCAGGACATCGGAGCGGCACCCACCCACTTCTTCCACTCCGGGTACGTCCTGGTCGTCTTCTCCGGCGGGCTGGTCGCACTGACCCTGTTCGGCCTCTGGATGGCCACCCTGATGCACCGGAGCGTCGAGGACGGGCAGGCGTTCACCGCCAAGGCGCCGCTCGTGCTTCTCATCGTCTACTCGTTCACCGAGGTCGTCTGGAACCCACTGTCGGTGGACGGGCTGACCTGGATCGTCGTGCTGCTGACCCTCACCGCGTCGGTGTCCGCGCCGCCCGCGCGCACTCCGGCACCGGGGCCGGTGGACCTGGTGGACCGACCGGCGCCCCTGGCCGGGCTCCGGCGACTCATCGGCCGGCAGGACAGCCGGGCAGCCGCCTTCAACTGAATCCGCGAAGCGCAAACCAGGCACTGCGGCCCCGGCGCCCGACCGGGCGGTTGCTGGGCCGGACCACTACCCGCCGGCTATCGGAAGCCCCTGGAAGGCCAGCAGACCGGCCCCGGTGGCGTTCACACACCAGGGCCCGGCATCGCCCCGGTAACTCAGCCGGGTTGCGCCGTCGGCCGGACCGGACAGGCTCAGCACGAGCCGCCCTCCCTCGCGGTATTCGACGCCGGTGACGGTGGCGGTGCTGCCGTCGATGGTGAAGTCGGTGCCCGCGCCGACCTGCACGGTCAGCGGGTCCGGGTTGCGGAGCAGGACGATCACCTCGGTACGCCGGGCATCGGTGAAGGCCGCCGACCGGGGGTTCGGGGCCGCCACGCCCTCGCCGGGGCCGCGGTGGATGTCCCGGGCCACCACGGCGAACGCCTGGTCGCCCAACTCGCGGTAGCCCCGTTCCCAGGCGAAGTGGCAACCCTCCCGGCCCGACAGGGCCGTTGTCGACAGCACGGTCACCTTCAGGGTGTCGGCCATCCGTCGCTGGGCCTCCCGCAGCGGGCCGCCGGCGGTGTTTCCGCACGGTGAGCTGCCGACCTGGACGACGTAGTACCGGGTGCCACCGTCGACCCGGAAGCCCACCTCCCGACGCCAGTCGGTCAACAGCGCGGTGAACCCGGCGACGTGCCCGGCGGCGTCGTTGTTGTCGGCCTCGCCCTGGTACCAGAACACCGCCCGGACCTCGCCGATGACGTTGGCGGCGGTGAGTCTCTGCCGCAGGCGGCCGTAGTTGGTGCGCAGGTCGCCGGGACTGCGGTCGTTGCGTTGGAAGAACGACACGACCTTGCTGCTTTCCGCGCCGTTGATCACAGCTACCGGCACCTGGTAGGTGTCCATGAGTCGGTGGGCCGCGCGAATCCCCCACTGGCCGACCGAGCCGGGCTGCCGGACCGTACCCGAGACGGCGTAGTTCCAGGTACGGTCCGCGCCGGAGAGGACCCGGTCACCGGTCGTCGAGCCGAAACTGCGGACGTACGGGGACTCCTCGCCGATCGACGAGCCCAGGTGACTGGCCGCCACCGCGTTGGACTGGCCCTGGATGACGTACACGTCGCCGGACACCACGCCCTCCCACAGGGCGGCCCGCCGGGCGACGCCATCGCCGAGCACGTGCAACTCGAATCGGTACTCCCGAAGCGCTGCGCTGATCCGCTGCCGGAACGCGAACTCACCGCCGGCCCCGACGGGCACCGTCTCGTCCCAGCCGTCAGCCCCGCTGACGACCTTGAGGCGTACGGCGCGGACCCGCGGGTCGGTCGCCTTGCCGGCCACCGGCACGACAGCGCCGCCGGCCGCGTCCCGGGGGTACAACTGCCGATCCCGAGGGTGCTGGCTGACGGTGAGCACCGACGCGCGGGCGTAGACGGTCAGGCGACGTTGGGTGTACGTGCCGGCGTTACCGGCGGCCGTCCAGTCGGGCTGACCGGCGGGGGCGGTCCCGATGCCCACCGACAGCGGCTGGTCGTCCGAGGTGAAGCCGTTGACAGCGAGAACCGTCTGCGGGGCCGCCGGCGCCGGGCGGGTGGCCGCGACCGCGTGCACCTGGAAGGAGCCGTACCCGATCGGGGAGTACACGTCGTCGTCGGCGTCGTACCGGTCGGTCGCGGCACCGGGGATCTGGCCGGAGCTGGCTGGCCCGTACTTGTTCGGCCACATCTCCAGATAGCCGGTGAGACCGGTGCCGGTGGCCAGGCCCGGCGCGTTGGTGGCGACCTCCAGATCGGCGATCCGCTGCCGGACGATCTGACCGGCCCGGGTCGGCAGGCCGAGGCGCCGAGCATCGGCGGTGAACGGCGACATGGCGGTCCACACCCACTGCGTACCGGTCGGACCGGTCAACTCCAGGCAGTAGCCGATCCGGTCGAACCCGCCGGCAACGGCGCCGGCCCGGTCGAACGAGAGGGCCATGGGCCGCTTGGGGTCGTTCCGCTCGGGCAGGTCGAGGGCGCTGACGGGGGTGAAGCCGGCCATACCGTGCGCGTTCGCGGCGCAGGCGGTGCCGTCTATGGGCGCGGTGGGGGGCGGGGTGTCCGCGTCGGCTGCCGACCAGGCCGCGTCCGGCGCACCGGACTTCGACGGCGACCAGCCGAACACGGGGACGGCCGCCAGGAGCAGGACGACCACCCCGAAGCCGATCCAGGCCGGTCGGGGCACCGACTGGAGGCGGGCCCACGGAGGGTGGGGACGAGACACCCGGGAACCTCCACAGTGTGGGCAGCGTGTCGTGCCCAGATTAGGCGATGCGTCGTACCCGTCGACGCCGGCACGACCTCCGGCCGAACCGGTGCCGATCCGGGGCGTAGGTCGGTCCCGCTGTCTGAAATGATGCCCGCCATGGCCGCAACGAGCACGACACCGGTGGCGGGTAACCGCTCCGCCGGTGTCGACCTCCTCCGGATCGTCGGAATCGCCGCGGTGGTCGTGGGCCACGTCTGGAGCGACACGGTGACCCGGGCGTCCATCTACACCTGGCATGTTCCCGTGTTCTTCGTCCTGACCGGCTACTTCTGGTCGCCCGGTCGACCGCTCGGTGGGGAGCTGCGCAAGCGGTGGACGAGCCTGGGCGTGCCCTACGTGGTGTGGTTCCTCATCCTGGTCGCGGCACTGCTCGCCGCGGACGCCGCGACGGGCCAGGTCGCGCCGGGGACTTTCGGTGACGCGCTCTACGGCGGCACGGCCGCCGTACGACCGTTCTCTGCCTTCTGGTTCGTCTCGGTGCTCTTCATCGCGGCGGTCGCGTTCCGGTGGTTGGAGCGGTTCCCCGCCGCTGTCGCCTGGGCGGTCGCTGTGGTCGGCCTGGTCACCGCGTACCTCGCGCCCGGCGTCGTCACGGCCGGCCCACTCGGGCTCTTCCTGGTCCCGGCGTGCCTGGTCTTCGTGCTCGCCGGGCGGCTGCTGCGCCGGATGCGGCCACGCCTCCCGGCTCGTGCCGGTGCGGCGTCACTCTCGATCGGCGTGGGGTTCGTGCTCCTCGGCCTCAACCGGGACCTGGACCTCAAGGCCGGCGACTTCGGCTCCCCGGTGCTGGGGGTGCTGACCGCGATCCTGATCAGCGTCGGCCTCATCCGGCTCGCCGAGGAGCTCGACCTGCGCATCGGCGTACGGGCGTCGCGGGTGATCGGTCGACTGGCCGGCTGCGGCATCGCCGTCGTGCTCAGTCACGCGGGCATTCTGTGGGTCCTTCAAACGCCGAGGGCCGGCCGGGTGGTCGACCTGGTCGCCGCTCTCGTGGTCCCGTGGGTGTTCGCCTGGATCGTCATCAGCACGCCGCTGGGCCCGTGGTTGACCGGCACCCGGATCGGCGGTCCCGCGCGAGCCGCCAGCACGGCGGTGCCCCGGCCGGGCGCCGCGCAGACGCACTAGAAACGGCTGTTGCGCCGCCGCGCCAGGAGCATCGTCACCGCCACCACGATGGCGACGGCGAGCGCGCCTCCGGCCGCGGCGATCACCGGCACGGCCCAGCTCGACCCGCCTGAATCGTCGCCGGACCCGCGGCTGTCGACGGCCGCCTGTCGATACGACTGGGCCAGCAGGTTGGTCGGGGAGTTCCGCGCGGCCTCGTCGAACCGGGCGATGGCTGTCGACTCGTCACCGGCGAAGTACGCGTCGAGGCCGCTGCGGTACTGGTTGTCGGCCTTGCCGAGCGCGTTGGTGACGCCGCCGGCCTGAAGGAGGGCGGTCATGGTGGAGACCGGCACGACGAGGCGGTTCGCCTTGTCGGGCCGCAGCACGTCGTTGTCGAGCATCCCGACGACCCGGCCGCTCGGGTCGATGGCGATCCCGCCCCGCGAATAGAGCCCGAGATCCTCGTTGATCCGGTACGGGTTCAGTGGTGTCGAGGTGTCGACCCCGGTCACGGTCACCGACTTGGACAGCACCGTGTAGGTGGCGGCGCGGAAACTGGTGTCGGTGGTGCCGTAGCCGAGGACGAGCAGGGACGTCTCCGTGCTGATGCTGGCCGACGTGTTCAGCTCCGCCGTGGGCAGGTTCTTCTGCTCCAGCTTGACCAGGGCGACGTTCCCCGCCTCGATCGGGAGGGCCCGGACGACGGTGCCGGGAATCGCCGGGCTGTCCGTCACCTCGCCCTTGGCGATGTTGAGCTGCCCGTAGAGCCGGGACTCCGGCTGATCGGCGGCATTCGCGCCGGTGAGGATCGAGGTGTTCAGCCGGCTGCGGGTGTAGGTGCTGGTGTCCTTGGCTTGCAGGGTGCCCTCGGCGACGAGCCGATTGGCCACGGCGTTCAGGGCGCTACCGACCAGGACGTCCGGGGTGGGCTGCACGCATTGGCTGTTGGTGAGGACGTGCCCTTCGTGTTGGACGACAACACCGCTACAGCGTCGGCTGAAGGTCACCGGCGCCTTGTTCAGCAGGGCGCCATCGGCCTTGTTGCGGACGTACCCGGTGAACATGACCTCCACGAAGACCATGGACGGCCCGGCCACGGCCAGTGCCCGCTCCTCGGGGCTGCGCAGGGCGGCCTGCGCCCAGGGCTTGAGGCCGGGGGCGAGCGGGGTCGCGGCCGGAAAGCCGCTGGAGGTGGCGGTCGGCGGGGTCTCCGGCTCGCCGGGCTCATCCGAGCCGAGGGCGTAAATGCCCGCGCCGCCACCGACCACGGCCACCAGGGCCAGCGCGGCCACACCGGCCCAGAGGCCGGTACGCCGCTTGGGCGGCGCCGAGGGCTTGATCCGTCGTACGGGGGCGGCGTACGGGTCGAAGGGGGGCACGTCGGCCGGTGGGCCCGACACGGTGGCCGGCGTCGGGGCGATGTCGTGGCCGGCCGGCCCGGCGGGCGAGGCGGGTGCGCTCGACGCCGGCGCGGCCGAGACGGGATGAGCTGGCGGCTGGTTCGGGATCGCGGCCGACTGCACCGCCCAGGGGGCATGCGGCATGTCGACGACCGGCTGCGGCGCGCCCGACACGGGTTGCGGCACGCCGGAGACGGGTTGCGGCACGCCGGAGACGGGTTGCGGCACGCCGGACACCGGCTGGGGAGGGGCGGAGACGGGTCGGGGTGCGGCGGGCACCGGTTGGTACTCCACGCCGAGCGCGCGGAACAGCTTCTCCGGGGCGGGGCCGGCCTCGGCGGCGTACGCCACCCAGGGCGCGGCTGCCGAGAAGTCGGCGTACGTGATCGGGGGTCCGTCGGGCGATTGGGCGAGCGCGTTCGCGACCTCGGCGAACGCCTCCCGCCAACCGGGGGCGGCGGCAACCGTCGCGTCCAGGACGGCCACGCTCACGAACCGGCCCTGCTCGTCGATGGCGGCCCAGGCCTTGCCCACTGGTGAACCGCCCAGCAAGTGGGTGAACCTGTAGGGGCCTTCCGGCTGCATGCCAACTCCTCCGCTCGACCGCCAGGCGCATGGTACCGACCGGTGCCACAGTCAGTCGCCCGGCGGTCACCCGTCAGCTCGTTACCGCCGTCACCTCTTGCTGATCACGACCACTGGCTCCGGTCCGGACGTGACGCGTTGCACGCGATAGTCGGCGAGCGCCGCCTGCCACACCGGCTCACTCGGGTGGGTGTACGCGCGGACCAGCCAGACCCGGGTGCCGGGCGGCTGTTTCGCGGCCCGGGCCAGAATCTCGTCGAGGGCGTCCTTGATGGACGGCGCGTCGGCGGCTTTCGGGAGGATCACGTCGGCGCGGGTGGGCATGGTGACTGTCCAACCGACGGTGCCGGTGACCGGCGCGACCAGCGTCAGCGGGTCCTGGTCGGAGTAGAGCGTGAACCCGAACCAGGCTGGCCCGCTGACCACGACGAGGTCGTGTGGCCCCTTGTGCGCCGCGACGTACCGGGTCGACGATCCGATGTCGGTGATGGCCTGGTGTGCCCGCCAGACCCCGGGTTCGTCGCCGTCCAGGCGGTACCAGCGGTGGTTGACGGCGGCGAAGCTGGCGAGCAGGACGGCGCAGGTCACGGCGGCCACCATGCCCTGTGGTGTCCGGGGTAGCCCGCGGCGGACCAGGACGACGGTCAGGTCGGCCAGACCGACGATGCCGATGCCGACCACCAGGCCCGCCACCACGATCAGGAAGTGGGACGTGCGCGGGTCGAGCAGGGGGTAGATCCCCGCGACGCCCAGCCCGATGGCCGCCACCGGCAGCAGGAGGACGGCGATTGCCGGGGCGGCGTGTCCGCGTCGGAACAGCGTGACGACGCCGAGCACGAGGAGGACGGCGAGGATCGGCACGGGTGCGCCGAGCATCGGCGACAGTGCCTTGATCTGCCGCACGAGGTGCGCGGGCAGTTCGGAGACGCTCGGCAGGAAGGTGTCCCAGTAGTCCCGCATGGCATCGTTGTTGCCCCGGGCGGACACTCCGAAGTAGACGGCGGCGACGAGCGCGCCGGCGACCAGGCCGGCGACGGTCGCCTCGACCGTCCTCGCCCACTCCCGGCGCACGGCGACGGAGAGCAGCAGCCCGCCGAGGACGCAGACCGCGACGATGGCGGTGGTGTGACTCAGCAGCATGCCCAGGCCCACCGCGGCCACCATCACCGCGAGTCGCCGCCGAGACCAGGAGCGTTCCGTCCAGGTGGCCAGGGCGAGCAGGCAGACCGCCACGGCGGCGTCCGCCGTGTACTGCTTCAGGTCGTGGCGGGTCTGCTGGACCGGCAGGAGCAGGACGGTGAGCCCGGCGACGACGCCGACGAGGATGCCCCGAGCGCGCTCGGACGCCAACGAGCGGCCCAGGAGGTAGGCCGCGACAACGGTCAGCAGTTGGAAACCCAGGGGTACGACCCGGAGGTGGTCGATGTCCGGGACCAGCCGGAGCAGGAAACTCCAACCGATCGGGCTCGACGAGGTCGTCACCGGCAGGTCGGCGAGGGGGAAGCGGACCGAGAGCGCGACCCACGCCTCGTCACCCCAGTACTGGGCTGTCAGCCATGACCGGATGTCGTTGACGACGAGGAAGGCCCCGATCAGAGCGATGATCGGCGCCGCCTCACCGACCGTCGCCCGGACGCGGCGGGCGGGCGCCGGCGGGGTGGCGCGGACGGGCGGGGCGTCCTCGACTACGACCACGACGCTCCTTACTCGCTGGCGCGATCCTGCTCGCGCTGGACGCCCGCATGTTACGAGTCGCGACGGCTGAACGGGGGGCAGGGGTGACCCGAGGTGGTTGTCTATGAAAGTTTCTATGCATAGAGTCAGCTCATGAATGAAGGAGCTGTCGCGGCACCCGCTGACCGGGTGCTCGACCTGTTCCAAGGGGTGCGACTCACCCCCACCCAGCGCCGAATCGCGCACTGTCTGGTGCAGCATGCCCCCGGCGTGGCGTACCTGTCCGCCGCCGAGGTCGCCGAGCTGGCCGGCGTGAGTCAGCCGTCGGTCACCCGGTTCGCCGTCGCGCTCGGCCACGACGGCTACCCGGCGCTGCGCCGCCGGCTGCGGGACCTCACCGGCTCGACTCCGGGCGGGTCGACGGACGCCGGCAACGAACTCCAGCAGGCGGTACGCGCGGAGATGGGCAACCTGGACCGACTGGCCGGTCAGCTCGCCGACCGGGACCGGATCGCCGAGACCGGGCGCCTGCTCGCCGAGAGTCGCCCACTGCCGGTGCTCGGCCTGCGCGCCGCCGCGCCGCTGGCCGCGTACTTCGCCTACTTCGCGGCGAAGGTGCACCCGGACGTACGGGTCCTCGACGACGGCGGCAGCCTGCTCACCGACCGCCTGGAGCAGGCGGCCGAGGCCGGGGCGTCCGCCGTCCTGGCCTTCGTGCTGCCCCGCTACCCCCGGGAAACCCTTGACGCGCTGCGCGACGCCCGCCACGCCGGGTTGACAGTGGTGGCGATCACCGACTCCCCGGTCAGCCCGGCCACCGAGCACGCCGACGTGGTGCTCGCCGCAGCGGTCGGCGCGCAGCTCGTCTTCGACCTGCACACCGCCCCGATGACCCTGGCCATGGTGCTGTTGCAGGCGATCTGCGACGCCACGCCGGCCGACACCCAGCGCCGACTGGAGGCGTTCGAAGCCTCCGCGGCCCGCCGACAGTTGTTCCTCGGTTGACCGGAGGAGAACCAGAGATGACCCGACCCATTCGTGCCGCACGGGGCAGCCAGCTCACCACCCGCGGGTGGCAGCAGGAGGGCGCCCTGCGGATGTTGATGAACAACCTCGACCCCGAGGTGGCCGAACGCCCCGACGACCTGGTGGTCTACGGCGGCACCGGCAAGGCGGCGCGGGACTGGCCGTCGTACCACGCGTTGGTCCGCACGCTGACCGACCTGCGCGAGGACGAGACGATGCTGGTGCAGTCGGGCCGCCCGGTCGGGGTCATGCGCACCCACGAGTGGGCTCCCCGGGTGCTGCTGGCCAACTCGAACCTGGTCGGCGACTGGGCGACCTGGCCGGAGTTCCGCCGCCTCGAACAGCTCGGCCTGACCATGTACGGGCAGATGACGGCCGGTTCGTGGATCTACATCGGCACCCAGGGCATCCTCCAGGGCACCTACGAGACGTTCGCGGCGGTGGCCGCCAAGAGGTTCGAGAGCACCCTCGCCGGCACGCTGACGCTGACCGCAGGCTGCGGCGGAATGGGCGGCGCGCAGCCGCTCGCGGTCACCATGAACGGCGGCGTCTGCCTGATCGTGGACGTGGACCGCACCCGGCTCGACCGTCGCGTGCACGACCGCTACCTGGATGAGGTCGCCGACTCCCTGGACGACGCGATCGCTCGGGTCCGCGCCGCGAAGCGGGAGCGCCGGGCGTTGAGCGTGGGCGTGGTCGGCAACGCCGCCGAGGTCTTCCCGGAGTTACTGAACCGGGGCGTCGAGATCGACATCGTGACCGACCAGACCAGCGCGCACGACCCACTGGCGTACCTGCCGGTGGGGGTGGAGCTGGCCGAGGCCCGGGAGTACGCCGCGGCGAAGCCGGCCGAGTTCACCGACCGGGCCCGCGCGTCGATGGCGACGCACGTCGAGGCGATGGTCGGCTTCCTCGACGCCGGCGCCGAGGTGTTCGACTACGGCAACTCGATCCGGGGTGAGGCGCAGCTCGGCGGCTACCAGCGTGCCTTCGACTTCCCGGGCTTCGTGCCCGCGTACATCCGGCCGTTGTTCTGCGAGGGCAGGGGTCCGTTCCGGTGGGCGGCGCTCTCCGGCGACCCGGCCGACATCGCGGCCACCGACCGGGCCATCCTCGACCTGTTCCCGGAGAACGAGTCGCTGGCCCGTTGGATCAAGCTGGCCGGTGAGCGGGTCGCCTTCCAGGGCCTGCCGGCGCGGATCTGCTGGCTCGGTCAGGGCGAACGGGACAAGGCTGGTGTGCGGTTCAACGACATGGTCGCCTCCGGCGAACTCTCCGCCCCGGTGGTGATCGGCCGTGACCACCTGGACACCGGCAGCGTCGCGAGCCCGTACCGGGAGACCGAGGGGATGGCCGACGGCTCCGACGCCATCGCCGACTGGCCGCTGCTCAACGCCCTGGTCAACACGGCCAGCGGGGCTTCCTGGGTGTCCATTCACCACGGCGGCGGGGTGGGCATCGGCCGGTCGATCCACGCCGGGCAGGTGTGCGTGGCCGACGGCACCGCCCTCGCCGGCCAGAAGATCGAGCGGGTGCTCACCAACGACCCGGCGATGGGCGTCATCCGGCACGTCGACGCCGGCTACGAGAGCGCCCGCGAGGTCGCCGACCGCACCGGGGTCCGGGTCCCCATGACGGAGGGTGGCACCGCGTGAGCGACGACCTTTCCGCCCGGTTCCGGGCGCTGTGGGACGAGATCGCGCCGGTCGGGCGGGACGCCGACAGCGGCGGCTATCTGCGGTACGCGTTGACCGAGCCGGAGCGGGAGCTGCGCGCCTGGTTCCGGGCGCAGGCCGAGCGCCGCGCCATGCCGGTCACCGAGGACGGCAACGGCAACCTCTTCGCCCACTGGGGTGACCCGGAAGCGTCCGACGCGGTGCTCACCGGCAGCCACTTCGACTCGGTGCCGCACGGCGGGGCGTACGACGGGCCGCTCGGCATCGTGAGCGCGTTCCTCGCAGTGGACGAGCTGCGTGCCGCGGGCGTCACCCCCGGCCGGCCGCTGGTGCTGGGTGCCTTCGTCGAGGAGGAGGGGGCACGCTTCGGCGTACCGTGTCTGGGGTCGCGGCTGCTCACCGGGGCGCTGTCGGCCGAACGCGCGGCCGGCCTGCGCGACGCGGCCGGGGTGAGCTTCGCCGAGGCGCTCGGTGACCGGCCCGCGGGCGCCCGCCCGGAGGTGCTGGGCCGGTTCGGCGCCTTCGTCGAGTTGCACGTCGAGCAGGGCCGCGCGCTCGTCGACACGGACGCGCCGGTCGCGGTGGCCAGCGCGATCTGGCCGCACGGCCGGTGGCGCTTCGACGTCGTCGGCGAGGGCAACCACGCGGGCACCACCCGGATGGCCGACCGCCGCGACCCGATGCTGACCTACGCGTTCACGGTGCTGGCGGCCAACAAGGAGGCCCGGCTGCGCGGCGCGCACGCCACAGTGGGCCGGGTCGCCGTCGAACCCAACGCCACGAACGCGATCCCGTCGAAGGTGACCGGCTGGCTGGACGCCCGGGCGGCCGACCCGGAGACGCTGACCGGGCTGGTCGACGCGGTACGCGGCAAGCTCGCCGAGCGGGCCCGCCGCGACGGTACGACGGTGACCGTCACCGAGGAGTCGGCCACCCCGGTGGTCGCCTTCGACGGCGGGCTGGCCAACCGCCTGGCCACACTGCTCGACGCACCGGTGCTGCCCACCGGCGCGGGGCACGACGCCGGGGTGTTCGCCGCTCACCTGCCCACCGCGATGCTCTTCGTGCGCAACCCGACCGGCGTCTCGCACTCCCCCGCCGAGGCCGCCACCGACGACGACTGCGCGGCCGGGGTACGGGCGCTGGCCCGGGTGCTGGAGGAGCTGACATGCCGGTGACCGACGTGGCGAGCCGCCCCTCGGACGGCACGGAGCTGCGGCGTCGGTGGGTGCGGAGTCTCCGGCGTGGCGAGGTGCCGCATCTCCTGTTGTCGTCCTTTGGAGCTGATGTCGTAAACGAATCAGCCAAAGAGCCCCACCTGTCGGCGTCACCCCAACTGTCGGCGTCACCCCACCTGTCGGCGTCACCCCACCTGTCGGCGTCACCCCGGCCGCCGGTGGCACCCCGGCGGCTGATGTCACCCCGGCCGCTGATGTCGCAGACGATTCAGCTCCAAAGGAGGCGAGGAGTATGACCACCGCCCGCTGGCTCGCTGAATACGCCTGGCTGCCCGAGCACGCCGAGCCCACGCCCGACGTGCTCATCGAGGTCGAGGACGGCCGGATCACAGCGGTGACGCCGCTGACCCCCGACAGCCGGCCACCGGCGGGGGTCGAGGTGTACGCCGACGCGGCGCCGCTGCCCGGCCTCACAGTGCCCGGCCTCGCGAACGCGCACTCGCACGCCTTCCATCGGGCGCTGCGCGGGCGTACCCACGGTGGGCGGGGTGACTTCTGGACCTGGCGGGACCAGATGTACGCCGTCGCGGACCGGCTGGACCCGGACACCTACCTCGCGCTGGCCCGGGCCGTCTACGCCGAGATGGCGCTCGCCGGGATCACCTGCGTGGGCGAGTTCCACTACCTGCACCACCGACCGGACGGCGGCGCCTACGACGACCCGAACGCGATGGGCTCGGCGCTGGTGGAGGCCGCCGCGCACGCCGGGATCCGGCTCACACTGCTGGACACCTGCTACCTGACCTCCAGCGTGGACGGTCGACCCCTCGCCGGGCCGCAACGCCGCTTCGGCGACGGTGACGCGGGCCACTGGGCCGAGCGGGCTTCGGCGTTCCCACCGACGGACCCGCACGTCCGGGTCGGCGCGGCGGTGCACTCGGTGCGGGCCGTCCCGGCCGATCAGTTGCATACTGTCGCTGACTGGGCCCGGGAGCGGCAGGCGCCGCTGCACGTGCACCTCTCCGAGCAGCCCGCCGAGAACGACGAGTGCCGGGCCGTGCACGGGCGCTCGCCCACCGCGCTGCTCGCCGAGCACGGCGTGCTCGGGCCGCACACCACCGCCGTCCACGCCACCCACCCCACCAGCGCGGACCTGTCCCTGCTCGCCGACAGCCGGACCGGCGTGTGCCTCTGCCCGACCACAGAGCGGGACCTCGCCGACGGCATCGGCCCGGCCCGGCTGATGGCCGACGCAGGCATCCGGTTGAGCCTCGGCAGCGACAGCCACGCCGTGATCGACCTGTTCGAGGAGGCTCGGGCGGTCGAGCTGGACGAGCGGCTGCGCACCCGCCGGCGCGGTCACTTCGCGCCGCTGGACCTGCTGAACGCGGCCAGCGTCGCCGGGCACGCCGCGCTGGGCTGGGCCGACGCCGGGAGGATCGCTGTGGGCGCCCGCGCCGACCTGGTGACGGTACGCCTGGACAGCGCCCGCACCGCCGGGGTGCCGCCGGTGGGCGCGTTCTTCGCCGCCGGCGCGACCGACGTCGAGCAGGTGGTGGTGGACGGCCGGGTGGTGGTGGCCGAGGGCCGACACCTGACAGTGGACGTGCCGGCCGAACTGTCGTCCGCGATCGAGGCGGTGACACCCGCATGAGCGGCAGCCTGCTGGTCGACAACATCGGGGAGCTGGTCACCAACGGCGCCGGCGAGGGCCCGCTCGGCATCCGCCGCAACGCCGCGGTGCTGGTCGAGGAGGGCCGGGTGGTCTGGGTCGGGCCGTCCGCGTACGCGCCGGCCGCCGACCATCACGTCGACGCCGGTGGGGCCGCCGTGCTGCCCGGCTTCGTGGACAGCCACGCCCACCTGGTCTTCGCCGGGGATCGGGCCGCCGAGTTCGCCGCCCGGATGGCAGGTCAGCCCTACACCGGCGGCGGCATCCGGACCACTGTCGGTGCCACTCGAGCCGCCACCGACGAGGAGCTTCGGGCCACGGTGCGCCGGCTGCGCGGGGAGGCTCTGCGCCAGGGCACCACGACCATGGAGATCAAGAGTGGGTACGGCCTGACCGTCGCCGACGAGGCCCGCTCGCTGCGGATCGCCGCCGAGACCAGCACCGAGACCACCTTCCTGGGCGCGCACGTGGTGCCCGCCGAGTACGCCGACCGCCCCGACGACTACGTGGGGTTGGTCTGCGGGCCGATGCTGGCCGCCGCCGCCCCGTACGCGAAGTGGATCGACGTGTTCTGCGAGCGGGGCGCCTTCGACGTGGACCACGCCCGCGCCATCCTGGCCTGCGGTCAGGCCGCCGGGCTGGGCGTACGGCTGCACGCCAACCAGCTCGGCCCCGGCCCCGGGGTGCAGTTGGGCGTGGAGCTGGACGCGGCCAGCGTCGACCACTGCACCCACCTGAGCGACGCCGACGTGGCCGCGCTGGCCGACACGGCCCACAGCGACGGGTCGGGCACCCGCACCGTGGCGACACTGCTGCCCGGCGCGGAGTTCTCCACCCGCTCGCCCTACCCGGACGCCCGCCGGCTGCTCGACGCCGGTGTCACTGTGGCGCTGGCGACGGACTGCAACCCCGGCTCGTCGTACACGTCGTCGATGCCGTTCTGCGTGGCCCTCGCGGTCCGCGAGATGCGGATGACCCCGGCGGAGGCGGTCTGGGCCGCCACCGCCGGCGGCGCGCGGGCGCTGCGCCGCGACGACATCGGTGTCCTCACCCCCGGCGCGCGGGCCGACCTCGTCGTCCTCGACGCGCCGTCACACCTGCACCTGGCCTACCGGCCCGGTGTCCCCCTGATCCGCCAGGTAATACGCAACGGAGTTCCGCAATGACGCACGTGACCATTCAGCCCACCGGGATCTCCTCCGACGACGTGTTCGCGGTGGCCCGCGGCACCGCCACCGTCGTCCTCGCCCCGGCCACCGTCGACGCGATGGCGACCAGCCGGGCCATCGTGGACGGCATCGAGTCGTCGGGCCGTCCCGTCTACGGGGTCTCCACCGGGTTCGGCGCGTTGGCGAACACCTTCATCGCCCCGGAGCGGCGGGCCGAGCTGCAACACGCGCTGATCCGCTCGCACGCCGCCGGGGTGGGTGCCCCGATGCCGCGCGAGGTGGTCCGGGCCATGATGCTGCTGCGGGTCCGGTCCCTCGCCCTGGGCCGATCCGGGGTCCGGCCGCTGGTCGCGGAGGCCCTTGTCGACCTGCTCAACCACGACATCACCCCCTGGGTGCCGGAGCACGGCTCGCTGGGCGCCTCCGGTGACCTGGCGCCGCTGGCGCACTGCGCGCTGGTGCTGCTCGGCGAGGGCTGGGTGCTCGGCCCGGCCGGTGAGCGGCAGGACGCGGCCGACGCGTTGACCGCCGCCGGGCTCAAGCCGATCGAGCTGGCCGCCAAGGAGGGGCTGGCGCTGATCAACGGCACCGACGGCATGCTCGGCATGCTGCTGCTGGCCATCCACGACGCGGCGCACCTGTTCGCCATGGCCGACGTGACGGCAGCGCTGGCCATCGAGGCGATGCTCGGCTCGGAGCGGCCGTTCCTGCCCGAGCTGCACGCGATCCGGCCACACCCCGGTCAGGCGGCGTCGGCGGCGAACATCCACCGCCTGTTGCAGGACTCCCGGGTGATGGACTCGCACCGCGACGACCTGGCGCACGCCGTGCAGGACGCGTACTCGATGCGCTGCGCGCCGCAGGTGGCCGGCGCGGCCCGCGACACACTGGACTTCGTCCGCACCGTCGCCGGCCGGGAACTGGTGTCAGTGGTGGACAACCCGGTGGTGCTGCCGGACGGCCGGGTCGAGTCGACGGGTAACTTCCACGGCGCACCGCTCGGCTTCGCCGCGGACTTCCTCGCCATCGCCGCCGCCGAGGTGGGCGCGATCGCCGAGCGGCGGGTCGACCGGCTGCTCGACGTCACCCGCTCCCGGGAGCTGCCGGCGTTCCTCTCCCCCGACGCCGGGGTCAACTCCGGGCTGATGATCGCCCAGTACACGGCGGCCGGGATCGTCGCCGAGAACCGTCGACTGGCCGCCCCCGCCTCGGTGGATTCGCTGCCCACCAGCGGAATGCAGGAGGATCACGTCTCGATGGGCTGGGCGGCGGCCAAGAAGCTGCGTACTGTCCTGGACAACCTGACCAGCCTGCTCGCGGTGGAGCTGCTGGCCGGCGTGCGCGGCCTCCAGTTGCGCGCCCCGCTGGAGCCGTCGCCGGCCGGCCGGGCGGCCGTCGCCGCGCTCGGTGCGGCAGCCGGCGAGCCCGGCCCGGACGTGTTCCTCGCCCCGGTGATGGAGGCGGCCCGCGCCGTCGTCGCCGGGCCGGAGTTGCGCGCCGCCATCGAACGGGAGGTCGGCCCGCTGGGCTGATCTCCGGCGGGTCGCTGTCGTCCGCCGCGGGTCAGGCGGCGGGCGGCAGCACCTGGTGCCCGTCAGGCGGGCGGCAGCACCTTGGCGATCAGTTTGGCCAGCTCGCGCAGCGCCTTGCCCCGGTGACTGATGGCGTCCTTCTCCGCCGGGGTCAGCTCCGCGTTGGTCCGGTCCTGTCCGTCGCCCAGGAAGATCGGGTCGTAGCCGAACCCGCCGTCACCGCGCGGCGCACGCAGCACCCGCCCGGACTGCCGGCCGTCGACGAGGTGTTCCTTGCCGCCGGGCAGCACCAACGCCACGGTGCAGACGAACGAGGCGGCCCGCTGCTCGTCCGGGACGTCGGCGATCTGGTCCAGCACCAGCTGAAGGTTGGCCCGGTCGTCGCCGTGCTGGCCGGACCAGCGGGCGCTGAACACCCCGGGCATGCCGTTGAGCGCGTCGACAGCGAGCCCGGAGTCGTCGGCGATGGTCGGCAGCCCGCTCTGCCGGCAGCCCTCCCGCGCCTTGATCAGCGCGTTCTCGCCGAAGGTCAGGCCGGTCTCCGGCAGCTCCGCGTACTGCTCGACGTCGTCCAGCCCGAGCAGGGCGATCCGGTGCGCGCCGAGCGCGCCGTCCAGGATCCGCTGTAGCTCGACCAGCTTCTTGCGGTTACGGGTGGCGAGCAGGACCTTGTTCATGCGAGTGCCTTCCGCTGGGCTTCGGCCAACTCGGCGCAGCCGGCGACGGCCAGGTCGAGCAGGGCGTCGAGCTGGTCGCGGGCGAACACGCCCGCCTCGCCGGTGCCCTGCACCTCGACGAAGTCGCCCGCACCGGTGCAGACCACGTTCATGTCCACCTCGGCGGCGACGTCCTCCTCGTAGCAGAGGTCGAGCCGGGCCTCCCCGGCGATGATCCCCACGCTGACCGCGGCCACCGAGCGGTGCATCACCTTCTCCGGCTTGCCGGCCAACGCCTTGCGGGCGGCGAGCCAGCCCACCGCGTCGTGCAAGGCGACGTACGCGCCGGTGATCGCTGCCGTGCGGGTGCCGCCGTCGGCCTGGAGCACGTCGCAGTCGAGCACTATCGAGTTCTCGCCGAGCGCCTTGAGGTCGATGCTGGCCCGCAGACTACGGCCGATCAGCCGGGAGATCTCGTGGGTACGGCCACCGACCCGACCCTTGACGCTCTCCCGGTCGGAGCGGGTGTTGGTGGCCCGGGGCAGCATCGCGTACTCGGCGGTCACCCAACCGAGCCCGGAGCCCTTGCGCCAGCGGGGCACCCCCTCGGTGACGCTCGCCGTGCAGAGCACCCGGGTGCCGCCGAACTCGACGAGCACCGAGCCCTCCGGATGGGTGCTCCAGCCACGGGTCAGGGTCACCGGTCGAAGTTGAGAGGGCCCTCGCCCGTCAGGTCGCACCATGCCTGCACCCTATGCGGTGCGGCGATCCACCTCGCTCGCGGTGCCCCGAGGAACGTCCGCGCCGTGCACACCGAGGAACCCGGCGACCGCGGCCGGCCAGCCGAACTTCTCGGCCCGCGCCCGGGCGGCCCGCCGCCGCTGCGCCTCCGGCCGGGCCGCCAGGCGGGTCACCGCCGCCGCCATCGACGCCCCGGAGCCGTACGCGGCCAGCCCCGCCTCGCCGACCACCTCGGGCAGCGCGCTGGCCGCGTTGACCACCACCGGGGTGCCACAGGCCAGCGCCTCCAGGCCGGCGAGGCCGAAGGTCTCCACCGGGCCGGGCGCCAGCACCACGTCGGCGCTGGCCAGCAAAGCGGCCACCGCGCTGCGGTCCGGCAGGAAGCCGGTGAACGTCACCGGCAGTCCTGCCGCCCGGCGGGCCAGCGCGCCGCGCAACGGGCCGTCGCCGACCATCACCAGCACCGCCGGTACGCCCTCGCGGCGCAGCTCGGCGAGGGCCTGCACGGCCAACTCCGGCCGCTTCTCCGCTGACAGCCGGGCGCAGTGCACCAACAGCACCTCGTTGGAGTCGCCGTACCGCTCGCGCACCAGCGGGTCGGCCCGGGACGGGGAGAAGGTGTCCAGGTCCACCCCGAGCGGCACCAGGTCCAGGTTGTCGACGCCGATCCGGTCGAACTCCTCGGCAGCCCATCGGGTGGTGCAGACGATCCGGTCGTACGCCCGAGCCGTCGCCTGGTTGAGCCGGTCGGCAATGGGCCGGCGCAGCGTGTCTGGCACACCCCACTGGCCGAGCAGCCCGGTCAGCGACTCGTGCGACACCATCACCGACGGCACCCCGCGCGACCGCGCCCACCGGCCCGTCCACCGCAGTGTCGACCGGTCGGAGACCTCCAACCGGTCCGGTGTCAGGTCGTCGAGGAGCTGGGCCAACCGGCGTCGGCCGGTCAGCAGCCGGTAGCCACCGCTGCCCGGCAGCCGCGGCCCGGGCACTGTGATCACCCGCCCCCACGGGTACGTCTCGTCGGCGGCCCGCTGACCGGGTATCACCAGCACCGGATCGTGGCCGGCCGTTCGGTAGCCGGCACCGAGGTGCCGCAGCGCGGTACGCAGGCCGCCGGAGCGTTCCGTGACGAAGTTGGCGAGCCGCACGATCCGCAGCCCACCGGTGGCCCCGGTCACGAGGCGGCCGGCAGGCCGACGGTGGCGGCGACGGCGCGTACCGCGTGGTAGTGCCCGATCAGCTCGTCGCCGACCGCCGCCCAGCTACGGCGACTGACAGCGACGCGGGCGGCCAGCCCGTAGGCCCGCCGCCGGTCGTCGTCACCGGTCAGCTCGGCCACCGCCGCGGCGAGCGCGTCGCCGTCGTTCGGTGGCACCAGCAGCCCGGTCACGCCCTCGTCGACCAGGTCGACCGGGCCACCGCTGGCCGGTGCCACGACCGGCACCCCGGAGGCCAGCGCCTCCTGGATGGTCTGGCCGAAGGTCTCGTGCGGTCCGGTGTGCACGAACAGGTCGAGGCTGGCGTAGAGCCGCGCGAGGTCCTCGCCCTGCTGCACGCCCAGGAAGGTCACCCCGGGAAGCTCGCGGGCCAACTGCCGGCGGGTAGGGCCGTCGCCGGCCACCACCACCCGCACCCCGGGCAGTCGGGACGTCGCCGCCAGCAACTCGACCCGCTTCTCCGGGGCGAGCCGCCCGACGTAGCCGACCAGCAGCTCACCGCCGGGCGCCAGCCGGTCCCGCAGCGCGGCGCACCGCTTGGCCGGGTCGAAGCGAACGGCGTCCACACCGCGCCGCCACAGCCAGATCCGCTGCACACCGTTCGCGATCAGGTCAGCGGCGGCCCGGGTGGAGGGGGCGAGGGTGCGCTGCGCCGAATTGTGGATTTCGCGGATCCGCCGCCAGGCCGCCGCCTCACCCCAACTCACCCGGTACGCCCGGGCGTACGCCGCCACATCGGTCTGGTAGACGGCCACCGTGGGCAGCCGGTTCCGGCTGGCCAGCATGGCCGCCCGGGCGCCCAGGACGAACGGGCTGGCCAGGTGCACCACGTCCGGCTCGGCCGAGAGCAGCGCTCCGGTCAGTCGGGCGTTTGTCGGTACGCCCAGCCGGAAGCCCTGGTAGCGGGGCAGCGGCAGGCTCGGAATGCGCACCACCGGGTACGGCAGCCGGTCGACACCCTGCCGGCCACCGGGCGGGGCGGGCGCGATGACCACCGGCTCATGGCCCCGGTGGAGCAGGTGCTCCGCCGTCCGCACCACTGAGTGCGCGACGCCGTTCACATCCGGTGGGAACGACTCGGTCACGATGGCGATCCGCATGCCCACACCGTGCGGGTGCCACGGGTGCGCCAGACGACCGTCCGCTGACCGGCCGGCGAACAGTACGGCACAACACCGCGGCCCGGCCTCGCGAACCGGGACTCGGTGCGTCAGACGTCGTAGCTGGCGCCGGGCCGGACCACCTCGAGCGGCCCGGTGTACGCGGAAGCGGCCGACTCCAATGTGTGCGCCTCGCTGCCCCAGGCGGGCACCAGGTGGGTGAGCAGCAGCCGACCCACAGCGGCCTTGGTCGCCGCCTCGCCGGCCTCCCGACCGGTCAGGTGCAGATCCGGCGGATTGTCCATGCCGTCGAGGTAACTGGCCTCGCAGAGGAACACGTCGGCGTTCTGGGCCAACCGCAGCAGCGCCTCACAGGGCGCGGTGTCCGACGAGTAGCACAGCGAACGGCCGTCGTGCTCCAGCCGCACACCGTACGTCTCGACCGGGTGGTTGACCCGGTCGACGGTGACGGCGAACGGGCCGATCGGGAAGGTGCCCGGCTGGAGCGCGTAGAACTGGTAGACGTCCTCCACCGAACCGTCGTCGCCGTAGGCGGCGCTGAGCCGGTCCGGCGCGCCGGCGGGCGCGTACACCGGCAGCGCCGGGTAGGGGCCGTCCGGGGCGTACCGGCGCACCACCACGTACAGCACGGCGTCGAACATGTGGTCGCAGTGCAGGTGGGTCAGCAGGATGGCGTCCGGGGCGTGCAAGCCCGCGTACCGCTGGAGGCTGGACAGCGACCCCGAGCCGAAGTCGACGAGGAGCCGGAAGCCGTCAGCCTCGACGAGGTAGGCCGAGCAGGGCGACTCGGGGCCAGGGAAACTGCCGGCGCTTCCCAGAACGGTCAGTCGCATCGAGTGGTCTCGCTGTCACTATCAGTAGCACCCGCGCCGGCGCTGGTCCCGGCCATGATCTCTACCGACGCGTACGCCACGCTGCGCAGCCTACGCTGGCGCACCCGGCAGCAAGAATCATCCAACGGAAGTTGTCACGAACGTGACACCCGCTCGCGGTACGTCGGGATGCGTACGGGCCGTCGACGAATGTCGACGGCCCGTAGTCGGCAGACCAGACCGGTCAGGCCCAGAGCTGCCCCTCCAGGGCGTCCTCGGCATCGGCGAGTGTGCCGCCGTACGCGCCGGTGGACAGGTACTTCCACCCGCCGTCACACACCACGAAGGCCACATCGGCCCGCCGGCCGTCGCGCACCGCCTCGTGCGCCACCGCCAGCGCGGCGTGCAGGATCGCACCGGTGGAGAACCCGGCGAAGATGCCCTCCACCTCCACGAGCTGGCGGGTACGCAGCACCGCGTCCCGGGTGCCGACCGAGAACCGCCGGGAGAGCACCGAGGCGTCGTAGAGCTCCGGAACGTACCCCTCGTCGATGTTGCGCAGGCCGTAGACCAACTCGCCGTAGCGCGGCTCGGCGGCCACGATCTGAATGCCCTCGACCTTTTCCCGCAGGTAACGCCCGGTGCCCATCAGGGTGCCGGTGGTGCCCAGCCCGGCCACGAAGTCCGTGATGCTGGGCAGGTCGTGCAGCAGCTCCGGCCCGGTCGTCTCGTAGTGTGCCCGCGCGTTGGCCTCGTTGCCGTACTGGTAGAGCATCACCCAGTCGGGGTGCTCGACGGCGATCTGCTTCGCCGTGGCGACCGCCTGGTTGGAACCACCCGCCGCCGGCGAGAAGATGATTTCGGCACCGTACATCCGGAGCAGTTGCACCCGCTCGGTGGAGACGTTCTCCGGCATCACACAGACCAGCCGGTAGCCGCGCAGCTTGGCCACCATGGCCAACGAGATGCCGGTGTTGCCACTCGTCGGCTCGAGGATGGTGTCACCCGTGCGGAGCCGGCCAGCCTCCTCCGCCGCCCGGACCATGAACAGCGCCGCGCGGTCCTTGATGCTGCCGGTGGGGTTACGGTCCTCCAGCTTGGCCCAGAGCCGCACCGGAGGGGCCCCGTCGGGCACCGTCGGGGAGAGTCGGGGCAGGCCGACCAGCGGCGTACCCCCGCAGGCGTCGAGCAGGCTGTCGTACCGCGCCATGGCGGCCGACCTCAGCGAGCCGCGACGGCGTCGCGGGCCACCGCGGCGGCGACACTCTGCGAGCTGATGCTGTGCGAGCTGATCGCCGCTGCCGCCGCGAAGCCGAACGCGCCGCCGGCCACCGCCGGCAGGATGGTGACGCTGTCGCCGTCGGAGAGCTTCGCGTCGAGCGCGCCGAGGAAGCGGACGTCCTCGTCGTTCACGTAGACGTTGACGAAGCGGTGCAGCGTGCCCGCGTCGGTGATCAGCCGGCCGCGCAGACCGCCGTGCCGGGAATCCAGGTCGGTGAGCAGATCGGCAAGCGTGTCGCCGGTGCCGTCGACGACCTTGGCGCCGCCGGTGTAGCTGCGCAGGATGGTGGGGATGCGAACTTCAATGGCCATGATGTGGAACTCCTCGATCGGGTGTGCCTACGGTGACGGGACGAGACGGGCTGCGGCGCTGACAGGTCAGCGGCCGGAACACTCGTAATCGACCGTCGCCGGGCTCTGCCCGAACATGTAGGACTGGACGGCGTGCGGGTCGACACCGGCCTCCACGACACGGACCGGCTCCTCGGTGACCACGCCGTCGACGATCCGGAACGACCGGATCTCCTCCGAGTCGGGCTCACGGGTCGAGACGAGCAGGTAGTGGGCCCCCGGCTCACCGGCGAAGGAGACATCCGTCCGCGACGGATACGCCTCGGTCGCGGTGTGCGAGTGGTAGATGACGACGGGCTCCTCGTCCCGGTCGTCCATCTCCCGCCACACGCGCAGGTGCTCCATCGAGTCGAACTCGTAGAAGGTCATCGACCGCGCGGCATTGTCCATCGGGATGTGCCGGGTCGGGGTGTCGCTGCCGACGGGACCGGCGACCACGCCGCACGCCTCGTCAGGGTGATCCCGGCGCGCGTGGGCGACGATCGCGTCGATGATCGACCGGTCGATGCTCAGCACGTGCACCAGCCTAACGCCTGCCGGGCACGGGCCGAAGTGGTGCCGGTCACCCCTAGTCGATCAAGGCGTTGAGCAGCGACTCCTGTAGGTACCCGAGATAGGCGTAGACCGAAAGCTGGAACACCCGGCTGGAACCCGGGTCCTCAGCGACCGCGTCGTCCAACTCCTCGCCCAGATCCGTGCCGTCCTTGATCTCCAGGCGGACGCCCATCGCGAGCCGGGCGTCGTTCAGTGCCCGCAACCACGCTTCGGCGGCCTCGGCGTCGAGCCGCACCTCGCCACCGGCGTCGTCCGGCAACGCGGCCAGGATCGCCCCCGCCTGATCGATCTTCGCGGTCTTCAGGTCGCCCTCGGTGTAGCGGCGAAACTCGGCGGTGCCCGGAGCGTCCTTCGGGTAGACCGCCGGAAAGAGCCGACCGACCACCGGGTCGGTGTGGTCGAAGCCGTCGGTGAGCAGACCCACCACCTCGGAGGCGACCTTGCGCAGCACCCGCACCTCGTCGACGGCGAAGACGGCGACGTAGTGACCGGCCTGGCGATGGAACATGCTCATGATCTGTCCACCGTCGCCCACAGCCCGTACGCGTGCAGCTGCGACGCGTCGTGCTCCATCCGTTCGCGGGCGCCGGTGGAAACCACGGCACGGCCCTTGTGGTGCACGTCCAGCATCAGCTGTTCGGCCCTCTCCCGGCTGTAGCCGAAAAGCTTCTGGAAGACCCAGGTCACGTACGTCATCAGATTGACCGGGTCGTCCCACACGATCGTCACCCACTGCCGGTCGGACGCCGGCACCTCGTCAGTGTCCGGCGTCTCGACCGGTGCAACCTGCGGAGCCGCCATGCCCCCCATCGTGCCACCGGTTTCCCGGAACCGAGGAACCGGAACGCCGGCCCGGCGTGGATCACCCACCCCGGGCCCTCCCGACCCGCCACGGACGCCATCGGAGGTGGGGTCCGGCACGGACCCGAACCAACCGGTGGGCGCGCCGTCAGGCGAGCAGAATGCCGTGATCGACTGCATCGGAGAGCACCACGCCCAGCGAGAGGCGGATCACCTCGAACCGTCGGGAGATCTCCCGCGACAACCCCAACTCGACCTCGCGCACCGCCCGTTGGGACCAGGCCCGCGCCGCGCTGTGGTCGTCCTTGCCGGGCGTACGCCACTGCTGCCAGCACCCGCCGGAGAGCGCCACCGCGACCGGCGGGAGCACCTCGTCCCGGGACGCCGCCGGATAGCTGGCGGCGGCGTCGATCGCCTCCAGGCCGGTCAACTCGGCCACGCCGGCAGTGCTGGTGACCAGCAGCACCTTGTCCAGTTCGTGGCCGGGCCGG
This sequence comes from Micromonospora sp. NBC_00330, assembly GCF_036136635.1. Lineage (NCBI taxonomy): Bacteria > Bacillati > Actinomycetota > Actinomycetes > Micromonosporales > Micromonosporaceae > Micromonospora > Micromonospora sp. NBC_00330. The sequence goes on from NZ_CP108012.1 coordinate 4,722,920, forward strand.
TGATCGGCGAGGCCGTACTGCACGGCGGTGGCGATCCGACGTCGCACGCCCTCGGACGGCGGCGCGCCGAGCACCCGGGACGCGACGTCGGTCACGATCCCGCGCACCGCCTGGTCGCACTGCGCGCTGGCCAACAGCGACAACGCCGCCAACTCCCGGTCGAGGAGATCCGGTAGGCCGGCACAGCCGACGCCGAACACGATCTCCTGGACGGCCCGAAGGTGGATGTTCGCCAACTCCAGGGCGAGGTGTTGGCGGATCCGCTGAGCACACGAGCGGGCGTGGCGGTCGAGCCGCTCGGACCAGTCACCCGGATCGGCGGCCACGGCGACGCGGCCCTGCTGGCCCGGCAGGACCGGCGGCTCGACGCTCGCCCGCTGCAACCCCTCACGTGACGCCCAACTCACCAGCGCCCGCCGCAGGTCGGCGGCGGTGTCGGCGCCGTCGACCGGGAACCACCGCGCGCCGGCCAGCGCCGGCACCGCGGCCAGGAGCGCCGCCCGATGTGCCTCCACCGTCACCGCGACCGCATCCACCTCGGTCTCCGCGCCCACGACCGGCGGGACGGACGCCCCCGCGCCCTCCGTAGTCGCCATGCCGTCGGCAAGCGGAGCCCACCCCGCCGCGCCGGGGGTGACCGCGAAGACGACCTCCACCGAGGTCGGGGCGACTTCGGCGAGCAGGTTCAACTCGGCGGCGGTGAAGGCCTGGTCGGCGGCGATCACGAAGAGCAGCGCGCCGGCTCGACCCGCCGCTTCGAGCAGCACCCGGGTGCCGGACACGCCGAGGGTGGCGGTGTCCGGGACGTCGACCAGGGTGAAGTGCCGCAGCAGCGGCTGGGGCACGCTCAGCTCGACACGCCGGGGCGGGCGGGCCAACGCCGGACCGGCGGCGTCCCGGTCCGCGCCGTACGAGTGCGGCTGGCGGTAACCGGGCACGAACGCCGCCCGGGTGGGCACCTTGGCGTCGCGCACCACCAACCAACTGCCCGCCGGCACTGTGAGCATGACCGGGTCGAGCCCGAGCAGGGTGGCGAGCACGGCACGTCGCTCGGCACCGGCCGGGCCGACGGCGACCACACCGAGCGGCTCGTCCGGAGCTGCGCCGGACACGCCGACCCGGGTGGGAAGAGGGCCGCAGGTGGGTAGGTCCGCTGGGCCGGTCATGTCGTCCGGCGAATCGACCGAGGGGAGAGGGCCCTGCTTCATCAGGTGCCTCCCGTTGCAGGTGACCGTGGGTCCGGTCGCGAAAATTCCGGTACTCAACCCGGATGTCGGAAGACTACGGCCGGGCTGGCGACCGGGCGGAACACCTCGAATACTCACCGGTAATTGTGCGATTACTCAACTTCGCACGGTGACGGTGCGGGCGCGGACGGATTCCGGTCGATATGCTGCGCGAATGAGTCGATGGGAGTTCGTCGGCCGCACGGGTGAGCTCAACCGCCTGCTGGAGGCGGTGACCGGTGAGGCCGGCCGCGGGCTCTTCTTCAGCGGCAGCGCTGGCATCGGCAAGAGTCGCCTGCTGCGCGAGGGCGTGGGCGCGTTGCCCACCGACCGGTTCGCGATCTGGTCCATCGCCGCCAGCGCCACCACAGCGGCGCTGCCGTTCGGTGGGCTGGTCCAGGTCCTCCCCGCCGAGCAGCCCCAGGGCCTCTCCCCCGCCGGCATCCTGCGCTGGGCGCTCAACGTGCTGCAACAGCAGGCGGCCGGCCGGCGGATCGTGCTCGCCATCGACGATGCCCACCTGCTCGATCCCCCCTCGGCCGCACTCGTGCATCTGGTCGCCCGCGCCGAGAACGCCACAGTGCTCGGCACCCTGCGCGACGGCGAGCAGATCCCACTGCCGATCCGCGCACTTTGGACCGACGACCTGGTCGAGCACGTCGAGCTGACCCCGATGCCGCGGGAGGAGACCACCGACCTGCTGGCGGCGATCCTGGGCGGCCCGGTCGACGCCGGCTCCGCCGACCGGCTCGGCCAGCTGTCGGCCGGCAACCCGCTGCTGCTGCGCGAGCTGGTGCACGCCGCCAACGGCAGCGCCGAGTTGAAGCGCACGTACGGGATCTGGAAGTGGACCGGGCGACTGGAACTCGCGCCCAGCCTGACCGACCTCATCGACACCCGGGTCGGCAAGCTCACCGACGGCGTCCGCGCGGTCGTCGAGCTGGTCGCGTTCGGCGAACCACTGGGCCTGCACCTCCTGAGGCAGGCCGCCGAGCAGTCGGACGTGGAGACCGCCGAGGAACGCGGGCTGATCACCGTCATTCAGCACGACCGGCGCACCAACGTCCGGCTGGCACACCCGCTCTACGGCGAGGTGATGCGCCGTCGCTGCCCGGTCAGCCGCACCCGCCGACTTCAGGCACACCTCGCCGAGCTGCTCGAGCAGGTCGGCAAACGCCGACGCGACGACCTGTTGCGGGTGGCCGTCTGGCGACTCGACTCGGGCACCGCACAGGACCCGGCTCTGCTGCTGGACGCCGCGGTACAGGCGTTCACCCGCTACGACGTGCCGCTGGCGACCCGCCTGGCAAGGGCCGCGCTGCACGCCGACGGCGGCTACGACGCGGCTGAGCTGCTAGCCACCATCCTGATGTTCGCCGACCGCCCCGACGAGGCGATCGACGTCCTCGACGCGGTCACCCCCGAGCCCGGCGACGAACGGCGGCTCTGCCGCTGGCTGACCGTACGCGGCATGGTCAGCTACTGGGGGCTGAGCCAGGAGTCCACGGTGGAGGAGATCGCGAGCCGGGTCGAGCAGCTCAGCGACTCCGCCGACCGGTCCCGGGTGCACGCCTTCGAGGCGATCATGCGCCTGCACCGACTGGACACGGCCACCGCGGTGCAGCTCAGCCGACGAGTACTGGACCGGCCGGCGGCCGGCGTCGCCGCCCGCGAGCTGGCCCGTTCCACAATCGCGTACGTCCAGGCCGCGCAGGGCGAGCTGACCCGCAGCGGTACGGCGATCGCCCAGGTGCACTCGGCCGCGGCGAGCTGGCGCACCGACATGCCGTACCTCCAGTTGGCCCTGGAGTTGGCCCGAGGCACCCGGCTCATGCTCACCGGGGACCTGGCCGGGATCGACGCGATAGTGGCCGACGAGTTCGCCGACCTCGCCGGAGCCGGCGACTTCCGCCTCGGCACGGGCTACCTGGCCATCCTTCAGGCGTACGCGGCCCGGCTGCGCGGGCAGAGCGACGCGGCGATGCGGACCTCCCTGGGTGCCTGCGCGGTGCTGGCCACGAGTCGGGTCTACGCCGGTCTGGCCCAGGCCGAACGCGCCCAGGCGGCGGCGCTGCGCGGTGACGCCGCGCAGGCGGTTGCGGCGATGGCCGAAGCCGACCGCACCCACGCACCGGGCATGGCGGTGCTCTACCCGTGGCTGGAGCAGGCCCGGGGCGCGTCGCTCGCCGCCTCGGGCGACCTGCCGGGCGCTGTCAAACACCTCGGTGACCTGGTGGATCGGCTGCGCTCGGACGGCTTCGCCGGGCACGAGGTGCACGTCCTGCACGACCTCGTCCGACTCGACCAGGCGGGCATGGCGGTCGGCCCCACCTGCTCCGACGGTGGTCGGCGCACCGTCGCGCAACGCCTCGCCGAGCTCTCCGAGCGGGTCGACGGGGTGCTTCCGCCGCTGCTGGCCCGGCACGCCCGCGCCGCGGTGACCGACTCTCCCACCGACCTGCTCGCGGTCGCCGACGACTATGCCGCGCTGGAGTTGACCGTGTACGCCGCCGAGGCCACCTCCCAGGCCGTCCAGCGGCTGCGCCGGCAGCACTCGGCTGCCGCCAACGACGCACGGGAGCGCCTCGCCGGGTTGCTCGGGCGCTGTGACCTGATCCGGACGCCGGCGCTCCAGGCCGGTGCGCCAGTGCTCACCGAGCGGGAGTGGCAGGTGGCGCGCCTCGCCGCGCACGGCGCTCCCAGCCGGGCCATCGCCGAACGGCTCTACCTCTCGGCGCGCACTGTGGAGAACCACCTCCAGCGGATCTACGCCAAGCTCGGCGTCACCGGCCGGGCCGAGCTGTGGGCGGCGTTGCGCTCGATCCCGGGCCACGACGGCGGCGACCCGAGCTGAACCTTAGGGTGGGGCGGTGAGCATCCACCGCCCCGCGCTCCTGACCGACCACTACGAGCTGACCATGGTCAGCGCGGCACTGAAGGACGGCACCGCCGACCGCCGGTGTGTCTTCGAGGTGTTCAGCCGCCGGCTGCCCAGCGGCCGCCGGTACGGCGTGGTCGCCGGGACGGCCCGGCTGATCGAGCTGATCCGCGACTTCCGGTTCGACCCCGCCGAGGTCGAGTTCCTGCTGCGGACCGGTGTGGTCGACGAGACGGCGGCGGCGTGGCTCACCGACTACCGCTTCACCGGCGACATCGACGGGTACGCCGAGGGCGAGCTGTTCTTCCCCGGTTCACCGATCCTCACCGTCTCCGGCGGCTTCGCCGAATGTGTGGTGCTGGAGACGGTGGCGCTGTCAGTGCTCAACCACGACTGTGCGGTGGCCGCCGCGGCGGCCCGGATGGTGACAGCGGCGCGGGGCCGGACGCTGATCGAGATGGGGTCACGTCGGGCACACGAGGAGGCGGCGGTGGCCGCGGCGCGGGCCGCGTACCTGGCCGGGTTCCGGTTCACGTCCAACCTCGCCGCGGGCGCGCGCTACGGCATCCCGACGGCGGGCACCGCGGCGCACGCGTTCACCCTGCTGCACGACGACGAGCGGGCTGCGTTCGCCTCGCAGGTCGCCACGCTGGGCAAGGACACCACCCTGCTGGTCGACACGTACGACATCAGCCAGGGCATCCGCAACGCCATCGCGGTGGCCGGGCCGGACCTGCGGGCGGTACGGATCGACTCCGGCGACCTCGCGGTGATCGCTCAGCAGTCCCGGGAGTTGCTCGACTCGCTGGGCGCCACCGAGACCAAGATCATCGTCTCCGGTGATCTGGACGAGTACGCGATCGCCTCGCTGGCCGCCGAACCGGTGGACATGTACGGCGCCGGCACTGCCGTGGTCACCGGCTCCGGGGCGCCGACCGCCGGGCTGGTCTACAAGCTGGTCGAGGTCGAGGGACGTCCGGTCGTGAAGCGCTCCGAGCACAAGGCCACCATCGGCGGCCGAAAGGTGGCGGTCCGCCGGCACAAGCCGACCGGCACCGCCACCGAGGAGGTCATCGTCCCGCAGGGCGTTCCCGACCGGCAGCCCAACGACCGCCTGCTCCAGCAGTCGTACGTGGTCGCCGGTGAGTCGGTGCCGCTGCCCACCCTCGACGAGTCACGGGAGCACCTGCGGGAGTGCCTGATCTCCATCCCGTGGGAGGGACTGAAGCTCTCGGCCGGCGATCCGGCCGTGCCGGTCACCGTCGTACCCGCTGGCTGAGTCATTCCCGAGCGACCGACCGACAGTGCGGAGAGAGGAAACCCCCCGATGGCCAACGCGCTGATCATCGTGGACGTGCAGAACGACTTCTGCGAGGGCGGCTCGCTGGCCGTCGCCGGCGGCGCAGGGGTGGCCGCCGGCATCTCCCGGTTACTCGCCGCCGAGCCGGACCGGTGGACGCACGTGGTCGCCACCAAGGACTACCACGTCGACCCGGGTGCCCACTTCGGCGATCCGCCGGACTTCGTGGAGTCCTGGCCCCGGCACTGCGTGGTCGGCACCACCGGTTCGGAGTTCCACTCGGAGCTGGACACCGCCCGGGTCGAGGCGATCTTCCACAAGGGCGAGCACGCCGCGGCGTACTCCGGTTTCGAGGGGCATGCCGACGACGGTGAGTGCCTGGCCGACTGGCTGCGTCGGCGCGACGTGGACCGGGTCGACGTGGTCGGCATCGCCACTGACCACTGCGTCCGGGCGACCGCGCTGGACGCCGCCCGGGAGGGTTTCGCCACCACGGTGCTGCTGGAGTTGACCGCCGCCGTCGCCCCGGCGACCACCGACGTGGCCCTGCGCGCGTTGGAGGGTGCCGGGGTGATCATGCACGGCCAGCCTGTGATCAGGGCCGCATGAGGCGCTAATTGGTTGGCCAAGGGGCCGCCGCCGGTCGAAGATGTCGCCGGAGGTACGGACCCACGTGAACATGAAGCCTTACCGGCGGGCGCTCGCCCTGCCCGGTCTGCGGTCGCTGCTACTGGTTGCCGTCCTCGCCCGCATCCCGCTCACCGCGACCGGGGTGACGCTGACCTTCCACGTGGTGCTCGATCTTGATCGGGGCTACGGGGCGGCCGGCCTGGTGGGTGCGGCGGTCACAGTGGGCGCGGCGATCGGCGGGCCGCTACTCGGCCGCCTCGTGGACCGGCGTGGACTGCGCCCGGTCCTGGTGCTCACCGCCATCGCCGAGGCGATCTTCTGGTCCACCGCGCCGACGCTGGCGTACCCAGTGCTCCTGCCGGCCGCGTTCGTGGCCGGCTCCCTGGCCCTGCCCATCTTCTCCGTGGTCCGTCAGTCGATCGCCGCGCTGGTCCCCGAGGACCAACGCCGCCAGGCCTACGCACTGGACTCGATGTCGGTGGAGCTGTCCTTCATGATCGGCCCGGCGTTGGCGGTGGCCCTGGTCACCGCGATCTCCGCGCAGACCACCATGTACCTGGTCGGTGGCGGCATCGTCGCCGCCGGGATCGCCCTGTGGGTGGTCAACCCACCGATCCGGGAGGCCACCGAGCCCACCGGCCCACAACGCCGGGTGCCGCGCCGGGAGTGGCTGACCCCCCGGCTGCTCGCCGTCCTGGCGCTCAGCGCCGCGGCGACCCTGGTGCTCGGGGGCACCGACGTGGCGGTGGTCGCCGTCCTGCGGGCCAGCGGCGAGGTCGGCTGGACCGGCGCGGTCCTGGCCATCTGGGCGGTCGCCTCGCTGGCCGGCGGTTTCGCCTACGGGGCCGTGCACCGCTCGTTCTCCCCGCTGGTGCTGACCGCCGCGCTGGCCCTGTGCACCATTCCGGTGGGGCTGGGCGGTGCGCACTGGTGGCTGCTGTGCCTGGCGCTGATCCCCGCCGGCGCGCTCTGCGCGCCGACCATCGCGGCCGGCTCGGACGCCGTGAGCCGCCTGGTTCCGGCCGAGGTACGCGGTGAGGCGATGGGGCTGCACGGCTCCGCCGTCACCGTCGGCATCGCGGTCGGCGCACCGCTCGCCGGCGCGGTTATCGACGCCAGCGCGCCACTCTGGGGCTTCGTGGTGACCGGTGCGCTCGGCGCGCTGGTCACAGTGGTGGTCCTCCCGATCGAGCTGCGCCGCCGCCGCCGCAACGCCGAAGCGGCCACCCCGACGCCCGCCGAGGCCGACCTCACCGCCGCCGCCCGCTGACGGCTGCGCCCACGCCACCGACGGCGGTTTGATGCCCACCGGCCGGCGGTGGGGCCGGGCCGACCGTGGACCAGGTAGGCCGTGGACCAGGTAGGCCGGGATAGGCGGGTGGAACACGCAGCAGTCCGCCGGGCAGCCGGCCCTCCATGCATGCTGAAGAGCCTGATGTCTGTCAGTCATCTTGATGACTCACAGACATCAGGCTCTTCAGGCACATAGCCCCCTCGGAGCCAGACCGGCTAGAACGGCCGAACTGAGCCCGGCTAGACCGGCCAGCCGATCCCGGCTAGACAGACACAGGCGACGCGCCGGTGAAGGGGACGGTGGAGCGGCCAGGAACGGGCGGACGGGCGGACAGGCCGCGCGAGGCGCGGGCGCGAGGCGCCTGAGTGACGTTGGCTGGACATGGCGACGGGCGCCGCTCCCGGTGTCCCGGGGTGCGGCGCCCGTCGTACTGCCGAGCTTGAGCGTCAGTGCCGGTCGACGTCGCTCGCGGTGTCCTCGCGGTAGCTGGCGCCGCCGTCCGACTCGCTGGTGAGCGGCTTGGCGCCACCCTCCGGCGGGCCGGCCAGGCTCTGGCCACCGGCCGCCAACTCCGGGAACTTCGCGTCGAACGCCGGCCGCTCGGAGCGGATCCGCGGCATCCGGTCGAAGTTGCGCAGCGGCGGCGGGCTGCTGGTCGCCCACTCCAGCGAGTTGCCGTGACCCCAGGGGTCGTTCACCTCGACCACCGGGCCGGTCTTGTACGACTTCCAGCAGTTGTAGATGAACGGCAGCGTGGAGATACCGGTGATGAACGCGCCGATCGTGGAGATCGTGTTCAGCGTGGTGAAGCCGTCGCTGGGCAGGTAGTCAGCGTACCGACGGGGCATGCCCTCGTTGCCGAGCCAGTGCTGCACCAGGAACGTGGTGTGGAAGCCGATCATGGTGAGCCAGAAGTGCACCTTGCCCAGGCGCTCGTCGAGCATCCGGCCGAACATCTTCGGGAACCAGAAGTAGATGCCCGCGAAGACCGCGAACACGATGGTGCCGAAGAGCACGTAGTGGAAGTGCGCCACCACGAAGTACGAGTCCGACACGTGGAAGTCGATCGGCGGGCTGGCCAGCAGCACACCGGTGAGACCACCGAAGAGGAAGGTGACCAGGAAGCCGACCGCCCAGAGCATTGGCGTCTCGAAGCTGATCTGGCCCCGCCACATGGTGCCGATCCAGTTGAAGAACTTCATACCGGTCGGCACGGCGATCAGGTAGCTCAGGAAGCTGAAGAACGGCAGCAGCACCTGGCCGGTGGCGAACATGTGGTGCGCCCAGACGCTCATGGAGAGCGCGGCGATCGCGACGGTCGCGGCGACCAGACCCTTGTAGCCGAAGATCGGCTTGCGGGAGAAGACCGGGATGACCTCGCTGATGATGCCGAAGAACGGCAACGCCACGATGTAGACCTCGGGGTGCCCGAAGAACCAGAACAGGTGCTGCCAGAGCATCGGCCCACCGGTTGCCGGGTCGTACACGTGCGCGCCGAGGATGCGGTCCGCGGCGAGCGCGAAGAGCGCGGCGGCCAGCAGCGGGAAGACCAGGATCACCAGGAGGCTGGTGACCAGGATGTTCCACGTGAAGATCGGCATCCGGAACATGGTCATGCCGGGCGCGCGCAGGGTCAGCACTGTGGTGATCATGTTCACGGCGCCGAGGATGGTGCCCAGGCCGGAGATGGCCAGACCCATGATCCACATGTTGGCGCCGACGCCCGGCGAGTGCTCGACGCTGCTCAGCGGCGCGTACGCGAACCAGCCGAAGTCAGCGGCGCCACCCGGGGTGATGAATCCGGCGGTCGCCATCGTCCCGCCGAACAGGTACAGCCAGTAGGCGAAGCTGTTCAGCCGGGGGAAGGAAACGTCGGGCGCGCCGATCTGGATCGGCACGATGTAGTTCGCGAACGCGAACACGATCGGCGTCGCGAAGAACAGCAACATGATCGTGCCGTGCATCGTGAAGAGCTGGTTGTACTGCTCCGGCGACAGGAACTGCAGCCCGGGTCGGGCCAGCTCAGCACGCATGACCAGAGCCATCAGGCCACCGATCATGAAGAACACGAACGCGGTGATCATGTACATGATCCCGATTTGCTTCGCGTCCGTGGTTCGCAGCAGCCGCGCGATGGCCGACCCCTTGACCGGCTCCCGGACCGGCCAGGGCCGGGTCACGACCGGCTTGGGTGCGACGGTGGTCACGAGTGGCCTCCGGTTCTCGGTTGTCCCGCTCGGCACACGCTGGTTATCGGCGGGCCGTCATCCGCAAGGAGGATAGTCCCCGGCAGGTCGCAGCGCCGCGTGGGGTGGCGTGACACGATCTACTACGGGCCTACAGCGGGCCGAGCAGGAGCCGGTAGTGCTCCCCGAAGATCCGGCCGCCGCGTCCGCGCAGCAGAGGGTCACGCAGCGCCGGCGGCACGTCCCTGGTGCGGTTGCGGTCCCGGGTCCGGTCCCGCACCCATCGGGTACGCGGACGGCGACGACTTTCGTACGCCACGAGCGCCGCCTCCACGCTGTTGGCGGCGCGCAGCGACTCGGCCAGCACCACGGCGTCCTCCAGGGCCATGGCCGCACCCTGCGACAGCGTCGGCGCGGTGGCGTGCGCGGCGTCGCCGACCAGCAGGACACGCCCCCGGTACCAGCGGCCCAACTCCACCTCGTCGGTGATCCCGACGTGCACGTCGTCGAGGGCCGCCAGCACCTCGGGTACCGGGCCGCGGTAGTCGGCGAAGAGGTCCCGCAGCCGGGCCAGCGGGTCGGCGGGTTCCTCGGTGCCGGCCTCGTCGGCGTAGAGGTGCAGCCGCCCGGCACCGATCGGCACCATCAGGAACCCGGAGCGCTGGCCGAGCAGTGCGGTCCACTCGGTGACCGGTGGGCCGTCGCGCAGGACGGCCCGGTAGACCACCTGCCCGACCGGGCGGGGCGGCCCACCGAGCGCGGCCAGCGCGCGGACCGAGGAGCGTGGCCCGTCGGCGCCGATGACCAGGTCGTACTCGGTGGTGGTGCCGTCGGTGAAGGTGACGCCGACCGCGCCCGGGAGAAGGTCCAGGGTGCGGACCTCGGCGCCGTGTCGGACGGCGCCGCCGGCACCGCTGAGCAGCACCCGGTGCAGGTCGGCCCGGGGCAGCGCCCGGCATTCGCCGACGCCGGCCCAGAGTGCGTCGAGGTCGACCTCGCAGAGTTGCGCGCCCGCGGCGTCGAAGAACCGCTGCCGGCGGATCACCTGCCCGATCGGCCGGACCGGGTCGTGCAGGTCGAGCCGGTGTAGCGCGCGGGCGGCGTTGCCGGGCAGGTAGAGACCGGTCTCGGTGGACTCCCCCGGCGGCAGCTTGTCGGTGACGTCGGGCCGGAAGCCAGCCAGGCGCAGCGCCCGGGCCACGGCCAGGCCGGCGATGCCCGCGCCGACGACGAGGACGCGCAGGGGGGAGCCACCCATGGTGGTGTACGCCTCCGGAGGGGGAGCGGCACGCGTTGGAGGCAACACGCTACTCGGAGCGATCGGCGCACACCAGGCCCAATCGGCCCGCACCCCGCCGCTCGTCGGTGACCCGCGCCGCTTGGCTGGCCGTCCGCGGCCAGCCGTCCCGGCGGGAGATGGCAATCCTCACAATTCACCAGTTCGACCCGGACGGTTGCGCACCAGTTTCAGACATGTAAATGTGTCGTTGAGCGTGGGAGCGCTCCCGCACTGCCCCACCACATCCGGCGCCCGGCACGCGCCGAGTCAAGGAGCGTCATGAAACGTCAACTTCGGGCCCTGGCCGCCGCCGGGTTGCTGGTCGCCAGTTCGCTGGTGGCAGTAGCCCTCGGCGGCAGCGCCTCCGCCGACACCCAGATCTGCGAACAGTACGGCTCGACAGTCATCGGGGGCCGCTACGTGGTGCAGAACAACCGCTGGGGCACCACCGCCCAGCAGTGCATCAACGCCACAAACAACGGCTTCGAGATCACCACCCTGAACGGCAGCAGCCCCACGAACGGGGCGCCCACGGCGTACCCCTCGGTGTTCTTCGGTTGTCACTACACCAACTGCTCCCCCGGCACGAACCTGCCGATCCAGGTGAGCCAGATCAGCAGCGCCACCAGCAGCATCTCCTACCGCTACGTCAGCGGCGCCACCTACAACGCGTCGTACGACATCTGGCTGGACCCGTCGCCGAAGCGGGACGGGGTGAACCAGATGGAGATCATGATCTGGCTCAACCGGCAGGGTCCGATCCAGCCCATCGGCTCGGTCGTCGGCACCACGAACCTGGCCGGCCGCACCTGGGAGGTCTGGCGGGGCAGCAACGGCTCCAACAACGTCATCTCCTACGTCGCGTCGTCGGCGGTCTCCAGCCTGAACTTCAGCGTGCTGGACTTCATCAACGACACCCGCAACCGGGGCGCGATCACCAGCTCCTGGTACCTGACCAGCATCCAGGCCGGCTTCGAGCCGTGGCAGGGCGGCGTCGGCCTCGCGGTGACCTCGTTCTCGGCAAACGTCAACGGTGGCGGCCAGCCGCCGACCAACCCGACGACCCCGCCGCCGAGCGGCGGCGCGAGCTGCGCGGTGAAGTACACGGCGAACTCGTGGAACAACGGCTTCACGGCCGACGTGCAGATCACCAACACCGGATCCAGCGCGATCAACGGTTGGACGCTCACCTACAGCTTGCCCGGCGGGCAGCAGGTCACCAACGCCTGGAACGCCACTGTGAGCCAGAGCGGGTCGGCGGTGACCGCCCGCAACACCGGCCACAACGGGTCGGTCGCACCCGGCGGCACTGCCAGTTTCGGCTACCAGGGGACGTTGAGCGGCTCGTACTCGTCGCCGACCAGCTTCTCGCTCAACGGGGCAACCTGCTCCCGCACCTGAACTGTCGTGGGGGCGCGACCAAGCGGCCGCGCCCCCACTCAGGAGATCCACTCGGGTTCCTTGAAGTCGGGGCATCCTCGCACGTGGGACACCCCGACTTCCGGGAAGTCGAGTCGATCAAGCCGGGGCGGACGCGTCAGTCCGGGGCGGACGTGGACGGGGTCAGACGCGGGTGAGGCGTACGGCGTCGGCGATGACCAGGCCGGCGGTGTTGCTCCACCGGCTCACGCCCACCCGGTTGGCGTCACCGGCCGGGAGCGTGAACGTGCCGAGGACCCGCCACTGCCCGCCGGTGGCCCGTTGGTCGACCCGGACGGTCTGGTTACCGGCGCTGGTGGCGACGATGTACGGGGCGGCGCTGTTGTAGCCGGAGTTCGCGGGCCACCATGCCTCGACCCGGTAGTTGGCGGTGGCCGGGACGTTGAACCTGTACCACGCGACGTCGCTGGCGGCGACCGGGTCCGCGTAGCGGTAGTCGGCGCCGTAGCGCTGACTGGAGTACGACGACACGCCCCAGTTGGCGCTGGCGGTGAACCGACCACTGGTGGTGTTGTCCACCGTGGAGGACCAGGCCGTTCCGCCGCCGGCCATCCTCGCCGCCACGTCGGCCCGCATGACGTTCAGGTCGATGAAGGACGGGTCGATCTTGCCGCTGGTGCTGGTCTCCCGGTGGCCTCGGGCGTGGCTGCTGTCCCGGCCGAGCCGGGTGAGCACGGCGGCCGTGGCGGCGAGCGACGCGTTGTACTGCGCGGCGGTCATCTCCTGGTTGACGCCGTTGTAGTCGATCTCCCACCCGATCATCAGGGTGTTGCCGTCCCCGGCCGGGATCGGCCCGCTGCCGCCGCTGACCCCGGCGTGGTTGCACCGTCCGGCGGAGATGACGTGGAAGACGCCGTTGTAGTCGACGAGCGCCTGGCACAGCGGGCCCGGCAGGTCGGACCGGCCGTTGATGCAGATGCCGAGCGCCGGGTGCGGGTTGCTGGCGCTGGAGGTCGAGGCCGTGTGGTGCCAGAGCACCCCGATCGGGTCGAACGAGCCGGGCCGCATCCGGTTGAGCCAGTCCCCCTCGACCACTACCTGGACCCCGGCGGCGCGCAGCACGTCCACCAGCCAGGGGATCGTCGCCATCAGGCGTCCTGAAGCAGGTCGGCGAGGCACTCGGCCTTCGGCGCGGCACTCGCGGCGGCGGGTCGGGTGACGACGGTCAGCGCGGCGACCACCAGGGCGGGGATGCCGAGCACCCCACGGCGGGGCAGACGGATGGACGGGGTTCGGGCCATGGCGATCCTCCAGCGACGGCGGGTACGAACGGATCGACGAACGTGATGACGGGACGCTATACCGTCACGTACGTCGATGTCGATACCCTTCATTGCCGGGTCATGCCATGAAGGAATTCGCCGATTCAGACCTCGCCGAGCGCGTCGATGTCGCGCATCTCCTCGGCGGTGAGCGAGAAGTGGAAGACGTCGAAGTTGGCGGTGATCCGCTCCGGTGTCACCGACTTCGGGATCACCACGATCTCGTGGTCGATGTGCCACCGCAGCACCACCTGCGCCGGGGACACGCCGTGGGCGCCGGCGATCCTGGTCAGCACCGGATCGCTGAGGTCGCTGGTCTTGAACGGGCTGTACCCCTCCAGCACCACGCCCCGGTCCCGGTGCTCGGCGTGCCGCTGCCGGTCGTACAGCGACGGGCTCCACCGGATCTGGTTGACCGCCGGGTTCTCCTCGGTGGACTGGATCAGCTCGTCGATCTCCGCGGTGCTGTAGTTGCTCACCCCGACCGCCCGGGCCAGGTTCTCGTCGCGGGCGGCGAGCAGCTCGCGCCAGAGCGGGATGCTGTCCCCCGGTGACGACGGCGGCCAGTGGATCAACCAGAGATCCACGTGCTCGACGCCGAGCGCCTCCAGGCTGGCCTCCAGCGTCGCGCGCTCCCGGCCCACCCGGTCCGGCGGGAGCTTGGTGGTGATGAAGAGGTCCTCCCGACGCAGCCCGCTCTCCCGTACCGCCCGGCCGACCTCCCGCTCGTTGCCGTACACGGTGGCGGTGTCGAGGTGCCGGTAGCCGGTGTCGAGCGCGGCCAGCACGGCGTCGTAACCGGCCTGGCCGGTGGCCTGCCAGGTGCCGAAGCCGAGCAGGGGCATCCGCACGTCACCGGGGAGCAGTGCGGTGGGCTGGTCGGTGAGGTCCATGAGGTCCGTTCTACCCCGCCGCGCCCGCGGCCGCCGAGTGAACCGGACACTCCGGCCTCCAGCGCACCGGTCCGGATTGCCGGAGAATGAATGTGTGACCGACCGGCTGGACGAGTACCGGCGACGGCGGGACGCGGCCCGTACACCCGAGCCGGTGCCGTCGGCGAGCCCGACGTCGCCCGGCCCCGACGCCGACGCCGCCCGCTTCGTCATCCAGCAGCACCACGCCCGCAGCCTGCACTGGGACCTGCGCCTGGAACACGAGGGCGTGCTCGCGTCCTGGGCGGTGCCACGCGGCCTGCCCCGCGATCCGGGTCGCAACCACCTCGCCGTGCACACCGAGGACCACCCGATGGAGTACCTCGACTTCGCCGGTGAGATCCCCGCCGGTGAGTACGGCGGCGGCCGGATGCTGATCCACGACCGGGGCACCTACCGCTGCGAGAAGTGGCGCGACGACGAGGTGATCGTGACGCTCTCCGGTGAGCGGACCGCCGGCCGCTACGTCCTCTTCGCCACTGGAGGACGGGACTGGATGGTCCGCCGCACCGACCCCGCGCCACCGGGCTGGACGCCGATGCCGGATCTGGTCCGACCGATGCACACCACTCCCGCCGCCGGGCTCCCCCGCGACCGCGCCGCCTGGGGGTACGAGCTGCGCTGGGACGGCGTCCGGGCGATGGCGTACGTCTCCGGCGGGCGACTGCGGCTGCTCTCCGAGACCGACGAGGAGATCACCGGCGGGTATCCGTGGCTGCGCGCGATGGCCGAGGCGCTCGCGCCCACCGAGGCGGTGCTCGACGGTGTGCTGGTCCGCATCGACGGTGCCGGGCGGGTCCGCCCGGTCCGGCCGGCCACCGGCAGCCGGGTTCCCGCCGGCGCCCAGTATCTGATCGTCGACCTGCTCTGGCTGGAGGGCGTGAGCAGCGTCGACGTGCCGTACGCGCAACGCCGGGAGCTGCTCGATGGGCTGGTCTTGTCCGGTACGCACTGGCAGACTCCGCCGTGGTTCCCGGGCGCGGGCGACGAGGCCCTGCGTGCCGGGCGGGAACAGGGCCTGCCGGGCGTGGTCGCCAAGCGACTGGACTCGGTCTACCAGCCGGGGCGGCGCAGCCGGCACTGGCTGAGCATCGACGCGGTGTGACGGCGAGGAGCGACGTGTACCTGACTCACCTGGACTGCCCGCGCTGCGGCAAGGAGTACGCCGCCGACCGGTTACAGAATCTCTGCGAGTGCGGGTCGCCGCTGCTGGCCCGCTACGACCTGCCGGCCGTGGCGAAGGTGGTCACCCCGGAACGCTTTCCGCTGCGCCCGGCCGACCTGTGGCGCTACCGGGAATTGCTGCCGGTCGCCGACCCTCGGCACGTCACCACGCTGGGTGAGGGCTGGACGCCGCTGTTGCGGGCTCCGGCGTACGGCACCGAGATCGGCATCGCGGACCTGATGGTCAAGGACGAGGGGCTGATCCCGACCGGCTCGTTCAAGGCCCGGGGCGCGGCGGTCGGGGTGAGCCGGGCCCGCGAGCTGGGCGTCGAGCGGATCGCGATGCCCACCAACGGCAACGCGGGGTCGGCCTGGGCCACGTACGCCGCGCGGGCCGGCATGGGCGCGACAATCGTCATGCCGCTGGAGGCGCCGAGCATCTGCCGGCGCGAGTGCGTTGCCGCCGGTGCCGACCTGCGCCTGATCGACGGGCTGATCGGCGACGCCGGTCGGCGGGTGGCCGAGTTGATCGCTGAGTCGAACGGGGCGATCTTCGACGCCGGCACGCTGCGCGAGCCCTACCGGCTGGAGGGCAAGAAGACGATGGGGTACGAGATCGTCGAGCAGCTCGGCTGGCAGACGCCGGACGTGATCATCTATCCGACCGGTGGCGGGGTCGGCCTGATCGGCATCCACAAGGCGCTGCACGAGCTGCGCGAGCTGGGCTGGATCGGCGACAAGCTGCCCCGGCTGGTCGCGGTGCAGTCCACCGGCTGCGCGCCGATCGTGCGGGCCTTCGCCGCCGGCGAGGATCGGGCGCAGCCGTGGGCGGACGCGCACACCGTGGCGTTCGGCATCACTGTGCCGGCCCCGCTGGGCGACGAGCTGATCCTGGCGGCGCTGCGGGAGTCCTCCGGCACGGCGGTCGCCGTCGACGACGCGGACATCCTGGCCGATCTGCGGGACTTCGCCGCCCGGGAGGGGCTGCTGCTCTGCCCGGAGGGGGCGGCCTGCCTCACGGCGGCCCGGCAACTGCGCGCGGGCGGGTGGATCCGGGCCGGCGAACGGGTGGTGGTGCTCAACACCGGTGCCGGGCTGAAGTATCCGGACACTGTCGACGTTTCCGGCGTACCCCTGATCAGGTGAGGTGACGGCGCCCCGCGGACCGGGCGGTACGCGGGGCGCCGTCGTGCCGGTCTACTGGTAGGTGATGTCCGAGGGCGAGTAGAGGCAGTTGACGCCGTCGGCGCCCTCGCCGATCTCGGTCGGCTCGCTGCCCTTCGGCACGCCCTTGTACTTCACGCAGATCGAGGTCTCCCGGTTCGGGTCGCCGACGATGGTGATCCGGCTGAACCGGGCGGTGTCGCCCCAGTTGGTGTTGATGCCGGCGATCGCGTCGGTGTTCCGGACGATCACGTTGTCGATCACCACGTGTCGCTGGTACGACGTGGAGCAGTTGCCGCAGGCGCGGTAGAGCTTGCCGGCGTTCTCCACCCGGAAGTTCTTGATGTAGACGGTGCCCGAGCCGTTGTGCTGGAAGACCTTGTCGCTGGCGGAGCGGGCCCCGCCGCCGTCGACTGTGTACGTGGTGCCGCCGCGGAAGGTCGCCGCGTCCTCGCCGACGTCCTCCCACCAGACGTTGATCAGGGTGCAGTTGCCCTCGCAGTGCACGCCGTCGCCGGCCGGAGCACCGATGATCACGTTGCGCAGGGTGGCGCCCGCGGCCAGCTCGAACATCGGGTCCTGGCTCTCGCTCTGCCCGCCGTCACCGATGCCGTAGTAGCGCTTGAGCCCACCGTCGAACGAGCCGGAGACGGGGATCGTGGCGTCCACCTTCTGGCTGCCGGTGGGTGTCGGCCAGCCAGCCGGCGGGGGTGTGGTGGTCGGCGGCGCAGTGGTGGGTGGCGGAGTGGTCGTCGGTGGCGGAGTGGTCGGGGTGCCGCCGCCGGACGAGTCGACAGACACGTCGTCGAAGCCGCCGCTGGCGTACGCGGTGACCAGGCCGATCCGGCCCGCACCGGCCAGGCTGTTGCTGCCGGACGCGATCTGGGTGCCGTTGACGAAGCCGCGGATGGTGCTGCCGCTGGTCTCGATGCGCAGTGTGTACCAGGTGCCGGTGCCGACGCCCAGCGCGGCGGAACCGATCGCCGTGACGGAGCTGCCATTGACCGCCTGGAGCTCGGCCCGGCCGGAGCCGAGCAGGGCCAGCCGGTACATCTTGGTGCTGCTGGTGGATCGGGCGGCCAGCCCGACCAGGGCGCTGGACGAGCCGAAGCTCGTCGGCCTGACCCGGGCCTGCACTGAGTAGTTGGTCCAGCTGGTCTGGCCGGCGAACTGGCGGGCCGCCTCGCTGCCGGCGTTGGACTGGTTGAGCACGCCGGAGCCGTCGACGGTCCAGGTGCCGCCGGACTTGGACCAGCCGGAGGTGTCGCCGTCGCTGAAGTCGTCGCTGAAGACGGTGGCCGCGAAGGCCGAGGTCATGCCGGCGGCGAGGGCCGCCGCGGTCACCCCGGCGCCCACCGCCAGCAGGAGTGGTCGGCGGCCGGAGATTCGCATTTTGTGCACAGGTGTCCTCCTTGACGCATGTGGTGGTGATCCCTCGGCGGCCGTACCGAGACGTGTCGGCACGGCGTGCTGCGCTGAACGGGATCGGTGTGCGCCCCCCGTCGGACGCCCGGATCCGAGGCGGGGTGAAGCGGGATCAAAGCCCTGGGAAAGGGCTTTCCCACTCCTTCGAGGCTAGGACTGTCCAACCATCAGCGTCAATGCCTGGCGCTTGCAGGTCTGTTGCAGGATTCCGGCCCTGACGGAAACGCCGACCGATCAGTAGCTCTCCGGCTCGGTGATCCGCCAGGCCGCGTTGATCAGCCCGATGTGCGAGAGCGCCTGCGGGGTGTTGCCGAGCTGCGCGCCGGTGGTGAGGTCGATCTGCTCGCTGAACAGCCCCACGTCGTTGGCGTACCCGACGACCCGCTCGAAGAGCGCCTCTGCGCGCTGCGGCTCACCCGTCATCACCAGGCACTCCACCAGCCAGAACGAGCACAGCAGGAATCCGGCCGGGTCGGTCGTCCAGCGCCGCAGCAGGCCGTCCTCGGTGCCCAACTCGCGCTCGACCATCGCGATCGTCGAGCGCATCCGCGGGTCGGTGGCCGGCAGGAAGTGCGTGACCGGCAGGGCGAGCACCGAGGCGTCCAGCTCCGCCGATCCGAACGCGCCGGTGAACGCCCCGATCCGTTCGTTCCACCCCTCGCGCAGCACGGTGTCGCGGATCTCGTCGCGTACCCGCGCCCAACGACGGGGGTCGGCCCGGTCACCGAGCCGGTCGGCGAGCCCCACCGCCCGGTCCATCGTCAACCAGCAGGACACCTTGGACGAGACGTAGTGGCGCTCCTCGTCGCGGGTCTCCCAGATCCCCCGGTCCGGCAGGTGCCACGTCGCGGCCACCTGCTCGGTCAGCCCGAGCACCATCTCCCGCAGCTCGTCCTCGAACCGAGCGCCCAGGTAGTCGCGCAGCCGCCACACCGCCGACATCACCTCACCCGGCACGTCGAGCTGCCGCTGCCGCCAGGCGTCGTTGCCGACCCGCACGGGTCGACTGTCGCGGTAGCCGCGCAGGTGGTTGCAGTGGTGCTCGGAGAGGTCGCGCTCCCCCTCCAGCCCGAAGAGCACCGGCACGGGCTCGTCGCCGAACCGGCCGATCGAGCGGGTCGCCCAGGCGAACAGCCGGGACGTCTCGTCGGGGCAGGCCGCCACCCAGAGAGCCCGCATGGTCAACGAGAAGTCCCGCAACCAGGAGTAGCGGTAGTCGTAGTTCCGCTCGCCGCCGATCTGCTCCGGCAACGAGGAGGTCAGCGCGGCGGCGACAGCGCCACTGCGGGCGTACGTGAGGCCGGTCAGGACCGTCGAGCTGTGTTTGACGAGTTCGGGGTAGCGGCCGGAGTACCCGTGCGTCTCCCGGAACGCCTGCCACGCCTCCGTCGTCTCGGCGAGGGTGGTCAGCGGGTCCACCCGGGCCGGCGGGTTGCCGTACGCCTCGCCGAACGCGAGGTCCATCCCGATCACCTGACCGGCGGAGACCTCGAACTCGTGGGTCACCCGGTCGGTGCCCGCCCGCAGGTGCAGACCCCCGGCGCGCAACATCAGCACCACCGGGCCGGCGCCGGCCAGCACCCCGCCGTCCGGCTGCTCGTGCAGGTACGGCGTGAGCAGGCCGTACTCCGGGCGGGGCGCGAAGTCCAACGCCATCCGTACCCGCCCGGAGAGCCCCTCCACCACCCGGATCAGCACTGCGGGTGAGTTCTTGCCCAGCTCGTGGGCGCGGGCGCCGACCTCGGCGGCCAGCGCGTCGGTGACCGCCACGCTGCCGTGCGGGGTGTGGTGCACCGTCCGCAGCACCAACGTGTCCGGCAGGTACGCGCGCTCCACCCGGTGACCCGGGCCGCCGACCCCGACCGGCGCGAGCCGGAAGTGGCCGGCTCGCGGGTCGAGCAACCGCGCGAACACGGACGCCCCGTCGAACCGGTGCGGGCACCACCAGTCGATCGAGCCGTCCTTGCCGACCAGGGCACCCGAACGAGAGTCCGAGAGAAACCCGTAGTCGGAGATCTCCGGCTGCTGCTCCACCCGCCGGGGGTACCCGCATCGGCAAGGATCAGGCCGGACGGATCACTCGGTCGGCGGCTCGTCCTCGCCCGCCGCCTCGGCCGCGTCGGCCTCTTCCTTGGTCTTGTGCACGGCCTTGTCGGCGTGCTCCGGCGGCCCGTAGACCGTGTACAGCACAAGCGGGTTGGGGCCGGTGTTGACGAAGTTGTGCTTGGTGCCCGCCGGCACCACTACCAGGTCGCCCGCGACGACCTTCCGCTTCGCGCCGGCGACCCGCGCCTCGCCGACGCCGCTCACGAAGGTGAGGATCTGGTCGATGTCCTCGTGCACCTCCTCGCCGATCTCCCCATCGGCGGGGATGGTCATGATGACCAGCTGGGTGTGCTCACCAGTCCACAGCACGCGCCGGAAATCCGGGCTCTTCTCGGCGACAGTCGCGATAGTGAAATGCTCCATGTCCACGCTCATACCCCGTCCGGAGGCGCGCCACGCCGGGACTGGCGAATGGTGGAATTCCCCACGGCCGGGGGGTTTGGATCCACGCGGACCGGGGATCGACAACCCTGACCGGCGCAAACGGCCGGTCGAGCCAGGTCCCCGCCGGCGTACCGCCGAACGGCTGCGGTGGTGGGAGACGGCCAGAGCGCGGCGACGTTCCGATCGCGGAGCGGCGCCGCGCGCTCCTGTGGGCCTGTGGGCCTAGCGGTGCAGCCAGGTGAGCAGGTCGGGTGGGGCCAGCGCCGCGACCCGTTGCTGATAGCGGGCCAGACCGGCCTCGTCCAGCAGGTCGCGTCCCTGGCCTGAGCCTCCCCGGCGAAAGAACGCCTGCCGGTCACGCAGCACGCCGAGCGTGTCCGGTGCGAGCCGGTCGGCGCGCTCCCGCATGCGACCGAAGGTGGCCGCCTCGACCAACTCCGGCCCCGGGCTCGGGAGTTTCCACAGGTCGGCCAGCCGGCGCATCTCACCGCCCAGATCGGCCAACAGGTCGTCGTAGTGCACAAGCTCGACGTTCGGCTCGTGCCGGCGGGCCCACGCGTCACCGAGGTGCATCAGCACACCCGGCAGCGAATCCAGCTCGGCGTGGGGGTCCACCTCCCGGTCGACCCAGCTCAGCAACCACTCCCGCACTCCAGGCCGCTCCCGGGGTGGCCCGGCCGGGGTGGGTTGGCCGGTCAGCTCGGCGATGCGCGCCCGGTCCAGGTTGGCGCTCTGGTGGTAGAGGGAGACCGCCATGTCCAGCGGGTGCCGGGCCACCACCACGTAGTGCGCCCGAGGGTCGAGCGGCACCCCGTCCAGCGGGGTGTGCGTCTTGATGAACCGCCGGTGTGGTTGGGCGGCCAGCCGGTCGTACACAGTTGCCTGCGGCTCGCCCAACCAGTCCAGCCACGGCGACAGCACTGTCAGCGGCACCGGCAGCTCCGGGGTACGAAGCACCAGGAGCGCACAGATCATCTGCATCCAGGTGGTGCCGCTCTTGGACCGGGTGCTGATCACGATGTCGCCGTTACGGAACGGGAAACCAATCCACCGCGCGCTGTCCTCTTCGTCGGATTGGTAACGGTGAATCGGCGTAAGCATCGGTGGATCGTAGTCGCCGAACCGACAGTCGAGCAGCCGAATTCCGGCTTACATTCCTGGGGCATGTGCATATGCCTGGCTAGATTGAAGTATGGTGCCCGCCCACGGGGGCCGGGCGGCGGCACCGGTCTACCGCCCCATCCTCGCCAGCCGACGAGGCGAGCTTGAGGCCCTGAGCCACCTCGATCCCGCGTACGCCGCACTCGTCGCCCCGATCCTGGAGATCGGCGCAATCGGTCGGTCCACGATGGACGCCATTCGCCGGTTGCCATCCGGGCTGCTGCCCGCCATCGACGTCAGCGCACTGCCCGACATCCCCGAGGCGGAGCTGACCCGTTGGGGCGTACCGGTGGTGCCGGTGATCGGGCTCTCCGAGAGCGACCACCGGCTGGTCGCGCACGGCGCGGCGGCGCGGGCGTACGGCCGGCGCGCGCTCGTCCGGCTGCGGGCCGGCCGGGACCGGGCCGGGCCGGACGCGAGCACCACAGCCGTGGAACGGATCTGGCGGTTCACCGACCTCGCCCCGGAGGAGTGCGACCTGCTGGTGGACGCGGGGGACGTCTGCTGCCCGGCGGACGTGCGGACCGCCGAGCCCCGGGTACGCCACCTGCTGGACTGGGCGCGCCGACACGCCTGGCGGTCGGTGACGGTGGCTGCGGGCGGCATGCCGCCGACGCTGTCCCGGTTGCCCACCGACGAGCCGGTCCAGCTCGACCGTTGGGACTGGCAACTGTGGCGACGACTGGCCGACGCCGGTGTCGACTACGGCGACTACGGCGTCCACCCGGCCGGGCCGGGCACCGGTGACAGTGGCGACCGGTTGCCGACAGTGCGCTACACCGACGACGGCAGCTGGTGGGTCTACCGCTGGGCGCGACGCGGCGGCCGGGGCGACGACCGGTTCGCCGACCTGTGTCGCACGCTGGTGTCGGCACCACACTGGCCGACCAGTGGGGCGGCCTTCTCCTGGGGTGACCATGAGCTGCTGCGCCGGGCCCGCCGGGGTGCCGGGGCCGGCTCGACCGCCAACTGGGCGGCGTGGAGCACCTCGCACCACCTGGCCCACGTGCTCGGCACGCTGTTGCACCCGGCCGGCGAGGGCGCGCCGCTGCACCCGGCCGGCGACGGCGCGCCGCGGTGGCACCCCGGGCAGGGTCCACCGCAGCGGGGACGATCGCTGCGCTGAGGCCGGGTCTACTGCTTCTCGGTGAAGCCGAACTGGATGATGCCCTCGTCGTCGACGGTGGCGTCCACCGACGCGTCGCCGAGCAGCTCGGCGGCGTCCTCGTCCAGGAAGATCCGGGCGCCCTGGTTGTCGACCACCCGATCGCCCTGCACCGGTTCGGGCACCAGCTCGACGGTGAGCGAGCCCGCCTCGGTGTCGGCGGCGATACGCACACCGCCGTCCTGGGCGACGTCCTGTTGGTTGGCGAGGTCACGGATGACGAGCACGGCGTTATCGGTCATGGTGAGCATTTATGGAACTCCTCGTGAGTTGTCGGCTCGCGGTCGGATACCGCGCGGACCGGACAGTCGGCCCGCGTACGAGCACACGTGGGAGGCGACAGAGGGGCGAACGGTCATCGCCGTCGCATCGAATCGGGGCAGCTGACGGCCCCGTCACTCCCACCGTGCCCGCTGGCCGACCATCCGTCAAATAGAGCCAGGTCAGTGGAGAGCGGCGGCCGGCGCCAGCCAGGCGCGAATCTCGTTGACCGCCGCGCGGCCGGCCCGGTTGGCGCCGATCGTGCTGGCCGAGGGGCCGTACCCGACCAGGTGAACCCGCGCGTCGGCGACCACCCGGGTGCCGTCCATCGTGATACCGCCACCCGGCGCGCGCAGCCCCAGCGGGGCGAGATGGTCGATGGCCGCCCGGAAGCCGGTGCACCAGAGGATCACGTCCGCCGGCACGAACCGTCCGTCCGTCCAGGCCACCCCGTCGGGCGTGATCCGGTCGAACATGGGTAGCCGGTCGAGGACGCCGCGCTCGCGCAGTCGGCGTACCTCCGGGGTGACCGGAAGCCCGGTCACGCCCACCACACTGCCCGGCGGACGGCCGGAGCGGACCGCCTGGTCCACCCGAGCCACGGCGGCGCGACCCAGTTCCGGGCCGAACTCCTCGTCGTTGAACGTCGGCGGCCGGCGGGTCATCCAGGTGGTGGCCGCCGCGACGGTGGAGACCTCGCCGAGTAGTTGGACGGCCGAGGTGCCGCCGCCGACCACCACCACGCGCAGTCCGGCGAACTCGGCCGGTCCTCGGTAGTCGGCGGTGTGCAACTGGCGTCCCCGGAACGTCGACCGGCCCGGGTAGTGCGGCCAGAAGGGTCGGGTCCAGGTACCGGTGGCGTTGATCAGGGCGCGGGCGGTCCAGGTGCCCCGGTCGGTGTGCACGTCCAGTCGTCCATCCGGGCGGGAGTGCACCCCCCGGACCCGCACCGGCCGCCGCACCGGCAGGTCGAAGGCCCTCTCGTACGCGGTGAAGTAGGCGCTGACCTGCTCGGAGGCCGGGCGATGCGGCTCGGTGGGTGGGAGCGGCAGCCCGGGCAGGTCATGGAAGCCGTGCACGCGGTCGAAGACCAGCGTCGGCCAGCGGTGCTGCCAGGCGCCGCCGGGCCCGCTGTCGGCGTCGAGGATGACGAAGCCGCTGCCGGGCGCGAAGCCGGTGCGGTGCAGGTGATAGCCGGCGCTCAGGCCGGCCTGCCCGGCGCCGATCACCACGACGTCCGCGGAGTGGGTGTCCACGTGGGCTACAACGCGCCGGACGTCACCGCTGTGCCCGTCCTCGACCGTCGCGCCGATCACAGACGGCCATTCCGGCTTCGGCCACCTGACCTGCACTTACGCTGAGTGAATGAGCGACTTCCGTCGGTACGCGGCAGAGTTCCTCGGCACCTTGCTGCTGGTGTTCTTCGGGGTGGGCAGCGCGATCGCCGCACGGGTCCAGGGCGGCGTGGTGGTGGTGGCGCTGGCCTTCGGGTTCGTGATGGTGGCCCTCGTCTACACGATCGGCCCACTCTCCGGTAGCCACGTCAACCCGGCGGTGACGCTCGGTGTGCTGCTCTCCGGCAAGATCTCGGTGCTCGGGGCGGTGGCGTACTGGATCGCGCAGTTCGTCGGCGCGACCGTCGCGGGCTTCGTGCTCTGGGCGCTCACCCGATGGGGTGACGTCGCGGACCAGACCGGGGCCCTGGGCACCAACGGTTACGGCGCGCACATCAACCGGGGCGGCGCGGCCGTACTGGAAGTCGTGCTGACCTTCCTCTTCGTGCTGGTCGTGCTGGTGGTGACGAGTCGGAGCGAAAATCCGGGCACCGCCGGGCTGGCCATCGGGTTGGCCCTGGCCGTGACCCAACTGGTGGGCGTGACGCTGACCGGCGCGGCGGTCAATCCGGCCCGCGCGTTCGGTCCGGCGGTCTTCGAGGGCGGCGTGGCGCTGCGGCAGCTCTGGGTGTTCATCGTCTTCCCGCTGCTCGGTGGGGCGCTCGCCGCGCTGGTCGCACCCCTGGTGATGGGGGCGCAGCGGCACTACTGGGGTGGCCACGAGAAGACGGTCGGTGGGCCGAAGTAGCCCAGACGGCAATATCTTTCGCCTGAGGGCCTTCTCCGGCGAATATCTCCGTGACAGCATCAGCGGATGCATCGCCGTCACTTTCCCCGGGCCCTCGCACTGCTCGCGCTGGTCGCCACAGCGGCCACCGCAGCCGCGCCCGGTGCCACGGCCGAGTCGCCCACCCCCGCGACGACCCACCTGCGTGCCACCATCGACACGATCCTCGCCGACACCCGGTTGGGCGGCGCGCAGGCGTCGGTGGTCGTGGTCGACACCAGCACGGGACAGACGCTCTACGACCGCAACGGTGACCGGCGGCTGGTCCCGGCGTCCAACACCAAGCTGCTGACCTCGACGGCCGCCCTTGAGCTGCTCGGCCCGGGCCACCGCTTCAGCACCGACGTACGGGCCAGCGGCAAGCGCCGTGCGGGCCTGCTCTCGGGCAACCTCTACCTGCGCGGCGGGGGCGATCCGACAATGCTCGCCGCCGACTACGACGCGCTCGCCGCACAGGTCGCCGCCGACGGCGTGCGGGTGGTCACCGGAAACCTGGTCGCCGATGACACCCGCTACGACAGCACCCGACTCGGCCCCGACTGGACCTGGGACGACGAGCCCTACTACTACGCCGCACAGGTCTCCGCGCTGACAGTCGCCCCGGACACCGACTACGACGCGGGCACCGTGATCGTGCACGCCGCACCGGCCGACCGGGCCGGCGCACCGCCGGTGGTCACCACCACGCCTGCCACCGGGCACGTCCGCGTCGACAACCGCGCCCAGACGGTCAGCGACGGCGAGACCTCGATCTCGATCGAGCGCGAGCACGGCGACAACACGGTCGTGGTGACCGGTCAGATCGCCGTCGGCGACGAGCCCGCCAGCGACTGGGTCACCGTCTGGGAACCCACCGGCTACGCGGCCGACGTGTTCCGGGCGGCGCTGCACCGACACGGCGTCCGGGTGCTCGGCCGGACCGTGCTCGGCCAACCCACCCCGGAGACGGCCGACCCGGTGGCGCGCCACGACTCGATGAGCCTGGGCGAGCTGATGACGCCGTTCTTGAAGCTGTCCAACAACGGGCACGCCGAGGTGTTGACCAAGGAGATCGGCCGGGTGCTCTCCGGCTCGGGCACCTGGACGGCCGGTCTCACAGCGATCAGCGAGTACGTCGCCGACACCGGAATGGACACCGGGAGACTGCGCCAGCGTGACGGCTCAGGGCTGTCCCGGCGCAACCTGATCCCGGCGGCGGAATTCGTCGACCTGCTGAGCGCCGTCCGCGCCGAACCGTGGTTCGCGACCTGGTACGCGGCGCTGCCGATCGCCGGTCAGCCCGAGCGGTTCGTGGGCGGCACCCTGCGCAGCCGGATGGCCGGCACGCCGGCCGCGGGCAACGTGCACGCCAAGACCGGCAGCCTGACCGGTGTCTCCGGGCTCTCCGGCTACGTCACCAGCGCCGATGGTCGACTGCTGGCGTTCTCCATCCTGCTGAACAACTACCTCACGGCGTCGGTG
The DNA here is from genome assembly GCF_036136635.1 of Micromonospora sp. NBC_00330. Taxonomy (NCBI): domain Bacteria; kingdom Bacillati; phylum Actinomycetota; class Actinomycetes; order Micromonosporales; family Micromonosporaceae; genus Micromonospora; species Micromonospora sp. NBC_00330. The sequence continues at coordinate 4,749,759 of NZ_CP108012.1, forward strand.
AAGTCGCTCGAGGACCAGATCGCCGTGGCGCTGGCCGGCTTCCGGGAGGGTGGTGCGTCGACGGCACGGGTGGCCCCGCCGGCGGTGCCGGAGACGCCGCGCACCCCGGAGGGCGTCGAGTGCTCCTGGGTCAAGCCGATCACCTGCTGAGCGACGGCCGGGAGGCGCGAACGCGCCTCCCGGCCCAGCGAGCGCTCAGGCCGGACGGTCCGGTGGGGGGACCACCGCCGTCGGGTCACCACGTTCGATGAGCGCGGCGATCTCAGCGGCCCGCAACCCGCGCAGCGCCAGCACCCGGGTGCCCCAGCGGTGCAGGCGACACGGGTGCGGGCTGGCATCGTTACGGCAGACCACGCCCCCGGACCACCGTCGGGGGGCGTGCACCACCACCGCCCGTACGGCGAACTGGGTGTCCTCGCCCGTCACGTACGGCGGCAGGGGGATGTCGCGAAGAACCTCCCCGGACGCTTCACCGATGCCGGACGAAGCGGCACGACGGACGCGGGGGGCGGTGCTGCTACTCATCTCCGCTGCCTCCACACTGGATGGTCGGATGGGGACAGCAGAAAGTTACGGCGCATTCGACAGCGCGCGACGGACAAACTGTCCCGCTGTCCGAACGCACAGCGATCAGTCAGTCAGTCAACGCACCGCCACGGCCTGGAGACCGACGTTGCCGCAGTGCGGTGTGAAGACCTTCTCGACCGTCCAGTTCAGCAGCAGCCGGGCGCCCTTGGGCACTGTGAAGCGGATGGTGAACTGGGCGCTCTGACTGGTGTACGGGTCCTCCAGTCGGGCGGTGCTGGCGGGCCCGCCGGTGGACAGCCGCGCTTCCAGTCGCCCCCGAGCCATCCAGATGCCACCGTAGAGCTGGACCGTGCGCGGCTCGCCACTGCCGGCGACGGCGAGGCTGAACCCGTTCCCGGCACCGCAGGTGTAGACGCCGTTGGAGCTGCCGTGCGTCGACCGCTCCGGCGTGCCGTCGGCCCAGCGCACGTACTCCTGGTTGCCGTCCCAACCGACGCGCCGGCCTGGGCCACCCCCGTCGATGATCTCGCCGGAGCCGGAACGCTTGCGGTTCATCGACCTGCCGCCGCGCTCCCCCCAGTGCACCCAGTCCCGGGCACCCACGGCGGTGAGGTCGACGATGGCGGGCATCTCGCCCCGGCTCACCGTCAGCGCCGGCGAACCGGGCTTCGGCGGAGGCGGGGCGGGCGCGCTGGCCGACGGCGTCGGGTCCGGCGAGGGTGGGCGCTGGCGCGGACGCAGGCCGGGCGTCGCCGGCCCGGCCTCGCCGGTGCGCGCGTCGGCGGCCGGGAAACCGGGGGGACGGGCGGGCACGCCGCCCGGACCCGCCTGGTCGGCGTCCGGCGCCGGACCGGACCGGGTGGCGAGGTACGAGACCAACACCACCAGGCAGACGAGTACGGCGGCCCCCTCCACCGCCCAGCGCCGCCGCTGTCGGGCGCGGCGCAACACGCTGCGGGTCACCCCGGCGGTAATGGCACGCGGACGGTGCTTCGGCGGCGCGTCGCCAGCCCTCGAACCAGCCCGCGTGCGGTCTTCGTCCGCCACCGACCCCTCCAACTCCGCCGCCCGGCCGTTTTGGACCGCCGAGGACCACACCATCCACTGTGCGCAGTTTCACGTTTACCCGGGCGTGGACGACACGCTAGATCCGGACTGCCGGACGTGTCCAGCCCACAATGGGACGCTGTCGGACAACCCGGCCGCCCGGACGGGCACTTGGGCAGACCACCAGCGCTTTTCGGGTCAGCCGATCCGGAAGCCGAGCAGTTGCGCGACGACCACTGCCTGCTCGACGTCGATCACGGCACCGGCCCGTTCGACGACCGTCGGGTCCAGCGCTGTGAGATCGCTGCCCCGCAGGTCGGCGCCGCCGAGCCGGACGTTTGTCAGCTGCGCCCCGGAAAGATCGACACCGGTGACCGTAGCACCGGTGAGGTTGGCCCTGGTGAGGTCCACCTCGCGCATGCGCACCCCGGTCAGCCGGACGCCACGCAGGTCGGCACCGGGCAACGCGACGAAGGACCAGTCACCGCCGTCCACAGTCAACGGACGCAGATCGCACTCGCTGAAGGTGCTGCCGACCAGCTTGCAGCCGGTGAACTCGGCCTCGAAGAAGTTGCACCGCCGAAAGACGCAACGGGTGAAGGCGGAGTCGACATGTCGGGAGGCGTTGAACGCCACGTTGCCGAACGTGCACCCGGTGAAGACCGCGCCTCTGCTCACCGCCTCGGTCAGGTCCACCCCGAAGAACTCACAACCCACGAAGTGCCGGTCGGTCAGCTCCTCGCCGTACCAGTCCTCGTTGCGAAAGGTCACGTCCTCGGTCAACTCCGGCATCCGGCCAGGCTAATGGGCGCCGCCGACAGCCGGCGGCCGGCGGGCCGGCGCCGACCCCCTTACGGTGTCGGTGTACCGGCGAGTAGGTTCGGCGGCGTGAGTGTGGCTCGGAGCAAGGACCCGGATCAGATCGGTTTCGACAGGGCGCGGCTGGCGCGGATCGACGAGCACTTCGGCCGGTACGTCGACGACGGCCGGCTGGCCGGCTGGCAGGTGGTGGTCACCCGTCGCGGCGAGGTGGCGCACTCCTCGACGTACGGGCTACGCGACCGGGAGTCGGGCGCACCGGTCGAGGCCGACACCCTGTGGCGGATCTACTCGATGACCAAGCCGGTCACCTCGGTCGCGGCGATGATGCTGTGGGAGGAGGGCCGGTTCGAGCTGACCGACGAGATCGGCCGCTGGCTGCCCGAGTTCGCCGACCTGCGGGTCTACTCCAAGGGGTCGGCGCTCAAGCCGTACACGGTGCCGGCGGTCGAGCCGATCCGGGTCTGGCACCTGCTCACCCACACGGCCGGCCTGACGTACGGCTTCATACAGACCTCGGTGGTCGACGGGCTCTACCGTGCCGCCGGCTACGACCTGTACCCGCCGGCGGACGTCGACCTGGCCGGCGCCTGCGCGGCCTTCGGCGAGTTGCCGCTGCTGTTCCAACCCGGCTCGGCGTGGGGCTACTCCGTCGCCACCGACGTGCTGGGCCGACTCGTCGAGGTGATCTCCGGGCAGAGCCTCGACGCGTTCTTCGCCGACCGGATCTTCGGCCCACTGGGCATGACCGACACGCGCTGGTGGGTGGAGGGCGACGAGGCCGACCGGCTGGCCGCGCTCTACGTACCGGAACCGCGCAGCGGCCGGGCCGTCCGCTACGACAGCCTGGGGTCGCTCGCGTTCAGCAAGCCGGCGCTGCTCTCCGGCGGTGGCGGCCTGATCTCCAGCGCCGCCGACTACCACCGGTTCACGCAGTTGCTGTTGCGCGGCGGCGAGCTGGACGGCGTCCGGCTACTCGGACCGCGCACGGTGCGGCTCATGACCCGCAACCACCTGCCCGGCGGTCAGGACCTGGGCACCCTGTCCACCGGCGGCTTCGCCGAGACCAGCCTGGACGGGATCGGCTTCGGCCTCGGCTTCGCTGTGGTCGACGACCCGATCCCCAGCCGGCTGCCCAGCAGCGTCGGCGAGTACTACTGGGGCGGGGTGGCCAGCACCGCGTTCTGGGTCGACCCGGCCGAGGAGATCACCGCGCTGCTGTTCACGCAGCTGATGCCGTCGAGCACCTACCCGCTCCGCTCCCAGCTGCGCCAGCTCGTCTACGCCGCCCTGATCGACTGAGCGGCGTGGGGCCCGTCGCCCGCGGCTGACGGGCCCCACGCCTCAGGTCAGCGGAGCTGCTGCGCCTGGATCGCCCGGATCTTCGCCGGCTTGGTGGCGGAGAGGTTCGAGATCAGGTACGCCCGCACGGTGCCGTCCGGGAACACCGCCCACAGGTCGGCCACGCCGTCGGCGTTCAGGTCGGCGGCGGTGAGGCCGCTGATCGCGACACCGGTGTTCCAGCCGGAGGCGAGCCGGTACTGCGTGTAGGAGAGCGTGCCGGTCCCGTCGCCGTTGTCGGTCATGGTGACGCCCCGCCAGAGGTAGAGGTCACCGGTGGTGGCGTTCCGCAGCACCAGCGCGGTGCCCGAGGCCAGCTCGGTGCTGGCCAGGGTCCAGTTCTGCCAGTCACTGCCGCCGGTCGGGGTGGCGTTGCTCAGCGGCAGACGAGGGAAGTAGAGGCTGGGCGCCCCGATGTTCGGGTAGTAGGTGAGGCGGTAGCCGTTCGTCGAGTCGCCGACGATGCCCATCAGGTCCGCGATGCCGGTGTCGGCGCCGTCGGCCGTGTACCCGTTGACGAGCTGAATCGGAACGTTGCCGTATTCGTCGACAAGCAGGTCGGAGCTCAGGGTGGCCTGTGCGCTGCCGCCGTAGGGCTTGACCATCGTGCCGTCGCCAGCGCCCGCGATGAAGCTGCCGTTGCCGGCGCTGACGCCGTCCGGGTAGTAGGCCAGGAAGTCCTGGTTCGCGGTGCCGAAGAAGCGGCCGGTGATCACCTGGGCGCCGTCGAAGTCGGTCGGCGAGGCATTGCCGGTGACCCCGTTGCCGTGCACGCCGATGTTCACCGCCGGGACCTTCACCCGGCCGGTGCCCACGCCGGTGGTCGCGTCGACCCGACCCCGTGCCGCCCAGACCCCCGAGTCGAGCCCGGCGGTGCCGCCGACGACCACCAGGTCCGGTACGCCGTCGCCGTTGAGGTCCTTGTCGACCGGGCCGACGACGGCCGAGGTCGGGGTGTTGGCCGGAGCGGCCTGGGCCGGCAGGGCCGGGGCGACGACGGCGAGCGCCAGGGTGGCGGGCACCGCCCAGGCGAGCAGCCGGCGAGGAGCAGAAAGGTCGTTCATGGGTCCCCGTTCGCGTCAGTGGATCTTGCCTGGCTCACCGTATTCGATGAACGCCAGCCTGTTGATCCACCGAACGAACGGTCAGTCGGCGAGGCGGGCCGGGAAGCCACCGGTGGCGATCGGACCCCAGGCGTCGATGGTCACCCGGATCAGCGACTTGCCCTGACGCACCATCGCCGCCCGGTAGTCGTCCCAGTCCGGGTGCTCACCGGAGATGCTGCGGAAGTATTCGACCAGCGGCTCCAGTGCGTCGGGCAGGTCGAGCACCTCGGCGGTGCCGTCGATCTGCACCCAGGGGCCGTTCCAGTCGTCGCTGAGCACGCAGGCCGAGACCCTGGGGTCGCGGCGGAGGTTGTTCACCTTGGCCCGCTCCGGGTAGGTGGAGACGACCAGCCGCCCCTGCCCGTCGACCCCGGCGGAGACCGGGGAGGACTGCGGTCGCCCGTCGGCCCGGGTGGTCATCAGCACGACGCGGTGTCGCGGCCGGAGGAAGTCGAGCAGGCCGTCCCGGTCGACCCGGGTGTTCCTTGCGATGCTGCGTGCCATTCCCCGTTCCTACCAGGGTGCGGGCGCAGCGGCGGCGGCGGGTCAGCGGGGTCGGGCCGCGGCGCGGCGCACCGCCTGGGTGGGCACCCGGGGACGGCCGGACGGACGCCAGGCCCGACCGTTGGCGTAGATCACCCGAAAGCCGAGGTACGAGGCGAGCGGCGCCCAGTGTGCGGAGCCCATCCGCAGCTCGGCGGCGTTGTGTCGCTGGCCGTTGGCGAGCACGTCGAGGAGCACGGTTTCGAAGGCCGCCGATTCGACCCAGTCGACTTCCCGGGTGAAACCGCAGATCAGAGCGGCTCCGGTGACCTCCAGGAACTCGCGCAGCACCGCGTCCGAGGCGCGCAGCACCGAGCAGCTGCCGAAATAGAGCCGCCGCCCCTCCGCGCGGCCGGCCATCAGCTCGGCCACCTCGTTCAACTCGACCGACTGCCAGTCGGTGAGGCAGAGCCGGCTCGGCTCGCCGTGCATGGCGAAGAAGCCGACCCGGTGGTCGGCGTACTGCTTGAGCAGCCAACGGTCCAGGAAGTAGAACAACTCGTCGCGGGTGGCCGCGTCCTTGTGGATGAAGCGGATCTTGCCCAGCCGCTCCAGCAGCTCCAGCGTGGGCAGCACCGAGCCCCGCTCGTTGAGGTCACGGTGCCACTGACCCTCGACACAGAAGACGCCACCGCGTGCCACGCGCACCTCCGCCAGTCCGCCGTCCCGGAGCTGACGGTACCGGCCGCCATCCCCCCGGGAACATCACCCTGCGTGTGGCAGATTGCGACGTTCGGTGCCCTTGACCGCAGGAGGACCGATCGGCCGGAAATGGCTGTTTCGCAAATCAGTCGAATTCCCAGCCAATCCCCAGGGACAGCGGATTGTGAGCACGATTCTCGTTAACCACCTCCAACGGCACTGATCAGTGCGAGGGTGGAAATCACGGGACTTCTCGGTCGATGTCCTGGAGCCACCCCATTCGCTCTCCTATCGGGAGGACTTCTGTGCGCGTAAACACCTTGAAGCGGGTCGCCGTCGCATTCGCCCTGGCACTGCCCGGGGCCGCAATCGCCACGGTGATCGCCGCACCGGCGGCGTACGCGGACGGCTGTTACACCTGGAACCGCACCCTGAGCCAGGGGCGCTCCGGCGACGACGTCCGCCAGTTGCAGATCCGGGTCGCCGGGTGGGCCGGCTACCGGGACATCGTGGAGAACGACGGCCGCTACGGGCCGAAGACCGCCGCCGCGGTCAAGCGGTTCCAGCAGGCGTACGGGCTGCGCGCCGACGGCATCGCCGGCCCGCAGACGTTCGCCAAGCTGTACCAACTCCAGGACAACGACTGCACTCCCGCGCACTTCACCTACGGCGAGTTGGACAACGGGTGCGGCGGAAGCGGGTGGAGCGGCGGCCCGCTGTCGGCGAACCAGACCAAGCAGAACGCGCTGCGCACCATGTGGAAGCTGGAGGCGCTGCGCAAGAGCCTCGGTGACAAGCCGCTCAACGTGTCGAGCGGTTTCCGCAGTCGCGCCTGCAACAACCAGGTCGGCGGCGCGTCCGACAGTCAACACCTGTACGGCAACGCGGCCGACGTGACCTCACGAACGTCCTCGCTGTGCCAGGTCGCCCGCGGCGCCCGTAACAACGGCTTCAGTGGGATCTACGGGCCGGGCTACCCCGACCACGACGACCACGTGCACGTCGACTCGCGTCGGGAGAACAACAGCGACAACAGCTCGAACACGACGAGCTGGGCCGCCCCGGACTGCGGGGTCGGCAACTGAGCCCACGCGCTCGAAGCGACGTCGGCCCGACGCGGAGGGGGAATCCTCGCGCCGGGCCGACGTCGTGTCGCCCCGGGTCGGATGGGCGGAGGGGTAGCGCGCTCAGCTCGCCCGGGGCCAGCGCGGCGCGGTGACGGGGGGAGTCACCGGCCGGCCAGCAGCGGTGTGCCGTATCCCCTGGGGGACCACCCGCGCGGCCTGTTGCCGCGACGGCCCGGTCGCCGTGAACGGGAACGGCACGTGCACGAACGGATTACCGTGCCGGATCAACGCCTCGATCTGCCGCTCGTTGAGCCCGTGTGCCTCCAACACCCGTCGCCCCCAGCGGTGCAGCCGGCACGGGTAGGAGGCGCCGTCGTTGCGGCACAGCGGCCCGGTGGGCCACTCCTCGGCGGTGTGCACGACCACCGCCCGGACCGCGAGCCGGACATCCTCCGGGGTCAGGGGTGCCGGCATTGGCACCTCACCCAGTACCTGATCGATGGGATCCGTCGACTGCTCACCAACTCGCACGGCAGGCCTCCCGCAGTTCGGCAGCGGTACGGCGGACCTACCGCACCGACATCCTCGGCCATGGGTACGGCGGACACCGGACGAAAGTTCAATTCCGGTACGCGGTAAGCAGATCCTCCGCCGACAGCACCCGGATGCCGTCGACGGCACTGCCGCTGCGCGACACGGCAACGACCGGCACCGACTCGTCGGCGCCGGGAAGCTGGGACCGGTGCAGGAGCAGCCGGCCCAGGTCATGCGCGTCAAAGGGTCGGCTCTCCTGCCACTTGACCGATCCGACGAAGCTGATCCTCTGAGCGACGGGCGCACGGTCGGCGCCGACTATGTCGATCTCCGGGTCGTTGGTCCGGGTCCAGTAGCCGCCGATCGTCGCCGCCTCCGCCGGCAGATGGTCACCGGACAGCCGGCGCAGCGCCTCCCGGACGACAGGCTCGATGGCCCGCCCCCGCCAGGACGTCCACGACCGGTCGATCCGGTCCAGGGTCAGGTCGCCACGCCCCCGCTCGATCTCGGAGAGGTGCGGCCCCAGGAACGACAACCAGAAGCGCAGGTACGGATCGGCCACCGCGTACCGGGTCTCCCGCGACGGCTTGGTCGACAGCGGAACGGCGACCTCCACGGCCCGCTTCTGGGTCAGCAGGCGCAGGGCGCGGTTCAGGGACGCCTGCGGAAGGTCCCCGGCCGCGCGGGAGATCAGCGAGAAGGTCCGTTCACCGGAACCGATGGCCCGTAGCACCAGACCCGCCTGGGACTGGGGCGGGAACTCCGCCGCCAGTGCCCGCTCGCCGCTCACCAGCAGGGCAGAGGTCGGATCCCGTACCGCGTCGGTCAGGTACTCGTGGACGGATGCGCCGGTCGGCCACTCGTCGAGGATCAGCGGCAGACCGCCGGACACCAGGTAGGCGTCGAACGCGTCGGCGGCGGACAGGCCGAGCATCTCGCTGACGTCGGCCGGGCTCAGCGGCGGAACGACCATCTCCGTGGCTCGCTGGTGGAACGGCCGGCCGTAGTCGTTGAGGGCTTCCATCATCGCCAGGTCCGATCCGACGCAGATCAGGAGGACCGGTCGCCGGGACAACTCGCGATCGAAGACCTTCTGCAGCGTTCCCTCGAAGCCCGGGTCGCCCGCGACGAGGTACGGCATCTCGTCCAGGACGACGACGCTCGGCCGGTCGGACGGCAGCGCGGCGGCGAGCAGGGTCAGCGCGGCGTCCCAGGTCTGTGGTTGCTGCTCCCGGAGGATCTGGGCACCCGGCAGCGTCGAGGCGGCGGCCTCCTCCACGAAGAGGGCAAGCTCGGCTGCGACGGTCGGCTGCGCGGAGGCCGTGAAGAAGAGATGCGGCACCTCGGCCCGCTCCACGAACTCCTCGACCAGTCGGGACTTGCCCACCCGTCGGCGACCTCGCATGAGAAGGGCCCGGCCAGGCCGACCAGCACGGCCACCCCGTTGCACCCGCGAAAGGATGCCGCCCAGGAGCTGGAGCTCACGGTCCCGTCCGACGAAGCCTTCCACGATCACTCCCGACACAACCAACGATGGAACAACCAAAAACGAGTGTAACCTCGTCCGTGTTGGTGTGCTCAATCATTGGCCCGGCGAGACCGCTGGTCAGACGAGGCCGGCGTCGTGCACGAGCAACGCCACCTGGACCCGGTTGTTCAACTCCAGTCGGGTCAGCAGCCGGGAGACGTACGCCTTCACCGTCGCCACGCTCATGAACAACTCCCCCGCGATCTCCGCGTTGGTGTGGCCCCGCCCCAGCGCGACAGCCACCTGCCGCTCCCGCTCGCTGAGCCCGGTGAGCTGTCGCAGCGCCCGTTCGCGGCGCGGGTCCGGGCCGACCGGGCCGGGGGCCGCGGCGGTCACGTGGGCGATCAACGTCCGGGTCACCGTCGGCGAGAGCGTCGCCTCGCCGGCCGCGACCCGGCGTACGGCGCGCACGATCTCCGCCGGTGGGGTGTCCTTGAGCAGAAAACCGGCCGCCCCGGCGCGGAGCGCCCGCAGCACCTGTTCGTCGGCGTCGAAGGTGGTCAGCACCAACACTTCCGGCGGGTGCGGTTGGGCACGCAGCGCCTCGGTGGCGGTCAGCCCGTCGACCCGGGGCATCCGGATGTCCATCAGCACCACGTCCGGGGCGTACGCGGCGACGGCCGCCGGCACCTCACCACCGTCGGCCGCCTCGCCGACCACTGCCAGGTCCGGCAGACCTCCGAGGATCATCGAGAGCCCGGCCCGGACCAACGCGTCGTCGTCCACGATCAGCACGCGTACCGGCGGGGCGGCCGCGCCGGCAGGGCTGGTCGCGTCCGGTGCTCCGGCGGGGCTGGTCACGCCGGCCACGGCAGCCAGGCGGCCAGCCGGAAGTCACCGCTGTCGTCCCGACCGTAGGCGAGCCGCCCGCCGGCCAGTGTCACCCGCTCGCTGATGCCGACCAGGCCGGTGCCAGCACCGGGCAGCGTGCCGCCGGCCGGTGCCCCGACCGGCCACCGGTTGCCGATCGCCACTGTCAGCCCGGCGCCCGGCCCGCCGGCCACGTCCACCGTGACGGCAGCGCCGGCAGCGTGCTTGCGGGCGTTGGTCAGCCCCTCCTGCACGATCCGGTACGCGGCCCGGCCCAGCGCCGCCGGCACCTCACCCGGGCTGGCGACGCTGTCGCTGACGTTCACCCGCACCCCGGCCGACCGCGACTCGGCGATCAGGGCCGGCAGGTCGGCGAGGGTGGGCTGCGGCGGCTCCGGGGCGTCGCCGGCACCGTCGTCCTCGGCCCGGAGCACCCCGATCACCTCCCGCAGGTCCTGAAGGGCGGCGTGCGCGCTGCCCCGGATCACCCCGGCGGCCCGGGCCACCTCGTCGGCCGGCGCGTCCGGGCGGAACTCCAGCGCACCCGCGTGCAGGCTGAGCAGCGAGATCCGGTGGGCCAGCACGTCGTGCATCTCCCGGGCGATCCGGGTGCGTTCGAGGTGGCGGGCCTGGGTGACCCGTAGTTGCTGCTCCGCCTCGGCCCGCTCCGCCCGCTCCCGCAACGACACGATCAACTGCCGGCGGGCCCGGACGAACATCCCCCAGGCCAGCACCGCGAAGCTGAGCACCACACCCCAGGACGTGGTCTCCCAGTACGACATGTGCGGATCCGGACGCAGCCAACTGAAGACCAGGTTCGTGAGAAGGCCGGCACCGGTGACCGCGATCGCGACCGCTGTCCGTCGATGCACCACCACTGTGAAGTAGAAGATCAGCAGCGGGATGGCGGCGGCCATCGAGAACATGGTCAGCGGTGTCGTGGCCACTATCAGCCCGAGCGGCCATCGGCGGCGCAACCAGAGCAGCCCGCAGCAGACCAGCCCGATCAGGGCGTCGGCGCCGGCCATCCAGTCGTGCGGGAGCGCGGTGGTCATCGCCGGGTCGGGCGACAGGGCGTCGGCTGTGGCGAAGAGCACCCAGAGCAGGGAGATCAGGAACGCGACGCTGTCCACGATCCAGTCGCGGGTGGTGCGGCGCGGACGCGTACGCCCACGGTCAGCCGGCACCACCAGCTCCCCTGGCAGCAGCCAGGGGTGCTCGGGGACGGCGAGGCTGGTCACGGCCCCATGCTAGGCAGCCGACGGGCACCACGACCAGCTACCAAAGTCGAGACCCGAACGTCGACCAAGGTCGACACGGCACCGACCGGTGGCCGCAGCGGATGGCCGGGCGGCGCGGGCAGGCTCAACCGCATGATCACCGTGGAGAACCTCACCAAGCGATACGGGCCGCACCCGGCCGTGGACGACGTGTCGTTCCAGTGCGAGCCGGGCACCGTGACCGGCTTCCTCGGCCCCAACGGCGCCGGCAAGTCGACCACCATGCGCATGATCTGCGGGCTGACCGCGCCGACCGCCGGCCGCGCCACCGTCGCCGGGCACCCGTACCAGGAGCTGCCCAACCCGGGGCGGGAGGTCGGGGTGCTGCTGGACGCCTCCGCACAGCACGCCGGGCGCACCGGCCGCGAGGCGTTGACGCTGTCCGCGTACACCATGGGTCTGGACCGGCGCGAGGTCGCCGCGAAGCTCGACCTGGTCGGGTTGAACGCGGTGGCCGCGAAGCGTCGGGTACGGGCGTACTCGTTGGGCATGCGCCAACGGCTCGGGCTGGCGCACGCGCTGCTCGGCGACCCCCGGGTGTTGATCCTCGACGAGCCGGCCAACGGCCTGGACCCGGAGGGGATCTTCTGGATGCGCGGCCTGCTGCGCGACTTCGCCGACCGGGGCGGCACCGTGCTGCTCTCCTCCCACCTGCTGCGCGAGGTGGAGGCGGTCGCGGACCGGCTGGTGGTTATCGGGGGCGGCCGGATCGTGGCCCAGGGCGACAAGAACGAGTTGCTGGCCGGTGGCGGCACCGTGGTCCGGGCCCGCGACGGTGCGGCGCTGCGCCGGGCGCTGGAGGTGGCCAACCTGAGCGCCGCCGACAGCTCGGAAGGGCTGCTCGTGCAGGCCGACGCCGAGGCGGTCGGCCAGGCCGCCGCCGATGCCGGCGTCGCGCTGGCCGAGCTGCGCCCCGCCAGCGGCGGTGGCCTCGAACAGCTCTTCCTCACCCTGACCGCCGGCGAATCGACCAAGGAGGCCGTCCGATGACCACCACCACCGCGCCCGCCGCCGGCGCCGTCGCGCCCCGGCACCACACCCCGGTACGCCGACCGTCGCTGCTCCGTCTCAGCGCCGTGGAGATGCGCAAGCTCGTCGACACCCGGGCCGGCCGCTGGCTCCTGATCACCATCGCTCTGGTCACCGCCGCGATCGTCACCCTGCAACTGATCTACGCCGGGGACGCCGACCAGACCTTCCCCAACTTCTTCGTCCCCTCGCTGCTGCCGGTGTCGGTGCTACTGCCGGTGCTGGGCATCCTGTCGATCACCAGTGAGTGGTCGCAACGCACCGCCCTCACCACGTACGCCCTGGTGCCCCGCCGCGAGCGGGTGGTCGCCGCGAAGCTGATCGCCGTGTCGCTGACCGCGCTCGCCTCGGTGCTGGCCAGTCTCGCCGTCGCCGCAGTCGGCACGCTGGTGGCGTCCGCCATCGGCGGGGCGGGCACCTGGCAGTTCGACTGGTCGCTGCTGCTGAACGCGGGGATCCTCCAGGTCACCAGCGTGTTGATGGGCGCCGCCTTCGGTCTGCTGCTGCTCAACCCGCCGCTGGCGATCGTCGGCTACCTGCTGCTGCCCACCCTGTGGGGGGTGCTCGGCGAGATGGTCAAGCCGCTGCGCGGTCCGTCCGAATGGTTGGACACCAGCAAGACCATGGAACCGTTGTTCAGCAGCGACGCCGTCACCGGCGAGCAGTGGGGGCGGGTAGTGGTGTCCCTGCTGGTCTGGATGGTCCTCCCGCTGGCCGCCGGCCTGTTCCGGACGCTGCGCCGCGAGGTGTCCTGACCATGGACATGGCCAGCTACCGTCCACGCACCGTGGTCAGCGGCGGCCCGCTGGAGCTGGCGGTCATGTGGGGTGGCTTCCCGCTGCTCGGCGCGGGCGCCGGATGGCTCCTCGCGGCGGCGACGGGCTGGCTCGCCCGTCTGCCCTGGGTGCCGTTCAGCGACCTGATCGAGTGGTTGGACCGGTTGCCCGAGCCGCAGGCCACCGCCGGCACCATCGGGGTGGGCGTCCTGGCCGGCCTGGTCATCGCCGGGATCGGCACCGCCGAACGGCTGATCGTCACCGTCGACGGGGCGCAGGTCCAGCTACGCCGCTCCGATGAGAACCGGACCATCGCCCGGGTCGACACCCGGGTGGTCTTCCTCGCCGACAAGCACCTGGTGCTGCTGGACGCCGACGGCGCGGAACTGGTCCGGGAGTCGACTGACCTGCCGGCCGCCCAGCTGGCGGCGGCGTTCCGGGAGCACGGCTGGGGTTGGGCGGACGACGACCCGCACCGGTCGGCGTACCGGCTGTGGGTTCCGGACCTGCCCGGGTTGCCGGCCGGCGCGGACGCGCTGCTGCGTGCCCGGGAACGGGCCGTCGAGCGGGACCGCCGCGACGACGCCCGGGAGTTGCGCCGCGAGCTGGGCCAGATCGGGGTGGTGCTGCGCGACGAGGGCAAGCGGCAGTACTGGCGGTTGACCACCCGGGCCATCGCCCCAGGGCCGGAGCGGCCGACTTCGGCCGAGCGGGAGCCGGACGGGCGGTAGCGTCTGTCCCAGCAGACCCTGGGAGCCGCGCGATGACCGAACAGCAGCCGTACCGGGTGGTGTCCCGACACCCCGGCTTCGAGCTGCGTCGGTACCCCGCCCACCTGGTGGCCGAGATGCAGATCCAGGCGTCCTTCACCCGGGCGCCGATCGAGGCGTTCCGGCCGCTGGCCGCGTACATCGGTGGCGCCAATCGGGCCCGGCACCCGATCGGCTCCGCCGCGCCGGCGATGGCGGCGGCCGGCGGCTCGGAGAAGATCGCCATGACCGTGCCGGTGGTGCAGATCGAGGGTGAGTGGCCGGGCGCGTACCTGATCCAGTTCGTCATGCCGGCCAGCTTCACCACCGCCACCCTGCCCGAGCCAGTGGACGCCCGGGTGCGGATCCGCGCGGTGCCGGCGCGGCTGGCGGCGGCGATGCGGTTCTCCGGGCGGTGGACGGAGCAGGCGTTCAGCCAGCGGGGCACGATGCTCGGCCGGTCGGTGACCGCGGCCGGGCTGCAACCGACCGGGGCCATCCGGTACGCGCGCTTCGACCCGCCGTGGAAGCCGTGGTTCCTGCGCCGTAACGAGGTGGTGCTGCCGGTCGTCGAGTGAGCTAGCGGAGCTGCCGACGGTCCTCGACGCTAGGTCGCGCCAGCAGCACGGCCATTCCGAGTCCGGAGAGCAGCCCGGCCAGGGAGACCAGCAGATCGGAGTCGGCGGCGTGGATCGGGCTGTTGCCGGCCAGCGCTGTGAACGTCGCGCCGATCGGCATCATGATCATCATGGGGATGGCCGTGGCCACCAGGAACACCAACGGGCCGACCAGCGCGATGAGCGCGGCCAGGCCGTGGTGCCACCAGATCGGCCGACCACCCGGCCAGTCCCAGGCCAGCACTGTGACCCCGGTGAGCAGCACCGCCCCGAGAGCGACCTCCGGCAGGAGTCGTTCGCCGGGCGCTGTGGCACGGACCAGCCCGACGCCGAGCAGGGCCACCACTGTGAGGCCGCCCGCCAACCCGACGCGAATCCGGGTCCGCGCCGGAGCCGCCGCCAGCGCGGCACCGACGGCCAGCACCACCAGCAGCGCCGCGGTGGCCAGGGCGCCCTGGTTCAGCTCCGGCTCCCGGTCGGTCGGTGACTCCATCGCGGCCGCCACCAGCGTCAGGACCCCGGCCACGCAGGCCGCCCCGGTCAGCACCCGCCGGTCGGTGGCCGGAGCCGTGCCACGCTCCCGCGTCTGCGGCGTGCCAGGCTCCCGCGCTGGCGGCGTGCGGCGCTCCCACCAGAGCAGAAGCGCCACGACCACGCCGAGCGCGGCGTAGCCGGCGACGGCGAGCAGCACCGTCGCGTCGACGCCGATCGGGTCGGCCCGGTCGACAGCCACGTCAGCGGCGATCCAGCAGCCGCCCAGCACCACCGCCGGACCGCTCCACCGCATCTGCCCCCGCCCGGCCAGCACCAGCCCGAGCGGCACCGCCATGATCGCCATGAACCGCAGGTCGCGCGCCCAGTAGGTGTTGTTGCCCGGCAGGCGCTCCGACCACGGGCCGAGCGGCTCGGTCAGCGGTTGCCACGTGGTCATGCCGTACGCCCAGAGCGCGACGGCGGCGGCGGAGAGGAGCAGCCCGACCGGGCGCGCGAATCGCATCAGTGGACGGTAGCGGCCCAACCGCCAGTGCGGGGGGCGCGGTCATCCGCCGACCGGTGACCGGGCGGGACTGTGGCGCAGCAGCCGCCACGTCGGTAACACACTGGACAGCACAGCGAGCAGCAGGCACAGGCCCACCACCCCGGCGACCACCGACCACGGCATCACCAGGTCGACGGGGGCACCGACCTGCTCGGCGAGGCCGGCGCTGATGCTGAGCAGACCGACGAACGCGACAGCCCCACCCAGCAGCGCGCCGATCAGGACCACCAGGGCGGACTCCGCCGTGACCAGCCAGATGACCTGCCGTCGGGTCGCGCCGGCCATCCGGATCAGCCGCAGGTCCGCGGCGCGGCCGGCGGCGGCCAGCAGCAGCGTGTTGGCCACCGCGATGGCCCCGTAGCCGGCGGACACCCCGATCAGCAGCACCGTGAAGAGCCAGACGAGGCGGTCCTCGGCGGCGTCCGCCTCGGCCGCCCAGCCCGGGACGTCGAGGATCCGCGCGCCGACCGGTGGATCGATGCGGTCCCGGACGTACACGGTGGACGTCAGCGCCGACGGGTCGTGCGCCCGCACCACGGCCCGGGGCACGAGCAGGTCGCCGGGGATCGAGGTGTCGTCGACCACGGCGACGACGCGCAACGACACAGTCGTCCCGTCGGCGAACACCACCGGGTACGGCTCGGACGGCAGCCGGTTCGCCGAGGCGGTGACCACCACAGTGTCGTCACCCCTCAGGTCGTTCAGCGAACCGGCGACGACGGTGAGCACCCGGTTCGCGGCGGCGAAGCCCTCCGGATCCACGCCGAGCGCTGTCATCGGACGGTCCGGTGGCGACGTTCCGGGGTCGGTGCGGTAGACGGTGGTCGGCAGGAGCGCGGTGCCACCGGTCGCGGCGACGGCCCGGTCGGACAGGCCGGGCGCGCGGTCCGGCACCACGATCCAGCCGGCGTTCACGTTGTCCGCCCGACCCGCCGCGTACGCGGCGGTGCTGGTGCGCACCATCCCGGACACCAGCACCGCGAACGCGACAGTGAGCAGCACCGGCGCGGCGATGGCGGCGGTCCGCCGGGTCGCTGTCAACGCCCCGCCCCGGACCAGCATCCCGATCGCGCCACCGGGCCGACGCACCGGAGAACGCAGCAGCCACACCAGCGGCCCGACCACCACCGGGGCGAGCACCGTGGTGCCGGCCACCAGCGCCATCACCGCGTAGAGCGCGTACTGCGCCCCCACCCGCGCCTCGTCGGCGGTCGCCGTGCCCACACTGAGAGCGGCCCCCGCCGTGAGGAGCAGCGCCCCGGTGACGGCACGCAGCCGGCCGATCGGTCGCTGTTCCACTGCCGCATCGCGTAGCGCCTCCAACGGGCGGACCCGCGCCGCTCGGCGGGACGCCGACCAGACGGCCAGCAACGCGATCACCGGCCCGGCGGCGAGCGAGACCGCTACCGGCCAGAGTTCGTAGCGGACCCGGAAGGTCGACGGTTCGTAGCCGACGTCGACCAGCAGCCGACCCAGCAACGGGGCGAGCGCCGCGCCCACCAGCAGGCCGACGAGTCCCGCCGAGACGCCGACGGCGAGCGCCTCGGCGTAGACCATGCGGCGGACCTGGCGTCCGGTGGCGCCGACGGCGCGCAGCAGGCCCAGCTCACGGCGGCGCTGCGCGATGGTGAACGCGAAGGTGGAGGCGACCACGAACACGGTGACGAAACCGGCGAGGGCTGCCGTGGCGGTGAGCACCTGCATGCCGATCCACCGGGTACGGGCGTCGCCGCGCGGCTCCAGCTCACCACGGGCGGCACCGGTGAGCACCCGTCCGTCGTCGCCCACGACTCCGCGAGCCGCCGTGGCGACCCGCTCGGGATCGGCGTCCGGGGCGAGCACCAGCCCGATGGCCCGCACACCGGGCGCGAGCGCGGCGGCGACAGCGTCCGCGACATGGACGCCGGGTCCGTCGACCAGACCGGTGACCGTGTACGACTCCGGGCCCACAGCGGTCAGCACTGTGACCGGTGCGCCGGCGCGCAGTCCGAGCGCGCTGTCGACGACCACCTCGCCGGGCCGGCGGGGTGGCTCGCCAGCGGTGAGCCGCAGCCCACCCAGCTGGGCGCTGGACCAGCCGTGCCCCTGGTAGGCGTCCTCCCGCCGGGTGTCGGCGGCCGAGGGACGCCCCTCGACGAGCGGCTGCGCGTAGAAGGTGCGGTCCGGCACCGCCGCCACCACGTCCGGCAGACCGGCCAGCCTGCCTACCAACTCCGCCGCCGCGCTGGCGGACCAGGGCCGGGTCGGCACGAACTCCTCAGCGGACGCACCCGCCTCGGGGCTCTGCACCACTACCGCCGCCCGCGCCAGCCGGTCCGGCACCTGCGGGCGGCCGGAAGCGAGCAGCAGGGTTGCCGCCGCGACCAGCGTGACCCCGATGGCGACGGCCACGAACGCGCTGGCCGCCCGCCGGACGCTCAGCACGACGACTCCGAGACGGTCTCCCGCTCGGCGATCCGGGCGGCGACGGCAGCGGCGGTGATCGGGCCGGTCAGCTCGTCGACGACGCGGCCGTCGGCCAGCAGGAGGACCCGATCGGCGTACGCGGCGGCGGCGGGATCGTGGGTCACCATCACGACGGTCTGCCCGTGGTCGTCGACGAGCGCCCGCAGCAGCCGGAGCACCTGCCGGGAGGAGGCGCTGTCCAACGCCCCGGTGGGTTCGTCGGCGAAGACCACCGCCGGACGGGTGATCAACGCTCGGGCCACGGCGACGCGCTGCTGCTCCCCGCCGGACAGCTCACTCGGCCGGTGCGCGGCCCGGTCGGCGAGGCCGACGGCGTCGAGGGCGGCGGTGACATCCCCGGCCGGCGGGCGGCGGCGGGCCAGGCGCGACGGCAACTCGACGTTCTGCGCGGCGGTCAGCGTGGACACGAGGTTGAACGCCTGGAAGACGAAGCCGATCCGGTCCCGCCGCAGCCGGGTCAGCTCGTCCTCACCGAGGTCGTTGAGGCTGGTGCCGTCGATCGTGACGGTCCCCTCGGTCGGGCGGTCCAAGCCCGCCGCGCAGTGCAGCAGCGTGGACTTCCCCGAGCCGGAGGGGCCCATCACCGCCGTGAACGTGCCGCTCGCGAAGCTTGTGGTCACGCCGTCGAGCGCCGTCACCCGCCGGGTTCCGGTGCCGTACACCGCGCGCAGCCCCGTCAGGGTCACCGTGTCTGTGGTCATGACCGTTACCGTGCCGAACGCGGCGGGTGCGGCGCGTCGGGCCGGGGCGGGCACTTCGCGGCCCTCCCACGGGTGGAGTCCGAAGCCCGCACACGCCGGTGCGTCGTCCTGTGGGATGACCACCCGCAGGCTGACGCGGCCGACCCGGCCGGCCGTTACCGTTCGACGGGTGACCGCTCACCTGCTGACCCGACGGATGCGGACGGTGGACCTGTACACCGTGGACGCCCTGCTGGCGGTGGCCGTCGGTGGACTGCTCTGCCCGTACGCGGCGCTGGAGTCGCCGCTGCACGGCGGCGTACGCGAACCCCTCTGGGTGTCGGTGCTGGCCGGGATGGCCCTCGGGCTGCCGTTGGCCGTCCGGCGACGGTGGCCGATGGCGGTGGCCGTCGTGATCAGCTCGATCACCACAGTCACCCTGATCACCGGGGTGATACCCAACTTCGCGGCCGCGGCTCCGGCGTTCGCCATCGGCCTGTCCTTCTACACGGTGGCCGTGGCGACGCCCACCCGCCGGTCGATGCTCTGCGCCGCCGGTTGTCTGGCGCTGGTGAGCGTCGGCCTGGTGCTGACCGCGGGCGACCTCTGGTCGCGCAGCGGCGCTGTCGCCTACGCCGCCGTCATGGTCGCGCCGGCCTGGGTGATCGGTTGGCAGATCCGGGAGCGACGCGCCCTCGCCACCCGGCAGAGTGATCAGCTTGTCCGTCAGGCTGCCACCGAGGAGCGGTTGCGGGTGGCGCGCGAGCTGCACGACGTGGTCGCGCACACGCTCAGTCTCATCGTGGTGAAGGCGGCCGTCGCCAATCACGTCGCCGAGGCCGACCCCCGCGAGGCGGGTGCCGCGCTCCGGGTCATCGAGGAGACCGGCCGCACCGCGCTGACCGACGTACGTCGGGTGCTCGGCGTGCTGCGCGAGGACAGCCCGTACGCGCCGACGCCGGGGCTGGACGAGTTGCCCCTCCTCGCTCGGCAGGCGGCGATCGGCGGCGTCGACGTGCAGCTCGACGTGCGGCGGGACGAGCCGGCCGGCGCGGTGCCGGAGTCGGTGGGCCTCGCTGTGTACCGGATCGTGCAGGAGGCGGTGACGAACGTGGTGAAGCACGCGGCACCGGCTGCCTGCCGGGCCACTGTGACAGTCCTGCCCGACGAGGTGCGGGTGGAGGTGACCGACGACGGCCGGCGGCCGGTCCTGCTCGGCGGGGAGGGGCACGGGTTGATCGGCATGCGCGAACGGGTGGCGTTGCACGGCGGGGAGTTCCGGGCCGGCCCCCGCTCCGACGGTGGCTTCGCGGTGACGGCCAGCCTGCCCTACCGGGTGGCCGCGTGATCCGCGTGCTGATCGCCGACGACCAGGCGTTGCTGCGCGGCAGTTTCCGGCTGCTGGTCGATCTCAGCCCGGACTGCACCACTGTCGGTGAGGCGGGCACCGGCGTGGAGGCTGTCGCGTTGACCGGGCAGCACCGGCCCGATGTGGTGCTGATGGACGTCCGGATGCCGGAGATGGACGGCATCGAGGCGACCCGGCGGATCTGCGCCGACCCGGCGACGGCCGACACCCGGGTCATCATCCTGACCACGTTCGACCTCGACGAGTACGTCTACGGGGCGCTGCGCGCCGGAGCCAGCGGGTTCCTGCTCAAGGACACCCCACCGGCGGACCTGCTGACCGGAATCCGGGTGGTCGCCGCCGGGGAGGGGCTGCTCGCGCCGACGGTGACCCGCCGGCTGATCGACGAGTTCGCCCGACAGCCGGAACCGACCCGGCGGCTGCCCCGGCAGCTCGACGGGGTGACCGAGCGGGAACGGGAGGTCCTCGCGCTGATCGCCCGGGGCCTGTCCAACGCGGAGTTGGCCGCGCACCTCAACCTCAGCCAGGCCACCGTCAAGACGCACGTCGGGCGGCTGCTGACCAAGCTGGCGGTACGCGACCGGGCGCAACTGGTCATCGTCGCGTACGAGACGGGCCTCGTGGGGCCGGGCGGCCTACGCTGAGCCGGTCGGTCCGCACCCGAGGAGGAGCCATGACCCGGTACGTCGCCCTGCTGCGTGGGGTAAACGTCGGCACCACCCGCCTGGCGATGGCCGACCTGCGCCGAATCGTCACCGACCTCGGGCACGAGGACGTCAAGACGTACCTGCAGAGCGGCAACGTGGCCTTCGGCAGCACGGTGCGCGACGCGGAGAAGCTGGCCGCCGGCATCACGCGGGCGCTCACCGACGAGCTGGCGTTGACAGTGCCGGTGCTGGTGCGCAGCGGCCGGGAGTTGGCGGCGATCGCCGGCGGCAACCCGTACGCCGACCGGGAGGACGACCCGACGCGGCTGCTGGTGGCCTTCCTCGCCACCGCACCGAAGAAGTCCACTGTGGATTCCCTGACCGCGCCTGGTGGCGAGAACGTGTCGTTCACGGTGACCGGCCGGGAGGTGTTCCTGCACTACGTCGACGGCGGTTACGGGCGGTCGAAGTTCACCAACGCGTACCTGGAGAAGAAGCTCGGCGTGGTGGCCACCTCCCGCAACTGGAAGTCGGTGCGGGCCCTGGCGGAGATGACCGCCTCCTGACCGGGGTGGGGGTCGCGGCTCGGCGACCCCCACCGACGCTGCTCAGAAGTGGTACGCGGTCTCGTACTCGGGCACCAGCACCCGGCTGCGCGGCGAGATCCGCCGGACCGCCGCGATCATCTCGTTCAGGCGGGTGCGGTCGGTCGGGGCGACCGGCGGCGGGTTCTGCAACGCCGTCTCGAAGTTGTCGTAGTGCACCGGCACCACGACCTTCGGGTAGTCGAGGCCGGCCAGCAGCCGGGGCAGGTAGTCGCCGGTGGTGGTGGCGTTCTGCATGGCCACCATCGCCACGTCGGGCGCGAGGCCGGTGAGGTTCCGCTCGGCGACGTCGCTGGCCCCGGTGAAGTAGACCGACGGCCCGCCGTCGACCCGCAGCAGGTAGCCCAGCGTGTCGCCCTCCGGCAGGTCGGCGATGGTGGCCGGCTGCGGCGGCGGGCTCACCCGCACCCCGGGAAAGGCCACCGAGTACGACGGGTTGCGGCTGTGCAGCGAGCCGACCACCTCGACGCTGTGGTCCCCGAAGTCCAGCACCTCCCCACCCTTCACGGTGCTGAGCTGCGTCGACGGCACCCCGTAGGCCAACCCCAGGTGGTACGCGGTCAGCGTGCCCAACACCCGCGCGCCGGTGCGCTTGGCGATGTACGGCACGTCCATGAAGTGGTCCCAGTGGGTGTGCGTGACCAGCACCGTCGTGGCCCGGTCGACCCGCGGGTCGATCACGTCGGTGCGCACCGTCAACGCGGTATCGGTCTTGAACGGCCCGGTGAACAGCCCGGTGTCGATCCGGCTGAGGAACGGGTCGACGAGAACGGTGCGGTCGCCGATGTCGACGCGCCAGCCGGCCGTACCCCACCAGCGGAAGCTGACAGCGCCCTTGCGGCGAGCGGTCGGCGTGGGCGCGGCAGTCGGGGTTGCGGCGGTCGAGGGTGCCGCCTGGGCCGGGGTGGTGACGCCGGCGGCGAGGCCACCGGCGGAGACCAGGGCGGTGGTGGCGGCGGCGTCGCGCAGGAAGCGTCGGCGGTCGAGACTGGGCATGCGGATCTACTCCCCGTGGTCGGGTGACGTGTCGACCACGAGCCAACCAGCGGCACCGGGCCACGGTCCAAGATCAAGGGCCGTCGGTTTCGATACGCCAGCGGATATCGGTACTGCTCAGCGGGGGTGCGGCGGCGCTCGGAGGGTCGCGAAATCAGTCGCCGCGCAGCGCCTCGACGGCCGTCCGGGCGGCCTCCCCCATCGCCAGGTCCACGTCGATGCGGCGCGGCGTCAACTGTTCGGCGCGGGCGAAGACGGCGATCGCGTACCGGCCGCCGTCGGGGTATTCGGCGACCCCGGCCTCCAGGTGGAACCCGGGCAGGGTGCCGGTCTTTCCGGAGACCCGGACGCCGGGCGGGAAACCGGCGGCCAGCCGGGTCCAGAAGATCTGCCGGGCCATCCAGGTGCGGACCATCGCGCAGGCCGCCGCCGGCCCGGCCTCGTCCCGCCAGATCAGCGTGAGCAGTCGGGTGATCTCCCGGGCGGTGCTGGACGTGGTGTGCGCGGGGTCGAAGACCCGCATCGCCCGGACCCGGTCCGCCGGCAGCGTGGGGAAGATCCGGGCGAACTCCGCCTCGGTCCGGGCGCCCACGTCGGCGAGCATCATCTCGACCAGTTCCCGAGGGCCGCCGAGGACGCGGGTACGGGTCAGCCCCAGCTCGACGGCGAGCATCGGCAGCAGGTCCGGGCCGACCCGGCGCAGCAGCAGGTCGGCGGCCGTGTTGTCGGTGACCGACATGGCGAAGTACGCGAGGTCGCGCAGCGACACCTCGGCGTCGTCGTCGCAGCCGGCCAGACCCCACCCACCGAGCCGGTCGGCGGCGGTGACCAGTACCCGCTCGGTCGGGTCCAACTGACCGGCCTCGACCTGCCGGGCGAACTCCAACACCAGCAGGACCTTGAAGATCGAGGCGATCACCACCTGCTCGTCGGCCCGCACCCCGACCTCGCGGCCGCCGCCGGCCGGGCCGCCACAGTCGACGGCGCTCAGGTCGACGGCGTCCAAATCCGCGACGTGCAGGCTGGCCGTCACCCCGACGGCGGCGAAGATGGCCTCGATGCGTTCCTCCACGTCCACGCCAGCACGGTATCCAGCGCCGCAGTGGCCACGCTGGCGTAGGGTCCGGGCCGTGGATCTGCTCCGGCACCTGCGGCACTTCGTGGTGGTCGCACACGAACTGCACTTCGGGCGGGCCGCGGAGCTGCTCGGGATGGCCCAGCCGCCGCTGAGCCAGTCGATCCAGCGGCTGGAACGGGAGCTGACTGTCGAGCTGTTCGACAGGTCACGCCGCCAGGTACGCCTCACCACCGCCGGTGAGCTGCTGCTGGGCGAGGCGGAGGAGCTGCTCGCCGGCGAGGGTCGACTCCGCAGCCTGATGGGGCAGATCCGCGCCGGTGAGCTGGGCGTACTCCGGGCCGGGGTGCCACCGGAGACGCCCGCCGTGACGCTGCGCTCGCTGCTGGACGGGCTCACCACCCGGGCACCCGGCCTGGACGTGGAGCTGCACGAGCTGACCACTGCCGAGCAGGTGCGGATGCTCACCGAGCGGACCCTGGACGTGGGGCTCGTGCATCACCCGGTGGCGGCGGACGGGCTGCGCTTCGGCGCCCCGGTCGACGTACCCCTGGGGGTGCTGCTGCCGCGCACCTCGCCGCTGGCCCGCGACCGCGAGGTGACGCTCGCGTCGCTGGCCGGTCTGGACCTGGTGGCCGCTCCCCGCGCCACCGCCCCCGGCTGGCACGACCACCTGCTGGCGGTGTGCCGGCAGCACGGGTGGCACCCGGCCCGGGTGCGTCCGGCCCGCAACCCGGAGTTCCTGTGCGGGCTGGTGCTGGCCGGCGGCGGGGTGGCCGTGGAACCGGCGGCGGTGGCCCGCCGGGAACCACGGATGGCGTGGCGGCCGATCACGGACGCGCCGCTGGCCAAGCGCACCTCGGCGGCCTGGCCGGACCGGTCGGCGCACCCGGCGGCGGCGATGTTCGGCCAACTCGCCGCGGAGGTGCTGGCCGACGCCGAGCCCACAGCTCCCGCGCCGGCCGCGACGTCGGTGCCGGCGGCACGGCCGTGGCCGGTGCTGTTCGACACGACCGGGTGAACCGACCGGCCGTTGCGTTCGTCACCCCCGATTGGGCGGTGGATCGTCCACCCACCCGGGTATGGATGACAGGAAACGAAGACGCGAAGGAGCCGCAGTGGCAATCACGATTCCCGACATCAGCCTGAACGACGGCAACACCATTCCGCAGCTCGGCTTCGGGGTGTTCCAGATCGAGCCGAAGGACACCGTCGCGGCGGTGACCACCGCACTGGAGGTGGGCTACCGGCACATCGACACCGCTGAGATGTACGGCAACGAGGCCGAGGTCGGCGAGGCGGTACGCGTGTCCGGCCTCGACCGGGGTTCGGTCTACGTGACCAGCAAGCTGAACAACGGCTTCCACCGCCTCGACGACGCCCGCCGGGCGTTCGACTCGACGCTGGCGGCGCTGAAGATGGACTACATCGACCTGTTCCTGATCCACTGGCCGCTGCCGACCCTGTACGACGGCGACTACGTCTCGACCTGGAAGGTGCTGGAGGAGTTCCAGCGCGACGGCCGGGCCCGCTCGATCGGCGTGTCCAACTTCCAGGTGTCGCACCTGGAGCGGCTGGCCGCCGAGGCGAGCGTCGTGCCGGTGGTCAACCAGATCGAGGCGCACCCGTACTTCGGCAACGACGAGGTCCGCGCCTACGGCCGTGAGCACAACATCCTCACCGAGGCGTGGTCGCCGATCGCGCAGGGCAAGGTGCTCGACGACCCGACGGTCGTCGACATCGCCGGGCAGCTCGACCGGACCCCGGCGCAGGTGGTGCTCCGCTGGCACGTGCAGCGCGGCGACATCATCTTCCCGAAGTCGACCACCCCGAAGCGGATCGAGGAGAACACCCGGATCTTCGACTTCGAGTTGGACGACGCGGCGATGGAGCGGATCACCGCGCTGAACAAGGGTGAGGCCGGCCGGCAGGGCCCGAACCCGGACACCTTCGCCTACCTGCCCAACTGACCTGAGCCGCCGACCCGTCGGCGGTGATGTCCCGGTGAGCGCTATACCTCAGAGTCATAAATATGCCTCTGCGGTATAGCGCTCTTCGGCGTCAGGAGCCGACGCGCTCGGCGATCCGGCGGAACACCGCCTGGGTCGGCGAGTCGGGCTCGGGGACGTAGACGATCAGCCGCTGCTCGGTCTCCGGCACCAGCAACACGCGGCACTCGAACTCCAACGACCCCAGGCGGGGATGCGGCACCCGCTTGATCACGGGACGGCGCTCCTCCACCTCGTGCTCGGCCCAGAGCTGGGCGAACCGGGGCGAGGTGCCGAGCAGCTCGGTGACCAGCTCGCGGATCGCCGGGTCGGCCGGGTAGCGGCCGTAGGCGGCCCGCAGGTCCGCCACCGTGCTGTGCACGAAGCGGCGGGCGTCGGCGTCGGTCCAGTGGCCCTCGGTGACCGGCTGCCGGAACGTCCAGCGGATCATGTTGCGCTCCGCGTCCGGCACGGCCGCGAGGTCGCCCAGGAAGTACGTGGCCATGCGATTCCAGGCCAGCACCTGGTACGCGGCGTCGACGAGGTACGCCGGAGTCTCGGTCATCGCGTCCATCAGGTGCCGCAGCCCGGGTGTCACCTCCCGGCTCGGCCCGCCGGCCGGCAGCGGATTCTCCCCGGCGATCCGGAACAGATACTCGCGCTCGTCCCGACTGAGCAGTAGCGCCCGGGCCATCGCGGCGAGCACCTGCCGCGACGGGTGCGGCCCCCGGCCCTGCTCCAGCCGGATGTAGTAGTCGATCGACATCCCGGCGAGCTGGGCCACCTCCTGTCGGCGCAGCCCCGGGGTGCGCCGGCGTTCGCCCTCCGGGAGCCCAACCTCGGCGGGGCGCAGCCGGGCACGGCGGGTACGCAGGAACGCCGCCAGTTCGTCACGCCGCAGCCCACTGCTCGTCATGCCCCCAGCATGCCCCGGGCCGGGCCGGCGAGGGTGGTACCGCCGGTCCCAGCCTCGGCCCGTCTCTCCCCGGGCGCGGCCAGCCCGGCGAGGCTCGACGGCATGACGAACACGATCGCCCTGATCACCGGGGCCAACAAGGGAATCGGCTTCGCCACCGCCCGGCAGCTCGGCGCCCTCGGGATGACAGTGCTGGTGGGGGCGCGGGACGCCGAGCGGGGTCGGGCAGCCGAACGGGAGCTGCGCGACGGCGGCGCGGACGCGGTGTTCCTGCCGCTCGATGTCACCGATGCCGAGTCGGTGACGGCCGCCGCGAAGCGGGTGGAGGCGGAGTACGGCCGGCTGGACGTGCTGGTCAACAACGCCGGCATCATCCTCGCCGACGGCGCACGGGGACTACCGAGCGAGACGGAAGTGGCGACGCTGCGCCGGCTGTACGAGACGAACGTCTTCGGGGTGGTGGCGGTGACCAATGCGCTGCTGCCGCTGCTACGCCGCGCACCAGCCGCCCGAATCGTCAACGTGTCGAGCGAGGTCGGCTCGATAGCGGTGATGACCGACCCGAACGGCGCACTGTTCGAGCTGACCTCCGTGCCGTACCCGTCGTCGAAGGCGGCGCTGAACATGCTCACCGCGATGTACGCCAAGGAACTGCGGGACACCCCGATCACTGTGAACGCGGCCAACCCGGGCTACTGCGCCACCGACCTGAACGCCAACAGCGGCTTCCGCACGGCCGAGCAGGGCGCCGAGGTGAGCGTGCACCTGGCCACCCTGCCGGCCGACGGGCCGAGCGGGCTGCTCTGGGGCTACCAGATGGACGCCGGCGGCGGGTACGGCGTGCTGCCCTGGTGACCGAGCGCTTGACCTGGAGTGCGCTCCAGCCGGCACTGTGAGTCGTGCGCCCACCGGTAGGGCGCACGAGAGGAGATCCCCATGCGGTACCGCACGATCGGCGCCGACCCGGCGACCCGGCGCGAGGTCAGCGTGCTCAGCCTCGGCGCGATGCTCTTCGGCAGCGCCACCGACGAGGCCACCTCGTACGCGATCCTCGACCGGTACGTCGAAGCCGGCGGCACGTTCATCGACACGTCGGACAACTACGCGTTCTGGGTGGACGGCGGCCAGGGCGGGCAGAGCGAGGAACTGCTCGGCCGGTGGCGGCGCAGCCGGGGCGTCGGCGCCGACATCGTCATCGCCACCAAGCTGGGCGCCCGGCCGCTGGCCCCGGGGACCAGCTACCTGGACAACGCCGAGGGCCTCTCCGCCAAGGTGATCCGCGAATCCGCGGAGCGCAGCCGGGAGCGGCTCGGGGTGGAGCGGCTGGACCTGCTCTACGCGCACATCGAGGACCGGACCGTGCCGCTCCAGGAAACCGTGGAGGGCTTCGCCGAGCTGGTCGCCGAGGGCACTGTGGGTCTGCTGGGCGCCAGCAACCACCGGGCCTGGCGGGTGGAGCGGGCCCGCGCGTTGGCCGCCGCCGCCGGCCTGCCGGGGTACGAGGTGCTCCAGTACCACCGCAGTTACCTGCCGAACCGCACCGACCTGGTCAGCGAACTGGACCCGGACGGCGAGCCGGGCGGCGTCAGCGGTGACCTGCTCAGCTACCTGCGGGCCGAGCCCGAGCTGACCCTGGTGGCGTACTCGCCGCTGCTCAAGGGGGCGTTCACCCGGGCGGACAAGCCGCTCAGCTCGGCGTACGACCTGCCGAGCGCGCCACGGCGACTGGCCGCGCTGCGGGAGGTGGCCGGGCAGAGCGGCGCCACTGTCAACCAGGTGGTGCTCGCCTGGTTGCTGGGCGGTGAGCTGCCGTCCATCCCGCTGGTGGGCGCCTCGTCGGTGGCACAACTGGAGGAGAGCCTGGCAGCCGTCGACCTGGAGCTGACCGCCGAGCAACGGCACCGCCTCGACACCACCTGGTGACCTGTCACCGGCCGCCCCGCCGACCTCAGCTCACCGTCGGTGGGGCGGTCAGGTCCAGTTGCCAGTCGTTGGCACGCATCATCTGCCCCGGCGGGTATTCGAAACCGGTCTCGCCGAGCAGCGTGAAGCCTGCCTTGCGGCACACAGCGTTCGAGGCGGGATTGTCGACCGAGGGGTAGGCGTGGGCGTAGTGCCGGTCCCGTCGGGCGCGGGCCACGTCCACCACCGCGCGCACCGCCGCGGTCGCCAGCCCCTGCCCCCGGTACGCGGGCAGCACCGCCCAGCCCAGCTCGTACACCGGCTGGTCACGCCACTCGCGGGCCCAGTAGCCGACGCTGCCCGCCCGCACCCCGTCACCCAGCACCAGCGTGAACATGCAGCCCTGCTCGGTGCCCGAGAAGTGCACGTACCGGTCGTGTCGGGCGAGCACCTGCTCGTCGGTCTCCGGGCCGCCGGTGTGCTTGCGGGTGTCCGGTGAGTTGAGCTGCCGCAGCAGGTCGAGGTCGTCCTCGTGCCACGGCTCGATGCGTACCTGTGCCATTTCGCCCCCGTTCGTCGACCCCCAGTCAAGCCGATCCCACCGACATTTCGCCCCGAACCGCGCCCGCTAGATCGGATCTAGCGGGCGCGTGTCGTCACCTCGCGCCTTCAGTGTGGAAGGGGGGTGGGCCATGGCACCGTTGCGGATCGCCGTGATCGTCGGCAGCACCCGGGAGGGACGGGTCGGCGACCGGCTGGCGGCCTGGTTCGTCGAGCAGGCCGCGCGGCACGACGACCTGGCGGTGACTGTCGTTGACCTGACCGAGTACGACTTCCCGGCCACCTACCCCGCCGAGCCGACAGCGTCCATCCGGGCGTTCGTCCGCGAGGTGGGCCGGGCGGACGCGTTCGTCGTGGTCACCCCCGAGTACAACCACAGCTTCCCGGCACCCTTGAAACAAGCCATCGACTACGCGTACGACGAGTGGCAGGCCAAAGCGGTCGGCTTCGTGTCGTACGGCTGTCGTTCCACCGGCCTGCACGCGGTCGACCAGCTACGTACCGTCTTCACCGCACTGCACGCGATGACGGTGCGCGACGTCGTCGGGATCGACCTGCTCGCCGGCGAGCCGACCGCCCAGTGCACCGACGAGCGGCAACGCGACGTCGGCGTCCTGCTCGACCAGCTGCGCTGGTGGGGTCTGGCACTGCGCGACGGCCGGGCGGCTCGACCCTACGTCTCCTGAACACGTCCAACGCGAAAGGTAAGGATCATGAGTAGACGCACCACCGGTCTGGCCATCGAGGCCGAGGGGCTCACCCGCTCGTTCGGGGACACCCGGGCGCTGGCCGGCATCGACCTCCAGGTGCCCGCCGGCACCGTTTACGGTCTGCTCGGCCCGAACGGCGCGGGCAAGACCACAGCGGTCCGGGTGCTCGCCACGTTGCTGCGACCCGACGGCGGCTCGGCCCGGGTCTTCGGGCACGACGTGGTCACCGAGGCCGACAAGGTCCGGTCCCGGGTCAGCCTCACCGGCCAGTACGCCTCCGTCGACGAGGACCTGACCGGCACGGAGAACCTGGTGCTCCTCGCCCGCCTGCTCGGCCTGCGCAAGCCGGCCGCCCGCGAGCGCGCCGCGGCCCTGCTGGCCGCGTTCGGTCTGACCGAGGCGAGCGACCGCCAGGTGAAGAAGTACTCGGGTGGGATGCGGCGACGCATCGACATCGCCGCCAGCATCCTGAACACCCCGGATCTGCTCTTCCTCGACGAGCCGACGACCGGCCTCGACCCGCGCAGCCGCAACCAGGTGTGGGAGATCGTGCGGGCGGTGGTGTCGCACGGCACGACGGTGCTGCTGACCACCCAGTACCTCGACGAGGCCGACCAGCTCGCGGGGCGGATCGCTGTCGTCGACCACGGCCGGGTGATCGCGGAGGGCACCCCTGGTGAGTTGAAGTCGTCGATCGGCTCCGGCACCGTCCACCTGCGACTGCGTGACCCCGCTCAGCGCCCCGAGGCGGAGCGGGTGCTCCGGGAGGCGCTCGACGTGCCGGTGCAGCTCGCCGCCGATCCGGTGGCGTTGACCGCCCGCGTCGGCGAGGCCGGCACCGATCTCGACGCCAGCGCCCAGGCCTCCCGTGCGCTCGGCGACCTGGCCCGCGCCGGCATCGTGGTCGACAACTTCTCCCTCGGCCAGCCGAGCCTGGACGAGGTCTTCCTGGCCCTGACCGACCACCCCGCCGTGCCGACCGACGAGCGCGACGACGAGCTGGAGGCAGCCCGATGAGCGACACCACGACCACCACAACCGAACGGGCGCCGACCGTCTACGTCCCGTCCGCCGAGGCGCTGGCGACAGTGCTCGCGCCCGGTGCCCGACCGCCCCGGCCGAGCGCGCTGGGCGCGTCGCTCACCTTCGGCTGGCGGGCCATGCTGAAGATCAAGCACGTGCCGGAACAGCTCTTCGACGTGACCGCGTTCCCGATCATCATGGTGCTGATGTTCACGTACCTGTTCGGTGGCGCCCTCGCCGGCAGCCCGCGCGAATACCTCCAGTTCTTCCTGCCCGGCATCATGGTGACCAGCGTTGTCATGATCACCATGTACACCGGCGTCGGCCTCAACACCGACATCGAGAAGGGCATCTTCGACCGGTTCCGGACGCTGCCCGTCTGGCGTCCGGCCGCCCTGGTCGGCATGATCTTCGGCGACGTGCTGCGCTACATCCTCGCCGCCGTGGTGATCCTGGGTCTCGGGCTGGTGCTCGGGTTCCGCCCCGAAGGCGGGGTGGCCGGGGTTGTCGTCGGGATCGGGCTGCTGGTGGTCTTCTCGTTCGCGTTCTCCTGGGTGTGGACGTTCTTCGGGCTGATCCTGCGCAGCGAGAAGTCGGTGATGGGAGTCAGCATGATGGTGCTGTTCCCGCTGACGTTCCTGAGCAACGTCTTCGTCGAGCCGAGCACCATGCCCGGTTGGCTCCAGGCGTTCGTGAAGGTCAACCCGGTGACTCAGCTGGTGGCCGCGATCCGCGGAGCGATGAGCGGCGACTCGGACCCGTCGGCAACGATGTGGCTGCTGCTGTGGAGCGCCGGCTTCGTCCTGGTCTTCGGCACCCTGACGATGTACAAGTACAACCGTCGCTAACCCCCGCTCCCGCTCCCGCTCCCGCTCCCGCGATCTTGCACTTACTGTCCCGGCAAGGGTGGTAAATCCACCTGAACCGGCGACCGAAAGTGCAAGATCGCGGACGGCTGGGGTGGGGTTAGAGCCGCCAGGGCAGCGGCCCGGGGGGCAGGTAGCGGCAGGTGGTGCCGGTGGAGACGGCGTCGCGCAGGTGGCTCGCCAGTGGCGGGTGGCGGTCGTCGAGCTTGCGGAGCGTGTCGCGGATTCGCGCGGTCACCGTCTTGCGGGCCCGCTCGGCCTCGTCGCCCAGGCGGCGGCTCCGGCCAGCCAGTCCTGCTGCGGCACGCAGCTCGTCGAGCAGCGCACTCCGTTCGGCATCCAGTTTGGCCACCTTCTGGTCGTCGTCGCGGGCGGCGGCCCGGTCGATCTCCTCGTCGAGGCGGGCCAGGTGCCGCCGGTAGCGGGCCTTCGCCTCGTCGTCGAGGACCGGGTCGGCGCCCATCCGGCGGGCGGCGATCAACTCCGGCCCGGCCGCCGGGTCGAGCAGTTCGACAGCCGGTACGTCGCTGCCCGGGCGACTGAGCAGCAGGTGCAGGTCGTGCAGGCCCTTGGCGTCGGGCAGGTGCACGACGACACCCTCGTACGCGAGCTGCCAGACCGGCCCGTCGCGCCGAAACTCGTACCCCTCGATCGCAGCCGCGACCGGCACGGCCTGGCCGGGCGCGACAACCTGGCCCGACCCGGCAGCCCGGGCCGACCCGACGGCCTGGTCGGGAAGGTCGGCGTCGGGGGCCGTCGGGGCGGCGAGCCGGTGGAGCACCTGCGTCATGCCGAGGACTGTCGCCTCCTGGACGGCGGCGGCGCGCAACACGGTCGACGTCGCTGTGTCGCCCGGGTGACCTCGGCCGGCGAGGGCGTTGACGAGGCCGGTGCGGGCGAGCAGCGACCAGGGCCGGGAGCCCAGCCGGTCGGCGGAGTCCCGAGCGGCGGTGAAGCCGGCGATGGCGTCGTCCCAGCGTTCCTGGGCGGCGTCGATCAGCGCCAGCCAGTGGTCGACGGGGCCACTGATGTCGCAGCCGAAGAGTCCTACCGTCCACTCTCCACGGTGCGGGGCCAGCGCGGCTCGCGCGGTGTCGCAGCGCTTCGGGTCGGCGGACGCGGCGGCGGCCTGCGCGCGTAACCGTAGCCAGAGCGGTGACACCGGGCGCGGGTACCGGATGGCGGCGGCCTCGATGCCGGCGGTCAGCCGGATCGCCGTCTCGCCGTCGCCCCGCTCGGCCGCGGTGATCGCCCGCAGCAGCTCCCGGTAGGGGTAGTCGATCGGGGCCAGCCCGTCCACCAGCGCGGCGGCCTCGGCGACCCGGCCCTGGAGCAGCAGTCGGGACCAGCGCAGGTGGTGGCCCATGAACCCGAACTCGGTGTGACCCGGGTCGGTCTGGTCGGTGAGGATGGCGAACCGTTCGTCGGCAGTGGCGAAGTCACCCTGGAACGCCGCGATGATCCCGCTGTCGATGGCCGCGGCCATCCGGTGCCGGGCGAAGTCACCCTGCCGTTCGGCGTCGACGAAGGTGGTGAGCTCCTCGGCGAAGCGAGGGTCGCCAAGCTCCAGCAGCGCCACCCAGCGCAGCGAGGTGGCCCACAGCTCGGTCTCCCGGTCGCCCGTCCGCCGGGCCACGTCCCGGATCTCGGCGGTGAGCGCGGCTCGGGTCGCGGCGGTGCCGAGACCCCAGGTCGTGTCGTGGCGGGCCCAGAGGCTGAAGGTGAGCGCCTCGTCGTCCTGCCCTCGACGGGCGATCGTCTCGCTCGCGGTGATCAGGTCCGCGACCAGGGCGCCGACAGTCGCTGTGGCGTCCGGGTCGCCGATCAACCGGCGGTACGCCTCGCGCACCAGCTCCGCCGCCTCGATCGACTGGGCGGTATCGACCTGGCGGGAGCGGTTCACTGTCAGCGCGACCCGGGCCAGCAGCACCGGTTCGTCGAGTGAACGGGCCAGCGTGGCGGCCTCGGCCAGTAGTCGCGTGACCTCTTCCCGGCGGGCGTGGTGATAGTGCGACTCGGCGAACTCGACGAGGATCCGCACTCGCTGTGCCGGATCTTCGACGACCTCGAGGGCTCGGCGGAAGTGCACCGCCGCCTCGTCGCCGGCCAGCCGGGCGAACGCGTCCCGCCCGGCGGCGACCAGCAGCGTGGCCACCCGGGCCCGGTCGAGCGCGGGGCCGGCCAGGTAGGCATGGCGGGCGAGGTCGGCCGGGATCAGCCGGTCGGTGAGCTCCCGCAGGTCGTCGACCGCCCGGACGACAGCGCCGTGCCGCGCCCGCCGGTCGTCGTCGGTCAGCCCGTCGTAGAGGGTTTCGCGGACCAGGTCGTGGGCGAAGGCGAAGCGGCCACCGCCCCGGGCGACCACCAGTCGGGCGGTCACCGCCCGGTCGAGCAGCCGGTCGACCTGTGCCGCCGGTGCGGCCGCGCAGGCCGCGAGGACCTGACGGTGGAACTCGCGACCCAGTACGGCGGCGACTGTCAACGCCTCCACCACGGCGGCGGGCAGTTGGGCCAGGCGGCGGCGCACCGCCTCCCGTACGCCGGGTGCGATAGTGCCGACCGCGTCGTCGGCGTGCCACAGCCGTGCGGTCTGCTCGACGAAGAACGGGTTGCCGCCGGTGCGCCGGTGCACCTCGTCGACAAGGCTGGCCTCTGGCTCCCGGCCGGCGGTCCGGGTCATCAGTGCGGCCACCTCGTCGCGGGTGAAGCCGGTGAGGGTGATCGTGGTGGCCTTCGCGACCAGCGGCATCAGCAGCGGGCGCAGCGGATGCTCGCCCGACTCGACCTCGGCGTCACGGTAGGTGCCGATCAGCAGGAGCCGCTCGAACCAGGTGTGCTGGGCGGCGAAGCTCAGCAACCGCAGCGAGGCCGGGTCGGCCCAGTGCAGGTCGTCGAGGACTACCACTACCGGCCGGTGCTGGGAGACGGCGACAAGGGCGGCGGTCACCGCGTCGTACAGCGCGAACGCCTCCTGGTCGGCGGCGTCCGGGCCGCTGTCGACGCCGGCCCAACTGACGAGGCGACCGGCCTGCTCGCCGCCGGCGCCGGACTGGCCGAGCAGGGCCGCGAGGGCCGGTTCAGCGGACTGGCGCGCCACCGCCCAGTCGTCGGCGGAGCGCCGCAGGGAACGCAGCACCTGCACCCACGGCCAGTAGCCGGGGGCGCTGTCGGAATCCCAGCAGGCGGCGCCGAGCACCAGCGCGCCTCGCTGCCGGGCCTCCCGGGCCGCCGACGTGACAAGGGTCGTCTTGCCGATGCCCGGCTCGCCGGTGACCAGGGCGAGACCGCCGTGGCTGGTGGTGGCGCGGTCCAACTCGGCGCGCAGCAGACCCGCGGGGTGATCCCGCCCGATGATGGCGTCGCCGAGCGCGTCCATGGTTTCCAGACGGTACTGGACCGGTCCGACAGCGCGGGCGAGTTAGTCGGCGGAACGCCTCGCGGGGCCTCGCCGACCCAGGTGAGTTCGGAGCCTTTGGAGCTGATGTCGTCAACGAGTCGGACCCATCGCTCCCTATGCTTCCCTATTGGGATAGCGTAGGGAGCGATGACGGAAGAAATGTACTCGGTTGAGCAGGTGGCCGACCGGCTCAACCTGCATGTGCGCACGGTGCGCGGCTACATCCGCTCGGGCCGGCTGCGCGCGGTGCGGATCGGTAAGCAGTACCGGATCGCCGCCAGTGATCTCGACGCGCTGACCGGCCAGGCCCCGACCGCGCCCAGCGTCGCCAGGCAGGCGGAGGTGTCGAGCATCGTCCAGGTCGACGGTGTCGACAGGGCCGCCGCCGACCGGCTCGGCACGCTCGTGCTCACCAGCGCCAACACTGGCCACGACCAGGCCAACCCGTTGCGGGTGCAGACCGTGTACGACGAGCAACGCCACCGCCTGAAGATCGTCATCCTGGGTGACCCGGCCGCCACCGCCGAGTTGCTGCACCTGCTCGACGCCGTGCTCAACGCCGACAACGGCCTGCTCGACCGGGAGGTCCACGATGTCTGACGAGATCCAGGAACGCGCCGGAGTGCCGGTGCTGGTCTGCGACCCGGCGGGGCCGCCGGTGGCCACCGAGCAGGACGCGCTGGACCTGATCGGGGCGGCGTTCCTCGGCGCGCAGGTGGTCGCCGTCCCGGCCAACCGGCTCGACGAGCGCTTCTTCTCGCTGGGCACCCGCTTCGCCGGCGACGTGATGCAGAAGTTCGTCAACTACCGGGTGCGGCTGGCCGTCGTCGGCGACATCTCGGCGCAGCTCGCGGAAAGTTCTGCGTTGCGCGCCCTGGTGCACGAGTCGAACCAGGGCGGGCAGATCTGGTTCGTCCCCGACCTCGACGCGCTCGACGCCCGCCTCCGCGCCGCCCGATAGCCACCTCACCGGTCCGGCACTACCGCCATCTCCACCGCGTCGGGCTCCACTCCCCTGGCCCGAGCCTGCTCGGCGGCCCACCGCAGGTAGGCCAGCCACTCCTCGGACGACCAGCCGTTGCGCCGGCCGACACCCGCCTCGGCGGGGAGCAGGCCGGCCACCACACGGTCGAGGATCAAAGGCTGCACGCCGCCCACCCCGCGCCGGTAGCCGACGAAGTAGAGGACCTTCGTGAACAGGCCCGGCCCCAACCAGGGCAGGCGAGCGTGATCGGGGTCGCGGAAGCGGCGGTACGCCGTACGCAGCGCGGCCTCGTCGGGCGCGGGCGCGGACACCTCTTCCAGCGCGTACGCCAGGCGTGTGCCGAACGGATCGGCGTCGAGCGACCTGGCGGCGCGCCACGGGCCGTACCCGATGGGGCCGTAGGCCCAGGCCAGCACTGCCGTCAGTAGGTGCCGTGGGCTCGCGGACCCCGCCCGGTACGCGTCGGCCACCGCGAAGACGTCGCGCCGCCAGAGCTCACCGCTCGCCGGCAGGCCCTCGGGCCACGCGTCGGGCGGCAGCCCCGCCCGCCAACGGTCGACGTTCACTGTGACCGGGGCCCGCTCGCCCGGTAACACCACACCTTCGGTCGTCTGCATGGTCGCCTCCCACAGATCGCGCGCTCGCGGAACTCCGTGGTTCGGACGCTATGGTCGAACGCTTCTGCCTGCCGCCCGCCGACAGCAAATCGCGGTATCGACAGCAGGGGCCGTCTGCCTTTCGGACGGTCAGCATCCGGCGGGGTCGTGAACGTCGCACTGTTGACCTACGGTGCTCCCGTGCTTCCCCGAAACATGAAGATCCTCGATCAGGTCCGCGCCGAGGCGCTGCGCCGCGGCATCGCCGCTGCCGACGTGGAGCGCTGGCTGGAACTCGCCCGCCCGTCTGCGCTTCTGACACAGGGGGGTGACGGGCCGGTAGTGGGCGCCATCCGTGGGCCCGTGATGCTTCCGGCCGACGCCAAGGACCCGACGTTCCCCTTGATCGCCACCATCGACTGCGCTGCCCTTCCGGCAGACGTGACCGACCTTCCGCTACCGGCCGACGGCCAACTGCTGCTGTTCGGCTGGCCCGAAGAGCACGGTTACGGCCAGGTGATGTACGTGCCGGCGGGCGTCGCCGTCGAGGAGCGGGAGCAGTATCCGCCGGGCTTCCCTGCGGACGACGAGGAGTTCGCCGAGGTCTACGCGGAGATCCCGCAGGGCGATCTGCACCTCACCGTCGACATCTCTCTGCCCTACGTCAAGACGATCCCGGGGCCCCCGTGGTCTCCGCCGCTGCCGGGAGATCCCCCGTTCGAAGAGCTGACCAAGGTGTGGCAGGACGTCCTGGACAAGGTGCCGGGCGGCCCGTTCTCCTATGGAGGCTGGACGACGCCGCTGCTGTTGGGCGGCTACGGCACTGACTGCAACGGTTTCAATCCCGCGTGGTTGGGCGCCAACCCCTCGGGCCGGTCCGGCCACGACGAGTCGGACCATGGTGACTGGGTGCTGCTGGCCGAGTTCCACGGCGGCAGACAAGGCGGCGCGAGCATCCACTGGGTGATCCAGCGGGCCGACCTGAAGGAACGACGCTTCGACCAGGCCACCGTCCTCGTCTACTGGAATCCGTGACTCTGCTCGCTCCCCCGGGCACCGGAGCTGACGAGGGCTCAGGACTAGCCGCACAGTGACCGGGTACGCGCGATCCATGGGTAGCCACAAGCAGAACAAACACGACAACGGCGGCGAGTCGGCACGAGGCCGGCGGCATTCGGGCAGCGGCGCTCCGGGCCGCCAGGGCTCGACCGTGGAGCACTCGCCCGACCAACGGCACCGCCGTACCGCGACCGGCCCGGCCGGCACCGAACGCGACCTGGGCCGGGCCAAGGTCTCGGGCGACGGACGGATCCAGCGCCAGGGCGGCTCCTGAGCCGAGCACTCAGCCGGTGCAGCGGCTCGCACGTTCGCGGGAATGCTGCACCGGCTGAGCGGTTTCTACGGCGTGGCGCAGATGGCGTACGCCGTGTCCGACCAGTTCCCGGCGAACGCGTCCTCCTCGTACGCGCCGGACGCCGCGGACGTCGGGGCGGTCGCGGGGCCGCCGTTGGGGCGGAAGTCGTCCACGACGCCCTCGCCGGTCACCCCGATCAGCTCGTAGCCGGCGCCGGTCAGCACCTTCCCGACCGGGCACGTCGCCGTGACGCTACGGAAGTCGAGGGAGTTGCTGGCCCCCACGGCCGAGGTGCGCACCAGGCCCGCGAGGGGGTTGGCGCAGATCGCGTACGCGGTGGCGGACCAGTTCAGGGCCGTGGCGTCCGACTCGTACGCGCCGACGGTGACAGCGGTCGGTGCCGTGGCGACGCCACCGTTGGGACGCAGGTCGTCGACGACGCCTTCGCCGGTGATGCCGTTGAGTTCGTAGCCGGTGCCGGTGAGCACCTTCCCGACCGGGCACGTCGCCGTGACGCTGCGGAAGTCGGCCGAGTTGGTGACGCTGGTTGTGGCCACCCGGACCAGGCCGGGCACCGGGTTGGCGCAGATCGCGTACGCCGTCACCGACCAGTTCCCCGCGAACGCCTCGGTCTCGTAGGCGCCGACGGTGACGGCTGTCGGTACCGTGGCGACGCCACCGTTGGGACGCAGGTCGTCGACGACGCCTTCGCCGGTGATGCCGTTGAGTTCGTAGCCGGTGCCGGTGAGCACCTTCCCGACCGGGCACGTCGCCGTGACGCTGCGGAAGTCGGCCGAGTTGGTGACGCTGGTCGCGGCGACCCGCACCAGACCGGGGACCGCGGCGGACGCCGGGCTCGCCGGGACGAGCACCGCTCCGGTTACGACAAGACCGAGCACGAGTACTGACGCTCGGGCGCCGTACCGCCGGGTTTTGTTCTGAGCACGCATGTGTTTCTCCCGTCTGGGGCCGGACGGGGCGGCAGGTGCGACGCCGACGTCGAGGCCGTTCGTGATGACGGGTTCACGCTATGTAGCCACGTGACCAGGCATTATCTCGAATCCGACTACGTCACGTAACGGACTGGATCCGCGTTCGGCGTCTCTGGACTGACGGACGATGCACAGGCATCGATGCCGGTGCATACCATTCGCCTATGCCTGCTCGCCGTGTCGCCGCCGCCGTCGCCCTCGCCGCGCTGGCGAGCCTGCTCGCCGTCAACGCCGCCCGCGCCGACGGGCCGGCGATCAGCACCCCGGGCACCCCCACTGTGGTGGCCAACGAACCACATCAGCTCACCCTCAGCTGGGCGCCCTCCACCTGGGTCGAGCCCGGCGCGGAGCAGCCCATCAACTACGAGGTGCAGGTGCCGCTGGGCCCGAACACGTACCGCTTCCTCGGCTCCACGACCGACACCACGATCACTTTGACCGACCTCGCACCCGGCACGACGTACCGGATCGCGATTGCCGCCCGTGCGCTCGGCGGCTACTCCGACACCTCGCCCACCACCACAGTGCGCACTGCGGCCGGCCGCGCGACGGTCAGCTACCTCAACCTGGACTGGTCCCCCACGAACAACCAGATCCAGCACCTCCTGAAGGTGACAAACACCGGCACCGCGCCACTCGACCTGAGCACGGTGCGGGTGCGCTACCACCTGCGCTTCGAGGGCGCCAACACCTCGCTGGTGCCGAACTGCGACTGGGCCGCGCTGGGTTGCGACCGGATCCGGCAGACCGTCCAGTTCTTCATCCCGCCGGGCGGGCCGCCGGCCGGGATGACGACGCCAGCGCCGCCGGGTTACCCGATCCCGGGAACGCCCGTCCCCGGCTGGGTGGAGCTGACCTTCACCGACGGCACGCTCACGCCGGGCCAGTCGACCGGGCCGATCCAGCTACGGCACCACCGGCACAGCTGGAGCAACATCGACGAACGCGACGACCCGAGCTGGC
The DNA here is from genome assembly GCF_036136635.1 of Micromonospora sp. NBC_00330. Lineage (NCBI taxonomy): Bacteria > Bacillati > Actinomycetota > Actinomycetes > Micromonosporales > Micromonosporaceae > Micromonospora > Micromonospora sp. NBC_00330. Next base: position 4,789,305 of record NZ_CP108012.1, read on the forward strand.
TCGCCGCCACCGGCCAGTGGACCTCAAACGACCGGATCACGCTTGACGTCGACGGGGTACGCGAGTTCGGCGACACCATCAGTTGACGTACCAACGGCACCGCCTCATCCGACTGTCGAACGCCTCGGCCCCTGGCTTGACCTGTCGCCTTACGATCCGCTCATGCGGCGCGAGGAGATAGACGAAGTTACTGTCATCCAACGCAATATGCCTGGCACCCTGGCCGCGTCGCTGACGTTTGGGTGCGGCGCCCGCGACGAAGAGATCGACTCCATCGGCCTGACTCATCTCGTCCAACACCTGGTGGACTGGACGGAGGATCACGTCGCGGAGCGGTACGAGGACAACATCTGGATGAATGACACGTCATTCCTCGCAGGCGGCCCACCGGATCAGGTAGCGGAGCATCTCGCCACCATCTGCTCGGCCATCAGCAATCTTCCGCCCGAGGATCTGTCCGACGCGGTCGCGGACCTCAATGCGGACAGCCGGTACGTCTCGAACATCGAAGAAGGTCTGCGCGACCCGTGGGGAGCGCTGCTGTCGCGGCGTTTCGGGCCGAGCGGATACGGCCTGTCGCGCTGGCCCGCAGTGGACTACAAGCTCTTCACAGCGGACGAGATCCGACGGTATGTCGAAAGGTTCTTCACCAGCGGCAACGCGGTTCTCACCCTGACGGGCGAACCGCCTCAGGCGATGCGACTGCCATTGCCCGCCGGCCCGCGAGTCACCCGCAGCACGCCACTCGTCAACAACCAAATGGGCCCGATCTGGTACGCCGACGAGGTCCGCGGCGTCGCGCTGACGGTCGGTGTCGAACCCAGCGCGGAAGCTGTCGTTCTGATGTGGGCGCTGCGGTCGCGAGTCGCTGAGGCAGTAGACGAGGCCGGGGTGGCCACCGGTGCGGAATTCATGTGCGAGGTCGTCGACAGGACGCGGCACGAGCTCGGGTTGAGGGTCACACCAGACTTCGGCAGGAAGGGCAAGAATTTCGACGCCACCGTCGCGGCGGAGCTCCTCTGGGCCGAGCTGCAACGGCTTGCCGCCGATGGGATCGATCAAGTGGAGATCGCCGACCGGGTGCCAACGCAGCGCATGACCATGGAGGGCGACATCGAATGGATGCAGTCGATCAGCGAGCTTCAACCCTTGGCCCACCAGGAGCTGCTCGGCACGGCTGAGATCCACGGCTCGGAATCACTCAGCGAGCTGACTGGGCTTACTCCGGACGCGACACGGGACATCGTGTCGGGCTGGCTCTCAAGCGCCATGATCGTCGTACCGTACGGGTCGAAACCCAACCTTCCTCGCGCCACCGAGGATTCCTGCCCGACCACCCGCTTCGTGCCAGCAGGTGAGGTCGTCAGGCCGCCGTTCTCCAAGCGGTTCCACAACAAGGGCAGGCTGGTCATCGGCATCGACGCGATCTCTACGGTGGATGGTGACGGGAACGTGCACACCGTCCCGCTGTCCCAGGCACTCGTGGTCGAGCGGTTTGGCGTCATCCGGCTCGCCCACCTCGGCCACGGCTGCGTCACCACGATCTCGGACTTCGCTGACGCTGCCGACAAGCTCCGGGCCGTCCTGCCGCCGCGGCGTTTCCGCCAGGCCGTCAAGCAGCTCAGTTCCAACTGGTAACCGATCGTCGAGGATCATGATCGGCGCGTACGCGGGCCGATCAGAGTTCATCCGGCAGGCAAGCCGTCAGCAAGTGAAGCCTTCGTGCAGGTGGATGCGGGCGGCGGGGATGCCGAGTGCGCACAACCGTGGCCGCGCGTCGGCCAGCATCGCGGGTGGGCCGCAAAGGTAGATGTCCTGGCCGGGCTGGTGATGGTCGAGGGCGATGGTCAGGCGTCGCCCTGCTCGGCCGGCTCGGCGCAGGGGTCGTCGGAGAGGGCCGGCACGATGGTCAGCCAGTCGTGGGCGCATTGCAGCTTGTCCAGGGCGATCGCGTCGTACAGGTCGGTGAAGGTGTGCGCGCCGACGATCAGCGTCACCCGCCGACCGTCGCGTGCGGCGGCGACCTGTTCGACCAGGGCGCGCAGCGGTGCCACGCCGGTGCCGCCGGCGACGAGCAGCAGATCGTTGGTGCTCGACGGTTCGAGGCGCAGCCCGGTGTCGACGGGCGGGCCGAGCCAGAGCGGCTCGCCGGGGCGTACCTCGTGGACCAGGCGGTGGGAGACGGCGCCGGCGGGTACGGCGCGGACGTGCAGCTCGACGGTGCCGTCCGCGCGTGGGGCGTTGGCCGGTGAGAGCCAGCGCCAGTGCCCAGGCAGGCGCGGCGTGCAGACCGGCACGGCCTGACCTGGTTGGAAGGGCAGCCGTCGCCAGGGACGTACCGTCAGGATGGCGATGTCGGGCGACGGCCGATCGTGGCCGATCACCTCGACGTGCCACCAGGCTCGGCCGTCGCCGGCCCGCACGGCGGCGCGACGGATGGCGTGCGTGGCGCGGTACAGGGCGCGCTCGGCGGCGATGGCGAGGTGCGGCGTCCACAGTGGGCGCGCGTGGCGGGCGACGGTGGCGAGCAGCGCGTCGCCGATGGTGGTGGTGTGCGGGAGGAGGTCGAAGTGACGGTACGCGTGGCCGAGCACCCGGAGCAGCGCCGCCCGGTTCGCCGGGTCGTCGCCGCCGACCAGGAGGCGGCCCAGCGCGGTGAAGAACAGCGGCGCGTCGCGGTGTGGGAGCAGCCCGGGGCGGCGGTCTTCGAGGGTGCACCAGAAGTCTCCGGCGGCCCGCACGTCGACGACCGACTCCCAGGCGGCGGCCAGGCCCACCCGAGCCGGGTGGTCGTCGTTCACGGTGGGCATGCCGGCTCCAAGTCGTTGAGTCATGGGCTGGCACCGGGGCGGGCGGGGAGGAGCTGCGCCGTTGAGGGCCGGCGCAACTCCGGGACAAGGCACCCGCCCCGGGCCATGCGTCGACTGTCGCGGCTGACCAGGCACAACGGCATGTCATGGTGATCGTTGACGGCATACGTGATCGGTATGCCCGCGACGTCGCTACTGTCGAATCGGGCAGACTGCGGGCATGACGGAACGTCCGGTGCTGTATCTGGTCGTCTGCGCCGCGGGTCCGGCGGAACACATCGACGAGCTGGTCGACCTCCTGATCGCCGACGGATGGCGGGTGTGCATGATCGTCAGCCCGACCGCCGCGACGTGGCTCGACCGGGCGGCGTTGCAAGACAAGACCGGCTATCTCGTACGCGTGGAGTGGCGGATGCCCGGCGACCCGGAGCCGCACCCGCCGGCCGATGTGGTGGTGGCCGCGCCGGTCACGTTCAACACGGTGACGAAGTGGGCGCTGGGCATCAACGACACGCTGGCGCTCGGCGTCCTCAACGAGTCGCTGGGGGCGGGGCTGCCGATCATCGCGTTTCCGCACACCAAGGCAGAGCTGGCGGCGCACCCGGCTTTTGCCGCTCACCTGGAGGTGCTGCGCGCTGCTGGCGTGGTCGTGGCGGACGGGAAACCGCTGGAGTCGGTGAACGGGCCGGGGCGTTGGAGCTTGGTCGTCAAGGCGCTGCGGGCGGCGCGCCCGTCCTGAGTAGTTGTAGTCCGTTCGCTTGTCCGGCGGTCCATTGACGATATGCGTCGCGCGTATACCAGCGCTCCACGCAGCGTGTTCAATGGATAGGTTCGATGAGGCGAGACGGACGGAGCCGCCGGTGACCCACGCGAACTGCCCTCGGTGCGGCGGACGGCTGGCCCGGGACAACGACAGCGGACGGTGTACGCCGTGCCAGGCCGCCGAGCGGGACCGGTTGAGCACGCCGCCGAAGGTGCCGGCGAGCTTCTGGGACCACGAGCCGGTGCGACAGGCCCTCGCCGAGCGGCATCTGGGACGGGTGATCCGGGCGTACCGGTGCCACCCGTATCACGGGCGGGTCGCCTTGCCGCAATCCGTGGTGGCGGGGTGGTTGAGCATCACGCAGGCGCAGCTCAGCCGGGTGGAGAACGGCCCGCCGCTCGTGCACCTGGACCGGCTGACGCACTGGGCACAGCTGCTGCGGGTGCCAGCAGAAGACCTGTGGTTCCGCCTCCCTGATCAACCTTGCTGGACCGATACGAGCCTCATCGCAGACGGCACCGATCCCGCAGATGGCGACGATCAGCCCACTGAGCAAGGCGAGCGGGGAGCCGTGGCCGTTAGCGTGGAGGAGGCATCAAGCCAAGGGGGTGGCGCTACGGACCGCCGACGATTCAACGTACTGGCTGCGCTCACGGGACTGGCTGCGAGTGGTCACACGTACCTGCTCGCGGGGCCGGCCGAGATGCCCAGGACAATCGGCATGGAGCAGGTGCAGCTTGCCAGCGCCCTGGTTGACGACCTCCGGCGGGCAGACGCGGTAGCAGGCGCAGACCTGCTCTGCGACGTCGCCATCCAAGTGCACACCAAGCTGTCCTCTTGGGCGGCGCGGGCCAGCTACAGCAGAGAGGTCGGCGACGCCCTCCAAAGCGCATTGGCCGATCTCTCCATCGAGGCGGCCTGGCTCGCCATCGACGCCGAACGACGGCCCGAGGCGAGGCCGTACCTCAATGAGGCGATAGCCCGTGCCCGAATCGCGGATGACCCACGAGTGGAAGTCCGTGCCCTGACGCACCTGTCCCTACTGATCCGCGAGAGCCAACCTGGCGAGGCGCTGCACTGCGCCGAAGCTGCTCTACGGGTCTCCGCCGGTTGGGCCACACCTCGACTCACCACGTTGCTGCACCTGCGCAGGGCGCACGCTTACGCTGTGCTCAGGGATGCCAGTGGATTCAGTCGGGAGATGACCAAGGCCCGCCGGGAGTTGGACCGCGGCTCTCATGAGGATGACCAAGGTTTCGTGCACTTCGTGAACGCCCAAGAGTTGAACGGGATCGAAGGGCTCTCCTACCTTGCCCTCGACAGACCTGAGCGCGCTGTTCAGTCATTGCGCTCAATCACTGCCAATCCCTCGCCTAGCCATCGGCGGAACCAGGTCTACTACACAGTGCGGCTCTCGGAGGCGGCATACCGGCAGGGCGACGTCAACGAGGCGGCACGTATCGCTCTGGATGTCCTGGCAGCCGTGAACCAGATCAACTCGAAGCGAGTAAGCCAGCATTTCGCGCAGGTGCGCGGAAGTCTGGCAGCGCCACGACAGGCGACCACGGCAACCCGCCAGTTCGTCGACGCCTACGACCAGGCGGTGAGCCTGTGATCGAGGGTCTGCAACTTCGTCATCACAGCGCCGACGAGGCTAAGGAGATCCTCGATCAGCTCGTCGGCCTCTACCTGGAGGTCTACGCGGGTGGCGGCGAGTTCTACAGCGAGGACCGCTACCGGCGTCAGCTCGACCTCCACATGCAGCGAGCCGGGTGGGAGCTGGCCACCGCAACGGTCAACGGGGCCTCGGTCGGCTACATCTACGGGTTTCCACTCCCCCCGCAGACGCGATGGTGGGACGGGATCCACGAGCCCGTGCCGCCGGGGTTCACCGAGGAGAACGGCAAACGCACCTTCGCGCTCAGCGAGCTGCTGGTACACCCCGCCTGGCGACGTCAGGGCATCGCGAAGGCGCTGCATGACGCACTGATCCAGAATCGAATTGAGACGCGGGCAACGCTGCTGGTCCGACCAGACAATGTTGCCGCCCAAATGGCGTATCGCTCCTGGGGCTGGGGCAACGTCACCAAGCTGCAGCCGGCCTGGGAAAATGCGCCAGTCTTCAATGTGCTGATTCGCGCCATCTAGCAGAAATGACGAGTACGACCACCCCGACGTCCCGCGGCTACGGTTACATTTCCTGAGGGTAGCCTGGTAGGCCGTCCCAGCAGGTCATTCGTTGGGATTCCGCGCTTCCGGAGGCTGCTCCAGGTTCTGCTGACGCTTCTTCTGTTCGGACTTCAGGCGGTGTACCTCCTCTACAAACTCAGCCAGTGCTTCCCCTTCCTGATCCTCTCCGAACCGCTTGTAGCGTCCGACACCAACTTCGACAGCTTCCCATTCATTTTCGATAGCGTCTGCGGTCTGCTGCAGGTAAAAGCTCCGCTCTTTATATTTATAGTAGCCCATAAAGCCGCTTGAAATACCTACAGCTAGAGTGAGACCGAGGGTGACCCACCGGAGGAATTTGAACTCTGCAACCAGTCCGGCCGCTCCAGTAGCAGCTATGGAACCAATAATCAACACGCCCTGCAGGGTATTGTTAAATCGCCTATAGCCTTTACTTTCGAGTCGGAGGCGGTCGATATCAAAAAAAGCATCTTCTTTATACGCGATGCGCCGCACCTTAGTATCAGTATCGACGCGTGCTAGGAAATGCTTGCGGTTATCTCTCTGCCTAGCTAGTTTAAGTTCCAGATCACCCTCATTGAGGTATTCGATCTGCCCATCGGGCAACTTCTCCGGATAACCAGCATGGGTCTTGAGATAGTATGATGCGATACAGAAAGCAATGGCAACCGGGATAGCCGGGAGATACACGGCCCTAAGTACAACCTCCGGTATCCCCGGAATCCAATAGAGCATGTATAGGACAACCCCGAGGAGTGGACCCAAGAGCATGGAGATGTTTGACCACCACTTCCGACTCCTTGCAACAGCAAGGCGATGCTCGGTTTCACGGACCTGGTGAGTCAGCAGCAACAGTCGATCGTTGCCCCTGTATTGCGCTGCGTCGCCGTCCGCCCACTCCTCGGCTGAACGGTCACTATCTTCGTGCCCCACCATCGTTACATCTCCCCGATTCCGCGATCCCTTCAGGACCGACGATCACCAGTGCCAGGCGTTAGGAGTAAGACAAGATCCGCCACTCGGAGAACCCAACCACCCGAGGAAGCCGACAGACCACTACAGAAATCAGCAACCCTGATTATTTCCCCTCGAGGCAGTCCGCCACAGTCAAGCGAAACCGTTCTACCTCTTCGGTAGTGTGCCGAAATCTGGATTATGGCCTCACTGTGAAACTGCGGCCTACACCTGACGGGCTCCGTCATGTCCATCACAGACGCATCACCTTGCGAAACCCTATAAGGGTACATTTTTGCTAGGCTCTCTAGAGCAACGTCTACTTGCCTGGACATCGGCAAGGAATTTTCCGCATCGTACCCGGCTGGAAAACTCCTGGCCAACCTTGTGCGACCTGAAAAAGCAGCAGCAAACATGCGAGGAAGAGCCGTCAGGCATACCAAAATAATTAGACACAGCGCCACGGCAGCCAGTAGCAAGAGGTTGTCATTCACCGAGCTGAGACCCCTCACACGGCGTCGTTCATGTCGACTAAATCTACACGTCAGCGAAGTAGTAAGAGATGCATCTTATGAGTCGTTGATCCACTCTGTCCAGGGGTGTCGGCCTCCCGACAGAAGAAAGCGGCCGCCTGCTCGGGTCAGACCCGCGAGTTCCGTATCAGACATGACGTTTGAGCCTTTCAGTGCAACCAATGCGCGCCGGGGCTGCACTATCGCCGCAAATCGGATAGCTTGCTCCAATGGTTGACCTTGGACGAGGAATCTACGAGCATCTGGTCACCCGTGAGCTTGCCGATCGCCTCCAGCACGTCGATGCCGCCCTGATCCAACACCACAAACTCGATCCGGCCGACGCGCACCACACCCTCGCCCGGCACATCGCCACCCTGGCCGCCCGAGCCCTCCACTCCGTCCCCGGCGGCGACGACAAGCTCCACCACCAGATCGCAATGGCGAACCAGATCGCCGAAGCCATTGCCACCCTGAGCCCCAAGGCAGCGACCGAACAGGACCAGGTAACCGACGCCAAGCACCTGCTTCACGCCATCGCCGCCCCACCGACCCCACCCGCGGAGCCCACCTTCCCGCAACGCCCCACCACTCCCCTCTCCACCGGCGCGCTACTGGTCAACGGCCGTAACCAACCCCGCATCGGCCACGAGGTCAACCACGAGATGGCCTCCGCCGACCAAGTGGATCTGCTGTGCGCGTTCATCAAGTGGTACGGCCTGCGCGTCGTCGAGCCAGCCATCCGCGAGCTGATTGCCCGAGGCGGCAAGGTCCGCGTCATCACCACCACGTACCTCGGCGCGACCGATCAGCGAGCGCTAGACCGGCTCGCCGAACTGGGCGCCGAGATCAAGGTGTCGTACGAAACGCGGACCACCCGCCTGCACGCCAAGGCGTGGCTGTTCCGCCGAGCCAACGGCACCACCACCGCGTACGTCGGTTCGTCGAACCTGTCGAAGACCGCGCTGGTGGACGGCGTGGAGTGGAACGTCCGCATCTCGAACATGGAGCAGCCGCACGTCATCGACACGTTCACGGCGACGTTCGAGGACTACTGGAACGATCCGGCGTTCGAGACGTACGACGCGACCAGGGATACCGAACGGCTGCGGCACGCGTTGAGCGGGGAGCGCCGCGACGATGCGCCGACCGCGATCTCGAACCTGGACGTGCGCCCGTACCCCTATCAGGCCGAGATCCTGGCCGACCTGGACGCCGAGCGGTTGGTGCACGGGCGGTGGCGCAACCTGGTGGTGATGGCCACCGGGACCGGCAAGACGGTGGTGGCCGCCCTTGACTACCGCCGGCTGCACAAGGCGAAACGAGCCGACTCGCTGCTCTTCGTCGCTCACCAGGAGCAGATCCTGCGGCAGAGCCTGTCGACGTTCCGGCAGGTGATGGGCGACGGCAGCTTCGGCGAGACGCTGGTCGCGGGCGAGAAGCCGAATGGTTGGAAGCATGTTTTCGCCTCCATCCAGTCGCTGCACCGCCGGGAGGTCGACCCCGAGGCGTACGACATGGTGATCGTCGACGAGTTCCACCATGCCGAGGCCCCGACGTACACGCGGCTGTTGGAGCGACTGCGTCCCCGCGTACTCCTGGGCCTCACCGCGACCCCCGACCGGGCCGACGGCGGCGACGTGCGCCGGTGGTTCGACGGGCGCGCGGCCGTTGAGCTGCACCTGTGGGACGCGTTGGAGCGGCAGTTGCTGGCGCCGTTCCAGTATTTCGGGCTGCACGACGACGTGGACCTGTCGCACGTCACCTGGAAGCGCGGCCAGGGCTACGACCCGACCCAGCTCAGCACCATTTACACCGGCAACGATGCTCGGGCGCGGACGGTGTTGCGGGCGGTCCGCGAGAAGGTGGACGTCGGGCGGATGCGGGCGCTCGGGTTCTGCGTGAGTATCGGGCACGCCGAGTTCATGGCCGCCTGGTTCAGGAAGCACGGTGTCGAGGCGGCGGCGGTGACCTCGAAGGCCGGCACTGATCGGGCGGGGCTGTTGCGGGACTTCAAAGCCGACAAGCTGCGGGTGCTCTTCACAGTGGACCTGTTCAACGAGGGCGTCGACCTGCCGATGGTCGACACGATTCTGATGCTGCGGCCCACGGAGAGCGCCACGATATTCCTGCAACAGCTCGGCCGTGGTCTGCGCCTCGACGACGACAAGCCCTGCCTCACGGTGCTCGATTTCATCGGTGGGCAGCACGCCAACTTCCGGTTCGACCTGCGGTGGCGTGCCCTGACCGGGGTGAGCCGGCGGGCGATCACCGAAGCGGTCCGCGACGACTTTCCGAGCCTGCCCAGCGGCTGCCATGTCGAGCTGGACCGGGTGGCAAAGGAGGTAGTTCTCGCCAACCTGCGGTCGGCGCTGCCCACCTCGAAGGCTGGCCTCGTTTCCGAGCTGCGGCAACTCGGCGACGTCAGCCTGGCAACGTTCCTCCGCGAGACCGGCCTGGAGATCGAGGACGTGTACCGATCGGCCAGCTTCGGCGGCTGGACCGGGCTGCGGCGGCTCGCCGGCATCGAGACGTCCGCCCCCGGTCCCGATGACCGCGACTTGGGCCGGGCAATCGGTCGCATGCTGCACACCGACGACGTCGACCGACTAGAGCTGCTGACGAGGGTCGCGGCCGGACCGCCCGCGCCAGGTCAGCAGGTGTACGCGGGCAGCAGCCGACTGCTGGACATGCTGCACTTCAGCCTCTGGGGGCCGAGCGCACCCCTCGCGACGCGCGACGAACGGCTGGCACGGCTGTGGAAGGAACCGGCTCGCTGCGCCGAGCTGCGGCAGGTCGCCGAGGTGCTGCGGGACCGCATCCACCGGGTGACGCCGACCGCCGCCCCGGGAGTGGTGCCGCTGCGGGTGCACGCCCGGTACAGCCGCAACGAGGCATGCGCAGCCTTCGGGATGACCAACCCGGGATCGCTACGCGAGGGGGTGAAGTGGCTGCCCGACGCCCAAGCCGACCTGTTCTTCGTCACCCTGGTCAAGTCGGAGGCCCACTACTCCCCCACCACCATGTACGCCGACCGCGCCATCACCGACACCCTGTTCCAGTGGGAGTCGCAGAGCACGACTTCGGCGGCGTCGGCGACCGGGCAGCGCTACACGTCGGGCGGCTCGACCGTGCACCTCTTCGTTCGGGAAACCCGCATCGCCGACCGCGACCTGGGAGCGCCGCCGTACCTCTACGCCGGCACCATGACCTACAAGTCGCACACGGGTGACCGACCCATGCGCGTCCTGTGGCAGCTCCACCACGCCCTACCCGCCGACGTGTACGCCACCGCCCGAACGATCGCCGCCTAGTTTGACATCTTAGGACATCCGCATAGGACGCAACCTGACGTCCAGCCATCGGACCGAGCCTGCATTCGAACGCAACCCCAACTGCGAGCAAAGCTGATCTTGCTTGAATTTCTTGATTATCTCTTCTTCCTGCGCTACTGTCTTCGCAAGGAG